>NZ_CP017751.1:0-4181780 GCF_001854285.1 Cupriavidus sp. USMAHM13
CGCTCGGCCGGCGGCAGCAGCGGCGGCGCCGGCGTGGCGGTGGCGCTGCGCATGCTGCCGGTGGCCGACGGCTCCGACATGATGGGCTCGCTGCGCACGCCGGCCGCCTTCAACAACGTCTACGGCCTGCGCACCTCGTTCGGCTGCGTGCCGCACGGCCCCACCGAAGAAGTGTTCTTCCAGCAGTTCAGCGTGGCCGGCCCGATGGCGCGCAACATCCCCGACCTGGCGCTGCTGCTGCTGTCGGTGCAGGCCGGCTTCGACGCACGCCTGCCGCTGACGCGCCGCGCCGAGACCCCCGGCAGCTTCGCGCCCGCGCTGGAGCGCGACCTGCGCGGCACCCGCATCGGCTGGCTGGGCGACCTCGGCGGCCACCCTGCCGACGGAACCCGGCCTGCTCGACGCGCGGCGGCGCTGGCCCACTTCCGTACCATCGGCTGCCACGTCGAGCCGGTGCAGCCAGCCTTCGACCTGGACAGCCTGTGGCGCGCCTGGATCGACCTGCGCAGCTTCTCGGTGGCGGGCGCCAACGCGGCGCTGTACCACGACCCGGCCAAGCGCGCCCTGCTCAAGCCGGAAGCGGTCTGGGAGATCGAGCGCGGCCTCGCCCTGGGCGCCATGCAGGTCTACGACGCGGCGCGCGTGCGCAGCGCCTGGTACCAGGCGCTGCGCACGCTGTTCGAGCGCGTCGACTTCCTGGTCATGCCGGCCACCCAGGTCTTCCCCTTCCCGGTGGACTGGGACTGGCCCAAGGCCATCGACGGGCGCGCCATGGATACCTACCACCGCTGGATGCAGGCCGTGGTGCCGGCCACCATGGCAGGACTGCCGGTGCTGTCCGCACCGGCGGGCTTCGGCCCCGGCGGCCTGCCCTGCGGGCTGCAGATCATCGGCCCGGCGCAGGCCGACGCCGCGGTGCTGCAGCTCGGCCACGCCTACGACCAGGCCAGCGGCTACGCGCGCGTCGCCAGCCCGCTGCTGGGCTGAGCACGGGCAGGGACGGGTGGCGGCAAGCACGCCGGCGACCGTCCCGCCCCCGCCGATACCGACTGCTTTCGCTTCCCCCATCCCCCGCCGGCAGGAGTCCGACATGACGAAGATGACGACCGCAGTACCCCGCCCCCGCCTGCGCGCACTGGCCGTCCTGTGCACGCTGGGCGCCCTGTGCGCCGCAGTCCCGCTCGGCGCGCGCGCCGACGCCGCCTACCCGACGCGGCCGATCAAGCTGCTGATCCCCTTCGCCGCCGGCGGCGCCACCGATGTGCTGGGCCGCCTGCTGGCGGTCGGCCTGGGCGAGAAACTGGGGCAGACGGTGGTGGTGGAAAACAAACCCGGCGCCAGCACCGTGGTCGGCGCCACCGTGCTGGCCAAGTCGCCGCCCGATGGCTACACCCTGCTGCTGGCCGCCAGCACCACGCTGACGCTGAACCCCGCCATCCGCCAGAACCTGGCCTACGACCCCGTCAAGAGCTTCACCCCGCTGGGCCTGGTGGCCGACATGGCGCTGGTGCTGGTGGCCAATCCCGCGGTACCCGTCAACTCGCTCAAGGATCTCGTCCCCAGGCCAGGGCCGAACCGGACAAGTTCTCCTACGGCTCCTTCGGCACCGGCTCCTCGGTCCACTTCGGCGGCGAAATGCTCAAATCCGCCGCCGGCATCCGCATGGTGCACGTGCCCTTCAACGGCAGCGCACCCAGCCTTACCGCGCTGGCCGGCGGCCAGGTGCCGGTGGCGGTCGATACCATCGTCGCCACCCAGCCCCTGATCCAGAGCGGCAAGATCAAGCCGCTGGCGGTGCTGTCATCCCAGCGCCTGCCATCGCTGCCGCAAGTACCACGGTGGCCGAAAGCGGCTACCCCGGCTTCGAGATGGGCACCTGGTTCGCGCTGCTGGCGCCGGCGGGACTGCCCCAGCCGGTACAGCAGAAACTGGAGAAGGCGCTGGCCGACGTCGCCACCGCGCCGCAGACCAGGCAACGCATGGTCGAACTGGGCCTGAGCCCGGCCTACGGCGACGGCGCGGCCGTGCGCCAGCGCGTCGAGCGCGAACTGCCGCAGATGCGGGCGGTGGCGGCGCGGGCGGCGATACGGGTGGATTGAACGACGGCGGCGCCACTGCTCGCCGGTGCGCGCCGTTCAGCCCCCGCGCCGATACACCACGCCGCGCGGCGTGACGGAGGTCAGGGGCGGCTGCGTTGCCGGCGCGGCTTGCGGAGCCGGCACGGCCTGGAGGCCTGCGCTGCCTGCGCGGCTTCCGCACGCTGCACCGCGCGCTTGGCATCGCGCCCCTTCTCGATGATGTAGAAGTCGGGGCCGGCCACGGCGGAGAACGAGACGGAAGCGGCGGCCAATGCGGCGCCGATCAGAAGAAAGGATTTCACGATGAGGTCTTGGCTAAGGTAAAGGGAAACGGACGCGCCGGACGCGCGTCACCCCGGAGGCCGGCCACGCCCGCGCGCGCCATGCTGCTGGCGCACGGTCCGGACACGTTGCCGCGGGCCGGCGGTGAAGCGGGATCAGGCGGAGCCGGTTCGGCCCGGCGCAGTGCGACGGGTGCCGGGCCCAGCGCGACGGCTGAGCGGAACGAGACCGCGTGCGGGAAAGAAGACGGAACGACGGGGCGAACTGCGGGGGCGGTGCGGGCTGCGGGAAGAGCCTCGGCCACTGCCATCACGACGGAGCGTTGCGGATGCATGATGTAGGCTTGGCGCTCGGGGCGGGCCTGGGCTGATCGACTTCAGCGCGCCATGCCGCCTCCGATGCAGGCAGTGTAGGACGTCGCGTGCACGACAAGAAACGACGAATACGCATACGCTCCAGTCGCTGCGCGCATGCACCGGTTGGGGACATGGCGCATGGGCCCACGTGGTGCATGACGGCAGCTACAGCGTGGCGCGCCTGCCGTCTCGGCTGCCGTCGCACCTGCCGCGGCTATGCGCATGCCATGGCAGGCACGCCAGGCGCGCGCATCGCCTGCGTCCGGCAGGGTCTCCGCGTGGCGGCGTCAAGCGATGAAATCGCATGGATGGCAGTCGTTTAAATCCGCCTGCCCGGCAAGCCAGGCGGGGCGCGGCACGGCAGGCTGAGCGATGATCACGGTGTCCGCCAATGGCACGACGCTTGCGCCGCCGCGGGATCCGCACCAGCCCGGTGCGCCTGCACACGCCGCGGCGAACCTCGCCACCGGCGTGGTGCAAGCCGCGCCGCAGCCGCGCCATCACGAAGGAAGCCATCCATGAAGATCCCTCTTACCTCCTCCTGCGCCGCAACCGCCGTCGCGCTGGCCATCCTGGGCGCCAGCCCGGCGGCCCGCGCGCAGGACGCCACCATGCCCACCGCACAGCCCGCAACGGCAGAACCCGCGCCCACCGAGCCCACCGCGCCAGCCACGCCCGCGCTGCAACCGTCGATCGCCAGCACGCTGAGCGCCGCGCCGGTCCGGGTCGACGCCGGCCCGCTGGGCCCGCTCTGGTTCGGCGGCATCGTCAGCGGCCTGGTCCAGGGACAGAGCCACGCCGCCGCCAACGACCACACCTGGCAAGCCGACCTGGGCAATGCCCAGGTCTTCGTCAACAGGCCGACGGCATGCTGCAGTTCTTCCTGCAGGCCGGCTACTACTCGGTGCCCGTGCTCGGCGTGCCCTACCAGCGCGCGGACCGCGCCACGCCCGCCCTGTTCAACGCCGTGCCGCAGGGCTACCTCAAGCTCGCACTGAGCGACAGCCTGTCGATCCAGGCCGGCAGCTGCCGACGCTGATCGGTGCGGGAAAGCACTTCACCTTCCAGAATCTCAACATCCAGCGTGGCCTGCTGTGGAACCAGGAGAACGCCGTCAATCGCGGCGTACAGGTCAACTACGCCTCGGGCCGCTGACCCTGTCGGCGTCCGTCAACGACGGGCTTCTACTCGCAGCGCTACAACTGGGTCTCGGCCCTGGCCAGCTACGCCTTCGACGACAGCAATACCCTCACCTTCAGCGGCGGCGCCAGCACCCGCCGCAGCGATGTCCCACCACCGGCCACCCCGGTGCTGCAGAACAACCAGCAGATCTACAACCTGATCTATGCGCACACCCAGGGGCCTGGACCGCTGCAGCCCTATGTGCAGTTCACCCACGTGCCCAGCCTGCCCACGCAAGGCACCGGCGCCGCCTCCACCTACGGTGCCGCGCTGCTGATGAGCTACGACTTCGGCAACGCCGCCACGCCTGCCGCCCTGCGCCTGCCCGGCTTCAAGCTGCCGCTGCGGCTGGAGTACATCGCCTCCACCGGCGATGCCGCAAGCGGCGCCGCCAACCTGCTGTACGGCCCGGGCAGCGCGGCGTGGTCGCTGACGCTGACGCGACCTACCAGTACCAGCGCTTCTTCGCGCGGGTCGAACTGTCCTACGTGGGCGCGCGCAAGACGGCGCCCGGACTGGCGTTCGGGCGCGGACGGCAACCGGCGCGGGCAGGTGCGGGGGGTGCTGGAGGTGGGGATGTTGATGTAGCGCCTGCAGCGGCTCGGTTCGCCGGCGTCATGCGCCGGGCCAGGAAAGCAAAACGGCCCCGAGAAACTCGGGGCCGCTTCGGAATTGGTGCCGGCTGCAGGACTCGAACCCGCCACCTGATGATTACAAATCAACTGCTCTACCTGATGAGCTAAGCCGGCAAATGGGTGCAGCCCGCCATTCTACTGCATGCCGGGCGGCTTGTGAGGAAGGCTGGCTTACTTCACCACCTTCAAGGCAGGCTTCTTGCCGCCGGATGCGGGCACGGCGGGTTGGGATCGGTCGTCGCCGTTGCCATCGCCGCTGCCTTGCGGGGCGGGCGCGCTGTCGCTGCCGACCGGAGCCCAGCTTGGGCGGCGGGTTGTTTTTCACGCTCCGTGGCGGCCTGGGTCTCGGGCACGCTGCGCTCCACCGGGAAGGCCATGCCCTGGCCGTTCTCGCGGCGTAGATGGCGAGCACGTTCTCGACCGGCACGTCGATCTTGCGCGAGACACCGCCGAAGCGGGCGCTGAAGGTGATCCACTCGTTGCCCATGTCGAGGCCGCTGGTGGCGTCGAAGCTGACGTTGAGCACGATCTCGTTGTTCTTGACGAACTCGCGCGGCACGTTGGTGTTGGGCGTCGACGAAGACCGCGATGTACGGCGTGAAGCCGTTGTCGGTGCACCATTCGTAGATGGCGCGGACCAGGTAGGGCTTGGTGGAGGTTTCAGGCATGGTGCTTCCAGTGGCGCGGGCCGGGCGGGCCGTCCGGCATGAGGCCGGACGGCGCTCCGCTGCTTAGCGGCGCATCACCTTTTCCGACGGGGTGAGTGCTTCGATGTAGGCCGGACGGCTGAAGATACGCTCGGCGTACTTCAGCAGCGGCGCGGCGTTCTTCGACAGTTCGATGCCGTAGTGGTCCAGGCGCCACAGCAGCGGCGCGATGGCGACGTCGAGCATCGAGAACTCTTCGCCCAGCATGTACTTGTTCTTGACGAAGATCGGGGCGAGTTGCGTCAGGCGGTCGCGGATGGCCGCGCGGGCGCGCTCGTGGTTCTTCTCGGCGGCCTTGCCCTTCTCATTCTCGAGGGCGTAGACGTGCGTGAAGAGTTCCTTCTCGAAGTTGAACAGGAACAGGCGGGCGCGGGCTCGCTGCACCGGGTCGGCCGGCATCAGCTGCGGGTGCGGGAAGCGCTCGTCGATATACTCGTTGATGATGTTCGACTCATACAGGATGAGGTCGCGCTCGACCAGGATGGGCACCTGGCCGTAGGGGTTCATCACCGAGATGTCTTCCGGCTTGTTGAACAGGTCGACGTCGCGGATCTCGAAATCCATGCCCTTTTCGAACAGGACGAGGCGGCAACGTTGAGAGAACGGGCAGGTGGTGCCCGAATACAACACCATCATGGTTGGATTCCTTGCGTGCGGGGTCGGTGGACTGGGCCCCAGTATTCTGGCAGAAGCGACCAATAGAAAGCAAATTTATGGCATTTGAATCACATTAATGCAATCCAACGCGGCACTTCCCGCCAGCGAAGTGCCGCCAGGCCGACAATGAAAAAGGCTGGACCGGCGGCGCCGGTCCAGCCCCTGCAGCGCTGGCCTGCCTTACTTGATGTCTTTCCAGTAGGCCGCGTTCAGGCGCCAGGCGAAGATGGTGAACATGCCCAGGAACAGCAGCACCCACACGCCCAGGCGCTTGCGCTGGTTCTGCGCCGGCTCAGACATCCAGTCGAGGAAGCCGACCAGGTCGGCCACGGCCTGGTCATACTCGACCGTGCTCAGCTTGCCGGGCGTGAGTTGCTCGAAGCCGGCGAACTTGTGCACGGTCTCGCCATGCTCTTCCACTTCCTTGAACTTGGCGGCGCGCTGGCCCTGCAGTTCCCACAGCACGTGCGGCATGCCGACGCTGGGGAACACGAGGTTGTTCCAGCCGGTGGCGCGGTTGTCGTCGCGGTAGAAGGTGCGCAGATAGGTGTAGAGCCAATCGTCGCCGCGGGCGCGGGCGATCACCGACAGGTCCGGCGGGGTCGCGCCGAAGAAGGACTTGGCGTCCTTGGGGTGCATGGCGATGGTCATGGTCTCGCCGACCTTGTCCGCGGAGAACAGCAGGTTTTCGCGGATCTGGTCGTCGGTGAGGCCGATATCCTTGAGGCGGTTGTACCGCATCAGGGAGGCGCCGTGGCAGTTCAGGCAGTAGTTGACGAACAGCTTCGCGCCGCGCTGCAGCGACGACAGGTCGCTGGTCTGCACGGGCGCCGGCTCCAGGGGATAGCCCCCTTCGCTGGCGATGGCGGGAGCGGCGGCAAAGCAGGCGCCCGCGAGTGCGAAGATCGAAAGCAGCTTTTTCATCTTGTGTCCTTGTCCTCTGGTGGGCCTTCGGTCAGTGCGGGGTGAAGGTCACGCGGTCCGGCACCGGCTTGAAGGTGCCGGCGCGGCTCCACAGCGGCATGGTCAGGAAGAAGGCGAAGTACAGCAGGGTGCCGAGCTGCGACACCTTTTCGCCCACCGGCGACGGCGGCTGCACGCCCAGGTAGCCGAGCACCAGGAACACCACCACGAAGACGATCAGGATCGACTTGTGGAAGGCAGGACGGTAGCGGATCGACTTGACCGGCGAGTGGTCCAGCCAGGGCAGGAAGAACAGCACGATGACCGAGCCGCCCATCACCAGCACGCCCCAGAACTTGGCGTCGATGAAGTAGAAGCCGACCGCCAGGATCACGGCGATGGCCAATGCGCCGATCTTGATACGCGCATCCTTGCTGCGCAGGAAGACCAGGCCCAGCAGCAGCGCGAAGAACACCCACAGGATCGGCAGGAAGTTCGAGGTGGTGGCGCGCAGCATCGAGTAGAACGGCGTGAAGTACCAGACCGGGGCAATGTGCGGCGGGGTCTTCAGCGGATCGGCCTGGAAGAAGTTGTTCGATTCCAGGAAGTAGCCGCCGACCTCGGGGAAGAAGAAGATCACCGCCGAGAACACCATCAGGAAGCCGCCCACGCCCAGCAGGTCATGCACCGAGTAGTAGGGGTGGAAGGGGATGCCGTCCAGCGGGATGCCGTTCTCGTCCTTCTTGGCCTTGATCTCGACGCCGTCGGGGTTGTTCGAGCCCACTTCGTGCAGCGCGATGATATGCGCCACCACCAGGCCAAGCAGCACCAGCGGCACGGCGATCACGTGGAAGGAGAAGAAGCGGTTCAGCGTGGCGTCGCTGACCACGTAGTCGCCGCGGATGAACAGTGACAGGTCCTGGCCGATCACCGGGATGGCCGAGAACAGGTTGACGATCACCTGCGCGCCCCAGTAGGACATCTGGCCCCAGGGCAGCAGGTAGCCCATGAAGGCCTCGGCCATCAGGCACAGGAAGATCAGGCAGCCGAAGATCCACACCAGCTCGCGCGGCTTGCGGTAGGAACCATACAGCAGGCCGCGGAACATGTGCAGGTAGACCACGACGAAGAAGGCCGAGGCGCCGGTCGAGTGCATGTAGCGCACCAGCCAGCCCCAGGGCACCTCGCGCATGATGAACTCGACGCTGGCGAAGGCGACCGGGATGCCGGCCGCATTCAGCGTGCCGTCCGGCTTGTAGTTCATCACCAGGAAGATGCCGGTGACGATCTGGATCACTAGCACCAGCAGCGCCAGCGAACCGAAGAAGTACCAGAAGTTGAAGTTCTTTGGCGCGTAGTACTTGGAGAGGTGGTCTTCCCACAGCTGGGTGGCGGGGAAGCGCGCGTCGATCCAGCCCAGCAGGCCGGTCGTCTTGACTTCTTTCTCGGCTGCCATGATCAGGCCTCTCCTTTCTCGTCCTTGCCGATCACGATCTTGGTGTCGGTCAGGAACTGGTATGGGGGAACGTCAAGGTTCTGCGGGGCCGGCTTGTTCTTGAACACGCGCCCGGCGAGATCGAAGGTCGAGCCGTGGCAGGGGCAGAGGAAGCCGGGATCGCTGCCGAGCTGGGGATTGGCGCCGGCGGGGAACGGGCCGGAAGGCGAGCAGCCCAGGTGGGAACAGATGCCGACCACGACCAGGACGTCCTTGTGGTCGGCGCGTGAACGGGTTTCGTTCTTGCAGTACTCGGGCGTCTTCATGGTGAAGGGCACATCCGAGTTCGGATCGGCCACTTCGACGTCGGTCTTCTTGAGAGACGCCAGCATCTCATCGGTGCGCCGCAGGATCCACACAGGCTTGCCGCGCCACTCCACCGTCATCATCTCGCCAGGCTTGAGGGCACCGATGTCGGCCTCGACCGGGGCGCCGGCCGCTTTGGCCTTCTCCGATGGCGCAAACGTACTGACAAACGGCACCGCCACTGCCACTCCTCCGATGCCGCCAGCCACGGACGTCGCGATCAACCAAGTGCGACGCCCCTTATCCACGCTTTTCACGCTTTGCTGGTCACTCATTCCAAACCCCAGGGGAAGTCAATTTAGATTTTGCGTCAACCGCAAATTGTACCTTAGGCACATTGTTCGACGAAAGGCGCATGACACGCCACCGCCGTACGATAATCGGACGATGCAACAGGGTTCCCTGCTTCACACTTGCGTTCCTGGCGGTGATGCGGCAGGCTTTTGGCATGCGTATAGTACGATACGCGCAACAAATCGGGAGAATGCAATGGGAATGGTTTCGGAATTCAAAACTTTCGCGATGCGCGGCAACGTCATCGACCTCGCGGTCGGTGTGATCATCGGCGCTGCCTTCGGGAAAATCGTGGATTCGGTGGTCAACGACCTGATCATGCCCATCGTGGGCCGCATCATCGGCAAGCTGGACTTCTCCAACCTGTTCGTCACCTTATCGGAGCCACCAGCAGGAACACCGATGACACTGGACGCCCTGAAGAAGGCCGGCGTCCCGGTGTTCGCCTACGGGAATTTCCTGACCATCGTCGTGAATTTCGTCATTCTCGCGTTCATCATTTTCCTGATGGTGCGCGGTTTCAATAAACTGCGCGCCCAGGAGCCGCCTCCCGCACCGGCCCCGACGCCGGAAGAAGTGGTGCTGCTGCGCGAAATCCGCGACAGCCTGAAAGCCAAGTAAGGATTTACCCGTAGGACACGGCCCACAGCCGGTAAAAATATTGCGGCGCCGCATGTTATTGCGGCGCCGCAATATTTAAACACCCGTTCCGACCCGGTTTTCTTGCGCCAGATCAAATGGGATGGATTCTTCGCCCGGCAAGCGACAAACCGGGGCCGCGGGTCGCCGCGCTCAGACCGGATTCGGGATGTCGATGAAGGTGTGGCTGAGGCCGAAGCGGTCGGCCAGGTGCTCACCCAGCGCACGGATGCCGAAGCGCTCGGTGGCATGGTGGCCGGCGGCCAGATAGGCCACGCCGCTCTCGCGCGCCAGGTGCGTGGTCTGCTCGGAGGCCTCGCCGCTCAGGTAAGCGTCGACCCCCGCCGCCACTGCGGCATCGAAATAGCCCTGGGCCCCGCCGGTGCACCAGCCGATGCTGCGGACCATCTGCCCAGGCTCGCCCAGCACCAGCGGCTCGCGCCCCAGCACGCCGCCGACATGGGCAGCGAAGGTCGCGAGCGGCATCGCTTGCGGCAGCGAGCCGGACCAGCACAAGTCGTTGTCGCCGAAACGGCCATGCGGCGTGAGCCCGAGCTGCAGCCCGAGCTGGACGTTGTTGCCCAGTTCCGGATGGCCGTCCAGCGGCAGGTGGTAGGCGAACAGGTTCAGGTCGGCACCGAGCAGGCGTTTGAGACGGGCGTGTTTCTGCCCGATCACGCGGGCATCCTCGTTCTTCCAGAAGTAACCGTGATGGACCAGCAGGGCATCGGCGCCGGCCTCGATGGCAGCCTCCACCAGCGCCAGGCTGGCAGTCACGCCCGTGACGATATGCCGCACTTCGGCACGCCCTTGCACTTGCAGGCCGTTGGGGCAATAGTCCTTGTAGCGAGACGCCTCGAGCAGATCGTTCAAGTACAATTCCAGCTCTCTGTTTTTCATTTTCCGCTCAAATTCCCAATATGTTGCGCCGATTTTGGCTGTTTTTCGCCCAGGCTGTCACGGTCGTGCTGGCGGTCTGGTTCGTCGTGGCCACGTTGAAGCCGGACTGGCTGCAGCGCGGCCGGGTCGCGGTCCAATCCGGCTCTCCGATCGTCGCGCTGAAGGAAGTCGTGCCCAATGTGAGCGGCGGGTCCGCGGAGGGCTCCTATAGCGAGGCCGCGCAGCAGGCGATGCCGGCGGTGGTGAACATCTTCACCAGCAAGAACGGCCGCAAGCGCAGCCAGAACCCGCAGCAGCAGGAAGATCCCTGGTTCCGCTTCTTCTTCGGCGACCGCCTGCCCGAGCGGCAGGAACCCGTGTCGAGCCTCGGCTCCGGCGTGATCGTCAGTTCCGAAGGTTACATTCTAACCAACCACCATGTGGTGGACGGCGCCGACGAGATCGAGGTGGCGCTGACGGATGGGCGCAAGGCCAATGCCAAGGTGGTGGGCTCCGATCCGGAAACCGACCTGGCGGTGCTGAAGGTGGGCCTGAAGGACCTGCCGGCCATCACGCTGGGACGGATCGAAAACGTCAAGGTGGGCGACATCGTGCTGGCCATCGGCAACCCGTTCGGCGTCGGCCAGACGGTGACGATGGGCATCGTCTCGGCGCTGGGCCGCAGCCATCTGGGTATCAATACCTTCGAGAACTTCATCCAGACCGATGCGGCCATCAACCCGGGCAATTCGGGCGGCGCATTGGTCGATGCGCGCGGCAACCTGCTCGGCATCAATACGGCGATCTATTCGCGCTCGGGCGGCTCGCTGGGGATCGGCTTCGCCATCCCGGTATCGACTGCCAAGCAGGTGATGGAATCGATCATCTCCACCGGCTCGGTCACGCGCGGCTGGATCGGCGTGGAGCCGCAGGACATGACCCCGGAGATCGCCGAATCCTTCGGCCTGGAAGCCAAGGAAGGCGCCCTGATCGCCGCCGTGGTGCAGGGTGGCCCGGCCGACAAGGCAGGGGTGCGTCCCGGCGATATCCTGGTCACGGTCGATGGCCAGCACATTGCCGACAGCACCGCGCTGCTCAATGCGGTGGCCCAGCTCAAGCCGGGGGCGGCGGCCAAGATGCAGGTCATGCGACGCGGCAAGCAGGCCGAGCTGACCGTGATGATCGGCAAGCGCCCGCCGCCGCCGCGCCGAGCCATGCAGCTCGACGAAGAAGAGGAATAAGCGGTACGCCATACGGTCCGCGCGCAGACCTCCGCGCCGGAAATACAGAAGCCCGCTGCCATGGCGGGCTTCTTTCTTGGGCGTCGGGAGCGCGTCGGCGGGAAAACCGCGCCCCCAGGGAAGCTTTGCCCTGAGGGGGCTGCCGACCGGCATTGGCTCATGCCGATCATGGCGGCCGGCGAAGCGGACATCGACGCAGCCGGAACGCCCCGTGGCGACGCCGGCAGGACCGCAGTTGCCACATCGCCGCCCTGCCCTCTGCCCAAGGCCTTCCATAGGCCATCCACGCTCAGGCATGTTGATGCGTTTGCGCGGCTCCAAAGGAACTCGCCACGCGCCAAAAACCTGCCTCCCCTCCCTGCTTCGACGACCCGAGAGGCGGCGCCCTCGGGCAGGCAGCTATGCGCTGCGGTGGGCTGCATCGGCCCCGCCGCACGCCAGGGCAATTACCAGAGGAAGGGTCAGGCCACATCCGGAATGGGCGCTGCACGATAGCCGTGGCGCCTCCACGCAACGCCGGCGGCAGATGCGGGCCGCAGATGGGGCCGCAGAAATGGGAAAAGCCGGCTTCCTTGCGGAAGCCGGCTTTCGCCTGCAAGTCGATTCGAAGCGGGCTTACACCCGCGTCAAATTAGAACTTGTGACGGACACCAACCACGGCACCGAATTGGTTGCCGCCGGAGATGACGTTCGAAGCCGTGCTGCTGTTGTAACCATCGACGCCCAGCGACGAGCCGCTCTTGTTCTTGGTGTACGAGACCGAGGTGTACAGGTCGGTACGCTTCGACAGAGCGTAGTCGGCGGTCGCGACGAATTGCCACGGATCAGCCGAGGTGTTGCGGAAGTCTTGGTAGTAAGCGGCGCCGGTCAGCGACAGAGCCGGGGTCAGTTGGTAACCCAGACCCAGCCAGTACAGGTTGGCGGTGCTCACGACGCTGCCCGGGGCGGAAGCCACTGCGCCCGGCAGGGTTGCGCCGTTGTAGCCCTTCGCCCAGCGGTAGCCAGCGTAGACCTTGGCCGGACCGAAAGCGTAGGTACCGGCAACGCTTGCGCGGCGGATCGATTGGCCAGCCGAAGCAGCGGTGCTGCCGTTCGATTGGTCATAGGTCGCACCAACCGAGAACGGGCCAGCGCCGTACATGGCGGTGAAGCCGTACTCACGGCCAGCCGAGAACACGCCCGGGATTTCGTTGCCGTTGTTCTGGAAGCTGTACAGAGCGGCGACGGTCAGGCCACCGAAGGTACCAACGTACTTGGCGGCGTTGTCAGCACGCGAAGCGTATTCCGGAGCGATCGAGGTGATCGAGTAGCGGGTCGAGATCGCCATCGGATCGTAGACCAGGCCGAAATCATAGAACAGGGTCTGTTGGCGACCCAGGGTCAGGGTGCCCCACTGGTTCTGCAGGCCGACGTAGGCGTTACGGTTGAACAGACGGCTGGAGTCCGACTGGCCACCGGTGTCAACGTTGAAACCGCTTTCCAGGGTGAAGATGCCCTTCAGGCCGCCGCCCAGGTCTTCCACGCCACGCAGGCCCCAACGCGAACCGGACTGGTTGCCCGAGGTCATGCGCCATGCGTTCGACGATTGGCCGTTCGGACCCGGGGTGCGGTTGGTGTACTCGAGGCCAACGTCAGCCACGCCGTAAAGGGTCACGCTCGACTGGGCATACGCACCGCCGGCGGCCAGAGCGGCGACGGCAGCTGCAAACAGTTTCATCTTCATATCGACACTTTCCTTGTCAACTGATTGGGAAATCTTGGCTTGCCCAAGTGCTTGGGCGACGCACTTACTTAACGTCTGCTGCGTATTATGGGCCAGGCCCCCAGAGGCTCAGAAGGCTTTTTCGCGGTAAACACTGCGAATCAGCCCGATTTGTTGCGAGGGAGCAACAGACAAGTCTCCAATTTTCACCAAAGTGGTGCAAAAAATAGAGGTAAACCGAGGTACCCGTGGCCCTCCCATAGTCGGCTGCCGGCACGGTGGCCAGCGCCTCAGCGAGGGCCGCCGGCGGCTCAATCGGCCGTCGTGCCGCCCACGGCCTCCGGCGATTCCTCCGGCTTCAGGAAGAAGCGCGCCATCAGCAGGCCCAGTTCATACAGGGCGATCAGGGGCACGGCCAGCAGGAGCTGGGAGAGCACGTCGGGCGGCGTCACCACGGCGGCAATGATGAATGCGCCGACGATGACGTAGGGACGCACCTGCTTGAGCTTGTCGAGTTCCACCACGCCGAAGCGCACCAGCACGATCACCACCACCGGCACCTCGAAGGTGATGCCGAAGGCAAGGAACATGGTCATGGCGAAGCTGAGGTACTTGTCGATGTCGGTCGACATGTCCGCCCCGAGCGGCGCGTTGTAGTGCGCCATGAAGTGGAAGACCGTGGGGAAGACCAGGAAGTAGGCAAAGGTGACGCCGCACAGGAACAGCACATAGCTGCTGCTGACCAGCGGCAGGATCAGCCGCTTCTCATGCTGGTACAGGCCCGGCGCGACGAATTTCCAGATCTGGTACAGCACCCAGGGCAGTGCGATCAGGAAGGCGACCAGCAGTGTGACCTTCATCGGCACGAAGAAGGAACCGGTGACGTCGGTGACGATCATCCTGCCCCCCTTGGGCAGGGAGACCATCAGCGGCCGCGCGAAGAGGTTGAAGATTTCGGGCGCCCAGTAGACGAGGCCGAGGAAGATGATCAGCACGCCGGCCACCGCCTTGACCAGCCGCTCGCGCAGTTCGAT
The DNA here is from genome assembly GCF_001854285.1 of Cupriavidus sp. USMAHM13. Taxonomy (NCBI): domain Bacteria; kingdom Pseudomonadati; phylum Pseudomonadota; class Betaproteobacteria; order Burkholderiales; family Burkholderiaceae; genus Cupriavidus; species Cupriavidus sp. USMAHM13. The sequence continues at coordinate 14,391 of NZ_CP017751.1, forward strand.
CAGATGGGAGATGAAGGTTTCCTGCTGGTCGTCCTGCGGATCCGGCTCGGGAGAATGGGAGGAACGCGTATCGCTCATGGCGTGGATCGCTCAGCCGCGCGGGCCGGTAACGAGTAAGACTTGGCGGCGCGGGGCGCCGGGCTGTGGCGTGCCACTCGGGCCGGCCACGTCAATCGAAGAAAGAGCGGCCGGGGCCCGCCGCCGGCCGGTGGCGTTTGACGCGCGCCGCACCCGACTGTGCCCACATGCGCACATTCTGCTGCCGCTTGAACCACAGCGGCCGAGCGCCCTGCTTGACGCGCCAGCTCTTGCGGCCAGTGCGGACCTTGTGCGCCGCGTCCCACGAGGGCACGTAGCCAGTGCCGCCGCCGGGCTCGGCATGGCTTTCGCCGGACAGGGCCTCGTTCAGCGCCTGCGTCTGTTCGCTCACTTCCTTGTGGATGGTCCGCTCGACATCGCGCGCGGCTTCCTCGAACTCGGTGCGCATCTTGCGCAGTTCCTCGAGCTCGACCTCGCGGCTGACCTCGGCCTTCACATCATTGATATAGCGCTGGGCGCGCCCGACCAGCGCGCCGACCGTACGCGCCACCTTCGGCAGCCGCTCAGGGCCGATCACGATCAGCGCCACGGCACCGATCAGCGCGAGCTTGGAAATACCGAGGTCGATCATGCGGGCTTCGGGACAGGAAGAGGGACCGGCGCCGTGGCGCCGGAAGCGGAAAGGATCACGTGCGCCGCCGCGCGAACGTGGGCGGAACGCGCATCACTTCTGCTGCGACGACTTGTCCTTGGCCTCGACATCGATGGTGGTCGAGTCGCGCAGTTCCTTGGGCTGGGCGGACTGGGCCGGCTTATCGGCAGCGTCGCCTTCGCGCATGCCGTCCTTGAAGCCCTTGACCGCGCCACCCAGATCCTGGCCGATGTTGCGCAGCTTCTTGGTGCCGAATACCAGCATCACGATCAGCAGCACGATCAGCCAGTGCCAAATGCTCAACGAACCCATTTTCTATCGCTCCTGATGGCGCCGCGGACAGCCCTCCGGCCGTCCCGCCCCGTTTGTTCCGTCCTCACAAGCCTGCGCCGGGCGACGGTTGCCGGCGCGGCACCCGGCCGCCGTCAAACGGACCGCGGCCTGTACCTCCTTCTCCTGCTCGCTCCCGGCCGGCGCAGCGGCATCTTCCACTGCACGCATGGACCACCCTCGCCTGCGGGTACGGTTGAAGGACGGCTTGTCCGTCTTCCGGCCCCGCGCCGATCATGGTACGGCACCGCCGACACTGCGCCAGCCCATGCCGGTCCGGGCACTCTCTACACCATTTTAGCAAGCAAGCCGCCTTCGCCGGGGCCGCAATTGGCCGGCGAGGCGGGATGCCTCCCCGGACCATGCAGGAAGTGTACCGGCGCCTTGAGATGAAGCCACCGGACGTCGGGCATCGCCCCATCCCTGCTGCGCCCTGGCGCCTGGTCCGCCCCGCGCCGGCCGGCTGCGGCCTAGCAGAAGTGACGATTATCCCGCGTGTTCATGAAAATCTCGTGGTTCGGGTGGAGTCGGATCAGGCGGACCGGGGAAGCGAAGCCACGTGGGCAGGCAGGCAGCTCAGAACGAGCCGTCCGGGTACATCGGCTTGCCATCGTTCAGGTAGAGCCAGCCCTTGACGATGCGGTACAACATCCACAGCGACAGCACGCCCCAGACGGCGAAGGCTGCCGGAATCAGCACCACGGTGAAGAACAAGGCCCCACCCAGCACCGCCCAGGCGATCGACCACCAGAAGGAGCGGATCTGCCAGGCGAAATGCGAGGCATAGAGGCTGCCGCGCGCGTCGTCGCGCTTGACGTAGTCGACGATGATGGCGACCAGCGCGGTGATGCCGCCGGTCAGCCAGAAGATGGCGTACAGGGCATACAGGATGTGCAGCAGCTTGCGCAGGCTGTCGAGCTGCGCGCCGGAAGGCAGGACCTGGCCGCTGGATTCGTTGCTCATGTGCGTCCTTCTCCTTGTTGTGCGGGGCAAGTGCCGGCCGGCGCGCGGCTCTCCGCGCGACCAGCGGCGTGGGTCTCGCCGTGGGCCTTATTGCGACCGGCTCGCCTTCTCTTCCAGCCCCGACAGGCCTTCGCGGCGCGCCAGTTCGCGCACCACGTCGTCCGGGGACAGGCCGAAGCGCGCCAGCAGCACCATGGTGTGGAACCACAGGTCGGCCACTTCGTAGACCACCTTGCTCTTGGCCTCGTCCGACAGGCCGGCGGCGCGTGCGTCCTTGGCCGCCATCACGGTCTCGGTCGCTTCCTCGCCGATCTTCTTCAGAATGGCATCGTCGCCCTTGTGGAACAGGCGCGCCACGTAGGACTTGTCGGGATCGCCGCCCAGTTCGGGCTTGCGCGACTCCAGCGTGGCGGCGATGCGCGCCAGGATATCGGCGCCGCTCGGGGATGTGCTCATGGCTTGGCCGCGTAGATCTGGGTGGGGTCCTTCAGGACCGGCTCGACCGTCTGCCAGTCGCCGTTCTCGGCGTCACCCTCGAACTTCTGGAAGAAGCAGGCGTGCCGTCCGGTGTGGCAGGCAATGCCGTCGATCTGGGTGACCTTGAGCAGGACCACGTCCTCGTCGCAGTCGAGACGGATCTCATGCACCTTCTGCACGTGGCCGGACTCCTCGCCCTTGTGCCACAGGCGCTTGCGCGAACGCGACCAGAACACCGCCTCGCCCAGTTCCACGGTGCGCTGCAGCGCCTCGCGGTTCATGAAGGCAAACATCAGCACGTCATTCGAGCCGACTTCCTGCACGATCACCGGCACCAGGCCGTTGTCGTCCCATTTAACCTTGTTGAGCCACTTCTTTGCCATCTTGCTTCGCCGTGATCAGATCCGCACCGGAATGCCCTCGCGGGCCATGAACGCCTTCGCCTCGCCTACGGTGTGCTGGCCGTAGTGGAAGATGCTGGCCGCCAGCACCGCATCGGCATGGCCCAGGCGGATGCCGTCGGCCAGGTCCTGCAGGCTGCCCACGCCCCCCGATGCGATCACCGGCACCGGCACGGCATCGCTGACGGCACGCGTCAGTTCGAGGTCGAAGCCGCTCTTGGTACCATCGCGGTCCATGCTGGTCAACAACAGTTCGCCCGCGCCACGCTCGGCCATTTCGCGTGCCCACTGCACCGCGTCCAGGCCGGTGGCCTTGCGCCCGCCGTGGGTGAAGACCTCCCAACGCGGCGGCTCACCCGGCGCCGAGCTACGCTTGGCGTCGATGGCGACCACGATGCACTGCGAGCCGTACCTGGCCGTGGCGTCCGACACCAGTTGCGGATTGGCGATGGCGGACGAATTGACACTGATCTTGTCCGCGCCAGCATTGAGCAGCCGGCGTACGTCCTCGACGGCGCGCACACCGCCGCCCACAGTCAGCGGGATGAAGACCTGGGAGGCCACGGCCTCGATGATGTGCAGGATCAGGTCGCGGCCGTCGCTGGTCGCGGTAATGTCGAGAAATGTGATTTCATCGGCACCCTGCTCGTCGTAGCGGCGCGCGATTTCGACCGGGTCGCCTGCGTCGCGCAATTCGACGAAGTTGACCCCCTTGACCACCCGCCCGTTGGTCACGTCCAGGCAGGGGATGATACGTTTGGCTAGCATGAGATTCCTTGTCCGGCCCTGCCCCGGCTCGCAACCGGGGCGGCCGGCACGGCGCGCCGTGCGCGCGTTGCCTATTGCTCCGCGCCCAGCTTGTCGGCGCGGGCCTGCGCGTCGGAGAAGTTCAGGTCACCCGAGTAGATCGCGCGGCCGCAGATCACGCCTTCCACGCCATCGCCCTCGACCGCGCACAGGTGATCGATGTCGGCCAGGTTGGAGAGGCCGCCGCTGGCGATCACCGGGATCGACATCGACTGGGCCAGCTTGACGGTCGCCTCGATGTTGATGCCCTGCAGCATGCCATCGCGACCGATGTCGGTATAGATGATGGCTTCGACGCCATAATCCTCGTACTTGCGGGCCAGGTCCACCACTTCGTGGCCGGTCAGCTTGCTCCAGCCGTCAGTGGCGACCTTGCCGTCCTTGGCATCGAGGCCGACGATGATATGGCCGCCGAAGGCCGAGCAGGCATCCTTCAGGAAGCCGGGATTCTTCACTGCCGCGGTGCCGATGATGACGTAGGACAACCCGTCGTCGAGCCAGCGCTCGATCGTGTTCAGGTCGCGAATGCCGCCGCCCAGCTGGACGGGGATTTCGCCCCCCACCTCGGCGATGATCGCCTTGATCGCGGCTTCGTTGCGCGGCTTGCCCACGAAGGCGCCATTCAAGTCGACCAGGTGCAGGCGACGAGCGCCCTGCTCCACCCAGTGACGTGCCATGGCGGCGGGATCCTCGGAAAAGACGGTGGCCTGGTCCATGTCGCCTTGTTTGAGGCGTACACACTGACCGTCCTTCAGGTCGATGGCCGGAATGAGCAACATATGCGTGACGAGCGTGGTTGAGTAGAAAAAAGGGAACAAGACCGGCGGACCGGTCGAGTCAGGTCAGGTCAGTTCGGGTCGATTCAAGTCAGAACAGGTCGATCGGTCAAGGGCCGGATCCTCACGGATTCCAATGCACGAAGTTCCTGTACAGCTGCAGACCCATCGCGGCGCTCTTTTCCGGATGGAACTGCGTGGCAAAAATATTATCGCGCGCCACGGCACTGGTAAACACGACGCCATACTGCGTTTCGCCTGCCGTATGGGCCGGGTTGTGCGGCCGCACGTAGTAGCTGTGGACGAAATAGAACCAGCTGTCGTCCGGGATCCCCTCCCACAGCGGGTGGGCACCGACCTGCCGGACCCGGTTCCATCCCATCTGGGGAACTTTGAAGCGGGAGCCGTCCGGCTGTGTCATGCCGTCCAGCTCGAAGCGGACCACTTCGCCGGGCATCAGTCCGAGGCAGGGCGTGTCGCCCTGTCCGGCGCGGCGCTCGGTACTGCTGTCGAACAGCATCTGCTCGCCCACGCACACGCCCAGCATCGGCTTGCTGGCCGCCGCCTCCAGCACGGCCTGCTGCAGGCCCGAGGCTCCCAGCGCGCCCATGCAGTCCGGCATCGCGCCCTGGCCGGGCAGCACCACCCGGTCCGCGGCGCGGATACCCTCGGGAGCATCCACCACCCGCACATCCGCTTCCGGCGCCGCGGCACGCAGTGCCTGCGCGACCGAGCGCAGGTTGCCCATGCCGTAATCCACAATTGCTATGGTAGTCATGATTTCAAAACAGGCAAAAGGGTCTTCAGCCCGTCCACAATGAATTCCACGGCCAGCGCCGACAGGATCAGGCCCATCAGGCGCGTGCCGATATTGATGCCGGTGCGGCCGATCACCCTGGAAATGGGGTCGGCCGCGCGGAATACCAGATACACCACCGCCCCCAGCACCACGCCGATGGCGACCAGCACCAGCAACTGGTACCAGTGCTGAGTCTTGCCGGCATAGACGATCACCGTGCTGATCGAGCCCGGCCCGGTCAGCAGCGGCAGTGCCAGCGGCACCACCGCCACGCTGGCCTTGGCCTCGGCCTCGTCCTCCTCCTCGGGCGTGGCCTTGGTGCGGCTGGTCTGGGCGTTGAGCATGTTCATGGCCATCATGATCATGATCAGGCCGCCACCGACCTGCAGGGACGCCACCGAGATATTGAAGAACTCGATGATCTGCTGCCCCAGCAGCGCCGACACCGCCACCACCACCGCCACCGAGATCGATGCGATCTTGATCGTGTGCAGCTTCTCGGTCTCGGACTGCTGGTCCGTCAGGCTGATGAAGAACGGGATCGCCCCGATCGGGTTGATCAGCGCCAGCAGCGAGATGAACGACTTGAGGGTATCCATCGGTTGCGTGCGGCCGGCTTGCCGGCCAATCCAGGCGCCTCGCGGCGGTTCCGCCCCCCCGGCGCGCCGGGGGGCGGTTCTGCTTACAGCGTACCCTTGGTGGACGGCACGGTGCCCGCTGCGCGCGGATCCAGTTCCACCGCCATGCGCAGCGCCCGGCCGAAGGCCTTGAACACGGTTTCGCACTGGTGGTGGGCATTGATGCCGCGCAGGTTGTCGATATGCAGCGTGACGCCGGCATGGTTGACGAAACCGCGGAAGAACTCGATGGTCAGGTCGACATCGAAGCTGCCCACGCGGGCGCGCGTGAACGGCACGTGGAATTCCAGGCCCGGGCGGCCCGAGAAATCGATCACCACGCGCGACAGGCATTCGTCCAGCGGCACATAGCTGTGCCCGTAGCGGGTGATGCCCTTCTTGTCGCCGATGGCACGTGCCACGGCCTGGCCGAGCGTGATGCCGACGTCCTCGACCGTATGGTGGTCGTCGATATGCGTATCGCCCTTGGCCTCGACCTCCAGGTCGAACATGCCATGCCGGGCGATCTGGTCCAGCATGTGGTCGAGGAAGGGCACGCCGGAGGCCAGCTTCTGGCGTCCGGTGCCGTCGAGATTGAGCGAAACGCGGATCTGCGTTTCGGAGGTATTGCGGGTGACCTCTGCAACACGCATGGTGTTAATCCTGCAACGAGGCACGGAAGGCCTCGAGAAACTGCGCGTTCTCTTCGGGGGTGCTGACCGTGACGCGCAAACAGTTGGCCAGCAACGGGTGCATTTTACCCACGTTCTTGATCAGCACCTTGCGCGCCAGCACTCGGTCGAAGATCTGTGCGCCATCGGGCACGCGCAGCAGCAGGAAATTGGCCGCGCTGGGGAAGACGGTGACCCCGGGCAGCGCCTGCAACGCCGCCACCAGGTTCGCGCGTTCCGCGCGCAACCGGGCCGCCTGCTCGTCGAGCACGGCGACATGCTCCAGCGCGAACAGCGCGGCGGCCTCGGTCAGCACATTGACGTTGTATGGCGGACGCACCTTGTCGAGCTGCGCCAGCCATTCCGGCGCGCCGGCCACGTAGCCCAGGCGGATGCCCGCCAGGCCCAGCTTGGACACGGTGCGCATCACCAGCAGGTTGCCGAAGTCCGCCAGGCGCGGCATCCAGCTCTGCTGGGCGAAGGGCTGGTAGGCCTCGTCGACCACCACCAGGCTCTGGCAGACGGCGCCGTCGGCGGCGCGCAGGATGGCCTCCATGTCGGCTTCGTCGAACAGGTTACCGGTGGGATTGTTCGGATAAGCCAGGTAGATGATGGCGGGCTGGTGCTCGGCCATGGCCGCCAGCATGGCGTCGCGGTCGAGCGTGAAATCCGCGCGCAGCGGCACGCCGACGAAGCCCAGGCCGGCGAACTGCGCCGACATCGCGTACATGACGAAGCCCGGCACCGGCGCCAGCACCTTGGCGCCCGGCTTGGCGGCGGCCAGCGACAGCATGCTGATGATTTCGTCGGAGCCGTTGCCGAGCAGCACATCCATGCCGGCCGGCACCTGCATCACCGCCTGGAGCCTGGCGCGCAGCGCGTCGCTGCTCGGCACCGGGTAGCGGTTGAGCGCGACCTCGCCCAGGCGGGCGGACAGTTCGGCGCGCAGCGCGGGCGGCAGCAGGTAGGGGTTCTCCATGGCGTCGAGCTTCACCAGACCATGCGCGTCCGGCACGTGGTAGGCGCCCATGGCGCGCACGTCGTCACGGATGATGCGTTCGATCAGGGAAGGCTTTACGGCAGACATGGAAGGTCCTCTCGGGTGGGTTGCCGCCGCCCGGCAGGGCGGCGGCGGGTGGAATCAACTGCGCTTGATACGGTACTCGGCGCTGCGTGCGTGGGCCTGCAACCCCTCGCCGTAGGCCAGTTCGGCGGCGATCTGGCCCAGCATCTGCGCACCGCCCTCGCTGACCTCGATCAGGCTGGAGCGCTTCTGGAAATCGTAGACGCCCAGCGGGGAAGAGAAGCGCGCGGTGCGCGAGGTCGGCAGCACGTGGTTGGGGCCGGCGCAATAGTCACCGAGCGACTCGCTGGTGAAGCGGCCGAGGAAGATGGCGCCGGCATGGCGGATCTTCTCCGCCCACTGGCGCGGATTCTCCGCGGAGATCTCCAGGTGCTCCGGCGCGATCGCGTTGGCGATCTCGCAGGCCTCGTCCATGTCGCGCACCTTGATCAGCGCGCCGCGTCCGGACAGCGAGGCGGCAATGACGTCGCGGCGCGGCATCACGTCGAGCTGGCGCTGGATGCTGGCCTCCACCGCGGCGATGTAGCGGGCGTCCGGGCACAGCAGGATCGATTGCGCCAGTTCATCGTGCTCGGCCTGCGAGAACAGGTCCATGGCCACCCAGTCGGGATCGGTGGTGCCGTCGCAGATCACCAGGATCTCGGACGGCCCGGCGATCATGTCGATGCCCACCGTGCCGAACACGCGGCGCTTGGCGGCCGCGACATAGGCATTGCCCGGACCGACGATCTTGTCCACCTGCGGCAGCGTGGCGGTGCCGTAGGCCAGCGCCCCGACCGCCTGCGCGCCACCGATGGTGAACACGCGGTCGACGCCGGCGATCTGCGCGGCGGCCAGCACCAGCGGGTTGCGCACGCCGCCCGGCGTCGGCACCACCATGATCACTTCCTTGACGCCGGCCACGCGCGCGGGAATCGCGTTCATCAGCACCGACGAGGGATAGGCGGCCTTGCCGCCCGGCACGTAGAGGCCGACGCGGTCGAGCGGCGTGACCTTCTGGCCGAGCACCGTGCCGTCGGACTCGGTGTACTCCCAGCTGTGGCTGCCGCATTCGATCTTCTGCTTCTCGTGGTAGGCGCGCACGCGCGCCGCCGCCGCCTCCAGCGCCGCGCGGCGCTTGGGCTCGAGCTCGTCGAGCGCGGCTTCCAGCTCCGCCTGCGACAGTTCGAGCGCGCCCAGCGAGGCGGCCTCGACGCGGTCGAAACGCTGCGTGTATTCCAGCACCGCGGCATCGCCGCGCGCCTTCACGTCGGCCAGGATCTGCGCCGCGGCGCGGTCGATGGCTTCGTCTTCCGAAGCCTCGAACGCCAGCACCTCGCGCAACGCGGCGGCGAAGCCCGCCTCGCTCGAATCGAGCTGGCGGATCACCACGTGTTCGGTACGGTTTTCAGTCATGATGGCTATCCCCTGGGGCAAGCGGCGGCTTCAGGCCAGCGCCGCCGAGGCCCGTTCGAATGCGTCGAGAATCGGCGTGAGCCGCTCGCGCTTGAGCTTGAGCGCGGCCTGGTTGACCACCAGCCGCGACGAAATCTGCACGATCTCCTCCACCTCGACGAGGTTGTTGGCGCGCAGCGTGCCGCCGGTGCTGACCAGGTCGACGATGGCGTCGGCCAGGCCCACCAGCGGACCCAGTTCCATCGAGCCGTAGAGCTTGATCAGGTCGACGTGCACGCCCTTCTTGGCGAAGTGCTCGCGCGCGGTCTGCACGTACTTGGTGGCGACCGCCAGGCGCGCGCCCTGGTGCACGGCACTGGCATAGTCGAAACCGGCCGGCACCGCCACCGACATGCGGCACTTGGCGATATTGAGGTCGATCGGTGCATAGAGGCCCGCCATGCCGTGCTCCATCAGCACGTCCTTGCCGGCCACGCCGAAATCGGCGGCACCGTACTGCACGTAGGTCGGCACGTCGGAGGCGCGCACGATGATGACGCGCACGTCCGGATCCGTGGTCGGCAGGATCAGCTTGCGCGACGTCTCCGGATTCTCGGTGACGCGGATGCCTGCAGCCTCCAGCAGCGGCATCGTCTCGGTGAAGATGCGGCCCTTGGACAGAGCCAGCGTCAGCTGGTTGGCGGGGCGGATGGCGAGATTCATGGGTGTCCTCGGGATACTCAGGCGATGCGGCGGATCTTGGCGCCCACCGCCGACAGCTTGTCTTCGATGCGGTCGTAACCGCGGTCCAGATGATAGATACGGTCGATGACGGTCTCGCCTTCGGCCACCAGCCCGGCGATCACCAGGCTGGCCGAAGCGCGCAGGTCGGTGGCCATCACCTTGGCACCGGACAGGCGCGGCACGCCGGTCACCACCGCCGTATTGCCCTCCACCGAGATATTCGCACCCAGCCGGCTCAGTTCCTGCACATGCATGAAGCGGTTCTCGAAGATGGTCTCGGTGACGCGCGACGTACCTTCGGCAACCGCGTCCAGGGCCATGAACTGCGCCTGCATGTCGGTCGGGAAGGCCGGGTACTCCGAGGTACGGAAGCTGACCGCGCGCGGGCGCTGCGGCATCGCCAGGCGGATCCAGTCCTCGCCGCTGTCGATGCGCGCGCCGGCTTCGCGCAGCTTGTCCAGCACCGCGTCGAGAATGGCCGGGCTGATGCCGCGCAGCGTCAGGTCGCCGAGCGTGGCGGCAGCCGCGCACAGGAAGGTGCCGGCCTCGATGCGGTCGGCAACCACGTCATGGCTGGCGCCGTGCAGGCGCTCGACGCCCCGCACCACCAGCCGGTCGGTGCCGATGCCCTCGATCTGCGCGCCCATCTTGACCAGCAGGCGGGCCAGGTCGGTCACCTCGGGCTCGCGCGCGGCGTTCTCCAGCACGGTCTCGCCGTCGGCCAGCGTGGCGGCCATCAGCAGGTTCTCGGTGCCGGTCACGGTGATCATGTCGGTCACCACGCGTGCGCCCTTGAGGCGCTTGGCACGGGCATGGATAAAGCCATGCTCGATGGCGATCTCAGCCCCCATCGCCTGCAGGCCCTTGATGTGCTGGTCCACCGGCCGCGCCCCGATGGCGCAGCCGCCGGGCAGCGACACGCGCGCCTCGCCGAAGCGGGCCACCAGCGGCCCCAGCACCAGGATGGAGGCGCGCATGGTCTTGACCAGCTCGTAGGGTGCCTCGGGCCGGTTGACGCCGCTGCCGTCCAGCGTGACGGCGTGGCCGTCCTGCTCGGCCTTCATGCCCATCTGGCGCAGCAGCTTCAGCGTGGTGCGCACGTCCTGCAGGTCGGGCACGTTGCCCAGCGAGACCGTGTCGGCGCAGAGCAGCCCCGCGCACAGGATCGGCAGCGCGGCGTTCTTGGCCCCGGAGACGCGGATCTCACCGCGCAGCGGGCCGTTGCCCTGGATCTCAAGTTTGTCCATGTTCCGTCGTTTGGTGGAAGGCCGGCGGGCCGGCAAGGGACGCTCGCGTTGCGGCGGCACATGCCGCCCCGTCGCTCCGCCCTGCGTGCCCGCGCGCTTCCGGTTGCTCTTACTTGCCGTCGGCCGCCTGCCATTCGGCGGGCGTCAGGGTCTTCATCGACAGCGCGTGGATCTCGGCCTTCATGCGGTCGCCCAGCGCCGCGTAGACGCGCTGGTGCCGCTGGATGAGGCGCTTGCCCTCGAACTCCCCGCTGACGATGGTGGCGAAGAAGTGCTGACCGTCGCCCTCCACCTGCAGGTGTTCGCATGGCAGACCTTGGGCGATATAGTCCCTGACTTGTTCCGGTGTAGGCAGCATGTCTTTCTCTTTGTTTCGTCTCGTTACGTCTGATCGCTTGGCTTGCGGTATAGGAATCGGCAGCGGCGCGGGGGAGCGCCTCAGCCTCAATGCCGCAGCTTGTAGCCCGACTTCAGCAGCCGCAGCGCCAGCGCCGCCAGCACCAGGAAGGCGGTGCCGACCACGGCCAGGCTGAAGACCGGGTCGGCGTCGGACACGCCGAAGAAGCCGTAGCGGAAGCCGTCGATCATGTAGAAGAACGGGTTCGCATGCGACACCCCTTGCCAGAAGGGGGGCAGCGAGTGGATGGAATAGAACACGCCGGACAGGAAGGTGGCCGGCATGATCAGGAAGTTCTGGAACGCCGCGAGCTGGTCGAATTTCTCCGCCCAGATGCCGGCGATCAGGCCGAGCGTGCCGAGGATGGCGGCGCCCAGCACGGCAAAGGCCAGGATCCAGCCCAGGTGGGCGAAATTCAGGTGCGCGAACCAGGCGGTGACCAGCAGCACGCCGAGCCCGACCGACAGGCCCCGCACCACGGACGCCAGCACGTAGGCACTGAACATCTCCCAGTGCGACAGCGGCGGCAGCAGCACGAACACCAGGTTGCCGGTGATCTTGGACTGGATCAGCGAGGACGAACTGTTGGCGAAGGCGTTCTGCAGCACGCTCATCATTACCAGGCCGGGCACCAGGAAGGCCGTATAGCTGATCTGGTCGTAGACCTTGACGCGGTCTTCCAACACGTGACCGAAGATCAGCAGGTAAAGGATGGCCGTCAGCACGGGCGCGGCCACGGTCTGGAAGCTGACCTTCCAGAAACGCAGCACTTCCTTGTAGAACAGCGTGCGGAAACCCACCAGGCCGCCGGGCGCCGAGACGGCGGCCGGCAGGCGGCGCGCGGCGTCGCTCACGTCGAATTCCACGGGCGCCTTCATGCTGCCACCTCCATTGCGGACGCCCCCTGGGCGCCGGGCATGTCGGCCTCGCGGCGCATGATCTGGACAAACACGTCTTCCAGGTCGGCCTTGTTGATTTCCATGTCTTCGATCTCGCAGCCGGCCTCGCGGCAAGCCGCCAGGATGGGTTCCACCGCCGCATAGCCCGACAGGCGCAGGCGCACGCCGCGCTCGCCAGGGTTGGCGGGCATGCGCAGCGCCTCGAGCTCCTGTGGCAGCGTGCCGCTGGCCAGCGTCAGCTGGAGCTGCAGGCCGGCGAACTGGGTCAGCAGGTTGCTGGTGCGGTCCAGCGCCACCACCTCGCCGAACTTGAGCATGGCGATGCGGTCGCACAGCGCCTCGGCTTCTTCCAGGTAGTGGGTGGTCAGGATCACCGTGTGGCCCTCGCGATTGAGCCGCGCGATGAACTTCCACAGCGTCTGGCGCAACTCCACGTCGACGCCGGCGGTCGGCTCGTCGAGCACGATCACCGGCGGGCGGTGCACCAGGGCCTGGGCCACCAGCACGCGGCGCTTCATGCCACCGGAGAGCTGGCGCATATTGGCATCGGCCTTGTTGGTCAGGTCCAGGTTGGCCATCACCTCGTCGATCCAGTCGTCATTGCGCGTCAGGCCGAAATAGCCGGACTGCAGGCGCAGGGTCTCGCGCACGGTGAAGAAGGGGTCGAACACCAGTTCCTGCGGGACCACGCCCAGCATGCGGCGCGCCATGCGGTAGTCGGACACCACATCGTGCCCGAGCACGCTGACGCTGCCCGAGTCGGCGCGGTTCAGGCCCGCGAGGATCGAGATCAGCGTCGTCTTGCCTGCGCCGTTGGGACCGAGCAGGCCGAAGAATTCGCCCTGCTCGACGGAGAAGCTGACGCCCTTGAGCGCCTGCAGGTTGCGGTAGCGCTTGCGAACGTCGGTGAGTTCGATGGCTTTCATGGCCGGGTACTGTGGGGCTGGCAGGCTCTGCGGAGCCGGCCGGCCGGGACTGGGCGGGACTGCCGCCGGCATCGGTCGCGCGCGTCTGGCGCGCAACGGGCGAACAACCGGGAATTATAGGGGATGCGGGCGAAGTCCCGCTTTGGACGAGGCGCGCGGCCGGAACCGGCACCCGGGCATCGCACTGGCGGCCGATGCGTCGGTCCGCCACGGATGCCGGGTCAATGTCGGTGGCTGGCGTGGAAGCCGGCGGCACCCGCCGGGATGCCCAGCAGGCCGTCGACGCCGTAGACCTCTGCCAGTGCGGCCAGCTGGCGTGGCACGCCGACGAAAGCCAGCGCCTGGCCACGCGCGTCGGCGGCCCGGCGCAAGGCCAGCAGTACCGCGACAGCGGCCGAATCCACCTGCGCCAGCGCGGCGCAATCGACCTGCGCCTCGCCCTGCGCCAGGCGCGACAGACCGTCACGCAGCACGGCGGCGGCGTTGCGGTTGGTCAGCGAGGTACCGAGCGAGAGCATGCGGAGGGTGTCGGGTATTGTGAACCGCCGCCCATGGCGTCATGGCGCGGCGTTGACGGGTCATTGTAGCAGCTTGGCAGCGGCGTGCTGCACCGCAACCAGAATGTGGCGGAACCGGGTTCCGAAGCCGGCCCGCCCTCTCCCGCTCAGCTCTTGGCGTTGGCCAGCTGGCGGTTGCGGTCCTGCAGCGTCTTGATGACACCGTCGATGCCCTGCTGGCCGACGATGGTGTTGAAGCTGCCCTTGTAGGCCTCGGTCAGCCAGGCGCCCAGCACGTTGATGTCATAGACCTTCCAGCCTTGCGGCGTCTTTTCGAGGCGGTAGTCGAGCTGCATCGGCTCGCCCTTGTTGATCACCTGGGTGCGGATGGTGGCGTCGGTGTCGTCGGGCGCACCACGGTAGGGACGGAACTGCACGGTCTGGTCGCGGATCTGGGCGATCGCACCGGCGTAGGTACGGATCAGCAGCGTCTTGAACTCATCGATGATCACCTTCTGCTGCTCGGGCGTGGCCTTGGACCAGTTGCGGCCCATGGCGATCTGGGTCGTCCTCTGGAAATTGGCGTTGGGCAGGATCTTCTGCTCGACCAGCGAGGTGATCTTGTTGATATTGCCCGCCTGCATATCCTTGTCGGCCTTGACGGTGCTCATCACGTCGCCCACGACGGCCTTGACCAGCCCGTCGGGTGTCGAAGCATCCTGCGTCTGGGCATGCGCAGCGCCGCTGAAGGCGAAAACGGTCACGAGGGGAAGCAAGAGTCGCTTGATCATTGGGTTTCCTTGTCTATCGTGGAGGCGGATCGTCGCCGGCACCCGGTGCCTGGCAGCGAGCCCCGCGAACGGGGCTGGCGCAGATCCACCTTTTACTATTGGAACACGGGCCGCTGGCGGGAGTTCAGGCCAGCCGTGCCGGATGCGCCATATCTAATAATTTGTTGCAGTGCTCACAGGCTGCTCACGCTGCCGCGCAGCCGGCGCTAGTGGCCGCTAGCCCGCTAGCGGCCGATGCGCAGGCTCGGCACGGTAGGCGTGACCGGCAGGGTCTGCCCCTCGGGCTGCGGGCCTGCGGGCGCGGACGCGCCCTGGTTGCCTGACTGGTCCTTATCCTTGTCCTCGTCGCTCGCCGGCGGGTTGCCGTCATAGATCTGGTATTCGCGCCGCTGCAGATAGGCATCGCGCAAGAACGAGTAGCGGTCCAGCGCAGCCTGTTCGAGCAGGTTGGACACGCCCAGCAGTTGCGCGCGGGTGTTGACCAGGCGCAGGCCCGTGAGCGAGTTGCGCAGCCAGATCGGATGCAGGTAGGCCGACGGATCCATGTAGCGGTCGACCAGCATGCCGGCGGTGTCGCGCACGGTACTCGGCCCGAACACCGGGAGTACGAGGTAGGGGCCGGCCGGCACGCCCCACACCCCCAGGGTCTGGCCGAAGTCTTCCTTGTACTTCGGCAGGCCGGCCGGGGTGGCGATGTCGATCAGCCCGCCGATGCCCAGCGTGCTGTTGAAGATCACGCGCAGGCTATCCTCGACCGCCCGCGTAGGCTTGCCCTGCAGCAGGTTGTTGGCGGCCGAGTAAACGTCGCCGATATTGGAGAAGAAGTTGCTGACCGCGGTCTGCACCGGGGATGGCAGCACGAAGTCGTAAGCCTGGGCGACCGGCTTCATCACGTACTTGTCGACTTCGTCGTTGACACGCAGGACGCCGCGGTTGAGCGGCTCCAGCGGGTCCTTGGGATTGGCGTCCGGGCCGGTGGCACAGCCAGCCGTCAGGGCCAAGGCGGTCGCGCAGGCGGCGAGACCGGCGCGCCGCGGGATCGAAAGCGTCCGATTCATTTCGCACCTCCCGCTGCCGGCAGGGCGGCAGCGCTGCTGCTGCCGCTGCTGCCATTGCCACTGCCGGCGCCGGCGCCGGCGTCAGCGGCCTTGTTGTAAAGAAACTGCCCGATCAGGTTCTCCAGCACCACGGCCGACTGCGTCATGGTGATGCGCGAACCATCCGCCAGCATGGCGGTATCGCCGCCCGGCTCGAGGCCGATGTACTGTTCGCCCAGCAGGCCCGAGGTCAGGATCTTGGCCGAGGTGTCCTTGGGAAACTGGAAGCGCTTGTCCAGCTTGAGCAGGGCTGTGGCCTGGTAGGTCTTGTCGTCGAAGCTGATGTCCGCCACGCGGCCTACCACCACGCCGGCGCTCTTGACCGGCGCACGCACCTTCAGGCCGCCGATATTGTCGAAGCGCGCCTGCACCGAATAGGTTTCCTGGAAGGAAAAGGAGCTCATGTTCCCTGCCTTCAGCGCCAGGAACAGCAGGGCCAGGAAGCCCACCACCACGAACAGCCCCACCCAGAAGTCGAGTGCGTTTCTTTTCATCTGTGTCTCTTTTCAAGCGCCGTATGCCTGCCAGGCGCGCCGATGGCGGCGCGGCCTAGCTGAACATCAGCGCGGTCAGCAGGAAATCCAGTCCCAGCACCGCCAGCGATGCGATCACCACGGTGCGCGTGGTCGCGCGCGACACCCCCTCGGGTGTCGGCTTGGCCTCAAAGCCCTGGTACAGCGCGATGAAGGTCACGGCGATGCCGAAGATCACGCTCTTGATCACGCCGTTGAGCACGTCCGCGCGCACGTCCACCCCGTTCTGCATCTGCGACCAGAAGGCGCCGGCGTCGACGCCGATCATCTGCACGCCGACCAGGTAGCCGCCCAGGATGCCGACCGCGCTGAAGATCGCGGCCAGCACCGGCATCGCCACCACGCCGGCCCAGAAGCGGGGCGCGATCACGCGTTGCAGCGGATTGATGGCCATCATTTCCATTGCCGTGAGCTGTTCGCCGGCTTTCATCAGGCCGATCTCAGCCGTCAGCGAGGTGCCCGCACGCCCGGCGAACAGCAGGGCGGTGACCACCGGACCGAGTTCGCGCACCAGCGACAGCGCCACCAACAGCCCGAGCGCCTGCTCGGAGCCGTAGCGATTCAGCGTGTAGTAGCCCTGCAGTCCGAGCACGAAGCCGACGAACAGCCCGGACACGGCGATGATCACCAGCGACAGGTTGCCGACAAAGAAGATCTGGTCCGACACCAGTCGGAAGCGCTTGAACAGCGGCGGCGACAGCACCAGCACGGAGAAGAACATGCGCGTGGCATGGCCGACGCCGACCACGCCCAGGCGCACCGCAGCGCCGATCGCGCTGAAGAAACCGATCACTGCACCGATCATGCCCGCCCGTCTCCCAGCGCGAAGTCCTCGGCCAGCGGCGGCCCGGGATAATGGAAAGGCACCGGACCGTCCGGCTCGGCCAGCACGAACTGCCGCACGAACGGGTCATCGGAGGCCCGCAACGCCTCCGGCTCGCCCTCGGCGGCAATGCGACCGTTGGCGATGAAATAGACGTAGTCGGCGATCTGGAAGGTCTCGTTGACGTCGTGGGAGACGATGATGGTGGTAGCCCCCAGCGCGTCGTTGAGGCTGCGGATCAGGCGCGCGGTCAGGCCGAGCGAGATCGGATCGAGCCCGGCGAACGGCTCGTCGTACATCAGCAGCGCCGGATCGAGCGCGATGGCCCGCGCCAGCGCCACCCGCCGCGCCATGCCGCCCGAGATCTGCGACGGCATCAGGTCGCGCGCGCCGCGCAGGCCGACCGCATTGAGCTTCATCAGGACCAGGTCGCGAATCATCGGCTCGGGCAGGTCGGAATGCTCGCGCAGCGGAAAAGCGACGTTGTCGAAAACGGACAGGTCGGTGAACAGCGCGCCGAACTGGAACAGCATGCCCATCTGCCTGCGCACGGCGTACAGGTCCTTCTGGCCCAGGGTGCCGAGATCGGCACCGTCGAAACTGACCTGGCCGCACTGTGCCCGCACCTGCCCGCCGATCAGGCGCAGCACGGTGGTCTTGCCGCAGCCCGAGCCCCCCATCACCGCAACCACTTTACCGCGCGGGAAACGCATGGTCAGGCCGGACAGGATGGGCTTGGCGCCTGGCGCGTAGGCGAAGTCGACCGCCTCTAGCTCGACGAGGTTTTGCGCTTTATCGATCACATTGGCACCGCATTGGACAGTGCCGCATTATAAGGGCTTGTCCGGATAGCTGCCGTGCGTATGTGGCGCAATACCCATCGGAAATCGGTGAAACAATGTGTGCAGGCGCAGGCGCACCCGCCAGCAGTCGGCAGCCGGCCGACAGCCAGCATCAGGGGCTGCCTTGTCCGCCAGCCTCGCGCAGGATGGCCTGCCACTGCAACTGGTCGGTCCGGATGGCGGTGGCGAAGGCATCCGGCACATCGCTCATCGGCGTCAGCCCGGCCGCCTGCAGGCGCTCGCGCACTTCGCGCTCGGCCATCACCGCGGCAAGTTCCGCGGCCAGGCGCGCCACGATGGCGTGCGGCGTCTTGGCCGGCGCGAGCACGCCGAACCAGGCTGCGGCGGAATAACCGTCCAGCCCGGCCTCTTGCAACGTGGGGACGGCCGGCGCCAGTGGCGAGCGCTTCAGGCCGGTGACGCCGAGCAGGCGCAGCGCACCGTTGCGGACGTGTGCCTGCACCGCCCCATAGGAGCAGAAGCAGGCGCTGATGCGGCCGGCCAGCATCTCCTGCACCACGGCTCCCTCCCCCTTTGCCGTGACCAGGGGCACGCCGTTGCGCAGACCCAGCACGGTGTACTCGGCATACAGGTGCGCAGGCGTGCCCGGCTGGCCGGAGCCGTAGCTGTAAGCGGCGGGATTGGTCCGCACCGCCGTCATCCACTGCTGCACCGTGCGCACCGGCAAGTGCGCGCCGACGGCGAGGAAAAGCGGCATGGTGGCCACCCGCG
Organism: Cupriavidus sp. USMAHM13; assembly: GCF_001854285.1. Taxonomy (NCBI): domain Bacteria; kingdom Pseudomonadati; phylum Pseudomonadota; class Betaproteobacteria; order Burkholderiales; family Burkholderiaceae; genus Cupriavidus; species Cupriavidus sp. USMAHM13. The sequence goes on from NZ_CP017751.1 coordinate 32,909, forward strand.
CCACCGGGGTGAAATCGCGCTGCACATCGTAGGGGACGGGCTCCAGGCCTGGCTGGATCAGCATATTGGCCTGGTGGAACAACAGGGTATGACCGTCGGAGCTGGACTTGGCGACCAGGTCGCCGGCCAGGGTACCGGCCGAACCGGGGCGATTGTCGACGTCGACGGGAACACCCAGGCGGGCGCTCAGGCGCTCGGCCAGCAAGCGCGCCACCGCATCGGCGACGCCACCGGCGGGAAACGGCGCGATCAGGCGGATCGGCCGCGCGGGGTAGCTGATCTGCCTTGGCGCCGAGGCGGGCTGGGCTCCCGGCGCGGACAGGGCGAAGGCGGCAAGGGCGAACCCCAGGACCTTGCCGGCGAGGTAGGCGCCTGCTCGCGCAGGGGTGACGGAAAACCACAACTGCGCCCTACCTCGCCAAAGCCGCGCCAACATGCGTACTTCGGACATCTATTCCTCCCGGGCGCCGTGGATGGTGGCAGCCAATTGGGGTCGAGTGGGAAGCGTTAGCGAGGCAGTCTTTATCGTTGTGCATGGCATTGTACGGACCACCCCCGAGGCGGCACAGACCACGTAAACCATAGCCGGGAGAACCCTGTAGCAGCACCTGCCGGGCCAGCAGAGAAGATGGCAGCGGCACACAACTCCAGGGAATGCCGGCCATCGCTGCCTATAATGCCGGGATGTCCGAATTCCTCCTCCGACCCATGCAGGTCGCCGACCTGCCCGGCGTTCTGGCGGTGCAGGCGCAATGCTACGGCAACATGCTGCTGGAATCCGAGGCGGCGCTGGCCAGCAGGCTGGCCCTGTCGCCCGCCACCTGCTGGGTCGCCCAAGCCGGCAACGAGCCCGCCGCCGGCGCTCCGCTGGCGGCCTACCTGTTCACCCATGCGTGGCCACGCAGCACGCTGCCGACGCTCGACGGCGTGCTTCCCGCTGCCGTGCCGGCTGCCGCGGCTGCGGTGGCCGGCCTGACGTGGTTCGTGCACGACATGGCGGTGGCGCCGACCGGACGTGGCGGCGGGCTGGCGCAACGGCTCTACCGGGCCGCGCAGGCGACCGCGCTGCAGGCCGGCCTGCACCATTCACGGCTGATCGCCGTGCAGGCAGCCGGCGCCTGGTGGCAGCGCCTGGGCTACCGGCCGCTGGATGCGGCGCAGACAGCGCCGTTCGCAGCCAAGCTGGCCGGCTATGGCGCCGGCGCCGTCATCATGGAGTGCGCACTGGCGGCGGCACCCGCCTGAGCGGCACGCGGCCCCAAAGAAAAAACCCGCCCGGCTGGCGCGGGGCGGGTTGGGTGCAGCGGCAGCGCAGGCGTCAGCGCGGCAGTTCCGAGTGCCCCATCAGGAAGGCGTCGACCGAGCGCGCGGCCTGGCGGCCTTCGCGGATCGCCCACACCACCAGGGACTGGCCGCGACGCACGTCGCCGGCGGCGAACACCTTGGCCACATTGGTCTGGTAGGCCCGCTCGCCTTCGGTGGCGGCCTTGGCGTTCTTGCGTGCGTCGGTGTCGACGCCGAACGCTTCCAGCATCGAGCCCACCGGGTTGGTGAAACCCATTGCCAGCAGCACCAGGTCGGCCTTCAGGGTGAACTCGCTGCCCGGCACTTCCTGCATCTTGCCGTCCTTCCACTCGACGCGGCAGGCCTTCAGGCCGGTCACCTTGCCGTTCTCGCCGATCAGTTCCTTGGTGGCCACCGACCAGTCGCGCTCGCAGCCCTCTTCGTGCGACGACGAGGTGCGCAGCTTGATCGGCCAGTACGGCCATACGAGCGGCTTGTTTTCTTCTTCCGGCGGCTGGGGCAGCAGTTCGAACTGGGTCACCGAGGTGGCGCCGTGGCGGTTCGAGGTGCCGACGCAGTCGGAACCGGTGTCGCCACCGCCGATCACGATCACGTGCTTGCCTTCGGCGCGGATCTCGTTGGCACCGTCGCCGGCCACTTCCTTGTTCTGCGGGATCAGGAATTCCAGCGCGTAGTGCACGCCGGACAGGTCACGGCCCGGCACCGGCAGGTCGCGCGGCACTTCCGAGCCGCCGGCCAGCACCACGGCGTCGAACTGCTCCATCAGGGCCTTGGCCGAGATGGTCTCGCGCGCATAGTTCTTGATTCCCGCCGGCAGTGCGCCGTCGGTCACCATCACGCCCGCGCGGAAGGTCACGCCTTCGGCCTGCATCTGCTCGATGCGGCGGTCGATCAGCGACTTCTCCATCTTGAAGTCGGGGATGCCGTAGCGCAGCAGGCCGCCGATGCGGTCGTTCTTCTCGAACACCGTGACGTCATGGCCGGCACGTGCCAGTTGCTGCGCGGCAGCCAGGCCGGCGGGCCCCGAACCGACCACGGCGACGGTCTTGCCGGTCTTGTGCTTGGGCGCCTGCGGCGCGACCCAGCCCTCTTCCCAGGCCTTGTCGATGATGGCGTGCTCGATCGACTTGATGCCCACCGGCAGCTCGTTGATGCCGAGCGTGCAGGCGGCCTCGCACGGTGCCGGGCAGATGCGGCCGGTGAATTCGGGGAAATTGTTGGTCTGGTGCAGCACTTCGATCGCCGACTTCCAGTCCTGGCGGTACACCAGGTCGTTGAAGTCGGGAATGATGTTGTTGACCGGGCAGCCGTTGTTGCAGAACGGAATGCCGCAGTCCATGCAGCGCGCGCCCTGGATCTTCGCTTCGCTGTCGGACAGCGCGAAGACGAATTCCTTGTAGTGCTTCACGCGCTTGACTACGGATTCGTAGCCTTCGTTCTGGCGCGGAAATTCGAGAAAGCCAGTCGCCTTACCCATGTTGCGTCCTTGGTCTTGCTGCGCGGCGCCGGCGCATCGGCCGGCCCCGCTATGAGGTCAGTATCTGGTCGGATCCGCGGCGCAGCGCGCCGCGGTCCGTGCTGGTCGGAGAGCCCGCTTCAGGCAGCGATCGCTTCGCGGCCGCTGTCCTTGGCTTCCTGCTCCTTGGCATACATCTCGCCCAGCGCGCGCTTGTACTCGGTCGGGAAGACCTTGACGAACTTGCGGCGCGCGGTGGTCCAGTCGGCCAGCAGCGCCTTGGCGCGTTCGGAGCCGGTGAAGCGGAAGTGCTGCTCGATCAGCTGGCGCAGGATGACTTCGTCCACCTGGCGCTCGCCACCGACCTTGTGCCAGGTGGCAGGCGACTGGCCCTTCTCCTGGTCGGCCGCGGCCAGCACCGCTTCCAGCGCCACCATCGAGGTGTTGCAGCGCTTGTCGAACAGGCCGTCCTCGTCGTAGACGTAGGCCACGCCGCCCGACATGCCAGCCGCGAAGTTGCGGCCGGTGCCGCCCAGCACAACCACGGTACCGCCGGTCATGTACTCGCAGCCATGGTCGCCGGTGCCTTCCACCACGGCCATCGCGCCGGAGTTGCGCACCGCGAAGCGCTCGCCGGCCACGCCGTTGAAGAAGGCCTCGCCGGCGATGGCGCCGTACAGCACGGTGTTGCCGACGATGATGTTGCGGGTCGGGTCGCCGCGGAACTCGTGCGGGGCACGCACGATCACGCGGCCGCCCGACAGGCCCTTGCCCACGTAGTCATTGCCGTCGCCCACCAGGTCCAGCGTGATGCCGTGCGCCAGGAACGCCCCGAACGACTGGCCGGCGGTGCCCTGCAGCTGGATGTGGATGGTGTCGTCAGGCAGGCCTTCATGGCCGTACTGCTTGGCCACCACGCCCGACAGCATCGCGCCCACGGTGCGGTTGACGTTCTTCACCGGCTGGATGAAGGACACGCGCTCGCCCTTGTCGATGGCGGGGCGGGCCTTGGCGATCAGTACGTGGTCGAGCGCCTTGCCGGCTTCGGCCGAGAGGCCGTGATCCTGCACGTCGGTATGGTAACGCGGCACTTCCGGCGCCAGCGACACCTGGTGGAAGATGCGTGCGAAGTCCAGGCCGCGCGCCTTCCAGTGTTCGACGCCGGCACGGGTGTCGAGCAGGTCGGCACGGCCGATCAGCTCGTCGAAGGTGCGGATGCCCAGCTGGGCCATCAGCTCGCGCGCTTCCTCGGCGACGAAGAAGAAGAAATTGACGACGTGCTCGGGCTTGCCCTGGAATTTCTTGCGCAGCACCGGATCCTGCGTCGCCACGCCCACCGGGCAGGTGTTCAGGTGGCATTTGCGCATCATGATGCAGCCCTCCGCGACCAGAGGCGCGGTGGCGAAGCCGAACTCGTCCGCGCCCAGCAGCGCGCCGATCACGACGTCGCGGCCGGTCTTCATCTGGCCGTCGGCCTGCACGCGGATGCGGTTGCGCAGGCCGTTCAGCAGCAGCGTCTGCTGCGTCTCGGCAAGGCCCAGTTCCCACGGCGTGCCGGCGTGCTTGATCGACGACCACGGCGAAGCACCGGTGCCGCCGTCATGGCCGGCGATCACCACGTGGTCGGCCTTGGCCTTGGCCACGCCGGCCGCCACGGTGCCCACGCCCACTTCCGACACCAGCTTGACCGAGATGTCCGAGACCGGATTGACGTTCTTCAGGTCATGGATCAGCTGCGCCAGATCTTCGATCGAGTAGATGTCGTGGTGCGGCGGCGGCGAGATCAGGCCGACACCCGGCACCGAGTAGCGCAGCTTGCCGATGTAGTCGGACACCTTGTGGCCGGGCAGCTGGCCGCCTTCGCCGGGCTTGGCACCCTGCGCCATCTTGATCTGGATCTGGTCGGCCGAAGCCAGGTACTCGGCGGTGACGCCGAAGCGGCCCGAGGCGACCTGCTTGATCCTGGAACGCAGCGAGTCACCGGCCTGCAGTTCCAGGTCGCGCTCGATCACGTTGTCGCCCAGCAGGCCCTTCAGGGTGTCGCCCTGCTTGATGGGGATGCCGCGCAGTTCATTGCGATAGCGCTTCTCGTCCTCGCCGCCTTCGCCGGTGTTGGACTTGCCGCCGATGCGGTTCATCGCCAGCGCCAGCGTGGTGTGGGCCTCGGTCGAGATCGAGCCCAGCGACATGGCACCGGTGGCGAAGCGCTTGACGATTTCCTTGGCCGGCTCGACTTCCTCCAGCGGAATCGCCTTGGCCGGGTCGACCTTGAACTCGAACAGGCCGCGCAGCGTCATGTGGCGGCGGCTCTGGTCGTTGATCAGGTTGGCGTATTCCTTGTAGGTCTGGTAGGCACCCTTGCCGTCGTTGGCGCGCACCGAGTGCTGCAGCTTGGCGATGGAGTCCGGGGTCCACATATGCTCTTCGCCGCGGATGCGGAAGGCGTACTCGCCGCCCGCATCCAGCATGTTCGCCAGCACGGGGCTGTCGCCGAAGGCGTCGCGATGCAGGCGCAGCGCTTCCTCGGCCACCTCGAAGATGCCGATGCCCTCGACATTGGAGGGGGTGCCGTGGAAATACTTCTGCACCAGTTCGCGCGACAGGCCGATGGCTTCGAAGATCTGCGCGCCGGTGTACGACATGTAGGTGGAGATGCCCATCTTGGACATCACCTTGTGCAGGCCCTTGCCGATCGCCTTGACGAAGTTCTTGATCGCCTTCTCGGGCGACAGGTCGCCGGACAGGCCCGTGGCCATGTCGGCCAGGGTTTCCATCGCCAGGTAGGGGTGCACGGCTTCCGCGCCGTAGCCGGCCAGCAGGGCAAAGTGGTGCACTTCGCGTGCCGAGCCGGTTTCCACCACCAGGCCGGTGGAGGTGCGCAGGCCCTTTTCCACCAGGTGGTGGTGGATGGCCGAGGTGGCCAGCAGCGCGGGGATCGCCACCTGCTCGGTGTCGACGCGGCGGTCCGACACGATCAGGATGTTGTAGCCCGAACGCACGGCATCCACGGCCTCCGCGCACAGCGAGGCCAGGCGCGCCTCGATGCCTTCCTTGCCCCAGGCCTTCGGATAGCAGATGTTCAGTTCGTACGAACGGAACTTGCCGCCGGTGTAGTGCTCGATGTTGCGGATCTTGGCGATGTCCTTGAAGTCCAGCACCGGCTGGGACACTTCGAGACGCATCGGCGGGTTGATGTTGTTCAGCTCGAGCAGGTTGGGCTTGGGACCGATGAAGGACACCAGCGACATCACCATGTTCTCGCGGATCGGATCGATCGGCGGGTTGGTGACCTGCGCGAACAGCTGCTTGAAGTAGTGGTACAGCGTCTTGTTCTTCGACGACAGCACGGCCAGCGGGCTGTCGTTGCCCATCGAGCCGGTGGCTTCCTCGCCGGATACCGCCATCGGCGCCATCAGGAACTTGACGTCTTCCTGGGTGTAGCCGAAGGCCTGCTGGCGGTCCAGCAGCTTGGCGGCCGGCTTCTTCTCGGCGGCCACGTCCTCGGGCTTGGCGTCCAGCTCATCGAGCTTGATGCGCACGGCATCGATCCAGCTCTTGTAGGGCTTGGCGTTGGCCAGGTTGTCCTTGAGCTCCTTGTCGTCGATGATGCGGCCCTGCTCCATGTCGATCAGGAACATCTTGCCCGGCTGCAGGCGCCACTTCTGCACGATGCGCGACTCGGGGAAGGGCAGCACGCCGGCTTCCGAGGCCAGCACGACGAAATCGTCCTCGGTCACGTAGAAACGCGCGGGACGCAGGCCGTTGCGGTCCAGCGTGGCGCCGATCTGGCGGCCGTCGGTGAAGCAGATGGCGGCGGGGCCGTCCCACGGCTCCATCATGGCGGCGTGGTATTCGTAGAAGGCGCGACGGTTGTCGTCCATCAGCGTGTGCTGTTCCCAGGCTTCCGGGATCATCATCATCATCGCGTGGACGAGCGGGTAGCCGGCCATCGTCAGCAGTTCGAGGCAGTTGTCGAACGAGGCGGTGTCGGACTGGCCCGGGTAGATCAGCGGCCACAGCTTGGGCAGGTCGTCGCCGAGCACCGGCGAGGAGATCGCGCCGGTACGGGCGTTGATCCAGTTGACGTTGCCCTTGACGGTGTTGATTTCACCGTTGTGGGCGACCATGCGGTACGGGTGGGCCAGTTCCCAGGCGGGGAAGGTGTTGGTCGAGAAGCGCTGGTGCACCAGGGCCAGGGCCGACACGGCGCGTGCATCCTGCAGGTCCAGGTAGTACTCGCCGACCTGGTTGGCCAGCAGCAGGCCCTTGTACACGACCGTGCGCGCCGACATCGACGGTACGAAGTACTCCTTGCCGTGCTTGAGCTTGAGCGCCTGGATGGCGTGGCTGGCCGTCTTGCGGATCACGTAGAGCTTACGCTCCAGCGCATCCGTGGTCATGATGTCGCGGCCACGGCCGATGAAGATCTGGCGGATCACCGGCTCCGTCGTGCGCACGGTCGGCGACATCGGCATGTTGATGTCGACCGGCACGTCGCGCCAGCCCAGCACCACCTGGCCTTCCAGGCGCACGGTGCGCTCGAGCTCCTGCTCGCAGGCCAGGCGCGAGGCGTGCTCCTTCGGCAGGAAGATCATGCCGACGCCATATTCGCCGGCCGGCGGCAGGGTCACGCCCTGCTTGGCCATCTCTTCGCGGTAGTAGGTATCCGGGATCTGGATCAGGATGCCCGCACCGTCGCCCATCAGCGCATCGGCGCCGACCGCGCCCCGGTGGTCGAGGTTCTCCAGGATCTTCAGGCCCTGCTGGATGATCTCGTGGCTCTTCTTGCCCTTGATGTGCGCGACCATGCCGACGCCGCAGGCATCGTGCTCGTTGCTCGGGTCGTACATGCCCTGCGCCTGCGGGCGGAGGTCGATGGCGGAGGAAGACTCGCTGGCCTGCGCTTGGGCCGAAGAAGTGTGCAATTGGTCCACGGGCTGGATTCCGGTGAGGGCTGCGCAGCCAGCAAGGCAGACCGAAACGGGACCGTGCGCTGCCTTCTGTCCTGCGCCCGGGAAACCGGCCGGCGGAGAGGCAGCGATCTACGGACCGCAGCGGCGTACACGAGCGTGACGCGCCGCACAATGACTGTGGGTTGAGCAACTATAAGAGAATCGCGCAAGCATCGCAAAAAAATTAAATGGGGTCAGATACCATTTAATCTCGCACCACTTTCGTCATGGGTTTTAAATGGGGACAGATTAATGCTCCACGGCGGTGCCTAGTGCAGTGCCTGGTGCTTCCTCCCCGCCCTCGAGCATGGTGGAACGGCGCGGCCTCCCCTTGGGCAGTGGCTGGATACGCCGTGGCGCATACCGCTCCAGCTGTGCCAGGAAGGCGGCGTCGCCAAGTGGCCAGCCACTGTGGGCGTGCTGGCGCAGCGTGGCGAGCTGGCTGCCCGACAGACCTTCGGCGCTCAGTGCTCGATAGTTGGACTGCCGCTCGAAGGGTGTATTGCCCAGGCTCCAGTAGGCAGAGTGATCGCTTACAAAGGCACTGGCCTCGATGCCGGCATGGTGCCGGTAGCTGCTCCAACGATCGACTTCCGGCGACGCGGCTTCGCCGGCTCGCACGGCATTGCCCTCGACGTAGAGCATGGCCGGCAGCATCCAAACCGTCGGGTCGAATACCGCTGAGCGGAAGCGCCCTTCCCACAGCGTGCCGCTGCGACCGGCGGCCCGGTTGAAGTGACGGGCGTAGCGGCGGCCGACCGCCTGCATGGCCAGGCTCAGCGAGTCAGCCTGGCGCGGCGTGGCGACGAGATGGACGTGGTTGGGGCGCAGCGCATAGGCGTGGACGGCCAGATCGTGCTCGCGCGCGGCCATGCGCAGGCAGTCGAGGTAGTGCAGGTAGTCGTCGGCGACGAGGAAGACGGGTTGACGGTTGTTGCCGCGCTGCAACACCAGGGCCGGCTGGCCGGCGGGAGAGAAACGGGGGAGTCGTGCCATGGGAATTCAAGCGGATGCCATGGTGCCATCATAGCCTGATCCGTCCCCATTTTCCCGCCACCGTCCGGGTGGCGGGGCCGTGGCGGGCTCAATGCAGGCTCATGCCCCTTCGGCGACGGCGAAGATACGCCGGTGCTCGCGGATCGCATAGCGATCGGTCATGCCGGCGATGTAGTGGGCGACCAGGCGCGCCTGGTCGCCGCCGGGCCCGGCCTGGTACTGCGGCGGCAGCAGGCGCGGATCGTCGAGGAAGGCGCCGAACAGGTCGCTGACGATGCGCTGGGCCTTGGCCGACATGCGCATGACCTGGTAGTGGCGGTACAGATGGCGGAACAGGAAGCGCTTGAGCGCCGCCGCCTCGTCCTGCATCGGCTTGCTGAAGGCGACCAGCGGCCCGGCCGCGCGCACCGCGTCGATGCTGGCCGGCGCCTGCGCAGCGATGTTGCGGCTGGTGGTCTCGATCAGGTCGACGATCAGCGTATTGATCATGCGCCGCACCGTCTCGTTGATCAGCCGGCGACCGTTGATGCCGGGGAACAGCGCGGCAGCCTCGGCCCGGTGCCTGGTCCACATCGGCACTTCGTCGAGTTGGTCCAGCGTCAGCAGGCCCGAGCGCAGGCCGTCGTCGATATCGTGGTTGTTGTAGGCGATCTCGTCGGCGAGGTTGGCCAGCTGCGCCTCCAGCGAGGGCTGCGTGCCCTCCAGGAAGCGCCGGCCCAGTTCGCCGAGCGCGGCGGCGTTGACGCGCGAGCAATGCTTGAGAATGCCTTCCCGCGTCTCGAAGGTCAGGTTCAGCCCGTTGAAGCCACCGTAGCGCTCCTCCAGCTCGTCCACCACCAGCAGGCTCTGCAGGTTGTGCTCGAAGCCTCCGTGGTTCTTCATGCAGGCGTTCAGCGCATCCTGCCCGGCGTGGCCAAAGGGGGTATGCCCCAGGTCGTGCGCCAGCGAGATGGCCTCGACCAGATCCTCGTTGAGCCGCAGGTTGCGCGCGATCGAACGGGCGATCTGCGCCACCTCCAGGCTGTGCGTCAGCCGGGTGCGGAACAGGTCGCCTTCGTGGTTGACGAAGACCTGGGTCTTGTACTCGAGGCGGCGGAAGGCGGTGCTGTGGATGACCCGGTCGCGGTCGCGCTGGAATTCGCTGCGCGAGGACGATGCGGGTTCGATGTGGACCCGCCCGCGGCTGCGCAGCGAGCGGGCGGCATAGGGGGCAAGGTGGCTTTCAAGGTCGGTCATGCGGCAATCCGGGGGTCCATTGAGGGGATCTCGGGCTGCGAGGCATCACCGTCCGTTCAGGCGACGGTCGCCTCTGCGGGAGGTTTCAATATCGCGTGCTGCAGCGTGGCGCGCAGGTCCGCGTCGGGCACGGTGGTGATGAAGGCATCGCCCAGCTTCTTCAGCAGGATGAACTTGATGCTGCCGGCCTCGGCCTTCTTGTCCACCTTCATCAGTTCGATGTAGCGCTCGGTACCGAGTTCCGGCGCCACCGACGGCAGCATCGCCGCCTCGACCAGCCGGCGCAGGCGCGCACGCGTCTGCACATCGATGAAGCCCAGGCGCAGAGACAGGTCGGCCGCCATCACCATGCCGCAGCCGACAGCCTCGCCGTGCAGCCACTCGCCGTAGCCGAGACCCGCCTCGATGGCGTGGCCGAAGGTGTGGCCGAAGTTCAGGATGGCGCGCAGTCCACCTTCGCGCTCATCTTGCGCCACCACATTTGCCTTGATCTCGCAGGAGCGCTGCACCGCCAGCGCCATCAGTTCGGGATCGCAGGTGTTCAGCGCCTGGATATGCTGCTCGATCCACTCGAAGTAGCCTGCATCGGCAATCGCGCCGTGTTTGATCACCTCGGCCATGCCCGCGGCCAGCTCGCGCGGAGGCAGGGTCTGCAGCGCCTCGATGTCGGCGATCACCGCGCGCGGCTGGTGGAAGGCGCCGATCATGTTCTTGCCGAGGGGATGGTTGATGCCGGTCTTGCCGCCCACCGAGGAATCGACCTGGGCCAGCAGCGTGGTGGGCATCTGCACGAAGGGCACGCCGCGCATGTAGCAGGCCGCGGCAAAGCCGGTCATGTCACCCACCACCCCGCCGCCGAGCGCCACCAGCGTGGTCTTGCGGTCGGCACCAGCGCGCAGCAGCGCGTCGAAGATCAGGTTGAGCGTTTCCCAGTTCTTGAAGGCCTCGCCATCCGGCAGCGTGACGACGCGCACGGTCTTGCCCAGCGAAGCCAGCGCCGCCTCGACGCGCGCCGCATACAGCGGCCCGACGGTCTCGTTGGTGACGATGACGGCGTGCTGGCCGCGCACGTGAGGCTGGAGCAGGTCGGCCCGGCCAAGCAGGCCGCCGCCGATATGGATGGGATAGCTGCGCTCTCCCAGGGAGACTTCAAGCGTGATCATGGGGTCGTGTGTGGCGCCGGACCGGCCGGCACATCGTCGCCGGCAACGTGGAAGCCGGCCATTTCAAGTTGCATCAAGACCATATTAGCAAGCTGCGCGACAGAAGGCTTGCCGGTCTCGATGATGAAGTGAGCCACTTCGCGATAGAGGGGGTCGCGCGCGGTGTACAAGGCTTCGAGCCGCCCCTTGGGATCCTCGGTCTGCAGCAGCGGGCGATTGCGGTCGTGGCGGGTGCGCAGCCACAGGTCGTGCGGACTGGCGCGCAGGTAGACCACGGTGCCGCGCGCATGCAGCAGGGCGCGGTTCTCCGGACGCAGCACCGCGCCACCGCCGGTCGCCAGCACGATGCCGCTGCGCTGCGTCAGCTCGTCGATCATCTGGGCCTCGCGCTCGCGGAAGCCCGCCTCGCCTTCGTGCTCGAAAATCACGGGGATACGCACGCCGCAGCGCGCTTCGATCTCATGGTCGGAATCGAAGAACGGATAATCCAGGCGCCGGGCCACGGCGCGGCCGACGGTGGTCTTGCCGGCGCCCATCAGGCCGACGAAAAAGAGATTCGGGCGGGAGGCTGTCACGGGGGATAGAACGCGGGAGGCCGGTGCGCACCGGGCCTCCCCTGTCTCGAACTGCATCATCTTCGTCTTTTGGCCCGCTCTGGGCAAGTGCCGCATGCGGCAGCAGGGCCGGGGCGATAAAAAAAGGCCGCATCAGCGATGCGGCCTGCCAGTCTACTGCATAGCGCGCCGGCGGGGCTATTTCAGGGAGACATTGTCGTTCAGGATGCGCGGCGTCAGGAACACCAGGAGTTCCGAGCGGTTGTTGACGCGGGAATTGTCCTTGAAGAGGTTGCCGAGCACCGGAATATCACCCAACCAAGGCACTTTATTGCTGTTGTTGCTCTCCGTCTGCATGAAGATGCCGCCGATCACCACCGTTCCGCCGTTATCCACCAGTACCTGGGTCTGCACGTGCTTGGTGTCGATGGCGAAGCCGGCCGTGGTCTGGATGCCGACGCTGTCCTTGTTGACATCCACGTCCAGCAGCACATTGCCCTCCGGCGTGATCTGCGGCGTCACCTCCAGCTTCAGGTTGGCCTTGCGGAACTGCACGGAAGTCGCACCGCTGGAGGTGGCGGCCTGGTAGGGCAGCTCCGTGCCCTGCTCGATCAGCGCCTTGACGTTGTTGGCCGTCACCACGCGCGGGCTGGAGATGATCTTGCCGAGCCCGTCGGCTTCCAGCGCCGACAGTTCGAGCGCGACGAAGCGGCTGGCACCGGCATTGAACAGGCTGATGGCCGCGGTCGCCGGGTTGACGCCGTTGATCACGGCGGCCGGCAGGCTGACCGCCGGGCTGTTGTCCCAGGTCGCATTGGCCGTCACCGGACTGACCACGTTCGAGTAGGTATTGCCGTAGCCCGCGCCATTGGTCTTGGAGGCAAAGCCCAGTTTCACGCCCAGGTTGCGGCTGAAGGAGTCGGTGGCCTCGACGATGCGCGCCTCGATGATGACCTGGCGTACCGGGATATCGATCTTGCCCAGGAAGTTCTGCACTTCCTCCAGCTTGCTGGCGACGTCGGAGACGAACAGCTGGTTGGTGCGCGCATCCGCGGTCAGCGAGCCGCGCTTGGACAGCATGCGGGTATTGCCCATGGTGCCGCCGACACCGCCGGCGACCGTGGCGGTGGTGCCCAGGCCGGAGCCGGCCGCGCCCGGGCCGCCGACCGCCTGGCCGAGCAGCATGCGACGTACATCGTCGGCGCGCTGGTAGTTGAGCTGGAATACCTGGCTGCGGATCGGCTCCAGCTCGCTGATCTGCTGCTGTGACTCGAGCTCGAGCTTTTCCTTGGTCGCCAGCTCCGACTTGGGCGCCACCCACAGCACGTTGCCGCTGCGGCGCGAAGCCAGGCCCTTGGCGTCCAGCACGATCTGCAGCGCCTGGTCCCACGGCACGTCCTTGAGACGCAGCGTCAGGTTGCCCTGCACGGTATCGCTGGTGATGATGTTCAGGTTGGTGAAGTCGGCGAACACCTGCAGCAAGGAGCGGATATCGATGCTCTGGAAGTTCAGCGAAAGCCGTTCACCACGGTAGCCCGGTCCGCTGATCAGCTTGGCGGGATCTTCCTTGACCGGCCGCACCTCGACCACGAACTGCGTGTCGGTCTGGTAGGAGCTGTATTCCCAGTTGCCACGTGGCGAGATGGTCAGGCGTGCGTTGCCGTCGGCATCGCTGGCGCGCAGCGACTGCACCGGCGTGCCGAAATCCATCACATCGAAGCGGCGGCGCAGGCTTTCGGGCAGCGCGGTACCGATGAAGTCGACCACCACGTTCTGGCCCTGCTGCGCGATGTTGACACCGGAATCGCGCGAGGACAGGTCGACCACCACCCGTCCGGCACCATCGGTGCCGCGGCGGAAATCGATGCTGCGCACGGCAGGGCGCAGGCCCGACGCAGCCGGGGAAGCCAGCGCGGCGCTCGGGGCGAAGGTCGGCGCGGCCGCCTTGCTCTGCGGCGCGACATTGTCGATGCGCACGAGGAAACGCGATCCGCTCAGCTCGGTGCGATAGGTGGCGGGCCGCCCCAGGTCCAGCACCACGCGCGTGCGATCGCCCGTCTGCACCACGCTGGCACCACGCACCAGCTTGCCGCCGTAGCTGTACTGCGCGCGGCCCGCGGCAAACCCGGTGTTGACGAAGTCGATGGCGATGCGCGCCGGACTCTGCGTGGAGAAATCCACAGGCGGCTGCGCCGGCGACGCAGCCAGGTCGATGGTGAAGACGGTCTGCTCACCGACAGTGGCCACGTCCACCGACTTGACGAGATTCGGCGACGTACTGCCTTGCGCCCATGCCGGCGACAGCGCCAGCGACAGCGCCAGCGACAGCACCATCGCGGCGGCGGCGAAGGCGCGCGTCCAGCGTTGCGCGCTCATGCCGCTCCCTCCAGTTTCAGGCTGGTCATTTTCTGTTTCCACTCCCCTACCCCTTCCCGGACCAATTCACGCAACTCGATCGTCTGATCAGTGATGCGGACCACCCGGCCATAGTTCTGGCCGAGGTACTGACCCACCTTGACGTGGTGGATCTTGTTATCTACCTGGACGATGCCGTAGGTTTCGCCGCGCTTGTGCATGGCCCCCAGCATCTTGAAGTTCTCCAGCGGAAAGTCTTCCAGCGGCTCGCGCCGCCGGCCGGCTTCCGGGGATTCGGAAAGCACCCGGTTGAGATCGCCGATCTTGGTCTGCGAAAAGGGTTCGGGAGCATTGCGCCCCGCGTACTCGCGCGGCACGAAGGGGGTAGGCTGCGGCAGGGGCGCGGGCGGCGGCGCCTTGGCGGTGCGGGTCGAGGCCATCCAATGGCGCAGCGCGTCCTCCTCGCCGTCACCACAGGCGCTGAGCAGCGCGGCCCCCAGCAACGCGGCGCCGAGCACGCGTATGCGGCCGGCAGGAAGGGAGCGGATCAGCCGGATCATTTGGCGCCTCCCGGCTGGCCTGCGCCCTTCTTGTTCTTGGCCGCATCGGCGGCTGCCTTGCGCTGCGCCGCCTGCTCGTCAGCGTCCAGCGTGCGATAGGCCATCGCCTCCGCCTCCATGGTCAGGCCGCTGCCGTCCTTGCCGGCGGTGAGCTGCAGGCCCCGCATGGTGACGATACGCGACAGCGCCGCCACGTCGGCGTTGAACTGTGCCACGTCGTGATAGCGGCCCGTGACCTTCAGGTTCACCGGGATCTCGGCGAAATAAGGCTTGATGACCGCGGCCTGCGGCTTGAACAACTCGAACTGCAGGCCTCGGGCCACGCCCGCATGGTTGACGTCGGCCAGCAGCGCGTCCATCTCGGTCTTGTTCGGGAGCTGTCGCTCCAGCAGGGCGACGCGCTGCTCGACCTCGCGCTTCTGCTCCCGCAGCGCGGCCAGGTTGGCGATCTGCGCCACCTTGGTCTGGTACGCCTGCTTCAGGGTGTTCTGCTCGTTGCGCCTGGCATCGAGCTCGTCGAACTTGCCGCTCCAGTAGAACTGCCAGCCGAGCACCAGCACCAGCAAGCAGGCCAGCAGCGCGAACGCCACCCGCGGCGCCTGCGGCCAGGTCTCGGGCTCGTTCAGGTTCAGGCCGCGGAACTGGCCGGCCAGGTCATTGAGAGCGGCCAGCGAGATTTCGGAATTGAGCGCCATGATCAGCCCTTGTTCGCCGCGGCAGGCACCGTGGGCATGGAGGCGGCAGCACCGCCGGCCCCGCGTCTTGCCTTGCCGGCGTCGGCCGCCTCGGGCGCCCGATAGGCAAAGCGCATCGAGAAGTCGAACAAGCGGCGTTGCTCGCGCAGGTTGTTGGTCATGGTCACCGCCTTGGACTCGACCAGTTCGGCCTTGTCGAGCCAGGCCACCTGGCCGATGTTGCGCAGCAGTTCGGAAACGCGCTCGTTCGACTGGGCCACGCCGGACACGGTGAAGCTGTCGCCGGTCTGCTTGAGGCTGGTCAGGTAGACGCCTTCCGGCACCTGGCGCACCAGTTCCTCCAGCAGTTGCACGGGGCGGTTGCGTTCGGTCTGCAGGCTCTCCACCGCCTGCTGCCGTTGCAGCAGGGAATCGATGTCCTTCTTCAGCGCATCGACTTCGCGGATCTGGCCATCCATGCGCGCGTTCTCCTGGCGCAGCATCTGGTTCAGTCCTTCCTCGGCACTGACGCGGCTGTCGATGTAGAAGCCGCCCAGCAGCACCACCAGCAGGCCACCGCCAGCGGCAGCCGCCAGCATCGTGTAGACCTTCCTGCGCCGGGCGGCCTTGCGTGCTTCGTGGTAGGGCAGCAGGTTGACCGACGGGATCGAATGGATCGGCATGATGTCTCCCGTCGGGCTATTGCAATCCGCGCAGCGCCAGCCCGGCGCCGACGATGTAGGCCGGCAGGTCGCGCTGCAGGTAGCGTTCGTTGACCTTGCCGGCGGTCGCCATATTGGCGAAAGGATTAGCGAGCGTGGTGGTGATGTGGGTCTGCTGCTCGATCGCCGCCTGCACGCCCAGCAGCGAGGCGTGGCCGCCGGACAGCAGGATCTCGTCGACCCGGGCCACGCCGGAGCCGCTGATGAAGTTGCGCACCGCGCCGTCCACTTCCTCGGCCAGCATCTGCAGCGAAGGCTTCAGCAACTGGGTGCGCCAGGCTTCCGGCAAGGTGTTCTTGCGCTTCTTGACCTCGGCCTTGAGCGCGTCGAGCGAGAACATGCGGGCCACGCTCTGCGTGAGCTGGTCACCATAGCTGCCCAGCGCCTGCTCGTACAACTCCTGCCAGCCCTGGTAGAAGATGGCCTTGGAACGGCTGCCGCCCAGGTGCACCACCGCCACCACCGGCAGCATGCGCGCATCGGCTTCGGAGAGCGCTTCCGGCACGCCGAGCATGTGGACCACGGAGCGCTGCACGGCGTACTCCTCGATGTCCATCACCTGCGGTTTCAGTCCGGCCATCTCGGCGGCGGTGACGCGTTCCTGCACACGGTCGCTGTTGGCCGCCGTCACGCGCACGCCGATGCCGCCCTCGGTCTCGTTGGGACCGATCACGGCAAAATCGAAGTTGACGGGTTGCGATGGCGGATAGAGGCGGTGCGCCTCGGATTCCACCTGCAGATAGAGTTCGTCGTCCGTCAGGTTGTCGGGCAGGCTGACGGTCTGCGACTCGGTCAGCATGGACGGCACGCCCAGCACCACATCCTTGGTGCGGATGCCGGCCTTGCCCAGCGCACGCTTGAGCGCGGCACCGACCGCTGCGATATCGACCACGTTGCCATCGGCAACGGCATTGCGGTCCAGCAGTTCGCTGGCGCATTTCTCCAGCCGGTAGTCCTGCTTGCTGCCGCCGACCGACAGCTCCACTACCTTGACGCTGGACGAACCAATATCCACGCCGACCGTAGTCCGGCGCAGAAGCCCCGACAAGATGCCCCGTCGCAAGGTGACCCCCTGACATTTGAACTCGCCCCTGGCATGTCTGCTCTAATTGGACGAATCCTGTTTCTTGGATGAAACGTTTCCCGTTTTCTGTTCGAGGATTCTCACAAAAAGGCGGAGCGCTGGCAATGTGCCGGTCTGGACACGCATTTAATTTGTTTCCGCCCCTGCCAAAGCGTTGCCAAAATCCGACGCCCCTCTCCCGCATGCGCCGCGAAGGCACTTTGCCGACTTCCACGCGGTTTCAGACAGGTTTCCAAGGCATTACATCTTGTAACAGCACTGCTGCGGCGCTTCCGTCACCGGCGAAGCGGAGCGCAGGGACACGGGCGATATAATCCGGGCACCTCAGACTAGGCAAATTCCCCATGGTCACCCCACAACCGACGACGCCCGCCCCCGCCCGCCGCCCCCTCTGGCAGCGCGCGCTGATGTGGGGATTCGGCCTGCTGCTGGCCGGTGCCGTCGCCGTTGCGCTGCTGCTCGGTTATGCCCTGCTGGTGGCAGCCCCGAACCTGCCTTCGCTCGACACCATCACGGACTACCGTCCCAAGATCCCGCTGCGCGTCTACACCGCGGACAACGTGCTGATCGGCGAGTTCGGCGAAGAGCGCCGCAATTTCGTGCCGATCACGCAGATCCCGGACATCATGAAGAAGGCAGTGCTGGCGATCGAGGACGACCGCTTCTACGAGCACGGCGGCGTCGACTTCGTCGGCGTGCTGCGTGCGGGCCTGGCCAACCTGCGCGGCGGCTTGTCGCAGGGCGCCTCGACCATCACCATGCAGGTGGCGCGCAACTTCTTCCTGTCGAGCGAGAAGACCTATACGCGCAAGATCTACGAGATGCTGCTGTCGTACAAGATCGAGGCGAACCTGAGCAAGGACCAGATCCTCGAGCTGTACATGAACCAGATCTACCTGGGACAGCGCGCCTACGGCTTCGCCAGCGCGGCGCGCGTGTATTTCGGCAAGTCGATCCAGGACCTCAGCATCGCCGAAGCGGCCATGCTGGCGGGCCTGCCCAAGGCGCCCTCGGCCTACAACCCGGTGGTCAACCCGAAGCGCGCCAAGGTGCGCCAGGAGTACATCCTGCAGCGCATGCGCGACCTGCGCTACATCACGCCGGAGCAATATGAGCAGGCGCTGCACGAGGAGGTGAAGGTACGCAGCGAAGGCAACGAGTTCTCGACCCATGCCGAGTACGTGGCCGAGATGGTGCGCCAGCTGATGTACGCCCAGTACCGCGAAGAGACCTATACGCGCGGCCTGACCGTCTACACCACGCTGCGCAAGCCCGACCAGGACGCCGCCTATGAATCCGTGCGCGACGGCATCATGAATTACGAGCGCAAGCACGGCTACCGCGGGCCGGAGGCCTTCATCGACCTGCCGGGCAATGCCGACGACCGCGAGCAGGCCATCGACGACGCGCTGCTGGAACACCCCGGCAGCGACGACCTGCGCTCGGCCGTGGTCACCAGCGTGACGCCGCGCCAGGTCACGGCCACGCTGCTGTCGGGCGAGGTCGCCACCATCGAAGGTGCGGCGCTGCGATTCATCGCCCCCTCGCTGTCGGCCAGCGCCCAGCCGAAAATGAAGATGCGCCCGGGCGCCATCATCCGCGTGACGCAGGATGCCAAGGGCGCCTGGTCGGTCACGCAGCTGCCCGAGGTGTCGGCGGCCTTCATCTCGATCGACCCCAACGATGGCCAGATCCGCTCGATGGTGGGCGGCTTCGACTTCAACCGCAACAAGTTCAACCACGTGACGCAGGCGTGGCGCCAGCCCGGTTCAAGCTTCAAGCCTTTCATCTACTCGGCTGCGCTGGAGAAAGGCTTCTCCCCTGCCACCGTGATCAACGACGCGCCGCTGACCATCGGCCCCGACACCGGCGGCCAGGTCTGGGAGCCGAAGAACTACGACGGCAAGTTCGAAGGCCCGATGACCATGCGCCGCGCGCTGGCCAAGTCGAAGAATCTGGTCTCGGTGCGCATCCTGCGCGCGATCGGCACGCAATACGCCCAGGACTACATCACGCGCTTCGGCTTCGACGCCGACAAGCATCCCGCCTACCTGCCGATGGCGCTGGGCTCGGGCAGCGTGACCCCGCTGCAGATGGCGGCAGCCTATTCGGTATTCGCCAACGGCGGCTACCGCGTCAATCCCTTCCTGATCCAGAAGGTCGTCGACGCGCGCGGCAACGTGCTGTCAGAGACCAGGCCCGCGCGCGCCGGCCAGGATGCCGTGCGCGTGCTCGATGCCCGCACAGCCTTCATCGCCGACAGCATGCTGCGCGATGTGGTGCGCATGGGCACGGCCAACCTCGCCAAGCAGCGCCTTGGCCGCAACGACCTGGCCGGCAAGACCGGTACCACCAACGATGCGGTCGATGCCTGGTTCGCCGGCTATACGCCGGGCCTGGTGGCGATCGCCTGGATGGGCTACGACCAGCCCAAGAGCCTGGGCGTGCGCGAGACCGGCGGCGGCCTGGCACTGCCGATCTGGGTCGGCTACATGAGCCATGCCCTCAAGGGCGTGCCGGAAATCCCCGAGCGCCAGCCGCCGGAGGGGGTGGTGATGGCCGGCGGAGACTGGACCTTCGAGGAAAATGCCGGTGGTGCCGGCGTAGCCTCGGTGGGCCTGGGCGACCCGTGGCCCGGCAAGGCCGACAGCGGCGCCTCGCAGCCGCAGTCGCCGGCCGATGCCGAAGCGGAGAAGAAGCGCGTCCTGGAGATGTTCGGCGGCGCTTGAAACGCTAGAGACAACTGGCAGCCGCCTCCCGCCCATGAAAAAGCCGGCCCTGTGGCCGGCTTTTTCATGGGCATGGCAGCGCAGGCGCGCGCCCGCACGCCTCGGGCCAGGATCAGCCTCAGGCCAGGGTCAGCACCACCCCTGCCTGCTGGCTCAGGTAGCGCGACAGCGCCTCGAACAATTCGCCGCCGCCGCGCGTGTCGACCCAGCGCCCGCCGTCGCGGCGGAAGTGGAAGCCGCCCGCGCGTGCCGCCACCCACAGCTCCTGCATCGGCGCCTGGCTGTTGACGATGATCTTGGAGCCGTCTTCGAATTCCAGCTCCATCACGTTGCCGCTGCGGTTGATCTCGATGTCGGCACCGGCGGCATCCGCCGCGTCTTCCACGGCGCGTTCCAGACGGTCCAGCTCCTGTTCTGCCAGGGCCAGGAACTCGCTCTCGCTCAAGGGGGGCATGCTAAACTCCAAGGTCCGCCGGCCGCTCTTCCTGCGCCCGCATCATGCAGGCGCGGGCGCGGCCGGCGCTGTATTTGAATGCAATTCCGATGGTCCCGGCCCGTCCCGGCCGGGACGCTTCTTCAAGGACGACCCGATGTTGCGTCGTGTAGCGATTGTATCGGCGTTTGCCGCCAGCCTTGCGATGTCCCTGCTGTCGGGATGCGGCGTGCGCGGCCCGCTGGTGATGCCCAAGCGCCCGCCCGAGCCGACCGCGCCCGCCGCACCCGATCCGGGACTGGGCCGTCCCGACGCCGTCTACGCGCCAGGCGCCCCCGCAGCCGCGGCGCCGGCCGCGAGCGCCCCCGCCTCCAAGTGACCATGAACGCCTTCTTCCAACGTCGCGACGGCGAGCTTGCCGTCGAGCAAGTGCCGCTGTCGCGCATCGCCGCCGAATTCGGTACGCCGACCTACGTCTACTCGCGCGCCGCGCTGACCGCCGCCTACGAGGCCTACGCCGCCGCCTGCGCCGGCCGCCATGCGCGCGTGCAGTACGCGATGAAGGCCAACTCCAACCTGGCCGTGCTGCAGGTCTTCGCCGCCCTGGGCGCGGGCTTCGATATCGTCTCGGGCGGCGAGCTGATGCGGGTGCTGGCCGCCGGCGGCGATCCGCGCAAGGTGGTGTTCTCCGGCGTGGGCAAGAGCGCGGCGGAGATGGAACTGGCGCTCTCGCACGAGGTGCTGTCGTTCAACGTCGAGTCCATTCCCGAACTGGACCGGCTGAACGCCGTGGCCGGCCGGCTGGGCAAGCGCGCGCGCGTGTCGCTGCGCATCAACCCGGACGTCGACGCCAGGACGCACCCCTACATTTCCACCGGCCTGAAGGGCAACAAGTTCGGCATCGCCTTCGAGGACGTGCTGCCGACCTACCGCGCCGCGGCGGCCCTGCCCCACCTTGAGGTGGTGGGCATCGACTGCCATATCGGCTCGCAGATCACCGAAGTGGCGCCCTACCTGGAGGCACTGGACAAGGTGCTGGACGTGGTGGAGGCACTGGCGCAGGAAGGCATCGACCTGGAGCACATCGATGTCGGCGGCGGCCTAGGCATCACCTACGCCGACGAAACGCCGCCGGACATCACGGCCTTCGCCTCGACGCTGCTGTCGCACGTGGCCGCGCGCGGCCACGGCCACCGTGAAGTGCTGTTCGAGCCGGGCCGCTCCCTGGTGGGCAATGCCGGCCTGCTGCTCGCGCGCGTCGAGTACCTGAAGCCGGGTGCCACCAAGAACTTCTGCATCGTCGATGCCGCGATGAACGATCTGGCGCGCCCGGCCATGTACGAGGCCTACCACGCCATCGAAGCGGTCGCGCCGCGCGCCGCGCAGGCCGTGACCTACGACGTGGTCGGCCCGGTCTGCGAGTCTGGCGACTGGCTCGGCCGCGACCGCGCCCTGGCAGTTCAACCGGGCGACCTGCTGGCCATCATGTCGGCTGGCGCCTACGGCTTCGTCATGAGTTCGAACTACAACACGCGCACGCGTGCCGCCGAAGTCATGGTCGACGGCGACACCGTGCACCTGGTGCGCGAGCGCGAACGCGTCGAGGACCTGTACCGCGGCGAGCGACTGCTGCAGGGCTGACGCCTCCACGGGGGGAGCGGCGTCCCGCTCCCCCTGCACCCCGCTCCGCGCCGCCCCTTATGCGTGGCGCACCTCCTGCGCCCGCGGTCTGCGCCACCACAGCCGCAGTCCCAGCAGCACGAACACCACCGTGGCATAGACCGACACCACGGCGAAATCGTGCTTGCCTGACTTGTGCCACCAGTAGTGCAGGATGGCCAGCACCGCGATCGCATAGACGGCCCGGTGCAGGCGCTGCCAGGCCCTGCCGCCAAGGCGCCGTACCATCGCGTTGGTGGAGGTCGCGGCCAATGGCACCATCAGCATGAAGGCAGCGAATCCCACCGTGATGAACGGCCGCTTGGCCACGTCCTTCAGCATGTAGGCGAAGTCGAAGCCGCGGTCCACGCCGACCCACAGCAGGAAGTGCTGCAAGCCATAGAAGAAGGCGAACAGGCCCAGCATGCGGCGCAGCCGCACCAGCCAGTTCCAGCCCAGCAGCCGCCGCAGCGGCGTCACCGCCAGCGTCGCGCACAGCATCACCAGGGTCCAGGTACCGGTTGAGCGCGTGACGAATTCCAGGGGATTGGCGCCGAAGCGGTCGGTCGCCCCCAGATAGAGCAGGCGTACGAACGGCAGCAGGGCCAGCAGCCATGCCGCCAGCTTGATCGCACGCAGGGCCGCGGGGGTCGGCGCGGCCAGGCTCCAGCGCCCGGCGGCCGTGGCCGGCCCCTGGCCTGCAGGCAGGTCCGGGGCGGCCATCAGAAGTACTTCCTCAGGTCCATGCCCTGGTAGAGCGAGGCCACCTGCTCGGCGTAGCCGTTGAACATCAGCGTCTTGCGCTTGGGCGCGAACAGCGCGGCAAAGCCACCGCCGCCCTTATCCTCGCCAATGCGGCGCTCGGTGGCCTGGCTCCAGCGCGGATGGTCGACCTCCGGATTGACATTCGAGAAGAAGCCGTACTCCTGCGGCGCCGCCTGGTTCCAGCTGGTCGGCGGCTGCCGCTCGACGAAGCGGATGCGCACGATGGACTTGGCCCCCTTGAAGCCGTACTTCCATGGCAACACCATGCGCACCGGCGCGCCGTTCTGCCTGGGCAGCACTTCGCCGTACAGGCCGAAGGCCAGCAGTGCGAGCGGGTGCATGGCTTCGTCCATGCGCAAACCCTCGCTATAGGGCCAGTCCAGCACCGGGCTGGCCAGTCCGGGCATCTGTTTCTTGTCGGCCAGCGTGAGGAACTGCACGTACTTGGCGCTGCCCTGCGGCTCGACGCGGCGCACCAGGTTCGCCAGGGAGTAACCGATCCAGGGGATCACCATCGACCAGCCCTCGACGCAGCGCATCCGGCAGATGCGCTCCTCCAGCGGCGCCAGCTTCAGCAGCTCATCCAGGTCGAACACCTTGGGCTTGTTGACCAGGCCTTCCACCACGACCTGCCAGGGGCGCGGGCGCAGCGTGTCGGCGAAGCGGGCCGGATCGGACTTGTCCGTGCCGAATTCATAGAAATTGTTGTAGGTGGTGATGTCCTCATAGGATGTCTGCCGGTCTGCCACCACATAGCTGCGGTTCAGCACCGCCGCCAGCCGCGGGCCGTGGCCGGCCGGCACCTGGGCACGCGCGTGGCGCGCGGCCCAGGGGCCGAGTGCGCCGATCGCTCCGCCGCCGGCCGCCAGCGCCAGCAGTCGCCGGCGCGACTCGAACAGCGAGCGCGGCGTGATCTCGGAGGCGGGCACATCGGTGCCGCGCAGCCATCGCGGAGGAGGAATCAGCATGGTCTTTCCTTTGTACGGGCCAGCCCGGGGACACACCATCGCGCCGCATCGGGCATCGGACACCAGCCTTGGTCGGACGGTACGCCCCGAACCTGACAGTTTTCTTGCCGTGCCGCCACCAAGCCACCCATCTCCCCAGGGCATGGCGGCCGCGCCGGCTCCGTCACGCCGGCGCGGGCCGCTCGGGCCCGATGCGTCAGGGCGTGGCGACGTGCCAGACGTTGTTGAAGTTGTCGCCGGCGCGGTCCCCCGGGCTGGCATCCTTGGCGAAGCGGTAAAGCGGACGGCCGCGGTAGGCCCACTGCTTGCTGCCATCCTCGCGCGTGATGATGGTGAAGTCACCGCTCGGCGACGTGCCGGGCTGGGCCAGCAGCGGCGGCCAGTTCTTTGCGCAGGCGCCGTTGCAGGCGCTGACGCCGGCCCCGACATTGTCACGGTCGAACACATAGAGGGTCAGGCCCTGGGGATCACTCAGCGCACCATTCGTCACCTTGACCGTGGGCGGCATATTGCCGCTGGAGCTTCCCATTCCCATGCTGGAACAGGCCGCCAGCAGGACAGCCGAGCAGGCCAGGGCCAGGGCGCCGGCGCGCGCGAAGGGAGCGGTACGACAGAAACGGGCCATGATGTCAGTCTCCAGTCAAAAGAAAAAAGCAAAAAAAGGCGCCGCCAGCCGGCGCCGTCCTCTCAGTAAACACCGAATACGGCGCTTTTCATCCTCGGCGCGAAAAAAAACCTGCCCAGGGGGCAGGTTCCTTGCGATGCGTCAAATCCGTCACATCACGACGGTGCGGCCGTGGTACGGGACTACAGCTCGCCGTAGCTGTGCAGGCCGGACAGGAACATGTTCACCCCCAGGAAGGCAAAGGTCGTGACCAACAGGCCGACCAGTGCCCACCAGGCCGCCATGGTGCCGCGCAAGCCCTTCATCAGGCGCATGTGCAACCAGGCTGCGTAGTTCAGCCAGACGATCAGCGCCCAGGTCTCCTTGGGGTCCCAGCTCCAATACCCGCCCCAGGCCTCGGCGGCCCACAACGCTCCCAGGATGGTGGCGATGGTGAAGAAGGCGAAACCGATCGCGATCGCCTTGTACATGACATCGTCCAGCACCTCCAGCGCCGGCAGGCGCTCGGCCAGGATGCCTTTCTGCTTGAGCAGGTAGGCCACTGCTACCATCGCGGCCAGCGCGAAGGTGCCGTAGCCGATGAAGTTCGCCGGCACGTGGATCTTCATCCACCAGCTCTGCAGCGCCGGCACCAGGGGCTGGATCTCCTGCGCATTGCGGCTCACCGTGTACCACAGCAGGAAGCCGACCGCGGCCGACACCACCAGCATCACGAAGGGACCCAGCGCGCGCGTGGCGTAGCGGCCCTCGTAGTACAGGTAGAACAGCGATGTGATCAGCGTGAACAGCACGAACACTTCATACAGGTTCGAGATGGGGATATGCCCGATGTCGGTGCCGATCAGGTAGGACTCGTACCAGCGCACCAGCAAGCCGGTGAAGCCCAGCGCGACTGCCGCCCAGCACAGCTGGTGGCCGATGCTGTAGCCGGTGGCGCTGCGCGCCAGCAGGCCGCCCCAGTAGAACAGCGTAGAAAGGAAGACCAGCGCGCTCATCCACAGGATGGCCGATTGGCTCGAGAGGAAATACTTCAGGAAGAAGGCCTGCTCGGCGCGCGCAAGCTGCCCCTGGTAAAGCTGCAGGGCGGACAGCGCCAGCACGGCCAATACCACCATCAGCAGGCGCACCGGTTTCCAGTGCCAGCCGAGCAGCGCGAAGGTCGGCACCGAGGCGATCAGCACGGCCTTGTCATAGCCGTTCATCCAGTTGCCGTAGCGGGTCAGCGCCACGCCCGCGCCGACGGCGAGCAGCAGGGCGAAGACCCAGTCGAGCCAGCCGAGGCGGCGCAGGAAAGACGGTTCGAGGTAAGGCGCCGGTTCGGCGGCGGCGCCGGGCCGCGCGGCGCCCATGCCGGCGCTCGCCTGGTTCACATTGGACGACATATCTCCTGCCTGCATCATCGCGCGCCGGCCGGACCGGCGCCGCTGTTTTCTCCGGCGCGTGCGGCGCGCCGCCCCGCCCGCCTGGCGCGGGCTGCCCTCGCGGACCTTGCCTGGCCGGCCTAGTGAGCCGGCCGGTCTTCTGCCGCCACCGCGGCCCCGGCCTCCTCGGCCGGCGCGCCTGCGGCGCGGCGCACATCGTCGCGCAAGGCCGTGAACTCCTTCTCGAAGTCCAGCGTGCGGCGCTGGGTCGACATGGCCATCAGCACGTGGCTGCCCGCCCCCTCGGCGCGGTCCTTGATCCAGATCCAGACGCGCCGCTCGCGGATATAGAGCATGGCGAACACGCCCAGCACCAGCAGCAGACAGCCAAGATACACGATGTTCTTGCCCGGCGCACGGGTCAGCTGGAACACGCTGGCCTGGACCTGCTGGAAGTCTTCGAGCTGCAGGAAGACCGGCGCCTGGTAGAAGACGCTGTCGGACAGCGCATTGACCGCCTGCTGCAGGAAGGCGCCGCTCTGCACGCTGTTGGGCACCACCGGTAGCTTGTCGTGCTCGCGCGATATCTGCCACAGCTCCCACATGGAACCGTTCAGGATCTTGAGCAGCACGTCGGCCGCCTTCTGCTGCTCGGCCTGCGGCACGGTCTTTTCCAGGAAGGCGGCCACCGCGGCAAAGCCGCCCGGCGGCGCATCCGGCGCCGGACGGCTGGCGCCTGCAAACAGGTCGAGCGCGCGCAGGGCGCTTTCGGCAAGTTGCGTGCGCAGCGTGGCCTTGTCCTCGCCGGGCATCGACGCCTGCGCAAAACGGCGCGCTGCCTCGCCGCGCATGCCACGGTCCTGCAGCGCGGCGCGCAGGCGCATCCAGTCGGCCACGCTGCCCTGGTCGTCGGCAGGAATGCGCAGGTAGCGGAAGGGCTCGTTGGGGGAGTCGCGCACGCCGGCCAGAAAGACCGTCTGCCCGTCGAGCTGTACCGGCACCATGTAGTTGTTGAACTCACGCGCCTGGCCATTGCGATCTCGCAGCTTGTACTGCACCGACGGACCGACGTTGCGCAGTTCCTTGGCGCGCTCGGGATTCGCGGCCGCGCCGAGATGGGATTCCAGTTTGGCATTGAGCGACTGGCGCGCCACACCGCGCGCGTCGGGCTTGCCCGAGGCATCGGTGACGTTCTCGATGTTCATTAGCCGGAAATCGCTGAACTCCACCGTCAGGCCATCCTGGTCCGCCGCGGTACCGGTGCCGGCCAGCGGGGCATTGCCGCCGACGCTGCCGGTAAAGGCGAATGTCTTGTCGGACGAGCCCTGCATCGGATAGCCGACGAACTTCAGGTGCGAGCCACCATCCTCGAAGCTCGACTGGTAGATGGCCACGCCATCCACCACCAGCGGCTCGTTGACCTTGATCGTGGCCTCGGTGCGCTTGCCGGTGGCGCGGTCGGTCACCACCACGTCCGAGGCGAACAGCTTGGGCATGCCGGTGGAATAGTGCTCGATGGTGAATTTCTTCAGCGTGAGCGTGAACGGCAGGTCCTGCACCAGGGCGCCGTCGGCCACGTTGAGAATGGCGGTGGAAACGGTGGCCCCCTCGGGCACGAAGGCATTGCCGCGGAAGCCCGGGTTGCTGGCCGACAGGCGATGCTGCGGCGGAATCTCGCTGATCACGGCATTGCCCGAGATCGGCGTCTTGCCGCCGAACCACATCTGTGCGCGGATCAGCATGTCGCCGTCGATCAGCCCGCCCAGGCAGATCACCACGATGGCGCTGTGAGCGAGGATGTAGCCCAGCTTGTTGGCAGCACCGGCCTTGGCCGCCAGCAGCGTGGCACCCTCGTGGGCCACCGGCCGGATGCGGTAGCCACGGTTGTGCAGCAGTGCCTGCAGGTGAGCGGCAGCATCGGCGCGCCCGCGCCCGGTATCGAATTCGCCGCGGTGGTGGAAGGCACGCAGGCTGCGCTCGCGCACATGGTCCTTCCACGAACGCATGTCGGCCACCATCTTGGGGGCGTTGCGCGCGATGCACAGCGAGGTCGAGATGACCAGGAAGGCCAGGATCAACAGGAACCACCAGGAGCTGTAGACCTTCTGCAGCGACAGCGCATGGAACAGGTCGGCCCAGAACGGCCCGAACTGGTTGACGTAGTTCGGGTAGGGCTCGTTCTGCTTGAGCACGGTGCCGATCACGCTGGCGATGGCGATCACCGTCAGCAGCGTGATGGCGAAGCGCATCGAGGACAGCAGCTCGACCGCGTCGCGCAGCAGGCGGTGGGGTGTCTTCAGGTGCAGTCCCGAAGTGGAAGCGGTCGACATGTGCGGTCAGGCCCTACAGCCGGTTGTGGCCAAACTTGTGGCCAGACGGGTGGCCGGATGCTTGGAGCATAGGTTGGCAAGAAAAAGGGCGGACCTGCTCGGCGAGCAGCCCACCCTGTTCGATGATACTCCGCGCGCCGGGCCGCGCCCCGTTCCTGCGTCAGCTTGCCGCAGGGCCTCGGGCCGCTCCGGCGCAGGCCAGCCTCAGCGGACGCCGGCGACGTAGTCGGCCACTGCCTTGATCTCGGCGTCCGACATGCGCGCGGCGATGGCCGTCATCACCGGGTTGTTGGTGCGCGTGCCCTGGCGGAACGCGACCAGCTGCGCCTCGGTGTAGTCGGCCCACTGACCGCCGATGCGCGGATACTGGGCCGGGATGCCGGCGCCGGTCGGGCCGTGGCAGGCGGCGCAGGCCGGCACAGCCTTGGCGGCAATGCCGCCGCGGTAGATCTTCTGGCCGGCCTCGATGGTGTCCTTGTTCTTGGCCGTGGCAGGCTTCAGTCCCTGCTTGGCCAGGTAGGCGCCGACATCGCGCATTTCCTGGTCGCTCAGCGTGGCGGCATAGGCCGACATGATGGCGTTGTTGCGGGTCTTCGCCTTGAAGTTCTGCAGTTCCTTGACGATGTACTCGGGATGCTGGCCGGCGAGCTTCGGATTGGCGGCGCCGCCGCTGTTGCCGTTGGCGCCGTGGCAGCTCAGGCAGGCGGGGACATTGCGATCGGGGGCGCCCTGCGTGTACAGCGTTTCACCCTTGGCGGGGTCCGCTTTCGGTGCCTGTGCGGCTTGTTCTGCAGCGGATGCCAGACTGGTCATGGTGGCGGCCGGCAGGGCCAGTGCCACGATAGCCAGGAATTGCGCAATGCGGTTCATTCGCACACCTTGTCTGATTTGTTATCGAAACCGTGCTGCGTGCCGCTTGCCTGCATGCCGCGGTGAGGACGCGCGGCGTGCAGGGTGGTGATGTCCAGGGTTCTACGCGACCTGCGCCCGGCGCCACCGCCCAGACCCGGCGGCGCGCCCCGCGGGCCCGCCGCGCGCCGGTCCGGGTAGAAGCTTCCGGCCCCCTCCGACCCGCCACGCACACGGCGTCGGGAAGGGACGCAGCGCCGATGGCGAGCGCGCAAAGGCCGCGCTGCTACCACAATGAAACGGACACGCAAGACCTCCTGGAGAAGCCTAGGGCGGCGCAAGGATGCCACGCGTCACCCAATCCGGAGACCGTAAACCGGCTTATTGTACAATAAATCGTCTCCTCGAAAGATGGCGCCGACCCCGGCGCGGCGGCAACGCCACCCGACCCGGCTCCCAAGGCGCGGCCTCGCCGCCGCCGGCCCCAACCCGCGCTGCCCGATGGCGCGAGACGACCTGTCTTGCCATCGTCCAGCCGCTTAGTCCCGACCGCATGTCCCTCCTACACCAGGCCCGCTTCTTCAATACCGTCAACCACCTGCGCGACCTGCCCGCCACGGCCGTGCCGGAAGTGGCGTTCGCCGGTCGCTCCAACGCCGGCAAGTCGACCGCCATCAACGTGTTGTGCAACCAGAAGCGCCTGGCCTTCTCGTCGCGCACACCGGGGCGCACCCAGCACATCAACTATTTCTCGGTGGCACCGGTCAAGGCACCGGAGCCGCTGGCCTTCCTGGTCGACCTTCCCGGCTACGGCTACGCCCAGGTCTCGGGCACCGCCAAGTTCCACTGGCAGGGCCTGCTGAGCGACTACGTGCAGACGCGCACGCAGCTCGCCGGCCTGGTGCTGATGATGGACGCCCGCCGCCCGTTCACCGACCTCGATTGCCAGATGGTCGAGTGGTTCCTGCCCACGGGGCGGCCCATCCACGTGCTGCTGACCAAGGCCGACAAGCTCACCAACAGCGAGAACGCCCTGGCCTTGCGTGAAACCCGGCGCATGCTGGCGGAATACGCGGCACAGCTCGAACAACCGGTGCCGCTGACCGCGCAGTTGTTTTCCAGCCTGAAACGGCGCGGCATCGAAGAGGCCCAGCGCGTCGTGGCCGGCTGGCTCGGCCTGCCCGAGGCGCAGGCGGCCGACGCCAAGCCCGCGACGCAGCCCGAGGCCCCCGACGCGGCCGGCGGCGAGCAGCCGGCGCCCTGAGCGCCACGGCACGCGGGCAAAAAAAACCCCGTTGCATGCAACGGGGAGGAACATTCCCGCCACGAAGGGCGACGGGTACCCGCTCAGGGAGGAGTAGCGGGGGACACCGCGCCGCGCATGGCGCAACGCAGAGTGTCCGCGAGTATGATAGCGGGCACGCCCGAAAGTTTAGTTTTTCTCGACTTTCTTTTTCACGGGACCGCCGGCCTGGCCGGCAACATGCCCATGCCGCAGCGCCGGCCAGGCCGGCCGGCGCATCACTCCGCTGATTCCGTTCATGTCCACCTTCCCCGAATACCGTCCCCGCCGCATGCGCCGCGATGACTTCTCGCGCCGCATGATGCGCGAGCATCGCCTGACCCCCGACAACCTGATCTATCCGGTCTTTGTGCTGGATGGCCACGACAAGCGCGAAAGCGTGGCGTCGATGCCGGGCGTCGAGCGCGTCTCGGTCGACCTGCTGCTGCCGGTGGCGCAGGACTGCGTGGAACTGGGGATTCCGGTGATTGCGCTGTTCCCGGTGATCGACCCGTCGCTCAAGACGCCGGACGGCATCGAAGCCACGAACGCCGAGGGCCTGATCCCACGCGCCGTGCGCGCGCTGAAGGAGCGCTTCCCCGAACTGGGCGTGCTGACCGACGTGGCGCTCGACCCCTACACCAGCCACGGCCAGGACGGCGTACTGGACGAAAACGGCTACGTGATCAACGACGTCACCGTGGAGATCCTGGTCCGGCAGGCGCTGACCCAGGCCGAGGCCGGCGTCGACATCGTGGCGCCGTCCGACATGATGGACGGGCGCATCGGTGCGGTGCGCAGCGCACTCGAGGAAGCCGGCCACATCCACACGCGCATCATGGCCTATTCGGCCAAGTACGCCTCGGCGTTCTATGGTCCTTTCCGCGACGCGGTCGGCTCCGCCGCCAACCTGGGCAAGGGCAACAAGATGACCTACCAGATGGACCCGGCCAACACCGACGAGGCCCTGCGCGAGGTAGCGCAGGACATCATGGAAGGCGCCGACATGGTGATGGTCAAGCCCGGCATGCCCTACCTGGACATCGTGCGCCGCGTGAAGGACGAGTTCCGCTTCCCCACCTACGTCTACCAGGTCAGCGGCGAGTACGCCATGCTGAAGGCCGCCGCGCAGAACGGCTGGCTCGACCACGACAAGGTGATGATGGAGTCCCTGCTGGCCTTCCGGCGAGCGGGCGCCGACGGCATCCTGACCTATTTCGCGCGCGATGCCGCGCGGCTGCTGGCACGCTGAGCGCCGCCGCCGCGCATGCAGCTGCTTGGCTTCTCCGCCAGCCAGGTCCACCCGCTCGACACCGTCGAGGCCGCGCGGGGCTTCCTCGCCGGCCATGCGTCGGCCCGTTTCATCTGGATCGATTGCACCATCGAGGAAGTGACGGCGGCAGCAAGCGCCTGGCGCGACCAGCTGGCCGCGCTGGCGGGCGCATCGGTGCTGGACCTGCATCTGGCGGATGCGACCAATCCCGCCCACCCGTCCTACTTCGATACCACCCATGCCTATGACATGGTGATCTTCCGCAAGCTGACGCTGGAGACCAGCCGCCTGATCGCGGAAGCCGGGGCGGGCAGCACGGAAGCGGGCAACGGCGAGGCAGCCGCTGCAGCCGGGCCCAGGCCGCGCCGGCGCGCGCCGGGCTTCCTGCCGGCGCTGGCGCGCATCGATACGCAGCCGGTGGCCTTCTTCGTCTTCGACAACGTGCTGGCCACGGTCGGGCCGGCCCAGTCGCGCACCATCGAGCAGGTGCGCCAGCGCCTGCTGGAACTCTGCCAGGCGCCGCCGGCGAAGGCCCGCGGCAACGGCCAGGCGGCGCTGGTCCACGGCATCCGCCCGCCGACGCGCCCCGAAGACCTGATGCTGCGGCTGCTCAATGCCATGGTCGACCGCTACCTGGAGCTGCGGGCACCGCTGACGCGCCAGCTCGACCGCTGGCAGCGGGCACTGCTGAACGCGCGACGCGGCTTCTCCAGCTGGGAAGGCCTGCTGGATGCACGCATCCAGCTGCGCCGCCTGGAACACCTCAGCGAAGAGCAGCGCGACGCGCTGCAGGAATTCCGCGACAGCCTGCTGGACAACCGCTACAGCGACGCCTCCGAGCCCGGGCCGGGTGCCGCCGCAGCCGGGGGACCGGCCGGGCGCGACGAAGTGCTGCTGGTGCGCATCAACGACCTGATGGAACACATCTCGCGTGTACTCGCCCATGCGCGGCGGTTGGAGGATTCGATCGAGTCGGCGGTGCAGATCCACTTCTCGGCAGTGGCGCATCGCACCAACCGCACCATGCGCACGCTGACGCTGATCACCGCGCTGTTCATGCCGCTGACGCTGATCACCGGCATCTTCGGCATGAACTTCGAGCGCATGCCGTGGCTGCATGAGCCGGACGGCTTCTGGTGGTCGCTCGGCCTGATGGGCGCGGTGGTGGTGGTACTGGGCGCGGTATGGCAGCTCAGCCGCTGGCTGGACCGCTGAGCCTGGCCTGCCGCCGCGGCTGGCGCAGCCTCAGGTACGCGTGGCGGAACCGAGCGCCCGCTGCAGGCTGTCGAGAAAGCGCTCGGCGGACTGGTAGCCGATCACCCGTACCGGGCGCTCGCTGCCATCGGCGCCGAACAGGATGATACCGGGCGGGCCGAACAGGCCGAAACGCTTGAGCAACGCCTTGTCGTCGGCATTGTTGCGGGTCACGTCGGCCTGCAGCAGCACCAGGCCAGACAGGCGCGAACGCACGGCGGTGTCACTGAAGGTCAGGCGCTCCATCTCCTTGCAGCTGACGCACCAGTCGGCATAGAAATCCAGCAGCACCGGCTTGCCCGCCGCCGAGGCTTGCGCGACGCGCGTCTCCAGTTCGGTCACCGAGGCGACGCGCTCGAAGCGGACCTCGGCATGCCCGGCCCCGCCCGGCACGGCGGCGCCCGCACCGCGCACCGCGGCCAGGTGCGACAGGGGCTGCAGCGGATCGCGGCCGCCCGAGGCCAGGCCCACCAGCAGGATGGCACCGGCCAGGGCCGCCAGCAGGCCCAGGCCCTTGCCCAGCCGCGCCAGTCCGTGCGGCTCGCTACCGAGCTGGTCGAAAGCGCCGAGAAAGACCGCCGCCACCAGCAGCAAGGCGGCCCAGGCCGCCATCAGCAGCCAGGCCGGCAGCACCGGACTCACCATCCAGATCGCCACACCCAGCAGCAGGAAACCGAAGAAGCGCTTGGTCACCTCCATCCAGCGTCCGGCACGCGGCAGCAGGTTGCCGGCCCCGACGCCGACCAGGACCAGGGGCACGCCCATGCCGAGGGCCATGGCGAACAGTGCACCGCCACCAGTGAAGGCATCGCCGGTCTGCGCGATATAGGCAAGCGCGCCGGCCAGCGGCGCCGTCACGCAGGGGCCGACGATCAGCGCCGAGATCGCGCCCATCGCGGCGGCACCGGCGACCTGGCCGCCCTGGCGGCGGTTGGAGGAAGCCGTCAGCCGCGTCTGCCAGCGCTGCGGCAGCTGCAGTTCATAGAGGCCGAACATGGACAATGCCAGCGCCACCATCAGCACGGCGAAGGCGCCCAGTACCCAGGGATTCTGCAGCGCAGCCGACAGCCCCTCGCCGAGCAGGCCGGCGGCCACGCCGACTGCGGTGTACACCACGGCCATGCCGAGCACATAGGCCAGCGACACCGCCAGCGCGCGGCCGCGCGTGACGTGCTCGCCCACCACGATGGACGACAGGATGGGCACCATCGGCAGCACACAGGGCGTGAAGGTCAGCAGCAGGCCGAGGCCGAAGAAGAGCGCGGCGATCAGCGGCAGGTTGCGGCTGGCCAGGGCGCCGGCGATGCGATCGCCATCGTCGCCGCCATCCAGCCTGGCCCCAGCGCTTGCGGCCGGGGCATCCGCGCCCGGCGCACGCGCCGTCGGCGCCTCGCTGCGCGCTGCCTTGCCGAGCAGTCCATCGAGCGCGCTGCCGCCGACCTGGAAGGCATGCTCCATCGGCGGATAGCACAACCCCTTGTCGGCGCAGCCCTGCGACGTCACCACCAGGGTCCAGCCGCCCTCGGGGGCCGACTCCACCGGCACGCGGATGGTGACGCCGTTGTGGTACGTCTCCATCTCCTTGCCGAAGTTCTCGTCGAACTTGACCTTGCCCGGTGGAAACTGGGGCTGACCCAGCTTCACTCCGGCCGGCTGCGCGGCAAAGGCGAAGCGGTCGCGGTACAGGTAGTACCCATCGGCCACGTCGAAGCGCACCTCGATGGCGTGCGCGTCGATCTGGCGGGCGGCGAAGCGGAAGGCCTGCTCGGGTGGCAGGAAGTCATCGCCGGTCGCTGCCACGGCGCCACCGGCCCCGCACAGCCAGGCGAACACCATCAGGCATGCCGCGGCGAAATGCCGCAGCGAGGCTGCGCGAGCCCGGCCTCCCGCCAGGCCTCCCGCTTGTCCGTGCCGTGCAGCCACCCACTCCAGAAACATACCTCGTCCTCGTCAGTCCAGTGCGCCGCGGGCGCGCCTCAGCGCCCGCCGGGCGTCGTTTCCGCGCTCACCCAGGCCAGGTAGGGCGCATGGCCGGCCGCCAGCGGCCACGCCACGATCTCCGGCACCTCGTAGGGATGCGCCGCGCGGATCGCCGCTTCCAGTGCCGGATAGCGTGCGGCAGTGGTCTTGATGAGCAACGGCCATTCGGCCGCCTGCTCGATCGCGCCCTGCCACCGGTATTCCGACTCGCATGGAGCCAGCCGGTTCACGCAGGCTGCCAGCCCCTCCTCCAACAGCACGTGCGCCATATGCCGTGCGCCGGCCTCATCGGGCAGGGTGGTCATCACTATCCAGATTGCTTCCACCGGCTCCATGTGCCACCTCGTCTCGTCTTGTCGTGCTCGTCCGACGCCAGCGACCAAAGCCCAAAAACAAAAGAGCCAGGCATCAGCCTGGCTCGATTGTAAGCGGTGCGCGCCGGCCCGTCCTCTCGGACGGGCTGCGCCACGGGCTTATTCCGCTGCTTCCTCGGCCGGAGCCTCGGTCACTTCCGGACGGTCGACCAGCTCGACCAGCGCCATCGGCGCATTGTCGCCCTGGCGGAAGCCGAACTTCAGGATACGGGTGTAGCCGCCCGGACGGGCGTTGTAGCGCGGGCCCAGTTCGGTGAACAGCTTGGTGACCATGTCGCGGTCGCGCAGGCGGGCGAAGGCCAGGCGGCGGTTGGCGACGGTGTCCTTCTTGGCCAGCGTGATGAGGGGCTCGACGACCTTGCGCAGTTCCTTGGCCTTGGGCAGGGTGGTCTTGATCAGCTCGTGCTGGAACAGCGAGTTGGACATGTTGCGCAGCATCGCGAGACGGTGCGACGAGGTGCGGTTCAGTTTCCGCAGACCATGACGGTGACGCATGATGATTCCTTTCTATTTCAGTGTTTGACCAGCTCTTCTATCGCCGCAGGCTTGCCAAAGGCTGCTTCCGACGCGGGCCGGTAGTCGATTGAAGCCGCCGGCACCTGCCGGCGGCCGCGCTTGCACGGGAGGCCGCTCACGCCGCCCCCCGACGCAAATTACTTCTCCAGGCCTGCGGGCGGCCAGTTCTCGAGCTTCATGCCGAGGGTCAGGCCGCGCGAGGCAAGGACTTCCTTGATTTCGTTGAGCGACTTGCGACCCAGGTTCGGGGTCTTCAGCAGCTCGTTCTCGGTACGCTGGATCAGGTCGCCGATATAGTAGATGTTCTCGGCCTTCAGGCAGTTGGCCGAGCGCACCGTCAGCTCCAGGTCGTCGACCGGGCGCAGCAGGATCGGATCGATCTGCGGCGCGCGGCTCGAGGCGGCTTCCGCCGACGACTCGGTGCCTTCCAGGGCAGCGAACACGGACAGCTGGTCGACCAGGATGCGGGCCGACTGGCGGATCGCTTCCTCGGGCGAGATCACGCCGTCGGTTTCGATGTTCATCACCAGCTTGTCGAGGTCGGTACGCTGTTCCACGCGGGCCGACTCGACCGCGTACGACACGCGGCGCACCGGCGAGAACGAGGCATCCAGCACGATGCGGCCGATGACCTTGCTCGCTTCGTCGCCGAACTTGCGCACGTTGCCGGGCACGTAGCCACGGCCCTGTTCGACCTTGATCTGCATGTCCAGCTTGCCGCCGGCAGACAGGTGGGCGATCACGTGGCCCGGGTTGATGATCTCGACGTCGTGCGGCAGCTCGATATCGGCAGCCGTCACCACGCCTTCGCCTTCCTTGCGCAGCGAAACCGTGACTTCATCGCGGTTGTGCAGCTTGAAGACCACACCCTTGAGGTTCAGCAGCAGGTTGACCACGTCTTCCTGCACGCCATCAATGGTGGAATACTCGTGGACCACCCCAGCGATCGTCACTTCCGTCGGCGCATAGCCGACCATCGAGGACAGCAGCACGCGACGCAGGGCGTTACCGAGCGTATGCCCGTAGCCACGCTCGAACGGCTCCATCACGACCTTGGCGTGATGATCGCCAAGCGGCTCGACGGCGATGATTTTTGGCTTGAGGAGTGCTGTTTGCATTAGGTTGTCCTTTTCAATACCCTCGGCTCGTTACACCGATAAGGCTGACGTATGGAACCTGAACATCCCATCGTGCGATGGGCAACAAGCCCGGCGCGCCGGGGCGCGTCGGGCTGAAGAGGGAGCTTGGCGAAAATACAAGCGTTGGACCGGTCTTGGGTCGGGCCAATGCCTGGAATTAGCGCGAGTAAAGTTCGACGATCAGGCTTTCGTTGATGTCGCCCGAGATATCGGCACGATCCGGCACTTGCTTGAAGGTGCCTTCGAACTTCTTGGCGTCGACAGCGACCCAGGTCGGGAAACCCGACTGCTCGGCCAGCGACAGCGCTTCGGCGATACGCACTTGCTTCTTCGATTGCTCACGCACCGTCACCACGTCACCGGCCTTGATCTGGGCCGACGGGACATTCAGGGCCTGGCCGTTCACCAGGATGGCCTTGTGCGACACCAGCTGGCGCGCTTCGGCGCGGGTCGAACCGAAACCCATGCGGTAGACGACGTTGTCCAGGCGCGATTCCAGCAGTTGCAGCAGGTTTTCGCCGGTGTTGCCCTTGCGGCGGTCAGCCTCGGCGAAGTAGCGGCGGAACTGGCGCTCGAGCACGCCGTAGATGCGCTTGACCTTCTGCTTTTCGCGCAGCTGGTTGCCGTAGTCCGAGGTGCGGGCACCCGAGGTGCGGCCGTGCTGGCCCGGCTTGCTGTCCAGCTTGCACTTGTCGGCCAGCGAGCGACGCGCGCTCTTCAGGAACAGATCAGTGCCTTCGCGGCGGGAGAGTTTGGCCTTCGGGCCGGTATAACGTGCCACTTTATCTTCCTTTGGTCGATCACGGCGCCATGCCGCCAGAAGGCGGTGCGCCGCGAGTCCGCCTGGTCCTGCCGCCTTATCGGCGCGGCTGGGCGAACGGTGGGCTTATCCGGCGCGGCCCTCCGATTGAAGGCCGCGCAAAACAGCATGTACTTGAATGGCCGCCCAGGCCACGACTGCCTGGCGGCGCAAAACGAAAACCTGCCACAAACAACTGGGCAGGCCAACGCGCGATACTACCACAAGCGATCGCAGCAGGGGAAGCCCTGCTGCGACCGTGCCTGGCGCTTAGATACGGCGGCGCTTCGGCGGACGGCAGCCGTTGTGCGGCACCGGCGTCACATCTTCGATCACCGCGATCTTGATGCCGAGGGCGTTCAGGGCACGCACGGCCGACTCGCGGCCCGGGCCCGGGCCCTTGATGCGCACTTCCAGGTTCTTGATACCCTGGTCTTGCGCCACGCGGCCGGCGTTCTCGGCTGCGACCTGGGCTGCAAACGGGGTCGACTTGCGCGAACCCTTGAAGCCCTGGCCACCGGCGGTCGCCCACGACAGAGCGTTGCCCTGGCGGTCGGTGATGGTGATGATGGTGTTGTTGAACGAAGCGTGGACGTGCGCGATGCCGTCGGCAACGTTCTTCTTGACCTTCTTACGCGCGCGCTGGGCGGCGTTGTTCGGACCTTTTGCCATTGTCTATCTTCCTCTGCCTTCGGCTTTACTTCTTCAGAGCCACGCCGGCCTTGCGCGGACCCTTGCGGGTACGTGCATTGGTGCGGGTACGCTGACCGCGCAGCGGCAGTCCCTTGCGGTGACGCATGCCACGATAGCAACCAAGGTCCATCAGACGCTTGATGTTCATCGTGGTCTCACGACGCAGGTCACCCTCGACCGTGACCTTGCCTACCTCGTCACGGAGCTTTTCCAGGTCGGCGTCGGTCAGGTCCTTGACCTTCTTGTCAAAAGGAACGCCGGTGGCCTCGCAGATTTTGCGGGCGCGCGAGCGGCCGATACCGTAAATGGCGGTCAGGCCGATCTCGGTATGCTTGTGGTTCGGGATGTTAACCCCTGCGATACGTGCCATTCGTCAATCCTCTCTACGATTAGCCTTGGCGTTGCTTGTGGCGGGGATCCGACGAGCAGATCACGCGCACGACACCGTTGCGCTTGATGATTTTGCAGTTGCGGCAAATGCGCTTAACAGAAGCCAGCACTTTCATAATTTTCCTCTTCCTTCAATTCCTGTTCGCTTCACTTCGTCCGGAAGACGATCCGTGCACGCGACAGATCATATGGGGTCAGCTCGACGGTCACCTTGTCACCCGGAAGGATCCGGATGTAATTCATCCGCATTTTTCCGGAGATATGGCCCAGTACCACATGGCCGTTCTCCAGCTTCACACGGAAGGTTGCGTTGGGGAGGTTTTCCAGCACCTCCCCGTGCATCTGGATGACATCGTCTTTTGCCATACCTAGCCCGTACCGACCCGGCTTCAGCGCAAGGTCAGATTACCCTTGAAATTCGCCTTCTTCAGCAGCGACTCATATTGCTGCGACATGACATAGGACTGGACCTGAGCCATGAAGTCCATCGTGACGACCACGATGATCAGCAACGAGGTTCCGCCGAAATAGAACGGAACATTCCAGCGCAGCACCAGGAATTCCGGCAACAGGCAGACCAGTGTGATGTAGATCGCACCAGCCAGCGTCAGGCGCACCAGGATCTTGTCGATATAGCGCGTCGTCTGCTCGCCCGGACGGATGCCAGGAATGAAGGCACCGCTTTTCTTCAGGTTGTCTGCAACTTCACGGCTGTTGTACACCAGGGCCGTATAGAAGAAGCAGAAAAATACGATTGCAGTCGAGTACAGCAGGATGTACACCGGCTGGCCGGGCGACAGGGTTGCGGCCAGGTCCTTGATGAACCGACCGACCGCCCCGGTCGAATCCGAGGTGAACCAACCCGCGATGGTCGCCGGGAACAGGATGATCGACGATGCGAAGATCGGCGGAATCACCCCGGCCATGTTCAGCTTCAGCGGCAGGTGCGACGACTGACCGCCGTACACCTTGTTGCCGACCTGACGCTTGGCATAGTTCACCAGGATCTTGCGCTGGCCACGCTCGATGAACACCACGGCGTAGGTCACGCCGATGATGATCGCCACGATCAGGATCGAGGCGATGATGCTCATCGAACCGGTGCGCACCAGCTCGAACAACCCTCCGATCGCATTGGGCAGGCCCGCTGCGATACCGCCGAAGATGATGATCGAGATGCCGTTGCCCAGACCACGCTCGGTGATCTGCTCACCGAGCCACATCAGGAACATCGTGCCGGTCACCAGCGTGATCACGGCCGTGACCCGGAACATCAGGCCCGGATCCAGCACCAGGCCAGGCTGCGACTCCAGTGCGACCGCGATCGACAGCGCCTGGAAGGTGGCCAGGACCACCGTGCCGTAGCGCGTGTACTGCGTGATCTTCCGCTGCCCTGCCTGCCCTTCCTTCTTCAGCGCTTCCAGCTGCGGCAGCACGATCGTCAGCAACTGCATGATGATCGACGCCGAGATGTACGGCATGATGCCGAGCGCGAAGACGGTAAAGCGCGACAGCGCACCGCCCGAGAACAGGTTGAACATCCCGAGGATGCCACCCGACTGACTCTGGAAAAGCTTCGCCAGCTGGTCCGGATCGATTCCCGGCACCGGAATGTGCGCACCGATGCGGTAGACGATCAGGGCCAGCACCAGGAACATCAGCCGGCGCTTGAGATCGCCGTACTTCGCCGTGTTCTTGGCTAGCGCGCTTGCATTGGGTTTCGCCGTGGCCAAACGATGCTCCGACTGTGACTCGCCTTGACTGCGAAATCAGCTGCTAGTTTATTCCGCGATCTGGCCGCCAGCGGCTTCGATCGCGGCCTTGGCGCCAGCGGTGGCACCCAGACCCTTGATCGTCACCTTGCGGGTCAGCTCGCCGGCCTTGATGACCTTGGCGCTCTTGACCAGGTCGCTCACCAGGCCGGCCTGCTTCAGAACCAGCAGGTCCACCTCGGTGGCTTCCAGGCGCTCGATGTCGCGCAGGGTCACTTCAGCGTTGAAGGCCTTGGTCAGCGAGGTGAAGCCACGCTTCGGCAGGCGACGGTACAGGGGCATCTGGCCGCCTTCGAAGCCGACCTTGTGGAAGCCGCCCGAACGCGACTTCTGACCCTTGTGACCGCGACCAGCCGTCTTGCCCAGGCCGGAGCCGATACCGCGGCCGACGCGACGCTTGGCGTGCTTCGAACCGGCGGCCGGTTTCAGGTTGTTCAGTTGCATCTTGCTCTCCGAGTTCCCGGTATCAGGCCAGAACCTTGACCAGGTACGAGACCTTGTTGATCATGCCGCGCACGGCGGGCGTGTCCTGCAGCTCCGAGACGGAGTTCAGGCGACGCAGGCCCAGGCCAATCACGGTGGCGCGATGATCCTGGCGCGTGCCGATCAGGCTCCGCACCAGTTGCACTTTTACGGTTTTCTGCGACATTTGCGGACTCCTTAGCCGAGGATGTCTTCGACCGACTTGCCGCGCTTGGCGGCGATCTCGGACGGAGTGCTCATCTTCTGCAGGCCATCCAGCGTGGCGCGGACCATGTTGTACGGATTCGTCGAACCGTGCGACTTGGTCACCACGTTGGTCACGCCCATCACTTCGAAGATCGCGCGCATCGGACCGCCGGCGATCACGCCGGTACCTTCCTTGGCGGGCATCATCAGCACCTTGGCGGCGCCGTGCTTGCCCACGACTTCGTGCTGCAGCGTGCCGTTCTTCAGTGCGACCTTGACCATCTTGCGACGGGCTTCATCCATCGCCTTCTGCACGGCCACGGGGACTTCCTTAGCCTTGCCCTTGCCCATGCCGATGCGGCCGTCGCCGTCACCTACAACGGTCAGCGCAGCGAAACCGAGAATCCGGCCACCCTTCACCACCTTGGTGACACGGTTGACCGAGATCATCTTCTCGCGGAGGCCGTCGTCGCGTTCGTCCTGCTGGACTTTTGCTTGCATCTTTGCCATGACGTATCTCTCTCTAGCGCTTAGAACTTGAGGCCGGCTTCGCGTGCAGCGTCAGCCAGAGCCTTCACGCGGCCGTGGAAGCGGAAGCCGGCGCGATCGAACGCGACGATTTCCACGCCGGCAGCCTTCGCCTTCTCGGCGATGCGCTTGCCAATCACGGTGGCGGCGGCGGTGGTCGCGCCACTGCCGGTCAGTTCCTTGCGCACTTCTGCTTCGAGGGTCGAAGCCGAGGCCACCACTTGGGTGCCGCACGGCGAGTAGACCTGAGCGTAAATATGCGAGTTCGTGCGGAACACCGTCAGACGATTCACTTTCAGTTCCGCGATCTTCGCGCGGGTCTGACGTGCACGGCGCAAACGAGCGTCTTTCTTGTTCATCTCTGCACCCCTTACTTCTTCTTGGTTTCCTTCAGGATGACGCGCTCGTCGGCGTAGCGCACACCCTTGCCCTTGTAGGGCTCGGGCGGACGGTACGCGCGGACTTCAGCGGCAACCTGACCGACTTTCTGCTTGTCCGCACCCTTGATGATGATCTCGGTCTGCGTCGGCGTTTCCGCCTTCACGCCTTCCGGCATCTCATGGATCACGTCGTGCGAGAAACCAAGCTGGAGCTTCAGCGCAGCGCCTTGGAGCTGGGCACGGTAGCCCACGCCAACCAGGGTCAGCTTGCGCTCGAAACCGGTGGTCACGCCCTTGACCATGTTCGCCGCGAGGGCGCGCATGGTGCCTTGCAGGGCGTTTGCTTCGCGCGATTCATCGGCCGGGGCGAAAGTCAGCGTGTCGTTCTCGACATTGACCTTGACCAGGCTGTGGATCGGCTGGGACAGCGTACCGAGCGGGCCCTTCACAGAGAGCACACCGGCCGCCACGTTCACTTCCGCGCCTTTGGGCAGCGCGATGGGAGCCTTACCTACACGGGACATGGTTCCTCCTTAAGCGACGTAGCAGAGAACTTCGCCGCCCACGCCGGAGGCACGTGCCTTGCGGTCGGTCATCAGACCCTTCGGGGTCGAGATGATCGCCACGCCCAGGCCGTTCATCACCTGCGGGATCTCGCTGCGGCCCTTGTAGACACGCAGGCCAGGCTTGGACACGCGCTCGATGCGCTCGATGACCGGACGGCCTGCGTAATACTTCAGACCGATGGTCAGTTGTGCCTTGCCGCCTTCTTCTTTCACTGCGTAGTCGTCGATGTAGCCTTCGTCCTTCAGGACCTTGGCGATCGCTGCCTTCAGCTTCGACGACGGCATGACAACCGACGCCTTCTGCACGCCTTGGGCGTTGCGGATGCGCGTCAGCATATCGGCGATGGGATCGCTCATGCTCATACTGTTTCTCCTGTAGCCTGTGCGTAATTACCAGCTGGCTTTCGTCAGACCCGGGATTTCGCCACGGAAGGCGATCTCGCGGATCTTGTTACGCGCCAGGCCAAACTTGCGGAAGGTACCGCGGGGACGACCGGTGATCGCGCAGCGATTGCGCTGGCGAGTCGGGTTAGCGTTGCGCGGCAGCTGCTGCAGTGCCAGACGCGCGCCGTAACGCTCTTCTTCCGACTTCTCTTGGTCGTCGATGATGGCCTTGAGGGCTGCGCGCTTAGCGGCGAACTTCGCCACCAGCTTGGCGCGCTTCTTCTCACGTTCAATCAGAGCCAGTTTAGCCACGGTTACCCCTTAATTACGGAACGGGAACTTGAATGCAGCGAGGAGCGCCTTGGCTTCCTCGTCATTCTTCGCCGTCGTCGTGATGCTGATGTTCAGACCACGCAGTGCGTCGATCTTGTCGTACTCGATTTCGGGGAAGATGATCTGCTCTTTCACACCGATGTTGTAGTTGCCGCGACCGTCGAACGAACGGCCCGACACACCACGGAAGTCACGCACACGCGGCAGCGCCACGGTGACGAAACGATCGAGGAATTCGAACATGCGCTCGCCGCGCAGGGTCACCATCGCACCGATGGGATAGCCCTGGCGGATCTTGAAGCCGGCGATGGCCTTCTTGGCCTTGGTCACCACGGGCTTCTGACCAGCGATCTTGGTCAGGTCGCCAACGGCGAGCTCGATGACCTTCTTGTCGTTGATCGCTTCGCCCAGACCCATGTTCAGGGTGATCTTGGTGATGCGCGGCACTTCCATGATCGACTTGAAACCGAATTGCTCGATCAGCTTCGGAACGACCTGT
Source organism: Cupriavidus sp. USMAHM13 (assembly GCF_001854285.1). Taxonomy (NCBI): domain Bacteria; kingdom Pseudomonadati; phylum Pseudomonadota; class Betaproteobacteria; order Burkholderiales; family Burkholderiaceae; genus Cupriavidus; species Cupriavidus sp. USMAHM13. The sequence goes on from NZ_CP017751.1 coordinate 76,516, forward strand.
TCTTTGTAAAACTCTTGCAGACGTGCTGTCATGCTCAACTCCTATCCGTGCCCAGAATCAAGCAGCCACGACGGCGCCGGTGGTCTTCAGGAAGCGCACGCGCTTACCGTCTTCCACCTTGATGCCGACGCGCGACGGCTTGCCATTGGCATCCACGAGCGCAACGTTGGAAATATGCAGGGGCATGACCTTGTCGACCACGCCACCGGTGGTACCCAGCATCGGGTTCGGGCGAGCGTGCTTCTTGGCAACGTTCACGCCTTCGACGGCAACCTTGTCGCCCAGCACGGCTTGCACGGTGCCACGCTTGCCCTTGTCCTTGCCGGTCAGGACGATGACCTCATCGCCTTTGCGAATCTTGTTCATGGCGGCTCCTTACAGCACTTCCGGCGCGAGCGACACGATCTTCATGAAGCGCTCGGTACGGAGTTCACGAGTCACCGGCCCGAAGATACGGGTGCCGATCGGCTCGAGCTTGTTGTTCAGCAGGACGGCGGCATTGCCGTCGAACTTGACGAGCGAACCGTCCGCGCGGCGCACGCCCTTGGCGGTGCGGACCACGACGGCGTTATAGATGTCGCCCTTCTTGACACGGCCACGGGGGGCTGCGTCCTTGACGGTCACCTTGATGATGTCGCCAACGCTCGCATAGCGGCGCTTGGACCCACCCAGCACCTTGATGCACAGCACTTCGCGCGCACCAGTGTTATCGGCCACTTCGAGCCGGCTTTCTGTCTGAATCATGGTGTTATCTTCCCAACTTAATCCGCCTGGCTTGCCGGAATGCAAGCCCGCCGGTCAGTCTTGGTCCCGTCGGAACCGGCTTTGCGCCAGCACCGCTTGGGTTGATCAACTTTGAAGTCGGTAGTCGCCTGGCGACCCTGACTGGAGAGACCCCCCAGCCCGGCCCGCCGACCCCGGCTCGCCTCACAGGCCCGCCCGGGTGGTACAGCTAAGGCGAACGCAATAAAGCGGAAGTCCAGGATTATAACATATAACCCTGGACTTGCAAGCTAGGATACGACCGCGTTGTCGTTAGATGACGCGGGCGGCTTCCACCAGACGGGAGACTACCCAGGCCTTGGTCCGGGACATCGGACGGCCTTCCTGGATCTCGACCTTGTCGCCTTCCTTGTACTGGTTGGCTTCGTCGTGTGCGTGGTACTTCTTCGAACGCAGCACGTACTTGCCATACAGCGGGTGCTTGACGCGGTTTTCAACCAGGACCGTCACGGTCTTGTCCATCTTGTCGCTTACAACCCGGCCGACCAGCGTGCGGCGAAGCGACGATTCCGTTTTTGCAGTTTCAGTCATTTCGAGCTCGCCTTTTCACTCAGCACGGTTTGCACCCGCGCGATGTCCTTGCGCACCTTCTTCAGCTGGCTGGTGTTCTGCAGCTGTTGGGTGGCCTTTTGCATGCGCAGGCTAAATTGGGCCTTCAGCAGCTCGGAGAGCTCCTGGTTCAGCCCGGCGGCGTCCTTGCCGCGCAGTTCGGATGCTTTCATTCCTGCTCTCCTTACGTCCCGACCTGACGCACCACGAAGTTGGTGGCGATCGGCAGCTTGGCGGCCGCGAGGCGGAACGCCTCACGTGCCAGCTCTTCGCTCACGCCATCCATTTCGTACAGCATCTTGCCCGGCTGAATCTCAGCCACGTAGTACTCCGGGTTGCCCTTACCGTTACCCATACGGACTTCAGCGGGCTTCTTCGAGATCGGCTTGTCCGGGAAGATCCGGATCCAGATGCGGCCGCCACGCTTGATGTGACGGGTCATCGCACGACGTGCCGACTCGATCTGGCGAGCCGTCAGGCGGCCACGGCCCATTGCCTTCAGGCCGAACTCGCCGAAAGACACGGCGTTGCCACGGGTAGCCTTACCCGTGTTGCGGCCTTTCTGCTCCTTGCGGTACTTTCTGCGCTTAGGTTGCAGCATCGTTATTCTCCACTCTTCCCATCTGCGCCAGGCGCAGCGCGGCGGCCGGCACCGGCACCGCCGCGGCGGTTGCCACCCGGACGGCCTTCACCGTCACGGCGGCGACCATCGGGGCGACCCGGACGGCGGCGACGTTCGTCTTGCGGCTCTTCCACCACCGGCGCTTCGTTGCGGCCGAGGTGATCTCCCTTGTAGACCCACACCTTGACACCGATGATGCCGTAGGTGGTTTCCGCTTCGGAGAAGCCGTAGTCGATGTCAGCACGCAGGGTGTGCAGGGGCACACGGCCTTCGCGGTACCACTCGGTACGGGCGATTTCGATGCCGTTCAGACGGCCCGAGCTCATGATCTTGATGCCCTGGGCGCCCAGACGCATCGCGTTCTGCATCGCGCGCTTCATGGCGCGGCGGAACATGATGCGACGCTCGAGCTGCTGGGTGATCGAGTCGGCGATCAGCTGCGCATCGGTTTCCGGCTTGCGGATTTCCTCGATGTTCACGTGCACGGGCACGCCCATGCGACGCTGCAGCTCGGCCTTCAGCAGTTCGATGTCCTCACCCTTCTTGCCGATCACCACGCCCGGACGCGAGCTGTAAATGGTGATGCGGGCATTGCGGGCGGGACGCTCGATCACGACGCGGCCAACCGATGCGTTCTTGAGCTTCTTCTTCAGGAAGTCGCGAACTTCGATGTCTTCTTTCAGCATGCCGGCGAACTTCGTGTTGGCGGCGTACCAACGCGAGGCCCAGTTACGGCTGACGGCCAGACGGAAGCCAGTCGGATGAATCTTCTGTCCCATCGTGACTCCTTAGTTGCCGAGCGTCACAGTGATGTGACAGGTTTGTTTCTCGATGCGGTTGCCGCGGCCCTTCGCCCGTGCGGTGAAGCGCTTGAGCGAGGTCGCCTTGTCGACGTAGATCGATTTGACCTTCAGTTCGTCGATGTCGGCGCCTTCGTTATGCTCGGCGTTGGCGATGGCCGATTCGACCACCTTCTTCACGATCCCGGCGGCCTTCTTCGGGCTGAACGCCAGGATGTTGAGCGCGCGCTCGATCGGCAGACCACGGATCTGGTCAGCGACCAGGCGCGTCTTCTGGGCGGAGATACGGGCACCGCGATGAATCGCTTTCACTTCCATGATGGCACCTTACCTCTTCGCTTTCTTGTCGGCCGCGTGACCCTTGAACGTGCGAGTGATCGCAAATTCGCCGAGCTTGTGGCCAACCATGTTTTCCGTCACGTACACCGGCACGTGTTGACGGCCGTTGTGCACGGCGATCGTCAGGCCGATGAAGTCCGGCATGATGGTCGAACGACGCGACCAGGTCTTGATGGGCTTCTTGTCCTTGCCGCCTGCAGCCGCTTCCACCTTTTTCAGCAGGTGGGCGTCACAGAACGGACCCTTCTTTGCGGAACGTGTCATGTCTTTAGCTCCTACCTACCGATTAACGCTTGTGGCGCTTCTGCACGATCATGCTGGCAGTGCGCTTGTTGCTGCGGGTGCGGTAGCCCTTCGTCGGGGTACCCCACGGCGACACCGGATCGCGACCAGCAGCGGTCTTGCCTTCACCACCACCGTGCGGGTGATCCACCGGGTTCATCACCACACCGCGGACCGTCGGGCGGATACCGCGCCAGCGGGTCGCACCGGCCTTGCCGATGACGCGCAGGCTGTGCTCTTCGTTACCCACTTCACCAACGGTGGCACGGCATTCGATGTGAATGCGGCGCACTTCGCCGGAGCGCAGGCGGACCTGGGCATACACGCCTTCGCGGGCCATCAGCACAGCCGAGGCACCGGCGGCACGGGCGATCTGCGCGCCCTTGCCGGGCAGCATTTCCACGTTGTTGATCGTGGTACCGACCGGGATGTTGCGGATCGGCAGGTTGTTACCGGCCTTGATCGGCGCTTCCGAGCCGTTCATCAGCGATTGGCCGGCGACCATGCCCTTGGTGGCGATGATGTAGCGGCGCTCGCCGTCGGCGAACAGCACCAGCGCGATGTTCGCGCTGCGGTTCGGATCGTATTCCAGGCGCTCGACCTTGGCGGCGATGCCGTCCTTGTCGTTGCGCTTGAAGTCGACCACGCGGTAGTGGTGCTTATGACCACCGCCCTTGTGACGGGTGGTGATGTGACCGTTGTTGTTGCGGCCCGACTTCTGGAATTGCTTTTCCAGCAGCGGAGCATGGGGCGCACCCTTGTGCAGGTCGCGGTTGACGACCTTCACCATCGAGCGGCGACCCGGGGAAGTCGGCTTGGTCTTGACGAGTGCCATGATTACTTGGCCTCCGCTTCGAAGTTGATTTCCTGACCCGGCTTCAGCGACACGTACGCCTTCTTGACGTGGTTGCGACGGCCCATGAAGCGGCCGAAGCGCTTTTGCTTGCCCTTCTGGTTCAGGATCTGAACGGACTGCACCTCGACCTTGAACAGCAGTTCGACTGCCGCCTTCACTTCCGCCTTGTTGGCGTCGCGGGCGACTTCGAACACGACCTGTTCATTCTTGTCGGCGACCAGGGTTGCCTTTTCGGAAACCACGGGCGCGAGCAGCACCTGCATCAAACGATGATCGTTCTTGGCTACTTGCGTCATTTCAGCAACTCCTCGATCTGCGCGACGGCCGCCTTGGTGACCAGCACCTTCTTGTAGTGCACCAGCGACAGCGGATCGGCGTGGCGTGCTTCAACCACCGACACGTGCGGCAGGTTGCGAGCGGCCAGGTAGAGGTTCTCGTCGAGGCTGTCGGTGATGACCAGGACCGAGTCCAGGCCCATGGCCTTGAACTTGTCGGCCAGCAGCTTAGTCTTCGGGGCTTCGACGGTCAGACCTTCCACCACGTTGATACGACCTTCACGTGCGAGCTGCGAGTAAATCGAGCGCAGGCCGGCACGGTACATCTTCTTGTTGACCTTCTGGCTGAAGTTCTCTTCCGGCGAGTTCGGGAAGATACGGCCGCCCCCGCGCCACAGCGGCGAGGAGGACATACCGGCACGGGCGCGACCCGTACCCTTCTGGCGCCACGGCTTCTTGGTCGTGTGCTTGACCTCTTCACGATCCTTCTGCTTACGGTTGCCGCTGCGAGCGTTGGCCTGGTAAGCGACGACGATCTGGTGAACGAGGGCTTCGTTGTAGTCACGACCGAAGACTTCGGGCGAGGCGGTAACGCCGGCGCCGATCTGGCCGTTGTCCTGCAGGAGCTTGAGTTCCATTGTTTCCGCTCCTTAAGCTTTGGCTTTGGCCTTGACGGCCGGGGTCACGATAACCTTGCCGCCCTTGGAGCCGGGGATGGCGCCCTTGACCAGCAGCAGCTTGCGCTCTGCGTCGATCTTGGCGATTTCCAGGTTCTGGACGGTGCGGGTGACGTCACCCAGGTGACCGGTCATGCGCTTGCCCGGGAACACGCGGCCCGGATCCTGCGCCATACCGATCGAGCCCGGCACGTTGTGCGAACGCGAGTTACCGTGGGTGGCACGGCCGGAAGCGAAGTGGTAGCGCTTGATGGTACCGGCGTAGCCCTTACCGATGGTCACGCCCTGCACGTCGATCTTCTGACCGACTTCGAACAGGTCGACCGACAGCGAACCGCCAGCTTGCAGTTCGGCAGCCTTGGCTGCATCGATACGGAATTCGCGGATGATTTCGCCGGCTTCCACGCCGGCTTTGGCGAGGTGACCCGCCAGCGGCTTGGTGACGCGGCTGGCGCGTCGCTTGCCGAAGGTGACTTGAACCGCGGTGTAACCGTCGGTCTCGTCCGTCTTGATTTGCGTCACGCGGTTGTCGCCGACCTCGACCACGGTAACGGGGATCGAATCACCGTCGTCCGTGAAAATACGGGTCATGCCAACCTTGCGACCTACAAGGCCAAGGCTCATGGTTTGCTCCATTCCCAGCTGCGATTGGCCGGGGCTGATTGATACACGAAACTGTGTGATCTGCGGAATGCCGCAGGAGTCTGCCGCGGAGCGCATGGCTGCGCGCGGCACGGGCTTGCGCAAAAGAGGACAGCGCGAGGCCAAAACGGCCAGCCCACCACCCAGAGACACGGGTAGCCTTACACTATATCCGACCCAATTGGAAAGGGCAAGAGGTAAACCCGGATTCCGGGCGGGGCCGTTGCGGCGATGCGAAACAGGTGGCAGGCCGGCCGCCCGCTGCACGGAAGGCCGTCCCGGCCGCGATAGGCAATGGGCCGGCGGTCGGGCGATGGAGACCGCCGCCGCAAGCCGGGAACGACGGGGAGCGGTGCATCGATGGAGCCGCCTGCGCCGTGCGCAAAGGGCCTCGGGCCTAGGCAGCGATGCGCACGAAGCCGCCGCCGTAGAAGACCAGCGGCTCGCCCTCCCCCGCTTCGCAGCTTTCGACTTCGCCCACCACCAGCAGGTGGTCTCCGATCGGATCGGCGCGCACCACGCGGCAGGCCAGCGTGGCCAGGGCATCGTCGAGGTAAGGCACACCGGCCGGGCACCGGCGGTGGGCCACGCCGCTGAACTTGTCCGGCGCGGGCGTCGCGAAGTGGCGGGCCAGCGCCCCCTGGCCGGCATGCAGGACGCTGACGCCGAAACCCGCGGCCGGTACGAACAGTCCGGCGTTGGGCGAGTGCAGCGCGAGGCTCCAGAGGATCAGGGGCGGTGCCAGCGACAGGGAGGCGAAGGAGTTCACGGTCAACCCGACCGCCCTGCCCTGCGCGCCAGCCGCCCCGATCACCGCCACGCCGGTGGCGTAGCGCGAGCAAACCCGGCGCAGGGTACGGCCGTCGAGGGCGCCCGGCTGCTTGTCGGCTGCGGCGTCCATGTCAGGCCGCCTGCGGCAGGTACTGCTCGATCAGCGCATGGCAGGCCTGGGCATCGCGCCACCAGGGGAAGAAGTCGGGCGGATTGTCGAAGCCGTTGGCAATGCGGCCCGCCAGCGCCGGCGCCTGGCCAGCCGCGCCCAGCAGTGCCAGGATGTGCGGCGGCGGCGGCGCCAGCAGGGAGTTGGTCCAGTCCACCACATACGAGGCGTAGTCCCAGTAGCGGGCGAAGGTCTGCTCCATCCAGGCGGCGTCGAAGGGGCGGTCGCCGCGGGCGAGGATGGCATCGAGATAGACCTTGCAGCACTTGGCGGCATTGTTCGAGCCCTGTCCGGTGATGGGGTCGTTCACCACCACCGCATCGGCCATGCCGAACACCGGCCGGCCGGACGGCAGCGTCATCACCGGCTTGCGCACCGTGGGAGCGAAGCGCCCGGCCAGGATGCCGTTGGCGTCGGTCAGCTCGACCGCGGCGCAGCGTTCAGCCTCCCAGGGCAGCCAGGTGCGCAGGATGCGCAGGCTCTCCTGCAGGTGCTCCGCGGGCGTACGCGCGTCCTGCCAGCGGTCCATGGGGCCACCCGGCACGCCTTCGAACACCATGATCTCGCAGGGCCCGGACAGGGTCAGCGCGGGAAATACGAAGTATTCGCCCACGCCGGGGATCAGGTTGAAGCAGACCCGGGAGAACGGCTCGCGCGGCGCCATGCCATGCACATAGGTCAGGGCAAGCGAGCGCTGCGGCGCTGCGTAGGGACTGCGCGCGGCATCGCGCTCGAAGCGGCCGACGATCTCTCCCTTGCCGGCAGCCAGCAGCACCAGGTCATGGCTGGCCGCCAGCGCCTCCAGTTCGTCGATGCCGGCGTCACCGATGCGCAGGTCGCCACCACGCGCGGCGAAGGCCTCCATCCATGCCGGCATCTTGAGGCGCTGGTCGACCGCCTGCGCCGGCTTGTCCAGCGGCGCCGCCCAATCGATCAGGCGGGCGCCCGGCTGCTCGGGATGCGGCACGGCCAGGCCGATTCCCTCGACCGGCGGGCAGTCGGCCTCCCACCAGTTCAGGTCGAGGTCGCGCTCAGTCTGCAGCGCACGGTCGAACATGCACTGGCTGGACATGACCTTGCCGGCCCGGACCTGTTCCGGGGTGCGGTTGGTCATCAGGGTCACGTGGTAGCCCCGGGCCTGCAGGCCCAGGGCCATCTGCAGGCCGGACTGGCCGGCCCCGACGATGGCGATGCGTTGGCTCATGGCGTTGTCTCCTCGATGGACGGGTCGCGCGGTCTGGAAAAGGACGAAGGCAGCCGGCCGGCGGCGCGCGACGCCGCGCCGGCAGATAAGGCAACAGAGGGAATGCGGCGCGACGGCCGCGACGGCTCAGCCGGCCAGGCGCGGAATGGCCGGTTCGGCGCGCTCCGGCCCCATGGCCGAGTAACCGCCGTCGACCGCGTAGTCGGCCCCGGTCACGAAGCTGGCATGGTCCGAGCACAGGAACAGCACCACCTGGGCCACCTCGTCGGGCTCGCCGACGCGGCCGAGCAGGTGGAAGTCGGCCGCCACGCGGTCGGTGCGGGCGCGGTCGCCGCCTGACACCTCGTCCATCAAGCGGCACCAGGTCCAGCCGGGCGACACGGCATTGACGCGGATGCGGTCGGGCGCGAGGTCCATGGCCATGTTGCGCGTGAGTTGGCGCAGCGCGGCCTTGGACACCGGGTAGAGCCAGCGGCCGGTCTGGGCGACATTGGCGGAGATGCTGGTGAAGTTGACGATGGCGCCGCCACCGCGCGCGCGCATCAGCGGCTGCACCGCCTGCGCCAGCATCACCGCGGAGACCACGTTGACGTCGAGGGCGGTGCGCCAGTCGGCGCGGCTGGAGCGCAGCCCGTCATCAAGGTAGGTGCAGGCCAGGTTGACGAGGAAATCGACCCCGCCGAACTGCTCGGCAACCTGCGCCACGGCCGCTGCGACCTGGGCGTCATCGCTGATGTCGGTACGCAGGAAACGGCAGCGCTCGCCCAGTTCCGCCGCCACCCGCTCACCGCCGGCGGCATCGATGTCCAGGATGGCCACGCGCGTGCCGGCGGCCACGAAAGCACGCGCCACGCCGGCGCCGATCAGCGTCGCGCCACCGGTGATGATGGCGACCTTGTCCTGCAAGCCTTTCATGTCATCGTCTCCTCGTCTGCGGGCGGCGCCTCATGCGGGCGCCGGCTCCGGGGGTTGAAGCGGCCGCACGGCACCTGGCAGCACCTGGCGGTGCCATGCGGTGGCCATCGCGTCGGCCTTAGTGGTGGTCTTGGTGGTGGTCTTAGCGGTGGCCTACTTGCCTTCGCTGTCCTGCCAACGCGCCATCAGGGTGTTCGATGGCAGCGTTTCGTCGAGCAGCTTGCGCGCGGTCTCGATGCCGGCCACCGGCAGCCCAGCGGGGTCCAGCCTGCCGATCTGCACCAGCACGCTGGCCTGGTCCCAGTAGATGTGTTCGTGATAGAGCTTGTCGCCGCGGAACTTGACGATGGCGACCAGCGGAATCTCCACGCGGCGGCCGGTGGGCGCCACGCCGGGCAGCATCCAGTCGATCTCGCAGGTGTGCGTGAAACAGAACAGCAGCTCGTCGACGATCTGGCTCGCGCCGATGGTGCGCGACAGCGGGATCAGCGCGGTGTCCGGCGGATTGCTGTGCACGAAGTGGTGCTGGTAGAAGCGCTTGAGCTGGCGGTAGCCCACGCCGCCGGTCATGGTCGGAATATGGTTGACGTAGGGCTCGGCGACCATCGTCGCCATGGTGGCGTCGACGTCGCGCGTGGCGAATTCGTACTCGCAGTGCTTGTCCCACAGTGCCGAGAAATCGTAGTGCGGCCCCATCTCGCGACGCAGCGCGGCAATCGAGCGCTGGTGCGCCATCAGGGCGCTGGGCTTGTCGAAGTGCTCGCCGCCGGCGCGCGCGAAGGCGTGGTCCACGCCCGGGTAGACATAGACCTCGATGCCGTCGCGCCCGCCCAGCGCCGCCCCGATGCGCGCCTGAGACTCGGGCGGGCAGAAGCCATCCTGCGCAGCGATGTGCAGCACCAGGCGGCCGCGCACCCTGGCCGCCTCATCGAGGGCATGCTCGATGCCGACCCCGTAATAGGCGACGGCGCAGGCGACGTCCGGCAGCCTGCAGGCAGCCAGGTAAGCCAGCTTGCCGCCGAGGCAGAAGCCCAGCACGCTGGTGCGGCCGACGCATTCCGGGCGCTGGCGCAGGGCCTCGAGGGCAGCGCCGACATCCTTGACCCCCAGGGCCTCGTCGAAGCGCTGGTAGAGGCCCAGCGCGCGCTGGAAGTCTTCGCCGCGATCTCCCAGCTCGATGCCGGGCTCCAGGCGCCAGAACAGGTCCGGCACCAGCACCGTGTAGCCTTCTTCGGCGTAATAATCAGCTACCTGCCGCATGGTGGCGTTGACGCCGAAGATCTCCTGGCACAGAACGATCCCGGGCCCCTTGCCGGCCGCCGGGGTGGCGAGATAGCCGCTGAAGCTGCCGTCGGGGGTCTGGATCTGGATGGTCTGGCCCATTGCCTGGTCTCCTTGTTGGTGTGGGGGTCGGGCTGCCTGCGGTTGGCGCCGGCGGTGACGCCGAAGGGTGACACCGGAACCGGGCCGCGTCGCCACATGGATTCCATCATGGGCGCTCCGCACTGCAGCAAGCTAGCCGCCGCCTGCAGCGGCTATCCGATTAGTGCAGGAAATTGCAGCCGTGCGCAAGCCGGCGCACCCGCGGCCGGTGCGCGGCCCGCGCGCTCCGCTATAGTGGTGCGCAGGGAGTCCACCGCGCGGGCAGAGACCGGGCGTGGCGAGACCATCCCGGGATCGCGCGCGCCACCGGCAGCGCCCGGCCACCTCCAGTGGAGCGAGACATGCTGCTGCCCCCGACCGCCACGGCCACCATGGCCACCCCCGCGCTGGCCGCCGCCCTGCTGGGCGACCCCGGCCGCCTGGTGTTCGCCTCGACCGACCAGGACCAGGCCCGCGCGGCGGTGGGCGCCGTCTTCAAACCCCATCGGCTCGCCATCGGTGGCAACCGCCTGGCCGCCCGCCTGCACCACGCGCCGCTGGGAGCGGTCTCCTTCAACCGCCTCGCCTACGGTGCAGAGGTGGAGATCGACCCCGGGCCCATGGGTGATTTCCTGCTGGTGCAGATGCCGTTGTCGGGCCAGGCCGACGTCGCCTGCGGTACCCAGCGCATCCTGTCCGACGCCGACCTGGCCTCGGTGCTGACGCCGAGCGACCCCGTGCGCATGCGCTGGAGCGCCGACAACGACCAGCTCATCGTGCGGGTGGAACTGGGCGCGCTGGAACGTGTCTGCGCCGCCTACCTGGGACGGCGCCCCGAGCAGGCGCTGCGCTTCGCCCTGGGCATGGCCTGGCGCCGCCAGGCCGGCTGGTACCAGCTGATGCAATACCTGGCCGACCTGCTGGCCTGCTCACCCGAAGCCGCACAGCATCCCCTGACCGCCTGCCAGCTCGAGCAACTGGTGATCGGCACCCTGCTGACGGTACAACCGCACAGCTTGTCGGAGGACCTGCGCGGCCGCGGCAAGCCGCTCGCGCCGCGCCATGTGAAGGTGGTCGAGGAATACATCCACGCCCACGCCGACGACGCGCTGACGCCGGCCCACCTGGCCGAGGTCGCCGGCGTCAGCCTGCGCAGCCTGTACGCAGGCTTCCGCGAACACCGGGGCCTGAGCCCGATGGCCTATCTGCGCGCGGTGCGGCTGGAGCGCGTGCGTCATGATCTGCTCAACGTCGCAGCGGTGGGTTCGGTCAGCACGGCTGCGATGCGCTGGGGCTTCACGCATCTCGGGCGCTTCAGCGCCGAGTATCGGCGAGCGTTTGGGGAGTGTCCGGGGGAGACGTTGAGGAGGAGGGGGTGATCTGGCGGGCTGATGCCTGATGCCTGATGCCTGATGCCTGATGCCTGATGCCTGATGCCTGATGCCTGATGCCTGATGCCTGATGCCTGATGCCTGTATGAGCGTAAGCGGTATTCGGGGCAAGAGACTGTTTCGACTCCCCTGCGGGGAGCCGAAACAGGCCGTTGCCTCGCAAACCAACACCTCCGAACAGAGGGCGGAAGGGTATACAACGTACAACCCTGCCCCAAAAACAAAAACGGCGAACTTACGTTCGCCGTTTCCGCTGCAAAAGGCCACATCACTGCGGCCCAAGGCATCAAAACCTTACACCTTGATCTCGACGTCCACGCCGGCCGGCAGGTCGAGCTTCATCAGCGCGTCGACGGTCTTATCGGTCGGGTCGACGATGTCCATCAGGCGCTGGTGGGTACGGATCTCGAACTGATCGCGGCTGGTCTTGTTGACGTGCGGCGAACGCAGGATGTCGAAGCGCTGGATGCGGGTCGGCAGGGGCACGGGACCCTTGACGATCGCGCCGGTGCGCTTGGCGGTATCCACGATTTCAGCGGCCGACTGGTCGATCAGGCGATAGTCGAAAGCCTTCAGGCGGATACGGATCTTCTGGTTCTGCATGATATTTCCTTAAAAGAGCGATGGGCGGATAGCGCCCGGAAACAGGGAACAAGCCGGCGGTATTGTACGCCGACCTGCTCCAGGAAGTTTGCTTAGTCGATGATCTTTGCCACGACGCCGGCGCCGACGGTACGGCCGCCTTCACGGATAGCGAAGCGCAGACCTTCTTCCATGGCGATCGGGGCGATCAGCTTGACGGTGATCGACACGTTGTCGCCCGGCATGACCATTTCCTTGTCCTTCGGCAGCTCGATCGAGCCGGTCACGTCGGTCGTACGGAAGTAGAACTGCGGACGGTAGTTGTTGAAGAACGGGGTGTGACGGCCGCCTTCGTCCTTCGACAGAATGTACACCTCACCGGTGAAGTGGGTGTGCGGCTTGATCGAGCCCGGCTTGCACAGCACTTGGCCGCGTTCCACGTCTTCACGCTTGGTGCCGCGCAGCAGCAGACCGACGTTGTCGCCAGCCTGGCCCTGGTCCAGCAGCTTGCGGAACATTTCCACGCCCGTGCAGGTCGTCTTCACCGTCGGCTTGATACCGACGATTTCGATTTCTTCACCGACCTTGATCACGCCGCGCTCGATACGGCCGGTCACCACGGTGCCGCGACCCGAGATCGAGAACACGTCTTCCACCGGCATCAGGAAGGTACCGTCAACGGCACGCTCCGGCGTCGGGATGTAGGTGTCCAGGGCGTCGGCCAGGTTCATGATGGCCACTTCGCCCAGCTCGCCCTTGTCGCCTTCCAGCGCCAGCTTGGCCGAACCCTTGATGATCGGGGTGTCGTCGCCAGGGAACTCGTACTTCGACAGCAGCTCGCGAACTTCCATCTCGACCAGCTCGAGCAGTTCAGCGTCGTCCACCATGTCGCACTTGTTCAGGAACACGATGATGTAAGGCACGCCAACCTGACGGGCCAGCAGGATGTGCTCGCGGGTCTGCGGCATCGGGCCGTCAGCGGCCGAGCACACCAGGATCGCGCCGTCCATCTGGGCGGCACCCGTGATCATGTTCTTCACGTAGTCGGCGTGGCCCGGGCAGTCAACGTGCGCGTAGTGGCGGTTGGCCGTCTCGTACTCGACGTGGGCGGTATTGATGGTAATACCGCGTGCCTTCTCTTCCGGCGCTGCGTCGATTTCGTCGTACTTCTTGGCGGCACCGCCGAACTTCGCAGCCAGCACCGTCGCGATCGCTGCCGTCAGCGTCGTCTTGCCGTGGTCAACGTGACCAATCGTACCAACGTTCACGTGCGGCTTAGTCCGCTCGAACTTTTCCTTTGCCATGTTTCAGCTCCTAATGGAATACAGTCTGATTCAATTCTTTGCGCCGCCACGCAGGTCGTGCGTGGCGGCGCAGCGTTTATTACTTGCCCTTGGCCGTCATCACGGCTTCGGCGATGTTCTTCGGTGCCTCAGCGTAATGCTTGAATTCCATGGTGTACGTGGCGCGACCTTGCGTGGCCGAGCGCAGCGACGTCGAATAGCCGAACATTTCCGACAGCGGGACTTCGGCCTTGATGATCTTGCCACCGCCCACCATGTCGTCCATGCCCTGCACGATGCCGCGGCGGGACGACAAGTCGCCCATCACGGTACCCGTGTAGTCTTCCGGCGTTTCCACTTCCACGGCCATCATCGGCTCGAGCAGGACCGGGCTGGCCTTGCGCATGGCTTCCTTGAAAGCCATCGAGCCGGCCATGCGGAATGCGTTTTCGTTCGAGTCCACGTCGTGGTACGAACCGAACGTCAGCGTGACCTTCACGTCCACCACCGGGAAGCCAGCCAGGATGCCGTTCGGCAGCGTGTCGACGATACCCTTTTCGACCGCCGGGATGTATTCGCGAGGAATCACACCGCCCTTGATGGCATCGATGAACTCGAAGCCCTTGCCCGGCTCTTGCGGTTCCAGCGTGATCACAGCGTGACCGTACTGGCCGCGGCCGCCCGACTGCTTGACGAACTTGCCCTCGACGCCCTCGGCCGTCTTGCGAATGGTTTCGCGGTAGGCCACCTGCGGCGCGCCGATGTTGGCTTCCACGCCGAATTCGCGCTTCATGCGGTCGACCAGAATTTCGAGGTGGAGCTCGCCCATGCCCGAAATGATGGTCTGACCCGATTCTTCATCGGTACGCACGCGGAACGACGGATCTTCAGCGGCCAGGCGGTTCAGGGCGATGCCCATCTTTTCCTGGTCAGCCTTGGTCTTCGGCTCGACAGCCTGCGAGATCACCGGCTCCGGGAACACCATGCGCTCGAGCACGATCGGGGCAGTCGGATCGCACAGCGTATCGCCCGTGGTGGCATCCTTCAGGCCGACCGCAGCGGCGATATCGCCGGCCAGCACTTCCTTGATTTCTTCGCGCTGGTTGGCGTGCATCTGCAGAATACGGCCCAGACGCTCCTTCTTCTGCTTCACCGGGTTGTACACGGTGTCGCCCGAATTGATCTTGCCCGAGTACACGCGGAAGAAGATCAGCTGGCCAACGAACGGGTCGGTCATGATCTTGAACGCCAGTGCCGAGAACTTTTCGTTGTCGTCAGCCTTGCGCTCGAGCTTCTTCTCGCTGTCGTCCTCGTCCGTGCCCTTGACCGGCGGAATGTCGACCGGCGACGGCAGGAAGTCGATCACGGCGTCGAGCATGCGCTGCACGCCCTTGTTCTTGAACGCGGTGCCGCACAGCATCGGCTGGATTTCGCAGGCGATGGTACGGTCACGCAGCGCCTTGACGATCTCGGCGCGGGTCAGCTCTTCGCCGCCCAGGTACTTTTCCATCAGCTCTTCGCTGGCTTCGGCGGCGGACTCGACCATCTTCTCGCGCCATTCGTCAGCGGTGGCTTGCAGCTCGGCCGGGATGTCCTGGTATTCGAACTTCACGCCCTGGCTGGCTTCATCCCAAATGATCGCCTTCATTTCCAGCAGATCGACGACGCCTTGGAAGCCGTCTTCAGCGCCGATCGGCACCACGACGGGCACCGGGTTGGCCTTCAGGCGGGTCTTCAGCTGGTCGTAGACCTTGAAGAAGTTCGCGCCGGTGCGGTCCATCTTGTTGACGAATGCCAGACGCGGCACGCCGTACTTGTTGGCCTGACGCCACACGGTTTCGGACTGCGGCTGCACGCCACCCACTGCGCAGTACACCATGCACGCACCGTCCAGCACGCGCATGGAACGCTCCACCTCGATGGTGAAGTCCACGTGGCCCGGGGTGTCGATGATGTTGAAGCGGTGCTCGGGGTAGTTGCCGCCCATGCCCTTCCAGAAGGCGGTGGTCGCAGCAGACGTGATGGTGATGCCGCGCTCCTGCTCCTGCTCCATCCAGTCCATGGTGGCCGCGCCATCATGCACTTCACCGATCTTGTGGTTCACACCGGTGTAGAACAGGATCCGCTCGGTCGTGGTGGTTTTACCCGCGTCAATGTGAGCCGAAATACCGATGTTACGGTAGCGCTCAATGGGAGTCTTACGAGCCACTTTAATCCTCTATTCGTCCGTGAGACGCCGGCATCTCATCGCCGTCGCCCCTAACACAAACGGGCGAGATGTGTAGGAATACACAGCCCGCCCGGCAACCAACAGCTGTAATCGCGCGCCTTAGAAGCGGAAGTGCGAGAACGCCTTATTGGCTTCGGCCATGCGGTGCACTTCGTCGCGCTTCTTCATCGCGCCGCCGCGGCCTTCGGCAGCTTCCAGCAGCTCACCTGCCAGGCGCAGCGCCATCGACTTCTCGCTGCGTTTCTTTGCGGCCTCGCGCAGCCAACGCATCGCCAATGCCAAACGACGCGACGGACGGACTTCGACCGGAACCTGATAGTTGGCGCCGCCCACGCGACGGCTCTTCACTTCCACCACCGGCTTCACGTTGTTGATTGCAACGGAGAACACTTCGATGGGGGCCTTGCCTGCCTTCTTCTCGATCTGGTCGAACGCGCCGTACACGATGCGTTCGGCAACCGACTTCTTGCCGTCCAGCATCAGCACGTTCATGAACTTGGCAACTTCGACATTGCCGAACTTCGGATCAGGCAGGATCTCCCGCTTGGGGACTTCACGACGACGTGGCATCTTCTTTCCTTTAGATTCAGTTGAGAGCGCGGTAACAGGTTTCCGCTCTCCGGCCACCAACTAGCTTGCCGGCACTGGGCCTGGGCAAATTCGCCGGGTGACCACTTACTCGACGGCACGGCGCTGAACGCTCCGTTGTACCGCCGCCTGGTGACAGCACCATGACGCTGCGCGCCAAGGACCTGCCGCTTGTTGCTTGTCTTGCTTCACTGCTTCGCGACGCCTTGCCGGCGCCACGCGGACAGCCTGTCTTAGGCTGCCTTCGGGCGCTTCGCGCCGTACTTCGAACGCGCTTGCTTACGGTCCTTGACGCCTTGCAGGTCGAGGGAGCCGCGCACGATGTGGTAACGCACACCCGGCAGATCCTTCACACGGCCGCCGCGGATCAGCACGACCGAGTGTTCCTGCAGGTTGTGGCCTTCACCGCCGATGTACGAGATGACCTCGAAACCGTTGGTCAGGCGCACCTTGGCGACCTTACGCAGTGCCGAGTTCGGCTTCTTCGGAGTCGTGGTGTACACGCGGGTGCACACGCCACGACGCTGCGGGCAGTTCTCAAGCGCCGGGCTCTTGCTCTTGATGACTTCCGAGACGCGCGGCTTGCGAACCAGTTGGTTGATAGTTGGCATTGTTCAATCCAGCTTGGTTTTTACGACAAAACACCCTTCCGGGCGCCACGTGGCGGAACCGGAACGGCAACTACGGGTTTTGGGCGGGAACAGTGTGAGCGGGCGCTCTTGAGACGATAGACCGGCGGGAACCAGACTGACCAAAGAACGCGAGCTCGACCGGGATCCCCTGTGCCACACCATGCCACCGCCGCATCACGCGACTGGCCGACGGCGCTTGCCGAAAGCGCATCCGGCCTCACAGGCAGGGTGCAAGATCGACGGGCGAGCGAAATCCAAAGCCAAAAACTCGAATCTGACATGCTAGCAGGCAAACCGTAAACGGTCAAGCACGTTTACGTATACCGTAAAGCCTGACTCAGACGCCCTCGAGCGTCTCCAGAATCTCTTCGCCATAGCGCTCCAGCTTCGCGGCACCGATGCCCGGCACCTCGGCCAGTTCGTCGAGCGTGGCCGGCGCGCTGCGCGCGATCTCCGCCAGCGTGGCATCGTGGAAGATGACGTAGGCCGGCACGCCGTGCTCGCGCGCGGTGGCGGTGCGCCACTTGCGCAGCGCCTCCCAGTTGGCCAGCGCGTCTTCGTCCATGCCGGCGGTATGGTCGGTGCGGCTGCCGCGCGATGCGGAGCGCTCGCCGCCGCGGGCGGGCTTGCTGGCCTGCCGGCGCAGCGTGATGGTGGTCTCGCCGCGCAGCACCTGGCGCGCCGACTCGCCCAGCAGCAGCGCGCCGTGGCCGCCGTGGTCGATCATCAGCAGGCCGTGGGCGATCAGCTGGCGGAAGATGGCATGCCACTCCGCCACCGAGCGGTCGGCACCGATGCCGAAGGTGGACACCTTGTCGTGGCCCCACTGCCGGATCTTCTCCGACGCATTGCCGCGCAGCACGTCGACCAGGTGGGTGGCACCGAAATGCACGCGGCTGGCCTGGGCCACCCGATAGACGCAGGACAGCGCCATCTGCGCCTCGCGCGTGCCGTCCCAGGTGGCCGGCGGCTCCAGGCAGGTATCGCAGTTGCCGCACGGCTCGGACTGCTCGTCGAAATAGGCCAGGATGCGCACGCGGCGGCAACCTGCCGTTTCGCACAGGCCGAGCAGCGCGTCGAGCTTGGACGAGGACACGCGCTTGTGCGCGTCGTCGGCCTCGGATTCGTCAATCATGCGCTTCTGCTGCACCACGTCGCCCAGGCCATAGGCCATCCAGGCATTGGCGGGCAGGCCGTCGCGGCCGGCACGCCCGGTCTCCTGGTAGTAGCCCTCCATGCTCTTGGGCAGGTCGAGGTGGGCCACGAAGCGCACGTCGGGCTTGTCGATGCCCATGCCGAAGGCGATGGTGGCCACCATCACGATCCCTTCCTCCACGCGGAAGCGCGCCTGATACTGTGCGCGCAGTTGCGCATCCATGCCGGCGTGGTAAGGCAGGGCCTTGAGGCCCTGGGCGCCGAGCCAGGCCGCGGTCTCTTCCACCTTCTTGCGCGACAGGCAGTAGATGATGCCGCTGTCATGGGTGCCGTCGGCGTTGGCATGCTCGGCCTTGATGAAAGCCAGCAGTTGCTGGCGCGCATTGTCCTTCTCGACGATGCGGTAGCGGATATTGGGCCGGTCGAAGCTGGAGAGGAAGACGCGTGCATCCTGCAGCGCCAGGCGCTCGGCGATCTCCTGCCGCGTCAGCGCGTCGGCGGTGGCGGTCAGCGCGATGCGCGGTACCTGCGGGAAACGCTCATGCAGCACCGAGAGCTGGATGTATTCGGGGCGGAAATCGTGCCCCCACTGCGATACGCAGTGCGCCTCGTCGATGGCGAACAGGCCCACGCGGGTGCGCTCGAGCAGGTCGAGGAAGCGCGGCGTCATCAGCCGCTCGGGGGCCACGTAGAGGACCTCGAGCCGCCCGGCCAGCAGGTCGCGCTCGACCGCCGAGGCCTCGCTCGAGGTCAGCGTCGAATTGAGCACGGCAGCACGCACGCCGGCCTCGCTCAGCGCGGCCACCTGGTCCTGCATCAGCGCGATCAGTGGCGACACCACGATGCCCGTGCCCTGGCCTGCACGCTGGCGCAGCAGGGCCGGGACCTGGTAGCAGAGGGACTTGCCACCGCCGGTGGGCATCAGCACCAGGCTGTCGCCGCCGCCGGCCACGTGGTCGATGATTTCGGCCTGCTGTCCGCGGAAGGCGTGGTAGCCAAAGACATCTTTGAGAATGGCCAATGCGGACGACATAGGTGCGGGATCGGGAAAACGGGTGGAGCGGGTACGCCGGAAGGCGTAACCATACCATCAAGCGGGAGACGGATTGCTGCAGATTGTGCCGGCGGCCCGCTGGACGGCAGGCTGCCGCACGTGCGGCGCTGGCATGAAAAAAGCCCGGCGCGAAGGCCGGGCTGGTTCCGTTCGGCGCCGGAGCAGCGATCGCCGCCCCGGCCGGGAAACGCGTCAGGCCGCGTCGCCCTCGCCTTCGGTGGTGGTCGCCTGCACCACCGGCGGCTCGATGAAGAGCGACTGCTCTTCTTCGGCGATCGCCTGGGCGCGTTCGCGCTCGGCCGCCTCGCGCGCCTTGCGGGCACGGTGGTAGGCCAGGCCGGTACCGGCCGGGATCAGGCGGCCGACGATCACGTTTTCCTTCAGACCGCGCAGGTCGTCCGTCTTGCCCATGATCGCGGCTTCGGTCAGCACGCGGGTGGTTTCCTGGAACGATGCCGCCGAGATGAAGCTGTCGGTCGACAGCGACGCCTTGGTGATACCGAGCAGCAGGTTCTCGTAGGTGGCCGGACGCTTGCCTTCGGCGATCACGCGGTCGTTCTCGTCGAGCAGCTCCGAGCGCTCCACCTGTTCACCCGGGATGAACTTGGTGTCGCCCACATCCGAGATCTGCACGCGGCGCAGCATCTGGCGCACGATCACTTCGATGTGCTTGTCGTTGATCTTCACGCCCTGCAGACGGTACACGTCCTGCACTTCGTCGACGATGTAGTGCGCCAGTTCCTCGATGCCCTTCAGGCGCAGGATGTCGTGCGGGTCCGCCGGACCTTCCACGATCATTTCGCCCTTGTTCACCACCTGGCCATCGTGCACCAGGACCTGCTTTTCCTTGGCGATCAGGAACTCGTGGGCGTTGCCGTCCAGGTCCGTGATCACCAGGCGCTGCTTGCCCTTGGTGTCCTTGCCGAACGAGGTCGTGCCGGTGACTTCCGCCAGCACGGCGGCGTCCTTCGGCGAACGCGCTTCGAACAGCTCGGCCACACGCGGCAGACCACCGGTAATGTCGCGGGTCTTCTGCGATTCGGTCGGGATACGTGCGAGCACTTCACCCACGTGCACCTGCTGGCCGTCCTTCACGGTGATCAGCGCGCCGACCTGGAAGCCGATGGTCACGGAGTGGTCCGTGCCCGGGATCTTCACTTCCTGGTTGTTGGCGTCGAGCAGCTTCACCTGCGGGCGGATGCCCTTGGTGGCGGCCGTGCGGCGCTTGGCGTCGATCACCACGAGGGTCGACAGGCCCGTCACTTCGTCCATCTGCTTGGCGACGGTCACGCCCTCTTCGACGTTCTCGAACTTGATGGTGCCCGAGTACTCCGAAACGATCGGACGCGTCAGCGCATCCCAGGTAGCCAGCTGCGTGCCGGCCTTGATCGCCTGGCCATCCTGCACCAGCAGCGTGGCACCGTACGGGATCTTGTGGCGCTCACGCTCGCGGCCATGGTCGTCGGTGATCAGCGCCTCGCCCGAACGCGAGATGACGATCAGCTCGCCCTTGGCGTTGGTGACGTAGCGCATGGTCGCCGTGAAGCGCACGGTACCGGTCGCCTTGGCTTCCACGCTCGACGCGACTGCCGCACGCGATGCCGCGCCACCGATGTGGAAGGTACGCATGGTCAGCTGCGTGCCCGGCTCACCGATCGACTGCGCGGCGATCACGCCCACCGCTTCGCCCGAGTTCACCAGCACGCCGCGGCCGAGGTCGCGGCCGTAGCACTTGGCGCACAGGCCGTAGCGCGTGTCGCAGGACAGCGGCGTACGCACCTTGACCTCGTCCACGCCGATGTTGTCGATCAGCTCGACCAGATCTTCGTCCAGCAGGGTGCCAGCCTCGATCGCGGTTTCCTGGGTTTCCGGGTTCACCACGTCGGAGACGGTCACGCGGCCGAGGATACGGTCACGCAGGGCTTCGATCACTTCACCGCCTTCGACCAGGGCCTTCATGGCCACGCCGTTGCTGGTGCCGCAATCGTCTTCCACCACCACCAGATCCTGCGTCACGTCGACCAGACGGCGGGTCAGGTAACCGGAGTTCGCGGTCTTCAGTGCCGTATCGGCCAGACCCTTACGCGCACCGTGGGTCGAGATGAAGTACTGCAGAACGTTCAGGCCTTCGCGGAAGTTCGCCGTGATCGGCGTCTCGATGATCGAGCCATCCGGCTTTGCCATCAGGCCGCGCATGCCGGCCAGCTGGCGGATCTGCGCCGCGGAACCCCGCGCGCCCGAGTCGGCCATCATGTAGATGGAGTTGAACGACTCTTGCTTGACGGTATTGCCGTTGCGGTCGACCACGTCCTCGTGCTGGAGCTGCTCCATCATCGCCTTGCCCACCTGGTCGCCGGCGGCGCCCCAGATGTCCACGACGTTGTTGTAGCGCTCCTGGTCGGTCACCAGGCCCGACATGTACTGCTTGTCGTATTCCTTCACCTTGGCCGAGGCTTCGGCGATGATCTTTTCCTTCGCGGGCGGCACCAGCATGTCGTCGATCGCGATCGAGATGCCGGCGCGCGTGGCCAGGCGGAAGCCCGACTGCAGCAGCTTGTCAGCGAAGATCACGGTCTCACGCAGGCCGCACTTGCGGAAGGCGGTGTTGATCAGGCGCGAGATCTCCTTCTTCTTCAGCGGCTTGTTCAGCACCGAGAAGGGCAGGCCCTTGGGCAGGATCTCCGACAGGATGGCGCGGCCGACCGTGGTGGCCTGCAGCGTGATCTTGGGCGCGAAGCGGGCGTCGCCCTCGGCGTCCTTGTCCACCAGCTCGAACTCGGTGATACGCACGTTCACGCGGGAAGCCAGCTCGACTTCCTTGTTCTCGTAGGCGCGGATCACTTCGCTGATGTCGGCGAAGGTCATGCCCTCACCGCGGCCGTTGATCTTGTCGCGGGTGGTGTAGTACAGGCCCAGCACCACGTCCTGCGACGGCACGATCGACGGGTCGCCGTTGGCCGGGAACAGCACGTTGTTGGAGGCCAGCATCAGGGTGCGGGCTTCCATCTGCGCTTCCAGCGACAGCGGCACGTGGACGGCCATCTGGTCACCGTCGAAGTCGGCGTTGAACGCCGCGCAGACGAGCGGGTGCAGCTGGATCGCCTTGCCTTCGATCAGCACGGGTTCGAAGGCCTGGATGCCCAGGCGGTGCAGCGTCGGCGCGCGGTTCAGCATCACCGGATGCTCGCGGATCACCTCTTCGAGGATGTCCCACACCACCGGCGTCTGGCTTTCGACTTCCTTCTTCGCCGCCTTGATGGTGGTGGCGATACCCATCGTCTCCAGCTTGTGGAAGATGAAGGGCTTGAACAGCTCGAGCGCCATCAGCTTGGGCAGGCCGCACTGGTGCAGCTTCAGGGTCGGGCCCACCACGATGACCGAACGGCCCGAGTAGTCGACGCGCTTGCCCAGCAGGTTCTGACGGAAGCGGCCGCCCTTGCCCTTGATCATTTCGGCCAGGGACTTCAGCGGACGCTTGTTGGCACCGGTCATCGCCTTGCCGCGACGGCCGTTATCCAGCAGCGAATCCACCGCTTCCTGCAGCATGCGCTTCTCATTGCGCACGATGATCTCGGGCGCCTTCAGTTCCAGCAGGCGCTTCAGGCGGTTGTTGCGGTTGATGACGCGGCGATACAGGTCGTTCAGGTCCGAGGTGGCGAAACGACCGCCATCCAGGGGCACCAGCGGACGCAGCTCGGGCGGCAGCACCGGCAGCACTTCCATGATCATCCACTCGGGCTTGATACCCGAGCGCTGGAAGGCCTCCAGCACCTTCAGGCGCTTGGCGAACTTCTTGATCTTGGCTTCGGAGCCGGTGGCCTGCAGCTCGGCGCGGATCTGTTCGATCTGCTTCTCGATATCGATGCCGCGCAGCAGTTCGCGGATGCCCTCGGCACCCATCATGGCGACGAACTCACCCTCGCCGTACTCGTCGCACTTGGCCAGGTAATCGTCCTCGGACATGATCTGGCTCTTCTTGAGCGGGGTCATGCCGGGTTCGATCACCACGAATGCTTCGAAGTACAGCACGCGCTCGATGTCGCGCAGCGTCATGTCGAGCACCATGCCCAGACGCGACGGCAGCGACTTCAGGAACCAGATGTGCGCGGTCGGCGCGGCCAGTTCGATGTGGCCCATGCGCTCGCGGCGCACCTTGGCCAGCGTCACTTCGACGCCGCACTTCTCGCAGATCACGCCACGGTGCTTCAGGCGCTTGTACTTGCCGCACAGGCACTCGTAGTCCTTGATCGGGCCGAAGATCTTGGCGCAGAACAGGCCGTCGCGCTCGGGCTTGAACGTGCGGTAGTTGATCGTTTCCGGCTTCTTCACTTCACCGTACGACCACGAGCGGATCTTCTCGGGCGAGGCCAGGCCGATCTTGATCGCGTCGAACTGCTCTTCCTGCTGTACCTGCTTAAAGAGATCGAGCAATGCTTTCATTGCAACTCCTTGTTTCGCCGCCGTGTCCGGCTCCGGCCGGGCCGGCGGCATTCATCCTGTGGGAAATCCTTCGCTGGCGGGGCCGCACGCGCGGCCCCCGCATCGTCACGATCAGTAGCGATCGAGGTCGATGTCGATACCCAGCGAGCGGATTTCCTTCACCAGCACGTTGAACGACTCCGGCATGCCGGCATCGATCGAGTGCTCGCCCTTGACGATGTTCTCGTACACCTTGGTACGGCCGTTCACGTCATCGGACTTGACCGTCAGCATCTCCTGCAGCACGTAGGAGGCGCCGTAGGCTTCCAGCGCCCACACTTCCATCTCACCGAAACGCTGGCCACCGAACTGCGCCTTGCCGCCCAGCGGCTGCTGGGTCACCAGGGAGTACGGGCCGGTCGAACGCGCGTGCATCTTGTCGTCGACCAAGTGGTGCAGCTTCAGCATGTGCATCACACCCAGCGTGACCGGACGCTCGAACGCCTCGCCGGTGCGGCCGTCATACAGCGTGACTTGCTGCTTGGAGGCGGTCAGGCCCTTCTCCTTGGCCACGTCGCTCGGGTAGGCCAGGTCCAGCATGCGGCGGATCTCGTCCTCATGCGCACCATCGAACACCGGCGTCGCGAACGGCACGCCCTTCTTCAGGTTGGTGGCGAGTTCCAGCACTTCGGCGTCGGACAGGCTGTCCAGGTCTTCCGCCTTGCCGCTCTCGTTGTAGACCTGAGCCAGCAGCGGACGCAGTTCCTGTGCCTTCGCCTGTGCCTTGAGCATCGCGCCGATGCGCTCGCCCAGGCCGCGCGCGGCCCAGCCCAGGTGGGTTTCCAGGATCTGGCCCACGTTCATCCGCGACGGCACGCCGAGCGGGTTCAGCACGATGTCGGCAGGGGTGCCGTCGGCCATGTAGGGCATGTCTTCGATCGGCACGATCTTCGACACCACACCCTTGTTACCGTGGCGGCCTGCCATCTTGTCGCCAGGCTGCAGGCGACGCTTGACGGCAAGGTAGACCTTGACCATCTTGATCACGCCCGGCGGCAGTTCGTCGCCCTGGGTCAGCTTCTTGCGCTTCTCTTCGAAGGCGAGGTCGAACTCGTGGCGCTTCTGCTCGATGGCCTCCTTGACGGCCTCGAGCTGGGCGGCGACTTCCTCGTCGGCCGGACGGATGTCGAACCAGTGGTACTTGTCCAGTTCGGCCAGGTACTCCTTGGTCAGCGTCGCACCCTTCGACAGCTTCTTCGGGCCACCGTTGACGGTCTTGCCGACCAGCAGGCGCTCCAGACGCTGGAAGGCATCGCCTTCCACGATACGCAGCTGGTCGTTCAGGTCCAGGCGGTAACGCTTGAGTTCGTCATCGATGATCGACTGGGCGCGCTTGTCGCGCGTCACGCCTTCACGGGTGAAGACCTGCACGTCGATCACGATGCCGCTCATGCCCGAAGGCACGCGCAGCGAGGTGTCCTTCACGTCCGAGGCCTTCTCCCCGAAGATCGCGCGCAGCAGCTTCTCTTCCGGCGTCAGCTGGGTCTCGCCCTTCGGCGTGACCTTGCCCACCAGCACGTCGCCGGCTTCCACCTCGGCACCGATGTAGGTGATGCCCGACTCGTCCAGGCGCGCCAGCTGGGCTTCGGCCAGGTTCGAAATATCGCGCGTGATTTCCTCGGGTCCGAGCTTGGTGTCGCGGGCCACGACCGACAGTTCCTCGATGTGGATCGAGGTGTAGCGGTCTTCGGCGACCACGCGCTCCGAGATCAGGATCGAATCCTCGAAGTTGTAGCCGTTCCAGGGCATGAACGCGACCAGCATGTTCTGGCCGAGCGCCAGCTCGCCCAGGTCGGTCGACGCGCCGTCGGCGACCACGTCGCCGCGGGCGACGATGTCGCCGACCTTGACCATCGGACGCTGGTTGATGTTCGTGTTCTGGTTCGAACGCGTGTACTTGATCAGGTTGTAGATGTCCACGCCGACTTCGCCGGCCACGGCTTCGTCGTCGTTGACCCGGATCACGATACGCATCGCATCGACGTAGTCCACCACACCGCCGCGCATGGCCTGCACGGCAGTACCCGAGTCGACCGCGACGGTGCGCTCGATGCCGGTACCGACTAGGGGCTTGTCCGGACGCAGGCAGGGCACGGCCTGGCGCTGCATGTTCGCGCCCATCAGTGCACGGTTCGCGTCATCGTGCTCGAGGAACGGCACCAGCGAGGCTGCCGCCGAGACGATCTGCGACGGCGCCACGTCGATGTACTGCACGCGGTCCGGCGTGACCATGCGGGTCTCGCGCTCGGATCCTTCGCGCGCCGACACCAGCTCGTCGATCAGGTTGCCCTCGGCATCCACGGTGGCGTTGGCCTGCGCCACCACGTACTTGCCTTCCTCGATCGCGGACAGGTAGTCGACCTGGTCGGTCAGCTTGCTGTTCTCGACCTTGCGGTACGGCGTTTCCAGGAAGCCATATTCGTTCAGGCGGGCATACAGTGCCAGCGAGTTGATCAGACCGATGTTCGGGCCTTCCGGCGTTTCGATCGGGCAGACGCGGCCGTAGTGGGTCGGGTGCACGTCGCGGACTTCGAAGCCGGCGCGCTCGCGGGTCAGACCGCCCGGGCCCAGTGCGGAGACACGGCGCTTGTGCGTGATCTCGGACAGCGGGTTGGTCTGGTCCATGAACTGCGACAGCTGCGACGAACCGAAGAACTCGCGGATGGCCGACGAGATCGGCTTCGAGTTGATCAGGTCGTGCGGCATCAGGTTCTCGGTCTCGGCCTGGCCGAGGCGCTCCTTGACGGCGCGCTCGACGCGCGACAGGCCGGCGCGGAACTGGTTCTCGGCCAGTTCACCGACGCAGCGCACGCGACGGTTGCCCAGGTGGTCGATGTCATCGACCTCGCCCTTGCCGTTGCGCAGGTTGACCAGGATCTTGATGGTCTCGAGGATGTCCTCGTCCTGCAGCACCATGGCGCCTTCGCCGCTGGGGCGGCCCAGACGGCTGTTGACCTTCATGCGGCCCACGCGCGACAGGTCGTACGACTCTTCGCTGTAGAACAGGCGCTGGAACAGCGCTTCGACGGCCTCCTCGGTGGGCGGCTCGCCCGGGCGCATCATGCGGTAGATGGCGATGCGCGCCGCGGTCTGGTCGGCCGTGTCGTCCGTACGCAGGGTCTGCGAAATGTACGGACCCTGGTCCAGGTCGTTGGTGTACAGGGTCTGGATCTGCTTGACGCCGGCTTCGCGCAGGTTTTCCAGCACGGTCTCGGTCAGCTCGTCGTTGGCGTTGGCGATCACCTCGCCCGTGTCGGGGTCAATGATGTTCTTGGCCAGCACGCGGCCCAGCAGGTAGTCTTCCGGCACGCTGATCAGCTTGGTGCCGGCCGAGTCCAGGTCGCGGATGTGCTTGGCGTTGATCCGCTTGTCCTTCTCGACGACCACGCGGCCGTTCTTGTCGACGATGTCGAAGCGGGCGACTTCACCGCGCAGGCGCTCGGGCACGAACTCGAGCTGCGCACCTTCGGTCTGCAGCGTGAAGTTGTCGAAGACGAAGAAATGCGCGAGGATCTGCTCCGGCGTCAGGCCGATCGATTTGAGCAGGATCGTGACCGGCATCTTGCGACGGCGGTCGACGCGGAAGTACAGGATGTCCTTCGGGTCGAATTCGAAGTCCAGCCACGAACCGCGGTAGGGGATGATGCGCGCGGAGAACAGCAGCTTGCCCGAGCTGTGCGTCTTGCCCTTGTCGTGCTCGAAGAACACGCCCGGCGAACGGTGCAGCTGGGACACGATGACACGCTCGGTGCCGTTGATCACGAAGGAGCCGGTCGAGGTCATGAGCGGAATCTCGCCCATGTACACTTCCTGTTCCTTGACTTCCTTGACCTTGGTCGGGTTCTCGCGATCGTTGATGATCAGGCGCACCTTGGCACGCAGCGCCGAGTGGAAGGTCAGACCGCGCTGTTGACACTCCTTGACGTCGAACGGCGGGTTCGAGAGGTGGTAGGAGACGAACTCCATGCGGGCGAGGCCGTTATGGGACACAATCGGGAAGATTGCGTTGAAGGCGGCCTGCAGGCCTTCGCTCTTGCGACGCGCGGTTGGCGTATCCGCTTGCAAAAACTGGGTGTAGGATTCAATCTGAGTCGCAAGCAGGAATGGAACCTGATGGACCGTCGCGCGCTTCGCAAAGCTTTTGCGAATGCGCTTCTTTTCGGTGAAGCTGTACGCCATGGGATCTCCGAATCATCGCAGGGCTGGCTGGACCTGGCACAGCACCTGAGGTGTTCAGCGACTGGGAGGGGATTTGGCGGTTGGCCGCTACCAACCTCTGGCTGACGGTGCCCGCACGCAGTGGACCGGAGCGATCGTCGCGAAGCGACGCCATGCCTGCACCGGTCCGGGGACACCCGACCAAACTTGTCTTCTGCAGTCGGTTCAGAAGACAAACATCAGCAACCACTTAGTGTGCCACTGATGTTTAGCCTCTGCTGAGCCATCGGGCAAGGTCCGCATAAAAGCGCTCCCCACTCCACTCACAGGCCTCTTAAAACGCATTTGCGCGGAGAAAAAACACCCTCCGCTAAAGCGCAAAAAGGCTGGCGCCGGGATTCCCCTTTGCCAGCCCCATTCGCGTGCCCAAAAGGCACGCGAGCACCACTTACTTGACGTCGACCTTCGCGCCAGCGTCTTCCAGCTTCTTCTTGGCTTCGGCAGCAGCAGCCTTGTCCACGCCTTCCTTGACGGGCTTCGGTGCGCCATCGACCAGGTCCTTGGCTTCCTTCAGGCCCAGGCCGGTGATTTCGCGCACGGCCTTGATCACGCCAACCTTGTTGGCGCCGACTTCGGCCAGGATCACGTTGAACTCGGTCTGCTCTTCGGCAGCAGCGGCAGCACCGCCAGCGCCCGGAGCGGCGGCCACGGCCATCGCAGCGGCGGACACGCCAAACTTCTCTTCGAACGCCTTGACCAGGTCGTTCAGTTCCATCACGGACATCGCGCCTACGGCTTCGAGGATGTCGTCTTTGGTGATTGCCATTTGGATTACTCCTAGATGTGATTCGGTATCGGTATTGCGATCGGGTGGTGCGAGGCCTGGATTGCCTTAGGCTTCGGCGGCTTCCGCAGCAGCGGGAGCGCCTTCTTCCTTCTTGGCAGCCAGTGCGGCCAGCAGACGGGCAAAGCCCGACACCGGCGCCTGCATCACGCCAAGCAGCTGAGCGATCAGTTCGTCGCGGCTCGGGATCGTTGCCAGCGCCTTGACGGCGTTGACGTCGAGCACCTTGCCGTCGTACGACCCTGCGCGCAGGACCAGCTTGTCGTTGGTCTTGGCAAAGTCGTTCAGAACCTTGGCCGAGGCCACTGCGTCTTCGGAAATCCCGTAGATCAGCGGACCGGTCATTTGCTCTGCGAGGCCTGCAAACGGCGTACCTTCCACGGCACGGCGGGCCAGCGTGTTCTTCAGAACGCGCAGGTACACGCCTTGCTCACGGGCCTTGGTACGCAGCTTGGTCAGATCGCCAACCGTGATGCCGCGATATTCGGCGACGACGATGGTCTGAGCTTTCGCGACTTGCGCCGAAACCTCAGCAACGACGGCCTTCTTATCTTCAATATTGAGTGGCACGGTTAAGCTCCAAAACGATGCTTGTCTCCCGGAAGACCGGGACACGCACATCAGTCCAAACGAACGGCGTCCGATTGGCCCGAATCACCCGGGCTGGGCCCGGATTCTTCAATCCCTTCGGGTGCGCCATCTGCGCTGGTTGGGCGGTGATTGCCACGGCGGACCGGAGTCCGTCACTGCATGTCGCCCGATTAAGATCACGCTGCGCCAGGCGCGGCACGACCACCAGCGGTCTTTGATAACCAGCGGAAGCCGTCCGTGCTTGCGCATCGGCGGGCTCCACTGCCCAAAGCCTTGCTTCCTTCCCGGCCCGCCGGCGAGGCGGGTACCGTTCCGGAAGAACGCCGCGGCAGTGCCGCGGCTTGCGATTCTGTTCCGACCGGCGTTATCGGGTCCGGTCGGATCGCGCTGTCAGCCTCAGGCTGCCAGCGAAGCCTGCTCGACGCGCACGCCAACGCCCATGGTGGACGAGACGGCGATCTTGCGCAGGTAGACACCCTTGCTGGTGGCCGGCTTGGCCTTGACCAGCGCGTCCAGCAGCGCAGCCAGGTTGCTCTTCAGCGCGGCGTCCTCGAACGAACGGCGGCCGATGGTGGCGTGGATGATACCGGCCTTGTCGACACGGAACTGGACCTGACCGGCCTTGGCGTTCTTCACGGCCTGGGCCACGTCGGGGGTCACGGTACCGACCTTCGGGTTCGGCATCAGGCCGCGCGGGCCCAGGATCTGGCCCAGCGTACCGACGATACGCATGGTGTCGGGCGAAGCGATCACCACGTCGAAGTTCAGGTTGCCGGCCTTGACCTGTTCAGCCAGGTCTTCCATGCCGACCACCTCAGCGCCGGCGGCCTTGGCAGCCTCGGCCTTCTCGCCCTGGGCGAACACGGCCACGCGCACGCTCTTGCCGGTACCGGCAGGCAGCACCACGGAACCACGGACGACCTGGTCCGACTTCTTGGCGTCGATGCCCAGCTGGACGGCGACGTCGATCGACTCGTCGAACTTGGCGCTGGCGCAACCCTTGACCAGGCCCAGGGCCTCGTCGATCGGGTAGAACTTGGTACGCTCGATCTTCGCCTTGTTGGCGGCGACGCGCTTGGAAACCTTAGCCATTTACAGACCCTCCACGGTGATGCCCATCGAGCGAGCCGAGCCGGCGATGGTACGCACAGCCGCGTCCAGGTCGGCGGCGGTGAGGTCAGCGTTCTTCGCCTTGGCGATTTCTTCAGCCTGGGCGCGGGTGATCTTGCCGACCTTGTCGGTATGGGGCTTGGGCGAACCCTTGGTGATGCCTGCTGCCTTCTTGATCAGCACGGTCGCGGGGGGCGACTTCATCACGAAGGTGAAGCTCTTGTCGGCGAAGGCGGTAATCACCACCGGCACCGGCAGACCGGGCTCCATGCCCTGGGTCTGGGCGTTGAACGCCTTGCAGAACTCCATGATGTTCAGACCACGCTGACCCAGTGCCGGGCCCACGGGCGGGGAGGGATTTGCCTTACCAGCCGGAATTTGCAGCTTGATAAAGCCAACGATCTTCTTGGCCATCTTTACTCCAATCCAGACCGCTCCATCGCTGGATACGGTCCTGTTGAGTCGTAACGCGCTGTCGCCTTGCAAACCGTTGCCGGCCTGCCCGACCTCACGCTCCTCTTTCGGCACGCCATCTCTGGCCTGCCACGCTTGCTGCCTACCAGGAGGTCGGCCGCATGCGCAAAATCTTCAAACCGATCAGACCTTCTCGACCTGGCCGAACTCCAGTTCGACCGGAGTGGCGCGACCGAAGATGGTGACCGAGACGCGCAGGCGCGATTTCTCGTAGTTCACTTCCTCGACGTTGCCATTGAAGTCGGTGAACGGACCGTCCTTGACGCGGACCATCTCGCCCACTTCGAACAGCGTCTTGGGACGCGGCTTCTCGACCCCTTCCTGCATCTGGGTCATGATCTTGTCGACTTCCCTCTGGGAAATCGGGCTCGGGCGGTTGCGTGCACCGCCCACGAAACCGGTCACCTTGCTGGTGTTCTTCACCAGGTGCCAGGTCTCGTCAGTCATTTCCATCTCGACCAGCACGTAGCCGGGGAAGAAACGACGCTCGGTGACCGACTTCTGGCCACCCTTGATTTCCACCACTTCTTCCGACGGCACCAGGATGCGGCCGAACTTGTCCTGCATCTCGGCGCGCTCGATGCGCTCCTGCAGCGCCCGCTGCACGCTCTTTTCCATGCCGGAGTAAGCGTGAACCACATACCAGCGCTTCTTCGACGAAGGCGATTCAGCGGCGGCAGTTTCCTGCTGTGCGTTATCCGTCATGTCCTATTCCTTCATTTCCAGCCGAGCACGAGTGAGAAAATAACCCACTCGATCAGCTTGTCGGCCGACCACAGAAACAGCGCCATGATCACGACGAAGGCGAACACCAGCCCCGTCATCTGCCCCGCTTCCTTACGCGTCGGCCAGACGACTTTGCGGAGCTCCCGATACGATTCCTTGGCGAATCCGATGAATTCCTTGCCCGGCAGGGAGGTCAGGGCAACGGCTGCACCCAGCGCGAGACCGGCGATCAGCGCTGCCGCGCGAACGTAGGACGGCTGCTGCGCCAGAACATAGAAACCGATGACGCCGGCAACCACAAGAAGCACCGCGAGGCCGAGCTGCAATTTGCCGCCCGAGGCGTTGACGGTTTCGACGTTGGGATTGGCCATGTTTCGCAAACGAGATAGGCCGCGCCGCGAGGAAGATCGCGGCGCGGCCAAGGATTTGGCAGGGGCAGAGGGAATCGAACCCCCAACCTTCGGTTTTGGAGACCGACGCTCTGCCAGTTGAGCTATACCCCTAGAACAACTGTGGAGCCGACCGGATCGCCAGCTCCTCTGGCAACGAGCGCGACCGGTTGCTGCCGCGCTCGCCTGTTACAGCCTGTACTACTTAGTCGATGATCTTTGCCACGACGCCGGCGCCGACGGTACGGCCGCCTTCACGGATAGCGAAGCGCAGACCTTCTTCCATGGCGATCGGGGCGATCAGCTTGACGGTGATCGACACGTTGTCGCCCGGCATGACCATTTCCTTGTCCTTCGGCAGCTCGATCGAGCCGGTCACGTCGGTCGTACGGAAGTAGAACTGCGGACGGTAGTTGTTGAAGAACGGGGTGTGACGGCCGCCTTCGTCCTTCGACAGAATGTACACCTCACCGGTGAAGTGGGTGTGCGGCTTGATCGAGCCCGGCTTGCACAGCACTTGGCCGCGTTCCACGTCTTCACGCTTGGTGCCGCGCAGCAGCAGACCGACGTTGTCGCCAGCCTGGCCCTGGTCCAGCAGCTTGCGGAACATTTCCACGCCCGTGCAGGTCGTCTTCACCGTCGGCTTGATACCGACGATTTCGATTTCTTCACCGACCTTGATCACGCCGCGCTCGATACGGCCGGTCACCACGGTGCCGCGACCCGAGATCGAGAACACGTCTTCCACCGGCATCAGGAAGGTACCGTCAACGGCACGCTCCGGCGTCGGGATGTAGGTGTCCAGGGCGTCGGCCAGGTTCATGATGGCCACTTCGCCCAGCTCGCCCTTGTCGCCTTCCAGCGCCAGCTTGGCCGAACCCTTGATGATCGGGGTGTCGTCGCCAGGGAACTCGTACTTCGACAGCAGCTCGCGAACTTCCATCTCGACCAGCTCGAGCAGTTCAGCGTCGTCCACCATGTCGCACTTGTTCAGGAACACGATGATGTAAGGCACGCCAACCTGACGGGCCAGCAGGATGTGCTCGCGGGTCTGCGGCATCGGGCCGTCAGCGGCCGAGCACACCAGGATCGCGCCGTCCATCTGGGCGGCACCCGTGATCATGTTCTTCACGTAGTCGGCGTGGCCCGGGCAGTCAACGTGCGCGTAGTGGCGGTTGGCCGTCTCGTACTCGACGTGGGCGGTATTGATGGTAATACCGCGTGCCTTCTCTTCCGGCGCTGCGTCGATTTCGTCGTACTTCTTGGCGGCACCGCCGAACTTCGCAGCCAGCACCGTCGCGATCGCTGCCGTCAGCGTCGTCTTGCCGTGGTCAACGTGACCAATCGTACCAACGTTCACGTGCGGCTTAGTCCGCTCGAACTTTTCCTTTGCCATTTCGCGACTCCTGTCTTGGTAGCGATATTGCCAGTGCGGTGTATTGGTGCCCATGGGCAGGATCGAACTGCCGACCTCTCCCTTACCAAGGGAGTGCTCTACCACTGAGCCACATGGGCGAAACTTGACTTACTTCGATCGGCAGCGGCGCCTGGAGCGGGTGAAGGGAATCGAACCCTCGTCGTAAGCTTGGAAGGCTTCTGCTCTACCATTGAGCTACACCCGCCCGGTTACTACACTTGCTCACCGACGAGCCACTCGCGCCGCGATACTGCCTTGCGGCTGGCGCAGCGCTTGCTTGGCTCGCTGCCTTGCATTCTGGTGGAGAGGGTTGGATTCGAACCAACGTAGGCGTAAGCCAACAGATTTACAGTCTGCCCCCTTTAGCCACTCGGGCACCTCTCCGCAGAGAACTTGCGATTATGATGGAACTTGCCAGGGGTGTCAAGCACTTTCGGGTCGCGAAACCTGGCAGGTCCTGTTGGACCGCTCTGCTTGGTGGCTTGGCGCCGCTCAGCATTGCGTCACAATCGCACGCATCGAAGTTCGATGCTCTCACCCTATAGGGGCTCTGGAAACGCGCCAGGAGGCGCCGTCAGAGGGCTCGGCAAGGCATCGAGTGCGCCGCTGCGCAGCTCACGACACGCGCCGCGAGCGCCGCAAAGACAAAACCCCTCGCAGCGTCTGCTGTCGAGGGGTTTTGCGGGAGGGAGAGCCTGGCGATGACCTACTTTCACACGGGTAGTCCGCACTATCATCGGCGCAAAGTCGTTTCACGGTCCTGTTCGGGATGGGAAGGGGTGGTTCCGACTCGCTATGGTCACCAGGCATAAGGGGTTGCTGCGCCGGGGTTGAGCCGTCGCAGCGAATAGGGATGTAGTCTTGGTTGTGAGGTATCGGCACCGTCCTGGGCACACGCGATACGTCAGCCAGTGAAACACACTGGTTATAGGATCAAGCCTTACGGGCAATTAGTACTGGTTAGCTTAACGCATTACTGCGCTTCCACACCCAGCCTATCAACGTCCTGGTCTCGAACGACCCTTCAAGGAGGTCAAGCCTCCAGGGAATCCTCATCTTCAGGCGAGTTTCCCGCTTAGATGCTTTCAGCGGTTATCTCTTCCGTACATAGCTACCCTGCGATGCCTCTGGCGAGACAACAGGTACACCAGCGGTACGTCCACTCCGGTCCTCTCGTACTAGGAGCAGCCCCCGTCAAGATTCCAACGCCCACGGCAGATAGGGACCAAACTGTCTCACGACGTTTTAAACCCAGCTCACGTACCTCTTTAAATGGCGAACAGCCATACCCTTGGGACCGGCTACAGCCCCAGGATGAGATGAGCCGACATCGAGGTGCCAAACACCGCCGTCGATATGAACTCTTGGGCGGTATCAGCCTGTTATCCCCAGAGTACCTTTTATCCGTTGAGCGATGGCCCTTCCATACAGAACCACCGGATCACTATGTCCTGCTTTCGCACCTGCTCGACTTGTCGGTCTCGCAGTTAAGCACGCTTTTGCCATTGCACTTTAGGTACGATGTCCGACCGTACCAAGCGTACCTTCGAACTCCTCCGTTACACTTTGGGAGGAGACCGCCCCAGTCAAACTGCCTACCATGCACTGTCCCCGACCCGGATTCACGGGCCAAGGTTAGAACCTCAAACAAACCAGGGTGGTATTTCAAGGACGGCTCCACCGGAACTAGCGTCCCGGTTTCAAAGCCTCCCACCTATCCTACACAGATCGGTTCAAAGTCCAATGCAAAGCTACAGTAAAGGTTCATGGGGTCTTTCCGTCTAGCCGCGGGGAGATTGCATCATCACAAACACTTCAACTTCGCTGAGTCTCGGGAGGAGACAGTGTGGCCATCGTTACGCCATTCGTGCAGGTCGGAACTTACCCGACAAGGAATTTCGCTACCTTAGGACCGTTATAGTTACGGCCGCCGTTTACCGGGACTTCAATCAAGAGCTTGCACCCCATCATTTAATCTTCCGGCACCGGGCAGGCGTCACACCCTATACGTCCACTTTCGTGTTTGCAGAGTGCTGTGTTTTTATTAAACAGTCGCAGCCACCAGTTTATTGCAACCCCTTCACCCTTCTGGCGCAGGCCAGTCAAGCTACCAGGGCGTACCTTATCCCGAAGTTACGGTACCAATTTGCCGAGTTCCTTCTCCCGAGTTCTCTCAAGCGCCTTAGAATACTCATCTCGCCCACCTGTGTCGGTTTGCGGTACGGTCTCGTATGACTGAAGCTTAGAGGCTTTTCTTGGAACCACTTCCGATTGCTTCGCGACACATGGTCGCTCGCCCCACAGCCTTGAATCCCGCGCCCGGATTTGCCTAAGCGCCTTCTCCACTGCAGGGACCGGGACTTCCAACACCCGGACAACCTTCCGCGATCCGTCCCCCCATCGCATCATACGACGGTGCAGGAATATTAACCTGCTTCCCATCAGCTACGCATCTCTGCCTCGCCTTAGGGGCCGACTCACCCTACGCCGATGAACGTTGCGTAGGAAACCTTGGGCTTACGGCGAGGGGGCCTTTCACCCCCTTTATCGCTACTCATGTCAGCATTCGCACTTCTGATACCTCCAGCATCCTTTACAAGACACCTTCACAGGCTTACAGAACGCTCTCCTACCACGCACTTGCGTGCGTCCGCAGCTTCGGTGACTGGCTTAGCCCCGTTACATCTTCCGCGCAGGACGACTCGATCAGTGAGCTATTACGCTTTCTTTAAAGGGTGGCTGCTTCTAAGCCAACCTCCTGACTGTTTTAGCCTTCCCACTTCGTTTCCCACTTAGCCAATCTTTGGGACCTTAGCTGGCGGTCTGGGTTGTTTCCCTCTTGACACCGGACGTTAGCACCCGATGTCTGTCTCCCGTGATTGCACTCTTCGGTATTCGGAGTTTGCTATGGCGGGGTAATCAGCAATAGACCCCCCAACCATGACAGTGCTCTACCCCCGAAGGTGAGACACGAGGCACTACCTAAATAGTTTTCGGAGAGAACCAGCTATTTCCAGATTTGTTTAGCCTTTCACCCCTATCCACAGCTCATCCCCTAGTTTTTCAACACTAGTGGGTTCGGTCCTCCAGTACGTGTTACCGCACCTTCAACCTGGCCATGGATAGATCATCTGGTTTCGGGTCTACACCCAGCGACTGAACGCCCTGTTCGGACTCGCTTTCGCTACGCCTGCCCTAATCGGTTAAGCTTGCCACTGAATGTAAGTCGCTGACCCATTATACAAAAGGTACGCCGTCACCCGTTTCCAGGCTCCGACTGTTTGTATGCATGCGGTTTCAGGATCTATTTCACTCCCCTCCCGGGGTTCTTTTCGCCTTTCCCTCACGGTACTGGTTCACTATCGGTCGATCACGAGTATTTAGCCTTGGAGGATGGTCCCCCCATCTTC
Organism: Cupriavidus sp. USMAHM13; assembly: GCF_001854285.1. Lineage (NCBI taxonomy): Bacteria > Pseudomonadati > Pseudomonadota > Betaproteobacteria > Burkholderiales > Burkholderiaceae > Cupriavidus > Cupriavidus sp. USMAHM13. Next base: position 113,275 of record NZ_CP017751.1, read on the forward strand.
AGACAGGATTTCACGTGTCCCGCCCTACTTGTCGTACACCTAGTTCCACAACGCTGTTTTCGCATACAGGGCTATCACCTGCTATGGCCGGGCTTTCCATCCCGTTCTGCTAACAATGCTGCTAAAGAGTACAAGGCTCTTCCCATTTCGTTCGCCACTACTCTGGGAATCTCGGTTGATTTCTGTTCCTGCAGCTACTTAGATGTTTCAGTTCGCCGCGTTCGCTTCCCTTGCCTATGTATTCAGCAAGGGATGACCCATACGGGCCGGGTTTCCCCATTCGGACATCTCCGGATCAAAGCTCGTTTGCCAGCTCCCCGAAGCTTTTCGCAGGCTACCGCGTCCTTCATCGCCTGTGATCGCCAAGGCATCCACCACATGCACTTGTTCGCTTGACCCTATAACGAGTGTGTCTCAAGCTCGCGCTTGAAACGCTTCATTACAGGTTGAGTTCTCGCATTTGTGCCGTATTCCAAGTCATCTTTCGATCACTTAAATACTTTGGTTGATACAATCACAACCCGGTATCGTGTTGGTTACTTCAGCCTCTCATCAAGGCTTCACGACACCTTTACTACATCCCATATTGTTAAAGAACAGCCGATGCTTTCACATCGCTTGGCCAACGCCAAATGCAAGCGCTCAACGCTAAGCGCTTGCATTTGGCTTGTCCAACCCAAGGTCGATGGTGGAGGATGACGGGATCGAACCGACGACCCCCTGCTTGCAAAGCAGGTGCTCTCCCAGCTGAGCTAATCCCCCTCGGATAACTTGGTGGGTCTGGTAGGACTTGAACCTACGACCCCCGCCTTATCAAGACGGTGCTCTAACCACCTGAGCTACAGACCCTTGGCTGTAACAGCAAACAGACCGATAAGTGTGAACGCTTCACTTGGGAAGCACGCTCTGGAAAGGAGGTGATCCAGCCGCACCTTCCGGTACGGCTACCTTGTTACGACTTCACCCCAGTCATGAACCCTGCCGTGGTAATCGCCCTCCTTGCGGTTAGGCTAACTACTTCTGGCAAAACCCACTCCCATGGTGTGACGGGCGGTGTGTACAAGACCCGGGAACGTATTCACCGCGGCATGCTGATCCGCGATTACTAGCGATTCCAGCTTCACGTAGTCGAGTTGCAGACTACGATCCGGACTACGATGCGTTTTCTGGGATTAGCTCCCCCTCGCGGGTTGGCAACCCTCTGTACGCACCATTGTATGACGTGTGAAGCCCTACCCATAAGGGCCATGAGGACTTGACGTCATCCCCACCTTCCTCCGGTTTGTCACCGGCAGTCTCTCTAGAGTGCCCTTTCGTAGCAACTAGAGACAAGGGTTGCGCTCGTTGCGGGACTTAACCCAACATCTCACGACACGAGCTGACGACAGCCATGCAGCACCTGTGTCCACTTTCCCTTTCGGGCACCTGATGCATCTCTGCTTCGTTAGTGGCATGTCAAGGGTAGGTAAGGTTTTTCGCGTTGCATCGAATTAATCCACATCATCCACCGCTTGTGCGGGTCCCCGTCAATTCCTTTGAGTTTTAATCTTGCGACCGTACTCCCCAGGCGGTCAACTTCACGCGTTAGCTTCGTTACTGAAGAAATGAATCCCCAACAACTAGTTGACATCGTTTAGGGCGTGGACTACCAGGGTATCTAATCCTGTTTGCTCCCCACGCTTTCGTGCATGAGCGTCAGTCACGTCCCAGGGGGCTGCCTTCGCCATCGGTATTCCTCCACATCTCTACGCATTTCACTGCTACACGTGGAATTCTACCCCCCTCTGACGCACTCTAGCCTTGCAGTCACAAGCGCCATTCCCAGGTTGAGCCCGGGGATTTCACGCCTGTCTTACAAAACCGCCTGCGCACGCTTTACGCCCAGTAATTCCGATTAACGCTCGCACCCTACGTATTACCGCGGCTGCTGGCACGTAGTTAGCCGGTGCTTATTCTTCCGGTACCGTCATCCCTCCGGGGTATTAGCCCAAAGGATTTCTTTCCGGACAAAAGTGCTTTACAACCCGAAGGCCTTCTTCACACACGCGGCATTGCTGGATCAGGGTTGCCCCCATTGTCCAAAATTCCCCACTGCTGCCTCCCGTAGGAGTCTGGGCCGTGTCTCAGTCCCAGTGTGGCTGATCGTCCTCTCAGACCAGCTACTGATCGTCGCCTTGGTGAGCCTTTACCTCACCAACTAGCTAATCAGACATCGGCCGCTCCTATTGCGCGAGGCCTTACGGTCCCCCGCTTTCACCCTCAGGTCGTATGCGGTATTAGCTAATCTTTCGACTAGTTATCCCCCACAACAGGGCACGTTCCGATGTATTACTCACCCGTTCGCCACTCGCCGCCAGACCGAAGTCCGCGCTGCCGTTCGACTTGCATGTGTAAGGCATGCCGCCAGCGTTCAATCTGAGCCAGGATCAAACTCTTCAGTTCAATCTCTGTGTGGTTCCGCGCAGTTGCCTGCGCAAACCTCGCTCTTTCGAGCGGTCGCTCACTCTCAGAAAACTGACTGGCTCCGTCCGAAGACGAAACCAAACATGTTTACTGTGCGAGCACTGATAACTTGTAAGCTAGAAGACCGAGGTCTTCTGCTTCCCGCATCAAGCGCCCACACTTATCGGCTGTTTGTTTGTTAAAGAACTCACGCGATTCGCTTTGCTTACCGCGTCGCTGCGTTGTCAGCAGCAGAGAAACGAGATTATGAACAACTTTCTGCGTTTCGTCAACAGGTTCGAAGCATCTTTTTCGCTTCGGTCAGTCGCGCTTTGCAGCACCACCCACCACCCTGCCAACCCCGCAACCCGCGTCGCTGCTGGCTTTGCCGCTGCGCTTCGTGTTGCGAGGGGGCGAATAGTAGGCCAGTCCGGCCGCCTTGGCAAGCCTTTTTGACAAGAAGAAGAAAAGACCCAAAAAAACCAAGAAAAGAAACGCAAGCAGCTCTTTCCCCGGTCGGGTACGCATCGCCTCGCTGCCTGCAGGCCGGTCTCTATATATAGAGATAGAGGCTGGAGTACATCCATAAGCTCGCGACCCGCGTCCGGGGCGCCGCGCGGCAAGGGCCACGGCAGCCTCCAGCGCCGAGGCCGCGGGTATCATGCATTACCGCCGGCGGCGCGGATGCGCGGCGCCCGGGTCAATCCCAAGACTCCGCCCACCCGCGATGGCACTGAATTTCGTCTGGCTGTCCTTTTTCCTGCTCTCCTTCATCGTCGCCTGCGTCCGCCTGGTCGGCGGCGACGATGCCGTCTTTCCGGCCATGATGGCCAGCCTCTTCGACAATGCCCGGAGCGGCTTCGAAATTTCTCTCGGGCTGGCCGGTGTGATGAGCTTGTGGCTGGGCATCATGCGCGTCGGTGAGCGCGCCGGTGTGGTGGACATGTTCGCGCGGCTGGTGAATCCGCTGCTGCGCCACTTCTTTCCCGGCGTACCGCAAGGGCACCCCGCGCAGGGGGCCATGATGATGAATGTGTCGGCCAACCTCCTGGGCCTCGACAACGCCGCCACGCCACTCGGCCTGAACGCCATGCGCGAGCTGCAGTCGCTGAACCGGCAGCCGGACACGGCAACCGACGCGCAGATCATGTTCATCGTACTCAACACCGCCGGCCTGACCCTGATCCCGTCATCGGTCATCGCGATCCGCCAAGCGGTTGCCGTCAAGCAGGGGCTGACCGGCTTCAACGCTGCCGATATCTTCCTGCCCACCCTGCTGGCTACCGCAGCCTCCTGCCTGGCGGGCCTGCTGGCCGTAGCTTGGGCCCAGCGCATCAACCTGTTCAAGCCGCTGGTGCTCGCCAGCTTCGGCCTGACGCTGGCCGCCATGTCCGCGCTCGCGCTGTGGTTGCACCACGCGGCGCCAGGGCGCGCGGCCTGGCTGGCGGCCCAGGCGGGCAGCGGTGTGATCGTTGGGCTGATCGTGCTGTTCCTGGCCTGCGGGGCGTTGCGCCGTGTTTCCGTCTACGAGGCCTTCGTCGACGGGGCGAAAGAAGGCTTCGGCGTGGCGGTGCAGATCATTCCTTATCTGATCGCGATCCTGGTGGCGGTCGGCCTGTTCCGTGCCAGCGGCTGCATGCAGGCACTGATGGACGCGCTGACACGGCTCTTTTCCCACCTGGGCGTCGATACCGCCTTTGTACCGGCACTTCCGGTCGGACTCATGAAGATCTTGTCCGGAGCGGGCGCACGGGGCCTCATGATCGACGTCATGAACACCTACGGCGTCGATTCCTTCCAGGCCCGGCTGGCAGCAATCATCCAAGGATCGACCGAAACCACCTTTTACGTGCTGGCGGTCTATTTCGGCAGTGTCAATGTGCGCAAAACAAGACACGCGCTGGCGTGCGCCCTGTTCGCCGACTTCGCCGGCCTCGGCGCCGCCATCGGCATCGCCTACCTGTTTCGGTGATAAGCAAGATTCCGGCGCGGAAAATGCGACAATTACGTCACATGATTGAATGCCAAAGGCATGGAGTGTTGTAATGGAACAACAAAAGATCTTCGCGAGCCACGCCGCCGAACAAATTGCTTGGTGCGTCGCAGCAAAGCTAGTATAGTGAAACCTGTCTCCTCCACCACCTCGGTGGATTCCAACCCGCGCAAGCAATTGCGCGGGTTTTTTTTATCCCGATTCGACCCCGCGGAGGCAGATTCTGCCGAAGTGGCGCCAGCAGCATGCGCATCGCGCGCCGGCCGCAAGACCCTCCCGTGGGGTATCCGCGAGTCCCTTGCAGCCGTCTGCAGCCCCACGCGACCCGCCCTTTGATTCGATTTGTTGCATTGCAACAATCCCTATCGTAGAGTGGTACGGAATGCGCGCTGCGCCTTCGTCTCGTATCCACTACTTCCGCAGTCCGCCTCATCATGCTTGCCGCCTTGCGCCTGCCGCGCCCCGGGCCCGATGCCGAAATGCTCCGGCGAGGCGGGATCTACGCCACCGCCTTCCTGATGCTGGCGGGCATGGCCTGGCTGACCGGCCAGCCGGGATTTCTCTGGTCAGCCACAGCATCGCTCTGGACGTGCCTGGCCGACCGGCGCGGCACACCAGCCGAACGGCTCGGCGGGCTTGCCGCGGTAGGCGTCGGCGGCAGCGTGGCCGCAGCACTGGGTGCGGCGGTCGCCCCGATGCCCTGGCTGGCATTCCCGGTCATCCTCATCAGCGGCTTCGCCGCCGGCCTGGCCGAGACCCGCGGTCCTGCCCGCGCGCTCGAAGCCAAGCTGCTCTACGTGGTGCTGATCGCCGCCTGCCTGCAGCCGGCCACGGAGCCCGCGCTGGCGGCGCGGGTATTGGCCAGCGGCGTCGACTTCCTGTGCGGCGGCCTGTTCGCCTGCCTGGTCTGCCTGAGCCTGATCCCTTCCCGTCGCGATACCCGGCCACGGGCAGAAGTGAGCGCCGCCTTCGAAGCTCTCCGGCACCTGGCCGGCACCTTGGCCGCCAGCCCCTACCCGGCCGCCACGGTGATGACCGGCAAGCACGCGGTGCGTACCCGCCTGGAAGCTGCCAGGCAAGCGATCGCGGCCCGCCGCAACCTGCGCGAGACGCCGCAGCTGCTCTACTACGCCTATCTGCTGAAGGCCGCAGACGCTGTCTTCGGCCTGCTGATCGTCGCCGCAGAGTTGCGCGAGCGGGCCCCCGACGGTGCCGGCCTGCCACTGCGGCATATCGTCCGCTGTGCCAGCGATATCCACGAACTGGTGGCCCAGGCCTTGGCGCGGCACGCTCCCGACCTGCCGGCCCTCGCCAGCGCGATCGGGCGCGAACTGCGCCATCTCACCGCCCAGATGCCGAATGCCTGCGCCGCGCCCCCCTACCAGGCCGCGCTCGCCATGCTGGCGCGCTTCCCCGCGTTCGACACTTGGCGCGCCGCGCACCAATGGCCTCGGCCGAGCCTGCGCCATAGCTGGCAGCGCTGGCGCACGGCCGTCGGCGAGCATCTCGCGCGCGACGCCTTGGCCGGCAGGCATGCCTTGCGCTTGGCCCTCGCCGGCGGACTGAGCCTGTTGCCCGCCCAGGTCTGGCGCATGAACCATGGCTATTGGGTGGCCGTTACCGTGATCATGGTACTGAGCCCGCAGCTGACCACCACGCGCCAGATCTCGCTCAAGCGCTTCGCCGGGTCTCTGGCAGGCGCCACGCTGGCTTGCGCCGTCGGTCTGGCACACCCGTCGGAGGGACTGGCCCTGCTGCTGAGCGCCGCCTTTCTGGCCGGTGCCTATGCCTGGCGCCTGGCGGGTCAGCCGGCAGGCTTCGCCTTCTGTCTGACGCCGGCGGTCATCCTGTTTTCCTGGATCGGCACCCCTGCCGCCGACAGCAGCTATTTCGCCGCGCTGCGCGGTCTCGACACCGCACTCGGGTGCCTGATCGCGCTGGCCAGCTACGCCGTGTTGGCGCCCCGCGTGGAGCTTTCGCGCGTGTTCCGGCACAGCCTGGAGGCCTTGGCGGTGAACGCCGTCTACCTGCGCGCCGCCTTCGCCGCCAGCCGCCACGGCAGCGGAGATTCCGCGCGGCTGGAAGCCCTGCGGGTGGCAGCCGGCCGCGCCTCGGTCCGTGCCGAGCAAACCCTGCAGCAAGGACACAGCGCGCTGGCCACCGACATGAGCACTCACTATCAGCGCCTGCACGCCGACACGCGCCGATTGGCGGCCCTGGCCGGGCTGGTACGTACCCGAGTGGAGGGCGACTCCCGCGTGCCACCCGATCCGGCCACGCGATCGATGGTGGAGCAGGTCGAGGCAAGGCTGGCCAAACTGGCCATCCGCCCTGGCGACAACGGTACGGCCACGCCCTCTTTCCCCACGGCCGGCATCGACGCCTTCCTGCTGGAGCAGGCGACCTACGCCCTCGCCCATATCGCCGCGGCGCATGACACCGTGACGTCACTCAGGCAATTGGGGAAGGCCGCGCGGCAGCGCAACACGGCGCGTGCAACCGGCCTGCTCTAGCAGGAAGCCCCCCGCCTGGCGGCCCTAAGGCAAAGTACGGGGCTTCGGGATCGAATGGAATCGCCTAGAATGGTCCGCATCCACCTACCGTCGTGAGGTGCGCCATGGCCGAAATCACCTTCCCCCGCAGCCTTCCGACCTATTGCGCGGCAAGCTTGACGCTGTCATGCCCCGCCACCGTGGATGGGGAGCCCAGCCTTTATTCGGTCACCGCGGAAGCCCTCAAGAGCCAGTTCGGCGCGCGCTCGCCGCGCGAGGAAGACCTGGTCCAGGCCTTCACCGCGCATCGGGAACAGATCGAGAACATCGCCTTGAGCTGGTTCGAGATGACGCAGGCCCACGAGATCGTGCTGCGCAGCGGACATTTCCGCTTTGCCAACTAACTGACGCCAGGCGGGCCGGCGGGATGGTCAGGCTGGCGCGGTGCCACGCACCAGCAGCACGGGCAGCGTCGATTCGCGGATCACCTCCTCGGCCACGCTGCCCAGGACCAGGCGTCGCACGCCACGGCGGCCGTGCGTACCCAGCACGATCAGGTCCGCGCCCCAGGCCTCGGCCGCGCCATTGAGCGAGCCGGCCACGTCGCCGACCACGGCCGGCTCGTCCACCAATCGGGTCTCGTAGGCGACAGCGGCGGCTTTCAGGCGCTGCGCCGCATCCTCCAGCGCGCGCTTGCCGCTTTCGACAAAGGCATTGCGCAGCTGCGTCGGATCGTAGTAGCCCGCGTCGAACAGCACCTGGCCGTTATCGACCACATAGATCGCCAGCACTTGCGCGCCCGACAGACGCGCCACGCGGATCGCTTCGTCGAGCGCGCGCTCCGCCGTGGTGCTGCCGTCGACTGCCACCATGATCTTCTGATACGCCGAATCCGTCATTGCCATTGCCTCCAGCATGAGAAAGGAAAAGAGAAAGGGAATAGTCCGCCAGCAGCGCGGCAGCCGCGGCGCCAGGCCTGTCGTCACCCGGCGGCGCTACCGGCGAGGTGATCTTACCTCCGCCTGGCCGAGGTTGCTGGCGGTCTCATTGCATATTGGCCGTCGCGCCGGCCACGCCGCGTGGTGTCTCGCCCCGTACGGCAAGGGCCCCGGACACCTTGCGTGCCGAGTCCACGATGACCAGATAGCGGCCGGGAAAGGACACCGGCGTACGGTCTCGCCGCAGCACCCATAGCGCATCACCACGCGCGACCGCGTCGAGATAGTCGGCATCCAGCAGTCCGAAAGCATCGACGATGCGGTTCAAGGCTGCCGGGATGCGCACACAGCCCTTGGATGCGGCCTGACCCAGCCTGGGCTCCAGGTAGACAGGATCGGTGGCGTGCATCTGCAGCCGGATCTCGCTGCGCCCGCCTTTGCCCCAGCCCCGTTCGGCTTCCACCCAACCGAAATCGTAGACGCGCATGCCGCGCGCGCCGTAGCCGCGGATACCGTTCTCATTCAGCGTGCCCTCGGCGCGGAAGTCCATGTTGTCCAGGCTGTGCTCGAACACGCCGGTCGGCGTGACGAAGTAGTCGTAACGCCCGGGCCGTCCGGTCGAGATCGGCGCGGCACCCACCCATTGCCAGGGCCCGTCCGGCGCTGCGCGGGTGTAGACCAGGACGGTCTGGATGCGTGGATTACGGTCCACCACCAGCACCCAGCCGCCGGCCCGCGCCTCCAGCCCCTGCCGCGCCAGCGCCGCATCGAGCAGGCCGGCGTAATAGTCCGCCCTGGCGGGCGCCACCGCGCGGTGCCGTTTGATCCCGGCCACCAGCGCGGCGTGGACCCGCTCCAGGTCAGTGGCGGGCAGGGGCGCCGGTGCCGGCCATACGGCGCGCGCGACCAGCATCAGGATCAGGCTCGCCAGCGTGGACGAGCGCCTGGCCGGCGTAGCCAGCCAGTGGCCGGTGCCACTCGAAACGGGCGGGAACGGATGCCACATGGTCGGCCTCATGGTCGGGATGGCGCTTGCTGGGAACGGCGCCTCGACGCCGGGATCCGATTGCCTGCGAGGAGGATGTGCCTGCCACCAGCGGCAGACCTTGAGCAGGGTCACGGAGGGTCGGGACCTTGCGCGCGCCGCGGCGTGCGGCAGGCAACACCCGCGGCGCATTGCCGCCGTTCCCTGTTATGTAGACTGGGAGAACGGGCCCGGATATCCCGCGGGGGACAGAGCCCGTGGCCAGGAGGCCCGCTGCATCACATTCCGGAGCTGGCCGGAGGCGGTGGCAAACAGCCGTCCATGGCGCCGTTGCCGAACGCCTGGGCGCTATGGCAATATTGCAACGAAGTTGCATTTAAAAGGGGCTGTCGCCTGCGCCGTCGCCCCCTCCAAGAAGAAATACGAGTCCACCCGATGCGGCGACGCTGGCTACCCCTGCTGCTTGTCCTGTTCCTGCTGTGCGGGCAGGTCGCGGCATCGGTGCATGCGCTCGCCCACCTGCACGCACAGCGCAGCAATCCCTGTGCGGCACCAGCGGACCTGGAGCAGTGCGGGCCTTCGCACGAAGTCTGCCCCCAGTGCCTGGTGCTGGCGGCGCTGGCCGTCGCGCTGCCGGCCATGGCCCTGCGCCTGCCGGCCTCGGGACGCAGCTGGCACTTTCCTTATCTCGCGCAGCGCCACGCCGCACCGGTATGGCGGCCGCAACCCAGCAGCCGCGGCCCGCCCGTGCGGTCCGGATCGTTCTGTCTCGCTAGCTAGGGTCCTGATTCTTGAGTTCGTCGAGAAAGCGAACTCGTGATTCAGGACACTCGATGCCGGGCGCCCTGGGTGCCCGGCGACCGACGTTTCCGCACCGCCAAGGCTCACCATGTCCAGATTTCCGCTCCGCGCGCTCGCGGCCGGCGCCGCGTCGGCGTTCGCGCTCGCCGCGCAGGCGCAGTCCGCCCCGCCCGCCCCCGCCTCCAGCGCCTCCAGCGCTTCCACCAACCCGCCGGCCCTGCCAGCCGGCGACGGCACGCCGCCGCCCGACAGCAAGACACTGAACGCCGTGGTCGTGTCCGCCAAGCGCCTCGACGAGGCGCGCAACAAACTGTCCCCCGAGACCGGCAGTTCGGTCTACCGCTTCGACAAGGAAGACATCGCCGCACTGCCGCAAGGCGACAACACCGCACTGAACCAGGTCCTGCTGCAGGCCCCCGGGGTCACACAGGACTCCTTCGGGCAACTGCATGTGCGCGGCGACCATGCCAACCTGCAATACCGCATCAACGGCGTCATCGTCCCCGAGCCGATCAGCGGCTTCGGCCAGATGCTGGACACGCGCTTTGCCGACCAGGTCAGCCTGATCACGGGCGCGCTGCCAGCCCAGTACGGCTACCGTACTGCCGGCATCATCGACATCCGGACCAAGGGCGCCGCCGCCGGCGGCGAGGACGAGGAGACGCCGCCGAAGCCCTTCGGCGGCGAAATCGGCACCGTGATCGGCAGCCATGGCGACCGCGAGGTCAACGCTCAGGTGCAGGGCACCGCGGGACGGCTCAGCTACTACCTGAGCGGCTCCTTCATCGAGAACAACCTCGGCATCGAGAATCCGACCGGCTCGCGCAACGCCATCCACGATCACACCGACCAGGGCAAGGCCTTCGGCATGCTGTCCTACCTGATCGACCCCGACCAGCGCGTCAGTTTCGTCTTCGGCAACGCCAACAACCGCTTCGAGATTCCCAACCGGCCCGGGCTGACTCCCGCCTTCACGCTGGATGGTGCCGTCGCGCCAAGCTCCGCGAGCCTGAACGCCAGCCAGCGCGAGAAAACCGACTTCCAGATCCTGTCCTACCAGAACAAGGTCTCCTCGACGCTCGACTACCAGGTGTCGCTGTTCCACCGCACCAGCCGCATCGACTACAACCCGGATCCGATCGGTGACCTGGTCTACAACGGCGTCGCCTCCAACATCATGCGCAGCAACGAGGCCTACGGCATGCAGGCCGACGCCAGCTACGCGCTCAACGGCAGCCACACGCTGCGCAGCGGACTGTTCGTGCAATACGAGCATGCCATCGTCAACAACACCTCCAGCGTGTTTCCGGCCGGCGCCGACGGCAACCAGACCAGCAGCGCGCCGTTCAGCATCACCGACAACGGCACCCTCGGCGGCACCACCATGGGCTTCTACCTGCAGGACGAGTGGAAAGCCACCGACAAGCTGACGGTGAACTACGGTGCACGTTACGACCACGTCAACACGGTGGTCAGCGAACAGCAGTTGAGCCCGCGCCTGGGCCTGACCTACGAGCTGAGCCATGCCACCCGCCTGCACGCCGGCTACGCGCGCTACTTCACGCCGCCGCCGACCGAACTGATCGATACCACCTCGGTGGCCGCCTTCCAGGGCACCACCAACGCGCTGCCGTCGGGCGCCAACACTTCGGTGCGTTCGGAACGCTCGAACTACTTCGACCTGGGCATCTCGCACCAGGCCACGCGCAACCTGACGCTGGGCCTGGACGCCTACTACCGCGACGTGCGCCACCTGCAGGACGAGGGCCAGTTCGGCAACGCGCTGATCTTCTCTTCCTTCAACTACGCGCGCGGACGCATCTACGGCCTGGAAGGCACGGCCAACTACCGCCAGGGCAACTTCGGCGCCTATGCCAACCTGGCGCTGTCGCGGGCGATGGCCAAGGGCATCGAGAGCGGGCAATTCAACTTCTCCGCCGACGAACTCGCCTACATCGCCAATAACTGGGTGCACCTGGACCACGACCAGACCGTCAGCGGCTCCTTCGGCGCGTCTTACCTGTGGCGCGGCACGCAGTTCAGTGGCGACGCGCTGTTCGGCTCCGGGCTGCGCAACGGCTTCGCCAACACCACCCACCTGCCGGGCTATTTCCAGGTCAACGTGGGCGTGGCGCATACCTTCGATGCACCGGTCATCGGCAAGCTCAAGACGCGCTTCAGCATCGTGAACCTGTTCGACCGCTCCTACGCGCTGCGCGACGGCACCGGCATCGGCGTGGGCGCGCCCCAGTACGCGCCGCGGCGCAGCTTCTACCTGGCGCTGTCCAAGCCGTTCTGACATTTCCCTCCCCGGTGCGGGCCGGGCCGGGAAAAAGCGACGCCCGCTGCGCCGGCCCCTGTGCCGCGCGGCGGTGCCGCTCCCGCCCTCCCCACGCCGGCGCCGGCACACCCCAAGCCCTTGATTTTCTTATTAATTGACCGACTGGTCGGTTTATATATAATGATGCTACCCGCCCCTGGCCCCAGACCGACATGAAACGGGCGGACCGCCAAAGGAGGCGCCATGTACACACAAAGCCTGGACCTGCCCGCCGCGCCCGGTGCGCAGCCCGCAGTTTCCGAGCCGACCGATGCCGCGCGCCAGGCGGCCTTCGACACGCGCGTCGCAGCCGACGCCAAGATCGAACCGCAGGACTGGATGCCGCCGGCCTACCGCAAGACGCTGGTCCGGCAGATCTCCCAGCATGCGCACTCGGAAATCGTCGGCATGCTGCCCGAGGGCAACTGGATCCTGCGCGCCCCGTCGCTCAAGCGCAAGGCCATCCTGCTGGCCAAGGTGCAGGATGAGGGAGGCCACGGCCTCTATCTCTATTCCGCCGCGGAAACGCTGGACGCCTCGCGCGACGACATGATCGACGCGCTGCACAGCGGCCGCGCCAAGTATTCGTCGATCTTCAACTACCCGACCCTGACCTGGGCCGACGTCGGCGTGATCGGCTGGCTGGTCGACGGCGCGGCAATCATGAACCAGATCCCGCTGTGCCGCTGTTCCTACGGCCCCTACGCGCGGGCCATGATCCGCATCTGCAAGGAGGAGTCCTTCCACCAGCGCCAGGGCTTCGACGCCCTGCTGGCGATGATGCGCGGCACCGACGCACAGCGCGAGATGGTGCAGGACGCGGTGAACCGCTGGTGGTTCCCGGTGCTGATGATGTTCGGCCCCCCCGACGCCGCCTCGCCCAACAGCGCGCAGACCATGGCCTGGGGTATCAAGCGTATTTCCAACGACGACCTGCGCCAGAAGTTCGTCGATGCCACCGTCGAGCAGGCCAGGGTGCTGGGCGTGACCCTGCCCGACCCGGGACTGACCTGGAACGCCGCGCGCGGCCACTATGACTACAGTCCGCTGGACTGGGACGAGTTCTGGCGCGTGGTCAACGGCGAAGGCCCCTGCAACCGCGAGCGGCTGGCCACGCGCGTCAAGGCGCACGAGGATGGCGCCTGGGTCCGCGAAGCGGCGCTGGCGCATGCGGCCAAACAGGCACAGCGCGACGCTGAGGCGTCGCGCCAGGCCGCCTGAGCCCCACACACCGAATGGAGACAACGATGACGCAAAAGGAATGGCCGCTGTGGGAAGTCTTCGTCCGCAGCAAGCAGGGTCTGGAACACAAGCATTGCGGCAGCCTGCATGCCGCCGACGCGCAGCAGGCGCTGCACATGGCGCGCGACGTCTACACGCGGCGCCAGGAAGGCGTATCGATCTGGGTGGTGCCATCGGCGGCGATCACCGCCAGCGCGCCCGAGGAAAAGCCCGAACTGTTCGACCCGATGGCGGACAAGATCTACCGGCACCCGACCTTCTACCAGCTGCCTGCTGAAGTCAACCATATGTAAGGGCCGGCCGCCATGAGCTACCCGACTTCCCCGACCCTGCTGTCGCAATTGCCGCTGGCGCGCAGCGCGGCCTTGCAGTATGTGCTGCGCCTGGCCGACAACGCGCTGGTACTGGGCCAGCGCAACGCCGAGTGGTGCGGCCACGGACCCGTGCTCGAAGAGGACATCGCGCTGGCCAACATCAGCCTGGACCTGATCGGCCAGGCGCGCCTGCTGTACGGCCGGGCCGGCGCGCTCGAGGGCGAGCTGACCGGCCGCGCCTGCCAGGAGGACGACTACGCCTACTGGCGCGCCGAGCGCGAATTCCGCAACTGGACCCTGCTGGAGCTGCCGCACCGGGGACCGCTGGCAGGTACCGCCAGCGCCGACCGCGACTACGCCGTCACCATCGTGCGCAACTTCCTCTACAGCGCGCTGATGGCCGAGCTCTGGAGCCGCCTCGAAGCCAGCGCCGACGCCGAACTGTCCGCCATCGCCGCCAAATCGGTGAAGGAGACGCGCTACCACCTCCATCACGCCGCCGGCTGGCTGGTGCGGCTGGGCGACGGCACCGAGGCCTCGCACGCCCGCGTGCAACGGGCGCTCGACCATCTGCTGCCCTATATGAACGAGTGCTTCTCGCCCGACCCGGTCGAGGACGCCGCCGCCGCGCAGGGCGTCGGCGTGCGGGCTGCCGACTGCCGCGCGGCCTGGGAAGCGACCGTGCGCGACACCGTCGAAGCCGCCACGCTGGCCATGCCGCCCGCCTCGGGCTTCCTGACGAGCGGCAAGCACGGCGTACATTCGGAACACATGAGCTACCTGCTGGCCGAACTGCAGGGACTGGCGCGCGCCCACCCCGGCGCGCAGTGGTAAGCCGCCCGCGCCCGCCGACAGCCGATGGAGACCGCAGCCATGCCGGCAGCCACCCCGAAACCGACCACCCCTGGCGCTGGCGCGGACCGCACCAGCCTGGCCTGGGCGGTACTGGAGACCGTGCCCGACCCGGAGATCCCCGTCGTCTCCATCCGCGACCTGGGCATCCTGCGCGGGATCGGTACCGATGCCGACGGCACGCTCGAAGTAGTGATCACGCCGACCTATTCGGGCTGTCCGGCCATGGCGCAGATCGCCCAGGACATCGGTGCCGCCCTCGACGGCGCCGGGCTCGCCCCCTGGCGCATCCGCACCGCGCTGGCACCGGCCTGGAGCACTGACTGGATCAGCCCGGCCGGCCGCGCCAGGCTGCGCGACTTCGGCATCGCTCCGCCGGGCGCCTGCGGCAGCGGGCAGGAAGGCGGCGCGGCCCGGCCGCTGCGCTTCGTGCCGGGCGCCGCCGGCACGCGAGAGGCGGTGGCCTGCCCCCGCTGCGGCAGCCTGCATACGCAGGAACTGGCGCGCTTCGCCTCGACCGCCTGCAAGGCGCTGTACCGCTGCCTCGATTGCCGCGAGCCCTTCGACTACTTCAAGCCCTACTGAAAAGGCGGAGAAGCGAAGCAGCGCGAACCCTGAACCCGGTCCGGACGCCCCCCCCCGTTGCAAGGCGCCCGCGCCCCGACCCGCAACCCAGAACCGGCACCAGGCCGGAAGTGCGATGACCCCACAGTTCCATCCGCTGCGCGTGGCGCAGGTCCGCCCGGAAACGGCCGACACCATCTCGATCGCCTTCGACGTACCGCCCGCGCTGCGCGACGCCTACCGCTTCACGCAGGGCCAGTTCCTCACGCTGCGCGCGCCGCTCGACGGCCAGGACGTGCGCCGCTCCTATTCGATCTGCTGCGGTGTGCAGGACTACGAAGAGCGCGGCGAGTTGCGCGTGGCGGTCAAGCGGGTCGAGGACGGCCTGTTCTCGAACTACCTCCACGATAGCCTCGCCCCCGGCCAGGCCCTCGACGTGATGACGCCGGATGGCCGTTTCCACACCCCGCTGGAAGCCGGCGCGGCACGCCACTACGTGGCTTTCGCGGCGGGCAGCGGCATCACTCCGGTGCTGTCGCTGATCCGGACCACGCTGGCACGCGAGCCCGCCAGCCGCTTCACGCTGGTCTACGGCAACCGCAGCGTGGACAGCATCATCTTCTCGGAAGCGCTGGAAGACCTGAAGAACCAGTACCTGTCGCGCTTCACGCTGTACCACGTACTGTCGCGCCAGCCGCAGGAGGTCGAACTGCTGCACGGACGGCTGGACCGCGCCCGCGTGGCCGCCTTCCTCGGCGCGCTGATCCCGCCGCAGGGCATCGACGCCGCCTTCGTCTGCGGGCCGGCCTCGATGATCGATGACGTGGAGGCCGCGCTGCGCGAGGCCGGCATCGATCCGCACCGGATCCACGCCGAGCGCTTCGGCGTGCCGGCTGCCCCCGTGCGCCGAAGCCCCCCCGCGGCCCGCGCCAGCGATGCCGGCACGGCCGAGCTGGTAGTGGTGCTGGACGGCAAGCAGCACGCGATGCGCCTGCCGCTGCAGGATGCCAACGTGCTCGATACCGCGCTGGCGGCCGGGCTGGACCTGCCCTATGCCTGCAAGGGCGGGGTCTGCTGCACCTGCCGCGCCAAGGTGCTGGAGGGCAGGGTCGAGATGGAGAAGAACTACACGCTGGAGCCCTGGGAAATGGAAAAGGGCTTCGTGCTGACCTGCCAGGCGCGCGCGCTGACGCCGCGCGTGGTGGTCAGCTACGACGAGCGCTGAGGCCGCGGCGGACGCCGCCCGGCGCGCGCCCGCCCGCACGGTACGATCGCGCGCGATGACGCACCGCAGCTACAATGCATGGAGGAGAGGGATGCCGGGCCGGAGGTCGCCCGCGGCAACCCGTGCTCGGGTTCGGCGCCGGACCTGCCATCTACAATCTTGCCCATGCAATACATCCATGTCGTCAACGGTGACGTAGCGGGAAACACGATGCGCCAGGCCCTCGCGGAGGCCGCCCGGCCCGACCCGGTGGTGGTGCTGCGCGACGATCTCGCGGTGGGGCCGCTATCGGACATCGACAGTACCGGCCTGATCCGCTCCGGCTTCTGGCAGCGCGTTGCCCCGCACAGCGACATCGACTTCGCCGCCGAGATGCGCCAGGCGCTGGACCAGTTGCAGGACGTGCGCAAGAGCGAGACCGAAGTGGCGATCTGGCACGGCCAGAGCGCCTCCGACCAGCTGATGCTGCGCCGCGTGGTTTTCCACCTCTACCAGGCACCGCAGCGCATCAACGAAGTGGCGCTGGACGTGCGCGAGCTCGACATGCCGGCCCACAGCCATCTGGCCTCGGTCGGCATGTACCCCGCGGCACGGCTGGCGCGGCGCTTCTCCACCATCGCGCCGGTCTCGGTGCTGCGCCTGGGACGGCTGGGCTACGAGTGGCAGCAATGCGTCAAGGAGAACGCCGACGTGCGCCTGTGGAAGGGCAACACGCTGGTGCCGGCCGCCTACCACACGGTGGACGACGTGATCCTGGAGCGCTGCCCGGCCGCATGGACGCCCGCCGCGCAGGTGGTGGGCGGCGTGATGGGCGCGGTCGAGGGCCTGCTGGCCAGCGACTGGTTCGTCTTCTGGCGCTGCCGCGAGCTGATCGGCACCGGCCAGCTGGTGCTGCGCGGCAATGCCGATTCCCTGCAGACCTGCGAACTGCGCCGCAACGTCGTGGCCAGCCCGGAGTAATCGGAGCGACCCGCAACATGGCACGTACCAAGGCGCCCGACTTCGAGGCGCAGCGCGAGCAGATCCTGGAACTGGCGGCCACCGCCTTCGCCGCCAGCAGCTACCCCAGCACCTCGATGGCCGACCTGGCCGCCGCCTGCGGCACTTCCAAGGCGCGCCTGTACCACTACTACGAAAGCAAGGAAGCGATCCTGTTCGACCTGCTCGACCGCTATACCCGGCGGCTGATGCTGATCGTCACCGAGGTCGACGCGGAGGCCGAACGCCGCCACCTCGACGACCGCGCGCGCTTCGCCAACCTGATCCGCGCCTTCCTCGCCGAGTACGAGAATTCGCAGACGCGGCATATCGCCCTGATCAACGACGTCAAGTTCCTGGCCGAGGCACAGCGCGACCTGATCCTCAAGCGCGAGCGCGACGTGGTCTCCGCGTTCTCCCGGCTGCTGCGGCTGGCCTACCCCGAGCGTGTCACCCGGGACAACCAGACGGCCCTGACCATGACCGTGTTCGGCATGATCAACTGGACCTTCACCTGGCTCAAGCCCGGCGGCCGGCTGTCCTATGCGGACTTTGCCGAGATCGTCATCGAACTGCTGGCCGGCGGCCTGCCGGCCGCGGCAGCGGCCGCGGGCCAGCCGCTGACGGGCGGGGACGAAGTCCGCCTGGCGATCGGCGCCGGCAAGACGCAAGCCGGCCGCTGACGGCACGCCGCCCCGCGGCGGCGCGCCTCAGTCCCACTGCGCCCGTTCGCGCTGCCGGCGCTGCTCCCGGTCCTGCCGGAACATCTCTTCCAGCTCCTCGCGCGCCTGCCGCGCCAGCGAGACCAGCTTGGTCTGGTCGGTATAGTGCGGGTAGAAGCGGTCGATCGCATCGATATTGTGGCGGCGGAACTTGAGCGCCAGCTCGCGCGCCTCGGCACGGTCGTAGCCCAGCCCTTCCAGCACGCGGCGGCCCAGCGCCAGCGAACCCTCGAACAATTCACGCTCAAAGATTTCCACGCCACGGGCCTTGAGCTGGTAGACATGCGACACATGGCGCGCCCGGGCATAGATCTTCAGGTGGGGGAAGCGCTCGCGCACCCGGTCGATCAGCGCCAGGCCGTCCTCCATGCCGTCGATGGCGACCACCAGGATGCGCGCGTTGGCCGCCCCCGCCGACTCGAGCAGGTCGACGCGGGTGGCGTCGCCATAGAAGACCTTGAAGCCGAACTGGCGCAGGAACTCGATCTGGTCGGGATCATGATCCAGCACGGTCACACCCAGGCCCTGCGCATACAGCAAGCGCCCGACGATCTGGCCGAAGCGGCCGAACCCGGCGATCAGCACGGGGTTGTCCTGCGGTGGGATCACATCGTCCTCGCGCGCCGACAGCCGCGCCAGCCGGGGCGCCAGCAGCCGGTCGTAGGCCAGCAGCAGCAACGGCGTGCAGACCATCGAGAGCGCCACCACCAGTACCAGCAGGTCGGCACTGCCGGCCGGCAGCAGGCCGCCGCCCGCCGCCGCGCCGAACACCACGAAGGCGAACTCGCCACCCTGCGACATCACGCAGGCGAACAACAGGCGCTGGCCGCGCGCGATGGCGAAGCGCGGCGCCAGCAGCGCCAGCACGCCCACCTTGATCGCCACGAAAGCCGCCACCAGGCCTAGCACCTGCCACGGCGCCTGCGCCAGCACGCCGAAGTCGATGGACATGCCGACGGCCATGAAGAACAGGCCCAGCAGCAGTCCCTTGAAGGGCTCGATGTCGGCCTCCAGCGCATGGCGGTACTCGGAGTCGGCCAGCAGCACGCCGGCCAGGAAGGTGCCGAGTGCCATCGACAACCCGACCGCGTCCATCATCAGCGCGATGCCGACCACCAGCATCAGCGCGAAGGCGGTGAACATCTCGCGCATGTCCGTACGCGCGATCATGCGCAGCGCCGGCCGCACCAGGTAGCGCCCGCCCACCACCACCGTGCCGATCACCGCGACCGCCTTGAGCGCGGCCAGCCAGGCCGCGCCCGGCGCGGCGGCACCGCCTGCGCCCCCGGCACCCAGCAAGGGCAGCAGCGCGATCATCGGAATCGCCGCGATGTCCTGGAACAGCAGGATGCCGAAGCTGGCCGAGCCGGCCGGCGTGGCCAGCAGGCCGCGCTCGGCGAGGGTCGCCAGCGCGATCGCGGTCGATGACAGCGCGAGACCCAGGCCGGCCACCAGCGCCACCTGCCAACTGGCGCCGGCCAGCGCCGCGGCCCCGCCCAGCGCCAGCGCGCAGGCCGCCATCTGCGCACCGCCGAAGCCGAAGATGGATCGACGCAGGGCCCACAGCTTCTTCGGCTGGAGCTCCAGGCCGATCACGAACATCATCAGCACCACACCGAACTCGGAAAAGTGCAGGATGGAATCCACGTTGGTCACCAGGCGCAAGGCCCAGGGCCCGATGGCGGCACCGGCCAGCAGGTAGCCCAGCACCGCGCCGAGGCCGAAACGGCGCGCCAGCGGCACCGCCACCACCGCCGCTGCCAGGAACACCAGCAGGGCGATCAGGAAGTCATGCGGATTCATGCACGGCCTCCTTGCCCGGTACCCGGGCATGGCCGCCCAGGCAGGCCGAGACCCGGTCGATATGCCCCGCCAGGGTCGCGGCATCGGCCGCATTGGCGTCGAGCAGCAGCAGCGGCTCCAGCCAGTCCATGCCGCACAGCCGCGCGGTCTGCTCGAGCGGCAGCAGGAAGCGCTCGATCTCGTGGCCGTGGCTGCCCTGCGGGGAATAGGCATCGGCGCTGCCCCCGGCGCTGGCCACCACCAGCAGCGACTTGCCGCGCAGCGCGGTGCCGCCCGGACCATAGGCCCAGCCCATCTCCAGCACCTCGTCGATCCACAGCTTGAGCAAGGGCGGCACGCTGTACCAGCGCACCGGAAACTGGAACACCACGGTATTGGCCATGGCCAGGGCGCGCTGCTCCGCCACCACGTCGATGTCGTAGTCGGCATAACGGGCGTACAGATCGTGCATCGTCACGCCAGGCAGCCTGGCCAGCGCGGCGGCCAGCGGGCGGTTGATCCGCGAATGGCGCGGCAGGGGATGGGCGTAGATCACGAGGACAGGCGGCTCGATCATCGGGCTTGCGGATGGGTGATGTTGCGGATGGAAGATGCAGGGGGAATGGCAGGCGTCCAGGGCCGAGGATGGCTTGCTGCAAAGCAGCAAAACTTCCCCCACCACGCCTGTCGCGCCGACACCACAAGACAGACACCCTTGATTTTGTTGGATTTTTCCAAAATTTACAAAATCGAGCGCCTGTTGCGGCGCACGATTCTTACGTCAAACTGACAAATCCACTACAATAGTTTTTGCGTTGCAGCAAGATGGTGTTTGCCCGTATCGAGCATGCTGGTCTGGCAGACGATACGACAAGTGCCTGGACATCCACCTCCATCCTGCTATTTATATACTGACCGGAACAGCCGGAACCATAAGGAAAGACCGTGAATCCGCTCGAACTGAGCAAGGCCGTCGGAGCCGTCACCGACGAAGACATCCGCAAGGCAGCCGAGGCCGCACAGGCCGCGCAGCGCCCCACCATCCTGGTGCGGGAACTGGCAGCGCATCATCGCTCGCGACTGCTGAAGCATTTCCTCGCCCTCGGCGAGGAGGATCGCCTGCTCCGTTTCGGCCAGTCGGTGGGCGACCATGTGGTCGAGGCCTACGTGGACAGCATCGACTTCGACCACGACTCGGTCTTCGGCGTCTATGACGAGCATCTGGAGCTGGTCGGCGTCGGGCACTTCGCCAACCTGCGCGACAACGCCCAGGGCCGCGTGGCGGAGTTCGGCGTGTCGGTCTCGCGCAGCGCGCGCGGACGCGGCATCGGCAGCGCGCTGTTCGAGCGTGCCGCCATGCACGGGCGCAACACCAGCGTGCGCACGCTCTACATGCACTGCCTGTCGCGCAACGCCGCCATGATGCACATCGCCAAGAAGGCGGGCATGAAGGTGCAGTACGCCTATGGCGAGGCCGACGCCTACCTGGAACTGCCGCCGGCCGACACCGTCAGCCGCCTGACCGAAGCGCTGGACGAGCAGGTCGCCGACCTCGACTATCTGGTGCGCCGCAACCTGCGCGATGCGCGCCGCTTCGGGCTGCGCTTCTGGCGCTCGATGGTGCCCCAGAAGCACACGGCCTGAGTTGCACCCTGACGCCTCCGGCGCGCAAACGGCCCGCCCATGCTCGCATGGCGGGCCGTTTTGCCTGGATGGGCGAGCCGCGCACGAGGTCGCTCAGGTGCTGCCGGTGCTGCCGACCGGCAAGGCCGTCGTGTCCTTGATGCTTTCCAGCGCAAAGCTGGAGCGCACGTCGATCACCGCCGGATGCGCCAGCAGCTGCTCGTTCATGAAGCGGGCAAAATGCTCCATATTCTCCACGTACACCTTCAGCAGCAGATCCATCTCCCCCGTCATCGTGTGGCAGGCCACCACCTCGGGCCAGACCTCGATGGCGGCGCGAAACTGCTCCAGCGGCGCCTTGCCCTTGGGCGCGCCGCCATGCTTCTCGAGCCGCACGTTGATATAGGCCAGCAGGCCCAGGCCGATCTTGCCCGGCTCGAGCAGCGCCGCATACTGGCGGATCACGCCGATCTCCTCCAGCCGGCGGATGCGCCGCAGGCATGGGCTGGGCGATAGGTTGACCCGTTCCGCCACTTCCAGGTTGGTCAGCCGGCCGTTGGTCTGGAGCACCTCCAGAATCTTCCGGTCGATCTTGTCAAGCTCCACCTTGCTCACGATATTGTTGCTCCGCAATATATTTATCGGCAATTTTTTTGCGCAAATTTAGCAAGTCGTGCATAAGTACGCAATTTCTTGTGCGGGCCAAGCCCGGGCGTCGGCAACGTCGGCGTGAGCACGCGCCGACCGCACCGGCATGCGGCGGCCGCAGGAGCGCATCGGGCACTATCGCGGGGCTCGGTGCGTTCCGTTGCCGGCCGGCACGCACCGGGAACGGGCAACTGCGGCCGCGCGGCCCGGTCGAGGGTACCGACGAGCCCGGCCGTTGCGCTGCGCCCCTGGTCGCTGGCGCCTGAGGCAAGGACGGTGCCAGGCAAGCTGTGAGGAGCCCCAAAGAAAAACGCGGCCCGCAGGCCGCGTTTTTCTTTGGGGCGGGCATGGGCCCGCCGTGGCATCAGCCCCCCGACGGCGTGGTCGCGCCACCGGGCACCGGCTGCCCGCCGCCATCCTGGCGATGCTGCCAGCGCTGCATGCGCGCCTCGTGCATCTTGCGCATGCCGGCGCGGATCTCGTCCAGCGTCAGCTTGCCATCGTGATTGGCATCCAGCTGGTCGAAATGAGGCGCCAGGCGCGGCAGTCCGGCTTGCACCTCTTCCCGTGTCAGGGCACCGTCGCCGTTCTTGTCGGCAGCCTTGAACCTGGCCTCGAAACGGGCTTCCATCTTGGCCCGCCGCTGCTCCCACATCGCCTTGCGGAAGGCCTGGGCCTCAGCCTTGTCGATCTTGCCGTCGTGATTGGTATCGATGCGCCGGAACAAGGCATCGAACTCCGCCTTGGTGACGGCGCCATCGCCGTTGGCGTCGGCGGCATCGAGCCAGCCGAGGCCATCGCGATGGTGGCCCATATCCATGCCCATCATCGGCTTGGCACCATCGGCCGCCAACGCGGCGGGGTCGACAGCGCTCTGGGCGAAAGCGGCCCCCGTCACCAGGAAAACAGCCGATGCCGCCAGAAATCGCTGAATGTTCTGCTTCATCTTCTTGCCTTGCATGTCCGTGCTCCTTTCATTCAAGTGGGCATATGGCGATTAGAACGCGGACGATACCGACAAGTTGGCGGATTTAATAAGATGTTACGCCCCTCACAGAATAGCCTGAGGGGCGTAAGGAAGCGTAGGGCGCCGAAAGATACGGCGCGGGCGGGGCCGGCCCTCAGTCCTTGGCCGCCCCGGGCTCGCTACCGTGTTCGACCTGCGCAGGCGGCGGCACCGCCGGCGGATTGGCTGGCTGCGGCACGGCTGCCGGCAGGGTCTGGATCGGCGCCGCGGCCCCCGCCGGCGGAGCGGGCTGCGCCGCCGCGCCACGCGCGGGCACCGCGCCGGACTGCACCGGCAGCAGCACCTCCTGACGCACGCCGTTGCGCTCGATGACCACCGCACGGCCGCGGATCTCGACCAGGCGCAACTGAGGCGACAGCACGGCACCGGCGCGCACGGCCTTGGGCGGACCGCCGTCCAGCGAGACGATCGCCGCGCCGGCGCCATTGTCGATGTCGGCCACCACGCCGATCAGTTGTACGTCTCGCACGCCGGATTGCGCAGAGCCGCCGAACAAGGTGCCCAACGCCCCGCTCTCGACCGCCTCGCTCTGGACCACGCGCGCACTCTGCGGCACCGGAATCGTGTTCAGCGCGGCCAGCCGCAGCACCCACCAGGTGGCCAGGGCGCATAGCGCGACGAACAGGGCCACGCCTGCCAGGCGCGGCAGCCAGGGGCCGGGAGGTGCGATGCGCAGGGGGGGCCGGATCGAGAGTTGCACGGGAGCTTCGGCGAATGGTAAAGCGGCAAGGGTACCAGAGCCATGCGACAACTGTCTGACCCGCCGCCCCCCTCGCACGAAGCATCAATCCGTCATACAGCCGCGGTTATACTGAGCGGCTCGACCGGCCGCGGGCGGACGGTGCCGTCGCGTCCCGCCCCCTTCGCCGGTCCCTGCCAGCTCCCTGCCGGTCCGACCGGCTCCGTTCCAAAGACCCATGTCCGCGATGCAACGATTCGCCTCTGCTTCCCTCGCCCGCCGCCCCGGCACGCGCCGCCAGCGTGGCTTTACCCTGATCGAGATCATGGTGGTGATCGTGATCCTCGGCGTGCTGGCCGCCCTGGTCGTGCCGAAAATCATGAGCCGCCCGGACGAGGCCCGCATCGTGGCCGCGCGCCAGGACATCTCGTCCATCATGCAGGCGCTGAAGCTCTACCGCCTGGACAACGGGCGCTACCCGACCACCGAGCAGGGGCTTGCTGCCCTGGTCAGCAAGCCCACCGTCGAGCCGGTGCCCAACAACTGGAAGGGCGGCGGCTACCTGGAGAAGCTGCCCAAGGATCCCTGGGGCCACCCCTACCAGTACCTGAATCCGGGCGTGCGCAGCGAGATCGACGTGTTCAGCTTCGGCGCCGACGGCCAGGCCGGCGGCAGCGGCAACGACGCCGATATCGGCAACTGGGAATAAGCCCGTACGGCCCTCTCCATGCGTCCGGTGCCCATGCGTCCCGCGGCGGCCCGGAACGGGCGCCGGCACGGCTTCACCCTGCTCGAGCTGCTGGTGGTGATGGTGATCGCCGGCATCGTGATCTCGCTGGTGGCAGTCAATGCCTCGCCCAACGAGCGCGGCCGCCTGCTCGATGACGGGCAGCGCATCGCGCGCCTGTTCGAACTGGCGCAGGAAGAAGCGCAGCTGCGCGCGCGGGCGCTGGCCTGGGAAGGCGATGCCGGCGGCTGGCGCTTCCTGGTGGCCACGCCGAACGGCTGGCAGCCGCTGACGCAGGACGTGTTCGCCCCCGCCCGCTGGCGCCTGCCACCCGACCGCGTCAGCGTGCTCGAAGGCGGCACCATGGAGCGCGGCGTCGCACGCCTGGTATTCGGCCGCGAGCCGCTCGGCGATCCGCAGCGGCTGGTGCTGGTACGCGGCAACCTGCGCGTCGACATCGTGGGCGACGGCAGCGGCCGCTTCAGCGCCACGGCGCCATGACCACCATGACGCACCGCCCTGCGCGCCAGGCCCGGCGCGGCTTCACCCTGATCGAAGTGCTGGTGGCGCTGACCATCCTGGCGGTGGCGCTGACCGCCGCGATGCGCGCGATGGGGTCGATGATCGAGGCCGGCTCCGCCCTGCAGAACCGCATGCTGGCCGAGTGGAGCGCCGAAAACCATCTCGCCAACCTGCGCCTGACCAAGGCCTGGCCCGAACCGGGCACGCGCGGCTACGACTGCCCGCAGGGCGGCGTGGCGCTGTATTGCGAGGAAACGGTCTCGGGCACCCCCAATCCCTTCTTCCGCCGCGTCGAGATCGCGGTCTACCCGTCCGCCGCCGACCGTTCGGTGCGGCTGGCCTGGCTGGTCACCATCCTTCCCAATGAATCGCGCAATCTGCTCTGAGCGCGGGCCGCGCCGCGCCAGTCCGGGCTTCACCCTGCTCGAGATGCTGGTGGCCATCACCTTGCTGGCGGTGATCGCCGTGATCGGCTGGCGGGGCCTCGATGCGATGACGCGCGGGCGCGAACGCCTCGTCGACCACGATGCCCGCCTCGATGCGCTCAAGGTGCTGTACGGCCAGTTCCAGTCCGACTGCGAACACCTGGCGAGCCCGGCCGCGCTGCAGGGCAGCCCGGTGGAGTTCGCTCCCGGCCTGCTGCTGATGGTGCGCGATCGCCGCAGCGAGAACAATCCGACCACCTGGCAGGTGGTCGCCTACCGGCTCGACGGCAATACCGTGGTACGCGCGGCCGCGCCGCCCGCCGACAACCGCGGTGCCGTGCAGGCCGCCCTGCAGGCGCTGCGG
Organism: Cupriavidus sp. USMAHM13; assembly: GCF_001854285.1. NCBI lineage: Bacteria > Pseudomonadati > Pseudomonadota > Betaproteobacteria > Burkholderiales > Burkholderiaceae > Cupriavidus > Cupriavidus sp. USMAHM13. The sequence goes on from NZ_CP017751.1 coordinate 138,940, forward strand.
CGTCCGGACGGCGGCCCGGCGCGGGCGCTGGTGGCCAACGCCGACGCGCTGACGGTTCGCGCCTGGGTCGAACCCGGCGGCTGGCAGACCGACAGCGCCGCGGTGCGCGGTGCGCTGCTGGCCGGCAGCGTGTCGGCGGTGCCGGCCTCCTCGGTCGTGGTCGCGGCCACCAGCGGCCCGGTGCTGCGCGGGCTGGAACTGACGCTGAGGGCACGCATGGGCGACGGCGACACGCCCCGCCGCTTCCAGAAGACCTGCCTGACCGGCCTATGACGACGCGCCGCCTGCCCGCCGCCCTCGCCACACGCCGTGCCGGTGCCCGCCGGCGTGCGCGCGGCGCCGCCGTGGTGACCGCGCTGCTGATCGTGACGCTGGCCGTGGTGGTGGTCTCCGGCATGCTGTGGCGCCAGCAGGTACAGATCCGCTCGGTGGAAAACCAGCGCCTGGTTGCCCAGGCGGCCTGGATCGAGCGCGCCGCGGTCGACTGGGCGCGCCTGATCCTGCGCGACGACCAGCGCCGCACCAGCGTCGACCAGCTCGGCGAGCCGTGGGCCGTTCCAGTCGCCGAGACGCGCCTGTCGGACTTCCTGGGCGCCGCGCTGCGCACCGACCAGGCCGGCGAGACCTCCTTCCTGTCCGGGCGCGTGATGGACGCCCAGGCGCGCTTCAACCTCAACAACCTGGTGATCTGGACCACCGTCGAAGGCCAGGGCAGCGCGGCCACCATCGATACCATCGCGCTGGCCGCCTACCGTCGCCTGCTGCAGACGCTGGGCCAGAACGGCGCCCTGGCCGATGCCACCGCACGCTACCTGCTGGCCGCCCAGCGCGGCCGCCAGGGCAGCGCGCGGTCGCCGCGCCCGCCCGACAGTGCCGAGGACCTGCTGGCGGTGCCCGGCTACACGCCGCAGATCGTGGCCGCGCTCGCGCCTTTCGTCATCCTGCTGCCCGAGCGCACCGTGGTGAATGCGAACACCGCCGACCCGGAAGTGCTGGCCGCCGTCATCGAAAACCTGCCGCTGGATCGCGCGCGCGAACTGGTGCGCCAGCGCGACCGCGCCTATTTCAACAATGTCGGCGACGTGCAGACCCAGTTGCGCACGCTGGCGCCGCAGGCCGATCCCAACAGCGTGGCCAACGCCGTCGACGTGCGCAGCCATTACTTCCTGATCTACGGCCAGGTCCGCCACGAGCGGGCCCTGCGCATGCAGGTCTCGCTGGTCTACCGTGCCGATGCCCAGCCCAACGCCAACAGCACGCGGATACTGTGGGTCCACGATATCGACCGCATGCCTGAATCGCGCTGACGGGCAATCCCCCCTTGGTCGGCCGTCAAAGGCCTGAACAAGGGCCGGAAATGCCTCAGAATTCCGTATTGACGCCAATCAGTCACACAGGCAAGGTATGCTCCGGCCTGGCGCAGGCATGCACCCGTCAGGCCGGCGCCCCAGCCTTGCGCCGGCCTGAGCGGCGCGCCACCGTAAGGGGGAGGCGGCGTTGCTCCCGCCCGGCCCGCCCGCCAGTTTCCGACCCGTTCCAGCCAGCAAGACCGCAAGACCTTGAGCACCTCCCTGTACGTCCGCATTCCGCCGCGCCCGCATGACCAGCCACAACCGTGGCGGTTCGGCGCCCTGCCCTTCGCGCTGGTGCGGGACCCGGCCGCCGCCGCGGGCCGGCGTGCCGCCGTCGCGCCGGCGTCCACGGTGTTGCGTGAAGGCAACGCTCGGGTCGAGGAACTGCCGGCGGCCGACCGCCTGGTGCTGATCCTGTCGGCCGGCGACGTGCTGCTGAGCGAGGCCGACGTCCCGCCGCTGGCACCGGCCCGCCTGAAGCTGGCGCTGCCCAACCTGGTCGAGGACATACTCGCGGGCGACGCCCTGCTCAGCCACATCGCGGTCGGCCCGGCGCTGGATGCCGCAGCGGCCGGTACGCCGCGCGCGGCGCGCCGCCGCCTGCTGATGGTGGTCGACCTCGCCTGGCTGCGCGCGGTGCTGGATGCCTTCGCCGAACACAGCCACCGCCGCCGCTGCGTGCTGCCGGCCCAGCTCTGCCTGCCGCTGGCCGAGCCGGCCGCGCCGGACAGCGCCGCCGACGGCGAGGCCGCCACCGAGCCGCCGCCAGCGGCGGCGGCCGCGCCGGCAACGCTGGCGATCGAGGATGCCACCCCGACACTGGAGCAGGCCGACGGCCTGCTCGCCGACGACGCCATTGCCGCGCCCCGCCAGGCGCAGCGGCTATGGCAGTTGACCGTGCGCACCGGACCGCATGCCGGCTACGGCCTGCTGCTCGGCAGCGAGTCGCTGGCCGGCTGGCTCGCGCTGGCGCCGGCAGGCAACTGGATTGCGGACCGCGAAGCGGGCCGCCACGCCGGCCTGCCGGTGGCGCCGGCCGCGCTCGGCTGGCCGCAGTGGCTGGCCGGCGCCCAGGACTGCCTGCGCGACGCGGCGCTCGACCTGGCCCAGTTCGAGTTCGCCCAAGGCCGTGCCGAGCGCTGGAACCTGCGCGCCTGGCGCCTGCCGCTGGCGCTCGCCGCCGGCCTGCTGCTGGTGCAGCTGGCCGGCATGAACATCCTGTGGCTGAAACTGCACCAGGAGCAGCAACGGCTCGCGGCCGCGCAGCTGCAGGCCCTGCGCAGCGCCTTCCCGCAGCTCCCCGTGGTGGTGGACCCGCCGTTGCAGATGCGCCGCCAGGTCGAGCAGCTGCGCCTGGCCAGCGGCCGCAGCGTGCCGGACGATTTCCTGCCGCTGGCCGACCGCTTCGCCCAGGCCGCCCGCCAGTTGCCGCCCGACGGCCTGCTGGGGCTCGAATACCGCAGCCGCACGCTCTATGTGACGCTCAAGGCCGGCACCGACACCGCCACCCTGCGCAGCGCGGCGCGCCAGGCCGGGCTGGCGATGGACGAAGACAACAGCCCGCGGGAAGGCAGCCAGGCCCCGGCCGGCAGCTCGCGCTGGACGGTCAAGCCCGCCCTATGAGCCCGCGCCCCGTCTCGACCGCCACTGCGCCCAGGAACGCCCCGTGATACCGACCAAAGACTCCGCACCCGGCCGCGCCCCGGGCCCGGCCGCGAACGGCGGCAAGCCGCGCAGCGCCCTGAACCGCCTGGCCGGCCTGGCGCGTCCGCGCCTGCCCGCGGCCTGGCGCGAGCGCTTCGACGCCTTCTGGTCGGCACGCAATCCGCGCGAGCAATGGATCCTGGCAGGCGGGGCGGCCGTGCTGCTGGCGGTCGCCGGCTACAGCCTGCTGTGGGAACCGGCCGCCGACGCCAGCGCCCGTCTCGCGCGCAGCCTGCCGCAGCAGCGTGCCGACCTCGCCGAGATGGACACCCTGGCGCAGGAAGCGCGCAGCCTGAACAGCAGCCCGCCGCCGGCGCTGCAGGGCGATGCCCTCACCCAGGCCCTGCAGGCCGGCCTGGCCCAGCAGGGCCTGAAGGCCACCCGGCTGGCCACCAACGGCGACGGCAGTGTGCAGGTCCAGCTCGACAAGGTGCCGTTCGGCGCGCTCGCGGCGTGGCTGCAGGACGTGCGCCAGCAGCAGCGGCTCAAGGTGACCGATGCCAGGCTGAGTTACGTCGGCGCGACCGCGCTGGTCAATATGACGGCCACCTTGCAGGGCCCCACCGCAGGCGGCCAGCGCTGATGGCACGGCTCGAAGCCCTGCGCCTGCGCCGGCCAGCCGCGCCCGCGCCACGCGGCTGGCGCCGCCTGGGCTGGCTGGCGCTCGGCGCGCTGGTGGTGGGCTTGACCACCCTGGCCGCCCTGCCGGCGGCCTGGATCGCAGACAGCGTGGCCGCGCAAAGCGGGCAGAAGCTGCTGCTGGCCGATGCGCAGGGCACGCTGTGGCAGGGCAGCGCCACGCTGGCCCTGTCGGCCGGCAGCGGCAGCGAGACCGCCACCGTGCTGCCCGGACGGCTGCAGTGGACGGTGGCCTTCTGGCCGCTGTTCACCGGCCGCCTGCGCGTGACGGTGCGCCATACCGAGGCCATGGACACGCCGGTGGCGCTGACCGTGGCGCCGGGTGGCTGGCAGGCCCAGGCCGGCGCGCTGCGCCTGCCGGCCACGCTGCTCGAAGGACTGGGCGCGCCATTCAACAGCCTGCGCCCCGACGGGCGCATGCAGCTCGACTGGACGGCGCTGAACGGCAGTTTCTCGGCATCCGGCGGCCAGCCGGCAGGACACCTGACGCTGCGCCTGGACAATCTGTCGTCCGCGGTCAGCCGCCTGCGCCCGCTGGGCAGCTACCGCGCCGAGATCGACTGGAGCGGCGGCGGCGGCAAGCTGCGGCTGCACACCGTCAATGGGCCGCTGCACCTGGAGGGCGACGGCACACTGGGACGGCAGGCGCGTTTCGAGGGCACGGCCTTTGCCGATCCCGACGCCGCCGCACAGCTGGTGGGCCTGCTGAGCCTGCTGGGAAGACGTGAGGACAATGTGACCACGCTGCGCTTCTGACCTGGCAGCCGGTACCAGCCGGCCATGCCCGCAGCCGCTAAACGATGATGAAAAAACAAGCTTTCCGCCCGTTCCTGCACACCGCCACCAAGCACGCCACCGTGCTGCTGTGCGGCCTTTCCCTGCTGGCGCCGGCGCCGCTGTGGGCCCAGCAGCCCGCCGGCGCGAACGGACGCGACCAGGTGGTGCTCAACTTCGTCAACGCCGATCTCGAATCGGTGGTCAAGGCGGTGGGCCAGGCCACCGGCAAGAACTTCGTGGTCGACCCGCGCGTCAAGGGCTCGGTCAACCTCGTCACCGAACAGCCGGTCTCGCGCGAACAGGCGCTGTCCACGCTGGGCTCGGTGCTGCGCATGCAGGGCTACGCCATCGTGGAAAGCAACGGCTTCACCAAGGTGGTGCCGGAGGCCGATGCCAAGCTGCAGGGCTCGCCCACCGTGGTCGGCCCCGCGCCGGCGCGCGGCGGCAGCGGCGGCGAGCAGGTGGTGACCCAGGTGTTCCGGCTGAACTACGAGTCGGCCAACAACCTGGTGCCGGTGCTGCGTCCCATGATCGCGCCGAACAACACCATCACCGCCTACCCGGGCAACAACACGCTGGTCATCACCGACTACGCCGACAACCTGCGCCGCCTTGCCCGCGTGATCGCGGCCATCGACGCGCCGGCCTCCGGCGAGGTGGAGCTGGTGCCGCTGCGCAATGCCATCGCCAGCGACGCCGCCGTGGTGCTGCAGAAGCTGCTCGATCCGGGTGCCGCCGGCGCCTCGGGCGGCGGCGGTGGCGGCCTGGACGCCAGCCTGCGCACCTCGGTGGTGGCCGAACCGCGCAGCAACTCGCTGCTGATCCGCGCCTCCAGCCGTGCACGGCTGCAGCAGGCACGCCAGCTGATCGAACAGCTCGACCAGCCCTTCTCGCGCCCCGGCAACATCTGGGTGGTACCGCTGAAGAACGCCGACGCGGTCAAGCTGGCGCAGACGCTGCGGGCCATCGTCGCCGCCGACAGCAGCTTCAACAGTACGCAGTCCGGCGCCGGCGTCGGCGGCACCGGTGCCACCAATACGCTGCAGAACACCGTCGCCAACACAGCCAGCCAGTACGCCACCAACACCACCAGCAGCACCGGGCGCAGCGGCACGAGCGGCGGCAGCGGCAATTCCGCCTTCAGCGCCTCGTTCGCCAGCCAGCAACTGCCCACCACCGGAGGCATCATCCAGGCCGACCCGGCCACCAACTCGCTGATCATCACCGCCAGCGAGCCGGTCTACCGCAACCTGCGCTCGGTGATCGACGACCTCGACATGCGGCGGGCCCAGGTCTACATCGAGTCGATGATCGTCGAGGTCTCGTCCACGCAGACCTCCAAGCTCGGCATCCAGTGGCAGGGCCTGCTCAACGCGAGCGGCAACACCATCGGCTTCGCCGGCACCAACTTCGGCACCGGCGGCGCCAACATCATCAACCTGGCCGGTGCCGTCGCCGCCGTGCGCGCCGACGGCGCCTCGGCCATCAACTCCGTCTCCGGCCTGGTGCCGGACCTGGCCGGCCTGAACCTCGGCGTGGTCAACAAGGCCGCCGGGCTGGGCGCGCTGCTGAGCGCGCTGAGCGCCGACGGCAGCACCAACCTGCTGTCCACGCCGAACCTGATCACGCTGGAGAACGAGGAAGCCAAGATCCTGATCGGGCAGAACATCCCGGTCACCACCGGCTCCTACGCCCAGACCGGCAGTTCCTCCACGGTCACGCCGTTCACCACCTACGACCGCAAGGACGTCGGCGTCACGCTGCGCGTCAAGCCGCAGATCACCGACGGCGGCCTGGTCAAGATGCAGATCTACCAGGAATCGTCTTCGGTGGTATCTGGCACCGCCACGCTGTCCCAGGGCCCGACCACCAACGTGCGCTCGATCGAGACCAATGTGCTGGTCAACGACGGCCAGATCATCGTGCTCGGCGGCCTGATCGAGGACACCTATGGCGACGGCGTGCAGAAGGTGCCGCTGCTGGGCGACATCCCCTGGATCGGCAACCTGTTCCGCTACGAGAACAAGAATCGCGGCAAGACCAACCTGCTGGTATTCCTGCGCCCCTACGTGATGCGCACCGCCGGCGCCACCGACCGCCTGACGCAGGACCGCTACGACTACATGCGCGCCAAGCAGCAGGGCTTCGTCTCGCCCAACAATATGGTGCGCGACCAGGACACGCCGGTGCTGCCGCCGGCAGACGCGCCGGCGGCGCCCTTCGTCGACCCGCGCGACAAGGGCGTGGCGCCAGCCGGGCCGCTGCCGCTGCCGCAGTCCGTGCCGCTGACGCGGTCCGGGCCGTTGCTGATGCCGATGCCGCAGTCCGGGCAGCCGACCTCGCAAGCGGCACCGCAAGCCTCCGCCCAGGCGCCGCAGGCCGCCGCCTCCGGCAACTGACGATGACGACGACGGCAACCGCATCTCCCGCCGCGAACGCGGCCCCCGCGCTGGAACCGCCCTCGCCGATGGCGGCCCGGCTGCTGCCCTACGCCTTCGCGCGCGAGGGCCGGCTGCTGGTCGCGCACCAGCGCGCCGACGGGCTCGAGGTCTGGGTCAGCCGCGCCACCGCACCGGCCGCGCTGGCCGAAGTGGCGCGCGTGCACGGCCCGCTGCAGCTGCGGGTACTCGAGCCCGACGCGCTGGAACGCGCCATGTCCGATGCCTACAACCGCCAGGACGGCAGCGCCGCCCAGGTGGTCGGCGAGGTCGAGGGCGAGGTCGACCTGTCGCGGCTGATGCAGGACATTCCCGCGGTGGAAGACCTGCTCGAATCCGAGGACGACGCCCCCATCATCCGCATGATCAACGCGCTGCTGACGCAGGCCGCGCGCGAAGGCGCCTCGGACATCCACATCGAGCCCTTCGAGTCGGCCTCGGTGGTGCGCTTCCGCGTGGACGGCACGCTGCGCGACGTGGTGCGCCCGAAGAAGGCGCTGCACGGCGCGCTGATCTCGCGCATCAAGATCATGGCCCAGCTCGACATCGCCGAGAAGCGCCTGCCGCAGGACGGCCGCATCACCCTGCGCGTGGGCGGCCGCCCGGTCGACGTGCGCGTCTCCACGCTGCCCACCGGCCACGGCGAGCGCGCGGTGCTACGCCTGCTCGACAAGGAAGCCGGGCGCCTCGACCTGGCCAAGCTCGGCATGGCGCCGGGCACGCTGGCCGGTTTCGACGGCCTGATCCGCCAGCCGCACGGCATCGTGCTGGTGACCGGCCCGACCGGCTCGGGCAAGACCACCACGCTGTACGCGGCGCTCTCGCGGCTGGACGCGCAGAGCACCAACATCATGACGGTGGAAGATCCGATCGAGTACGACCTCGACGGCATCGGCCAGACCCAGGTCAACGCCCGCATCGACATGACCTTCGCCAAGGCCCTGCGCGCCATCCTGCGCCAGGACCCGGACGTGGTGATGATCGGCGAGATCCGCGACCTGGAGACCGCGCAGATCGCCGTGCAGGCCTCCCTCACCGGCCACCTGGTGCTGGCGACGCTGCACACCAACGACTCGGCCTCGGCAGTGACCCGCCTGGTCGACATGGGCATCGAGCCCTTCCTGCTGTCGTCGTCATTGCTTGGCGTGCTGGCGCAGCGCCTGGTACGCCGCCTGTGCCCGCACTGCAAGCGCGAGGAGGTCATCGAGGCCGCGCCGGACGAGGGCGGGGCCCTGCAGCCGCAGGGACGGCCGCTGCAGCGCGTGTGGCACGCGGCAGGCTGCGACAAGTGCGGCCATTCCGGCTATCAGGGCCGCATGGGCGTCTATGAGCTGCTGAGCGTGGACGACCAGATCCGCACCATGATCCACCGCCAGACGCCCGAGGCGGAGATCAAGCAGGCGGCGCTGGCTCGCGGCATGCACACCATGCGCGGCGACGCGCAGCGCTGGATCGACAGCGGTGCCACCTCGCTCGAGGAAGTGCTGCGCGTGACGCGCGACTGAACGGGAGGCCCGCCACATGCCAGCCTTCCGCTATGAAGCCGTCGACGCGGCCGGCAAGACCGACCGCGGCGTGGTCGACGCCGACAGTCCCAAGCAGGCGCGCGCGCAGCTGCGCGCGCGCGGCCTGACCCCGCTCTCGGTCGACGTCCTCGGCGCCGGCAGCGACAGCGGACGCGGCAAGGCCGCCGGCCTGGTGCGGCGCCTGACCAAGCAGGAACAGGCGCTGTTCACGCGCCAGCTCGCCAGCCTGATCGTGGCCGGCCTGCCGCTGGACGAAGCGCTGGGCGCGCTGGCCGACCAGGCAGAGCGCGCCTACGTGCACGAACTGCTGGCCGGCATCCGCGCCGACGTGATGGGCGGCAATTCGCTGTCGGCGGCGCTGTCGCAGCACCCGCGCGACTTTCCCGACATCTACCGCGCCCTGGTCTCGGCCGGCGAGCACTCCGGCCACCTCGGCCTGGTGCTGGAGCGGCTGGCCGACTACGTGGAAGCGCGCAACGCGCTGACCGGCAAGATCCGCCTGGCCTTCACCTACCCCGCCATCGTCACCGTGGTGGCCTTCGCCATCGTCATCTTCCTGCTCTCCTACGTGGTGCCGCAGGTGGTGAGCGTGTTCGCCAACACCAAGCAGAAGCTGCCGACGCTGACCATCATCATGCTGGCGCTGTCGGATTTCGTGCGCAATTGGTGGTGGGCCGCGCTCGCCGCGATCGCCGCGGTGACGTTGGGCATCCGCGCGCTGTTGCGCCAGCCCGGCGTGCGCCTGTCCTGGCACCGCTGGCTGCTGACCGCGCCGCTGGCCGGCAAGCTGATCCGCGGCTACGACTCCGCGCGCTTCGCCAGCACCCTGGCCATCCTGGTCTCGGCCGGGGTGCCGATCCTGCGCAGCCTGCAGGCCGCCGGCGAAACCCTCACCAACGAGGCGCTCAAGGCCAACGTCGACGACGCCACCACGCGCGTGCGCGAAGGCGCCTCGCTGGCGCGTGCGCTGGCGGCGCAGAACCGGTTCCCGCCGGTGCTGGTGCACCTGATCCGCTCCGGCGAAGCCACCGGCAACCTGCCGACCATGCTGGAACGCGCGGCGCAGGGCGAGGCGCAGGAACTGGAGCGGCGCACGATGTTCCTCACCAGCTTGCTGGAGCCGCTGCTGATCCTGACCATGGGGGTGGTGGTGCTGTTGATCGTGCTGGCGGTGTTGATGCCGATTATTGAGATTAATCAGTTGGTGAGGTGAGGGGTTGGTTCTTTAGCGTTTGGGCGTTTGGGCGTTTGGGCGTTTGGGCGTTTGGGCGTTTGGGCCGGCGGTGTTGGTTTGCGAGGCAACGGCTTGTTTCGACTCCCCCTGCGGGGGAGCCGACCTACTTTCTTGGTCTTGCCCAAGAAAGTAGGCAAAGAAGGCGCGCCGGGTGCGGCTCAACACCCCCTCGCGTGCTGGGGCAAAGAGCGGCCGGGCCCCAACTCGGATCGCCTTAAGGCGATCCTCAGACAGGGGGCCCTCTTTTCCGCTCTTTGCCCCAGCACGCGAGGCGCCGCACACGGCAGGGAACAGATGCCACGCCTCGCTTCGCTTCGGGTGGGCGGTGTTCGGCCAGCTGCTGGCCGAACACAAAGGCTCAGCAAACCTGGCCGTTATGCAAAAGTGAGCCCGCTCGCATACCAACGGTTTGGCCTTTCCCTCCCGTGTGCGGCGCCTCGCGAATTAGCCCCGGCCGCCGATGAAGCCCGTCCGCTGTCTGAGCGGCCGCAGGCCGCGAGTTCGGACGGGCGCGGCGGCCGGGGCTAATTCGCGAGGGGGGGTCGCCGCACCCGGGTCGCCTTCTTTGCCTACTTTCTTGGGCGAGACCAAGAAAGTAGGTCGGCTCCCCGCAGGGGAGTCGAAACAGGTCGTTGTCTCGCAGACCAACACCGCCCGAACCCACACGACAAGCGTCAAGTCACGAGAGCCAAAACAAGCCATTGCCCCGCAGACCGACAGCCCCCGAATCCGGGCATCCAATCAACTGCCGATCTACTCCGCAACCTTCTTCACCGCCCGCTTGCGCGGCGCAGCCGCCCGCTTCTTCTTCACCGGCGCAGCCTCGCCCACTACCTCCGTCTCAGCCGCAGCCTCTACGACAGGCGCCGCCACAATCAACTCTTCGCCAGGCACGCCAGCCGTCAGCACGGTCGCCCCGGGCGCGGCGAACACGGTGGCGTCGATCGGCCACGGCGTCTCGCTCAGCATCACATCGGGGCGCTTGGGCGCACGCTTCGGGCGCCCCGCCGCCTTGGCCTTGGCGGGAACGGCTTCGGCCGGGGGCTCGCCCGCGTCCGCCGGTGCCGCGATCCCTGCCTCGGGCTCTGCCGCGGCCTCGGCCGGCACGATGGGCGCAGCCTCGGGTACGACCGCCGGCAACGGAGCTTCCTCGGGTTCCTGCAGCGCCGGGACTACCGCAATGGCCGCTGCCTCGGGAGCGGGAGACGGAGCCTGTCGTTGTTGCGCCCCATGGCGGTCGGGCCCGCGCCCTTCGCCGCGCGCGTGGCCGCCATGCTGCGGAGCCGCCGGCTGGGCCGGTGCCTGTGCCTTGCCTTCGCTTTCGGGTGCGTTGCGCGAGCGCTTCTTCAGGCGCACCCAGATGGTCTTGTTGTTGCCGCCGTTGCGCGTCTCCACCTCGAACAGGCCGGTGGCGACGACCAGTTCGGAGAGCTTGCCGTAGCCATAGTTGCGCGAGTCGAATTCCGGCGCCTGCTTGGCGATGTGGCTGCCGATGCCGCCCAGCGTGGCCCAGCCGTCTTCGTCCGACACGGCCTGCGAGGCGCTCTGCAGCAGGCGCACCAGGCGCGAGTCCTGGCGCAGTTCGCCGCCGCTGCGGCGCTTGGCGGGTGCCGCGGCTTCGTCGGTCTCGGCATCGGCACGCAACACGTCGGAGTAGATGAACTTGTCGCAGGCGGTGACGAAGGGCTTGGGCGTCTTGCGCTCGCCGAAGCCGTAGACGATCAGGCCCTGTTCACGGATGCGCGAGGCCAGGCGGGTGAAGTCGCTGTCGCTGGAGACGATGCAGAAGCCATCGAAGCGGCCGGTGTACAGCAGGTCCATCGCGTCGATGATCATCGCGCTGTCGGTGGCGTTCTTGCCGACCGTGTAGCGGAACTGCTGGATCGGCTGGATCGAGTGCGACAGCAGGCGCTCCTTCCAGCCGGCGAGGTTAGGCTTGGTCCAGTCGCCGTAGATGCGCTTGACGGCGGCCACGCCGTACTTGGCCACCTCGGCCAGCAGGCCTTCGACGATGGCGGGCGCCGCATTGTCGGCGTCGATCAGCACGGCCAGGGTCGCGCTGCCCTGGCGGGGGGAATTGGTCATGTCGTTTCCTGGTGTGCCGGGTGCCCCGGATCGGGGCGGGTTGCACCTGGCGCGATGTGGCGCCGGCCCGGCTTGCGCCCCTTCCGGGCGCCTGCTTTGAACGCAACGCAGTGTACACGCGAAGCCGCGTCCATACGGGAAATCACGGTCCCCCCGGGGGCGCATTTTGCTGCGCCGCAGGATATGCCGCGGCCGGGGGCGGTGCTACCATGCCGCGCAGAGACACAGCCGTGCCCCGCCTTCACAAGAGGCGCCAGCGGCTGCCCACAACCGAAGCGCCGGTGATCCCGGCAACACGCCAAGAGAGAGGAGCACGCATGAATGCCCCCCTGACCCCGCCTGTGAGCGACGCCATCCGCGAGGCGCTCGCCAGAGTTTCCCTGGACGACAAGTACACGCTCGAGCGTGGCCGCATCTATATCAGCGGCACGCAGGCGCTGGTACGGCTGCCGATGCTGCAGCAGGAGCGCGACCGCGCCGCCGGCCTCAACACGGCCGGCTTCATCTCGGGCTACCGCGGCTCGCCGCTGGGCGCGCTGGACCAGTCGCTATGGAAGGCCAAGAAGCACCTGGCCGCGCACAACATCGTCTTCCAGGCCGGCCTGAACGAAGACCTGGCCGCCACCTCGGTGTGGGGCTCGCAGCAGGTCAACATGTATCCGGACGCGCAGTTCGATGGCGTGTTCGGCATGTGGTATGGCAAGGGGCCCGGCGTGGACCGCACCGGCGACGTCTTCAAGCACGCCAACTCGGCCGGCTCGTCGAAGCACGGCGGCGTGCTGGTGCTGGCGGGCGACGACCACGCCGCCAAGTCGTCGACGCTGGCGCACCAGTCCGAGCATATCTTCAAGGCCTGCGGCCTGCCGGTGCTCTATCCGTCCAACGTGCAGGAATACCTGGACTACGGCCTGCACGGCTGGGCCATGAGCCGCTACTCCGGCCTGTGGGTGGCAATGAAGTGCGTGACCGACGTGGTCGAGTCGTCGGCTTCGGTGGAACTGGACCCGCACCGCGTGCGCATCGTCCTGCCGGACGACTTCCAGCTGCCGCCGGGCGGCCTCAACATCCGCTGGCCAGATCCGCCACTGGTGCAGGAAGCGCGCCTGCTCGACTACAAGTGGTACGCCGGCCTGGCCTATGTGCGCGCCAACAAGATCGACCGTATCGAGATCGATTCGCCGCACGCGCGCTTCGGCATCATGACCGGCGGCAAGGCCTACCTCGATACCCGCCAGGCGCTGTCCGACCTCGGCCTCGACAACGAGACCTGCGCCCGCATCGGCATCCGCCTGTACAAGGTCGGCTGCGTGTGGCCGCTGGAAGCACAGGGTGCGCGGGCCTTCGCCGAAGGCCTGCAGGAGATCCTGGTGGTGGAGGAAAAGCGCCAGATCATGGAGTACGCGCTCAAGGAAGAGCTGTACAACTGGCGCGACGACGTGCGGCCCAAGGTCTACGGCAAGTTCGACGAGAAGGACAACGCCGGCGGCGAGTGGTCGATCCCGCAGAGCAACTGGCTGCTGCCGGCACACTACGAGCTGTCGCCGGCCATCATCGCCAAGGCGATCGCCACGCGGCTGGAGAAGTTCGAGCTGCCGTCCGACGTGCGCGCGCGCATCGAGGCGCGCCTGGCCATCATCCAGGCCAAGGAGAAGGCGCTGGCCACGCCGCGCGTGGCGGTGGAGCGCAAGCCCTGGTTCTGCTCGGGCTGCCCGCACAACACCTCGACCAACGTGCCCGAGGGCTCGCGCGCGCTGGCCGGCATCGGCTGCCATTACATGACGGTGTGGATGGACCGCAACACCAGCACCTTCAGCCAGATGGGCGGTGAAGGGGTGGCGTGGATCGGCCAGGCGCCGTTCGCCGGCGACAAGCACGTGTTCGCCAACCTGGGCGACGGCACCTACTTCCACTCCGGCCTGCTGGCGATCCGCGCCTCCATCGCCGCCAACGTCAACATCACCTACAAGATCCTCTACAACGATGCGGTGGCCATGACCGGCGGCCAGCCGGTGGACGGCCAGCTGTCGGTGCAGGACATCGCCTTCCAGGTGGCGGCGGAGGGCGCCAAGCGCATCGAGATCGTCACTGACCAGCCGGAGAAGTACCACGGCGCCATCAAGCTGCCGGCCGGCGTGACCGTGCATCACCGCGATGAGCTCGACCGCGTGCAGCGCGAGCTGCGCGAGGTGCCGGGCGCCACCATCCTGATCTACGACCAGACCTGCGCCACCGAGAAGCGCCGCCGCCGCAAGCGCGGCACCATGGCCGACCCGGCCCGGCGCGCCTTCATCAACGACGCGGTGTGCGAAGGCTGCGGCGATTGCTCAGTCAAGTCCAACTGCCTGTCGGTGGAGCCGCTGGAGACGGACCTGGGCACCAAGCGCCGCATCAACCAGTCCTCGTGCAACAAGGACTTCTCCTGCGTCAACGGTTTCTGCCCGAGCTTCGTCACCGCCGAGGGCGCGCAGGTGCGCAAGCCCGAGCAGCACGGCGTGTCGATGGAAGGCCTGCCGGCACTGCCCGCGCCGGCGCTGCCCGGCCTGGCCCATCCCTATGGCGTGCTGGTGACCGGCGTGGGCGGTACCGGCGTGGTCACCATCGGCGGCCTGCTGGGCATGGCGGCCCACCTGGAGAACAAGGGCGTGACCGTGCTCGACATGGCGGGCCTGGCGCAGAAGGGCGGCGCGGTGCTGTCGCACGTGCAGATCGCCGCGCGTCCCGATGACCTGCACGCCACCCGCATCGCCATGGGCGAGGCAGACCTGGTGATCGGCTGCGACGCCATCGTCTCGGCCAGCGACGAGGTCCTGGCCAAGACCCAGTCGGGACGCACGCGCGCCGTGATCAACACCGCGCAAACCCCGACCGCCGACTTCATCAAGAATCCGAAGTGGCAGTTCCCCGGCCTGTCGGCCGAGCAGGACCTGCGCAACGCGGTGGGCGAGGCCTGCGAGTTCATCAATGCCTCCGGCCTGGCCGTCACGCTGCTGGGCGATACCATCTACACCAACCCGCTGGTACTCGGCTTCGCCTGGCAGAAGGGCTGGCTGCCCCTGTCGCTCGACGCCATGCTGCGCGCCATCGAGCTCAACGGCGTGGCGGTGGAGAAGAACCGCGCCGCCTTCGACTGGGGCCGCCACATGGCGCACGATCCCGAGCGCGTGCTGGCACTGGCCGGCAAGCTGCGCAACACGGCCGAAGGCGCCGAGGTGGTCAAGCTGCCGACCTCGTCCGGCGCCCTGCTCGACAAGCTGATCGCCGGCCGTGCCGAGCACCTGACCGCCTACCAGGACGCAGCCTATGCGCAGGCCTACCGCGATGCCATCGCCCAGGTGCGCACGGCCGAAAGCGCACTGGTCGGCGCCGGCAAGCCGCTGCCGCTGACCGAGGCGGCCGCGCGCGGACTGGCCAAGCTGATGGCCTACAAGGATGAGTACGAAGTGGCGCGGCTCTACACCGACCCGGCCTTCCTCGACAAGCTGCGCGCCCAGTTCGAGGGCGAGCCCGGCCGCGACTACCAGCTCAGCTTCTGGCTGGCGCCGCCGCTGCTGGCCAAGCGCGACGACAAGGGGCACCTGGTCAAGCGGCGCTTCGGGCCGTCGACGATGGCGCTGTTCAGGCTGCTGGCCCGCTTCAAGGGCCTGCGCGGCGGTGCGCTCGACATCTTCGGCAAGACCGAGGAACGCCGTACCGAGCGCGCGCTGATCGGCGAGTACCGCGCACTGCTCGACGAACTGCGCGGCGGCCTCAGCGCGGCCAACCACGCCACCGCGGTGACGCTGGCCGCGCTGCCGGACGACATCCGCGGCTTCGGCCACGTCAAGGAGAACAACCTGCAGGCGGTGCGTGGGCGCTGGCAGGCGCTGCTGGCGCAGTTCCGCGACCCGAAGGCCGCGCAGCAGGCAGCATGAGCCGGGACCGGACCGGCGGCCGCATGTCGGCATGACCAAGGGGCGCGATTCGCGCCCCTTTTCTTATTCCGGCGTGCGGTGGTGCCGCCGCACCTGCCCGGGTCAGGCCGCGCTGGCCAGCTTGTCCTCGCCCGGCTTCACGTACATCGAATTGCGCGGACGCGCGAGCACGCGCCGCACCATCGGCTCGAAGAAGGACAGCGGCAGCGTGTCGTAGTCGGTCATGAAGGCGGCCGCGTCGTACTTCTGGCAGAACTCGGCGGTGCGCGCGAACAGTTCGGGCTGGTCGCGGAACTGCTCGCGCAGGTTGCGGTCCAGGCCGAGGTGATGGAAGAAGTAGTAGCCCTGGAACACGCCGTGCTTCTCCACCATCCACAGGTTCTCCGGGCTGACGAAGGGCTTGAGGATGGCCGCCGCGATGTCAGGGTGGTTGTAGCTGCCCAGCGTGTCGCCGATATCGTGCAGCAGCGCGCAGACCACGTACTCCTCGTCGCGCCCGTCGCGGTGGGCCAGCGTGGCCGTCTGCAGCGAGTGCGTCAGGCGATCGACGGGGAAGCCGCCGAAGTCACCGTCGAGCAGGCGCAGGTGGGCCAGCACGCGTTCGGGCAGGGCCTGGGCGTAGGGCATGAACTCGGCGGAGATGGCGGCCCAGTCCTCGCGGGTGCCCTGCTCCATGTGGTGGAAGGTGGCGCGCGCGGCGCCGCCGTGGCCGGCTTCGTTGGTGCTCATGGGGTCTCCTGTTTCTTGTGACGGCCTGGCCGCCTTGTTGTCAGCCTGTCGGGCTTCGGGCATTGTGTCACCAAGCGCACCGCGACACTGTCAATATCCCGACTTTGGCGAGCCCCGACTCGCTGCACCGCACCATGCTGATCCGCTCCTACCGGCCCGCCGACGAGGCCGACATCATCGCCCTGTGGCAGGCCTGCGGCCTGACCCGCCCCTGGAACGACCCGAAGAAGGACATCGCGCGCAAGCTGACCGAGCAGCCCGAGCTGTTCCTGGTCGGCGAGGACGGCGGCCGCCCGGTGGCCTCGGCCATGGTGGGTTTCGACGGACACCGCGGCTGGGTCTACTACCTGGCGGTCGACCCGGCCCAGCAGCGCCTGGGCTGGGGCCGCGCACTGATGGCGCGCGCCGAGCAATTGCTGGTCGAGCGCGGCTGCCCCAAGATCAACCTGCTGGTACGCAAGGGCAACGACGCGGTGCTCGGCTTCTACGACAGCCTGGGCTATGCGCAGGACGAGGCGGTCAGCCTCGGCAAGCGGCTGATCCCGGACCTCTGAGGCGCCCCCGGGGGCCTGCCGGGACGCTCGACGCCGGCTGCCGCGCCTCGTAGGCTGGTAGGATGACAGGGGCCACCGCGAGACCGCCATGTTCCGCATCCTCGGCATCGACCACCTGGTTCTGCGCAGCGCCGACGTGCCGGCGATGCTGCGTTTCTACGTCGGCGTGCTCGGCTGCACCGTCGAGCGCGAGCAGGCCGCGCTCGGCCTGACCCAGCTGCGCGCCGGCTGCGCCCTGATCGACCTGGTCGCGCTGGACGGCCCCCTCGGGCGCGCCGGCGGCGCCGGACCCGGCGCGCAGGGCCGCAACCTGGATCACTTCTGCCTGCGCATCGACCCGTTCGACAGTGCCAGCCTGTCGGCGTGGCTGCGCGGGCTCGGTATCGAGCCGGGCCCCCCCGAGATGCGCTACGGCGCGGAAGGCCTCGGATTCTCCCTCTACGTGCGCGATCCCGACGGCAATGTGGTGGAACTCAAGGGTCCGGCGCAGCCGCCCGGGGCGAAGCCGGACGGCATGGGCGCCTGACACGCGCCACCGGAAGGCGGCGGCACCCCGTGCCGTGCACGCCACAATCGCCGCCAGCCAACGCGCACCGCCGCTACAATCGACGCTGGCAGGCCGCCGCAGCGGGTCCCCCGAGCCATCCCCGCGCGCGCCCGCTTCCCGACACCCGCACTCCAGCGAGGAAGCCCGCGCCGCCGGCCACCGGCCAGCGTCCGCGTGCCCGCGCGCACCATGACACAACAAGAACACCACACACCTTCCGGCCGGCATGCCGCACCAGCCGACCATAGTGGCAGCGCCCTGCGCAAGCTGGTCTGGGCCCTCGGCATCACCGAGGTGATTTCCTGGGGCACGCTGTACTTCAGTTTCACCGTCTTCATCGGGCCGATGAGCCAGGCCCTGGGCTATTCCAAGCCCTTCCTCGCCGGCGGCTTCTCGCTGGGCCTGCTGGTCTGGGCCCTGTGCTCCTTCGCCGTGGGGCGCCTGCTGGACCGCGTGCCGGCACGCCGCGTGATGTGCGCGGGCTCGCTGCTGGCCGGCGCCGGCATGCTGCTGTGGGCCTGGTCGCCGTCGCCGGCCGCCTTCCTGCTGACCTGGCTGCCGCTCGGCCTGGCGATGTCGAGCACGCTGTATGAGCCGGCCTTCCTGGTGCTGCGCCAGGCCTTCGGCGACGGCTACCAGAAACCCATCCTCAGCCTCACGCTGATCGCCGGCTTCTCCAGCACGATCTTCGTGCCGCTGGCGCAATGGCTGGTGCTGCATCTCGGCTGGCAGCCGACCCTGCTGGTCTTCGCCGCCCTCAACCTGCTGGTCTGCGCCCCGCTGCACGCGCGCCTGCGCTATGCCATCCACCCGAGCTATGCCGCCCCCGCCTCGCCGTTGCCGGAAGGCGCAGCGGGTGCCGGCATCGCCCGCGCCACGCTGCGCCAGCCGGTATTCTGGGCCGTAGTGGCGGCCTTCACGGCGACCGCCGTGATCGCCTCCCTGCTGGGGGCCCACCTGATCCCGATGCTGACCGAGAAGGGCATGCCGTTGTCGCAGCAGCTGATGGTGGCCGCGCTGATCGGACCGGCCCAGGTGGTGGGCCGCACCGTGATGATGCGCCTGCCGGTCAGTCATCCGGTGCGCCTGTCGATGCCTGTCTACGCGGTGATGGCGCTCGGCCTGCTGGGCTTCGCCCTGGGCGCGGGCGGCTGGCTGATGCTGGCCGCCGTCATCTACGGCTGCGCCAACGGCGTCAACACCATGCTGCGCGCGATGGCCATGCCGGAACTGATCTCGCGCCATCACTACGCCACGCTCAACGGCCTGATGATGACACCGGTGCTGCTGATGCAGGCCGCAGCGCCCTGGTTCGGCGCCCTGCTGTGGCGCGCCGCCGGTGGCTACTGGCTGATGCTGTGGCTGATGGTGGCATTGGCGCTGGCGGCGCTGGCCGCCTTCGCCTTCGCGCTGCAGCAGCGCGGCCTGCTGCGCACCGGTGCGGCACCGGCCTGAGCCGCCAGCGGCCGCGGGCGCGGCGCACGCGCGTCACGCGGCTGTGCGACCATGCGGGTCTCGCGCAGGCGGCGCGCCGGAACGGTCCGGCGCGCCACGCATGCGCCGCCGCCATCCGCATGTCCGATCCACATCACAGCCGGCCCTTGCCGGAACTTCCCGCGAGCCCGGTGCCCGCCGCCATGCCTGCCATGGCCGCCACCCGGCGGGTGGAACACGCCGCCTACGCCACCATGGCGCTGTTCTTCGTCAACGGCGCCACCTTCGCCACCTGGGGCGTCCATATCCCTACCATCAAGGCCCGCTTCGGCCTGTCCGATGCCGCGCTGTCGCTGGCCATGCTGGCGGTGGCCGGCGGCGCGATCGCGGCAATGGGGCCGGTCGGCCGCTGGGTGGCGCGCGTGGGCAGCGCGCGCGCCTCGCTGGCCAGCGGTGCGGCCTATGCCCTCGCCACCGCCCTGCTGCTGGCCATGCCGGATTTCCTGCTGCTGGTGCCGGCACTGCTGGCCTTCGGCATGGCCAATGCCGCATTCGACGTCGCCATGAACGCGCAGGCGGCCACGGTGGAAGCCAGCCGCAGCCGTCCCATCATGTCGCGCCTGCACGGCATGTTCAGCCTGGGCGGCATGGCGGGGGCGTCCTTCGGCGGGCTGATGCTGTCGCTGGGCGTGCCGCCGCTTGCGCACGCCGCCCTGATCGCGCTGATGACCGCGGCCACCTCGCTGTGCGCCGCGCCGCGGCTGCTGGACGACCATCCGGTGGCGCCGGCGCAGGCCGGTCACCACCACACCGGCCGTGTGTTGTGGCTGCTGGGTCTGATGGCCTTCCTGGGCCTGATCGGCGAGGGCGCCATGTATGACTGGACCAGCGTCTACATGCGCGAGGTCGCGGCGGCGCCGGCCGACTGGTCCGGCTTCGGCTACGCCGCCTTCTCGGCCGGCATGGCCTGCGGACGCTTCGGTGGCGACTGGCTGCGGGCGCGCTGGTCGGACCCGGCCACGCTGCGCGCCAGCGCCTGGCTGGCCTTCGGCGGCATCGGGCTGGCCCTGCTGCTGCCGTCACCGGCGTGCGCCCTGCTCGGCTTCACGCTGATGGGACTGGGCACCGCGAACATGGTGCCGATCTTCTTCATGGCCGCCTCGCAGCTGCCGGGCGTGGCGCCCGCCGAGGCCATCGCACGGGTGGCGCGCTTCGCCTACACCGGCCTGCTGCTCGGGCCGGTCCTGATCGGCGGCGTGGCGCATCTCGCCAGCCTGCGCCACGGCCTGGCCGTGGTCGCGCTGACCATGGGCTGGATCGCCCTGGCCGGCGTGCGCGTCGCCCGCCCCTACCTGCTGCGAGGCGAACGCTAGGTAGCCAGCAGCCGGGAATCAGGCTGCTGCGGGCTGCCGTTGCGGCGTGCCCAGGCCGTCGAAGACGAAGCTGTCCATGGCGAGCACGCCGTAGGTGACCTCGTCGGCCACGCGCGCAGCCTGGACGTGGGCGGATGCGCCCGCGGACGCATCGCGCGGGCCCAGCGCGGCGCCCAGCGCCACGTAGAAGGGCAGCAGGTGCTCGTCGGTCGGGTGGGCACGGCGCGCGTACGGCGCCTGCGCCCGGTAGTCGGCCAGCCGCGCGGTGTCGCCGGTGGCCAGCGTTTCATCGAGCGCCTCCAGCATCCAGCCGCGGAAGGCCTCGACATAGGGCTCCGGCGCCGGACCGTGCTGCGTGCGGTGGCCGCCGCTGCCGAACACATCCTGCAGGTTGTGGGTGAAGCTGCCCGAGCCGATCACCAGCACGCCCTCGTCGCGCAGCGGCGCCAGTGCGCGGCCGATCTCGATCTGCGTGGCGGGCGGCAGGTAGGGATTCAGCGCCAGTTGCACGACCGGCACGTCGGCAGCGGGAAACAGGTGGCGCAGCGGCAGCCAGGCACCGTGGTCGAGCGGACGGTCCTCGTCCTCGGCGACGAAAGCCGCGCCCGGAATCGCCGCCGCTTCCACCAGTTCCTTGACACGCGCGGCCAGTGCCGGCGCGCCGGGCGCATCGTAGCGCAGCGCGTAGAGCTCGCGCGGGAAGCCGCCGAAGTCGTGCCACGCTTCCTGGCGCTCGCGCGTGCTGACCGCCAGCGTGCTGTAGATCCAGTGCGCCGAGATGACCAGCACGGCGCACGGCGGCGAGCGGCGCAGCTGGTCGCCGAGGGCGTCGAATGCCGCGCCGGTCGGGCCGGGGTCGAGCGCCAGCATGGGAGAACCGTGCGAGAGGTAAAGCGAGGGAAGCATGGCGTCTGTCCTTGGAATCTTCTCTTCAAATGCTTTGTGTGGCTGCATACAAGTTTGGCAAAGAAGAGCAGATCGCACGGTCAAGCGATACGGACACCTCGCTCAATAATTTTGAATCGATTGGCGCAAGCTGCCGCCAGCGTCCCTGCGCCGTCGCCGCGCGCACGGTGCGGTGGCGGCGGACGTGGCGCCTCCGCATCACGTCCGGTGCCGCACCAGGCCGCGGCCCGGCCCCGCTGCGCGGCTGGCGCAATCGGCCTATGATGCAGTCAGGGCCGCCTGCGGCGGCCGCCGATACGGCGCCCGGCGCGCCGGCAGGAGAACAACGTGGCGAAGCGGACCCCACCCTGGCTCAAGTTGCCCCTGGCGCATTGGTGGCAGCCGGGACTGTTCGCCAGCCTGCCTGCGGTGGCGCTGTGGACCATCGCGCGGCTGCCGGCCGACCTGCTGGCTGCGCTCGGCGGCAGCACGCTGTCCGCGCTGCTCAACCATGCGGGCGACACGCTGTTCGTGGCGGGCTGGCTGCTTTCAGGCCTGCGCCTTTGGACAAGCCGCCGGCGCCCCGCCGCCGAGGACGGGCGCCGGCGCGAAGCGCCGCCCGCGGCGCCGTCGCGCCACCGCGCCGGCTGAGACGGCCCGGCTTCCCGACCTCGCCCCTGGCCTCGCACCCCGCACCGCACCTGCCCGCCGGCCGAAGCCGTCCGCGCCGCTCCCGCCATGTGACGGCTGCGCCGGATCGCTTAATATTCCAGGCAGGTGGCCGCGAGGCCCCTGGTTTTCTTCATCGCAGCACACCACAACAACATCATGCAAGGCACTGCCTACCCAACCCAACAAGTCTCGCCCGCCCATCGGCGCAAGGCCATCCTGGCGGCCACCATCGGCAACGGCCTGGAGTGGTTCGATTTCACCGTCTACAGCTTCTTCGCCGTCATCATCGCCAAGCTGTTCTTTCCCACCGGCAATGACCTGACCTCCTTCCTGCTGACCGTGGCGACCTTCGGCGTGGGCTTCTTCATGCGGCCGGTCGGCGCCATCGTGCTGGGCGTCTACGCCGACCGCGTCGGCCGCAAGGCTGCGCTGACCCTGACCATCCTGCTGATGGCGCTGGGCACGGCCATCATCGGCCTGGCACCCACCTATGACCAGATCGGCATGTGGGCCCCGGCGCTGATCGTGCTGGCCCGCCTGATCCAGGGCTTCTCCGCCGGCGGCGAGGTCGGCGGCGCGACCGCCTTCCTGATCGAGAATTCGCCCGATGCCAAGCGCGGCCTCTACGCCAGCTGGCAGCAGGCCAGCCAGGGCATCTCCTTCATGCTGGGCGCGGCCATGGGCGCGCTGGTCATCAATGGCCTGGAGCCGGCACAGGTAGATGCCTGGGGCTGGCGCATCCCCTTCCTGTTCGGCCTGCTGATCGGTCCGGTCGGCATGTACATCCGCTCCCACCTGGAAGAGCCGCCCGCCTTCCAGCAGCAGCGCGCCGAGCGCCAGGCCGCCAAGGTCAAGTTCTCGCCGCTGTCGCAGGTGCTGCGCGACCATCCGCGCGAGGTCGTGGCCGGGCTGGGCGTGACCATCCTGTGGACGGTCTGCACCTATGTGCTGGTGTTCTACATGCCGTCCTACGCCAAGCAGCAGCTGGGCCTGCCGCTGGGCGCGACCTTCAACTCGACCGCCCTGTGCGGCGCCATCATCCTGGTGCTGTGCCCTGTGATGGGTACCCTGTCCGACCGCATCGGCCGCAAGCGCATGCTGGGCGTGGTGGCGCTGGCGATCGGCGTGCTCGCCTACCCGCTGTTCCACTGGCTCAACCTGAGCCCGACCTCGCAGACTCTGCTGCAGGTACAGGTCGTGCTGGGCGTGCTGCTGGCAGCCTTCACCGGTCCCGCGCCGGCGGTGCTGGCCGAGCAGTTCCCGACCGAGGTGCGCTCCACCGGCCTGTCGCTGGCTTACAACTTCGCGGTCACCATCTTCGGCGGCTTCGCCCCGCTGATCGTGACGTGGCTGATCGAGTCCAGCGGCAACAAGCTGGCCCCCGCCTTCTACGTGATCGCGGCCGCCATCGCCAGCTTCATCGCGCTGCTCTTCATGCACGACCGCACCGGCAAGCCGCTGGCCTGAACGCCCGCGCCCCGGCCTTTGCCCAAAGCCAGCCATGCGCTGGCTTTTTTGTTGCCGCGATTCCTGGCGCGGTCCTTGGCATGATCGCGGCGCGGCCGGTGATGCCTGCGCCGCTGCCTGCGGCTACCATGGAAGGCCTGCCAGGAGACGAGCGACCATGAACCAGGACAAGACCCCACCGGCACCGCAACGCTGCGGCTGGTGCGGAACCCTAGAGGACTACTGCCACTACCACGACCACGAATGGGGCTTCCCCGTGGACGACGACCGCCGGCTGTTCGAGAAGCTGTGCCTGGAAGGCTTCCAGGCCGGCCTGAGCTGGCTGACCATCCTGCGCAAGCGCGAGGCCTTCCGCCGCGCCTTCGCCAATTTCGACATCGACAAGATGGCCCGCTTCGGCGAGCGCGACATCCAGCGCTTGCTGGGCGACGCCGGCATCGTGCGCCACCGCGGCAAGATCGAGGCGGCCATCAACAATGCCCAGCGTGCGCGCGAGCTGCTGGAAAGCGAATCCTCGCTGGCTGCATATTTCTGGCGTTTCGAGCCGGACCCGGCCAGCCGCCCGGACCGGCTCACTCCGGAGGTGCTGCGTGCCATGACCACCTCGCCCGAGGCCACCGCCCTGTCCAAGGACCTGAAGCGGCGCGGATGGCGCTTCGTCGGGCCCACCACCATGTACGCGCTGATGCAAGCGATGGGGCTGGTCAACGATCACCAGGAGGGCTGTGCCGCCGGCGAGGCGGTTCGGCGGGCGCGCAAGGCCTTCAAGGTGCCGAAGTAAACCGGGGTAAACGTCCGGCAGCAGTACATCGCGTAAACCGGCGGCGATGCGCGGGCCAGAACGAAGCCAGGACGCTGAACGTATACGCCGCCGCGCTCCCCGCGCGAGCGGGCCGCAGTAAGACAGATCCTGCCTGCGCCGGCGTATACGACAACGATCTCTCGTCTGGTTTCAATATTGTTTACGTATACAAAAATAGTAGTAGTAGGTAAACGGCACCCATTGCCGTGGATAAGCCACTTTTTTTGTTTCAATTCAATGACTTGAGTGATCGATAAGTGCTAGGAGCAAAGGCGGGTAAACGCTGATAAGTCTTGCGGATACGGAAGGGCGGCAGGTATACGTGGGGAGTTCTCCGTATACGCCCCACAAGGCGCCCCCAGGCAGGGCACAACTTGTCCAGCGGCTTATCCCCAGCCTGGCGGGGCATCTATCCACAGCCTGCCTGGATGCGGGGTGGCGGTGCGGCGGGCGGGGTATACGGCGGTTGGGGGCATCGCGATGCAGCAGAATGCAGCGAGTGCTGCGCGACGAAGAGGCGCGACAAAGAAAAAAGCCCGCCGATGTTGCCATCGGCGGGCTTCTGGTGCTGGCGGAGTGGACGGGGCTCGAACCCGCGACCCCCGGCGTGACAGGCCGGTATTCTAACCAACTGAACTACCACTCCCTGGCGCGGTGGCTCTCGCCACCGCCGCCACGCGCAAACCGCCTGTTGGCGGCCCGCGCGGATTTGGCGTCCCCTAGGGGATTCGAACCCCTGTACTCACCGTGAAAGGGTGATGTCCTAGGCCTCTAGACGAAGGGGACAGGAACCAGGTCATCGACGCGTTTCGCGCTGTGTTGCGTTTTGCGTCGCGAGGGGCGCGATTGTAACGCGACCTTTTGCGATTGTGAAGCCCCCATGCCCAGGTTTTTGCAGAGACCATGGAAATGCGCCGTACGAGCGGATGCAAACCGGGCCGGGCGCCGCTCAATTCCCTGCCGGCATGCTGTGCGGAAAGCGTCGTGCGCCGGCCTCCAGCGGCAAGCGCAGGGCATTGGTCAGGTAGCTGACGGTGCGATAGGAACCGGCCAGCATCAGCAACGCCAGCATGGCCTCCTCGCTGTAGCGGGTACGCAGGCGCGCCCACAGCGCGTCGTCCACATCGCAGTCGCGATGCAGCGCGTCACACAAGCGGATCAGGTCGGCTTCCTCGGGCAGCCAGCGGGCATCGCCGGGGCCGCCGCGCGCCGCGCAACGGCTCGACCACGATGGCTCGGTCTATGTGCTGACGGCGCGCTGCGTCGAACTGCTGGAGCTGATGCTGCCGCTCAATGCCTGGGCGCAGCGTTGGGCGAGCGATATCGAGGCGGGAGAGGATCGGCCATGAGGCGGTCACGGGTCTTGCCGGGCCTTCGCCGTCGCGGCGGTGGGAGAGCGTGCGTGGGGATGGTCGCGCGCGCGGCCATCCGCGCTGCGCAGCGGGCGCATGCCGCCCGAATGCCGCCGGGCCTGCCGGCAGAAACGACAACGCCCCGGAACACAGCGTGTTCCGGGGCGTTGAAGGAAATCCTGGTGGACCGAAGGAGGATCGAACTCCCGACCTCTGCATTGCGAACGCAGCGCTCTCCCAGCTGAGCTATCGGCCCGTAGCGAAGGATTGTAGCGCAAGTTTCCGACAGCATTCAAGCCGGCCGCCGCCGGCATGCGACGGCACGCGCTCAGGCCGCCATGCCGGGGTTGCCGTCCATACCGAGCACGCGCGGCACGTTGAGCGGGCGGGCATCGACCTCGCGCTGGCCGCGCAGCCAGTCGGCCATCACGTCCCAGACCGGGCGGCCGCCGGCCTGGCGCGCTTCCTCGGCCACCGGTGCCCAGCCCGCCACCTTGTAGGTCTTGCCGGCCTCGAGCGGCCGGCCATCGAGGCGCATGTCGCGGATGCGCTTGCCCATCGGCGCATTGGGCTCGATGGCGTACTGCAGGCCGCCCACGCGCACCATGTCGCCGCCTTGCTGGTAGTAGGGGTCGGGGTTGAACAGGTTGTCGGCCACGTCTTCCAGGATGGTCTTGATGGTCTCCCCGCTCATCGGTGTCACCGTGGTGTAGGGGTAGGTGATGGCGGTCTGGTCCATCAGGTGTTCCATCGTGATGGCCTCGCCGGGCAGCAGGCTGGTGCCCCAGCGGAAGCCCGGCGAGAAGGCGATCTGGGCATCCTGCATCTGCATCAGGCCGTCCAGGATCAGCTGGTCGAAGGTGCCGTTGAAATTGCCGCGCCGGTACAGCAGGCCGCGGTTGATCGCCAGCACTTCGCCCAGCTTCGCTTCGTAGGGCGCGCGCAGCTTGCCGATCAGGGCTTCCATGGCGGGATCGGCCGGCAGCGCATCGGAGAAGACCGGCAGCAGGCGGTAGCGGAAATCCCGTACGCGCTTGCCCTGCACGTCGAAGTCGAGCACGCCCAGGAACTTGCCGTTGGAGCCGGCATTGGTGACCAGGGTGACGCCGCCCGGGTTCTTGACCTGCACCGGCGCCGGCACGCCGTCGTGCGTATGGCCGCCGAGGATGGCGTCGAGGCCGCGTACGCGCGAGGCCAGCTTCAGGTCGACGTCCATGCCGTTGTGCGACAGCAGCACCACGGCGGCGGCGCCCTTGGCGCGCGCTTCGTCGATGACCTGCTGCAGGTTCTCTTCCTGGATGCCGAAGGTCCAGTCGGGCACCAGGTAGCGCGGGTTGGCGATCGGCGTATAGGGGAAGGCCTGGCCGATGATGGCGACCGGCACGCCGTTGATCTCGCGCATCACGTAGGCATCGAAGACCGGGTCGCCGAAGTCGTTGGTCTTGATGTTCTGCGCGAGGAACGACACCTTGCCCTTGAAGTCGCCTTCGACGATCTCCTTGACGCGCTCGGCGCCGAGCGTCATTTCCCAGTGCGGCGTCATCACGTCGACGCCCAGCGCCAGCGCCGCCTCGACCATGTCCTGCCCGCGCGTCCACAGGGCCGTGGCCGAGCCCTGCCAGGTATCGCCGCCGTCGAGCAGCAGCGCGCCGGGACGCCCGGCCTTGAGTTGCTTGACCAGCGTGGCCAGGTGGGCGAAGCCGCCGACCTTGCCGTAGCGCCGCGCGGCCTGCGCGAAGTCGAGACAGGTGAAGGCGTAGGCCTGCGCGCTGCCGGGCGCGATGCCGTAGTGGCGCAGCATGGCCGCGCCGACCAGGTGCGGCGGCTTGCCGGCGTAGTCGCCGATACCGAGATTGACATCCGGCTCGCGGAAATGGACCGGGCGCAGCTGGGCGTGGCAGTCGGTGAAGTGCAGCAGGTGGACGTTGCCGAAGCGCGGCAGCGCGTAGAGATCGCGCAGTTGCTGCGCGGCCTCGGCCTCGCGCGCGGGAAAGGTCATGCCGGCGGCGCCGGCCACGGCCAGCACCTGCAGGAACTCGCGTCGGTTCATCGTCTCTTCCTGTACCAGGGCCGCCGCGTCCGGACCAAGCCGGGCGCGGCAGCGCATGTCGTGCCGCTGCGCAGTGCGCACGCGGTCCTGTCGTGTCGTTGTGTTGTCGTGTTGCCGTCTTCTTGTGCCGCCGGGCCGGCCCGCCGTGCCCAGCGCGCGGCAGGCCACCGGAAGGGGAGCGGCCTCAGGGCCGCGCGTACCTGGCCAGCGCCGCCACGTCGTCGTCCAGCATTTCGCCCACCTCCTTCTGCACCACGCGCCCGTGCGCATCGAGCACGTAGAGCTCGGGCAGGCCCTTGCGCGGCCCGACGACGGCGCGCAGCGCCGGCGTCTCGAGTGCCGCGGGGAAGGTGTAGCCGTGCTTCTTCAGGTAGGCGGCCGCTTCGGCCGGCGTCTTGTCGATGCTGATCGCCAGTACCTGCAGCGGCGTGCCGCGGGTCGCGTCGTAGAGCTTCTGCAGGCGGGGATTCTGCAGCGCGCAGAACGGGCACCAGGAGGCCCACACCTCGATCACCACGGGCTTGCCGGCCCACTGCGAGGCGGGCACGGTGCGGCCGTCCAGCAACTGCAGCGCCGGCAGGCGCACGGTGTCGCCGACCTCGAGCGCCAGTGCCGCGCCGGCCTGCAGCAGCGCCAGCGCCGCGGCGCCGCCGGCGAGCGCGCGGCGCAAACCCGCCGCGCGCGGCGACGGCGGGCGCTTGGCGACGGGGGTGGGCATGGCCGTCATCGCCTTATTGGTTGACCGGCGAGGCCGGGTCCAGCAGCAACGCCATCACGTCGCGGATCTGCTGCTCGGTCAGGATGCCCTGGTGGCCGAAGCGCGGCATGTTGGAGCAGGCGGCGTAGGCGCTGGAATCCCAGATCTTGCCCCAGGTGTACTTGAGCACCGCCTCCGAATTGCCGCGCAGCTTGCCATACTGGTACAGCGAGGGCCCGATGTTGCCGAAGGAGATCTCGGCCTTGGTCAGCTGGTGGCAGGCGTAGCAGTTGCCGCCATTGGTGCCGCCGACCGGGTCGCTGAACTGCATGCCGCGGCCGTTCTGCGCGACCTTTTCGCCTTCCTTCCAGTCACCCAGCCAGGTCTTGTCGGCCGGGTACTTGACCTGCTTCAGCTCGGCGGCCTCGATTTTCCTGGCCACCTTTTCCGGCACCTTGCTGCGGTCCGGATACTGGCTGCAGGCCTGCTGCATGGTGTCCTGCTCCAGCACGCCGGCCACCGTGGCCGGTCCCTTGGAGCTGAACGACTGTTCGATCAGGTGCCGCATGTCGGCGTCGCTGACGGCGGGCGCGCGTGCGGCCTTGCCGCTGTCCTGCGCGTGCGCGGCCGTGCCCAGGCAGGCGGCGGCCACGATGGCGGCGGCGAATGCCGCGCGGTGGGTCTGATATGGCTTCATCTCGCGTCTCCCCTGCCTCAGCGTTTCATCGACGGGCCGTCGTAGGCGCCGCCGTTGGCGTTGCGCGCCAGGAACAGCGACAGCGCGGTGATCACGTCAGAGCCGTAGGCGGGCTCGGGGAAGCGCTGCTGGCGCAGGCAGTCGTAGAGACGGTGCTGCATGGTGCGTACCTCGCCCTGCGATACCCGGTAGGCCGGCCACGTGGTGTAGGCGGCCTGGGCGCCCTTCTGCGTCAGCAGGTTGGGCAGGTCCTGCAGCCGGATGCGCTGGCCGTCGACGGCATGGCAGGTGGCACAGGCGAAGTCATAGGCGCCGCCGCGGTAGAAGAACATCTTCTGCCCGAGTGCGTAGACCCGCTTCTCTTCCGGGTGCTTGAGCTGCACGTTCATCGGCAGGCCGCGCGATTCGGAGGTGATATAGGCCACCAGCCGCTCGATGTCGGACGACTTGCCCGGCGCCGAGAAGGGATTGCGCATGGCTTCGTCGCGTGTCAGGCCCTGCAGCGTCACGCGGCAGTAGGCCAGGCGCTGCTCCAGGTCCATCACCTTGCCGGTGTCGGGGAAGAAGCGCGGCAGCTCCGCATAGGCACCCTTGACCACACCCGGCCCCTTGCCCAGGTCGCACTGTTCCAGCGAGACGTTCCTGGGGCCGGCGGGCTTCTTCCACAGTTCCTCGCCGGCGGCCTCCCACAGTTCGGCGGGGTTGCCCTCGGCCAGCATCTGGCGGTACTTGGCGATTTCCGCGGCGGTGTTGTCCTGCGCACGCGCGGCGCCGGCCGCCAGCACGGCCGCCGCCGCGGCGGCGAGCGCTGCCGCCGGCAGCAGCGAGGCTCGGATGTGTTTCATGGGGCTTCTCCTCGCGGTCGCGCCGGCTGGCACGCCGCTGCGTTCTTGTCCGTTCTTCCCTGCCGCCAGGCTCGATGGCTCAGGGCTTGATATAAGCGTAGCCTTCGTCGAACTGCAGGCGCGCCACTTCCACCACGCCGGCCGGCACCACCTTGGCCTCCATCAGCAGGCTCGTTTCCGAGATCCTGCGCGCCGCCAGCGTGTTGTGGCAGACGCGGAACTCGACGCCGTCCGAGGCCAGCGCGCTCACCGGCGCCTCGAAGGTATTGCCGCGCGCGTCGCGCGCGCCTTCGACGAGGAAGTCCACCCCGTAGCCGAAGGCCACCACCACGATCTTGGTGCCGGGCGCGCCGTTCAGGTGGTTGCGCAGGTTGGCCATGGCGCGCACCGCCTGGTCGATGCCTTCCGACAACTGGTAGACCACCTTGACCCGCCCGCCCTTGCGTCCTTCCGGGCCGGCCTGGGCCGAGGCCTTGGCCGCCAGGCCGATGGCGGCCAGGGCCGCCGTTGCTCGCATGAATGCTCGCCGCATGCTGTTCCTTTCACACCGACTCCCCCGCGCGACGGCGCGGGACCGGATGGCCGGCAGGAACTGAACCTTAGCAGACGGCGCCGAATCCCGCCGGCATGCCGCCGGGCCCGGCCGGATCAGGAAATGGTGGCCGAGTCGGTACGGCTGTCGTTGTGGTTGTCGACCCAGGTCACGGTGACCTTGTCGCCCTTGTTGCCGCCCTTGAACTTGAAGTTCAGGAACGGGTCCTTCGACACCGCCGGCCCGAACTGGGCGCGGAACACTTCCTTGCCATTGCACTGCGCCACCACGGTCTGGATATGCCAGGCCGGGATGGTCTTGCCGGACGCGTCCTTGCGCTGGCCGGTCTCCATGTCGTGCTTCATCAGGATCTTGACGTCGACGACGCCACCGTTCTCGGTGGCGCGTACGCGCATCGGGTCTGCCATGCTGCTCTCCTGTTACGGCTGAATCCAGGCGGCTCCGCCTGCCTGGGATGACGGTCGCGGGCGCCGGCGTCAGCCGCCGCAGCCGCCCAGCGTCACCTTGATTTCCTTGGACGCCACATACCACTTGCCGCCCGCCTTGACTGCCGCGACCACCACCGAGGTCTGGCCCATCTTCACGCGCGTGGAGACGAAGGGCTCGGTGCCGGCGGGGATGGCGAAGTCGGCCGCCAGCGTGTTCGGGTTCTTTTCCACCAGGATGGCGATCTGCTCGGTGCCGGGGATATTGCTGGTCACCGCCACCGGCACCACGGCGCCGTTCTCGGCGATGTCGGGCGCGGTGAACACGATGGCCGTGCTCTTCTCGGTGCCGCTGCCGCCCAGGGCCTTGATCACGTCGGCGACGCTCTTGCCGTCGAAGGCGACCTTGTTCCACTCGGCGGCCTGCGCTTCGCTGATCAGGCCGGTGGCCGCCATCAGCGACAGCACCGCCGTCATGCGCAGCATGTCTCGTCGTTTCACATTCATTGAGGTTTTCTCCTGCGTCTCCGCTCCCGCCCGTTCCGGGCTCCGCCGCCGCCCGGGATGGCTGCGCGGCCTGTTCATGCTCGATTGTCGTGCCGCGCTATCCCATGGACTTGTGGCGCGGACTTGCCACGTAGGCTTGTTACGCGGTCTCGTCGCATCGTCTGGTCGCGCGGGAACCGGCATGGCGCCGGATCCCGCGCCGGCGGCGCCCCGCACGGGCCGCCGCCGGACTTGCCTTACTTGGCCGGGGCGCCCGCCAGCACCCACTCCACCACGGTCTTCACGTCGGCATCGCTGACGCCGGCGTTGGCCGGCATCGGGATCGGGCCCCAGACGCCGGAGCCGCCGCCCTTGACCTTCTTGATCAGCGCGGCCTCGGCATTCTTGTCGCCCTTGTACTTGGCGGCAACATCCTTGAAGGCGGGGCCGACCAGCTTCTTGTCGACCTGGTGGCAGCCCATGCAGGCGTTCTTATTGGCGATCTCCTGCGCCTTGGCGGCATCGACGGCGTGCGCCGACGCGGCGGCTGCCAGCATCAGCGTGGCGATGACAAACTGCTTCATTCTCTTGTGCTCCGAGATTTTCTAATGGCCGTGGGAACGGCGGGTGGGGCCGCGCGGATCCTGCCTTGCCCCTTGCGGCGCGGCAGCACCGGCCGCCGCGGGGGCGCAATGGCGGCCAGTGCGCTATTTTGCCTGAAGAATCCACCCCACCAGCGCCTGCAGGTCGGCTTCGGGCACCTGCGCCTGCGGCGGCATGGGCAGGCTGCCCCAGGCGCCCTGTCCTCCATCCCTCACCTTGCGCGCCAGCGTGGCCGCCGCGTCCTGGCCGTGGTAGCGGCGCGCGATGTCGGCGAACGACGGTCCGACCAGCTTGTGTCCGGCGGCGTGGCAGGCCACGCACTGGTAGCGGCTCGCCAGGGCATCGACTGGTGAAGCCGGCGCGGCAGGCGCGGTGCCATCGACGGCACCGGCCATCGCCGCGCTGGCGCCGGCCGGTGCCGTATGCAGGCCGCGCGTCGGGCCGAACCCGCGCTGCTGGCGCGCCAGGTCTCCGTGGGCATCGCGCGCGTAGTCGGGCAGCGACGACAGCAGCGTCACCGAGGCCTGGCAGTCGCGCATGCAGGCCGTGTTGTGCGTGTCCGGGCGCCCGCGTCCCGGCCACATGCCGTGGGCCGTGGTCATGCCGTTGCGATTCGGCATGCGTTGCTGCGCCTCGGCGATGCTGGTGTCGCTCAGCACGAAGTCGGCCGGCACGATGTCGCCCAGGTTGAGCAGGTAGGCGGTCACCGCGTAGACCTCGTCGGTCGACAGGCTCTTCGGCGCGTTCCACGGCATGGCGCGGCGGATGTAGTCCCACAGTGTGCTGACGGTGCTGACCTTCATCAGCGTGGTGCGGTAGGGCTGGTTGCCGGTCAGCGCTGCCACGCGGCCGCGGCGGATATCGTCCGCACTGGTGCCGCCTACCAGCGGCGAGAAGACGTCGTTGGATTCGCCGAATTCGCCGTGGCAGGCAGCGCACTTGCCGTCCCATACCTGCTGGCCCTGCGCCACGCTGCCCTGCCCGCGCGGCAGGCCCTGGAAATCGCCGCGCACGTCGATATCCCAGGCGCGCACCTCGGCGGGGGTGGCGGCGCGGCCCAGCGCTGTGCGGGCCCCCGCCGTTGCATCCGTGGCTGCCGCCGCGAGCGCCGGCCCGGTTGCGGCCATGGCAACGAGCGAGACGAGCGCGATGCGCACGAGAGGCATCCCCGGCACGGCCAGGGCCGGCGCATGCCGTGCGCCGCGCTCAATCCACCTGGACATTGGACACCTCGCCGCCGGGCGCCACCTGCCAGCTCTGGATGGCGTTGTTGTGGTAGATCGAACGCTTGCCGCGCACCGCGCGCAGTTGCGCCATCTTCGGCTGCACATAGCCGGTCTCGTCGATGGCGCGGCTCTGCAGGATGGCGGGCCCGCCGTCCCAGACCCAGTCCAGGTTGAAGCGTGTCAGGCATTTCGACAGCACGGGCGTCTCCAGCCGCGCCGTGCGCCAGTTGCGGCCGCCATCGGTGGAGACGTCCACGCGGCGGATGCGCCCGCGCCCCGACCAGGCCAGTCCGCTGACGTTGTAGAAGCCCCGCCCGACCAGCACCTGGCCACCCGATGGCGTGGTGATCACCGACTTGCATTCCTGGATCGAGGTGTACTGGCGCTGCATGCCGTCGGGCATCATGTCGACGTAGTGCACCGTCTCGTCCTTGGTATTCCAGGGCTGGTCGCCCAGCTTGAGCCGGCGCAGCCACTTGACCCAGGACACGCCCTGCACGCCCGGCACCACCAGGCGCAGCGGATAGCCGTTCTCGGGGCGCAGCATCTCGCCGTTCATGCCCCAGGCCACCAGGATCTCGTCGGCCAGTTCCATCGGGATGGTGCGCGTCATCGACGAGCCGTCGCCACCCTCGGCCAGCAGGTAGCGCCCGCGGCGCAGGTCCGCGCCTGCGTCCTCGAGCAGCACCTTGAGCGGCACGCCGGTGAACTCGCAGCAGGACAGCATGCCGTGCGTGTACTGCACCGTGGGCACGGCCACATTGCCCCATTCCATGCCGGTATTGGCGCCGCACTCGATGAAGTGGATGCGCGATACCGCGGGCAGGCGCATCAGGTCGTCCATGGTGTAGACGCGCGCTTCGCGCACCAGCCCGTTGACCATCAGGCGGTGGCGCGCCGGATCGATGTCCTGCCAGCCCTGGTGGTGCCGCTCGAAGTGCAGGCCGTTGGGGGTGATGATGCCGAACAGGCCCTGCAGCGGTGCGAAGGCGACCGAGGCGGCCGCGACGCGGGTCAGCCCGGGAGATTCGCGCCGGACCAGGTTCTGCTCGTACTGCGAGGGCTGGCCATAGGGACGCGCCGCGACCGGCTGGCCGAGCGAGGTGGCCCAGGGTTGCGGGGTCAGGATGGCGGGGTCGCCCTCGCCGGGGGTGGCGGCCGCCTCGGTGTTCCCGGCGGCGTGCGCGCCGCGCGCCAGCCCCGCCGCGGCGACCGCAGCGGCGGTGGCGCCGGCGAAGCTGCGGCGCAGGAAGGCACGCCGCGCGTCGTCGAGGCCGTGACGCGTGATCTGCTGCTGCAGGGATGCGGGAATGAAGCCTTCCGGCGCGCGCAACACGCGCCCGGGCCTGGCATGGTCCGGCACGGCGGTCTCCTCCGGCACGCTCTGGCGGCGTGCCTTGTCATGCGTGATCGGTGCCGGCCTGCCCGGGGCCGCTCAGCGCCGCGCGGCGCGCTTGCGCGCAGGCGCGGAAGGCGCAGGCTGGCCGGGCATGAAGCGGTCCACCACGGTCGGCGTCAGGGCCTCGTCTTCGAGCTGGCTCGCCACCTGCACACACACCGAGCGGCACAGCGCCACCACGCTCTCGTCGGCGATCGCGTAGTAGACCAGGTTGGCCTCCTTGCGGCGCGCCAGCACGCCGGCGCGATACATCGCGTTCAGGTGGCGCGACACATTGGTCTGCGACGAACCCACCGTCTCGACCACGGTGCCGACCGGTTTCTCGCCGTCGCACAGCGCGTGCAGGATCTTCAGCCGGGTCGGCTCCGCCAGCAGGCTGAAGTAGCCCGATACCTTCTCGAACACGCGGTCCAGTTCTTCCATGGCGTCCAATATATGCCTATATGCGTGTATGCGCATATATCGTTAACCCCCTGCTGCGCGGCAGCAGGGGCGGCGGCATGCCGGGCGGCTAATCCATTGCGTCAGAGAAGGCGCGCCCCTGGCGGCGATGCCTTTCGAATGACGCCGTGGACTAACCCAGCATCTCGCTCCAGATGCCGCGCGCCCAGGCCTGCGCGTAGATGCCCTCCTGCACATTCGGCGCGGCCGACAGGCCGCCGGCGCCGGGCACGGTCAGCATGGTCCGTTGCGCTGCGTCGTAGCGGTGCACGCTGGCCACGTGCACGGCTTCGGTCGCACTGGTGAAGCTGTAGCAGGTGTTGTTGTAGAGCGGCTCCGGATCCGGAGCCTGTCCCGACAGCAGGGCGACGATGGCGGCCGCCGCGGTCTTGCCGTGCTGGTTGGCCATGTGGCCGGATTTCGGCATCAGCGGTGCGATCTGGATGGCGTCGCCGAGCACGTGGATGCCCGCTGCGGCGCGCGACTCGAAGGTGAGGAAGTCCACCTCGCACCAGCGCCCGTTGGCGGTGGCCAGCCCCGCCGCGACCGCGATGGCGCCGGCACGCTGGGGCGGCAGCAGGTTGAGCACGTCGGCGCGCTCGTCTTCCTGTATCTCGAACTTGAGCGTGCGCGTGGCGGCATCGACGTCGACCGCCGCGTATTGCGGCCGGTATTCGACCATGCCGGCGTACTGTGTGGCCCACACACGCTTGAACAGCTCGCCCTTGGAGGTCACGTCGGGATTGGCGTCGAGGATCAGCACCTTGCTGCGCGGCTTGTGCTGCTTCAGGTAGTGCGCGACCAGGCAGGCGCGCTCGTAGGGGCCGGGCGGGCAGCGGTAGGGCGCCAGCGGGATGGCGATGACGAAGGTGCCGCCATCGCGCATGGCCTCGAGCTGCGCGCGCAGCGCCGCCGTCTGCGGTCCGGCCTTCCAGGCATGCAGGATGTGCTCGCCGCCGGGGCCGGCCAGGCCGGGCAGTTCGGCCGAGAGAAAGTCGACACCGGGCGACAGCACCAGCCGGTCATAGGGCAGCAGCGCGCCGCCGGCCAGGCGGACCTGGCGCCGCTGCGCGTCGATGGCCACCGCGCGGTCGCGTGCCAGGCGCACGCCGTGGCGCGCGGCCAGCGCATCGTAGGGCACGGTGATGTCGGCCATGGTGCGGGCCCCGCCGATCACCAGGTTGGAGAGCGGGCAGGAAACGAAGCTGGTGTCGGGCTCGACCAGGGTCACGTCGATGGCACCCCCGCTCCAGGCGCGCAGGTAGCGCGCCGCGGTGGCGCCGCCGTAGCCGCCGCCCACCACCACCACCTTGGCGTGCGCGGCCGATCGTGCGCGCGCCGCCGGCATGCCGGCGGCGAGGGCCGCGGCGGCGGCAAGGAATCGGCGTCTGCGCATCTCAGTCTCCTTGCGGCCGTGCCGCGGCGAACCAGGCGGCGATGGCCGCGATCTGCGCTTCGCTGTAGCCCTTGGCGATCTGCGGCATCACGGTGCCGTCGCGCCGGCCCGCCTTGAAGTCCGCCATCAGCGACGCGATCCGCGCGGCCGGACGCCCGGCCAGCGGCGGGATCGGGCTGCCCGCGGGCTGCTGTCCGCCGAAGCCGTGGCAACTGGCGCAGGCCGCGGCCCAGGCGCGCGCCTGCAGCGGCCGGTCGTCATCGGCGGCCGCGCGGCCGGGCATGGCAAGCGCTGCGATAGCCGCGCACACTGCCAGCAACGCCGGCATGGCCGGCAGGTGGGTCTTGCGCATGGTGTCGCTCCGGGGGCGGATGGGTGATGCGGTCGCGCGTGCCGCCGCGCGTGGCGTGGCAATCCTGGCACATCGCCCCGCGTGCGTGGCGGGGTGTCCGTGCCGCCGCCGGCATGCGCGCCGGCGGTGGCAGGAAACGTCAGGGCAGGTTGCGGCCCGGCGGCAGCGGCACCGGCGAGGTGACCGGGCTGGTGACGGGGCTGGTCACGGCGCCGCCGGGGGCGGCGCTGGCCGGCGAGCCCGTTGCCGCCGGGGCGGCGCCCGCTGCGGGGGCGTTGTCGAGGCCGTTGCGCACGCCGTCGTCGGGCTGCTGGCCCGGCGTCGTCTGGTTCTGCGCGTTGGCGGCCTTGTCGAGTCGGTCGCGTTCGGCCTCGCTGATGTAGTCGAAGGTCTTGACCACCTTGCTGACACCGCCCGCATTGCGCGCCACGTCGGTGGCGCGGTCGCCTTCGGCATTGGTGACGATGCCGAGCAGGTAGACCACGCCCTTTTCCGTCACCACCTTGATGGAGTTGGACGGCACCCCCTCGGCGGTCATCAGCTGGGTCTTGACCTTGCTGGTGATGAAGGCGTCCTCGCTGCGCGTCATGAAGGACGGGGAGGAGACCACCTCGATCTCGTTGATCACTTCGCGCGCATTGGGCAGGCTGCGCACGTACTGGTCGACCTGCTGCTTGACGTCGTTGTTCTGGGCCTCGCCGGTCAACAGCACCTTGCGGTTGAAGACCGTCACGTTGACGCGGGCGCGGTCGCCGAAGCGCGAGTTGATCGTGCTTTCGGACTCGATCTGCAGGCCGCGGTCGACGGTCTGCACGGCGGTGGGCCGCCGGTCGGTGGCGACCAGCACGCCGCCGGCCATGGCGCCGGCCAGCACGGGGAAGCAGCCGGTCAGCTGGGTGGCCGCCGCGGCGAGCGCCGCCACGGTGACCAGGGTGCGGGCCAGGCGCGGCAGGCCCGCGGGCACGGCGTGGCGCGCTGCCTGCCGGCTGGCCAGGGAGTCTTGCTGGGGATGCGGGTTCGTCGTCATGCGGTCCTTGCTGTGGCTGTGATGCGGATCGGGGGGCGGGTGCGGCACGCTCAGCCTTCGCCGAGCAGGGCCTCGTCGATGCCTTCGCAGAGGCAGTGCAGGGTGAGCAGGTGCACTTCCTGGATGCGCGCGGTGCGTTCGCTCGGCACGCACAGGTGCACGTCGAATTCGTCGAGCAATGCGGCGA
Organism: Cupriavidus sp. USMAHM13; assembly: GCF_001854285.1. NCBI lineage: Bacteria > Pseudomonadati > Pseudomonadota > Betaproteobacteria > Burkholderiales > Burkholderiaceae > Cupriavidus > Cupriavidus sp. USMAHM13. Next base: position 176,805 of record NZ_CP017751.1, read on the forward strand.
TCTCGCCTCCGCCCTTGCCGGTCAGCGCGATCACCGACATGTCGCGCTGGCGCGCAGCCTGGATGGCGCGGATCACGTTGAGCGAATTGCCGGAGGTGGAGATCGCCAGCAGGATGTCGCCCGGCTGGCCGAGCGCCTCGACCTGCTTGGCGAACACCACGCTGAAATCGTAGTCGTTGCCGATCGCGGTGAGGATGGAGCTGTCGGTGGTCAGGGCCAGCGCGGCCAGGCCGGGCCGTTCGCGCTCGAAGCGGCCGACCAGCTCGGCGGCGAAATGCTGGGCGTCGGCAGCCGAGCCGCCGTTGCCGCAGGCGAGGATCTTGTTGCCGCTGGTCAGCGCGCCGACCACGCGCTCGATCGCGGCCTCGATGTGCGGCGCCATCTCGGCCGCGGCGCGGCGCTTGGTCTCCGCGCTGTCCAGGAACTGCTGGTGAATGCTGTCAATGCTCATGGGGTCCGGCCGGCCTGCTTCGCCTGCTCTGCTTGCTGTCCTGTGCTGTCCTGCGCTGTCCTATCCTATGGTCCGCGCTGCCTGCGCCACCCGGGGCCACCTGCGTGGCCCGCGGCAAGGCGCATTATGACGCAGCGGCCGGCCGCCGGCGGCCTCAGTCGCCGCTCTCCAGGGCTTCCTGCCCGAAGGCACCCTGCAGCCACTCCAGCCTCGCGCCATCGATGGCCACCACGTCGAAGCGGCAGCCCGGCACGGCGGGCCATGCCGCCAGGAAATGGCTGGCGGCGAGCAGCACGCGGCGCTGCTTGGCTGGCGTCACGCTGGCCGCCGCGCCGCCGAAGGCGCGGCTGCTGCGCTGGCGCACCTCCACGAATACCAGCCCGCCATCCGCCTCCTGCATCACCAGGTCGATCTCGCCGCCATTGCAGCGATAATTGCGGGCGGCGAGCACGAGACCGTGCCGCTGCAGGTGCGCCAGCGCCCGGGCCTCGGCCTGGGCGCCGCGCGTCCTTGCGATGGTATTGGATGAGCGATGCAAAGGAAGTTCCCAAGATGAGTGACTGGATCTCGCTGGCGGCCGGCCAGTCCTACCCTGCCGGCACGCTGTACGTGGTGGCGACGCCGATCGGCAACGTGGCGGACCTGTCGCTGCGGGCGCTGCACGTGCTGGGCCTGGTCGATGCCATTGCCTGCGAAGACACCCGCAACACCGGGCAGCTGCTCGCCCGCCTGGGCCTGCAACGCCCGCTGGTGGCGGTGCACGAGCACAACGAGCGCGAGGCGGCCGGGCGCATCGTCGCGCGGCTCGCGGCGGGCGAGCGCATCGCCTACGTGTCCGATGCCGGCACGCCGGGCATTTCCGACCCCGGCGCGCGCCTGGTCGAGGCGGCGCGCGCGGGTGGCCACGCCGTGGTGCCGCTGCCGGGGCCAAGCGCCGCGGTGGCGGCGCTGTCGGTGGCCGGCGGCCTGCTGGATACCGGTGCGGGCCGCTTCACCTTCGTCGGCTTCCTGCCGTCCAAGGCGCGCGCGCGGGCCGAGGCCATCGCCGGGCTGGCCGGGCTCGACCATGCCTGGGTCCTCTACGAGGCGCCCCACCGCATCGCCGAGACGCTGGCGGCGCTGGCCGAGGGCCTGCCCGGCACGCGCCGCCTGCTGATCGGGCGCGAGCTGACCAAGCTGTTCGAGGAAACGCCGGTGCTGAGCGTGGCCGAGGCGCCGGGCTGGCTGGCGGCCGATGCGGCGCGCGCCAAGGGCGAGTTCGTGCTGGTGGTCGAAGGGGCGGCCGCGGTGGCGGCGGACGGCGCGCCGGATGCGCAGGCGCAGCGGGTGCTCGATCTGCTGCTGGCCGAGCTGCCGGCCAAGCGCGCGGCCAAGCTGGCGGCCGCCATCACCGGTGCGCAGACCGATGCGCTGTACCGGCTGGCGCTGGCGCGGCGTGGCGATGACGGCGCGGCATAGCGGGTGACATAGGGCGCGGCCGCGGTACCGGTGCCGGCGGCGTCGCGGCGCACGCGCGTACGGCAACGGCAACGGCGTGGGGATGTGCCCGGCCGGGGCCGGAAGGGATGCAGCGCTGGAAGTTATCCACAGGCCGGCAAGCTCCCGCCTGCTGCGCTCAGCGGGCCTTGTGCCTGGGCGCGGCCTTGCGCGTCTTGCTGGTCTTGCGTGCGGCGCGCGAGTGCTTGGTCCTGGTGGTGGTGTCGGCATCGGCATCGTCGGCATCGCCGCCGGCCTCGTCCGCCACGCTGTTGTCCACGCCGGCCTGCGGGCCCAGCGCCGCCACTTCGGTGCGCGACAGGCGGCGGATCTCCACCTGGGTGGCGCCGTGGTCGACGAAGCCGAGGCGCTTGGCCGCCGCGTAGGAGACGTCGAGGATGCGGTTGCCATGATAGGGGCCGCGGTCGTTGATGCGCAGCACGGCCACTTTGTCATTGCGCAGGTTGCGCACCAGCACCCAGCTGTCGAGCGGTAGCGAGGGGTGGGCGGCGGTCATGGCGCGCATGTCGAAACGCTCGCCGGTGGCGGTGCGGCGGCCGTGCAGGCCGCGCCCGTACCAGGAGGCAGAGCCGCGCTCCTCGAAAGTGCCGAGGTCCGCGCGCAGGCCGTCGAGCGAGCCCTGGCGGCCGAGGCCGGCGTCCCCGCCATTGCCGCCGTTGGCAGCGCTGTCGTCGTTGCCCCAGGAGAACAGGTTCCAGCCGCTGCCGCGCTCGTCGCTGGCGCCGGCCTGGGCATGCGCGGAGAGGCCGGACCTGGCCGTCGCGGGACGGTTGGCAGCCGGCGTGCGCTTCGCCGCCAGCGGCTGCGGCGAATCGGCATCGCCCGGGCCGGCGGTAGGCGGCAGCGCGCAGGCGCTCAGCGCGAGCGCGCAGACGCCGTGCGCGCCGAAGCGGGCAAGGCGTCGCAGGTCGGAGGGGAAGCGGAGCAGCGTGCGCATCGGGCGGAGTCTAGCATCATGCGAATGCCGCTACTGCACCGATTTTGTTACGAAATGTCCGGATCGCCAGGGCAATTCCGCGCAATCCACCAGCTGGCGCGGGATTGCGGGGAATCACCCCCCTTTGTCTTGACATGCATCATACGGCACCCAGACGGCCCGCATCCGGCGCGAAACGGGGCCGGAGGCTACAATGCGGCCACAGTTTCCGCGCGTCCGGCGCGGCGCCGACACCCCAGACGTCCACCATGAAAGTCCTGCTGATCCCGGTTACGCCCTTCCAGCAAAACTGCTCACTGCTGATCGACGAGAGCAGCGGCCGTGCCGCGGTCTGCGACCCGGGCGGCGATCTCGACCGCATCCTGGCCGCGGTCAAGGAACAGGGTGTGACGCTCGAGAAAATCTTTCTGACGCATGGCCACGTCGACCACTGCGCCGGCGCGGCCGCGCTGTCGCGCGAACTGGGGATTCCCATCGAGGGGCCGCAGCGCGACGAGCGTTTCTGGATCGAGCAATTGCCGGAGCAGACGCGGCGTTTCGGCTTCGGCCATGCCGAGGTGTTCGAGCCGGAGCGCTGGCTGGAGAACGGCGACACGGTCCAGTTCGGCAATGAGACGCTCGAGGTCTATCACTGCCCGGGACATACCCCGGGCCACGTGGTGTTCTTCTCGCGGCCGCACCGGCTGGCGATCGTCGGTGACGTGCTGTTCGCCGGCTCGATCGGCCGCACCGACTTCCCGCGCGGCAACCACGCCGACCTGATCCGCGCGATCCGCACGCGCCTGTGGCCGCTGGGCGACGACGTGACCTTCGTGCCCGGGCACGGCCCGGTCTCGACCTTCGGCGAGGAGCGCAAGCACAACCCCTACGTCGCCGACCACCTGATCGACGCCGCCTGAGCCCGGCGGCCAGGCGCATACCCCATGGCCAAGCACCAGGCTCCCGATACGCGGCCCGAGATCTACGTCAGCACCGACATCGAGGCCGACGGCCCGATCCCCGGGCCGCACTCCATGCTCTCCTTCGCCTCGGCGGCCATGCTGGCCGACAAGACCGTGGTGGGGACTTTCTCGGCCAACCTGCACACGCTGCCGGGCGCCAGCGGCCATCCGGTGCAGATGCGCTGGTGGGAGACGCAGCCGGAAGCCTGGGCGGCCTGCCGGCGCGACCTGCAGGCGCCCGAGGAAGCGCTGCCGCGCTACGTCGAATGGGTCGAGAGCCTGCCCGGCAAGCCGGTCTTCGTGGCCTTCCCGGCCGGCTTCGACTTCACCTGGATGTTCTGGTACATGATGCGCTTCGCCGGCCGCTCGCCGTTCGGCTGGGCCGCGCTCGACATCAAGACGCTCGGCTTCGCGCTGACGGGGCTGCCCTACCGCCGTACCGTCAAGCCGGCCTTGCCCGCCGAGTGGAAGGATCCGTTGCCGCATACCCACGTGGCGCTTGATGATGCGCTGGAACAGGGCGCTCTCTTCTGCAATATGCTGGCCGCGCTGCGCACACGGCAGGCCGCCGCGGCGGCCGATGGCGCGGGCGCTGCCGGTGCCACTCCGCTGGCGGCCGATAGCGGCCCGGCGTGAGCCGCCGCCGGGTGGGCCAGCGCCCGCTCGGCCCTTGTGCGCCCTGGGCGAGCGCGCGGATGGCCGCCTATAGTGATAGGGAGAGGCGACGGGCCGGGCGCGGCAGGGTGCCACTGCCGGCCGTTGCGTGCCGCGGCTACGCCTGCGGGCGACCCGGGCGGAGGAGGTGTCCATCATGCGTTTCCACCCCGATCTGCACTGGCGGCAGCTTGCCGAACGGCTGCACCGGGGGCGTCCGAGCCACCCCGCGCCGCACCTGATGCACTCACTGGACGACGATGCGGAAGCCGCCAAGGCCACGCTCTATGTCGCCACCATCGCCCTGCTGGTATTGCTGTTCGTGTTCGCTGGCATCGCTTTCGGTCAGGAGGCCATGCACTGGCTGGGTGTCGGCTAGACGACCCGCCTGAAGCAGACTGTCTGTCTGACCGGGCCGGCCCCCATGAGAATGGGGGCCGGCCTCTTTCTGGGGCAGTGGAAGGGGCAGTGGAAGTGGACCGCAGGGGGCGGTGGGCGGCGCATGGCGTGCGCCGCCGGGGTTCAGTCCAGCAGTGCCGCGACGTTCTCGGGCGGGCGGCCGATCGCGGCACGGCCCTTGCGTACCACCAGCGGGCGCTGCAACAGGATCGGGTGGTCGGCGACCGCGGCCAGCACCTCGGCATCGGTCAGCCCCGCATCGGCGAGGTCGAGTTCCTGGTAGATGGCCTCGTTGTCGCGCACCATCTGCCGGACCGGCACTCCCAGCATGGCGTGGAGTTGCTTGAGCGTGGCCAGGCTGGGCGGGGTCTTCAGGTATTCGACCACTTCCACCGGCTCGCCGAGGCGGGTGGCCGCGGCCTCGACCAGGGCTAGGGTCTCACGCGACTTGGAGCAGCGCGGGTTGTGGTAGATGGTGATCATGGCCAGGTTCTCCGGATGCGAATACCGGCACTATAACCAAGAGCGGCGTCCCGGGCACCAGGGTGGTGCACCTCGGGGCGGCCGCTTCCAGGCGGCAGCTCAGGGGCCGCGCTCAGCCGCGCTCAGGCATCGCGGCGGGAGGCCGGCGCCAGTGCGGACAGTGCCTCCACGGTGGCGCGCAGCCCGGCCTGCAGCGGCTTGTCGCGGCGCAGCACCACGGCCAGCGTGCGTCCCAGCGGGGGGGCCAGCCCGCGCACGGCGATGGCCGCGCCGCGCCGGCCGGGCGGCAGCGCCATCGAGGGCAGTACCGAATAGCCCAGGCCGGCACCCACCAGCTCCTTGATCGCCTCCACGCTGTCCAGCTCCATGACCGGATGGGCCGCCACGCCACCGCGTGCCAGCCAGGCGTCCACCAGGCTGCGCGTATTGCCGCTCGGCGAGAACAGCACCAGCGGGCGGCCGGCCAGGTCGGCGGGCGAGACCTCGGGCGGCAGCGGCTCGCCGTCGGCCGGGCCGATCGCGACAAAGGGATCGTCGACCACCGGGATGACTTCCAGCATGCGCCCGGAAGCCGGCAGCGTGACCAGGGCCAGGTCCAGGCTGTTGTCCTCGACCGCGCGCACCGCCTCGGCCGCATGGCAGGTGCGCACCACGATCTCCAGTCCCGGCAGGCGCCGCCGCAGTTCGCGCAGGACTGCCGGCAGCAGGTAGATGCAGGCCGTGGCGCCGGACCCCAGCCGCACCTGGCCGATCACCTCGGTGCCGTGGCGGGCCATGCCGGCTTCGGTGGCGGCCAGGGCCGCGGCCACGCTCCGTGCGTGGCGCAGCAGTTCTTCGCCCGCGGCGGTGGGACGTGCGCGCCGGCCGACCCGCTCCAGCAGCCGCAGGCCGTAGCGCTGCTCGAGCTGGCGCACCTGCTGGCTCACCGCGGGCTGGCTCAGGCCGAGACGGTCGGCCGCGGCCGAAAAGCTGCCGAGTTCGCAGACCAGCGCGAAGCTGCGCAGGTGATCGGGATGCAGCAGAGGACGCATACCAAAGTTCTGCTAATGCAGTGGATAAGCCGCCAAAGCTTCCCTTATAGCATGGCGCTGCGCTAAGGTTGGACCATGGCCCCGCCTTCCTGCCCGCCAGGTGCGCCAGGGCCGTGCCGGCCACGCGCCGGCTCCATCCTGCCGTCGTCACCACCCGATCATGAACGCCCCGCTGCCCGTCCACGCGCCGGCCTCCGCCGCGCCCAGCACCGCTCCTAGCATCCGCACCGCCGAAGCCGGCGATGTCCCGGCCATCCTGGCCATCTACGCCCACCACGTGCAATTCGGGCGCGCCTCCTTCGAGGAACAGGTGCCGACCCTGGCGGAGATGGAGCGCCGTTTCGCCGACGTGGGCCGCCAGGGCCTGCCCTACCTGGTGGCGCAGCGCGACGGCGTGGTGCTGGGCTACGCCTACGCTTCCGCCTATCGCACACGCAGCGGCTATCGCTTCACCATCGAGGACTCCATCTATATCGACCACCGCCATGCCGGCGCGGGGCTCGGACGGGCGCTGCTGCAGGAACTGCTGGTGCGCTGCGAGCGCGGCCCCTGGCGCCAGATGGTGGCGGTGGTGGCCAGTACCGCCAGCGGCGAAGGCGCCGGCTCGATCGCGCTGCACGAGAAGATGGGCTTCCGCGTGATCGGCCGGCTGGAGGCCGTGGGCTTCAAGCATGGGCAGTGGATCGACACCCTGCTCATGCAGCGCCCGCTCGGTGCCGGCAACGTCGGCTTGCCGGGCGCGGGCTGAAGGCGGCCCCGACTCAATCCCGGCCGGCGGCACCTGCCGCCAGCCGCGCGGCGACTGCTGCGCTCCAGTCGTCGAGCCTGGCGCGGGCGGCCTCGATGGCGGCCGGCTCGCGCCGCAGGTTCTCCAGCCGCAGCACCTCCACCTGCGTCAAGCCCATGCAGCCGAACACGGCGCGCAGGTAGGGCGAGAGGAAATCGACCTGGCTTCCCGGCCCGGCCTCGGCCTCGAAGGCCCCGCCGGCGGCGGCCACCACCAGGACCGGCCGGTCGGCCAGCAGGCCGACCTTGCCTGCCGGCGTGCTGAGGAAGGTGCGGCCAGGCCGCACCACGTGGTCGATCCAGGCCTTCAGCGCCGACGGCACCGTGAAGTTATGCACAGGCGTGCTCAACAGCACTAGGTCGGCCGCTTCGAGCTGCCCGATCCATTGCTCGGAGGCGGCCAGCGCGGCCTCCGCCGCAGGGCTGCGCGCCTGCGCCGGCGTCAGGCTGGCCTCGACCATGCGCGCGTCGGGATGCGGCGGCGGCATGGCGCCGAGGTCGCAGTCGAGCACGCGCAGCGGCCCCAGCGCCTGCTGCAGGCGCGCCAGCACGTGATGCCCGGCGGCGCGGCTGTGCGAGGCTCCGCCGCGGCTGCTGGCCGCGACGTGCAGCAAGGTGCGGGACGCTTCCCGCGAAGCAGCCCGCGCGCTCATGCCAGCGCCGTGTAAAAGCGCAGCGCCGAGGCCAGCAGGCCGTTGCGGTAGTAGAAGCGGTGGCCCAGCACATTGGTGAGCGGCGTATCCAGCACGAGCTTGGCGCAGCCGAGCGCAGCGGCCTCCTGCTTGAGGCGGGCCATCATGCGCTCGCCGTACCCGCCGCTGCGCAGCGCCCCGTCGGTGACCAGGTCGTCCACATAGAAATGCACGCCATGCACCAGGTTGTCCTGCAGCCGGAAGCCCGCCAGCGCCACCGGCCGGCCATCCTGCCACAGGGCCAACAGCCGGTAGCCGGCCGCGCGCTGGCGCTGCCAGCGCGACACCAGCTCGTCGGCCGATTCGAGGTGCGGGCGCAGTTGCTGCATCAGGGCGAAGCAGGCACGCACGCCGGCCTCGTCGTCGACATAGCGGATTCCGTCCGCTTCCGGCAGGTCGCGTACCGGTTGCGCGGCGGCGTTCATGCGGCGCTCCCGCGCACCGCCGGCGGCGGCGCGAAGCGGAAGCCCGCGGCGATGCGGTTCCAGGCGTTGATATTGGCCACCGCCGCGCTCAGGTGGGCGAGCTCGGCCGGCGCGAAGGCGGCGCTGGCCTGGGCGTAGACAGCGTCGTCCACCTCGTGCACGGCCACGCGCGTGAGTGCCTCGGCCCAGGCCAGCGCCGCCTGCTCGCGTTCGCTGTAGAGGCCGGCGTCGCGCCAGGCGGCGAGCAGGTCGAGCTTGCGCGGATCGAGGTCCAGCCCGAGCTGGCGCACGATATTGAGGTGGTACTGCAGGCAGAAGGCGCAGCCGTTGATCTGCGACACGCGCAGCTTGACCAGCTCGGTCAGGGCCTTGTCCAGGCCGGAGTCGTCGACCGCCTTGCCGAGGGCAGCGAGTGCGGCATGGACGGCGGGGGCGGCCTGGGCGAACTCCTGGTAGGCAAGGCGGACAGAATGTTGCGGCATGGACGTTCTCCTGTTGGCGAGCAAGGGAAGGGGCATCCGGCAGTCACACCGGAATGCGTTGCACCGGAATAATATCAGAGCACGAATACTATATTCGTACACTGATACCTTAGGCAAGTCACGGGGTGTTCGATGCGGGCCGGGAAAGCCATGGCGGCGGGAATCACACCCAGATCATTCTTGGTATGGATGCTGAGGGATAGTGGCTTCCTTGTGTATTCGATGCGACGAATAGTCAGGATAGTGCCGTGCGTATTGCGGCACGAATCGCCAGCGCAAAGCAGGACGCCCGCTGGCGCGGGCGTCTCGATGGCCGCCGCTGCTGCGGCGGCCTTGGCAAGGCGGGGGCCGACGCCCCCGCGGGCTCAGCCCAGCAGGTCCGACAGCGCCAGCGCGACCACCTTGGTGGCGCGGTTCAGGTCGTTGAGGCGCAGGTTCTCGTCCGAGTTGTGGCCGCGCGCTTCCATCAGCGTGCGCGGGCCGGCGCCGTACAGCACGGTGGGGATGCCGCGTGCGGTGTAGTGGCGGGCATCGGTGTAGAGCGGCACGCCCTGCACCGGGATCTCCACGCCGAACACGGCTTCCGCGCGGCTCTTGAGCGCGCCGATCAGCTTTTCCACGCCGGGCAGCTCGGACAGCGGTTCGGCCAAGATGATGCGCTCCACCTTGACCTCGATGCCCGGGCGGTCCTTGGCGGCCTGCTCGACCACCGCGCGGATCTCGCCTTCCGCGTCGAAGCCGAGCTCTTCGGGAATCATGCGGCGGTCGATGCGGAAGGTCACCAGGTCCGGCACCACGTTGGTGTTGATGCCGCCCTTGATCAGGCCCACGTTGAGCGTGGCGGTGTCGATGCCCGGCACCTTGGACTTGCGCTTGGCCAGTTCGGCGCGCAGGCCGTAGATGGCCTGCAGGATATGGGTGGCGGCCTCGATGGCGTCGACGCCGGTGTGCGGCATGGCGGCGTGGCCCTGCTTGCCCTTGACCGTCACTTCGACGTGCAGGCAGCCGTTGTGGGCCGAGGTGATGCCGTAGGAAAAGCCGGCCGAGATGGCGTAGTCGGGCTTGGTCAGGCCTTCGTCGAGCAGGAACTTGGGACCGATGTCGCCGCCGGTCTCCTCGTCATAGGTGAACTGCAGCTCGACCGTGCCGTTGAGCGGGACGCCCTGTTTCTCGGCCTCCATCAGCGCCAGCACCGCATAGGTGTAGGTGGCGAAATCGGACTTGGACACCGCCACGCCACGGCCGTACATCACCGGGCCGTGCTCGCTGTCGGCGATCTCGCCGCCGTAGGGGTCCTTGGTCCAGCCCAGGCCCGGCGGCACCACGTCGCCGTGGGCATTCATCGCGATGGTGGGGCCGCCCTGGCCGAAGGTCTTGCGCACGACCAGGTTGGTGGCGCTGATCATGCCGGCCGCCTTGACCTTGTCGTCCGGCACCTTGTGCGCCTCGACCCGGAAGCCCAGGCCTTCGAGCAGTGCCTTGGCACGCTTGCCGTGGGCGTCGCAGTCGCCCGGCGGGTTGTCCGAGGGCACCTTGACCAGTTCGGCCAGGAAGGCCTCCTGCTGCGGGCGGTGCTGGTCGATGAACTGGCTCAGGGTGGCGTCTTTGGCACTCATATTGTCTCGGGCGGTCATGATTTGGCTCGTTCTGTTCTGGGGATGGTAGGACACTTCGCGGCAAGGCGGCCGGGTGCGTTTGGTGCGGCTCAGTGCGGCCGCGCGAAATGCTCGACGAAGTCCGAGAAGACGCGGGCGGCCAGTTCGGCATCGTCGGCGCTCATGGTCTCGGTGGGATGGTGGCTGATGCCGCCGTTGCCGCAGCGCACGAACAGCATGGCGACATCGGCGATGGCGGCGATGGCCATGGCATCGTGGCCGGCACCCGACGGCAGGTGGCGCACCGGCAGGCCCTGGCGGGCGATGGCGTCGGCCCACTGCTGCTGCAGCCACGGGGCGCAGGGCACGCTGGCGGCCTCGTGGGTCTTGCGCACCTGCGCGCGCACCTGGCGCCGCGCGCAGACGCGCTCGATCTCGGCCAGCACATCGGCCACGGCGGCCTGGCGCACGGCATCGTCGCCGGCGCGGATGTCGATGGAGAACTGGGCGCGTCCCGGCACCACGTTGGTGGCGCCGTTGGGCACGTTGAACTGGCCGACCGTGCCGACCAGGCCCGGCGTGCCGCCGCAGCGGCGCTCGATGTAGAGGCCGATCTCGGCGGCCGCCATGGCGGCGTCGCGGCGCATGTCCATCGGCACCGTGCCGGCGTGGCCGGCCAGCCCTTCCAGGTCCACCAGGAAGCGGCTGGCGCCGGAGATGGCGGTGACCACGCCCAGCGGCAGCCCTTCGTTGAGCAGCACCGGGCCCTGTTCGATATGCACCTCGATGAAGCCCAGCACCTGGGCGCGCGGGTGCGCGGCGGCCGGCAGCCGGTCGGGCTCGAAGCCGGCGGCGCGCATCACGTCGCGCATGCTGCGGCCTTCGTCGTCCAGGTTGTCGAGCACCTTGCTGTCGAAGGTGCCGGCGATGGCGCGGCTGCCCAGCAGCGTGGCCTTGAAGCGCACGCCCTCTTCCTCGGCGAAGCCGACCACTTCGACAGCGAAGGGAAAGCGCTTGCCCTGGCGGTGCCAGGCGCCCACGCAGGCGATCGGCAGCAGCACGCCGAGGTTGCCGTCATAGCGGCCGGCGTCGCGCACGGTGTCGAAGTGCGAGCCGGTCAGCAGCGCGGGGGCGCCGGGCTCCAGTCCTTCGTAGCGGCCGATCACGTTGCCCGCGGCATCGCGGCGCACCTGCATGCCGGCTTCCTCCATCCAGCGTGCGAGCTGGGCCGCGGCGCCGTGGTGGGCTTCGGTCAGGTAGGTGCGGGTGAGCATGCCGGGCTGCTCGGTATGCGCGGCCAGGGTGTCGGCCCAGGCCATGATGCGCGTGCCGGTCTCGCCGGCCGGCGAAGGGGATGCTGCCATGCGTGTCTCCTGCTGGAAGTGCGTGAAAGCGACGGCGTGCCGGACGCAAGCACCGTGCCGGGCCCGGCCTTGCCGCCCGGCAATGCACCGCGCGGCGCGCCGGATGGTGGCACCGCGGCGGTCGCGCGCGGGCCCTGGCTCTCTATTCTGTGCGATCCATGGTAGCACAGTGAATTCAAAAATTGCATACAAAAATGATATGCACTATATTGGCCTCCACGCGTCGACAATCCGCCGCGGACAATCCGGTCCGGCGAGCGTATTGCGCGGGTTCCGCCCGTACCCGGGCGGCGCTCGGCGGGGTGGGCCTTCCGGCACCGGGGCCTGGCCCGGCGCCACCCGACCGGCCCCGACGGCCGGCATCACCGACAGAAAAGACGGCAAGCCAGGTGGCGCACCCGCCTCCGTGGACTGGCCGGATGGAGACAACCATGCAGCACGCGAACCTTTCGCGCCCTGGTACCGGCCTGCCCGGCAAAGGACCGGGCGTCCCTTTCCACATCCGCTTCACCCGTTCCCTGTTCGGCCAGGTGCTGATCGCGCTGGCGCTTGGCGCCGTGCTCGGCCTGCTCGCACCCGAGTTCGCCGCCAAGCTCAAGCCGCTCGGAGACGCCTTCATCAAGCTGATCAAGATGCTGATCGGCCCCATCGTGTTCTGCGTGGTGGTGGCCGGCATCTGCGGCGCCGGCGAGCTGAAGAAGGTGGGCCGGGTCGGCATCAAGGCCGTGGTCTACTTCGAGGTGGTCACCACCATCGCGCTGGCGCTGGGCGTGGCGCTGGCCTACCTGTTCGAGCCGGGCACCGGCATGAACGTCAACCCGCACTCGCTCGATGCGTCGGCCATGGCCGCCTACGTGGAGAACGCCGAGAAGATCAAGAGCGCGGGCATGGTCGACTTCCTGCTCAAGCTGATTCCCAACACGGTGATGGGCGCTTTCGCCAGCGGTGACGTGCTGCAGGTGCTGCTGGTCTCGGTGCTGTTCGGCTGCGCGCTGTCGCTGGTGGGCGAGCGCGGCCGCCCGCTGGTGGCGCTGATCGACACCTTCTCGCACACGCTGTTCAAGATGATGGGCTTCATCATCAAGCTGGCGCCGCTCGGCGTGCTCGGCGCGGTGGCCTTCACCGTGGGCAAGTACGGCATCGGCTCGCTCAAGCAGCTTGGCTTCCTGGTGATGCTGTTCTATGGCGCGGTGGCTCTCTTCGTGCTGGTGGTGCTGGGTACCGTGATGCGCCTGTGCGGCTTCTCCGTGCTCAAGCTGATCCGCTACCTGCGCGCCGAGCTGCTGGTGGTGCTGGGCACCGCCTCCTCCGACAGCGTGCTGCCGCAGGTGATGAAGAAGCTGGAGTTCATGGGCATCAAGAAGTCGGTGGTGGGCCTGGTGATACCGACCGGCTATTCCTTCAACCTGGATGCCTTCTCGATTTACCTGACGCTGGCGGCGGTCTTCATCGCGCAGGCCACCAACACCCCGCTGGCCTTCGGCGACCTGCTCGGCATCCTTGCCGTGGCGCTGGTCACCTCCAAGGGCGCGCACGGCGTGCCCGGCTCGGCCATCGTGATCCTCGCCGCCACGCTGTCGGCCCATCCCGCCATTCCCGCCATCGGACTGGTGCTGGTGCTGTCGGTCGACTGGTTCATCGGCATCGCGCGCGCGCTCGGCAACCTGGTCGGCAACTGCGTGGCCACCGTGGTGGTGGCCGCCTGGGAGAAGGATATCGACCGCGAGCGCGCCCATGCCGTGCTCGACGGCCGCGTGCCCGCCGGCGAACTCGACGAAGGCCTGTCGCCGCCGGTGCCCGCCGGGCCCGCGCCGGTGCTGCCCGATACCGTGGGCGGGCGCTAGCGCTAGAATCTCGGCATTCCCCCAACGCGCGCAGCCCCTGCGCCAGCGCATCGCCATGCCCGAGCACATCGATCCCGACATGACCGCCGAAGCGATCGCCGAAGACATCGTCGCGGCGATCGTCTCGCACCGCCTGCCGCCCGGCACCAAGCTGCGCGAGGAGGCCCTGGCCAGCGTCTACCGCGTCAGCCGCACCAAGGTGCGCGCGGCGCTGCTGATGCTGTCCAAGGACAAGGTGATCCAGATCGTGCCGGACAAGGGGGCCTTCGTCGCCAAGCCGAGCGCCGAGGAGGCGCGCGAGGTCTTCGCCGTGCGCCGCATCCTGGAGGCGGCGCTGGCGCGCGAGTTCGTGGCGCGCGCGGGCGCCGCCGACTACAAGCGCATCGACCGCCATCTCGCCGCCGAGAAGAAGGCGCTGGCGGGCAACGATGCCCAGCTGCGCACGCGCTTGCTGGGTGACTTCCACATCCTGCTGGCCGACGTGGTCGGCAACGGCGTGCTGACCGAGATGTTGCGCGAGCTGTCGACGCGCAGCGCGGTCATCACCATGCTCTACCAGTCGCGCCGCGACGCCGCCTGCTCGTCGGAAGAGCACCGCGAGTTCATCGAAGCCGCCCGCGCCGGCGATACCGAGCGCGCCGTGGCGCTGATGGTCGAGCACCTCGGCCACGTGGAAGGCGCGCTGCATTTCGAGGAGCTGCCGGCGGCCAAGGGCAAGGACCTGGTCGCCGCGCTGCTGGCCTGAGCGCGCAGCGCCGGTCGGCGCTGCCACTCCGTTATACGTAGCGCTTGACCTGCGTCAAGGCGGCCCCGGCCGCCATCGGCGATGATGGCATCGCCATGTAGCTGCGGGGGCGCGCTTCATGGCAGTCATGCCCCTCTGGGGCGGCCCGCACACCGCAATGGGTGCGGGCCTTTTTCTTTTCTGCGGCCATGCGCGGCCTTTGTCCTCCCGCCCCGCGCCCCAGCCTGGCTGGCGCCCGGTCGCCCACCGCTTGCGCCCGATCATTTCCCCGCCCGCAACAGCGCATGGTGCACTGCAGCCATGATGGAAGCCGGGCTTCGGGTTACGATGTGGCGGGCCCGCCCCCGCGGCGCCGTCGACAAGACAACGACAAGCAGAAAAAACGGAGACAAGCATGCCGATTCCCCGCGCGCGGCGCCGCCCGGCCGCGCCTGCGCCTGCCCCTGCCTCGTCGGATCCGACGAATCGCCGCCCGCGGTTTGCATGTCCAATGCCATCCATCCAGGACAGGCAGAGGAGGGGAATCGTATGACCAGTGCTTTCAAGGACCAGATGCTCGCCGGCAAGACGGCGTTCGTCGCCGGCGGCTCGTCCGGCATCAATCTCGGCATCGCCCAGGCGCTGGCGCGCGCGGGCGCCCGGGTCGGGCTGATCAGCCGCGACGCGGGTCGCATCGAGGCGGCTGCCGGCACCATCCGCGCGGCCGGCGGCAGCGCGCTGGGGCTGGCGGCCGACGTGCGCGACTTCGATGCGGTCGAGGCCGCGCTGGCGCGCACCCGCGCCGAGCTGGGCGCGATCGACATCGTCGTCTCCGGCGCCGCCGGCAACTTCCTGGCGCCGGCACTGGGCATGTCGGCCAACGGCTTCAAGACCGTGGTCGACATCGACCTGATCGGCACCTTCAATGTGTTCCGCGCCAGCTTCGCCCACCTGAACAAGCCGGGCGCCTCGCTGATCGCCATCACCGCGCCCCAGGCACACAACGCCATGATGTTCCAGGTCCACGCCTGCGCGGCCAAGGCCGGCATCAACATGATGGTCAAGTGCCTGGCGATGGAGTGGGGCCCGGCCGGCGTGCGCGTCAACGGCATCTCGCCCGGGCCGATCGCCGACACCGAGGGCATGGCCCGCCTGGCGCCCACGGCCGAGATGGAACAGCGCTACAAGGCACGCCTGGCGCTGCGCGACTACGGCGACAAGAGCGATATCGCCGACACCGCGCTGTTCCTGTGCAGCGACAACTCACGCTATATCACCGGCACCATCATCGACTGCGACGGCGGCAGCAAGCTGGGCGACGCCTCCGCCGACGCGCTCCAGCCGCCGCCGCGCGCCTGAACCGATCCGACAGACCATCCGCTACCAGAGGAGACCCCGACCCATGACCTCCCCCGTGCTCTACCACGTCGCCGACGGCGTGGCCACCATCACGCTGAACCGCCCCGACGTGCTCAACGCCCTCAACGCCGACCTGATGCGCGCGCTGCGCGAGGCCGTCGAGCAGGCCGCCGCCGATGAGGCAGTGCGTGCCGTGCTGCTGACCGGCAACGGCCGCGGCTTCTGCGCCGGGGCCGACCTCGCCGACCGCGCCGCCGGCAGCGGCGGCGCGCTGGCCGACTCGGGCACGCTGCTGCGCGAGCGCTACCACCCGATCATCCTGGCGCTGCGCGGCATGGCCAAGCCGGTGGTGAGCGCCGTCAACGGTGTCGCCGCGGGCGCGGGCATGAGCCTGGCGCTGGCTGCCGACGTGGTGCTGGCCGCGCGCGGCGCCAGCTTCCTGCAGGCCTTCTCCAAGATCGGCCTGGTGCCGGATGCCGGCAGCACCTACTTCCTGCCGCGCTATGCCGGCGAGATGCGCGCGCGCGCCCTGGCCATCCTGGCCGACAAGATCAGCGCCGACGAGGCCCACCGCATCGGCCTGGTGTGGCAGGTGCACGACGACGCCGCCCTGCACGAGGAAGCCGGCAAGCTGGCGCGCAGGCTTGCCCAGTCGCCCACTTTCGCCTACGGCCTGATCAAGCAGGCACTCAACGAAAGCCTGGACAACGACCTGCCGGCCCAGCTCGAGCTGGAAGCCACGCTGCAATCGCGCGCCAGCCGCAGCGAGGATTTCCGCGAGGGCGTGGCGGCCTTCCTGGAGAAGCGTCCGCCGGCTTTCAAGGGCCGTTGATCCAGGGCCGCTGAGCCACGCACCGCGCCGGCCGCCCCGGGGCACGGCGCCATGACACGATAAGGAGACACGCATCATGCTGGGCCTCATGCAAGACCACCCGCTGTTGATTTCTTCGCTGATCGAGTACGCCGCCGCCTACCACCCGGAGCAGGAGATCGTGTCGCGCACGGTCGAGGGCGACACGGTGCGCACCAACTACGCACAGGTCGAACGCCGCGCGCGGCGCGTGGCCAACGCGCTCGCCGGCCTCGGCGTGCGCGAGGGCGACCGCGTCGGCACGCTGGCCTGGAACACGCACCGCCACCTGGAGCTGTACTTCGGCGTATCAGGCTCGGGCGCGGTGCTGCACACGGTCAACCCGCGCCTGTTCCCGGAGCAGATCGACTACATCGTCAACCACGCCGAGGACCGCGTGCTGTTCTTCGACACCACCTTCGCCGAGCTGGTGGCGAAGCTGGCGCCGAAGCTGACCACGGTGCGGCACTTCGTCGCGCTGTGCGACCGTGCCCACATGCCCGCGCTCGACCTGCCCAACCTGCTGTGCTACGAGGACCTGCTCGCCGCCAGCAGCGAGGACTACCAGTGGCCGCAGTTCGACGAGCGTACCGCCTCCTCGCTGTGCTACACCTCGGGCACCACCGGCAATCCGAAGGGCGTGCTCTATTCGCACCGCTCCACGGTGCTGCACAGCCTGAAGGCGTGTGCCGCCGACACCTTCTCGGTGGGGGCCGACAGCAGCGTGCTGCTGGTGGTGCCGCTGTTCCACGCCAACGCCTGGGGCATGCCCTACGCGTGCGCGATGACCGGTGCCAAGATGGTGCTGCCCGCACAGCACCTCGACGGCGAGAACGTCTACAAGCTGCTGCGCGACGAGCGCGTGACCTTCTCCACCGCGGTGCCCACGGTGTGGCTGATGCTGTTCCAGTACCTGGATGCCCATCCCGACATCGACCCGCGCGCGCTCGGCCTGAAGATCGCCGGCGTGGGCGGCTCGGCCGCGCCGGCGGCGATGGTCGAGCGCTTCGAGCGGCAGTTCGGCGCGCGCGTGGTGCAGGGCTGGGGCATGACGGAGACCAGCCCGATCGGCGTCATCAACACACTGCTGCCGCGGCTGGAGAGCCTGCCGGCGGCCGAGCAGCTCAAGATCAAGACCAAGCAGGGCCGCGCGGTATGGGGCGTGGAGCTGCGCATCGAGGACGACGAAGGCCGCGCGCTGCCGCATGACGGCGTGGCCTTCGGCCGCCTCAAGGTGCGCGGGCCGTGGATTGCCTCCGGCTACTTCAAGGCCGGGCAGGATGCGCTCGACGCGGACGGCTGGTTCGACACCGGCGACGTCGCCAACATCGACCCAGACGGCTACCTGCAGCTGGTGGACCGTGCCAAGGACGTGATCAAGTCGGGCGGCGAGTGGATTTCGTCGATCGACCTGGAGAACGCCGCCATGGGGCACCCGGCGGTGGCCGAAGCGGCGGTGATCGGCGTCACCCATCCCAAGTGGCAGGAGCGGCCGCTGCTGGTGGTGGTCAAGCGACCGGGCCAGCAGGTGAGTGCAGCAGAGCTGCTGGAATTCGTCGCCGGCAGGGTGGCCAAGTGGTGGGTGCCGGACGACGTGGCCTTCGTCGACGCCCTGCCGCATACCGCCACCGGCAAGCTGCTCAAGCTGAAGCTGCGCGAGCAGTTCCGCGACTACGTGCTGCCGACCGCGCGGGTGGCGTGAGATGACATGAGGCGGCATCCCCGTCTTCAGAAACGATAGGCGAGCAAGGAACCATAGATGAGTGAAGCCAGCAGCCAGCGCATCGCGCTGACCATCGAGGACGGCGTGGCCGAGGTGCGCTTGAACCGTCCCGACAAGATGAACGCGCTGGACCCGGCCATGTTCGCCGCGCTGGTCGAGACCGGCCAGCGCCTGGCGCGCGAGCCGGACCTGCGCGCGGTGGTGCTGTCGGGCGAGGGCAAGGCCTTCTGCGCCGGGCTCGACATGCAGAGCATGTCCGGCCTGGCGGGCAAGGCGCCCGGCGAGGGCGGCAGCATGGGGCGCCTGGCGCCCCGCACCCATGGCATCAGCAACGCGCCGCAGTATGCCTGCATGGTCTGGCGCGAGCTGCCGGTGCCGGTGCTGGCGGCCGTGCACGGCGTGGCCTTCGGCGGCGGGCTGCAGGTCGCGCTCGGCGCCGACCTGCGCTATGTCACCGCCGATGCGCGGCTGTCGGTGATGGAGATCAAGTGGGGCCTGGTGCCCGACATGGCCGGCATGTTGCTGACGCGCGGCCTGGTGCGCGAGGACCTGCTGCGCGAGCTGATCTACACCGGGCGCATCGTCAGCGGCACCGAGGCCTGTGAACTGGGCCTGGCCACGCGTGTGGTCGACGACCCGCGCGCCGCCGCGCTGGCCGCCGCGCGCGAGATCGCCGGCAGGAGCCCCGACGCCATCCGCGCGGCCAAGCGGCTGATGCAGGTGGCCGCCGGCGGCGACGCCGCCGCCATCCTGCAGGCCGAGTCGGTCGAGCAGGAAGCCCTGATCGGCGGCGCCAACCAGCGCGAGGCGGTGCTCGCCAACGTCGAGAAGCGCGCGCCGCGCTTCGTGCCTGCGGCCGGCTGAACGGGGGCGGGCTTGCCCGGCTAGTGCCGCACGGGCCGCACGGGCCGCGCGCCATGCGCGCGGCGCCGCCGCCACTGGCGCCACCACAGGCCGTACCAGGCCAGGTTCAGCGCCAGCGCCAGCACGCCCAGCCACCACTGGATGGCGGGCGTCAGCCCGGCCGGGTAGATCCACGGCAGCAGGTAGCGGGCGATGAAACCGCCGGCGTAGCCGGCCTGCCCGGCGGCGTGGCGCAGCGCATTCTCCAGCGGCGTCAGCGGGCAGATCCAGCCGTTCCACTCCACCAGCACCCCCCAGGCCAGCGCCGGCAGGTGCAGCCAGGCCAGGCGCGGCCAGCGCGGCAGCAGCAGCGCGCCGGCCACGACGAAGGCGATGAAGGCGAAGTGCAGCAGCAGCACCGCGTCGGCCGCCCAGGCGCTCCAGGGGAACGATGCCGCCGCCGGCATGGTCAGCCTTCCTTGCGGCCGGTCCAGTAGCCCGGCTGCGCGAACTGCGCCTTCAGGTGCTCGATGAAGAAGCGGATCTTGGCCGGCACCGGACGCTGCTGCGGGTACACCGCGAGGATGTCGTAGTCGGGCAGCGCGTACTCGTCGAGCACGGTGATCAGCTCGCCGCTTTCCAGCTGCGGCAGGATCTCCCAGGTCGAGCGCCAGCCCAGTCCGAGGCCCTCGCCGGTCCAGCGGTGCAGCAGCTCGCCGTCGTTGCAGTCGAGATTGCCGTTGACGCGCACCGTCACCGTCTTGCCGTTGTGGCGGAAATACCAGCCGCGCTGCTGTCCGCCCTGCAGGTTGAAGGCCAGGCAGTTGTGCTGGGCCAGGTCGTCCAGCGTCAGCGGCACGCCGTGGCGGGCGAAGTAGGCGGGAGTGCCGCACACCACGCGCTTGTTGCTGGCCAGCTTGATGGCGACGAAGTTCGGGTCGATGGCACCGCCGATGCGGATGCCGACGTCATAGCCCTCGCGTACCAGGTCGACCACGCGGTCGGTCAGGTTGAACGAGAGCTGCACCTCGGGATTGGCGGCGAGGAAGGCGGGCGCGTGCGGCGCCACGTGCTTGCGGCCGAAGGCGGCCGGCGCCGACACGATCAGGTGGCCGGTGGCCTTGTGCTTGCCCTCGGCAATCAGCATCTCGGCGCGGTCGAGGTCGGCCAGCGCCTTCTTGCACTGCTCCATGAAGACGGCGCCCTGCTCTGTCACCACGATGCGGCGCGTGGAGCGGTGCAGCAGCTTGACGCCGATGCGTGCTTCCAGCGCGTTGATGCGGCGTCCGATCATCACCGGCGTGACGTCCTGCGTGAGCGCCGCCGCCGCCATGCTGCCGTGCTCCACCACGGCGATGAAGGCCTCGATCTGTTTGAGTTTGTCCATGTTCAGCAAGTCTCCTGGCCGCCATTGTGCGTCATCGGCGCCGCCGCGGCATGCGCACGGGCCGATGCCCGGGATCAGGCCCCGGCGCGCGCGCCGCGCCGCGGCGGCACCATCAGCCGTGCGCGGTGCCGCACTTCCTTGCTGAATTCGGCGCAGGCCTGCGTCATCAGGTCGGCCGAGCGGTAGACCAGGAAGACGCGGAAATCGGGCAGTTCGTCGCGTATCGGCAGCTGCAGCAGCGACTCCTGCACCAGGCGCAGCGGCCCGCCGGTGCCATGGAAGACGAAGTCGGACCACATGCTGATCAGGTCGGTACGCGCAGCGAGCTGCAGGCCCAACAGGTTGGATGCGCTCTGCACGATGCGGCGCGGCATGTCCAGCCGGTGCAGGCGCAGCAGGCTGGGCAGCGGACTGCCCGGATCGTCGAGCGGATCGAGCGTGAGCCAGTCGGCATCGAGCAGCGGGCGCAGCCGGCTGGCGCGCCGCAGCGGATGGCCCGGGCGCACTGCCAGCGACATGCCGACGGCGAACAGCGGCTCCCACTGGAAGGCACCGGTGCCCGGGCCGCTGTTGGTGGAGATCAGTCCCAGGTCGAGCCGCCCCTCGCGCAGCCCCTCCAGGATCTGCTGGGGGCGCAGCTCGAAGGCACACAGGTCGACATTGGGGAAGCGCTGGCGGAAGGCCGCCATGGCCTCGGGCAACGGCCCGCTCGAGGCCACCGCGGTGAAGCCGATATTGAGCCGGGCCTCGGCATGGCCGCGGATGGCCTCGATGTCCTCCAGCGCGTGGCGCAGCTCCTGCTCGACCACGCTGGCACGCTTGACCAGGGCCAGGCCGTAGGCGGTCAGGCTGACGCCGCGCACCGAGCGCGACATCAGCGTGACGCCAAGTTCGCGCTCCAGCTCCGCGATGGCCTTGGACAGTGCCGGCTGCGATACGTGGAGGCTGCGCGAGGCCTCGTGGATGCTGCCATGCTGGGCGACTGCCAGCAGGATGCGCAGTTGATGCAGTTTCACCGTCTCCCCTCTTCCTTGCCTCGTTGCTTCCTTGCCTTTGCCTGGGCACCGTTGTGCGTTGCCGCACGCACCGGCACGGTGCGCCGCCGCCCCGCGCCGTGCCGCTCGGTACTTTTCCCGATGGCCCCGAGACGCTGGTTATGACGGCGATTCGATTTGGTTATCAGGATGAAAATATATGATTTTTTACGGCCGCCGGCTTTATCCGATGATTGTCTGAGCCGGCTGGGCGTTCTCCTCGGAACCCGCTCCGGTGTCCCCCGAAAGCCGGCCGCCGCCTGCTGCACGGACCCAGTTCCCACTCCAGCCCCCATTTGGAGATCCGACATGAACGACGCCACCCTGGGCGCCGCCGGCACCGCCGTCCCCCATGCAGCCGCCGGCGCGGCCGCGCCGCGCCAGAGCCAGTTCCGCCTGATCGCCGCCTGCTCGATCGGCAACGCGCTCGAGATGTACGACTTCACCGTCTACAGCTTCTTCGCCATCCTGATCGGCAAGCTGTTCTTCCCCTCCGACAGCGCCTATGGTTCCCTGCTGCTGGCCGTGGCCACCTTCGGCATCGGCTTCGTGATGCGCCCGCTGGGCGGCTTCGTGATCGGCAACTACGCCGACCGCCACGGGCGCAAGGCCGCCATGACGCTCACCATCGGCCTGATGGTGGCCGGCACGCTGTGCCTGGCGCTGGCGCCGACCTATGCCGCGGCCGGCCTGTTCGGCCCGCTGATGATCGTCGCCGGACGCCTGCTGCAGGGCTTCTCGCTGGGCGGCGAGATCGGCGCCTCCACCGCCATGCTGATGGAGGCCGGCGGCGTGCAGGGCCGCGGTTTCCGCATCAGCTGGCAGCTCGGCAGCCAGGGCATCGCCGCGCTGCTGGGCGCGCTGACGGCGGCCATCCTGTACGGCGCACTGCCGCCGGACGCGCTCGAGAGCTGGGGCTGGCGCCTGCCCTTCTTCCTCGGCCTGGCGATCGCGCCGGTGGGCCTCTACATCCGCCGCCACCTCGACGAGACGCACGTGCCCGAGGCGCGCGCCGCGAGCCCGCTCGGCACGCTGTTCCGCGAGCATGGCGGCCTGGTGGTCAAGGGGATCCTGACCATCATCGGCGGCACCGTCGGCACCTACCTGGTGGTCTACTTCATGCCCACCTACATGATCCGCGAACTGCACCTGCCGGCCTCGCTGTCGCTGCTGGCAGGCTGCGTCACCGGTGTCGTCTGCCTGGCCGCCTCGCTGCTGTCGGGCTGGCTCGCCGACCGCCTGCCGCGCCGCAAGCCGCTGGTGGTCTGCGCCATGCTGTTCACGCTGGTGGCGCTCTACCCGTCGTTCTGGCTGATGACGCGCTACCCCAGCGTGCCGCTGGCGCTGGGCCTGTCGGCCATGCTTGCCGCCAGCCTCTACATCGGCGCCACGCCGATGCTGCTGGTGCTGATGGAAGCGCTGCCGGCCAAGGTGCGCGCCAGCGGCCTGTCGGTGATCTACGCCATCGGCGTGACGGTGTTCGGCGGCTCCTGCCAGTTCGTCGTGACGTGGCTGCTGGCCCGCACCCACAACCCGCTCGCGCCCGCCTTCTACATGATGGCCTGCGGCCTCATCACGCTGCTGGCCATCCTCAGCATCCGCGAGCGCCGCACCGATTGAACGACGGAGCGACTGAACAAGCGATCGCTCTTTTGCCCCTGCCGGGCCCGCGCGTCCCGCCGCGCGGCCCGCTCCACCTGCCGACGCCGGCCAAGGACAAGCTATGACACGCGAACCGACCCTGACCCCGTTCCAGTTGCTGCCGCACCTGCTGCCCGATATCCAGATCGATGCCGACACCTTCATCGGCATCCGCCGCCAGATCCATGCCCAGCCGGAACTCGGCTTCGAGGTCGGCGCCACCAGCCGGCTGGTGGCCACGCTGCTGGAGAGCTGGGGCTACGAGGTCCACACCGGCATCGGCAAGAGCGGCGTGGTCGGCCAGCTCAAGCTCGGCGACGGCAAGCGCCGGCTCGGCATCCGCGCCGACATGGACGCGCTGCCCATCGTCGAAGCCACCGGCCTGCCCTATGCGAGCAAGGCGCCCGGCAAGATGCACGCCTGCGGCCATGACGGCCACACCGCCATCCTGCTCGCCGCGGCCAAGGCGCTGGCCGACCGCCGCGATTTCAACGGCACGCTGAACCTGATCTTCCAGCCCGACGAAGAGAATTTGTGCGGCGCGCGCGCGATGATCGAGGACGGCCTGTTCGAGCGCTTTCCCTGCGACGCGGTGTTCGCGCTGCACAATATGCCCGGCGTGCCGGCCGGCACCTTCCGCGTGCTGCCGGGCCCGGTCAGCCTCTCGTCCGACGTGGCGGACGTGACCCTCAAGGGCGTGGGCGGCCACGGCGCCATGCCGCACCGCGCGCGCGACCCCATCGCGGCCGCCGCGGCGGTCGTCGCCGCGCTGCAGACCGTGGTGGCGCGCAACGTGGCGCCGGACGACACCGCGGTGCTGTCGGTCGGCTTCATCCGCGGTGGCGCCACCCACAACGTCATCCCCGAGTCGGTCACGCTCGGCCTGAACGTGCGCGCGGCGCGCCCCGAGACGCGCGCAATGGTCGAGCAGCGCATCCGCGAAATCGTCGCGCTGACCGCGCAGGCACATGGCGTGGAAGCCATCATCGATTACCGCCAGCTGACGCCGCCGATGGTCAACGCCGAAGCCGAGACGCAACTGGCGCAGCAGGTCTGCGCCGAACTGGTCGGCGCGGACAAGGTGGTCACGCAGGCGCCCAAGGGCCTGAACGGCAGCGAGGATTTCGCCTGGATGCTGAACGAGGTGCCGGGCTGCTACCTGATCCTCGGCAATGGCGAAGGCGAGTTCGGCGGCTGCATGGTGCATAACCCGGGCTACGACTTCAACGACCAGGTGCTGCCGCTGGGCGCGGCGTGCTGGGTGCGGCTGGCGCAGACGTTCTTGCGTTAAGCGCGCGCGCTGCGCCGGATCGCTCCGCTCTCCCGCTTGCGGGAGATGCGGCACACCCGTTGGTTCTGTCGATCAGCGCGGGCGCATCCGGTTGGTTCGTTCGAGCGGCTTCGGTGCACTGCCTTTGCGATTGCCTATCCCCGTGCGGTCGCTTCGACCTTCGCCCGCATTTCCGTCCCTCCCTTCCTCCCTTCCTCCCTCCAGCACGCAGGCCAGTCGCCGCGGCGCTTCGAGCAGTTCCAGCGTCGACGTCAGCCTGGCGTTCAGCGCCATCGCATCCTCGGGACGGTCGGCCGGCGGACTTCCATTGCTGCCTGCGCGCATGACCGCGCCGGAACAAAAAGGCCGTAAATCGTCCCTGGCAGCCTCGTGCGCTGCAGCGCAGCATCCCGATTTCTCGTCAGATTGCTTATCTCAGGTATCGAATCAATAGACCTTGCCTCCCTTTATCGCAACGGACCTGCGGGAATAGCATGGTCCCGAAACGAAATCCGCCAACCTGGACCTTTGGAGACAAGCATGCCGAAGATGAGAGCAGTCGACGCGGCCATCGCCGTGCTGGAAAAAGAGGGCATCACGACCGCGTTCGGCGTGCCCGGCGCCGCCATCAACCCGTTCTACTCGGCCATGCGCAAGGCCGGCAGCATCAGCCACGTGCTGGCCCGCCACGTGGAAGGTGCCTCGCACATGGCCGAGGGCTACACCCGCGCGGCGGCCGGCAATATCGGCCTGTGCATCGGCACCTCGGGCCCGGCCGGCACCGACATGATCACCGGCCTGTACTCGGCCTGGGCCGACTCCATTCCCATCCTGTGCGTGACCGGCCAGGCACCGCGCGCCCGCCTGTACAAGGAGGACTTCCAGGCGGTCGACATCGAGTCGATCGCCAAGCCGGTGACCAAGTGGGCGGTGACGGTGCGCGAGCCGGCGCTGGTGCCCCAGGTGTTCCAGCAGGCCTTTCACCTGATGCGCTCGGGTCGTCCGGGCCCGGTGCTGATCGACCTGCCCTTCGACGTGCAGGTGGCCGAGATCGAATTCGATCCCGATACCTACCAGCCGCTCGAGCCCTACAAGCCGGCCGCCTCGCGCGCGCAGATCGAGAAGGCCATCGCCATGCTGAACGCTTCGGCGCGGCCGCTGATCGTCTGCGGCGGCGGCGTGATCAATGCCGACGCGGCCGAGCTGCTGGTCGAGTTCGCCGAGCTGGTCAACGTGCCGGTGGTGCCCACGCTGATGGGCTGGGGCGTGCTGGCCGACGACCATCCGCTGCAGGCCGGCATGGTCGGCCTGCAGACCTCGCACCGCTACGGCAATGCCAACCTGCTGGCCTCGGACTTCGTGCTGGGCATCGGCAACCGCTGGGCCAATCGCCACACCGGCAGCGTCGACGTCTACACCAAGGGCCGCAAGTTCGTGCACGTGGACATCGAGCCCACGCAGATCGGCCGCGTGTTCGGCCCGGACCTGGGCATCGTCTCCGACGCCAAGGCCGCGCTCGCGCAGTTCGTCGAAGTGGCGCGCGAGATCAAGATGGCGGGACGCCTGGCCTGCCGCAAGGCCTGGGTGGCCGAGGTGCAGCAGCGCCGCCGCACCCTGCATCGCAAGAGCGACTTCGACAACGTGCCGATCAAGCCGCAGCGCGTGTACCGCGAGATGAACCGCTACTTCCCGCGCGACGTGCGCTACGTGTCGACCATCGGCCTGTCGCAGATCGCCGCGGCGCAGTTCCTCTCGGTCAACCAGCCGCGCCACTGGATCAACTGCGGCCAGGCCGGCCCGCTGGGCTGGACCATCCCGGCTGCGATCGGCGTCAAGGTGGCCTCGCCCGACTCCGACGTGGTGGCCATCTCGGGCGACTACGACTTCCAGTTCATGATCGAGGAACTGGCCGTGGCCGCGCAGTTCAACGTGCCCTACATCCACGTGGTGGTGAACAACTCCTACCTCGGGCTGATCCGCCAGGCGCAGCGCAACTTCGACATGGACTACTGCGTGCAGCTCGCCTTCGACAACATCAACGCACCGGAGCTGAACGGCTACGGCGTGGACCACGTCAAGGTGGTCGAGGGCCTGGGCTGCAAGGCGCTGCGCGTGTTCAAGCCCGAGGACATCGAGCCCGCCTTCGCGCAGGCCCGCAAGCTGATGGCCGAGTTCTCGGTGCCGGTGGTGGTGGAGGTGATCCTGGAG
The DNA here is from genome assembly GCF_001854285.1 of Cupriavidus sp. USMAHM13. NCBI lineage: Bacteria > Pseudomonadati > Pseudomonadota > Betaproteobacteria > Burkholderiales > Burkholderiaceae > Cupriavidus > Cupriavidus sp. USMAHM13. The sequence goes on from NZ_CP017751.1 coordinate 203,425, forward strand.
CGCGTGACGAACATCGCCATGGGCACCGAGATCGACAACATCAACGAGTTCGAGCCGGTCGAAGACCGCGCCGAAGACGACGACATCCTCAACGAGGAGGCGGAGACCGCCTGAGCGGTCCTGCCCGCGGGCGCTGCCCACAACACGCAGGCGCTCCCGCCACGGCGGGAGCGACCCGGCGGAACTTACCCGGAGATATCGATGACGAAACTTGCCGCCAACCTGACCATGCTGTTCAACGAGGTCGGCTTCCTTGACCGCTTCGAGGCCGCCGCGCGCGCCGGCTTCCGCGGCGTCGAGTTCCTCTTTCCCTATGCCTTCCACGCCGACCAGATCGCGGACCGGCTCAACCGCTTCCAGCTCGACCTGGTGCTGCACAACCTGCCCGCGGGCAAGTGGGAAGCCGGCGAGCGCGGCATCGCCTGCCACCCCGACCGCGTCGGCGAGTTCCAGGACGGCGTGGGCGAAGCGATCAAGTACGCCAAGGTGCTCGGCGTGCGCCAGCTCAATTGCCTGGTCGGCATCCAGCCGCAGAACGTCAAGCGCGAACAGGCGCAGGAAACGCTGGTGGAGAACCTGCGCTTCGCCGCCAGCGCGCTCGCCGCGGAGCAGATCGACCTGCTGGTGGAGCCGATCAATACCTTCGACATCCCCGGCTTCTTCCTCTCGCGCACGCAGCAGGCGCTGGAGCTGATCGAGCAGGTGGCCGCGCCCAACCTCTACGTGCAGTACGACATCTACCACATGCAGCGCATGGAGGGCGAGATCGCCGCCACGCTGAAGACCCACCTGCCGAAGATCAAGCACGTGCAGCTCGCCGACAACCCGGGCCGCAACGAACCCGGCACCGGCGAGCTGAACTACCGCTTCCTGTTCCAGTGGCTGGACGCCATCGGCTACACCGGCTGGGTGGGCTGCGAGTACAAGCCGAAGACCACGACCGAGGCTGGGCTGGGCTGGCGTGGGGAGCATGGGGTGCTGTGAGTTTCCGCCGATGGCCGTGCGGCTTGAAGCGTGAGCCTTGGACAAGGCTGGCGGTTTGCTCCCCTCTTCTTTCGCCATGAGGGGAGAGGGAGCCAGGACGTCGTGCTTGGCGCGCCGGATTGGCGCAACGTTTTTTGCTTTCAACTGAATTTCGATTTCACTCATCGTTCCTTAGGAGACTTCCCATGGCAAACCAACGCAACGTCGGCTTCATCGGTCTGGGCATCATGGGCGCGCCCATGGCGGGCCATCTGCGCGCGGCCGGCCATACGCTGTTCGTGCATGACGTGAACCCGGCGCCGCAGGCCCTGGTCGATGCCGGCGTGACGGTCTGCACCAGCGCCGAGGAGGTGGCCAAGCGTGCCGACATCATCATCATCATGGTGCCGGACACGCCGCACGTGGAAGCCGTGCTGTTCGCCGAGAAGGGCGTGGGCGCGGCGCTGAAGGCGGCCGGCAAGGAGGCTGCGCACGGCAAGATCGTGGTCGACATGAGCTCGATCTCGCCGATCGCCACCAAGGACTTCGCCGCGCGCGTCAACAAGCTGGGCGCGGCCTACCTGGACGCGCCGGTGTCGGGCGGCGAGGTGGGGGCCAAGGCGGCTTCGCTGACCATCATGGTGGGCGGCCCGGCCGAGGCCTTCGACGAGGTCAAGCCGCTGTTCGAGCTGATGGGCAAGAACATCACGCTGGTGGGCGGCAACGGCGACGGCCAGACCACCAAGGTGGCCAACCAGATCATCGTGGCGCTGAACATCCAGGCCGTGTCGGAGGCGCTGCTGTTCGCTTCCAAGGCCGGCGCCGATCCGGCCCGGGTGCGTGCCGCGCTGATGGGTGGCTTCGCCTCGTCGCGCATCCTGGAGGTGCATGGCGAGCGCATGGTCAAGCGCACCTTCGATCCGGGCTTCCGCATCGAGCTGCACCAGAAGGACCTGAACCTGGCGCTGCAGGGCGCCAAGGCGCTGGGCGTGTCGCTGCCCAATACGGCGACCGCGCAGGAACTGTTCAACGCCTGCGCGGCCAACGGCTTCGGCAAGCTCGATCACTCGGCACTGTGCCGCGCCATCGAGCTGATGTCGAACCACGAGATCGCCAAGGCCGCCAAGTAAGGCCTCCAGGTCAAGCCGCCCGGCAAGGCCTCTCCGTCAGGCCGGCCATGCCGGCGCCTCGGGCCGAGGCGCCGGCGCGGCCGCATCACCGCTCAGGGATTCCGTCATGTTCGTTCCCGCTTCACAGGCCGCGCTGCTGGCGCCCCAGCGCGCCCCCGGCCTCTCCGATCCGCGCGCGCTGCTGCGCGATCTGTTCGACACGGCGGTGGCAGCCGTCAGCGCCGGCCACTGCCTGCCGCAGCACCTGCCGGCCCCGCCCAAGGGGCGCACGGTGGTGATCGGTGCCGGCAAGGCGGCCGCCGCGATGGCGCAGGCCGTCGAGGCGCACTGGTCCGGTCCGCTCTCCGGCCTGGTGGTCACGCGCTACGGGCACGGCGCGCCGTGCCGCCGCATCGAGGTGGTGGAAGCCGCCCACCCGGTGCCGGATGCCGCCGGCCAGCGCGCCGCGCAGCGCATGGTGGAACTGGTGCAGGAACTGACGGCCGACGACCTCGTGCTGTGCCTGATCTCCGGCGGCGGCTCCGCGCTGCTGGCCGCGCCCGCGCCCGGGCTGACGCTGGCGGACAAGCAGGCGGTCAACAAGGCGCTGCTGCGCAGCGGCGCCAGCATTGCCGAGATGAACTGCGTGCGCAAGCACCTGTCGGCGCTCAAGGGCGGACGACTGGCGCTGCAGTGCGCGCCGGCGCGGGTGCACACGCTGCTGATCTCCGACATCCCGGGCGACGACCCCACGCTGATCGCCAGCGGCCCCACGCTGCCGGACGTGACCACCTGCGCCGACGCGCTGGCGGTGATCGCCAAGTACGGGATCGAGGTGCCGGCAGCGGTGCGCGCCCACCTGGAGAGCGGCGCGGGCGAGACGCCCAAGCCCGGCGATGCGCGTTTCGAGGGCCACCGCAGCGACACGCTGGCCAGCGCGCAGCAGGCGCTGGAAGCGGCCGCGGCGCGCGCGCGCGAACTGGGCCTGGCGGCCCACATCCTGTCGGACTGCATCGAAGGCGAAGCGCGTGACGTGGCGCTGGTGCATGCCGGTCTCGCACGCCAGATCGCGCAGCGCGGCCAGCCGTTCGACAAGCCCTGCGTGCTGCTGTCCGGCGGCGAGACCACGGTCACGGTGCGCGGCAACGGGCGCGGCGGACGCAACGCCGAGTTCCTGCTGGCGCTCGCGGTGGCGCTCGACGGCTTGCCCGGCGTGCATGCCATCGCCTGCGACACCGACGGCATCGACGGCTCGGAGGACAACGCCGGCGCGCTGCTGGGCCCGGACACGCTGGCGCGCGCGGCAGCGCTCGGGCAGTCGGCGCGGGCGCGCCTGGCCGACAACGACGGCTACGGCTTCTTCGCCGCGCTCGGCGACCTGATCGTGACCGGTCCGACGCGCACCAACGTCAACGACTTCCGCGCGATCCTGATCGTCTGAGCGCCTGGCCGCCGGCGCTGGTGCGCCGCGCTCCGCAGAAGATGCGCAGAAGATGCGCAGTAGGTCCGCAGTAGGTCCGCAGCACACGAGGGCCAGGGGGCCCGGCCGCGCGCCGGGCGCTGATGGTTCGCATTGATCGATTTGTTCGAGACGGGGCGCGCGGGCGCTCCGGGGATGGGAGGAGACAGCAAGATGAGACGCCAGCGCAAAGCCAAGATCGTGGCCACCCTCGGTCCGGCCAGCACGGAGATCGCGGTGATCCGGCAGTTGTTCGATGCCGGCGCCGATGTGTTCCGGCTCAACTTCAGCCACGGCAGCCACGAGGACCACCGGCGCCGCTACGACGCGGTGCGCGCGGTAGAGCGCGAGCGCGGCCGGCCCATCGCGGTGCTGGCCGACCTGCAGGGGCCGAAGCTGCGCATCGGCACCTTCGCCGCGGGCAAGGTCGCCTTGCAGGCGGGCGATGCCTTCGTGCTCGACAGCGATCCCACCCCAGGCGATGCCGCGCGCGTGCACCTGCCGCATCCGGAACTGTTCCGCACGGCCAACCCGGGCCAGGCGCTGCTGATCGACGATGGCAAGGTGCAGTTGCGCATCGAGTCGGTCGCGCCCGGCAGCCTCGCCACGCGGGTGGTCAACAGCGGCACCCTGTCGGACCGCAAGGGCGTCAACGTGCCCGATGCGGTGATCCCCATCCCCGCGCTCACGGCCAAGGACCGCAAGGACCTGGAGTTCGCCCTGTCGCTGGGGGTCGACTGGATCGCGCTGTCCTTCGTGCAGCGTCCGGCCGACATCGTCGAGGCGCGTGAGCTGGTGGGCACGCGCGCCGGCGTGCTGGCCAAGATCGAGAAGCCGGCCGCGCTGCAGCAGCTCGAGGAGATCGTGCGCGTGTCCGACGCCATCATGGTGGCGCGCGGCGACCTCGGCGTGGAACTGCCGCCCGAGCGCGTGCCGGGCGTGCAGAAGCGCATCCTGCGCTTGTGCCGGCAGCATGGCAAACCCATCGTGATCGCCACGCAGATGCTGGAGTCGATGATCGAGTCGCCGGTGCCCACGCGCGCCGAGGCCTCGGACGTGGCCAGCGCCATCTACGATGGCGCCGACGCGGTAATGCTGTCGGCCGAGTCGGCCAATGGCCGCCACCCGGTGCCGGCGGTGGCGATGATGGACCGCATCATCGGCGAAGTGGAACGCGATCCGCTCTATCGCAAGCTGCTCGATGCGCAGCACGAGGCACCGCTGGCCACGCGCCAGGACGCCATCTGCGCGGCGCTGCGCGAGGTGTCGCACATCATCGGCGCGGCCGCCACGGTGACCTACACCTCGTCCGGCGCCACCGCGCTGCGTGCCGCGCGCGAACGGCCGTGCGCGCCCATCCTGAGCATCACGCCGCACCGGGAGATCGCGCGGCGCCTGGCGCTGGCCTGGGGCGTGCACTCCACGGTCAGCCCCGACGTGCAGAGCGTCGACGAGATGGTGGATGCGGCCATCCGCGCCGCGGTGGCGGAGGACTTCGCCTGCGCCGGCGACCAGATCACCATCGCCGCCGGCACGCCTTTCGGCCAGGGCGGCACCACCAACCTGCTGCGCGTGGCCGAGATTCCCGGCCAGCCGGCGGTAGGCGTGGCGGACGGCGACGCCGCCGAGACGAGCGGCGCGCACCGCGAGGACCTCGCTACGCTTTGACCCCGTGCGCCGACCGGGCCTGGCGCGGAGACGGCCGCGCCAGGCCCGGCCGGCGCTTTTTTTCCGGCCTTGCCGCATGGCGGCCGGATACTGCCGGTCACACTTTTTTCAAATCGGGACGTGCCATGCCGTTGCTATACTGATCGGCACGCGGCGGCCGCAGAGCCGCCGCGTTCCCCATCAGCATCACGGAGTCATCATGCGTCTTGACGACGAGGCCGAAAGCCAGAACGTGGAAGATCGCCGCGGAGGTGGCGGCGGGTTCGGCGGACCGGGCACCATCGGCATCGGCACCATCATCGTCGCGCTGGCGGCGTCGTATTTCTTCGGCATCGACCCGCGCCTGATCATGCAGGGCGCGCAGGTGATGCAAGGTTCCGGGAACGTACCGCATCAGCAGGCGCCTGCGCACGCACCTGCCAACGACCCGCTCACGGTATTCACGCGCAAGGTGCTGGGCAGTACCGAGCGCACCTGGGAACGCGTGTTCGAGACCGACCTCGGCCGCCGCTACGAGCCGCCCACCCTGGTACTGTTCTCCAACGTCACGCCCACCGCCTGCGGCACCGGCCAGTCGGCGATGGGGCCGTTCTACTGTCCGGGCGACCGCAAGGTCTATATCGACCTGTCGTTCTACAACGAACTGCGCCAGCGCTTCGGCGCCAGCGGCGACTTCGCCCAGGCCTATGTGATCGCGCACGAGGTCGGGCACCATGTGCAGAACCTGCTGGGCGTGTCGGACAAGGTCGACGCCGCGCGCCGGCGCATGGGCGAGGCGCAGGCCAACCAGCTGTCCGTGCGCATGGAGTTGCAGGCCGACTGCCTGGCCGGGGTGTGGGCGGCGAATGCGCAGAAGATCAACCAGAAGCTGATCGAACCCGGCGATTTCGAGGACGGCCTGCGTGCCGCCGCCGCCATCGGCGACGACCGGCTGCAGAAGCAGGCGCAGGGCTATGTGGTGCCGGAGGCGTTCACCCACGGCACCAGCGAGCAGCGCGTGCGCTGGTTGCGCCAGGGCCTGACCACGGGCGATATGCGCCGTTGCGACACCTTCGCCGCCAAGCAGCTCTGACCGGTCTGCCTCAGGCAATCGCCGATCCAGATCTCAGAAACATCCGGGCGTGTGTGTCGTAAACGCAACTTTGTGAACATTGTTCACGAAATCAGTGGTGTTTATAATGCACCACATGTCCGCCCTGCCCCAGCCGTCTTCAGCACATTCCGGCCCGTCGCCCGCCCGCTCGCCGGGTGCCGCCGCGCGCCGCGAGGCGGTGCGGCAGGCCTTCTTCGACGCCGCCCGCGCCCTCTTCGCCGAGGCCGGCTACGCAGGCGTCACGCTGCGCCGCGTGGGCGAGCGCTGCGGCTATAGCGCCGCCGCCATCTATCGCCACTTCGAGGACAAGTCCGCGCTGCTGTTCGAGCTGTGCGCGCAGGACTGGGTACGCCTGGCACAGGCCCTGGCCACCGCGCGCGAGGGCTGCCAGCCGGGCCGCACGCTGCCGGCGGTGTTCCAGGCCTACCTGGACTGGGCCATGGCCAACCGCCATGGCTACCACCTGATGCTGATGATGGGCTTGCCGGCCGAGGCCGAGCGGGCCATCGACCAGCGCTGGCGCCAGCGTTTCCCGCAGGACCCGGTCGGCGCCGTGCTGGAAGCCTGCGTGCAGGACCTGCAGGCCGCCGGCGGCATCGCCACCCACCACCTGCCCGAAGACGTGGCCGATGCGCTGTGGACAGCGGCGCACGGGCTGGCGGCGCTGGAGATCACCTTCGAGCACCTGCCGCGCGAACACTGGCAACCGCTGGCGCACCGGCAGCACGTCTTGCTGGACGCGCTGCTGCGCGGCTTCGCCCCCTCTCCGCCTACCTAGGGTCGGCGGACCCGACAGCCAGCCGCCCCCTCCTGCCGCTCCGTTCCTGGCCTGCCGCACACCTGCGCGGTGACGCGGCCGGCCGCCGCTCGCCGCCGACGGGCGCCGACACCGGCCGTCCCTTGTCGGTCCTGCGTCGGTCCCGTTGTCACGTTGTCGTCTTCTGATCGTTGTTCCATCGTCGCTCATGGCGCAATTCTTCCTTCGCCGCCCCGCCTTCGCCTGGGTGCTGGCCATCCTGACCGTGGTCGCCGGCCTGCTGGCCCTGACCCGCATCCCCATCGCCCAGTATCCGGCGGTGGCGCCGCCCACCGTGATCATCTACGCCGACTATCCCGGCGCCTCCGCGCGCACGGTGGAAGATCGCGTCACGGCCATCCTCGAACAGCAGATGCACGGCATCCCGGGGCTGCTGCACCTGGACTCCAGCAGCGAACCCGGCGCCGCCACCGTGACGCTGGCCTTCCGCCAGGGCACCGATCCGCAACTGGCCCAGGTCAATGTGCGCAACCGCGTGGCCCAGGCCGAGCCGCTGCTGCCCGAGACGGTGCGCCGCGGCGGCGTCTACGTGGACCAGGCCAGCAGCAGCCCTTTCCTCTACGTGTCGCTGGTCAGCGACGGCAACCGCCTCGACGAGACCGCGCTGGGTGACTTCGCCGCCGGCGCCATCCTGCCGATGCTGCGGCGCCTGCCCGGCATCGGCAAGGCCGAGGCCTACGGCTCCGAATACGCCATGCGCATCTGGTTCGACCCGGACAAGCTGAACGCGCTCGGCCTGAACACCGAGGAGGTCGAGGCGGCCATCAAGGCGCGCAACGGCAACGTCACGCCCGGCCAGCTCGGCGGGGCGCCGGCCGTGCCGGGCCAGCCCTTCCAGGCCACCGTGCGGCCGCCGCCGGCGCTGGCCGACCCCGAGGCCTTCGGCCGCATCGTCGTGCGCGGCAGCAGTGCCGACGGCAGCGCCGTGCTGCTGCGCGACGTCGCCCGCGTCGAGATGGCCGCGGCCGACTACCGCTTCGGCTCCACGCTGGACGGACGCCCGGCCGCCGCGATCGGCCTCAAGCTGGCCGACGGCGCCAATGTGCTGGCCACCTCGCGCGCGGTGCGCGCGGCGCTGGATGCCGCCTCGGCCGGTTTTCCCGACGGCGTGCACTACGAGATCTCCTACGACAATGCCGCCTTCGTGCAACGCTCGATCTCGCGCGTGCTGCTGACGCTGGTGGAAGCGGTGGTGCTGGTCTTCCTGATCCTCTACCTGTTCCTCGGCAAGCTGCGCGCGACGCTGATCCCGGTGGTGGTGGTGCCGGTGTCGCTGCTCGGCACGGTGGCCTGCCTGTACGTGCTGGGCATGTCCCTGAACGCCATCACGCTGTTCGGCGTGGTGCTGGCGATCGGCATCCTGGTCGACGATGCCATCGTGGTGGTGGAGAACGTCGAACGCATCATGGCCGAGCACGGCGTGAGCGCGCGCGAAGCCGCCGCGCGCTCGATGCGCGAGGTCTCGGGCGCCCTGCTGGCGGTCACGCTGGTGTTGTGCGCGGTCTTCGTGCCGATGGCTTTCTTCGGCAGCGCGGTCGGCGTCATCTATCGCCACTTCGCTGTCACGCTGGCCATCTCCATCGCCTTCTCGCTGTTCTTCGCACTGTCGCTGACGCCGGCCATGTGCGCGGGCCTGCTGCGCCATGGCGCGCCGCCGGCGCACGGGCCGCTGGCCTGGTTCGAGCGCCGTTTCACCGCATTGACCGGCCGCTACGGACGCTGGGTGGCGGGCGCGCAGCGCCGCCGCCTGCGCTGGCTCGGCGCCTACCTGGCGCTGGTGCTGGCGTGCGGCTACGGCTTGTCGCAGACGCCCAGCGGCTTCCTGCCCGAGGAGGACACCGGTGAGCTGGTGGTCGATATCGAACTGCCGGCCGGCAGCACGCAGCAGCAGACGCGCGATCTGGTCGCGCGGCTGGAACACTGGTTGCGCGCCGAGGGCTACCCGCTCAAGTCCACCTTCGCCGTGATCGGCTGGGGCAACGGCGGCAACGGTGAACAGCGCGCCAACCTGGTGCTCAGCCTGACCGACTGGGCGCAGCGCGGCAGCCGGCAGCGCGCGGCGGCCGTGCTGGAGCGCCTGTCGGACGGTCTCGATCACTGGCCCGGACGCGGCGATGCCCAGCTGTTCGCCTACAACAGTTCCGCCTTGCCCGAGCTGGGCAGCACCAGCGGGCTCGACATGCGGCTGACCTCGGCCCACGGCGCCAGCCGCGACGCCCTGTTCGCGGCGCGCGACAAGTTGCTGCAAGCCGCCGCGGCCGATCCCGCGCTGCGCGAGGTGCGCGCCACCGCCGCCCAGCCGAGCTCGGCGCTGGACCTGCGCATCGACTACCGCAAGGCGGAGAGCTTCGGCGTCGCGGCCGAGACCATCCACCATGCGCTGGCGTCGACGCTCGGCTCGCGCTATGTCGACGAGGTGACGCGCGACGGGCGCATCCGCCGCGTCATCCTGCAGGCCGATGCTCCGCACCGGATGCAGCCCGAGCAACTGGCGCGCGTGCATGTGCGCAATGCCCAGGGCCGCATGGTCTCGCTGGCCTCGTTCGCCAGCATGGAGTGGGGCAACGGTGAGACCACGCTGGAGCGCTTCAACGGCCTGCCCTCGGTGCGCATCAGCGCCGACAGCGGGAGCGGCTACAGCAGCGGCACCGCGATGGCCCGGCTGAGCGCGCTGGTGCGCGACCTCGGTGCGCCCTTCGGCGTGCGCTGGACCGGCCGCGCCTTCGAGCAGTTGCAGAGCGGCGACCAGGCACCCTGGCTGTTCGCGTGCTCCGCCCTCTTCATCTTCCTGTGCCTGGTGGCGCTGTACGAGAGCTGGACCCTGCCGCTGGCGGTGCTGGCGGTGGTGCCGGCCGGCATGGTCGGCGCGGCCGCGGCGATCTGGCTGGGCGGCTTGCCCAACGACGTCTACTTCAAGGTGGGGCTGGTGGTGGTGATGGGCCTGGCGGCGAAGAATGCCATCCTGGTGGTGGAATATGCGCAGCAGCTGCGCGCGGGCGGCATGGCGCTGGGCGATGCCGCGCAGCAGGCGGCGCGCCAGCGCTTGCGGCCGGTGGTGATGACCTCGCTGGCCTTCATCCTGGGCGTGGTGCCGCTGGTGCTGAGCAGCGGTCCGGGCGCGGCAGCGCAGCGCGCGGTCGGCACCGGCGTGCTGGGCGGCATGCTGGGCGCCACCGTGATCGGCACGCTGGCGGTGCCGCTGCTGTATGCGCTCATCGGCAAGTTGCAGCGCCGGCACTGAGTCCGACCGGCCTGGGCGACCCGCTGGGGCGGGCCGCCCAGGCCTGTGCGGCGGAAGAAAAATCGCCTGCCCGGCGAAGAGAGAAAGAGGAGGAGGTCGAGCGGGCAGGCGGGTGGTAAAACGTGGCGGCCACCGTGAAGGTGGCCGCCGGGCGGGACCGTCCGCGCCAGGCGGACGGAACGGCGTCGAACGTGTCAGACGCGATAGCCGTACAGCGAGCCGTCGCCGGAGCGGGAGTTATCCAGCGACGAGGCAGCGATCTGGCCGGTGAAGGCGCGCGCGCCTTCCGAATACGGATCGAACTTGCCGCTGCGGGTGCCGTCGCTATACGGGTCGTACTTGCCCGACTTGGCGCCATCCGTGAAGCTGTCGAACTTGCCGGCCTTGGCGCCGTCCGTATAGGTGTCGAACTTGCTGCCGACACGCAGCGCGTCGGCGTAGACATCGAACTTACCAACCTTGCTGCGGGCGGGTGCGGCGATCGCCGTGGCCGACACGGCCACGGCGGCAACCATCAGCACGCCGCCAATCAAACGCTTGGCGATCATGTTGGGACTCCTTCAACTGAGATATCGTCTTTTTTATGTTTTCCGGCCAGCATGCACCGACGATATGGCATGTTGCGATGCGAGCGCGGACTGAAGATTAGGGCCTCGACAGGCAAGGAGAAATGCCGCTGCGACGAATGGTGCGTTGCGAGCCGTGAAACGCAGGGGATGGGGACGAACGGAGGCGCGGTGGTGCAGAGGGACGCTAGCGGCACCGGCACGCAAGTGCCCGATACGGCGCTAACACGAGACGAGTTGGCGGGCAAAGTGCCCTTCGAAAGACATTGCTCCGCCGGATCCGGAGCGGCGGCGCCGCCGCTCCGGGAGGCGGGTCAGAGGTTGAACTGGCCGTTGGCCTCCGGCTGGAAGGCGATCTCGATCACCGTCAGCCGCTGCTCGCGGCCGTCCGGCAGGCGATAGGCGACCGTCTCGCCGGCACGCGCGCCCAGCAGGGCCTGGCCGACCGGCGACAGCACGGACAGGCGGCCGGCGTCGAAATCGGCGGTGTCGGGATAGACCAGGGTCCAGTGGCGCGGCTCGGCGTCACCTTCCAGCGCGCAGCGCAGCTGCGAGTTCATCGTCACCACGTCGTGCGGGATGGCTTCGGGCGCCACGATGGCGGCGCGCTCCAGCAGCGCGTCGAGCATGTCGGACAGTTGCGCGCTCCCGGCGCGCTCGGCGATGCGCTCGAGGCGGGTCACATCGAGTTCGGTCAGGTACAGCGTGGTCTTGTTCGCGGAAGACAGGGTCATTTGAGCCTCCTTATGCTTGATGCGGCCGATGCCGTTCGGCGGGCTTCGCTGCCCGGGCGTGAGTCGGGGCGGCGCGCATCGGATCGATCGGATCGCTGGCGGAAACAGCGGCAATGCGGAAAGACGGAGAAGCGGCAATGCGCCGACCGGGACGGCATCGGCGGCCTGCGGCCCGGGCCCGGTCCGGGCCCGTACCCGCAAGCTGCGAAGACGGTCAGGCCGGGAACCGGGCCGGATCAAGCGGCTGGCTGATCCGGTAGCTGGCCGAAGCGGGGGTGGCCCGCATGCCCTCCACGCGCGCACGCGCGCCCGCTTGCCGCGCAAAGCGGGCAGGCATGGCAGCGATCGTCGGCAGGCGGTCGGGCATCATGACAAGGGGAAACTCGGGGTGATCAGGCCATCGCAGCGCCATGCTGGCGCGAGCGAGGGCTCACATACGGTGCCTCGCGATGCCTTGGCCGGCATGCGGGCGTCTGCTGGCGGCGCTTAAGCGCGCGCCCGGCCGTGGCAAAGCCTGCTCATGGCCGGAAGCTCCATCGTAGCACAGCCGCCGCAGCGGGCCGGCGCATCAGCCATGTGCGTGGCATTCGCAACTGGCGCCCGCGGCCGCCTGCTGCAGGTTCTGCAGGATGCCGCATTCGCTGGCCTGGTGCGGCTGCGTGCAGGTATGGCGCAGTGCCCGCAACTGGCCTTCGAGCGTCTCCAGCGCCATGCGCTGCGCGTGGATCTGCTCGATCTGCCGGTCCAGCAAGGCATTGATGTCGTCGCAGGCGAGACTCGGATTACGCTCGAAGTCGCGCAGGCGGCGCACGTCGGCCAGGCTCATGCCGAGCGAGCGGCAATGGCGCACGAAGTTGAGCTGGACCAGGTGGGGGTCGCCATAGCGGCGGTAGCCGTTGTCCTCGCGCTGCGGTGCGTCCAGCAGACCCTCGCGCTCGTAGTAGCGGATGGTTTCGACGTCGCAGAGGCCGCGGCGTGCCAGTTCTCCGATGCGCATGATGGCTCCTCAGCGGGCAGAACCCTGTAATGACTCAAGACTTTCAACAGTGTAGCCCAGCGTCGTCCGGCGTGCAGGACGTCACGGTACGGCCGTGCTCATCCTGTAGAATCGGCGCACGGCTTCATGCCATGTCATCGTCCTGAGCGACCCTTGCGCCTCCTACGTCCGTTCCGCCTGCTGCTGCTGATCGCGCTGCTCGCCTTCCTGCCCGTACAGGGATGGGCGGCGGCCGGCGCGCGCACGGCCGCCGCCGGCGCGCCGGCGGTGCCGGCCGGCCAGGCGGTCACCGCCGCGGACGAATTCGCACCGCTGGGGGCGGCCACCGCGCTGCCGGCGCCGAACGCGTTCATCGAGACGGCCGCCACCGCGGCCGCGGCGGGCGACGCCGACCTGCCCGGCCCGTTCGACGGCAAGGACAACAACACCGAGCGCGCCCAGGCGGGCGCCGATCCGGTCGAACAGTGGCTGCCGCCGACGCTGCCGCGGCTGGCCGCGCTGCCGGCCCGTACCGGCGCGCCGCGCTACACCGGCGCTCGCCTGTCCGACCCGGACCTGCCCCGGCAGCCGCGCCCTCCGCGCGCCTGATCCCCGGCGCGGGCATGTCCGCGCACCCTCCGTTTCTTCCGCCTGCCGCACATCGGTGCGGTGTGCGTTCGCGGCCTGGCCGCATTCCTCCGTCGTCCCCTGCGTTATCCACAACATGAAACGTATCCTGCTCTTCCTGGCGACCAACCTCGCCGTCATGCTCGTTCTCAGCCTCACCGCCAGCCTGCTCGGCGTGAACCGCTTCCTGACCGCCAATGGCCTCAACCTCGGCATGCTGCTCGCCTTCGCCGCGCTGATGGGCTTCGGCGGGGCCTTCATCTCGCTGCTGATGTCCAAGCCCATCGCCAAGTGGTCGACCGGCGCGCAGGTCATCACCCACCCTGGCACCAGCCGCGAACTGTGGCTGGTGCAGACGGTGGAGAAGCTGGCCACCCGCGCCGGCCTGCCGATGCCCGAGGTCGCCATCTACGAGGGCGAGCCCAACGCCTTCGCCACCGGCGCCACCAGGAACAGCTCGCTGGTGGCAGTGTCGACGGGCCTGCTGGAGTCGATGCGCGAGGATGAGGTGGAGGCCGTGCTGGCGCACGAGGTCGCCCACATCGCCAACGGCGACATGGTCACGCTGACGCTGATCCAGGGCGTGGTGAACACCTTCGTGATCTTCCTGGCACGCGTGGTCGGCTACTTCGTCGATTCCATGCTGCGCAAGAACGACGAGGAGTCGAGCGGCCCCGGCATCGGCTACATGGTGACGGTGGTGATCTGCGAGATCGTCTTCGGCATTTTGGCCAGCATCATCGTGGCGGCGTTTTCGCGCCAGCGCGAATACCGCGCCGACGCCGGCGCGGCCAAGCTGCTGGGCACCCCTTCGCCGATGGTGGCGGCGCTGCGCCGCCTGGGCGGCCTGGATGCCGACGGACTGCCGCAGAACATGCAGGCGATGGGCATCGCCGGCGGCAAGTCGTGGATGGAACTGTTCTCCAGCCACCCGCCGATCGAACAGCGCATCGCCGCGCTGCAATCGGCCCGCTGAGGCCGCCGGTGCCGGGGTGCCGATGGCGCCCGCGGCACCTTGCGCGGCGGGCCGTGCCGGCCTGCCGCGTTTTCGCCGATCCGCCGATCCGCCGATCCGCCGATCCGCCGATCCGCTTTTCCCCTTCCCTTTTTCCCCTGGTCCTTCCCGCGCCGCCCGGCGACTCAGGCCGCGCGGCCGTCCGCCGCAGGCACCGCGCGGAAGGCGGCGCGATAGCGTTCCGGCGTGGTCTGCACATGGCGCAGGAAGGCCTGGCGCATCACGTCTGCGTTGCCGAAGCCGGCCAGGCGCGCCACCGCCTCCAGGCGCTGGTCGCCGCTCTCCAGCAGGCGCCGCACCGCTTCCACCCGCAGGCGCTCCACGTACCGCGCCGGTGTTTCGCCGACCTCGCGGGCGAACACCCGCGCGAAGTTGCGGGGGCTCATCGCCACGCGTTCGGCCAGCACAGCCACCGACAGGTCGCGCGCCAGGTGGTCGGCGATCCAGGCCTGCAGTTCGCGCAGCTCCGGCGCCTGCGCGGCCTGGGCCTGCAGCACGGTGGAGAACTGTGCCTGGCTGCCGGGCCGGCGCAGGAACAGCACCAGTTCGCGCGCCACCGCGAGCGAAGCGGCATGGCCCAGGTCTTCCTCGACCAGCGCCAGCGCCAGGTCCATGCCCGCGGTGACGCCCGCCGAGGTGTAGAGCCCGCCCTCCCGGATCCAGATCGGATCCGGATCGACCTGCACGCGCGGGTGGCGGGCGGCCAGCCGGTCGGCGTGGCGCCAGTGGGTGGTGGCGCGGTGGGTGTCGAGCAGGCCGGTGGCGGCCAGCACGAAGGCGCCGGTGCAGACCGCGCCGAGCCGTCGCACGGTCGGCGCCTGCGCACGCAACCAGGTGGTCAGGCGCGCGTCGTCGGCCGCGCTCGCGTGGCCGGCGCCGCCGGCGATCAGCAAGGTGTCGATGGGCCCGTCCAGCCCGGCGGCGATGCCGTGATACGGCGCGTCGGCCAGCATCCTGAGCCCGCTTTCCGTGCGGATCAGGCCATCGTCGCGCACGCTGGCCACCCGCAGCCGGTACGGCGGGCACTCACGCCCGCTCACGCGGTTGGCCTGGCCGAACACGGCGCTGGGGCCGGTGACGTCGAGTTCCTGCGCCGGGTCGGGGGCGACGATGACGACCGTTCGTGGCGTGTCGCTGGCTAGGGAGAGGCGGGCTGGCATGGTGGCGTGGCGGTGGCTGTCACCGATCATACCGGGCCCGGCCCGCGCGGCGCGGCACTGCCACTCAAACCGCCGCGCCGGCCGCCAGCGCGCCGGCCTGCTCGCGCCGCACCTGGCGTTGCCAGGCCAGCGTGAGCGCCAGCGCCACCGCCAGCGCCGGCAGCACGGCCAGGTTGACCGCCTGCCAGCCGTGCCGGTGCAGCACCTGGCCCGCCGCCAGCGTGGCGAGCGCGGTCAGCACCGCGGCGGAAAACTCCGCGGCGGCCTGGGTGCGGGCCCGTTCGCTGGGCCGGTAGGACGCGGCCAGCAGCGCCGTGCCGCCCACGAACATGAAGTTCCAGCCCACGCCCAGGCACAGCAGGGCCAGGTAGAAGGCCGGCAGCGCCGTGGACGCAAGCGCTGCCAGCGCGGCCACGGCACACAGCAGCGTGCCGCAGGCCAGCATGCGCGCGGTGCCGAAACGCTGCAGCAACCAGCCCGAGAAGAAGGACGGCGCATACATGCCGACCAGGTGCCACTCGATGATCTGCGCGCCCTGCCCGATGCTGTGGCCGCAGGCGACGGCGGCGATCGGGGTCGCGGTCATTACGAACATCATCACGGCGTTGCCGATGCCGTTGTTGGCGAAGGCGGCCAGGAACACGGGCCGCCGCACGATCTCGCCGAGCGGACGTGCCGGCAGCACGGCCTCGTCGCCGGCGCCGGCTTCGGTGCGAACCGGCTCGCGGTAGGCGAGCAGCAGCAGCAGGATGGTCGCGACGCCGAACAGCGCCACCACGAGGTAGGAGCCGGCGAATGGCTCGGCCTGCAGCATGTCGCGGCTCCAGGCGGCGATCGCGGGGCCGCACACGGCGGCCACCACGCCGCCGGTCAGCACGGCGGCGATGGCGCGCGGCTTTTCCGCCACCGCGGCGGCATCGGCTGCGGCCAGACGGTAGAAGCGTGCGAAGGCCTGGAACACACCGACCAGCGCGGTGCCGACGCAGAAAGCGACGAAGTGCCGGTGCGAGATGGCCCACACCGAGACCAGGCCGCCCGCGGTGCAGGCGAGGCCGCCCAGGCAGAAGGCCAGGCGCCGGCCGCAGCGCTCGATGACGAAGGCGGCGGCGATCGCGGTGAACGCGGAGGCCACGGTGATCAGCGCGAAGGGCAGCGTAGCCAGCGCCTTGTCCGGTGCCAGCGTATAGCCGACCAGGCCGGTCAGGGTCAGGTCGACGGAAAGGGCTGCGGTGAACAGGGCCTGGCAAACCGCCAGTACCCGGGCCTGCGACATCGCCGGCGTGGCCATGGAACGCTCCTTGGGGGAAATGAGGACAGTCCCAAGGCTAAGTCCGGCGCGCCCGGCACGACGGACAACGATCCGTCGAATCCTGCCAGGCCGGCCGCCTG
Organism: Cupriavidus sp. USMAHM13; assembly: GCF_001854285.1. Classification (NCBI taxonomy): domain Bacteria; kingdom Pseudomonadati; phylum Pseudomonadota; class Betaproteobacteria; order Burkholderiales; family Burkholderiaceae; genus Cupriavidus; species Cupriavidus sp. USMAHM13. The sequence continues at coordinate 220,242 of NZ_CP017751.1, forward strand.
GCCCGGGCCTAGTTGAACACGTCCTGCCGGTAGCGGCCCTCGGCCACCAGGCCGGCGAACCAGGCCGAGGCGGCATCGCCGTCCAGGCCGCCCTCGGCCACGGCGATGTCCATCAGCGTCTTGCGCACCGCCGGCGCCATCTGGCGCCCGTCGCCGCACAAGTAGGCCACGGCACCGGCGCTGAGCTGGCGCCACAGCTCGGCGCGCTGCTGCCACAGCAGGTCCTGGACGAAGCGCGCGGGGGCGCCGGTGGCAGAGTGCGCCACGTGCAGGCGCGCCACACCCTGCGCCTGCCAGGCCAGCATCTCGTCGCGATACAGCCAGTCGTGCTGCGGGTGGCGGCAGCCGAAGTAGAGCTCGACCGGGGCCACGGCCTGTCCTGCGGCCTGCTGCGCGGCACGCTCTTCGAGGAAGCCGCGGAAGGGGGCGATGCCGGTGCCGGGCCCGATCAGGATCATGGCTTGCGCGGGGTCGGCCTCCGGCGCGAACGGCGGGTTGGGCGTGCGGATGGCGGCCGCCACCGTGGCGCCCGGCGCCAGTCCCTGCAGCCAGTTGGACGCCACGCCGCGGAACTGGCCGCGCCCCGACAGGGCCGGCGCCAGCACGGTGCCGACCGTGAGCGTGGCCACATCGGGCGAGACCAGCGGCGAGGAGGCGATAGAGTAGAAGCGCGGGCGCATCGGCACCACGCAGGCCAGCAGGCCGGCGAGGTCGAGCTCGATGGCCGGGAAGCGCGCCAGCAGGTCGGGCAGGCCGAGGCGGTGCGCCGCCACCTGGGCCGCGTAGCCTTGGGCGGCATCGTCCGAGCCCAGGCGCTCCAGCGACTGCCGCGTGAATGGGCAGCGTGTGCGCTGCGCCAGCAGGCGCAGGGTCTGGCGCGACACCACATCCTGCAGTTCGACGAAGTGCGTGAGCAGCGCGCGCAGTGGCAGGGGCTGTCCCAAGGGCAGGCCGCGCGCCGCGCCGGCGCGCGGCGCCGACAGCGTGACCACCGCTTCGGGATCGAGGTCGAGCCGCTCGCACAGGTCGTGCACCAGTGCCGGACGGTTCTGCGGGTAGACGGCGAGGTGGTCGCCGGCGGCATAGCGGGCTCCCTCGGGCAGGCGCAGCCGGATGTCGCGCGTCGAGGTGCGCGGCGCCTCGACGGCGAAGTCCCACAGGCCGGCGGGATCGCTCACCAGTTCGCGGTTGGCGAGCACGGTGAACGGCTGGGTGTTGGAAGGCAGCACGCTGGCGCGGATCTCGTCGATGCCGCGCAGCGCGACCTCGACCGCCAGCGGCGGCGCGCCCTCGGCGCCCGGGGCCGGGCCGGGCGCGTGCGGCTGCTGCTGCGCGAGCGCGCTCCACAGCGCCGCCAGCCACTGCTCGGCGGCCTGGTCGAAATCGGCATTGCCGTCGGCCTCCCCGCGCGCCAGCAGGGGCCGGGCGCCGGCGGCGGCGAAGAAGGTGTCGAGGCGCTTGGGAAAGGCCTGGTAGGTGGCCCACTGCGAATTGCCGCAGCCGAGCACCGCGTAGCGCAGGCCGCCGGCGCGCCAGTCGCCCGGCGCATCGCCGGCGGCATCCAGCATGGCTTCGAAGCGGCGCGCGTTGTCGGGCGCGCGGCCGTTGTAGGTGGCCGCCACGATCACCGCCAGCCCTTGCGTGGGCAGCTTGCCGAGCGCGTCGTCGAGGTCGTGCAGCGTGGCCTCGTAGCCGGCCGCCAGCGCGCCCGCCTGGACCTGCTCGGCCAGCTCGCGCGCGGTGCCGAGGCTGGAGGCGCACAGCACCGCCAGCGTCTCGCCGCCGGCTGCCACCACCGGGCGCGCCGCCGCGGCCGTGACGGCGCCGGAGGCGGGCGCCGCCACCACGATGCGTTCGTGCGGACGGCGCCGGCGCGCGCGCAGCAGGAAGTGGTCGGGCTTGAGGGTCAGCGTTTCCTTGATGCGGAACTGGTAGTCGTGCGGATCGTGCAGCTGGAAGTGGCGCAGCATCAGCGCCAGCGCCAGCTTGGCCTCGGTCAGCGCGAACTGGCGGCCGATGCAGGCGCGCTCGCCGTTACCGAAGGGCTTGTAGGCATGCGGATGGATGCGTGCCTCGTTCTCGGGCAGGAAGCGGTCGATGTCGAAGCGCTCGGGATCGTCCCACACGGCCGGATCGCGGTGCAGCGCCGTCAGCACCACCGCGACGCGGCGGTCCTTGTGGATGCGGTAGCGTCCGCCGATCACCGTATCCTCGAAGGGCGCCACCGAGAAGGCGGGCGCGGTCGGCCACAGGCGCAGCGTTTCCTTGAGCACGCGGTCCAGCACCTGCAGGCGCGCCAGGTCGGCGTAGGCCGGCGGCGCGTCGCCGGGCAGCACCGCGTCCACTTCGGCATAGGCCTGGGCCAGCACGCCCGGATGGCGCATCAGCTCGTACAGGGCGAAGGTCAGCAGGCCGCTGGTGGTCTCGTGGCCGGCGATCAGGAAGGTGATCACCTGGTTGCGGATATTGACGTCGTCCAGGCGCTGGTCGGTCTCGGGGTCGCGCGCCTCCAGCATCAGGTTGAGCAGGTCGCGCGCGGGCGTGGGCGACTGGCGGCGCTGGCGGATCACGTCGTCGACCAGTTCGCGCATGAAGCGCGTGTCCTCGGCGAACTTGCGGTGCGCCGCGTGCATGAAGCGGTCCTGCAGCGGGAAGCGCGTCAGCTTGCCCATGGCCTCTTCCAGCGCGCCGACCATGGCGTCGATGAAGGGATGGAGCTGCTGGCTGGCGAAGGAGTCGAAGTCGTAGCCGAAACCGGACAGGGCGATGGTGTCCAGCGTCAGCCGCGTCATGTCGTCGGAGACGGCGATGTCGGCATCCGGGCCCTGGCGGTCCCACTTGTCGACCAGGCGCATGGCCACGCGCAGCATCACGTCGAAGTAGCCCTTCATCGCGCGCTGGCTGAAGGCCGGCATCAGGATGCGGTGGGCGCGCCCCCAGTTGGCTTCGTCGGTATGCGCGGTGAACAGGCCGTCGCCGGCCACGTCGCGCAGGAAGGACAGCGGCGGGCCGATGAACTTGCGGAAGCGCGCGGCATCGGCCAGCTCCGCCGCCAGGGCCGCCGACGTGACGAAAGGCACGCGGCGCCCGGCGAAGTCGAGTTCGAAGATGCCCTCGTGCGCCCGCGCGCGCGCCATCAGGTGCTGAGCGAAGGCGCCCGGCTTGATCTGCAGGATATTGCCCACCAGCGGCCAGCCCGGATCGCGCGGGATCGGCTGCAGGGAGGCGGCGGGCCGGCCGGCAACCGGGGCCTGGGACGAGGAAGTGGCGGCTTGCGTCATAGTGGGCGCGCAGGGTCGGCTAGGAGTCGTAGGCGGCCGGCGCGCCTGGCGCGCCGGTGGGAAACATCCCGGGGCGATACCGGTAGACAATACGCACGTGGCAGCCGGTGCGGAGCACGGCAGCGGCACCGGAGATGCCACCGACACCGGAACCGGAGCCGCAGTCGATGTTCGGTAGACATTCGTCTACTTCTGCAGCAAAGTAGACGAATGTAGACAGGATGTCAATGCACATGGCGCGGGGTGCCGCGCGTTTGCATGGCCGGCGCCGCGCGCATGCGCAGGGTGCCGGGCACCGGGCACCGGGCGCGTCTGGTGCACAATTTGTAGATCTGAAGACACACGCGGGCCACCGCCCGCCAAGCTGGCAGCACATGGAAGACATCGCCGACGGCAAACGCAGATTGATCGACGCCGCCCTGCGGCTGGCCGCCGCCAAGCGCAGCTTCGCCGCGCTGGGCCTGCGCGAACTCGCGCGCGAGGCCGGACTCAACCCGAATACCTTCTATCGCCATTTCCGCGACATGGAGGACCTGGCGCTGACCGCCATCGCCGAGGTCAGCGATGCCTTGCGGCCGATGCTGCGCGAGGTGCGCTGGGCGGCCGCGCGCGACAGCTCGCAGGCCGTGGCCGAACGCACCTGCGGCGCCTTCTTCGCCTACGCGCATGGCCATGCCGATGCCTTCCTGCTGGCGCTGTGCGGCAGCACCGGTCCGCAGCCTGGGCTGCGCGCGGCGATCCGCCAGCTGCTGGCCGATATCGCCGCCGAGATCGCCGAGGACATCGAACGCCTGCAACTCATTCCCTCGCTGCCGCGCGCGACCGTCGACGCGGCCTGCGCGGAGATCGTCTTCCACCTGTTCCACCTGTCGGCCGAGTACCTGGAGGCGGACGAGGCCGGCCGGCGCGCCCACGTGGGGCGCGCGGTACGCTTCGTCGCCTGGCTGCTGCACGGCGCCGCCGCGACGCAGGCGGGCGAGGCCTGCCGCGCCGCCGAGGCCGCCGGCGCGGCGCGCCTGTCGGCCCGCTGAGACAGCCCTGATGCGGCTTTGATGCGGCGCGCGCGAGGCGCGCCTACTCGACCACCTTGCCGCGCTGCACCTTGAGTGCGCTGCGCTGGCTCTTGCCCTCCAGGCGGCGCCGGCGCGAGGCCAGCGTGGGACGGGTGGCACGGCGCACGCGCGGCGGCGTGGCCACGCTGCGCACCAGTTCGTGCAGGCGGCGCACGGCTTCCTCGCGGTTGGCTTCCAGGCTGCGGTGCTGCTGCGCCTTGATCACCACCACGCCGTCGCGCGTGATGCGGTGGTCGTGCAGCTGCAGCAGGCGCTCCTGGTGGTCGGCGGGCAGTGACGAGGCGCGGATATCGAAGCGCAGGTGGACGGCGTTGGAGACCTTGTTGATGTTCTGGCCGCCCGCGCCCTGGGCGCGGATCGCCGTGATCTCGTACTCGTGGTGGGGGATGGTCGGCTCGCCGTGCATGGCCGCATCTTAGCAAGCGGCGGGGCCGATATGGGGTACGGGGTACGGGGTACCGCGCCTGCCGCTCAGCGCGGCACGCTGACCGGATCGACGTGGGTCATCACGTTAAGCACGTCAGCGCGCGCCATGGCGCGGTTGCTGGCCTCGGTGGCGATGGCATGGCCCTGGGCCACGCTCAGGCTGCCGTCGACTTCCAGGTGCACGTCGACCAGGATCATGTCGCCCATCTTGCGCGTCTTCAGGTCGTGCACACCCTGCACGCCGGGCGTGGCGGCGATCAGCACGCGCAGGGCTTCCACCGTCTCGGCGTCGGCGGCGCGATCGGTCAGGTCGCGCAGGGCCTCCCGGCTGAAGCCCCAGCCCATGCGCGCCACCATCAGGCCCACCACGATGGCCGCCACCGGATCGAGCAGGTGGTAGCCAAGCAGATTGCCGCCGATGCCGCACGCGACCACCAGGGAGGAGGCGGCGTCCGAGCGCGCGTGCCAGGCGTTGGCCACCAGCATGCTGGAGCGCACCCGCTGCGCCGCCGCCAGCATGTAGCGGAACAGCGATTCCTTGGCCACCAGCGTGGCCAGCGCCACCCATAGCGCGACCGAGGTGACGTGCGGGATGTCCTCGGGGTGCTGCAGCTTGTGCGCGGCCGACCACAGCATGCCGATGCCGACCGCCAGCAGCAGCAGGCCGAGCGCGAGCGAGGCGGCGTTCTCGTAGCGCTGGTGTCCGTAGTGGTGGTCCTCGTCCGGGGCTTTGCCGCCCTGGTGGCCGGCGAACAGCACGACAAAATCGGCCACCAGATCCGACAGCGTGTGCACGCCGTCGGCCACCAGGCCGCTCGAGCCGGACAGCAGGCCGGCGACGATCTGCACCACGCTCAGCACGCTGTTGACTGCCACGCTCACCAGCGTGCTGAGGCGGGCGGTGGCCTGCCGGGCGGCGAGGCCGTCCTCGGCGTCGCCACGCAACGGCGCCATCGGCACCGTCTCCTGCGCCACGTCTTGCACCACGTCTTGTGCCGCCTGTCTCACTCCGTCTGCCTGCCCCACCCGTTCCGTCCCTTGCGATTCCCGCACCATGTTCCCGATCCTCTGGCGGGCCGTGCTCCGCCGGCGCACGCGCGGCGCCGGTGCCGGTGCCGGCCCTGTCGCCGGCAATGCTACCGCAGCCGCGTGTCGGCCGCGTGTCGGCCGCGCGGCAGGCGCCGCCCTGGCCGGGCGGCCGCGGTCATCGCGCGCGCGCCATCGCGCGTTAATGGCGTGGGAGCGTCGCCACGCGGCGCCTGCCCCACGTGGCGTGGCCGGCCCGGCCGCCCGCCCTGGCCGTTCCGGCCCGTATTCCGCCCCGCATCATGCCTGTCTCTTCCCTTTCCTCCCTGCGCCGGCCCCTGGCCGCCCTGGCCTCGCTCACCCTGCTGGCCGGCTGCCTGGCCTGCGCCACTGCCGCCCGCGCCGCCGAGCCCGTCATCGTGCTCGACTCGGGGGAGGCCTCGCTGACGCTGATCGACCAGGCCACGCACAAGGTGCTGCGCACCGAGCCCACCGGCAAGGAGCCGCACCACCTGCTGGCGACGCCGGACCAGCATGCGCTGATCGTCGCCAACTCGGTATCGAACAGCCTGATGTTCCTGGACCCGCACACCGGCAAGGTGCAGCGCCTGAGCGAAGGCGTGGAGGATCCCTACCAGCTCGGCTTCTCGCCCGACCACAAGTGGTTCGTCACCGCCGGCCTGCGGCTGGACCGTGTCGACATCTACCACTATGACGGGCAGCAGCTCACGCTGGCGCGCCGCCTGCCGCTGGGCCGCACGCCGAGCCACCTGAACTTCACCTCGGACGGCCGCCTCGCCTTCGTCACCCTGCAGGACTCGGGCGAACTGGCGGCGATCGACCTCGCCACGCAGAGCGTGTTGTGGAAGCTGCCGGTCGGCAGCACGCCGGCCGGCCTGTGGATGACGCCGGGCGACCGCTATCTGCTGGTCGGCATGACCGGCGAGGACGACGTCAAGGTGGTGGACTGGCGCGCACGCCAGGTGGTCAAGTCGATCCCGACCGGCCGCGGCGCGCACAATTTCCGCGATCTCGACGACGGCCAGCACGTGGCGGTCAGCAACCGCGTGGCCAGCACCATCAGCCTGATCGACTACCGCACGCTGCAGAAGACCGGCGACATCGCCGGCCTGCTGCCCGGCCCGGACGACATGGCGCTGAGCGCCGACCACCGCTACCTGTGGGTCACCTTCCGCTTCGCCCGCCACGTCGGCGTGATCGACCTGCCCGCGCGCAAGCTGGTCGATACCATCGCGGTCGGCCGCTCCCCGCACGGCATCTTCTTCGCCGACGGCGCGCCGGTGCACGCGCCCAATCCGGACTGAGCGCCGGCGCCGCACCGATCCGCCATCCGCCTCTGCTCCAACCGGGCCGCCCCATGCTGCACTCCTTGCTCGCCCTGCTCGACAACGCGGTCGCCGCGCTGCAGACGCTGCTCTACATCGACATCGTGCAGCCGCTGTGCTTCCACTTCGGCCTGATGGGCTACGACGAGGATGCCTACGATGCGCTGTACTGGGTCATCATCGGCGTACTGCAGGTCGCGGCCATGTACGCGCTGCTGCGGCCGCTCGAGGCGCTGCGACCGATCGAGCGCTGGCCCGACCGCAAGGACGTGCGCGCCGATGTGGTCTACACCTGGATCGGCAAGCTCGGCGTGATCAACCTGACCTTCTTCTTCCTGCTGCAGCCGCTGTTCCACCACTGGCAGAGCCTGCTGGTGATGCACGGCATGCCGGCCATCGCGCTGGACCGCCTGCTGCCGGACGCCGACGAGCGGCCGGTGGCGTCCTTCCTGGTCTACCTGGTGGCGCTGGATTTCGCCGGCTACTGGTACCACCGCTGGCAGCACCGCTTCGGCCTGTGGTGGGAGCTGCATGCCGTGCACCACAGCCAGCAACAGATGTCGCTGTGGACCGATGACCGCAACCACTTCCTCGACGAGCTGCTGCAGGCCGCCTTCTTCGCACTGATTTCGCTCTTCATCGGCATGCAGCCGTCGCAGTTCGTGGTCCTGGTGGCGCTGGGCAACTTCATGCAGAGCGTGCAGCACGTCAACGCCCGCCTGCCCTTCAGCCCCCTGCTGGAGCGGCTGGTGGTCAGCCCGGCCTTCCACCGCCGCCACCATGCCATCGGCTACGGCCACGAAGGCACGCGCTACGGCTGCAACTTCGGCGTGCTGTTCCCCTGGTGGGACATGCTGTTCGGCACGGCTTCCTGGGAGCGCCAGCCGGAGCCGACCGGCATCCGCGAACAGCTCCCGCCGCCGCTGGGCAGCGGGCGCGACTATGGGCGCGGCGTGATGGCGCAGCAGTGGCGCGCCTTCGGCCGCATGGCGCAGCGCCTGCGCGGTGGCCACGGCGCCGCCGTCGTCGTGCAGGACTGAGCGCCCGCCTCCCTCACCCCGGGCAGGCGTTCGCCTGCCCTTTCCTTTCACACCAGGCTTGCCGGATCGGCATCGACCGCGCCGCAGCCAGCCACCGGCCCAGCCCGGCGATCCCCCCACATGCTCAGGGCAGGCCCGCGTGCGGCACATCCACCTCCGCCATCAGGATCTGCCCGAGCCGCGTGGCACGGCGCTCGTGCTCGGCAAAGTTCGGTGCGGCCGCCATGAACAGCGTGGTGCCCCTGGGGCCGCCCAGCGCGGCGGCGAAGATGCCCTGCTCGCCGGTGTCGATCTGCTCCAGGATCCTGCCTCCCTGCTGTACGCGCACGATGCGCTTGCCGATGGCGTCGGCCACCCAGACCGCGCCTTCGGCGTCCAGCGCACCGCCGTCGGGGGCGATCGAGGCGGCGGCCATCAGGGTGCCGATGTCGTCGCTGTCGGGCATGGCGCCGAAGCTGGCCCAGTCGCGCCGCGGCCCGAGGTTGCCGCCGGGCAGGATGTCGAAGGCGGAGACGCGGTTGCCGAAGGTCTCGTTGACGATCAGGGTGCGGCCGTCCGGCGTGATGAAGGAGCCGTTGGGAAACCACAGGCCCTCGGCCACCACGCGCGCGGCGCCATCGGGCTCGACGCAGACCAGTCCGGTGGTGCGGAAGGGCGCGCCGGACATCAGGTCGAAGCCGAAATTGCCGACGTAGGCGCGGCCTGCGCGATCGACCACCATGTCGTTGATATGGCCGCCGGTCAGGGCGGTGAGGTCGGCATGCACGGCCAGCGTGCCGTCGGGCTCGCGGCGCAGTACCTTGCGGTCGCGCATCGACGAGATCAGCAGCCGGCCGTCGGGCAGCCAGCCCAGCCCGGACGGCTGCTGTGGTACCTGCGCCATCTCGGTGACGCGGCCGTCGAGGCCGGCGGCGATGACCTTGCCGGTGTAGAAATCCGACGCCCACAACCTGTCTTCATGCCAGCGCAGCCCTTCGAGGAAGGTATAGCCGGACACCAGAACCGATAACGCTCGCTTCGCCATGCATCGTCTCCTGTTCTTGTTCGTGTCCGGAACGCGCGACGGCGCACGCTCCGGGGAATGCATCAGTCGGGATGGAACGGTTCGCGCAGGCCGCGCGCGGGGCGGGCCTGCCGCGGTGCGACGGCACGGGATGAGGCGGGAAACAGCGGGAGGACGTGGCCAGGCCGGCGCCACGGGAGTACGAAAGCGGCACGTCGCCCGCGTACTGTAGCGGGGCGGTTTTTCAAGCGTCAAGGCGCGCGCATGCTGCAGCGCGGCGCCTCGGGCGGATCGCGCCGCGTTCAGTCCGGGGTGCCTGCCTTGGGTGCCTGGCAGGTGCGGATGCCCAGCAGGCTGTAGGCCGGGCAGACCCGGACGATGCCGGTCAGCAGGGGCACCACGCCGGTCCAGCCCCACGGGCCGATCTTTCCGGTGGCGGCCAGGCCGATCAGCAGCAGCCCGGCGATGATGCGGACGGCGCGGTCAATGGTTCCGACATTGGCGTGCATGGCGAGACTCCTCGCAGATATCCTCGCAGATTGGGAGAGGCCGGCACACGCGGGGATCCGCATGGGTCGGCGGTCGGTGCCGGCGGCAGCTTGCCACGAGCACTTATCCACAGGCTACGAGCGTCTCGCCTGCGCGGCCTTGACGCAGCGCAAGCGCAGAGCATGGGGAGGCCCGGCCAGGGCACGCCGCCGCCCGGCTCAGAACCGCTCGGGGATGCGCTTGTCCGAGTGGTCCGCCTCGACGTAGCCTTCCGGCCCCAGCCGCTCGGGCAGCACGGTCTTCTTGTGCGGCAGCTCCTGGTAGGGGATCCGGCCCAGCAGGTGGGCGATGACATTGAGCCGCGCGCGCCGCTTGTCGTCGGCATCGACCACATGCCACGGCGCATGGGCGCTGTGGGAGGCATCGAACATCGCGTCGCGGGCACGCGAATAGTCGTACCAGCGGCGATACGACTGCAGGTCCATGTCGGACAGCTTCCACAGCTTGCGCCCGTCGTCGATGCGCGATTGCAGGCGCCGGGTCTGCTCGGCCTGGCTGATTTCCAGCCAGTATTTGACCAGGATGATGCCGGCATCGATGATCGCCTTTTCCACCAGCGGCACGTCGCGCAGGAAACTCTCGACCTCCTGCTCCGTGCAGAACCCCATCACCCGCTCGACGCCGGCCCGGTTGTACCAGCTGCGGTCGAAAATGACGACCTCGCCACCGGCCGGCATATGCGGCAGGTAGCGCTGCACGTACATCTGCGTGCGCTCGCGCTCCGTGGGTGCAGGCAGGGCCACCACGCGGAACACGCGCGGACTCACGCGCTCGGTGATGGCCTTGATGGTCCCGCCCTTGCCCGCGCCGTCCCGGCCCTCGAACAGCACGCAGACCTTGGCGCCCGTCTGCTGCACCCAGCGCTGCAGCTTGACCAGCTCCACGTGCATGCGGAAGAGCTCCTTGTCGTAGGCCTTGGCGCCCAGCTTCGGCTTGCCTGCAGTGGTCTGGTCCGGCGTGACTGCGGTGGTGTCCTGATCGGACTGGCTTGCCATGGTCGTCCTCCTGGTCTGTGGTCGGCCTGTCCCGGTGGCCTGTCGGTGCCGGGCATGGGCGGCGCGATGATCCTGAAGCATAGCGCCGGCGTCGCCGCGGTAGCCCCTGAGCCGCCCCGCGACACTTGGAGGGCACCCGGGTCGGGCGGGAGGCCGGTGCATCACTCGCGGCGAACGAAGGCATCGGCAGCATGCGAGTGAACTATTCGGCACATTATGGACGTGCCGGCGGCAATACCAGGGGAGTCGATGCGGAAAAGCGGAAAGCGGCGGTGGCGCGCCCGGCTGGGATCGAACCAGCAACCCCTGCCTTCGGAGGGCAGTACTCTATCCATTGAGCTACGGGCGCGCGGAGCAGGTGGCGAAGGCGACAGCCTCCGCCGGAAAGGCGCATAGCATACCCTGTTTGCCCGGGATCGTCCAATCGGTGCACACCCGGCACTTTGAGCCAGGTCACGCAGCCGTCGCTTTTGCCGCCCCGAATCAGGCAACGCCGCTATAATCGCTAGCTATTTGTGCAAGGACGGGGCTGCTTCGTATCCACTTGGTGCGCCGCAGCCGTCGCGGTGGCGCCGGCGGGAGGAGAACCACGGCTCATCGCTGGCTCGACCGTCGCGCGCGAATCGTGGCGCCAGAAGAACGAGGCCGAGCCGATCAGAACTGAACGCATGCGGCCAGACAGGTTTCCTGCAAAAAACGAGAGTTCAGCATGAGCGACGTCCAACAACCACACGACGAACACGAGTCTCCCATCAAGACGCCCAAGCAGTTGATCGCGGTAGTCATCGCCGCGTTCCTGGTGCCGATCCTGGTCATCATCCTGCTGGTCAACTTCGTCGGCCATGGCGCCAAGGAAGGCGCTGGCGCGACGGACGCCACCGAAGCGGTGATCGACCGCATCAAGCCGGTCGCTTCGCTCGAGTTGAAGGATGCCAACGCGCCGCGCGTCTACAAGACCGGCGAACAGGTCTACAAGGAAGTCTGCTCCGCCTGCCACGCGACCGGCGCGGCGGGTGCGCCCAAGTACGGCACCGCCGGCGACTGGGCCCCGCGCATCGGCCAGGGCTTCGACGGGCTGCTGAATTCGGTGCTGCACGGCAAGGGCGCGATGCAGGCGCGCGCCGGCACCACGCCGGACGACTACAGCGACTACGAACTGGGCCGTGCCGTGGTCTACATGGCCGATGCGGGCGGCGCCAAGTTCCCCGAGCCGGCGGCACCGGCGGCTGCAACCGCCGCGGCTTCCGCGCCGGCGGCCGAGACCGCTGCGGCCGCCCCGGCTCCGGCGGCTGCCCCCGCGCCTGCCGCCGCCGCTGCACCGGCCGCGGCGTCGGCCGATACCGGCAAGAAGGTCTACGAGCAGGTCTGCGCCGCCTGCCATGCGGCCGGCGTGGCCGGTGCGCCGAAGTTCGGCGACAAGGCGGCCTGGGCGCCGCGCCTGAAGGAAGGCATGGACGTGGTGCACAACTATGCGCTGAAGGGCAAGGGCGTGATGCCGCCCAAGGGTGGCTATGCCGGCCCCGATGCCGACGTGCTGGCCGCGGCCGACTACATGGCGGCCGCCGCGAAGTAAGCTCCGCACGGCCGGACGCGATTCCGGCCGGCGCAGTCGACGCAGTAGAAAAAAGCCCGCGGCATGCCGCGGGCTTTTTGCTTTGTCCTGCTGCTTTCCTTCTGTTGCTGCTTCCCTTCTGTGCGGTCAATCGTCCGGCCGATCCGCACACTACGCCGGCCGCCAGCCCTGCGCAGGCGGCCGCCGGGGGCGCAGCGCGCCGCCCGGCCCCCGCTACACCACGCGCGAGTAGCGCACCAGCGGGGCCGCTACCGCTTCGTTGGCGGCCTCGCCGGCCAGCGCGCGCCGGCGTGCGGCGTCTTCGCGCAGGTGGCGGTCGAATACCATCGCCACGCGGCGCACCAGCAGGCGCCCGAGCGGTGTCACCTCGATGCGGCCGGGCCGGCAGTCCACCAGGCCGTCGGCGGCCAGGCGCTCCAGGTCCGCCAGTTCGGTGGCGAAGGCGGCTGCGAAATCGATGCCGTGGCGTGCCGCCAGCGCAGCGCTGTCGAGCACGCCGTTGCACATCAGCGCGCCGATGATCTCGCGCCGCAGGTGATCGTCGGCGGACATGTGGAAACCGCGGATCACCGGCAACCGGCCGGCGTCGAGCGCGGCGTAGTAGTCGTCCAGCGTGCGCGCGTTCTGCACGTAGCGTCCGGCCACCGCGCCGATCGCCGACACGCCGAGTCCGACCTGGTCGTAGCCGGCGTGCGTCGAATAGCCCTGGAAGTTGCGTTGCAGCTTGCCCTCGCGCTGCGCCACGGCGAGGTCGTCGCCGGGCAAGGCGAAATGGTCCATGCCGATGTAGACGTAGCCGGCGGCGCTCAGTTTCTCGATGGTGGCGACCAGGATCTCGAGCTTTTCGGCCGGCGCCGGCAGCGCCGCTTCGTCGATGCGGCGCTGCGGCTTGAACACATGCGGCAGGTGCGCATAGCTGTAGACCGAGAGCCGCTCGGGCCGCATCTCCAGCACGCGCTCGATGGTCACGGCGAAGCGCCGCGCGTCCTGGTGCGGCAGGCCGTAGATCAGGTCCATGCTGATGGAGCGCATGCCGAGGCGGCGCGCGGCATCGACCACGGCGCGCGTCTGCGCCACGGACTGCTCGCGGTGGATGGCGCGCTGCACCTCGGGATCGAAGTCCTGCACGCCCAGGCTGATGCGGTTGAAACCCAGTTCGGCCAGCAGGGCCATGCGCGCATCATCCACCACGCGCGGGTCGATCTCGATGGAGTGCTCGCCGTAGGCGGACAGTTCGAAGTGCTCCTGCAGCGCGGCCATCACACGGCGCATCTCGTCTTCGTCGAGAAAGGTCGGCGTGCCGCCGCCCCAGTGCGACTGCAGCACCTGGCGGCGCGCGCCCAGCGCCTGCGCCACCTGGGCGGCCTCACGCGCGAGGTAGTCGACGTAGCGCGCGCTGCGCCCATGGTCGCGCGTGATGATCTTGTTGCAGCCGCAGTAGTAGCAGATGTTCTCGCAGAACGGTACGTGCACGTAGAGCGAGAGCGGCGAACCCGTTGGCAGAACCGGCGCGGACGCCCCGCGGCTGCTGTCGGCCAGCGCCGTGCGGTAGTCGGCCTCGCCGATGCCGTCATGGAAGCGGTCGGCGGTCGGATAGGAGGTGTAGCGCGGGCCGTTGCCGTCGATGCGGCCGGCGAGCGCGCGGAAACCTGTCAGCGCGTCGCGGTCGAGCGTCCGCGCGGCGGGTGTAATGGGTGAGGCGGGTGTGAGGCGTGAGGTGGGAGCGGACATGGGGGCGCCCTCGGCGGACGGATTGCTGATGGCCCATGCTAGTCCCGGCGCGGCGCGGGGGGCTTGACCGGCGTCAAGCGCTGGCGGCGACGGCGGGACGGCCGTCGCCGAGCGGTGTCGACTGCCACGCTGGCGTCGCGTGCCGCCTTCGACGCCCCTGGCGCCAGGCCTTCCGGCGTTCCCGAGAGCACAGGCGCACTCGGAGGCACCTCAAACACACCTCAGCCCGCGTCAGACGCGCGGCAGCACCATGCGCACGCGCAAACCGCCTTCGGGGCGGTTGGCCAGGCTCAGCTCGCCGCCGTGGCGCGCCACGATGTCGGCCGCGATCGACAGGCCCATGCCGACACCGCCGGTGGCGCGGCTGCGCGAGGACTCCACACGGTAGAACGGCTCCAGTACACGCGGCAACTCCTCGTGCGGAATGCCGGGGCCGTCGTCGCAGACGTCGATCACCACGCGCTCGGGCGCGTCGGTCAGGCGGATCTGCGCGGCGCCGCCATAGCGGTGCGCATTCTCGATCAGATTGACCACGGCGCGGCGCAGTTCGGCCGGATAGGCCAGCAGCGGCGCCGCCTGGCCGTCCAGCGTGACGTCCTGGCCGAGTTCGGCGGCGTCGTCGACGATGGCGTGCAGCAGGGCCAGGATGTCGACCCGCTGGCGCGGCTCGCCGCTGTCGCGGTCGCGCAGGTAGTACAGGGTGGAGTCGATCAGGCCGTTCATCTCGGCCAGGTCCTGGCGCAGGCGGTAGCGCACGTCGCGGTCGTCGACGCGCTCGATGCGCAGGCTCATGCGCGTCAGCGGCGTGCGCAGGTCGTGCGATACGGCGGCGAGGAAGCGCGACTGCTGCCCCATCTGCGTGCGGATGCGCTGCTGCATGTGGTTGAACGCCACCGCTGCGGCGCGCGCCTCGACCGGGCCGGTATCCTCGTCGAGCTGCGGTGCATTGACGTCCTGCGCCAGGCGGCCCGCGCCGCTGGCCAACTGCTGGATCGGCCGCGCCAGCAGGCGGGCACCCACCCAGGAGGCGGCGACGATGGCGGCAAGCTGCAGCAGCAGGCCCGGGCGCGGCGGCCACCAGCCGTGCAGCCGCCGCGGCGGCCCGTGGGGTGGCATCGGCGGTGGCGGCAGGTCGGCGGCGAACAGATCATCGGGCGGCGGCGGTGGCATGCGCCCTGCCTCCAGCCCCGGCGGGCCCGGCGGCATCGCGCCGGAGGGCTGGCCGGGGGTGGCGTGGCGCGCGCCGGCGGCGGTGGTGTCGTGGCGCTCCAGGCCGGGGCGCGGGAAAATGCTCTCGATGACCGTGATGCCGAGCAGGTGCACGGCCAGCATGATGGTGGCCATCACCAGGAACAGGCGCACGAACATGGTGTCGTAGCGCGCCAGCGGACCGCGAAGACGCACGTTCAGCTTTCCACGTTGGCGGTGAAGACGTAGCCCTCGCCGCGCACGGTGCGGATCAGCACCGGATCGCGCGGATCGTCGCGCAGCTTCTGGCGCAGGCGCGACACCAGCAGGTCGATGCTGCGGTCGAACACGTCCAGGTCGCGGCCGCGCGCCTGGTTGATCAGCAGCTCGCGGTCGAGCACGCGGTGCGGATGTTCGATGAAGGTCAGCAGCAGGCGGAATTCGGCATTGGACAGCGGCACCACCGTATCCTCGCCGTCGACCAGCTGGCGCAGCGTGGTGTTGAGCCGCCAGGCGCCGAAGCGCAGTTCGTGCCCGGCGGCGGCGGCCGGACGGCGCTGCCCGCCCTGGCTGCGGCGCAGCACGGTGTGGATGCGCGCCACCAGCTCGCGCATCTCGAAGGGCTTGGTGACGTAGTCGTCCGCGCCGACCTCCAGGCCGACCACGCGGTCCGCCAGTTCGGCGCGCGCCGTCAGCATGATCACCGGCGTGTCGCTCTGCTCGCGGATCTCGCGGCACAGCGCCAGGCCGTTCTCGCCCGGCAGCGACAGGTCGAGAATGACCAGGTCATAGGTCTTGCCGGCCATCGCGGCGCGCATGGCGGCACCGCCCTCGGCACCGTCGGCCGCCATGCCGAAGGTCGACAGGTAGTCGGCCAGCATGGTGCGGATCTGGGTATCGTCGTCGACGACAAGTAGTTGCAGCGGAGCGGAGGCGGTAGCGGTGGATTCCATTCTCATGTCGGCAAGGCGGCATCCGCCGCAGCGCTCACTGTAGCAGCACAGCATACTCTGGCTTTGGCCGCTTTGTATCCACACCGATACAGACGAAAGCCAGGGCCGAACCTGTCTGTACAAGCAAGCGTCGGCGGCGTGACCAAGTGCTCAAGCTGGGCACGAAATCGGGGCATACCATCGAAAAAGTCGGCCATGCGCCGCTTGTTCGCGACCCTGCCATCCGGGGCCGACATCCTTCGTTGTTCACGGAGCCAAACCATGACACGCCCGACCCGCCTTCGGGACGCGCTGCGCCGCGTCCGCTTCCTCCTCAGCCTTGCCGTGCTCGGCGGCGCCTGCTCGCTGGCCTTGCCGGCCCATGCGCTGCAGAACGCCTCGTCCGATCCACCCGCACGGCCCGGGCCGAACCTTGCACCGCGCGAGGCACTCGGCCTGAATGCCGCGCAGAACGCGCTGTGGCAGGCCGCCGAGTCCACCACTCGTGAAGCACACGCCCATGCGCTGGAGCTGCGCGCGCGCTTCCTGCGTGAAAGCGGCGACCCCGAGGGCATGCGCGACGGCAGCGCACCGCTGCGCCCGCGCGTCCAGGCGATGGAGCGGCTGCACGATGCGCTGGAGAAGGACCGCCGCGCGGTCGATGAACGCTGGCTGGCGCTGGATGAGAGCCTCGATGCGTCCCAGCGGCGCCGCTTGCGCGCGATGCCCCAGGTGGCGCACTGGCTGGGCCTGATGCCGCCGATGCATGCCATGCACGAGCTGGAGATGGGCCGTCCCGGCGGGCCGGAAGGCAGGGACCAGGCGGGCCCCGGCTTCGACGGGCCGCCGCACTGAGCGCTGCCGGGAGTATCGCGGCGCGCGTGCCACGCCTCGCTGCACCCTGCCGACCTGGCTGCTGCATGCGTGGCGCCGCGGCGTGCAGCGATCGGCGGTGACCGGAATGTGGATAAAAGAACGCCCCCGCGCTTTGGGCCGGGGGCGTCAAACAGGGAAGAACCGGGCACGCATGCCCGACCGCGCAGGACAGAAGGGTTAAGCCCCGCACGGTACCCGCAGCACAAGGCCGCGGACGGGGGTGATCCTAGTCGGCGCGCCGGGGCCGGTCTTGTCTATCTCGTATCCCTATGTATCGACTTTGTATCAGACCCCGGCCTTTCCGTTACCGAGCAGCGCCTTGAGTCCGGCCAGGCGGTCCTTGGGGCTCATGGCCGGGGCCGTGTCCTTGGGCGCCGGCGCCTCTTCCAGCTTCATTTCACCGATGAAGCGCGACGGCTGGCAGGAATAGGTGTCACGCGCGCGCTTGCGCTTCTTGCACCAGCTGATGTGCAGGCTGCGCTGGGCACGCGTGATGCCGACGTACATCAGGCGGCGCTCTTCCTCGACCTTCTCGTCGCTCATGTCCTCGTCCTCGCGGCAATGGGGCAGGATGCCCTCCTCCACGCCGACCAGGAACACATGCGGGTACTCCAGGCCCTTGGAGGCATGCAACGTCGACAGCCGCACCGCGTCGGGATCTTCTTCGCGGCCCTCGAGCATGCTCATCAGCGCCACCGTCTGTGTCAGCTCGAGCAGGTTCCTGCCCTCGTCGCCGAAGCCGTCGGCGGTGTCGTAGCCAGTGGCCTCGCCCGTGCCGTCGCCACCCTCGGGCTTGGTGCCCTTGCGCTTGAGCCAATCGAGGAATTCCAGCGTGGTGGTCCACCTGGACTGTGCCTGGCGCTCGTCGAAGGTGTCGTAGAGGTAGGCCTCGTAGTGGATGCCTTCCATCAGGTCGTCGAGCACCTGCGTGGCCGGGTCTTTGGCGGCGCGCGCGGCCAGCCGCACCATCGACTCGCAGAACACGCGCAGCGGCTCCAGCTGGCGCGGCTGCAGCTTGCCTTCGATGCCGCCCATCATGGCCGCCTCGAACAGCGAGACCTTGGCCTGGCCGGCGAAGGTGCCCAGCACCTCCAATGTGGTATTGCCGACGCCGCGCCGCGGCGTGGTGATGGCGCGGATGAAAGCAGGGTCGTCGTCCGGATTGGCGATCAGGCGCAGGTAGGCGCAGATGTCCTTGATTTCCGCCTTGTCGAAGAAGCTCTGCCCGCCCGACAGCACATAGGGAATGCGTTCGCGGCGCAGGATCTGCTCGAACAGGCGTGCCTGGTGATTGCCGCGGTACAGGATGGCATAGTCGCGGAACTGCGCGCGGCGCTCGAACTTGTGGGCCGACAGGCGGAACACCACGGACTCCGCCTCATGCTCCTCGTCGTTCATCGGGTTGATGGCGACCGGGTCGCCCATGCCGTGCTCGCTCCACAACTTCTTGTCGAACAGCTTCGGATTGTTGGCGATGACGGCGTTGGCCGCTTCGAGGATGCGCACCGTGGAGCGGTAGTTCTGCTCCAGCTTGATCACTTTCAGGTCGGGGAAATCGGTCTGCAGCAGGCGCAGGTTGTCGAGCGTGGCGCCGCGCCAGCCGTAGATGGCCTGGTCATCGTCGCCGACCGCGGTGAAGGCCGGCGCGCGCAGGTGCGAGCCACCCGCCAGCAGCTTGAGCAGCTGGTACTGGCAGGCATTGGTGTCCTGGTACTCGTCGACCAGGAAGTAGCGCAGGCGGTTCTGCCACTTCAGGCGCACCGTCTCGTCGCGCGCGAACAGTTCGGCCGGCAGGCGGATCAGGTCGTCGAAATCCACCGCCTGGTAGGCATGCAGCGTGGCCACGTAGTTGCGGTAGACCAGTGCGGCCTGGTGCTGGTCGGCATCGGCGGCCTGCGCGATGGCCGCTTCGGGATCGACCATGCCGTTCTTCCACAGCGAGATCGTGCCCTGCACGCTGCGGATCAGCTTCTTGTCGGTGGTGCCGAGCTGTTCCTGCACCAGCCCGAAGCAATCGTCCGAGTCCATGATCGAGAACTGCGGCTTCAGGCCCACGTGCTCGGCCTCGGCGCGCAGGATCTGCACGCCGAGCGAGTGGAAGGTACAGACCGTCAGCTGCTTGAGCGGCAGACGCTTGCCTTCGCGCGTGGTCTTGCCTTCCATCAGCTTGCCGATGCGCTCCTGCATCTCCTTCGCCGCCTTGTTGGTGAAGGTGACGGCGGCGATGTGGCGGGGCTCGAAGCCCTTGTCCTCGATCAGGTGGGCGATCTTCTGCGTGATCACCCTGGTCTTGCCCGAGCCGGCGCCGGCCAGTACCAGGCAGGGACCATCGAGATAGCGGACAGCTTCGGATTGGGCGGGATTGAGTCCGTGGGTCATGCGCGGGAAGACAGCGTGGAAGTGTGACGGGAACGGCCGGGCCGCGGATGCGGTGCGGCGTGTGCAGGATCCGGCGCGCCTCGGCACCGTGCGAGCGGAGGATGTTAACACGCGCCGCCGCCGGGCCAGGCTGCTCGACGAGGCCTTTGTCCCCGGCCGTCATGTAACGCGCCGTAATGCTCTGTAATGAAAAGTAATGGCCGGGATCGCGTCCCGGATGGCGGTCTCTAAGAAGGATAGAGAGCTTGTATGACGGCTGCTCCAACACTGCTTCAACCAGGTGTGGCCTCATCATCACAAGGGAGCTGTCCTATGCGAACACAGAAGCGAGCACGTCCGGCCCTGGCCAAGGCCATCCTGATCAGCGCCACGCTGGTGGCGTTCGCCGGCTGCGCGGACATGTCGCCCAAGCAGCGCAACACCGCCATCGGCGCCGGTATCGGCGCGGTCGGGGGTGCAGTGCTGACTGGCGGCGATGCGCTGGGCACCGTCGGCGGCGCGGCCGTGGGCGGTGTCATCGGCAACGTCACCACCCCGAACCGCAGGGGCCGGTGAGCACCCTGCCCCGCCGGCCCGGGGCGCGTTGACAAAGCGGGGGGCGTCCCGTACATTGCGCGCATCCGGCCGGGAGAGCGCGCGAGGCATCGCGCCGCCGAAGGGGTATCACCCGAAAACTCTCAGGCACCATGGACTGGTCGGATCGGCGGGCAATATGCACACGATGCACGCCGTACTCTGGAGAGCGACACCCGCCATCGTTCGCATGAATGACGGTGAGCGTGTCCACCGAAGGGGCGCGCAGGGGCCGGTTCCGCCAGGAGCCACCCTGTAATCTCTCAGGTATCGAGGACAGAGGGGTCATCCGCCGCAGCGGATTCGCAGCGCGACGCGCGCGAGCCATGCGGCGGATGACCCTTTTTTCGTTTTCGCAACCGCAGAGATCCGTCCCCGAGGAACCCATGACGCTCCAGGCCACGCCCCTCAATGCCATCCACCGCGCCCTCGGCGCCCGCATGGTCGACTTCGGCGGCTGGGACATGCCGGTCAACTACGGCTCCCAGATCGAGGAACACCACGCCGTGCGCAGCGACGCCGGCATGTTCGACGTCTCCCACATGTGCGTGGTCGACCTCGCCGGTCCCCACGTGCGCGCCTTCCTGCGCGGCCTGCTGGCCAACAACGTGGACAAGCTGCAGACGCCGGGCAAGGCGCTCTACTCCTGCATGCTCGACGACAAGGGCCACGTCATCGACGACCTGATCGTCTACTTCTTCGCCGAAGACCGCTTCCGCCTGGTGGTCAACGCCAGCACCGCACCCACCGATATCGAATGGATCCGCGCCCGTAATGCCGCCACCGGCAGCGGAGTCGCGATCACGCCGCGGCGCGCCGACAACGCCCCCGCGGGCGTGGCGCCGCTGGCCATCGTCGCGGTGCAGGGCCCGAACGCGCGCGCCAAGGTATGGGGCGCCTTCCCCAGCACCCAGCCGAGCGAAGCGCTCAAGCCCTTCAACGCCCTCGTGGTGCAGGACCCGGCCATCGGCGAAATCATGGTCGCACGCACCGGCTACACCGGCGAGGACGGCTTCGAGCTGGTGGTGCCGGCCGACAACGTCGCCGCGGTGTGGGAAAAGCTGGATGCCGCCGGCGTGCGCCCGGCCGGCCTGGGCGCGCGCGACACGCTGCGCCTGGAAGCGGGCATGAACCTGTATGGACAGGACATGGATATCCACACTTCGCCGCTGGATGCGGGCCTGGCCTGGACCGTCGACCTGCAGAGCGAACGCGACTTCACCGGCAAGGCCGCCCTGCTGGCCGACGGCCAGAAGGCCGCCTTCGCCGGCCTGGTCCTGCGCGACAAGGGCGGCGTGCTGCGCGCCCACCAGACCGTCGTCACGCCCGCCGGCAACGGCGAGACCACCAGCGGCACCTTCAGCCCGACCCTGTCCCTTTCGATCGCCTTCGCCCGCCTGCCGCTGGGCGCGCAACCCGGCGACAGCGTCGAAGTGGAGATCCGCGGCCGCAAGCTGGCGGCGACTGTGGTTAAACTGCCGTTTGTGCGCAATGGCAAGGCACTCGTGAGCTGACGCTCGCAACGGTCAAACAAGGTCAAGAGCCAACGGTCATGGCGCGCCCGCGCGCGGGCGCGCCCAGAACAGACGAACCAACCGAATCCGGAGAATCCACATGAACTTCCCCCCCGAACTCAAGTACACCGAGTCGCATGAGTGGGTGCGCGTCGAAGCCGACGGCACGCTGACCATCGGCATCACGGACCATGCGCAGGACGCGCTGGGCGACATCGTCTTCCTCGAGCTGCCCGAAGTGGGCCGCAGCGTCGGCGCCGGCGACGCGCTGGCCGTGGTCGAGTCGGTCAAGGCCGCCTCCGACATCTACGCGCCGGTGGCCGGCGAGGTCATCGCCATCAACGACGCCGCCAGCGCCGAGCCGGAGAGCGTCAACGCCAACGCCTTCGAGGCCTGGCTGTTCAAGCTGAAGCCGGCCAACGCCGACGACGTCAACGGCCTGATGTCGGCCGACGCCTACAAGGCCAGCGTCGGCGCCTGACGCCGCGCGGCCCTGGCGACGGGGCCGCCGAGACCGAACGACCGCGCGGCGGCCGGCCGACCACCGGCGCCGCGCCTGACGAGACCCCTGCCATGAATGCCCCGCTGCCCATGAACGCCGCCCACGCCCGTCCCACGCTGGCCGAACTGGAGGCGCGCGACGCCTTCGCCGGACGCCACATCGGCCCCGACGCCGCCGAACAACAGCACATGCTGAAGGTGCTCGGCTACGACAGCCGCGCCGCGCTGATCGACGCCGTGATCCCCGCCGCCATCCGCCGCCGCGACCCGCTGCCGCTGGGCGAGTTCGCCGAGCCGCTCAGCGAGGAAGCCGCGCTGGCCAGGCTGCGCGCCCTCGCCGGCAAGAACAAGGTGTTCAAGAGCTTCATCGGCCAGGGCTACTACGACACGCATACACCCGCCGTGGTGTTGCGCAATATCTTCGAGAACCCGGCCTGGTACACCGCTTACACGCCCTACCAGCCCGAGATCTCGCAGGGCCGCCTGGAAGCGATGCTGAACTTCCAGCAGATGGTCACCGACCTGACCGGCCTCGACATCGCCAATGCCTCGATGCTGGACGAGGGCACCGCCGCCGCCGAGGCGATGACGCTGCTGCAGCGCGTCAACAAGCATGCCTCGCAGACCTTCTACGTCGCCGACGACGTGCTGCCGCAGACGCTGGAAGTGGTACGCACGCGCGCCAAGCCGCTCGGCATCGAGGTCAAGGTCGGGCCCGCCGCCGAGGCCGCGGGTGCGCATGCCTTCGGCGTGCTGCTGCAATATCCCGGCGTCAACGGCGACGTCAATGACTACCGCGCCATCGCCGACGCCGTGCATGCCGCCGGCGGCCTGGTGGTGGCCGCCGCCGACCTGCTCGCGCTGACCCTGCTGGCCGCGCCCGGCGAATGGGGTGCCGACGTCGCCGTGGGCAACTCGCAGCGTTTCGGCGTGCCGCTCGGCTTCGGCGGCCCGCACGCCGGCTACATGGCGGTCAAGGACGCGTTCAAGCGCTCGATGCCGGGCCGCCTGGTCGGCGTGACCGTCGACGCGCAAGGCAACAAGGCCTACCGCCTGGCCCTGCAGACGCGCGAGCAGCACATCCGCCGCGAGAAAGCCACTTCGAACATCTGCACCGCGCAGGTACTGCTGGCGGTGATGGCCTCGATGTACGCGGTCTACCACGGCCCGGCCGGCCTCAAGCGCATCGCGCAGCGCGTGCACCGCCTGACGGCGACGCTGGCCGCCGGCCTGGAAGCACTTGGCTTCGCGCGCGCCAATGCCACCTTCTTCGACACACTGACGCTCGAGACCGGCTTCAACACCGAGGCCATCCATGCCGCCGCCAGCGCGCGCGGCATCAACCTGCGCCATGCCGGCGCCACCCGCGTCGGCGTATCGCTCGACGAGACCGCCACGCGCGAGGACGTCATCGCGCTGTGGGAGATCTTCTCGCATGGCAAGCCCCTGCCGGCCTCGCTCGCCTTCGATGCCATCGAGGCCGCGGCGCAGGACGCCTTCCCCGACGGCCTGGCCCGCCAGAGCGCCTACCTGACGCACCCGGTGTTCAACACGCACCACGCCGAGCACGAGATGCTGCGCTACCTGCGCATGCTGGCCGACAAGGACCTCGCGCTCGACCGCACCATGATCCCGCTGGGCTCGTGCACGATGAAGCTGAACGCCACCAGCGAGATGATCCCGGTGACGTGGCCCGAGTTCAGCCGTATCCACCCGTTCGCGCCGCTGGACCAGACCGTCGGTTACCGCGAGATGATCGACCAGCTCGAGGCGATGCTGTGCGCCGCCACCGGCTATGCCGCCGTCAGCCTGCAGCCGAACGCCGGCTCGCAGGGCGAGTACGCCGGCCTGCTGATCATCCACGCCTACCATGCCAGCCGCGGCGAGAGCCACCGCGACATCTGCCTGATCCCGTCCTCGGCGCACGGCACCAACCCGGCGTCGGCGCAGATGGCCGGCATGAAGGTGGTGGTGGTGGCCTGCGACGAGAACGGCAACGTCGACCTGGACGACCTGGCGAAGAAGGCCGAGCAGCACAGCAGCAACCTGGCGGCCATCATGATCACCTACCCGTCCACGCACGGCGTGTTCGAGCAGGGCGTGCAGCAGATCTGCGAGATCGTGCACCGCCACGGCGGCCAGGTCTACGTGGACGGCGCCAACATGAACGCCATGGTCGGTACTGCCGCGCCTGGACAGTTCGGCGGCGACGTCTCGCACCTGAACCTGCACAAGACCTTCTGCATCCCGCACGGCGGCGGCGGCCCTGGCGTGGGCCCGGTGGCGGTCGGCGCGCACCTGGCGGACTTCCTGCCCAACCAGGACAGCGTGGGCTACCGCCGCGACGACAACGGCATCGGCGGCGTGTCCGCCGCGCCATTCGGCTCGGCCAGCATCCTGCCGATCTCGTGGATGTACGTCGCCATGATGGGCTCGGCCGGCCTGACCGCCGCCACCGAGAATGCCATCCTCGCCGCCAACTACGTCGCCAAGCGCCTGTCGCCCCACTACCCGGTGCTGTACACGGGCCAGCACGGCCTGGTGGCGCACGAGTGCATCCTGGACCTGCGTCCGCTGCAGAAAGTTACCGGCATCAGCAACGAGGACGTGGCCAAGCGCCTGATGGACTACGGCTTCCACGCGCCGACGATGAGCTTCCCGGTGCCGGGCACGCTGATGATCGAGCCGACCGAAAGCGAAGCGCTGCACGAGCTGGACCGCTTCATCGACGCGATGATCGCCATCCGCAAGGAGATCGCGCGCGTGGAAGACGGCAGCTTCGACCGCGAGGACAACCCGCTCAAGCACGCCCCGCACACCGCCGCGGTGGTGACTGCCGATGCCTGGCCCCACCGGTACACGCGCGAGGAAGCGGCCTACCCGCTGGCGTCGCTGCGCACGCAGAAGTACTGGCCGCCGGTCGGCCGTGCCGACAACGTGTACGGCGACCGCAACCTGTTCTGCAGCTGCGTACCCATCGGCGAGTACGCGCAGGACTGAACGACCGGGGCCGGAGCCGGCTCCGGCCCGGCCCCACGCAGGAATCCGGAGTCAGGAGTCGCGATGTGGAACCTGAGTGCTCCCTGGTGGGAGTTCGTGCTGCGCGGGCTGATCGTCTACGGCAGCGTGCTGGTACTGCTGCGCGTGACCGGCAAGCGCCAGATCGGGCAGCTCACGCCCTTCGACCTGGTACTCCTGCTGGTGCTGTCCAACGCGGTGCAGAACGCCATGAACGCCGGCGACAACTCGGTCACGGCGGGGCTGATCCTGGCCGTCACGCTGGTTGCGGCCAACCTGCTGCTGGCCACGCTGACGGCGCGCAGCCGCCGCTTCGAGCGGGTGGCCGAGGGCCGGCCCGAGGTACTCGTCCACGACGGGCGGGTCTACCATGAACTCATGCAGCGCGAGCGCATCACCCGCGACGACCTGCACAAGGCGCTGCGCCGCGCCGGCTGCGAGCGCCTCGGCGACGTGCACGTGGCCATCCTGGAAACCGACGGCAGCATCAGCGTGCTGGTGCACCGGGAAGCGCCGGCGACGCCGCGCGAGGCCGCCGGCTCGCTGTGGCACCAGGGCGCGGCGGACGACGACACGGTCTGAGGCGGACAGGGCCCTCACCCACCACCACGGCTGACCGCCATCCGGCGATCCGCCAGGCCATCGAGAAGGAGACTATCGTGGCTGTCAGCGTCTTCGACCTGTTCAAGGTCGGCATCGGCCCCTCGAGTTCGCACACGGTCGGCCCCATGCGCGCGGCCGGCCTGTTCGTCCATGGCCTGGAGCGCGACGGGCTGCTGTCGCGCGTGGCCACGGTGCGCGTCGAGCTGTACGGCTCGCTCGGCGCCACCGGCAAGGGACACGGCACCGACCGCGGCGTCATCCTCGGCCTGATGGGCGAAAGCCCCGACACCGTCGATCCCGACGGCATCGCCGCACGGCTGGCCGCGCTGCGCGCCGGCGGCCGCCTGGCGCTGCTGGGCCGGCACGAGGTGCCCTTCGTCGAGAAGGAACACATCGCGTTCTACCGCCGCGAGGCCATGGCGGAACACCCCAACGGCATGAAGTTCCATGCCTTCGACGCGGCCGGGGCCACGCTGCGCGAGGCGCGCTACCTGTCGGTCGGCGGCGGCTTCGTGGTCACCGCCGGCGCGCCCAATACGCAGGTGCTGGAGGCCGAGCGCCAGCTGCCCCATCCGTTCCGCAGCGGGCGCACCATGCTGGAGATGGCCGCCGCCAGCGGCAAGTCCATCGCGCAGCTGATGCTGGAGAACGAACTGGTCTGGCATGGCGAAGCCGAGGTTCGCGCCGGCCTGCTGCATATCTGGGACGTGATGCAGGCCTGCGTCGCGCGCGGCTGCCGCACCGACGGCCTGCTGCCCGGCCCCTTCCAGGTGCGCCGGCGCGCCCCTGAACTGTTCCGCCACCTGACCGAACGCGCCGAGCGCGCCTTGTCGGATCCCCTCTCCGCGCTGGACTGGGTCAACCTCTACGCCATCGCCGTCAACGAGGAGAACGCCGCCGGCGGCCGCGTGGTGACCGCGCCGACCAATGGCGCCGCCGGCATCATCCCTGCCGTGCTGCACTACTACGACCGCTTCGTGCCGGGAGCCAGCGCACAAGGCGTGGTGGATTTCCTGCTCACCGCCGGCGCCATCGGCCTGCTCTACAAGCTCAACGCCTCCATCTCCGGCGCCGAGGTGGGCTGCCAGGGCGAGGTCGGCGTGGCCTGTTCGATGGCGGCCGGCGCGCTCGCCGCGGTGCTGGGGGGCAGTCCGGCCCAGGTGGAGAATGCCGCCGAGATCGGCATGGAGCACAATCTCGGCCTGACCTGCGATCCGGTCGGCGGCCTGGTGCAGATCCCCTGCATCGAGCGCAACGCGATGGCCGCGGTCAAGGCGGTGAATGCCGCCCGCATGGCCCTGCGCGGCGACGGCATGCACTATGTGTCGCTCGACTCGGTGATCAAGACCATGCGCGAGACCGGCGCCGACATGAAGACCAAGTACAAGGAGACGGCACGCGGCGGCCTGGCCGTGAACATCGTCGAGTGCTGAGCGCCGGCGCGCCGGCGCGCCGGAGCGATGGGCGGCGGGCGCGGCGGAAGCAGGCCAGGCGGGCGGACAGGGCGAAGCGGACGGAAAGCACGAGTCTGCACTTTTTGCTAGGCTGGCGTCCTGCCCGCCTTCGCCGCGCCGCGGCGGGCAGGTGCAGCACGCGCCCGGCGCGGCCTCTCTTGCGACAACGAACGGGATCACCCCATGATCAAAGTCAGCATTCTCTATCCGTACCAGGAAGGCGGCAGGTTCGATTTCGACTACTACCAGTCGCGCCACATGGCGCGCGCCGACGAGCTGTTCCGCAGCGCGCCAGGCTACCGCGGCTACGCCATCGAACGCGGCCTGGGTGGCGCCGCCCCGGGCTCGGCACCGGCCTACGTGGCCATGGGCCACTTCCTGTTCGACGATGCCAACGCCTTTGCCGCCGCCTTCGGGCCGCACGCGGCCGAGCTGCAGGGCGACATCCCCAACTACACCGACGCCAGGCCATTGATCCAGCTCAGCGAGGTGCTGCTGCCGCGCTGAGCCGGGACGCGCCGCCGGCCGGCGCCACCTCCCGTGCGGCCTGAAATGGCCCCGCACTGGCCGCCACGCTGGCGCGCGGCGAGTTCGCGCCGACCGTCAATCTGAACGTGTCCTTCGCCCGGCCGCCTCTGCGCGACCGGGCGCGTGGTCCGGCGCGGCAGGCGTCAGGGACGCAGCAGCCCCGGGAAACTCAGGAGGCCCAGCTGTCGCAGCTCTGCCGCACCGTGTCGCGCAG
The DNA here is from genome assembly GCF_001854285.1 of Cupriavidus sp. USMAHM13. Classification (NCBI taxonomy): domain Bacteria; kingdom Pseudomonadati; phylum Pseudomonadota; class Betaproteobacteria; order Burkholderiales; family Burkholderiaceae; genus Cupriavidus; species Cupriavidus sp. USMAHM13. Next base: position 248,065 of record NZ_CP017751.1, read on the forward strand.
GCTGCGCGATTCCGCATAGGTCCGGCGCAGCCAGCGCTGGTCGCCGCTGCGGCTTGCCGCCAGCGCGCGGATATTGGCCAGGGCCTCGAGCGAGCCGAGCGCCTCGGCATGCGGCACCAGCGCATCGCAGATCGACAGGATGTGATCGGCGATCGGCACCCGCGTCAGCTCGTTGGGATGCACATACTCGCCCTCCAGGCCGAAGCGGCAGGCCTGGAAACGGTTGAAGGTGTAGACCAGGTAGTCGTCCTCCTGCGGCATGAAAGGGCGCGCCAGCAGCAGGTAGCGCGCCAGCGCCTGGATGTAGGCGGCGATGTCGCAGGCCTGCCGCACCGTCAGCGGCGTGTCCATCACGCGGACTTCGATGGTGCCGAATTCCGGCTTGGGCCGGATGTCCCAATAGAAGTCCTTCATGCTCTCGATCACGCCGGTGGCGTGCATCTTGTTGAAGTAGGCGGTGAAGGCGTCCCAGGTCAGCACGAAGGGCGCGCGCCCGCTCATCGGGAACGCGGAGACCGAGTTCAGGCGCGCCGAGGCGAAGCCGGTGTCGACGCCCTGCACATAGGGCGAGGATGCCGCCAGCGCGATGAAGTGCGGCACGTAGCGGCCGATCGCATGCAGCAGGTAGAGCGACTCGTCGGCGCTCGGGCAGCCGATGTGCACATGCTGGCCGAATACCGTGAACTGCTTGGCGAGATAGCCGTACAGCTCGGAGATGTAGCGGTAGCGCGGCGAGTCGGAGATGGTGCGTTCGGACCACTGCTGGAAAGGGTGGGTGCCGCCGCCGCAGATGCCCAGGTTGAGCGCGTGCGAGGCCTCGACCATCAGGTCGCGCATGGTGCCGAGTTCATCCAGCGCCTGCGCGTAGCTGTGGCAGATGCCGGTGCTGATCTCGATCATCGACGGGCTGATCTCTGGCTTGATGTCGCCCTCGTGGCGGGCGCCCTTGAGCGCACGCAGCAGGTCGGGCGCAAACGGCGCCAGGTCATAGTCGTGCCGGTTGACGAGCTGCAGTTCCAGCTCGACGCCGAAAGTCAGCGCCTCGGAGTGCGTGAACGATTCCAGTGACATCAGTGCGCCCCTCCATTGCCATGGCCATGACTGTTGCCGCCACGCACCTCGCCGGCGAAGCGCAGGCCCAGCGCGGCCAGCGCGGGCGCCAGCAGCTGCTCGATGGCCAGCGTGCACAGGATGATGGCGGCCAACGGCTCGCCGGTGTCGGGATAGAGCCGCGCCACGGCGCTCATCAGCAGGAAGGCCAGCCCGGACATCGGCCCCAGCGCCAGCCCGAGCGCCATGCATTGCTTGAGGCTCAGCCCGGAGAAGGAGCCCAGCGTCACCACCCCGGCCAGCTTGGCGGCGTGGCGCAGCACCACCAGCACCACCGCCGCGGCACCGCCGACGGCCCAGTCGTGGGCCGTCAGCGGCAGGCCCAGCGAGACCACCATGACGATGATCAGCAGGCTGCCCGCACTGCCGAAGTGCGCCGGCCACACATGCGGCTGGCGGTCCTGGTGCTTGAACACCACGCCGGCCAGCATCAGCGTCAGCGGCATGGACAATTTTAGTACCTGCGTCAGCGCCAGCGCGAACAGCACCAGTCCGACCAGTACCAGGAAGCTGTAGTGATCGTCACTCGACATGCGCGCATAGATGGCGTGGCCGGCCTTGCCGACGCCCCAGGCCAGCGCGCAGGAGCCGACCAGCAGGTAGAGCGGGTGCAGCAGCGCGGCGCCCAGGTTGCCGTACTCGGAGTGCAGCCAGCCGGTGGCGAGCTGCACGATGATGGCCGCATAGATGCTGTTGAGCGCGGCCAGGGCCAGCAGGCGCTCGGTCACCTGGCCCTCGGCGCGCAGTTCGTTCTTGAGTTGCAGCACGATGGTGGGCGAGGTGCTCACCGCGATGCCGCCCGCCAGGATCGCCACCGCCGGCACCACGCCCATCCACTGCAGCACCGCCGCCACCAGGCCCCAGGTCAGCAGGCTCTCGAAGGCACTGGTGAAGAGCAGCCAGCGGTTGGCCCGCAACCAGGTGATGGAAAGGCGGTGGCCCAGCTCGAACAGCGCCAGCGCCAGCGCCATGTCGATCAGCACATGGGTCTGGGCCAGCATGTTCTCGTCGAGGATGCCGCGGCCCAGGGTGCCGGCGGCCAGGCCCGCAGCCGCATAGCCGATGATGCGCGGCAGGCGCAGCCAGGCGCGGCAGATCTCGCCGGCCAGGCCCGCGCCCACCAGCGCCAGCCCTACCCAGAACAGCCCGCCGGGGGCTAGCGGCAGGCTGGGAAACAGTTGGCTCAGTCCAGTCATGGCTGCCATGGTACTGGAAGCCCGTGACATTCCGTGTCGGAGTTTGTCCGACACCGCCCCCATCAGTGCGGCAACAGCCGCCAAGTTCGACCAAAAACCAGCCATCCAGCAGAAAAGGCCGGGGCAACGACGACTGTGCGGCCGCTCACACTCCCCACAGCTTCCACTTGGGACGCGTCGCCCGCAGCGCGGTCTCGACCTTGGCGTAGAGACCGCGGCTGCGCCCTTGCGCCGCACCGCGTGCGCGCGCCTTGCCGAAGTACTCCAGCGCAGTCTCGCGCCGCTCCATCCCCAGCGCGGCCTGCACCGCGACCAGGCAGGCCTCGGCATCCCAGTCGTCGCGCACGGCGAAGGCCGCGTCGAAGTCGGCCAGGGCCTCGGCATGGCGCTGCTGCTCGGTCAGGATCAGCGCGCGCTGCACGCGCGGGCCGGCCGCGTCGCGTGCATCGTCGCCGGCCAGCGCAATGGCCTGCTCGAACAGCGGGAACGCCCGCGCGCTGTCGCCGAGGCCGCGCCAGACCAGCCCGAAGCGGTTGAACAGCCAGGCATCCTCGACCAGCAGCGCACGGCGCTGCAGCGCTTCGATCTCCGCACACAGGTCGGCACGGTCGTGTTCGTGGGCGCCGACGGCGGCAGCCTGCAGCAGGGCTGCCAGATGCGCGCGCGCATGAGCCATGGCATGCGCCGACTCGCTGCGCGCCTCCACCGGCAGGCCATCCAGGCGCGTATCCATGTGAGCCAGCGCGATGCGCGCCGACTCGGTGGCCTCGCCGCCGCCGATGGCCAGCCAGGCCGCCATCAGGCGGCTGACCACCCAGCCGACGTTGGCCGGATCGCGCTCGACCGGGTAGCGGTTGAGCACCTCGCCGGCCGCTTCCACCGCCTTGTGGTGGTCGCCCGCCTCGGCGTAGCTGTCGAGCAGGTCGATCCACTGCGCGATGAACTCGCTGGCGGCGATGCCCTTGCGATGCAGTTCGATGCGCTCGGCCACGTGAGCCGCGCCGGCCGGCAGGCTGCGCGCCAGCAGGCGGCACAGCAAGGCGTACAGGTGGGGGTCGGCGTCGCCGCCATGGCCTTCCGCGCTGCCCTCGCCACCGTCGAAATAGTGCTCGAAGCGCTGCTGGCCCAGGCGCAGCGCCTGCACCAGCTGGGGCCGCAGCGCGGTCTCGGCCGCGGGCGTTTCGGCGATCAGGTCGGCCAGCGCCTCGGCCGCGCGGTAGTAGCCGGCCGCGTCCTGGGCCTGGGTATCGAAGGCGAAGCGCTGCCACAGCTCGCTGACCGCGGCGGCGTTGCCCGAAGCGGCGGCGGCCTGCTGGCGCCACGCCAGCGCGCGTACCTGCGCCTGCGGGTCGGGCTGCTGGCGCAGATAGGTGTCGAGGTCGTCGAGGGCACCGGCGATGTCGCCGACGCCATGCCGCAGCGGCGCGCGCAGGCGCCTGGCCTGCGGATGGTCCGGCGCTGCCGCCAGCACCTGGCCGGCCTGGTCGAGCGCCACCGCGTCGCCGCCCGCGGCGTCCATGCCGAGCAGGCCGGGGTTGTCCAGCGCGATGCGGCCGAGGCAAACCCGCAGCATCGGCTCGGCGCGCTCGCCCGCCGCGTTGACGTGTTCGACGCACAGCGGCAGGATCTCCTCCACGCCGAGATCGGGTGCGCGATACAGCAGCGCATACCAGAAGCGGCCGGCCTCGGCGAACTCGCCCAGGCGGAAGTGGGCCAGGCCGGCATGCAGCAGCGCGGTCCAGTCGCCCGTGGCGAGGCCGTTGCGGCGGGCCGCCTCGTGCAGCCAGGGCAGCGCTTCCCGGCAGCGGCCCTCGCTCATCAGCAACAGGCCGTAGCGCAGCACCAGCAGGCCGCGCGAGGCCAGGCGGTGGGCCGGCTGCAATGGCTGGCTCGACAGCGCCACCAGCGCCTCGTCGAGGATGGCGTAGGCGCGCGCCTTGTCACCACGGTCGAAGGTCAGCCGCGCCAGCAGCAGCACGTAGTCCACCACTTCCGGATGCGCGCGCGCTAGCTGGCCGGCGATCTGCAGCGCCTCGTCATAGCGCTCCGCGTTGGCCAGTTCGACGGCATGCGCGTAGCTCACTTCCTGCACGGACACGACAACTCCTTCTGCTCAATCTGAATGTGCGAGTGCGGATTATGCGCCAACGGCAGCACCAGCATCGCGAGCAATAGCGGCGAAAAAAAACGCCACCCCCTGCTGGAGTGGCGTTTTATGCCCTTGAGACGTGCGCTGGCTTACTTGCCGCCGACCGTCTGCAGCACGGTCCACTTGCCGCCCACGACCTTGTAGACGGTGATGCCGCCGTCCTTCAGGTCGCCGCGCGCGTCGTACGCCAGGGTCTTGGTGGTGACGCCCTGCATATTGGTCGCCGCCAGTACCGGCAGGTAGCGCGCCGGGTCGGCCGAGCCGGCCTTGATCATGGCCGTCATCATCGCGGTGGCGCCGTCGTAGGCATACGGCGAATAGGTCTGCACCTTGCTGCCGAAGCGCTTCTCGTACTTCTGCTCATATGCCTTGCCGCCCGGCATCTCGTCCAGCGGCAGGCCGGCCAGCGACACCACCGTGCCCTCGGCGGCCGTGCCGGCCAGCTTCAGGAAGTTGTCGGTCTTGGACATCTCGCCCGATACCATCGGCGACTTGATGCCCAGTTCCTTCATCTGCTTGGCCATCGGCGCGGACTGCGTCTCGGCGCCGCCGTAGAAGATGATGTCCGGATTGGCACGCTTGATGTTGGTCAGCACGGCCTTGAAGTCCACCGCCTTGTCGTTGGTGTACTCGCGCCGCACCACCTTGCCGCCGGCCGCCTTGGCCGCCTTCTCGAACTCGTCCGCCAGGCCCTGGCCATAGGCGGTGCGGTCGTCGACGATGGCGATGTTCTTGGCGCCCAGCTTCTTGACCACGAAGGCCCCGATCACCGAACCCTGCTGGGTGTCGGAGGTCATCATGCGGAAGGTCGTCTTGAAGCCCTGGCGCGTATACTCCGGCGCCGTCGCCATGGCGATCTGGGGGATGCCGGCGCGGTTGTAGACCATGGAGGCCGGGATCGTGGTGCCCGAGTTGAAATGGCCGAGCATGCCCTGGATGCCGGAATCCACCAGCTTCTGCGCCACCACCGAACCGGTCTTGGGGTCGGCCTGGTCATCCTCGGAGACCAGCACGAACTTGACCGGCTTGCCGCCGATCTTCGGCTTGGTGGCGTTCATGTCCTCGATGGCGAGCACCACGCCGTTCTGCATGTCCTTGCCATACTGCGCCTGGCCGCCGGTCATCGGCGCGGCGAAGCCCAGCTTGATCTCCTGCGCCTGCGCGAAGGCGGTGGTGGAGGCCATGCCTGCGGCGGCCAGGGCGACGGCTAGCGCCGTCTTGTGCAATGTCGAGTTCATCAGTTCTCCTTGGTCCCTTTGGGTCCCGATTGATGCCGCTTCCGGCAGTATGCGCGGAACGCCTTTGCGGCGCCTCGCTTTCTTGCGCAGGCAGGCAGGATCGCCGCCTGCCCGCGCGGTCCGATGTCCGTTGACGGCCGCAGCCGTTTCAGCCGTTTCAGCCGTTTCAGCCGTTTCAGCCGTTTCAGCCGTTTCAGCCGTTTCAGCCGTTTCAGCCGATGGTCATCAGGCTGGCATTGCCACCCGCCGCGGCCGTGTTGACCGACAGCGAGCGCTCGATCACCAAACGCTCCAGGGCCACATCCGGTTCACCGTGGGCCAGTCCTTGTACGCCGACGATGGGGCCCGTCCGTGCCGCCACCTGCTGGCAGACCGTGCGCAGCCGGTCGGAGTCGCCGTGGTGCAGCACGGCGTCGTAGCCACAGTCCGGCGCCGTCCAGTCGGCCACCAGGCGGACGCGCGATTGTACTGCCTGGGGCAGGCGCTCCCGCAGCGCGCGGCTGGCCTTGTCGTCGGGCCACAACGCCGGCGCGCCGACCGCCAGTGCCGCCGCCAGTTCGAGCAGCAGGTCGCCCTCCTCCTGCGCCAGGCACAGCACGCCTTCGCGCGGCAGCACGGTATAGGTATTGCGCTCGCCGGTGGGGCCCGGCAGCGTCACCTCCAGGCCCGCGGGCGAAGCGGCCGCGTAGCTGCGGCAGGCCTCGGCCAGCGCCGGATGCGGCTCGCCTGCCCACGCACCCAGCTCGGCCAGCAAGGCCAGTGCCGCCCGGCCGCCCGCCGTGCGCGGCGCGAGATCGCCCGCCGCGTCGTTGCCGCTGGTGCCGGCGCGCGCATCGGCGCGCGCCACCGCCAGTGCCGCGGCGCCGGCCGGGCGCAGCGCCAGCAGCCGGGGCAGGTAGAGCGGACCGCCGGCCTTGGGCCCGGTGCCCGACAGGCCCTCGCCGCCGAACGGCTGCACGCCGACCACGGCGCCGACCATATTGCGGTTGACGTAGAGGTTGCCGGCATGGATGCGCGCCACGACGTGGGCGATGGTCTCGTCGATGCGGGTATGCACGCCCATGGTCAGGCCGTAGCCGGTGCCGTTGATCTGGTCGATCAGCGCATCGAAATCTTCGCGCGCATAGCGCACCACGTGCAGCACCGGGCCGAATACTTCGCGCTGCAGTTCGCCGATGCTGTCGAGCTCGATCAGCGTCGGCGGCACGAAGGTGCCGTGCCGGCACGCCTCGGTCAGCGCCACGTTCGGCTCGGCCTGGTGCACGCGGCGGCCCTTGGCGCGCATGGCCTCGATATGGGCAACGATGCCGGCGCGCGCCTCCTCGTCGATGACCGGCCCGACGTCGGTGGAAAGCCGGTCGGGATTGCCCAGCACGAGGTCCGCCATGGCCCCCTTCAGCATCTTGAGGACCCGCTCGGCCACGTCTTCCTGCAGGCACAGCACGCGCAGCGCCGAACAGCGCTGCCCGGCGGAGTCGAAAGCGGACTGCATCACGTCGGCCACCACCTGCTCGGCCAGCGCCGAGGAGTCGACCACCATCGCGTTCTGGCCGCCGGTCTCCGCGATCAGCGGAATCGGGCGTCCGCCGGCATCGAGGCGGCCGGCCAGGCTGCGCTGCAGCAGGCGCGCCACTTCGGTGGAGCCGGTGAACATCACGCCGCGCACGCGGGCATCGGCCACCAGCGCCGCACCCACGGTCTCGCCGCGGCCCGGCAGCAGCTGCACCGCGCCGGCCGGCACGCCGGCCTCGCGCAGCAGGCGCACCGCCTGGGCCGCGATCAGCGGCGTCTGCTCGGCGGGCTTGGCCAGCACCGGATTGCCGGCTGCCAGCGCGGCCGCCACCTGGCCGGTGAAGATGGCCAGCGGGAAGTTCCACGGGCTGATGCAGACCACCGGCCCGAGCGGGCGGTGCGAATCGTTGGAGAAGTCCGCGCGCACCTGGGCCGCGTAGTAGCGCAGGAAGTCCACCGCCTCGCGCACCTCGGCGATGGCATTGGAGAAGGTCTTGCCGGCCTCGCGCATGATCACGTTCATCAGTGACTGCATCTGCGCTTCCATCAGGTCGGCGGCGCGTTCCAGCGCGGCCGCGCGGGTCGCCGGCGGGGTCGCCTGCCAGATCGGCGCGGCATTGGCGGCGGCCGCGAGCGCGGCCTGCACCTCGGCCTCGCCGGCCTCGACCACGTGGCCGACCACGTCGCGCCGGTCCGCCGGATTGAGTACCGGCACGGGTTCGCCCGCTGCACCCGGCTCCGCCGCCGCGCCCAGCATCGGCTCGGCCAGCGGACGATCGCCCGAGGCCGCCAGCAGGGCCGACGACAGCGACGCCAGGCGCTGCTCGTTCGACAGGTCGATGCCGGCGGAATTGGCGCGCACCGCGCCGTACAGTTCGCGCGGCAGCGGGATGCGCGGATGCGGGCGGCCGAGCACGTTTTCCTCGCGGTGCAGGCGCTCGACCACGGCCACCGGATCGGCGACCAGGTCTTCGATCGGCACCGAGTCGTCGCCGATGCGGTTGACGAAGGAGGTGTTGGCGCCGTTCTCCAGCAGGCGCCGCACCAGGTAGGCCAGCAGCGTCTCGTGCGTGCCCACCGGGGCATAGATGCGGCAGGGGCGGTTCAGCTTGCCCTGTGCGACCGGGCCGACCACCTGCTCATAGAGCGGCTCGCCCATGCCGTGCAGGCACTGGAATTCGTACTGGCCTGGATAGTAGTTGTGTCCGGCGATCTGGTAGATGGCCGCCAGCGTATGCGCGTTGTGGGTGGCGAACTGCGGGAAGATGGCGTCGGGTGCGGCCAGCAGCTTGCGCGCGCAGGCCAGGTAGGACACATCGGTGTAGACCTTGCGCGTGTAGACCGGGTAACCCTCCAGGCCGTCGACCTGCGCCCGCTTGATCTCGCTGTCCCAGTAGGCGCCCTTGACCAGGCGGATCATCAGGCGGTGGCGGCTGCGGCGCGCCAGGTCGATCAGGTAGTCGATGACGAAGGGACAGCGCTTCTGGTACGCCTGCACCACGAAGCCGATCCCGTTCCAGCCGGCCAGCTCCGGCTCGAAGCACAGGCGCTCCAGCAGGTCGAGCGACAGCTCCAGGCGGTCGGCCTCCTCGGCGTCGACGTTGAGGCCGATATCGTAGTGGCGTGCCAGCTGGGTCAGCGACTTGAGGCGGTCGTACAGCTCGTTCATCACGCGCTCGTGCTGGGCCCGGCTGTAGCGCGGATGCAGTGCCGACAGCTTGATCGAGATGCCCGGCCCCTCATAGATGCCGCGCCCGCCCGAGGCCTGGCCGATGGCATGGATGGCCTGTTCGTAGGCGGCGAGGTAGTGCTGCGCGTCGGCCTCGGTCATGGCCGCCTCGCCCAGCATGTCATAGGAATAGCGGAAGCCGTCGGCTTCGTAGCGGCGCGCGTTGGCCAGCGCCTCGGAAATGGTCTCGCCGGTGACGAACTGCTCGCCCATCAGCCGCATGGCCATGTCCACGCCCTTGCGGATCAGCGGCTCGCCGCCCTTGCCGATCAGGCGCGTGAGGGCATGGGTGAGCCCGGTCTCGGTGTGGGTGGTGACCAGCTTGCCGGTCAGCAGCAGGCCCCAGGTCGCCGCGTTGACGAACAGGGAGCGGCTCTGGCCCAGGTGCGACTGCCAGTTGGCGCCGCTGACCTTGTCGCGGATCAGCGCATCGCGCGTCGCCTTGTCGGGAATGCGCAACAGGGCCTCGGCCAGGCACATCAGCGCCACCCCTTCCTGCGAGGACAGCGAGAACTCCTGCACCAGTCCCTGCACCAGCCCCTGCTTGCTCCAGCCCGGGCTCCCGCCGGCCTTGCGCTCGCGCAGGCGCCGCGCCAGCGCCGCCGCCATGGCCACGGCCGCCTCCGACTGCACCGCTGGCAGGCGAGCCTGTTCCAGCAGCACCGGCACCGACTCTGGCTCGGGCCGGCGATAGGCGGAGGTGATGGCTGCGCGCAGCACCGATTGCGGCTGCACGCTCTGCGCGAATTCGAGGAAGGGCTGGGGCGCGCTCTCGGCGGCCGCGGCGTCCGCGCCGTCGGCCGCGCCCGACTCCGCCGCATCGGCGGCACCGTGCGGCAGCAGGCCGTTCTCGATCTGCTCGAGGTAGCTGAAGATGGCCTGCTTGATCAGCCAGTGCGGCGTGCGGTCGATGCGCTGGGCGGCGCGCTTGAGGCGCTCGCGCGAGGCGTCGTCGAGCTTGACGCCCAGGGTGGTGGTAGCCATGCGTGCGGTTCTCCTGGCTGGGCCGCGACCGGCCGTGGTCGCTGCGGCAATCGTTGGGTTGGCGCCATCTTACGCCGCCCGCAAGCCGCGGTGCAACCAGGCGCAACCAGCGTTTTCATAGGGGTAAACGCGGTTGCACCTCAAATATCCCGCTGGCGTGCAGCCGGGGCCGCTCAGATCCGCAGCGGATCCACCTCCAACTGCCAGCGCACGCCCTTCGCGGCCTCGCCGATGCCATCGAAAGTCAGCACCCATGCGCTGATAAACCTTTGCAGCGCCGCGCGCGAGTGGCTTTCCACCAGCATCTGGGCACGTTCGCGGTTGGCGACCCGCACCATCGACATCGGCACCGGATCGTGCAGTTGCACCTCGGGCGCCGGCACGCCCTGCTCCGCCTGCCGGCGCGCGGCCTGCAGGAAGGCCAGCGCCCGGTCCAGCTGGCCGTACTCGGCCGTCAGCAAGGCCTGGTAGGCGAAGGGCGGCAGGCCCGCCTGGCGGCGTTCGCGCAATTGGGCGCCAGCGAATCCATCATAGTCATGGCGGGCCAGCGCCTGCAAAGCCGGAGCGTCGGGGTAGCGCGTCTGGATCAGTACCTCGCCCGCCAGGCCGGCCCGTCCGGCGCGCCCGGCCACCTGCATCAGCGAGGCGAACAGGTGCTCGGCGGCGCGGAAGTCGTGGCTGAACATGGCGGCGTCCGGGTGGACGATGCCGACCAGCGTGACGCGCTGGAAGTCATGCCCCTTGGCCACCATCTGCGTGCCGACCAGGATGTCGACCTCGCCGGCGTGGACATCGTCGAACATGGCCTGGGCGCTGCCCTTGCGGCGTGTCGAGTCGGCATCGATGCGGGCGATGCGGGCCTGTGGAAAACGCGCCGCCAGGGCCTCTTCGACTCGCTGCGTGCCGCGCCCCAGCGGAGCGATGTCCATATTGCCGCAGTCGGGACAATGGTGCGGCACCGGCGCCTCCAGCCCGCAATGGTGACAGCGCAGCCGCCGCTCGGGCCGGTGCAGCACCAGGTAGGCGGAACAGCGCGGACAGCCGGACAGCCAGCCGCAGGCATCGCAGGCCAGCACCGGCGCATAGCCGCGCCGGTTGAGGAAGAGCAGGCTCTGCTCGCCGCGCTCGAGGCGCGCCTGCACCGCGTCCAGCAGCGGCACCGACAACCCCTCGTAGAGCGGCCGCTGGCGCTGGCGCTCGTGGTTCAGGTCGACCAGCCGCACCGCTGGCAGCACGGCGTCGGCCTGGGCGCGCTCGCGCAGCACCAGCTTGCGGTAGGCACCTTGCTCGGCGCGCCACCAGGATTCCATCGAAGGCGTGGCCGAACCCAGCACCACCGGAATGCCGAGCTGCTTGGCGCGCCAGACCGCGAGGTCCCGCGCCGAGTAGCGCAGGCCGTCCTGCTGCTTGTAGGAGGTATCGTGCTCCTCATCGACCAGGATCAGCGCCAGGCGCGGCAGGGAGGCCATGATGGCCATGCGCGTGCCCAGCACGATACGCGCCTCGCCGCGATGCGCGGCCAGCCATTGCAGGCTGCGCTCCTGCTCGGCCAGGCCGCTGTGCAGCACCGCCAGCGGCTCGCCCGGAAAGCGCGCGGCCACGCGCGCCTGCAGCTGCGGCGTCAGGTTGATCTCGGGTACCAGCATCAGCACCTGGGCGTGCGGGCCGGCGGCCAGCGCCTGCGCGATGGCGTGCAGGTAGACCTCGGTCTTGCCGCTGCCGGTGACGCCGTGCAGGAGGAACGGGGAAAAGCCCTGCGCCGCGCCGATCGCCTCGACCGCCTGCCGCTGCTCCGCATGGAGCGGCGGCGGCTCCGAGGGCGCCCGCCCGGGCTCGGTTGCCAGCAGCGGGCGGGCACGGGTCTCGGCCTCGATCCATCCAGCCTCTTCCCATTGCGCGAGGCGGGCCGGCGCGGCGCTGCACAAGGCGCGCGCCTCGCTGGCGGACAGGCCCGGCCCGCCATCCTCGCCGGCATCGTCGGCCGCGGCCGTCAGCGCCTGCGCCAATGCCATCACGCTGCGCGCACGCGCCGGCACGCTGTCGAGCAGGGCCTGGCCGGCCCCGGGCAGCAAGCGATAGAACCTGCCCTGCGCCCGCTGCGCGAGCCCCGCCCAGCCGGCGCTCTCGCGCAAAGCGGGAGGAAGGGCCGGCAGCATCACTTCACCGAGGCAGCGATGGTAGTAGCGAGCCGCAAAGACGGCCAGCGCCATCCAGTTCGCATCGAGCGGAGGCAGCCAGTCCACCTGCGCCCTCACCGGGCGCAGCCGCTCTGCCGGCACCTCGCTGCTGTCGGCACGGCCCAACACCACGCCGACCAGCTCGCGGCGGCCGAAGGGCACGCTGACGATCGCGCCGGGGGTGGCAGCGTCGCTGCCGAGGTAGTCGAAGCTGTCGGCCGCCGGCGTATCCAGGGCGACGCGCACGATGCCGGGCTCCGCGGCGGGAAACACCGCAGCCAGCCCCGCCGCGGCCGTTACGACGTCGGCCGCGCAAGCGCTGGCGGTGTCCTCGGTGGCGGGATTCACGGGTGCATTCCCCGCGCATGCGGCGGGCGGCGCACCAGGGGTGGGCGTCGCGCCGCGCCGCCCTTGTGCGCCGCCGCCGCGGGCAAATTTTGGGTGCGACGCAGCATCAACTTAAAGTAAAACATCAAATGTGCCTCTAAGTCGATGATCGATGACGGCTTTTCCACTGCCCCCTGGCTGCCTGTGGATAACTTTGTTGAAAACTGAGCGCCAGAACCCGCCAAGGCCCGTCAATCAAGGCATCCACCGGCTCGGGGTGTGGCTTAGGCGCAGATCCAATCCTTTTGAAATCAAGCACTTGCAGACACCCCTCAGATGAGTTAGGGAATAACCCGCTCTTGCACTGCGGCAAACCCATCGGTGTGCATAAGTCAAGCCTTGACAAGCAAGAAGCTGCACCGGATTGGCGAAATGGCACAAAAAAGTTTACTTGACAGCGCGTGCGCCGCGCCGTTTACGCCGCCGGCCAGGCGATACAGCCGCTCGCTGCAGCGCATGATCCCGCCGCCGCCTTGCGGCAGGCGGCGTTCCGGGATGTCACGCCTGCGCCGCACGCAGGCGCCGGCTGTGCCGGTGCACCTCGTCAACCAGGATGGTCACGTGCTCGGGCGGCGTGAACTGCGAGATCCCGTGTCCCAGGTTGAACACGTGGCCGTCGCTGCCCCCCGCTGCCGCATAGTCGTCCAGCACGCGCCGGGCCTGTTCGCGGATCGCCGCTTCAGGTGCGAACAGCACGGTCGGATCCAGATTGCCCTGCAGCGCCACGCGCCCGCCGCTGCGCCGGCGCGCCTCGGCGAGGTTGACGGTCCAGTCCAGCCCGACGGCATCGGCGCCGCTGTCGGCGAGCGCTTCCAGCCACAGCCCGCCTCCTTTGGTGAAGACGATGGCTGGCACGCTCTCGCCATCATGGCTGCGGCGGATCCCGGCCAGCACCCGCCGCATATACTCCAGCGAGAAAGCCTGGTAGATCCCGTCGGCCAGGACACCGCCCCAGGTGTCGAACAGCATCACCGCCTGGGCACCCGCCTCGATCTGCGCATTCAGGTAGGCGGTCACGGCCTGGGCGTTGATGTCGAGGATGCGATGCATCAGGTCGGGCCGCGCATACAGCATCGACTTCACGGTGCGGAAGTCGTCCGAGCCGCCGCCCTCCACCATATAACAGGCCAGCGTCCATGGACTGCCGGAGAAGCCGATCAGCGGCACGCGCTGGCGTCCGTCCTGCACCAGGGCGCGGCGGATCTCGGCCACGGCATCGAAGACGTACTGCAGCGAAGCCATGTCGGGCACGGCGAGTTGCTGGACGTCCGCTTCGGTGCGCAGTGGGCGGGCAAAGCGGGGACCCTCGCCCTGGGCGAAGGACAGGCCCAGGCCCATGGCATCCGGCACGGTCAGGATGTCGGAGAAGAGGATGGCCGCGTCCAGCGGATAGCGGTCGAGCGGCTGCAGGGTGACCTCGGTCGCATAGGCCGGATTCTTGGCCAGGCCGAGAAAGCTGCCGGCGCGCGCGCGCGTGGCGTTGTACTCGGGCAAGTAGCGGCCGGCCTGGCGCATCAGCCACAGCGGCGTGTACTCGGTCGGCTGCCGGCGCAGCGCGCGCAGCAAGGTATCGTTCTGCAAGGCGGTCATGGTCTCCCTCGTAAGACCGCCATTCTAAGGGATAGGCGGCCGGCCACCGGCGCTTCGGCGACGGCGGCGAGCGAACTCAGGCCTCGTCGAGCAGGCTGGTGAAGGACTGGGCCGCGCGGCGCATCCATTCGCGTGCCCGCGCGGCCTCAGGCTGCAGGCGTGCGAAGCCGTGCGTCATACCGGAGGCCTCGATGGTGATCACCGGCGCGCCATGGCGTACAAGGTAGTCGGCATAGGCGAGGCCGTCGTCGCGCAGCACGTCGTGCGCGGCCACCACCACCACGGTAGCGGGGGGCATGTGCCGCGGTGCGGCGCCCATCAGGTGAATGCGCGTGTCTTCCTGCCCGGCGCCGCGTGCGAGCGCCTCGTCGCCGATGAACTGCTGCCAGTACCAGGCCATTTCATCGCGCGTCAGCCCCGGGCCGGCGCCGAAGGCGCGGTAGCTTTCGCTGCTGAAGGCGGGCACCGCGGCCGGATAGATCAGCAGCTGGGCATCGACCAGGCCGGGGTGGGCAAACAGGCTGGCCTGGTTGGCGGCCTGCGCGGCCAGGTGAGCGCCCGCGCTATCGCCAGCGACCGCGAGGAAGGCGGGATCGAAGCCCAGGCGGACGCGTTGCTCGGCCAGCCACAGCAGGGAATCGCTGGCGTCGTCGCAAGGAGCGGGAAAGGGAAACTCGGGAGCCAGGCGGTACTCGACGCTGGCCACGGCGCACCCGGTATCGGCCGCCAGGAAGGCGGCCACGGAATGGTGCGTGTCGCGCGAGCCGACCACCCAGCCGCCGCCATGGAAGTACACCAGCAGCCGCGGGGAGACCTTTCCCTGGGGCCGGAACAGCCGTGCCGCCAGCGTGCGTCCGGGCAGGGGGATCTCGATCTCTTCGGTGCGCAGCATTTCCGCGTCTGGCGCGTGCGACATCAGCGCGATGTCGGCGAAACGGGCCCGCCGGTCCGCGGCATCCCGCGGCACGGGCTGGCCGGCGTAACGTTCGGCGAGGCGCTGGAAATAGGAGAGGAGCTGCGGATCGATGGCCATGGGCGGAAGTACGAGGACGCTGACTTGGGTACGCGATGGGCAGAGTGTAGCGGTGACGGGGGCGGTACTATGCTCAGCGGCGCATCCATTCGATCTTGCTGCAACGGTCCTGCACCGCCAGCAGGCCGGCCGCCCGGGCCCGCGCCGTGGCCAGCTCGTTGACGATGCCGAGCTGCAGCCAGACTCCCCGCAGTCCCAGCGCGATGGCCTCGTCGACGACCGCCAGCGCATCATCCGGCCGGCGGAAGATGTCCACCCAGCCGATCTCGCGCCCCTCGGCGCGCGCAGCCGCGACCGCCTCGGCCAGGCTCGCATGGCAAGGTTCGCCCAGGATGCGCTCGCCCGCGTGGCGCGGATTGACCGGCACGATGCGAAAGCCCTGGCGCTGCAGGAAGGCAGCCACCTCGTGGCTGGCCCGCTCCGGCCGGTCGGAAAGACCTGCCACGGCCACCGTCTTCATGGCCAGCATGGCCTGCACCGCGGACTCCATTACCGTCATCGCTTGATCTCCGGCGCCTGCGCGCCTGTCCCGTTGTTTGGTTGGCCAGCCCACATTGTGCGCCGAACGCCTGGAGCCGGCTGGCTCGCCCACCGCCGGCGCAGCAAGGCGATCGTACGCCACATGATATGGGAGGAGGATACGCCACAATATCCCGCTTCTGGTGCGGCCTGCTTTGCAACGCATTGCCAAAGCGCAGCATGCACCGCATTTCTGCAACGCTGGATGCCGATTGATGCACGTAACAGGTGTGGCGCCGATCGAGCCGCCACGCGCCAGATACGGCACAAACGGCGCAGATAAGCGGGAATTACGGTCAGATGCGGCTTTCAACTTCTTGCAAAACGATACACTTTGTTACTGCCATCCTAGGAAGTTTCCCCCACAATGGTTTCACAGTAAGCGTTTCGAATGCGCTGGCGCACGCGCCCCTTAGAGGGATTGGATAAGAAAGCCAGCTGGAAGAAAGCCCAGCAGAATGTCTGAAGTGCCTGGATCGCCCGAACAGATG
The DNA here is from genome assembly GCF_001854285.1 of Cupriavidus sp. USMAHM13. Taxonomy (NCBI): domain Bacteria; kingdom Pseudomonadati; phylum Pseudomonadota; class Betaproteobacteria; order Burkholderiales; family Burkholderiaceae; genus Cupriavidus; species Cupriavidus sp. USMAHM13. Next base: position 264,180 of record NZ_CP017751.1, read on the forward strand.
AGGCTGTCCAGGCTTGCAGGATGACCCGATCGGCGACGCGGCCTTGGCCGGTACGCTCTGATGATGTGATTCCTGAACCGAACCCGTTCCTTCGAATTGACCCCTCGAAGGGATTTTCCCGTCCGCGCGGTGCCTCCCCGGCCCGCGCGTTTTTTTTGCCGGTTCAGGACGAAAGCATAGCGTGCCCGTAAGAAGAAAGGCAGCCTTCCGGCTGCCTTTTTCTCTGTCGCGCAAGAAAACAACAGTCCCGGCGCGCAAGACTCCAGCGACGCCTTAGCGACGCTTGCGGCGCAGGCGCGAGATTGCCGCGAGCTGGGCGGCGGCGACCGCCAGTTCGCTCTGCGCACGCGCCAGATCCAGGTCGCTGCTCTTGTTCTGCAGCGCTTCCTCGGCCGCGCGCTTGGCCTCTTGCGCCTTGGCTTCGTCCAGGTCGGCACCGCGGATAGCGGTATCGGCCAGCACGGTGACGTGCTTGGGCTGGACTTCGAGAATACCGCCGGCAACGAACACGAACTCTTCGCTGCCGTCTTCCTTCTCGATACGCACGGCGCCCGGCTGGATGCGCGTGATCAGCGGCGTGTGGCCGGGCAGGATGCCCAGTTCACCCGCCTCGCCCGGCAGCGCCACGAACTTCGCCTGACCGGAGAAGATCGACGCTTCCGCGCTGACGACGTCTACAAGAATGGTTGCCATGTGAATTCCTTTGTCCCGGTAAGCATCGGCTTCCCGTCGCCGGGAAGCCTGGTTTCCGTCCTGGCGCGCCACCGCTGCCGGCGCGCATCAGGACGAAGACGGTGCTTACTGGAGCTTCTTGGCCTTCTCGAAGGCTTCGTCGATCGAGCCGACCATGTAGAAGGCCTGCTCGGGCAGGTGGTCGCACTCGCCGTCCACCAGCATCTTGAAGCCGCGGATGGTTTCCTTCAGCGGCACGTACTTGCCCGGCGAACCCGTGAACACTTCCGCGACGTGGAAGGGCTGCGACAGGAAACGCTGGATCTTACGAGCGCGCGCCACGGCGAGCTTGTCTTCCGGAGCCAGTTCGTCCATGCCCAGAATCGCGATGATGTCGCGCAGTTCCTTGTAGCGCTGCAGGGTCTGCTGCACGCGGCGGGCGACTTCGTAGTGCTCGGTGCCGACGACTTGCGGGTCGAGCTGGCGCGAGGTCGAGTCGAGCGGATCGACGGCGGGGTAGATACCCAGCGCGGCGATGTCACGCGACAGCACGACGGTCGAGTCCAAGTGCAGGAAGGTGGTGGCCGGCGACGGGTCGGTCAAGTCATCCGCAGGCACGTACACGGCCTGGATCGAGGTGATCGAACCGGTCTTGGTCGAGGTGATGCGCTCCTGCAGCTTGCCCATTTCCTCGGCCAGCGTCGGCTGGTAGCCCACGGCGGAAGGCATACGGCCCAGCAGTGCCGACACTTCGGTACCGGCCAGCGTGTAGCGGTAGATGTTGTCGACGAAGAACAGGATGTCACGGCCTTCGTCGCGGAACTTCTCGGCCATGGTCAGGCCGGAAAGTGCCACGCGCAGACGGTTGCCCGGCGGCTCGTTCATCTGGCCGAACACCATGGCCACCTTGTCGAGCACGTTCGAGTCCTTCATTTCGTGGTAGAAGTCGTTCCCTTCACGGGTACGCTCGCCCACGCCGGCGAACACCGACAGACCGCTGTGCTGCTTGGCGATGTTGTTGATGAGCTCCATCATGTTGACGGTCTTGCCCACGCCGGCGCCACCGAACAGGCCCACCTTGCCGCCCTTGGCGAACGGGCAGACCAGGTCGATCACCTTGATGCCGGTTTCGAGCAGGTCAACCGAGGGCGACAGCTCGTCGAACTTCGGTGCCTTCTGGTGGATCGCGCGCTTCTCGTCCGAAGCGATCGGACCGGCCTCGTCGATGGGGCGGCCCAGCACGTCCATGATGCGGCCCAGGGTACCGTGACCGACCGGCACCGAAATCGGGGCGCCGGTGCCGCGCACGGCCATGCCGCGGCGCAGGCCGTCGGACGAACCCAGCGCGATGGTGCGGACCACGCCGTCACCCAGCTGTTGCTGCACTTCGAAGGTCAGGCCCTTCTCGGCGAACGAGGCCTCGGCGCTGTCTTCCAGCACGAGCGCGTCGTACACCTTGGGCAGCGCGTCGCGGGGGAACTCGATGTCCACCACGGCGCCAATGCACTGCACAATATTTCCGATACTCATTTCGTATCTCCGATAGCTTGAATTCTTGACGCCTCAGACGCGCATCAGACGGCGGCTGCGCCGCTGACGATTTCCGACAGTTCCTTGGTGATCGCGGCCTGGCGGGTCTTGTTGTAGTCCAGCTGCAACTCGCCGATCACGTTCTTGGCATTGTCGGATGCCGCCTTCATGGCCACCATGCGCGCCGACTGCTCGGACGCCATGTTCTCGGCCACGGCCTGGTACACCAGCGCTTCCACGTAGCGGACCAGCAGTTCTTCCACCACGGTCTGGGCGTCGGGCTCGTAGATGTAGTCCCACGAGTACGCGCGCTTTTCTTCCTCGGTCTGGGACAGCTTGTCCGCTGCCAGCGGCAGCAACTGCTCGACCACCGGCTCCTGCTTCATGGTGTTCACGAACTTCGTGTACGCCAGGTACACGGCGTCGATCTCGCCATTGGTGAAGGCATCGAGCTGGACCTTGATCGCGCCGATCAGCTTTTCCAGATGCGGGGTGTCACCGAGATGCACCACGTGCGAAACCACCTTGGCGCCGATACGGCCGAGGAACTGCATGCCCTTGGTACCGATGGCGGTCGCCTGCACCTGCACGCTGCGACCCTGCAGGTCGCGAAGCTCGTTCGTGACCGCGCGCAGCACGTTGGTGTTCAGGCCGCCGCACAGGCCCTTGTCGGTGGTCACCACGATCATGCCGGCACGCTTGACCTCGCGCGCTTCCATGAAGGGGTGCTTGAACTCGGGATTGGCTGCCGCCAGGTGCGCCGCGATATTGCGCACCTTCTCGGCGTAGGGACGGGCATTGCGCATCCGCTCCTGCGCCTTGCGCATCTTGGATGCGGCGACCATCTCCATCGCCTTGGTGATCTTGCGCGTGTTCTGCACGCTCTTGATCTTGGTTCGAATCTCTTTCGTTCCGGCCATATCTTCCTCTCCATTCACGCTGCGCCGGGCGCCACCTTGCGGCGGCGTCCGGCGCAGCGCTGCGGAATCACGTGGTTAGAACGCGGCGGACTTCTTGAAATCCTCGATCGCGGCACGCAGAGCGGCTTCGTCTTCCTTCGAGAGATCCTTGGTGTCCTCGATGCGGTTGACGAGGTCGGCGTACTTCGACTTCAGGTGGTCGTGCAGGCCCTTCTCGAACGGCAGCAGGTCCTTCACTTCCACGTTGTCGAGGAAGCCGTTGTTGGCAGCGTACAGCGACGCGGCCAGCTGCCACACCTGCAGCGGCTGGTACTGCGGCTGCTTCAGCAGTTCGGTCACGCGGCGGCCGCGCTCGAGCTGCTTGCGGGTAGCGTCGTCCAGGTCCGAGGCGAACTGCGCGAACGCAGCCAGTTCACGGTACTGGGCCAGGTCGGTACGGATACCGCCGGACAGCTTCTTGACGACCTTGGTCTGGGCGGCACCGCCGACGCGCGACACCGAGATACCGGCGTTGATAGCGGGGCGGATACCGGCGTTGAACAGGTCGGTTTCCAGGAAGATCTGGCCGTCGGTGATCGAGATCACGTTGGTCGGCACGAATGCGGACACGTCGCCGGCCTGCGTTTCGATCACGGGCAGCGCGGTCAGCGAACCGGTCTTGCCCTTGACGGCGCCATTGGTGAACTTCTCGACGTAGTCGGCGTTCACGCGGGCGGCACGCTCCAGCAGGCGCGAGTGCAGGTAGAACACGTCGCCAGGGTAGGCTTCGCGGCCCGGCGGGCGGCGCAGCAGCAGCGACACCTGACGGTAGGCCCAGGCCTGCTTGGTCAGGTCGTCATAGACGATCAGCGCATCTTCGCCGCGGTCGCGGAAGTATTCGCCCATCGTGCAGCCGGCGTAGGCGGCCAGGTACTGCATGGCGGCCGAGTCCGAAGCGGCGGCGGCGACGACGATGGTGTATTCCATCGCGCCGTGCTCTTCCAGCTTGCGCACCACGTTGGCGATCGTCGAAGCCTTCTGGCCGATTGCCACGTACACGCAGAAGACGCCCTTGCCCTTCTGGTTGATGATCGAGTCGACGGCGACAGCGGTCTTGCCGGTCTGGCGGTCGCCGATGATCAGCTCGCGCTGGCCGCGGCCGATCGGCACCATGGCGTCGATCGACTTCAGGCCGGTCTGCACCGGCTGGCTCACCGACTGGCGCGCGATCACGCCCGGCGCGACCTTCTCGATCACGTCGGTTTCCTTGGCGTTGATCGGGCCCTTGCCGTCGATCGGCTGGCCCAGCGTGTTGACCACGCGGCCCAGCAGTTCCTTGCCCACGGGCACTTCCAGAATGCGGCCGGTGCACTTGACCGTGTCGCCTTCGGAAATGTGTTCGTACTCACCCAGCACCACGGCGCCGACCGAGTCGCGCTCGAGGTTCAGCGCGAGGCCGAAGGTGTTGCCCGGGAATTCCAGCATCTCGCCCTGCATCACGCCGGACAGGCCGTGCACGCGGCAGATACCATCGGTCACGGAAATCACCGTGCCGGTGTTGCGCACTTCAGCGTCGGCGCCAAGGCCCGAGATGCGGGACTTGATCAGCTCGCTGATTTCTGAGGGGTTCAGTTGCATCACAATGCTCCTAATTCTTCAATCCGTCGGCCGGTGCGCTCAATGGCGCATCATGCGGTCAGCGCGGCTTGCATGGAAGCCAGGCGCGCGCGCACCGAGGTGTCGAGCACTTCGTCGCCGACCTTGACGCATACGCCGCCGATCAGGGACGGGTCGACCGCCACCTTGGGTTGCAGCTTGCGGCCGAACTTGCGCTCGAGCGCGGCGACCAGGTCGTTCAACTGGGCACCTTCCATCGGGAAGGCACTGGTGATCTCGACATCGGCCGAACCTTCGCGGGCGTTCTTGAGCACATGGAATTGCTCGGCGATCTCCGGCAGCACGATCAGGCGGTTGTTTTCCACCAGCAGCTGGACGAAGCGCTTGGCTTCGTCGTTGACCGGAGACTTCAGCACCGAGAGGAACGTCTCGGCCAGCTTCTCGCCGGGCACGTTCGGATCGGTGGCGAGCGCCTGCATGTCGGGGTTGGCGGCAACCTGCCCCATCTCCGACATCAGCTCGGACCATGCACCCAGATTGCCTGCGCTCGATTCGCTGGCGGCGCGGAACAGCGCCTCAGCGTAGGGACGGGCAATGGTTGCGGTTTCTGCCATGATTAGAGCTCAGCCTTGAGTTGGTTGAGCAGATCGGCGTGGACCTGCGCATTCACTTCACGCTTGAGGATCTGCTCGGCACCCTTGACGGCCAGCACGGAGACCTGGTCGCGCAATTGCTCGCGCGCCTTGGTGACCTGCTGCTCGGCGTCGGTCTTGGCCTGGGCGATGATGCGCGCGGCTTCGGCCTGAGCGTTCTGCTTGATCTCGTCGGCGACCAGCTGGGCGCGCTTCTCGGCGTCGGCAACGCGCTGCGCGCCTTCCGTGCGGGCTTCGGACATGGCCTGGTCCACGCGCTTGTTGGCGAGTTCGAGCTCAGCCTTGCCCTTCTCGGCGGCGGCGAGGCCATCGGCGATCTTCTTTGCGCGTTCGTCGAGCGCCTTCACCAGCGGCGGCCAAATGAATTTGGCAACAACCCACCACAGGATGAAGAACACGACCATCTGCGCAAGAAACGTTGCGTTCAGATTCATGGTGTGTTCCTTTCGGTAATCAAACTACAGATAAATGCGCAAAAGGCGGCCAGGCTGGTGGCCCGCGCCGCCCGTCAGCATCATGCAGACCGAAAAGAATTACTTGATGACAGCCAGCAGCGGGTTGGCGAAGGCGAACAGCATGGCCACACCCACACCGATCAGGAATGCCGCGTCGATCAGGCCAGCCAGCAGGAACATCTTGGTCTGCAGCGGGTTCATCAGCTCGGGCTGACGTGCGCAGGCTTCGATGTACTTGCCACCCATCAGGGCGATACCCAGGCAGGCGCCGATTGCGCCCAGACCGATGATGATGCCGATGCCGATAGCGGTCAGACCCTGGATGTTGGCGAGAAATGCTTGCATGATGACTCCTTTAATTTAGAGAGACTTAGAACCAAAAAACCAAAAAACCAAAAACCGGAAATCAGTGGTGATCGTGTGCCTGGCCGATGTACACCAGCGTCAGCATCATGAAAATGAAGGCTTGCAGCAGCACGATCAGGATGTGGAAGATCGCCCACACGGCACCCGCCAGCACATGGCCGACGAAGCCCAGCGCGCTCAGGTCGGCGCCGAAGGTCCACATCGAACCCAGCAGTGCGATCAGCAGGAACACCAGTTCGCCGGCGTACATGTTGCCGAACAACCGCATGCCGAGCGAGACGGCCTTGGCCAGGAACTCGATGATGTTGAGGACCAGGTTGAACGGGGCCAGATACCACTTGGCGCCGAACGGGGCCGAGAACAGCTCGTGCATGAAGCCGCCCGCGCCCTTGATCTTGAAGCTGTAGTAGATCATCAGGATCAGCACCGAGAACGACATGCCCAGCGTGCCGTTCAGGTCGGCCGTGGCGACCGCGCGGTGGTGCGGCAGGTGCAGGTGGAAGATGCCGAGGAAGCTGTTGAGGCCGGTGACCCAGTCGACCGGGATCAGGTCGACCGCGTTCATGATGGTGATCCAGCAGAACACCATCAGGGCCAGCGGGGCGATCCAGGAACGGTCACCGTGGATGATGCCCTTGGCCTGGTCGTCGACCATCTCGACGATCATCTCGACGAAGGCCTGGAAGCGGCCCGGCACGCCGGCGGTAACGCGGCGCGCGGCGATCATCAGGAAGCCGACGGCGATCAGGCCGCACAGCACCGACCAGAAGATCGTGTCATAGTTGAGAACGCTGAAGTCGACCACGGAGGCTTGCTTGCCGCCGATGGAGTTCAGGTTCTGCAAGTGTTCGGCGATATAGCCGGAGGGTGTCAGCGCGTGTTCCGCGCCCGGGATGGCTTCAGACATGTCGAACGAACGGTATATTGAGAAATCTGCCGCACCGGCGCGGCGCTCTGCCTGCGCCCGGTATGTTTCTTGCTCCGCCTTCGGCCCAGTGGCCGGTCACCGCGTGCAAGACCCTGTTAACCTATCCGTGCCCCGCGTCACCGTGATGACGCGCGCACTGCAACCCTTGAAAATCCACCTGCGCGCCCCATTTCGGAGCAAGGCGCCGCTTCCGGCCCCGGTCGCCCCGGGCAGCGCACTAGCGTATGGCCAGCGCCACCCAATAGGACTTGAGTGCAAGCAGGAACGTGACAAGCATCGGCACCCAGCGCAGATCGTGGTACAGCACTACCACCAGCACGAACAGTGCGGCGGTGCCGAACACCTTGATCGCTTCGCCAACGACCAGACCACTGATCGACGGACGCGCGCGCATCATCCACAGGCGCAGCGCGAAGAAGCCGCTCGGCACGAAGCACACCATGCCGCCGAACCAGGCCGACCAGGCCGATGCCGCACCGGGCCGGCCGAACCAGCCCCACGCCGCTGCCGACAACAGGGTCACCACCACCTGGACCAGTACCACCTTGCCAGGTGTCATGCGCGATGCGCGTAGCGCGCGCTCGCCGAAGAGGTTCACCGCGTCGGCATGCGACAGCGGTTCGACGATGTCGTCCTCTGTCTCCGCCTCGTCCGTCCAGTCTGCCCTGCGGGCCTTGTCTTCCCGATGCACCGCGTCCGCTTGCGGACCTGTCGCGTGATCGGTATCCGGGCCTTGCCGGTGTTGCTGCTGACGGTCTCGAGCCACTACCCTGCCTGCCTCGTTCCAGGCCGGAACTTTTCGGTCCGACCAGAATTCAAACCGCACGATTTTAAGGGGATTCCCCGATTCGAGTCAATCTGCTTACATTTGCCTTGCGAGATCGGCGCGGCAGCCGCGCCACGCCTTTGCCTTCAGCATGGGGCGGAAACGGCGGCGCGACAACGATGTGCGGGGTAATCGCACCGATTGCGATGCGGCCGCTGCATGGCGCCGTCCCTTCAGGACGGACCGGACTCAGGCGACGCGCTGGTCGCCGACCGCGCCACGCAGGCGCACCAGCACTTCATCCAGCGCGTCGTTGCTGGTGAAGCGCACGGTCAACTGGCCCTTGCCACGTGTATTGAGCTTGATCTGCACCGGCAGGCCGAGCGCATCCGAGAGTTCTTCTTCGAGACGGGCCACATCGCGCCCGCCTGCACCGGCACGGTGCTTCAGCGATGTCAGCTCGACCGGTTTCAGTGCGGCGGCAACCAGCTTCTCGGTCTCGCGCACCGACAGCCGCTTGTTGACGACCTGATTCGCCAGTGTGATCTGGGTGGCGCCGTCCACGGCCAGCAGCGCGCGCGCGTGGCCCATGTCGAGATCCCCGGCCATCAGCATGGTCTGCACCGGCTGGGCGAGATTGAGCAGGCGCAGCAGGTTGGAGACCGCGCTGCGCGAGCGGCCCACCGCTTCGGCGGCCTGCTCGTGGGTGAAGCGGAATTCGCGGATCAGGCGCATGATGCCCTGCGCCTCCTCCAGCGGGTTCAGGTCTTCGCGCTGGATGTTCTCGATCAGCGCCATCGCGGCCGCGACTTCGTCGGCCACCTCCTTCACCAGCACCGGTACCTTGTCCAGGCCCGCCAGCTTGGAGGCGCGGAAGCGCCGCTCACCGGCGATGATCTCGTAGCGATCGGGCTCGGCCACGCGGCGCACCAGGATCGGCTGCATCAGGCCCTGGGCGCGGATGCTCGCCGCCAGCTCCTGCAGCGCGCCCTCGTCCATGCGTGTGCGCGGCTGGTACTTGCCGGGCTGCAGCTGGTCCAGCCGCAGCACCTGCGGCGCGCCCTCCTGCCTGGCCGTCTCGACGATTTCGGCAGGGCCGCCCAGCAACGCCTCGAGGCCACGGCCCAGTCCCTTCTTCTTTACGGTACTCATGCTCGCTTCCTTGCTGCGCGCGGCGGACGCCACGCCTGTCCAGCCATCAATGTATGCAAATGTACTCAACCAAGCTGCTTGACGCGGGCGATCATCTCCGCGCCGAAGTCGAGATAGGCTTTCGCGCCCTTGGACGAGGCATCGAAAGCAACGCCCGGCATGCCGTACGACGGTGCCTCGGCAAGGCGCACATTGCGCGGGATCACGGTCTTGAACACCTTGTCGCCGAAGTGCGCCTCCAGCTGCGCCGATACCTGCTGCTGCAGCGTGACACGGGGATCGAACATGACGCGCAGCAGGCCGATCACCTTGAGGTCGCGGTTCAGGTTGGCGTGGACCTGCTTGATGGTATTGACCAGATCCGACAGGCCCTCGAGCGCGAAGTACTCGCATTGCATCGGCACGATCACGCCATGCGCTGCGCAAAGTCCATTGAGGGTCAGCAGCGACAGCGAGGGCGGGCAGTCGATCAGCACGAAGTCATAATCGGCATCGACCTCGGCGATGGCCTGCTTGAGCCGGCGTTCGCGCTGTTCCAGCTCGACCAGCTCCACCTCGGCACCCGCCAGCTCGCGGTTGGCGGGCAGCACATCGTACTTGCCGGACTCCGAACGCTGGCGCGCCTGTGGAATCGTGGCCAGGCCGACCAGCACCTGGTAGACGCTGTGCTCCAGCGACTGCTTGTCGATGCCCGAGCCCATCGAGGCGTTGCCCTGCGGATCGAGGTCGACCAGCAGCACGCGCTGATCCTGGGCGGCCAGGCCGGCGGCGAGGTTCACCGTGGTGGTGGTCTTGCCCACCCCGCCCTTCTGGTTTGCGATCACGAATACCTTGGCCATATGCTTCAGAGGCTCCTGCTTGTCATTCGATAGGCCGGAACGGGCGGCGCCAGGTGGCCGTGCCCTCTCCGGCATGGGTTCAGCGGCGCGACAGCACCACCAGGTGCCGTTCGGCGTCCAGTTCGGGAACAGCCAGGCGCGGCACGGCGTCCAGTTGCCAGTCGGCCATCAGGCCGGCCGCCTCCATCCGTTCCAGTTCAGCGTGCGGGTAGACGCCCTTCATCGCGACCAGCTTGCCGCCCGGTGCCAGCAGGTGGCCCGACAGGGTGACGAAATCGACCAGCTCGGCAAAAGCACGCGAAGTGATCACGGCGAAGCCCTGGGCATCGTCCAGTTTTTCCACCGGCCCCCAGTGCGCACCGGCATTCGACAGGCCGAGCTGCGCCCGGCACTGGGTCAGGAAGGCGGTCTTCTTCTGCACGATATCGACCATCAGCACCGACAGGTCCGGACAGGAGATAGCCAGCGGCAGGCCCGGCATGCCACCGCCCGAACCGACGTCCAGCACCCTGCCCCGTGCCGGAGGCGTCACGGCGGCTGCGCGCGCGGCCTCGGCCAGCGCCGGCACCGCTGCCAGCGAATCCAGCAGGTGATGGCTCAGCATCTCGTCGGGATGGCGGATGGCGGTCAGGTTGTAGACCCCGTTCCACTTGCGCAGCAGCGCCAGATAGGCGAGCAAGGTATCCACTTGTCCTGGCGCAAGCGCCAGGCCGATGGCGGACAGGCCGGCTTCGAGCCGGCGGCGCAGCGCGGTGTCGTCCGCGCCGGCGAAGGATTTCGGCGCCGTCACTCAGGCCGCCTCTTGCGGAGGCTGGCCCGTGCCGGCCTGGGCGGGCTGGCCGGCCTTGCGTCCCATGCCCTTCTTCTTCAGGTGAACCAGCAGCAGCGAGATCGCAGCAGGTGTGACGCCAGAGATACGCGAAGCCTGGCCCAGCGTTTCCGGGCGATGCTGGTTGAGTTTCTGGCTGACTTCGAAGCCCAGGCCGCGGACTTCGGTGTAGTCGAAGTCCGGTGGCAGCCGGGTTGCCTCATTGGCACCGAGCTTGTCCACCTCGGCCGCCTGGCGGGCGATGTAACCGTGGTACTTGATGCCGATCTCGATCTGCTCACGGATCTGGTCCGCGATCATCGGCTCGGCATCGAGCGGAGCCTCGGCTGCATGGCGCCCGCCCTGCAGCGCCATCAGCGCTTCATAGCTGACACCGGGACGGCGCAGCAGATCGGCCAGGCTGTATTCACGCTCGATGGCCTTGCCCAGCAGCGGCACCGCGTCCTCGGGCGGTAGCAGCGCCGGGTTGACCCAGGTGCTCTTGAGCCTTTCTGTTTCACGTGAAACAGCGTCGCGCTTGCGGTTGAACGCATCCCAACGCACGTCGTCAACTACACCAAGCTCCCGGCCGGCTTCGGTCAGGCGCATATCGGCGTTGTCCTCGCGCAGGCTCAGGCGGAACTCGGCACGGCTGGTGAACATGCGGTAGGGCTCGGTCACGCCGCGCGTGATCAGATCGTCCACCAGCACGCCGAGGTAGGCCTGATCGCGCCGCGGCGTCCACGGATCTCGCTCGCGCGCGAAGCAGCCGGCATTGATGCCAGCCAGCAGGCCCTGGGCCGCGGCTTCTTCGTAGCCGGTGGTGCCATTGATCTGGCCGGCGAAGAACAGGCCTTCGATCGCCTTGCTCTCCAGCGAAGCCTTCAGCGCGCGCGGGTCGAAGTAGTCGTACTCGATGGCATAGCCGGGGCGCAGGATATGTGCGCTTTCCAGGCCACGGATCGAGTGCACCAGTTCCAGCTGCACGTCGAATGGCAGGCTGGTCGAGATGCCATTCGGATAGAACTCGTTCGTGGTCAGCCCTTCCGGCTCGAGGAAGATCTGGTGGCTCTCCTTGCTGGCGAAGCGATGGATCTTGTCCTCGATGGAGGGGCAATAGCGCGGCCCCACTCCTTCGATGACGCCCGTGTACATCGGCGAGCGGTCGAGGCCGCCACGGATGATGTCGTGGGTCAGTCCGTTGGTATGGGTGATCCAGCACGGCAGCTGTTGCGGATGCTGTTCAGGGCGGCCCAGGAAGGAGAACACCGGCACGGGATCAAGATCGCCCGGCTGCTCTTCCATGACCGTGAAATCGATGGTGCGGCCGTCGATCCGGGGCGGTGTGCCGGTCTTCAGGCGGCCCTGCGGCAGCTTCAGCTCCTTGAGGCGTGCCGACAGCGATACCGCGGCGGGATCGCCGGCGCGTCCGCCGGTGTAATGATCCAGGCCGACGTGGATCTTGCCGTCCAGGAAGGTACCCGCAGTCAGCACCACGGCGCGGGCGCGGAAAGCAATGCCGACCTGGGTCATCGCCCCGACCACGCGGTCACCCTCCACCATCAGGTCGTCGACCGCCTGCTGGAACAGCATCAGGTTCGGCTGGTTCTCCAGCCGGGTGCGGATCGCCTTGCGATACAGCACGCGGTCAGCCTGGGCACGCGTGGCGCGCACGGCCGGTCCCTTGCTGGAGTTGAGAATGCGGAACTGGATGCCGGCCTCGTCGGTGGCGGCGGCCATCGCCCCACCCATGGCATCGACTTCCTTGACCAGATGCCCCTTGCCGATGCCGCCAATGGACGGATTGCAGCTCATCTGCCCCAAGGTCTCGATGTTATGGGTCAGCAGCAGGGTCTGGCAGCCCATACGGGCTGCGGCAAGCGCCGCCTCGGTGCCGGCATGGCCACCGCCGACGACGATAACGTCGAACTCTTTCGGGTAAAGCATGGGGACACCTCCTCCAGGAGGTCGCGAGGGAAAACGGGATGTCGAATTATAGCGGCATTCGACTACGCGGCCTTTTCAGCCGGCGTGTGTTTCACGTGAAACATCGTCAATGCGAAGCGGTCGGCACCTCGACTGTGTTCCACGTGAAACATCGAATCCGGACACAAAAAAGCCGGGCATGGAATGCCCAGCCAGTGTTTCACGTGGAACAACGGCTTGCCCCGCTCAGAGCTGCCTGCGCAGATAGTGCGCGATCTCCTCGGTCAGCAGGCCCAGGTCACGCTGCAGCTTGGCGAAGCCGCCGTTGCGCTCGCGGCTCACCTCGTCCATGTAGAGCGGGCGGCGGATCTCGATCTGCAGACTGTTGCGGCGCTCTGCCGGCCGGCCGATGCGCGCGATCAACTGCACGCCCTTGTAGGGATCATTGCGCGCCACCGTGTATCCCATGCCGCGCAGCACCGTCTCGACCAGGTCCACGATGCCAGGCTCGCAGGTGCTGCCGTCGCGATCGCCCAGCACGAAGTCCGCCAGCGGATGCGGGCTCTGGATCTTCAAGCGCTCGTAGGCATTGTTCGGCATCGAATGCAGGTTCAGGTGCCAGACCGCTCCGAAGCGTCGATGGGCCGCCTCGACGGCCTCCCCCAGTGCGGCATGGTAGGGCCGGTAGTAACGGTCGATCCGTTGCCGGACCTCATCCACGCCGAGCTTGCGCGCATAGATCGGCGTGGACGAGTCCATCCGGCTCCACACCAGGCCATAGCCCAGGCGCGTCTTCTCTCCCGGCGCAAGCGGCTCCGGCCACGCCCCTTCAAGCAGTTCCGGATCGAGATCCTCCAGCGTCCGGTTGGGGTCGATGTAGACGCGCGGGAACGTCGCCGCGAGCAGCGTGCCGCCGACGCGCGGCACATGCTCCCACAAGGCCTCGACGTGGGTATCCTCGCCGCCGCGCAGTCGCTGCTGCGGCAGCACCGAACCGAAATCGGCCGGGTAGAAGGTCCCGCTGTGCGGTGAATCGCACACCAGCGGCACGCCCTCCCCCTCTTCCGCCTGCCACAGGAGAAACGGTGCCGGCGCCGCCGGCTTGTCGAACGATGCCGTCATGCTCAGTCCAGCTTGATATTGGCGGCCTTGGCCACACGCGCATAGCGCGCCATCGCCTGCTGCATCTGCGCCCTGAACTGCTCCGGCGAGTTCGGGATCAGCGTGCCGCCCGACTCCTCCACACGGCGCTTGAAGTCCGGATTCTGCATCCCCTTGTGGATGGCCGCGTTCAGCCTGGCGACGATCGCGGGGGGCGTACCGGCCGGTGCCACGATGCCGAACCAGCCGCCGTCGCCCATATCCTTGAAGCCCAGCTCCGCATAGGTCGGCACGTTCGGCAGCAGCGGTGAGCGCGCCGCGCCCAGTACCGCCAGCGCACGCAGGCGGCCGGATTTCACGTGTGGCAGCGTCGACGACAGATTGTCGGTGATGGCGCTCACCTGCCCCGCCACCGCATCGTTCAGGGCCAGGCCCGCTCCCTTGTACGGCACGTGCAGCAGGTCGATCTTCGCCAGCATCATGAAGTTCTCGATGTTGACGTGCCCGAGCGAACCCGCCCCCGGGGAAGCGAAGCTGTACTTGCCCGGGTTGGCCTTGGCCAGTGCGATGAACTCCTGCATGGTCTTGGCAGGCACGCTCGGATGCACGGCAAACACGCTGGGGATGGCCACGACATTGGTGATCGGCGCGAAGTCCTTGATCGGGTCGTAGCTCAGCTTGGGGAATACCGCCGGATTCGAGCCATGGGTGCTGACCGTCGCCATGCCGATGGTGTAGCCGTCCGGCGCCGACCGGGCGACCTGCTCCATGCCGAGCGAGCCTCCCGCGCCCCCCTTGTTCTCCACCACCACCGACTGGCCCAGCTCACGGCCGGCATACTCCGAGACCAGGCGTGCGATCAGGTCCGTCGACCCGCCAGCGGCGAACGGTACCACCAACTTGATGGGGCGGCTCGGATACTTGTCCTGCGCCAGCGCGGAAGCCGCGGGCAGTGCGGCGGCCACGACAGCCGCAATGGCAAAGCAGGACAGGACGAATCGCCGGCGTGGCGCACAGGCTCGGTTCATGGGATATCTCCTTGGCTTTTCCCTGATTGAGCCGGCCAGTGTCGGCAGTTTACCGGCCTGGCACAAACGACTATATTGCACGCTTGCATTACCAACGGGCATCCTCGCCCCCCTCCCCTGCCCCATGCGGATTCGCTCGCCCTCGATGTCGGAACTGCACGCCTTCGCCGCGGCGGCGAAGCTGGGCAGCTTTACCCGCGCGGCAGAGCAGCTGTGCGTGACACAGGGCGCCATCAGCCGTGCCATCGCGCGCCTGGAGGACCATTTCGGCCAGCCCCTGCTGCAGCGCAACGCCCATCGCATCGTGCTGACGGCAAGCGGCCGGCAATTGCTCGAAGCGGTCGCGGGACCGCTGGCGGCAATCGAGAGCGCCAGCACCGCCCTCCTCGCCGGCGACCGGCGCCACGCCCTGACCCTGTCCGCCGTGCCGACCCTGGCCAGCGTCTGGCTGGTGCCGCGGCTGCCCGATTTCCACCGGCGCCACCCCGACATCGTGCTGGACTTCGTGCCCTATCGCCGCAAGGAGGACTTCTCCGGCCCGGCCCCTGACGCCGCCATCCTCGCCGGCACCGCCGGACAGTGGCCGCAATGGCAGGCCGACTACGTGATCGGCAGCGAGATGGTGCCGATCTGCCACCCCAGCCGAGCCGCCCTGCGCAGCGCCGAAGGCCGCTGGCGCCATCCCGCGGAACTGCAGGACGAGCCGCTGCTGCACCACACCACAGCGCCGGCAAACTGGCAGAACTGGCTGCGGGCGGCAGGCGTACCCGACGCTGCGCCCCGCCTGTCCACCGGCTTCGACCAGGTGTCGATCCTGGTGCAGGCGGTCAAGGCCGATATGGGGCTGGCCGTGCTGCAGCGCTGTCTGGTGCGCGACGAGATCGCATCCGGCAGCGTGGCCGTGCCATTCGACCTGCCGATCCGCCTGCAACGCGGCTATTACCTGTGCGCGCCGCGCGGGCGCAGCCATCCGGCGCTGGAGCATTTCCGCGCCTGGCTGCTGGAGATTGCGGGACGGGATCCCGATGTTCTCGATGCCGGACAGTTTATGCACGTGACGGATGAATGAATTGCAAAAAACAACCGTGCAATTCTTCATGCAAATAAACTGCCGTTGATTGCAACGCTCAACCGCTGAACTCCGTGGCTTCCCGGGTGGGAGGCATATGCACAGCGCCACGGAAGCCTCTATCCGGTATTGTGCGATCCCATCGCGCCCAAGAGACGCCTCACCAGGGCAAAGCTATCCGCCCGACAAATGAATAACGGCACGCAATGCGTGCCGTTATTCATCAAGCGCATTCGAGGCGCGGTGCAAGCACTCCCCGGAGTGCTATGCCGCCTTCTTGGCCAGCCCCAGGTAGGTTTCGATCACACGCGGATTGGCGGCCAGTTCCGCTGCCGGTCCTTCCATCGACATGTCGCCGGTCTCGATCACGTAGGCGTAGTCGGCCACCTGCAGCGCGGCACGCGCATTCTGCTCGATCAGCAGCGTGGCCACGCCAGTGCGGCGCAGATCGCTGATGATATGGAAGATCTCCTTGACGATCAGCGGCGCCAGCCCGAGGCTGGGTTCGTCCAGCATCAGCAAGCTGGGCTTGGCCATCAAGGCGCGTCCGACCGCCAGCATCTGCCGCTCGCCGCCGGACAGCGTGCCGGCTTCCTGCTTCGCGCGCTCCTTCAGGCGCGGGAACAGTTCGTAGACCACCTCCTTCTGGTCGAGGAAGTTCTTCTCGCCCGCGCGCTTGCGCCGGTAGGCGCCCAGCAGCAGGTTGTCCTCCACGCTCATGGTGGCGAACAACTCGCGCTTCTCCGGCACCAGGCACATGCCGCGCGAGACGCGCCCCTCGACCGGGATGCCGGCCATGTCGTGGCCCAGGTAGCGCACCTCGCCGGTGGCCGAACCGGTCGACGGCAGCGCCCCCATGATGGCGTTCAGCATGGTCGACTTGCCGGCGCCGTTCGGACCGATCACGGTGACGATGCGGCCCGCTTCCACCTTCAGGTTGGCGCCGTGCACCGCCTCGACCTTGCCGTAGCGCACATGCAGGTCCTTCACTTCCAGGATCAGGCTCATTTCCGCTCCCCCGTCATTCCACGCCGCCCAGGTAGGCTTCCAGCACTGCCGGATCCTTCTGCACCGCCTCCGGCACGCCTTCGGCAATGCGCGTGCCGAATTCCATCACCACCAGCCGGTCCGTCAGGTTCATCACGAAGTCCATGTCGTGCTCGACCAGCAGCACGCTCATGCCCTCGCCCTTGAGCTTCTTCAGCAAGGCCGCCAGCGCCTGCTTCTCCTTGTAGCGCAGGCCCGCGGCCGGCTCGTCGAGCAGCAGCAGCGCCGGATCGCAGCACAGCGCGCGCGCGATCTCCAGGATGCGCTGCTGGCCGAGCGCGAGGCTGCCCGCCTCCATGTACATGCAGTCGGCCAGGCCCACGCGCTCGAGCTGGCGCGCGGCCTCGAACAGCAGCTTCTCCTCCTCGGCGCGGTTGAGCCGCAGCACCGCCGCCGACACGCCCCCCTGCGCACGGAAATCGCCGCGCAGGTGAGCGCCGATGGCCACGTTCTCCAGCACCGTCATGGTCGGCAGCAGGTGCACGTGCTGGAAGGTGCGGCCGATACCGCGCTTGACGATCTCGCGCGAGGGCAGGCTCGATATCACCTCGCCACGGTAGCGCACCTCGCCGCGCGTGACCGGCAGCACGCCCGTCACCAGGTTGAAGGTGGTCGACTTGCCGGCGCCGTTCGGGCCGATCAGGCCGATGATCTCGCCGGCCCGCACCTGGAAGCTGACATCGTTGACGGCCACCAGCCCGCCAAACTCCTTGCGCGCGGCGCGCACGTCGAGCAGCAGCTCGCCGGCCGCCGGCTTCGGCCGTACCGCCAGGGCCGGCGCGTGCTCGGGCGCGACCACCGGCGGCGCGGCCGGGAACAGCTTCTTCAGGAAAGGCCAGATGCCTTCGCGCGCATGCTGCAGCAGCAGGACCAGCAGCACGCCGAAGACGATGATCTCGAAGTTGCCGTTAGCGCCCAGCAGCTTGGGCAGCACGCCCTGCAGCACATCCTTCAGGATGGTCAGCACGCCGGCGCCGAGCACCGCGCCCCAGACGTGGCCGACGCCGCCGACCACCGCCATGAACAGGTACTCGATGCCGTAGTTCAGCCCGAACGGCGTGGGGTTCACCGCGCGCTGCAGGTGCGCGTAGAGGAAGCCGGAGACGCAGGCCAGCATCGCCGCCACCACGAAGATCACCACCTTCATCCACGCGGTGTTGACCCCCATCGCCTCGGCCATCACGCCGCCGCCCTTGAGCGCGCGGATGGCGCGGCCAGGACGCGAGTTGAGCAGGTTCTGCACGGCCAGCACGGCCAGCAGCACCACCGCCCAGATCAGGTAGAACATCGCGCGGCCCGAGCCCAGCTCGATGCCGAACAGGCTCAGCACGGGAATGCCGTTGAGGCCGTCGTACTTGCCGAGAAAGTCCAGGTTGCCGAACAGGAAGAACAGCGACAGGCCCCAGGCAATGGTCGCCAGCGGCAGGTAGTGGCCGGACATGCGCATGGTGATCAGCCCGATCACATAGGCACAGGCCATGGTGACCAGCAGGCCGGCCAGCAGGCCCAGCCACGGCGACAGGCCCACCTGCGTACTCAGGTAGGCCGTGCCGTAGGCCCCCAGGCCGACGAAGGCGGCCTGGCCGAACGAGGTCATGCCGCCGACCCCGGTCAGCAGCACCAGGCCGATGGCCACGATGCTGTAGAGCCCGATGTAGTTGCCCAGCGTGATCCAGTACTCCGGCGTCGGCAGCGCCGGCAGCAGCAGCAGGCACAGCGCGAAGAGGAGCGTCAGCACACGGTTGCGGGTCAGCCCGCCGCGGCTGCCCGCCACGGCCTGCTGCTTGTCGGTCAGCATCGTCATCGCTTATTCCTCTTCCTCGACAGGTTTGCTGTTGAGCGAGCGCCACAGCAGCACCGGAATGATCAGGGTGAAGACGATGACCTCCTTGAAGGCGCTCGCCCAGAACGAGGAGTACGACTCCAGCAGCCCCACCAGCAGCGCACCGGCGGCGGCCACCGGATAGCTTGCCAGGCCGCCCACGATCGCACCCACGAAGCCCTTGAGCCCGATCAGGAAGCCCGACTCGTAGTAGACCGTGGTCAGCGGCGCGATCAGGATGCCGCACAGCGCGCCCATGGCCGCCGCCAGCGTGAACGAGAGCCGGCCGGCCTGCGTGGTGCCGATGCCAACCAGGCGCGCGCCCAGCCGGTTCACCGCGGTGGCGCGCAGCGCCTTGCCGGGAATGGTGCGCTCGAAATAGAAGTACAGGGCTGCGATCAGTACCGCCGACATGCCCACCACCCACAAGCTCTGGCCCGATACCGCCAGGCCGCCCAGGTTCCAGTTGGCATCGGAGAATGCCGTGGTGCGCGACCCCTCGGCGCCGAACATCACCAGGCCCAGGCCGACCATGGCGAAGTGCACGCCGACCGAGACGATCAGCAGCACCAGCGTGCTGGCTTCGGCCAGCGGCTGGTAGGCCAGGCGATACAGCATCGGGCCGATCGGGATCACGATCAGCAAGGTCAGCGCGATCTGCGCCGCCATCGGCATCGGCGTGGCGCCCAAGCGCTGCGCCAGCAGGTGCACGGCCAGCGGGAACAGCAGGTACTTGCCGGCCAGCACGGCAAGGCGGCGGCCGGCGGTGCGCCGCAGTTCGGCGCTGCGCAGGACGGTGGCGCACTCGTAGAGGAAGGTCAGCACACCCATGACGAGCACCAGCCAGCTCGTCTGCGGCGCCTGGCCGGCCTGGATCGCGGCCAGTGTCAGCGCCCCGTAGGCAACGAATTCCCCTTGCGGGATGAAGATGACGCGGGTCACCGAGAACACCAGCACCAGCGCCAGCGCCAGCAGCGCGTAGATCGCGCCCGAGGTGATCCCGTCCTGCGCCAGGATGGCGGCAATCGAGAGGTCCATTGTCTCCCCGTATCGTTGAAATGCCTGCCTGCTTCGGAGGGGGCGGACAGGTCGGGACGGCCCGGGAGGGCCTGACCCGTGATGGGCCGCCCTTGCGCGTGCGACGTGTGCGCAAGGGATTACACAATAGTAAACGACTTACGTATAGCGGAAATCCAGAGCAACCCTAGCATGGCGCAGCGCGGCAAAAGCGTGCCTGCCGGCATCCTGTACCCTGTCCCGGCCGCACCCATCACACCGGGCAGCATGCTCGAGCGCGGCGCAACACCATCATCGCCGATCTTGCCGATGATTTAATTAACACGTTAAGCATTGTGCAGGCAGGCGATAGTGTCAAGCAGGGCTTCCCCGCCCTGCGGCGTGCCGCGCCGGCGCGACCATGCGGAAAAAAAAGGCGCATGGTCTGTCCATGCGCCTCCTGTCCGCCAGCCCGGGTCCGGCGGCCGGCCGTCGTCGCTAGTTGGCCTGCAGCTTCCACGCTCCGTTGACGATCTGCACCATCACGCGCGCACGCTGGTCGAGGCCAAGGTGGTCGGTCGGGCTCATGTTCATGATGCCGTGCGAGATGGCCAGCTCCTTGGTCTGCTCCATGGCATCGCGCAACGCCTTGCGGAACTCGACCGTGCCCGGCTGCGCGCCGCTCTTCAGCGCGATGGGAATGGCCCGTTGCAGCAGCAGGCCGGCATCCCAGGCGTGTCCGCCGAAAGTCGACACCTGTCCGCCGAAGGCCTTCTCGTAAGCCGTCTTGTAGGTCATCGCGGGCTTCTTCACCGCGTTGCTGTCGGGCAGTTGCTCGGCCACCAGCAGCGGGCCGGCAGGCAGGAAGGTGCCTTCGCAATCCTTGCCGCAGACACGCAGGAAGTCGGCGTTGGCGACACCGTGGGTCTGGTAGATCTTGCCCTTCCAGCCGCGTTCCTTGAGCGTCTTGGCAGGCAGGGCCGCGGGCGTGCCGGAGCCGGCGATCAGCACCGCGTCGGGGTTGGCCGCCATCATCTTCAGCACCTGCCCCGTCACCGAGGTATCGGTACGGGCGAAGCGCTCGTTGGCCACGACCTTGATCTTGCGCATGCCGGCCACCTTGCCGAACTCGTCGGCCCAGCTGTCGCCGTAGGCGTCCGCGAAGCCGATGAAAGCCACCGTCTTCACGTTGTGGTTGGTCATGTGCTCGGCGATGGCCGTCGCCATGTGCGAATCGTTCTGCGGCGTCTTGAACGCCCACTTGCGCTTGGCATCCATCGGCTCGATGATGCGCGCCGAGGCCGCCAGCGTGATCATCGGCGTATCGTTCTCGGCCACGATGTCCACCATCGCCAGCGCGTTGGGCGTGACCGTCGAGCCGATCACGGCGTCGACCTTGTCCTCGCTGATCAGCTTGCGCGTGTTCTTGACCGCGGTGGTGGTGTCGGAAGCATCGTCCAGCACGATGTACTCGACCTTCTTGCCGGCGATCTCCTTGGGCAGCAGCGAGATGGTGTTCTTCTCGGGAATGCCGAGCGAGGCAGCCGGCCCGGTGGCCGACACCGTGACACCGATCTTGACCTGGGCGCTCGCCGCGCCGGCGAACAGTGCGGCCGCAGCCATGGCCAGCAAGCTGGCGCGCTTGAATTTCATCGTGTCTCCTTCGTTTGCTGCAAACGGAAAGGCGCCCGTCCGGCTCCGGCCGGGCGGACGCCTTCTTTCTTCTCGAACCGGCCGCATCGCTGGCAGCCGGCTACAGCAGGGAACGATTGTTTCCGTCCCGATTTTCCCGTCCTGCGCGTCTTACCCCCGGATGCGCAGCGCGCTATTCGCCGACCGAGCGGTCGGGAATGCGCATGGAGTCTAGCACAGGGACTTTACGCCGACAGACCGGATTTACCCCAAGCGTCACGCCCGCAACTTGACGTGGCGGCGCCAGTCGCCGGCTTCAGCCCAGGCGCTTGTAAGAGGGCACCAGCATGCGGCACCACAGGCCGGAGGCGTCCACGGCGAATCCCTTTGGCGGCGCGGCGGCGTCGACCAGCGCCGGCGCCAGCAGCAGTTGCCGGATCCCGTGCGCGCGGCACCAGTCGGCCAGCATCGCGCAGCTCGCCGCCAGCGCCGGGGCGGCGTCGGCGCCGTCATGCCACCACTCGAGCGCCAGGGCGGCCAGGCCGCCCTGGGCCAGGCAAGGCACCACGTTGAAGGACAGGCAGCCGACCAGGCGCTCACCCGCCTCGCACAACAGGCAACCACCCTGCTCCGGACGGCTGAGCTGCGACGCCAGCAGCAACTGGCGGCCCCGCTGCGCCGGCACCGGCAAGGGGCGCGCCCGGTCCAGCCAGGACGACAACAGCGGAAGATCGGCGGCGACGGCGGGCCGTACGGACAACCCGGGCGGCAGAAACGGGTCCGGCGGGGGAGAGAGGGACACGGAGGGACCGGGAGGAAGGAATAGTCGGGGGCCGAGGCGGAACGCGGCGTACTGCGCCATCCGGCCCCACGGCGGAGCGAGCATTGTCGCATGGCCGCACATGCCGTCGAATGCACTCGCAAATGCGGCAAATGCAGCAAACGCACTCATCTGGTGCATTCCCAGATGTAGCCACATGCCGGCTACGGCGCATTACTGGAGGTGGAATGGAAAAAGGCGCTGCCGAGGATCACCCGGCAACGCCCTTTATTTTATTGGCACTGCAACCCGACACCGGGTGCGCGCCTGTCGTCTCCTCGCTTCCGCCTCCATTTAACCTGCGAAAACCGTATATGGAATGTAACGAAGCGGTGCGTTCGAGACAAGCTAGCAGAAACCCTAGCCCCAAAATCGGGCATGCCATCGACGGGTCACTTTTTCATCGTCCCGGCGTGGCGCCCGATCAACCCGTCCGGCGCCCGAAGCGGGCCAGCAACTCGCCCATGATGCCACGGCGGAAGGTCAGCACACAGATCACGAAGATCACGCCGGTCACCGTCGTCACCGACTCGCCCAGCGAATTGAACCAGCCGATGCCCGTCATCGAGGCCAGGAAGGTGCCGATGTCGCCCAGCTTGTTCTCCAGCGCGACGACCACGAACGCACCCGCCAGCGGACCCGACAGGGTGCCGAGGCCGCCCACCAGCGTCATCAGGATCACCGAGCCCGACATCGACCAGTGCACGTCGGTCAGCGTGGCGAAGCCCAGCACCAGGGCCTTGATCGCCCCGGCCAGCCCCGACAGCGCCGCGGACAGCACGAAGGCCTGCAGCTTGAAGCGATCGGTGTCGTAGCCGAGCGAGACCGCGCGCGGCTCGTTCTCCTTGATCGCCTTCAGTATCTGGCCGAAGGGCGAATGCACCGTGCGCACGATCAAGGCGAAGGCGGCCACGAAGATCACCAGCGCCACATAGTAGAGCGTGACGTCGCTGTCCAGCGGCAGCACGCCGAACAGCTTGCCGCGCGGCACCCCCTGCAGCCCATCCTCGCCGCCGGTAAACGGCGCCTGCAGGCAGAAGAAGTACAGCATCTGCGCCAGCGCCAGCGTGATCATCGAGAAGTAGATGCCCTGGCGCCGGATCGCCAGCGCCCCCACCACGTAGCCGATGGCCGCGCCGACCACGGTGCCCAGCACCAGCCCGACTTCCGGCGTCACGCCCCAGGCCTTCATGGCATAGCCGGCCGTGTAGGCCGCCCCCCCGAAGAAGGCGGCGTGGCCGAACGACAGCAGCCCCGTGTAGCCGATCAGCAGGTTGAAGGCACAGGCGAACAAGGCGAAGCACAGCACCTTGAGCACGAACACCGGATAGGCACCGGCGAGCGGCGCGACGATCAGTCCCGCCAGCAGCAATCCATACCAAATCTTCTTCTGCACGCCACGCCCCTCTCTTGCCCGATCCGCCCCGGCCACCGCGGCCGCCACGCCAGTCCCCTGCGCTCGTCCGCCAGTCACTTTTCTCTCCCGAACAGGCCGGCCGGCCGCAGCAGCAGCACGATGACCATGATGAAGAACACTACCGTCGACGAGGCCTCGGGATAGAACACCTTGGTCAGCCCCTCGATCACGCCGAGCCCCAGACCGGTGATGATCGAGCCCATGATCGAACCCATGCCGCCGATCACCACCACCGCGAAGACCACGATGATCAGGTGCTGGCCCATCAGCGGCGAGACCTGGATCACGGGCGCCGCCAGCACGCCGGCAAAGGCGGCCAGGGCCACGCCGAAACCGTAGGTCAGCGTGACCATCAACGGCACGTTGATGCCGAAGGCCTCGACCATCTTGGGATTCTCGGTACCCGCGCGCAGGTAGGCGCCGAGCTTGGTCTTCTCGATGACGTACCAGGTCGCCAGGCACACCGCGATCGACGCCACCACCACCCAGGCACGGTAGTTGGGCAGGATCATAAAGCCCAGGTCGGTGGCGCCCTGCAGCGCATCCGGCGGCGAGTAGGGCAGGCCCGACACGCCGAAGATGGAGCGGAACACGCCCTCGACCACCAGCGTGATGCCCAGCGTCAGCAGCAGGCCGTAGATATGGTCGAGCTTGTAGATCCAGCGCAGCATGGTGCGCTCGATCACCACGCCGATCAGCGCCACCGCCAGCGGCGCCAGCACCAGCATCCACCAGTAGCTGAGCCCGGCGTACTCCATGCCCATCCAGGTCAGTACCGCACCGAGCATGAAGAGCGCGCCGTGCGCGAAATTGATGACGTTGAGCAGCCCGAAGATCACCGCCAGGCCCAGGCTCAGCATCGCGTAGAAGGCCCCGTTGACCAGCCCCAGCAGCAGCTGGGACAGCATGGCGGGCAGAGGTATTCCGAAGATGTCCATGGCGGATAGCCGTTTCCATTGCCGAGTGATTGCCACCCTGCTCCCGCGCGGCAGGAGAAGGGATCGGGGAAGCGCGCTGGCCGTCGCGCGCGCCGCCGCCATGCCGCGGCCCGTGCGCGGCACCGGCCGGACCGGCCCGCTTCCCCCGCCCCGCCCGCTTGCGCGGACCGGGCCCGCGACCGGCCGGACCGTCAGGCCCGGCGCGGTCCGCGCCTTACTTCTTCATCAGTGCGCACTTCGACTCGGCCACCGTGGTGAAGGCCTGGTCGCCCGGGATGGTCGCCACCACCTTCAGGTAGTCCCAGGGCTTCTTCGACTCGGCCGGCGACTTCACCTGCATCAGGTACATGTCGTGGATGCCGCGACCGTCCTGGCGGATGTAGCCCTTGGTGTAGAAGTCGTTGATCTTCATCTTCTTCAGCTCGGCCATGACCTTGTCCGGATCGTCCGTCTTGGCCGCTTCCACCGCCTTCAGGTAGGTGCGCGCGGCCGAGTAGTCGGCCGCCTGCAGGCTGCTCGGCATCTTCTTCATCTTGCCGAAGAAACGATTGGCGAACTTGCGCGTCTCGTCGTTCATGTCCCAGTACCAGCTGTCGGTCATCAGCAGGCCTTCGGTGTTCTTCAGCCCGAGGCTGTGGATATCGTTGATGAACATCAGCAGGCCGGCGATCTTCATCGTCTTGGTGATGCCGAATTCCTTGGCCGCCTTGATCGCGTTGATGGTGTCGCCGCCGGCGTTGGCCAGGCCCAGGATCTGCGCCTTCGACGCCTGCGCCTGCAGCAGGAAGGACGAGAAGTCGGAAGCCGACAGCGGATGGCGCACCGAACCCACCACGGTGCCGCCATTGGCCTTGACCACCGCTGCCGTATCGTTCTCCAGCGAGTGGCCGAAGGCGTAGTCGGCGGTCAGGAAGAACCACGACTTGCCGCCCTGCTTGACCACCGCGCTGCCGGTGCCCTTGGCCAGCGCCACCGTGTCATAGGCGTAGTGGACCGTGTAGGGCGTGCATTCCTCGTTGGTCAGGCGCGCGGTGCCGGCGCCGATATTGAAGTAGACCCGCTTCTTCTCCGCCGCGACCTTGTTCATGGCCAGGCCGGTGGCCGAATTGGTGCCGCCGATCAGCACGTCCAGGCCCTGCTGGTCCATCCATTCGCGCGCCTTCGAGGCGGCGATGTCGGCCTTGTTCTGGTGGTCGGCCGAGACCAGCTCGATCGGCTTGCCGAGCACCTTGCCGCCGGCATCCTCGATCGCCATCTTGATCGCCTCGAGGCCGCCCGGGCCGTCGATGTCGGCATACAGGCCCGACATGTCGGTGATGTAGCCGATCTTGACCGTGTCACCCGACACCTGCGCCGCAGCCATACCCGATACCGTGCCCATTGCCAAGGCAGCCATCGCGGCCGCCAGCCGAGTCATCTTCATTGCTTGTCTCCTGAGTTGCGGCGGCCCCTACGCCGCCGGTTGCTGCTCTTGCACCATGCTGCGACCCGCTCGCGCGGGTCAGACCCCAAGCAGTTCATGCAGCACCGGCATCTTCTGCTGCAGTTCGGCGGCGCCGAAGCGTTCGACGATGGCGCCGTGCTCCATCACGTAGAAGCGGTCCGCCAATGGCGCCGCGAAGCGGAAGTTCTGCTCCACCATCACGACCGTGTAGCCCTTCTTCTTCAGGGTCAGGATCATGCGCGCCAGCGCCTGCACGATCACCGGCGCCAGCCCTTCCGAGATCTCGTCGAGCAGCAGCAGGTTGGCGCCGGTGCGCAGGATGCGCCCGACCGCCAGCATCTGCTGCTCCCCGCCCGACAGGCGCGTGCCCTGGCTCTGGCGGCGCTCCTTCAGGTTGGGGAACATCTCGTAGATCTCGGCCTCGCTCATGCCCGCGCCCTGCCCTTTCAGGTGCGGCGGCAGCAGCAGGTTCTCCTCGCACGACAGGCTGGAGAAGATGCCGCGCTCCTCGGGGCAGTAGCCGATGCCGCAATGCGCGATCTTGTGCGTCGGCAGCTGGATGGTCTCGCGCCCGTTGACCCGGATCGAGCCCTTGCGCGCACCGGTCAGGCCCATGATGGCGCGCAGCGTGGTAGTGCGCCCGGCGCCGTTGCGCCCGAGCAGCGTGACCACCTCGCCGCGGTTCACGGTCAGGTCCACGCCGTGCAGGATGTGAGATTCGCCATACCATGCGTGCAGGTCGCGGATTTCCAGCGCAGGCGTACCGGCCGCGCCCGCTTGTGTACCCACTTCGGTGCTCATGTCGCTGTCCTTTCGCCCTGTCGGCGTGCTCAGTGGGCGCCCTGCAGCTCGGCGTCGGCGGTGCCCATATAGGCTTCCATCACGCGCGGGTCCTTCGACACCTCCGCGTACGGGCCCTCGGCGAGAATGGCCCCGCGCTGCAGCACCGTGATCTTGTCGGCGATCGACGAGACCACGTTCATATTGTGTTCGACCATCAGGATGGTGCGCCCCGCCGACACCTTCTTGATCAATTGCGTGACGCGGTCGACGTCCTCGTGACCCATGCCCTGGGTGGGCTCGTCGAGCAGCATCAGCTCGGGCTCCATCGCCAGCGTAGTGGCAATCTCCAGCGCGCGCTTGCGGCCGTAGGGCATGTTCACCGTGACGGTGTCGGCGAACTCGGTCAGGCCGACCTGCTCGAGCAGTTCCATGGCGCGGTCGTTCAGCACTTCCAGCGAACGCTCGCTGCGCCAGAAGTGCATCGCGGTGCCGAGCTGACGCTGCAGGCCGATGCGCACGTTCTCCAGCGCGGTCAGGTGCGGGAACACCGCCGAGATCTGGAAGGAACGGATCACGCCGCGGCGCGCGATCTGCGCGGGCCTCTCGCGCGTGATGTCGATGCCGTTGAAGAGGATGGTGCCGGAGGTCGGCTCCAGGAACTTGGTCAGCAGATTGAAGCAGGTCGTCTTGCCTGCCCCGTTGGGGCCGATCAGCGCGTGGATGGCGCCGCGCCGCACGCGCAGGCTGACATCGCTGACGGCGGTGAACCCCTTGAACTCCTTGGTGAGGTTCCGTGTTTCCAGGATGGTTTCCTGTTGATTCATAGTCTCCTGCCCGCCCTCTTGCTGGATGCCGGCTCGTGCCCGGCACTGACAAATGGTTGGAACCGTCGCGCGCATCTCTCCCGGAGATGTCGTGTCCGCGCTTCGACCGTTCGCGGCACGCCTGGTCCGCGCGCCGCACGTCTTTTATTCTTCTTGCCGCCATGCAGCGCTGCCCGCTGCCCGCGTCTTCCGTGATCGGCCGGAGAGCGCGTGTGCAGGCTGCTGCACGGATTGAGGCGTCTATTGTGTGCGCCTGCTGCGTCGCAAAACATCCGGGTTTGCACTAATCATGAAACATGAACCACGTGTCATGTTCATGACGTCGGTGCGGCCCCTCCGAAGGACGGGATCGCCGCTCGCGCGCAGGCCGCGCACCGCCCTCGCTCAAGCCGTGCGGCGCCAGTCTTCGCGGATCATGTCACTGGCCCGTTCGGCGATCATGATGGTGGGCGAATTGGTGTTTCCCGAGGTGATCAGCGGCATCACCGAGGCGTCCACCACGCGCAAGCCGGCCACGCCGCGCACCCGCAGGCGCGGATCGACCACGGCCTGCTCATCGTCGGCACGGCCCATGCGGCAGGTACCGACCGGATGGAAGATAGTGGTGCCGATCTTGCCGGCCGCCTCGGCCAGCGCCTCGTCGCTCTCCGCGCCGGGACCCGGCAGCCACTCCTGCGGACGGAACGGCGCCAGCGCGGGCGAGGCCACGATGCGCCGCGTCAGGCGCAGCGAATCGGCCGCCACCTTGCGGTCCTCTTCCGTCGACAGGTAGCGCGGGGCGATGACCGGCGGCCGGCGGAAGTCAGCGGCCTCGATATGCACGCTGCCGCGCGAGCTCGGGCGCAGGTTGCACACGCTGGCGGTGAAGGCGTTGAAGCTGTGCAGCGGCTCGCCGAACTTGTCGAGCGAGAGCGGCTGCACGTGATATTCGAGATTGGGGCGCGCCTGGCCGGGATCGGAGCGCGCAAAGGCGCCGAGCTGCGACGGCGCCATGCTCATCGGGCCGCTCTGGTTGACGACGTACTGCAGGCCGATGCCGAGCTTGCCCCACCAGTGCGCGACCTGTGTATTGAGCGTGCGTACGCCGTCCACCTTGACCACCGTGCGCAGCTGCAAGTGGTCCTGCAGGTTCTCGCCGACGCCCGGCAGCGCCTGGCGCACGGCGATGCCCAGCGCGCGCAGGCGTTCCGGCTGGCCGATGCCCGACAGTTCCAGCAGCTGCGGTGTATTGACCGCGCCCGCCGCCAGGATCACCTCGCGCGCGGCGCGGGCCTCGTGCTGCCGGCCGGCGCCGGTGAAGCGCACCCCGTGGCAGCGCTGCCCGTCGAAGGTCAGCTCACTGACCTGGGCACCGGTGATGATGGTCAGGTTGGGCCGATCCGAGGCGCCACGCAGGAAGGCCTTCGAAGTGTTCCAGCGGATACCGCGGCGCTGGTTGACCTCGAAATAGCCGACGCCGAAGTTGTCGCCCCGGTTGAAATCGTCGGTGCGCGGAATGCCGGCCTGCTCGGCCGCGTCCATGAAGCGCTCCAGCACTTCCCAGCGCAGCCGCTGCCCTTCGACACGCCATTCACCGCCGGCGCCGTGGAATTCGCTGGCACCGCGATGGTGGTCTTCGCTGCGCTTGAACAACGGCAGCACCCGGTCCCAGCTCCAGCCTTCGTCGCCGCTCAGGCGCGCCCACGCGTCGTAGTCCTCGCGCTGCCCACGCATATAGATCATGCCGTTGATCGAGGACGAGCCGCCCAGCACGCGCCCGCGCGGATAGCCGAGCGAGCGCCCGTCCAGCCCGGCCTCGGCCGCGGTGCGGTACAGCCAGTCGGTGCGCGGATTGCCGATGCAGTAGAGATAGCCCACCGGAATATGGATCCAGTGATAGTCGTCCTTGCCGCCGGCCTCCAGCAGCAGCACGTTGACATTGCTGTCCTGGCTCAGGCGGTTGGCCAGCACGCAGCCGGCCGAGCCGGCGCCGACGATGATGTAGTCGTAGGTCTCCATGTTTCCCTTGTCACGTCCTGTCGGTACGGCACCGGAGCGAGTTTGCATTTCCTCATGACCCTGGCGCGCTGCCGCGGTTCCCTGGCAGCGTGCCGTCGCGCGCAGACGGCTGGCATCCCGGCGGGCGACGGCAAGCGTCTCGCATTTGCGCACACTCGTCCAATGATTTATCGTCAAGCCCAATATAAGGATCGCAAAATATTGCAGCGCACTATCGGCTGCTCTCCGCCTGCCGTGGACCTCGTACAACTGCGCGCCTTCGTCGCTGTCGCGCGCGAAGGCAACCTGACCCGCGCCGCGCAGCGGCTGCACCTGACCCAGCCCGCCGTGAGCCTGCAGCTCAAGCACCTGCAGGCGGACTGGCAGCTCCGCCTGTTCCAGCGCACCGCTGCCGGCCTCGTGCTGAGCGCCGACGGCGCCGTGCTGCTGCCGCTGGCCGAACGCATCCTGGAGGCCGCGGGCGACCTGCAGCATACGGTCGGCGCGATGCACCACGCCGTGCGCGGCCAGCTCGCCATCGGCACCATCCTCGATCCCGAATTCACGCGCCTCGGCGTCACGCTGCGCGCCCTGGTCGAGCGCCATCCGCAGATCCGCACCGAACTGCGCCACGGCATGTCGGGCTGGGTGCTGCAGCAGGTACGCGCGGGCGCGCTCGATGCGGGCTTCTACCTCGGGCGTCCGCCCGAGAAGCTGTTCCATGCGCTGGCGCTGACGCCCTTCCGCTACTACGTGGTGGCGCCCAAGGGCTGGCGCGAACGCACCGCCCGGCGCTCCTGGGCGCAGCTTGCCGCGCTGCCGTGGATCTGGACGCCGCCCGAGTCGGCGCACAGCCGGCTGCTGAGCGCGCGCTTCGACAGCGTCGGCGCGGTGCCGGTCAAGGTGGCCCAGGTGGACCAGGAGGCGTCGATGCTGGACCTGGTGCGCTCGGGCGTGGGCCTGTCGCTGGTGCGCGACGCGATCGCACTGCGCGAATCGCACGCGCACGGCCTGGTGGTGCTGGAAGAAATGTCGGTGCAGACCGAGCTGACGCTGGTGACCCTGGCCGCGCGGCGCAACGAGCCGGCCATTGCCGCGCTGTTCGACCTCACCGCCGCGGTGTTCCAGCCCTGAGCCGGGCCATCGGGCAGCCCGGCGGCGTTCCGACGACGCTCAGGTGGTGCTCAGGTGGCGCTCAGGTGACGATCAGGCCGGCGGCGGCTGCAGCCGCTCGCGCAGCCAGCCGGTGAGCGCCGCCATCACTTCGCCGCGCAAGGGCTCGGCCTCGTTCAGCACTTCATGGAAGCCATGGTCGAACCAGGCCATGCGGCGCAGTTCGAGCGGCGCATGGTCGAAGAAGCGGCGGCTGCCCTCGGCATCGACCACGCGGTCGTCACCGCCGACCAGCATCAGCATCGGTGCTTCCAGCCGCGGCGCCTCGGCCTGCGCGCGCGGCATGCCGCGCAGGAAGACCTCCAGCATGCCGGCGGTGATGGTGGTCTGCACCAGCGGATCGGCACGGTAGGCGGCCACCACCGCCGCATCGTGCGAAAGCATGCGTGCATCGATCGGATTGGGAATGCGCAGGCGCGGCGCCAGCGTCAGCAGCACCCGCTGCAGCGTCAGCGCGGCGCCGCCCAGCCGCAGCGCCAGCGCCGGCGAGGACAGCACCAGCGCTCGGAGCGGGCGCACGCGCTGGGTGGCGAACCGTGCCGCGACCAGGCCGCCCATGCTGTGGCCGAACAGGAAGGGCAGCTCGTGCCACTGCGCCGTGGCCACGTCGTAGATCTCGGCCAGGTCGTCGACGAAGACATCGGGACGGTCGGCCACCATGCGCGCGCCACCGCTGGCGCCGTGGCCTCGCTGGTCGTAGGCACGCACGCGCAGGCCGAGCCCGCACAAGACCTGCGCCACGTGCTGGTAGCGGCCGCTGTGCTCGGCCAGGCCGTGCACCAGCAGCACGCTGCCGAGGGCGGCGGGAAAGCGGCTTGCATCGGGTTCCCAGGTGCGCAGCAGCAGTTCGGTGCCGTCACGCATGCGCTGGTGGCTGCGCAGCGCCACGCAGGCCGCCGCGGCTTCGGCGGCGGCGGCGCCTTGCGGCGGCACGGTGCCCGCGTCGGTAGTCGATTGCTCCATCCCTCTCCTCTCCCCCCAAGAGTCAGCCACGCGTCCACCGCACGTCCACCGCACGTCCACCACACGCCCAACCTGCGTCGGCGTACCACCTGCATAGCGCCGGCGAGCGGTCTCAGCCGCAGCACCCCGCCTGCCCGGCCCCGTCACGCTCCATGCCGCAGGCCATGTCGGCCAGGATCGGGCAGTCCGGGCGGTCGTCGCCGCTGCAGGCCTGCGCCAGCCGGTCCAGCGTGTCCCGCATCGACTGCAGTTCGGCGATGCGCTGGTCGAGTTCCGCCACATGCCTGAGCGTCAGCGCCTTGACGTCTGCGCTGGCCCGCGCGCGGTCGTGCCACAGCGACAGCAGGCCGCGGATCTCGTCCAGCGAGAAACCGAGGTTACGGGCACGCCGGACGAAACGCAAGGTATGGACCGCGCGTTCGTCGTAGCGGCGGTAGCCGCCGTCGCTGCGCGGCGCGGCATCGAGCAGGCCGATCGCTTCGTAGTGCCGGATCATCTTGGCGGAGACCCCCGAGGCCTGCGCCGCTTCGCCGATGTTCATGCTGCCTCCTGCGCGGGAACGGACTGGCCGGCGGAAGCGGGCCGCGTGGCGGCGGGCGGCGCCGGGCGCCAGCGCCGCAGCAGCAGCGCGTTGCTGACCACGCTGACGCTGGAGAAGGCCATGGCCGCGCCGGCCAGCATGGGGTTGAGCAGGCCGGCCATCGCCAGCGGGATGCCGACCACGTTGTAGATGAACGCCCAGAACAGGTTCTGCCGGATCTTGCCCACGGTACGGTGCGAGATCGACAGCGCGTCGGCCACCAGCGACGGGTCGCCGCGCATCAGCGTGATGCCGGCCGCCTGCATGGCGACATCGGTACCGGTGGACATGGCGATGCCCACGCTGGCGGCCGCCAGCGCCGGCGCATCGTTGATGCCGTCGCCGACCATCGCCACCACGATGCCGTCGCGCCCGAGCGCGGCCACGCGCTCCGCCTTGTCCTGCGGCAGCACCTCCGCCTGCACCTCGTCCAGCCCCAGCGCGCGGCCCACCTGCGCGGCCGCGCCGCGGTTGTCGCCGGTCAGCATCACCGTGCGGATGCCGGCCGCGCGCAGCCGCGCGATCGCCGCCGGCGCGCCGGGCTTGATCTCGTCGCCGAAGCCCACCAGGCCGAGCACACGCGGCGGCTCGGCCTGCAGCAGCCACGAGACGGTGCGCCCCGCCGCGCGCAGCGCCTCGGCATCGGCCTCCAGCGCGCCGGCCGGCGCGCCCATCGCTGCACGCAGGCCTTCGCTGCCGAGCCGCAGCGCCACACCATCCACGCTGCCGGCCACGCCCTGCCCCGGCAGCGCGCGCAGTTCGTCGGCCGGCACCACGGCCAACCCGCGTGCCTGCGCCGCGGCCAGCACCGCATGGGCCAGCGGATGCTCGCTGCCGGCCTGCAGCGCGGCCAGCCGCGCCAGCAGCGCCGTCTCGGCCTGCGCGTCCTGCCCTGCGGCCGCGCGCAACGCCACCACACGCGGCCGGCCCACCGTCAGCGTGCCGGTCTTGTCGAAGGCCACCACCTTGACGCGGTGCGCCACTTCGAGCGCCTCGGCGTCCTTGATCAGGATGCCGGCGCGTGCGCCGGCCCCGGTGCCGGCCATGATCGCCGCCGGCGTCGCCAGTCCCAGCGCACACGGGCAGGCGATCACCATCACCGCCACGGCGTTGATCAGGCCCGCCTGCCAGTCACTGCCGACGAGGCCCCAGCCCAGCAGCGTCAGCAGCGCCAGCCCCAGCACCACCGGCACGAACACCGCGCTGACCTGGTCGACCAGGCGCTGGATCGGCGCCTTGGCGGCCTGGGCGTGCTCGACCATGCGGATGATGCGCGCCAGCACGGTCTCGGCACCGATCGCCTCGGTGCGCGCCACCAGCAAGCCCTCCGAGTTGATGGCGCCGCCGGTCAGGCGATCGCCGGGCTGCTTCGGCACCGGCAGGCTTTCGCCGGTCAGCATCGACTCGTCGGCATGGCTGCGGCCTTCGATCACCACCGCATCGACCGGGATGCGCTCGCCCGGACGCACCACCACCTCGTCGCCGACGCGCACGGCGGCGAGCGGCAAGGTACTCTCGACCCCATCACGGCGCACGCGCGCCGTATCGGGCCGCAGCGCCGCCAGCGCACGGATGGCGTCGGCGGTCTGGCGCTTGGCGCGCGCCTCCAGCCACTTGCCCAGCCGCACCAGCGTGATGACCACGGCGGCGCTCTCGAAGTACAGGTGCGGCATGGCATCGGCCGGCGCGGCCAGCATCTGCCACAGCGACAAGCCATAGGCCGCCGAGGTGCCCAGCGCGACCAGCAGGTCCATATTGCCGGTACCGGCCCGCACCGCCTTGGCGCCGGCCTTGTAGAAGCGCCAGCCGAACACGAACTGCACCGGCGTGGCCAGCAGCCATTGCACCGCGCCGGGCAGCATCCAGTGCACACCGAACCATTCGAGCACCATCGGCGCCACCAGCGGCAGCGACAGCGCGGCCGACAGCGCCACCGGCCAGGGACCGTCCCAGAAGGCCGGACGCGCCTCGCCCGCGGCCGGCCGGCCGCCGTGCGGCACGGCGCCATAGCCGGCCCGCGCCACCGCCTGCACCAGCGTGTCCGCATCGGCGGTGCCGCGCAGCACCGTCACGCTGGCGCGCTCGGTGGCCAGGTTGACCTGGGCCTCCAGCACGCCGGGCACGGCGCGCAATGCGCGCTCCACCCGGCCCACGCAGGAAGCGCAGCTCATCTCGCTGACGTCGAGCTCGATCTCCTCGTGCGGCACCGCATAACCGGCCTGCTCGACCGCGCGCGCGGCCGCCGGCAGCACGCTGCCGTCGTCGGCGTGCAAGGTGGCCTGCTCGGTCGCCAGGTTGATGGCCACGTCGTGCACGCCGGGCACCTTGGCCAGCGCGTTCTCGACACGGCGCACGCAGGAGGCGCAGGTCATGCCTTCGATCGGCAGGCGCCATTCAGAGGGGGACAGGGAGGAAGAGGCGCTGGACATGATGGACCGTCGGTTCCGCAATGGGCGATGGACGTAGCATGGACGTTACCATGATGGGAAGGTCAAGGCTGGCGGGCACGCCATGCGGCGCATGCAACGCTTGCGCTTCCCACGATGGGAAGGTCCAGACTAGCATCATCGCGATCCCATCATCCAGTCACCCTTTCATCCCTCCAGGAGAAATCAGATGATCCAGTTCCAGGTAGAAGGCATGTCCTGCGGCCATTGCGTCGGCGCCATCACGCGCGCGGTGCAGGCCGTCGATCCGGCCGCGCAGGTGTCGGCCGACGTGGCCGCCCAGGCCGTCCGCGTGGAAAGCCAGGCCGATGTGCTGGCGCTGCGCCAGGCCATCGAGACGGCCGGCTATCCGGTCAAGTCGGTGGCCTGATCCCACATCGCAGGCAAGAAAAAAAGCGCCCCGCGGGGCGCTTTTTCCGTTGCGTGGCGTCGGGCCGCGTCCGAAGACGGAAGTCAGAAGCGATAGCCGACGTTCAGGTAGGTCACGACCGGATCCAGCTTGATCTTGGTATGCGACACGATGGTCACCGGACCGCGCTGGGTGGTGAAGGTGGCGGTGGTCGACAGCGGCAAGTAGGACACGGAGAGACCCACGAACCACTTGTCGGTGATGGCGTAGTTGGCGCCGATGTTGAAGACCGGGTTCCACGACGACTTGGCGCTCGCGCTAATGGAAGCCCCGGGGCCGTAGGTGCCGGTCACGAAGGACTGGTTGGTCACCTGGGCAGCGGTGAACCACGTGTAGTTCACGCCGATGCCGACATAGGGGCGGAGCTTGGTGGTGGCATCGAAGAAGTGGTACTGCACCAGCACCGCCGGGCTCCACTGCCGCACCGAGCCGAGCTTGCCGTACTGGGCGAACGAGCCCTGGCCGGTGATGTCATGCTTGGGCGGGATGCCGGCGACGATCTCGCCCGCGATGTTGTCGGTAAAGAAATGCGTGAAGGCGAGGCCCAGCGTATCGGCCGACTCCACCTTGGCGCCGGTGCCTGGCTGGGGCTGGCCGAACGGCACGCCGTTGACGCTGTCCAGTGTGAGCGGATCCGCCGATCCCGTCGGCATGACCCGGAACCAGCCCAGGCTGACGATATTGCTACCCGCGGATTGTGCCTGCGCAGCACCGGCCAGCAGCATGGCAGCGCCCGCGATCAGCATCTTCTTGTACTGAAAACTCATTCCTCGCACTCCGTCTTCCGATTTCCGATTTCTTGTTCTGAATTTCTGCTGAATCCTGCTGAATTTCCGCGTTACCGCGAGCGTGCATTATCTCGTCAGAAATCGTATGACTGTTTCAAACCCTGCTGGGAATCATAGAAGAACTCACCTAAACCGAGGGTTAACCATCAAGAACTCCCCGGCTATCCGTACAGATGGATCCCAAACTGTGACTAATTTGCCACGGTCGAATCCGCCGCGTCCTGCTGGCTGGCGAGCACGCAGGCCGCGAGGTCCCACAGCGCATAACCGACGCTCTTGAAGACCAGCGGACTGCCGGCGCGCGCACGGATCGCCTCGGCCTCGAGGACCGCGCTTTCGAACGGCTGCACGCGCGCCCAGTCGACGCCGGCTTGCAGCAGGTCGCCGGCTTCTTCCTCGATGCCGAACAGGGTATCGGCCAGCAGCCGCCCGGCCTGCTGCGCCGCCAGGCAGAGGCGCGCGGGCAGCTCGCACATCTCGGGCCGGAAGGCCCCCACCGCGGCCACGAAATGCTCATCGCGCCACAGGCCGCCATCGAGATCCGGCAGCACCGGGCTGAGGCTGGACGTCACCGTGACCACCATCGACACGCGCGGCAGCACCGTCGCCACCGCGTCCGCCACCTCGGCCTCGACACCCAGCGTGCGCGCGTGCGCCACCAGCGCCTGCGCCTTGTCCCGTGTGCGCGAGTGCACCCATACGCGCCGCACCGGCAGGCCGGCCACGAAGGCCTCGAGGTGCGTCAAGGCCTGCACGCCCGCGCCGACGATCAGCAGTTCGCCATCCGGGCGCGCGGCGAAGGACTGGGCTGCCAGCAGCGACACGGCCGCGGTGCGGCGGCCCGTGACGGTCGGGCCGTCCAGCAGGGCGATCCGCTCGCCGGTGCCGGCCCGCGCCACCACCACCTCGCCCAGGATATTGGGCAGGCCGCGGCGCGGGTTGTCCGGATGGACGGTGATGTTCTTGGTCATCACCAGCTCCGCATTGCAGGCGGGCATCACCAGCAGCGTGCCGGCGCCTGCCTCGGCGTCGCCCACCGGCAAGGCGATGCGGGGCGGCGCCTTGGCCGTGCCGGCGCGCAGTTCGGCCAGCATGGCGGCGATGGCGCGCGCCAGTGCGGGATATGGCAGGCGCGCCGCGGTGCTGGCGGCATCGAGAACGGCGAATGACATGACGGGCCTCGCGATGGCAGGAAAAGGAAGACAGGGAAAACAGGGAAAACGGCGGTCGCCAGGGTGATGCCGGCGCCGCGCGGGGTCGAGCCGCGATTATCGGCGATGCCGCACACAGGCTGCCAGCAGGCAGGCCGCCGCCGAAGCACATTCAGCCGCCCGGCCGCCCGGCAGGCGCCGGCGTGCGCGCCACGGCCCCGCGCACCTCGACGCCGACGCGGTCGAGCACGCGCCCGTCGGCCGAGACCAGCTCGAACTGATGGCGCCCCGGCCAAGGCAGCCAGGCCACCTCGGCGCCACGCGCCAGCAGCTGGCCGTCCAGGCGCCAGCCGACCCCGCGCGCGGGCGCGCCGCCGGCTGCTTCCGCGCGCAGCCACACGCGCTGCGCGGCCGGCGGGATATCGGGATCCAGCGCGAAGATGGTGCCGTCGGCCGGGCTGGCGATGGCCACCACGCCGGCATCGACCCCGACGCGCGCGCTCGCCGCCGGCCGGCCCCGCTGCTTCGGCCCGCCTGCGCCCCCATCGACGGCTTCACCAGCCGCGCCGGCGACGCGTACCCATGTCAGCGCCGTGCCTGCCAGGAACACCTCCTCGCGCGCCGGCTCGAGGTCGCCGTCGAAACGCAGCGCCACCCGCTGCACGCCGGCCGGGGGCGCTGGCGGCGCGCTCGGCAGGCTGCGGTGCAGGGTGTCCATCACCTCGTGCCAGACCGGCGCGGCACCCGACACGCCCGATACCTCGTGCATGCTCGCGCCGCTCGCATTGCCCACCCATACGCCCACCGTGTAGCGCTCGGACCAGCCGATGCACCAGTTGTCGCGCATGTCCTTGCTGGTGCCGGTCTTGACCGCGCTCCAGTAGCGCGTGGTCAGCGGGCTGTCGAGACCGAAGGTACGCGCGCGCGCATGGCGGTCGGACAGCACGTCGGCGACCACGTAGCTGCCCGCCGGCGACATCACCTGGCGCAGCTTGCCGGGAGCGGCCTCCAGGCGCATCCGCACCGGTCCGTAGCGGCCGCCGTTGGCCAGCGCGCGGTAGGCGTTGGTCAAGGCCAGCAGCGGCACGTCCGCGCTGCCCAGCGCCAGGCTGTAGCCGTAGTAGTCGCCGGCCTCGCTGAGCGGCAGGCCGAGCGCCACCAGGCGCTGACGGAAGCGGTGCGGGCTCACCATCACCAGCGTGCGTACCGCCGGCACGTTCAGCGACGAGGCCAGCGCCGCGCGCATGCTGACCCAGCCGGCATAGCGGCGGTCGTAGTTCTGCGGCACGTAGAGGCCCCCGCCGGTGGGCAGGTTGACCGGGCGGTCGTCCAGCAGCGAGGCGGCGGTCAGCCGCTTCTCCTCGAGCGCCTGCTCGTAGAGGAAGGGTTTGAGGGTGGACCCCGCCTGGCGCAGCGCGGCGGCATGGTCGACCTGTGCCGCCGACGACAGCGCGCCGGAAGAACCCACATAGGCGAGCACGTCGCCGCTGGCGTTGTCGAGCACCACCACGGCGCCGTCCTCCACCTGCCGCCCCGCCAGCTCGTGCAGGTGACGCTGCAGGCTGGCCTGCGCCACGCGCTGCAGGCCGGCATCGGCGGTGGTGGCCAGGCGCGCCGGCAGCGCGGAGCGCGGCGCCACGGCGCGCGCCTGTGCCAGCGCGGCGCGCGCCAGGTGCGGTGCCAGCGCGGCACGCGCGGCCTTGTCATCCATCCCGCCCATCCCGTCCATACCGTCCAGACTGGCCGCACCGGCCGGCGCCCGCGCACCGCGCAGCAACACCAGTTGGGCGAAGCCCTCCAGGCCGGCGCATTCCTGTGCCCGCCCCATCTCGCGCAGGATGCCGCAGGCGCGCTGCGCCACGCGCCGCGCCGGCGCATTCGGCGCGCGCACCAGCGCCACGGCCAGCGCCGACTCGCGCGCATCGAGCCCGCCCGGCACCTTGCCGAACAGCGCCTGCGACAGCGCCGCCACGCCCACCAGTTCGCCGCGCAGCGGCACCAGGTTGAGGTAGGCCTCGAGGATCTGCGCCTTGCTCCAGCCACGCTCCAGGGCGGCCGCGGCCGCGGCCTGGTCGAGCTTCTGCGCGAGGCTGCGCTGGCCGCCCGGGCGGCGCAGGTTGTCGTCGAGCAGGCCGGCCAGCTGCATGGTCAGCGTCGAGGCACCGCGTGTGCGCGTGTTCCACAGATTGGCCCAGGCGGCGGCGGCCACGCCTTGCCAGTCGATGCCGCTGTGGGCGTAGAAGCGGCGGTCCTCGGACAGCACGATGGCATGGCGCATGGCCGGCGAGATCTCCTCCAGCGCGACCCAGTCGCCGCGGCGCGCCTGGAAGTCCTCGCGCACGCGCGCCAGCGTTTCGCCATGACGGTCGAGCACGACCACGTCGGCGCTGCGCCAGCCGGCCTTGACCGCGTCGAAGCCGGGCACCGCATGCGCCATCCGCGCCGCCAGCACGCCTGCCAGCAGGCAGGCGGCGGCCAGCGCGCGCCGCGGCGGCACCATCCGCGTCATCCGTCCCGCCCGGCGGTCACGCCCGCCACCAGCAGCACCTGCGCCGCCGCGTAGGTCCACCAGATACCGAGCTGGTAGCTGTCGAACGGGGAGAGGAAGCGCGCCATGCCGATCATCGCGTCCGACGCGGCGAAGCAGAGCGCGCCCAGCGCCGCCAGCGGCGTGGGCAGGCGCGCCACCAGCGCCGTGCACGCCATCGCCGCCAGCGCGCACACATAGACCGCCACCGGCACGGTCAGCGTGCCGAGGTTGGGCCAGAAGCGCCCCAGCAGCGTGCCCGCCGCGCCCACCACGAGGCCGCAGCCGACCAGGCGCGGCGCGCGCCAGTCGCCGGCCAGCGGCAGCAGCAGCACGATGTAGGCCAGGTGCGCCAGCAGGAAGGCGCCGAGGCCGCCGACGAAGTAGTGCGGCAGGCCCGGCAGGCACAGCAGGAAGTCGCCCAGCGCCGAGCACAGCAGCGCCGCCACCAGCCAGCGGCGCTCGCGGCGCGGCTGGTGGAACCAGGCCGCGCGCGCCAGCATCAGCGCCATGGCGGTCTTCCAGGCCGGCTGCAGCGCGATCTGGCCGGCCAGCGGCGCGCCCTCCGGCAGTTCCATCGCGGCGCTGACCAGCAGGCCGCCGTAGATCACCCCGGCCAGCGCACCGGCCATCCACCATTCGCGCACGCGCGCGGGTATTCTCATCGCCAGCCAGCTCACGGCCGTTCCCCCACCAGCAGTTTGGCGTTCGGCACCGCGCCGAACACATCGGGTGCATACATGGCTTCGACGCGCGTCGGCGGCAGGGCGAACTCACCTGCGTTGTTCAGCCGCACCGTGTACTCCACCGAAGCCGTCCCCTTCGGCACATAGGCGTAGTACTCACGGTAGGCCTGCGGCGTACGCTCGGTAAAGGCCGGCCAGGCGCCGCGGCGCTGCTCGCCCCGTGTGGCGACCTCCGAGTCCCGCCCCAGGCCGCTGCCGAGGATGGTGGCGCCCGCCGGCAGCGGGTCGCTGACCACCACCCAGCTCATGTCGGCCTGCGCATCGAACTCCAGCTTGACCCGGTACACATCGCCGCGCGACCACTTGCCGGGCACCGCCTGCTCCACTGCCGTGAGCGTGCGGCGGATACGGTAGCCCGCCGCGAGCGGCTCGCGCAGCGGCACCGCCGCCAGCGCGCGCACCGTCGCCCATGGCCGGCCGCCGCCGCCATGCTCGAGGCGCAGCGTGGCGGGCACCCCGTCGGCCGCCGCCGCCGGCCACGGCAACATCACGCTGCCGCGCGCCAAGTCCTGGCCCTCGCCACGCGTGGCGCGCGCCCAGTCGAAGCTGCGCCCGGCCTCACCGCCGCCGTCCAGCGCGATGCGGGTGCTGCCCGTCACCGCACCGTGCTCGAAAGCCTGCGCGAAGCGCGCGATGGCCAGCGTGCCCCAGGCGTTGGCGGTGGTGGTGTCCCAGGCGCCGCGTACCTGCCGCCCCAGCAGGCCGGCCGCGAGACGCGGCGCGTCGTCCTTCCAGCCGGGCAGCTCGGTGGCCAGCGCGAGCAGCCGCGCGGCATTGCTGTCGGCGCCCTGCATCAGCCACCACAGGTGGTCGCCCGACTCGGTCGAGAACGCCAGCCGCGTGCCCTGCACCGTGAGGCGCGCGCGCAGCAGTTGCTGCGCCTGCTCGAGCCGCGCCGCGCGCTGCGGGATGTCGGGCAGGCGCGTGAGCACCGCGATCCAGTCGAGCAGCGCCGAGGTCGGCCACTGCGCGGGCTGGAGCTGGATCGAATCGAGCATGCGCGGCTGCGCGTGGCCGCTGCGCGAGAGCGCCTCGACGGCGGCCAGCTTGCGCAGCTCCAGGTCCTGCGTCGGGGCCCAGCGCTGGCGCTGGATGCGTCCTTCGACGAAGGCGGCCAGGCCGCGCTCCATCTGCTCGCGCTGCGCCTGCGGCAAGCGCAGCGGCAAGCCGGCGCGCGCCGCCTCGTCGGCGATCGACAGCAGGTAGGCGCTCAGCACTTCGCTGCCGCTCTCGCCGTCGTCGCGCAGGGGGAAGTAGGCGGCCAGCCCGTCGCGGTCGAGATAGGTCGGCAACTGCGCCATCAGCGCATTCCACGCCGCCGCATCGCCCAGCCCGATCGCCTGCGAGGCACGCTGCTCCAGGCAGCTGAAGGGATAGGCGCGGAACCACTCGCGCACGCCGGGCATGCCGCCCGCCAGCGACGACTGCAGCGCCACCTGCAGGCCGCCGCGCGGCCGCTGGCTGCCCGGCTCGGCGAGCGCGCCGGCCGGCGCGCGCACCGGCACGGACAGGCTCGGCGCAAGCTGGCCCAGGGTGGCCTGCTGCACGGTGACCGGCACCGCCGGCACCACCTGCTGCGACAACTTGATGCGATCGGCGGCGCCGCCACCGCCCTGTTCGCCGGCCTGTACCTCCCACTGCAGGCTGGCGCTGCGCGCATCGGCCAGGAAGTCGGGCACCGTCACCTGCCAGCCGATCTCCTGCGCGGCGCCGGCGGCCAGCCGCACCGTCTGCGGCGGCAGCGCCTGCTGCTGGCCCGGCAGGCTGGCGCGCGCCGTGGCCACCACCGTCATCGCGCGTGCGGTGGTATTGCGCAGCGTGAACATGGCGCGGTAGCGGTCGCCTTCGCGCACCAGCTGCGGCAGGCCGGCGATCAGCTGCAGGTCCTGCGTGGCCGCGATGGTGGCGCTGCCGCTGCCGAAGCGGCCCACGCCCTGGTCGGCCACGGCGACGACGCGGAAGCGCGTCAGCGAGTCGTTCAGCGGCACCGTCAGCGTGGCCTTGCCGGCGCTGTCGAGCGTCACGCGCGGGTTCCACAGCAGCAGGGTGTCGAACAGCTCGCGCGTCGGGCTCTTGCCGCCGCCGCCGCCCGCCGGCACCGCCTTGCGGCCATAGTGGCGGCGGCCGATGATCTCCATCTGCGCGGTGGCGGTCTCCACGCCATAGCCGCGCCGCTGCAGCATGGCGTCGAGAACGTCCCAGCTGCGGTTGGGCATCAGCTCCAGCAGTGCCTCGTCGACCGCGGCGAGCGCCACCTCGCCGCCGGCGGCGGGACGGCCGTCGGG
This sequence comes from Cupriavidus sp. USMAHM13, assembly GCF_001854285.1. NCBI lineage: Bacteria > Pseudomonadati > Pseudomonadota > Betaproteobacteria > Burkholderiales > Burkholderiaceae > Cupriavidus > Cupriavidus sp. USMAHM13. The sequence continues at coordinate 306,758 of NZ_CP017751.1, forward strand.
CAGCGTGACCTGTACCGTCACCTGCGCCTTGCCGCGCACCGGGTAGCTGGCCCGGTCGGTGCTGACCTTGACATCGAGCCGGTGCGCCTCGCTGCCGACGCGGATCTCGGCCAGGCCCAGGCGGAAGGCCGGCTTGGACAGGTCCACCAGCGGCGTCGGCGCGCTCCATGCGCCGCCCTCGTCGCGGAAGGCGCGCCACCATTCGAGCGGCTGGCGCCAGCCCCAGGTGAAGAAGGAATACCAGGGAACCTCGCGCAGGCGGCCGCGCACGGCGAGCACTGAAACGTAGACGTTGGGCCCCCACTCGGGCTTGACCTTGAGCCGCACGGTCGGGTCCTTACCGTCGAGCTCGACCACGCTGGTCTGCAGCACACCCTCGCGTTCCACCGAGACCAGCGCGGTGGCGTGGCGGAACGGCATGCGCGCCTGGAACACGGCGGTTTCGCCGGCTGCGTAGGACTTCTTCTCGGGCAGCAGGTCGATGCGGTCATGGTCTTCGCCGCCGAACCACAGCTCGCCCTGGCGCGTCACCCACACCGTGGTGGCCGCACGCGAACTGCGTCCGGCATTGTCGCGCGCGCTGGCCACCAGCTCGATCTGGCCGGCCTGCGCCAGCGCCACCTCGCAGCGTACCCGCCCCTGCGCATCGCTGCGGCCCTCGCACACGGTGCCGAGATCGCGGCTTTCGCTGCTGTTGTCGTAGCGGTAGAAGCCGCCCACCACGCGCTTGCGCGCCGAGGTGACGATGCGCGCGCGGGCCTGGACCTGCACCGGCACGCCGGCCTGCGGCCTGCCGGCGGTATCGAGCACCAGGCCATGCACCACGATCTTCTGCTTGACCGAAGCCCAGCCCTCGGTGCGGATGCCCGCCACCACCGCGGCCGGCCACAGCGGCACGGTCTGGCGCAGCGTCTGCAGCTCGCCGTTGGGATCGGCGAAGCCCGCTTCCAGCAGCAGGTCGCGCGGCGCATCCAGCGCCGGCAGCTTGCGCACCGTGACCTTGCCGGCACCGCTCTTGTCCAGCGCCAGCGGCAGCTTGTCGGCCACCAGCTTCTGGCCGTCGTCGCGCGGCGCGGATTCGCCCTCCTCCACGTCCTCGTCGCCGCCCGCCGACTCCTGGCGCGCGCGCGGCGCGGCGAAGGAGTAGTCATCGTAGTCGGGGAAGAACACCGCCTTGTCGCGCAGCAGCGCCGACACGCGTACCGGCAGGCCGGCGGCGGCACCGCCGGCGACGTAGTGGACCTCGACGTCGACCGGCAGCTCGGCCGGCGCCACCACCGGCGCGGCCGTGCCCGCCTTCAGCGTGCCGGCCAGCACCGGCAGGCGGAAGGCCTCGACGCGGAAGCTGCCGCTGGAGAGGCTGTCTTCCTGCGCCTGCTGGCCTTCGCCACGGCGCGTCACCAGTTCCACGTCGTAGCTGCCGAGCTTGGCCTCGGGCGGGATCTGGAAGCTGCTTTCGGCGCTGCGCCCGCCGCTGGCGGTGGCGCGCCACTGCAGCGGCAGTTCGTAGGTCTGGTCGCTGCCGACGTGGCGCATCACCACCTTGGCCGGCAGCGCCTGGCCCGCGCCCGGCAGGCCGAAGCCCTGCGCGGTCTCGATGCGGATCAGGTGCTTCATCGACACGGTCTCGCCGACGCGCAGCAGGGTGCGGTCGAAGATGGTGTGCGCACGCACGGTCGGCGCGGCGCTGGTATCGGTCGGCACGTTGAAGCGCCAGCTCTCGATGCCGCGGTTCCAGTCGGACATGACGAAGGCCATGTCGGCCTGGCCGCGCGCCTGCGGATGATCGGCGCCGATGCGCGCCGAGACGAAGTAGCCCGACAGGCCGGTGTCGTCGCACTGGCGCTCGCGCACGTCGTCGAAGGCGGCGAAGCGCGCCACCCCGTCCGCGCCGCTGCGGCCCTGCGCCAGCAGCCGGCCGCTGCAGTCGCGCAGCGCCAGCACCGCGTCGGCCACCGGCTTGCCATCGTCGAGCGCGGTCACCCAGGCCAGGCCGCTCAGCCTGCCGGCGCCATCGCCGCGCGCCAGCTTGAAATGCACGCCCAGGTTGGTCACCAGCACGGCGGTGCGCACGTACATCGGCGCGGAGCGGCCCAGCAGCGCCTCGCCCAGTGCCGGCGAGGCTACCTCGACCACATGGAAGCCCGCTTCGGGCAGCGGTACGCCGACCACTTCGAAGGGCCGCTTGTCCTTGCCGTCCCCCAGCGGCAGCGCCAGCTGGCGCGCACCCGGCGCGCGCGCCAGCAGCGACACGCTGCGCGTCTCGATCTGCGGCGCGTTGCGCGGGTTGGCGACGGCCGACGGCGAGCGCCCGGCCAGGATGGCGTCGAGCTCGCCGCGCGTCCAGCTGGACTCGTGCAGGCGGCGCACCAGGCCCAGCCAGCGCAGCACCGCGCCATCCTCGTCGACCTTGAGCCGGCTCAGGGTGCCGGCCTGCGCGCGCAGGCCCTTGAGCGCGAGATCGGCCTCGACATTGCGCACGGTCAGCGGCAGCAGCGGCGGGTAGTCGGCCGGGGCCTTGCCCTTGGGCACTTCGCCGAAGCGCTCCACCACGCCGAACGGCGCCGCGGCGAACTTGGCCAGCGGCGGCATGGCGGCGGTCTCGACCCTGAGCGGGAACAGGTCGGCATTGGACAGCGCGCGCCCGCTCTCGTCGCGCAGCTCGCGCGGCACCTCGAGGGTCAGGCTGGCGCGCTCGGGCAGCAGCGCGGGGAAGCTCAGCCGGCTCACGCTCGCGCCGGGCGCGAGGTCGGCGTCGAACTGCGGCGCGCGCGGGCCGGACGGCGTCTTCAGCACGATGTGCTCGGCCGCCTTGCGCGGCACCGGGGCCGAGAAGCTGAGCGTGAGCGGGCGCAGCGGTGTGCAAGGCGCCTGGGCCCGTTCGCGTTCGCAGCTGAAACCGGCCGTGAACGGCTCGCGCACGGTGTAGTCGAAGCGGCGATCCTCGCGCGTGGCCACGCCGCCGGGCGTGGCGATGCCGGCACCCAGCACCAGTTGCATGCGCGCACCGGAAGGCAGGCGCTGCTGGCAGGCCAGCAGGTGCACGGTGCCGTCGGCCTGCGCATAGCGCTTCCAGCGGATCGCGTCGAGCACGGCATCGCGCTCCTTGCCCTCCAGCAGCCGCACCGGGATGCGCTCGCCCAGCCCCTGTGCCTGGCACCAGGCATGCTCGCGCAGCGAGGCGGCGGAGGCGGCACCGTTGAAGCGCAGCGCGAAGACCTGGTCTTCCTCGATCTCGCCACCTGCCGGCCGACTCGACAACACCGCCGGGCCGCCGGTCTCGAAGCGGTATTCGCGCTTGCCGGAGAAAGCCTTGCCGGCGACGCTGGCGAGGCCGGCAGCGATGCGCACGGTGCAGTGCACGCCCGGCGCCAGGTCCTGGGGGAAATCGAACACCCAGTTGCGCGCATCGACCCAGCGCGGCTGGCCGCCGGCGTCGGCACCACCGCTGCACGACACGCTGGCGGGCGCGGCCGCCTGCAGGTCGCCCAGCGGCACCATATCCTCGTCGAAACGGATCGCCACCTGGCGCACCTGCGGCACCACCCCCTCGGGAGACAGGCGCGCCACCTGGGCCGCCTGCACCGGGCCGGCGAGCGGCCCCGCCAGCGCCGCCGCCAACAGCAGGGCGAGCGCCGCGCCGGCTTCCCGGCACTGCCGGCCGGCTCCGTGGACGGCCCGACGGACAGCCCGAGCGATGTTCTCCCGCATCTGTGCCTTCTCCCCTGTTGGCATGCGGCGAGGGTGACATGCGGCCGCGGCGAGCGCAAGCCCGTGGCGCATACGCCACGTCGCACTTCAGCGCAGTTGCGACAGCGGCAGCGGCCCGTCCTGCTTCAGCGCGGTCAGCACGATGTTCGAGCGCACGCTCTCCACCCCGGTCACGCGCATCAGCTTCTTCATGGTGAATTCGGCCAGCGTGGGCAGGTCGGCCACCACCACGCGCAGCAGGTAGTCGGCCTCGCCCGCCACCGAGTAGCACTCCTGCACCTCCTCCAGCAGCAGGATGTCCTCGCGGAAGCGCTCGATGATGGCATCGCCGTGGTGGGCCAGCTTGACGCTGACGAAGACCAGGACACCCAGGCCCAGCTTCGCCGGCGCCAGGGCCACCCGGTAGCCGGTGATGACGCCGTCGGCCTCCAGGCGGGCCAGGCGCCGTCCGACCTGGCTGGGCGACAGGTGCACGCGCTCGGCCAGCTGCTGGTGGGTGGAGCGGCCGTCGGCCTGCAGCGCGGCCAGCAGGGCGAGGTCGTAGGGATCGAGCGAAACCATGGCGAAGGGCTCCCGAGGCAGGGCCGGCGGTGCAATGCGGGATTTCCGCATCATTATCTTGTGGTGCGCATATTACGCGCACCACAAAGCGATTCCAAGCCGAATTTGCGGGCAAATTTCGCGGGTGGATGGCTAGACTGTGCAGATAATCCGCAGCGGATATCCGATCGCCGCTGCCCATGCGCGCGACGCCGCGCGGAGACACACCGTATGGACATGCAAAGCACCGCCGCCAGCCAGGCCGGCACCCCCGCCGGCTTCCAGGGCACCCTGACCGACAAGCTCAAGGAACAGTTCGACGCCGGCCTGTTGTCGGGCCAGGAACTGCGCCCCGACTTCACCATCGCCCAGCCGGTGCACCGCTATACCGAGAGCGACCACGCGGTGTGGCGCAAGCTCTACGAGCGCCAGGCCTCGATGCTGCGCGGCCGGGTCTGCGACGAGTTCCTGCAAGGCCTGTCGACCCTGGGCATGGGCAAGGACCGCGTGCCCGACTTCGAGCAGCTCAACGAGACGCTGATGCACGCCACCGGCTGGCAGGTGGTGGCGGTGCCCGGCCTGGTGCCGGACCACGTCTTCTTCGAACACCTGGCCAACCGCCGCTTCCCCGCCAGCTGGTGGATGCGCAAGCCCGAGCAGCTCGACTACCTGCAGGAGCCCGACTGCTTCCACGACGTCTTCGGCCACGTGCCGCTGCTGATCAACCCGGTCTTCGCCGACTACATGGAAGCCTACGGCAAGGGCGGCCTCAAGGCGGCCTCGCTGAACGCGCTCGACATGCTGGCGCGCCTGTACTGGTACACGGTGGAGTTCGGCCTGATCCGCACCGACGCGGGCCTGCGCATCTACGGCGCCGGCATCCTGTCCAGCCAGGGCGAGTCCCTCTACAGCCTGGACTCGGCCAGCCCCAACCGCATCGGCTTCGATGTGCGGCGCATCATGCGCACGCGCTACCGCATCGACACCTTCCAGAAGACCTACTTCGTCATCGACAGCTTCGAACAGCTGTTCGACGCCACCCGTCCCGACTTCGCGCCGCTCTACGAGTCGCTGCGCGCGCTGCCCACGCTGGGCGCGGGCGATGTGGCCGAGGGCGACCTCGTGCTCAATGCCGGCACCCGCGAGGGCTGGAGCGACAGCGACGACGTTTGAGCCGGCGGGGCCCGGCCCCTTGCCTCACTTTGTGAAACAATGCCGGCATGCGCCCGGGTGCCGCCACGGCGGCGCGCGGACGGGCCGGCATGCCCCGTTCCGCCCCTGACGCGATCGCTGCGCGCCTCATCGCGCCGCGCAGCCGTGTCGCCCTTTGTGTCGCCCTTCCCCGATCGAGATCGCTATGACCACCCTGACCGCCCTCTCCCAGCAGGAACGCGCCCCGCTGCTGGCCACGCTGCCCGGCTGGACCGCCGTGCCTGACCGCGACGCCATCCGCAAGCTATTCACCTTCGCCGACTTCAACGCCGCCTTCGCCTTCATGACGCGCGTGGCGCTGGCCGCCGAGAAGGCCGACCACCACCCGGAGTGGTTCAACGTCTACAACCGGGTCGACATCACCCTGTCCACCCATGACGCCAACGGCCTGACCATGCGCGATATCAACCTGGCCCGCTTCATCGAGCAGGCCGCGGCCTCGCTGGGCCAGCGCTGAGCGCTGCCGCGCCGCCAGCGGGGGCGCGGGGGAATTCGCGGCGGGCCGGGCCGGCGCCCTGTACAATCTGCAGCCAGCAGCCGTATCCATCCCCTTTCCCGCTTTTCCCCCTGCCGTTATGCGTATCCTGCTGATCGAGGACGACCGCCAGATCGCCAGTGGCGTCGAAGCCGGCCTGTCCCAGGCCGGCCACCAGGTGCGCGTGGTGCACGATGGCGTCTATGCCACCGAACACCTGATGCGCGAACAGCATGACCTGGTCATCCTGGACCTGGGCCTGCCCGGCATCGACGGCATGACCCTGCTGGCGCGCTACCGCGCCCGCAACCGCACCACCCCCGTCATCATCCTGACCGCGCGCGACGAGCTGGAAGACAAGCTGTCCGGCCTCAACGCCGGCGCCGACGACTACCTGGTCAAGCCCTTCGCGCTGCCCGAACTGGAAGCGCGCGTGCGCGTGCTGCTGCGCCGCAGCCAGCACGGCGAAGCCGCGCCCGAGCGCGACGTGCGCCTGGGCAGCCTGCGCCTGTCGGGCAACGACCGCCGCATGTTCATCGACGGCAAGCCGCTGGAACTGTCGCCGCGCGAGTTCGCCGTGCTGGAACTGCTGCTGCAGCGCCAGGGGCGCGTGGTCAGCAAGGCGCAGCTGCAGGACCACCTGGCCACCTTCGCCCATCCCGCCGGCGAAGGCGGCGATACGGTGGGCGACACCGCCATCGAAGTCTATGTGCACCGCGTGCGCAAGAAGCTCGAGGAAAGCGACGTGGAGATCGTCACCGTGCGCGGCTTCGGCTACCTGCTGCAGATCCGCGCGGGCCAGTAAGCGCCCCGCGCCGTTCCACCATGTGGCTGCGTTCCAGGCCAGGTCCCAGCGCCCCCGCCGAAGGGAGCGCGCCAGCGGCCCGGCCGGCCTCCTCGCAAAGCCTGCGGGTCCACCTGCTGCGCGAGCTGGCCACGCCGCTGTTCGCCCTGGTGCTGACCAGCGGCTCGCTCTCCTACTGGCTGGCCGCCCACTACACCACCCAGGTGTTCGACCGCGCGCTCTACGGCGTGGCCAACAATATCGCCCAGCAGATCCGCATCGCCGGCCCGCGGCTCGAGCAGGACATCCCCATGATCGCCCAGACGCTGGTCGAGGCCGAAGGCAGCGACCGCATCTACTGGCGCATCCACGGCCCCGACGGACTGATCGGCGGCATGGACACCTGGCTGGGCTACGGCACCGGCCAGACCACGCTGCACGATGCCCGGCTGTTCTATGCCTGGTTCAGCGGCCGTCAGGTGCGCGCGGTGCGCCTGCCGGTCAACCTGCCCAGCGCCGCCGCCGACGAGTTCGCCACCAGCGTGCAGGGCAAGCCGCCGCGCGGGCCCATCGTGGTGGAGGTGGCCGAGCTGCTGGACCGGCGCGAGGCGGCCGCCAACGAGATCCTGCTGTCGGTGTCGGTGCCGCTGATCCTGCTGCTGCTGGTGGGCAGCCTGATCCTGTCGCACGTGCTCAAGGAAGAGCTGGTGCCGCTGCAGCTGCTGACCGACAAGCTCAACCGGCAGACTGCGCGCTCGCTGGCGGCGCTGGACGAAACCCAGGTGCCGGCCGAGGTCGAGCCGCTGATTCGCGCCCTCAACGCGCTGCTGTCGCGGCTGCGCGACGCGCTCGATGCGCAGCGCAAGTTCATCGCCGATGCGGCGCACCAGTTGCGCACACCGCTGACCGCGGTCAAGCTGCACGCCGACCGCGCCATGTCGGCCGACAGCCTGGAGGTAGCGCGCCATGCGCTGCGTGAACTGCAGATCTCCTCGGACCGCGCGGTGCGCCTGTCCAACCAGCTGCTGTCCCTGGCGCGCGCCGAGCCGGGCCTGTCGCTGGAGCGGCTCGGTCCGGTCGAGTACTTCGACCTGGCCGAGATGGCCTTCGAAACCGGCGCCGAATGGGTGCCGCAGGCCCTGGCACGCCATATCGACCTGGGCTTCGAGACCCTGCCCGGCCCGACCTTCACCGGCACCGCGCCCTCGGTGGTGCGCGGCAATCGCCTGCTGATGCGCGAAGCGCTCAGCAACCTGCTCGACAACGCGGTCAAGTATGTGCCGCCGGGCGGGCGCATCACGGTGCGCGCCGGCGGCGAGACCCTGGGCCACCGCGGCATGGCGGTGGTGATGATCGAAGACGACGGTCCGGGCATCGCGCCGGCGCGGCGCGAAGAAGTGTTCAAGCGCTTCTTCCGCGGCGACCATGGCCCGGCCACGACCACGCCAGGCGCAGCGCCGGGCGGTGCCGGCCTGGGCCTGGCCATCGTCCACGAAATCGTGACCCTGCATCAGGGCACCATCCGCATCGAAGACGTGCCTGCGGCCGAGACCGACGGCACGCCGGCGATGCGTTTCGTCATCCGCGTGCCCTGCGAAGCCCCCGGCACGGCCTGAGACCGGCCGCGCCCGCCCCTTACTTCTTGTTCTTCGGCGCCAGCATGGTGCCCCGGCACTCGGGGCTGCCGCAGCGGCAGGCGTATTCGGCCTTCAGCTTCTTCGTGTAGCGCGCATCGATCACCAGGCCGTAGTCGTAGAACAGCTCCTCGCCCGCCGCCAGGTCGCGCAGTGCATAGATATGCACCTTGCCTTTCTTCTCGCGCGCCTCGCAATTGGGCTCGCAGGCGTGGTTGATCCAGCGCGCGCGATTGCCGCCGAACTTGGCGTCGATCACGTCACCGCCTTCCAGGCTGAAATAGAAGGTGTGATTGGGATCCTCGGGATCGTGCGGGTGGCGTTTGAGGGCCTCCTTCCACGAAATGCGCTCGCCCTTGTACTGGATCACGCGCTCGCCCGCCGCGATCGGCGCGATCGCGTAGACACCCTTGCCGTGCACCCCCGACTGGCGCACCTCGATGCGGTCGCGCGCATCCTTGCGGGCCTTGCCAGGCTTGTCCCCCTTGGCCTGCGCCGCCTGTTGGCCCTGCTGATCCTGCTGTTCCGGTTTCGACTCGTCCACCATTTGCCTTCCCATGCCTTCCCGCCCCTTGCCGGGCGCGCCTGCGCCAGCCCTCCGGCGCGATCGCGATGATAACCGGCCGTGGTGACGACAGCATCCCCGGGGCTACCGGTGCTACCGACACACCACGTATACGTCGAGCCGTCCGCTGCCCCCCCCCCGCACACCGTATACGCCGTACACCGCCCGGCTACGCGGCGGCGCATACCTCACCCAGGGTAAACGTACGGAAAACGCACACGCACCCCGCCCCTCGCGGTGGATAAACCGGGCCATTTCTGTGGATAAGCACGCGCATTGCATGTGGGGCGGCTGGGGTTCGCATGGGGATGGCTCAGGCATAAGTCGGAGTCCGCGCTCCCGTCATCTCATCCAGATGGTTGAGTCATCCACCCCGGCCAACATGCCGTCCGTGCACTTACCGTTAACGCAAGACCTTGATTTACCTGGAGAAAGACGGGTTATCCACAGAAGAGGCAGGCGTTTACCTACTACCACTATCTGTATACATGAAAGAACGATGTAAACCCGATGGGCTTCGCCCTGCCAGCAGGGAAAAACGGGCCCCCGTTCCCGGAGGTCGGCCAAGCGGCCCTGCCTGTTCGATAGGCAACGGGATCGTGAAGGCTCGCCGGGTATACGTGGCGCGACGTATACGCTTTGCGCGGCGAACCCGGATCGGCGCTCGCGGTCGACGTATACGCCCCGTCCGCGCGGTCACGGAGCGGCAAGCGTCCTCCCTCACGTAAACCGCCCGGCTGCCGTTTACCTTCCCGTGCCATCTGTGGACGAGCGGGGCGGCGCGGATTCGCGGCGTGAATAGCTGGCGGGGGGCGTCGTCGCGAAGCTGCAAGATAGTGCAGGTTGCCGATAGCCCGACAGCGCGTTGCGGATTCGGTGCTGCGTCAGGTGCGGCCGCCAGGCCATTCAGGCCCGCCGGGAGGCTGCAACGCTGCCACAGGCCCGCCGGAGTCCCCGGGAGGCCTGTGGAGCCCCTGCGAACGTCTGGGAGGGGCTGGGAGGGGGCTGGAAGGCGCTGCGCCACGTTTCAGGCCTGGGAGCGTTCCTGGAGCTCCTGTCGCGATCCTGGGCCTGCTGGCGGCCGGATAGGTGTCCGCGACCTGCCGCAGGCGCATCGCACCTTATACGCCGGGCCGGAGATGTATCCGTGCCTGTAACAATCTGTTCCCGGTGCGCTCGGCCCGACACGGTATGATGTGGCCCGCAGCGCCAGGGCCGGCGCCGCTGCCAACGGCATCGGCACGGTCCGGGACACTGTGTTTTATCAACTCGATACGGAGTGAAGCATGACGAAAACCGAACTGATCGACGCCATCGCCGCCGGCGTGGACGGGCTCACCAAGGCCAAGGCAGAACAGGCACTGAACGTGACCCTGTCGGCCATCATGGATGCCGTGGCCAAGGGCGATACGCTCAGCCTGATCGGCTTTGGTACGTTCAGCCAGGGCGAGCGCGGTGAGCGCATGGCACGCAACCCGCGCACCGGCGAAGAAATCAAGGTCGAGGCCGCCAAGACCGTGAAGTTCAAGGCCGGCCAGAAGTTCAAGGACGCCGTCAACCAGTGAGTGGTAGCGGGCCCTGACGGAAGCCCGATCGTATGACCCCGCCGTGCCGCCACCCCCGTGCCTGAAGGCGCAGGAGTGGGCCGGGCGGGGACGTTATCCACAAGACTTATCCCGTTCCGGGTGGATCTGTTGCAGGGGGCGGAAAGGTCGCTCGCACGACTGCGCAGGCCGGTAGTAAAGTCAATCAAATCAAGCGGGTCCGCACGCTTCTCCCCGAGGTGGCCAATGGCGATCCGGTTCTTGCCAAGCCTGCTCGCACAGGCTTATTCACAAGTCTCTCCACAGGCGATTCCACAAAATTTTCCACAGCGAGCCGCGCGCTGGCTGGTGCTCTCTGCCGCCCTGGCCGCCCTGGCGGCCTGCAGTACCGAGCCACCTGCTCCGGCCCGCCCGCAGGCCATCCCCTTGCCGGACCTCGAGCGGCCGGTGACCTCGCCCGGGGCCACGCCGCGCCAGCGCATCGTCGAGATCGCGCTGCAGGAGTGGCGGCGCTGGGGCGGCCAGACCGTGCGCCTGGGACGGGACGATACGGCCTGCGTGATCGCCACGCCCCTGCCCGCGCCGGTCATCGCCTTCCCCGCCTCCGGCGAAGGCCAGGAGGAAGCGGCTTCGGCCGACAGCGAGGCCGAGAACAGCCGCCCCGACGAGGATTGCCCGAACTTTCCCGACGGCACCGGCGTGGAGGCGACCGCCCAGGGCTGTACCATGGCCCAGCGCTACTGGGGCATCGTCGGCAAGCAGCCGAGCTGCGAGCAGGTGACCCAGCCGAACTGGGCGTGGTCGGCAGTGTTCATCTCCTGGGTGCTGCGCAAGGCGGGCCTGGACGATAGCCAGTTCCTGACCGGAGCCTCGCACTCGATGTACGTCACCGATGCGCGCGACCATGTACTGCCGCGGCCGGCGTTCCACGTCGAGGCCGTGCCGGCGATGCCACGCCCCGGCGATCTCATCTGTGCCGCGCGCGGGCGCGACAAATACCTCGGCAGCCCGGCGGAGATCGGTTTCGGCACCACGCCCATGCACTGCGACATCGTGGTGGAGGTCGATCCGGCGGCCGGGCTGGTCAAGGCGATCGGTGGCAATGTCCAGCAGTCGGTGTCGATGGAGCTGGTCGAGCTGGGCGATTCCGGTCAGCTGGACGGCGTGACCAACTCGCACATGCCGTGGCTGCTGGTGATGCGCAACGACCTGCGCTGAAGCCGGCTGCGGAGTGCGGCAAGTTTGCCGCCGGCGTCGGGCGCCCCCTATAATGATTAACACATTAACTAAATGTGTCGGAAAGGAGACGGCGCGCCGGCGCGGTTCCGAGCGGGCGCGGTCCGGTTCCCCACCGCTGCGAGGAGACCCGCATGCCTGCATCGTGCCATCCGCTCGAGTGGGAAGCCCGCGTCAAGCTGGCCGCCTGCTATCGCATCTTCGACCGGCTCGGCTGGACCGAGTTGATCTACAACCACATCACGCTGCGCCTGCCCGCCGAGGCCAGCTGCGGCGCTGACGGCGGCGCCCATTTCCTGATCAATCCCTTCGGCCTGCGCTATGCCGAGGTCAAGGCTTCCAACCTGGTCAAGGTCGACCTGGCCGGCAAGGTGGTCGGCGACAGCCGCTGGCCGGTCAATCCGGCAGGCTTCACGGTGCATGCCGCCATCCATGCCGGCATTGCCGGCGCCCACTGCGTGATGCACACGCATACCACCGCCGGCATGGCGGTGGCCTGTTCGGCGGCGGGGCTGTCGATGAGCAACTTCTACGCGGCCCAGCTGTTCGACAAGGTTGCCTACCATCCCTTCGAGGGCATCACCGTCCATGAAGACGAGGGGCCGCGGCTGGTGCGCCATATCGGCGACAAACCGGCGGTGATCCTGCGCAACCACGGCCTGCTGGCCTGGGGCGATACGCTGGCGCGCACCTTCAGCACGCTCTGGCTGCTCAACCGGGCCTGTGAGATCCAGCTCGCCACGCTGTCCATGGGGGCCGCCTTGCCGGTGTCGGAAGACATCCGGCGCAAGTGCACGCGCGATTCCCTGCAGTTCGATCCCCGCTTCGGTGCCGGTGAGGACGTGTTTGCCGCGCTGACCCGGGAAATTGATGCGATTGATTTATCGTACAAGGAATAGATTGCAATGATTCTTCGTGTGAATACTATGAGCGCCGTCGACCGGCGCGGACGGCCATGAGCGGGGTCTGCATCGTGGGGGCCGGCGCCGTCGGCGGTTTTATCGGCGCCCGTTTGGCCAAGTCCGGGCAGGCCGTCCAGGTGCTGGCACGCGGGCACACGCTGGAGGCCTTGCGCAAGCAGGGCCTGACCCTGATCGAGGGCGGCCAGACGGCGGCTTACGCCGTCCGCGCCGAGGACGATCCGGCCCGGCTGGGCGTGCAGGACATCGTCGTGATCGCGGTCAAGGCGCCCGCCTTGCCGGCGCTGGCGAGCGGCATCGGCCCGCTGATCGGGCCCGATACCGTGGTGGTGACGGCGATGAATGGCGTGCCGTGGTGGTTCTTTGCCCGTCCTGGCCCCTGCTCTGGCCTTGCGCTGGCTTCGGTGGATCCCGATGGCGCGATCGGCCGGGCCATTCCCGCGCGGCAGGTGCTCGGCTGCGTGGTGCACCTGACCGCTTCCACGCCGGCACCCGGCACGGTGCGGCACGGTTTCGGCGCGCGCCTGATCCTGGGGGCTGCCGGCGGGGGGAGCGACGCGCGCGTCGAGCGGGTGGCGGGACTGCTGGCGGCGGCAGGCTTCGAGGTCGAGGCATCCTCTGCCATCCAGCAGGACATCTGGTTCAAGCTGTGGGGCAATATGACCATGAACCCGGTGTCGGTGCTGACCGGGGCCACCTGTGACCGCATTCTCGACGACCCATTGGTCAATCGTTTCTGCCTGGCGCTGATGGAAGAAGCCGGCCGCATCGGCGCGGCCATCGGCTGTCCGATCGCGCAGAGCGGCGAAGAGCGCAACCGGGTCACGCGCAAGCTGGGGGCCTTCAAGACCTCGATGCTGCAGGATGCCGAGGCCGGCAGGCCGCTGGAAATCGATGCGCTGGTCGGCGCGGTGCGCGAGATCGGCAGCCACGTCGGCATCGCCACGCCCAATGTGGATGCCCTGCTCGGCCTGGTGCGCCTGCATGCGCAGGTGCGGGGCTTGTACTGAGGCGGAGGGTCGGTCGGCCGGATGGCTGGCCGGCTCGGCTGCCGGCCGTGCGCGCCGCCATCCAATTCGCAGTATCAATCAATGTATCGATCTTTTCTTGTATATGATTCGTCGCATTGATTTTTCTGCATTGAGCCACCGCCGGGAAGAAGCCCAGCGGAGGGGGCATTCTTCTGCAATTGCCCCATTTTGATTCACCGGATGAATTTTATTTCGGCTGGGTTTCCACTGCTTGATTCGTGGCGTGGATCTTTCGGGGCATGGAGCGACGCGCCATCCAGAAGCCCTCGGCCGCATACAGTGCCAGCGAGAGCCAGATCATGCCGAAGCCGACCTGCTTCGCGGGCGGGAACGGTTCATGCCACAGCCAGACGCCCAGCAGCAGCTGCAGCGTCGGGCCGGTGTACTGCAGCAGGCCCAGCAGCGACAGCGGGATGCGCCGCGCGCCGGCGGCGAACAGCAGCAGCGGCACGGCCGTGATCGGGCCGGCCAGCACCAGCAGCGCCTGCATGTCGGTCCCGGCACCGGCGAAGCCGGCCTGGCCGTGCTGGAACAGGTACCACAGCGCCAGCCCGGCCAGCGGGAACAGCAGCAGGGTTTCGAGCGACAGGCCTTCCAGTGCGCCCAGCGGGGCCATCTTGCGCAGCAGGCCGTAGCCGCCGAAGGTGCCCGCCAGCACCAATGCGATCCAGGGCAACTGGCCGGCGCTGATCGTCAGCCAGCCCACCCCTGCCGCAGCCAGGCCGATCGAAGCCCACTGGCCCGGACGCAGCCGTTCGTGCAGGAAGAGCACGCCCAGCAACACGCTGACCAGCGGATTGATGAAATAGCCCAGGCTGGCGTCGACCACGCGTCCGGCGTCGACGGACCAGATGTAGGTGAACCAGTTGCCGCACAGCAGCAGCGCACTGATCGCGAACACCGCGAGCACGCGCGGCCGCCCCAGCGCCGCGCCCAGCCAGGCCCAGTTGCGCCGCCAGCTGAGCACCAGGGCGAGGAAGACCAATGACCACACCATCCGGTGCAGCAGGATTTCCAGGGGAGCGATGCCCTGCAGGGTCTTGATGTAGAGCGGAAGCAGGCCCCAGAGCAGGTAGGCCAGGAGTGCGTAGAGAATGCCGATTTGCATGGTGGATCCGGTTGATCGGCAGATTCTAGTGGGCCTCGGCGATTCCTGCCGGAGGCGCCTCCCGTGCCGGGCGCCGGTGCCGGCCGGCCATGAAAAACGGGGGCCAGGGCCCCCGTTTCCATGTGTTGCGGCGATTGCCGTGCTTACAGCTTGCGCGCGTAGCTGAACTGGGCGAAGGCCTGCTCGGCTACATTGAACCAGGCGGCTTCGTTGTTGCGGAACACGCGCCAGTCGTCGTAGATCTTCTTGAACGAGGCGTTCTTGGCGCATTCGTCGGCATAGGCCTCCTGCGTCGCCTTGAAGCAGGCCTCCATGATCTCCTTGGAGAAGGGGCGCAGCTTCACGCCGTTCTCCAGCAGGCGGGCCAGCGCTTGCGGGTTCACGGTGTCGTACTTGGCCATCATGTTGGTGTGCGCCTCGAAGGTGGCTGTTTCCAGCGCGCGCTTGTACAGCGCCGGCAGCTTCTCGTATTCGGACGCCGAGGCGTAGAAGGACAGCTGCGCGCTGCCCTCCCACCAGCCCGGATAGTAGTAGTAAGGCGCGACCTTGTAGAAGCCCAGCTTCTCATCATCGTAGGGGCCGACCCACTCGGCCGCATCGATGGTGCCTTTCTCCAGTGCCGGGTAGATGTCGCCGCCGGCGATCTGCTGCGGCACCACGCCCAGGCGCTGCAGCACCACGCCGGCGAAGCCCGCCACGCGGTACTTCAGGCCCTGCAGGTCGGCCACGGTCTTGATTTCCTTGCGGAACCAGCCGCCCATCTGGGCATTGGTGTTGCCGCCCAGGAAGTTGACCACGTTGTAGTCCTTGAAGAACTCGCGCATCAGCTTCATGCCGTTGCCCTGCAGCATCCAGGCGTTCTGCTGGCGCGCGGTCAGGCCGAAGGGAATGGTGGTGTCGAAGCACAGCGTCGGGTTCTTGCCGAAGTAGTAGTAGCCGGCGGTGTGGCCGATCTGCACCGTGTTGTTCTGCACGGCGTCCAGCACCTGCAGGCCTGGCACGATCTCGCCCGCGGCGAAGACCTTGATGTTGAACTTGCCGTCGGTCAGTTCCTTGACCCGTGTCGACAGCGTCTCGGCACCGCCGAAGATGGTGTCCAGCGACTTCGGGAAGCTCGAGGCCAGGCGCCATTCCACGGCAGGGTTGCTGCCGACCACTGCCGGCGCCGCGGGCGCATTGGTGGCGGCGGGCTTCTCTTCCTTGCCGCAGGCGGCCAGTGCGCCGGCGGCCGCGGCGGCCGAAGCTTTCAACAGGAAGGAACGACGTTCCATTGGGTTCTCCTCGTCTTTTATCGATATGGTGCGCCGGCGGGGGCAGCGCGCGTCGGCGCTGCCATGGCGCTTTCAAGACCGGTGGCGCGGGCGCGTCGCACCGGCCCTGCCCCGGGCGGACAACGGCACCATCGCTGGCGCCATCGGGGCTGTCTGCGACAATGTCGGACGCGCAATATGTCCGGCCCATAAGGCAAGCCGATCGATTATAGCGGTGGCCCTTTCGCCACGGAGGCCTTCCCACGTCCGGGTTTTCGCTAGGAAATCGTCGAACAACAGCTGTCCCCGGCGCTACCCCACGGTGTCTTGCCGGCAGCGTTCCGCATCATGAGAAGTCCACGGAGCGATGGATTTTGTAACCCGGCTTGCTGTCCAATCGGACGGCTGATACAACCTTCGACCTGCCGGTCCCGCGCCGCCGGCCATTCTGCAGCATGCCTTCCTTTCCGCCTCCCTGCTTCCGCCGACCCGCGATACTGCGCCTGTGCGCGGTTGCGCTGGCCGTCCACAGCCTGGGCGCCTGCGCACAGGTGGCGCCGGCAGCAGCCGGGGTGGCAGGCGCGTCAGCGGACGCGGATCCGCTCGCTGCCCTGCTCGGCACGGCCGATGCGCCGCCGCGCCCTTCCGCATCTCCGGCGGCACCCCCGGCGCCGGCCAGTGTGGATGCTGCCAAGCCGCTTCCCGAACCGACCGCCCGCGCTGCCGCGGCGACCGCGCCGGATCCGCTCTCCCAGCTCTTGCAGGCGCAAGGCAGCGGGGCATCGCAGGCGTCCGCCGATGCGGCCACGCCTGCTGGCGTAGCAGCCGGGGCGTCTGCTGCGCCAGCTGTCGCTGCCGGCAGCGATGCCGTCGCACAGCCCGCGCCACAACCCGGGCCGCAGCCCGCGCAGGAAGCCGCCCAAGCGGCGGATGCAGCGAGTGCCGCGGTGGCTCCGGCTCCGCCACCGCCGCCACCGCCGCCGCCGGTGGTGTTGTTCCCGAAGCGCCTTGGTGAATTCCTGCCTGAGCGTCCGCTCCCCCCGCCTCCGCCCCCCGCTGCAACCGTGGCGGTCGATCCTGCCGCCGCCGCAACGGATCCGGCCGCTGCCGGGTCGCCGGACCGGCCGGCCGCGGCCTCCACGGCTGCCACAACTGCGCCCGAGACCGATGGCGCTCCGGTTCCCGCCGTGGCCGCCGGCGTCCCCACCGCACAGGACGCGGCGCAGGCTGCGGCCGCCGGCACCGGCGAAGTGGACACCGCTCCCCCGGTCCTGCGCTCGCAGATCCCGGAGCAGGATCCCGCCGAGGAGTCGGTCTGGCGCTTGAGCTACAGCGGGCGGGCCGCCATCGAGGATGGCATCGCGACCCTGCACGCATGCGCCGGCGGCTCGCTGTCCACCGGCATCGGCCACGGCCTGGCCTGCAAGAGCACGGGCCAGGTCAACGTGAAGGAAGCGCTGTTCTCGCTCGACGGCGGTGCGCAGGTCGAGGTGGTCGCCAAGGCCAAGGGTACCGACGTGACGACCATCAACGGGCGTCCCGTCGCCGTCGACCCCTATCAGTTGCTGCCGCAGATCTATACCGCGGTCAGCGGCCTTTCCGTGCTGGACGGCGCCACCATGTGGGCTGGGCGGCGCGAGGAGTCGCCGTTCCTGATGTCGTCCGGCCTGCTGCCGCCGAACTCCCCGGCCATGCGTTTCGGCGTCGACAATGCGCGCTTCGGCGATATCGGCCTCAACTACCAGTACACGACGCGCAACGATATCGGCGGGCAGAGCCTGCCCAGCTACCACTCGGTGCGGACCGGGCCGATTGCCACCAACGAGCAGGGTTCGGTCCAGCTCGGCTTCACCCACGTCGAAGCGCAGCCGCTGGTACAGGCGACCGGCGGCGCCTGGTGGGCCTCGGCCATGCACGAACAGAAGGGCGTGCTGGCCGGCACCAACCGCCTGGGCCTGCAGTTCGGTGAAGGCGCGCGTACCGCCATGACCGGCTACAGCGGCATGGGGCCCGCGCTGTCGCGCGTGCGCATGGCGGAATCGCTCGAATGGAAGCGTGCCGACGGCCTCGGCCTGGCGGGCTCGGTGGAGTCCAGCCTGCAGTTCGACCGCTCGCCGGTCGGCCTGCTGCAATGGACCGCTACGCGGGTGCGGCCCGCCTACGTGGCCAGCGATCGCTTCAAGCTCGCCTTCGAGGTGGCGCACGACCAGATCTCGTCGGGCTTCGGCGTGGCCGGGCAACGCACCGCGCTGACCATCGCCCCCACACTGACGCTGGGCAAGGGGGCCGGCAATGCCAACCTGCGCGCCTTCTATACCTACAGCCGCGCGACCGATGTCGACGGCATCGCCTTCACCGCGCCGGCCGATGCCTGGACCTCGCAGAACTCGGGATCGGTATTCGGCATCCAGCTCAATCGGAGCTGGTAACCGGGCGTGCGGCCATGTGCCGTGCCGTGCTTGATGTCGCGCCTGGTGCCGTGCCTGGTGCCGGGTGGCGCGCCGACGCGGCGCACAGCCAGTCGAACACCAGCGTCGCGCTCAGGGCGCCCGCCAGCTGCGCCAGCACGAAGGCGGGCACGTCGGCCGCGCGGATGCCGGAGAAGCCTGCGGTGAGCGCGCATGCCAGCGTCAGCGCCGGGTTGGCGAAGGCGCTGGATGCCGTGAACCAGTAGCCGGCCATGATGTAGGCCGCCACCACCAGCGGCACCAGCGCGGGCCGGCTGCGCGCGGTGCCCATCGCCACGCCGATCAGGCCGAAGGTGGCGACGAACTCGCTCCACCACATCGGCGCGCCGGTGCGTGCCTGCGTCGACCAGGCGAGCAGCGGCGCGCCGAACATGGCGTGTGCGGCCATCACGCCGGCGATGCCGCCACCCAGCTGCAGCAGGGCATAGCACAGCGCGTCACGCGCAGAGAGGGCGCCGCGCACCAGTGCCGACAGGCTGACCGCCGGGTTCAGGTGGCCGCCCGACACCGGTTCGAGCGCCAGCAGCAGCGCCACCAGGGCGCCGCCCGAGGCCAGCGAATTGGCCAGCAGCGCCAGCGCGGTGTTGTCGCCGGCCAGGTTGCGCGCATGGATGCCCGAGCCGACCACGGCCGCGACCAGCAGCGCTGTGCCCAGGCCTTCCGCGGCCAGCCGCCGCGCCAGCGTGCTCACGGCAGGACGGCCGCGCGGCAGGCGGCGACGGCGCGTGCCGGCGAGGCGGATGGCATGGCGGCGAGGGACATGGCGGCGAGGGACATGGCGGCGAGGGACATGGCGGTGGCTCGATGATGGACGCGGGAGCGCGCAGTGTTCCGCCTCCACGCGACCCGATCAAGGCGCCGCCAGGCGCTTGTGAATGAACCCTGCGTATCGAATCCGCCGGCGTGCGGCCGTCAGCGCAGCAGGAAGGCGATGTCCTTGGCGCCGATCTCGGCCAGCGGCACGCCCTTGCGGCGCTGGTAGAGGATGTGCTGGAGCACGCGCCGGCGCTGGCCGGAGAACACCACCGGATCGATCGGCAGGCCCAGGCGCGCGTAATGGTCGATCAGCAGCTTGTAGGCGCGATGGCGCATCTGCAGCGACTCACCGTCGGCGCGCAGCCGGCTGGCCTCGGCCGCGCCGTCCTGTTCCTGCTCGCGCGCCAGGCGCAGCGCCCGCTGTGCGGCCTCGAGCCGGGCGCGATAGTGGTCGCGCTGGGTGCGGGTCTCGTGCAACTGCGCGCGCAGTTCGCGGACCTTGTTCTGCAGCTTGAGCGCGACGCCGACCGTCTGCTGGATGCGCGTGGCGGCATCGAGCGCCTGGCTCGCTGCCGCGATGGTGGTGCGCCAGATGCCGCGCTCGTGCGTCTCGGCATCGTGCGGCCATCCCTTGCCCGTGTTTCCCATGAATGCCTGTGACCTTTGAAAAGACGCGGTTGCCGGATTGCTCGGGACCTTCCCTCACGATGTGTTGTCGGCAGCCGGCTGTACCCATCTGCCTGGCGCAGTGGACCAGGCTAGCCTCCAGGCTAACGGCCGCCAAGTAGAAGATGCTTAGATCTGAGTTCAGCTGCCCCGGGATGCCGCTGCGGCCGGCAGGGTTACGCCGGTTACGGTGCGCGCGCTTGGCGCTTCGCCGCAGGGCCTCCTATGCTGCGCCTCGTGCGCCAGGCCTGGCCTCTGTCCCGAACGCTATCCAAGCAGGAGTCCGACTTGAGAACCTTAACGATCTTCGCCGCGCTGGGCGCGGCCGTCTTCACCCATGCGGCACGCGCCGAGGTCCTGTGCACCGCGCTGGCCGATGCCGCCACCGGCCAGGTGCTGGTGCAGGAAGGCCGCTGCGACCAGCGCACCAGCCCTGCCTCTACCTTCAAGATCCCGATCGCCCTGATGGGCTTCGACGCCGGGGTCCTGCACGACGAGCACAGTCCTGCGCTGCCCTTCCGCGAGGGCTATACCGACTGGAACCCGGCGTGGCGCCAGACCGTCGATCCGCAGATGTGGATGCGCGACTCCGTGGTGTGGTACTCGCAGCAGGTCACTCAGCAGCTCGGCGCGGCACGATTCGCGCGCTACGTGCAGGCCTTCGGCTACGGCAATGGCGACGTCCGCGGCGATGCGCGCAAGCCCGACGGGCTGACGCAGGCCTGGCTCGGCTCCTCGCTGCAGATCAGTCCGCTCGAACAGCTCGATTTCCTCGGCAAGCTGGTCCGCCGTGCCCTGCCGGTCAACCAGCAGGCCTACCAGATGACAGCGCGCATCACGGCGCTGGGCAGCCTGCCCGGTGGGTGGGAGCTGCACGGCAAGACGGGGGCGTGGAACTGGAGGCCCGGTGATGGCGCTGTCGGGCGTTTCGAGGCGATCGGCTGGTTCGTGGGCTGGGCGACCCGTGCGGACGGGCGCAGCGTGGTCTTCGCCAGGCTGACGCGGGAAGACAGGGAAGAGAAAGGCAGCCCCGGCCTGCGCGCACGTGAGGCCATGATGCGGGAATTGCCGCAGCGCCTGCAGGAGCTGTAGCGCGCGGGCCGACAGGCCTGCCTGAACAGCCTGCCGCCGCATCGAGGCGAGGGCACCAAAGAAAAACGGAGGCCGAAGCCTCCGTTTCTCAGCAAACCTGGTGGCCTGGGACGGAATCGAACCGCCGACACAAGGATTTTCAATCCTCTGCTCTACCGACTGAGCTACCGGGCCAACAAAGAAGCAAAACTATAGCAGCGCGAAAACAACCCGTCAAGCGGTTTTTCGCATTACTGTTCAGCCGGCTCCGGCTTGTTGCGGCTCAGCTCGACGCCGAGCTGCTTCAGCTTGCGATACAGGTGGGTGCGTTCCAGCCCGGTCTTCTCGGCTACGCGCGTCATGCTGCCGTGTTCGCGCAGCAGGTGGTATTCGAAATAGGCGCGCTCGAACAGGTCGCGCGCTTCGCGCAGCGGCATGTCGAAGGAGAACTGCATCTCGGCCTCGGGCAGGCGTTGCGGGCTGCCGTTGGCGGGTGCCTCGATGGCGGCCTCGGGTGCCATGCCCTGGGCCGCGGCCTGGGCGGCCGCCGCGGTGCCGGCGCTGGGAGCGGGCGCGGACGCGCGCTCGATGCCGCGGGCCAGGCCCTGCTGCACGGCGGTCAGCAGCTTCTGCAGCGCGATCGGTTTCTCGAGGAAATTGAGCGCGCCGATCTTGGTGGCTTCGACCGCGGTATCGATCGTGGCATGGCCCGACATCATGATCACGGGCATGGTGAGCAGGCCCTGGGCCGACCACTCCTTGAGCAGCGTGACACCATCGGTGTCGGGCATCCAGATGTCGAGCAGCACGAGGTCGGGTGTATTGCCCGCGCGGTACTCGCG
Organism: Cupriavidus sp. USMAHM13; assembly: GCF_001854285.1. Lineage (NCBI taxonomy): Bacteria > Pseudomonadati > Pseudomonadota > Betaproteobacteria > Burkholderiales > Burkholderiaceae > Cupriavidus > Cupriavidus sp. USMAHM13. The sequence goes on from NZ_CP017751.1 coordinate 328,571, forward strand.
CGCCTTCTGCGCGTTCTCCGCCACTTCCACGACATGGCCTTCGTCGCTGAGGATCTCCGAGAGCAGCTCCCGGATACCCATTTCATCATCGACTACGAGGATGGTTGCCATACTTCCCCTCTTAACCCCGCCACCGCATCTTGCGCATGGGACAGCAACATTGACTATGCCAGTTTAACGAACAGGATCGAGATCTGTGCACCGACGATCTCGGTGCCTTCCATGCGATTGCGCAGCTCGATGCGCGCGCCATGTTCATCGATGATCTTCTTCACCATCGCCAGGCCGAGGCCCGTGCCTTTGGCCTTGGTGGTCACATAAGGTTCGAACGCGCGGCTGAGGATGCGCGGAGCGAAACCGGGACCGTTGTCGGCGATGCTGAGCTTGACAGCCTGCCGGTCTTCGCCGGCAGAATCTTTGTATTCTACCGTCTCGGTGTTCAGAGTGATATGGGGCTCGGCCCTAGCCCCGGCCAGGTTCTCCGCCACGGCGTCCTGTGCATTCTGCAGCAGGTTGTGGATCACCTGGCGCAACTGGGTCGGGTCGCCCTTGATGGCCGGCAGATCCTGCGCCAGCGACGGATGAATCACCGCGTGGTCCTGCACGGAGGGATCGTCGATGCCGTACAGGTGCAGCACGTCGGCTACCAGGCCGTTCAGTTGCAGTGACTGCAGCATGGCCGGCGGCGTGCGTGCATAGTCGCGGAAGTCGTCGACCATGCGCTTCATCGCGGCGACCTGGTTGACGATGGTGGCGGCACCCCGCTTGAGCACCTCGGCATCCGGCACATCGAGCTTGGGTGTCAGCTTCATCTGCAGTCGCTCGGCCGACAGCTGGATCGGTGTGAGCGGGTTCTTGATCTCGTGCGCGAGCCGCCGCGCGACCTCGCCCCAGGCGACCGAGCGTTGAGCCGAAATCACATCCGAGATGTCGTCGAACACCACCACGAAGCCAGGCTCGTCACCGCTGTCGCCGCGCCCGGGCAGGCGCGCGCCGCGCACCAGCAGGGTCAGGCTCTGCTCGTCGTCGGCGTGCGGCAGTTCGATCTGTTTCTGCCAGTGCTCGGCGCCGCCCAGCATCTCGCTGGTGCTCTGCTCGGTGAAGGCCTGCCGCACGATCTCGCCGAAGTTGCCGAGTCCCGGGATCTGTTCGATCGGGTGGCCGAGGGCGGTGGCGAAGGTCTGGCCGAAGATGCGCTCCGCGCCCGGGTTGGCGGTGATCAGCTCGAAGCGCCGGCCGAACACCAGCACGCCCGCGGTCAGGTTCTGCAGCACGCTCTCGAGGAAGACCTTCGAGCGCTCCAGCGCCGAGCGGTTCTGCTCCACGGCGATGCGCGCCTCCGACAACTGGCGTGTCATCAGGTTGAACTGCTGGGTCAGCATGCCGAGTTCGTCACGACTCTTCAGCTCGCGCTTGGGTGAGAGGTCGCCCTCGGCCACTTCCTTGGTCCCCTGCAGCAGCATCAGCAGCGGGCGCGCGAGCTGGCCGCCCAGCAGCAGGGCCAGCATCACGGCGATGAACACGGCCAGGAACAAGGTCAGCGTCAGCGTGCCGATATACATCTTGCGCAGGCCGGTGCGTCCGAGCGCTTTCTCCTGGTACTCCTGGTAGGCGCGCTGGACCTCGTCGGCATTGCGCGCCAGCACGGTCGGCACCGGTTGCAGCACCTGCAGGTAGCGTTCCTCGCGCACGGTGTCGCCGGTCAGGCCGAAGCCGGTCGCCGGCAGGTCTTCCGGCCGGCGTTCCACCGACAGTCCGGAACCGGCCCAGCGTCCGGGCTTGCGCGCCGGTCCGGCGGCCGGCGTGTCGGCCTGCGCACTGTCCGTGCCGATCGCACTGACCGGCGCGCTGCCCAGCGGAATGATCACGCGCAGCACGTAGAGGTGGTCGCTCTCGTCATCTTTCGAGGACGCATCGCTGCCACCTTCCACCGCCGCATAGCCGCCGGCCAGGCGGGCCTGCTCGGCCAGCATGCCGGAGGGCAGGTCGGGCACGAGCGAGGCGTAGTTGTTGGAGGCGGTGGCGATCACCCGCCCGCTGCCGGTGAAGATGGCGGCCTCGCGCACGCCGTACTGCTCGCGCAGGCGGTTGAGCTGCAGTGAGGTGGCCATCGAGGCCGAGCCGGTCAACTGGTCCGCCATCTGCCGTGCCTTGCCCTGCAGGTCGGCCAGCGCGCTGTCGATGGTGGAGCGGCCCAGGTTGAGGCCGGCTTCCAGCGCGGTCTCCACGCGCACGTCGAACCAGGACTCGATGCTGCGCGAGACGAACTGCAGCGACACCAGGTAGATCAGCACGCCCGGCAGCACGCCGACCACGCCGAAGAAGACCGCCAGCTTGGTCATCAGCCGCGTGCCGAACTTGCCGCGGCGGTAGCGGATCCACAGCGTCAGCGCGAGCGCGCCGATGATCGCCACCAGCAGCACGCCGATCACCAGGTTGATCTTGAACAGCAGCGTGAAGTAGCGATCGAAGAATTCCGTGTTGCCCGAGGCGCCGATCAGCAGGCCCACCAGCACCAGCGCGAGGAAGACGATCACCGCCGCCACGATGCGGTAGAGCACGCGGCGGAACTTGCTGTCCCACAAGCTGTTCATGGCTGGCTCTGCGCGGGAGGCTGGACCAGCAGCGCCGGCGACAGCGCTGTGGAGACCGTCTGCGACAGCGGCTGGGCGCGCGTCTCGCCGCCCGAGACGGTGGCCGATGCGGCGGGCGCTGGCGCGGCACCGGGCACGGAAGCCGGCGGCGCGGCGTTCAGTTCGGTGGGCACCGTGTAGTTGAAGCGGCGCCAGTCGGAAGCCAGGTTCCAGTCGCGCGTATTGACCGCATTGATCTGGAAGGGTTTGGGCAATTGGGTCAGGTCCAGCCGCATGCGCACCTCGGCCTGGTAGGTCTCGCCCAGCCTGACCGCATTGCGCTCGAACACGCGCCAGCCGCGCACGCGCTGGATGAACTGCAGCGCAGCCTTCAAACGTGTGAACGGCAGTTGCAGGCCGCCGGTGGAGATGCGGTACTGGCGCGTCAGCGGATGATAGGACAGGCGGATGTTGCGGCTGGTGTTGACCGGCTTCTCATCGAACCAGTACCAGCGCGGCCGGCTGAGCTGGAAGTCGACGACGAAATACAGGGAGATGCCCTTGTTCAGGGCGTCCTCGAGCGGCGCCGGCAGGTCGAATTCGAAATTGGCGGCCAGTTCGAAGCCGCCGTCCTGGTAATCGATGCGCGCGTCGCTGGCTTCGATCACGTCGGCTTGCGTCAGCACCGGCAGCAGTGCCAGCAGCAGTGCCACGCCCGCCTGCCGTGCCGTCCGCAGCAGGGCGCGCCACAGCGCGGCGCGGCCGCCGTGGAGAGCAGAGGACGCACGCGCATTGTCGCCAAGGGCCGGGAGGACGGACAAGCGAAGCGTGCTTGGCATCGGATCGGGTCAGAGTCGTTTCTGGAAGCGGGCGTAGAAAAATCCATCGTGGTCCGATGGCAGGCTGGCCTGGCCTGGTGCCCCGTCGTGGTGCCCGGTCGAGGGCAGGATCTGGCCGGGTGCCTGCAATCGTATCGCATCTGGCAGTTGCGCACCAAACCAGCGCGCCTGCTCTTCTCCCTCCGTTGGGAAAATAGAACAGGTCACATAGAGCAAGATGCCGCCCGGCTTGAGCAGCGGCCACAGTTGCGACACGATGCGGCGCTGCTCATTGACCAGGCGAGCGATATCGACCTCGCGGCGCAGCCAGCGGATGTCCGGGTGGCGGCGCACGATACCCGAGGCCGAGCATGGCACGTCGGCCAGGATGCGGTCGTACTGGCGGCCGTCCCACCAGTCTGCGGGACGGCTCGCATCGCCGACCACGACCTCGGCCTGCTGGCCCAGGCGGGCCAGGTTCTCGTGGATGCGCTCGGCGCGCTTGGCGTCGCTCTCCAGCGCCGTCACGTCGAGCCGGGCCAGTTCCAGCAGGTGCCCGGTCTTGCCGCCCGGCGCCGCGCAGGCGTCGAGCACACGCATGCCGTCGGCCACTTCGAGCAGCGGTGCCGCCAGCTGGGCGCCGGCATCCTGCACCGACACGTCGCCGCGGGTGAAGCCCGGGATCTGCGATACCGGGAAGGCGCGCACCAGCCGCACGGCCTGCGGCCCGATGGCCTTGCCGGCCAGGCCGGCATTGGCCAGGCGAGTCAGGTAGTCGGCCACCGGCACGCGCGCGGTATTGACGCGCAGGGTCATCGGCGGGCGCACGTTGGCGCTGGCGGCTAGCGCTTCCCACTGCTGCGGATAGGCCTCGCGCAGCGTGCGCAGCCACCAGGACGGCAGGTTCCAGCGCGCCTGCTCGTCGCGCTGCACCGACTGCAGCAGGGCACGCCGTTCGCGCAGGAATCGGCGCAGCACCGCATTGACGAGGCCGCGCGCATGGGCGCTCTTGGGTTCCGAAGCGGCCGCGCTGACGGCCTGGTCCACCACCGTGAAGCTGTTGTAGCCGCTGCGGCCGGGCTTGCCCGCGCTGTCCTGTTCGGCACCGTCGGCCTCGCCGTCGAGCAGCAGCGCCAGCGCCACCGCGAGCAGGGAGTCGACCAGCGCGCCAGGCGGGCGCGCCACCAGATGGGTGACCAGCGCGCGCACGGTGCCGAACTGGCGCACGGTGCGGTAGGCGAGATCCTGCAGGGCGCCGCGCGTGGCACCGTCGCGCTCGAGGTGGTATTGCGCGGCGGCGGCCTCGATGGCCTGCGGCAGCGCGCTGCCCTCGTTCACGCCGCGCACGGCGGCGGCGGCGGCAAGCATCTGGAAGGCGAGGGAGTCGGGTGGCAGGCGCATGGAAAACGGAAACCGATCAGGGGCACGGAGGCGGCGGCGCCGCCCAGAAGGAACGAACCCGCCGGTTCGGGTGGGAACGAGGCGGGCAGTTTACCCCGGATGCGGGGCCGCTTGCCGTTTTCGCGGCCGCGACGGCCGCGCTCAGGCCGGATAGGTGCCGGTGCGGGCCATCTGCATCAGGCGCGCGATGCGCTCCTCGGTGGCCGGGTGGGTCGAGAACAGGTTGGCGATGCCACCGGCCGACAGCGGGTTCATGATCATCATCTGCGCCGTGGCCGGGTGTTCCTCGGCCGCCTGGAACGGGATGCCCTGCGCGTAGCGGTGGATCTTGTCGAGCGCGCTGGCCAGCGCCTGCGGATCGCCGCTGATCTCGGCGCCGCCGCGGTCGGCTTCGAATTCGCGGGCGCGCGAGATCGCCATCTGGATCAGCGAGGCAGCCAGCGGTGCCAGGATGGCCACGGCAATGGCGGCGATCGGGTTGCTGCGGTTGCCGTTCTCGTCGCGGCCGCCGAAGAACATGGCGAAGTTGGCCAGGGCCGAGATCGCGCCGGCCATGGTCGCGGCGATGGTCGAAGTGAGGATGTCGCGATGGCGCACATGGGCCAGCTCGTGCGCCATCACGCCGCGCAGCTCGCGCTCCGACAGCACGCGCAGGATGCCGGTGGTGGCGGCCACGGCCGCGTGTTCCGGATTGCGCCCGGTGGCGAAGGCGTTGGGGGCGTCCTCGTTGATCAGGTAGACCCGCGGCATCGGCAGGCCGGCGCGCTGCGCCAGTTCCTGCACCATGCCGTAGAACTGCGGCGCGGTGCCGGCGTCGACTTCCTGCGCGTTGTACATGCGCAGGACCATCTTGTCCGAGAACCAGTAGGAGAAGAAGTTCATGCCCAGCGCCATCAACAGCGCGAACATCATGCCGTTGCGACCGCCGATCATGCCGCCGATGACGATGAACAGCGCCGTGATCGCCGCCATCAGCATGAAGGTCTTGACCCAGTTGAACATTGTCATGCGCTCCTGTCGTTGCAGTCGGCGCCGGCGTGGCCGGCGTGCTTATCTTAGATGATGGCGGACGGACGGAATTCAATTGGGGCCGGTGGTGCCGGCCAGGATGCCGTGCCGGCGGCGGCTCAGCGCTGCATCATGGCCAGGCGGGCGCCCAGGGCGATGAAGGCGGTGCCCACGGTGCGGTCCAGCCAGCACTTCAGCCGCGGCATGCGGCCGGCACGCCGCGTCAGCGTGCCCGCCAGCCAGGCCACCAGCGTGTTCCAGGCGGTCGACATCAGCACCATCACCGCGCCCAGCAGCAGGAAGGCGGCAGCCTGGTGGCCGGCACGCGCATCGACGAACTGCGGGAAGAAGGAAACGAAGAACAGGATGACCTTGGGGTTCAGCACATTGGTCAGGAAGCCCTGCATGAACAGGCCGCGCCGCGGCGGTGGCACGGCCTGCGCGGCGACGCCGGGGCGTTGCCACAGCAAGCGCAGTCCCAGCCACACCAGGTAGGCGGCACCGGCGTACTGGATGACACCGAAGGCCGCCGGCGAGGCCGCCAGCAGCGCGGTCAGGCCGAACGCGGTGGCAAGCGAATGCACGCAGCAGCCGGCGCTGACGCCCAGCGCCGACATCACGCCTGCGGCGCGGCCCTGGGCCACGCTGCGGCCGACGATGTAGGCCGTGTCCGGCCCCGGCGTCACATTGAGCAGGAAGACGGCGCCCACGAACAGCGGGAAGGCGGTGATGCCGAACATGGCGGGAACGCTCCGGGTGGAAGGTGGGAGGTGGCTGCGCCGGCTGTGATCATACCTGCCCGTCCGGCAGGGCGCAGCGGCTGCCCGCTGCCAGCGGCATGCCCTGCAGGAAGGACTGTGCCGCCTGGCGCCGTCCGCCCGGTCGCTGCAGTTCCGTGACGCGCAGCGCGCCTTCGCCGCAGGCGATCAGCACGCCATCCGCGTCGGCCGCCAGCACGGTGCCCGCCGGCGCGGCAGGTGCGGCGGGCGCAGGCTCGGCCCGGGCCTGCCAGCACTTGATGACGGTGTCGCCGATCTGCACGGTGGCGCCCGGAAACGGATTGAAGGCCCGCACCTGGCGCGCCAGCACTGCCGCCGGCCGGCGCAGGTCCAGGCGCGCTTCTTCCTTGCCGATCTTCTCCGCATAGGTGACCCCGTCCGCGGGTTGCGGGGTGGCGCCGAGCGTCTCGCCGCGCGCCAGGCGCTCCAGCGCTTGCACCACCATGCGTGCGCCTTGCGCGGCCAGCTTGTCGTGCAGGCTGCCGGTGCTGTCGTCCGCCGCGATCGGCGTGGCCTCGCACGCGAGCATCGCGCCGGTGTCCAGGCCCTCGTCCATCTGCATCAGCGTGATGCCGGTCTCGGCATCGCCCGCCTCGATGGCGCGGTGGATCGGCGCAGCACCGCGCCAGCGCGGCAGCAGCGAGCCATGGATATTGATGCAGCCGTGGCGCGGCAGCGCCAGCACCTCGGCCGGCAGGATCAGGCCGTAGGCGGCCACCACCATCACATCGGGGGCGATGCCGGCCAGCGCATCGACGGCGGCGCCCGCCTCTTCCGGGTACTTGCCCTGGCGGCGCAGGGAGCGCGGCTGCAATACCGGTCCCAGGCCCTGCGCCAGCGCGTACTGCTTGACCGGGCTGGCCTGCAGCTGCATGCCACGTCCGGCCGGGCGGTCTGGCTGGCTGAGCACGGCCACCACGGGGAAACCGGCGGCGTGGATGGCTTCGAGGGCGGCGCGGGCGAATTCGGGCGTGCCGGCGAAGGCGACGCGCAGAGGCTGGACAGGTGGCATGGCAGGTTCGGCTGGTGGCGCCCGGAGGGGCGCGAAGGGGACGCGGCGCATGGCAGCGCGCCCGAGCGCAAGCGGCCGCGCGGCGGCCGGTGCGGACTGGACTTCGACGATGCGGGAAGCGTACTACGAACGGTGCTGAGAAAGCGCTGCGGCGCCGTGCACCGCAGTTGCGCTCACATGCGGCTGCGCGTGCGCTTCTGCAGCTTGGACTTGATGCGGTTGAGCTTGAGCGGCGACAGGTATTCGACGAAGACCTTGCCGCGCAGGTGGTCGATCTCGTGCTGGATGCAGACCGCCAGCAGATCGTCCGCGTCGATCTCGAAGGTCTCGCCCTTCTCGTTGAGCGCACGCACGCGGACCCGGTCCGGACGCTCGACGCGGTCGTAGACCTCGGGCACCGACAGGCACCCTTCTTCCCACACCTTGCGGTTGTCGCTGGCCCACACCACCTCGGGATTGATGAAGACCATCAGCTCGTCGCGGCTCTCCGAGATATCGATGACCACCACCTGCTCGTGCACGTTGACCTGCGTGGCGGCCAGGCCGATGCCGGGTGCTTCGTACATGGTCTCGGCCATGTCCTTGACCAGCTGGCGGATGCGGTCGTCCACCACCGCGACGGGCTTGGCCACGGTGTGCAGGCGGGGATCGGGATAGGTCAGGATATCGAGTTTAGCCATGATGCTCGGGCGCAACGCCGGCAGCACATGCAGACCGGGCCGCGTTGCGGCAGCGGGGGTTTACATGCAGAATCGGGGCGCTAGTACAAAAATTCAAGGCGCGCCGCAGCAGGCACGCTCTCCAGGGTCAATCCGGCCGTCTCGCATGGCCGGTTCAGGAAAATGCGCAATCTTACCAAAGAGCACCGGGCGGCGCGGGGCCGCGGGCAGCATGCGCTTGTGCGCCTGCTGATGAGTGTGGCGGGCCTGGCCGCGGCAACGGGAATGCCGCTCCGGGCCACCTCCGGCGAACTGCCCGAGCGCACCGTGACGCCGGCGCAGCAGCGCACGGCGGAGGCCGCCGTGCAGGGTATACCGGCCACCGACCTGGCACCCGCCGCGCCTTCCCAGTACACGGTGCGCAGCGGCGATACCCTGTGGGACATCTCCGGCCGTTTCCTGCGCCAGCCGTGGCGCTGGCCCGAGCTGTGGGGCATGAACCGGCAGCAGGTGCGCAATCCTCACCTGATCTATCCCGGCCAGGTCCTTTACCTGCACCTGCGCGACGGCCGTGCCTGGCTGTCGACCACGCCGATCGGCGAGGGCGGCACCGTCAGGCTGTCGCCGCGCGTGCGCAGCGACGGCGCCGACGCGGCCGCCATTCCGAGCATCCCCGCCAGGGACATCGAGCCCTTCCTGACCCGGCCGCTGGTGGTGGACCAGGGCACGCTGCAGACGTCGGCCCGTATCGTCGCGCTGCCGGAGGCGCGCGTCTACCTGGGGCGCGGCGAGAATGCCTATGTGCGTGGCATCGCCGCCGCCGACGGCCTGCCCGGCAGTGACTGGCAGGTGTTCAAGCCGGTCGAGCCGGTACGCGACCCGGGTACCGGCAAGGTGCTTGGCTACCAGGCCGACTACCAGGGTAACGCGCGCCTGCTGCGCGGCCCCGAGGGGGCCGACGCCGTCGCCACCGTGAACATCACCCAGGCCCAGCAGGAGATGGGCGTCGGCAGCCTGCTGCTGCCGCAGCCTGCGCGCGAGCCGGTACGCTATGTGCCGCATGCCCCCGACGTCGAGGTGGCTGGCCGCATCGCCGCCGTCTACGGTGGCGTGCAGTACGGCGGCGCCAAGCAGGTGGTGGTGCTCAACGTCGGCGCCAATGTCGGCCTGGAACCCGGCAACGTGCTGGCGCTGTCGCGCACCGGCGAGGTGGTCAGGGACCGCACCGCGGACAACCGCAAGATCGTGCTGCCCGACGAGCGCTACGGCCTGGCCTTCGTCTTCCGTGTCTTCCCCGGCGTCTCCTACGCCCTGGTCACCGACGCCTCCAGCGTGGTGCAGGTGGGCGACAGCGCCGCTTCGCCGCGTTGACGGAGACGGGCACGCACGTCGCGCCGGCGGGCGGCACGCGCGAGCCCGCCGAGATCGCCGCCTGGCTGCGCCTGGTGGCGGCACCGGGCCTGGGGCCGGTGGGTGTGCGCCGCTTGTTGTCGGCCTACGGCCTGCCGGAGCGGATCCTGGCGCAGGACGCCGCCGCACTGGCGCAACTGGTGCCGGCTGGCAGCGTACGGGCCCTGCTGGCCGCGCCGGGCCCCGCCCTGGCCGCGCTGGTGGCGCGCACCGCCGAGTGGGCCGCCATGCCCGGCAACCATCTGCTGACGCTGGCCGACGCGGCCTACCCGGCCGCACTGCTCGACCTGGCCGATCCACCTCCCCTGCTCTACCTGCATGGCGATCTCGCGGCGCTGCGGCGGCCGGCCATCGCCCTGGTGGGCGCGCGCAGCGCCAGCGCCCAGGGCGCGCGCGATGCGCAGGCCTTCGCGCGGGCGCTGGCCGGTGCCGGCCTGTGCGTGGTGTCGGGGCTGGCCGCCGGCATCGACGCGGCCGCCCATCTCGGCGCCCTCGAGGGCGCCGGCGGCACGCTGGCCGTGGTCGGCACCGGGATCGACCAGGTCTATCCGGCGCGGCACCGCGCCCTGGCCGGACGCATCGCCGGGCACGGCGCCATGCTCAGCGAGTTCGCGCTGGGCACGCCGCCGCGCAGCCACCATTTTCCGCAGCGCAACCGGCTGATCGCGGCCCTGGCGCGCGGCGTACTGGTGGTGGAGGCGGCAGCGCGCTCGGGCTCGCTGATCACCGCACGGCTGGCGGCCGAGCTGGGGCGCGAGGTCTTCGCCATTCCCGGCTCGATCCATGCACCGTTGTCACGCGGTTGCCACCTGCTGATCCGTGATGGCGCCAAGCTGGTCGAATCGGCGCAGGATGTGCTCGAGGAGCTGGGCACCCCCGGCCAGCCGGCCGCCGAAGCCCGTGGCGCGGTCCCGCGCGGGCGGCACGCTGCCGAGGCGGGGTGCGCGCTGGGGGCTGCCCTGGGATTCGAGCCGGCCAGTCTCGACGAACTGTGCCGGCGCAGCGGCCTGGGCGCCAGCCAGGCCCTCGCCGGCCTGCTCTCGCTCGAACTGGCCGGCCTGGCCGAGCGGCTGCCGGGCAACCTGTTCCGGCGCCTGGCTTGAAGATCCACAGGGAGGCCGGCAAGGCGGCCCGGGTTCGCCCCCTTTTCCGCACAGCCGCTACAATCAAGCCAAGTCAGCCCCAGAAGGGCTTATGTTTCACTTGCCATGACCGTTTACCTCCCCGAACGCGACGCCGACGCGCTGGCGCAGGCCCTCTCCGACCGACCGCAAGGGCGGCTGGTGGCCTGCCTGTGCGCGGCGTGGTGCCGTACCTGCGGGGAGTACCAGGCGGCGTTCGCGGCCGTGGCCGCGCAGTACCCGCGGGATTGCTTCGTCTGGATCGATGTCGAAACCCATGCCGACCGGCTGGGCGACCTCGATATTGAGAACTTTCCAACCATACTGGTGCAACCGATCACTGGTGGCGCGCCGCAATTCTATGGGACGCTGCTGCCACATGCAGAAGTGCTCCAGCGCATGCTGGGGCGCGACGTTTCGATGCAAGGGACGGCGCAGGAGTTGCCGGATGTGCTCGACTGGCTGCTTGAGAGCCGCGCACACTAGATCCGGGCAGCGGCGGTGGCTGGCTTGCACCGTCGTCGAGACCGCGCTTATTATTGGCGCCTCAAAGAAGCCAGCGCCCTGTTTACATACGCCGTAGTGCAATTCGCAGGCTGCCAGAAGGTGGCCGGCAAGGACCCGTTCAATGTCAAAAGCCCTCATCATCGCGGAAAAGCCATCGGTTGCTGCCGATATCGCCCGTGCCCTCGGGGGCTTTACCAAGCACGACGAGTACTTCGAGAACGACGACTTCGTGCTGTCGTCCGCCGTGGGCCACCTGGTGGAGATCGCCGCCCCGGATGAATACGAAGTCAAGCGTGGCAAGTGGAGCTTCGCCAACCTGCCGGTGATCCCGCCGCACTTCGACCTGCGGCCCATCGCCAAGACCGAGTCGCGCCTGAAGGTGCTGAACCGGCTGATCAAGCGCAAGGACGTCACCGGCCTGATCAACGCCTGCGACGCGGGGCGCGAGGGCGAACTGATCTTCCGCCTGATCGCGCAGCAGGCCAAGGCCAAGCAGCCGGTGCGCCGGCTGTGGCTGCAGTCGATGACGCCGCAGGCGATCCGCGACGGCTTCGCGCGCCTGCGCGAGGACGAGGAGATGCTGCCGCTGGCCGACGCCGCGCGCTGCCGCTCGGAGGCCGACTGGCTGGTCGGCATCAACGGCACCCGTGCCATGACCGCCTTCAACAGCAAGGGCGGCGGCTTTTTCCTGACCACGGTGGGCCGGGTGCAGACGCCGACGCTGTCGATCGTGGTCGAGCGCGAGGAGAAGATCAAGCACTTCGTGCCGCGCGACTACTGGGAAGTGCGCGCCGAGTTCATCGCCGCCGCCGGCCTCTACGAGGGCCGCTGGTACGACCCCAAGTTCAAGAAGAGCGAGCTCGACCCCGAGGCGCGCGAATCGCGCCTGTGGAGCGAGGCCGAGGCCATGAGCATCGTCGCGGCCTGCCGCGGCAAGCCCGGCACCGTCAGCGAGGAATCCAAGCCCTCGACACAGCAGTCGCCGGCCCTGTTCGACCTGACCACGCTGCAGCGCGAGGCCAACTCGCGCTTCGGCTTCTCGGCCAAGAACACGCTCGGGCTGGCGCAGGCGCTGTACGAGAAGCACAAGGTGCTGACCTACCCGCGTACCGATGCGCGCGCGCTGCCCGAGGACTACCTGGGCACGGTCAAGCAGACCATGGACATGCTGGCTGAGAGTTCGCACAACTACCTGCCGCACGCCAAGAAGATCCTGACCAACGGCTGGGTCAAGCCGAACAAGCGCATCTTCGACAACAGCAAGATCAGCGACCACTTCGCCATCATCCCCACGCTGCAGGCGCCGAAGAACCTGTCGGAGCCGGAGCAGAAGCTGTACGACCTGGTGGTGCGCCGCTTCCTGGCGGTGTTCTTCCCGGCCGCGGAATTCCAGGTCACCACGCGTGTCACCGAGGTGGCTGGCCATCACTTCAAGACCGAGGGCAAGGTCCTGGTCAACCCGGGCTGGCTCGAGATCTATGGCCGCGAGGCGCAGGGCAAGGACGACAAGGACGCCAACCTGGTGCCGGTGGCCAAGGGCGAGAAGGTCAAGACCGACAAGGTCGAGGCGGTGGGCCTGACCACCAAGCCGCCGGCGCGCTACAACGAAGCCACGCTGCTGTCCGCCATGGAAGGCGCCGGCAAGCTGGTGGACGACGACGCGCTGCGCGAGGCCATGGCCGGCAAGGGCCTGGGTACGCCGGCCACGCGCGCGGCCATCATCGAAGGCCTGCTGACCGAGAAGTACCTGGTGCGCGAAGGCCGCGAACTGATCCCGACCGCCAAGGCCTTCCAGCTGATGACGCTGCTGCGCGGCCTCGGCGTGGAGGAACTGACCCAGGCCGAACTGACCGGCGAGTGGGAGCACAAGCTCGCGCAGATCGAGCGCGGCCGCCTCAAGCGTGACGAGTTCATGCGCGAGATCGCGCAGATGACGCAGCAGATCGTCAAGCGCGCCAAGGAGTACGACAGCGACACCATCCCCGGCGACTACGCCACGCTGGACACGCCGTGCCCGCAGTGCGGCGGCCAGGTCAAGGAGAACTACCGCCGCTTCGCCTGTACCGCCTGCGAGTTCTCCATCAGCAAGATCCCGGGTGGGCGCCAGTTCGAGATCGAGGAAGTCGAGGAACTGCTGCTGAAGAAGGAGATCGGTCCGCTGCAGGGGTTCCGCAGCAAGATGGGCCGGCCCTTCGCCGCCATCCTCAAGCTCGGCAAGGACGACGACGGCCATTACAAGATGGAGTTCGACTTCGGCCAGAACGATGACGAAGGCGATGGCGAACCGGTGGACTTCAGCGGTCAGCAGGCCGTCGGCACATGCCCGAAGTGCGGCGGCGCGGTGTTCGAGCACGGTATGAAGTACGTCTGCGAGAACACGGTGGCCAGTCCCAAGTCCTGCGACTTCACCACCGGCAAGATCATCCTGCAGCAGGAGATCTCGCGCGAGCAGATCGGCAAGCTGCTGACCGACGGCCGCACCGACCTGCTGACCGGCTTCAAGTCTTCGCGTACCGGCCGCAATTTCAAGGCCTTCCTGGTCAAGCAGGCCGACGGCAAGATCGGCTTCGAGTTCGAGGCACGCGAGCCGAAGGCCGGGGCCAAGCCGGCGGCCAAGTCCGCGCGCGCGGCGGCGGCGGCGGACGATGGCGTGGCAACGGCCGAGAGTGCGGTGCAGAAGGCGCCGGCGCGCAAGGCGGCGGCCAAAACCACCAAGACCGCAGCGGCCAAGACCACCAAGGCCCCGGCAGCCAAGACGGCAGCGGCCAAGAAGAGCAGCAGCGGCAAGGCTGCCGCCTGAGGCCAAGGCGGCTGCCGGGGGAGGATTCCCGGCGGCCCGCCCTGCGCTGCGCCAGTTTCAGGCGCGCCGGTTCTCGCCCTCGCTCAGCAGGAAATCGATGAAGGCCCGTACCTTGGTCGGCAGGAACTTGCGGCTGGGGTAGACCACGCTCACGTCGCGCCGCGGCAGCTGGTATTGCGGCAGGATGTGCGTCAGGCGCCCCGCTTCCACATTGGGACGCGCCAGGTAGGACGACAGCATCGCCACGCCCATGTCGGCCAGGGCCGCCTGGTGCGCCAGTTCGGCGTTGCTGCACAGCAGGCCTGGCCGGATCGGCACGGTCACCTCTCCTTCCGGCCCGGACAGGGTCCATTCGTGCGCCACGTTGGGCAGGCGCAGCAAGATGCAGCGGTGGTTGGCGAGATCCTGCGCGTTGCGCAGTGGCGGGTGCTGGCGCAGGTAGCCGGGCGAGGCACACAGGATGATCTCGGCCGACAGCAGCGGCCGCGCCACCAGGTGCGAGCCCAGGCCCAGGTCCGACAGCACGATGCCGATGTCGCGCCCTTCTTCCACGATGTCGACGATGCGGTCGGACAGCAGCACGTCGAACACCATGTCCGGGTACTGCTTCTGGAAGCGCGCCAGCATCTCGGGCAGCAGGTGCAGCCCGAACATCACCGGCGCGACCAGGCGCAAGGTGCCCGACAGCGACTGGCTGCGCGCGGTGACCAGCGACTCGGCCTCGTCGACGTCCTCCAGGATCTGCTGGCAGCGCTGCAGGTAGGACTCGCCGGCATCGGTCAGCGACAGGCTGCGCGTGGTGCGGTTGAGCAGGCGGGTGCCCAGGTGGCTTTCCAGGTCGGCGACGTAGCGCGTGACGACGGCGTTCGACATCTCCAATTGCTGCGCCGCACGTGCAAAGCTGCCAAGTTCAACCACCTTGGCGAAAACGCGCATCGATTGCAGCCGATCCATGACATAGTCTCCCGTCCGTTTTGCGGATCTTTACGCTATCCGGCCTATTTATTGTGAAAACTACAATCAATCATTGTCGTTGGCAATATTTATTCATATAAGGGGAATGCCTAATATCTAGCCATCGGATGCCGCACCGCAGCGAACCAATGCCGGTGAAGAGGCGTCCCAGCCTGTGGAAAGGATTAGCCATGAAGACCCAACGCTCCGCCCTGATCGCTGTCGCGACCCTCGCCGCCGCCCTGCTGGCCGCCCCCGCCTTTGCCAAGGCAGGCAAGTTCGACCCGTACACCGACGGCGCCAAGGTCGGCAAGTTCGACACCTACACCGATGGCGCCAAGTCGGGCAAGTTCGACACCTTCACCGACGGCGCCAAGTCGGGCAAGTTCGATACCTTCACCGACGGTGCCAAGATCGGCAAGTTCGATCCGTACACCGACGGCGCTGCCCTCTGACCGGTCCTCGCGACCGGCCGGCCTGCATCGCCCGGGGCGCGCCTGCCGCGCGTCCCACCGCTTTCGGCTGATCTCCACAGGCCGGCGGGAGGGGGTCACAAGCCCGCTTCCCGCATCTCATGGAGCCAACGCCCGTGCCTTCGGCACGGGCGTTTTCGTTGGCGCGGGCAAGTCCTGCGCGCCTTGCTGTCGTGCGCGCAGGGGGAGCATACGTCACCACCTCGATCATTATGCCCGACCCCGCACATGAAAAACGGGCCTGTTGGCCCGTTTCCCTGATGCGGAGCAATCGCCCGCTGGTGGTACACGAGGGCGGGAACGGGGATGCCGTTGCCTGCGCCCGCCGTGCCGCCGGCGACGTTCAATCGTCGTGGCGATGCCACTTCTTGCGCTTGCCGTGGTGCCAGCGGTCGTCACGGCGCTCGTCCGCATAGGAGTTGCTGCGCGAGACGTTGCCACCCAGTGCCGCGCCGGCGCCGCCGCCCACGGCCGCGCCGACCAGGCCACCGGCGCGGCCGCCCATGGCATTGCCGGCCGCGGTGCCGGCGCCGCCGCCCAGGGCACCGCCGATGATGGCGCCGGTGCGCTCGCGGCGGTTGGAGGTGACCGCACCGCCGGCGCCGCCGCCGACCGCGCCACCGATCACGGCGCCGGTGCTGCCGCCCAGGGCGCCGCCGACCGCGGCACCGGCTACGCCGCCGAGGGCGCCGCCGAGGGCATTGTTCATATCGCCTGCAAATGCCGGCAGCGCCGGGAGCGTGGCAGCGGCCATGGCGATGGCCAGGGTCAGGTGGCGGACGGAGTGGCGGTTCATGGATTTTTCCTTGTTCGGATTGGCTCTTGCCTTACTTGTCGCCAGTGTAGAGAAGCGTTCTCCGCTTTGCTGTAACGACCTGTAAGCCCTGTAACGTCTGCGGATTCTTGCGTGCAAAGAAAAAGACGGCTGCTTGCGCAGCCGTCTTTTCGTCACGTCATCAGCCTTGTGCCGCCGGCGGCGCCTGAGGGGCGGCGCCGCGGCCCGGCTTCAGCAGCACCTGCCGCCCTGCCCGCCGCCGTAGCGCGCCTGCTGGCGCTCGCGGAAGAACTCTTCATAGCTCATCGGCTTGCTGTCGGGGTGGGCGTTCTGCATGTGCGCCACATAGGTCTCGTAATCGGGCAGCCCGACCATCAGGCGCAGCGACTGGCCGAGGTAGCGGCCGAAGGTCTCCAGTTGCTCCAGCATGGCGATTCTCCCTGCCGCGCTCAGCCGCGTGCCGAGGCACCGGACGGCAGCGGCTCGAACGGCGTTTCCTGGTCGGTGCGGCGTCCGACCTGGCGTGCCTGCAGAGCGGTCTTGAAGCCGTAGAACACGATCGACAGCACTACCACCATGAAGAGCGCGCACAGGCCGGCATCGAGGTAGTCGTTGAAGACGATGCGGTGCATCTGCTCCATCGACTTGGCCGGTGCCAGCACCTTGCCGGCGGCGATGGCATCGCTGAACTTGGCGGCGTGTGTCAGGAAGCTCACCTTGGGATCGGCATCGAACAGCTTCTGCCAGCCCGCGGTCAGCGTGCAGACCAGCAGCCACACGGTCGGCAGCAGCGTGACCCAGGCGTACTGGCCGCGCTTCATCTTGACCAGCACGCAGGTCGACAGCACCAGCGCGACCGCGGCGAGCATCTGGTTGGAGATGCCGAACAGCGGCCACAGCGTGTTGATGCCGCCCAGCGGATCGACCACGCCCTGATAGAGGAAGTAGCCCCAGGCGGCCACGCACAGGGCCGTGGCGATCAGGTTGGCCGGCAGCGAATCGGTGCGGCGCATGGCCGGAACGAAGCTGCCCAGCAAGTCCTGCAGCATGAAGCGGCCGGCGCGCGTGCCGGCGTCCACGGCGGTCAGGATGAAGAGCGCCTCGAACAGGATGGCGAAGTGGTACCAGAAGGCCATCATGGCCTGGCCGCCGACCACCTGGTGCAGGATGTGGGCGATGCCCACCGCCAGCGTCGGCGCGCCGCCGGCGCGCGAGATGATGGTGTTCTCGCCGACGTCCCTGGCGGTCTGCAGCAGCACGTCAGGGGTGATCACGAAGCCCCAGCTCGACACCACCTGCGCCACCGATTCCGGCGAGGTGCCGATCACCGCGGCCGGGCTGTTCATGGCGAAGTAGACGCCCGGCTCGATCACCGAGGCGGCCACCAGCGCCATGATGGCGACGAAGGACTCGGCCAGCATCGCGCCGTAGCCGATGAAGCGCGCATGCGATTCGTTCTCCAGCAGCTTGGGCGTGGTACCCGAGGAGATCAGCGCATGGAAGCCCGACACCGCGCCGCAGGCGATGGTGATGAAGAGGAAGGGGAACAGGTTGCCCGACCACACCGGACCGCCGCCCTGGGCGAACTGGGTGAAGGCCGGCATCTTCAGCTCCGGCGCCACGACCAGGATGCCGATGGCCAGCGCGATGATGGTGCCGATCTTCAGGAAGGTCGACAGGTAGTCGCGCGGCGCCAGCAGCAGCCATACCGGCAGCACGGCAGCGATGAAGCCGTAGACGATCAGCATCCAGGTCAGCGCCTTGCCGTCGAAGGTGAACAGCGGCGCCAGCGCCGGGCTCTCGTGCACGTACTGGCCGCCGATGATGGCCAGCATCAGCAGCACGAAGCCGATCACCGACACTTCGCCGATGCGCCCCGGACGGATGTAGCGCGTGTACAGGCCCATGAAGATGGCGATGGGGATGGTCACGGCGACGGTGAAGGTGCCCCAGGGCGAGCCGGCCAGCGCCTTCACCACGATCAGCGCCAGCACCGCCAGGATGATGATCATGATCATGAAGCAGCCGAACAGCGCGATCAGGCCGGGCACCGTGCCCATCTCGGATTTGACCAGGTCGCCCAGCGAGCGGCCGTCGCGGCGGGTGGAGATGAACAGGACCATGAAGTCCTGCACCGCTCCGGCGAACACCACGCCGGCCAGGATCCACAACATGCCCGGCATATAGCCCATCTGCGCGGCCAGCACCGGGCCGACCAGCGGGCCGGCGCCGGCGATGGCGGCGAAGTGGTGGCCGAACAGCACGGCCTTGTTGGTGGGTACGTAGTCGAGCCCGTCGTTATGGCGCCAGGCCGGCGTCATGCGCTTGGGATCGAGCTGCATCACCTTGTCGGCGATGAACCTGCTGTAGTAGCGGTAGGCGATCAGGTAGATGCAGACCGCGGCGACCACGATCCACAATGCGCTGACGGCCTCGCCGCGTGCGAGCGCCACGGTGGCGAAGGCGAAGGCGCCGAGGACGGCGACGGCCAGCCACACCAGGTGTTTCCCGATGCGATTCATATGAGAGTCTCCTCAATGGGTGCCGATGAATAATAGGTCCGCCACGCCGTCCTGGCTCGCCATCTGGCGCTGAAGCGTCGTTTCCGACGAAACATCGGAATCGCGAGCAATCAGCTAAGGATTTGTACCCTCCACATTAGGAAAGTACTTGGCAAGATCAGAAATGAACCCGGTCAGACTCAGCTGGGCCGGATTCCGTCGTCGCAGACAACGGACGTGGTCACCCGCCGGGGCAGGTGGCGTCGGGCGGGGTGTAGTATTGACACCCGCTCCGTACCGCACAAGCGCGTAACTACGCAAGTGATCTGCGTAGTACTACGTAGCCCGACGAAGGCAAGCCGCTTCGCCGGCATCCATGTTTACCCGCACGTGATGAAACTCCGCCAGAAAATCCTGCTGCTCGCTGTCGCGCCGCTTGCCGTGGCCATGCTCGGCATCGCGCTGGCCGTGCGCCACCAGGCCACGGCGCTGGTGCGCCACGAGCGGGGCCTGGTCGAGGCGGCCTACCTGCAGAGCAAGGAAACCGAGCTGCGCCATTACGTCGAGCTGGCGCAAAGCGCGATCGCACCGCTGGTGCGCGCCGGGCGCGACGATGCCGCCGCCCGCCAGGCCGCGATGGCGGCCCTGGCCAGGCTCGACTACGGTCCCGATGGCTACTTCTTCCTGTACGACATGCAGGGCCGCAACCTGATGCACCCGCGCCAGCCGGAACTGGTGGGCCAGGACCTGTGGGAGCTGCGCGACCCGCAGGGCGTGCCCACCATCCAGCGCCTGATTGCCACCGCCCGTGCCGGCGGCGGGGCGGTGCGCTACCTGTGGAAGAAGCCGTCCTCGCAGCAGCTCGCGCCCAAGCTCGGCTACGTGGTGGCGGTGCCCGAATGGGGCTGGATGCTGGGCACCGGCATCTACCTCGACGACGTGGAAGAGACGCTGCGCCAGCTCGATGCGCGCGCCGAGACCGATATCCGCGAGACCATGGCCTGGATCGGCGTGATCGCCGCCATCAGCATCCTGCTGGTGGCGGCCGGCGGCCTGGCCCTCAACATCAGCGAGCACCGCGAGGCCGACGCCAAGCTGCGCCAGCTGGCCCAGCGCGTGGTGCAATCGCAGGAGGAGGAGCGCGCGCGCCTGTCGCGCGACCTGCACGACGGCGTGAGCCAGCTGCTGGTGTCGGTCAAGCTGCTGCTGGAGACCGCCGCCAACCGTCTGCGCCAGGCACCCGCGCAGGCCGAGGTGGTGGTGCCGGTGCTCGACACCACGCTGGTGCGGCTGGATGCCGCCTTCAACGAGGTGCGCCGGGTCTCGCGCAACCTGCGCCCCGCCCTGCTCGACGACCTCGGCCTGCTGGCCGCGCTGCGCCACCTGGCGCGCGAGATGGCTGACGAGAGCGGCCTGGCCATCGACGTGGCGCTGGAAGGCACGCCGCGCCCGCTGGCCGACGAGCAGGCCACCGCGCTGTTCCGCATCGCGCAAGAGGCGCTGACCAATGTCGCGCGCCATGCGCACGCGCGCCGCGTCGGCGTGACCCTCTCTTTCCTGCCGGCCCACACGCGCCTGGCCGTGCGGGACGACGGCAGCGGCTTCGACGTCGCGCGCATGCAGAGCGACCCGCGCCGCGGCATCGGCCTGCGCAACCTGCGCGAGCGCGTGGCCGCGCTCGGCGGCCACTTCGATCTCGCCTCCGGGCCCGGCGGCACGTGGCTGTGCGCCACGCTGCCGCTGGCGCCCGATTCACCGGCAAGGATGCCCGCTTGATGATTTCTTCTCCCACGGCACACGACAACGCGCCGGCGCGCGTGCTGCTGATCGACGACCACGGCCTGGTGCGCGACGGCATGCGCCTGCACCTGAGCCTGCAGCCCGGGCTCCAGGTCGTGGGCGAGGCCGACGGTGGCGAAGCCGCGCTGCAATGGCTGCAGGGCGCCGCGGCCGACGCCCTGCCCGACCTGGTGATCACCGATATCGCCATGCGCGGCATGAGCGGCATCGCCCTGGCCGAAGCGCTGCACGAGCGCTACCCGGAGCTGGCCGTGCTGATCGTCTCGATGCACGACAATCTCGAATACGTGCGCCAGGCGGTGCGCGCCGGCGCGCGCGGCTATGTCCTCAAGGATGCGCCCGGTGGTGAACTGCTGGCGGCCATCGAGGCCGTGCTGGCCGGGCGCATGTTCTACAGCGCGCGCATCGCGCGCGGCATGGCCGAGCAGTCGCCGGCGGCCGGGCCGCTCGACGCGCTGACCCCGCGCGAACGCGAGATTCTCGACGGCATCGGCCTCGGACTGGCCAACAAGGAGATGGCCGCGCGCCTGGGCGTATCGGTGCGCACGGTGGAGACGCACCGGCTCAACCTCAAGCGCAAGCTCGGCATCGAGGGGCGTGCGGGGCTGGTGAAATTCGCGGTGGAGCAGTCGGGCGAACCGGGCGAGGGCGGCGGGCCGGCGGGCTGAGCGGCCCGGCGCCTGCCGCGCGCGGAAAAAGAAAAACCCACCGCCGGGGCGGTGGGTTTGTCCATGGCCCCGGCGCCAGGCGCCGCGGCTGGAGTTCAGCCCTGCAGGCGTTCGGCCAGCGTCGCCTTCGCTGCCACCAGCGCCTGCGGCAGGCCGTGGCTGAGCTGCTGGAACAGCTCTTCGTGCAGCGCCAGCTCCTTCAGCCAGGCCTCGCGGTCGATCGAGGTGACCTGCTCGAACTGCTCGCGCGAGAAGTCCAGGCCTTCCCAGTTCAGGTCCTCGTAGCGCGGCGAGGTGCCGAACACGTGCTCGCCGCCCTGGCCCTTGCCTTCGACGCGGTCGATCATCCACGACAGCACGCGCATGTTCTCGCCGAAGCCCGGCCACACGAAGTTGCCGTCGGCATCCTTGCGGAACCAGTTCACGCAGTAGATCTTCGGCAGCTTGGCGCCGGCGGCTTCCAGCTTGGCGCCCAGCGCCAGCCAGTGGCCGAAGTAGTCGCTCATGTTGTAGCCGCAGAACGGCAGCATGGCGAACGGGTCGCGGCGCACCACGCCCTGCTGGCCGGCGGCCGCGGCGGTGGTTTCCGAGCCCATGGTGGCGGCCATGTAGACGCCCTCGGTCCAGTCGCGGGCCTCGGTCACCAGCGGCACCGTGGTGGAACGGCGGCCGCCGAAGATGAAGGCGTCGATCGCCACGCCGGCCGGGTTGTCCCAGTTCTCGTCGATCGACGGGCACTGCGAGGCCGGCGCGGTGAAGCGCGCATTCGGGTGGGCCGCCTTGGCGCCGGTCTGCTTGGCGATCTCGGGCGTCCAGTCCTTGCCCTGCCAGTCGATCAGGTGGGCCGGGGCCTCCTTGGTCATGCCTTCCCACCACACGTCGCCGTCATCGGTCAGTGCGACGTTGGTGAAGATGATGTTCTCCTTCAACGTCGCCATCGCGTTGAAGTTGGTCTTCTCGCTGGTGCCCGGGGCCACGCCGAAGTAGCCGGCTTCCGGGTTGATGGCGTAGAGGCGGCCGTCCTGGCCGGGCTTGATCCAGGCGATGTCGTCGCCGATGGTGGTGACCTTCCAGCCGCCGAAGGCCTTGGGCGGGATCAGCATGGCGAAGTTGGTCTTGCCGCAGGCCGACGGGAAGGCGGCCGCGACGTGGTACTTCTTGCCCTCGGGCGAGGTCACGCCCAGGATCAGCATGTGCTCGGCCAGCCAGCCCTCATCGCGGCCCATGGTCGAGGCGATGCGCAATGCGAAGCACTTCTTGCCCAGCAGGGCGTTGCCGCCGTAGCCCGAGCCGAACGACCAGATCTCGCGCGAGGCCGGGAAGTGCACGATGTACTTGGTCGGGTTGCACGGCCACGCCACGTCCTTCTCGCCGGCCGCCAGCGGCTTGCCGACGGTGTGCACGCAGGGCACGAACTCGCCGTCGGTGCCGAGCACGTCATACACGGCACGGCCCATGCGGGTCATGATGCGCATATTGACCGCCACATAGGGCGAATCCGACAATTCCACGCCGATGTGGGCGATCGGCGAGCCCAGCGGGCCCATCGAGAACGGCACCACGTACAGGGTGCGGCCGCGCATGCAGCCGTCGAACAGGCCGGACAGCGTCTGGCGCATCTCCGCCGGGGCGACCCAGTTATTGGTGGGGCCGGCGTCTTCCTTCTTGTCGCTGCAGATGAAGGTGCGGTCCTCGACGCGTGCCACGTCGGACGGATCGGACAGGGCCAGGAAGGAGTTCTTGCGCTTGGCCGGGTTCAGGCGCTTCATGGTGCCGGCGGCGACCATCTGTTCGCACAGCCGGTCGTACTCTTCCTGCGAGCCGTCGCACCAGTAGATCTGGTCGGGCTTGGTCAGGGCGGCGATCTCGGCCACCCAGGCCAGCAGTTTCGGGTTCTTGACCCAGGCCGGGGCATTGAGTGCCGGCGTGCCCTGCATGGTGGGGTGATTCATGGTTTGCTCCAAAACAGAAGGGAAATCTGGAAATCCGGCTCAGCCTCCTGGCCGCCGCGGGCTCCTGCGGGGCCTGCTGCGGCATGCGCATCGCTATGACTGTCATTAGTGAACTAAGTGAACTAAGGATCACTAATCGTCACATCCCGTTACAACTCCGGCGAGGGTAATTCCACGCAAAAGTGCGCGGCTTTGCCTGTGGCTGCGCTACAGTTGCGCTTTGCCGGTACGCGGGCCGGTCGAGGCTTTCCCGCCTGCGGCCGGAAGCGGGAGCGAGGCTCTACCGACATACCGGTGCAACGGCGGGGACGGCAAGGATACCACCGCTGCCAGCGTACGTTTTCCGCTGTGCAGCATTGTCATCGCCCGCACGGTATCCGCCACATCGCGCGCAGATTTGCCGCGACAGTTTCTATAACAATAGTATCGAGCGGTGCCGCCGGCCGCTGTTGTCGCGCGCACCGAACCATTGCCAGCCAAGAATTGACCGAGTTGCCGATGAAGATTGCCGTACTCGACGATTACCAGGACGCGGTCCGCAAGCTGTCCTGCTTCAGCCTGCTCGACGGGCACGACGTGAAGGTCTTCAACAACACCGTCAAGGGCGTCGGGCAGCTCGCCGCGCGCCTGTCGGACGTCGAGGCCGTGGTGCTGATCCGCGAGCGCACCCGTATCACGCGGCAGCTGCTGGAAAAGCTGCCCAAGCTGAAGATCATCAGCCAGACCGGCCGCGTCGGCGGCGCCGGCAGCCATATCGACCTGGATGCCTGCACCGAGCGCGGCATCGTGGTGCTCGAGGGCGTCGGTTCGCCGGTGGCGCCCGCCGAACTGACCTGGGCCCTGATCATGGCGGCCCAGCGCCGCATTCCCCAGTACGTGGCCAGCCTCAAGCACGGCGCCTGGCAGCAGTCCGGCCTGAAGTCGGCCACCATGCCGCCCAATTTCGGCCTCGGCCAGGTGCTGCGTGGCCAGACCCTGGGCATCTGGGGCTACGGCAAGATCGGCAGGATCCTGGCCGGCTTCGGCCGTGCCTTCGGCATGCGCGTGCTGGTCTGGGGCCGCGAGGCCTCGCGCAGCAGCGCCGTCGCGGACGGGCTGGACGTGGCCGCCTCCAAGGACGAACTGTTCGCCGACAGCGACGTGCTGTCGCTGCACCTGCGGCTGAACGACGAGACGCGCGGCATCGTCAAGCTGTCCGACCTCAGCGCCATGAAGCCCACCGCCCTGTTCGTCAACACCAGCCGTGCCGAGCTGGTCGAGGAGAATGCGCTGCTGACTGCGCTCAACCGCGGGCGGCCGGGCATGGCGGCGGTCGATGTGTTCGAGTCCGAGCCCATCCTGCAGGGCCACGCGCTGCTGCGCATGGAGAACTGCATCTGCACGCCCCACCTCGGCTATGTCGAGCGCGACAGCTACGAGCTGTACTTCCGCACGGCGTTCCAGAATATCCTCGACGTGCTAACGGGCAAGCACGACAGCATCGCCAACCCGAAGGCGCTGGCGCCGGCGCTGGCGCGCTGAGCACGCCGGCGGCCTGGCGCCGCCGCTTGTGCTTCCCTCCCCCATCATTCCCCGTGCCGGCCGGCTGCGCGCCGGCCCGCCGGCGCAGGCAGCCGCCTGCATCCAGGCGTGGCCACGTGCGCCGCTTCCGGCACGCCGGCGGCAAAACCATTACACTCAGCCAATTCCGAAGCCCCGCGCGGTAGCGCCGCCGCCGGCTTCCGTCCATCCATCCTTCCCTGCTCCTTCGATTCGCGCACCGCTGCCCTCAGGCCACCATGGATCCCAGGCTCCTGACCTTGTGCGTCGGCAATTTCGTCATTGGCACCGGCGCGATGATCGTGACCGGCATGCTGAACGACATCGCCGCCGATTTCGGCCTCGGCGCGGCCAGCGCCGGCCAGCTCATCTCGGTGTTCGCGCTGGCCACCTGCGTCGGGGCGCCGCTGTTCGCCACGCTGGGCTCGCGCATCGACCGCCGCAGGCTGCTGGCCGGTGCCCTGCTGGTGTATGGCGTGCTGCACCTGGCTGCCGCGCTGGCGCCTGGCTTCGGCAGCCTGATGGCGATCCGCTTCCTGTGCGCGATCGGCGCCGCCATCTTCACGCCGCAGGCGGCCGCCACCCTGCCCCTGCTGGTCGAGGCGCATACGCGCGGGCGCGCCATCAGCTTCGTCTTCCTGGGCTGGAGCGTGGCCAGCGTGGCAGGCGTGCCGCTCGGCACCTGGATCGCCAGCACGCTGGGCTGGCGCTTCAGCATGGGACTGGTCGGCCTGCTCGCGCTGGCGGTGGCGCTGGCGGTGTGGCGCGTGCTGCCGCGGGGCCTCTATGTGGCGCCGGTCGGGCGCGCCGCCTGGGGCGCGGTGCTGCGCCATGCGCCGATCCTGCTGGTGGTGGCCACCACCATGATCCAGTCGGCCGGCATGTTCACGCTGTTCACCTATATCGCGCCGCTGCTGCGTGACGTGCATGGCATCAGCGGCGGCGCATTGAGCCTGATGTTCCTGGCCTACGGCGCCTGCGGCGTGTGCGGCAACGTGCTGGCGGCGTCCTACATGGACCGCGCCACGCCGAGCCGCATCGTCCACGTCACCCTGCTCACCTCGCTGGCGGCGATGCTGCTATGGCCGCTGGCGGCGCTCGGCGGCACGGCCCTGGTGCTGCTCTTCATGCTGTGGGGCGCGGGCGGCTTCGCCACCAACAGCGCCCAGCAGGCGCGCCTGCTGGGCCTGGCGCCGGAACGCGCGGCCGCCTCGATCTCGCTGAACTCCTCGTCGATCTACCTGGGCCAGGCGCTGGGGGCCATGAGCGGGGCCGGCATCTACACCTTGGCCGGCCCCGATGCGCTGCACTGGGGCGCGGCGGCCCTGCTGCTGCTGGCGCTGGCGGTTTCGCGGCGCGCCAGCGCGCTGTCGGGCCGGCCGGCGGGCTGCGAGCGGCCCCGGCAGGCCTGAGGCGGGGAGGCGGCAGCATGTCGGGGCGGCCCGCAATGCGGAGGGTGAGATGAGCGGCAGCCGCGAGCCGGCGGCCCACGATGGCAGGCAGGCGGCCTGCCTGCTGGCGGTCTGTGTCGGCCAGGTCCTGCCCCTGGTCGTGTCGGGCGCGGGCACCGAGGCCGTGGTGCTGTCCGGCATCCGCAAGCATCCGGCCAGCACCCTGGCCCATCCCTTGCCGGTGGCGCTCGGCCCGCTAGGCCTGGCCGGCGACGAGCAGGCCGACCTCAGCGTGCACGGCGGCCTCGACAAGGCCGTCTACGCCTATCCCGCCGAGCACTATCCCTGGTGGGACGCGCACCGGCGCGCGGCCGGCGTGCCCGGGGCGGAGCGGGCGCTGGCCTTCGGCGCCATGGGCGAGAACCTGGTGCTGCGCGGCTGCCTGGAAGCGGACCTGTGGGTCGGCGATCGCCTGCGGGTCGGCGCCGCGGTGCTGCGCGTCGAAGCGCCACGCCAGCCCTGCTACAAATTCAACGCCGTGCTCGGCTATCGCCATGCGGTGCGCGACATGGTGCAGAGCGGCCATTCCGGCATCTACCTGAGCGTGCTCGAGGCGGCGCCGTTGCAGGCGGGCGACACCGTGCAGGTGACGCCGGGGCCGCGCGAGGTCTCGATCGCCAGCATCAATCTCCGGCGCCGGGCGCCGACCGCGCGGTAGGCCCTCCCCGGATGCGGCGCGATAGACGTCGGCTCAGGCTTTTCTGATAATGTTTCGCACCAGATACAAGAAGTGCGCCGGTACTGCGATCCTGGAGCAGACGTTTTCCGCCAGGGTCGCCGGCCGGACGTGGGACCGCGCCGGCCCGGCACGGCGGTGGTCTTTCCGCGGCGGCACCGGCACCCACAAGCCGGGCCGTGGGGAGCGGGCGTGAAAGGCACGGGTTGAGCGAAGGGTCTCGCATGAAAACGAACGGGATCGACCAGGCCAAGGGCTTCGTCGACGAGCAATGGAGTCCGGCGATGGGAACCGGCAAGGGACGCGCGGCACCGTGGCTGGCCGGCCTCGGCCTGGTCGTGCTGGGCGGGGCCGCCTGGTTCGGCTGGCGCCACGCCTTCGCGCCCAAGCCCGCGCCCAAGGCACCGGCCGCTGTCGTGGTGACCACCGCGCTGGCACGCCAGTCCGACGTGCCGCTGCAGGTCTCGGCCAACGGCAATGTCACCGCGCTGTCCACCGTGGAAGTGCGGCCCCAGGTCTCC
The DNA here is from genome assembly GCF_001854285.1 of Cupriavidus sp. USMAHM13. NCBI lineage: Bacteria > Pseudomonadati > Pseudomonadota > Betaproteobacteria > Burkholderiales > Burkholderiaceae > Cupriavidus > Cupriavidus sp. USMAHM13. Next base: position 355,969 of record NZ_CP017751.1, read on the forward strand.
AGCACCGTGCGTACCGTGCATATCAAGGAGGGCCAGACGGTCAAGCCGGGCGACCTGCTGTTCTCGCTCGATACCCGCATGGACGAGGCCAACCTCGACAAGGCGCGCGCCCAGCTGATGCGCGACCAGGCCGACCTGGCCGACGCGCGGCGCACGCTGGCGCGCAGCCAGGACCTGCTGGAGCGCAACTTCATCTCCAAGAGCGCGGTGGACACCGCGCAGGCCAAGGTGGATGGCTTCGAGGCCACCATCCGCGCCGACCAGGCGGCCATCGAGGCCAGCCGCGTGGCGGTCAGCTATGGCGCCATCCGCGCCACCATCGGCGGGCGCACCGGTGTCATCAATGTCTTCCCCGGCTCGCTGGTCACGCCCACCAGCGGCCTGCCGATGGTGACGGTGGCGCAGATCCAGCCGATCGCCGTCACCTTCAGCCTGCCCGAGCGCCAGCTCGCCGCGCTGCGCGAGGCGCTGCACAAGGGCCCGGTGCAGGTCACGGCACTGCCCAACGATGGCAGCAAGACGCCGGTCAAGGGCGAGATCGCCTTCATCGACAACACCGTCGATCCGCAGTACGGCACCATCCGCGTCAAGGCCCGCTTCGGCAATGAAGAGCAGCGGCTCTGGCCCGGCACCTATGCCAGCGTGCAGGCCGTGGTGCAGGTGCTCAAGGGCGTGCTGTCGGTGCCGCCACAGGCGGTGGTGACGGGGCCGGAGGGGCGCTTCGTCTATGCCGTGCAGGCCGACGGCAAGGTCGCGCGCATGCCGGTGCAGGTGCTCGCCACCACCGCCGAGGCCGCCGTGGTCGAGGGCGTGCCGCCGGGCACGCGGGTGGTGCTGGAAGGGGTGCAGAACCTGCGCCCGGGCAGCACCGTGCGCGAGGCCACGCCGGGCAAGGCCGCCCCGGCCGCCCCGGCCGCTTCTGCTGCTGCCGGGAAGCACTGACACCATGACGCTGTCCGAGCTCTGTATCCGCCGTCCGGTGATGACGGTGCTGCTGTGCCTTGCCGTGATCGTCTCCGGCATCGTGCTCTATCCCACCATCCCGATCGCCGCGCTGCCCAGCTTCAATTCGCCGGTGATCCAGGTCACGGCGACGCTGCCCGGGGCCAGTCCCGAGACCATGGCCGCTTCGGTGGCCACCCAGCTGGAGAAGCAGTTCGCCACCATCCCCGGGGTGACGGTGATCAGCTCATCGAACACGCTGGGCAATTCGAGCATCACCATCGAGTTCAACAACGACCGCGACATCGATGCCGCCGCGGTCGACGTGCAGGCCGCGCTGTTCCGCGCGCAGCGCTCGCTGCCGATCGAGATGACGGTGCCGCCGTCCTACCGCAAGGTCAATCCGGCCGACGCTCCCGTGCTGCTGCTGGCCATCAACTCGCCGGCGATGAGCCTGGGCGAGCTCAATGCCTTCGGCGACAACCTGATCTCGCCCTCGCTGGCCACGCTGCCCGGCGTGGCCCAGGTGCAGGTGTACGGCCAGAAGCGCTTCGCCGTGCGCGTACGCGCCCACCCCGACGCGCTCGCCGCGCGTGGGCTGACCCTGGACGAGCTGGCCACCGCGCTGAACCGCGCCAATGCCAACACGCCGATGGGGACGCTGGACGGCGCGCGCCAGACGCTGACCATCCAGGCCAACCGCCAGCTCGCCAGCGCCGACGCCTTCCGCAACATCATCGTCGCCAGCCAGCCCAACGGTGCGGTGGTGCGCCTGTCGGACGTGGCCGAGGTCGAGGACAGCGTCGAGACCATCAAGACCGGCAGCTGGCTCAACAACGAGCGCTCCATCGTGCTGGCCGTGCTGCGCCAGCCCGATGCCAACACCGTGGCCGTGGTCGACGCCATCCGCCACGCGCTGCCGCGCCTGCTGCAGCAGATGCCGGCCTCGGTCAACGTCAACGTGGTCAACGATCGCTCGGTGTCGATCCGCGAATCCATCCACGACGTGCAGTTCACGCTGGCCCTGACGGTGGCGCTGGTGGTGATGGTGATCTTCCTGTTCCTGCGCCGCGCCGCCGCCACGCTGATCCCCACCGTGTCGCTGCCGATCTCGCTGATCGGCACCGTGGCCCTGATGAAGGCGCTGGGCTACAGTCTCGACAACGTCTCGCTGCTGGCCATCACGCTCGCGGTCGGCCTGGTGGTGGACGATGCCATCGTGATGCTGGAAAACATCGTGCGCCACATCGAGGAGGGGCTGCCGCCGCTGAAGGCGGCGCTGATCGGCTCGCGCGAGATGGGCTTCACCATCCTGTCGATCTCGATCTCGCTGGTCGCGGTGTTCATCCCGATCTTCTTCATGCCGGGTGTGATCGGCCTGCTGTTCCATGAATTCGCCGCGGTGGTATCGCTCGCCATCCTGGTCTCGGCGCTGGTCTCGCTGACGCTGATCCCGATGCTGTGCGCGCGCTTCCTGTCGGCCGAGAACGTGCCCGTCGACGAATCGCAGCACGCCTATGGCGAGCAGCCGGCGCCGGCGCACCGCCCGGCGCAGCGGCGCACGCTCGGCCTGCGCGCCACGCAATGGTTCGAGGACCTGTTCGAGTTCTCGTTGCATGCCTATGCGCGCGGGCTCGACTGGTGCCTGGCGCACCGCAGGACGGTGCTGGCGGTGGCCGGCCTGACCTTCGTGCTGACCGCCGTGCTGTTCGCCGCCATTCCCAAGGGCTTCTTCCCGGAAGAGGACATCGGCCAGATCCAGGTCAATGCCGAAGGCCCGCAGGACATCTCCTTCGACGCCATGGCCGCGCGCCTGCGCGACGCAGCCGAACGCATGCGCGCCAATCCGGCGGTCAAGAGCATCGTGGTGTCGATCGGCGGCGGCCCGTCGCCGGCCATCAACACCGGGCGCATGTTCGTCGAGCTCAAGCCGCTCGGTGAGCGGCCCAGGATGCCGCAGGTGGTGGAGTCGCTGCGCCGCGACGTGGCTGGCATCGCCGGCCTGGCGGTCTACTTTTCGCCGGTGCAGAACCTGCGCCTGGGCGGGCGCCAGAGCAAGAGCCGCTACCAGTACACCTTGCAGAGCGTGAAGTCGGCCCAGCTGCAGGAGTGGTCCGACAAGCTGATGGCCAGCATGCGCGCCGACCCGATCTTCCGCGACGTCACCAGCGACTCGCAGCAGTCCGGCCTGGAGGCCCATCTCACCATCGACCGCGACAAGGCCAATGCGCTCGGCGTGCAGATGCAGGACGTGCGTACCGCCCTGTACTCGGCCTTCGGCGAGCGCCAGGTGTCGACCATCTACACGCCGATCGACAACTACTACGTGATCCTGCAGGCGGCCGACACCGACCGCGCCGACGAGACCGCCTTCGCCAAGCTCTACGTACGCAGCAAGACCGGCCAGATGGTGCCGCTGTCGGCCTTCGCCACCACCGAGCGCCGCGTCGGCCCGATCGCGGTGAACCACCAGGGCCAGCTGCCCTCGGTGACGGTGTCGTTCAACCTGGCACCGGGCGCGGCGCTGGGCGACGCCTCGGCCAGGATCGCGCGCTTCCAGCAGCAGATCGGCATGCCCGGCTCCATCTTCACCAGCTGGGGCGGCGACGCCGCGGTGTTCCAGTCCTCGCAGGCCACGCAGATCGTGCTGCTGGTGGCGGCCATCGCCGTCATCTACACGCTGCTGGGCGTGCTGTACGAGAGCTACATCCACCCGCTCACCATCCTGGCCGGCCTGCCCTCGGCGGCCGTGGGTGCGCTGCTGACGCTGTTCCTGTTCCAGGTGGAGCTGTCGCTGATCGCCACCATCGGCGTGCTGATGCTGATCGGCATCGTCAAGAAGAACGCGATCATGATGATCGACTTCGCGCTGGCGGCGCAGCGCGAGCAGGGCATGGCCCCCGCGCACGCGATCCGCCAGGCCTGCCTGCTGCGCTACCGGCCCATCATGATGACCACCTTCGCCGCGGTGATGGGCGCGCTGCCGCTGGCGCTCGGCCTGGGCGCCGGGGCGGAACTGCGCCAGCCGCTCGGCCTGGCGGTGGTGGGTGGCCTGCTGTTCTCGCAGGTCATCACGCTGTTCATCACGCCGGTGATCTACCTGGCGCTGGACCGCTTCTCGGGCACGGGGCCGCTGCAGATCGACGCGGAAGGGAACCGGTTGCCGGCAACGGTGGGCGGGGCATAGGTCGGTCCGGCCGGCGTGCGCGTCCTGGTGGCGCGGTCGAGGACGAGTCGTCCCATATCGCGCCGGTTGTCTCCCCTCTCCCGCTTGCGGGAGAGGGGCCGGGGGAGGGGGCAGGCGCTGGCTGAGCGCAGCGGTTGGGATCACACCATCGGCTCCGTTTCCGTGCTCGCGTGCTGGACCACACCGTCGGCTTCGTTTGGGTGTGGCGCCTTGCTAGACCACCCCTCTCCCCCACCCTCTCCCGTGCGGGGAGAGGGAGCCAAGACCTTGTGCTTGGCGAGCAGTGTTGGCGCATCTCGCCGGCTTCGTTCAGCGTGACGGGGTTTGCACCGCGCCGGTTCTTTCCGTCGGCCCGGGTGCATCATCGGCATTGCCTGCCTTATCATCCACGCAGGCGGCCGGTGCCGCGCCTTCCCTGCGATCCATCCGAGGACTTCCGCATGCTTCTCCCGCATCCTTCCCGCCGGGCCGCGCTCGGCACGCTGGCTGCGTTCGGCGGCCTGGCCCTGCTGGGCGGCTGCGCCGGCGTTTCACCCCAGGCGGTCGCGGGTGATGTCGCGCAGCAGTTCCAGGGCAAGACCTATGTGCTGCTGGGCGAGGTGCATGACAACGCCGATGGCCAGAAGCGCCGCCGCATGGCGCTGGTCGATGCGCTGGCGGCGGGCTGGCGGCCCGCGCTCGCGATGGAGCAGTTCGACCGCGAGCGGCAGGCCGATATCGAGCGGGCGCGCCGCGAGCGGCCCGGGGATGCTGCCTACCTGGTGGCGCAGGCCGGTGGCAAGGGTTGGGACTGGGCGCTCTATACGCCGGTGGTGGGGCTGGCGCTGCAGTTCGATCTGCCGTTGCTGGCCGCAAACCTGTCGCGTGACGATGCGCAGCGCATCGTGCGCGGCGGGCTGGGCGAGGTCTTCTCCGCGTCCGAGCAGCGGCGCCTGGGCCTCGACCGGCCGCTGCCGCGCGATCTGGTGCGGGCGCAGACGGCGGTGCTGGACGCGGGCCACTGCGGCCGCTTCCCGGAGGCGATGCTGCCGGGCATGCTGGCCGCCCAGGCGGCGCGCGACGCGGTGATGGCGGACGTGCTGCGCGCCCAGGCCGCGCGCGGCGCGGTGCTGATCGCCGGCAATGGCCATGTGCGGCGCGATCTCGGCGTGCCGCGCTGGCTCGGCGCGGCAGCGGGCGAGATCTACAGCGTGGGCTATCTGGAAGACGCGGGGCCGGGAGAGGCCGGCGCCTACGATCGCGTCGTGCTGGTGCCGGCGCAGGCGCGGCCGGACCCGTGCCGGGACGTGGCACCGATGCCGGCACGCAGCGCGTCCTGAGCCCGGCGCGGCGCCAGCTCTCCTGCATCGCGGTTTCCCGGATCCCAGCCCCGCACGACTTCCCGCGGCTCATCCACGGGGCTCAGGACCTCAGGACCTCAGGACCTCAGCCGAACAGTTCCTCGGCCACCGTCGGGTGCAGCCGTACCGTGGTCTCCAGGTGATGCTCCTTCACGCCCAGGCGCAGCGCCACGGCGAAGGCCTGGATGATCTCGGGCGCGGCGCCGTCCATCATGTGCGCGCCCAGCACGCGGCCGCTGCGCGCGTTGATCACCAGCTTGACCAGCGAGGCCTGCTCGCTGCCGCCGAAGCGGTTCTCCAGCGAGACGAAGCGCTTGACCACGGTGCGGATGCGCTCCGCCTTGCCGGCCGCCTCCGCCGCCGCGGCCTCGCTCAGGCCCACGCTGGCGATGGCCGGCTCGCAGAACACGGCGAAGGGAATGTAGTCGAAATCGGCACGGTCGCCGCGGCGGCCGAACAGGCGGTCGGCCAGCCAGCGGCCCTGGGCGATCGCCACGGGCGTCAGCTGCGGTCCGTCGGTGGCATCGCCGACGGCGTAGAGCCCGCGCACCGAGGTGCGGAGCTGGCGATCCACCGCGATGCCGCCGCGCGTGCCGCGGCGCACGTCCAGCGCCTCCAGCCCCAGGCCGTCGCTGTGCGCGACGCGTCCGATCGCAGCCAGCACGGCCTGCGCGCGCAGCGATTCCGTGCGGCCGCTGCCCTGGTTGCCGTTGCCACCCTCCGTGCCGCCGCGCGGGCGGTAGCAGACCTCGACCGCGCCGTTGGCCGCAGCCAGCAGCGTAACCTCGGCATTCAGGTGGATGCGGATGCCTTGCGCCACCAGTGCGTCATGCAGCGCGGCCGCGAGATCGTGGTCGAAATGCGGCAGCAGCCGCTCGCCACGTACCAGCAGATCGACCTTGACGCCGAAGCGCGCCAGGATGGAGGCCTGCTCGACCGCGATATAGCCGCCGCCGACCACGGCCAGCGAGGCCGGCAGGCTCTTCCAGGTGAAGATGTCGTCCGAGCTGCAGGCCAGCTCTCCGCCCGGCACCGGCAGCCGGCGCGGCGCCGCGCCGGTGGCCAGCAGGATGCGGCGCGCTTGCAGGATCTCGTCGCCCACGTGTACTTCGCCGGGCGCGCCCAGGCGGGCCTCGCCGTGCAGCAGCGTGACGCCGGCCTGCTGCAGCCGCTCGGTGTAGACCACGTTGAGGCGGGCCACCTCGGCGTCCACGCGCACGATGGCATCGCCCCAGTCCTCGCGTGCGCCGGTGTGCGACAGGCAGCCGGACAGGATGGCCGCCAGGCCGGCGCCGTAGGACAGCATCTTCTTGGGCACGCAGCCGCGGTTGACGCAGGTGCCGCCGACGGCATCGCGCTCGACCAGGATCACGCGGGCGCCGTGCGCGGCGGCGCGCCGCGCCGCGGCCACGCCGCCGGAGCCGGCGCCGATCACGATGAAGTCGGCTTCACGCCGGCGCGCGCCGGCTTTGCCGCGCCCGCGCCGCGGCACGCGTTCGGGCACCGGCTCGGCGCTGACCTGCGAGGCACGCTTGCGGGGCGTGGCGGGGTTGGCTTGGCGCTTGCTCATCCGTTCCTCCTGTTGCGGCAGCGGGGACACGGCAGCGCTGCCGGCCCGGATGCCTGGCACATCAAAGAACCGCCGGCAGCCGCCGGCGCGCCCGCCGCTGGCGGCCCTCAGGCCGCGGCGGGCAGCTCGTGGCGGCGGATCGCCGGCCACTCGCGCAGGAAGGCCTCGCCGTCGCGCCGTCCCAGCGCGTAGGCGAGCTCCATGCCCTCGGGCCGCGTGTAGTCCCAGCTCGACACCGGCACGCGCTGCGAGGGTTGCAGATAGAGGCGCCGCTGCCCGCGCCGGGCCAGCACGAAGCGCGGCGGCCGCGGGTACAGGCGCGTGACCAGCACCAGCACATCGCCCTCAGCATCGTCCAAGGCGTCCACCGGCACATTGTCGACCAGGCCGCCGTCAAGTACCGCGCGGCCGGCGCGGCGCAGCACCGGCGTGAAGGGCGGTGTGCAGGACGACTGCAGCAGCAGGTCGGCCAGCGCCTCGGGCGTGGCGCAGTCCTGCGCCAGCACGAATTCGGGGTGGAAGCCGAGCTTGCGCCCCAGGCGCGGATGCAGCGTCTTGAGCAGGTGCTTGTCGATGTTGTAGGCCAGCAGGCCCGCCGCCACCGCCAGGCGCGGACCGCTCCAGCCCGGGATGTGGGCCAGCCCGACGCGGATCTCGGGGGCGTCGCCCAGCCGCGCCAGCCGTTCCTGGCCGAACAGCGTCAGCAGCGCGGCGCGGTAGATGCCGAAGTGCGGGAATACGCGCTTGCCGCGCAGCAGGTTGCCCCAGTAGGCATTGCTGCGGTTGTCGGCCAGCACTTCGCGGTAGTACGCCAGGGTCTCGCGCGAGTCGTGCGCGTACAGCATGCAGGCGGTGGCGGCGCCGGCCGAGATGCCGGCGATCACGCGCGGGCGCAGGCCCAGCTCGGGCGCCACCGTGTCCCACCAGCCGGCCTGCCACCAGCAGCGGTTGCCGCCGCCGGCGAAGACGACCTGGTCGAAGGGGCTGGCTGCCGCGTCGCTCATGGCCGGGTCCTCACAGCAGCGCGTAGGTGGTGGTGGCCTGCACCGCCAGCTTGCCGTCGGTGCCGCTCAGCTCCATCTCGCCGAACACCACGGTCTTGCCCAGGCGCAGCACGTTGGCGCGCACCAGGATGTCGCCCTCGATCACCGGGCGCATGAAGTTGGTGGTCAGCGTGACCGTGGTCATCGGGCGGAAGGCGCCCAGCGCATTGGCCACGGCGACGATCATGGCGGTGTCGGCCGCCGCCATCAGCACCTGGCCGCACACCACGCCGCCGGCATGGCGCAGCGAGGCGTCGAAGGGCAGGCGCAGCGTCACGCCCTGGCCATCCACCTGCTCGGCGCGCAGGCCAAGCTGGCGCACCCAGGGCGCCAGCACGCGCTCCAGGGTGGCATCGATGTCGGCAAGGCTCAGGGTGGGCTCGGGCATGGCTGCTTCTGTCTCCGTTCTTGTTCCGTTCTTGCCGGTGTGCCGGACGGGTGGCGCGGGGCCCCCGGACTCGGCGATCCGCCAATCATACAAGGCGGCGGCCGGGCCCGCCGGGAGGGGGGCAACCCTGCCCTTGCCCCGTGCGCCGGGCAGGTCGCCGCGTTGTCCTATTCGGTCTCCGCCGGCGCCACCCGGTGCTTGAGCCAGTGGTACAGCGGCCCGGTGCACAGTACCACGAAGGCCATGCGGATCACATGGAAGGCGGTGACCAGCGGCACGCCCAGTTCCAGCACCTTGGCGGTGATGCACATCTCGGCGATGCCGCCGGGCGTGGTGCCGAGGATGGCGGTGGCCGGATGGACGCCGGACAGTGCCGACAGGCCCCAGCCGAACAGCGCCGACAGCAGCAGCGCCAGCACCGTGTACAGCACCACGCCCGAGAGAAAGCGCGGCGCCGTGTGCAGGAATTCGCGCGAAAAGCGCGCACCCAGCGAGACCCCGATCAGCAGCTGGCCGGCACGGCTCATCCAGCTGGGGATGGCCGACAGTTCGATGCCGGACGCGGTCAGCAGCGCAGCTGCCAGCAGCGTGCCGATGACGAAGGGATTGGGCAGGTTGAGCCGCTTGAGCGCCAGCGCCGCGGCCAGCGTGATGGCGATCAGCACCAGCAGCCCGGGCACGTTGACGCTGCGCGGCCCCGGCACGAAGGGGTCGAGGCCGTGCACGCCGCCGTATTGCAGGATGGCTGGCACCACCACGACCACCAGCAGCACGCGCAGCGAATGCGCGGCGGCCACCTGGTCGATGCGCGCGCCGTTGCGTTCGGCCAGGTTGGCCATCTCGGAGGCGCCGCCGATGGCGGTGGAGAAGTAGGCCGTCTTGAACGCCACCCCGGTGGCGCGGCGCAGCAGCAGCGCGCCGCCGGCGCCCAGCGCCAGCGCGAGCAGCGAGGCGGCGACGATATAGGGCAGGAACTCGACCAGCTTGGCCACCACGTGGGGCGTGAAGTAGAGGCCGAGCGCGGTGCCGATGGCCCACTGGCCGGCGTTGCGTGCCTGGGTCGGCGCGCGCAGGTCGGCGCCCAGCATGCGCGCGGTCGCCACCGACAGCAGCGGGCCGATCATCCAGGGCAGCGGCGTGCGCAGCAGCGAGCAGGTCAGCGCGGCGGCGAGGCCGAGCAGCAGCGTCAGCAGGACCGGACGCCAGCGGTGAAGCAGAGAAGGCATTGGGAGGCGGCCTGGCGGCTGGCGCCGGCGCGTTTCTTCTTGTGGAAGGGTCGGGGGGTGCCGCCGGGGCGGCGCCGGCCGTCCCCGGCAATGGAAAAGGCCCGGCGCGCGCCTGGCGTGCCGGGCCTTGCCGGTGCGTGCGTGCTCAGCCCGCCGGGTCGGCGACGCCGCGGCCGGCGCTGCGCCGGGCCAGCCAGCCCAGCAGGCGCGGGATCAGCACCACGGCCACGGTCATGGCCAGGATGGTGGCGGAGATCGGCTGGGTCACGAAGACCGACCAGTCGCCCTGGCTGATCGACAGCGCGTTGCGCATCTGCTTCTCGGCGATCGGCCCCAGGATCAGGCCGACGATCACCGGCGCGGTGGGGAAGTCGAAGCGGCGCATCGCCATGCCGAGCAGGCCGATCACGAACAGCAGCAGCAGGTCGAACCACGATTGGCGGATGCCGTAGGCGCCCAGGCCGGCGAAGATCAGGATGCCGCCGTACAGCAGCGGCGTGGGGATGCGCAGCATGCGCACCCACAGGCCGATGGCCGGCAGGTTCAGCACCAGCAGCATCACGTTGCCGATGTAGAGCGAGGCGAGCAGGCCCCAGACCAGGTCGCCCGAGGTCTGGAACAGCATCGGGCCCGGCTGCAGGTTGTAGTTCTGGAATGCCGCCAGCAGGATGGCGGTGGTGTTCGAGGTGGGGATGCCCAGCGTCAGCAGCGGTGCCAGCGTGGCGGTCACGGCCGAGTTGTTGGCGGCCTCGGGGCCGGCCACGCCTTCGATCGCCCCCACCTTGCCGAACTCATCCTGGTGCTTGGACAGCTTCTTCTCGGTGGCGTACGACAGGAAGGTCGGGATCTCGGCGCCGCCGGCCGGGATCAGGCCGAAGGGGAAGCCGATGACGGTGCCGCGGATCCAGGCTGGCACCGAGCGCTTCCAGTCGGCACGGTTCATCATCACCGAGCCGACCTTGTTGAAAGTGCCGGCCGGCTGCGGGAAGAAGGCGTTGAAGAGTGCCTCGCCCACGGCGAACAGGCCCACCGCCACCACCACGATGTCGACGCCGTCGTACAGCTCCTGCACGCCCATCGAGTAGCGCGTCTGGCCCGACAGCGAGTCCATGCCGATCAGGCCGATGCCCAGGCCCAGGAACAGGCTGGTCATGCCGCGCAGCAGCGAGGAGCCGAGCACCGCCGAGACCGTGGTGAAGGCCAGCAGCATGATCATGAAGTACTCGCCCGGACCGAACTGCAGGGCCACGTCGGCGGCCACCGGCGCGAACATCGACAGCAGCACGGTGGCGATGGTGCCGGCCACGAAGGAGCCGATCGCCGCAGTGGCCAGCGCCGGGCCGGCGCGGCCGTTCTTGGCCATCAGGTTGCCTTCCATCGCCGTCACCATGGTGGACGACTCGCCCGGGGTGTTCATCAGGATGGACGTGGTGGAGCCGCCGTACATGGCGCCGTAGTAGATGCCGGCGAACATGATCAGGGCGGCGGTCGGGTCGACCTTGGTGGTCAGCGGCAGCAGCATGGCCACGGTCAGCGCCGGCCCGATGCCGGGCAGCACGCCGATGGCGGTGCCGAGGAAGCAGCCCACCAGGGCCCACATCAGGTTCAGCGGCGTGATGGCCACGGCGAAGCCGTGCATCAGCTGGTTCAGGGTATCCATATCAGACTCCGTGCCGGATTCAGGACCGACGAAACGAGGGCTTGGGGATTCGGTCTGAGGCGCGGCTTCAGAAGCCGGCCACCGGCAGCAGCGGCAGGTTGATGCCGAGCAGGAATTCGAACAGCGCCCACATCGGCAGCGTCACCGCCAGGCCGATCAGGGCATCGCGCACCAGGCGGCGGCTGCCGTAGCCGCGCGCCACGCACACCATCAGCAGCGTCGACGACAGCACGAAGCCGAGCGTGCCGATCAGGGCCATATTGGCCACCAGGCCGGCCGACACCCACAGGAAGCCGCGCAGGTTGTGCGGCGCGGAGGGCAGTTCGGCGTCCTCTTCCGGCATGTTGCGGAAGCCGCCGCGCACGCCCTGCCAGGTCAGCAGCGCGCCGCACACGGCCAGGCCGATGGCCACCAGCGTGGGCACGAAGCGCGGCGACAGCCCGGCATAGCCGGCATCGTCGGAGATGCCGGGCAGGCCGGTGAAGAAGAAGACGGAAAGCGCCAGCACGGCGATGCCGATGGCGAGATGCGAGGGCTTCATGGGGTGGGGCTCCTTCAGCCGGCTGGTGCCGGCGGGAGTCGATCGGATCCCGCGCGAGCGGGGGCCCGGCGACGTATATGGTTCTGGTTTTTCGGTATCGCAGGTGGCAGACGCCGGGCCCCGGCCCGTTCTCCACCGGCCGGCGCATGCCGGTCGGGGGCGGGTACGACGGGTGAAACGGTAGAAACGACGGAAACAGCGGCAACGACGGCAACGACGGCAACGGCACGGGCGCCGGCGCTGGCGCCCGCGGGACGCGACCTTACTTGGCCACGCCCAGCTCGCGCAGGGTCGAGCCCAGGCGGGCCGATTCGCTGTCGACGAAGCGGGCGAACTCGTCGCCGGTCAGCAGGAAGGGCGTCCAGTCGTTCTTGGCCAGGGTTTCCTTCCACACCGGGCTCTCGGTCGCCTTGACCACCGCGTCGATCAGTGCCTTGCGCTGGGCGTCGCTGATGCCGGGTGCGCCGTACACGCCGCGCCAGTTGTAGATCTCGACGTTGATGCCCTGCTCCTTCAGCGTCGGGATGTCGGCGGTGCGGTCCTTCGAGGTCACGGCCAGCGCGCGCATCTTGCCGCTCTTGATGAAAGGCAGGAACTCCGACACGCCGGCGATGCCGGCGGTCACGTGGCCGCCCAGGATGGAGGCCGAGGCCTCGCCGCCGCCCTGGAAGGGCACGTAGTTGATCTTCTTCGGATCGACGCCGCCTTCCTTGGCGATCAGGCCGGCCAGGATGTGGTCGATCGAACCCTTGGAGCCGCCGCCCCAGCTGACGCTGCCCGGGTTGGCCTTGAGCTGGGCCACCAGGTCCTTCATCGACTTGATCGGCGAGGAGGCCGGCACCGTGATCACCATGGTGTCGGCGAACAGGCGCGCGATCGGCGTGGCGTTCTTCAGCGTGACGGGCGGCTTGTTGGTCTCGATGGCGCCCACCATCACCGCGCCGGTCACCACCAGCGCGTTCGGGTTGCCCTTGTCGGTGTTGACGAACTGGGTCAGGCCGATGGTGCCGCCGGCACCGCCCTTGTTGTCGTAGGAGGCAGACTTGGCCACGCCCGCGGCGACCATCGCGGCGCCCAGCGAGCGGCCGGTCTGATCAAAGCCGCCGCCGGGGTTGGCGCCGATCATGAACTTCACGCTGTCCACCGCATGGGCGGGGGCCGCGGCGATGGTGAGGGTGGCGGACGCCAGCACGGCGTAGGCAAGGCGATGCAGGTTGCGACGCATGGGTTCTCCTCTCGGGTTTGCCGGCCCGCCCGTTTGGGGCCGTGGCTCCGGCGGGCGCCGCGCGGGCGGGAGGAGCGATGCCGGCGCCCGGCCGGCACATGCCCGGCACCTGGGTGTCGCGGGTGTCGCGCTGTCTCCCGTCCCGGCATGGTCGACCTGCCGGACTCGTTGTTGTGCTTCTGCTTGTCTGGCCGGTAATACTTGAACCGGACCATGGCCGGATTCTAGGCGGGTGAAACTGTCAATTGGCTGTCAAAGCCGGCCCGATTCCCTAGGGGTTAACCTGGGGTTGAATGTCCTGTGCATAAGACATGGGGTCGTGGCGGCCCGCCGTTGCCGCCATGTCTCCCATTGCTTGGCCCCGAACGGTGCGAGCCGCGCGGGTCAGGCCAGCGGCAGGGTCAGCACGGCCCGCACGCCGCGTCCGCTGGCCGCCTCGCCCAGCACCACGGTGCCGCCGAAGCGCGCCGCCATCTCGCGCGAGATGGCCAGGCCGAGGCCCGAGCCCGGCTCGGTGTGGCCGACGCGGCGATAGAAACGTGCGAAGACCTTCTCGCGCTCCTCGGGTGGAATGCCCGGGCCGTCGTCCTCCACCACCAGGCGGGCGCTGTCGCCGGCGCGGGCGGCGGACAGCGTGATGCGGCTGCCGCGCGGCGAGTACTGGATGGCGTTGTGCACCAGGTTGGCCAGCGCCTCGCGCAGCAGCGCGGCATCGGCGCGCACCGGCAGCGCCAGCCCCTGCTGGCCCTCCCAGCCGAAGTCCTGCTGCTTGCCGCGTGCCAGCGGCAGGTAGTCGAGCGCCACCTGTCCGGCCACGGCCGCCGCGTCGACGACCTCGACCGTGTCGGCCGGCGCCGCCGCGCCGGCGCCTTCGCCATGGTGCTGGCGCACGCGCGCCAGCGCCAGCAGCTGGTTGGTCAGGCGCGCCGCCTGTTCGAGCTGGGCCACCATGCCGCCCACGGCCTCGCCCGCGGCCTGCTGCGCGGGGGCGGGGTCGGCCAGGCTGCCGAGCTGGCGCTGGGCGAACTCCGCCTGGGTCTTCAGCACCGCCAGCGGCGTGCGCAACTGGTGCGCGGCGTCGGCGATGAACTGTGTCTGCGCCTGCGTCAGCGCCGCCGAGCGCGAGACGTGGCGGTTGACCGCGTCGACCAGCGGCCGCACCTCGACCGGCACGTGCTCGAAGGCCAGCGGGGTGAGGTCGTCGGGCGAGCGCGCCTCGACGTCGTCGCGCACCCGCGCCAGCGGGCGCAGCACGAAGGTGACGCCGCCGATCACGATGGCCGCGCTGACCAGGATCAGCAGCAGGTCGCGCGCCAGCGCGCCACGCCACACGGTGCCGATCAGCGCCTGGCGCGGCTCGGCCGTCTCGGCCACCTGGATGACCACGCGCAGATGGGCGTTGGGACGGTAGACCGGATGGGCCAGCACGGCGATGCGGACCGGGTCGCCGCTGTAGCGGGCGTCGTAGAAGCGCGGCTGGTTGCTGACCAGCGGGCCCGCCGGCAGCGGCAGGTCGCCATAGCCGGTGACGGTCTCGATGCGGCCCTCGCGCTCGACCGAGACGCGGTAGAACACGCGCGTCTGGGCCGCCGTCTCGAAGGCTTCCATGGCGGCGTCCGGCAGCGTCAGCTGCACGTTCTCGCCGTCCATGCCGATGGCGTTGTCGATGGCGCGCACCGAGCCGTACAGCGAGCGGTCGTAGGCGGCGTTGGCGGCGTCGCGCAGCGTGCCGTAGGTCAGCCAGGTGTCCAGCGCCATCATGGCGGCCAGCGCCGGCAGCAGCAGGATCAGCAGTTGCCGGCGCAGGCTGCCGCGCAGCCAGCGCCGCACCGGGCGCGCCGGCCGGGCCGGCGCGGAGGCCTCGGCCGCCATCTCAGTGCGCGCCCTCCGGCTCGAGCAGGTAGCCGAAGCCGCGCAGCGTCACGATGGTCACGCCGTGCCCGCTGAGTTTCTTGCGCAGGCGGTAGATCAGCACCTCGATGGCGTCGGGGCTGACATCGGCGTCCAGCGAGAAGACCTTGTCGAGCAGCTGGGCCTTGGTCAGCGGCTGCCCGCTCCTGGCCAGCAGCGCGCCCAGCAGCGTCGATTCGCGCGGGGTCAGCGCGAGCGGCGCGCCGTCCAGCGTGAAGCCGCGCGTCTCGCCGTCGAAGACCAGGGTGCCGCACTGCAGGCGCGGGTGGGCGCGACCGCGGCTGCGCCGGATCAGCGCCAGGATGCGGGCCTCCAGCTCGGCGATGGCGAAGGGCTTGGGCAGGTAGTCGTCGGCGCCCAGGTTGAGACCGCGCACGCGCTCGTCGAGCGTGTCCTGTGCGGTCAGGATCAGCACCGGGGTGCGGTCGTCGCGCGCACGCATCGCCTTGAGCACCGACAGGCCGTCCTTGCCGGGCAGGCGCAGGTCCAGTACGACGGCGTCGTACTCTTCGGCCGCCAGCCGTGCCTCGGCCTTGAGGCCGTCGGCCACGTGCTCGATCACGAAGCCGCCCTGCTCCAGCGCGCGCGCCACCCAGCGCGCCAGTTCGATCTCATCTTCCACCAGCAGGATGCGCATGCCGGACCTCCCTACCACCCGATTGCCAGAAATGCGGGGCGCCGGCCGGGCCGCCGGTGCGCAGGGCGCACCGCGCGGAGGCGCGGCGGGCGCTCCGAGGGCGCCTATAATACCCCCGCCCCGCTCCCCCCGCCGCGCACGGGTCCGAGGCGCGCGGGCACGCCCCCGCTCCGCCGCCACCGCCGATGCCCAGCTCGCCCATCCTTCCGCCCGCCGGCACCCTGCGCCGGCGCTTGCTCGCCGCCGCCGGCGCCACTGTGGCCGGCTCCGCGCTGCCGGTGCTGCCCGCGCTGGCGCAGTCCGGCGCCCCGGCCGTGCCGGCCGGCTATCCCGACGACTACGAGCAGACCATCGCGCGCGGCCAGCGCGAGGGCGCGGTGACGGTGTATGCGACCACTGATCTCGACATCGTGCGGCCGCTGATCCTGGCCTTCGAGGCGCGCTATCCCGGCATCAAGGTCCACTACGAGGACCTGAACTCGCTCGCCCTCAACGACCGCTTCCTGGCCGAGTCGGCCCGCGCGCTGGGCGCCGGCGGTGCCGACGTGCTGTGGAGTGCGGCCATGGACCTGCAGGTCAAGCTGGTCAACGACGGCCATGCGCAGCGCTACGAGTCGCCCGAGCGCGGCGGTCTGCCGGCGCGCGCGGTGTGGCGTGACGAAGCCTGGGGCACCACCTTCGAGCCGGCGGTGATCGTCTACAACCGCCGCCACCTGGCGGGCGTGCGGCTGCCGCGCAGCCGCAGCGGCCTGGCGCGGCTGCTGCAGGACAAGGCGCCGGGCTGGCGCGGGCGGGTGGTCACCTACGATGTGGAGAAATCGGGCGTGGGCTACCTGCTGGCGCAGCAGGACGCGCGCATGGGCAGCGAATTCTGGTACCTGGCGCAGGCGCTGGGACGCTCGCGCGTGCAGCTGCAGGCTTCGACCGCGGGCATGATCGAGCGCATCGCCAGCGGCGAGCTGGTGCTCGGCTACAACCTGCTGGGCGCCTATGCCCTGTCGCTGATGGAGCGCGGCGCCGACATCGACGTGATCGCCCCGCGCGACTACACCCTGGTGATCTCGCGGGTGGCCTTCATCGCCCGCCGCGCGCCGCATCCCAATGCCGCGCGGCTGTGGCTGGACTTCCTCTTGTCGGGCGAGGGCCAGGGCCTGCTCGGGCGCTCCAGCTCGCAGCTCTACACCGTGCGCACCGATACCGAGAATCCCTACAACGCCACCGCGCTGGCCGAGCGGCTGGGCTACGCGCTCAAGCCGATCGGCCTGGGCCCCGGGCTGCTGGCGGCCCAGGATGCGATGCGCAAGCGGGCCTTCCTGGCGCGTTGGCGCGCGGCGCTGGCCGGATAGGCCGGCGCGGGCCGGCGCGCCGGCTCAGGGCTGTGGCGGCGTGCCGCCGCCGTGGCCCGATGCCTCCGGTTGGTCGCCGATCGGGTTGGCGGGGCGCGGCACGTAGCCCCGGCGCAGCGCGGGCGACAGGCGCAGCATATCGATGATGCCGTCGGCCAGGCGCTCGGCGCTGGCGTCCAGGTCGAAGCTCTCGGGGGCAAACAGCCAGTGCGCCAGCAGGCCGTGCACCGAGGCGTGGAACAGTTGGGTGGCGGCGTCCAGGTCGAGTTCGGCCGGCAGCTGGCCGCGCTCGCGCGCCAGGCGCAGGTGGTCGCGGATCTTGATGTTGCCGTCCTCGTGCGACTGGCGCTGGCGCTCGAAGATGGCGCCGTTCTCCTGCACCATCTCGCACTTGTGGAAGATGATCTCGTAGACGCGCCGCCATTGGGCGTTGCGCACGGTCTGGCGCATCACGAAGACGCAGATGTCGCGTACGCCGCCCAGCGGGTCTTCCTGGCGCTCGATATGCTCGGGCTCGCACAGGGTCTCGATCGGCAGGTGCACGCGGTCGCACATGGCGGCGAACACATCGCTCTTGTTCTTGAAGTGCCAGTAGATGGCCCCGCGTGTCACGCCGGCGGCCTCGGCAATGTCGGCCAGCGAGGGGCGCGCCACGCCGCGGGCGTGAAAGACGGCTTCGGCGGCATCGAGAATGCGATTGCGCGTCTCCTGCGCCTCTTCCTTTGTGCGTCTGACCATATTCCTTTCTCTGCGGCCACGCGGACCGCGTCGGTTCCTCTCCCCAGGTCACGCCAGTGCCGGCGCGTGACGTCCGTTTCCTTGGTTGCGTCGAACCGGCGCCGAAGCGGCACGGCGAACGGCGCGCATGCTAACGCATGCCCACTCCTTTGCGCACAAGAACATTGCGCCATGTGCAAATCCCTGCACTGCAGCAGGACTTTTACATACATGCTTGGATGTATATATAATACGCCCTTGCCTGGCATCCGGTAAAGCCGATCTGCCCGGCAGCCTGCCCCATCGATCGGGCAGGTCGTCACCTGAAAGCCGCCGTTCGTCGCATGTGCCGTGCCTGCATCACGGATCGTGGCTAGCATTGCGCTTTTTGCTTGTTTCCGCCGCCGTCCGCGCGGCGGTCGCGGCGTTTTCGCCACCGGCAGTAAAAGTCACCTGTCCGGGCGCCGCCGATTTCAATTGCCATCATGGGGTTATCGATGAGGAAGTCCCAACGAATCACCTGCGTTGCCGCTGCCGCGCTGACGGTACTGGCGTTGTCCGCCTGCGGTGACAAGAAGCCCCAGGCCGGGGCCGCCATGCCGCCGCCCGAAGTCGGCGTCGTCACCGTCACGCCGTCGCCGGTGGCGGTCGTCAATGAACTGCCGGGCCGCCTGGAAGGCGTGCGCACGGCCGAAGTGCGCGCCCGTGTCGAGGGCATCGTGCTGTCGCGTAACTACCAGGAAGGCGGCGAGGTCAAGGCCGGCCAGGTGCTGTTCCGCATCGACCCGGCGCCCTACCAGGCCCAGCTCGCTTCCGCCAAGGCCAGCCTGCAGCGCGCCGAGGCCAATGCCGTGACCGCGCGCCAGAAGGCCGAACGCTACAAGCCGCTGGTCGCCGTCAATGCCGTCAGCAAGCAGGAGTACGCCGACGCCGTGGCCGCCGCCGGCCAGGCCGACGCCGACGTCGCCGCGGCCCAGGCCGCGGTGACCACCGCCCAGATCAACCTGGGCTACACCACGGTGACGGCGCCCATCGGCGGCCGTGCCGGCCGCGCGCTGGTGACCGAAGGGGCGCTGGTCGGCAAGGGCGAGGCGACCCAGCTGGCGCTGGTCGAGCAGGTCGACCCGATCCGCGTGACCTTCACCCAGCCCGCCAGCGAGGTGGCCAAGCTGCGCCGCGCCATCGAGTCGGGCCAGATCAAGGGCGTCGACGGCGGCGCGCGCGTGCATCTGTTCGTCGAGGACGGCCGCGAGTACGAGCACACCGGCAAGCTGCTGTTCTCCGACATGACGGTGGACCCGACCACGGGCGCCATCACGCTGCGCGCGCAGTTCCCCAATCCGAAGCGCGAGCTGCTGTCGGGCACCTTCGTGCGCGTGCGCATCGAGCAGGGCCTGAACGAGCAGGCGCTGACCGTGCCGCAGCGCGCGCTGATCCGCAATGCCCAGGGCGCCAGCGTGCTGGTGGTGGGCCAGGACGGCAAGGTCGCCGCCATGCCGGTCAAGGCGCCGCAGGCGGTGGACGATCGCTGGATCGTCACCGAAGGCCTGAAGGGCGGCGAGCAGGTCATCGTCGAGGGCCTGCAGAAGGTCAAGGTGGGCGCGCCCGCCAAGGCCGTGCCGTTCGTGCCCCAGGGCGCTGCGCAAGGCGCTTCGGCGCCGGCCGCGCCGGCCAAGAAGATCGAAGCCGAGGCCGGCGGCGCAGCCAAGCAGGGTTAATCCAAGCGGAACCAGAAGGGAGCCAGTTTTATGGCCAAGTTTTTTATCGACCGGCCGGTGTTCGCCTGGGTGGTCGCGCTGATCATCGTGCTGGGCGGGATCTTGTCGATCCTGCAGCTGCCGATCGCGCAATACCCCAACATCGCGCCACCCACGGTGTCGGTGACCGCCACCTACCCGGGCGCTTCGGCGAAGACCCTGGAGGATTCGGTCACCACCGTGATCGAGCAGGAACTGAACGGCGCGCCCGGCCTGCTCTACTACAACTCCACCAGTGAGGCCACCGGCCTGGCGACGATCACCATCGCCTTCGAGCCGGGTTCGAACAACGACCTGAACTCGGTCGAAGTGCAGAACCGCCTCAAGCGCGTGGAAGCCCGCCTGCCGGCCGAGGTGCGCCAGCAGGGCGTGCGCGTGGACAAGGCCGGGAACAACTACATGATGTTCCTGACCGTGTCGTCGAAGTCGGGCCGGACCGATGCCATCACGCTGGGCAACTACGTGTCGGCCAACCTGCTCGACTCGATCCGCCGCGTGCCCGGCGTCGGCCAGGCCGACCTGTTCGGTACCGAGTACGCGATGCGCGTCTGGCTGGACCCGGCCAAGCTGACCGGCTTCAACCTGACGCCCAAGGACGTCACCGCGGCCATCTCCGAGCAGAACGTCCAGGTCGCCGTGGGCGAGCTGGGCGGCACCCCCTCGCCCAAGGGCACCGAGCTGAACGCCACGGTGACCACCGAGAGCCGCCTGACCACGCCCGAGCAGTTCGCCAACATCCTGCTGCGCGTGAATCCGGACGGCTCCTCGGTGCGCATCCGCGACATCGGCCGCGTCGAACTGGGCGGTGCCGACTACTCCACGCTGGCCCGCACCAACGGCAAGCCGTCGGCCGCGATCGCCATCAAGCTGTCGCCCAGCGGCAACGCGCTGGCCACCGCCACCGCGGTGCGCGCCAAGATGGAAGAGCTGTCGAAGATCTTCCCCGACGACTACCAGTACTCGGTGCCTTACGACACCTCCGCCTTCGTCAAGATCTCGATCGAGGAAGTGGTCAAGACGCTGCTGGAAGCCGTGGTGCTGGTGTTCCTGGTGATGTACCTGTTCCTGCAGAACATCCGCGCCACGCTGATTCCCACGCTGGTGGTGCCGATCGCGCTGCTGGGCACCTTCGGCACGCTGCTGGCCTTCGGCTTCTCGATCAACGTGCTGACCATGTTCGGCATGGTGCTGGCCATCGGTATCCTGGTGGACGACGCCATCGTGGTGGTGGAGAACGTCGAGCGCATCATGAGCGAGGAAGGGCTGTCGCCACGGCAGGCCACCCGCAAGGCGATGGGCCAGATCACCGGCGCCATCGTCGGCATCACGCTGGTGCTGACCGCGGTGTTCATCCCGATGGCCTTCTTCTCGGGCTCGGTGGGCAACATCTACCGCCAGTTCTCGGTGTCGCTGATCGCCTCGATGGCCTTCTCGGCGCTGATGGCGCTGTCGCTGACGCCGGCGCTGTGCGCCACGCTGCTCAAGCCGGTGCAGGCGGGCCACCATCATGAGAAGACCGGCTTCTTCGGCTGGTTCAACCGCACCTTCGCGCGCGGTGCCAGCAGCTACCAGAGCGTGGTCGGCCGCGTGCTGGCGCGTACCGGCCGCTACCTGATCGTCTATGCGCTGATCGTCGGTGCGATGGTGGTGCTGTTCAAGCGCCTGCCCTCCTCCTTCCTGCCCGACGAGGACCAGGGCTACATGATCACCGTGGTGCAGCTGCCCAACGGCGCCACCCAGGAGCGCACGCTGGGCGTGCTCAAGCAGATCGAGGACTACTACCTGACCAAGGAATCGAAGGTGGTGGACCAGATGATCACGGTGGCGGGCTTCTCCTTCTTCGGCCGCGGCCAGAACGGCGGTATCGCCTTCGTGCGCCTGAAGGACTGGAAGGAGCGCACGGGCCCGGGCGAGACCGCGCAGGCGATGGTCGGCCGTGCCTTCGGCGCGCTGTCGGGCATCAAGGACGCCATCATCTTCCCGCTCAACCCGCCGGCGATCTCTGAGCTGGGCAACTCCTCGGGCTTCGACTTCCGCCTGCAGGACCGCTCCGGCCAGGGCCACGCCAAGCTGATGGAAGCCCGCAACATGATGCTCGGCATGGCGGCCAAGAATCCCGCCCTGGCCGGCGTGCGTCCGGAAGGGCAGGAAGACGCGCCGCAGCTGCAGATCGACATCGACCGCGAGAAGGCACGCGCGCTCGGCGTCGCCGTGGCCGACATCAACAGCACGCTGTCGGTCGCCTTCGGCTCGCTGTACGTCAACGACTTCATCTACGAAGGCCGCGTGCGCAAGGTGATCGCGCAGGCCGAAGGCAACGACCGCAAGCTGCCCGACGACCTGAGCAAGCTGCGCGTGCGCAATGCCAACGGCGACATGGTGGCGTTCTCGGCCTTCTCCACCTCGAAGTGGGTGATGGGTTCGCCGCGCCTGGAGCGCTACAACGGCCTGCCCGCGGTGAAGATCGCCGGCCAGCCGGCGCCGGGGCACA
Organism: Cupriavidus sp. USMAHM13; assembly: GCF_001854285.1. Taxonomy (NCBI): domain Bacteria; kingdom Pseudomonadati; phylum Pseudomonadota; class Betaproteobacteria; order Burkholderiales; family Burkholderiaceae; genus Cupriavidus; species Cupriavidus sp. USMAHM13. Next base: position 377,950 of record NZ_CP017751.1, read on the forward strand.
GCACCGGCGAGGCGATGAAGGAGATGGAGGCGATGTTCGCCAAGCTGCCGCCTGGCTTCAGCTACGAGTGGTCCGGCCAGTCGTACGAAGAGCGCCTGGCGGGTTCGCAGGAGCCGATGCTGTACACGCTGTCGATGATCATCGTGTTCCTGTGCCTGGCCGCGCTGTACGAGAGCTGGACGATCCCGGTGGCGGTGCTGCTGGTGGTGCCGCTGGGCGTGCTCGGCGCGCTGCTCGGCGTGACGCTGCGCGGCATGCCCAACGACGTGTACTTCAAGGTCGGCCTGATCGCCACCATCGGCCTGTCGGCCAAGAACGCGATCCTGATCGTGGAGTTCGCCAAGGACCTGCAGGCGCAGGGCAAGGGCCTGGTCGAAGCCACGCTGGAAGCGGTGCACCTGCGCTTCCGCCCCATCCTGATGACCTCGATGGCCTTCATCCTGGGCGTGCTGCCGCTGGCGATCGCCACCGGCGCGGGTTCGGGCAGCCAGCGCGCCATCGGTACCGGCGTGATCGGCGGCATGTTCACTGCCACGGTGCTGGCCATCTTCCTGGTGCCGGTCTTCTTCGTGGTGATCCGCAAGCGCTTCGGCAGCAAGCCGCAGCCGGAGCTGGAACACGGACAGGGCTGGAACGAGCCGCAAAAGGAAATCTGATATGACCAAGACTCTGACCGCACTGCTGCTGGTGGCCGGCGTCCTGTCCGGCTGCACGATGGCGCCGCGCTATGAGCGTCCCGAGGCGCCCGTGGCCGGCGGCTATCCGGCCGCGCCGGAAGGCTATGCCGCCGCCGAGGTGAAGAGCGGCGAGACCCGCCGCGCCACCGAGATCGGCTGGCGCGAGTTCTTCCGCGATGCGCGCCTGCAGGCGCTGATCGCCGCCGCGCTGGAGAACAACCGCGACCTGCGCACCGCGGCGCTGCGCATCGAAGAAGCGCGCGCCCAGTACCAGGTGCAGCGCGCCGACCTGCTGCCCACGCTGAATGCCCAGGCGGGCTACACCCGCCAGCGCTACGCGGCGGCGCAATCGGCCACCGGCCAGCCCTATGTGGCGCAGTTCTACCAGGTCGGCGGCGCCGTCGCCTCGTACGAGCTGGACTTCTTCGGCCGCGTGCGCAGCCTGTCCAACGCCGCGCTGGCGCAGTACTTCTCCACCGAGGAGGCACGCCGCGCCGCGCAGGTCTCGCTGGTGTCGGAAGTGGCCAAGGCCTACCTGTCCGAGCGTTCCTACGCCGAGCAGTACGACCTTGCCGCCGATACGCTGAAGACGCGCCAGGACACCTACGAGTTGTCCAAGCAGCGCTTCGCCGCCGGCGCCACCTCGGCGCTGGACCTGCGCGACAACGAGTCGCTGGTGGCGCAGGCACGCGTGTCGGCCGCGCAGCTGGCGCGCCAGCGCGCGCAGGCGCAGAACGCGCTGGAAGTGCTGGTGGGCAAGCCGATCGCGTCCATCGCCGGCCTGCCCGCGCCGATGCGCCTGTCCGACGAGCGCATCATCAGCGACATCCCGGCCGGGCTGCCGTCCGACCTGCTGGAACAGCGTCCCGATGTGCGCCAGGCCGAGCAGGCGCTGCTGTCGGCCAACGCCAACATCGGCGCGGCGCGCGCGGCCTTCTTCCCGCGCATCACGCTGACCGCCAATGCCGGCACCATCAGTCCGGGCTTCAAGAGCCTGTTCGATGCCGGTACCGGTGCCTGGTCGTTCGCGCCGCAGCTGGTGCTGCCTATCTTCGACTACGGCCGCAACCTCTCCAACCTGGACCTGGCCAATGTGCGCAAGAACATCCAGGTGGCCAACTACGAGAAGACGATCCAGAACGCCTTCGCGGAAGTGGCCGATGCGCTGGTGGCGCGCGGCACGCTGGAAGAGCAGGTGGCAGGACAGGAGCAGGTGCGCGAGGCCGAGGCGGCACGCTACGAGCTGTCGACCATGCGCTTCAAGAACGGTGTGTCGAGCGAGCTGGACCGGCTCGACGCGCAGCGCCAGCTGTTCACCGCGGAGCAGGCACTGGTGCAGGCGCGGCAACTGCGCCTGAACAATGCCATCGACCTGTATCGCGCGCTGGGCGGCGGCCTGGTGGAGACGGGCACGGTGGCCGCCGCGCCGGCGCCGCAGGCCGGCACCGCCACGCAATAAGCAACAGGCAGCAAGTCACAGGCAAGACGGCGCGGCCCGCAGCGCGGGCCGTGCAACCAGGCTGGGCGGAGCGCGCGAGCGCTCCGCCCTTTTTTTCCGGCGCGCCACCACGCCACCGCGCCGTAACCTACCCCCATACCGGGCGGCTATCATTGGTCATCATGGCAGGACCATCGCGGCGCCCCGCTCGCGGCACCACGATCCTCCAGCACCCGCCAGCGTGGCGGACAGATCACCGGAGACTTCCGTCATGCCGACCCTCCTACCGATGCCCGAACCGTCCGGCCCCGACGCGCCATGAGCGGCAGCCCGGACGGCCATGCGCCGCAGGCAAGCGCCGCGCGCGAGGCGGTACGGCGTGCCGTCGCCACGGTCTGGCGCGAGGAATCGGCCCGCATCGTCGGGGCGCTGGCGCGCCTGGTGCGCGATCTCGGCCTGGCCGAAGAGCTGGCGCAGGATGCGCTGGTCGCCGCGCTGGAACACTGGCCGGCGGACGGCCTGCCGGACAATCCCGGTGCCTGGCTGATGGCCGCCGCCAGGCACCGCGCGCTCGACCAGCTGCGCCACGGCAAGATGCGCGCGGCCAGGCTGGAACAGCTCGGGCAGGAACTGGAGGCGCAGCAGGCCGCGATCGTGCCCGATTTCGTCGATGCGCTCGATGCCGCGCGCGCGGACCCGATCGGCGACGACGTGCTGCGTCTCATCTTCACCGCCTGTCATCCGCTGCTGCCCGCCGCATCGCGCGTGGCGCTGACCCTGAAAGTGGTGGCCGGGCTGAGCACGGCGGAGATCGCGCGCGCCGGGCTGGTGCCGGAGGCCACCGTCGCGCAGCGCATCGTGCGCGCCAAGCGCACGCTGTCCGAGGCGCGCGTGCCGTTCGCGCTGCCGCCGGCGGCAGCGCTGGGCGAGCGCCTGGCCTCGGTGCTGGAGGTGATCTACCTGATCTACAACGAGGGCTACACCGCCACTGCCGGCAGCCACTGGATGCGGCCTGACCTGACCGCGGAGGCGCTGCGGCTGGGCCATATGCTGGCGGCGCTGGCGCCGCAGCGCGCCGAGGTGCACGGCCTGCTGGCGCTGATGGAGCTGCAGGCTTCGCGCGCGGCGGCGCGCACCGATGATGCGGGGCGTCCGGTGCTGCTCGCCGAGCAGGACCGCGCGCGCTGGGACCGCGTGCAGATCCAGCGCGGGCTGGCAGCGCTGGCACATGCCGAGGCGCTGGCGGCGGCGCAGGAGGATGGCCCGGGGCCCTACCAGCTGCAGGCCGCCATCGCCGCCTGCCACGCGCGCGCGGCCAGCGCGGCGCAGACCGACTGGGCCCGGATCGCCGCGCTCTATGGCCTGCTGGCGCGCGTGGCACCCTCGCCGGTGGTGGAGCTCAACCGCGCGGTGGCGGTCGGCATGGCCGAAGGGCCGCAGGCGGCGCTGGAGATCGTCGACACCCTGCGCGGCGACAAGTCGCTGCAGGCCTACCAGTGGCTGCCGAGCGTGCGCGGCGACCTGCTCGCCAAGCTGGGCCGCGAGGCCGAAGCCCGTGCCGAGTTCGAACGTGCGGCCGCGCTGGCCGGCAACGCGCGCGAGCGGGAACTGCTGCTGGCGCGCGCGGCCGCCATGCGCGGCTGAGGCAGGCCGGAGCCGCTCAGAACTTGTAGGAGGCGGCCACGAAGACGATCAGCGGGTTCGGTTCCAGGCGCGTGGTCGAGGACGACAGGATGGTGCCGTTCGAGGCCTTGATGGTCATGGTCGAATCCGTCTTCAGCGGGATGTAGGTCAGCGCCGCGGTCAGGCCCCAGTGTTCGGTGAAGTTGTAGGTGCCGCCGATATTGAAGATCGGCGCCCACGAGGGCGATGCGCTGGCTTCCACCGAGGTCGGGCCGGGGATGCCGGCGCCGGCTGCCAGGATGGCGCCGAGGTTGTTGTTGACCGAGCTGGCGAAGGCCGGGTTCACCGTGATGTTGGTGAAGAAGTTGTACGACACGCCCAGGCCAAGGAAGGGGCGGAACTTCGAGGTCGGCTCGAGGAAGTGGTACTGCACCATCGCCGCCGGGCTCCACTGGCGCGCCTTGGTGACGATCGGGTTGAGCGAGGGGTCGCCCAGGCTCTGGCGGCCGAGCGCGCCGGCCGGTCCCGGCGGGATCAGCTCGCCGTGGCCGTACAGCTTGAACTCGGGCGGGATGCCGCCCACCCCCGTCACCGCGATGTGGTCGGTGAAGAAGTGGCTGAAGGTCAGGCCCAGCGTATTGGCGTTCGAGCTGGAGATGCCGCTGCCCGGGGCGCTGAAGGTGCTGGGCAGGCCGAGCGGATAGTTGATCGGCGTGTCGGCCAGGCTGGTGGTCAGCGGGCCGCTGGTGCCGCGCGTGTTGATGTAGAACCAGCCGGCCGATACCACGTTGTCGCCGGCCTTCTGGGCGAAGGCGGCGGGAATGGCGGCGCAGGCGGCCAGGCCGGCGAGCAGGCAGTTCAGGGCGAGGCGTCGGATGTTCTTCATGGTCTTGTCTCCCGCGTGAAGCGTGGTTCAGGCTTTCTGTCGTTTTCTGTTGTCGTCAGGCCGGCGGGCGGCGTGGCGCCGCCCGCGCTCTCATTGCACGAAGGCGCCGATGGTGAAGTAGGGGCCGCTGCTCTGCGCCTCGAGGAAACCGAACACGCCCCCGGTGAAGACCAGCTTGCCGAAGGGGCCGCTGCCGGCGGCGGCGTCGCGGCGCGTGGTGGTGACCACGCCCGCCACCGTCTGCGTGTAGTTGAGCGTGTAGGGAGTCGCCAGCGAGGCATTCGAGGCCTGGAACGGGTCGAGCATGGTCGCCGCGGCATCGACCAGCGCGGTGGTGCGGTAGGCGAAGTTGCTGTCGACGCCCACGTACTCGCCGTTGACCGAGCCCACCCCGATGCGCGATGCCGGTGCCATCATGCCGATGCCGATCTCGTCGTCGGCGCCGAACGGGCCGCCGCCGAGCAGGCTGCCCGACAGATTGTCGTTGGCATAGCCGACGCGGATCATGACCGGCACCAGCTGGCCGCGCAGCTTGCCCACGATCAGGTAGGCGCGCCCCTGCACGGTGCCGATCGAAGGCGACACCTCGCCGGCGTAGTTGGTCGACAGCAGGGTGCCGCTGGCCGCCTGCGCCACGAAGTTGTTGCCGCGCTGCGAGCAGGTACCGGTGGCGTTCTGGCATACGGAGAACGAGCCGTTGGAGGCGAGCGCCATCGTGTAGTCCTGGCTGACCTGCTTGAAGTTCTGCGACGGCACTTCGTGGAAGCCCAGGCCGTTGTAGTAGCCGGCCACCTTGGACAGGTCGGTCTCGGTCTGCGTGAAACCGATGAACTGGAAGTAGTTGAAGGTGGTGTCTGGCACGTTCACGGTGCCCGGCAGGCCGGTGTACTGGATGCGCGCGCCGGGAATGGTGCCGCCCGCCACGCCCATGCCGACGAACATGCGGGCCGGCTTCGAAGCGTCGAGGCTGGCGCCGTTGAGGCGGAAGGCGCACTGGTTGAGCTTGTCGGTGGGCAGTCCGGTCTCCTGGGACAGCGTGCCGGACATCACGTTGGAGCCGCTGCTGGTATCGCTGCGCGATGGCTGCACGGTGCCGGTCTTGCGCGGCACCGACGAGTCGAGGAAGGTGACCTGCCAGGTCATCCTGGCGGTGTCGAGCTGCACCTTGACCAGTTCGCCCGCGCCGCTGCCGCCGATATAGGGCGTGGAGTAGTCGATCGCGGCCGGGCACAGCCGGTCCTGCGTGGTGGCGGCGGTGCTCGTGCCGCCATTGCTGCCGCTGCTGCTGGATGCGGCGGTGCTGCCGCCACCGCCATCGCCGCCGCCGCCGCAGGCGCACAGCGCGGCGGCCGCCAGCAGGGCGGCGGCGCGTGCGGCCAGCCCGTGCCTGGCGGCACCCGGCGTGGCGATGGTGGATGCGGAACGGTGCTGCGGATTCGTGTCGCGCTGCATGGTATGGGTCTCCTCTCCTCTAGGTTCCAGGCGTTCGGTACGGAACGGGCTGTCCTGCCGTCTGCGCGGCCGCCTGGTGTGCGGCGACTCTCGCCGCCGCCTCACTGCAGCGTCAATAGAGCGCGCGTTCCAAACATCGGGCCGGCGCACGGCACGCGGCGCGAGGCTTGCCGCAGGCCGGCGCCGGAGGCACCGCGCGCCCGCTGTTCAAACGCAGCGCGTGCCGGCCCGTTGCCTCCGTTTGAATGGCCGCCGCTGCCGCGCGGCGGTCCGGTTCAGAAGCGGTACTCGCTGTTGGCCGGATCGAAGGCCGCGGCGTCGAAGGTCTTGCGCACGGCTTTCTCGAAGACGATCTTCTCGACCATCTCGCCGTTCTCGTTCCACGCGGTTTCCACGCGCGGCCAGGGATTGCGCAGGTCCAGCATCAGCTGCACCTTCTTGGCGTAGTAGGCCGGCGCGCCGGCCGGCAGGTCCCAGGTCAGCGCCACCATGCGCGTGCCCTGCTCCTGCACGATGTCCACGCGGCTGTATTTCTCGCTCAGGCCCGCGGCGCGCAGCGAGCGGGCGTCGCGCTCGAGCATGGACAGCACGAACTGGAAGCCGAGGTCGCGCACGGTATGGTTGGACTGGCCGCGCGCCAGCGAGCCGTCGAGCGCGATCCACATCGAGGCGAAGCTCATCAGCCCGCCGAGATGGCCGTACATCTCGTCCTTGCGCCTGGTCTCGTCGTAGACGATCTCCTGGCCGGCCTGCGCGCCGCCGGGCAGCCACTTCGCGTACAGCTGGCGCGGCTGGTGGCGGTAGCGGATCATCATGCGCGCGGGCTGCTCCTGCCACTGGCCGTTGAGCCGCTCCTGGCGGCTCATCCAGTATTCGTATTCCGGATAGCGGTTCATCTCGGCGCGTGCCCACAGCAGCAGGGTCCCGGGCTGCAGTGCGTGGAAGGTCGCGAGCAGCTGGGCGTCGTCGAGCTTGCGCAGCTCGCCGCTGGCGACCTGGCGCGAGAACAGGCTCGCCTGCTGGCCGGCGGGCAGGCCATCGTAGGGGGTGCCCTGCGCCGGCGCGGCAGCGGGCGCAGCGGCGGCTGTGGCGGCGGGCGCCGGCTGGGCGAAGGCCGCGGGCGGCACGGCCAGCGGGGCGGCCATCAGGCCCAGGGCGCAGCCGATGGCGGCGGCGATGAACAACGGTCTCATCTGAAGTCTCCTGTGTCTTGGTGCGTCCTGCTGCGGCTTCGGCTTCTGCGGCTTCTGCTGCTTCTGCGGCCACTACGGTGCAGCTTCGGGCGATGCAGGCCGCCGTCGGGCGACAGCGGGGCGACAGCGGGCGGCAAGCGCCCGTGCGCCTGGCGCGCGGCGCCATCGCAGTCGGATTGCGGTTGGGGAAGACGGGCCGGCGAGGCGGCGCGGACGCTGCCGCCGTGGCGGCCCTAGTTCCTGGAGCGCGTGCGCATCCAGTCGTCGAGCGGATTGCTCGGGAACGGCGGTGGCCGCTCGCGCGAGCTGCCGCGTACCGGCAGGCTCGTCACGGCGGCGCGCGCGGCTCCCTCGCTGCGCGTGCTGGTGCGCACGCGCCGCGCGGGCTCGGCCGCGGCCCTGGTGGACGGCTGGGATGGCGCCGACCCTTCAGGCTGCGCCGGCTGCCGCACGCTCTCGTCGGCGTGCTGGCGCTCGCCGATCTCGAACACCGCGTGCAGCGCGCCGAGCTGCTGCTCGGCCGGCGCGGGAGCCTTCAGCGCAGCCACGACCATCGCGCTGAGCTGGGCCAGCACATGCGCGTCGCTCATGGTCTTGCCCTGCGTGAAGGCGGGCATCAGGTTGCCCAGGTCGTCGCCGGCCAGCACGCCGGCGAGCGCCTTGAGGGCGAAGTGCAGGCGCCAGCCGAGTTCCTGGCGCGGCAGCTCGGGCAGGGCCCGTGCGAAGGCGTCGAAGAAGCGGCCGAACACCGGGGCGTAGTGCCCCATCAGGTAGGACTGGATGAAGGGCGAGGTATCCGAGTAGACCCGGCCCAGCAGGCGCAGGAAGGCCGGCCCGCCGATGCCGGGCTCGCGCGCCATCTGCAGCGCGGGCACGAACAGCGCGCCCATCACGTGCTCGCAGCGGATCTGCTCGCCGGGCCAGCTGGCCTCGCAGGCGTCGAGCAGGGCCAGCCGCCGCGCGTTGAGCGGATCGAGGCGGCGGCTCAGCACCGCCTGCATCATGATGTCCTTGCTGCGGAAATGGTAGTTGACGGCGGCCAGGTTGACGATCGCGCGCGACGTGACCTGCCGTAGTGAGGTGCCTTCGTAACCGACTTCGATGAACAAGCGCTCGGTGGCATCCAGTATCCGAGCCTTGGTGTCTCCCGCCGTGCTTCTCCCGGTCTTCATGGGGGGCGTCTCTCTGCTTGTGCTGCGTGAACCCCAAGCAACAAACACTGCAACTGTCCCGCTCCATGCTCTTGTCGGCGAACGGATGCTTGAAACAGTTGTACGAAGCCTAGCGACGCAATCGAGCGTTTCACAAGCCCGAAATTCGAAGAATCCTTCTAGGCTTCGCGGTGCACCGGCGGATGCCGCCAAGGACCGCGGCACGCGGCCCGGCGGCCGCTGCGGCCTCTGCGGCCTCTGCGCCGGCGCGTGGCAAGGCGTTCCGGGCGGCCCCGGGCATTGCTACGCGGCCAGCCGCTGCACCAGCGCATGGGCATTCTGCGCCGTCAGCGCGAACACTGACAACTGCGGATTGGCCCCGATACTGGTGGGGAATGCCGATCCGTCGAAGACCGACAGGTTGCCCAGCTGGTGATGGCTGCCGTGGCTGTCCACCACGCCCTGGCGCGGGTCGTCGCTCATGCCGCAGCCGCCCATCAGATGCGCGCTGAACAGCGCGGCGCGGAAGGCCTTCAGCGGTAGCGCGGGAATGGCCTGCCGGGCCTCGGCCCAGCTCGTGTAGTAGGGTGCGTCGAGGTGGGCCGGCCGCACGCGCGCCGCGCCGCCGGCGAACTGGGCCTCGGCCATCGACAGCCAGGCGCGGCGCACGCCGTCCCACAGGTAGTCGCTGACCTCGTAGTCGAGGATGGGGCTGCCGTCGGCCGCCACGCGCACGCGCCCGCCTGCGCTCTGCGGCACGAAGCCGTCGCGCAGCAGCGCCAGCATCGCGCTGGTGTTCGGCAGCGCCGCCATGTCGTGCCGCAGCGGTTCGCCGATCGCATTGAAGACGCCGGCGCTGATGCCGGGGAACAGCGGCGGCACCTCCAGCTTGTAGCCGGCCGGCCCGGTCGCGCCGTCCTTCCACTGGAAATGGTCGGAGGCGATCGACTGCGGTGCGCCATAAAAGGGATCGATGCGATCTGGCATCTGTGCGATGCTGAGATTCACCGGATGGATAAAGGTGCGCTGTCCCAGCCGCTCGTGCGGGTCCGGCGCGCCCGAGCGCAGCAGCAGCGCGGGCGTGTTGATGGCACCGCCGGCGGCGACGTAGTGACGGGCCTTGACGGTGACGGTGACGCCGGTCGGCGTGACCCCGTCGGCGCCGAGCGCCGCGCCGGCCAGCCCCTGCACGCGCTTGCCGTCGTGCTGCAGCGCGCGCACGCGCACGCGGTGGACCAGGGTGGCGCCCTTGGCCAGCGCCGCCGGGATGGTCGAGACCAGCATCGACTGCTTGGCATTGACCGGGCAGCCCAGGCCGCAGTAGCCCGAGTTCCAGCAGCCCTTCACATTGCGCGGGATCACGTGCCATTCCCAGCCGAGCTGCTCGCAGCCGCGGCGCAGCACGTCATTGTTGGCGTTGGGCGCCATGGCCCAGGGTGCCACGCCCAGGCGCTCCTCCATGCGCGCGAACCAGGGCGCCATGTCCTGCGCGGAGTGGCCGCTGACCGCATGCTGCTCGGCCCAGTGCGCCAGCGTCTGCGGCGGCGTGCGGAAGCTCGACGACCAATTGACCGTGGTGCTGCCGCCGACCGAGCGGCCCTGCAGGATGGCGATGGCGCCATCGGAGGTGGCGCGCCCGGCTGCCTCCTGGTACAGCTCGCGGTAGGCGCGCCCCTCGTCCATGTCGCGGAAGCTGTCCGAGGTGCGCAGCGCGCCCTCCTCCAGCAGCACCACGCGCAGGCCGGCGGCGCTGAGGGTCTCGGCGGTCACGCCGCCGCCGGCGCCGCTGCCGATGATGGCCACGTCCGCCTCGAAGTGGCGCGGGGCGGTGAAGGTGGAGGCGTCGTGCACCTGCCAGCCGGAGGCGATGCCGGCCGTGTAGAGATCGTCGATGGGCATGGCGGGATCAGGCGTGGATGGCGCGGTAGACCGCGGCGTTGGGACCGGGATAGCCGCTACCGCTCCAGGCAGCCGGCGTGACGAAGTAAGCGACGCTGGAGAGCTTGACCAGCACCACCGCGCCCGCGTTGAGCGTGGCGAAGCGGCTGGCGCGCCAGCGTGCGAGGAAATCCTGCACGCGCGCGTTGTCCGCATCCGCCCAGTCGCTGCCGACGCCGGTCAGCGCCCAGCGCAGCGCGCGGTTGTCGAGCAGGCCGAGCAGCTTGCGCAGCTCGCCCTGGGCATGGCTGCCCATGGCCGCGCAGGTGCGGTCGATATTGGACAGCGCGAGCTGCAGGCGCGCCTCGCGCGTCTTGGCGTCGAGGGCGGACAGTTCGCTGACTACGGCGCCGAGCAGCGCGCGGAACAGCGCGGTGTCGGCCTCGCGCAGGAAGGCTAGGCCGGGCGCCGCCGTCGTGCTGGACGGCGCGCAGCCCGACAGTGCCGGCAGCAGCGAGGCACAGGCCAGCGCGGCGGAAAAGCCGAAGCCGACCTTGAGGAAGCCGCGGCGCGACAGGCCGGCGGCGGTGGCTGCGAGGCCGGCGGCGCCAGGGTGGCCGGCGGCGGCCGGCCCGGCACCGCGCCGCGCGGGCGAAGGGGTTGGCATGGTTGTCTCCTGTGGCGTCATCGGCGCAGGCCGGCGGTGGCCGGCTGCACGCTTTCTTTCTGCTTCGACTGATGCGGACTGTGCGTCCTGCGGCGGCATGGCGGAACCTGCGGCGGCCCCGCATTGACGCTCGCCGGAGTTTGGATAAAGATCGGCTCCCGGTCTTGATTCCCGATGACAGGTGATTTGATGCCACGCGCCAACGCAAGGCCAGGCGGGGCGGCCTTCCCCGACAGCGGCGCTGCCGCGAGCGGCGGCACGGTGTCGGCCGCCTATCTGCGCACCGTGCTCGACTATGGCGAGGCCGCGGGCGTTTCCACCGCCGAGCAGCTCGCCGCGGCGGGCATCGACGGGCAGGCGCTGGCGCTGCCCGCTGCGCGCGTGCCCTGCGCACGCTACCTGGCCCTGCTCGACTGGCTCGAGGCCCGCACCGGCGATCCCCATGTCGGCCTGCATGCGGGCGCGCAGTTCCGCCCGCGCCACTACGCCGAGATGGGCTACGTGGTGCTGACCACGCCGACCGTGCGCGAGGCCGTCCTGCAAGGCATCCGCTATGAGGCGCTCGCCAACGACATCGGCCGCACGCGGCTGGTGGAGAGCGCCGAGGGCGGGGAAATGCGCTGGGCGCCGCTGCACGGCCCGCTGTCGCGCCACGCGCACGAACTGCACATGGCCACCTGGAGCGTTTTCGCACAATGGCTGCTGGGCGATAGCGTGCATGCACGCCTGGTGTTGTTCCCGCACGCCGCCCCGCCCGATGTGCGCGAGCATGAACGCGTGTTCGGCTGCCCGGTGGTGTTCGGCGCCGACCGGCACGCCATGCAGCTCGATGCCGCGCTGCTGGCGCGGCCCTCGCTGCAGGCCGACGCCGAGATGCAGGCGCAGATGACGCGCATCGCCGACGCCCAGCTGCGCCAGCACGCCGCCGCCGATGCCGGCAGCGACGAGATCGCGCGCATGCGCGCTTTCGTGCGCGGCGCGCTGGCCCAGGGCGAGCCCACCCTGGCGGCCGCCGCGGCCTGCCTGCGGCTGCCGGTGCGCACGTTGCAGCGTCGGCTGCAGGCGCGCGGCCTCAGCTACAGCATCCTGGTGGACGGCGAGCGCCATGCCCTGGCCGTGCAGTACCTGGCCGATCCCGCCATGCCGCTGGCGCAGCTCGCGATGCAGCTCGGCTTCTCCGAACAGAGCGCGTTCACCCACGCATTCAAACGCTGGACGCAGCAGACGCCGACGGCATGGCGCCAGCATCACGTTCTCGGCGCGCGCGACTGAAAGCGGGCCGGCACTGACACGGCAATGCGACATTGCTGCATCGCCGCAAGAAAAATTCCAAGCCAGCGTTCCGGTTTCAAACGCACGGGGCCATGCCCCGCCAGAGGCGCCTCATCACGCACGAACGGCGTTTAATGTGATGCAAACGACGCTGGAAAAGACCGAAAAATAGAGTAATCCTTCAAATCACGGCATTGACCCGACCTGGGCGGCTACCTACGATGACATTCGTCAATGTCACAATAAACAGTGTTGCAAAGCCGTTCCCGTCTCATCCGCCCTAGCGGCGGCCAGGCGACCGGGGCGGCGGCGCGGCACGAGGAGCGCCCATGAATGCCCCCCGCGTGGACTTCCCGATCGACAGCGTGCCGGCGGCCGCCGGCGGCGAGCACATCGACATCGCCATCGTCGGCAGTGGTTTCGCCGGCCTGGCCATGGCGATCCGCCTCAAGCAGAGCGGCCAGCACGATTTCGCCATCCTCGAGAAGGCCGACGCGGTCGGCGGCACCTGGCGTGACAACCACTATCCCGGCTGCGCCTGCGATGTGCAGTCCCACCTCTACTCCTTCTCCTTCGCGCCCAACCCGGGCTGGTCGCGCATGTTCTCCACGCAGCCGGAGATCCGCGCCTACCTGGAGCACTGCGCCGACCGCTTCGGCCTGCGCCCGCACCTGCGCCTGTCGCATGAGCTGCGCCGTGCCGCCTGGGACGAGGCCGGCGCCTGCTGGCGCCTGGAGATGGCCGATGGGCGCCGCCTCAGCGCGCGCGTGCTGGTATCGGGCATGGGCGGGCTGAGCCGCCCGGCCTACCCGCGCATTCCGGGCCTGGACAGCTTCGCAGGCGAGGCCTTCCACTCGCAGCACTGGAACCACGGCTACGACTTCCGCGGCAAGCGCGTGGCCGTGATCGGCACTGGCGCCAGCGCCATCCAGTTCGTGCCGCAGGTGGCACCGCGCGCGGGCCACCTCGATCTCTACCAGCGCACGCCGCCGTGGATCATGCCCAAGCCGGACCGCCGCGTGACGGCGGCCGAGCGCTGGCTGTTCCGCCACCTGCCGTTCACGCAGAAGCTCGTGCGCACCGGCATCTACTGGGCGCTGGAATCTCGCGTGCTCGGCTTCGTGGTGCATCCCGGGCTGATGAAGCTGGTCGAGCGCGTGGCCCGGCGCCATATCCAGCGCCAGGTGCCCGATGCCGCGCTGCGCGCCAGGCTCACGCCCGACTACACCATCGGCTGCAAGCGCGTGCTGATCTCCAACGACTACTACCCGGCGCTGACGCGCGCCAACGTCGACGTGGTGAGCACCGGCATCGCACGCGTCGAGCCCGACGCCATCGTGCTGGCCGACGGCACGCGCCGCGAGACCGACTGCATCATCTTCGGCACGGGCTTCCACGCCACCGACCCGATCCCGCGCGGCGTCATCCTCGGCCGCGACGGCGTCGACATCCTCGATGCCTGGCGCGACGGCGCGCAGGCCTATCTCGGTACCACGGTGGCGGGCTTCCCCAATTTCTTCATGGTGGTGGGCCCCAATACCGGACTGGGGCACAGCTCGATGGTGTTCATGATCGAGTCGCAGGTCGCCTACATCCTCGATGCCCTGCAGCGCATGCGGGCGGGCCACGTGCACGCTGTCGACGTGCGTGCCGAGGTACAGCGCGACTTCAACGACGGCCTGCAGGCGCGGCTCGGCCACGCGGTGTGGTCGGCCGGCGGCTGCGCCAGCTGGTACCTCGATCCCAGGACCGGGCGCAACACCACGCTGTGGCCAGGCTTCACCTGGCAGTTCCGCCGCGCCACCGCCACCTTCCGCCTGGCCGACTACCACACCCTGCCGCAGCGGCGCAGCGCCGTGCGCCCGGGCGAGGAGCGGCATGCGGGCGCGGCGCAGGTGCAGGGCGCCTGAGGCAGCCCGGGGGGAGGAGCGCCGCTTTCGCAGCCCGCCACGCGTCACCACATCGCCACCCATCGCCACACATTGCCACCCATCGCACTCCGCGGCCGCGCCATGCGCAGCCGTGCCGGGGGCACGAACCCGATCCGGACCCGATCCAGACCCAACACTGACAAGAACCAGGAGACCCGTCATGAAGGACTTCCGCAACAAGGTCGCCGCCATCACCGGCGCCGGCTCGGGCATCGGCCGCGCGCTGGCGCTGGCGCTGGCGCGCGAGGGCTGCCACCTGGCCCTGTCGGACCGCAACGAGAGCGGGCTGGCCCAGACCGTCGGCGAGGTGGCGCGCGCGGCGCCGGGGCTGCCGGTCAGCCAGCACTGCGTCGACGTGGCCGACCGCGCCGCCGTCTATGCCTGGGCCGAAGAGACGGTGCGTGTGCACAGCCGCGCCAACCTGATCTTCAACAACGCCGGCGTGGCGCTGTCGAGCACCATCGAGGGCATGGACTACGACGACCTGGAATGGATCATGGGCATCAACTTCTGGGGCGTGGTCCACGGCACCAAGGCCTTCCTGCCCTACCTGAAGGCCAGCGGCGAAGGGCACGTGGTCAACACCTCCAGCATCTTCGGCATCTTCGCCCAGCCCGGCATGGGGGCCTACAACGCCAGCAAGTACGCGGTGCGCGGCTTTACCGAAGCGCTGCGCCAGGAGCTGGACCTGATGGACTGCGGCGTGTCGGCCACCACCGTGCACCCCGGCGGCATCAAGACCAATATCGCACAGGCCAGCCGGGTCTCGTCCAACCTGAACGGCTTCCTGGTGCGCGACGCGCAGCAGGGACGCGAGCAGTTCGAGAAGTTCTTCATCACCTCGCCCGACACGGCCGCGCGCGTGATCCTGCAAGGCGTGCGGCATAACCGCCGGCGCGTGCTGATCGGGCCCGATGCCTATGCCGCCGACGCGATGGCCCGCCTGCTGCCGGCCGCCTACCAGGCACTGGTGGTGCGCGAGACGCGCCGCACGCGCCAGGTCGGCGACGCATCGGCGCCGGGCACGGCCGCGGCGGCGCAGCGCGGAGAGCGCGCATGAGCCGCGCTGCCCTCGCCCGCCCGGCCGCGCCGTCCGACGCGCTGGCGGCGCCGCCCGGAGTGCTGGCGCGCTGGTTCGGCCAGGGCCGTGTCGGCCTGTTCAGCCTCGCGCGCGAGACGCTGGCCCGCCGCTACGCCCTGCCCGCCTCGCGCTGGCTGCCGGCCATGGACACGCTGGTGCACTACACCGAAGAAGGTCCGGCCGACGGCGAGCCGCTGGTGCTGATCCACGGCTTCGGCGCCTCGCTGCACACCTGGGAAGGGGTGATGCCGGCGCTCACCGCACGCTACCGCGTGCTGCGCCTCGACCTGCCGCCCTTCGGCCTGACCGGCCCGCTGCGCGACACGCGCGGGCGCATCGTGACCATGGACGTCGATCGCTACCGCGCCTTCATCGACGCCTTCTTCGCCGCGCTCAAGCTGCCGCGCGCCAGCGTGATCGGCAACTCGCTGGGCGGCCTGATCGCCTGGGACCTTGCCGCGCGCCATCCGCACCGGGTCGACAAGCTGGTGCTGATCGACGCCGCCGGCTTCCCGATGAAGCTGCCGATCTACATCGGCCTGTTCAACCACGCGCCGGTGCGCTGGTCGGCGCCGTGGGTGCTGCCCGAGTGCATCATCCGCGCCGCCACGCGCGACGTGTACGGCAACGCGCGGCGCGTGCCGGAGGCCACCTTCCGGCGCTACGTCGATTTCTTCTACGCCGAAGGCGCGCGCGAAGCGATCGGCCGCATGGTGCCCCGGCTCGACTTCGACGCCCTCGACACCGCGCGGTTGGCGCGCATCGGCTCACCCACCCTGGTGCTGTGGGGCGAGCGCGACCGCTGGATACCGCCCGCGCACGCGCAAGCCTTCGCCGCGCAGATACCCGATGCCACCCTGGTGCGCTATGCCGGGCTCGGGCACATCCCGATGGAGGAGGACCCGCGGCGCGTCGGCGCCGACCTGCTGGCCTTCCTCGCGGGCAAGACCGCGGCCGCCCGCCGGGCGGCCCCCGCGGCAGACGCCACGCCGGCCACGGCGGGCGCAACCGAAACGACAGGAGAACCCTCATGATGCCAATCCGCCGCGACGTGCATCCCCACCTGCCGCCCGAGCGCATCGGCGACTGGCACCGGCTGGGCCCGCACGTGACCCACTTCGTCAACGCGCTGTCGATCTTCTTCCCGGCAGGCGAGCGCTTCTTCATGGACAGCGTGCGCAACTACCGCGACCAGGTCGACGACCCCGAGCTCAAGCGCGCCATCGCCGGATTCATCGGCCAGGAAGCGATGCACACGCGCGAGCACATGCTCTACAACAAGCTGATGGACGACGCCGGCCTGCCCGCCTCGCGCCTGGACGGCATCGTGTGGAAGCTGCTCGACCTGCTGCGCAAGATCCTGCCGAAGTCCTGGCAGCTCGCGCATACCATCGCGCTCGAACACTACACCGCCATGCTGGCCGGCGGCCTGCTCGCCGACGAACGGCACCTGGGCGGCTCCGAGCCCGGCTACCGGCAGGTGTGGACCTGGCACGCACTCGAAGAGACCGAGCACAAGGCGGTGGCCTACGACGTCTGGAACGCGGTGATCAAGCCCGGTCCCTACCGCTATTTCCTGCGCACCTTCACCATGCTGACCACCACCGTCACCTTCTGGGCCATGGTGTTCGTCTTCCACGTGCGGCTGGTGATGGCGGACAAGCAGTGCAAGCACAAGCTGCTCGGCTTCGGCCGCGTGATGCACTTCCTGTGGGGCTCGCCCGGCGTGCTGCGCAAGATGATTCCCGAATGGTTCGATTACTTCCGGCCGGGCTTCCATCCGTGGGACGACGACAACCGTGCCCAGCTGGCGCGCATCGACCCGCTGATCGCCGAGATCGAGGCCAATGCGATCCGCCATGGGGCTTCCACCAGGGCGCCTTCGGTGAGGGCGGCATGACGGTGTGGCAATGCAGGATCTGCGGCTTCGTCTACGACGAAGCCGCGGGGATGCCTGAGCACGGCATCGTGGCTGGGACGCCTTGGCAGGCGGTGCCGGAATCCTGGAGTTGTCCTGAGTGTGGGGTCAGGAAGGGGGATTTTGAGATGGTGGAGGTGTAGGGTTGCCGTTGTTGCGGTGTCGCCTTGGCTTTGGCGATGTCGGTCTGCGAGGCAACGGCCTGTTTCGACTCCCCTGCGGGGAGCCGACTGGCTTTCGTGACGCAAGGCTTTTGCGCGTGGATTCGAGTGGTATCGGTCAGTGTGACAACGGCCTGTTTCGACTCCCCCTGCGGGGGAGCCGACCTACTTTCTTGGTCTTGCCCAAGAAAGTAGGCAAAGAAGGCGCGCCGGGTGCGGCTCAACCCCCCCTCGCGTGCTGGGGCAAAGAGCGGCCGGGCCCCAACTCGGATCGCCTTAAGGCGATCCTCAGACAGGGGGCCCTCTAATCCGCTCTTTGCCCCAGCACGCGAGGCGCCGCACACGGCAGGGAACAGACGCCACGCCTCGCTTCGCTTCGGGTGGGCTGTGTTCGGCCAACTGCTGGCCGAACACAAAGGCTTAGCAAACCTGGCTGTTATGCAAAAGTGAGCCCGCTCGCAGACCAACGGTTGGCCTTTCCCTCCCGTGTGCGGCGCCTCGCGAATTGGCCCCGGCCGCCGATGAAGCCCGTCCGCTGTCTGAGCGGCCGCAGGCCGCGAGTTCGGACGGGCGCGGCGGCCGGGGCCAATTCGCGAGGGGGTTTCGCCGCACCCGGGTCGCCTTTCTTTGCTTACTTTCTTTGGCGAGACAAAGAAAGTGAGTCGGCTCCCCGCAGGGGAGTCGAAACAGGCTTTTGCCTCGCACACCGACATCGCCCAAGTCAAAGCGCCAAAGCCTCAAGTCACTGGAATCGCAACAGGCCTTTGCCTCGCACACCGACATCGCCCAAGTCAAAGCGCCAAGGCATCAATTCACTGGCGAAGAAGCAGACCACGATCGCCAACACCAAGGCGAGAAGTTTCAATGCATCGAAACGCGCAGACCCCCGCCTACGCCGCAGGCGTACCGCCACCGCCTGAACCGCCGCCACCCCCCTCCCCATCATGCAAATGCTCAATAATCGCCGCCACCCGATCCCCCAGGTACTTATTGGCCGACTGCTCCAGCGCCCGCATCATCTCCGCCTCCACCGCTGCCATCGCCAGCGGCCGGATGCGCCATAGGATGTCGACCAGCCGCGGCACATCCTGCGGCGGCGGCAGCTTGCCTTCGCCGAAGCGGTCGAGTTCGCCTACCACCATGGCGACGAGGCGGTCCGATACCGCTTCGAAGTGGCTGCGTGCGTGTTCGATGATGCCCAGCACTTCTTCCAGCGGGAAGCCCGCGCGCGCGATCTCGGCGCCGGCCTGCAGCACGCGCGGGCTGCGCGCGAGGTAGCCGAGGCCGTCGGGTTCGAGCAGGCCGAGGGCGATGGCCTTGGCCAGCGCCGGGCGCGAGACCGAGCGGCCGAACAGCCGCGCCAGCGCCAGGGGCGAGTAGTGCCGTGGCGTTTCGTTGGACCAGGGACTGGCGATGGCCGATTCGAGGCCGAGGATGGAGCGCAGGTCGTGGCCTTCGACGATGGCCTTGAGCAGCTCCATGATGTTGGCCAGCGTGTAGCCGCGTGCCAGCAGATGGTTGATCAGCTTGAGCCGGCCCAGGTGGGCCTGGGTGTAGATGCCGACGCGGCCGCGCCGTTCGGGCGGGTCGATCAGGCCGCGGTCCTGGTAGGAGCGCACATTGCGCACGGTGGTGCCGGCGGCGCGCGCCAGTTCGTCGATGGTGTACTCGGCTGCCGGCGGGCCGCCGGCCTTGCCGTCTTGCGCGGCGGCCGGGCTGGCGGGCGGTTGCGGGGAGCTGCGCTTGAAGAGGGCCATGTGGAAAATTCTACCGCGAGCGCCGTGGCGGCGCCGCTACAATGGACCGGCCCGTTCTCCCATGCCAGCCCACAACCCGCGCCGCGGCGCGGGGCGCGTCTCATGCACATCCATTGGCTCGAAGACTTCGTCTGCCTCGCCCAGGCCGGCAGCCTCGCGCGCGCCGCCGAGCTGCGCAACGTCACGCCGCCGGCCTTCGGCCGCCGCATCCAGGCGCTGGAGGTGTGGGCGGGCGCGCCGTTGATCGACCGCGGCGCCTTCCCGGTGCGGCTCACCGCCGAGGGGCGGCAGTTCCTCGAAGCGGCGCAGGAGGCCCTGGCCACGCTGGAGCAGGCGCGCGTGGCGCTGCGCGCCAGCCACCATGCCGATGCCGCCACGCTGACCATCGCCACCGGCAAGACGCTGGCGCGTTCGCTGGTGCCGGGCTGGCTGGCGGGCTTGCGCCAGGTCCTGCGGCAGGACCCGGAGGCGGCCGGGTTCCGCACGCGGCTGTCGACGTTCCCGATGCATGACGCGCTGGCCATGTTCGTCGAGGGCGATGCCGACTTCCTGCTGTGCTACAGCCCGCCCGACCTGCCCGTGACGCTGGACGATGCGCGCTACCGCTTCCACGCGGTCGGCGTCGAGCGGCTGGTGTGCGTGAGCGCGGCGGATGCCGGCGGCGGGCCCTTGTTCCGGCTGCAGGCGCGCGGCAAGGGCGCGGCGGTGCCGATGATCGCCTATGCCGAGACCTTGACGCTGGGCCGCATCGTCAACCAGGAGATCGCGCGGCGCAAGCTGGCGCCGCGCCTGGAGGTGATCGCCGTCAGCGATTTCGCCGAATCGGTGCACGAGATGGTGCGCCAGCGCATGGGCCTGGCCTGGCTGCCCGCCCGCCTGATCGCCGACGACCTGCACGCGGGCCGGCTGGTGCGCGCGGGTGCCGAGGCCGGCGGCGAGGCCGACCTGGCGCTCGACATCCGCCTCTACCGTCCGCGCGCGCCGATGCGCCCGCTTGCCGAGGCCTTCTGGCGCGCCGCCTCGGCCGGCTGAGCCGCGCATCACACCTTTGCGCGGGCCATTGCCGGATCGGCAAGGCGGCTTGCCAAAGCGGCATGGCCGGCTGCCCCGTGCTCACTAAGATCGGCGCTGAGCCAATTCCAAGAGCCGAGGAGCATCCCACATGAGCCGACTGCTGCGCGCCACCGGCGCCGCCACCCTGACCGTCCTTGCCATTGCCGCCAGCGCCAGCGCCCAGGCCGGCACCTGGCCGTCCAAGCCGATCAACCTGGTGGTGGGCTACACCGCCGGCGGCAGCGTCGACCTGGTCGCGCGCACCATCGCGCCAGAGCTGGGCAAGCGCCTCGGCCAGAGCGTGGTGATCGAGAACCTGGGCGGCGCCGGCGGCACCATCGGCGCGGCCCGCGTGATCAAGGCCGAGCCCGACGGCTATACCCTGCTGATGGGCTCGGGCAGCGAGGTGTCGATCGCCCGCCTGACCAATCCCGCGGTGCGCTACGACGGCGAGAAGGACCTCGCGCCGATCACCTTCGTCGGCACGCAGCCGATGGTGCTGGTGGGCAAGAACGGGCTGCCGGCCAGGAATGCCGACGAGCTGATCGCGCTGGCCAGGTCCCAGCCCGGCAAGCTGTCCTATGCCTCCTCCGGCGTGGGCACGCCGCTGAACCTGGCCGGCGAACTGATCAAGCAGCAGGGCAAGGTCAACATCACGCACGTGCCGTACAAGGGCGCCTCGGCCATGGCGACCGACCTGCTCGGCGGCCAGATCGACCTGGCGGTGATGGTGCTGTCCTCGGCGCTGCCGCATATCCAGGCGGGGCGCGTCCACGCCTACGGCGTGACCGAGGCCAAGCGCTCGACGGCCGCGCCCAACGTGCCGGCACTGGCCGAGAGCCAGGCGCTCAAGGGCGTGAACATGGGCGTCTGGTTCGGCCTGATGGCGCCGGCCGGCACGCCGCGTCCGGTGATCGACCGGCTCAACGGCGAGATGCAGGCCGTGCTGGCCCTGCCCGAGGTGAAGAAGAAGCTGGCCGAAGCCGGCGTCGAAGTGGCGCCGCGCGCGCCCGCCCAGTTCGCCGCCTTCGTCAAGAGCGAGACGGCGCGCTACCGCACCATCGTGCAGGCAGCGGGGATCCACGAGTAAGGTAAGTGGCGGGTGGCTTCGTCCAGTGCCATGAGCATCGCACTGCGCCGGTGTGCTCCCCTCTCCCGCCTGCGGGAGAGGGGCCGGGGGTGAGGGCCGGCGCTGGCCGGCCGCAGTGGTTTGGATCACACTGTCGGCTTCGCCCTAGTGCTCGCGTGCTGGACAACGCTGTCGGCTTCGTCCTGAGGCTCGCGTGCTGGACCACACCGGCGGCTTCGTCATGCGTGGCGCCTTGCTAGACCACCCCTCTCCCCCACCCTCTCCCCATGCGGGGAGAGGGAGCCAAGACCTTGTGCTTGGCGCGCGGTGTTGGTGCATCTCGCCGGCTTCGTCCAGCGTGATGGGATCCCCGCCCGCGATGGAACGCGCTATAGCTCGCTATAACCCGCTATAACCCGCTATAACCCTCTACACACCGCAGCAATCCGCATCCAGGCCGCCAGCGAGCGGCCGGTAACCCCTCCCGGCACTTCCGAACCCGATTCCTACCATGAGCCAAGACCAGGTCCGTCCCGCCTTCGATGCCTATCCCGTCGAGGTCGAGTTCCCCGATATCCAGCCCTATGCCGCGGGCAACACCGGCATCCCTTTCGTCTATACCTTCGACAGCGGCGTGGCCGGCCCGCATGTAATGGTCAACGCGCTCACGCACGGCAATGAAGTGTGCGGCGCCATCGCCGTCAAGGGCCTGCTCGATGCCGGCCTGCGCCCGCGCCGCGGCCGCCTGACGCTGTCATTCGCCAACGTCGAGGCCTACGGCCGATTCGATCCGGCCAGGCCGGATGCCTCGCGCTTCGTCGACCAGGACTTCAACCGCGTCTGGAGCGCGGCCATCCTCGATGACGCCGGCCGCGACTCGTCCGAGCTGCGCCGCGCGCGCGCCATGCGCCCGGTGGTCGACACGGCCGACCTGCTGCTGGACCTGCATTCGATGCACGAGAAGAGCCGCCCGCTGATCGTCTCGGGGCCGCTCGACAAGGGTGTGGCGCTGGCGCGCGCGCTGGGCACGCCGGCCGATGTCATCGTCGACGAGGGCCATCCCGAGGGCCGGCGCATGCGTGACTATGCCGATTTCGGCGATGCCGCCAGCGCGCGCAACGCCCTGCTGATCGAGTGCGGCCAGCACTGGGAAACGGCGGCGGTGGAGGTGGCGCGCGACAGCACGGCGCGCTTCCTGCTGCTGGCCGGCGTGGTCGACGAGGCCGACCTGCCGGCCGGCTGGCTGCGCCCGCTGCCGGCCGCGCAGCGCGTGGTGCGCGTGACCGAGCCGGTGGTCGCCACCAGCATGGATTTCCGTTTCGCCGGTCCCTACACCGGCCTGGAGACCTTCGCCGAGGCCGGGACCGTGATCGGCTGGAGCAACGGCGAACCGGTGCGCACGCCCTACCCCAACTGCGTGCTGGTGATGCCTTCGCTGCGCCAGCTGCGTCCCGGCGTGACCGTGGTGCGGCTGGGCCGGCTGGAGGCCTGAGCGGCCATGCCCGGCAGCCGCCGGGCATCGGGCCGCCGCGGAATCAGGACGGCTGCGCGGCCGCGGCCGAGGCGCCGGCCGGGTTCTGCTGCACGCGTGGCGAGTCGGGAAACAGCTGGCCGACCAGGTCGTCGATCTTGGACCCCGGCGGCACCAGGTTGCTGAGGTTGGTGCCGCCCGCGCTGCGGTTGGCGTTGTAGATGGCCTTGCCCGCCCGCAGGCCGTCGCGGTAGATCGTGATGTCGGCCGAGTCGAGGAAGTTGGTCCAGTAGTTCTGGCCGCTGGCCAGGTAGACCGCCGTCATCTGGCAGGATTCCAGCGGTGCGCCAGGCGACAGCATGCGCACGTCGAAGCCGCGCGCCTTCAGCGCGTCGCGGAACTCGGGCAGGTAGGCATTGCGGGCCGACGAGCCGCTGATGACGCAGATCAGGGTATTGTCGGCGGCCGGCTGCTGCATCGCCGCGATGGGATCGATGCGTGCCAGGCCTTCCACCGGGGTGACGGCCTGGTAGGTCGAGCAGCCGGCGAAGATCAGGCCGAGGCCGGCGGCAAGCAGTGCTTTTTGCATGGGATGTCCTGGGGTCGGTCGGCGGGCGTCCAGCCGGGCCCGGCCTCCTGCCGGGACGCCGCACGGTCGCCTCCAGCCTGCACTGTATGTCCGCGCCGGCGGCGCCAATGGGCGGAACAGAGGGCAAAAGCCGACGCAATCGCCAGGGTGGCCGCGGCATGTCCGCGGCATGTCCACTGCAAGCAGCGCCCGGCCCGCGCCCGGCCGTCAGTTGGCCCCGCCGCGCACCAGGCAATCGACCAGCAGCGGCGCCGCGTCCACCAGGCCGGCGCCATTGCACTCCACCGCCACCTTCTGTCCGCGCCGCACCATCGAGGCGCGCTGCTCCACCACGCAGGAGCGGGTGCCGGGGCCGCAGATCTGCCGCTCGCGCAGGCGCGCGCGCACCACCTGGTTGGGATCGCTGCTGCGGATCTCCAGGTAGACGGCGTCGTTCTCGTCGCGCCGCACGCCGCTGGCGACTCCCTCGACGATGAAGTAGCTGCCGCGGTAGCGGTCGTCGGCCGCGCCGCCATTGTCGCGGTAGTCGTTCAGGATGGTGTCGGCCTGGTACTCCGGCAAGCGGTCGGCGGGCCGCGCCGGGTCGATGCTGACCGGATCCAGCACGCCGTTGCGCGGCACGCCGCGCGGCTGGCTGGCCGGGGTCTGCTCGCTCGCCGCTTCGTCATTGAGCGGGTCGGTGGTGCCCTGGTCCTTGCCGTTGCCGGCAAACCACAACATGGCCAGCACCGCCGCGCCGACGGCGAGAATGAGGCGCTGCTGCGTACGATTCAACATCTGCGATTCCTGTCTCGTCTCGATTCCCGGCGTGCTTCATGCGGCGCGCCTTCTCCTTGTCTTCACGCGGCCGCTGCCGGCCGCCGTGCCACTGCCCGGGTCTCCCGCCTGCCCTGTTCCACCCGGTGCCGCCTGCAGGTCGCCGGCATGGCGCCGGCCGGTGCCGCGGCGGGTCAGCCCCGATACTAAAGCGCGCTGGCTTCAAATTCCTTTCGATGCGCGCCGGCTTGGCCACCGCCGGCATGTTCCGTGGCCGCAAGTGCTGCACGGGACGCACCTTGCGGACGCCGGAACGATGGCAAGTGTACAGAACGGCATAAGACAGGGGCCGGATGGCCTGCGCCGGCATGTTGCCGGTGGCCGCCGGCGGTCTGAAGCGCCGGCAACGGCGAAGAGAGGCGGAAAGCGGAGAGCCGGAACAAGCGAAAAAAGGCTGCGTCGCCGCAGCCCCCGGAACGCGTCGGCGGGTGCGGCCGAGGCCGCACCGCCCGTCTCAGCGCGCCTGTGCCGGCACGCCGCCGCGGTTGGCCTTGATCACCGTCAGCGCCGCCATATTGACGATGCGGCGCACCGTGGCGCTGTTGGTCAGGATGTTGACCGGCGCGTTGGCGCCCAGCAGGAAGGGGCCGACGGCGACATTGTTGCCGGCGGCGGTCTTCAGCAGGTTGTAGGCGATGTTGCCGGCGTCCACGTTGGGGCAGACCAGCAGGTTGGCCGCGCCCTTGAGCGAGGACATCGGCAGCACGCGCGCGCGCAGCGCCTCGTCGAGCGCGCAGTCGCCGTGCATCTCGCCGTCCACTTCCAGCTCCGGCGCCTGCGCCCGGATCAGCTCCAGCGCCTGCTGCATCTTCGAGCCGGAAGCCGAGCTGCCCGAACCGAAGTTGGAGCGCGACAGCAGCGCCGCCTTGGGCGCCAGGTTCATGCGCGCCATCTCCTGCGCGGCGGCGACCGTGAACTCGGCGATCTGCTCCGCGTTCGGGTCGTCGTTGACGTGGGTGTCGACCAGCGCCAGCGTGCGGTCGTCCAGCAGCAGGATGTTCATCGCCGCGTAGGTGCGCGCGCCCGGCTGGTGGCCGATGACCTGGTCGATGAAGCGCAGGTGGTCGTGGTAGGCGCCCACGGTGCCGCAGATCATGCCGTCGGCGTCGCCCAGGTGCACCATCATCGCGCCGATCAGCGTCAGCCGGCGGCGCATTTCCACGCGCGCCATCTCCTTGGTCACGCCCTTGCGGCACATCAGTTCCCAGTAGGTGGTCCAGTACTGGTGGAAGCGCTCGTCGTACTCGGGGTTGGTGACTTCCACGTCCTGGCCCAGGCGCAGGCGCAGGCCGTACTTCTCGATGCGCGACAGCAGCACCTCGGGGCGGCCCACCAGGATGGGGCGCGCCAGCTTTTCGTCCACCAGCACCTGCACCGCGCGCAGCACGCGCTCGTCCTCGCCTTCGGTGAAGACGATGCGGGCGCGGCCGCCCTCGCGCACGATCTGCTTGGCGGCGGCGAACAGCGGCTTCATGAAGGCGCCGGAACGGTAGACGAACTGCTGCAGCTGCTCGGTGTAGGCGTCCAGGTCGGCGATCGGGCGCGTGGCCACGCCGCTCTCCATGGCCGCCTTGGCCACCGCCGGCGCGATGCGCACGATCAGGCGCGGATCGAACGGCTTCGGGATCAGGTACTCGGGGCCGAAGGCCACGCCGTAGCCGCCGTAGGCCGCGGCCACCACCTCGTTCTGCTCTTCCTCGGCCAGCGCGGCGATGGCGTACACCGCGGCGTGTTCCATCTCCGGCGTGATGCTGGTCGCGCCCACGTCGAGCGCGCCGCGGAAGATGTAGGGGAAGCACAGCACGTTGTTGACCTGGTTGGGGAAGTCCGAACGCCCCGTGGCCACCACCGCGTCGTCGCGCACCGCGTGCACCTCGGCGGGCAGGATCTCGGGATTCGGGTTGGCCAGCGCCAGGATCAGCGGGCGCGCCGCCATCTTCACCACCATGTCCTGCTTGAGCACGCCGCCGGCCGACAGGCCGAGGAAGACGTCGGCGCCTTCGATCACTTCGGACAGCCGGCGTGCCTCGGTCTTCTGCGCGTAGCGGGCCTTGTGCGGGTCCATCAGCTCGGTGCGGCCCTCGTAGACCACGCCGGCCAGGTCGGTCACCCAGATGTTCTCGCGCGGCAGGCCCAGGTCCACCATCAGGTCCAGGCAGGCCAGCGCCGCCGCGCCCGCGCCCGAGGTGACCACCTTGATCTCGCGGATGTCCTTGCCCACCACCTTCAGGCCGTTGATGAAGGCGGCCGAGACGGTGATGGCGGTGCCGTGCTGGTCATCGTGGAAGACGGGGATCTTCATGCGCTCGCGCAGCTTCTGCTCGACGTAGAAGCACTCGGGCGCCTTGATGTCTTCCAGGTTGATGCCGCCGAAGGTGGCTTCCAGGCCGGCGATGATGTCGACCAGCTTGTCCGGGTCGGTCTCGTTGATCTCGATGTCGAAGACGTCGATGCCGGCGAATTTCTTGAACAGCACCGCCTTGCCTTCCATCACCGGCTTGGAGGCCAGCGCGCCGATATTGCCCAGGCCCAGCACCGCGGTGCCGTTGCTGATCACGCCCACCAGGTTGCCGCGCCCGGTGTAGCGGAAGGCGTTCATCGGATCGGCGACGATTTCCTCGCAGGGTGCGGCCACGCCAGGCGAATAGGCCAGGGCCAGGTCGGTCTGGGTCACCAGCGGCTTGCTGGCGACCACCGTGGTCTTGCCCGGCACGGGGTACTGGTGATAGTCGAGCGCGGCCTGGCGGAAAGTGGTCTGGCGATCCGTATCGGACATGGTCTGGTCTCCTGTCGGGGGGGCGCCGGGGTGGCGGCGCGGGTCGGTCCCGCCGGCGCGGCGCAGGCGGAAAAGTGGTGCAGCCGGCTTTTCTTGGGATTTTCCGTGGGGTCGGCTGCACGGATTGCCATCATTCTAGGCAGCAGGCATAAGAACAACATTTTGATTTGCTATGCTTCCATCATCTTTACCTGATGGCTGGGTGGCGGGCGATGGAAGTTTTGGAGCATTTCGATGCGGATGAGGTGGGCAGGCGCCTGGGCGGGCGCCTCAAGATGCGCCATCTCAAGCTGCTGTTGGCCATCGAGCGGCACGGCTCGCTGACGCGCGCGGCCGAGGCCATGGCCAGCAGCCAGCCGGCGGTGACCAATGCCCTGGCCGAGCTGGAGTCCATGTTCGGCGCGCCGCTGTTCGCGCGTGGCGCGCGCGGCATGTCGCCCACCGAGCTGGGCCGCGTGGTGCTGGACCGGGCCCGCGCCATGACGCAGGACCTGGACCACCTGGTGCGCGACATGCAGGCGGTGGTGGCCGGCCATGCCGCCCACCTGCACATCGGCGTGATTCCCTTCGTCTCCGGGCAGATGCTGTCGGCCGCCATCCGCCGCACCCGCCCCGAGGGCGGGCGCCGCCTCACCGTGACCCTGCACGAAGGCACCAGCGACCAGCTGCTGCCCATGCTGCGCGACCACGTGCTCGACATCGTGGTGGCGCGCGCGTCCTCGGCGGTGCCGCGCGACGAGGCCAGTTTCGAAGTGCTGTACCACCAGCAGCCGCGCCTGATCGCCAACCGGCGGCTGGCGGCGCGGCTGGCGCGCACGGCGCTGGACTGGGGCAGGCTGGCCGAGCTGGACTGGATCCTGGGCGCGCCCAATACCCCCATGCGCGAGCAGGTCGCCGACCTGTTCCTCGGCGCCGGCGTGGCGCCGCCCACGCCCATCGTCGAGAGCTACTCGTCCAAGCTGATCGCCGAGATGATCGCCGCCAGCGAGACGGCGGTGACCATCGTGCCGGCCGATATCGCCGAGGAACTGGTGCGCATTGCCGGCGTCGCCATCGTGCCCTACTCCTTCGGCTGGACCCTGCCGCCGGTGGCCATGTTCGTGCGCGCCGACCGGCCCGGGCGCCCGGTCGACCTGCTGTTCGCCGAGTCGCTGCGGCAGGTGTGCCGCGAGGGGCCGCTGCGCGTGGCGGCGCCGCCACTGACGCCGACGCCGGCGGGCGGCCCGCTATGAGCGCGGCCAGCGCGCGGGCGCCCGTGCCGCCCTGCCGCGCCCGTCAGTACACCCAGGGAATCAGGCGCCAGGTGCGCGCCCGGTAGACGGCGTATTCGTCGCCGAAGTGCGTGCCCAGCAGGGCTTCCTCCGCATGCATGCGCGCCACCAGCGGCGGCACCATCAGCAGCGCCAGCGCCACGCCGGCCAGCGAGCGGAACACCAGCGCCCAGCCCAGCGCATTGACCAGCAGGCCGAGATAGCTGGGATTGCGGATGGTGCCGTAGAGGCCCTCGGTCACCAGCGTGTGGCCGGGCTGGATCGCCACCAGCCCGCTGAAGCGCCGGCCCAGCACGAACACCGGCCACAAGCGCAGCACACCGCCGGCGACGAACAGCGCCAGGCCGAGCCAGCGCACGCCGTCGCCGCCGAAGACCCAGCGCTCGTGGTGGTCGCACCAGGCAGGCAGCCAGGCGGACAGCAGGCCGAGCACGCCGAACACCGGCAGCACCCAGCGGTTGGCGCGGTCCTCGCGCTCGCCCGCGCTGACATTGCCCTCGCTGAACAGCGCGGTGACGGCGAGCGCCAGCAGGAAGGCCGCCGCGCCCACCACCGCGGGATGCGACAGGAAGGCCGCGAGTCCGCCGGCGCCCAGCACGGCCAGGCCGAGATAGGCCAGCGTGCCGGCCGCGTTGAACAGGGCGAGCCTGGGGGTGGTGTGCAGGGCGAGATGCATGGTCGTCAGCGCGAAACCGGCAGGATCCAGGCGCTGCGGCGCCGCCGGCCGCGCGCAGCGGCCTGAGACACCTGAGGCACCTGAAGCACCTGAAGCACCTGAAGCACCGGCCGCACCCTTCATCGTAGTACGCGCGCCCACCCGCGGCGAGGGCCGGGCGCGACCGCCGCTCCCGCCGTCAATCCAGGCTCAGGTGCGCATTGCGGATGACCGCGGCCCAGCGTTCGCGCTCGGCGGCAACGAAGGCGGCGAAGTTCTCGGGCGACTGGCCGCCGGGAAGTCCCCCCAGCTTGCGGATCTGTGCCTGCAGATCGGGATCCTGCATCGTCCCGGTCAGCAGCGTCTTCCATTGCGAGACGATGGCCGGCGGCGTATTGGCGGCGACGAAGATCCCGACCCAGGCGGTCGACAGGAAATCGTCGAAGCCGGCCTGCGCCATGGTGGGTACCTCAGGCAAGGCGGGCACGCGCTGCGCGGCCGTGACGGCCAGCGCGCGCAGCTTGCCGGCGCGGATATGCGGCAGCGCCTGCGTCAGGTTGTCGAACTGGAAGGTGGTCTCTCCTGCCAGCAAGGCCGTGGTGGCCGGCGTCGAACCCTTGTAGGGCACGTGGATGGGATCGGTGCCCGTGCGCATCTTGAGCAGCTCGCCCGCCAGGTGGCTGGTCTGGCCGATGCCGGCCGAGCCGAAGGAGAGCCGCCCGGGCTGCTGCTTCAGCTGCGCGACCAGCTCGGCGACGCTGCGCACGGGCGATTGCGCATTGACCACCAGCACATTGGGAAAGGCGATCACGTCGGTGATCGGCAGCAGGTCGGACGGACGGTAGGCGAGGCGTTGGTAGGCGCTGTAGTTGATGGCCTGCGGACCGACATTGCCGGCCAGCAGCGTATAGCCGTCGGCCGGAGCGTGCAGGAAGACCTGCGTGCCGATGATGCCGCCGCTGCCGGGACGGTTGTCGATGACGACGGGTTGGCCGATGCGCGCGCCGAGCTTCTGCGCCAGCATGCGGATGGGGATATCGATGGTGCCGCCAGCCGCACCGGGAACGATGATGGTGACCGGCCGCGCCGGCCAGGCGGGTTCGGCGGCACCGGTGGCGGCCAGCGGGGCCAGCGGGGCGAGGGCGCACCACAGCGCCAGGGTGGCGCGCTTCGCGCGATGGACTGTCTGCATGTTGCTGTCTCCTCCAGGGGGCTCGTTCAACGCGTGCCGGCTCGGTCCGGCTTGCCGTGGACGGTGTCCGTGGCCGCCACGAAGCGGCCCAGGTGGGTCGACGCGTTGCCCAGCAGCAGGTCGTTGCCGACCAGCCGCTTGCTGTAGTGGCTGATCGGCGTTTCGTCCTGCAGCCCGATGGCGCCGTGCAATTGCAGGACATCGAGCGCGATCGCGCGGCCGGCCGTGCCGCACAGATGCTTGGCGGCACTGACGCCGCGCGCGCGTTCGGCGCCGCAGGCGGTGTGCCAGCCGGACAGCACGTGCCCCAGCAGATGGCGCGCGCCGTTCCATGCGCGATAGTGGTCGACCACGCGGTGCCGCAGGACCTGCTGCTCGGCCAGGGCGCGATCGAACTGCCGGCGTGTGCGCAGGTAGTCGACCGTGATGCCGAGCGCGCGGCGGGCGGCGCCGATGCTGTCCGCGCACAGGGCCAGGGTGGCGATGGCCAGGGCCTCCTCGAGGATGGCGGTGGCGTATTCCGGGCCGCACAGCAGGGCGGAGGCGGGCAGGCGGACGTCATCGAGGCGGATCTCGGCGGCGCTGCGTCCATCGTGGAGCGGATAGGCGCGCGTGACGACACCCGCGCAAGCGGCCGGCACGGCGAACAGGCCGAGGCCGCCGTGTTCGAGCCCGGCCGCGACCAGCAGGTGGTCGGCCTGGGCGCCGCCCATCACCAGCGGGCACGCGCCGTCGAGCCGCCACGCCTCGCCGGCACGCCGCGCGGTGTAGGCCGGGCGAGGCGAACGCGCGAAGTCGGTGCCGGCGTCGCAGGCAAGCGCGCAGCGTGCTTCGCCGCTCGCCAGCGCGGCCAGCAGCGCGTCGCGCGCGGCTCCCTGCGGTACCGCAAGGAGGGCGTGGGTCGCCAGCGCCGCGCTCCAGACCAGGGGTTCCAGGACCAGCGCTTCGCCCGCCGTTTCGAGCAGCGGCAGCAGGTCTGCCACCGCGTGGCCCAGGCCGCCTGCCGCCTCCGGCACCAGCAGGCCGGTGAGGCCGAGCGCCGCGAAGCCGGCCCAGACCGAGGGGTCGAAGCCGCCGCGCGCGCCGAGGATTTCCTGCCGGCGCTCGAAGCGGTAGTGCTTGTCCAGCCAGCGGCGCATGGCATCGACCATCATGGCCTGCTGCGCGCCGAGGTGGCCGTGGCGCGCAACCTCCAGTTCCGTCCTGCCGCCGAAGATGGCCTTGGCGATGATCTCGCGCTGGATCTCCGTCGAGCCGCCGGCCAGCGAGCTGCCGCGATAGCGCCACAGATGGAGGGCATGGTTGCCGGCCGCGCCGTCGGCGCCGGAGGGCCCGTCGGGCCGGCCCTCCACCGCGGCGGCATCGAAGGGCAGGGCGGCGGCCCCGTGCGCGTCCATGCGGAACAGGTGCAGGTCCTGCAACAGCTGGATGCCCTCGATCTTCAGCAGGGAGGCTTCCAGTTCCGGGTTGCCGCCCTCGGCGGCCTGCCGCACGGCCGGCCACCAGGCGGCTTCGAGCGCGCGCATGCGGATGTCCAGTTCGCCGTGCCGGCGCGCCAGCACGTCGGCCTCGGCGCGGCTGTCCGGCTCCGCTTCCCGGCGCCGCAGGTGGACCAGCTCGGCGGTGTGGGCAAGCTCCGCCTTGCATTCGGCGACCCGCGCGACGAAGAGGCGCTCGATCACCAGCAGGCCCTTGGCGACGGCCCAGCCCTGGTCGACCTCGCCGACCACGTCGCCGGCCGGCACGCGCACATCGTCGAAGAACATCTGCACGTGAAAGTGCGCCCCGTTCATGTAGCGGATCGGCCGTACCGTCACGCCGGGCAGGCCCAGGTCGACCAGCAGCACCGAGATGCCGTCCTGCTTGCGCCGCGCGCCGGGATCGGTGCGGGCCAGCACCAGGGCCCGGTTCGCCCAGTGGCCCAGGCTTTGCCAGATCTTGCTGCCGTTGAGGATCCAGGCATCGCCGTCACGGCGGGCCGTGGTGCGCATCGAGGCCAGGTCGGAGCCGGCATCCGGCTCGGAGTATCCCTGCGCCCAGAAGTCGTCGAAGGACAGCATGCCGGGCAGGAAGCGACGGCACTGGTCCGGCGTGCCATGGCGGATCAGCGTCGGCCCGATGGTGTCGATGCCGAGGTTCTCGACGTTGGGCGCATCGCTGGCGGCCAGCTCCTCGCGGAAGATGGCCTGCTGCACCAGCGACCAGCCCGGGCCGCCATGCTCGCGCGGCCAGCCGGGCGCGGCCCAGCCGCGCGCGTGCAGGATGCGGTGCCAGCGCGCGGCCTGCTCGCGGGTGATCAGGCAATGCGCGCGCTTGGCGGCACGGATGTCGGGCGGCACCGCCTTCTGCAGAAAACGACGGACTTCCTGGCGGAACACGTGGTCGGCGCAGCCGACGGCGTCATGGTCCACGGCAATCGGCATGACTTGTCTCCTCATCGATGCGTTGGTTTCGGCGGGGCCATCGTGGCCCCTCAGCGCAAGTTGGCGGGCGTGTCGTGATGCAGGCTGCGACGCGGCGCCGCGCGCGGCGGGCGTCTTCCGGCCGGCCCTGCGCGCGGGGCTCGGTCCTGTCCTCAGTCCGGCCCTCAGTCTTGCCCTCAGTCTT
This sequence comes from Cupriavidus sp. USMAHM13, assembly GCF_001854285.1. Classification (NCBI taxonomy): domain Bacteria; kingdom Pseudomonadati; phylum Pseudomonadota; class Betaproteobacteria; order Burkholderiales; family Burkholderiaceae; genus Cupriavidus; species Cupriavidus sp. USMAHM13. The sequence continues at coordinate 410,534 of NZ_CP017751.1, forward strand.
GCCAGTAAGGCTTGCGCTTCTCGACGAAAGCAGCGATGCCTTCGCGCGCGTCATCGGTGGCCGCGACGTTGCCGAAGCTCTCGACGGCGCCGGCCACGCCGCGCCGGTAGTCGGCGTCGTTGGCCCGGTGGAAGGCCATGCGTCCCATGCGCATCACCACCGGCGACTTGGCGCACAGCGTGCGCGCCAGCGCGCGCGCCTGCTCCATGACGTCGGCGTCGGGCACCACCCGGCTGACCAGGCCGAGCGACATCGCTTCGGTGGCGCCGAAGGTGCGTCCGGTGAAGAGCAGGTCGAAGGCACGGTGCCGGCCGACGATGCGCGGCAGGTGCGTGTAGTGGATGGCGGGCGTCAGCCCCACGTCGATCTCCGGATAGCCGAAGGTGGCGCTCTCGGCGGCAACGATCAGGTCGCAGTGGATGGCCAGCGTCATGCCGCCGCCGCGCGCGGTGCCGCCGACCGCGGCGATGGACGGCTTGCCCAGGTGGAACTGCGCCTCGCACAGCCCGTTGTACAGCTTGTCGACCAGCGCATAGGCGCGCGCCGGCGGCGCGCCGTGCAGCGCGTCGAGCTGCAGCCCGGCGCAGAAGCGGCGCGGCACCGCGCTGCCGAGGATGACCGCGCGCACGTCGTCGTCCTGCGCGGCGCGGCGCAGGGCCTGCAGCAGGGCATCGATCATGCCTTCATTGAGTGCGTTGACGGGCGGGCTGTCGAGCAGGATCTCGGCGACCCGGTCGCGGACTTCGTAGGTGACGGTGGACATGGAGGCTTCCTCGTGTCAGGCGGCGGCAGGCCGTGCGGCCGGCGCCATGGCGGTATCGATATGGGTGTCGATGCTGGGACCGATGTCGGGATCGGCAGGGTCGGGAACGGAGCGGCCGGCATCGTCGCCGTCGCCGTCGCCGCAGCAGCCGGCCGAGGCCACCACGCCGCCGGCCTTCAGGCTGGCGATCGCCGCGGCGCCGTAGCCGGCCTGGCGCAAGATCTCGTCGGTGTGCTCGCCGAGCAGCGGCGGCGCGCGGTGCGCCTGGCGCGCCTCGCCGCGGAAGCGCACCGGCAGGCCGATGTTGCGGACCTTGCCCAGCAGCGGATGCTCGGACTCCACCACCAGCCCGCGCGCGGCGAGTTGCGGGTGGGCCAGCGCCTGGTCCAGCGTGTGGATGGGCGCGCAGGCCACGCCGGCGCGCCGCAGCGCCTCCAGCCAGTAGGCGACCGGCTGCGTGGCGATGCGGGCCTGCACCAGGGCCACGGTCTCGTCGAAATGCGCGACGCGCGCCGCATTGGTGGCGAAGCGCGGCGAGTCGGCCACCTCCTGCAGGCCGGCCACCGGGCAGAAGCGCTGCCACTGGGCATCGTTGCCGACGCCGATCATGACCGGGCCGTCGGCCGCCTCGAAGACCTGGTACGGCGCCATGGCGGGATGCGCGGTGCCCATCGGGCGCGGCGGCTTGCCGCTGCACCAGTAGTTCTGCGCGAGATAGCCCATGAAGCCCATCGCCGTGTCGAGCAGCGAGACCTCCAGGTGCATGCCGCGCCCGCTCCGCTGGCGTTCCAGCAGCGCGGCCAGGATGCCGCTGAAGGCATGCATGCCGGTGCCGAGATCGACCGGCGAGAAGCTGGCGCGCGCCAGCCTGCCGCCCGGCTCGCCCATGCTGCTGATCATGCCGCTGAAGGCTTGCAGCATGACGTCGTAGCCGGGCTCCTGGCCGAGCGGGCCGCTGCGTCCATAGCCGGAGATCTCGCAGTAGATCAGGCCCGGGTTGGTGGCAGAGAGCGTCTCGTAGTCCACCCCCAGCCGCCTGGCGGCGCCACTGCCGAAGCCCTGCAGCACCACGTCGGCCTTGGCCGCCAGCGCCTGCACGACCTGCCGGCCCTCGGCGGTCTTGAGGTCGACGGCGAGGCTGCGCTTGTTGTGGTTGACGGCCAGGAAGGTGGCGGACTGGCCACGGTCCTGCGGCAGCCAGGCGCGCGTGTCGTCGCCGCGGCCGACCGGTTCGACCTTGATGACCTCGGCGCCCAGTTCGCCGAGGTACTGGCCGCACAGCGGGCCGGCCAGCACCTTGCTCAGGTCGAGCACGCGGATTCCTTGCAATGCAATCATGTCTGTCGAGGGAAAAGAGGGAGGGGGCGGAGACGGGGCCGGAAGGCCTACTCGGGCTTGATGTCGATCGAGCGCGCCAGCGCGGTCCAGCGCGCGGCGTCGCGGTTCACATAGGTCTGCACCTCGGCCGGGGCGAGGTGGAAGGGCTCGGCGCCGCGCGCCACCAGCGACTGGCCGTAGCCGGCGTCGCGCGTGCACGCCGCCACCGCCTGCCGCAGGGCCTCGACGATGGCCGGCGGGGTCTTGGCCGACACCTGCAGCGACAGCCAGAACTTCAGGTCGAGCGCGGGATAGCCGGCCTCCTTCAGCGTCGGCACCTCGGGCAGCAGCGGCGAGCGCGCGGCCGAGGTGATGGCCAGCCCCTTGAGCTTGCCGCCGCGGATCTGGCCGATGCAGGTGGTCATGCTGTCGAAGAGGAAATCCACATTGCCCGCCATCACATCGCTGCTGGCCGGCGCGCTGCCCTTGTACGGCACCGCCACCGCGGTGAAGCCCGCGGCCTTCTGCAGCAGCGCGCCGTAGATATGCGGCGAGCTGCCCGCGCCGTAGGTGGCGTAGCTGAGGTAGTTCGGGCGCTGGCGGCCGAGCCGCACCAGCTCGGCCAGGCTGTGCACGCCGAGCTTGCTCGGATGCACCACCAGCACGTTCGGCACCGCCGCCACCACGCCGATGGCGGTGAGGTCGCGCTGCGGCTGGAAGCGCAGGTCGGGGAACATCAGCGGGTTGACCGCATGCATGCCGACCGTGTTCAGCAGGAGGGTATAGCCGTCGGCATTGGCATCGAGCACGCTCTGCGTGCCCAGGTTGCCGCCGGCGCCCGGCTTGTTCTCCACCACCACCGCCTGCCCGAGGCGCTGCGCCAGCGGGATCGCGATCAGGCGCGCGACGAAATCGCCCGGCCCGCCCGCGGCGAACGGCACCACCAGCCGGATCGGCCGCGCGGGCCACTGATCGGCCAGCAGCGGTGGCGTGAGCAAGGCGGCGCCTGCGCCAGCCAGGAAGGTACGGCGGTTGAGTCCCATCTTGTCTCCTGCGAGGGTCTGTGCCCGGCTCCGCGTGCATGGCGCGGGGCTGCCGCCACTATCGCGTGCGCTGGCATATATGTCCAAGATAGGTTATTGATGCAGGGTATCGTGGATTGATATACCCACATCCGGCCGCAGCGGCCCGCACGGTGCGCGCGGCGAAGGTGCGCGGACGGGATCACGGAGACACAAGGAGACGACGATGGGAATGCCCGTGGACGTGCGCGGCCTGCGCTGCTTTCTTGCCGTGGCCGCGTCCGGCTCGATCTCGCGCGCGGCCGAGGTGCTGCACCTGGCGCAGCCGGCGCTGAGCCTGCAGATCAAGCACCTGGAAGAGGCCCTGGGCGTGGCGCTGTTCACGCGCAGCCACAAGGGCGTGGTGCCGACCGCCGCCGGCCAGCGCTTCGAGAGCCATGCCAGGGAGATCCTGAAGCGGCTCGACCTGGCCTGCGAGGACGTGCGCGATCTGGTCACCGATCCCGAGGGCCGCGTCGCCATCGGCCTGCCGCAGTCGATGGCCAAGATCCTGACCGTGCCGCTGGTGCGCGAAACCATCCGGCGCTGGCCCAAGGTGCGGCTGCAGGTGATCGAACTGAGCACCGGCTATATCCCCAGCCACCTGCTGAGCGGGCATATCGACATCGGCCTGACCTTCCAGGCCGGCAGCGGCTCCGGCCTGCTGTTCGACCACGTGGTCGACGAGGACCTGGTGCTGGTGGCGGCGCCGGGCCGCCTCGGCGCCGGCCGCGGGCGTGCAGCACCCGGTGCGCATGGTGCGCACGGTGCATCCGGCGAACCCCTGGCGGGCACCGTGCGCCTGCGCGACCTGCGGCGTTACCCGATGATCCTGCCGGCCGGCGAGCATGGCCTGCGCGCGCTGATCGACGGCTACCTGCGCACCCACGAGGTGGAACTGGACGTGCTGGCGGAAGTGAATGCCATCCCCGAACTGATCGCGCTGGCGGCGGCGGGCGTCGGCTGCACCATCCTGTCCTATGCCTCGGTCCACGCCGAGGTGCGCAACGGCTGGCTGTCGGCCGCCCGCATCAGCCACCCGGCCGTGTCGCGGCCGGTCTACCTGTGCCGCTCGGCCACCATGCCGCTGTCGATCGCGGCCTCGGCGGTGCTGGACCTGCTGGGCGAGATCGTGGCCGCGCAGATCGCCGACGGCAGCTGGCCGGCGCGCGTCGGCAGCGCGGCGCGCTGACGCCGCACGGGGGCGGGGAAGAAGACGGCGCCGCCACCCGCCCCCCGCACGGCGACGCGCGGGCCGCGCTCAGCGCGCGGCGGGCGCGCTCCGCGCCGCGGTCTTTCCCGCAGCCTCACCCGCCGCGCAGCCCCAGTCCAGGTCCTCGTGCAGGATGCGCCGGATCTCCAGGATGGCCGCGGCGGTCTCCTGCACGCTGTGCCCCGAGGGGATGATCTTTTCCGACGCCGCACCGTCCAGGTGGGCGCTGCGGTAGGGCACCACCCCGTCGTCGGAATCGGCCAGGGGCACCTTGGGGTCGCGCCGGGCGATGATGGAGTGGTAGCAGACGCGCGGCGAGATCGGCAGCGTGGCGGCGGTCTTGACGAAGGGATCGCCGGCGTTGAGGTTGTCGATGCTGCTGGGGATGCGCGGCATCTCGCCGTCGGGCCGGCCGGGGCGCGCGCCGGCCAGCGCGCGGGCCACGTCGTCGAAGCCTTCCAGCACAGTCAGCGGCAGCCGGATCAGGCTGGAGAACCAGCGCGCGATGCGGTTGCCGGCGATGTCGGTGCCGCGGTGCGGGGCGGCGATGAAGATGGCGCGCTCCACGCCCGGCAGCGGCGTGAAGCTCAACGCCGGCTCGATGCGGTCGCGGATCGCCGCCATCTTGTCGCTGTCGGCGTCGATCTCGTACTGGGTCGAGAACCAGTCCCACAGCTGCCCGCCCGACGACGACACCAGCAGCCGCGACAGCACGCCGCCCATGCTGTGGCCGATCAGCACGATGTCGTGCGAGGCCGCGGCGCGGCCCTGCGGATCGAAGTGCGCCAGCGTTTCGGTGATGGCGTGGCGGATGGTGGCCTGATTGATGGCCAGCGGCAGGTTGGTCGGGTAGTAGACCTGCCAGACCTGGAAGCGCTGGCGCAGCGTCTCGTCGCCCAGCACTTCGTTGGCCACGTTGACCCAGGCCTCGGGGCTGCTGGCCAGGCCGTGCAGCATCACGATGACACGGCGGTCCGGATCGTAGGGCTGCATCATGTACAGGTGCGGGCGGTCGATGCCGCGCCGCAGGCCCAGCAGCGTGCGCAGCGATTGCCCGGCGAAGTCCGAGCGCGCCAGCCACAGGCCGTAGCCCGCGGTGTAGTTGGCCGCCAGCGGCACCTGCTGGCCGTGCAGGGCGAAGAAGGCGTCCTTGTAGGGGTCATGCGCGCTGATGAGCACGTCGCGCGTGGTGAGCACGTCCTCGAGGTCGTCGCCGGGAAAGCGCAGCAGCAGCGTCAGCGACGGCGACGGCATCTCGCTGAAATCGCGCGTGCGGTCGCGGTGCCAGCGCGCGCCGCGCGCCGCCGTGCCGTCCTCGCTCGCGGTGTCGGGCGCCTCGCCGCGGCTGGCCGACGAGGCCACCGGGTCGTCCTCCAGCACCGCCACCAGCTCCGCGCCGAAGCCGTCGCGCCGGTAGGTGCTGCGCAGGCCCGCAAAGGACAGCGAGGCAGCCGGGATCAGCTCGCGCGGCACGGTCACCCCCTCGGGCAGGCGCAGGCCGGTGATGTCCTTGTGGATGGTCCAGGCGCCGTGGCGCATCGGCGCCGTGGATTCGGCCGTGCCCTGCGTCGTGCTGGCGCGGAACAGCGCGATGGCGGCCTCCTGTGCCGCATAGTTGTAGTAGTCGCGCACCTGGGTCTGGCGTTCCTCGAAGGCACGCTCGCCCGGTCCGCGCGCGGTGAAGAACAGGTAGGCGTAGGCGAAGCGCGCGGTCTCCAGCCAGGCGTCGATGGCAGCCGCCTGCGTGGTGCCGGCGGCGTCCGGCGCGGCCTTCGCCAGCGTCATGGCCTGCTGCAGCCACAGCTCCGACAAGGTCGCCAGGCGGCGTTCGTCGCCGAGGACGGTGGTGCGCGCCAGTGCGTCGATGCAAGCGGTCGACGGCTTGCTGCACGGCCCCTGCTCGAGCCCCGCCACCCGCAGCGTCTCCTCGCTGGCGTCGCTGAGCCGCCCGCGCGTGAGGATGTCGCCGCGCTTCTGCGCGATGAACTGGCTGGCGCTGACCGACTTCACCTCGACCATCGCGCAGCCGTCGAGCAGCGCGGCGGCGGCCACCAGCAACACCAGCAGGACACCGCGCCAGCCGGGACGGCGCAGCCGGCCCCGGGCCGGGAACGTCATGGCGGCGCCCCTCACAGCCCGGCCTCCGCCGGCGCGATGCCCGGCACGCCGCGCCGGATCGCCTGCGAGAACGGCAGCGCGGGATGCGCATCGGCCTGCAGCGCGCGCGCATTGATATGGCCCAGCGCGTGCAGGGTGGCGTAATCGAAGCCGGGTGCGAGGCCGCCCTGGTCGTAGGCATACTCGGCGAAATAGCCGGACAGCAGCAAGCGGTAGTCGAGCGGCAGCCCCGGCACGATCTGGCGGGCGAGATCGAACACGATGGTGGTGCAGTTACTGGTGAGGGTGTTGTAGAAGGCCGGCGCGCGGCGCAAGGCCTCGGCGCGCGCCATGTAGCCGAGGAAGAGCTGGCGCAGTGCCTGCGGCGAGGCCGCCAGCCGGTACAGGTAGACGTCCTCGCCGCGCGCATTGCTGCGCGTGCGCACGATGTCGCGCTCGTCGGCGGCGATGATCACCGACTCGAAGCGGCGGAAGAAACCGCCGATGGCCGAGAAACTCTCGTGCCGCTCCTTGCGGATCTCCAGCGACAGCACCACGCGCCCGCCCGCGCCGAAGTCGAAGGAAACCAGCGTGTGCGCGATCGCCGGCCCCATCCAGTACGACAGGATCAGGTCGGCCGAGCGCAGTTGCGACAGGTCATACTCGCGGGTCTCCCAGCGCGGCGTGTAGTCGGTCTCGCTGCGCCAGTCGAAGTTGCGCACATTGCGCAGCACCACGCGGTCGCCCTCGACCCGCGCCTCCAGCAGGCGCGCCACGTCGTCGGCCCAGACGCGCTCGTGCGAAGGCTTGATGGTGTGCCACCAGCCCAGCAATGCCAGCAGCGCGGCGCCGAAGGCGGCCAGCCACAAGCGCCGGGCGCGCGCACTGCGGCCCAGGCAGAGCGTGCCCAGGCAGGCCAGGCCCAGCAGCGTCCACGCGGCCACGGGCGGAACGCGCAACGCGCCGGCAGCGGGAAGCTGGAACCACAACGCCAGCGCGCCCCAGGCGGTGGCGGCGGCGACGGCTGCGGCCAGCAGCGTGCGCAGCGGCCAGGGGAGGCGGCTGTGCGGTGAGGTGTCGGGCAGGGATGGCTGAAACGGCTGGAACGGGGATCGGCTCACGAGGGTGGTTGGGATGGCGGATGGCGCATAGTGTAAAGGTTGGCCGGGAGGCACGCTGCCGTGGTGTCCGCCGCCAGCGCCGTTGCGCTGTGGGGGACGGGGAATCCCGCCTGGAGCGGAGCGCGCTGTCGGGCTGTTCTTCTACTTGACCGGCAATCTTGCTTCCTTCGGCACATAGCTGAATTCCCATTGCCGATAGGTCGACGCGGTGGCGAAGGCTGCCTGATCGTCCCGGAAGCCCGCCAGTTTGAGCGGCCGTTTCGATGACGTGCTGCGAACACCCATGATGCCGCCCCCGGGAGCGGAAACGGGCTCGAACGCGCGGCCCGTGAACGGATCCGGATAAGGCCGGCGCAGGTACCGGCGCACGACCGGGTAACGCGGGTCGCGCAGCAGATCGTCAAGTCTATCGGGGTAGGGCCGGGCGCCGGCGGGCGTACTCTCCGAGTACTGCCGGATGGCGTCACGATAGAGATTGCCCACGTACAACAGCTCGCCTTCGCGCGCGCGCTGATCCGATATCGCGGCATTGTCCAGCAGTTTGCCGAGCCCGAGCGTGATGCACAGCACCATCAGCAGCGCCCAGAAATAGGCCACGCCGCGTTGACGACGAGGGCGCGAGAGGTGGCCTACCATGCGCGGTAAGCGCTGCCATCCAGCGCGGTACCGGCCGCGCCGCTCTTCACGTCGACGATGCACTTGTCGTCCTCGCCGTCACCCATCACCGGTATCCAGCTGTCGGGGCGATTGGTGACCGGGTCGAGCGGCAGGGCGCGCAGGTAGCGGTGTTCGGTCAGCGCGCCCAATGTCTCCGGGTACCTGCCGGTGTCGCTGTAGTACTCGTCCAGCGCCCGCCGCATCACGGACAGGTTCTGCTTCAATGCGGCCTCTTTTGCGCGGTCACTCTGATGGACATAGCGTGGTGCGACGATCGACAGCAAGGTCGCGATGATGGCCAGCACGACCAGCAGCTCGATCAGTGTGAATCCGCGCAGGCGCTTCGCAGGCAATTTTCCGCTCCTCTTCCCGCTCCTCTTCCCGCTCATCTTCGCGCGCACCATTACCACTCCCGGTACGGAATGCCATTGCTCCCGGTCCTGCCGCTCAAGGAGAACACGTCGTACACGTCGGCGCCGGGTTGCGGATCGTCGGCTTCGCTGGCGTAACTGCGCGTGCCCCAGCTGTCCGCGGCGGTCACGGCGGGGGACCGGGTCATCGGATCGCGCGGAACGCGCCGCAGGAAATAGATCTTGCGGCCCTTCGGATCGCGCTGGTCGACGGCTCCGCTGACCAGCTGGTCGAGCGAGGCCGGATAGCCGGTCGAATCGAGCGAGCGTGCGATCCGTCCCTCGTCGCCCGCCCGTTTGTAGGCGTCGATCGCGGCACGGATGTCACGCAACGCCGTCTTGAGCTCGCGTTCCTTCTCGCGCTGCTGCTGCATCTTGAAGAGCGGAGTCGCGACCGACGCAATGATGGCGACCAGGGCGACCGTCACGATCATCTCGATCAGCGTGAAGCCGGAATGGTGGGATCGCTTCATCTCTCAGTCGGATATCGTCAGCGGTTTGGGCAGGGCGACGGTCCCGGCCAGTTGCGCGTTGTCGCGCTGGACTCTCAGGTTCTGCAGCGACAGGTTGACCGGGTCCTTCGAGGCCTGCCTGGCCTGGAACGTCAGCATGCCGAGCGAGCCGTCGGGCGTGGCCGCGCCGACCGTAATGTGGATGACGCCGTGCTCCTGGCGCGCATCCAGCGTCACCCCGGCGCGCGGTTCGACCTTCAGCAGCTGGATGCCCGGCTGGTCCGGCACGAGGTCGACCTGTGCGGTGTCGAAACCCGGTCCCATGGCGAGCAGGTTGATCGTGAAGGGGGTGTCCGGCGCGACTTGCGACGGCATGGCCAGATCGAAGCGGACGCCGTCGGGCTGCCCGGCGCGGGATGGGCCGCCCGCCTGCCGCGCACCGAGCGCCAGTGCAGCCGGGGACGAGGCGACGGCCGCGCCCGTCCCCGCCCCGGTCCCAGCCCCGGTCCCCGCCCCGGTCCCAGCCCCCGATGCGGAAGGCGAGGGCGCGGAGTCGACGGCAGCTTCGACCGGGCCGGGCGCGGGCAGACTGTCCGAATCGCTGTACCGCGCCGCCGGCGTCAAGCGTAGCGGACGGGTCGACACCTGCTCGGCCGTGCCGCTCGGGAACGCCTGCGCGTGGGCGTTCGGCATCGCCAGCGAGCGGGCGATATGCGGCGTGATGAGCAGCACGATCTCCGTGCGCGTGGTGGTGTCGTTGCTGTTCGAGAACAGCCGCCCCAGCAGCGGGATCTTCCCCAGCCCGGGAATGTGCGTGCCGGATTCCTGCGTGCTGTTCTGGATCAGGCCGGCCAGCACCTGGGTTTCCCCTTCGTGCAGCCGCAGCACAGTGTTCGCATTGCGCGTGCCGATCTGGTAAGCCAGCAGGCCCGTGGCCGACGAGCGGACCTCCTTGACGATATTGCTGACTTCCAGTGCCACCTTGATCGTCACGTCGTTGTCGACGTGGATTTCCGGCTCGACATCGAGCTTCAGGCCGACATCCAGGTAGTTGACCGACTCGGTGATGGCGCTGGAGGTCTGGTTGACGGTCGAGGTGATGACCGGCACCTTGTCGCCGATCATCACGCTGGCCTTCTCGCGACTGATGACGCGGATGCGCGGATTGGCCAGCGTCCGCGTGCTGCCGCTGGTCTGGCGCAGGTTCAGCACCGCCAGCGGATCCGGGAACGTCAACGGGAAACTATCCCGGTTCAGATGCCTCAGGTCGCCGATGGTCATGCTGCCGGGCACGCCTGCCGGCCCGACCATGCTTGCGCTGACGCGGTCCGGAAACTGGATGCCGAGATTGAGCAGATCGTTGGCGTTGATCTCCAGCACCTCGACATCGAGAATGACCTCCGGACTGGCGATGTCGTACAGGTTCAGCAAGCGGGCGACGGTGTCCTGCACGGTCTCGCTGTCGCGCACCACCAGCATCTTCAGGCGGCCGTCCACGTACATCGACTTCGGCGCCACGATGGTGCGCAGCATTTCCTGGACCTTCTGCGGGTCGGCGCTGTTCAGGTAATAGGAGCGGACCACCAGGTCGTCGTAGCGCTTGCGCTTCTCGTCGGTCGCCGGATAGATCAACAGCGTGGTGTCGTTCAACACCTTCTTGTCGAGCTGCGAGGTCTGCAGGACCAGGTTCAGCGCGTCGATCACCGATGTGTCGCGCGCATAGATCGTGGTGCGCAGGTCAGGACTGACGTCCTTGTCCAGCACGAAGCCGATGCCGGAGGTATGGGTCAGGATCGCCAGCACCGAGCGGATGTCGACATCCTTCAGTTCTAGCGTGACCGGCTTCTGCAGCGATTGATTGAGCGCGGGCAGCACCATCGCGGCGCGCACGGATTGCGCCTCGATCTGCTGCAGCATCGCGCCGGCCTGCCGATGCCCAGGGTTTTCCGCCAGAATGGTGCCCAGCAACTGCCGGGCGGTGGCAGCATCGCCTTTGCCGAGTGCGGTACGGGCTTCGTCCAGCTCGATGCGTTCGCGCTGTTCGCGCGCGATCAGGCGGATGCCGCGCAGTGCCTCGCTATGCTGGGGATCGTAGCGAAGCACCTGCTGATACGTGGCGAGCGCCTCGTCGATGCGGTCGTTCGCGCGCGCCGTGGTGGCCTTCTGGATCAGCTGACGCACCTGGCGGTCGCGCTCGGCGATGAATTTCATCCGGTAGCGCTGCGGATTCTCCTTGGAGGCCTGCTGCATCTGCTCCAGCCCCTGGCCGATCCGGCCATCGTCGAGCAGCTTGTTGCCCTGGCGCCAGTCGGTATAGCCGGCACAGCCGCCGAGACAGGCCACCAGCATGGCGAGACCCCACCGCCGCGGCGATCGTCGAAGCGCGCCGCGGACGGGAGCCGCTCGGAACTCAAAACGCAGCAGGATCATGCTTGTGCCTGTCAATGGACGGGTTGAATGTGGATGTCTGCCGGACTGCTGCCAAGAAAGCGTTGGCCGACTTGACCAGATGCGCCGCCGTGCGGGCTGCCGGATGGAGCGCCGCTTGCGTTGCCTCCCATCGCGATCACCTGGGTTTCGCCGGAATGCACATGCTTGAGCGTGATGTGCGCGGACGAAATCGCCTGGATCGCCCAACTGCCATGCAGCAGGTCACCGGCCTTCAGCACGAGCGGTTCGCCGCCGCCGGACGCAAGAAAGACCTGTGTCTTGCCGTCCCGGATGATGCGGCCGAGATACACGATGTCCGGCGCAGCGGGTTCGGATGCAAGCGGAGCCGCTGGCAGCGGCGGCGCATCGTCCGGACCGGCCGGAGCCAACGGCGGCGGTGCGGATGGCCCGGATTCGGCTGGCGGCGCCGGAGGCGCGACGGGCTCGGGCAGTTGGGGTCGAAGCCAGGGCGGGTCGGATTGGGCTGGCTGTACCGGCGTGGGCAGGCGGATGCCGCCGGCCGGGCTGCCGGTCCATGCTGTCAGGATCGGGAGTTCGACCGGGGGCGGCCGCAGCAGGGCGACGGCCGTGCCGACCAGTGTGATGGCCAGCGCAAGCTGCACGGGTCTGGAGATGGTCAGCTTCATGCGGCCACCCTCACTCCGCCTGCCAGCGGTAGTACAGGTGGATCTCCAGCGCTTGATCGACCTTCAGCGATCCATCCGTGGCTTTTGCATAGGCGAGGCGGGCGATCGACAGATTCGGAAACGCGTTGAGCATGGCCTGCAGGAAGCTGCGCAGTGGCAGGTCTTGCCCTTGGGCGTCCATGCGCAGGACGAGGCGCTGGATCGGCAAGCCCGTCAACGGCTCATAGCGGTAATCGACACGGGCGACGACCACGCCGTGCTGGTCCGCGAGGAGGTTCAATGCGCGCAACTGGCCCGGGTACGCGTCGAATGCCGGCAAGGTGGCTGCATATTCCTTGGCGATCTGGCGCGGTCCGGCCTGCGCGGCCTTCGCGGTGCTCGGCCGTTCCCGTCCGGGTTCTGGCACCGAAGCCAGTTGCTTTGCCAACTGTCTTGTTTCACGGAGCAAGGGATAGTCGATCGCGAGGATCAATGACACCCAAAGCGTCAGCAGGCCCGCGATGACCAGATGGTGCGGCCCGATCCGGCCCCACACCCAGTTACCGCGCCAGGACACCACGTGCAGCACGTGTCGACGGTTCACAGCCCCCTCCATTCCGCAAGCAGCGAAAAAGACAGGGTCGGCGGCAGCGCACCGGACGATCCCGGCCCGCCCGGCAGGGGCGCAATGGAATGCTGGCCGGGCGGCGGGCTCGCATCGCCGTTCCGGGCCTGGCTGACCAACTGCACCGAAGACCAGGCGGGATCCTGATGCAAGGCCGTGACCAGCTCGAACACGCTTTGCGTCTGATCGGCGACGCCGCGGATATGCACACGGCGGATCGCACCGCTATCTGGCTCCAGCGTGAGCAGATCGACGCCCGCCGGCGTGGCGGCACGCAGGCTGTCCAGCATGTCCATCCACGGGTAGTGCATCTCGGCAAAGACGGTTTCGAGCGCCGCCGGGACGGCGGGTGCCGCCGGGCGCTGCTGCATTGCGGCGCGGCGTGCCAGGCGGGCGGCGCGTTCGACCATGTCTTGGCGCTGCGTGAGCAAGGCGTCGCGCCACCATAGCGCGTGGAGGCAGCCAGCGAGCGCGATGACGCCCACGGCAAGCCATGGCCCGCTCCAGCGCGATCGATCGGCGAAATTCCAGTGCAGACGCCCCATTCACACCCCGCAGAGCGCGTAGGCCAGGCGCGGATCGTCGTCCGGCGCGAAGCCGTCGAGCACCAGCACGTCGCCGCCGGGGGCGGCCGGGTGGCGCGCCGGGAATACCCAGGTCGTCTCCTCCGGCGTTGCCGGTGGCCGCGTGTCGGAACAGGGCTGAAGCGAGAAGCTTGTGATGTGGCCGTGCGCGAAGCCGATGCGCAGCAGGCGCGGTCCCTCGACGAGCGCGAGTACGCCTGTGTCGTGTTTCCAGCGCGCACGGAAGCGGTTCCACACGACACTCAGGGCGGGCTCGATCCGCGTGGTCCGGCAACCCCGGCGCCGGGCAAAGGCAGTCAGCTCGCGGATGATGTCGTTGGTCAGCAGCGCGGCGAGGCAAGGCTGCCCGAACGCGAGGGGCGAATAGCGGAGCTGGTAGCCGGCAAACGGCGTGCCGCCGGCACCCTGCTGGGCAAAGAGCGCACCGGCCAGCGATCGGCAGAACGCATCGCTCGCCAGCCGCGGGTCCCAGGGCAGGAGCAGGTAGCGCACGTGCTCGATGCCGATGATCCAGTCGATGTCCGCGCGTGCCGGATGCGCTTCCAGCCAGCTTTCCAGCGCTGCCAGCTGGTTCGGCAGATCGGACACGCCGGTGCCCCCGCTCAGGATCGCCTTGTCCTGCACCGACGAATGGAAGCGGCCCGCGCTCCGGCACACGGCCAGCGCGCCGTGTCCGAGATAGACGCGCAAACGCTGCGGCCGCGCCGCGCTGGCCGCCTGGTTGCCAATCGCGTGGCCGATCGAATAGCCGATCGAATGGCCGATCGAATGGCCGATCGAATGGCCGAGCCGGGCGATCCGCCGTGCCGCCGGCTTAATCGGCAAACGTGACACGATTGATCTCTTCCAAGGTGGTCTGCCCCTGCTTCACGGCTTCGATGGCCTGCTCGCGCATCGCGCGCAGGCCGCGCCGGCGCGCCATCTCCTTCAGCTGGCCGGTCGGCGCCTGCTGCAGGATGGCTTCGCGCAGATCGTCATCGAGCACCAGCACTTCGGCCAGCGCGCGGCGGCCACGATAGCCGCTGCCGCGGCAATTCGCACAGCCGGACCCCTTCAGCAGCTGGCCGTCCGCCAGTTGTTCGCGCGTGACGCGCGAATCGTGCAACGATGCCTCGTCCGGCACGAAGGGCGCCGCGCAGTGCGTGCAGATCAAGCGGACCAGGCGCTGGGCAACGATCCCGTTCAGGGCCGTCACGAAGCTGTACGGATCGATCTGCATATGCCGGAAGCGGCTCAGCACGTCGAACACGTTGTTGGCATGGACGGTGGTGTAGACCACGTGCCCGGTCAGCGCCGCCTGAATGGCGATCTCCGCCGTTTCGCGGTCACGGATCTCGCCGACCAGGATCCGGTCCGGGTCGTGCCGCAGGATAGAGCGCAGTCCGCGCGCGAACGTCAGGCCCTTCTTTTCGTTGACCGGAATCTGCAGGATGTCGTCGAGCTGGTACTCGACGGGATCCTCGATCGTGATGATCTTGTCGTCGCCACGCTTGATCTCGGAGAGCGTGGCATACAGCGTGGTCGTCTTGCCGGAGCCGGTGGGGCCGGTGACGAGCAACATCCCGTATGGATGATTGGCGAGGCGGCGCATCACCTCGCGCGTGGGCGTGTCGATCCCGAGCAGGTCCAGATTCAACTGCGCCATATCCGTCGTCAGCGATTGGCGGTCGAGAATGCGCAAGACCGCGTCTTCGCCGAACAGGCCTGGCATGATCGAGACGCGGAAATCGACCTCGCGCGAGTGGATCGACACGGAAAACCGGCCGTCCTGCGGAATGCGCTGCTCGCCGATGTCCAGTTCGGCCATGACCTTCAGGCGCGAGATGACCTGTTCGGCCATGTCGGCATCGCTCAGCACGCGAGCGGTCGAGATGACGCCATCGATGCGATAGCGGATCGACAGCCCGCGCAGCGAGTTCTCGAAATGAATATCGGACACCCGGTTGCGGTGCGCGTCGTACAGCGTCGAGTTCACCAGGCGCACGACCTGGCTGTCGTCGCTGGCGATCGAGGCAAGGGAAATCTCCTGCGCGCCGTTCGCGCCGTCGGCGGCATGGTCCAGCCGGATCAACTGGGAGAGCGTCTCCTGGTCGCTGCCGAAACGGGCCAGCAATGCCTTCAGCTCGAGCGGATGCGCAAAGGCCAGATCGAAATAGCCGGACAGCCGGTAGCTTGCCAGCGAGACCAGGGCGGTATTCCACGGATCGTCGCAGACCAGGATGCGATGGCTTTCGCCATTACCATCATCAGCAGCAGCAGCACGATCGCCATCGTGCAGCACCGCGCAATTCTGCTGAAGGCACTCGGCGTAACTGAAGCCGGAAAAGTCCGGCGTCATGGCTTCCATCTGCGCGAGCCGCAGCACGGCCATGCGGCTTTCGCCGGCGACCAGCGCCAGCATGTCGTCGGCCGGCAGGCCGCCGACCTTCTCGAGCGCGCACAGCAAAGGCTCGCCCTCCGTGCGGGCCAGCGACCGGGCCTGGGCGAGCAGGGCGGCGGTTGGTGTCGGGGGCGTTGGCGTCATTGGCGTCATTGGCGTCGCTGGCCTTCGCGCGCGGCTCATTGCAGGTTCCCCGCCAGGTCGAACACCGGCAGATAGAGCAGCACGACGATCGTGCCGATTCCCAACCCCATCACCAGCATCAGGAGCGGCTCCACCAGCCGGGCGAATCGCTCGATCCACTGCGTGATCTCCCGTTCATGGAACATCGCGGCCTGTTCGAGCATGCCGGCGATCTGGCCGTTGCGCTCACCTGCGCGCAGCAGGCGCAGCGCAACAGTGGTCATCAGCTGCTCCTGCGCCAGGCTCTCGCTCACCTTCCTGCCCTGCGCGATGCGGGCCATCGCGCGCGTCAATCCATCCTGAAGCGGCAGCGGCAGCAGTTCCCGGGTCATGTCGAGCGACGGCAGCAGGGCGACACCGCCCTGCAGCAGCATGCCGAGCGAACGATAGAAGCGGGCGAGCTGCATGAGCGTCAGCGTCTCGCCGATCCAGCCGATCCGCGCGAACAGCGCCAGGCATCGTTGTTGCACGGCGGGGCGTACCAGCAGGGTGGCCGCTGCCACGAGCAGGCCGAGCAGGCAGCCGAGGGAGGCGAGCGTATGGTCGCTGACAAAGAGCCCGATCTTCAGCAGCCACGCGGAGAGCACAGGCAGATCGGCCGGCGTCATCCCTTCGTAGACATGGGCGAAGCGCGGCGCGAGAAACCAGACCAGGAAGAAGGCGACGATGGTGCCTGTCAGCATCAGCAGCGCGGGATAGAGCGAGGCGGAAATCAGCTTCTGCCGGACGACGCTGACCTGCGCGTGGTACTGCAGGTAGCGCTCCAGCGCCTCCGCCATGCTGCCCGTCTGCTCGCTGGCGGCCATCATGGCAATGAACAGCGGGGAAAAGCACGCCGGATGCATGGCCAGGGCGGTCGAAAAAGACTTGCCCTCCTGCATCAGGCGCACGAGGTCGGGCAGCACATAGTGGCCCTGTTCTTCCGCGGCCGAGGCGTGCTGGTGGCGCCAGCGTTCATCCAGCGTCTCCAGCGCTTCGGTCAGGGACAGCCCCGCGCGCAGCAGCGCCAGCAGTTCATGGACGAACAGAGACAGGTCGAAGCGCTTGCCGCGCAAGAGGTCACGCAGGGAGGTGCGCGAGAGCGCGGCGCCCGCTTCACCGGACCGCGCGGCGCTGACGTCGACAATCTGCACGCCGGCCTGACCGGCGCGGCGCACGGCCTCCTGTTGCGCGTCGTGTCGATTGGCAGCCTGCAGATCGAACTGCTGCAATCGGCCACGTGCGTTCAAACCAAGCAATACGAATTTCGGCACAGTGCAGGGCGCCCCGTCGAGACAAGCGTCTGGAGAAAACGGCGGACTCAGTTGCGGATCCGCGGCGAGGCCGGTGCGTTCCGGCCCGGACCGTCCGACACGATGTCGTAATCACCACCGTGTGCCCCAGGGAAGGTGTAGCGGTACGGCTTGCCCCAGGGATCATCCGGGACGGCCTTCTTCAGGTAGGGACCGCTCCAGCCGGGCGTGCCGTCGGCCGGCGGCGTGGTCAGCAAGGCGAGCCCTTCCTGGGTGGTCGGGTAACGGCCGATGTCGAGCCTGAGCTGGTCCACGGCCTTGCTCAGCACATCGATCTGCGCCTTCGCCGTTGTTTCCTTGGATTTATCGACATTGGCAAAGAGCCGCGGACCGACGATGCCCGCGAGCAGGCCGATGATGACCAGTACCACCAGAAGCTCGAGCAAGGTAAAGCCGGCATGGCGCCCGATCGGCACGGCTTTGTCTTTCGGGAAGCGTTGGATGGCTGACAGGGGGCCGACAGTCGTCGCCAAGGTTCGACAGGCTTGTTCATGTATCGCACGGCGCATCATGTAAAGCCCTTTTGGCGATTTCTATGGTGTTCGAGACGCATGCATGATGTCTCGCCAGAAAAAATGTCGGCACACTCGACATGTCGGCAAGCATGGTTCCACGAATTGTGCGGTAACTAGAATCAGCAAATTCCCAAGGGTGGCGCGGAAAAATAAGATTAAAGACAAACCATTGAACTGCCGCCGATTTCTGGATTGAAAGACAGGTGATCGTTTGATAGCCTCCGCGCAGCGTCGCAATGTATGGATCACAACAGTCATCGTAGGTGACAGCAGGCAATCGAAGGTAATTGCAGGCTGAGCAGCAATCCAACGCAAGAAGTAAAAGAAAAAGGACGTATTGCCATGCAGGGATTTGTCGAATCATCGAGGGGCCAATCGATCAAGCAGTCCGGTGCGGTTCAGGCCGGCACTACACGGGCTAGACGCCTCAATCTGCGGTTTGCTTTGCATTTCGCATTGGGCGCCGCCATTTTCGCCTTGTCGCCTTTGGCCCATTCGGCGAACTCGGTCGAATACACGTACGACCCGCTAGGGCGCCTGGCCAAGGTTGTCTACAACGTCGGAAACAAAAAGACGACCATCACCTACAGCTACGACGCGGCGGGCAACCGGACCAGCGTCGTCAGCACCAGCCCGTAACTGACGTTTTCCGCATTCGCCGCGCACGGAAACGCTTCGCAGCACGCGTGACGGCCCATCCTCATTGACGGGCGGGCTCGCGCACCCAGTCTGAACGAGCGGTCCTTGTCGACCAACGCCCTTGTCGTATCGCAACAGGGGCGGGGCAGCGTGCGCGCCGGATTTTCACATCGCTTAAGACCCATCCCTATCTCCGAGGAACCTTCGATGGTTGACGATGTACTCCGAGGCAAGCAGGCCGTGCAACGAGGCGGCGCCGATCGCGTATCCCGATCCGGTTGTGCAAAGGTGCTGACGGCGCTCGCCGGTGCGCTGACGCTGTATCTCGGCGCTGCCGAAGCCGGCAACGTCCAATTTTCTACAAAGGCCCCCGCGGCAGCGGAGCGGGCGCCTGCGACCAGCGCGACAGCCGCCCAGGGAGCGCCGATTCGCCGTGGTCGCGAGGCTGACCCGCAGGGCAAGGCGAGCAGGCTGACGCCAGGAGAGGAGTTCGCGCCGCAGCCGAACGTGCTCTGGGCACGGATGTCACTGGTGACGGCCGAGGCGGCCATGGCGCACGATGCCAAGGCCGCGGCCATGTTGCCGGCAAACCTCAATGCGGGCGGCGCGATCGAAACGTTGCCGAAGCTCAACCTGAAGCGCAGCAGAGCCGCTGCAAGCGGTGTCGAAAGCGTCAACCTGCCGAACTCCCCGGAGCCGAAGGAAACCGAGCGCAGCATGCGGTCGGGCGGCACCCGCGCGGCCGGCGACGACAATGTCGTGGCCCACATCGCGCCAGCCGGGCCGGCATCGCTCGATGAACTCGCGCGTGCGCTCCGCCATCATCCGGATCTGATCTACCAGTACGTTCGCAACAATATCGAACTCGATCCGGTGCGCGGCATCCACAAGGGTGCACAGGGCGCGGTACTCGACAACTACGGCAGCCCAGCCGACCAGGCGCAGTTGATGGCGTCGCTGCTGCGCATCTCGGGCTACGACACGCGCATCGTGCGCGGCGCGATCAAGCTCAACGCCCAGCAGTTCGCGGACTGGTTCGGGGTGCCGACCGGCGATGTCTGCGCGGTCCGGAACCTGATGGCGCAGACCCAGATTCCAGTCCACGAAATCAACGCCACGCAAGCGGTCAGTTGCCCCAAGACGAGTGCGCCACTGGCCAACATTTCGATCGAGCACGTCTGGCTCAAGGCCAATATCGGTGGCACGTGGTACACGTTCGATCCGAGCTACAAGCCGCACACTATCAAGCCAGGTATCGACCTGAGCGCGGCGGCGGGTTACAACGCCGCGACCTTCCTGCAAAACGCCAAGTCCGGCGCCACCGTGACGCCGGACCAGGTCCGTGGCCTGAATCGCAACAACATCCGAGCGGATCTCTCGAGCGTGTCGATGAACCTGGCCGACTGGATCCGCAAGAACAAGCCGACGGCGACGCTGAGCGACATTATTGGCGGCAAGTCCATCGTTCCCTTCTATGCGGGCGCGCTGCGGCAGACCCGGAACCCGCTGGCCGATACGAGCCGGAGCCAGGACGAATGGACCGAGATTCCGGCGGAGTTCAAGCCGACGGTACGCGTGCAGTATCAGGGCATCGACCAGACCTTCACCTCCGATGCGATCTACGGCAAACGGCTGACGATCACTTATAACACCGCAAATCAACCGGTGCTCAGGCTCGATGGTCAGGCCATCGGCGCCCCCGGGACTGCAGTGGCGCCCGGCGCGAACAGTGTCGTGAGATTCGTCGTCACGCATCACGCCTATCGCAACGAATTCGCGAACCATGCGTTCGAGCAGCGCATCACGGGCGGCGGCACGTATCTGATCGTGAACGGCTGGGGTCCGGCCGGGCGGGGATTGTCCCAGTACTACCTGAAGAATCTGGAGGAGCTTCGGGCGGCAGGCCATGCCGATACGAGCGAGGCAATACTCGGTGCGAGCCTGGGCGTGATGGGTTCGCAGTGGGTATCGCAGACGATGCTCAGCGCGTCGATCACGGACCGCCTGGCCAATGTCTATACGGTACAGCAGCACCAGGTCGGGATCGCGGGCTATACCGATGGCCCCTATGTCGATCTGCCGAGCAATGTGAGTTCGCCGGCACAGATGGCACGTGATATGAGTCTTGAGCAGGCGGCATTCGACAGCTACGCGATGCATCAGTCGATTCTCGAATCGACTGCGGTCAACCAGACCTCGGGCGTTTCGGCCGTCTCGACCGTGAAGCTGCTGGACCTGGCCATGAGCGAGGGACAGACGATCTACAAGGCCACCAAGGGGAACTACGCGAGCGTTCAGCGTTCACTGTCAAATTGCCAGCGACATCTTGGCAATTTCCAGGATTACGTGAACAAGGGTAACGAGTTGCTACTTCCCGCGAACTGCGAGTTGGTCGAGAACCAATGGAAGGGCGCGGGTTACTTCGTACGCGGGCATGGGGAGCAGTATGAGCTCGGGTCGATCATCTCCGGCGGGTACTCGGGCGGGTACTTCACCAAGCCGGTGCCGGCGCCGACCTACAACCTCAACACGATCAGCAATTCAAAGGCGCCATTCAACCAGATCGGGCATTTCGGGCCTGGGACGTTGTTCGGCGATCCTATCGATATGGTGCACGGCAATTTCCTGTACGAGCATCAGGATATCAAGACAGGCTATGGCGAGGGCGCGGGGGCGCTGAGATTCCGGCGCTTCTACAGCAGCGGCATGAGTGGGCAGACGGGGCCGCTCGGCAGGGGCTGGACGCACAACTATGACATGAGCATTCGCACGGCGTCCGATGGTTTCCTCGGCCTGGGCGACCGGCTCGCACTCGACGCGGTCGGTACGATCATGGAGCACCGGGCCTCGCTGGATCTGCTGAATGATCCTGCGATGCCGGCGGACAAATTCCTCATCGCTGTGATGGCGAAACGCTGGTTTGGCGATGGGCTGACGAACAACACGAAGATCGTCAAGCGAGGCTTGAATAGTGACGTGTTCGTGCGTTTGCCATCTCAACTCAGCAGAGCGTTCTTTAGTTCCCCGCCTGGAAAGGCAGCCTACTTGTTCGAGGGAAACAACGGCTGGACCTACAGAACGTACGCCAAGGAAGGCGCTGGAACCCACGTATTTCCTTGGTATGACGGAAAGGTCAAGCAATTTATCGATATCAGCGGCGAGACCATCGATTTCACCTGGGATGGCGACCAGTTGACGCGCGTGGAGAACAGCGCCGGCCGGCGCTTGGCCTTCTCCTATGCGAATGGGCGCCTCCAGAGCGTCAGCAGTCCGCAGAAGACGGTGCGGTATGCGTACGACGGCAACGCCAACCTGATCAGCGCGGTGGATCCGGATGGTCTCCCGACGCGTTTCGAATATGACAAACCGGGCCGGATGACAAAGTTCTTCGAGCCGAGCTTTCCGACGGTACCGGTCGTGACCAATACCTACGACACGCTCGGGCGGGTGCGTACCCAGACCAGCGCGGCGGGCAATCTGTTCCAGTATTACTTTGCCGGATCGCGCACGGAGGAACTTGGCCCGGGCGGGACCGCGCGTACCAACTATATCGACGGAGAAGGAAATCTGCTGCGGATCGGAGACCCGGTCGGCAACTGGACGGTGAGGGACTACGACGGTCAAAACCGCCTGGTACGCGAAACAAAGCCGGAAGGAAACCGCACGGAGCATACGTACGACGACCGGAGTTGTACGCTTTTGGAGGCCAGGTGCACACACAACGTGGCAACGGTTTCCCGCGTTCCGCGCGCGGGTTCGGCCGAACCAGTTCTGACGCAAAGGTTCACATATGAACCTAGCCATGGTTTGCCATTGACTTCGGTCGATGCACGAGGCTTGACGACTTCATATGAATACCACACGTCGTATGACTACCGCGTGCCAAAGTACGTCATCCAATTGACGAAAGTCATACGTCCTGCCGTAGGCGGTGTGGCTCCCGTTACGGAAACGACTTACGAAGAAGTCACGCCAGCCGGAAAGGGAAGCTATCTGCGCCCGATTCGCGTGACGGAGAAGATCGATGGCAAACGCAGTGTCTCCACTGCCATCAGCTACGCGGCGGATGGCACGCCTGCAGTTACGACTCAAGATGCGTTCGGACAGAAGATCAGGACCGTCACGGCCTATGACAGCGAAGGCCGGCTGACTTCAAGTCAGCGCGATGGCGCGCCGCGGATCGAGTACTTCTATGACAAGCGGGACAACGTCATCCGCACGAATGCGAATCTGCTTGGCGCATACGAGACGATCGAGTATGACCACAACAATCGTGAGGTACGTCGTAGTGCATACGTTGACAACAATCGGATGGTTACGTGCAAGCGCTACAACGCGATGGGCGACGTGGTGCGCTCTTGGGGGCCTGCGTTGCAGCTTTCCGGTGCGGTGTCTTGTCCCTCCGAGGCTGCACCGACGCCGATCACCGACACGGCTTATGACGACCACCACCGACCGGTGCGGGTCACGCAGTTCCTGCCTGCAGCCGATGGCGGCAATCGGGTCACGGAGACCGTCTACAACGCCGACGACAGCGTCAAGAGCGTGCGCAAGGCCGTGGGCACGGGTCTGCAGCAGAACTATGTGAGCTACGTCTACAACCCGAACGGCACGGTCGCGCTGACGACCGATGCGAAGGGCAATACGACCGTCAACCTGTACGACGGACACGATCGCCTCTATCGCACGCACTATCCGCTGGAGGGCTCGCCGGGTCAGGGCGACTTGAACAACTACGAGCAGTACACGTGGGATGCTAACAGCAACCTGATCGCACTGCGCAAACGTGATGGCCAGACCGTAACGCAGACCTTCGACGCCTTGAACCGTCTGAGCGCACGCGCCTTCCCAGGGGGCGTGGGCAACGTGCAGTACAGCTACGACCTGCGTGGCCTGAAAACCGCGTCGCAGTTCAGCAACGGCAGCCACACGATCACCAACGTCTACGACGCGCTGGGGCAATTGACGCAGACCAGTGCTGGCGGCCGGACGCTGCGTTACAGCTATGACGCCGCTGGCAACGTGACCGACGTTGCCTGGCCGGACGGTTTCCATGTGTCGACCACGTATGACAAGGCTGGCCGCCCGTTGGAGTTGCTGGAAAACGGCACGGTGAGCCTGGCGAAGTACAGCTATGACGCGCTCAACCGTCGAGCGGAGGTGAACTTTGGCAATGGCACGTTCAGCGAGTTCTTCTACGACAGCCTGGGGCGGATGTGGCGCAAGGACCACTGGTTCACGAACCGCGTCGAGGACTGGATCGCCATCTTCATGCGCAACCAGCTGGGAGAGATCACGTATGTGAACGTAACGAACGACCGCTATGTCTGGAAGCCATCGACGGGAACCAGCACCTATACAGCCAACGGACTGAACCAGTACCGCACGGCCGGCGGCAAGGCGATGACGTATGACCGCAACGGCAATCTGACCGGCGACGGCACCTGGACGTACGCGTACGACCTGGACAACCGCCTGCGGACAGCCACGCGCGCGGGCACGAGCGCCACGCTGGACTACGACCCGGAAGGCCGGATGCTCCGGACCACGATCAACGGCACGGCGACGACGCTGCTGTACAACGGGCGGGAACTGGCCGCGGAATACGACGCCGCCGGCGCGCTGGCCCGCCGCTATGTGTTCGGCCCGGGCATCGACGAGCCGCTGGTGCAGTACGAAGGCCCGGGCACGGCCTCCAAGAGCTGGCTGTACGCCGACCACCAGGGCAGCATCGTCGCGCAGACGAACCGCAGCGGCGCGACGACGAGCAGCCAGGCGTACGGGCCGTTCGGGGAGACCGAGGGCACGCCGGCGTCCCGCTTTGGCTATACGGGGCAGCAGTACCTGGCGCCGCTCGGGTTGTACTATTACAAGGCGCGGATGTATTCGCCGGTGCTGGGGCGCTTCCTGCAGACGGATCCGATCGGGTACAAGGATGACCTGAATTGGTATGCGTATGTGGGGAACAACCCGATCAACTTTGCCGATCCGATGGGGCTGGCGGCAACGACGGGGGATTTCTCGCAGGGGTTGTCGTTCAAGCCGGTCGCTGACGGTCCTCGTACGCTGGTTGCTGCTCTGCCACTGGCGCCGCTTCTCGCTGTGGGGTTGATCGCGACTGATATAGCGACAAGCGACGTGCCGATGATTGGCGGGGGGATCGGCAAGGGGATTGGGGCTACGGCAAACGTACTCAAGCTCAACGCTGCGCAGGCTAAGAACGTTGACCGCTTTACAAGTAAGCTGCCTTCTAATGCTAAGGATAGCGTTGCATTGAAGGCGCTCCCAAATGACGGCGTAGCTGCTCAAGCGATGTCACCGGGGCGAGTGCCGGGATCTTCAGCGGTATATGAGAAGCAGATCGATGCTGCTGGCGTGACTACACAGTACACCAAAACTACTTACGACCCAGCAGGGAAAATTGTCCATGTGAAGGATAAAATCACAGGAGGCGTGTACCCATGAACAAGAATCGTTTGGATACGGTCAGAGCATTGGTTGAGCTTTCATTTCCATTGGATGAGATTGAATCCCGCCTTCGAGAATTTGATTGGGATTTTGAAGGGGAGGCAATCGAATTGAGTCGTGCACATTTGATTGATGTGCTCAGGCGGTACCTAAGTCGAGAGTTGTCGGTGAGTGATGTGGAGCGATGGGCTAATTTAATTGAGGGGCGGGAAGATATTGCCCTTGAAAAGAGATCGGAGGAGAAGCTTGATGAGGTTTTGTATGAACTTGCTAATCCAGCTTTAATGGTTCCACTGGATGAATCTCATGCCAGTGCCATCATTGAGGCTC
Organism: Cupriavidus sp. USMAHM13; assembly: GCF_001854285.1. Taxonomy (NCBI): domain Bacteria; kingdom Pseudomonadati; phylum Pseudomonadota; class Betaproteobacteria; order Burkholderiales; family Burkholderiaceae; genus Cupriavidus; species Cupriavidus sp. USMAHM13. Next base: position 435,697 of record NZ_CP017751.1, read on the forward strand.
TGTCCAAGTAGTTAGATACGCCATGACAGCAGGGCAGTATCGTTGCGCTGACGATTAGCCAGGCGTATGGGCCGTTCGGGGAGACGGAGGGCACGCCGGCGTCCCGCTTTGGCTATACGGGGCAGCAGTACCTGGCGCCGCTCGGGTTGTACTATTACAAGGTGCGGATGTATTCGCCGGTGCTGGGGCGCTTCCTGCAGACGGATCCGATTGGGTACAAGGATGACCTGAATTGGTATGCATATGTGGGGAACAACCCCATCAACGTCACCGATCCGAGCGGGTTGGCGGCGCTGTGCTCGACGAACAACCTGATGGGTGTGGAGTCGAAGATCCAGCCCATTCCGACGCCGGCTGCGATAACGAACAGCTGGTCGCATCAGCAGTCAGCCAACTTGTCAGATGCCTTGTCTCAGGGGGTGGTCGGGCCGGGTATTGGGGCAGGGATTGTCAAGGGGATTGGGGCTGCGGCAAAAGCTGCCGGGAAAGAGACTACGACCCTCTATCGAGCAGTAACGCAAGGTGAATTGAGGCAAATTCAGGCGACCGGCAAGTTTGAGGCTGGTCCGAATTCTCTGGGTGGTAAGTGGTTTGCTGAAAGTTCAGAGCATGCGGAGCAATGGGGCAATGTGATGAACGGCCCCGTAACTCGACGGTTGTGCGTGCACAAATGCCAACGATTCAAGCCAACCAGCTCATACGGGTAGAACGGCTAGACGGCATTGGCGCAGCGCGTTAGGGCGAGCTAGATCAGTTGAAAGGAGTGACCATCAAATGGTAGCTCTTGATCGTTGTCGAGGAGCTTGTGCGATGGGTGAGTCTGTTAAGGTGCATGTGCAGTGGTTGCCGGAAAAGATGGTAAATCTGCCTTCGTCCAATACTTATTCGACCGTGGCGAAATTTCCTGAAGATGCTGCGACTTGGCCAAACGAGGCGTGGAGTGTCGTATTGGAGTTCGATTCCCCGGAAATTGCGCATGCTGTGTCGTTCAATGCAACAGCCCGATTTCTCATGCCAACAGATCCGATTGAGAGGTTGAAACCCGGGTGTGTTTTTGAACTGTATGAAGGCTTCAAGCGTACGGCCATCGTTAGGGTGTTGTAAGCATTGAAATACCCTAGGAGGAGGCATTGGGCCCCCCCAATTCTGGAGGACGAAGCGGACCATGTCCTAGCGGCCGTCCTCAACCAATCCATTCTCCTCCGTCCAGGCGGCGACAACCCCGATGTCCCGCGCCAGCAATTCCGCGGCCGTCTGCCCCAAATCGAACAGCACATCCATGGTGGCCGGACTGAGCGGGCCGAGCGCCCTATTGCCATCGTCGGCTTGTTCATCCTCATGCTGTTCGACGGCGTTGTTGCGCGCAAGCGTGAAGAGCATGTCCAAGCCTCTGGCGACCCGCACAGCGCGGTTCAGGCATTCGACGAGTGGGCCGGTGTTCGACAGTTGGCCCAGATAGGCGGCACGCTCAATGTGTTCGGCGAACGCATTGTCGCGATGCTCGAAGAGGCTTCGCCTGCGCGAAGACAATCCGGTGTCTGGGTGCTCAGGATGTGCGTGGGTCTTGCGCATGGCGGCCTCCAACGTTGGCACAGGAAGACGGAAGATGCCGCACCGATGCGGCTGTCCGCCAACGTTGTTCAGGTCGCCAAACCTGGCCCCTGTTGTTTCAGGGGCGAATGGAGAATAGCACGCTGCGCCGCGCCGGCAACGGCGCCAGGTGCACGGAACGCAAAGTGTTTCATCGCTGGAGAGCGATGGTCCGGTGCATCGTCAAATGCGATGCACCGCTTCCATACCTGTGGTGCGCGGGCCGCGCACACGGCCCGCCACCCCTCACTTGCCGATACAGAACCGCGTAAAAATCGTCCCCAGCAGGTCATCGCTGGTGAATTCCCCGGTGATGCTGTTCAGGTGGTCCTGCGCCAGCCGCAGTTCCTCGGCGAAGAGGTCGAGTGCCTGGGCCTGCTGGTCGGCCTGTTCGGCGGCCATGTCGAGGTGGGACTGGGCGTTGCGCAGCGCGGTCAGGTGGCGTTCGCGGGCGAGGAAGGTGCCTTCGTTGCCGGACGATTGCCAGCCGACCAGGCGCAGCAGGTGGGCGCGCAGCAGTTCGATGCCGGCGCCGCTGCGCGCGGAGATCCAGACTTCGCTGGGATTGGGGCCGTTGGCGGCGACCACGTGCGGGCGGTTGCTGCTGAAGTGCGCGTCGCCGGCGGCGGGGGCGAGGTCGATCTTGTTGACCACGCGCAGGATGGGCGAGCCCGGCGGCAGCACGCCGCTGAGGCGGTCGTCGATCTGGTCGTCGATGGGGGACAGGCCGTTGCGCACGTAGTCGGTGGCGTCGACCAGGTGCAGCACGATGTCGGCGCGGCCGACGGCGTCCCAGGTGCGTTGGATGCCGATGCGCTCGACTTCGTCGTCGGTGTCGTCGCGCAGGCCGGCGGTGTCGATGATATGCAGCGGGATGCCTTCGATCTGGATGGTCTCGCGCACGCGGTCGCGCGTGGTGCCGGGGATGGGCGTGACGATGGCCAGCTCGGCGCCGGCCAGCGCGTTGAGCAGCGAGGACTTGCCGACGTTGGGCTGGCCGGCCAGCACCACCGACAGGCCTTCGCGCAGCAGCGCGCCCTGGCGCGCTTGTGCCAGCACGCCGGCGAGGTTGGCGCGGATCACGGCGAGCTGGCCGCGCGCGTCGGAGGCTTCGAGGAAGTCGAGTTCTTCCTCGGGGAAGTCGAGCGTGGCTTCCACCAGCATGCGCAGGTGGATGACCTTGTCGACCAGTTCGTGGATGGCCTTGGAGAAGACGCCTTCCATCGAGCGCGCGGCCGAGCGCGCGGCGGCTTCGGTGCTGGCTTCGATCAGGTCGGCCACGGCTTCGGCCTGGGCCAGGTCGAGCTTGTCGTTGAGGAAGGCGCGGCGCGTGAACTCGCCGGGCTCGGCCAGGCGCAGGCCGATGCCGCGGCCGGCTTCCAGGCAGCGCGCCAGCAGCATCTGCATCACCACCGGGCCGCCGTGGCCCTGCAGTTCGAGCACGTCTTCGCCGGTGTAGGAGTTCGGCGCGGGGAAGTACAGCGCGATGCCGTGGTCGATGACGTCGCCGGTGGCGTCGAGGAAGGGCAGGTAGGTGGCGTGGCGCGGCTTGAGCGTCTGGCCGCAGAGGGCGCGCGCGATGGGGGCCACGTCGGGGCCCGAGACGCGCACCACGCCGATGCCGCCGCGTCCGGGCGCGGTGGCGATGGCGGCGATGGGAGGCTGGGAGGCAGTCATGGGCGTATTGTCGCAGAAGGTGTGGCGGGCGGCGCCTGGCCGCCGGTGCGCCGGTGGCGGCGGGCAGGGCGGGGCAGGGCGTGGGCCTGGTGCTGTCAGGCCGGCTGGCCCGGCGCGGGCGCCTGGCCCAGGCATTCGCACAGCAGGCGGCGCGCCACGGCTGCGTCGATGACGCGGCCGAGCCGGGTCTGGCGCTTGACCAGCTTCGCGTGGAGGGCTGCGGTGCGGCGCGCCGGCAGCACCTCGGCCAGCGCTTCCAGGGTGTAGCGCAGCAGCTTGCCGCGGATGCGCAGCTTGTGCAGCCTGGCGGTGTCGTTCTCATGTGCGGCGCGCTTCAGCTGGCGCAGCCGCTTGCGCGTGCTCGCCACGCGCTGGCGGGCGAAGGGGCCCAGCGCGGGCGCCGCCGGCAGGTGCGGTCCCACGCCGCCGCGCAGGTGGACCAGGTCGCGCTGCAGTGCCGGCAGCGGCCAGTGGCGGCATTGGGCCAGCCGTGCCCGCATCTCCCCGTGCGCCTCGGCGCGGCGCGCGGCGGCGGTGTCCAGTACCGCCAGCAGCACCGGGTCGCCGGGCTGGCGGTCGAGCGCGGGTTTGAGCGTTTCCAGCGCGAACACGTCCCAGTCGCGTACGGGGCCGGCGGCATCGGCCAGCTCGCCGACCAGCTGGCGCCAGCGCCGCGCCATGCCGGCCGGCAGCGCGGGCGCGAAGGTCCAGGCCAGCGCGCGCAGGTGGCGGGTGGCCACGCGCAGCGCGTGCACGTCTTCCACCGCGTTGCGGCTGGCAAGCACCTCCAGGCACTCGCCGATGGCGGCGAGGTCCGCCTCGGCCAGGTCGGCGAAGGCGGCGTGCGGGCGCATCTTGCGGTCAAGCCGGAGCGGATCGGAGCGGGTGCGCATGGGTGGCGGAGATACGGCGGCTGATTGCGGCGGCGGAGTGCGGCGCTGGAAGGCACCAATGGGTACCAACGTTATCCAGTGTAGACGATGGGGCACAGCCGGCAGTGTGGGGTGCGGCACCCTGGACGGCGGCGGCGCTGCCAGGCGGCGGTGGCGCGCCGATTGACGGCGATTGACGGCGATTGACAGCGCGCCCGCGCGCGGTTGCAATGGCCGCCATCGCCCCGGAAGGCAAGGAGACAGCGAAGATGATCGACCATACCGGCGTGCTCGTCGGCGATTTCGCCCGCAGCCGCGCGTTCTACACTGAGGCGCTGGGCGCCATCGGCTTCCTCAAGAACATGGAGTTGCCGGCCAGCGTCACCGGCCATACCGACATGGCGGGTTTCGGGCCGCCGGACAAGCCCGAGTTCTGGATCAGCGCCGGCACGCCCAACCGGCCGCCGGTGCATGTGGCCTTCCGCGTCGACAGCCGGGCGGCGGTCGATGCCTTCTATCGCGCGGCGCTGGCCGCCGGTGGCCGCGACAACGGCGCGCCGGGCATCCGCGCGCACTACCACCCAGACTACTACGGCGCCTTCGTGCTGGACCCGGACGGCCACAATATCGAGGCGGTCTGCCACCTGCCGGCCTGAGGCGCGGGCCTGTGGCGCCGGCCATCGCGCGCGCATCAACGGGTACGGCGGCCGGGGCGAGGCCGGGCGCCGCTCAGCGGGTCGCGACGATGAACAGGCGCGGGAAGGGCAGCAGCACCGAGCCGTCGGGCAGCGTCGGGTAGGCCTGCGCCACGGCGTCCTGGTAGCGCGCCAGGTAGTCGGCGCGCTCGGCCTCGTCGAGGGCCTGCACGAAGGGGCGCAGGCCGCTGCCCTTGAACCATTCCACGATGGCCGCAGGCCCCGCCGCCAGCGGGTGGTGGTAGACCGTCAGCCACACGTCCACGCGCGCCGCATGTGGACGCAGCATGGCGTAGTACTCGGTCGGCGTGAACAGGCCGGTGCGGGCATTGGCGGCATCCGCCAGCTTGGCCGCCCAGGGGCCGGCGGCGGCCACCTCGCGCATCAGCCGGTGGGCGGGTTCGTCGAGCGAGTCGGGCATCTGCACCGCCAGGCTGCCGCCGGGGGCGAGCTTGCCGATCAGTTCCGGCAGCACCTTGCGATGGTCCGGCACCCACTGCAGCACGGCGTTGGCCAGGATCACGTCGACCGGCGCAGCCGGCTGCCAGTCCTCGATGCCGGCCAGGGTGAACGGTACCTGGGGCAGGCGCTGGCGCGCCGCCGCGATCATGTCGTCGGAGTTATCCACACCGGCGACCTCCGCGCCGGGAAAGCGCTGCATCAGCACCTCGGTGGAATTGCCGGGGCCGCAGCCCAGGTCGACGGCGCGCCGCACGTCCTGCGTCGGCACTGCCGCCAGCAGATCCCGTACCGGGCGGGTGCGTTCATCCTCGAACGCCACGTATTGTCTGGCAGACCAGCTCATCTTGCTTCCTCTTCTAGCGGATTTCCTGCGGAGGCTGCCGCCCGGCAATGGCTTTGGGGGGCGTTGCGGGCGCTGCGGGCCTTGCCGGCCGTGTCAGGCCCCGGCAAGGGATGGCGCAAGCATAGGCGCGCTCATCTATGATTTCCAGCTCATCCCGAGCACAATATCCATACCCTGATGGTATGGATAAAGCAGGATGGTGAACCAGGTCCTGCGGGAGATGGCTGGATGATCGATCTGCGCCGCCTGCGCGCCTTCGTGGCGCTGGCCGAAGAAGGCAATATCACGCGTGCCGCCGAGCGGCTGGACATGCAGCAGCCGCCGCTGACGCGGCTGCTGCGCGGGCTGGAGGCCGAGCTGGGCACGCGCCTGATGCAGCGCTTGCCGCGCGGCGTGCGGCCGACCGAGGCCGGCCAGGCGCTGCTGGAGGAGGCGCGCGTGCTGCTGGCGCGCGCCGAGGCCCTGCCCGGCGTGGTGCAGCGCGCCGCGCGCGGCGAACTGGGGCGGCTGGCGCTGGGCTTCACCAGCTCGGCCAGCTTCCACCCCTTCGTGCCGGCGGTGCTGCGCGCCTTCCGCGCGCGCATGCCGGGCGTGGCGGTGGCGCTGGAGGAGGCCGGCACCGTCGAGCTGGCCGACGCGGTGCTGCACGAGCGGCTCGATGCCGCCTTCGTGCGCTCCCCGGCGGGCGGCCTGCCCGACCTGCTGCTCGATCCGGTGCTCGACGAGCCCATGCTGGCTGCCTTGCCCGCCCATCACCCGCTGGCGGCCGATGCCGGTAGCGCGGCCGCGCCGCTGCCGCTGACCGCGCTGGAGCGCGAGCCCTTCATCCTGTACCGGCGCCCGACCGGCCCCGGCCTCTACGACAGCATCCTCGCCGCCTGCCGCGCGGCCGGCTTCAGCCCGCTGGTGGCGCAGGAAGCGCCGCGCCTGCCGGCCACGCTCAGCCTGGTGGCCGCCGGGCTCGGGGTGTCGGTGGTGCCGGCTTCGATGCGCCGGCTGGGCGGGGAGGACATCGTCTACCGCGACCTGGACTGCCCCGCGCTGTCCGCCCCGCTGCACCTGGCGCTGCGGCGGGGCAATCCGTCGCCTGCGCTGGCGCGGCTGCGGGAGCTGGTGCGGGAGTTGGCGACGGCACAAGCGGGCACGGTCCAGACGCCCCGCTGAGTCGTGTCGCCCCCCGCGTGGCGGGCTGGTCAACACGTTGCTTGCAAGTAGATCGCGCGCGACCTATATTTTGCCCATGGATACGCAAGACACCCCGCTCAAGCTGCCGGCGACGGCGCAACTGCTGGACCACCAGTTCTGCTTCTCGGTGTACGCCACCTCGCTCGCCTTGAACAAGCTGTATCGCAAGCTGCTGCGTCCGTTAGGACTGACTTACCCGCAATACCTTGTGATGCTGGTGTTGTGGGAGCAGGACGAGGTGACGGTCTCCGATATCGGCGCCCGCCTGAACCTCGATTCGGCCACCCTGACGCCCCTGCTCAAGCGGCTCGAAGCGCAGGGCTTGCTGAAACGGGCACGCGCCGCGGCCGACGAACGGCAGGTGATCGTCAGCCTGACCGAAGCGGGCCGGGCGATGAAGGCGCCGGCGCGGCAGGTACCGGAATCGCTGCTGTGCGCCTCGGCCTGCAGCATCGATGAGCTGGTCACGCTGAAGCGGGAGCTGGACACGCTGCGTGAACGCTTCGCCAAGGAGGCGATGCAACCTTAGGCGCGGCAAGGCCGGCGGCGGCCCAGGCTGCCGTTGGCTGGCAGATCATATGTAGTGCGCGATTCAATCGCTAGCAATTCAAAGCGGGTGCGGTGCCTCCCCGGCGATGGCGGCGACTCCCGTGACCTCGGCAGCAATCAGCAGCAATCAGCAATCAGCAATCAGCAATCAGCAATCAGCAATCAGCAACAAAAACCCAGACCCACTCTAGCCAACCAAGGAGTCCACCATGTCGATCGAAAAAGTCCTCTACCGCGCCCAGGCCCAGGCAACCGGCGGCCGCGATGGCCGCGCCGTCTCGTCCGACGGCGTGCTTGACGTCAAGCTGACCACCCCGCGCGAACTCGGCGGCGCCGGCGGCGACGGCACCAATCCCGAGCAGCTGTTCGCCGCGGGTTACTCGGCCTGCTTCATCGGCGCGCTGAAGTACGTGGCCGCGCAGCAGAAGATCGCCTTGCCGGCCGAGACGTCGATCACCGGCAAGGTCGGCATCGGTGCCATCTCCAGCGGCTTCGGCATCGAGGTGGAACTGCAGATCTCGCTGCCGGGCATCGACCGCGCGGTGGCCCAGGGCCTGGTCGACAAGGCGCACACCGTGTGCCCCTACTCCAACGCCACGCGCGGCAATATCGACGTGACGCTGACCCTGGCCTGAGGCGACCGACGCGATCGGCGTGATGGCGTGATGGCGTGATGGCGTGATGGCGGTGCCGCCCGGCGCGGCACGCAACGCCCGCCGCCCGGCGCGCAAAGAAAAAGCCCGGCACGAGCCGGGCTTTTTTGCACGTCAGGGGAGGCGCGCTCAGCTCTTGGCTGCCGCCGCGGCCCTGCCCTTGCCGAGCATGCGGTTGATCTGCCACTGCTGGGCGATCGACAGCACGTTGTTCACCACCCAGTACAGCACCAGGCCGGCCGGGAAGAAGAAGAACATGAAGGAGAACACCAGCGGCATGACCATCATGACCTTGGCCTGCACGGGGTCCGGCGGGGTCGGGTTCAGCTTGGTCTGCACGAACATCGACACGGCCATCACGATCGGCAGGATGTAGAACGGATCCGGCACCGACAGGTCATGGATCCAGCCCAGCCACGGCGCGCCGCGCATTTCCACCGACGACAGCAGCACCCAGTACAGCGCGATGAACACCGGGATCTGGATCACGATGGGCAGGCAGCCGCCCAGCGGGTTGACCTTCTCGGTGCGGTACAGCGCCATCATCTCCTGGTTCATCTTCTGCGGATCGCCCTTGTGGCGCTCGCGGATGGCCGTCATGCGCGGCTGCAGGTCCTTCATCTTGCCCATCGAGCGGTAGCTCGCGGCCGACAGCGGGAAGAACACCAGCTTGATCAGCACCGTCAGCAGGATGATCGACCAGCCCCAGTTGCCGAGGAAGCCATGCAGCTTCTCCAGCAGCCAGAAGATCGGCTTGGCCAGCACGGTCAGCCAGCCATAGTCCTTCACCAGCTCCAGGCCCGGGGTGATCTTCTCCAGCATGCGCTCTTCCTGCGGGCCGGCGAACAGGCGCGCATCGGTGGTCACCGTGGCGCCCGGCGCGATCTGGCCCAGCGGCTGCTGGATGCCCACGCGGAACAGGTTGGCGTCGATCGCTTCCACGTAGAAGCTGTGCTGCTTGCCGGTCTGCGGGATCCAGGCCGAGGCGAAGTAGTGCTGCACCATCGCCACCCAGCCGTTGTCGGCCGCGGCCGGCACGTCGGCCTTGCCCTTGGCGATGTCCTCGAACTTGATCTTGTGGTACTTGTTCGCGTCGCTGTAGACCGCCGGACCGGTGAAGGTGCTGTAGAACTGCGACTGCTCGATCTTGCTGCCGTCGCGCACCAGTTCCAGGTACAGCGTCGGCGAGATCGCCTGGGTGCCGTCGTTGGTCACCGCGAAGCGCGTGTCGACGACGTAGCTGCCCTTGCGGAAGATGTACGTCTTGACCAGCTTGATGCCGCCCTTGTCGGCCGTCAGCGCCACTTCCAGCGTGTCCGCGCTGCCGAGGGTGCGCGGGCCGGGAGCGGCCGTGAACACCGTGGTGTGGTTCGGCAGGTCGCCGCCGATCAGGCCCGAGCGGGCCACGTAGGTGCGCGCGCTGTCGCGTTCGAACAGCACCACCGGCTTGCCGTCCTTCTCATGCTGGTTCAGCAGTTCCAGGCGCGACAGGATGCCGCCCGCGGTGTCGATGGTGGCACGCACCTCATCGGTGGTCACCACGATCTGCTCGCCGGCGGGCTGGGCCGCGGCCTGCGGCGCGGCAGCGGGCGCGGCCGCCGCGGAGGCGCCGGCGGCCTTGGGCACGTCGCCCTGGGTGGCCGCGTTGGCGGCCTGGCCCGAAGCGGCTGCCTGCTGCTGGTTGGCGCTCGGGAAGAACATCGACGGATGACCCGTGGCGCGCTGCCAGTTGTCGTAGAGCAGCACGAGGGACATCGCGAAGATGACCCACAGTATGGTGCGTTTGATATCCATGTCTCGCAGTGGTCAGGGGGATTCAGGGTCGGGGCAGCCGGACGGTGATGCGCGCCGCCGGCTCGGAGGCGCTCGCTTCGGGCATGACGCCAGGCACGGGATCATACCCGCCCTGTGCGAACGGATGACAACGGCAGAGCCGGCGGGCAGCCATCCAGCTGCCGCGGCCAGCGCCGTGGCGTTCGATCGCCTCGCGGGCGTAGTCGGAACAGGTCGGCAGGAAGCGGCACTGCGAGCCGAAAAACGGGCTCAGGGCGATCTTGTAGACGCGCAGCAGGGCTAGCAGGAGTCGCTTCATGATGACGGCTCGTTCGGGCGGCGGCTAGGCGGTCGGCGCCGCGGCCGGCGGGTGCGCGCCCGCGGGGGCGGGCTGCACCGGTGGCGGCAGCGGCCGCGCGGCCACATCCAGCAGCGCGCCGATCTCAGCCAGGCAGGCCCGGCGGATGGCGGCGCGGCTGGAAAAGTCCGCGCGTGGGAACTTGGCCTGCAGGCGCAGCAGTACGTCGCGGCCGGCAAGTTGGTCCTGCCGCAGGCGGAACAGTTCCCTCGCCATGCGCTTGACCAGGTTGCGCTCGGCCGCGCGCGGGGCGAATTTCTTGCCCGTCACCAGCCCCAGTCGTGCCTGCGGGAGCCCGTTGGGGCGCACGTAGAGCACGAAGTGCTGGCTGCGGCGACGGGGCCGCAAAGCAAAAACGGATGAAAACTCATCCGTCTTTGTCAGCCTTACGGCTTTGGGAAAGGCATGGGCGGGCACGCTGGGCAAAGCTAGCGGATTGCTGCGCTTGGCTGCAGTGCTCCCGGCCGTCCTGCAGGCGAGGCGGCGGCCGGACGCGGCGCAGGCTGCGCCGCTCCGGCCGGTCGCCCGGCCCTTAGACTGCCAGGCGCTTGCGGCCCTTGGCGCGACGCGCGTTGATGACGGCACGGCCGCCACGGGTCTTCATGCGCACACGGAAACCATGGGTACGCTTGCGGCGGGTAACGGAAGGTTGGTAGGTACGTTTCATGTTGCACTCTCTGGTTGATCCGGGCTCGCCCGGGCACCGGCCGGTGGCCGGGGCGCCATGGCCGCCGCATATGGTTCGCTTGGGGCTGCCGCGTAGGCGGACTTGCCGACGTCTGCGGTTGTCTTTTGCTGCCGGCCGTGCGTCTTGCGACGCTGCTGACCTGTCGGGATCGAGCCGGCGTGCCGGCCTTGCTGTCTCTTCCTGGTCAGGCTGCTTCGGCCTGCTGTCCGTCCCGGCCATCCGGCCCGCGGGCGCGGACGGTACGGATCAGGTCAGACCCGGCGATGCGCATACGTGATCCCCTGCCGCATCGCAGAACCCGCCATTTAAACGATTTTTGCCGGAAGTGTCAAGGCGAGGAGCTGAGTATACGACGTATACGTCGCCTGGCGTGGCGTCAGGTAAACGCGTTGCGTGTGTCATTGTCCACAATGCCCGGTGGGTAAGTGAGCACGTCGCGGGCCGCGCTCCACAGGCCTGTCCACAGGAGAAAAAGCAGTCTTTCCATTTGTTTACGGGACCTTGCGCGCACCGCCAGGTCGCGTCAAATCAAGGGTTGTGCACAACGATCCACTGCTTCTACACAACTTGTCCACAGACTTATCCTTTGTGGATAACTTGGAGCGAGGGGTACAATCCGGGTCCAAACATCAGACGGGGTGGCGTGGCTCACGCGCAGCCCGGGTCCGCGCATGGCGCGCCAGCATTGGGAGAGGTGGCGAGGTGATCGCCCGTATACCCGTATACGAAGTTGTATACGTGTGGTTTACGGTCCGGTCGCCCCGCCATTTCCTATTTCCCATCTGCCGGCGGCGAAGGTCACCATGCAAAGTCCCGGACGGGAAGCGCAGGCGTGAGCCGCATCGGTCGTCGGGATCGCAAAACAAAACAATGCAAGATTTCTGGCAGGCGGCAGCCGCGCAACTCGAGCGCGAACTGACGCCGCAACAATTCAAGACCTGGATCAAGCCGCTGGCGCCGGTCGCCTTCGACGAGGAGGCGCACACGCTGCGCATCGCCGCGCCCAACCGCTTCAAGCTGGATTGGGTCAAGAGCCAGTTCGCCAGCCGCATCACGGCACTCGCCTGCGAGTACTGGGAGGCGGATGTGAGCGTGCACTTCGTGCTCGACCCCACGGCCTCGGGGCGGGCGGCGGCGTACGCGCAGGCGAACGGCCTGGCCGGCACGCACCTGGTACCGCCGGCGGGCGTGCCGGGCGGTGGCTATCCGGGCGCGGCGCCGGTCCAGCCCGGCCAGATGCAGGCGGGCATGCCGGGCGGCCAGTACCCGGCAGGCGGCCCCGGCTTCGCCCAGGGCGCGCAGCCGTTCGGCCAGGGCGGCCAGGGTGGCCATCCGGCCGGCGCAGCCGGCTTCGGCGGCGGCGCCTACCCCGCCGGCATGGGCGGGGCGGTCGGCCATGGCGCCATGAACCCGATGGGCGGCATGGGCGGCATGGGCGGTGCGGCCATGGCCGATATCGACGTGGCCCAGATGGACCCGGCGGAGGCCGCCGCGCGTTCCTACCGCGTGCCGGCCCAGCCGGGCGGCGCGGGCATGGGCGGCATGGGGCCCGGTGGCGCCGGCATGGGCGGCGCCCAGCAGCCGTCGGACACCGTGCACGAGCGCTCGCGCCTGAATCCCATCCTGACCTTCGACAACTTCGTCACCGGTAAGGCCAACCAGCTCGCGCGCGCCGCTGCCATCCAGGTGGCCAACAACCCGGGCAAGTCCTACAACCCGCTGTATCTCTATGGCGGCGTGGGCCTGGGCAAGACCCACCTGATCCACGCCATCGGCAACTTCATGCTGATGGAGAACCCGCGCGCGCGCATCCGCTACATCCATGCCGAGCAGTACGTCTCCGACGTGGTCAAGGCCTACCAGCGCAAGGCCTTCGACGAGTTCAAGCGCTACTACCACTCGCTCGACCTGCTGCTGATCGACGATATCCAGTTCTTCTCGGGCAAGAACCGCACGCAGGAAGAGTTCTTCTACGCCTTCGAGGCCCTGATCGCCAACCGGGCGCAGGTGATCATCACCAGCGATACCTATCCCAAGGAGATCACCGGCATCGACGATCGCCTGATCTCGCGCTTCGACTCCGGGCTGACCGTGGCCATCGAGCCGCCCGAGCTGGAGATGCGCGTGGCGATCCTGATGAAGAAGGCCGCCGCCGAGAACGTCAGCGTGCCGGAGGAGGTCGCCTTCTTCGTCGCCAAGCACCTGCGCTCCAACGTGCGCGAGCTGGAAGGCGCGCTGCGCAAGATCCTGGCCTTCTCCAACTTCCATGGCAAGGACATCACCATCGAGGTCACGCGCGAGGCGCTCAAGGACCTGCTGACGGTGCAGAACCGCCAGATCTCGGTGGAGAACATCCAGAAGACCTGCGCGGACTTCTACAACATCAAGGTCGCGGACATGTACAGCAAGAAGCGGCCCGCCAATATCGCGCGGCCGCGCCAGATCGCCATGTACCTGGCCAAGGAACTGACGCAGAAGAGCCTGCCCGAGATCGGCGAGCTGTTCGGCGGGCGCGATCACACCACCGTGCTGCACGCGGTGCGCAAGATCGCCGACGAGCGCAGCAAGGACGCGCAGCTCAACCACGAGCTGCACGTGCTGGAGCAGACGCTGAAGGGCTGAGCACCGGGCACGGACCATGTGCATGGAATGTGCATGGGATGCAAAGAATCTGCACCCCCGGCTCCCCCCGGGAGCGAGGGTGCGAATTTGCCTGAACCGCCATGCGGGGCTGGCATACTGTAGGGTGCGCGCCGGCCTTGCGGGCCGGCTGCCCCGAATGGGATAGCAGTACGCGGAATCAACCAGAAGCACCGCCGGCACGGGTGCCATGGTCGCCAGAGCTAAGGCTTTGCGGTGAGTCGGGACGAACTGCCGGGAAATCCACCAATAAATGCCTCATGGGGCATTTTATTCGTGGAAAATCGTGATGTACGGAGCACATATCGCCTGCGGCATGTGCCCGGCGCACGGCCCGGCGAGCGTCGCCCCGCTTCACCGCAGCGGCTTATCCTTTGGTACAATGGCACATTAACTCCTTGATTCCAAAGTAAATTTGGATCGATGTGAATCACGGAGCCAATGGCCCTGCGGTCGCCGACGACAAACGACGAAGGATAAACTCAATGCAATTGGTCAAAACCTCGCGAGACAACCTGCTGCGACCGCTGCAAATCGTGAGCGGCATCGTGGAGCGCCGCCACACCCTCCCGATCCTGGCCAACCTGCTGATCCGCAAGTCGGGGGCCAACGTTTCCTTCCTCTCGACCGACATCGAGATCCAGATCACCACCCATGCCGAGTGCGGCGTGGGCAGTGACAGCGTGGCCACCACCGTGGCCGCGCGCAAGCTGCTCGACATCCTGCGCGCCATGCCCGACGGCGACGTCGCCCTGTCGCTCAACGACAAGCGCATGACCGTGCAGTCCGGCAAGAGCCGCTTCGCGCTGCAGACGCTGGCCGCCGAGGAATTTCCCACCGTGGCCGAGGCGAGCGAGTTCAACGCCACCGTCACGCTGCCGCAGAAGACCTTCAAGCACCTGCTCGCCATGGTCCACTTCGCCATGGCCCAGCAGGACATCCGCTACTACCTGAACGGCATGCTGCTGGTGGTGGACGGCAAGAAGGTCATGGCCGTGGCCACCGACGGCCATCGCCTGGCCTACTGCGGCGTGGAGCTGGATCAGGAAGCGGCGGGCGCCGGCGCGCGCCAGGAAGTCATCATCCCGCGCAAGACCATCCTGGAACTGCAGCGCCTGCTCGAGGACACCGACGATCCCGTGCAGGTCCAGCTCGCCGCCAACCAGATCAAGTTCACCTTCGCCAACGTGGAGCTGATCTCCAAGCTGGTGGAAGGCAAGTTCCCCGACTTCCAGCGCGTGATCCCGAAGGGCTACAAGAACGCCTTCGCGATCGACCGCGTGCAGCTGCAGCAGGCGCTGCAGCGCACCGCCATCCTGACCACCGACAAGTTCAAGGGTGTGCGCTGCATCCTCAGCACCCACACGCTGAAGATCAGCTCCACCAACGCGGACCAGGAAGAAGCCCAGGAAGAACTCGAACTCGACTATTCGGGCGACGCCCTGGATATCGGCTTCAACGTGACCTACCTGCTCGACGTGCTCGGCAACCTCAAGAGCGAGCAGGTGCAGGTCTCCCTCGGCGACTCGAATTCGAGCGCGCTGATCACCGTGCCGGATGACGACAACTTCAAGTACGTCGTCATGCCGATGCGCATCTGATGCGACGGCAGCAGTCGAGCCTGGACGACACAAGGAACGACGAGATTCGCCACACCGGAGCATCCAACGGCACGCCACGGCAGCCGGCCCGCAGGGCCGGACATGCCGCCGCAGCAGGGGCCGGATCCGCGGGATCCGCCCCTTTTGCCGTTTTTAAGTAACCCGCACGCGGACCGACCGACGCCCGCCCCGGCCCACGACGCCGGCGCCGGCCCGGTTCCCGCCATTGCCGTGAGTAGGAAAACATGACCGAACAGCAGAAACCGCAACAGGAAAACAGCTACGGAGCCTCCTCGATCCAGATCCTGGAAGGCCTGGAGGCGGTGCGCAAGCGTCCCGGCATGTACATCGGCGACACCTCCGACGGCACCGGCCTGCACCACCTCGTGTTCGAGGTGCTGGACAACTCCATTGACGAGGCGCTGGCCGGCTACTGCACCGAGATCCAGGTCACCATCCACACCGACAACTCGATCTCGATCGTCGACAACGGCCGCGGCATCCCGCCCGACGTCAAGTTCGACGACAAGCACGAGCCCAAGCGCAGCGCGGCCGAGATCGCCATGACCGAGCTGCATGCCGGCGGCAAGTTCAACCAGAACAGCTACAAGGTCTCCGGCGGCCTGCACGGCGTGGGCGTGTCCTGCGTCAACGCGCTGTCCAAGTGGCTGCGCCTGACCGTGCGCCGCGACGGCAAGGTCCACCTGCTCGAGTTCGCCCAGGGCGCGGTGCAGAACCGCCTGGTCGAGAGCGCCACCGGCACCGACGGCCAGCCGGTCGAAGTCTCGCCGATGAAGGTGACCGGCGCCACCGACAAGCGTGGCACCGAGGTGCACTTCCTCGCCGACGAGGCCATCTTCACCAACGTCGAGTTCCACTACGAGGTGCTGTCCAAGCGCATCCGCGAGCTCTCCTTCCTCAACAACGGTGTGCACATCCGGCTGACCGACCAGCGCACCGGCAAGGAAGAGGACTTCGCCTTCTCGGGCGGGGTCAAGGGCTTCGTCGAGTACATCAACCGCGCCAAGACCACGCTGCACCCGACCATCTTCTACGCCAATGCCGAGAAGGACGGCATCGCGGTGGAAGTGGCCATGCAGTGGAACGACGGCTACAACGAGCAGGTGCTCTGCTTCACCAACAACATTCCGCAGCGCGATGGCGGCACCCACCTGACCGGCCTGCGCGCGGCGATGACGCGCGTCATCAACAAGTACATCGAAGAGAACGAGATCGCCAAGAAGGCCAAGGTCGAGACCACCGGCGACGACATGCGCGAAGGCCTGGCCTGCGTGCTGTCGGTCAAGGTGCCCGAGCCCAAGTTCAGCTCGCAGACCAAGGACAAGCTGGTCTCGTCCGAAGTGCGCCTGCCGGTGGAAGAGCTGGTCTCCAAGGCGCTGACCGACTTCCTGCTGGAAACGCCGGCCGACGCCAAGATCATCTGCAGCAAGATCGTCGACTCGGCGCGCGCGCGCGAAGCCGCGCGCAAGGCGCGCGAGATGACGCGCCGCAAGGGCGTGCTGGACGGCATCGGCCTGCCCGGCAAGCTGGCCGACTGCCAGGAGAAGGACCCGGCCATGTCCGAACTGTTCCTGGTCGAGGGTGACTCCGCAGGCGGCTCCGCCAAGCAGGGCCGCGACCGGAAGTTCCAGGCCATCCTGCCGCTCAAGGGCAAGATCCTCAACGTCGAGCGCGCCCGCTTCGACAAGATGCTGTCGAGCCAGGAGGTGCTGACGCTGATCACCGCGCTCGGCACCGGCATCGGCAAGGACGACTACAACCTCGACAAGCTGCGCTACCACCGCATCATCATCATGACCGATGCGGACGTCGACGGCTCGCACATCCGCACGCTGCTGCTGACCTTCTTCTACCGCCAGATGCCCGACATCATCGAGCGCGGCTACGTCTACATCGCGCAGCCGCCGCTGTACAAGGTCAAGCACGGCAAGGAAGAGCGCTACATCAAGGACGACACCGAGCTCAACGCCTACATGCTGCGCCTGGCGCTGGAGAAGGCCGCCCTGGCGCGCCCCGACGGCAGCGAGATCAGCGGCGAAGCGCTGGGTGAACTGGCCCGCCAGTACCAGCTCGCCGAAGGCGTGATCGGCCGCCTGTCGCGCATCGTCGACAGCGACGCGCTGCGCGCCATCGCCGACGGCATCACGCTCGACCTCGACAGCGCCGCCGCCGCCGAGGCCTCCGCCGTGGCGCTCAAGGCCAAGCTCGCCGAGATGCACGCCAAGACGCTCAGCGGCGCCGCCGTCAACAACGATGGCACCGCCGACGTCTACGCCCAGTTCGACGAGAAGACCGACAAGCACCGCCTGATGATCGCGCGCCGCCAGCACGGCAACGTGCGCCTGTCGCACCTGGACGCCGACTTCGTCCACGGCGCCGACTACGCCGCGCTGGCCAAGGCCGCCCAGACCTTCCAGGGCCTGATCCCCGACGGCACCAAGGTGCGCCGCGGCGAGGGCGACAAGCAGCGCGACCAGACCGTGGGCGACTTCCACGCCGCCATGACCTGGCTGCTGTCCGAAGCCGAACGCGGCGTCTCGCGCCAGCGCTACAAGGGCCTGGGCGAGATGAACCCCGAGCAGCTCTACGAAACCACGCTGGACGTGACCCAGCGCCGCCTGCTCAAGGTGCAGATCGAAGACGCCATCGCGGCCGACCAGATCTTCACCACGCTGATGGGCGACGAGGTGGAACCGCGCCGCAACTTCATCGAGAGCAATGCGCTGGTGGCGCGGAATATCGACGTTTGATGTCGACCCGGCCTTAGGGTGCCAAAGCCATCGCAACTGGCGCCACAACGCTGCTACAGCCGGACCTTGGTCAGTGCTATTGGCCTGCAGAGGACAACAGGTCGACGGTTTCGGAAGCGGCAGGATCCGTAGTTGACCTGGAAGCGAGATGAGCCCAGCCAGAATTGGCTGGGCTTTTTTTCGGGCGCGGCGGCACTATGGGCGACTTTCCAGGCCGGTCTTTGGTGAACCGACCCCTTCAGCAGGGCCAGCAGGCTTCCAGCAACGTCCCGTTAAACCAGCTCCTGGAAAGCGGCAGGAGCATCCGCTGTTGCCCGTGTTTCGCTGCCAACTCCGCTGGCGGAAGATCGTTCAGCCTCAAGGTCCTTCAACCGGCGCGCCTCCGACACGTCCATGCCGCCGAACCTTGCGCGCCAAGTGCAGAACGACGCGTCACGGAACCCGTGCTTCCTGCACAGTCCCTTGACCGGCATACCAGCCTCGGCTTCCTTCGGAAACCCAATGATCTGCGCTTCCGTGAAGCGCTTCTCGATGTTCGTCTTCTTCTCCGAAAAGGAACCTTACTAGACTCCGGCTCGCCCTGTTTGCAGGGGGCAGGTCACCAGGGCAATGCCTATTGACAAGAGTGCCGGGCAACTTGCATCGTGACGCACCTGTCTTCGGGCCCAACAAAAAATAGAGAGACACACGCCATGAAAGCCGCCCCCGCCGACGCCCGCCACGCCACAGAAGCTCCCGAGCCGGTTGTCTACGTCGTCGATGACGATGGCGGCGTCAGGACTTCGCTGAAGTGGCTGCTGGAGTCCGTGGGCCTGTGCGTACACGCCTACGCCAATGGCCGCGAATTTCTTGATGCCGCAGATCCCTCTGTGCCGGGATGCATCCTGCTTGACGTCCGCATGCCGTACATGGGTGGCTTCGATCTGCAGGAAGGCCTCGCGCCCAGAGGCTTCCTGCTGCCGGTCATCTTCCTCACCGCGCATGGCGACATCCCCATGACCGTGCGCGCCATGAAGGGCGGTGCTCACGATTTCCTCGAAAAGCCCTTCAACGACCAGGCTCTGATCGACCGGGTCCAGGTCGCCTTGCAACTATCGCTGCGCCAGCACGCCGCGGCCACGACACGTGGCAGCCTCCGCAGCAGGCTGGGCCAGTTGTCGGCGCGCGAACGCGAGGTCTTCGAGAAGATGGTCGAGGGGAAGGCATCGAAAGTGATCGCCACGGAACTCGACATCAGCTACAAGACCGTCGAGGTGCATCGCGCGCATATCCGCGAAAAGCTCGGTGTCACTTCACTCGCGGAGCTGGTCCGCCTTGCGGTGGAAGACAGGTCCGCGAACGATTCCGGCCCACCCGTGCGGGAGTAAGTGCTCCCCCTTATTCCCCTAGGTGGGTGAACGAATTTACCCGCACCATGCCGTCACTTAACCTTGATTCCGAGATAACACGATCGGAACGAGGAGAGACAAGGCATGAAGAAGTTCGCAATCATCGGTGGCGGCCAGTGCGGGCTGCATCTCGCATTCGGCCTGCTGGACCGCGGCCACGACGTCACCCTTTACAACGATCGTAATCCCGAGCAGCTGCTCGCCAGCCGCATTCAGAGCACCGCCTTCCTGTTCAACCGCACCCTGGAGATGGAGCGCCGCCTGGGCCTCAACTTCTGGGAGCATGAGGCTCCGCTTGGCGAAGGCATGCTGGTCGATTTTCGCGACCCTGGCGGCAAGAGCATGCTGTCCGTCGCGGGCCGCCTGCACGAGAAGTCCGGGCAGGCGCTGGACCAGCGCACCAAGTTCGCGCGGTGGATGCAGGAGTTCGAGCGGCGCGGCGGCAAGCTCGTGATCCGGACCGTCTCGCTCGATGAGCTCGAACAGGTTGCTGCCGAACACACCCTGACGTTCATTGCCGCCGGCAAGGGCGCCGTCAACGCCCTGTTCGAGCGCGATGCCGAACGCAGCCGCCACCACACGCCGCCGCGCCAGCTGGCCGCGCTGCTGCTGCGCGGCCCCAAGCTGCTTGGCGAGCGCCCCTGGCCCAAGGCCGACTTCCGCCCGCTACGCTTCAACTTCATCATGGGCGTGGGCGAGTTCTTCTCGCTGCCGTTCTATACGCATACGGCAGGGGAATGCCGCAGTTTCCTCTTCGAAGCCCGCCCCGGCGGCCCGATGGACCGCTTCGGCGATGCAGCGGATGGGCAGGAGATGCTTGCCGTCGCCAGGCAGGTGCTGCGCGAGTACGCACCCGATGACGCCGCGCACCTCGAAGACGCCAAGCTGACGGACCCGAATGCGTGGCTCAAGGGCGCGTTCACCCCCACCATCCGCAAGCCGGTCGGTACCCTGCCCTCCGGGCGCGTGGTAATGGGAGTCGGCGACACGGTCTGCCTGAACGATCCGATTGCCGGCCAGGGCGCCAACAACGCCTCGCGCATGGCGGAGCACCTGCTCCAGGCCATCTCCGAGGCGCACGGCGAGGGCCTGGATGCGGCGTGGGTCCAATCGACCTTCGACGCCTTCTGGGAGAACTCCGCCAGTTACACGTCGGCCTTCTCGAACTTGCTGCTCGAGCCGCCAGGCGAGGCGGCGATGGAAGTGCTCGGCGCCGCGGCTCGCCACCGCGAGGTCGCCGATGCCTTCATGGCGTGCTTCGAAACGCCGCGGGATTTCTGGCCGTGGATCGACGACCGCGACGCGGCCCGGCAGTTCGTGGCGCGGAGGGTCCACGATGCAGCCTGACCTTCCCATGCTCTCGCCATTCGATCGCGCCGATCTGCGGCGGGCCCTTGGCACCTTCCCGACCGGCGTGACGGTCGTGACCGCGCGCGGCCCCGACGGGCAACGCCTTGGCGTGACCGCCAACTCGTTCACCTCGGTCTCCATGGACCCGCCCCTGGTGCTGTGGAACCTGGCGCTGAGTTCGCCCAATCTGGCTGCCTTCCAACGTTGCGGGCACTTCGCCATCAACGTGCTGGCCGGCGACCAGGCCGCCATCTGCCGGCAGTTCGCGACACCGTCGGCGGACAAGTTCGACGGCGTGGCGACGCTTGATGGCATCGAAGGCGTACCGCTCATCGAAGGCGCAGCGACGCAATTCGAATGCCGTACCGCCACGTCGCATCCGGCGGGCGACCACTTGATCCTGATCGGACAGATCGTCCGCTACCGGTCGCAGCAAGCATCGCCGCTGCTCTTTTGCCAGGGCCGCCTGCAGGCCTACCCGAGGCACCCGGGCGAAGCGCGCACCGTGGGCTGACGATTTCCGGAGACATCATCATGAAAGGCATACAGGACAAGGTCGCGATCGTCAGCGGCGGCGCAACCCTGATCGGCGCTGCGATTGCCCGCGAATTCCTGCGTTATGGCGCCAGCGTGGTCATCGCGGACATCGACGCGCAGCGTGGCGAAGCCTTGCAGGCCGAGCTCGGCGGCAAGGCCCGCTTCGTGCGCACCGACCTGCTGCAGGACCAGGAGATCCTGCACTGCGTTGAGGAGACGGTGGCCGCATTCGGCCGTATCGACTTCCTCGTCAATGTCGCGTGCAGCTATGTCGACGACGCGATCAGCTCGGACCGGCTGGCGTGGACGCAGGCGCTGAACGTCAACCTGATCGGCGCCGCCATGCTGCTGCGCGCAGCTCATCCGCACCTTGCGGCAAAGGGTGGCGCCGTCGTCAACCTCGGTTCCACCAGCGCGCGTGCGGCGCAGGCTGGCCGCTGGCTTTACCCCGCGTCCAAGGCAGCCATCCTGCAGCTCACGCGCAGCCAGGCGCTGGACCTCGCCGGCGATGGTATTCGCGTCAACAGCGTGTCGCCCGGTTGGACCTGGTCCGGCGTGCTGGACACCCTGTCGGGCGGCGACAAGGCCCGCACCAACGCCATTGCAGCGCCCTTCCACATGCTCGGGCGCGTGGGGGAGCCGGAGGAAGTCGCCGCCGCGGTGGTGTTCCTCTGCTCCGACCATGCGTCCTTCATCACGGGTGCCGACCTGCCGGTCGACGGTGGCTATAGCGCAATGGGGCCGGAACAGCGGCTGTCACCGATCGCCGCGCTGGTTGCATAGCCATCACGCCAGGCCGATACCGGGCCAATACGGCACCGGCGGCCTCATCGACGCAGTTTGTACGAGATCGATCCCATGGAAACCGCTGTCCACTCCCTGCACTTTCTTTGCCGCGCCGAGGAAGTCCCCGCCAACACCGCTCGCCGCGTCGACATTCCCGGCTTTCCCGCACTTGCCGTCTTCAACCTGGACGGCAGTTTCTTCGTCACCGACGACCGCTGTACCCATGGTGAAGCCTCGCTGTGCGAAGGAGAGATCGATGGCGACCTGGTCGAATGCCCGTTCCACCAGGGCACCTTCGATATCCGCACCGGCAAGCCGACCGGGGCACCGTGCCGCATTGCGCTCAGGACCTACGACGTGACGGTCGAGCAAGGCGGTGTCCACATCCGCCAACCGGAATGAGGTCGCCTTGATGTTCCGTATCCATCTTGAAGGCACCGCCGGCGGCTTTGCGTGCCACGCCGGCGATACGGTGCTGCGCGCCGGCCTGCGCGCAGGTCTCGCCCTGCCCTATGAATGCAATGTCGGCGCCTGCGGGACCTGCAAGTTCGAACTGCTGCAGGGTGAGGTCCTCAACCTGCGCGAGAACGCGCCGGGCCTTTCGGCGCGTGACCGCGCCAAGGGCCGGCTGCTGGGCTGCCAGGCCCGTCCGCTTGGCGACTGCACCATTAAGCTGCGCCTGGATGAGGCCTGCCGCCCGGCTGTGCTGCCTGCCATGCGGCTGGCGGAACTGACCGGGACACAGGACCTGACACACGACATCCGCGAGTTCCACTTCCGGGCGCAAGGGCGTGCGCAGTTCCTGCCGGGCCAGTACGCCCTGCTGCATCTGCCCGACGTCAACGCGCCGCGTGCGTACTCCATGTCGAATATTGCGAACGCGGACGGTCACTGGCATTTCCAGATCCGCCGCACGCCCGCTGGCGCCGCGACCGGGGTGTTGTTCGACCAAATGCGCATCGGCGACCGCATCGAGATCGATGGGCCATACGGCATCGCATACCTGCGTACCGACATAGCGCGCGACGTGGTCTGCATCGCCGGCGGCTCGGGCCTGGCGCCTATGCTGTCGGTTGCCCGCGGCCTTGCGGACAGCCAGGCCATGCACGCGCGCCGGCTCCATTTCTTCTATGGTGCACGCACGCCGCGGGACATCTGCGGCGCAGACCTGTTGCGGCAGCTGCCGGGGTTCGGCGAACGGATGGCCTACTACGCGACCGTCTCAGCCCCCGCCGCCGGGAATCCGCCATGGCATGGCCACACCGGCTTTGTCCATGAACTGGTGCGCGACACGCTGGCACCAGCCCTCGCAGACCACGAGTTCTACCTCGCCGGTCCCCCGCCCATGATCGAGGCCGTCGAGCACCTGCTGCTGGTGGAGCACGGCGTGCCGCAGGGCCAGATCCATTTCGATCGCTACTTCTGATGCTTGCGCTGAGCCTGCTCGATGGCGTCGGCCTGCTTGCCGCCGCCCTGACGACGGGCGCCTTTGTCCCGCAACTGCTCAAGATCTGGCGCTCGCGTTCCGCCGCTGACATCTCATACGGGATGTATATCGCGTTCATTGCCGGCGTCATGCTCTGGCTCGGCTATGGCGTCGCCATCGGATCGATGCCGATGGTGGTCTCGAACGCCGCCGTCCTGCTGCAGGCCGTCGCCATCCTCGTGCTCAAGCGCCGCTTCGAAGCGTGAAGCCCGCGCGCGGGCCAGGCGTGCTGCGGATACGTGTTTCACCTTATCCCCGTAGATAGCCGGCCGGATTCTCCGCAGCGCCCCCCACGCCTAAGCTGACCATTCGACAAGCCAGACAGGAGGAAGACCACATGTCCCCGGATACGCCCACTGCGACCATCACCGTCCCGCCTGTGGACCACGTCCATGTCAGCCGCTACACGCGCGGCGTGATCGGCCCCAGCCTCGAGATGCTGGGCCCGGTCCGCGACGGCGGCCGCATCTCCACCGGCACTCCGCCGGGCTGCTGGGGCCCGATGATCACGCCCATCTTCGAGGGCGGGCACGAGGTCACGCAGCCCGTCGCGATCGAAGGCGCCGAAGTCGGTGATGCCGTCGCGCTCAAGATCCTGCGCTGCGACGTGACGTCCGAAGCCACCTCTTCCGGCGTCATGGAGTTCGTGGAAGGACGCTATCTCGGCGATCCCTTCGTCGCCAAGCTGTGTTCGGCCTGCGGCACGCCGAGCCCGGCCAGCCACGTCGAAGGCATCGGCGACACGGCGATCCGCTGCAATACCTGCGGTGCCGAGGTCAACGCCTTCCGCTTCAGCAACGGCTATGTGATCGTGCTGGACCGGACCAATGGTGTGTCGCTGACCGTGGACCGCGCAGCCGCCCAGCGCATCGCCGCCATGCCGGGCGCGCACGCCTTGCTGCCGGAGCGCTCCGAGCAGCATTCGATCCTGTCGCTGGCACGTGCCGACATGGCCGGCGTGGCCGCCCACATGCAGCCATTCCTCGGCAATATCGGCACGCTGCCGTCTACCGATATTCCGGACTCGCACAACGCCGGCGATTTCGGCGCCTACCTGGTCGCCGCGCCGCACCGCTTTTCGCTGACTCAGGAGCAGCTCGACCAGCACAAGACCGATGGCCATATGGACACCAACTCGGTACGCGCGGGCGCGATCGTGATCTGCCCGGTCAAGGTGCCCGGCGCCGGCGTCTACATGGGCGATATGCATGCCCAGCAGGGCAACGGCGAAATCGCCGGGCATGCGACCGACGTAGCCGGCGAGGTCGAGCTGGAAGTCGAGGTGATCAAGGATCTCGCGCTGGACGGTCCGATCCTGCTGCAACGTCCCGATGACCTGCCGCCGATGGCCCGCCCGATGAGCGCGGCGCAGCGCGCCCACGTACGAGCACTCGCCGCGCGCTATGGCCAGGGTGAGATCGAATGCAATGGTCCGATCACCTTCATCGGCTCCGGCACGACGCTGAATGCGGCAACCAAGAACGGGCTCGATCGCGCAGCGAAGGTCACGGGCCTGCCCTACGACGAGATCCTCAACCGCGCCACGATTGCCGGGTCGATCGAAATCAGCCGCTTGCCGGGCGTCGTACGCGTGACCTTCCTGTGCCCGATGGCGGTGCTGGACCGCCTGGGCATCGGTCACCTGGTACGCCGCCAGTATGGATTGGAGGATGCGCCCGCGCAGCACGCCTGAGCGGGCCGCCTGATCATTGCACGAGAAAAAACGAGGAGCAACAATGAACGTACCCCATGAGCAATTGCGCTGGGCAAGCAAGTTTCCCGAGCTGGGACTGGAGCCCATTCCGGTCGAGCCATGCATCTCGCCGGAATACTTCGAAAAGGAAAAGGAGCAGGTCTTCATGAAGATCTGGCTCAAGGCGGGCCGCGTGGAAGAGATTCCCAATGCTGGCGATTACAAGGTCAAGAAGATCCATTTCGCCAAGACCTCGGTGATCCTGATCCACGGCAAGGATGGCAAGATCCGCGGTTTCCACAACACTTGCTCGCACCGGGGCAACAAGGTGATCGTGGAAAGCGGCGAGGAGACCTTCGGCCGCAGCAAGGCAGCCGTGGTGACCTGCCGCTTCCACGGCTGGGTCTACGACGCGCAAGGCCAGATCGCCCACGTGCCGGAGGAAGAACGCTTCTCACCGTGCTGGGAGAAGGCCTCCAATGGCCTGACCCCGGTCCATACCGACGTCTGGGAAGGCTTCATCTTCATCAATCTGTCCAAGGAGCCGGTCGACTCGCTGCAGAACTACCTGGGCGGCATGGGCAAGCACCTGGCAGGCTATCCCTTTGCTTCGATGAACCGGTGCTTCAGCTATCACACGACGCTCGACTGCAACTGGAAGATCGCGCTCGATGCGTTCTCCGAGGCGTACCACGTTTCGACGATCCACGCCGGCTCCTTCCCCAATGCCTTCTCGACCGGCCTGGCGGACGTGGAGCTGTTCGGCGACCACCGTACCACCGGCATCTGCCTGACGCTGGACGCCACGCCGACACCGATTGCCGCGATGGCCAACGAGATCACAGGTGCCTCCCTGGTTGCCAAGCGCGGTGCATCGATGCTGCCCGCCTCGGTCAACCCGAGCCGCCGCGAGGATTTCTCTTTCGAGCTCAGCGTGGTGTTCCCCAACATCCTGATCCACATCTCCGAAGGCATCTGGTTCACGCACCAGTTCTGGCCGATTGCCCACAACCGTACGCTGTGGGAAGGCAAGTACTACGTGCCGGCCCCCAAGACCAACAGCGAGCGCTGGGCGGTGGAGTTCGCGCAGGTCCTGCAGCGCAACGCCTGGCTGGAAGATACCGCCACGATGGAGGATACGCACGCAGCGCTGGAGTCCGGCGCGAAGACGCATATGGTTCTGCAGGACGAGGAGATCCTGCTGCGCCATGGGTACAAGGTGCTGGAGCAATACATGACCGCCAAGCAGGAGTGAAGACGCCATGAACGCCATGAACGCCGTGAACGCCATGAACACGAGTTTGCCGAAGGATTTCGAGATGCTGGAGCCCCTGGTGGCCGATTGGGCCCTGCAGACGCAGGATGCGCGCCAGGCGCGGCGCAAAGCCTCCAGCCGTGGGGAACTGCAGTACTTCTACGACAACATGCTGCCGCGGATGCCGGCGATCCTGAAGTACCTGGATCGTTATCCGCTGGGTGAACTGCCGCTCGACGTGTCGCGTCTGCTTGCGCTGTCGCTGTCGATGGCCGAGGTGGCGCCTCACATCGAGCTGTACGGCGGCAGTCCGGGCGTGCCCTACGCCTTCGAGGAGTCGCGCTTCGTGGCCGAGCACGGACAGTCCGTGCTGTAGGCGGCCGCCAGGCATCCACTTCGCCACCACCTGCCGCCGGCTTTTTGGCCGGCGGCCTTTCATCCCGCCATGACATAGCCCGCCATGACATCCGCGACCCTTTCACAGCGCCTGCGCAGGCTGGAAGCCATCGAGGCCATACGCCGGCTCGTTGGCGAGTACGCACGCGGGGCCGACCGTCGCAACGATCCCGGCATCCTGGGCCCACTGTTTCATGAGGACGCGGTCTGGGAAGCGGAAGGCTTCGGCCGATGCGTGGGCCGCGAGGCCATCGCCGCGCACCTGGCGCAGATCGGCACGGAGCAGATCGTCTGGAGCCTGCACTACATGGTCTCGCCGGTAGTCGAAGTCAACCCGGATCTGCGCTCCGCCCGCTGCCATTGGTACCTGTGGGAACTGGCGCAGCTCAAGGAAGACGGCGCACACCGCGCCCACTGGATCGGCGGTTGGTACCACAGCGAACTGACCGAGGCCGACGGTATCTGGCGCTTCCGGCACGTGCAGCTGGACCTGCGGCTCGTGCATCCGAACGGAGAGGACTGGGTGCCCACGGCGGCATGAGATGCCGTCCGCGAGGCCTGCTTGTTGCGCTAGGCGGCCTGCGCGGCGCAGCCGGGCAACAATACGTGGCAGCGGGTTTCGCGGACCCCGCCGTTCTCAGGCGCGGCTGCCTCGGTCATCCAAAGGTGTCCGCCATGTGATTCAACGATGGACCGGCACAGCGACAGGCCGATTCCCAAGCCCTCGCGCTTGGTTGTGAAGAAGGCGCCGAACATCTTGTCCGGGCTGATGCGCGGCAGGCCGTGGCCCGTGTCTGCGAGTGTCATCTTGATGCGGCCCGAGGATTGCCGTCCCACGGAGATCCGCAGGCGCCGGCAGTCGCCCTGTGCCTGTTCGATCGACTCGATGCCGTTGACGGCAAGGTTCACCACAACCTGCTGGATCAGCACGTCGTCGCACTCCACCCAGCATGGCTGCGCATCCATGTCGTACTCGAGCGTCACGCCCGCATGCCTGGCGCGCACACCGATCAGTTCGCCCATATCCGCCGCAAGCCGGCGCAGGTCGGCTGTGCGGCGTTGATAGTCGCTCTTGCAGGTGAAGTTCCGCACGGTATTGACGATCTTGCCGGCGCGTTCCGCCTCGTTCTGCGCGAGTTCGAGCGCCCGCAGGATGCCCGCTTCGGAATAGCTGCCCGACTGGATCTGGCGCCGGCAGCCGGCCACGAAATTGAGAATGGCAAAGAACGGCTGGTTTAACTCATGCGCCAAGGCCGCAGCCATCTCTCCGGTGGTCGACAACCTGGCGATATGGCCGAACTGGCGCTCGCGTGCGTGGGCCAGCTCCTCGTCCTGCACGCGGCTGGTGATGTCGCGGAAATTGATCAGGATGCCCGCCACGGCAGGATCGCGCACGAGGTTCCGGCATGTGGCTTCGTGGACGCGCCAGAGGCCGTTCCGGTGCAGGATCCGATAGGTCAGCGTGGTGTCCGCCTCCGGCGGCAGGCTGCCCAGGATTTCGCGGAACCGCTCGCCCTCTGCCTCGCTGACGAAGTCATAGACCGAACGGCCCGTGGCAAAGCGCGGCGGCACGCCCAGGAGCGGCAGGATGGACGGGCCCGCAAACCGTATGATGCCGTCTACCGACAGGATCGCGATGCCGTCGGCGGAGCGCTCGATGAGGCGGCGATAGTAGCGCTCTTTTTGCCGCAACGCAGCCTCTGCCTGCTTGCGTTCGGTGATGTCGCGCGCAATGGCGAGGACCCGGACCACGCCATCCAGCGTGATGGGCTTGAGGCTGACCTCCACCGCCGTCTCCGCGCCGGCACGGTCCCGGATCACCCATTCGAACAGCTTGTCCTCCGGGGTGGTCGCGGCCTCGCGGACGAGCCGCAATCCCTCGTCGTTGTCGTACGGAAAGTGGTTGCGCGTCAAGTCGCCGATCGCCATCCGGCGCAGTTCCTCGACGCTGCAGCCATACACCTCGCAGGCCTTGCGGTTGGCATGAAGGATCTCACCGCTGTCCTTGTCATGGATGACCATGACGTCGTTCGCGTAGTCGAACACGTCCCGATAGTTGGTGGAGGCGGTCATGTGTGAATCCGGAATAGCTACGGACAACTGGCGCGGCGTGCCGCTGGCGCGTCAAGCGTATGCCAGAAGCCGTCGTCCGCGCAAGCCGGTGTGGCGGTGCCCGCACCGGACGGAGGCTGCATTCGCGACGATCCCATAGCGCGATAAGGGATAGCGCTTATCGCCGTACATGGACGGACCGATCCCAAACTGCGCGAGCGCCGCGTACGCTCACGTCAGGCCTCGCATATGTCTGGGCCGGAAAAAATCATAACCATTCCATGGAGGAGACAATGCAGGCAAAGAGGGATCTTGCCGCCAGCGTGGAAGACCACGCGCTGGAGGCTGTACCGGAAGGCAGCCGCAAGGGCTGGCTATCGCTGTCATGGAGCACCGTGGGGATCGTCACGACACTGGTGCAGCTGTTCATCGGCGCCCTGACCACGTTCGTGGCCGGGCTCCATATCGCAGTGCTGGCTGGCATCACCGTGGCGGTGATCGGCGCCCTGCTTGGCTGGGGCGTCGGCCATGTTGCGTATCGCACGGGCCTGTCAAGCACCGTGCTGTCTCGCCACCATGGTTTTGGCAGCAAGGGATCGGTACTGACCGCCGCGGTGTTCGGCTTCATGATCATCGGCTTCCTTGCGCTGGAAAACGCCTTGCTCTACAAGGGTTTTCTGTTCTACCTGAACCAGCCGGACACACTGTCCAACCGCGTGATGATCTACGGCGGGCTGACGCTGGCATGGGTGGTCATCACCGCCTTCGGGTTCGGCCTTGTCTCACGCGTGTCCTCGTGGATGCTGGTCGCCTTCCTGGCCGTGCTGGCGTACATGGTGTTGGAAGTGATCGCCGTCTCCGGACAGAGCTGGAGCGCCGTCTTTGCATTCGGCGCACAGTTCCCGCCGAATGCCCTCAAGGCGCTCGGCGCCGCGACGGATTTCGGCAAGTTCGCTTTCTGCGTCAACGTCATGGTGGGTTCGGCCGGGGCGCTGGCCCTGATCGATGCCGATCTCGGGCGCTATGCCCGACGCTCGCGCGATATCGCGATCGCGGCGCTGCTCGGCAATCTCTTCATGGATGTGATCATGCTGGTGGTCGGCGGTGTCGTCATGTACGCCGGCATGGCGGCATTGACGGAGTACTACGTCGGCACCGGCATGTCACGCAGTGCAGCCCAGGCAGCCGCGTTGCAAAGCCCGGACAGCGTCGCGGCCGCCTTCATCGTCTTCGGCGGCGTTGCCGGCACCGTGCTGATGGTACTGGCGCAGTCGAAGGCTCAGGTGCTCAATGTCTACAGCGCGTCGCTGTCGCTCACCAACCTGTTTGATGCTGCGTTCTCGTGGCGTCCCGGCAGGCTCGTGTTCGTGGTACTGGCCAATGCCATTGCCCTGGTGATGCTTGCTGGCTCCATCCTTGCGTGGTTCAACACCTTCATCACGGTGCTTGGCATCCTGACCACGAGCTTCGCCGGCATCATCGTCGCTGACTACTTCCTGGTGCACCGCTTCGTTTCCTGCGCCGGCCCGCAGGCCGGCAGCCGGTCCGGCTTCAACTGGGCGGGCATCGTCACCTGCGCCGTCGCCTTTGTGCTTGCGCACTATGTGCTGGTTGAATGGATGCCGGTCGAGTTCTTCGTCTCCATCAGCGTCTCACTACTTCTCTACCCGGTGCTGCGCATCGCTTCCGTGCGGCGTCAACGGGATACCGCGTCTTCCGTCAGCCTCGGCTAGCCCGGGCACTCCTGCCAGTGGCGATCCTCCCGGCCGCTGGTCCACCCATCGGTAACGTGCTGGTGCGCTCCGCCCCTATCTGCGCACAGTCGAAACATAAAGCCATGACGATGATTTCAAGAAAACTGCTCGGCCGGCTCCTGCCTGGCCTGGCCGTGACGTGCGCCGCAACCGCGCACGCCCAGTCCTCGGTCACACTCTATGGTGTGATGGATGCCGGCATTACCTACGTCAACAACCAAGGCGGCCACGCCAACTGGCTGCTGGACACCGGCATGCTCTCCCCCAACCTGTTCGGGCTGCGCGGCAGCGAATCGCTTGGCGGCGGCCTCAAGGCGGTGTTCACGATCGAAGGCCAGTATGCGCTCGACAACGGGGCCAGCATCGGTGGCCTGTTCGGCAGGCAGACGTTCGTCGGCCTGTCATCGCCCTGGGGCACGCTGACGCTCGGCAGGCACTACGACTTCAGCTTCGACATGCTGGCCGTACTGCGCTATGGCCCCTCCTTTCCGTTTGTCAGCCTGCACAACCTCAGGCATGGGCCGTTCGGGGGGCTGGGCATTCCCAACATGCCAGGCGGCGCGATGGACTTCGACCGCGTCGGCGGAGCCGAGCGCATCCCCAACTCCATCAAGTTCAGCAGTGCCAACTATGGCGGACTCACGTTCGGCGCCTTGTATGGCCTGGGCGAGCAACCCGGAAGCTTCAGCCGCGACCGCGCCTACAGCGCCGGTGTCGGCTACGAGCGCGGACCGTTCGCGCTCAGCGCGGCGATCACCGAGGTCCGCTACGCCGCCATCAACAATGGCAACGACGGCATTCGCACCTGGGGCCTCGGCGGGCGCTACGCACTGGGCACGAGCAACATCAACGCGCTGTACACGAACACGCGCAATACCTTCACCGGGGGCGGCGTGCAGGTACTGCAGGCAGGCGTAACCATGCCGGTCGCACCCGCAACCACCGTGCTTGCGGACTATCAGTACCAGTGGGCCAATGCCGCGCTGAACCGCAACCACGCGCATCAGGTCGGCCTGACCTTGGATTACGCCTTCTCGCGCCGCACCGACACCTATCTCGGCGCCGTCTACCAGCGTGGCAGCGGCACAGGTGCCGCTGCCTGGATCCCGGGGTTGATGATCGGCTCCGACAACAAGAGCCAGGTGCTGGTACGAGCCGGGATCCGGCATGTCTTCTGACCGTGAATGACTCTGTTTTCCCGCAATGCGCGGCGCGCATCCGCTGCGTCTGACTCTTTATTACTCACACAAGAAGGAGGAACAGCCATGGCTGAACTGAATGCCAAACAACTGCTCGATCTGGTGAACAGCCGTCGCGTCGCCGACGGCAACGAACGCGTGCGCGCCATCACGGCGCGTATCGTCGGCGACCTGTTTCGCACCATCGACGAGTGCAACGTCTCGCCCGACGAGTTCTGGGCCGCGGTCAAGTGGCTGACGCGCCTTGGCCAGGCCGACATGATCGGCCTCATTACCGCAGGTCTCGGCTTCGACCGCCTGCTCGATATCCGCGAGGACGAGATCGACCGCGCCGCCAGCCGCTCCCTGGGCACCCCCCGCGCGATCGAAGGCCCGCTCTACATTGCCGGCGCGCCGCTGCACCAACGCGAGGTACGTCTTGATGCCGGCAACGAGGACAGCGGCACGCCCTTCGTCATGGAAGGCCAGGTGCTGGGCACGGATGGCCGCCCAGTGCCGCATGCCATGGTCGATGTCTGGCACTGCAACGCCTCCGGCCGCTACTCGCACTTCGACCCGTCCCAGCCGGCCTACAACCTGCGACGCCGCATCGAAGCCGACGAGCAGGGCCGCTACCGCTTCCGGAGTTTCCTGCCGCCCGGCTACGCAATTCCGCCCAACAGCCCGGTTTCGGAACTGTTCGAGAAACTGGGCCGCCACGGAAACCGGCCGGCCCACATCCACTTCCTGATCTCGGGCCAGGACAAGCGGACCCTGACCACCCAGATCAATCTGCCCGGCGATACCTACCTGGACGATGACTTTGCCTTCGCCACCCGCGATGGCCTTGTGGTGGAACTGCAGCAGGTACAGGACCCGACCGGCTATGAGTCGCTCGGCATCAGTTCGCCTTTCGCCCGGGTGCAGTTCGACTTCCGGCTCCAGGATGCAGCCAGCGATCGCGAAACGCGCGCCGCCAGCCGCTACGAGACGGCGCTCGGCTAGGCGTCGAGCGCACGCCCGGGCCGCCTTGACACTACCTGGGTACGACTCTCTTCCATGGCCGGCGTGCCCCGCCGGCAGAGATCTCCCGCCCGTTGGTTCCGACAACAACAATAACAACAGCGTGTTCATACCGCACTCGCCGGGATGGTCGGCTCTACGGCAGGCGATCGCCGGTGAAATTGCGATGCATGCGGCAGCAGCACCCGCCTGAGCGGTGCAATGGTGTCCGGGGCCGGGTCCGTGGCCGGGCTGGGGCGCGGCATCATCCAAGTACTTGCTTTGCCAGGTACCGCGAGAGCCCGATCTGTGGCGCCTTACGCCGGACAGGCCTTCCCCGCCACCGAGCCATTCGCCCGGCCAACAAAAAACGCCCCGCACAAGCGGGGCGTTTTTCCAGGCACCGGCAGCCCTCACTGCGACAACCGCGTCACCTTCAGTGCCGGATCGGCCGCGATGGCCGCTTCGGAGAACGGCAGCCGGTTCCAGTGCTTGCCCGAGTACGCACGCATCTGGTCGAACGCGTGCGGCGAGGCGTGGTCGGTCGATTCGCCGTAGGTGAGGATGGCGTCGGCGACCGGGCCCTGGTCGTCGAAGGTCACGGTCTGGATGTAGCTGGTGCCGAAATACACCGGCAGCCCCTTCGGCCCGATCGGCAGGGTTTGCAGCTTGTTGAGCACGCCTTCGTATTCCTCGCCGCCGTGCAGGGCGATGGAGCCGTCCGGTGCGTGCGCGGCCTGTACCGTGCCCAGCGGCGCATCCAGCGCGAAGCCCGCCTTGCGCACCGCGCCCACGGCTTCCTTCAGCGCCTTGAACACCGCCGTGCGTACCGTCGCGTCGTTCATGCGCAGGCCGCGCGGCGTGTGGACCGGGTCGGCCGGGTCGAACTCGACGGCGTGCACCTGCGCGATGTCCTTGGCGCGCATCCAGAACTCGCGGAACAGGTGCGCGGCGCGGGCGTCGGCGTTGCTGGTGCGGTTCCACTGGCCGAGGGCGGCGCAGCCGTCGCGCACGTCGGCATCCGGGGCCGGCGTGGCCTTGCATGCCGCGAGCAGGTCGCCCAGCACCAGTTGTCCCGCCAGGTTGGCATTGCTGAAGATCATCGCCTGCAGGTTCGGCAGGTCGATGCGGTTGCCGGGCAGTCCGTCGGTGCCGGCCAGGCGGCGGCCGATCTCGATCAGGCCGATGCGCGTGCGCAGCCGCTGCGGTACGTCGACCGAGCCCATCACCGGCGAGAAGCCGGTCAGTTTCTGCGCCGGGTTGGTCAGCCACGAGCTGTCATTGCTGTTGGCGACGTAGTCGTCGCGCTCGAGCACCGGCATGCGCGCGGGCGCCACCAGCCCGGGTACCGGCGAAGCCGGATCGACCTGCCAGTTGCAGGTGCCGCGCGAGCCGTCGAGCAGCACCAGGCCCGCGTCCTTGAAGAGTTTGCCGGCCAGCGGCGACGGGGCACAGCGCTGGAGCTCCGCGGCCGGCACGTCCGGCGTGGTCGACACGTCGGCGAACAGTGCGCGGCCGTTGCGGTCGGTGGCGATGGTGTTGACCCAGGGAATGCCCAGGTTGCCGATGGCCTGGCGGATGCCGGCCACGTCCCGGGCCTGCCCGATATGCAGCCAGCTGTCGACCGAGCGCGTGTTGTTGCGGTTGGCGTCGCGCAGGGCGTAGGCCTTCTGCGTGGTCCACGGCATGCCGCCGCTCGGCATCGACAGCACCGGGCCGTAGATGGTGTCGTAGAAGGTGTGCGTGCGGCGCTCGAGGCGGCCGTCCGGCAGCTTCACGTCGAAGGCGACCGTGCGGGTGGTCATCTTGTGCGGCGTGCCGTCGACCAGGTAGGTGGTCGGGTCGCCTTCGGCCAGCTTCAGTTCGAACAAGGTGAAGCGGCGGCCGGTGGAGACGGTGTGCGTCCACGCCACGTCCTTGTTGAAGCCGATGCTCACCACCGGGAAGGCCGCGATCGAGGCGCCCATCACGTCGAGCTTGCCGGGCACCGTCAGGTGGACCTGGTAGAAGCGGTTGGTGGTCGTCCACGGGAAGTGCGGATTGCCGAGCAGCACGCCGCGCCGGTTGGCGGTGGCGTCAGCGCCGAAGGCCCAGCCGTTGGAGCCGATCGGCATGTCGCGCAGCTGCAGTTCGCGGTCCAGCGCCACGGTGTCGACGGCCTGCGGCGGAATCTCGCGCTCGGCCACCGGCGTGCGGCCCGGCGGCTGCGCGGCGACGATGCCCGCCAGCATGGCGCCGGCGCTGGCCTGGATCGCCTTCTCTTCGCCCATGCGCATCATGTCGCCCAGCGTGAGCGGACGCACCCAGGCGGCATTGCGGCAGGCGGCCGGGAAGTTGGCGGGCGGCGTGTCCTTGAGATAGCGGTTGAAGCCGGCGATGTAGCCGCGCAGCAGCTCGCGCGCCTCGGGCGACATCTGCGCATAACCGGCGCGCAGGCCGTCCTCGTCGAAGATGCCCTTGAAGAAGGCGTCCGACTGCAGGTTGGGGATCGGCTTGAACGAGACCGTCACGGTGCCCTCGGGCCCGAAGGTCTTCGAGCGCTCGCCGTTGACGGTGACCACCTGGTCGGCCAGCAGGCACAGGTTGTCCTGCGCGTAGGCATAGGCCATGCCATAGCCGAGGCTGGCGTAGTCGTTGGCGCGGATATGCGGAATGCCGAAGCCGGTGCGGCGGATCTCGGCGGACAGGCCGGTGTCGCTGAGCGATCCCCAGCGGCCATCGGTGGAACTGGCGCAGCCGGCCAGCGCCGCGAGCGCGGCCATGGCGAGCGTGCCGCGCAGCGCGAATCCCTGCATCATGCGTTGTCTCCTGTTGTCGGTCTTGTCTTGTGTCGCTCTAGTCTTGCGGCGGCGCGCAGGCGCAGCCACCGCCGTATCGTCGACTGGGGCCCGCCCGGAGGAAAGAGGTATTCCCGCCAGAGTTGGGGTCAATCCCGCCACGCAGGAGGCCTCCGCCCCGCCTCCCCCTATACTCTGCGGCATGCCGACCATCGACCTGCTGACCTTTCCCGACGCCGGCCTCTCCACGCTGGCGACCGTCGCCGACACCCTCGGCGTGGCCAATGCGCTCGCCTCCATGCATGCCGGCAAGCGTGCCGATGCCGCCAGCCCGGTGTTCGGGTGGCGGCTGGTCGCGCGCGACCCGGCCCGCTGGCAGGCCGCCGCCGAGACCCTGGCCTGCCGCTGCCAGCCGCTGCCGGCAGACGACGCCGCGCTGGGCGACGCGCTGGTCGTCCCGCCCCTGCATTTCGACCACATCAGCACGCTGGAGCAGCGCCTGGCCCTGCTGGAGTGGGAACGCGCCACCATCCGGCGCTACCTGGACGCCGGCAGGCTGGTGGCCTCGTCCTTCACCGGCGTGGCGCTGCTGGCCGGCGCGCTGCCCGCCGGCCGGCGCCTGACGGTGACGTGGCTGATCGCCGGCTGGCTGCACGGCAACTACCCGCAGCTGAAGGTGGTGGCGGAGCAGGCCATCGTCAGCAGCGGCAACGTGCTGACGGCGCGCGCGATGGAGCACGGCGTGGCGCTCACGCAGCGCCTGGTCGGCCGCCTGGCCGACACCCGGCTGGCACGCACCCTCGGCCAGGCCGTGCTCGACCACCCGTCGCGCGGCGAGTCCACCGCCATCTGGCTGCGCAGCAAGCCCGCCATCCGCACCAGCGTGGTACTGCGGGCGCGGCGCTACCTGCAGCAGCACCTGCACGAGCCGTTCGACCTGGCTAAGCTGGCCGCCGCCGCCTCGACCAGCGAGCGCACGCTGCTGCGGCATTTCACCAAGACCCTGGGCACCTCGCCGCTGCAATTGCTGCACCGGCTGCGCGTGGAGCGCGCCTGCCACCTGCTGGAAGTCAGCACGCTGAGCCTGACGGCAATCGCCGAACAGTGCGGTTATCACGACATGTCCGCCTTCCGGCGCCTGATCCGGCGCCACACCGGCCAGCCGCCGGGCGCCCACCGGCGCGCGCATTCGGTGCGCGCCGAGCTGCGCGGCTGAGGGGCGGGGCGCTGCACAGCGCGCTCCCACCTTCCCCACCCCCTGATCAGGGAAACCTATAAGCCAGAACTACCCGGACGGGTGGGACCGGGCCGGCCGCCCGCTGCCTACACTGCAGGCACAACGATAAGCCACCGGAGACAGCCATGACCGACCACCCCGCCCGCCACGGTCCCTGAGCGGCCGCCCCGCGCCGGCCGCAGCGCCGGCTGCCTGACGCACCAGACGTACCGCTTGCCACCTGCCACGCGCTCCGCCTTCGCGCCGGAGCGAAGGCGTCCTTTTGCTCCTCGAAAAGCGAGACTGCGCATGAGCACCTCATACGATCCCGACCCCGCCGCCGGCACGCCGCCGGCGCCTGCCCACGCCGGCGCGGCGCGGAAGCTGCTGATCAACATCGACAACGGCGGCACCCTCACCGACATCTGCGTGATGGGCGGCGGCGAGGTGGTCCGCACCAAGACGCTGACCACGCCGCACGACCTGTCCCAATGCCTGTTCGACGGCCTGCGCAAGGCCTCGGAAGCCGTCTACGGCCACGAGGACCTGGAAGCCTTGCTGCTGTCCACGGCCGCCATCCGCTATTCCACCACGCAGGGCACCAACGCCCTGGTCGAGCGCAAGGGGCCGCGCCTGGGCCTGGTGGTGGGCGGCACGCTGTCGGTCGAGCAGGTGCGCGCCGCCGACGGCGCCGCCGCGCTGTTCGACAGCGTGCTCGGCGACCGTGCCGTGGCGCTGCCGAGCGGCCTGCAGGACGATGCGCTGGACGACGAAGCGGTGCGCCAGGTCGGCGAGCTGGCGGCGGCGGGGGCCAACCGCCTGGTGGTGGCGATCGGCGGCCCGCGCCGCGCCGCCCTGGAGCAGCAGATCAAGCGCAAGCTGCTGCGCACCTTCCCGCCGCACCTGCTGGGCGCGCTGCCCATCCTCTACGCCCACGAAGTGGCCGACGACGCGGACGACGCCCGCCGTACCTGGACCGCGCTGCTCAACGCTTTCCTGCACCCGGCCATGGAGCGCTTCCTGTACAGCGCCGAGCAGAAGCTGCGCGAAGCGCGCGCGCAGAGCCCGCTGCTGGTCTTCCGCAACGACGGCCTGGCCGGGCGGGTGGCCAAGACCATCGCGCTGAAGACCTACAGCTCGGGGCCGCGCGGCGGCATGGAGGGCACGCGCGTGCTGGCCGCGCACTACGGCTTCGGCCACCTGCTGTCGATGGACATCGGCGGCACCACCACGGACATCGGCCTGGTCGATGCCGACGGCGTGCGCGCCGACCGGCGCGGCCGCGTCGAGGGCGTGGCCACGGCCTTCCCTCTGTGCGACGTGGTCAGCGCGGGCGTGGGGGGCAGTTCCATCCTGCGCGCCGACGGCGCGGCGATCCGCGTGGGGCCCGACAGCGTGGGCAGCGCGCCCGGACCGGCCTGCTTCGGGCTGGGCGGCACGCTCGCCACCATCACCGACGCCTTCCTGCTGTCCGGCCTGCTCGATCCGGATTCCTTCTTCGGCGGCAAGCTGCGCCTGGACCAGGAGCGTGCCCGGCAGGCCGTGCACACCCATATCGCCGATCCGCTGCGCATGGGCGGCCAGGAGGCCATCGCGGCGATGGAAGCGGCCTGGGTGGCCAAGGTGGCCGACAGCCTCAAGGCCTATGCAGAGATCCGCCCGGACACCACGCTGGCGGCCTTCGGCGGCGCCGGCGCGCTGGTGGCCTGCCGCGTGGCCGAGGCGATCGGCGTGCGCCAGGTGCTGATCCCGGGCCTGGCAGCCGTGTTCTCGGCCTACGGCATCGGCTTCTCGGACGTCGGCCACACCGTGTCGGCGCCGCTGGCGCAGGCCAGCGACGCCGCCCTGCAGGAGGCCGCGACGGTCCTGCGTGCGCAGGCCGAGCGCGCCATGTTCGGCGAGGACGCCGCCATCGACGACTGCGCGCTGCGCTACACCCTCGAAGCAGTGACGGCCGACGGCGAGGTCCAGGCCCATGCGCTGCCGGACGGCGCGGCCCGGACGCTGCCGCGTGGCCTGCCCGTGGGCGCGGCACTGTCGCTCTCGCTGACGGCGGTCAAGCCGATGGACCGCCCCGCCATGACGGGACGCTTCGGCGGCACCAGCCAGCCGGCCGTGCCCGGTGGCAGCCGCCGCGTGGCCGTGGGCGGCCGCGAGTCCGAGCTGCCTCTGTACCGCGTGGAAGACCAGCCCAAGGGCGTGGCGGTGCGCGCCGCCGGTCCCGCGGTGCTGGAGGAAGCCTTCTTCACCGGCCGCATCGATGCCGGCTGGACCTTCGAAATCAACGCCAGCGGCGACATCCTGCTCAGCCGCGGCACGGAGAGTGTGCAATGAACGTCCTGATCACCGAGACCCTGCGCATCAACCTCGACAGCGAGCAGTGGGAGTGCCGCCGCTGCGGCCATGTGCACGGTAGCGCGCGCGACAACTACAAGCGCGGCCTGCTGGTGTACGACCGCGATCCGCGCGAGATCCACAAGCCGCTGCTGGATACGCGCCTGTACGCCCGCACCTATTCGCCCGATCCCGACTGGTGCCGCATCCTGGAGTACTACTGCCCCGACTGCGGCACGCTGGTGGAGGCCGAATACCTGCCGCCCGGCCATCCGCCGCTGCACGACATCGAACTCGACATCGACGCCCTCAAGGCGCAGTGGAAGGACCGCCCCGAGATGCAGGAGCCCGCGCAGGCGCCCGACCTGGCGCTGGAGCGCGTCAAGCTGCAGCGTGCGCTGCACGCCGCCGCGCACCATCCGCGCCACCTCGGTGCGCCGGCGGACGCCGGCTCCGCGCCTTCCACGCCCGATACCCCCACCCCCTGACCCGACCACGGAGCCACAGATGAAACGCGTTTCCGTCGACATTGGCGGCACCTTCACCGACTGCTTCGTCGCCTGGGGCGAGCAGTGCGTGGAAGGCAAGGCCCTCACCACGCACCACAACCTCGCCGTGGGCTTCAACGACGCGCTGGCCGATGCCTGCCGGCAGCTCGCGCTGACGCCCCAGCAGCTGCTGCCCGAGGTGGACTCGGTGCGCTACGCCACCACGCTGGGCACCAACGCGCTGATCGAGCGCAAGGGCCCGCGCGTGGGCCTGCTGGTCACCACCGGTTTCAAGCACACCGTACCGCTGTCGCGTGCACGCGGCTATGGCGAGGGCTTGAGCGAGCCGGAGCAGATGGACATCCCGAACGCCGCCCGCCCCGATGCCCTGGTTCCCATCCCGATGATCCGCGAGGTGCGCGAGCGCGTCGACTACCTGGGCCAGGTGTTCTGGGCGCTGGACGAAGACGATGTGCGGCTGCGCATCCGCGAGCTGGTCGACGCCGGCGCCCAGGCGCTGGTGGTCATGTTCACCAACAGCGTGGTCAACCCCGCGCACGAACTGCGCGTGCGCGAGATCTTCCTGGAGGAATACCCGGCCCACATGCTGGGCGCGGTGCCGGTGCTGCTGTCGCACCAGGTGGTGGGGCGCAAGGGCGAGTACGCGCGCGCCACCTCCACCATCGTCGACGCCTTCCTGCACCAGATCATGTACCACGGCCTGGGCACGCTCGAACTCAACCTGCGCCAGCAGGGCTACCTCAAGCCGATGCTGGTCAACCACAATTCGGGCGGCATGGCCCAGCTCAACTCCACCGATGCGCTGCAGACGGTGCACTCGGGGCCGGTTTCCGGCATCGCCGCCAGCGAGTACCTGGCGGCCGCAGCCGAGCTGGGCAATGTGGTGGCCACCGACATGGGCGGCACCAGCTTCGACATCGGCATCGTGGTGCAGGGCGGGCTGAAGTTCTATGACTTCAACCCGGTGATCGACCGCTGGCTGGTCAGCGTGCCGATGGTGCACCTGGTGGCGCTGGGCGCCGGCGGCGGTTCCATCGCGCGCTACGAGCGCATGTACAAGACCGTGGAGATCGGGCCGCAGTCGGCCGGTTCCGATCCCGGTCCGGCCTGCTATGACCGCGGCGGCCAGCATCCCACCGTGACCGATGCCGACCTGCTGCTGGGCTACCTCGACCCGAAGCACTACGCCAACGGCCGCATTCCGCTCAATGTGCGGCGCGCCCGCCAGGTCATGCGCGACGCCCTGTGCGATGAGCTCGGCCTCGACGTGATCGAGGTCGCCAAGCTGGTCAAGAAGCAGGTCGACGCCGCCATGGCCAACGGCATCGCCACCGAGCTGCGCACGCGCGGCTACGAGCCCAAGGACTTCACCGTGCTGGCCTACGGCGGCAACGGTCCGTTGCATGCCTGCGGCATCGCTTCCGCGCTGGGCGTCAGCAAGGTGCTGGCACCGCCGTACTCGTCGACCTTCTCGGCCTGCGGCGCCGGCACCGTGAACCAGATGCACATCCACGAGATGAACACCTGGACCGTGCTGTTCAATCCGAATACGCGCAGCTTCTTCGGCGACTTCGACGCCTTCAACCGCGGCGTCGAGGAACTGGAGCGGCGCGGGCGCGAGGACCTGGTGCGCCAGGGGCTCGACCCGGCACTGATCCGCTACCGGCTGGAGCTGGACATGCGCTACGGCAACCAGCGCGTGCAGACCGCGGTGGTCACGCCGCTGGCGCGGCTGCGCTCGCAGCGCGACGTGCTGCAGCTGATGGAGCTGTTCCACGCGCGCTATGGCGAGCGCTTCGGCGAAGGCTCGCAGAGCCCGGAGACCGGCGTGCGCATCAATACCCT
Source organism: Cupriavidus sp. USMAHM13 (assembly GCF_001854285.1). Classification (NCBI taxonomy): domain Bacteria; kingdom Pseudomonadati; phylum Pseudomonadota; class Betaproteobacteria; order Burkholderiales; family Burkholderiaceae; genus Cupriavidus; species Cupriavidus sp. USMAHM13. Next base: position 477,112 of record NZ_CP017751.1, read on the forward strand.
GCGCGTGTGCGCCTATGTCGAGCAGCCCTCGGTCCGCTTCGCCAGCCTGGCCATCCGCGGCGAGCCGCTGGCCCCGCCGGAGCCGGTGGCCTGGCGCGAGTGCCACTTCGTCGGCCACGACGCACCGCTGCAGACCGCGGTGTACGACGACCGCGCGCGCGCCGAAGGCACGCAGATCGATGGCCCCGCCGTGATCACCACGCGCGCCACCACCTACCTGGTCGAACCCGGCTGGACCTACCGCGCCGTGGCGCAGGGCGGTGCCTGGTTCCTGCGCCGGTAGGCGCCGCACGACACCTTGCGCAAGGCCGTGCGCACGACACCGCATACGACGCCGCTCGCGACGATGCAGACGCCGATGCCCACGGCGGCGCACACGACAGAACAGATGGAGACGGAGTTCAGCATGTCACACGAAAGCAATGCCGAAGAGCGCGCCCTGCTCGACAAATTCCTCGCCGACAACACGCTCTTCCTCGGCCCGGATCCCGAGATCATGCGCAACCACAGCGTCCTGCCGCGCTCGCCGCAGGAGGATGCCGTGCTGCGCCGCGGCCTCGACCCGCACCAGGTCCACCATGTGCGCGGCCTGATCAACGCGGCCCTGTCCGAGGCCTTCACCATGGTCAACCAGATGGGCGCGGCCCCGGGCGCCAAGTGGGGTGACCTGGTCACCGCCATCTATACCGCGCAGGGCGACCTGTCGATGATCGCGCCGCACGGCATCATCGCCTTCGCCGCCTGCTGCTTCTATCCGATCCGCTTCATTGTCAAGAACTGGACCAACGACCCGACGGTGGGTGTGCGCGACGGCGACGGCTTCATCCACAACGACGCGCGCTACGGCGGCATCCACAACACCGACCAGTCGATGATGATGCCGCTGTACTACCGCGGCGAACTGGTGTGCTGGCTGTCCTCGACCATCCACGAAGGCGAGAACGGCGCCACCGAGCCCGGCGGCCTGCCGGCCGCGGCGGAGAGCAAGTACGACGAGGGCATCAAGATGCCGCCGTTCAAGATCGTCGAGAACTTCGAGCTCAAGCGCGACCTCGTCACCTTCCTGCAGAACTCGGTGCGCGATCCGCGCCTGCAGCTCGAGGACATGAAGGTCAAGCTGCACGCCGTGCTGCGCCTGCGCGAGCGCATCATCGCCATCCTCGACCAGTACGGCCGCGACGCGCTGATCGGCACGCTGCGCACCCACCTGGAGGATGTCGAGGGCGAGATGCGGCGGCGCATCGGCGAGCTGCCCGACGGCACCACGCGCGTGCTGCAGTTCATGGACTCCACGCTGCGCGAGAACGCGCTGCAGAAGATCTCGTGCGCCATCACCGTCAAGGGCGAGCGCATGACCATGGACTTCCGCGGCTCCTCGCCGCAGTTCCTCAACCGCTCGGTCAACACCAACCTGGCCTCCTTCAAGGCCGCGCTGTGCACCGGCCTGCTGCAGAACATCTGGCCGGACCTGCCGCACACCATGGCGGTGCTGTCGCCCATCGAGATCCTGACCGACCGCAACTCCATCCTCGATGCCGAGGGCGAGATGCCGCAGGCGATGAGCCTGATGCCGCTGTTCAAGGGCTGCGTGGTGTGGACCATCCCGATGAACAAGCTGAGCTACAGCCTGCCGCACCGCTACTCGGCCATCATCGCCTCGCAGTACGACCAGGCCGCCACCTTCATCTATGGCGGCCTGACCCAGCACGGCGACGTCACCGGCAACTTCTGCGCCGACATCAACGGCAACGGCCAGGGCGCGCGCAGCCATGCCGACGGCGAGCACTCGATCTCGCCGGTGTTCGGCTTCATGTGCGATACCGGCGAGCACGAGGTGGCCGAGGAAGACACGCCCATCATCCGGCTCGGCGCCCAGCGCCTGGCCAAGGACCGCATCGGCTGGGGCAAGTACCGTGGCGGCATGGGCTACGAGCAGATCGCGACCGCGCGCGGGTCCGGCCTGTGGGGCTTCATGACCGGTTGCGAGGGCTCCAAGTTCCCGTCGGCGCAGGGCCTGTTCGGCGGCTATTCCTGCCCCAGCTACCAGCTGATGAAGATCAAGGGCATCAATATCTTCGAGGTGCTGAAGGCCGCGCCGAAGACGGTCGAGGTGTTCGACATCGTCGAGCTGATGAACAAGCGGCCGATCCCCGGCGCGCAGTACAGCAGCCACGACATGGGCATGACCTTCGAGCTCTGCAACGAGGGCGAGATCTACATGATCTGCCAGGGCTCGGGCGGCGGCTACGGCGACGTGCTCGAACGCGATCCGGAGCTGGTCATGCAGGACCTGCGCGAGGACCTGATGTCGCACGAGAACGCGCGCGACATCTACCGCGTGGCCTACGACGCGCAGACCCTGGTGGTGGATGTCGAGGCCACCACCGAGCTGCGCGCGGCGGCGCGCCGCGAGCGCATCGCGCGCGGCAAGCCCTTCGATGCCTTCTGCCGTGAATGGGTCAAGCCGGAACCGCCGGCGGGCCTGCCTTACTTCGGCAGCTGGGACGATCCGAAGACCATCTACATGACCACCATGGGGCAGCGCGTGAAGGTGCCGGCCGAGCAGATGCAGGGCGCCTTCATGCTCAACCCCAAGGACGTGCGCATCGCCGAACTGGAGGCGCGGCTGGCCGCGCTCGAGGGCGGCGCGCCGGCGCTGCCGCGCTGAGGCGCGGCGCATCCGGTCCATTCCACGGGCCCGCCGCATGCTGGTGCAGCGCACAGGAAGCGAGGCAGGCGGCAGGCCCTGGCAACGAAACAGGTGAGACATCATGGATAGCTTGAAGCAAGCCGCGCAGGCGCGGCGGCTGCTGTGGCTCGAGCATGGCGGCTACGCCGCCCGGCTGCTGGCCGGCGGCGAGGCGCCCTGGCGCGACGTGGCGGCGACGCTGGCCTGGATGCGCCAGGCACAGGGCCTGTTGCGCTCCGACGTCGTCACGCTGCCGGCCGGCGAGGTGGCGCGCGCGCTGCTCGCGCAGGCGCCGGGTGCGCCTGCCGCGTCGGCCTCGTCGAGCTTAAGGCAGGCGATGGCGGACAAGGCGGCACGGCCGGCCGGTCCGCTGCGCGTGTGGCTTGCCGACACCGCCTTGCGCGACCACGTGGCGGCGCTGCTGGCGGGCCTGCGCGCCGCGCTGCCCGGCACGCTCATCGCGCTGGCTGTGCCGGCACCGCGCCAGTGGCTGCGGCTCGCGGCGGCCGCGGCCGGTGTGGCGGGGGAGGGACAAGGTGAGGTCGATGAGGCCGATGAGGACAGCCTCGACGCCGCCGCCTCCTACAGCGCCGACTTCCTGCGCCACTTCGGCGCCAGCGGCATCGATGCGGTGCTGCTGCAGGAGGACCGCCCCTGGCCCGATGCGGACAGCGCCGCGCTGTGCCTGGAGCTGTACCAGCCGGTCGCCAATGTGGCCGCGCACTACGGCTGGAGCTACGGGCTGCAACTGCCCGAGGCGATCGCGCTGCCGGGCGGACATCTGCCCGGTTTCGTCATCGCGCCGGCGCCGCTCGAAGGCGTGCTGAGCGGCGTGGCGGTGCCGGCCGGCATCTGGCAGGGCGAGCCGCTGCCCGCGGCGCCCGCCGGCGCCTTCGACCACGCCACGATTCCGCCTGCAGCCGAGCCGGAGTCGGTACTGGCCGCGCTGGCGCGGCTGCGCGAGAGGAGCGGGACATGGTGAGCGAAGGCCAGTGGCTGTGGAGTCCAGCCGCGGAGCAGACGCGCGCCTCCAACCTGCAGCGCTACATGGACTGGCTCGGTGAGGCACGCGGCCAGCCGTGCCAGGACTACGCCGCGCTCCACCGCTGGTCGGTGCAGCAGCCCGATGCCTTCTGGCGCTCGATCTGGGACTGGTGCGGCGTGCGCTACGACGGCGATGCGACACGCGTCACCGACGGCGCGCCGATGCCGCATACGCGCTGGTTTCCCGACGCGCGCGTCAACTATGCCGAGCACGTGCTGCGGCACGAGGAACAGGCGGAGGCCGATGGCGAGGGCGGGCGCATCGCCTTCCATCACGCCACCGAAGCGCAGCCGCTGCGTGCCATGAGCCTGCGCGAGCTGGGCAGCCAGGTGCGCCGCCTCGCCACCCGCCTGCGCGAACTCGGCGTGCAGCCGGGCGACCGCGTCGCCGCCTACCTGCCCAATGTGCCCGCCTGCGCCGTCGCCATGCTGGCCACGGCCAGCATCGGCGCGGTGTGGTCGTCGGCGGCGATCGACTTCGGCGTGCGCTCGGTGGTGGACCGCCTGCGCCAGATCGCTCCCAAGGTGCTGATCGCCGCCGACGGCTACCGCTTCGGCGGCAAGGACTTCGCCCGCCGCGACGAAGTGGTGCAGATCGCGCAGGCGCTGCCGTCGCTGCAGCAGCTGATGTGGCTGCCGGTGCTGGGCGGCGGCGTGCCGGCCGACCTGCCGGACCTGCCTTGCCGCGTGCAGGACTGGGACGCGCTGCTGGCCGGGCCCGAGGTGCCGCGCGCGGCCTTCCGCTATGCGCGCGTGGATGCCGCCCACCCGCTGTGGATCGTGTTCTCGTCCGGTACCACCGGCCTGCCCAAGCCCATCGTCCATGGCCACACCGGCGTGCTGGTCGAGCACCTGAAGCTGATGCACCTGCATATGGACCTGCGCGCCGGCGACGTGATGTTCTTCTACAGCACCACCGGCTGGATGATGTGGAACCTGCTGGTGGCCGCGCTGATGACCGGAGCCGCGGCCGTGCTGTACGACGGCAGCCCGGTGCATGGCGGCCCCGGCTGCCTGTGGCGGCTGGCGGCGGACGCCGGCGCCACCAGCTTCGGCGCCAGCCCCACCTATGTGCAGATGATGGAGAAGGACGGGCTCGAGCCGGGCCGGCACTTCGACCTCGCGCGCCTGCGCAGCGTGGTGCTGAGCGGGGCGCCCAGCACGCCGGAGACCTTCGACTGGTTCTACCGCAGCGTCAAGCGCGACCTCTGGGTGACCTCGCAATCGGGCGGCACCGAGTTGTGCAGCGGCCTGGTCGGCGCCGTGCCGCTGCTGCCGGTGCATGCCGGCGAGATCCAGGCACGCATGCTCGGCATGGCGGTCGAGGTGTGGAACGACGCCGGCGAGCCGGTCGTCGACGAGGTCGGCGAACTGGTGGTCACGCGGCCGGCGCCCTCCATGCCCATCGGCTTCTGGAACGACGCGGACGGGGCACGCTACCGCGAGTCCTACTTCGAGGTCTTCCCCGGCACCTGGCGCCATGGCGACTTCATGCGCCTGACGCCGCAGGGCGGTTGCTACATCTACGGCCGCTCCGATTCCACTCTCAACCGCTACGGCGTGCGCATCGGCTCGGCCGAGATCTATCGCGTGGTGGAAGAGATGGAGGAGGTGGCCGACAGCCTGGTGGTCTGCTGCGAGCTGCCGGGCGGGCGTTTCTTCATGCCCTTGTTCCTGCGGCTGCGCGACGGCGTGCCGCTCGACGACGCGCTGCGCGTGCGCATCGCGCAGCGCTTGCGCACCCTGTGCAGCCCGCGCCATGTGCCGGACGTGATGGTGGCGATGGCGCGCATCCCCTACACCCTGACCGGCAAGAAGATGGAGGTGCCCGTGCGCAAGATCCTGATGGGCCGCCCGCCCGAGCAGGCGGCCAGCCGCGATGCCATGGCCGACCCGGCGGCGCTGGATGCCTATGTCGCCTTCGCGCGCACGGAGGTGCCGGCATGAGCGCGGTGGAAGCCATGGCCGCCATGGCAGAGCCGGCCGGACCCGGTGCGGCCTGCCCGCAGGAGCATCCGCGCGCCGGCTACGCCGGGCTGGCACCGTTGTGCTGCAACCCCCTCGCCGCCTTGGCCGCCTTCGCGCGCGTGGGCGGCTGGTCGCCGCCGCTGCCCGAGCGCGGTGAGGCGGCGGATGCCGCCGCCGGCGCGCCGGCCCGGGTCCCGCGGGAAACCCCGCTTGCCCCCGCGCAGGGCGGCCGCTAAGCTCGTTGGCGAGCCTACCCGCCCGCCATCCCCTCCCGCACTGACCGTGGCCGACCTTCCCGCCCCTCCGCAACGCGGCAGCCGTACCGGCGCGCCGCGCCGCCGTGCGTCCGGCTCGGGCGTGGAGATCCGCGAACACAAGCTGTTCGCGCCACCGGCACGGCCCGGCGCCATCGTGCGCCATGCCTTGCTGGAGCGCGTGCTGGCGCTGGGCGCGCCGCGCGTGGTGATCGTGCAGGCCTCGCTGGGCGGGGGCAAGTCCACCTTCCTGCAGCAGGCCATGGACACGTGCCGCGCCCGCCGCTGGGCCACCGGCTGGCTCACGCTGGACGAGGACGACGACGACCCGCATCGCTTCGAAGTCCATTTCGCCGCGCTGGTCGCCCGCCTGGCCGAGCAGGCCGGCGCCGCCGTGGCCGGCGTGGCGGCGCGCGTGGCGGCCGACAAGATGCTGGACTGGACGCTGGGGCAGCTCGCCCGCATCGCCACGCCGGCAGCCTTGTGCCTGGACGATGTGCAATGCCTGCACAACCCGGTGATCCTGCGTTTCCTGCGCGACCTGCTGCGCGCGCTGCCGCCGCGCTGCCGCGTCTTCATCGGTTCGCGCAGCCTGCCCGACATCGGCCTCAGCTCGTTGCTGGTCGCCGAGCAGGCCATGGTGCTGCGCACCGAGGACCTGCGCTTTTCCGCCGCCGAGTCCGCGGCCTTCCTGGGGGCGGAGGGGGGCCGCGCGCAGGCCGACGCGGACGCGGACGGCATCGACGCCGAGACCGCCGCCGCGATCCATCGCCGCACCGAAGGCTGGCCCGCCGGCCTGCAACTGTTCCGGCTGTCGATGGCGCGGCCCGGCATGGCGCGCGCCCTCGACGAACTGCACGCCCTGCGCGAGCGCGAGCCGCTGGCGCTGGCCGGATACCTGTCGGAGAACGTGCTGTCGATGCAGCCGCCGGAGATGCAGGATTTCCTGCAGAAGACAGCGCTGCTGCGGCGCCTGAGCGGTCCGCTGTGCGACGAGGTGGCCGGCGGCGCGGACGGCACCGCCAGGCTGCGCCAGCTGGAGCAGTCCGGCCTGTTCCTGGAGGCCCTGCAGGGCAGCCCCGGCTGGTACCGCTACCACAGCCTGTTCGCCAGCTTCCTCGCCGAGCGGCTGACGCGCGAGGATCCGGACCAGGCCAGCGCCGTGCACCGTCGCGCGGCCCACTGGCATGCGCGGCACGGCACGCCGGAAGAGGCGATGTTCCATGCGGTGGAGGCACGCGAATTCGCGCTCGCCATGGAGATCCTCGACGGGTGGGCACCGCGCCTGATCACCAGCGCCGAGCTGGTCACGGTGGTGGACTGGTTCGACCGCCTGCCGCCGCACGAGATCGTCCAGCGCGAGGGGCTGGCCATCAAGATCGCCTGGGCGCTGGTGTTCCTGCGCCGCGCCGCCGGCCCGCACCCGCTGCTGGCCCACCTGGCGCGCAGCGGCGCGGAAGATGGGCGCGACGGGAAGGCAGGAGACAGCGGGGATAGCGGAGACAGCGGGGACGGGGGAGCGGGCGCCGGCGCGGCCGGGCACAGTCCGGTCGTCGTGCTGGCCATGGCCGCCATGTTCGGCGGCGACCTGCGCGGGGCCGCCCGGCTGGCCGACGTGCCCGCGGTGCAGGAGCCGGCGCCGGATCGCTTCGTCGCCTTCGAGCGTGGCGCCGCGGCCAACCTGCTGGCCTTCCGCGCGATGGCCCAATGGCAGGAAGAGGACATCCGCCGGCTGCTGGTGCTGGCCGACAGCCACAACGAACGCGCCCAGGCCGCCTTCAGCCAGGGCTACACGCTCGCCTTGCGCTGCCTGCTGCAGGTCATCCGCGCCCGGCCCCTGGAGGCCACCGGCGCGCCGCCCTATCCGCCGGGCCTGCGGCCGCGCCTGGAACGCGGCATGGCCGCCGCCGCGCTGGGGGCGGTACGCATCTGGGCCAGCTACGAGGCCGACCAGCTCGATGCCGCGGAGGCCCTGGCCGCCCAGTTCGAACAGGACATCACGCGCGCCGCGGTGCCGGAGTTCGTCGCCCTCTCGATGGTGGCGATCGCGCGCCTGCACCAGCTGCGCGGACGCCCCGCGCGCGCCAGCGACACGCTCGACACGCTGGAACGGATCGGTTTCGAAAGCCGCTGGAGCGTGGTGCGCGAGATGGTGGCCTGGGAGCGGCTGCGCATGGCGGCCGCCGCGGGCGATGCCGCGCTGGTGGACAAGCTGCTGCGCCAGGTGCCCGGCCAGGAGGCGCCGCCCGACGGCAGCTGGCTATCGGTCACGGAGCTGTTGAGCGGGCCGGTGCTCGGACGCATCCGCCTGGCGCTGTACCAGCGCCATCTCAGCCAGGCCGCCGGACTGCTGGAGGCGGCCCAGGCCATGGCGCCGGCGCGGCCGTTGCTGAGCCTCAAGCTGTCCGTGCTGCAGGCGCAGCTGCTGCACTATCAGGGCCAGCCGCGCCAGGCCGGCCGCCTGCTGCTGCAGGCCCGCGAGACGGCGCGCGCCGGCGGCTGCCTGCGCGCCCTGCTCGACGAAGGCGCCGAAGTCGCCAGCCTGCTGGCGCCGCCGCCCGAGCCCGCCGCCGTGGCGGCGGCACTGCCGGCAGCATTCCCGGCTGCGGGATTGGCCGCTGGCCTGGCCGACCCGCTCCCCGCCGGTGGCGCCGGCAACGGCGAACTCTCGCAGCGCGAGCGCGAGATCCTGCGCCTGCTGTGCAGCGGCGCATCGAACCGGGAAATGTCGCAGCAGCTCTACCTGTCCGAGAACACCGTCAAGTTCCACCTGAAGAACCTCTACCTCAAGCTCGGCGTCAAGAACCGCGCGCAAGCCATCCTGCGTGTGCGTCCGCCGGGCCCGTCAGGGCCGTCAGGGCCATCAGGCCGCTAGGGGGGGGCCGCCACACGGCCTTCACCTGCATCGGCCCTGCCGCCCCCGCCGCCCCCGCATGGGGCCGCACCGCTTACTCCGCCTGCTCGCCGTCCCGCGCGCCGCCGTAGTGCCGCATCTCCAGCGGCGCCATGCCATAAGCCCGCCGGAACGCGCGCGTGAAATCCGACGCGCTCTGGAAGCCCACGGCATAGGCCACCTCCTGCACCGTCAGGCCGGGGTAGCGCACCAGGTCGTCGGCCGCCGCGCGCAGGCGCAGGTGGCGGATGTAGGCGCCCAGGCCGCCTTCGTGCTGGAACAGGCGGTACAGGCTGGGGCGTGACAGGCCGAGCGCCTGCAGCACGGACTCGGGGGTCAGCTCGCTGTCGGTCAGGTGGGCGTGCACGAAGCGGCGGGCGTGGTCGAAGGCCATGGCGCGGGCGATGGCACGCTTGCCGCCGCGCAGCCCGGCGGCCTCGGCGTAGGCGGCCGCGATCAGCTCCACCAGGGCGAGCAGCTCGCGGCAGGCGGCCTCGGCGGGCAGGTGGCGGATGCCGTCGGCCAGGCGCTGCGCGCGCGCGAGGATCAGGCGCACGGTGGGCTGGTGCGGGCCGAGCACTCGCCCGTGCAGCGCGCCGGGGTCGGGGAACAGGTGCTGCAGGCGTGTGCCCGGCACGAACAAGGTGGCGTGGCGGCAGGCGTCGCGCTGCGCGAAGATGGGCTGGTCGAGGTCGATCGCCAGGATGCCGACTTCCTGCGCTGAACCGGCACGGTTGGCCGGCCGCCCCACCACGCAGCCGTTGGCGCCGCTGAGCACCATGTGGAAGGCGATGCGGCGCAGGTTGTCGCGCGAGATGCGGGCGATGGTGCGTTCCTGCGTGACCTGGTCGGTCTCGGAGTCGGTGAACAGCAGGTCGCCGACCTCGTAGCGGTCCATCACGCCGTGGAACGGCAGGGCGATGGTCGCGCGCGAAGGCAGCACGTCGATGATCATGCCCAGCCGCTCGCGCCAGGCCAGCAGCTGGCCGGCCGCCGGCGCGACGCTCACGTCGAAGTGCCCATGCACGATGGCCAGCGGTGGCGCCGGTCCGGCGCCCGTCTGGCTGGGCGGAGGCGGTGTGTCGTCTGCCATGGCGGGGGCGATGTGGGGCGGCGCTCAGGGACGGCGCTCAGGGACGGCGATCAAGGACGGCGCTCAAGGACGGCGGTAAGCGGTCCGGCAAGGTGCCCGCCAAAGGGTGCCGCAAGAGCGCGGGACGCTGCCGGCAACGATGATACTGCGCTGCATGCCGGCGCCGCTGGCGCGCCGGGCGGGTGCCGGGCCGGCTGTGTCCCGCCGGTGCTGCAGCCGCTCAGCCGCTCAGCCGCTCAGCCGGCGCGGGCCGTGTCCAGCTGGCGCGCCAGTGCCGCGTCCACGCCCCCGGCGCAGCGGCGCGCCGCTTCCCAGATCTCGCGCGTCAGGTCGCCCGCATCCGTCTCGCGCGCCAGCGCGGCCGCCTCGCCCGACCACAGCACCGAGAAGTCGTCGCGGCCCGCTTTCTCGAAGGCCGCGCGCAGCGGGTCGACGGCGCCGGTGGCGAGCGGAAAGGCGGGCGCCACCTCGCTCATCGGGCCCTGCTCGCGCATGAAGCGCGTCAGCAGGCCGCGCGCGGGCCGGCCGGTGTAGAGATTGGTCAGGCGCGTGGTGTCGTCGCGTCCCGCGCGCACTGCGGCGCGATGCAGCGCCGAGCGCCCGGCCTGCGGCGTCAGCAGGTAGGCGGTGCCGATCTGGGCGGCGCTCGCGCCCAGCGCGAAGGCAGCGGCCACGCCGCGCCCGTCGGCGATGGCGCCGGCGGCGATCACCGGCACGCGTACCGCGTCGACGATCTGCGGCAGCAGCGCGAACAGGCCCGGCTGCGCATGGATATCCCCGGTCAGGAACATGCCGCGGTGGCCGCCCGCCTCGTTGCCCTGCGCGATGATGGCGTCGACCCCGCGCGCTTCCAGCCAGCGCGCCTCTTCCACCGTGGTGGCGGACGACAGGATCATGGCCCCGGTGGCCCGTACCCGTTGCAGCAGGCCGGCTTCCGGCAGGCCGAAATGAAAGCTGACCACGGGCGGCCGGGTCTCTTCCACGACCGCGCACATGGCCTCGTCGAAGGGCGCCCGGCCAGGGCCGCTGCCGGCCGCCGACAGCTCGACGCCGATCTCGCCGTAGTAGGGCGCCAGCTGCTCGCGCCAGCGCGCCTGGGCGGCGTCGTCGGGCGGCGGCGCGGTGTGGCTGAAGAAATTGACGTTGAAGGGCGCCGGCGTGGCCGCGCGGATCGCCGCGATCTGCTCGCGCAGCTGCGCCGGCGACAGTGCCGCGCAGGCCAGGGAGCCGAGGCCGCCGGCCTCGCACACGGCGATGGCGAGCGGGCTCAGGGAGCCCACCATCGGGGCCTGAATGATGGGGAGACGGGAGGGCAGGAAGGACATGGCGACTCGCTGGGGGTGGCGTCGAGGGAGCGGGCGGTGGCGGCCCTGCTTCAATCCGGGTTCAGCTCGCAGAAGCGCAGCCGGTTGCCGAAGGGGTCGGCCACCTGCAGCTGGCGTCCCCAGTCCAGCGTGTCGATGCCGGGACGGGCGTAGGGATAGTCCTTGGCGGCCAGTTCCGCATGCAGCGCGTCGATGTCCTGCACCGGCACGAACACCGTCGAGCCCGGCGTGCTGTCGCCGTGATGCTCGCTCAGGTGCAGCGTCAGGCCGTCGCGGCGGATCTGCGCGTACAGCGGGAAGCTGGCCTCGAAGCGGTGCTCCCAGTCGAGCGTGAAGCCGAGGAAGTCGAGGTAGAAGGCCTTGGCGTGCTCGACCGAGAAGATGCGCAGGATGGGGATGGCGGACGACAGGTGCATGGCGCGGGTCCTGGGAGAGGAGAGCGTGGGTGCCGGCCAGCGGGGAGCGAGGCAGTGGCTGCCGCATCCTTGCCGCCTGCGGGCGGGGTTTGCCCGGGGCGTGCCGTCGGCGCGCCAGGCGAGGCAATCGCCACATTCTAGCCGTGCCGCGTGGCCGCCGCTTGCGGCCGTCTCCGCATTCCCGCTCCGGCACAGGCTGTGCCGGCGGCAGCGGCAGGTGCGCCTGCCGCTGCCAGCCGCTACCAGCCGCTCCCGGCCGGCGCCGTGCCCGCCCGTCGTCAGTTGCCGCCCGAGCTGGCCGCCACGGTGGTGGTGGCGCCCGCCGCCGGCACGGCGGGGATCGCCTGGCCGGCCACGGCCAGGCGCGCGGTCGGCGTCAGCACGATCTTGATCGGCCTGCGCGCCAGGGGCTGGGCCTGGGCCAGCGTTTGCGACTGTGCCGTGGCGGCGGCCGGCGCAGCCGGTGCCGGCTGGGCCGGCGGCACCGAGTTGGCCGAGTTGGCCGAGTTGGCCGAGTTGGCCGAACGAGCCTCCTGCGCCGCGCGCAGGGCCTGCTTCCTGACCGCCTGCGCCACCAGCGCCGATTCCTTGTCGACCTCGCGCCGCGCCGCCGCCGGCAGCTTGGCCACGCGCACCAGCGACTGCGCATCGTGGCGGCGGCCGCTGGCCGTCAGCCAGATCGCCGCGCGGCTCACCGCCACCGGGCTGGCGCCGTCCAGCTCCAGCGCCTGCATCACCGGCGCCTTGGCCTCCTGCAGCGCGCCCGCGCGCATCAGCGCATAGCCCAGCGCGCTGGCGATCTGCGGGTTCAGCGGCTCCAGCGCCAGCGCCTGGCGCAGCTCGCCGGCCGCCAGTGCGAAGTCGCCCTGGCGCGTGGCGATCATGCCCAGGCCGTAGTGGCTGTCCACCGCCTTCCCCTGGCGGTTCAGGTCGCGGTAGGCCTGCGCCGCCTCGGCTTCCTGCCCGGTCTCGCGCAGCGCGGCGGCGCGCAGCGCCAGCAGGTCGGCGTCGGCGCCGAAGCGCTGCTGGTAGGCCGCGATATGCGCCAGCGAGGCGTAGTAGCGCCGCTCGCGCTGCAGCGCCTGGATCTGCTCCAGCGTGCGCCCCCGTTCGGCGCGTGCCGCCGCCGAGGTGGCCAGCGCCGCCTCGTCGGCCCTGGCGGTGTTGGCCGTGCCGCCCGCCGCCGGCCGGGCGGCGGGCGCGCCGTCGTTCTGCACAGCGCTGCCGGCGCAGCCGGCCAGCAAGGCCGCCGCCGTGGCGGCGGCCATCCAGAGCCCCTTGGGTCCTCTGGGTCCTCTGGGTCCCTTGCGGCCCGGCTTGTCGTTCCTGTTCATGATGCTTCCCTTTGTCCTGATCCGTAGTATCGGTGAGTCGGCTCGCCGCGGCGGACGTTCCAAGGGAAAGGAGAACGGCAATATGCGTGCCATTGCCCCGGCCGGCGGCCGCGCCTGCCCGCGCTCCGCCGCCGGCAGGCGCCAGGCAAGGCATGGCGGGCACCGGGTATGGGCTAGCGCTTAGACGGATACGTGTTACGCGTTACGTAACATGGCGATGGGGCGCCGTCTGCGCGCACGCAGCGGACGGGCGACGATGGCGTCGTGCTGGCGAGCGGTCGTGGCCCGGACAGGGGGGGCGAGAGCCGCGCGGGGCTGCGCGGCCATCGCTTCAGCCGCGCGCCTCGCCGCGGGCCCGCGCCGCCAGTGCCACCACCAGCGCCAGGCCCACCAGCCCGGCCGCCACCGCGAAGGTCGCCCGCATGCCTGCCGCCACCGCGGCGGGTGGCGCGGCAGTGATATCGCCGCCGCCGGCGGCATGGGCGAACACCGCGCCCATCACCGCGGCGCCGGTGACCAGCCCGAGGTTGCGCGCCAGGTTCAGCAGGCCGGAGACGACACCGCGCCGGTCCGCGCCGATGCCGCGCATCACCGCGGTATTGTTGGCCGCCTGGAACAGCGCGTAGCCCACTGTCACCACCACGATCGCGGCCAGGTAGGCGGCCACGCCCAGCGTGGCCGGCAGCAGTGCCAGCAGCGCCGTGCCGATTACCATCGCCGCCAGCCCGGCCGCGACCGCACGCGCGGCGCCGTAGCGGTCGACCAGGCGTCCCGCGGGCAGGCCGCCCAGCGCCGACACCAGCGGACCGGCGGACAGCGCCAGCCCCACCCGCGCCGCATCCAGGCCCAGGCCGCGCGCCAGGTAGAAGGGACCCACCACCAGCGTCGCCATCATCACCGTGGCCACCAGCGCGCTGGCCAGCAGCCCCGCGCGCAGCACGGGCTCGCGCAGCATGCCCAGGCGCAGCAGCGGCGCCGCCGCGCGCGCCTGGACCCGCACGAAGAGCGCGCCGATGGCCAGCGCCGCCGCCAGCAGTGCGCCATTGCGCGGGCCGAAGCGGCCGTGGCCGGTGGTCATGGCGAGCGCATAGGCGGCCAGCGCCAGCGCCAGCGCCAGCAGCAGCGTGCCGAGCGGATCGAGCTGGCCGGCGCCGCCTTGCCTGCGGTCGGGATCGGGCGGCAGGCCGCGCCGTGCCAGCCACCACGCCAGCAGCCCCAGCGGCACGTTGGCCAGGAACAGGGCGCGCCAGCCGCCGCCGGCGATCAGCAGGCCGCCCAGCGAAGGCCCCAGCGCCGTGCCCACCGCCGACATGGTGCCGAGCAGGCCCATGGCGCTGCCGGCGCGTTCCTGCGGCACGGCCTCGCCCACCAGCGCCAGCGTCAGCGCCATCAGGATGGCCGCGCCCAGCCCCTGCAGCGCGCGCGCCGCCACCAGCCACCCCAGCGCCGGCGCGGCGCCGCCCAGCCCCGAGGCCGCGGCGAAGAGGAGCAGGCCGGCCAGCAGCAGGCGCCGGCGTCCGGCCAGGTCGCCCAGCCGGCCCATGCTGACCACCAGCGCGGTCACCGCCAGCAGGTAGGCCAGCACCACCCACTGCACGGCCTGGAACGGCGCGGCGAAGGCCTGCGCCAGCGCCGGCAGGGCCACGTTGGCGCTGCTGGTGCCGAGCGAGGACAGCAGCATGGACAAGGACAGCCCGGCCAGCGCCAGCCGCGGCGAAGCGCGGTCCCGGTTGCGTCCGGATGCCGGTGGCTCGCTGCCGGCGTCGATCGATCGGAAAGTGGTCATCAGGTCTCCACGCCTGCGGGGGCAGGCCATGGGGCAACAGCCTAGGCCTCGGCGAGCGCAGGCGGAAGGCGCATGGATCGCAAGGTATTCCTGCATTTGACGCCATCTCATGGCGGCGCCAAGATGGCGCCATGAGCACGCCCGACTTCAATCTCCTCCTCACCCTGCACGTGCTGCTGGACGAAGGCAGCGTGGCGCGCGCCGCGCAACGCCTGGGCCTCAGCGCCTCGGCCATGAGCCGCGCGCTGGCGCGCCTGCGCGCCACCACCGGCGATCCGCTGCTGGTGCGCGCCGGGCGCGGCCTGGTGCCCACGCCGCGCGCGCTGGCGCTGCGCGAGCAGGCCGGGCAGCTGGTGCAGGAGGTCGAAGCGGTGCTGCGCCCCGCCGCGCGGCCGCGCCTGGCGCAGGTCGAGCGCACCTTCACGCTGCGCACCAGCGAAGGCTTCGTCGAGAACTTCGGCCCGGGCCTGCTCGCGCGCATCGCGCAGCAGGCCCCCGGCGTGCGGCTGCGTTTCGTACAGAAGCCCGACAAGGACAGCGCGCCGCTGCGCGACGGCACGGTCGACCTGGAGACCGGCGTGGTCAGCGAGGAAAGCGGCCCCGAGCTGCGCGTGCAGGCCCTGTTCCGCGACCGCTTCATCGGCGTGGTGCGCCAGGGGCATCCGCTCAGCCGCGGCAAGGTCACCGCCGCGCGCTACGCCGCCGGCCAGCACATCAGCGTCTCGCGGCGCGGGCGCGACAAGGGCGCCATCGACGACGCGCTGCAGGCCATGGGCCTGGCGCGCCACGTCGCCACCATCGTCGGCGGCTTCGCCACCGCGCTCGCGCTGGCGCGCGCCACCGATCTCATCGCCAGCGTGCCCGAGCGCCATACCGGCAACCTGCGCGCCGGCCTGCACAGCTTCGCGCTGCCGGTGGCCACGCCCGAGCTGACCGTTTCCATGCTGTGGCATCCGCGCCTGCACGCCGACCCGGTGCACCAGTGGCTGCGCGGCTGCGTGCGCGAGGTGTGCACCGGGCAGGTGGGCGAGCTGGCGCCACGCGAGAAGGAGGCGACGGGCGGGAAGGATGGGACGGGCGGTGGCAAGGGCGGCAAGGGCGGCAAGGGCGGCAAAGGCAGGGCGCGCGGCTAGCGTGAGCCTGATGCCGCGCCGCCTGCGCGGCCCGCGGCGTGCCTGCTAAAGCATCCTGAAACCCGGCTTTCGCAAAGCGAAATTGGCCGCCGGGGGGAAATCGCCGATGCTTGTGGCCTGCATCCGCGCGCGGGCATGGCGCCGCGACGGCCACCGCCACCGCTTCGATGGCCGTTTCCATGGCCGCTGCCCGCCGCGGATGCCCGCACAGAACAAGCCAGGAGACACTGCCCCATGATGCAGTCCCGCACCATCGGCGACCTCAAGGTCACCCGCATCCTCGAATACGCCGGCCCCACCCACGATCCCGCCTTCCTGTTTCCCGACATCGACCGCTCGGTGCTGGACGCCAATGCCGGCCTGATGGCGCCGCACCACTGGATCCCGCACATGAACAAGCTCATCGTGACGATCCAGTTCTGGGTGGTGCACGCGGGCAACCACATCATCGTGGTCGATACCGGGGTGGGCAACTTCAAGCCGCGGCCCGGCATCGCGCGCATGAACATGCTGAACACCCTGGTGCGCGAATGGATGACCGCGGCCGGCGCGCCGCCGGAGCGGGTCACCCACGTCGTCATGACGCACCTGCACGCCGACCACGTGGGCTGGAACACCACCTGGCAGGACAACCGCTGGGTGCCCACCTTCCCCAATGCGCGCTACTACATCCCCAAGGACGACTTCGTCTTCTGCGAGCAGGGCCGCAACAAGGAGCCCGGCGTGGTCGACGTGTTCGGCGAGTCCTTCTTCGACAGCGTGATGCCGGTGGTCAACGAGGGCCTGGCCGAGATGATCGTGCCCGGGCAGGAGATCGCCGACTGCCTGCAGGTGGAGGACGCCGCCGGCCACAGCCCGGGCCAGGTCGCCTTCCGCGTGCGCTCGCGCGGCGAGGAGGCCGTGTTCTGCGGCGACATCCTGCACAGCCCGCTGCAGATCGTGCGCCCGGACGTGAACTCCGGCTACTGCATCCGCCCGGACCTGGCGCGCAGCACGCGCCTGGGCTTCCTGCACCAGGCCGCCGACAGCGGCGCGCTGGTGCTGCCGGTGCACTTCGGCGAGCCGTACTGCGGCTACGTGCGCCGCGAAGGGCAGGGCTTCCGCTTCGAGCCGGCCGGCTGGTAGCGCGGCGCGGCCCCGCGTATTGCCGCAGCTTTCCGCGTCTTCCCGCATGTTGCCGCGGCGGGTCGCGCGGTTATCATCCGGGCAATACGATCGAGCCGCGAGACCTGCAGCATGGCTGTTCCCTTCGATATCACCGACTTCCGCCTCTTCGTCAACGTGGCGGAGTCGCGCAGCCTGACGCGCGGCGCCGAGCGCTCCTTCCTGTCGGTGCCGGCGGTCAGCAACCGCATCAAGAACCTGGAAGACACGCTGGGCGTGCGCCTGCTGGAGCGCTCGCCGCAGGGCGTGGCGCTGACCGCGGCCGGCGAGGTCTACCTGCAGCACGCGCGCGTGGTGCTGGCCGAGCTGGAGCGCCTGACCGGCAACCTGCAGCCCTACACCGCGGGCCTGAGCGGGCAGCTCAAGCTGGTGGGCAACACCACGGCCATCACCGAATACCTGCCGCCGGTGATCGGCGACTACCTCGCCACCCACCCCGACGTGCGCATCGACGTGCGCGAGCGCCTCAGCGACGACATCGTGCGCGTGGTGCGCGAGGGCGGCGCCGACCTCGGCATCATCTCCGGCAACGTGCCCACGGCCGGCCTGCAGGCGGTGCCCTTCGTCAAGAGCGCGCTGATCCTGGTGGCGCCGCTCGGTCATCCGCTGCTGGCCCGGCCGGCGGTGTGGTTCGAGCAGTCGCTCGAGTACGCCTTCGTGGCCCTGCTCGAAGCCACCGCCTACCAGATGTTCCTGACGCGCGCGGCGGGCGCGCTGCACAAGCCGATGACCATCCGCGTCCACGTGGCCAGCTACGACGCCACCTGCCGCATGGTGGCCGCCGGCGCCGGCATCGCCATCATGCCCAAGGCCGCCTTCGCGCGCCTGCGCGGCGAGCAGCCGCTCGGCAGCTGCGACCTGCTCGACGACTGGGCCGTGCGCACCTTCCAGCTCTGCGCGCGCGATCTCGAAGGCCTGTCCAGCTTCGCGCGCGAGTTCGCCAACCGCCTGATCGGGCGCTACGCGCCGGGTGGCGGCGCGGCGTAGCGGAGCAACGGTGTAGCGGTGTAGCGGTGTCGAACCGTAGCGGCGTTGCGTGACGGGGTGGCGCCGCGCTGACACCGTCCTTCGCCGCGCGCCCGCGCGGCGTCGCGTGCCGGCCAACGGGGCCGGCGCTTCCATGGTCGTCACCTTCTCCACTTCTGTTGCCATCCGAACCGCCAAGGCATCCTGGCGCGCGCTGCGCCGCGTATCGTCACGCGCCCGCGTGTCCTGTCACGGCCTGCCGGCAGCCTGGCCTTAACGCGGCGCTAAGGGTGCTTGTCGATCGCGAAATTGTGAGTCGCGCGGCGCGGTGGCAACCTTCTCGCATCCACAGAACAACGACGCGAGACATGATCGACAAGCTTTACGAAACGGCGCGCGCGGCCGTGGCCGACGTGGCCGACGGTGCCACCGTCGCCATCGGCGGGTTCGGCGGCGCCGGCATGCCGGACGAACTGATCGATGCCCTGATCGAGCAGGGCGCGCGGGATCTCACCGTGGTCAGCAACAACGCCGGCAATGGCGACACGGGCCTCGCCGCGCTGCTGGCGGCGCGCCGCGTGCGCAAGCTGATGTGCTCCTTCCCGCGCCAGCGCGATGCCCATGTGTTCGAGGGCCTGTACCGCGCCGGCGAGATCGAGCTGGAGGTGATCCCGCAAGGCACGCTGGCCGAGCGCCTGCGCGCGGCCGGCTGCGGCATCGGCGGCTTCTACACGCCGACCGGCCACGGCACGCTGCTGGCCGAAGGCAAGGAAGCGCGCCGCATCGGCACGCGCGACTACGTGCTCGAATTTCCCATCGCCGTCGACGTCGCCCTGATCAACGCCGAGGCGGCGGACCGCTGGGGCAACCTGGTCTACCGCAAGACCGCGCGCAACTTCGCGCCGGTGATGGCCATGGCCGCCACCACCACCATCGCCGCGGTCCGGCGCGTGTGCGAGCTGGGCGAACTGGATCCCGAGACCGTCGTCACGCCCGGCATCTTCGTCAAGCGCGTGGTGCTGCGCGACGGCGCGCCGCCGGCCGCGGAGCCGGCCGTGCGCGTGCCGGCCGTCGTGCCAGCCGGCGTGGCCATCAATACTTGGGGGAGGTGAGGCGCATGGACCAAGTGGCAAGAAACCTGCTGGCCGCGCGCGTGGCGCGCGATATCCCCAACGGGGCCTACGTGAACCTCGGCATCGGCCTGCCCACCCTGGTGGCCAACCACCTGCCCAAGCATCGCGAGGTGATCCTGCACAGCGAGAACGGCGTGCTCGGCCAATGGTCGGCGGCCGAGCCCGGGCAGGAAGACTGGGACCTGATCAACGCCGGCAAGGAAGCCATCCGCCTGGAGCGCGGCGCGGCCTTTTTCCACCATGCCGACTCCTTCGGCATGATGCGCGGCGGCCACCTCGACATCTGCGTGCTCGGCGCCTTCCAGGTCTCGGAGCGCGGCGACCTCGCCAACTGGCATACCGGCGCGCCCGATGCCATTCCGGCGGTGGGCGGCGCCATGGACCTGGCCATCGGCGCAAAGCAGGTGTTCGTGATGATGGACCACCTGAGCAAGGACGGCGCCAGCAAGCTGCGCCGCCAGTGCAGCTATCCGCTGACCGGCCTCGCCTGCGTGAGCCGCGTCTACACCGAACTGGGCACCTTCGCCATCGGTCCGCACGGCGTGGCGGTGCTGGAACTCGTCGGCGACATGTCGCCGCAGGCCCTGCAGTCGGTCACCGACGTGGCGCTCGACTTCACGCGCCTGGCATCGCCCGAGTACGCCTGAACGCCCGGACGCATGAATGCCCGGACGCCGGCGTGGCAGCCGCTGCCGCGCCGGCGTTCGGGAGAGTACACAAGACGGGCCGAAAATCAGGCCGCAAGACAGGCCGCAAGACAGGCCGCAAGACAGGCCGCAAAACAGGCCGCAGCAGCGGCTACAAGACAGACAAGACAGACAGGAGACGACAATGATGGATTGGTACAAGTCCGGCACGCCGCAGCAGAAGAAGACCTTCTGGGCCTGCTATTCCGGCTGGGCACTCGATTCCTTCGACATGCAGATGTTCAGCTTCCTGCTGCCCGCGCTGACCGCGGCCTGGGGGCTGGGCAAGGCGGAAGTCGGCGTGCTCGGCACCGTGGCGCTGGTGGTCACCGCCATCGGCGGCTGGGGCGCCGGCATTCTCGCCGACCGCTACGGCCGCGCGCGCATCCTGGTGTTCGCCATCGTCTGGTTCACCTTCTTCGGTGTGCTGGCCGGCTTCGCGCAGAGCTACAACCAGCTGCTGGTGGCGCGCACGCTGCAGGGGCTCGGCTTCGGCGGCGAGTGGGCGGTGGGCGCGGCGCTGATGGCCGAGGTGATCGACCCCCGCCACCGCGGCAAGGCCATGGGCTACGTGCAATCCGGCTTCGCCGTGGGCTGGGCGCTGGCGGTGGTGGTGGCCACCGCGCTGCTGGCCTGGCTGCCGCACGACATGGCGTGGCGCATGGCTTTCTGGTTCGGCGTGATCCCCGCGTCGATCGTGCTCTTCATCCGCCGCCATATCCGCGACTCGGCCATGTTCGAGCGCGCCCGCCGCAGCCGCGCGCCGCGCGCTTCGCTGGCCTCGGTGTTCAACCGCCAGTACGCCCGCTCGCTGATCCTCGCCAGCGTGCTGGTGATCGGCCTGCAGGCCGGCTGCTACGCCATCCTGGTGTGGCTGCCCTCGCTGCTGGCGCAGCGCCAGGTGGCTGCCTCGTCGATGATCGTCACCGTCTTCATCATGGCCTTCGGCTCGTTCTGCGGCTTCGCCGTCGCCGCCGACCTGGCCGACCGCATCGGCCGCCGGCCCACGCTGATCGGCCTGGCGGTGTGCGCCTGGATCGTCACCGCCAGCTACATGCTGCTGCCGCTCAACCCGGTGCTGGCCGCCGTGCTCGGCTTCCTGGTCGGCTTCTCCGCCATCGGCATGTTCGCCGCGCTCGGCCCCTTCCTCAGCGAGCTGTTCCCCACCCATGTGCGCACCACCTGCATGGGCTTCGCCTACAACGTCGGCAAGTCGGTCGGCGCGGGCTCGGTGGTCGGCGTCGGCGTGCTGTCCACCCACATCGGGCTGGCCAATGCCATGGGCGCGTTCTGCCTGGTCGCCTACGCCATCGCCGTGTTCGGCATCCTGCTGCTGCCCGAGACGCGCGGCATCGCCATCGAAGCGATCGGCGCGGCGGAGGACGAGCCGGCCGCGGTGGCCCTCGCCGACGCCGCGCGGGCGCATACTTGAACACCTGAAAGAGACGGCCGGTACGGCGACGCTATGCGATGCCACGCAGCGCTGCCAGGTGCCGGCCCACGGATTCCACCCTGAGGAGACACGATGATCCGCATGCTGTACCTGCTGGTGAAGCCTGAAGGCATGTCCGACGCCACCTTCCGCGCCGAATGCCAGCGCCACTACGACATGTCGCACGGCATTCCCGGCCTGCACCGCTACGAGGTGCGCCTGGTCGCCGAGCAGCCCACCGACACGCACGTGCCGTTCTTCGACATCGGCCACGTGGACGCCATCGGCGAATGCTGGTTCGAGAACGAAGCGGCCTATGCCACCTACCTGGCCTCGGACGTCCGCAAGGCATGGTTCGAGCACGGCAAGACCTTCATCGGCCGGCTCAAGCCGTTCCGCACCGAAACCGTCGGCGGCGACGACACGGCCTGAGCACGGCGGGCGCCGGCCAGGCTTGCCGATATCCACGAGCCCGACGACTGCCTCGACGAAGACGCCAGCCATCGACAACGCCGACCCCATCGACCCCATCGAAACCACCCAGGAGACACCATGCTGTTCCACGTACAGATGGACGTGAAGATTCCCGACACCCTGCCGGCCGAGCAGGCCGACGCCATCAAGGCCGCCGAGAAGGCGCGCGCCATCGAGATCCAGCAGGCCGGCAAGTGGCCGCACCTGTGGCGCGTGGTGGGCCGCTACGCCAACGTCAGCATCTTCGACGTGGAGAGCAACGACGAGCTGCACGCGCTGCTGTCGTCGCTGCCGCTGTTCCCCTACATGACCATCCAGGTCACGCCGCTGGCGCGGCATCCGTCGGCGATCTGAGCGCGGGCGGGCATGGTGCGCCGGGGCGGCGCGCCTGCCAGCTGTCCCGACGCATTGGTGCCTGCGTGGTAATCGGCAGGTGGAAGCACGACGCTGCCATCGGCCGTACTTTGGTGCCTACAATCCGGATTGTGTATCAGGAAAAAACAGCCTATGCTTTGTAAAGTAAAAATACAGGCCATAGACTGTATGCGCGAATTCACGGTCCGCACGCCCGAGCAACTCCCAGCCATGCTCCGAGGCTTCCGCAAGCAAGCCGGCCTGACCCAGGCCGAACTGGCTGCCCGTCTGGGCGTACGCCAGCAGACATTGTCGGGGCTGGAGCGCAACGCGGAAAGCGTCAGCGCCGGGCGCCTGTTGACGCTGCTGTCGGTATTGGGTGTCGAACTCGTGCTTCGGCAAGCGGACGCTGCCGCGCAGGCCGCGCCCCCGCCAACCGATCTTCCTCAGTGGTGACGCCGATGGGGCGCCGCTCTCGCACGCGCAGCCTCGGACTCTGGATGAACGGCGTCTATGTCGGCAACTGGCAGTTCCAGCCGCAACACGGGGACGTACTGCAATATGCGGAGGCCTGGCTTTCGGCGCCCGAAGGGCGTCCGCTGTCCTTGTCGCTGCCGTTCACGCCGGGCAACGCCGCGCATCGGGGTGACGCCGTGCGCGCCTACTTCGAAAACCTGCTGCCCGACAGTCGGGAGATACGCGATCGCATTGCACGGCGTTTCCGCACGGAAACGACCGATGCCTTCGATCTGTTGGCACAAGTCGGGCGCGACTGTGTGGGCGCACTGCAATTGCTGCCGGACGGCATGGCGCCGACAGGCGTCGCCACGATCGATGGGGAACCACTGAACGAAGCGCAGATGGCGAGGGCATTGCGCGGAGCGGTCATGCAGCAGCCGCCAGCCGAGGCCGATGATGGTGAGTTCCGCATATCGATCGCCGGCGCCCAGGAGAAGACTGCTTTCCTGTGGGCGGACGGTCAATGGTTGCGCCCCAGAGGCTCCACGCCCACCAGTCATATCTTCAAGCTCCCCATGGGACTGGTCGGCAATATGCAACTGGACCTGGGCGAATCGGTCGAGAATGAATGGCTGTGCGCACAGATCCTCGCGGCCTATGGCATGCCCGTGGCCGCTTGCCGGCCGCTCATGTTCGAGAACCAGAAGGTGCTCTGTGTCGAACGCTTCGATCGCATGTGGTCGAAGGGAAGCAAGCCCTGGCTCATCCGCCTGCCTCAGGAGGACATGTGCCAGGCCACCGCCACGCCGCCATATCGGAAGTACGAAGCCGATGGTGGCCCGGGGATCGACCGCATCATGCGTCTGCTCGATGGCTCGATGCATCGTGAGGCGGATCGCCTGCGCTTTTTCCAGGCACAGGTTCTGTTCTGGATGCTGTGCGCCCCCGACGGACATGCCAAGAATTTCAGCTTGGCGTTGCGTCCTGGTGGCGCCTACCAGCTGACACCCCTATACGATGTGATGTCGGCCTATCCACTGCTTGGCGAAGGACCAGGGAAACTCTCGCCGCACAAGGTCCGCCTGGCGATGGCGGTCCGTTCCAGCAACGCACATTGGCGAGTACGGGACATCCGGCGGCGGCACTGGCTGGAACTGGGGCGCCGCCACGCCATCGTCACGCCGGAGGGCGGCGACGCGGAGTCCGTGGTCAACGGTCTCGCAGCAAGCACGCCTGCGGTAGTCACCCGCGTGCGCAGCCTGTTGCCAGCGGGGTTCCCTTCGGCACTGGCCGACACCATCCTTGGTGGATTGCAGGCGGCGGCGGACAAGCTTGCGGCCTGAGTCCAGAGCGCGTCTCCGGATACCGTTCCCGCCCATCCCCGAAATGGCGCGCTATGCCAGCGCGTCGTCGAAAGCGGGCCCTCTCCGGCGTCAGCAGCGGCCCGATGTCCGTTTCGTAGACATGGTGCCCGCTGTCGATGAGCAAGCCGGGTCGTCCAACATCGACTCGCCGGTCTTGTGGCCGCATCTGCCTTTCGATGCGATGGCCATGAGGATGCGGGGCTCGAAGCCGTGCACCGCACAGGGCGTCATGTGCATGAAGCAAAGCCAGCCCCGCAGGGCTGGCTTTTTTTCCGGGTGCAATCAATGCACCGCCGGCAGTTCAGTCATGCGCCCCGTCGGTGTACGGGTCGCGCGGATCATTGGTCCTGGCGCTGTCGGCATAGACATCGAACTTGCCGGCCTTCGCGCCATCGGTGTAGGGATCGCGCGCGCCGGTGCGATAGGTGATGCCGGCGCGGTTGTCGGCGGCGCGCGTGCCGTCGTGCAGGCCGGCGGCATTGGCATCGGCGGCGATGGCCGCCAGGGCGGCGATGGCGATCGGGATCAGGATTTTCATGATGCGCTCCAGGTGAGTGGTGATGACTTCCGCGGTGCGCTGCCTCGACCTTGTGGCGGGCATCGCGCCGGGGCATGGCGGCCGCGCCGGTTGCCGCGGGTGTCGCAGCGCGCGGCGGCGGGTGGGCCATGCATCCGTAGGACCGGGCCGGCGGCGGACTTATTCCCTCGGATCGCCGACGGCGTCGCGCAAGGCCTGCGCGAACGCGCGCACGTGCGCCAGCTCGGCGTCGCTGATGGCCCAGAAGTCCATGCCGGCCGCGCACCAGCGCACCATCGCGTAGCCGTCGGCCGAGCGGTTGGCAGGCGTGCAGGCGCCCTCGGCGGCGGGCAGGACATAGAGGTCGATCGGGTGCCGCTGGTCGCGATAGACCAGCACCGCGACACGGCGATGCGCCACGTAGTCCATGCGACCCCCGGCCAGCGGGAAGCCGCGGGTCGCCAGGTCGACCACGGGCGGCGCATAGTCGAGGCGGCCGTTGAACCATGGCTTCACGGTATGCTGGTCCGTCGACACCACGTCGACCGGATGCTGGGACAGCAGCGCGCGCACATGGCTCGCCACGATCTCCTGGCCGAGCCGTTCGTCGTGCCGCGCCGGCACCGGCGCGAGCAGGGCGAACAGCAGCGCGGAGGCGGCAAGCCCGGCCAGGCCGCCGCCTGCCCAGGGCAGCGCGGGGCCGATGGCCGGACGCAGCCATGGCGTCCCGCGCGGCCATTGCTGCAATGGCCGTGATGGCTGCCATTGCGGCCAGCGCAGCCAGCGCAGCCAGCGTGTGCGGCGCGGCTGGCGTGCCGGATCCGCCGGATCCGCCTGATCTGCCTGATGTGGCAGGTCGTCCCGGCGGGCATCGCCGGCCAGCCGCGCCATCACGCGCGCGCGCAAATCCGGCGGCGCGCGATGATAGAGCGAGTCGTCGCGCAACAGTTCATGCAGCAGTCCGTGCAGTGGTTGGTTCAGCCGCTCATGCTGCTGCGCAGGCAGCGGGCGGCCGGTCGGGTCATGGCTCATGATTTGCTCCCATCGGATGGCCGGATGCCGGCGCGCGCGCCAGCGCGGCGCCCTCCGCCTGCGCGGCACGCAGCGCGGCGCAGAGCAGGTGGCGGCCGCGCGACAGCCGCGACATCACGGTGCCGAGCGGAATGCCGGCGATGCCGGCGATATCCCTGTAGCTGAGGTCTTCGAGCTCGCGCAGCACCAGGACCTCGCGGTACTCCACCGGCAGTTGTTCGAGCGCGTGGTGCACCAGGCGGCTCGCCTCCTGGCGCATCACCAGGACCTCGGGATCGCTGCCGATGCCGTCGACCCAGCCCGGCAGGCGCGTGTCGCCGTGCAGGGTGTCGTCGTAAGGCGTGCCGTCGGCGGCATCGCTGCGCCGCCGCCATTCGGTGAACCAGGTATTGCGCACGATGGCGAGCAGCCAGGCGCGCGCGTTGTCGCCGCGGAAGCTGTCGAAGAAGCGGAAGGCGCGCAGGCAGGCTTCCTGCACGATATCGTCCGCCTCGCTGGCGCTGCCGCTCAGCCAGCGCGCCAGGTTGTAGGCGGCATCCAGGTGCGGTAACGCCACCTGCTCGAAGCGGCGGGACTCGTCGGTCAGGGCCACGGCATTCTCCTGTCCCTCATACCTGTCTTACCGGGCGCGGCCGCGCGCTATTCCCGCAGCGGCCGCCACAGCCGGCACCGGCGCGTGCGGGGCGCCGCTTGCGGCGCCCCGCACGATGGACTACGACTCAAGCAGGTAGTCCGGCACCACCTGGGTGAGCCGCAGCACGCCCTGCGGATCGAAGTAGAAATGCATGGTCGCGTACGACACGTTGTCCTCGGCAAAGCGGTAGCTCCATACCTGGCGCTGCATGCGCGGGAAGCGGCTGGTGTCGACCGGCTTGCCGTAGTGGGCCAGCACGTCCTGCATGGTCCACTCGCCGACCTTGGCTTCGCCGGCCTCCGCGCCGCTCAGCATCGGATGCACGCGGATCACGTGCCCGGAGGGGTCGAGGCTGGCGGACCACTTGGTCTGGCTCGGCCCGGGGTAGAGCCAGCGCTGGGAGCCGTCGGGCAGGCGATAGGTTTCGCGCGGCGGTCCGAGCCTGGCCTGCAGCGCGTCGCTGCCGGCGCCGGGCGCCACCGTGCGCCAGGCGGGATCCGCGCAGGCGAACAGCAGCGGCAGGGCGCACAGCGCCAGCCACAGTCCCGCGCGGCGGGGGCGCGGCGCATGGGCGGATCGGGTCAGGGAAGCGGGCTTCATGATGGCACTCCGACGGTCTCAGTCTGGTTGAGGAAGGCCTCCCCCGTGGCCGCGTGAAGGCCCGGCTGCCTGGTGGCGGCGCGGGCGGGCAGCGGCCGCACGCCGGCGCCTGCCGGTGGCCGCTTGCCGCGATAGGCCTCGCGATAGGCCTCGCGATAGGCCTGGAACAGCCGCACCGCCCGGCAGAGCGCCGCGCGCGGATGGCAGTGCCAGTCCCGCACCTGCTCGCTGCGGCTTTCGCCGGACAGGCACCAGGTGCAGAAGTGCTCGCAGTTGTTGCTCAGGAGCCGGTAGTCGTTCTCGTCGAGCCGGGAACGCGCACGCCGCACCACCTCCGGGCCCGGGTAGCCGGGCCGGGGATCGGCGTCGATCCACACGGGCTGGCCGGCGGTGAAGCCGGCCAGGGCCACTTCCTCCACCGGTCCGCGCTGCAGCGCGCCGCCGAATCCCGCGTAATGCACGACCTTGCCGTCTCCCACGTAGATGCCGTGGTGGCAATAGCCGCAGCGCAGCGTGACGAGGTGGGTGCCGGGGGCCGGGGGGAAGTGGGTGTCGGGCATGGTGCGCTCCTCGCGGGTGGAGGTGGCCGGCACCGACGGCGGCATCGCCATGGCGGCGTTGCTGTCCGTGCCGGCACCTGTATGACGCCGGCAGGACGGGATTTATTCGCGCGGCGGTTCAGGCTGGCGGGGCCGCGCCGCCCTCCGCCGCCCTGCGCCGGCCCCGCTCAGCCCAGGTGCTGCACGAACCAGTCCCGCGCCGCCGCGATGGCGCGCCCGGCATGCGTGGTGTAGGGATCGAAGTGCCCGCCCGGCAGCAGGCACAGCCGCTTCGGCTCCAGCGCCCGTTCGTAGGCCGCCAGCGCCAGGTCGGTCGGGGTCACCGTGTCGTGCCCGGCCACCACCATCAGCAGCGGGGTCGGGCTGACGCGGTCGATCCACGCGCCCGGCTCGTACTCGCTGGCCAGCTCGCTGGAGCGCAGCGTGACGCGGTTGTCCCAGCCATCGGCCAGCGTCCAGGCCGCGCTGTAGAAGGCCTGCGCGTCATCGCTGCCGTAGATGCCCGCCTCGCCGTCCTGGTCGATCACGCGCCGGTAGCGCGGCGGCTCGCCGCGGTAGCGCGCCGCGCGGTCCTGCGCGAAGGCCGCGCGCACCGCGTGCAGCTGCGGCCCGGCGCGGCGCAGCAGGCTCTGGTAGCCGCTGATGGTCGGCACCTGCGCCACCACGCAGCGCACGCGGCGGTCGTGCGCGCCCACGGTGATGGCGTGGCCGCCGCTGTAGCTGGAGCCCCACACGCCCACGCGCGCCGGATCCACCTGCGGCAGCGCCATAGCCCAGCTGATGACGTCGCGCAGGTCGTCCACCTGCTGGCGCGGATCGATCTCGCCGCGCAGCGCGCCGCCGCTGCGGCCGAAGTTGCGGTGGTCGTACAGCACCACCGCGAAGCCCGCCTCGGCGAAGGCCGCGGCGAAGCGGTCGAGGTACAGCTCCTTGACCGCCGCGAAGCCGTGGCTCATGACGATCAGCGGGGCCGCTGCCGTGGATGTAGTCGATGCCGCTGCGGTCGCTGCGGCCGGCAGCGCCGGGAGGTAAAGCCAGCCATCCAGCTCGATGCCGTTGGCCGGGATGCGGTGCGATTCACGGGTGGGTCCTGCCATGTCGGCTCCTGCTTGCGTGGGTAGCGAAGGGATGCCGCCGCGCGGCGGGCCCGTGCCGAAGAGGCCGGCCCACGCGGCGAAACGATACCCCGCAGCATAGGCCGCCGCGCCCGCCCCGTCTGCCGCCGGCGCGCCACGAACTTGCGCGGATCAGCCAGCCTGGCGCCGCAGCTCGCGCGGCGAGTACCCGGTCAGCCGCCGGAAGGCCGTGGCGAACGCCCCCGCCGAGCCATAGCCCAGGTCCGCCGCCACGCGCGCCACTGCCTCGCCCTCGCGCAGGCGCGGCATGGCGGCGAACACCCGCGCCTGCTGCCGCCACAAGGCGAAGCTGGTACCGAACTCCGCCTGGAACAAGCGCGACAAGGTGCGCGTCGACGCCCCCACCAGCCGCCCCCACGCCTCCAGGCCACGCTCGTCGCCCGGGTCGTGCAGCAGGCCCAGGCAGATCTTCTGCAGGCGGCCGTCCCTGGGCATGGCAAGCTGCAGCGGGATCGCCGGCGCCA
The DNA here is from genome assembly GCF_001854285.1 of Cupriavidus sp. USMAHM13. Lineage (NCBI taxonomy): Bacteria > Pseudomonadati > Pseudomonadota > Betaproteobacteria > Burkholderiales > Burkholderiaceae > Cupriavidus > Cupriavidus sp. USMAHM13. The sequence goes on from NZ_CP017751.1 coordinate 506,022, forward strand.
GCGCCAGCTCGTCCAGCAGCAACTGCATCAGATGCGCCTCGCGCCCATCCGCCGGCGTCGCCCGCGTCACCGGCCGCGCCTGCAGCACCAGCTCGCGCAGCAGCGGCGCCACCACCAGGCTGCGCGGCTGCGCCGGCATGCGCGCCGCGCACAAGGCCGGCGCCACGTACACCGTGCGCAACGCCACCGCACCCCGCGCGCGCAAGCGGTGCGGCACGCCGGCCGGCATCCACAAGGCCTGCTGCGGCGAGATCACCCAGAAGCCGTCTGCGCAGCGCAGCTCCATCACGCCGCTCACCGCATGGATCAGCTGCGGCGCCTCATGCCAGTGCTCGGGCATCTCGTGGCCGTCGGGGTAGGCGCGGGCGACCGGCTGGAGCAGGGTGTCGGGGGTGGGGAGGACGGGGAGGTGGGTGGGTGGGGGCATGGTCGGCGGGGCGGATGGGGCGCGACTATCGTCTCATGGCTTGGCAGGGGCTGTCGTGCGTTCAGGGAGCGCTCGGATGCGGTAGAGGGTGCCCTGCCGGGCGTGTCTCGCTCGCACACTGCCGCGGCATCGTCGCCGTGCCGATAGTCCGATGCACCCCCCCGATCAGGAGGGGGCCGATTCCCCTAAAGCCGCACGCCCGGCCACCGATACTAAATGCCGAGCCCACGGCATTCCGCCCGGCATCCCGCCGTACCAGGGCCTAGCCAAAGACCTGCCATGGCCACCTCTTCCCTCTGGCCCGAGCTCGAGAACGACATCCTCGCGCGCATGCCCTCCGCGGCCGAGCAGCCGATCGCCTCGGGCGAGCTGATCGACCGCGTCCAGCAGCTGCATCCGCGCCAGCCGCCCAGCCGCGACACCATCCGCCGCGCGCTGGAGCAACTGGAGCTGGAGGGCTATGTCGGCAAATCCGGCGAGGCACGTGCCCGCAAGTGGTGGAAGACCGGCAAGCCGCGCGCCGCGAACGGTGTGGCGCGGCGCCCGCCGCTCGAGCTGGCGATCGCGCTGCTGACCTTGCAGCGCCACGCGCCCAATCACCTGCCCAGCCATGTGACCGGCCTGCTCACCGAGTACTTCACCGGCGCCGAGAAGGTGCTGCAGGAGAGCCCGGTCGATCCCACCCTGGTCGACGCGCGCGCCTGGGCCACCAAGACGGTGCGCATCGATGCCGGCTATCCCTTCGTCTCGCCGCCCGTCGAGAGCGGGATCCTGAACGAGATCCGCCGCGCCCTGTACGCGACCAAGGTGCTGTCGGTGTCCTACCGCAACTCGCGGCTGGAGACCGCGGCGCCGGCTTCGTACGAGGTGGTGCCGCTGGCGCTGGTCGAACGCGGCCCGGTGCTCTACGTGGTGGCGAGCCGGCGCAGCAGCAGCACCGGCGCCTTCCGCCGCTACCAGCTGCGCCTGGACCGTTTCGTCGACGCCACCTGCACGGATGTGCCCGGCGAGCCCGATCCCGCCTTCGACCTGGACGCCTACGTGCGCCACAACCAGTTCTTCTCCTTCTTTCCGCAGGAGCCGATCCGCATCGCGCTGCGCGTGCGCGAGGACGTTGGCCTGCGCGACCGCTTCCGCGAGCAGCGTCTGTCCGACGACCAGTGCATCGAGGAAGAGGCCGGCGGCTTCCGCCTGAGCGCGACCGTGATCCCCTCGGTGGAACTGCGCAACCTGCTGATGGAGCGCGCCGCGCGGGTCGAGGTGCTGGCCCCGGCCGAGCTGCGCGCGGAAATCGCGCAGGGCCTGCGGCAGGCCTGCCGCTACTATGACGACCTGCCGGCGCAGCCGTGAAGCGCGCGCGGCCACCCCGCTCAGAACGGTGCCAAGGGGGTGGCGGGCCAGGGATAGACCACGGTGAACTCGGCCGACAGGTCGAGCGAGCCGGTCTGGCGCCGATGCAGGCGCAGGCGTTCCCGCATCTGCGGGCGGAAGGTCTCGACCAGGTCCACCACATGCGTCTGCGCGGCCACCAGCACGCGGCGCGGCGCGGCGTAGGCGCGCTCGCAGGCGGTCCACAGCACCTCCATGGTGCGCTTGGCCAGCGCGTCGCGGTCGGTGCCCTGTTCCCGCGTCAGCACGCACAAGGCATTGGTGGCGGCCAGTTCCTCCAGGCCCACGGGCAGGCCGGGCTCGGCCGACAGCATCGGCTCGATCGCCGTGCGCGCCAGGATGTTCAGCGCCGTGGCCAGGCTGCGCTCGCCCGCCAGCACCCAGCAGCCGACCCGGTCGAGCGGCAGGTGCTGGGTCGAGCCCAGCACCAGGGCGATCTCGACAGTGCGGCGCTGGCGCGCCTTGCGCATGGCGTCCACCGGGCCCATCGCATTCCAGCGCGCACCGCCGAACACGCCGCTCAGGCGCGTGGCATCCACCAGGTGGATGACGATATCGGGCCGGCGCGCCGCGCGCTCCTCGACGCCCCATTGCAGCCGGCCGTCGAGCGAGTCCAGGTCCGGCAGCAGGCCGGCGGCCTCGGCCTCGGAGAAGCCCCAGCGGCGCAGCAGGATGCGCTGCGCGACGGCTTGCGGTTGGACGTTGTGTACGGTGAGATGGGCATCGATGCGCGACATAGACGGATTGGCTCTCCCTCGGATTGGATGAGGCCAGTGTGGCGCGGCATCTGCGCAAGGCGTGCGCAGATATCTGCGCAGAATGCAGGGCAGGCGGGAGAGGGCGGACAGGTACCGCCAGGCACTACCGAGGGCGCTAGCGAGGGCACTAGCGAGGGCACTACCGAGGACACCAGCGGGCGCATGCCGGTGACGCTGCCGGAGCGCCGGTCCATGCCGCCGGTACAGAAGACGCAGCCAACGCAGCCAACGCAGCCAACGCGGAACATGCCGGCCACGCCATCGCGCGGGGCCGGCCAGGAGGACAGCTTGTGAACACCAGACCACGGCACACCATCGTCACGCAAGGGCGCCTCGCCCTGCGCGGGCAGCGCCTGCGCGCCGCGCGGACGCGCGCACAGGGCGTGCAGATCGTCGATATCGAACAGCTCGCCGCGCGCCTGGCCGGCGGCTTCATCGCGCCGCTGGACGACGACACCCTGCGCGCCGCCATCCAGGCCGTGCTGCCCGGCACGCCGCTCGGCGAACTCGATGCCATCAAGGACCTGCCCGGCATGGTCGGCGCCGCCGCCGACACACTGCGCAAGGCCTGGCGCGCCGGCATCGACCTGCAGGCGCGCGCCGGCGACCACGCGCGGCTGGCGGCCATGGCCGCCCTGGAGCGCGCCGTGCTGGCCCAGCTGCCGCCGGGCATGCTCCATCCGCCCGCGCTGGCCGCCGCCGCCCAGGCGCGCCTGGCGCACGCCCCCGCGCTGCTCGGCCGCGTCGACGTCGACGGCCTGGCCGACCTGCCGCCCTGCTGGCGCCCGCTGCTGCTGGCGCTGGCCGCCGTGCTGCCGCTGCGCTGGCTGGCCGGGCCGCGCCCTGTGCCGGCATGGCTCGACGGCAGCGCGGTGGCGGTCGAGCGCAGCGCGCCCTGCGCGCCGGCGCGCAGCGTGGTCAGCGCCGCCACCGCGCAGCACGAGGCCATCGAAGCGATGCGCTGGGCGCGCGCGCTGCTGGCATCCGGGCAGGCGCGCCCGGAGGAGATCGCCATCGCCGCGGTGACGCCGGCCGACTATGACGACCACTTCCTCGCGCTGCGCTCCGACAGCGGGCTCGACCTGCACTTCGTGCATGGCGTGACGGTTGCCGCCAGCCGCGACGGCCAGGCCGCCGCCGCGCTGGCCGACGTCCTGCTGCGCGGCCTGAGCCAGGCGCGCCTGCGCCGCCTCGCCACCCTGTGCGCCGGTGGCGCGGGCCTGCTGGGCCAACTGCCCGAGAACTGGACGCGGGCGCTGCCGGCCGACGCGCCGCTCAGCAGCGCCGCCGCCTGGACGCGGCTGCTGGACCGCCTCGGCGCCACCGGCACCACCGACGCCACCGGCACCACCGGCACCACCGAGTGGCCGGAGGCCAAGGCACTCGACGCCACGCTGCGCGCCGTGGTGGCGCTGCTGTCGCGCGGCCATGACGGTGCGGCCGAGGCCGGCGAGGCGCTGCTCGGCGGGCGCGCGCTCGCCGTCTGGCGCCGCGCCCTGCTGGCCGGTCCGGCGGCAGCGCTCGACGTCACGCTGGCCGGGCTCAAGCAGGACGACGGCCTGGAGGCCTGCGTGTGCGCGGCCTGGATGCCCGCCAGCGCGCTGGCGTCGGCGCCGCGCCGCTTCGTGCGGCTGCTCGGCCTCAACTCCTCGCACTGGCCGCGCGGCCGCGCGGAAGACCGCCTGCTGTCCGATCACATCGTGCCGGCGGCCGAGCTCGATCCGCTGCCCGTCGCCGCCGCCGACCGGCGCGACTTCGGCATCATCCTCGCCACCACCGAGGGCGAGGTGGTGCTGTCGCGCGCACGCCGCGACGGCGAGGGGCGCCTGCTGGGCCGCAGCCCGCTGCTGCACGGCCAGCCCGACGAAACCTATCTGCGCCGCAACGCGGCACCGGCACAGGCCTGCAGCGAGGGCGACCGCCTGCTGGCCCGCCCCGACGAATTCGCGCGGCTGCCGCAGGCCGAGGCCGCGCAGCGCTGCTGGCTCGACTGGCAGCGCACCGAGCTCACGCCGCACGACGGCCTGGTGCGCGCCGGCCATCCCGCGCTGGCCGCCGTGCTGGCGCGCCCGCAGTCGGCCAGCTCGCTCAGCCGCTTGCTGCGCAATCCGCTCGGCTACCTGTGGCAGTACGGCCTGGGCTGGCGCGCGCCGGAAGACGGCACGGAGCGGCTCACGCTCGATCCGCCCAGCCTGGGCAACCTGGTCCACCTGACACTGGACCTGGCCCTGCAGGCGCTGGAGGCACAGGGAACGCAGGGAACGCAGGGAACGGAGGAAGGGGGGCTGGCTGCCGCCAGCCCGCAGCGCATCGCCGCCGCCGTGCAGGCGGCCGCGGCCGAGGCCGCGCGGCAATGGGAGGCCGGCGAGGCCGTGCCGCCGGCGCTGATCTGGCGCCGCACCCTGGAAGACGTGCGCGCCATCAGCACCACCGCGCTGGCCGCCAGCCAGGGGCGGCTGCCCGCCGCGCGCGCCTTCGGTGAAGTCCCCTTCGGCGGCATGGCGCCCAAGACCGGCAGCGCCGTGCCCTGGGACCACCAGGCCAGCGTCGAGATCCCCGGCACCGGCCTGCGCATCCGCGGCTATATCGACCGCCTCGATATCTCCGGCGACGGCCGCCGCGCGCTGGTGCTCGACTACAAGACCGGCGCCGTCCCGGACACCGGCAGCGAGGGCAAGGAGAAGCCCTTCGTGCTCAACGGCGGCAAGGAACTGCAGCGCTGCCTGTACGCCTTCGCCGTGCGGGCCCTGCTGGGCGACGGCGTCGAGATCAGCGCCGCGCTGCTCTACCCGCGCGACGGCGTCGAGCTGGTGCTGGACGATCCGCAGGGCACGCTGGATACCGTGGTGGCCAGCCTGCGGGCCGCGCGCGACGCGCTGCTGGGCGGTGCCACCGTGATCGGCATCGACAGCGGCAGCGACTACGACGACCTGGGCTTCGCCCTGCCGGCCAATGCCAAGGCCGGCTACCTGCGGCGCAAGCTCGCCGCCGCCACCGCACGCCTGGGCGACGCCGCCCGCATCTGGGAAGCCGCATGATGATCACCGCCACGCCTGTCCTCCTCGACCAAGCCGCCCGCAGCACCGCCATCGCCGCGCATGAGCGCTCCCTGCTGGTGGAAGCCGGCGCGGGCTCCGGCAAGACTGCCGTGATGGCCGGCCGCATCGCGCTGCTGCTGGCGCGGGGCATCGCGCCCGCGCACATCGCCGCGGTGACCTTCACCGAGCTGGCGGCCAGCGAATTGCTGATCCGCGTGCGCGAGTTCGTCGCCGCGCTGGCCTCGGGCCAGGTGCCGGCCGAGATGCGCGCCGCGCTGCCCGCCGGTCCGGATGCCCGCCAGCTCGAACACCTGCAGGCCGCCAGCCACGCCATCGACGAGATGACGTGCTCCACCATCCACGGCTTCTGCCAGCGCCTGATCCGGCCCTATCCGGTGGAGGCCGGCATCGACCCCGGCGCCACGCTGATGGACCGCGACCAGGCCGACCTGGTCTACCGCGAACTGGCCGACGCCTGGCTGCGCGCGGCCCTCGCCGATGCCGGCGCAGCGGGAGCGGCCGACCCGCATGGCGGCAGCCTGCTCGCCCAGCTGGCCTGGCGCGAGCCGGCGGCCACCGTGGCGCTGGCCGGCAAGGTGCTGGACCTGCTGCGCCAGCATCGCCAGGCCGGCGTGCGCGCGCCCGAGGCACTGGCGCCGCGGCTGGCGGCCTTCCGCGCCGCGGTGCAGGACTTCCAGGCCTTGCTGGCCGAGTGCGCAACGGTGGACGAAGCCGAGACCGCCGCCATCGTCGCGGGGTTTGCCGGGATGGCGCAGGCCATTCCCGCGCGCTGGGAAGGACACGGCAACGAGCACGCCGCCCAGCAACTGGCCGCGCTGGTGCTCACGCGGCCCGCCGCCGTGCTGCTGACGGCCAGCGGCGGCTTTGCCGCCTACAAGAAGAAGGGCAAGTGGAGCGCCGCCGCGCGCGCCGCCGGCCTGCGTGCCGCCGACGGCGAGGCCATGGCCCAGCGTGCCACCGCCTGCTATGCTGCCTGCCGCGATGCCTGGCTGGCGCTGCAGCAGCACACCGCCTCGTGGGTGCTGGCCGGCCTGGTCGAGGCCCTGCGCCCGGTCGCCGACCAGTTCCGCGACTACAAGCGCCAGGCCGGCCTGCTCGACTTCGATGACCTGATCCACGCCGCGCGCGACCTGCTGCGCGACCACGAGCCGGTGCGCCGCGCGCTGGCCGGGCGCTTCACCCACGTGCTGGTCGACGAGTTCCAGGACACCGACCCGTTGCAGTCCGAGATCTTCTGGCGCCTGTGCGGCGAGCCCGTCGCCGGTGGCGATGGCGGCGAGATCGGCGGTGACGGTGGCGACGGCGGCGACGGCGGCGACGGCGGCGATGGCGGCGATGGCGGCGCGGACTGGCGCGCCTACCGCATCCGCCCGGGCGCGCTGTTCCTGGTGGGCGATCCCAAGCAGGCCATCTACCGCTTCCGCGGCGCCGACGTGGCCACCTATGTGGAGGCGCGCACGGCCTTCGCGCGCCAGGACGGCGACAGCGTGCTCGCCATCGCCACCAACTTCCGCTCGCGCGCCACCATCCTCGACTGGGTCAACGCGCGCTTCGCCGACCTGCTGTCCGAGGCGCAGGGCCAGCCCGGCTTCACCGCCCTGCAGCCCTTCCATGCCGATGCCGGCGAGCGGCCCTGCGTGGCCGCGCTGGACGTGGCGGCCGCCGACGAGGACGGCGCCGCCAGCGCCGAGCAACAGCGCGACGCCGAGGCCGAAGCCGTGGCCGAGCTGTGCGCCCGCCTGATCGGCAGCGAGCCCGTCATCGACCGCCGCAGCGGCCAGGCCCGCCCCTGCCGCCCCGGCGACATCGCCCTGCTGGCCCCCACCGGCAGCGAACTGTGGCGCTACGAAGAAGCGCTGGAGCGGCGCGGCGTGCCGGTCGCCACGCAGGCCGGCAAGGGCCTGTACCGGCGCCAGGAGATCCAGGACCTGATCGCCGTCACGCGCGTGCTGGCCGACCCGCGCGACACGCTCGCGCTGGGCGCGCTGCTGCGCGGGCCGCTGGTCGGCCTGAGCGAGGAAGAGCTGCTCGATATCGTGTGGGCGCTGCCGCGCACCGACGAGGAGATCGCCGCCGGCAAGCTGGCCGCGCTCACCCTCCACCTCGAGGCGCAGGCCATCGTCCATCCGCTCGCGCGCCACATCGTCGAGACCCTGCAGGCGCTGCGCCGCCGCGCCAACGCCACCACGCCGCACGCGCTGATCGCGCAGGCGGTCGAGGCGCTGCGCGTGCGCCCGCTGCTGCTGCAGCGCCACCGCGGCCAGGCCGAGCGCGCGCTGGCCAACGTCGACCTCTACCTCAATCTCTGCCGCGCCTACGCGGTGCGCGGCCTGCGCGCGCTGGCCCAGGCCATGACCGCCGCCTGGAGCGACGAAGCGCGCGCCCCGGAAGGCCGCCCCGACGCGCAGGAAGAGGCGGTGGCGCTCTACACCATGCACGCCGCCAAGGGCCTCGAATGGCCGGTGGTGGTGCCGATCAACACCATGACCCAGGTGAAGGCGGCCGACAGCACCGTGGTGGAGCGCCACACCGGCCATCTCTTCTGCCCGGTCTTCGGCACCGACCCGGTCGGCCTGGAAGCCGCGCGCCAGGCCGAGCAGGACGAGCTGCAGCGCGAGCGCCTGCGCCTCTGGTACGTGGCCGCCACCCGCGCGCGCGAACTGCTGGTGCTGCCGCGCCTGGACGTGCCGCCGCCGCGCAGCAACGCCTGGATCGCGCTGCCGCAGTTCCCGCTGCAGGCACTGCCCGCGCTCGACCTGTCCCACCTGCCTGCCGACCCCGGCGCTGGCGGCCTCGGCACCGCCGAAGCCGCCAGCGCGCAGACGCCCGAGGTCTTCGCGCAGCAGGCCGAAGCCATCGCCGCCGGCCGGCGCCGGCTCACCTGGGTGGCGCCCAGCCGCGACGAAGGCGCCGGCACGCCGCTGCTGCGCCCGGTCGACACGGAGCGCATCGCCAGCAGCCTCGACGACGCGCCGTCCGCCGCCGCGTCCGATTGCGCGCAGGCGACGGCACAGGCGATGGCACAGGACGAGCGGCAAGAGGCCAAGGTGCAAGAGGCCAGGGTGCAGGGCGGCCGCGAGCGCGGCCTGCTGATCCACAAGCTGCTCGAAGAAGTGCTGAACGGCGAAACCGCCGACGTCCCCGACACGCTCGCCGCGCGCGCCGCCGAACTGATCGGCATGCTGGGCCTGCCGCCGTGCGCCGACCCCGCCCGGGGTCCGGCCGCCGTGGAGATCGCCGCCAGCGTCGCCCGCACCCTGGCCCTGCCCGAGATCGCCGCGCTGCGGTCCGCGCTGGTACCCGAGTACACGCTGTACGCGGCCACCGCCTGGGACGACCAGGAAGAAGCCACCGCCGGCATCGCCGACGCCATCGCCTTCGGCGACGACGGCCGCCCGCAGGTGGTCATCGACTGGAAGAGCGACGTCGATCCCGCGCCGCAGACCGTCGAGCACTATCGCGCGCAGGTGCGGCAGTACCTGGCCATGAGCGGGGCGCGGCGGGGGCTCATCGTGATGGTGACGTCGGGACGGGTGATCGAGGTGGAGAGCTTCCGCGCATGACAAGCACACCACGCCAGAGCGCCAGCAGGAGAACACCATGCCCCAACTGATCGAACACATCGACGCCATCGCCCGCCGCAAGCAGCGTGACGTCCTCTATCTCTCCTTCTTCGACGACGACGCCGACTGGCGCCGGCCGGGCAACTGGCGGGCCAACCCCACGCGCGCCCAGGTCATCGACTGGCTGGACGCCAACGGCGTCGGCTGGTGCGAGTGCGGCGAGATCGCCAGCGAAACCGCCATGCGCAGCTATGGCGGCACGCTCTATCTCGACGTGCCCTTCGATCTCGCCGACCCGGCCTACCAGGCGCTGGCCGCCTTCCTCGAGCATCCCGACGGCACGCTGCGCCTGCCCGGCATGAAGTTCTGGGCGGTATCGCTCGAAGTGGCGATGCGCAATGCACATCATGACGAGCCGGGGTTCTGGGAGGCGTGGGCGGAGCGGTTCTGAGGGAGGTCGGACGGGGTGATGCGTTTGCCTGCATCGGGATCGCAGCGAGACATCGCAGCGATCGCCGGGTGGGTTGTTCCGGGCCTGGCAAGGCCGATTTTCCAAGAGGAGACAAGACGATGAGTCAATGCCGATTCTGCGGTTCGCGGAGCTATGGCAGTGGTTGCACTTACAGTCCGCACAAGCGTCACGAACACAATGGCGACGAAAAAAAGTGCGAGTTCTGTGGATCGAGCAGCCATGGACGGGGTTGCACCTACAGCCCGACCAAAACACACCGCCATGGCAGTGGCAACAACAAGTGCCGCTGGTGCGGTTCCAGTGCCACCGGCTCGGGGTGCACCTACAGTCCGAGCCGGACACACGAACGCTGATCGCGCGGGACGGCGGGCAGGGTGCTTGCTACAACCGCTCCACCAGGATCCCCGCCGCACGTTCCGACAACACCAGAACCAGCTTCATCGTCGCCCGCGTGGCGCCGACGAAGAGCCGGCGCACGGCCTGGTCGTCCAGCGTTTCGAAGTCGACCTCGGCCAGCACCACGGCCGGCGCCGACTGGCCCTTGAAGCGGTGGACCGTCTCGGCCAGCACGTCGCCTTCGGAGTAGACCGGCCGGCCGTGCATGTCGTATTCGCCGGTGAAGGTGCGCAGCGTATGCGGGCCGAGCTGGTTGAAGCCCAGCAGGCGCGAGCTTTCGCGGCCGCGGTAGCTGAGCAGCGCCACATCGCCCTTGCGGAAGCCCGCCGCGTAGCACTGGCGGATGCCGTCCTTCACGCATTCGCGCAGGGTGGCGTCGTCGCGGTAGACCAGGAACTCCACTTCGGCGGCCGCGAGCGGCGCGGCCGCCTCGATCTTCACCTCGGCCGGCACGATGGCCTGCAGCAGCTTCACCACCGGGCGCGGGCTGCGGAAGTTGCTCTCGGCGCGCAGCCGCACCCAGCCAGGCAGCTCCACCGGCGGCTGGCCGTACAGGTTCTGCAGCGGGTCTTCCAGCCACAGCACGCGCCCTTCTGGGCGGGCGTGGCGCAGCACCAGGTCGCGCCAGGCGGGGGCGAAGTCCTGGCCTTCGTCCACGATCACGCTGTCGAACAGGAAGGCCGGCGTCACCTCCCGCTCCGCGGCCGCGGCCACCAGGCGGCCGAAGGCGTCCGGCTGCTGGAAGTCCGGCGTGATGCCGGCCGCGCGCAGCAACTGGTCGCACAGCATGTGGAAGGTGCCGACATGGCCGCCGGCCGGCGCGATGCGCGCGAAGTGGTCGGCCAGCGGGCGGTTGAAGCAGACATAGAGCGGGCGCTTGCCGGCCTCGATGGCGGCGCGGTACTCGGCCAGCGCCAGCTGTGTCTTGCCCGATCCCGCCGTGCCGGTCACGCGCAGGCGGAAGGGCTCCAGATCGAGCTGCCGCGCCCAGTGCGCCAGCCCGCCCGAGACGCGCGTGACCATGGCGCGCGCCTGGCCCACCAGGGCGCTGACGTCGGTCTCGAGCTGGATGATGTCGCACAGGAAGCGGTCCACGCGCGCCGCCAGCGCATCGTCCTCGCCCACCGGCAGCACCTGCTGGATCCACTGGCACAACACCTCGCGCCGCTGCGCATCGATGATGCGCTCGGGCGACAGCCCGGCGGTGGCCGGCGAGCGCACCACGTGGTCCGGGCAGTACAGCAGGTGCTCCAGCCGGATCGGCTGCCCCGGCAGCGCGCGCCCCAGCTTGCCGCGCAGGCCGTCCGCGGTGCGGCCCATCTGCACCGGCACCGACTTCAGCCTGCCGCCATAGTTCTTGGCCAGCCCCTCGTCGGTCTCGACCAGGTAGCCGCTCTTCTGCTCGATCAGCATCAGGTGGCCGGCGCGGTTCATCACCACGAAATCGATCTCGCCGTAGATGGCGTGGGCGCGCTCCACATTGGTCCAGTGCACCGCGTGGTAGACGGTGTAGCCGTCCGGCAGGCCCTTGGCCAGCACCGCCAGCGTATCGAGCTCTCGCTGCAGCGGACCGTCCGCTTCCATGGTCTCCCAGCCGTCGGGAACGACGCGTGCCATCTGGATTCTCCGTCTTGGTGAGGTGGCCGACGTGGCCGATGTAGCCGATGTAGCCGATTTAGCCGATTTAGCCGATGTGGATGATGTGGCGGGAGGATACCGCATGGCGTGGCAGGCAGCGCTCCCGCTCCATGTGCGATGCAATCGGCGAGGTCGATGCATCCGGCCAGGCGGTCCCCCTCGCATGGGGGGCTAAGGATGCGTGCATGCCTTCCGATATAGGGCTGCGCGGACAAAGCTCTTCCCGGCGGCGGCGGGGCCGGATACGCATGGGCGGCCGCGGCCGCAGCGAAGAGGAATGCAATGGACATATCGGCAATCACCACCGCATTGCCCGAGCGGCGCGACGACATCGCGCGCCTGCAACTGCTGTCAAGCAGCGGCCGGCTGCCGACGGTCGCCGTGCTGGGCAAGTACAACCACGGCAAAAGCACGCTGCTGAATGCCTTGATCGGCAACGAGGTCTTCAAGGTGTCCGACGTGCGCGAGACCGTGCGCGTGCAGGCTCACGAGAACCAGGGCATCCGCTGGCTCGATACGCCGGGGCTCGGCGCCGACGTGGCCGGTGGTGACGACGCGCTCGCGCGCGAAGGCAATGCGCGAGAGGCGGATATCCGCCTGTTCATCCATGCCGCCGGCGAGGGCGAGCTGGATGCCGAGGAGCAGGCGTGCCTGGAGGCCCTGAGCGCGGACGACGAGTGCTCGTCCCGGCAGACTGTCGTGGTGCTCACCCGCATGGCGCAGGTCGACGAGGCCGACATGGCAGCGATCCTCGGCGCCTTGCGCCAGCAGACCGGCGACCTGCCCGTGTTTCCCGTGTCCGCATCGCGCTATACGCGCGGGACCCGCGAGAACAAGCCCTTGCTGGCGGGCCGCAGCGGCGTGCCGGAGCTGCTGGCCTTCCTGCGCGAATGCGCCGATGAGGTAACGGAGCGGCGCGAGCGTTCGCGCCGCGCGCTGGGTGAGCTCCTGCTCGAGGCTGTGCGGCAGAAGCGGGCGGCATGCGAGGCTGCGCGCGGGCGCCTGCGCAAGGACATGGCTTCGCGCCTGGCGGCGTTCAAGCACGACTACGTCGATATGCGCACCAGGCTTCAACGGGAACTCAAGGGAAACTGAATCATGCTGCCCTTTCTGGCTGCCGTGGCAGCCATCGCGGCCGTCACCGCCGCCGTCAAGCACTTCTCCAGCGATGAGGACACGTCGCACTCGTCGTCCGGAGGTTCCCAGCGCGACGAAGACGGCGAGCGCCGAGCCGCGCAGCGCGCACTGGTGCGCCGCAATGCCACCGTGCAGTTGAACAGCCTGCTGGCACGCCACGGGCTGGATCCCGGCGACGCTGCCATCCAGCGCTTGGTCGAGCGCTTCGTGACACACAACGCCGCCAGCGAGGAGAATCCGTTCACCGACCACTTCGCTCGCACACCGCCGATGCGGGAGCTGGCGGCCCGCGTCGAAGCCGCCTCCCAGGAACTCGACACGTTCGATGCCGCCGAGCTGGCACTGCAACGCCTGCTGAACGGGGACGTCCGATGAGCGCGTTGGAAAAGGCCCGCACGCCGGAACGCGCTTTTCTCGATGCGCTCGCCAGCTTCGACGTGATCGCCCGGGACGTGGCGCCGCAGGTGGCGCGGCTGGAGCACTGGCGCAGCACGCTGCGGACCGCGCTGGAACTTGCACCGCCGCCGAAAGGCCTGAAGCCAGGCAGCGCGCTGGCCAGCCAGGCCGAGCACGTGCGCACCCTGCTGCGCGACAGCATGGCCCGCTGGGAAGAGGATCTCGCCCGGCGCGCCCCCATGCGTCAGCTGGCCGAGACCTTCGGCGACCGCGCGGTGCTGCTGGTATTCGGCAAGGTCAACGCCGGCAAGAGTTCGTTCTGCAATTACCTGGTCGACAGGTTCCGTGCGCTGGGCATGCCGGTCGAGGCCTTCGTGGTGCGCGATGGCGCGCTGGAGGCACTCGATCAGCCCTTCAGCGTCGGCGCCACGGAGACCACGGCGACCATCCAGGGCGTCCGCGTCGGCGAGCAACTGGTGCTGCTCGATTCGCCGGGCCTGCATTCGATCACCGCGGAGAACGGCGATCTGACACAGCGCTTCATCGACAGTGCCGATGGCGTGCTGTGGCTGACCAGCTCCACGTCGCCAGGCCAGGTGCAGGAGCTGGCGGAACTGAAGCGCCAGCTGGCGCAAGGCAAGCCCCTGCTGCCGGTGATCACCAAGAGCGATATCGACGACGAGGACGAGGTCGACGGACAGATCGTCATGCGTTGCATCAACAAGACTGCCGACAACCGCCACAGCCAGCAGGCAGATGTGTTGAAGCGGGCGCGCCAGTGCCTGGAGGCGGCGCAGCTGGACCCCGCGCTGGTGCGCGAGCCGGTGTCGCTGTCGGTGCAGATGGCGCGTCTGGACGATACCGCCGCCGGGCGCGCGGCGGCCGGTATCGATACGCTGTTCCGGGCCTTGCGCGAGATCGTCGCCCCCGCGAGCGGCTACAAGCGCACCAAGGCGGCCACGCTCGTCCTCAACCATCTCGAAGCGGATGTGCTGGCGCCGCTGGAGCGCGACATCCTGCCGCAACTGGCCAGGCTCGAAGATTCCGCGCACCAGGCGACCGCCCTGCTGGCCGAGCGCACGCCGCGCATCGCGTCGGCCGTGGTGGCGGAAGTGCTGGGCGGCCTGTCCGAGCTGCTGGAAGCGCACAAGGAGAGCCGCGACATCGATGCGCTCTATCGTGCGCTGTCGGCGCGCGGGCGCGACGCGGTCGAGCACCATGTGCGGAAGGAACTGGCCGACTATGCCGAGCAGCTGCGCGAGATCGCCCTCGACCTGAATGCCGACGGCGCGCAATACGATGAAGAGACCATCGAAGTGATGGTGCGCAGCGGCGGCGTCAAGAAGGCCGCCGTGGCCACCGGCGCGGGACTGATCGGCACGGTGCTGGGGACTCTTGCGGGCGGACCGCTCGGTGGCGTGATCGGCGGTGCCGTGGCGGGCTGGCTGGGCGACAAGGGCGGCGATCGCCTGCTGGAAACCCATCGCAAGACCATCCCGGTCGGCATCAGCTACGACCGGCTCTACGCCAGCCTGGAGCAGGAACTGCGCCGCGTGCTGCCCGATGCCGTCGCCACCTGCGTCGGCGAATGCCGCAAGGCCATCGGCTTCGTCGCAGCGGAGGCCCGCGGACTGGCGGCCATCGTCGACGCCAGCCGCAGCAATCTCGCCGTCATCAAGGAGGCTATCCGCCATGAGTCCGTTTGAAATCTACCAGGTGCTGCTGAACGACGCCGAACCACTCGCGGCACGCCATCTGGAGGGCGCGCCGGCCGTGATCGCCCGCCTACGCGCGGCCGTCGCCGAGAAGACCATCCACGTCATGCTGTTCGGCGCCTACAACGCCGGCAAGAGCACGCTCATCAATGCGCTGAGCGGCGCCATCGTTGCCAAGGTGGACGACGTGCCGACCACGGCCGCGGTGCAGCCCTATCCGTGGAACGGCCATGTCCTGCTCGACACGCCGGGAATCAATGCACCGATCGAGCATGAGACCGTCACGCTGGACGAAATGCGCGAGCAGGCCCACCTGGTGCTCTTCGTGCTGCGCCAGGAAGACCAGGATGCGCAGGACATCGTCGAGCGCCTGCTCGACATCATCGAGAGCGGGCATCCGCTCTTCGTGCTGCTGAACTACCGGGGCGAAGCGGACATTGCCGCGCTGATCGAGCGCTTCGCCGCAACGCTGGCGCGCGCCGGTGCGGCGCGCGGCATTCCGGAGGCAACGCTGGCCGCCGTGCCGGTGCTGATGATGAACCTCCGTTCGGCCGAGCGTGGCCGTGTCGATGGCAAGCCGCTGCTGCTAGAGCACGCGCGCTACGACATGTTCATCGACCGCTTCGCGCAATGGCTGGGTGAGTACGAGGACGAGCACAAGCGGTTGGCGGGCACGCATGCGCTGATCACGCGCGAGCTGCTCGATCCGGTGCGGGCGGCGCTCGGCAACGGTCGCGCGGGCGGCGCGGATGGCAAGGCCGAGTTGCTCGCCGCGCAACTCGCGCACCTGCGGCGCGACCACAACGTGCTGCGGCTGGCCGCCACCAGCCGGCTGCGGCGAGAGCTCCAGCAGAGCCGCGCCGCGCTCGGCGTCGCGCTCGATGAAGCGGGTTCGGAGGCCGAGCTCACGGCAAAGGCATCGACACTGGTCGGGGAGCTGGCCGAGACCATGCGGAAATGGCTGGAGCTTGAACTCGCCTCGCAGCACAAGGCGCGCATCGATGCGGCGCTGGGCGACAACGTGCTGGACGCCACCCAGTTCCAGTCGCTCGACGAGAAGTCCTGGGGGCGCCTGGTCGGCCCCGCGCTGGAGCAGCTCAAGAACGTCGACAGCGGCCATATCAAGCAACTGCTGATGTGGGGGCGCCAGCTGAAGATCCCCGGCCTCAAGGGTCGCTGGGAGAAAACGTTCGACAAATGGGCAGGCCGTGCCGGCCCGGCCATCAGTGTGGTGGTCGCACTCGGCCAGATGGGGCTGGCCGAAATGGAGGAGCGGCGCGAGAACGAGCGCGCCCGCGCGCGCGCCATCCAGCGCAGCCAGTGCCTCGACCAGATCTCGGCCGACATCTTCGCCGGCTTGCAAGCCAGCCTGTACGAAGCCATCGACGGCATCTTCGCCCAGCAGGCGCAGCCGGTGGAGGCCGACCTGAAGACAGCGGAGGCCGAGGCGTCGGCGCTGGAGCGCGACCGGGTTCGCTGGGCGGCCATCGCAGACGGCTTCGCGGCGGCGAGGTTCTGAGCGGCGGGCGGGCAGGCAGGTTCGCGGTACCGGCAGCGCGCTCGCGATTGCCGCGACCTGCCCGCGCCGGCTCTTTGAGGGGCGCAGCAGCAACGGTGGCGAGTTCGGTGCGCAGCTGCGCGCTCCGCCCAGCGACACATCCTGTCGCACCCCCGTGGAGAATGGCCTGCCATGCCCACGGAGAACCGCCCCATGCTGCGTCACCACCGAAGCCGCTCCCACCGCGATCCCCAGGACGTCTCGCCCGCCGTGCGGCTCTGGCTGCTGCGCCTGCTGGTGCCGCTCGGCGCGCATCGGGAGTTCATCCAGCGCTCGGGCTTCGGCAACGATGCGCTGGCCCACGCGATCGGCCTCGGCGCCTTTGTCGACCCGGAAGACCTGGAGTTCGACGCGGAGGCGGTGCGCCGCCGGCTGCGCAAGCTGCACCAGGAGGCCGAGCGCAACGCCGGTGATGCTGGCGCCGGCGGCGATCGCGACATGCCCGCCTTCCTGGCGCGCAATATCGCCCGCCTGGCCGAAGTGGTCGGCTTGTCGGCGCTGGACTGCCGCATCCTGGCCTTCGTGGTCCTGCTCAAGAACGAGCGCCTGCTCGACGACACCGCCGACTGGCTCGGTTCCCTGTCGGCCGCCAAGGTCTTCGACACCCTCGCCGTGCTGCTCGACGAGCCCGAGCCCGCGGTGCGCGCCGCGCTCGGCCCGCACGGCGTGCTGGCCCGCTCCGGCCTGGTGTCGATCGACCGCAGCTGCCGCTACACCCTGAACGGCAAGCTCGAACTGCTCTCGGACAGCTTCGCCGACCACATCGTCTCCACCGATGCCGACCCCATCGGCCTGCTGCGCGACACCGTCGCGGTGGCGGCGCCGGCCACGCTGCGGCTGGACGACTACGAACACGTGCGCAGCTCGCTCGCGGTGCTGCTGCCCTATCTGCGCCAGGCCATGGCGGCAGGCCGCCCCGGCGTCAACGTCTTCCTCTACGGCCCGCCCGGCACCGGCAAGAGCGAGCTGGCCAAGGTGCTGGCGCGCGAGATCGGCACCGAGCTGTTCGAGGTGGCCAGCGAAGACGACGACGGCGACCCCATCAGCGGCGAGCGCCGCCTGCGCGCCTACCGCGCCGGGCAGAGCTTCCTCGGCCAGCGCCGCGCGCTGATCCTGTTCGACGAAGTCGAAGACGTGTTCCAGGATGGCGACGGCCTGTTCGGCCTGGGCGGGCGCAAGAGCACCGCGCAGACGCGCAAGGCATGGATCAACCGCACGCTGGAAGGCAACCCGGTGCCCACGCTGTGGCTGTCCAACTCGGCGCGCGGCCTGGATGGCGCCTTCCTGCGCCGCTTCGACATGGTGATGGAACTGCCGGTGCCGCCGCGCCGGCAGCGTACCCGTATCATCGAGGGCGCCTGCGCCGGCCTGCTGGACGCCCGCGCCGTGGCCCGCATGGCCGAGTCCGAAGTGCTGGCGCCCGCCGTCGTCACGCGCGCCGCCGCGGTGGTGCAGGCCATCCGCCAGGAGCTCGGCCCGGACGGCACCGCCAGCGCGATGGCACTGCTGATCGGCAACACCCTGCGCGCGCAAGGCCACCCGGACCTCGCCCGGCCGGGCGCCGAGCGCCTGCCCGAGCTCTACGATCCCGCCCTGGTCCACGCCGATGCTGATCTCGACGCCCTGGCCGCCGGCCTGCAGCGCTCCCGCGCCGGCCGCCTGTGCCTGGTTGGCCCGCCGGGCACCGGCAAGACCGCCTTCGGGCGCTGGCTGGCCGAGCGGCTCGCGGTGCCGCTGCACGTCAAGCGCGTCTCCGACCTGGTCTCGCCCTACGTCGGCGAAAGCGAGCAGAACCTCGCCCACGCCTTCCGCCGCGCGGCCGAAGACGGCGCGCTGCTGCTGATCGACGAAGTCGACAGCTTCCTGCAGGACCGCCGCGGCGCGCAGCGCAGTTGGGAAGTCAGCCTGGTCAACGAAATGCTCACGCAGATGGAAGCCTTTCCCGGCGTCTTCGTCGCCTCCACCAACCTGATGGACGGCCTCGATCCCGCCGCGCTGCGCCGCTTCGATCTCAAGGTGGCATTCCACCCCCTGAAATCCGATCAAGCCTGGACGCTGCTGTGCCGATATGCAGAGCAGCTCGCGCTGCCGGCGCCGGAAGCCGCGCTGCTGCCCCGCGTGTCGCAGCTGGCGCGCCTGGCCACGCTGACGCCCGGCGACTACGCCGCGGTGGCGCGGCGGCACCGCTTCAACGCGCTGGCCTCGGCCGCCGATTTCGTCGCGGCGCTGGAGGGCGAATGCGCGCTCAAGGACGGCGGCAGGGTGGCGATCGGGTTCCGGTAGCCGCGGCGTGATCGCGCATGGCATCATCGAAACACGGGTCCCGTGCCACGGGAACCCGACCCCAACAACGACACGCCATCCGCCTTCGCGCGGATGGCGGGCAAGCTCCCACGCACCGCCACATGCCCAAGCGACCGGATACGCTGGAGACCACCCTGCTGGCCGTGGAACTGCTGCGCCGCATCCCGCGCCACCGCAAGATCTCCGCCGTCGAGCTGCACGAACAGCTCAAGCACGCCGGCATCGAACGCGAACTGCGCACCATCCAGCGCCAGCTGGAAAAGCTCAGCGAACAGTTCGACATCGAACGCGACGACCGCAGCAAGCCCTTCGGCTACCGCTGGAAAGAACGCGCCAGCGGCCTCTCGCTGCCGGTGCTCAGCGAACAGGAATCGCTGATGCTGATGCTGGCCGAACAGCACCTGCGCCACCTGCTGCCCAGCAGCCTGATGCAGTCCATGGACGGCTTCTTCCAGCAGGCCCGCGCCAACCTTTCACCCCACGGCGGCAACGCCACGGGCAATGTGACGGGCAGGGGCAACCGGCGCGAGCGCGAATGGCTCAACAAGGTGCGCGTGGTCAGCACCACCCAGCCCCTGCTGCCGCCCAAGATCCGGCCCGGCGTGTTCGAAACGGTGAGCAACGCCCTCTACGCCAACCGCTGGCTGGCGCTCGACTACAAGAACGCCGCCGGCAAGCGCAAGACCGCCAGCGTGATGCCGCTCGGCCTCGCGCAGCAAGGCGTGCGCCTCTACCTGGTGTGCCGCTACGAAGGCTATGACAACGAACGCATCCTGGCGCTGCACCGCATCCTGTCGGCCGAGGCATCCGTGCACACATTTGAGCGTCCGCGCGATTTCGATCTGCAGCGATACGACGCCGACGGGCATTTCGGCTTCGGCGATGGCAAGCGGATCCGGCTCATGTTCCGCATCGCCAAGGAGGCCGGCCTGCATCTGCTGGAGTCGCCGTTGTCGAGCGATCAGCAGGTGCGGGAGGTGGGGGATGGTTTTGAGATTTCCGCGACGGTGGTGGAGACGGCGCAGTTGGAGTGGTGGTTGCGGGGGTTCGGGGAGGCGGTGGGGGAGGTCAGGCGAGAGGCACTCTCCATGTGACTCCTGCAGCGGGAAGTCTGCCGGCGAGCGATGAGTTTGCCGAGGCGGCGGACGAGAAGAGGACACGAGACGAGCATCAGATCAACACCAGACGAACACCACACGGGCAAAGCAAGCGATGACTGACCAGGCCTTTGATATTGAACATTTCCACTTGCTCAACTCCTGGAAAGGGGAGGTCCGAGACAAGAACGACGCACAGCATGAGCACGTCTACGAGAGGCTGAAGGCGGCTTACGGGCTGACCAAGCAGTGGGCGGAACGGGTGCAGAAGAGGCTGTTTCCGCAGGGCAAGACGCGTGTGGTGCAGCGTCCGACCCACCAATGGACCGAGCGCTTCCTTTCCTATAACTGGGCGCGCATCTACCCGACGAAGGACGCACCTGCTGGACTGGCGTACACCGTGGGGATGGAGGCCGGGCACGGCTTTGTCGTCAAGATCGACGTCGTCAACAAGGCGGTGAGCGATCCCTCGCTGCGTGGCCGGTACGAGGAGATGCGCGGCGAGTTCACGGCATCGGGGATCGTCAAGGTCATGCCGACGGAGCAGGGTGTGCAGTTGGGGCTGGATGGCCTGGTGGACTGGGCCGTGCAGGCGATCCAGTCCTTCACCCCGACTTACGATCAACTGGTGGAGCGACTGGGATTCGCCAACGGCCAGGACGATCGGAGCCTGCTGGCCAAGTTCCGCGGCCACCAGGATTTCGAGGCGCGGCAGCCGAAATGGAGCGCGCAGACCACCGCGCTGTTCCTGCGCATGGCAAGCGCCCTGCACGAAGCCGGGCTGGACTGGTGGTACACGCGCGCAACGAACAGCCAGCTGCGCTTCGGCCGCAAGGAGCTCGGAGCGGGAAAAGGCACGCCGGTCGGATCGTTCTATCTGCAGCATGAAGGCATCCGCGTCCGCCAGGTGCTGACGTCGCCCGGCGGCGAAGCGGAGACCGCCATGATCTCGGACGATCTGCTGCAGCGGATCGAGGCGGTCATCGACGGCGACGGCGGCTGGCAGGAGCGGCTGGGCAATCGTCCGGACCGGCCCGGACACTGGCCGGTGGATTACCTGGCGAACGGCGATGCGGGCGAGGCAGCCGACGAGCCGGACGAGCCGGACGAGCCAGACGTGGGGGCGTTGGAGCGCGCGAGTAACACGATCTTCTACGGCCCGCCCGGCACCGGAAAGACGCGCGCGCTGCAGGAATGGATCAAGACACACTACACCGGAGAGTCCGGCGCCCGGCACGCCTTCGTCACCTTTCACCAGTCCTATGGCTATGAGGAGTTCGTCGAAGGCCTGCGCCCGGTGCTGGCCGACGATGCGGCTCGCATTGCCGCAGGGGCGAATGGAGAGGAGAAGGCCGAAGTGATCGAAGCGACCGAAGCCAAAGGCGACGTGCAGTACGAGATCCGCCACGGGATCTTCTGGAATCTCTGCGACCAGGCCCGCCAGGACCCGGGCCAGCGCTACGCCATGGTCATCGACGAGATCAACCGCGGCAACATCAGCAAGATCTTCGGCGAACTGATCACCCTGATCGAGGCGGACAAGCGCGAAGGCGCACCCTACGAGGCGAAGGTGACGCTGCCCTATTCGCAGCAATCCTTCACCATTCCACCGAACGTCGACCTCATCGGCTCGATGAACACCGCGGACCGCTCGCTGGCGCTGGTGGACACCGCGCTGCGTCGGCGCTTCGAGTTCATCGAGTACATGCCGGATCCGTCGTTGCTGACGGGCATCAGGGTCTCGCGCCATGGCATCGACATCGACCTGGAAGCGATGCTGGCCAAGATCAACCAGCGCATCGAAGCGCTGTACGACCGCGACCACACCATCGGCCACGCCTACCTGATGCCGCTGAAGACGCTGCCCGAGGGAGCGGACGCCTTCCAACAGCTGGCCGCCATCTTCCGCCGCAAGATACTGCCGCTGCTGGAAGAATACTTCTTCGAAGACTGGCAGAAGATCCGCCTGGTGCTTGGCGACAACCAGAAGACGAGCGAGGAGAAGCAGTTTATTCGGGCGCTCCAGAAGTCAGATGACCTGACTGCGTTGTTCGGTTCGGGGCATAACCTGGATCAATACTCCGTTCGACCGCGCTATGAGCTCAACATCTCTGCCTTCTCCGATCCGGAGGCATATGTCGGAATCTATCGCGAAGCGGCGCGTCGCTCCGAGATGGAAGAATGAACGCGCTGACCCTGCACGAGTTCGACTGCGTGGTGAGCGAGGCGCATGGCGCCGCCCGCCACGCCGTGCCGGCACGCGTGTTCGCCTGGCTGGAAAGCCAGTGCTTCCACGAAGGCGACGATCGTCCCGCCTGGCTGCGGCCGGCGCGCGTCGATGGCCGCAGGGCCGTGCAGGTGCGCCACTACGCCGGCGTGGTCCAGGCCCCCTGCGGCTTCCAGATCGAGGTGCTGCCCAAGATCGGCAGGCACACCTCGGCGGACGAAGCGAGGGCGCGGCTGATCGACATGCTGAAGTGCCTGGGCGGCTTCCGCCACCTGCAGACGGCGCAGGCCGATCTGTCCACCGTGCGCATGCCGCTGCTGGACGTATTCATCCGCTCCTTCCTGGCGAGCGTGCAGAGCGTGGTGAAGCGTGGTGTGCGCAATGACTACGTCACGCACCAGGACAACCTGGCGGCCCTGCGCGGCAAGCTGCTGATGGCGCCGCACCTGACGCAGAACCTGGCCCGCCGCGACCGCTTCTTCACCGCGCACGACGAGTACTCGCCCAATCGCCCGGAGAACCGCCTGCTGCACGCCGCCCTGCGCGCCGCCATCGCCATCTCGCGCGCCCAGGAGAACCAGCGGCTGGCCCGCGAACTGTGCTTCGTCTTCGCCGACGTACCGCCGTCGTCGTCGATTGCCGGCGACCTGCGCGCGATCCGCCTGGATCGCGGCATGGCGCACTACGAAGCGGCGCTCGACTGGGCCAGGCTGATCCTGCAGGGCTTCGGCCCGGTCACCAGCGCCGGTGCGCAGCAGGCGCCATCGCTGCTGTTCCCCATGGAGCAACTCTTCGAAGCCTACGTGCGCAAGCACCTCGCCAGCCAGTTGCGCGATGGCCACGTGCTGACGGCCCAGGCCAGCCAGCACCATCTTGTTTCCCACCGGCAGGCGCAATGGTTCCGCCTGAAGCCGGACCTGCTGATCCGCGCCGGCCGCAATACCCGCGTGGTGCTGGACACCAAATGGAAGCTGCTGGACGCGAGCCAGAACACGGCGCGCGACAAGTACCAGCTCAGCCAGGCCGATTTCTACCAGCTCTATGCCTACGGCCACCACTACCTGGACGGCCAGGGCGACCTGGCCCTGATCTATCCGCGCACGGACGCCTTCGCCCAGGCACTGCCCGTGTTCGACTTCCCTTGCACGCCGGGCATGCGGATGTGGGTGCTGCCGTTCTGCCTGAAGACAAAGCGGCTGATGCTGCCGGCGTCGCTCGCATTGGATCAGGTCCTGCAGCGGCCGGCCGACTGAGCGGGCTCGATCCCTACCCGCTCGCCCAAGCCTTCCTGGTGCCGATATTGCGCTGATACGGCGCTGATACGGCGCTGATACGGCGCGGATACGTCGCCAGCGCTATCGTCAGGATCGTCCTGCCATGCCTGCTGTCTGCTCGGCCTGACAGCCTTCCAGCCTCCACGCTTGGCCGCGCTCGCGGGCCCGTCACGTGCAGCCTCCCGCACCGCCGCTGCTGACGATGGGAAATGTGGTGCTCCCAGTTGGGATTCTTCGGTTCCGCACGATCCGCCGTTGGCCGCAAGATGCCGGGCTGGATCGCGCGCCTGCAGACGGTGCAGCAGGCACGGTGTCGATGCCATCGGTACTCCGACAGGCGCACCGGACTCGCTGCCCGCCATGCTCTGTCTGGCATTCCAAGCCCGCCATTCCCAGCCCGCTAATCCCAGCCCGCTAATCCCAGCCCGCCAATCCATGCCCGAGCCCGCTGAACTGCACTACCGTGTTTCGGAAGACGACTTTGTTGCCGTGCGGCGCGTGCTGGCCTGGCCCCAGGCGTGGGTCCGCCTGCTTGCGCTGGTCATCTACCCCATCGCCGGCGCGGTCTTTGCCGGCGTAGCTTGGTCGCGCGGCGAACTGGTGTGGATGGCCGGCGCGCTGGCCTACGCGGTATCGCCATGGGTATTGCGCTACGCCGTGGCCACGCCGCTGTCACGCCGCTGCTATCGCCGCTCTCCAACGCTGGGCATGGCGGCCACGATGCGCGTCGATGACGATGGCGTGGCCCTGGCCTCCGCCTGCGGCCGGATGCGGCTGCAATGGGCGGACATCGTGCGCTGGTACCAGGACGAGCGGCTGCTGCTGCTGTTCATCCAGCCGAGCTATTGCTTCGTGATTCCCAAGCGTGCCGACGCCGATGGCCACGTCCTGCCGCGCCTGTGCGGGCTGTTGCGGCAGCACCTGGGGCGCGCGCCAGGGTGCCGGACCGGGGCCGCCGCACTGGAGCTCGGCAAGGCACGCTGTCACGCCAAACGCTTACCCCTGTAGACATGCCACCATGCTCACCCCCATGAAATCGACCTCCTTCCTCGCTTCACTCTGCCTCGCTGCCGGCATCACAGCACTCTCCGCCCAGGCGCTCGCCGCGCCGCCTGCCGCCCAGGGAACGGCAGGGGCAGGGGCAATGGCAGCGGCAGAGGCGGAATATGTCCCCACCGCGCAGGACTTCATCGGCCGATGGGAACTCACCGGCGCAGGCCTGCGCCGGCCGCCGGATCTCAAGAGCCCGGAAACGCCGGAGCAGAAGAACGGCGCCGCGGCCTGGCAGCAGACCACGCTGGCCTTCTACCGCGCCTTCGACTACCTGGAAATCAAGCCGGACGGCAGCTTCAATTTCCACCAGCCCGGCGATGGGGCCGCAGCGCGCTGCGTCTGGTGCGGCAAGTGGACGTTCCGCGATGGATCGCTCTGGCTGGACCAGGGAACCAGTCCCAGGCTCGACATCTTCGCCCGCCATGGCGACATGCGCATGAGCTACACGCAGGAAACCGCCGAGGTCTCGTATTACAAGTGGCTGGTCTGGTCCTGGAAGAAGCTTCCCTGAGCCGGTGACGGCGGTTCGCCGGCGGCCGTAGGCCCCCCGGGGCTGTACGGCGATCACACCACGGGTGGTGGCTCGCCCTTGCCACGGCCACCGTACTGCATTGCCTGCCCATCCTCCCATGAACGAATCGACTGAACTGCGCTACGTCATCTCGGAAGACGAGTTCCTCGCCGTACGGCGCCTGCTGTCGTGGCGCCGGCCGTGGATCCGCAAGCTCGTCCTCAGTGTCTTCCCCGTGGTGGGCCTGGTCCTCGCCCTCCTGACCTGGTGGCGAGGGGAACTGATCACGATGGTGGGCGCACTCGCCTACGCCGTTTCGCCCTGGGTGTTGGGCTACGTGGTAGGCACGCCGCTGGCGCGCCGCTACTATCGGCGCTCACCGACCTTGCACGAGGCACAGGCGATGCGGTTCGATGACGAAGGAGTGACCTTCATCTCCACTGTCGGCCAGTCGCGCTTGCACTGGAAGCATCTCATTCGCTGGTACCAGGACGAGCAACGCTTGCTGCTGTTCATCCAGCCGGGCATGTGTTTCATCATTCCCAAGCGCGCCGACAGTCGTGGCGATGTCCTGCCGCGCTTGTGCGCACTACTGCGGCAACACCTGGGCCCCGCGCGCTAGTGTCCTGAATCACAAATTCGTGGACTAGGTCAGCCCTGAGTCCGTCGATGGGCCGCGCGATGCGTCGTCACGAATGCTCACAAGGCTCCAGCCTTGCTGCGCTTCGTTCCGAGCCTCGCACGGCTTCTCGACAGACTTGGTTCTTCCACGAATTTAAGACTCAGGGCACTAGTGAAGCCCTGTACAAATCGTCCTTGGACAGGAAGGATATCTTTGGCGCCGCCAGTTCATGACTGCGAGTTCAGCATTCGACTTGAACACGCTTAGTGGAAGTGCAATTCAAGGGTCTACAGTAAAGCTATCCCGTGTCGAACTGGGAAAGTTCTCGAGCGCAGCCTTCACCAAGGCAGCGGGACTGCAGCGGCTTTCGGAATTCATTGCCGTGCAGGTTGCCCGGCTCTCCAGTACAACATCTCCACGAGGGATCGTCATCAGTGAGACGCTCACGGTGCGTGTTCTGGGAAAAGCCATGCGGTCGGCCGAATAGGACACATCGAGATAGTAGTGAGCCTGTTCCGGGCTTTCCACTTGGACCCACCCATGACTCACCAATATCTGCGCCGCCCGCCTTCGCCCTTCAAGTTGTCCCATCAAGGGTATCTCTGTGGGCAGCGTGCTGCTGGAATCCAATGGGACAGGCCCGGCATCCACGGGCACGTAGCTTGCCACCAGGAAGGTCGCACTTCGGAGTTCAGCAGCCTTCAGGGTGGTACTGCGGTTGACCCGAATAGGGTCCGCGCTTACGGAGCCACAAACTGTCAACGTGGCCATAAGACCTAAGAAGGTTTTACGTAACATGAGGGGATATCCGGGGAAGGAAGGCTCGGCATGTTTCGCCCGGAGTGTGATCGACTGATCAGCATGCGTCCATCGGACTAGTCCGAAAGACGATTTTCAAACAACGGCGCATGATGGCTGGTGAGCGGCCGCGTGCAGGGCGGCCTTGGGCGACCGCGCGTTCCGACCAGGGGCTATGCGGCGACTCAGCCTGCCACGTCTACTCGATCCACACCCGGTTCCGCCCCGCCTCCTTGGCCCGGTACAACGCCCGGTCCGCCACCACGAAGGCCTCGCGATACCCCCGATCGCACGGCCCGTTGCGCAAGGTGTGCGAGCCGCCGATGCTCAGCGTCACCCGCCCATACGGCGAGCCCCGATGCGCGATGGCGAAGCGCTCCACACCGGCGCGCACGCTCTCCAGCACCGCGCCCAGCGCCGGCCGCTGCGCCGCGCCCACCAGCAGCGCGAACTCCTCGCCGCCGACGCGGCCGGCCACCATCTGGTGCTTCTCGGCCTCTTCGCGCAGCAGCGCTGACACCTGCCGCAGGCAGGCGTCGCCGGCCGGATGGCCGTAGGCGTCGTTGTACTGCTTGAACCAGTCCACGTCGATCATCACCGCGCCCAGCCCCTCGCCGGCGCGCGTGTCCTGCCACTGGCGGTGGATGCGCTCCAGCGTCTGGCGGCGGTTGAAGAGCTGCGTGAGCGGATCGACGGCGGCCGCGGTGCGCAGCTTCAGGTCGTTCTCGATCATCGCGCCCAGGTGGCGCAGCGCGTCCACCTGGCGCGGCTCCAGCCGGCGCGGCTGCGGATCGAGCGCGGCCAGCGCGCCCACCACCTCGCCGTCCGGCAGGCGGATCGGCACCGCCGCATAGAAACGCGCATGCGGCGCCTCCTGCACCAGCATGCACTCCTGCACCTCGGGCCGCAGCATCGTGTCCTCCACCACGAAGACCCCGCCCGAACGGATCGCGTATTCGCACAAGGAGTTGTGGCGCGGGATCGGCCGCACCGCCAGGCCCGCCTCGCCGCGGTAGTGCTGGTGGTTGCGGTCGATCAGCGTCACCAGCGCCAGCGACGCGCCGGTCGCCACCTTGATGATCTCCGCCGCGTGGCGGAAGCACTCGCGCATCACCTGGTCGTCATGCAGCAGCCACTCGGTGACGGAAGGGGCGGGGTTGTCGCTGGCGGAATCCGAGGCATGTGCTTCAGGAGGCGCTAGGGCGAAGGAGGGCAGCATCTGGCAGCGAGGGCGGGGAGGGCGGGAGTCCGGGTGCCTAACGGCAGTGGGGGGCGAAAGTTTAGCGACGGTGGGGCCCGTGCTGGTCGGAGCGGGGAACGCGCGCGGCAGGGGGAGCGGCAGCCGCTGCGGTGCGGAGGGGAGCCGGCGTCACAGCCTTCCGGCATCGGGCTTTCGGTTGGCAGACATTTGTGAGGCACGTCATCCCTTGGATGGCCCAGGCTGTCGCCGCAGCAGTAGCCTTCCATCCGGCGGGTCTCGCCGGCCCGCTTCACCGGAGCCCGGGCCGGATGACCGGATGCCGTCGCGGCAGGCCCTACCTCACCGGATGCTGGGCCAGATACAGCAACCACGTCAGCGCCAGCATCAGCAGCAAGGACGCGCAGGCCCAAGCCAGCAGGACCCTTCCCGCGCGAGGCTTGCTGCCCGCAATGGCCAGAAGCACCCCCCAACCCAGCGGCATGGCCACGTACACGGCCAGCGAGGCGCTGGTCAACCAGGGCGGACACGACTCCCGGCACACATCGGTGCCCGCCAGGCGCTCGACAACGCCGACCACCATGTCGAAGACAAGGCCGAGCAACAGCCCGACCAGGAAAAGGAACGCCCGCAGCAAAGCCCGCAGGAGCACGCGAAGGAAAGCCCGCTTCATCATCGGATCTCGAAAAAGAGAATGGTCTTCGCCCGGCGCAGGTCGGAGTACAGCGGAATCCACGGATCCTGGATGCCCAGCGCGAAACGCAGCCCGTTCAGCAAGGAACCCGCCACGCCGTGGTTCGTCAGCCGCGAGCCGTTCCACAGATCGATATGGCCCCCACTCGCCCGCGCCGCCGACTCCCCGGTCCGCGCCCAATAGCCATCGAAGGCAACGATCCCCGTCCGGCCCCGGATGCGCGCCTGCCAGTCCCTGCCGGTGATGTCCTCCGGCCGCGCCGGCAAGCCGCAGAACGGCCGCCTGGCCAGCCACGAGCCCATCTGGTCGGCACGCACCGCGGTGAACTTGCCATCGAGCAGGATGCGCCCGAACACATTGCCCGGCTTCACCGTGACGTTGGCCGGCGTGAACGACCGCATCTCCACGCCCAGCCGATGCAAGGTCACGCTCAAGCGGATCGCGCACTGGTTGCCGAAGCCGGGTGGCACACCGCCGCTGGCGGGGTCGCGATACGGGTTGCCGGTGACGTAGCCCTGCCAGAGGTCGGCGAAGGTCACCGTTGGCGTGGAAGATGGGCAGGCGGGGGCGGCGGAAGCGAGGGTGATTGTCGGGCAGGCCAGGGCGAAGAGAGCGAGTCTGCGGAGGAGCATGGATGACATCCCGCTTGCAGTTGGTGTCGGCATGACGACGTGCGGAGTTTGTGGCCGGCGCATCTAGGCCGGCGACGCCGTTCCGCGGCGCTCGCCGTTGCCGCAGCAATCGTTCGGGCAAGCCGGCAGCAGGGAAATCTCCACACGCTTGCCGTTCGATACCGTCCCCGCAGGATAGACACCGTAGTGGGTCGCGATGGGCACCTGATTGAATCGCCACCCGGTCAACAGGCGGTGCACCGCATCGAGGCGAAGACGTGAGAGCTCGTGCGCCCTGGGCTCTGCGGAATCCGCGTAGCCGCTCATGGCAAAGACTTGCTGCGCCGGCACGTCGCGGCGCAGTTCCGCAACCCAGAGCGCAAGCCGCCTCACCTCGGTGGCCGATGGAACAACGGACCCCGCCGAGAAATAGAGATCGAAGTGCTTGCCGGGAAGGCAGGCCAGCGCGGGATTGGCGAATGAACAGGCAAGAACGAGAGGCAGGTACCAAGCGAGGATCATCGATGCAAGCCGCAGAGCGGCCATGGCGAGCCGGATGGGAAAGGCGTCCTGTGCGACAGGGCCGGCGTCCATTCTCGTCGTGGCTGCGGCCGTCGAAATGACGAAGATTCCCCGCGTCCTTGCGAATCCAGCCAATCGCTTGTTGGGCGCGTCAATGCCACAGTGGCAGTGTGTGGACCACTATGCGTACCGCCAGCTCGACCACAGGAGACCTGCATGGAGGACTTTCGAGAAGCGCCGAAGCATGGCGACGCAACGGGCAACAGCACCGTGTTCCATGCCACAGTCATCGGTGCTACGTATGACGGCGTGGTGCCCGCGCCCGTGCTGTCCTGGGATGGTGCCAATCGTGAAGCCATCCCAGACAACGGACAGCAGGGCGCACGGGGCTCACGGGCTATGACGATCTTGAAGGCGCGCTCGCCCAAGGCACTCCACGCTGCCACCGGCATCGCCATGCTGCTGGCGATGCCCGCGCTGGCCTGCAGCTTCGATATCTCCTTCAACTCCGAATTCGAACCGGGCAAGGCGCGCCTGCCCGCCGCTGAAGTCCGTCGCATGGCGGAATGGATGATCGATGAACCCAGGCAGTTCGAAAACCAGGAAGCGTTTCACATCGCGCTCCACCAGGCGCCAGGTTCAGGCATCAGCCCTGCCATGGCACACAGACGGGTGGCTCACTTGCAGGGTTTGCTGGAGAGGCTTGGTGTGCCGGCCGGCATGATCTCCAGCGAGATCGCTCCATACCGGCCGGGCAAGTCTGAGCTACCGCCAAATCTCGCCCATGTGAACTTCATGCCGGGATGTCCACATCCATGCTGTCCGGGGCCGCAGCCGATCGAGCGGTCCCGATAGCGGAGCGCGGCGGAAGAGTTCTGCCTCTTCCGCAATGTCGGAGACTATTTCGTACTGCATCGCGAACGGAAAGTTGCAGGCGACGCGGGTCGCCTGGGCCCGCAACAGGTCAAGCAAGGTTTCTCGCGCCAGCGAATTCAGGAAGACGCGCAAACAGCTTCCGACGATTCCCACGATCAGCCGAATGCCACTGACGTAAAAGGACCGCATTGTCTTTGCGACAGGAGCGCGCTGCGATGCGGAAACCCAAACCGACCAGCCGGCCTTGCGGCCATGTCCTCCACACAGATCCCCACCTCTACGTGCTCGCGCGCTACGCGCCCCGCCCGGATGAGCCGGACTACTGCAGGGCCTCATGCGAAGCCCTGGATGCCGAAAACCCGGAGCTGGGCAACGGACTGGTCTTCTACCTCTCGCCGTTCGATGCGCACCTGGACGCGGCATTCCGGTCCGGCCCAGGCGAGCCCTTCCACGTCGTCCCCGCGGTGGCCTTCGACCCGCGCGAGATGATCTGCGAGCACGGCGACAAGCTCCACTACTTCCTGCACTTCGGCTGGTGCGCCAGCGACGGCAAGCTGGTCATGCGCCGCCAAGGCAGCCTGGCGAGCGTGTACTTGCGCGAGACGCTGCAGGTGCCACCGGCCAAGCTGCACGCCATCGACCTGACGATCCGCACCGACGACCTGGCGCACCACCGCTACACGCGCGAACAAGCCGGGCTGTACGCCTACACCGAGACCTTCGGCCAGATCCTGGCGCTGGACGAGCGCAGCCGGAGGCAACAGGTGGGACGCGCCATCGAGAACATGCCGGAAAGAACGACGGCGGATGCGCTGGTCAATCAGTTGGCCATGTACGACCCCGAGGCTGCGCAGTGGCATTTCATTCCGTTTGAGGTGTTTGTGTCGAGGTTGGGGGAGGGGAGGCGGACGGCATGACGAATTTCCCAGAGTGTGAACTATCCGCTGCTCGTCGCTCATCGCTCAGCTGGAAGCTAAAGCTGAAAATCCCCAATGCATCGAAAATGCAGATAACGTGGCCGGCTATGTCATTGTCCAGACTTCACCTTGCGGTTGGTCTCCTGGCCGGGCTTCTCTCGAAGCCGGCGCTGGCTTGCAGCTTTGATATCTCGTTCAACTCCGAATTCGAACCGGGCAAGGCGCGTCTGTCCGCTTCTGAAGTCCGTCGTATGGCGGGGTGGATGATCGACGAGCCGAGAAAGTACGAGAACCAAGAGGAGTTTCACATCGCCATCTACCAGGCACCAAGCGCAGGTATCAGCCCTGCACTTGCACGTAGACGGGGGGCTCACCTACATGGGCTGCTGACGACATTTGGCGTGTCGACGAGCAAGATTTCCAGTGAGATTGCTTCATACCGGCCGGGGAAATCTGAGCTATCGCCGAATCTCGCCCATGTGAACTTCATGCCAGGGTGTCCGCATCCGTGCTGCCCTGGGATGGTACCCATCGTGAACAAGGCGCCAGTGAATTAAAGAAGATGCGCGATCAGCTTCCGACGATTCCCAAGACTAGCCGAATGCGACTGACGTAAAAGGACCGCATTGTCTTTGCGACAGGAGCGCGCTGCGATGCGGAAACCCAGACCGACCAGCCGGCCGTGCGGCCATGTCCTCCACACCGATCCCCATCTCTACGTGCTCGCGCGCTATGTGCCCCGCCCGGATGAGCCGGACTACTGCCGGGCCTCATGCGAGGCCCTGGATCCGGAAAACCCGGCACTCGGCCATGGGCTGGTCTTCCATCTGTCGCCGTTCGACGCGTACCTGGACGCAGCATTCCGGTCCCGCCCAGGCGAACCCTTCCACGTCATCCATGCGGCGTCATTCGACCCGCGCGAGCTGATCCGGGACCACGACGGAAAGCTCCACTACTTCCTGCATTGCGGCTGGTGTGCCAGCGACGGCAAGTTGATCATGCGGCGCCAGGGCAGCCTGGCAAGCGTGTACCTGCCCGAGACACTGCAGGTGCCGCCGGCCAAGCTGCACGCCATCGACCTGACGATCCGCGCCGACGACCTGGCGCACCACCGCTACACGCGCGAACAAGCCGGGCTGTACGCCTACACCGAGACCTTCGACCAGGTTCTGGCGCTGGACGAACGCAGCCGGAAGCAACAGGTGGGACGCGCCATCGCGAACATGCCGGAAAGAACGACGGTGCATGCGCAGGTCAACCAGCTGGCCATGTATGACCCGGAGGCAGCCCAGTGGCACTTCATCCCGTTTGAGGTGTTTATGTCGAGGCTGAATGAGGAGAGGAGGACGGCATGATGAATTTCCCCGAGTGTGAATGGCTCAGTCCACTACAACACTGGAGCGCCGCTCGCCCCCTTGCGGTTCATCGGCTCGATCGAAGGAGATGAAGATGGAAGATTTGCGGGAGGCATTGAGGCACGGCGATGTGACGAGCACCGGCGGGATGCTGACATCGACCGTAGTCGGGTTCAGGCATGAGGGAGTTCCCGTAGCCGCGGAGGGGGACTATGCAACTTGCCCTGCCTGCAAGGCAGGTGGTCCGGTCCAGAACGATGCGCACGTACCCTTCACGCTCCCGAATGGGCGCCGCCTCCTGGTGCGGGGCGCGCGAGTGATGTGCCAGTGTGCGGACAAGCCTGTGGTCATCCCCTCGCAGCACCACTTCGTCGTCGGGGTCGGCGGCCCCGGTCGCGTCTATCGTCCCGCTGCGCTCAATGCCCATGTTCCCATGGCCGCAGAGAAACTCTCAGGCGATGGGGCGGGCATGCTGGTGGATGATGCCGAGCGGATCTGTCCGAACATGAGCAATGGAGACTTCATCAGCATGGTCCTTCGGCTTCGAGACACAGCGGTGGCATGCTGCGTGAAGCGTTTGGAAGAACTGCATCGCTGGGAACACGGGGACAGAGCGCGCGTCATGCACTGGTTCGGCGTGGCTGACGAAACGATCCGCCATCACCTGCTCGATGGAATTCCGCGCATTGAGCGCATCCTGCGGGAGTTGACGGGAGACAACTTCGTTCGGTACTCGGATGAGAGGATGGAGTACATCGGCTGTACGCCGAAGACGCGGAACAATCCTAGGGTTGCCGCTGCCGTGTGCGCGCCGGATACCGGAACGCACACGATTGCCATTGCGCTGAACTTCTGTGCCCTATCGCCCTACGCAGACAGTGTCGATTCGCAGTTGCTTACACTCGTGCACGAAGTCTCTCACTTCCATGACGCCATGGCGACGACGGACCACTTCTATCGACTGTACGCCGCTCGAAGAGAAGCCAAGGAGGCGAATCCCCAGTGTCTTGAGAACGCAGATAACGTGGCCGGCTATGTCATTGTCTAGTCTTCGCATCGCTCTCGGAGTCGTCGTGACGATGCTTGCGAATTCCGCGCTGGCGTGCAGCTTCGTCATTGCATTCAATACACAATTCGAGACCAGCGCGAGCCGCCTGCCGGCCTCTGAAGTGCGCAGGCTTGCAGAGTGGTTGATCGACGAGCCGGGCAGGTACGAGAACCAAAAGGAGTTCCACATCTTCCTGTATGCCGCACCTGGCTTGGGCGTCAGTCGAGCCCTAGCACACCGGCGGGCATCCCATTTGCAACATTGGCTGACCACGCTCCGCGTGCCGGAGAGCAAGATCTCCGTGGAGGTCGGCCGCTATCGGCCAGGGGTAACGTATGAGCCCTTGAACTTCGCGCAAGTGGACTTCATGCCGGGCTGCCCGCATCCGTGCTGCCCTGGAATGGTGCCCATCGTGAAGTAGCCCCAGGGCAACGGACAGCAGGCACGCGGAGGCCCAAGCATGATGAAGATTGCGAAAGCGCGGTTGCCGAAGGCACCCCGCGCTGCCTCCGGCGTCGCCTTGCTGCTGGTGCCGCCGGCCGAGTTGCACGCCATCGACCTGAAGATTCGCGCCGACGACCTGACGCACCATCGCTAGGGAGACCGAGATGCTGAAAGCCATTGCCGTGCTGTTCCTCGGGCTTTCCTGTAACGCCTACGCGTGCAAGCTCCCCTATATCGAGTATGAGCCGGTGTTCGAAGTCGGGAAAAGTGTTCTATCTGGAAGCGAAGTGAAGCGTATGGCCCTCTGGCACAGCGATACACGTCGAGCCTTCCCCGCAGGCTTTCGCGTAGACATCGTGGTGTGGCAGAACAGCTACGCCGGCATTTCGCCGTCACTTGCACAGGATCGGTCCGAGCATCTGAGAACCCTGCTACGGAATCTCGGCGTACAGCAAGACGACATCGTAGAGGCGGAGATTCGAAGAAACACCATGCGGCTTAGCAAGCCCGGGGCTGACGCGCTCTTCAACCGTGCCGAATTACACTTGTCTCCCCGCTGTCCGCATGCGTGCTGCGACCTGGGCGATCTCAGGTAGAGGACATCGTCCTATACACAAGCCACGATGCGTCAATTTCTCGTCTTCTTAATTCTTGCGGGTTCCTTGAATGCTCACGCTTGCAAGCCTCCGTACATAGAATATGAATCGTTCTTCGAGGCCGGATCGGGATCCCTATCCAGCGAGGAGATACGGCGCATGCTGGATTGGCGCGACAAGACGCGCCAGGCCTTCCCGGTCGGATTCGAGGTCTTGATCGAGGTGTGGGAAAACCCCAATGCAGGCATCTCCCCATCGCTCGTCTCACGTCGCGTGGCGTTCCTGCGCGGCTTGCTTGAGAACCTGGGCGTGGCGCGCCAGGATATCGGCCCGGAAGATGTGTATCAGAGCAGAGAGAAGATCCTCGTCATGGAGCACGAGCGATTCCTCAACACTGCATCGTTGATTCTCAAGCCACGCTGCCCGCATCTTTGCTGCGACCCAGGAGACCTTCGCTAGGTGCGGTCGGATGACGCGGTGACGGCCTCCCTGCCTGCCAACACGGTTTTGAAATCCTCTATCGAAAGCCACGTCTTTCTCACCTGCATCGCGCGATGCAATAGTCTGTGGCACGTTGCACAGAGCAGCGCCAAATTGCCGACTCGCGTCGCAGTCCCCTGTGGGCCCGCTTGCTGAAGAGGGATGGTGTGGTGGGCTTCGAAGCCCGCGTCGCTCAGCAAGTCGTCAGCAGTTTTCGGCCCATCACCGCACGCATCACAAGTCAGGGAGCCATTCGATTTCCGCCTCGCTCGCAGCAAGAGGGGACGAAGTCCCTTCTCCCGCTCGCGCCGCTTGTGCACCAAGGTCAGCAGCCGCCCCTCTGCGAACTCTTCCTCCTCATCGTCCGACGCACCGGGAGGCTGCGCCGTAGCGGATTCACTTCGGATCAGCGCTGCCAAGCGCGTCACAACGTCAGGCGTCTGTCCGAAACTGGCCCAGACCTCTCGGTCAACTGCCGAAACATTGGCCAAGCCCCGTCCAGTAGCCACCTGCCGAAGGTTCTGGAGCTTGAAGGCAACGCCCTCTGGATTGCGAAAGGACGCTTGCCGGATCCCAGGGGGATGGACGGGAAGATTTCGCAACTCTTCGGATAAGGCAACGACGCGAGGATCGCGCGGGCCGGGCATGGATCCCTCGGCTTTGAAATAGAGTTCCAACGCGAGGATAGTTTCGTCGCGTGTCCATGGCGGGTTGCCATGCCCCTTGGTGACTGCCATGAGATTTTCCCGATATTGTCAGCGTATTTATGGCTGAGTAATAACGGTTGCTGGCGGCGGTTGTGAACCCTTCTTCGGTTGGGCGGTGAAGGCCACCCGTGCATGAGCCTTATGGCACGGCTTGGCAGTACTCGAGTTACCGCTCCGAAGTGAGCAAGAGCGTAACGACTCCTGTGCTACTCGCCAGTTCAGCCTGTTATGGGTTCCCCGACATTTGATCGCACATTCGCCCAGTCCAGGCTACGGCACACCCAGCACACAGAGCTGCTCTGGACATTGATCAGATGTGCCAAGTTTATCTTAAAGCTAGCGCGGAACTGACTTATCTCTCGCTTTTCCCTCGTTGATTCAGATTGCCCTCCTGTCGCCTTGTCATGGGAAATCGGACTACCAAAATACCTGGAGACCCGAGGTTGCGGTTGGGGCTGAGTGCACGGCTGGAGGCAGCCTTCTCAACGTGGTTGATGGCATCATTGGATCAGAATCCTAGCGAATCGAGTTGAGAATGCTATGTAAGTGTAGCACTTGGTGCTATATAATTAGGGTCCATTCGAAGGCTCGTTTGGCGGAAGTGCGTCTATTGCTAGGTGCAATGCAACTTGTCCGCTCCTTCGGCGAGCACCGTTATCCTCTGAAAGCGAACTTTGATGGAAATTGTGATCGAGAGGAACGGCACGTGCGTTGTGTCCGCGCTACGTTGAGGTCTGGGTTGAGAGGGGCGCGGATATGAAGGGTGTAGCGTAGAGGAGCTTCGGTGATCGGAAGCGCATCGCAAGTTTTATAGGTAATGAAGGCAGTCTAAAATACGCAAGGGAAAGATTTTGGCTTCCGATGCCGTTCAAGACTTGAAATTCGCTGGGGTGACGCGAATCACGTTGCGTGAGTTTGGTGATCTCTGTTTGCAGCCGGTGGAGCCGCTGGATCCTGAGCAGATCAAAGGGATCCGCGAAGCATCACATGTAAGTCAGGCAGTCTTTGCTCGTTTGCTTAACACCAGTGTGTCTACAGTACAGAAGTGGGAGATTGGAAAGAAGCGACCGGCAGGTACCGCTCTTAAGCTTTTGCACTTGGTGCGAAAGCGAGGATTGGAGATCGTTGCATGATCGGATTCGATCGCATGTTTGTCTCGTTGAGCTTTAGCTGTCGATCAAAAAATCCAATAGTCGAGCACCAAAAGCGTCCGAAGGTAAGAATTGGGTCGGAATCTAAATGTGAAACCGCCAACCATAAATGAAGTAAATTTGCATGCAACAAAATACGGTAAGAAATATCGCTGAAGAACCTGATGGGCGGCCTATAAGCCCTTTTCTTGGGCGGCCACCTTTAAGTATGGCTTATGCTACGCATTGGGGAAGGATGCTGCATGGGAGATCTGATGATCTGCTTTCGGATGGATCGCTGTCGCGCTTTGAGGGGCGTGTCAATCTTATCTTTACATCACCCCCATTTCCTTTAAATCGAAAAAAGCGATATGGCAATGAGACTGGCGATAGCTATATTCAGTGGCTTTCGGCATTCGGTCCTTTGTTTAAAAAAATGTTGGCGCCAGACGGCTCCATCGTAATTGAGATGGGGAATTCTTGGGAGCCGGGGATGCCGGTGATGTCTACGCTGGCCTTGCGTGCACTTTTGGAGTTCCAGTCGAAGAATGAGCTATATCTTTGTCAGGAGTTCATCTGGCAGAATCCAGCAAAGCTTCCTTCGCCAGCTCAGTGGGTTAATGTTGAGAGAATACGTGTCAAGGATAGCTTTACTAAGCTGTGGTGGATGTCGCCCAGTCGAACGCCAAAAGCGAACAATCAGCGAGTCCTCCAAGAATATAGCAAGGCTATGAAGGATCTCCTGAAGAAGGGGGCTTACAACTCGGGGAAAAGACCATCGGAGCACGCAATTAGCGAGACGGCCTTCTTGCGGGATAATGGTGGTGCAATTCCATCTAATGTTCTGACGTACGCTAATACTCACAGTTCTGACCCCTATCAAACTTATTGCCGTGAGCATAATCTTCAGCCACACCCCGCTCGCATGCCTGGTGATTTGGCAAAGTTCTTCATAAAATTCCTTACTGAGCCGGGGGATATCGTTCTCGATCCATTTGGTGGGAGCAATACAAGCGGTGCGGCGGCTGAAGACCTTGAGCGGTTCTGGATAAGCATTGAGGCATCGGAAGATTACATCAAGGGATCGCGAGGGCGTTTCGGGGATCGTCTAACGCAAGATGTTTTCTCGC
Source organism: Cupriavidus sp. USMAHM13 (assembly GCF_001854285.1). Lineage (NCBI taxonomy): Bacteria > Pseudomonadati > Pseudomonadota > Betaproteobacteria > Burkholderiales > Burkholderiaceae > Cupriavidus > Cupriavidus sp. USMAHM13. Next base: position 544,124 of record NZ_CP017751.1, read on the forward strand.
GATAAGTGAGAATGGTTGTAAGCTAATAAATTTTTAATCGAGGGGAAGGGTAATGGTGCAAGACTTCGAGGCGGAATTGACCGTTGGTCCTAAGGCGATCGATGCATATAGTCGTTTAAGTTATACGATGTGGTTTGCGCTGGCAGAGTTTGTCGATAATTCGACGCAGTCGCGTCTTAACTACGGTAGTCTGATTGATGACGTTCTTAAGGCTGATGGTCAACCACTCACGGTGTCCATCGTCCACAATCGCCAAACCAAGGAAATCACGATCGAAGATAACTCGATTGGGATGACTAAGGACGATCTAGTCGCTGCGTTGCGCATTGCCCACCCTACAGCAGATAGCAAGGGGCGATCTAAGTATGGTATGGGCATGAAGACCGCCGCTTGCTGGATTGGTGGTAAGTGGACTGTAACCACTTGTGAATGGGACAGTGGCGAGGAGTGGACAGCTACCGTTGATGTGGACGCGATTGCCAACCATAATGCAAAAGTCCCATTGACCATGAAGACGGTCGACAAAGGGGCGCATTACACGCGAATTACTATAAGTGGATTGAGGCGTGTGATTCAAAAGCGATCGGAAGAGACTATCAAGACCTATCTTGGGTCGATGTACATGTTTGATTTACGACCAGATGACGAAGGGCAGGTCGCGCTGAAATTAACCTACAACGGTGAGGAGGTGACTCCCCCGCAAGAGAGTGATTGGGACACTGATCCATCTGGCATTGTCATGAAGAGGGATCTTCCTGAGCTAACGATTGAGGGAAAAACTGTTAAGGGCTGGATCGGAGTCCTGCGTAAAGGTGGGCGAAAGTTTGGTGGATTTTCCCTTTTTCAGAACCGGCGGCAAATTCAGGGTTTCCCCAACGCGTGGAAACCCAAAGCTATCTTTGGTGGCGTTGATGATGAGGGTGCAAACAACTTGGTCGCTCAGAGGCTGACAGGAGTGTTGCAACTCGACGGTTTTATGGTCTCGCACACCAAGGATGCAATTCTCTTCGAAGGCGACGAAGAGGATGTCCTTGAGCAGTTTCTTGTGAAGGAAACAAAAGCCTATGCGGATTATGCCAAGAGCCGTCGCGGGCCAGGAAGAGGTCAGAAGTGGTCCAAGGAGCAAGTTCGCGATCTTGTCAGGAGCATGAAGGATGAATTCACAAGCACGGAAATTAAGGACGCACTGAATAATGCCGCACTTCCACCAGCCGAGACTCTCTCCGCGAACAACCAGCAGCAGCTAAAATCACTGGTTGCTGAGGATGAGGTCGGTCGCCTTGAAATTCTGCCGGATTTACTTGTAATCATCTCGCAGAAGGAGACGAGCGAATGGGAGCCCCATGTCACTTTTGTGCCAGGTGCTGAGGCCGGTGTTATCCATGTGATCATAAATGGCCTACATCCGTACTACCAGACGCTTGAGGCGAAGGATTCGATTAGCGAGTGTGTGCAGCAGTATATTTTCGATGCGGTTGCCGAATTTAAGGCTAGCAAACTTGTATCTCGTGTGAATCCCGATAGTGTCCGTCGCTTGAAAAATGACCTGCTCCGCGCCAGAGCGACTCAACTTGATAACGCTGATGCAGAGGTGAGGGAGCAGGCCGAGTACGATCTATTTGGCCCCAATGTAAAGTAGAAGTAGATCTCTGATCGAGGCTAGGAGAGTGGATTGCCTAAGTTGACTCCAAGAGGCTGGCAGGTTGAGGCGCTCAATGAGTGGGAGCGCGCCAATCATCGAGGTATCGTAAGTGTAGTTACTGGTGGTGGGAAAACAGTTTTTGCTTTGGCTTGTATTGATCGAATTCGGCCGAAAGCTACACTTATTGTGGTGCCTACGGCAGCATTGTTGGAGCAATGGTGGGAGGAGGCGGCTAATTATTTTGATCTCGATCTTGATGAGATAAATGTGATTACAAGTACTCTGAGGTTTCGATTGGGGGCTATTAATATTGCTGTGCTTAATACGGCGGCAAAGCTCGCGGGGCGAATGGGGGAGCACAGTTGTTTCTTGATCGTTGATGAATGTCACAAGGCTGCTTCAGAGTATTTTCGTGCAGCCTTGAGTGTGAAGAGTTTTGCTTCACTTGGCTTGTCGGCGACCCCCGAGCGTCCGTATGATGATGGGCTGCACGATGTACTTATTCCAGCGCTTGGTTCGGTCATATTTAGCTACGGCTACGCAGATGCATTGCATGACGGTGTAATTGTGCCATTCCAACTCAAAAATATCGTTTTTGAATTGGAAGAGGAGCGACAGGCTGAGTACGAAAAACTGTCGAAAGCCATTGCAAGATCGATTAGCAGGTACGGTGCGGAGGCCGACGAGACAGTTGCATTATTTTTGAGGCGTGCGCGTGTTCTTAACCTTAGTCTGAACCGTATTCGCTTGGCGCTGAAGTTAGTTGCTGCAAACCGTGGTAAGCGTGCTCTGGTTTTTCATGAAGATATCGAGGCTTGTGATCTTATCCATGCTGTTTTGACGGAGAATGGGGTTAAGAGCGGGGTCTATCACTCAAAGATGCCGCTGCGTGCCAAGGCAGCCATGCTTGGGCAATACCGGAAGGGTGAAATCGACGTGCTTGTTACATGCCGAGCCTTGGATGAGGGCTTCAATGTCCCAGAGACGGAGGTCGGCATTATCGCAGCGAGTACCGCGACGCAACGCCAGCGAATTCAGCGCCTGGGACGCGTAGTACGCCCCGCTCAGGGGAAAAAAAATGCGTCGATATATACGCTCGTGGCCACAGGGCCGGAAATCGACAGGCTCAAAGAAGAGGAGGAGCGTCTAGATGGCGTCGCGACAGTCACATGGAGCCGGGCATGAGGAGACTCTTGACTGGAGAGTGCCATAAGGACAATATTTTCGAGCTTGTCGATCCAACACAATTCGTGGAGATTGATTTTGAGGCGGAAGTTGTCAAGGCGCTTGCGTGCCTCCTGCCCGACTACTTATGCGGCGTATTCGCTGGTACGTTCGTTCTGGAGGGGGAGCGCAGGGTTGCCGATCTCGCACTTATTCATAAAAGCCTCTCTCATTGGTTCGTCGTCGAGGTTGAGTTGGCCGGCCATTCGCTCGAGCACCACGTTCTCCCACAGGTCCGATGTTTCAGATATGGCGAGCCTGAGGCTTCATGTGTTACTAGCTTGACGCGTGCTTTCGAGGAAATTAACCGAGAGCGTGCAGAGTCATTGCTGCGATATGTACCACGCTATGTAGCTGTTGTTGGAAATCTGCATAACTCTGTTTGGGAAACTGCCCTGCATGCGGTCGATGTGCAGTATTTGACTATTTCCATCTATCGAGATCGAAGCGGTCGTACCGCGCATGAACTAGAGGGGCGGCTCAACGTCAGGGCCGAAAGCCTGGGCTTTGCTCGCTACTCGGCTATTGATAATAGTCTCCGCATACCGAAGGGGTGTGGGCTTCCCACAGGAAATATCCAAATTGTCGATCAGTTTGGAAACTGCGGAGATTGGACTGTTCGCGAGACCGCTGGTGTTCTTTGGGTAAGCAAGGACCGAGGACCGGCTCTGATTGATCACGAGAGCTATGTGCAACTCATCCGAAGTTTCGAAGGGCGTATTTCAATCCGGCCATCTAACACATAGCAATGATGCGCGTAGATTAAGCCTATTGTGAATTAGGTTTTTCCACTTCCTCAAGAGGCTCGTAGATCGCTCCGATCTCTGCAGCCTAGAGGGAAAAGGGCTGGTGGGTAAGTTCCCTTCTGCTCGGATGCGCTTACTCAATATCTACGCGTCGCTTCTAGGAGCGACGCCAGCCATCTATTGGTCGCCCTCTTCCTTGACTTTCTCCAAATCCCGAGCAATCCGATCCCGAGTGGGCGAGGTATGTCCATGCACCTCATCCGTCTTCCCGGTGACCAGCCAGTAAGCATACTGAGGCCAAATCACCCCAATCGCTTCAACCATGTCCTGCGTCACCCGCTGCTGGTTCCGGCAGGTGTTCTTCCAGTTGTCCGCCTTCACGCCGGTCAGCTCTTCCATGCGCTTGTAGCGCCGGTTCCCGCCAGCAACGAAATCTATCAGCTCGACAACACGATCGCGCATTTCAATTGGGCTATATTAGCCTTGCAAGGTAAATTTAGCCTCGTTCGCCGCCAGAGGTATGTGCCTCAGGTGGCGTGACGCGGGAGCGCGCACATTGTCCGAGCGGCGATGGGTGCTTCCGTGCGTCTCGAGGTACCGCAGCAAGCCCAGGGAGGCCGAGCCATCTGGCAACGGTATGGCCCGCGCTCAGTCTCGGAAAAGCTGGCGCGGGCTCGGGATTCTATTGGGCCTGATCAGCCGCATTATGGACTATGCGGGTGGGGCTGCTGCGTCTCTGCGGATTGCGTGAGCCAGTCCTTGCAAAGGGCGTGAGGGCGCATGCATTTCGAAAACCCTTGGATGAAGGAGTCGCCTATGACCGCCCGTCAACGCCGTCTACGCCTTGCCGCCAATCCTCACGAGGCCACACCTATCGCCCAGCGCCTGCTGTCGGATGACACTTCCATGCTCGATAGCGACGATTCTCACCGCGACACCATCCTCCAATCCTGCGACGAACTCCTGCGCGTCAGCGCCGGCCTGGACGCTTTGCTGACCTTGCTGGAACTGCAGGCAGGCGAGAGCTTCGACAGCAACGGCCTCCACGCCTTGCTCCTGCCGCTGAAGTTGCAGATGGACGAGGCGGTAGACCGCGTCCAGTCCCTGTACTGAGCCTGCAAGCAAGCGAACGAACGCGCGGGCGCCGGCCTACATCGAGCCGTCGCCCCCACCCCCCTGCCGCCCCCGCCGACTCCCCCCAGCCCGCCGATCCGCCAACGGCAACCCACCCCGCTCCGCCATCCCCGCCGCCCGCTGTTCCAGCTTCCCCAGGATCGCTTCCAACTGCGCCACTTCCGCAGCCTCCAGCGCCCCAAGCAGTTCAAGATTGACCGCCTGCGTCACCGGAAAGACTTCCCGGTACAGCGCCAGTCCTGCGTCGGTGAGTGCCAGCGAGACATGGCGCGCATCGCCCGCGCGGGTGGTGCGGCTGACCAGTTTTTTCTGCACCAGCTCGGATACGGTGCGCGAGGCGCGCGGGCGGTCCAGGTGGGCCAGCGTGGCCAGGGCGGATAGCGTGGGGGCGGGGCCGCTGGCGTGGGCGCCTAGCAGGGCCAGCAGCCGCCATTCGCGGCGCGTGATGCCGAAGCGGCCTTCGCATTGGCGGATGACGATGCCGCCGGCGCCGGCCAGCACGGCGCTGAGGCGGTAGAGGAGCAGGTCTTCGATCGACTGGGGCTGGGTCAGGCGCGTGCGGTCCGGCATGGTGGGGTGGGGCGGGTGGCGGGTAGCCAGTGGCCTTTGGCATGGGTCGCTGGCCACTGGCCACTGGTTAACACGGGGGATGGTTGTTTTGAACAACTGATTGTGCGCAACGTACATTGCCCTGACAACCCGGGTTGTCGGCAGGCTGGCGCGGTGGCGCTGGCTGCCTGGCCCAGGGTGCCCACCAGCCGGTGGAGGAGGGATGTCGTGGCGGCGCGCGGGTTCCGCTGGCCGTCTGTGCGCGGTCGGTGGCCTCGTGTGTGGCGATGGGGGCTGTGCATCGCGGATGCGTGGGCCCTGCGCGGGGCGCGCATCGTCATCGCCATCGCTTTCCAACCGGCGCTTAGAGGAGTTGGAGACATGTCTGTTTGCCGTTCCCTGCCCCCTGGCCCACATGACGGGCTGCGTTCCTGCTGGCGTTCCCGATGGCCTGCCGCGTCGCTGTGCCAGCCGTCGTCGCTGGCGCAGCCCGCGGGCCGTCCGCGTCGCGCTGTGCTGCGCCGCTTGCTGGGCGCGTTGTCGTGGTTGCCGGCGCTGCCTTTGCTGTCGATGGGCCTGCCTGGTGCTGTTGCCGTGGCGTACGCGCAGGACCTGTATCCCAGCAAGCCAGTCCGCTTCGTCAACAACTTCCCGCCGGGCGGGCCGTCGGACATCCTGGCGCGTTCGGTGGCGCAGGTGCTGCAGGGCGAGCTGAAGCAGCCGTTCGTGGTGGAGAACAAGCCCGGCGCAGCCGGCAACCTGGGGGCGGGCGCGGTGGCGCGCAGTCCGGCGGATGGTTATACGGTGCTGTTCGGCATCGATACCACTTTCACGGTGAATCCGCACATCTACCGCAGCATGCCGTTCCAGCCGGGGGAGATGAAGCCCTTGATGATCCTGGCCACCTCGGGCCTGCTGGTGGGGGTGAATCCGGCCACGGGCATCGGCAGCATGGCCGACCTGCTGGCGCGCGCCAAGGCGAAGACGTTGAACTTCAGTTCGGCGGGCAGCGGCAGCCCGGGGCATATCGCGGTGGAGTCGTTCCGCCGTGCCACGGGGGCCACTTTGAACAACGTGCCGTACAAGGGCAGTTCGCCGGCGGCCACGGCGGTGGTGGCGGGCGAGGTGGATGGCGGCATGCTGGCCACGCCGGCGCTGCTGCCTTTCGTGAAGGCGGGGCGGGTGAAGGCGCTGGCGGTGACGGGCGCGCAGCGCTCGACCTTGCTGCCGGAGGTGCCGACGGTGACGGAGCTGGGCTTCAAGGCGCTGGAGCATGAGGTGCTGTACGTGGCGATGGTGCCGGCGGCCACGCCGGAGCCGGTGCAGCGCGTGCTGGAGCGCGCCATGGCGGATGCGCTGGCGCGGCCGGAGGTGCGCGCGCGGCTGGCGGCGCTGGATATGCGTCCGGATGGCGCGGTGGGCGCGGCGGCGGCGCAGCGCATGGCGACGCTGTCGGAGCGCTACCGGCAACTGATTGCCGCCGCCGGCATTCGTGCGGATTGAGGGGCGCGGATTGAGCGGCGCAGATTGAGTGTCGAGGGCTGAGCGTCGCCCGGCCGCGGCCGCCACGCGCATGACTTTCTGAACGCCGGCGCGCGTGTCCGTCGCGCCGCGCCGGTTATCGAGTGAACGATGAAACCCAACCTGATCTACATCGTGGCCGACGATCTCGGCTATGCCGACCTGGGCTGCTACGGCGGCCGCGTGCCCGTCTCGCCGGTGCTCGACAGCCTGGCCACCAACGGCCTGCTGCTGACGCAGGGCTATGCCAATTCGCCGGTGTGCTCGCCCACCCGCTTCGCGCTGATGACGGCGCGCTACCAGTACCGCCTGCGCGGCGCGGCGGAGGAGCCCATCAGCAGCAAACGCATCGGCCAGCCGCAGGGTTTGCCGCCCTCGCATCCGACGTTGCCGTCGCTGTTGCGCGATGCGGGCTACCGCACCGCGCTGATCGGCAAGTGGCACCTGGGCTTCGCGCCGGACTTCGGCCCGCTCTTGTCCGGCTACGACGAGTTCTTCGGGCCGATGGCCGGCGGTGTGGACTACTTCACCCATTGCGATTCCACCGGCCGCCATGACCTGTGGCACAACGACGCGCCACACCAGGAGCCCGGCTACCTGACCGACCTGCTGTCGCGCCGCGCGGTGGACTACGTGGAGCGCATGGCGGCGCAGGACGCGCCCTTCTTCCTCAGCCTGCACTACACCGCGCCGCACTGGCCGTGGGAGACGCGCGACGACGCCGCGCTGGCGCCGCAGGTGAAGGACAACCTGTTCCACCTCGACGGCGGCAATATCCACACCTACCGCCGCATGATCCACCACATGGACGAAGGCATCGGCTGGCTGGTGGAGGCGCTGCGCCGGCTCGGCCGGCTCGACAACACGCTGATCGTCTTCACCAGCGACAACGGCGGCGAGCGCTTCTCCGACAACTGGCCGCTGGTGGGCGGCAAGATGGACCTGACCGAAGGCGGCATCCGCGTGCCCTGGATCGCCCACTGGCCGGCGGTGATCGCGCCGGGCGGCAGCAGCGCCCAGCCATGCATGACCATGGACTGGTCCGCGACGATGCTCGACGCCGCCGGCGTGGCGCCGCATCCCGAGTACCCGCTCGACGGCATCTCGCTGCTGCCGCTGCTGCGCGACGCCGGCCACCGCTTCCCGCGCCCGCTCTACTGGCGCATGAAGCACCGTGACCAGCGCGCCCTGCGCGACGGCGACTGGAAGTACCTGCAGGTGGACGGCCACGACTACCTGTTCGACCTCAGCCAGGACGAACGCGAACGCGCCAACCGCGCCGCGCGCGAGCCCGGGCGGCTGGCGGCGATGCGCGAGGCGTGGCTGGCGTGGAATGCGCAGATGCCGGCGATACCGGAGGAGGCGCTGGTAAGCCTGGGGTATTCGGCGAAGGATATGCCGCAGCGCTGAGGGGGCGGCTTTCCACGGCTGCTTTCCACGGCTGCCTTCGACGGCGGCCTTCCATGGCCGCTCTCCACGGCAGCCTTCCGGGGCGGCGCTCGGCCGCCCGCGCCTTCCATCTCGTTCCATCTCCTTCCATCGCCCGCTGAGCCGACCGCTCACCCGACCGCTCACCCGACCGCTCAGCCACCCCCCAGCGCATACACCTCGCGCGCGGCCTCGCGCAGGGCCTGCGCCATCTGCTGCGTGGCCGGCGAGGGCAGGCGGTCGGTGCGCAGGATCAGGCCGAAGTCGTCCATGCGGCAGGGCATGGGCAGCGGCAGGATGGCCACCATGCCGTGCTCGGCGTAGTAGTGCGCCACGTCGGCGGCCAGCACGGCCAGCATGTCGCTCTGCGCCAGCATGCGCGTCAGGAACAGCAGGGCGGCGGTTTCCACCACATTGGCCGGCGGCGACAGGCTGTCGCGCTGGAACATCAGGTCGAAGCGGTGGCGCAGCACACTGCCGGCGGGCGGCACGATCCAGGTGGCGTGCTGCAGGTCGGCCAGGGTCAGCCCCGGCGTGTCCAGCAGCGGGTGGCCGGGCCGCGTGACGGCGCAGGCCGGTTCGTCGGCCAGGGGCTCGTAGCTGAGGTGGAGCTTGTCGTGCTCGGCGAACAGGCGGCCGACCACCAGGTCGAGCTTGTCCTGGGCCAGGCGCTCCAGCAGCACGTTGCTGTTCTCGATCTCCAATGACACGCGCAGGCCCGGGTGGGCCTGCTTGAGCCGCGCCACCGCCGGCGGCAGCAGCTTGACGGCGGGCGAGGTGATGGTGCCCACCGCGACCTGGCCCAGGTGGCCGGCCCGCAGCGCCTGCACTTCTTCCTGCGCCTGGTCGAGGCTGCCCACCACCGCGCGCGCGTGGCGGATCATCGCTTCGCCGTAGAGGGTGGGGCGCATGCCGCGCGGCAGCCGCTCGAACAGCGGCACCTGCAGCATGTCTTCCAGTTCGCGCAGCAGCTTGGAGGCGGCCGGCTGCGTCATGTTGAGGGCGGCCGCGGCGCGGTGGATGTTGCTCTCTTCGGCCAGGGCCACCAGCAGCAGCAACTGGCGGGTCTTCAGGCGGGTGCGGATGAACCAGGGGCTGGTGGCGCCGCCCGGCGTGCGCGCGGGGGAGGGCGATGGGGAGGGCGCCGGGGAGGGCAAGGATGATGGTTCAGGGTTTACGCTGATATTCATCTGTGTATCGATCCGTCCGAAACTTTCATTAGAAGGTTATCAGGTTGGCTCGTACACTGCGCCCTGTCCGATCCCACACCACAACAGATAGAACCACGGAGACAAGCCGCCCCCCAGGGCGCGGCCGCGCGCCAGGCCAGCCGCCGGCGCCAGGCGGCCGCCGCCGCGCCGGGCGACGACCTCTCCCCGCTTTTGCCTTGCCATGCCGTCGCGCGGTGCCACCTGGCGCGCCGTGCCCCGGGGCCATCCGTCTCCAGACACCCCAGACCTTCCCTGCCATCGCTTACCCGTCATGCCGGAATCGAAACCCAAGTCCAAGCTGCGCTCCGCCCAATGGTTCGGCACCGCCGACAAGAACGGCTTCATGTACCGAAGCTGGATGAAGAACCAGGGCATTCCCGACCACGAGTTCGACGGGCGCCCCATCATCGGCATCTGCAACACGTGGTCCGAACTGACGCCCTGCAACGCGCATTTCCGCAAGATCGCCGAGCACGTCAAGCGCGGCATCTACGAGGCCGGCGGTTTCCCGGTGGAGTTCCCGGTGTTCTCCAACGGCGAGTCCAACCTGCGCCCCACCGCCATGCTGACGCGCAACCTTGCGGCGATGGACGTGGAGGAGGCCATCCGCGGCAATCCGATCGATGCGGTGGTGCTGCTGTGCGGCTGCGACAAGACCACGCCGGCGCTGCTGATGGGCGCGGCCAGCTGCGACGTGCCGGCCATCGTGGTGAGCGGCGGGCCCATGCTGAACGGCAAGCTGGACGGCAAGGACATCGGCTCGGGCACGGCGGTGTGGCAGCTGCATGAATCGCTCAAGGCCGGCGAGATCAATGTGCACCAGTTCCTCTCGGCCGAGGCGGGCATGTCGCGCTCGGCGGGTACCTGCAACACCATGGGCACGGCCTCCACCATGGCCTGCATGGCCGAGGCGCTGGGCGTGACGCTGCCGCATAACGCCGCCATTCCGGCGGTGGACGCGCGCCGCTACGTGCTGGCGCATATGTCCGGCATCCGCATCGTGGAGATGGCCAGGGAAGGGCTGTCGCTGTCGCGCATCCTGACGCGCGCCGCCTTCGAGAACGCCATCCGCGCCAACGCGGCCATCGGCGGCTCCACCAATGCGGTGATCCACCTGAAGGCCATCGCCGGGCGCATCGGCGTGCCGCTGGAGCTGGAGGACTGGACCCGCATCGGCCGCGACACGCCGACCATCGTCGACCTGATGCCCTCGGGCCGCTTCCTGATGGAGGAGTTCTACTACGCCGGCGGCCTGCCGGCGGTGCTGCGCCGGCTCGGCGAGCGCGGGCTGCTGCCGCATCCGGACGCGCTCACGGTCAACGGCCGGTCGCTGTGGGACAACGTCAAGGAGGCGCCCAACACCAATGACGAGGTGATCCGGCCGCTGGACCGGCCGTTGATCGCCGACGGCGGCATCCGCGTGCTGCGCGGCAACCTGGCGCCGCGCGGCGCCGTGCTCAAGCCCTCGGCGGCAACGCCGGAGCTGCTTAAGCACCGCGGGCGCGCGGTGGTGTTCGAGAACCTGGAGCACTACAAGGAGCGCATCGTCGACGAGTCGCTCGAGGTCGATGCCAGCTCGGTGCTGGTGATGAAGAACTGCGGCCCAAAGGGCTACCCCGGCATGGCCGAGGTGGGCAATATGGGTTTGCCGCCCAAGCTGCTGCGCCAGGGCGTGAAGGACATGGTGCGCATCTCGGATGCGCGCATGAGCGGCACCGCCTACGGCACCGTGGTGCTGCACGTGGCGCCGGAGGCCGCCGCCGGCGGACCGCTGGCGGCGGTGCGCGACGGCGACTGGATCGAGCTGGACTGCGACGCCGGCACGCTGCACCTGGATATCGACGCGGCCGAGCTGGCGCGCCGCATGGCCGAGCTGGCGCCGCCGCGCGGGCATGGCGATGGCGGTTACCAGCGTCTCTACGTCGACCACGTGCTGCAGGCCGACGAGGGCTGCGACCTGGATTTCCTGGTGGGCTGCCGCGGCGCGGCCGTGCCCCGTCATTCGCACTGAGGGGGCCTTCATGCAGAACGGGAACGGAAACGAGATGGCCCTGCGCGGCGAACTGCTGATCGGCGGCGGCGCGCGCCGCGGCGCCGGACCGGTCTTCCAGGCGCTCGATGCCGCCAGTGGCGAGCCCATCGCGGCACCGCGCTTCGGCAGCGCGCTGGCGGCCGACGTGGACGAGGCCTGCCGCCTCGCCGCGCAGGCGGACGACGGCTTCCGCGCACTGGCGGCCGAGCCGCGCGCGCGCCTGCTGGAGGACATCGCCACGCGCATCGAAGGACTGGGCGACGCCCTGATCGAGCGCGCGATGCAGGAAAGCGGCCTGCCGCGCGGCCGCCTGGAGGGCGAGCGCGCACGCACCGCCGGCCAGTTGCGCCTGTTCGCGGCGCTGGTGCGCAGCGGCGACGCGTGCGACGTGCGCATCGAGCCGGCGCTGCCGCAGCGGCAGCCACCGCGCACCGCGCTGCGTTTCTGGCGCGTGGGCATCGGCCCGGTGGCGGTGTTCGGCGCCAGCAATTTCCCGCTGGCCTTCTCGGTGGCGGGCGGCGACACCGCCGCCGCGCTGGCGGCCGGCTGCCCGGTGGTGGTCAAGGCCCACCCGGCGCATCCCGGCACCTCCGAGCTGGTCGGGCGCGCGGTGCAGGCGGCGGTGGCCGCGGCCGGACTGCCGCCCGGCGTGTTCTCGCTGTTGTTCGATGCCGGCCATGAGGCGGGCGCGGCGCTGGTGGCGCATCCGGCCATCCAGGCGGTGGGTTTCACCGGTTCGCGTGCCGGCGGGCTGGCGCTGATGCGCATCGCGGCGGCGCGCGCGGTGCCGATTCCGGTCTACGCAGAGATGAGCAGCGTCAATCCCAATCTCCTGCTGCCGGCCGCGCTGGCGGAGCGCGGCGAAGCGCTGGCCGCCGAACTGGTGGCCTCGGTGACGCTGGGCTGCGGCCAGTTCTGTACCAATCCCGGCCTGGTGCTGGGCCTGGCCGGCGCCGCCTTTGAGCGCTTCGCCGACACGGCGGCGCAGGCGCTGTCCGCGGTGCCTGCCGGCGTGATGCTGACGCCGGGCATCGCGCGCGCCTATGCCGCGGGCTGCGAGCGGCTGGCCGGCCACCGGGCGGTGCGCACGCTGGCGCGCGGCGCCGCGGCGCCCGGGCGCGCGCAGGCCGCCCTGTTCCGCGTGCGCGCCGCCGACCTGCTGGCCGATGCCAGCCTGGCCGACGAGGTGTTCGGCCCCTGCAGCGTGCTGGTCGAGTGCGCCGATATGGCGGAGCTGCAGCGTGTGCTGGCCGGGCTGGAGGGCCAGCTCACCGCGACCCTGCACCTGGACGAGGCCGACCACGCCGACGCGCGCCGGTTGCTGCCGCTGCTGGAGCGCAAGGCCGGCCGGGTGCTGGCCAACGGCTTTCCGACCGGCGTCGAGGTGTGCGACGCCATGGTCCACGGCGGTCCTTTCCCGGCCACCTCCGACGGGCGCAGCACCTCGGTGGGCACGGCCGCCATCGAGCGTTTCCTGCGTCCGGTCTGCTACCAGAACCTGCCCGAGGCGCTGCTGCCGGAGGCGCTGCGCGACGGCAATCCGCTCGGGCTGCGCCGTCGCGTGGCCGGCCGCGCGGAGAGCGGCGCCGGCTGAAGGCTGTCCGCGCCGTGCTGCGGGGAGAAGGCGCGTGGCCGCGCGTCTTCGCCCGAAGCGGCACGCTAAGCGTTAGCTGAAGCGGTACACGAAGCGATACACGAAGCGATACACGAAGCGATACACGAATCGACACCTTAAGCGTTATCCGAAAGCGACACACCAGGCGACACACCAGGCGACACATCAAGCGACACATCAAGCTGCACCAAGCAACACCCAAGCTGCACCCATAACGACATCAACAGATTCGAGGAGAGACCCATGGAAACCACACGGACCGCCGGCGCCGCCGCCCCGGCGGCGCGCACGCCGCTGCAGGCGGATGCGCAGGAGCAGCGCATCATCGGCCTGCTCACCCGCAAGCTGATCCCCTTCCTGGCGCTGATCTACGTGGTGGCCTATATCGACCGCTCGGTGGTCGGCTTCGCCAAGCTGCACATGAATGCCGCGGTCGGCATCGGCGATGCCGCCTACGGGCTCGGGGCGGGCCTGTTCTTCATCGGCTACTTCCTGTGCGAAGTGCCGAGCAACCTGGCGCTGGAGCGCTTCGGCGCGCGCCGCTGGTTCGCCCGCATCCTCTTCACCTGGGGCGTGATCACCATGGCCATGGCGCTGGTCAGCGGCCCCACCAGCTTCTACGTGCTGCGTTTCCTGCTCGGCGCGGCCGAGGCCGGCCTCTACCCGGGCATCCTCTACTTCCTCACCAAGTGGTTCCCGGTGCGCCACCGCGCGCGCATCATCGGCCTGCTGGTGCTGGCCCAGCCCGTCGCGCTGATCATCACCGGGCCCATCGCCGGCTGGCTGCTGTCGGTGCCGGGGCCGTTCGGCTTGTCGAGCTGGCAGACGCTGTTCGTGCTGAGCGGCCTGCCGGCCACGCTGCTGTGCCTGCCCACGCTGCGCATCCTGCCCGAGTCGCCGGCGCAGGCGGCCTGGCTGGCGCCGGCCGACCGGGCCTGGATCGAGCGCGAACTGGCGGCTGACCAGAAGGCCTACGCGCTCAAGTCGCACGGCAACCCGCTCAAGGCGCTCAAGGACATCCGCGTGCTGCTGCTGGCGCTGCTGTTCCTGCCGTTCCCGCTCAGCATCTACGGCCTGTCGCTGTGGCTGCCCACCATCATCAAGCAGTTCGGCGTGAGCGATGCCACCACCGGCCTGCTGTCGGCGGTGCCCTATCTGTTCGCCGTGGTGGGCCTGTACCTGGTGCCGCGCCACTCGGACCGCAAGGGCGAACGCTACGGGCACATCGCCGTGGTGTCCGCGCTGGCCGCGCTGACGATGGCCGCCAGCGCCTGGTGCCAGGCGCCCGCGCTGCAGTTCTTCTTCATCTGCCTGACGGCCTTCTCGATCTATTCGATCCAGGCCGTGGTGTGGGCGCTCCCGGGCCAGTTCCTCACCGGCGCCAGCGCCGCGGTGGGCATCGCCACCATCAACTCGCTGGCCAACCTGGGCGGCTACTTCGGGCCGTACGGCATCGGCGTGATCAAGGACGCCACCGGCAGCCTGGCCGCTGGCCTGTACTTCCTTGCCGTCATGCTGCTGTTCGCCGTGTTCATGACCTTCGTCGTGCGCGCCGTGCTGGACGGCGGGCGGCAACGCTGAGCCGCGCGGCCGGCCTGATCGCCGCGATGCGCCGCTATCCGCGGCGGTCGGGCGGCGATCCGGCTTCGATCGGGCCGCTCCCTCCCTTTTTCCTGTCATCCTGATTCCACGATACGCCATGACCCGCCACGCCAAGCCGCGCTACCAGGGCATCTTTCCGGTGGTGCCCACCACCTTCACCGCATCGGGCGAACTCGACCTGGACAGCCAGAAGCGCGCCGTCGACTTCATGATCGACGCCGGCTCGGACGGCCTGTGCATCCTGGCCAACTTCTCCGAGCAATTCTCGCTGGCCGACGCCGAGCGCGAGGTGCTGACGCGGACGGTGCTGGAGCACGTGGCCGGGCGCGTGCCGGTGATCGTCACCACCAGCCACTACAGCAGCCAGGTCTGCGCCGAACGCAGCCGCCGCGCGCAGGACATGGGCGCGGCCATGGTGATGGTGATGCCGCCCTATCACGGCGCCACCTTCCGCGTGCCGGAAGTACAGATCCATGAGTTCTACGCGCGCCTGTCCGATGCGCTGGCCATCCCCATCATGATCCAGGACGCGCCCGCCAGCGGCACCGCCTTGCCGGCCGCGCTGCTGGCGCGCATGGCGCAGGAGATCGAGCAGGTCGCCTACTTCAAGATCGAGACCGCCGGTGCCGCCGCCAAGCTGCGCGAGCTGATCCGGCTCGGTGGCGATGCCATCGAGGGACCGTGGGACGGCGAGGAGGCCATCACCCTGCTGGCCGACCTGAACGCGGGCGCCACCGGGGCCATGACGGGCGGCGCCTTTCCCGATGGCATCCGGCCCATCATCGAGGCGCACCGCGAGGGCCGCCACGACCTGGCCTTCGAGCGCTACCAGCGCTGGCTGCCGCTGATCAACCACGAGAACCGGCAGGCCGGCATGCTGGCGGCCAAGGCGCTGATGCTGGCCGGCGGCGTGATCGCCTGCGACGCGCCGCGCCATCCGCTGCCGCCGATGCATCCGCAGACGCGCGCCGAACTGCTCGACATCGCGCGGCGGCTGGATCCGCTGGTGCTGCGCTGGGGACGCTAGCGGATACGCTGGACGACCGGCGCCCTGTGGTACGCGATGGTGCCGGGATGGCGCCAGGGCGGCCCGTCACGCCGAGGCCGGACGAGCAGGGGGCTTGCCGGATGCCGCGTGCCTTAGGTTGCGTGCCTTAGGTTGAGTGCCTTAGGTTGCATGCCGTATGTCGTATGCTGTGCTCCGTCACAGTCAACGCAGGCAATGCAGAGCAAGATGCCGTTTGCAGGAAATCCGCAGCAAGGAGGGACCGCCCGGGGGCGGAGTATCGAGCGTCTCGAACGCATCGGCCGCATCGGCCTGGTCCTGGCGGGCGCGCTGTTGCTGGGCGACGCCGTCGGCCTGATGTCGCTGGGCCTGTTCAACTTCGGCGTGATCCTGCCCACCGCGATCGGCGCGGCCTTCCTGTTGCTGGGCTGGCGCTGGCCCGCCGTGGCGCGCTGGCGCGCGGCGCGGCGGTGGCGGCAGCGCTTGTGGCGGGCGGGGTGGACGGCCTTCGGGCTGTGGCTGGTGTCGGTGGCGGTGTTCTTCCACACGCTGCACGGCGAGATCGTCGCGGCG
The DNA here is from genome assembly GCF_001854285.1 of Cupriavidus sp. USMAHM13. Lineage (NCBI taxonomy): Bacteria > Pseudomonadati > Pseudomonadota > Betaproteobacteria > Burkholderiales > Burkholderiaceae > Cupriavidus > Cupriavidus sp. USMAHM13. The sequence continues at coordinate 560,407 of NZ_CP017751.1, forward strand.
GCGCCGGAGGCCGCGGCGGCGCGCGCGACGGCGGCGAAGTCCATCGTGATCCTGGGCGCCGGCACGCCCAACTGCGCGGCCTCGCCCACGCTGGCGGCGCGCCTGGACGCGGGCCTGATGCTGGCGCGCCAGCTGCCGGCCGCCTGGGTGGTGGTGAGCGGCGGCGAGGATTTCCTGCGCGGCTGCCGCGAGGCGGACGTGATGGCCGACTACCTGCTCGCGCGCGGCCTGGCGCCCATCCGCCTGATCCGCGAGGGCCGCGCCACCAGCACCGACGAGAACCTGCGCTTCAGCCGCGAGCTGCTGGCGCAACAGGGCGTGCCGGCCACCGAGCCGGTCATCGTGGTGACCAGCGATTTCCACCTGATGCGCGCCGAGCGCATCGCGCGCAAGGCGGGCTTCACGCAGGTGGCGGGCGCGGCCGCGCCGACGCCGCTGTACCTGCGCTATAACGCCTGGCTGCGGGAGTATTTCGCGCTGATCAGCGGGCGGGTGCTGGGGGAGTATTGAAGCAGCCGCCGGGCGCCTCCGGCGTACCCCATCAGGATGCGGATCGATGGCGCTAAGCGCCCCATCCTGCAGCCCCAGCCATGGCCAAACCGTCACTTCGGCGGTCAGCCTTGCGCCCGGCCTCAACGGACCTGCCCTGTCGCGGGCGCAGAAGACCTTCCAATCCCTGATCCGCCAGATCGACAAGCGGCGCCAGCGCCTGCGCGGCTGGGAGGCGACGCTGCCGGTGTTCCAGCAGCGCTATGTCAATGAGCGAGCTGTTCGAGGCGCGTTTCGTGCGCAAGGACGGGACGGACGGGGAGTAAGGCCACACCTGTGGCCGACGGGCGCACCGCGATTCCGCTGGGCATTGCGGAACGCGGTGCGTGGCCACTTGCGCTTAGCGTTCGGCGTACAACAAGCGCACCAGCATCGTCGCCAGATTGGTCTGGGTGGTGGCGTTGTGCACGGCGGTGCTGGTCGGCTGCAGGCCGTCGGTGTCGATGACGCTCTTGTCGGCTTCGATGTTCCACAAGTGGCCGTTTGCCGGGTAGCGCTTGCGTCCGGTGAATGGCGACTCGCTGCCCACCAGGTCCTTGCACACGCCGGGACGCTCCATGGCGTCGACGGCCTTCTGGTTGTACGGGTACTCACGCACTAGTCCGCACATGTCGAGCGTATCGGCACCGGTCTCCACCGCGTAGCGCAACACGAAGAAGTGGAAGGGAGCTGGGGACCAGTAGTCGACGTTGAGCAACCCGGACAAGGTCGCCGGATCTCCGCAGCCGACGGCGTTGCAGTTCGCGAATCCGAGCTGATGCGTCTTGTATGGGCCGAAGTGGCCGATCGTCCTTCCGCTCGAGTCGTCCTCCGGGTGGTCGGGTTGCAGGTTGCCGACGTAGCGGGCGATCGGGTAGGTCCACTTGGTCGCCCAGTCGTCCAGGCTTGTGATGTTCACCCAGGTCGGCTTTCCAGCCGAGGGGGAGAGACGGGCCGGATCCTGGTAGAGGTCGTAGTAGGCATCGGCGCCGATGGCCGCGTTCAAGGTGACGATCAATGCCTTGTCTCCCAGCGGCTGATAGTTCTCGCGGAATTTGGGTAGCAGGGCGCGCGACACCAGCCGGCCGCCGAACGAATGCCCGGTCACCAGCATGCGGCTCGAAGCCGGCCCCGCCTGCACAGCGGCGGCGATGGTGGCGAGGTCCGCGGCAACGGTGCCTTGCGCGATCCGATCTGCGGCGCGGCCACGATCTGCCACCGTGAACACGCTGGGAATCGACGCCTCGATCAGTTCGCCGCGCCAGCCGACATAGATGCCGAGTACGCGGATGTCAGTGCGCCCCGCCCGGGCGAGTGCATCGGCATAGCGCGCAAGCATGTGATCGAAATACTTGACGTTGCCGTCTTCGGTGCTGGCGTTGTGGTGCCAGCCATGCACGTAGACAGCGACCAGCGTGGCCTGGCCGGCGGCGTTCGCGCTCTCGATGCGCTGCCGGATGGCCTGCAGTTGCCCGGGAGCGAACAACTGGCCCGGGGCTTTGCAGGCGGCGCTTTCCAGCTCGCAATATTCGAGGAAGGCCACGCTGAACTTCCGCTCGATGCGCTGGCCTTCTTCACCACGGCTGCTGTCCGGCGGGCAGGTGGCCTCTCGCCCCGAACCGTTCAACGAGCACGACTTGTCGCGGAAGCCGGCAGTCTGGTATTGCTGGTCCGGCACCGTGCTGCATCCCGTAAGCAGCGCGGCAGCGAACAATATGGCGAGAATGGCGCGCATGATCTCTCCCTGTTTCTTATGATCGTTGTCGGATCGGCGCATTCTGTGCCCGCCAATGGGGCAGGCGAATAGCTCGAATGAGGGGCAGTCGTGCTGTCCGGTTTCGAGCATGCTGTCGGGCTTGACTCGCCTGGTTTCGTCGCGGGTGGCGAGGGGCAGGAAATGGCCGTGTTCACTGCTGGCCATGATCTGTGCCGGTTCTCAACGGCGAACGCGCGTCGCCTCGACAAGGGGGGCGCAAGCTTCAGGACGCCCGCCCGCCGCCCCCCTCACGGATGCCACGTCGCCGGCCGCCCGATCTGCATCGGCTCGCGCTGGCTGCCCGCCATCGCGTACGAGAGCCGGTTGGCGGCGTCCATCACGGTCTGCGCCAGTTCCGTCAGCCGCGTTTCGTCCAGGCGCGCGGTCGGGCCGGAGATGCACATCGAGCCCAGCAGCCGCCAGTGCAGCCCGAACACGGGCGCGGAGACGCTGGAGACTTCGGGCTCGCGTTCGCCCAGCGAGAGGTGGAAGCCGCGCCGGCGGATCATTTCGTAGGGTTCGCCGGATTCGCCGGAGAAGGCCAGGATGACGCGTCCCGGGGAGCCGCTGTCGAGCGGCAGGGCGGCGCCGATGCGCACGTGGTGGCGGATCGCCTGCGGGCCTTCCACACGTACCAGGCAGATGCGCTGGCCGCCTTCGCGCACGTAGAAGGAAGCGCTTTCGCCGGTCTGGATGGCGAGTTCGCGCAGCACCGGCTCGACCACTTCCTGCACGTTGAAGGTGGCCTGGTAGCAGGCGCCCAGCCAGCCGGCGGCGCGGCCGAGGCGCCAGCCGCCGTCTTCGGTCTGCACCAGGTAGTGGTCGGCGGCCAGGGTGCGGGCCAGGCGCAGCACGGTGGTCTTGTGGATGCCGGTGCGCCGGCTCAGCTCGGCCAGCGAGAGTTGCGGGTCGTTCACGCCGAAGGCTTCCAGCACGCGCAGCGCGCGCGTGACGGCGCCGACGCCGCCGGTGCTGTCTTCCTGCGCGGCGGGCCCGGCGGGCGGGGGCGCGGCGGCGGTCTCGGGCGTGCTGCGTGGCGCCCGGGCAGGCCGGGATGGCGGGGCGGGCGCAGCGGCCGTCTTGGATTTCATCGCGCAGAACGTGTTTCGCTGTGGGAAACAGCATTGTAGGAGATGAAACGCACGGCAACAATCCGGGGCATAACCACCCATAAGATCCGGAGACATCCATGCGCGCTTCCCGCCGTAGCCTGTTCGCCCGCGCCTTCGGCGCCACCCTGGGCGTTCCCCTTCCTGTGGTCCTGAGTGCGGCCTTGAGTGCAGCCCTGACCGTCTTTCCTGCAGCCGCCTCGGCCAGCGCCGGCGGCACCGCTTATCCGTCCCGCCCCATCCGCGTGATCGTGCCGTTCCCGCCGGGCGGCGGCACCGACATCATCGCGCGCGAGATCACCAATACCGTGGCGATGTCGACCGGCTGGACCTTCGTGGTGGACAACAAGCCGGGCTCGGGCGGCAACCTGGGCGTGGATGCCGCCGCCAAGTCGCGCGCCGACGGCTACACCATCGCGCTGGGGCAGACCAGCAACCTCGCCATCAATCCCACGCTGTACCCGCGCCTGCCCTATGACCCGCTCAAGGACCTGACGCCGATCGGCCTGGTGGCCAGCGCGCCGCTGGTGCTGGTGACGCCGGCCGGCTCGCCCTACAAGACGCTGGCCGACGTGGTGCGCGCCAGCAAGGCGAAGCCGGGCGCGCTCAATTTCGCCTCGCCGGGCAACGGCACGGTGGCGCACCTGACCGGCGAGCTGCTGCAGAAGGCCGCCGGCATCCACCTGACCCACGTGCCGTACAAGGGGGTCTCGCAGGCGCTCAATGACCTGCTGGGCGGGCAGGTGCAGCTCTATATGTCGTCGGTGCCGACGCTGCTGGCGCATATCCAGGGCGGCAAGCTGCGCGCGCTGGCGGTCAGCTCGGCCAGGCGCATCGACGACCTGCCGCAGGTGCCGACCATCGCCGAGTCCGGCTATCCCGGCTTCGACGCCACCACCTGGTTCGGCTTCGTCGCGCCCGGCGACACGCCCAAGGAGGTGGTGGCGCGCCTGAATGCCGCCTTCAACAAGGCACTGCAGTCGCCCGAGCTGGTGCGCAAACTGGGCGAGCAGGGCGCCGCGGTGCTGGGCGGCACGCCGGAGCAGTTCGGCGCGCGCGTGCGGCAGGACATCGGGCGCTGGGCCACGGTGATCAAGGAGTCCGGCACCAAGCTGGACTAGGTGGAGCTGCGCAGGCGCCGGTCTACCAGGTGCCTTGGTGCAATCTGGGGCTCACGCGATCCTGCCCGCGATGGATACCATCTGGTCTCTCCGGCCGGCATGGCAGCGTGAGGCACCCGATGCAGACCACGATCACGATCGACGACGAGTTGACCCAGCAGGCGCTGGAGGCGCTGGCCTCGGCCGATCCGCCGAAGGACGAGGCCGAACTCTTTCGCGAGGCGCTGCGCACCTTCGTGCGGATCCAGGCAGCCAAGCGGCTCGCTGCCTTGGACGCGCCGGTGCGGGGCCTGCCTGAGGTACCGCTTCGCGTGACGTCCGCGAAGCGCTGAGCGAGCCCCCTTCGTGTGCGGCGCGGGGCGCTTGGCTATCTCTCCCTTCACCTGATCCTCCGGCCCTGAACCCCGGGCGCCGGACCGGCAAGCGCGGCCGCGCTTCGCCCCTTCGCCCTACCTCTGCAGCGGGCCCGCCAGCTGTCCGATATTCGCCCGCCACATGCCCGCCACATGCCTGCCATACCCCGGACATTCCCTTGGTTGTCAGATTTCGTCAGCTTTGCACTCACGCGAGCGGATAGCATGAAGATCGCTAAGAGGATCGGGACAGGGTACGGAGGGGTCTCAGAGGAGGCGGCGTAGTCAGCCTCCCGCATGCCACCCTGTTCCGGGTCCCGGGCGTTTCCCGCTTCCCCTCGTTACGCCGCCGTCGCGGCCGCGTAACGGGGTGGGCCGGTGGAAACGGCCAGCCGCTTTGCCGGAGGCCTGACCGCGGCCTGTCCCGTACCTTGCCCTAGAAGAGAGCGAGGGCGGGCGCGCCCCCCCACGGTCAGGCTTCCACAAGCGGCCGCCGGCAGGCGGCGAGTACCGGCGGTGCGGATGCACCGGCCGGTGGCGCCTGCCAGCGGCGGCAGGTCGCCGGATGGCAGCGGTGCTTCCGGCGGCAACCCGGTCGTGGTGACGCATTGCCGGGGTCATCCAGCGCGCCTGGCGTGCTGTCGTCGGGCGGCGGTCCCGGCCGTGGTGAGATACGGCCGGGGCCGCCTGCTTGCCGGCACGCGGTCCGCGGGTCCGCATGCGGGTCTGCATGCGGGCCGGATGGCGGCTGGCCTGGCCGCATCGGGCCGCTCGCTCTCCCGCGACCCGTTTTCCGGCTTCCGGCCCTTCGGCGACGATGTGGTGAAGTCCGCGCTCTTCATGCTCGGCATGACTTCGGCGGCGGTGCTGCTGGTGGACCTGCTGTGGCTGAAGGCGTACCGGCGCGCGGCGGATGCCGGCGCGGCGGGCGTGCACGCCTGAGCTGCGGCTGAGCGGTGGACCCCGGCGGGCCCCGCCGGGCCGGGGCCTGCCCGCGTCCGCGTGACGGTGTCATGGCGCTGCGGCGTCACGGCGTCACGGCGCCGTGGCAGCGCCGGCCGCATCCGGCGCGCTGCGCTCACGGCCGCTGAGGAAGACGAACACGGCGATCGCGCACAGGGCGGTGACCACCGCCAGTCCGCGCAACAGCAGGCCGAAGGCGTCGGCATAGCCTTGCCGCAGCGTGGCGCCCGCCACCGACGGCAGCCATGCCGCGGCATGGGCGAAGTCCCCGGCGGCAAGTTGCGCTGCGGCTTGTGCGGCGTCATATGCCGTCAGGCCCGCGTCGGCCGTCGGCATGCCTGCCAGCAGGCGCTGCTGCGTCAGCGCGGCCAGCACGGCGCTGACCACCGCCAGCGCGATGCCCTCGCCGGCCACCCGCGTGGTGCTGAAGATGCCGGTGGCCATGCCGGCGCGCTCCTTGGGTACCACGCTGACCGAGAGTCCATCCATCAGGCCCCAGGGCAGGGCGGTGCCGAGGCCGATCAGCAGCAGCGGCGCCAGCGCGGCCGGGCCGGCGCCCGCGCGCAGCGCCAGGCTGAGCCACCAGAGGCCGCCCGCCGCGAGCAGCAGGCCGAGGCCGCAGAGGATGCCGGGCGCGAGCCAGCGCGTGAGCGCGGCGGCCGCCAGCGGTACCACCAGCATCGGGCCCGACAGCGCCAGCATCATCCAGCCGGCATCGATCTCATCGAAGCCCTCGACGCCGATCAGGCGCAGCGGCAGCAGCACCAGCAGCACGATGTAGCCGTAGCAGGTGGCGATCGGCAGCACCTGCACGCCGACGAAGCGCGCATAGCGGAACAGGGAGAGATCCAGCATCGGCCGCGGCGCTCGCCTTTCCACCGCGACGAAGGCGGCCGCCAGCAGCGCGGCGGCGCCGAGCAGCCCGATCACCAGCGGGCTGGACCAGCCGCTCTCGGGCGCCTGGATCAGGCCGAAGGTGAAGCAGGACAGCGCACCGGTGAAGGTGGCCGTGCCGGCGCGGTCCAGCCCGCCGGCGTGCGGGTCGCGCGATTCGCGCAGGCGCGGCACGCCGACGGCCAGCGCCAGCGCGCCGGCCGCCGCGCTGCTGAGGAAGATGGCGCGCCAGCCGACCGTGTGGATCAGCCAGCCGGCCAGCACCGGGCCGAAGGCCAGGCCGATGCCGAAGGTGGTGCCCAGCAGGCTGAAGGCACGTGTGCGCGCCGGGCCGTCGAATTCCTGCGCCAGCGCGGCGGTGCCGCCCGCCAGCGCCGCCGCCGCAGCCACGCCTTGCGCCGCGCGCAGCAGGTCGACCGCCCATAGCGATGGCGCCAGCCCGAGGGCGAGCGAGCACAGGGCGAAAGCGGCCGTGCCGAGCGCGAACAGCCGCTTGCGGCCGTAGCGGTCGGCCAGCGTGCCGGCCGCCATCAGCAGGCTGCCGAAGGTCAGCATGAAGGCATTGGTGATCCAGCGCAGCGCCACCGCGCTGCCGCCCAGATCGCGGCCGATGGCCGGCGTGGCGACGGCACCGCCGGAAAAGCTGAGGGGCAGGGCGAGCGCCGCGAGGCAGACCGCCGCAAGGATGGCGAGCCGGCGCCGCGCGGGGCCGGCCGGGTGGGGGTGATCCATGGTCGCTCCTGGATGGGTTGGAAGGGCCTGGGGAAGGTGGCCGGCGCGCTGTCGTGCCCGCTGTCGTGCCCGCTGTCGTGCCTGCCGTCGTGCCTGCCGTCGTGCCAGTTGGCCGGGGCCGCGCCGGGCGAGCGATGAACGATAGAGGGGAATGAATCAGGGAAAAACCACGCCAGCTTCCGCTGACTGCGGAATAGAATTCCGCAATGCATGCGCGGACCGAAGCCGGACCGGCCGCGCGCGGGACGGCCGGGCATTGCCGGCCGGCCTGCCGATGTGCCGGCAATCATCGGAGCGACCATGAATGATCAGGCAGGCGCGGACCCGCTCGGCGGCATCGCCGCCTTCGTCCGCGCGGCCGAGGCGCTCAGCTTCGTGGCCGCGGGCCGCGCGCTGGGCATTTCCGCCTCGGCGGTGGGCAAGACCGTTGCCCGGCTGGAGCGCTCGCTGGGCGTGCGCCTGTTCCATCGCACCACGCGCCGCGTCACGCTGACCGAGGAGGGGCGCCACTTCTACGCCAGCTGCCGGCGCGCGCTCGACGAACTCGACGAGGCGCGCGCCACGCTGTCCGCCGCCGCCGAGCGCCCGCGCGGGCGCCTGCGCGTCAGCCTGCCGGCGATCGGCTACCGCTTCCTGCTGCCGGTGCTGCCGGAATTCGCGCAGCGCTATCCCGAGGTCGAGCTGGACCTCGATTTCAACGATCGGCTGGTGGATGTCATCGAAGGCGGTTTCGACGCGGTGATCCGCAGCGGCACGCTCAGCGACTCCAGCCTGCTGGCGCGCCGCCTCGGCCCCTTCCGCTTCAAGCTGTGCGCCACGCCCGGCTATCTCGCCGCCGCCGGCACGCCGCGCACGCTGCGCGAGCTGGCGGCGCATGCCTGCGTGCGCTACCGCTTCCCGACCACCGGCAAGCTGCAGCCCTGGGCGCTGGCGGACGACGGCGGCGAGCCGCCGGACCTGCGCACGGCGATGACCTGCAACAACATGGAAGCCCTGCGCGGCGCGGTGATGGCCGGCTTCGGCATCGGCTACATGCCCGATTTCCTGGTGCGCGACGCGATCGAAGCGGGGCAGCTCGTGCCGGTGCTGGATGCGCACTGCAAGGCCCCGGGGCAGTTCTCCATCCTGTGGCCATCGAGCCGCCAGCTGTCACCCAAGCTCAGGGTGTTTGTCGATTTCGCTTGTGCGAGGTTGTTTCAGGAGGTTTGAGTGGAGGCGGGTTGGGAGCGCGTTGGCGGCTTCGTCTGTGCGCTCGCGTGCTGGACCACACCGAGGGCTTCGCTGGATGTGGCGCCTTGCTAAACCACCCCTCACCCCCACCCTCTCCCCATGCGGGGAGAGGGAGCCAAGACCTCGTGCTTGGCGCGCGGTGTTGGCGTATCTCGTCGGCTTCGTCCAGCGCGACCTGGTTCGCACCGCGCTGTTTCGCTCCCCTCTCCCGCTTGCGGGAGAGGGGCCGGGGGTGAGGGCCGGCGCCCGCACCAAGCGACAACGCGCCGCCGCGCCGCAGCGCCGCCGCTGTCTCCAGCCTCAATGCAGCCGGAACCCCCCCACCACGCCCGCCAGGCTGGCGGCCTGCGTCTGCAGTGCTTCGGCGGCGGCGGACGATTGCTCCACCAGCGCGGCGTTCTGCTGCACCATCTGGTCGAGCTGGCTGACGGCCTGGTTCACTTCCTGGATGCCGCGCGTCTGTTCGCCGGCGGCCTGCGAGATCTCGGAGATGATGCGGCTGACCTTGCCGACGTCGCCGACGATGCGCTGCATGGTGTCGCCGGCGCGGCGCACCTGGCCGGAGCCGGTGCTGACGCTGCCCACGGTGCTTTCGATCAGGGTCTTGATCTCCTTGGCGGCCTGGGCGCTGCGCTGGGCCAGCGCGCGCACCTCGCCGGCCACCACGGCGAAGCCGCGGCCCTGTTCGCCGGCGCGGGCGGCTTCCACCGCGGCGTTGAGCGCCAGGATATTGGTCTGGAAGGCGATGCCCTCGATCACGCCGATGATGTCCGAGACCTTGACCGCGGCCTGTTCGATGGCGCCCATGGTGACGATGGCGTCCTGGATGGCGCTGCCGCCGTTGCCGGCGCCTTGCGCGGCGGCAACGGCGAGATGGTCGGCCTGCTGGGCGGAGCTGGCGGACTGGCCGACGGTGGCGGTGATCTGCTCCATCGAGGCGGCGGTCTGCTGCAGGCTGGCGGCGGCGGATTCGGTGCGGCGCGACAGGTCGTTGTTGCCGGCGGCGATCTCGTCGGCGGCGGCATGCACGGAGGCGCTGGCGTCGCGGATCTGGCGCATCACGCCGGCGAGCTGGTCGGCGAAGGCGTTGAAGGCCTGGGCGATCTGCGCGGTCTCGTCGCGGCCGTCGGCGGGCAGGCGGCGGGTGAGGTCGGCTTCGCCGCGGCCGATGTCGCGCATGGCGTCGCGGATCTGCGTCAGGCGGCGGAAGGAGACCCCGGTGGCGCCGGCCACGATGATGGCGGCCAGTACCGCGATCACCACCAGCGCCAGCAGCGAGGTCCACAGCACCGAGCGCATGCCGGCGCCGGCCTCGGCCTGGTCCATCGCCAGCACGGCGAGCCAGTCGGTGCCCGGCACCGGGCGCGCGAACAGCAGCTTGGCCACGCCGCCCGCCTGCACCGGCAGCGGCGCCTCGGCGCCGGCCAGCGCGGCGAGCTTGCCGGTGTCCAGCGCGGGCACGAGGTCGGTCACGGGCTTGAGCGTGAGCTTGTCGTCCGGGTGCGCGACGATCTCGCCGCTGCGCGCCACCAGCATGCCGAAGCTGGCCGGGGTGGGGCGGATGGACTTGACGTTGGCCACCACGCTGTCCATGTTGACGTCGCCCGAGACCACGCCCTTGAGCTCGCCGTCCTTCAGCACCGGCACGGCGAAGGCCACCACCAGCTTGCCGGTGCCGGCGTCCACGTAGGGCGGCGTCACCACCGGCTTGCCGGCCTTGGCGGCCTGCTGGTACCAGGGGCGCACGGTGGGGTCGTAGCCGGGCGGGATGCCGGTCGGGTTGGAGAAGCGGGCGGTGTGGTCGGCATAGCCGACGTAGACGTTGGTGAAGCCGCCGGCGGCCGCCACCAGCTTGAGCGCGGCCTCGGGCTCGGGCTGCAGCACGGCGTCCTGCAGCGACACGATCATCTGCACGTGGCCGGCCACCCATTCGCCCATGGCTTCCACGTGGCCGCCTTCGATGGCGGACAGCGTTTCGCTGATGGAGGCGTCGTTGTAGCGGTCGGCGACGACGTAGTTGAGGATGGCATTGATGGTCAGCGCTGCCACCACGATGGCCACGGATAGGGCCACGATGCGGGCGCGTAGGGATGCGAACATGGATGAGTGCTCCTGTGCTGTTGCCCGGGTAGGGCGGGGGGGCGCGGCAAATCGGAGGGATTTACGGCCCGCCCGGCGCGGACTTGAGGGGCGACGGCGTAATGTCTGGACATTTTTGCGGCTTCGCCTGGATTCGTGCCATATGCGCCACTTGTGGTGTCTGGTGCGGTGCACTTGTGGTGCCGGCTCCGGCACGAGGCGGCAGTCCTGCGGGGCCAGCGTGCAAGTGGCAATTCCGCCATTTCCAGCCGGCGCGGCTGTCGCTAGACTGAGGCTCATCGCAGCGCATCCCGACCGTCGTCGCCACAGCCATCCCCAGGAGCCATCCCCCGCCATGAGAATCCTGATCGCCCGCCTCAACCACGAGACCAACACCTTCTCGCCCATCGCCACGCCGCTGGCATCCTTCCATCCGCGCTACGGCGAAGATGCCTGCCGCGCCAGCCGGGGCACGCGCACGGCCATCGCCGCCTTCATCGACCTGGTCGAGGCGGCCGGCCATACGCCGGTGGTGGCGCTGGCGGCCGGCGCCAACCCGAGCGGCACGGTCGCGGCCGCGGCCTATACCGCGCTGTGCGACGCCATCGTCGCCGCCGCGCCCGGCTGCGACGCGGTGATGCTGGACCTGCACGGCGCCATGGTGGCGGAGAACAGCGACGACGGCGAAGGCGATCTGCTGGAGCGGCTGCGCGCGGTGCTGCCGCAGGCGCCCATCGCGGTCTCGCTGGACCTGCACGGCAACGTCACGCAGAAGATGGTCGACCACGCCGACGTGATGGTCAGCTTCAAGACCTATCCGCACGTCGACATGTACGAGAGCGGTGCGCACGCCGGCCGCCTGCTGCTGGCCGGGCTGCGCGGCGAGGCGCGTCCCGCGCTGGCGTGGCGGCGCCTGCCGCTGCTCAGCCACACCCTGCGCAGCGCCACCGCCGAAGGCGCGATGCGGCGCGCGGTGGAGGCCGCGCAGCGCATGGAGGCGCAGGGCATGCTGGCGGTGTCGGTGCTGGCCGGCTTCAGCCTGGCCGATATCGCCGCGCCCTGCCTCAGCGTGCTGGCGGTGGCCGATGGCGATGCCGCCGCCGCGCAGGCGGCCGCCGACCGCCTGGCCGCGCAGATCTGGCAGGAGCGCGCCGGCTTCGTCTACGAGAGCGAGCCGCTGGCGCAGTCGATCGCGCGCGCGGCGGCGCTGGCCGCGGGCGGCGGCAGCGGCCCGGTGCTGCTGCTCGACCATGGCGACAACTGCATGTCAGGCGGCACCTGCGACGACATGGCGGTGCTGCGCGAAGCCTTGCGCCAGGGCCTGCACGGCATCGCCGTGGGGCCGCTCAACGATGCGCAGGCGGTGGCCGCGCTGGCCGCGGCCGGCGTCGGCGCCAGCGTCACGCTGCCGGTGGGCAACAAGGTGCCGCTGGCGCAGCTCGGCCTGTTCCCCGAGCCGCTCGTGCTGAGCGGCCGCGTCGCCGCCCTCAGCGACGGCGAGTACACCATCAGCGGCCCCACCTATACCGGCGAGCGCATCCGCATGGGCCGCAGCGCGCTGCTCGACACCGGGGCCGCGCTGGTGATCGTCACCGAGACGCCGCAGGAGCACTGGGACCTGGGCATCTTCACCCATATCGGCGTGGACCCGCGCGCGCAGCGCTTCCTGCTGCTGAAGTCGCGCATGTACTGCCGCCCGGTGTTCGTGCCGATCGCGCGCGCGGTGGTGGAGTGCGACGGCGGCGGCGTGACCAGTTCGCGCTATGCGCAGTTTCCGTTCCGCAAGCTGGCGCGGCCGGTGTATCCGCTGGAGGCGGAGGTGGCCGCTGATGCGGCAATCGCTGCGGCAACCGATGCGGCAACCGATGCCGCAACCGATGCGGAACCCGGCGCGGCGGCCGGCCGCTGAAGCGCGCCGCGCGTGGCCTTGACGTTGCGCGAAGCGCCATGCTCCAATCGGAAGCCCTGATTCCATGGGGACGGTGGCAACGGCGTTCCGCCCGCGCAGCCGCCCCGGCCGATGCGAGTCCTGCCGTGTCCCCCAACACCACCACCGCTATCGATGCCGCCACGCTCCAGGCCTACCTGGAGACTCACTACCGCGTGCGCGGCGGCATGCCGTTCACGATGCGCATCGGCGAGCGCTGCGAGGCGCTGGCCGTGCTGCACGCCTCGGCGGGCGTGCGCTGCAGCGCCTTCATCACGGCCTGGAACCCCTATAGCCAGCCCGATCCCGACGCCGCCGCCAATGCCGCCGCCAATGCCGTGCGCCAGCAGGCGCTGGCACAGGGACTGATGCGCACCGGCCTGCGCTATATCGATGGCATCGGCCAGCACCCCAGCAATGGCTGGGCCGGCGAGGAAAGCCTGCTGGTGCTGGGCCTGGCGCGCGAGGCGGCCGAGGCGCTGGGCCGGCACTATGGGCAGAACGCCATCGTCTGGAGCGGCGCCGACGCGGTGCCGCAACTGGTGCTGCTGCGCTAGTGCTTCTACGGTAGTGCTGCTGCGGTAGCGCTGCTGCGCTGGCAAGGCGGCACGGGCCGGCCGCCGATGCCTGCCGCGGCCAGCCACCGTTCACCCGCACCACCATCGCACCACCATCGCACCACCACCGCACCACCACCGCACCACCGCGCCGCCCGGTGCGACAATGCCCGCCTGACTTCCCGCTGGACTTCCCGCCGCGTCGCCGATGGACAAGGAAACCGAACTCAAGCGCAGCAAGGCGCGCGCCCTGGCCCTGCTGGGGCTGTCGGCGCTGGTCTTCGCCATCACCGCCTGGCTGCCGCCGGGCTTCGCCGTCGGCTGGATCAAGGCCGTCGCCGAGGCCGCCATGGTGGGCGCCCTGGCCGACTGGTTCGCCGTGGTGGCGCTGTTCCGGCGCGTGCCGATTCCGCTGGTGTCGCGCCACACCGCCATCATTCCCGCCCACAAGGATGAGATCGCCGACAACCTGGCGGCCTTCGTCAAGGACCGCTTTCTCGACGATGCCTCGCTGGTGGGACTGATCCGCAAGCACGATCCCGCGCAGCGGGCGACCGACTGGCTGCAGTCGCCCGACCATGCCGCGCGCCTGGGCGCCTATGCCACGCGGCTGCTGGGCGGCGCGCTCGCGGTGATGGACGACGAGCGCATCCGGGGCTTCGTGCGCGCGGCGGTGCGTACCGCCATCGGCAAGGTGGACTGGTCGCGCACCGCCGGCATCGCGCTGGAGAGCCTGACGCGCGGCGGCCGCCATCAGGAGCTGCTGGACGCCGGCATCGAGCAGTTGCTGGCGCTGCTGCGGCAGCCGCAGACCCAGGCCTTCATCGCCGCGCGCATCGTCGAATGGCTCAAGCGCGAGCATCCGCTCAAGGAGAAGGTGCTGCCGTCGGAGTGGATCGGCGCCAATGGCTCGGAGCTGATCGCCGACGCGCTGCGCAGCGTGCTCGACCAGGTCGGCAACGATCGCGGCCATGTGCTGCGCCAGCGCTTCGACGAAGCGGCGGCGCGGCTGGTCGAGCGTCTCAAGCATGACCCCGCCTTCCTCGAGCGGGCCGAGGCCATCCAGCGCTACGTGCAGGACGATGCCGCCTTCAATGCCTATGTCGGCCAGCTGTGGGACGAACTGCGCGGCTGGCTGCGGCAGGACCTGGAGCGCGACGACTCGCTGCTGCGCGCGCGCGTGCGGGAGGCCGCCGGCTGGCTGGGCGGCGCGCTGGCGCAGGATCCGGCCCTGCGTGCCTCGCTCAACGGCCGGCTGGAGGAGGCGGCGCGCGCCATGGCGCCCGAGTTCGCGCAATTCCTCACGCGCCATATCCGCGATACGGTGCGCAACTGGGACGCGGCCGAGATGTCGCGGCTGATCGAGCTGCACATCGGCAAGGACCTGCAGCGTATCCGCGTCAACGGCACGGTGGTGGGCGCGATGGTCGGCTGCGTGCTGTATCTGCTGTCGCACGCTGCCGAGCTGTGGCGCATGGCGGGGTAGCTACGCGCGGGAGCGACCCGCCGGGCTACTCCACGCCCTGCACCACCACCTTGCCGAAATGCCGCCCCGCCTCCAGGTGGGCATAGGCTTCGGCGGCGGCGTCGAAGGCGAACACGCGGTCCACCACCGGGCGGATGCGGTTCACTTCGACGAAGCGGGCCAGCGCCTCGAGCATGGCGCGGCTGCCGACCAGGATGCCGGCGATGCGCTTGGCGCCGCCGATCAGCGCCAGCGGCGCGAGGGTGGTCTCACCGAAGCCGCTGACGCCGCCGATCAGCGCCACTGTGCCGCCCAGGCGCGTGGCCGCCAGCGAACGCGCGAAGGTGCCTTCGCCGCCGACTTCGAGTGTCAGGTCGACGCCGCGGCCACCGGTCAGGCGCAGCACCTCGTGCTGCCAGTCGGGCGTGGTGCGGTAGTTGATGGTGGCGTCGGCGCCGAGTGCGCGGGCGCGCGCCAGCTTGTCGTCGCTGGAGGAGGTCAGCACGGTGCGCAGCCCGGCCGCCTTGGCGATCTGCAGGGCCAGGATGGAGACCCCGCCGGTGCCCAGCAGCAGCACGCTGGCGCCGGGCTGCAGCCCGCCGGCGGCGAACAGGGCGTTCCAGGCCGTGGTGCCGGCGCAGGACAGCGTGGCGGCCTCGGCGAAGTCCAGGTGCGCGGGCATGGCCACCAGCGCCTGTTCGGGCACGACGAAGGCCTCGGCCAGCGTGCCATGGAAGTGCGTGCCGAAGGAGCCCGCGGTCTTGGCCGGGTCGGGCTCGCCGTCGATCCAGCCGGGGAAATAGCTGTGGATGACGCGGTCGCCGGGACGGAAGCGGGTCACGGCCGCACCCGTGGCGACCACCTCGCCGGCACCGTCGCCCAGCGGGACCAGCGGCTCCCACCCCCGGTTCAGGTAGTTGCCGCGCGCGAACATCAGGTCGCGGTAGTTGAGGGCGGCGGCACGCATGCGCACCACGACCTCGTGCGGGCCGGGCTGCGGGGTGGGCAGGTCGATGCGTTCCAGGCCGGACAGGCCGGCGCCGGGGGTGAGTCGATAGGCCTTCATGGGGCGCTCCAGGGTGGGTTTGCGGCCGGGCGGGACGTCATCGGGATGGCATCGGGATGACATCGGGATGCCATCGGGATGCCATCGGGACGTGCGCCTGCCGTCGATCTGTTGCTACGATATCGGAGCGCTGTACGATGCATTGGATAGATTTTTTCTGCCAATCGGTTCCATAGAAGATGCAATCCATGAATGACAAGCTGGATGGGGTGGGAGTCTTCGTCGCGGTGGCGGAGGCCGGCAGCTTCGCCGTGGCGGCGCAGCGCCTGGGCGTGACGCGCTCGGCGGTGGGCAAGCAGGTCGCCCGCCTCGAGCAGCGCCTGGGCGTGCGCCTGTTCCACCGCACCACGCGGCGCCAGAGCCTGACCGACGACGGCCAGTCCTACTACGAGCACTGCGTGCGCGCGCTGGCCGAACTGGCGGCGGCCGAGGCCGGCTTCGAAAGCGGGCGCTGCGAGCCGTCCGGCCGGCTGCGCGTCAGCGTGCCGGTCCTGTTCGGGCGGCACTGCGTGGCGCCGGTGCTGCAGGCGCTGGCGCAGCGCCATCCCGCGCTGGAGGTGGAGGTCTGCTTCTCGGACCGCATCGTCGACCTGGTGGAAGATGGCTTCGACCTGGCGGTGCGGGTCGGGCCGCTGCCCGATACCACTGCGCTGGCGGCGCGGCGCCTGGGGGTGCAGCACATGAGCATCTGCGCCGCGCCGGCCTACCTGGCCCGCCACGGGCACCCGCGCAGCGTGGCGGACCTGGACGGCCACGCCGGCATTGCCTACGTGCGGGCCGGGCGGCCGATGCCGTGGCTGCTGCGCGGGGAGGATGGCGCGCCGGTCGAGTCGCGCATCGCCAGCCGGCTGCGCTTCGACGACCTGCAGGCCATCGCCGACGCGGCGATCGCCGGCGCCGGGCTGGCCTGGCTGCCCTGCTGGCTGGTCGCGCCCGCCTTGCGCGACGGCCGGCTGGCGCTGGTGAGCGGCGACGATGCCGTGGTGCCGGCCGATATCCACGCGCTGTGGCCGCATTCGCGCCGCCTGCCGCTGCGCGTGCGCGTGGCCATCGACGCCCTGGTCGAGGAACTGCCGCGGCGCCTGGCCCATGCCTGAACGGGCGGTAACCGCCACCGCGAGGTAGCGTTGCGCCGGATCCGGGTGCTATGGTGGAAGCCGGGCAGGCGGAAGGCCGCTGTGCGCTGCGGACCGGCCTGCGACGGACCACAGGAGAGCCGGCCATGGCATACAACGACCTCATCCTTGCCGCCGCCCGGCACGGACATGCCGAGCCGGCGCCGCACGAGCCGTCGCGGCCCGCGCGCATGGCGGTCCAGCGCTGGGGCTTCTCGGAAGCGGAGACGCTGGGCGTGCTGGCCGATTGGCCGGCGCTCGACGGCGCGCTGGAGTGGCAGCTGGCCGAGCGGGCACGCACGCGCTCCGACGCGATGGTGCACCTGGTCGATGCCGCGCGCCTGGCGGGCGCGGCGGGCGCGGCATGGAGCGCGATGGGGCCGGTCGATGCCATGCGCCGCGCACGCACGGCAGGACGCCTCGAACTGGCGCTGGTGCTGGGGCAGGCCTCGCACCTGCCCATGGTGCGGGCCGGCTGCTGGGTACTGGCCGGCGCGCGCAGCCTGGCCGACGCCATGATGATCCTGGTGCGCGCCACCCTCGGCGAGGCCGCGCCCGCAGGCGCCGCGCGCCAGCGGCTGCATCTGCTGCGCGAACTGGCCGCGCTCGACGCCAGTTGCATCCTGCTGCAGCGCGAGGCGGAAGATGCCGCGCAACTGGCCGATCGCATCCGTACCGATGCCGGCGCCCTGCTGGACGGCTATGCCAAGCCGGCGTGGCTGTGCGCGGCCGGGCCCGACAGCGCGCTGGACGTGTTGCGCAATCATCCGGGCCTGTCGCCGCGCCGGCTGCGCCTGACGCCAGCGCCGCCGGCCACCTGCCGCGTGGACCTGGTGGTGGCGTTTCCCTGGCCGGACCTGGTGCGCTGAACGGAGCCAACAGAGCCACCAACACCGAGCGCCAAGCACGAGGTCTTGGCTCCCTCTCCCCGCATGCGGAGACGGCGGGGGTGAGGGGTGGTTTAGCAAGGTGGCACATCCAGCGAAGCCCTTGGTGTGATCCAGCACGCGAGCCAAGAAACGAAGCCGATGGTGTGATCCCACCCGCCACGGCCTGCCAGCGCCTGCCCTCACCCCCGGCCCCTCTCCCGCAGGCGGAAGAGGGGAGAAAACCAGCGCGGTGCGCGGGCCGCCGCGCGGCACGTTCACGGCACGGCCGGCGTCTGCGTTTGCGCGGCCTCCGTGGCGTCTTCGCCGATGGCGCCGGCGCGGCGGGCTTCGTGGTGGTGGTCGGCGGCCAGGAACATATACATCGCCGGCACCACGAACAGCGTGAACAGCGTGCCGATCGACAGCCCGGTGAAGATCACCAGCCCCATCGCGTGGCGGCCGGCGGCGCCGGCGCCGGAGGCGAACACCAGCGGGGCCACGCCGAGCACCATGGCGAAGGTGGTCATCAGGATCGGGCGCAGGCGTACCGAGGCGGCGTGTTCGAGCGCTTCGCGCTTGCTCTGGCCGGCGCGCTGCAGTTCGTTGGCGAACTGCACGATGAGGATGCCGTGCTTGCTGATCAGTCCCATCAGCGTGACCAGCCCGACCTGGGTGTAGATGTTCAGCGTGGCCAGTCCCAGGTTGATGAAGATCAGCGCGCCGAACAGCGCCATCGGCACCGAGACCAGGATCACCACCGGGTCGCGGAAGCTCTCGAACTGCGCGGCCAGCACCAGGAACACGATGATGGTGGCGAACAGCAGCGTGATGACGAAGCCGCCGGACTCCTGCGCGAACTGGCGCGACGGCCCGGCATAGTCGATCGAGTAGCCGCCCGGCGCCGCTTCCACCGTCATCTGGCGCAGCGCGGCCAGCACCTCGCCCTCGGTGGCGCCGGGCACCGGCACGCCGGAGATGGTGGCGGAATTGAGCTGCTGGAAGTGGTTGATCGACTCCGGCACCACCTTGTGCTCGAGCCGGGCCACGGTGCTGGCCGGCACCACGCCGGCGCCGGGCGTGTTGATGTAGTAGTCGAGGATCTGCGACGGGTTCAGGCGGTCGACCTGCAGCACCTGCGGGATCACCTTGTACGAGCGGCCGGCGATGGAAAAGTAGTTGACGTAGCCGCCGCCGAGCGCGGCGGTCAGCGTGGCGCCGACATCGGCCTGGGTCAGGCCCAGCGAGCCGACCTTGTCGCGGTCGACCACCACCGTGCTCTGCGGCTTGTCGAGCTTGAGGTCGCTGTCGACGAAGAAGAACATGCCGCTGGCGCGCGCCTTGGCCAGCACCGCCTGCGAGACCTCGTTCAGGTTCTGGAAGGGCTCGGTGGTGTTGATGACGAACTGGATCGGCAGGCCCTGCGAGCCGGGCAGCGGCGGGAACTGGAAGGCCGCCACGCGCGCGCCGGCGATGCCGTTCCACTTCTGCTGCAGCACCTGCTGCAGTTCGAGCGCGCCGCGGCTGCGCTTGTCCCAGGGTGTCAGCAGCACGCCGCCGATGCCCTGGTTGAGCGTGGGCGTGCCGGTGAGCTGGAACATCTGCGCATACTCGGGAAGATCCTTGGACAGCGCGAAGACCTGGTCGGCATAGGTCTGCATCTGCTGGATGGTGGCGTTCGGCGGGCCTTGTATCTGCGACAGCACCAGGCCCTGGTCTTCCTGCGGCGCCAGTTCCGTCTTGGAGGTCATGAACAGGTAGACCGTGCCCGCCAGCAGCAGCGCGCCCATCACCACCAGCACCACCCAGGTGTCGAGCAGGCTGGAGAGCATGCGCCGGTAGCCGTGGTGCACGCGGTCGAACTGGCGGTCGATGAACTGCACGAAGGTGCCGGACTCCTGCTCGGCGCTGAAGAAGCGCGCGCACATCATCGGCGACAGCGTCAGCGCCACCACGCCGGAGACCGCCACCGCGCCGGCCAGCGTGAAGGCGAACTCGGTGAACAGCGCGCCGGTCAGCCCGCCCTGGAAGCCGATCGGCACGTACACCGCCACCAGCACCACCGTCATCGCCAGGATGGGGCCGCCCAGCTCGCGTGCCGCGATCAGCGCGGCCTCCAGCGGCGGGCGGCCTTCCACCTTCATGTGGCGGTCGACGTTCTCCACCACGATGATGGCGTCGTCCACCACCAGGCCGATGGCCAGCACCAGCGCCAGCAGCGTCAGCAGGTTGATCGAGTAGCCCAGCGCCAGCATCACGAAGAAGGTGCCGACCAGCGACAGCGGCATGGCGATCACCGGGATGGCCACCGCGCGCAGGCTGCCCAGGAACAGGAAGATCACCAGCGTGACGATCAGCAGCGCTTCCACCAGCGTCTTGATCACTTCGTGGATCGAGGTGGTGACGAACTCGGTGGCGTCGTAGACGATCTTGCCGGTCAGGCCGGTGGGCAGCTGCGCCTGGATCGAGGGGAAGATCCTGCGCACGCGCGCGGCCACGTCGAGCACATTGGCCTGCGGCGCGGTCTTGATGCCGATGAAGACCGAGCGCTTGCCGCTGAAGGCCACGCTGAAGTTGTAGTTGTCGGCGCCCAGCACCACGGTGGCCACGTCCTGCAGCCGCACCAGCGCGCCGTTCTTCGACTTCACCACCAGCTGCTTGAATTCGTCGACGCTGTGCAGGTCGGTGTTGCTGGTGATGTCCACGCTGACCATCTGGCCCTTGGTGTTGCCCAGCGCGGCCAGGTAGTTGTTGTTGCTCAGCGCGGTGTAGACGTCGGCCGCGGTGACGCCGTAGGCGGCCAGCCGTTGCGGGTCGAGCCAGGCGCGCAACGCGAACTGGCGCGCGCCGAGGATCTCGGCGGTCTGCACGCCTTCGACCGAATCCAGGCGCGGCTTGACCACGCGCAGCAGATAGTCGGTGACGCTGTTGCCGGGCAGCACGTCGCTGTAGAAGCCCATGTACATGGTGTCGGTGGTCTGCCCCACCTGCACCGTGATGACGGGCTGCTGCGCCTGCGGCGGCAGCTGGTTGCGCACCGAGCTGATCTGCGTGCTGATCTCGGTCAGCGCGCGGTTGGCGTCGTAGTTCAGGCGCAGCGTGCAGGTGATGGTGGAGATGCCGGTGGTGCTGGCCGACGACATGTAGTCGATGCCCTGCGCCTGCGCGATGGCGGCCTCCAGCGGCTGCGTGATGAAGCCGGCCACCGTCTCGGCGTTGGCGCCGTAGTAGGCGGTGGTGATGGTGACCACCGCGTTCTCGGTGTGCGGATACTGGCTGACCGGCAGGCTCGCCAGCGAGCGCAGGCCCAGCACGAGGATCAGCAGGCTGACCACCGAGGCCAGCACGGGGCGCTTGATGAAGAGGTCGGTGAGGTTCATCGCGGCACGCTCGCTATGACGATGTAATGGTGTGGCGGTGTGGCGGTGTGGCGGTCGGCGCGCGCGGCCGCGCCTACTGTTCCTGCGGCGCCGGGTTGGGCGCGTCCGCCGGCCGCACCGAGTTGTCGATCACCAGGCGCGTGCCGTTCTTCAGCTTGAGCTGGCCGCTGGTGACCACCTGGGTGCCCTCGGCCACGCCTTTCTCGATGGCGACCTGGTCGCCACGCGTGGGACCGACGGTGACGAACACCTGCTGCGCCACCGGCATTGGCGCGGCGGGCTTGCCGCCGGGCGCGGGCGGCGGCGCTTCGCCGGGCCTGGGCGCGGGCGCCGGCTGCACGACGAAGATGGTGGCGCCGTAGGGGTTGTAGGTGATGGCGGTCTGCGGCAGCGTCAGGCGGCGCTGCGGCGTGCCCACGTCGATGCGCACGGTGGCGTACATGCCGGGCAGCAGGCGGCCGTCGTGGTTGTCGAGCAGCGCCTCCACCTGCACGTTGCGGGTAGCGGTGTCGACCTTGGGATTGATCGATGTGATCCTGCCGGGGAAGGGCAGGCCCGGCCAGGCATTGCTTTCGGCGCGCACGGCCTGTCCCACGGCGAGCTGGCCGACGTCCTGCTGCGGCAGCGTGAAGTCGGCGTAGATGGGGTCGATGGCCTGCAGCGTGACGATGGCGTCGCCGGGGTTCAGGTACTGGCCGGGGTTCAGGGTGGTGATGCCCAGCTTGCCGTCGAAGGGTGCGCGGATGGTCTTCTTGGCCACCGTGGCGGCCTGCTGCGCGACCTGGGCGCGCTTGCTCTTGAGATCGGCGGCGTCGGCGTCCAGCGTGGCCTTGGCGATCACCTTGATGTCGTACTGGGCCTTGTCGCGGTCGTAGACCGTCTGCGCCAGCTCGGCGGCGGCCTGCAGCGCCTGCAGCTGCGCCACGTCGGCATCGGCGTTGAGCTGCACCAGCACCTGGCCGGCGCGTGCCTGCGCGCCCGAGGTGAAGTGGACCTGGCGCACCAGGCCGGCGATCTCGGTGGTGACGTCGACGCCGCGCACCGCGCGCAGGCTGCCCACCGCCGACAACTGCGGCTGCCACACCTGGTAGCTCGCGCGCGTGGCGCTGACGGTGGCCGGCGGCGCCGCGTTGCCCGCCATGAACTTCTTGAACATATACGCCTTGAACAGGTTGAAGCCGACCAGCGCCGCCAGCAGCAGGCCGACGCCGAGCAGCATGATCGCCATCCGTTTCTTCATTGCCTGGTCTCCACGGCCGGGCCGGCCGATCTGGCGGATATGGCCGCTGCCGTCGCGGGGGCGCTGCCGGCGGCCGTCGCCCGCGGTGCTGCCAGCTGGGCGGCCTCCGGTGCGGCCTCCGGCGCCGGCACGGTGGCGGGCGGCCGTACGTCCGGGTCCTGGCGGGCATTCCACCAGCCGCCGCCCACGGCCTGGTAGAGCGCGGCGGTATCGGCGTAGCGGGCCGCCTGCGCCTGCACCAGGCTCAGCACCGTCTGCTGGTACTGGCGCTGCGCGTCGAGCAGGGTCAGGTAGCTGACCGCGCCCAGCCGGTACTGCTGCCGGCTCAGTTCCAGCGAGGCCTGCGCGGCGGCGGCGGCGTCGGCCTGGGCCGCCAGCGCGTGCGCGTCGTTGTCGAGCGCGCGCAGCGTGTCGGCCACGTTCTGGAAGGCCAGCAGCACGGTCTGGCGGTACTGGGCGTCGGCCTGCTCGAAGGCGGCCTGGGCCGCGCGCCGCTGCGCGCTGAGCTGGCCGCCGTGGAAGAGCGGCTGCAGCACGCCGGCGCCCAGGCTCCACACGGTGTTGGCCGAGCGGAACAGGCCGGCCGGCGTCAGGGCCTCGGCGCCGTAGCTGCCGGTCAGCGTGAGCTTGGGATAGAGCGCGGCGGTGGCCACCCCCACATTGGCGCTGGCCTGGTGCAGCAGCGCGTCGGCGGCGAGGATGTCGGGCCGCTGCCGCACCAGCTCGGACGGCAGGCTGGCCGGCAGGTCGCGCGGCAGCGAGAAGTCGGCCAGCGCGAAGCGCGGCAGCGTGTCGTCGCTGGGCGGCCTGCCGGCCAGCACGGCGAGCTGGTGGCGGGTCTGCTCCAGCGCCTGGCGCAGCGGCGGCAGGGTCGCCCGCGTCTGCGCCAGCGTGGTGCGCTGGGCCAGCACCGCGGCCTGGTTGACGCCGCCCAGCGCAAACTGCCGTTCCAGCAGGTCGAGCTGCTGCTGCTGGTCGGCGGCGATCTGCAGCGTGGCGTCGATCTGCGCGCGCAGCGAGGCTTCCCTGACGGCGGCGGTGACGAGGTTGGCGGTCAGCGCCAGGTAGGCGGCCTGCCACTGGTACTGCTGGTAGTCGATCCGCGCGCGCAGTCCCTCCAGCTCGCGCCGCGTGCCGCCGAACAGGTCGAGCGTGTAGGAGACGTTGACCGAGGCGTTGTAGAGCGTGAACTCCTCGCTGGCGCCGGGCACGCCGAAGCTCAGCCCGGACACGCGCGAGCGCTGCGCGCCGAGCTGGCCGTCCACGCCCGGCAGCAGCTTGCCGCCGGCGGTGGCGCGGTAGTTCTCGCGCGCCTGGCGCAGCGCCGCGCGCGCGGCATCGAGGTTGGGGCTGTTGGCGAGGGCGTCGCGGATCAGGGCGTCGAGCGGGGCACTGCGGAACAGCGACCACCAGTCGCCGGGGATGGCCTCGGCGGCGACGAAGCGCTGCGCGGCACCGGCATCGCCCGCCATGCCGGGCGTGGCCACGGTGCGGGCGGGCAGGGGTTGCGGGGTGACGCGGTCACCCGCGGGCGGCGCCGGCGAATGGTAGTCGGGCCCCACGGCGCAGGCTGCCAGCAAGATGCCCGCCGCACCGATCACCGCTGCCTTCCCTGTGCGCTGCCCGAACCGCCGGCAGACGACAACACCCGGCACGTCGTCCATCCGCTTGCCCCCCGCCACGGCCGGCCGCGAAGCGGGCCGTGAAAGACACTGCGTTCGGCAAGCCTAGCGCAATTTGGCGGCCCGGGTTAGCTCAAGTCACTCATCGGACGGATTGCGCCGCATCCGGCATGCGGCCCGGCGCAGCGGAGCGTTGCCAGCGGCACACGGCATCGGTCCAGTGTCTCCGTGTGGCGCATGCGGTTCCCCGCGCGCGGTGCGCTGCCTTCAAGCGCCGGCATCGGTGCGCGCCTCGATGGCGCGCACCACGGCCACCATGTCGGCCTGCGCCAGGCCCAGCGCCAGCGTCTCGCCGTAGAGTGCATGGCACACGTCCAGCAGCGGCGAGGCGATGCCGGCGGCGCGCGCGGCCTCGGCCACCAGCCGGTTGTTCTTCAGCACGTCGGGGATCGCGGCCTGCACCTCGAAGTCCTCGGCCACCAGCTTGGCGGCCTTGATGCGCGACACGGCGCTGGCCATCGGGCCGGCATCCAGCACGGCCTGCCAGCGCGCCATGTCGAGGCCGTGGCGGCGGGCGAAATGCGAGGCCTCGGCCAGCCCGGTGACCATGGTGATCAGGAACAGGTTGACGGCCAGCTTCATCAGCAGCGCCGAGGGCACCGCGCCGCATTCCACCACCTGGTGGCACATCGGGCGCAGCAGCGGCAGCACCTCGGCCACGTCGCCGGCCTCGCCCGCCACCATCGCGACCAGCTGGCCGGCCTCGGCCGGCTTGCGCGAGCCGGACACCGGTGCTTCCACGTAGCGGCCGCCGGCGGCGCGGATGTCATCGCCGAGCGCGCGCGAGTACTGCGCCGAGGTGGTGCCCATATTGACCACCAGGCGGCCGGCCACGCGCGCGGCGAAGGCGGGCGTGGCGCGGCCCAGCGCCGCATCCATCGCCGCGTCGTTGGCGAGCATCAGGATCACGATGGGTGCCTGGCGGAACACTGCCGCGCAGTCCTCCGCCACCGTGGCGCCGGCCTCGCGCAGCGGCGCGCACTTGTCGGCGCTGCGGTTCCACACCACCAGCGGCGTGCCCGCGCGTGCCAGGTTGAGCGCCATGGGCTGCCCCATCACGCCCAGGCCGATGAATCCGATTGCCATGTCTGTCGTCTCCTTGGATGGGCCGGGCCGGGCGCCGCCTGCCCGCATGCTTGCGCCGTGGATTGGCGCTATGCTGGGCAGCCGCGGCGGGCAGACCGTCGAGGACCACTTTAGGCCGGCTTGGAGGAGGTGTCTTGAACGATTGTGCACGGCCGCCCGGCGCGGGCGGCAACCGCATCCGCATGGGCCGCGGCGGCGCCGGCATCGAGCGCGCCGAAGCCTTCTTCCACGGGCAGGCCTTCGCGCCGCACCGCCACGACACCTATGCCATCGGCGTCACCACGGCCGGCGTGCAGACCTTCCGCTACCGCGGCGAGCGCCGCGTCTGCCTGCCGGGGCAATGCCACATCCTGCACCCCGATGAACTGCACGACGGCGGCGCCGGCACCGAGGCGGGCTTCGGCTACCGTATCGTCTACGTCGATCCGGGCCTGGTCCAGCAGGCGCTGGGCGGCCGCCCGCTGCCTTTCGTGCGCGCGCCGGTGGTGGGCGGCGCGCTGCTGCCGGAAGGCTTCTCCAGCGGGGTCTGGGATCTCGACGGCGAGATCGACGCGCTGGCGCGCGTGGAGATCGCGGTGGCGGTGGCCAACCTGCTGGTGGCCGCCTCCGGCGGCACGCCCCTGCGGCCGGGCGCGCGCGCGCTCGATGCCGTCCAGCGCGTGCGCGAACTGATCGCCGCGACCCCGGCCGAACGCCATGCGATGGAGACGCTGGAGCGCGCCAGCGGGCTCGACCGCTGGACCCTCGCGCGCCAGTTCCGCGCCCTGTTCGGCACCAGCCCCGGCCGCTTCCGCACCCAGCGCCAGCTCGACCTGGTGCGGCGCCTGCTGGCCGCCGGCACCCCCGCCGGGGCTGCCGCGCTGGAAGCGGGATTTGCCGACCAGAGTCATATGACGCGGCACTTCAAGCGCGCCTATGGGCTGACGCCGGCGGCGTGGGCGGCGGCGCTGTCGGGGCGGGGGTAGGGTGATGGTGGCTCTGTTGGCTTCGATCAGCACGACAGGATTCGCGCCGCGCCGGTCCGCTCCCCTCTCCCGCCTGCGGGAGAGGGGCCGGGGGAGAGGGCGGGCGCCCGCCCGTTGCGCAGACCATCGCGCCACCACCGCCTTGCCCCGTCCCCCGCAAACCATGCTTCAATACGCCCCGAACCGTTGTCTTGCGCGCCCGCCGGGGCGCTTGTCGCCATGTCCCTGATCGATCTCCGCAACCTCCAGCAAGCCGCCGCCGCCTTCGGCGAGGCGCGTGGCTGGGGCAAGTATCACAGTCCCAAGAACCTGGCCATGGCCTTGTCCGTCGAGGTGGCCGAGCTGGTCGAGATCTTCCAGTGGCAGACCGAGGACGAATCGCGCGAGGTGATGGCCGGCGCCGAGCGCGAGCATGTGGAGCAGGAGCTGGCCGACATCACGATCTACCTGGCGCAGCTGGTGACCGCGCTGGGGGTGGACCTGGACGCGGCGGTGCGGGCCAAGATGGAGCGCAACGCGCGCAAATATCCCGCCCCCGCCCCCGCCCCCGCCCCCGGCGGCGAGTAGGCCGGGAGGTGCGGCCCGCGCTCGTGCCTTTCAAGCCTCCAGCGCGGCCGCCAGCGCTTCCACCAGCAGGTCGGCGTGCGCTTCGCCGAACACCAGCGGCGGCCGGATCTTCAGCACGTTGCCGTGTTCGCCGGCGCTGCTGACCAGCACACCGCGCCGGCGCATGGCATTGACCACGCGCGCGGCGGCCGCGCCATCCGGTGCGCGCGCGGCATCGGTGCCGAGCAGTTCGACGCCGGTGAACAGGCCCGCTCCGCGCACGTCGCCGATGGCCGGGTGCAGGCGCGCCAGTTCGTCCAGCCGCGCGCGCAGGTAGGCGCCGACGCGCAGGGCGTTGGCCATCAGTCCTTCTCCTTCGATCACATCCAGCACCGCCATGCCGGCCGCCACCGCCACCGGGTTGCCGCCGAAGGTGTTGAAGTAGCGGCACTGGTTGCCGAAGGCGGCCATCACTTCGGGCCGCACCGCCACGCCGGCGAGCGGGTGGCCGTTGCCCATCGGCTTGCCCATGGTCACCAGGTCGGGCACCACGCCGTGGCGCAGGAAGCCCCACATCGCTTCGCCGGTACGGCCCAGGCCGGGCTGCACCTCGTCGGCGATGAAGAGGCCGCCGGCCGCGCGCATGGCGTCGACGGCTTCGGCCAGGAAGCCGGGCGGGTCGGTCAGGATGCCGTCGCTGGAGAAGACCGTGTCGACCAGCAGGGCGGCGGGACGCAGGCCGCTCGCCTGCAGCTCGGCGATGGCGGCGCGCACGCCGCGCGCGAAGGCGGGGCCGACCTGCTCCGGCGGCAGGCGCGGATCGGGCGCGGGCACGGTGCGCACATGGCTGCCCAGCCGCACCTGCGCGCCCAGCGAGGGCGAGGCCTCGGCCAGCGCGGCGGTGACGCCGTGATAGGCGAAGCGGGTGATGACCAGGCCGTTGCCGCCGGTGTGGGCGGCGGCGATGCGCAGCGCCAGGTCGTTGGCTTCGCTGCCGGTGCAGGTCAGCATCAGGTGGCCGAGCGCGGCCGGCATGGTGCCGAGCAGGCGCTCGGCGTAGTCGAGGATGCCGTCGTGCAGGTAGCGCGTGTGGGTGTTGAGCGTGGCGGCCTGGCGCGCGATGGCTGCGACCACGTGCGGATGGCAGTGGCCGACCGCGGCGACGTTGTTGTAGGCGTCGAGATAGCGCCGCCCGTGCGCGTCGACCAGCCACACGCCTTCGCCGCGCACCAGGTGCAGCGGCTCCTGGTAGAACAGCCGGTAGGCGGGGCCGAGCAGGCGCGCGCGGCGCGCCAGCATGGCCTGCGTCCCGGCCGCTTCGTTGGCTTCGTCGGCTTCGCTGGCTTCGTTGGCTTGGCTTGCTGCGCTTGCGTGGAGGGTTGGCATGGCTTGCATGGTTTCCGTGGCTCGCTTTGTTTCACCGGACGGTTGCGTCCGCTGTATCCGGACCGGCGCCGCTGGGGCGCCGCTCATGCCAGCTCGCAGCGGCGCGCCAGCACGCTGGCCGCCTGGCCCGGGGCGATCGCCGTGCAGGCCTCCAGCCGCTGCCAGGAGATGGCGTTGTTGCGCATCAGGTAGGCCGCGTTGGCCGGCTCGCGCGCGGCGCGCCAGCCGCTGATGGCCACCACCATCACCAGGCGCGCCTGCAGCAGGTCGAACAGCACCGCGACCTCGTCGGCGGTGAGCGGCAGCACCTCGTGGTAGGCGCCGACGAAATCGGCCAGCGCGCCCAGCGTGTCGCCCGCGGGGTCGACCTGGTAGGCCGCCGCCACCGCCAGGTCGTTGACCAGGGGCGCGTGCACCATGTCGCCGAAATCGAGGATGCCGGCGATGCGCGCGTGGTCGGCGGGGTCCACCAGCACGTTGTACAGGTTGAGGTCGTTGTGGATGGGCTGGCGCCGCAGTGTCGGCAGCAGCGGCTTGACGCGCATGCTGAAGCGGTCGAGCACGCGCAGCGCCATGGCGCGCCGCTGCGGATCCGCCACGTGTTCGAGCAGCGCGCGCACTTCGTCGGCGCGCTGGATGTCCCACGGCAGCGCGAGTTCGCCGGCGGGGTGGCGCAGCTCGCGCAGCGCCAGGTCCAGCCGCGCCAGCGTGCGCGCCAGCGTGCGCGCCAGCGCGCGCGCCTGGGCGGGGCTGCGTGCGGCCTTGGGCAGCGGCTCGCCGTCCAGGTAGCTGAACAGCCGCACCACGCGCGCGGTGCCGTCGGGCGCGGTGGCCTGCAGCGAGGCGCGCCCGTCGACGGTGGGCTCGATGCGCTGCACCGGCAGCAGCGGGTCGGTGGCGGCGACATGCAGCAGCGCCTGGGTCTGGAAGTCGGCCACCAGCGCGGACTCCGCCGGGTGCGAGATCTTCAGCATGAAGCGGCGCGCACGCGTGCCGCCGTGGCCGGCATCGGCCTCGAGCAGGAAGTTGCTGTCGCGCTCGCCGCTCAGCACGCTCAGGCGTCCGGTCAGCCCGTAGTGCCAGGCGGCCAGCGTCTGCGCCCATTCGAGCGGCACCTTGCGCACGGTGTCGCTCAGCACCGCGGTACCGGCCGCCGTGCCTGCCATGCCTGCCGCGCCAGGTGGCCGCGCCGCCGGTCCCGCCGCCTCTGCCACCTCTGCCCGCGCACTCATGCCGCCCCCTCGAAGCCGCGCAGCGCGCTCGACAGGTTGGGGCCGAGATCGTCGGACAGGTAGCCGCCTTCCTGCACCAGCACCGTGGGCAGGCCGAGCCGGGCGATCTCCGCCGTGATGCGGGCGAAGCCCGGCGTGGTCACCGCCAGGGCCTGGTAGGGGTCGCGTTCGTGGGCGTCGAGCCCGAGCGCCACCACCAGCGCGCCCGGCGCAAAGGCGCGCAGCGTGTCGCAGGCGCCGCGCAGCGCGGCCAGGTAGGCCTCGTCGCCGGTGCCGCGCGCCAGCGGCAGGTTGAGGTTGTAGCCCAGGCCGTCGCCCTCGCCCTTCTCGTGGGCGTGTCCGGTGAAGAAGGGCGTGAACAGGCGCGGATCGCCGTGCAGCGAGATGGTCAGCACGTCGGCGCGGCGGTAGAAGATGCCCTGGGTGCCGTTGCCGTGGTGCATGTCGATGTCGAGGATGGCCACGCGTGCGTGCCACTGGCGCAGGTGCTGCGCGGCGATGGCGACGTTGTTCAGGTAGCAGAAGCCGTTGGCGCGGTCGACGTAAGCGTGGTGGCCGGGCGGGCGGCACAGCGCGTAGACGGCGCGCTCGCCGTCGGCGACCAGTTGCGCGGCATGGGTGGCGACCTCGGCCGAGGCGGTGGCCGCACGCCAGGTGGCGGGCCCGATCGAGCAGGCCGCGTCGCCCATGTGGTAGCCGGCCTGGCCGACGATGCTGTCGGGGTAGGTGAAGGGCTGGCCGGGGAAGGGGTGGATGTTGGGCAGCACCTCTTCGGAGGCATCGCCCAGTTCCTGCCAGCGCGCGTACGCCGTTTCCAGGAAGCGCAGGTACTCGGGCGTGTGCACTGCGGCGCGCGGTGCGGCGCCGTAGGCCGCCGGCGCCACCACGGCGTGGCCGTCGGCCTTCACCGCGGCGAGCAGCCGCTGCGCGCGCTCGGGCTGTTCGTTGCTGCGCTTAAGGCGGCCGCGCACCAGGAACTGGCGCGGATCGTGGTCGAGATGCTGGTCGCTGTAGACGACTTTCATGGGGCGGGCTCCTTGGGGGGGATCGGTGCCGTGCCCTGCTTCTGCATGAACACAGCGCGCAAATGGGTGTGTGCATCCTCGATATGGAAGCGCAGGGCGGCGGCCGCGGCCTGCTCGTCGCGCTGCCCGACCGCGCGCGCGATCGGGCGGTGGGTCTCGGCCACCACGCGCGGATCGGCGTAGACGCGGTCGATCAGCGCCACCACCATGCGGATCTCGGTCTGCATGTTGACGAACACGCGGTGCAGGTAGGCGTTGCCGGACAGCTCGCACAGGTAGGTGTGGAAGCCCAGGTCGCGCGCCACGCGCTCGGACTGGGGCAGCGAGTCGGCGTCGCGCACCATCTCGTCGACCATCTGCATCAGGCGCGCCAGGCCGGCGTCGGAGGCCTGGCGGCAGGCCAGCGACACCGCCATCAGCTCCAGGTTCAGGCGCAGCTGGAACAGGTCGTCGATCTCGCGCGTGGTGATGGTGCGCACCGCGAAGCCGTGGCGCGGGCGCGCCACCAGCACGCCCTGGCGCTCCAGCCGGCGCGCGGCCTCGCGCACCGGCGCGCGGCTGACGTTCATGCGGCGCGCGATCTCGGCCTCGACGATGCGGCTGCCGGGCGGCAGGCGGCCCTCCACGATGGCCTGGGTGAGCTGGGCCTCGACGGCGGCCACCAGGTCGGACACCTCGATCGAGGAGAAGGCGGGCAGGTCGTCAAGCGTTGCGGTAGACATCGTCAATCCTCTCGGCGCGGTGCCAGCGTGCTGCGCCAAGCCAGGAAGCCGCCGGATAGCATGATCAGGGCGATGCCCGCGAGCGCGATGGCGTCGGGCGGGCGCTGGAAGACGAAGCTGCTGAGGAGCACCGCGAGCAGCAGTTGAAAGTAGTTCAGCGGCGCCAGCGTGGCGGCCGCGACGCGGCGGAAGGCCGCCAGCAGCAGCAATTGTGCCGCGCCGCTGCACAGGCCGCCGGCGAACATCAGTGCCAGCTCGGGCCAGGGCGGCAGCGGCTCGGGCAGCAGCGCCAGCGCCGGCACGCCGGTCAGCACCAGGCAGGCCAGCGCGGTGGAAGCGTACAGCACCGGCGCCTCCACCTGCGCGGCCAGGCGCCGCGTGAGCAGCTGGAAGATGGCGTAGCAGACCGCCGACACCGCCATCAGCAGCGTGCCCAGCGCCGGCAGGTCGCTGCCGGGGCGCACGATCAGCAGCATGCCGACGAAGCCGGCCAGCACCGCCACCCACTGCGCCGGCCGCACGCGCTCGCCGAGCAGCCAGGGCGACAGCGCCACCATGATCAGCGGCGCGGTGAAGTAGATCGCGGTGGCCTCGGCCAGCGGCATCCACAGCAGCGCCGCCATGAAGCAGGTGGCGACGATGGCCAGCGCGGTGCCGCGCGCCAGCAGCAGCCCCTTGCAGGGAACCGCGCGCAGCGGCGGCATGCCGCTGCGCAGCAGCCAGGCCAGGGCGATGGCGCTGACGGCCAGGTAGCGCGTCAGGTTCATCAGGGTGGCGGCGTGCGTGCGCAGCATCCATTTGCAGAAGGCGTCGTAGCTGGCGAAGGCCAGCAGCGCGCAGAAGAACAGCGCGATGCCCTGGCGGCGCCGCGCCGCGGCCTGCGCCGCCGTCAGCGCGGGCGCTGGCGATGGCGCGGCGGCACCTGTCACGGCACCCGTCACAGCGCCCGTCCCAGCGCCCGCCGCCAGCGGGACCGCGCCGCCGTGCAGGCTCGCGTCGGGCTTCACGCCGTGGCTCCGCTGGCCGCTGCCTCCCCGGCGAGGGTGGCCTCGAGCCGATCCAGCGCGCGCCCGAAGCGCGCCAGCATGTCGTCGATCTGCGCGGCAGTGATGATCAGCGGCGGGCAGAAGGCGATGGCGTCGCCCATGGCGCGCACGATCAGGCCCTCTTCCTGCGCGAGCCGGGCCAGGCGCGCGCCGACCTTGGCGGCCGGCGGGAAGGGCCGTCCGCTGGCGCGGTCCGCCACCAGCTCCACCGCGCCGATCAGGCCGATGCCGCGCACCTCGCCCACCCAGGGCCGCTGCGCCAGCGCGCGCAGGCCCTGCTGGAAGCGCGGCGCCACCTCGGCCACGTGCGCCAGGATGTTCTCGTCGGCATAGACGCGCAGCGTCTCCAGCGCCACCGCGGTGGCCACCGGATGGCCCGAATAGGTGAAGCCGTGGCCGAAGGTGCCGAGGCGCCCGCTGTTGGCGGCGATGGCTTCGTGCACGCGCGCGCTGACCATCACCGCCGAGATCGGCTGGTAGCCGGAGGACAGTGCCTTGGCGCAGGTGAGGATGTCGGGGCGCAGGCCGAAGGTGCTCGAGCCGAACATGGCGCCGGTGCGGCCGAAGCCGCAGATCACCTCGTCGGCGATCAGCAGCACGTCGTGACGGCGCAGCACGGCCTGGATCTTGTCGAAGTAGGTGGCGGGCGGCACGATCACGCCGCCCGCGCCCATCACCGGCTCGGCGATGAAGGCGCCGACGGTGTCGGGGCCTTCGGCGAGGATGCGCGCTTCCAGCTCCTCGGCCAGGCGCGTGGCGAAGGCTTCCTCGCTCTCGCCGGGCAGCGCCTCCCGGTAGTGGTGCGGGCAGCCCACGTGCAGGATGCGCGCGATCGGCAGGTCGAAGTCCTGGTGGTTGGCGGGCAGGCCGCTCAGGCTGGCGGCCGCCACCGTCACGCCGTGGTAGGCGCGCCGGCGCGCGATGATCTTCTTCTTGGCCGGGCGGCCGCTCGCGTTGTGGTAGTACCAGACCAGCTTGACGGCGCTGTCGTTGGCCTCCGAGCCGGAGTTGGCGAAGAACACCTTGGACATCGGCACCGGCGCCAGCGCCAGCAGCGCCTGCGCCAGTTCGATGGCGGCGGGGTTCGAGCGGTGGTTGAAGGTGTGGTAGTAGGGCAGCGTGCGCAGCGCGCGCACGCCGGCCTCGATCACGCGCGCGTGGCTGAAACCGAGCGCGCTGCACCACAGCCCGGACATGCCCTCCAGGTAGCGCCGGCCCTGGTCGTCTTCGACGAAGATGCCGTCGCCGCGCGTGATCACCAGCGGGCCCACCTCGGGATGCGCCGCCAGGTTGGTGAAGGGATGCAGGTGGGCGGCGATGTCGCCGGCGGCGAGGCTGGCATGCCGGTCGGCAAGTCGGTCGGGGGCGGTGTCCATGCTGGCGGGTCTCCTTGTGGTTGGCATCGCGGATCGTGATCGGTGGTCGTCAGGCGTTACTCGTCAGGACTCAGTCGTCGCAGGCCGCCATCAATAGCCTTGCGCCGGGTCGACCGCGGCCGGCGGGCGCAGGCCGCGGCGCGCCAGCGCGAGGTTGTCCAGCGTCTGGCGCGCGATGACGGCGGCATCGGTGCGCGTGGCCACGTGCGGCGTGACGACGATGCGCGGGTGATGCCAGAACGGATGGCCGGCCGGCAGCGGTTCCTGCACGAAGGCGTCCAGCGTGGCGGCGCCGAGCTGGCCCGTGGCGAGCGCGGCCAGCAGGGCGTCCTCGTCCAGGTGGGCGCCGCGCCCGACGTTGACCACGTGCGCGCCGCGCGGCAGCCGTGCGAACACCTCGGCGCCGAGGAAGCCGCGCGTCTGCTCGGTCAGCGGCAGCAGGCACACCAGGGTGTCGCAGCCGGACAGGAAGGCGTCCAGGCCGGCGGCGCCGTGGAAGCACTCGACCTGCGCCGGCGCCGCCGGCCGCGGCGTGCGGCTCCAGCCGCGCACCGCATAGCCCAGCGCCAGCAGCGCGCGCGCGCAGGCTTCGCCGAGCGTGCCGAGGCCGGCGATGCCGACGCGATGGCGCGCCGGCGGCACGATGGGCTCTTCCTGCCAGCGGCCGGCGGCGGCGCTGGCGAGGTAGGCGTCCATGGCGCGCTGGCGGTGGATCACCGCCCAGGCCACATAGGCGGCCATGCCGCCGGCCATGGTGGGGTCGACGATGCGGCACAGCAGCGGCGCGCGCCGCGCCTCCCCGGCGGGCAGGTGGTCGATGCCGGCGGCCAGGGACTGCACCAGGCGCAGGCGCGGCAGCGTGGCCAGCAGGCCCGGCGGCGGATACCAGCACACCGCCGCGTCGATGCGCTCGGGCGCGCCGAGCGCGTCGGCGTAGCGCAGTTCGGTGCCGGGGCAGGCCGCTTCGAAGGCGGGCGCCAGGTAGCGCATGTCGAGCACGCTGCTGAGCAGGGCGATGACCGGCGGCGCGGCGTCGCGCGGCGCGTCGGGCGCCTCGGGCGCGGCGGCGGGGTTCGCGGAGGCCAGCTGGGATGCGATGGCGCCGTTCATGCCGCGGCCCTCTCGCGGTACGGCGCGCCGTCCGCCCGCCCGGACGGCGGCGGCTCGGGCGCCGGGCGCGCCAGGCGCGGGATGGCCTCGATCAGGCGGCGCGTATAGGCATGCTGCGGATCGCCCAGCACGCGCGCGGTCTCGCCATACTCGACCATCTCGCCGCGCTGCATGACCGCGATGTGGTCGCACATCTGCGCCGCCACGCGCAGGTCGTGGGTGATGAAGACCATGGCGAGCTGGAACTGCTCGCGCACCTGGGCGAACAGCTCCAGCACCTGCGCCTGCACCGAGACGTCGAGCGCGGACACCGGCTCGTCGGCGATCAGCAGCGCCGGGCGCATGGCCAGCGCGCGCGCGATGCCGATGCGCTGGCGCTGCCCGCCGGAGAATTCGTGCGGATAGCGTTCGGCGGCCTCGGGGCCGAGGCCGACCAGGCCCAGCAGTTCGACCGCGCGCGCGCGTGCCTGCTCGCGCGGCACGCCCTGGGCGATCGGGCCGGCGGCGATGGCGGCGCCGATGCGATGGCGCGGATTGAGCGAGGCGTAGGGATCCTGGAACACCATCTGGATCTGCCCGGCGGCATGCCGCGGCACGCTGCCGCCGGCCGCCAGGGTGCGGCCGTTGACCACCACGCGTCCGCCGTTGAAGGGGGCCAGCCCGGCGATGCAGCGGCCCACGGTGGACTTGCCCGAGCCCGATTCGCCGACCAGGCCGAGGGTCTGGCCGCGCCACAGCTCGAAGCTGATGTCGCGCGCGGCCTGCACCTCGCGGCCGCGCCGCAGCAACCCGCCGCCGGAGCGGTAGGTCTTGCACAGGTCCTGCACCTGCAGCACGCGGTTGGCGTCGTCGGCGCGCGGCGCCGGCGCGCGTGCCTCGCCGCCGGGGATGGCGGCGATCAGGCGGCGCGTGTACTCGTGCTGCGGGGCGCGCAGCACGCGCGCGGCGGGGCCGCGCTCGACGATGCTGCCGGTCTGCATCACCACCACCTCGTCGGCGATCTCGGAGACCACGCCGAAGTCGTGGGTGATGAACAGCACCGCGGTGCCGCGCCGCTGCTGCAGCTCGCGCACCAGCTTGAGGATCTGCGCCTGGGTGGTGACGTCGAGCGCGGTGGTCGGCTCGTCGGCGATCAGCAGGCGCGGCTCCAGCACCATCGCGCTGGCGATCATCACGCGCTGGCGCTGGCCGCCCGACAGGCGGAAGGGATAGCTGTCGCAGAGCGCCGCCGGATCGGGCAGGCCGACGTCGGCGAGCGCGGCGAGGATGCGCCGGCGCTTCTCGGCGGCGGGCAGGCGCTGGTGCGCGTCGAACACCTCGGCGATCTGGTCGCCGATGCGCATGACAGGGTTGAGGGCGGTCATCGGCTCCTGGAACACCATGCCGAGGCGCTGGCCGCGCAGCGCGCGCAGCGCGGGCTCGGGCAGCGCCAGCAGGTCCTGGCCTTCGAACAGGATGCGCCCGGCCACCGGTTCCACGTGCGGGCGCGGCAGCAGGCCCATCACCGCGTTGGCGATCATCGACTTGCCGGAGCCGGATTCGCCCACCACGCACAGGGTCTGGCCGGCCTGCAGCGTCAGCGAGGCCTCGCGCACCGCCAGCGCGCGGTCGCCGCCGGCGGGCAGGCGGATGCTCAGGCCCTGGATATCGAGCACGGGTGCGTTCATCGTCCTCTCCCGCCCAGGCGCGTGTTGAGCGCGTCGTTGAGTCCTTCGCCGACCATGTTCAGCGCCAGCACCGTCAGCACGATGGCGGTGCCGGGGAACACCGCCATCCACCAGGCCTGGCGCAGCACCGTGCGCGCCTGGCCGACCATATAGCCCCAGCTCATGTGGTTGGGATCGCCCAGGCCCATGAAGCTCAGGCTGGATTCCAGCAGGATGGCGGTCGCCACCATCAGCGAGGCCATCACCACGATGGGCGAAGTGGCGTTGGGCAGGATCTGCGTGAGGATGATGCGCGGCGTCGATTCGCCGGCCAGGCGCGCGGCGGCGACGAAGTCGCGCTGGCGCAGGGTCAGGAACTCGCTGCGCACCAGGCGCGCCACCGGCGGCCAGGAGACCACCGCGATGGCCGTCACGATGGAGGCGATGGAGGGCTCGAAGATGGCCACCAGCACCAGCGCCAGCGCGAAGCTGGGCACGGCCTGGAACAGCTCGGTGAAGCGCATCAGCGCGGCATCGACCCAGCCGCCGAAATAGCCCGACAGCGCCCCCAGCGTGACGCCGATGGCCAGCGAGACCACGGTGGAGACGAGCCCGATCAGCAGCGAGATGCGCGCGCCGTGGATCACGCCGGACAGGATGTCGCGCCCCATGGTGTCGGTGCCGAGCGCGAAGCCCGGCTGCTGCAGCGGATGCAGGAAGGGCTGCTGCGCCATCTCCCACGGATCGTTGCCGGCCAGCCAGGGACCGAACAGCGCCAGCACGGCCACCGCCGCCAGCACGGCGAGGCCCAGCAGCGCGGCCTTGTTGCGGCAGAAGCGCCGCCAGAATGTGTGGTTCATTTCAGTTCAATCCTCGGGTCGACCAGGGTGTAGACGAAGTCGGTGACGAAGTTGAAGGCCACGGCCATGGCGGCGGTCACCAGGAAACAGCCCAGCAGCAGGTTGTAGTCGCGCTGCAGCAGCGCATCGAACATCAGGCGGCCGATGCCGGGCCAGGCGAACACGGTCTCGGTCAGCACCGCGCCGCCGATCATGCCGCCGGCCTGGATGCCGGCCAGCGTGACCACCGGCAGCAGCGCGTTGCGCAGGATGTGGGCGCGCTGGATGCGGCCCGGATGCAGGCCCTTGGCGCGCGCCGTCTTGACGAAGTCCATCTGCGCCACCTCCAGCATCGAGGCGCGCGTCATGCGGGCGTAGACCGCCATGTAGAACAGCGCCAGCGTCAGCGCCGGCAGCACCAGGTGCTGGCCGATGTCGAGCGCGCGTGCCACGCCGTGCAGGTCGGCGCCGACGGTGGCGTAGCCGAAGCCCGGCAGCCAGTCGAAGCGCACCGAGCACAGCAGCACCGCCATCATCGCCAGCCAGTACAGCGGCGTGGCGTAGAACAGCAGCGACAGCACCGTGATGGCGCTGTCCACCCAGGTGCCGGCGCGACGGCTGGCCAGCGCGCCCAGCACCACGCCGAACAGCAGCGACAGCGCGAAGGCGGTGCCGGTCAGCAGCAGGGTGGCGGGCAGGCGCTCGACGATCAGGTCCAGCACCGGCCGCTGCTGCCGGTAGGAGAAGCCCAGGTCGAGCTGCGCCACGTGCACCAGGTACTTGCCGAGCTGCTGCGGCAGCGGCTGGTCGAGGCCGAACTGCGTGCGCAGCTGGGCCACGAACTGGGCGTCGGAGGCGCCCGATTCGCCGGCCATCACCGAGACCGGGTCGCCTGGCGCGGCACGGATCAGCAGGAAGTTGACGGTGGCGATGATGAGGATGGCGAGCACGCCCTGGATCAGGCGGCCCACGAGGCGTTGCGTGCGTTGCATGGCGTGGCTCCCGCGTACGGTGCCGGCCTCAGGCCAGCCAGGCCCGGCCCAGGCTGTCGTTGAGGCCGATGCCGGAGCTGATCAGGTTGTTGACGCGGCTGCGGTACAGGGTGGGGAAGTTGAGCTCGTGCATCCACACCACCGGCATCTCGTCGAGCAGGATCTTCTGCACCTGCTGGTAGATGGCGCCGCGCCTGGCGGGGTCCATCTCGCGCGCGCCGGCATGGAACAGCTCGTCGACCTTGGCGTTGCGGTAGCCCTCCACGTTGTTGAAGGGCGAGCCCTGGGCGATGTTGTCCGAGGTGTAGTTGCGCGCCACGCCCAGCGCCGGATCGCCGTACTGGTAGACGTAGGTGAAGGCGAGGTCGTAGTCCCACTTGTTGAGGCGCTCGCCCCAGCCGGCCACGTCGGTGGGCGTCATCTCGATCTTGATGCCGGCCTGCTGCAGGTTCTGCCGCACCATCTCGGCCGAGCGCTGCCAGGTCTCGCCGTAGGGCAGCGGCAGCAGGCGCAGGGTCTCGCCCTTGTAGCCGGACTCGGCCAGCAGCTGCTTGGCGCGCGCGAGGTCGCGCGGGTACTTGGCCACGTCGGTGCTGTAGAACTTGATGTGGCTGTTGAAGGGGCCGGTGGCGGTCTTGGCGAAGCCCTGCCAGGCCACGCGCGCGATGGCGTCGCGGTCGATGGCGAAGGCCAGCGCCTGGCGGAATTTGATGTTGTCCATCGGCGCCTTGCGGTGGTTGACCCACAGCCACGAGTGCGGCGCGAAGAATTCCCAGCCCTTGGTGCTGACCTGCACGCCCGGCAGCTTGGCCAGCCGCGCCACGTCGAAGTACTCGACCGCGCCGCCCGGCACCACGTCGACCTTGCCCGACTCGAAGGCGGCGGCGCGCGCGGCGGCGTCGGGGATCACGTGGAAGTAGACGCTGTCGACCAGCGGCACGTCGGCCTGGTGGTACTGCTCATTGCGCACCAGCTGGATGTAGGAGCCGCGCACCCACTCCTTGAACTTGAACGGGCCGGTGCCGATCGGCCTGGCGTTGGCCGGGTTGTTGAGGAAATCGGTGCCCTCGTAGAGGTGCTTGGGCACCATCGGCATCGAGCCCACTTCGAAGATGCCGAGGAAGGGGCTGAAGGGGTACTTCAGCTTGAACTCGACGGTGAGCGGGTCGAGCGCGCGGATGCTCTCCACCGCCGCCAGGTTGGCGCGCAGGCGCGCATGGGTCTTGCGCAGGAACACGTCGGCGGAGAACACCACGTCGGCGGCGGTGAAGGGCTTGCCGTCGTGCCAGGTGACGTTGGGCTTGAGCTTGAAGGTGTAGACCGTGCCGTTGCCGCCCACGGTCCAGGAGGTGGCCAGCGCCGGCAGCGGCTCGAGCTTGTCGTCGTAGCGCAGCAGGCCTTCGTAGATGTTGCCGGAGATGAGCTGGGTGGGGCCGTTCTGCGTGATGCCGATCATCAGCCCGGAAGGCTCCGGCTGCACCAGCGCGTTGATGATGCCGCCTTTCTTGCCGGCGGCCAGGACGTGGAGGGGAATGCCTGCGATCGACAGGCCGCTGGTGGCGGCGCCCAGCTTGAGCAGTTGGCGGCGGTTCATGGCGTGACTCTCCTAGGGGGCTGAGGATGGGGACGATGCGGAACAAGCGCCGCGGCGCGCCCGGATGCTGGCGGGCGCCGCGCGGGGTCAGGCGTGATTAAGCGTGATCAAGCGTGATCAAGCGTGGTAGGGCACCGGGGCGGCCGGCTCCAGGCGCTGCAGCAGCGCGCGCCATTCGCGCGCGTACGGGTCGGCGCTGCCGGCCAGGCGGTTGCTGTCGCCGCTCTCGTACTGCCGCGCGGTCTTCTCGCGGATCGCTTCCGGCACCGCGTAGACCGCTTCGCCGCTGGACTGGACGGCGAGCTGCACGCGGCAGGCGCGCTCCAGGTTGTGCATCAGGATGAAGGCCTCGGCGACGCTGCGGCCCAGCGTCAGCAGGCCGTGGTTGCGCAGGATCATGGCGCGCGCGGAGGGGCCGAGGTCGGCCACCAGGCGCTCGCGCTCGTCGTGGTCCAGCGCGATGCCTTCGAAGTCGTGGTAGACCACGCGGTCGTGGAACTGCAGCGCCCACTGGTTGCACGGCTGCAGGCCGCAGGCCAGCGAGGACACCGCCACGCCGGCCACTGTGTGGGTGTGCAGCACGCACAGGGCGTCGGGGCGTGCCGCGTGCACCGCGCTGTGGATGGTGAAGCCGGCCGGGTTGACGTCCTGCCCGGGCGCGCCGTCGACGATGTTGCCGTCGAGGTCGATGCACACCAGCGAGGAGGCGGTGATGTCGCGGAACAGGGTGCCGAAGGGGTTGATCAGGAAGCGGTCGTGCGTGCCGGGCACGCGCGCGGAGATATGCGTGTAGATGCTGTCGTCCATGCCGTAGTGCGCGACCAGCCGGTAGGCGGCGGCGAGGTCGGCGCGGACCTGCTGCTCGGCGTCGGAGCGGGGGGAGCGCGGGGTGGCGGTGGCGAGTTGGATGCCCATGTCTCGATTCCTTTCTGGTGCCTTGGTGGTGCCTTGGCGGCAGGTCTTCTGGCTCGGTTTTACGTCGATGGTCAACTGTCGACAGGATGATTCAAGACGCTCTGAGCCGAATCGTCAACTGTCGACAGCGTCGCGAAGCAATGCAGCAAGGTTCGGGCCAAGCGTTGCCGGGGTGGCCGCCGGCCCGTTGGAGATTTCCCTTAATCCTTTGATTTGCATGAAGATTCGCGCCAGCAGGCCGACGCCGCCCGGCACGGCCGGCGGGGTGGCGTGCCGGGCGGCGCTGCCTTGCGATGGTGCGATGCACCAGCTCCAGGTTCCGTCATGGGGCGGTCCGCAGGGGGCTGGCGGGAGGTGAAGGGGGACCGCCGGGGGGCGCCGGGAGGGGCCGCGGCGTGGCTACGGCGCCGCGCAGCGGAGGGGGCTGCGCCGGCGGTGGACGGGGCGGGCGGGAGGCTTCCCGCCGGCGCTCAGATCATCGACAGGAACTGCTTCAGCTCCGGCGTCTGCGGGCTGCCGAAGATGCGCTCGGGCGTGTCCACCTCGTGCACCTTGCCCTGGTGCATGAAGACCACGCGATCGCTGACCTTGCGCGCGAAGTTCATCTCGTGCGTGACCATGATCAGGGTCATGCCGTCGGCGGCGAGGCTCTCGACCACGCCGAGCACCTCGCCCACCAGTTCCGGGTCGAGCGCGGAGGTGATCTCGTCGCACAGCAGCACGGCCGGGTCCATCGCCAGCGCGCGGGCGATGGCCACGCGCTGCTGCTGGCCGCCGGAGAGCTGGTCGGGGTAGCTGTCGAACTTGTCGCCCAGGCCCACGCGCGCCAGCAGCGCGCGGGCGCGCCGCTCGGCCTCGGCCTTCGGCATGTCCTTGACCAGCGCGGGCGCCAGCATCACGTTGCGGCCGGCGCTGAGGTGGGGGAACAGGTTGAAGTTCTGGAAGATCATGCCGACGTTCTGGCGCAGCGCGCGCATCGCCTTGGCATCGTCGTGCCGCAGCGGCTGGCCGTCGACGGCCAGCCCGCCCTGCTGGAAGGCCTCGAGCCCGTTCACGCAGCGCAGCAGCGTGCTCTTGCCCGAGCCGCTGCGGCCGATGATGGTGACCACCTCGCGCCGGCCGATGCGCAGGTCGATGCCCTTGAGCACTTCGTTGTCGCCATAGCGCTTGCGCAGGCCCTGGATGTCGACCAGGGCGAAGGGCGCGGCGGCGGGGACATCGCCCTGCTGCGAGGGGGCGGGGTGCGTGGCGGAAGCGGCCGGGCTGGAGATAGCGTCTTGCATGGGGAAACCTGTCTGCGGATGCGCGGTTGAAGATGGGGGCGAGGGGAGCGTGGGAGGAAGGGAGCGCCGCCTAGCGCTGCGGCCGCAGCCGCCGTTCGAGCTGGCGGCTCCACAGCGACAGCGGGAAGCACAGCGCGAAGTACAGCAGCGCCACGCAGCCGTAGGCGAGGAAGGGCTGGAAGGTGGCGTTCGAGATGATCTGGCCGGCCTTGGTCACCTCGACGAAGCCGATCACCGAGGCCAGCGCGGTGCCCTTGATCACCTGCACCAGGAAGCCCACGGTGGGCGCCACCGCCAGGCGCGCCGCCTGCGGCAGGATGACGTGGCGCAGCTGCTCGCCCAGGCTCATGGCCAGGCTGGCCGATGCCTCCCACTGCCCCTTCGGCACCGCGTTGACGCAGCCGCGCCAGATGTCGGTCAGGTAGGCGCCGGTATAGAGCGACAGGCACAGCGCGGCCGAGAACAGCGGCGAGGCGTCGACGCCGACCAGCGCCAGGCCGAAGTAGGCGAGGAAGAGCTGCATCAGCAGCGGGATGCCCTGGAACAGCTGCACATAGAGGGC
Source organism: Cupriavidus sp. USMAHM13 (assembly GCF_001854285.1). Classification (NCBI taxonomy): domain Bacteria; kingdom Pseudomonadati; phylum Pseudomonadota; class Betaproteobacteria; order Burkholderiales; family Burkholderiaceae; genus Cupriavidus; species Cupriavidus sp. USMAHM13. The sequence continues at coordinate 602,795 of NZ_CP017751.1, forward strand.
CACGCCGCGTTCTGCGCCGGGCAGCCGGGCGATGCGCGCCACCAGCAGCGCCAGCCCCAGCACGCCGCCACCGACGAAGGCGATCAGCGACAGCCCGACGGTCCAGCGCAGCGCCAGCAGCAGGTTGCGCAGGATATCCCAGAGAGAGAATTCGATCATGCCGGCACTCCTTCAGCGGCGGAAAACGAAGCGCGGCCCGATCCAGTTCAGCAGCTGGCGCAGCGCCGCGGCCAGCGCCAGGTAGGCGAGCGTGGCGACGATGTAGGACTCGAAATTACGGAAGGTGCGGCTGGCGATCAGGTTGGCGGCGTACGACAGCTCCTCGGCCGAGATCTGGCTGCACACGGAAGAGCCGAGCATCACGATGATGATCTGGCCCACCAGCGCCGGCCACACGCGCGCCAGCGAGGGCGGCAGCACCACCCGCGTGAAGATCTGCCAGCGGTTCAGCGCCAGGCTCTGCGCGGCCTCGATCTGGCCGCGCGGCGTGGCGTCCAGCCCGGCGCGCACGATCTCGCAGGCATAGGCACCCAGGTTCAGCGTCATCGACAGCACGCAGGCCACTTCCGGCGACAGCCGCACGCCCAGCGAAGGCAGGCCGAAGAAGATGAAGAAGAGCTGGATGATGTAGGGCGTGTTGCGGATCAGCTCGACGTAGGCGCCGGCCAGGAAGCGCGCCCAGCCGGTGCCATGCAGGCGCAGCCAGGCGCAGCCGATGCCGGCGAGCGTGCCCAGCAGCGCCGACAGCGCGGTCAGCAGCACGGTCTGCAGCAGGCCGCGCAGCAGCATCGGCCACTGCGCGAAGACGGGGGTGAAGTCGAAAGAGATCATGCCTGGCATCGATAAGGCGGGGCGGCGCGCGCGGCGCGCCGCCGGGGAAGCGGGCGGGGAAGCGCGCTGGCACGCGGGCGCCGCGCCGTGGCCGCGCACCGCTGGCGGCGGTCCGCGCGGCACGGCGCCGCCCGGCGGCGGCCGTGCTTACTCGGGCAGTTCACCGGTACCACGGCCCAGCCACTTCTGCGCGTAGGTGTTGAGGGTGCCGTCGGTCTTGGCCTGGCGCAGGATGTCGTTGACCTTGGCCAGCAGCGTGGCGTCGCCCTTGCGCACGCCGACGAAGTTGGGCGAGTCCTTCAGCAGCAGCTTGTACTCGGCCTGCACCTGCGGGTGCTTCTGGATCGCCATCGCCGCCACCGCCGCGCCGGTGGCGATCAGCTGCGTCTGCTGCGAGACGAAGGCGGCCACGGTGGAGTTGTCGTCCTCGAAGCGCTGGATCTTCAGCGTGGGCGGCGCCACCTGCTGCAGCGCATCGTCCTGGATGGTGCCGCGCGTCACCGCGATGGTCTTGCCGCCCAGGTCGGCGAAGCTCTTGATGGAGAGCGACTTCGGCCCGAACACGGCCTGGTAGAACGGCGCGTAGGCCACGGAGAAGTCGATCACCTTGGCGCGCTCGGCGTTCTTGCCCAGCGCCGACACGATCAGGTCGATCTTCCGGGTCTGCAGGTAGGGGATGCGGTTGGGCGTGCTGACCGGCACCAGCTCGGCCTTGACGCCCATGCGGTCGGCGATCAGCTGGGCCACTGCCACGTCCAGGCCCTGCGGCTTCAGGTCCGGGCCCATGAAGCCGTAGGGCGCGAAGTCGACGGGGATGCCGATCGCGATCGACTTCCTGGCCATCACGGCCTGGAGCGAATCGTCGGCGCGTGCCGGTGCCATGGCGGTCAGCGCGGCACAGGCGAGCAGGCTGGCGGCGACGGTGAACTCTCTGCGTTTCATGAAAGACCTCTTGCGTTGGAATCGGAAGCAACGAAACCGCTGAGGCAAGTTGTGTGCCACTGCCGCAATGCCACCGCTGCGGCGCTTTCCCGCGAGCCTGCGCCTGCCAGGCGGGGCAAGGCCCGGCGGGGAGATGGCGCGCTGCGGCGAGGACTTGGCATCGAGATTGCTTGTACCGCGGCCAGGCGCTGGAACCGGTGTTTCATGCGGAAGAAACAGCGGGAATTCCCGTTTCAGCGCCGCACCGGCGCGTTCCGCCATGGTGCGCGCGCACAGAAATGAGGCGGCGCGCACCAAGGTATGCAGGCGCGGCCGCAGCGCATGCAAGGGTGCCGACGCTGACGCCTTGCGCGCGGCGGCGTGCAGCGGGGGATGCACCAAGGCACGCACCAAGGCACGCACCAAGGCACGCACCAAGGCACGCACCAAGGCGCGTACCAAGGCCTGGCATGCGGCAACGCCTGCCAGGCCATCCGATGTCCAACCCAAGAGCCACCAATGAGCCACCCATGAGTACACATGAAGTGCTGGAAGCGCTGGAAGCACGCATCCGGCAACGCTATGGCGACCTCTCCGCGGCCGACCGCAAGCTCGCCGACGTGCTGCTGGCGCGCCAGCGGGAGCTGCTCAGCTACTCCGCCACCGAGCTGGCCGGACTGGCCGGTGTGTCCAAGGCGAGCGCGGCGCGTTTCTTCCGCCGCCTCGGCTACGCCGACTTCAGCGCCTTCCGCCAGAACCTGCGCGACCAGGTCTCGGCGCGCTCGCCGCTGCGCCAGCTGGAGCGTGGCGGGCCGCCGTCGGCGGCGCGCGGCGCGCCGTCGGCCCGGAGCGGGCTGGCGGCGCACGTGGAGCGCGATGCGCTGCGCCTGGCGGCGCTGCCCGAGCAGGTTGGCGAGCGCGCGCTGGGCGCGGCGCTCGACGCCCTGGCCGAGGCGCGCCGCGTCTGGGTGGTGGGCTACCGCAACAGCTACCTGGTGGCGATGCACGCGTGCGCGCTGCTGTCGCAAGGACGGCCCGACGTGGCCATGCTCAACGATGCGGCCGGCCAGGACGCCGAGCGCATCGCCGAGATCGAGCCGCGCGATGTGCTGCTGGCGGTGGACTTCCGCCGCCGCGCGCAGCGGCTGCCGGCGGTGGTCGGGCTGGCGCGCGAGGCCGGCGCCGGCTGCATCCTGCTGACCGACACACCGGTCTCCACGCTGGCGGCCGAGGCCGACGCCGTGCTCGGCTGCGCGCACCAGGGCGAACAGGTCTTCGATTCCTACGTGGCCGCGGTGAGCCTGGTCAATTACCTGGCCACGGCGGTGGTGACGCGCACGCGCAAGCGTGCGCGGGCGCGCATGCAGCGCATCGAACGCGCCCACGCCGTGCTGGCCGACCTGGAGGGACTCGCCTAGCGCGGCGTTACCCGTTTTCCCGTTTTCTCTGCTCGACCCGGTTCTCCGTCTTCTCGTTCCTGTCTCTGCCCTAGCCGCAAGCGATACCGATGCCTTCCCTGACTTCCTCGCCGAATCTCTCGCCGAATCTCTCGCCGACTTCCTCGCTGCCCCCGCTGCCGTCGCTGTCCCTGGACTGCTTCCCCAACCCGGCGCTGCGCCGCGACCTGCCCTACGGCGCCGCGCGCAGTGCCATCCTGGGCGAGGCGGCACTGGCCGCCGCGCGCGCCGAGATCACGCGCTGGCCCGGCTACCAGCCCACGCCGCTGGTGGCGCTGCCGGCCCTGGCCGCGCGCCTGGGCGTGGCCGCCATCCACTACAAGGACGAAGGCTCGCGCTTCGGTCTCGGCAGCTTCAAGGCGCTTGGCGGTGCCTATGCGGTGGCGCGCCTGCTGGCGCGCGAGGTGGGCCGCCGCGCCGGCCGCGAGATCGCGCCCGCCGATCTCGCCGAGCCCGCGCTGCGCGCGCTGTGCGCCGACCTCACCGTGACCTGCGCCACCGACGGCAACCACGGCCGCTCGGTGGCCTGGGGCGCGCGCATGTTCGGCTGCCGCTGCGTGATCTACATCCACGCCACCGTCAGCGACGGCCGGCGCGACGCCATCGCGGCCTACGGCGCCGAGGTGGTGCGCACCGCCGGCAACTACGACGAGGCCGTGCAGCAGGCCGACCGCGACGCGCGCGCCCAGGGCTGGCACGTGATCTCCGACACCTCCTACCCCGGCTACATGGACGTGCCGCGCGACGTCATGCAGGGCTACCAGCTGATGGTGGAGGAGGCCGCCCGCGCGCTGCCCGAGGCGCCCACCCATGTCTTCGTGCAGGCCGGCGTGGGCGGCTTCGCCGCCGCGGTGTGCGGCTACTTCTGGGAGCGCGCGGGCGGCGCGCGGCCGGTCTTCGTGGTGGTCGAGCCGGAGCGCGCCGACTGCCTGTACCAGAGCGCGCGCGCCGGCCGGCCGGTGGCCGTCGGCGGCGAGCTCGACACGCTGATGGCCGGGCTGGCCTGCGGCGAGGTCTCGCTGCTGGCCTGGGAAGTGCTGGCGCAGGGCGCCGACGCTTTCTGCCGCATCGGCGACGATGCGGCGGTGGCGGTGATGCGCCTGCTGGCGCGGCCGGGCGGCGCCGACGCGCCCATCGTCGCCGGCGAGTCCGCCGTGGCCGGCCTGGCCGCCGCCATCGCCGCCATGCAGGACGAGCAGGCGCGGGCCGCGCTGGGCCTGGGGCCGCACAGCCGCCTGCTGTTCATCGGCAGCGAGGGCGATACCGACCCCGCATGCTATGCGGAACTGGTCGGGCAGAGCGGCGCGGCGGTCCGTGCCGCGGCGCGGGGGGCGGCATGATGGAGCGGCTTCCCGAGATCGACGGCGCGCGCCTGTTGCGCAGCCTCGACGAACTGGCGCAGGTCGGCGCCATCGAGGGCGGCGGCGTGTGCCGGCTGGCGCTCAGCGATGCCGACCGCGCCGGGCGCGATTGGACCGTGGCACGCATGCGCGCGCTGGACATGGCGGTCAGCATCGATGCCATCGGCAACATCACCGGGATTTATGCCGGTAGCGATAGCGGCACCGATAGCGGTACCAATGGCCGCACCGGCGCCACGCCGGCCCCGGTGATGACCGGCTCGCATATCGACACGGTGCGCACCGGCGGCCGCTACGACGGCAACTACGGCGTGCTGGCCGGCCTGGAGGTGGTGGCCGCGCTGCGCCAGGCGGGCGTGCGCACGCGCCGGCCGCTGGCGGTGACGGTCTTCACCAACGAGGAAGGCGCGCGCTTCCAGCCCGACATGATGGGCTCCCTGGTCTATGTCGGCGGCCTGCCGCTGGCCGAGGCGCTGGCCACGCGCGGCATCGACGGCGCCACCGTGGGCGAGGAGCTGGCGCGCATCGGCTATCAAGGAACGGCGGCGGTCGGCGCGCCGCGCGTGGACAGCTTCGTCGAGCTGCATATCGAACAGGGGCCGGTGCTGGAGCAGCAGGGCCTGCGCCTCGGCGTGGTGGAGGGCGTGCAGGGCATCTCCTGGAACGAGTACACCATCGAGGGGGTGTCCAACCACGCCGGCACCACGCCGATGGCGCTGCGCCGCGACGCCGGCCACGCCGCCGCGCGCGTGGCCACCTTCGTGCACGACCTGGCGCTGCGCTACGGCGGGCGGCAGATCGGCACGGTCGGCGCCATGCAGTTCGCGCCCAACCTGATCAACGTGATCCCGCACCGCGCCGTCTTCACCGTCGACCTGCGCAATACCGACAACGCCGCGCTGCGTGCCGCCGAGGAAGAGGTGCAGGCCTTCGTCGCGCAGTGCTGCGAGGAGGCCGGCCTGGCATGGTCGCGCCGCGCGCTGGCGCGCTTCGCCCCGGTGGCTTTCGACTGCGCGCTGGTGGACGAGGTGGCGCGGCACGCGCAGGCGCTCGGGCTGCCCGCCATGCGCCTGCCCAGCGGCGCCGGCCACGACGCGCAGATGCTGGCGCGCGCCTGCCCGGCGGCGATGATCTTCGTGCCCAGCGTGGGCGGCCTGAGCCACAACGTGCGCGAATTCACCCGCCCCGAGGACCTGGTCGACGGCGCCCGCGTGCTGATGCGCGTGCTGCTGGCGCGCGCCGACCGGCCGCTCGGCGCGCCTTGAGAGCGCCATCGCCATCGCCTTCACCAGCGCCCTCACCAGCGCCCTCACCAGCGCAGATCCCTTTACCGCATCACCGGAGATTCCCTTTGACCCGAATCGTCAACCTGGCCCTGGGCCAGCTCGGTCCCATCGCCCGCGCCGACAGCCGCGCCCAGGTCGTCAAGCGCCTGTGCGCGCTGATGCGCGAGGCGCACGCCAGCGGCGCCCACCTGATCGTCTACCCCGAACTGGCGCTGACCACCTTCTTTCCCCGCTGGTACATCGAGGACGAAGCCGAGCTCGACAGCTTCTTCGAGCGCGAGATGCCGGGCCCCGACACCCTGCCGCTGTTCGAGCTGTCGCGCGAACTCGGCGTGGGCTTCTATCTCGGCTATGCCGAACTGGCCGAGGAGGGGGGGCGCAGGCAACGCTACAACACCTCGATCCTGGTCGACCGCGGCGGCCGCATCGTCGGCAGATACCGCAAGGTCCACCTGCCCGGCCATCGCGAGCACGAGCCGTGGCGCCGCTTCCAGCACCTGGAGAAGCGCTATTTCACCGCCGGCGACGGGTTCGGCGTCAACGAGGCCTTCGGCGGCAAGGTCGGCATGGCCCTGTGCAACGACCGCCGCTGGCCCGAGACCTACCGCGTGATGGGCCTGCAGGGCGTGGAGATGGTGCTGATCGGCTACAACACGCCCGTGCACAACGCCCCCGCGCCCGCGCACGATGACCTCTCGCTGTTCCACAACCAGCTCTCGCTGCAGGCCGGCGCCTACCAGAACGGCACCTGGGTCGCGGGCGTGGCCAAGGCCGGGATGGAGGAGGGCGTGGACAGCATCGGCGGCAGCTGCGTGGTGGCGCCATCGGGCGAGGTGGTGGCGCGCTGCGTCACCAAGGACGACGAACTCGCCCTGGCGCGCTGCGACCTGGACTTCTGCGCGGTCTACAAGCGCACCACCTTCAACTTCGACCTGCACCGCCAGCCGCACGCCTACGGCATGATCGTGGCGCGCAAGGGCGAGACGCTGATGGCGGACGGCAGCGCGGTGGCCGGCTGAGGCGCTCGCGCGGCCGGCGGCACGCAGGGGCGCGCTTGCGGCTACACTGCCAGCCATCTCCCCGCAGGAGCAGGCGATGGCAGGCAAGGCAGGCAGCGGCAGGGCGGCGGCGGTCACGGCAAGTTCGAAGGAGGCGGCGGCGGCCGCGCGCATCCGCGTCGGCATCGGTGGCTGGGCCTATGCGCCCTGGCGCGACAACTTCTATCCGGCCGGGCTGGCGCAGGCGCGCGAGCTGGAATTCGCCAGCCGGCACCTGAGCGCCATCGAGATCAACAGCACCTACCACGGCACGCAGAAGCGCGCGTCCTTCCTCAAGTGGCGCGAGCAGACGCCGGATGGCTTCGTCTTCTCGGTCAAGGCCTCGCGCTTCGCCACCAACCGCCGCGTGCTCGCGCAAGCGGGCGATTCGGTGGCGCGCTTCCTCGACAGCGGCATCGCCGCGCTGGGCGACAAGCTGGGGCCGGTGGTGTGGCAGTTCGCGCCGGCCAAGCGCTTCGAGGCCGATGACTTCGAGGCCTTCCTGAACCTGCTGCCGGCGCAGGTGGAGGGCGTGCGCCTGCGGCACGTGCTGGAGGTGCGGCACGAGAGCTTCGCCTCGCCGGACTACCTCGCGCTGGCACGCCGCTACCGGATGGCGACGGTATTCGCCGATTCGCCCAGGTTCCCCTCGCTGGCGGACCTCAGCGCGGATTTCGTCTACGCGCGGCTGATGGGCTGCAGCGAGAAGCTCAAGCACGGCTATGCGCCAAAGGCCCTGGACGCCTGGCGCGAGCGCGCCATGGCGTGGTCCGCCGGCGACGAACCGGCCGACCTGCCGCGCGTCGGCGAGGCACCGGCGCCGCGCCGGCAGCGCGAGGTCTTCGTCTTCTTCATCAACGGCGCCAAGGAGCGCGCGCCGGCCGCGGCGCAGGCGCTGCTGGACCGGCTCGGCTGGCGTGGGCCGGGCTGGCCGCCGGCCTGAGGGGGCGGGGGTGAGGGCGGGCACCGGCGCGAAGTGAATGCCGTCGTGCCAGCGAAGGCCCGCCCTCTCCCCCAACCCCTCTCCCGCAGGCGGGAGAGGGGAGCGGACCGGCGCGGTGCGGACCACGTCGCGCTGGACGGAGCCGACGATGCACCAACTCCGAGCGCCAAGCACACGGTCTTGGCTCCCTCTCCCCGCATGGGGAGAGGGTGGGGGTGAGGGGTGGTTTAGCAAGGTGCCACATCCAACGAAGCCAACGGTGTGATCCAGCACGCGAGCGCAAAGACGAAGCCGACGGTGTGATCCCAGCCACTGCGGCACAGCCAGCGCCCGCCCTCACCCCCAACCCCTCTCCCGCAGGCGGGAGAGGGGAGCAAACCGTCGCGGCGCAAATCCCGTAGGCCGGCCGGAGCCGCCGAAACGCACCCAGGCCGGCGGCATCGGCAACACCTGCGCGAGACCGGACGGCATATGTGACGCCCTGGCCCAGGCGCCGGGCTACAATCCGGCATGACCTCGAGCCAGACCCCCCAGCCGTCCGACGGCACCCCCTTCTCCCGCCTGCCCCTGCCGCCCGCCACGCTGGCGACGCTGGCGCAGCTCGGTTACCAGGACATGACGCCGATCCAGGCCGCCGCGCTGCCGCTGGCGCTGGCCGGCCACGACCTGATCGCGCAGGCCAAGACCGGCAGCGGCAAGACCGCCGCCTTCGCGCTGGCGCTGCTGCAACGGCTCGATGCGCGCAGCTTCGCCACCCAGGCGCTGGTGCTGTGCCCCACGCGCGAGCTGGCCGAGCAGGTGACGCAGGAGATCCGCCGGCTGGCGCGCGGTGCCGACAACGTCAAGGTGCTGACCTTGTGCGGCGGCACGCCGATGCGCCCGCAGGTGGAGAGCCTGGCCCACGGCGCGCATATCGCCGTCGGCACGCCGGGCCGCATCCTGGACCACCTGCAGCGCGGCACGCTGCAGCTCGACGCGCTCAACACGCTGGTGCTCGACGAAGCCGACCGCATGCTCGACATGGGCTTCTTCGACGATATCGCCATGGTCGCGAGCGCCTGCCCGAAGGCGCGCCAGACGCTGCTGTTCTCGGCCACCTATCCGGATGGCATCGCCAAGCTGAGCCGGCAGTTCCTGCGCGAGCCGCGCGAAGTGAAGCTGGTCGAGCAGCACGCCGGCGACACCATCCGCCAGCGCTTCTATGAAGTCGAGGAGGGCGAGCGCCTGGCCGCCGTGGGCCGCCTGCTCGACCATTTCCGTCCGGCCAGCACGCTGGCGTTCTGCAATACCAAGGCGCGCTGCCGCGACCTGGTCGAACTGCTGCGCGCGCAGGGCTTCCAGGCGCTGGCGCTGCATGGCGAGCTGGAGCAGCGCGAGCGCGACCAGGTGCTGGTGCAGTTCGCCAACCGCAGCTGCTCGGTGCTGGTGGCCACCGACGTGGCGGCGCGCGGGCTGGACATCGCGCAGCTCGAGGCGGTGATCAACGTCGACGTCACGCCCGATCCCGAGGTGCACGTCCACCGCATCGGCCGTACCGGGCGCGCCGGCGAGGACGGCTGGGCCTTCAGCCTGGCCAGCCTGGGCGAGATGGGCCGCGTCGGCTACATCGAGCAGGCGCAGGGCACCGAGGTGGTCTGGCATCCGCTGGCCGAGCTGACGCCGGCCAGCCCCGAGCGGCTGCTGCCGCCGATGGTCACGCTGCAGATCCTGGGCGGGCGCAAGGAGAAGATCCGCCCTGGCGACGTGCTGGGCGCGCTGACCGGCGACGCCGGCTTCAGCAAGGAGCAGATCGGCAAGATCAACGTGATGGAGATGTCGACCTACGTGGCGGTGGACCGCGCCATCGGACGCGAGGCGATGCGCCGGCTCAACGACGGCAAGCTGAAGGGGCGCAAGGTCAAGGTGCGCATGCTGACCGAGTAAGCCGTTCCGGCCGGCGCGCCGGCGCCGCACACTCAGGTGCGGAAACCGATGCGTTTGTGGGTGCCGTCGCAGAAGGGCTTGTTGCCCGAATGCCCGCAGCGGCACAGCCACGCTTCCTCCATGCGGTCGATCAGCCGGCCGCTTGCGCCCACCAGTTCCAGGTTGCCTTTCACGTGCAGCGGCCCGTTCGGGATCGGGTGGACCGCCAGCGGCCCGCCGCTGCTGGCCAGCACGGCGCAGGGGCCGGGTGGCATGTCTCCCGGTGCCTGGAAGCCGTTCTCGGCATGGCTGCCGTCGCACAGGGGTTTGCGATGCGAGCCGCCGCAGCGGCACAGGCTGACGCGCAGGCCGGCTGGCCGGCCGTCGATCAGCACCGGCGCTCGCACGGCCAGCGGGCCGTTTTCGCACAGACGGACGATATTGACGAGCGTGGCTTCGCTCGCGCCGGCGGCCGCTGGCGCGGCCGTGGAGGCGGGCTTGCCCGCGGCGGTTTCGCTGGCCATGGATGGCGTCTCCTGGTTGCCGCGCGGTGGTCTTTCCGTTATAGCGCCTGACCCCGGCCTTGGGGCAGGAGAATTTCGCCCGCGATCACTCGATCGCGACCGCACCACCACCGCACCACCACCGCACCACCACCGCACCACCACCGCACCACCACCGCACCACCACCGCACCTCGACCGCACCACGGTCGTGACACGGTCGTGACATGCGGGGCGCGGCGGTCAGCCGCCGAGCCGCACCACATAGCCTTCGCGCGGCTCCGCGCGCCCTTCGGCCAGGCTGGCGATGCGCTCGCGCGCGGCCGCGAAGCCTTGCTCGCGCACCAGCGTGAGCCAGCCGTGGGCGGGTTCCCTGGCATGGTCGATGAATTGCTGCTGTGCCGCATGGAAACGCCGGTTGACCTCCTCCGGCCCCCAGTCCGCGTTGCGCTTGCGGATCTGCACGGGGGCGAAGAAGAACGCCGGTGCCGGTCCCGGCAAGGCAGCCTCGCGCAGAAAGCCGGTGTTCTGCGCCGAGCCGGCGTAGCAGTCGTAGACCAGCGCATCGCCGAGGTGGCGGTGCACGCGTTCGCGCAGGGCTTCGTCGCCGGAGAAGTCGACGTAGAGCGTGGGCGTGGCGGTATCGATCGATTCGAGTGCGGCATAGTCGCTCACCGCGCCGTAGCAGCCCAGGCCGGCGACGAAGCCGCGGTGGCGCGGCGAGGTCAGCGCGTGCAGCGCGAGGCCGGCCTGTCCGCGCAGGCAGAAGGCGGTGCCGTAGGCGGTCTTGCTGGAGGCGCTGGAGAACAGCAGCCGGGTGGCGCCGAAGAAGCCGTTGTCGGCGAGGAAGTCGGCCAGCATGAAGGAGGTGAGGAAGAGCGGGCGGTACAGCATCTGGTAGTCCTCCAGCTCGCGCCGGTAGGCGGCATCCTGGCTGACCCGGGTGTACTGGTTGTAGGCCGAGGTCAGCGTGCGGCGGTGCGCGCTGGCGTCGTAGAAGCCGCGCGGCGTGACCCGCTCGGGCTGCATGCGCACGTGGCTGGCGATGGGGAAGTAGCCGTAGAAGCGCTCTCCGGCCTCGATGCCCGGCACGCCCGAGGCGACCACGTCGGCGAAGCCCCAGACCGGCATCTGGCCCCAGCCGGCCTGGCCGGTGGGGAAGAACTGCCAGTACTGCATGGCCTCGCCGAAGGCGGCATAGGTGATGTTGTTGGTGGTCAGGGCGAAGCGGTCCAGCCTCAGCAGGACCTCGCCCGCGGCCGCGCCGGCGGGCTCTTGCGCGGCTTCCAGCCGGCTCTCGTTTAAGGCATCCTTGCGCGTGAGCAGCCGCGTCACCTCGAGCTGCCCGTCCGTCTGCGCGTCCCTGTGCGCATCCCTGTGCGCGGGCGCCTGCACCATCGTCTCCGTTGCCATGCCTGCCGTCATCTCTCTCTCCTGGTTGCCGCGCCCGGCCCCTGCGGCCGGTGCGCCCTGTCATCGATGACTCGACTGTATCGCCGCGCCGGCCGCGCCGGGTTCGGAAACGCCGCGGCCACGGACGGCGCGGCCGCACGCCCGGCCAGGCCGCTCAAGCGGCCGTCCCAGCAGCGCGCGCGCTTCACCGTGGCGGCCATCTACGAGGCCTTTGTTCGGATCTGGCAGGCGCGCGGCTGGGCCGGCGTGACCACGCGCGCGGTGGCGCTGGAGGCGGGGTGCTCGGTGGGCACCTTGTACGAATACTTCCCCAACAAGGAAGCCCTGCTGTCGGGTTTCGTGCGCCATGCCATCGAGCGGCTGCTGGCGCGCATCGAGGACGAGGCGGCGCACGCGCCGGCCGCGGACTGGCGCGAACGGGTGGGGCGCCTGGTGCGCTTGTGCTGCAGCGCGGAGGACGGCGCCTGGACCGCCTACGACCGCGACATGATGGCGCTCGAGGCGCGCATCGCCGAGCCCAAGCACCACCAGCGCTTCTTCGAGGAGCTGTGCGCGGCGTGGCTGCGGGTGCTGGCCGCCTGCCCGGACCTGCCGCGCCAGCCGGACGCGGCCGTGGTGGCCAGCCTGGCGCAGGCCGTCTGGGGCGCGCGCCGCTACCGCCTGCTGCTGGCGCCGGTGCCGCCGGCCAGCGACTGGGCGCTGCAGATGGAGCGCTTCTGTGTACTGGCGCTGGAGCAGGCCTGCGGCATTGGTGCCGGGCCACCCCCCGGGCCACACCCCGGGCCGCACCCCAGGCCGCAATGAAGCGGTGCCCGCGCGTGCCCGCCGGAGCGGCCGGCCGCGCGATGGGGGGGCCTCCCGCCGGGCGCGGCATCGGGGGGAGCGGGCCACGCACCGTGGCGCGGTTACAAAGAATCGCCTGCGTCACCCTGCAAGGCGGCGCCAACCTTTGCTAATCTGGAGAAACGAGGCGGCGGCACATCGGGGGAGGGCCCCGTCCGCGCTCCGGCCAGGGCCGGGGTGGGCAGCACTACTCTCTGGGCGCGACAACAAGGAGTCGGGGATGAAAACCGCACGACAGGTTCTGGAAGCGAAGTCCAGCCAGGCGATCTTCAGCATCCAGCCGGGGGCCACGGTCTATTCGGCGCTGCAGCTCATGGCGGAGAAGGGTATCGGCGCACTGCTGGTGATGGAGTACGGCAAGATCGTCGGCATCCTCAGCGAGCGCGATTACGCGCGCAAGGTGATCCTGATGCAGCGCACCTCGCGCGATACGCTGGTGCGCGAGATCATGACCACGGCCGTGATCTACGTGCGCGGCGACCAGAGCACCGACGAGTGCATGGCGCTGATGACCGAGCACCGGCTGCGCCACCTGCCGGTGATGCAGGGCGAGGACCTGATCGGCATGCTGTCGATCGGTGACCTGGTCAAGGACATCATCTCCGAACAGCGCTTCATCATCGAGCAACTCGAGCACTACATCACGGGGACGCATAGCTGACGTCCCGGGCGCCGCACAGCGCTGCGCGCAAGCCGGCCGCCCGGGAGCGGCCGGCGGGTCCCGCCGGTTCCTTCCCGCCTGCCGCACTTTCACACCTCCGTCTTCCGTCTTCCGTTCTTCGCCCCCGTCCCGCGTTTCGTTCTGCTGCGCCGCGCCGCCGCCTGCTTGTGGCCGGCTTCAGGGCAGCGTGCCGAAGCGCACCCCGTGCGCCGCCAGGTAGCGCCGGTAGGCGCTCGCCATGCGGTCGGCCGGCTGCGGCACTTCCACGCCGGTGGCCAGCGGCAGGCGGCGCGGCCGCTGCGATTCCACGATGGGCTGGTCCTGCAGGAAGATGGTGTCCTGGAAGGCGCGCAGGCTGGCGTCGTCGTCCTCGCTGACCAGCGACATGACGAACCACACGCGGCTGGCCTCCGGCTCGCGCGGGCAGATGAACAGCGCGATGGCGGCGCGGTGGTCGTCGCCGAGGTCGGGCACCTTGGTCAGCACGGCGGTATAGGGCGCCACCACGCGGTATTCGTACTCGACCATGGCGCCGCCCTCGGCGCTGGCATGCGAGCGCGGCTGCCAGGCGCGGCAGCCGATGGTGCGCAGCGCGTCGGGCGCGCGCGGGTTGCCGCTGGCCTCGACCTCGTAGGGCGGCACCTCGGTGTGCTCGGGATCGCCGAGGTAGCCGTCATGGACGTAGCCGAAGTGGGCCATGTCGAGGAAGTTCTCCACCAGGCGCGGGGCCGAGGTGGCGACATCGTAGGGTCCGGCGATGACCTGCCGGCAGCCCGCTGCGCCGGATTCGGGAAAGGGCGGCAGCGCGGGGGGCGGCGCTGCGCCGTCGCCGGCGCGGGCCAGGCGCACCCACAGCAGGCCGTAGGCCTCGCGCACCGCATGGGTGACGGCGCAGGCGCGCGGGGCGGGCACCAGTCCGGGATGGGCGGGATAGCGCGTGCAGCGCCCGCTGCTCTCGAAGCGCCAGCCATGGTAGCCGCAGCGCAGCAGGCCGTCCTGCACCCGGCCCAGCGTGAAGGCGGCGCCGCGGTGCGGGCAGCGGTCGTCCCAGGCATGCCAGCCATCGGCATTGCGCCACAGCACCAGGTCGCGCTCGAGCAGGCGCACGGGATAGGGGCCGTCGCCATCGGCATGCTCCAGCGCGAGGACGGGGTGCCACTGATCGTGTTCCGGGCCGGTGGCGTCCTGGCCGGCCGCCACCGCGGCATGTTGCGGGGCGGCTTGGGGGTGGTCTTGCGGACGGTCTTGCGGGTGTGCGCTCATGCCGGGATCCTGCCTTCGACGCCGGCCACGTAATAGTTCATCGCCAGCAAGGCCGCGTCGTCGGCGCTGGCGCCCGCGGCGAGCACGGTCTTGCCGGTGTTGTCCTGCAGCGGGCCGCGGAAGATGGCGGCATTGCCCTGCGCGACGATGGCCTGGCGATGGCTGGCCAGGCTGGCGCGGACCGCGGCCGGCAGCTTGTCGTCGAGCGAGACCAGGTCGTTCATCTCCTGCTTGATGCCCCACCAGGTGGTGGCGGGCTGCCAGCGGCCCGCCAGCAGGTCGCCCACGGTCTGCTTGTAATAGACGCCCCAGTTGAAGACCGCCGAGGCCAGGTGCGCCCTGGGCCCGAAGCGCGACATGTCGGAATCCCAGCCGAAGGCGCGCAGGCCCTTTTCCTCGGCGTACTGCAGCACGGCCGGCGAATCGGTGTTCTGGATCAGCACATCGGCGTGCTGGGCGGCCAGCGCTCCCGCCGCCTCGCGCTCCCTGCCGGGGTCGAACCACTTGTTGACCCAGACCACCTTGACCACCGCCTTCGGGTTGACGGCGCGCGCGCCCAGCGTGAAGGCATTGATATTGCGGATCACTTCCGGGATGGGCACCGCGCCGACGAAGCCCAGCACGTTGCTGCGCGTCATCTGGCCGGCGATGACCCCGGCCAGGAAGGCCGGCTCGTGCATGCGGCCGGCGTAGACGCCCAGATTGGACGCGGTCTTGTAGCCGGTGGCGTGCTCGAAGCGCACCTCGGGGAATTGCCTGGCGATCTTCAGCATCGGTTCCATGTAGCCGAAGCTGGTGCCGAAGATCAGTTGCTTGCCCTGGCTGGCGAGATCGAGGAAGACGCGCTCGGCCTCGGCACCGCTTTCGGGCACGTTTTCCACGTACGTGGTGCGGATACGGTCGCCGAAGGCCTCGATCAGGGCCTGGCGTCCGCGCTCGTGGGCATAGGTCCAGCCGGCATCGCCGACCGGGCCGAGGTAGACGAAGCCGATCTCCAGCGGCTTGCCGGTGACGGCGGCCGCGGCAGCAGGCGCGGACGCGGCCTCGGCGGCGGAGGCGGAGGCGGAGGCGGGCGCCGCGGCGGGCACGTCTTCCTTGCGGCCGCAGGCGGCGAGGGGGGCGGCGGCCAGCGCGGCGGACCATTGCAGCAGGCGGCGGCGGGTGAGCATCATGAGGTCTCCTGTGAGGGCCGGGAAGCCGGCGCGTCGGTTACGCCACAGGGCGAGCAAGCGCTGTGCCAGCGCGGCCGCGCGCTCCCGCCTGGCGATGGCACGGCCCAGCCCATGCCGTGGCACCATCCATCCGCCCGGATTGGTACCAACGCGATAGCCGCTGCACGCATATAATTATGCGTTCACTGAATAAGCAGGCGGCCAGCGCCACCGTATCCGCACCCGGATGCGCCGGCGGGCGGGAGATCCCGCGTCTCGCCATGCCTTCGCAGCCGTTGGCTGCATCTTGACGGCAGTTCCCCCGATGTCAACGTCTTCCTCCCCCTCCGCCCCAGCCGCGGAGTCCGCCGCGCCCGTGCACGACCACCAGGCCGTGATGCGCGTGATCGGCGGCATCGTGCTGTGCATCCTGCTGGCCGCCCTCGACCAGACCGTGGTGATCCCGGCGGTGCCGGCGATCGCCGCCGACCTCAACGGTTTCGGCCACCTGTCGTGGATCGTGACCGCCTACCTGATCGTGTCGACGGTGACCACGCCGCTGTACGGCAAGCTGTCCGACCATTTCGGCCGGCGCCGCCTGCTGCTGGCGGCGATCGCCCTGTTCATGCTGGCCTCGGTGGCCTGCGCCATGGCGCAGTCGCTGGGACAGCTGATCCTGTTCCGCGCGCTGCAGGGCGTGGGCGGCGGCGGCCTGATGTCGCTGGCGCAGGCGGCCATCGCCGACGTGGTGGCGCCGCGCCAGCGCGGCCGCTACCAGGGCTACCTGGCCACGGTGTGGGCGGTGGCGTCGATCGCCGGGCCGCTGGTGGGCGGCTGGGTGTCGGACCATATGTCCTGGCGCTGGCTGTTCTGGATCAACGTGCCGCTCGGCCTGCTGGCCATGCTGATGTGCCACCGGGGCCTGGCGCGGCTGGCGCTGCCGCGCGCCGGCGGCCGGCTGCGCGTCGACTGGCTGGGTGCCATGCTGCTGACGGTGGCCATCGTCACCTTCCTGCTCGCCATGAGCTGGGGCGGCGACCTGTTCGACTGGCTGTCGCCGGAAATGGGCGGGCTCGTCCTGGCCACGCTGGCGGCGCTGGCGGCCCTGGCCTGGCAGGAGCGCCGCGCCGCCGATCCGATGCTGCCGCCGCGGCTGTTCGCCAACCGTGCCTACGTGCTGGGCGCGGCGGCTTCGGCGCTGGCCGCCCTCGACATCTTCCTGTGCATCTTCGCCCTGCCGCTGCAGTTCCAGCTGGTGCGCGGCGCCGACGCCTCGCTGTCCGGCCTGCTGGTGGTGCCCTTCCTGCTGGCGACGGTGGCCGGCAATTTCATCGTGGCCTGGCTGGCGCCGCGCCTGGGCCGCCTGCGCGGCCTGCTGGTGGCGGGCCTGGCCGCCGCCGTGGTGGGCCTGGCCGTGCTGGCCGTGGTGCCGGCGACGATCCCGCTGCCGGTGGTGCTGCTGGCCATGGTGGTGGCCGGTGTCGGCCTCGGCGTGGCCATGGTGGGCACGCTGATGAATGTGCAGAACGCGCTGGAGCGCCGCGACATGGGTGCCGGCACCGGCGCCCTGCTGGTGCTGCGCTCGCTCGGCAGCGCCTTTGGCGGCGCGCTGGCCGGCACGCTGCTGACGCTGGAGTTCCGCCGGGCCCAGGCCGCGGCCGGACTGCCGGCCGAACTGGACCTGGGCGCACTGCGCCACGGCAGCGAGGCGCTGGCGCAGCTTGCGCCGGCCGTGCGCGACGCGCTCGGCGCGGGAGTGGCCTCCGGATTCCACCTGATCTTCGCCGCCGGCGCCGCCGCCGCGCTGCTGGCCCTGCTGATCGCGCGCCGCGGTCCCGACGTGGAACTGCGCAGCAGCGTGACCGAGCACGCCGCCACCCTGGCGATGGAGTGAGGCGGGCGGCGCGCGGCGCCGTCGCGGCGGCCTGGCGCGCCTTGCCTCCTGCGCGTCCGCGCTTCCGCGCTTTTGCGCTTTTGCGACGGTGCGACGGTGCGACGGTGCGACGGTGCGACGGTGCGACGGTGCGACGGTGCGACGGTGCGCGGCCGCGCACCGGCCGGCATACACTACAGGGCAAACCGACTTCCGGAGCCCCCGCCATGCACGCGTTCCCCCTTGCCCTGCCGCGCGCGCGCCGCGCCGCGCCCGCCGCCAGCCTGCCGGTCCTGCTCGGCGCCACCCTGCTGGCCCTGGCCGCCGCCGCGCTGCCGCGTGCGGCCGCGGCGGCGGACCAGCCCGCGGCCGCACCTGCCGGCGCCCGTCCGGGCGCCTGTCCCGCCGCCCTGAACTTCCGCTTCCCGCGCCTGCAGGACGAGGCGCCGCAGGATCTCTGCCAGTACGCCGGCAAGGTGGTGCTGGTGGTCAACACGGCCAGCTATTGCGGATTCACGCCGCAGTACGAAGGCCTGGAAGCCCTGTACAGCAAATACCGCGAGCGCGGCCTGGTGGTGCTCGGCTTCCCCTCCAACGATTTCTCGCAGGAGCCGGGCTCGGCCAAGGAGATCGCCGAGTTCTGCTACAACACCTACGGCGTCAAGTTCCCGATGCTGGGCAAGAGCCATGTGCGCGGCAGCGAGGTCAATCCGATGTATGCGCTGCTGGCCAAGGAGACCGGCACCGCGCCGAAGTGGAACTTCTACAAATACCTGATCGACCGCAACGGACGGGTGGTGGCCAGCTTCAACAGCCTGACCAAGCCCGACGAGGCGCCCTTCGTCGCCCGCATCGAGCAGTTGCTGGACGCATCGCGATAGCGCGCGCGGCCGCCGCGCGCGCCGCTTGACCTGCGTCAAGCCGGCGCCGCGCCCGCCGCATTAGCCTCGACGCTTTGCGCGCCACCGGCCGCCCCCGTCGGCGCCGTTCCCCGGGGAGGCGGCGCGGGCGAGGAAGCGAGACGATGGCAATCACGCTCTACGAGGCGGACGGGCACAGCTGCCTGATGTTCGCCGACCTGGTCGAGGAGGAGCACGGCGAGGTCGTGCAGACCAACCAGTTCCTGGTGGTGGACCATGGCCACGGCGCCCTGATCGACCCTGGCGGCCACATGACCTACGGCGAGCTCTATCTCGCCATCAGCCGCTACTTCCCGCCCAAGCAGCTGGACTACGTGCTGGCCTCGCACGCCGACCCCGACATCGTCGCCTCGGTCGGGCGCTGGCTGACCGCGTCCGACAGCAAGGTGCTGATCTCGCGCGTGTGGGCCCGTTTCCTGCCGCATTTCTGCCAGGCCGGCAAGACCGCCGGGCGCATCGTCACGCTGCCCGACCCGGGCGCCGCCATCCCGCTCGGGCATTGCCACCTGCTGGCGGTGCCGGCCCACTTCCTGCATTCGGAAGGCAACTTCCAGTTCTACGACCCGGTCAGCAAGATCCTGTTCTCGGGCGACCTGGGCGCGGCCATGACCAGCGCGGCCGAGGCCGGCACCGTGGTGACCGACTTCGATGCCCACGTCGCCGCCATGCTGCCCTTCCACCAGCGCTACATGAGCGGCAACCGCGCCTGCCGGCTGTGGGCCGGGATGGCGCGCGGCCTGGACATCGAATGGATCGTGCCGCAGCACGGCCCGCCGCTGCGCGGCAAGGCGATGGTGGCGCGCTTCATCGACTGGGTGGGCTCGCTGGCCTGCGGGCTGGACCTGCTGACCCAGGAGCACTACCGGGTGCCGCGCGTGCCCGGCGCCCACTGAGGCCAGGGCCGGCGCCGGCACGCGCTCCGCTTCAGTCCTTGGCCAGGCCCTCGGCCACCAGCGCCTCGCGTACCTTGGGGCGGGCCGCCACGCGCGCCAGGTAGGCCTGCAGCGAGGGATAGGCGCCCAGCGGGAGGCCGAGCATATTGGCCCAGTTGACCACGGTGAAGCAGTAGGCGTCGGCCACCGTGAAGGTATCGCCCATCAGGTATTCGCGCCGCGCCAGGTGCGCGTCGAGCTCGGCGAAGCGCAGCGCCAGCTTGGCCTTGCAGTCCTCGCGCGTGCTGGCGGCGGTTTCCTTGTGCCACAGCCAGGGGCTGAACACCTTGTGCAGCTCGGTGGCCACCAGCGCCAGCCAGCCGACCGCCTCCATGCGCTCGGGCGTGCCGGGCGCCGGCAGCAGGGCGCGCTCGGGCACGCGGTCCGCCACGTATTCGAGCAGGGCCACGCCCTCGGTGTGGCGCGAGCCGTTGTCGAGCTGCAGCAGCGGCACGTAGCCGCGCGGGCTGATGGCATAGAAATCGTCGCTGCCGTTCTCGGGCTCGGCCAGCTTGTGCGTGGCGAGGTCGACGCGGGCCAGCGTGAAGGGCAGGCCGGCCTCGCGCAGGGCGATGTGAGTGGCGAGCGAGCAGGCGCCGGGCGTGTAGTAGAGCTTCATGTCGGGTTCCGGTTGGCGTTGATTGGCGGAGCGGTGGCGCGCGTGCACGGCAGGGGCGGCGCCTGTTCCGGTGGCCGGGCTTGTGGCGGCAACCGGAGCAGTCTAGGATTGCGGGCCCGCAATCGCAATGCGCATCGCCGCAAATCATGGCTGCAAACTCGCAATACCAGCTGACGCCGGCCGACCTCGACGCAGTGCTCGCGCTGGTGCGCGGCGGCACGCTGGCCGAGGCCGGGCGCCGCCTCGGGGTCGACGCCTCGACCGTGTTTCGCGTGCTGCAACGGGTGGAGAAGGGGCTGGGCCGGCGCCTGTTCGAGCGCAGCCGCGCGGGCTACCTGGCCACCGAACTGGCGCAGCAGTTCGCCCAGCATGCCGAGCGCATCGAGGCCGAGCTGGAGGCCGCGCGCGGCCATGCCGCGGGCAGCGCCGGCACCTTGAGCGGCCTGGTGCGCATCTCCACCACCGACACCGTGCTGCACGCGCTGCTGCTGCCTGCGCTGAGCGATTTCGGCCGCGCCCATCCCGGCCTGCGCTTCGAGCTGGCGGCCACCAACGAACTGGCCAGCCTGAGCCGGCGCGATGCCGACATCGCCGTGCGCGCCACGCGCCAGCCGCCGCCGCACCTGATCGGCCGCCGCCTCGGCCCGCTGCGCGTGGCCGTGTTCGCCGCGCGCGGGCTGGCCGAGCAGGTCGCGCCGCTGCCGGCGCAGCAGGACGGCGCGGCGGCGGCGCCCGGCTGGGACGCTGCCGCACTGTCGGCGCTGCCGTGGATCGGGCCCGACGAGGCGCTGCCCGAGCATCCCTCGGTGCGCTGGCGCCGCAAGCACCTGCCGCGCGTGGTGCCGCAGTACGGTGTCAACAGCATCGGCAGCCTGGCCGAAGCGGTGGCGGCCGGCCTGGGCGCGGGCGTGATCTCGCTGGCCATCGCCGCGCGCAGCCCGCACCTGGTGGCGCTGACGCCGGCGCTGGAGCCCTGCGAGACCGACCTGTGGCTGCTGACCCATCCCGAGTCGCGCCACCTGCGCCGCATCGCCGCGGTGGTGACGCATCTGGCCGCGCGCATTGCCGTGCCCGAATAGGGAGGGCGGATCGTCACGCCGGGTAGCGCAGGACAGGCCCGTGCCGCCGTGGCCAGCGGCACGATCGGTCGATCCCGCAGTCCCTCAGTCCCTCAGTCCAGCAGGCGCGCCAGCGCCGGCGGCAGGCCCACGTTCGGCTTGCGCGGCGGCCGCGCGAAACTGCCCTCGCGCGCACCGCGCGGCGCCAGCGCGACCAGCGATTCGCAATGCCGCACCGCGCTCGACACGCCGTCCACCACCGGCACCGGGATGCGCTCCTTCAGCTCGCGCGCCAGACCCGCCAGCGGTGCGCCGGCGACGATGATCACATCGGCGCCATCCTCGCGCACCGCCTGCAGGCTCAACTGTTCCAGCCGTGCGGCGTGGTCCTGCTGCACGCTGCCGATGTCGCGCAGCGGCTCCTGCAGCGAACGCACACTCGCCAGGCGCGACGTCAGGCCGTTGGCCGCCACGCATTCGCGGTACCAGGCTTCGATGCGGTGCGAGATGGCGATGATGGAGAAGCGCTGGCCGAGCAGGCAGGCACTGGCCAGCGCCGCTTCGGTCATGCCGACCACCGGCACGTCGAACAGCTCCTTGAGCCCGGCCAGGCCGGGATCGCCGAAGGCCGCCACCACCAGGCCGTCGAAGCGGCCCGCATGCTCGGCGGCGGCGCAGGCGGTGGCGTAGCCGCCGACCAGGGCTTCGAAGCGGGTTTCGATGTAGGCGACGCCGAAGGGGGCGGTGGCCATCGTGATCCGGGTGCCTTGGGAGAGGCTGCGCCTGGCTTCGGCTTCGATCAAGTCGGTGACGGATTGGGAGGTGTTGGGGTTGATGATGAGGAGTTGCATGATGGGGGCTCCTTGTTTTGTTTGGGGGCTTGGTTTGCTGGTGTTCTTGGGTTTGGTTTCGGGTGGTGTCGGTTTGCGATTCAACGGCCTGTTTCGGCTCTCGTGACTTGATGCCTTGTCGCTTGTCTTCGGGCGGTGTTGGTTTGCGAGGCAACGGCCTGTTTCGACTCCCCCTGCGGGGGAGCCGACCTACTTTCTTGGTCTTGCCCAAGAAAGTAGGCAAAGAAGGCGCGCCGGGTGCGGCTCAACCCCCCCTCGCGTGCTGGGGCAAAGAGCGGCCGGGCCCCAACTCGGATCGCCTTAAGGCGATCCTCAGACAGGGGGCCCTCTAATCCGCTCTTTGCCCCAGCCCGCGAGGCGCCGCACACGGCAGGGAAAAGATGCCACGCCTCGCTTCGCTTCGGGTGGGCTGTGTTCGGCCAGCTGCTGGCCGAACACAAAGGCTTAGCAAACCTGGCCGTTATGCAAAAGTGAGCCCGCTCGCATACCAACGGTTGGCCTTTCCCTCCCGTGTGCGGCGCCTCGCGAATTGGCCCCGGCCGCCGATGAAGCCCGTCCGCTGTCTGAGCGGCCGCAGGCCGCGAGTTCGGACGGGCGCGGCGGCCGGGGCCAATTCGCGAGGGGGTTTCGCCGCACCCGGGTCGCCTTTCTTTGCTTACTTTCTTTGGCGAGACAAAGAAAGTGAGTCGGCTCCCCGCAGGGGAGTCGAAACAGGCCGTTGCCTCGCATACCAACACCGCCCAAACCCACACGACAAGCACCAAGTCACGAGAACCGAAACAGGCCGTTGCCCCGCAAACCGACACCGCTCGAACCAAGCATCGAACCCCCTCAATCCATCACCGGCACCCCCGCCGCCAAAAACCTCCCCCGCCCCGCCAGGGGCTCCAGATACCTCCCCCCCTCCACCAGCATCTCGCCCCGCGAGAAACAGTGCACCGGCCACCCGGTCACCTCGATCCCCTCATAAGGCGTGTAGTCCACCGCATGATGCAGCTCCGCATTGGCGATGCGCACCTTGCGCGCCGGGTCCCACAGCACGATGTCGGCATCGGCGCCGACCGCGATGGTGCCCTTGCGCGGGTACAGGCCGTACAGCCGCGCCGGCCGGTAGGAGGTCAGGGCGACGAACTGGTGCAGTGTCAGCTTGCCGCGCGCGATGCCGTCGAACAGCAGAGGCAGCCGCGTCTCGATGCCGGGCACGCCGTTGGGGATATGGTCGAAGGACGGGCGTTCGCCGCCAGGCTGCTTGCCGGCCGGGTCGTCGTAGTTGAAGGGCGCGTGGTCGGAGGAGAACACGCTGAACACGCCGCCGGCCAGCGCGCGCCAGACCGCGGCCTGGTTCTCGAAGTCGCGCGGCGGCGGGCTGCACACGCACTTGGCACCTTCATAGCCATGGTCGCCGGACAGGCCCATGTCATCTGCGGTCAGGTAGAGGTATTGCGGGCAGGTCTCGGCGAGGATGCGCAGGCCGCGGCCCTGGGCCCAGCGGATCTGTTCGATGGCTTCCTGGCCGGAGACGTGCACGATCAGGATGGGCACGTCGACCAGTTCGGCGAAGGTGATGGCGCGGTGGGTGGCTTCGCGCTCGACCGCGGCCGGGCGGGCCAGGCCGTGGAAGCGCGGGGCGATGCGTCCTTCGCCGATCAGCTTGTCGGTGAGCCAGGAGATGCAGTCGGCGTTTTCCGCGTGCACCATCACCAGCGCGCCGTTCTCCTTGGCCACCTCGAGCACCGACAGCATCTCGCGGTCGGACAGCTTGAGGTCGTCGTAGGTCATGTAGACCTTGAACGAGGTGTAGCCGCGGCGGATCAGCGCGGGCAGTTCCTCGCGCAGCACCTTCGGCGTGGGGTCGGCGACGATCAGGTGGAAGCCGTAGTCGGCCACGGCGCGTCCTTCGGCGCGGCGGTGGTAGTCGTCCACCGCGGCCTGCAGCGAGCCGCCTTTCTCCTGCGCGGCGAAGGGGATCACGGTGGTGGTGCCGCCGCACACGGCGGCGCGCGTGCCGGTGAAGAAATCGTCGGCCATGCGCAGGCCGTCGGGCATCGGCTGGTCGAGGTGGCAGTGGCCGTCGACGCCGCCGGGCAGCGCGAGCAGGCCGGTGGCATCCACTTCGCGCGCGCCGCGCGGCAGGTCGTGGCCGAGCACCGCGATGCGGCCGTCGCGTACGCCGATGTCGCACTGGAAGCGGTCCGATGCGGTCACCACGTCGGCGTTGCGGATGACGAGATCGAGGGTGTCGTGGGCGGGCATGGTCTGGTCTCCTGTTGCTGTCGTTGCCTGTCTGCGGCGCGGGCCTATTCGACTTCGCGGAAGAGCCGGCCCCAGCCGGCCAGCGCGCGCGTGTCCACGCCGGCCAGGCGCAGCGATTTCCACACCACGGTGGCGATGGTGTCGTACACCGGGATGCCGGTCTCCGCCTCGAGCGCTTCCACCAGGTGGGCCGCGCGCAGGTTGGTGCAGAAGGTGGTGATGGCCTGCGGGCGCGTCTGCGCCAGCTCGCGCACCATGCGCGCGATGGTGGCTTCCTCGACCTCGGCGAAGCTGTAGTTGACGTGCAGGTCGAGGTGGCGCTCGGCCACGCAGTCGAAGCCGCTGCGCGCGTAGTTGGCGACGATGCGCTGCTGCACGTCGGCCAGGTAGGGCGTGGCCAGGCCGAAGCGGCGTGCCCCGGTCTTGTCGAGGATCTCGTTGAGCGCCAGCACCGAGGTGGTGGCGGGGATGCCGGTGGCCTCGGTGATCTGGCGGCACAGCGCTTCGTCGCGCTCGAAGCCGAGCCAGCCGGACGAGGTGCCGTTCCAGCCGATCACGTCGACGCGCGCATCGGCCAGCAGTTGCGCCGCGCCCAGGATCTTGTCGAGGTCGAACTGTCCCAGGGCCTGGTCGCGCAGCGAGATCTCGGTGACGGTGAAGCGCGAGAAATGCGCGCTGACACCCGGCAGGCCGCTCACCATGGCGCTGGTGATCGGTTCCAGCGCGGTGTTGGAGGACGGCGTCAGCATGCCGAGGCGGATGGGTTTGCTCATGGTTCTGCTCTCAGGAGGTGGCGCGCGGTCGCGGCCGGGAGGGCCGCGCCGCCGCGTTTGTCGTTGTCTCTGTCGTGGAGGTGCCGGGGGGCGCCGGCCGTGGCCGTCGCGGCGTCACACCGGCAGCTTCTTCTCGTAGTCGATGGCGGTCGAGGCGATCAGCAGGCCCACGCCGGCGGCGGCGAAGAACATCAGCGCCAGGAAGTAGGAGCCGGTGTACTGCACGATCATGCCGACGATGATGGGCACCGAGATGCCGCCGATATTGCCGCCCAGGTTCATCACGCCGCCGAGGAAGCCCACCTTGTCGCGGGTGCCGAGGATGGACGGGATGCACCAGAACAGGCCGCACCAGCGCAGGAAGAACAGCGTGGACGACAACAGCGCCACCACCACCACCGCGTCCTTGACATAGGCGACCGAGAAGATCGACACGGTGGCCACCACCGCGGCGATGCCGAACAGGGTGCGCATCACGCGGTTGGGCGAGCCGCCGGCGGCCTTCCACTTGTCGGCGATCCAGCCGCCGATCAGTTCGCCGACGAAGCCGGAGAAGAAGATGATGAAGCTGGCGCCGCCCATGGCCTTGATGTCGAAGCCGTGCACCTTGTTCAGGTAGTTCGGCATCCAGGTCAGCAGGCCGTAGAACACGGTGTTGAAGCACATCCAGCCGAGCGCCATGCACCACACCGAGCGGTACTTGAAGAAGTCGAGCGAGCGGCCCGACAGGTTGGCGGGTTCGGCGCGGTGCTCGCTGGCCTGGGCCTCCTCGATGTACTTCGCCTCGATCTCGTTGACGCCCTTGTGTTCGCGCGGATGGTTGCGGATGTAGTACCAGGCCCACATCCCGGCCAGCACCGTGCCGCCGCCGGCCACCACGAAGGACAGCCGCCACGAGCCCAGCGCGGTGATCAGCCAGGTGATGAGGATGGCGCCCAGCGCCGCGCCCAGCGGCGCGCCGCCGTCGAGCAGGGTGGCGCCGCGGCCGCGCTCGTTCTGCGTCATCCAGATCGCGTTGAGCTTGCCGCCGGCCGGGTAGATCGGCGCTTCCGCCGCGCCCAGTCCCAGGCGCGTCAGCAGCAGCGCGGTGGAACTGGTGCAGACCGCGGCCAGGGCCTGGAAGGCACCCCAGAACACGGTGGCGGTGGCGATCACGATGCGCGGCTTGTACTTGTCGGCCAGCATGCCGCCGGGCACCTGCATCAGGGCATAGGTCCAGAAGAAGGCGCTGAGGATCAGGCCCTGCATGGTCGGGCTGAGGTCGAATTCCTTGGCGATCAGCGGCATCGCCACCGAGAGCGAGGCCCGGTCGATGTAGTTGATCGCGATGAGGAACAGCATCATCAGGAAGATCTTCCAGCGCACGGAGCTCCTGGTCTCCGCGAGCGCGCCGGCCCGGCTGGTGGTTTGCATGACGTTTGTCTCCTAGGTTCCTGGGGTGGAAGGGGGCTGTTATGGAATGGGTGTCGCGCAACAGGCCGGAGTATAGGATACGTAATCTGTAATTACAATCTATGTAAGTTACTGATTTTATTATGATGCAAGCGCACATTTTTGGTGTGTGATAGCCTTGCGCTGGTGCATTCGCCCCGTCTGTCCCCCTTTTGGTGATGTCTGTGACACAAACGCTTGCTTCCACCCCGCGCCTGCGCACGCTCGGCATGTCGGCCGAAATCGCCGCCCGGCTGCGGACCATGATCGAGGAGGGCGAGCTGCCGCCTGGTGCCCGCGTCGACGAGCGCGCCTTCTGCGAACTGTTCGATGTGTCGAAGACGCCGCTGCGCGAGGCACTCAAGGTGCTGGTCGCGGAGGGGCTGGTGCTGCACCGGCAGTACATCGGCTATCGCGTCGCGCCGCTCGACCTGGACGAACTGCGCGCCACCTTCGAGACCCTGCACGGGCTGGAGGCGCTGGCCGGCGAGCTGGCGGCCGCGCGGCTGTCCGAGGCCGCGCTGGCCAAGCTGGAGCGGCGCCACCATGCCATGGTCGAAGCCCACGCCGCCGGGCGGCGCACCGAATACTTCCGCATCAACCAGGAGATCCACCAGGTCATCATCGACGGTGCCGCCAACCCGGTGCTGGCCGGCATCTATGCCGCGCTGATGAGCAAGGTGCACCGCGCGCGCGGCGCCGCCAACGCGGACACCCTGCGCTGGCAGGAATCGCATGAGGAACACGAAGCCATCATGGCCGCGCTGCGCGAGCCCGGCCGCCCGCGGCTGGCCGCGGTGCTGCGCCACCATTCCGAGAACACCGCAAGAGAAGTGCTGAGCGTGGTCGAGCGCAGCTTGTCCGAGCCCGCCCGACGCCTGGCCAACGACAACCGAGGACAACGATGAAACTAGTACGAGTGGGCAAGCCCGGCGCCGAGCGCCCAGGCCTGATCGACGCCGAGGGCCGCGTGCGCGACCTGTCGGGCGTGACCGGCGGGATCGGCGCGGCCGACCTGTCGCCGGCCGGGCTGGCCCGGCTGGCGCAGGTGGACGTGGGCGCGCTGCCGGTGGTGGAGGGCGAGCGCTTCGGCGTGCCCTGGAGCGGCATCGGCAAGATCGTGGCGATCGGCCTGAACTATGCCGACCACGCCGCCGAGGCGGGCATGCCGCTGCCGGCCGAGCCCATCGTGTTCCTCAAGGCCAACAGCTCGCTGAACGGTCCGGACGACGCTGTGATGCTGCCCTTCGGCTCGGTCAAGAGCGACTGGGAGGTCGAGCTCGGCGTGGTGATCGGCACCACCGCGCGCAACGTGGCGCGCGAGTCGGCGCTGCAGCATGTGGCCGGCTACTGCGTGGTCAACGACGTCTCCGAGCGCGAGTTCCAGATCGAGCGCGGCGGCACCTGGGACAAGGGCAAGGGCTGCGACACCTTCTGCCCGGTCGGCCCCTGGCTGGTCACCCGCGACGAAGTGGCCGACCCGCAGGCGCTTGGCCTGTGGCTGGAGGTCAACGGCGAGCGTGTGCAGCAGGGCAGCACCGCCACCATGGTGTTCGACGTGGCCACGCTGGTCAGCTACGTCAGCCGCTTCATGACGCTGCACCCCGGCGACCTGATCTGCACCGGCACGCCGCCGGGCGTGGGCATGGGCTTCAAGCCGCCGCGCTTCCTCAAGGCCGGCGACACCATGCGCCTGGGCATCGACGGCCTGGGCGAGCAGCGCCAGGGCGTGGTCGCCTACGGCGAACTCTGAGGCCGCGGCCGGCCGGGTTTCCCACCCGGCCGCCGGGCCCGGGCAAGTTCCGCAGCGAAACGTTTTCACACAAAGCCTGAGGTTTCCACACAAAGCGTGCCGCGGCCGCAACAGTCGCGGCATCGGATGCGCCCCAATCGGATAGAAAGCGGGCCGCGGCATTCCCCTGGCGATTTCAGCGTGAAATACTGTGTTCACAAGTCTCGTCAGAAAGAGCATCGCCATGTCGGAACACGCCCCCGAGCTCGAGACGCTTCTCGAGCGCAATACTCGCAACACCCCCGCCCCCGCCACCGATACCCCTGACGGTCCCCCGCTGCAGCAGGCCCTGGCGCGCCACCGCCGCTACTGCGAGCTGGGCGACACGCTCGACAGCCGCGACGAGCTGCAGGCCATCCGCCACCGCATCCACCAGAACCCGGAGCTGGCTTTCCAGGAACTGCAGACCGCCGAACTGGTGGCCAGCCGCCTGGAAGCCTGGGGCTACGAGGTGACACGCGGCGTCGGCGGCACCGGCGTGGTCGGCACCCTGCGCAGCGGCGAGGGCGGGCGCAGCATCGGCATCCGCGCCGACATGGATGCCCTGCCGATCCAGGAACTCACCGGGCTGCCCTACGCCAGCGCCAACGCGGGCCGCATGCACGCCTGCGGCCACGACGGCCACACCACCGTACTGCTGGGCGCGGCGCGCCAGCTGGCCCGCACGCGCCGCTTCCGCGGCACCGTGCACCTGATCTTCCAGCCCGCCGAGGAAATCGGCGCCGGCGGCGGCGCCGAACGGATGCTGGCCGACGGCCTGTTCGAGCGTTTTCCCTGCGATGCCATCTTCGGCCTGCACAACCATCCGGGGGTCGAGACCGGCACCTTCATGTTCCGCACCGGCCCGCTGATGGCCGCCTGCGACACCGTGGTCATCACCATCCGCGGCAAGGGCGGCCATGCCGCCCGCCCGCACCAGTCGGTCGACCCGATCCTGGTGGCCGGCAGCCTGGTGATGGCGCTGCAGTCCGTGGTGGCCCGCAATATCGATCCCAACGAAACCGCCGTGGTCACCATCGGCACGCTGCACGCCGGCCATGCCGCCAATGTGATTCCCGACAGCGCGCGCATGGAACTGAGCGTGCGCTCCTTCTCGCCCGAAGTGCGCGCCGCGCTCGAGAGCCGCATCCGCCAGATCGTCACGGCCCAGGCCGAAAGCTACGGCGCCAGCGCCGAGATCGACTACCAGCGTGGTTATCCGGTGCTGGTCAACAGCGAGGCCGAGACCGAATTCGCGCGCCAGGTGGCGGAGGAACTGGTCGGGCCGGACAAGGTGGTCGCGCCCTGCGCGCGCGTGGCCGGCAGTGAGGACTTTGCTTACTTCCTGCAGCAGCGGCCGGGGTGTTTCGTGCGGTTGGGGAATGGGGTGGGCAAGCCTTTGCTGCACAACGCGGGTTATGACTTCAATGATGCGTTGTTGACGGTGGGGGCGGCGTATTGGACGAGGTTGGTGGAGCGGTATCTGGAGTGAGGGTGGGGTTTGTTGTTTCGCAGTGCGCGGCTTTGTGCTTGGGTTCAGGCGGTGTCGGTGTGCGGGGCAACGGCTTGTTTTGGCTCTCGTGACTTGACGCTTGTCGTGTGGGTTCGGGCGGTGTTGGTCTGCGAGACAACGGCCTGTTTCGACTCCCCCTGCGGGGGAGCCGACCTACTTTCTTGGTCTCGCCCAAGAAAGTAGGCAAAGAAGGCGACCCGGGTGCGGCGACCCCCCCTCGCGAATTAGCCCCGGCCGCCGCGCCCGTCCGAACTCGCGGCCTGCGGCCGCTCAGACAGCGGACGGGCTTCATCGGCGGCCGGGGCTAATTCGCGAGGCGCCGCACACGGGAGGGAAAGGCCAAACCGTTGGTATGCGAGCGGGCTTGCTCTTGCATGCTGGCTTGGCTGGTTGAGCCTTCGTGTTCGGCCAACTCGCTGGCCGAACATCTATCTCCGAAGCGCTGGACAGAGTGCAAAAGCGAAAGCCAAGCCATCGGTCTGCCAACGAGTTCGATATAGCGTGAAGGCTTGGTCTGCTGAGCTTTCGTGTTCGGCCAGCGAGCTGGCCGAACACCCGTCACCCGAAGCGAAGCGAGGCGTGGCATCTGTTCCCTGCCGTGTGCGGCGCCTCGCGTGCTGGGGCAAAGAGCGGAAAAGAGGGCCCCCTGTCTGAGGATCGCCTTAAGGCGATCCGAGTTGGGGCCCGGCCGCTCTTTGCCCCAGCACGCGAGGGGGTGTTGAGCCGCACCCGGCGCGCCTTCTTTGCCTGCTTTCTTGGCAAGACAAGAAAGTAGGTCGGCTCCCCGCAGGGGAGTCGAAACAGGCCGTTGCCTCGCACGCCGACATCGCCCGAATCAAAGCACCAAGTCACGAGAACCGAAACAGGCCGTTGCCCCGCAAACCGACAACGCCCGAATCGAAGCCCCAAGTCCCAAGCCCCAATCCCATTCCCCCTCACCGAAAAAACCCACTAGGCGGCACCCCGAACTGCCTCCTGAACATCGTAGAAAAAGCACTCGGACTCTCATAACCCAGATCCAACGCCACATCCACCACCTTGACCCCGGCCGCCAGCCGCTCCAGCGCCGCCAGCAGCCGCGCCTGCTGGCGCCACTGCCCGAAGGTCATGCCGGTCTCGCGCGCAAAGCGCCGCTGGATGGTCTTGGGATCGACGCCGAGCCGCCCGCCCCACTGCGCCAGCGTGAGCGCGGTGTCGGGCGTGGCGGTGATGGCTTCGCAGATCTGCCGCAGGCCGGCATCGGCGGGGCGCGGCAGGTGCAGCGGCAGGGTCGGCACCAGCATCACTTCGTCGAGCAGCAGCCGCATCAGGCGCCCGTCGCGCGAGTCCGGCGCGTAGGTGGCGGGGATGTCGATGGCGGCCAGGATCAGTTCGCGCAGCAGGGCGGAGATGCCCAGCACGGTGCAGCCCTGCGGCAGGCCGGCCGCGGCATCGGGGCGCACGTAGGCGGTGCGCATCTGCACGCGGCCGACCATGCGGATCCAGTGCACCGTGCCGCCCGGCATCCACATGCCGCGCGTGGGCGGCACGATCCACTGGCCTTCGCCGGTGGAGACCACCATCACGCCGTGCACGGCGTGGATCAGCTGGGCATGGGGGTGCTGGTGCGGCTTGGTCACATGGCCGGGCAGGTAGTCGGCCGCCATGGCGGTGACCGGCATCGGGCCGCGGTCGTAGCGGACGTAGGCGGGGGTTTCGGCGTAGGTGTCGGCGCGGGCCAGGGCGGCCGGGTCGGGGGCGGGGGCGGGCGGCAGGCGGCGGGTGGGACGGGTCATGTCCGTTTCTCCAATGTTCCGGACCTATTCTCGCAGGACAGGCGCCGCAGCGGCAATTAGCATGGCCGACACGATTCCCTTGAAGCGACCTCAGAGAGCGCCCCCAATGTCCACGCCTGCCCAATCCGCGCCGCCGGGTGCGGCCCAGCCAGCCCAATCGGCCCAATCGGCCCATCGTGCCGCCGATGCGGCCCATCGTGCCGCCGACGCCGAGCGTACCGGTTTCCGCGTCCTGTCGGCGATCAGCTTCGCCCACTTCCTCAACGACATGATCCAGTCGCTGATCCTGGCGATCTATCCCATGTTGAAGGGGGGCTTCAACCTGAGCTTCGCCCAGATCGGCCTGCTGACGCTGACCTACCAGATCACCGCCTCGCTGCTGCAGCCGGTGGTGGGCCTGTACACCGACCGCCATCCCAAGCCTTTCTCGCTGGCGGTGGGCATGGGCTTCACGCTGTGCGGCCTGCTGCTGCTGTCGGTGGCACCGACCTACGGCGTCCTGCTGGTGGCGGCCGCCCTGGTCGGGACCGGTTCTTCGATCTTCCATCCGGAGTCGTCGCGCGTGGCGCGCATGGCGTCGGGCGGGCAGCACGGGCTGGCGCAGTCGATCTTCCAGGTGGGCGGCAACGGTGGCAGCGCGACCGGGCCGCTGCTGGCGGCGTGGATCGTGCACCAGCAGTCGAACCTGGCCTGGTTCTCGCTGGCGGCGCTGCTGGCCATCGCGGTGCTGTGGCAGATCGGCGGCTGGTATGCGCGCCAGCTCGAGCACGGCGCGCGCAAGCGCAAGGCCGGCGCCGGCACGCTGGCGCCGCTGCCCACCGCCACGGTGGTGCGGGCGATGGTCGTGCTGATGCTGCTGATCTTCTCCAAGTACTTCTACATGGCGAGCCTGAACACCTACTACACCTTCTACCTGATGGAGAAGTTCGGGCTGGCGCGCGAGAGCGCGCAGCTCTACCTGTTCGTGTTCCTGTTCGCGGTGGCCGCCGGCACCATCCTGGGCGGCCCGATCGGCGACCGCATCGGCCGCAAGCGCGTGATCTGGGGCTCGATCCTGGGCGTGGCGCCGTTCACGCTGATGCTGCCGCATGCCAACCTGTTCTGGACCGGCGTGCTGTCCTTCATCATCGGCTTCATCCTGGCCTCGGCCTTCTCGGCCATCCTGGTGTTCGCGCAGGAGCTGATCCCGGGCAAGGTGGGCATGGTGTCCGGCCTGTTCTTCGGCTTCGCCTTCGGCATGGGCGGCATCGGCGCCGCGGTGCTGGGCCGGCTGGCCGATGCGCAGGGCATCGAGTCGGTCTACCAGCTGTGCGCCTTCCTGCCGCTGCTGGGACTGCTGGCGGTGTTCCTGCCCGACCTGCGGCATCGGCAGGGCAAGGCCTGACGCCGCTGCGGCGGTCAACGGATCACAGATAACGGAAAACGGGGGCGCCTGCCCCCGTTTTTCTATGCCGGTGCCGGTACCGCGCGGCGCGTGGCTCAGCGCCCGGTCTTGTCCTGCGACACGTCCATGATCATGCGCGTCAGCAGGTAGAGGCGCGGCGCCACCGAGTTGAGGTCGACGTACTCGGCATCGTTCGAGTGCGCGCCGAAGCCGCGCAGGCCGAAGCGCTCGATCACCGGCGCCTTGGTGGCGGCGGCGGCGAAGGCCGCGTCGGTGCCGCCGCCCTCGGCGGTGTCGAACACCGCCAGCTTCTCGCCGATCTCGGCATAGACCGTCTGTGCGTGCGCGGCCAGTGCGCGCGAGGCCGGCGTGGCTTCCAGCGGCGGGCGGCGGCGCTCGAACCTGACCTCGACCTTGGTGTCGGGGATCAGCTGGTTCTTGATGCGTTCCTGCAGCTTGCGCTCGAGCGCGTCGTAGTCGGCCGTGCGCAGCACGCGCACGTCGGCCTGGGCGCTGGCGATGGCGGGGATCACGTTGCGGTTGGTGCCGGCCGAGGCGATGGTCCAGTTGACCTTCAGCCCGCTCGCCGGGTCGGACAGGTCGCGCATCTGCAGCACCTGGTGCGACAGCTCGTAGAGCGCGTTGCGGCCCTGCTCCGGCGCGCCGCCGGCGTGCGAAGCCTTGCCCGTCACCTTGAGCTGGACGGCGCCGATGCCGCTGGTGGCCAGCGACAGGCGGTCGCCGTTGACGCGCGTGGCCTCGCACGAGAACACCGCGTCCTGCTCGGCGCCGAGCCGGCTCAGCATGGCGCGCGCGCCGGGCGAGCTGATCTCCTCGTCGCCGTTGACCAGCACGGTCAGCGTGCCGTAGTCCTGGAAGTTCATCTTCTTCAGCACCGCCAGGGTGTGCAGGATCACCGCCACGCCGTTCTTGTCGTCGGCGATGCCCAGCCCGTAGGCGCGCTCGCCGTCGATGCGGAAGGGTTGCTGCGCCAGCATGCCGCGCAGGTAGACCGTATCCATGTGGGCGATCAGCATGATCTTGCGCGTGCCCTTGCCGTGGAACTGCGCCAGCACCATCTTGCCGACCTTCTGCGGCGTGTCTTCCATGCGGTAGACCTCGCCCGGCTCGACCAGCCTGGCGTCGCCGCCGAGCGCCGCCAGGCGGTCGCGGATCAAGGTGGCGATGCGATCCAGGCCTTCGAGGTCCTTGCTGCCCGACTCGATCGAGACCAGGTCCTTGAGCGTATCGAGCAGGGCCGGCTTCTCCTGCTGCGACAGCTGCCAGGCCGGTTCCACCGGCGCGGCGTAGGCGCCGGCCGCGAGGCTGGCGCACAGCGCGGCGCAGGCGGCCAGCGCGGCGGGGCGCAGGGCGTGGATCAGGCGGGGGGAAGACGAGGGGCGCATGCGTGGGACTCCGTGGGCAGGGTGGAAGGACAGCGGTAAGCAAGAAGCGCGCGCACCCGGCCGCCGCCGCAGCAGCGGCGGCGCGGTCGGCGCGCCGGGGCGCGGCTTCAGGCCGGCGGTTCGAAGGACAGCAGCAGGCGCCGCAGCAAGCCGGCCAGCTGCTCGCGCTCGGCCGGCGCCAGGCCGGCCAGCAGGCGGTGCTCGTTGGCCACGTGGATCTCCAGCGCGCGGTCCACCCGCTCGAAGCCGGCCGGCGTCAGTTCGATGCGCAGGCCGCGGCGGTCGTCCGGGTTGGGGCTGCGGCGCACCAGGCCGGCGCGTTCCAGGTGGTCGAGCCGGTTGGTCATGGTGCCCGAGGTGATCATCAGCGATTCCATCAGCGCGCCCGGCGACAAGGCGTAAGGGGCGCCGCTGCGGCGCAGCGTGGCGAGCACGTCGAACTCCCAGCCGTTCAGGCCCGCGGTGGCCAGCGCGGCTTCGACGGCGCGGTCGGTATGGCGGTCGAGGCGCCACAGGCGGCCGATCACGCCCATCGGCGAGGCATCGAGGTCGGGCCGTTCGCGCGCCCATTGCGCCAGGATGCGGTCGACGCGGTCGGCCGGGTCGGGCTGGTGGGGGGCAGGTGCGCCGCCGTCGCGGCGCGCGGCGGCGCGGCGTGCGGGGCCGGCGGGGGAGGGTTTGCTGGAGCGTGTGGCCATCGCGGTGGTGGGCCAAAGGTCGTGGCGACGATATGGGAATCTTGACATCGAGATATTCGCTTCGTAAAGTGGTTTTTATCTTGATGTCGAGATTCTTGATATGAATGAAGATCAACTGACACGCGCCCCGCATTCCGCCGGTTCCGCCGGATCGCAAGACATGGCTGGCACGGACGGGCCGGCACCGCCGCGCCGCCATGGCCTGGATACGCTGCTGACTGCCCTTGCGCCGGCGATCTGGGGCAGCACCTACCTGGTCACCAGCCAATGGCTGCCGCCGGGCCAGCCCTTGCTGTCGGGGGTGATCCGCGCGCTGCCGGCCGGCCTGGTGCTGCTGCTGCTGGGGCGGCGCCTGCCGCGCGGCAACTGGTGGTGGAAGGCGGCGCTGCTGGGCGTGCTCAATATCGGTTTCTTCCAGGCCATGCTCTTCATGGCCGCCTACCGCCTGCCGGGCGGGGTGGCGGCGACGGTGGGCGCGATCCAGCCGCTGCTGGTGGTGGCCCTGGCCTGGACGCTGCTCGGCACGCGCCCGGGCGCGCTGGCCTGGGCGGCCGGCGCCGGCGGCCTGCTGGGCGTGGCCCTGCTGGTGCTGGGGCCGGCGGCGCGCCTGGACGCGGTCGGGCTGGCGGCCGCGGCGGCCGGGGCCGTGTCGATGGCGGTGGGAACCGTGCTGACGCGCCGCTGGCGGCCGCCGGTGGCACCGCTGGTGCTGACCGGCTGGCAGTTGTGCAGCGGCGGCCTGTTCCTGCTGCCCTTCGCGCTGGCGCTGGAACCCCTGCCGGCCAGGCTCGGCGCGGTCCAGCTCGCCGCCTATGCCTGGCTCGTCGTGGCCGGCGCGGGGGTGAGCTACGCGCTGTGGTTCCGCGGCATCGCGCGCCTGCCGATACCGGCGGTGTCGGCGCTGGGCCTGCTGAGCCCGGTGGTGGCGACCTTGCTGGGCTATGCCGTGCTCGGCCAGGCATTGACGCCGCTGCAGATGGCCGGCGCGCTGCTGGTGCTGGCCAGCGTCTGGCTCGGCCAGCAAGGCGCCGCCGCGCGCGGTCCCGCGGCCGCGCCGGCGGCGCGCTCAGCCGCGGCGCCGTGAGACCAGCGGCGCGGCGCGCACGAAGCGGCAGGCCGCCGCCTCGTCCAGCATCCAGCGGGCCATGGCCGCATAGGAGACCGGCAGCCAGGAATTGCCGGCGTCGGTCCAGCCGGTGCCGGCGGCCGGTGCCTCGTCGCGTCCGCGCGCATTGACGGCGGCGCGCACCAGGGTCCAGCGCAGCGAGGACAGGGCGCCGGCGCCCAGGCCATCGACCACCGCCTGCAATTCCGCGGCGCCGCGGCCCATGCGTCCGGGCAGCCGGGCGAAGGCGCGCATCAGCCGGCTGGCCGGCTGGCCGGGCGGTGCGCTCAGCAGGGTGTTGACCAGCAGGATGCGATCCACGCCGGCCGCCTGCATCGCGCTTTCGAGTGTGGCCAGGTGCCGCGACAGCAAGGCCGACGGGTCCTGGCTGGTTGCGGTCACACCGACCGCGCTCAGCACGGCGCCGGCGCCCGCGAAAGCGCGCGCCAGGGCGTCGCCGTCGGCCAGCGCCGGCACCACCGCGATACGGGAACCGGTGGGCACCGCGCCGATGCGCTCGGGGCGCGAGCGCACGATGGCGGTGAAGCCAAGGCCCAGGGCGCGGCACCTGGCCAGGATGCCCTGGCCGAGGCCTCCGGCGGCACCGAGGACGGCCACGTGCGCGGGACGCAGCGCACAGGGCGCGACGGCAGGCTTGGCAGGCAGGGCAGGCGGGGTGTCGCGGGTGGCTGTCGTCATCGGTCGGAGGGTGTTGCGCGCGGGCGTGGAGCGCGCATTGTGGCATCACTGTGGCGCACGTGGCACTTCCCCGGCGGCCGATCGGGCGCCAACGGCGGGCAACTGCGGCCAATTTCCCGTGCGGGCGCGCTATCGGCCACGGCCCGGGCCGTGGCCGCGTGGATGTTGCGGCGCCGCGTTTTGCGGCATCATGCGGACATGAAGTCAGATGCCCCCCCCACCCCGCCGGCCGCGACCGTGCCCGCCTGCGCCCGCTGCCGCGCGCTGGCGGCCGATGCGCGCCGGCGCGAGCCGCATGCCGGCCTGGCCCTGCAGCACACGGCCCCGGTCACGGAGCAATGCGAGGCCGGCGTGGCCTACAGCAAGCTGACCTTCGTCTGCCGTGACTGCGGCACCGAGTGGCGGCTCTATGACCGTGCCGGCGAACCCTTCGTGGCGTGGGCGCCGGCGCGTCCGCTGACCACGTAGGCGAGCGTGCGCGGCGCGGTACGCCCTGCGCGGAGCGCATGATCCCGATCGGCTAAGATAGCGTCCTTGCGCACCGCCGCGCGCGCTGGCCGAGCGCCGCCTGTCACCTATCGCCCAGCGCCCATCGCCGCGCGTCGGCCCCGTCTCCTTCATTCTTGGCAGCATCCTCACCCATGGCTCTTTCCTCCCGCCTCCGCTCGCTGGCCGCCCTGTCGCTCGCGGCCTGCGCGGGCACGGCCCTTGCCGCGCCCGACAATTTCCCCAGCCGCCCGATCCGCCTGATCGTGGCCTATCCGAGCGGCGGCATCAGTGACACGGTGGCGCGCGCACTGGGCGAAAAGCTGTCGGCGCAGCTGGGCACCTCGGTGGTGGTCGAGAACCGCGGCGGCGCGGGCGGCAGCATCGGCATCGATGCCGTGGCCAAGGCACCGGCCGACGGCTACACGCTGGGCTTCTCCTCGACCAGCCCGCTGACGCTGACGCCGCATGTGTCCCACGTCAACTACGATCCGAAGCACGATATCGCGCCGGTGATGAGCGTGATGTATTCCCCGGTGCTGGTGGTGGCGACCCACAGCTTCCAGGGCAAGACCTTCCAGGACCTGCTGGCGCAGGCCAAGGCCAAACCGGGCTCGGTGCGCTGGGCCACCTCCGGACAGGGCACCATCGGCCACGTGATGCTGGAGCAGATCAAGGCCAAGACCAGGACCGACCTGATCATGGTGCCCTACAAGGGTGCGGGCCAGCAGCTCAATGACGCGCTCGGCGGCCAGTTCGAGGTGATGAGCACCAATGCCAGCCCGATGCTGACCCAGCACATGCAGGCCGGCCGCCTGCGGCCGCTGGCGGTGGGCGCGCCCAAGCGCCTGGAATCGCTGCCCGCGGTGCCGACCTTCGCCGAGCTGGGCATTCCCAGGGCCAACCTGACCTCGACCTTCGGCATCTTCGCCCCGGCCAAGACGCCGCCCGCCATCCTCGCCAGGCTCAACACCGAGCTGAACAAGGCGCTGGCCGAGCCGGACGTGCGCGACCGCCTGCTCAAGGGCGGCGTGGTGCCGACCGGTGGCAGCGCAGCCCAGTTCGCCGCGGCCATCCGCGGCGAATACGAGGACAACGCGCGCATCGTGCGCGAGGCGGGTATCAAGGAGGACTGAGTCCGCGCAGCTCCGCCAGGCTGCGCGGCTCGAGCAGGTTGAGGCGGCAGCCGACCGCGCAGATGGCGCTGAGCCGCACGCCGTTGTGCGGCCACAGGCCCAGCTTGGTGCGCACGCGCGACAGGTGGCTGTCGATGGTGCGCGAGGTCTGCGGCACGGCGCGCCGCCACACGCGCTCGCACAGGATCTGGCGCAGCACCAGCTGGCCGGCATGGCGGAACAGCAGCACGGCCAGGTCGAACTCCTTGGGTGCCAGCGGCACGCAGCGGTTGCGCACGTAGGCGCGCCGCTCGGCCAGGGCGAAGCGGAACACGCCCACCACCAGGTCGCCGCAGCCGGCCGCCGGCGCGGTGCGCCGCGCCAGCGCCTGCACGCGCGCGGCCAGCTCGCCATGGCGCAGCGGCTTGGCGACGAAGGCATCGGCCCCGTCGGCGAAGCAGTTGGCGATATGGGCCTCGTCGTCGCGCTCGCTCAGCAGCATGACGGGCAGCGCGGCGCCGAGCGCGCGCCGGATCCACAGCAGCACGTCGCGGCCGGCGATGCCGCGTACTTCCCAGTCGAGCAGCAGCATGTCGAACGACTCCCGGCGCAGCGCCTGCATCAGCGCCTGGCCGCCGCGGAAGCGCACGCAGCTGTGCCCGTTCAGCAGCAGGGTCTGCTCCAGCAGCAGGGCCTGCGTCGGATCGTCCTGCAAGGCAGCGACCTTCATCGAAATCCCTCCTGGCACGCTCGGATCGGTCCGCCATGTTAGACGCGGTCCCGGTGGCGGCCAAAGTCAAAATTTGTCTCCGCAGCCGCGCCACCGGCCTGCCCGGTTCCCCGCAACACAATCGCTGTTCGATTTGAGATTTGTCTCAGTGTGTTTGCCTGGGGCAAGCGCTTGAATGGTGCTGCCCTGCGCCGCCTGCCGTCCGGCGCGCGGCGATGCCGGCGCGGGGCCGGCGCACACGAGGCGGCTGGCAGATGGAGGCAAATCCGATGGAAACGAGAATCGCATCGCTCGAAGACGACCCGGCGCAGGCCGCATGGATCCAGCATGTGCTGCGCAATGCCGGCCTGCACTGCGTCAGCTTCGAAGCCGGGCGCGAGCTGATGCTGAGCCTGCGCGAGCACAGCTTCGATGTCCTGCTGCTCGACTGGCAGCTGCCCGACATGAGCGGCAAGGACCTGCTGTGCTGGGTCCGCGCCAACGTGGACCGGCGCGTGCCCGCCATGTTCCTGAGCTGCCGCGACGCGGAGGAAGACATCGTCGGCGGGCTGCATGCCGGCGCCGACGACTACATGGTCAAGCCGATCCGGCCGGCCGAGCTGGTGGCGCGCCTGCAGGCCCTGCTGCGCCGCGCCGCCGCCGGCCCGCGCCCGGGCAACTCGCCCATCGAGCTGGGCGGCTACACGCTCGACTGCGCGGCCCGCTCGGCCGCGCGGCACGGCCGGCCGCTCAAGCTGACGCCGAAGGAGTTCGACCTGGCCGTGCTGCTGTTCCGCAACGAAGGCCGCATCGTCTCGCGCGACCACATCGTGGCGGCCGTGTGGGGGCGCGAGATCTCGCCGCTGTCGCGCACCATCGATACCCATATGTCACGCGTGCGCGGCAAGCTCGGCCTGCATCCGTGCAACGGCATGCAATTGGTGCCGGTGTACACGCACGGCTACCGGCTGGAGTTGCTGGAGCGCGGCGGGTCCGACGGCGCCGAGGCGATGGCCGCGGCCTGAGCGCGCCCGCGCGGGCGCATCCACCATGAAGAAAGGCACCCGCAGGTGCCTTTCTTCGTGGCTTCCGTGCCGCTGGCAGTGCCAGCCGGGCATCAGAAGATGTGGCGGATACCCGTTGCCACGCCGAGCTGGTTGTTGCGGCCCGGCAGTTCGGTGACGGCGCCGCCGGTCACCTTGTTGTAGTCCACGGTGCCGTACAGCTGGGTGCGCTTGGACAGCGAGTACTCGGCCAGCAGCACGCCGGTGTAGCGGTTGCCGGCGTTGTTCGACACACCGTTCACATTGGTGATGTGGTCGGCGTAGAACACGCCCGTCAGCGCCAGGGCCGGGGTGGCCTGGTAGGTCACGCCGAGGAAGCCGGCGGTGTCCTTGCGCGGGTTGTTCTGGAAGTTGCCGCCGGCCGGGACCCGGTTGCCGCTGATCGACGCGTCGGCGTTCATGAAGCCGTTGTCGATGATGCCGGTGCGGTCCTTGCCACCGATGTAGCCCAGGAACAGCTTGGCAGGGCCGATGCCGTACTTGCCGGAGGCGCCCCACATCTGCTGCTTGTTGCCGTTGATGTCGCGGATTTCCTGGTAGACGCCACCGACGGCGAACGGTCCCATGCTGTAGGACGCGCGGGTACCCCAGTACTGGTTGGTGGTGATGCTGCCGGGCTGCTCGCCGAAGCCGTAGCTGGCGCCGACGTTCAGGCCGCCGAACGCGCCGGAGTAGCTGATGACGTTGTCGCGGCGGAACTGGGTCAGGAAGAACGGCCAGGCGTTGGCGGTGTAGTTGCCGATGGTCAGCGGATCGAAGTCGCCGAAGAAGTTGAAGCCTTCGGTGTACTGGCGGCCCAGCTTGACGGTGCCGAAGTCGCCGGCCAGGCCGACGTAGGCCTGACGATTGAACAGGCGCGAGGAGTCGTTCTTGGCGCCCGTGTCGATGCTGTAGCCGTTTTCCAGCTGGAAGATCGCCTTCAGGTTGTTACCCAGGTCTTCCGCGCCCTTCAGGCCCCAGCGGCTTTGCGTCACGGCGCCGTCGGTCATCTGGAACTGGCCGTCGTTCTTGGCGTTCGAGTTGGTCGTGTAGCGGACGCTGACGTCAGCGATGCCGTACAGGGTGACCGAGGAGGACTGGGCGTAGGCGCTGCTGGCCAGCAGGGCGCCCGCTGCGAGGGTCAGGGCTGATTTCTTCATGGTGCTCCTTTTCTGTCGTTCTGATTGCGTGGCACCGGATCGCGGCGGCACACATGGTTACGTCTTGTCATAACGCCGCCAAAATTTATCAAAACGACGGGAACTTAGGAGCAAACCGGACAATTGAGCGTACATTTCCCGGCCAAAACGTTGTCAGGCCGCGACACCAGGCCGCAGGTGTCCCCGCTGGAACGGGTGGGATATGCCCCAAAGGGGGGATAAGAAGGCACGCCGTGGCGCTGGACACGCCGCAGGCGCCACGACGTGCCGCCGCCGCCACAGCCGCCGGCGGGCGCGCGGGGGAGGGGGAAGCGGGATGGAAGCGGGATGGAAGCGGGATGGAGGCGGGAGGGGCGCGGGAGGGGCGCGGGAGGGGCGCGGGAGCGGCGCGCGCGGCGGCGCGGGGAAGGCAAAGGGCCGGCCGGGGCCGGCCCGGCCGCCGCGATCAGCCCTGCGGGATCTCGATCTTGACCTCGAGCACTTCGAGGTTGTCCTGGCGCTCCAGGCTCACGCGCAGGTCCTCGTCGCTGATCTTGACGTACTTGGAGATCACCGCCACCAGCTCGCGCTGCAGTGCCGGCAGGTAGTCGGCCGGGGCCGAGTGGCCGGTGCGCTCGTGCGCCAGGATGATCTGCAGGCGCTCCTTGGCCACCGACGCGGACTTTTTCTTCTCCCCCAGCAGGAAGGACAGAATCGACATGGGTACGGTCCTCCTTGGGTTACTTGCTGCCGAAGATGCGGGACAGCAGGCCGGGCTTCTGGTAGTCGGTGAAGCGCATCGGCTTGTCCTTGCCGAGGAAGCGGTCGACCACGTCGGCGTAGGCATCGGCCACGTCGGTGCCTTCCAGGTGGATGGCCGGCGTGCCCTGGTTGGAGGCATGCAGCACCGCCTCGGATTCCGGCACCACGCCGATCAGCTTGATGCGCAGGATTTCCTGGATGTCGGTCAGCGACAGCATCTCGCCGCCATGCACGCGCTTGGCGTTGTAGCGGGTGATCAGCAGGTGTTCCTTGATCGGCTCGCCGCCCTCGGTGGCGCGCTTGGTCTTGGAAGCCAGGATGCCCAGGATGCGGTCGGAGTCGCGCACCGAGGATACTTCGGGGTTGGTGACCACCAGCGCTTCGTCGGCGAAGTACATGGCCATCAGCGCGCCGCTCTCGATACCGGCCGGCGAATCGCAGACGATGTACTCGAAGCCCATGTCGGTCAGGCCGTTGATGACCCGCTCGACGCCGTCACGGGTCAGCGCGTCCTTGTCGCGCGTCTGCGAGGCCGGCAGGATGAACAGGTTCTCGCACTTCTTGTCCTTGATCAGGGCCTGGTTCAGGTTGGCCTCGTTCTGCACCACGTTGATCAGGTCGTAGACCACCCGGCGCTCGCAGCCCATGATCAGGTCGAGGTTGCGCAGGCCGACGTCGAAGTCGATGACGGCCGTCTTGTGGCCGCGCAGGGCCAGGCCCGCCGCAAAGCTGGCGCTGGTGGTGGTCTTGCCGACGCCTCCCTTGCCGGAGGTCACAACGATGATTTTTGCCATGGCTCTTGGTCCAGTAATAGGGTTGCTTGCTTGAGTTCAGGTTCGGCCGGCGGCGCTCACTTCATGCGCAGCGGCTCGAGGATCAGTTTTTCTTGGGCCAGGCGTACCTGGGCGGACTTGCCCAGTACCTCCGCCGGCAGCGTCTGCTCGGCGGTGCGATAGATGCCGGCGATGGAGATCAGTTCGGGCTCCAGGCAGGTGCAGAAGATGCGCGCGTCCGGATTGCCCTTGACACCCGCCAGCGCGCGGCCGCGCAGCGGGGCATAGATATGGATGTTGCCCTCGGCGATGACTTCGGCGCCGTAGCTGACCAGGTCGAGGATGACCACGTCGCCCTGGGCGTAGATCTGCTGGCCCGAGCGCAGCGGCCGGTCGATCACCAGGGTCGGCACCGCCTGCCGCACCGGTTCGGGCGCGGGGGCCGGCGCCGGCGCGGCGGTCTCGGCGGCGGCCGGTGCTGCCTCGTCGGCGTCCTGCGCCGCCCGGGCCGGCTGGCCCGCCCTGGCGCCGCGCCGGCTCTGGCTGTCGAGCAGCGGCAGGCCGAAGGCGCCGGCCCAGCCGCGCTGGTCGGGACGCGCCACCACGCCGATGGCGCGGGCCTTGAGGGTGGACAGCGTATCGATCACCTGTTCCAGCGCGACCGGCGCCTCGTCGGGCAGGCGGCGCAGGTCCAGCGCGACGACGTCGTCGGAGAAGAAATCCGGCGTGGCTTCGAAGCGGGACAGCAGATCGTCCCGGAGCGCGGGCACGTCAGCGGTCTCGAGGGAGAGAAGGAGGGCGTCGACGTTGCCACTGCGCAGCTCGAAGCGTGGCGATTTCTTCTGGGACATGGAGCCGGTGACCGTGGAAATGCCACATTCTAACGTCGTCTGCCGCACGAACTGTAACAATTCCGCCGTGCACGCGGGGCAGTGCCG
This sequence comes from Cupriavidus sp. USMAHM13, assembly GCF_001854285.1. Classification (NCBI taxonomy): domain Bacteria; kingdom Pseudomonadati; phylum Pseudomonadota; class Betaproteobacteria; order Burkholderiales; family Burkholderiaceae; genus Cupriavidus; species Cupriavidus sp. USMAHM13. The sequence goes on from NZ_CP017751.1 coordinate 646,392, forward strand.
CAAGCGGCGCGCTGCCGTGCGCTGGCGCAAGGCGCACAACGGGCACAACGGGCACAACGTGCGCAACGTGCGCAAGGCGGGCAGGACCTGACGGCGGCCACGGCCGGCATGTGCGCTGCGGGCGGCGGGCGGCGCACGCCCGGGCCGCCTGACGCGGCACGCGCCGTCTTTATATCTTCTTTACACCCCCCTCCCGCCTCTCTATCCCGTTTTTACCGTTCCGTCCCTAATCTGCGAGGCGTCAACCACGCACGCTTCATATCTGCCATGGACGGGATCTATTTCATCGTGCTGCTGCTGTTCGGCGCGCTGACCGGCGCGCTGCTCATCCTGTGCGCCGCGCTCGGCGCCAGGACGCCGCCGGGCGGCGATCGACAGGGGGGCGGCGACTCCGGCGCGCCGTCGGGAAAACACAGTGCACAGGACAGGGGGCTGTGATGGACTGGGCTGATCTGCTGGGCGGCGCGCTCGCCGTCGTCGTCTTCGTCTACCTCCTCATCGCGCTGTTCCGGCCGGAGAAATTCTGATGTCCACCGAATTCCTGGGCCTGCTGGCCCTCTACCTGGCCATCCTGCTGGCCGCCGCGCCTTTTCTCGGCCGCTATATCCGCCGCGCGATGGAGGATGGAAGCTACGGCCTGACCGCCTGGGGCCGTCCGCTCGAGCGCGTGCTGTACCGCCTGGGCGGCGTGCGCCCGGGCGCCGAGATGGGCTGGAAGCAGTACGCGGTGGCCGTGATCGCCTTCAACCTGCTGGGCGTGGTGGCGGTCTACGCGCTGCAGCGCGTGCAGGGACTGCTGCCGCTGAACCCGCAAGGCTTCGGCGCGGTCTCGCCGGATTCCGCCTTCAATACCGCGGTCAGCTTCGTCACCAACACGAACTGGCAGGGCTACGCGGGCGAGTCCACCATGAGCTACCTGACGCAGATGCTGGCGCTGACGGTGCAGAACTTTGTCTCGGCGGCCACCGGCATTGCCGTGGTGTTCGCGCTGATCCGCGGCTTCGCGCGCCAGAACGCGTCCACCATCGGCAACTTCTGGGTCGACATGACGCGCTCCACGCTGTACGTGCTGCTGCCGCTGTCGGTGGTGATGGCGCTGGCGCTGGTCAGCCAGGGCGTGATCCAGAACTTCGACGCCTACCGGGATGTCGGCCTGGTGCAGGCGGTCGAATACAGCCAGCCCAAGGTCGACGCGGCCGGCCAGCCGGTGCTCGACGCCAAGAGCCAGCCGGTCACCGAGCCGGCCCGCACCGACAAGCAGACGCTGGCGATGGGCCCGGTGGCCTCGCAGGAAGCCATCAAGATGCTGGGCACCAACGGCGGCGGCTTCTTCAATGCCAACTCGGCCCACCCCTTCGAGAACCCGACCGAGCTGAGCAACCTGATCGAGATGCTGGCCATCTTCCTGATCCCGGCGGCGCTGTGCTTCAGCTTCGGCGAGATGGTGCGCGACCGGCGCCAGGGGGTGGCGGTGCTGGCCGCGATGACGGTGATCTTCGTCGCCATGGCGTGCGCGGCGGCACTCTCCGAGCAGCAGGCCAATGCCGCGCTGGCCGGCCTGCCGGTCGACCATGCCGCCTCGCTGCTGCAGGCCGGCGGCAATATGGAAGGCAAGGAATCGCGCTTCGGCATCGCCGCCACCGCGCTGTTCGCCACCATCACCACGGCGGCTTCGTGCGGCGCGGTCAATGCCATGCACGACTCCTTCACCGCCATCGGCGGCGCCGTGCCGATGCTGCTGATGCAGCTCGGCGAGGTGGTGTTCGGCGGCGTCGGCTCCGGCCTGTACGGCATGCTGGTCTACGCGGTGCTGGCGGTCTTCATCGCCGGCCTGATGATCGGGCGCACGCCGGAATACCTGGGCAAGAAGATCGAGGCCTACGAGATGAAGATGACCGCGGTGGCCATCCTCGTCACGCCGCTGCTGGTGCTGCTCGGCACCTCGGTGGCGGTGATGAGCGAGGCCGGGCGCGCCGGCGTGTTCAACCCGGGCACGCACGGCTTCTCGGAGATCCTCTACGCGCTGTCCTCGGCGTCCAACAACAACGGCAGCGCCTTCGCCGGGCTGTCGGCCAACACGCCCTTCTACAACGTGCTGCTGGCCGCGGCGATGTGGTTCGGCCGCTTCTGGATCATCGTGCCCATCCTGGCCATGGCCGGCTCGCTGGCGGCCAAGAAGCGGCTGCCGGCGACGGGCGGCAGCATGCCCACGCACGGCCCGCTGTTCGTGGTGCTGCTGGTCGGCTCGGTGCTGATGGTGGGCGCGCTGACCTATATCCCCGCGCTGGCCCTCGGTCCGGTGGCGGAGCAGCTGCAGGGACCCGTGGCCGCCGCCGCGCCGTGAGCGTCGCCGCTCGCGGCGCAACGAGCCAAGCGGAAAGCGCAAAGCGGAAGAACGGAAACAAGACACAACAGGCAGGAATCCGGCTGCCGGCGGGGTGCCCAGGGCGCGCGCCGGCAGCTACCAGGTGATTGCGGAGAAACGCATGCAACAAGACTCCATGACCGCGCAAGCCAAGGCCGGCGGCGCGGCTTCCGCCGATACGGCACAGGCCACCGGCGCGCCCACCCACGGCAGGGCGGGCGGCGGCCACCACCGGCCCGGCCCGCGCGGCATGTTCGCGCCCGAGCTGGTCAAGCCGGCGCTGCTGGAATCCTTCAAGAAGCTGTCGCCGCGCGACCAGCTGCGCAACCCGGTGATGTTCGTCGTCTACGTCGGCAGCATCCTCACCACGGTGCTGTACTTGCGCGCGCTGTTCGCGCCGGCGGCGGCGGGCGGGGAGAGCGCCGCCTTCATCCTGGCGGTGACGGTGTGGCTGTGGTTCACGCTGCTGTTCGCCAACTTCGCCGAGGCGCTGGCCGAGGGCCGCAGCAAGCAGCAGGCCGAGGCGCTGCGCGGGCTGAAGACGACGGTGACGGCCAAGCTGCTCAAGAGCGGCACCAGGCAGGGGCCGGGCGCCGCCACCGAGCCGCGCGCGGCGACCGCGCTGCGCCGCGGCGACGTGGTGCTGGTCGAGGCGGGCGACATGATCCCCGGCGACGGCGAGGTGATCGAGGGCGTGGCCTCGGTCGACGAGAGCGCCATCACCGGCGAATCGGCGCCCGTGATCCGCGAGTCCGGCGGCGACTTCTCCTCGGTCACCGGCGGCACGCGCGTGCTGTCCGACTGGATCGTGGTGCGCATCACCACCAACCCGGGCGAAAGCTTCATCGACCGCATGATCACCATGGTCGAGGGCGCCAAGCGCCAGAAGACGCCCAACGAACTGGCGCTGACCATCCTGCTGGTGGGCCTGACCATCGTGCTGCTGCTGGCCACCGCCACGCTGCAGCCGTTCTCGGTCTACAGCGTGCTGGTGACCAAGGCCGGCCTGCCGGTCACCATCACCGTGCTGGTGGCGCTGCTGGTGTGCCTGATCCCGACCACCATCGGCGGCCTGCTGTCGGCCATCGGCGTGGCCGGCATGAGCCGCATGATGGAAGCCAATGTGATCGCCACCTCGGGCCGCGCGGTCGAGGCCGCCGGCGACGTCGACGTGCTGCTGCTGGACAAGACCGGCACCATCACGCACGGCAACCGCCAGGCCTCGCGCTTCATCCCGGCGCCCGGCGTCACGCCGCAGCAGCTGGCCGAGGCGGCCTGGCTGTCGTCGCTGGCCGACGAGACGCCGGAAGGGCGCAGCATCGTCATGCTGGCCCGCCAGCAGTCGGGCACGGCGCTGCCGGACGGCGTGGACCCGGCCGGGCACGTGTTCGTGCCGTTCACCGCGCAGACCCGCATGAGCGGCGTCGATGTCGGCGCCGGGGCCGTGGGTGGCGCGGCGCAGCGCAGCGTGCGCAAGGGGGCCGCCGACGCGGTGCGCAAGTACGTCACCGAGCGCGCCGGCAAGTTTCCCGACGCCGTGCTGCAGGCGGTGGATGACGTGGCGCGCGTCGGCAGCACGCCGCTAGTGGTGGCCGAAGCCGCGGCGGGCCCGTCCGGGCGCACCGACGCGCCCGACGCCATCGTGCGCGTGCTCGGCGTGGTGGAGCTGAAGGACATCGTCAAGGCGGGCATCCGCGAGCGCTTCGGCGAGCTGCGCCGCATGGGCATCAAGACCGTCATGATCACCGGCGACAACCGCCTGACCGCGGCCTCGATCGCCGCCGAGGCGGGCGTCGACGACTTCCTCGCCGAAGCCACGCCCGAGGCCAAGCTCAAGCTGATCCGCCAGTACCAGGCCGAAGGCCGGCTGGTGGCGATGACCGGCGACGGCACCAACGACGCTCCCGCGCTGGCCCAGGCCGACGTGGCGGTGGCGATGAACAGCGGCACGCAGGCCGCCAAGGAGGCCGGCAATATGGTCGACCTCGACAGCAACCCGACCAAGCTGATCGAGATCGTCGAGATCGGCAAGCAGATGCTGATGACGCGCGGCTCGCTGACCACCTTCAGCGTGGCCAACGACGTGGCCAAGTACTTCGCCATCATCCCGGCGGCCTTCGCCACCACCTATCCGCAGCTCAACCAGCTCAACGTGATGGGACTGGCGACGCCGGGCTCGGCCATCCTGTCGGCGGTGATCTTCAACGCGCTGATCATCGTGGTGCTGATCCCGCTGGCGCTCAAGGGCGTGGTGTACCGGCCGCTCGGCGCCGCCACGCTGCTGCGCCGCAACCTGCTGATCTACGGCCTGGGCGGCATCGTCGTGCCCTTCGCCGGCATCAAGGTGATCGACATGATCCTCGCCGCGTGCGGCTGGGCCTGAGCGACGTCCGCCGTCCGCGACCGCCTGGTCCGATCCCACCTATCCGGAGTCTCTTATGCATACGCAAGTCCAAGCCAGTCCCGCCGCCGCCGCGCCCGATGCACCCGACGCGCCCGAAGCGCCCGAAGCGCAACGCGGGCTGCTGCGCCCGCTGCTGACGGTGTTCGTCGCGCTGTCGGTGGTCACCGGCCTGCTCTATCCGGGCGCCGTCACCGGCATCGCCAAGGCGCTGTTCCCGTCGCAGGCCGCCGGCTCGCTGATCGTCAAGGACGGCAAGGCCATCGGCTCCGAGCTGATCGGCCAGCCATTCTCCGACCCGCGCTACTTCTGGGGCCGGCTCTCGGCCACCGCGCCGATGCCCTACAACGCGAGCGCCTCCAGCGGCTCGAACCTGGGCCCGCGCAATGCCGCGCTGACCGACGCCGCGCACGCGCGCATCGAGGCGCTGCGCGCGGCCGATCCGGGCAATGCCGCGCCGGTGCCGGTCGACCTGGTGACCGCCTCCGGCAGCGGCCTGGATCCGCATATCAGTCCGGCCGCGGCCGACTACCAGGCGGCCCGCGTGGCGCGCCTGCGCGGCCTGCCGCTGGCGCGCGTGCAGGCGCTGGTCATCGCCAATACCGACGCGCCGCTGCTGGCGGTGCTGGGTGACCCGGTGGTCAATGTGCTCAAGCTCAACCTGGCGCTGGATGCCGAGCCGCGGCGCTGAGGCGGCTCGGCGGCGGTGCGGCGGCGGCATGGTGCCGCCGCGCGCGTGCGCCGCCGTGGCACAATCGACGGCATCCTCCCCGCTGCCGGGCGATGGGGCCATCCATGTCTGATTCCTCGCTGCGCGACCCCTCCGAACGACCCGATCCCGATGCGCTGCTGCAGCGCGTGCAGGCCGAGGGCGCGCGCGCCGCGCGCGGCAAGCTGCGCGTCTATTTCGGCGCCTCGGCCGGCGTGGGCAAGACCTACGCCATGCTCAGCGCGGCGCGTGCGCTGCACGGCGACGGGGTCGACGTGCTGGTCGGCGTGGTCGAGACCCATGGCCGTGCCGAGACCGAGGCGCTGCTGGCCGGGCTCGAACGCCTGCCGCCGAAGGTGGTGCCCTACCGCGAGCGCGAGCTGACGGAGTTCGACCTCGACGGCGCGCTGGCGCGGCGGCCCGCGCTGGTCCTGGTCGACGAGCTGGCGCACTCGAACGCGCCGGGCAGCCGCCATCCCAAGCGCTGGCAGGATATCCAGGAACTGCAGGCGGCCGGCATCGATGTCTGGACCACGGTCAACGTCCAGCACCTGGACAGCCTGAACCAGGCGGTGGGCGGCATCACCGGCATCCGCGTATGGGAAACCGTGCCCGACGCGGTGTTCGACGATGCCGACGAGGTGATCCTGGTCGACCTGCCGGCCGATGAACTGCTGCGCCGCCTGCAGGAGGGCAAGGTCTACCTGCCAGAGCAGGCGCGGCACGCCGCACGCAACTTCTTCCGCAAGGGCAACCTGATCGCGCTGCGCGAGCTGGCGCTGCGGCGCACCGCCGATCGCGTCGACGACGACGTGCGCGCCTACCGCCATGCCGAGGCGATCCAGCCGGTGTGGCGCACGCGCGAGGCGGTGCTGGCCTGCATCGGCGCCGGCGACGATGCCGAGCAGGTGGTCCGGAGCGTGCGGCGCATGGCCGGCCAGCTCGACTGCGAGTGGCATGTGGTGACCATCGCCACGCCGCGCCTGGCGCCACTGTCCGAGGCGGCGCGCCTGCGCATGCAGGAAGCCATGCGCCTGGCCGAGGAGATGGGCGCGCGCACCGAGACGCTGGCCGGCAATGACATGGTGCGCGCGGTGGTCGGCTATGTGCGCCGCCACAACCTGACCAAGGTGGTGCTGGGACGCGCGCCGGCCGACTGGCGGCGCGGCGGCGGCACCGTGCTCGAGCGCGCGCGCGCCGTGCTGGCGACCTCGCTGTCGCCCTTCCTGGGCGCGCGCGCCTGGCTGTTCGGGCGGCGCAGCTTCGCCGATGCGCTGGCGGCGGCCTGTCCCGAGATCGACGTGATCCGTGTCGCCGCCGACACCACGCGCGACGACCTGCGCGGGCGCAACCCGCCACCCGGCACGCGCCCGGCGCTCGCCGATGACGAGGCGCAGGCCGAGGCGCAGGCCGAGGTGGCGCTGGCGCATCGCAAGGACTACCTGTGGGCGCTGGTCTGGTGCGGGGCGGCGACCGCGCTCTCGGCGCTGACGCGGCCGTGGTTCGATCTCGTCAACATCGCCATGCTGTTCCTGGCCGCGGTGGTGGCGGTGGCGCTGCGCCACGGGCGCGGTCCGGCGGCGCTGGCCTCGGTGGTGTCGGTGGCGGCCTTCGACTTCTTCTTCGTGCCGCCGCGCATGTCCTTCGCTGTCAGCGACGTGCAGTACCTGCTGACCTTCGCCGTGCTGCTGACGGTGGGGCTGGTGATCGGCCAGCTCACCGCCGGCCTGCGCGAGCAGGCCGAGGTGTCGGTGCAGCGCGAGACCGACGCGCGCACCCTGTACGAGCTGGCGCGCGAGCTGTCGGCGGCGCTGATGACCGAGCAGATCGTCTCCATCGGCAGCCGCTTCCTGCATGCCGCCTTCCAGGCCAACTGCGCTTTCTTCCTGGTCTCGGCGCAGGGCCGCTTGCTGCCGCCGCTGGTGGACCCCGCCCATCGCGACGGCAGCCGCGGCGGTATCGACCCGGTGCTGGCGCAGTGGGTGTTCGACCACGGCCAGCCGGCCGGCACCGGCACCCATACCTTGCCGGGCAGCACGGTGCTCTACCTGCCGTTGAAGGCCCCCATGCAGGTGCGCGGCGTGCTCGCCGTGGAGCCGCAGGCCTGGCGCGCCTTCACCGAGCCCGGCCTGCGCCGCCAGGTGGACGTGTTCGCCACGCTGATCGCCATCGCCATCGAGCGCCTGCACTATGTCGAGGTGGCGCAGCAGGCCCTGGTCTCGATGGAGTCGGAGCGGCTGCGCAGCTCGCTGCTGGCCGCCGTGTCGCACGACCTGCGCACGCCGCTGACGGGGTTGATCGGCATGGCCGAGACCCTGCTGCGCGGGGTCCCGGCGCTGGCGCCGCCGGTGGCCGAGACGGTGGACGCCATGCGCGGCCAGGCGCTGCGCATGCGCACCATGGTGGTCAACCTGCTCGACATGGCGCGCCTGCAGAGCTGCGACGTGCAGATGCAGCAGGAGTGGCAGTCGCTGGAGGAACTGGTGGGCGCGGCGCTGGCGGCGATGCGCGACGCGCTGCGCCAGCACCGCATCACGGTGGCCGACCTGTCGGCGCTGCCGCTGGTGGAGTGCGATGCCGTGCTGATGGAGCGCGTGCTGTGCAATCTGCTGGAGAACGCCGCCAAGTACACGCCGCCGGGCAGCACCGTGGCCATCGCCGGCGAAGTGGCCGGCGAAGAGGTGAGGCTGGCGGTCGAGGACGACGGGCCCGGCGTGCCGGCCGGCAAGGAGCGGCTGATCTTCGAGAAATTCACCCGCGGCGAGCGCGAGTCGGCCACCACCGGGGTCGGGCTCGGGCTGGCGGTATGCGAGGCCATCGTGCAGGCGCATGGCGGCCGCATCTGGGTGGAGGGGCGCGGCGATGGCGGCAGCGGGGCGCGCTTCGTGATCGCCATGCCGCGCGGCAACCCGCCCGCGATCGAGCCGGAGGCGCCCGTCGCCGCGCCGCAGGAGGCGCGGGAACACGCGCCGCACGACAAGAGCTAGCTGACTGAGGCTACACAGGAAAGGATCCGGACCGCGATGCCATTCGATTTTTCCCCCACCGTGCTGGTGGTCGAGGACGAACCTCATATCCGCCGCTTCGTGCGCGAGTCGCTGGAAGGCGAGGGCTGCAGCGTGCACGAGGCCGAGACGCTCAAGCGCGGGCTGATCGACGCGGGCACGCGCCAGCCCGACGTGGTCATCCTCGATCTCGGGCTGCCCGACGGCGACGGCATGACGCTGATCCGCGAAATGCGCACCTGGACCGAGGTGCCGGTGCTGGTGCTGTCCGCCCGCACCGGCGAGAACGACAAGATCGCCGCGCTCGACGCCGGCGCCGACGACTACCTGACCAAGCCCTTCGGCGTGGGCGAACTGATCGCGCGCGTACGCGTGCTGCTGCGCCGCCATGCCCGGCTCAATCCGCAGGGCAGCGCCCAGGTGAGCTTCGGCGAGGTCCAGGTCGATCTCGCCAACCGCCTGGTCACGCGTGGCGGGGAAGCGGTCCACCTGACGCCGATCGAGTACCGCCTGCTGGCCGTGCTGATCGCCAACCGCGGCAAGGTGCTGACGCATCGCGAGCTGCTGCGGCAGGTGTGGGGGCCTTCGCATTCGGAGAGCAGCCATTACCTGCGGGTCTATATGGGGCATCTGCGGCAGAAGCTGGAGGGGGATCCGGCGCAGCCGGTGCATCTGTTGACGGAGGTGGGGGTGGGGTATCGGTTTGTGGGGTAGGGGGTTTTGGGGGGCTTGGGGTATCGCGGTTTGTTGAGCGGGGTTGGTGGTTGCAGCCAACGGCCGGCCGCTCTCGGATTGCTTGAGGTATCGGGTTTTGCTGGGCGGTGTTGGTGGTTGCACCCAACGGCCAGCCGCTTTCGGACTGCTTGAGGTATCGCGGTTTGTTGGGCGGCGTGGGCGGTTGTACCCAACGACCGTACGACATCCCCCTGCGGGGGCTGCCGGTCACTTTTCTTTGCGTTCTGCAAAGAAAAGTAACCCAAAGAAAGCAGACCCTGCCGGGGGCAGAGCAATCAGGCTCGCCGGCTTAGTCGCCGGCTATGGTGGGCGTGGCGGCTCTGCTGGTCGCTGCCGCGCCCGGTGCGGACGTGGTCGGCGCTGCCGATGTCGCGAGCAGGGATGGTGGGCCCCTGATGGCGGGCGGCGGGAGTGGTTCGGCCATCTGCCGTTACCGGGGCGGATGGTCGCTCTCTACTGAATGGCGCTGGTCTTATTGCCGGGAAGTGGCCCCCGGTTTGGCGTGAGGGGCGCTGTTGCGGTCCCTCGCGATAGGAACGCAAAGTGGTCGACGTGGAGTGTCACTCCTCATGCGTGGGCGCCGCGGGTGTTCCTTCGTCAAAATCTCCCGTATCGGACTGCTTGAGGTCTCGCGTTTTGTTGGGCGGCGTGGGCGGTTGTACCCAACGACCGTACGACATCCCCCTGCGGGGGCTGCCGGTCACTTTTCTTTGCGTTCTGCAAAGAAAAGTAACCCAAAGAAAGCAGACCCTGCCGGGGGCAGAGCAATCAGGCTCGCCGGCTTAGTCGCCGGCTATGGTGGGCGTGGCGGCTCTGCTGGTCGCTGCCGCGCCCGGTGCGGACGTGGTCGGCGCTGCCGATGTCGCGAGCAGGGATGGTGGCCCCCTGATGGCGGGCGGCGGGAGTGGTTCGGCCATCTGCCGTTACCGGGGCGGATGGCCGCGCGCTACTGAGCGGCGCTGGTTTCATTGCCGGGAAGTGGCTCCCCGTTTGGCGTGAGGGGCGCTGTTGCGGTCCCTCGCGATTGGAACGCAAAGTGGTCGACGTGGAGTGTCACTCCTCATGCGTGGGCGCCGCGGGTGTTTGTTCCTTCGTCAAAATCTCCCGTATCGGACTGCTTGAGGTATCGCGTTTTGTTGGGCGGCGTGGGCGGTTGTACCCAACGACCATACGACATCCCCCTGCGGGGGCTGCCGGTCACTTTTCTTTGCGTTCTGCAAAGAAAAGTAACCCAAAGAAAGCAGACCCTGCCGGGGGCAGAGCAATCAGGCTCGCCGGCTTAGTCGCCAGCTGTGGTGGGCGTGTCGGCTCTGCTTGTCTCTGCCGTTCGCGTGGCGGGCCATCACGACACTACGGCCTTCCTGAGTTCTATTGCTTTGCCCCTGATGGCGAGCGGCGGGGGGAGTTCGTCCATCTGCCGTTACCGGGGAGGAGCGCCACTTCCTTGGCGGCGTGCCTGGTTGCATTGCAGGCATGGGGCTCCCGTGCAAGCCGGGCAGCAAGCGCGATTGCCAGCAGGATTTCTACGAAGGAACGCCCAAGGGGTGGTCCGCTCGGGCCCACTGATGAGGAGTGACATTCCACGTCGACCACTTTTCGTTCCAATCGCGAGGGACCACAACAGCGCCCCTCACGCCAAACCGGGGACCACTTCCCGGCAATAAGACCAGCGCCATTCAGTAGAGAGCGACCATCCGCCCTGGTAACGGCAGATGGACGAACCACCCCTGCCGCCCGCCATCAGGGGCCCACCATCCCTGCTCGCGACATCGGCAGCGCCGACCACGTCCGCACCGGGCGCGGCAGCGACCAGCAGAGCCGATGCGCCCACCACAGCCGGCGACCCAGGCAGCGAGCCTGATTGCTCTGCCCCCGGCAGGGTCTGCTTTCTTTGGGTTACTTTTCTTTGCAGAACGCAAAGAAAAGTGACCGGCAGCCCCCGCAGGGGGATGTCGTACGGTCGTTGGGTGCAATCGCCCACGCCGCCCAACAAACCGCGAGACCTCAAGCAATCCGATAGCGGCCGGCCATTGGGTGCAACGGCCAGCGCCGCTCGATAAAACGCGATGCCACGCGCAGGCCCAATCTCCACCAACCAACCTCACCACATCCCAAAAAACACCCCCGCCTGCTTATAGACATTCGTCTTAGCCGCCACCTCCTCATGACTCACCGTCACGCGCGGCTTGAGCGCAAGGAACCACTCCAGCAGCTTCTGCCGCATGGCCGCGCGCACCGGCTCGTGCCCGGCATCGGTCCCCAGGTCGAAGAACTCGTCGGGGTCGTTGGCGAGGTCGAACAGCTGCGGGCGGAAGCCCTGCCAGTGGACATACTTCCAGCGCGCGTCGCGCACCATCCAGGCACGGCATTCGCCAGGGTGGCGGCCCAGCGCCAGGCGTGCGCCGCGATAGGCGTAGTCGAGCTCGGAGACGACGAAGTCGCGCCAGGCGCCGTCCTGCGCGCCGCGGGCCTGGGTGATGTGCAGCAGCGAGCGGCCTTCGATACGGTGGTCGGCCGGCGGCAGCGAGAGGGCGTCCAGCACGGTGGGCACCACGTCGACGGCGGAGACCATGGCCTCGCTGGCGCTGCCGCGCGTGGCGTCGGCCTGCGGCGAGGGGTCGTAGACGATCAGCGGGATGTTCTGCACGGTGTCGTAGAACTGCTCCTTCTCGCCCAGCCAGTGGTCGCCGAGGAAGTCGCCGTGGTCGGCGGTGAAGACGATCAGGGTGTCCTGCCAGCGTCCCAGGCGCTCCAGCTGTTCCCACAGTTCGCCGAGGCGGTCGTCGATCTGCTGGATCAGGCCCTGATAGGCCGGGCGCACCGTGTCGGAGACTTCGCTGCGCATGAAGTTCGCGCATTCTTCCTGGGTGCGGTAGGCCGACAGCACGGGGTGCGGGTCTTCCAGCTCGGCCGGGTCGCGCTTGAGCGGCAGGCAGTCGTCGAGCGCATAGGCGGCGTGGTAGGGCGCGGGGGCCAGGTAGGGCCAGTGCGGCTTGACCAGCGACAGGTGCAGGACCCAGGGGTCGTCGCCGCGCGTGGCGATGTACTGCATGGCCTGGCCGACGGTGTAGGCGGTCTCCGAATGCGGCTCGGCCACGCGCGCGGGCAGGCCGGCATTGCGCATGTGCCAGCCGGAGACGATCTCGCCCTGGGCGGTCTCGGCGCTGATGACATAGTCGGTCCACGGGTCGGCGCTGTCGTAGCCCTGCGCGCGCAGCCAGTCGGCGTAGGCGCTGCGCGGCTCGGCGTGGTGGCCGTCGTGGCGGTCGACTTCGACGAAGTGGCCGCTGCGCAGCAGCTGTTCCAGTTCGCTGCCGCCGTCCAGGTGCAGGCGCTTGAGGCCGGCGTGGTCGGGCATCACATGGGTCTTGCCGGCCAGCGCCAGCGCGCGGCCGCTGTCTTTCAGGTATTCGCCCAGTGTGACCTCGCCCACCGAGAGCGGCACGCGGTTCCAGGTGGCGCCGTGGCTGCTGACGTAGCGGCCGGTATAGAAGCTCATCCGGCTCGGGCCGCACACGCCCGAGGTGACGAAGGCGCGCTCGAAGCGCACGCCGCGGCGCGCGAGCGCGTCGATGTTGCGGGTGCGCAGGGCGGGGTGGCCATAGCAGCCGAGATGGTCCCGGCGCAGCTGGTCGCACATGATGAAGAGGACGTTGCGTGTCGTCATGGCATTCGATGGAGGAGCGCGCGCCGGCGGGCCCGGGCCTGCCGGCGCTGGTTCGGCGGGGGCTTCAGTCGCCGGTGTAGCCCGAGGCCTTGACGATGGGGCCCCACTTGGCGCGGTCGTCGGCCAGCAGGCGGGCGAACTGCTCCGGCGTGCCGCTCTGCGGGTCCAGTCCCATCTTGACGAAGCGCTCGCGCAGGTCGGGGGCCTGCAGCGCCTTGACGATGGCGGCGTTCAGGCGCGCCACCACCGGCGCGGGCGTGCCCGCCGGCACGAAGATGCCGTTGCGGCCCAGGCCTTCGATGTCCTTGTGGCCGAGTTCGCCGAAGGTCGGCACCTCGGGCAGCGCGGCCGAGCGTTGGGTGCCCGAGCTGGCCAGCACGCGGATCTTGCCGCTGCGGTGCATCTCGGCGAGGTCGCCCAGGGTGTCGATGGCGGCGGGCACCTGGCCGCCGACCAGCGCCGTGATCTCGGGGGTGGAGCCGTTGAAGGGCACGTGCAGCATGGTCACGCCCAGCTGCTTGCCGAACAGCAGGCCGAAGAAGTGGGGCAGGCTGCCCAGCGCGGGCGAGGCGAAGGAGTTGTTCTGCGGGCTGGCGCGCAGCCAGCTGACGTACTCCTGCAGGGTCTTGGCCGGCACGCCCGGGCCGACCGCGAGCGCGAGCTGGAAGTTGGCGGTCTGGGCCACCGGGGTGAAGTCGCGCACGGCGTCGTAGTGCAGCTTGCTGTACACCAGCGGTGCGATGGTCATCACGGCGCTGTTGGCCAGTACCAGGGTGGTGCCGTCGGCCGGCTGGGTGCGCGCATAGTCCATCGCCAGGCGGCCGCCGGCGCCGGGCTTGTTCTCCACCACCACGGTCTGCTTGAGCGACTCGCGCAGCTTGTCGGCGATCAGGCGGGCGGTCAGGTCCGAGGTGCCGCCGCCGGGATAGCCGACCACGATGCGGATCGGCTTGTCGCTGGCCTGGGCACGGGCGCCGGGCGCGGCGAAGGCGGCGATGGCCGTCACCGTGGCGGCGGTCGCGGCGGAAGCCAGCGCGGTGGAGACGGAGGAGGCGGCAGGGCGGGGCAGCAGGGCGCGCAGCGCGCGCGGTATCAGCGTGGCGGGGGTCATGGTTCCTCTGCGGGTCGGGTCCGGACGGGGCCGGCCAATCTATCGAACGCACCCGATGGCGCCAACGAAGCCTTGTGCAGATCGATCTGCGCAAATCTCATGTCGGCGTCCCGGCCCGGCGGCGCGCGCCGGGCGGGTGCGCCGCTCCCGCTGTCTCCTCGGGTGGCGGCGCCTGCCACGCTAACACCGGCCCATATAATCCACCTAGTCAACTAATTGTGCGGGTGCGGCATGGATCAAGCGCGGCAGGGGCAGGGCGGCGGCGGACCGGCGGACACGCTCCGGCAGCCGGCCACGCTGCGCCAGTTCCTCAACTACCGGCTCTACCACCTGACGCGCGCGGCGCTGGGGGCGAGCGCGCTGCACCTGCGCGCCGCGGCCGGCGTCAGCCGGCGCGAGTGGCGCATGATTTCCTTCCTGGGGGAATGCCCGGGCACGCGCTTGACCGAACTGGCCGCCAGCGCCGGACTGGACAAGGTGCTGGCGAGCCGCGCCATGCAGGCCCTGATGGCGCGCGGCCTGGTGCGGCGCGAGGTCGGCGCCGGCGACCGCCGCGCGGGGCGTCCTTCGCCCTGACCGAGGCCGGACAGGCGGTCTACCGCAGCGCCTTCGCCCGCGCGCTCGACTTCAATACGCAGTTGGCGTCCTGCCTGGACGAGGAGGAGGCCGCGCTGCTGTCGCGCTGCCTGGACAAGCTGCAGGCGCACGCCGCGCAACTGCTGGCCGAGGCGCAGTCGCTGCCGCACGCGGCGCCCGCGCCGGCCGGGCCGGCCGATGCCGCGGCGGATCCGCTGCGGCTCTGGCGCGGGCAGGCTCCGACCGATTTCAGGGATTCGGTGGACTAGTCCATTGGGTCAGAGAAAGCGCACCCGGGAGGCGCTGCCGATCGGGGGTGCCTTTCGAATGACGCAGTGGACTATCTCCGGCCTCCTACACTGGAAGCGGAGGGCGCCGCCGGCGGCCTTCGCCGCCCACGCCCCCGGGGAGCCCGTCATGCGTCACATGTTCCGCCGCCACGCTGTTCCCGCTGCAGGGTGCCCGCCGCGGCACGGCACCAGCCATGCATGGCTGCCATGGTGGCGCCTGCTGGCCCTGCTCGTCCTGATCCTGTTGCTGGTCCTGCTGGCGGCGCCGTCGGCCGGCGCCGCGGCCGGCCCGGCCGTGCCGGCGGCCGCGCGCGTGGTGACCGAGCAGGCGCTGGCGGCCTACCAGGCCGGCCGCTTCGAGCAGGCGCTGGCCGGCTTCGGCCGCGCCGCCCGGGAGGGCGACCGCCTGGCCCAGTACGACTACGCGATGATGCTGCTGCGCGGCGAAGGCACGCCGGTGCGTGCCGACGAGGCCATGGTCTGGCTGAAGAAGGCGGCCGACAACGACATGACCCATGCCCAGTACACCTGGGGCGAGATGTACGAGCATGGCGACCTGCTGCCGCGCTCGCTGGAGCAGGCCAACGTCTGGTATGAACGGGCCGCGCGTGGCGGCCATGTGGCGGCGCAGATGGCGCTGGCCACCAACTACTTCACCGGGCGCGGCGTGGCGCGCGACTACGGCAAGGCGTTCCAGTGGTACCGGCGTGCCGCCGACGCGGGCAACGGGGATGCCCAGTACATCGTGGCCAGCTACTACGAGCGCGGCGAGCCCGGCGTGGTCGGCCAGGACGCCGGCCAGGCGCGCATCTGGTACGCGCGCTCGGCCGCGCACGGCGATCCCGCCGCGCTGGCCAAGCTGCGTTCGATGATCGAGCAGGACGTGCGCGAGCGCCAGGCGCGCCAGGACCAGCTCGACCACCGCGGGGAGCGCGCCGGGGCCGGACCCTAGCCGGGCTCCGGGTCAGCTCTGGATCAGCCGCTTCTGGCGCGAGATGCTCATCAGGATGCCGATGCCCATGCCCAGCGTCACCAGGGCGGTGCCGCCATAGCTCATCAGCGGCAGCGGCACGCCCACCACCGGCAGGATGCCGCTCACCATGCCCATGTTGACGAAGGCATAGGTGAAGAAGATCAGCGTCACGGCGCCGGCCAGCAGCCGCGAGAACAGCGTCGGCGCGTTGGCGGCGATATACAGGCCGCGGAAGATCAGCATCAGGTAGAGCACCAGCAGCATGGCGTTGCCGACCAGGCCGAATTCCTCCGAGTAGACCGCGAAGATGAAGTCGGTGTGCTTCTCGGGAATGAACTCCAGGTGCGTCTGCGTGCCCTTGAGCCAGCCCTTGCCGGTGACCCCGCCCGAGCCGATGGCGATGATCGACTGGATGGTGTGGAAGCCCTTGCCGAGCGGGTCGGTGGTGGGATCGAGCAGCGTACAGATGCGGTGCTGCTGGTAGTCGTGCAGGATCGGCCAGTTGACGCCCGGCGCGCAGATCTTGCTCTCGAAGCTGACCAGCAGGGTGATGGCCACCACCACCACGCCCAGCAGCGGCAGGATGATCTTCCAGCTCAGGCCGGCGAAGTAGATCACGTAGAGGCCGGCGGCCATCACCAGCAGCGCGGTGCCGAGGTCGGGCTGCTTGGCGATCAGGCCGACCGGCACGAGCAGCAGCAGCAGCGCGACCAGGAAGTCGAACCACCGGATCACGCCCTCCCGCTTCTGGAAGTACCAGGCCAGCATCAGCGGCATGGCGATCTTCATGATCTCGGAGGGCTGGATCACCATGCCCACGTTGAGCCAGCGGCGCGCGCCCTTGCGGATCAGGCCGAACATGGCCACCGCCACCAGCAGGGCCACGCCGACCGTGTAGAGCGGTACCGCCACCCGCATCAGCGTCTGCGTCGGCAGGTAGGCGATGACCAGCATCACCGCGTACGACAGCAGGATGTTGCGCAACTGGTCCTCGACCCGGCCCGGCATGTCGATGGCGGCCGAGTAGAGCGCGACGATGCCGGTGGCGAAGATCAGGAAGACGATCAGCGCCAGCGGCTTGTCGAAGCCGGTGAGCGCCGATTTGACGAGCGATATGACGCGGCGGCGATCCATGCGCGTCTCCTTCAACGTGCAGCCTCGGGCGCGGCGGCCTTGGCGCGGGGTTTGACGGCGGGGCGGGGCGCGACGTGGGCGGCCGCCGTGGGCGCCGGCGCCGAAGCGGGCTTGGGCTTGCTGTGCCCCAGGGCCTGCTGCATGCGCTGTTCCAGGGTTTCCTCGGCGTCGGCCGGGGCGATGGCGGCGGGATCGAGCGCCGCGGCCATGCCCGCGCTCGCGCGCTCGGGCACGGCCGGGGCTGACGCCGAGGCCGCCGCGGCAGAAGCGCCGGCCGAAGCGGTGGCGGGGGCCGACGCGCCCGCCACCGCGGGCGTGCCGGCCGGGCCGGAGGCGGCCGCCGCCGAAGCGCCGGCATTGGCCATCACGGTGGCGGTGGCGGCGCTGGCGGTGAGGCCGGTGGTGAACACGCTGGGCGTGTCCACCGGCGGCTGGCCGCCCGCGCGCTCGCTGGCCGGCGGGGCGATGTCGGCCAGCTCGGCCGGCCATTTGCCCTGCAGGTAGTAGTCCATCATCTTGCGCGCGATCGGCGCGGCCTCGGCCGCACCCCAGCCGGCGTTCTCCACGATCAGCGCGATGGCGATCCTGGGATGGTCGACCGGCGCGAAGGCCGTGTACAGCGCGTGATCGCGCTTGTGTTCATCCAGCGCGTGATGGTTGTACTTCTCGTTCTTGCCGAGCGAGAAGGTCTGTGCCGTGCCGGTCTTGCCGGCCGACTCGTAGGCGGCGCCGGCGAAGGCGCGCGCCGCCGTGCCCGCGTGCGTGACGCCCACCATGGCACGCTTGATCACGTCGATGTCGGCCTGCTTGAGCGGGATGCGGTAGCTTTCCTTGGGCACCGTCAGCGCGCGGGCGCGCGAGATCGAGTCTTCCACCGCCTTGACCAGGTGAGGCTTCATGGCGACGCCGTTGTTGGCCAGGATGGCGGTGGCGTTGGCCAGCTGCAGGATGGTGAAGTTGTTGTAGCCCTGGCCGATGCCCAGCGAGATGGTCTCGCCGTCATACCACTTCTGCTGCTCGGGACGGCGGTAGGCGCGCCGCTTCCAGTCGGTCGAGGGCAGGATGCCGCGCGCCTCGCCCTCGATGTCGATGCCGGTCAGCTGGCCGAAGCCGAGCGGCTTCATGAAGTCGTGGATGCCGTTGACGCCCATGTCGCGCGCCAGCATGTAGTAGTAGGTGTCGCACGACTGCACGATGGACTGGTACATGTCCACCCAGCCGTGGCCGCCCGGCTTGTCGTCGCGGAAGGTGTGGTTGCCGAGCGTGAACGAGCCGGGATCGTGGAAGCCCCAGGCCGCGGTGCGCTTGCCGGTGGCCAGCGCCGCCAGCGCCATGAAGGGCTTGTAGGTCGAGCCGGGCGGGTAGGTGCCGCGCAGCGGGCGGTTCAGCAGCGGCTTGTCGGGCGAGTTGTTGAGCTCGTTCCAGGTATTGGTGTCGATCCCCTCGACGAACAGGTTGGGGTCGAAGGTCGGCTTGGAGACGAAGGCGAGGATGTCGCCGGTCTCCGGCTCGATCGCCACCAGCGCGCCGCGGCGGTTGCCGAACAGGGCCTCGCCGAGCTGCTGCAGGCGGATGTCGAGCGACAGGATCAGGTTGTTGCCGGGCGTGGCGGGGGAGGTCGACAGCGTCCGCACCGGGCGGCCGCCGGCGGTCACTTCGACCTCCTCGAAGCCGGTCAGCCCGTGCAGCTCGGTCTCGTAGCTCTGCTCGATGCCGATCTTGCCGATGTAGTTGGTGCCCTTGTAGTTGTCCGCATCCTTGCGCGGGTCGTACTTGGCGCCCTCGGCGTCATTGGCCTCGTCCATCGCCTCGATGCGCTCCTGGTCGCGCTGCGAGATGCGGCCCAGGTAGCCGATCACGTGGGAGGCCGCCTCGCCCAGCGGGTACTGGCGGAACAGGCGCGCGCGCACGTCCACGCCGGGGAAGCGGAAGCGCTGGGCGGAGAAGCGCGCCACTTCCTCGTCGGTGAGCTGGCTGCGGATCGGCAGGCTCTCGAAGCTGCGCGATTCCTCCAGCAGCCGCTTGAAGCGGCGCCGGTCGCGCGGCTGGATGTCGATCACCCTGGACAGCGCGTCGATGGTGTCGTCGAGCGATTCGGTCAGCTTGGACGGCGTGATCTCCAGCGTGTAGGCGGAGTAGTTGCGCGCCAGCACGAGGCCGTTGCGGTCCATGATGATGCCGCGGTTGGGCTCGATCGGCGCCACCGAGATGCGGTTGTCCTCGGCCTTGGCCGAGTACTGGTCGTGCTTGTACCACTGCAGCCAGAGGAAGCGCGAAAGCAGCAGGCCGAAGCAGATCACGGCGAAGAAAGCCGCGGCCGCCACGCGGATGCGGAAGCGGCCGATTTCCTGTTCGACGTTGCGGATTTCGGTCATGGTACTGCGACGGTTGCCTGGGCAGGTTGGCGTGGAGGGCGGGACACGGCGGCGGGCCGGACGCGGGCGGGGGCGCTACAGCGGCCGCGTCTCGTCGACATCGCTCGGCCTGCGCTGCGGCGCCAGCAGCAGCGCGGTGGCCATCGGCCACAGCAGCGCCTCGATGCCCGGCGCCAGCAGCACCGTCCAGTCGGGCAGCGGCGCGCCCATGATCAGCCGGATCAGCACCGGCACCGCGTGCGCGATGAACAGCAGCGGCAGTATGTGCAGCGCCTGCGTGTAGACGGTGAACCACAGCACGCGGCGGTGGATGGTGATGGCGAAATAGGCCAGCAGCGTATAGGCCATGGCGTGCTCGCCGAGCAGGCGGGCATCGTGCACGTCCATCAGCAGGCCGAGCAGGAAGGCCACGCCCATGCCGACCTTGCGCGGCTGGTGGATGTTCCAGAACACCAGCACCAGCGCCACCATGTCGGGGATCCACAGCGTGGTGCCCCACGGCAGCAGGTTGAACAGGAAGGCCAGCACGAAGCTCAGCGCGATGAAGATGGGGTTGACCGGCCGCAGCAGGTATTGGGGATTGGTCAACGCTTGGACTCCTTGTCTGCGGCCTTCTCTGCCTTTTCCGCCTTCTCGGCGGCACGCTCGACCGGGGTGCGGGGCTCGGCGCGCGGGCCGCCGCGCTGGCCGGCCTTGGGTTCGCCGCCGCGCGCGTCCGACTTGGCCTGCGCCGCGGCCTTGATCCCGGCGCGCGAACCCTTGGCGTCGGCGGCGGTGCCGTCGTCCTTGGCCTCCAGGTCGCGCACGCCGGACTCGTAGCGCAGCACCAGCAGCTGGCGGTGCGCGCGCACGCCGGCCACCGGCTCGCAGTAGACGCGCGAGAAGGCGGTGTCGGCCTTGCGTTCGATCTTGACGATCTTGGCCACCGGCAGGCCGGCCGGATAGACACCGTCGAGGCCGGAGGTGACCAGCAGGTCGCCCTGCTGCAGGTCGGCCGAGGCCGCCATGAAGCGCAGGTCGAGCAGGCCCGCGCGGGCGCCGCCGAAGGCGACGCTGCGCAGGCCGTTGCGCACCACCTGCACCGGGATGGCCTGGTCCTTGTCGGTCAGCAGCGTGACCTCGGACTGGAAGGGCGAGACGCGCGTGACCTGGCCGACCACGCCGCGCTCGTCGATGACCGGGTAGCCGGGGCGAAGGCCCTGCTGGCTGCCGCGGTCGATCACGATGCGCTGGCTGTAGGGGTCGCGGGCCTCGTAGAGGATCTCGGCGGCGGTCACCGGCGTGGCGGACTGCTGCTGCAGGTCGAGCAGCTTGCGCAGTTGCTGGTTCTCCGCTTCGAGCTGGGCCTGCCGCACCGCGGTCTCGGCCTCCAGCACCGCGCGCTGGCGCAGTTCGCGGTTTTCCGTGGCCAGCGCGGCGGAGGACTGCGCGTAATCCAGCATGGCGCGGATCGCGTCGCGCGGTACCAGGACCAGGCGCTCGACCGGCATCAGCACGGTGGCGGCGACCTGCCGCGCCACGTTCATCGCATTGAAGCGGGCGTCGACCACCAGCAGCACGAGCGAGATCAGCACGTACAGGACGAGGCGCGCGACAGCCGAGGTGCCCTGCTTGAAGAGCGGCGGAGGGGTGTAATCCATTTACCCGTGCACAGGCGTGGACGCCCCGGCCGCCGGTGTCGACGCGGCGGGCGGGGATCGGTGGGCGGCGCGGCGGGGCACGGCGGGGCCCGGGGTGTCAGGCTGGCCGCGTTCCGCCATCGGTGGCTCCTGGGGGGCTTATTCGTACGAGAAGATGCTGCCGAGCTTGTCCATGCGCTCGAGCGCCATGCCCGAGCCGCGCACCACGCAGGTCAGCGGGTCTTCGGCCACCAGCACCGGCAGGCCGGTCTCTTCCGCCAGCAGGCGGTCGAGGTCGCGCAGCAGGGCGCCGCCGCCGGTCAGCATCATGCCGCGCTCGGCGATGTCCGCGCCCAGTTCCGGCGGGGTCTGTTCCAGCGCGATCTTGACCGCCGACACGATCTGGTTGAGGGGGTCGGTCAGGGCTTCCAGGATCTCGTTGGAGGAGACCGTGAAGGCGCGCGGGATGCCCTCGGACAGGTTGCGGCCCTTGACTTCCATCTCGCGCACCTCGGAGCCCGGGAAGGCCGAGCCGATTTCCTTCTTGATGGCCTCGGCGGTCTGCTCGCCGATCAGCATGCCGTAGTTGCGGCGGATGTAGTTGACGATGGCCTCGTCGAACTTGTCGCCGCCGACGCGCACCGAGCCCTTGTAGACCATGCCGCCCAGCGAGATGATGCCCACCTCGGTGGTGCCGCCGCCGATATCGACGACCATCGAGCCGGACGGCTCGGAGACCGGCAGGCCGGCGCCGATCGCGGCGGCCATCGGTTCCTCGATCAGGTAGACCTGGCTGGCGCCGGCGCCCAGCGCCGATTCGCGGATGGCGCGGCGCTCGACCTGGGTCGAGCCGCACGGCACGCAGATGATGATGCGCGGGCTCGGGCGCAGCAGCTTCGAGTCGTGCACCATCTTGATGAACTGCTTGAGCATCTGCTCGGTGACGGTGAAGTCGGCGATCACGCCGTCCTTCATCGGGCGGATGGCCTCGATGTTGCCGGGGACCTTGCCCAGCATCTGCTTGGCTTCCTTGCCGACCGCCGTGATGGTCTTCTTGGCGTTGGGGCCGCCTTCCTGGCGGATGGCGACGACCGAGGGCTCGTCCAGCACGATGCCACGGTCGCGCATGTAGATCAGGGTGTTGGCGGTACCCAGGTCGATCGCCAGGTCGTTGGAGAAGTAGCTGCGGAGAAATCCGAACATCAGGAATCCTGTCTTGTGTTGGTTCGCGGGTATGCGAAACGGCCGGCGCCGATGGCGGTGCCGGCCGCTATGTGTGCGTGTACGGGGTTTGGCGCAAGGCTGCCTGCCGGTTCGGCCGCATTCCGCCATGCATTCCAGGGCCGCGGCAGGCGGCCCCGGTGCCGGAAGGCCGTCCGGTGCCCGCGCGACCACGCGCGCGAGGCGTTCTGGAACCTTTGATTAAACGCCGCGCAAAAGTTCTTCAGAAGTTTCACGCGGCATGGCACGACATTGCGCGGCTCGATGCCGCGCCCGCCCGCCGGGCCTAATCAGAGGATCCGTGTGCGCGCCGACGGCGGCTCGGGCGGCACGGCCGGATGGTGACTTGGGCGTCACTGCCAGCGGTGCCTGCCAGCTCGTGTGGCGCAGGCGTTGCCGAAGATCGGCAACAGGTAATGATACCTTATAATTCCCCCTGTTTCGGGGGCATTGGCCTCGAAAAAACCTGTAACTTTGTCCAACCGGGGCGCACTGCCCGGCACCTCCGTGGTGCCGGCCGGCTGTCCGCGCCGCGGTCGGTCCCGCACTCTAGCACGCCATGGCCCTCGACCTTTCCGACGTCAAGCGTATCGCCCACCTGGCCCGCATCGAGATCAGCGATGAGGAGGCCGGACAGACGCTGACGCAGCTCAACAATTTCTTCTCCCTGGTCGAACAGATGCAGGCAGTCGACACCGCCGGCCTGGAGCCGCTGGCCCACCCGCTGTCGGCGGTGCGGGAGATGTCCCAGCGCCTGCGCGACGACGCGGTGACCGAGGCCGACCGGCGCGACGACTACCAGCGCCCGGCGCCGGCGGTCGAGCGCGGGCTCTACCTCGTGCCCAAGGTCATCGAGTAAGCCAGGCCGGCGCCCGCGCCGGGGCCGACCGGCCCGCCGCATTGCGCCGCCACCCGACCCGGCACGCCCCGGACCCGACCGGGCCGCCAGGCCACACCAGACGCCATCCCGATTGTCATGTCCCTTTCCGTCGATACCGTGACTTCCCTGCGCCAGCTCTCCGATGCCCTGGCGGCACGCACCGTTTCCGCCGAGGAGCTCGCGCGCGAGTACCTGGCCCGCATCGAGCGCGCCGGCGCGCTGAACGCCTTCGTCGATGTGAATCCCGAGCTGACGCTGGCCCAGGCCCGCGCCGCCGACGAGCGCCGCGCGCGCGGCGAGGCCGGCGCCCTGACCGGCGTGCCCATCGCGCACAAGGACGTCTTCGTCACGCGTGGCTGGCGCGCCACGGCGGGCTCGCGCATGCTGGCCGACTACGAAAGCCCCTTCGATGCCACCGTGGTCGAACGCCTGGCCGCGGCTGGCATGGTGACGCTGGGCAAGACCAATATGGACGAGTTCGCCATGGGCTCGTCCAACGAGAATTCCTACTTCGGCGCCGTGCGCAATCCCTGGGACGCGGCGCGCGTGCCCGGCGGCTCCTCGGGCGGCTCGGCCGCCGCGGTGGCCGCCGGCCTGGCGCCGGCCGCCACCGGCACCGACACCGGCGGCTCGATCCGCCAGCCGGCGTCGTTCTCCGGCATCACGGGCATCAAGCCCACCTATGGCCGCGTCTCGCGCTACGGCATGATCGCCTTCGCCTCCTCGCTCGACCAGGGCGGCCCGATGGCCCGCAGCGCCGAGGACTGCGCGCTGCTGCTGTCGGCGATGGCGGGTTTCGACACGCGCGATTCGACCAGCCTGGCGCCCGAGCAGGGGGGCGTGGACGAGGACTTCACGCGGCTGCTGGGCCGGCCCTGGGCCAGTGCCGACGCCGCCAGGCCGCTGGCCGGCCTGCGCATCGGCCTGCCCAGGGAATACTTCGGCGCCGGCTTGTCGGCCGACGTCGAGCAGGCGGTGCGCGCCGCGCTGGCCGAGTACGAGAAGCTGGGCGCCACGCTGGTCGAGGTGTCGCTGCCCAAGACCGAGCTGTCGATCCCCGTCTACTACGTGATCGCGCCGGCCGAGGCTTCGTCCAACCTGTCGCGCTTCGACGGCGTGCGCTACGGCCACCGCGCCGCCGAGTACCGCGACCTGCTCGACATGTACAAGAAGACCCGCGCCGAAGGCTTCGGCGCCGAGGTCAAGCGCCGCATCCTGGTGGGCGCCTACGTGCTGTCGCACGGCTACTACGACGCCTACTACCTGCAGGCGCAGAAGATCCGCCGCATCATCGCCGACGATTTCCAGCGCGCCTTCGCCCAGTGCGACGTGATCATGGGCCCGGTGGCGCCCACGGTGGCATGGAAGCTGGGCGAGAAGAGCGCCGATCCGGTGCAGATGTACCTGGCCGACATCTTTACGCTGTCGACCAGCCTGGCCGGCCTGCCCGGCATGAGCGTGCCGTGCGGCTTCGGCGAGGCCGGCATGCCGGTCGGCCTGCAGCTGATCGGCAATTACTTCGACGAGGCGCGGCTGCTGCAGGCGGCGCACGCCTTCCAGCAGGCGACCGACTGGCATCTGCGCCAGCCGGCCGAGGCATGATGAAAGCGGGGCGCTGGCCGAGCCGAACGGCGCTGGCGGCGCTGCTGGCGCTGCTCGCCGCGCTGCTGGGCGGCTGCATCCCGCTGCCGCGCATCGGCGGGCCGACCCCGATCGCCTACCGCACCATCGACCTGGCCGGCGATTGCCGCCGTACCGAGGAAGACGGCTTCCGCGAGGATGCGCAGCTGCGCGTGGTCAACAACAATGTGCAGCAGCTCTCGTGGAAGCTGTGGGTGGGCAAGCGCGGTTCCTGCAGCTTCAACCTGGCCGACTTCCACCAGGTCAAGTCGCGGCCGAGCATCGCGCTGCGGGCCAATGACGGCAGCGCCTGCGAACTGATGATCTGGCAGGACCCGCGCCGCGTCACGCTGGCGCACGCCAACTGCCAGCAGCGCTGTACTCCGGGCATCTACGAGGAAGCCTGGCCGGTGCTGTTCGAGCCGGGTGGCGGCGGCTGCGCACAGACGAGGTGACAACGATGGGTGCCCGCCGATCCTGCTTCGCCGCCACGCCGTGGCGCCGCCTGCTCCGCCTGGGCGGGAGCGTCGCCGCGCTGCTGGGCGCGCTGGTGTGGTGGCAGGAGCCGGCGGCGGCCCACGCGCACGCCCATGCCGGCGCGCCGGGGCCGGCCGTGCAGGCGCTGCAGCTGCCCGGCGCGCCCGGCGAGCCGGACCTGCCCGCCTACTGGTTCCGCCCGTCGGAGCCCGAAGGCGTGCATGCGCCGCCGCAGCCGGTGGTGGTCGCGCTGCACGGCTGCGCGGGCCTGTACCGGCGCAGCGAGATGTCGGCGTCGGCGCTGGACGCGCGCTACCGCGACTACGCCCGCTGGCTGACCGCGCGCGGCTACGCCGTGCTGATGCCGGACAGCTTCGGCGCGCGCGGCAAGCCGCGCGGCATCTGCAGCGAGCGCTTCGACAGCCGCGCCATCGACGCCGCCACGCGCCGCGCCGATGTGCTGGCCGCGCTGCGCTGGGTGGCGCAGCAGCCCGGCGTCGACGCCGGGCACATCGTGCTGCTGGGCTGGTCGAACGGCGCGCAGGCGGTGCTGGCCACGCTCGACGGCAGCCGCGGCTGGCCTGTCGGCACGCCGTCGGTGGAGCGCGCGGTGGCGTTCTACCCGGGCTGCAACCAGGCGCTGCAGCAGCGCGACTTCCGGCTGCGCTCGCCGCTGCTGCTGATGATCGGCGGCGCCGACGACTGGACGCCCGCCACCCGCTGCGTCATGCTGCGCGACGCGGTGAAGGCGCGCCAGCCGGATGTGCGCTTCCAGCTGCAGATCTTTCCCGGCGCCTATCACGGCTTCGATGGCAGCGATGCCCTGCACCTGCGCCGAGACGTCCCTGGCGGCGCCCGGCCCGGCAAGGGCGTCACGGTGGGCGGCGATCCGGCCGCGCGCGATGCGGCGCTGCTGCAGCTCGATGCCTGGCTGGCGGCCGAGGAGCCCTGAGCGCCGGCGGCGACGCGCACGAAGACACGAATGAAGACGCCGCGCGGGCGGATGGCCCGGGCGGAACGAACGATAGTCAAGATCAAGATACGAACAGGAATACCGCCATGCAATGGGAAGTGGTGATCGGCCTCGAGACGCACACGCAGCTGTCGACGGCCTCCAAGATTTTCTCCGGCGCCTCCACCGCCTTCGGCGCGGCGCCCAACACCCAGGCTTCGCCGGTTGACCTGGCGCTGCCGGGCGTGCTGCCGGTGCTCAACCGCGGCGCGGTCGAGCGCGCCATCGAGTTCGGCCTGGCGATCGGCGCCACCATCGCGCCGCGCAGCGTCTTCGCGCGCAAGAATTACTTCTACCCTGACCTGCCCAAGGGCTACCAGATCAGCCAGTACGAGATCCCGGTGGTGCAGGGCGGCGCCATCACGGTCCAGGTCGAGGGCAAGAAGGGCGAGTTCTACGAGAAGACCATCCAGCTGACGCGGGCCCACCTGGAGGAGGATGCGGGCAAGTCGCTGCACGAGGACTTCGCCGGCATGACCGGCATCGACCTGAACCGCGCCGGCACGCCGCTGCTGGAGATCGTCACCGAGCCCGACATGCGCAGCGCGGCCGAGGCGGTCGCCTATGCCAAGGCGCTGCACTCGCTGGTGGTGTGGCTGGGCATCTGCGATGGCAATATGCAGGAAGGCAGCTTCCGCTGCGACGCCAACGTCTCCGTGCGTCCGCTGGGCCAGAAGGAATTCGGCACGCGCCGCGAGATCAAGAACCTGAACTCGTTCCGCTTCCTGCAGCAGGCCATCGAGTACGAAGTGCAGTGGCAGATCGCCGAGATCGAGGACGGCCGCAAGATCCAGCAGGCCACCGTGCTGTTTGATCCGGACACCGGCGAGACGCGCGCGATGCGCACCAAGGAAGACGCGCACGACTACCGCTACTTCCCCGATCCCGACCTGCTGCCGCTGGAGATCGGCGCCGACTGGATCGAACGTGTCAGGAGCGGGCTGCCCGAGCTGCCCGCTGCGATGCAGCAGCGCTTCACCGGCGACTATGGCCTGCCCGCCTATGACGCCAGCATCCTGACCGCCTCGCGCGGCATGGCCGACTACTTCGAGGCGGTGGTGGCGGAGGCCGGCGCGGCCAATGCCAAGCCGGCGGCCAACTGGCTGATGGGCGACGTGGCCTCCCAGCTCAACCGCGAAGGCATCGCGCTGGAAGCCGCGCCGGTCAAGCCGGCGCAGCTGGCCCGGCTGCTGCAGCGCATCGCCGACGGCACGGTGTCGAACAACACGGCCAAGAAGGACGTGTTCCCGGCCATGTGGGCGGGCGAGGCGGGCGGCGATGCCGACGCCATCATCGCCGCCAAGGGCCTCAAGCAGATGTCCGACTCGGGCGAGCTGGAGAAGATCATCGACGAGGTGCTGGCTGCCAACGCCAAGTCGGTCGAGGAATTCCGCGCCGGCAAGGAAAAGGCCTTCAACGCACTGGTGGGCCAGGCCATGAAGGCGACCAAGGGCAAGGCCAACCCGGCCCAGGTCAACGCGCTGCTCAAGCAGAAGCTGGGCTGACGGCAACCGGCGCGGCGGCCAGCGCCGCGCGCCGGCACGATATTGCTAAACTCCTGCGAGACCACCAGCCAGAACGCCATGAACGCCCAAGACGTCGCCGCCTACCTGCAAGCCAATCCGCAGTTCTTCGAGGAGCATGCCGAGCTGCTCGCGACCGTGCAGCTGACCAGCCCGCACAGCCATCGGGCGGTCTCGCTGCAGGAGCGCCAGATGGAGATCCTGCGCGAGAAGAACAAGGGCCTGGAGCTGCGCCTGGCGGACCTGGTCCGGCACGGGCACGACAACGACCGCACCCAGCAGCGCCTGCACGGGTGGCAGTTGCGCCTGCTGGCGGAGGTCGACTCGCATGCGCTGCCGTATGCGGTGCAGGATGGCCTGCAGCAGGCCTTCGACGTGCCGGCGGTGGCGCTGCGGCTGTGGGGCCTGGCCGAGCCCTACCAGCACATGGAGGTGGCGCAGGGCATCCACGACGATGTGCGCCTGTTCGCCGACGGCCTGCGCGCGCCGTACTGCGGTCCCAACAGCGGCTTCGAAGCGGCCGCGTGGCTGGAGCGCGACGACATCGCTTCGCTGGCCATGGTGACGCTGCGCGCCCCGGCGCGCGAGGCCGCCGCCGGCCCGGCCTTCGGCCTGCTGGTGCTGGGCTCGCCCGACGCGCGCCGTTTCCACGAAGGCATGGGCACGGCCTACCTGACCCGCATCGGCGAAGTCGCCGGCGCCGCGCTGGCACGCCTGCGCGACTGAGGCGGAGCGGGACGGGCCGCGCCGGCACCGTCCCCGCCCCCATCCCCGCCACCACGCGCTCCCGGCATGGCCACCCGCAAGCCCACCACCCGCGCCAAGGTCCAGGCAGCACCCGAGACCGCGGCGCCCCCCGCCTCCCCTCCCGCCCCGCTGGTGCTCGCCTACCTCGACTGGCTGGCCACCGGCCGCAAGCTGGCGGCCCACACCCTGTCCAACTACGCGCGCGACCTCTCCGTGCTGCAGGCCCAGGCGGCCCGCCACGCGCCGGGGGTGGCGCTGACGGCCCTGCAGACCCGCCACATCCGCGCCATGGCCGCGCGCCTGCACGGCCGCGGCCTGGCCGGCAGCAGCATTGCGCGCACGCTGTCGGCCTGGCGCGGCTTCTTCCATTGGGCGGCGCTGCATGGCCACGGCGTCGAGGCCAATCCGGTCGACGGCGTGCGCGCGCCCAAGATGGGCAAGCCGCTGCCCAAGGCGCTGGCGGTGGACCAGGTGGTGGCCCTGGTCGAGCACCCGGCCGGCGACGGCGCCGAAGGCCGGCGCGACCAGGCGGTGTTCGAGCTGTTCTATTCGAGCGGGCTGCGGCTGTCCGAACTGGTCCAGCTCGACCTGCGCTATACGGAAGACGGCGACTACCGCTCGGCCGGCTGGCTGGACCTGGCCGGCGCCGAGGTCACCGTGATCGGCAAGGGCTCGCGCCGGCGCACGGTGCCGGTCGGCAGCAAGGCGATGGCAGCCCTGCGCGCCTGGCTGGCCGTGCGCGACACGCTGCTGTCACCCGCCGCATCGCCAGCCGACGCCGCCGCCCTGTTCCTCAGCGCGCGCGGCCGGCGCCTGCCGGCGCGCACCGTGCAACTGCGTCTCAAGCAGCATGCCCTGCGGGCCGGGGTGCCGGCCGATGTGCATCCGCACATGCTGCGGCACTCCTTCGCTACCCATGTGCTGCAATCCTCCGGCGACCTGCGCGCGGTGCAGGAGATGCTGGGGCACGCCAGCGTGGCGACCACGCAGATCTATACGGCGTTGGATTTCCAGCATCTGGCCAAGGTCTATGATCGGGCCCATCCGCGGGCGAAGAGGGAGGGGCCGGCTGCGGCGGTGGGGCAGGAGGATGAGGATTGAGTGGGTTGGGGGGCTTGTTTCGGCTCTCGTAACTTGACGCTTGTCGTGTGGGTTCGGGCGGTGTCGGTTTGCGAGGCAACAGCCTGTTTCGACTCCCCTGCGGGGAGCCGACCTACTTTCTTGTCTTGCCAAGAAAGTAGGCAAAGAAGGCGCGCCGGGTGCGGCTCAAAGACTCCTCGCGTGCTGAGGCAAAGAGCGGCCGGGCCCCAACTCGGATCGCCTTAAGGCGATCCTCAGACAGGGGGCCCTCTTTTCCGCTCTTTGCCCCAGCCCGCGAGGCGCCGCACACGGCAGGGAACAGACGCCACGCCTCGCTTCGCTTCGGGTGGGGGGTGTGCGGCCAGCTTGCTGGCCGCACACCAATGCACTCGTGACTTGATGCCTTGTCGCTTGTCTTCGGGCGGTGTTGGTTTGCGAGGCAACGGCCTGTTTCGACTCCCCCTGCGGGGGAGCCGACCTACTTTCTTGGTCTTGCCCAAGAAAGTAGGCAAAGAAGGCGCGCCGGGTGCGGCTCAACCCCCCCTCGCGTGGTGGGGCAAAGAGCGGCCGGGCCCCAACTCGGATCGCCTTAAGGCGATCCTCAGACAGGGGGCCCTCTTTTCCGCTCTTTGCCCCAGCACGCGAGGCGCCGCACACGGCAGGGAACAGACGCCACGCCTCGCTTCGCTTCGGGTGGGGGTGTTCGGCCAGCAGCTGGCCGAACACAAAGGCTCAGCAAACCTGGCCGCTATGCAAAAGTGAGCCCGCTCGCAGACCAACGGTTGGCCTTTCCCTCCCGTGTGCGGCGCCTCGCGAATTGGCCCCGGCCGCCGATGAAGCCCGTCCGCTGTCTGAGCGGCCGCAGGCCGCGAGTTCGGACGGGCGCGGCGGCCGGGGCCAATTCGCGAGGGGGTTTCGCCGCACCCGGGTCGCCTTCTTTGCTTACTTTCTTGGGCGAGACCAAGAAAGTAAGTCGGCTCCCCGCAGGGGAGTCGAAACAGGCTGTTGCCACGCATACCAACACCACCCGAAGACAAGCACAGAGTCACGAGAGCCGAAACAGGCTGTTGCCACGCATACCAACACCGCCCGAAGACAAGCACAGAGTCACGAGAGCCGAAACAGGCTGTTGCCACGCATACCAACACCGCCCGAAGACAAGCACAGAGTCACGAGAGCCGAAACAGGCTGTTGCCTCGCAAACCAACACCGCCCGAAGACAAGCACAGAGTCACGAGAGCCGAAACAGGCTGTTGCCACGCATACCAACACCACCCGAAGACAAGCACAGAGTCACGAGAGCCGAAACAGGCCGTTGCCTCGCAAACCGACACCGCTCGAACCCACACGACAAGCCCTAAATCACCGGCGCCCAAACACCCCCGAAACTCACCCCTCCCACCGCTTCAACACCTCCCGAAACGCCGCCATCTCCGGCAACAGCCACTCCCGGAACGCCTTCACCTTAGGCAGTTCCAGCGTGCCCGGCGCACAGACGAAATACAGCAGCCAAGGGCAGGGAATGCTGACGTCGAACAGCCGTACCACCCGCCCGGACAGCAGGTCGTTATAGGCCAGCGAGGAGCGGATCAGGGCGATGCCCTGGCCTTCGGCGGCGGCCTGCAGCAGCAGCGAGGAGTCTTCCAGCAGCAGGCCCTTGCGCGGTTCGGGCAGGTCCAGGCCGGCGGCCTCGAACCAGGGCCGCCATGGATCGCCTTCGCCGCGCAGCAGGGGCATCCCGGCCATCTCGCGCGGCGTCCGCGGCAGCTTGCCGCTGTTGAATTGCGGGCTGCACACCGGGAAGAACACGTCGTCCAGCAGCTTTTCCACATAGAGGCCCGGATAGTCGCCGCTGCCCATGCGCAGCGCCAGGTCGACCTCTTCGCGTGCGAAGTCGACCAGGCTGTTGGAGGACAGCAGTTCGACGTCGAGTTCGGGATGGCGCTCGATGAAGCTGCCGATGCGCGGCGTCAGCCAGCGCGCGGCGAAGGAGGGCATGGTGCTGATGGTCAGGCGCTTGTCGCGCTTGCCGGCCTGCAGCACGCGGGTGGCGTCGGCGATCTGCAGCAGGGCGTCGCGCACGCGCTCGGCGTAGACGCGCCCGCCGGGCGTCAGGCTGACGCGCTTGCCGTGGCGTTCGAACAGGGGCTGGCCCAGTTCGGCTTCGAGCGCGCGGATCTGGTGGCTGATGGCGCCATGGGTGACGAACAGCTCGGTGGCGGCCCGCGAGAAGCTCTCATGGCGGGCGGCCGCCTCGAAGGCGCGCAGCGCGCCCAGCGCCGGCAGGCGGGGCAGTTCACGATGCCAGCCGCGCGGCAGGTCCTTTTCCGAAGCGCTCTTCCAGGCCATGGCGGTCCCTCTTTTTATGTGAGGATATTTAGCAAGTAGACGGAAAATATATCGTTTTGAGGGTGCGCCGGCAATCACTAGAATCCAATGCACCGATAGCGAAAATGCCTGGAAAAACTGATCAGGCAAATGGACCAGGCCAGTTTCGGCGCGCTATGCCGGTGCCTGCCGTGCGGAGAACATCATGGAAGCCCTGCTCACAACGACCCAGTTCACACTCGCCCCCGGTGAAGTCGCGTCGCTGTCGATCCACGCCGCCCAGCGGCTGCATGTGGAGGACGCGGCGGGTACCGACCTGTGGCTGACCCGCGAGAACGATTCGGAAGACTATTGGCTGCGCTGCGGCGGCAGCCTGCAACTGGCGCACGGCGACCAGGTCGTCCTCAGCGTCGATCCGCGCGCGGCGCACGCCGTGCGCCTGGCGCTGGCGGCCGAGGCGCGCCAGCCGGCCGCCACCCTGGCGGACGTCGCGCATGCCCTGTACCGCATCGTGCGGCGCCTAGTGCGCGGCACCGAATGGACGCCTTCCCAGGACGATCCGAAGGTCGCCTGAGCCCCGTCTGAGCCTCATGAGCCCCACCTGAGACGCCTGGGCCACACCCCCCGGGCCGTCCCGGCCACCTCGCGCGGTGGCCGGCGGGGCCTGGGCCGGCGCGCCCACGCCCTTTTCGCTACACTGGCGGCATGCACGAAATCCAAGTCATCGAGCGGGGCCGCGAGGACTACCAGCCCTGCTTCGACGCGATGCGCGCCTTCACCGACGCGCGCAATGCCGATACTCCCGACCAGATCTGGCTGGTCGAGCATCCACCGGTCTACACCCTCGGCCAGGCGGGCGATCCTTCGCACCTGCTGGCGCCGGACCCGTCGATTCCGCTGGTGCGGATCGATCGCGGCGGCCAGATCACTTACCACGGCCCGGGCCAGGTGGTGGCCTACCTGCTGCTCGACCTGCGCCGCCGCAAGCTGATGGTGCGCGAGATGGTCCACGCGATCGAGCAGGCCGTGCTCGATACGCTGGCGGCGTATAATCTGGCCGCCGAACGCAAGTCCGGCGCCCCCGGTATCTACCTGTCCGACGGGCCGCACCGCGGCGCCAAGATCGCCGCGCTGGGCCTGAAGATCCGCAACGGCTGCAGCTATCACGGCGTCAGCCTGAACGTGCAGATGGACCTGGCGCCGTTCCTGCGCATCAATCCTTGCGGCTACGCCGGCCTGGAAACGGTCGACATGGCCAGTGCCGGCGCGACCGTCGCGCTGCCGGACGGGCAGGGCGGCGTGCTGCGCCAGCCTGTCGGGGCGGCGCGGCAGGGCGAGGTGGCGCAGCGCCTGGCCACGGCACTGTGCGAGGTGCTGGCAGCGGCGCAGGCCGTGCCGGCTGCACAGGCGGCCGAGGCCTGAGCCGGATCCCGGCCCCGTGTCACCGACCCGAACCCTGAACCGGCCACAGCGGCCGCAGACCGAACAGAACTGGCACGCCGAATGCGTGCGGAGAACATCATGAGCGACGCCCTGAGCGCCCCTTCCAGCCAGGCCCCGCAAGGCCAGGCGGCCCCCCAGCCCGAAGCCCAGATCCAGTACGATCCCACCCGCAAGCAGAAGTCGGCGGACAAGACTGCGCGCATCCCCATCAAGATCGTGCCGGCCGAGAAGCTGAAGAAGCCGGAGTGGATCCGCGTCAAGGCGGCCACCGGCAATTCGCGCTTCTACGAGATCAAGGACATCCTGCGCGCCAACAACCTGGTCACGGTGTGCGAGGAGGCGAGCTGCCCCAATATCGGCGAGTGCTTCGGCAAGGGCACCGCCACCTTCATGATCATGGGCGACAAGTGCACGCGCCGCTGCCCCTTCTGCGACGTGGGCCATGGCCGCCCGGACCCGCTCGATACCAATGAGCCGGGCAACCTGGCGCGCACCATCGCCCAGCTCAAGCTGAACTACGTGGTCATCACCAGCGTCGACCGCGACGACCTGCGCGACGGCGGCGCCCAGCACTTCGCCGACTGCATCGGCCAGACCCGCGAACTGTCGCCGGTGACCCGCATCGAGGTGCTGGTGCCCGACTTCCGCGGCCGCCTGGACAAGGCGCTGGACATCCTGCAGGCCTGCCCGCCGGACGTGATGAACCACAACCTGGAAACGGTGCCCCGCCTGTACAAGCAGGCGCGCCCGGGTGCCGACTATGCGCACTCGCTGACGCTGCTGAAGGAGTTCAAGCAGCGCTGCCCGGATGTGGCGACCAAGTCCGGCCTGATGGTGGGCCTGGGCGAGACCGACGAGGAAATCCTCGAAGTGATGCGCGACATGCGCGCGCATGACATCGACATGCTGACCATCGGCCAATACCTCGCCCCGTCGAACCACCACCTGCCGGTGCTGCGCTACGTCCATCCGGACACCTTCAAGATGTTCGAGGAAGAGGCCTACAAGATGGGCTTCACCCATGCCGCCGTCGGCGCCATGGTGCGCAGCTCGTACCACGCCGACCAGCAGGCCCACCAGGCCGGCTTCGCCTGATCCCCCGCGCCCCGGCGCGCCGTGTGCGCCGGGGCCTGCCGCCTCGCCGGGCCTGCCCGGTCTCTCTCCCCGTTTCTCGCCGTGCCGGCTGGCACTGTCCGCCGACAGCCGCGATGCCGTGATGCCGCGATGCCGTGATGCACGGTGTCCCTGATCGCACCCCTCATCAGGCACCCCGCCAGATCCCACTCCGCCTTCGGCTGTTGCATTGACGCAACGTCCGCGGCAACGTTTTCCGATCGATCCATCCAGCGCCGTGATCCGGGCCGACTGCCCGGGACATGGGCGCTTGCACCATCCGGGTGCCGTGCGCGCCTGCGCGGGCCCGGGTGGCGAGTCGTGCCCGCGCGCCGCGCACCAGCCCGGTTCGCCCTCCAAGCCCCCTGCACCCACGGCGTGCGCCGTGCCGAAGCGCTGCCCGGACGGCAGGGCCGGGGGCTAGGGTCAATCCCTAGCCCCACCTTGTCATCATTTCGTTATGATTAATTTATCGATAAATTGTCAATTAAACGGATGTGATTCGCTTGGCATGCCGGTCGGGAAGGTGTCCTGCCTGACGACTGCTGTGCTGCCGCCTAGACTGCAGGCAGGCCCTTCACCGCGATGTGCCCATGACCCGATGTTCCGTTCACCGCCTGGCCGAACAGGCGCTGCTGTGCAGCGTGCCGCCGCCGGCTTCCCTCGACGTCCAGCGCCGCATCTGGGCGATGGCGCAGCGGGCGGTCGGCTGGCGCGGCGTGGTGGACGTGGTGCCGGGCATGAACAACCTGATGCTGGTGTTCGATGCCGAGGCCGATGCCGAGGCGCTGGAGCGCAACCTGAAGCTGGCCTGGGCCTCCGGCGAGTCGCGCGAGGCGGTGGGCAGGCTGGTGGAGATCCCGGTGCGCTACGGCGGCGAGGACGGCCCCGACCTCGCCGAGGTGGCCGCCCATACGGGGCTGGCGCCCGAGGAAGTGGTGCGCCGCCACACCGCCGGCGAGTACGTGGTCTATTTCCTCGGCTTCCAGCCCGGCTTCGCCTACCTGGGCGGGCTCGACCCCGCGCTGGCCACGCCGCGCCGGCGCGAGCCGCGCCTGGCGGTGCCGGCCGGTTCGGTCGGCATCGGCGGTGAGCAGACCGGTATCTACCCGGCCAGCGCGCCGGGCGGCTGGCAGCTGATCGGTCGCACCGACAGCGCGCTGTTCGACGCGCGCCGCGATCCGCCTTCGCTGTTCGCGCCCGGCGATACCGTGCGCTTCATCGCCGAGCGGGTGGCCGCGTGATCGAGATCCTGCGCCCCGGTGCGCTCGCCTCGGTCCAGGACCTGGGCCGCAGCGGCTTCCGCCATGTCGGCGTGGGCTTGTCGGGTGCGCTCGACCGCATGGCGCTCGCCACCGGCAACCTGCTGCTGGGCAATCCCCGCGGGGCGGCCGCCATCGAGTTCACGCTGGGCCGCGCGGCGCTGCGTTTCCATGCCGACCTGCGCGTGGCCCTGGCCGGCGCCGACTGCGCTGCCCACCTCGACGGCGAGCCGGTCTGGTCCTGGCATGCCTTCGATGTGCGCCGCGGCGCCACCCTGGTGCTGGCGGCGGCGCAGGGCGGCACGCGCAGTTATCTGTGCGTGGCCGGCGGCATCGACGTGCCGCTCGTGATGGGTTCGCGCAGCACCGACCTGAAGGCGGGCTTCGGCGGTTTCGCCGGGCGCGCGCTGCGCGAAGGCGACCGCCTGGCGGCGGCCGGCCCGGGCCAGCCGGCGGCTGCCGCGCGCGGCGTGGCCGCGCCGGCCTGGGCGATGCCGCGCGCACGCCTGGAGCGGGCCTGGCCGATCCGCCTGCTGCCGGGGCCGGAATACGAGGCGTTCGACGAGGCCGCGCGCGACGCGCTGTGGCAGTCGGCCTGGACCGTCACGCCCAACAGCAACCGCCAGGGCATGCGCCTGCAGGGTCCGGCGCTGGCGCGCACCCCCGGCCGCGACGCCGACCTGCTGTCGCACGGCGTGCTGCCGGGCGTGGTCCAGGTGCCGCCGGCCGGCCAGCCCATCGTGCTGATGGCCGACGCGCAGACCACCGGCGGCTACCCCAAGATCGGCGTGGTGATCGGCGCCGACCTGTGGCGCCTGGCGCAGGTGCCGCTCGGGGCGTCGCTGCGCTTCGTGCCGGCGACGCTGGCGGAGGCTGCCGTGGCGCAGGCGGAACTGGAGCGCTACCTGCAGCAGGTGGCGCAGTCATTGCGCTGGCAGGAGGGCGGCATGGACATTGCAGCGCGCCGCCGCGCGCAGACACGTGCCGCGGCCTGAACGGGGCGCGGCGGATACGGACTGGACGGCGTCGAAGGACGACCGCGGACGACAAAGTACGAAGGAGCAAGGCAATGCAGATCGATTTGAACGCCGACCTGGGCGAAGGCTGCGATAACGACGAGGCGCTGCTCGGCCTGATCAGCTCGGCCAACGTGGCCTGCGGCTGGCACGCGGGCGACGCCGCCACCATGCTGCAGACGGTGCGCTGGGCGATCGAGCGCGGCGTGGCCATCGGCGCCCACCCGAGCTATCCCGACCGCGAGAATTTCGGCCGCACCGAGATGCAGCGCGCCCCCGAGCTGGTGTACGCCGAAGTGCTGTACCAGATTGGCGCGCTGGCCGCGATGGTGCGCGCGCAGGGCGGCGAGCTGGCCCACGTGAAGCCGCACGGCGCGCTCTACAACCAGGCCGCGCGCGATCCGGCGCTGGCCGAGGCGATCGTGCGCGCGGTACGCGATTTCGACTCCGACCTGGTCTTCTTCGGCCTGGCCGGCAGCGCCATGGTCAAGGTCGCGCGCGAGGCCGGCCTGCGCGTCAAGGAGGAAGTGTTCGCCGACCGTGGCTACAACCCCGACGGCTCGCTCGTCAAGCGCGGCACGCCCGGCGCGCTGCACGAGGACGAGGCCGTCGCGCTCGACCAGACGCTGACCATGGTGCGCGAGCAGCGCGTGCGCGCCATCGACGGCAGCTGGGTACCGATCCGCGCCGAGACCGTGTGCCTGCACGGCGACGGCGCGCACGCGCTGGCCTTTGCGCGCCGCATCCGGGAACGGCTCGGCGCCGAGGGCATCGCGATCCGCGCCGGCAACTGAGGCAGGGGGCGCGCCAGCGCCTCCCGCCCCGGCTGCCGGGCTCCCCCCGCGGCGCGCACCCCTGCCGGCCCGCTTTGCAGGCCGGGCGGGCGCTGCGCCTGCTTCCTCCCTCCTTACTGGTGTCTCACATGGAACACGCAGTCAATCTTTGGCCCCTGCTCGGGGTCGGCGTCATCATCCTGGGCTTCGTGCTGCGCTTCAACCCGATGATGGTGGTGGCGATCGCCGCGATCGTCACCGGGCTGGCCGCCTCGATGCCGGTCGTGCAGATCCTCAGCGCGATCGGCACTGCCTTCGTCAAGGCGCGCAACCTGCCGCTGATCATCCTGCTGCCGCTGGCGGTGATCGGCCTGCTGGAACGGCACGGCCTGCGCGAGCACGCGCAGGCGTGGATCTCGCGCATCGCCTCGGCCACGGTGGGCCGGCTGCTGATCGTCTACCTCGGCGTGCGCGAACTGACCGCGGCGGTGGGCCTGACCAGCCTGGGCGGCCACCCGCAGATGGTGCGCCCGCTGCTGGCGCCGATGGCGGAGGGCGCGGCGGAGAACCGCTTCGGCGCCTTGCCCGAACCGGTGCGCCAGCGCGTGCTGGCTTTCTGCGCCGCCACCGACAACGTCGGCCTGTTCTTCGGCGAGGACATCTTCGTGGCCTTCGGTGCCATCGCGCTGATGCACACCTTCTTGCTGTCGTCGAACATCGACGTGGAACCGCTGCACATCGCTGTGTGGGGCATCCCGACCGCGGTGTGCGCCTTCCTGATCCACTCGGTGCGGCTCAGGCGCCTGGACGGCTGGCTCGAGCGTGAACTGGGCGGCCAGCGCGCCGCCGCCGCCGCCGCCGCTGGCGGTAACGGTAACGGCAGCGCTGCCAAGCACACGGCCAAGAGCGGGGAGTAAGCCATCATGATCATTTCCATCGACTACCTCTACTGGCTGGCCGGACTGGTGCTGGCCATCACCGCGCTGCTGACCTTCGCCGACCGCACGCATCCGCGCCGCTTCACCACCGGCCTGTTCTGGCTGCTGTATGCGGCCGTCTTCCTGGTCGGCGACAAGCTGCCGCCGGCGGTGGTCGGCGCCGGTGCCGTGCTGATGGCGCTGATCGCCGGTTTCGGCGGCGTGGGCCTGGGCAAGCACGACACGCTGCCCGAGGCCGAGCGCCGCGCCAGCGCCAAGCGCCTGGGCAACAAGCTGTTCGTTCCCGCGCTGCTGATCCCGGTGGTCACGGTGCTGGGCACGGTGCTGTTCAAGGACGTCAAGATCGCCGGCCTGGCGCTGCTCGATCCGAAGAACGTGACCTTCGTCTCGCTTGGCATCGGCTGCCTGGTCTCGCTGGCCGTGGTGTGCTGGCTGACACGCGACAGCGTGGTCCAGGGCGTGCGCGAATCGCGCCGGCTGACCGAGTCGCTGGGCTGGGCGCTGGTGCTGCCGCAGATGCTGGCCATGCTGGGCCTGGTGTTCGCCGACGCCGGCGTGGGCAAGGCGGTCGCGCACCTGACCACGGCCTACATCAACATGGACTACAAGCTGGTGGCGGTGGCGGTCTACTGCGTCGGCATGGCCCTGTTCACGGTGATCATGGGCAACGGCTTCGCCGCCTTCCCGGTGATGACCGGCGGCGTCGGCGTGCCCATCCTGGTCGGCACCTTCAACGGCAATCCGGCGGTGATGGCGGCCATCGGCATGTTCTCGGGCTACTGCGGCACGCTGATGACGCCGATGGCGGCCAACTTCAACATCGTGCCGGCCGCGCTGCTGGAACTGCAGGACAAGAACGCGGTGATCCGGGCGCAGGTGCCGACCGCGCTGGCGATCCTGGTGGCCAACATCGCGCTGCTCTACTTCCTGATGTGATGCGATGTGAGCTGATGTGACGCGAGGCGATGCGGCGGGCGGGTCCCGCCGCATCGCCTCCGTCGCCCCACCCGACATCAGCAGACATCAGCAGACACCGGCCGACATCCCCTGAGACCACCCGACTGCCCAGCGAGGTCCATCATGCCTACCGTCCTGCTCACCGGCTTCGAACCCTTCGAGGGCGAGCCGATCAATCCATCCTGGGAGGCGGTGCGCGCGCTGGACGGCGAGCGCTTCGGCGATGCCGCCATCGCGGTACGCCAGATGCCCTGCGTATTCGGTGCCGCCATCGACGCCATGGCGCAGGCCATCGACGCGCTCGATCCCGTGCTGGTGATCGCGGTGGGGCAGGCGGGCGGGCGCAGCGAGATGTCGGTGGAGCGCGTCGCGATCAATGTCGACGACGCGCGCATCGCCGACAACGCGGGTGCCCGTCCCATCGACGAGCCCGTCGTGGCGGGCGGGCCGGCGGCCTATTTCGCCACGCTGCCGATCAAGGCCATGGTGCGCGACCTGCGCGCGGCCGGTATCCCCGCCGCGGTGTCGCAGACCGCCGGCACCTTTGTCTGCAACCATATCTTCTACGGCCTGATGCACCTGCTCGCCACGCGCGCGTCAGGCGCGTCAGGCGCGCCAGGCATGTCAGGCGCGCCGCGGGCGCGCGGCGGCTTCGTCCACATTCCCTATCTGCCCGAACAGGCCGCCCAGCATCCGGGCCAGCCCAGCATGGCGCTGCCGCTCCTGGTGGCGGGCCTGCGCCGCATGGTGCAGACGGCGCTGGCGACCGAGGTCGACGTGCGCGAGCAGGGCGGCCAGACTCACTGAGCGTCGCGCGGCGGACGGTTCGGCTCGCCAGGCTCGCCAGGCTCGCCCGGGGTGTCCGGGGTGCCGGGTGCCGCCGCCGCCGCCGCGGCCGCGGCCGCGGCCTTGCGCCTGGCCTGGCGCCTGGCGCGGCGCAGCGCGTGGCGGTCCAGGTTGAACTGCTCGAAGCGCCAGACTAGGTAGCTGGCCGCCGCGAAGGGCCAGACCCAGCCCAGCCACTGGGCCAGGCTGTTGAAATGGATCAGGCGGCCCATGCGCCAGCCCTGCTCCGAGATCCAGGCATAGGGATTGGGCGGCAGCAGGTTGGTCAGCAGCACTAGGCCGATCAGCGCCAGCAGGGCCAGCAGGCCGCGCAGCCAGCGCGGCAGCTGCAGCAGCAGCGCCAGCACCAGCGAACCCGTCAGCAGCGCGAAGCGGCCGCCTTCGGACAGCCAGTTGAAGGGCGTGTCGTCGGGGAACTGCAATTCCGCCACGGCTGCCTTGAGCAGCAGCGCGCCGGCCAGCAAGGCGGTCAGGATGCGCAGCATCGGCGCATGGCGGCGCATCGCCACCGAGGC
This sequence comes from Cupriavidus sp. USMAHM13, assembly GCF_001854285.1. NCBI lineage: Bacteria > Pseudomonadati > Pseudomonadota > Betaproteobacteria > Burkholderiales > Burkholderiaceae > Cupriavidus > Cupriavidus sp. USMAHM13. The sequence goes on from NZ_CP017751.1 coordinate 687,103, forward strand.
GAACAGCCCGGTGCCCACCCAGCTCAGCGCGGTGACCAGCGATTCCAGCAACTGGCGGTTCTGCATGTCGTCGGGGCCCAGGCCGATGTCGGCCTGCCAGTCGGCCAGCGCCGGCACCACCGACTGCAGCACCTGCATCGGCCACGAGTCGGGGTCGGTGAGCCACTCGCGCACGATCGCGCCCATGCCGAACAAGTGTTCCTGCGGGAAGATCTGTGCGAACGGCCACAGCAGGACCAGGATGATGGCGAAGCTGGCATAGGGCTCGAACCAGGCCAGGCGCAGCCGGCGCAGGTTGCTGCGGTCGATCAGCGCGGCGCAGAAGGGGGCGGTCAGCGCCGCGCCCAGCAGCGCGCCCATCGCATTGGTGGCGAGGTCGATATTGGACGGGATGCGCGTCGGCAGCCAGGTCTGCAGTCCCTCCATCACCGCCGACAGCGCCGTGCCTGCCGCCAGCGCGGCCAGCACCGCCGGCACGCCGCGCACGCGCGGGTACAGCGCCAGCACCGCCAGCGCGCCGAAGGGGCTGTAGCCCATCACATTGGTCAGCAGGTCGAAGCTGGTGATGTAGCGCGGCTTGGGTGCGGTCAGGTAGGCCCATGGCGCGATGCCGTTGCCGGTCCAGCCGCTGAACGGGTACAGGCTGGCGTAGATCACCAGCAAGGTGAAGCACAGCAGGCCGACGCGTGCCAGCGGAGAGTGCCGGGGCACCGCGTCGTCGCCGCGCGGCGCGGGCGGCGGGACGGTTTCCATCACGGCATCCTCGGCATCCCGGCCGTCCTCAGTTCAGCGGCAGGGTGGCGACCCAGTCGAGCATGGCCCCGACCAGCGCGTCGGACCCCGCGGCCAGCGCCTTGACCCCGCCGGCGCCGTCCGGCGTCGGCGCGGGCTGCTCCACCACGAAGGTCTTCTGCCCGATCATGCGCTCGCGGTACACGGTGGCGCGCGCGCGGATCAGGCCGTGGCTGGCACTCTCGCCGTCGAAGACCTGCTCGAAGGTGATCAGGTCGACGTGCAGCGCGGGCGCGCCGGTGTTGCCCTGCCAGGCCAGCGTGCCGCGCGCGGCGACCGCCTCGCGCAGGCGTTCGTCGAGCAGGCGCGCCGGCGACATGACCCAGCGCTGCGTCGCATAGGGCTGCAGGCGTTCGACCTGGGCATAGCGCAGCCGGTAGAAGATGGAGTTGCTGTCGAGCCAGGCGGGGCTGTCGGTCTGGGTCACGCGCAGCGGTGGCAGCGCATGCGCGGCAGGGGCCGTGCCTGCCGTCGCGGCCGAAGGCGGCGCGCCCGCGGCAGGTCCGAGATCGTAGCTGATGGTGGGGCGGCCGGGCGTCAGCGCGCAGCCGCCGAGCAGGGCCAGCGCGGCAAGGGCTGCGGCGCCGGTGGCCGGGCGCAGGCTGCCGGCGGGGAAGGGGAGGATGCGCATCATGTCGGGCCTCGGGTCGGTGGCTGGCGGCGGTTGGCAGGCGGCGGTTGGCGGCGGATCAGGGCGCCCGGAAGCCGGGCTCGCCCGGGCCCGGCGCCGGTGCCGGTGCGCCGAACAGCACGCTGCCCGGGCTGTCGTTGAACTGGCTGGCGGCGCGATCGATGCTGCGCACCGCCTGGCGCGCGTCGCGCGCCAGGCCGCCGACCTGCGGCAGCGTGTTCTGCGAGACGTCGCCGGCGGCGGACTGCAGCGATTCGCTGACCGCCTGCACATCGTGCCCGACCTTGTCGACCGTGCGCAGCAGCTGGCCGTTGGGGCTGGCGAGCTGCTCGGCCAGGTGGCGGGTCGCCGCCAGGGTGGCGTTGAGGTTCTCCGCCACCTGCGGCAGTTGCTGCGCGGCGGGCTCCATGGTGCGGGCCAGGTGCGAGTAACTCTCGGCGGCGCTGTGCACCGAGCGGATCGCATCCATCAGTTCGCGGCGGTTGTCGGCCTGGAACATGCTGTTGACCGAGCCCATCACGGAGTCGAGCTGGCTCAGCAGCGAGTCGCCGCGCCGCTCCAGCTCCTCGAAGAAGCCGGGCCGCATGGGGATGCGCGCCACCGCCTTGGCCGAGGTGGCCAGGCGTCCGGCCTGCGGGCCGGCGCCGGTGCGCGCGGCGGTGTCGTCCAGTTGCACGTAGGCGACGCCGGTCACGCCCTGCAGCCCCAGCGTGGCGTAGGTCGTGCCGGTGATCGGCGTGTCGTGGTCGACACTGATGCGCACGATGATCTGGCCCGACACTTCGGGATCGAACTTGATCGACACCACCTTGCCCACGTCCAGGCCGCGGTACTTGACGTCGGCCTGCGGGCCGAGGCCGTTGACGGTCGAGCGCGTGACCAGGTCGTACGGCACGCGCACGGTGTGGTCGCTGCTGAACCAGAAGATGGCGAACACCACCAGGATGGCCAGGCCCAGCGTGAAAACGCCGGCCAGGAAGGCATTCGACTTGTTTTCCATCATGCTTCTCCAGAGGGCGCGTGGGGCGGCGGCAGGGCCGTCAGGGCGCGCCGGGCCCGTTCACCGAGGAAGTACTCGCGGATGAACGGGTGGTCGATGTGCAGCAGCTCCGGGATCGGTGCGGCCGCCAGCACCTTGCGGTCGGCCAGCACGGCCACGCGGTCCGACAGCGCCACCAGCGTGTCGAGGTCGTGCGTGACCATCACCACGGTCAGGCCGAGCTCCTCGCGCAGCTCGCGGATCAGTGCCACGTAGTCGTCGGCGCCCATCGGGTCCAGTCCGGCGGTGGGCTCGTCGAGGAAGACCAGCTCCGGCTCCAGCGCGAGCGCGCGCGCCAGCGCCACGCGCTTGACCATGCCGCCGGACAGGTCGGCCGGCATCTTGTCCGCATCGCGCGCCGACAGTCCGACCAGCTGCAGCTTGAGCAGTGCCGACTGGCAGATCAGATTGTCGGGCAGGGTGCGAAGTTCACGCAGCGGCAGCGCGATATTGTCGATCACCGACAGTGCGGAGAACAGCGCGCCGCGCTGGAACTGCAGGCCCCAGCGGTTGCGCAGCGCCTGCATGCGCGCCGGCGGCAAGGTCATCACGTCCTCGCCGAACACGCGGATGGTGCCCGAGGTCGGGCGCTCCAGGCCGACGATCTGGCGCAGCAGCACGGTCTTGCCGGTGCCGGAGCCGCCGACGATGGACAGCAGCTCGCCGCGGTAGACCTCCAGCTCGAGCCCGTCGTGCACGACGTGGTCGCCGAAGCGCTTGACCAGCTTGTGTACCTCGATGATGGCCTGGCGCCGGGCGGGCGCCGCGCCGGTGCCCGGGACCAGGCCGGCCGGGGCGGGGGCGGTGCTCATAGGCCGATGTCCTTGAACAGGATGGCGAGGACGGCGTCGGCCAGGATCACGGCCGTGATCGACGTCACCACCGAGGCCGTGGTGCCGGTGCCCAGGCTGGTCGTATTGGGTTTGATGCGCAGGCCGAAATGGCAGGCGACCAGGGCGATCAGCATGCCGAACACCACGCCTTTGCCGAGGCCGAACCAGAGATTGGCCACCGGTACCGCGTCGGGCAGCGTGCGCAGGAAGAAGGCGGCGCTGATGCCTAGCTGGGAGTGTGCCGCCAGCATGCCGCCGGCCAGCGCCATCAGGTCGGTCCAGGCCACCAGCAGCGGCATCGAGACCGCCAGCGCCAGCACGCGCGGCATGATCAGCCGGAAGCCGTGCGAGATGCCCATCACGCGCATGGCGTCGAGTTCCTCGGTCACCCGCATCACGCCGATCTGCGCCGTGATGGCCGAGCCCGAGCGGCCGGCGATCAGGATGGCGGCCAGCACCGGGCCGAGCTCGCGGATCACCGCCATGCCGAGGATGTTGACGATGAACAGGCTGGCGCCGAAGGTGCGCAACTGGTTGGCCGACAGGTAGGACAGCACGATGCCGATCAGGAAGCCCACCAGCGCGGTGATGCCCAGTGCCTTGTAGCCGATGCTGTAGATATTGGCCGAGATCTCGCGCCAGGGGCCGAGGTGCGGCGCGCGCGCGAAGCGCAGCAGGTCGAAGGTGAACTGGCCCACCATGGTGACGCCGCTGACCAGCTGGGCCAGCAGCGACAGCGTCGAGCCGCCCAGCAGCGTGACCGGGTTGAAGCGCTCCACCACGTGCTTCTTCCAGCCATCGGGGCGCAGCGACATGATGCGGCCGAACACGCGCCGCTGTTCGGCGCTGACCTCGATGCCGAGCGGCAGCTTGCCGTCCCAGGCCTGCCACATCAGCTGGGCGCCGATATGATCGAGGCGGCCGACGCCGGCCAGCGACCAGCGCGTGGCGCCGTGCGCGCCGGCGCCGTCGAGGCCGCGCATGGCTTCGCGCAGTTCGCCGGCGCGTCCGCATTCGGCCAGCGCGAGCGCCGTCCAGTCGCCGCGCAGTTCCACGCTGGCGGCGCCATCCTGTCGCGTGATGTGGAGGGCAGGCGTGATCAGACTGTCCAAGGCAGGCATGATGTGATGGGACAGTCCCGATTCTAATCCATGCCGCCGGCCAGGCTGCCGCGCTGCAGCAGGGCTACAATGCGGGCTGGATGGCGCCCGCCAGGCCCGCCAGGCCGCGAGCGGGCGCCGCGTCTGTCCGGTGGACCGTCGCGCCCGTCCGCGGCGCACGCTACCGGACCGCCCGACTGCCCGACTGCTCGACCGCCCGACCCCCCTGATCGCCCGACCGCACCTCCATCCCATGACAGCCCCCAGCCCGAACGATGCCGCGCCGCCCGCCAAGACAGCCACCGAGGCCGCCACGCTTGCCGCCTCCGGCGCCTGGCGCATCGATGCCGCCGCCCTGCGCGCCGCGCTCGATGCCGGCGCCGCGCGCGGCTGGGCCGTGGCGCTGGTCGAGGAGACCGGCTCGACCAACGCCGACCTGACCCAGGCCTGCCGCCAGGCGGCCTGGTCGGACACCGCGATGGTGCGCCTGGCCTATCGCCAGACCGCGGGTCGCGGCCGCCAGGGACGTCCGTGGCAGGGGCAGGCCGGCATGACTTTCTCGGTGGCGCTGCCCTTGCCGCTGGCGCCGGCCCGGTTGAGCGGGCTCAGCCTGGGCGTCGGCCTGGCGGTGGCCGAAGCGCTGGCGGACTGCGATGCCGGCCTGGGCGCCGCGGTCGGCCTCAAGTGGCCGAACGACCTGCAGATCGACGGCCGCAAGCTGGCCGGCATCCTGATCGAATCGGTGCCGTCGGGTCCGCAGCAACTGTGGGCGGTGATCGGCATCGGCCTCAACCTGGTGCGCGATGCCGCCATGGAGGCCGCGCTCGGGCGCCAGCTGTCGGGCGTCAGCGAGCGCATGGCGGCCTTCGATCCCGCGCGCGACCCGACCCGCCTGCTGGCTGCCATCCTCGGCCGGCTGGCGGAGATGCGCCAGGCCTTCGTCGCCCATGGCTTCGCGCCGCTGGCGCCGCGCTGGTCGGCGCGCGATGCCTACCGTGACCAGCCGGTGCGCCTGCTGCACGACGGCCGCGTGCTGTGCGAGGGCATCGCGCGCGGTGTCGACGGCGAAGGTCAGCTGCTGCTGGAGACCGCCACGGGGCTGGAACGCATCAACAGCGGCGAGCTGTCGCTGCGGCCGGCCGGAGGCGCGCAAGGATGAGCGTGCGGTCGTCCAACGCCACGGCGGCCGCGGGCCGGCCGCCGCGCCTGCTGATCGATGTCGGCAACACCCGCCTCAAGTGGGCCTGGAGTGTCGCCGGCGCCGGCACCTTGCCCACGCCCTGGCAGCAGGACGGCGCGGTCGCGCATGGCGAGACGGCGGCGCTGGCCGAGCTTGCCGGGCGCTGGCGCACGCTGGCCGGCGCCGGGCCGGCGCCGGAGGTATGGGCCAGCAATGTGGCCGGCCCGGCCATCGCCGGTGAGGTCGACGCCCTGGTGGATGCGGCTTTCGGGGCCGCGGCGAGTGTGCGCTGGGTGCGCGCCGAACCCCGCCACGACGGCCTGGTCAACGGCTACCGCGAGCCGGCGCGGCTCGGCGTCGACCGCTGGGTCGGCTGTATCGGTGCGCGCTGCTGGCAGCCCGATGGCACGCTGCTGATCGTGACCGCTGGCACCGCCACCACGCTCGACGTGGTCAGCGCCGCGCCGGCCAGCGTCGGCGCGGCGGCGCAGGCGGTGCGCGGGCGCTTCGAGGGCGGGCTGATCCTGCCGGGGCTGGAACTGATGTTGTCGTCGCTGGCGCGCAATACCGCGCAGCTGCCGGCGCTGGAGGTGAGCGAGGCCGAGTCGGCGCCGCCCTGGGCCGACAACACGCACGATGCCATCGCGGCGGGTTGCCTGGCCGCGCAGGCCGGCGCGGTCGAACGCACCTGGCGCGTGCTGCAGGCGCGCGGGCCCACGCGCTGCCTGCTGTCCGGCGGCGCGCGGCACGTGCTGGCGCGCGCGCTGTCGATGCCGTTCGAGATGCACGATAATCTGGTGCTGCTCGGCCTGCACACGATGGCGGGGCATCGTCCCGCGGCCCGCTGAGGCGCGCCGCGCCTGTCCGTCTTGTTCCACCGGGACCCCGATCGCGCCATGCCCTTCCGAGGCTTGCTCCCGACGCTGCTGATCCTGCTGTGCCTGCTCAACGCGCTGCTGCTGGCGGCGGCGCTCGGTGCCTTCGGCCGCGAGCCGCTGGCCGGCCGGCTGGAGAGCCCGCGCGAGCCGCAGCGGCTCGGCCAGCAGGTCCGCGCCGAGCGTTTCCTGCCGGCGGCATCCGAAGCGGTATCCGAAGCGGCATCGGCCGCGGCCGGCGAACCGGCGAGCGCGCCCGCGACCGCGCCGGCAGGCGCTTCAGGTCCGGTCGCGCCGGCGGCGGCCAACCCGGCTGCCCGGCCGGCCGCAGCGGCGCCCTTGGCCGCCTCTGCGATCCAGGCGGTGGCCGCACCGGCCCAGCCGCTTGCGGCGGGGCGTCCGCTGCCGTGCGTGGAGATCGGCGGCTTGAGCGGCGATGCCGCGCGCGAGCTGTCGCAGGCGCTGGCCGGTGCCGGCCGTGTCGAGGCCTTCGAGCGGCAGGAGCAGGTGCGCTGGTGGGTCCACCTGCCGTCGCAACCGAGCCGCGAGCAGGTGCAGCGCAAGCTGGGCGAACTGCGCCGGCGCAACGTTACCGATGTGTCGGTGGTGGCGGCGGGAACGCCGCAAACCTTCACGGTGTCGCTCGGGCTGTTCCGCGAGCGGGAACGCGCCGAGCATTATCTGGAAATCCTGCGTGGCCTCGGCGTACGGACGGCGGTGCTCAGCGACACGCCGCACCAGCTGACCCGGCAGTGGCTGCGCGTACGCGACGTGCATGCGGCGCAGCGCATGCGCCTGGAGGCGATCCGGCGCCGTTTCGGCGCCGCCGACCTGCAGGCCTGCGCCTGAGCGGGCGGCCCGGCGCGGCGGCTTACTGGCCCTGGCGGACCTTGGCCACCAGCTTGGTGGTGGAGCGGTCGTGCAGGAAGGGGATGGCAACCGCATGGCCGCCCCAGCTGCGTACCAGGCGGGTCTCTTCCAGCGTGTCGATGTCGTAGTCACCGCCCTTGACGTAGACGTCGGGGCGCACCAGGCGGATCAGTTCCACCGGCGTACGCTCGCGGAACATCGCCACCAGGTCGACCGAGGCCAGCGCGGCCAGCAGCGCCATGCGGTCGGATTCCTGGTTGAGCGGCCGGTCGTCGCCCTTGCCCAGCATGCGCACCGAGGCGTCGCTGTTGACGCCCACCACCAGGCTGGCGCCCAGTTCGCGGGCCTGCGCCAGATAGGTCGCGTGGCCGCGGTGCAGGATGTCGAAGACGCCATTGGTGAACACCAGCGGACGCGGCAGCGCGGCGATGGCCGCGGCCAGTGCCTGGGTGTCATCGGCGGGGACGAGTTTGGATTCGAAACGGGGTGCGGACATGGCGGAAGGCGGGAAGGCGTTGGCCCGGTGGAAGCCGGGCAAAACAAAGCCCCATCGCGGGATGGGGCTTGTCTGGCTGCCGGCGCGGGCTCAGGCCTGCGCGGGCTGCAGGCGCGCGTTCAGTTCCTTGCGGTAGCGGTTCAGGTCCTGCACGCTTTCGAAGGTGCGCTCCATCAGCAGCGACATATTGTGCAGGATGCGCTCGATCACCTTCTTCTCCCAGCCTTCGTCGAAGCGGATCTGCTCGTCGAGCCAGCGTTCGAGCCAGTCCGGGTCCGGCAGGCGCGACTGGATGGTGTCGTGCGGGAACAGGGACTTGTTGACGTGCAGGTTGGTCGGGTGCAGCGGCTTTTCCGTGCGGCGGGCCGAGGCCATCAGCACGCCGATCTTGGCGAAGGCCGAGCGCGCGCTGTCGCCGAACTGCGTCAGGTACTTCTTCATGTAGCGCAGGTAGGCGCCGCCGTGGCGGGCTTCGTCCTGCGACAGCGTGCGGTAGATATGCTTGATGACCGGCTCGGTGTGCCACTCGGCGGCACGGCGGTACCAGTGGTTCAGGCGGATCTCGCCGCAGAAGTGCAGCATCAGCGTTTCCAGCGGCGGGGCCGGATCGAACTCGAAGCGCACCGCGTGCAGCTCTTCCTCGGTCGGCACGAGATCGGGGCGGAAGCGGCGCAGGTATTCCATCAGTACCAGCGAGTGCTTCTGTTCCTCGAAGAACCAGATGCTCATGAATGCCGAAAAGTCCGAATCGTGCCGGTTGTCGCGCAGGAACATCTCCGTGGCCGGGAGGGCGGACCACTCCGTGATGGCGTTCATGCGGATGGTCTTGGCCTGGTCTTCGGTCAACAGGCTGGCGTCGAAACTATCCCAGGGGATGTCCTTGTCCATGTGCCAACGCACCGATTCAAGCGATTTGAACAGTTCGGGGTAGAGCATGTTAAGCCTTTGAAATTACGGGCAGATTCTACCAGATGCGAATTATTCTCTATTCCCTTTTTTAGGTGGAAAGCGAGTGAATGCAACCGTTTTGATGGTTTTCTGCGAATTTTCCTGGCAATTGGGTCGACCCCGCCGCTTGCGGCGGGCAGCAGATGCCCAATCGGCGCCTGCCTTGGCGCTGGTGTCTCAGGCGAGCGCGGGCGCCGGCGGCTCCCGGTCCAGCTCGGCCTGCGGCCGGTGCGGCGTCGGGATCACGCCATACAGGAAGGCGGCCAGCTCGTCCTCTTGCGCCGCCGCATCACGCTCGCCCAGGGCCAGCAGCGCCTGAGTGAACTCGGGCTCGAACAGCAGGTAGCTGGCGAAGGCGGCGCCACGCGCCTCGGTGCCGCCGAGCGGTGTCAGCAGCGCACGCACCGTGCGCGGCAACCGCTCCACATGCTCGGCGGCGATGGCCTCGATCGGTTCGCTCGGCGAGACGGTCATCACTTCCACGGGGCGCCAGCCCTCGCTGTCGCTGGCCAGCTCCGGCATGCGCGCCAGCAGGCTGTTGATGTGCTGGAGCCGCTCCAGGTCGGCCGACAGGCCGTCGAGGAAGATGCTCGCCAGCGCCTGTCCGCCGACCTGCGCGAGCGAGGGATAGCCGCCGGCCGGCACGGTGTCGAACCAGCCCGGCCGCTGCCGCGAAGCCGCGCCGATGGCGAGGACGCGCGAGGCGCCCAGGTGGATGGCCGGCGACAGCGGCGACATCTGCCGCATGGTGCCGTCGCCGAACCACTCGTGGTGCCCTTCCAGCTCCAGCGGCATGGCCGGGAACAGGAAGGGGATGGAGGACGAGGCCAGCAGGTGGTCGACGCCGATGCGCGCCTCGACCGCCATGCGCTGGCTGCGCCGCCAGGGATGGATGCGGTGGTGCGACTGGTAGAAGGTGACGTGGCGGCCGGTGGTATAGGACAGCGCGGTCACGGCGAAGGCCTGCAGCGACCCGGCGTCGAGGCTGGCCTGGACCCGCTCGGTGTCGAACAGCTCGCCCAGCATGGCGCCCAGTGGCGCGTTGTCGAACAGGGCGCGCGGGGCGCGCTGCACGGCCCAGCCCAGCGCCAGCGCGGACAGCCAGCGGGCGCCCGACACGCCCACGCGCAGCACGTCGGTGCGGTAGACGTCATCGGCATGGATGCCATGCCACAGGGCGGCCAGCCGTTCGGCGGCCGCCTGGAAGTCGTGGGCATGGATGGCGAGCCCGGCACCGTTGATGGCGCCTGCCGAGGTGCCGCAGATGATCTCGAAAGGAATGCGCACATGGTCGAGCCCGTGGCGCCGGGCGATGCGCGCCAGTCCCCGCAGCACGCCGGCCTGGTAGGCGGCGCGCGCGCCGCCGCCCATCATCACCAGGGCCGTGAGGCGCGGCGCACCGTTGCGGCGGGGGCTGGCCATGCGTGTCAGGCCTTGCCTCCGGCCTTGCCGCCGGCAGGCTTGGCGGCGCTTTTCCTGGCGGCCGGGCGCTTGGCCGCCGGCTTGCGCGCGGCGGTGCCGCCGGTGGCCTTGGCGGCGGGCTTGGCCTTGCCGGTGTCGCCGGCGGCCTTGCCGGCCCCATCGTCCCCCTTGCCCGCCTCGCCCGCGCCGGATGCCGGCGCGGTCCCGAAGGCCGCCAGGTTGCCGAACGGCGCCAGGCTGGCGGCCGCGGCGCTGCTGGCGATCTGGTTGAACTGGTGCTGCAGCATGTCCCACCAGATGCCGGCGTTGGGCGGCGCCTCGCCGTGGGCGGCGCCGTTGCCCTGATGGGCGCCGGCCGTGCCGGGACGGGCGCCGGCTTCGCTGTCAGGCGCCGGGGCGTCGGGCTCGGGAGCGGGCTCCGGCCGGCTTGCGCTGCGGAAGACGGGCGCCTCGTCCCGGCTGGCGTGCTCGGGCGGTGCGGCGCTCGGCGCAGTGGCCGCGCGCGCTACGTTTTCCATGGCGTTCTGCATGGCTTCGGGCGACAGCGCGCTGCCGAAGGTCTGCAGCGCGACCAGTGTCGCGCGTTGCACTTCGAGGCCCTGGATGGTGGTGCGCAGCAGGTTGGTGTTGAGCTGCAGCCAGCTTTCCACGGCCTTCAGGTCATGGATGCGTTTGTCGAGCTCGTCGAGGTCCATCGGCGGCGTCATGGCCTGCAGGCCGGGCATCAGGCCGCCGGGCAGGCCGCTGGCGTTGCCCCAGAGCTTGCGCAGGAACTCGAAGCCGTTGGTGAAATCGGGAATCTGTCCGAACATGCGCTAACCCTCCTGGTGGGGCGCGCAGCCCGCGCCGGGCTGCGGCCATCGTAGTGTCTCGTGTACCGCTTACCTGAAGCCGGGCGGCCGCTTTTCGCGCAGGCTCGCCATGCCTTCGTGCACATCCGGGCCGGCGAAGCCCATGAATTCCAGGGCCAGCGAGGTATCGAAGGCGGGGCCGGCCATGCGCAGCCAGTTGTTGAGCGCGTACTTGGTCCAGCGGATCGCGCTCTGCGATCCCGCCGCGAGCCGCCGCGCCACCTCGAAGGCGCGCTCGACCAGCTCCGACTCGTCCACCGCCAGCGATACCAGGCCGATCCGCTCGGCTTCCTCGCCGCTGACCGACTCGCACAGCATCAGATAGTACTTGGCCTTGGCCATTCCGCACAGCAGGGGCCACACGATGGCCGCATGGTCGCCCGCGGCCACGCCCAGGCGGGTGTGCCCGTCGACGATGCGCGCGTCCCTGGCCGCGATCGAGATGTCGGCCAGCAGGCCGGCCACCAGGCCGGCGCCGACGGCGGGGCCGTGCATGGCCGAGACCACCGGCTTGTCGCAGTTGATGACGTTGTAGACCAGGTCGCGCGCCTCGTGCCAGACGCGGGTGCGGGTATCGAAGTCGTTGGCCATGTCCTCGACCAGCGACAGGTCGCCGCCCGCCGAGAAGCCTTTGCCCTCGCCGCGGATCAGCGCGACGCGGATGTCCGGGTCGGCCGACACGTCGCGCCAGATCTCGGCCAGCTCGCGGTGCATATTGGCGTCGGCGGTGGCGAGCTTGCGGTTGGCCGATTGCGCCGCGCCCATCACGATCTCGAGGATGGGGCCGTGGCGGCGCAGGGTCAGCGCCTGGTAGCGGTCATAGCGGGGCGACAGCTGGCTGTCGGCGGAAGACGGGGCGGAAGCGGTCATGTCAGCGGGCCTGTGGTCGGGCTTGCGGAAAGCGTGAGGGGAGCCGGGCGGGGCCCGGGGCGTGGCGGTCGCGCACCCCTGGCGGGATTCGTCGACCGAACGGTCGGTGAATTATAGGCAATCCCGCCATGTCGTGTCCCGCCCCGACCGGGGCCGCGCTGCCGGCACTCAGCCCTGCGCCACCGCCTGGTCGATCGCGCCGAAGATGGAAGCGCCCTCGGCATCGAACATCTCGATCTTGACCGCGTCGCCGAACTTCATGAAGTCGGTGACCGGCTTGCCGCCGTCGATGATCTCGAGCATGCGCTTTTCGGCGATGCAGCAATAGCCCTTGCTGCGGTCGACGTTGGAGATGGTGCCGGAACCGACGATGCTGCCGGCGCGCACATTGCGCGTCTTGCAGATATGTGCGATCAGCTGGCCGAAATCGAACACCATATCGGTGCCGCAGTCCGGCGCGCCCACCTTCTTGCTGTTCCACCACACCGTCATGGGCCGGTGCACCTTGCGCTCGCGCCAGGCCCCGCCCAGTTCGTCGGGCGTCACTGCCACCGGCGAGAAGGCGGTGGCGGGCTTGCTCTGGAAGAAGCCGAAGCCCTTGCCCAGTTCCGCGGGGATCAGGTTGCGCAGCGAAACGTCGTTGGCCAGCACCAGCAGGCGGATCGATTCGGCAGCCTGCTCGGGCGTGGCGCCCATGCGCACGTCGCCGGTGATGACCGCGACCTCGGCCTCGAAGTCGATGCCCCAGGCCTCGCTCGCACAGACGATGTCGTCCTCGGGGCCGAGGAAATCGTCGGAGCCGCCCTGGTACATCAGCGGGTCGGTCCAGAACTCGGGCGGCATCTCCGCGCCGCGCGCCTTGCGCACCAGCTCCACGTGGTTGACGTAGGCGGAGCCGTCGGCCCACTGGTAGGCGCGCGGCAGCGGCGCCATGCAGTGGGCCGGCTCGAAGGGGAAGGGATGGCGCGCGCGGCCGGCATTGAGGGCGTCGTACAGGTCCTGCAGCTGCGGCGCGTAGAACTGCCAGTCGTCGAGCGCGGTCTGCAGGCGGCTGGCGATGTCGGTGGCGTAGTGGGCAGTCTTCAGGTCGCGCGAGACGACGGCCAGCTGGCCGTCGCGGGACCCGTCCTTGAGGGTGGCAAGTTTCATGAGTGCAAGGCGAGGAGGATCGGATGGCGCCGGGACCGCGGTCCCGGCGCCTGGACTAGTCTACCGTGATGCCCTTGGCCTTGATCAGCTTGCCCCAGCGCTCGGCCTCGCTGCGCGCGTACTGGGCGAATTCCTCCGGCGTGCTCGACACCGGCTCCACGCCGATGCCCTCGAAGCGCTTCTGCACCTCGGGGCTCTTCAGCGCCTTGACCAGCTCGGCATTGAGCCGCGCCACCACCGGGCGCGGCGTGCCAGCCGGCACCACTACGCCCTGCCAGGCGTAGGCCTGGAAGTCGGCCGTGCCGGCCACGCCGCTTTCGGCGACGGTCGGCACATTGGGCAGCACGCCCAGGCGGCGCGGCGTGGCCACCGCCACCGGACGCAGCTTGCCGGCCAGCACGTTCTGCTGCCCCGAGGCGAGGTCGACGAACATCAGGTCGACCTGGCCGGCCATCAGGTCCTGCACCGCCGGGGCGGCGCCCTTGTACGGCACGTGGGTCATCTTCGTATGGGTCTGGTCCATGAACAGCTCCATGGCCAGGTGGTGCGGCGAGCCCGCACCGGGCGAGGCGAAGTTGACCTTGCCGGGATGCTGCTGCGCATAGGCCACGATGTCCTTGAGCGTGTGCGCGGGGAAGCCGGGCGAGGTCACCAGCACCAGCGGGAAGCGCGCCACCAGGCTGACGTGGGCGAAGTCCTTGTCGGCGCTGTAGGGCAGCTTTTTGTACAGCGACGGGTTGGCGGCCAGGGTGCCGGTGTCGGCGGTCAGCAGCGTGTAGCCGTCGGGCTTGCTGTGGGCGACGGCATCGGCGCCGACGATGGTGGCCGCGCCCGGGCGGTTGTCGACCACCACCGGCTGGCCCAGCGCCGGGCTGATGGCCTGGCCCAGCGCGCGTGCCACCACGTCGGTGCCGCCGCCGGCGGGGTAGGGCACGATCCAGCGCAGCGGCTGGCCGGGCCAGTTGTCGCCGGCGGCGCTGGCCGCGCCCGGCAGGCCCAGCGCGAGCGCGCCCAAGGCCAGCGCGGCCGGTGCGGCCAGGCGCCGCGACAGCAACGGAAGGGACAGCAAGGGAAGGAAAGCGGACAAAGGCCAGGGGTGGCGCGTGCGCGTCATCGGTTGTCTCCAGGGAGGGTTGGGGCATCGTCCGGTGCCGCCGCGTGGCGCGGCAGCCGGGAGCCGTTCTTGTGGTGGGAAAGTCTACCGGCGACTTAAAAATTGGTAAATCGGTTTCGCTATAGTAAATTCGATGTGGATGCCAAGCCGCTCTGCTCTGACGACCCGCCCCGGCCGGCCGGCGACCTGGCGCCGGCCGCACCCCGATGCGGCCGGCTCCTCTTCCTCTTCTGCTACTCTCGCGCGCATGAGTGAAATCGAAGACGACGACTCCAAGCTGCGTTCCGGCATCCAGTCCATCGAGGTCGGGTTCAAGCTGCTGCAGGCCCTGGCCTTGTCGCCGCGCGCCATGATGCTGCGCGACCTCGCCGCCGCCGCCGACATGAACCCCGCCAAGGCCCACCGCTACCTGGTCAGTTTCCAGCGCCTCGGCCTGGTGGCGCAGGATCCGGTCAGCGGGCGCTACGACCTCGGGCCCTTCGCCCTGCAGCTGGGGCTGGCCGGGCTGAACCGGCTCGACCCGGTCAAGAAGGCGCGCCCCATCCTGTCCCAGCTGCGCGATGACACCGACCTGACCGTCGGCATCGCGGTCTGGGGCAATCACGGGCCGACCATCGTGCACTGGGAGGAGTCCAGCCATCCGGTCACGGTCAGCCTGCGCCTGGGCGATGTGATGCCCATGCTCAACTCGGCCACCGGGCGCCTGTTCGGCGCCTTCCTGCCGAAACAACAGACGCTGCCGCTGGTCGAACGGGAACTGGCCGCGCGCGGGCAGGACGATATCCCCGACATGCCGCGCACGATGGCTGCCTACGAGGCGATCTGCAGCGAGGTGCGCGAGCACGGCGCGGCGCTGACCCGCGGTGGCGTGCTGCCGGGCATCAATGCCTTTTCGATGCCGGTGTTCGACGCCAACGGCCATGTCGCCATGGCCCTGATCGCGCTGGGCGCGCAAAGCGTGTTCGACGCCGACTGGGGCGGGGCGGTCGATCGCCGCGTGCGCGCGATCGCCAGCCAGCTTTCCTCGGAACTTGGCTACCTTGGCGCAGACGCCCGGGCCGGGCAAGACGGCCACTCCTGACGGTTTCCCCCGGCGCCGGCTGCGCTGGGTGGCGGTGCTCGTGCTGGTGCTGGCCGCGCACGCGCTGGTGCTGCTCGGCCTGGTCCACATACCAGGGCCGCTGGTTCCATTGCCCGCGACCGACGTGCCGGCACTCGAGGCCATCCTGCTGCCGCCGCCCGCGCCGCCGCAGCCGCCGCAGCCCCAGCAGCAGCCCGCGCGGCCTGCCCCCCGGCCCGCGCCCAGGCCGGCGCCGCGTCCGGCACCGGTGCCGCGCCAGGCGCCCGAGGCGGCGCCCGCGCCGCCCGTGGCCACGGTGCCCGCGGGTGAGACCGAGACGGCCAGCGCCGGGGGCACCAGCGGCACCGCGCCGGCCGCTACCGAGGCCGCCGAGCCCACCCCCCCGGCACCGCCGGCGCCAGCGCCGGCCCCTGCGGTGCACTACGTCGTGCCGCCCCCGGTCACGCTGCACTACGCCAGCTATGTCAATGGCGTGCGCAACCCGGACGGCCTGATCCGCTGGCAGCAGGACGGCGGCCGCTACCAGCTCGCGGTGGAGACGCGCGTGCTGTGGTTCCGTTTCGCTTTCCACAGCGCCGGGGCGCTGGGGCCGGCCGGACTGGTGCCGCAGCGCTACGAGGAGAGCCGGCGCGGCCGTGTGGAAACCGCGCAGTTCGACCCCGCCGCCGGCACCGTGACCTTCATCCCCGGCAATCGGCAGGTGCCGCTGCCGGCCGGTGCGCAGGACCGCTTCAGCGTGTTCCTGCAGATGGTCGGCCTGGTGCGAGGCAATCCCCGGCGCTATGCCGTGCCGGGCGTCACCGAGCGCTTCCAGGTGGCGGATACCCGCGACATCGAGCCGATGCAGGTACAGTATGTGGGCGAGGAGGAAGTCGAAACCGGCCAGGGTTTCCTGCGCGCCAAGCACTTCGTGCGCCTGCCGCGCCGGGCCGACGACCGCCGCCGCGTCGAGATCTGGCTGGCCGAGCCGCTCGGCTGGATGCCGGTCCAGCTGCGCCAGACCGAGCCGGACGGCACACAGATCGACCTGATCTACCGCGGCAGCGAGGCTGCCGCCGGCGGCGCCTGAGTCCGCAGCGCGTTTTCCGGCGCCGCCCGTCCGCCGTGATTCATCGATGCCAAGGAGGTTTGCCATGAGCGCCGAATCCACTGTCCAGCCGCTGCGCCGCGTGCCGGTCGACGACATCGAGTTGCAGGTCCGCGTCGATGGCAGCGACGGTCCCTGGGTCGTGATGGTCCATGCCCTGGGCGCCAACCATACCTTGTGGGACGCTGCCGCCCGCCACCTGGCGCCGCGTTATCGCGTGGCGCGCCTCGACCTGCGCGGCCACGGCGGCAGCAGCGCGCCGATCGGCGCCTATTCGATGCTGCGTCTTGCCGATGATGTCGCCGCCGCGATGGATGCCCTCCAGATCCCGCAGGCGCACTACGTCGGCATTTCCCTGGGCGGCATGATCGGCCAGGTGATGGGGGTGCGCCATCCGGAGCGCCTGCTCTCGCTGACGCTGGCCGACACGGTCGACCGCACGCCGCTGGAGGCACACCCGATGTGGCACGAGCGCATCGGCCAGGCCGAGGCGCATGGCATGGCGGGCCTGGTCGAGGCGACGCTGGCGCGCTGGCTGACGCCGGAGTTCCGCGCCGCGCAGCCCGAGGAGAGCGAGCGCATCCGGGCCATGATCCTGGACACGCCGGTGCACGGCTACGTCGGCGCCGCGCTGGCCATCCTGGCCTTCGACATGGCGAGCGCCATCCATCGCATCCAATGTCCGGCGCTGGTGGTGGTGGGTGACCAGGATGCCGGTTCGCCGCTGCCTGGCGCGCGGGCCATGGCCGCGGCGATTCCCGGCGCCCGGCTCGAAGTGCTGCCGCAGGCCGCGCACTTGGCGCCGATCGAGCGCGCCGAGCGCTTTCATGCGCTGCTGGACGCATTTCTCGGCCATTCCGCCTGCGGCGCGCAATGCGACATTCCGTGACCCGGCGCGCGTTTCGAGGCGGCATTCAAGAACTTGCACGCGGCGCCGTTGCCCAATGCATGAGGGATGCGATGGAACGATCGCGAGGGCGCCGGCCCCCTGGACTTGAATTGCCGGCGGGCATCCCCAGTTAGGAGAAGAAATCGCGGAAGGTAGCCAGGCTCGCGCTGGCGGCAGCAGTGAACCCCTTCCGCCCACAAGACGCCAGGAGGTATGCCATGCAAATGATCTACAACAGCGACAACTATTGTGTTGTCGAGTTTGGTGCGGACGTCGAGCATGCGCCTCTCGCCTCGGGCGGCTACGAGATCGTCGACAAGAACCTGAAACGCGAGATCTTTCTCGGCGGCTCTCTGGCCGAGCATTTCCGCGCCGACGTGAAACGTCTGATCGAGAGCGAGCCGTCGGTGGAAGAGGTGGACGATTTTCTCGCCAAGTTCGATACCGTGATGACCCATCCGCTGGTCATGCACTGATCCGGCATCGCGCAGCCGGGGACGCGGCCGCTGCCTGTCCCCGGGGAAGCAAAAAGCCCGCGGCCTGCCGCGGGCTTTTTGCTGGGCGACGATGGCCCGGCTGTCTCGCCCCGCGCTGCCGGGGCATGCTGCTCAGTACTGTTCCCAGGGCAGGCCGTCGTGGCGCCAGCCGTTGATCGTGTTGCGGTGGCGCTGGGTGTCGAGGTCGCCCTCGAAGCCGTGCAGCACGTTATAGACGCTGGCGAAGCCGGCGCCCTCCAGCGCGCGCGCCGCGGCCGTCGAGCGGTTGCCGCTGCGGCAGATCAGCAGCACCGGGCGGGCCGACACGTGGCCGGCCAGTTTCTTCACCGCCTGCACGAAATGCGGGTTGACCTCCCAGTCCGGGCCGTCGTTCCAGGGCACGTTGTGGGCGCCCGTGGGGTGGCCCACGAACAGGTATTCCATCTCGCTGCGGCAGTCGATGAACAGGGCGTCGGGGTTGCCCGCCAGCAGGGACTGGGCGTCCGCGGGGCTGAGGTGTTGCATGGTTTCCGGAATGATGTGCGCGACACATTGCAGTGTAGGCCCGCGACGCCCGCGCCGGCAACCGGCGCACCCGCGGCGGCGGCCCGCAAGGCCTTGACGGGACTGATAAAATCGACTCTTTCCGTCAGTCTTCCCGCCACGAGTCCCGCATGAGCGCCCCCTCTCCTTCCGCCGCCCGTCCCGCCGACCGTGCCGCCAGCACGCGCGCCTATACCCGGGCCGCCGACCTGCCCCGCCTGCTGCGCGAGCGCATCCTGATCCTGGACGGCGCCATGGGCACCATGATCCAGCGCTACAAGCTGGGCGAGGCCGAGTACCGCGGCGAGCGCTTCGCCGACCATGCGGTCGACGTCAAGGGCAACAACGAACTGCTGCTGCTGACGCGCCCGCAGGTGATCAGCGAGATCCACGAGCAATACCTGGCGGCGGGCGCCGACCTGATCGAGACCAATACCTTCGGCGCGACCCGGGTGGCGCAGGAAGACTACAAGATGGCCGAGCTGGCCTACGAGATGAACGTCGAGGCGGCACGCCTGGCGCGCGCGGCCTGCGACAAGTACAGCACGCCGGACAAGCCGCGCTTTGTCGCCGGTGCCTTCGGCCCGACGCCCAAGACCGCCAGCATCTCGCCCGACGTCAATGATCCGGGTGCGCGCAATGTCACTTTCGAGGAGCTGCGCGCGTCCTACTACGAACAGGGCAAGGCCCTGCTGGAGGGCGGCGCCGACGTGTTCCTGGTCGAGACCATTTTCGACACCCTGAACGCCAAGGCGGCGTTGTTCGCCATCGACCAGCTGTTCGAGGACAGCGGCGAGCGCGTGCCGGTGATGATCTCCGGCACGGTGACCGATGCCTCCGGCCGCATCCTGTCCGGCCAGACCGTGGAGGCATTCTGGAACAGCCTGCGCCACGCGCGGCCGATCACCTTCGGGCTGAACTGCGCGCTCGGCGCCACGCTGATGCGTCCCTATATCGCCGAGCTGGCCAAGGTGTGCGATACGGCCGTCTCGTGCTACCCGAACGCCGGCCTGCCCAACCCGATGAGCGACACCGGCTTCGACGAGACGCCCGACGTCACTTCGGCCCTGGTCGACGAGTTCGCCGCGTCCGGCCTGGTCAACCTGGTGGGCGGCTGCTGCGGCACCACGCCCGAGCACATCGCCGCCATCGCGCAGCGCGTGGCCGGCAGGGCGCCGCGCGCCTGGCCCGGCCAGTACCGCGACGCCGACCAGCGCGACGCTGCCTGAGCGTCGCTGCGACGCCCGTCCCGCGCATCCCGAATCCACCAGGCCGCCCGCGCCTCCCGCATTCCAAGACAACGCTATGACCACCGCCAAGCTGCCGCCGCGCCCGATGCGCCTCTCGGGCCTCGAGCCCTTCACGATCGACGAGGGCACGCTGTTCGTCAACGTCGGCGAACGCACCAACGTGACCGGTTCCAAGGCCTTCGCCCGCATGATCCTGAACGGCCAGTTCGACGAGGCGCTGGCCGTGGCCCGCCAGCAGGTCGAGAACGGCGCCCAGGTCATCGACATCAACATGGACGAGGCCATGCTCGACTCCAAGGCGGCGATGGTGCGCTTCCTGAACCTGATCGCCTCCGAGCCCGATATCGCGCGCGTGCCCATCATGATCGACTCCTCCAAGTGGGAGGTGATCGAAGCCGGGCTGCAGTGCGTGCAGGGCAAGGCGGTGGTGAACTCGATTTCGCTGAAGGAGGGCGAGGAGCAGTTCCGCCACCATGCGGCGCTGATCCGCCGCTATGGCGCCGCCTCGGTGGTGATGGCCTTCGACGAGCAGGGCCAGGCCGACACCTTCGCGCGCAAGACCGAGATCTGCAAGCGCAGCTACGACATCCTGGTCAACGAGGTCGGCTTCCCGCCCGAGGACATCATCTTCGACCCGAACATCTTCGCGGTCGCCACCGGCATCGAGGAACACAACAACTACGCGGTGGACTTCATCGAGGCCACGCGCTGGATCAAGCAGAACCTGCCCTACGCGAAGGTCAGCGGCGGCGTGTCCAACGTGTCGTTCTCCTTCCGCGGCAACGACGCCGTGCGCGAAGCGATCCACACGGTCTTCCTCTACCACGCCATCGCCGCCGGCATGGACATGGGCATCGTCAACGCCGGCCAGCTCGGCGTCTATGACCAGCTCGATGCCGAGCTGCGCGAGCGTGTGGAAGATGTGGTGCTGAACCGCCGCGAGGACGCCACCGACCGCCTGCTGGAGATCGCCGACCGCTTCAAGGGCGGCGGCGCCCGCAAGGAAGAGAACCTGGCCTGGCGCGGCACGCCGGAAGCGCCGGTGGCCGTGGCCGAGCGTCTCGCGCACGCGCTGGTGCACGGCATCACCACCTTCATCGTCGAGGACACCGAGGAAGCGCGCCAGCAGATCGCCGCGCGCGGCGGCCGCCCGATCGAGGTGATCGAGGGCCCGCTGATGGACGGCATGAACGTCGTCGGCGACCTGTTCGGCGCCGGCAAGATGTTCCTGCCGCAGGTGGTCAAGAGCGCGCGCGTGATGAAGCAGGCGGTGGCTCACCTGCTGCCCTTCATCGAGGAAGAGAAGCGCCTGCTGGCCGAGGCCGGCGGCGACGTCAGGGCACGCGGCAAGATCGTCATCGCCACCGTCAAGGGCGACGTGCACGACATCGGCAAGAACATCGTGTCGGTGGTGCTCCAGTGCAACAACTTCGAAGTGGTCAACATGGGCGTGATGGTCCCGTGCAACGAGATCCTGGCCAAGGCCAAGGCCGAGGGCGCGGACATCGTCGGCCTGTCGGGCCTGATCACGCCCTCGCTGGAGGAGATGGCCTATGTTGCCGCGGAGATGCAGCGCGACGACTACTTCCGCCTGAAGAAGATCCCGCTGCTGATCGGCGGCGCCACCACCTCGCGCGTGCACACCGCGGTCAAGATCGCGCCCAACTACGAAGGGCCGGTGGTCTACGTGCCGGATGCCTCGCGCTCGGTCAGCGTGGCCTCCAGCCTGCTGTCCGACGAGGGGGCTGCCAGGTACCTCGACGAGCTGAAGTCCGACTACGACCGCATCCGCGCCCAGCACGCCAACAAGAAGGCCACGCCGATGGTGACGCTGGCCGAGGCGCGCGCCAACAAGACTCCGCTCGACTGGAGCGCCTACGTGCCGCCCAAGCCCAAGTTCGTGGGCCGGCGCGTGTTCCGCAACTACGACCTGGCCGAGCTGGCCAACTATATCGACTGGGGCCCCTTCTTCCAGACCTGGGACCTGGCCGGCCGTTTCCCCGATATCCTCAACGACGAGATCGTCGGCGAGTCGGCGCGGCGCGTGTACTCGGACGGCAAGGCCATGCTGGCGCGCCTGATCCAGGGCCGCTGGCTGAGCGCCAACGGCGTGATCGCGCTGCTGCCGGCCAACACGGTCAACGACGACGATATCGAGATCTATACCGACGAGAGCCGCAGCCAGGTCGCGCTGACCTGGCACAACCTGCGCCAGCAGAGCGAGCGTCCGGTGGTGGACGGCGTGCGCCGCCCCAACCGCTGCCTGGCCGACTTCGTCGCGCCCAAGTCCAGCGGCATCGCCGACTACATCGGCCTGTTCGCCGTCACCGCCGGCATCGGCGTGGACAAGAAGGAGGCGCAGTTCGAGGCCGACCACGACGACTACAGCGCCATCATGCTCAAGGCACTGGCCGACCGCTTCGCCGAAGCCTTCGCCGAATGCCTGCACGAGCGCGTGCGCCGCGACCTGTGGGGCTATGCCGCGCAGGAAACCTTGAGCAACGAGCAGTTGATCGCCGAGTCCTACCGCGGCATCCGTCCGGCTCCGGGCTATCCGGCCTGCCCGGAGCACACCGTCAAGGGCCCGATGTTCTCGCTGCTCGATGCCGGCGACATCGGCATGGGCCTGACCGAGGCGCTGGCGATGACGCCGGCGGCGTCGGTCAGCGGCTTCTACCTCGCGCATCCGGAGTCGACCTACTTCTCAGTGGGCAAGATCGGCCAGGACCAGCTCGACGACATGGTGGCGCGGCGCGGCGAGGAACGCGCTGTGCTCGAGCGCGCGCTCGCGCCCAACCTGTAACCGCATGCAAGGGGCCGTGCGGCGCCGTCGGCACGCGCAGCCCCTTGAATGCGCGGGGAAAACGCGCGAAGCGGCGGGTGCGCCATGCGCACGGGCCCCTCACCACTCCTTACACAGCATTACAACTGCTCACAGACCGCCGCCCGGCGCGTCCCTAGACTGAGGGCTCGTTTCCAAGCAAGCCGCGGCGAATCTCTCCCGCGGTGTAGACCGAAAGGAGTCTTCCGATGAAAAAGCTGCTGCTCTCCCTGTCCGCCCTGTCGATCGCTGCCGCCACCTCGCTGGCCATGGCCCAGGGCGCCGGCGCCCAGGCCGAGGCCGGCCTGAACGCGGCGGCCAAGCCCGCCGTGGCCGCCGCCGCCGACCAGCAGGGCCAGGCCGCGCAGGCGCCCGAGGCTGCTCAGGCGAAGCCGGCCGCCAAGGCCAAGCATGCGAAGACGCACAAGGCACACGAAGCGAAGGCCGGTGCCAAGGCCGAGGCCAAGAGCGAAGCCCTGGGCGACGCCAAGGTCGATGCCGGCACCAAGCTGCAGTAAGCCGGCGGGCGCGCGCCGCCCGTGTATCGTGCCGGCGCCGGCAGGCGCCGCGCGCGAGGTGGGAGAAAAAAGGGACGGCAGCGCCGTCCCTTTTTTCTTGCTGGCGGACCTGCCGCGCGGCGGGCACGCCTCGTGTCAGCCTGACACCGACAGAGCCGCGCCGGCAGCCGCACTACAATGCAGTTTGCCCCCGGGCGAGGGCCGAGTCGCTTCGCCGTCGCGCCGCCTCGCGGGCCAGGGGGCAACCACATCAGACGGAGGCAACCATGATCCGCGTCCTGATCGCCGACGATCACGAGATCGTGCGCGCCGGGCTGCGCCAGTTCATTGCCGATGAGCCCGACATCCAGGTGACCGGCGAGGCCGGCAGCGGCGATGAAGTGATGGCCCTGCTGCGCAATGCCGAGTTCGATGTCGTCGTGCTCGACATCTCCATGCCGCAGCGCAACGGCATCGACGTGCTCAAGCTGCTGCGCCAGCGTTTTGCCGACCTGCCGGTGCTGATCCTGTCGACCTACCCGGAAGACCAGTACGCGATCAACCTGATCCGCGTCGGCGCCTCCGGCTACCTGACCAAGGAGAGCGCCGCGGACGAACTGGTCAAGGCCATCCGCACCGTGGTACAGGGCCGGCGCTACGTCAGTGCCGCAGTGGCCGAGCTGCTGATCGGCGGCCTCGGCAAGCCGACCGAGCAGTCGATGCACCAGTCGCTGTCCGAGCGCGAGTTCCAGATCTTCTGCAAGCTGTCGCGCGGGCAGACCGTGTCGGTGATCGCCGACGAGCTGTTCCTGAGCGTGAAGACGGTCAGCACTTATCGCTCGCGCATCCTCGAGAAGATGGGCATGAAGACCAATGCCGACCTGACCTACTACGCGATCAAGAACGGCCTGGTGGAGTAGCCGGCGCGGCCCCCGGCACGCCTCGTCCGCCATGTAGGACGCGCGCCGATAGTGACCCGCCGCATCCCTGCCTATCATCCAACCATGCCTGATCGAGCCACAGTTCCCGCCTTCCCGCCGCTGCGCGTCCTGCTGATCGAGGACTCGGCGATGATCAGGGAGATGTTGCTCGAATATCTGCAGGCGATGCCCTATGTCGAACGGGTGGACTGGGCCGACACGGAACATCTCGGCATCAGCATGTTCGCCGCCGGCGGCTATCAGGTGGCGATCATCGACCTGCAGCTGCGCCAGGGCAACGGTGTCAATGTGCTGCGCGCCATGCAGCGCGCGCGCGCGCCTGGCATCCGCATCGTCTACACCAACCACGCGCAGGTGCCGGCCTACCGGCGCCAGTGTGCCGACGCGGGCGCGGACTATTTCTTCGACAAATCGCTCGAAATGGAAGAAGTGTTTCGCGTCATCGAGGAATACGCCGGCAGCCGGGCTGCCGGCGACCCATCCTGACCGGCCGCGGCGCCGCATCGGGCAGTCGTATCCAGGACGGCGGCAGGAGCCGCCGCATCACAGCAAGGAGGGACCATGAGAAAAGTACTGGCTTGGTTTGCCCTGGCGGGCGTGGTCGTGCTGACCGGCTGCAACACCATGGCGGGAGCGGGCAAGGATATCCAGCGCGGCGGCGAGAAGATGGAGGATGCCGCCCACGATGTGAAGCAGAAGATGTGATGCCTTGATGTCTTGATGCCTTGATGCCACCGGGTGCGTCGGTGCGGGCCCGCATGCCGGTACGCGTCGGCGCCCGTCACGGCGCTCCGGTGTTCCGGCCGGCGTTGCCCGCGGTGCCGACATCGCCCTGCCCCTCGCGTTGGCCCTCGTCTTCGCTTTCCCCGGCCTCCTCGGTCTCGGGGGGAGCCACGACGGCATCGGTCAGCGGCACCTCCAGCCGGACGCAGACCCCGGCACCCGGCGGCGACTCCACGCGCAGGTTGCCGCCCAGTGCCGCCACGCGCTGTTCCATGCCGAGCATGCCATGGTGGCCGGCGGTGCGGCGCGCTTCGAAGTCTTCCGGCAGGCCGCGCCCATCGTCGCGCACGACCAGTGTCAGCAGTTCGCCGTGCCGGTGCATGGCGATTTCCACGTGGCGGGCGTGCGCATACTTACTGGCATTGGTCAATGATTCCTGCACGATGCGGAACAGCGCGATGGCGGCCTCTTCGCGCAGCGCCGGCAGGTCGTCGGGAATATCCACCCGGGTCTGCCATTGGTTGCGCGTGCCGACTTCCTCGGCCAGTTGTCCGATGGCCTCCTTCAATCCCAGGTTGAGCAGGATGGTGGGCCGCAGGTCCTCGATCAGGCGACGCTTGATCTGGATGCCCTGGTCCACGTGCAGCATCACGCGCCCGAGCTTTTCCTGGACTTCCGGCACCGCCTCGCGGGTGCGCTGGCGCACCCAGTGCAGGTCGAGCTTGATGGCGGTGAGGATGGCGCCGAGTTCATCGTGCAATTCGCGCGCCAGGCGCGTCTTTTCGTCTTCGGTCACGCGCTGAAGGTGGGTCGCCAGCGCCGAGAGCTGTCGCGTGCGCGCGCGCACCATGTGCTCCAGGCGCGCGCTTTCCACTTCCAGCTCGCTGCGCTCGGCCTCGGCCGCCGCCAGCCGGCGCGCATGACGCAAGCCCAATACCACCAGCAGCACGATATTGGTGGCGGTCAGCAGGCCGACGCCCAGGCGCGCCATGCCGAGGTCGCGGTCCGCGCCCTCGAGGCTGTGCGAGACCGAGGCGGCCTCGCGCGCCAGCAGCTTCTCCAGCCCGCGCCGCGCATTGTCCATGGTCTGCTTGCCGAAGTCGGTGCGGATCAGGTCCAGCGCCACGCTGACGTCACGCTTGCCATAGACCAGGGTGAGGTCCATCTCGTTGAGCTTGCGGCCGATCAGTTGCGAGGTCTCGCCGAACTGCTTGAGCGCCTCGGGGTCGTCGGCATAGTGAGCGCGGATCTGCGCCATCAGCTGGGTGATGTGCGGCAGGGCGCGATAGTAGGGGTCGAGATAGCCTTCCTTGCCGGTCAGCAGGTAGCCGCGCTGGCCCGCCTCGGCATTGACCAGTTCACCGAGCAGCGTGCTGATGTCGCGCTGCACCTGCTGCGAGCGGATCACCTGGGTATAGCCGTCGCGCAGCCGCTGGTTGCCGGTTTCGGAAGTGATCAGCACGATCACCGTCAGCAGGATGCCTCCGGCCAGCAGCAGGGTGGAGCGCAGCGATGAGGACTTGAACATGATGGCTTCCCGTTGGCTGGCGCCGCGGCGCGGACGTGCCGCCCGCCGCCGCGCCTGGTTGGCGGCCGCCGGCCTTGCCAGGCGCCCCGGCGTCTGCGCGCAGCGGGGATGGCCAGGGCCCGGTTGCGTCGATGGGATCACATTGACGGTAGATGGTCAATTCGTGATCGTTTGCCCGCATCTTGCCGCAAGGCTTGCTTGGTGCAGGGCTCCTTTGACGGCGTAGGACTCCACTGACGCGCGAATCGGTGCCGGGGCGCTGCCGGCGGCCGGCCGCTCTCTCTACAGTAGCCTCATACGCGTGGCCATCCCGGCGGCGCGCTTCATCCTGGCACAGGAGGCGACGATGCGGAAGCGGGCGCTCGTCTTTGCGCTGGCTTCGCTGCTGGCAGGCCTGCTCGGCAGCAGCGGCATCGCGGCCGGCGCGGCGGGCATTGCCAAGTTGCTCTGCCTCATCTTCCTGGTGCTGTTCGCGGTGTGCCAGCTGCTCGGGGTCACGGTCTTCAGGGCGCTGAAATAGCGCGGGCCGCGCAGGCGTCCACGCTCAACTGCAGGGAGTCCAACCATGCTGCACTACGCCGTCGTCTTCTTCGTCATCGCCCTGGTCGCGGCCCTGTTCGGCTTCGGCGGCATCGCCGCGGGCGCCGTCGAGATCGCCAAGATCCTGTTCTTCGTGTTCCTGGTGGTCGCGGCCGTCACCCTCGTGCTCGGCCTGGTGAGCCACTGAGGACGGCGGCGCGCTTCGCCTGCCTTTTTCTTCCTGCCACCAAACGAGGTCGACATGCTGAACCGACACCCAGAGCTCCGCAAGGAAGTCCGACACCTGGCCGACAGCGCGCAGGACACCGCGCGCGAGGTGCGCCGGGCGGCGCGCGAGGCCCGCGCCGCCGCGCAGCCGGTCTCCGAACAGGCCCGCGATCTGCTGGCCCAGCTCGAGCGCACGATCGCCGTGATGGCCAGCGAGGGCTCGGCCGAGGCCGCGCAGAGCCGCGCGCGGCTGCAGGCGCGCGCGAGCGCACTGGCCGGGCAGCTGGGCGGCCAGGTGCGCGAAGGCGCGCGGCTGGCCGGCGCGCGGGTGAATGATTCGATCGCCGGGGTGGAGCAGCGGGTCGCCACCGCGCCGTGGACGGCGCTGGGGGTGGCTGCGCTGGCAGGGGCCTGCGCGATGCTGCTGCTGTGGTCAGGCCGGCGCGACTGAGCCACGCGCGCCGGCGCCGGCGCTAGACGCCCCACATGACATCCGCGCCTTCGCGCTGGGAGGCGCGCAGCATGTCGAGGAAGGGGAAGGCGCGCTGGCCCAGGTGCAGGGGTTCGTCCTGATCCTCTTCCTGCCCGGGATGGACGGCCGACTCCGCCGGATGCGCGCGCTTGGCGTCGCTGACGGCGGCTTCCAGCTTCTGGATGGCGCGCGGCATCTCTTCGCTGGTGATCACCCCGCGTTCCCCGAGCTGTTTGCCGATGATGCCCAGCAGGGTGATGGCCAGGTCCTTCATCATGATCAGGTCCTGTGCCGCGTGGGATTTGAAGGTGATCAGCATGATGTTTCCTTTCCTGGGGGAGGCGCCCCGGAAGTGCGGCCGGGATGGCTGCGACGGCCGGAGCATGGTGTCAGCATAGCACCTGATAAAATTCCGCGTTCCGCAATTCGAAACCTGCCACGCGACGCGGCGTCCACTTGCCGAGTGGTGCCGCCCAGGGCCAAGACACCCATGCTGCCTGTTCAGACCTCCACTCTCGCCGCCGCGTTCACCGATGCCGTGCGCGCGCTCGCGCCGGCCGACACCGTCCTGCCGGCCGTCGCCTTCGAACGGCCCAAGGCGGCCGCGCATGGCGACCTGGCCTGCAACCTCGCCATGCAGGTGGCGCGCACGCTGAAGACCAACCCGCGCGAGCTGGCCCAGCGCCTGGTCGAGGCCGTGCAGGCCGACCCGCGCGCGGCCGGCCTGGTCGCGGCGATGGAGATCGCCGGCCCCGGCTTCATCAACCTGCGCCTGGCGCCCGCCGCCAAGGCCGCGGTGCTGCGCGCGGTGCTGGACGAGGGCGACCACTACGGCGCGCAGATGCGTGGCGTCAACGGCCAGGTGCTGGTCGAGTTCGTCTCGGCCAACCCGACCGGGCCGCTGCACGTGGGCCACGGCCGCCAGGCGGCACTCGGCGACGCGCTGGCCAACCTGCTGGCATGGCAGGGCTATGCCGTGCACCGCGAGTTCTACTATAACGACGCCGGCGTGCAGATCCAGAACCTGGCCGTGTCGGTGCAGGCGCGCGCGCGTGGCCACAAGCCGGGCGACGCAGCCTGGCCCGAGGCCGCTTACAACGGCGACTACATCGCCGACATCGCCGCCGATTTCCTGGCCGGCAGGACCGTCAGCGCCTCGGATGGCGAGCCGGTCACCGCCTCGGGCAACGTCGAGGACATGGAGTCGATCCGCCGCTTCGCCGTCACCTACCTGCGCAACGAGCAGGACATCGATCTGCAGGCCTTCGGCGTGCGCTTCGACCGCTACTACCTCGAGTCGTCGCTGTACAGCGACGGCCGCGTCGAGGCCGCGGTGCAGTCGCTGGTGGCCAAGGGCAAGACCTACGAGAGCGAAGGCGCGCTGTGGCTGCGTACCACGGACGACGGTGATGACAAGGACCGCGTGATGAAGAAGAGCGACGGTACCTACACCTATTTCGTGCCCGACGTGGCCTACCACACCACCAAGTGGGAGCGTGGCTTCACCAAGGTCATCAACGTGCAGGGCAGTGACCACCACGGCACCATCGCCCGCGTGCGCGCCGGCCTGCAGGGGCTGGACATCGGCATCCCCAAGGGCTACCCCGACTACGTGCTGCACAAGATGGTCACCGTGATGAAGGACGGCCAGGAGGTCAAGATCTCCAAGCGTGCCGGCTCCTACGTGACCGTGCGCGACCTGATCGAGTGGAGCAACGGCGGCGACGAGACCATCCGCGGCTGCCTGGACGCCGGCGTGGCGGAGTGGCCGGCCCACTTCGCGCGCGGGCGCGACGCGGTGCGCTTCTTCCTGCTGTCGCGCAAGGCCGATACCGAGTTCGTCTTCGACATCGACCTGGCGCTCAAGCAGAACGACGAGAACCCGGTGTACTACGTGCAGTACGCACATGCCCGCATCTGCTCGATCTTCGAGTCGTGGGCCGGTGCCGACTGGGAGGCGCGCCTGGTCGAGCTGGCGCGCCTGAGCGACGACGAACTGGCCGCCGTGACCGGCGCCGACGCCGGTCCGCAGGCGCTCGCGCTGGGCCGGCGCCTGGCCGAGTTCCCCGACATGCTGGCCACCGCCGCCGGCGAGCTGGCGCCGCATGCGGTCGCCTTCTACCTGCGCGACCTGGCCGGCGACTTCCACGCCTTCTACAACGCCGACCGCGTGCTGGTCGACGACGAAGCGGTCAAGCGTGCCCGCCTGGCCCTGCTGGCGGCCACCCGCCAGGTGCTGCGCAACGGCCTGGCGGTGATCGGCGTCTCCGCCCCGCGCCGCATGTAAGGCGCCGCGCCGCGCGGGGCAGCGCGGCCGGTAACGATCTGTCATGATGCCTGCTGCCGGAGTGGCTCTATAATCCCGGCAACATGCAAGAGGACTTCATGCAACAGCAACGCAAGCGCGCCACGCGCCAAGGCCGCCGCGATTCGCAGCGCGGCGGTACGTTCCTGGGCCTGGTGCTCGGCCTGATCATCGGTCTGGCCATCGCGGTGGTGGTGGCCCTGTACATCACCAAGTCGCCCGCGCCCTTCCAGCAGAAGGGGGCGCCGGCGCCCAAGCCCAGCGAGCCGGGCAACGTCGTCAGTACGCTGCCGAGCCCGGCGCAGGCCCCGCAGCAGGCGCCGTCGGACCCGAACACGCCGCTCTGGAGCAAGACGCCGCCCAAGCCGGTCGGCCCTGCCGAGCAGGAGCCGCAGGCCGACCAGGGCAGCACGCCCGGCGCCGGCACCGCTGTGGCGCCGGTGCCCGAGCGGCATGCGCAGCTGACGCCGGCGCGGCCCGCCGACAGGCCTGCCGAGAAGCCTGCCGACAAGCCCGCCGAAAGGCCTGCCGACAGGCCGGTGGAGAAGCCCGCGGAAAAGCCGGCGGAGAAGCCGGCCGACACCCGTCAGGCAGCCCGTCCCGCCGAGAAGCCCGTGGCCGACCCGATCGCCGAGATCGCCATGGCCGATGCCAATCGCTCTTCGGCCGGCTACCTGCTGCAGGTCGGCGCCTTCCGCTCGCCCGACGACGCCGACCGCCAGAAGGCCAACCTCGCCATGCAGGGCTTCGAGGCCAAGGTCACCGACCGCGATGTCAACGGCGTCAAGATGTACCGCGTCCGGCTCGGGCCGTTCAACAAGATCGAGGACATGAACCGCGTGCGCGACCGCCTGCAGGCGGCCGGCTTCGAGGCTTCTGTCATCCGTTTCACCCGGCAGTAGCGTTAGGGGTTTGACGGCGGGGCGCTGAACCGCGGCGCCCCGCCGCTGTCATAGGCTCATCGTCCCAACTCGAGATCCGCGCAACATGAAGAAATTCGCCGCCCTGTTTGCCATGCTTGCCGCTGTCAGCGGCCTGCTGATGTCCGCACCCGCCCAGGCCGTGCCCGTCGAAGGCAAGGACTACCAGGTGCTGAAGAACCCGCAAGCCGCGCCGGCCGGCAAGGTCGAGGTGATCGAGTTCTTCTGGTACGGTTGCCCGCACTGCTTCGACTTCGAGCCCGAACTCGAGGCGTGGGTCAAGCGCCAGGGCAAGGACGTGGTGTTCAAGCGCGTGCCGGTGGCATTCCGCGACGACCTGCTGCCGCACACCAAGATCTTCTATGCGCTGGAGGCGCTCGGCAAGCTCGACGCCATGCACGCCAAGGTCTTCAATGCCATCCACGTCGACCGCAAGCGCATGGTCGATCCCAACGAGATCGCCGACCTGATGGCCAAGAACGGCATCGACCGCAAGGCCTTCCTCGACGCCTACAACTCGTTCTCGGTCAATACCAATTCGCAGCGTGCCAACAAGATTGCCGATGCCTACAAGATCGACGGCGTGCCGACCGTGGTGATCCAGGGCAAGTACGAGACCTCGCCGTCCATCGCAGGCAGCAAGGCCGCGGCCATCCAGGCCATGGACTTCCTGGTCACCGGCGTGCGCGACAAGAAGATGTGATGCGGCGCGGGCCGCGCGACGCGGCCCGCTTTGCCGGTCCGGATTCCGGGATCGCCCCGATCCCCCCGGATCCTCCGGAGTACCCGATCCCGATGCGAGCCCAGAAGGTCTTCCTCACCGGTGCTTCCAGCGGCCTGGGCCAGGCGCTCGCCAGGGAATACGCCGCCCGCGGCGCCATTCTCGGGCTGGTCGGCCGCCGCGAGGCGGCCTTGCGGGAACTCGCCGCGAGCCTGCCCAACCCCAACGCGGCGCGCGTCTACGCCGCCGACGTCCGCGATGCCGACGCGATGGCAGCGGCCGCGCAGGATTTTCTCGACCATTTCGGCTGTCCCGACATCGTCGTCGCCAATGCCGGCGTTTCCGTCGGCACCGTGGCCGGCGAGCGAGAGGACCTGGCTGCCTTCCGCCTGGTGATGGACACCAACTGGTTCGGCGTGCTCACCACCTTCCAGCCGTTCCTGCAGCCGATGCGCGCCGCCGAACGCGGCGCCGGTGGCTGGCGCGGCACGCTGGTCGGCATCGCCAGCGTGGCCGGCGTGCGCGGGCTGCCGGGCGCCGGCGCCTACAGTGCCTCCAAGTCGGCGGTGATCAAGCTGCTGGAAAGCCTGCGGCTGGAAGAGCGCGCCAACGGTATCCGCGTGGTCACCATCGCGCCCGGCTACATCCGCACGCCGATGACGGCGCACAACCCCTACCGCATGCCCTTCCTGATGGATGCGGACGTGTTCGCCCGCAAGGCCGTGCGGGCCATCGCGGCGGGGCGGCGCTTCGCCGTCGTTCCCTGGCAGATGGGCGTGGTGGCGGGCATCCTGCACGTGCTGCCGCGCTGGCTCTACGATGCCCTGGCCGCCCGCGCGCCGCGCAAGCCGCGCAAGCCGGACCCGGGCAGCGCGCCGCCACCCGGCGCTTCCGCCTGATGTGGCGCGACGCCGCCGGCCAGGCGCACGGGCGCGCCGGCGCGGGCGCCCGCATCGCCTCGCTGGTACCGTCCATCACCGAACTGCTGTGGGCGCTCGGCCTGGGGCCGCAACTGGTGGCGCGCACGGGCTTCTGCGTCCATCCGGCGCCGCAGGTGCGCGCGGTCCCGAAGGTCGGCGGCACCAAGGACGTGCAGCTGGAGCGCCTGCGCGCGCTGGCGCCGACCCATGTGGTGGTCAATGTCGATGAGAACCGGCGCGAGACGGTGGAGGCCATCCGTGCCTTCGTGCCGCACGTGATCGTCACCCATCCCTGTGCGCCGGAAGATAACCTGACACTGTACCGGCTGCTCGGCGGCATCTTTGCGCGCGAGCGCGAAGTCGAGGCCCTGTGCGGCCGGCTGGAGGCGGCGCTGGCCGCGGTGCGGGCGCAGTCCTGGCCGGCCCGGCGCGTGCTCTACGCGATCTGGCAGGATCCCTGGATGACGGTGTCGCGCGACACCTATATCAGCCGCATGCTGTCCCTGGTCGGCTGGCAGACCTGGCCGCCGGCGGAGCTGGCGGCGGCAGCGGGGGAGGCCTGCGCCGGCGGCGACTGTGCCCGCCCCAATGCGCCCGGCGCGCGCTATCCCAGCTTCCGCTGGAGCGAGGCGCTGGTGCGCCAGCTCGACCTGGTGCTGCTGGCGAGCGAGCCCTACCGCTTCACCGAAGACCACGCCGATGCGCTCGAGCGCCAGCTCGGCATGCCGGTGCTGCCGATCGATGGCGAGATGGTTTCCTGGTACGGCAGCCGCGCCATCGACGGCATCGCTTACCTGGCGGCCTTCGCGCGCCAGGCCTGAGGGCGGCGGCCCTGAGGGCGCCGGGACCGGCCCGGCGCCGGCGCTCACGCCGCGCTGAAGCGGATCACGCCGTCGGCATCGAGCCGGCGCACCACGCGGCCCTCGTGCCATAACAGATGCAGGTGGGCCAGTGCCTCGCCCATGGCGAAGGTCATCTGGTGGATGTCGAACTGGCGGCGGAACATCACGCCGACGATGTCGTGCGCGCTGCACGGCTTGGCGGCACAGGCTTCCAGGGTCTCGGCCAGCCGCTCGACGTGGTGCTCGCGCAACTGCAGGATGCGCGTGTGCAGGTTGCGGAAGGGGCGGCCGTGCGACGGCAGGATCAGCACCTCCGCGGGCAGTCCCTCGTACTTGCCGAGCGAGTCGAGGTAGAGCTTGAGCGGATTGCCCTCCGGCTCCATGTCGAACACGCTGACATTGGTGGAAATGCGCGGCAGCACCATGTCGCCGGAGATCAGCACCCCGGTGGCGTCGTTGTACAGCGCCACGTGCTCGGGCGCGTGGCCGTAGCCGGTGATCACGCGCCAGCCGGCGCTGGCCGGGTCGGCGCCGATCGCCACGGTGTCGCCATCCATCAGGCGGCGGTATTGGGTGGGCAGGTCAGGCACCAGCGAGGGGTAGTAGCTCTTGCGCGCGCGCAGCTTCTCCAGGCTGTCGGGGTCGTTCAGGCCGTGGCGGGCGAAGTGGCTGGCGGCAAAGTCGCCGCCGGCATTGGAGCCGGCACCATTGCCGCCGCCCATGACGCGCGCGCTCATGTAGTCGCCCAGGCTCATCCACAGGCGCACGTCCCAGCGCTTGCACAGCCAGGCCGCCAGGCCGACGTGGTCGGGGTGGCAGTGCGTGACCAGCACGCGCAGCACCGGCAGGCCCTCCAGTTCGTTCGCGAACACTTTCTCCCAGTTGGCCTGGATGGTGTCGTTGCTGATGCCGCAGTCGACGATGGTCCAGCCGTCGCGCCCGTCGAGGCGGTCGCGCAGCAGCCACAGGTTGATGTGGTCGAGCGCGAACGGCAGCGGCATGCGCAGCCAGTACACGCCGGGGGCCACCTGCTGCCGCGTGCCGGGCTCGGGCATGGTGTCGCCGAACGGGTATTGGAGTTGGTGTTCGAGTGCGTTCATGGGGAGTCTCGCTGGTCTTGAGCCCTGCGCTTGCTGGGCCGGCGCTTGCCGGCGGGCGGGCTTCTCGTGGTGCTTGCTGTCGTGGCCGCGGCCGATCCGGGTGGGTTGTCTCCCGCGGTTGCCAGCCGCCGGGCTTGACGCTAACGTTAACGTCAATCCGAACGGCGCGTCGTCCATCTTAAGCGAAAACTTCATTACATATCGAACGACCGTTCATTTTTTCGAAGCCTCATGTCATCCAGCCAGACCACGACCTACACCATCACCGAGCTCTCGCGCGAGTTCGAGGTGACGCCGCGCGCCATCCGTTTCTACGAGGACCAAGGTCTGCTGGCACCGGAGCGGACCGGCTCCGGCGGCCGCACGCGGGTCTACAGCGCGCGTGAGCGGACCCGCCTGAAGTTGACGCTGCGTGGAAAAAGGTTGGGACTCACTCTCAATGAGATCCGCGAGATACTGGATCTGTATGAGTCGCCTGGCGATACGGTGCCGCAGCTCGAGCGTTTCCTGCATGCGTTGGCGGACCATCGCGGCGCGCTCCAGCGGCAGCTGGAAGACCTGCAGGCCCAACTGGCCGAGATCGACCAGCACGAGCGCCATTGCCGTGACCTGCTGCAGGAGCAGCTGCGGGGGCAGCGGCCGGCACGAGCCTGATCCGGCTCTTATCGCCCGGCGCAGAGGTTCTCACGCGCTCTCACGCGGATGCCGGAGGATCGCTCCAGGCCGGCTGCGGCAATCAAGTTGACGTTTACGTAAACGTCAATAAAATAGAGCGGCTTCCACGGATGCCGGACGAACCAGGATTTCCCTATGACCGCCTTGCCCGACGCTTCCATCCCGCCCGAACCCCAGACCCTCGGCGCGCAGCGCGCCGACGCGATCGCCACCAGCTTCGCGCGCCAGGGCCTGATGACCACCTTCGGCGCCACTCTGACACGGGTCGCGCACGGTGAGGTCGAGATCGCGATGCCCTGGTCCGAGCGCGTCACCCAGCAGCACGGTTTCTTCCATGGCGGCGCGGTCGGCGCGCTGGCGGACAGCGCCTGTGGCTATGCGGCGCTGTCGGTGGTGGGCGAGGGCGAGGCCGGGTTGACCGCCGAGTACAAGATCAACCTGCTGTCGCCGGCCCAGGGTGAGCGCCTGGTGGCGGTGGGCCGGGTGGTCAAGCCGGGGCGGACGCTGATCGTGGCCCAGGGCGACGTTTTCACCGAGAGCGGCGGGCGGCGCAAGGCTGTGGCGACCATGTTGATGACCTTGTGCGTGGTGCGCACACTGGATCACGTCTGAGGCAACGCGGCGGACGAGGCGCCGCCGCCGCGCGGGCCGCCGGCCCGGCCCGCACGGCGCGCGCCGGCGCGAAGCCGCGAACGAACCCCATTACAATTCCCGTACCGCCGCCGTTTCCGCGCCCGCCATGTCCCACTTTCCCAAGCTGCTCTCGTCGCAGATCGCCTTCGATGTGGCGCGGACCATGCTCGACGGCTTCGACAAGCATTACCGGCTGTTCCGCGAGGCCGGGCAGCAGGCCAAGGCAAGGTTCGAGGCCGGCGACTGGCAGGGCCTGCAGCAGATCCAGCGTGATCGCATCGACTTCTACAATGAGCGCGTGCGCGAGACCAGCCTGATCCTGGAGGATGAGTACGACGCCGAGCGCATCGAGAACGGTATCTGGCAGCAGATCAAGCTGCACTACATCGGGCTGCTGACCAACCACCACCAGCCCGAACTGGCCGAGACCTTCTTCAACTCGGTGTGCACGCGCCTGCTGCACCGTTCCTATTTCAACAACGACTTCATCTTCGTGCGCCCGGCCATCTCGACCGAGTACATCGAGAACGAGGAGTCGCCGACGCGGCCGACCTACCGCGCCTACTATCCCGGCAGCCGCGAAGGCATGGCCGCCTGCTTCGAGCGCATCGTCCACAATTTCCAGCTCGAGCGGCCGTTCGAAGACCTGCCGCGCGACATCGGCTACGTGGTGCGCGCGATCGGCGAACAGTTCGGCGAGTTCCGCATCGCGCCCAATTTCCAGGTGCATGTGCTGTCCTCGCTGTTCTTCCGCCACAAGACTGCCTTCATCATCGGGCGCGTGCTCAACGGCGACCGCAGCTACCCGCTGGTGATCCCCATCGTGCATGGCCCCTCGGGCGGGCTGGCGCTGGACGCCGTGCTGCTGGACAAGGAGCAGGTGCTGATCCTGTTCTCCTTCTCGCACTCCTACTTCCTGGTCGACATGGAGATCCCGTCGGCCTACGTCACTTTCCTGCGTGACCTGATGCCGCGCAAGCCGCGCGCGGAGATCTACACCTCGCTGGGGCTGCAGAAGCAGGGCAAGAATCTCTTCTATCGCGATTTCCTCCATCACCTGCAGCATTCCTCGGACAAGTTCATTGTCGCGCCGGGCATCAAGGGCCTGGTGATGCTGGTGTTCACGCTGCCGTCGTTTCCCTATGTGTTCAAGGTGATCAAGGACTTCTACCCGGCACCCAAGGAAACCACCCGCGAGCAGGTCAAGTCCAAGTACCAGCTCGTCAAGCAGCACGACCGGGTCGGACGCATGGCCGACACGCTCGAGTATTCCGGCGTGGCGTTCCCGCTGTCGCGCTTCGACGAGGCGCTGGTGCGCGAACTGGAGCGGCATGCGCCGTCGATGGTCGAGTACCAGCGCGCCAAGGACGGCGGCGAGGAAATCGTGGTGCGCCACCTGTACATCGAGCGCCGCATGACCCCGCTGAACCTCTGGCTGCAGGAGGGCAGCGACGCGCAGGTGGAGCACGGCATCATCGAGTACGGCAACGCCGTCAAGGAACTGATCGCCGCCAACATCTTCCCGGGCGACATGTTGTACAAGAACTTCGGCGTCACGCGCCACGGGCGCGTGGTGTTCTACGACTATGACGAGATCGAGTACCTGACCGACTGCAACGTGCGCCATGTGCCGCAGCCCCGCAACGAAGAGGAGGAAATGTCCGGCGAGATCTGGTACACCGTGCGGCCGCACGACATCTTTCCGGAAACGTACCGTACCTTCCTGCTCGGCGACCCGCGCGTGCGCGCCGCCTTCCTGCGGCACCACGAGGACTTCTTCGACCCTGCCATGTGGCAGGCGCAAAAGGACCGGCTGCTGGCCGGCCATCTTCATGATTTCTATGCCTACCAGACATCGGAACGCTTCATCAACCGCTATGGCAGCCCGGCGCCCCGCGCCGGCGGCGAGCCGCAGGCAAGGAGGGCAGCATGAGTGAGGCCATCGCCCAGTTGTTCCGCAACAACCGCGAGTGGGTGGACCGCGTCAATGCCGAAGACCCCGCCTTCTTCACGCGCCTGGCCAACCAGCAGGCGCCGGAGTACCTGTGGATCGGCTGCTCCGACTCGCGCGTGCCCGCCAACCAGATCCTCGGCCTGGCGCCGGGCGAGGTCTTCGTCCACCGCAACATCGCCAATGTGATCGCCCACAGCGACCTGAACGCGCTGGCGGTGATCCAGTTCGCGGTCGATGTGCTCAAGGTGCGCCACATCACCGTGGTCGGCCACTATGGCTGCAGCGGCGTCAAGGTCGCGCTCAAGCGCGAGCGCATCGGCCTGGCCGACAACTGGCTGCGCCATGTGCGCGACGTGGCCGACAAGCACGAGGCCTACCTGGGCACCATCCTGCGTGAGGAGGATGCCCATACGCGGCTGTGCGAGCTCAACGTGATAGAGCAGGTCGGCAATATCTGCCACACCACCGTGCTGCAGGATGCCTGGGCGCGCGGCCAGGAAGTGACGGTGTACGGCTGGATCTACGGCGTATCCGACGGCCTGCTGCGCGACCTCGGCATGGCCGCCAGCAGCAACGAGGAACTGCTGGCGCAGACGCAGGCGGCCTACCGCCAGTTCGGCGAGCCGCCGCAGGCGTCGATCCGCTGAAGGCGCTGCCGGCCGCCCGGTCGCCCCCATCCCCCATCCCCCATTCCCCATCCCAAGGAGACAGAAGATGCAAGACCCTATCGTCATCGTATCGGCCGTGCGCACGCCCATGGCCGCTTTCCAGGGCGAGTTCGCCTCGCTCACGGCCCCGCAGCTCGGCGCCGCCGCCATCCGCGCCGCGGTGGAGCGCGCCGGCCTCAAGCCGGAGCAGGTCGAGGAAGTGGTGTTCGGCTGCGTGCTGCCGGCCGGCCAGGGCCAGGCGCCGGCGCGCCAGGCTGCGCTTGGCGCGGGCCTGCCGCTGTCGGTGGGCTGCACCACGGTCAACAAGATGTGCGGCTCCGGCATGCGTGCGGCCATGAACGTGTTCGACGGCCTGCTGGCCGGCTCCTTCGAGATCGCGGTGGCCGGCGGCATGGAAAGCATGACCAATGCGCCCTACCTGATTCCCAAGGGCCGCGGCGGCTACCGCATCGGCCACGGCATGATCTATGACCACATGATGCTGGACGGCCTCGAGGATGCCTACGACAAGGGCCGCGCCATGGGAACCTTCGGCGAGGACTGCGCGGCCAAGTACGGCTTCACGCGCGAGCAGCAGGACACCTTCGCCATCGAGAGCGTGCGCCGCGCCCAGCAGGCCACCGAGGCTGGCGACTTCCGCTGGGAGATCACGCCGGTGACCGTGTCCGGCAAGGGCGGCGACACGGTGATCGACACCGACGAAGGCCCGCGCCGCATCAAGCTCGACAAGATCCCGTCGCTCAAGCCGGCCTTCGCCAAGGACGGCACCATCACCGCCGCTTCGTCCTCGTCGATCAATGACGGCGCCTCGGCGCTGGTGATGATGCGCGAATCCACCGCGGCCCGCCTCGGCCTGGTGCCGCTGGCACGCATGCTCGGCCACACCACCCATGCGCAGGCGCCCGGCTGGTTCACCACCGCGCCGGTCGAGGCGATCGCCAAGCTGTACCGCAAGCTCGACTGGAACACCGGCAGCGTCGACCTGTTCGAGATCAACGAGGCCTTCGCGGTGGTGCCGATGGCGGCCATGCACGACCTGGAGATCCCGCGCGACAAGGTCAATATCCACGGCGGCGCCTGCGCGCTGGGCCATCCGATCGGTGCCTCGGGGGCGCGTATCATGACCACGCTGATCGGCGCGCTGCGCAAGACCGGCGGCAAGCGCGGCGTGGCCAGCCTGTGCATCGGCGGTGGCGAAGCCACCGCGGTCGGCATCGAGCTGGTCTGAGCCAGGTGCGGCGCCGGCCTCAGCGGGCCGGCGCCGTGCGGATCTTTTCGGCGGGCCGGCGTGCCGCCGGCCCCGTGCAACCCCTTCCCTGATCTAGGAGCCCATCCGTGTCCACAGTCCTCATTCTCGGCGCCTCGCGCGGCATCGGCCTGGAGTTCGTGCGCCAGTACCGCGCCGACGGCCATCGCGTGATCGCCACCGCGCGCAGCGAGGCCGGCATCGAGGCCTTGCAGGCGCTCGGCGCCGAAGCGCACCGCGTCGACCTGACGGATCCGGCCGCGGTGGCCGGCCTGGGCTGGAAGCTCGACGGCGAAGCCGTCGACGTGGCCATCTACAACGCCGGCGTGATCGGCCCGCGCAGCGAGGGCGCACAGCCCGTGCAGCAGCAGGACTTCGACGAGGTCATGCACGTCAACGTGCTCGGGCCGATGATGGCGCTGCCGCTGCTGCTGCCCCTGGTCGAGGCCGGCCGCGGCGGCCAGGGCGGCGTGCTGGCGGTGCTGTCGTCGCGCATGGGCAGCATCGGCGCCATGGACAGCAACCGCAGCTGGCTTTACCGCACCAGCAAGGCCGCGGTCAATGCCGTGCTCAAGTGCGTGTCGCTGGATGCGCGCCAGGCCACCTGTGTCGCGCTGCACCCGGGCTGGGTGCGCACCGACATGGGCGGGAGCGGGGCCGACCTCGCGGTGGAAGACAGCGTGGGCGGCATGCGGCGCGTGCTGGCCGGCGCGAGCCGGGCCGACAACGGCAGCTTCCACGCCTACGACGGCGCCGAGCTGCCCTGGTGAGCCCGGCACGGCGGGGCCGTGACGGTCCCGCCTGCCAGCCGCTCTATTTGACGGACAGCGACCCCAAGCGACCCAAAGCGACCGAGAGCAACATGCTGCTGACCCCCGAACAGGAAATGATCCGCGATGCCGTGCGCCAGTTCGCGCAACAGGAGATCGCGCCACGCGCCGCGCAGTGGGACCGCGACGGCACCTTTCCCAAGGACGTGCACCGCCAGTTGGCCGCGCTCGGCGCCTATGGCGTGGCGGTGCCGGAAGCCTATGGCGGCGCCGGGCTCGACTACCTGTCGCTGGCGCTGATCCTGGAAGAGATCGCCGCCGGCGACGGCGGCACCTCCACCGTCATCAGCGTCAACAACTGCCCGGTGTGCAGCATGCTGATGGCCTTCGCCAGCGAAGCGCAGAAGCAGCAGTGGCTGGTGCCGCTGGCGCGCGGCGAGATGCTGGGCGCCTTCTGCCTGACCGAGCCCCATGTGGGCTCCGATGCCTCCGCGCTGCGCACCACGGCGCGCCGCGACGGCGACCACTACGTGCTCGACGGCGTCAAGCAGTTCATCACCAGCGGCAAGCATGCCGACGTGGCCATCGTGCTGGCGGTGACCGACAAGACCGCCGGCAAGCGCGGCATCAGTGCCTTCCTGGTGCCGACCGGCACGCCCGGCTACGTGGTGGCGCGGCTGGAGGACAAGCTCGGCCAGCATTCGTCGGACACCGCCCAGATCGTCTTCGAGAACTGCCGCATCCCGGCGGCCAACCTGCTGGGCGAGGAGGGCGGCGGCTACAAGATGGCGCTGTCCGGCCTGGAGGGCGGGCGCATCGGCATCGCTTCGCAGAGCGTCGGCATGGCGCGCGCGGCACTGGAGGCGGCGCTGGCCTACGCCAAGGAGCGCGAGAGCTTCGGCCAGCCGCTGTTCCAGCACCAGGCGGTGCAGTTCCGCCTGGCCGAGATGGCCACGCGCATCGAGGTGGCGCGGCAGATGGTCTGGCATGCCGCTTCCCTGCGCGACGCCGGCCGGCCGTGCCTGAAGGAGGCGGCCATGGCCAAGCTGTTCGCCAGCGAGATGGCCGAGCGCGTCTGCTCGGATGCCATCCAGGTGTTCGGCGGCTATGGCTATGTCAGCGATTTCCCGGTCGAGCGCATCTACCGGGACGTGCGCGTCTGCCAGATCTACGAAGGCACCAGCGACATCCAGAAGATCCTGATCGCACGCGCGCTGGCCTGAGGCCGGCGCCGGCATCGCCGTTTTCACAAGCCCCCGCATGCGGAGCCCCTGACATGACAGCTGCCATCGACTTCTACTTCGACTTCTCCTCCCCCTACGGCTACTTCGCCAGCACGCGCATCGACGAGCTGGCACAGAAGTACGGCCGCATCGTTTCCTGGCACCCCATCCTGCTGGGTGTGGTGTTCAAGACCACGGGCAGCGCGCCGCTGCCGCAGCTGCCGCTCAAGGGCGACTACGCCTGGCGCGACTTCGAGCGCACCGCGCGCTTCCACGGCATCGAGTACCACCGTCCGACGCACTTTCCGCTGCCGACCACGC
Organism: Cupriavidus sp. USMAHM13; assembly: GCF_001854285.1. Classification (NCBI taxonomy): domain Bacteria; kingdom Pseudomonadati; phylum Pseudomonadota; class Betaproteobacteria; order Burkholderiales; family Burkholderiaceae; genus Cupriavidus; species Cupriavidus sp. USMAHM13. The sequence goes on from NZ_CP017751.1 coordinate 728,626, forward strand.
AGGCCGCGCGGGCCGTGCTGTGGCTGCAGAATCACCATGGCGAAGATCTGGCCGCAGCCTTCGCCAAGGCGGTCTATCATGCGTTCTTCGTCGAGGACGTGAACATCGCCGAGCCGGCCGAGCTGGTCAAGCTTGCCGATGCGCTCGGCATCGATGGCCGCGCCATGGATGCCGGCGCCAGCAGCCCGCAGATCAAGGAACAGCTCAAGGCCGAGATCGAGGTGGCGATGGCCAAGGGCGTGTTCGGCTCGCCCTTCGTCATCATCGACGGCGAGCCCTTCTGGGGCTTCGACCGCTTCGACCAGATCGAGGCCCATCTCAAGAGCGGCCGCCCGACCGCGCTGCGCGCGGTGGCGCCGCCCGATACCAGCAAGGAAAAGAAACCGGCATGAATGCAGTAACTCCCCGGCACGCGCGCAAGTTCGATTGCGTGATCTTCGATTGCGACGGCGTGCTCGTCGACAGCGAGCCCATCGTCAACCGCGTGCTGAACCAGATGCTCAATGAACTGGGCATCGGCATCTCGCTGGAGGAATCCACGCGGATGTTCCTGGGCCGCGCTGTGCGCGAGGAACTGGACACCATTGCACGCCTGCGCGGCGCGCCGCTGCCGGACAACTGGCTGTCGACCTGGCTGGCGCGGCGCAACGCCGTGCTGGAGGCCGAGGTCGAGGCCATCGAGCACGTGCGCGACGCGGTCGCGGCCATTGCCGCCACCGGCATGCCGGTGTGCGTGGCGTCGGGTGCCGACCGCGTCAAGGTCAAGCTGCAGCTCGGCCGCACCGGCCTGCTCGAACTGTTCCAGCAGGATGCGCGCGAGCATGTCTTCTCCGCCACCGAGGTCAAGCGCAGCAAGCCCGCGCCCGACGTCTACCTGCTGGCGGCCGAGACCATGGGCGTGGTGCCGGCGCGCTGTGCCGTGGTCGAGGACAGCCCGGCCGGTGCCACCGCCGGTGTCGCGGCGGGCATGACCGTGTTCGGCTACGCGGCGCGCAATGACGCTGTGCAGTTGCGCGATGCCGGCGCCAGCGCGATCTTCGCCGACATGCGCGAGCTGCCCGCGCTGGTGCTGTGAGCGCGGCGATGGCGGGCAAGCACGCGCGCCCGGCCGCGGCGCCGCAGCCCTGTCCCTGCGGCGGTGCGGACTACGCCAGCTGCTGCGGGCGTTTCCATCGCGGGGAGGCCTTGCCCGGCGATGCGCAGACGCTGATGCGCTCGCGCTACAGTGCCTACGTGCTCGGCGAGGTCGAGTGGCTGCGGCAGACCTGGCATCCCTCCACCTGTCCGGCCGATCTCGCCGCCGATCCGGCCACGCGCTGGCTCGGCCTGGCGGTCAAGTCGCACGCCCAGGCGGACGCCGACCACGCCGAAGTGGAGTTCGTCGCCCGCTACAAGGTCGGCGGACGCGCCTGGCGCCTGCATGAACGCAGCCGCTTCGTGCGCGCCGCGCGCGCGCCCGGCGAAGCGCCGCGCTGGCTCTATGTCGACGGCGACATGCTGGGGGAGGGCTGATGGCAGCGCCCGCGGGCCTGCGCCGCGCCTGACCATGTGCCGGAAGCTGGCGATTCCATGACGAGGCGGCGCCGCACCTGTCTTGCACTCTTTGCCTGCGCGGTCCTGGGCTGGGCGGCGGCGGGCGGCGTTGCGCGTGCACAGCCGCCGCGCATCGAGGAGGACGTGGTCAAGGTGCCCAAGCCGGCCGGCCCCTTCATCATCGAACTGGAGGCCACCATCTTCAAGCCGGCGGGCGACGGCCCGTTCCCGCTGGTGGTGATCAACCACGGCAAGACGCACGGCCGGCCGGCCTTCCAGGCGCGCGCGCGCTATGCGGCGCAGAGCGCGGAATTCGTCAAGCGCGGCTACGTCGTGATCCTGCCCATGCGGCAAGGCTTCGCCAAGTCCGGCGGCCCGTATATCGGCGGCGGCTGCAACGTGGCGCGCAACGGCCTGGCGCAGGCCGAAGATGTGATCGCCACGCTCGACTACATGCGTACCCGGCCCTACGTGGACATGAGCCGCATCGTCGTCATCGGGCAGTCGCATGGCGGCCTCACCACGATGGCCTTCGGTACCTTGAGCTACCCGGGCGTGCGCGGCGTCATCAATTTCTCCGGTGGCCTGCGCGACGACGCCTGCCCGGGCTGGCAGGCCGACCTGGTCGAAGCCTTCGCCGGCTATGGCCGCCTGGCGCGCTATCCCTCGCTCTGGTTCTACGGCGACAACGACAGCTTCTGGCCGGCGCCGCTGCCCGCGCGCATGTTCCATGCCTATCGCGCCGAGGCGGAGGGCGCTGGCGCCGATGCGCGCCTGGTCGACTACGGCAATTTCGACGGCGACGCGCACCGGCTGTTCGGCAGCCGCGCCGGCATGGCAGTGTGGCTGCCCGAGGTGGCGCGCTTCTTCCGCGAGCTGGGGCTGCCTTTCGATCCGCTTCCCTGAAAAAAGCTGCCGTGCACGTTGTGCGCAGAAGGCGACGTGTCGCGTCGGCGAAGCATCAACTGCCGATCTTCTTCGCGTAAATCCGAATAAAACGCGTTCAAATCCGCTTTTGGCGAAGGTTTGCCAAGCGCCTGCCGATCTTCCTAACATGGCCCTCCGCAAGCCGTGCGGCGCCGTTCCGGCCGCTGTGCGCGCGCTCAACGAAGGAGGGTCCCCTTGGCACATCCGACAATTCCATCTCCCGCCGCCGCCCCCGGCAGCGACGGCCTGGCGCCGCGCCCGACGCTGGGCCAGCGCAGCCTGCAGGCGGTCTGGCATCCCTGCACGCGCCTGCGCCCGGCGCCCGCGGCCGGCGAGCCGCCGCTGGCCATCGCGCGCGGCGAGGGCCCATGGCTGTTCGATGCGCAGGGGCAGCGCTATTTCGATGCCACGAGTTCCTGGTGGGTCAACCTGTTCGGTCACGCGAATCCCGCCATCAACGCCGCGCTGCGCGAGCAGCTCGACACCATCGAGCACGTCATGCTGGCCGGCTGCACCCATGCGCCGGCGGTGGAGCTGGCGGAGCGCCTGCGCGCATTGACCGGTGGCGCGCTCGGCAACGCGTTCTACGCCTCGGACGGTGCTTCGGCGGTGGAGATCGCGCTCAAGATGAGCTTTCACTTCTGGCGCAATACCGGGCTGCCGGCCAAGCGCGAGTTCGTCTGCCTGCGCCACAGCTACCACGGCGAGACCATTGGCGCGCTCGGCGTGACCGACGTGGCGGTCTTCCGCGATGCCTATGCGCCGCTGCTGACGCAGGCCCATGTGGTGATGTCGCCCGATGCACGCCAGGCCGCGCCGGGCGAGAGCGCCGCCGGCGTGGCCGCGCGCGCGCTGGCCGAACTGGAGGCGCTGCTGCGTGAGCGCGGCGGTCAGATCGCGGCGCTGATTATCGAGCCGCTGGTGCAATGCGCCACCGGCATGGCCATGTACGACCCCTCCTACCTGGACGGCGCGCGCGCGCTGTGCGACCGCTACCGCGTGCACCTGATCGCCGACGAGATCGCGGTGGGCTGCGGGCGCACCGGCACCTTCTTCGCCTGGGAGCAGGCGCGCGGCGATGCCGGGCCCGGCGCCGCGCCGCTGGCCGCGCACCTGTGGCCGGATTTCCTGTGCCTGTCCAAGGGCATCAGCGGCGGCTACCTGCCGCTCTCGCTGGTGCTGTCGCGTGACGCCATCCAGCAGGCCTTCGTCGCCGACGACGTGGCGCGCAGCTTCCTGCATTCGCATTCCTATACCGGCAACCCGCTCGCCTGCCGCGCCGCGCTGGCCACGCTCGACCTGTTCGCGCAGCAGGACGTGCTGGTCCGCAACCGCGAGCGCGCGCGCTGGCTGGCCGAAGCGATGGCAGGCCTGGCCGCCGACGCGCGCCTTACGCACGTGCGCCAGCGCGGCCTGATCTGGGCCGCCGACGTGCGCGCCGAACTGGCCGGCGCCGATTTCGCCGCGCGTTTCCACCAGGCCGGCCTGGCGCGCGAGCTGCTGATCCGGCCCCTGGGCCGCACGCTCTACGTGCTGCCACCCTATGTCTTCGATGCCGCGCAGGCCCGTTGGCTGGCCGGGCGGCTGCAATCCACGCTGGACGCCGTGCTGGCGCCCGCTGCCGCCGGCACCGCCCGGCGCGAGCAGAAGGAGAGTCTCGATGCTGCTTGAACACCTGAAACAGGCCGCCCAGGCGCGTGCGGCCAGTGCCCTGACGCGCCGTCGCCGCACCGCGCACAGCGCCTGCGCCCCCTGGCAGGACATCGCCGCTGCCGCCGATGCTGCCGATGCCTCGAACGCATCGGTGGCCGGCCCGGCCCGGCGCCTGCTTACCTTCTGCAGCAACGATTACCTCGGGCTGGCCAACCATGCCGCGGTGGCCGAGGGCTTCATCGACGGCGTGCGCCGCTATGGCGCGGGCAGCGGTGCCTCGCACCTGGTCAGCGGCCACTCGCTGGCGCATGCGCAACTCGAGGCGGAGCTGGCGCGCTGGCTGGCGCCGCACATTCCCGCCGCGCGCGCGCTCTACTTCTGCACCGGCTACATGGCCAATCTCGCCGTGCTGACGGCGCTCGGGAGCGCCGAGGCGACCTTGTTCAGCGAGGCCCTCAACCATGCCTCGCTGATCGACGGCACCCGGCTGGCGCGCGCCGCTGTGCAGCGCTACCCGCATGGCGACCTGGCGGCGCTCGACGCACTGCTGGGCGCGTGTACCAGTCCGCTCAAGCTGATCGTCACCGACAGCGTGTTCAGCATGGACGGCGACATCGCCCCGCTGCCCGGCCTGCTGGCGCTGGCCGAACGGCATGATGCCTGGCTCATCGTCGACGACGCGCACGGCTTCGGCGCGCTGGGCGCGCAGGGCCGCGGCGTGCTCGCCCACCTGGGCCTGGCCTCGGAGCGATTCGTCTACATCGGCACCCTGGGCAAGGCGGCCGGCGTGGCCGGCGCCTTCGTGGCGGCGCACCCGCTGGTGATCGAGCACCTGGTCAATGCCGCGCGTCCCTATATCTATACCACCGCCGCGCCGCCCGCCGTGGCGCACGCGCTGCTGGCCAGCCTGGACCTGATCGCCGGCGCCGAGGGCGATGCCCGGCGCGCCGCGCTGGCCGAGCGCATCGCCGAGCTGCGTGCCGGCCTGGCGCCGCTGGCAGCCGCCGCCGGCTGGCAGCTGCCGCCCAGCGACACGGCGATCCAGCCGCTGATCATCGGCGACAACGACGAGGCGCTGGCGCTGTCCGCCGCGCTGGAGGCCGACGGTATCCGCGTCGGCGCGATCCGGCCGCCTACCGTGGCAGCCGGCACCGCGCGCCTGCGCATCACCTTGTCGGCCGCGCACAGCGCGCAGGACGTGGCTACCCTGCTGGCGGCGCTCGGCCGCCATGCGCGCGCCGCCGGCGCGGTACCGGCACGGGAGGCCGCATGAACGCCAGCCTGCCCGCCGCGCTCCGTCCGGCCTCGCTGGCCTGCTTCGTGACCGGCACCGACACCGGCGTCGGCAAGACCCACGCGAGCGCCACCCTGCTGCACGCGCTGCGCGCCGCCGGCTACCGCGCCGCCGGCATGAAGCCGGTCGCCAGCGGCAGCGAATGGCGCGACGGCGCCTGGCACAACGACGACGTGGCCCGGTTGCGCGCCGCCGGCTCGGTCGAGGTCGAGCTGCACGAGACCTGCCCCTTCCTGCTGCGCACGCCGTGCTCGCCCCACCTGGCCGCGGCCGCGGAAGGCGCGCGCATCGCGCCCGGTCCCATCCGGACCGCCTTCGCCGCCTTGCGCCGCCAGGCCGAAGCGGTGGTGGTGGAAGGGGTCGGCGGCTTCCAGGTGCCGCTGCACCTGCCGGACGGCGGCGACCCGGATGGCGCCAGCGCGGGCTGGGACACCGCCGACCTCGCCGCCATGCTGGGCCTGCCCGTGGTGCTGGTGGTCGGCGTGCGCCTGGGCTGCCTGAACCACGCCATGCTGAGCGCCGCCGCCGTGCGCGCGCGCGGCCTGACCCTGGCCGGCTGGATCGCCAACCGGGTCGACCCGGACATGCTGCTGGCCGAGCAGAACATCGACACGCTGCACCGCACGCTGGGCGCGCCTTGCCTGGGCGAACTGCCCTGGCAGGTGGCACCCGCCGACGCCGCGGCCCGGCTCGACCTGGCGCCGCTGCTGGCGGCCTGGGTGCAGGCCGGCGCGGCGCCACGGCCCTGAGCAAGACATTGCCCCAGGCGCGCGCGCCTGGATCGAAAACCGAACGAGAAAGAGAAAGAAGAGGACCCCGATGAACCCGATCGAGAACACCACCGTCGCCACCATTTCCGCCGACGCGCTGCGCCAGAGCGCGCGCCAGCGCCAGGCCCAGCTGCCGGCCGATGCGCGCTGGAGCGTGGCCGATATCGCCGCGCTGTTCGCGCTGCCCTTCAACGACCTGCTGTTCCGTGCCCAGCAGGTCCACCGCGAGCACTTCGACGCCAATACCGTGCAGCTCTCCACGCTGCTGTCGATCAAGACCGGCGGCTGCGAAGAGGACTGCGGCTACTGCTCGCAGAGCGCTCACCACGACACCGGCCTCAAGGCCAGCAAGCTGATGGCGCTGGACGAGGTGCTGCAGGCCGCGCGCGAGGCCAAGGCCAGCGGCGCCACCCGCTTCTGCATGGGCGCGGCCTGGCGCAGCCCCAAGGAACGCCACCTGGAGCCGGTGATGGACATGGTGCGCGAGGTCAAGGCAATGGGCCTGGAGACCTGCGTCACGCTGGGCATGCTCGAGCCCGGACAGGCCCAGCAGCTCAAGGAGGCGGGGCTGGACTACTACAACCACAACCTGGACACCTCGCCCGAGTACTACGGCAAGATCGTCAGCACCCGCACCTACCAGGACCGGCTCGATACCATCGGCCACGTGCGCGACGCCGGCATCCATGTCTGCAGCGGCGGCATCGTCGGCATGGGCGAGACGCGCGAGGCGCGCGCCGGCCTGATCGCCCAGCTGGCCAACCTGGATCCCTATCCCGAGTCGGTGCCCATCAACAACCTGATGCCGGTGGACGGCACGCCGCTGGCCGGCGCGGACCGGATCGATCCTTTCGAGTTCGTGCGCACCATCGCCGTGGCGCGCATCACCATGCCCAAATCGATGGTGCGTCTTTCGGCCGGACGCGAGACAATGGACGAAGCCTTGCAGGCCCTGTGCTTCATGGCCGGCGCCAACTCCATCTTCTACGGCGACCGGCTGCTGACCACGGGCAACCCGCAGGCCGAGCGCGACCGCGCGCTGCTGGCTCGGCTGGACATCCGCACCGAAGGCTGGGCCGGATGATGCGCTGAGGCGGGCGGCGGGCGGCCTGGCCGGCGTCCGCCGCAGCTTGGCGGTGGCGCCGGGAGACCGGAGGATGGAGGAAACATGTTCCGCAAGATCCTGATCGCCAACCGAGGAGAAATCGCCTGCCGCGTGGCGGCCACCTGCCGCCGGCTGGGCATCCGCACCGTGGCGGTGTACTCGGACGCCGACGCCGACGCGCGCCACGTGGCCTTCTGCGACGAGGCCGTGCACATCGGCGGCGCCGCCGCGCGCGACAGCTACCTGCGCGCCGACCACATCATCGAGGTGGCGCGCGCCACCGGCGCCCAGGCCATCCACCCCGGCTACGGCTTCCTCTCCGAGAACGAGGGCTTCGCCGAGGCCTGCGCGGCCGCCGGCCTGGTCTTCATCGGCCCGCCGGCCTCGGCCATCCGCGCCATGGGCAGCAAGAGCGCGGCCAAGCAGCTGATGGAGACCGCCGCCGTGCCGCTGGTGCCCGGCTACCACGGCGAGGACCAGGACCCGGCGCTGCTGCGCCGCGAGGCCGACCGCATCGGCTACCCGGTGCTGCTCAAGGCCAGCGCCGGCGGCGGCGGCAAGGGCATGCGCGTGGTCGAGGCGCCCGAGGCCTTCGAGGCCGCGCTGGCCTCGGTCAAGCGCGAGGCGCTGGCCAGCTTCGGCGACGAGCGCGTGCTGGTCGAGAAGTACCTGACGCGCCCGCGCCACATCGAGATCCAGGTCTTCGCCGACAGCCAGGGCCACTGTGTCTACCTGTTCGAGCGCGACTGCTCGGTGCAGCGGCGCCACCAGAAGGTGCTGGAAGAGGCGCCGGCGCCGGGCATGAGCGAGGAACGCCGGCGCGCCATGGGCGAGGCGGCGGTGGCCGCGGCGCGCGCGGTGGGCTACGTGGGCGCCGGCACGGTGGAGTTCATCGCCAACCAGGACGGTAGCTTCTACTTCATGGAGATGAACACGCGGCTGCAGGTCGAGCACCCGGTGACCGAGATGATCACCGGGCAGGACCTGGTCGAGTGGCAGCTGCGCGTGGCCGCGGGCGAGCCGCTGCCGCTGGCGCAGGAGCACCTGCGCATCGACGGCCACGCGCTGGAGGCGCGCATCTACGCCGAGAACCCGGACAAGCAGTTCCTGCCCTCGACCGGCACGCTGCGCTACCTGCGCACGCCGGCGGCGGTGCAGTTCATGCGCGGCGGCGCGGTCGACGGCAACCCGCACGGCCCGGCCGGCGTGCGCATCGACGCGGGTGTGCGCGAGGGCGACACCATCAGCCCCTACTACGACCCGATGATCGCCAAGCTGATCGTGTGGGGGCGCGACCGCGACGAGGCGCTGGCGCGCATGCGCCAGGCGCTGGCGGCCTACCAGGTGGTGGGGCTGTCGACCAACGTGGCCTTCCTGCAGCGGCTGGTGGCGTGCGAGGCCTTCGCGCAGGCGGACCTGGACACCGGGCTGATCGAACGCAACCGGGCAGTGCTGTTCCCGCCGGCGGCGCCGGTGGGCATGGAGGCCATCGCGCTGGCGGTGGCGGCGCTGCAGGCGCGCGAGGCGGCCGAGCGCCGCGTCGACGAGGCCGATCCCCACTCGCCCTGGGTGCGTGCCGGGGCCTGGCGCCTCAATGGCCGGGCCCGGCGCGAACTGCGCCTGGCCAAGGCCGACGGGACCATCCTGGAGGTCGCGCTGGTCGAGCAGGGCGGCCGTGCCACGCTGTTCTTCGCCGACCAGGCCGCGCCGTTCGCGGCGGCCTGTGCTGCCGCGGACGTCCGCGTGGACCTGGGCACGCGCCGGGTGCACGGCCAGGTGCACGCCGACGGGGAGCGCTTCCACCTCTTCCATGATGGCCGCCACGACGTCCTGACCCTGCTGGACCCGCTCGCCCATGCCGGCGAGGGCGAGGGGGAGGGCGGCAAGCTGACCGCGCCGATGCCGGGCAAGGTCATCGCCGTGCTGGTCGAGGCCGGCGCCAGCGTCGTGCGCGGCACGCCGCTGCTGGTGATGGAGGCGATGAAGATGGAGCACACCATCAGCGCGCCGGTCGACGGTACCGTCGGCGAACTGCTGTACGCGGTCGGCGACCAGGTCAGCGAAGGGGCGCAGCTGCTGACCTTCGCCGGACGTGCCTGATACATGCCCGCGGCGCGCGCCGGCGCGCCAGGGCTGCGTCTGCGGCGCGGGTCTGCCACAATAGCAGGCGGTACGGCGCGCGGCCCGCGGCAGCGCGCGCCGTGCCGGATAGCCCACACAGACAAGACAGGGCGGCGCGCCTGGCTGCCCGGACACGCGTTGGAGAGCCCCAGATGAAGTTGCAGTTGTATGTGCCGGACGGCCGGTATGCACCGTGGATCGAAGGCTTCGCCCAGGCCCTGCCCGAGGCGCAGTGCCTGACCTGGGAAGGCAGCCGGGGCGAGCAGGCGGACTATGCCGTGGTGTGGCGCCCGCCGCTGGAGATGCTGCGCGGGCGCACCGACCTGAAGGCCGTGTTCAACCTGGGCGCCGGCGTCGACGGCATCCTGCGCCTGCGCGACCAGGATCTCGCCGCGCTGCCCGCGGGCGTGCCCATCGTGCGCCTGGACGACGCCGGCATGGCCGCGCAGATGGCCGAGTACGTGACGCATGCGGTGCTGCGCCACTTCCGCCGCCTCGACGACTACGCCGGCCAGCAGCGCGCCGGCGCCTGGAAGTTCCTCAAGCCGTACCGGCGCGAGGAATTCCCCGTCGGCGTGATGGGCATCGGCACGCTCGGCACGCATATCGCGCGCACGCTGGCCGGCTTCGGCTTCCCGGTGCGCGGCTGGAGCCGCAGCGCCAAGACCGTGGAAGGCGTACAGGGCTTCCATGGCGAGGACGGCCGCGCCGCCTTCCTCGACGGCCTGCGCGTGCTGGTCAACGTGCTGCCGCTGACGCCGGAGACCGAGAACGTCGTCGACGCCGCGCTGCTGGCGCGGTTGGCCAAGGGCGCTTACTTCATCAACGTGGCGCGCGGGCAGCATGTGGTCGAGGAAGACCTGCTCGCCGCCGTCCAGCAGGGGCAGCTCGCCGGCGCCACGCTCGACGTGTTCCGCGTCGAGCCGCTGCCGGCCGAGCATCCTTTCTGGGGCGAGCCCCGCATCACCATCACGCCGCACATCTCGGCGCTCACGCTGCGCGAGGACAGCATCGCGCAGATCGCCGGCAAGATCCGCGCGCTGGCCGAGGGCCGGACGGTCGCCGGCGTGGTGGACCTGCAGCGCGGCTACTGACGCGACGGAATCGAGGAGGGCGGCCACGCGCCCGCACGGCGCATGGAAGCGCATCAGAGGAACAGAGGAGACACAGCATGAACACGCCTGGTTATGTGAAGGTTGTCGAAGTGGGGCCGCGTGACGGCCTGCAGAACGAGAAGGAGATCGTGCCCACCGAGGTCAAGGTGGCGCTGGTGGACCGACTGACCGAGGCCGGCTTCGTCAATATCGAGGCCGCCTCCTTCGTCTCGCCGAAATGGGTGCCGCAGATGGCCGACAGCGCCGACGTGATGGCGCGCATCCAGCGCCGTCCGGGCACGCTGTATTCGGCGCTGACGCCCAATATGAAAGGCTTCGAGGCGGCGGTGGAGGCCGGTGCGGACGAGGTGGTGATCTTCGGCGCGGCCAGCGAGGCCTTCTCGCAGAAGAATATCAACTGCTCGATCGCCGAATCGATCGCGCGCTTCGCGCCGGTCGCGGCCGCGGCCAAGGAACGCGGCCTGCGCCTGCGCGCCAGCGTCTCGTGCGCGCTGGGCTGTCCCTACCAGGGCGAGGTGCCGGTGTCGGCCGTGGTGGACGTGGTGCGCCGCATGCGCGAACTGGGCTGCGACGAGATCGATATCGCCGACACCATCGGTGTGGGCACGCCGGCGCGGGTGCAGGAAGTGATGCGCGCGGCGGCAGCCGAATTCCCCATCGACCGGCTGTCGGGGCACTTCCACGATACGTACGGACAGGCGCTGTCCAATATCCTGGCCAGCCTCGATGTCGGCATCGCCATCTTCCACGCCTCGGTGGCCGGCCTGGGCGGCTGTCCCTATGCCAAGGGCGCCACCGGCAACGTGGCCACCGAAGACGTGCTGTACATGCTGCAGGGCATGGGTATCCACACCGGCATCGACCTGGAGCAGGTGGTACGCGCGGGCGACTTCATCTCGCGCGCCATCGGCCGACCCAACAACTCGCGCGTCGGCCGCGCCCTGCTGACCAAGTGGGGAAGCGCCGAGGCGCCGGCCACCTGTGTCTGAGCGCATGGGGCCACCGGAGCGCCCGGGCATGAGCGAAGGCAATGCAGCGGCGGCGCCGGAGGCGCTGCCGGAATCCGCGCAGCGTGTGGCCGGCCTGCTGGCCGGGCTCGGCCACGACCGGCCCGTGGTGATGCTGCCGGCCACCGGCAAGACCTCGGCGGAAGCCGCCGCCGGCCTGGGTTGCAGCGTGGCGGAAATCGCCAAGTCCATCCTCTTCCGCCGCCTAGCCGACGATGCGCCGGTGCTGGTCATCGCCAGCGGCAGCAACCGTGTCGACGAGGACAAGGTGGCGGCGCGCGTGGGCGCGCTCGGCAAGGCCGACGCGCGTTTCGTGCGCGAGAAGACGGGCTATGCCATCGGCGGCGTCTGCCCGATCGGCCACCGGGTCGAGCCGCTGATGCTGATCGACCGCGACCTGTTCCGCTACCAGAGCCTGTGGGCGGCGGCAGGGCATCCGCATGCGGTGTTCAATCTGACACCCTCGCAGCTGCAGGCGATGACGGGGGCCGAGGTGGCCGACGTGGCGCAGGACGCGCAGCGCTAGGATCGGCCTCCGCCAGGCCGCTGGTTTGCTCCCCTCTCCCACTTGTGGGAGAGGGGAGACCACATTCGCAACTGCAACTGCAACTGCAACTGCGATCGCGCCTGTGACAGCCGCCGCCATCATCGCGGCCGGCCGCGCAGCCGCCTACCCTCAGGAGAATCCGTGCCCTGGACCACCGTGCAACTCGCCGACCTGCAGCGCCAGGCCGAGGCCGCGCAGCGCGCGGTGCCCGTGCCTTCGCCCTGCCGCAATGTCTGCCGCATGGATGCAGCCGGCGGCTGGTGCGAGGGCTGCCTGCGCACCATCGACGAGATCGCGGCGTGGTCGAACGCCGCCGAAGCCGACAAGCGGCGCATCTGGGCCAGCCTGCCCGGGCGCGCGCAGCAGCTTGCCGGCAGCGGCACGATGCCACCACAATAGCCCCATGCCCACACCCACCTCTGCTCCTGCCGCACCGTTCGCCCTGCCTGCCACGCTGCGCGTGTTCGAGCGTGGCTGGCTGTCGGCCAACAATATCCTGTTCGTCGACGGCGACGAGACCGCCCTGGTCGATTCCGGCTATGTCACGCACAGCGCGCAGACACTGGCGCTGGTCGAGGCCGGGCTGGGCGGCCGGCCGCTGCGGCGCCTGATCAATACCCATCTGCATTCCGACCACTGCGGCGGCAATGCCGCGCTGCAGGCGCGCTGGCAGCCGCGCACCGCGATTCCTGCCGCCGAGGCGGAGGCGGTGCGGCGTTGGGATGCCGAGGCGCTCAGCTTCGTCGAGACCGGGCAGCAGTGCGATCCCTTCGGCTTCGACGAGCTGCTGCGCGATGGCGATGAACTCATGCTGGGCGGTATCGCCTGGCGCGTGGTAGCCGCGCCGGGGCACGATCCGCATGCGGTCATGCTGTACGCGCCGGACGAGCGCATCCTGATTTCGGGCGACGCCTTGTGGGAAAACGGCTTCGGCGTGATCTTTCCCGAGCTGGACGGCGAGAGCGGCTTCGCCGAGCAGGCCGCGGTGCTGGAGTGCATCGCCGGGCTGGTGCCGAAGCTGGTGATTCCGGGACACGGGCGCCTGTTCAGCGATGTGGAAGGGGCCCTGGCGCGGGCGCGCGGCCGGCTCGGCCACCTGCGCGCCGATCCGCGCCGCAATGCCTCGCATGCGGTCAAGGTGCTGGTCAAGTTCAAGCTGCTGGAACAGGGCAGCATGCGCCTGGACGCGCTGCAGGCCTGGATGGAGGCGGCGCCGCTGATGCAGCGCATCCACGCGCGCTTCCTGTCGGAGCAGCCGCTCGGTGCTATGCTCGACGAAGTGGTGCGGTCGCTGGCGGGCATCGGCGCGCTGGCGCTGCAGGATGGGCTGGTGGTGGATCGCGGCTGAGCGATCGCAGCGGGAGGAGGGCGTATGCCGAGGATGCCATGGTGGCCGGACCTGCACCAGGCGCGGCCTGAGGTAGATCTGCCTGAAAGGGAGGCACGGAATCGCATGATGCAGACGCTGCATGGACAGGGGTTCATGTTGCGGCCGTTCCGGCACGCCGACGTGCCGCAATTCGTGGCTGCCGTGCGCGAGTCGCGCGCCAGCGTGGGCGTCTGGATGCCGTGGGCGCACGAGGGCTACGATGCGCTCGACGCGCAGGCCTGGTTCGATATCTGCGCCGACAACCTGGCCGCCGGGTCCAGCTACGACGTCGGCGTGTATTCGCCCGATGGCCGCGAGCTCTATGGCGGTGTCGCCGTCAGCGATGTCCACAGCGCCTACAACATGGGCAATCTCGGCTACTGGATCCGCGCCAGCCGCCAGCGCCAGGGCCTGGCCTCGCGCGCGGCGGCGATGATGGCCTGCTTCGCCTTCCACCGCCTGCGCCTGACGCGGCTGGAGATCGTGGCGGCCGAGCACAACGCGGCCAGCCGCGGCGTGGCGGAGAAGATCGGCGCGCAGTTCGAATGCATCGCGCGCAACCGCCTGGTCATGCACGGGCTGCCATGCGCGGCTGCGGTCTATTCGCTGGTGCCGGAATCGTTCGGCCCGGCCAGCCTGGGAGGGAGAGGGTGAAGGGCAGTTGCCTGCGCGGGGCCGTGCGCTTCGAGATCGACCGGCTCGACGGGCCGATCGTGCATTGCCCGTGCCGGACCTGCCAAAAGGCGCATGCGGCGGCCATCCCCTCCTATCCGTATACGGAGTGGCCGCCCGGCCCGCGCTGAACCGCCGCGCGGACCGGCCCGCCGCCACGCGGGTGCTCAGAAGGTCGTGCGCAGGCCCACCTTGACGCTGCGTCCCGCCAGCGGCGCGATGTCGCGCAGCAGGGAGGTCGCATTGCGCGCGTCCTGGTTGGTCAGGTTATCGCCGCGCAGGTAGACCAGGGTCTGGGTGCCGGCCAGCTTGAACTTGTAGCTCAGCGCGAGGCCCAGCAGCGTATAAGCCTCGGTCGGCGTGTCGTTGGCCGGCACGCGGGTCTGGCGCGCGGCATAGGTGACGTCCACGCGCGCGTTCCAGGGGCCCGCGCCGTAGATCAGCGCGCCGCCCAGGCGCAGCGGCGCCAGGCGCGGCAGCGGCTCGCCGGTGTCGCGGTTCTTGCCGCGTACCAGGTCGACGCGGCCTTCCAGGTCGAGGCTGTCGCCGGCGAAGGCGAGTCGCTCGGCCAGGCGCGTGCGGCCTTCCGCCTCGAGGCCATACAGCGTGGCGGGCACGCCTGCGTAGCGGAACTCCGGCAGGGCGCCTGCGGTGCCCGCGGCGACCACGTCGCCCGCCTCATCGCGTGCATGGCCGGTGGCCTGCAGCGCCAGGTAGTTGGCGAAGCGGTTGTAGTAGCCGGACAGGCTGGCGCTGTGGGGCCCGTTCTTGAAGCGCACGCCGAGGTCCAGCGAGGTGGCGCGTTCCTTGGCCGCGTTCGGGTCGCCGACTTCCCAGGTGCCGGTGGCCACGTGCGGGCCGTTGGCGAACAGCTCGTAGAAGGTCGGCGCGCGCTCGGTATAGGCCAGGTTGCTGCTCAGCGACCAGGCCGGCGTCAGCTTGTAGAGCAGGCCGGCCGACGCGCTGGCGGCGTTGAAGCTGCGGCTGGCGTCGCTGAAGCGCTCGTTGCCGTTGGCACTGGATCTGACGCGGCTGTGGTCGAGCCGGCCGCCCAGGTCCAGCTTGAGGTCGCCGCCGGCGGCCAGGGGCAGTTCCTCGAACACGAACAGGGCCGCGTTGTCGGTGTCGGTACTGGGCACGAAGGCTTCCTCGCCCAGCGCCGAGAAGCGGGTCTGGCCGAACTGGGCGCCGACCACGCCGCGCAGCGGGCCGATGTTGCCATGGCGTGCTTCCACGCGCGCATCCCAGCCGCGGTTGCGGAAGATGGTGCCGGTCGCGCCGTGCTCGATTTCCTTGTGCTCGTACTCGGTGTGGCTGAAGCTCGCCTTGACCGCCTCCAGCCAGCCGCCGGTGGCGCCGGACAACTCGCGTGCCTCGCCGGCCAGGGCGAAGCGGTCCTGCTTCATCTTCAGGCGCACGTCGGACTCGGCGGGGGTACCGTATTCGTTGCGGTAGGCGCTGTAGTTGGCGCCGACGAAGCCATCGGCCCAGGTATAGGCGCCGCCCAGCGAGCCGCCGTCCTGCTGGGCGCTGGTATTGGGCAGGCGGCCGTAGGCCTCGCTCTCGCCTTCGGCGAGGGGCTGGCTGGCACGCAGCGCGGCGCTGCGCGCGAAGCCGGGAATGCGCTGGTCGCTGGTCTTGCGGGCAAAGGCATCGGCGTGGATGGCGAAGCGGCCGTTGCCGGCCTCGAGCAGGGCGCTGGCGCCGCGCCCCTGGTCGCCGCCGGCGGTGGCGCTGGTGTCGAGCGCGCCGCCGACGCCTTCCACCGGTGCCTTCGGAATGCGGTTGTCGATCACGTTGACCACGCCGCCGATGGCGTTGCCGCCGTACATCAGCGCGGCCGGGCCGCGCACCACTTCGATCCGCTCGGCCACCAGCGGGTCGACCGGCACCGCGTGGTCATAGGACAGCGAGGAGGCGTCGACGGTGCTGCCGCCGTCCTGCAGGATCTTGATGCGGTCGGCGTCGAGGCCGCGGATCACCGGCCGGCTGGCATTGGGTCCGAAACCGGTCGAGGAGACACCGGGCAGGCCATCCAGGGTCTGGCCCAGCGTGCTGCCCTGGCGCAGCGTCAAGGCATCGCCCTGCAGCGCGCTGGCGGGCGCGACCATCTCGTTGAGTTCGCTGCCGAGCGGGTTGGCGGTGACCACCACGGTCTTCAGGGTGTTGCGCTCGGCGCTTTCCGCGGCGTCCGCGCTTTCGGCGGGAGCGCCTTGCGCATAGGCGCCGCCCGAGGCGAGCAGGGCGGTGAGCGCGGAGATGGCGCGCAGGGCGGAGCGTGAGGGGCGCCGCGAGGCGTTCTTCTTGTGGGCTTGCAGGTTGGGCATGGCTCGCAATCGATAGGGGCCGCGCCGGCGCGGTGCCGGCGCGGAGCGACGCGCGGGGCAAGTGTCCTGAATCACAAATTCGTTGACTCGGTGCGTCCTGAGTCCGTCGATAAGCCGTGCGATGCGCCGTCACGAATGCCCGCAAGGCTCCAGCCTTGCTGCGCGTCGTTCCTGGCCTCGAACGTCTTCTCTGCAGACCGGGCGATCCAACGAATGGAAGAATCAGGACACTAGGCGCCGCCGGGCGCGTGCGGGTATGCGACGGGCCCGGCCGGCGGCGGTCCGCGGGTCGGTGGATGCTGGTGGAGGCGGGGCCGCTCGGGCCCCGGGGATCAGGCGAGTGCGAGCGCTGCCGGTGGGGCGCGCGGATGGAAGGCTGTGAGGGGGGCGAGGTCGGGCCGGGCCGCCTCGGCGCTGGCCGGCGCGTGCGGGTGCCCGTGCGCGAGCACGCCGGGCAGGGCCAGGCTGCAATGCGTGTCGGCCAGGGCCGCCGCATCGAAGAGGACACAAGAGTGGCCGCCGCCCCGCAGGGCGAGCGGGTCGCGCGGGCCTTCATCGAGGGTGCCGTCGGCCAGCGGGTCGGCCAGCGGGTCCGACAGCAGGCCGGCCGCAGCCGGCGCCGCTTCGGCGGCCGCCAGCAGCGGCTGGTTCTGCAGGCCGCCGTGCAGGACGCGGTGCGTCAGGCCGGCATGCTGGGCCAGCAGCAGGCACAGCGAGAGCCAGAGCGCGTGCGCCAGGCTCGGCCGGCGCGGCGCGTGCCGTTCAGTGCGCATGCCCGCAGTCGCAGCGGTCCGGATCGTGACCGCAGTCGTCGTCGCCGTCGTCGCCGTCGAGGCCGTCGAAGGTGTCGTCCCAGGCGGGGAAGGGGTCTTGCCAGGCAGCCCAGGCGGACGGGCCGGCGGCCATCTCGGCATCGTCCAGCAGGCAGGCGTCGAGCAGGGCTTCCAGCGCGGCGCGGTCCATGTCCTGGCCGATGAAGACCAGTTCCTGGCGGCGGTCGCCGAAGCGTGCAGGCTGGCCGTCCTCGTCCAGCATGTCGGCCTCGATGGCGGCGCGGGCCTCGTCCTCGGCCGGCCATTCGGCCGGATCGACGGCCGCCCACCAGGCACCGGCGCCGCCATGGCGGCAGACGCCGCCGGCCTGGCTCCAGCTGCCTGCGGTGTCCATGCGGCCGGCCAGCCAGAAGAAGCCCTTGGAGCGCAGCACGTTGCCATGCTCGCGCAGCCAGTCACCATGGATCAGCGCGGCGAAGCGCTGTGGATGGAAGGGGCGGCGGCGGCGGTAGACGAAGCTGCCGATGCCGTAGGCGGCGGTCTCGGGCACATGCTCGCCGCGCAGTTCGGCCAGCCAGCCGGGGGCCGCGGCGGCGGCCTCGAAATCGAAGCGGCCGGTGTCGAGCAGGCGCGCCAGCGGCACCTGGCCGAAGGAGGCGGCCACGATGTCGGCGCGCGGGTTGAGGGTGTGCAGGATGCCGGCCAGGCGCTCGCGTTCGGCTGCGCTGACCAGGTCGATCTTGTTCAGCACGATCACGTCGCAGAACTCGACCTGCTCGATCAGCAGGTCGACCACGGTACGGTCGTCGTCTTCGTCGCGCGCCTGGCCGCGGTCGCTCAGGTAGTCGGCTTCGTTGAAATCGCGCAGGAAGTGGGCGGCATCCACCACCGTGACCATGGTGTCGAGGCGGGCGACCTGGTCCAGCGTGGTGCCGTGCTCGTCCTCGAAGGTGAAGGTCTCGGCGATCGGCAGCGGCTCGGCCACGCCGGTGGACTCGACCAGCAGGTAGTCGAAGCGGCCTTCGCGCGCGAGCTTGCCGATCTCGGTCAGCAGGTCCTCGCGCAAGGTGCAGCAGATGCAGCCGTTGGACAGCTCGATCAGCCGCTCGCCGGCCTGGGCCACGCGTCCGTCGCCGACCAGGCGCGCATCGATGTTGACGTCGGCGAGGTCGTTGACGATCACAGCGACCCGCTTGCCCTCGCGGTTGGCGAGCACGTGGTTGAGCAGGGTGGTCTTGCCGGCGCCGAGGAATCCGGACAGCACGGTGACGGGCAGGCGATCGGCCATGACAAGCGGAGCGCCGCGTGGCGCTGGTTATTGCAACAAAGTTGCGACTGTAACAGAAAGCCGGCCCGACGCACAGCCGGGCCCAGGCCTCCATCTTAGGCCGGTGTCGATGACACCACAAAGACAGAATGACTGCCCGCCGCCGGCCAGGTGGCGGGCGCGCAGGGCGGCCCGCACAAAACAAAACGGCCCGGCAAGCCGGGCCGTGCTCTGGCGGGGGCGCGCTGCCCGCCGGAAGCCGGCAATGCTCAGTCGCCGAACAGCTTCTGGCGCAGTTCGCGGCGCTGCTGGGCTTCCAGCGACAGCGTGGCGGTGGGGCGCGCCAGCAGGCGCGGCACGCCGATCGGCTCGCCGGTTTCCTCGCACCAGCCGTACTCGCCGGATTCGATGCGGACCAGGGCCTGCTCGACCTTCTTCAGCAGCTTGCGCTCGCGATCGCGGGTGCGCAGCTCGAGGGCATGCTCTTCCTCGATGGTGGCGCGGTCGGCCGGATCCGGCACGATGACCGTTTCGCGCAGGTGCTCCGTCGTCTGGTCGGCGTTCTTCAGGATGTCGTCGCGCAGCTGTTCAAGGCGATGCTTGAAGAAAGCGAGTTGCGCTTCATTCATGTAATCCTTGTCGCCCATCTTCAGGATTTCAGCTTCAGTCAGAAGTTTATTGCTGCTCATGGTTGCTGCTGATTCTCTTGTTGATGCGACCGGCGGGGCGGGGCTCCGCTCGGGTGCAGTGTCCGGCTGCTTGCGCGGCGTGGACGTTTCACTCTGGCTGGCTGCAGTCTTGCTGCTTCGCGTGCCTCCCTTGGACCCGCTTGCAGCGGCGCGCGCCGTGTCACTGCGGGATCCCGATGCCGCCTTGCGGGACGGCGCCTCTATCGTCTCGGCCGCAACGCTAGCTGTCTTGCTGCGGCTTTCCTTCGTTTTTGTTGCGGCTGACATGGGACACCTCTCTTTCGCGTCGATCTGGGATGACGCTTGCCGGTGCCCCGGGGCGGAATCAGGCGGTCTCCGCACGAAGCACTGCGACCGCGCCTGGCGACCCACCTCGTACCGACGACGGACGCCGTCCTGCCGAACTCGGGTGGCGAATTCCAAGCCACGCCGCCCGCACTAAATCCGA
The DNA here is from genome assembly GCF_001854285.1 of Cupriavidus sp. USMAHM13. NCBI lineage: Bacteria > Pseudomonadati > Pseudomonadota > Betaproteobacteria > Burkholderiales > Burkholderiaceae > Cupriavidus > Cupriavidus sp. USMAHM13. The sequence continues at coordinate 748,243 of NZ_CP017751.1, forward strand.
CCTATTGTACTTGAACAAATTTTTCCGAGATACGGGGGAAAACCGGTCGATTTTGGCGGTCTTTTCCGATCCAGACCCCAAATCCCACCCGAAAGGGGGGCATGCGGGGCCGGACCGGCGGGCCGGCGCTCAGGCCAGGCAGTTGGCCAGGCCCTTCAGGATGGCGTCCTTGGGCAGGTCGACGCCGATGAACACCATCTTGGTGCCAGGCGTTTCGTCGCCCCACTTGGCCCCGACATCGCTGCCCATCAACTGGTGCACGCCCTGGAACACGACCTTGCGGTCCACGTTCTGCATGTACAGCACGCCCTTGTAGCGCAGCAGTTTCTCGCCGTACACCGACAGGATGCCGGACAGGAACTCCTCCAGCTTGCCATAGTGGAAAGGTTGCTCGCTGCGGAAGACGAAGGAAGCGATGCGATCGGTGTGATGGTGGTGGTGGTGGTGATCGTGCGCATGGCCGTGGCCATGGTCGCCATGAGCGTCATGGCCATGGTCATGGCCACAGTCGGCGCCGCACTGCTCGCCGTGCTCGTGGTCATGCCCGTGGTCGTGATCGTGCTCGTCGTCGGCGCGCAGGAAGTCGGGGTCGATCTCCAGCTTGGCGTTCAGGTTGAAGCCGCGCAGGTCGAAGATGGCGTCGATCGGCGCTTCGCCGAAGTGCGCGGTGCGGATCGGCGCGCGCGGGTTCATGTGCAGCAGGCGGTGGCGCAGCTCCGCCACCTCGGGCTCGCCGACCAGGTCGGCCTTGGTGATGAAGATGGCGTCGGCGAAGCCCACCTGGCGCTGCGCCTCTTCCTGCTTGTCCAGCTGCTGCTCGGCGTGCTTGGCGTCGACCAGCGTGACCACCGCGTCGAGCAGGTAGCGCTGCGCGATCTCCTCGTCCATGAAGAAGGTCTGCGCCACCGGACCGGGATTGGCCACGCCGGTGGTTTCGATCACGACGCGATCGAAGTCGATCTCGCCGGCATCGCGGCGGCTGATCAGCTGCGACAGCGCGGCCACCAGGTCGCCGCGGATGGTGCAGCAGATGCAGCCGTTGCTCATCTGCACGATCTGCTCGCGGCCGTCCTGCACCAGGATCTCGTTGTCGATGTTCTCTTCGCCGAACTCGTTCTCGATCACGGCGATCTTCATGCCGTGCTGCTCGTTCAGGATGCGCTTGAGCAGCGTGGTCTTGCCGCTGCCGAGGAAGCCCGTCAGGATGGTGACCGGGATCAGTTTGGACATTGTCGTTCTCCGTGGAAGGGGAAAGGCGCGGCGCCGCACGGGCGGGCGGTGCCGCCTCGTTTATTCGGGTTGCGCCGGCGCTGCCTGCCGCGCAGGTTCGGTGCGCGCGCCGCATTCGGCGCAGATGCCATTGACGGTCAGCTCGACGTGTTCGACGGCGAAGCCGCTGGGCACGCGCGGGGCGTCCAGCCCGGCGGGCACGCTGCCGTCGTCCAGGCAGAAGGTGCGGTCGCAGCGCGTGCAGTGGAAATGGCTGTGCCGGCGATGGACCTGGGCGCGCGCCGCCTCGTGCTCGACCAGGCTGAAGCGGAAGACGCGGTCGTTGCCGGCGCGCTTCTGCGCCAGGCCTTGTTCGACCAGCCAGTCGAGCACGCGGTAGACGGTCACGCGGTCGATGGCTTCGCCGGTGGCGGGAATGCGGTCGAGCACCGCCTGGTGGGTCAGGGCTTCGTCGCTGCCGATCAGGCAGGCCAGGATGCACAGGCGCGGCTGCGTCACGCGCGCGCCCAGCCGCCGCAGGCGTTCGCGCGCGTCGTCCAGGGCGGCTGCGGCCGGCGCGCCGGCCGGCCAGGTCTCGGAGGGGTGGGTCATGACCCGATTTAACCATAGCCCCCTGGGTGATGCAATTTAGTTGCAATTCTGGCGGGGCTGGCCATGCCTTGGCTTCCGTCGCGGCGAATGCGCCTATCATCGCCAACAAGAGGCCGGCGTCCCGCCGCGGGGCGCCGCCGCCAGGGAGGAGACCCGAGATGCTCAATGACGCGAGCGCGCTGCTGTATCCCAACTTCGAACCCTTGCGCCTGAAGGTGGGCGGCGCGGAGATCGCCGGCGTGCGGGGCGGCTCCGGCCCGCCGCTGCTGCTGCTGCATGGCTTTCCCCAGAGCCACCTGATCTGGCACAAGGTGGCGCCGGCGCTGGCCGACCACTTCACCGTGATCGCCACCGACCTGCGCGGCTATGGCAGCAGTTCGGCGCCGCCCGGCGGGCCCGGGCATGCCGCCTACAGCAAGCGCGCCATGGCGCAGGACCAGGTCGCGCTGATGGCGGCGCTCGGCTACCCGCGCTTCGCGCTGTGCGCCCACGATCGCGGCGCGCGCGTGGCGCACCGGCTCTGCATGGACCATCCGGAGGCGGTCAGCCGCCTGATGCTGCTCGATATCGCCCCCACGCTGGCCATGTACGAGCGCACCAGCATGGCCTTCGCCGCCGCCTACTGGCACTGGTTCTTCCTGATCCAGCCAGAGCCCCTGCCGGAAACCCTGATCAATGCCGAGCCCGACTTCTTCCTGGCGCGCTGCCTGGGCCTGGGCATGCGCCAGGGCGGTCCCGAGCCGTTCGCCGCCGATGCCCTGGCCGCCTATGGCGCAGCCATGCGCGAACCGGCGCGCGTGCATGCCATGTGCGAGGACTACCGTGCCTCGGCCGGCGTCGACCTGGAGCACGACCGCGCCGACCGCGAGGCCGGGCGCCGGCTGGCGCCCCCGCTGCGGGTGCTGTGGGGCGAGCACGGCGTGGTCGCGCGCTGCTTCGAGCCGCTGGCGCTGTGGCAGGAAGTCGCGCAGGACGTCAGCGGGCAGGCGCTGCCCTGCGGTCACTACGTGCCGGAGGAGGCCGCCGAGGCACTGGCCGGGGAGATGCTGGCCTTCTTCCGTTGAGGCGGTTGCGGCGCCGGCACGCCGGAGCGCCAGGGCGGCCAGGCACCCGGTGCAGCGCCGCGACGGCCTGTTTTGTGACGCTTGTTTCTCATATCTCCTGTTTTCCGTTCCACCAGGCAGGCGGCCGCTGCGCCGCCAGGCCGCTCCGCCGCCACAGCCAGCGACCGGGTTAGCACTAATGTGTCTGGATGTCTGCAATTGATAGCATTGCGCTCCGCCCACCCCGGAGCCGGCGCATTGCCGCGGGGTGACGCCGGGGCGAGGCCGGATCTGCGGCGCCTCGCGGCACTGGGCGGCCCGCCGCGAGCGGCGGCGGGCACGCGCCTGGCGAATCCGGCCGGGCGCCATACCGTGGACGGGAACAACAGGGTATCCAGGAGAGAAGATGAAACGAGTTGCACTGAAGGTGGCGGCCGCGCTGGCGGTCGGTCTGATTTGGGTGACGCCTGGCGCACATGCTGACGAGTATCCGGGCAGCAAGCCGGTGTCGGCCGTGGTGCCGTTCTCCGCCGGCGGTCCGACCGACAAGGTTGCGCGCGAGCTGACCATGATCATGTCCAAGCACCTGGGTACCCAGATCGTCATCGAGAACCTGGGTGGCGCCGGCGGCACCATCGGCGCCAAGAAGGTCGCGCAGGCGCGCAACGACGGCTACACCATCCTGATCCACCACATCGGCATGTCGACCGCGCCGGCGTTGTACCGCAACCTCGGCTTCGACCCGCTCAAGGATTTCGAGATGGTGGGCGAGATCGCCGACGTGCCGATGGTGATGGTCGGCAACAAGAACCTGCCGCCGAGCAACTTCAAGGACCTGCTGCCGTACATCAAGGCCAATGCCAGCAAGCTCTCGCTGGCCAATGCCGGTATCGGCTCGGCTTCGCACCTGTGCGGCCTGCTGTTCCAGAGCGCGATCCAGACCGAGCTGACCACGGTGCCCTACAAGGGCACGGCGCCGGCGCTGACCGACATCCTGGGCGGCCAGGTCAACCTGATATGCGACCAGACCACCAATATCGCCGGCCAGCTCAAGGCGGGCTCGCTCAAGCCCTACGCCGCCATGCAGGCGCGCCGCGTAGAAGCCTTCAAGGACATCCCGACCGCGGGCGAGCAGGGCCTGCCGGGCGTGGAAGTGAAGATCTGGCACGCCATGTACGCGCCCAAGGGCACGCCCAAGCCGGTCATCGACAAGCTGTCGGCGGCCCTGCAGAAGGCCGTGGCCGACCCCAATTTCCGTGCCAAGATGGCCGAACTGGGTGCCGAGGCGGTACCGGCCCAGCGCGCCACGCCGGATTCGCTGCGCACCTTCCTCGCCGGCGAGATCAACAAGTGGACTCCGGTGATCCGCAAGGCCGGCGTCTACGCCGACTGATCCGCGCCCAGGCTGCCCGGCGGGCGGCTTGCCCAGCGCAAAAGGCCACGCCGGCGGCGTGGCCTTTTGCTTTGCGGCGCCGCTGCGCCGCGCCGGCGGGGGGGCGTCTATAGTGAGGGAACCGCTGTGCGGCGCGTGCGCCGCGCAGCCTCCCGGGCGCCGGCCCTTGAATTCGCGCCGGCCGCCGCCACTTGCTGGGCAGATCCCCTCTCCGAAGCCATCATGGAACAGTATCACGGCACCACTATTCTCAGCGTACGCCGCGGCAACCAGGTCGCGCTCGGCGGTGACGGGCAGGTCACGCTCGGCAACGTCGTCATGAAGGGCACGGCGCGCAAGGTACGCCGTATCTACAACGGCAAGGTACTGGTCGGCTTCGCCGGCAGCACGGCCGACGCTTTCTCCCTGCTCGACCGTTTCGAGGCCAAGCTGGAGAAACACCAGGGCCAGCTGACGCGCGCTGCCGTGGACCTCGCCAAGGACTGGCGTTCCGACCGCGCCCTGCGCCGCCTGGAGGCCATGCTGATCGTCGCCGACCGCGACACCACGCTGGTGCTGACCGGCAACGGCGACGTGCTCGATCCCGAGGGCGGCGTGGCCGCGATCGGCTCGGGCGGCTCCTACGCCCAGTCGGCGGCCAAGGCCCTGGTCGAGAATACCGACCTGGCCCCCAAGGACATCGTGGAGAAGTCGCTCACCATCGCCGGCGAACTCTGCATCTACACCAACACCAATTTCGTCATCGAGACGCTGGAATGAGCGTCGGGCGGCCCGCCCCCGGCCATCACTGAACGGATACCATGTCGCAAACCATGACCCCGTCGGAAATCGTTTCCGAACTCGACAAGCACATCATCGGCCAGGACAAGGCCAAGAAGGCCGTGGCCGTCGCCCTGCGCAACCGCTGGCGCCGCCAGCAGGTGGCCGAGCCCCTGCGCCAGGAAATCACGCCGAAGAACATCCTGATGATCGGGCCGACCGGCGTCGGCAAGACCGAGATCGCGCGCCGCCTGGCCAAGCTCGCCGACGCGCCCTTCATCAAGATCGAGGCCACCAAGTTCACCGAGGTGGGCTATGTGGGCCGCGACGTCGACACCATCGTGCGCGACCTCGCCGAGATGGCGGTCAAGCAGACGCGCGAATCGGAGATGAAGAAGGTGCGCGTCAAGGCCGAGGAGGCCGCCGAGGACCGCCTGCTCGACGTGCTGCTGCCGCCCGCGCGCGACGTCGGCTTCGCCCAGCCCGAGGAGAAGGACACCAACACCCGCCAGGTCTTCCGCAAGAAGCTGCGCGAGGGCCAGCTCGACGACAAGGAGATCGAGCTCGAGGTGTCGGCCGGCCTGCCGAGCATGGACATCATGGGGCCGCCGGGCATGGAGGAAATGACCGAGCAGATCCGCTCGATGTTCGCCGGCATGGGCCAGGGCAAGAAGGCGCGCCGCAAGATGAAGGTCAAGGAAGCCTTCAAGCTGCTGGTCGACGAGGAAGCCGCCAAGCTCGTCAATGACGAGGAGCTCAAGCACAAGGCCGTGGCCAATGTCGAGCAGAACGGCATCGTGTTCCTGGACGAGATCGACAAGATCGCCAGCCGCAGCGAGATCGGCGGCGGCGAGGTGTCGCGCCAGGGCGTGCAGCGCGACCTGCTGCCGCTGGTCGAGGGCACCACGGTGAGCACCAAGTACGGCATGATCCGGACCGACCATATCCTGTTCATCGCTTCCGGCGCCTTCCACCTGTCCAAGCCCAGCGACCTGATTCCCGAACTGCAGGGCCGCTTCCCCATCCGCGTCGAGCTGGAGTCGCTGTCGGTATCCGACTTCGAGGCCATCCTGACCCAGACCGATGCCAGCCTGACCAAGCAGTACCAGGCGCTGCTGGCCACCGAAGAGGTCAACCTGGTGTTCGCGCCGGACGGCATCCGCCGGCTGGCCGAGATCGCCTTCTCGGTCAACGAGAAGGTCGAGAACATCGGCGCGCGCCGCCTCTACACGGTGATGGAACGCTTGCTGGAAGACCTGTCGTTCCACGCGGCCAAGTCGTCGGGCGAGACGATCACTGTCGACGCCGCTTACGTCGACGCGCGCCTGGGCGACCTGGTCGGCAACGAGGACCTGTCGCGTTACGTGCTCTGAGCGCACGCGGCATCGGGGCCCTGGTCCGCTTACCGCGGCCGACCGGGCCGCAACAAAAGCGCACCGCAAGGTGCGCTTTTTTTTGTTCCTCGTCCTGGTTCCTCACCCTTGACCTCGGTCTTGCGTCCCGGCTGCCCTGCGGGAATCGACCGACACGCCTTTCGGCGGGGCACGCCTGCTGTGACGTCCGGCGCGCTCCTAAGCTTGTTCTCGCGGGCCGGACCGGACAACCCGGCTGCGCGCTGTCCATCTATCCATCCATCGCACGTGCGCGCGCGCCGTGCTGTGCCAAGCAGGGGGCTGTCATGAATTGGGACCAGATCGCAGGCAAGTGGGACCAGGCCAAGGGCCGGATCAAGGAGAAGTGGGGCCAGCTGACCGACGATGACCTGGCACGCATCCAGGGCAAGCGCGACCAGCTCGCCGGCCGGATCCAGGAGCGTTACGGCTACACCAAGGAGCGCGTGGAAGAAGAACTCAAGGCCTGGGAGCGTGACTCACGCTGGTAAGCCAGGTAAGCATTGGTAAGTGCGCTGGCGCCTGCCGGCGCGCGCTGCGAAGCTGTGCGGCCGCAGTCGCTTGAGGGCGCTGCGGCCGTCGCCTGTACGGGGCGCACGGCGTGGCCGCCGCGGCCCGCCGTGCCCATTTCCGCCGGCATGGCCCGGCTTCGCCGAGGAGGACGAGATGAAACGCGAACTGATGATTTCCACCGCCGTGCTGTGCGGCCTGGCGGCGGCCACGCTGTTCCTGTGCGCGCGGCCCGGACCGGCGGCGGCGCCGGACGCCGCGGCGGCTTGCAGCGCCGGTGGCGGCGCGCCGGCGGCGCGCTTGCCGGCGCTGGTGACTGCCGCCCACGCCGGCACCGTCGTTCCGGCAGGCACCCCCAGCGGGGCTGCGCCGCTGGCGCAGGCCATGCAGGCCGCCGACCTGGTCTGGCGCGCCGATCGCCATGCCGCGGATGCCTTGCGGCTGGCCGATCGCGTAGGCGACGACGACGGCCTGGCCTGGAACTACGTGCAGTTGCGACTCTGAACGCGGGCACGTCCCGCCGGCACCTCCCGTCAGCGCGAGACCGGCCGCTTGCCCAGCTTGCGCTGCAGCGTGCGGCGATGCATGTTCAGCGCGCGCGCCGTTGCCGAGATATTGCCGCCGTGCTCGTTGAGCACGCGCTGGATGTGCTCCCATTCGAGCCGTGCCACCGACAGCGGCACCGGCTCTTCCAGCGCGGCTTCCGCCGCGTCCTCCGACACCCCCGCCATCAGCGCCGTCAGGATCGAGTCGACGTTGGCCGGCTTGGCCAGGTATTCATCCGCGCCCTGCTTGACCGCCGTGACCGCGGTGGCGATGCTCGCATAGCCGGTCAGGATCAGGATGCGCGCGTGCGGCAGCGCGGTACGCAGCGGGCCGATCAGGTGCAGGCCCGAGTCCGCCGGAGCGGTGCCGCCGGCCTCGGCGGGCGCGTTCAGGTGCAGGTCCAGCGTGACATAGGCGAAGGCGGTGCGTTCGGCCAGTGCCAGCGCCTCCTGGCGGGTGTGCGCCACCTGCACGGCGTAGCCGCGGCGTGCCAGCGCGCGCGCCAGCGTGCCGGCGAAGACGGTGTCGTCGTCGACGACCAGGAAGGGGGCGCCGGCGGGGTCGCCCGGAGCGTCGCCGGCAGCGGTGGGGGGGACTTCATTCATGGCGGATCTCGGGAGATGTCTCGGGAAACAGGCTTGGAGGATTCAGGCGCCGGCGGCCGCGCGCGCGGCCAGGGGCAGGCGCAGCTCGGCGACGGTGCCGCCGCCGGCATGGTCGTGCCAGCTCAGGCGGCCGCCCATGCGCAGCGCCGTGCTTTGCGCCAGGTAGGCGCCGATACCCTGGCCGCCGTGCGAGCTGGCCACCGGGGCTTCGCCCAGGTGCTGGCGCAGCAGCGGTGCGATGCCGCCGCCGTGGTCGGCCACGCGGAAGCACAGCGTGGCGTGCGGGGTGCCGCTTTCCAGCGCGATCGACAATTGCAGCGGCGGGGTGGCGCCCTGCTGGCTGCGCGCCGCGTTGTCGAGCAGGATGGTGAGGATCTGGCCGACCCGGGCCGGCTCGATTTCCTGCGCGGCGGCCGCGGGCGCGGCACTGGCTTGCAGCTGCGCCTGCGGGTGGCGCAATTGCCAGCGCTCGACGAAGGCCGGCAGCCAGGAGGCGATGGCTTGGGGCGCCACCGTGGCATGGTCTTCGCGCAGCCGGGCCAGGATCGACTTGCACAGCTCGATCTGCTGCTCCATGGTCTGCAGGTCGGCCAGGTAGCCTGCCACCGGCGTGGCGCCGTGCTGGCGGTGCTCGGCATCGCCGCGCAGTTCGCCCGCGATCACCGCCAGCGTGGACAGCGGCGTGCCGATCTCATGGGCCACCGCGGCGGCCTGCGCATTGAGCGCTTCCACGCGCGCCTCGCGCAGCAACTGCTCCTGCGCCTGGCTGAGCTGGGCGTCGCGCTGGCGCAGCACGCCGGACAGCCGCGCCACGAAAAAGGCGATCATCACCGCGCTGGCGACGAAGTTCAGCCACATGCCGGCCAGGTGGTAGTTGACCGCGTTGTCCGGGTTGATCAGGTTCAGCGGCACGTATTCGAGCAGCAGCACCGAATAGCAGGCCAGCGCGAACAGCGCCAGCGCCATCACCATGCGCCACGGCAGGATGGCCGCCGCGATCGCCAGTCCCGGCAGGTAGAAGGAGACGAAGGGATTGGTGGCGCCGCCGGTGAAGAACAGGATGGCGGACAGCGCGGTCAGGTCGACCATCAGCTGACCCATCAGTTCCGCGTCGCTGGGCGCGGCGTCGTCGCTGGAGTGCAGATGCAGCCGCAGGCCCGTCATCAGGTTGAACAGGGTCTGCAGCGCGAAGATGATCAGCAGCGGGCGGTAGGGCAGGATGACGCCGGCCAGCGCCTCGCAGGTCAGCAGCATGGTCGCCTGCGCGCTCAGCAGCGCCCAGCGCAGCCAGAACAGCCGGCGCAGGCTCACCAGGTTGTGGCGCGCCTGGCCGTCGGCCGCCGGCGCGAAGGGGGCGTACAGGAAGAGAGCGGATGGCATGGCGGCAGTGTAGCAACGCACGCGCCGGTCGGCCGGCGCGTGCGACACCTTGCCGCATTGGTGCGCCGGCGCGGCGCTGCCAGACTGGACGATCCGCCCGCGCGCCAAGATGCCGGACGCTGGCCGCCACCGTCCCGCGTGGTCTAATGTGAGTCCTGCAGCAGAACCAACCAGACCCATCTTCAGGAGAGTCAGTCATGCATGCCAAGTTCCGTGCGGCCCGCGCCGCCGCTTCCTGTGTCGCCCTGTTCGCCGCCCTGGCCTCCGGCGCGGCGCTGGCCCAGGTCGACGTCAGCAATGCCTGGGCGCGCGGCACCGTGCCGGCCCAGACCGCCTCCGGGGCTTTCATGACCCTGCACGCCCATGAGGCGGCCAAGCTGGTGGGCGTGTCCTCGCCCGTCGCGGCCAGCGTGGAGCTGCACGAGATGAAGATGGACGGCAGCGTGATGCGCATGCGCCCGGTGGCCTCGATCGACCTGCCCAAGATGCAGGACGTCGAACTGAAGCCGGGCGGCTACCACGTGATGCTGATGGGCCTGAAGGGCCAGCTCAAGGCCGGCGACAAGGTGCCCCTGACGCTGAAGATCGAGCAGGGCGGCAAGGTCACCGAGCAGCGCGTCGAAGCCGAGGTGCGCGACCTGGGCGCCATGGGGCAGGGAGCCATGGGGCAAGGTGGCCAAGGTGGCCATAGCGGCCACATGCACTGAGCGCCGCCGCAGGGCACGGGCAGCCGCCATGGCCAACAAGCAGCTGGGCACCCGGCAGAAGCTGGTCTACCGTGGCGGCACCGGCGTGCCGGCGCGCGGCGCGGCCCGGCCGCCCGCTCCGCCACCGCGCCGCGGGCGCGCGCCTCTTCCAGCGTCCCCTCCCGCGCCCGGCGCAGGAACCTTGCCGCAGCCCTCGCCTGGCCGGCCAGCCGTCCGCCGCGGCGGCCCGGCCGCGAAGCGGCACGATACGCCGTCGGGCCAGCCCGCCGGGGCAGCCGAGCAGTCTGACGGCTGCGGCGACGCCGACGATGCCGGCGATTCCAGTGCTCAGCCGCGCAGGCTGATCGATTCTCCCGATTCCTGACCCGCGGCCGCGGCCACCACCCGTTCGCGCAGCCACATGTGGCCGGGATCCGCTTCGATGCGCTCGTGCCAGATCATGCTGAAGGTCAGCCCCGGCAGCGCGAACGGCGGGTCGAACACGGCGAAGCGCGGGTCTTCCTGCAGCGCGGCCAGGCTGCGCCGTGCCGTCGTCAGTACCAGGTTGGTCCCGGCGATCAGCGCGGGCGCCACGCTCCAGTGCGGCAGCACGCAGGCGATCTTGCGGCGGCCGCCGAGCTTGGCCACGGCCGCGTCGATGGCGTCGACGCGCTCGCTGTGCGTGGCCACCAGCACATGGGAACGCGCCAGGTAGGCGACCTGGTCGAGCCGGCCGTTGTCGCGTACCGTGGCGGCGTCGACCGCGCAGGCATAGTCATCCTCGAACAGCGTCTGTGCGCGCACGCTTTCCGGCGGATTGGCGAACACGCCCAGCGCGGCGTCGATCTCGCCGTCCGCCACCTTGGCCGTCATTGCCTCACGGCTGGCCTGCGTCACCACCAGGTCGATGCCCGGCGCGGCCTTGCGCACCGCGCGCAGCAGGCGCGGCAGCACCACCATGGCGCCGTAGTCGGACATGGCCAGGCGGAAGGTGCGGCGCGCGGTCGCCGGCTGGAAGCCGGACGGCCCCAGCAGGATGCGCACCTGCGCCAGCGCCTCGGCCAGCGGGCCGGAGAGCTCGTGGGCGCGCGCGGTCAGCACCAGGCCGCCCTGGCCGCGCACCAGCAGCGGATCGTCGAGCAGTTGGCGCAGGCGGCCGAGCGCATGGCTGACGGCCGGCTGGCTCAGGTGCAGGCGCAGCGCCGCGCGCGAGATATGGCGTTCCGCCAGCAGGGCTTCCAGCACCACCAGCAGGTTCAGGTCGATAGCACGTAGATTATTCATGCTGCGAATATTAAATCTTTGAAGTCGGAATTGGAATTTTTAAAGGGAATATTTGAAACTGAGCGCTCTCGGATATTCCTCGGATCGCGCCATGGCTTCGCTTCTCGCTTCCCCCTCCGCCCTGCTGCCGTCGCTGCTGATGGGCGTCGCCGCCGGCGCGGTCATTCCCCTGCAGGCCGGGGCCAACGGCGGGCTGGGCCGCGCGCTGGGCCATCCCTTGTGGGCGACCCTGGTCTCGCTGCTGGTCAGCCTGGTGGCGGTGGTGCTGGTGCTGGCGGCGCTGCGCGTGCCGCTGCCGGCGGTCGGTGCGGCCGCCGGCGTGCGCGGCTGGATGTGGAGCGGTGGCCTGCTCGGTGCCTTCTATATCACCGCCGCGCTGGTGCTGGCGCCGCGGCTGGGCGCGGGCAGCTTCATCGCCGCGGTGGTGGCAGGGCAGATGCTGGCGGCGCTGGCGGCCGACCGGTTCGGCCTGGCCGGGTTTGCCGTGCGCGAACTGAGCGCTGCGCGCCTGGGCGGGGCCTTGCTGGTGGTGCTGGGGGTGGCGGTGATGCAGTGGGGCGGTGCGCCAGGCGTGCGGGCCGCGGCCGGCGCCTGAGCCCGGGCGCCCCGCTCAGTCCTGTCCGGCGCGGCGCTGCCGCAGGCAGTCGGGACAGAGGCAGTGCCGGCCCGGCACGATGGCGCGCGCCGGCAGCAGCGGCTCGCTGGCGCACCAGCAGGCGGGCAGGCCGGCCGCGTGGCCGCAGACGAAACCCTTGCCGCAGCGGCTGCAGTGCTCGACCGGCCGCAACTGGCCGGTCAGCACGGCGCAGGCGGGGGCGGGAGGCGGGGCCGGCCGGTCGCTCATGTGGCGTTTGCCTCAGCCTTCCCGGCGTGGCCCGGCCGCGCCGTCGTCGCGGCCGAGGTGGCGCATGGCGGCGCGCATCAGGCGCATCTGGCCGGCGAACCGGGTGCAGGCGTCGCAGATCGTCAGGTGGCTGCGCACGCGCAGGCGCTGGACCCAGCCGAGTTCGCGGTCCAGCCCCTGCATGGTGAGCTGGTGCACCTCGTGGCAGGTCGGCATCAGGCGGCGGCGTGGCGGCGTATCAGGCATGGTTTCCTAGGAGGGGCGGGCGGGTTCCCGGGCCGGCCGGCATCAGCCCGCGCGCTGGCCGAACCAGTTCAGCTCGAGGCATTCGCGCAGGCGCATGCGGGCACGGTAGAGCATCACCCACAGATTGGTCGCGCTGATCTGCAGATCCTGACAGATTTCCTCCGATTCCAGTTCCAGCCACTCGCGCATCATGAAGACGCGCCCGATCTTGGCCGGCAGCCGGTCCACGCACAGTTGCAGGATTTCGAAGAACTCGCGCCGCTCGAAGGTGCGGTCGGGATCGCCCCAGTCGGACGGCGGGGTCTGGTAGTGGCCGTTGCGGGCGAACAGGGCGTCGAAGGCTTCGAGGTCGGACTGCTCGTCGCCGTCCTCGCCCGCGCTCAGCGCCAGCGTCACTTCGCGGCGGCCGCTGCGCAGCGTGTCGATGATCTTGTGCTTGAGGATGCCGATCAGGTAGGTCTTGAGCGCTGACTGGCCGGCGAAGCGCTCGGGGTGTTCCAGCGCCGCCAGCAGCGTTTCCGACACCGTGTCCTCGGCCAGCGCCTCGTCGCGCAGCTGCAGCAGGGCGAAGCGCAGCAGGTGGGGGCGCAGGGACTGCAGTTCGTCAGGATCGAGGGGCATCGGCGCGGCCTGCGGCAAGGTTGAGGGGGCGGGCGGCGGGCATCGCTCGCTGTTGCGCGCATCGCACGTGCGGGGCGCCGCGCCGGGCCTTCCCGGCCGCCGCCAGCGCTGCGTCGGGCGGTGTGCGCGCGCGGCACGCGGTTTCTTGTAAAATCGGCGCCTGCCGCTCCCGGCGACCGGTGCCACGCCTTCCACGGAAGGCGGCGAACCCGCCGCGCAGCGATTTTGACACGATCATGATACTTGTTGAACCTCTCGGATGTCCCCTGCCATGAACGCCGACGCACCCGGGCCTGCCGTCACCTCGGTAGCCGCCATCGCCCCCTCCCTGAAGGCTGAGATCCTCGCCGAGGCGCTGCCTTATATCCGCAAGTTCCACGGCAAGACCATCGTGGTCAAGTACGGCGGCAACGCCATGACCGAGGAGAAGCTCAAGCACGGCTTCGCGCGCGATGTGATCCTGCTCAAGCTGGTCGGCATGAATCCGGTGGTGGTGCACGGCGGCGGCCCGCAGATCGACGAGGCGCTGAAGAAGGTCGGCAAGGTCGGCACCTTCATCCAGGGCATGCGCGTCACCGACGAAGAGACCATGGAAGTGGTCGAGTGGGTGCTGGGCGGCGAGGTGCAGCAGGATATCGTGATGCTGATCAACCAGTACGGCGGCCAGGCCGTCGGCCTGACCGGCAAGGATGGCGGGCTGATCCGCGCCAAGCGCCTGCAGATGCCGGACCGCGAGAATCCGGGCACCTTCATCGACATCGGCTTCGTCGGCGACATCGAGGCGATCAACCCGGCGGTGGTGCGCGCCCTGCAGGACGACGCCTTCATTCCCGTGATCTCGCCGATCGGCTTCTCCGACGACGGCCAGGCCTACAACATCAACGCCGACGTGGTCGCCGGCAAGATGGCCGAGATCCTGAAGGCCGAGAAGCTGGTGATGATGACCAACATCCCCGGCGTGATGGACAAGAAGGGCAATCTGCTGACCGACCTGTCGGCGCGCGAGATCGAGGAGCTGTTCGCCGACGGCACCATCTCCGGCGGCATGCTGCCGAAGATCTCGTCGGCGCTCGATGCCGCCAAGAGCGGCGTCAATTCGGTGCACATCATCGACGGCCGCATCGAGCACTCGCTGCTGCTGGAAATTCTTACCGAGCAGGCGTTCGGCACCATGATCCGCTCGCACTGAGCGGACCCGTCGCGGCGGCGCCTGCACGCCGCCGCGACCGTTACTCCACTTCTCGACGGCTTGTCCTACCCCTACCCAACGCGAACGCATGGCACGCGCCGCGGCCGCCTGCGCCGCGCCGCCGGCAATACGGCCGGGCCCACCGTCTGGCTGTTCGATCTCGACAATACGCTGCACGATGCCTCGCACGCCATTTTCCCGGCCATCAACCGGCAGATGACGGCCTACGTGGCGCGCGTGCTCGGCTGTGACGAGGCCCGTGCCAGCGAGGTGCGCGTGGCCTACTGGCAGCGCTACGGCGCCACGCTGCTGGGCATGATCCGGCACCACGGCGTCGACGCCGCCGATTTCCTGCGCGCCGCGCACGACTTTCCCGAGCTGGCGCGCATGGTCAAGGTCAGGCGCGGCCTGGCCGCACACCTGCGGCGCCTGCCCGGGCGCAAGATCCTGGTGACCAATGCGCCGCAGGACTATGCGCTGGCGGTGCTGCGCATCGCCGGCATCGCCCAGTATTTCGAACGCGTAGTGGCGATCGAGCAGATGTGGGTGCACGGGCACCTGCGGCCCAAGCCCGATCGCCGCATGCTGCGCCGGTTGCTGGCACAGGAGCGCATCGCGCCGCACCGCGCCGTGCTGGTCGAGGACACGCTGTCGCACCTGAAGCGCTACGCGGGCATGGGCATCGGCACCGCCTGGGTCACCGGCTACCTGCGCGCGCTGGCGCCGGCCCGCCCGCAGGCCTTGCCGGCTCCGGCCGAGGCCGCGGTGCCGGGCGTCACCGCCGACGCCGTGCTGCGTACCACCCTCGCGGCCGAGGATGGCCGCCATGCCCCGCACACCGCGCAGGAGCGCGCCGTGACCCTGGTCGCGGCCGAGGCCCAGGTACCGCCAGCCGGGTCCGAAGGGCGCCAGCCGCCGGCACCGCAGGCGATGCCGGACAGCGCGCCGCGGGTGCGCGCCCGCGTCGTCAATCGTCCCGCCTATGTGAAGGTAAAAGTACAATCCATGCATCAACTCCAACGACAACGACAAACGCGGAGCAAGGGTCATGATGCACAGTAACGGGCACACTAGCGGCCCGGCGCCGGCCGCGCCCGCCGGCGCCGTCCAGGACGGCGGCGACGCCGCCGCGCCCGCGCGCAAGCGTCCCCGCCCGGGCGAGCGCCGCATCCAGATCCTGCAGACCCTGGCCGGCATGCTCGAGCATCCGCGCGGGGAGAAGATCACCACCGCTGCGCTGGCGGCCAAGCTCGGCGTGTCCGAGGCGGCCCTGTACCGGCACTTCGCCAGCAAGGCGCAGATGTTCGAAGGCCTGATCGGCTTCATCGAGCAGTCGGTGTTCGGCCTCATCAACCAGATCACCACGCAGGAAGAGCACGGCCTGCGCCAGGCGCATGCGATCGTGCGCATGCTGCTGTCCTTCGCCGAGAAGAATCCGGGCATGACGCGCGTGCTGACCGGCGAGGCGCTGGTCGGCGAGCACGAGCGCCTGCAGGAGCGCATCAACCAGATGATCGACCGCATCGAGGCCTCGCTGCGCCAGTGCCTGAAGGTCGCCGTCAGCCAGGGCGCCTTCCCGCCCGACGCGGACGTGTCGATGCGCGCCGCGCTGATCGTGTCCGCGGTGCAGGGCCAGTGGCACCGCTATGCCAAGAGCGGTTTCCGCAAGCTGCCGGGCGAGCACGCCGAGGCCCAGCTGCGCGTGCTGCTGGGCTGACGCGCTGTCGCCGGCGGTGCCCCGCCGGGCACCGCTCCGCTTCCCCGCGCCGCGATCCACGCGGATTGCTCTATAATGTGCCGGTCGCGCCGATTTGATGACTGGCTTGCGGGCGCGCGGCAGCCAGGTGGTGTCCGGATTCCGGTACCGCCCGCCTGCGAATATAAATGCGGCTAAAGAGGTTGGGCCGGCGCCACTGCAACACTGCAACACTGCGACAGAGCAACACTGCAGAGATGCCGCCGGCACGCGGGAAACCGCGGGAGCCCGACTTGGCTGCGATGAGGTTTGCGCAATGCCGGTCGGGTTTTTTTATGCCCGTGCACCAACGGGCTCCATTCATGACAGACGTTGCTCCGCCGCCTGCCCTGCGCGACCTGCCGCCCGATTCCGTCGGCATCGTCGCGCCGCAGCGCATGCATTTCCCCGAGCCGCTCAAGCTGCGCAACGGTTCTTCGATCGCCGGCTACGACCTGATGGTCGAGACCTACGGCACCCTCAACGCCGAGCGCAGCAACGCCGTGCTGGTCTGCCACGCGCTCAATGCCTCCCACCACGTGGCCGGCATCTATGCCGACGACCCGCGCGACGTGGGCTGGTGGGACAATATGGTCGGTCCGGGCAAGCCGCTCGACACCGACCGTTTCTTCGTCATCGGCGTCAACAATCTCGGTTCCTGCTTCGGCTCGACCGGCCCCATGAGTCCCAATCCGGCCACCGGCCTGCCCTATGGCGCGGCCTTCCCGGTGGTGACGGTGGAGGACTGGGTCAATGCGCAGGCGCGCGTGGCCGATGCGTTCGGCATCCGCCAGTTCGCCGCGGTGATGGGCGGCAGCCTCGGCGGCATGCAGGCGGTGGCCTGGAGCCTGATGTACCCGGAGCGCCTGCGCCACTGCATCGTGGTCGCCTCCACGCCCAAGCTGTCGGCGCAGAACATCGCCTTCAACGAGGTTGCGCGCAGCGCCATCCTGTCCGACCCCGATTTCCACGGCGGCAACTACTACGCGCACGGCGTCAAGCCCAAGCGCGGCCTGCGCGTGGCCCGCATGATCGGCCACATCACCTACCTGTCCGACGAGGACATGGCGGAGAAATTCGGCCGCGAGCTGAAGACCGAGGACATCCGCTTCTCCTTCGACGTCGAGTTCCAGGTGGAGAGCTACCTGCGCTACCAGGGCGACAAGTTCGCCGAGTATTTCGACGCCAACACCTACCTGCTGATCACGCGCGCGCTCGATTACTTCGACCCCGCGCTGGCCTTCGGCGGCAACCTGACCCGCGCGATGGCGCAGACCCAGGCGAGCTTCCTGGTGGCCAGCTTCACCACCGACTGGCGCTTCGCCCCCAACCGCAGCCGCGAGATCGTCAAGGCACTGCTCGACAACAAGCGCCCGGTCACCTACGCCGAGATCGACGCACCGCATGGCCACGACGCCTTCCTGCTCGACGACGCGCGCTACCACAACCTGATGCGCGCCTACTACGAGCGCGTCGCTGAGGAGATCGGCGCATGAATGCCGCGGCCAATCCCAATATCCTGGCGCTGCGCCCCGACTTCCGCGCCATCGCGCGCTGGGTCGAGCCGAACTCGACCGTGCTCGATCTCGGCTGCGGCGACGGCAGCCTGCTGCGCGTGCTGCAGGACGAACTGTCGGTGCAGGCCTACGGCGTGGAGATCCGCGACGAGGGCGTGCTGTCATGCGCGCAGAAGGGTGTGCACGTGATCCAGCAGGACCTGGAGGGCGGGCTCAAGCTGTTCGAGGACAAGAGCTTCGACACGGTGATCCTGTCGCAGACCCTGCAGACCATCCACAACACCGCGCAGGTGCTGCGCGACACGCTGCGCGTGGGACGCGAGTGCATCGTGTCCTTCCCCAACTTCGGCTACTGGCCGCACCGGCTGTCGGTGTTCCGCGGCAGCATGCCGGTGTCGGAGTCGCTGCCCTACCAGTGGTACGACACCCCCAACGTGCGCGTGCTGACCATCAAGGATTTCGAGGCGCTGGCGCCCAAGGTCGGCCTGCGCGTGCTCGACCGCGTGGTCATGCACGAGGGCGTGACGGTCAACTGGGCCGCCAACTGGCGCGGCAGCCTGGCCGTCTACCGCGTCTGCTCGGCCTGAGCCGGCGCGGCCAGGTGGTCGATGAAGGCGCGCACCTTGGGGGCCAGGTGCCGCGTCGGCGTGTACACGGCGTAGGCGGTGCCGGCATAGGGTTCCAGCACGCGCCAGTCGTCGAGCACGCTCACCAGGCTGCCGTCGGCCAGGCCCTGCGCCGCGGCGAAGTCGGGCACCAGCCCGATGCCGGCGCCGGCCGCGGCCATCGCCACGATGGCCGCGCTGTTGTTCACCGTTACCCGCGGCGGCACCCGCACGGTGACCGTCTCGGCCATTTCGGCCGTGGCGTTGCTGTCGCTTTCCGCCCCTGCTGCTTTTCCCGCCTCTGCCGTTTCCCCCTCCGTCGCGCGGTCCTCGCGCCGCAGCGTCCATTGCTCGCCGAATGCGCCGTAGCCCAGGTACAGGCAAGGCAGCGCCGGCAGTGCCGCGGGCGTGCCTGGCACGCCGTGGCGTGCCAGGAAGGCCGGTGCGGCCACCAGCCGGTAGCGCACCGCGCATAGCGGCCGCGCCACCAGGCCCGGCGCCAGGTCGCGCGCGATGCGCACGGCCACGTCGACGCCTTCCTCGACCAGGTCCACCAGGCGATCGGTCAGCGACAGTTGCAGTTCCAGTCCCGCATGGCGCGCCAGCAGCGCGGGCAGGCGCGGGGCCAGCCAGGCCTGGCCGAACGAGACCGGGGCGCTGACGCGCAGCAGGCCGCGCGGCTCGCCCGGCTGGGCGCCGGCCAGCGCCTCGACCTCGCGCGCGCCCGCCAGCATGCGCGTGCAGGCCGCGTAGACCGCACGGCCCGGCTCGGTCAGCGCGACCGCGCGCGTGGTCCGCTGCAGCAGGGCGGTTCCCAGCGCCGCCTCCAGCCGCGACACATGGCGGCTGGCCGCCGAAGGTGTCATGCCGAGCTGGCGCGCGGCCGCTGAGAAACTGCCGGCATCGACCACGCGGGCGAACACGGCCATGGCATTGAGGGAGGGCATCGGCATCCGCAGTCGCTCCTTGGGGTGTCGGATTTTGACTTTTTGTCACATGGTAATTGTTCAGTGGACGGATTGTTGATCTGGATGGCGGGTGGAAGAATGGCCCGCACCGGTCCTCCGCTGACCTCGACGCAAATCCCGACATGACGAATCCCGCATCCGCGCCGCCGGCGCACGCCGCGACAGGCGGCACCTGGCGCATGGTCGCCGCCATGGCGCTGTCCGGCACCATCGGCGCTTTCGTGGTGATGAGCGGCCAGCCGCCCATCGACGTGGTCTGGTTCCGTTGCCTGCTGGGCGGCCTGGCGCTGCTCGGCGCGCTGGCGCTGCAGCGGGGCTGGAGGCCCATGGACACACGCCAGTGGAGCTGGCTGGCGCTCGGCGGCATCGCGCTGATCCTGAACTGGATCTGCCTGTTCTCGGCCTACCGCTACAGCGGCATCTCGATCGCCACCGTGGTCTATCACACCCAGCCCTTCTTCCTGCTGTGGCTGGTGGCGCTGTTCCAGCGCGAGCGCGTGGGCGCCGGGCGGCTGCCGTGGCTGCTGCTGGCCTTTGCCGGTGTCGTGCTGATCACCGGGCTGGAGCACGGCGGCAGCGGCACGCCTGGCCGGCTGCTGGCCGGCGTCGCGCTGTCCCTGGTTGCGGCCCTGCTGTATGCCGTCACCACCTTCGCCACGCGCCGGCTGCAGGGCCTGCCGCCGGCCCAGATCGCCGGCCTGCAGATGCTGCTGGGAGTGCCGCTGCTGCTGCCGCTGGCCCACCCGGCCCCGGGCAGCTACGGCGCGCAGGCCTGGGGGGCGCTGCTGGCGCTGGGGCTGCTGCATACCGGCGTGATGTACACCTGGCTGTATGCCGCCTTCCAGCGCCTCGGCGTGCTGTCGATCGCGACCCTGTCCTTCATCTATCCGCTGGTCGCCATCGCGATCGATGTGCTCGTCTTTCGCGTCGTACTGAGCCCGGCGCAACTGGCGGGCATGGCCCTGGTGCTGCTGGCCGTGGTTGCCAACCAGCGCGGCTGGCAACTGCCGGGCGGACGCCAGGCTGCGGGCCGTTGAAGGCAGCCGGGCCAGGGCGGGCTCATGCGGGCGATCTGCCGGCCGTGGCACGCGACCAGGCTTGACGGTCAGGCTGACTACGACTACTGTAGCCATCGTTGCCGAACGATCGTACTTTTTTCCATGTCCTCAGTCTCCGCAGTTTCCGCAGACGCGGCCGGAACGCTGGCGCCGCACCCCTTCGACGACGCGCTGGCGCTCGAACCGGCCGGTCCCGACCGCTTCCTCGGCCGCACCACGCCGGCCTACTGGAACATGATCGGCCCCTTCGGCGGCATCACCGCCGCCACGCTGCTGCAGGCGGTGCTGCAGCATCCGCAGCGGCTGGGCGACCCGATCGCGCTGACCGTGAACTTCGCCGGCCCGATCGCCGAAGGTCCGTTCGAGATCGAGGCGCGGCCCTCGCGCACCAACCGCTCGACCCAGCACTGGAGCCTGGAACTGCGCCAGCAGGGCGTGGTGGCGACCACCGCCAGCGCCGTCTTCGCCGTGCGACGCGAGACCTGGGGTTGCGGCGAGGCCGTGCGTCCGGAGGCGCCGCCGCCGGAGCAGGTGCCGGCGGCGGGCGGCTTCGCCCCGGTGCGCTGGCTCAAGGCCTACGATATGCGCCCGCTGCGCGGTGCCAAGCCGAGCGCCGAGGCAGGCACGGAGCATCCGGACAGCCTGACGCAGTTCTGGCTGCGCGACGCGCCGGCGCGTACGCCCGACTTTGCCGCCGTGGCTTCGTGGTGCGATACCTTCTATCCGCGCATCTTCCTCAAGCGCGCCGGCTTCGTGCCGGCCGGCACGGTGTCGCTGACCACCTATTTCCATGCCGACGCCGCCACGCTGGCGGCGCTGGGCGACAGCCACGTGCTGGCCAGCGCCCGGGCGCAGGTGTTCCGGCAGGGCTACTTCGACCAGAGCGCGCAGATCTGGAGCGCCGCCGGCGAGCTGCTGGCGACCTCGCACCAGATCGTCTACTACAAGGAATAGCCGGCGGCGGGCCCGGCCCCGGCTGCCGGCTTCAGTTGCCGGCGCGGGCCTCGGCCTCGTAGCGGTGGATGGTGCCGCGCATGGCGCGCAGCAGCAGCACGCCCGGAATCGCGATGGCCACCGTGCCGAGATAGAAGGGCGCCCAGCCCCAGGCTTCCACCAGGTAGCCCGAACTCGGTCCCACATAGACGCGGCCGATCGAAGCCAGCGCTGACAGCAGTGCATACTGCGTGGCCGAGAAGGAGCGGTTGCACAAGGCCATCAGCAGCGCGACGAAGGCGGCCGTGCCCATGCCGCCGCACAGGTTCTCCACGCCGATGGCGGCGCCCATGGTCCACAGGTGCTGCGGCGTGACCGCCAGCATCCAGTAGCCCAGATTGGACACGGCCTGCAGCACGCCGAACAGCAGCAGGGAGCGGTACAGGCCCAGGCGCACCATCAGCGTGCCGCCGAACAGGGCGCCGACGATGGTGGCGGCCAGGCCCAGCGTCTTGTTGACGATGCCGACCTCGCCCGCCGAAAAGCCGACGCCGCGGATCAGGAAGGTGGTCGAGAGCGCGCCGGCGAAGGCATCGCCCAGCTTGTACAGCACGATCAGCAGCAGGAGCCACCAGGCCCCGGGGCGCGAGAAGAAGTCGCGCAGCGGGCCGAGCACCGCCTCTTCCAGCGAGCGCGGCGCGCGCGCCGGCGCGTCCGGCTCGGGCGCCCACAGCAGGGACAGCACGCAGGCGGCCATCAGCGCCGCCATCAGCAGGTACATCTGCGGCCAGCCCAGCACGCGGTCGGCCAGCCACAGCGCCAGTCCACCCGAGACCAGCATGGCCAGCCGGTAGCCCAGCACCTTGACCGCCGCGCCCACGCCGCGCTCGGCCGGCTGCAGCACATCGGTGCTGTAGGCGTCGAAGACGATGTCCTGCGAGGCCGACAGGAAGGCCACCAGCGCGGCCAGCGCGGCCAGTGCCCACAGCGCTTCGCGCGGCGGGCAGAAGGCCATGCCGGCGATGGCGGCGGCGAGGCCGAGCTGGGTCAGCAACAGCCAGCCGCGGCGGCGGCCCAGCCGCGGCGGCGTGTAGCGGTCCATCAGCGGCGCCCACAGGAATTTGAAGATATAGGCCTGGCCCACCAGGGAGAAGAAGCCGATCGTCTTGATGTCCAGGCCCTCGACGGTCATCCAGGCCTGCAGCGTGCCGGAGGTCAGCGCCAGCGGCAGGCCGGATGCGAAGCCCAGCGCCAGCATGGCGCCGATACGGCGGTTGCGGAAGATGTCGAGATAGTCGTGGAAGGTCATGAATGCATGGACGGACGGCTGGGCAGGCGTGCCGGGCCGCGGCGGAATCTCGCCTGCGGCCGCGCGGGCGCCGTGTATTATTGCATCACCCTGACCGGCATCCGAACGGCCTTCGCTCCCTTCGCCAGTATGCCGGCCTTTTTTCATGACCGAGGTTGTGACATGTCCCGTCGCCAGTGTGTTCGGCAGCCCGCCAAGGCCATGCCAGGCCGGCCGCTCTGCGCGGCGCTCGGCCTTGCGCTGGTCCTGCTCCCGCTTCCGCTCCTAGCCCAGGAGGACGGCATCCGGCTCGAAGACCGCAACGCCTCGATCCGCAAGATCGTGCCGCTCGAGGATATCGAGCGGCAGGCGGCGCAGGAGTACGAGCAGATCAAGCAGGAGGCGGTGGCACAGCGCACGCTGATGCCCGACAACAATCCGCAGCTCATCCGCCTGCGCGCGATCGCGCGCCGCCTGCTGCCCGAGACCGTGCGCTGGAACGAGCGCGCGCGGCAGTGGAACTGGGAAGTCAACCTGATCAACACCCGCCAGGTCAATGCCTTCTGCATGCCCGGCGGCAAGATCGCCTTCTACGCGGGCCTGCTCGACCGCCTCAAGCTGACCGACGACGAAGTGGCGATGGCCATGGGGCACGAGATCGCCCACGCGCTGCGCGAGCACGCGCGCGAGCGCGCTGCCCAGTCCGAGATCACCAACCTTGGCGCCAACGTGATCTCGCAGCTGTTCGGCTTCGGCAACCTGGGCAATATGGCCCTGGGCACCGGCGCCCACCTGCTGACACTGCGCTTCTCGCGCGCCGACGAGACCGAAGCCGACCTGGTCGGCATGGACATCGCCGCGCGCGCCGGCTATGACCCGCGCTCCTCGGTCTCGCTGTGGCAGAAGATGGGCACGGTCACGCAGTCGCAGGCCGGCGCCGAATTCCTCTCCACCCATCCCTCCGGGCGCAGCCGTATCGCCGAGCTGGAGAAGCACATGCCTGAGGTGCTGCCGCTGTATGTGCAGGCGCGCAATATGACGATGAGTGAGTTGCCGCCTTATCAGGCGAATATGAAGAATCTGGGGGATGCGCCGGTGGATAGCGGGGATGAGGATAAGCAGAGGCCGTTGAAGAAGTAGGGTGGCTGGCGCTGGCTGCTTTGGCGCTTGGGTTGGGGCGTTTTCGGTGTGCGAGGCAACGGCCTGTTTCGACTCCCCTGCGGGGAGCCGACTTACTTTCTTGGTCTCGCCCAAGAAAGTAAGCAAAGAAGGCGACCCGGGTGCGGCGAAGACCCCTCGCGAATGGGCCCCGGCCGCCGCGCCCGTCCGAACTCGCGGCCTGCGGCCGCTCAGACAGCGGACGGGCTTCATCGGCGGCCGGGGCCCATTCGCGAGGCGCCGCACACGGGAGGGAAAGGCCAAACCATTGGTTTGCGAATGGGCTCGCTTTTGCGTAACGGCCAAGCTTGCTAAGGCTTTGTGTTCGGCCAGCTTGCTGGCCGAACACCTCCACCCGAAGCGAAGCGAGGTGTGGCATCTTTTCCCTGCCGTGTGCGGCGCCTCGCGTGCTGGGGCAAAGAGCGGAAAAGAGGGCCCCCTGTCTGAGGATCGCCTTAAGGCGATCCGAGTTGGGGCCCGGCCGCTCTTTGCCCCAGCACGCGAGGGGGTTTTAAGCCGCACCCGGCGCGCCTTCTTTGCCTACTTTCTTGGGCAAGACCAAGAAAGTAGGTCGGCTCCCCCGCAGGGGGAGTCGAAACAGGCCGTTGTCACACTGACCGATACCACTCGAATCCACGCGCAAAAGCCTTGCGTCACGAAAGCGAGTCGGCTCCCCCGCAGGGGGAGTCGAAACCGGCCGTTGCCTCGCAGACCGACATCGCCCGAACTCAAGCCCCAGAGCACCAAGTCACGAACGTCGAGCCCAATTCACATAGACCCCAACCAATCCCCCAAAAGAAAAATGCCGCCCAGCTCCCGCTGAACGGCATCGATCCGGCATCGGCCCCGCAACCCGCAGGGCCCCGGGGCAGGAAAAGATCAGGCAGTCAGCCCGGTCGCTTCATCCGCCCCCACATGCACGTTCATGCACTGCACCGCCGCACCGGCGGCACCCTTGCCCAGGTTGTCCAGACGCGCCATCAGCACCACATGCTCCGGCGTGCCGAAGACGAACAGGTCGACCCGGTTGGTGTCATTGCAGCCCTGCACATCGAAGGCCCCGGCGTCGAGGTTGCTGTCGGCGTCGAACGGCAGCACGCGCACGAACTGCTCGCCTTCGTAGTGCTGGCGGTAGATCTCGACGATCTGCTCGGGCGAGACCTTGCGTGCCAGGCGGTCCGGGTAGACCGGCACGGTCACGGCCAGGCCCTTGAGGAAGTTGCCGACCACCGGGGTAAATACCGGCGCCTGCGCCAGGCCGGTCTGCACGCGCATTTCGGGCAGGTGCTTGTGGGTCAGGCCCAGGGCGTAGGGACGCGGGCTGGTCAGCTTGGGGTTATCGCCGGCTTCGTACTCGGCGATCATCTTCTTGCCGCCGCCGCTGTAGCCGGTCAGCGAGAAGGCCGAGACCGGATAGTCGGCCTGCATCACGCCGGCTTCGACCAGCGGGCGCACCGCGGTGATGAAGGCGCTGGCGTGGCAGCCGGGCACGGCGATGCGCTTGCTCTGGCGCACCTTGTCACGCTGGCCGCGCGTCAGTTCGGGCAGGCCGTAGGCCCAGTCGTCGCTGGTGCGGAAGGCCGTGCTGGCGTCGATGATGCAGGTGTCCGGGTTGGTCACCAGGGACACCGCCTCGCGCGAGGCCACGTCGGGCAGGCACAGGAAAGCGACGTCGGCGGCATTCAGGAAGCGCGCGCGTTCGGCCGGGTCCTTGCGCTTGTCCTCGGCGATGCGCAGCAGTTCCACGTCGGGACGACCGGAGAGATAGTCGAGCAGCCGGAGACCGGTGGTGCCTTCCTGACCATCGACGAACACTTTGAAAACCATGGCGGACTCACTGGGGTTGGACGTTGCGGACCCGCCGCGCAAGGCGGGGCCCTGCATTGTAGCGGGGTTGCTGACGCACTGCAGCATGCGATCGCCCGTGGCAGCGGGCGCCGCAGGCGCACGTGCCCTACAAGGCGAAATCGTAGTCGATCGACAGCGGTGCGTGGTCGCTGAACTTCTCGTCCTTGTAGATGGACGTGGCGCTTGCCGTCTCGGCGATCTTCTGCGTGGCCAGGTGGTAATCGATGCGCCACCCCACGTTCTTGGCATAGGCCTGGCCGCGGTTGCTCCACCACGTGTATTGCTCGGGGCGCGGGTCGAGGCGGCGGAACACGTCGACATAGCCGTGCGTGTCGAACAGTTCGCCGATCCAGGCGCGTTCCTCGGGCAGGAAGCCTGAGTTCTTCAGGTTGCCCTTCCAGTTCTTGATGTCGATTTCCTTGTGCGCGATGTTGACGTCTCCGCACAGCACGATCTCGCGCCCGCTGGCCTTGAGCTGCAGCAGGTGGGGCAGGAAGGCTTCCATGAAGCGGAACTTGGCCAGCTGGCGCTCTTCCGAACTGGAACCCGAGGGCACATAGACGGAAATCACCGCCAGGTGCGGATACTGCACCTCGACGTAGCGGCCCTCGTTATCGAACTCGGTGTTGCCGAAGCCGGTGATGACGCGTTCCGGGCGGTGACGGGTGTAGAGGCCGACACCGCTGTAGCCCTTCTTCTCCGCATAGTGGAAGTAGCCGTGGTAGCCATGTGGCGCCAGGAACGCTTCGGTCATGTCGGCGGCCTGCGCCTTGAGTTCCTGTACGCAGACCATGTCGGCGTCCTGCTTGCCCATCCACTCGAAAAACCCCTTCTTGGAGGCGGAGCGGATGCCGTTGAGGTTGGCGCTGATAATCCGTAACATCTCGGGAAATTTCGATATAGAGAGAAAAGATGACGCAGCAGACTACGCCTTCCGCCACGCAGCCGGGGGAAGCGGCCGAACTCAGGCAGACCTTCATCCGCTTCGCGCTCGACGCAGGCGTGCTGTCCTTTGGCGAATTCGTCACCAAGGCCGGCCGCAAGTCGCCGTATTTCTTCAATGCCGGCCTGTTCAACCAGGGCGGCATGCTGGGTCAGGTGGCGCAATTCTACGCGAAGACCCTGCTGGCCTCGGGCCTGGAGTTCGACGTGCTGTTCGGGCCGGCCTACAAGGGCATCACGCTGGCCTCGGCCACGGCGGTGGCGCTGGCCGGCATGGGCCGCGACGTGGGTTTCGCCTATAACCGCAAGGAAGCCAAGGACCATGGCGAGGGCGGCACCCTGGTGGGCGCCAAGCTGCGTGGCAAGGTGGTGATCATCGACGACGTGATCTCGGCCGGCACCTCGGTGCGCGAGTCGATGCAGATGATCCGTGCCGCCGGCGCCGAGCCGGCCGCGGTGCTGATCGCGCTGGACCGCATGGAGAAGAGCGGCACGGCCGACCAGGTCGGGACCCATTCGGCGGTGCAGGACGTGCAGCGCGAGTATGGTGTGCCGGTGATCTCGATCGCCAGCCTGGGCGACCTGCTGGCCTATCTCGACGCCTCCCAGGATCCGGCGCTGGGGGCCTCGCGCGAGGCCGTGGCCGCCTACCGCGCACGCTACGGCGTCTGACGACGCGGCCGCGGGCTTGCCTCGCGGCGGCGTGGCGGCGGCCTGCGCAGGCCGCCGCCGCATGCAGCGTTCCGCGGGAGGAAGAGGTGGTGCGCCGCGTGATGCTGGGCGGTACCGTCGACGGCGTCTTCACCACGGTGGACGATGTCGCGCGCACGGCGCTGTTCCTGTGTGCCTTCCCGACCGCGGCGTTGACCGAGAAGTCCTTCATTGTCAGCCACGGCTGGTATATGCAGTAAATGAGGGCAAGCGTGGCCGGCCGCCCCGGGACGGCCGCCCGGGGTTTGAACGAGGCAGACGGAGGAACGGGCGTGGCAGGGAACGGGCAGGGTGGGGCGCGGCGCGCGCCGGCACGCCGCGGCAACGGTGCACAGGTGCCGGCCGCGGTGAAGAGGGCAAGGGCTGGAGCATCGGCCACAGCCGCCACAGCGGCCACAGCGGCCACAGCGCCGCGGCAGGCGCACGCGGCGCCGGCGGTCCCGCATGCCGCGAGCATCGAAGCACTGGCGCGCGCCTACCGCGTGCGGGCGCTGGTGCTGCAAGGCGGCGGGGCGCTGGGCTCCTACCAGGGCGGTGTCTACCAGGGCCTGGCGGAGCACGGTATCGAGCCGGACTGGGTCGCGGGCATCTCGATCGGCGCGCTCAATGCCGCCGTGATCGCCGGCAATGCGCCCCAGCGGCGCGTCGAACAGCTGCGCAACTTCTGGGAGTACATCTGCGGGCAGCCCTGGCTGCCGAGCCTCCCGCACGGCTGGATGGACTGGGACGCGGTCGACTGGCCGGATCCGCTGCGCTTGTGGTACGACGGCTGGCATGCCATGCGCGCGGTGCTGGAGGGCCAGCGCGGCTTCTTCGTGCCGCGTTCGCTGCCCAAGCTGCTGTCAGGCCATGTGCCGACCGGGCAGGCCAGCTTCTACGACACCTCGGCGCTGCGCGCCACGCTGGAGCGTTTCGCCGATTTCGACCGCATCAACGACCACCGCGCGATGCGCGTTTCGCTCGGCGCGGTCAATGTGCACACCGGCAACTTCGCCTACTTCGACAACACGCGCGAGACGCTGCGGCCCGAACACTTCATGGCCTCGGGCGCGCTGCCGCCGGGCTTTCCTGCGGTGGAGGTCGACGGTGAGTACTACTGGGACGGCGGTCTCGTCTCCAATACGCCCTTGGCCGAGGTGCTGAGCGCGCAGCCGCGGCGCGATGCGCTGATCTTCCAGGTCGACCTGTGGAGCGCGCGCGGGCACCTGCCGCACAACCTGATGGAAGTGGCGGAGCGGCAGAAGGATATCCAGTATTCGAGCCGCACGCGCGCGGTGACCGATGCCCTGTGCGAGCAGCAGAACCTGCGCCGCCTGCTCAGCGAGGTGCTGGAGCTGGTGCCGCCGGCCGGGCGCGAGGACCCCTGGTACAAGCGCGCGCTCGAGCACGCCTGCACGGCGCGGCGCAACGTGGTCCACCTGATCTACCGCGACAAGAGCTTCGAGGGCAATGCCAAGGACTACCAGTTCGGCCGGCTGGCGATGGAGGAACACTGGGAAAGCGGTCTGGCCGATATCCGCCAGACCCTGCAGCATCCGGAATGGCTGGCCATGCCCAGTGCCGAGCATCCCTTCGTGACCCACGACGTGCACCGGGACCGGGGCCACGGCGAGTAGCGGGTACAGTGGGCCGGGTGCGGCGTTCAGTCGACCTTCAGTCGACCTTCAGGCCCGCGAGTTCCGGCTTGGCGGGCGGATAGGCCGGCTTCATGGCGCTGAACACGGCGAACAGGATCTCGGCGACCATCAGGTTGCGGTGCGTCTTCGAGTCCGCCGGCACCACGTACCAGGGTGTCTCGGGCGTGCTGGTGGCCGCGATGGCGTCCTCGTAGGCCGCCATGTACTCCTTCCAGTACTTGCGCTCGGCCAGGTCGGTGGTGTCGAATTTCCAGTGCTTCTCGGGATCGGCCAGGCGCGCCTCCAGGCGCGCTTTCTGCTCTTCCTTGGAAATGTGCAGGAAGCACTTGACGACGGTGGTGCCGGTCTCGGTCAGCATTCTCTCGAAGTCGCGCAGCTGCCGGTAGCGGCGCTCGCATTCGGCCTTGTCGATCCAGCCGTGCACGCGCGTGATCAGCACGTCTTCGTAATGGCTGCGGTTGAAGACCACGATTTCGCCGCGCCGCGGCACCTGGGCATGGACGCGCCACAGGTAGTCGTGCGCCAGCTCTTCCGGCGTGGGCGACTTGAAGGCGACCACGCGGATGCCGAGCGGGTCGAAGGTGCGGAACACGCTGCGCACCGTGCCGTCCTTGCCGGCGGTGTCCATGCCTTGCAGCACGACCAGCAGCTTGCGCTGGTGTTCGGCATAGAACACGTCCTGCATGGCGTCGAGTTTCTCGCAGATATCGTCCAGGCGCGCCAGGTCGGCGGCCTTGTCGCCGCTCGAGATGGGCTTGGCGCCGGCGGCGAACTCGGCAAGACGGAAGTCCTTGCCATGGGTGATGCGGAAATTCTCCAGCGTCATCGTGCGCTCCAAGGGCGCGCCCCGCTGCCGCCAAGTGGCGAAAGGGGCGCCAAGCCCCCATGATCAGACCGGCAGCCGGTCGAGGTCAATGCTGCCTTCGAATACCGTCGTGGCGGGGCCGGTCATCAGTACCGGGCTGGCGCCGCCGGCCCAGGCGATGGTGAGGTCGCCGCCGTGCGTATGCACCTTGACCGGCGAGTCGAGCAGGCCGCGCCGGATGCCGGCCACCACCGCCGCGCAGGCGCCGGTGCCGCAGGCCAGCGTTTCGCCAGCGCCGCGCTCGAACACGCGCAGCCGCACCGTGCCGCGCTCGACGATCTCCATGAAGCCCGCGTTGACGCGCTGCGGGAAGCTGGCGTGGTGCTCGATCAGCGGGCCATCCTGCAGGACCGGGAAGTGCTCCACGTCGTCCACCACCTGCACTGCGTGCGGGTTGCCCATCGACACCGGCGTGATCCATGCGGTACGGCCGTTGACCTCGAGCCCGTACTGGGTGTCCTCGCCTTCGCTGCGCTGCGGCAGGCCGGCCGGAACAAAGGGGACCTGCGCGGGTTCCAGCTCGGGCGCGCCCATGTCGACCGTGACCTGTCCGTCGTCCTGCAGGGTCAGCGTGATCAGCCCTTTCATCACCTGGACGCGCACCGAGCGCTTGTCGGTCATGCCGCGGTCGGACACGAAGCGCACGAAGCAGCGCGCGCCGTTGCCGCAGTGCTCGACCTCGCCGCCGTCGGCGTTGAAGATGCGGTAGCGGAAATCGGCGTCATCGCGCGTGGCGGGCTCGACCACCAGCATCTGGTCGGCGCCCACGCCGAAATGACGGTCGGCGAGCGCGCGCCACTGGGCCGGGCTCAGGTCGATCTTCTGGTGGATGCCGTCCAGCACGACGAAGTCGTTGCCGGCACCCTGCATCTTGGTGAACTGGAGTTTCATGTCAGCGATTGTAGCCCGCGCCCGCCGGCACCGCCGGCGCGGCCGCGGGCCGGTCTCAGTAAACTTCCGGCTCGCCCGGAGGACGGTGCTTGAAACGCTTGTGCACCCAGTAGTATTCGGCGATGCGGGGGCGGATGCAGTCTTCGAAGAAGGCATTCATGCGCCGCGTGTCCTCGCTGACGTTCTCGCCCGGATAGCCGTCCCAGGGCGGGAGGATATGCAGCACATAGCCGCCGTAGTCGGGCAGCATCTCGGTATAGATCGGCACGACCTTGGCGCCGGTCAGCCGCGCCAGGCGCGCCACCGAGGTCAGGGTCAGCGCGGGCACGCCGAAGAACGGCACGAACTCCGAATCGCGTTCGCCGAAGTCCATGTCGGCGATCAGCTGCAGCGCCTCGCCCTTCTTCAGGCAGCGCAGGATATCGCGCGCGCTGTCGCTGCGCGAGATCATATTGGCGCCGAAGCGGCCGCGCGCCTCCTTCAGAAAGGCGTCGAACAGGCGGTTCTTCTGCTGGGTGTAGAGCGAGGCGCCCGAGCGGCCCACGTGGTCGCGCAGGTGGATGGTCAGGCGGATGGCGCCCGCTTCCACGCCCGACAGGTGCATGGTGACGAGGATGTGCGGCGTGCCGTCCAGCGCCACCAGGTCGGCCTGGTCATCGATCTGCACCCAGCGGCGCATCTGTTTCTCGCTGCCGGTCCAGAAGATGCCGCGCTCGGCAAAGCTGCGGAAGACCTGGCGGAAGGTCTGGCGCGACAGCGCCTGGATCTCCGCCTCGCTCTTGTCGGGAAAGCACAGCCGCAGATTGGTCTCGACCACGCGGCGGCGGCTGCTCGGCACGCAGTGCAGCAGGCTGCCGAGCGCTTCGCCGAAGCGCGCGACGAGCGGATAGGGCAGCTTGCCCAGCACGCTCAGCAGGCCGATGCCGAGCCGGGTCAGGACGCGGCTCATGGGGTGCTCGGGTCGGTGGCGGCCTGCGGCGGCAGGCTGGCGCCCGCCGGATGCTTGTAGCGGTTGTAGCCCCACAGGTACTGGGTCGGCGCGTCGGCCACCAGCGATTCCACGGTGCGGTTGATGACGGCGGCGGCGGCCGACGGGTCGTCGGGCAGCATGCCGTCGATCACGCGCAGGTGGGCGCGGTAGCCGCCGCCATGCGGCAGGCGCTCGGCGAACACCATCACGATCGGCGCGCCGGTGAGCTGCTGCAGGCGCTGTACCAGGCTCATGGTGTAGGCAGGCTTGCCGAAGAAGGGCGCCCAGGCGCCCTCGCCGGCGCTCGGTACCTGGTCGGGCAGGATGCCGACTGCCTGGCCGCGCTTGAGTGCCTTGACCAGCATGCGCACGCCGCGCGGGGTGGCCGGCGCCATGGCGATGTTGTCGCGCCCGCGCATGCGTTCGACGAAGTCGCGCAGCCAGGGCTGGTGCGGCGGCTTGAACAGGCAGGTTACGGGACGGCGCAGCGCGTAGGATTGCGGCAGCACTTCGAAGCAGCCCAGGTGGGGCGTCAGGATGATCAGCCCCTTGCCGTGCGCATCCTGCAGCCTGTCCAGCTCGGGCCAGACGCGGTCGTTGAAATCATAGAGCTTCGCCTTGAGGGTCTTGCGGCTCCAGAAGTAGGGCATCTCCAGCATCATGCGGCCCGTCGAGCGCGCGGCATCGGCCAGCATGGCATCGGTGGCGGCCGGGAAGGCCAGGCGGAAGTTCTCGTCGAGCCGGGTGGCATAGCGGCCGGGCAGGCGCGCTGCCAGCAGGCCGAGGATGCCGCCGGCGGCATGCAGCCAGCGCAGCGGCAGCCGGGAGATCAGCCAGAACAGGAAAGTCATCGTTTCGGTAGGCCGGGTAGGTCGGTCTCGCCGCCGCGCACGCCGGGGGCTGCGCAGGCCGGCGTGGCGGCTACGTCGGCGAGGGCACGGTGCAAGGCAGCAAATAGCCGCGTATAATAGCGCGTATCGCCGAGTTAACTGACAACTTGCGGGGCGATACCGCTCTACCCGGGCGGAATGTAAATACCGCTAAAGCGTCGCCGCTGGAGCTGACCAGGCTGGCACGCAATAGCCAACCTGGAGAATAAGTTCGTGGCAAACGACTTCCTGTTCACTTCGGAATCCGTTTCCGAAGGCCATCCCGACAAGGTCGCCGACCAGATTTCCGACGCCATCCTGGACGCCATCCTGTCCCAGGACAAGTATGCCCGCGTCGCCGCCGAGACCCTCTGCAACACCGGACTGGTGGTGCTGGCCGGCGAGATCACGACGACCGCCAACGTCGACTACATCCAGGTCGCACGCGATACGATCAAGCGCATCGGTTACGACAACACCGACTACGGCATCGACTACAAGGGCTGTGCAGTGCTGGTCGCCTACGACAAGCAGTCGCCTGACATCGCCCAGGGCGTCGACCGCGCCTCGGACGACTACCTGAACCAGGGTGCCGGCGACCAGGGCCTGATGTTCGGCTACGCCTGCGACGAAACCCCGGAACTGATGCCGTTCCCGATCTACTACGCGCACCGCCTGGTCGAGCGCCAGTCGCTGCTGCGCCGTGACGGCCGCCTGCCCTGGCTGCGCCCGGATGCCAAGTCGCAGGTGACCGTGCGTTATGTGGACGGCAAGCCGCACAGTGTCGATACCGTCGTGCTGTCGACCCAGCACTCGCCCGAGATCAGCCAGGCCCAGATCCGCGAGGCGGTGATCGAGGAGATCATCAAGCCGGTGCTGCCGGCCGAGATGCTGAAGGAAACCAAGTACCTGGTGAACCCGACCGGCCGCTTCGTCATCGGCGGCCCGCAGGGCGACTGCGGCCTGACCGGCCGCAAGATCATCGTCGACACCTATGGCGGCGCCTCGCCGCACGGCGGCGGTGCCTTCTCCGGCAAGGATCCGTCCAAGGTCGACCGCTCGGCCGCCTACGCCGCCCGCTACGTCGCCAAGAACGTGGTGGCCGCAGGCCTGGCGCGCCAGTGCCAGGTGCAGGTCAGCTACGCCATCGGCGTGGCGCGTCCGATCAATATCACGGTCTACACGGAAGGCACAGGCAAGATTTCGGACGAGAAGATCGCCGAACTGGTGCAGGAGCATTTCGACCTGCGTCCGAAGGGCATCGTGCAGATGCTGGACCTGCTGCGCCCGATCTATGAGAAGACCGCCGCCTACGGCCACTTCGGCCGCGAGGAGCCGGAGTTCTCGTGGGAAGCCACCGACAAGGCCGCCGCGCTGCGCGCCGCCGCCGGCCTCTGAGCCGCTGACGGCCTGGCCGGGACTGCTCCGGCCTGACGCCATCAGGCGCGATCAGACGTCACCCGACGCCGCCCCCCGGGGCGGCGTTTTCGTTTCAGCCGCGGGCGGCCGGGACGCCGGCGCCCCCCTTGTCCGAGGTCAAGCGGCGCACGCGGCGCCGGCACCGCTCCGGATAGGGCGGGGTAGAATGCCGCCATCGCGTGGCCGGGCCGCGCCGCCGCGCGCGCGGTGGTTGCCGTGCCCACTGCCGGCCGCCAGCCCATCAAGGATTGCCATGGCTACTGCCCAGACCCGCGCCCCGTCGCCGGCCGATCGTTCCCAGGCCGCCGCGCCCGCGCTCGACCTGATCCGTCCCCAGCCCTACACCGATTGGCAGCCGCAGGTTTCACCGGCGACTGCGGCGGCGTTGCGCCGTGAACTGGAGCAGGGCTGCGTGCTGTACTTTCCCGAGTTGAAGTTCCACTTCGAGCCGGGCGAGGAGCGCTTCCTCGACAGCCGCTGGTCGGACGGCAAGTCCAAGAACATCAACCTGCGTGCCGACAGCGGCGCTGTGCGCGGCGCGGTGGGCAGCGCAGCCGACCTGGCCGCCATGTCGGCGCTGGTGCGGCGCTATGCCGAGTACAGCGAGAAGCTGGTGCTGACCCTGTTCCCCGAGTACGGTCCGCACATGAAGCGCGCCGGCACCTCGCTGCGGCCCAGCGAGATCGCCGGGCGGCCGGTGAGCTGGCGCAAGGACGATACGCGGCTGCACGTGGATTCCTTCCCCTCCAATCCGCTGCTCGGGCAGCGCCTGCTGCGCGTGTTCCACAACATCGACCCGGACGCGCCGCGCGTCTGGCGCGTGGGCGAGCCCTTCGGCGACTTCGCGCGCCGCTTCGTGCCGCAGACGCGCGGCATGTGGCCGGGCCAGGCATGGCTGATGAAGCAGCTCCACATCACCAAGCGCAGGCGTTCGGAATACGACCATCGCATGCTGCAGCTGCACGACCTCGCCAAGGCCGACCTGGACTACCAGGCGCAGGTGCCGCAGCAGGAGTTCCACTTCCCGCCCGGCTCGACCTGGATCGTCTTCAGCGACCAGGTCCTGCATGCGGCGATGCGCGGCCGCGCGATGATGGAACAGACCTTCTACCTGGCGCCCAAGGCCATCTCCGACCACACGCATTCGCCCGAGGCGGTGCTGTCGCGCATGCTCGGACGGCCGATGCTGGCCGGCTGAGCCCGCCCGCGCCGGGCCGGCACCATGCCCCGGCCGGCACCCGTCCCCGGCTTGTTCCTCCCGCCGTGCGAACGCCCGCACAGCGGCGCTCGTGCATGACCCCGGTGCCATTCCCAGCAGCGGCGCGAACGCCTACACTGGTTCTCGTGGCGCATGCGGTCCCGACGGCAAGACCGCGGGGCGGCGCCCGCACCGGATGACTGCCTTGCAGGACAAGGCGGCGCGCAGGCGGGGGAACAGATGGAACGCGAATTCGATTTCGTCATCGTCGGCGCAGGCTCCGCTGGCTGCGCCCTGGCGGGACGCCTGGCGGACAGTGGCGGCGACAGCATCGCCCTGGTGGAGGCCGGAGGGCGCGACCACCACACGCTGGTGTGGACGCCGGCCGGCTACGCCGCGCTGCTGCCCCGCGCGGGGGCACGCAACTATGGCTATGCCACGGTGCCGCAGCCCGGCCTCGACGGCCGCCGCGGCTACCAGCCGCGCGGGCGTGGCCTGGGCGGCAGCTCCTCCCTCAATGGCATGATCTACCTGCGCGGCCGCCCCGGTGACTACGACGACTGGGCCGCGGCGGGGTGCGATGGATGGTCCTGGGACGACGTGCTGCCTTACTTCCGCCGGGCCGAATGCAATGTGCGCGTGGACGGGCGCGACGACCACCCGCTGCACGGCGGCAGCGGACCGCAGCAAGTAAGCGACCTGCGCACGCCCAATCCCTTCGGCCAGCGTTTCATCGAAGCCGCGCAGCAAGCGGGCTATCCGTACAACGACGACTTCAACGGCGAAACCCAGCAAGGCGCCGGCTGGTACCAGGTCACGCAGCACGGCGGCGAACGCTGGAACGCGGCGCGCGCCTACCTGCACGGCGGCCGCGGCGGCGCGGCCTGCAACGGCGGTCGCGCCAACCTGCACGTGCTGGCCGGCCTGCCGGTCCTGCGCATCGCCTTCGCCGGCCGGCGCGCCATCGGCGTGATGGTCCGGCAGGACGGCCGCGAGCAACTGATTCGGGCGCGCCGTGAAGTGATCGTCAGTGCCGGCGCCTTCGGTTCGCCGCAACTGCTGATGGTCTCCGGCGTGGGGCCGGCGCGGCACCTCGGCGAGTTCGGCATTCCCATGGTGCACGACCTGCCGGGCGTTGGCGGCAACCTGCAGGACCACCTCGGGGTGGCGCTGCACAAGCGCGTGGGTTCGCCGGAACTGTTCGGGGTGTCGCTGGGCGGCGTGTTCCGCCTGCTGGGCGAGATCCTGCGCTACCGGCGCGACCGCAGCGGCATGCTCAGCTCCAACTATGCCGAGGCCGGCGCCTTCGTGTGCAGCCGTGCGGGGCTCGACGAGCCGGATCTGCAACTGCATTTCGTCGTCGCCATGGCCGACGACCACCTGCGCAGGATGCACCTCGGCCACGGCTATTCCTGCCACGTCTGCCTGCTGCGGCCGCGCAGCCGCGGCGAGGTCAGGCTGGCCTCGCCCGATATGCGGGCTGCGCCGCGCATCGACCCCGGCTACCTGTCCGACGTGCGCGACCTCGACGATCTCGTCGCCGGCGTGCGCATCGTGCGCAGCATCTTCGCCATGCCGCAGCTGGCCGCACTCGGCGGCAAGGAACTGTATTCCGCCGGCCTGCGCGCCGATGGCAGCGACGACGATGCGGTGCGCGCCTTCATCCGTGCCCGCGCCGACACCATCTACCATCCGGTCGGCACCTGCCGCATGGGCATGGACACGCGGGCGGTGGTCGATCCGCAACTGCGGGTGCGCGGTGTGCAGGCGCTGCGCGTGGTGGATGCGTCGATCATGCCGACGCTGGTCGGCGGCAGCACCAATGCCCCGGCCATCATGATCGGCGAGCGCGCGCACGACCTGATCCGCTTCGCGCCGCACGTCACGCTGCGGCTGCCCGAGCCGGCGCTGGAGGCCTGAGTCGCTACGCCCGGATGCCGACGGGGCGGCGGGGCAGGGTGCTGCGGCACCGCGCCCCATGCCTCGGTCCGGGCCGAGGCTCCGCTCAGGCCGCGGCCAGGCGGAAGGCGCCGACCGCCTCGCGCAGCTTGGCCGCCTGGTCGTCGAGCGACTGCGCCGCGGCCGCGGCTTCCTCCACCAGCGCGGCGTTCTGCTGCGTGACCTGGTCCATCTGGCCGACCGCCTGGTTCACCTGGGTGATGCCCGCGCTCTGTTCGCCGGAAGCGGCGGCGATCTCCGCGATGATGTCCGACACGCGCTTCACCGCCTGGCGGATCTCCTCCATGGTGCCGCCGACGCTCTCCGCCTGCTGCGAGCCTTCACGCACGGTCGTTACCGAGGTGTCGATCAGTTCCTTGATTTCCTTGGCCGCGCTCGACGAGCGCTGGGCCAGGCTGCGCACCTCGCCGGCCACCACGGCGAAGCCGCGCCCCTGCTCGCCCGCGCGCGCAGCTTCCACCGCTGCGTTCAGTGCCAGGATGTTGGTCTGGAAGGCGATGCCCTCGATCAGTCCGGTGATCTCGGCGATGCGGCCGGCGTTGTCGCTGATGGCGGTCATGGTGCTGGCCATCTGCTGCACCGAGGCGCTGCCTTGTTCGGCCACGCTGGCGGCATTGGCGGCCAGCGAGCTGGCCTGGCGCGCGTTGTCGGCATTGTGCTTGACCGTGGTGGTCAGCTCTTCCATGCTCGATGCGGTTTCTTCCAGCGACGCGGCCTGCTGCTCGGTGCGCGAGGAGAGATCGGTGTTGCCCGCGGCGATCTGGCTGGCCGCCACCGTCACCGACTCGGTCGAGCGCCGCACTTCGCCCAGCGTGGCGGCGACGCGCTCCACCAGGCGGTTGAAGGCGTCGGCGGTACGGCCTACCTCGTCCAGCCGGCCCACCGTGGCGCGGTGGCCGAGGTCGAGCGTCGTGCTGACGTGTTCGAGCGAGCCCTGGATCTGTGCCAGGCTGTCATGGATGCGGCGGTAGAGCGAGAAGGCGAGCACGGCGGTGATCAGGATGGCCATCGCGATGGCGATCGAGAAGGCGCGCACCGCGAAGGTGTAGGCGGCCTTGTTGCTGGCGACCAGCTCGGCACCCATGCGCGCATTGTAGTCGCCGTGATCGAGGATGGCCTTGCGCAGCGCGGCGGAGGCCTGGTCGAGTTCGCCGCGCACCAGCATCAGGTGCGTTTCGGCGTCGCCGCTGGCGCGCGATTTCTCCAGGAACGGTCCCTGCGCGGCGCGGTAGCGCGACATGGCTGCGCGGTCGGTCTCGAGCATCTTGCGGTCGGTGTCGTCGGAGATGTCCTCGCGCTCGTACTTGGAGAGGGCGGTCTCGAAGCTCTTGGCGGCATCGGCCAGCATGCCTTCTGCTTCGCTTTTCAGTTCCGGGGTATCGGCGAGCGCATGGCGGTAGAGCGCCACCCGCATGGCCGTGACGGCGCGCTCCATGGTGTCGAGGTCGCGCACGCTGGTGAGGGTGTTGTCGTTGAAGTACTCGAAGCGCTCTTCCGAGCGGCTCATCTGCCAGATGCCGCCAAGGCCGACGAAGAGCAGTGCCAGCAGGGCCAGCGACAGGGTGAGCAACAAGCGTTGGGACAGGTTCATTGGGGGAACGGATGCGAATGCAGCGCCGCCTCGTGTGACGAATGGGATCCAGGCGGCGCTTTTTATTGTTTCAGCTTGCCGCTACCACGTGACGGTTTACGGCGTGCCGCCCCTGCCCCTGAAGTGCCATCTCGTTCCGGATACAAAAGGGCTCGCTGCGCCACAGGAAAACGGGGCGCTCGCGCGCCCCGTCCTCGTCTCATGTCTCAGCGTGGTGTATCGGCGGCGGCGGCCGCGGCCCGCTTCAGGCCGGCCAGGCGCGTGCCGCCACGCGGCGCAGTGTCTCGGGCGGCGCATCCAGCGTGCCGAAGACGCGGCCGTGCTGGTGCCCGAGCCGGCTGGCGACGAACAGTGCGGCGCTTTCGGCATCGGCATGGGCCAGCATCAGCGCCGCCTGCGCGGTCAGCACCAGCCCCTGGGCGAAACGCCGGGCACCGGCTTCGAGCGTGTCGGGCGCGGCGCGCAGCTGCGCCTGCAGCGAAGCCAGCTCGGCCCGCACCGCCGGGTGGCCGCCCGCGCGCTGGGCCAGGTCCTGCAGCAGCCGTGCGCCGTCCTCCGGGCTGCGCTGCAGCGCACGCAGCACATCCAGGCACATGATGTTGCCCGAGCCTTCCCAGATCGAGTTGACCGGCGCCTCGCGGTACAGGCGCGCCATCGGGCTCTCCTCGACGTAACCGTTGCCGCCCCACACCTCCATCGCCTCGCCGGTGGCCTCGATGGTGCGCTTGCAGACCCAGAACTTGGCGGCGGGCGTGACCACGCGCTTCCAGGCCGAGGCCAGCGCGTCGCCGTCGGCGCGCTCGAAGGCATGGGCCAGTTCCATCATCAGCAGCGTGGCGGCGGTGCTTTCCAAGGCCAGGTCGGCCAGCACGTTGTCCATCAGCGGCTGGTCGGCCAGCAGCCGGCCGAAGGCCATGCGGTGGCGCGCGTGATGCAGGGCCTGCACCAGCGCCGCGCGCAGCAGTGCCGCGCTGCCGATCACGCAATCCAGCCGCGTGTAGGTCGCCATCTCGATGATGGTGGGGATGCCGCGCCCTTCCTCGCCGATCAGGATGCCGGTGGCGTCGCGGAACTCGACTTCGCTGCTCGAGTTGGAACGGTTGCCGAGCTTGTCCTTGAGGCGCTGGATCTGCACCGCGTTCTTGCTGCCGTCGTCGCGCCAGCGCGGCACGAAGAAGCACGACAGCGGCCCGTCCTCCGCGCCCACGCGCGCCACCACCAGGTGCGCGTCGCACATCGGCGCGGAGAAGAACCACTTGTGGCCGGTCAGCGCGTATGCGGCGCCGCGTCCCTCGCCGCGCAGCGGGCGCGCCACCGTGGTGTTGCTGCGCACGTCCGAGCCGCCCTGCTTCTCGGTCATGCCCATGCCGATCATGATGGCGCGCTTGTCGCGCCAGGGCAGGTCGCGGGCGTCGTGCTCGGCGCTGTACAGGCGCGGTGCCAGTTCGGCGAACAGCGCGCTCTCCTTGGCCAGCACCGGGATGCTGGCCAGCGTCATGGTGACCGGGCACAGCGAGCCGGCCTCGACCTGGGCCTGCAGGAAATAGCCGGCGGTGCGCGCCGCCCAGGCGCCCTCGCGCGGCTGCGAGAACGGCAGCGCCTGGAGCTGCTGGCCGCGCAGCAGGCCCAGCAGGCTGTGCCAGCTGGCATGGAAGTCGACGCGGTCGATGCGCTCGCCGGTGCGGCTGTGGGTGTGCAGCTCCGGCGGGTGGCGGTTGGCCTGCGCGCCCCACTCCAGCACCTCGGGCTGGCCCAGGCGCGCGCCGAAATCCTCCAGCGCGCCGGCATGCCAGGCGCCGCCCAGCCGGTCCAGCGCGGTCCGCAGCGCCGGGTCGGTGGCGAAGAGGTTGTACCCGGACAGCTCGGGCACCTGGTTGAACACGCGGTGCGTGGCGGCGTCGGTCATCTTGTCCTGTCTCCTGGCTGAGGGGCTGGGGCTGCGTTGCGACGGTCCTGCTGCTGGCATGGTAGGCCATTTGCCGGACATTCCCGTAAGGCGGCGGCCGGCGGCGCGCTGTCCGGCCGCCGCGCGTGGCGGCACTGGTGCCACCGCGCGAGCCTGCATGGGTCCATGGCGGCACGCGGGGTGCCCCCGCAGCCGCTTGGTGGCGGCACCCCCGGCGCGCTGCGTCCCGCGGGCGCGCCGTTTCGAAACAAGGCTGGCGCCTGCACCCCGCTTGTGCTTAAATTGAGCCCGTTGGATGAAACAGGGGTGCCGCGCGGATGGGCCGTGCGGCTGAGAGAGTCCCTTCGAACCCGATCCGGCTAGTACCGGCGTGGGAAGTTTCATGTAAGCCGAACCGCTCTGCCTTTCGCAAGGCACATGCCCCCCCGGCCAAGCCGGCACGGCATGCTCACCGCGCTCCTGGTTTCGTCCATCCCCCGCACGAGAGAGGACGACACTATGGCCCGCAACAATTCCGCCCCCGCCGCATCCTTCGAGACGCTCGCCAGCGATCTCGACCAGAAGTTTGCCTACCCGGCTTCCAGCAAGACCTACCTGACCGGCAGCCGGCCCGATATCCGCGTGCCCTCGCGCACCATCCTGCAGACCGCCACGCGCACCGAGAAGGGCGAGATGGCCAACCCGCCGATCCCGGTCTACGACACCTCGGGTCCTTACAGCGATCCCGACGTGCATATCGACCTCAAGGCAGGCCTGCCTTCGGTGCGCGGCAAGTGGATCGAGGAGCGCGGCGACACGGAAATCCTGTCCGGCCTGTCCTCCGAGTACGGGCGCGCACGCGCCAACGATCCCGCCACGGCCCACCTGCGCTTCTCGCAACTGACCAACCCGCGCCGCGCCAAGGCCGGTGCCAATGTCTCCCAGATGCACTATGCGCGCCGCGGCATCGTCACGCCGGAGATGGAGTATGTTGCGCTGCGCGAATCGCTGAACCTGCAGGCGCTGTACGACAAGCCCGAGTACAAGGCGCTGCTGCGCCAGCACCCCGGCAACGCGCTGGGCGCCGGCCTGCCGCTGCGTCCGGAAGACATCACGCCCGAGTTCGTGCGCAAGGAAATCGCCGCCGGCCGCGCCATCATCCCCGCCAACATCAACCACACCGAACTGGAGCCGATGGCGATCGGGCGCAATTTCCGCGTCAAGATCAACGGCAACCTCGGCAATTCGGCCGTGACCTCCTCGCTGGCCGAGGAAGTGGAAAAGATGGTGTGGTCGATCCGCTGGGGCGCGGACACCATCATGGACCTGTCCACCGGCAAGCACATCCACGAAACGCGCGAATGGATCCTGCGCAATTCGCCGGTGCCGATCGGCACGGTGCCGATCTACCAGGCGCTGGACAAGACCGGTGGCATCGCCGAGGACCTGACCTGGGAGATGTTCCGCGACACGCTGATCGAGCAGGCCGAGCAGGGCGTGGACTACTTCACCATCCACGCCGGCGTGCTGCTGCGCTACGTGCCGCTGACCGCTGACCGCGTCACCGGCATCGTTTCGCGCGGCGGCTCGATCATGGCCAAGTGGTGCCTGGCCCACCACAAGGAAAACTTCCTGTACACGCACTTCGACGAGATCTGCGAGATCATGAAGGCGTACGACGTGTCGTTCAGCCTGGGCGACGGCCTGCGTCCGGGCTGCATCGCCGATTCCAACGACGATGCCCAGTTCGGCGAACTGCGCACCCTGGGCGAACTGACCGCCAAGGCGTGGCAGCACGATGTGCAGGTGATGATCGAAGGTCCGGGCCACGTGCCGCTGCAGCGCATCCAGGCCAATATGGACGAGGAGCTGAAGCACTGCTACGAAGCCCCGTTCTACACCCTGGGACCGCTGGTCACCGACATCGCGCCGGGCTACGACCATATCACCAGCGGCATCGGCGCCGCCAACATCGGCTGGATGGGCACCGCCATGCTGTGCTACGTCACGCCCAAGGAGCACCTGGGCCTGCCCGACAAGGAAGACGTGCGCGAAGGCATCATCACCTACAAGATCGCGGCGCACGCGGCCGATCTCGCCAAGGGCTGGCCGGGCGCGCAGCTGCGTGACAACGCGCTGTCCAAGGCCCGCTTCGAGTTCCGCTGGGAAGACCAGTTCAACCTCGGCCTCGATCCGGAGCGCGCGCGCTCGTACCACGATGCCACGCTGCCGGCCGAAGGCGCCAAGATCGCGCACTTCTGCTCGATGTGCGGCCCGAAGTTCTGCTCGATGAAGATCACGCAGGAAGTGCGCGACTACGCCGCCTCGCTGCCCGAGGCCGAGAAGGGCATGCAGGAGAAGTCGATCGAGTTCGTCAAGCAAGGCGGCAAGATCTACTCGTAAGGCTTCGGCCCACACGCCACGCGGGCATGCCCGCGATCCCGGAGCGGTCCGCGCGCCTGGCGCGCCGGCCGCTCCCAGATGCACAGGAGGCCGGCCGCGCGGCGCACAGGCGCCCGCGCGGCCGGCACAACGAATCCCATGACACAGCAGTCGTTTGATGTCGCCATTCTCGGCGCCGGCCTGTCCGGGCGCATCGCCGCCTGGTTGCTTTCACGCGCCGGCGCGCGCGTGGCCCTGGTCGAGCGCATGGGCCCGGATGGCGCGGGCTCGGCCGCCCACGTGGCGGCGGCCATGCTGGCCCCGCTGGCGGAATCCGCCATCGCCGAGCGCCGCATCGTCGAGCTGGGCATTGCCAGCGTCGACCTGTGGCGCGCCTGGGTGGCCGAGCTGCCCGAGCCGGTCTTCTTCCAGGAAGATGGCACGCTGGTCGTATGGCATGCGCGCGACCGCGCCGAGATGTCGCTGTTCACCAGCCGCGTGCGCGCGGTGGCGCCACCGGAACTGGTAGCCGAGCGCATGCGTGCGCTCGACGCGCGCGGCGTGGCCGAACTGGAGCCCGCGCTGGCGGGCCGCTTCCAGCAGGGCCTGCTGCTGGCCGGCGAGGGGCAGCTCGATAATCGCGGTGCCTTGCGCTCACTGCTTCACTGCGCGGTGGCCGAAGGCGTGCATTGCGTGTGGGAGGCTGGCGAAGTGGAGGCCGGAGACCTGCCCGGCCTGGGCATCCGCGCCGATGTGGTGCTCGATTGCCGTGGACTGGGAGCGCGCCGCGACTGGCCGGCCCAGGCCGCCGGTGGCATGCCGGGCCTGCGCGGCCTGCGCGGCGAGGTGGTGCGCGTGCATGCGCCCGAGGTCAAGCTGCACCGCCCGGTGCGCCTGCTGCACCCGCGCTATCCGATCTACATCGCGCCCAAGCCCAACGACCTCTATGTGATCGGCGCCACCGAGCTGGAAAGCGAGGATGATTCGCCGATGAGCGTGCGCTCCGCGCTGGAACTGCTGTCGGCGGCCTACTCGCTCGATCCGGCCTTCGGCGAGGCGCGCGTGCTGGAACTCAATGTGCAGCGGCGTCCCACGCGGCCAGACCACCTGCCGGCCATCCGTGTCGACCAGCAGGCGCGCGTGGTGCGCCTCAACGGCCTGTACCGGCATGGTTTCCTGATCGCCCCGGCGGTGACCGAGGCGGCTTGCGCCGTAGTGCGCGCGCTGCTGGGCGGGGATCCCGCCGCGCACGCCGTGCCGGCGGCGCTGCGCTGGCCCGGCATGATCGAGACCGATGCTTCCAGGCCGCTGGCCACGCTGCACTGACGCCGAATGGAAACCATGGAAATCCTGCTCAACGGCCGTCCCTTCGCCCTCGAAGCGCCGGCCACGCTGGCGGACGCGGCGACGCGCGCCGGCATCGCGCCGCCCTTCGCGGCGGCGCTGAACGGCAACTTCGTGCCGCGTGCCGCCCATGCGGCCACCGCGCTCGCCGCCGGCGACCGCGTCGATCTCGTGCAACCCGTGACGGGAGGCTGAACCGATGACATTGCAAGCAAGCCCCGCCGCGCGCGATCCCTTCGTGCTGTACGGCGAGACCTTCGACTCGCGCCTGCTGCTGGGCACCGCGCGCTATCCCTCGCCGGCCACGCTGCAGG
Organism: Cupriavidus sp. USMAHM13; assembly: GCF_001854285.1. Taxonomy (NCBI): domain Bacteria; kingdom Pseudomonadati; phylum Pseudomonadota; class Betaproteobacteria; order Burkholderiales; family Burkholderiaceae; genus Cupriavidus; species Cupriavidus sp. USMAHM13. The sequence continues at coordinate 792,648 of NZ_CP017751.1, forward strand.
CCGCAGTCGAGGCCTCCCATCCCGCCATGCTGACGGTGGCGCTGCGCCGCCAGGGCGCCGTCGGCGACGGCGAGGGCGGCCATGCCTTCTGGCAGATGCTCAAGTCGCTGGCGGTGCCGGTGCTGCCCAATACCGCCGGCTGCCTGGCGCCGCAGGAAGCGATCACCACCGCCATGATGGCGCGCGAGGTGTTCGAGACCGATTGGATCAAGCTCGAGCTGGTCGGCGACGACTACACGCTGCAGCCCGACACGCTGAACCTGCCGGCGGTGGCCGAGACCTTGATCAAGGAAGGCTTCAAGGTGCTGCCCTATTGCACCGAAGACCTGGTACTGTGCCGCCGCCTGCTCGACGTCGGCTGCCAGGCGCTGATGCCCTGGGCCGCACCCATCGGCACCGGCAAAGGCGCGGTCAACCCGCATGCGATGCGCGTGCTGCGCGAGCGCCTGCCCGATACGCCGCTGATCGTCGATGCCGGCCTGGGCCTGCCTTCGCATGCGGCCCAGGTGCTCGAATGGGGCTATGACGGCGTGCTGCTGAATACGGCGGTCGCGCAGGCGGCCTATCCGGTGGAGATGGCGCGCGCGTTCGCCCTGGCGGTGGCCGCGGGCCGCACTGCCTACCTGGCCGGTCCGATGCCGGAGCGCGAGATCGCGCAGGCCAGCACGCCGGTGGTCGGCATGCCGTTCTGGCATGCCACCGGCACGGGGGGCGCGGCATGAGCGCGCACGGCGTGCAGGCGGCGTGCGACGCCGCATTGCGCCAGCAGCTGCTGGCGCGCCACGGCGCCACCTTCGGCGCCGCCGACCAGGCCTGGCGCGCCTGGCGCCTGCAGGATGCGCCCGCGCTGCTGCAGGACCATGACGTGCTGCTGGCCGATGGCGAGGCCGAGCCGCCGGTGATCGCCCGCGTGGCGGCAGCCGGCGCGGTGCTGATCTGCAGCGAGCGCGAGGGCGGACAGTGGATCGACACCGTGCATTCGCCGATGGGCACCTGGGTGCTGGGCGCTGGCGCGGATAGTGACGCGCCGCATGGCCCCGGCTTCGTCGCCGTGCTGCTGGCCTGCCTGCAGATGCATTTCCCCGCCCATGACGCGCTTTGCCTGGCGCGAGCCTGGCGTACCGGCACGCTGGACTGGCCGGATGCCTTCGCGCGCTTCCCGCAGGTGCGCCATCCCGCGCTGGCCGCGCCCGACCAGTTGCCGCCCGCCTTCCCGCCGTGCCCCGCCCTGGGGCTGTACGCGGTGGTGCCCGACGCCGACTGGATCGAGCGCCTGGTCGCCCTGGCGGTGCCGACCGTGCAGCTGCGCTTCAAGTCGGACGACGCCCAGGCGGTGCAGCGCGAAGTCGAGCGCGCCGCGCTGGCCGCGCGCGGCTCCGCCTCGCGGCTGTTCATCAACGACCACTGGCGCATCGCCGTCGCCTGGCACGCCGCGCACGGCAACGACAGCGCGCGCAGCGGAATCTACGGCATCCACCTCGGCCAGGAAGACCTCGACGAGGCCGACCTCTACGCCCTGCGCGCCAGCGGCCTGCACTTGGGGGTGTCCACCCACGGCTACGCCGAGATGCTGCGCGTAGCGACGCTGCGGCCGAGCTACCTGGCGCTGGGCGCGATCTTCCCCACCACCACCAAGGTCATGCCCACCGCGCCGCAGGGCCTGGGCCGTTTCCAGGCCTATGTGCGCCTGATGCAGCCGGTGGTGCCCTCGCTGGTCGGCATCGGCGGTGTGGATGCCGCGCGCCTGCCGCAGGTGCTGGCGACGGGCGTGGGCAGCGCGGCCGTGGTGCGCGCGATCACCGAGGCGGCCGATGTGCCGGCCGCGGTGGCAAACCTGAAGGGGATGTTCCCGGCGGGGTAGGGCGGGGACTGGCGCTGGCCGGCATGGCTGGCATCGCGGGGGGGGCGGGCCATACCGTTGGCTTTGATTCTGTGCTTGCGTGTTGGGCCACACCGCTGGCTTCGTTTGGGCGTGGCGCCTTGTTAGCCCACCCCTCTCCCCGGCCCTCTCCCCGTGAGGGGAGAGGGGGAACACCTGTTGGTTCTGTCGAGCGGCGCGGGTGCGCGTGTTGGCTCTCCCGATCGGCTTGGGCGCATCCGGATGGCTTCGCCCGGCGCGACGAGATTCGCTTCGCGCCGGTTCGCTCCCCTCTCCCGCTTGCGGGAGAGGGGCCGGGGGTGAGGGCAGGCGCCGGCAGGCCGTGGCGGCCTGGCTCACGCCATCGGTTTCGACCCGGCCTCATCCTGGCCTCATCCCGGCCTCATCCCTGTCTTCCCATGCCCTACCAGGTCCGCCTCGCCGCCATCGACGACCTCGCCGCCTTGCCGTCCATCGAGCGTGCCGCCGCTGCGCTGTTTCCTGCCGATGACCTGCCGCCCGCGCTGCGCGCGCAGACCTTGCCCGCGCAGGACCTGTGCGATGCCCAGCGGCAGGGCCGCTTGTGGGTGGCGCAGGCCGGCGACGGCACGGTGGCCGGTTTCGCGCTGGCGAGCCGGTCCGGCGCGCAGGCCTTCCTCGACGAGATGGACGTCCATCCGGCGCACGCCCGCCGCGGCATCGGCCGCGCGCTGGTGGCGGCGGTGGTGCAGTGGGCGCGCGCGCAGGGGCTGGTGTCGCTTGGGCTGACCACGTTCTCGCACCTGCCCTGGAACGCGCCGTTCTATGCGAGGCTGGGCTTCGTCGCGCTGGCACCGGCGGCGCTGTGCCCGCACTTGTCGGCGGCGCTCGCGGGCGAGGCCGCACTCGGTCTGCGCCGGCGCGTGGCGATGCGGCTGCCGCTGGACGCGGTCGCGGACTGACGGGGCGGGCCGCGGCGCCGCGCGGCAGCCGCTTCAGGCGCGCTCGCCGCGCGCCAGGATCTGGTACAGGTGGGAGCGCGGGATGCCGAGTGCGTGGGCGGCCTGCTTCTTGTTGCCGCCATGCCGCGTGATGGCCTGCAGCACGGCTTCGTGGGCCAGCGCGCGCAGCGGCGCGTCGGCCTGCGGCGTGGGCGGGGCGTCCACGGGCGCCGGTGCGTCCAGGGCGGTGGCGTCTAGGGCGGTGGCGACCAGGGCGGTGGCGGGCAGGTCGGTGACGGGCGCCAGGCCGGCCGGCGGTGTTTCGGCCAGTACGGCGGCCAGGCTTCCCTCGCCGCGCGCGAAATCCGCCACGCGCAGCCGGTGGCCGTCGCAGAACACCAGCGCCTCCTCGATCTTCTGGCGCAGCTGGCGCAAGTTGCCGGGCCAGCGCCGCGTCGCCAGGTGGCGCGCCACGTCGGGCGCGATTTCCGGCACCGGCATCTGGTTGCGCTCGCATCAGGCACGCACGAAGTGCTGCAGCAGGGCGGGGATGTCCTCCAGCCGCTGGCCCAGCGCAGGCACGCGCAGCACGACGCCGCTCAGCCTCCCCAATTCCACCAAGAGAGGCCTGATGTCCCGAGTGTCCCAGTTCGAAGCCGCCGTCAGCGGCCATGTTTCCTCCATCGCCATCGCCGCAGGCGCTACCATTGCGGCCGGCGACGTCCTGATGGTCATCGAGTCCATGAAGATGGAAATCCCGCTCGAGGCCGAGTCCGGGGGCGTCGTCAAGGCCACCCTGGTGCAGCCCGGCGACGCCGTCGCCGAGGGCCAGCCGGTGGTGGAGATCGAGTAAGGCGCCAGGCGCGCTGCGACGCCGTCCCGCGCGGGACGGCGCGCCCGTGTCCCAGGCAAGCCAAGCCAGCCATGCAGATGAGTTCCTACACCCTCCCCGAGATCGTGCCGGCAGCGCCGGGCACCTCCGACAAGCCCTACTTCGGCATCGACGTTCCGCTGATGCGCTATTTCGGCCTGCAGCCGGTCCGCATGGAGGAGGGCCTGTGCCATACGCGCCTGCCGGCGCATCCAGCGCTGGTGAACAGCCGTGGCGACGTGCATGGCGGCACGCTGATGGCCACGCTCGACTTCACGCTCAGCGGTGCCGCGCGCTCCCACGCGCCGCTGGAGACCGGTGTCATCACCATCGACATGTCCACCCATTTCCTTGCGGCGGCGCGTGGTGAGCTGACGCTGGAGGCACGCTGCATCCGCCGCGGCGCGCGCATCGCTTTCTGTGAGGGCGAGGTGAAGGACGCCGCCGGCAATGTGGTGTGCGTGGCGCGGGCAGCGTTCAAGCTGGTGCCGCTGTCCAGCGGCGGGGATTGAACGGGGGCAGGCTTGGTTCTCGTGCCCGCGTGCTCGATCACACCGTTGGTTCCGGTGTTGGGCTCGTGTGCTGGATCACACCGAGGGCTTCGCTGGATGTGGCGCCTTGCTAGACCACCCCTCACCCCCGCTTCCCCCCATGCGGGGAGAGGGAGCCAAGACCGTGTGCTTGGCGATTGGTGTTGGCGCATCTCGTCGGCTTCGTCCAGCGCGATGGCATTCGCGCCGCGCCGGTTGGCCCCCCTCTCCCACTTGCGGGAGAGGGGCCGGGGGTGGGGGCTGGCGCCGGCCACCCGTGGCGGGTCGCATAGCCAGCACAGGCCTCGCCGATCCTGTCTGCGGGCGAGGCCGGCAGATCCCTCTTCCCCGCCGCTTCAGCCGGCCTTGACGTACCGTCGGTACACCTGCTCGAAACGCACCCGCTCCGTGATGCCGTAGTCTCCCGGCGCGTACTGCATCAGCCAGTCGCCGGCCTTGCCCGTCAGCACGTCGCCGCCGGCGCTGCGCGCGATGGCGAAGGGGGCGTTCATGGCCTTGGCCAGCACCGGGATCGGTTGGTTGCGGTAGGCGCCGTCCTCGCCGTGCGCCAGCGGCGGCACGGCCTCATAGCGGGCGTCGAAGCGTTCGCGCGAGACGCACCAGCGGTCGCCGCCGGCACTGGCGACGATGGCGTCGCCCGGGCGGTAGCGGTTGGGGCCTTCGCGGCTGATCAGTTCTCCGGGCGCGGTGGCGAAGGCCACCGTCACCACTTCGTGCTTGACGTAGTGCGCGGCCTCGGGGTCATGGCGCAGGTCGATGTCGGTCAGGGTCTGCATGCGATGTTCCGTGCAAAAAAGATAGGGCTCAGCCGAGCGTGCGCGGGGCGAAGCCGTGGTTGAGCGGGCCGTTGCCGGCGCCGAGCCGCAGCCCGGCGCCGGCGGCGATGGCCTGGGCGACGAAGTCCAGGCCGCCGGCCACGGCGTCTTCCAGTACCTGGCCGCGCGCGAGCTGCGCCGTCACCGCGGCAGCCAGCGTGCAGCCGGTGCCGTGCAGGTTGCGGGTGGCGATGCGCGGGTGGGTGAAGACGCGCACACGGCCGTCGGCATGCATCAGCAGGTCGTCCAGTCCTTGGTTCTCGGCGCCGTCCTCGAGGTGACCGCCCTTGAGCAGCACGGCGCGGCAGCCCATCGCCAGCAGTTCGCGCGCGGCGGCTTCCATCTCGGCGCGATGCGCGATGCGCCGGCCCAGCAGGTGGGAGGCTTCGGGCAGGTTCGGGGTGACCAGCATGGCGCGCGGGAACAGCTCGCGCACCATGGCCTCGGCGGTGGCGTCGTCGGACAGCGTGGCGCCCGAGGTGGCGATCATCACCGGGTCCACCACCAGCTTGCCGATACCGTGCCGGTCCACCGCCGCGGCCACGGCCTCCACGATGCCCGCGCTGCCCAGCATGCCTGTCTTGGCCGCATCGACGCCGATATCTCCAGCCACCGCATCGATCTGCGCGGCCACCATGGCCGGCGGGATGGCATGCACGCCGCTTACGCCGAGCGTGTTCTGCGCGGTGATCGCGGTGATCGCGCTCATGCCGTAGCAGCCGAGCGCGGCGAAGGTCTTGAGGTCGGCCTGGATGCCGGCGCCGCCGCCGGAGTCGGAGCCGGCGATGGTCAGGGCGCGGGGTGGCGAGAGGGGGCGAGGTGGCGTCGGATTCATGTCGGGCGTGCGTGCGGCGGCAGGCAAGGGCTGGCGGATGCCAGCAAAGAAATCGGATCCCGGCGGTGCGCACGGCCGCCGGGCACGCTACAATAGCGCCACTCCGAGGAGCGTTGCAACGGATCCGCCTCCTTTCCCCGGTGCCGGCCTGATACTTCCCTTTCAGGCCCGCCGCCAGGATTGGGCGCTTCCGCCAGGCTCGGACTGTCTTCAACGGCGCTCGCTGATCCGTGGTCTGCACGGAGGCGAGTCGACCCATGCGCACGCGCTGCATTCCGCGCCGTGCCGCCTTTCCCGCACTCGTCACCGTCGCCACTCTTCACCGGAGTGATACATGAACGCTGTGACCGAACTCAAGCAAGATTACGTGGTGGCCGACCTTGGCCTGGCCGGCTGGGGCCGCAAGGAAATCGCCATCGCCGAGACCGAAATGCCGGGCCTGATGGCCATCCGCGATGAATTCGCCGCCAGCCAGCCGCTCAAGGGCGCGCGCATCGCCGGTTCGCTGCACATGACCATCCAGACCGCGGTGCTGATCGAGACGCTGAAGGCACTCGGCGCCGATGTGCGCTGGGCTTCCTGCAACATCTTCTCGACCCAGGACCACGCCGCCGCCGCGATCGCCGCGGGCGGCACGCCGGTGTTCGCCTTCAAGGGCGAGTCGCTGAAAGAGTACTGGGACTTCACCCACCGCATCTTCGACTGGGCCGACGGCGGCACCCCGAACATGATCCTGGACGACGGCGGCGATGCCACGCTGCTGCTGCACCTGGGCGCGCGCGCCGAGCAGGACGCTTCGCTGATCGCCAAGCCGGGCAGCGAGGAAGAGACCTTCCTGTTCGCCGCGATCAAGGAAAAGCTGGCCCAGGACCCGTCGTGGTACAGCCGCAACCTGGCCGCCATCCGCGGCGTGACCGAGGAAACCACCACCGGTGTGCACCGCCTGTACCAGATGGCGCAGAAGGGTGAACTGCGCTTCCCGGCCATCAACGTCAACGACTCGGTGACCAAGAGCAAGTTCGACAACCTGTATGGCTGCCGCGAATCGCTGGTGGACGGCATCAAGCGCGCCACCGACGTGATGATCGCCGGCAAGGTCGCGGTGGTGGCCGGCTACGGCGACGTGGGCAAGGGCAGCGCACAGGCGCTGCGCGCGCTCTCGGCCCAGGTCTGGGTGACCGAGATCGACCCGATCTGCGCGCTGCAGGCGGCGATGGAAGGCTATCGCGTGGTGACCATGGACTACGCGGCCGAGCATGGCGATATCTTCGTCACCTGCACCGGCAACTACCACGTGATCACGCATGAGCACATGGCCAAGATGAAGGACCAGGCCATCGTCTGCAATATCGGCCACTTCGACAACGAGATCGACATCGCCTCGATCGAGAAGTACCAGTGGGACGAGATCAAGCCCCAGGTCGACCACGTGGTGTTCCCCGCGGTCGGTGACAAGCCGAGCAAGAAGCTGATCATCCTGGCCAAGGGCCGCCTGGTGAACCTGGGCTGCGCCACCGGCCACCCGTCCTACGTGATGAGCAGCTCCTTCGCCAACCAGACCATCGCCCAGATCGAACTGTGGCTGGAGCGCGACAGCGGCAAGTACCCGGTCGGTGTCTACACGCTGCCCAAGCACCTGGACGAGAAGGTGGCGCGCCTGCAGCTGAAGAAGCTGAACGCGCAGCTGACCGAGCTGACCGAGCAGCAGGCGGCCTACATCGGCGTCAAGAAGGAAGGCCCGTACAAGGCCGACCACTACCGCTACTGATCGACTGATCCGCCACGGATCCGCCATGGATCCGTGCCAGCCGCACGCCCCGCTGCCGCGCCTGCGGCAGCGGGCGGGGGAGCGGGCAGGTGCTGCCGCGCGGCGGATGCGTCCGCCCTGCAGCGCCCGCCGTCTCCCCGATGCCCTCTCCGCTGCCGCGCCCGGCCGCGGAGGGACTGGGAAACCCGAATCAAGGAGCCGCCATGAGATTGCTTGTCGTCTGGGTCATCAACGCCGTCGCGCTGTTCGTCCTGCCCTACCTGGTGCCGTCGATCTATATCCGCAGCTTCGGCTCGGCGATGCTGGCGGCGCTGGTGCTGGGCCTGGTCAATGCGCTGATCCGGCCGGTGCTGGTGATCCTGACGCTGCCGGTCACGCTGCTGACGCTGGGACTGTTCATCTTCGTCATCAACGCGCTGCTGTTCCTGTTCGTCGGCCGGCTGCTGTCGGGCTTCGTGGTCGAGGGCTTCGGCTCGGCGCTGCTCGGCTCGATCCTCTACAGCGTGATCTCCTGGCTGCTCGCCAGCCTGCTGCTGGGCGAACGCCGCGGCTACTGAAGCCACGCGCCCCGGTCCGGAACCTATCCGCGCGCCGCGCCAAAGGCGGCGCGCCACCATCATGCAAGACCGCTACTACAGCTTCGAATTCTTCCCGCCCAAGACGGCGGAAGGGCTGGAGAAACTGCGCAATACGCGCGCGCAGCTCGCGCCGCTCCAGCCCAAGTACATCTCCGTGACCTTCGGTGCCGGCGGCACCACGCAGCAGGGCACGCTCGATACCGTGCTGGAGATCCAGCGCGAGGGCACCGAGGCCGCGCCCCACCTGTCGTGCGTGGGCTCGTCGCGCGAGAGCATCCGCGCCATCCTGGAGGCCTACCGTGCCGGCGGCATCCGCCATATCGTCGCCCTGCGCGGCGACATGCCCTCGGGCATGGGCGAGATCGGCGAATTCCGCTATGCCAACGAGCTGGTGGAGTTCATCCGCGCCGAGACCGGCGACTGGTTCCACATCGAGGTGGCGGCCTACCCGGAATATCATCCGCAGGCGAAGTCGCCGCGCCACGACCTGGACAACTTCGTGCGCAAGGTCAAGGCTGGCGCCGATTCGGCCATCACCCAGTACTTCTACAACGCGGACGCCTATTTCCGCTTCGTCGACGACGCGCGTGCGCAGGGCGTGGAGGTGCCGATCGTGCCGGGCATCATGCCGATCACCAACTACTCGCAGCTGATGCGCTTCTCGGAGATGTGCGGTGCCGAAGTGCCGCGCTGGGTGGCCAAGCGCCTCGAGAGCTTCGGCGACGACCGCGAGTCGATCCGTGCCTTCGGCCTCGACGTGGTCACCGCGCTGTGCGAGCGCCTGCTCGCCGCCGGCGTGCCGGGCCTGCACTTCTACACCCTCAACGCGGCCGGCGCCACCAAGGCGATCTGGCAGCGCCTGAAGCTCTGAACGCGAAGCCGCCGCCATGGCCGCCGGCAAGGGCATGCGCCGACCGGACCCGTTCGTCGAGCACCTGCTCGACCTGATGGCGCCGCTGGCGGCGCGCGTCGGCCCGCTCAGCGCGCGCCGCATGTTCGGCGGGCACGGGCTGTTCTACGATGGCCTGATGTTCGCGCTGGTGGCCGGCGGGCGTTGCTACCTGAAGGCCGACGACGAGACCGCGCCGCGCTTCGCCGCGGCCGGCAGCGAACCCTTCCGCTACCAGACCGCCGCGCGCGAGGTCGCGCTGCGCCACTACCTGAGCCTGCCGCCGGCCTGCCTCGATTCGGCCGCCGAGATGACGCCGTGGGCGCGCATGGCGGTGGAGGCGGCGCTGCGCATGGAGAATGCCAAACGGCGCTGAGCGGCGCTGAGCGGCGCCCGGCGGGATTCGGCCCGCGTGCTCCGGCTCAGTCCAGCAGGTCGGCGTACTCGCCCTGCGCGTAGCCCTGGGCCTTGTTCCACGGCACGGTCCTGGGCAGTGCCAGCGCGCTCACGCGCGTGACCTTCTTCTGCGTGCCGCTGGCATTGCGCGTCTGCACCAGGCGCGGGTACTGGCCGGCCACGTCCCACTGCACCGTCACCTGTTCGTCGCCGCGCCGGGCGCGGTATTCCTGCACGCCGTCGCGCACCGGACCGCTGGCCTTCATGGTCTTCAGCGCGGCCGGATCGAGCAGGTGGCTGGCGGTGGCCCAGGAGCCGTCGAAGCCGATATTGCCGTATTCGGCGCTGCCCACGGCCAAGGTCTTGCGCTGGTGGTCGTTGACCAGGCGCACCAGCAGCTTGCCGTCCGGCTTGCGCTCGATCCAGCGCGCCGCGGCGGACACGTCCATATGCTTGTGGCCCTTGTCGCCCTTGGCATGCTCGGCCTCGTCGTGCGCGCCGTGCGGCAGCTCGCGCTCGATCCACACCGTGTCGGCGGTGCGGTAGACGCGCTCGCTGAAGGAGACGTCGCGCTGTACGCCGTCGCTGCCCAGCGAGGACAGTTCGTGCTGCACGCGCAGCGCGAGCGGCTTGGATTGGTCGGCGGGCGCCGCCACGGCGCCGGCGGCGGCCAGCGCCAGCGTCGCGTGCGGGGCCAGGCGGGCCAGGGAGCGGATCGCTTGCTTCATCATCATCAATTCCGTGCAACTGGGGTGAGGCAGTGAAAAGGCGCGCGCCGGCTGGGCCGGCGCGCGCAAGCCCGGCCGGGCACGAGCCGCCCGGCCGGCATCGAGGACGGGATCAGAGGCCCAGGGCTGACTTGACCACGCCGAACACCTTGGTGTTGTCCAGCGTGCCCTTCAGCGGGGCGCTGCCCGGGCCGGAGGAGAACAGCATCACGTCGCCGCCGCCGTGCGTTTCCGAGCCGGGCGAGCCCATGTTCACGCCGACTTCCTGCAGGTAGTCGTTGGCGGTGGTGTCCACCAGCGCGGGATTGTCTCGCGTGGGCTTGCGCGGCGTGCCGCCGTTGCCGAATACCAGGGTGGTGTAGGGCATACCGTCCGCTGCCAGCGCGGTCTGCTTGGTCTTGATGTCGGTGACCGTGCCCAGGATCGGGTTGCCGCGGTGCGAGTAGCCGTTGATGGTCATGGTGTGGTCGTGGTCGGCGGTGACCACGACCAGCGTGTTCGACAGGTCCACCATGGACAGCGCGCGCTTGATGGCGTCGTCGAAGGCGATGGTGTCTTCCAGCGCGCGCTTGGCATTGGTGCCGTGCAGCGCGTGGTCGATGCGGCCGCCCTCGACCATCAGGAAGTAGCCGTTGCCGTTCTTCGACAGCGTCTCGATCGCCTTGGCGGTCATGTCGGCCAGGCTGGGCTGGGTCGCGCCTTCGCCCTTGCCGGCCACGCGGTCGATCTCGTACTCGAGGTGGCTGTTCGAGCTGAACAGGCCGACCAGCTTGCCGCCGCTGGCCTGCATCATCTCGTTGCGGGTCGACAGCACGGTGTAACCCTTGGCCTGCAGTTCGGTCAGCAGGTTGCGCCCGTCGGCGCGGCCGCGCTTGTTGGTGGTGGCGTCGTACGGCGTCCAGTGGTTGCGGCCGCCGCCCATCAGCACGTCGACGCCGTCGAGCAGCGCCGCGTTGAAGCCGGCGCCGCCCGGCACCGCCTGTGCGGCGATGTCATATTGCGCGTCGCGGTGGCAGATGTGCGAGTAGGTCGCCGCCGGGGTGGCATGCGTCAGCTCGGTGGTGGTGATGGCGCCGACCGCCTTGCCGCGCGCCTTGGCCAGTTCCAGCAGCGTGGGCACCGACTTGCCGTTGGAGGGCAGGCAGTTGTTGATGGTCTTGTTGTTGTTGGCATCAAGGCCGGGTGCCACCGCCTTGGTATCGGACGACATCGACAGCACTTCGTTGTTCATCTTGACGCCGGTCATGTAGGCCGCCATCGAGGGCGCGCTGTCGGTGGTCTGCGCGTCGTTCGAGAACGTCTTGATGCGCGCGGTGCGCTTGAGCGACTCCATGTTGAGCCTGCCGGTCTCGCCGTACTTGTAGATGCGCGAGGCGGTGACGGTGGTCGGGCCCATGCCGTCGCCCAGGAAGAAGATGACGTTCTTGGCCTCGCCGGCCGCTTGCGCGGGCAGGCTCAGGCAGGCGCCGGCGGCAGCCGCCAGCAGGCTGGTACGGATCGTGGTGTTCATGGTGTTATTCCGTGTGCAATGGTGGCGGGTTGGCTTAGAGTCCGATCGTTTTCTTGATCAGGCCGAACACATCGGTGTTGTCCATCACACCGGAGAAGCTGGCCGCGCCATTGCCCATGGCGCCGATGAAGACATCGGTGCCGCCGTGGGTCTCGCCGCCCGTCGCCATCGGGATCACGGCCTCCTGGTGGTAGGCCTTGTCGAACACAGCGGCGTCGGTCAGCGCGGTGCGCGTCGCCGGGCGGTTCTCGCCGTTGCCGAAGCCGATGATGGAGAAGGGATTGCCGCTGCTGTCGGGGTTCGCGATGCCGGTGACGTAGTTCTTCACCAGGCCGAGCACGCCCGGGTTGCTGTCGGTGGTCGGGCCGGTGCGCTTGGCGTAGCCGTTCAGGACCAGGGTGTGGTCATGGTCGGCGGTGACCACGATCAGGGTGTTCTTCAGGCCCGGGTCGATCACGTTGAGCTTGTCGATGGCCGCCTTGATCGCGTTGTCGAAGGCGACGGTGTCCTGCAGCGCCTTGCGCGCGGTGGTCTCGTGCAGCGCATGGTCGATGCGGCCGCCTTCCACCATCAGGAAGAAGCCCTTCTTCTTGGCGGCCAGCACGTCGATGGCCTTGCCGGTCATCTCGGCCAGGCTCGGCTCGGCAGCCGGGTCGCGGTCCAGGTCGTAAGCCATGTGGCTCGAGTTGAACAGGCCCACCACCTTGGCGGCGCTGCTGCCGATCTTGTCGAAGTCCGACTTGTTGGCCGCATAGGTGTAGCCGGCGGCCTTGAACTCGGCGACGAGGTCACGATTGTCGGTGCGGGCACCACCCGCGGCCTTGTTCTGGAAGTGCTTGCGGCCGCCGCCGAAGACTACGTCGACGCCGTCGCCCAGCGCGCCGTTGAAGCCCGCGCCCTTCGGCACCAGCTGGGCGGCGATGGTGTTCTCGCCGTCGCGGTGGCAGATGTGGGCGTAGGTGGCCGCCGGCGTAGCGTGCGTGATACGGGTGGTGGTGACCACGCCGGTGCCGTAGCCGGCTGCCTTCATTTGTTCAAGAAGAGTCGGTACGCTCTTGCCGTTGCCGCTCGACGGGCAGGTGCTGTCGGCGCCGGACAGGTAGTCCTTGCCGTTGGCGTCGAAGGCGCTCGTCTCCGGCGTCATCGAGATGACTTCGTTGTTCATCTTGACGCCGGTCATGTAGGCCGCCATCGACGGCGCGCTGTCGGTGACCTGGGCGTTGTTGGAGTAGGTCCGCACGAAGCCGCTCTCGGGCAGCGTGTCCATGGTCAGGTCACCGTCCTCGCCCACCTTGTAGATGCGCGCGGCGGTCATGGTGGTCATGCCCATGCCGTCGCCGAGGAAGAAGACGACGTTCTTGGTCGGTGGCGTGCTGGCCTGGGGCTTCTCGGTCGACCCCTGCGTGGTCGGGTTGTTGTTGTCGTCGCCGCCGCACGATGCGAGCGCGACCGACATCACTGCCGCCGCGATGACGGAAATCCTTCTCATGGTTGTGTTCTCCCTGTTTGAGACAGACCGGGAGGGTGCCGGAGAAATATGGCAGCGTCGTGAACGGATGTCTGGTCGATGCAGACATTGTGTTGCGGCGGTGCCATACTGCGCGAACGGCCGTGACGAGACGGAAAGCACGATGGCGTACGCCACCTTCCGCTTCTACGAAGAACTGAACGACTTCCTGCCGCCGGACCAGCGCGGCCGGGAGATCGGCTGCGCCTGCGCGCGCGCCGCCACCGTCAAGCACATGATCGAGGCGCTGGGCGTGCCCCATACCGAGGTCGAGCTGGTGCTGGTGAACGGTGTGTCGTCCGACTTTTCGCGCCGGCTGGCCGACGGCGACCGCGTGTCGGTCTATCCGACCTTCGAACGCCTCGATATCACGCCGCTGCTGCGCGTGCGTGAGCGCCCGCTGCGGGTGCTGCGCTTCGTCGCCGATGCCCACCTCGGCGGGCTGGCCCACCTGCTGCGCATGACCGGCTTCGACACGCTGTACGACAACCACTTCGAGGACCGCGAGATCGCCCGCCTGGCCGCCAGCGAGAACCGCGTGGTGCTGACGCGCGACCGCGAACTGCTCAAGCGCCGCGGCATCGACCATGGCTGCTACGTGCGCACACTCAAGCCGGCACAGCAGGTGCGCGAGATCTTCGCGCGGCTCGACCTCGCGCGCAGCGCGCGCCCCTTCGCGCTATGCCTGGACTGCAACGTGCCGCTGGCGCCGCTGCCGCGCGCCGAGGCGGACGGGCGCGTGCCGTCGGCGGTGCTGGCGCGCCATGAGCGCTTCGTGACCTGTCCGCATTGCCGGCGCGTCTTCTGGGAGGGCTCGCACTGGCGCCACATGCGGGCGCTGGTCGACGAACTGCTGGCGGGCGCGGGCGACGGCGAGGCCGCCTTGAACGTCCCGAACGCCTAGAACGCCCCGCTCTCGCTGACGATCCAGTCCATCGGCAGGTCGTGCGCCTGTGGTGGCAGCACCACGCGGCAGGCATCGAAGCCGATGCCGATGGCGAGCGGCCGTGGCGCGGCCGCCGCCAGCGTGCGGTCGTAGAAGCCGCCGCCATAGCCGAGGCGGAACTTTCCGTCGCTGAAGCCGACACACGGTATCAGCAGCGCGTCGGGCGTCGCCGGCGCGCTGCCGTCGGGCACGGGGATGCCGTAGCGCCCGCTGCGCATCGGCGTGGCGGGTTCCCACAGGTGGAAGTCGAGCGGCGCGCCCGGCGCGCTGACCACCGGCAGCGCGGCCTCGCGGCCGGGAGCCTCCGCCAGCCAGCGCGCCAGCAGCGCGCGCGCGTCGAACTCGTGCTGGATGGGCCAGTAGAAGCCGAGGCAGCGCACCGGCAGGCGCGCCAGCAGGGCCGCCAGGGCGGCCTCGATGCGCGCATCGGCTTGCGCACGCTGCGGCAGGGTCTCGCGCAGCGCCAGCAGGCGGCGGCGCAGGGCGGCGCGGTCGGTGCCGGAGGGTGCGGAGGATTCGGCCGGCGCGGCGGAAATCGCGTCGTGTTGCGCGGGCATGGCGTGGGATAATGTCTGCAATCTACCGAACATGGGCGCGACGGCCGCAAGTGCTATGTGCCGTCGCGCCGTCAACCACATCAACAAGGATGTCAAGAATGCTCAAGGGAGTATATCTGCAGCGTGCCGGACGGGTCGCCTGCGTGGCGCTGTCTTGCATGCTGCTTGCCGGCTCGGCATTCGCCCAGAAGCGGCCGCAGCCCCAGGCGGCGGTCATCCCCGGCAATCCGGACGATGCCTTCACCGCGCTGCGCGAGGCCGCGCGCAAGAATGACGCCGACCGCGCCAATGCCTTGTCGGCCACCCTGGTCGACTACCCCATTCCCTCCTACGTCGAGTATTTCCGCATCAAGCCGCAGCTGTTCGATGCCAGCGGCCTGGCGCGCGTGGACGCGCCCGACGACCAGGTGCGGGCCTTTCTGCAGCGCTACCAGGGCGATGCCATCGCCGACCGCATGCGCAACGACTGGCTGCTGGTGCTGGGCAAGCGCCACGACTGGAACGGTTTCGATGCCGAGTACCCGAAGTTCGTGCTGAAGGACGACACCCAGGTCGAGTGCTACGCGCTGCTCTCGCGCGTGCTCAAGGGCCAGGACGTGTCGGCCCAGGCACGCAGCACGCTGACCGACCCGCGCTACTACGGCGAGGGTTGCGTCGACCTGATCGGCACCCTGGCCCAGGGCCGGCAGATGTCGGCCGCGGACGTGGCCTACCAGGCGCGCCTGGCGCTCGAGCAGAACTACGTGACCCTGGCCGGCAAGATCGCCGCCACGCTGCCCGCGCCGGGTGCCGATGGCGATACGCTGGCCATGGTGGTCAAGATGGCGCGCAACGATCCGCGCCAGGCGGCGGCCTATCTCGCCGCCAGCGGCGCGGGACTGTCGCCCGAGCAGCTGGGCGCGGCCTGGGGCGTGGTCGGCCAGTTCGCCGCCAAGAAGCTGATGCCCGAGGCGGTCGACTACTACCGCCGCCAGCTGTCGCTGGGCGGCAACCAGTGGCTGTCGGACGATACCCAGGAATGGCGCGTGCGCGCTGCGCTGCGCCAGGGCGACTGGAGCATGGTGCGCCAGGCGATCGAGCAGATGCGCCCCGAACTGCGCGCCAAGGACCCGGCCTGGACCTATTGGTACGGCCGCGCGCTGAAGGCGGCCGGGCGCAACGATGAAGCGCAGCAGCAGTTCCAGTCGATCGCCGGGCAATTCAACTTCTACGGCCAGCTGGCCAACGAGGAACTGGGCAACCGCACCGTGGTGCCGCCCCGTGCCACCGTCAGCGACGCCGACGTCGACAGCATGCGGGCCCGGCCCGGCTTCCTGCGCGCGCAGAAGTTCTACGACCTGAACCTGCGCTTCGAAGGCAACCGCGAATGGAACTGGGAGCTGCGCGGCATGACCGACCGCCAGCTGCTGGCCGCCGCCGAGTACGCGCGCCGCATCGAGCTGCTCGACCGTGCCGTCAATACCGCCGACCGCACCCAGGCGGAGCATGACTTCTCGCTGCGTTTCCTGATGCCTTACCGCGACCTGATGCAGCGCGCCACCGATGACGTCGGCCTGGACCTGGCCTGGGCCTATGGCCTGATCCGGCAGGAGTCCCGCTTCATCATGAACGCACGCTCGTCGGCCGGTGCCCACGGCCTGATGCAGGTGATGCCGGCCACGGCGCGCTACGTCGCGCGCAAGATCGGCATGGCGGACTTCTCGCCGTCGATGATGGGCGACCCCAACATCAACATCGTGCTCGGCACCAACTACCTGAACATGGTCTTCACCGACCTGGACAGCTCGTACACGCTGGCCTCGGCCGGCTACAACGCCGGTCCGGGACGGCCCAAGAACTGGCGCTCCAGCCTGCCGCGGGCGGTGGAGGGCGCGATCTTCGCCGAAACCATCCCGTTCAGCGAGACCCGGGGCTATGTCAAGAATGTGCTTTCGAATGCGACGTACTATGCTGCATTGATGAGCGGTCGGCCTCAGTCGCTCAAGGCCAGGCTGGGCACGATCGCGCCGTCGACGGTCACCGCCACCAACCTGCCCTGAGCGGCCGGCGGGCGGCGTGGACCGGCGGGGCGGGGCGACGGCGCCCCCCCGGTTTCTGCGTCATGGAGGGAGCCTGCCATGCAGACCAGCGCTGTACTCGTCATCGGCGGGGCCGGATTCATCGGCACCCATCTCGTCTCGCGGCTGGCGGGTGTCGCCTGCGCCTCCAGCGCGCCGCTCGAGCCCGGCACACTGACTTCCCCGCCGATCGCGCCGGAACGTATCGTGGTCGCCACCCGCGACGTCGAACATGCCCAGCACCTGCTGCTGCTGCCGCGGGTCGAGGTGGTCGAGCTGGGGCTGGACGATGACGCCGCGCTCGACGCGGCGATCGGCGGGCTCGGTGTCGACGGCATCGTCATCAATCTCGCCGGCGTGCTGCATGGAGAGCGCGCCGATCCCTACGGCCCGGCCTTCGCCGCCGCCCACGTCCAGTTGCCCGAACGCATCCTGGCGTCGTGCGGGCGCACCGGCGTCCGCCGCCTGCTGCACACGAGCGCACTCGGCGCCGACAGCGCCGGCCCTTCGATGTACCTGCGCAGCAAGGGCGACGGCGAGCTGGCGGTGCGCGACAGCGATCTCGACTGGACCATCTTCCGGCCCTCGGTGGTGTTCGGCCCCGACGACCACTTCCTCAATATGTTCGCGCAGATGCAGGAAGTCGTGCCGCTGGTGCCGCTGGCCTGCGCGCAGGCCAGG
Organism: Cupriavidus sp. USMAHM13; assembly: GCF_001854285.1. Lineage (NCBI taxonomy): Bacteria > Pseudomonadati > Pseudomonadota > Betaproteobacteria > Burkholderiales > Burkholderiaceae > Cupriavidus > Cupriavidus sp. USMAHM13. The sequence goes on from NZ_CP017751.1 coordinate 810,115, forward strand.
TTCCAGCCCATCTACGTGCAGGACCTGGCCCAGGCCATGGTCAACGCCGTGGCGAGCAAGGCGACCATCCGCCGCATCTTCGAACTGGGCGGGCCGCAGGTCTACACACTGGAGGAACTGGTGCGTTTCGCCGGCCGCGCCTCGGGCCATCCGCGGCCCGTGCTGGCCCTGCCCGATGCCCTCGCGCGGGTGGAAGCCGCGATGCTCGAGCACATGCCGGGCCAGCCGCTGGTCACGCGCGACAACCTCGACTCGATGCGCCTGGACAATGTGCTGAGCGCACCGATGGCGGCGGAGCTGGGCATCCATCCCGCCAGCCTGGAATCGGTGATGACCGAAGTGCTGGCAGGGCGCACGCGCGATGCCGAACTGCAGGGATGGCGGGGCAGCGTGCACCGTTGAGGCGCGGGCCGGGCGCGGCGATGCGGCGCGGCGATGCGGCCGGCGATGTGACCGGCATTCACAGCCCTTGCCAATGCAATTCATTTGGCGCGGCCGGCGTGGCTGGCTAGAATGACAGGTCCACGCCACTTGGCGTCGGCCGTCTCCCCCGCCTGCAAGGAAATCCACGATGAAGCTCGTCATCGGCAACAAGAATTATTCGTCCTGGTCGCTGCGTCCCTGGCTGCTGCTGCGCCAGGCCGGCGTCGACTTCGAGGAGATTCCCGTCTCGCTGTTCGCGCCGGGCTCGGCCGAGCAGATCGCACGCTATTCGCCGGCCGCCAAGGTGCCGGTGCTGATCGACGGCAGCGTGGTGGTGTGGGACTCGCTGGCCATTTCTGAGTACGTGGCCGAGCGCCTGCCCGAGAAGCGGCTGTGGCCGGCCGATCCGGCCGAGCGCGCCCATGCGCGCGCCATCTGCGCCGAGATGCATGCCGGTTTCGCCAACCTGCGCAGCCAGCTGCCGATGAACGCCACCGCGGTGCTGCCCGGGCGCGGCTGGAACGTCGCCGTGCAGCGCGACGTGGAGCGCGTCGCGCGCATCTGGGGCGAGCTGCGCGAGCGCAATGCGGCGCGCGGCCCGTTCCTGTTCGGCGACTTCACCGTGGCCGACGCCTACTATGCGCCGGTGGTGAGCCGCTTCGCCACCTATGGCATCCACCTGCCAGACGCGGCCAAGGCCTACGCCGATTTCATCCTGGCGCTGCCGTCGATGCAGCAATGGATCGCCGGCGCGCGCGCGGAGCGCGAGTTCGTGGTGGCCGACGAGCCCTATCGTCTGGCGCCCGAGCGGGCCGACGCCATCATCATCGGCTGAGCGGCGCGGGAAGGATTGGCGATGCAGGTCTACGCCGTGGGCGGAGCCATCCGCGACAGCCTGCTGGGACGCCCCAGCCAGGACCGCGACTACGTGGTGGTCGGCGCCACGCCGGCCGAGATGGAAACGGCCGGCTACAAGCCGGTCGGCAAGGATTTCCCGGTCTTCCTCCACCCGCGCACGCGCGAGGAGTATGCGCTGGCGCGTACCGAGCGCAAGACCGCGGCCGGCTACAAGGGTTTCGATTTCTACTGCGCGCCCGACGTCACGCTGGAGGAAGACCTGGTCCGGCGCGACCTGACCATCAATGCGATGGCGCGCGAGGTGGGCCCGGACGGCGCGCTCACCGGTCCTGTCATCGACCCGTTCGGCGGCCGGCGCGACCTGGAGGCGCGGCTGTTCCGCCACGTGTCCGAGGCCTTCGTCGAGGATCCCGTGCGCATCCTGCGCGTCGGCCGCTTCGCCGCGCGTTTCGCCGATTTCCAGGTGGCGCCGGAGACCGCGCTGCTGATGCGCGCGATGGTCGACGGCGGCGAGGTGGACGCCCTGGTGGCGGAGCGCGTCTGGCAGGAGCTGGCGCGGGGGCTGATGGAGACGCGTCCCTCGCGCATGTTCGAGGTGCTGCGCGCTTGCGGCGCGCTGGCCCGGCTGCTGCCCGAGCTCGACCGCCTGTGGGGCGTGCCGCAGCGTGCCGACCACCATCCCGAGGTGGACACCGGCGTGCATGTGATGATGGTCATCGACACCGCCGCCGCCATGGGCGCACCGCTGCCGGTGCGTTTCGCGGCACTGGCGCATGACCTGGGCAAGGGCACCACGCCCGAGGATGTGCTGCCGCGCCATCTGGGCCACGAGCAGCGCGGCGTCGAACTGCTGACGGCGGTGTGCCAGCGCCTGCGCGTGCCCAACGACTGCCGCGACCTGGCGCTGCTGGTAGCGCGCGAACATGGCAACATCCATCGCTCGGACACCTTCGGCGCTGCCGCGCTGGTGCGGCTGCTGGAGCGCTGCGATGCGCTGCGCAAGCCGGAGCGCTTCGCCCAGGCACTGCAGGCCTGCGAGGCCGACGTGCGCGGCCGCCTCGGCTTCGAGACGCGCGCCTACCCGCAGGCCGCGCGGCTGTCGGCCGCACGCGAAGCCGCGGCCGGCGTCGATGCCGGGGCCATCGCGCGTGCCTGCGGCAACGACGTGGAGCGCATCCGCGAGCGCGTGCATGAAGCGCGCGTGGCCGCCGTGCAGGCGCGCCTGGAGCCTTAGGGCGCGGTCAGGAAGGGAAGGGCGGGAAGCCGGGTCGGTCGCCGGCCTAGAGCAGCCGGCCGAGCATCAGCGCCAGCAGCGACAGCAGGATGGTGGAGGCGAAGGGCAGCACGTACTCGCGGCCGAACAGGCGGAAGCGCACGTCGCCCGGCAGGCGGCCGATGCCCAGCTTCTGCAGCCACGGCAGCGCCGCCGACAGCACGACCACGCTGAGGAAGATGGTGAAGGTCCAGCGCAGCATGGCTCGTCGCCCCCCTGTCCGTGGCCGTTCAGAGCGCGTGGCTGCGGTCGCCGCGCGCGAAGCCTGCCAGCGGCTGCGCCGCCGGCAGGTCCTGCAGCCCGCGCGTCAGCGCGATCACCTTGAACAGCTCGCCCATCTCGGCCTCGGACAGCAGCTTCTGCACGCCGTTGGCCGCCGGCAGGAAGCGGTTCACGTCGGACGGGTCCAGCGCCATCAGCAACTCGGTGATGCCGGCGTTCATCAGGAAGCGCGCCTGCGAGGCGAAGCCGGCCACTTCCAGTCCGGCATCGACGCCCGCGTGGGCGATGCCGCTGAAATTCACGTGCGCGGTGATGTCCTGCAGGCCGGGATAGAGGAAGGGGTCGGGGTGGGCGTGGTGGCGATAGTGGCACATCAGCGTGCCTTCGGCGCGCTGCGGGTGGTAGTACTCGGCCGCCGGGAAGCCATAGTCGACGAAGAAGGCGGCGCCGCGCGACAGCATGGCGCCGATCGCACGCACGAAGCCCTCGGCCTCGGCGTGGGTCTCGGTCACCACATCGTGCGTGCCGGCCAGCGCCAGCAGTTGCGGGGCCACCTCGTCCGGCGCCAGCATGCGGTCGGAGAAGGCGAAGCCGGGCACGTCGGGGTCGGCGTGACGTGCCACGCCACGCTCGTGCCAGCGCCCGTCCAGGCGCGCGAACAGGCGCACCGGCATCGCATCCAGCACCTCGTTGCCGACCACCACGCCGTCGAAATGCGCCGGCAGGGTGTCCAGCCAGTGCACGCGCGCGGCCAGCTGCGGCGCGCGCTCGGCCAGCGTGGCCTGCTGGCGCGCGCGCAGCTCGCCGGACAGCTCGACGATGTCATAGCGTTCCGGCAGCGCGCCTTCCGCCTCCAGCCCCAGCAGCAGGTCGGCCGCCAGCCGGCCCGTGCCGGCGCCGAATTCCATCAGCGCGGGCAGCCCGCCGGCCAGCAGCGGAGCGAACTGGCGCGCCAGCGTGCGGGCGAAGAAGGGGCTCAGTTCCGGGGCGGTGATGAAGTCACTGCCGTCGCGCGCGTCGCGGCCGAACTTGGCGGTGCCGCCGCTGTAATAGCCCAGGCCGGGCTCGTACAGCGCCATCGACATATAGCGGTCGAAGCCGAGCCAGCCGCCGGCGGCATCGATGGCATCGCCGATGCGCACGGACAGCGCCGCCGACGCGGCCAGCGCATCGTCCGGGGGAAGGGGTAAACTAAGGCCTTTCTGCATATCGCGATTGTAGCAATGCCAGATTCAACTTCCCGTTCCGCCGTGAGCGGCAGCGGCGCCGCCGCCGGCACCACCCTGGGCGTGGCCCTCGTCACCGGCGGCGCCCGCCGGCTCGGGCGCGCGATCGCGCTGGAACTGGCCGCGCGCGGCTGGGACGTCGCGGTGCACTGCCACCGCTCGCGCGAGGAGGCCGAAGAGGTGGCCGGGCTGATCCGCGCCGCCGGCCGCCGCGCCGCCGTGCTGCAGGCCGACCTCGCCGACGAGGCCGCCACCGCCGGCCTGATCGCCGCCTGTACCGCCGCGCTGGGCGTGCCGACCTGCCTGGTCAACAATGCCTCGCTGTTCCAGTATGACGTGGCGACCAGCTTTTCCTACGGCTCGCTCGATACGCATATGCGCACCAACGTGGCCGCGCCGCTGCTGCTGGCGCGCGAGCTGCACAAGGCGCTCGGCAGCAACAAGCGCGGCGTGGTGATCAACCTGCTCGACCAGAAGCTGAACAACCTGAACCCGGACTTCCTGTCCTATACGCTGTCCAAGGCGGCCCTGCAGACGGCCACCATGCAGCTGGCGCAGGCGCTGGCGCCCAAGCTGCGCGTGGTCGGCGTGGCGCCGGGCATCACGCTGGTGTCGGGCGAGCAGAGCGGACCGGGTTTCAAGCGCGCCCACCGCATGACACCGCTCGGCCAGTCGTCCACGCCGGAGGACATCGCCGATGCGGTGGCCTACCTGGCGCAGGCACGTGCCGTCACCGGCACCACCTTGTTCGTCGACGGCGGCCAGCACCTGATGCCGCTGGCCCGCGACGTGATGTTCCTGACCGAATGACCCGCCGGGCGGCCGTCGTGCCGCCCGTCTCTCCTGTTACCCTGGCGTCCGCGCGCGTGCAGCGCCGGCCGCGCTTCCCCCAGCACTCCCCAAGGCTTTCCATCGCATCATGACCATGCCCGCCGCCCTTTCCCATCCCAGCCTGCAGGACTGCCGCCGCCTGTTCCTGCGCAACTACGAGGTCCAGATCAATATCGGCGTGCATGAGTTCGAGAAGAAAGGCGAACAGCGCGTGCTGATCAATATCGACCTCTACGTGCCGCTGGCCCAGAGCACCCCGCAGGACGACAAGCTGCACGAGGTGGTCGACTACGATTTCATGCGCAGCACGGTGTCCGAGCGCATGGCCCAGGGCCATGTGCACCTGCAGGAAACCCTGTGCGACGACGTGGCGCGTGCCATGCTCAAGCATCCCAAAGTGCGCGCCGTGCGGGTGTCGACCGAGAAGCCGGACGTCTATCCGGACTGCGACTCGGTCGGCGTGGAAGTCTTCCATATCAAGAGCGCAGGCGCCTGAAGCGCCATTGCGCTTGCGCAGCCGCGGCCCCGCCGGCGCCATCCGCGCCGGCAGGCTAAAATACGCGGTTCGGCGGCGATCCCTGCTGCCGGGTGCCGTATCGGGCGCTTTTGGCGCCCCGGCCCAGCTCGTCGAGTTCCTACCGCCATGACCACCGCCACCCATTCGAAGAACTTCTACCGCCTGGAGACCTTCCTGCAGTCGCAGACCGGCCGCGCCATCGGCGACTTCAAGATGATCGAGGATGGCGACACGGTGATGGTGTGCCTGTCGGGCGGCAAGGATTCCTACACCCTGTTGTCGGTCCTGATGGCGCTGCAGAAGCGCGCGCCGATCCGCTTCAAGCTGATCGCGATGAACCTGGACCAGAAGCAGCCGGGCTTTCCCGAGCATGTGCTGCCCGAGTACCTGAAGTCGACCGGCGTCGAGTACGTGATCGTCGAAGCCGACACCTATTCCATCGTCAAGGAGAAGGTGCCGGAGGGCAAGACCACCTGCTCGCTGTGCTCGCGCCTGCGCCGCGGCGTGATCTACCGCACGGCCAAGGAACTGGGGGCCAACAAGATCGCGCTGGGCCACCACCGCGACGACATCGTCCAGACCTTCTTCCTGAACATGTTCTTCGGCGGCAAGATGAAGTCCATGCCGCCCAAGCTGGCGACCGACGACGGCCAGCACATCGTGATCCGTCCGCTGGCCTATTGCCCGGAGAAGGATATCGCGGCCTATGCGCGCGCGATGGAATTCCCCATCATCCCTTGCAACCTGTGCGGCTCGCAGGAAAACCTGCAGCGCAAGAAGGTGGCGGAGATGCTGCAGGACTGGGAGCGGCAGAACCCCGGCCGCATCGACAATATCTTCGCGGCGCTGCGCAACGTGGTGCCGTCCCACCTGGCCGATACGGAGCTGTTCGATTTCAATGGCCTGGCCACCGGCCTGGCCAAGGTCGACGAGGCGTCGCTGTTCGGCGACAGCACCTTCAGCCAGCAGCCGCTGGTCTTCACCGGCAACGTCGAGTCCAACCGCATGGAGTTCGTGCGCTTCGAGCGCCCGGCGGCCCCGGCGCCGCAGGCAGCGGAGCCGCCGGCGGCGGAAGCCGGCATGGACCGCGTCGCCGGCTAGCGGCGCACGGTCCCTTTCCTGGCCCCTTTCGCGGCCCCTTTCGCGGTTCCCTCTTCCGCTTCCTTCTCCTTTTCTCCCCCTCGGCCGGGGTCGCTCCGCTTGCCTCGGCCGGCCGCGTTTGCGGCTCAGTTGGCGGCCTGGCGCGGCACCACGCGCGCGCCCTCGCGCTGCAGCGCCTGCGCGTCGTCGATCCATCCCTGCAGGCGTTCCACCGCATGCCGGCGCTGCTCTGGCGTGGCCAGGCCGGCGATGGTGGCCGCCAGCGCCAGGCCGGCATCGTTGTAGGCCTGCCGGCGGCTCTCGCGTTCAGCGTCCGGGGCGGTCTGCCAGTGCTCGCCGTAGCGCTTCAGCCACGCGATCAGCTGGGCGCGCGGCGGATGTTCAGCCTGCGCGCGCCGCACCAGCGCCAGCCATTCCTGCTGCCGTGCCAGGCGCTCGGCGTAGCGCGCCTGCGCGCCGGCCACCAGCGGTGCCATGGCCCCGCGGATGGCCGCTTCCTGCGTGTCCGAGAAGCGCCCGTAGATCAGCTTGGCGTACTCCATCACCTTGTCGAAGCGGGCGTCCTCGCGATCGTCGGCGCTGCCACCGAGGAACTTCTTGCGGTACTTTTCATTGCCCTCGGCGAGCTTGGCCTGCATGCGCGCGATCTGTCGCGTGTCCAGCGACAGCACCAGGTCGGCCACGTCCGGCAGCGCCCGCTCATAGGCTTCGCGCGCCAGCCGCTGGCTGTCCTGCTGCAGCCGCGCGAGGCCGGCCACATCGACGTTCTGCTGCACCTGCGCCTTGGCCTGCGCCAGCAGGCTGACGATCTCGGGCAATTGTTCCTTGCGGTGCCAGGCGAAGAAGCGCGCGATGGCCTCGCGCGTGGGCGCTGCCTGCGCATCGTTGACGTCCACGTAGTGGTCGACCCACCAGTAGGCGAGCCGGTCCCCTTGCTGGTAGCCGAGCTTGAGCGCGCTGCAGCCCGACAGCGCGAACATTGCAAGAAATGTGATTATCGTGAAAATCAGCGATCGATTCCGATGTGCGCGAGTGTAAATTTCAGCAATACCCGAGGGTCTTCCCGAATGCCCCATGCTAAAATCGCCGCGCACCAAACGCATGTATCCGGGATGCCCGCCAGCCCAAGCCTGGCAAGGCTTTCCGGGAGATGAAAAAGATATTCCCTGTCCCTTCTGGCGGGGGGTATTGCGATAAGTGCACAGAACAGAATTCCAATTCGTCTCGGACTCACTCACTTAGGAATCTCCTTGTGAATATCGTCATTCTCGCCGCGGGCAAAGGCAAGCGGATGCACTCCGATCTGCCCAAGGTACTGCACCCGCTGGCCGGCCGGCCCCTGCTGGCCCATGTGATCGATACCGCGCGCTCCCTGTCGCCCTCGCGCCTGGTCGTGGTAGTCGGCCATGGCGCGCAGCAAGTGCGCACGGCGGTGGCGGCGGACGATGTCGCATTTGCCGAGCAGACCGAGCAGCTCGGTACCGGCCACGCCGTGATGCAGGCGCTGCCGCTGCTCGACCCGGCCCAGCCCACCCTGGTGCTGTATGGCGACGTGCCGCTGACCACGCCCGCGGCGCTGGCCGGGCTGGTCGCCGCAGCCGGCGCGGAGCGCTTCGGCATCCTCACGGTGGAGATGTCCGATCCTACCGGATACGGGCGCATCGTGCGCGATGCCGCCGGCAGCATCGTGCGCATCGTCGAGCAGAAGGACGCCAGCGAGGCCGAGCGCGCCATCGGCGAGATCAACACCGGCATCATCGTCTGCCCGACCGGCCATCTGCAGCGCTGGCTGGCCACCCTGGGCAACGACAATGCCCAGGGCGAGTACTACCTGACCGATACGGTCGCGCGCGCGGCCGCCGATGGTGTAGAGATCGTGTCGGCGCAGCCGGCCGCGCTGTGGGAGACGCTGGGCGTCAACAGCAAGGTGCAGCTCGCCGAGCTGGAGCGCATCCACCAGCGTAACCTGGCGCAGCGCCTGCTGGAGGCCGGCGTCACGCTGCTCGACCCGGCCCGCATCGATGTGCGGGGCGAACTGAGTTGCGGACGCGACGTGGTGATCGACGTCGGCTGCGTGTTCGAGGGGCGCGTGCACCTGGGCGACGGTGTGCAGGTGGGCGCGCACTGTGTGATCCGCGACAGCGTGGTCGATGCCGGGGCCAGGCTGCAGCCGTTCTGCCACCTGGAAGGGGCGCATGTCGGCCCGGCCGGGCGCATCGGCCCCTACGCGCGCCTGCGTCCGGGCGCGGAACTGGGCGAGGACGTGCACATCGGCAACTTCGTCGAGGTGAAGAACAGCCGCATCGCCGCCCATAGCAAGGCCAACCACCTGGCCTACGTGGGCGACGCCACGGTGGGTTCGCGCGTCAACATCGGCGCCGGCACCATCACCTGCAACTACGATGGCGTCAACAAGCATCGCACCGTGATCGAGGACGATGTCTTCATCGGTTCCGATACCCAGCTGGTGGCCCCGGTCACGATCCGGCGCGGCGCCACCATCGGTGCCGGCACCACGCTGACCAAGGAGGCGCCCGCCGACAAGCTGACCCTGTCGCGCGCCAAGCAGATGACCCTGGACGCCTGGCAGCGTCCGGTCAAGCTGCCCAAGCCCTAAGGTCCAATACCGAAGCCTGGCGGCGGCGCCCCGGGGGCGCCGCCGCCAGGCATCCTTACCAAGATCGTGCGCCGTGACGTGGCGCACCGCAGGGAGTTTCTGACATGTGTGGCATCGTCGGCGCGATCTCGTCGCGCAACATCGTTCCGGTCCTGATCGAGGGGCTGCGCCGCCTGGAGTACCGCGGCTATGATTCCTGCGGCGTGGCCGTGGTGCGCGAAGGCGCGCTCGAGCGCGCGCGCACCGTGTCGCGGGTGGCCGAGCTGGACGCCCAGACGCAGGCCTCGGGCCTGGCCGGCACCGTTGGCGTGGCGCACACGCGCTGGGCCACGCACGGCAAGCCGGATACGGCCAACGCGCACCCGCACTTCTCCGGCGAGACCATCGCGCTGGTGCACAACGGCATCATCGAGAACTATGAGCCGCTGCGCGAAGAGCTGCGCGCGGTCGGCTACGGCTTCGAGTCGCAGACGGACACCGAAGTGGTGGCCCACCTGATCCACCAGGCCTACAGCTATCCCAGCAGCGCCACGCGCGGCGACCTGTTCGCCTCGGTGCGCGCGGTCACCAAGCGCCTGCACGGCGCCTACGCCATCGCCGTGGTGTCCAAGGACCAGCCCGACCGCGTGGTCGGCGCGCGCGCCGGCTCGCCGCTGGTGGTGGCGCTGGGCGAGCACGAGGCCTTCCTTGCCTCGGACGCGCTGGCGGTGGCCGGTACCGCCAATCGCGCGATCTACCTCGAAGAGGGCGACGTGGTGGAGCTGACGCGCGACAGCGTGAAGATCCACGACGTGCATGACCGCGCCGTGGTGCGCGAGGCGCGCGAGGTGCAGGCGCATGCAGCCGCGGTCGAGCTCGGGCCCTACCGCCACTTCATGCAGAAGGAGATCTTCGAGCAGCCGCGCGCGCTGGGCGATACCCTGGAGGGCATCGACGCCATCGGGCCCGAGCTGTTCGGCGAACGCGCCGCCGAGATCTTCGCGCAGGTCGACAGCGTGCTGATCCTGGCCTGCGGTACCAGCTACTACTCGGGCTGCACCGCCAAGTACTGGCTGGAATCCATCGCCCGCATCCCGACCCAGGTCGAGGTGGCCAGCGAGTACCGCTACCGCGAGACGGTGCCGAATCCGCGCGCCCTGGTGATCGTGATCTCGCAGTCCGGCGAGACGGCCGACACGCTGGCCGCGCTGCGTCACGCCAAGGCGCTCGGCCACGAGCACACGCTGGCGGTCTGCAACGTGGGCACCAGCGCCATGGTGCGCGAGACCGAGCTGCGCTTCCTGACACGCGCGGGCACCGAAATCGGGGTGGCCTCGACCAAGGCCTTCACCACCCAACTGGCCGCGCTGTACATGCTGACGCTGGCGCTGGCCAAGGTGCGTGGCCTGCTGGGCGAGCCGGCCGAGGCCGCCGCGCTGGCCAACCTGCGCCACCTGCCGGTGGCGCTGCACGGCGTGCTGGCGCTGGAGCCGCAGATCATGGCCTGGGCCGAGGAATTCGCGCGCCGCGAGAACGCGCTGTTCCTGGGCCGCGGCCTGCATTACCCGATCGCCCTGGAAGGCGCGCTCAAGCTCAAGGAGATCTCCTACATCCACGCCGAGGCCTACCCGGCCGGCGAACTGAAGCACGGTCCGCTGGCGCTGGTCACGGAGGCGATGCCGGTGGTGACGGTGGCGCCCAATGACGCGCTGCTGGAGAAGCTGAAGTCGAACATCCAGGAGGTGCGCGCACGCGGCGGCCGCCTCTATGTGTTTGCCGACAGCGACACCCATATCCAGTCGAGCGATGGCATCCAGGTGATCCGCATGCCCGAGCACTACGGCGCGCTGTCGCCCATCCTGCACGTGGTGCCGCTGCAGTTGCTGGCCTACCATACCGCCTGCGCGCGCGGCACCGACGTCGACAAGCCGCGCAACCTGGCCAAGTCGGTCACGGTGGAATAAGCGCGGCGGGCGCCGGGAGGCGCCCTGGCAACTTGATCAGTTGTTGCGACACACACGGTGGAGCTGTTGCGACGCTTGCGAAAAGCCTTATCGGTCAGGGGTTTGCAGCGTCGCAACAACCAGTCGGTGTTCCAGTCGGTGTTGCAGCAACTCGAGTTCCGCGTCAGGGACCGCATCAAGGAAGGCTACCCTGCAGTGCGGCCAAGCAGCCTACGTCGCTTCGCTATAAGTTGGCTGGTCCGCCAAGAGCGCAACAGAGTGCCGTCAGGTCGCGAATCGTGACATATCGGGCATATTCGCCGGGCGCAGTTTCCTTCGGATGATCCCGGACCAGCCACGCTGCCTGCAGGCCGGCGTTCAGCGCGCCGAGATAGTCGAGATGGAAGTCGTCCCCCACGTGGAGCAGTTCGGACGCTGGGACGCCAGCTGCTAGCGCGGCCGCGTGGAAGATGCCGGCCTGCGGCTTCGCAATTCCCACCGCGCGTGCGCTGAGCGTTTCGCGAAAGAACGCTCCACCACCGGTCAGCCGGAGGTCCGCATTGCCGTTAGTCAGGGCCACGAGAGGAAAGCGAGCGCTCAGCCACGTCAATGCCGGCCAGACATCCTCGAAGAATTCAACTTTCTGCCGGGCGGAGTAGAAGACACCATATGCCTCCTCAGCCAGGCCCATGTCTTCACCCGCGAGCGCTAAAGCCAGTTCGATGGAACCGATACGCAACGCTCGGTAGTTGCCGGCCAGGTCCGGCCTGGAATGCTCATAGTCGCTGCGCAGCTTCCCGAGCATCCCCCGCGCTGGCAATATGCGCGCGGTTCCGGGCGCATGCTTGACCAGCCATGCGTGAAGAGTCGCCTCGGCTCGCTCGACCGCAGGTTGAAACGGCCACAACGTGTCGTCAAGGTCGAGCGAAATGGCTGCTACGCCTGCGAAGCGCATAGGGGATGCAGAAGTGGCTGCGCTATGCGCAGGTAATCTACCGAGTCCAGGACGATAGACCGATCAAGCCGGCCGGCGTTGAAGGCGATTTCGTCAACGCTCTCAACCAGGGCTGGGTCGACAACCAGCTTGATGGCTGACGAGAACGAGAAAGGAGGAATGGCTCCGATGACGCAGCCTGTTTCTCGCTGTGCGTCGTCGGGGGAGGCAAGCGTGGCCTTCTTGATGCCGGCCGCCAGAGCGACCTTCTTGAAGTCCAGCTTCCTGTCCCCTGGAAGGATGGCGAGAATCCAGGCCTGGCTATCGTCTTTGCTCTGGCAGAGCATCGCCTTCGCGCCTTGGCCGGGCGATGTCCCACGAATCGCCGCAACCAGGTCCGACCGTCCTTCGGCGAGATGCTCGATGACGCGATACCTGGCTTGCTCTCGCTCTAGTAATTCGACCAGCTTTTCGTACATCGTCGACATGTTCTTCGTTTGTCCCCGGAGTCTCGCGGTTGCGTTCCAATGGCTGGCTGCCCTGGGCCCGTTCAGCCTTGACGACGGCGAGCCGACGCTAGCCTGCCACCAGTGAGCAGAAGCGTTCAAGGTCGATATTGCCGCCGCTGATGATGATGCCGACACGCTTGCCCTTGAGGGAGTCCTTCAAGTTCAGTGCCGCAGCCAGTCCAAGGCAGCCGGTGGGCTCGACAATCATCTTCATGCGCGAAGCGTAGAACTTCATGGCGTTCACCAGTTCTGCGTCGGGTGCGGTGAGGATGTCGTCCACGTCCCGCTTGATGATGCCGAACGTATAGTTGCCGAGATGCTGTGTTTGCGCTCCGTCGGCGATGGTCTTTGGCGCATCGATGTGAACGATCTGGCCACTGCGAAACGACTGCTGGCCATCGTTGCCGGCTTCCGGTTCGACGCCATACAGTACGCATTGCGGTGCCAGTGCGCGAGTCGAAAGTGCCGAGCCCGATAGAAGGCCTCCACCGCCCAAGGGTACGAACAGGTAGTCCAGCTTGCCGACATGCTCGAACAGTTCTTTCGCTGCAGTCCCCTGGCCGGCGAGCACGTCCGGGTGGTCATACGGTGGAATCAGCGTAAGCCCCTGTTCCTGGGCCAGGCGACGCCCGATTGCTTCGCGGTCTTCGCTGTAGCGGTCGTAGATGACCACGTTGGCGCCATAGCCTTTCGTCGCGGCAACCTTGGCTGCGGGGGCGTCATGCGGCATCACGATGGTTGCCGGAATGCCCAGAATCCGGGCCGAGAGAGCAATGCCCTGAGCGTGATTGCCCGACGAGAATGCCACGACGCCGCTCTTGCGCTGTTCCGGAGAGAACTTCGACAGGGCGTTGAACGCTCCTCGGAACTTGAAGGCTCCCATTCGCTGGAAGTTCTCGCACTTGAGGAATACCTCGGCCCCGACCATCTGGTCCAGGGTGCGCGAGGTCTGTACCGGGGTGCGATGCGCAACGCCGGCGATGCGGTCCGCGGCGGCCACCACATCGGCATAAGTGGGGAGGTCAAAATCAGTCATGAAATGCTCGGATGTGTGATGTCGCTTACCATGGCCAAGCGACCTGGGTTCCCGTGCCCTTCGCAAGAGCGTGCTCATAGAGGAAGCGCGCGACGGTCAGGTCTTGCAGCGCCAGGCCGGTCATGTCAAAGACAGTGATGTCGCTGGCGGAGCGCTCGAAGGGCGCCGTACCGGCCAGGAGGCCGCCGATTTCCGTACAGGGCAACTCCGGCGCCCACTGACACTCCCCGATGGTGCGGGCCTGCTCTTGGTCGTCGACGAAGATACGGGCACGTTGCAGCACGCCTTGCGGAAGCTCCCGCTTTCCTGCGGTGTCGGTACCCACGCAAGTGAGATGCGTGCCAGGCTGGACAGCTGCTGCGTCGAACAGCGCGCCACCACCGGGTGTGGCGGTAATGACCACGTCGCTATCGGCGACAGCTTCATTGCGGTCATGGGCAACGCTGATGGCGCAATGGTCACGAAATGCCATCTCGAATCGAGGTTCGGGCTCCCCCGAAATGCTCACGTAGCGGACGGTGCATCGCCGGGGCAGCATGCTCAGCGCATACTTGAGCTGCACGGTCGCCTGTACCCCAGTGCCAAAGACGCAGATCCTGGTGCTGTCGGGCCGAGCCAGCTGTTGCAGGCCCAGCGCACCCGCCGCCCCGGTTCGGGCCGTGGTGATCGCATTGCCGTCCATGATGCAGAGCGGCCGGCCGGTGTACGGGTCGAACAATGCGATTGTCGCTTGGTGCGGCTCTCCCCCCTTGGCCCGGTTGTTCGGCCAGAAGCCTGCGGCTTTGAAACCAAGCAAGTCCTGGCTCGCGACATCGCCAGACTTGATTCCAAAAACCCCCCCGGTGTGCAGTGTTTCGCGGACAACAGGGAAGACTCGCCCAGCACGCTGGCTGTGCAGGACAAAGGCTTCACGAACGGCGGCCAGGACTTGGTCCCCTTGAAGGGCGGGCTCGACGAAATCGCGGTCGAGGAGAAGGAGTTGGGCGTCTGCGGGCATTGGATTGGACGAGCGGGTGGGCAACAGGGCGTTGGCATGCCTCAATGCAGGTCCGACCTGGGCGACTTGCCGGCGCCGGGAGTGCTGCGCCTGATGTGTAAATTATGTCTATAGTTGGATAAAACGTCAAATATCAAGGTCATCACGCGCATGTGCGCGCGATGACGCATTCGCATGCGGGTCGCGTGCGCTGCCTTAGCTGGAAACCGCGACCGTATCGGTGTGCTCCCCAACCGATGCCATCGTCAGTTCTTCTTCCTCCGGCGCTCCGGCAACTGAGAGTTCGCCTTCCCACTTCGCCACCACGGCGGTGGCGATGCTGTTGCCCAACACGTTGGTCGCGGTGCGCCCCATATCGAGGATCTGGTCGATACCCATCACCAGCAGCAGGCCCGCCTCCGGCAGACCGAACATCGGCAGAATGGCAGCAACCACGACGAGCGAGCCACGCGGAACCGCTGCCATCCCCTTGCTGCTGATCATCAGGATCAGCAGCATCGTGATCTGGGTACCGATGGGCATATGAACGCCAAACGCCTGGGCGATAAAGACGGCGGCGAAGGCCTGGTAGACCATTGACCCATCGAGGTTGAACGAGTAGCCCAGCGGCAGCACGAAACCAACCAGGCGCTTACGCACGCCAAAGCGCTGGAGCACTTCCGTGAGCTTCGGATAGGCAGCCTCACTACTGGCCGTCGAGAACGCAATCATCATCGGATCGCGAATGCTCTTGAGCAGCTCGTTCATACGGGAGCGCAAGACCGCACGACCAGCGCAGTACAGCGCAGTCCAGAGAGCGAACAGCGCGACGTAGAACCAACCGATCAGCTTTCCATACGTGAAGATGATGCCCGGGCCCTGCACGGTAACCGCGCCTGCAATGGCGGAGAAGATTCCGAAAGGCGCGAAAGCCATCACTGCATTGGTAGCGCGCAGCATGACTTCCATGACGCCATCAATCGTGCGCTTCAGGAATTCTCCGGTCGGGCCAGGCACTTTGCCCAATGCAATGCCGAAGAACAGCGAGAAGATCAGAATCTGCATGATCTGATTTGTCGCCATCGCCTCAGCAATGCTGCTCGGGAACAAATGGATCAAGAAGTCCTTGACGTTCAGCGCGCTCGTCTTGAGGTGGGTCGCCGCGTCAGCCGCTGGCAGCGGCATGTTCAGATGAGCGCCTGGCTGCGCCAGGTTGACGAATACCAGGCCGATGCCAAGAGACATCAGCGACGCGACGATGAACCAAGCGAGCGCCTTCGTGCCGATGCGGCCGATGGATCTGCTTCCATCCATGCTCGAAATGCCGGAGACGAGCGTGGCAAAGACCAAGGGTGCAATGATCATCTTGACCATCTTCAGGAAGATGGTTGTCACCACACCGAAGTGAGAGGCGATGGCCTGGGCGGCTGCCTCGTCGACTGCGTATCGGTTGCAGGCAAAGCCAACGGCTACACCCAGGACCATGCTGAGGAGAATCCAGTGGGCAAGCTTCCACTTCTTCATGATGTCACTTCCTTTTCGATAAGGTCACGCAGCAGGTGCCAGGGCAACGGCCTCGATTGCTACGGCGCAGCCGCAGAGATCGAGGCCGTCTGCGCTATTCGTGCCGCCCGGGCGCATCGAGCCCACCGGGATCCTCGGCTTTTGCCGGGTCCTGGGCTGCTGCGCATCAGCGGCCACTGCGCAGTGGCCGACGGGCAGCGCAAGGAGCGCCGCGCATTGGCCCTGCAGCAACATCGACTGGCGCCTGTTCTCCACTTTCATCCTGTGTCTCCTCATTGGGGTGTCTTCGCATCACACGCCACACGGTCGCGTCCCGCAGTGGGCCCTGCTTGAATCGGACTAATTATCTATTATTAGATTTTTTGTAAAATAAGGGATTGCACGAGGAGACACGAAGGGGGCGAATGCCCTATACAATGCGACTAAACTTAGATAGAGAGTCCAGAATGACCAGAGGACGACTTACCAGCGAACAGCAGGCGATTCTTGAGCAGGTCAAGCAGATCGCAGCGGCACTCGGCGAGACGCTGGCACCATTCACAGAGGTTGTGGTCCACGACCTTCGCTCGCCGAAGCACGCGATTCTCGCCATCCATAACAACCTCTCCGGACGCAATGTGGGCGACCCCGCGACGGAGCTCGGCCTGGCTCGGATTGCCGACGACGACTACCCGCAGGTTCTGGCGAACTATGCGAACCGCTTCAGTGATGGGCGCCAGGCAAAGAGCACCTCGATCGGCATCAAAGACTCGGATGGCCACTACTTTGCCGCTCTTTGCTTGAATGTCGACGTGACGCTGTTCCGCAGCATCTCGACCATGCTGGACCAGTTCTCGGTCTCCAAGGGCAGCGCGGTGAAGGAGTCGTTGGATCCATCCACAGCCGACTCGCTTCGCGAGCGAATCGACCGGTTTGCGGTCGGCTTGGCAACTACGCCGCAGGCGCTCCGTACTGACCAGCGGAAGGCCCTGATGCAAGCGCTCAAGGAAGAGGGATACCTCGATCTGCGGCGGTCGATGGAGACGGTCGCGCAACACCTGGGGGTATCGCGCGCCACCGTCTACAACGACGCCCGATAGCGGCGGATGCGGCGGATGCGGCGGATGCGGCGGATGCGGCGGATGCCGCGCGAGGCGGCGTCCGCTCTACAGACTTGTCCGTCGCCAGAAGCCTTGGCCCGGCGTTGCGTTCCGCGGTCCCGGACCATGGCCATCCGGCCCGCGTCCACGATCCCACGCATTGACGTACAGGGCGCAGCAGCGTCGCCGGGCAGGTTTGGGCCGGGCGGCAACTGATCTGGTTTCACGATTTGGCCTGCATCCGCCAGTTCCCGGCGATGTCGCGACAACAAGGAGCATGTCGCAATAGGCAATTGAGGTTGCCGGCGCCGCCCCGGCGCGGCTTCCCCGACCCCCGCATCCTGCCGGATGCGGGGGTTTGTTTTTTTGCGGGCCGGATCATGGTGGCATCCTGCCGCCCCCCTTGAACCACTGTGCCGATATGTCGACTTTGTAAGTTCTTGTACATGAGAATGTTAACCATTATCATTTGCATTCTTATTTGTGATCAGGAACTGGCATCGTGCCGCAGGACCCGCTCTTCCTTCCCCGCCGTACGCTTCCCCTTGTCGTGGGTGCGCTCTTCAGCGCATGGGGTGTCCCGGGCGCCGCGCTGGCGCAGGAGGGCGAGGCGCTACCCACCATCGTGGTGACCGGCACGCGCTCGGAAAAACCGGTGGACGAGACGCCGGTGCGCACCGAGGTGGTGACCCGGCAGGAAATCGAGCGCACCCATGCGCGCACGCTCAAGGATGCGCTGGAGAACGTGCCCGGCCTGCAATTGCGCGAGATCCATGGCAAGTCGGGCTACGAGGTCAGCCTGCAGGGCATGACCAGCGACCAGGTGCTGGTGCTGATCGACGGTTTGCCGATCACCGCCAGCACCGGCTCCACCGTGGACGTCTCGCAGTACCTGCTGACCGAAGTCGACCGCATCGAGGTGGTCAAGGGCGCCAGCTCCGCCCAGTACGGCAGTTCGGCCATGGGCGGTGTGATCAACGTCATCACCCGGCCGATCGCGCGCGGCTTCTCCGGCGCGGCGTCGGCCGATGCGGGCAGCTACGGCGCGCAGAACGCCAGCGGCACGCCGGGAGCGCTGCACGGCAATGCCCGCGTCGAGGGCGGCGGCGCACGCTGGCGCGCGCGCCTCGCCGCCGATGCCCTCGACAACAAAGGCTTTGCGGTCGACCCGGACGGCTGGACCCGGCACGGCGACGCGGTGCGCCGCCAGCAGTACGCCGGCCGCCTGGAATGGCTGCCGGGCGCGGCGGGCAGCCTGTGGCTCGACGCCAGCGCCTATCGCGAGAACGACGAGCAGCGCTACCGTTACTACGCGCCGCCGCGCTACGTACCGCAGAGCAAGAGCGAGGATATCTCGCGCAAGCGCTTCGCCGCCGGCGCGCAGTGGCGTTTCGGCAACGGCGTGCAGGCGCGCGCGGCCGGCATGACCGAGGGCTACGACAGCACCACGCAGGAATACTCGAACGACTACCGCACCGCGACCCGTGCCTCGTCGCAGCGCACCGATCACCTGTCCCTGCAGTTCGACATGCCGGCATGGCGTTCGCAGCTCTGGCAGTTCGGCGGCGACCTGCACCGCGAGCGCCTGGAACAGACCGCCAACAACATCTCCGAGCTGCGCGGCAAGGCCGAGCGCAGCAGCGCCGAGCTGTACGCGCAGAACGACATCTTCTTCAACGACACCTGGGAGATGGTGGTGGGCCTGCGCGGCCAGCGCGACTCGGACTTTGGCAGCCACTTCGCGCCCAAGGTGGGCGTGCGCGCCAACCTGCTTGACGGCCCGGCCTGGAAGGGCGTGCTGCGCGCCAACTTCGGCCAGGGCTACCGCGTGCCCAACCTGAAGGAGCGCCACTACCTGTTCGACCACAGCTCGCTCGGCTACATCGTGCTCGGCAACCCGGACCTGAAGCCGGAATCGTCCAACAGCTTCCAGTTCGGCGGCGCGCTGAGCTGGCAGGACCGCCTGACCCTCGACGCGAACCTCTTCTACAACCGCGTGACCGATCTGATCCAGACCGACATGAGCCACTTCACGGTCGTCAACGGGATCGCCGTCTACACCTACCGCAACGTGGCGCGGGCCAGGACACAGGGCCTGGAGACCTCGCTGCGCTGGCGCGCTACCAGCCGGCTCGACCTGACCGGGGCCTATACCTTCACCGATGCCGAGGACCTCGATACCGGCACCGAGCTGACCCGCCGCGCGCGCCACATGGCACGCCTCGGCGCCAACTGGCGCTTGCTGGCGGGCACCGAGCTGTCCTTGCGCGGCCGCTACCAGAGCAGCGAGCTGGTCGACTCGGGCTCGGGCGCCCGCTCGCCGGGCTGGACCACCGTCGACGTGGCGCTGAACCAGAAACTCGGCCGCGGCGTCACCGCCTTCGTCGGCGTCAACAACCTGTTCAACCGGCAGCGCGACTTCTCCAACGCCAACGACTTCGGGCCGGTCGCGGGCCGCTTCGTCTATCTCGGCGCGCGCTTCAGCGTCGACGCCGCGAAGTAGGCGCGCCGCGCGGCGCGCAGCCTATCCCAAACCACAACACAGGGGAGCATCAAGTGGAAGGAAAGAAGGGATTCACATCGGCACTCGGCGTGTCCATGCTGGCACTGGTGCTGGCGGCCTGCGGCGGTGGCGGAGATGGTGCCGATGGTGGCGGCAGCGCCATCGGCGGAGCGTCCGGCGGCAGCGGACAGTCGGGTGGCAGCGCCGCCACCAACGGCTTCACCCAGTCGGCCACGTGGACGTTCACGCTGCCTGCCTCGGGCAGCGCGGTCTGCTATGACTTCAACGCCAAGGCCGAGGTCGCCGGCTGCACCGGCAGCGCCTGGGACCTGAAGGTCAAGTCGGCCAACCGCTCGGCCACGCTGTGGACCAACAGCGGCAGCAGCGGCAGCGGCGCCGGCGGTGCTTTCGGCGGTCCGTTCGACCATGGCTGGGCCGAACTGCTGGCCTGGAAGAACGCCACTACCGACCCCGTCAGCGGCACCATCCCGGCCACGCTGTTCTTCAAGGACGCGGCCAGCGGCGTGTTCGCCGGCACCAACGACATCGGCTCGGCGGTCTTCGAGTACGGCGTGGGCGGCAGCAGCGACCACCTGCTGTACCCGAACTACCGCACCATCCTGATCACCGCCGACAGCAGCAAGGCCGACCCGGTCGGCACCGCCGCGGCCCCGGTGTTCGCGCTGCAGGTCACCGGCTACTACGGCGGCGCCGGCGGTACCACCTCGGGCAACCCGTCGTTCCGCTGGGTCGACCGCAGCGCGCCCGCCACGGTGCGCACCGCCACCGTCAACGCCGCCGCCGACTGGGTCTACTACGACCTGTCGGCCGGCGCCGTCACCACCGCCAGCGGCAACTGGCACATCGCCTTCAACCGCTACAACATCAAGCTCAACGGCGGCGAATCCGGCAGCGGCAAGGTGGCCGGCTTCCTCGCCAAGACCCCGGCCGGCTTCTACGACGGCAGCGGCAAGCCGGTGGCGGCCAGGTTCACCGATGCGTCCAACCTCGCCGCCACGCAGTCGGACCTGAGCGCGGCCGACCTGGCGCTGCCCGCCGACCAGACCAAGTGGGTCAAGGACGGCACCGCGTCGCGGCTGAACCCGGCCTACACCGGCACCTATCCGAATCCGATGAACTTCGGCTGGTACACCTACTACCCGAGCGCCACCGCCGCCGCAGCCGCCGGCTTGCCCGCCGTGGCGCACCTGCTCAAGGCCAATCCCGGGAACGCCAGCCTGCTGCGCGGCGGCGAGGGTTCGACCTATGCGCGCTTCCACGTGACCAGGATCGCGTACGCGGACCCGAACGACTACAACAGCGCCCAGACCTGGACCATCGAATTCGACATCCAGCCCTGACGCGGCCTTCCGTTCCTCCCGGCCGCGGCGCCACCGTCGGGGGCGGGACCTTGAGCAGACAGATATGGAAAACCGACACGCACCCGATTCACTCGACTCAATCTACTCAATCGACAGCCTGCGCGCGCGCCACCAGCAGCTGGCCGCGCAGGAACCCAGGCTGCGCATCCGCGAGCGTGCGCTGCGCCTCGGCGTGCCGGAGGCGGCGCTGGTCGCCGCCGGCTGCGGCGTGCACGCGCGCCCGCTGGCCGGCACCGCGCAAGCGCTGTTCCGCGAACTCGGCACGCTCGGTCCGCTCATGGCGCTGTCGCGCAACGACGCGGCGGTGCACGAGCGCCACGGCCGCTACCTCGACATCCAGGCCGACGGACCGGTCGGCCTGGTGCTGGGGCCGGACATCGACCTGCGCCTGTTCTTCAACAGCTGGAAGCACTTCTATGCCGTCAGCGAGAACGGGCGCCACAGCCTGCAGTTCTTCGACCGGGGCGGCGAGGCCGTGCACAAGGTCTACCGCACCGAGCACACCGACGGCGCGGCCTGGGACGCCTACGTGGAGCGCTTTGCCACCGAGGCCGGCCTGCCCGTGGTGGCGGAGCCGCCGGGCGCGCCGGAGCAGGCCGAGGCGCCGGACGACGCCGGCGCGCTGCGCTCACACTGGCTGGGCCTGACCGATACCCATGACTTCTTCGCCATGCTGCGCCACTTCAAGGTGTCGCGCCTGGGCGCCTTGCGCGCGGCCGGGGCCGACCTGGCCCAGCCGGTCGCCGGCGACGCCGTGGAGGCCATGCTGGGCGCGGCGGCCGCCAGCGGCCTGCCCATCATGTGCTTCGTCGCCAATCGCGGCATCGTGCAGATCCATACCGGCCCGGTCAAGCGCCTGCTGCGCACGGGGCCGTGGTTCAACGTGCTCGACGACACCTTCAACCTGCACCTGAATACCGAGGCGGTGGCTTCGAGCTGGGTGGTCAACAAGCCCACCAGCGATGGCTGGGTCACCTCGCTGGAGCTGTACGGCGCCGACGGCGAACTGATCGTGCAGTTCTTCGGCGAGCGCAAGCCCGGCAAGCCGGAACTGCCGGCCTGGCGCAGCCTGATGGCATCGCTGTGCGCGCAGCCGCTGGCGGCGTGACGCGCGCTTCCGGGGGAGATCCGATGAAGATCCTGCAGAGATGGCGCCGGGCGGCGCTGCTTGGGATGCCGGGGCTGCTGTGCGCGGCCGGCCTGGCGCATGCGGCGGCGCCGGCGCGCGTGGTGGGCCTGGGCGGCCCCGTCACCGAGATCGTCTACGCGCTCGATGCCGGCGCCAGCATGGTCGGCGCCGACGCGTCCAGCCTCTACCCGCCGGCGGCGCTCAAGCTGCCCAAGGTGGGCTACTACCGCGCCTTTTCCGTCGAGGGCGTGGCCAGCCTGAAGCCGGACCTGGTGCTGGCTTCCGACCAGAGCGGCCCGCCGCAGGCCCTGGAACAGCTGCAGCGGCTGGGCAGCAAGGTGGTGGTGGTGCCGTCGGCGCCGACGCTCGCCGCGCTCGACCAGCGCATCCTCGGCGTGGCCGCGGCGCTCGGGGTGGAGGCGCGCGGCAGCGCGCTGGTCGGCCGCATCCATGCCGCCCTGCGCGACATCAGGCCGGTGCCGGCGCCGCTGCGGGTGCTGCTGGTCAGCAGCCATACCGGCAAGCTCGAGGCCGCCGGCGACGACACCGCGGCGGCGGCGATGCTGCGGCTGGTGGGCGCCACCAACGTGCTGCCGGCACAGTCGGGCTACAAGCCGTTCTCCGCCGAGGCGGCGGTGGCGCTGCGGCCCGATGTCATCGTGACCACCACCTTGTCGGTCCAGGCCAGCGGCAGCCTCGATGCCTTTCTCGCCCAGCCCGGCCTGAGCGCGACGCCGGCGGCCAAGGCGCGGCGCGTGGTGGTGATGGACGACCTGCTGCTGCTCGGCTTCGGCCCGCGCCTGCCCGAGGCGCTGCGCCAACTGGAGGCGGGGCTGGCCGCCAGGTCCTCACCGCGCTGAAGCCCGCGCTTCGACGTCCATACCTCGCCGGATCGACCCGTGAACGCTCTCCGCCTCTTGCTGCCGCGCCGGCCGTTGCGCCCGTCGCCACGGCGCGTCCTGGCCGTCCTGTGCGCACTGCTGGCCGTGGTCGCCATCTGCGCCGCCGCCAGCGGCGCGCTGGCCATTCCGCGCAGCCAGGTGCTGCCGCTGCTGTTCGACCCGGCCGCCGCGGGTGAAGCGGCCATGTGGCGCAGCGTGCTGCTGGAGGTGCGCCTGCCGCGCATCGTGCTGGCACTGACCGTCGGCGCCGGGCTGGCGCTGTCCGGCGCCGTCATGCAGGCGCTGTTCCGCAATCCGCTCGCCGAGCCGGGACTGATCGGCATTTCGCCGGGCGGTGCGATGGGCGCGGTGGCGGCCATCGTGCTGGGCGCGCAGGGCCTGGCGGGCATCGCCCCGGCCGCCTTCGCCGGCAGCCTGGCCGCCACGGCCCTGGCCTACCGCCTCGGCAGCCGGCGTCCCGGCGTGGCCAACCTGCTGCTGGCGGGGGTCGCCATCAACGCGATCTGTGCCAGCGTGGTGGGCTTCTTCACCTTCCAGGCCAGCGAGGTGCAGCTGCGCAACCTGACCTTCTGGAACCTGGGCAGCCTGGCCGGCGCGAGCTGGGCGCAGCTGGCCTGGCTGGTGCCGCTGGTGGCCGTGCTGTGCGCGCTGCTGATGCGCGACTGGCGCGCCATGAATGCGCTGCTGCTGGGCGAGCGCGAGGCCCAGCACCTGGGCTTCGACCTGGCGCGCCTGCGCCGCCGCCTGATCGTGCTGACGGCGTTGCTGGTCGGGCCGCTGGTGGCGGTGACCGGCACCATCGGCTTCGTCGGGCTGGTGGTGCCGCACCTGGTGCGCCTGCCGCTCGGCGCCGACCACCGCTGGCTGCTGCCCAATACACTGGCGGGCGGCGCCATCGCCCTGACGCTGGCCGACTGGCTGGCGCGCATGGTGGTGATCCCGGCCGAACTGCCGATCGGCATCGTCACCAGCCTGGTGGGCGGTCCCTTCCTGCTGTGGATGCTGGCGCGGAGGACGGCCTGAGATGCTGGTGCTGCGTGAACTCTGCTGCAGCCGCGGCGGCCGCGCCGTGCTGGCCGGCATCGACCTCGACGTGCGTGCGGGCGAGGTGCTGGGCGTGCTCGGCGCCAATGGCGCCGGCAAGACGACCTTGCTGAGCGTGGTGGCGGGCGAACTGCCCGCCGACCGTGGCGTGCTGGCGCTGGATGGCCGCGCCCTGCGGCAATGGCCGGCGGCGGCCCTCGCGCGCCGCCGCGCGGTGGTGCCGCAGTCGTCCAGCCTGGGCTTCGACCTCTCCGTGGCCGAGGTGGTGGCGATGGGCGCCTATCCGTTCCCCGAACTGGATGCCGGTGCGCTGGCGGCGCTGACGGCACGCGCGCTCGGCCTGGCCGATCTCGCCCGCATGGGCGGGCGCCGCTACCCGGACCTGTCCGGCGGCGAACAACAGCGTGTGCACTTCGCCCGCGCGCTGGTGCAGGCGCTGGCCGCGCGGCAACCGGGCGAATACCGCGCGCTGCTGCTCGACGAACCGATCTCCAGCCTCGATCCGCGCCACCAGTTGCAGCTGCTGCAGGCGGTGCGCGCCCTCAGCCGCGCGGAAGGGCTGGCGGTGCTGGTGGTCCTGCACGACGTCAACCTGGCCGCGCAATGGTGCGACCGGCTGTTGTTGCTGGCCGGCGGCCGCGCCGTGGCCGAGGGCAGACCGGCCGAAGTGCTGACGCCGGCGGTATTGGAGACGGTGTACGGCCTGCCGGCGCGGGTCCTGCCGGACCCGCAGAGGGAAGGGGAGGACGGCTTGCTGGTGCGCTTTGCGCTGCCGTCGCCCTGAGTGATGACCTGGCGGTGCCTGGGCGATGACTGGGTGGGCTCGCAGGCCGCCGCTCAGGTCGACGACCGCCGCGGCGCACCCGAAACGCCTTCGCCGGCGTCGGCCGGCAGCGCCGCGAACATCGGCCACGACGCCAGCACGAGCACGGCGATGGCGAGGAAGGCGCAGGCGAAGTCGAAGTGCTC
The DNA here is from genome assembly GCF_001854285.1 of Cupriavidus sp. USMAHM13. Lineage (NCBI taxonomy): Bacteria > Pseudomonadati > Pseudomonadota > Betaproteobacteria > Burkholderiales > Burkholderiaceae > Cupriavidus > Cupriavidus sp. USMAHM13. The sequence goes on from NZ_CP017751.1 coordinate 835,092, forward strand.
GGCATGCGTGCGGCCGGATAGCAGCATGGTCAGCTGCATCGAGCCGGCGGCAATGGCCACGCCGACCGCCTTGGTCATCTGCTGCGCCGTGCCCTGGAAAGACGTGGCAGCCGACAGCCGCGCCGGCGGCACGTCGGCGAAGGCGAGCGCGCCCATCGAGGCGAAGCTGAGCGAGCGGCTCAGGCCGCCGCACAGCAGCAGCGCGAAGACGGCGGTCTCGGGCCAGGCCGGCGACAGCGTCGTGCAGACCGCCAGCATCAGCGCGAAGGAGATGCTGCCTGCGATCAACACCGTGCGCATCGGCAGCCAGTGCAGCGCGAAGCGCGTCATCGGCCGCATGCAGAACGAACCCAGCGCGCTGGCCAGCGAGATCAGGCCGCTCACCGACGCGCTCAGGCCGAAGCCGACCTGCAAGGTCAGCGGTACCAGGAAGGGCAGGGCGCCGGCACCGGCGCGGAACAGGCTGCCGGCCACGGTGGCGGCATGGAAGGTGGGAATGCGCAGCAGCGAGAAGTCGATGGCCGGATGCGCGGTGCGGCGGCAGTGGCGCACGCTCAGCCAGGACAGCAGCAGGCCGGCGGCGATGCACAGCGGTGGCACGTAGCCGGGCAGCAGGCCGCGGCCGATCATCTCCACGCCGACCATCAGCGTGGTCAGCGCGAGCCCGACCAGCGCCATGCCGGTGAGGTCGGGCGCCGGCGGGCGCTCGCCCTGCGCGGGCGGAATCAGCCAGGCACTCAGCAGCAGGCCGGCCAGCCCGAAGGGGACATTGATCCAGAACACGCTGCGCCAGGACATGGCGTCGGTGAGGAAGCCGCCCAGCGGCGGGCCCAGCACGGGGCCCACCAGCGCGGGCATGGTCAGCCAGGTGGTGGCCGACAGCATCTCTTCACGGCGCACCTGGCGGAACAGGATCAGGCGGCCGACCGGCACCATCATGGCGCCGCCGATGCCCTGCAGCACGCGCGCGGCGATCAGGGCGGGCAGGCCGCTTGCCAGGGCGCACAGCACCGAGGCCAGCGTGAAGGTGGCGATGGCCGCCATGAACACGCGCTTGGCGCCGAAGCGGTCGGCGATCCAGCCGCTGATGGGAATGAATACCGTGAGCGCGATCAGGTAGGAGGTGATCGCGCTGCTCAGGTGGACCGGATTGACGCCGAGGTCGCGCGCCATGCTGGGCAGCGCCGTGGCCACCACGGTGGCGTCGATGTTCTGCATGAACAGCGCGCTGGCGACGACGGCCGCGATGATGCGGAAATTGTGCTTGCCTGGCATGGAGGGGGGAGCGGGAGCGGCTTCCCGGCCGATTATAAGATGGCCGTGCCGCGGCTTGCCGCGCTCCCCGCGGCCGTCCGGGGCGGCCGCGTGCGGGGCTCAGGCGCGGGCTGCCCGGGGCGCCTGCGGCTCGCCCGCCGCGCCCTCCTTGCGCAGGCGTGCGCCCAGTGCCAGCACCGCCGCCAGCAGGCAGGCACCGCCGGCGACGTAGAGCGCCGGGGTATAGGTCAGCAGCAGTGTGCGGCTCAGGCCGGCGCCGTAGGCCGCGGTGGCCGCGCCGATCTGGTGGGCGGCGAAGATCCAGCCGAACACCATCGGCGCGCGCTCTTTGCCGAAGGCCACGCCGGCCAGCTTGACCGTGGGCGGTACGGTGGCGATCCAGTCCAGGCCATAGAACATGGCGAACAGTGACAGCCCGTACAGCGTGAAGGTGGAGTGTGGCAGCCAGAACAGCGACAGGCCGCGCAGGCCGTAGTACCAGAACAGCAGCTTGCGGCTGTCATAGCGGTCCGACAGCCAGCCCGAGCTGATGGTGCCGACGAAGTCGAACGCGCCCATCATGGCCAGCACCGAGGCGGCGGGCACGGCGCTCAGGCCGAAGTCGCCGCACAGCGTGATGAAGTGGGTCTGGATCAGCCCGTTGGTGCTGAGGCCGCAGATGAAGAAGGTGCCGGCCAGCACCCAGAACGTCTGCGTGCCCATGGCCTCGCGCAGGACCACGAAGGGGGTGCGCAGGTTGACCGCCGCGGGCGCAGGTTCCGGGGCGGCCGCCACGCTGGCCGGCACCTCGCCGAAGGCGGCCAGGCCGAGGTCGCGCGGACGGCTGCGCATCAGCAGCATCACCAGCACCGCCAGCACCGAGCAGGCGAGCAGCACCGGCACCACCGCCGAGCGCCAGCCCAGGTGCTCGATCAGCCAGGCGGCCAGGGGCAGGAAGGCGAGCTGGCCGGTGGCGGCGCTGGCCGTCAGGATGCCGACCACCAGGCCGCGCCGCGCGGTGAACCAGCGGTTGGCCACCAGCGCGGCCAGTACCAGCGCCGTCATGCCCGAACCGATGCCCAGCATCAGGCCCCAGGCGATGAAAAGCTGCCACAGTTCGCGCACCACGGTGGCCAGGGCCATGCCGCCCGCGATCAGCGCCAGCGCGGTGGCCACGACCCGGCGCACGCCGAAGCGCTCCATCAGCATGGCCGAGAATGGCGCCATCAGCCCATACAAGGCGAAGCGCACGGCCAGCACCGAGGAGATCTGCTCGGTGCTCCAGCCATGCTCGCGCGAGAGCGGGAGCAGGAAGGCGCCCGGCAGGCCGAGCGCCGCCGAGGTGGTGAGCATGACCAGGAAGGTCAGGGCGGCGATGAGCCACGCGTAGTGGATGCCGCGCCGGTCGAGCCGGCGGTTGAGTCGTGTCGAGAGCATGGGCGGTGTGCGGGGACTTGCCGCGCGAGGCGTGGTGCCTGCCGCGGCCGGGTTTGCCGGTTTGCCGGGTTTGCGTTATGGGGGACCGCTATGGGGGACGGGAGGCGTGGCCTGCGCCGGGGCGCCTGAGCGCCTAGCCGCCTTCGGCGGCCTCGGCGCTGCCCGCGCCGAGGATCAGTTCGCGCATGCCGGCGAGGAAGTCGTCGGCGTCCGGGCTGTCCACGGTGGCACGCGCCAGCATCACGGCTCCGGTCATCGCCGCCAGCTCGGCCATGGCGCGGCGCCGGCGCACGGCCGGGTCGGCCTCGTCGATAGTGCGCTCCCATTGGGCCACCAGCTGCTGCAGCCCGTCGCGGAAGGCCTGGCGCACCGGCTTGTCGGCGGCCTCGCGCGCGACGTCGACGCACATCGCCACCGCCGGGCAGCCGCCGCCGGGGTCGTCGCGATGGCGCGCGGAAAGATAGGGGCCGGCGATGCGCTCGCGCATGGCGTGGCGGTCGTCCCCCGCCTCCGCGAGACGACGGTCCCAGCGCTGCGCCGACTCGGCGAAGGCGCGCCCGCAGGCGATCGCGGCGAGTGCGTCCTTCGAATCGAAATGGCTGTAGAAGCCGCCGTGCGTCAGGCCGGCCGAGCCCATCAGTTCCGCTACGCTGATGCCGTTCAGGCCGCGTTCGCGGAACAAGCGCGATGACGCGGCCTCGATGGCTTCGCGATGCTTCTCTGCCTGTTCGCGGGATGATCTTGCCATGGGAGGGCTCCTTCCTTGGGGTTGCCGGGATATTAGATGATGGCTGTCATCTAATCAAGCCGGATCTGCGGTGGGCCTGCAAGGTGGCGGAAGAGGAGGCGGAAGAGGAGGCGGAAGAGGAGGCGGAAGAGGAGGCGGCAGGCGAGGGAAGGCGCGAGGCTCGGCCCAGGCCGCGCCGTGCAGACTTTCCGAATTCCGGCTACACTGCGCCCGCAATGACGCATGTGGCGCTTCGGGATCCCGGCAGCGCACGCTATCCAGCAAAGTCCATCCAAGGCGGGGTGGCAGAGTGGTGATGCGACGGCCTGCAAAGCCGTTCACGACGGTTCGATTCCGTATCCCCGCCTCCAGTTTTCCTTTGGTTTCCCCGTTTCCTGCCGTTATCCCGCTCTTTGCAGTGCCGGGTATGCCGCACGCACGCCGTCGTCTATGGAACAATGGCGCGAAGCGCATCCATGCGGCCGCTCCCGGGCCGTTCGAACGGTAGTTCGAGCCGTGGTTCGAGCCATCGTTGGCGCGATCCGGGAACCCAGAGACAAGAAGCAGATCTCCATCGCGGAGCCCCGCCGGCACGGCGGGTCAAGGAGATGATCCATGACTAGAGACTTGCAGCTCCGCGGGGCGCAGGCGACCGACCTGCACGCCATCGCGGCCTTGCTGGAACGCTGCGGCTTGCACGCGGCGGATATCGAACCGCTGCTGCCGTGGTTCCACGTGGCCGTGATGGATGGCCGCGTGGTCGGTTGCGCCGGCGCCGAGCGCTATGGCAAGAGCGTGGTGGTGCGCTCGGTGGCGGTTCTGCCCGAATACCGCGACCGTGGCATCGCCTCCCATCTCGTGCAGAGCGTGCTGACCCGCGCCCGCGCCGACGGCTGCCGCCATGCGGTGCTGCTGTCGGCCAGCTGCCCCAGCTACTTCGCGCGCTACGGCTTCTCGCTGGTGACGGCTTCGCGTCTGCCGCCCGAGGTGCTGGCCTCGGCGGAATTCCACCGCGACGCCGGGGTGCCGGCGCTGTGCATGCAGTGCGTGCTGTAGCGGCGGCGTGCCCGGCGGTGCCTGCCGGCGTCTAGCGTGCGGCCGCGGCCAGGCGCCCGCGCTTGGGCTCGCAACGGCTGATTTCCACCGTCACGTGTACCAGCTCGGTGTGCACGGACAGGGCCTGGCGCACGCGCTGCGGCGTCAGGGCCCGATCGTGAGTGACCAGGCCGACGATGCAGGCGAAGCGCTCCTTGCCGACACGCCACACATGCAGGTCGGTCACGCGCGTGCCTTCCTCGCCCTCGCCGAAGGCGGCCAGGGCGTCACGCACCTCTTCCACCACCGGGTGGTCCATCTCGCGGTCGAGCAGCACCACGCCGCTCTGCTTCAGCAGGCCCCAGGCCCAGCGCCCGACCAGCACGGCACCCAGCAGGCCCATCGCCGGGTCGAGCCAGCGCCAGCCCAGCCACCAGCCGCCGGCCAGCGCCAGCACCGCGAGCACGGAGGTGGCGGCGTCGGCGATCACGTGCAGATAGGCCGAGCGCAGGTTGATGTCGTGGCCGTGGTGATGGGCATGACCGTGCGCATGTCCGTGGCCGTTCCCATGGTCGGGATCGTGATCGTGCCCATGATCATGGCCATGACCGTGGTGGGCATGGCCCAGGATCCTCGCGCAGGCGAGGTTGACCAGCAGGCCCAGCACGGTCACCGTCAGCGCTTCGCGGTAATGGATGGCCTGCGGGCTGAACAGGCGCTCGACCGAACCGAAGGCCATCAGCGCCGCCACCCCGAGCAGGAACACGGCGCTGGCGAAGGCGGCCAGGACTTCGATCTTCCAGGTGCCGAAGGCGAAGCGCGCGTCGCCCGCGTGGCGGCGTGCGGCGCCATAGGCGAAGGCCGACAGGCCGATGGCGAGCGCGTGCGAACTCATGTGCCAGCCGTCGGCCAGCAGCGCCATCGAGTTGAACCACAGGCCGGCAGCGATTTCCACCACCATGGTGGCGAGCGTGATCCACATCACCAGCCGCGTGCCGCGCTCGGCCATGCGGTTGCCGGTATCGAAGACGTGGCTGTGGGTCCACGCGGAGAGGTCCTGGGTATGCATGGAGTGGCTCCGGCGAACGGGCAGCAGGTGCCCCGCATGGAACAGCGTAGCAGTATCCCACGCGCAGTAGCGGGCTTCCTGCGGGCCTGCTACCAGCCGGCGTAGCGCTCGCGCGCGTCGTGCCCGGAGAAGTGCTCGGCGAGGAAGTCGACGAAGGCACGCACCTTGGCCGACAACTGGTCGCGGCTCAGGTAGACCGCGTGGATATCGGCCGGTGGCGCGGCCCAGTCCGGCAGCACCTGGCGCAGGCGGCCCGAGCGCAGCAGGGGCGCCACGTCCCATTCCGAGCGCAGCAGGATGCCGTGTCCCTGCAGGGCCCAGCCGACCGCCACCTCGCCGTCGTTGGTGGCGGCCGGCCCACGCACCTTGACGGTTTCCTGCCGGTTGGCCGACTGCAGCTGCCAGTTGCCGTAGGCGCTGTCGCTCTCGCGGATCACGATGCAGCGGTGGCGTTGCAGTTCACGCGGCGAGGCGGGCGCGCCATGGCGTTCCAGGTAGGCCGGCGCGGCGCACAGCAGGCGCCGGTTCGGCGCCAGCCGGCGTGCGCTCAGGCGCGCGTCCGGCAGGTCGCCGACGCGGATGCCTACGTCGAAGCCTTCCTCCGCCAGGCTGAGCGGGCGGTCGCTGAGCTGCAGCTGCACTTCGACCTCGGGGCAGGCCAGCAGGAAGGTGCCCACGGCCGGAGCCAGGTGGCGGCGCCCGAAGCCCAGCGTGGCGTTGACGCGCAGCAGGCCGCGCGGGGCCACGCGGCTGCCGGCGAGTCCTTGTTCGAGCTCGTCGAGATCCGCCAGGATGCGGCTGCCCTGGGCGAGATAGGCCTCGCCCTCCGGCGTCACGCTGAGGCTGCGCGTGGTGCGATGCAGCAGGCGCACGCCCAGGCGCGCCTCCAGCGCGGCCAGCCGCTTGCTGGCGGCCGACGGCGTCAGGCCGAGCTGCTGGGCGGCACCGGCGAGGCTGCCGCGCTTGACCAGCAGCACGAAGAAGGCGAGATCGGAGAAGCCATCCATGAGATCGAGCTGATTCGTGAATTCAAGGAACGAATGAAAGTCCGTCGCCGAAATTATATCGGTGGATTCCACGCCTACACTGCGGAGCATGCCGCTGGCGCCGGACCCCGTCCCGGCGCTGCCGGCGGGCCGAGGCCGCGCCGCTGTCCTGCTTGTGCCGGCCTGCGCCGGCTTCGCTTCCACGATCTTCTCTTGCACGACCATTCCATGCCAGGCCGCACGCTCTATCGCAAGCTGGTCGATTCGCACACGGTGTCCGTCCTCGACGCGGACAACGTCCTGCTGTACGCGGATCTGCACATCATGAACGAATACACCAGTCCCCAGGCCTTCGCCGGACTGGCCGCCCGGGCGCGCGCCGTGGCGCGGCCGGGGCAGCAGGTGGCGGTGGTGGACCACATCATTCCCACCCACGCCGAATCGCCGCGGCGCATCGCCGACCCGGCCTCGGCGCTGCAGGCGCGCAACCTCAAGCGCAACTGCGCACGGCACGGCATCGCGCTGTTCGACAGCGACGATCCGCTGCAGGGCATCGAGCACGTGATCGTGCCGGAGCACGGCATGATCCGGCCGGGCATGGTGGTGCTGTGCGGCGACAGCCATACCACCACCTACGGCGCCTTCGGCGCGCTCGGTTTCGGCATCGGGACCTCCGAAGTCGAGCATGTGCTGGCGACGCAGACGCTGGTCTATCGCGTGGCACGCGACATGCGCATCCGTATCGACGGCCGCCTGCCGGCGGGTACCACCGCGAAGGACCTGATCCTGCACGTGATCGGCCGCATCGGCGCCCAGGGCGCGCGTGGCTACGTGGTGGAATTCTGCGGCCAGGCCATCGGCGCGCTGTCGATGGCGGGGCGCATGACCCTGTGCAATATGGCGGTCGAGGCCGGCGCGCGCGGCGCGCTGATCGCTCCCGACGCGGTGGCGACCGACTATGTGCTGGCGCGCGCTTCCGACATCGGCGCGGCGCAGCGGGCCGCCGCGCTGGCTGCCTGGCAGGCGCTGGCATCGGACCCGCAGGCGCGCTTCGCTGCCGAGCTGGCCTTCGATGCCGCCGAGGTGGTCCCCAACGTGACCTGGGGCACCAGCCCCGACCAGGTGATGGCGGTCGATGCCTGCGTGCCGCATCCGGAAGACTTCGCCGATCCCGCCGCGCGCGCCTCCGCCGCACGCGCGCTGGACTACCAGGGCCTGCGCGGCGGCGATGCGCTCGAGGGCCTGCCGGTGCAGCGGGTCTTCATCGGCTCCTGCACCAACGGCCGCATCGAGGACCTGCGCGCGGCCGCCGCCATCGCGCGCGGCCGCAAGGTCGCCGCGGGCGTGCGGGCGATGGTGGTGCCCGGCTCCGGCGCGGTGCGCGAGCAGGCCGAGCGCGAGGGCATCGCCGCCGTGCTGGCCGCGGCCGGCTTCGAGTGGCGCAAGCCGGGCTGCTCGATGTGCCTGGCGATGAACGACGACGTGCTCGCCCCGGGCGAGCGCTGTGCCTCGACCACCAACCGCAATTTCGAGGGACGGCAGGGCCGCGCCGGGCGCACCCACCTGATGAGTCCCGCCATGGCCGCCGCCGCGGCCGTCACCGGGCGCATCACCGACGTGCGCCGCCTGGAGCCCGTCCATGCCTGAGCACACCGTATCCCCGCATCACGCTTGCGCCGGCGGCGCGGCGCTGACCGTCATCGAAGGCGTGGCCGCGCCCTTGCCGCTGCCCAATCTCGACACCGACCAGATCATGCCCAAGCAGTTCCTGCGCATCATCGACAAGTCGGGGCTGGACCGCGGCCTGTTCCACGATATGCGCTTCGACGAGCACGGCGCGCCGCGCGCGGACTTCGTGCTGAACCAGCCGCGCTATCGCCAGGCCAGCGTGCTGGTGGCCGGCCCCAACTTCGGCTGCGGCTCGAGCCGCGAGCACGCTGTGTGGGGCCTGCAGCAGGCCGGCATCGCCGCCGTGATCGCCTCCGGCTTCGGCGAGATCTTCTATTCGAACGCCTTCAACAACCGCCTGCTGCTGGTGATGCTGCCGCAGGCCGAAGTCGAGCAGCTGCTGCAGGCGCTGCAGTCGGCCGAGTCGCCGCGCGTGCGCATCGACCTGGACGACCTGAGCGTGCGCGCGCCCGGCTTCGCGGCGGGCTTCACGCTTGCCGCGCGCCAGCGCGAGATGTTCCGCCGCGGACTGGACATGATCGGCCTGACGCTGACCCAGGCCGAGGCCATCGCCGCCTTCGCGCGCCGCCATCACGCGCACAGCCCTTGGCTGTACGATGTGGCCGCCGCGACCATGGCGCGCCTGCGGGCCCAGGCGGACGGCCAAGGGCGGCACACAGGGGAGGGGACCGATGTTTGAAGGATTCGAAACGCACCGTATCGTGGTCGGACAGCCGGCGGCGGACGGCGAGCAAGGCGTCGCCATCCACACGCTGGTCGGCGGACAGGGGCCGGCGCTTCTGCTGCTGCACGGGCATCCGCAGACGCATGTGATCTGGCACAAGGTGGCGGGCGAACTGGCCCGGCACTTCACCGTGGTCGCCACCGACCTGCGCGGCTACGGCGACAGCGGCAAGCCGCGCGGCCTGCCCGACCACGGCAACTACAGCAAGCGCGTGATGGCGCAGGACCAGGTCGAGGTGATGCGCACGCTCGGCTTCACGCGCTTCCGCGTGCTGGCGCACGACCGCGGCGCGCGCGTGGCGCACCGCATGGCGCTGGATCACCCGCAGGCGGTGCTCCGCCTGGTCACCCTCGATATCGCGCCCACGCTGGCCATGTACGAGCAGACCAGCGAAGCCTTCGCGCGGGCCTACTGGCACTGGTTCTTCCTGATCCGCCCGGCGCCGTTTCCCGAGACGCTGATCGAGGCCGATCCGGCGCTCTACCTGCGCCAGACCATGGGCGCGCGCAGCGCCGGGCTGGCGCCCTTCACCGAGGCGGCACTGGCCGAGTACCTGCGCTGCCTGCGCTTGCCCGGCGCCGCGCACGGCCTGTGCGAGGACTACCGGGCCAGCGCCGGCATCGACCTGGAGCACGATCGCGCCGACCTCGCCGCCGGCCGCCAGGTCGAGTGCGAGATGCTGGCGCTGTGGGGCGAGCAAGGCGCGGTGGGACAGTGCTTCGCGCCGCTGGAGGCGTGGCGGCGGGTCGCGCGGCGCGTGCAGGGCCGCGCGCTGCCGTGCGGGCACTACATCGCCGAGGAGGCGCCGGAGCGGCTGCTCGCGGAGGCCTTGCCCTTCCTGCTGGCGGACTGAGCACGCCGGGCCGGGCACCGCTGCGGCGCTGCCTTACACTTGCGGTCTTGCTCACCAGACTGCTTGTCCATGCCGCCCAGGAAGACCACCGCGAAGTCCGCGGCGAACACCGCCGACACCTCTGCCCCGGCTGCCCCGGCCGCGGCCGAAGGGCGTGCCGCCAGCGAGCAGGCCGTGCAACTGCTGGACGCGGCCACCGCCCATGTGCTCGCGCACGGGCTGGGCGACCTGTCGCTGCGCGCCATGGCCGAGGTCCTCGGCACCAGCCACCGCATGCTGATCTACTACTTCGGCTCGGCCGACGGCTTCTGGGAGGCGCTGCTGCGCCGCATCCGCCACGCCGAGCAGCGCGTGCGCCCGGCGCTGGCGGAGGAGGCCGCCGATCCCGCGCGGGTGCTGGAGCTGGCGTGGGAACGCTATTCGGCCGACAGCTACCTGCCCATCATCCAGCTGCTGTTCGAGATCTATGGCCGCGCCATCCGCGACCGCGAGCGCTTCCAGGCCTTCCTCGACGATGTGGTCGGCAGCTGGATGGGCGCCATGGCCGACCGCCTGCACCGCCAGCTCGGCCTGCCGCCCGCCGAGGCCCGGCTGCGCGCGCGGGTGGAACTGGCCACCATGCGCGGCCTGCTGCTCGACCTCGTCACCACCGGCGACCGCAAGGGCACCACGGCCGCATTGAAGTACTTCGCCGAGCGGCTGGCACCGGCACCACGCTGAGCCGGCGCCGCCAGGCCGGCGGCGCGACACGCCCCCCGGTTCCGGCGTCGAAGCCGCCTTCCCGCCAGCCGCTCTCCGCTTCCCTCGCATCCCGCCCCGCCGCTACTTGCCCGGCCGCGCGCCGGCTCCCGGCACCGGCATGACTTCTGTTTTCGTTGCGTGTACCATCTGGTACAGTGCGTATGTACCAAGTGGTACGTGATTCGGTCGGCGGTGCCTGGCGCGCCGCGAATGCGCCGCAAGAGGAGAAGAGGAGAAGAGGAAATGAGGATGAAGAGACGCCAATGGATGTTGGGCGCGGTGCTGGCCGCCGCGCTGGCTGGCCAGGGCCAGGCGTGGGCCGAGACCTGGCCCGCGCGCCCGGTGCGGCTGGTGGTGCCGCAGGCGGGCGGCTCGGGCAACGACGTGCTGGCGCGCGCGCTGGCCGAGCAGCTCGGGCAGCGCTGGGGGCAGGCTGTGGTGGTGGAGAACCGGCCCGGCGCCAACGGCGTGGTGGCGGTCCAGTACGTCAAGGGCCAGCCGGCCGACGGCTATACCTTGTTCTTTGCCGGGGTGTCCAACCTGGCTTTCAATCCGCTGCTGTACCGCAAGCTGTCCTACGATCCCCAGCGCGACCTGGCCGGCGTGGCGATGCTGGCCAACTCGCCCTTCGTGCTGGTGGCCTCGCCCCGGCTCGGGGTGCATAGCTTCGCCGACTTCCTCAAGCTGGCGCGCGCCCAGCCGGGCGCGCTCAGCTATGCCTCGGGCGGCATCGGCAATTCCACCCATCTGGCCATGGCGCTGGTGGCCGAGCGCACCGGCCTGCGCATGCTGCACGTGCCCTTCAACGGCGGCGGCGGCTCCACCAGCCTGATGGCGGGCGATACGCCGGTGATGATGAACGTGGTAGCCGGCGTGCAGCCCTATATCGCGGGCGGCAAGCTGGTGCCGCTGGCGGTCACCGGCGCGCATCGCCTCGGCGCGCTGCCCGGCGTGCCCACCTTCGGCGAGCTGGGCTATGACGTGGCCGTGCCCGGCTGGTATGCCATCGTCGCACGCGCCGGCACGCCGGCCGCGCTGGTCGAGCGCATCAACGCCGACATCAACGCCGTGATCGGCAGCGCCGCCTTCCGCGACAAGCTCGCCAACCAGTTCCTCGAGCCCATCCAGGGCCCGCCGGCCCTGGTGTTCCAGACCATGCAGCGCGATGCCGCGGCCTGGGCCCCGCTGATCCGCGGGCTCGACATTTCGCTGTAAGCCCGCCCCCTCGGAAACCCCTGTACAGGAGACACCCATGCCGAAGATCACCACCGCCGTACGCGATTACCGCGTCGCCATGATGCGCGAACTGATGGACCGCTGCCGGCTCGACGCCCTCGTCTTCACCACGCCGGACTTCTTCCAGTTCGCCACCAATTTCCAGCTCGACGTGTGGCCCTGGGAACGGCCCGTCTTCGCCGTAGTGCCGCGCGACGGCGAGCCGTTCGCGGTGATGAACGAACTGTCGACCAACCATATGCGTTTCGCCACCGAGCAGCAGACCGTCTGGCTGCGCGACGTCACCTACTACGCCGAGCATCCGCGCGTCTCCCAGCGGCTCGCGCTCGCCCCGCAGCTGCCGGAGCTGCTGGCGTCGAGCTTGGCCGCGCGCGGCCTCGGTGCCAGCCGCATCGGCGTCGACGTCGCCCACCCGCTGCTGGCGGCCGCGCAGCGCTACCTGCCGGAACTGGTGCTGCGCCCGGCACTGGCCGAGATGCGCGCGATGCGCTGGGTCAAGCATGCGGAGGAACTCGCGGTGATGCGCGCACTGGGCGCGCTGACCGACTGGGTGCAGGACCGCTACCGCGAGAACATCCGCCCGGGCCGGCTGACGCAGGAGCTCGACCACGCCATGTCGGCGCTGATGGTCGAGGAGGCCGCGCGCCGCTTCCCGGGCGAGGACTTCGACATCCTCAAGTGCTGGACGCTGGCCGGCCCGGCCTCGGCCTCGCCGCACGGCGACGGTGCCGCCTGCGGCGCGCGCATCGCCGAGGGCGACACCGTCGTCAACCTGATCCTGCCGCGCCTCAACGGCTACTACGTCGAGAACGAGCGCACCTGGTTCTGCGGACGCCCGGATGATCGGCAGGCGCGCCTGTACCAGGTGGCGGCGCAGGCGACCGATGCCGCCGTGCAGGCGGCGGTCACCGGGCAGCGCGTGTGCGACATGGACGCGGCGGCGCAGGCGGTGATCGAGCGCGCGGGCTTCGGCGACTATGTGTTCCACCGCACCGGTCATGCGGTGGGCCTGATGCTGCACGAATACCCCGAGGACATGGCGTTCAACACGCGCGCCCTGCGGGCGGGCGAGGTGTATTCGGCCGAGCCGGGCCTCTACGTCTACGGGCTGGGCGGCTTCCGCCTCGACGACACCGTGGTGGTGGGCAGCGAGCCGGAAGTGATCGTGAAGACGCCGAAGACGCTGGAATACGCCACGGTCGGCTGAGCCGGCCCGCCATCGCGGCCGCTCCGTCCCCGGGCGGGGCGGCCGCGGCCGGGGGCGCGATGGCGCGCAGGCCGCACCGCGCTTCCCGGCCTGCCTCCTGCTGCCAACTGCCACCATCGCCACCCGGCTCCCGCCGGCCCTGGCGCGATGTGTCGGCGAGCCGACAGGGTCCCTTGTTGGCAATTCCCCACGTGATCTATGCTTGCCAGACGGGTGTCATCTTCCTGTGGGCGCGGCGAATTACATACATTCATGGCTGGATGTATAATCGCGGAAGAATTTCCCGAGAGTAGTTTCGTTTGTTGTTGTTTCTGATATGACTTATCGTTTTATCGCCGGCTGCCTGGCTGTCTGGATCGCGGTCTGCACGACCGCCAGCTGGGTGGTCGAGCGCCTCTGGAGCTGACGACCGCAGCCACGAGCCCCTGCGGGCAAGCCGGCGCGATCCGCAACCTGGTTTCGATCATGACGCGAAAAGAAGAAGGTCATCCCCCCGTTTCGCAACGTTCCCGCGTGGGCCTGCTGCGTCCGCGCCTCTTCGCCGCGGCGGCCCTGGCCGCCGGCCTTGCCGGCGCCGCCCACGCCGATCCCACCGTGCAGGCGGCATTCGGCCGCGACCCGAGCCACGGCATCAACAAATACGAAGTCGCCCTGAACTGGGATTCCGGCTTCAACTGGGGCAACCCGGACAGCTGGTTGCTGCGCCTGCAGTGGGAAGTCGAGCTGGCCGAGTGGTTTCCCCAGAGCGGCACCAATCGCCACAACGTGACCGAGTTCGGTTTCACGCCGCTGCTGCGGCTGGAAAAGCATGGTTTCGCTGGCTTCGTGCCCTTTCTGGAGGTCGGCGCGGGTGCGCGCCTGCTGAGCAGTACCTATACATCGGACGAGCATCGCTCCGGCACCGCGTTCCAGTTCGGCGACATTTTCGGCCTGGGTGCGATGTTCGGGGCGCGCAACCAGTTCGAGGCCGGCTTCCGCTTCCAGCACGTGTCCAATGCCGGCATCAAGGAGCCGAACCCGGGCACGAACTTCTATACCGGCTACGTCCGCTACCGCTTCTGACGCGGCTCGCCGCGGCGGTGCCGCGGCCGCTCAGGCGGCTCGCGTCGCCGGCTCCGCGGCGCGCATCGCATCGAAGAAGCGCCACAGCCCGGGCGCATCGCTGGTGGCCACATTGAAGCGGATCCATGGCGAGTCGGCCTCGTCGGGCTCGAAGTAGGAGCCCGGCGCCAGCCATACCCCGTGTTCCAGCGCCAGCCTGGCGAGGCGGTTGCCCGACAGCGCCGGCGCGGCGCGCGGGCCGTCCTGGGGCCGCAGCCTGGCCCAGGCGAACATGCCCCCCTCCGGCCGCAGCAGCAGTTCCAGCCCATGCCGTTCCATGGTTTCCGCGATGCGGTCCTGCTGGGCCCGCAGCCGTTCGGCCAGCGCGGCGACGTGGCGTCCGTAGTGGCCGCTGGTCAGCACCGAGTAGACGAGCCGCTCGGTCACTTCCGACGAGGTCAGCCCGACGGCCATCTTGGTGCGGGCCAGCGCCTTGGCCAGCTCCGGGCTGGCCGCCAGGTAGCCCACCCGCAGCGAGGGCGCGATGGTCTTGGAGAAGCCGTTGATGTAGATCACGTGCGACAGCCCGTCCATGGCCGCCAGCATGGGCGAGCCGGCCGGCGCCAGTTCGCGGTAGATGTCGTCCTCCACTACCAGCAACCGGTGGCGCTCGGCCAGTTGCAGCACGCGGTGCGCGTTCATGCTGGTCAGCGAGGCACCGGTCGGGTTCTGCAGCACGGTGTTGACGAACAGCATGCGCGGCGCGTGCGCGCGGATGGCATCGTCCAGCGCATCGGTGTCGAGCCCGGCCGCGCCGCGCGGTACGCCGACCACGCGCAGGCCGGCCAGGCGCAGGATCTGCAGCAGGTTGCAGTAGCACGGCGCCTCCACCAGCACGGTGTCGCCCGGGCGCAGCAGCGTGCGCACCACCAGGTCGAGCGCCTGGGTGGCGCCCTGGGTCAGTACCACCTGGCGGGCCTGCACCGGCATGCCGTACTGGCCCAGGCCGGCGGCCACGTGTTCACGCAGGGCGCCGAAACCGAAGGGATGGCCGTAGCCGGACACCTGGGCGGCCGGTACGCGCGATGCTGCGCGCATGGCCTGATGCAGCCCCTCCTCGTTGAGCCAGTCGCCCGGCAGCCAGCCGGCGCCGGCCTTGATCGGCACGGAATGGTCGGCGAAGACATCCGACAGCAGCCAGGCGGCATTCAGTTCCGGGGTCTGCCAGTGCGGTGCCGGCGCCAGTCCCGCCGGCGCGTGCCGGTGCGCCACCGTGTAGCCGGAGCCGGCACGCGCGCTCAGGTAGCCGAGCGCGGTCAGGCGGGCGTAGGCCTCGGCCACCGTGAAGGTGCTGACGCCGTGCTGCATCGCGAAGCGGCGCACCGAGGGCAGGGCGGCGCCGGCACGCAGCGCGCGGCGCTCGATCAGGGCGGCCACGCCGTTGACGATCTGTTCGGTCAGGGTCTCGCCGCCGCGGCGGCTGCGGTGCAGTTGCAGGGGGATCATGGGACGCTGGTCGCGGTGGATGGCGGCGGATTGGCGGGGGACATCGGTGGCACGAGGGGGCAGCGTGCGGCGGCCCGCGGCGGCTTGTGGCGCAAGCGGCCTGTACAGTCTACGCTGAGGGGGCGGTCGCCGTGAAGCCCCGGCACATGGCCCGGCATGGCCATCGGTGTTGATGCGGCGCAGCGTGCAATCTCCCGGCCCGCGGGCTTTCCAGGCAGTGCCGGGGCGCCGGGGCCGCTGCGGCGCAGGCGGCCGGCGGCGCCATTGGGGCGAGTCGGGCCTGTACGCTTCGTGGTGCCTAAACTGTACGGTAAGGTGGAGATTTGCCAACCGTATATTCTGCCGGCCGGCGCCCGTCGGTACAGTGGCCGCATCCGGCATTTTCTGCCCCATTCAACGCGCGCCCGCGCATGCAATCGCTCCGAGGAGGACGTATGGACGCTGCCAAGACCGTGATTCCCGATCTCGACGCCCTGTGGATGCCCTTTACCGCCAACCGCCAGTACAAGGCCGCGCCGCGCCTGCTGGCTTCGGCCAGCGGCATGTACTACAGCACCCACGATGGCCGCAAGGTGCTGGACGCCTGTGCCGGGCTGTGGTGCGTGGCGGCCGGCCACTGCCGCACGGAGATCACCGAGGCGGTGGCCCGCCAGGTGCAGACCCTGGACTATGCGCCGCCCTTCCAGATGGGTCACCCGCTCGCCTTCGAGGCGGCCACCAAGGTGGCCGGCATCATGCCGGCGGGCCTGGACCGCATCTTCTTCACCAACTCGGGTTCGGAGTCGGTCGACACGGCGCTGAAGATCGCGCTCGCCTACCACCGCGCGCGCGGCGAAGGCCAGCGCACGCGCATCATCGGCCGCGAGCGCGGCTACCACGGCGTGGGCTTCGGCGGCATGGCGGTGGGCGGCATCGGTCCCAACCGCAAGATGTTCTCGGCCAACCTGATGCCCGGCACCGACCACCTGCCGGCCACCCTCAACATCGCCGAGGCGGGCTTCTCCAAGGGGCAGCCGCAGTGGGGCGCCCACCTGGCCGATGACCTCGAGCGCATCCTGGCGCTGCACGACCCGTCCAACGTCGCCGCGGTGATCGTCGAGCCGCTGGCCGGCTCGGCCGGCGTGCTGGTGCCGCCGGTGGGCTACCTGGAGCGCCTGCGCGAGATCACCAGCAAGCACGGCATCCTGCTGATCTTCGACGAGGTCATCACCGCCTTCGGGCGCCTGGGCGCGGCTACCGCGGCCGAGCGCTTCCAGGTGACCCCGGACCTGATCACCATGGCCAAGGCCATCAACAATGCCGCGGTGCCGATGGGCGCGGTGGCGGTCAAGCGCGAGGTGCATGACGCCGTCGTCAACGCCGCCGCCGCCGGTGCCATCGAACTGCCGCACGGCTATACCTACTCGGCCCATCCGCTGGCCTGCGCGGCCGCCATCGCGGCGCTGGACATCTATGCGCGCGAAAACCTGTTCGGCCGCGCGGCCGCGCTGGCGCCGGCCTTCGAGGCGGCAGTGCATGGCGTGCGCGGTGCGCCGCACGTGAAGGACATCCGCAACCTGGGCATGGTCGCCGGCATCGAGCTGGAACCGCGCGCCGGCCAGCCCGGCGCACGCGGTTACGAGGCCTTCCTCAAGTGCCTGGAGCGCGGCGTGCTGGTGCGCTATACCGGAGACATCCTCGCCTTCTCGCCGCCGCTGATCATCGACGAGGCCCAGATCGGCGAGATCTTCGACACGGTGCGCAAGGTCCTGCAAGAGTTGGCGTAACGGCAGCGCGGCCTCCGCGCCGTGGCGCGCGCCGCCGCTGGGGCCGCGCCGCCGACCGATGTGCCTGACACCGCCACGGCGAGTCCGCCGCGCCGTGGCGATCGTCCCTGCAGCGGGGCGCTTCCTCCTGCCGCCCTCCGCCAGCGCGGCACCGTTTGTCTCCCTTTGTTCCTCCTTCGCGCCCCCTTCCCGCCACCCTTCCTCCTGCCGCCGCGATGCCGCACGGCTGCGATCGGTTGCCATTCCCCGCTTACCCCGCCAATGTGATGCCCGCGCGTCCCGCGCAGGAGTAAACTAGCGCGTTTTTGCCGCCGGCCCGGTTTCCAGGCCGGTGGCGCCGCCGCATCACGTAGCGCATCCGCCGCGATCCGGCCGGGCGCGCCGCGCGCATGCGGCACCAGCCGCCCGGGCCGCTGCGCCGGCCAGGGCGATTTCATTAGATAACCGGGGCCGGCATGCCAACAGCGTGCCGGCGCGACGGACGGTCGACCAGGCTGCCGCGGACCCGGATGCCAATGCGCCCGCCGGACGTGCCGCCTTCACCGGGGCCGTCCCATGCGAACGCGGCGGCGGATGCAGGAGACCCTTTTCATGAGTTTGTTTCGTACCAAGGATATCGACGCCATGCTGGCCGAAAGCCGCGTGGGTGGACTGAAGAAAGTACTGGGTCCGCTGGACCTGGTGCTGATGGGCATCGGCGCCATCGTCGGCACCGGCATCTTCGTGCTGACCGGTACCGGCGCCCTGACCGCCGGCCCGGCGCTGACGGTGTCCTTCGTCATCGCCGCCATGGCCTGCGGCTTCGCCGCGCTGTGCTACGCCGAGTTCGCCTCGGCGATTCCCGTGTCCGGCTCGATCTACACCTATAGCTATGCCACCCTGGGCGAAATCATCGCCTGGATGATCGGCTGGGACCTGCTGCTCGAGTACGGGCTGGCCACCTCGGCGGTATCGGTGGGCTGGTCGGGCTACTTCCAGTCGCTCGCATCCGGCTTCGGCCTGCACCTGCCGGCGGCGCTCACCGCGGCCCCGGGCGCGGTGCCCGGCGTGCACACGGTGTTCAACCTGCCGGCCTTCCTCATCATGCTGGCCATCACCTGGGTGGTGTCCTACGGCGTGCGCGAGTCGGCGCGCATCAACAACCTGATGGTGGCCATCAAGATCGGCGTGGTGCTGCTGTTCATCGCCGTAGGCGTGTGGCACGTCAAGCCGGCCAACTGGCATCCGTTCGCGCCGTTCGGCTTCACTGGCATCTTCAATGCGGCGGCGCTGGTGTTCTTCGCCTTCATCGGCTTCGACGCCGTGACCTCGGCCGCCGAGGAAGTGCGCAACCCGCGCCGCGACCTGCCGATCGGCATCGTCGGCTCGCTCGCGGTCTGCACCGTGCTGTACGTGGTGGTGGCCGCCATCATGACCGGCATCGTGCCCTATGCCCGCTTCGCCGGCATCGACCACCCGGTCTCGCTGGCCTTGCAGGTCGCCGGCGAGAACTGGGTGGCGGGCTTCGTCGACCTCGGCGCCATCGTCGGCATGACCACGGTGATCCTGGTGATGACCTATGGCCAGACCCGCATCATCTTCGCCATGTCGCGCGACGGACTGCTGCCGGCCAGGCTGTCGTCGGTGCATCCGGTCCACGCCACGCCCTTTTTCGCCACCTGGACCGTGGGCATCGTCTTCGCGCTGATCGCAGCCTTCGTGCCGCTGGCGGTGCTGGCCGAACTGATCAATATCGGCACGCTGTCGGCCTTCTCGCTGATCTCGATCGCGGTGCTGGTGCTGCGGCGCACGCGCCCGGACCTGCCGCGCGCCTTCCGCTGCCCCGGCGTGCCGGTGGTGCCGCTGCTGTCGGTCGCTTTCTGCGTGTTCCTGATGGCGCACCTCGAGCCGCTGACCTGGGTGGCTTTCCTGGTCTGGCTGGCGCTCGGCCTGGCCATCTACTTCCTCTACGCGCGCCGTAACGCCGTCCTGCACGGCAAGGCGCCGGCGCGCTCCGCCGGCTGACGGGCCCGCCCCGCCGCGTCAGCCGCGGGACCCGGCCTCGCGCAGGAAGGCCTGGGCCCGCGGCTCCTCCACATAGGCCGCGTTGATGCGCACCCAGGGCGTGGTCTCGCCGCCCGGGCGGAAGAAGTTGCCCGGCGCCAGCGCGATATCGTAGCGTTCGCCCAGGCGGGTCAGCTCGCGCGAGTCCGCCATGCCAGGCGGTCGCGCCCACAGGAAGTTGCCGCCCGCCGGTTCGCAGAACACCTCCCAGCCGCAGCCGTGCAGCCGCTGTACCGCGCCCGCCAGGGTCTGGCGCACGCGCAGGCGCAGGCGTTCGACATACTTGCGGTAGGCGCCGCGCTCCAGCAGTGCCGCCGTCACCGCCTCGGCGAACTGCGAGCCCGCCACGCTGGTCAGCACCTTGACGTCCACCAGGTCCTTGACCAGGCGCTTGTCCGCCACCACGTAGCCCACCCGCAGCGAAGCTGACACGGTCTTGGAGAAGCCGCCCACGTAGATCACGTGCTCGAGCTGGTCGAGCGTGGCCAGGCGGTCGGTGAAATGGGTCTGGAAGTCCGAGAAGATGTCGTCCTCGACGAAGCGGAAGCCATGGCGCCGCGCCAGTTCCAGCAACCGGAACGCGACCGGCGGCGCCAGCGTGGAGCCGGTCGGGTTCTGCAGCACGCTGTTGGTGAAGAACAGCTTGGGCCGGTGCTCGCGCAGCAGTGCCTCGGCGGCATCCGGGTCGGGGCCGTCCGGCGTCTGCGGCACGCCGACCAGCCGCACGCCGTGCAGCCGCAGCAGGCCGAACAGGTTGTAGTAGCCGGGGTCCTCGACGAAGACGGTGTCGCCAGGCTTGAGCAGGTGGCGCACGATCAGGTCCAGCGCCTGGCTGGCGCCGGTGGTGATCAGCACCTGCGGCAGTTCTGCGCCGATGCCGAGCTGGCGTACCCGCGTCAGGACCTGCTGGCGCAGTTCGGCATGGCCGAGCGGGGTGGCGTAGTGGATCACGCTGTCGATGTCGGTGCGCGACACCTGGCGGATCGCCTGGGTCAGTCCTTCCACGTCGCGCCAGCTCTCGGGGACGAAGCCGCCGGCTAGCTTGAGCGTGCCGCTGGGGTGGTGGAACTGCTCGATGATGTGATCGGAGAGATCCTCGGCCAGGCTGGGATCCGACCAGCCGCGCCCGGCGCGCCGCGTCAGCGGGCTGTCGGCGACGAAGAAGCCGGAGCCCTGGCGCGAGTCGAGCAGGCCCTGCGAGACCAGGCGATCGTAGGCCTCGATCACCGGGAAGCGGCTGATGCCGTGTTCGGACGCCATCTGCCGGATCGAAGGCAGGCGCGTGCCGGGGCGGGCGTCGTGCGAGCCGAGCCAGTTCTTGACGGCGAGGATGATCTGCTCGGTCAGCGGCACGCCGCCGGCGGGGTCGAGGCTCAGTTTCAGCATGGAGGGCGGTGCGCAAGGCCCCGGCAGCGGCCGGCGGCGGAAAGTGTCAGCAGAAACCACTGAACAGTTCATGGAAAACTGTTCGCAACTGTGCATGGGATTGTAGTGCGCCGTATGAATAATGGAAGGCCGGTGAATCAGCAGGCAAGGCGAACGGCAAGGAGGCGATCATGCGCGAACTACGGACCTACGAACTCGACGGAGCGGGGATACCCGTGAGCTGGCGCGTGCGCCACGGCGAGCGCGTCACCGCGCTGGCCGGCCGCCTCTGGCTGACCCTGGAGGGGGGCAGCGCCGACATCTGGCTGCGCCCTGGCGAAAGCTTCGACCCGCCCGAGGGCGACCGCGTGTGGCTGTCGGCCGAGCGCGGCGGCGCCCGCTTCGAGCTGGCCTATACGCCGGCCGCGCTGTCGTGGCGCCGCCTGCTGTTCGCGGCGCTGCTGCTCGCGCGCCGGCTGCGCGCGCCGCGCACGGCCGCTTTCGGCGACTGCCCGCAAAGCGGGCGCTGAAGGGCGAAACGAGGCGCGAACGGAAGCGAGGCGCGAACGGCAGCGCGTACCGGCCCGCTCCCGGCCCCCTCCCGGCCCCCTGTGACGCTGGCGCCAGCGTCATATAATCGACCGCACAGTCCCACCACGACGAGCCCCGAGCCGCCGCAGAGCGGCGCATCCCGCGCGGATGCGCCCGCCGTGCGCGCGGACCGGCACACCGCACAGGGGTGGAGACATGACCGATCTTTCCAACGCCCACCCGGCGGGCCGTGGATCACAGGCATCCGGCGCGCCCGCCGCGCCCGCCAACAAGGTCCGCTTCGTCACCGCGGCCGCCCTGTTCGACGGCCACGACGCCTCGATCAACATCATGCGGCGCATCCTGCAGGCGCATGGTTGCGAGGTCATCCACCTCGGCCACAACCGTGCCGTCGACGAGGTGGTCGCCGCCGCCCTGCAGGAAGATGTGCAGGGCATCGCCATCTCCAGCTACCAGGGCGGCCACGTCGAGTACTTCCGCTACATGATCGACCTGCTGCGCCAGCACGGCGGTGAGCACATCCAGGTGTTCGGCGGCGGCGGCGGCGTCATCGTGGCGGAGGAGATCCGCGCGCTGCAGTCCTATGGCGTGGCCCGCATCTACAGTCCCGAAGATGGCCAGCGCATGGGGCTGGACGGCATGATCGCCGACATGGTGCAGCGCTGCGACATCGACCTGGCGCGCTACGCGCCGGCCACGCTGGACGGTGTGCGCGGCGGCGACCGGCGCGCGCTGGCGCAGCTCATCACCGCGCTCGAGAACGGTGCCGCCGATGCCGCCTTGGTGCAGTCCCTGCGCGCGCAGGCGGCCACCGTGGCCACGCCCGTGCTCGGCATCACCGGTACCGGCGGTGCCGGCAAGTCCTCGCTGACCGACGAGCTGGTGCGCCGCATCCGCCTGGACCAGCGCGACGCGCTGTCGATCGCGCTGATCTCGATCGATCCGTCGCGCCGCAAGTCGGGCGGCGCCCTGCTGGGCGACCGCATCCGCATGAACGCGATCCACCATCCGCGCATCTTCATGCGCTCGCTGGCCACGCGCGCCGCCGGCGGCGAGATCTCGCCGGCCCTGCCGGAGGTGATCGCGGCCTGCAAGGTGGCCGGCTTCGACCTGATCCTGGTCGAGACTTCCGGCATCGGCCAGGGCGATGCGGCCATCGTGCCGCATGCCGACCTGACGCTCTATGTGATGACGCCCGAGTTCGGCGCCGCCAGCCAGCTCGAAAAGATCGACATGCTGGACTTCGCCGATTTCGTCGCCATCAACAAGTTCGACCGCAAGGGCGCGCAGGACGCCTGGCGCGACGTCGCCAAGCAGGTTCAGCGCAACCGCGCGCAGTGGCATGCCAGGCCGGAAGAGATGCCGGTCTACGGCACGCAGGCCTCGCGTTTCAACGACGATGGCGTGACCATGCTCTACCAGGGCCTGCGTGAGGCGCTGGCCGCGCGCGGCGTGCGCTTTGCGCCCGGTGCGCTGCCGCAGGTGGCAGGCCGCATCTCCAGCGGGCGCAATGTGATCGTGCCGCCGGCGCGCAGCCGCTACCTGGCCGAACTGGCCGACACCGTGCGCGCCTACCATCGCCGCGTGGCCGCGCAGAGCGTGCTGGCGCGCGAGCGCCAGCAGCTGCGCGAGGCGCGCCGCATGCTGGGTGAGGGCGGTGAGGGCGGTGAGGGCGGCGTGGCTGGCGTGGCTGGCGACGCCGAGGCGGCGGCCGCGCGGCTCGCCGCGCTGGAAGCCGCGCGCGATGCCGCGCTGGGCGACGCCGAGCGTGCGCTGCTGGCGCAGTGGCCGGCGCTGCGGCAGGCCTATGCCGGTGACGAATACGTGGTGCGTATCCGCGGGCGCGAGATCCGTACCGGCCTGGTGAGCACCACACTGTCGGGCACCAAGGTGCGCAAGGTGGTGCTGCCGCGCTTCGAGGACGAGGGCGAGGTGCTGCGCTGGCTGATGCGCGAGAACGTGCCCGGCAGCTTCCCCTATACCGCCGGCGTGTTCGCCTTCAAGCGCGAGAACGAGGATCCCACCCGCATGTTCGCCGGCGAGGGCGATGCCTTCCGTACCAACCGCCGCTTCAAGCTGGTGTCCGCGGGCATGGAGGCCAAGCGCCTGTCGACCGCCTTCGACTCGGTCACCCTGTATGGCGAGGATCCCGGACTGCGGCCGGACATCTACGGCAAGATCGGCAATTCCGGCGTGTCCATCGCCACGCTCGACGACATGCGGGCGCTGTACGACGGCTTCGACCTGTGCAGCCCGTCGACCTCGGTGTCGATGACCATCAACGGCCCGGCACCGACCCTGCTGGCGATGTTCATGAATACCGCCATCGAGCAGCAGCTCGACAAGTTCCGCGCCGACAACGGCCGCGTGCCGGCCGCCGAGGAAGCGGCCAAGATCCGCGACTGGGTGCTGCAGAACGTGCGCGGCACGGTGCAGGCCGACATCCTCAAGGAAGACCAGGGCCAGAACACCTGCATCTTCTCCACCGAGTTCTCGCTCAAGGTCATGGGCGACATCCAGGAGTACTTCGTGCACCACCAGGTGCGCAATTTCTACTCGGTGTCGATCTCCGGCTACCACATCGCCGAAGCCGGCGCGAACCCGATCTCCCAGCTCGCCTTCACGCTCGCCAACGGCTTCACCTATGTCGAGGCCTACCTGGCGCGCGGCATGCAGGTCGACGACTTCGCGCCCAACCTGTCCTTCTTCTTCTCCAACGGCATGGACCCCGAGTACAGCGTGCTCGGCCGCGTGGCGCGGCGCATCTGGGCGGTGACGATGCGCGACAAGTACGGCGCCAACGAGCGCAGCCAGAAGCTCAAGTACCACATCCAGACCTCGGGCCGCTCGCTGCACGCGCAGGAAGTCGATTTCAACGACATCCGCACCACGCTGCAGGCGCTGATCGCCATCTACGACCACTGCAACTCGCTGCACACCAATGCCTTCGACGAAGCCATCACCACGCCCACGGCGGAGTCGGTGCGGCGCGCGCTGGCCATCCAGCTCATCATCAACCGCGAATGGGGCGTGGCGAAGTGCGAGAATCCCAACCAAGGCAGCTTCCTCATCGAGGAGCTGACCGACCTGGTCGAGGAAGCCGTGCTGCAGGAATTCGAGCGCATCGCCGAGCGCGGCGGCGTGCTGGGGGCGATGGAGACCGGCTACCAGCGCGGCAAGATCCAGGAAGAGTCGCTCTACTACGAGCAGAAGAAGCACGATGGCACGCTGCCCCTGATCGGCGTCAACACATTCCGCAATCCGGAAGGTGATCCCATCCCGCAAAAACTGGAGCTGGCGCGCTCCAGCGAAGACGAGAAGCAGAGCCAGCTGGCGCGCCTGGCGGCCTTCCATGCCGCCCATGCCGAAGCGGCGCCGGCCATGCTGGAACGGCTGCGCGAGGCCGTGGTGGCCGACCGCAATGTCTTTACCGTCCTGATGGACGCGGTACGTGTGTGCTCGCTCGGGCAGATCACCCATGCCCTGTTCGAGGTGGGCGGACAGTACCGCCGCAATATGTAGCTTGCGCCGCCGCGCCCGTGCTGCACTGCGTTAAACTCAGGGTTTGCGCGTGGCGCCGGCACGGGTCTCCTGCCTGCTTGCCTGCCTGTCCGCGCGCCGGCCCGCCAGCGGGCGCATCGAGAACCCAACGCATCCAGGAGTGCCGTGTACGATCCGAACAATGTCTTCGCCAAAATCCTGCGCGGAGAACTGCCCTGCTTCAAGGTGTACGAGGACGACCAGACGTTCGCCTTCATGGACATCATGCCGCAGGCCGACGGTCACCTGCTGGTGCTGCCAAAGGAAGCCGCCGCCGAGATCTTCGAGCTGTCCGAGCCGGCGGCGCAGGCCGCCATGCGCACCACCCAGCGCCTGGCGCGCGCGGTGCGTGCCGCCTTCCAGCCGGACGGCCTGTTCATCGGCCAGTTCAACGGTCCAGCCGCCGGCCAGACCGTGCCGCACGTACATTTCCACGTGATCCCGCGCGCCGAGGGCCAGCCGCTGCGCCGCCACGCCAATGAAAAGCAGGACCCGGCCGTGCTCAAGGCGCACGCCGAGCGCGTCATCGCGGCACTGGCCGAACTGGCCTGACATAGCGCCCGCGCGCGCCGCGCCATCGGCGCGATCGCATCGCAAGCAGAATCCAGCAGAATCCAGCAGGACCAACCAGAAGAGAAGGAAGACAACATGGGTATCAGGACAGTAGGCATCGTCGGCGCGGGCACCATGGGCAACGGTATCGCCCAGGCATGCGCGGTGGCGGGCCTCGACGTGGTGATGGTCGACATCAGCGAAGCCGCGGTGCAGAAGGGTGTGGCCACCGTGGCCGGCAGCCTCGACCGTCTGATCAAGAAGGACAAGATCAGCGAGGCCGACAAGGCCGCCGCGCTGGCGCGCATCAAGGGCTCGACCGCTTATGATGACCTGAAGGCCACCGACATCGTGATCGAGGCCGCCACCGAGAACTACGAGCTCAAGCTCAAGATCCTCAAGCAGATCGATGCGCTGGTCGGCCCGGAGGTGATCATCGCTTCCAACACCTCGTCGATCTCGATCACCAAGCTGGCTGCCGCCACCAGCCGCGCCGACCGCTTCATCGGCATGCACTTCTTCAACCCGGTGCCGGTGATGGCCCTGGTCGAGCTGATCCGCGGCCTGGCGACCAGCGACGAGACCCACGCCAAGGTGGAGGCGCTGGCCAAGGAACTGGGCAAGTATCCGATCACCGTGAAGAACAGCCCGGGCTTCGTCGTCAACCGCATCCTGTGCCCGATGATCAACGAGGCCTTCTGCGTGCTGGGCGAAGGCCTGGCCTCGCCGGAGGAGATCGACGAAGGCATGAAGCTGGGCTGCAACCACCCGATCGGGCCCCTGGCACTGGCCGACATGATCGGCCTGGACACCATGCTGGCCGTGATGGAAGTGCTGTACACCGAGTTCGCCGATCCGAAGTACCGTCCCGCCATGCTGATGCGCGAGATGGTGGCGGCCGGCTACCTGGGCCGCAAGACCGGCCGCGGTGTCTACGTCTACAGCAAGTAAGCCTCAGCGCGGGCCATGGGCCCGCCGCACCATGCAGAACGGCCGCGGGAGCGATCCCGCGGCCGTTTGTCTTTCGGATGGACTGCTGTCGTGCGCGGCGCGCCCGCGGCCACGCGATTGCTATTGCGCCGCGGCCCAGGCCACTTCGTTCGACGCGCGCCACAGGCGGTAGCGCACCTCGAAGCCGTCCGGCACATAGACCACCAGCGGCAGGCGGCTGTTGTAGCGCAGCAGCTGGGTGTCGCCGCGCACCTGTACGAAGGCGTCGCGGTCTTCCTGGCCGGGGCAGGCACGCATGGTGGCCGCCGGCCCCTTGGCCTCGTCCAGCCGGTAGTAGGTGTAGCCCCAGCCCTGCACGGTTTCCTCGCGCAGGCTGCCGCCGAACCAGTGCTGGTTGCAGTCCACGCGCAGCGTCTTGCCGATCATCAGCTCGACGCGCAGGTCCGCCTCGGACGGGTCGGCCGGCAGAGCGATCACGAAGCGCTTCTGCCCTGCCTGCGCGGCCGGGAACATCTTGATGCTGTCGGCCGTCACCTGATGCGCGGGCGCCGGCGGGGCGGCCGGCTGCGAGGCGGCATCCGCGGCGGCAGCGGCGCCGCTCGCCATGGCCAGCACGGCGCAGGCGGTCCATGCCTGCCAGCGCGGGAGTCGGATAGCGTGGTTCGATTTCATGCCTTGGCTCCATTCATGGTCTATGGGTTCGATGTGGCGGGCGGCTTCCGGTTCCGATGCCGTTGCGATCGTTGACGATTCGGCGCAGGCGCGTCCGCGCCGTCGGTGCCGACGCCCGCGACGCCCGCTATTTATTCGCCGTACTGCCGCAGGCCGTCCAGATCGATGACCTCCACCATGCCGTAATCCACGCGCACCAGGCCCTGCTGTTCCAGCACCTTCAGGGCCTGGTTGGCGCGCTGGCGCGAGATGCCTGCCAGCAGGCCGATCTCCTCCTGCGAAATCTCGATGCGCGTGCCGATGCCCGGATAAAGCTGCTCGTTCAACAGCGAGGACACGGCACGCGCCACGCGCGAGTCGATGTCGAGCAGGCGCTCGTACTCCACCGCGGCAATGAACTGCCCCAGCCGCTCATTGAGCTGGGTCAGCAGGAAACGCGAGAAGGGCAGGCTGGTGTCGAGCAGCCACTGGAAGGTCTCCTGCGGCATGAAGGCGATGCGCGACGCGCGCAGTGCCATCACGTCGTACTTGCGGATCTCCGACTTGAGCACCGCGCCTTCGCCGAACCAGCCGCCGGTGGGCACGCCGGTGAAGGTGACGGACTTGCCCGAGGGCGACACGGTGGTGATCTTGACGATGCCGTCCAGCACGCCGAGCCAGTGCTCGGCGACGTCGCCCTTATGGCAGACGTAGTCGCCCTGGCTGTATTCATTGACGAAGACGGCGCGCCGCACGCGTTCGCGCTGCGCATCGCTGAGTCCGGCTGCCCACACGCAGCGGTCTACGAAATCGTTGAGCATGGCCTGCAAGCACTCCCGTAGGGATTAACCCGGAATTGTCACCGGCGTGACAACCGGTCGAATCGGCATCGACTATCTTACGACCACAACGGAACCGCACAGGCCGCCGCCAGCACAAGGCGCGGCAGGGCAAGCGGGGCGTGATGCGCTGCGGCAACACAGCGCCGCAGCCAAACCGCCCAAGTATAACGATCGGTCAGGGACATGACAGCCGTGGCGGCATCCCGCCCCGGAGGGACAGGAGACAGCGATGCAGGAATCGTCGGCGACGACCTTTCCGCGCCTGCTGCTGGCGCACGCCCAGCAGCGGCCGGCACACCCGGCTTACCGCGAAAAGGACCTCGGCATCTGGCAGACCTTCAGCTGGGAGCAGGCGGCGCAGCAGGTGCGCGCGCTGGCCTGCGGGCTGGCCGCGCTCGGCTTTGCGCGCGGCATGAATCTCGCGGTGGTGGGCGACAACCGCCCGCGCCTGTACTGGGCCATGACCGCCGCGCAGGCGCTCGGCGGCGTGCCGGTGCCGCTCTACCAGGACGCCGTGGCCGCCGAGATGGCCTACGTGCTCGAGGATGCCGAAATCACCTTCGCCGTGGTGGAGGACCAGGAGCAGGTCGACAAGCTGCTGGAGCTCGAGGAACAGCTCGCGCAGAAGGGCGGCGCGGTGCGCCACGTGATCTACGAGGACCCGCGCGGCCTGCGTGACTACGACCATCCCTCGCTGCTGTCCTATGAGCGGCTGCTGGAGATCGGCCGCGACTACGACCGCGCCCATCCGGGCTTCTTCGAGGGCGCCGTGCAGGCCGGCTCGCCTGAGGATACGGCGATCATCCTCTATACGTCCGGTACCACCGGCAAGCCCAAGGGCGTCTGCCATGCGCACCGGGGCCTGATCGGCGCGGCGCGCAACGGCTGCGGCTTCGACGGCCTGAGCGCCGCCGACGACGTGCTGTCCTACCTGCCCATGGCCTGGGTCGGCGACAACCTGTTCTCCTACGCGCAGGCCCTGGTGGCCGGCTTCACGGTCAACTGCCCGGAGTCGCGCGAGACGGTGATGACCGACCTGCGCGAGATCGGCCCGACCTACTACTTCGCGCCGCCGCGTATCTACGAGGGGTTGCTGACCCAGGTGATGATCCGCATGGAGGACGCCGGCTGGATCAAGCGCAAGCTCTTCCACTGGGCGATGGGGGTGGCGCGCCGCTGCGGCACCGATATCCTCGACGGACGGCCCGTGCCGCTGGCCGAGCGCGCGCGCTATGCGCTGGGCGAACTGCTGATCTACGGACCGTTGCGCAATGTGCTCGGCATGAGCCGCATCCGCGTCGGCTATACCGCGGGCGAGGCGATCGGTCCCGACCTGTTCCGCTTCTACCGCTCGATCGGCGTCAACCTGAAGCAGTTCTACGGCCAGACCGAGACCTGCGCCTACGTCTGCCTGCAGCCGGACGGCGAGGTCAAGTTCGATTCGGTAGGCCGCGCCGCGCCCGGCATGGAGATCCGCATTGCCGACAACGGCGAGGTGCTGGTGCGCGGCGTGGGGCTGCTCAAGGAGTACTACAAGCGCCCCGAGGCCACGCGCGAGGCCATCAACGACGAGGGCTACTTCCTCACCGGCGATGCGGGCGTGATCGACGCCGACGGCCACCTGAAGATCATCGACCGCGCCAAGGACGTCGGCAAGCTGGCGGACGGCGCCATGTTCGCGCCCAAGTACATCGAGAACAAGCTGAAGTTCTTCCCCTACATCAAGGAAGCGGTGGCCTTCGGCGGCGGGCGCGACCGCGTCTGCGCTTTCCTCAACATCGACTTCGAAGCGGTCGGCAACTGGGCCGAGCGCCGCCACCTGCCGTATGCCGGCTACATCGACCTGGCGGGCCAGCCGGAGGTGATCGCCATGCTCGCCGAGTGCGTGGCGCAGGTGAACGCAGACCTGGCCGGCGATCCCATGCTGGCCGGCTCGCAGATCGCGCGCTTCCTGGTCCTGCACAAGGAACTGGATCCGGACGATGACGAGCTGACGCGCACGCGCAAGGTACGGCGCGGCTTCATCGCCGAGAAATACGCGGTGCTGATCGAGGCGCTGTACGCAGGGCACGGCGAGCAGTTCATCGAGACGCGCGTCAAGTTCGAGGACGGGCGCGAGGGCAGCGTGTCGGCCACGCTGAAGCTGGTGGATGTGCAGCGCTTCCCGGCCGGTGCCGGGCGGGCGGCGGCACGGGCGGCATGAACGCCATGAATGGCATCAATCGCATCAATGGCATGGACGGCACGAGCGGGAGCGCGAGCATGGACCGGATGGCTTGGCAGGGCCAAGGGATGACACGGCAGGCCGACGGCCCGCCCGAATGGCGCGGTGCGGCGCGCGGCGCGCTCGGCGCCGGCGGCGGTGCGGCCGGTGGCGCGGATGCCGCCGGCGACGCGCCGGCCGCGGACGCCGCCGCGGGGCTGGCAGGCGGTGCGGCCGGACACGGCGAGGCACGCCCGCACGGCGCGGCACAGGTGCTGCTGGACCTGCAGCACATCTCGCTGTCGTTCGGCGGCGTCAAGGCGCTGACCGACATTTCCTTCGATGTACGCGAGCACGAGATCCGCGCCATCATCGGCCCCAACGGTGCCGGCAAGAGTTCGATGCTCAACGTCATCAACGGTGTCTACCACCCGCAGCAGGGCCGCATCGTGTTCCGCGGCGAAGAGCGCCGCCGCATGCACCCGACCGCGGCGGCGCGCCAGGGCATCGCGCGCACCTTCCAGAACATCGCGCTGTTCAAGGGCATGACGGTGCTGGACAACATCATGACCGGGCGCAACACGCGCGTGCGCAGCGGCCTGCTGGCCAATGCGCTGTGGTGGGGGCCGGCGCGGCGCGAGGAGATGGAGCACCGGCACAAGGTCGAGGAGGTGATCGACTTCCTCGAGATCCAGGCCATCCGCAAGACGCCGGTGGGGCGGCTGCCCTACGGCCTGCAGAAGCGCGTGGAACTGGCACGCGCGCTGGCGGCCGAGCCTTCGCTGCTGCTGCTCGACGAGCCGATGGCGGGCATGAACGTGGAGGAGAAGCAGGACATGTGCCGCTTCATTCTCGACGTGAACCGGCAGTTCGGCACCACCATCGTGCTGATCGAGCACGACATGGGTGTGGTGATGGACATCTCCGACCGCGT
This sequence comes from Cupriavidus sp. USMAHM13, assembly GCF_001854285.1. Classification (NCBI taxonomy): domain Bacteria; kingdom Pseudomonadati; phylum Pseudomonadota; class Betaproteobacteria; order Burkholderiales; family Burkholderiaceae; genus Cupriavidus; species Cupriavidus sp. USMAHM13. The sequence goes on from NZ_CP017751.1 coordinate 865,996, forward strand.
GGTGGTGCTCGACTACGGCAAGAAGATCGGCGACGGCACGCCCGGCGAGGTCAAGTCCAGCCCCGAGGTGATCCGCGCCTACCTGGGCGCGGCGCACTAGGAGCCGGCTTCCCGCGGCGCCGTGCGCCGCAGGCGTGGGGATGCAGGCAATACAGGGAATGCAGGGAATACAGGGAATTCAGGAAGCACAGGGAACCCATGAACTTCTTTTTCGAGATCCTGATCGGCGGCCTGCTGTCCGGCCTGATGTACTCGCTGGTGGCGCTGGGCTTCGTGCTGATCTACAAGGCGTCTGGCGTGTTCAATTTCGCCCAGGGCGCGATGGTCTACTTCGCCGCGCTGGCGGTGGTCGGACTGATGGACAAGGGGCTGCCGATGTGGGCGGCCGTGATCGGCGCCTTCGCGGTGATGATCGTGGTGGGCATCAGCACCGAACGCCTGGTGCTGCGCAAGCTGGTCAACCAGCCGCCCATCACGCTGTTCATGGCCACCATCGGCCTGTCCTTCTTCCTCGAGGGACTGGGGCCGCTGCTGTTCGGCAACGAGGTGCGCCCGATCAACCTGGGCATCGTCGACGAGCCCATCGAGGCCATCCTGACCCGCTTCAATATCGTCGTCTCCAAGTTCGACCTGGCGGCGGCGGCCATCGCCGGCGTGCTGGTCGGGGCGCTGGCGCTGTTCTTCCAGGTCACCAAGGTCGGCCGTGCGCTGCGCGCGGTGGCGGACGACCACCAGGCGGCCTTGTCGCTGGGCATCCCGCTGCAGCATATCTGGGCCGTGGTGTGGGGCGTGGCCGGCTTTGTCGCCCTGGTGGCGGGCATGCTGTGGGGCTCGCGCAACGGCGTGCAGTTCGCGCTGACGCTGACCGCGCTCAAGGCCCTGCCGGTGCTGATCCTCGGTGGCTTCACCTCGGTGCCGGGCGCCATCGTCGGCGGGCTGATCATCGGCGCCTCGGAGAAGCTGGCGGAGATCTACATCCCGCCGCTGTTCCAGTCGGTGTTCGGCGGCAACTTCGGCGGCATCGAGGGATGGTTTCCCTATGTGTTCGCGCTGCTGTTCCTGCTGGTGCGGCCCGAGGGGCTGTTCGGCGAAAAGCATATCGACCGCGTGTGACGCCGGCGTTCACCGCCAGGCCTTACCACGCACCGCATCGCAGTCGAGGAGACATCCATGTTCTACCGTGAAGCCGGCCAGTTCAAGACCAGCTATATCGCCGACAGCCAGATCTTCCCCATCCGCCAGGACCGCATCGGCTTCGCGCTGCTGATGGCGCTGGCATGCGTGGCGGTGCCGCTGACGGCCACCGAGTACTGGCTCTCGGCCATCCTGATCCCTTTCCTGATCTTCGGCCTGGCCGCGCTCGGCCTCAATATCCTGACCGGCTATGCCGGCCAGCTGTCGCTCGGCACGGCCGCCTTCATGGCAGTCGGGGCCTACGCCGCCTACAACTTCCAGCTGCGCGTGGAAGGCATGCCGGTGCTGCTGACCTTCCTGATGGCCGGCCTCTCGGCCGCCATGGTGGGCGTGCTGTTCGGCCTGCCCTCGCTGCGCATCAAGGGCTTCTACCTGGCGGTGGCGACGCTGGCCGCGCAGTTCTTCGTGGTGTGGGCGCTGACCAAGTTCCCCTGGTTCTCCAACAACAGCTCCTCGGGCGTGATCACCGCCCAGCGCCTCGACCTGTTCGGCCTGCCGATCGACACGCCGGTGCGCAAGTACCTGTTCGTGCTGGGCATCGTCGCGGTGCTGGCGCTGGCCGCCAAGAACCTGGTGCGCTCGGCCACCGGGCGGGCCTGGATGTCGGTGCGCGACATGGACGTGGCGGCCGAGGTGATCGGCATCCCGCTGATGCGCACCAAGCTGCTGGCCTTCGCCGTCAGCTCCTTTTACTGCGGCGTGGCGGGGGCGCTCTATGCCTTCTGCTACCTCGGCTCGGTCGAGCCCGACGGCTTTTCGCTGGACCTGTCCTTCCGCATCCTGTTCATGATCATCATCGGCGGCGTGGGGAGCATCCTAGGTTCCTTCCTCGGCGCCGCCTTCATCCTGCTGCTGCCGATCCTGCTCGACAACGTGCTGCCGGCGCTGGCCGCGCTGCTGCACCTGCCCTTCACCAATGCCGCGGTGTCGCACGTGCAGCTGATGGTGTTCGGCGGACTGATCATCTTCTTCCTGATCGTCGAGCCGCACGGGCTGGCGCGCCTGTGGCAGATCGGCAAGGAGAAGCTGAGGCTGTGGCCGTTCCCGCATTGAAACCGGGCGCCGCCGCCGCGCGGGCGGACGGCGGCGCGCTCGAGACAACAACTAGCAGTGCCTACAAGGTCAAGGAGACAGTCATGACATCACCGATCCTCAATGCGCGGTCCCAGGCGCGGTCCCTGGCGCTGGCGCTCGGCGCCGCCGCCGCCCTGCTGCTGCCGGCCATGCCGGCCGCCGCGCAGGGCAGCGAGCAGTTCGTCGCGCTGCCGAGCTACCGCGTGGGCCCCTATGGCGCCAACGGCCAGTCCTGGTATGGCGGCTTCATCGACTATCTCAACTATGTCAACCTGAAGGAGGGCGGCGTCAACGGCGTCAAGCTGAGCTGGGAGGAGTGCGAGACCGAGTACAACAACGCCAAGGGCGTCGAGTGCTACGAGCGCCTGAAGTCCAAGAGCACGGTCAGCCGCGGCACCGCCTACCACACCATGTCGACCGGCATCTCCTACGCGCTGGTGGACAAGACCGCCGCCGACAAGGTGCCGCTGGTGATGATGGGCTACGGCCGCACCGATGCGGTGGACGGCTCGGTGTTCCCCTATGCCTTCCCGCTGGTGACCACGTACCAGATGCAGGTATCGGCCATCGTCAAGTTCCTGACCGCCAAGAACGGCGGCTCGCTGGCCGGCAAGAAGATCGTCTACCTGTACCACGATTCTGCCTACGGCAAGGAGCCGATCGTGGCGCTGCAGGCGGAGGCCAAGCTGGGCAAGTTCAACCTGGTGGAGATCCCGGTCGCGCATCCGGGCAACGAGCAGGGCGCGCAGTGGCTGAAGATCCGCCAGGAGAATCCCGATTACGTGATCTTCTGGGGCTGGGGCGTGATGAACCAGACCGCGCTGAAGGCGGCGCAGAAGGTCGGCTTCCCGCGCGACAAGATGATCGGCTCGTGGTGGGCCGGCTCCGAGGAGGACACGGTGCCCGCGGGCGAGGCCGCCAAGGGCTATATGAGCGCGACCTGGAACGTCGCCGGCAAGCACGTGCCGCTGATCGCCGACATCGAGAAGGTGCTGTACGGTGCGGGCAAGGGCAATATGCAGGACAAGGCCAAGGTGGGGTCCGTGCTCTATAACCGCGGTGTGTCCGCCGCGGTGGTGACCGTGGAAGCGATCCGCGTGGCGCAGGGCAAGTTCGGCAAGGGCAAGGTGATGAGCGGCGAGGACATGCGCTGGGCCTTCGAGAACCTCGACCTGAGCAATGCCCGGCTGCAGCAGCTCGGTGCCACCGGCCTGCTGCCGGAGCTGAAGACCAGCTGCGAGAACCACGAGGGCTCGGGCAAGGTGAAGATCCAGCAGTGGGACGGCAGCAAGTGGGTAGTCGTGTCCGACTGGGTCGAGGGCAACAAGAACCTGATCCACCCGCTGTTCAAGGCCACCGCGGCGCAGTACGCCAAGGAGAAGGGCATGAAGCCGGCCTGTCTCAAGTCCTGAGCCGGGCCCCGGGGCGTGGCGCCGCTGCGGCGTCGCATCGCCGTCGCGCCCCGGCTTGGCATTGTCCTGGCCGCTTCTTTCCGCACCTTCCGAGCCGCATCATGAGCCTGCTGTCCGTCAACAATATCGAAGTCATCTACGACCACGTGATCCTGGTGCTCAAGGGCGTCTCGCTCGCGGTGCCGGAAGGCAAGATCGTCGCCTTGCTGGGTGCCAACGGCGCCGGCAAGACCACCACGCTCAAGGCCATCTCCAACCTGTTGCGCGCCGAGCGCGGCGACGTCACCAAGGGCACGATCGAGTTCCGCGGCCAGCGCGTCGACCAGCTCACGCCCAACGAACTGGTGCGGCGCGGCGTGATCCAGGTGATGGAGGGGCGCCACTGCTTCGCCCACCTGAGCATCGAGGAGAACCTGCTCACCGGCGCCTATACGCGCGGGCTGTCACGCGCGCAGACGCGCGAGGCGCTGGAACGCATCTATGCCTACTTCCCGCGCCTGAAGACCCGGCGCAAGTCGCAGGCGGGCTATACCTCGGGCGGCGAGCAGCAGATGTGCGCGATCGGGCGGGCCATGATGGCCAATCCCAACATGATCCTGCTCGACGAACCGTCGATGGGGCTGGCGCCGCAGATCGTCGAGGAGATCTTCGAGATCGTGCGCGACCTCAACACGCGCGAGGGCGTGAGCTTCCTGCTGGCCGAGCAGAACACCATGGTGGCGCTGCGCCACGCAGACTACGGCTACATCCTGGAGAACGGCCGCGTGGTGATGGACGGCGCGGCCGAGGCGTTGCGCGACAACGAGGACGTCAAGGAGTTCTACCTGGGCGTGGCGGCCAACGACGCCGACGGCGGGCAGCGGACGTCGTTCCGGGATGTGAAGAGTTACCGCCGCCGCAAACGCTGGCTCGCCTGAGACGGGGGCATGGATCTGCTGCGCGGGCCGTGGCGGGTCCTGCGATGCTTGCCGTACCGATGTACGGCTGCGCTTCTCGGACCCGCCACGACCCGCTCGCTACGATCCCCGCCCCCGTCTCGCGAGCGCTATCCGGTTTTCCCAATGCCGCCCGGCTGCGCCGGCGGACGGGCTTTCTTTCTGCACCGACCTATCGATCATGGCTGAACATTTCGATTCGCTGGAGACGCGCGCTCCCGAGCTGCGCGAGCGGGAGCTGCTGGCGGCCTTGGCGCGCCAGGTGGCGCATGCGCAGGCGCATGCGCCGTATTTCGCCGAGGCGCTGCGCGGCGTGGATGCGCGTGCGCTGGTGTCGCGCGAAGCGCTGGCGGCATTGCCGGTGACACGCAAGGCGGACCTGGCCGCGCGCCAGGCGGCGCTGTCACCGCTTGGCGGCCTCAACGCGACGCCGCTGGGCCGGCTGCGCCATGTCTACCGCTCGCCGGGACCGATTCATGAGCCGGACGGCCATGGCGAGGACTGGTGGCGCGTGGGCCGGGCCATGTTCGCCGCCGGCTTCCGCGCGGGTGACCTGGTCTACAACACCTTCTCCTATCACTTCACGCCGGCCGGCATGATGATGGAGTCGGGCGCGCACCGGCTCGGCTGCTGCGTGTTCCCGGCCGGCGTGGGCCAGACCGAGTCGCAGGTGCAGGCACTGGCGGAGCTGCAGCCGCAGGCCTACGCCGGCACGCCGTCCTTCCTGAAGATCCTGCTGGAGCGCGCCGACGAACTGGGGCAGCCGTGCGCCGGCCTGCGCAAGGCGCTGGTCTCGGGCGAGGCGCTGCCGCCGTCGCTGCGCGGCTGGTTCACGGCGCGCGGCATCCAGGTGCGGCAGATGTACGGCACCGCCGACGTCGGCCTGATCGCCTACGAGAGCGAAGGTGCCGACGGCTGGGTGGTCGACGAGGGCGTGCTGGTGGAGATCGTCGAGCCGGGCGGCACGCGGCCGATGGCCGAGGGCGAGACCGGCGAGGTGGTGGTGACGGTGCTGGCCAACGGCGACTATCCGCTGGTGCGCTTCGGCACCGGCGACCTGTCGGCGGTGGTGCCCGATTCAGCGCGGCGGCCGAGTGCCTGCGGCCGTACCAACATCCGCCTCAAGGGCTGGCTCGGACGGGCCGACCAGGCGGCCAAGGTCAAGGGCATGTTTGTGCATCCCGGCCAGGTGGCCGAGATCGTGCGGCGCCATCCGGAGGTGCGTGCCGCGCGGCTGGTGGTGACGGGCGCGGTCGGCGACGACGCCATGACGCTGCACTGCGAAGGCGAGGCCGGCGCGGCGCTGGCCGAGGCGGTCGCGGCTTCGCTGCGGGACATCACGCGCCTGCGTGGCGAAGTCCGTTTCGTTGCCGCCGGCAGCCTGCCGCAGGACGGCAAGCTGATCGAGGATGCGCGCCGCTACGACTGATCGGCGCGGCTGCCGCCGGCCGGCCGGGTCGGCAGCCGCAGCATCCATACGCTGACCGCGGCGGCGCAGGCGATCAGGGTCAGCGAGGCGGCAGGGCGCGCCCGCATCAGCCAGGCGGTGGTGCCCATCGACAGCCACATCATGCTCAGCGCCAGGCACTTGGCGCGGCGCGGGATGCTGCGGTGGACCTGCCAGTCGTACACCAGCGGGCCGAAGCGCGGGTGCGCCAGCAGCCAGCGGTGGAAGCGCGCCGAACCGCGCGCGAAGCAGCCGGCGGCCAGCAGCACGAAAGGTGTGGTCGGCAGCAGCGGCAGGAAGATACCGATCACGCCGAGCGCGAGGCTGAGCAGGCCGAGCGTCACCCATAGCGCGCGCACGGCGCGGGACGCCCCCGATGGATGTCCGGCCGCCGCGGGCAGGCCCGCGGCGCCGTCCAGGCTGCGATCGCCGTCCGTCATGTGCTCCTCGTGTGCCCCCGTGGTGTGCTCCTGGTGCTCCTGGCGCGCCCGCTGTCAGCGCACGATGCCCAGGCGCGCCTTGGCCGCATCGTATTCGCGCTTCATGCGTGCCACGATCTCGCCGACGGCGGGGATGTCGGCGATCTGTCCCACGCCCTGGCCGGCGCCCCAGATGTGCTTCCACGCCTTCGCCTTCGAGCTGCCGCTGGAGAAATCCATCTTCGACTTGTCGGCCACCGGCAGGTCCTCCGGGTCCAGCCCGGCGTTCTCGATGCTCTCGCGGATGTAGTTGCCGTGCACGCCGGTGAAGAGGTTGGTGTAGACGATGTCGGCGGCGGCCGACTCGGTGATCGAGCGCTTGTACTGCTCGCTCGCATGCGCCTCCTGCGAAGCGATGAAGCGCGTGCCCACGTAGGCGAAGTCGGCACCCATGGCCTGCGCGGCCAGCACCGCGTCCCCGCTGGCGATGGAGCCGGACAGTGCGATCACGCCATCGAAGATGCGGCGCACCTCGCCGACCAGCGCGAACGGCGACAGCGTGCCGGCATGGCCGCCGGCACCCGCCGCCACCAGGATCAGGCCGTCCACGCCGGCCTCGATGGCCTTCTCGGCGTGGCGCAGGCTGATGACGTCGTGCAGCACGATGCCGCCGTAGCTGTGCACGGCGTCGATCATTTCCTTGACCGGCGCGCGCAGCGAGGTGATGAAGATGGGTACCTTGTGCTCCACGCAGACGCGCACATCCTGCTCCAGGCGCGCGTTGGAAGCATGCACGATCTGGTTGACCGCGATCGGGCCCACCGGCGCGCCGGGGTTGGCGGCGCGGAAGGCGGAAAGGTCCTCCTGCATCTGCGTCAGCCACTCGTCGAGCAACTCGGCCGGACGCGCATTCAGCGCGGGAAAGGAGCCGACGATGCCGGCCTTGCACTGCGCCAGCACCAGCTCGGGATAGCTGACGATGAACATCGGCGAAGCGATGACCGGCAAGGCAAGGTTCTGCAGGGCCGGCGGGATTTGCTTGGCGGCGGGCATGGGGTCTCCTGGACTACGTGGCGCACGCATCGCGTACGCAGATGAACGGTCGTTCGATTATAGGGAGTTTTGGCCGCGCGGCGCGAACCCCCGCCGCGCTGGATGAAGCCACCAGGAGACGCCAACCCCATCGGCCAAGCATAGTGTCTTGGCTTCCTCTTCCCCGGCCCCTCTCCCGCAAGCGGGAGAGGGGAGACAACCGGCGCGGCGCGGACCTTGCCGCACCGGAAGAAGGACAAAAAAAATGCCCCGCGATACCGCGGGGCAATGACCACGAAGACTGATAGGAAGAGAAGGAGGGACACCTGCCAATGCCGCACTCCCCGATGCGCAATATAGCGGCGCAATGTGACATCCAGGCGACAGGATGGGCGCGGCACCCGGCAGGCGCGGCACGGCCCTGGTGCGGGCCGTGCGCATTGCCGCCTACATCTTCTCCAGCAGCAGTCCCTTCAGGTATTCGCCTTCCGGGAAGGCGGCCAGCATCGGATGGTCGGTGCCGGCGGACAGGCGGCGCAGGATGCGGGCGTCGGCGCGCGCATCGGTGGCGGCGCCGGCCACGATCTTCTGGAACAGCTCCATGCTGATCGCGCCGGAGCAGGAGTAGGTGAACAGCAGGCCGCCCGGGCGCAGCAGCTGCATGCCGACCAGGTTGATTTCCTTGTAGGCGCGCGCGGCGCGGTCGATGTGCTGGGACGACGGGGCGAACTTGGGCGGGTCCAGCACGATCAGGTCGAACTGGCGGCCCTCGGCACGGAACTGGCGCAGGGACTTGAAGACGTCGGCATCCATCCAGGTGGCGCGCGCCGGGTCGAAGCCGTTCAGCGCGACATTGCCCGCGGCGATCTTGAGCGCGTCGCCCGAGGAGTCGATCGAGGTCACGGCGGTCGCGCCGCCGCGCAGCGCGGCCAGCGAGAAGCCGCCGGTGTAGCAGAAGCAGTTCAGCACTTCACGGCCCTGCGCGAGGTCGCCGACCAGGCGGCGGTTGTCGCGCTGGTCGACGTAGAAGCCGGTCTTGTGGCCATTGCGCACGTCGACGTAGTAGCGCACGCCGTGCTCGGTGACGGCGAGCTCGGGATCGGGCTCGGCGCCGGCCAGTACGCCGGTCACCAGCGGCAGTCCTTCGCGCTCGCGCACGGCGGCGTCGGAGCGCTCGTAGACGTTGGGGCAGCCGGTCTCCTTGACCAGCGCCTGCACCAGCGCGTCCTTCCATTGTTCGACGCCGGCGGCGTTGAACTGGCAGACGAGCTGGCCGCGCTCGCCGCTGCCGTAGTAGTCGACGATCAGTCCCGGCAGGCGGTCGGCCTCGCCGAACACCAGGCGCACGGCGTCGGTATCGCTGACCCACTGCCGGCGATGGGCGACGGCGGCGGCGATGCGGCGCTTGAACATGGCGTGGTCGACCGGCTCGTTCTCGTCGAAGGTCCAGACACGCACGCGGATCTGCGACGAGGGGCTGTAGGCACCCTTGGCCAGGAAGCGGCCGTCGGCCGCGCGGATGATGACGGTGGTGCCAGCTTCGCAGCGGCCTTCGGTGGAGGCGATGCCGGTGGCGTAGACCCACGGATGGCGTCGCAGCAGGGACTTTTCCTTGCCTGGCTTGAGGGTGACGATGTTCATCGGAACGGGAAGGGGGCTGGCGCCGCGGCGGATGCGGGCCCAGCGCGAGGGTTGGTGATTATCAGAGGGGGGCGGGCCGGTGGCCGGGCGCGCCCCGCGGTGCCGTCAGGCCGGCCGCGCGGCGGCCGGCCCGGCGCCTTACAGCACGATCTTCACCATCGGGTGCGAGGTCAGCGCGCGGTACAGGTCGTCGAGCTGTTCGCGGCTGGTCACCCAGACGGTGGCGGTCAGGCCGAGGTAGTTGCCGTTGCGCGAGGGCCGCATTTCCATCTTGCCGGCATGGAAGTCGGGATCGAACCCCTGCACCACGGCCACGATGGTCTCGGCGAAATCCTCCTGCATCGTGCCCATGATCTTGATCGGGAAGTGGCAGGGGTATTCGATCAGCGATTCCTGCTGCGCCGGGGCTCCCGGCTTGCCGCCACCGGTTTGGTCGGACGTCATGGCTATATCTCCAGCTTGCTTGCGCTTACTTGCGCTCTTACTTGCGCTTGAACCACAGGCGGATGGTGTCCCACAGGCGGCCGAAGAAGCCGGCCTCGGGCACGTCTTCCAGTGCCACCACGGGGAATTCCGCCACCTTGTTGGCGCCGTCCATCAGCTTGACCGTGCCGACCTGCTGGCCGGCGGCGATCGGCGCCACCAGCAGCTCCTGGCGTTCCAGCACCGGCTTGAGGCGGCCGCCGATGCCCTTGGGCACGGTCACGAAGGTCTCGTTCTGCACGCCGATCTTGACCGTGCCGCTCTTGCCCTTGTAGATCTCGGGCGTGGCCAGCACCTGCCCCTTGTCGTACAGCCGCAGCGTGTCGAAGAACTGGAAGCCGTAGTTCAGGACCTTCAGGCTTTCCTGCGTGCGGATCTGGTCGGTCGCGGTGCCAATCACGATCGAGATCAGGCGGCGCGATCCGTTGGGCACATTGGCCAGCGGCCGCTTGGCCGACGAGATCAGGCAGTAGCCGGCGGATTTGGTGTGGCCGGTCTTGACGCCGTCGACGGTCGGATCGATGTACAGCAGGCGGTTGCGGTTCGGCTGCCTGATCTTGTTATAGGTGAACTCCTTCTGCGAGTACATGGTGTAGTACTCGGGGAAGTCCTTGATCAGGCGCGCGGTCAGCGTGGCCAGGTCGGCCGCGGTGGTGTAGTGGTTCGGGTCGGGGATGCCGTCGGTGTTGGCGAAGTGGGTGTTCTTCATGCCCAGCCGCTGGGCCTCGCGGTTCATCATCGCCACGAAGCCCTCTTCGGAGCCGCCGGTGGCCTCGGCCAGCGCCAGCGAGGCGTCGTTGCCCGATTGCACGATCAGGCCGAGCAGCAGGTCGCGCACGCTGACCGGCTTGTTCGGCTCGATGAACATGCGCGATTCGTCGCTCTTGACCTTGAGCACGATATTGGTCGGCACCACGGTCTGGTCCAGGGTGAGGCGCTTTTCGTGCAGTGCCTCGAACACCAGGTAGGCCGTCATCAGCTTGGTCAGCGAGGCCGGCTCGATGCGCGCGTCGGCGTTCTGCGAGGCCAGGGGCTGGCCGCTGGTGGCGTCGTACAGCATCCATGCCTTGGCGGCCACCTGCGGCACGGGCACGCCCTGGGCGCGCACCGCGACCGGCGCGGCGGCAAGGACGGCGCCGGCCACGAGGGCGGCGGGGGCGATGGCGGACGCGAAAAGCGGCGTGGCTCGATTCAGCATAGTTGAGTTTCCGACAGAGAAAGGTCGCAGGGGAGAACGATCCGCGGGGCTGGCTGCCGCCGTGGCGTCACCGCTCCCATGCGTTGACGACGAGCTGCTTGATCAGGTGCAGCTTGCGGTGAAAGAAGTGATCCGCGCCGGGGATCACGATGACGGGCAGCTCCTGCGGGCGGGCCCAGTCGAACACGCTGCCCAGCGGCACCGTGTCGTCCTGTTCGCCGTGGATGACGATGGTGTCGGCGGGCACCGCGGCGACCTGCCAGCGGCTGGCCGCCGTGCCCACCATCACCAGCCGCTGCGCGGCCGTGCCGGCTTCGGCCAGGCGGCGGGCGACGTGGCTGGCCACGTAGCTGCCGAAGGAGAAGCCGCCCAGCGCCAGCGGCAGCGTGGCCGCCTGCGGCGACCAGGCGGCCTGCGTGCGCATCCACGCGATCACGGCCAGCAGGTCGTCCTGCTCGCCGACGCCGTTGTCATGCTCGCCGGCGCTGCCGCCGACGCCGCGGAAGTTCGGGCGCACGGTGGCGTAGCCGAGCTGCACGAAGCTGCGTGCCAGCGTCTGCGCCACCTTGTTGTCCTTGGTGCCGCCGAACAAGGGATGCGGATGGGCCACCAGCGCGAGTCCGCGCGGCGCTTCGCCCTGCGGCAGGTCGACCGACAGGTCGATGGCGCCGACGGGACCGGCAATGGAGAGAACCTGGGTGTGCGCGTTCATAGAGGCAGGATCTGGCGATGCGAAGGCAAGGTGGAAGGAGGCCGGCGCCGGGCGGGGCTGCGGTCCGGCGCGCGGCGCGGCGGCGGGCTGCCCGGCCGCCGGGCTCAGCGATCGACCATCAGGCGCTCGACCGGCTTGCCGTGCACCAGATGGCTGTCGATGATTTCGTCGATGTCCTGCTCGTCGACGAAGGTGTACCAGACGGCCTCGGGGTAGACCACCAGCACCGGTCCGAGTTCACAGCGGTTCAGGCAGCCGGCCTTGTTGATGCGCACGCGTCCTTCGCCACCGGCGATGCCGAGTTCCTTGCAGCGCTTCTTGGCGTATTCCTGCATGGCCTTGGCATTGTGCGTGGCGCAGCAGGCTTCGCCCGGCGCGCGTTCGTTCAGGCAGAAGAAGACGTGGTGTTGGTAGTAGCTGCTCATGCGTGCTGTGGCGCGTGCGGCGGCACGCGGGCCGCCCGTGCCGCGCGGGACGGTGGTGAGTGTGGAAGGTCGGAATTATACGGCTTGGCGGACGCGGAACCTGCCACTCGCGGCCGCGTCAGGCACGCCGTCCGGTCCCGTGTGGGACCCGCGGCGGGCCGCTGTGATGTATCCAGCGCGCATCCGCCGGGCTCCCCGCCGCCATAAGTGGATGATCGGACGCCCGGATCGGGGCCGTCTCTCCGAAAACCCGGATTGGCGCTTTCCGGATTTCCGGAAAGCCGGAGCCGGCGGCACCTCGCCTGAGTAACATTTCCTTGCAAATCAAAGGCTTGATGCGGCTCCTGGCGCTGGCATGCACGTTGCAAAGAGTCCTGTGGCAGCGCCGCGACCGGAACGGCGCGCGGCCGCGGCGGCTCTCCCGCCGGGCCTAAAGAACCGAGGACGACATCATGAGGAAACCCTTCTACAAGATCCTGTACGTACAGGTGCTGTTCGCCATCCTGGTCGGCATCGTGCTGGGACACTTCTGGCCGGATACCGGCATCTCGATGAAGCCGCTCGGGGATGGCTTCATCAAGCTGATCAAGATGATCATCGGGCCGATCATCTTCTGTACCGTGGTGTCGGGCATCGCCGGCATGCGCGACATGAAGAAGGTCGGCCGGGTCGGCGGCAAGGCGCTGCTGTACTTCGAGGTCATCTCCACCTTCGCGCTGCTGATCGGCCTGGGCGCGGCCCACCTGCTGCAGCCGGGCGCGGGCTTCAACATCGATCCGGCCACGCTGGATACCAAGTCGATTTCGCAGTACGTGTCCAAGGCGCATGGCCAGAGCACGGTCGAGTTCCTGATGCACATCATCCCGGACACGATCTTCAGCGCCTTCTCCAACGGCGACATCCTGCAGATCCTGCTGGTCTCGCTGTTCTTCGGCTCCGCGCTGGCCGCCATGGGCGACCGCTCGCGCATCGTCTTCGACCTGGTCGAGCAGGTCTCCAAGGTCTTCTTCCACATCGTCCACGTGATCACCAAGGTCGCCCCGCTGGGCGCCTTCGGCGCGATGGCCTTCACCATCGGCAAGTACGGTCTCGGCTCGCTGGTGCCGCTGCTCAAGCTGATCGGCACCTTCTACTTCACGGCGATCGTGTTCGTGCTGGTGGTGCTCGGCACGGTGGCGCGCCTGACCGGCTTCTCCATCATCCGCTTCGTCGCCTACATCAAGGAAGAACTGCTGATCGTGCTGGGCACCAGCTCGTCGGAAGCGGCGCTGCCCCACCTGATGGAAAAGCTGGAACGGCTCGGCTGCTCCAAGTCGGTGGTCGGCCTGGTGGTGCCCACCGGCTATTCGTTCAACCTGGACGGCACCAATATCTACATGACGATGGCGGTGCTGTTCATCGCGCAGGCCACCGGCATCGAGCTGACGCTGATGCAGCAGCTCACCATCCTGGCCGTGGCCATGATCACCTCCAAGGGCGCCAGCGGCGTGACCGGTTCCGGCTTCATCACGCTGGCGGCAACGCTGGCCGTGGTGCCTGACATCCCGGTGGCCGGCATGGTGCTGATCCTGGGCATCGACCGCTTCATGAGCGAATGCCGCGCGCTGACCAATATCATCGGCAACGGCGTGGCGACGGTGGTGGTGTCGGCCTGGGAGCGCGAGCTCGACCGCACCCAACTGGCCCGCGCGCTGCGCCACGGCGGCGAACTGGCCGACGATCTTGGCGACGCAGGACAGAGCGCCCGCTGAGAGGGCGCAGGGCGGCCGCGCCGACGGGCGCGGCCAGCGGGTATCATCGGCGCGAGATCCTTCGCCCGCGCCGATGCCGCATTCCGACGATTTCCTCGCCGTGCATGACCCCGCTGCCGCACGCCAGGCTTCGGCGCCCGGCGGCGACGGGCGCTGGTGGGGGTTTATCGCCGCGCTCGCCGGCGGCCTGCTGCTGCTGTGCTGCGCCACCTGGCTGCTCTCCGTGCAGCGCGGCATCGGCGCGCTGGAGCGCGACACCGCCACCCGCGCGGACCGCTACGCAGCGACCCTGGAGGCCACGCTGGACCGCTACGAGTTCCTGCCGGCGCTGGTTTCCTTCCATCCCTTCGTCCACCAGCTGCTGGCCGCGCCCGACGACCCCGCGCGCGTGGCGGCGGCCAACCGCTACCTGGACGACGTCAACCGCAATGCCCATGCCTCGGCCACCTATGTGATCGCCGCCAACGGCCGGGCGCTGGCCGCCAGCAACTATGCCGACCCGGGCAGCTTCGTCGGCACCGACTACCGCTTCCGCCCCTATTTCCAGATCGCCTCGCGCGGCCGGGTCGCGCGCTACTACGCCATCGGCGTGACCAGCGACGAGCCAGGCTACTACATCGCCCAGCCGGTCGAGTCCGGCGGGCGCGTGATCGGCGTGACGGTGGTCAAGCTCAACCTCGAATGGTTCCAGCGCGCCGGCGGCGACCGCGCCGAGCCGCTGATGGTCAGCGACGAGCACGGCGTGGTCTTCCTGTCCTCGGTGCCGGCCTGGCAGTACCGTACGCTGCAGCCGCTGTCGCAGGGACTGGAGGCCGAACTGGCGGCCACGCGCCAGTACCACGACCGCGAGGTCTCGCCGCTGGCGCTGCATGCGCTCAGTTCGCCCGTGACCCGCTGGCTCAACAGCACCGTGCTGGGGCCGGGCTCGCGGCTGGTCGGCGTGGCGCGCCAGGCGGCCCCGGGGCATGCGGCAGGCAGCACCGCCGATGCGGTGCGCGTCGGCAGCGAGCGCGCCGACCGCTACCTGGAGGTCAGCCGCAAGGTGGGGCCGGCCGACTGGACCATGCACGTGATGGCCTCGGTCGACCCGGTGCTGGCCGGTGCGCGCAATGCCACCATCGGCGCCGCGCTGGCCTACGCCTGCGCCTGCCTGCTGCTGGTCAACTGGCGCCAGCGCCGCCAGCGCGCGCGCGACATGCAATACAGCCGGCGGCTGCTGGAGGCCGCCTACGACGAGCTGGAGCGCCGCGTCGAGGCGCGGACGGCCGACCTGATGGCCATCAACGAGCAGCTCGAGGGCGAGGTGGTCGAGCGCACGCGTGCCGAAAACGAGTTGCGCGCGACCCAGGACGAGCTGGTGCAGGCCAGCAAGCTGGCCGCGCTCGGCCAGATGGCGGCCGGTATCACCCATGAACTGAACCAGCCGCTGGCCGCGCTGCGCACCTTCTCCGACAACACGCGCGTGCTGCTCGAACGCGGCCAGCTCGATGCCGCGGCCGGCAACCTGGTCGCCATCGCCGACCTTACCGAGCGCATGGGGAAGATCACCGGCCAGCTCAAGCTGTTCGCCGGCAAGGCGCGGCAGCGCCGCCACGCGGTCGCGCTGCAAGGCGCGCTGGACCACGTGCTGGCGCTGCTGGCACCGCGCCTGGCGGGTGTGGGCCTGAGCTGCAGCGGGCTGGAGGCGGAGCCCGGCCTGGCCGTCTGGGCCGATGAACTCAAGCTCGAGCAGGTGCTGCTCAATCTGGTCGCCAATGCGCTCGACGCAGTGGCGGCCGCGGCGCCGGACCAGCCGCGCATCGCGCTGACGGTCAGCGCCGGCGCGGAGACGGTGACGGTGGCGGTGCGCGACAATGGCACTGGCATTGCGCCCGAGGCGCTGCCCCATCTGTTCGAGCCCTTCTTCACCACCAAGGAGATCGGCCAGGGGCTGGGCCTCGGCCTGGCCATCTCCTCGTCCATCGTGCGTGAGTTCGGCGGCCAGCTCAGCGCGGCCGGCGCCGAGGGCGGCGGTGCCGAATTCCTGCTGGTGCTGCGCCGAGCGCCCGGCCAGCAGGTCGCCGCCGTTGGCCGCGATGCCGGGGTCCATCCATGAGAACTGCCATGCAAGAAGGTCTGCGAGTCCTGTTTGTCGAAGACGAGCCCCTGGTGCGCCAGGCCACGGCCCAGAGCCTGGAACTGGCCGGCTTCTCCGTGCTGGCGCTGCCCTCGGCGGAAGCCGCCATGCCGCACCTGGCGGCGGACTTTCCCGGCGTGCTGGTGACGGACGTGCGCCTGTCGGGCGCCAGCGGCCTCGACCTGCTGCATCACTGCCGCAACGCGGCGCCCGGCGTGCCGGTGATCCTGGTCACCGGCCACGGCGATATCACCATGGCGGTGCAGGCCATGCGCGAAGGCGCCTACGATTTCATCGAGAAGCCCTTCGGCGCCGACCGCCTGACCGACACCGTGCGGCGCGCGCTGGAACGGCGCGCGCTGGAGCTGGAGAACCGTGCGTTGCGGCGCGAGCTGGCAGGGCCGGCCGGGAGCACCCGCATCATCGGCCGCTCGCCCGCCATCGAACAGGTACGTGCGCTGGTGGCCAACGTCGCGCCCACCGACGTGCCGGTGATGATCAACGGCGAGACCGGCACCGGCAAGGAACTGGTGGCACGCAGCCTGCACGCGCTCTCGACACGGCACGACGGGCCTTTCATCGCCCTGAACTGCGGCGCGGTGCCGGAGGCCATCTTCGAGAGCGAGATGTTCGGCCACGAGGCCGGAGCCTTCACCGGTGCCGGCAAGCGCCGCATCGGCAAGCTCGAACATGCCTCGGGCGGCACGCTCTTCCTCGACGAGATCGAAAGCATGCCGCTGGCACTGCAGGTCAAGCTGCTGCGGGTGCTGCAGGAAGGCATGCTGGAACGGCTCGGCTCCAATACCTCGATTCCCATCGACGTGCGCATCGTCGCCGCGGCCAAGGGCGATATGGAAGCCCTGGTGGCGCAGGGCGCCTTCCGCCAGGACCTTTACTACCGGCTCAACGTGGTCACCATCCCGCTGCCGCCACTGCGCGAGCGGCGCGAGGACATCGTGTCCCTGTTCGAGCATTTCATGCTGGTCGCCGCGGTGCGCTACCAGCGCCCGGTGCCGCTGCTGGCCGAAGCGCAGCGCCAGGCGCTGATGCAGCGTCCCTGGCCCGGCAACGTGCGTGAACTGCGCAATGCCGCCGACCGCCTGGTGCTGGGCGTGCCCGAAGGCGGCGCAGCGGCCGCCGCCGCCGACGACGGCATGCCGCTCAAGGAGCGCATGGAGCGCTACGAGCGCGCGCTGATCGCCGACACGCTGGCCCGCACCGGCGGCGCCGTCAGCCAGGCCGCCGACCTGCTGCAGGTGGGCAAGGCGACGCTGTACGAGAAGATCAAGCGCTACGGGTTGTAGCGGTGAGGGTGTGTGCGGGTGAGGTGCGGGTGAGGGTGCACCAACACCAATCGCCAAGCACACTGTCTTGGCTCCCTCTCCCCGCATGGAGAGAGGGCGGGGGAGAGGGGTGGTCTAGCAAGGCGCCACACCCAGCGAAGCCAACGGTGTAACCCAGCACGCCAGCGCTAGCGCCACATCTTGCGCATCTTCGCCGCCAGGTCCACCGCCGGCAGCGCGCTGCGTGCCGGTGCGGCATCCACCGGGGGGGGCGGTGGCCAGGCGCGGCTGTGGAAGTTGCCCATCACGCGATTGGGCAGGAAGCGCGTACGCGAGGCGTAGACGTGGCGGTCGCCGTAGCCTGGCTGCTGGTGCACGTAGAAGCGCTGCGGTACCACCACGTCGAGGTGGTCGCGCGCGCGCGTCATCGCCACGTAGAGCAGGCGGCGCTCTTCCTCGATTTCCTCGGTGGTGCCGGTGGCCAGGTCCGAGGGCAGGCAGCCGTCCACGGCATTGAGCAGGTAGACCGCCTTCCATTCCTGTCCCTTGGCCGAGTGGATGGTGGACAGGATCAGGTAGTCCTCGTCGCGCAGCGGCACGCCGGATTCGTCGCTGGAGGCGTCGGGCGGATCGAGCGTCAGTTCGGTGAGGAAGCGTTCGCGCGAGGCGTAGGTCGCGGCGATGCGTTCGAGTTGCTGCAGGTCGGCCTGGCGCGCCGCGGCATCGTCGTGCATGCGTTCCAGGTGCGGCAGGTACCAGGCCACCACCTGCTCGAACCCGGCAGGCCAGGACGAGGCTGGTGCCAGCAGCGCGCGTGCCAGCGCCAGCAGGTCGGCCCAGGCCGGTTCCGCGGCCGCGGGGGGCGTGAAGGATTCCAGCGCGAACAGCGGTTGGGTGGCCACGGCGATGGCGTCGAGCATGCGCCCGGCGGTCTTGGGGCCGAAGCCCGGCAGCAGCTGCAGCGCGCGGAAGCCGGCGATGCGGTCGCGCGGGTTCTGCAGCCAGCGCAGCATGGCCAGCACATCCTTGACGTGGCCGGACTCGAGGAACTTGAGCCCGCCGAACTTCACGAAGGGGATGTTGCGCCGGGTCAGTTCGATCTCGAGCTGGGCGCTGTGGTCGGCCGCACGGAACAGCACCGCCTGCGACAGCAGCGCCAGCCCGGCCTCGCGCCGCTCCAGGATGCGCTCGACCACATAGCGTGCCTGCTCGGCCTCGTCGGCCACCACCACCACGCCGGGCTTCTCGGCCGAGGCGCGCTCGCTCCACAGCTCCTTGCTGTAGCGTTCCGCGGCCTGGGCGATGACGGCGTTGGCGGCGGCGAGGATGGGCTGGGTGGAACGGTAGTTGCGCTCCAGCGTGACGCGCGCCGCGGGGGGCGAGAAGTGCTCGGGGAAGTCGAGGATGTTGCGCACCGTGGCACCGCGGAAGGCGTAGATCGACTGAGCGTCGTCGCCGACCACGGTCAGGCCGCGCCCGTCGGGCTTGAGCGCGAGCAGGATGGAGGCCTGCAGCGCGTTGGTGTCCTGGTACTCGTCGACCAGCACATGGTCGAAGCGTGCGCCCATGTCCGCCGCCAGCGCGGGCTCGCCCAGCGCCTGCGCCCAGTAGAGCAACAGGTCGTCGTAGTCGAGCACCTGCTGGTCCTGCTTGGCCTCGACGTAGGCGGCGAACAGGGTGCGCAGCGCCTCTTCCCACATCGCATAGCGCGGGAAATGGCGCCGCAGCACCTCGTCCAGCGGCGCCTGGGTATTCACCGCGCGCGAATAGATGGCCAGGCAGGTTTCCTTGCGTGGAAAGCGCGCGGTCTGCTCGGACAGGCCGAGATCGTGGCGCACCATGTGCATCAGGTCGGCGGCGTCGCCGCGGTCGCTGATGGTGAAGGCGGGCGACAGTCCGATCGTCTCCGCGTATTCGCGCAGCAGGCGGGCGCCGATCGCGTGGAAGGTGCCCGACCATTGCAGTGCCGCCCGTCCGGCGCCGCTGCCGCCGACGGCACGGTCGACGATGCGTTCGACGCGCCGGCCCATCTCGGCGGCGGCGCGGCGCGAGAAGGTCAGCAGCAGGATGCGGCGCGGGTCGGTTCCCGACAGCACCAGGTGGGCGACACGGTGCGCGAGCGTGTTGGTCTTGCCGGAGCCGGCGCCGGCGATGATCAGCAGCGGGCGCTCGCCATCGTGTTCGGCGGCGGCGCGCTGCTCCGGATTGAGGCCGGCAAGGTGCGCGGCCGGCGCGGGCTCAGGGAGCACGGTCGCGGTGGCGGCGTCCGTGCCGGCGTCGGCAGGAAGTAGATCGAGGTCGAGGTCGGGAGAGGCTGGCATGGCGGCGGCGGGCTGGCGCCAACTGTATATCCATACAGCGGTTCTGCGCAAGCCGGCAGCGTCCGGTGCGGCGTGGCGGCCGCCCGCGGCCGGCCTTCGCATGGCGCCGGCGTCTCACCGGCGGGCGCGTGCCAAAAACAAAGCCGCCCGGGAGGGGCGGCTGGTATGCGCCTGGCGGTCCGGGCCGCCGGGAACCGCTCAGGCCGACTTGGCCAGGGCCCCGTCCAGCAGCTTGTGCAGCGCATCCCACTCGGGCTCGCCCACGTAGCGCTTCAAGATGCGGCCATCCTTGTCGACCACGAAGGTGGTCGGCGTCAGCTGCACGTCGCCGAAGGCCTTGGCGGCCGTGCCGCCGGCGTCCATCGCCACCTTGAAGGGCAGCTGGCGCGTCTGGGCGTAATTCATCACATACATCGGCGGGTCATAGTTCATCGCCACCGCGACGAATTCCAGTCCCTTGTCCTTGTACTGCTGATAGGTGCGCACCATCTCGGGCATCTCCTTGACGCAGGTGGCGCAGCTGGTGGCCCAGAAGTTGACCAGGTAGACCTTGCCCTTCAGGTCGGCGGTGCTGATCTTCTGGCCGGAAAGCAGGGTGAACTCGGCCGCCGGCACGGTTGCGGCGGGCGTGATGGCGCGATAGCCGAACCAGCCGAACAGGGCCACCACGAACAGGGTGGCGATCAGCGGCCAGCGCTTGCGCGTGGCGGGGGAAGCAGGGGTCGTCATATTCCGTCGTGCAAGGCGTCGGTGGCGGGCAGGCGCGGGCTGTGGCAGCGCCGGTTCAGCGGACATTCTAATGCCTCGCGCGCAGGCCTGCCGGCGCGCATCCGGGGGGTGGCGATCCTGCGGCAATCTGCCGCAGCGATGCGCCGCGGACGCGCTGCTTCCGTGTTGCCTAAGCGTTGCCTAAGTGTTGCCTCAGCGCGGCCCGGCGAGGGCGGCGCGCGCGGCTTCCAGGCGCTGTTCGAGGTAGGCGCCGTAGAAGTCCGGCTGCAGGCCGCGTAGCGGGGGCGCCGCCTCGCGGCCGTGGGCGTCGAGGAAGAGCACGGTAGGTGCGAACGCCAGCCCGCGCGCGCGGGCCCAGGCACGTGCGCCGGTCATGGTGCCGTCAGCGTCGCGCAGCGGCGCATCGGTGCCGATGTCCAGTTCGCGCGCCGTGATCTCGCCGGCGGCAGCCATCGGGCCCAGATAGTTGCGCCGCACGGTTTCGCAGTAGCCGCAGCCGGGCAGGGACAGCAGCAGCACCAGCGGCCCGCCGCGGCGCGTGGCCTCGCGCCCCTGGGCGCCGAGATCGGTCGCGCCCGGCAGCGTGCTCGCCGCCAAGGCCGGCAGCGCGGCACCGGCCAGGGCCAGCCCGGCCAGCCAGCGCCGCGCGCGGCCTGCCGGCGCGGCGGGGCGGACAGGGGGCGGGGTGGTAGACAGGGTGGTGGGCAAGGCGGTGGACAAGATGAGGGGCGGCATGATCTGGGCGGAGAAGCGCACGATCCCGGATAATAGCCCTTCGTGCCCTCCGGCCTCGTGCCGCGGGGCTCCCGACCGACCAGGATGTCCCCGTCCGCCGCCATGTCCCGTTCCCGCCGAACCGTCTACCTGCTGGCCGCGCTGGCGCTCGCTGCCGCGGCCTGCTCGCCGCGCTACGACTGGCGCACGGTATTGTCCAATGAGGGCGCCTATGCGGCCCTCTATCCGGGCAAGCCGTCCAGCGCGGCACGCGAAGTGGCCATCGGCGGCCGCCACCTGCCGATGACGATGGAGGCGGCGCGCGTCGACGAGACGCTGTTCGCCGTGGGTGTGGTGACGCTGCCCGATGACGATGCCGTCCGCCGTGGCGAGGCCCTGGCGGCCATGCAGTCCGGCCTGCTGGCCAACCTGGGCGCGCATCCCGTCGAGCCGCCGCACACGCGGGCAATCAAGGTGATGTCGGCGGCACAACCGCCGGTGGCGCTCGATGGGTTGGAGCTGGAGGTGGTGGCAGTCTCGCCGCAGGACCAGTCGCCGCGCCGCTTGACGGCGCGCCTGGTGGGCTCCGGCAGGCACGTCTACCAGGCCGTGGTGCTGGAGGCGGGCGAGGCGGCGCGCGACCGCCGCCAGTCCGAGCAGGTAGGGCAGTTTCTCGACGGCTTCCATCCCTTCTGACGGGAGCCGTTGCTGCCGCGGCCGTGCCGGCATTGCCGGGCGGAGGCGCGCAGCGATCGAATCTTGAATGGCATAAACCAGGAGCAAAGCAATGCGTTGGGAAGTCTGGCTGGCCTATTTCGCCGCCTGTTGGCTGATCGCCCTGTCACCCGGATCGGGTGCCGTGCTGTCGATGAGTCATGGCCTGTCCTATGGCCTGAGGAAGGCCAGCACCACCATCTTCGGCCTGCAGGCCGGGCTGGTGATCATCCTGCTGGTGGCGGGCGGCGGCCTGGGCGCGCTGCTGATCGCCTCCGAGCACGCCTTCGCGGTGGTCAAGACGGTCGGGGCGCTTTACCTGATCTACCTGGGCATCCAGCAATGGCGCGCCAAGGTGGACGCCGCCCCGCAGGCCGAAGGCGGGGCGGTGCGCACCACCGTGATGAGCCCGCGCCGACGCTTCGCCACCGGGTTGCTGACCAATGTCACCAACCCGAAGGGCATCATCTTCATGGTCGCGGTGCTGCCGCAGTTCATCGACCCGACCCATGCGCTGGCGCCGCAGTTGGCGCTGCTGGCCGTCACCATGTGCGGTGTCGACCTGATCGTGATGCACGGCTATGCCTTGCTGGCGTCGCGCATGCAGGGCTTGTTCCGCAATGCCCGCGCCGTACGCTGGCAGAACCGCGTCTTCGGCAGCGTGCTGATGGCGGTGGGCGCCGCGCTGTTCTTCGTGCGTCGCCATCCGGCCGGCTGACGGCCTGCCGCGCGGGCACCGGGGCGCGCGCGCGGCGCGGCCGAGTATTTCCTGTATGGTCTTCTCTGGCGGGGCGTGGCCGGGTTTGCTTCAATGAATGGCATAGGGTCCAACCGGAGAAGCCCGATGCCTCGCTTCACGCTGCCGCGCTCCAGGCCGGCCCATTCCGCACCGCCGATCGAGGAGCCGACGCCACCAGGCATTCCGCCCGACCTGCCTCCGATCGAGGAACCGCCGCCGCCTCCAGTCGAACCGCCCGTCGCCGGGCCGGCGGCCGCCCGCTAGCGGTGGAGGCGCCGGCGACGGCTCATGGCGTGCGCAGTACGCGGCGGTATTGGATGGCTTCCGCCGCGTGCGGCGCGTCCACCTGGCCGGCATCGGCGAGGTCGGCGATGGTGCGGGCGATCTTCAGCGCCCGGAAGTAGGCGCGCGCCGACCAGCCGAAGCCGGCCATCGCCTCACGCAACAGGGATTGCGCCGCGGGCGTCAGCGGGCAATGTGCCTCGGTCTCACCCGGCGCGAGATCGGCGTTGGGCTTGCCCTGGCGCGCCAGCTGGCGCGCGCGCGCCTGCAGCACGCGAGCGCGCACGGCTTCGCTGGCCTCGCCCGGCGGCCCGTCCAACACCTCCTGCTGGCTCTGTGCCGGCACCTCCACCTGCAGGTCGATGCGGTCCAGCAGCGGGCCGGACAGGCGCGACTGGTAGCGCAGCACCTGGTCCGGCGTGCAGCGGCACGGCCGCGTGGGGTGGCCCAGGTAGCCGCAGGGACAGGGGTTCATGGCGGCGATGAAGTGAAAGCGGGCGGGAAAATCGGCCTGGTGGGCGGCACGCGAGATGGTGATGTGGCCGGATTCCAGGGGTTCACGCAGGACTTCCAGCACCCTGCGCTCGAACTCCGGCAGCTCGTCGAGGAACAGCACGCCATGGTGGGCCAGCGAGATCTCTCCGGGGCGCGGTGCGGTGCCGCCGCCGACCAGCGCCGCGGCCGAGGCGGTGTGGTGCGGTGCGCGGAACGGCCGCCGGCCCCAGCGCGCGGCCTGGAAGCCACCCGCGGTGAGGCTCAGCACGGCGGCCGATTCGAGCGCTTCGTCCAGCGTCATCGGTGGCAGCAGCGCGGGGAAGCGCTGCGCCAGCATCGACTTGCCCGTGCCCGGCGGGCCGACCAGCAGCGCGGAGTGTTGGCCGGCCGCCGCCACCTCCAGCGCGCGGCGGGCCTGCACCTGGCCGCGCACTTCGGCCAGGTCGGCCTGGACGGCCGGCTGCGCAGGCAGGGCGAGCGGCATGGCCGGCACCAGCCGCTCGCCGCCGCCGGGCCGCAGGTGGGCGCAGACGGCGAGCAGCGTCGGTGCCGGCAGCACAGCCAGCCCGGCGATCAGGGCCGCTTCCGGCCCGTTCCCCGCAGCGACCACGAAGGCGCGCGGTGCGGCGCCCTGCGCTGCGCGCGCCTGGTTGTCGCGCGCCAGCCCCATCGCCATGGCCAGCGCACCGCGCACCGGACGCAGTTCGCCCGACAGCGACAGTTCGCCGGCGAACTCCAGCCCGTCCAGGCCATTGAGCGGCAGTTGCCCGCTGGCGGCCAGGATGCCCAGGGCGATCGGCAGGTCGAAGCGGCCGGACTCCTTGGGCAGGTCGGCCGGGGCCAGGTTGACCGTGATGCGCCGGTTGGGGAATTCGAAGCCGCTGTTGAGGATGGCGGCGCGCACGCGCTCGCGGCTTTCACGCACCTCGGTCTCGGCCAGCCCCACGATATTGAAGGCCGGCAGGCCGTTGGCCAGGTGGGTCTCGACCGATACCGAGCGGGCTTCGATGCCGGTCAGCGCCCGGCTGTGCAGCAGTGCCAGTCCCATATTGCGGATTCGTTAACGAAAAAGGCCGCCGGCTAGCGGCGGCCTTTGCGAGGGCCGGGGGCGGCGCAAAGGCCGTGGCCTTTCGCTCGCGCGCATCGATCAGGTCCCGCTGGCGTTGCCGGCGCGGCGCTCCAGCTCGGCCACGCGCGCTTCCAGTTCTTCCAGCCGGGCACGCGTGCGCGCCAGCACCTGCGACTGCACGTCGAATTCCTCGCGTGTGACCAGGTCAAGCTTGGCGAAGCCCTGGGTCATCATGCTGCGCACGTTTTTCTCGATGTCCCTGGCGGGGGAATTGCGCAGCGCCTCACTGACCTTGCTCTGCAGGTCGGAGAAGAGATCGGTCGGTTTCATGGTGGTACTCCTTTTCGCACATGCGCACCGCGGTGGTGCGCGCTTACCGGTGGTGCATCGGGTGCCTATGCTGTCCTTTACACCTTTGCACCGCCCTGGGGCGGATGCGGCTAGGACGAACACATGGCGCCGGAAGCCGGCCTGCCCGGATTATGACGCCTGCGAGGTCGCTGTGAAAGCGCCGGCGTGGTGGCGGACACACCTTTTCACCCGTTTTCGGCCCTCGGAGGCCCACCAGAGGCCGCCGGCGGTGTGCATTGCACCATCGGCACCCTCCCGCGGCCCCGGTCGCGATCGCTTGGTTCCTCTCCTGGCACGGCTGTTGCAGTGGTACTGGCGCAGGTATCGCGCAATAAAGAAAAGACACCCATCCACGAGTCTGAGCCAAAGGAGAAGAAATCGATGAAGAAGTTGGCCTTTGCAGTTAGCGCAGCCATTCTTTGCGGTTGTGCCACGGGCGCTTTTGCGCAGAGCAGCGGCGACGCGGCAGCCACGCCCGCACCGGCGGCGGCCGCGCCGGCAGCGGACGCGGCACCGGCGTCGCCGCACACGTTCACGGCCAATGTGACGCTGGCCACCGAGTACCGCTACCGCGGGCTGATGCAGACCAACCGCCATCCGGCGATCCAGGGGGGCTTCGACTACGCGCACGAGAGCGGTTTCTACGTGGGCAACTGGAACTCGAACATCAGCTGGCTCTCGGACAGCAGCTCGCAGGTGTCGGCGCCGATCGAGATGGACTTCTACGGCGGCTTCAAGAACACCTTCGCGCTGGCGGGGCTGGACTGGAACTATGACGTGGGGGTGCTGCAGTACTACTACCCGGGCGACTACCCGACGGGCTTCACGCGGCCGCACACGACGGAGCTGTACGGCGGGATCGGCAGCGGCCCGGTGTTCCTGAAGTACTCGCACGCGCTGACCAACCTGTTCGGTTTCAACGACAGCAAGAACAGTTTCTACATCGACCTGTCGGCGAACGTGCCGCTGAATTTCTGGGACCTGACGTTCAACGCGCACGTGGGCTACCAGAAGGTGCAGCACGTGACGGACGCGTCGTATACGGACTGGAAGGTGGGGCTGACCAAGGACCTGGGCAAGGGCTTCTCGCTGGCGGTGGCGTACATCGACACCAACGCGAACCGCTCGGTGTACACCAATACCAGCGGGCGCTACGTGGGCCGCGCCACCGCCTGGGCCTCGCTCACCAAGACTTTCTGATCCACCGCCTGCTGGCCGGAGCGCCTTGCGGGGACGCTCCAAGGAGAAAACCAATGAAACTCATCATAGCCGTCATCAAGCCGTTCAAGCTCGACGAGGTACGCGAGGCGCTCTCGGACGTGGGCGTGTCCGGCATCACCGTCACCGAGGTCAAGGGCTTCGGCCGCCAGAAGGGACACACCGAGCTGTACCGGGGTGCGGAGTACATTGTCGACTTCCTGCCCAAGGTGAAGATCGAGGTGGCCGTACCGGACGACGTCGTCGAGCGCGCCATCGAGGCCATCGAGAAGGCCGCGCGCACCGGCAAGATCGGCGACGGCAAGATCTTCGTCGCACCCATCGAGCAGGTGATCCGCATCCGCACCGGCGAGACCGGCAGCGATGCCCTGTGATGAACCAACAGACAAGAGACTAGAGGATACGTCAATGAAATCCTGGTTCAAGCGAATCCTGACGGCCGGCGCCTTGTCGCTCGCCGTTGGCGCGGCAAGTTTCAGCCTATCGACCCACGCGGTGGCGCAGGACAAGCCGGCGGCGGAAGCCTCCGCTCCGGCCGCCGCCACGGCCCCGGCTCCGGCCGCGGCTGCAGCGCCTGCCGCTGCGCCGGCCGCCGCGGCAGCGCCTGCGGCCGCACCGGCCGCCGCGGCACCCGCCGCGCCGACGCCCAACAAGGGTGACACCGCCTGGCTGCTGGTCTGCACCGCCTTCGTCATCCTGATGACGCTGCCCGGCCTGGCCCTGTTCTACGGTGGCCTGGTGCGCTCGAAGAACATGCTGTCGGTGCTGATGCAGTGCCTGGTGATCTTCTCGCTGGTGTCGCTGCTGTGGGCAATCTACGGCTACAGCTTCGCCTTCACCGAAGGAAACGCCTTCTTCGGCGGCACGGACCGGCTGTTCATGAAGGGCCTGACCGTCGACGCGGTGGCGGCGACCTTCAGCAAGGGCGTGGTCGTGCCGGAACTGGCCTACTTCGCCTTCCAGCTGGCGTTCGCGGCGATCACCTGCGCGCTGATCATCGGTGCCTTCGCCGAGCGTGCGAAGTTCTCGGCAGTGCTGCTCTTCGTCGTGCTGTGGTTCACCTTCTCCTACCTGCCGATCGCGCACATGGTCTGGTTCTGGCCCGGTCCTGACGCGTACACCGACGCGGCGGCCGGCGCGGCGGCCACGGCCAAGGGCGGCTGGCTGTTCCAGAAGGGTGCGCTCGACTACGCCGGCGGCACGGTGGTGCACATCAACGCCGCGGTCGCGGGCCTGGTCGGTGCCTTCCTGTTCGGCAAGCGTATCGGCTTTGGCCGTGAGGCGATCCGCCCGCACAGCCTGACCTTCACCATGGTCGGTGCCTCGCTGCTGTGGTTCGGCTGGTTCGGCTTCAACGCCGGCTCCGGCCTGGAAGCCAACGGCGCCGCCGGCCTGGCCTTCGTCAACACGCTGCTGGCCACCGCTGCCGCCGTGCTGTCGTGGACCTTCGGCGAGTGGATCGGCAAGGGCAAGCCCTCGATGCTGGGCGGTGCTTCGGGTGCCGTGGCAGGCCTGGTCGCCATCACCCCGGCCGCCGGCTTCGTCGGTCCGATGGGCTCGATCGCGCTCGGCCTGATCGCCGGCCTGTTGTGCCTGTGGGGCGTGACCGGCCTGAAGCGCATGCTGGGCATGGACGACTCGCTGGACGTGTTCGGCGTGCACGGCGTAGGCGGCATCCTGGGTGCCCTGCTGACCGGCGTGTTCGCCGCGCCGAGCCTGGGCGGCACCGGCGTCTACGACTACGTGGCCAACAAGGTCGCCGACGACTACTCGATCGCCGGCCAGGTCTGGATCCAGCTGCAAGGCGTGCTGACCACCATCATCTGGTCCGGCGTGGTGGCCTTCATCGCCTACAAGCTGGTGGATATGCTGATCGGCCTGCGGGTGCCGGAAGAAGAGGAGCGCGAGGGTCTGGACATCACCTCGCACGGCGAAACCGCATATGAGGCCTGATCCGAAAGGTGTTGTGCTGGAGAGCTGATTGGGAATCGTCTCTCAGGAGTTTCGCCCGGCTTCGGCCGGGCTTTTTTGCTTCCAGGGGGATCGTCCCGTCCTGGTGCGGACGGTACTCGCAAGCCGCTTAATTCCGATCTTAAAAAGCTTCAATTGTATTTAGAGGTGCATACAATTACATTGCCATTGAGGCAGTTTCCTCCACCTGCAGAACGCTCCCCGTATCTGTCAGGCTATTCGAAGCGCGGCAGTTGCCGCGCTTTTTTTTTCGTTCCGGCCGTCATCCGGCCGTCATCCGGCAGTCGCGGACCGCAGCCCGCCCGCGCTCCACGCCGGGCCGCCCCGGCGCGTGCCAAGGAAGGCCTTCGAAACGAAGGCCTTTACTTCTGCCGGACCGTCCCCATCTGGGTTCCCCTGATGCCCGCCGATGCATATCCTTATTAGGAGCGCTCCTGCAGGCTATTGGCCGTTCCTCTACAATCGGGGCGAACGATAAAGATGATCAATAGGATGGATATGGTCCCGCATCTCATTACCGCGCTGAACGGTCCGCTGCTCGAACTGGAGAAGAAGATCCTGGACGCCACGCCGTCCATCGAGCGCTGGTTCAGGCTGGAGTGGCAGGAGCATACGCCGCCGTTCTACTGTTCGGTGGACCTGCGCAATGCCGGCTTCAAGCTGGCGCCAGTGGACACCAACCTGTTCCCCGGTGGTTTCAACAACCTCGCGCCGGAAATGCTGCCCCTGGCGGTGCAGGCGGCGATGGCGGCGATCGAGAAGATCTGCCCGGACGCCAAGAACCTGCTGTTGATCCCGGAACGCCACACCCGCAACATGTTCTATCTGCAGAACGTCGCGCGGCTGTCGCTGATCATGCGCCAGGCAGGCCTGAACGTGCGCCTGGGCTCCCTTTCCGAGGAAATCACCGAGCCGACCCCGATCGAACTGCCGGACGGCCAGACCCTGGTGGTGGAGCCGCTGGCGCGCCTGGGTGCCAAGGGCCGCCGGCTGGGGCTGAAGGACTTCGATCCGTGTTCGATCCTGCTCAACAACGACCTGTCCGCCGGCATTCCGCCGATCCTGGAGAACATCAACGAGCAGTACCTGCTGCCGCCGCTGCATGCAGGCTGGTCGACGCGGCGCAAGACCAGCCACTTCGCCGCCTATGATGAAGTGGCCAAGAAGTTCGCCAAGCTGATCGATGTCGACCAGTGGATGGTGAATCCCTACTTCGCGCGCTGCTCCGGCATCAATTTCCACGAGCGCGTCGGCGAGGAAGAACTGGCCGACACCGTCGAGGCCGTGCTGAAGAAGATCGCCAAGAAGTATCGCGAGTACGGCATCAAGGAGACGCCCTACGTGGTGGTCAAGGCCGATGCCGGCACCTATGGCATGGGCATCATGACGGTGCGCGACCCGTCCGAGGTCAAGGGGCTGAACCGCAAGGAACGCAACAAGATGAGCGTCGTCAAGGAAGGCCTCGAGGTCAACGACGTCATCGTGCAGGAGGGGGTGCACACCTTCGAGAAGATCAACGAGGCGGTGGCGGAGCCGGTCGTCTACATGATCGACCGCTATGTGGTGGGCGGCTTCTACCGCGTGCACACGGGCCGCGGCAATGACGAGAACCTGAACGCGCCCGGCATGCATTTCGTGCCGCTCGCCTTTGCCGCCAACGGTATCCCGGACACGCACGCCAAGCCGGGCGCCGCCGTGCCGAACCGCTTCTATATGTATGGCGTGGTGGCCCGGCTGGCCCTGCTGGCTGCGTCGGTGGAACTGGAAAAGACCGATCCGAACCCGATCCTCTGACATCCGCCGCGTCCGCAGCGCCGACCCGGCGCGGCGGACGGCACCTCAACCCAGCAACCGGGCAGCACCATGCGTATTCTCTTCATCACCGATCCGCTCGAGACGTTCAAGACGTACAAGGACTCCACCTACGCCATGATGACCGAGGCGGCGGCGCGCGGGCACGAACTGTTCTTCTGCCTGCAGTCGCAGTTGTCGCTGGTGAACCAGCGGGTCGAGGCGCTGGTGCGCCCGCTGTCGCTGCGCGGCGACGGCCACGACTGGTACGAGGTGGGCGAGCCGGCGGCGCAGGCGCTGGCCGCCTTCGACGCCGTGCTGATGCGCAAGGATCCGCCCTTCGACATGGAGTACGTGACCAGCACCTGGCTGCTGGAGCTGGCCGAGGCGCAGGGCGCGCGAGTGTTCAACAAGCCGCGCGCGATCCGCGACCACTCCGAGAAGGTGTCGATCGGCGAATTCCCGCAGTTCACCGCGCCCACACTGGTGTCGCGCGACATGGGCCGCATCCGCGCCTTCCACGCAGAGCACCGTGACATCGTCATCAAGCCGCTGGACGGCATGGGCGGCATGGGCGTGTTCCGCGTCGGCGCCGACGGCATGAACCTGGGTGCCATCGTCGAGACCTTGGGCGACAACGGCGCGCGCACGCTGATGGCGCAACGCTACATCCCCGAGATCAAGGACGGCGACAAGCGCATCCTGCTGATCGGCGGCGAACCGGTCCCCTACGCGCTGGCGCGCGTGCCGATGGCCGGCGAAGTGCGCGGCAACCTGGCGGTCGGCGGCATGGGCCGTGCCCAACCCCTGTCGGCGCGCGACCGCGCCATCGCCGAGGCACTGGCGCCGCGGCTGTGGGAGCGTGGATTGTTGTTGGTCGGTCTGGATGTGATCGGTGATTACCTTACCGAGATCAATGTGACGAGTCCGACCTGCTTCCAGGAAATCACCCAGCAGACCGGCTTCCACGTGGCGTCCATGTTTGTCGACGCGCTCGAGCGTGCCGTGGCGTCGATGCCGCGCTGAGCACTGGCGGTCCCGGGGTGCCTGATACAATCTTAGGCAGTCCAACGGATCCACCATCATGGCAGGCATTCTGATCATCGCGCACGCGCCGCTCGCATCCGCGCTGCGCGATTGCGCGGCCCACGTCTATTGCGGCACGCCGCAACGGCTCGAGGCGATCGACGTCCTGCCGGACGCCGACCCTGCCACGGTGCTGGCCGACGCACGGCGGCGCCTGGCGGCGATCTGCGAAGACAACGGCGCACTGGTGCTGACCGATATCTTCGGCGCCACCCCTGCCAATATCGCCGCCCGCCTGGCCGACCCGGGCCGCGTCAAGGTGCTGGCCGGCGTCAATCTTCCCATGCTGGTGCGCGCCATCTGCTACCGCAGCGAAAAGCTGGACCAGCTCGCCGCCAAGGCGCTGGCCGGCGGCTCGCAAGGCGTGCTGCAGGTCGGCAGCACCTCCGTCCAGAACCAAACCGCCAATCATCCCGACAAATATGCTGCAGAGGGACGTCACCATCATCAATAAGCTCGGGCTGCATGCCCGCGCCTCCGCCAAGCTGACGCAACTGGCCGGCAGCTACGTCAGCCAGATCAAGATGTCGCGAAATGGCCGCCAGGTCGACGCCAAGAGCATCATGGGCGTGATGATGCTGGCCGCCGGCATCGGCTCCACGGTCACCATCGAGATCGAGGGACCCGACGAGCAGGACGCCATGGAAGCGCTGGTGGCCCTGATCGGCAACCGCTTCGGCGAAGGCGAATAAGGCAGGCCAGGCAGCCGGGACCCCGGTTCCACGGTATCCACTTCAACGTTCCACGACGGAGCGGCACATGTCCTTTGCCCTGCACGGCATCCCGGTATCGCGCGGAATCGCCATCGGCCGCGCGCACCTGCTTGCGCCGGCGGCGCTCGACGTGTCGCACTACCTGATCGACGAAGACAAGCTCGAGGCCGAGGTCGAGCGCCTGCGCGCGGCACGCGCCGCGGTGCGCAACGAACTGGCGGCGCTCAAGCGCGACCTGCCGCGCGACGCGCCCGAGGAGATGGGCGCCTTCCTCGATGTGCACGCGATGATCCTCGACGACGCGATGCTGGCGCAGGAGCCCGAGACCCTGATCCGCACGCGCCGCTACAACGCGGAGTGGGCGCTGACCACACGGCTCGAGGAACTGCTGCGCCAGTTCGACGAGATCGAGGACGAATACCTGCGTGAGCGCAAGGCCGACCTGCAGCAGGTGGTCGAGCGCATCCTCAAGGTGCTGGCGGGTGCGCCGATTCTGACGCCGGCCCCGGCTCCGGCCCCGGCGCTCGGCGCGGACGGCGTGGCGACACCCGGTGTCATCGTGGTGGCGCACGATATCTCGCCGGCCGACATGCTGCAGTTCCGCAATACGGCTTTCCATGGCTTCGTCACCGACCTGGGCGGGCGCACCTCGCATACCGCCATCGTGGCACGCAGCCTGGACATCCCCGCAGCTGTCGGCGTGGCCAGCGCCAGCGAGCTGATCCGGCAGGAAGACTGGATCATCATCGACGGCGATGCGGGGCTGGTGATCGTCGATCCGTCCGCCATCATCCTGGAGGAGTACCGGCATCGGCAGAGCGAGCGCATGCTCGAGAAGAAGCGCCTGCAGCGCCTGCGCCACACGCCGGCGGTGACCCTGGACGGGCAGGAAGTCGACCTGCTGGCCAATATCGAGATGGCCGAGGACGCG
Organism: Cupriavidus sp. USMAHM13; assembly: GCF_001854285.1. Lineage (NCBI taxonomy): Bacteria > Pseudomonadati > Pseudomonadota > Betaproteobacteria > Burkholderiales > Burkholderiaceae > Cupriavidus > Cupriavidus sp. USMAHM13. The sequence goes on from NZ_CP017751.1 coordinate 898,242, forward strand.
GGCGCTGCGCTGTCCGCCGGCGCGGTCGGCGTCGGCTTGTTCCGATCCGAGTTCCTGTTCATGAACCGGCGTGGCGAACTGCCCGGCGAGGATGAGCAGTTCGAGGCCTACCGGGCCGCAGTGGAGGCCATGCACGGCCTGCCTGTCACCATCCGCACCATCGATATCGGCGCCGACAAGCCGCTGGAAGGGCGCGAGGAGTTCGAGACCGCGCTCAATCCTGCGCTTGGCCTGCGCGCCATCCGCTGGTCGCTGTCCGAGCCGGCCATGTTCCTGACACAGTTGCGCGCCCTGCTGCGCGCCTCCGCCTTCGGCCCGGTGCGGATCCTGATCCCGATGCTGTCGCACGCGCGCGAGATCGACCAGACCCTGGAACTGCTGGCGCAGGCCAAGCGCCAGCTGGACGAGCGCGGCCAGCCCTTCGATGCCAACCTCAAGGTCGGGGCGATGATCGAGATCCCGGCGGCGGTGCTGATGCTGCCGCTGTTCCTCAAGCGCATGGACTTCCTGTCGATCGGCACCAACGACCTGATCCAGTACACCCTGGCCATCGACCGTGCCGACAACGCCGTGGCCCATCTCTACGATCCGCTGCATCCGGCGGTGCTGCAGCTGATCGCCCGTACCATCTGCGAGGCCAACGAGGCTGGCGTGCCGGTGGCCGTGTGCGGCGAGATGGCCGGCGACCCGGCCATGACCCGCTTGCTGCTGGGCATGGGACTGCGCGAGTTCTCCATGCATCCCACCCAGCTGCTGCGCGTCAAGCAGGAAGTGCTGCACGCCGACTGCGGCAGGCTGACGGGCCAGGTCGACCAGCTGCTGGAAGCCTATGACCCGGAGGAGCAGGCGGCCGTGCTGTGCCAGCTCAATCAACCCTGATCGCTCTGCGGGTATTGCGCTGAATCGAGGCCGCCGTGTGCGGCCTTTTCTTCGCTTTTTTGTTCGGGATGTGCGTGCGGGAGCCCGTGGTTTTGTGGGCTGTCATCGACATTCAAAGACGTCGGGCAGGGGTCGTCACATGAGGCTTAATGGGAATTGTTATCATTTTCGATCTCTGTTAAGCTGACGTTCATTGGCGGTGACATGCCGGTGTGACCGCGGACCCAAGGAGGGATTTGTGTACGTCTGCATCTGCAACCAGGTCACGGATCGCGAGATCCACGGTGCTGTCCATCTGGGCGTATCCACGCTCGACGAACTGGCGGAAACGCTGGGTGTCGGCACCTGCTGCGGCCGCTGCCGCGAATGCGCGCAGCAGGTCCTGTGCGAAGGCGTGGCGGCAGCCAGCGCCATGAAGGCCACCACCACCGCCGTGATCCAGATTACGGAAATTTCTTCCTGTTCGCAGCCAGGGTCGCGTGCCATAATGGACACTCGGGACCCGGCAGTCGCGAACGACCAGCGCACCGCGCTGGTTGCCTGAACTCGCGCGCGATCATCGCTTCATCGCGCGTCCGTACGTCCCCTGGCGTACGTTCCTCCGGTTCGGCACGTTCACCTTGGATGACTGCATGCGGCGCGTCGGCGCCGCATCGCGTTTCAGCGGGCCCCGATGCAACAGGAGCCGCTAATGAAAGGTGACAAGAAGGTCATCCAGTATCTCAACGCTCAGCTGAAGAACGAGCTGACCGCGATCAACCAGTATTTCCTCCACGCGCGCATGTATCGCCACTGGGGCCTGAAGAAGCTCGGCGACGTGGAATACAAGGAATCGATCGGTGAGATGAAGCACGCCGATCGGCTGATCGACCGCATCCTGATGCTGGATGGGCTGCCCAACCTGCAGGACCTGCACAAGCTGCTGCTGGGCGAGAACACGCCCGAGATGCTCAAGTGCGACCTGAAGCTGGAGCAAGGCGCGCACGCCACCGTCAAGGAAGCCATCGCCTATTGCGAGTCGGTGGGGGACTATGTGAGCCGCGAGATCCTCGTCGATATCCAGACCGATACCGAAGAGCATATCGATTACCTGGAGACGCAGCTCGACCTGATCGACAAGGTCGGCCTGCAGAACTATCTGCAGTCGCAGATGGAGCCGGGCGAGCACTGATCCGCCCCAGGCGGGCCGCCCGGCCCGCTGCTACGCCGCCCGCCAGCGGCAGCGCCCGCCGCGGCGCATCCGCGCCGTCGAACGGGCGCTCGGCCTCCCGCCGTAAGGGTTCTCGTTCCCGCTTCGATTCCCATCCACAGCCGAATTCCCACGCCAGAATTCCGTATCGCCGACAGGAGTCCGTCCATGGCCGATGCCATCCGTCTGACGCAGTACAGCCACGGCGCCGGCTGTGGCTGCAAGATTTCCCCGAAAGTGCTCGATGTCATTCTCGCGGGCAGCGGGGCGCAGCATGCCGATCCGCGCCTGTGGGTGGGCAATGCCTCGCGCGATGATGCCGCGGTCTACGCCCTGGGCGCCCCCGACAGCGAACGCGGCGTGGTTTCGACCACCGACTTCTTCATGCCCATCGTCGACGACCCGTTCGACTTCGGCCGTATCGCCGCCACCAACGCGATCAGCGATATCTACGCGATGGGCGCCGATCCGCTGATGGCCATCGCCATCCTCGGCTGGCCGGTCAACGTGCTGCCGCCGGAGGTGGCGCGCGAAGTGGTCGCCGGTGGACGCAAGGCCTGCGACGAGGCCGGCATTCCGCTCGCGGGCGGACACTCGATCGACGCACCGGAGCCGATCTTCGGCCTCGCCGTGACCGGCGTGGTCGAGCGCGCCCACCTGAAGCGCAACGACACTGCGGTGGCCGGCTGTCGGCTGTACCTGACCAAGCCGCTGGGCATCGGCGTGCTGACCACCGCCGAGAAGAAGGGCGCGCTGCGGCCCGAGGATATCCACCTCGCGCGTGACTGGATGTGCGTGCTCAACCGCGCCGGCAGCCGCTTCGGCCGGCTGTCCGGCGTGCGTGCGATGACCGACGTGACCGGCTTCGGCCTGCTCGGGCACCTGGTCGAGATGGCCGATGGCAGCGGGCTGAGCGCACGCCTGGACTACGCTGCCGTGCCGGTGCTGCCCGAGGTGGCGCGCTATGTCGCGGCAGGCTGCGTGCCCGGCGGCACCCAGCGCAATTTCGACAGCTACGGTCATCGCATCGGCGCGCTCGATGCCGCGCGCCGCGCCGTGCTGTGCGATCCGCAGACCAGCGGCGGTCTGCTGGTGGCGGTGGAGCCGGAGGGCGAGCCGGCCTTCCTGGCGGCGTGCGCGGAGTTCGGCCTGTCGCTGGCACCGATCGGCGAACTGGTGGCACGCGGCGAGCATGCGGTCGAGGTGGTTTGATGCGGGCGGATAGCACCGATTATCGCGGAGTCTTGCTGGCCGGCGTGCCGCTGCTCGACGTCCGTGCCCCGGCCGAATTCGCGCGTGGCGCGTTTCCCGGCACGGTGAACCTGCCGCTGATGGACGACGAGGAGCGCCACCAGGTCGGCTTGTCCTACCACCTGCACGGGCCGGCGGCAGCCGTCGCACTCGGCCATCACCTGGTATCGGGCGAGCGCAAGGCCGCGCGCATGGCCGCGTGGGCCGGCTTCGCCAATGCCCATCCGGACGGTTTCCTCTACTGCTTCCGCGGCGGCATGCGGTCGCAGATCGTGCAGCAGTGGCTGCGCGCGGAAGCCGGCATCGACTACCCGCGCATCACCGGCGGCTACAAGGCCATGCGCGGCTACCTGATCGGTGTGACCGACCAGGCCGCGCGTGGGAACCTGCTGGTGCTGGGCGGGCTGACCGGCAGCGGCAAGACCGAGATCCTGAGCGACCTCGGTGCCGCGGTCGACCTGGAAGGGCTGGCCCGGCACCGTGGGTCGAGCTTCGGGCGGCGCGCGCAGGCGCAGCCCAGCCAGATCGATTTCGAGAATGCCCTGGCCATCGACCTGCTCCGGCGCCGCGAGGACGGCTGGCGGGCCATCGTGCTGGAGGATGAGGGGCGCTTCGTCGGCAGCCGGGTGTTGCCGCTCGGGCTCTACGATCGCATGCAGCAGAGCCCGCTGGTCTGGGTGGAAGTTTCTTTCGAGGAGCGCGTGCAGCGCGTGCTGCGCGACTATGTGCAGGGCCTGTGCGCTGATTTCATCGCCGCGCGCGGGCCGGAGGCCGGCTTTGCGGCATACGCGGAGCGCTTGCGCGAGGCCATGGCCGGCATCGCGCGCAGGCTGGGCGGGGCGCGCTACGGGCGGCTGTCGGCGCTGCTCGAACAGGCGCTGGCGCACCAGGCCAGCACGGGGGACGTGGAGCTGCACCATGGCTGGATCATGGTGCTGCTGCAGCACTACTACGATCCCATGTATGCCTACCAGCGCGAGTCGCGCGAGGCCCGTATCATCTTCCGCGGCGATCGCGCCGCGGTGACCGACTACCTGCGGGCGCGCAGCGCGCCGGCAGCCTGAGTAGTCGGGCCTCAGTCGGGCCTCAGTCGGGCCTCAGCCGGGCCTCAGCCGGGCCTCAGGCGGGCCTCAGCCGGGCCTCAGGCGCCGCCGCATACCTCGCAGCCCGGCACGCGCATCAGTTTCATCGTGGTCCATTCCATGCGCAGCGCATCGACCATCAGCAGGCGGCCGGCCAGGCTGTCGCCGATACCGGCCAGCAGCTTCAGCGCTTCAGCCGCCTGTACCGTTCCCACCATGCCGACCAGCGGCGCGAACACGCCCATGGTGGCGCATGCCACCTCCGGTGCAGGTTCCGACGGCGGGAACAGGCAGGCGTAGCAGGGCGCATCGTCGAGGCGGCGGTCGAACACACTGACCTGGCCATCGAAGCGCAGGGCGGCACCGGACACCAGCGGGACGCGGTGGCGCACGCAGGCGCGGTTGACCGCCTGCCGCGTGGTGAAGTTGTCGCAACAGTCGAGCACCACGTCGGCCTCGGCGGCCAGCGCCGCCAGTTCGGCCTCTCCCACGCGTGCCGCGACGGTGCGGACCGCGATGCCGGGGTTGATGCGCAGCATGCCCTCGCGCGCCGATTCCACCTTGGCGCGGCCGATGCTGGCCGTCGTATGCAGGATCTGCCGCTGCAGGTTGGTCAGGTCGACCGCGTCGTCGTCCACCACCGTGATGGTGCCGACGCCGGCCGAGGCCAGGTAGGGCAGGGCGGCCGTACCAAGGCCGCCGGCGCCGATCACCAGTGCATGCCCGCCCAGCAGGCGCTCCTGGCCCTCGATGCCGAGTTCGTCCAGCAGGATATGGCGCGAGTAGCGCAGCAGTTGGTCGTCGTTCATGGCGGCGGACATGATTTCCCCAAGGTTCGCTGAGGCTCCCGGCCGGGCCGGGAGCCAAAGAAAAAGCGGCCCCGCAGGGCCGCTCGCTCGGTGCGCCTCAGGGCGCCTTGCCGGTCGGCGTGCCCAGCGGCTCGCCGAGCGGGGAGCTGGCCGGCGGCGCGCCGTTGGCGGGGGCGGCCGGCGCCGGGGCCGGCTTGGCCGCGGGAGATTTCCCGGGCTTCTTGTCCACCGGCTTGGCCGCCTTCTCGTCAGCCAGTTCCAGGCGCGACTTGGAGCGCAGGACCGGCTTGCCGGTGAGCTGGTTGATGGCCTGCTGCAGCATGAAGTCGTCGGCCGAACCGAACTCGATCGGCTTCTTCTTGCGTTCCTTCTCGCGTTCTTCCGGCGTCTTCTTCGCGTTCTCTTCTTCCAGGCGGCGCAGTTCCTCGACACGGCGCTGCTCGCGTCCCTGCATTTCCGGCAGCTCGGACTCCTGCTTGTTGTGCAGGTGGTGCTCGGTGTCGATCTCGCGCGTGACCAGCGCGTCGTCCGGGTCGCCATCCGGGTTCTGGTCGACCGGGATGTCCGGACGGATGCCCCAGGCCTGGATCGACTTGCCGCTCGGCGTGTAGTAGTACGCGATGGTCAGCTTGATGCCGGTATCGTTGGGCAGCGGGCGCACGGTCTGCACCGAGCCCTTGCCGAACGTGGTCTTGCCCATGATCAGGGCGCGGTGATGGTCCTTGAGCGCACCGGCGACGATTTCCGAGGCGGAGGCCGAATAGGCGTTGGTCAGCACCACCATCGGCACCGTCTTGTACAGGGCCGGCAGGTCCTTGAGCGGATCGTCGTCCAGCGAGGACAGGCGGTAGTTGCTGAAGGAGGCCTTGTAGACGCGCTTGGCATCCGGTACCTGGCCGTTGGTCGAGACCACCACCGCATCGTTGCCCAGGAAGGCCGCGGCCACGCCGACCGCACCCTGCAGCACGCCGCCGCCGTTGTTGCGCAGATCGAGGATCACGCCCTTGAGGTTCGGGTCCTTCTGCGCCAGCTCGCTCAGCTTGCGGCCCAGGTCGGCCACGGTGCGTTCCTGGAAGCTGGTCAGGCGCACCCAGGCGATGTCATGGTCGAGCAGCTTGGTCTTGACCGATTGCACCTGGATTTCCGCGCGGGTGATCGTCACCGGGAAGGTGCGCTCGTCGCTCTTGCGGTAGATCGTCAGCGTGACCTTGGTGCCCGGCTCGCCGCGCATGCGCTTGACGGCCTGCTCGAGCGGCAGGCCACGCACCGGCTTGTCGTCGATGCGGGTGATCAGGTCGCCCGGCTGGATGCCGGCGCGGAAGGCGGGCGTGTCCTCGATCGGATTGATCACCTTGACCAGGCCGTCTTCCTGCGAGATCTCGATGCCGAGCCCGGCAAAGCGGCCGCGCGTGCCCTCCTGGAGTTCCTTGAAGTCCTTTTCGTCCAGGTAGGCGGAGTGCGGGTCGAGGCTGGATACCATGCCCTTGATGGCGGCAGTCAGCAACTGCTTGTCATCGACCGGTTCCACGTACTCGCGCTTGATCTGGCCGAAGATGTCGGCCATCAGCCGCAGCTGGTCGAGCGGCAGCGGCCCGGACGCGTTCTGCGCGGTGGCGGAGATCTGCAGCGTCGCCAGTACGCCGGCGACGAGGCCGACAGAAACCAGACTGATGTTCTTTAGCGTCTTACGCATGAGGGCTGCCTGAACGAGTAAGGAGTGGGGTTGCGGATCGGGCCGGCCTCAGTGGCTGGCCGGGCGCCGCAATGTCCGACAGTATAAGAGGGTGGCGGGGAAACGGTCGGCGCGCGCCCGCCGGCCGGTGGGCCGGCGCACGCACGCCGTCAGGGGTTCAGCGCGACTTGCCCTGGCTGGCGACAGCGGCCAGCGAAGCGGCGATCGCTTCCTGGTCGCCGAGATAGTAGTGGCGCAGCGGCCGCAGGTCGGCGTCGAGCTCATACACCAGGGGCGTGCCATTGGGGATGTTGAGGCCAACGATGTCGTCATCCGAGATCTGGTCGAGGTATTTCACCAGGGCGCGGATGCTGTTGCCATGGGCGGCGATCACCACGCGCTTGCCCGCTTTGATATCCGGAGCGATGGATTCGTTCCACAGAGGCAGCACCCGCGCCACGGTGTCCTTCAGGCATTCGGTCAGCGGAATCTGTTCGCGCGGCACGCCGGCGTAGCGCGGGTCGGCGTACGAGGCGCGCGGGTCTGCCGGCTCCAGCGCGGGCGGCGGGGTGTCGTAGCTGCGGCGCCAGACCAGCACCTGTTCGTCGCCGAACTTGGCGGCGGTCTCGGACTTGTTCAGGCCGGCCAGGGCGCCATAGTGGCGCTCGTTCAGGCGCCATTCGTTGCGCACCGGGATCCACATCTCGTCCATCTCGTCCTGCACGTGCCACAGGGTGCGGATGGCCCGCTTGAGCACCGAGGTGTAGGCGATGTCGAAGGCAAAACCGGCTTCCTTCAGCAGCTTGCCGGCCTGGCGGGCCTGGGCGGCGCCGGTTTCGGTCAGGTCGACGTCGACCCAGCCGGTGAAGCGGTTTTCGAGGTTCCACGTCGATTCGCCGTGGCGGATGAGGACGAGCTTGTACATGCTGCTTTCCGAGAGAGTGGGTGATCTGGCGCAGCGGCCGCGGCGGCAGGGCTCCATGTGTCAAATAAGAGACAATGGCGGCAGGCCCGTTCGCCGCGGGCGCGAAACTGCGTATTTTATAATGCCGCCGACCCAACCCACCGGAATGCCAACGTGAATTTCTTTGCCGACTACAACAACCTCGCCCTGATCGCCGTCGCCGTGGTGTCGGGCGGCCTGCTGGCCTGGCCGACGATCTCCCGGGGCGCGGGTGGCAAGCGCGTCAACACGACCATTGCCACGCAGATGATCAACAAGCGCAATGCGGTGGTGGTGGACATCCGCGAAGCCGCGGAGTTCGCCAAGGGTCACCTGCCGCAGGCCAAGAGCGCGCCGCTGAGCGACCTGGCGGCCCGTGCCGCCGGCCTTGCAAAGGACAAGTCCGTACCCATCATCGTGGTGTGCCAGACCGGGCAGAGCTCGGGCAAGGCGCATGCAGCCCTGAAGGAAGCCGGTTACAGTGAGGTCTATTCGCTGGACGGCGGCCTGGCCGCCTGGCAGCAGGCCGGTCTTCCGGTGGTGAAGTAATCACCCCGGGGCGCGGATGCCCCCAGCCGCTCAGGCGTCCGCGTCCGGGTCAGGATTTGTTGTGGATCGAGGATCCCGAGTCACAAATCGCAAGCTGAAAACTCGTAAAGTCGTATAGGAGAATGCCGCATGGCACGAGTCGTCATGTACAGCACCGTGGTGTGTCCCTATTGCCAGATGGCTGAGCGCCTGCTCAAGTCCAAGGGTGTCGAGTCGATCGAAAAGATCCTGATCGACCGCGAACCGGGCAAACGCGAGGAAATGATGGCGCGCACCGGCCGTCGTACCGTGCCGCAGATCTACATCGACGACACCCACGTCGGCGGCTTCGACGACCTGTCCGCGCTCGACCGCCAGGGCGGCCTGGTACCGCTGCTGGCTGCCTGAGCGCCGCCGAGCGGGTGAAATCGCCACCCGCGTCATGTACCATATGCCTTTTCCAACCGGGCGCAGGCCCGGCCCGGCCGGCCGCCCGAAGGCGTGCCGGCGGCCGGCCCTGGCGCTCCACGCCAATCCCGGAAGCCTTTCATGAGCGATCAGCAAAACCAGCAGCAAGACGACCAGCCGTTCTTCAACATCCAGCGCGTGTACCTGAAGGACATGTCGCTCGAGCAGCCGAACTCGCCCGCCATCTTCCTGGAAACCGAGGCGCCTTCGGTCGAAGTCCAGGTGAACGTCGGCGCCGCGCAACTGCAGGAAGGCATCTTCGAAGTGGTCGTGACCGGCACCGTGACGACCAAGGTGCAGGACAAGGTGGCATTCCTGGTGGAAGCTCACCAGGCCGGCATCTTCGACATCCGCAACGTGCCGATGGAGCAGCTCGACCCGCTGCTGGGCATCGCCTGCCCGACCATCCTCTATCCGTACCTGCGCGGCAATATCGCTGACGTGATCACGCGCGCCGGCTTCCAGGCCATCCACCTGTCGGAAATCAACTTCCAGGCGCTCTACGAGCAGCGCCTGCAGGCCGCCATGGCCGAGGCGGAAGGTGCCCAGGAAGGCAACAGCGGCATCGTGATGCCCGACGGCAGCCAGGCCCGCCACTGATCGGGGCCACCGGCAGACGCTGTCAGGACGGGGCTGCGGCCCCGTTTTTCATTGCGGCGGCGGCGCGCGGATTCCGCCCGCCGCCATCCCGCGCTACCATCGAACGCGCAGATCTTCCGTTCCGACTGACATGAACATCGCCTTCCTTGGCGCCGGTGCCTGGGGTACCGCGCTCGCCAGCCATGCCGCCGCCGCGCACGAGGTGGTGCTGTGGGGGCGCGACGCCGCGCAGCTCGCCGCCATCGCCTCGACGCGGAGCAATGACGCCTACCTGCCCGGTGTGGCTTTGTCGGCACGATTGGCGGTGGAGCCGGACTTCGAGCGCGCCGCTGCCCATGGTATGGATACGCCCGACAGCCTGGTGATCGTGGCCACGCCGGTAGCCGGGCTGCGCGAGATGACGCGGCGACTGGCCGCGCGCCGCGGCGGGCGCCTGCGCATGCTGTGGCTGTGCAAGGGTTTCGAGGCCGGCACGCAGGCCTTGCCCCACCAGATGGTGCGGGCCGAACTGGCCGCGGCCGGCGTGGCGGACGGCTCGGTCGACTATGGCGTGCTGAGCGGTCCCAGCTTCGCACGGGAGGTGGCCGCGGGGCTGCCTTGCGCACTGACCGTCGCGGGCCGCTCGCCCGGGCTGGCCGACCTGGCACAGGCTGCCTTCCACCACCATGCGATGCGCATCTACGGCAGCGATGACCTGATCGGCGTCGAGGTCGGCGGGGCGGTCAAGAACGTGCTGGCCATCGCGACCGGGGCCAGCGACGGCCTGGGGCTGGGGCTCAACGCGCGGGCGGCGCTGATCACGCGCGGCCTGGCCGAGATGACCCGCCTCGGCCTGGCGCTGGGCGGACGCGCCGAGACTTTCATGGGCCTGGCCGGCGTGGGCGACCTGATCCTGACCGCCACCGGTGACCTGTCGCGCAACCGCAAGGTGGGACGCGAGCTCGCCGCGGGCAAGACACTCGACCAGATCCTGGCCGAACTGGGCCATGTGGCCGAAGGCGTGCGCTGCGCCCAGGCGGTGGCGGCCCTGGCCGAAGCCAGCGGCGTGGAGATGCCGATCACGCGCGCGGTCTGCGCGGTACTGTTCGAAGGGCTGGCCGTGTCTGACGCGGTTTCGCGCCTGCTCCAGCGCGACGCGCGCGACGAGTGACGCCGCGCGCGGCCCGCACGGTCTGGCGTCTTGGCCGGACCGTGCGCAACCTGCTTCCATTTCCTTGAAGGATTTCATGTCCCGCAGCATTGCCCAGATGAACCGCCGCCGCATCCTGCTGGCATTGGCGGCGGCAGGCGTCTGCGCGGCCGCGCCGTTCGCGCGGGCCGAATCCTGGCCCGCCCGTCCCTTGCGCATGGTCGTGCCGTTTCCCCCGGGCTCTTCGCCCGACCTGAACGCCCGCCTGCTGGCCGAGAAGCTGGCGGGCGCACTGGGTCAGCCGGTGGTGGTGGAGAACCGTCCGGGTGCCGGCGGCAATATCGGCACCGGCATGGTGGCGCGCGCGGCGCCGGATGGCTACACGCTGCTGTTCACCATCAACGGTCCGCTCGTGACCGCGCCGATGCTGTGGCGCCACCTGGGCTACGATCCGGTGCGCCAGCTCGCACCCGTCAGCCTGGTGGCCACCTCGCCCAACGTGCTGGTCATCGATGCCCGCCTGCCGGCCAGGAACCTGCGCGAGTTCGTGGCCCTGGCCAAGGCGAAGCCCGGTGCCCTCAACTACGGGTCCGTTGGCAGCGGCAGTGCCGCCCACCTGGCCATGGAGCAGCTCAAGGCGATGGCCGGCATCGAACTGCAGCACGTGCCCTATCCTGGCTTTCCGCAAGTGACGACGGCGATCGCCAGCGGGCAGGTGCAGGCCGGCTTCATGGTGCCGGCGATCGCCATGCCGCTGGTCAGCGCGGGCAAGCTGCGGCTGCTGGCGGTGACCAGCAGCGGGCGGACCGCGCTGTTGCCCGGAGTACCGACGGTGGCCGAGTCGGGCTACCCCGGATTCGAGGCGATCTCGTGGCAGGCGGTGCTGGTGCCAGCCGGTACGCCGGCGCCCATCGTCGAACGGCTTTACCGCGAGGTGGTCGCCATCCTCCAGAGCGAGGACGTGCGCGACAAGCTGCGCGCGCAGTACTTCGCGCCGTCCGGCACGGCGCCGGATTCCCTGCGCCGGACCATGGAAAGCGAGAAGCTGCGCTGGGCCAAGGTGATCCGCGCGGCCGGCGTGCAGCCCGAATAGCCTCCCCGGTATTGCCGCCCGGAGCGGCGCGGAAAAACTCAGGCGCCGCCGGCGAAACCGTTCTGCCGCCAGGCCTCGAACACCACCACGGCGACGGTGTTGGACAGGTTCAGGCTGCGGTTGTCGGGGCGCATCGGCAGCCGGATGCGCTGCGCGGGCGGAAACCACTCGCGCCGCTCCGGCGCCAGGCCGCGCGTCTCCGAACCGAACACGAACCAGTCGCCCGGCGCGAACGCCACCTGGCCGAAGGGCGTCGAGCCCTTGGTGGTCAGCGCGAACATGCGGGCCGGGTCCGGCCGTTCGTCGGTGAGCAGGGCTTCCCAGTTCTCGTGCACACGCATCGCGGCGTACTCGTGGTAGTCCAGCCCGGCGCGCCGCATGCGGGCATCGTCGAGCGGGAAGCCGAGCGGCTTGACCAGGTGCAGGCGCGCACCGGTATTGGCGCACAGGCGGATGACATTGCCGGTATTGGGGGGGATCTCCGGTTCGACCAGGACGACGTTGAACATGGCAGGTGGCCGGGGCTGTGCCCGGCGCGGCAAGGCGGTGATGAGACGAGGCGCAGCTTACCGCGTGCCGGCGGCCGCTGTCACGCCGGCGGCGTGCTCCGGGCGGGGGCTTGCGCGCGCAGCCCGGCCTGCGACATTTTGCCGCACCATGCGCCGTTCGTTCACGGCGTGCGCAGTGCCACCAGCACCGTGACGCGCGCGGCGCCATGGGCCTTGAGCGTGCGTGCCGCCGCCGCCAGCGTGGCTCCCGATGTCATCACATCGTCCACCAGGCCGACATGCAGGCCGTCCAGCCGTGCCGGCACGGACAAGGCGAACGCATCCTGCACATTGCGCCCGCGGGCGGCCAGATCCAGTGCGCTCTGCGCCGATGTCTCGCGCCGGCGCCTCAGCAGCACCGGGTCGGCCCGGACGCCGAGCTGCCGTGCCAGCGGCCTGGCGATTTCCCAGGCTTGGTTGAAGCCGCGCGTGGCGAGACGGCGCGGCGCCAGCGGCACGGGCGCCAGCAGTGCCGGCGCTGGAAACCCTGAGCGGACCATCCGCCCGGCGAGCTGCGCGGCGAGCCAGCCGGCCAGCGGCAGGACGCCGCCGAACTTGAGTGCCAGCACCAGGCTGTCCTGCGGCGGCGCGTAGTCGCCAAGGGTCAGTGCCGCGTCGAAGGACGGCGCTGCCTGGCGGCAGCCGGCGCAGGGCAGGGAAGCGCCGCCGGCGGACCGGCCGGCAGGCAGGCCGCACACGGGACAGCGCGGCACCACGGGCAGCAGGTCCTGCGCGCAGCCGGCGCAGACGACCTCCCGCTGGACCTGCCCGCACAGGGCGCAGGCGCACGGCAGCAAGGCATCCAGGCAGGCCCGCCACGCCGCCCGGCCGAGGGCCAGGGCGCGGCCGGCTGCGCGGCCGCCGGCCCGCCCGGCGCATCGCGCGTATACTTGCGCTTCGTCCTCCCGCACCGCGGCCGGCGCCCTGGCGTCGACGGGTGCGCGCGGTGCCTTGTCGTCTTCCATCCGCTGCCTGGTTTGTCCGTGTCCCTGCATGCCGCTGCTTCTCCCGATGCCTTCCTGCCGTCCACGCGGCTGACCCGCCTCGCCTTCGACAGGCGCAGCGCTGCCTTCGACCAGCTCGATTTCCTCTTCGGCGAGATCGGCCAGCGCATGCAGGAGCGCATGCAACTGATCCGGCTGACGCCCGGCCGGGCGCTCGATATCGGCTGCGGCCATGGCCAGGGCCTGGCCGCGCTGCGTGCGCAGTATCCGGATGCGCAGATCGCGGGCCTCGATGTGTCGGCGGCCATGCTGCGCGAGGCCGGCCAGCGCGACCCCCAGCGCCGGCCGGGCTGGATCGGGCGCATGCTGGGCAAGCGCCCGCTGTTCGAACTGGTGCAGGGCGATCTTGCCACGCTGCCTTTCGCCGCCGACAGCTTTGACATGCTTTGGTCCAATCTGGCCCTGCACTGGCACCCGGAACCGCATCTGGTATTTCCCGAGTGGCACCGCGTGACGCGCACGGACGGGCTGGTGCTGTTCTCGCTGTTCGGGCCGGACACGCTGAAGGAATTGCGCGAGGCCTTCGCCGAGGTCGACGGCGATGTCCACACGCTGCGCTTCGTCGACATGCACGATATCGGCGACATGCTGGTGCATAGCGGCTGGTCCACCCCGGTGATGGACATGGAGACGCTGACGATCACCTACGAGAATCCGCAGACGCTGCTGCGCGAGGTCCATGCCATGGGCGGGCTGCGCCGCCCCGGCGGAGGCCTGCGCGGACGCCGCTGGCATGCGGCGCTGCTGGCCGCGCTGGAGCGCCGGCGCAATGCCCAGGGCGAGATCGCGCTCACCTTCGAGGTCGTCTACGGGCATGCCTGGAAGCTGCCGCCGCGTGCCGGCCAGCCACTCGATGCGCAGGGCAATGCGGTGGTCCCGCTCGATCGCATCGGCCGCGGGCGGCCCCGCGCATAGCTCCGCGCGTTCGTCAAGATACGCAAAGTACAAGCACAATTTCACGCCGGACGCCAGCCCGGAACGCAAGTCGCGGCTTGTTCGAGCCTGGGAAGCGCCCTATAATGCGCCAGTTTGTCGCAGTGGTCCCCTGGCACAATCCACCCGCAGATAACAGCGCTCCGGCGCCTTGAAATTGGGTGACATCGTCCGGGCACGCATCCGATGCAGAGTGGTGGGCGATGCAAGACTTGGGTATCGCATTCCAGATGGCACGAGATGAGTCCGTTGCAGGTCTGAACGGACTTCGACCGGCGCTGTGCACCGACTGGCTGATGAAGCGCAACTGTTCGCTTTCTCCACGCCAGGTCGGCTGGTTCTACCTTTCCATCGTATGCATTTCGTTCGCCATCGCGCTGCTCATTGCGTGGTGGGGGTACTGGCTCGTGCTGCCTTTTGCCGGCCTGGACCTGATCGGGCTGGGGATTGCCCTGCTGGTATATGCGCGGCACGCAGTGGATTATGAGCGTGTCAGCCTTGCAGGCGGAAAACTGGTAGTGGAGACAGCCAGTGCCGGCAAGGTGTCGCGGCAGGAGTTCAACCCGCATTGGGTGCGGGTCGAGTCGGGTGAATCTTCCCGGGCGCTGGTCACATTGCGCTCGGGCGGGCGTGTCGTGCGGGTCGGGAAGTTCCTGGTCCCGAGCGCGCGCCGGAAGTTCGCGCAGGAACTCGCGACTGCCCTGCGCCGCTCCGAGGAGCGGCCGCCGGACCTAGGCGTGGGACAGATTTGAATCTGTAAATTGGGTAGATAACAAAATGAAAATGTGGAAGAAGGCATCCGCAGCATGTCTGGCCGGCGCATCCCTGCTCGTCAGCCAGGCGGCGCCGGCAGTCACCGACATGCCAGGCGGTCCCGCCGTGCGTCAGCTCAATCTCGCAGAGCCGGTCACCAAGATCGCCGAGCAGATCCATTGGTTGAACTGGATGATGCTGATCATCTGCACCGTGATCTTCGTGTGCGTGTTCGGCGTGATGTTCTACTCCGTGTTCAAGCACCGCAAGTCCAAGGGGGCCAAGCCTGCCTCCTTCCACGAGAGCATCACGGTCGAAGTGGTCTGGACCGTGGTCCCCTTCCTGATCGTGATCGCCATGGCCCTGCCGGCGACCAAGACGGTGGTGGCGATGAAGGACACCACCAACTCCGATATCACCATCAAGGCCACCGGCTACCAGTGGAAGTGGGGCTATGACTACCTGAAGGGCGAAGGCGAGGGCATCTCCTTCGTCTCCACCCTGACCACCCCGCGCGAGCAGATCAACAACGAGGCACCCAAGGGCAACACCTACCTGATGGAGGTGGACAACGAAATGGTGGTGCCGGTCAACAAGAAGATCCGCGTCGTCACCACGGCCAACGACGTGATCCACGCCTGGATGATCCCCGCCTTCGGCGTCAAGCAGGATGCGATTCCCGGCTTCGTGCGCGACACCTGGTTCAAGGCGGAGAAGATCGGTGTCTACCGCGGCCAGTGCGCCGAGCTGTGCGGCAAGGAACATGCCTTCATGCCCATCGTCGTGCGCGTGGTCTCGGACGCCGACTACACCAAGTGGGTCGACGGCAAGAAGAAGGAGATGGCGGCCAAGGCGGACGATCCCAACAAGACCTGGACGCTGGATGAAATGAAGGCGCGCGGCGAGAAGGTCTACCTGGCCAACTGCGCGGTCTGCCACCAGCCCAACGGCAAGGGCGGCGGACCGTTCCCGGCACTGGACGGCTCCAAGATCGTCAATGGCCCGGATGCCGGCCAGATGCACATCCTGCTCGAGGGCAAGGGCGCGATGCCCGTGTGGAAGCACCTGTCGGACACGGAGCTGGCGGCGGTGATGACCTTCACCCGCAACAACTGGGGCAACCATACCGGCGAGGTGATCCAGCCGCGCGACTTCGCCGGTGCCCGCACCGGCAAGTTCCCCGAGGGCGGCGGCGCCGCGGGGGCAGGCGAGCCCAAGGCGGACGACAAAGCCGCAGGCAAGCAGGCCAGCCTCGCGGGCAACCGCGTCGCAGGCTGATCGTGGACGCAAGGAAAGAACAGGATTTCAGGAGTTCCGGAATGAGTACTGCTAGCCCTGACGCACTGGCCCATCCGCACGAGCACGGCCACGACGATCACGCCCACGACCACCCGCACGGCTGGCGCCGCTGGCTGTTCGCCACCAACCACAAGGACATCGGCACGCTGTACCTGCTGTTCTCCTTCACCATGCTGCTGTCCGGCGGCGTGCTGGCGCTGCTGATCCGCCTCGAGCTGTTCGAGCCGGGCCTGCAGTTCTTCCGCCCCGAACTGTTCAACCAGTTCACCACCATGCACGGCCTGGTCATGGTGTTCGGCGCCATCATGCCGGCCTTCGTGGGGTTCGCGAACTGGATGATCCCGCTGCAGATCGGCGCCTCCGACATGGCCTTCGCGCGGATGAACAACTTCAGCTTCTGGCTGATGCCGCCGGCCGCGCTGCTGCTGGTGCTGTCGTTCTTCGTGCCGGGCGGCGCCACCGCCGCGGGCTGGACCCTCTACGCACCGCTGTCGGTGCAGATGGGCCCGGGCATGGACATGGCCATCTTCGCCATGCACATCATGGGCGCCTCGTCCATCATGGGCTCGATCAACATCATCGTGACCATCCTCAACATGCGTGCCCCGGGCATGACGCTGATGAAGATGCCGATGTTCTGCTGGACCTGGCTGATCACGGCCTACCTGCTGATCGCCGTCATGCCCGTGCTGGCCGGCGCCATCACCATGGTGCTGACCGACCGCCATTTCGGCACCAGCTTCTTCTCCGCCGCGGGCGGCGGCGACCCGGTCATGTACCAGCACATCTTCTGGTTCTTCGGCCACCCCGAGGTCTACATCATGATCCTGCCGGCATTCGGGATCATCTCGCAGGTCGTGCCGGCCTTCTCGCGCAAGCGCCTGTTCGGCTACAGCTCGATGGTGTACGCGACCGCCTCGATCGCCATCCTGTCGTTCATCGTGTGGGCGCACCACATGTTCACCACCGGCATGCCGGTGACCGGCCAGCTGTTCTTCATGTACGCGACCATGCTGATCGCGGTGCCGACGGCGGTGAAGATCTTCAACTGGATCGCCACCATGTGGCGCGGCTCGATGACTTTCGAGACCCCGATGCTGTTCGCGATCGGCTTCATCTTCGTGTTCACCATCGGCGGCTTCACCGGGCTGATGCCGGCCGTCGCGCCGATCGACATCCAGCTGCAGGACACCTACTTCATCGTGGCCCACTTCCACTACGTGCTGGTGGCCGGCTCGCTGTTCGCGCTGTTCTCCGGCTTCTACTACTGGGGCCCGAAGTGGAGCGGCTTCATGTACAACGAGACGCGCGGCCAGATCCACTTCTGGGGCTCGATCATCTTCTTCAACGTCACCTTCTTCCCGATGCACTTCCTCGGCCTGGCCGGCATGCCGCGCCGCTATGCCGACTACCCGGTGCAGTTCGCGGACTTCAACGCGATCGCCTCGATCGGGGCACTGGGCTTCGGCCTGATGCAGGTGTACTTCTTCTTCTTCGTGGTGCTGCCGTCCTACCGTGGCGGCGAGAAGGCAGCCGACAAGCCCTGGGAAGGGGCGGAAGGCCTGGAGTGGACGGTGCCCTCGCCGGCGCCTTTCCACACCTTCGAAGTCCCGCCGCAAGTGAAGTGAGTCCCGCCGCGGGCACCGGGCCGGAATTCGCCGGCGTGGTGCCCGCCCGCGCAACGGAAGTGGTAGAGGCAGTCGGAATGGCAGTCGAGATGCAGCATCCAGACAGAACCCCATCGCAGCCGGATCGCAAGGCCGCCAACCGGCGCCTCGGCTTGATCCTTTTCTCCATCGCGCTGGTTTTCTTCTTGGGTTTCTTTGCCAAGATGGTGCTCTTGGGCTGAGCCTGCGAGGTGGACGGCATGGAAGTGGACCAGCAGCAAGTACAGGCGGAGCGCGACAGCGATCGCCGCTTCAACCGCGGCATGTTGCTGCGCCTGCTCGTGGTGGTGGCGCTGATGTTCAGCTTCGGCTACGCGCTGGTGCCGCTGTACCGCAAGATCTGCGACCTCACCGGCCTGAACGTGCTGACCACGCGCGACCTGTATGGCGGCACGACCAAGAACACGCAGGTCGACAAGAGCCGCACGGTGACGGTGGAGTTCGACTCCAACGCACGCGGGCCGTTCGCCTTCCGGCCGGTGAAGCACAGCATGGAAGTGCATCCGGGCGAGATGACGACGATCGTGTACGAGGTGGCGAACGGGCAGAGCCGCGACATCTCCGCCCAGGCGATCCCGAGCTACGCCCCGAAGCAGGCGACGCAGTACTTCAAGAAGATCGAGTGCTTCTGCTTCAAGCAGCAGACGCTGAAGGCGAAGGAGGCGCGCGAGATGCCGGTGGTGTTCGTGATCGACCCGGCGCTGCCGAAGGACGTGAAGAATATCACCCTGTCGTACACCTTCTTCGAGGTGGGTACGCCGGTGGCGCAGGCACCGCAGGGGGCGCTGGATGACGCGCCGGCCCCGGCGGCGAAGGGCGGCTGAACCGGGCCGCGGGCAGCAGGGCACCGGGCCGGGATATGGGCCAGGATACGGGCCAGGATACGGGCCGGCACGCAAGGAGGCAGGGCGGCGTGGATGAACTGAAGGATGCGGTCAAGCGCAAGATGTCGTTCTGGCAGACGCTGCGTGCAGTGTTCTGGTCCTTTATCGGCCTGCGCAAGGGGGCCGAGCACGAGCGTGACATGGCCCGGCTGAATCCGCTGCACGTGATCATCGCAGGCCTGCTCGGCGCGGCGCTCTTCATCGCCGCGCTGATCGTCATCGTGCGGATGGTGGTGGGGTGAGCCGCGGCAAGCCCCGGGGTAGACAAGACATGACAACACGTGGCACCGGCAGCATCCAGGCCGGATGAATAGATAACAACCGCGGTATCTGAGACCAAAGAGCTGGAGAGAAAAGCATGAGTGCGAATCGCGCAAACGCGCCGTACTACTTTGTACCGGGCCCGTCGCGTCACCCGATCACGGCGGCTTTCGGCCTGCTGATGACCGGTGGCGGCGCCGCCGGCTGGGTCAACGGCCAGGCCTGGGCGCCGTACCTGTTCGCGGTCGGCCTTCTGTGGTTCCTGTTCGTGCTCAAGAGCTGGTTCGGCGACGCGATCGGAGAATCCGAGGGCGGGCGCTACGGCAAGAACATCGACCTGTCCTTCCGCTGGTCGATGGGCTGGTTCATCTTCTCCGAAGTGATGTTCTTCGCCGCCTTCTTCGGCGCGCTGTTCTACGCGCGCAGTATCGCCATGCCGTGGCTGGGGGACCTGAACAACAAGATCCTGTGGCCCGATTTTGCCGCGGTGTGGCCGAACAGCGGCCCGGCCGGCACCATCGAGAATTTCCAGACCATGGGGCCGTGGCCGATCCCGACCATCAACACGGCGCTGCTGCTCACCTCGGGCGTGACCCTGACCTGGGCGCACCACGCGCTGCTGGCGGGCAAGCGCAGCCAGGTGATCCAGGGCCTGGTGCTGACCATCCTGCTGGGCGCCGTGTTCATGGGTTTCCAGGCCTACGAATACCACCACGCCTACAGCGAACTCAATCTCAAGCTGACCTCGGGCATCTACGGTTCCACCTTCTTCCTGCTGACCGGCTTCCACGGCTTCCATGTGACCATGGGTGCGATCATGCTGGCGGTGGTGCTGGGCCGCGTGCTGAAGGGCCATTTCACCCCCGAGCATCACTTCGCCTTCGAGGGCGCCGCATGGTACTGGCACTTCGTCGATGTGGTCTGGCTGTTCCTCTACATCGTCGTGTACTGGCTGTAAGCAGGCATCGCCGTGCCGCCGCACCTGCGGCGGCACGCGCTGGTCGCAGGGAGGCGGCCGGCGAATGCGCGCAGAACTGGAAAAGCAAGCGCCGCAGGCTGGCTGGGATCCTGCGGCGCTTGCTTTTTCGTTTGGGAGGGCCGGTGCTGCAACTGCCCGGCGCAGGCAGGTTCAGGGCCCCATGCGGATGCCGGTGCTCTGGATCCAGCCCATCCAGTGCGAGAACAGGATGAAGAGGAACAATGCCACCGAGAAGCCGACGCGGAACATCAGCGACCGCATCATGTTGGGGGTCCTGCCGCGATCCCGCATCATGAAGAAGAGCGCGCTGGCAAGGCTGCCGATGATCAGGATGAAGGCAATGACGATGACGATGCGCATGACGGGGGCAGGCGAGCGGTTTCGGCAAGGCGAAAGCGGCCATTATCGCACCGGGCTCGGCCATGGCGGGAGGCTGGTGCGATGAGCGTGCGCTTCTTCCCCGCGCGCTTCTTCCGGCCGGCGCCGACGCTGGCCGCCCTGATGGTGATCGCGCTGACCTGCGCGCTGGGCAACTGGCAGCTCAACCGTGCGCATGAGAAGCTGGCGCGCGCCGCGCGTCAGCAGGCCCTGGCCGCAGCGACACCGCTCTTGCTGGGCCCGGTGCCGCTGGCAGCCTCTGCCGACCTGGCCGACCGGCGGGTGCGCGCGCGCGGCCGTTTCGACGCCGCGCATACGGTGCTGCTGGACAACCGCCCGCATGGCAACGGCACCGATTCGCGCGCTGGCTTCCTGGTGCTGACGCCGCTGCGCATCGCCGCCGAGGGCGGGACGGGGCAGGGTGCCAGCGTGCTGGTCCTGCGCGGCTGGCTGCCGCGTGATGCGCAGGACCGCAGCCGCATCGCGCCCTTTCCCACGCCGGCGGGCGAGGTCGACATCGATGGCATGGCACTGGCTGCCGTGCCGAAGGTCTACAATCTGGGCTCCGCCAGCGAAGCCGGGCAGAAGATACGGCAGAACCTGGATCTCGCGGCTTACGGGGCGGAGCTCGGCGTGACGCTCCAGCCACTGGTGCTGGAGCAGCGCAACGACACAGGAGACGGGCTGGCGCGCGACTGGGCGCCGGCCGATTCCGGCGCCGACCGCCACTACGGCTATGCCTTCCAGTGGTTCGGCCTGGCCGCATTGACCCTCGTACTGCTGCTGGCACTGGGCTGGCGGCGCTCCCGTGCGACGGCGCCGGCGCAAGCATCACGAATGAACTGAGCGACACATGCCAACCCAAGATCCCATTTCCGCGCGCGCGGCCGAACTGGCCCAGGTCGCCTCCGGCCGGGCATCCGGGCCGCGCATCGATGCGCGCACGCGCAGGGGGCGGCTGCAGATGCTGTTCCTGCTGCTGGTGTGCGCCTCGCCTGTGATTGCCTCCTACCTGACCTACTATGTGTTCCGGCCGGCCGGCGGCACCACCAACTATGGCACCTTGATCGATCCGCAGCGCCCGCTGCCGGCCGTGCAGGTGCGCGACGAGCGCGGCGAGGCGGTGCCGCTCGAGCGCTTCAAGGGCAAGTGGCTGCTGTTGAGCGTCGATGCCTCCGGCTGCGACGAGGCCTGCGCCAGGAAGCTGTTCACGGCGCGCCAGCTGCGTGCCGGACAAGGCGAAGGGCGCGAGCGCATCGTGCCGGTGTGGCTTATCCTCGATAACGGTGCCGTCGACCCGCGCCTGTCCGCCGCTTACAACGAGCCCTATGCCGGCACCCGCTTCCTGCGCATCGATGCCGATACCGCGCGGCGCTGGCTGCCGGCCGAGGCGGGCGGGCGCATCGAGGACACGCTGTTCCTGGTCGACCCGCTCGGCAACCTGATGATGCGCTTTCCCAAGGATCCCGACCCCAAGGGCGTCAACGGGGACCTCAAGAAACTGCTGAAGTACTCCCGTATCGGCTGACCGGACCGATGCGCCTGCTGCAACCGATGTCTCACCCATGCTGATCCAACTTGCCACCATCGGGGTCCTGATCGCCCTGATTCCCCTCACCTACGTGCTCGTCAAGGGCGATCGCAACAAGTACCGCAGGCTGGTCTGGATCACCGCTTTCCTGACGCTGGACCTGATCATGTTCGGCAGCTTCACCCGCCTGACCGATTCCGGCCTGGGCTGCCCCGATTGGCCGGGCTGCTACGGGCACTCGAACCCACATGCCGCGCTGGAGCCGATCCGCGCCGCGCAGACGGCTCTGCCGAGCGGACCTGTCACGCTGGCCAAAGCCTGGATCGAGATGGTCCACCGCTACTTCGCCATGGCGGTGGGCGTGCTGATCATCACGCTGGTGGTGCTGGCCTGGGTCAAGCGCCGTGAATTGCGCCAGTCACCCTGGTTCGCCAGCAGTGTGCTGTTGCTGGTGTGCGTGCAGGGCGCTTTCGGCGCCTTCACCGTGACGCAGAAGCTGCAGCCCATCATCGTCGTGACCCACCTGATGCTCGGCATGGGCCTGCTGGCCTCGCTGATTCGGCTCGGCTCGCGCAACGATCCGCCGCATGGAGTGGGCGCGGGTGCGGGGCTGTTGCGCTGGCCGGCCCGCATCGCCTTGCTGCTGCTGGTCGTGCAGATCTTCCTGGGCGGCTGGGTAAGCACCAACTACGCGGTACTGGCCTGTACCGACTTCCCGCTGTGCAACGGCCAGTGGATCCCGCAGATGGATTTCCGCCATGGCTTCACTCTGTGGCGGCAGCTAGGCATGACCGCCGACGGCGACTACATCCCCCATGCGGCGCTGGTGGCCATCCATTGGGTACACCGCGGCTTTGCCTTCGTGGTGCTCGCCTTCCTCGCCTGGTTCGCCCTGCGTGCGCGCCGCGTGGCGGGACTGGAGCGGGCCGCCGGCTGGCTGCTGGCGGTGCTGGCCCTGCAACTGGCCACGGGCCTGTCCAATATCGTGCTCGACTGGCCACTGGTGGCCGCGGTGGCGCACAACGGTGGGGCGGCGGTGCTTCTGCTGCTTCTGGTCCGCCTCCATTACAATATAGGGCTTGCGACCCGGCCTGCCGGCGCCGCCACCCGCGCCACAACCGCTGCGCGCGCGACATGAAGGACAAGACCCCTCCCGTGGCCACAGCTACCCAACCCCACCCAATCAGCCGCTTGCGTCACATGACGCGCCAGTATGCGGCGCTCACCAAACCGCGCGTGACGCAACTGGCCGTCTTCTGCGCCGTCATCGGCATGTTCCTGGCCACGCCGGGCATGGTGCCCTGGCCGGTGCTGCTGGGCGGCGCCGCCGGTATCTGGCTGCTGGCGGGCGCCGCCTTCGCCATCAACTGCCTGGTCGAGCAGAAGATCGACGCGCTGATGCGGCGTACGGCCTGGCGCCCCTCGGCCACCGGCGAGATCGGCACGGCACAGACGCTGGCGTTCTCGGCGGTGCTGGGCGGGGCCGGCATGTGGCTGCTGCACGTCTTCACCAATGACCTGACCATGTGGCTGACGGTGGCCACCTTCGTCGGCTACGCGGTCATCTACACCATCCTGCTGAAGCCGGCCACGCCGCAGAACATCGTCATCGGCGGCCTGTCGGGCGCCATGCCGCCGGCCCTGGGCTGGGCCGCGGTAACCGGCACGGTGCCGGCCGAGGCATGGTTCCTGGTGCTGATCATCTTCACCTGGACGCCGCCGCATTTCTGGGCGCTGGCGCTGTACCGCCGCGCCGACTACGCCAAGTCCGGCCTGCCGATGCTGCCGATCACGCATGGCGAGCGCTTCACCCTGCTCAATATCCTGTTGTACACACTGGTGATGATCGCCGCCACGCTGCTGCCGTTCATCTACGGCATGAGCGGCCTGATCTACCTGGTGGCGGCGCTGGTGCTGGGTGGCGGCTTTCTGTCCTACTCCTGGCGGCTGTACCGCAACTACTCGGACGAACTGGCGCAGCGCACCTTCCGCTTCTCGATCCTCTACCTGTCACTGCTGTTCGCTGTGCTGCTGGTGGATCACTATTTCAAGTTCGTGCTGCCGCTCTGAGCCAGCACTGCCCCCGGCGCGACACTTTGTCGCGCCGGGACGCGCCTGCATGCGGATGGGCGATACTCGCCAGTGTGATGAACCGAGCGGGAAGCGCATGGCCATGCGGATGGCCTGCATCCGGCCCGCTCCCCCGACGAACCCTGCAATGTCCAAGCCCCGCCCCTTCCCGTCTTTCTCCTGCTTCGGCCGCCTGCGGCAATATGCCGCAATGGCGCTGCTGGCTCTGATGCTGGCGGCTTGCGGGCAATCCGCTCCGAAGTTCCAGAACATCGACATCACGGGCGGCAGCGAATTCGGCAAGGATTTCAGCCTGGTCGATCATCACGGCAAGGTGCGCACGCTGGCTGACTTCAAGGGCAAGGCGGTCGTGATGTTCTTCGGCTACACGCATTGCCCCGACGTGTGCCCGACCACGCTGGCCGAACTGAAGGGCGTGATGGAAGCGCTGGGACCCGATGCCGACCGCGTGCAGGTGTTGTTCGTCACGGTCGATCCCGAGCGGGATACCCAGCAGTTGCTGGCGCAATACGTGCCCGCTTTCGATTCGCGTTTCCTGGGCATGCGCCCGGCCGACGAGGCGGCGCTGCAGAAAGTCACCAAGGACTTCAAGGTCTACTACGCCAAGGTGCCCGGCACCTCGCCCGGCAACTATACGATGGACCATTCGGCGGGCAGCTACGTGTTCGATCCGCAGGGACGGCTGCGCCTGTTCATCCGCCACGGCCAGGGGCCCGAGCCGATCGCGCACGACCTGAAACTGCTGCTGTCCTGATTGCGCCGCGCACTCGCGCAGGCAGGGGAAAACGCAGGCAGCGAAAAAGAAAGGGGCCGGTTCACGGGGAACCGGCCCTTTGCCATTCCGCCCGGCGGACGCGCTGTGCGCGGCGCCGGCAAGGACGCTCAGGCGAAGGCCTGCAGCGCGCCCTTCATCTTTTTCATGGCCGCCGCCTCGATCTGGCGGATGCGCTCGGCGGAAACGCCGAACTCGTCGGCCAGTTCATGCAGCGTGGCGCCGCCCGAACCGTCGTCGTTGACGTGCAGCCAACGGGCCTCGATGATGCGGCGGCTACGCTGATCGAGCTTGCCGAGCGCCTCTTCCAGGCCTTCCACCTGCATACGGTCGCTGCGCTTGGCTTCGAGCACGCGGGTGGGTTCGTTGTGATTGTCGGCCAGATACGCGATCGGGGCGAATTCCTCTTCGCCGTCGTCGACCTGCCCTTCCAGCGCCAGGTCGCCGCCCGACAACCGGGTTTCCATCTCCATCACTTCCTCGGGCTTGACGTTGAGCTCGCGCGCAACGGCTTCGACCTGCTCGGGCGTGAAGGTGTTGTGGGTTTCCTGCTTGTGGCTGCGCAGGTTGAAGAACAGCTTGCGCTGGGCCTTGGTGGTGGCCACCTTGACCATGCGCCAGTTCTTCAGCACGTACTCGTGGATCTCGGCCTTGATCCAGTGGATGGCGTACGAGACCAGGCGCACGCCCTGGTCGGGATCGAAGCGCTTGACGGCCTTCATCAGGCCGATATTGCCTTCCTGGATCAGGTCGGCGTGGGGCAGGCCGTAGCCCAGGTACTGGCGTGCCACGGATACGACCAGGCGCAGGTGGGACATCACCAGCCGGCGTGCCGCATCGACGGAATCATGGTCGCGCAACTCGCGCGCGAGACGCTGCTCCTCTTCGACGGAGAGCATCGGGACGCGGTGGACCGCCTGGATGTAGCTGTCGAGGTTGCCCAGGTTGCCGGGCATGGCCAGCGCAAGGCTGGCGCCGCGCTGCGGCATCGCGGGCAGGGTGGTGGATTGGATCGAATCGGCAGACAGGACTGCGTTCACTCATTGGCTCCTTTTGCGTCCGGCCGGCGGGTTGCCGGGGGTGCTGTTTCCCTCGGGGAAACGCACTGCATTGCAACACATATTAGCACTCAAGCCGGTTGACTGCTAATTCGACTGGCAATGTGGTCAATAGTTCCAGACGATTGCTATTTCAGAATGGATAGCATGCATTTGTATGGCGCATAACGCACTTCCCGGCGCGAGGGCCCGCTCGCGCCTAGCATTAGAGATGCGGATCGCCGCCTGGTTCTGCCCTTTCGGCCAATAGAGTGGGAGCGGCGGGCGGGAGCGGCGTTTACACTGCGGATGCGCCACTTCGCCGATGCCGTCTCCACGGTACATTCATTCCCAGGAGGATCTATGTCTGTCATCGAACACCTGCTCAATCCCCATGTCCGGGACCTGGGCGATTTCACCGTGCGCCGCGTCCTGCCCGCGGCGGCCGCGCAGACGGTGGGGCCCTTCATCTTCCTCGACCATATGGGCCCGGTGGCGATGCCGCCCGGCAAGGGGGCGGACGTCCGTCCGCATCCGCACATCGGCCTGGCCACGGTGACCTACCTGTTCGAGGGCGAATTCCTCCATCGTGACAGCCTGGGCAACGAGCAGGTGATCCGCCCCGGCGACGTCAACTGGATGACCGCCGGCCGCGGCATCGCGCATTCGGAGCGCTCGCCGCAATCCGAGCGGCCGGCCGGACCGCACCTGCACGGCATCCAGACCTGGGTGGCACTGCCGAAGGCCTACGAGGACGTGGAGCCCTCGTTCCACCACTTCGGCGCCGCCAGCCTGCCGCGGCTGGAGTTGCCCGGAGTGCGCCTGACGGTGATCGCCGGCGATGCCTTCGGCCAGGAGTCGCCGGTGCGTGTCTTCAGCCGTACGCTCTACGTTGCCCTGGAGATGGAGGCGGGCGCCACGCTGGTGATTCCTCCCGAGCATGTGGAGCGTGGTGTCTATGTCGTCGAAGGCGGCATCGCCGTCGATGGCGAGGCCATTCCGGCCGAGCACCTGGCGACGCTGGTGCAGGGGGAGACGGTGACACTGAGTGCCACGACGCGGGCGCGCGTGATGCTGCTCGGCGGCGAGCCGCTGGACGGCCGCCGCTTCATCTACTGGAACTTCGTGGCCAGCAGCAAGGAGGCCATCGAGGCGGCGGCGCAGCGTTGGGAAGACAATCTCTTTCCGCAAGTGCCAGGCGAGACCGAACGCATCCCGCTGCCGCCGCGCCGCCCGTCCTGACGGGCAGGGCGGCAGCCTTGGCCGGCGTCGCCGCCTGGAGGAGGGTGCAGCCCTAGACCGGGCTGGCCCAATTCACCTGCGCGCCATCGCGCAGGCAGGCGTGGATGGCCTCGACCTGGGCCGCGATGGGCGCCGGCACGGCTAGCTTGCCTTCCAGCACCGCGCGGATCCAGGCCACGGTCTGCTCGACGCTGGTGCCAGCCGGCAGGTCCGGCACGTCGGCAATGGAACCGGAGGCCGGCTCGACCAGCGTGCGCTGGTGCCCGTCGTGCAGCCAGTCGATGCGCCCGCCGCGGCGGGCATCGGCCACCACTTCGCCTTCGGTGCCGCGCGCCAGCAATACGTTGGCCGGCTCGTGCGAAAAGAAGTCGGTCAGCGTCTCGCGGTATTCCGGATGTGTGTAGCTGTACAGGCGCAGGGCTTCGGCCGGGCTGTGGCCACCCACCGGCTGCAGCAGCTTGACCACGGTGTGGGCCGAGTTGCGCAGGCCGACGATGTCGCGCTTGTCGAGCAGGCGGCTCAGTGCCGGCGACAGGACGTCGATCGGCAGCACCGCCAGCGGCAGCCCTCCGCCGCTGCCGCGCAGCCGTGTCGCGGCTTCGGCAGTGCTGGAGCACAGCGGCTCGCCCAGTGCCTCGAACAGTGCCAGGCTGGTCAGGCGTCCGGCGAAGTGCCGGATGCCGTGCACCAGGACCGGGGTGCCGGCGCGTGCCAGCAGCATGGCCAGCAGCGGTACCAGGTTGGGCTGCTTGCGGGCGCCGTTGTAGCTCGGGATCACTACCACCGGTCCATCCGGCCGCGCCGGCAGCGGCGCGCAGTGCGCATGGGCGGCCTCTAGCATGCCGCCCAGCTCGTGTGGCGCTTCGCCCTTGATGCGGTAGGCCATCAGGATGGCGCCCAGTTCGATGTCGGAGACGCGCCCGGCGAGCATGGCGTCGAACAGCGTGCGCACGTCATCGCGCGGCAGGGCCCGCGCGCCCTGCGCGCCGCGCCCGATTTCCTTGATGTATTTCGCCGCTGGAAAGGGCGTGGCGTGGCTTGCGGTGGTGGCGGGCTGGGTCATGATGCGGCGCTCGTGGGGATGCGCTTCATGATAGCGCAGCGCAACTGCGGCGCCGCATGCCGGACAGCACCCGGTGCTTTCGCGCGGTATGGGATTGTGCTGCGCGTGGCAGCGCGTGCCGGTGAGCCTGTCGAGCTTCACGCCGTGCCGAAGGCGTTCGGCGCGGTCCGGCATGGCTCGGCATTGTCTGGTAATGCCTTACGTATTTTCCCGTACTCATCATACGTCTGCCTGGGCCGGTGGGTCGCGCGGGTGTATGCTGTGGCCCTGCCGCGCGGCGGGTTTGCGAGACGCCGGTACCGGTGCCGGCGCGCCGCAGGCACAGAACAAGATTGGAGAGATGTATGACCGAATTCGTATTCGCCCCGCCGGCCCCGGTGGGTGTGCCCGTGCGCGGAAGCAGCGCCAGCTTTCCCGTGCGCCGCGTGTACTGCGTGGGCCGCAACTATGCTGCGCACGCGCGCGAAATGGGCTCGGATCCCGACCGCGAGCCGCCGTTCTTTTTCTGCAAGCCGTCGGATGCGGTCAGCTATGTGCCGGATGGTGTGCAGGGTGAGTTTCCCTATCCGCCGGGCACCTCCAACTGCCACTTCGAGATCGAGCTGGTGGTGGCGATCGGCAAGGGCGGCAAGGACATCGCGGTGGAGGATGCCGCGGCCCATGTGTTCGGCTATGCCGTCGGCCTGGACATGACCCGGCGCGACCTGCAGAACGAATCGAAGAAGACCGGCCGCCCCTGGGAGACCGGCAAGGCATTCGACCGCTCGGCCCCGATCGGCCCGATCGTGCCGGTATCGGCGATCGGCCATCCGCACAAGGGGGCCGTGACGCTGAGCGTGGACGGCGCCGAGAAGCAGCGCGGCGACCTCTCCGACCTGATCTGGTCGGTGCCCGAGATGGTGGCCTACCTGTCGCGCCTGTTCGAGCTGCAGCCGGGCGACCTGATCTTCAGCGGCACGCCGGAGGGCGTCGGCGCGGTGGTGAAGGGCGACGTCATGCAGGGCCACGTGGAAGGCGTGGGCGACCTCGTCGTCAAGGTGGTCTGAGCCATGCTGCAGCTGTACAGCTACTTCCGCAGTTCGGCCTCGTTCCGCGTACGCATCGCGCTGCAACTCAAGGGCCTGCCCTATGACTACGTGCCGGTGCACCTGCTCAAGGACGGCGGCCAGCAGCTCAAGCCGGAATACCGCGCGCTGAATGCCGATGCGCTGGTGCCGACGCTGGTCGACGGCGACCATGCGCTGACCCAGTCGCTGGCCATCGTCGAATATCTCGACGAGCTGCATCCGCAGCCGCCGCTGCTGCCGGGCGACGCGCTCGAGCGTGCCTACGTGCGCGCGCTGGCGCTGGAGATCGCCTGCGACATCCATCCGCTCAACAACCTGCGCGTGCTGAAATACCTGAAGCACACGCTGGGTGTGTCGGAGGAGGCCAAGGACGGCTGGTACCGGCACTGGATCGAGCAGGGCTTCGCCGCGCTGGAGATCGCCCTGGCGCGCAGCGGCCGCGTCGGGCGCTTCTGCCTGGGCGACACGCCTACGCTGGCCGACGTCTGCCTGGCCCCGCAGGTCTTCAACGCCCAGCGCTTCAACGTCGACCTGGCGCCGTTCCCGACCGTCGCACGGATCCACGAGGCGTGCATGGCGCTGCCGGCGTTCCAGAACGCCGCGCCCAAGGCCCAGCCCGACGCGGAGTAGGCGGAGCGGGCGCAGCAGGTGGGGCGACCGGCAGGTGCGGCACCTGACGGAAGTCCGATAAAAAACCCGGCAGCTGCCGGGTTTTTTATCGGGGGCGTGCCGGAGCGCCGGTTTCAGCCCAGCAGCGCGTCGGCGAACTCTTCGGCCTTGAACGGCTGCAGATCCTCGACCTTCTCGCCCACGCCGATGAAATAGACCGGCACCGGGCGCTGTCGCGCGATGGCGGCGAGGATGCCGCCCTTGGCGGTGCCGTCCAGCTTGGTCACCAGCAGGCCGGTCAGGCCCAGCGCATCGTCGAAGGCGCGCACCTGGGCCAGCGCGTTCTGGCCTGTGTTGGCGTCGATCACCAGCAGCACCTCGTGCGGCGCCGTCGGCATGGCCTTGGCGATGACGCGCCGGACCTTCTTCAGCTCTTCCATCAGGTGCAGCTGCGTGGGCAGGCGCCCCGCGGTATCGGCCATCACGATGTCGATGCCGCGCGCGCGCGCCGCGTTGACGGCGTCGAAGATCACGGCCGCGGGGTCGCCGCTTTCCTGCGCCACCACCGTGACATTGTTGCGCTCGCCCCAGATCGTCAACTGCTCCCGCGCGGCGGCGCGGAAGGTGTCGCCGGCGGCCAGCAGCACCGACTGCCCGTAGTGCTGGAAGTGCTTGCACAGCTTGCCGATGCTGGTGGTCTTGCCGGCGCCGTTGACGCCCGCGATCATCATCACCAGCGGCTGTTCGCGGCCCAGCTCCATGGTCTTCTCGAGCGGACGCAGCAGGTCGGTCAGCAGCGTGCGCAGCGCGGCCTTGACGCCTTCGGCATCCTCGATGCGCTCGTTCTTGACGCGGCGGCGCAGCTCGCCCAGCAGGTACTCGGTCGCTTCGACGCCGGCATCGGCCATCAGCAGCGCGGTTTCGAGTTCCTCGAACAGGGCCTCGTCGACCTTGACGCCGAGGAACAGCGTGCCGAGATTGCGGCTGGTCTTGGACAGGCCGGCGCGCAGCCGGCGCATCCAGCCCTGCCGGTCTTCCTGCGTGGGCACCGGCGGCAGGGTCAGTTCATAGGCGTCCGCCGTGGCCGCCGGCTCGGGAACCGGCGCGGGCACGGCGTGCGCCGGCAGGGTTTCCTGCGGCGTGGCGGGGGAGGGCGCAGGCGCGCTGGCGGGTGCCGGGGCGGGTGCGGGAGCCGCTTCCGCCTTGCGCTTCTTCCAGAAACTAAACATTGGGAAAGAGGTCAATAGCCCGGTAGAATCAATCGGCAAAATTCTATCAGACGGGGTCGCATGAACCACTGCGCTGTCAAGTTCCGGACGGGCGCCGCCCGTGCCGCATCCACCCGTTCCCAGGCGTTTTCGGCGGCGGCCAGACGCAGGGCCCGGGGTCTCCTTCCCGCCCTGCTGATCGCGGCGTTGCCCTGGTGCCTGCCTGCCGCGCACGCGCAGGACGCGCCGCAGCAGAAGGCCACCGTCCCGGCGGCATCCGCCACGGCGCCATCGAGCGCCGGCATCACCGAGTTCAAGCTCGCCAACGGGCTGCGCGTGATCGTCAAGGAAGACCATCGCGCACCAACGGTGATGCAGCAGGTCTGGTACCACGTGGGCGGCATGGATGAAGTGACCGGTACCCTGGGCCTGTCGCACATGCTCGAGCACATGATGTTCAAGGGCACGCCCAAGGTCGGGCCGGGCGAGTTCTCCAAGCAGATCGCCGCGCTCGGCGGCCGCGAGAACGCCATGACCACGCGCGACTTCACGCTCTACTACCAGCAGATCGGCAAGCAGTACCTGCCCAAGGTGATGGAGCTGGAGGCCGACCGCATGGCGAACCTGATCATCAAGAAGAGCGACTTCGACAGCGAGATGAAGGTGGTGATGGAAGAGCGGCGCATGCGCATCGATGACTCCGCGCGCGGCACCGTCTACGAGCAGTTGCTGGCCACTGTGTACACGGCGGCGCCGTACCGCCATCCGACCATCGGCTGGATGAACGACCTGGTCAATATGCGCGTGGAAGACGTGCAGGCCTGGTATCACCAGTGGTACGCGCCCAACAACGCCATCCTGGTCGTCGCCGGCGACGTCGATCCCGCCCAGGTGCGGTTGCTGGCCGAGCGCACCTACGGCAGGCTCAAGCCGCACGCGCTGCCGCTGCGCAAGAACCAGATCGAAGCGCCGCAGATCGGCGTCAAGCGCATCTGGGTCAAGGCGCCGGCCGAGAATCCCTACGTGGTGATGGCCTACAAGGTGCCGCGCCTGCACGACGTGGAGAAGGACGTCGATCCCTACGCGCTCGAGGTGCTGTCGGCGGTGCTGAACGGCTACGACAATGCCCGCCTGCCGCGCGAGCTGGTGCGCGAGCAGCGGCTGGCCGATGATGTCAACGTCGGCTACGACAGCATCAACCGCGGCGAATCCCTCTTCGTGCTCGACGGCACCCCGGCGAAGGGACACACCACCGAGGAGATCCAGCGTGCGCTGATCGAGCAGGTCCAGCGCATCGCCAAGAGCGGCGTCTCGCCCGAGGAGCTCAAGCGCGTCAAGGCGCAGGTGGTGGCCGGGCAGATCTACAAGCGCGACTCCGTCGCCGGGCAGGGCATGGAGATCGGTGTGGCGGAGATGTCGGGCCTGTCCTGGCGCGACCTGGACCGCATGCTGGAGCGGATCAAGGCCGTCACGCCCGAGCAGGTGCAGGCCGTCGCCGCCAAATACTTCAGCGATGACAACCTGACCGCGGCCACCCTGTTGCCGCAGCCGATCGACCCCAACAAGCCCAAGGTCGCGCTTCCCGCCGATCTGCACTGAGGAGCCACGATGCACTTGTCCGTCCCGGCGCTTCGGTCGCCGCAAATGTCCCGCTGGCTGCGCCAGGCCGCCATGGCCACCGCTGGCGCGCTGGCCCTGTTCGGCACCACGGTGGCGCAGGCGGCGCTGCCCATCGAGCACTGGACCGCCGCCACCGGCGCGCAGGTCTATTTCGTGCCGAGCCCGTCGATTCCGATGCTAGACATCAACGTCGACTTCGATGCGGGCAGCCGCTACGATCCGGCCGGCAAGTCCGGCCTCGCCACCCTGGCGGCGGCGCTGCTGGATAAGGGGGCGGCGGCGGCCGAAGGCCAGCCGGCACGCAACGAGGCGCAGATCGCCGACGCTTTCGCCGATACCGGTGCCGGCTTCGGCGGCTCGGCCGGCGGCGATCGGGGCGGCATCGGCCTGCGTACGCTGACGGCGCAGCCGGAGCTGAAGCAGTCGGTCGACCTGGCAGCGCAACTGATCCATGCGCCGACCTATCCCGATGCCGTGGTGGCGCGCGAGAAGCAGCGCCTGATCACGGCCATCCGCGAGGGGGATGCCCGTCCCGAGGTGATCGCCGACAAGCGCCTGTCCAAGGCGGTCTATCCCAGCCATCCCTATGGCGTGACGGCAACCGAGGCCTCGGTCAACGCCATCACGCGCGAGGACATCCTGCGTTTCTGGCGCGATAACTACGCCGCCTCGCGCGCCGTGGTCACGCTGATCGGCGCCATCGACCGCAAGCAGGCCGAGGCCATTGCCGAGCAGCTTACGCGCGGCCTGCCGGCTGGCGCCGCGCCGCCGACGATGCCGTCGGTGCAGATGACCATCCCCGCCAGCGAACAGCGCATTCCCCACGCGGCGCAGCAAGCCACCGTACTGCTCGGCCAGCCGGCAATCGCGCGCGGCGACCCCGACTACTTCGCGCTGCTGGTGGGCAACTACGTGCTCGGCGGCGGCGGCTTCAGTTCGCGGCTGACCAATGAGGTGCGCGAGAAGCGCGGCCTGACCTACGACGTGGAGAGCTATTTCGCGCCGAGCAAGCAGCCGGGACCGTTCGCCGTCAGCCTGCAGACCAAGAAGGCGCAGACCGACGAGGCATTGGCGCTGGTGCGCAAGGTGCTGACGGACTTCGTGGCCGAAGGCCCGACCGACCTGGAGCTGAAGGCGGCCAAGGACAACCTGGTCAACGGCTTCCCGCTGCGCATCGACAACAACCGCAAGCTGCTGACCAATGTGGCTAATATCGGCTGGTACGGCTTGCCGCTGGACTACCTCGACACCTGGACCGCGCAGATCGCCAAGGTTTCGCGCGAGCAGGTCAAGCAGGCCTTCCAACGCCACGTGCATCCCGATGCCATGGCGACCGTGATCGTCGGCGGGCCGAACTGATCACACGCCGCGGCCGGCGGGCCGCGGCCGCAGGCTCTACAATCACGGGATGAATTCGCGTTCCCGTCCTCCTGCTGCTTCTGGCATGCCGCCCGCTTCGCGCGGGCGGCGTGCTTCCGCCTCCCTGAACACCCCAGCGGCGCCGCGCCGTACGCCGGCACAGGTCCGCATCATCGGCGGGCGCTGGAAGCGCACGCCGCTGCCCGTGCTGGAGGCCGAAGGACTGCGGCCCACCCCCGACCGCGTGCGCGAGACCCTGTTCAACTGGCTCGGGCAGGACCTGACCGGGCTGAGCTGCCTGGACCTGTTCGCGGGCTCCGGCGCGC
Source organism: Cupriavidus sp. USMAHM13 (assembly GCF_001854285.1). NCBI lineage: Bacteria > Pseudomonadati > Pseudomonadota > Betaproteobacteria > Burkholderiales > Burkholderiaceae > Cupriavidus > Cupriavidus sp. USMAHM13. The sequence continues at coordinate 932,516 of NZ_CP017751.1, forward strand.
TCGGCTTCGAGGCCGCTTCCCGCGGCGCAGCACAGGTCACGCTGGTCGAGGCCAATCCGCGCGTGGCCAAGCAGCTGCGTGACAACCAGTACCGCCTGGATGCGGCGCAGGTTCGCGTCATCCAGGGCGATGCCTTTGCCGTGGCGGCCGGCATGCCCACCGCCGGGTTCGACGTGGTCTTCCTCGACCCGCCCTTCGCCGAGGACTGGCTGGGGCCGGCGCTGGAGCATGCCGCGCGGCTGTCGCGGCCCGGCGGGCTGGTCTATGTCGAGACGGACCGCGCGCTCACCGGGCCCCAGGCGCCGGTGCCGGCCAGCCTGGAACTGGTGCGCCAGGCCCGTGCCGGTGCCGTGCATTTCCACCTGCTGGTGCATCGCGGCTGAGCCTGCATGGCGGAACGTCCGACATCGGCGTGCCGCGCGCGCCGCAAATTGTTGCCGGGCCGGCAATGGCCTCTTCTGCTGCGCTGCCGCGAAACAGTCGGCCAGGCGGCTTCCAAGCGGCGGATTTAGCGTTACACTACGCCGCTGTCGCTAACGCTCGCCACGCAGCAACACATTCCACTGGCCCGGGACAGGGCCGGCAGCGGGCAGAACAAGGAGGAAGTATGGTCGTCGCGGTCTATCCCGGCACGTTCGATCCCATGACCCGAGGCCACGAGGATCTCGTGCGCCGTGCCTCGAACATCTTCGACGAACTGGTGGTAGGGGTTGCCCACAGCCCCAACAAGCGTCCGTTCTTTTCGCTGGAAGAACGCATCGGCATTGCGCGCGAGGTGCTGGGCCACTATCCCAACGTGCGCGTCGAGGGTTTCTCGGGCCTGCTCAAGGACTTCGTGCGCAAGAACAATGCGCGCGTGATCGTGCGGGGCCTGCGTGCCGTTTCCGACTTCGAGTACGAGTTCCAGATGGCGGGCATGAACCGCTACCTGCTGCCCGACGTCGAGACCATGTTCCTGACGCCGTCCGACCAGTACCAGTTCATCTCCGGCACCTTCGTGCGTGAGATCGCCGTGCTGGGCGGGGACGTCAGCAAGTTCGTCTTCCCCTCGGTCGAACGCTGGCTGCAGCAGAAGATCGGCAAGACGGAATAAAATACGAATTTGAGACGGCGCAGCCAGCCCGGCGTGTCCGTCGTGCCGGAAAGGAAATGCCATGGCGCTGATGATCACCGACGACTGCATCAACTGCGACGTTTGTGAGCCCGAGTGCCCAAACGAAGCCATATCGATGGGGCCGGAGATCTATGAGATCGACCCCAACAAATGCACGGAATGTGTCGGGCATTTCGATGAACCCCAGTGCCAGCAGGTCTGTCCGGTCTCGTGCATTCCGCACGATCCCAACCGGGTGGAGACGCACGAGGTGCTGATGCAGCGCTACCGGCTGCTGACGGCGGCCAAGCACGCGGCCTGAGCCGTCAGGCGCCCGCACAAAAAACCCGCCGGACGGCGGGTTTTTTGTTGCTTGTCAGGGGCGGCGCAGGAGGCTCCCGCCGCCGGCTTCCACCGCTGGCCTCAGCGGCCGCTGTGCAGCGCCATCATGGCGCGCTCCGACTCGCCCCGGGCCAGCAGGGCCAGCGGATCCAGGCAGCGCTCGATCGATTCGTCGATGGCCTGCTGTTCCTCGCGCCGAGGCGGCTTCAGCACAAAGTTGACCACTTCCTCGCGCCCGCTGGCGGCATTCTGGTTGCGCGGATGGCCTACGCCGATGCGCAGCCGCCAGTACTCCGGCGTGGTCAGGTGGGCCGAGATGTCCTTCAGCCCATTGTGGCCGCCGGAGCCGCCGCCGCGCTTGAGCTTGACGGTACCTGGCGGCAAGTCCATCTCATCGTGCGCGACCAGGATCTCGTCGGGCAGGATCTTGTAGAAGCGCGCCAGCGATACCACGGACAGGCCCGAGCGGTTCATGAAGGTGGATGGCTTGAGCAGCCAGATTTCCTGGTCCCACAGGCGCGCCCGTGCCGCCAGGCCATGGAAGCGGCTTTCCACGCGCAGGGTCGTGCCGGCCTGGCGGGCCAGCTGGTCGACCAGCCAGAAGCCGGCGTTGTGGCGGGTGGCTTCGTATTCCGCCCCGGGATTGCCGAGGCCGACGATGAGCTTGATCATGCTGTTACCGGTACTACCGTTCGGAATGCGTTCGGGAGGCAGCCATGCCGGCTGGCAGGCGCCCAGCATACGCGAAAAAAAACCGCCGGAGAGCGGCGGTTCTTTCGCTTGCAGGCGCCAGGACTGCTGCCGGCGTGCGGCGCGCTCCTGGCGTCAGGCCGATCGGCCTCAGGCTGCGGGGGCTTCCTCGCCGCCTTCGGCAGCTTCCGAAGCAGCGCCGGCCGGCAGGGTCACGCTGGCGATCGACGGGTTGTCGTCGCCATGGATCACGGCGGTCACGCCCTTCGGCAGGGTGATGTCCGACAGGTGCAGGGTCTGGTTCAGCTCGGCCTTGCCCAGATCCACTTCGATGAACTCGGGCAGGTCGGCCGGCAGGCACGACACTTCCAGTTCGTTCACGATGTGGTTGACGATGCCATGGCCCAGCTTCACGCCAGGAGCGGATTCCTGGTTGATGAAGTGCAGGGGCACCTTGACGTGGATCTTCTCGGTGGCCGACACGCGCTGGAAGTCAACGTGCAGCACCAGGGGCTTGAACGGGTGCATCTGGAAGGCGCGCAGCAGGGCCTTCTCGGACTTGCCGGCCACTTCCAGGTCGAGGATCGACGAGTGGAAGGCTTCCTTCTTCAGGGCATGCCACAGCGCGTTGTGATCCAGTTCGATCATCTTCGGTTCGGCGGCGCCGCCGTAGATGATGCCGGGGGTCTTGCCGGAATTGCGCAGGCGGCGGCTCGCACCCGTTCCCTGTACGCTACGCTCGAAAGCGACGACTTTCATGATTGCTCCACAATGTAAGAAGGCTGTCCGCGACCAGACAGCCTTGGTTGAGACCAGCGGCGTCACTGCCGATGGTCAGTGCAACGTATTCGTTGCATATTCGCTGCATATATTTGCTGCATTTCCGGCACCACATGTGCCGGAAATGCAGCAAAGCTTTGAATTCTATCAGGAATCGGCGAAGAGCGACATGATCGAGTCACCCTTGACGATGCGGGTGAAGGTCTCGGCCAGCAGCGGCGCCGTCGACAGCTGGCGGATCTTGCCGCTCTGCAGGGCATCGTCGCGCAGGGGGATGGTGTCGCACACCACGACTTCGTCGAGCGCCGAAGCGGCGATGCGGGCAGCCGCGCCACCCGACAGCACCGGGTGCGTGCAGTAGGCGAACACGCGCTGGGCGCCGCGCTCCTTCAGCACCTGGGCTGCCTTGCACAGCGTGCCGCCGGTGTCGATCATGTCGTCCATGATCACGCAGTTGCGGCCGTCGACTTCACCGATGATGTTCATCACCTCGGCCACGTTGGCCTTGGGGCGGCGCTTGTCGATGATGGCCAGGTCGCAGTTCAGCTGCTTGGCCAGCGCTCGTGCGCGTACCACGCCGCCGACGTCGGGCGAAACCACCAGCAGATCGCCGTAGTTCTTCTCGCGCAGGTCGCCCAGCAGTACCGGCGACGCGTAGATGTTGTCCACCGGGATGTCGAAGAAGCCCTGGATCTGGTCGGCGTGCAGGTCCATCGTCAGCACGCGGTCCACGCCGGCGACTTCCAGCATGTTGGCGACGACCTTGGCCGAGATCGCCACGCGCGCCGAGCGCGGGCGGCGGTCCTGGCGGGCGTAGCCGAAGTAAGGCATGGCGGCGGTGATGCTGCGTGCCGAGGCGCGCTTGAGCGCGTCGACCATCACCATCAGTTCCATCAGGTTGTCGTTGGTCGGCGCGCAGGTCGATTGCAGCACGATCACGTGCTTGCCGCGCACGTTCTCCTGGATCTCGACCTGGACTTCGCCGTCCGAGAAGCGGCCGACCAGTGCCTTGCCCAGGGGAATGCCGAGGTGCTGAACGACAGCCTCCGCGAGTTTGGGGTTGGCATTGCCGGTAAATACCATCAAGCCTTCGCTGCTCATTCGGGGCACCTGTCTTGCTGCTGGGGAGAGGGGGAGTGCTGTCGGCCGTGCCGGCAGCCAGTCTTGCGGGTCCGTTTGGACACTATAGGAATGTAATGGCAGGGGAGGAAGGATTCGAACCCTCGAATGCCGGAATCAAAATCCGGTGCCTTAACCGACTTGGCGACTCCCCTACACAACCGGATCCGTCGGGACACGATAGGAATCTAATGGCAGGGGAGGAAGGATTCGAACCCTCGAATGCCGGAATCAAAATCCGGTGCCTTAACCGACTTGGCGACTCCCCTACACAACTGGGCCCGTTCATCGTCGCACCAACCACGTGCCACGCCGAACGAAAAACTACTCTGCAAAGTCTGCGAGCGGATGTCGTGACAGACTTCTCACGCACCTGCCATCCCATTCGGGCGGCAACCTGTCCAGAACGCGCTGCGCAGTCGCCGCGTCATCATAACGCGCAAACACGCAGGCTCCGGAGCCGGTCATCCTTGCATGGGGACTATACTGTCTCAGCCATTCAAGGGCTCGGGCGACTTCACCGAACTTCGCTGTTGCTACCGTTTCCAGATCGTTGCGACCGAAAGCGAATTTGTTTTCACAAGCAGCGAAGACCGCAATTATGGAGATGGGTGTATTCCTTGTCAAGCGCTGATCCGAGAAAATTTCCGCGGTCGGCACATGCTGTTTCGGGTGGATCACGACGAACCAGCTGTCGGGCAGCGCGATCGGGCTGAGCTGCTCGCCCACGCCTTCGGCGAAGGCGTTTTCGCCGAACAGAAAGAAGGGCACGTCGGCGCCCAATGCCAATCCCAGTTGCATCAGTTGCGCGCGCGGCAGGTTCACGCCCCACAGGCGGTTCAGGGCCAGCAACGTGGTGGCGGCGTCCGACGAGCCGCCGCCGATGCCGCCGCCCATCGGCAGGCGCTTGTCGACGGCGATATCGACGCCGAAACGCGTGCCGGTGGCCTGTTGCAGCAGGCGCGCCGCGCGGACCACCAGGTCGGTGTCGGCCGGTACCCCGGGGATCTCCGTGGTGCGCACCACGGCGCCGTCCTCGCGGCGCCGGAAATGCAGCGTGTCGCTCCAGTCGATCAGCTGGAAAGCGGTCTGCAGCGTGTGATAGCCGTCCGGGCGGCGCCCGGTGACGTGCAGGAAGAGGTTGAGCTTGGCCGGCGCGGGGCAGTCGCGCAATTCGGCGGGCGGCAGGGCGAGCGTCATGGCTTGTCTTCGGGGTCGAGCACCAGGCGCACGGACAGCGGATGGTCGGAGCTATCCCTGGCGAGGTCGATGCGGCGCGGCTGTGCGCCGGCCGCGGCGGCATCCTGCCAGGAAACATAGCGTACGGTCCAGCCGTTCTGCTGCAGCGTGGCCAGGCGGCCTTGTTCATCGCGCGTGGCGGCGGCCGGGCTGCCACGCGACGGACGGGCGTGGAGCCAGTCGCGCAGGCCGGCGACCGGCAGGGCGAAACCGAGCGCATCCTCCAGCAGCGAGTCGACCTGGGGCGCGTTGCGCGGTGGCTGGTTGGGCAGGTCGAGCGTGGCGCCCGACGGAGTGGCCGTGACGATGGCCAGCGTCTGCCCCAGCGGCGAGATCAGGTCGAGCCGTACGTTGCGGCCCTGCTCCTGCCAGTGGAAGCTGCCTTGCACGCCTTCTTCGCGGCCGTAGCGCACGTAATTGGCGGAGAAGCGGCCGCTGTACTCCTGCAGCCTGGCGGTTTCGCCGGCGTCGAAGCCGCGGCTCGGTTCGAGGTTGGCGCAGGCCGCGAGCCACAGCGGCGCGAGCAGGCAGGCGAGGACGAGACGGGATCTCAGCATCGGGGATGGCGGGTGGACGCGGCCCCGCGCGGGCGGACGGGGCCGGCGGCCGCGCCGGTCCGCGGCGGGACCGGCGCGGCCGGGATTACTTGGTGAGCGTCACGTTGTAGCGGCGCAGGGTATCGATCAGGACTTCATTGTCGGGCTCGGTCTTGGCCGCCTCGGCCCACATCTGTCGTGCTTCCTCGCGCTGGCCGAGCTGCCACAGTACTTCGCCGAGGTGCGCGCCGATCTCGGCTTCCGGCGCCTTGGCGTAGGCATTGCGCAACAGCTCCGCGGCGGGCTGGAGCTGGCCCAGCCTGAACTTGACCCAGCCGAGGCTATCCATGATGTAGGGGTCGTCCGGGCCGAGCTCGGAAGCCCTTTCCAGCAGCTTGAGCGCCTCGGGCAGACGCTGGTTGCGGTCGGCCAGCGAATAGCCCAGCGCGTTGTAGCCCTGCTTCTGGTCGGGCTGCAGGGCGATCACCTTGCGCAGGCCCTTCTCCATGCTGTCATAGCGCTTTTCGCGCTCGTCCAGCATGGCCAGCTCGTAGATCCAGTCGGCGTTGTCGGGTTCGGCCGCGATGCGCTCGCCGAGCGCCTTGCGGGCCCGGTCGTAGGCCTTGGCGTCGAGCAGCATGGCGATCTCGGCCTGGCGGATCGCGGTCAGGCGTTGGCCGCGCAGCACCGGGTCGGAGATGTCCTCGGTGTCGGCGATCATGTCGGCGTAGACCGCATCCGCCTCGTCGAGCTTGCCCATGCGGGCCAGCAGCTGCGCACGCTTGACGGCGACCGCCGTTTCCAGCCGGCTGTCGTCGATGCGGTCGAGCCAGCCGAGCGCGCCCTGGTAATCCTTGCGCTGCTCGGCGATCTCGGCGAGGTATTGATAGGCCACGTCGGGGCTGGCGCCCGGCACCGTTTCGACCAGGCGCAGGTACTCCTTCAGGTATTGCTCGGCCTCGCCGTAGCGCTTGGCCTGCAGGCTGGTCAGGCCGAGCGCGAGCGGCACGCGTGGATCGGTCGGCGCGATCTTGCGCAGGGTCTCGAATTCCTTGCGTGCCGGGGCGGTTTCGCCGCGCTGCAGGTAGAGGCGCGCCAGCATGATGTGTCCGTTGACGGAGCCCGGGGCCTTGGCCAGGAAGCGCTGCAGGCCCGCGATGGCCTCGCCGGGCGCGCTGTCGGCCCGCAGTTCCGCCGCCATCAGCGCTGCTGCCTCATAGCCGGGGCGCAGGCGCAGGGCCTCGTCCAGGGCGGCCAGCGCGCCGGGCACATCCCCGGCGGTCTCGCGGGCGCGGGCCAGCGCCAGCTGGGTTTCGGGCAGGCGGGCATCATTGGCCGTCAGGCGCTGCAGCATTGCCGCGGCGCCGGCCGGATCGGCGGTGCGCGAGAGCTGCTGCTGCAACTGGAGGATGGCTTCCGGGCGCTGGCTGGCCGGCGTCTCGGCCAACTGGTGAGCCAGCAGGGGCTCGGCATCTTCCCAGCGGCCGCTCAGTACCAGCAGCGTCGACAGCACCTGGCGCGCGGGTCCCGAGCGCGGCGCGAGGTCGGTCCACAGGCGTGCCGCATCGAGCGCCTGTTGCGAGAGCCGCGCACTGAAGGCGATCTCCGTGGCGCGCTGGGCGAAGCGCGGGTCGCGCGTATCGCGCGCCAGGTCCATGTAGGTGCGGTAGGAGGGGCCGATCAGTCCGCGCTGCAGGGAGACTTCCGCGGCCAGCACGCGGTAGAAGATGTCCGAGGTCAGGGGCACGTCCGGCAGCACGGCCTTGGCAGCGCGCTGCGCGGTGGCATTCTCGTCCGCCGCGCGGGCGGCCGGGGCCGCGTGCGCGGTGCCGGCGAGGCCCAGCGTGGCCACGGCACCGAGCAGGAGTGCCTGGCGCAGCGCCTGCGCGCCGGCACGCATCCGGGGGCGGGAGGTTCTGGGAGCGCCTGCGCGAGCTTTGGGCGTGGAGTCGATCGAGTAGCGATCCTGGCGGTCCGACATGTTGGGATGGGCTCCGGCAACCGGTGGTGATCAAATGGTTAGGGGCATTGTAGCGTGCCGCTACAATGCCCGGCTGTGCGCCTGCCGACGGACTGGGCGTGGCGCGCAGGCTTTCCCGGCCGACGCGAGCGGTGCGGGGAACAAGACTTGGAACGCTTGCGGAAGGAGAGGTTCGATGCCCGAGTTGCCCGAGGTCGAAGTGACCCGGCGCGGTCTGCTGCCCCATGTGACGGGGAGGCGCATCGCTGCCGTGACGGTGCGCCACCGCGGCCTGCGCTGGCCGGTGGAGCCCGGGCTGGAAGCGAGGCTGGCGGGCCGCGTGATCCGCCGCATCGAGCGGCGCGGCAAGTACCTGCTGCTCGAGTGTGCCGACCCGGCCGGGAACGCGGGCATGGATACGCAGGCCACGGGCTGGCTCATCATCCACCTCGGCATGACCGGCACCTTGCGTGTCCTGCCCGAGGCCCCGCCGCCGGGGCCACACGATCACGTCGACCTGGACCTGGAGGCTGCCGAGGCCGAAGGCGTGCCGCCGGCGCCCGTGGTGCTGCGCTTCCGCGATCCGCGGCGCTTCGGCGCGGTGCTGTGGAGCCCCTTGCCGGAGTCGGAACTGGCTGCCCATCCGCTGCTGCGCGGGCTCGGCATCGAGCCCTTCGATGGCGGCTTCGATGGCGCCTGGCTGCATCGGCATACGCGCGGGCGCAGCGCCGCCATCAAGACCGTCCTGCTGGCCGGGGACATCGTGGTCGGCGTCGGCAATATCTACGCCTCCGAGAGCCTGTTCCGCGCGGGCATCCATCCGACCACGCCGGCCGGCCGGCTGAGCCGCGCGCGTTGCGAGCGGCTCGCCGCGGCGGTGCGCGAGATCCTGGCCGAGGCCATCGCGCGCGGCGGCAGCACCTTGCGTGACTTCGTCGGCAGCGACGGCTCCAGCGGCTACTTCCAGCTCGACTGCTGCGTTTACGATCGCGCCGGCAAGCCGTGCCGGACCTGCGGCACCCCGATCCGGCAGATCGTGCAGGGCCAGCGCTCCACCTTCTACTGTCCACGCTGCCAGCATTGACCGCGCCCGGTCCCGGGCATGTCGCGCCGGCGCCTCCAGGGGCCGCCGGCGCGCCGCTCCGGCGGGACGATGGCGCGGCGCAACAGTCGGGCGGAATCCGCCCGCAAATCCACCGGGCGGCGCCGTAAACCTGTATCGTGTGCCCTGTCATGGAGTGTTACAAAAAAGTGTCCACGCGGGCTGCCGGTGCCGCGTCGGGCGCCGCCACAGGACATCGAGTCGAGCCACCAAATGACAACGACCCTCGCCCATCAATTCGAACAATACGGCGCCTGGCGGACCGGGGTGCTGAGTGCCCTGGCCGAGTTCCAGTCCTGCCTGCAGCAGTTCGATCTCTATGATGCGCAGGCGGAGGAGCGGGCGCAGCGCATCCAGAACGTACTGAAGAGCGACCGGCTCAAGGTCGCCTTCATCGCAGAGTTCTCGCGCGGCAAGAGCGAACTGATCAACGCCATCTTCTTCGCCGACTACGGCCGCCGTATCCTGCCGTCCTCGGCCGGGCGGACCACCATGTGCCCGACCGAACTGCGCTACGACGAGCAGGAGGCCCCTTGCATCCGCCTGCTGCCCATCGAGACGCGGCTGCAGGACGCTTCCACCGCGGACTTCCTGGAGGCCGGCGCGGCCGCAGGGCACTGGCATACGGTGCCGCTCGACCCGTCCTCGCCCGAGGGGATGCTGTCGGCCTTCCAGCATGTGGTCGAGACCATCCGCGTGACGCGTCCGGTAGCCGAATCGCTGGGCCTGTACCACGAGGACGATCCCGATGCGGCCTATGCGGTCGACGCCGATGGCATGGTCGAGATCTCCCGCTGGCGCCATGCCGTCATCAACTTCCCGCACCCGCTGCTGCGCCAGGGCCTGGTGATCCTCGACACGCCGGGCCTGAACGCCATCGGCACCGAGCCCGAGCTGACGCTGCGGCTGATTCCCGATGCGCACGTGGTGGTCTTCGTGCTGTCCGCCGACGCGGGCGTGACCAAGAGCGACCTGGAGCTGTGGCGCAGCCACGTCGGCGCGGGGCATCGCAAGGGTTGCCTGGCGGTGCTCAACAAGATCGATGGCCTGTGGGATCCGCTGCGCAGCGCCGAGCAGACCGAGCAGGAGATCGCGCGCCAGGTCAGCTCCAGCGCGCAGGTGCTGGGTATCGACGAGGCGCGCGTCTATCCGGTGTCGGCACAGAAGGGCCTGGTGGCCAAGGTCACCCGCGACGACATGTTGCTGGCACGCAGCGGCATCCCGCGCTTCGAACAGGTGCTGTCCGAGCAGTTGATCCCGCAGCGGCGCGAGATCGCTGCCGAGCAGGTCGAGCGCTCGGTCGAGGAAATGGCGCGCGGCGCGCAGCAACTGCTGCAGGGCCGGCGCCGCGATATCGTCGAGCAGCTGTTCGAGCTGCGTGGCCTGCGCGGCAAGAACCACGCGATGGTCAAGCACATGCTGCTGCGCGTGCAGTCAGAGAAGGAGGAGTTCGAGCAGAGCATCGCCAAGTTCCAGGCGCTGCGCATCGTGTTCGGCCGCCACAGCGCGGAAATCATCCGGAGCCTGCAATTGCGCGACGTGCGCGCCATCATGCGCGGCGCGCGCGAGCAGATGAAGGAGCGCTTTTTCTCGCGCGGCCTGCGCGACGAAATGGAGCTGCTGTTCGAGCGGCTGGGCACCCTGGTGGAGGAGGCCAATGCCCGCATCGTCGAACTGCACCAGCTGATCGACGGCATGTACCGCCGCTTCAACGCAGAGCATGGTTTCACGCTGCCCGCGCCGATCCAGTTCCTGACGGCGCGCTATGCCGGCGAGCTGCGGGACATCCTGGCGCTGACCCACAGCCACTTCGGCGCGGTCAGCATGCTGACGCGCTCGCGTCCGCAACTGGTGCAGGGCGCGTTCGCCGCCATTGCCAGCCGCGTGCTCGATGTCTTCCGCGACCTGAACCGCGACATCGAGGTCTGGCTGAAGTCGGTGATGACGCCGCTCGAGGCACAGGTTCGCGAGCACCAGAAGCAGCTGCGGCGCCGCGTCGACTCGATCGAGCGCATCCACGAGGCGACCGACACGCTGGAGAACCGTATCGCCCAGCTTGAGGAGGTGCTCAACGGGCTCGACGAGCGTAGCGGGCGTATCGCCTATTTCGCGCGGCATGTGCCACGGCCCGAGGCGGAAAACGCATCGAGCGTGCGGGCAGCGTGACGCGCCGGGCGCCTGGCGCCGGCGCGCGCGGCAGGGGCGGGTGAGGCTGTATCATGTGGCGCGCCACGCGGCGGCACCGGCCGTCCCGCGCGGCAGCCCTGCCACCAGCTCCTGTCTTTCGTAGCCGTTCTTCGCAGCCGCTTTTCTCAGCCGTTTCCAGTCGCCTCCCGCCATGCCCCGCAAGCCCGCCAGCACAATTCCCGCCGACGCCAACGATCCTGAGGTGCCAGCCGATTTCGGCATGCGCGTGGTGCATTGGCAGCGCGCCCATGGCCGCCACGACCTGCCCTGGCAGAACACCCGCGATCCTTACCGGATCTGGCTGTCCGAGATCATGCTGCAGCAGACCCAGGTCAGCGCCGTGATCGACTACTACCAGCGCTTCATGGCCAGCCTGCCGACCGTCGAGGCGCTGGCGGCCGCGCCGGCCGACGAGGTCATGGCGCTGTGGGCCGGCCTGGGCTACTACTCGCGCGCGCGCAACCTGCACGCCTGTGCCCGGCAGGTCGTGGCCGAGCACCAGGGGCGTTTCCCGACCGATCCCGCCGTGCTGGTCACGCTGCCGGGCATCGGCCGTTCCACCGCGGCGGCGATCGCTGCCTTCAGCGCGGGCGTGCGAACCCCCATTCTCGATGGCAACGTCAAGCGTGTGTTCGCGCGCTTCTTCGGGTTGCACGGGCACCCGGGAGAGCGCGCCGTGGAGGCGTGCATGTGGCGGCTGGCCGATGCCGCCTTGCCACCGGCCGGGGCGGAGCAGGCGCGCGACATGGTGTCCTACACGCAGGGCCTGATGGATCTCGGCGCCACCATCTGCTCGCGCGGCCGGCCGGCCTGCCTGGCCGACGTCTCCGCCTGTCCGCTGGCTGACGGTTGCGTGGCGCGGCGCGACGGCCTGACGGGGGTGCTGCCGAGTCCCAAGCCGCGCGCCGCGCAGCCCGAGCGCAGCACGGTGATGGTGATGCTGCGGCGCGGCCGCGAGATCCTGCTGACGCTGCGCCCCGGCAGCGGCATCTGGGGCGGCCTGTGGAGCCTGCCCGAACTGCCGGTGGAACAGGTCCCCTTTGATGCCGAACAGGCCGAGGATGCCGCGCTCGCCTATGCGCACGGCCATGGCACGCCGTCTCGCGCGGTATTCTCCGGTGAATTGACCCACGTTTTCACGCATTTCCGCCTGCTGATCCGGGCGGTCCGCGTCGACATGGCGGCGCCCGCCGTGCGCGATGGCGATGGCCCGGCCGAGGCCGCGGCACCGGCATGGCGCTGGGTCGCGCTGGACCAGCTGGATGGGGTTGGCGTGCCGGCGCCGGTGCGCAAGCTGCTGCTGGCACAGGCGGCACCCGGCCTGTTCTGAGCCACGCGGCCGCGCACAGGCCCGGCGTGGCCGGACGGGGCGGGGCGGGACGGACTAGACGATGTGGTGCTGCCGCATGTAGCGGTGCACGATCTCGATGCGCATGCCGGCATCGGGCAGGGCCATCAGCATCTGCTTGGCCTTGAGCGGAACCGGCAGCAGTTCGCACAGCCGGTTCGCGATCCAGCCCGGATCGTGCCAGCGTTGCGGTTCCGTGAACAGCTTCCTGCCTGACGCCTCGGCGTGGACGGCCGCGACGATGCGGCGCAAGGCGGCGGTGCATTCTCCGAGCAACTCTTCCTTGCAGTCGAGCACGTCGGGCGGCAGCGTTTCGGCGCGCGCCACCAGCAGCCCATCCTCGCGCGTGCCGTGCTCGAGCGTACGGAAGCGCTGGGTGCCGTGCGCCTCGATCAGCAGCACGCCCAGCTGCTCCATATTGCAGTCGACGATCTCGGCCAGGCAGCCGATCGCTTCGGGTACGGTGACGCTGCCGGGTGCGGCCACCTCCTCGCCACTCTGGATCAGGCAGACACCGAAAGGCGTGCCGTCACGCAGGCAGCGGCGCACCATGTCGACATAGCGCGGCTCGAACACGCGCAAGGGCAGGTGGCCATCGGGAAACAGGACGGTGTGCAGCGGAAACAGCGGCAGGGATTCCAGCGTCTGCGTCTCCGTGCCGGAAGCGGCACCGGCGGCGCCGGCGGGACTGCCTGGTTGGGTGGGAGCCATGCGCAAGCCAGCAAGGGCCTGGGGCGGTTGCCGCCTCGGGCCGGGAGCAGGGACGCCGGGCGGCCTTCAGCCGGCCGGCACGAGTTCGCGGTGCCTCACCAGCACATTACCATGGGCGCGGAAATAGCTGGCGAGCCTTTCCACAATATAGACGGAGCGGTGCTGCCCGCCAGTGCATCCGATCGCCACGGTCAGGTAGCTGCGGTTGTCGGCGATGAAACTCGGCAGCCACTTTTCCACATAGCTGCGGATATCTTCCGCCATCTCCAGCACCATCGGCTGGCTTTCCAGGAATTCCATCACCGGCACGTCGCGCCCGGTCAGCGGCCGCAGCGCGAGATCGTAGAAGGGGTTAGGCAGTGAGCGCACGTCGAAGACGAGGTCAGCGTCGCTCGGCACGCCATGCTTGAAGCCGAACGACTCGAACAGCAGGGTCAGCTGCAGCGGCTCGTCGCGGATGATTTCCTTGATCCAGGCGCGCAGGGTATTGGTGCGCACGCTGCTGGTGTCGATGCGGTGGGCAGACTCGGCCAGCGGATTGAGCAGTTCGCGCTCCATCTCGATGGCCTCGATCAGCGAGGTGTCGCTGAGCGCCGGCTCAGGCGCGGGCGACTGCCCGGTATCGTCGGCACGGATCGAGAGCGGGTGGCGCCGCCGCGTTTCCGAGTAGCGCTGCACCAGCGCCTCGGTGTTGGCGGTGAGGAAGATGACCTGCACCCGGTGCTCGGCGCGCAGGTTGCGCAGCACGTCGGGCAGCTGGTCGAGCGACTCTCGGCTGCGTACGTCGATCGCGACGCCCAGGTGGGTGTGGCCCTGCGATGCCAGATAGCGGGCAAGTTCCGGCAGGAATTGCGCGGGCAGGTTGTCCACGCAGTAATAACCTGCGTCCTCGAGCACATTCAGTGCGACGGACTTGCCGGAGCCGGAGATCCCGGTGATAAGAATGATGCGCATAGCACGGCAAGCATAGCATCAGCGCATGTCGCCGTCATGACCGCCGCCCGGCGCTGCCGCGGGCGTGCCAGGCGGGGCCGGCGGGGGGCTCCGCCAGCGCCCTGAGGTCCTTACTTGGACAGGCAGTCCTTCATGAAGGACTTGTAATCATCCCCCTTCTTGCCCTTGCCTTGCTTGCTGCAGGCCGACATCTTCTCCTGCTGGGTCATCGGCGCCGCCGCCGCGGCCGGCTTGTTGGACAGGCAATCCTTCATGAAGGTCTTGCGCTCGTCGCCCTTCTTGCCGGAGGCCTGCGTATTGCAGGCTTTCATCTTGTCCTGCTGGGAGTTGGCCGCCGCGGGCGCCGAGCCTTGGGCGAATGCTCCCGTGGCGAACAGCGGGGTCAGCAGTGCACAGATCGCGATCATCTTCTTCATGCTCTTCTCCTGGCTGTGGAAGACTTCATGGCCGCGTGCCATGCCGGCGCCGCGGTGTCTGACTGGGCTCGATGCCCATTACCGCACACAACGGCGCGCCGCCGGCCTGCGTTGACGGCCGCGCCCGTGTTCCTGTAAGCAATTGCAAGCAGCGGCCGGCGGCATGCCGGCCGGCGTCAGAGCAGTCTTCCCTGGCCCCGCGAGACCGCGTCGGCCTGCATCGCGGCCCGCTGGCGGTCCATGAAGTCGCGCAGCGTGTCGATGCCGCGCAGGCGCAGGATGGTGTTGCGCACCGCAGCCTCGACCAGCACCGCCAGGTTGCGGCCGGCCGCAACCTGGATCTTCACCATGTGGATCGGCAGGCCCAGTACGTCCAGGTACTGCGAATCGAGCGGCAGCCGCTCGAACTCGCCGTCGTTGCGGCGCACCAGTTGCACCACCAGCTTGAGCTTCATCTTCCGGCGCACCGCCGTCTCGCCGAAGATGGTCTTGATGTCGAGCAGGCCCAGGCCGCGCACCTCGAGCAGGTTCTGCAGCAATGGCGGGCAGCGTCCTTCGACGAAGTCCGGACCCAGGCGCACGAAGTCGACCGCGTCATCGGCCACCAGGCCGTGGCCGCGCGAGATCAGTTCCAGGCCCAGTTCGCTCTTGCCCAGGCCGGATTCGCCCATGATCAGCACGCCCATGCCGAGAATGTCGAGGAATACCCCGTGCATGGTCACGCGCGGCGCCGAGATGCGCGACAGGTAGAGGCGCAGGTGGTCGATCACGGCCGCCGAGGATACCGGCGTGGTGAACAGCGGTGTGGAAGAGCGCGTGCAGCGCAGTTCCAGGTCGGGCGGTGGCTCCATGCCGTCGGCGACCACCAGGAAGGGCGGCTCGAGCAGGATCAGCTCGCCCATCTGCCGCTTGCGCATCTCGTCGTCCAGCCGCTGGTAGTAGGTGATCTCGGGTTTGCCGAGGACCTGGATGCGGTTGGGGTGGATCAGGTTCAGGTGGCCCACGAGGTCGGCGGCCGAGGTGGCTTCGCGGGCGAAATCCACGTCGAAGGCGCGATCCGCCCCCTCGAGACCCGCCACCCATGAGAGTTTGAGGTCGGCTGCGTTGTCGTCGAAGATGGACTGGGAAGAAACGCCGGTGAGTTCCATGCGGGGGAGTCTGGTGGGGCTGGAAAGCGCTAGGACCCGCCGCCGGTGCCTTGGCCCGCGCCTGCGGGCGGAGCGCCGGTCAGGGATGCCATTCGGTCAGGAGCTGGTGCACGGCTTCGGGCGTCGGCAGCGTGGCCAGGCCTTCGCGCATGTCGCGGTCGGACAGCAACTGGGCGATCTCCGACAGGATCTCGAGATGTTGCTGGGTGGCCTGCTCGGGTACCAGCAGGAAGATCAGCAGCGACACCGGCTTGCCGTCGGGCGATTCGAATGGGATCGGCTCGGCCAGACGCATGAAGGCGGCCAGCGGTTGCTTCAGGCCCTTGATGCGGCCATGCGGGATGGCCACGCCCGCGCCCAGCCCGGTCGAGCCCAGCGACTCGCGCGCGAACAGGTTGTCGGTGACCGTGGCCCGCGCCACGCCATGGTTGTTCTCGAAGAGGAGTCCGGCCTGTTCGAAGACGCGCTTCTTGCTGGTGACGCTGACGTCGAGTGTGATGTTGCCTGGCGGCAGCAATTTGGCCAAACGGTTCATGGCAGGTGCGCAGGGATTCCAGATAAGCGGCCCGGTGCGCTGCGCGCCCGGCCGGGTCAAAGAGGCGGAATATCCGCTCGCTCCGCCGGTCGGGCGCCGGCATGCGGAGTATCGGACCATTATAGAGCAGCCCGCCCGCCTTCTTGTGCGGCGCGCAAGCCGCGGTCCCGGCGGTAGCGGCGACTCATGTATTGGAGAGCATACACTGCGTCGCGCCACTTGCGAACTCCCCCGGACGAGGGCGTGTACGGGGCGTGCACGCGAGCCGGTCCGCCAAAAGCAAAAAACCGCGCTGATGCGCGGTTCGTGGTCTGGCCCTTGTGCTGGTGGCCGACGGGCGGCCTCAAGGCAGATCAGGCAGATTGTTCTTATTGTTTTCTCTGGCTATTGCTGCATCTGTGCGGCAGCCATCTGGTACTTCACGGATTCCCGGTCGTGGCTCTGCACGCGGTCCTTGTACCGGATGACCTGACGGTCCAGCTTGTCGACCAGTGCGTCGATCGCCGCATACAGGTCTTCGTGGTGCGCCTCGACGAAGATGTCCTTGCCCTTCAGATGCAGATTGATTTCCGCGTACTGACGCCTGTCCTTTTCCTTGTGGTTGTCGACAGAGAGCAGCACGCTAACGCCGATGACTTGATCGAAATGCCTGACGATACGCTCCAGCTTCGTTTCCACGTACTCACGCAGGGGTGGCGTGATGTCCAGGTGGTGTCCACTGATCTTGAAGTTCATAGCGCTTCTCCTTCTGAAAGAGCCACACCAGGCAGGCGATGCGGCTCGGCTACAAAGACTTGCGGAGATTGACTGCCGGGATCTTCAGCGCTTCTCGGTACTTGGCGACCGTCCGGCGCGCCACGACGAAGCCCTGATCGCCCAGCAATTCGGCAATTCGGCTGTCGGACAGGGGATTCTTCGGGTCTTCGGCTCCTATCAGTTGCTTGATCAAGGCTCGGATAGCCGTTGATGAAGCAGCGCCGCCCGTTTCCGTGGACACATGGCTGCCGAAGAAGTACTTCAGCTCGAAAGTGCCCATGGGGGTGGCCATGTATTTGTTAGTCGTCACCCGAGAGATGGTTGACTCGTGTAATCCCAGTGTATCGGCAATCTCCCGCAAAACCAAGGGGCGCATCGCAATTTCACCGTGGCTGAAGAAGTTCTTTTGACGCTCGACAATGGCCTGTGCGACACGCAGGATGGTGTCGAAGCGCTGCTGGATGTTCTTGATCAGCCAGCGGGCTTCCTGCAGTTTCTGCTGCAGGCCGGCGGCACCGGATTCGCCCTTGGCGCCGCGCAGGATCTGCGCGTACATGTCGTTGATGCGCAGGCGCGGCATCACGTCGGGATTGAGTTGGGCGATCCAGCCGCTGCCGCTCTTGCGCACGAACACGTCGGGCACGACGAAGTCGGCCTGCGGACGGTTGTAGGCGTGGCCCGGATACGGTGCCAGCGAGCGGATCAGGTCATGTGCTGCCTTCAGCGCCGTCTCGTCCACCTGCAGCGCCTTCTTCAAGCGCGTGTAATCGCGCGCGGCCAGCAGTTCCAGGTGGTGGTTGACGATGCCCAGCGCCAGCTCGCGCTGCGGATGCGACAGCCGCCGCAGCTGCAGCGCCAGGCATTCGGCCGCATTGCGCGCTCCCACGCCGGGTGGATCGAAGCTCTGCAGCAGGGCCAGCATGGCCTGCACTTCCTCGATCTCGAACTCCAGCTCTTCGGGCAGCTCTTCGCAGATCTCCTCGAGCGTGGCGCTGAGGTAGCCGTCGTCGTCGAGCGACTCGATCAGGAAGATGGCCAGGCCCTTGTCGCGCGCCGAGATCTTCAGCGGCGCGAGCTGTTCCATCAGGTGCTCGCGCAGGGTCGGCTCGGCGTCGCGCAGTTGCAGCGGCGCCTTCTCGTCTTCGTCGCCCTGGGGGCGACGCGCGAAGTCGTCCAGGCTCCAGTCGCTGCCGTAGTCGTCGGCGCCGTCGCCGAAGCGCTCTTCATCGCCGCCGCCCTCGTCGCTGCGTGCCTCGCCATTGCCCTGCGCTTCGGCCGGGGCCGGCGCGGGTGCGCTCTGCACGTTGATGCTGCCATCGGCGGCCACCCGCAGCGGGCTCTCGATCCAATCGTTTTCGCGCTCGAGCAGAGGGTTTTCGATCAGGGCCTGCTCGACTTCCTGCTGCAGTTCGAGCGTGGAAAGCTGCAACAGCCGGATCGACTGCTGAAGCTGTGGCGTCAGTGCGAGATGCTGGGAAAGGCGGAGCTGAAGCGAAGGTTTCATGCGGCCTATTCTATGCCCATCCGCAGCGCGATGGAACGAAAATTGCTAACGTTCCTGCCGCTTTGTCGCGGTCCCGCGCCGGCGAGGCGCGGCCACCGCATCACATGCGGAAGTTCTCGCCCAGGTAGACCCGGCGCACCGATTCGTTGGCGATGATTTCCTGCGGGCGGCCCTCGGCCAGCACCGCGCCCTCGCTGATGATGTAGGCGTGGTCGCAGATGCCCAGCGTCTCGCGCACATTGTGGTCGGTGATCAGCACGCCGATGTTGCGCGCCTTGAGGAAGCTGACGATACGCTGGATCTCGCCCACCGCGATCGGGTCGACACCGGCGAACGGTTCGTCGAGCAGGATGAAGCGCGGGGCCGAAGCCAGCGCGCGCGCGATTTCCACGCGCCGGCGCTCGCCGCCCGACAGAGACAGCGCGGGATTCTGGCGCAGGTGGGCGATCTGCAGGTCGTCGAGCAGCGCGTCCAGGCGGCGCTCGATCTCCTGCGCCGACAGCGGCTTGCCGTCGACGATCTGCAGCTCCAGCACCGCGCGGATGTTCTCCTCGACGTTGAGCTTGCGGAACACCGAGGCCTCCTGCGGCAGGTAGGACAGGCCCATGCGCGCGCGCTCGTGGATGGCCAGGCCGCTCAGGTGCAGGCCGTCGAGCACGATGTCGCCTTCGTCCAGCGCCACCAGGCCGACGATCATGTAGAAGGAGGTGGTCTTGCCGGCGCCGTTGGGCCCCAGCAGGCCGACCACCTCGCCGCTCTTGACGTCGAGCGAGACGTCCTTGACCACCGTGCGCGAGCCATAGCGCTTCTTCAGGTGGCGTACCGTCAGCGTGCTGCCGCCGGCGGACTGGCCGTTGCTGGCGGTGGCGGCGGGGGCGGTCTGGGTATCGGTCATGAGGGCAGTGCGTTGGGAGCGCCTGGCGCGCTGGATGCGTTGCGTTCGGCTGGGTTCAGGACTTGGACGGCGCGGGTGCGGGCTTCAGCTCCAGCGGCGGCGCTGCCGGCGCGCTGGCCGGCTGGCGCGGCGAGAGCACGGCGCGCACGCGTCCCGAGGAGGTCACCGCGCCTTTGTCGCCGCTGCTGCTGGCCGTGTAGTACTCGTTGTTGCTGTCGTAGGTGATCACGGCGCCGCGGATCTCGTCGATCTGCTTGCCGCCCGCCAGGCGCGCCATGCGGGCCTGGCCGATCAGCTTGGAGATGCCTTGCTTGCCGTCGTACTCGATGCGGTCGCCCCAGCCGTCGATGTACTCGTCGACGTTGTCGCGCTTCTGGCGGATATAGGCGAGCTTGCCCGGCTTGGCCGTGGCGATGGCGTACTGGTAGCCCTCTGGGTCGGTGCGCAGCTCGGCGGCGTCCGACTTCAGCACCATGGTGCCCTTGGTCAGGACCACGTTGCCGGTCAGCGTGTAGACCTGCTTGACATCATCGTAGCTGGCGTTGTCGGCCTCGAGCACCAGCGGCTTGTCGCGGTCGGCGCGCTCGGCGTGGGCGGCCGGCGCCAGGCAGAGCGCGGCGGCCGCGGCCAGCAGGGCAGGCGAAATCCGGGCGCGGAACCACGTCTTCAAGGCAGGCATCATGATGGTGAGCGGATGGAGAAAGCGGCGGCTGCGGGTTGCCGCGCGCGGTTGCATGACTTAGGACCTCGGCGCGGGCGCGCCGCGCGGGGTGGTGACGATAGTGCCGCGCACGTTGCCGAACAATTGTACTTCGCGCGTGACGTTGTTGAAGAGCAGGCCGTTGGCGTTCATCACGGAGACGCCGCGGGTGAGCTGCACCGGCTTGTCGGTCTTCACGAGATCGTCGTTGACGAGGATCCGGAAGTACTCGGAGGCCGCGCTCATCTGCGGGTCCTGCGCCGGGTCGGGACCCTGCGCCCGCACGATGAGGCCGTTGTCGTAGAGGTCGATGATCGAGCCGTCCGCGTTCATCTTGCCGCGGTCGGCGCGGCCGCTCACCGGCGGGCGGCCCGGATCGTAGGAGCGCATCGCGGGGCGGGCGAACTCGTAGGTCTGGTCGTCCTCGAAGTGCACCATCTTGTCGCCGTTGAAGCGCAACTTGGTGTCGCCGTTCACGTCGAGCTCGGTGGCCGCGAAGCGGTCCATGTAGTAGTCGGGCTCGTGGCGTGCCGTCTTCGGGCCGGTCGCGGCTTCGCGCGGCGAGTTGATCTGCACGAGCCAGAACGTGCTGCCGGCGACCACCGCCATCAGCAGCATGGGCAGCGCGCGCATGGCGAGCCGGCTGAGGGAAGACAGGATGGATTGCATGGGCGCCCGACGTGCCTCAGATGACCTTGGCGCGGGTCAGGTCGTGGATGTGCAGCGCGCCGACCAGGCGCCCGCCCTCGTCCACCACCAGCAGCTGGTTGATGCGGTTGGCTTCCATCAGCTGTACCGCCTCGACCGCCAGCCGGTCCGGGCCGATGCTGCGCGGATCACGGTGCATGACGTCGCCGATCGGCACCGTCTTCCAGTCGCGCGGGGTCTCCAGCAGGCGGCGCAGGTCGCCGTCGGTGAAGACGCCGATGGCGCGGCCGTCGGCGTCGACCACCGCGGTCATGGCCATGCCTTTGCGCGTGATTTCCATCAGCGCCTGTGCCAGCGGCGTGCTTTCGCGTACCTCGGGCACGGCATTGCCGCTGCGCATCACGTCGCGCACATGGGTCAGCAGCTTGCGCCCGAGCGCCCCGCCCGGGTGCGAGCGGGCGAAGTCCTCTTCGCCGAAACCGCGCGCGTCCAGCACCGCCACCGCGAGCGCGTCGCCCAGCGCCAGTGCCGCGGTGGTGCTGGCGGTCGGGGCCAGGTTCAGCGGGCAGGCTTCCTTCTCGACACCGGCATCCAGGTGCACGTCCGCCAGCTTGGCGAGCGTGGAGGCAGGGTTGCCCGTCACCGAGATCAGGCGGGCACCGATGCGCTTGACGATCGGCACGATGGCGAGCAGCTCGCCGGTCTCGCCGGAATTGGAGAAGGCGACCAGTACGTCGTCGCGCGTCACCATGCCGAGGTCGCCGTGGCTCGCCTCGGCGGGGTGGACGAAGAAGGCGGGCGTGCCGGTGGAGGCCAGGGTGGCGGCCACCTTGCGGCCGATATGGCCCGACTTGCCGATGCCCGAAACGACCACGCGGCCGCTGCAGTGGAGGACGAGCTCCACCGCGCGCGCAAATTCGTGAGTCAGGCGGGCGGACAGTGCCGCCACGGCATCGGCCTCGGTCTGCAGGGTATTGCGAGCGAGCTGAAGTGCTCGATCGGCATCGAAATTGGCTATCATGGCGACGAAGTATACCAACGAATGCGATGGCGTCTGGCCCGTCCCACCAGGGGGGGCGTTCCCGGGCGGCAACCGCGCTTGCCGGGCCCCGCCGGCGGGCGGCCCGCGCCGGGCGGCCCGTGCGCCGGGCCGGCCCACCCAGAGCCTTTCGATGCATTCTCCGCTGGAACTCACTCTTGTGCTGCTGGCAGCCGCCGTATTCGGCGTGGTCGCCTTCCGCATGCTGCAACTGCCTCCCATGCTGGGCTACCTCGCGGTCGGCATCCTGATCGGGCCGCATGCGCTGGCGCTGGCCGGCGATTCGGGGCAGATCCAGTACCTGGCCGAGTTCGGCGTGGTCTTCCTGATGTTCTCGATCGGGCTGGAGTTCAGCCTCGGCAAGCTGCGCGCCATGCGGCGGCTGGTGTTCGGCCTGGGCGGGTCGCAGGTGGTGCTGACCATGCTGGCGGTGCTGCCGGCCAGCCTGCTGTTCAACTGGCTGTTCCACCTGAGCTGGCAGGCGGCCATCGCCATCGGCGGCGCGCTTGCCATGTCCTCCACTGCGATCGTCTCCAAGATGCTGTCCGAGCGCATGGAACTGGAGACCGAGCACGGCCGCAACATCATCAGCGTGCTGCTGTTCCAGGACCTGGCGGTGGTGCCGCTGCTGATCGTGATCCCGGCGCTGTCGCGCGACCCCGGCGACATGGCGGCCGCGCTGATGCTGGCGGCGGTGAAGATCGTGGTGGCGCTGAGCCTGATCTTCTACGTCGGCAAGAACCTGATGAGCCGCTGGTTCCACGTGGTGGCGGCGCGCCGCTCGCAGGAACTGTTCATGCTCAACCTGCTGCTGGTCACGCTCGGCATGGCCGCGCTCACCGAGCGGCTGGGCCTGTCGATGGCACTGGGCGCCTTCATCGCCGGCATGCTGATCTCGGAAACGCCCTACCGCCACCAGGTGGAAGAGGACATCAAGCCCTTCCGCGACGTGCTGCTCGGCCTGTTCTTCGTCACCATCGGCATGCTGCTCAATGTGCGCGTGGTGCTCGATCACCTGTGGCTGGTCCTGTTGCTGCTGCTCTTGCCCATCCTCTTCAAGTTCGTGCTGATCGCGCTGCTGGCGCGCGCCTTCGGCTCGCGCCAGGGCGTGGCCATGCGCACCGGCCTGGGCCTGGCGCAGGCCGGCGAGTTCGGCTTCGTGCTGCTGAACCAGATCGACGGACTGAACCTGCTCGACCCGGTGCTGACCCAGGTGATCCTGGCCTCCATGCTGCTGTCGATGCTGGCGGCGCCGTTCCTGATCCAGTACAGCGACGCCATCGTGCTGCGCTTCGCCGCCAACGAGTGGCTGCTGCAGTCCCTCAACATGACGCGTATCGCGGCGCAGAGCCTGCAGACCGAGAAGCACGCCATCATCTGCGGCTACGGCCGCAGCGGCCAGAACCTGGCGCGCATGCTGGAGCGCGAGGGCATCGGCTACGTCGCGCTGGACCTCGACCCCGACCGCGTGCGCGAGGCCGCCGCCGCGGGCGAGACCGTGGTGTACGGCGATGCCGGCCGGCGCGAGGCCCTGATCGCCGCCGGCATCCACCGCGCCGCGGCGCTGGTCGTCACCTACGCCAACACGCCCTCGGCGCTGCGGGTCCTGCACCATGTGCAGGAGCTGGAGCCGGGCTTGCCGGTGATCGTGCGCACGGTCGACGATTCGGAACTGGATGCCCTGCAGAAGGCCGGCGCCACCGAGGTGGTGCCCGAGATCATCGAAGGCAGCCTGATGCTGGCCTCGCACGCCCTGGTGCTGCTGGGCGTGCCGATGCGGCGCGTGGTGCGCGGTGTGCAGCAGGCGCGCGACGCGCGCTACAGCCTGTTGCGCGGCTACTTCCATGGCCGCGACGACGAGGAAGACATGCTCGAGCGCGATTCGGTGCGGTTGCGCTCGATCTCGCTCGGGGCGCAGGCCAGTTCGGTCGGCCGCCGCCTGGGTGCGCTGGGCCTGGCGCAGATGGGGGTGGAGGTGACCGCGGTGCGCCGCCGCGGTATCCGTGCCTTCGATCCGCAGGACGATACCGTGCTCGAGCCGGGCGACATCCTGGTGCTGCGCGGCCCGTCCGAGGCGCTGGACACCGCCGAACAGAGGCTGCTGGCCGGCTAGGCCGCTCAGGCGCGCTAGACCCGCTAGACCCGCTAGACCCGCTAGGCAGGCAACTGCCCGGCCTTGGCGCGCGCAACGGGTACGCGGCGGGCGGACCGTCCAGTTGCCGCTGCCGCGGCCGCGGCGGACGAGGGCGGCGTATCGACCCAGCCGGGTGGCAGGTCGCGCAGCACGGCGGCCGCATCGAGCGAACGGATCGGCACGCGCGGGTCGGCGGGGATGCGGCCCTCGCCCTGCAGCATCAGGTACCGCAGGCAGCACACACGCAGGAAGGACGAGAAATTCGCCACCTCGCCCCGGTGGGCGGCGAGTTCGTCATACAGCCGCGCGATCAGTTGGCTGACGCTCATGCCGTCGCGCTGCGCCAGCTCCGCCAGCACTTCCCAGAACAGTTTTTCCAGCCGGATGCTGGTGGCCACGCCATGCAGGCGCAGCGAGCGCGACTGGCATACGTAGGACTCCGGGTTGGCCCGGATGAAGATCTCGCACATCGGCAACTCCCGCGCGGGTGTGGCGCGCCAGGCCGGCGCGCCGCGTTCGGAAGCCCTAATGTACGATCCGCGTGCCCAGTACCGCAAGGAACTGCGCCAGCCAGGCCGGGTGCGCCGGCCAGGCGGGCGCGGTGACCAGCTTGCCGTCGGTATGGGCCTGGTCCACCGCGATCTCGGCATAGGTGCCGCCGGCCAGCCGTACCTCCGGTGCACAGGCAGGATAGGCCGAGCAGCTGCGGCCTTCGAGCACGCCGGCCGCGGCCAGCAGCTGGGCGCCGTGGCAGACCGCCGCGATCGGTTTGTCGGCGCCGGCGAAATGGCGCACGATCTCCAGCACGCGCGCGTTCAGGCGCAGGTACTCGGGGGCCCGGCCGCCGGGGATGAGCAGCGCGTCGTAGGCCGCCGGGTCCACTTCGGCGAAGGTGGCGTTCAGCGTGAAGTTGTGGCCGCGCTTCTCGCTGTAGGTCTGGTCGCCTTCGAAGTCGTGGATCGCGGTGGCGCACTGGTCACCCGCCTTCTTGTCCGGGCAGACGGCGTGCACGGTGTGCCCCACCATCTGCAGCGCCTGGAAGGGAACCATGGTCTCGTAGTCTTCGGCATAGTCGCCGACCAGCATCAAAATCTTCTTGGCCATTGCTGTCTCCTGCTATGGTTACGGGTTGCACGGCCGGTGCCGGACCGATTCCGGCGCCGCGGCTCCGTATCTGACGGTGCAGTCCATTGTGTTGCCGTCCGCCCCGGTGCGGGTGGTAGCCCGATACCGCAGGCGCGGCCACGCCATGGCGGCCAGGCCCGAGGCACCGCGGCCGGACGCCCGCAGACGTTTTCCTAAGGCAATTCACGTACCGCTCCAGGTCCCCCGACACCATGACCGACATCAAGATCGACTCGCCCGAACTGGGCGACGTCTCCAGCTACCTGCGCGACCGCATCCGCACCGTGCCCGACTGGCCGCTGCCCGGCGTGCAGTTCCGCGACATCACGCCGCTGCTGCAGGATCCCAAGACCCTGCGCGTGCTGGTGGACGTCTTCGTGCACCGCTACATGGATGCCCGGCTCGACCTGGTCGCCGGCATCGATGCGCGCGGCTTCATCCTGGGCGCGATCGTCGCCTACGAACTGAACCTGGGCTTCGTGCCGATCCGCAAGAAGGGCAAGCTGCCCTACCAGACCGTGGCGGAGGAATACGAGCTGGAATACGGCAGCGCCACCGTCGAGATCCACGCCGACGCCTGCAAGCGCGGCGACCGCGTGCTGCTGATCGACGACCTGATCGCCACCGGCGGCACCATGATGGCCGGCCGCAAGCTGCTGGAGCGCCTGGGCGGCGTGGTGGTGGAGGGGGCGGCCATCGTCGACCTGCCCGAGCTGGGCGGCTCGCGCCTGCTGCGCGACGCCGGCCTGCCGTTGTTCACGGTGTGCGGCTTCGACGGCCACTGATGCCTCAGCCGGCGCGCGGACGGTGTCCCGCGCGCCGGATCGCCACCGCACCAGACCGATCCGCCGATCGCCCTTGCCGGAGCCATTCCCCATGCCTGACCTGCTGCTCTTCCTGATCACCTCGGTGGCCATCACGGTGGCGCCCGGGCCGGACAATCTCCAGGTGCTGGCGCGCGGCATGGCGCAGGGCCGGCGCGCCGGCGTGGCGGCCGGGCTGGGCTTCGCCTCCGGGTGTCTGGTCCACACGGTGGTGGCAGCCGTCGGGCTGGCCGCCGTGCTGCGTTCGTCTCCGCTGGTGTTCGAGGCCATCAAGCTGGCCGGCGCGGCCTACCTGGTCTGGCTCGGCGTCCAGGCCCTGCGCTCGCGCGGCGCGCTGGCCGGCGGCATGGACAGCGCCGCCGTGCCGCTCGGCAAGGTGTTCCGCCAGAGCGTGCTGGCCAACCTGATGAATCCCAAGGTCACGCTCTTCTTCCTGGTGTTCCTGCCGCAGTTCGTCAAGGCCGATGCCGCCGACGCCGGCTGGCAGATGCTGCTGCTGGGCGTGGTGTTCATGCTGCAGACGGCGGTGGTGTTCACCGCCTTCGCGCTGTGCGCCGGCACGCTCGGCGGCTGGCTGCGGCGCCGTCCCGGCGCCGGCCGCTGGCTGGACCGCGTGGCCGGCGCGATCTTCCTCGCGCTCGGCATCAGGGTCGCATTGCCCTGAGGCGGGGCGGCCGCTCCGGCGTGGCGCCGCTGCAACGGTGGTGTGGCGCCGGCCCGGTGCCGGGGCGGGCAAGGGGCACGAGGATTTTCCGACCGGTCCTATGATGTTGCCCCCACCCGGGGGGACGCGCATAATGCCCCCTTGATAACGACACGATGACCGGGCCCGCCTGCGCCCGCAGCCGCCTGGCACCGGTCGCAGAAGGGCTCCCATGGGCGTTCTACTTCATCTCCTCTCGGGCGTCGCCCTGCTGGTCTGGGGAACCAACATCGTCAAGGTCGGCATCCTGCGCGTGTACGGCGCCAACCTGCGCCACGTGCTGTCGGCCAGCATCTCCAACCGCTTCACCGCCTTTCTCGCCGGCCTGGGCGTTACCGGCCTGGTCCAGAGCAGCAATGCGACCGCGGTCATCGTCAGTTCTTTCGTCGGCCAGGGCCTGATCGCCGTGGCGCCGGCGCTGGCCATCATGCTGGGCGCCAACGTCGGCACGGCGCTGATGGTGCAGGTGTTCTCGCTCGACCTGTCGTGGCTGTCACCGCTGCTGATCTTCGTCGGCGTGATCCTTCACTTGTCGTGGAAGGGCAGCAAGCCGGGCCACGTCGGGCGGGTGCTGATCGGGCTGGGGCTGATCACGCTGGCGCTGGAACTGATCTCGATCGCCACCCGTCCCGTGGTGCAGGCGGCCGGCGTCAAGGTGCTGTTCAGCACCCTGACCGGCGACCCTTCGCTGGACATGCTGATCGGCGCGCTGATCACCATCCTGTGCTACTCGAGCCTGGCGGTGGTGCTGTTCTGCGGTGCGCTGGCCTCGGCCGGGGTGGTGTCGATCCACGTGGCCCTGGCGCTGGTGCTGGGCGCCAACCTCGGCTCCGGCATTTCCGCCATGCTGACCACCTCGGGCAACAACCAGCCGGGCAAGCGCGTGGCGCTCGGCAACCTGCTCTCGCGCCTGCTCGGCTGCCTGGTCGCGCTGCCGCTGCTGACGCAGGCACAGGACCTGCTCGCCCTGCTGGGCGCCGATGCGCAGCGGCAGGTGGTCAGCTTCCACCTGCTGTTCAATATCGGGCTGGCCGCGCTGCTGCTGGGCGCCACCGGGCCGCTGGCGCGCCTGTGCGAAGCGGTGCTGCCGGGGCGCAATACGGGAGAAAGCCAGGTCACGCCGCGCTACCTCGACCAGGCCGCGCTGCCGACGCCGACGCTGGCGCTGGCCAATGCCGCGCGCGAGGTGCTGCGCATCGGCGACCGCATCGAGCAGATGCTCGACAATATGCTGCGCGTGCTGCGCAACAACGATGCCAAGCTGGCGGCAGCCACCTGCCGCATCGACAACGAGGTCGACGACCTCTACACCGCGATCAAGCTCTACCTGACCCGCATCAGCCTGGAGGCCCTCGACGAGCGCGACGGCCAGCGCTGGACCGAGATCATCTCGCTGACCATCAACCTGGAGCATGCCGGCGACATCATCGAGCGCCTGCTGCTGGATGCGCGCGACAAGAAGATCGCGCACAACCTGGCCTTCTCCGCGGCCGGCATGCAGGAGATCGCCGAGATGCACGCGCGCCTGGTGGCCAACTTGCGGCTGGGCCTGTCGGTCTTCCTCAACGGCGACCTGAAGAGCGCGCAGCAACTGATGGCGGAGAAGGCCAACTTCCGCGAGCTGGAATTCAAGTTCGCGCGTTCCCACCTGCACCGCGTGGCCGAGCAGACCGCCGAGAGCATCGAGACCAGTTCGCTGCATCTCGACGTGATCAGCGACCTGAAGCGCCTGAATTCGCTGTTCTGCGCGACCGCCTACCCGGTGCTGGAGCAGGCCGGGGTGCTGAACCGCAGCCGCCTGAAGGAAGGCGACGCGCCGCCCGCGGCACCGGTACCGCAGGCGCACTGAACGCAGCACGCCGCCGCCGGCGCAGGCCTACAGCTTGTAGCCGAGCGCGCGCAGCAGGCCCCGCCGTTCGGCAATGTCCGCCTCGGTCTCGAGGCCGAGCGGACCGGCGCCGTCCACCACGCCGAGCACCGCGCGTCCCTGCGCCGTCTGCGCCACGATGACCTGCACCGGGTTGGCCGTGGCGCAGTAGATGCGGCATAGCTCGGGCACCGCCCGCACGGCCGCCAGCACATTGACGGGAAACAACCCGTCGCCCAGGAAGAGGAAGAAGCTGTGGCCGGCGCCGACCGCCAGGGCGTTCTCGCAGGCCAGGTCGACCAGCGCTTCCTCGGTGCCGGACCAGCGCACCAGGCGCTTGCCGGAGGCCTCGCAGAAGGCCAGCCCGAAGCGTGCGCCGGGCACGGTGCCCGCCACGGCCTCGTGGATGTCTTCCACGGTCTTGATGAAGTGGGATTGGCCGAAGATGAAGTTGGCCGCCTCGGGTTTGGCGACCTGGACCAGGCTCAGGCTGACGGCGGCATCCATGACGGGACTCCTGCTCGGGCGGCGCCGTGGGGCGCCGCTGCAGTCCATGGTAGGTGCCGCCGGCGCGAATGCAAGCGCCATGGCAAGCGCGGCGGCGAACGCCTAGCCGCGCGTCAGCAGCGGTGCCAGGTAGCGGCCGGTGAAGCTCGCCTTGCTGGCCGCGACATCCTCCGGCGTGCCGCGCGCGACGATCTGCCCGCCGCCGGCGCCGCCCTCGGGACCCAGGTCGAGCAGCCAGTCCGCGGTCTTGATCACGTCCAGGTTGTGCTCGATGATGACCACCGTATTGCCCTGGTCGCGCAACTTGTGGATGACCTTGAGCAGCAGCTCGATGTCATGGAAGTGCAGGCCGGTGGTGGGCTCGTCGAGGATGTACAGGGTGCGGCCGGTGTCGCGCTTGGAGAGTTCCAGCGACAGCTTGACGCGCTGCGCCTCGCCGCCGGACAGCGTGGTGGCCGACTGCCCCAGCCGGATGTAGCCCAGGCCGACGTCGAGCAGGGTCTGCAGCTTGCGCCGGATCACCGGCACCGCGCCGAAGAACTCGTGCGCCTGCTCCACCGTCAGTTCGAGCACCTCGGAGATGTTGCGGCCCTTGTACAGCACCTCCAGTGTCTCGCGGTTGTAGCGCTTGCCGTGGCAGACATCGCAGGGCACGTAGACGTCGGGCAGGAAGTGCATCTCCACCTTGATCACGCCGTCGCCCTGGCAGGACTCGCAGCGTCCGCCCTTGACGTTGAAGGAAAAGCGGCCCGGGTCGTAGCCGCGTTCCTTGGCCGATGGCACCCCGGCGAACAACTCGCGGATCGGCGTGAAGAGGCCGGTGTAGGTGGCGGGGTTCGAGCGCGGCGTGCGCCCGATCGGGCTCTGGTCGACGTTGATGACCTTGTCGAAGTGCTCCAGCCCGTCGATGCGCTCGTAGGGCGCCGGCTCCGGCGTGGAGCCGTACAGGTGGCGTGCCACGGCGTTGTACAGCGTATCGTTGATCAGCGTCGACTTGCCCGAGCCGGACACGCCGGTGACGCAGGTCAGCAGCCCGACCGGGATCTCGGCGTTGACGTGCTTCAGGTTGTTGCCGCTGGCGTTGACGATGCGCAGCAGGCGCTCCGCGTCGGGTGCGGCGCGCTCGGCCGGCACCGCGATGCGGCGCGCGCCGGACAGGTACTGGCCGGTCAGCGAGGCGGGCGCCGCCTCGACCTCGCCCGGCGTGCCTTCGGCCACCACCATGCCGCCGTGCACGCCGGCGCCCGGGCCCATGTCGACCACGTAGTCGCTGGCGCGGATCATGTCTTCGTCATGCTCGACCACCAGCACCGAGTTGCCGATGTCGCGCAGGTGCTTGAGGGTGCCGATCAGGCGGTCGTTGTCGCGCTGGTGCAGGCCGATCGACGGCTCGTCCAGCACGTACATCACGCCGGTCAGGCCCGAGCCGATCTGCGAGGCGAGGCGGATGCGCTGGGCCTCGCCGCCCGACAGCGTGTCGGCGCTGCGCTCCAGCGACAGGTAGTCCAGCCCGACGTTGTTGAGGAAGTTCAGCCGCGCAGTGATTTCCTTGACGATCTTGTCGGCGATCTCGCGCTTGGCGCCGTGCAGGTCCAGCGTCAGGAACCAGGTCAGCGCGTCGCGCAGCGGCCAGCCATTGATCTCGAAGATGGCGCGTGCCTG
Organism: Cupriavidus sp. USMAHM13; assembly: GCF_001854285.1. NCBI lineage: Bacteria > Pseudomonadati > Pseudomonadota > Betaproteobacteria > Burkholderiales > Burkholderiaceae > Cupriavidus > Cupriavidus sp. USMAHM13. The sequence goes on from NZ_CP017751.1 coordinate 963,040, forward strand.
CCCGCCGTCGCCGACCTTGACGTGGCGCGCTTCGGTGCGCAGGCGCGTGCCCTGGCAGGCCGGGCAGGGCTGGTTGTTCTGGTACTTGGCCAGTTCCTCGCGCACCGCCACCGAGTCGGTCTCGCGGTAGCGCCGCTCCAGGTTGGGGATGATGCCCTCGAAGGCATGCTCGCGCACCGTGGTGCGCCCGCGCTCGTTGATGTAGGAGAACGGGATCTGTTGCTCGCCCGAGCCGTGCAGCACCACCTTCTGCACCGTTTCCGGCAGGTCCTCGAAGGGGGTGTCGGTGTCGAAGTCGTAGAAGGCCGCCAGGCTCTGCAGCATCTGGAAGTAGAACTGGTTGCGGCGGTCCCAGCCCTTGATCGCACCCGAGGCCAGCGACAGATTGGGAAAGGCCACCACCCGCTTCGGATCGAAGAAGGTGATCTGGCCCAGGCCATCGCAACTCGGGCAGGCGCCCATCGGGTTGTTGAAGGAGAACAGCCGCGGCTCCAGCTCCTGCAGCGAATAGGAGCAGATCGGGCAGGCGAACTTGGAGCTGAACAGGTGCTCATGCCCGCTGTCGAGCTCCAGCGCGACGGCACGGCCGTCAGCCAGGCGCAGCGCGGTCTCGAAGGACTCGGCCAGGCGCTGCTTGATGTCGGCGCGCACCTTGACGCGGTCCACCACCACTTCGATGGTGTGCTTCTCGGTCTTCTTCAGCTTGGGCAGGGCGTCGGCCTCGTAGACCGCGGCCGGCGCCTCGTGCGCGGCGCCGCCGCCCGAGCGGATGCGGAAGCGCACGAAGCCCTGCGCCTGCATGGCGTCGAACAGGTCGCCGTGCTCGCCCTTGCGATCGGTGACCACCGGCGCCAGGATCATCAGCTTGGTGTCCTCGGGCAGCGCCAGCACGGCATCCACCATCTGCGACACGCTCTGCGCCTCCAGGGCCAGCCCGTGGTCGGGGCAGTACGGGGTGCCGGCGCGCGCAAACAGCAGGCGCAGGTAGTCGTGGATCTCGGTCACCGTGCCCACGGTGGAGCGCGGGTTGTGGCTGGTGGCCTTCTGCTCGATGGAGATGGCAGGGGACAGGCCCTCGATCAGGTCGACGTCGGGCTTTTCCATCATCTGCAGGAACTGGCGCGCGTAGGCCGACAGCGACTCGACGTAGCGCCGCTGGCCTTCGGCATAGAGCGTGTCGAAGGCCAGCGACGACTTGCCCGAGCCCGACAGGCCGGTGATCACGACCAGCTGGTTGCGCGGCAGGTCGAGATTGATGTTCTTCAGGTTATGGGTACGTGCCCCACGGATCTTGATTTCGTCCATACGCCGAGTTCTCACGCATTCAGGCCCGTCCCCGCCAGGCCGCTTCCTTAATGTGCATCATGAGCCATTCCCAGTGCCGCCGGGCAGGCCGGGAGGCGGGGCGGGCCAGCAAGAGGCGAAGCGGGAAAAGTGTGCCCAGGCACGCCTGTTTTCAAGGCAGGGCCGGGGATGTGGCCCGCGAAGCGCGAAGGGGCAAACCTGTTAATATACCGAACTTCGGTTTCCCGGGTTGTCAGCCTGTCCAGGCGCGCCGGATGCCGCCACGAGCGGCAGGCTGCTGCGGCGATCGGTCGCAGGCCGTGCCCGCCGCGAAGCAGGCAACTTCCCGCCGCCGGCGCGATCGAATCTGCCGGCGCCGGTTGGCCGCCGGGCCGGAGTGCGCAGCTGCCGACCTGTCCGAACCTTTCCCCCAACGACCGCGATGCCGTCGATCCCGTCTTCTTCCCAAGGTGCCGCCACGGACGCCCAGGCCGGCGCCGCGCGCGAGCGCATGACCCGCGCCGAACTGCGTGCCAGCCTGTCGCTGGCCAGCATCTTCGCCCTGCGCATGCTGGGCCTGTTCCTGATCCTGCCGGTGTTCGCCGAATACGCGCGCGGCCTGCCCGACGGCCACGACGCCCAGCGCGTCGGCCTGGCGATGGGCATCTATGGCCTGATGCAGGCCTTCCTGCACATTCCGCTCGGCTGGCTGTCCGATCGCATCGGCCGCAAGCCGGTGATGGTCGGCGGCCTGCTGCTGTTCATCGCCGGCGGCGCGGTGGCCGCCTTCTCGGATACGCTGACCGGCATCATCATCGGCCGCGCGCTGCAAGGCATGGGCGCGATCTCGGCGGCCATCACCGCCTGCATCGCCGACCTCACGCGCGAGCGGCACCGCACCAAGGCCATGGCCATGGTCGGCGGCAGCATCGGCTTGACCTTCGCCCTGTCGCTGGTGATCGCCTCGCCGCTGCTGCACTCGATCGGCATGCACGGCATCTTCGCGCTGATGTCGGTGCTGGGCGTGGTGGCGATCGGCGTCACCCTGTTCGTGGTGCCGAGCCCGCCGCCGCCGCATCCGGTGCGCCTGCCGTTCCGCAGCGTGCTGCTCAATGCCGACCTGGCGCGCCTCAACGTCGGCGTGCTGGCCCTGCACGCGAGCCAGGTGGCGATGTTCATGGTGGTGCCGGCCATGCTGACCGAGGCGGGCATGCCGCTGGACCAGCACTGGAAGGTCTACCTGCCGGTGGTGCTGGTGTCCTTCCTGTTGATGCTGGCTCCGATGATGGCGGCCGAACGCTATGGCAAGGTACGTCCCGTGCTGCTCAGCTCGGTGGCGCTGATGACGGTGGTGCAGCTGCTGTTCGCGGGCGTGCACGGTTTCTGGAGCATCGTCGGCGTCCTGCTGCTGTTCTTCGTCGCCTTCAACGTGCTGGAAGCCATGCAGCCCTCGCTGGTGTCGCGCTACGCGGCGGCCTCGCGCGGCGCGGCGCTGGGCGTGTACAACACGACGCAGGCGCTTGGCCTGTTCCTGGGCGGCGCCGTGGGCGGCTGGATCCTCAAGCACGAGGGACATGGCGCCGTGTTCTATGCCTGCGCGGCCGTGCTGGTGCTCTGGCTTATAATCGCCTGGAGCATGAAGCCGCCGCCGGCCCGGGGCCAGGGCGGCACGCCGGCACCGGCGCACTAGCCGGAGCACTGAGCGGCCCGGCCGGCCGCGCCGGCGCATCGATCACATCGAATCGCGTCGTTTTGCAACGTTTCCGGCCAGCCGCAGGCTTTAGCATGACCGCGCGCCCGACTTCCTGGCCGGGTGCGCGTTGTTCGTTTACGTGGCCGCCGATGCGCGTCCGGATGCCGTTGCGCCAGCTGGCGCGCAGCGGCGGCCGCGATGCCGCCACGGCGCCTCGCAGCAATCGTCAGGGTATTGCCACGCCACTTGTCTGGACTCGCAGGGCGTGGTTTTCGGAGATCATCATATGGCATCGGTCAACAAAGTCATTCTCGTCGGCAACCTGGGCGCGGACCCGGAAACCCGCTACATGCCCAGCGGCGACGCCGTGACCAACATCCGCCTGGCTACCACCGACCGCTATCGCGACAAGGCCAGCGGCGACATGAAGGAGCTGACCGAATGGCACCGCGTGGCCTTCTTCGGCAAGCTCGCCGAGATCGCCGGCCAGTACCTGCGCAAGGGCTCCCAGGTCTACATCGAAGGGCGCATCCGCACCCGCAAGTGGCAGGACCAGTCCGGCCAGGACAAGTACAGCACCGAGATCGTCGCCGACCAGATGCAGATGCTGGGGGCGCGCCAGGGTATGGGTGGCGGCGGTGACGACATGGGCGGCGGTGGCGGTGGTGGTGGCTACGGCGGCGGCCGCGAGGCCTCGGGCGGTGGCTACGGCGGTGGCCGCGGCCAGGGCGGCGGTCAGGGCGGTGGCCAGGGCGGTGGCCAGCAGGGCGGCGCACGGCGCCAGCAGCAGGCACCGTCGAACGGCTTCGAGGACATGGACGACGATATCCCGTTCTGAGATTCCGTCACGGAAAGCTGTCAACATCTACCCCGCCTCGTGCGGGGTTTTTGTTTCATCTCAGGCGACCACGAGCCCGTCAACAGATGTTCGCCACACGAAGGAAGGCACCAGATACGCCGGAAGCGATCGCGGCGCGTCTGTCGCAGGTTCCCGATATCCGAGCGGCACCTTAGGCGTCTGGCGATAACACGCCCAGGATCGCAACTGCGACGAGCACCGCGATCGACGTCGCCATCTCCCACTGCAGGCTTCTGCGCAGGGCCCGGCTGGCTCCCACTGCGTTGCCGATCCGGATCTCGGCAGCCAGCCTGGGAGTCAGCCGATACCTGTTCAACGCCGCCATGACGAGCATGGTCCCGAACAGTGCGAGCTTGATCAGCAGCAACATGCCGTACGACGTGCGCATTGCGGATGCCGAGGGCAACCCGGCGATGAGCCAATAGTTTGCGGTACCGGTTACGACCAGCGTTGCCACGATGACACTCCCTGGCCGCGCGAAACCATGCGCAGTCCGCGCCAGAAGACTCAGCAGGGTCGCATCACGTTGCGTCGCCTTGCCAAGCAGAACGAAGGCGGCGAGCGCGCCGACCCATGCCCCGGCCGCGAGCAGATGCGCGATATCGGCGAGCAGGTGGATGACGCGACGATCCCCGTCGTCCATGGCGCCGTGCCCCGCCCAGGCCAGCGAGGACAGCGCCACCGCCCCCGTCAGTGCCAGCAGGCGGATCTGAGCGGAGGGTCGCCTTGCCAAGGCGAGCGTGATGAGGAGGCTGGCGAGCAGCCCGATCTGTCGACCGGACCATGCGGTACCGAAGCCGGTTCCGGTCACCATCATCTCGAAGACGTGGACGCTCAGATCCGAGTATGCCGAGGCTCCGGTCATGGCTTTTGCCATCACAAGCATCTCGATTCCAGACAGCATGATGCCCGCCGCGCTGGCCGCGGCGGTCCACTTGATGTACTGGCGCGCGAGCGGGGAGATCCGTTCGGCGCCTTGCAACGCATGGCAGGCAAACAGGGGCAGGCCGAACACGAGCATCAGATCCAGATACAGTGCGAATCGCACCAGTACATTCATCCAGTCGACCTGCATGCGCTCAGTTCACCTTGAAGTTGATGGCACCCGTGATCGAGTGTGTATCCGAGGACACGGCACGCCACTCCACACGGTAGGTGCCCGGCACCAATGGGCTCTTCGGCGTAATGAGCATGGTCTTCGGATCGTCGCCCCCGGAGACCGAGCTGGCCACCTTCATGGCGGCGTGATCGCTCATTCCCGGCATGCCGGTCATGACCAGATTGGCGCCGGAGAATTGCTTGACCAGGTTCTCGGAGAAGTGCAGTTCGATCCTTTGGGGGGCGGCGCCTTCCGCCCCCTCGGCGGGCGATGAACTGACCAGCCTGGGATGTGCCAGCGCAGCGGTGCTGGCAAGAATGGCGGCGGCCGCCAGCAGCGGCCTAGCCGCGGAGATCATGGATGTCATGGACTTTCCTTCGATGGTGATGATGCGGGAATCAGAACCAGAGCCGTACACCGGCAACAAACCTCGTTTCTCCACTGCGGCCGCCAGAGGCCCGGACCAGGTCCGCTGTGTTGCCGAACGTCTGGTACCGTTCGATGCCGATGTACGGGGCGAACTGCCGGCTGATTTCATAACGCAATCGAATCCCGATGGTGCCGTTTGAAAGGCCGCTGCCGACGCCCACGGCAGGATCGCGCTTGCCGTACAGATTGGCCTCGAGGCGCGGCTGCAGGATCAACCGCTGGGTGATCAGCAGTTCGTATTCGGCGGACAGCCGCAGTGCAGTGCGGCCTTCGGTGCCGACGTATCCCGTTGCGTCCACCTCGAACCAGTAGGGAGCCAGTCCCTGCACACCGAATGCGAGCCAGTTGCGGCCTGGGCGTCCATAGCCGGCATCGTTGCGGAAACCCAGTTGCGTGTCCCAGTACGTTGCCACCGCGTGGCCCCACAGGAGTTCCGTGCGTGCGTCATGGACCTTTCCGCGCTCAGCCTCGCCTTCCGCCTTGATCACGAACTTGTTGTAGGTGCTTCCGAACCAGGCTTGCGCCTCGTACGATGCAGCTTTGCTGTCGGCTCCGCGCGTCCATTCGAGTCGATCGACAAGCACCGACGCGAACAGGTGTTCGTCTGCCATATGAAGCTGGCGATGGTCACCGAGCGCGTATTTTCCGCCACCGAGTTGGTATCCACCTGAATAGGCATGTGGATCACGAGCATCGGCGGGGGCGCTGCCACCCTGCATCTGCATGTCGCCATGGTCCATGGTCGTCGTCGGCGGTGACGCACCGTCCATGGTCTGGATCGGCTCTCCGTCCATGCCCTGCATCTCGCCGCCATCCATCGTTGGCATGGTGTCGCCATCCATGCCTTGCAGCGGCGCTGCGGACGCACCCTCGGCCCCGGGCGCTGAGGGGGCGGCACCCGCAGCCTGTGGCGCGGCATGGTCGCCATGGGAATGTTGCGCCCATGCCGGCATCGTGGTTGTGCCGGCGACCAGCACGGCAAGCAGTGTCGCTTTCGGATGGCGCATGCGATAAGCCTTCGGGAACTGAAGCATCAGGCCACCACCACTTCGCGGAACATGCCTGCGTCCATATGCAGCATCAGGTGGCAGTGCCATGCCCAGCGCCCCAGCGCATCGGCCGTGACCAGAAAGCTGATGCGTTGCGCCGGCTGCACGGGAATGGTGTGGCGCCGCGCCTGAAAAGATCCGTCCGGCGTTTCCAGCTCGCTCCACATGCCGTGCAGGTGCATCGGGTGCGTCATCATCGTGTCGTTGTGCAGGATGACCCGTAGTCGCTCGCCGTGCTTGAAGAAGACAGGCGTCGACTGGCCGAATTCCACGCCGTCGAGCGACCAGGCATAGCGTTCCATGTTTCCCGTCAAGTGCAGCTCCACCTCGCGCCCCGGGCCGCGCGCATCCATCGCGCCGCCAATCGTGTGCTGGTCCGACAGAGTCAGGACGCGTCGCCCGTTGTTGCGCAGTCCGATGCCGGGATCGTCGAGATTGGTCCGCGCCATGTCGACACGCATGTCCGTGCTGGCGCCGTACTCCGTGCGCGCGTGCCGCGCCTTCGTGCTGGGCACCTTGAGCGGATCTGCCACCTCCATGCCTTGCCTGCCGGAGATGGTGTGCTGGCTATGGTCCATCGCCATGCCACCATGCTGGCTGTGCTCCATGGGCATGGCTCCATGGTTCATGGCGGCATGATCCATGCCGCCATGGCCCATGCTCCCCATCATGTCGGCCATGGCGAGCCATTCCACCTTGTCCGGCGCGGGCACCGGCGCCTGAAGCCCCTCACGAGCGGCCAGCGTGCCGCGGGCAAAGCCTGTCCGGTCCATGCTTTGCGCAAAGATGGTGTGAGCTTCGTCGGTCGGTTCGACCAGCACGTCGCATGTCTCGCCAGGCCCGAAGCGGAATTCGTCGATGGTGACCGGTTCGATGTTCTGGCCATCGACCTGGACCACCTTAAGCTTGAGTCCCGGAATGCGCACATCGTAGAAGGTATTGCCCGCACCATTGATGAAGCGGAGCCGCACCTTTTCGCCCGGACGGAAAAGCCCCGTCCAGTTGCCGGCAGGCGTGACCCCGTTCATGAGGTAGGTGAGCGTTGCCCCGGACAGGTCGGCAAGATCCGTCGGGTTCATTCGCATCTGGTTCCACATCTTCCGCTTGTCCAAGGCGGCCTTGAGGCCGTCATGGGAGATGTCACGGAAGAAATCCAGGACCGTGGGCTGGTTGTAGTTGTAATAGTCGCTCCGGACCTTGAGCTTGGAGAGCACCCGCATCGGGTCCTCGTCTGTCCAGTCCGACAACAGCACGGAGTAGTCCCGGTCGGCGCGGACGGGGTCGCCGTCGCCTTCGATGATCAGGCCACCGTAGACGCCCGTCATCTCCTGGAAGCCCGAGTGCGAGTGATACCAGTAGCTGCCCGTTTGCTCGACCTTGAACCGGTATGTGAACGTTTCGCCGGGCGCGATCCCGGCAAAGCTGATGCCGGGCACCCCGTCCATCTGGAACGGCAGGATGATGCCGTGCCAATGGATCGAGGTTGGCTCGTTCAGGCGGTTCGTGACACGAATGGTGACGGTATCGCCCTTGCGCCAGCACAGCGTGGGGCCAGGCAGCATACCGTTGATGGTCTGCGCAACGCCCGGCCTGCCGGTGAAGTTCACCGCGGCATCCTCGATGACCAGATCGAACTCGCTACCGCGCAGCACGGGCGCAGTACCGCTGCCGGCGTGTGGCCGGGCGGATGTCGCTTGAGGCCAGGCTCCCGTCGGCAATCCGCCTAGTGCTCCCAGTACGCCACCGGCAGCCAGTCCCTGGACGAAGCGACGCCTGGAAAGGCCATGAGGCCCGGGCAGAACGAAGCCCGCGGAGGTTTTCGAACGCATGAAGTGGTTCCTCTTCCCTATTTCTCTGGCACCTCGCAATGGTGCCACGAGCGAAGATTAGAGATCCCGGGCTAACTTTGAAATGACTCGAATATTACATTCCAGTAAGGTGGGCGTAATGTTCCCTCCAGCCCGTACACTGGCGTCGTTTCGGGATCAAGGGAATCCAGGATGCGTGCGGACGGGGAGAGGCGATGAAGCTGCTGGTGGTCGAGGATGAAGCGAAGACGGGCGAATACCTGCGCCAGGGCCTCTCGGAAGCAGGCTTTGTGGTGGATCTCGTGCGCAATGGTCAGGACGGCCTGCATATGGCCTCGACGGAGAGCTACGACCTGTTGATTCTCGATGTCATGCTCCCGGACCTGGATGGCTGGAAAGTCTTGCAGCGCTTGCGTGCCTCGGAGAATCCCGTGCCCGCTCTGTTCCTGACAGCGCGAGACAGCGTCGCCGATCGCGTGAAGGGTCTGGAACTGGGTGCCGATGACTATCTGGTGAAGCCGTTCGCCTTTGCCGAACTGCTTGCCAGGGTCAGGACACTGCTGCGGCGCGGCGCCGGTAGCCAGCCCATCGATCGCGTTCAGGTCGGCGACCTGGTACTGGATCTCGCGCGCCGCCGGGCTATCCGGGCCGGTCGCAAGATCGTCTTGACCAACAAGGAGTTCGCACTGCTCGAGCTGCTGGCGAGACGTCGGGGCGAAGTGCTGCCTCGGTCCTTGATCGCCTCCCAGATCTGGGACATGAATTTTGACAGCGACAGCAATGTCATCGACGTTGCCATCCGTCGCCTGCGCGCGAAGATCGACGACGAATACGAAACGAAGCTGATCCAGACGATACGCGGCATGGGTTACGTGCTGGAGGCACCCGGGGACGACGCCTGATGCGCAGGTATTCGATCACCACGCGCCTGACGGCATTGTTCTCCCTGTCGTCGACCTGCGTGCTGCTAGGACTTGGCCTGCTGATCTACACGGCCATGAACCGGCATTTTGCCGACGAAGACTACGTCATGCTGCGCGACAATATGCGCCTGGTGGAAAGCACCATTGCCATGGGTTCGACCGCGACATTGCCAGCACGTCTCACCGAGACCTACCAGCATCACGCAGGGCTGCTGGTATTGGTGCGCGATGCTCCGGGTCGCACACACTATGCCTCGCCCGGATTCGACACCACGCTCGCCCTCGAGGCGCTGGAGCAGCACGGTGACAAGGGTGACGTCATCCAGTGGACCGACGCCGGCAAGGCGTATCGCGCGCTGCGGGCGTCGATGGTGGCGCAGGATGGCCAATCCGTGGAAGTCGTTCTTGCCATGGACACCGAGATCCACGCGCATTTCATGCGGGCATTCCGCAAGTCATTGGTCTTCTATGTCGCGCTGGCGGCGCTTGCCAGCGGCGTCCTCGGCTGGTGGGCGGCGCGGCGCGGCCTGCTGCCGCTGCGGACCATGGCATCGCGCGCGCAGACCGTCACGGGCGAGAAGCTCTCCGAGAGAATGCCGGTCGATGCCGTGCCGGTGGAAATGGCGGACCTGGCATCCGATCTGAATGCCATGCTCGACCGCTTGCAGGACGACTTCCGGCGGCTGTCGGACTTCTCGTCAGACCTGGCACATGACCTGCGCACACCGCTGACAAACCTGATGACCCAGACGCAGGTCGCGCTTTCGCAGCCCCGGGACGCCGCCAGGTATCGCGAGATACTCGCCTCCAATGCCGAGGAGTTGCAACGGCTTTCGCGGATGGTCTCCGACATGCTCTACCTGGCCAAGATGGAGCACGGCCTTGACCTGCCACACAAGGAGGTCATCTCCGTCGAGTCCGAAGTGTCCGCGCTGTTCGAGTTCTACGAGGCATTGGCCGAAGACAAGGGCATTGAATTCGAATGGCGGGGGCAAGCCACGATCGAGGGAGATCGCCTGATGCTGCGACGGGCGCTGAGCAACTTGCTGTCCAACGCATTGCGCCATACGCCGGCTGATGGGAAAGTCCTGATCGAGGCGAGCTCCGATACGCACGAAGTCAGCATCGCCGTGGAGAACACCGGCCCGGAGATTGCCGTCGAGCTGCTGGCATCGTTGTTTGACCGGTTTTTTCGCGGCGACAAGTCGCGGGTGCGCCCGGAATCCGACAGCAGCGGCCTTGGCCTGCCGATCACGCGCGCCATCATGGCCGCGCATGGAGGGGATATATCCGTCGCCTCCGCAAACGGAAAGACGCGCTTCACACTTGTTTTTCCCCGCGCTCTTCCCCGCGCTGCGATCCACCCATGACGCTCCTGTGGGCAAACCATCTGCGCAAGGATCCCGAGCCCGCGCCCGCTGTCACGCGGGCCTTTTCGTGCCCGCACCTGCGACTTCAGCAGGGCAGCTTGGTCGAGCGGCGGGTGCACAGGGTCAGCAGCCCCTTGAGCGTATAGATCACGATCAGCGTGCCGCTGAGGTCGCCCACGAACATCACCAGCAGGCCCTGCAGCAGGTGTTCCCGCGCGCCGCTGAGGAACAGCCATGCGTGGTACAGCAGCGGGCTGGCGACCGAATAGGCAAGGACGCAGGCGAGCAGGCGCCGCGGTGTCAGGTTGACCAGCGAGGCCTTCAGGCCGAAGCGCAGCTGCGCCAGCCGGTAGACAAGGTAGGGTGCGACTGCGGCGATGATGCCACCCATGAAGGCGCGGCTGAAGTCGTGCGGGAAGAAGTAACCGAAGCAGACCAGCCAGGACGCGAACAGCAGGCCGACCGCGCCGGCTTCGCCGAACAGCAGGGTGCACAGCAGGCGCACGCCTGCCGGCAGGTAGATCCAGTTGATGCCGCGCACGTATTCCGAGCGGGCGAACACGCACTCGTTCAAGGCCAGGGCCGCGACGAACAGCAGCAGCGTCGCCAGCACCATGCCGGCCTGCAGGCGGAGCTTGGTCATTGACATAGAATGGCGGCTGCGCGCGTGAACGGGCGGCCGGAAACGGAGTGCCGATCATAGCGCAAACCAGTCTGACGCCAGCCTCGGAACGACCCCATGACCCGACCCGCTGACATTTATTTGCGTTTCCTGCAACTTGCCGAAGCGGTGCGCGGCCTGCCTTCGCTGCCCGCGCTGGATCCTCTGGAGCAGCGCATCCTGGAGTGTGTCGGCCGTGCCGGCCTGGCCAAGGCACAGCTTTCCGTGCGCGACCTGATCCACCACGCCGAGCTGGGCTCTCCCTCGACCCTGCATGCGCGCTTGAAGTCCATGCGCGAGAAGGGCTGGATCCAGTTGTCCGACACGGAAGACACCCGGCGCAAGCAGGTCGAACTGACCCAGGCCGCCTTGCGGCACTTCGCCAGGCTGTCCGACTGTGTGGTCAGGGCGGCCCGGCGCGACGGCTAGGGCTGCTTCCGGGCCGGGGGGCGGGCGTGCAGCCGGCCGCCTGTCCACACGCTGCGCGCAGCGTTTCCACAACTTGCGCACAGCTTGCGCACAGCTTTCCCGGCACTTATCCGGTAGTTTTCCCGCACTTGTCCCACACTTGTCCCGCCACTTATCCAGGGACTTATCCAGGGACTTATCCAGGGACTTATCCCAAGACTTATCCACAGGATTTTGCGCGGCATGACCGCTTGTGCGCTTGTGCCGCGGCGTCGATCGGGGGGGGGGCAGCCGGGGCGGGGTGCCGCATCGGCGTGCGCTACCGCCAGGAGATGGTCGGCCTGCCACCGCAAGCGCAGGCACCAAGCGGCAGGCGTCGGTCCGGGCTAGGCGGCTTCGGGCGGCCGCCGCAGATAGCGTTCCGCCACGCCGCGCAGTACCGGCAGGCGCCCGCTGAAGAAATGGTCCGCGCCGGGGATCACCACCACCGGCAGTTGCTGCGGCCGGGCCCACTCGAACACGTGGCCCAGTGGCACGGTTTCGTCGCGTTCGCCGTGCACCACCAGGGCATGGGCCGGCACCGCCGGCGTGTCGTAGTCGCGGCGGCCGGCGATGGCGCCGGCAGGAATGCCGGCCAGGATCAGGTGGTGGATCGCCACGCCTGCCTGCACCAGGCGCCCGGCCACGTGCGACTGCACGAAAGCGCCGAAGGAGAAGCCGGCCAGCGCCAGTTCCCCGTCCGGATGCGCCGCGCGCAGGCTGGCGACCACCGCGAGCAGGTCCTCGGTCTCGCCGATGCCCTGGTCATGCGTGCCCTCGCTGCGGCCCACGCCGCGGAAGTTCGGCCGCAGTGTCAGGAAGCCGAACGATTGCAGCGCCCGCGCCAGTTGCTGCGGCACCTTGTGCAGGGCGGTGCCGCCCAATTCGGGGTGCGGGTGGGCGACCACCGCCACGCCGCGCATCGGTCCCACGGGCGCATCGCGCAGGACATCGATATGGCCGGCGGGGCCGGCAAGGGCGATGCGTTCGGTCGGCGGGGGCGTGGTGCTGGACATGACGGCGGGGAAACGGCTACAGGCGCGGGCGGACGGGTCCGCATTGTCGCACGCCTGCCGCCATCGGCGCGGTGCCCAGGCAGGGTGCATGGGCGGCAGCGTGCACCAGCGCCGGCATCGAGTGAACGATTATTGTGATCCATGTGTTGCTTTCCGCGGATTTCATAACATATGTTTCATGGTTATCCATGATGGAACAGTTGTTGCTCATTGCTTAGCATCCGGATCGCGATGGCTCATCGCGTGGATGCCAACCCAAGGAGCATTGAATGAAAGTCGTGAAGCGCACCAGCCTGGTTGCCGCATGCCTGGCCTCCCTGCTGGCCCAGGGCGTGGCCGGCGCCGCCGACGTGCCGGCCAGCCCGACGCTGGGCAAGATCAAGCAGGCCGGCATGATTTCGATCGGGCACCGCACCTCGTCCATCCCGTTCTCGTACTACGACAGCAACCAGAAAGTGGTGGGCTTCTCGCAGGACATCTGCGACCGCGTCATCGCCCAGGTGAAGAAGGCGACCGGCCTGCCGGCGCTGCAGGTGCGCATGGTGCCGGTCACCTCGCAGAACCGCATCTCGCTGGTGCAGAACGGCACCGTCGACCTCGAGTGCGGCGTGACCACCAACCTGAAGGCGCGCCAGCAGCAGGTCGCCTTTTCCACCACCTTCTTCGTGGCCGGCACGCGCCTGCTGGTGAAGAAGGACGGCCCCGTGCACGATTTCGCCGATCTGTCGGGCCGCACCGTGGTCACCAACGCCGGCACCACGTCCGAGCGTATCCTGCGCCGGCTCAACGACGAGAAGAAGGCCAATATCACCATCCAGAGCGCGAAGGACTACGGCGAGTCCTTCCTGATCCTGCAGTCCGGCCGCGTCGCGGCCTTCATGATGGACGACGTGCTGCTCTCCGGCGCCCGCACGCTGGCGCAGAATCCTGCCGACTGGACCGTGGTGGGCACGCCGCAATCCTTCGAGGCCTACGGTTTCATGATGCCCAAGGACGATCCGGGCTTCAAACAGCTGGTCGACGGCGTGATGACGGGCCTGATGAAGAGCGGCGAGATCGAGGCGCTCTATGACAAGTGGTTCAACAAGCCGGTGCCGCCCAAGGGGATCAACTTCGAATTCCCGATGAGCGACATGGTCAGGAAGGCCTACGCCAACCCGAACGACCAGGCCTTCGAATGAGGCCGGCCGCAGGGGAGGCGGGCGCCGGCGCGCCCGGTGTCCTGCATCGCTGGTGCGCCGGCCCGGTCCGCCGGCAGGCCTGGCACGGTTTCTTGCCGGGCCGCGTGCTTCCGCTGGCTGAGGATCCTGGACGCTAGCGGCCGCCGGCCGGCGCATAGGCGCCGGTCTGGTGGAGCTGGCCTTCGGCCAGTTCCAGGGCGCGGATCGCCCCCTTGCCCTGCTTGGCGAGCAGTTGCTCGACCAGGGCTTCGACGGTCGCCACGCCGGCGCTGACGGAGGGAAAGAAGGACGGGCTCTCCACCGAGAACAGCAGGGTGCAATCGGCCTCCAGTGCGATCGGCGACACCGTGCTGTCGGTCAGGGCGATGACCGTGCAGCCGCTGGCGCGCGCCAGCGTGGCGACGCGGATGCTCTCCTGCGAGTACGGCGCGAAGCTCGCCACGAAGACCGCATCCTCGGGCGCCAGCGCACGCAGTTCCATCTCCAGCGTGCCCGCCTCGCCGCGCACGAGATGCACCGAACTGCGGAACAGCCGGTACACATAGTGGAAGGTGAAGGCGATCGGGAAGCAGGCGCGGAAGCCGGCGATGTGCAGGCTGGGCGCCGCCGCGATCAGCTCGGCCGCGCGCGGCAGCGATTGCGCGTTGGCATTGGCGATGCGGTCCAGGTTCTGGTGCTGCGCTTCCAGCATCTCGGCCAGCATCCTGCCCGACTCGGTCTCACGCACCACCTTGCGGGCACGCTTGGCGTACGGCTGCGGGCCGGCGCGCAGCACGTCGACGAACAACTCGCGCAGGCTCTGCCAGCCGTCGAAACCGAGGAACTGCGACAGGCGTACCAAGGTGGCGGGCTGCACGCCGGCATTGCCGGCCAGCTTGCGCATCGACAGCACCGGAATGTCTTGCGGATGGTCGAGCAGGTAGCGTGCGCCACCCTGGAACTGCGCGCTGAGTTCGGGAAACAGGCTGCGCAGCCGGGCGAGCAGTTCGTCGGGACTGCGTGGCGGTTGAAGGGGGTCGGATGGCATCGGGAATTCCGGGCGATGAGTGTAACGATTGTTGCACAACTTCCATGACAGCCGTGCTGGCCCCTGCTGCCATCCGGGTTTGAAATGCATGTATCTTGTGTTTTATTTAGGAAACATATGTTGCATTGGCCGGGGCGCTTTCCTATACTGGCGACTTCCAGGCCGCACCGGCGCAAGGCTGGTGCGGCCACGTCCTCTCCGTCTTCTCCATGACCCACGTATTCCACCGCAATCCCCGCCAGGCCCTCCCCATGGCCGTTGGCGGCCAGGGTATCGAACTGATCGACAGCAACGGCAAGCGCTATCTGGATGCCTCCGGTGGCGCGGCCGTTTCCTGCCTGGGGCACGGCCATCCGCGCGTGATCGAGGCGATCCAGCGCCAGGTGCAGACGCTGGCCTATGCGCATACCTCCTTCTTCACCACGGAACCGGCGGAGGCGCTCGCGGCCACGCTGGCGGAGGCGGCACCCGGTGATCTCAACCACGTCTACTTCGTCTCGGGCGGGTCGGAGGCGGTGGAGGCTGCGCTCAAGCTCGCGCGCCAGTATTTCGTCGAGACCGGGCAGGGCACGCGCCGCCATTTCATCGCGCGGCGCCAGAGCTACCACGGCAATACGCTGGGCGCGCTGGCCATCGGCGGCAATGCCTGGCGGCGCGAGCCCTTCCTGCCGCTGCTGGTGCCCGCGCACCATGTCTCGCCGTGCTATGCCTACCGCGACCAGGCCGCGGGCGAGACCGGCACGCAGTATGCGCAGCGGCTGGCCGACGAACTGGAGGCCAAGATCCTCGAACTCGGACCGGACAGCGTGGCCGCCTTCGTGGCCGAGACGGTGGTGGGCGCTACCGCCGGCGCGGTGCCGCCGGTGGCCGACTACCTGAAGCGCATCCGCGCGGTGTGCGACAAGTACGGCGTGCTGCTGATCCTGGACGAGGTGATGTCCGGCATGGGCCGCACCGGCCACCTGTTCGCCTGCGCGGAGGATGGCGTGGTCCCGGACATCGTCACCATCGCCAAGGGGCTGGGCGCCGGCTACCAGCCGATCGGCGCCACCCTGTGCACCGACCGCATCTACGACGCCATCGTGGGTGGCAGCGGCTTCTTCCAGCACGGTCATACCTATATCGGCCATGCCACCGCCTGCGCCGCGGCGCTGGAGGTTCAGCGCACCATCGCCGAGGAGGGGCTGCTGGCCAATGTGCTGGCGCGCGGCGAGCAGCTGCGTGCGCGCCTGCGCGAGGCACTGGGCGCGCATCCCAACCTGGGCGACGTGCGCGGACGCGGCCTGTTCGTCGGCGTGGAGTTCGTCGCCGACCGCGCCAGCAAGGCGACCCTCGATCCGGCGCTGAAGACGCACGCCAGGCTCAAGGCGGCGGCCATGCAGCAGGGCCTGCTGGTCTATCCGATGGGCGGCACCGTCGATGGCGTGCATGGCGACCATGTCCTGCTGGCGCCGCCCTTCATCTGCACCGAGGCGGACATCGAGCGCATCGTCGCGCGCTTCGTCGCGGCAGTCGGCGAGGTACTGCCGGCGCAGCGGGCGGCCTGAGGGAGAGCGCGATGACGAATCCCGCAGGCAACACGGCGCAGCCGTTCTCGCTGGCCGTCGCGCCCAACGGCGCGCGCAAGACCCACACCGATCACCCGCGGCTGCCGATGACGCCGGCGGAACTGGCGCAATGCGCCAAGGATTGCCTGGACGCCGGCGCGGCCATGATCCACCTGCATGTGCGCCGCGCCGACGGCACCCACAGCCTGGAAACCGCCGACTATGCGCCGGCCATCGACGCGGTGCGCCGCGCCGTGGGCGAGGCGCTGGTGATCCAGCTTACGACCGAGGCGGTCGGCATCTACCGGCCCGACCAGCAGATCGCCGCGATCCGCGCCTTGCGTCCGGAAGCCGCTTCGGTGGCGGTGCGCGAGCTGCTGCCGCAGGAGGGCGACCCGGCGCAGGCGCGCGACTTCTTCCATTGGATGCACCGCGAGCGCGTGGTGGCGCAGTACATCCTCTACGATGCGGCAGACGTGCGGCGCTACGCCGCGCTGCGGGCCAGCGGCGCGATTCCGCCGGGACGGCACTGGGTGCTGTTCGTGCTCGGCCGCTACGCGGCCGGGCAGACCTCGACCCCGGCCGACCTGCTGCCTTTCCTGCAGGCCTGGCGCGAGCATGGCATGGAGCTGGCGGGCACGCCGTGGGCGGTCTGCGCCTTCGGGCCGCAGGAGGCCGCCTGTGCCACGGCAGCGGTACTGCTGGGCGGGCACGCCCGCATCGGCTTCGAGAACAACATGCAATTGCCGGACGGCAGCGTCGCGCCCGACAACGCGGCCTTGCTGGCCGGCGTGCGCGGTGCGCTGGGTGCGCTGGCGCTGCCGCCGATGGATGCGCACGCGCTGCGCGCGCTGCTGGCGTAGCCGGCCGCGAGCCACCGCGAGCCACCGCGGGCCACCGCCGGAACGGCGCCGCGGTGGCAGCGGACCTGTCACAATGGGGGTCCCGCAATCCGTCCGGAACACAACCGGCAATCCCGCCGTGAGGCCTATCCTTTACATCACCTTGCTGGCATCGCTGGCGGTCCCGCTGGCGTCCGCCGCGGGCGCGCAGCCGGCCGCGGCAAGCGGCCCGGCGGCGAAGGCGCGAAGCCAGCGCGCAGGCGGGTCGGCCTCGCGGCCGCCGGCCAGGGCGGCGCGCACGGACGGCCGCGACGCCGCCAGCAGCTCGAGCCAATACGCGCTGCGGCCGGACTCCGACGGCGGCAGCAGCTTCGGCCTGAAGCCGAAGTTCGGCTTCACGCCACGCGACAGCGGCCGCTAGGGCCCCGCTCCGCACCGGCGGCATGCCCGCGGCGCGGCTTTTGGAGTACGCTTGCTGCGCACCCCAAGCCCAGGAGACCTGCCGATGTCCCAGCCAGCGGTTCCCCCTTCCGCCGAGTTTCCCGCGCAGGCACGCGCGGCCGTGCGCCAGCTGCGCGCCTCGCGCATCCGCGAGGTCGCCAATGCCGGCATCGGCCGGCCCGACGTGCTGCCCTTCTGGTTCGGCGAGTCGGACCAGGTCACGCCAGCCTTCATCCGCGAGGCCGGCAGCCGGGCGCTGGAGGCCGGCGCCACCTTCTACACGCACAATCTCGGCATCACCGCGCTGCGCGGCGCGCTGGCCGAGTATGTCAGCGCGCTGCACGGACCCACCAGCGTGGCGCAGGTCGCCGTGACCAGTTCGGGCGACAGCGGCCTGATGCTGGCGGCCCAGCTGGTGGCAGGCGCCGGCGACCGCATCGTCGCCGTCACGCCGCTTTGGCCCAACCTGGTGGAGATCCCCAAGATCCTCGGCGCCGCGGTGCATACCGTATCGCTCGACTATGGCGCCGACGGCTGGACCCTGGACCTGGAGCGCCTGCTGGCCGCGCTGACGCCGGACACGCGCGCGCTGCTGATCAACTCTCCCAACAACCCGACCGGCTGGACCATGCCACGCGCGGTACAGCAGGCGGTGCTGGCGCACTGCCGCCGCCACGGCATCTGGATCATCGCCGACGAGGTCTACGAGCGGCTGTATTACGGCGACGAACCCGGCGTGGGCGGCGCCGCGCCATCCTTCCTCGACATCGCCAGGCGCGACGAGCGCGTGATCTGCATCAATTCCTTCTCCAAGGCCTGGCTGATGACCGGCTGGCGGCTGGGCTGGATGGTCCTGCCCGAGGCGATGGAGGGCGACCTGGGCAAACTGATCGAGTACAACACCTCGTGCGCCCCCGCCTTCGTGCAGGAAGCCGGCGTGGTGGCGGTGCGCGAGGGCGAGGCCTTCACGCGCGACCTGGTCGGCCGGCTGCGCGCGGCGCGCGATCATCTGGTCGGCGCGCTGTCGGCCTTGCCGGGCGTGGACGCCCATGCCCCCGATGGCGCCATGTACGTGTTCTTCCGCCTGGCCGGCACGCGTGACAGCCTGGACCTGTGCAAGCGCCTGGTGCGCGAGGCCGGCCTCGGCCTGGCGCCCGGCAGCGCCTTTGGCGACGAAGGCGAGGGATTCGTGCGCTGGTGCTATGCCTGCGGCACGGAGCGCCTGGACGAGGGCGTGCGGCGCCTGCGGGACTACCTGGCGCGCTGATCCATGCTGGCGCCGTCCGCGCCCGCGCGCGGATGTGCGGCGCGAGCGGCGGGTGCCGGTTCTGTTCGCGCTTCCGCTTCCGTTTCCGTCTCCTGCCACCAGCCTCCGCCCAGCGCCTGCAGCAGCGCCGCCGAGTCCGCCAGGCGGGCGGCCTGGGCCTGCACCAGGTCCTGCGCGGCCTGGCGGTACTGGCGTTCGGCATCGAGCAGCGCGAGCTGGCTGACGCCGCCGGCCCGGTACTGCGCCGCGACGATGTCCAGCGTCTCACGCGCCCGCTGCGCGGCATCGGCGCGCGCGCGCAGGGCCAGCGCATCGGCCTCCAGCGCGCGCAGCGCGTCGGCCACCTCCAGCAGGCCCTGCAGCACCACCTGGCGGTAGGCCGCCAGCGATTGCGCGTAGGCGGCCTGCGCACTGCGCCGGCGCTCGAGCAGCTCGCCGCCGTGGAAGACCGGTTGGGCCAGGCCGGCCGCCAGGCTCCACACGTTCAGGCTGCGGAAGAGGTCGCCGGCCGACAGGCCCTGCGTGCCGGCGCTGCCGCTCAGGGTCAGCTGCGGGTAGAGGTTGGCGGTGGCCACGCCGATATTGGCCGAGGCCTGCTGCAGCAGGGCCTGGGCGGCGGCGATGTCGGGACGCCGCTGCGCCAGTGTCGACGGCAGGCTGAGCGGCAGCGCCGCGGGCAGGTGCAGGGTGTCGAGGTCGAAGGCGGGCAGCGCATCCTCGCCGCTACCGCGGTCTGGCGCGCCCTCGTCGTCGCTGGCGCCGGCGGGCGCCAGGCCCAGGTACACCGCCAGCTGGTGGCGGCTGGCGGCAAGCTGGCGCGCCAGGCCGGGCAATTGCGCCTCGGTCTGGTCGAGCACGCCCTGCTGGCGCCGCACGTCGACCTCGGCCACGCCGCCGGCCGCGAGCCGCGCGCGCGTGATGTCCAGGCTGCGCCGTTGCGCGGCCGTCTGTGCGCGCAGTTCGGCAATCTGCGCGCGCAGGCCGGCCTCGCGGATGGCCGCCGTGACCACGTTGGCGGCGAGCGCCAGGCGCGCCGCCTGCCATTCGAAGCGCTGGTAGTCGACCGCTGCGCGCAGGCCCTCCAGCTCGCGCCGCTGCGCGCCGAACAGGTCCAGCACATAGGACACCTGCACCGAGGCCCCGTACAGCGTGAACGGTCCGGGGCTGGGAAAAGCGGTAATGCCCAGGCTCTTGATATCGACCTGCTGGCGCGTGCTGCTGAGCCTGGCGTCGATGGCCGGCCATTGCGTCGCCCCGCTGCGTGCGGCGAGATCGTGGCCGGCCTGCTCCAGGCGCGCGCGGGCCTGGGCGACGCCCGGATTGGCCGCCAGCGCGGCCTCGACGGTGCGGTCCAGCGCGGGACTGCCGAACAAGGTCCACCAGCGCTCGGGCACGTCGGCGCCGTCGTCGAGGACCTGCGCGCCGCCGTGGCGGCCTTCGGCCTGCGCCGTCCGGGGCGGCGCAGGCGGCATCGTGTAGCCGCTGTCCAGTGGGGGCTGCGGCGGCCGGAAGTCCGGTCCGACCGTGCAGCCCGCCGCCAGTGCCAGGCAGGCGGCGAGCACCGCCCGCCGGCGCAGGTGGCGCAGGCGGAGGACGGGGGCGGGACTGGCGTTGACTCCGGCAGGTCGACCCATGCTTGCCTCCTAGTCGAGCGTGCGCCGGTAGAAGCGCAAGGCGATGCCCATCACCACCACGGTGAACAGCGCCAGCGGCCACACATTGGGCCAGAGCTCCGGCCAGCCGTTGCCCTTCAGCAGGATGCCGCGGATCAGGCGGTGGAAGTAGGTCATCGGCAGGACGTTGCCGATGGCCTGGGCCCAGCCCGGCATGCCCTGGAAGGGGAACATGAAGCCGGACAGCAGGATGTTGGGCAGGAAGTAGAAGAAGGTCAGTTGAACCGCCTGCAACTGGTTCTGCGCCAGCGAGGACAGGGTGATGCCCACCGTCAGGTTGGCCGCGATGAACAGCAGCGCGGCCAGGTAGACCGCCAGCACGGAGCCGACGAAGGGCACGTGGAACACCCAGCGCGCCGCCAGCAGGATGATGGTGGCCTGGATCAGGCCGATGAAGATGTAGGGCACGATCTTGCCGGTCATCACTTCCAGCGGCCGCACCGGGGTGGCCAGCAGGTTCTCCATGGTGCCGCGCTCGCGCTCGCGCGTCATCGCCAGCCCGGTCATCATCACCATGGTCATGGTCAGGATCACGCCCATCAGGCCGGGGACGATGTTGTACTGGGTGATGCCTTCCGGGTTGTAGAGGCGCTGCACCTGCACGTCGAAAGGCGGATGGCCGCCGGCCAGCGGCGCCAGCGCGCCTTGCAGGTCCTTGCCGGCCACGTTGTAGGGCAGCTGGGTGAGCGCGGCGATGGCTGCGCTGGTGGCCGACGGGTCGGTGGCGTCCGCTTCCACCAGCAGGGCGGGGCGCTCGCCGCGCAGCAGGCGCCGCGTGAAGTCGGCCGGAATGCTGACCACGAACTGGACCTCCCCCTTCATCAACGCTTCGCGCCCCGCCTGCTCGCCGGGCAGCGTGCCCGCCACGCGGAAGTAGCTGGAATTCTGCAGCCCGGCGATGAAGGAGCGGGTGAACTCGCTCTGGTCGGCGGCGATCACCGCCGTGGTCAGGTGGCGCGGGTCGTTGTTGATGGCGAAACCGAACAGAAGCAACTGCATGATGGGGATGCCGACGATCATGGCGAAGGTGACGCGGTCGCGCCGCAGTTGCAGGAACTCCTTCAGCACGATGCTCCACCAGCGCTGCAGCGAGAAGCCGGGACGGGGAGCGGTGCCGTTCATGGCCGCGCTCCGCCATGCGCCGGAGCCGGCGCGCCGGCCGGCGCCCGCATATTGTCCTGGGAGCGGCTCATCATATGGATGAAGACATCCTCCAGGCTGGTCTCGGTGGCTTCGACGCGGTGCCGGGGCCCGGCCACGCGCGCGAGCGTGGCCGCCAGCGTGTCGGCATCGCGGCCGGTGACGTGTAGCGCGTTGCCGAACACCACGGTCTGCTCCACGCCGGGGGCGCCCTGCAACTGCTGCGACAGCGCGGCGAGGTCGTCGCCCAGCACCGACCAGGTGCTGAGCCGCTGGCCGGCCACCACCTCGGCCGCGGTGCCCTGTGCCAGCAGCTTGCCGTAGGCGATGTAGGCCAGCTTGTGGCAGCGCTCGGCCTCGTCCATGTAATGGGTGCTGACCAGCACCGAGATGCCGCGCGCGGCGAGCTGGTGGAGCTGTTCCCAGAAGTCGCGCCGCGCCTTGGGGTCGACCCCGGCGGTGGGCTCGTCGAGCAGCAGCAGGCGCGGTTCGTGCAGCAGGCAGGCGGCCAGCGCCAGGCGCTGCTTCCAGCCGCCGGACAGTGCGCCCGCGAGCTGGCCGGCGCGCGCCGCCAGGCCGAGATCCTCGAGCGCACGCTCGACCGCCTCGCGCCGGCGCGGCATGCCGTAGACGCGGGCGACGAAGTCCAGGTTCTCGCGGATCGACAGGTCGTCCCAGTAAGAGAACCGCTGCGTCATGTAGCCGACACGGCGCTTGATCTCCGCGCTCTCGCGCAGGATGTCGAAACCCAGGCAGCTGCCCGCGCCGCCGTCAGGAGTCAGCAGGCCGCACATCATGCGGATCGAGGTCGTCTTGCCGCTGCCGTTGGGGCCGAGGAAGCCGAAGATCTCGCCGTGTCCGACCTGCATGGTCAGGCCGTCCACCACCAGGCGGTTGCCGTAGCGCTTGCTCAGGCCGCGCACGTCGATGGCGGGCGCGGCGTGGTCCGGTGCGTCGGTCGGGCTCATGGACGGAAGACCTCCACCGGCTGCCCCGGGTGCAGGGCCGCCGCGTCGGCGAGCGCGGGATGGGCTTCGACGAGGAAGACCAGCTTGCGCCGTGTCTCGTTGCTGTAGATCACCGGCGGGGTGTACTCGGCCTCGTTGGCGATGTAGCTGATGCGCACCTGCAGCGGTCGGGCGCAGCCGTCGCAATGCATCGTGACCGCTTCGCCATTGCGCAGCGCGCCCACCTCGGCCTCGGGCACGAAGAAGCGCACCTTGACGTTGCCCGGCGGCAGCATGCGCACCACCGGGCTGCCGGCCGGGACCCACTCGCCGAGGCGGAACACGGTGTCGTAGACCAGTCCACCCTGCGCGGCGGCGACGCGCTTGCGCGACAGCTTCCATTCCGCCTGGGCCAGCGCCGCGCGCAGCGCTTCCACCTGGCGTGCCTGCGCCTCGCGCTGGGCTTCGCGTCCCGGCAGGCGGGCCACCGCGACGCTGCGCTCCAGCTCGCGCACGCGGGCCGCATCGGCCGCGGCGCCGGCGCGGCTGTCATCGAGCTGGGCCCGGGCGATGCCGCCGGCGGCGAACTGGACCTGGTCGCGCGCGTACTGGGTGGCGCTGCGCTGCGCCTGGGCACGCGCCTGGGCGAGCTGGGCGCGGTTGACGTCGACCTCCGGCCGGCGCTTGCCGGTCGCCAGGTCCGCCAGCTGGGCCTGGGCCGCCTGCAGGGCGGCGGCGGCCTGGTCGCGCGCGGCGCGCTCGTCGTCGTTCTCCAGCGCGAACAGCGGCGCTCCCGCCACGACCTGCTGGCCGCGCGCCACCGACAGCTGGTCGAGCCGGCCGGCGAACGGCGAGGCCACATTGACGAACTCGCCTTCGACATAGCCCTGCCAGGCAGTCGGTGCCGGCTTGCCGCAGCCGCCCAGGGCCGAGGCCGCGGCCGCCAGGACCAGCCAGGTGCGGGCAGGAGAGGCACGCGGCAGGCGCGAGCGGCAGGGCAGGGTGCGCAGGCGGTTCGGCATGGCGGCTCCGGATGGCGGGCTCAGGCGTTGGCGGGTGGCCAGGGCCGTGCTGGCGCGAGGGCATGCGCCAGCAGCGTGCTGACGTGGCGTACCAGGGCCTCGCTGTCGAGCGCGGCGGCGCCGGGCAACTGTCGCCAGATGTGCGCGGTAGCGAGCGGCAGCAGCGTCAGCCCGATCAGCGAAACGATCAGCAGGGGCGGCTCCAGCCCGGGGGCGAGCGCGCCGCGCGACTGGGCTGAGCGCAGCAGGACGATCAGCCGCCCTGCGCGCGGCAGCGCGAAACGCTGCAGCATCCGTTCACGCAGTTGGCCGTCGACGCCGGCGATCTCGCGGATCCACAATCCGGGAAACCATGGCGTCGCGGCCGCGGCGCGGATCAGGCGCTCGGCGATGCCGCACAGCAGGGCCGCGAGGTCGGCGGCGCTATCGCCGGCCTTGGCCGTGCTGCCGTCGGCCAGCACGGCATCGATCGGGGAAAAGACCTGGTCGACCAGGGGATGCAGGCGTTCGTCGACCACGGCATCGAGCAATTGGCCGCGCTCTCGGAAATAGTAGTGAACCAGGGCCGGCGTGACGCCGGCAGCGGTCGCGATGGCCCGGATCGGCGTGGCGGCGACGCCGCGCTCGGCGAACAGCGAGGTGGCCGTATCGAGCAGGTGGGAGCGCTGGTCCGGGCCGGCGTCGCCGGAAGGGCCGGGCCGGCTCGGCCGCCCCGGCCGGCGGCGACCGGCGCAAAGGGGTGCGGTGAGAGGTGGTGCGGCCATGGCGCCCTCCTGTCGATCGTTTCATATTAATTGTTGGGTTAATTAATTCAAGAACGATCGCCAGGTGCTGCGGACCTGGGCCAGGATGACTGGAAAAGCCCGCTCGGGGTGGCGTTTGTTGCAATGCAGCAATACAAGGTGGACATGTCATGCAGGCTTGGCTATGCTTCGTGCGCCCAATAACCGAGCGGACCCGTGCAAGCCCGCTCCCTGCCCCTCCTGCCGCCATTCCATGCTGTTCCGCCGACTCGCCAACGGGGCGCTGCGTCCCCTGCCTTGCCTGCTGTTGAGCGCCGCCTGCTCGCTGGCCGCCGCGCCGGCATGGGCGCAGAGCACGGCACAGGACGCGCCGCCCGCGGCCGCCGCACCGGATGCCGCCGTCGCGCCGCCGGCGCAGCGTACGCCGCTGGAGATCCTGGAAGACCGCTTCGCCTTCCACGGCCAGGCCACCTATATCTGGCAGCGCCAGCCGGCCTTCGATGCGGCCTATTCGGGACCGAACAGCCTGATGTCGCAGCGGGCCAAGAGCTACTCGTTCAGCACCACGCTGGATTTCGGCGCCAGGCTGTGGAACGGGGCCGAGTTCCACTTCAATCCCGAGGTCACGCAGGGCGTGCCTTTCTCCGACCTGCACGGCGTAGGCGGCCCCACCAACGGCGAACTGGCCAAGGTATCGAGCACCAACCCGACCATCTACCGTGCGCGCGCCTTCCTGCGCCAGACCTGGGGGCTGGGTGGCGGCAGCGAGGAGCAGGAGGCCGACTTCAACCAGTTTGCCGGTTCGGTCGACAAGCGCCGCCTGGTGCTGACCGCCGGTAACTTCGGCGTGCTCGATGTGTTCGACCAGAACGACTACGGTTCCGACCCGCGCACCCAGTTCATGAACTGGTCCTTCATGGCGCACGGCTCCTTCGACTATCCCGCCGACGCGCGCGGCTACGACTGGGGGTTCGCGCTGGAGTATGTCGGCGACGATTGGTCGGTGCGCTTCGGCCATTTCCTGCAGCCGCGCGAATCGAACGGGCTGCCGCTGGATACGCGCCTGTTCAAGCACTACGGCGATATCCTGGAATTCGAGCGCCGCTACCGCCTGGCCGGGCAGCCTGGCGTGGCGCGCCTGCTGCTGTGGCGCAACCAGGCGCGCATGGGCTCCTTCAGCGATGCCCTCGGCTACGGACAGGCCACCGGCACCACGCCCGACGTCGCCAACGTGCGCGAGGAGCACGCCAAGCTCGGCATCGGCGTATCGCTGATGCAGAAGGTCAATGACTCGCTCGGCGTGTTCCTGCGCGCCAATATGTCGGACGACAAGACCGAGACCTACGCCTTCACGGAGATCGGCCGCCAGGTGGCGGTGGGCGGCATGCTGGCCGGCACGGCCTGGGGCCGGCCGCGCGACAACCTCGGCATGGCGGTGGCGATCAATATGCTGGGGCCGAACCATCGCGCCTACCTGGCCGCGGGCGGGCAGGGCGCCTTCCTGGGCGACGGCGCGCTCGACTATGCGCCGGAACAGGTGTTCGAAGTGTTCTACAGCTTCCAGGCCTTCAAGTACCTGAGCATCAGCCCGGACTTCCAGTACATCCGCAATCCCGGCTACAACGCCGCGCGCGGTCCCGCCAGGTTCTACGGCGTACGCTTCCACAGCGAATTCTGAGCGCCGCGCCGGCGCGCGCGATCAGCCCGGGGCCGGGCCGCGCGTCTCGTCCAGCGTGCTGAGCAGGGTCCGCAACTGGCGCGCCTTGGCCGCGCCGAGGCGGTGCACCAGGCTGTCTTCGTGCGCCTGTACGAGGGCATCCAGCCGCGCCGACAACTCCAGTCCCTGGTCGGTGGCGTAGAGCAGCACGCGGCGGTTGTCTGCGCTGTCGGGACTGCGCATCGCCAGTCCCTGGGCGATCATCTTGTCGACCAGCTTGGTCAGCGTGGGCGGGTGCATCAGCAGCGACTGCGCGACTTCCCCCATCGCATGGCCGTGCGCATCCGCCAGCACGCGCAGCACTTTCCAGTGTTCGACCTGCACGCCTTCCGCGGCCAGCGCGGCTTCGAGCCGCGCCTGCACGGCGGCGTGGGCACGGGCGAGATGCTGGGTGAGGTAGCCGTCGAAGGCGGCCGGGGGCGGAGTGGTGCGGGACATTGCGCTAGTATAGGGGAAAACTTTCCCAGGAAAATATTCCGCCCCAGGCCCACGGCGTGTTCCCGGGCGCGCAAGGAGACGACGCGATGCAATGGAAGCCGCTGCCCGCGAAGCCGGCCGACACCGGCGACGAGCCCGTGGACGATCCCTGTGCCACCTGCCTGGTCGGGCCGCCGCCGCCGCCGCCCCGCACGCGCCATGCGGGCCGGCTGGAAGTGGCCTTGCTGGTGCCGGTGCGTGGAGCCACCGGTATCTGGGGACCGTCGGCGCGCGCCTGTGCCCAGCTCGCCGCCGAGGAACTGAACCGCGCCGGCGGCGTCGGCGGCCGCGAGCTGCGCCTGCACGTGTTCAACGCCGCCGACGAATGCCGCGATATTCCGCAGCAGCTGGGCGCGCTGATCGACGAGGGCGCCCTCGACGCGGTGGTGGGCATGCACACCAGCGCGGTGCGCGGCCGGGTCAGCGCCGCCACGCGCGGACGCGTCCCCTTCGTCTACACGCCGCTTTACGAGGGCGGGGAACGCGCGCCCGGCGTGTATGCCATCGGCGAGACGCCGGAACTGCAGTTGCTGCCCGCGCTGCGCACCCTGTGCCTGCGCTACGGCGCGCGCCGCTGGGTCTTCGTCGGGCATGACTGCGTGTGGCCGCGTGCCTCGCACCGCTTCGCCGGGGCCGCCCTGCAGGCGCTGGGCGCGCAACTGCTGGCCGACCGCTACACCCGTCCGGCCTGTGGAAGCTACCGCGCGGTGCTCGACGAGATCGAACGACTGCGTCCCGATGCCGTGCTGCTGTCGCTGGTCGGCCAGGATGCCATCGACTTCAACCGCGAGTTCGCCGCGCGCGGCCTGGCGCGTCGCATACGGCGCCTGTCCTGCGCGATCGAGGAGAATGCCCTGCTCGCCATCGGCGCCGACAGTACCGCGGGGCTGTTCGCCTGCGCCGGCTACTTCGCCACGCTGGGCCACGATGCCAACATGGCCTTCAAGGAGCGCTATCACGGCCGCTACGGCGAGCGCGCGCCGGTGCTGAACGCGCTGGCCCAGTCGGCCTACGACGGCGTGCATTTCCTGGCCGCGCTGCTGGCAGCGCCGGGCCGCGCGGCGGGACGGCGGGCGCCGCTCGCCTTCCGCAGCGTGCGCGGACTGTCCTGGCAGGGCAACGCGCGCGTGCAGCAGCCGGTCTTCCTGGCCGAGGCCGATGGCCATTTCTTCCAGGTGACTGAGCGCCTCTGACGATACCGGCCAGCATGGCCGTGGCCGGCCGTCAGCGGCCGGCGACAAGGGGGCCGGCGCCCCGGGGCGTGCTTGTCGGGTGTTCCTGGCGTGCTCGTGGTTTCCCCTAGGATCCAATTATTTTCCTTGGAAAATATTTCCAGGGAAAATAATATGCTCGCTGTCGCGGCGGTGCAGGGCGATCGCATGGCGCAGCCCAGGCCCCCGCCGGCCGTCCCTTTCCGGCCGTCCCTTTCCGGTCGGCCCTTTTCCTGCCGTTCTGTCCCCCCTTCCAAGGAGCCCCCATGACCGTGAAGCGACCGACCCTCGCCCAGATGCGCGAACTCACCGCCAGCCTGCACATGACGATGAGCGAGGCCGAATGCGCCGACTACCTGGCGCTGATGGAAGGCAGCATGCAGGCGTACGACCGCCTCGAAGCGCTGCCGGACTTCGTTCCCGCGCCGCGCTATCCGCGCGACGCGGGATACGCGCCGCCGCCGCAGGAGAACCCGCTCAATGCCTGGTACGTGAAGACCGAGGTGAAGGGCGCGCCGGCCGGGCCGCTGGCGGGGCGCGCGGTGGTCCTGAAGGACAACATCAGCCTGGCCGGGGTGCCGATGATGAATGGCGCCTCGACGCTGGAGGGCCATGTGCCGTCCATGGACGCCACCGTGGTGACGCGCATCCTCGATGCCGGCGGCACCATCGCCGGCAAGGCGCACTGCGAGTACTTCTGCCTGTCGGGCGGCAGCCACACCAATGCCACCGGCCCGGTGCACAACCCGCACCGCCATGGCTACATCGCCGGCGGCTCGTCCTCGGGCTGCGGCGCGCTGGTGGGCTCGGGCGAGGTCGACATGGCGATCGGCGGCGACCAGGGCGGTTCCATCCGCATCCCGGCTGCCTTCTCCGGCTGCTACGGCATGAAGCCCACGCACGGGCTGGTGCCCTATACGGGCATCATGCCGATCGAAGCCACCATCGACCACACCGGGCCGATGACGCGCACGGTGGCCGACAACGCGCTGCTGCTGGAGGTGATCGCCGGCCCGGACGGGCTCGACCCGCGCCAGTACGCGCCGCGCGTGGCGCGCTATACCGAGGCGCTGGGCAAGGGCGTGGCGGGACTGCGCATCGGCGTGGTGCGCGAGGGCTTCGGCCACGCCAACAGCGAACCCGGGGTCGATGCCAAGGTGCGGGCGGCGGCGCGGCGCCTGGCGCAGCTCGGCGCCGAGGTGGAGGAGGTCAGCATTCCGATGCATGCCGACGGCGTCGCCATCTGGACGCCGATCGCCCTCGAAGGCCTGCAGGCGCAGATGATGCACGGCGACGGCATGGGTTTCAACTGGAAGGGCTTGTACGACACCGCGCTGATGGCGCGCCATGCGCGCTGGCGCGAGCAGGCCGACCGGCTCTCGCCCACGCTGAAGCTGTCGATGTTCGTCGGCGAGTTCTACCTGCGCCAATACGGCGGGCGTTTCTATGCCAAGGCGCAGAACCTGGCGCGCCAGCTGCGGCTGGCCTACGACGCGGAGCTGGAGCGCTTCGACCTGCTGCTGATGCCGACCCTGCCGATCACCGCCAAGCCGATCCCGGCGCCGGACGCGCCGCTGGCCGAGGTGATCCAGCGCGGCTTCGAGATGGTGGCCAACACGGCGCCCTTCGACGCCACCGGCCATCCGGCCATGAGCCTGCCCTGCGGTCTCGACGATGGCCTGCCGGTGGGCCTGATGCTGGTGGGCCGGCACTGGGGCGAAGCCACGATCTACCAGGCCGCGCATGCCTTCGAGCAGGCCGGCGACTGGCGCGGGCTGTAAGGCGTTCGGGCGTTCGGGCGGACCGGCCGCGGCAGCGGCCGTGCCGTCCCGTGGACTACTGGCGCGCGTTGCGCCGGTTGTCCGGCCAGGGCGTGTTGTAGTTGGTGCGGAAGGGGTTGATGTCGAGCCCGCCGCGCCGCGTGTAGCGGGCGTAGACGGCGAGCTTGACCGGCTTGCACTGCCGCAGCACGTCCATGAAGATGCGTTCCACGCACTGCTCGTGGAATTCGTTGTGGTTGCGGAACGAGATCAGGTACTTGAGCAGGCCTTCCTGGTCGATCGGCGCGCCCACGTAGCGGATCTGCACGCTGCCCCAGTCGGGCTGGCCGGTCACCAGGCAGTTCGACTTGAGCAGGTGCGAGACCAGCGTCTCTTCCACCGGCGGCGCTTCCTGGTCCGCGCGCAGCAGATGCGGCGCGGGCTCGTAGACGTCGGTCTCGATGTCGAGGCGGTCCAGCAGCAGGCCGTCCAGCTCGCCCATCTGCTGGCGCGCGAAGTCCCCTTCGGCGGCGAGCCGGACCTGCACGGTGGCGCCGGCGGCTTCCGACAGGTCGTGGTGCAGCAGCTGCTGCAGGGCCTCGGGCGAAGCGATCTTGCTCTGGTTGAACGAGTTCAGGTAGAGCTTGAACGACTTCGACTCGACGATATTCGGCGACTCGGCCGGGATGATGAAGCTGGCCAGGGCGACCTGCGGCTTGCCCTTCATATTGAGCCAGGACAGCTCGTAGGCGTTCCAGATGTCGACGCCGAAGAAGGGCGGCCGCTTGCCTTCGGGCAGGCCGATCTCGGTGCGCTTGGGCTGGCGCGGGATGGGGAAGAGCAGGGTGGGGTCGTACTCGGTCTTGTAGGCCGAGGGCTTGCCCAGCGGGGAATGTTCGGGAAGGCTCATGGTTTGCCTCGCTGGCCGTTCCCGCGCGGGCGGGAACGGCCTGGGGTTGTGCCGGGATCCGGGCAGAACGCGGGCGGAACGCGGGCGAAATGCTCAGGCCAGGAACAGCTTGTAGACGGGATTGTCGGTCTCGTCGGTGTGCGTGTAGCCCAGCGTGGACAGGAAGGCGCGGAAGGCGCGCTTGTCGCTCTTCGGCACCTGGATGCCCACCAGGATATTCGAGGTGTCGCCGCCCTGGTTGCGGTAGTGGAACAGGCTGATGTTCCAGTTCGGGCTCATGCTGGTCAGGAACTTCATCAGCGCGCCGGGACGCTCGGGGAACTCGAAGCGGTACAGCAGCTCGTCCTGCGCCAGCGGCGAATGGCCGCCCACCATGTAGCGGATGTGCTGCTTGGCCAGCTCGTCGTTGGACAGGTCCAGGGTGGCAAAGCCGTGGCGGCGGAAGTTGGCGGCGATCTTGTCGCTCTCCGCGCGGCTGCTGATCTGCACGCCGACGAAGATGTGCGCCACGTCGTTGTCCGCGATGCGATAGTTGAACTCGGTCACGCTGCGCGTGCCCACCAGCTCGCAGAAGCGCTTGAAGCTGCCGCGCTCTTCCGGGATGGTGACCGCGAACACCGCCTCGCGCGCCTCGCCGACCTCGGCGCGCTCGGCGACGAAGCGCAGGCGGTCGAAGTTCATGTTGGCGCCGCAGGCGATGGCCACCAGTGTCTCGCCCTTGAGCTTCTCGCGCTCGGCGTAGGCCTTCAGGCCGGCGACCGCCAGCGCGCCGGCCGGCTCGAGGATGCTGCGGGTGTCCTGGAACACGTCCTTCAGGCCCGCGCAGATGGCGTCGGTGTCCACCAGGATGATGTCGTCGACCAGTTCGCGCGTGATGCGGAAGGTCTCCTTGCCGACCAGCTTGACCGCGGTGCCGTCCGAGAACAGGCCGACGTCCTTGAGCTCGACGCGCTTGCCGGCGTCGACCGAGCGCTTCATGGCGTCCGAGTCCACCGTCTGCACGCCGATGACCTTGATGTCGGGGCGTACCGCCTTGACGTAGGCGGCGATGCCGGAGATCAGGCCGCCGCCGCCGATGGCGACGAAGATGGCGTGGATCGGCGCCGGGTGCTGGCGCAGGATCTCCATGGCGATGGTGCCCTGGCCGGCGATCACCTCGGGATCGTCGAAGGGATGGATGAAGGTCAGCTTGTGCTTCTTCTCCAGCTCGGCGGCGTGCAGGTAGGCGTCGCTGTAGGACTCGCCGTGCAGCACGATTTCCACCCACTTGCCGCCGCGCTCGCGCACCGCATCGATCTTGACCTGGGGCGTGGTGACCGGCATGGCGATGATGGCGCGGCACTGCAGGCGCGCTGCCGACAGTGCCACGCCCTGCGCGTGGTTGCCCGCCGACGCAGCGATCACGCCGCGCTTGAGTTCCTCGGCCGTCAGCGAGGCCATCTTGTTGTACGCGCCGCGCAGCTTGAAGGAGAACACCGGCTGGGTGTCCTCGCGCTTGAACCACACGGCATTGCCGGTGCGGGCCGAGAGCTGGTGGGCGTAGGTCAGGTCGGTCTCCTGCGCCACGTCGTACACCTTGGCGGTCAGGATCTTCTTCAGGTAGTCGGGTTTGCGGGTCATCGTCGGCGCCGGCGGGCGGGTCAGTAGCGGCGGCCGGCGCAAGCGCGGCCGTGTGGCTGGAAAATGCGGAAAGCGCTAATGATAATGGATGGCAGGGTGGGGCGAAGCGGCGGCCGATGCGGCGCCGACGCCATGTCGCCGGCGCCGGCCGTGTAGGACAGCGCCGGGTGGACGATCGCCGGAACCGCATGCTAGGGTGTGCAACGATGCCTTCGCTTCCTCTGATCGAACCGGATACCGCGCTGTTCCTCGACTTCGACGGCACGCTGGCCGACCTGGCGCCGCGCCCCGACCTGGTGCGCGTCGAGCCGGAACTGCTCGGCACGCTGCGGCGCTTGCACGAGGCGCTGGATGGCGCCCTGGCCATTGTCTCGGGACGCCCGATCGCCGAGCTGGACGCTTTCCTGCACCCGCTGCGCCTGCCCGCCGCCGGCGTGCACGGTGCCGAGTACCGCCACGATGGCGAGGCCGCAGCAGTGGCCGCGCCGCCGGCGCTGGCGCTGCTGTGGGAGCGCCTGGCGCCGCTGGCGCGGGCCTATCCCGAGCTGTTGCTGGAGCCGAAATCGGCCGCGCTGGCCGTGCACTACCGCGCCGCGCCGCAGCTCGAGGCCCTGGTGCGCGCGGCCTTGGCCGAGGCGGTGCGCGGGCTGCACGGCCTGGAGATCCTGCCGGGCAAGATGGTGATGGAAGTCAAGCCGGCGGGCATCGACAAGGGCAGCGCCATTGCCGCCTTCATGCGTGCCGAACCGTTCGCTTCGCGCCGGCCGCTGTTCGCCGGCGATGACGTGACCGACGAAGCGGGCTTCGTCGCCGTGCATGCGCTGGGAGGCCTTGGCGTGCTGGTGGGCGAGCGCCCCAGCGCCGCCGGCGTCAGCGTGCCGGGCCCGGCGGCGCTGCGCTGCTGGCTGCACCGATCCGCCGCGGCGCTGGCCGCGCCGCGCGGGGGACCGTTCCGGACCGCGTTCACCTGAAGGAGGCATCCCTGTGACCCAAGCGCCCACCGCAGCTGCCGCGGCTGCCGATCCCTCTGCCCAGCCGGATGCCGGGCCGCATGCGCCGTCCTCGCTCGCGCTCGGCATGATCGGCAACTGTTCGTTCTCGGCGCTGGTCGATGCGCGCGCCCGCATCGTCTGGTGCTGCCTGCCGCGCTTCGACGGCGACCCGGTCTTCAATGCCCTGCTCGATCCCAGCGAGAACGGCGGTCATTTCTCCGTCGAGCTGGAGAATTTCCACCGCTCGCGCCAGTGGTACGAGCCGAACACCGCCGTGCTGCACACGCGCCTGACGGATACCCACGGCAATTGCGTGGAAGTGACCGATTTCGCACCGCGCTTCTTCCGCATGGGGCGCTACTTCCGCCCCATCACCCTGGTGCGGCGCATCCGTCCCGTGCGGGGTGCGCCGCGCGTGCGCGTGGTGGTGGCGCCGCGCTTCGAATGGGGCCGCACGGTGCCGCAGGTCACGCGCGGCAGCAGCCATGTGCGCTTCATTGGCGAGAACATGACGCTGCGCATGACCACCGATGCGCCGCTGACCTATGTGATGTCAGGAACGCCTTTCCTGCTGACCCGGAGCTGCGACTTCATCCTCGGGCCGGACGAGACCCTGGCCGGCGGCGTGGAGCAGACCGCACGCGACTTCGAGCAGGAAACCGTTGCCTACTGGAAGATATGGTCGCGCCGGCTGGCGGTGCCGCGCGAATGGCAGGACGCGGTGATCCGCGCGGCCATCACGCTCAAGCTGTCGCTGTTCGAGGAAACCGGCGCGATCGTGGCCGCCATGACCACCAGCATTCCCGAGGCACCGCACAGCGGCCGCACCTGGGACTACCGCTTCTGCTGGCTGCGCGACGCCTTCTTCGTGATCCGCGCGCTCAACAGCCTGTCCGAGGTCGGCACCATGGAAGACTATCTGCGCTGGCTGTCCAATGTGGTGATGCAGTCGCGTGACGGCCATATCCAGCCGCTCTACGGCATCGGCCTGGAGCGTGAATTGCCCGAGGCCGTGCTGGACTACCTGCCGGGCTATCGCGGCATGGGGCCGGTGCGGGTCGGCAACCAGGCGCAGGAGCATTTCCAGCACGATGTCTACGGCAATGTGGTGCTCGGCGCGGCGCAGGCCTTCCATGACCACCGCCTGCTGCACCGTGGCGGCCCCACCGAGTACCACATCCTCGAGCAGGTGGGCGAACAGGCGGTGCGCGTGTTCGGCACGCCCGATGCCGGCATGTGGGAGCTGCGCACGCGCGCCCGCGTGCATACCTCGTCGGCATTGATGAGCTGGGCGGCCTGCGACCGTCTCGCCAAGATCGGTGACAAGCTGCAGCTGCCCACGCGCGCGGCCTACTGGCGCGAGCACGCCGAGCGCATGCGCGCGCGCATCCTGGCCGAAGCGTGGAGCGAATCGCGCCAGGCCTTCGCCGAGAGCTTCGGCGGGCGCGATCTCGATGCCAGCGCGCTGCTGATGATCGAGGTGGGCTTCATCGACCCGCTCGACCCGCGCTTCGTCGCCACCGTGGACGCGCTCGAGAGGTCGCTGTGCGACGGACCCTTCATGCGTCGCTACGAGGCTCCCGACGACTTCGGCAAGCCCGAGACCGCCTTCAACATCTGCACATTCTGGCGTATCGACGCGCTGGCGCGCATCGGCCGGCGCGAGCAGGCGCGCGAGATCTTCGAAGCCATGCTGGCGGCGCGCAATCCACTCGGACTGCTGTCGGAAGACACGCATCCGGTCAGCGGCGAGATGTGGGGGAACTTTCCGCAGACCTATTCGATGGTCGGCCTGATCAACGGCGCCGTGCGCCTGTCGGCGCCGTGGGACTCGGTGATCTGAGCCCGCGCGAGGCTGCCATGGCGGCCTCGCGCGGGCACGCTCGGCGACTGGAGTGAACGACGACAAGGAAGACGATGGGTAGACTGGTGGCGGTATCGAACCGCGTCGCCGATCCGCGCAACGCGTCGGCCGGCGGCCTGGCCGTCGCGCTGGGCGAGGCGCTGAAGGTGACGGGCGGGCTCTGGTTCGGCTGGAGCGGCAAGGTGGTGGAGACCGCGCAGGGCGGCACGCCCGGCGAGGGCGAACTGCACCAGCAGCAGGCCGGCAATGTCACGCTGGCCACGGTGGACCTGTGCCGGGAGGACCATGACGGCTACTACCTGGGCTACAGCAACGGCGTGTTGTGGCCGGTGTTCCACTATCGGCTGGACCTGGCGGACTTCGACGCCGGCCAGAACCTGAACATCTACCGGCGCGTGAACCAGCTGTTCGCGCGCAAGCTGGCGCCGCTGCTGGAGCCCGACGACGAGATCTGGATCCACGACTACCACCTGATCCCGCTGGCGGCCGAGCTGCGCGCGATCGGCTGCAGCCAGCGCATCGGCTTCTTCCTGCACATACCGCTGCCGCCGCCCTTGATCCTGGCTGCCATTCCGCAGCACGAGTGGCTGATGCGGGCGCTGTTCGCCTACGACCTGGTCGGCTTCCAGAGCCATGCCGACCTCGAGCACTTCGGACGCTACGTCCAGTCCGAGGCCCGCGCCGAGCCGATGGGCGAGCATCGCTACCGGGCCTTCCACCGCACCGTGCGTGCGCAGGCCTTCCCCATCGGCATCGATGTCGACGAGTTCGCCGAGCTCGGCCGCGGCCCGGAAGCGCGCGAAACCTACGAGATGATGATGGCGCAGTATGCGCGCCGGCGGCTGCTGCTGGGGATCGACCGGCTCGACTACTCGAAAGGCCTGCCGCAGCGGCTCAAGGCCTTCCAGATCCTGCTGGCGGAGTATCCGGAGAATCGCATGAGCGCTACGCTGGTGCAGATCGCCGCGCCCTCGCGCGAGAGCGTGGACGCCTATGCGGACCTGCGTCGCGAAATGGAGGGCATTACCGGTGCCATCAACGGCCGCTATGGAGAACTGGACTGGATGCCGGTGCGCTACATCCATCGCACCACTTCGCGCCGGCGCCTGCCGGGCCTGTGCCGCGCCAGCCGCGTGGCCCTGGTCACGCCGCTGCGCGACGGCATGAACCTGGTGGCCAAGGAGTACGTGGCCGCGCAGGACCCGGCCGATCCCGGCGTGCTGGTGCTGTCGCGCTTCGCCGGTGCCGCCGAACAGATGAAAGAAGCGCTGCTGGTCAATCCCTACGACACGCGCGCCACCGCGCAGGCGGTCCAGCAGGCGCTGCACATGCCGCTGGCCGAGCGCCAGGCGCGCCACGGCAAGCTGCTCGAGCGCATCCGCGCGCAGGACGTGCACTGGTGGAGCGGGGAGTTCCTGCGCACGTTGGCCGAGTCCGACTGCGGCTGACCGGGTGGGCGCGGACCGCCGCCAGGGCGCGTGGCTGCGTGCGCTCAGCGCAGGTCGGCAGGCGTATCCACGTCGCGGAAGGCGCCGTCGTCCTCGGTCGGGATGCGCGTCACCGGCTGGGTCTTGAGCAGCGCGCGCGCGCCTTCGTCGCCGTCGAGTTGCAGCAGGGCCTCGCGCCAATGGGGGCCGAAGCCGACCGGGTGTCCGCGCCGGCCGTCGCGCCACGGCGCGGCGATGGTGTCCGGCGTGGTGATGGACAGCGCGACCGCGCGCACCAGTTCGAGGCTGAGCCAGGGCATGTCGGCCAGTGCCACTACCCAGCCGCGCGCCTGCGGGGTCGCCGCCACGGCGGCGCGCAGCGCGGCGCCCATGCCGGCCCGCGCCTCGGGCGCTTCCAGCACGCGGCAGCCGGCGCGGCGCAGCTCCTGCGCCAGCGCCTCGCTGCCCGGGCGCACCACGGCGAGCGCACCCGGCAAGGCCACCGCCAGCGTGCGCGCGCTGCGCCAGGCGACCGTGGTGCGGCCGCCGGGCAGCGTTTCCAGCAGCTTGTCGCGCGCGCCGGCGGGATCGAAGCGCCGGCCGAAGCCGGCCGCCAGCAGGATGCCGGTGGGCAGGTCGGTGCCGTCCGGCGCGCCGTTCATGGCGCCGTGCCGCAGGTACTGGCGGCACCGGCCGCCAGCTCGCGCGCGGCCTTGGCGCCCTCGACCTGCAGGATGTCGGGCAGGGAGACGTGGTTCTTGGCGGCGACCACCTCGGCCAGGATCGAGATGGCGATCTCGGGCGGCGTGCGGCTGCCGATGTAGATGCCGACCGGGCCGTGCAGGCGGGCGAGCTGGAGCTCGCTGAGGTCGAATTCCTTGAGCCGTTCGCGGCGCGCCTGGTTGTTGCGGCGCGAGCCGAGCGCGCCGACGTAGAAGGCCGGGGTGCGCAGCGCCTCCATCAGGGCGAGGTCGTCGAGCTTGGGATCGTGGGTCAGGGCGATCACCGCGCAGCGTTCATCGAGCTGCATCTCGGTGACGGTGTCGTCGGGCATGGTGCGCACCATCGTGATGCCGGGGATGTCCCAGGTCTCGGTGTACTCTTCGCGCGGGTCGCACACGGTGACCTGGAAGCCGAGGCCGACGGCGATCTGGCACAGGTACTTGGAGAGCTGCCCGGCGCCGATGACGAGCATGCGGTAGCGCGGCCCGTGGATGGTCAGCAGGGTCTTGCCGTCGAAGGCGAGGCCGTCGGTGGCCAGGGCCGGGCCGAGGGCCGCGTCGCCGCTGGCCATGTCGAGGCTGCGCGCCACCAGGCGGCCGTTCTCGACCGCGTGCAGCAGGGCGGGCAGGGCGCTGGCGTCGGCGCGTGCGGGGGCGAGGGGCTCGCAGACGAGTTCGATGGTGCCGCCGCAGGGCAGGCCGAAGCGGTGGGCCTCCTCGGCGCTGATGCCGTACTTGACGGCCTCCGGGCGGGCGTGGTCGCTGGCGGGAATGCCTTCGCGGCGCACGCGGTCGATGATGTCGTCCTCGATGCAGCCGCCGGAGACGGAGCCGACCACCAGGCCGTCGTCGCGCACGGCCAGCATGGCGCCTTCGGGGCGGGGCGAGGAGCCCCAGGTTCTGACCACCGTCACCAGCAGCGCGCGGTGGCCCTCGGCCATCCAGCGCACGCTGCTCTTCAGGACTTCGAGATCCACGCTGTCCATGATCGTTTCCGCTTGGGTTCGTCTGACTGTCCGCCGCCGCCCTGGCTGCTGTCCTGGCTGCCGTCCTGGTTCTTGTCCTGGCCGCTGCCTTCGCCTTCCTGCGCGGCGGCTTCCTGCGCGCCGCCGCCGAGCGCTTCGGTGAAGCGGGTGAAGAAACTGTCGGCCATCTTGCGCGCGGCGGCATCGACCAGGCGCGAGCCGATCTGCGCGATCTTGCCGCCCACCTGCGCGTTGACCGTATAGCTCAGCAGCGTTTCCTCGCCTTCGGCATCGAGCCTGACGTGGGCGGAGCCCTTGCCGAAGCCGGCCGCGCCGCCCTGTCCGTCGAACTGGATAGTGTAACTGTCGGGCGCCTGGATGTCCTGCAGGGCCATGCGGCCCTTGAAGCGTGCCTTGACCGGGCCGATCGCCGCGGTCAGCGCCAGCAGGTAGGCGTTGTCGCCATCGGGTTCGATGCTCTCGCAGCCCGGGATGCACTGCTTGAGCAGGGCGGTGTCGTTCAGTGCTTCCCAGGCCACTTGCTTGGGCACCGGCAGGCGCTGGGTCTGGTTCATTTCCATGGTCGGGGTTCCTCCTGGTGCGTCGGCGCCGCGTGCGCGGCAGGTGGGTGCGGGACGGCCGCGCGGCCGGCATCGTCGGTGAGCAGCGCCTCGAGCGCGAACAGGCTGTCCAGGTTGTGGGCCGAGCGCAGCGCGTCGACGTGGGGCAGGATGGCCTGCACCCCGCGCGCGCGCGGCGTGAAGCCGGCGAAGCGCAGCAGCGGGTTGAGCCAGATGATGCGGTGGGCGAAGCGGCGCAGGCGCGCCATCTCGCTGTCGAGCAGGTCGATGTGCTCGTGGTCGAGGCCGTCCGTGACCAGCAGCACGGTGGCGCGGCCGGCCAGTACGCGGCGCGCCCATTCGCGGTTGAAGCTGGCCAGCGCGGCACCGATGCGGGTGCCGCCGGCCCAGTCGCGCACGTGGCTGGAGATGGCCTCGACCGCCTCGTCCGGATCGCGTTCGCGCAGGGAGCGCGTGATATTGGTCAGGCGCGTGCCGAACAGGAAGACCGAGAGGCGCTCGCGCGACTGCATCAGGGCGTGGCAGAAGTAGAGCACCGCGCGCGAGTACTGGCTCATCGAGCCCGAGATGTCGAGCAGCAGCACCAGCGGCGGGCGGCGCTCCACGCGGCGGCGGAACTTCCAGCGCATCCATTCGCCCTGCTGGCGCACCGCCAGGCGCGCGCTGGCGCGCACGTCGGCCCGGCAGCCGCTGGCCGCGGTGCGCAGGCGGCGGGTGTGCTGCATGGCGAGGCGGGTGCGGCGCGCCCGCACCAGGTGGCGCAGGGCACGCCACTCTTCGGCGCTCAGGGTCTCGAAGTCGCGCTGGGCCAGGCGTTCCTGGTCGGAGAAGGTGAGCGGCGCGCTGAAGCGCTCGGCCTGTCCGGGCTCCGGCGGGGCGCGCAGGCCGGGCGGCACCTGCGCCGCCAGCGCGTCGGCCAGGCGGTTGCTGCGTCGCGGCGGCGGCGCGCCCGCGTCGACGCGCGGCAGCAGCAACGCGCGCAACTTGCCTTCCCAGTCGGGGTCGCGCCAGAACAGGTCGAAGGCGGCATCGAACAGCGGACGCTGGTCCGGCCCCGATAGCACCAGCGCCGCCAGCGCGGCGCGTACCTCGTCGCGCCTGCCGATGTCGACCAGTTGCAGCGCCTGCAGGGCGTCGGCGGCGTGCGCGGGCGACAGCGGGAAGCCAGCCTCGCGCAGCAGGCGCATGAAATGGGTGACGTTGCGCGCCAGCATCGGCGGACCGTGGCGCTGGCCGGGGGCGGCATGCGGGCGTGCCATGGCGTCAGCGGGCCGGCTCGGGCGCGGCCAGCAGTTCGGCGATGGTGGGGCCGTCCACGCGCGCCAGGTCGTCCTGGTACTTCAGCAGCACGCCGAGCGTATCGCGCACCGACTGCGGGTCGAGCTCGGTGGTGCCGAGCGCGGCCAGCGCACGGGCCCAGTCGATGGCCTCGGCGATGCCCGGCGCCTTGTACAGGTCGAGGGTGCGCAGCCGGTGGATCACGCTGACCACCCGGTGCTGCAGCGCGGTGGCGGCCTCGGGCGCGCGCGCCGCCACGATCTGCAGTTCGCGCTCGCGCGACGGGTAGCCCATCCACTGGTACAGGCAGCGGCGCTTGAGCGCGTCGTGCACCTCGCGCGTGCGGTTCGAGGTGACCAGGATCAGCGGTGGCCGCTCGGCGCGGAGGGTGCCGATCTCGGGGATCGACACCTGGTATTCGGACAGCACTTCGAGCAGGAAGGCCTCGAACGGCTCGTCGGCGCGGTCGATCTCGTCGATCAGCAGCACGCGCGGCACACCCGGCGCCGCGGGATCGGGCAGCAACGCCTCCAGCAGCGGGCGCTTGAGCAGGAAGTCGTCGTGATAGAGCGACTGCGCCTCGGGCCGCTCGCCGCGTGCCTCGGCCAGCCGCAGCGCCATGATCTGGCGCGGGTAGTCCCACTCGTACAGGGCACTGGAGGCATCGAGGCCTTCGTAGCACTGCAGCCGCAGCAGGCGCGTGCCGAGCGTGGCGGCAATGGCCTGGGCCAGCGCGGTCTTGCCGACGCCGGGCTCGCCCTCCAGGAACAGCGGGCGCTGCATGCGCAGGGCCAGGTAGAGCACGGTCGCCGTCTCGCGGTCGGCGAAATACTGCTGGGCTTCGAGCAGGGCGAGGGTCTGGTCGATGGAAGCGGGAAGCATGGATGCGTCAGGTCGGCTTGGCGGCACGTTGGCAATGACCGCCGGTGAGCTCCCCTCTCCCGCAGGCGGGAGAGGGGCCGGAGGCGCGGGCAGGCGGTTTCTATGCGGCAAGGCCCGAAGCGCGCTGGCTCGGGGCTCCGATCCCTCCCACGCCCGGCGGAAGCGGGAAGCCCGCGGCGGAGAAGTCAGCAAGCAGGCGCCACTAGCCCCGCGTCGCCGCCTCCACCGCCCGCGCCGCCAGCACCGGGATCAGGTGGGCCCGGTACTCCGGCGAGGCATGCAGGTCGCCGTTCAGGCCCGCCGGGTCCAGCGTGACCGCGCGTGCCGCCGCCGGCGTGAAGCTGGCGGACAGCGCCTGCTCCAGCGGCTGGCAGCGGAACACGCAGTCGGCCGCCCCGGTCACGGCCACGCGCACGGCGTTGCCGCTGCGCGCCACCATCACGCCGACCAGGGCGAAGCGCGAGGCGGGGTTGCGGAACTTGACGTAGGCCGCCTGCTCGGGCACCGGGAAGCGCACCGACAGGATCAGCTCGTCCGGCTCCAGCGCGGTCTCGTACAGGCCCCGGAAGAAGTCGTCGGCGCCGATCTGGCGGCGGTCGGTCGTCACCGTGGCCCCCAGCGCCAGCACCGCGGCCGGGTAGCACGCGGCAGGGTCGTTGTTGGCGAGCGAGCCGCCCAGCGTGCCCATGGCGCGCACCTGGCGGTCGCCGATGCCGCCGGCGAGCGCGGCCAGCGCCGGGATGCGGCGCCGCACCTCGGCGTCGGCGGCCACGTCGGCATGGCGCGTGGCCGCGCCGATCACCAGCGCGCCGTTCTCCGCGCCGACCCCGGCCAGGCCGGGAATGCGCGTCACGTCGACCAGCGCCGAGGGCGCGGCCAGGCGCAGCTTCATCGCCGCCAGCAGGCTCTGCCCGCCGCCGAGGTACTTGGCGTCGGGATCGGCCTTGAGCTTCGCCACCGCGGCCTGGGTGTCCGCGGCACGTTCGAATTGGAATGCGTACATGTCGGATCCTCGTGCGTCGGGGTCAGGGAGCCTTGGCGGCCTGGATGGCCTGCCAGACGCGGTGCGGCGTGGCGGGCATCTGGATGTCGTGCACGCCCAGCGGCGACAGCGCATCGACCAGGGCATTGATGAAGGCCGGCGGCGAGCCGATCGCGCCGGCCTCGCCGCAGCCCTTGACGCCCAGCGGATTGTGCGTGCAGGGCGTGCCCTTGGCGGTCTCCACGGTGAAGTCGGGCAGGTCGCCGGCGCGCGGCATGGCGTAGTCCATGTAGGAGCCGGTCAGCAGCTGGCCGCTTTCGTCGTCATAGACGCAGCGCTCCAGCATGGCCTGGCCGAGGCCCTGGCCGATGCCGCCGTGCACCTGGCCTTCGACGATCATCGGGTTGATGACGTTGCCGAAGTCATCCACCGCGGTGAACTTGACCACCCACGACTCGCCGGTGTCCGGGTCGACTTCCACCTCGCAGACGTAGGCGCCCGATGGATAGGTGAAGTTGGTCGGGTCGTAGAAGGCGTTCTCGTTCAGGCCGGGCTCGAGCTTGTCGAGCGGGTAGTTGTGCGGCACGTAGGCGGTCAGCGCCACCTCGCCCCAGGTCTTGCTGCGATCGGTGCCGGCCACGCGGAACACGCCGTCCTTGAACTCGATGTCGGCGTCCGAGGCTTCCAGCAGGTGGGCCGCGATCTTCTTGGCCTTGGCTTCGATCTTGTCGAGCGCCTTCATGATGGCCGAGCCGCCCACGGCCAGCGAGCGCGAGCCGTAGGTGCCCATGCCGAAGGGCACGCGGCCGGTGTCGCCGTGCACCACTTCGACCGCTTCCAGCGCGATGCCGAGCCGGTCGGCCACCACCTGGGCGAAGGTGGTCTCGTGGCCCTGGCCGTGGCTGTGGCTGCCGGTGAAGACGGTCACGGTGCCGGTCGGGTCGACGCGGATCTCGCCCACCTCGAACAGGCCCGCGCGTGCGCCCAGCGCGCCGGCGATGTTGGAGGGCGCCAGCCCGCAGGCCTCGATGTAGCAGGAGTAGCCGAGGCCGCGCAGCCGTCCGCGCTGCTTCGCTTCGTCGCGCCGTGCCGGGAAGCCCTTGACGTCGGCCAGTTCCTGCGCGCGCGCCAGGCAGGGCTCGTAGTCGCCGGTGTCGTAGGTCAGGCCCACCGGGGTGGCGTAGGGGAACTGGCGGATGAAGTTCTTGCGGCGCAGCTCGGCGGGGTCGACCTTCAATTCGTGCGCCGCGGCTTCGACCAGGCGCTCCACCACGTAGGTGGCCTCGGGGCGGCCGGCGCCGCGATAGGCATCGACCGGGGCGGTGTTGGTGAAGACCGCCTGCACCTCGGCGTAGATGGCCGGCGTGGCGTACTGGCCGGCCAGCAGCGTGGCATAAAGGATGGTCGGCACGCTGGAGGCGAAGGTGCTCAGGTAGGCGCCCATATTGGCCACCGTGTGCACGCGCATCGCCAGGAACCTGCCGTCGGCGTCGAGCGCCAGCTCGGCGCGCGTCACGTGGTCGCGGCCGTGCGCGTCCGAGAGGAAGGACTCGGAGCGTTCGGCGGTCCACTTGATCGGGCGGCCGACTTTCTTCGCGGCCCAGGTGAGCGCCACGTCTTCCGCGTAGAGGAAGATCTTCGAGCCGAAGCCGCCGCCCACGTCCGGAGCGATGATGCGCAGCCGCGACTCGGGCAGCCCCATCACGAAGGCCGCCATCAGCAGGCGCTCGACGTGCGGGTTCTGGTTGGCCACGTAGACCGTGTAGCTGTCGTCCTGGCGGTGGTAGCTGGCGTTGACCGCGCGCGGCTCGATGGCGTTGGGGATCAGCCGGTTGTTGACGATCTCCAGCGTGGTCACGTGCGCGGCGCGGGCGAAGGCGGCGTCGGTGGCCGCGCGGTCGCCGTGGCCCCAGGTGTAGCAGGTGTTGGCGGGCACGTCGTCGTGCACCAGCGTCCGGCTGGCGGCAGCCTGGGCAGTGTTGACCACGGCCGGCAGTTCGTCGTAGTCGACCTCGATCTTCTCGGCCGCGTCCTTGGCCTGCTGAAGCGTCTCGGCCACCACCAGCGCGACCTGGTCGCCCACGTGGCGCACCTTGTCA
Source organism: Cupriavidus sp. USMAHM13 (assembly GCF_001854285.1). Lineage (NCBI taxonomy): Bacteria > Pseudomonadati > Pseudomonadota > Betaproteobacteria > Burkholderiales > Burkholderiaceae > Cupriavidus > Cupriavidus sp. USMAHM13. The sequence continues at coordinate 1,006,995 of NZ_CP017751.1, forward strand.
TGGGCGATCACCGGATGCGGCGGCTCCTTCATGGGGCTGCCGTCGATGCTGTGGATCAGCCAGCCGCAGGGCAGGCCGCCGATCTTGTCGGCCGCCACGTCGGCGCCGGTCAGCACGGCGATCACGCCGGGCGAGGCCTTGGCCTCGGTGGTGTCGATCGAGCGGATGCGCGCGTGCGCGTGCGGCGAGCGCAGGAAGTAGCCGTAACTCTGCTGCGGCAGCGAGACGTCGTCGGTGTACTGGCCATTGCCGGTCAGGAAGCGGTAGTCTTCCTTGCGCTTGACCGCGGCGCCCACCAGGCGCTTGTTGTCGGGTGCGTTCATGGCGTCCTCCTCGCGCTCATTCGGCGCTGGCGGCGGCGCCGGCACCGCGCATGGCGGCCTGGCCCTGCTGCACTGCACGCACGATATTGTGATAGCCGGTACAGCGGCACAGGTTGCCCTCGAGATGGGCGCGGATCGCGTCCGCGCCGGCATCGGGCTGTTCCTGTACCAGCGCGGTGGCGCTCATGACCATGCCGGGCGTGCAGAAGCCGCACTGCAGGCCGTGGCACTCGCGGAAGGCCGCCTGCATCGGATGCAGCTCGCCGTTGCTGCCGGCCAGGCCCTCGATGGTGGTGACCGTGGATCCGTCCGCCTGCGCCGCCAGGATGTTGCACGCCTTCACCGCACGCCCGTCCAGGTGGACGGTGCAGGCGCCGCACTGGGCGGTGTCGCAGCCGACGTGGGTGCCGGTCAGCCGCAGCTGCTCGCGCAGGAACTGGACCAGTAGGGTGTTGGGTTCGACCTGGGCGTCGACGGACCTGCCGTTGACCGTCAGGCGGATCGGAATTGCCATGCTTGTCTCCATGTGGGTGGACGCGCATGGACAGGACCCGGATCCCGAAAGCGACGGCGCGGGACTGGCCACTGCGCGGTACTGCCGTTTGTCGGTACGGCTATTTCGTGATGGTGGTGCCGCCGGCGCTGCCGCCGGGCCCGGGGCGGGCCTTGGCGGGCGGTGGCGCGGCGGCCCGGGCGGCCGGCGAAGGATCGGCCGCGACAGGCTCTAACAGTTAATCACAAATCGCACGAGGCCGCCATGCGGGCAGGGCCGGAGGTGGGGCACTGATAGAATGTCGCCCCCAACCGTGCCCGCTACCGGCCATACGTTCCATGGAAGGATTCCTCGACTGGCTGTTCGGCATCGTCGCCCTGCCCAAGGTGGGGCTGCCGGCCATCTTCCTGGTCAGCCTGGTGTCGGCCACGCTGCTGCCGCTGGGTTCGGAGCCGGCCGTGTTCGGCTATATCAAGCTGAACCCGCACATGTTCTGGCCGGCGGTGATCGTGGCCGCGATCGGCAATACCATCGGCGGCGCGATCGACTGGTGGATGGGTTATGCCGCCAAGCTGGCGCTGGTACGCTACCGCAAGCATCGCCAGGCGCGGCTGCACGAACAGGAACGCGCCCAGCATCGCGCCCATGAGAGGCGGCCGCGCAAGCCGGCCCTGGATGAACGCTATTTCCGCTGGATGCGCCGGCTGGGGCCGCCGGCGCTGCTGCTGTCCTGGCTACCGGCCATTGGTGATCCTTTATGCACATTGGCGGGGTGGCTCCGGCTGCGCTTCTGGCCCAGTGTGGCCTATATGGCCATCGGCAAGTTCCTGCGCTACCTGGCCATGACCAGCGCGCTGCTATGGATTCCCGACGGGTTCTGGCATCAGATGGGGGTGTTCCTGAAGCAACTCTTCTAGCCATTCCCGGTTTTCCATTCCCGGATTTCCCCTGGCTTCCGGCCAGTAGAGCACTTCGGGAGAAAAGTTCCCCACGCTTCAAGGGTCTTGTCATGCTGCGGCGCAGCGATTCCAGCCCTTGCAGTACAATTCCCGTTTAAAGACGACTTGCGCACCGTCCCCGTGCGCTGCAGGAAGCGGTCCCCCATGAACGCCCCACTCGTGCTCGACGCCAAGCTCGCTGCGCAGGACGCCCCGCCGCGCCTGCGCGAAATCCCCTACAACTACACCTCGTTCTCGGACCGCGAGATCGTGATCCGCCTGCTCGGCGAGGAAGCCTGGCGCATCCTGGACGAGTTGCGCGGCGAGCGCCGCACCGGGCGTTCCGCGCGCATGCTGTACGAGGTGCTGGGTGATATCTGGGTGGTGCGCCGCAATCCCTACCTGCAGGACGACCTGCTGGAGAATCCCAAGCGCCGCGAGATGCTGGTGGGCGCGCTGCACCATCGCCTCGGCGAAGTGGAGAAGCGCCGCGCCGCCGACCGCGCCGAGCATGCCGAGCCTGCGGCCGAGGGCCGCTCGCACCGGGTCGAGCAGCTGGTCGCCTTCGCCAAGCAGGCCATCGAGGACTTCAAGCAGGAGTTCGCCCACGCCTATGATCTGCGCAAGCGCGCCCAGCGCGTGCTGGGCCGGGTCACGCAGAAGGACAACATCAAGTTCGACGGCCTGTCGCGCGTCTCGCACGTGACCGATGCCACCGACTGGCGCGTGGAGTATCCCTTCGTCGTGCTGACGCCCGACACCGAGGAAGAGATCGCCGGCCTGGTCAAGGGCTGCTTCGAGCTGGGCCTGACCATCATCCCGCGCGGAGGCGGCACCGGCTACACCGGCGGCGCCGTGCCGCTGACGCCGATGAGCGCGGTGATCAACACCGAGAAGCTGGAGCAGCTCGGTCCGGTCGAAGACACCGACCTGCCGGGCGTGGCGGGCAAGGTGGCCACCATCTTCTCCGGCGCCGGCGTGGTCACGCGCCGCGTGGCGGACGCGGCCGACAAGGCCGGGCTGGTGTTCGCGGTCGACCCGACCTCGATCGATGCGTCCTGCATCGGCGGCAACGTGGCGATGAACGCGGGCGGCAAGAAGGCCGTGCTGTGGGGCACCGCGCTGGACAACCTGGCCTGGTGGCGCATGGTCGATGCCGAGGGGAACTGGCTCGAGATCACCCGCCTGAACCACAACCTGGGCAAGATCCACGACGTGCCGGTGGCCGACTTCGAACTGAAGTGGTTCGACGGCAGCCGGGCGCCGGGCGAAAAGCTGCTGCGCACCGAGACCCTGTCCATCGAAGGCCGCAAGTTCCGCAAGGAAGGCCTGGGCAAGGACGTCACCGACAAGTTCCTGGCCGGCCTGCCGGGCATCCAGAAGGAAGGCTGCGACGGCATCATCACCAGCGCGCGCTGGATCCTGCACCGGATGCCGAAGCACATGCGTACCGTGTGCCTCGAGTTCTTCGGCCAGGCGCGCGATGCCATTCCGAGCATCGTCGAGATCAAGGACTTCCTCGACATCGAGTCGAAGACGCCCGGCGGCGCCATCCTGGCCGGCCTGGAGCACCTGGACGAGCGCTACCTGCGCGCGGTCGGCTATGCCACCAAGAGCAAGCGCAATGCCTTCCCCAAGATGGTGCTGATCGGCGACATCGTCGGCGACGATGAAGACGCCGTCGCGCGCGCCACCTCGGAAGTCATCCGCATGGCCAACGGCAAGAGCGGCGAGGGTTTCGTCGCGGTCAGCCCCGAGGCGCGCAAGAAGTTCTGGCTCGACCGTTCGCGCACCGCCGCCATCGCACGCCACACCAACGCCTTCAAGATCAACGAAGACGTGGTGATCCCGCTGCCGCGCATGGGCGAGTACACCGACGGCATCGAGCGCATCAATATCGAGCTGTCGATCAAGAACAAGCTGGTGCTGGTCGACGCGCTGGAAGGCTTCTTCGCGCGCGGCAACCTGCCGCTGGGCCGCAGCGACGACGCCAACGAGATCCCCAGCGCCGAACTGCTGGAAGACCGCGTCCAGCACGCGCTGCAATTGCTGCGCGAGATCCGCGCGCGCTGGCGCTTCCTGCAGGACAGCCTCGACATGCCGCTGGCCGCGGCCAAGGCATCGCTGATCGGCCACGGCCTGGGCCTGCTCGGCCAGGCCTTCGAGGCGCGCCTGGCGCAGCAGCCGGACGCCACCGTGTTCCACCTGCTGCAGGACCGCACCATCCGTGTGTCCTGGAAGAACGAGGTGCGCGCCGAACTGCGCAAGATCTTCAGCGGCGGCGAGTTCAAGCCCATCCTCGACGAGGCGCAGAAGATCCACAAGCAGGTGCTGCGCGGCCGCGTCTTCGTGGCGCTGCACATGCACGCCGGCGACGGCAACGTGCACACCAACATCCCCGTCAACTCGGACGACTACGACATGCTGCAGGACGCCCACCGCGCGGTGGCCCGCATCATGACGCTGGCGCGTTCGCTGGATGGCGTGATTTCGGGCGAGCACGGCATCGGCATCACCAAGCTGGAGTTCCTCACCGAGGACGAGATCGGCGACTTCCGCGCCTACAAGCAGCGCATCGACCCGCAGGGCCGCTTCAACAAGGGCAAGCTGCTGCCCGGCGCCGACCTGCGCAACGCCTACACGCCGTCGTTCGGCCTGATGGGCCACGAATCGCTGATCATGCAGCAGAGCGACATCGGTGCCATCGCCGACAGCGTCAAGGACTGCCTGCGCTGCGGCAAGTGCAAGCCGGTGTGCGCCACCCACGTGCCGCGCGCCAACCTGCTGTACAGCCCGCGCAACAAGATCCTGGCCACCTCGCTGCTGGTCGAGGCCTTCCTGTACGAGGAGCAGACCCGCCGCGGCGTGTCGATCAAGCACTGGGACGAGTTCTCCGACGTGGCCGACCACTGCACGGTCTGCCACAAGTGCGTGACGCCCTGCCCGGTGAAGATCGACTTCGGCGACGTGTCGATGAATATGCGCAACCTGCTGCGCAAGATGGGGCAGAAGAAGTTCAACGCCGGCACTGCCGCGTCGATGTTCTTCCTCAATGCCACCAGCCCGCAGACGATCAACCTGGCCCGCAAGGCGATGATCGACTGGGGCTACAAGGCGCAGCGCCTGGGCAACGATGTGCTCAAGACGCTGGCGAAGAAGCAGACCGCCCATCCGCCCGCTTCGGTGGGCCGCCCGCCGGTGCGCGAGCAGGTGATCCACTTCGTCAACAAGAAGATGCCGGGCAACCTGCCCAAGAAGACGGCGCGCGCGCTGCTCGACATCGAGGACAACGAGATCGTGCCGATCATCCGCGACCCGAAGCGGACTTCGCCCGAGACCGAGGCGGTGTTCTACTTCCCGGGCTGCGGCTCGGAGCGGCTGTTCTCGCAGGTCGGCCTGGCCACCCAGGCCATGCTGTGGCATGTCGGCGTGCAGACCGTGCTGCCGCCGGGCTACCTGTGCTGCGGCTATCCGCAGCGCGGCGCCGGCCAGTTCGACAAGGCCGAGAAGATCGTCACCGACAACCGCGTGCTGTTCCACCGCGTGGCCAACACGCTGAACTACCTCGACATCAAGACGGTGGTGGTCAGCTGCGGCACCTGCTACGACCAGCTTGCCGGCTATGAATTCGAGAAGATCTTCCCGGGCTGCCGCATCATCGACATCCACGAGTACTTGCTGGAGAAGGGGGTCAAGCTCGAGGGCGTGACCGGTACGCGCTACATGTACCACGATCCCTGCCACACGCCGATCAAGACCATGGATCCGACCAAGCTGGTCAACGAACTGGTCGGCGGCAACGGCGCGGCGGGCAAGATAGAGAAGAACGAGCGCTGCTGCGGCGAGTCGGGCACGCTGGCCGTGACCCGTCCGGACGTGTCGACGCAGATCCGCTTCCGCAAGGAAGAGGAAATGCGCAAGGGCGCGGACAAGCTGCGCGGCGACGGCTTCGACGGCGACGTCAAGATCCTCACCAGCTGCCCGTCCTGCCTGCAGGGCCTGTCGCGCTACAACGAAGACGCCACGGTGCAGGCCGACTACATCGTGGTCGAGATGGCGCGCCACCTGCTGGGCGAGAACTGGATGCCGGAGTATGTGGAGAAGGCCAACGCCGGCGGTATCGAGCGGGTGCTGGTGTAAGGCATAGCCAGCACCCTTGGTTGGCTCCCCTCTCCCGCTTGCGGGAGAGGGGCAGGGGGAGAGGGCGGGCGCCGGCAGATCGCGACGTGCTCGACCACACCGTGGGCTTTGTTCGGGCCTCGGCGCGCTGGATAACACCGAAGGCTTCGTTATGCGTGGCGCCTTGCTGGACCACCCCTCTCCCCCGCCCTCTCCCCATGAGGGGAGAGGGAGCCCAGACACTATGCTTGGCGATGGGTGTCGGTGCATCCGCACCCACGCCTGCCGACCTCGATCAACAGTCCCCGTCCGATGACCTCAGTCCCGAACTGCCCCCTCTGCGACACCGATGGCGGCGAACTCCTCTGGCGCGGCGCGCGTGCGCGCCTGATCCTGGTCGAGCATGAGCGCTTTCCCGGCTTCTGCCGCATCGTCTGGAACGACCATGTCGCCGAGCTGAGCGACCTGTCGCCCGATGACCAGGCCTGGCTGATGCGGCTGATGGTCGCGGTGGAGCAGACGCTGCGCGAGGTGATGGCGCCGGACAAGATCAACCTGGCGGCCTTCGGCAATATGGTCCCGCACCTGCACTGGCACGTCATTCCGCGCTACCGCTGGGACACGCACTTCCCCGAGCCGGTATGGGGCAACGCCCAGCGTGAGGCCGATGCGGCCCGGCTGGCGGGCCTCGGCAAGCTGTTGCCGGCGCTGCGCACCGCGCTGGCGCCGCTGCAGGACCTGCGCTGAGCGCGCGTTGCGCGGCCGTCCGAGCGCACCCTTGTGCACGTCCAGGCGGTTTCCGGCGTTGAAGGGAGGGGTGCGGAACCTGGCCCGCCTTCCCGGCTTCTAACAGCGTCCCGCTTTCTGTTCCCACCATACGCGGCCCGTGCCACCATGCCGGCCCGCGTTCGCGAAAGGTCTTATGTCTACACCGACCTCCGTTACCGTGCCGGGTCCGGCCGTTCCTGTCCGTGCCCTCGAGATCCAGAGCCGGCTGCGGCTGGCTGCCACCTGGGCGCTGATCAAGCCCTACTGGAAATCGGAAGACCGCAAGGCCGGGCTGGGCCTGCTGGCCTTCGTGGTCGCGCTCAACCTGGGCATCGTCTACATCAACGTGCTGCTCAACGAGTGGAACCGCGTCTTCTACAACGCGCTGGAGCAGCACGACTACGCCGCCTTCAAGACGCTGCTGATCCGTTTCTCCTGGATCGCCGCCTTCTTCATCGTTGCCGCCATCTCGCGCCAGTACTACACGATGATGCTGCAGATGCGCTGGCGTACCTGGATGACCGGCCGCTTCATGGATCACTGGCTCGGGCACCAGGCCTACTACCGCATCGAGCAGACCCACGCCACCGACAACCCCGACCAGCGTATCGCCGATGACCTGCGCTCCTTCACCGACGGCGCGCTGACGCTGTCGCTGGGGCTGCTCAACTCGGTGGTCACCCTGGTCTCCTTCGTCGGCATCCTGTGGAGCGTGTCGGGTCCGATCAGCTTCGCGCTCGGCGGCGGCGAGATCGTGATTCCCGGCTACATGGTCTGGTTCGCGGTCGGCTACGCGGTGATCGGTTCGCTGGTCGCCCACCTGGTGGGCCGGCCGCTGATCGGCCTGAGCTTCCAGCAGGAGCAGTACGAGGCGGATTTCCGTTTCACCCTGGTGCGCCTGCGCGAGAACAGCGAGCCGGTCGCGCTCTACCGCGGCGAGCCGACGGAAAAGGCCGGACTGGGGGCGCGCTTCGGCCGCATCCGCGCCAACTGGAACCAGCTGATGCGCTACACACGGCGCCTGACCTTCGTCAATTCCGGCTATAGCCAGTTCGCCATCATCTTTCCGCTGATCGTGGCCGCGCCGCGCTACTTCGCCGGCAAGATGACGCTGGGCGGGCTGATGCAGATGAGTTCGGCCTTCGGCCAGGTGCAGGGCGCGCTGTCGTGGTTCGTCGACAGCTATTCCACGCTGGTGGGCTGGAAGGCAGCGGCCAACCGCCTGATCGACTTCCAGGAGGCCATCCGCATCGCCGAGCGGCAGGACCAGGAACATACCGGCGTGCGCGATATCGAGGTGGTGTCCACCGACGACGCCAGCATCCGGCTCGACGCCCTGGCCCTGGCGCTGCCGACGCCGCGCCGCAGTTCCAGCGCCCAGGCAGCGCTGGTGGCGCCGTTCTCGCTGACCATTGCGCCGGGCGAGCGCTGGCTGGTCAACGGTCCTTCCGGCTGCGGCAAGAGCGTGCTGGTACGCGCGCTGGCGGGCATCTGGCCCTATGGCAGCGGCACGGTGGAGCTGCCGCGCGCCGCCCGCATGCTGTTCCTGCCGCAGCGCAGCTACCTGCCGATCGGCACGCTGGCCGACGCGCTCGCTTATCCGGACGCGGGCACCGCGCACAGCAGCGAACGGCTGCAGCAGGTACTGCGCGAGACCCGGCTGGGCCAGCTCACCGGCCAGCTCGACGTGCTCGACAACTGGTCGCTGCGCTTGTCGCCGGGTGAGCAGCAGCGCCTCGCCTTCGCCCGTGCGCTGCTGCAGAAGCCCGACTTCCTCGTGCTGGACGAGGCCACCAGCGCGCTGGACGAGGACACCGAGGCCGCCATGTACGAGCTGGTGGTGGGAGCGCTGCCGCGCTCGGCCATCATCAGCGTGGCGCACCGGAGCACGGTGGCGCGCTTCCATGACAAGCGCCTGCGCTACCTGCCGGCCGACGGTGTGGATGGGCAAGGCCTGGCGCCTGCGGTAAGCTATCGGGTCGTACACGAAGCGTGAGGCCCGCGCCGCCGTGAGCCTGCCGGCTCGCCGCGGCCCGCCGGGCGCCCGCGCCAATCATCATGGCAGGCCTAGAGAAAGACACTCCCCATCCCACGGCGCTGACCGTCCACACCCAGTCCCGCGTGCTGGAGATCGGTTTCGACAACGGCCGCGCCTTCCGCCTGCCGTTCGAGCTGCTGCGCGTCTACTCGCCCTCGGCGGAGGTGCAGGGGCATGGTCCCGGACAGGAAGTGCTGCAGACCGGCAAGCGCGAGGTCGGCATCGACGCGGTGGAGCCGGTGGGCAACTACGCGGTGCTGATCCGCTTCAGCGACGGCCACGATACCGGCATCTATTCCTGGGAGCTGCTGTACCGCCTGGGCGACCAGCAGGAATCGCTGTGGCTGGCCTACCTGGATCGCCTGGCCGCGGCCGGCGCCGATCGCGACACCCCGATGCCGGCGGCTGCCGGCCACGCCTGCGGCCACCACCACTGAGCCGCATCCGCATTCCCCTGGAGTCAGATATATGAGCGAGACCCACTTCGGGTTCGAGAAGGTCGACGAGGCCGAGAAGGCCGGCAAGGTGGCCGGCGTCTTCCACTCGGTGGCCAGCAAGTACGACGTGATGAACGACTTGATGTCGGGTGGGCTGCACCGGCTGTGGAAGACGTTCACCATCGCCCAGGCCGCGGTGCGGCCCGGGTACAAGGTGCTGGACATCGCCGGCGGCACCGGCGACCTGGCGCGGGCCTTTGCCCGCCAGGCCGGTCCCGCCGGCGAGGTCTGGCTGACCGACATCAATGAATCGATGCTGCGGGTCGGCCGTGACCGCCTGCTCGACAAGGGCGTGATGACGCCGGTCTGCCTGTGCGACGCCGAGCGCATTCCTTTCCCGGACAACTATTTCGATGTGGTCACGGTGGCCTTCGGCCTGCGCAACATGACGCACAAGGATGCCGCGCTGGCCGAGATGCGCCGCGTGGTCAAGCCGGGCGGCAAGGTCATGGTGCTGGAGTTCTCCAAGGTATGGAAGCCGCTGGAGAAGGTCTACGATGTCTATTCGTTCAAGGTGCTCCCCTGGCTGGGCGAACGCATCGCCGGGGATGCCCCCAGCTATCGCTACCTGGCTGAATCGATCAGAATGCATCCAGACCAGGATTCACTTGTACGTTTAATGGAACAAGCGGGCCTGGAGAAGGTCGAATACTTCAATCTGACGGCAGGAGTCGTGGCGCTCCACGTCGGGCGAAAGTACTGATCTATCACTTTTTGCTCGCGATGCGCGAATATATTGGGGGATAAATGAAGAAGTCGTCGCTTTACGGGAAATTCCTGGCGGGGTCGCTGGTTGCCGTGCTGGCATTCAGCACCACGTTCGACGCGGAAGCCAAGCGTCTGGGCGGCTCGCGCAGCGTGGGTAAGCAGTCTTCCAATGTGACGCAGCGCCAGCAGCAGGCTCCGGCCCAGCAGACGCCGCCGGCCCAGCAACCGGCGCAGCAGCCCGGCCAGCAGGCGGCACCGGCCACGGCCGGCGCTGCCGCCGCAGCCGCCGCCGCAGCCAAGCCCAAGCGCAACTGGGGCGGCATCCTGGGCGGCATCGCCGCGGGCCTGGGCATCGGCTGGCTGTTGTCGCACTTCGGCCTCGGCGGCGCGGCGCTGAGCTTCCTGTCCAACCTGATCCTGATCGCGCTGGCCGCCTTCGTCGTGATCTGGCTGATCCGCAAGTTCCGTGGCGGCGCCAGCCGTCAGCAGCCGGCCTACGCCGGCGCGGGCGGCCCGGCGGGCAGCTTCGGTGGCGAGCCCACGCCGCGCCAGCAGGAAGCGGCCCCGTCGCCGGCTTCCGTAGCTGCACCGGCGGCGGCTGCCACGGCAGCCGCTGCGACCACCGCAGCCAACGCGGTCTCGGCCGGCCAGCCCTGGGGCGTGCCGGCGGACTTCGACACCGAGGCCTTCCTGCGTAACGCCAAGGTGCACTTCGTCCGCCTGCAGGCGGCCTGGGATGCCGGCAACCTCGATGACATCCGCGAGTTCACCACGCCGGAAATGTTCGCCGAGATCAAGATGGACCTGAGCGAGCGCGGCGGCGAGTCGAACAAGACCGACGTCGTCACGCTCGAGGCGCGCATGCTGGGCATCGAATCGACGGACACGCAGCACATTGCCAGCGTCGAGTTCGCCGGCATGATCCGCGAGCGCGCGGGCGATCCGGCCCAGCCGTTCACCGAAGTCTGGAACCTCGCCAAGCCGACCACCGGCAGCGGCGGCTGGCTGCTGGCCGGTATCCAGCAGGCATCCTGAGCGGCTTTGCCGCCTCTGCGACGGCGACTGGCTTAGAATGGAGGCCCACGCGAAGGCGTGGGCCTTTTTGTTTCCGGCTTGCCTGGCCGGCTCGCCGTTGCCGCTGCCGTTGCTGTCCTGCAGGCGCCGACGCGGACCGGACGCACGGCATCCGGCAATCCAGTATCCGGCCGTACCCAGCCGTACCCAGCATTCTCTTCCACCGCCATGAGCCAACTTCCCACCCCCCTGGCCTCGCCCGCGATCACGGCACTGAACCACCTGCTGGCACAGGAGCCTTGGGCCCAGCGCATGCTCGCGCCGGCGGCCGGGCGTGTGATCCGCTTCGATGCCGCGGCGTTCACGCTGGGGCTGCGCGTGACCGACGAAGGCCTGGTCGAGGTGGCGGCAGCCGATGCCGAGCCGTCGGTGACCCTGAGCGTGCCGTTGCAGCAATGGCCGCTGGTGGCGGGCGATATCTCGTCGGGCGGTCAGGCGGCGGCGATGAAGCACGTGCGCATCGAGGGCGATGCCGAGCTGGCCAACACCGTGTCGACGCTGGCGCGCAGCCTGCGCTGGGATGCTGCCGAGGATCTGGCGCGCGCGCTGCGCGGCGTGCTCGGCGGCGTGGCGGGCGACAGCCTGGCGCAGCGCCTGGTCGACGGCGCGCGCCGGGCCCACGCGCACGCCGACGGTGTGCGGCGTGCGATGGTGGAAAATGTGACCGAATATCTGCTGGACGAGCGTCCCCTGCTCGTGCGCCATGCCGCGCTCGATACCTTCGGTGCCGAGGTGGCGGCCTTGCGCAATGACCTGGCGCGGCTGGAGAAGCGCCTGGAGAAGCTAGAGCCCGGCAGCGGCAGCGGCATGGGCCCGCGGGCACTGCCGTCGGCGCACCGCTGATGCCCGTGCGCCATACCGCCTCGACCGGCCCCCGGCCGGCCTACCTCCTGCTCCTGACTACCCCTGCATGACCCGTTTCCTGCGCCTCTGCAAGATCGTCTTCGTCGTCCTCTACTACGGGCTCGACGAACTCGTGCTGTCCGGCTTCAAGAGCCGCCGCATCCGCTTCCTGGTCAAGATCATCACCATCGGGCGCCGCCTGGATGCGCCGCGCGGCGAGCGCCTGCGGCTGGCCCTGACGCGGCTGGGCCCGATCTTCGTCAAGTTCGGCCAGGTGCTGTCGACCCGCCGCGACCTGATGCCGCAGGACATTGCCGATGAACTCGCCAAGCTGCAGGACCAGGTGCCGCCCTTCGACCCGGCGCTGGCCGTGAAGATCGTCGAGCGCTCGCTGGGCCGGCCGCTGGCGGAGCTGTTCGAGCAATTCGAGCAGCAGCCGGTGGCCAGCGCGTCGATTGCCCAGGTGCACTTCGCCAAGCTCAAGGGCGGGCCGAACCATGGGCGCGAAGTGGCGGTCAAGGTGCTGCGCCCGGGCATGCTGCCGGTGATCGACAGCGACCTGGCGCTGATGCGCGACGTCGCCACCTGGCTCGAGCGGCTCTGGGCCGACGGCAAGCGCCTCAAGCCGCGCGAGGTGGTGGCCGAGTTCGACAAGTACCTGCACGACGAACTCGACCTGATGATCGAGGCGGCCAACGCCAGCCAGCTGCGCCGCAATTTCTCCCAGACCAATCTGCTGCTGGTGCCCGAGGTGTTCTGGGACTGGTGCAGCAGCGAGGTGTTCGTGATGGAGCGCATGCATGGCATCCCCATCTCGCGCACCGAGGCCCTGCGCGCGGCCGGCGTCGACATGCACAAGCTGGCGGAGGAGGGCGTCGAGATCTTCTTCACCCAGGTGTTCCGCGACGGTTTCTTCCATGCCGACATGCACCCGGGCAATATCCTCGTCTCGGTCCAGCCGGAGACCTTCGGCCGCTATATCGCCCTCGACTTCGGCATCGTCGGCGCGCTCTCCGAATTCGACAAGAACTACCTGGCGCAGAACTTCATCGCCTTCTTCCGGCGTGACTACCACCGCGTGGCGCTGCTGCATGTGGAATCGGGCTGGGTGCCGCCGGAGACACGCGTGGAGGAGCTCGAGAGTGCCGTGCGCGCCTGCTGCGAGCCGTATTTCGACAAGCCGCTCAAGGAAATCTCGCTGGGCATGGTGCTGATGCGGCTGTTCCAGACCTCGCGCCGCTTCAATGTGGAGATCCAGCCGCAGCTGGTGCTGCTGCAGAAGACCCTGCTCAATATCGAAGGGCTGGGGCGCCAGCTCGATCCCGACCTCGACCTGTGGAAGACCGCCAAGCCCTTCCTCGAACGCTGGATGCACGAACAGGTGGGCTGGAAGGGGGCGTGGGAGCGTATCCAGATCGAGGCGCCGCAATGGGCCAAGATGCTGCCCGACTTCCCCCGCCTGGTACATCAGTTCCTGGAGCGGCGCGCGCTCACCAGCGAGGCCGGGCAGGAGAAGCTGCTGGCGGCGCTGCTGCAGGAACAGCGCCGTACCAACCGGCTGGTCGGTGTGGCCGTGCTGCTGCTCGGCGGCTTCGTGGCCGGCGTGGTGCTGACCCAGCTGTTGTCGCTGGCCGGCTACTGGTAGCCGCGGTGCCGCGCGGGCCGCTGTCGCGCCGCCGGCACAGGCCGTGGCCGGAACGCCACGCGCAGGCCTGCCGAATCTCCCGGACCCCTGGTTTTTTCTCCCGAGCGGGCCGGCGTCGCTATAATCCGCGTTTTGATTCGGCTACGACCGCAGGCAGGCGCAATCCCCAGGCGGCCCCGACCGATGAATTGGACTCCGGCGGAGTGGAGCCGGCCAGCAGCCGCTGGCGGCCGCCCGACCCGGCATTCGGTTTCTCGCCAACAGGGCATCTCTGGGCATAGGGCGGCGTCATGCTGATCTGGTTCGTCATCATCTACTGGGTAATCTCGGTCGGCATCGGCCTGTGGGCGGCGCTGCGCGTGCGCAACACCACGGACTTCGCGGTCGCCGGCCGCAGCCTGCCGTTCTACATCGTCACCGCCACCGTCTTCGCCACCTGGTTCGGCTCCGAGACGGTGCTGGGCATCCCCGCCGTGTTCCTGCGCGAGGGCTTGTCCGGCGTGGTGTCCGACCCCTTCGGTTCCTCGCTGTGCCTGATCCTGGTGGGCCTGTTCTTTGCCCGGCCGCTGTACCGGATGAACCTGCTGACCATCGGCGACTACTATCACAACCGCTACGGGCGGCTCGCCGAGGTCTTGACCACGCTGTGCATCGTGGTGTCCTACCTGGGCTGGGTGGCGGCGCAGATCAAGGCGCTCGGGCTGGTCTTCTTCACCGTCTCGGACGGCGCGCTGTCGCAGGAGGCCGGCATGATGATCGGCGCCGCCAGCGTGCTGGTCTACACGCTGTTCGGTGGCATGTGGTCGGTCGCGGTAACCGACTTCATCCAGATGATCATCATCGTGGTCGGCATGCTCTACATCGGCTACGAGGTCAGCGGCCAGGCCGGTGGCGTGGCGGCGGTGGTGTCGCACGCGGCGGCGGCCGGCAAGTTCGAGTTCCTGCCCTCGCTCGACCTGCTGCAGATCATCGGCTTCGCCGCGGCGCTGTTCACCATGATGCTGGGCTCCATTCCCCAGCAGGACGTGTTCCAGCGGGTCACCTCCTCGCGTACCGAGCAGATCGCCGGCCGCGCATCGGTGCTGGGCGGCGTGCTGTACTTCTGCTTTGCCTTCGTGCCGATGTTCCTGGCTTACTCGGCCACGCTGATCGACCCGCAGATGGTGGAGAAGTACATCAACGCCGATTCGCAGCTGATCCTGCCGCAACTGATCCTGCAGCATGCGCCGATGTTCGCCCAGGTGATGTTCTTCGGCGCGCTGCTGTCGGCCATCAAGAGCTGCGCCTCGGCTACCCTGCTGGCGCCCTCGGTGACGTTCGCCGAGAACATCCTGCGTCCGTACTTCCGCCATCTCGACGACCGCCGCTTCCTGCGCGTGATGCAGGCCGTGGTGCTGGGGTTCACCACGCTGGTGACGCTGTTCGCGCTCAACTCGCACCTGTCCATCTTCCACATGGTGGAGAACGCCTACAAGGTGACCCTGGTCTCGTCCTTCGTGCCGCTGGCCTTCGGCCTGTTCTGGAAGCCGGCCACGCGCCAGGGCGGCCTGGCCGCGATCCTGCTGGGGCTGGCGTCCTGGCTGGTGTGCGAGGTGTCCTTCGCCGACGCGGCCGTGCCGCCGCAGCTGGTGGGGCTGCTGTTCTCGGTCGGCGGCATGGTGCTGGGCTCACTGCTGCCGCAGTGGATCGGCGACCATCCGCGCGTGAAGGAAGTGCATATCGCCTGATTCGGCCGGCATCGCGTCGGCCGGCGGCGATGCCGGAAGACGGTGCGCGCGGCCGAAGGGGCTTAGCAGGCGCCTTGTCCCCCCTCTTTTCCCCGGGCCAGCTTTCCCGCGAACGGTTTATAATTCAAGGCTTTGCATCGCCGGTTGCCGTGTCCCCGGGCATCGATCCGCCTTCGCGGCACCGGGGTTTGCCGGAATTCCACCCCAGTCTTTCACCATAGAGCCACCATGCCGATCTATGCCTACCGTTGCGACGCCTGCGGCCACGGGCGCGATGTGCTGCAGAAAATGAGCGATGCTCCGCTTACCGACTGCCCTTCGTGCGGTGCGAGCGGCACATTCAAGAAGCAGCTGACCGCGGCCGGCTTCCAGCTGAAAGGCTCGGGCTGGTACGTGACCGATTTCCGTGGCGGCAGCGGCGGTACCAGTGCGCCGGCCAGCTCGTCGACGTCCGCCGCTTCCTCGTCATCCGACGCGGGCGCGGCATCCTCTGCCGGCGCCGGTTCGGACTCGGCGGCCAGCACGCCGGCCGCCTCGGGCGGTTGCGGCAGCGCCTGTGCCTGCCACTGAGCCCAGGTAAGCCGTGGCGAGCAACAAGACGTCGGCCCTGAAGACCTGGTTCCTGACCGGGCTGCTGGTGCTGGTACCGCTGGGCATCACCCTGTGGGTGCTGAACCTCGTCATCAGCACCATGGACCAGAGCCTGGCGCTGCTGCCGCTGTCCTGGCGGCCCGATCGCCTGATCGGCTGGCGCGTGCCCGGGCTGGGCGCGATCCTGACGCTGCTGTTCATTCTGCTGGTGGGCATGCTGGCCCACAACTTCATCGGCCAGCGCCTGGTGCGCTGGTGGGAAGCCCTGCTGCGCCACATTCCCGTGGTCGGCCCCATCTACACGAGCGTCAAGCAGGTCTCGGATACCTTGCTGTCGTCTTCCGGCAATGCCTTCCGCAAGGCGCTGCTGGTGCAGTACCCGCGCGAAGGCTCGTGGACCATCGCCTTCCTGACCGGCCGGCCGGGCGGCGACGTGCAGAACCACCTGCAGGGCGAATACGTGAGCGTCTACGTGCCCACCACGCCCAACCCGACCTCGGGCTTCTTCCTGATGATGCCCAAGGCCGACACCATCGAACTCGACATGACCGTCGATGCCGCGCTCAAGTACATCGTTTCGATGGGCGTGGTGGCACCGGCCGACCTGCCGCGCAAGCACGGTGGCGGCGCCCGCGCCGCCGATGCCGCGGCACCGGCGCATGCCAGGCCGGCCGAAGAAGCGGCCGACCCTTCGCACACCAATTGACCGCGGCCGCCCGGGGCGGCCGCGACATTCCAGGGATCCTTTTATGTCCTCCATGCGTACTCACTACTGCGGTCTGGTGACCGAACAACTGATCGGCCAGGAAGTGGCCCTGACCGGCTGGGTGCAGCGCCGCCGCGACCACGGTGGCGTGATCTTCATCGACCTGCGCGACCGCGAAGGCCTGGTGCAGGTCGTGTGCGACCCCGACCGTCCCGAGATGTTCAAGGTCGCGGAAGAGATCCGCAATGAGTTCTGCATCCGTATCACCGGCAAGGTGCGCGCCCGTCCGGACGGTACCGAGAACAGCAACCTGACCTCGGGCAAGATCGAGGTGCTGTGCCACGAACTGGCCGTGCTGAACCCGTCGGTCACGCCCCCGTTCCAGCTCGATGACGACAACCTGTCCGAGACCACGCGCCTGACGCACCGCGTGCTGGACCTGCGCCGCCCGCAGATGCAGTACAACCTGCGCCTGCGCTACAAGGTGGCGATGGAAGTGCGCAAGTACCTCGATGCCCAGGGCTTCATCGACATCGAGACGCCGATGCTGGGCAAGAGCACGCCGGAAGGCGCGCGCGACTACCTGGTGCCGTCGCGCGTCAACCCGGGCCACTTCTTCGCGCTGCCGCAGTCGCCGCAGCTGTTCAAGCAGATGCTGATGGTGTCGGGCTTCGACCGCTACTACCAGATCACCAAGTGCTTCCGCGACGAAGACCTGCGCGCCGACCGCCAGCCCGAGTTCACGCAGATCGACTGCGAGACCTCCTTCCTGACCGAGCAGGACATCCGCGACATGTTCGAGAACATGATCCGCACCGTGTTCAAGAACACCATGTCGGTGGACCTGGATGCCAAGTTCCCGGTGATGGAGTTCCGCGAGGCCATGGCCCGCTTCGGCTCGGACAAGCCGGACCTGCGTGTCAAGCTCGAATTCACCGAGCTGACGGACGTGATGAAGGACGTCGACTTCAAGGTCTTCTCCGGCCCGGCCAACGCCGAAGGCGGCCGCGTGGTGGCGCTGCGCGTGCCGGGCGGCGCCCAGATCAGCCGCAGCGAGATCGATGCCTATACCCAGTTCGTCGCCATCTACGGTGCCAAGGGCCTGGCCTGGATCAAGGTCAACGAACTGGCCAAGGGCCGTGACGGCCTGCAGTCGCCGATCGTCAAGAACCTGCATGACGCGGCCATCGCCGAGATCCTGAAGCGCACCGGCGCCCAGGACGGCGACGTGATCTTCTTCGGCGCCGACAAGGCCAAGGTCGTCAACGACGCCATCGGCGCGCTGCGCCTGAAGATCGGCCACTCCGAGTTCGGCAAGTCCAGCGGCCTGTTCGAGGACGCCTGGAAGCCGCTGTGGGTGGTGGACTTCCCGATGTTCGAGTACGACGAGGAAGACGCGCGCTGGGTGGCCATGCACCACCCGTTCACCAGCCCGAAGGACGAGCACCTCGAGTACCTGGAGACCGACCCGGGCAAGTGCCTGGCCAAGGCCTACGACATGGTGCTCAACGGCTGGGAGATCGGTGGCGGTTCGGTGCGTATCTTCCGCGCCGACGTGCAGAGCAAGGTGTTCCGCGCGCTCAAGATCAACGACGAGGAAGCCCGCGTCAAGTTCGGCTACCTGCTGGATGCGCTGCAATACGGTGCGCCCCCGCACGGCGGCATCGCCTTCGGCCTGGACCGCATCGTGACCATGATGGCCGGCGCCGACTCGATCCGTGACGTGATCGCCTTCCCGAAGACCCAGCGTGCCCAGGACCTGCTGACCCAGGCCCCGAGCGCGGTCGACGAGAAGCAATTGCGCGAACTGCACATCCGCCTGCGCCAGGCCGAGCCGAAGGCCGGCTGAGCCACGGCGGCATCACGCCGGGCAGGGAAAGGCCGCGCACAAGCGCGGCTTTTTTTTCGCGTGGTGCCGGGCGCTTGGTTTCCAATTGTTACCGTCCGGAACGAAGCGCCGCGCCGCCGTGTCCTTCTGCTTCAGGCACATGCCGTGGGCCCGCGACGAGGCTGCGGGCGGTGCCGCGACGACTGTTGGGAGGACTGCTCGTGAACCTGGATGTTGAACTGATCCGCCAGTTCCTGCTGGCCCATGCCGAGACCTTGCTGGCCTGGCTGGCGGCGGGGCTGGCGATGCTGCTGCTGGCGCGTTTCGAACTGCGGCGCGCCGTGCGCCGCGCCACCCAGGCCATGGCCGAATCGGTGGCCACCACGGTGGCCGCCTGCGTGCCGGATATCGCCCATGCCGTGCGCGGCGATGAGGGCAACGGCGCGGCCGCGCCGGTCGAGGCCCAGCGTGCCGAGGCCCTGCGCCGCGTGGCGCTGGATACCGTGGCGACGGTGATGGCGCGCGAACGCTGGCTGGGCGACCTGGGCAATCTGCGCCTGCCCGACGAGGCGCTGCTGGCCGGCCGCCGCGGCGCCGGCGCGGATCCGCTGCTGGTGGTGGCGCCGCAGCCCGTGGTCCAGGCCTACCTGGCGGCGCAACGCGTGTTCGAGGAAGAAGCCGCCGCGCTGCAGGCGATGCGGCGCGAGGCCCAGGCCCTGCAGGACAGCGTCCAGGCACTGGCTGGCGAGGCCGAGCGCATCGACCAGGAGACCGCTGCCATCGTGCTGCGTTTCGAGCAGGCCAACGCGCAGGCGGCGGGCGCAGACGGGGGCGACTACCAGCGCCTGCTGATCCAGAAGTACAACGCGCTCGGCCTGCGCGAGAAGGAGGTGGCCCAGCAGCGTGGCCGGTGCCGGCAGCAGGCCCATGACAGCGCCGAGACGCTGGCCCGGCGGGCTGTCGAGGGCGCCCGCCGCTACGGGTGGGAACTGCTGCCGCTGATGGAGCAACTGCGCGCGGCCTGGGGGCATGGCGATACGCCGGCCGTGTTCGATACCTGGCTGGGCGAGCCGCCCGCCGTGCCGCCCACCTCGCCGTCCGCCGCGTCGTCCGCCGCGTCGTCAGCGCGCGGCGACGCCGCCGCCTGATGCGCGGCGCCGCGCCGGGCCTGGAAAGCCGGCGGAGCCGCCCGAATTTTCCTGGCGCGGTGGCCCATCTGGGGTAAGCTTAGGTTCGCTGTCGCCCGCCGTCGCTGCCGCATCTCCCATGTCCTACAAGATTCCCGAATCCGTACTCGTTGTCATTCACACCCCCGATCTCCAGGTGCTGCTGCTGGAGCGGGCCGACCGGCCGGGTTTCTGGCAGTCCGTGACCGGCAGCCTGGATGCCGTGGACGAGCCGCTGGCCGGGACGGCGGCGCGCGAGGTGGCGGAAGAGACGGGCATCGTGGCCAGCGAGCATGTGCTCACGGACTGGCACCACACCATCGAATACGAGATCTATCCACAGTGGCGCCATCGCTATGCCCCGGGCGTCACCCGCAACACGGAGCATTGGTTCGGCCTGTGCGTGGCGCGGCCGCTGGAACCGAAGCTGGCGCCGCGCGAGCACCTGCAGTGGCAATGGCTGCCCTGGGAGCAGGCCGCCGAGCGCTGCTTCTCGCGCAGCAATGCGGAAGCGGTGCGCCAGCTGGCCTGGCGCGTGGCGCCGTGCGGAGCTGCTTGATGAAGCTGCGCGTCGTCACTTACAACATCCACAAGGGCGTGACGGGCATCGCGCGCCGGCCGCGCATCCAGAACGTGCGCGACGGCTTGCAGGCCATGGATGCCGACATCGTGTTCCTGCAGGAGGTGCAGGACCGCAACGACCGCCTGGTCGCGGCGGCGCTGTTCGATCCCGACCACACGCAGCTCAACTACCTGGCCACCGACGCCTATCCGCACGCGGTCTACGGACGCAACGCGGTCTACGACCATGGCCACCACGGCAACGCCATCCTGTCGCGCCATCCGATCCTGATGTCGGAAAACCTCGACATCTCCGACCATCGCTTCGAGCAGCGCGGCCTGCTGCATGCGGTGGCGGACGTCAACGGCATCGAGGCGCACCTGATCTGCGTGCACTTCGGCCTGTTCGCCCGCAGCCGCGCGCGCCAGGCCGAGGCGCTGGTGGAGCGGGTGCGCAAGGTGGTGCCGCGCGAGGCGCCGCTGGTGATCGCCGGCGATTTCAATGACTGGAACCACCGGCTCGATGCCAGCATCTGCTCCACCCTCGGCGTGCTGGAGGCCTCGCACGCGCGCGGCGCCCGCCTGCACACCTTTCCCAGCCACATGCCCTGGTGGCAGCTCGATCGCATCTACGTGCGCGGCTTCCACATCGAGCGGGCCGCCGCCCTGACCGGGCGCGACTGGGCCCAGCGTTCCGACCATGTGCCGCTGGTGGCCGAACTGGCCCGCGGTGGCGATCCCGGGCTGGCGGACGCGGCCTGACAGGATGCGGTGCCACGCCTTGCCGGGCGTGCCTTGACGGATGTTTCAGTCCGGCTGCGGCCAGGGCGTGGCGTGGGCGCGGACCAGGGCGCAGATGCCGTCGATGTCCGCCAGGTCCAGCACCGGCAGTGCGGTGAGGGTACCCACTTCGGCCACGGCGTCGCTGGCTACAGCGATCACGCCAGGCGTGTCCGGCCAAAGCGGTGGCCGCCCGTGGGCGGGGCGGAAGACCTCCAGCTTCGGGATGCCGCTGCGCTTGTAGCCTTCCACCAGCACCAGGTCGATGTCGGCGGGCAGCACGGCCAGGGCATCGGCCAGCTCCGGCGACGGGTGGTCCTCGGGATAGCGGCGCAGCAGCGTCAGGTGGCGCGCGCCGACCAGGACCACGTTTTCGCAGCCGGCTTCGCGCATGCGCCAGGAGTCCTTGCCCGGCGTATCCGGATCGAAGCCGTGATGGGTGTGCTTGACGCCCGCCACGCGCAGGCCGGCGCCGACCAGGCGCGCGATCAGTTGGTCGAGCAGGGTGGTCTTGCCGCTGCCGGACGTGCCGGCGATGCCGAATACCTTCAAGATGCGTTCCGTGGGGGCGTGGTCGAATGATCCCGACGATAGCAGATTGCGGCCGCGCGGCGCATCCCGCGCCCTGGCCTGCGGCGCCGGCGTGGCCGATAATCACCGCATGTCACGGATAACCAACCCGGCCGGCCCGGCGCGGCCGGAAGTCAAGGCGACGGCGTTCGCGCCCGGTGCCCATGGCCGCCCGGCCGGCCCGCTGCGCTCGGAGTGGCGCCGCGGCCGGCCCGTGGGGGGCAACCACGTGCGTTTGCTGCACGGCGGTGCCGAGTTCTTCCCGGCGCTGATCGGCGCCATCGACCGTGCCCTGTTCTCGGTGGCGCTGGAGACCTATATCTATGCGGACGATGCCGTCGGCGCGGCGGTGACCGACGCGCTGGTGCGTGCCGCGCAGCGCGGCGTGGACGTGCGCGTGGCGGTCGACGGCTTCGGCGCCGGCGACATGCCGGCCACGCTGGCGGCAAGGCTGCGCGAGGCCGGCGCCGGCTTCCGCATCTATCGGCCGCTGCGCGGTTTCCGCCTGGCGCGGCGCCACCTGAGGCGGCTGCACCGCAAGCTGGCGGTGATCGATGGCCGCATCGGCTTCGTCGGCGGCATCAATATCATCGACGACCATAACCACGGCCCGATGGACGACGCCGGCCTGGGACCACGCTACGATTTCGCGGTGGCGGTGGAAGGGCCGCTGGTCGACCAGATCGCCCTGACCACCGAGCGGCTCTGGTGGCAGCTGTCGCTGCGCGACGAGATGCAGATGATCGGCCTGGCCGGCGCCGCCGCCGAGTTCCCGCTGCTCACCGACCTGCCGCCGGCCCAGCGCCAGGACAGCGCGGGCAGCATGCGCGCGGCGCTGCTGCTGCGCGACAACCTGCGCAACCGCCGCGCCATCGAGCGCGCCTACCTGCAGGCGCTTGGCGCCGCGCGCCGCGATGTCGTCCTTGCCAACGCCTACTTCCTGCCGGGACACAAGCTGCGCCGCGCGCTGCTGTCGTGCCGGCGCCGCGGCGTGCGCGTGCGGCTGCTGCTGCAGGGCAGGGTGGAATACCGCCTGCAGCACTACGCCACCCATGCGCTGTACGCGACGCTGCTGGAGGCGGGCGTGGAGATCCACGAGTACGACGACAGCTTCCTTCACGCCAAGGTGGCCGTGGTCGACGACACCTGGGCCACCGTCGGCTCCAGCAATATGGACCCGTTCAGCCTGCTGCTCGCGCGCGAGGCCAACGTGGCGGTGTACGATGCCGGCTTCTGCGCCGGGCTGCGTGCCGAACTGGAACATGCCATCTCGCAGCGCAGCGTGCCGGTGCGCGCCGACGCGCATGCCAGGCGCTCGCCGCTGCGCCGGCTGGTCAACTGGGCTTCCTACCTGGTGCTCCGGCTCGGTGTCATGATCACCGGCGTGACCGGCCGCTACTGAGTCTTGCTGCTCTGCCGCATGCACCACCGCAAGCCCTTGCGCGGCAGTCCTGTCGGCCATGCTGCGGCGCGCTCCGTTTAGAAACGGTGATCTAATTAATTGCTTGCTGCCGGACGGGCCCATTCACAATAATCTGAACGACCGTTCTTTTTTGGCTTAGACTGCGTGCATTCGCGGCTGCCAGGGCAGCCGCAAGGTCAACGTCAGATCAACGTCAGATACGTGGCATGCAGCGTGCTGCCACGCAAAAGAACGGAGAAATCAATCATGCGACACCAGTCAGCCCGTCTCGAATCCGCCGCTTCCGCCTCGCCCGCGCCCATGCGCAAGGGCGAGCTGACGCGCGCGGCCATTCTGGACGCCGCACTGGAACTGTCGTCCCGCGACGGGCTCGAAGGGCTGACCATCGGCCTGCTCGCGGAACGCATGCAGATGAGCAAGAGCGGCGTTTTCGCGCATTTCGGTTCGCGCGAAGACCTGCAGGTGGAAGTGGTGCGCGAGTATCACCGCCGGTTCGAGCAGGAGGTGTTCTATCCCTCCCTGCAGGAGCCGCGTGGCCTGCCGCGCCTGTGGTCGATGGTTCGCCGGTGGATGGAAAAGCGCATCCAGGAAGTGACCACCGGCTGCATCTACATCAGCGGCGCGGTCGAATATGACGACCGTGCGGGCAGTTCGGTACGTGACGAACTCGTCAAGAGCGTCACCATCTGGCGCGCCGCGCTGACGCGCGCCATCGCCCAGGCCAAGGAAGAGGGGCACCTGCGTGCGGATTGCGATCCGCGCCTGATGCTGTTCGAGATGTACAGCCTTGAACTAGGCTTGCATCATGACGCCCGCTTCCTGCGCCTGCCTGACAGCGCCGAACTTGCCATGGTCGCGTTGAACAAGCTGATCCAGTCGTACCGTACCTGAGGCCGCCGCGGCGTTCCGTGCCCACCATGCGCACGGTCGGCTCGGCGGCATCACAACCTCGAAGGAGTCTTTGATGGGCCAGTACACCGCACCGTTGCGCGACATGCAGTTCGTGCTCCATGAATTGCTCGGCGTGGAAGCCGAACTCAAGGCGATGCCGCCGCACGCCGACATCGACGCGGATACCATCAACCAGGTGCTCGAGGAAGCGGGCAAGTTCTGCTCCGAGGTCATCTTCCCGCTCAACCAGAGCGGCGACCGCGAAGGCTGCACCTACGTCGGCGACGGCGTGGTGCGCGCGCCCAAGGGATTCAAGGAAGCCTACCGGCAGTATGTCGAGGCCGGCTGGCCGGCGCTGGGCTGCGATCCGCAGTACGGCGGCCAGGGCCTGCCCATCCTGGTCAACAATGCGCTGTACGAGATGCTGAACTCGGCCAACCAGGCCTGGACCATGTATCCCGGCCTGTCGCATGGCGCCTACGAGGCCCTGCACGCGCACGGCACGCCCGAACTGCAGCAGCGCTACCTGCCCAAGCTGGTCTCCGGCGAGTGGACCGGCACCATGTGCCTGACCGAGCCGCACTGCGGCACCGACCTGGGCATCCTGCGCACCAAGGCCGAACCGGCCGCCGACGGCTCCTATCGCCTGACCGGCACCAAGATCTTCATCTCGGCCGGCGAGCACGACCTGTCCGAGAACATCATCCACCTGGTGCTGGCGCGCCTGCCGGACGCGCCGCAGGGTACCAAGGGCATCTCGCTGTTCGTGGTGCCCAAGTTCATCCCCGACGCCGACGGCAAGCCGGGCCAGCGCAACGGCATCCAGTGCGGCTCGATCGAGCACAAGATGGGCATCCACGGCAACGCCACCTGCGTGATGAACCTGGACGGTGCGCAGGGCTGGATGGTGGGCGAGCCCAACAAGGGCCTGAACGCCATGTTCGTGATGATGAACGCGGCCCGCCTGGGCGTGGGCATGCAGGGCCTGGGCCTGACCGAGGTGGCCTACCAGAATTCGCTGGCCTACGCCAAGGACCGCCTGCAGATGCGCGCGCTGACCGGTCCCAAGGCGCCGGACAAGCCGGCCGACCCCATCATCGTGCATCCGGACGTGCGCCGCATGCTGCTGACGCAGAAGGCCTACGCCGAAGGCGGCCGCGCCTTCAGCTACTGGGCCGCGCTGCAGATCGACCGCGAACTGTCGCACCCGGACGAGGCCGTGCGCAAGCAGGCCGCCGACCTGGTGGCGCTGCTGACGCCGGTGATCAAGGCTTTCCTGACCGACAACGCCTTCACCGCCACCAACGAGGGCATGCAGGTGTTCGGCGGCCACGGCTACATCTCCGAATGGGGCATGGAGCAGCACGTGCGCGACGCCCGTATCAACATGATCTACGAGGGCACCAACACGATCCAGGCGCTCGACTTGCTGGGCCGCAAGATCCTGGGCGACATGGGCGCCAAGATGAAGGCCTTCGGCAAGATCGTGCAGGACTTCGTCGAGGCCGAAGGCACCAACGAAGCCATGCAGGAGTTCGTCAACCCGCTGGCCGACCTGGGCGACAAGGTGCAGAAGCTGACCATGGAAATCGGCATGAAGGCGATGGGCAACGCCGACGAAGTGGGCGCCGCCGCCGTGCCTTACCTGCGCGTGGTGGGCCACCTGGTGTTCTCGTACTTCTGGGCACGCATGGCCAAGATCGCGCTGGAGAAGGAAGCCGGCGGCGACAAGTTCTACACGTCCAAGCTGGCCACCGCACGGTTCTACTTCGCCAGGCTGCTGCCGGAAACGGCCGCCGAGATCCGCAAGGCGCGCGCCGGTTCGGCCACGCTGATGGCGCTGGACGCCGACCTGTTCTGAGGCGGCGCGGCCCGAGGCGGGAGTTCCTCGCCAGCGCGGGTTTGCTCCCCTCTCCCATGCAATGGGAGAGGGGCCGGGGGTGAGGGCCGGCGGTGCTTGTTGCGATCACGCATGGTCCAGCGCCTGCCCTCACCCCCAACCCCTCTCCCGCAAGCGGGAGAGGGGAGCCGCCAAGCAGGGTACCCGCCGCCAGCCATCGTCTCAGCCACCCCCACACACCTCCAACGCTCACCTCCCAAGGAGCGCGCATGTCCAATTTCATCGTCAAGAAAGTCGCCGTGCTCGGTGCCGGCGTCATGGGCGCGCAGATCGCCGCCCACCTCGTCAACGCGCGCGTGCCAGTCGTGCTGTTCGACCTGCCTGCCAAGGAAGGTCCCAAGAACGGCATCGCGCTGCGTGCCATCGACAACCTCAAGAAGCTGTCTCCCGCCCCGCTGGGCATCAAGGACGAAGCCGGCCTGATCCGCCCCGCCAACTACGAGGACGATCTCGCCCTGCTGGGTGAATGCGACCTGGTCATCGAGGCGATCGCCGAGCGCATGGACTGGAAGCACGACCTGTACAAGAAGGTACAGGGCGCGCTGGCGCCGCATGCGATCTTCGCCACCAACACCTCGGGCCTGTCGATCACGGCGCTGTCCGAAGGCTTCGACGCCGGCCTCAAGGCGCGCTTCTGCGGCGTGCACTTCTTCAACCCGCCGCGCTACATGCACCTGGTGGAGCTGATTCCGACCGCCACTACGCAGCCGGAGATCCTGGACCACCTGGAAGCCTTCCTGACCACCACGCTGGGCAAGGGCGTGGTGCGAGCCAAGGACACGCCCAACTTCATCGCCAACCGCGTTGGCATCTTCTCCATCCTGGCGGTGTTCGCCGAGGCCGAGAAGTACGGCATTCCCTTCGATGTGGTCGATGACCTGACCGGTTCCAAGCTGGGCCGCGCCAAGTCGGCAACCTTCCGCACCGCCGATGTGGTGGGCCTGGACACCATGGCCCACGTGATCAAGACCATGCAGGACAACCTGCAGGATGATCCTTTCGCACCGGTGTACAAGACCCCGGCCGTGCTCAAGGGCCTGGTCGATGCCGGCGCGCTCGGCCAGAAGACCGGCGCCGGTTTCTACAAGAAGGACGGCAAGGCCATCAAGGTGCTCGACGCCAAGACCGGCCAGTACGTCGACTCGGGCAAGAAGGCAGACGAGATCGTGGTGCGCATGCTGAAGAAGGAGCCGGCCGAGCGCATCAAGCTGCTGCGTGAATCGTCCAATCCGCAGGCGCAGTTCCTGTGGAGCGTGTTCCGCGACGTGTTCCACTACATCGCGGTCTACCTTGAGCAGATCGCCGGTTCCGCCGCCGACGTCGACCTGGCGATCCGCTGGGGCTTCGGCTGGAGCAGCGGACCCTTCGAGGACTGGCAGGCGGCCGGCTGGAAGCAGGTGGCCGAATGGGTCAAGGAAGACGTCGAGGGCGGCAAGGCGCTGTCCAAGGCACCGCTGCCGGCCTGGGTGTTCGAAGGTCCGGTGGCCGAGGCGCAGGGCGTGCATACCGCGGCAGGCTCCTGGGCGCCCGCCACGCACTCCTTCGCCGCGCGCAGCGCACTGCCGGTGTACCAGCGCCAGCTGTTCCGTGCCGCGCTGAAGGGCTCGGCGGCGCTCGACCCGCGCCAGGCCGGCCGTACCGTCGAGGAGAACGACGCCGCGCGCATCTGGGTGGCCGACGGCCAGGATGACGTGCTGGTGATCTCGTTCAAGAGCAAGATGAACACCATCGGGCCGGACGTGATCGACGCGCTGACGCGCGCCGTCGACCTGGCCGAAGCCGGGTACAAGGGCCTGGTGGTATGGCAGCCGACCTCGCTGCAGCTGGGCGCGCCCGGCGGCCCGTTCTCCGCCGGCGCCAACCTGGAGGCGGCCATGCCGGCCTTCATGATGGGTGGTGCCAAGGGCATCGAGCCCTTCGTCAAGAAGTTCCAGGACGGCATGATGCGCGTCAAGTACGCACAGGTGCCGGTGGTGTCGGCGGCTTCCGGCATCGCGCTGGGCGGCGGCTGCGAGCTGATGCTGCATTCGGCACGGCGCGTGGTGGCGCTCGAGACCTACATCGGCCTGGTGGAGGTCGGCGTGGGCCTGGTGCCGGCCGGCGGCGGTCTCAAGGAAGCGGCGCTGGCGGCTGCGCGCGCGGCGCAGGCAGCCGGCAGCACCAACCTGCTGCAGTTCCTCACCAATCGCTTCCAGGCGGCGGCCATGGCCAAGGTCTCCGCGTCGGCGCTCGACGCGCGCAAGATCGGCTACCTGCAGGAATCCGATCCCGTCGTGTTCAACGTGCACGAGCTGCTGCACGTCGCGCTGCAGCAGGTGCGCGCGCTGGCCGACGCCGGCTACCGTCCGCCGGTGGCGGGCGCGCTGGTGCCGGTGGCGGGCCGCTCGGGCATCGCCACCATCAAGGCCTCGCTGGTGAACCTGCGCGACGGCGGCTTTATCTCGGCCCACGATTTCCTGATCGCCAGCCGGATCGCCGAAGCGGTGTGCGGCGGTGACGTCGAGGCGGGTTCGCTGGTCAGCGAGGAATGGCTGCTGGCGCTGGAGCGCCGCGCCTTCGTCGACCTGCTGGGCACGGCCAAGACGCAGGAACGCATCATGGGCATGCTGCAGACCGGCAAGCCGGTGCGCAACTAACAGGCAAGCGAGGAACCGAGATCATGAAACAACTGCAAGACGCCTACATCGTCGCCGCGACCCGCTCGCCGATCGGCAAGGCCCCCAAGGGCATGTTCAAGAACACCCGTCCCGACGACCTGCTGGCCACCGTGCTGAGGGCCGCCGTGGCCCAGGTGCCGGGACTCGATCCCGCGCTGATCGAAGACGCCATCGTCGGCTGCGCCATTCCCGAGGCGCAGCAGGGCCTGAACGTGGCGCGCATCGGCGCGCTGCTGTCCGGCCTGCCCAATACCGTGGGCGGCATCACCGTCAACCGCTTCTGTGCCTCCGGCGTCAGCGCGGTGGCGATGGCGGCCGACCGCATCCGCGTCGGCGAATCGGACGTGATGATCGCCGCCGGCGTGGAATCGATGAGCATGGTGCCGATGATGGGCAACACGCCGTCGATGTCGCCGGCCATCTTCACCCGCGACGAGAACGTCGGCATTGCCTATGGCATGGGCCTGACCGCCGAGAAGGTGGCGCAGCAGTGGAAGGTCAGCCGGGAGGACCAGGATGCCTTCTCGCTGGCTTCGCACCAGAAGGCCGTCAAGGCACAGCAGGCTGGCGAGTTCGCCGACGAGATCACCCCGATCGAGATCAGCGAGCGATTCCCCGACCTGGCCAGCGGCGAGATCACGGTCAAGAACCGCACCGTCGCGCTGGACGAAGGCCCGCGTCCCGACACCTCGCTCGAAGGCCTGGCCAAGCTGCGCCCGGTGTTCGCCAACAAGGGCAGCGTCACCGCCGGCAACAGCTCGCAGACCTCCGACGGCGCCGGCGCGCTGATCCTGGTCTCCGAGAAGATCCTCAAGCAGTTCAACCTGGTGCCGCTGGCCCGCTTCGTCTCCTTCGCGGTGCGCGGCGTGCCGCCGGAGATCATGGGCATCGGCCCCAAGGAAGCGATCCCCGCCGCGCTGAAGGCCGCCGGCCTGACCCAGGACCAGATCGACTGGATCGAACTGAACGAAGCCTTTGCCGCGCAGTCGCTGGCGGTGATGCGCGACCTGCAGCTGGATCCGGCCAAGGTCAATCCGATGGGCGGCGCCATTGCGCTGGGCCACCCGCTCGGCGCCACCGGGGCGATCCGCTCGGCCACCGTGGTGCATGCGCTGCGCCGCCACCAGCTGAAGTACGGTATGGTCACGATGTGCGTGGGCACCGGCATGGGTGCCGCGGGAATCTTCGAGCGCGTCTGAACGCGCCACGCGGGGCCGGGGCTGCTGCGGCCCCTCTCCCTGTCAGGCGAAGAAAGGCAGTGCCTCGGCCGGCAGCGTTCCGGCCGGCAGTGCCTTGCCGCCCGCCGGGCGGTTCACCGGACGGAAGGGGAGACGAGACGAAGGAGACGGTCATCCTGGCGGATGCGGCCTGCGACATGCCGCGCGCGCTGTTCGACACGCTCGGGGTTGGCACGGTGCGAAGGCCTTCGGGCTGAGCTATCTTTCCTTTCCGAGGATCCACCGCCGCTGGACTGAGCGCGGCGGACCCCGGCCACCGCAACACAGACGACGAGAGAGACAAGACAAGCATGAGTATCCAGACCCGAATCGAACAGGGCGTGCTGACCATCGCCTTCGACCGCGCCGACAAGAAGAATGCCATCACCGCAGCGATGTACCAGGCGATGGCCGACGCGCTGCGCGAGGCCGAAGGCGATCCGGCCGTGCGCGCCATCCTGTTCTGCGGCAAACCGGAGATCTTCACCGCGGGCAACGACCTGGAAGACTTCGCACAGCGCCCGCCGGTGGACGGCGCGGACGCGGCCGAGGCCCCGGTGTTCCAGTTCCTGTACCAGATCAGCCATGCCAGCAAGCCGCTGCTGGCTGCCGTGAGCGGTCCCGCAGTGGGCGTGGGCACCACCATGCTGCTGCACTGCGATTTCGTCTACGCCTCCGAGACGGCCAGGCTGTCGCTGCCCTTCGCGCAGCTCGGCCTGTGCCCGGAGGCGGCTTCCAGCCTGCTGCTGCCGCGCCTGCTCGGCTACCAGCGCGCGGCCGAGAAGCTGATGCTGGGCGAGGCGTTCGATGCGGAAGAGGCTTATCGCATCGGCCTGGTCACGCGCGTGCTGCCGGTGGGCGAGCTGGAGGCCTTCGCGCGCAAGCAGGCCGCCAGGCTGGCCGCGCTGCCGGCCTCCTCGCTGCGCGAGACCAAGCGCCTGATGAAGGGCGGCGATATGGCCGCCGTGGAGGCGAGGATGGCCGAGGAGGGGGCGGTGTTCCGCCGCCTGCTGCAGTCGCCCGAGGCGAAGGAAGCCTTCGCAGCCTTCTTCGAGCGCCGCAAGCCGGACTTCACCCGCTTCCAGTGAGGGCCGGGGCAGCCCCTTTGCGCTGCCCCGGTGCGATGTTCCGTTTCTTCCTGGGCGCCGGGCTCGCCGCGCGACCGGCCGATCCGACCAGTCATTCCTGAACCGGTCGGAACCGGTCGGCGCCGGCGACGGTCCTGCTGCCGTGCCGGCACCGCTGCGCCCTGCAGCGATGGCGCAGCTGTGGTAAAAAACCAGTTTCGCGGCCGGGTTTCCCGGCCGCGAAGCATGCCGGAAAACGATACGAACGACGGCAGCAGCGGCGCCGGCCGGCGCCGCCGCGGAACCACCCAGGAGACAAGATGACGACGGCAGCCAGCCTGCTAGAGCAGGCCTTTACCCCGGTCACCGACATGATCCGGCAGTACGCGGTCGAGCGTGCGGCACATCCCGCGCTGATCCTCGACGAGCGGCGCGTGAGCTATGCGGAACTGGACGCGATGACGGATCGCTTCGCCGCTTCGTTGCAGCGCGACGGCTTCGGCCCCGGCGATGCGATCGCCCTGTGCGCGGCTGGCTCGATCGATTACGCCGTGGCCTTCCTCGGCAGCCTGCGCGCCGGGGTCGCCGTGGCGCCGCTGGCGCCATCGTCCACCGCCGCCGGCCTGCTCGGCATGATCGGCAACGCGCAGGCACGACTGCTGTTCCTGGATGCCGAGGTCTCGGCGGCGCTGGCGCCGCACGCGGAGCAGCTGCGCAAGCTCGGCACGCGCCGCGTGCGCCTGGACAGCGGCGCCGCGCCGTCCGAAGCGCCGCTGGCCGACTGGCTGGCCGGCCCCGGGGCCCGTCCTCAGCCGGTGGCGATCCAGCCCGAATGGCCGTTCAACATCATCTATTCCTCCGGCACCACGGGCACGCCCAAGGGCATCGTGCAGTCGCATGGCATGCGCTGGTCGTACGCCAAGCGCGCCGGCGGCGCGGTCTACAGCCCGGAGGCCGTGACGCTGGTGTCCACGCCGCTGTACTCCAACACCACGCTGGTGAGCTTCTTCCCGGCCCTGACCTTCGGCGGCACCGTGGTGCTGATGCCCAAGTTCGATGCCAAGCGCTACCTGGACCTGGCGCAGCAGCACCGCGTCACCCACAGCATGCTGGTGCCGGTGCAATACCAGCGCCTGATGGCGCATCCCGATTTCGACCGCTACGACCTGTCCTCCTTCCAGGCCAAGTTCTGCACCAGCTCGCCGTTCGCCGCCAAGGTCAAGGCCGACGTGCTGCGCCGCTGGCCGGGCCGCCTGACCGAGTACTACGGCATGACCGAAGGCGGCGGCTCGTGCGAACTGCGCGCCCATGACTTCCCGGACAAGCTGCACACCGTGGGCCGGCCGGTCGAGGGCCACGACATCCGCCTGATCGACGACCAGGGCCGCGAGGTGCCGCACGGGGAGGCCGGCGAAGTGGTCGGCCACTCGGCCACCATGATGAGCGGCTACCACCGCGAGCCGGGCAAGACCGCCGACGCGGAGTGGTACGACCCCGCCGGCAAGCGCTTCATCCGCACCGGCGACATGGGCCGCTTCGATGCCGACGGCTTCCTCACGCTGCTGGACCGCAAGAAGGACATGATCATCTCGGGCGGCTTCAACGTGTATCCGAGCGATCTCGAGTCGGAGTTGCGCGAACACCCGGACGTCGGCGACGTCGCGGTGGTCGGCGTGCCTTCCGACGCCTGGGGAGAGACGCCGGTCGGTTTCGTGGTGGCGCGCGAAGGCGCGGGTGCATCCGAGGCGGAACTGCTGTCCTGGATCAATGCCCGGCTGGGCAAGACGCAGCGGCTGGCCGCGCTGCACTATGTCGAGTCGCTGCCGCGCAGCGCGATCGGCAAGGTGCTCAAGCGGGAGTTGCGGGACGGCTATGGCAAGCGTTTGTGATCTGCCCGCAGCGGGCATCACGCAAAGGGCGCCGGGCGGCGCCCTTTTTTCCGCGCCGGGCACGGCAGGCGCGGCCTGCCGATGGCCCGGCGGACGGCCGCGTCACGGCATCGGCAGGACCCGGGGCTGGCGCTCTTCATCCGTCGCCACGTAGGTCAGCGTCGCCTCCGTCACCTTGACGATCTCGTTGCTGTGGCGCATGCGCTGCGCGTAGACCTCGACCGAGACCGTGATCGAGGTGCGCCCGGTCTTGACGATGTCGGCATAGAAGCTCACCAGGTCGCCGACGAAGACCGGATGCTTGAACAGGAAGCTGTTGACCGCCACCGTGGCCACGCGGCCCTGGGCGCGCTCCACCGCGGGGATGGAGCCGGCGATGTCGACCTGGGACATGATCCAGCCGCCGAACACGTCGCCGTGGACATTGGCGTCGGCGGGCATCGGGACGACGCGCAGCGCGGGGTTCTTGCCTGCCGGCAGTGCAGGGACGACGTGGGAATGGCTCATGATGCTGGAATCGGGAAGATGGCGGCCTGCGCGCAAGGCCGGTGGGTCCGGCCGGGTGGCCGCGGCGCGCGGGGAGCGTGCCAGCCGGGTGCCGCGAACTCTGCGACAATCGGACATCGGCCTGAATTCTAACGTATGAGACGCTTCCCCACATCGTCCGAGCCGGCACCGGCCGCCTCCCATCCGCTGCTGCCCGGCCAAGGCGCGCGGCGCGGCGACTGGCAGACCGTGCGCAACCTGCTGCCCTACGTCTGGCACTACAAATGGCGCGTGCTGCTGGCGCTGGCCTGCCTGGTGACGGCCAAGGTGGCGAACCTGGGCGTGCCGGTGCTGATGAAGAAGCTGGTCGACAGCATGAACATCGCGCCCGGCGACACGCGCGCGCTGCTGGTGGTGCCGGTCGGCCTGATCGTCGGTTACGGCCTGCTGCGCCTGTCCGGCACGCTGTTCACGGAGCTGCGCGAGATCCTCTTCTCCAAGGTGACGCAGAGCGCGGTGCGCGAGATCGCGTTGCAGGTGTTCCGCCACCTGCACGGCCTCTCGCTGCGTTTCCACCTCGAGCGCCAGACCGGCGGCATGAGCCGCGACATCGAGCGCGGCACGCGTGGCATACAGTCGCTGATCTCGTACTCGCTGTACAGCATCCTGCCCACGCTGGTGGAGATGGCGCTGGTGATGGGTTTCTTCATCGTGCGCTACGACATCTGGTTTGCCGGCATCACCGCCGTGGCGCTGGCGGGCTATATCGTGTTCACGGTGGTGGTGACGGAGTGGCGCACCCATTTCCGGCGCCGCATGAACGAGCTGGACTCGCGCGCCAACCAGAAGGCCATCGATTCGCTGCTCAATTTCGAGACCGTCAAGTACTTCGGCAACGAAGAGTACGAGGCGCGCCGCTATGACGAGAACCTGCGCACCTACCGTACCGCGGCGATCCGTTCGCAGAATTCGCTGTCCTTCCTCAACTTCGGCCAGCAGGCCATCATCGCCGTCGGCCTGATCCTGATCCTGTGGCGCGCCACCGTCGGGGTCGCCGCCGGGCGGCTGACGCTGGGTGATCTGGTGCTGGTCAACACCCTGATGATCCAGCTGTATATCCCGCTGAACTTCCTCGGCGTGATCTACCGCGAGATCAAGCAGGCCACCACCGACATGGACCGCATGTTCGTGCTGCTCGGCACCAACCAGGAAGTCGCCGATGCGCCCGGCGCGCCGGCGCTGCGCGTCGCGGGCGCCGAGGTGCGTTTCCGCGACGTCGGCTTCGGCTATGAGCGCGACCGCACCATCCTGGACGGCGTCGACTTCACCATCGCCGCCGGCACCACCACCGCCGTGGTCGGGCACAGCGGCTCGGGCAAGTCGACCCTGGCACGGCTGCTGTTCCGCTTCTACGACGTCGGCGCCGGCGCCATCCTGATCGACGGCCAGGACATCCGCGCGGTTTCGCAGGACAGCCTGCGCCGGGCCATCGGCATCGTGCCGCAGGACACCGTGCTGTTCAACGACAGCATCTACTACAACATCGCCTACGGCCGCCCCGAGGCGAGCCATGACGAGGTCATCGCGGCCGCGCGCGCCGCGCAGATCGACACCTTCATCCGCGAGCTGCCGCAAGGCTACGACACGCCCGTCGGCGAGCGTGGGCTCAAGCTATCGGGTGGCGAGAAGCAGCGCGTGGCGATCGCGCGCACGCTGCTGAAGAACCCGCCCATCCTGGTCTTCGACGAGGCGACCTCCGCGCTCGATTCGCGTACCGAGCAGGCGATCCAGGCCGAGCTGATGCGCTTGGCGCAGGACCGCACCACGCTGCTGATCGCGCACCGCCTCTCCACCGTGGTGCATGCGGACCAGATCCTGGTCATGGACCATGGCCGCATCGTCGAGCGTGGCACCCATGCCGAACTGATGCGCGCCGGCGGCCGCTATGCGGAAATGTGGGAGATCCAGGCGCGCAGCGCGCGCGAGGGCGAGGCCGACGCGGCCTCAGGCGCGGACGCGCGCGCCATCGAGGTCGGCGACGAGACGCAGGACGCCTGAGCCGGCGCGCCTGCCGCGCGGCCGCGTGGCCGTGCTGACGATGGATTGTCGACAATGTGCTGTCGCAATCCGCTGCGGATAGGCTGCTGCACAGATTTGGTTCGACAGTCGCGCAAGCCCACGCCCCGGGGTAGTGCGCGCGTGCATGGCACGGGGCTTGCTGAGACTCTCTCCATCGAGACTAAGGAATGGAGAAGAGAGATGCAGAAAACCCCTGCTGCCGCCGCACCCATCACCGCTTTCCCGCTGGACGGCATGCCCGCTGCTGGCGCGCGCCGCGCGCGCGGGCGCCGTCGCCTGCTGCAGCTCGCCCTGGGGCTGGGCACTGTCATGGTGCTGTCGACACAATTCGCGGCATCCGCGCAGGCACAGACCAAGGTCCGCTTCCAGCTCGACTGGCGCTTCGAGGGACCGTCGGCACTGTTCCTGCTCGGCGAGCAGAAGGGCTACTACAAGGCGGAGAAGCTCGATGTGTCGATCGACGCCGGCAACGGCTCGGGCAACGTCGTCAACCGCGTGGCTTCCGGCACCTATGACATGGGCTTCGCCGACATGGCCTCGGTGATGGAGTTCTACGGCAACAACCCGGACGCGAAGAACAAGCCGGTAGCCGTGATGATGGTCTACAACAACACGCCGGCCGCGGTGCTGGCGCTGAAGAAGTCCGCCATCCGCGCGCCCAGGGACCTGGCTGGCAAGCGCCTGGGTGCACCGGTCTTCGATGCCGGCCGCCGTGCTTTCCCGATCTTCGCCAAGGCCAACGGGCTGCAGGCGGCGGCCTTCAACTGGCAGGCGATGGACCCGACGCTGCGCGAGACCATGCTGGTGCGCGGCGACCTCGATGCCATCACCGGCTTCACCTTCACCTCGATCCTGAATCTCAATGCGCGCGGCGTGAAGGACGAGGACATCGTGGTGCTGCCATATCCGCAGTACGGCGTGAAGATGTACGGCAACGCCGTGGTGGTGTCCGAGGACTTCCTGAAGAAGAACCCCGAGGCGGTCAGGGGCTTCCTGCGTGCCTTCGCCAAGTCGGCGCGCGACGTGATCGCGCATCCGGAAGAGGGCGTCAAGGCGATCAAGGCGCGCGACGGCATCATCGACGAGAAACTCGAGTTGAAACGCCTGAAGATCGCGCTGGATGGCGTGGTCAAGTCGCCCGACGCGCGTGCCGAGGGCTTCGGCCGCATCAGCAAGCCGCGCCTGTCGCTGATGGCCTCGCAGGTAGCCGACGCCTTCGCCACCAAGGGCCGCATCAATCCGGATGCGGTCTGGACCGACGCCTATCTGCCCGGCGCGGCGGAACTGGATGTGCTGCGATGAGCGCGACGTCCGCCATGCTGCGTGCCGGCGCGCCAGCGGCCACGGCTACCTCCACCGTCGCCACCACGCCGTTCGTCGAATTCAACCGGGTCTGGCTGGCTTATAACGACGAGCTGGCCCACCGGGGCGAGTTCGCCGTCGAGGATGTCTCGCTGCGTGTCGAGCCCGGTGAGTTCATCGCCATTGTCGGCCCGTCCGGCTGCGGCAAGTCGACCTTCATGAAGCTGGCCACCGGCCTGCGGCCGGCCACGCGCGGCGTGGTCAAGGTCGCCGGCGAGAAGGTCACGGGGCCGCTGCAGCAGGTCGGCATGGCCTTCCAGGCGCCCACGCTGCTGCCCTGGCGCACCACGCTGGACAACGTCATGCTGCCGCTGGAGATCGTCGAGCCCTATCGCTCGACCTTGCGCGCGCGCCGCGACGAGTACGTGGCGCGTGCGCGCGAACTGCTGCGCACGGTGGGGCTGGCCGGCTACGAGGACAAGTACCCCTGGCAGCTCTCGGGCGGCATGCAGCAGCGCGCCTCGATCTGCCGGGCCTTGATCCACCAGCCGCGCATGCTGCTGCTGGACGAGCCCTTCGGCGCGCTCGACGCCTTCACGCGCGAGGAACTCTGGTGCGTGCTGCGCGACCTGTGGCAGGCCCAGCGCTTCAACGTGATCCTGGTCACGCACGACCTGCGCGAAGCCGTGTTCCTGGCCGACACCGTCTATGTGATGAGCCAGCGGCCGGGCCGCATCCTGCTGCGCAAGGAGATCGACCTGCCGCGCCCGCGTGACCTCGACCTGACCTACACCGAACCCTTCGCCGAACTCGTGCACGCGCTGCGCGAGAAGATCGGCCACGTACGCCAGCACTGATGATGACGATGACCTCCGCCCAGCAACGCCGCGTGCAGCGCGTGGCCCCGTGGATCCTGCTCGGCGCCGTGCTGCTGCTGTGGCAGGGCGCCTGCCTCGTGTTCGACGTGTCGGACTTCATCCTGCCCAGTCCCGCCAGCATCGCCACGGCGCTGTTCCAGTACTGGGATGTGATCGGCGGCCACGCCTGGCGCACCTTCTGGACCACCATGGCGGGCTTCGCGCTGGCCATCGGCGTGGGCGTGGTGCTGGGCCTGGTGATGGGCTCCTCGCGCCTGGCCTATGCCGCGGGCTACCCGCTGATGACGGCCTTCAACGCGCTGCCCAAGGCCGCCTTCGTGCCCATCCTGGTGGTGTGGTTCGGCCTTGGCGTGGGGCCGGCCATCCTGACCGCCTTCCTGATCTCCTTCTTCCCTATCATGGTCAACATCGCCACCGGGCTGGCCACGCTGGAGCCGGAGCTGGAAGACGTGCTGCGGGTGCTCGGCGCCAAGCGCCGCGACGTGCTGTTCAAGGTCGGCCTGCCGCGTGCGATGCCGTTCTTCTTCGCCTCGCTGAAGGTGGCGATCACGCTGGCCTTCGTCGGGACCACCGTTTCCGAGATGAACGCCGCCAACGAAGGGGTCGGCTATCTGCTGGTCTCGGCCGGCTCGGCGATGAAGATGCCGCTGGCCTTCGCCGGCCTGGTGGTGATCGCGGTGATGGCGATGCTGATGTACGAGCTGTTCGCCGTGCTGGAGAAGCGCATGACGGGGTGGGCGCACCGGGGCTAGTGTGCCGGGGCCAGGCGTCGGCCCGCAGCAGGAGGGAAGCAAGCCGGCCGGTGTGCAGATGCACCAGTGCACCAAAGGCATTGGTCAAGTACAGTGTCTTGGCCCCCTCTCCCGCAAGCAGGAGAGGGAGCGAGCCGGCGCGCTGCAGATCCCGCCGCGCTCGCCGAAGCCGGCCCTAGGCGTAATCCAGCGGCAGCGCGGTGGTGTACTTGATCTGCTCCATCGCGAAACTGGAGCTGACGTCGGCCAGTTCCGCTCCCTGGATCAGCTTCTTGTAGACACGGTCATAGGCGGCGATGTCCGGCACGACCACCCGCAGCAGGTAGTCGGTGTCACCGGCCATGCGATAGAACTCGGTCACTTCGGCGATGGAGGCGACCAGTGCGTGGAATTGCTTCAGCCACCGGTCGTTGTGCTGGCTGGTGCGTACCGAGACGAACACGGTCACGCCGACATTGAGCCGGGCCGGGTCCAGCAGCGCCACCCGCTTGCGGATCACGCCGCTTTCCTCCAGCTTCTGTACGCGGCGCCAGCAGGGCGTCGCGGTCAGTCCGACGCGCTCGCCGAGTTCCGCCACCGGCACGGTGGCGTCGTCCTGCAGGATTTCCAGTATCTGTCTGTCGTAGCGGTCCATGTCCTGGTTCAACGCGTGGCGCGGGTCGCCGGGGTCGGCGGGCGCATTGGAGGGGTACAGGCGTTTATTCTATGGCTTGGATTTCCCGCGGGGTGGAAAATCATTCCTGATATGAGCGAAGATCGGGCATTTCCTTCCCTCGCTGCCGCCCGGTGGATAATGCTGCCCCATGGAAATCAAATGGCTTGAAGACTTCGTCAGCCTGGCGGAAACGCACAGCTTCTCGCGCTCGGCCGAACTGCGCCATGTGACGCAGCCGGCTTTTTCACGGCGTATCCAGTCGCTCGAGGCCTGGGTGGGCACCGAACTGATCGACCGCTCCAGCTATCCGACCCGCCTGACATCGGCGGGGAAAGTCTTCTATGAACAGGCGCTGGCCATGCTGGCCCAGGTCAGCGAGACGCGCGCGCTGATGCGCGGACAGCGGTCGTCCAATGGCCTGGTGCTCGAATTCGCCGTGCCGCATACGCTGTCGCTGACCTTCTTCCCGGAATGGCTCAAGGCATTGGAGGGCAAGCTCGGCACGCTGCCGTGCCGGCTGCGCGCGCTCAACGTGCATGATGCCGTGCTGATGCTGGTGGAGGGAGGTTGCGACCTGGTCATGGTCTATCACCATGCGCGCCAGGCCATCCAGCTCGATCCGGCCCACTACGACATGCTGGTGCTCGGGGTCGAGCGGCTGTCGCCCTACAGCGCGCCGGACGCGGATGGCAAGCCCCTGTACCGGCTGCCCGGCACGGAGCGCAAGCCCGTGCCCTTCCTCAGCTACACCGCCAATGCCTTCCTCGGGCGCATGGTCGACCTCCTGCTGGCCGACAGCGGCGAGGACTTCAAGCTCGACAAATGCTACGAGACGGACATGGCAGAGGCGCTCAAGGTGATGGCGCTGGCCGGCCACGGCATGGCCTTCCTGCCGGAGAGCGCGGTGCGCGACGAGGTGGCGCAGGGCCGCCTGGTGCGTGCCGAAGCGGCGCGCGCGGCACCGCTTTCCATCGAGATGGAGATCCGCCTGTACCGGGCCCGGCCTGGCGAGGGTGGGGTCGAGCGGCGCGGCGGTCCGGCACGGCGCAAGCGGCAACTGGTCGACCAGGTCTGGGCCAGTCTGAGCGAGGCCTGAAGAGAGCGAGCGGAGCCCCGGGAGGCGCCGGCAGCCTGGCTTGGCGGCGGGAGCGCAGGGTGTCAAGGTTATGCAGGATTTGCATGACGGGATGAGCAATCGGCATTGGATTCCGCCTTCGGCGCTCGCCTAAGCTAGCGGCACCTTGTCACCGGAACCCAACGATGTCATCCGCCGTACCGCTTCACGTTCCTTCCCACGAACATGCCCTGCCTTCCTACCTGAATGCGGCCGAACTCGGCCCCTGGGGCATCTATCTCAAGCAAGTCGACCGCGTCACGCCCTACCTGGGCTCGCTGGCGCGCTGGGTCGAGACCCTGAAGCGTCCCAAGCGCGCGCTGATCGTCGACGTGCCCATCGAGCTGGACAACGGTACCATCGCCCACTTCGAGGGCTACCGCGTGCAGCACAACCTGTCGCGCGGCCCTGGCAAGGGCGGCGTGCGCTTCCACCAGGACGTGACCCTGTCGGAAGTGATGGCCCTGTCGGCCTGGATGTCGGTGAAGAACGCGGCGGTCAACGTGCCCTACGGCGGCGCCAAGGGCGGCATCCGCGTCGACCCGCGCACGCTGTCGCACGGTGAGCTGGAGCGCGTCACCCGCCGCTATACCAGCGAGATCAACATCATCATCGGGCCGACCAAGGACATCCCGGCGCCCGACGTCAACACCAATGCCCAGGTGATGGCGTGGATGATGGACACCTATTCGATGAATTCCGGCAGCACCGCCACCGGCGTGGTGACGGGCAAGCCGATCTCGCTGGGCGGCTCGCTGGGCCGCCACGAGGCGACCGGCCGCGGTGTGTTCGTGGTCGGCAGCGAGGCTGCCCGCAACCTGGGCATGGAGATCAAGGGCGCCCGCGTGGCGGTGCAGGGCTTCGGCAACGTGGGCGCGGTCGCGGCCAAGCTGTTCCATGAAGCCGGTGCCAAGGTGGTGGCGGTGCAGGACCACCGTACCACGCTGTACAACCCGGCCGGCCTGGACGTGCCGGCGATGATGGAGTATGCCTCGCACAGCGGCACCATCGAAGGCTTCCGCGGCGAGACGCTCAGCACCGAGCAGTTCTGGCAGGTCGATTGCGACATCCTGATCCCGGCCGCGCTCGAAGGCCAGATCACCGCCAAGAATGCGCCGCAGATCCAGGCCAAGCTGATCATCGAGGGCGCCAACGGCCCGACCACGCCGGAGGCCGACGACATCCTGCGCGAGCGCAACATCCTGGTGGCCCCCGACGTGATCGCCAACGCCGGCGGCGTGACGGTGTCCTACTTCGAGTGGGTGCAGGACTTCTCCAGCTTCTTCTGGACCGAGGAGGAGATCAACCAGCGCCTGGTACGGATCATGCAAGAGGC
This sequence comes from Cupriavidus sp. USMAHM13, assembly GCF_001854285.1. Taxonomy (NCBI): domain Bacteria; kingdom Pseudomonadati; phylum Pseudomonadota; class Betaproteobacteria; order Burkholderiales; family Burkholderiaceae; genus Cupriavidus; species Cupriavidus sp. USMAHM13. The sequence continues at coordinate 1,048,016 of NZ_CP017751.1, forward strand.
CTTCCGGGCAATCTGGCAGGTTGCCCAGGACAACAAGGTGACCCTGCGCACGGCGGCGTTTATCGTCGCCTGCACGCGGATCCTGCAGGCGCGCGAGATGCGTGGCCTCTATCCCTGAGCGGAGAGGCCCCACCCGATCGGTTTGATGCAATGCACCATTTCCGATCGTGATGCACAAAAAAGCGGCTGCCGTCCCCCACGGCAGCCGCTTTTCCTTTATGCCGCGACTTTGATGCGGTGCGCAAGCCTTGACCAGGATCGGGGGCAATTAGGGGAAAAACCCGTTGTCTTGAGTGACGCGCTAAGCAATACTATTTCACCGGCGGGATGTGGCTTTATCTGCCCCGTCCAGTCTCTTCATGGTCAAGGAGAACACATGAATTTTGCCAAGTTGGCTACCGCGATGGTGGCGGTCGGTTTGCTGTGCGGTACGGCTCAGGCCGCTGAGGAACTGACGGGCACGCTCAAGAAGATCAAAGATACCGGCGTGATCACGCTTGGCGTGCGGGATTCTTCGATCCCCTTCAACTACAACCTGGGCGGCGTGCGCCAGGTCGGCTATTCCTACGACATCAACATCAAGATCGTCGAAGCCATCAAGGACAAGCTGAAGCTGCCGAACCTGCAGGTCAAGGAAATCCCGATCACCTCGCAGAACCGCATCCCCCTGCTGCAGAACGGCACCATCGATATCGAGTGCGGCTCGACCACCAATAACCTCGAGCGCCAGAAGCAGGTTTCGTTCACCGACACCATCTTCATCATCGGCACCCGCATCATGGTGAAGAAGGACGGCGGCATCAAGGACTGGGCCGACCTGAAGGGCAAGAACGTCGTCACCACCGCCGGCACCACGTCGGAGCGCCTGCTGCGCAAGATGAACGACGACCAGAAGCTGGGCATGAACATCATCAGCACCAAGGACCATGGCCAGTCGTTCCTGACGCTGGAGTCCGGCCGTGCGGTGGCCTTCATGATGGATGACGCGCTGCTGTATGGCGAGCGCGCCAAGGCCAAGAACCCGTCCGACTGGATCGTGGTCGGCAAGCCGCAGTCGCGCGAGGCCTACGGCTGCATGATCCGCAAGGATGACGCACCGTTCAAGAAGGTCGCCGACGGCGTGATCGCCGGCCTGATGAAGGACGGCAGCATCAACACGATGTACACCAAATGGTTCATGCAGCCGGTACCACCGAAGGGCCTGAACCTGGACTTCCCGCTGTCCGACGACATGAAGGCACTCTTCAAGAACCCGAACGACAAGGCACTTGACTGATCGGGGCTGAACGGGAGTGCGAAACGGAAGGCGAGTCCTTCCGTTTCTTTTTGAGGACGCATCATGAACTACACATGGCATTGGGGAGTCTTCCTCGAGCAGGCCGCGCAGAACGAGACCTACCTGGACTGGATGATTTCCGGGCTGAAGGTCACGATCGCGCTGGGCCTGTCCTCGTGGATCATCGCTCTGGTCATCGGCTCCGTGCTCGGCGTGCTGCGCACGGTGCCGAACAAGCTGCTGGCCGGCATCGCGGCGACCTACGTCGAGATCTTCCGCAATATTCCGCTGCTGGTGCAGCTCTTCATCTGGTACTTCGTCGCGCCCGAACTGCTGCCCGGCGGTGAGACCTTCAAGCAGATGAATCCGTTCGCCCAGCAGTTCCTGGCGGCCATGCTCTGCCTGGGTACCTTTACTGCGGCGCGTGTCTGCGAACAGGTCCGCTCGGGCATCAATTCGCTGCCGCGCGGGCAGAAGAATGCCGGCCTGGCGATGGGCTTCACGCTGGCGCAGACCTACCGCTACGTGCTGCTGCCGATGTCCTTCCGCATGATCGTGCCGCCGCTGACCTCGGAATTCCTGAACATCTTCAAGAATTCCGCCGTGGCGTCGACCATCGGCCTGCTCGAGCTGGCCGCGCAGGGCCGCCAGCTGGTGGACTACACCGCGCGCCCGTATGAATCCTTCATCGCGGTGACGGTGATGTACGCGCTGATCAACCTGACCGTGATGCTGTTCATGCGCTGGGTCGAGGCCCGCACCCGCGTGCCCGGCTTCATCAGCAGCAAATAAGGAGAAGCCATGGCCTATCAATTCGACTTCTCCTCGATCAACCCCGAGTCGCTGTCCGTGCTCGGCGAGGGCATGATGCTGTCGCTGAAGATCACCGTCACCGCGGTGGTGGTCGGCATCGTCTGGGGCACGCTGCTGGCGATGATGCGGCTGTCGTCGGTCAAGCCGCTGAGCTGGTTCGCGAAGAGCTACGTGACCCTGTTCCGCTCAGTGCCGCTGGTGATGGTGCTGCTATGGTTCTTCCTGATCATCCCGCAGGTGCTGCAGAAGGTGTTCAGCCTGTCGGCGGCCTCGGACCTGCGCATGACCTCGGCGCTGGTGGCGTTCTCGCTGTTCGAGGCGGCCTACTATTCCGAGATCATCCGCGCCGGCATCCAGAGCGTGTCGCGCGGCCAGATGTTCGCCGCGCAGGCGCTGGGCATGTCGTACGGGCAGACCATGCGGCTGGTGATCCTGCCCCAGGCCTTCCGCAATATGGTGCCGCTGCTGCTGACCCAGGGCATCATCCTGTTCCAGGACACCTCGCTGGTCTACGTCAGCGCGCTGGCCGACTTCTTCGGGCAGGCCTACGGCATCGGCGAACGTGACGGACGCATCGTCGAGATGCTGCTGTTCGCCGGCCTGGTCTATTTCGTGATCTGTTTCTCTGCCTCGCTGCTGGTCCGGCGCTATCAGAAAAAGGTGGCCGTATGATTGAAATCAACAACGTTTCCAAGTGGTATGGCGCCTTCCAGGTGCTGACCGACTGCACCACCAAGGTAGCCAAGGGCGAGGTGGTGGTGGTGTGCGGGCCGTCGGGCTCGGGCAAGTCCACGCTGATCAAGACCGTCAACGCGCTGGAACCCTTCCAGAAGGGCGACATCCTGGTCGACGGCACCTCGGTGGGCGATCCCAAGACCAACCTGCCCAAGCTGCGCTCGCGCGTCGGCATGGTGTTCCAGAACTTCGAGCTGTTCCCGCACCTGTCGATCACCGATAACCTGACCATCGCGCAGATGAAGGTGCTGGGCCGCTCCAAGGAAGAGGCTACCGCCAAGGGCCTGAAGTACCTGGAGCGGGTGGGCCTGAAGAGCCAGGCGGCCAAGTTCCCGGGCCAGCTCTCGGGCGGCCAGCAGCAGCGCGTGGCGATCGCGCGCGCGCTGTCGATGGATCCGATCTGCATGCTGTTCGACGAGCCCACCTCGGCGCTCGACCCGGAAATGGTCAACGAGGTGCTGGACGTGATGGTGCAGCTGGCGCAGGAAGGCATGACCATGATGTGCGTGACCCACGAGATGGGCTTCGCACGCAAGGTGGCCAACCGCGTGATCTTCATGGACGCCGGCAAGATCGTCGAGGACTGCGCCAAAGAGGAGTTCTTCGGCAATATCGAGGCGCGTTCCGAGCGCGCACGCCAGTTCCTGTCGAAGATCCTGCAGCACTGAAGCGCGGCGGCAGGTCGCGCCGGAATGGAAAAGGGACGCCTCGGCGTCCCTTTTTGCTGCCCGTACTTCAGCGCTTCAGGTGCAGGCGGTATTGGCCGCGTTCTTGGCCTGCACCTCGGGCGGGATCGGCACCGACAGCGTCATGGTCGGCAGGCCGTTCTCGAACATGATCAGCTCGCCCGGTTCGAAGGCGGTCCAGGTCTCGTTGTCCGTCAGCGGCGCGGTGGCGATCACCGCCACGCGGTCCTCCGGCGTGGTGACCTGGGCGAAGTCGATCGACAGGTCGGCGTCGATCAGGTGGGCGGTGGAGAAGGGCCACTGCCGCACCAGACGGTACAGCCGCGTGGAACAGTGGGCGAACAGGGCCTGGCCGTTGCTCAGCAGGTAATTGAAGACGCCGTGCAGGGTGATGTCGCGCGTGATGTCGGCGAGCGCGTGGCACAACTCGTTCAACGGCGGCTGCGAGCCGGGGAAACGCTTGCGCAGGCCCTGCATCAGGGCGCAGAAGGCGAGTTCGCTGTCGGTGTCGCCCACCGGCTGGTAGACCCCGGACAGGAAAGGGTGGTAGCCCTTCAGGTCGCCGTTGTGGGCGAAGATCCAGTGCCGGCCCCACAGCTCGCGCATGAAGGGGTGGCAGTTTTCCAGCAGCACGGTGCCCTGGGTCGCCTTGCGGATATGCGAGATGACGTTCTTCGACTTGATCGGGTAGCGCTTGATCAGGTCGGCCACCGGCGAGGTGCCGGCCGACTGGTTGTCGATGAACAGGCGGCAGGCCTTGTCTTCGAAGAAGGCCACGCCGAAGCCGTCGGCATGGTGGTCGGTGACGCCGCCGCGGGCGGCGAAACCGGTAAAGGAGAACGTCACGTCGGTCGGCGTGGCGCAGTTCATGCCTAGCAGCTGGCACATGGCGGAGCACCGGGGCGGCAGCGGACTGCCGCTTTGCAATAGAATGCAGCTATTATCCCGCGCGGCCGGATCGCTGCCAAGCGCGGCCGCCAGGGCCGTGCCGGCCGGGTTCCCGCCCCCTCCCGACCCCCAGGCCGCCAGGCCTTCCCGCACATGAGCCAATACAAGATCGCCGTGATTCCCGGAGACGGAATCGGAACGGAAGTGATGCCCGAAGGCATCCGCGTGATGGACGCCGCCGCGCGTCGCTTCGGCATCGACCTGCAGTGGGACCACTTCGATTTCTCCAGCTGCGACTATTACGCCCGGCACGGCAAGATGCTGCCCGACGACTGGTTCGACACGCTGGTCAAGTACGACGCGATCTATTTCGGCGCCGTCGGCTGGCCTGCGACCGTGCCCGACCACGTCTCGCTGTGGGGCTCGCTGCTGCAGTTCCGGCGCGCCTTCGACCAGTACGTGAACCTGCGCCCGGTGCGGCTGATGCCCGGTATTCCTTGCCCGCTGGCCAATCGCAAGCCCGGCGACATCGACTTCTACGTGGTGCGCGAGAACACCGAGGGCGAGTATTCCAGCATCGGCGGTCGCATGTTCCCGGGCACCGAGCGCGAGGTGGTGATCCAGGAAACGGTGATGAGCCGGATCGGCGTCGACCGAATCCTGAAGTTCGCCTTCGAACTGGCGCAGAAGCGTCCTAAAAAGCACTTGACGTCGGCGACCAAGTCCAACGGCATCTCGATCACCATGCCCTACTGGGACGAGCGGGTCGAGGCGATGGCCGCCGGCTACCCGGAGTTGAAGGTCGACAAGTACCACATCGACATCCTGACGGCCCATTTCGTGCTGCACCCCGACTGGTTTGACGTGGTGGTGGCCAGCAACCTGTTCGGCGACATCCTGTCCGATCTCGGCCCGGCCTGCACCGGCACCATCGGCGTCGCGCCCTCGGCCAACATCAATCCCGAGCGCACCTTCCCGAGCCTGTTCGAGCCGGTGCACGGCTCCGCGCCGGACATTGCCGGGCGCGGCATCGCCAACCCGATCGGCCAGATCTGGTGCGGGGCGATGATGCTCGAGCACCTGGGCCATGCCGAGGCCGGGGCGGCGGTGCTGCAGGCCATCGAATCGGTGCTGGCGGCCGGTCCGCAACATGCGCCGCTGACGCGCGACATCGGCGGCACGGCGGGAACCGCCGATCTGGGCCGCGCGATCGCGGAGGCGCTGTGAGCGGCGCGGCCGGTACCGTAGCCGGTACCGTGCCCGATCCGCGCGCGCTGTTGCTGGAAAGCTTCCAGGCGGCGGTGGCGGCGGCCGATCCGCTGCAGGTGGTGGCCGCGCACCTGCCGCCCCCGCATGCCGGCGGGCGCACCCTGGTGGTGGGCGCCGGCAAGGCCGCGGCTTCGATGGCGCTTGCGGTGGAGCGTGCCTACGCGGGACGCGCGGCGCTGGAGGGACTGGTGGTCACGCGCTATGCGCATGGCCTGCCTACCCGGCATATCCGTGTGATCGAAGCCGGCCATCCGGTGCCCGACGAGGCCGGCGAGCAGGCCGCGGCGGAAATCCTCGCGCGGGTGCAGGCACTGGGTCCCGACGACCGCCTGGTGGTGCTGGTTTCCGGCGGTGGCTCCAGCCTGCTGTCCCTGCCGGCCGACGGCATTGCCATGGCCGATCTCAAGGCCACCACACGCGAGCTGCTGCGCTGCGGCGCGCCCATCACTGACATGAACATCGTGCGCAAGCACCTGTCGCGCATCCAGGGTGGGCGGCTGGCCCAGGCCAGCCGCGCGCCGGTCACCACGCTGATCGTTTCTGACGTGGCTGGCGACGATCCGAGCGCGATCGCCTCGGGGCCGACCGTGGCCGACCCGAGTACCTTCGGCGATGCCCTGGCCATCCTGCGGCGCTACGGCGCGACGGTGCCGGCGGCGGTGCTGCAGCATCTCGAACGCGGTGCGCGCGGTGAGCTGGCGGAGACGCCGAAGCCGGGCGACGCCGTCTTCGCGCGTGTGGACAACCGCATGATCGCCACCGCGCACGGCAGCCTCGAGGCGGCCGCCGCGTGCTTCCGCGCGCACGGCATCCAGCCGGTCCTGCTGGGCGATACGGTGACCGGTGAGGCACGCGAGGTGGCCCAGGTCTATGCCGCGCTGGTGCGCGAGATTCGGGCGTACAATGCGCCTTTCGCCGCGCCGGTGGCCCTGATTTCCGGCGGCGAATGCACCGTCACCCTGCCGGCCGGCGCCAAGGGCGCGCGCGGCGGCCGCTGCTCTGAGTTCCTGTTGTCGCTGGTGCTCGAGCTCGGCGGCCTGGCCGATGTGCATGCCATCGCCGCGGACACCGACGGTATCGACGGTTCCGAGGACAATGCCGGCGCGCTCGCCGCGCCGGACTCGCTGGCGCGGGCCGAGGCGGCCGGTGTGACGGCCCGGCGGCAACTCGACGCGCATGACGCCTGGGGCTTCTTCGATGCCATCGGCGACCTCGTCGTGACCGGCCCCACGCGCACCAATGTGAACGACTACCGCGCTATCCTGATCGTCTAAGCCCAAGCTCCCGGCCCGTCCCCACTCCGTAAAACCGCGCCCGCCGTCATCGCGGCGGGCCATGCAAGACCCCCGAAGCCATGACCCAGACCCTCACCATCACCCGCCCGGACGACTGGCACCTGCACCTGCGCGACGGCGCTGCCCTGGCCGCCGTGCTGCCCGATACCGCCCGCCAGTTCGCGCGCGCCATCATCATGCCCAACCTGAAGCCGCCGGTGACCACGGTCGAGCAGGCCGCGGCCTATCGCGCGCGCATCCTGGCGGCGCTGCCGGCAGGACTGCAGTTCGAGCCGCTGATGACCCTGTACCTGACCGACAACACGCCGGCCGAAGAGATCGTCGCAGCCAAGGCGAGCGGCTTCGTGCACGGGGTCAAGCTGTATCCGGCCGGCGCCACCACCAACAGCGATGCCGGCGTGACCGACCTGCGGCGCTGTGCGGGTGCGCTGGAAGCGATGCAGCGCGTCGGGCTGCCGCTGCTGGTGCACGGTGAAGTCACCGACGGCGACATCGATATCTTCGACCGCGAGGCGGTCTTCATCGACCGTGTGATGACGCCGCTGCGCCGCGACTTCCCGGAACTGAAGGTGGTGTTCGAACACATCACAACGAAGGACGCCGCACAATACGTGCGCGACGCGGCAGGTCCGGTGGCAGCCACCATCACCGCCCACCACCTGCTGTACAACCGCAACGCCATCTTCACCGGCGGCATCCGCCCGCACTACTACTGCCTGCCGGTGCTCAAGCGCGAGATCCACCGCGAGGCGCTGGTGGCGGCGGCGACCTCGGGCAGCGACCGTTTCTTCCTCGGCACCGACAGCGCGCCGCACGCGCGCGGCCTGAAGGAGCACGCCTGCGGCTGCGCCGGCTGCTACACCGCCTTGCATGCGATGGAACTGTACGCCGAAGCCTTCGATGCGGCCGGCGCGCTCGACAAGCTGGAAGCCTTCGCCAGCTTCAACGGCCCGGCCTTCTACGGCCTGCCGCGCAATGCCGGCACGCTGACGCTGGCGCGCGAAGACTGGGAGCTGCCCGCCGAGCTGCCCTACGGCGACACCACGCTGGTACCGCTGCGCGCCGGCGAGGTGCTGCGCTGGAAGGCGAAGTAAGGCGCGTGGCGGGGCAGATGCCGGCCGGCGCGCCGGCTCCGGACGCGACCCTGGCCGCGGCGCTGGCCGCCATCGACTGGTCGCGGCCCTGGTTCGCGCCGCTGCGCGCGCTTGGCCAGCCCCTGGCCTGCGCCGTAGCGGCGGGCGCCGACCTGCGCGGGGCGCTCGATGCCTGCGCGGCGCCGCTGGGCCTGTGCAACGACGCAGGGCTGCCGCTGCACTTCGTGCCTCAGGCCGCGCTGCCCGACGGCTGCGCCTATGAAGCGCACATCCATGCCACCGGCGCGGTGCCCACGCGGGACAATCTGCACGACTTCTTCAATGCGCTGGTGTGGCTGCATTTCCCCACCGCCAAGCGTCTGCTCAATCGGCTGCAGGCGGCCGCCATCGCGCGCGACGGCGTGCAGGCCAGTCGGGGCCCGGTGCGCGACGCGGCCACCCTGTTCGACGAGAACGCCGTGCTGTTCCTGAGCGCAGAGCCCGCCCTGGAGTCCGCCCTGCGCGGCTTCGGCTGGCGCGCGCTGTTCGTCGAGGCGCGCATTGCCTGGCATGACCGCTGCACGGTGCTGCCTTTCGGCCATGCCCTGCTGGAGAAGCTGGTGCGGCCCTACAAGTCGGTCACCGCACACGCCTGGCCGCTGGACCTGGCGCCGGCGGGCGTGGCACATGGTGGAAAATCGCAAGCAGCGCCGCCGGAGGCGCCGGACTGCCGGGCCGTGGACGAGGCCGTCGCCGCGTCCTTGCGGGCGGCCGTGGCGCAAGGCCAGTTCGCGCCGCGCCGTTTCGCGCCGCTGCCGGTGCTGGGCGTGCCCGGCTGGTGCGCGGACAATGGCGATCCCGCCTATTACGAGGACACCGCCGTGTTCCGGCCGGGGCGCCGCGCTGCCTGAGCACGGCGGCGCCGGTCGCGGCGGTCCCGCTGTATCAAGGCCGGGCCGGTGCCTCGGCGGTCGCGGGGAAATCGCCGGCGTAGACCTGGGTCAGCCGGGCCGGGTCGAGATGCGCGCGCAAGGCCGCGTTGACCGCCGCGACACTTGCCTGGCGGATCTTCTCCTCGCGTTCGGCGGTGACCAGCATGGTGCGGCCCAGATAGCGCTGGTTGGCCAGGTTGGCGGCCAGTGCGCCATCGTCGCTGCGGCCGACCGCGGCCTCCTGCAGCAGGCCGTTCCTGGCCTCGGCCAGTTCTTCCTCGGTGATCCCGTCCTTGACCAGCCGCGCCAGTTCCTCGTCGACCGCGCGACGCAGCTTGTCGAGGTTCTGCGGCGCATATTGCGCCTGCAGCGCGAAGCTGCCGGCATCGTCCAGCGAGCCGATGCGCAGCATGCTGGCGACCGCATAGCTGATGCCGTCGCGCTGGCGCAGCCGGTCGGCCAGCCGGCTCTTCAGGCTGGCACCGCCGAACACGCGGTTGGCGATCAGCAGCAAAGGATAGTCGGCATCCTCGGTGGTCAGCTTGACCGGCAGGTTCGCCACATAAACGGCGCTGGCCTTGTCAGGCGTGCGCAGCACGATGGCGGCCGGGGCGATGTCGAGGTAGGGGCGCGGCACGCGGGTGAACGGTGCCGGCGCGCTCCAGTCGCCGAACAGGGTGGCGAGCTGCTCCTTGGTGGCGGCGGGATCGAAGTCGCCGACCAGCGCGAGCTGGGCGTGGCTGCTGCCGTAGAAGCGGGTGTGGAAGTCCTTGAGGTCTTCGACGCGCACGCGCCGCAGGGCGGCGATACGCTCTTCGAGGGTGTCGGTATGGCGCGGGTCGCCTGCCGGGTAGGGGTCGCCGTGGCGTGCCAGGGCGTTGCGCGCCAGCGCGCCGGGCTCGGTGAGCTGGCCTTCCAGTCCCGCGATCGCCCGGCTGCGCAGGGTTTCCAGCTCGCTGGCCGGGAACTGCGGCGCGCGTAACACGTCACGCAGCAATGCCAGCAGGTCGGGCAGGTAGGCCCGGCGCGTCTGGAAACGCACCGTGACCCGTTCCGCATCGCCGCTGATCGAGACGCCTGCCTTGAGAGCCTCCAGGCGGTCGGCGACCTGGCGGAAGTCCAGCGCCCCCGCGCCGCGCACCAGCATGGCGGCGGTCAGGCCGCCCGCGGCATCCAGTCCCTGCAGGCTGGCCGTGTCGCCCATGCGCAGGTACAGCACGCCGCTCACGCTGCCGCCGCGCGTCGGCTTCGGCAGCAGGCTGAGCTGCATGCCGTTGGCGAGCGTGGGCCGCAGCGTGCCGGCCTCGATATTGGCCGGCGAGGGATCGAACGCGGCGATCGGAGCCGCCGCCGGCTTGCCCTGGTAGCCATCGACCATGGCCGCGATCTCGGCCTGGCCGAGCGGTGCCGGAATGGTCGTGCGCTGCGGCTGGGCGGTTGGCACGAACTGGCCCAGGGTGCGGTTGGCCGGCTGCAGATAGTGCAGTGCCACGCGCTGCACGTCTTCCAGGCTGGCTTGCGCGATGCGGTCGCGGCCGATCAGGAACAGGCGCCAGTCGCCCTTGGCGATGGCTTCCGACAAGGCCAGCCCGTAAGCGGCGGGGTCGTTCAGGGTCTCTTCGTAGGCGTTCAGCAGCCGCGTGCGGGCACGCTCCAGCTCGTCGGCCGTGACCGGCCGCGCGGCGAAGCCCTCCAGCTCGGCCAGCAGGGCCTCGCGCGCCGGCGCCAGCGGCTTGTCCTTGCCGGCCACGGCGACGAAGATCGCAGAGCCCGGATCCTTGAGCGCGCGCAGGATGCCGCCCTGCGCCGATGCCTTGCCGCTCTCGACCAGGGCGCGGTAGAGGCGGCCGCCCGGCGCGCTGGTGAGGATGTCGGCCAGCAGCGCCATCGCCGCCGTATCGGCATGGGCGCCCGGAGCGATATGGTAGTGCGCCATCACCGCCGGCACATCGCCGGTCCGGTTCAGGGTCACCTCGCGCGGGCCTTCCTGCGGCGGCTCCACGGTATGCTCGGCGGGCAGCGCCCGTGCCGGCCGCGGCACGGCGCCGAAGTAGCGCGCGACCCGCTCCAGCGTGGCATCCCGGTCGAACTTGCCGGTTATCACCAGCACGGCATTGTCGGGCTGGTAGTAGCGCCGGTAGAAGGCCTGCAGGCGCTCGATGCCCACCTGTTCGACGTCGCTGCGCGCGCCGATCGGCGCATGGCCGTAGTTGTGCCACTGGTAGGCGGCGGCCACCACCTGCTGCAACAGCACACTGTTCGGATTGTTCTGCCCCATCTCCAGTTCATTGCGCACCACCGTCATCTCGCTGTCCAGCGACGACCTGGCGATGAAGCTGTGGACCATGCGGTCGGCCTCCATGCGCAGGATCCAGTCGAGGTTGTCCTCGCTGGCGGCGAAGGTGGCGAAATAGTTGGTGCGGTCCTGGGCGGTGGTGCCGTTGAACTGCATCCCACGGCGTGCGAACTCGCGCGGGATCGTATCGCCAGGATAGGCCGGCGTGCCCTTGAACAGCAGGTGCTCCAGCAGGTGCGCCATGCCAGTTTCGCCGTAGTTCTCGTGACGGCTGCCGACCAGGTAGGTGACGTTCACGGTGGTGACCGGCTGTGCCGCGTCCGGCGCCAGCAGGATGCGCAGGCCGTTGGGCAGGCGGTATTCTGTGATGCCCTCCACCGAGGTGACCCGGGCGGGCAGCGTGCTCGCCGCGGGCGGGACCGGCACGGAACTGAGCGCGCAGGCGGGGACGGCGTTCAGCAGCAGGCTGCAGGCCAGGGCAAGGGCGGCGAGTGGGGTCGTGTTGGCTTGGGTGGGCAGGCGCATGCAGGGTTCGAGGCGATGGCGGGAGTGGCTTCGATGTGGCGTTTGATGTACACGAAGCGGAAGGACATTCTAGACGGAGTGGGGGCGGGCAGAGGGGAAGGACAGGTCCGATCGGATCGTTCGTTGGAAAAGTCAGATGGATCGGACAGGTGCGACGGATGCCGGGCCCGGCTGGGCATCCGCCGCGCGCGGGTCGCGCGCGCGGCGCCGCGGTGTTAGACTCCGTCCTCGCAAAGCAGGCCAGACAATCGCTGCTCGCCGCCGTCAGGCGGCGAGGGGAGGAAAGTCCGGACTCCACAGGGCAGGGTGTTGGCTAACAGCCATCCACGGCGACGTGCGGAATAGGGCCACAGAGACGAGTCTTGCCGCCGGGTACGCCTGGCGGCAAGGGTGAAACGCGGTAACCTCCACCTGGAGCAATCCCAAATAGGCAGGCATCGAGGCGGCCCGCTGAGCCTGTGGGTAGGGAGCTGGAGCCGGTCGGTAACGGTCGGCCTAGAGGAATGGTTGTCACGCGTGGCTCGCCGTCAGGCGGGCCGCGCGCACAGAATCCGGCTTATCGGCCTGCTTTGCTTCTCTTTCCAGCGCACGGCCGGGCACGCGCCGGCCGTGTCCGGAGGCGCCTCAGCCTTCAACGATTTCCACGCTGTGGGTGATCTCGGCGGTCTTGGCCAGCATGATCGAGGCCGAGCAGTATTTCTCATGCGATAGCGTCACCGCGCGCTCCACCGCGGCCGGGCTCAGGTTGTGCCCGGTAACGACGAAGTGGAAGTTGATGCGCGTGAACACCTTCGGATCCTCGCCGGCCCGCTCGGCTTCGAGCTTGACGCTGCAGCCGCGCACATCGTGCCGGCCGCGCTTGAGGATCAATACCACGTCATAAGCGGTGCAGCCGCCGGTGCCGAGCAGCACCATCTCCATCGGGCGCGGTGCCAGGTTGTGGCCGCCGCCATCCGGCGCGCCGTCCATGGTCACCAGATGACCACTGCCGGTCTGGGCGATGAAGCTCATCCCCTCCGGGCCCGTCCAAGTTACTTTGCATTCCATGTGAGTCCGTCCTGTGTCCTGGGTTCTGTTCGGTGCGTTCCTGTTCGCAAACGCGTGATGGTCAGGCCTTGCTTTTGCCAGTATATCGTCTACAGCGAGAGTGCCGCTTGAGCCGGTTTACGCCGCACAGTTCGAGGGTTTCTTCTAAGATGACGCTTTGGTGACAAGCATGATTGATATGTAAGTGTTTGATAAATAACGGATTCATGTGGCAATGTTGCGTCCGCACAATTTTTTACAATGCGGTAAGGCATTTCGCACTGCAAATTTTCTTGCGTCGCACAAGCGCTCATGTATAATGGCTTCCATTGAACGACGGCATCCGCAGCGCGCCAGAGTGCGAAAGCGAACAGCTCAGCCCGCACCGCCCGCCGCCTCCGTCGATCTCCAGGTGTCTCCTCCACCCTCCTCCTTTGGTGGATTCAAACCCAAGCCTAGCGCTTGGGTTTTTTTTCGCCTGTCGGTCGTGCCGTCGGTCGTGCCGAGTCCTGGATGGATACTATCCGGCGCCGCTCAGTCCTCGGAACTTGACGATGGGGCTCGCTTTTGCTTGTGCGTCGAGCAGTTGACCGAGTATAATCTACGGTTTTCCGTCATGCCCGCGGAAGAGAATTCAGGGAGAGCCTGCACACACAAGCAGGAAGGCCAGGTCCCAAGGACCGGCCGATCGCCGGCGCATGCGACTGGTCTCGCATGGCACGGCAAGTTTCGGGCAGGTTCTACAAGTCTCAGGAAAAATCATGAAGACCTTTTCCGCCAAGCCTCACGAGGTAAAGCGCGACTGGTACGTGATTGACGCGACGGACAAAGTCCTCGGCCGTGTCGCCAGCGAAGTGGCACGCCGTCTGCGCGGCAAGCACAAGCCGGAATTCACTCCGCACGTCGACACCGGTGATTACATCATCATCGTCAATGCAGCCAAGCTGCGTGTCACGGGTACCAAAGAAACGGACAAGAAGTACTATCGCCACACGGGCTACCCGGGCGGTATCTACGAAACCACGTTCGGCAAGATGCAGCAGCGTTTCCCGGGCCGCGCCCTGGAGAAGGCTGTCAAGGGCATGCTGCCGAAGGGTCCGCTGGGCTACGCGATGATCAAGAAGCTGAAGGTGTACGCCGAAGCCGAGCATCCGCACGAAGCGCAGCAGCCTAAGGCGCTGGAAATCTAAGGGGGCCATCCATGATCGGAAACTGGAATTACGGTACCGGCCGCCGCAAGAGCGCTGTGGCTCGTGTCTTCATCAAGTCGGGCAAGGGCGACATCATCGTCAACGGCAAGCCCATCAAAGAGTATTTCGCTCGCGAAACCTCGCTGATGATCGTGCGCCAGCCGCTGGAACTGACCTCGCACGGCGAGACCTTCGATATCAAGGTCAACGTGAACGGTGGTGGCGAAACCGGCCAGGCCGGTGCCGTGCGCCACGGTATCACCCGTGCCCTGATCGACTACGATGCCACGCTGAAGTCCGCGCTGTCGAAGGCCGGCTACGTCACCCGCGATGCGCGTGAAGTGGAACGTAAGAAGGTCGGTCTGCACAAGGCACGCCGCCGCAAGCAGTTCTCGAAGCGCTGATGCGCGCTTGCCGGGGTTGCTGCCCCGGCAGGTCGAGAGAAAAACCGCACGGTCACCGTGCGGTTTTTTTTTGCCCTGCGCGGGTGGCGGCGCAAGCGCAGGGGCGAAAGCTCGCCAACATGTACCTTGCCGTCATGGCGGTGCCCCGTGCGGCTACAATCGCAGCGCGTTGCCGCGCGGCCGGTGGGAATCCACAGGGCCGGCCCGGCAAGAGGAGGAAGCTATGTTGTTTTCGAAGAAGAAAGGCCTGACGATCGATACCCTGATCGGCCGCGAGGCGGTGATCGACGGAGATCTGTCCTTTGCCGGCGGCCTGCGCCTGGACGGGCGCGTGCGCGGCAACGTGGTGGCGCTGGCAGGCCAGCCCAGCATGCTGGTGCTCAGCGAGAGCGGCCGCGTCGAGGGCGAAGTGCGGGTCGCCCATCTCGTGCTCAACGGCACCGTGGCCGGGCCTGTGTATGCCAGTGAACTGCTGGAGCTGCAGTCGCAGGCCAGGGTGCATGGCGAAGTGCATTATGCAGCTCTCGAGATGCAGCAGGGGGCCCTTGTCGAGGGCCGTCTCGTGCCGCGGGTGCAGGGCGAAACGCGGGCGTTGCCGGCGCCGGCCGAGGCCGGTGCGAGCGATGCCGCCGCCGTGGGCGAGGACGCCGGCCTGGCCAACGTGGCCGATGCGGAGGCTGCGAGCGAAGGGGCCGATCCGGTACCGCCGCCAGCCGCAGCCGAGGCGCGGGCTGTGGCTGGCGCCTCGGACGCCGCACAGGCGGCGCCGCGCGAAGAGGCGGCGCTGACCGCGGTGGCGGGTCTGCGCCAACGGAGTGCCGCTTGAGGCATGCAGGAGGCGGGTGGCGGCCAGAGTCCCTTGAATTCACGGGGTTTCGGCACGATCTCGCCAGAGCGCTTAAAATACCGGCGTATCTAAACAGGAGAACCCCATGAACGCAGTCGCCGAGGCACCCGTTACCGAGGACGTGCCGGCCCCGTTCGTCTTTACCGACAGCGCTGCCGACAAGGTCAAGGAACTGATCGAGGAAGAAGGCAACGCCAACCTGAAGCTGCGCGTGTTCGTGCAGGGCGGCGGTTGCTCCGGCTTCCAGTACGGCTTCACCTTCGATGAAGACGTCAACGAAGACGACACCACGATGCAGAAGAACGGCGTCACCTTGCTGATCGACTCGATGAGCTACCAGTACCTGGTCGGCGCCGAGATCGATTACAAGGAAGACATCAACGGTGCGCAGTTCGTGATCAAGAACCCGAACGCGACCACCACCTGCGGCTGCGGCTCGTCCTTCTCGGTCTGAGTGTCGCCGGCCTGGCCGGCTCGCGGGATCGCCCCGGGGCCGCCAGGACGAGAGGCAGGAATCGAGCGCACTTCGGTGCGCTTTTTCTTTTCTGCTTCCTGTGCCTGCCGTCCGCTACGCCCGGACGGCGGGTGCGCGCCAGACCACGGGGAACCAGTCTTCGCGCAACCGCTCGCCATCGCGCTGGCCGATACCGGGGAAGGGCGGCGAGGTGCGCCCCGGGCGCTCGATGAAGCGTACGTCGTCGCCCAGGAAGCGCGCCGAGAAGGCGCGTCGGCGGCCTGTGCCCTGGTTGCCCGCCGCACCGTGCACGGTGCGGAAATCGAAGACCACGGCATCGCCGGGGGCCAGTTGCGGAGCGACGATCCGATGGCTGCCGTCCTCGACGTCGGGCATGTCCATGAAGCTGTCGCGGCCGGCATAGAAGTTCTCGTTGCTGGCCCAGCGCTTGGGGCGCACCAGCTTGGGCCAGCGGTGCGAACCCAGGACCACGCACAGGGTGTTGGTGGCGTCGACCGGGTCCAGCGGGATCCAGTAGCTGGCGGTCTGCAGGCCATCCACGCAATAGTAAGGCAGGTCCTGGTGCCAGGGCGTCGGCTTGTCGGTGCCGGGTTCCTTGACCAGGATGTGCTCGTGGAAGACCTGCACCGCACTGGCGCCCATGATGCGGCCGGCGATGGCCGCGGCGGGCGAGCGGCGGATGAAGTCCTCGAACGGCGCGATGCGCTGCCAGTTGCAATAGTCCTCGAAGAAGCGGCCGCGCTCGCCCCCGCGTACATTCTCGATGGCGAAGGGACCGGGCTGCGCCAGGTTCTGCGCGAAGCCCTCGCGCAGGGGCTCGACCCAGTCGCTGAAGGCACCGCGCAGCACGAGCGCGCCATCGCGCTGGTAGGCCTCGATCTGTTGCGTGCTGATTTCCATCAAGCTTTCTCCCTGATCCGACTTTCTCCCTGATCCGACGGCAACGACGACATCGTCCGGTCTCCCGTGCCGGCTGCCGCAAGTATGGTCTGCACGCCTTCATAGGAAAAGCATATATTTCCTATCTTCCAATATAGGAAATCATGATCCCCTTTTCCTTTCGTCAGCTCGAGTACTTCATCGCCGCCGCGGAGCAGGGCAGCATCAGCGCCGCCGCCCGCGCGCGCCACGTTTCGCAGCCCTCGGTATCGCAAGCCATCGCACAACTCGAGCAGGCGCTCGGCGAGCCCTTGTTCCACCGCCGCATCAGCCGCGGGCTGGAGCTGACGCCTGCCGGCCAGCGCCTGCTGGGGCGTGCCCGCGACATCCTGGCGCTGGCGGCGGACCTGGGCGGCGCGGGCGCCGGCCAGGCCGCGCTGTCGGGCCAGCTGGCCATCGCCTGCTTCCAGGACCTCGGGCCGTACTACCTGCCGCGCTTGCTGGCCGGCTTCCGGCAGCGCCACCCGGCGGTGGAGGTGACCTTGCTCGAGTCGGACCTGGCCAGCGTCCACCGCGCACTGGGCAGCGGCAAGGCCGAACTGGCGCTGACCTACGATCTGGGCTTCGATGCCGGCGTGGAGCGCTGGACCCTGGCGCAACTGGCGCCCCATGCCCTGCTGCCGGGCGACCATGCGCTGGCGCGGCTGCCGGCCGTCAGCCTGCAGGAACTTGCCGGGCAGGTGCTGATCCTCGAGGACATCGCGCAGACGCGCGAGTATTTTCTTTCCTTGTTCTGGGCGCAGGGCTTGCGTCCGCGCGCGCTGCAGTACACGCAGACCTTCGAGATGCAGCGCGGGCTGGTCGCGCACGGCTATGGGGTGGCGCTGTCCTGTACGCGCCCGGCGGGGGATCAAAGCTATGACGGCAGGCCGCTTGCCTGCCGTCCATTGCGCGACGCGGTCGAGCCGCAGCGTGTCGTGCTGGCCTGCTCGCCGGCGATGCGGCCGGCACCGCTGGCGCGGGCCTTTCTGGCGTGGGTGCGGCAGACCGTTCCGGAAGCGGCCGAAGGCGGCGCAGCGTGAGGTGCGCCGGTGCGGCCGCTCAGCGGGGGTAGAGCGCGCCCAGCACGCGCGGCCCGGCGGCACCGGTCACGGTCGGCACGTTGCCGGCGGCCCGCTGCAGGCACTGGCGCGCCAGCCACGCGAAGGCGATGCCCTCTACCTGCGAGACCGGCACGCCGAAGTCCGCGCTGGTCTGCACCGAGACGCCGGGCAGTTCCTGCGCCAGGCAGGCCATGACATGCGCATTGCGGGCGCCGCCGCCGCACACGATCAGCCGGCGCGCATCGGGCGCGTAGGCGCGCACGTCGGCGGCGATGGCGCCGGCGGTCAGCGCACCCAGTGTGGCCTGCACGTCGGCTGGCGGCAATTCGCCGGCGGCACCCAGGCGGGCGTCCAGCCAGGCCGGATGGAACAGGTCGCGCCCGGTGCTCTTGGGCGGCGGCGCGCGGAAATAGTCCTCGTCGCGCAGCCGCTGCAGCAGCGCCACGTTGACGCTGCCGCTGGCGCCCCAGGCACCGCCGGCATCGTAGGGCAGGCCGCGCCGGCTGGCGATCCAGTGGTCGAGCAGGGCATTGCCGGGGCCGCAATCGAAGCCGGTCACCGGCCGGCCGCTGTCGGCCGCCGGCAGGATGCTGATGTTGGAGATGCCACCGATATTGCAGGCCACGCGGGTTTCGCCGGCCGTGCCGAACAGGGCGTGGTGCAAGGCCGGCACCAGCGGTGCGCCCTGGCCGCCGGCAGCCACGTCGCGGCTGCGGAAATCGGCCACCACGTCGATGCCGGCCAGCTCGGCCAGCAGGGCCGGATGCTGGCTCTGGCGCGTGTAGCCGATGCCATCATACTGTCCGGGGCGGTGGCGGATGGTCTGGCCATGCGCGCCGATGGCGCAGACATCCTCGCTGCCGAGGCCGGCTTCGCGCAACAGCGTGGCCGTGCAGTCGGCGTAGACGTGCGCCAGTGCATTGGCGGCGAGCGCCTCGCGGTGGACCTCGTCGGGCCCCGGCTGCTGCAGCGCGCCGAAGGCCTCGCGCAGCGCCGCGTCGAAGGGCTGGTGGGCGGCGGCCAGCACCAGCGGGCGCGGACCGGAGAAGTCGACCAGCACGCCGTCGGCCCCATCCATGCTGGTGCCGGACATGATGCCGATAAAGCGTGCATTGAGGGTCATGGTCCGGCTCCGTCCGGTCGGGTGCGGGGCGCCGCCTCGCTCAGTTGCTGGCGGTCAGCACGTTGTAGGTGCGCAGCGCGTTGATGCGGCTGAGCATGCTGCTGGTATAGCTCAGGAACTGCTGGCGAGCGGGTCCGCTCAGCGCGGGCGATTCCATCAGCGCTGTGGTCAGCGGATTCTGCGGTACGTCATTGTGGCGGAATTCGTAGTGCAGGTGCGGTCCGGTGGCCCAGCCGGTCTGGCCGACGAAGGCGATCACCTGGCCCTGGCGCACATGCTGGCCGCGCTGCACGCCGGCAAAGCCCGACAGGTGGGCGTAGTAGGTCGAGTAGCCGTTGGCGTGCTTCAGGATGACCAGGTTGCCGTAGCCGTTCTGCTGGCCGACGAAATCGACCTCGCCATCGCCCGAGGCGAACACCTTGGTGCCGACCGGCGCGGCGAAGTCCACGCCCTTGTGCTGCGCCCAGTAGTGATGCAGCGGGTGGTCGCGCCCGCCGAAGCCGGACGAGATGCGGGTGAACTCGACCGGTGTGCGCAGGAAGGGCCGCTGCATGCTGCGGCCGTCGAAGGTGTAGTAGGCGCCGCTCTTGCTGCCTTCCGGCGCATACCAGAGCGCCTGGTACAGCTCATTGTGGTTGATCAGTTCGACCGCCATCACGCGCCCGTTGCGCACCAGGCTGCCGTCGCGGAAGCCTGCCTCGTAGACGATGCGGAAGCGGTCGCCGCGCGCGATATCGTGCTGGAAGTCAATCACGCCCGAGAAGATCGAGATCATCTGCTCGACGATCTCATCGGGTACGTTGGCGGCGTCCATCGCGTTGAAGAAGCCGCCGCTGCCGATCGCGCCCGACGCCATCTCGTAGCGCGTCTCGTTGCCCACCGTCTGCACGCGTGCGCGGTATTGCGGGTTGAGGTCGTCGCCGCCGGCTCGCTCGATCACCAGCAGGCGGGAGTTGGCCACGTCGCCGCCGAGGTTGGCCTGCAGCGACACCAGCAGGTTGCGCTCGTCGACTTCCGCCTGCACGGCCTGGCCCGGCTCCAGGCCGAACAGGCCGCGCGCGGTCGGATTCCTGGCGATGAAGGCCTGGGCATCGGGATCGTCCACGCCCAGCCGCTTGAGCAGCGTGGCGATGGTGTCGCCACGCAGCATGCGCTCCTGGCGCACGTAGGTGGCGTCGCTGTCGGTCAGCTTGTCGAGCTGCTCGCGCAGGTCGGGCAGGCGCATCGGCTGCAGCACGCGCGGTGCCTGGGGATCGTCGTAGGCCGAGCGCGGGGCCACACCCATGGCGGCGGCCATGCCCAGCGCGAACACCGTGCCTACCGCCGCCGTCAGTTGCTTGCGGCGGCGCGCATGGTGCGCGTTGGTCGGGTCGACGAGTACCACCAGCTCACGCGCGAAAACTTCGCGGAGTCTGGACCACATCACGTAAAATTCACTCTTGGTTTGGCCCCGCTGCCGCGACGATTTGCTTCGTCTGCCTTCGCTCCCCGAGGTGCGGTGCGGGCGCTTTGCATTTGCCGCCTACAATGGCGGTTGGCCGCGGGATTGCTCCCGTCGCGCCGGAAGGGCGGATTGTACCAGATTCCCTGCCGGTGGCCGTGTCGAATTCTCATGTTTTTCAACGACTTACGTCATGACTGAAGTGTCCTCCGGCCCCGCGGCCAACTACCCCCTGACGCCGTCGGTGATGCACGCCCTGGAGGTGTCCAAGCGCGGCTGCGACGAACTGCTGATCGAATCCGAGTGGCTGCAGAAGCTGGCCCGCAGCGAAGCGACCGGCGTACCGCTGCGCATCAAGCTGGGCCTCGATCCGACCGCCCCGGACATCCATATCGGCCACACCGTGGTGCTCAACAAGCTGCGCCAGCTGCAGGACCTCGGCCACCAGGTCATCTTCCTGATCGGCGACTTCACGTCCACCATCGGCGACCCGTCCGGCCGCAACGCCACGCGTCCGCCACTGACGCGCGAGCAGATCGAAGGCAACGCCCAGACCTACTACCGCCAGGCCAGCCTGGTGCTGGACCCGGCCCGCACCGAGATCCGCTACAACAGCGAGTGGTGCGATCCGCTCGGCGCGCGCGGCATGATCCAGCTCGCCGCCAAGTACACCGTCGCCCGCATGATGGAGCGCGATGACTTCACCAAGCGCTTCCGCTCAGGGGTGCCGATCTCGGTTCACGAGTTCCTCTACCCGCTGATGCAGGGCTATGACTCCGTGGCGCTGAAGTCCGACCTGGAGCTGGGCGGCACCGACCAGAAGTTCAACCTGCTGGTGGGCCGCGAGCTGCAGAAGGAATACGGCCAGGAGCCGCAGTGCATCCTGACCATGCCGCTGCTGGTGGGCCTGGACGGCGTCGAGAAGATGTCCAAGTCGAAGGGCAACTACGTCGGCGTCACCGAGGCCCCGGGCGAGATGTTCGGCAAGCTGATGAGCATCTCGGACGACCTGATGTGGCAGTACTACACGCTGCTGTCGTTCCGTCCGCTGGCCGAGATCGAACTGATGAAGCAGGAGATCGCGCTGGGCCGCAATCCGCGCGATTGCAAGGTGATGCTGGCGCAGGAGATCGTGGCGCGCTTCCACAGCGCGGCCGATGCCGAGAAGGCGCTCGAGGACTTCAACCACCGCGCGCGCGGCGGCGTGCCCGACGAGATTCCCGCGGTCAGCCTGGGCGGTGCGCCGCTCGGCATCGCCCAGTTGCTGAAGCAGGCCAATCTCGTGCCCTCGACTTCCGAGGCCAACCGCAATATCGAGCAGGGCGGCGTCAAGATCGACGGCGCCACGGTCAGCGACAAGGGGCTGAAGGTGGCCGCAGGTACCTATGTGGTGCAGGTCGGCAAGCGCCGTTTCGCCCGCGTGACGCTGTCCTGAGCGCGGGGCGCAAGCACATGATCGCCCTGATCCAGCGTGTCTCGCAGGCGCGCGTCACCGTCGGCGAACGGACCACCGGTGCCATCGGCGCCGGTCTGCTGGCCCTGGTGTGCGCCGAGCGCGGCGATACCGAGGCCCAGGCCGAGCGCCTGCTGGCCAAGCTGCTGGCCTACCGGGTCTTTCCCGACGAGGCCGGCAAGATGAACCTGGCCGTGCAGAACATCGATGGCAAGGGCGGCGCCGGCGGGCTGCTGGTCGTGTCCCAGTTCACGCTGGCCGCCGACACCAACAGCGGCACGCGGCCGAGCTTCACCCCGGCGGCGTCGCCCGAGGACGGCCGCCGCCTGTACGAGCATTTCGTGGCGCGGGCCCGGGTCTTGCATCCGCAGGTGGAGACCGGCGAGTTCGGTGCGATGATGCAGGTCAGCCTGACCAACGATGGCCCGGTCACGTTCTGGCTGCGGGTGCCGCCCGCGGCATGAGGGGCGCGGGCTCGTTTCGAGCAAGGAGAGTCAAATGAAGATCTGGAGCAAGTCGTTCGCCGACAACGGTCCGATCCCTGGCGAATACGCCTTCTGCGTGCCCGACGCAGCCAGCCACGTGGCGCTGTCGAGCAACCGCAATCCGGACCTGGAGTGGGACGAGGTACCGGCCGCCACCCGCTCCTATGCGCTGATCTGCCATGACCGCGATGTCCCCAGCCGTGGCGACGACGTCAACCAGGAGGGGCGCGAGGTGCCCGCCGCGCTGCCGCGCGTGGACTTCTACCACTGGGTGCTGATCGACATCCCTTCCGGCCTGCGCTCGATCAGCGCGGGCTCGCACAGCGACGGCGTGATCGCGCGCGGCAAGCCCGGCCCCGAGGCGGCCGGCGGCACGCCCACCGCGGGCGGCCTGCGCCATGGCCTGAACGACTACACCGGCTGGTTCGCCAGCGACCCGGACATGAAGGGCGACTACTTCGGCTATGACGGCCCCTGTCCGCCGTGGAACGACGCCCTGGTGCACCACTATGTGTTCACCGTCTACGCGCTGGACGTCGAACGGTTGCCGCTGGAGGGCAGCTTCACCGGCGCGCAGGTGCTCGCGGCGATGGCCGGCCACGTGCTGGCGCAGGCCAGCCTGACCGGTACCTACACGCTCAATCCGAAATTCGCCAAGTAAAGACCAAGAAGACCGGAAAAGCCGGGCAGGGTGCACTGCACGGCGTCCCGCAACGAGGAAACGGCATGTCGCAGAGCTTCGGGCCGCACGCACTGGCCATGACCCACCTGATCCTGATCCGCCACGGCGAGACGGCCTGGAATCGCGAGCGGCGCCTGCAAGGCCAGCTCGATATCCCGCTCAACGGGACCGGCCAGGCACAGGCCCGCGCGCTTGCCGGCGCGCTCACCGGCGAGCCCATCGATGCCGTTTATTCGAGCGACCTGTCGCGCGCGCTGCAGACCGCCACGCCGCTGGCCGAGGCGCTCGGGCTGGCGGTGCGTCCGGAGCCGAGGCTGCGCGAACGCTGTTACGGCGTGCTCGAGGGCATGAGCTATGCCGAGGTGGCAGAGCGGCGCGCCGAGGACTTCGCGCGCTGGCAGGCGCGCGTGCCGGACTACGCGCCGGAGAACGGCGAAAGCCTGCGCGGTTTTCACCAGCGTGCGGTCGAGATCGCGCTGGCGCTGACGCGCCGCCATCCCGGCGAACGCATCGCGCTGGTGGCGCACGGCGGCGTGCTCGACTGCCTGTACCGCGAGGCCACCGACATGACGCTGGAAGCGCCGCGCCAGCACGAACTGCTCAACGCCAGCATCAACCGGCTGCGCTGCGATGGCGACCGCCTGTCGCTGATGCAGTGGGGGGACATCCAGCACCTGGAGGCGCTGACGCTGGACGAAGTGGACCGGCGCGTGCCCTGAGCGCGCCGCCGGTCGTCGGCCGTGCGCTGCTGCCGCCCGCTCAGACCCGTACGCGGAATGGGGTGAAGTCGGTGCCGCGGTCGAACCAGTCCTCATGCTCCGCCGCCTTGAGGAAGGCGACCACCTTGTAGGTCACCGGCGTCATCACCACTTCCCAGCCGGTCTTCAGCACGTACTGGGCGATGGCCACCTGCACCACCTTCTCCAGTGGCCAGATGCCGTAGAAGGCGATCACGTAGAACAAGGACGAATCGACCAGTTCGCCCGCCAGTGTCGAGCCGATGGTGCGTGTCCACAGCCAGCGGCCGCCGGTCCACAGTTTCATCTTGGCCAGCACATAGCTGTTGGCGAAGCTGCCGCAGCAGAAGGCGATCAGCGAGCCCATGGCGATGCGCCAGGTATTGCCGAACACGTCTTCCAGGCTCTTCTGGTAGTCCGCCATGAAGGGGGCCACCGGCATCCTCAGCACCACCAGGCTCATGAAGGTGGCGAAGGCCAGCGCGGCAAAGCCGGCCCATACCGCGCGCCGGTCGCGGCCGTAGCCATAGACCTCGGTCAGGACGTCGCCGAAGATGTAGGAAACCGGGAAGAACAGTACACCCGCGCCGAAGGTGACCGGGCCCAGCACGGGCAGCGTGACCTGGGCCGCCTTGGCCGCACCGATCAGGTTGGAGCACAGCAGCACCGTGACGAAGGCCGCCATCACGAAATCGTAGTAGCGGTAGACGCGGCCGCCGGTCAGGGTCTGGGCGGTGTTGGCGGTCGAGGAGGGCGGCATGTCGGTCGGCGTTTCCCGGCGATTATGCCAGCCACTGCCGCACCCCGCCTGCATGGGAAAGATCCCGGCCGCGGCCGGGATCTTCTGTGGCACCGGAGCGACAGCCGACCGCCACAGGGCGACTCCGGCACGGGCTCAGATGTTGAGCTTGCTGATCTTGGAGCCGTTCAGTGACACGTCGACCATCAGCCCGGCATTGGTCTGCACGAAGCCGATCACCGGCTGCTGGCTGACCAGGGTGTCGATGGTACCGTTGGCGCCGACCTTGATCAGCGCCACGTTGGCGTCGACGCCCGCGGTCCAGCCGCTGCTGTTGAGGAACTTGCTATAGGCTTCCGGCGTCATGAACATGATGATGACGGCCTTGGACTGGCCACCGGCGGTCAGGCCGACGGAGGCCGAGGCCGTGCTGTAGTAGCCCACGGTCTGGCCGCGGCTGCGCAGCGCGCCTTCACCGTATTCGCCGCCGACCACCAGGCCGGCGGAGAGCACGCGCGGGAACACCAGGATGCCCTGGGCGCGCTGGGCCAGCTCGCGCGAGCCGCTGACCGAGCCGTACAAGCGGTTCAGGGCACCCTCCACGCCGGCGTTGATCTGCTGGCGCTTGGCTGCGACGTCCGTCGGCGCCTCGCTGCCGGTCGTGGTGCAGCCGGTGGCCACGGCGGTCGTGGCCACGGCCAGCCCGGTGGCCGAGATCCGAAACATAAAACCGCGTCGATCCATTTGAGTCTCCATGTGAAAGACAATGCGCCGGATCCGTAACGCTCGAGCAGCAAGCCGGCTCGACTATTGTGGTCAATCCGTCAATTCCGGGCAACGCACCACAAAAAGTTTTTCAACGGCACTCAAAAACGCTTAACTCGCGCGCGGGGCGGTTCCCGCCGCGCGAGGCGGGCCAAGCCCGGGTTTGCCGCGGTGCGGCAAACCGGTCGGGGATGTAGCGGGGAATGTGGCGGGGAATGTGGCGGGGAACGTGGCGGGGAACGTGGCTGGCAATGCGCAGGGGCATGGGCCGTGGGCGGCCCGCATGCCGGCACTCAGACGGTGCCGGCCGGGTCGTACGGCGCCTCGCCGCCAGCGTCGGGTGTGGCCAGGCCGAAGTGGCGGTAGGCGCTGGCCGTCGCCACGCGCCCGCGCGGCGTGCGTTGCAGGTAACCCTGCTGGATCAGGTAGGGCTCCAGCACGTCCTCGATGGTGTCGCGTTCCTCGCCGATGGCGGCGGCGAGGTTATCGACGCCGACCGGGCCGCCGCCGAACTTGTGCAGCACGGCTTCCAGCAGCTTGCGGTCCATCAGGTCGAAGCCGGCGCGGTCCACGTCGAGCATCGACAATGCGGCGTCGGCCATCTCGCGCGTAATGGATCCGTCACCCTTGACCTCGGCGTAGTCGCGCACGCGCCGCAGCAGGCGGTTGGCGATCCGTGGTGTGCCGCGCGCGCGGCGGGCGATCTCCAGCGCGCCGCCGGCCTCGATATGGGCGCCCATCAGCTCGGCCGAGCGCGTGACGATGCGCGCCAGCTCCTGCGCCGTGTAGAACTCCAGGCGCGCGACGATGCCGAAGCGGTCGCGCAGCGGATTGGTCAGCATGCCGGCGCGCGTGGTGGCGCCGACCAGCGTGAACGGCTGCAGGTCGAGCTTGACCGAACGCGCGGCCGGGCCCTCGCCGATCATGATGTCGATCTGGTAGTCCTCCAGCGCCGGATACAGGATCTCCTCGACGACCGGCGACAGCCGGTGGATCTCGTCGATGAAGAGCACATCGTTGGCTTCCAGGTTGGTCAGCAGCGCGGCCAGGTCGCCCGGGCGCTCGAGCACCGGGCCGGAAGTCTGGCGCAGGTTGACGCCCATCTCGCGCGCGATGATGTGGGCCAGCGTGGTCTTGCCCAGGCCAGGCGGCCCGAACAGCAGCACGTGGTCGAGCGCCTCGCGCCGCTTGCGCGCGGCGTGCATGAAGATGTCGAGCTGGCCGCGCACCTTCTCCTGGCCGACGTATTCGTCGAGCAGCTTGGGCCGCAGGGCCCGCTCGAAGGCCTCCTCGTGCTTGGAGGCAGGCGCGGCCGAGATCACGCGCTCGGGGCCGGAAAGCTTGTCGGTTTCAATCATGGTGTTGGCAGGCGGAATGGCGCCATTCTACGCCCCGCGCCCGCGGCGGCAGGCACCGACCGATTTCCGTGATGCAGTGGTCTAGGACTTCGAGAGCGCCTTGAGCGCGAGCTTGATGCCCTCCGAGACGCCGGTGCCGGCCGGCACCTGCTTGATGGCGGCGCCGGCTTCCTTCTCCGAATAGCCGAGCGCCAGCAGGGCGTTGAGGATGTCGACCGCGCTGTCGTGCACCGCGGCGGCTCCCGGTGCATGGCCGAGCTCCGCGCCCAGCTTGCCCTTCAGCTCCAGCAGCAGCCGCTCGGCCGTCTTCTTGCCGATGCCGGGCACGCGCGTGAGCCGGCCGGCTTCCTGCAGCGTGATGGCCTGGGCCAGCTCCGATACCGACATGCCTGACAGCACCGCCAGCGCCATGCGCGCGCCGATGCCGGTGATCTTGATCAGCTCGCGGAAGGTATTGCGTTCGGCAGCCGTGGCGAAGCCGTACAGCAGGTGCGCGTCCTCGCGCACGATCAGCTGCGTCAGCAGCGTCACCGGCTGGCCGGTCTGCGGCAGGTTGTAGAAGGTGCTCATCGGCACGTCGATTTCGTAGCCGACGCCGTGGCAGTCCACCAGCAGGTGGGGCGGGTTCTTCTCCAGCAGCGTGCCGGCAATGCGTCCGATCATGTCTCGTGGGTCTCGAATGGCGAAGCCGGGCGTGTGGGTGCGCCCGTGCGCTTCGGGAAGAAAATCGCCGCCAGTGTAGCCGAGGGCGCGCGCCAAGGCGTCAAGCCTTCAAGGCGTCAGGAGGGCAACGGCCTGCCGGCCGAGCGTGATGCGGGTCCGATGATGACTAGCCGACCAGGCGCCCGCGGCGCACGCGCACGCCGCGCCGCGCCAGCTCCGGCGCGAGCCCGGCCAACGTGCCGAGCGCGTCGCCGCCGTTGGCATGGCAGATGGCAACGCCCAGCGCATCGGAGGCGTCGGTACCCGGCCGGCCGGGCAGGCCGAGCAGGCGCACCACCATCTCCTGCACCTGCTCCTTGTTGGCGCGGCCGTAGCCGACCACCGCCACTTTGAGCTGCATCGGCGTGTACTCGTACACCGGCAGGCCATGGCCCACCAGCCCGCAGATGGCGGCGCCGCGGGCCTGGCCCAGCAGCAGCGTGGATTGCGGATTGACGTTGACGAAAACCTTCTCGATGGCCGCGCAGTCGGGCGCATAGGTGCGCGTGACCTCGGCCACGCCGTCGTACAGGGTCTTCAGCCGCTCGGGCAGGCTGCTGTTGCCATCGCTCTTGATGGTGCCGGAGGCGATGTAGTGGAGCTGGTTGCCGCGCTTTTCCAGCACGCCGAAGCCGGTGGTGCGAAGGCCGGGGTCGATGCCTAGGATGCGCATGGTGGGAGGGGGGATGCCATGGGCACTAGTTTAGCGCCTGGCGCGGGCGGCGGTGGGATTGCCGCGCCGCCCGGTGCCTGCCGGGGCAGGCATCGGTGTGGGGACGTCAGCGGCCGGCGCCGGAAGGGCGCGGCCGGAGACGCCGGCCGTCAGTGCATCAGTGCATCAGTGGCGGAAGTGGCGGGTGCCGGTCAGCACCATGGCGATGTTGCGCTCGTCGGCGGCGGCGATCACCTCGTCGTCGCGCATCGAGCCGCCCGGCTGGATCACGCAGGTCGCGCCGGCATCCACCACCACGTCCAGGCCGTCGCGGAACGGGAAGAAGGCGTCCGATGCCACGGCCGAGCCCGCCAGCGTCAGGCCGGCGTTCTGTGCCTTGATGCTGGCAATGCGTGCCGAGTCGACGCGGCTCATCTGGCCCGCGCCCACGCCCAGCGTCATGCCGCCGCCGCAGAAGACGATGGCATTGGACTTGACGAACTTGGCGACGCGCCAGGCGAACATCAGGTCATCCATTTCCTTGGGCGTCGGGTGGCGCTTGGTCACCACACGCAGCTCGGCCGGCTGCACGTTCTTGGCGTCCGGGCCCTGCACCAGCAGGCCGCCGCCGACGCGCTTGAAGTCGAACGGGTTGAGGCCCTGGCCCAGCGGGATCTCGAGCAGGCGCACGTTCTGCTTGGCCTCGAACACGGCGCGCGCGCCGGCGGAGAACGACGGCGCGATCAGCACTTCGACGAACTGCTTGGCGACCGCCTGCGCGGCGGCTTCGTCCAGTTCGACGTTGAAGGCGATGATGCCGCCGAAGGCCGAGGTCGAATCGGTCTTGAAGGCCTTCTCATAGGCTTCCAGGGCGGAGACGCCGACCGCCACGCCGCAGGGGTTGGCGTGCTTGATGATGACGCAGGCCGCGCCGGCGGACGGGGCGAAGGACTTGACGCATTCCCAGGCCGCGTCGGCATCGGCGATGTTGTTGTACGACAGTTCCTTGCCCTGCAGCTGCACGTAGTTGGCCAGCGCGCCGTCCACGGCCTTCAGGTCGCGATAGAAGGCGGCCGACTGGTGCGGGTTCTCGCCGTAGCGCATTTCCTGCACCTTCTCGAAGGCCAGGTTCAGCGTCTGCGGGTAGCGGCTGCGCGCCTGGTGCGACTTCTCCGGGCCGAGGCTGGTCAGGTAGTTGGTGATGGCGCCGTCGTACTGCGCGGTATGCGCAAACACCTTGGTGGCCAGGCGGAAATTGGTGTCGTAGCCGACCTGGTTGCCATGGGCGCGCATCTCGGCCAGCACCGGCGCGTAGTCGGCCGGATCGACGATCACGGTGACGTCGCGGTGGTTCTTGGCTGCCGAGCGCAGCATGGTCGGGCCGCCGATGTCGATGTTCTCGATCGCGTCCGGCAGCGTGCAGTCATCCTTGGTCACGGTCTGCTGGAACGGGTAGAGGTTGACCACCAGCAGGTCGATGGTCGGGATGCCGTGCTCGGCCAGCGCGGCCATGTGCTCGGGCAGGTCGCGGCGCGCCAGGATGCCGCCGTGCACCTTGGGGTGCAGCGTCTTGACGCGGCCGTCGAGCATTTCCGGGAAGCCGGTGTAGTCGGCGACCTCGGTCACGGGCAGGCCGCTGTCGGCCAGCAGCTTGGCGGTGCCGCCCGTGGAAAGCAGCGTCACGCCCAGCGCGTGGAGTTCGCGCGCGAAGTCGACGATGCCGGTCTTGTCGGAAACGGAGAGGAGGGCTTGCTTGATCATGGCTCGGGGGGACTCTTCAAAGTAAACCGTGCTGCTGCAGCTTCTTGCGCAGCGTGTTGCGATTGATGCCGAGGTAGGCGGCGGCCAGCGACTGGTTGCGCTCGGCGCGCGTCATCACTGCCTCCAGCAGGGGGCGCTCGACGGCCTCCAGCACCATGTTGTAGATGTTCGACGGCTCCTCGCCGTCCAGGTCCCGGAAGTAGGCGCTCAGGCTGTCCCGGATGCATTGGTCGATCGCATTGCGGCTCATGCGGCAAGCAACTCCCTGTTCTTGTTGTCGGTTTCGCTGTCCTGCCCGTCCTGGTCGCCCTGCTGCGCCTCGTCCACATAGACCAGCCGGTCCGACAGCTGCGCCTGCTCGTCGAAGAAGGCGTTGACCGCGGCGAGTTGCGCCGTGCTGCTGTCCAGCGTGTTCATGTGGTGGCGGAACAGGTTGGCCCCTTTCAGGCCGCGCGTGTACCAGGCGATATGCTTGCGTGCGGTGCGCACGCCGGTGAATTCCCCGTAGAAGGCGTAGTGGTCGGCCAGGTGCTCGTTCATGATGGCGCGGATCTCGGCCACCTCGGGCGGCGGCAGCAGTTCGCCGGTGGCGAGGAAATGCTCGATCTCGCGGAACAGCCAGGGGCGTCCCTGCGCCGCGCGGCCGATCATCAGCGCGTCGGCGCCGGTCGCTGCCAGCACCTGCCTGGCCTTCTGCGGTGTGGTGATGTCGCCGTTGGCGACGATCGGGATGCCGGCCTGCGCCTTGACCGCGGCGATCGTCTCGTACTCGGCCTCGCCGTGGTAGAGGTCGGCGCGGGTACGGCCGTGGATCGTCAGCATGCTGATGCCGGCGTCTTCGGCCAGGCGCGCCACGCGCAGCGCGTTGCGGTTCTCGCGGTTCCAGCCGGTGCGGATCTTCAGCGTGACCGGCACCTTCGCATCGACCTCGGCCACGGCCGCCACCACCGCCTCGACGATGCGTGCCACCAGCGGCTCGTTCTGCAGCAGCGCCGAACCGGCCGCCACATTGCAGACCTTCTTGGCCGGGCAGCCCATGTTGATGTCGATGATCTGCGCGCCGCGCTCGACGTTGTAGCGGGCCGCCTCGGCCATCATGCCGGGTTCTGCGCCGGCGATCTGCACCGCGATCGGCTCCACTTCCCCGGTATGGTTGGCGCGCCGCATGGTCTTCTCGCTCTTCCACAACTGGGCGTTCGACGCGACCATCTCGGAGACGGCATAACCGGCCCCGAGCCGCTTGCACAGCTGGCGGAAGGGGCGGTCCGTCACGCCGGCCATGGGCGCGACGAAGAGGTTGTTGCGAAGGCGATGCGGTCCGATCTGCACGATGGCGTTCGAGGATTACCCGCTGGCGTCGGCCTGCCGGGCGGACGGGAAGCAAGATGCAAAAATGGAAAAGCATGCCCGGCCAAAACAGCGTTCGGCTGGCGGTCGGGACATGGGTGAGGGCAGGATTTTACCGCCAAACGGGAGGGGGTGCCCAAGATTTGAGCAAATAATCGCAAGCCCCGGCGCCGGCGCGCCGCCGGGGCCGGCGAGGCGTTGTCCGAGGCCGGGCCTCAGCGCCGCATGCCGTACATCATCTGGTGCGCCAGCGCGTGCTTCAAGGGCGGCAGGCATGCCAGCGCGGCCAGCGAGGCCCCGCGCGCGTGGGCCGCGAGCGGGGAGGGCAGGGCGAACACGCGCGGCAGGAAGTCGGTGACGCCGATGGTGACGGCGCGATCGAGCCGGTGCCGCGCGGCAAAGTCCTGCAGACTGCGCGGCGTGCATCCCGTGCGCAAGGCGTCGGCCAGCACGAAGGCATCGCGCAGGCCCAGGTTCAGGCCCTGGCCGGCGACCGGATGTAGCGTTTGCGCCGCATTGCCGATAGCCACGGTACGTCCGCGCACCGTCACCGGCGCCGCGTTCAGGCCGAGCGGGAAGGCGTGGCGCTTGCCCGCGAGCGTGAAGCGCCCCATGCGCGGGCCGAAGGCCGCGCCGAGTTCGGCAACGAACTCGGCCTCGGGCAAGGCCAGGCGCCGGGAGGCTTCGTCCGGCGCGCAGCACCACACCAGCGCGTAGCCCGCGACGCCGTGGTCGTCATGCGGCAGCAGCGCCAGCGGCCCCTCTTCGGTGAAGCGCTCCCAGGCCCAGCCGGGCCGCGGCGCGCTGCAGCGGACGTGGCCGATGATGGCGGTCTGCCCGTAGTCGCGATGCCAACCGCGCGGGCCCGGTCCTGCCGGCACCTGCCGCTGGAACAGGCCGCCCTCGGCCTGCACCGCGATGCGGGCCGCGAACACGGCGGGCTGGCCGTCGGCACCGGTACCCGACAGGCGCACGATGCCGGCGGCGGCTCCGGCAGCGGTTCCGGCGGCGTCTTCCACAGCATCGATCCGGGTCTGGAAGACCCGGGTCAGCCGCGGCGCGCCGGCCGCGGTCCGGGCCTGTTCCAATGCCCGCTCCAGGGCCTGGCACAAGTCGCCGTAGCGGACCACGTAGCCCAGTGCCGGTACTCCGTAGTCCTCGCGGTGCAGCGCCACGTGGCCGAAACGGCCCTGCTGCGACACGTGGATATGCTCGATCGGGGTGACCTGGGCCGGCCAGGCGCCGAGGGCATCGAGCAGCTCGCGGCTGCCGTGCGACAGGGCCAGCGCGCGCGGATCGTGCGCAGCGCGGGCAGGCGTGGCGGCGTCGATCAGCGTGACGCGCAGGTCGGTGCTGCGCAGCAGCTGGCAGGCCAGGGCCAGGCCGACAGGGCCGCCGCCGGCGATGGCGACGTCGGCGGCATCCAAGGCGACGTCCGAGGGAACATCCGCGGCCGCCCCGGGCGTGCCGAAGGAATCAGGGCTTGCCGGCTTCGTCATGAGGAGGCGGGGAGGCGTCGGAGGCGGGGTGCTCGGCGCCAGCGCCGCGCTTCCAGCAGATGGCGTCGGAGCGGGATTTGCCGGCATCGGCGTCGCGCCGGGCATTGTCCAGCTTGTGCTGGTCGAAGCCGGGCAGGGCTTGCAGCCTGGCCAGCAGCGCGCCGTAGTTGACGGCCGCGGCCGGCACCACGCAACCCTGGCCGCTGTCGGCGGCGCCGACCAGGATCAGCCAGAGAGCACCGTTCCAGGGGGCGCGATCAGAGACACGTATCACCACGCGTTCGAGTGCGTCCCATGTCACTTCTTCGCGTTGGCCGTCGGGGCGGTGGACCACGGCCCGGTCTTCGAACAGGTTGATGACGAAGGGCTCGTCGGGGGTGGCCTGCGGATGCGCGGCGGCCGGCCGGCCGCCGGAAAGCAGGTTGCGCAGCCAGGCAATCATCGCGGCCCGCCTTCGCGCATGAGTGCCTCGATCTCGTCCGCCTTGACCGGCACGCCGCGCGTGATCAGCTCGCAGGCGCCGCCGGTGACGACCGCGTCGTCCTCGATGCGGATGCCGATGTGCCAGTAGCGCTCCGGCACGTCCTCGGCCGGGCGCACGTAGATGCCCGGCTCGACGGTCAGCACCATGCCGGGCTCCAGCGCGCGCCACGGCCGCTCGGTGCCGGCCGCGGCCAGGCCCGGCACGCGGTATTCGCCCACGTCGTGCACGTCCATGCCGAGCCAGTGGCCGGTGCGGTGCATATAGAAGCGGCGGTAGCTGCCATTGGCCAGCACGTCGTCCAGCGTGCCTTCCTGGTTGCGGTCGAGCAGGCCCGTGTCGAGCATGCCTTGCGCCAGCACGCGCACGGCAGCGTCGTGCGGCACGTTGTACGGCACGCCGGCGCGCGTCTCGGCGATGGCCGCTTCCTGTGCCGCCAGCACCAGGTCGTACAGCTCGCGTTGCGCAGCAGAAAAACGGCCGGACACGGGGAAGGTGCGGGTGATGTCGGAGGCGTAGCCGTCGAGTTCGCAGCCGGCATCGATCAGGCACAGGTCGCCGTCGCGCAGTTCGGCCGGGCCGGCGCGATAGTGCAGCACACAGGCGTTGGCACCGGTCGCGACGATAGAGTTGTAGGCCACGCTCTGCGCGCCGTGGCGGCGGAACTCGTACAGCAGCTCGGCCTCCAGGTGGTACTCGCGCAGGCCGGCGCGGCTGGTGCGCATGGCCCGCACGTGAGCCTGCGCTGAGATCTCGCCGGCGCGGCGCATCACCGCCAGCTCGCCCGCGTCCTTGAACAGGCGCATTTCGTCGAGCACGTTGTGCAGGTCCAGCACGGTGGCCGGCACCGCGACACCCGAGCGCGACAGCGCGCGCACGGCATCGAGCCAGCGCCGCACCTGGCGGTCGATGCGCGAGCTGGCGGCCAGCGGATAGGCCAGCACGGCGCGGTCGGCCAGCAGCGCGGGCAGCCGCGCATCGAGTTCCTCGACCGAATGCGCCTCGTCGAAGCCGAACGCCGCGAGTGCGCCCTCGGGACCGTAGCGGAAACCGTCCCAGATCTCGCGCTCTTCATGCTTGGGCCGGCAGAACAGGATGCTGCGGTCGGCGCCGGCCTCGGCGCCGGCGACCAGCACCAGCACGGCCTCGGGCTCGGTGAAGGCGCTCAGGTAGTAGAAGTGGCTGTCGTGCCGGTACGGGTAGTCGCTGTCGCGGTTGCGCATGGCTTCCGGGGCGGTGGGCAGGATCGCCACGCCGCCGCCGGCCGCGCGCAACTGCTGCAGTACGCGTGCGCGGCGTTCGCGGCAGGCCGCGAGGAGGGCAGGTTCGGGTGCGGACATGTGAGGGCCGGGAAGTCTGTTCGATGGATTCGATTCTACCGCCGCCGCTGCGTTCCCTGCACCCGGAGGCGCGCCGGGGGGCCGCGGGCCGGGGGCCGTCAGAGCGGTGCGGCCAGTCCCGCCGCGCGCAGTTCGCGGTCCAGTTCGGCCAGCTGGGCCGGCGTGCCGACGTTCTCCCAGCGCCCCTCGAAGCGCTCGCCGCTGGCCGCGCCGGAGGCCATGGCGGCGCGATAGAGGGGCGTCATCGGCACCTTGTCGCCGGCAGCGATGTGCCGGAACCAGCGCGTGTCGTACAGGCCGATATTGCCGAAGGTGAGCCGCTCGGCGCCGGCGGGGGCGTCCTGCCACAACCGGCCGGCGGCGTCGAGGGCGAAGTCGCCACCCGGATGGAAGGGCGGGTTGGGCACCATCACCAGGTGCATGCGGGGCTGTGCCGCCCCGGCCATGGCGCGCGCGCGCGGCAGCAGGCTGGCGTAGTCGAAGTCGCAGAAAACGTCGCCCGAGACGGCCAGGAAGATCTCCCCCGTCTGCGCTGGCGCGGTGTCGGTGCCGGCACCGCTGCCCGCACCGGTCAGCAAAGGCAGCGCCTGCGCCACCCCGCCCGCCGTCTCCAGGGCGCTGGCTTCCGGCGAGTAGGACAGCTTCACGCCGAAGCGCGCGCCGTCGCCCAGTTCGGCCTCGATGCGGAGGCCGAGCCAGGCGTGGTTGATGACGATCTCGCGCAGGCCGGCGCGCGCCAGCGCCTCGATCTGCCAGACGATCAGGGGTTTGCCGCCCACGGCCAGCAGCGGCTTCGGACAGGTGTCGGTCAGGGGCCGCATGCGTTCGCCGCGTCCGGCGGCGAAGATCATCGCTTTCACAACAGGTACTCCAGGGCTGCCAGCGCGGCCATGCCGCCGGCGATGGTCCAGCCGATGCTGCGCGTGCGCGCGGCGATCAGGATGGCCACCGCGCCGGCAAGCAGGCGCGCGTTGCCGGGGCTGAGGTCGAGGTGACCATCGCGCATCAGCAGGTCGGGGGCGATCAGGGCCGACAGCATGGCCGGCGGCACGAACTGCAGCGAGGTGCGGAACCAGGACGGCAGGCGCACGCGACCCTCGAGCGCGATGAAGGACAGACGGATCAGGAAAGTGGCGAGGCCGGCTCCGACGAACACGGCCAGCAGGACCAGGTCGCTCATGCTGCGCTCCCGCGGCGCCGCCTCGGGCCGTGCCGGTCGCCTTCCGGGGTGCCACCGTGCTCGCGGGGCCGGCCGGAACGCTTGCCGCGGTCGCGCAGCAGCATGCCGGCGGCGATGCCGCCCAGGGCCGCCGCCATCAGCCCCGACTTGTGCGGCAGCCCGTGGCAGGCCACGGCCAGCGCGCTGGCCACCAGGGCCGCGGCGAGCTGGGCGCGGTGCTTGAGCGCCGGCACGATGATGCCGATGAAGGTCAGCGGCAGGAAGAAGTCGAGCGGCCAGTGGCGCGGCACCTGCGCGCCGACCAGTACGCCGGCCAGCGTCGAGACCTGCCATCCGGCCCACAGCGCGAAGCCCGCGCCGAAGAAATACCAGTGGCGATAGGGGCCGGCGCCGCGGTCGGCGCTGCCGCCATCCAGCCGGCGCGTCATGGCGGCGAAGGCTTCGTCGGTCAGCAGGTAGGCGATCAGCGCTTTCCAGCCGCGCGACAGCGGTGCCAGCGCTGGCGCCATGGTGGCCGAGTACAGCGCATGGCGCAGGTTGACCATGGCCACCGTCAGGGCCATCACCAGGGCCGGCGTGCCGGCCGCCCACAGCTGGGTCAGGATCATCTGCGAGGCGCCGCCGAAGACGATGGCGCTCATGGCGCAGGCCAGCCAGGCCGGCATGCCGGCATTGACCGCCAGCACCCCATAGATCAGGCCGAAGGGCGCCACACCCAGCAGCATCGGGGCCAGCGCGCGCACGCCGGCCCACCACTCGCCGGCGCGGGCCGCGCCGGCGGCCGGCCTGGCGGTACTCGGGTCGGGCACGGCGCGCCCTTCAGAAGGTATAGCCGGCGGCCCGCTCGACGCCTTCGAGTGCATCGAACAGGCGGACCAGCTTGCGCAGCTCGCTATAGCGGCCGGCCACCTGGCGCGCGTACTTCAGCACCAGCGGCAGGTTGGCCAGGTAGCCGTCCTTGCCGTCGCGGTGATAGAGGCGGGCGAAGATGCCCAGCACCTTCAGGTGGCGCTGCAGGCCCATCCACTCGAAATCGCGGTAGAAATCGCCGAAGTCGGCCGCCACCGGCAGGCCGGCGCGGCGCGCGCGTTCCCAGTAGCGGATCAGCCAGTCGAGCTGCTCCTCTTCTTCCCATTCGATATACGCGTCGCGCCACAGCGAGACGGCGTCATAGGTGATGGGGCCGATCACCGCGTCCTGGAAGTCCAGGATGCCGGGATTGGCTTCGCCGTCCA
Source organism: Cupriavidus sp. USMAHM13 (assembly GCF_001854285.1). Classification (NCBI taxonomy): domain Bacteria; kingdom Pseudomonadati; phylum Pseudomonadota; class Betaproteobacteria; order Burkholderiales; family Burkholderiaceae; genus Cupriavidus; species Cupriavidus sp. USMAHM13. The sequence continues at coordinate 1,084,708 of NZ_CP017751.1, forward strand.
GCACCATCAGGTTGCGCGAATGGTAGTCGCGGTGCACGTAGACCTGCGGCTGCGCCAGGTTGTTGGCCAGCAGCGTGTCCATGACCTCGCGCAGGTCGGCCTGCTGGGCGGTGCTCGGCGTGACACCCAGATGCCGCGCCACATACCACTCGGGGAACAGGTCGAGTTCGCGCTGCAGCAGGGCGCGGTCGTAGGCCGGCAGCGCGCCGGGACGGGTCGCGGCCTGGATGCGAACCAGCGCGGTCGCGGCGTCGCCATAGAGCTGGCGCGCATTGGCGGGGTCCAGGCGCGACAGGTAGGTCTGGTGGCCGAGATCGGTCAGCAGCAGGAAGCCTTGCGCCAGGTCCTGTTCCAGCACGCGCGGTACCGTCACGCCCGCCGCGCCGAACAGCTCCGACACGTGGATGAAGGGGCGGCAGTCCTCCTGCGCGGGCGGCGCATCCATCACGATCAGTGTGGCGTGGCCGGGACGCGCGCTGTTGACGCGGAAGTAGCGCCGGAAGCTGGCGTCGGCGGAGGCCGGGGTACAGGAATCGGGGTCGATCGACCAGGCCGGACCCAGTGATGCGACCCAGGATTTGAGCGCGTCCAGGCGTGTGTCGGGGGGAAGTGCTGCCATGCCGGAAGTAGAGGATAGGATGCCCCGTATAATACCCGACCAGACCCGGGCGCCGGGCGCCCGGACCGCGGGCGTCGGGCGGCCCGATAGCCTGTACCGGAAGGGCGCGGCGGTTCGCGCAGGCTGCCCCGACCCGACTGACTACCCGCTCGCATGACCGTCAAACCACGACCACCGAACAAGAAGGCAAACCCAGCGACGTTGCGCATGGCCGGCAGGCTGCCGGCCAGCGCGCTGCGGCCGCTCGTGCTGGCGATGGCCGGATGGTGGTCGGCCGGCCTGCACGCGCAGGCCGTCGGCTCGGGCATTCCCGACCTCCCGGTCGCCGAACCGGCCGTGGAGCAGGCGCCGGAGGTGCCGCCGGTGGCGGGCCAACTGGTGCCGAAGCTGCCCGAGCCGGAAACCGTGCGCAAGGAGCCGGACGCCAGGCCCCCGGTCTTCGTTTCCGGCGACCGCATGGACGGCTACAACGAGCGCGGCGTGGCGGTGCAGGGCGACGCCGAGCTGCGCAACGACGGCAAGGTGATCAAGGGCGACCGCCTGACCTACGACCAGGACACTGACGAGGCCTTCGTCCAGGGCAACGCCCGCCTGTCGCAGAACGGCACGCTGGCCGTGGGCCCGGAGGGGCGCATGCGCGTCGAGGCCAACGAAGGCTACATGCTGTCGCCGGACTACTATTTCCAGCAGACCGGCGGCAACGGCAAGGCCGAACGCATCGACTTCCTCGACAAGGACCACACCAGCATCCAGCGCACCAGCTACACGACCTGCTCGCCGGACAACGCGGACTGGTACTTCAGCGCGCGCCAGGTGGACATCGACAACGACCGGCAGGTCGGGGTCGCCTACGGCGCAGTGATGCGCTTCTTCGACGTGCCGGTGTTCGCCACGCCGATGATGAGTTTCCCGCTGACCGGCGAGCGCCGCAGCGGCGTGCTGGCGCCGCTGTTCTCCTACGGTTCGCGCTCCGGGTTCGACGTCACGGTTCCGTACTACTTCAATATCGCGCCCAACCGCGACCTGACGCTGTACCCGCGTGTGCTGACTTCGCGCGGTTTCCAGCTCGGTGAGGATTTCCGCTACCTGGGTGATGGCTATTCCGGGCGCATCCGCGGCGAATTCCTCCCGGACGATCAGAAGACGGGGACGAACCGCTGGGCCTATTCGGTACAGCACAGCCAGTTGCTGGCGCCGGGCCTGGGCGCCTATGTCAACGTCAACAAGGTCTCGGATGATGCCTATCCGACCGACCTGACGCGCAGCCTGTCGCAGGCCACCACCTTCCAGTACACGCAGGAAGGCGGCGTGACCTACAACTGGAACGGCCTGAGCGTGCTGGCGCGCGTGCAGAAGTTCCAGACCCTGGCACCGAACGGGCCATCGTACAATCGTGAACCGCAGCTCAACGTCAAGTACTCGCGCTATGACCTGGGCGGCTTCGACGTCCAGGTAGAGAGCGACTATTCGCGTTTCCGCATCCCGCTGACGACCACCGGCTTCCAGCAACCCGAAGGGGATCGCCTCTTCATCCAGCCGTCGATCAGCTACCCGATCGTGCGCGCGGGCTGGTACGTCAAGCCCAAGCTCATCTTCAACGCGACGCAGTACCAGATGGAGGCGGCGTCGAACACGCCCGGCAACTCCAATTCGCTGACGCGCACGGTGCCGACCTTCAGCGTCGACTCCGGCATGACCTTCGAGCGTGATGCGCCCGGCATCAGCCGCCTGTTCGGCGTCAACTATGTCCAGACGCTGGAACCGCGCCTGTTCTACGTCTACACGCCGTTCCGCGACCAGGGCCAGTTCCCGCTGTTTGATACGGTGCAGTCGGATTTCGGCTACGGCCAGATCTTCACCGAGAATCCGTTCACCGGCTACGACCGCATCGCCGACAACAACAAGGTGACGGTCGGCGTGACCACGCGCCTGATCGAAGCGGAAACCGGGGTGGAGCGTTTCCGCGGCACCCTGGCCCAGCGCGTCAACTTCAAGGGCCAGCAGGTGCAGATCGGGGGCTCGCCGACCATCGACGCCAGCTCCGGCCCGTCCGACCTGCTCGGCGCGGCCACGGTGCAGCTGTTCCGCGGCTACTACCTGGATACCGCGCTCCAGTACAATCCGGACACCGACCGCGTCGACTACACCAATGTCAGCTTCGCGTGGCGGCCCGAGACGCGCAAGCTGTTCAATATCGGCTACCGCTACCGCCGCGCGACCTCGGTGACCGACAACAGCGCGATCGACCAGCTCGAGACGTCCAGCCAGTGGCCGCTGACGCGCCGCCTGTACGGCATCGGCCGGGTCGCCTTCGACCTGAGCGCCAGCCAGCTGGTCGATGCGCTGGTCGGCTTCGAATATGCGGCGGATTGCTGGGTGGGCCGCTTCGTCTACCAGCGTTTCCGCAATACGACGAACGGCTATACCGGCCGCTTCTTCTTCCAGGTCGAGCTGCGCGGCTTGTCCAAGATCGGCACCAATCCGCTGGATCTGCTGCGCCTGAACGTGCCGGGCTACCAGCCCGTGCCGGTGCAGGCCGTGCAGCCCTCCCAGCTCGACCACTACGAATGACGGACCATGATGACACGTCGAGATTTCGCTGCTCTTTCTTCTTCGATCCTGCTTCGTCGCATGCTGGCCTGCCTGTTGCTGGCCACCGTGGCGGCGCCGGCCGGAGCCCAGCTCAAGGCCCCCGCGCCCGGCCGTGCCAGCGGCATCTTCATGCCGCAGGCCGGAGGCGCCAGCGCGCCGGCGGCCCAGCCGGCCCTGGGGGTGACCACGCCTGGCGCCAGCGCCAAGCGCTCGCAGCTGGTCGATGAAGTGGTGGCCATCGTCAACAACAGCGTCATCACCCGGCGTGAACTGCTCGACCGCGTCGACGAGATCGAGAACCAGCTGCGTGCTGCCAACCGCCCGGTGCCGCCGCGCGCCGACCTCTTGTCCGAAGTGCTGGAGCGCCTGGTCACCGAGCGCGTGCAGACGCAGGCGGCACAGGAAGCCGGCATCCGCGTGACCGACCAGGAAGTGGACCGTGCTGTCGAGTCGGTGGCCCAGCAGAACCGCATCGGCGTGAACGACCTGCGCGCCCAGGTCGAGCGTACCGGCATGACCTGGAGCAAGTACCGCGAGGAGCTGCGCAAGCAGGTGGCGGTGATCCGCCTGCGCGAGCGCGAGGTGGACTCCAAGGTGCAGGTCTACGACGGTGAGATCGACAACTACCTGGCCGCGCGCGGGCAGGGTGCCGCCGACAGCGGTCCGACCGAATACAACGTGGCCCAGATCCTGGTGCGCGTGCCCGAAGATGCCAGCGAAGCCCAGAAGGCAGCGTTGAGGACCAAGGCCGAAGGCCTGCTCAAGCAGGCCCAGGCGGGCGCCGATTTCGCCCAGCTGGCCCAGACCAGCTCGGACGGCACGGAGGCCGCCGGCGGCGGCAACCTCGGTTTCCGCGAGATCGGACGGCTGCCGGCGCTGTTTGCCAATGCCATCCTCGACCTGCCGGTGGGCAACGTCGCCCCGCAGGTGATCGAGAGCGGCAACGGCTTCCATATCCTCAAGCTGGTCGCCAAGCGCTCCGCACCGGGCACCGATCCGGCCGCGCCGCAGCATATCCAGCAGACCCAGGTGCGGCACATCCTGATCCGCACCGGCCCCAACATGCCGGAGGCGGAAGCCAAGCGCCAGCTCACCACGCTGCGCGACCGCCTGACCCATGGCGGTGACTTTGCCGATGCGGCCCGCCGCTACTCGCAGGACGGTTCGGCACAGGCCGGCGGCGACCTCGGCTGGGTCTCGCCGGGCGAGCTGGTGCCCGAGTTCGAGCAGGCCATGAGCCGCCTGCGTCCGGGCGAGATCTCGGAGCCCATCGTCACGCAGTTCGGCGTGCACCTGATCCAGGTGCTGAACCGCCGCGAGACCGAGGTGTCGCCGGAGAAGCAGCGCGACTTCGCCCGTGCCGAGATCCGCGAGCGCAAGCTGCGCGCCGCCTATGATGACTGGGTGCGCCAGCTGCGCCAGGCCGCCTATGTGGAGTACCGCCTGAACCGCGACCGCTGAGCGGCCGCCGGCCGCTTGCTCAGCGCTCCCCGATCGTCACCGCCATGTCAGAGCCTCTCTCCCTCGCCATCACCACCGGCGAACCCGCCGGCATCGGCCCCGATATCACCATCGGCGCCCTGCTGCAGCTGGCGGCTACGGAAGGTGGCCTGCGCTTCCACGTGCTGGGCGACGCGCGCCTGATGCGCGCGCGCGCCGAGGCGCTCGGGGTCGCGCACGCCTGGGAACGGCTGCAGGCCGAAGGCAAGGTGGTGGCGCAGGACATCGCACTGGCCGTGGCCAGCGAACCCGGACGGCTCGACGCGCGCAATGGCTGCTATGTGCTGGCGCTGCTCGATGCGGCGATGGATGGCTGCCTTGCCGATGGCGGTCCGGCACGCTACGCGGGCATGGTCACGGCACCGGTGCAGAAGAGCACCATCAATGATGCCGGCATTCCCTTCACCGGCCATACCGAATACCTGGCCGAGCGTTCCGGCACCTCGCGCGTGGTGATGATGCTGGCCGGTCCCCAGCCCGCGCACGGCAATGCCATGCTGCGCGTGGCGCTGGCCACCACCCACCTGCCGCTGCGCGCCGTGCCCGATGCGCTCGACGTGCCGATGCTGCTGGAGACGTTGCGCATCATCGACGCTGACCTGCGCCACCGCTTCGGCCTGGCGCGGCCGCGCATCCTGGTCACGGGGCTCAACCCGCATGCCGGCGAGAGCGGCCACCTGGGCCGCGAAGAGATCGACGTCATCGTGCCGGCGCTGCAGCGCGCGGTCGATGCCGGCATCGATGCCCGCGGCCCCTATCCGGCCGATACGCTGTTCCAGCCGCGCCACCTGGGCGAGGCCGACTGCGTGCTGGCCATGTATCACGATCAGGGCCTGGCCCCGCTGAAATACGGCACCTTCGGTCACGGTGTCAACATCACGCTGGGCCTGCCCTTCATCCGGACGTCGGTCGACCACGGCACCGCCCTCGACCTGGCCGCCAGCGGTCGCGCCGAGCACGGCAGCATGATCGAGGCCATCCGCTGCGCCGCCGAGATGGCGGGCCATGCCAGCGGACGCCACCGACGCGCCGGAGCCTGACGAGAATCCATGCGTTCCAACGTGCACCAGGGCCATGTGGCCCGCAAGCGCTTCGGCCAGAACTTCCTGGTCGATGACGGCATCATTCACGGCATCGTCAATGCCATCGATCCCCAGCCGGACGACGTACTGGTCGAGATCGGCCCAGGCCTGGGCGCCCTGACCGGGCCGCTGCTGGAGCGCCTGCCGCGCATGCAGGTGGTCGAGCTCGACCGCGACCTGGTCGAACGCCTGCGGCGCCGCTTCGGCGAGCGCCTGGCCATCCATGCCGGCGACGCGCTGGCCTTCGATTTCGGCAGCCTGTTCCAGGCCGGCCACCCGCTGCGCATCGTCGGCAACCTGCCTTACAACATCTCCAGTCCGCTGCTGTTCCACCTCGCGCAGTTCGCCGATCTCGTGCGCGACCAGCATTTTATGCTGCAGAAGGAGGTGGTGGAGCGCATGGTGGCGCAGCCCGGCAGCAAGGCCTTCGGGCGGCTGTCGATCATGCTGCAGGTGCGCTACTACATGGAGTACGTGCTCGACGTGCCGCCGTCGTCGTTCAACCCGCCGCCCAAGGTCGATTCGGCCGTGGTGCGCATGATTCCCTGGCCGCGCCAGGCCGACGGCAGCCTGCGCTCGCCTTACCCCGCCTGCGACATCACGGTGCTGGGCGACGTGGTGGCGGCCGCCTTCTCGCAGCGGCGCAAGGTGCTGCGCAATACGCTGTCGATGCTGCGCGACCAGGTCGACTTCGAGGGCATGGGATTCGATCTCGGCCGCCGCGCCGAGGAGGTGCCGGTCGAGGAGTACGTCGAACTGGCGCGGCGCATCAGCGCGGCCGCCTGAGCGGCGCGGCCCACGCGCCGCGCAGGCACGTCACTGCCGCCGGTTGACCAGCACGATGCCGGCCAGCACCAGCACAGCCGCCGCAGCGAAGCGCGGGCCCACGGCATCGTGCATCAGCAGCACGCCGAAGGCCACGCCGAACAGCGGGGTCAGGAAGGAGAACACCGACAGCCGCGAGGCCAGGTAGCGGCCGAGCAGCCAGAACCAGGTCAGGTAGCTGAGGAAGGCGATCAGCACCGACTGGTAGAACAGGCTCGCCAGCACCAGGCCGTTGACGCGTGCGTCGGCGGCCTGCCCGCTCGCCAGCGCCATGACCAGCAGCAGCACGGCCGAGACCGCCAGCTGGTAGAGCAGGGTCTTGCTGGCCGGGGCGCTGGACAGGCGCGAGGCGCGCACGACCACCGTGGTCGCCGCCCAGAGCGCGCCGGCCAGGATGCCGAGCGCGTCGCCCAGCAGGGTGCTGCCGCGCTGTCCGTGACCGGCGAGGCCGTCGGCGAAGGCCAGCGCCATGCCGGCGAAGGCCAGCACCACGCCCAGCCACTGCCCGCTGCGCAGTTTCTCGCCGTCCACCGTCAGGTGCAGGCCCAGCGCGGTGAAGATCGGCGCTGTATAGAGGAAGACCGCCATGCGCGAGGCAGTGGTGTGGCCCAGGCCGACGAAGATGCAGTAGAACTCCGCGCCGAACAGCAGCCCGGCCGCCAGGCCGGCGCCCAGCGTGCCGTCGCGCCGCCACAGCGGCGTGCCGCGCCACAGCGCGAAGCCGAGCACCAGCAGCGCCGCGATGGCGGAGCGCAGCCCGGCCTGCAGCACGGCGCCCATCAGCGGCACGGTGGCCTTGATGACCACCTGCTGCAGCCCCCAGACCGCGCACAGCGCCACCATCAGCCCGGTCGCCATGCCGTCGAGCGGGCGCCGCGCCGATGGCGCTGCCGTCATCGTCATGTTCAGGGGCGGCTGCTGTCGCGGGTGGAGTGGCGTTCGATCAGTTCGATCTTGTAGCCATCCGGGTCCTCGACGAAGGCGATCACCGTGGTGCCGCCCTTGACCGGACCGGCCTCGCGCGTGACCTTGCCGCCGACCGCGCGGATGCGCTCGCAGGCGGCCGCGGCGTTATCGGTTTCCAGCGCGATGTGGCCGTAGGCGGTGCCCAGCTCGTACTGGTCGACCCCGTAGTTGTAGGTCAGCTCGAGGACCGCGGTCTCGCTTTCGGGGCCGTAGCCGACGAAGGCCAGGCGGTACTTGTATTCGGGATTGTCGCTTTCGCGCAGCAGGGTCATGCCCAGCACGCGGGTATAGAAGTCGATCGAGCGCTGCAGGTCGCCGACGCGCAGCATGGTGTGGAGGAGTCGCATGAATAGTCCTTCTGCCGTGGGGACGGGAGTCGAGGGAGAGGCGCTATTCTAGTCCGGATGCGGGTTTGGCGCCGGCCGTGGCATGGCGGGCGGACCGCTGCGTCACCGCGCGGCTCGGCCGTGTTCAGAAGGTGGGCAGCAGCTCGGGCGGGTGCGCGCGCAGCTGGGCACGCGCGTCGCGGAATTCCGGGAAGATCGACTCCACGGTTTCCCAGAAGCGCGGGCTGTGGTTCATTTCCTTCAGGTGCGACAGCTCGTGCGCGGCCACGTAGTCGATCATCGACAGCGGAAAATGCAGCAGCCGCCAGTTCAGGCGGATCTTGCCGTCGGCCGTGCAGCTGCCCCAGCGCGTGGCGGCCGAGGTCAGTGCGAAGGCGTTGTGGCGCACGCCGAGCTTGTCGGCATAGTGGTCGAGCCGCTCGGCCAGCAGGCGGCGCGCCTGCTGCTGCATCCAGCCCTGCACACGGTCCTTGATCTGCTGCTCGTCGGCGTGCGAGGGCAGGGCCAGGTGCAGGGTGGCCTGATCGGCATCGAACAGCAGGATGCCGGCCGGCGATTCCAGCTGCAGCGTGATCGGGCGGCCGAGGAAGGGCAGGCTCGCGCCTTCGCGCCACTGCATGGCGGGCAGCACGCGGCGCGCTTCGCGGTGCCGCCACTCCCCCAGTTTGGTGAAGATCCAGCGTTGCTTCTCGAAGATGGCGGCTTCGACGTCGGCCAGCGTGACCCAGCGCGGCGCCGTGATGGACAGGCCGCGGTCGTCGACGGTGAAGCCGATGGTGCGCCGGCTCGAGCGCTTGAGGGTGTAGTGCAGCAGCCGTTCGCCGACCTGCAGGGCGCGCGCGTTGGGCTGCGGCGCCGGCCACGGTAGCGCGGCCGGCGTCTCCGGCGGCTGGCCTTCGGCCAGCGGCAGCTCGAGCTGCGCGCCTGGCGTTTCGGTGGCCGGCCGCAGCAGCCTCATGCCGCCTCCCGGCGGTAGCTGTCGGCGTCGATGCGGCGCATCTCGGCCTCGACCCATTGCTGGACCGCCTGGTTGACCTGCTCGGCGGTCTGGTTGGCGGTGGCAATGGCGGGGCCGATCGAGATGGTGATCAGGCCGGGATACTTCCGGAAGGAGTTGCGCGGCCAGACCCGGCCGGAGTTCACGGCGATCGGCAGTACCCAGGCGCCGGTCTCGACCGCGAGCCGCGCACCGCCGCTCTTGTAGCGCGGCGCCGCCATGCCGGAAGGCGTGCGCGTGCCTTCGGGGAACATGATGATCCAGGCCCCTTCCTGCAGGCGCTTGCGCCCCTGCTTTACCGCCGACGAAAAGGCGCGCGGGCCTTCCTTGCGGTTGATGTGCACCATCTTGAGCATGCCCAGCGCCCAGCCGAAGAAGGGCACCAGCAGCAATTCGCGCTTGAAGACGAAGCACAGCGGCTTGGGCAGGGTGGCCACGTAGGCGATGGTTTCCCAGGCCGATTGATGCTTGGACAGCAGCACCACCGGCTTGTCGCGCATCGCCTCCAGGTGTTCCCAGCCTTCGAAGCGGTAGCGGATGCCGCAGATCCCGCGCGCCGCCCAGATCACCAGCCTGGGCCAGCCGCGCACGAAGGCGAAGCGGCGCTCGGCACTCATGAAGGGAAAGACGAGGAAGCAGGCGCAGGCGTAGGGCGGCGTCAGCACCAGCAGGTACAGCGTGAACAGCAGGGAGCGGAGAAAGAGCATGGAAGGAGGCTCGGGTTCAGGAGGCGGCCGCCGGCTTGCCGGCACCGGCCAGCAGCCAGCGCGAGAAGGCCTGCAGGTCGTCGTGGACGCGGGTGCCGTCGGGCAGGCCGCCTTTATCGAGGGTGCCGCGCCCCTTGCCGGTCAGTACCAGGTGCGGGCTGCAGCCTACCGCCACGCCGGCCTGCAGGTCGCGCAGCGCGTCGCCGACCACCGGCACGCCCTTGAGCTCGACGCCGTAGCGCGCGGAGATCTGTTCGAGCATGCCGGGGCGCGGCTTGCGGCAGTCGCAGTCGTCGGCAGCCGTGTGAGGGCAGAAGAAGACGGCGTCGATGCGCCCGCCCAGGCCGGCCAGCAGCTTGTGCATCTTCTCGTGCATGGCATTGAGCGTGCTCATCTCGAACAGGCCGCGGCCGATGCCCGACTGGTTGCTCGCCACCAGCACGCGGTAGCCGGCCTGGTTCAGCGCGGCGATCGCCTCCAGGCTGCCCGGAATGGGGATCCACTCGTCGGGCGACTTGATGAACTGGTCGCTGTCGAGATTGATGACCCCGTCGCGGTCCAGGATGATGAACTTGGGAGGCGTCTGCGGCATGGTCGGTGCGGCGTTGTGGGCGGTTCCGGGACGGCGGCGTTCAGGCCGCCAGCTTGGAGATGTCGGCGACGCGGTTGGCCAGCGCGTGCAGCGAGGCCAGCAGGGCCAGGCGGTTGGCGCGCAGCGCCGCGTCCTCGGCCATCACCATCACATCGTTGAAGAAGCGGTCGACCGCCTCGCGCAGTTGCGCCAGGTCGCGCAGCGCCGCGGTGAAGTCGCCGCGCGCGAAGGCTGCCTCGACGCCCGGGCGGGCACGCTCGATGGCGGCATGCAGCGCGCCCTCGGCGTCTTCGCGGAACAGGTCGGCGCGCAGCGCCGGCACTGCTTCGGTGTTCTTGCGCAGGATGTTGGTGATGCGCTTGTTGGCCGCGGCCAGTGCCTCCGCTTCCGGCAGCGCGGCGAAGGTGCGTACGGCCTCGACGCGGCCCAGCACGTCGTCGAGGGTGTCCGGGCGCAGGCTCACCACGGCCTCGACCTCGTTGGTGGTGTAGCCTTTTTCCTTCAGGTAGCCGCGCAGGCGGTCATAGAGGAAGTCGCTGATGGCTTCCCGCGCGGGCTTGACCGCCGGCGCACCGGCGAAGGCCTGTTCGGTCAGTTCCAGCAGGCGGCTCAGCGGCAGCGCCAGCGGCTTCTCGACCAGCATGCGCAGGATGCCCAGGGCGTGGCGGCGCAGCGCGAACGGGTCCTTCTCGCCGGTCGGCTGCAGGCCGATGCCCCAGATGCCGACCAGCGTCTCGAGCTTGTCGGCCAGTGCCACCGCGGTGCTGACCGCGCCGGCCGGCAGCGCATCGCCGGCGAAGCGTGGGCGGTAGTGCTCGGAGCAGGCCAGGGCCACTTCCTCGGCTTCGTCGTCGTGGCGGGCGTAGTAGGTGCCCATGGTGCCCTGCAGTTCGGGGAACTCGCCCACCATGTCGGTCAGCAGGTCGGCCTTGGCCAGTTCGGCGCCGCGCATTGCCGCCGCCTTGTCCACCGCCACGCCGGCCGCGTCCATCGCGTCGGCGATATGGCCGGCGATCTGCTGCAGGCGCTGCACGCGATCGAGCTGGCTGCCGATCTTGTTGTGGTAGACCACGCTGGCGAGCTGCGGCACGCGCGAGGCCAGGGTCCGCTTGCGGTCCTGGTCGAAGAAGAACTTGGCGTCGGCCAGGCGCGGCCGCACCACGCGCTCGTTGCCGCTGATGATCGATTGCGGCGTTTCGGTGGCCAGGTTGGAGACGATCAGGAAGCGGTTGCGCAGGTGGCCGTCGGCATCGGTCAGCGCGAAGTACTTCTGGTTGGTCTGCATGGTCAGGATCAGGCATTCCTGCGGCACGGCGAGGAAGGCCTCCTCGAAGTGGCAGGGATAGACCACCGGCCATTCCACCAGCGAATTCACTTCGTCCAGCAGCGCGTCGGGCATGACCACGCGGTCGGCGCCGGCCTGGGCCAGCAGCTCGCCGCGGATGCGCTCGCGGCGCTCGGCATAGCTGGCCACCACGCGGCCGGTCGATTCGAGCAGGGCCGCGTACCGGGTCGCGTGCGGGATCTCGATGGTGCCTTGCGACAGGAAGCGGTGGCCCTGGGTCAGGTTGCCGGCCTGCAGGCCCAGCACCGACACCGGCACCACTTCGGCGCCGTGCAGCGCGACCAGGCGGTGGGCCGGCCGCACGAAGTGCACGGTGCTGCCGTCCGGGCGCTGGTAGCTCATCAGCTTGGGGATGGGCAGCTTGGCCAGCATGTCGTCCAGCGCGGCCTGCAGGCCCTCGGCCAGCGCTGCGCCGCGTGCCGTGTAGCGATAGAAGAAGGCCTCGGCCTTGCCATCCGAGGCCCGTTCCAGCGTCTGCCAGTCGATGGATTCGACGCCGGTCGACTTGGCCAGCGCGGCCAGCTTCTTGGTCAGCGGTGCGCTGGGAGCACCGGTGGCATCGAGGGCCACCGACAGCGGCAGGACCTTTTCGCGCTGTTCACGGTCCGGCGCGGTGCGGCGCACGCCCGAGACCAGGGCGGCCAGCCGGCGCGGCGTGGCGAAGGGGGTGACGGCAGCGTCGGCCTCCAGCAGCCCGCGCGCGCCGAGACCGGCGAACAGGCCCTCGGCGAAGGCGTCGCCCAGGCGCGCCAGCGCCTTCGGCGGCAGCTCTTCGGTGAACAGTTCGATCAGCAGCGAGTCGGTCATGGGTTGCGACATGAATCGTTTCCAACAGGTTGTGTCCCGCGCTGCGATCAGCAGTGCGGGCCGGTATTAGGTTCTACGCCCGACAGCAGCCACAGGCCGTTCTGCTGACGGAACTGCAGCGTCGTGGCGCACTCGCCGGGCGGGCCGCCGGTGCCGCGCCCCGGCGTGGCCGGGAAGCGCGCGTCCAGGCGCTGCGCGCGCCGGTCGTAGCGGATCTCGTCGATCTGCCCGCCGACCCAGAAGTCGATGCGCGGCGGCAACTGCGCCGCCGAATAGTAGGTCCTCAGCCGCTTGCGCACGTGGCCGTTGCGCACCTCGCTGTCGAGCCAGGTCAGCGGGTAGCGGATCGCGCTTTCGTAGGCGCGCAGCTGCACCCGGTGCCAGCCCAGGTCCTTCGAGCCCGACAGGTCGCAGGAGAAGGAGCGCACCAGCTGGGTCCACTGGTCGATCGCCTTCAGCGAGGGCTGCCAGTGGCGCAGGATGGCCTGCTGCAGCGCCTGCTGGTCGGCCTCGCAGATATTGGACAGCGCGGCGGGCAGGTACAGCGCTTGCGGCGAGGGCATGCCCGTGCTGGCGCGCGCGCCGGCCGCCGGCGCTGCGGCCAGCGCCAGGGCGGCGGCTGCGCAGCACAGCTTGCTGCGCACGGGAGCCATCATGCGCGGGCCTCTTCGCCGTGGCACATCGGGAAACCGAGCGCCTCGCGCGAATCGTGGTAGGCCTGCGCCACCTGGCGCGACAGATTGCGGATGCGGCCGATATAGGCGGCACGCTCGGTCACGGAGATGGCGCCGCGCGCATCAAGCAGGTTGAAGGTATGGGCGGCCTTGAGCACCTGCTCGTAGGCGGGCAGCGCCAGCCGCGGCGCGCCATCGGCGGCTTCCATCAGCCGCTTGGCTTCGCCCTCGTGCTCGGCGAAATGGCGGAACAGGATGTCGGCGTTGCTCTGCTCGAAGTTGTAGGTCGACTGCTCCACTTCGTTCTGGTGGTAGACGTCGCCATAGGTGAGGCGGCGGGTCTTGCCGTTCTCCTGCCACTCGGTCCAGACCAGGTCGTAGATGTTCTCGACCTTCTGCAGGTACATGGCCAGGCGTTCGATGCCGTAGGTGATCTCGCCGGTGATGGGCTTGCAGTCCAGGCCGCCGACCTGCTGGAAGTAGGTGAACTGCGTCACTTCCATGCCGTTGAGCCAGACTTCCCAGCCCAGGCCCCAGGCGCCCAGGGTGGGGTTCTCCCAGTCGTCCTCGACGAAGCGGATGTCGTTCTGCTTCAGGTCCAGGCCCAGGGCCTCCAGCGAGCCGAGGTAGAGCTCCAGGATGTTCTCCGGCGCCGGCTTGAGCACCACCTGGTACTGGTAGTAGTGCTGCAGGCGGTTCGGGTTGTCGCCGTAACGGCCGTCCTTGGGGCGGCGCGACGGCTGCACATAGGCGGCGCGCCAGGGCTCGGGCCCGATGGCGCGCAGGAAGGTATGCACGTGCGAGGTGCCGGCGCCGACCTCCAGATCGATGGGTTGCAAGAGAGCGCAGCCCTGCCGGTCCCAGTAGGCCTGCAGGGTGAGGATCATTTGTTGGAAGGTCAGCATAGGCGAAGACTCGGGGTGGGGGCCGCGGGGCGGCCATCACGGCCACGTGCGCCATCAGGCGCGGCAGGCGCGTGCCAAACCCTGAATTCTATCGGTTTTTTCCCCCGCTCCGGCCAAGCCGGGCCAAGGCTCTCGCGGCATGCGCCCGGGCGGCGGCGAAGGGGGCCGTGCGGCTGTCGGGGAATCGCAACGCATGGGGTAAATCCCAGGGGGGGTCAAGACTCTGCCGATACGCGCCGATACCGTTTTTGTATACAGTATTGATGCGCAGCCGGAGATACTGGATACGTCACGCAAACGGTCGGGCCCGGCTGCCCGATAACACCGATAAATGGGGGACAAGCATCATGGCCTTTCTCGCACGCAAGCCTTATCTCGTCGCGATTGCCGTCATGGCAGCGGCTGCGCTGCTGTCGATCGCCGGCGGCATCGCCGCCTGAGCGGCATCCCGGCGCCGCGCTCAGGCGCGGCGCCGGGCCCGCCAGAACGCCAGCAGCGCCAAGGCCAGGCAGGCCGTCAGAAGCGGCGCATTGCCCCAGCGCACATAGGGCGTTAGCCCCTGCATGCCCTGCACCGTGGCCACCAGCGTGCCGACCGTGAAGGTCGGCAGGCGCTGCGCCACCGTGCCGTCGGGAAGTACCACCGCCGTCATTCCGGTATTGGTGGCGCGCAGCATCGGCCGGCGCGTCTCCAGCGCGCGCATGCGCGAAATCTGCAGGTGCTGGTCGAGCGCGATGGTGTCGCCGAACCAGGCCAGGTTGGTCACGTTGGCGAGCACGTTGGCCGGCACCGCCTGATCGCGCAGCGTCTGCGCGATCTCCTCGCCGAACAAATCCTCGTAGCAGATGTTGGGCGCGACGTGGATGCCGTGCACCGGCAGCGCCGGCTGGTCCAGCCCGCCGCGGCGGAAATCGCCCAGCGGCATCTTCATCATATTGACGAACCAGTGGAAGCCGAAGGGGATGAACTCGCCGAAAGGCACCAGGTGGTGCTTGTTGTAGCGGTATAGCTGCGCGGTCTCCGGCCCCAGGCCGAACACGCTGTTGGTGAAGTCGGTCGGCGAGTCGGCGCCGGCCGCGCCGAACAGCACGGTGCTGCCGCTGTGCTGCACGTAGTCGCGGATGGCGATGGCGATGTCTACCGGCAGGTCCTGCAGGATCAGCGGGAAGGCCGTCTCGGGCGTTACCACCAGGTCCGTCGGGGCTGCCGTGATGAGGTCACGGTAGAGCTCCAGCGAACGTTGCACGCCGACCGGCTCGAATTTCATGTCCTGCGGCACGTTGCCCTGCAGCAGGCGCACGCGGATCGGCTGGCCGGCCGGCTGCGTCCAGGCCAGCGGCACCAGCGCGGCACCGGCCAGCGGCAGGGCCAGCGCGGACGCCAGCGCCACCAGGCCGGTACGGCGGCCGTCCCGGCCGGCGCCCAGCGTCCCGGCCGCCGCAGTCAGCAGCGCTGCGCAGGCGGCCGAGAGGGCGCCGATGCCGTAGACACCGACCAGCGGTGCGTAGCCGGCCAGCGGCCCGTCGGTGTGGGCGTAGCCGCCCGACAGCCAGGGGAAGCCGGTGAAGACCACGCCGCGCAGCCATTCCGACAGGCCCCACAGCGCGCCGAAGGCGAGCGGCAGCAGCAGCGCGGCCGCTGCGGTGGGGACGGCGGGGGCGGCGCGAGCCGGCGGGCGCAGGCGCGTTCCCAGCCAGTGCCAGGCGGCGGCGGCCAGCGCCGGGTAGAGCGAGAGGTAGAGCGCGAACAGCAGCACCGCCAGCGAGGCCATCCAGGCCGGCATTTCGCCGTAGACGTGCATGCTGATGTAGAGCCACCAGATGCCGGACAGGAACCAGCCCAGGCCGAAGGCATAGCCGGTCGCGGCCGCGTCGCGCGGGCGCGGGGCGCGTGCCAGCAGCGCACACAGTCCGGCCAGGGACAGCAGTTGCAGCCACCACCACGTATGCGGGGCGAATGCCTGCGTGTGCGCCACGCCCAGTATCGCGGCGAGTGCCAGGCGGCCGGCGGTCTCGCGCGAGCGTACCGCGCCGGAAGCGGCGCCCAGCACCTGGGTGGGCTCCGTCATGCGCCCGCCACGGAGACTGCTGCGGGCTCGGGTTCGCGCTGCACCAGCAGCAGGTGCACCTGGCGCGCGTCGGCGCGCAGCACCTCGAAGTGCATCGGCGGCAGCGTCACCACTTCGCCGCGGTGCGGCACATGGCCCAGGTGGGTGGTCAGCAAGCCGCCCACGGTGTCGACGTCATCGTCCGAGAACTGCGTGCCGAAGGTCTCGTTGAACTGCTCGATCTCGGTCAGGCCATGCACGCGCCAGCCACCGCCGGGCAGCGGCACGATATTGTCCTCGTCCTCGTCGAGGTCGTACTCGTCCTCGATGTCGCCCACGATCTGCTCGAGCACATCCTCGATGGTCACCAGGCCGGCGACGCCACCGTACTCGTCGACCACCATGGCGATGTGGTTGCGGTTGATGCGGAAATCGCGCAGCAGGATGTTCAGCCGCTTGGACTCGGGGATGAACACCGCCGGGCGCAGCGCCTCGCGCAGGTCGAAGTGTTCGTCGGTGAAGTAGCGCAGCAGGTCTTTCGCCAGCAGGATGCCGATGACATTGTCGCGGCTGCCCTCGTAGACCGGGAAGCGCGAGTGCGCGGTCTGCTGCATGAAGGGGATGAAGGCCTCCGGCGCGTCGGCGATGTTGACCATGTCGATCTGGGCGCGCGGCACCATGATGTCGCGCGCGGTCAACTCGGAAACCTGGAACACGCCCTCGATCATGGAGAGCGAGTCGGCGTCGATCAGGTTGCGCGCGTGCGCATCCTGAAGCACCTCCAGCAATTCGGAACGGGATTCAGGCTCGGGGGAGATGAAGTCCGAGAGGCGTTCGAGCAGGGATCTGGGACGATCTGCAGGCTTCGAACTGGGATAAGGGTCGTTCATGTCGCGACGAGCGCGTAGTGGATATCGCTTGAAGGATACACTAAAAGCCCGTGGCGCCAGATGTCAGCATGTGTGCTTCAAGCGGCATGCCATGGTTGCCGTGCGGGAGGGGCCGCGCGCGAGGCGAGCGCCCCCCGCGCCGGCCGCCGGCCTCAGTCGCGGATGCTGCGGTAGGGGTCGGCGTAGCCGAGCGCCTGCAGCGTCTCGGTCTCGATGGCTTCCATTTCCTCCGCCTCGGCATCGTCCTCGTGTTCGTAGCCCTGGGCGTGCAGCACGCCGTGCACGATCAGGTGCGCATAGTGGGCTTCCAGAGGCTTGCCCTGCTCACGCGCCTCCGCTTCGACCACCGGGCAGCACAGCACGATGTCGGCCGTCACCGGGTCGTCCACGCTTTCGGCGTAGGCGAAGGTCAGCACATTGGTGGCGTAGTCCTTGCCGCGGTAGCTGCGGTTCAGCGCGCGGCCTTCTTCCTCACCGACGAAGCGCAGGGTCAGCGTGGCATCGGCATACAGGGCCGACTTGACCCAGGTCTCGATCCTGCGGCGCGGCGGCAGGCCGGCGCGCTTGCCGATGCCTTCGCCGGTCTGCACCTCGAGTTCCAGCGCCGGCGGCGAGGCAGGCGTGCCGGTGGTGGTGGTCTGGGGCGTGGCGGTGATGGCCACCGCCAGCGCGTCGTGGTTGTCCGGCCGTACCAGCAGGCCGGCCTGCTGGCGGGTGTCGGTGTGCTCGGCCACCAGCGCGACCACGCCGTCGGCGGCCTGCGACAGGTCGATGGTCAGGCTGCGGCCGTCGGGCAACTGCACGCGCAGTGCGTGGGCGGCACTCTTGCGGGCGCGGCCGTCGGCGTCGAACAGCGTCAGGGCCGGGGCGGCGGCAGGGGAAGGCGTGCGGGATTTCAAGTCAGGCGTCCTTGTGCTGGGCGTGGAATTCGTCGTAGGCGTCGACGATGCGCGCCACCAGCGGGTGGCGCACCACATCGGCGCTGGAAAAGCGCGTCGAGGCGATGCCGCGCACGTCGCGCAGCACGTGCTGGGCTTCCACCAACCCGCTCTTCTGCCCGCGCGGCAGGTCGATCTGGGTGGTGTCGCCGGTGATCACCGCCTTGGAGCCGAAGCCGATGCGGGTGAGGAACATCTTCATCTGCTCGGGCGTGGTGTTCTGCGCCTCGTCGAGGATGATGAATGAATGGTTCAGCGTGCGCCCGCGCATATAGGCCAGCGGTGCGATCTCGATCATCTGGCGCTCGAACATCTTCTGCGTGCGGTCGAAGCCGAGCAGGTCGTAGAGCGCGTCATAGAGCGGGCGCAGGTAGGGATCGACCTTCTGCGCCAGGTCGCCCGGCAGGAAACCGAGGCGCTCGCCGGCCTCCACGGCCGGGCGCGTCAGCACGATGCGCTTGACCGAATCGCGTTCGAGCGCATCCACCGCGCACGCCACCGCCAGGTAGGTCTTGCCGGTGCCGGCCGGCCCGATGCCCATGGTCAGGTCGTGCGACAGGATATTGCGCAGGTAGTCGCGCTGCGCCGGCGTGCGCCCGTGCAGGCCCGCGCGGCGCGTGTGCAGCACCGGCGACTCGTCGGCCGGCGTGCCATCGGCGCTGTCGTCGCCTGCCTCGACCGGCAGGTAGGCGCCGTGCGCCCCCACCTGGCGCGTCTCGACCAGGCCGAGCTGGACGTCGTCGATCGACAGTGAGGTGCGTGCCTGGTTGTAGAAGCGCTCCAGCGCGGCGGCGGCCGCGCTGGCGTTGGCGCCGCGCACTGTCATGCGGTGGGCGCGGCGCTGGATGGTCACGTCGAGCGCCTGCTCGATCTGGCGCAGGTTCTCGTCCAGCGGCCCGCACAGGTTCTGCAGGCGGGTGTTGTCGTCCTTGGGGGCGACGAATTCGGCGGTGGGAATCTTCATCGTGGGCGGATCGCTCCGGCTGTCTTCTTCTGCGGTGTCTTGGTCTGGCGGTCCGGCTGGGCGCGCCGCTTACTGGCGCACCACCAGCTCGCCGCGCAGCGAGTGCGGGAAGGCCTCGGTGATGCTGACCTCCACCATCTGGCCGATCAGGCGCTCGCGGCTGGCCTGCGGCACGCCCGGCAGCGCGAAATTCACCACGCGGTTGTTCTCGGTGCGTCCGTGCAGCTCGGTCGGGTCCTTGCGCGCCGGGCCTTCCACCAGGATGCGCTGGACCGTGCCGACCATGCCCTGGCTGATGCGTTGCACGTTCTCCTCGATGGTGGCCTGCAGGTGTTGCAGGCGGCGCAGCTTGACCTCGTGCGGGGTGTCGTCGTGCAGGCTGGCCGCGGGCGTGCCGGGGCGCGGGCTGAAGATGAAGGAGAAAGAGGTGTCGTAGCCGATCTCCTCGATCATCGCCATCAGCTTGTCGAAGTCGGCCTCGGTCTCGCCGGGGAAGCCGACGATGAAGTCCGAGGACAGCGACAGGTTCGGCCGCAACGTGCGCAGCCGGCGGATGATGCTCTTGTACTCCAGCACGCTGTAGCCGCGCTTCATCGCCATCAGCACGCGGTCGGAGGCGTGCTGCACCGGCAGGTGCAGGTGGTCGACCAGCTTGTCGCAGCGGCCGTACAGCTCGATCAGCCGCGAGGTGAATTCCTTCGGGTGGCTGGTGGTGTAGCGGATGCGCTCGATGCCCGGGATCTCGGCCACGTACTCGATCAGCAGCGCGAAGTCGGCGATCTCGCTGGTGCCGCCCATGGCGCCGCGGTAGGCGTTGACGTTCTGCCCCAGCAGCGTCACTTCGCGCACACCCTGCTCGGCCAGCCCGGCCACCTCGGCCAGCACGTCCTCGAAGGGGCGCGAGACCTCGTCGCCGCGCGTATAAGGCACCACGCAGTAGCTGCAGTACTTGGAGCAGCCTTCCATGATCGAGACGAAGGCGCTGGGGCCTTCCACCCGCGCCGGCGGCAGGTGGTCGAACTTCTCGATCTCGGGGAAGGAGATGTCCACCTGCGAGCGACCGGTCTCCTTGCGGCGCTCGATCAGCTCGGGCAGGCGGTGCAGCGTCTGCGGGCCGAACACGACATCGACATAGGGCGCGCGCGAGACGATGGCGGCGCCTTCCTGGCTGGCCACGCAGCCGCCCACGCCGATCACGAGGTCCGGCTTGGCCGCCTTCAGGGCCTTCATGCGGCCGAGTTCGGAGAACACCTTCTCCTGCGCCTTCTCACGCACCGAGCAGGTGTTGAACAGGATCACGTCGGCTTCCTCGACGCGGTCGGTGGCTTCCAGCCCTTCGCTGGCGCGGAGTACGTCGACCATCTTGTCGGAGTCGTACTCGTTCATCTGGCAGCCGTAGGTTTTGACGAAGACTTTCTTCATGGTGCCGATCTCAGTGGTTGACCTGGGGGCATCAGGGGTTGCAATGCACCGGCGGCCCGCATGGCGCGGGGCGTAGGCCGGCAATTCGTGGGCCTGCCCGGCGGCGCGTCGGCCGCGGCGGGGCCGGGGTTCAGTTCGCCTGCAGCAGGGCCTTGCGCTCCGGCTCGGTCAGCACCCAGGCGGTCAGCAGCTGGCCGTACAGATCGAGCTTGTAGCGCACCCGCAGCGTCTGGCCGGCCACCGCCGTCACGGTGAGCAGCTGGTTGTCGGGGCCGAACAGGCGCAGGCCCGGGGCGACGCCGACCGTCCTGCCGTCCAGCGCCGCGGTCTGCGGCCCGGTCGACGTGGGCGCGGCCAGCACCAGCTTGGCGGCGGCCGCATCGGCCGGGATCACCCGTGCCGGCTGGGCCCGGGCGGTCGACAGCGGCAGCAGGGCGCCGGCCATGGGCAGCGCCAGCGCCAGCGGCGTCAGCAGGGTGGCCAGGCGAGGCAGGAGGCCGACATGGCGGCGGACGGGACGGTGCGCGGCACGGCCAGCGGGCATGGGATCTCCGGCGGGGCGACGGGTTGGCTCGGTTGCGGCCCGGCATCAGCGGGCAACCCGATATTGTACCCGCAGCGCCCTGTCGCCGCCGAGCGCCCGGCCGCCGGCTCAGAACATCGTGGAGGCTTCCTGCAGCACTCGGCGCTTGTAGACGATGCCCAGCAGCTCCCGGCTCTGCGCGTCCCGCACCAGGGGGATGCGGTTGAGCGCGTTGGCCGAGAACATGGCGAGTGCGTCGTGCAGCCGGGAGTCCGGTGTCAGGGTCGGGAAATCGCGCTCCATCAGGTCGGCGACGCTGGACTGCGGCCCGTGCGCCAGCGCGCGGTGCAGGGCGTGGATCGAGACCGCGCCCAGCATCTCGCCGCCCGGGGTCACCACATAGAGGTAGCGGGTGCCGGCCTCGGCGAACTTCGCATTGGCCTCGGCCAGGGTCGCCTCCGGCGCGATGGTGGTGTTGGTCGGATCGCACAGGCCGGCCAGCGTCATGTTGCGGGCGCGCGCGGCGGCGGCCGAGGCCTGGGCGCGCTCGGCGACCACGCTGTACAGCGACAGGGTCTGGCAGCGCGATGCCGTGTAGTAGGCGGCCACCGCGCCGATCATCGACGGCAGCAGCAGGGCCGGCGCCAGCGTCATCTCGAACACCATCAGCACCGACATCAAGGGCGCCTGGCTGGTGGCGGCCAGAAAGGCGCTCATGCCGACCAGCGGCAGCGCCGGCGAGCCGCCGCCGACCAGTGGCGCCAGCATCTGCCCCAGCGCGGCGCCGATGAACAGGGAGGGCGTGAACACGCCGCCCACCGCGCCGGAACCGATGCTCAGCACGGTGGCCGCCAGCTTGGCGGCCAGCACCACCGCCACCGGCATGCTGAGGGGGTGCTCCTGCAGGATGGTCTGGATGGTGTAGTAACCGTTGCCGACCACCTCGGGCACCGCCAGCGCCAGCACGCCGACGCAGGCGCCGCCCAGCGCCAGGCGCGCCACCGGTCCACCCGGCAGGCGGCCGAAGATGCGCTTGGCGATGCCGGCCGCGCGCAGGAACAGCGCGCCGCTCACGCCGGCCAGCACGCCCATCAGCGCGGCGGCCAGCAGCAGCGGCGCGTGCAGGTCGGCCGTTACGTTCAGCCCGGGGTAGAGCGGCTCCAGCCCGCTGTGCCACTGGCTGACCATGGCGCCTGCCACGGAGGCGAGGAAGAGCGGCATCAGGCGTTGGACTGCAAGTGCCCCGAATACCACTTCCGCGACGAAGACGGCCGCCGACAGCGGCGTGTGGTAGACCGAGGCCAGGCCGGCTGCGGCACCGCACGCGGTCAGCATGCGCCGCATATTGGTGTCGGCGCCGCCGCGCCCCGAAGGGAACAGCGAGCCACACAGCGCCGCCAGCTGGATCATCGCGCCCTCCTTGCCGACCGAGCTGCCGCTGACGATCGAGCAGAACGAGGACAGGGAGCGCAGCAGGGTGATGCGCACCGGCAGCCGGCCGGTGCCGCTCGCCACCGCGTCCATATAGTCGGTCACGCCGGCGCGGCCGCGGTCGATGCGGGCCGACAGTACCAGCAGCAGGCCGGCCAGCGCGCCGCCGAGCGCCGGAATCACCACGCGCCAGCCCAGTGCAAGGCTGGCGAAGACCAGCACCACGTCGGCGCGGCTGCCGAACAGCAGCAGGCCGGAGCCTTCCAGGGCTTCGCGGAACAAGGTGGTGGCGATGGCGGCGGCGACCCCGACGGGGATCGCCGCGAACAGAATGACTTCCTGGTCTTCTATGAACCTGAACCGCATGGAGCTGGCATCCGGGGAAAGCACTCCGGCGCCCGGCGGTCCCGGGCGGGGACGGACGGCGCCAGTGCCGTGCCGCGGCGCCGATCGGGCCGGCACGGACGGGAAAGGGGCGGGTGGCGTGGCCGCCATGATAGCGCAGCCGCCACCTGATCAGGTCGCGCAGGGCTGGTACACTACCGGCCTTTCCCCCCAAAGAGGCGGGGGGCAGTCGCCCCGTCTCGCCGGCCCCCCGGCCGGAACTCCATTGCAGCCGCCCCGCGATTGGCGCATCTTGATGCGGAACGGGTGGCCGAAGCGTCATTTCATGTCTTTCTCCGAACTAGGCTTGTCCGACAAGCTGGTGCGCGCCGTGGCCGAACAGGGCTACACCACACCGACCCCGATTCAAGCGCAGGCGATTCCCGCCATCCTCAAGGGCGGCGACCTGCTGGCCGGTGCCCAGACAGGCACCGGCAAGACCGCCGGTTTCACCTTGCCGATGCTGCAACTGCTGGCCGGCTCCAACGCCGCGGCGCCCGCGCGCGGCGCCCGCACTTCGGTGCGCGCCCTGGTGCTGACCCCCACGCGCGAACTCGCCGCCCAGGTCGAGGAGAGCGTGCGCAACTACGGCAAATACCTGCGCCTGCGTTCCATGGTGATGTTCGGCGGCGTCGGCATCAATCCGCAGATCGAGCAGCTCAAGCGCGGCGTGGACATCGTCGTGGCCACGCCCGGCCGTCTGCTCGATCACGTGCAGCAGCGCACCATCGACCTGTCGACCATCGAGATCCTGGTGCTGGACGAAGCCGACCGCATGCTCGACATGGGCTTCATCCACGACATCCGCAAGATCCTCAACGTCCTGCCGCCCAAGCGGCAGAACCTGCTGTTCTCGGCCACGTTCTCGGACGAGATCCGCGCGCTGGCCGACCGTCTGCTGGACAACCCGGCCTCGATCGAGGTGGCGCGCCGCAACACCACCGCCGAGACCGTGGAGCAGCGCATCTACCCGGTCGACCGCGAACGCAAGCGTGAACTGCTGGCGCACCTGGTACGCCAGCACGACTGGCACCAGGTGCTGGTGTTCACCCGCACCAAGCACGGCGCCAACCGCCTGGCCGAGCAGCTCAGCAAGGAAGGCCTGTCGGCGCTGGCGATCCACGGCAACAAGAGCCAGTCGGCGCGCACCCGCGCGCTCTCCGAGTTCAAGGCCGGCACGCTGCGCCTGCTGGTGGCCACCGACATCGCCGCGCGCGGCATCGACATCGACCAGTTGCCGCATGTGGTCAACTTCGACCTGCCCAACGTGCCCGAGGACTACGTGCACCGCATCGGCCGCACCGGCCGTGCCGGCGCCGAGGGCGAGGCAGTGTCGCTGGTCTGCGTGGACGAGCATGGCCTGCTGCGCGACATCGAGCGTCTGATCAAGCGCAAGCTCGAGCAGATCGTGCTGCCGGGCTTCGAGGTGGATCCGAGCATCCCGCCCGAACCGATCCAGAAGGCCCGCCAGTCGCGCGGCCAGGGCCAGGGCCAGGGCGGCCGTGGCCGGAGCGGCCAGGAAGCGCGCGCACCGCGTGCGCCGCAAGGCGGCGCGCCGGCCCAGCCAGCGCGCGCACGTGGCGAAGGCCAGGCCGCGCCGCGGCCGGCGGCCGGCGCCAACGGCGCACGTCCGGCCGGCGGCCAGGGCGGCCGCGGTGGCAACGGTGGCGGCCAGGCCGATCGTGCCGGCAATGCCGCGCGTGGCGGCCAGGGCGGTAATGGCCACGGCGGCGCCAACGGTAACGGCGGCAACCGCGGTAATCGCGAAGGAGGCCGCGAGGGTGGTCGTGAAGGCGGCCGTGAAGGTGGCCGCCCCGGCGGCGCGCGCGGCAACGCGACGCCGCGTCCGCCGCAGGATGGCGCGCAGGCGCCTGCCCGCGGCCGCCGCCCCTCGCAGCAGGCCGCGCTGCTCGGCGGCCGTGCCAAGACCACGTCCTGATATCCTGACTGCCTGAACCGCGGAGGCCGGCTGCGATGCGCGATACCGATGGCGACCCGGGCGGCAACGGTACCCCGCAAGGGGCCGGGGCCGACCTGCCCTATGCCGGCCTGACGCCGGAACTGATCCTCGACGCGCTGGAGGGGGCAGGCTTCGCCGCCGATGGCCGCCTGCTCGCCCTCAACAGCTACGAGAACCGTGTCTGGCAGGTCGGCATCGAGGACGGCCCGCCGCTGGTGGCCAAGTTCTACCGCCCGGGGCGGTGGAGCGACGCGGCCATCCTGGAGGAGCACGCCTTCGTCGCCGAACTGGCGGAAGCTGAGGTGCCAGCCGTGCCGGCGCTGGCCGTGGGCGGCAGCACCCTGCTGCACCATGGCGGCTTCCGCTTTGCGGTCTTCCCGCGCTGCGGCGGCCGGGCGCCGGCGCTGGAGCGGTCCGACACGCTGACCTGGCTGGGCCGTTTCATCGGCCGCATCCATGCCATCGGCGCGCGCCTGCCTTACCAGGCACGTCCCGTGCTCGACGTGGATACCTTCGGCGTGGCGCCGCGCGACTGGCTGCTGGCCCACGACTGCCTGCCGCCCGACCTGCTGCCGGCCTGGAAGGCTGCCGCCGATCTCGCCCTCGATGGCGTGCGGCGCTGCTACGAACGCGCCGGCGATGTTTCCCTGCTGCGCCTGCATGGCGATTGCCATCGCGGCAACGTGCTGTGGATCGATCCCGAGGATGCCCGCGGTGCCGAGCCCGGCCCGCACTTCGTGGATTTCGACGACAGCCGCATGGGGCCTGCC
Organism: Cupriavidus sp. USMAHM13; assembly: GCF_001854285.1. Lineage (NCBI taxonomy): Bacteria > Pseudomonadati > Pseudomonadota > Betaproteobacteria > Burkholderiales > Burkholderiaceae > Cupriavidus > Cupriavidus sp. USMAHM13. The sequence continues at coordinate 1,109,995 of NZ_CP017751.1, forward strand.
GTGCAGGACCTGTGGATGCTGCTGGAGGGCGACCGTGCCGCCATGCAGGGGCAACTGGCCGACGTGCTGGCCGGCTACGAGGATTTCGCCGAGTTCTCCCCGCGCGAACTGCACCTGGTGGAAGCCCTGCGCACGCTGCGCCTGCTGCACTACAGCGCCTGGCTGGCCAGCCGCTGGCGCGATCCGGCGTTTCCGGCGGCGTTCCCCTGGTTCGGCACGCAGCGCTACTGGCAGGACCGAATCCTGGAATTGCGCGAGCAGATCGCGCTGATGGACGAGCCGCCACTCTGGAGCTAGTCTCCGGGGCTGGTGAAGGGGGGGCAGTCTCTCCCGGGTCTTCCTGGACAGGCGCGAACCGCACCCATCGTCCGCCACGAGCGAGCTGCCCGCACCGGCGCCGCAATGGACAAGGCGCCGCAAGCCGCGGCGCCTTGTTGATTCCTTTCTTGTATCCCGCCGGCGGCCGCCGGCCGGGACAGCGCCGCGCTACTTCGCGCGCTCTCCCTTGATCAGCAGTACCGGGCACGGTGCCATCGCCAGCACCCGGCCGGCCACCGAGCCGATCACGGCGTCGAAGAAGGTGCCGCGCCCGTGCGTGCCCATGACGATGGCCTCGGCCTTGGTTTCGCCGGCGTGCGCGACGATGCGCTCGGGCGCGAAGCCGCGCAGCGAATGGGCCTCGAAGGGGATGTTGCCGGCCTTGAGGATGTCGCACACCGACTGCATGGCCTTTTCGCTCTCTTCCTTGTGCCACTCGTCGATGGTTTCCTTGCTGACGAAGGCGCGTACCTGGCCGGTGACGTCGGGGGTGACATGGACTACGTGGACGGTGAATCCGGCCTTCAGCAGGCGGCCTTCGACGATGGAACGGGCAGCGGCATCACTGAAGGGCGAACCGTCGGTCGCCAGCACGATATTGCTCATGGCATCTCCTGTCTTGGGGGCTGAGAGGAAGCCGCGGGCGCTTGCGCCCCCGACCTATGGCCATCATCGCAGCTTGCCGGCACGCCTGCCACGATCTGGATCAAATCCCGCCGCGATCACGGCAGCCGCGCGGCGCTGAGCGCTTCGGCTAATCGCCTGACAGATTCGGCCATTGCCGGCGGCGCAGGTCCGCGGCTAGCATCGTGGCAGCCGGCTCGGCCGGAACACAAGCGGAAGACAAGCGGAACACAAGGAATCGACGGAGACAACGATGAGCGGACAAGGCGGCATCCGGCCCCTGGGCGGTGTCAAGGTGGTGGAATTCGAGGGGATCGGCCCCGGGCCGCTGTGCGGCAGCATGCTGGCGGGGCTCGGCGCCGAGGTCACGCTGGTGGCACGGCCGGTGCCGCCGGATGCGCGGCGCGTCCTGAAGGGCGCGGCGGTGCCGCCCCAGATGGAGCAGGAGTACGGCAAGCGCGTGGTCCGCCTGGATCTCAAGCAGGCCGAGGGGGTGGCCGCGGCGCTGGAACTCGTGGCCGGTGCCGACGTGCTGATCGAAGGGCTGCGCCCGGGCACCATGGAGCGCCTGGGCCTCGGGCCGGCCGCGTGCCATGCCCGCAACCCGCGCCTGGTCTACGGCCGCATGACGGGATGGGGGCAGAGCGGCCCGCTGGCCCACAGCGCCGGCCATGACCTCAACTACGTGGCGCTGACCGGCATGCTGTCGCTGGCCGCGCGCGACGGCGCGCTGCCCATGGTGCCGCCGACCATGACCGGCGACGGTGCCGGCGCGCTCGGGCTGGCCTTCGGCATCGTCAGTGCCGTGCTGCATGCGCGCGCCAGCGGGCAAGGCTGCGTGGTCGATGCCGCCATCACCGATATCGCTGCCATGATCGGCTCGCTGGCGCAGGTGGCCCACGCCGCCGGCACCATCGGCGGGCCGCGCCCGAGCCCCTTCCACGATTCACCCTTCTACGATGTCTACCGCTGCGCCGACGGCCGCGCCATCACGCTGGGCGCCCTCGAGCCGCAGTTCTACCGGCTGCTGCTGGAGAAGCTGGAGTTCGACGACGTCGATCCTGCCGCGCAGTACGACAGCAGCCACTGGCCCGCGCTGAAGGCGCGCATCGCCGCGCGCATCGCGCAGCGGCCCAGCGCGTACTGGTGCGAGCGGTTCGAGGGCAGCGATGTCTGCTTTGCCCCCGTGCTGACGCTGGAGGAGGCGGCGCGCCATCCCCACAATGCGGCGCGCGGGACCTTCCTGCGCTATACGCTGGACGGGCGCGAGTTCGCCCGCGCCGCACCGGCGCCGCGCTTCCTGGCTCCGGGCGCGGACTGAGCATCGGTGCACCGGCGGGCGCCGGCCGGGCACGGAACGGTGCCCGGCAGCCAGCGGCGTGCGCCGGCCTTCGGCTATGCTTGCGGCATCCCGGTCCCTTTCCCCTACGCGAGGCATGCCAGCATGAGCACCCTGTCCCCATCGACCACCACCGCGCCGGACGGCTACGCCCCCACGCCTGCATTCCAGGACGGCTTGCGCGTGCGCACCGAAGTGCTCGGCCCGGCCCACGTCCAGCGCGCGCTGGATGCCGCCCAGGCGCAAGGCGACACCAGCCTGCAGCAATTGGTGACCGAATTCGCCTGGGGCACGGTCTGGACCCGGCCCGCGCTGGACCGCAAGCAGCGCAGCCTCGCCACCGTCTCGATGCTGGTCGCGTTGAATCGTCCGCAGGAACTGGCCGGGCATCTGCGCGGTGCGCTCGCCAATGGCGTGACGCCCGAGGAACTGCGCGAGTTGATGGTGCACAGCGCGGTCTACTGCGGCTTCCCTGCCGCCCTCGACGCCAGCCGTAGGTTGACCGAGGTGCTCGAGGCCGCCGCGCATGAGCAGGGCGGAGCCTCCGGGGCGGCGTAGCCGGCGGGCACCCGCCAGGCGCCTGGCCGCAGTGTGGCGCTCGTGCCCGGCGCGGCGTGCTGCGGAGGCGCCCCGCATCCTCAGTGGCATCGGGCTGATTGAGAATATTCTCGTTGCGTTTCGGAATAACGGCCAATACATTGAGGGAGCTACTCAGGTGGCGGACCCTGCCTGCGTCCTATGCTTGTTCCAGCCTATTTCTCAGCCCTGATGAGGAAAGGCGGATCGCCGCCCGGCCCACCCATCGCCCCCGGCCGGAAGCCCGCCAGTGCGGCGCGCGGGCAAGCAGGCGCATCTCCCCCGGTCCAGCCGCCAGGACGTTCCGCCATGGCCGACGCGCTCATCGTCGACGATCATCCCGCCATCCGACTCGCGGTCAGCGCGCGTCTGGAGCGCGAACTCGGGTTCCACGAGATCCTGGAGAGCGACAATGGCGACGAGGCGTTCGAGCTGGTGCGCCAACACCTGCCCCCCTTGCTTATCGTCGATCTCGGCATTCCCCGCATGTCGGGCATCGACCTGATCGAGCGCGTCGGTGCGGCCCATCCCGAAGTGCGCATGCTGGTCCTGTCCGGTCAGGACGAGGACCTGTCCTGTTCCCGCTCCATGCGGGCGGGCGCGCACGGCTTCGTGGCCAAGCGCCAGAGCCTGGGCGAACTGATCAGCGCCGTACGCAGCCTGCTGGCCGGTTACTCGGTGTTTCCGCTGCACGCGCTCGGGGCGGCCCGCCACCAGGGCTATGCCACCGGGCGCGACGCCCTGACGCTGCTGACCGAGCGCGAGGTCACGGTGCTGCAATACCTGGCGCGCGGCTATTCCAACAAGGACATCGCCCGGGAGCTGCTGATCAGCAGCAAGACGGTCAGCACGCACAAGGTCAATATCATGGAGAAGCTGCACATCGCTTCGCTGATCGAGCTGGCCGACTTCGCGCGCCATCACAACCTGCTGCGCTGACAGCGCGCGCAGGGGCGGGGCGGCGCGCAACGCCTCAGTCCCCGGCGGCTTCCCGCGCGCGCAGTGCCGGCACCGGTTCGGCCGGGACGCTGCGCGCGGCCGGCTGCGTCATATCGCGCCAGCTCGCGTACCGTGCAGGCCGGGACGGGACAGGCCGCGGTGGTCGATAACAAGCCCCCGGCGGCGCCATCGGCGCCGATGCTGGCCGAATGCGGCGCCGACGTGATCACGATCGAGCCGCCCGACGCCGCCGAGGTGATCGGCCGCGCGGTGGCCGGTGCCGACGTCTTCCTGACCAATATGCGCAACCGCGGCGACTGCGCGCCGCGCCTGGGCCAGCATACCCGGCAGATCCTCGCCGAACTGGGCCTGGGCGGATGCGCGCGGGCGCCGGAAGTTGCTCAGCGCCGGTGGTCGAAGCGCCGCGCCAGCCGTTCGCCGCCGAACTGCACCAGCGTCACCAGCACCACCAGGATGGCGATCACGTTGAACATCACAGCGGTCTCGTAGCGCTCGTAGCCGTAGCGGATGGCAAGGTCGCCGAGGCCGCCGGCGCCGACCGCGCCCGCCATCGCCGAGGAGCCGATCATGGCGATCACGGTGACGGTGGCGCCGCCGACCAGGGCCGGCATGGCCTCGGGCAGCAGCACGTGCCGCACGATGTGCCAGCGGCGGCAGCCCATCGCGCGCGCGGCCTCGACCAGGCCGGGATCGACCTCGTTGAGGCCCACCTGCGCGACGCGCGCGAAGAAGGGGATCAGGTGCGCGCTCAGCGGCACCACGGCGGCCCAGGTACCCATGGTGGTGCCGACGATCAGGCGCGTGAGCGGCAGCATTGCCACCAGCAGGATGATGAAGGGGATCGAGCGGAACACATTGACCAGCACCGACAGTACGCGGTGCAGGCGCGGGCGCGGCCACAGCCCGCCCGGCGCGGACAGCGTCAGCACGATGGCCAGCGCCATGCCGCAGACGAACACCACGGCACAGGCGCTGCCGGACATCAGCAGCGTCTCGCCCAGGGCGCGCAGGTACTTGTCAGCCAGCGGCGGAAACATGGCGCGGAATCTCCTGGTAAAGGGCGTGTGCGCCGGTCGCGTGGCCGCTCGCCTCATCCATGGCGCCGCGCGCGGCGCCCGGGTCCGGTTCGTTGGCGGCCGGCGGCAGTGCCTGGTGCAGCGCGCGCAGCGGCCGCAGCAGCGCCAGCGTGGCGTCGGCACGCGGCGCCAGGAAGACCTGGCGCACGGCACCCTGTTCCACCACGCGGCCGTGGTCGAGCACCAGCACGCGATCGCAGGCCTGGCGGATCACCGACATATCGTGCGTGATCAGCACCACGGTCAGGCCGAAGCGCTGGTTGATGTCGCGCAGCAGCGCGAGGATCTGCTCGGTGGTCTCCGGGTCGAGCGCCGAGGTGGCTTCGTCGCACAGCAGGATCTCGGGCTGGTGCACCAGCGCGCGGGCGATGCCGACGCGCTGCTTCTGTCCACCCGAGAGCATGGCGGGATAGGCCTGTGCCTTGCCGGCGAGCCCGACCAGGTCGAGCAGCGCCATCACGCGCGGTGCGATGTCCAACCGTGGCACACCGGCCACGCGCAGCGGCAGCGCCACGTTCTCGAACACGGTCTTGGCCGACAGCAGGTTGAAGTGCTGGAAGATCATGCCGACGCGGCGCCGCAGCGCCACCAGGCCGTCCTCGTCGAGCCGGCCGATGTCGGCGCCGTCTATCCGCACGTGGCCGCGGCTGGGACGCTCCAGCATATTGACCGTGCGCAGCAGCGTGGACTTGCCGGCGCCGCTGCGGCCGATGATGCCGAAGATCTCACCGCGCGCGACCTGGAACGAGACGTCGTCGAGCGCGGCCGCCGGCGCGCCGGCATAGGTCTTGCCCAGGTGTTCGAAGACGATGTGGGCCGGCGCGGAATCCGGCGGGGGCGGGGAAGGGGCGAAGGTCACGATGGCTCTCCTTGCTCGGGGGCCGGTGGCGGGGCGGGGGGCGCTGCGCGCTCAGAATGCCGGGATCACCGATCCCTGGTACTTCGACAGGATGAAGCGCCGCACCTCCTCCGACTGGTAGGCCTTGACCAGCGGCGCCACCCAGGGGGCATTGCGGTCCTGCTCGCGCACCGCGATGACGTTGACGTAGGGGTTGTGTTCCTTCCGTTCCACCGCGATGCCGTCGCGCGTGGCGATCAGGCCGGCCTGGTAGGCGAAGGTATTGACGATGGCCGCGGCGTCCACGTCGGGCAGCGAGCGCGCTAGCACCACCGAGGCGCTCTCCACCAGTTCCAGCTTGCGCGGGTTGGCGGTCACGTCGGCCAGCGTGGCGGTGCCGGTGAAGGGGTCGAAGCCCTCGCGCAGCTTGATCAGGCCATGATCGCGCAGGATCACCAGCGCGCGCGTCTGGTTGCTCGGATCGTTGGGGATGCCGATGCGCGCCCCTGCCGGCAGTGCCTCGAGGGATTTGAACTTGCGCGAATAGAAGGCGATCGGCGAGATCAGCGTGTTGCCCACGGTGACCAGCTTGTAGCCGCGCTGCTTGATCTGGTCGCGCAGGAAGGGAATGTGCTGGAAGGAATTGGCATCGAGGTCGCCGTTGTTGAGCGCTTCGTTGGGGCTGGCGGTGCCGGTGATGACGATGGGCTGGACGTTCAGGCCCTGCTTCTGTGCCACCTTGGTAACCACTTCCCAGATCTCTTCGTCGACGCCGCCGCGCACGCCTACCTTGATCACCTTGTCGGCAGCGGCCGCCGGCGCGCCGCCGAGCGCGAGGGAGAAGATCGTAGCGCCGGCCAGCAGCGCGGAAAGAAGCGAGCGTCGTTTCATGGGCGGGTTCACCTGGACTGGGAGGGTTTGCGGTGGAAGTCGGCCGGCACCAAGCCGGGAGACCCAGTCTAGGCAGGCACGCGGTGGCGGTCCAAGAAGGAATGCGCACTTGCAAATGCGGCGAGCGCGGCGAAGCGGCGCGCGGTGCGAGGGCGCGCCTGTGGCGATGCCGGAACCGCCGGGAGGCGGGTGGCAATACGGGCGGCCATATAGGCGGCCATACAGGCGGCCATACCGGGCCGCCCTGCATATCCATGCGCGGATTGCTTCGTTGGCGTCGCTGGAGCGGTGCCCTAAGGTGATGGCGCGATACGGCGGACGCAGCGCGCTCCGGACCCATCCGTCCGCGGCCCGTCCGCGCCGCCGCAAGCCGATGGCGCCGGATGCGGCTGGTCCGCCCGGTGCCGGTCCTACGCTACCGGGAACCTGCCAATGAGCACCACGCCGCCGCGACAACTGCACCTGAACGTCAATATCCTCCACTCGGGCTTCGTGCCTTCGGCCTGGCGCCTGCCGGACAGCGATCCAGCGGCCTTCACCGACGTGCAGCACTATGTGCGCGTGGCCCGCATCGCAGAGGCCGGCAAGCTCGACGCGGTCTTCCTGGCCGACAGCGCGGCCATCATCGACCAGATCCATTTCCGGCCGATCACCGCGCTCGAGCCGACCGTGCTGCTGGCCGCCATCGCCGCCGCCACGACCCGCATCGGCCTGATCGGCACGGCCTCGACCAGCTACAACGAGCCCTACAACATCGCGCGCCGCTTCGCCACGCTGGACCATGTCAGCGGCGGGCGCGCCGGCTGGAACGTGGTCACCACCGCCGACCTGCCGTCGGCACGCAATTTCGGCCGCGACAGCGTGCCCGACCACGCGCAGCGCTACGCGCGCGCCGACGAGTTCACCACCGTGGTCAAGGCGCTCTGGGATAGCTGGGAGGACGATGCCTTCCTCGGCGACAAGGCCGGCGGCCGCTTCGTCGATGCCGGCAAGGTGCATCCGGTGGAGCACCGCGGCGAGCACTTCGCCGTGCACGGGCCGCTCAACCTGCCGCGTTCGCCGCAGGGGTATCCGGTGCTGGTGCAGGCCGGCGGTTCGGCCGACGGGCGTGAGCTGGCCGCGCGCCATGCCGAGGCGGTGTTCTCGGCCTCGCAGTCGTTCGAGGAGGCGCTCGACTACGCGCGCGGGCTGAAGGCGCGCGCGCAGGCGCTGGGACGCGGCCCCGAGGCCGTGCGCGTGCTGCCGGGGCTGACCACCATCATCGGCGCGACCGAGGCGCAGGCGCGGCGGCGCCGCGACGAGCTGGTCGATGGCATTCCCTGGGACTACAGCCTGACGCGGCTGGCCGGCACGCTCGGCATCGCGCCGGAGCGGCTCAAGCTGGACCAGGGCCTGCCTGACGACCTGCCCCTGCCGGCGGGCGGCAACGGCAATCACACCTTTTTCCGTGCCACGCTGGCGCGCGGGCGCGGCCTGACCGTGCGCCAGCTGATCCGCGAACTGGCCGGAGGCGGCGGCCATCGTGTCATCGTCGGCACGCCGGAGCAGATCGCCGACGACATCGCCCACTGGTTCCGCCACGGTGCCGCCGACGGCTTCAACCTGATGCCCGATGCGCTGCCGGACGGCCTGCAGGACTTCGTCGACGGGGTGGTGCCGATCCTGCAGCGCCGCGGCCTGTTCCGCAGCGAATACGCGGGCCACACCCTGCGCGAGCATTTCGGGCTGGCGCGCCCGCCCGGCAGGGGGGCACCGCATCGCGCCGCCGCCTAGCGCCGCCCAGCGCCGCCCAGCGCCGCCCAGCGCCGCCCAGCGCCGCCCAGCGTCGCCCAGCGTCGCCTAGGGCCGCCGTACCGGCCCGCCGCCCAGCGGCGGTGCCACTTCCTCGAGCGGCCGCCGTTCGGCATCGATGCCATGCCGCAGGGCGAACAGTCCTGCCGCCACCACCAGCGTCGCGCCGATGGCGTAGCCACCCGCCACGGCGGCGCGGCTGCCGCTCTGGATCAGCAGGCCGAACAGCACCGGCGCGACCAGGCCGCCCGCGCCCGTACCGACGGCGTAGAACAGGGAAATGGCCAGTGCGCGGATCTCCAGCGGGAAGATCTCGCTGGCGGTCAGGTAGGCGGAACTGGCCGCCGCCGATGCGAGGAAGAACACGGCCGCCCAGCACAGCGCCTGGGTGCGCGCATCCAGCCAGCCGGCCAGGAAGGCCCAGCCGGTCAAGGCCAGCCCGACGCCGGACATGACATAGGTGCAGGAGACCATGCGGCGGCGCCCGATCCGGTCGAAGGCGGGGCCGAGCAGCAGGGGGCCGGCGGCGTTGCCGAGCGCGAAGGGGAAGATGTAGAGGGCCGCGCGGGCATCCGGCACGCCGTAGAAGCGCACCAGCACCATGGCATAGGTGAAGAAGACGGCGTTGTAGAGGAAGGCCTGCGACACCATCAGCGACAAGGTCACGGCGCTGCGCATGCGGTAGCGTCGCATCAGCAGCCAGGCCACGTCGCCCAGTGTGGGCGGCGTGCGGCGGGCCGCGGGACGCTCTGCCGGCGCCGGCCGCGCCGGGGCTGCGGCAGCGCGTGCGGCAATGCTTTGCTCGATCTTGCGCAGGGTCGCGTCGGCTTCGTGGAGGCGTCCGTGCATGGCCAGCCAGCGCGGACTTTCCGGCACGTGGCGGCGCACCAGCAGGATGGCCACGGCCAGCGCCGCGCCCAGGCCGAAGCAGGCGCGCCACCCGCGCGCGGGGCCCAGCACGCGGGGATCCAGCAGGAACAGGCTGAGCCCGGCGCCGAGCGCGGCACCCAGCCAGAACGTCCCGTTGATGGCCAGGTTGACGCGTCCGCGCACGCGCGCGGGGATCAGTTCATCGATGGCGGAATTGATGGCTGCATATTCGCCACCGATGCCCAGCCCGGTGCAGAAGCGGCAGCCTGCGAAGTAGGCGAAGCCGGGGGCGGTGGCAGTGGCAAGCGTGGCCAGCAGGTAGACCAGCAGCGTGAGCAGGAGCAGGCGCTTGCGGCCAAGATTGTCGGCGAGCCGGCCGAACACCAGGGCCCCGCCGATCGCGCCGGCAACATAGAGCGTGCCGGCCAGCCCCACCTGGGCAGCGCTGAGCGACAGGGTATCCGGCCGCTGCAGCACGGCGCCGAGCGAGCCGGCCAGCGTGACTTCCAGTCCGTCCAGCACCCAGGCGATGCCGAGCGCACCGCATACCTGCCAATGCCAGCGCGACCAGGGCAGCCGGTCCAGCCGGGCGGGGATGTCGTGATCGAGCTTGCCGTGCCGGCTGCCTGCGGCGGTGCCGGTCTGGCGTGGGGTCGGGGCATCGGGCATGGCGTCGGCGGGTTCTTGGGGCCGCGCGCGCAGCGCGCTCGCCACCAGGACAACTTACACCATCATCGGCCCGTGTGCCGCCTCCCCGCCCGGATCGCCATGCCGGATGCCGCGTCAACCATGCGGCGCCAGCCGCCCGCCGCCGCGCACGAAGCACATGCCGATCCATCCGCAGCTCATCAGGACCACGATGGCCCCCATGCCGGCCTGCTGCGAGTGGAAGGTCGCGGTGGCGTAGTGCACGAGGAAGGAGCCCAGCCACATGGTGGCGGTACCCGACAGCGCGAAGATGCCGAAGAAGGCCCCGCTTTCCCCCGGCGGCGACAGCCGCAGCAGCAGGGTGCGGCTGGACGAGTAGGATGCCGTGATGAAGGCCGCGTTGGAGAAGCCGATCAGCAGGTAGAGCAGGTCCGGCCAGGTGCGGAAGAAGGGCCCGTTCCACAGCGGCGCCGCGGTGGCGGCGTCGTAGTGCCAGAAGTAGAGGATGCGCTCGGGTGCCATGCCGATCACGCAGACCAGGCCCACCAGCGTCATCAGGACCTCGATGCGTACCGCGACCTTGGGCCCCAGCGCGGCGTCCAGGCGGCTGCCGAGGATGCCGCCGAGCGCCGCGAACACGCTCAGCAGCACGCCGTAGCTCAGCATGGTCAGCGTATGCCACTTCATCACGCCGGCGGCATAGACGCCGGAGAATAGCAGCACGGCGGTCATCGCGTCGACGTACAGCATGCGCGCCAGCAGGAAGGCGGTCATGTCGCGGTCGCCGCGCAGCTTGCCCACCATGCCCAGCAGCGTGCGCAGTCCCTCGCGCAGGGAACGCGCGATGCCGTTGCCCGTGCGCGCGGCATCCGGGGTGAAGAGGAACATGGGCAGGGCACCCAGCACGCACAGCACGCCGGCGATGGGGCCGACGATGCGCTCGGGTTCGTGCGCGGCGGGATCCATGCCGAACAGAGGCTGCGCCGGGATCCAGCCCCAGGGCACCTTGCCGGGCAGGGCGAAGGCCCACAGCACGAACACCAGCACCAGCACGGAGACGGCGTTCGACAGCGCCAGTCCCAGGCCGGAAGCCTTGTGCGCGAGCCGGGGGCCGGCTGCCTGCGCCAGCATGGCGTTGTGCAGCACCTCGGTGTAGCCGAACAGCACGTTGATCAAGGTGGCTGCCACCACCACGCCACCGATGCCCAGGCCGGTCAGGTCGGGGCGGGCCCACCACAGGGACATCATCAGCACCGCCATCACCAGCGTCGACACCAGCAGCAGCGGCTTGCGCGGCCCGATGCGGTCGATCGAGGCGCCCAGCAGCGGGGCGGTCAGCGCGATGATCCAGCCGGCCCATTGGCCGTAGGTGGCCACCAGCGCCTGCCCCTTGACCGGATCGCCCACCATCACGGTGGAGAAGTAGGGCATGAACACATAGATGGTCACCAGCATGACGAAGGGATTGCGTCCGGCCTCGAACAGCGACCAGGACACCGCGCCCAGGTCGAGGCGGTCGCCGGGGACCGCCGTGGTGGTCATGGGTGTGGCGCTCATGGTGCGAATCCTTTGCGTTCGGCCAGCAGGCGCTTGCGTTCGTCGCGCGCGCGCTCGGGTTCGGCGGTGACCTGCACGTCGAATGCCGCCAGCTCGGGCGGCACGTACCAGTGCAGCTTGTCCTCGTGATAGGCGGCCCACACGGCCTCGGCCACGGCGACCGGCGGCAGCAGCCGCCACATGCCTTCCGTCGCCGCTCCCGCCCGCACGCGTTCGGGCAGGATGGGCGTGTCGATCAGCCCCGGCAGCACGTCGGCGGCACGGATGCCATGGCGCGACAGTTCGACCGAGAGGGCCTCGGTGAAGCCCTTGACCGCATGCTTGGTGGCCGAATAGACGGCAATGCCGGCGGCGCCGAAGATCGCCGAGGCCGACGAGGTGCTGAAGCACAGCGCGTTCGGCGTGGCCTTCAGCAAGGGCATGGCGGCGTGGATGCCGCCGAGCACGCCCAGCAGGTTGACGCTGACGATACGCTCGATGGTCTCCCACGGCTGCTCGTCGAAGTAGCCGCCGGCGCCGATGCCGGCATTGTTGAAGAGCAGGTCCATGCGTCCGCCGCTGGCGGCACCGAAGCGCTCGATGGCGGCGAGATAGGCGGCGCGGTCGCTCACGTCGAGCGGCGCGAACAGGCCGGCATCGGGGCCCAGTTCGTTCGCCAGGGAGTCGAGCCCGGCCGCATCGATGTCGTAGGCGCCGACGAACCAGCCGCGCGCGGCGAACAGGCGGGCCGTCTCGCGGCCCATGCCGGAGGCGGCCCCGGTGATGAAGATGGCGCGGCGGGTGCTCATGCGCGCACCTCCTCGCTCACGCGGCCGAACTCCAGGCCGGCGCAGTCCCCGCTGGCGCGCCAGGCCTGCAGGATGTCGATGAAGGCGGCGGCGCCCGGCCCGTAGGGGCCGTTGCGGATCTCACGCGCCGACAGCTTGCCTTCGGCGTTGTAGTAGCCGGGCGTGCACTCGGCCTGGTAGGCGGCGCGGCGCGTGCCGGCGGACACGATGGTGGCGGTCCACGCGGCCTCGCTCGCGGCGCTCGGCTCGACGGTGTCGGCGCCCTCGGCCACGCAGCGCGCGGCGACATAGGCGATGTGATGGGCCTGCTCGTTGAGCATGTGCGGGAAGTTGGGCGATTGCCCCGACTGCGTCACGCTGACGATGAAGCAGTTGGGGAAGTCGCGCGTCAGCAGCCCGTGCAGCGTGGAGGCGCCCTCGGCCCACTTGTCGGACAGCGACAGGCCGCCGCGCCCATGCAGTTCGAAGCCGGCGCGCCGCTCGAAGCCGGTGCCGACCTCGAAGCCGGTGGCGAAGATCAGGCAGTCCAGCGGATACTCGCGGCCGTCCACCACCGCGCCGGCCGGCGTGATGCGCTCCACGCCGCGGCCCGCCGTGTCGACCAGCGTGACGTTGGCGCGGTTGAACATGTCGAGATAGCCATCGTGGAAGCAGGGGCGCTTGCAGAACTGGCGATACCAGGGCTTGAGCGCCGCCGCCGTGGCCGGGTCGCGCACGACGTGGTCGACACGGGCGCGGATCTGCTCCATCTTGGCGTAGTCCGCCATCTGCATCGCCTGGACCGGATCGGCGACGCTGCGGTCCGGCCGCACCAGCCGCATGATGTCGGTCCAGCCGTCGTTGACCAGGTCCTCGGCCTGCGGGATCCCGCAGACCAGGTTGTTGAAGTTGTCCATGCGCTGCTGCTGCCAGCCCGGCCCCAGGCTGGCGGCCCAGGCCGGATCGGTGGGCTGGTTGTTGCGCACGTCGATCGACGAGGGGGTGCGCTGGAACACGTAGAGGTGCCCGGCCGCCTCGGCCACGTGCGGAGCGCACTGCACGGCGGTGGCGCCGGTGCCGATGATGCCGACGCGCTTGCCGGCCAGCCCGGCCATGCCGCCGCGGTGATCGCCGCCGGTGTAGGCGTAGTCCCAGCGGCTGGTGTGGAAGCTATGCCCGGCGAAGTGCTCCAGGCCCGGGATGCCGGGCAGCTTGGGCTTGTTCAGCGGGCCCGTGGTCAGCACCAGGAAGCGCGCCTGCAGGCGGTCGCCGCGGTCGGTGCCGACCTGCCAGCGCGCGCCGGCTTCGTCCCAGCGCAGCGAGGTCGCCTCGGTCTGGAACAGCGCGTCGCGGTACAGGTCGAAATGCCGGCCGATGGCCTGGGTGTGCGCGAGGATCTCCGGCGCCTTGGCGTACTTCTCCGTGGGCATGGTGCCGACTTCTTCCAGCAGCGGCAGGTACACATAGGACTCGATGTCGCAGGCCGCGCCGGGATAGCGGTTCCAGTACCAGGTGCCGCCGAAATCGGCGCCCTTCTCGATGATGCGGATGCGCGCGAAGCCGGCTTCGCGCAGGCGCGCGGCGGCCAGCAGCCCGCCGAAGCCGCCGCCGATCACGATCGCATCGAAGGTGTCGGACTGCGGTGCACGGCGCAAGGCCGGGTCGGCGTGCGGATCCGCCGCGAAGCGGGACAGTTCGCCCGCGATCTCGACATACTGCGCATTGCCGTCCGCGCGCAGGCGGCGCTCGCGTTCCTGCCGGTACTTTTCCTTCAGCGCGGCCGGGTCGAAGTCCCAGCGCGGGTCGTTGGCTTGCATTGTCTCGTCTCTCCGTGGCAGGTGCGGGGTCTGGTGGGCCGGCAGGCGGGGGCCGTATTGTCGTCTTGCGGCCGCGGCCGTCAAGTGGTGCGGGCCGCCGGCGGGGCGCCGTGCTTCAGGCATCGGCGGAGTGCGATGACCGGCCGCATGGTGGCCGGGGCCCGGGGCGCCCGGCCGGTTGGGCCGGGCATGCGGCGCGCAAGGACGCGGGATGGGGGGCGTGTTCGCTTGTCATGGGGGCGCACTCCAGCGACCCATTCTAGGTGCGCCGCCGCGCTTTTCGTCATGCATATCGCGCATCAGAAAATAGCGCGCCTGCATGCTGCGCTCGCATATCCCCGCGCTGGCGCGGGTAGGCAGGGCTGGCGCCGTGCCGCGCGTGCAATGCAGCAAGGGCGGGGCGCCCGTGTGCGGGCTCAGGCGCCGCCCGTCACCGGCCAGCCGGCATCCCTGGCTGGCTGCTGCGCGAGGCGCCGCGCGGTGCTGCGCAGTTCCTTGACGAAGGCGCGCATGATGGGGGTCTGGCTGCGTCCCTTGAGCAGGTGCACGCCGTCGTTGGTGCTGAGGTGGCGGTCGGCCGTGAGGTAGCGCAGGCGGCCGTCGGCGGCGGCGCGCCGTGCCAGTGACAGCGGCACCAGCGTGAGCGCGGTGCCGCTGCGCGCGAGGTCGAGGCAGGCCGCGGTGGACTGCAGCTGGAACTGCGGGAAGGCGCCGCCGGCGCGCATGGCCACGCTGGCCGGGGTGAAGTCAGGCTCGCCGCCGGCCGGTACCCGGGGCAGCGCCCAGGGATAGGCGGAGAAGTCGATCGCCTCGCCCTGCATGGCGGCGATCTCATGCTCGGCCGAGAAGACCACCGCCAGCGGCTCGGTGGGCAGCGCCAGCATCAGGATGTCCTCGGCGAAGCGCGAGGCGTCGAAGCGGCGGCGATCACATACCACCAGGTCGAGCTCGCGGTCGAGCAGGCGCTGCAGCAGCGGCGTGGTATCGCCGCTGGTCAGCGTGAGGTGCACCAGCGGATGGCTGTGCGCGAAGGCCGTGACGGTCTCGGTCAGCAGGGGCTGCAGCGGATAGGCGCCGCAGCCGACGCGCACGGTGCCCTGGCTGGACGCCTTCAAGCCCGCGGCATCCTCCTTGAGTGCGGCGGCGGCCGCGATCACGGTCTCGGCCTGGTGGATCAGCCGGCGCGCCGCCTCGGTCGGCGTGACCGTGTGCGTGGTGCGGTCGAACAGGCGGCAGTCGAGCGCGCGTTCCAGGTTCTGGATGCTGCGGCTGAGCGCCGGCTGGCTCATCGCCATCTCGTCGGCCGCGCGGGCGAAGCTGCGCAGGCGGTAGAGCGCCTGGAAATGCCGGAGTTGTCGCAGGTCCATGTCGATTCCGCTTGCTGATGCGCGCGATGCATGAAGGAGGACGCGCCGGTGGCGCCGGCGCCTGTCGTGTCCGCCCTGTGCGCCCGACCGGTCTCAGGCCGCCTGCCAGCGGCCGTCCGTCTCGCGCGCACGCCCCTCGGCGGCGAGCTTGAACAGGTGTGCCAGCAAGGAGCGCTGCGCCACCGGATGCATGCGCGGCGGCACGTCGTCGTAGACGCGCGCCAGCAGGGCGCCGAGCTCGGCCGCGCCCAGTTCGGCCAGCGCGTTGACGACCTTGGCCTCGCGCTGCAGGCGGTGGCGCACCAGCACGCGGATGGCGTCGGCGGGGCGCGGGATCAGGAAGCCGTGGCCTGGCGCCAGCCATTCCAGGTCCTCCTGCAGCAGGGCGCGCAGCGAGTCGAGGTAGGCCTGCATGTCGCCGTCGGGCGGATTGATGACGACGGTCGAGCCCTGCATCACGTGATCGCCGGTGAACAGCGTCTTCTCTTCCTCGAGCAGGTAGCACAGGTGATTGGACGCGTGCCCGGGCGTATGTACCACGCGCAGCGTGCAGCCTTCGCCCAGCGCGAGGCGCTCGCCATGCTGCAGCTCGCGTGCCGGGGCGAAGCCGGCATCCTGCCGGGCGCCCGGCGGCGCCGCGCGGCCCAGCACGGTGGCGCCGGTGGCGGCCTGCAGCTTCGGCGTCGCGGGCGAGTGGTCGAGGTGGGTATGGGTGGCGAGGATCCAGCGGATCGGGCCCGGCGCCGCGGCCAGCACGGCCTGCACATGCTTGTCGTCGTCCGGGCCGGGGTCGATCACGGCCCAGGCATCGCTCGCGGCATCGCCTACCAGGTAGGTATTGGTGCCGGGGCCGGTCATCACGCTGCCATTGCCGGCGGTCACGCGCCAGACGCGCTCCGACAGCCGCACCGGCGCGCCGGCTTCCAGCTCATAGCGCGCTTGCGCGCTGCCGTGCGGGTCGATGCGCCCGATCTCGGCGTAGCAGGCCTCGTCCGGCATGACCGGGCGCGGGCCGCCGGCGCCGAGGCCGATGCGCGGCATGATGCAGGCGATGTCGCGCCGCTGCGCGGAAAAGTCGAAGCAGGCCTGCGCGCTCTCGAAGTGCGCGATCGCCGCCAGGTTGCGGCGCGTGGCATTGACGAGCTTGAGGCCATGGTCCGGATGGATTGCTTCGGAGGGCCGGATCCAGCAGTGCTCGACCACCTCGTCGCCGTCGTGCAGCGCAACCTGTCCGGGCGGAGCGATGGCGACGAAGAAGCGGGTATCGAAGCGCTTGGGCAAGCCTGGCGGCGTCAGCCAGTAGCTGTGGTAGGCCAGGCGATCGACCGCCAGCCTCAGGCCGATCTGCGCGCAGGCCTGGGCCAGGCCGGGGCCGCCGCGGCGTGCGGCGGCGCGCAGCAGCGCGAGCTGGTCGGGGAGAAGCTGGTCGGGCACGAGCGGCTCGGGACCGGTGCCGTAGGCGAACAGCAGTCCGGCCTCTTCGAAGCATTCGCGCACCGCGGCGAGATAGAAGTCCAGTCCGCCCGCGGCCAGGCCGAGGCGCTGGCTGGCGCTGCTGTCGTCGAGGCCGGCGGCGTGGGCGTGCAGGTCGCGGTCCTGCGCGTCCAGCGTGCCGCCGGGGAAGACATAGGCACCGCTGCTGCGGTCGTTGTCGCGTTCGGCGCGGCGCACCATCAATACCTCGGGGCCGGCGGGACTGTCGCGCAGCACCAGCACGCTGGCCGCGCTGCGCAGGGAGTGGGGGGTGGTCTGGCTGCCGCTCTTGTCTGTGCTTGTCATGATAGGCGGATTGTCTCCTGGGGTCGGGCCGCGCCGCCAGGGCGGCGCGGCCAGCCCATAGTGTAGTCGGGTTGCCCTGCGCGCGCCCGCGGGGGCCACCGATTCACGCCTAGACAGAATGTATTGAAATGGGAGGTGAAAGACATGGCATGCGGGAGTCAGCGCTAGGCGCCAAGCGCAGCCATAGCCCGGCTATGGCGAGCATCGGCAACGACGCGATGAGCCCGCATGCCATGGCAGGCACCGACCGATTTCAGTGATTCAGTGGACTAGAGTCAGGCATCCAGTGCCCCGAACGCCCGCAGCCGGTACGATAGCGCGGGCGCTACCGCCTTCGCATCCAACCGAGGAGACAACACGATGAAGACGCGCATCACCGAACTGTTCGGCATCCGGCACCCGATCATCCAGGGTGGCATGCACTATGTGGGCTTCGCCGAGCTGGCGGCGGCGGTCTCGGCCGCCGGCGGCCTGGGCATCATCACCGGCCTCACGCAGAAGACCCCCGAACTGCTGGCGCGCGAGATCGCGCGCTGCCGCGACATGACCGACCGGCCGATCGGTGTCAACCTGACCTTCCTGCCGACCTTTTCGGCGCCACCGTACGCCGAGTACATCGCGGCCATCGTCGAAGGTGGCGTGCGCATCGTCGAAACCGCCGGGCGCAGCCCCGAGGCCTATATGCCGGCACTGAAGGCGGCCGGCATCAAGGTGATCCACAAATGCACCTCGGTGCGGCATGCGCTGAAGGCGCAGCAGATCGGCTGCGATGCAGTCAGCGTCGATGGCTTCGAATGCGGCGGCCATCCCGGCGAGGACGACGTGCCGAACATGATCCTGCTGCCGCGCGCCGCCGACGAACTCAGCATCCCCTTCGTCGCCTCGGGCGGCATGGCCGATGCGCGCAGCCTGGTGGCGGCGCTGGCGCTCGGCGCCGACGGCATCAATATGGGCACGCGCTTCATCGCCACGCAGGAGGCGCCGGTGCACGAGAAGGTCAAGCAGGCCATCGTGCAGGCGAGCGAGCTCGATACGCGGCTGATCATGCGCCGGCTGCGCAATACCGAACGGGTGCTGCGCAATGCCGGCGTCGACCGCCTGCTGGAGATCGAGCGCGAGAAGGGCGAGGCGCTGCAGATCGCCGACATCTACGACCAGGTGGCCGGGGTCTATCCGAAGGTGATGGCGGAAGGCGAGCTGGACGCCGGGGCGTGGAGCTGCGGCATGGTGGCCGGCCTGATCGACGATGTGCCGACGGTGCAGGCGCTGATCGACGGCATCATGGACGGCGCGCACCGCATCATCCGTGAGCGCCTGGAGGGCATGCTGGGCTGAGGCGACGGGCTAGGGCTCGGGCGCAGGCTCAGGCTCAGGCCCGCATCGCCGCATCGCATACCGCCACCAGCCGCGCGGCCAGGTCGCGCGTATGGGCGGCGGTCTCGGCCTGCACGTGCAGGCTCAGCTCCAGCGCCGGCGCCGGCGCGAAGCCGTCCGCCGCCTCCAGGATGCGGTGCCCGTCGGCGGCCAGCCGGCGCGGCAGCATGGTGATACCCAGCCCGTCCGCGACGGCCGCGCGGATGCCGGCGAGGCTGGCGCTGGCATAGGCGATGCGCCAGCGGCGGCCGGCGGCATCGAGCAGGTGGGTCATTTCGCCGCGGTAGAGCCCGCCCAGCGGGAAGGCCACCAGGGGCAGCGGGTCGCGCCCGCGCGCGGGGCGCTCGCGGCTGTCGAGCCAGCACAGCGGTTCGGCCCAGCTGGCCAGGCCCGGCGCGCTGCCCACGCGCTGCTTGATCAGCACCAGGTCCAGCTCGCTGCGCTGGAAGCGCTGCCACAGCTCGTGGCTCAGTCCGCTGGTCACTTCCAGGCGCACGCCGGGGTGCGCATCGGCGAAGGCCGCCAGCGCGGGCGTCAAGGCATGGGCGACGAAATCCTCGGGCACGCCCAGCCGGATCTCCCCCTGCGCATCGCCTTGCGCCAGCTGGGCCACGGCCTCGTCCATCAGTTGCAGGATGCGGCGCGCATAGCCGAGCAGGTGCTCGCCCTCGGGCGTGGCCGTCACATAGCGCCCGCCGCGGTGCAGCAGTTCGCAGCCGACCTGGGTCTCCAGCCGGCGCACCTGCTGGCTGACGGTGGATTGCGTCAAGTGGACGCTGTCCGCGGCACGCGTGAAGCTGCCGGTGTCGGCAACCGCCACGAAGCTGCGCAGCAGCACGGGATCGAGCATCGCTGGTATTTGAAAAGCCACTGATCGGCATTTCATCATTTAATTTCCCAATCAGCAAGGCGCTTCCTAGAATGGCCTGCCACGACCGGGCCGGCTGCCGCCAAGCCGTCGCCAAGCCGTCGCCAAGCCGCTGTCACGCCCGGCCGTCTCATCTCATTTCCGCGGGGAGTTTCCATGTCCACCCATCCAGACCTGCTGCGCGAGGCCGTACGCCTTGCCCAGGACAATCGCGCGCGCGGCGGCCGTCCGTTCGGCGCGGTGCTGGCCCGGCACGGCGAGATCGTCGCCACCGGCGTGAACGGCATCGTGCACAGCCATGATCCGACCACGCATGCCGAGATGGAGGCCCTGCGCGCCGCCAGCCGCCGCCTGGCAACCCCCGACCTGTCCGGCAGCGTGGTCTACGCCAGCGGCCATCCTTGCCCGATGTGCCTGGCGGCGCTGGTCATGGCGGGCGTGGAAGCGGTCTACTACGCCTTCGACAATCCCGATGCCGCGCCCTTCGGCCTGTCCAGCGAAGCCGCCTACCAGAAGCTGCGCCTGCCGCTGGTGCCGCCGCCGCTGGCGCTGACCAAGCTCGATGTGGGCGTCAGCGCGATGGCCGTGTACGGCGCACGGGCCGGCCGTGCCTGAGCGGGCAGTACGCGCGCGGCCCGGGTCGCGCGCCGCCTGGCTCGCGCTGGTGGTGCTGGTCGGCATGAACCTGCGGCCGTTCCTGACCGGCGTGGGGCCGCTCGCCGAGCAGATCCACGACGGCACCGGCCTGACTTTCCGCGGCATGGCCTGGCTCACGCTGTTGCCGATGTGGCTGATGGGGGTGGGTGCCCTGCTGTCGCCGCTGCTGTGGCGCGCCGTGCCGGCGCGCCACGCGGTGTTGGGCGCCCTTGCCTTGCTGGGGCTGGGCTCGGCACTGCGCGCCGCCTGGCCGCAGGGGGGCGCGCTGATTGCCGCCACGGCGGTGTGCGGCGCCGGCGTGGCCGTCATCCAGGCGGTGTTCCCCGGGCTGATCAAGCAGCGTTCGGCGGGGCAGGTCGCTGCCGTGATGGGTTTGTATTCGGCCGCGCTGATGGGGGGCGGTGCGCTCGGTGCCCAGTTGACGCCGTTGCTGGCGCAGTGGTCCGGCAACTGGCGCGGCGCGCTGGCCGCCTGGGCGGCGCCTGCCTGGCTGGCGCTGTTGTTCGCGTGGCGTGCGCTGCCCAGGCCGGCGCCGGCACGTCCGGGGCCGGCACCGGCGGGTGCCCGCTTGCTGCAGCGCCCGCGCACTTGGCTGCTGATGGCCTGCTTCGGCCTGGTCAACGGCGGCTATGCTTCCCTGGTGGCGTGGTTGCCGGCCTTCTACCAGTCGCGTGGCTGGAGCGGTACGCACAGCGGTGGGCTGCTCGCACTGATGGCGTTGGCCCAGGCCGGCGCGGCGCTGTTGCTGCCCGCGCTGACGGCGCGCTGGCGCGACCGCCGGCCCTGGCTGTGGCTGACCCTGGCGCTGCAGGCGGCAGGCTTCGCCGCCTTCGCCGCGTGGCCGGACCTGGCGCCGCGTGCCTGGGCCGCCATCTCCGGTGGGGGGCTGGGTGGTTGTTTCGCCTTGTGCTTGATCGTGGCGCTCGATCACCTGCCCGACGCGGAGCAGGCTGGCGAACTGAGCGCGCTGATGCAGGGCGGCGGCTTCCTGATCGCCGCCACGGCGCCCTGGGTCTGCGCCGCCCTGCGTGACGCAAGCGGCGGCTTTACCGCAGGCTGGCTCGCCCACCTCGGCTGTGTCGCCGTGGTGTCCCTGCTGGTCGCACGGCTGGCGCCGCGCGGCTACGGCGCGGCGCTGTCACCGCCGGGGCGTGCCTGGCATCCCCCCGGCGAACCGGGGCGAGCGGGCAACGGCCCCCGCGTGGCAGACCAGCCTCGGGGCTAGTCCATTGCGTCGGAGAAAGCGCACCCGAGCGGCGGGGCCTTTCGAATGACGCAGTGGGTTAATGCACCTGCATGCCCCGCATCGCGTGGATGCGCTCATGGTGTCGCTGCATGCCTTCGTACTGGCGCTGCACCACGTTGCGGATCGCCTCCGGCATATCGAGCTTCAGCGCGGAGCGGTATTCGCGGCGGGCGGCGGCCTCGCCGCGTTCGCATTGCTGCAGCACCACGTCGTCGTTGTTCGGCGCGATCACATGAAGGATTTCCATCCAGCTGCGCAGCATCGTGCCGCCCATGGTGCCGCGATCACGCGGCGCGGCGCCGAGTGAAGTCACCAGCGCCTGCAGTTCGCTGACCGAGGTGCGGCAGGACTCGGCGGTCCCGCTCAGGACGGCGCGGATCTCCGCATCCTTCACTTCGCGCGCGCCCGCGCTGCAATTGAGCTCACCATCCTTGCCGACCTCGATCAGGTGGTTCAGAGTGGAAACCAGTTGGCCTTGCGCTTGATCCATGGCAGTCTCCTTTGCTGTCACCGGCTGACGCGATGCGCTGCGCACCCGGCGCCGGGGCGATGCCGGCGCGGCGGCGCTGGCTCGCGCGCCATCGTCAGCACCAGTATAGGCAGCGGGCCGGCGTTCGCGGCGGGGGCATATCGAGAGGGGCGGTGCGCCAGGGGCCTCGGCTGCCGCCCGCAGCGGGCGTTCGGGCCGGTGCTACCGAAATGCGCCAGCAAGCAAGGAGAAGCAAGATGGCAAAGCTCCGCGAAGCCTTGATCCATGATCTGCATCCGACACAGATCACCGTCGGCATGATCGAGGTGCATGACAAGAAGAAGCATCTCGCTGCCTTGAGCGCGGCGGAGCAGAAGGCCTTCATGCAGGCCCATCCGATCCCGGCCGTGGTAGGCCCTGCCGGCAAGCTGTTCATCACCGATCACCACCATCTGGGACGCGCCGCGCTCGAAGCGGGCGTCACCAGCGGCTTTTTCACGGTGGAGGCGGACCTGTCCGACCATGCGATCGATGCATTCTGGGCCGAGATGAACAAGAACCTCTGGGTCCATCCGCTCGACCAGAACGGTGTGCGCCACTACTACGCGCAGATCCCGTCTCACCTCAGCAAGCTGGTCGACGATCCCTACCGCTCCCTGGCGGGTTATGTGCGCGACGCCGGCGGCTACGAGAAGACGCCGACGGCATTCGCGGAGTTCGTCTGGGCGGACTTTTTCCGGCGCGCCATCCCGGTGGAGGACGTCAGCACGGATTTCCAGCGGGCGGTGCAGGCAGGGATCGCCCTGGCCAAGGGCAGCCTGGCCTCCGGACTGCCGGGGTGCAAGACACGCTAGGCAATCTGCCCGGACCTGCCGCAGGTCGCCGCGGCTGGCCTCGCGGCGGCGGGCTTGTTACAGAGTACATAGACAGTTACAAAGCGAACCCGCGTGGCTGTCAGCGGGGCATTTCCGGCCCACGTTAGTTGGGGCATGCCGGGCGATCCGCGCCCGGCATCGACAAACCGGGAGTGCTTCATGCAAACGCGCAAACTGATTGGTGGCCTGACTCTCGCCCTGCTCGCCGCCGGCCTGGCAGGCGGCGCCATGGCAAGCGAGAGCCAATGGGACAAGAACCATCCGCGCCGCGAAGAGGTGAACCAGCGGCTGGCCAACCAGAACCAGCGCATCCACAAGGAAGTGCGGGAGGGCGAGATCTCGCACGCGCAGGCCGCCAGGCTGCATCGGGAAGATCATCAGATCCGCCAGGAAGAGCGTGTGATGGCCAGCCACGACGGCGGCCACATCACGCGCGCCGACCAGCGCGCGCTCAACCAGCAGGAAAATGCCGTGAGCCGCCAGATCGGCAAGTGACGCGCCGCGGTCCGCCGGCCGGTGCCGGACGCCGGGCGCGCGGACCGGACCACGCGGATGGGAGAAGGGAAGAGGGGCTGCGGCCCCTCTTTTTGTATCCGGCTCAGGGCTGCTTGATGGCATGGGAGGCGGCGTGTGAGGCGGCGTGTGAGGCGGCGTGTGAGGCGATAGAGGGGGCGGCAGTGCCGGATGGTATGCTTGGCGCCACCCAATCCATGGCAGGGACGAGGCCGCCCGGGCCACACAGGCCGCCCGCAAGGCGGAAGGCATCGCCCGGCCATGCCGTCCCTGACCTCCCATGCCGGAACTTAACCAGACGTTCACGCTGCCGCGCTGGCGCTTCACCCGCTGGCTGGTGAAGATCGACGCCGATGTCCCGGACGAGATCCGGCATGCCCTGATCGGCAGCCTGTTCGGCACACTCTCCATCTTCGTCGGCGGGGTCGTCAACACGCTGCTGGTGGCGGCCCTGATCGCCTGGCATCTCCAGCGTCCGCAGTTCTTCGCCTGGCTGGCACTCGAATGCCTGATCTGCGTCGCGCGTATCGGCGTGCTGCTGTCAGCCTCGCGCCGCGCACGCGCCGGCCGCTCGACGCATACCGATATCCATATCCTGCTCAGCCTGGCGTGGGCGTTCAGCGTCGGGCTGGGGACCTTCCTCAGTATCACCAGCGGCGACTGGCTGGCGGCCGCGCTGGCCTGTTTGTCCTCCGCCGCCATGGTCGGCGGTATCTGTTTCCGTAATTTCGGCGCGCCGCGCATGGCCGGGCTGATGATCCTGCTGGCGCTCGGGCCTTGCTGCCTGGGCGCGGTGGTCGCGCGCGAGCCGCTGTTCCTGCTGACGCTGGTGCAGTTGCCCGTCTACGTGGCCAGCATGACCAGCGCGTCCTTTCGCTTGAACGCGATGGTGGTCGCCACCATGCAGTCAGAGCGTGAAAATGCCTATCGCGCCCGCCACGACTCGCTGACCGGTCTGCTCAATCGTGCCAGCCTGCTGGCGGAGATCGGCGCCGCCATGCGGCGCGGCCGCGCGGTGGCGGTGCGGCCGGTGTTGCTGTATCTGGACCTCGACGGCTTCAAGGCGGTCAATGATGCCCACGGGCATGGCTGCGGCGATGACCTGCTGGAGCAGGTGGCAGTGCGCATGCGCGCTGCCGTGCCTGCCGGCGCGCAGGTCTCGCGCATCGGCGGCGACGAGTTCGTGATCCTGCTCGCCGGCCATGGTGACGATGGGGTGCGGGCGCTGGCAGGAAGGTTGCTGGTGGAGATCGGCGCGCCCTACCAGCTGCACGGTGGCGTGCAGGCGGTCATCGGCGTCAGCATCGGCATCGCGCCGGTGCCGGCCGATGGCCAGAGCGCGGATGCCGTGCTGAAGACCGCAGATCGCGCGCTATACACCGCCAAGGCGCGCGGCAAGGGGCGTTTCCACATGGCTGGCACGGCGTAGCGCCGCGCCTGGACACGCGAAGCCGGTCGGCCAGCCGCCATCCGCGGGCAGGAGAGACGGACTTCCCCTGTCCGGCCGAAGGAAGCGATCCAGCCAACTGCTGCGCTGTGCTAGGTCGTGGACCGCGCCAGTCGGGCGCACAGTGGGCGCATCAGGTCAAGGCTCGCCGAGCGGGGCGTAGGCGACGGCGCCGGAGCGCTGCCAGTTCCTATGGAGGTCGGGGTAGAGGCGCGCGGCCGAGACCAGGCTGTCGCGCAGGGCCTTGTCGTGCCTGGCCTCCTCGTCGAGTGCCGGTGCGGCGGCGCGGCGAGGATGACCAACCGTGGCCGGCCGGCTGCCTTGGGGCGCGGCGCGTGGTCGCTTGCTTGCCGGCAATGCCTTCGCACTCGCGTCCGCTTCCTTCGGCGCGGGCGGGGCTGCCTGCGCCGGCATGGCTTGCGTGGTGCCTTGCGGCGCGGGCGCTACCGCCGCCTTGGCGGAGGGCGATTTGTCGGAGGCCGCCGCCGGAGGCGGCTCGGCTTGCCCGGGCGAGGGCGTGGCGGCTTTGTCCGCATGAACTTCCGCTGCCGCAGCGCCGGCCGTGACAGGTGCCTGCGTTGGCGCGGGCGCTGGTGCTGGTGCTGGTGCTGGCGCGGACGCGGCCATGGCGGCGTCGCCCGTCGCCGTCTCCTGGGGCACAGCCAGCGTGACCGGGGCAGCAGGGATGCTGGCCGGTTCGGCCGTTGCCGCCGTTGCTGCCATTTCCCCGGTTGCCGCAGTTGCCGCAGTTGCCGCCGTGCCGATTGCCGCCTCGGCCGCCGGGTGCTCCGTGTCCTGGTACCAGACCACGGCCCCGCCGAGGAGGGCAGCGGCGATCGCGGCAAGGGCGGCGAGCTTGCCATAGCGGACCAGGGTACGCCGGCGCCGCTGGCTTCGCCTGTGCGCCTGCTGGCGGCGTGCCGACTCGTGTCTCGCTACCGCATCCGCGCGGATCGCGTTCAACGCTTGCGTGACCTCTTCCGCCGGCCCGTACGGCGGCGGCAGGGGCAAGGTGGAGAACAGCTGAGGAAAGGTGGTGGCGGACACTTGAGTCCCGGCTCCCGAAGCAGAGGTCCGCGCATCACTCGCACGGATCGGTCGATTTCAATGCAGGCCATGCTAGC
Source organism: Cupriavidus sp. USMAHM13 (assembly GCF_001854285.1). Lineage (NCBI taxonomy): Bacteria > Pseudomonadati > Pseudomonadota > Betaproteobacteria > Burkholderiales > Burkholderiaceae > Cupriavidus > Cupriavidus sp. USMAHM13. The sequence continues at coordinate 1,135,786 of NZ_CP017751.1, forward strand.
AGCAGGTTCTGTCTATCCACCATGGGATTCGTCTGATTTTGCGGAGGCCAATATCTGCCATCCAACAGGCGGAGAGCCGGTCCGCGACCGGGGAGAGCGCGATGTCGAGCCCATGATTTCGTATCGGATTGCTCATCCGACTGCGCATGCGATTGATGGAGCTACTTCCTACTAAAAATCAGAAAACGCTTAATCTGATGCAGGCGCATCTTCGCTAATTTGCACGGACGTCAACTTAGTGAACCGATGCGCCATGAACGTCCTCCCCTCCCCCAGGCGCGCCAGGCTGGCGCACCTCGCGATGGCCGCCGCGGCCTGTGTCCTGCTGCATGGTTGTGGCGGTGGCGACGGCGGCTCCACCAGCACGCAGGCCGGCCCCGGCCCGGCTCCGGTCACGCCCGCGCCCGATGGCGGCGGCCGGCCGGATGTCGCAACGCTCGCCGTGCACGACATCACGCCGCAGTCCGGCGTGCCCGGCACCAGCGTCACCATCAGCGGCGAAGGCTTTACCCGCAGCACCAGCCTGTCCTGGGGCGACAAGCCGCTCGACGGCGTGTTCCAGTCCGCCACGCAGATAACCTTCGTGCTGCCGTCCACGCATGCGGCGGCCGACACCAGCCGAGCGCTGACGTTGCGGCGCGAGGATGGTGCCGAAGCGAGCGGGGCGCAGCCGCTCACCATCGAGGCCGTGCCCGAGCCGGTCGCGCTGAGCATCGCCTCGGCAAGTGTCGGCCAGCTGGTGCGTGTGCGCGGTGCCAACCTGCAGCTGGCCACGCGCATCGCCATCGGCGACCAGTCGGTGGCGGCCAGCGCCACCGCGGCCGACGGCACGTGGCTGGATTTCGTCGTGCCGGCGCAGGCGGCGAGCGGCTCCGTCGTGGTGATCGATGCCAAGGACCGCCGCTTCGCGGTGGCGCCGCTGGAGGTAGGCGGCACGGGCCTGGCGGTGAAGATTTCGGACGTGCAGGTCGCGCAGGCCCAGCTGCACTCCGTCAGTGGCGCCGTGCCCAGCCGCTATCTGCGGCTGGTGCCGGGCAAGCCGTTGCTGGTGCGGGTGCGCCTGGAACCCGGCGACGGGGCGCAGACGATCGAGCCGGAGGTGCGCCTGACCGTACGCAACGATGCGCTCGGCACGCGCACCGTGGCCATGAAAGGCCCGCAGAAGCTGGGTGCGCAGGCCGTGGCCGAGGACGACCTGGCCGGCAGCTATACCTACGAGCTGCCGGGAGAGTGGGTGCAGCGAGGGCTGAAGCTCGACGTCGAGGCCAATGAGAAGCGCTTCCCGGGCGTCACCGCACGCTTTGCCTATGAGCCGCCTGCCGGCGTGCTAGGTGTCGGTACCTATATCCGCCTGCACCTGGTGCCGATCCAACCCGATTCCGGCGAGACGGTCGACCTGGATCTCGACACCTTCCAGCGCAATGTGCGCGGGCTCTATCCGCTGTCGGAAGTGGAGTTCATCGTCGAGCCGCCGCTGAAGCAGCCTGGCACACGGCTGAACGACAGCGAGGCGTGGCTCGGGGCTGTCGGCGCCCTGCGCAAGGCCAGCGCGCCGACGGGGAGCGACTTCTATTTCGGCGTGCTGCCCTGCGATGGCTGCACCGGCCTGGGCTGGACGCCCGGCCGTACGGCGGTGGCCTCGCACCGCTGGTACGGCAGAAAAGACTACGCCACGGGCGGTGTGATGATGCATGAGTTGGGCCACAACTTCGGCCGCGAGCACAGCTTTGAAGATGCGGCCTTTCCTTACCACACTATTAGTGCCAATCGTCTCGGCGGTCCTTGGGTGATCAACCTGCTGCGCGACCGCGTCCTCTATGACCCGGCCGAGCAGTATGACGTGATGTCCTACAGCTATCCCAAGACCGTTTCGGACTACACGTATAGCGGCGCCTATGCCTACCTCGAAAAGGCGGCGCCACTGTCCCAGAAGCCTGCGGCGCGCGAAACACGGTCGGCAGACGCCAAGGATGCAGCGGCAAAATCCGCCGACGCGCTCTACATCGCTGGCAGTATCGGCAAGGATGGCGTGGCGGCCACGCTGTCGCCGCTGCTGCGCATGCCGATCGTGCCCGATACCGTGGCGCTCGCTCCGCAGGCGGTCGTGCAGCAGGGAGACCTCGTGGTGGAAATCGACGCGGCCGGCGGCCGCTTCCGCTATCCGGTGCACCCGGTCGGCCTGAGTCACGGCGAGGGGGCGGCAGCGCTTGCCTTCGAGCTGGCCGTGCCGCCCATCGAAGCCATCCGCTCGATCCGGGTCCTGCGCGATGGCAGCCCGCTGCTGACGCGCGACGCCACGCAAGGCGCGCCACGCCCGCTGATGGCCGCGCGGCCGGGGCCGGGGGCCACGTCTACCGACTGGGGCAGCTACCTGCTGCGCGACGGCAAGCTGACGCTGACCTGGGATGCGCGGCGCTGGCCCTGGCTCAGTGTGTGGCAGGACGGTGAGGGCGGCCTCAAGCCGCTCGCGGTGAGCCGCACCGGCGGCAGCCTGGAGGAAGCGCTGCGAGGGCAATCGGTGCGCGGCCTCGTCATCGGTCTGAGCGACGGCCTCAACGGACGGCTCGAACGCATCACGCCGTAAGGGCTCACGGCAGGGTCCACCACGGGCCCGCCATGGGTCCCACATCAGGGTGTCGGCGCAGGCCGGCACCCTGATGCTCTGAATCACAGATTCGCGGACTGAGTCCGCCCTCAGTTCACCGATGGGCCGCGCAATGCGTCACCACGAGGGCTCGCAAGGCCTCAGCCTTCCCGCATATCGTCCCTCGCCTCGTACGACATCCCCGAAAGACTGAGTTCTTCCACGAACCCAAGACGCTGGACACCAGCGGTGGATCGCCCTCCAGCCGGCTTCTCGCTTGTGCAGGCGATATAGGGAAAGGCCCTCGAAGTTCATCGCTCGGTGCGGCAATGGCTCACACAATTCCTCCGAAATTCCGGACGCGTCTGATGTGCATCCCTTGTGCCGCTACCTAATATCGTGGTTGCAAACCGATAGCTTTTCCATCGGTATCGCACAAGCGCTTTCCTGTTCATTCCTCCAATAGTCCAAGCAAAAACATCATGAAACCACTGCGCAATATCACCTTGAAGAGCCTGAAGCAGCAGAAGGGCCAGGGCATGACCGAGTACATCATCATTGTCGCGCTGATCGCCGTGTCGGCGATCGGCGTGTACTCGCTGTTCGGCCAGACGATCCGTAACCAGACCGCTGGTCTGGCCAAGGAGATGTCTGGCCAGGACGCCAAGGACAACATCAAGAGTGCCCAGACGAATGCGACCACTGCGACGACCAACGCGGACAAGACGAAGAACCTGGGCTCTTACAACGACAGCAACAACGCGGGTGCCGGCAAGTAAGCCAGACAAGCAGCTCACATGCATCGTCCTGCCCACCCGGGCAGGGCAGGCCGCGTCGCCCGCTCCCAGGGCGGGCAGACGCTGGCCTTCGCCCTGGCCTTCCTGCTGACCGGTTGCGTGGCCGTCTACGTGGTCTTCCATGCCTTCCAGGGCACGACCGCCAAGATCAAGCTGCAGAACACCGCGGACGCCGCCGCCTACAGCGCAGCGGTGCTGCAGGCGCGCGACTACAACTTCGCCGCGTACACCAACCGTGCCATGGTGGCCAACCAGGTGACCGTGGCGCAGGCCGTCAGCCTGAGGTCTTGGATCGACGACCTGGACAACACCTATACCCGGGACTGGTCCGACCTCGACGCCCTGATCAACCAGTACGCCGACCATCCCGAACAATGGAATTCACCGAAGCGCGCGGGCAAGCAGCAGATCCGGCCAGTGCGTGAAGCCTTTGACGCCTTGATGCCTACCCTGGTCACCGGCGTGGACAAGATCATCCACGCGCTCAGCCTGGCCCAGGCCAACTACCACGCGGCCACCTTCCTGGCCGTGCCGGAAACGGCCGACCTCGTCGCCCGCGAGAACCAGGGCGATACCCATGTCACCGGCGGCTACTTCTCGAGCGCCCGCAATGCCGCGCAGCTGGCCGAGTGGCAGCAGTACACCATCACGCTCGATCCGCAGCAGGGCGGCATCGACGTGCGCGACCGTTTTGCCGAGGTCACCACCGACGGCAAGACGCTGGACGGCTTCATCAAGGACCGCACCGCGCCGCGCAGCATGCCGCCCGGCTACCAGCAGATCGATGACAGCGCCAACCGGGCCTGTGGCTGGAGTTCGACCGCTTCGCGCATCGTCACCCATACTTCGCACAAGGGTGGCACCCAGTTGCGCATGAACCTGAAGGGTTGGGCCGCGATCGACGCCACCACGGCGAGCAGCCGCATCGAATGTGTCTACTTCGGCTACCCGCGCAATGTGTCGTTCGACATGACCACCGGGCGCGGCGGCGCTGCCAACGGCGAACTGCTGCGCGTCAGCGGCGTGGATTCGTACATGGTCATGCCAGTCCCCTTGCCGGCCAACTGGAAGGGCTACGGTGGCTACTACAACTTCAGCGACCATCGCAGCGGCGTGCCCGGCCGCAACGTGCTGGGCGGCATCGCCGACCAGTTCCAGGCCGGGCCCGGCAAGTCGCTCGACGCGGTGCATGGCGGGCTGCAGCCCTATATGGAGGTGCGCGGCAGCGCCGGCTCGCGTCCTGGGCGGGACCTGCCGCCCAACCGTGCGCCGCGTATCACCATCGAGGTCGAACGCAGCGCCGCGTCGCTGGTCAAGACGCCTGGCCTGAACGGTGGCGGACGCATGCGCGTCGAAGACCGCAGCGCCGGCGGCGTGATGCGCGCGCTGGCGAGCGCCAATGCCTATTTCCTCCGGCCCGACGAGCCGGGCCTGGTGGGCAAGGCGGCCGGCATGCTGGTCACGCCGGCGGGATGGCGGCGCGACGATGCCAAGATCGAGTATCCGAACCTTTTCAGCCCCTATTGGCAGGCGACGCTGGCACCGACCAGCGACGCGGAGCGCCAGGCGGCGATCGCCGCGCAGGCCGGCGGGGCACAGGACGACGGGAAGCGCCGATGATCAGGATGCAGAAACCATTGCGCGCCGGCCAGCACGGCCAGGCGATGGCCGAGTTCGTCGTGCTTGCCGTGTTCGTGCTGAGCGTGCTGCTGCTCGCCATCGTCTCGCTGGCCAAGCTCAACGACGTCCGCAACAAGGTGCTGATGGGTTCCCGCTACGCGGCCTGGGAACGGACCCTCTGGATCGACGGTAATTTCAACAAGCCGGAGAGCGGGCCGCCGGCCTGGGAGGATCCCGCGACCGACCAGGGCTGGTACAGCCAGTACGGCCCCAACGCGCTGGCGGCGAGAAAGGACGATATCGAGCTCAAGGCGGAGTTCCTGCGCCGCGTCGTCACGGCCAACGGCGAGCCCCTGCGCCAGACCGACCGCGAGGTGAGCTACTCCCTGCCGAAGAACCTGCAGGCCATGTGGCTCGACCACAGCGGCAAGGCGCTGGTCGGCCGCTCGGACGAAGTCCGCGTGGTGTCCGACGTGCGCGATCCCGGCGCGGAAGCGCTGCGGGCGCAGACCGCCGGGCCCTTCGGCTCGGTCAACGACTCCCGCGGCCGCGCCGTCGTTGCGCGCATGAACCTGAGTACCCGCAATCTGCAGCGCGCCGCGGTATCGGTGGATGCCGGCGCACGCAATCCCGCGCTGGTGCGCTTGTGGCCGACCTTCAAGGGGCTGACCTTCACCGATACCACGGTCATGCTGAGCAATACGTGGATGCCGGAGGGCACGGACTCCCACCAGGCACTGTTCGCCCAGGCCGTCCCGGCCAGCCGGGCCAACCTGGTGGAGCCGGGCCAGTACCGGCAACTGGCCATCTATGCCCCTGAAATCGCCGATCTGCAGTTCGGGCGCTTGGCCCCGGACGTGGTGCCTTACGAGCGGGTGAGCCAATGAACGCCATGCAGATGAACGCCATGCAGATGCGCGACATGAAATCGGTCGAAGGGCTGCGGGGCGCATGCCGGCAGGCACTGTTGTCCGCCTGCCTGTTGATGCTGCCGTTCGCGGCGCCGGCTCAAGAGCGCTGCGACAAGCAGCCGGTCGCGCCGGAGCGCATCGAAATGGTCGGGCGCGACATGCTGATCAATGGACTGGAGAGCACGGTGACCGCCGTGACGCTGCCGGGCTCCTCGCAGGACGTATCGGCCGCCTTCCGTGACTTCTGGTCGCGGGAAGACGTGCCGGCCAAGGGGCGCAGCCTCGGTGCATCGCTGGCGTTGAGCGCGCTCGACGGAGACTGTTTCTACCTGCTGCAGCTTCCGCGGCAGTCCACGGCCGAGGCGGTGCGGGGCATCTTGAGTGTGACGCGCCTGACCCCTCGCGCGCGCCAGCATCAGATCCGCGCGGAGCAGGTCGCCCTGCCGGCCGGTGGCCGCACCCTGTCCGATATCGAAAGCCGCGATATCCGGCAGACGGGCCGTACCTGGGTGCTGGACGTGCCCGGCCGCGGCAAGGAGGGCATGGAGGCCTACCAGCGCCGGCTGGCCGGCGAGGGCTGGCGCCTGGTTGCGCAGGCACCGGCCTATGCGCTGGATGGCAGCAATGCCGTGAACGGCCATGCGCTGGCCATGCAGCGCGGCAAGGACCGGCTCGACGCGGTGTTCTCCGACGGCGGCGCCTCGAGCCGGGCCGTCGTCAATGTGATCCGGAGTTTTTGAATGACGTTCGTTGCAACCCGATCCGGCGCGCCGCGCCGGCGCACCGGCCATGCAAGGTGCGCAGGACCGCGGGCCCAGGCCGGACAGGCCTATGCCGAGTACATCGTGCTGTTGTCCTGCACCGTGTTCGGCTTCCTGCTGTTCTTTCGTTTCGCCTGGACCGAAGAGGCACTGATCACCGCCCTGAAGTCCTTTTTCCAAGCCTACAGCTTTTCCTTGTCGCTGCCCTGAGCGGGGCAGCCCAGTCTTATGCTTAAAAAAATCAAGATCGGGTCCATCCTTGGCAATCCCTGGGCGTTGCTGCTGTTTGCCGCACTGATCGCCTCAGGTCTGACCTACCTGTCCTACCAGTACCTCGCCGCCCGCGAGGAGCGACTGAAGGAGTCGATGGCGCAGCAGCGCCAGGCCGGCGTTCAGGTCGTGGTGCCGGTGCGCGATATCGAGGCCGGCACCTCGCTGGCGTCGGGCGTGTTCGCCATGCGCGAGATTCCCCCTGACCTGGTCTATGACGACATGGTGCGCGCGGAGGATTTCGCCGCGCTCGAGGCCTCGCAGACGATCAAGCCCGTGCTCCGCGGCAGGCCTCTGCGCCGCGCCGATGTGGAGGCGCTGCGCGGGCGCGACTTCTCCGATCGCCTGGCCCCCGGGCAGCGCGCGGTGACGCTGGAGATCGACACTATCAATTCCACGGCCAAGATGGTCAAGCCCGGCGACCGGGTCGACCTCTACTGGACCGGCACGCCACGTGTCGTGAACAGCGAGGGTGCGAGCCGGGAAGAGCCGCGCATGATCCGCCTGATGCTGTCGAACGTGCTGGTACTGGCGGTCGGCCAGGATGTGCGCCCGCGCGATGCCGGCGAGGCGCTCGACGAGCAGGACGGCCGGCGCAGGACGGACTACGACACGGTTACCGTGCAGATCGCCGTCGAGGACGCACCCCGCGTGGCGCTGGCGCAGCGTATCGGCGGACTGCGCCTGCTGTTGCGCAATGCGGATGAAGAGGGCTTCACCGTTCCCACCGGCCTCAACGAGAGCAACCTGTTCTCGGCGGGTGGGGAAGCCGAGCGCGCGGTGGAGATCATCGCCGGCGGCATGGGACGCCAGATGATGCGCGTGCCGGACGAAGCCGAGCCGGCGCGCCGCACCGGCCCCTCCGCTCCCTCCGCGCCATCCACGGCCGCGCCCGCCGCCGCGCCCCAGGCGCCCACCCACAGCCTTGTCGACCAGGCGAACGCCATCGTGCAGCAATTGCAAGAGCGCGCGGCGCCGGGTCAGAACCGATAACGAGTCGCGCTCATGTCATTCGTAGAAAAGAAACCGGTGCGCCAGCCGCGCCGCGGTACCCTGCTGCCGGCGTGCATCGCCGCGGTACTGATCGTCCAGTCGCTGCCCGTGGCCCATGCGGCCGGCAATGCCGGCTGGGTCCAGGCGGTTCCCGCCGCTTTCACGCAGACCTCCGAGGGTGTGCTCGAGATGTTCCGCGGCGAAGCCCGGACGCTGTCCATACCCGGCACCATCAAGCGCATCGCGGTCGGCAACGGCCGCATCCTGTCGGCCAGCGTGGTCGATGGCCGCCTGCTGCTGCTGGGCGATGGGGCGGGCGTGACCTCGCTGATCGTGTGGACGGAGAAGGGGGTCGCCCTGGAGACCAAGGTGCGTGTGGCCAAGGCCAACGTCGAGGAAAACGCGGCCCAGTTGCGCCAGGTGCTCGGCAACATCCCCGGCCTGCGGGTGAGCGCTACCGGCCCCAATATCGTGCTGTCCGGACCGGTGCATCGCGACAAGCTGCCGCTGATCAAGGCGGCGATCGACGGCCTCGAGCACGTGATCGACACCACGACGATCGAGGAAGGCGATGCGCTGAAGAAGACGGTGCACTTCAAGGTGCAGATCGTGGAGATTTCCCGCACCGCACAGAAGAAGCTCGGCATCGCCTGGGATACGCAGATTGCCGGGCCGAACATCGGCGGGCAGGGCCATATCGCCACCGGCATGGCTAGCGCCGCCTTGTCGGGGACCGGCTACTTCCTCGCCGGCATCTCGACGCAGCTCGCTTCCCGCATCAACCTTGCCGTGCTCGACGGCGACGCCTATATCCTGGCCGCCCCTGAGCTCAACGCCAAGAGCGGTGGCGTTGCCACCTTCCTGGCCGGCGGCGAAGTGCCGATCCCGCGCGCCGGCGCGCTCGGCACCATCGATGTCCAGTACAAGCCCTACGGCATCAAGCTGGACATCAGCCCGGTGGTCGATTCGGACAACGTGATTTCCGCCAAGCTGCTGACCGAGATCAGCCAGATCGACCCCTCGGTCAGCTATGGCGGCTTGCCCGGCTTCATGACGCGCCGTACCGAATCGGACGTGTCCATCCGCGCGGGCGAGACGCTGGCGATCTCCGGCCTGGTCAGCGCGGATGCCTCCGACATGGCGTCCAAGCTGCCCTTCCTGGGCCAGATTCCCATCCTCGGCCGGCTGTTCCGCTCCGACGACTTCCGCGCCAAGAAGAGCGATCTCGTGATCTTCGTCACGCCGTTGATCTCCGATCCATCGCAGCCGGGGCAGGAGCCGAACGCCGGGCTGATGTCGCGCGCCAGCCAGATCGACGAGAACTACCGGTCCCGCTATGGCGATCCGAGCCCCTTGTCGGTCATCAAGCCGGACGGCCAGCGTGCCAAGGCGGTGCCCGTGGAGGCGGCGCCCATGGAAGAGGCCGGGAAGCTCGCGCCAGCGCCGCTTCAGGCCCCCGTGGAGGCACCAGCACCGGCACCAGCGGCACCGGCACCGGCACCGGCACCGGCACCGGCACCGGCACCGGCACCGGTACCGGTACCGGTACCGGTACCGGCCGAACCGGCGGGTACCTCGGCGGGCATTGCCGCTATCAAGCCGCGCTTGCTCGATGGCGCCATGCCGCGGTCGGCAAGCGCGGACGAGGCACGAGTGACTGCTGTGCGCCAGGGGCAGGAGCAGCCGCAGGCGCGTAGCGCCCAGCGGCCTTTGCTGCCGGGGGGCGCCAAGCGCATGCCGCAGCAGGTCGACGTGCTCGGCGGCGGCGCCGTGCCGATGCGCTGACGCTCAGGAGGAAACGGACTATGTTGACTATCCAGGTGAATCGGCGCAATGAGGCGCCGCAGGAGATCGAGTTCGACCAGGCCTGCGTGATCGGTAAGGACGCATCCTGCGACGTCATCGTCAAGGGGCTGCTGGTCGGCCGTGTGCACGCCCGCATCGCATTGGAGAACGGCGCGTACTACATCGAGGACCAGGGCGGCATGGTGGCCACGCTGGTCAACGGCGAGCCGGTGACCCGCTACGGTCCGCTCAATGCCTCGGACACCATCGAGATCGGTACCGCCACTATCCGTGTCCTGCGCTTCTCATCGCGCTCGCACGCCGCGGCCGCCGCGCAGGCTCCAGCCAGCGGGACCGTCGACGCGGTGGCCTATGCCGCGCGGCTGAACGGCGCCGTCCCCGGTCAAGGGGACGCGCCGCAGTTGCCGCGCGCCCCCCTTGCCATGCCACGCCCGGCCGATGACCTGCCGGCGCCAGCGCCGGCGGTGGCGCCGAGCGGCGCCACGGCAAGCGTTGCCAAGCCGTCGCCGGCGGTCGCCACCGAGGTGCAGCCGCGCCGACGCACGACCGCCAGTCCGTCCGCCGAACCACAGCAGGTAGCGCCGATCAACAGCCCGCTCGGCATTGAACTGCGCAAGCGCGCCCACCAGAAGGTGATCGGCGCGCTCGACCTGCGCCGGCTCAACGTCGCACGCATGGATGAGCGGGAACTGCGCGAAACGGTCGGCGCCACGCTCGACGAGGCACTGGGTGGCGACCCGCGCTTCAAGGTGCCGGAGATCCCTCTGGAGGTGCTGAAGAAGTCAGTGTTCGACGAGATCATCGGACTCGGCCCTTTGGAAGAGCTGTTGGCCGACGACTCCGTGTCGGAAATCATGGTCAACTGCCATGACGAGATCTTCATCGAGCGCTCCGGCAAGCTGCAGCGAACCCCGGTGATATTCACCGACGACCGCGCTGTGGTGGGCGCCATCGAGCGCATCGTCGCGCCGCTGGGGCGGCGCATCGACGAGAGCTCGCCGATGGTCGACGCGCGCCTGGCCGACGGCTCACGCGTCAACGCCGTGATCCCGCCGCTGGCGCTCAAGGGGCCGAACATCACCATCCGGAAGTTCTCCAAGCGCAAGCTGGTCGGCGAGGACCTGATCCGCTTTGGCTCGATGTCACCCGATATGCTCGAGTTCCTCGAGGTGGCGGTCGAGCGACGTGCCAATATCATCATCTCAGGCGGTACCGGCTCGGGCAAGACCACCTTGCTGAACGTGCTGTCCAATTTCATTCCCGATGACGAACGCATCGTCACGGTGGAGGATGCCGCCGAACTGCAGCTCACCCAGCCGAACCTGGTTTCGCTGGAGGCCCGCCCGCCCAATATGGAAGGCAAGGGGGCAGTGCACATCCGCGAACTGGTCAAGAACTGCCTGCGCATGCGCCCGGACCGCATCGTGGTCGGCGAATGCCGCGGCGGCGAGGCGCTGGACATGCTGCAGGCGATGAACACGGGCCACGACGGATCGCTGACCACCGCGCACGCGAACTCGCCGCGCGACTGCCTGGCCCGTCTCGAAGTCATGACCCTGATGGCCGGGCTCGACCTGCCGGTGACCGCCATCCGCGAGCAGGTCAGCTCCGCCATCGACATCATCGTGCAGCAGACCCGCTTCTCGTGCGGTTCGCGCCGCGTGACGCACATCACCGAGGTCAGCGGCATGGAGTCCGGCGTGATCCTGCTGCAGGATGTCTTCGTGTTCAAGGAAGAGGGCTTCAACCGCGACGGCAAGATCCAGGGCCGCTTCACGCCGACGTCCTACGTGCCGGACTTTTACCAGGATCTCCTGCGTCGCGGCATCCCGGTCAATACGGATATCTTTACCCACACGGGGGAGTGAGGCGCTGCCATGAGTCTGACCGTCGTCCTGCCCGTCATCTTCTGCGGCATCCTGCTGATCGGCTGGATCCTGATCAGCCAGGGCAAGAAGTTATTCACTTCCCGTACCGAGCACGTCGCCGGCGAACTGGCCGCCTCGCTGGCCGACACCTTCGTCTTCGTCAGCCGCCAGAAGGTGCTGGCCTGGACTACCGGGGCGGTGGTCCTGCTGCCGCTCGGCGTCTTCGTCGCCACCGGCAACCTGCTCGCTACCGCGGTGGCCGCGCCGATGGCGTTCATGGTGCCGCGCAAGTACATGGCCTGGATGCGCAAGCGCCGGCTGCAGATGCTGGAGCAGCAGATGCCAGATGCCCTGCTGATGATGGCCGGCGCCATGCGTGCCGGCGCAAGTTTCCCGATCGCGCTGGAGAGCGTGGTGGCGGAAGCGCAGCCGCCCGTTTCCCAGGAGTTCGACCTGCTGCTGCGTGAGCTGCGCCTGGGCGTCGATCTCGGCATCGCCATGCGCAACATGGAGAAGCGCGTGCCGCTGGCGGACTTCATGATGGTCACGGCGGCGATCGCCATCTCGCGCGAGGTCGGCGGCAACCTCGCCGAATCGCTGGAGTCGGTGGCGCGCACCTTGCGCGAGAAGTCGATGATGGAGGGCAAGATCCGCGCCCTCACCGCACAGGGCCGCATGCAGGGCATCGTGATGACCTGCCTGCCCTTGCTGATGATGCTGGTGCTGCGCCACATGGAGCCCGAGGCGATGGTGCCGCTGTTCTCGGAGCCAGTGGGGTGGGCCACGCTCTCGGTCATCGCGGTGATGGAGTTCCTCGGCTACAAGTCGATCACCAAGATCACCCATATCGATGTGTAAGCCATGCTGCTGCTGATCGCCTTTCTTATCGGGGCAGGATCCCTGTCCGCCGTGGTCATTATGTTCCTGTCGATCAAGCGCCTGACCGGCGCGGTCCCGACGGAAGACCGCCTTTACCTCGACCCGCTGCCGCCGATGCTGCGCGCGCTCTGGCCCCTGGTGAATTTCGTCGACCACCATTTCGGCGTCCTCGTGCGTCCTGGCACGCTGAGCCGGATCGAGCAGCAGCTGCGCGTGACGGGCCTGCTCTTCCTGCTGTCGCCGCGCCAGTTCGCCGCGCTGCGCATCCTGTCGACGCTGATCGCCATGATGATGGGCATCCTGCCGATGGTCTTGCTGTCGTCGTTCTCGCCGTGGATCCTGCTCGGCATGGCATTGCTGGGCTGGTATTACCCGCGCATCTGGGTCCACGACATCCGCCGCCGCCACGTTGCCCGCATCCTCAAGCAACTGCCGATCTATCTCGACTTCCTGACCCTGGCGGTGGAGGCCGGCCTCAACCTGAACGGCGCGCTCAAGCATGCGGTGGAGAAGGGGCCGGACGGGCCGCTGCGGCGCGAGTTCGAGCACATGCTGCGCGACCTGAAGTCGGGACTGTCGCGTACCGAGGCGCTGCGCCGGCTCGACGAGCGGGTCGAGATCCGTGAGATCAGCAACTTCGTCGGCGTGGTCATCCAGGCCGACCGCATGGGTTCCGGCATGGCCGCCGCATTGCGCTTCCAGGCAGACCAGCGTCGCGTGGAGCGCTTCCAGCGTGCGGAGAAGCAAGCCATGGAAGCGCCGGTGAAGCTGGTGTTCCCGCTGCTGGTCTTTATTTTTCCCATTACCTTCATCGTGCTGGCTTTCCCCATCGTGATGAAATTCATGCAGGAGGGATTGCTGTGAAGCTGACCTTGTTGAACGTTGCCGGCCGCAGCACGCCGGTGCTGGTCGAGGTGGCGCAGACCTCGGTCGAGCGCATGGTCGGGCTGCTGGGCCGCGACGGCCTGAGCGACGACGCCGGCCTGCTGCTGCGGCCATGCGGCGCGGTGCATACCTTCGGCATGCGCTTTGCCATCGATGTGGTCTTCCTCGACCGCAAGCAGCAGGTGCTGGAAATCCAGCATGAGGTGCCACCGCGCCGCGCGCTGTTCAAGATACGTGCCCTGCAGGTACTCGAACTGGCAGCAGGCGCGGCGGAGCGGCACCGCATCCGGGTCGGCGATACGCTCGCCTTCGAGGAACGGCAATGCGAGCCAATCTGAGGCCTCCCGCCCGGCAGCACGGGCAGGCCGCGGTCGAGTTCATCGTGATCGCGCCGCTGCTGCTGTTCTTCTGCCTGGGCATCCTCCAGTTCGCGCTGCTCTACCAGGCCAAGGCGACGCTCGACTACGCCACGCTGCAGGCTGCGCGCGAGGGGGCCGTCAACCACGGTTCGCTGGAGAGCATGCGCATCGGCCTGGCGCGCGGCCTGGCGCCGCTGTACGCGCGCGCCGCGGATGCCGACGGCAGCCAGGCCGCCTTCGACAAGGCAAGGGCCGACGTGCGCGCGCACAGCGTGATCACGCTGGTCAGCCCGACGCCTGCCATGCTGCGCGACTTCGGCCAGCCGGTCGGCTACGACGGGAAGACCTTCACCGAGATCGCCAACGATACGCTCTATTACCGCAATACGCGGGCGGGACGGGAATCCGGCGTCAACATCCAGGATGCCAACCTGCTCAAGATCCGCGCCCTGTACTGCTACGACATGTACGTGCCACTGGCCAACAAGGTCTTCTACTACGTGGCCAACGTCATCGGCAATATCGGCAGCGGCGGCATCCTGACGCGCGAACCGGCGGAGCCGGGCGATCCCTACGGCAGGCCCGCCAATCCCGATTCGCCTTGCCTGGTGAAGCTGGAAGACGGCATCGAAACCGGCCGCTGGCCGCTGGCGCTCGAATCGGAGGCGCTGGTGCGGATGCAGTCGCCGTTCCGGGGTGGCAAGTGAGGCCGAAGGTGGGAGGGCAATCGGGACGGCAAGCCTGCGGCGTGCGGCAGCTGTGCGGCGGCCGGCGTCTGCCGCGCTGGGCGCTTGCCGTACTGCTGGCCGCTGCCGCTGCACAAGGTGCGCACGGTGCGCACGGTGCGACGACTGGCACACCATCGGGCGCGGTTCAGGTTATCCGCGGTGGCCTGGGCGAGGGCGTCGGGCCCATGCGCGAACCGGAGCCGGACGAGCGGCTGGCGCGGATCGTGGAGATTGGCGCGCAGTCAGCTCCGCGCGGCTTAGCGGGCCCGCCCGCCGTGGCCACGGCCGCGCGCATCGGTCGCCTGGCGCCCATCATCAGCGAGGCCGCGCTCGCCACCGCCGTCGCCCCGTCGTTGCTGATGGCCGTGATCGACGTGGAATCGCGCGGCAACCCGCGCGCGTTGTCGCCCAAGGGGGCGACGGGCCTGATGCAGCTGATGCCGGCCACCGGCGCGGAGCACGGCGCGGCCGATCTCTACGATGCGCGGCAGAACGTGATGGCCGGCGCCCGCCACCTGGCCATGCTGCTCAAGCGCTTCGGCAGCCTGCCGCTGGCGCTGGCCGCCTACAACGCCGGCAGCGGGGCCGTGGCACGGCATGGCGGACGGATCCCCCCGTACACCGAGACGCAGGCCTACGTGCCGATGGTGATGGAGCGCTATGCGTTCTATGACCGCATGAACCTGCGGGCCAGGTAGCCGTCGTCCGGCGGCGGCCTGTCGGCGCATCGTCTTGGGAATCCGGCCTGCGCCGGTCTTCCTTCCGCCCGCCGCCAGCGCACCGTTTCCTCTCGTCTTCCCCCTCGCTCTCCCTTTCCCTTTTCCTCATCCATTTCCGAGCGCCTGCTTCCGCGGATTCGTAGCGGTCTGATGGTTCCCTTCGCCGCGAGGGGCTGGGAAAAGGCGCCGAGGCGCTCGGATCGCGGGCTTCGCATGCCTTGCAGGCCGCGGCTGGACAACAGGAATGCCCAGGCGCCGGTGCTGCGGCAAATCTCCGTCGGTACCGGTCTTTTCGTAAGACGCTTCGCAGCGAAATCCTCTGCACTTTCAGACTCGTCCAATGCCTTTCCAGCGAGGCTTTCGCTATCGTTTTCATGCCTTGAAGTGGCACTTCCACACGCCGCAGTTCTATTTTCCAAGGCCGACGCAACGATCTCATGCAATGCAATTCGGCCGTTCAGATTAGGGAAGAAACACCTTGAACAAGTCATACAAGATCATCTGGAGCGAAGCCCAGAACGGATGGGCCGTGGCCTCCGAAATCACGGCCGGGCGCGGCAAATGCAAGGGTGGCCGCGCGGCCGTCAGGCGCAGCCGCGCCGCCGGGCTCGCCGCAGGCGGACTGATGCTGGCGGCGGGGAGCGCGCAGGCGGCGCCCGCAAGCGATCAGTTGATCCAGATCCGGCCCGGTCTCGATGCCGGTGCGAGTTCCGTCAAGCCTGCGCAGGCCAGGGATCCCGGCGACATGGCCATCGGCGCCAGTTCCGTCGCGCAAAGCTCGACGCCGAGCGGGAGCGGCGATCCCAACTTCTGGCACGCAGCCACCGCGGTCGGCTATGGCTCCCATGCGATCGGAGACCGCACCTCGGCCTTCGGCCTGCAGGCAGACGCCAGCGCGGAGCACGCCACCTCCATCGGTGCGCAGTCCAAGGCCGTCGGCAAGACCTCCACCGCGCTTGGCGCGCGGGCTCAGGCCAGCGGTGACAGCGCAATCGCAGCGGGCGCGGATGCGCGCGCCAGCGGCTACCGGAGCGTAAGCATCGGCACGCGCTCGTCGGCGACCGCAGACAGTACCTTGTCGCTCGGCAACGATGCCGCCGCGCTGGCGGCCTACAGTGCCGCCATGGGCAACCAGGCTACCGCTACCGGGCGCAACAGTGTGGCGCTCGGCGCCAAGTCCGTGGCGGACCGTGCCGATACCATTTCGGTCGGCACCGACAGCTACAAGCGGCAGATCACCAACGTCAAGGCGGGCGTGCAGGAAACCGACGCCGTCAACGTCGCCCAGCTCAGCGAGGTCGCTGTGCTGGCCGCGCAGGGCAACCGCTACTTCAAGGCGCAGGGTCTCAGCGACGGCTCCGACGACGCCCAGGCCAGCGCCCTGCGCGCCGTGGCCATCGGCGCCGGTGCGCACGCCAACGCCACGAACACCGTCGCGCTCGGCGCCGGGTCCGTAGCCGACCGCGACAACAGCGTATCGGTGGGCACCCAAGGACAGCAGCGCCAGATCACCAACCTGGCGGCGGGGTCCTCGCGCACCGACGCCGTCAACGTCGGCCAGCTGAACGATGCCATCCAGAATGTCACCGGCGGCGGCAACAATTCGATTGCCGATGCGGTCATGTACGACGACGCGGCCAGCCATGCCAGCGTCACCCTGAAGCGCAACGGCGGCGGCAGCGTGGCCCTGCGCAATATCGCTGCCGGCACTGCCGATACCGATGCGGTGAACCTGAAGCAGCTCACCGATGCCGGCCTGAAAGTGGACGGCAACGGTAACGTCAAGGGTGCGTTCGTCGCCTACGACAGCGAAACCAAGGACCTGGTGACGCTGGCCGGCGCCAAGGGCGGCACCACCATCACCAACCTGAAAGCCGGCAAGGCCGATCTCGATGCGGTCAACATCAAGCAACTGAAGGACGCCGGCCTGCTCACCGAGGACCCGGTGACCGGCGACCAGGTCGGGCTGGCCGTGTCCTACGACAACGGCAACCGCGACGACATCACGCTCAAGGGCAAGACCGGCACCATCATCCACAACGTGGCCTCAGGCAAGGCGCAGCACGATGCGGTCAACGTGCTGCAGATGCAGCAGGCGGGCGTTCTCGGTGACGATGGCGTGGCCAACCAGGTGGTGCTGTTCAACGGCGCCAACGGCGAAGCCAATGCCGCCGGCAAGAAGCTGATCAACCTGAGCAAGGGCGAGTCCGACACCGACGCCGTCACCGTCAAGCAGCTCAAGGATGCTGTCGCCAGCGGCATGGTCGAACCCACCAAGCTCGACTTCCTTGCCGTCAACAGCAAGGGAGGCAGTCCGGTGGCAGTGGCCAAGGGCTACGACGGCATCGCCCTCGGCACTGACGCCCAGGTGGCCGAACGCGCTACCAACGGCATCGCCATCGGCGCTGGCGCCTCCGCGGATGGGAGCAATTCCGTCGCCCTCGGCGCAGGCGCCAATACTGCCGGCCGCCAGAACGTGGTATCGGTGGGTTCCATCACCACGTCGACCAATCCTTCTATTCCGCCGGTGGAAGATACGCGCCAGATCATCCACGTGGCCGCCGGCACCCAGGCTACCGACGCCGTCAACGTCTCGCAGCTCACCGGCGTGACCCAAGCGCTCGGCGGCGGCGCCGGCATCGACAGCGCCACCGGCAAGCTCAACGCGCCCAAGTACACCATCGGCGGCAAGGACTACAGCAACGTCGGCGACGCGCTGCAGGCAGCCAGCACGGCGGGCGGCGCCAATCCGCTGGCCGTCAGCTACGACGACGACACCAAGGCCAAGATCACGCTGAACAGCGGCGGCTCCGCCGCCGCCATCACCAATGTCGCGAATGGCCGCAGCGCATCGGATGCCGTCAACCTGGCCCAGCTCAAGGACACCGTATCCACGCTGGGCGGCGGCGCCACCATTGACGCCGAAGGCAAGGTCAAGGCACCCACCTATACGGTGAAGGGGCTGGATGGCAAGGATGGCACTTACAGCGACGTGGGTTCGGCGGTTGATGCGCTCAATGCGAATATGAGCAATATTGCGCCGAACTTGAAATATATGAAGTTCGGGGTTTCCGACGCAGCGCAGGCGCAGGCCAGCGGTACTGATGCGGTAGCGATCGGCGGTAATGCGTTTGCGATGGGCGAGCACGCCATTGCAATTGGACGCAAGGCGCGAGCACAGGGAGATGACTCGATTGCCGTTGGTTTCGGGACGAGCGTATCTGTGGACCAGGCGGTGGCCTTAGGCGTTGGCGCCCAGGTGACGAAGGCGGGATCCGTGGCGATCGGCTACAACTCCTTGGCCAATGAACCGAATACCGTGTCGGTCGGCAGCAAGGCCAACGCGCGTCGAATCGTCAATGTGGCCGAAGGCGTCAACGACAACGATGCGGTGAACCTCAAGCAGGTGAACAGTCTGTTGAAGAATCTCACCCCGCAGCCGGAGCAACCCACTCTGCAGGCCGAAACAAGAGCATCCGGTCTTACGAGAGCATCATCCAGCCTTCCGCCAGAACAGCTGATCGTCGCTGGTCCGACGACAAAGCAGAACACGATCCTGGCGGACCACGAAGACTCCATGGCGATCGGCGTCGCCTCTCAGGCAACGGCAGACAATACGCTGGCGGCCGGCTCCAATGTGTCGGCGACAGCCCGAGGCGCCGTGGGCGTTGGTCAGAACGTCGCGGTTGACGGCACCTACGCGGTGGCACTGGGGAGCAACTCCAGTGCGGGCGGCGCTGGTTCCGTGAGTATTGGCGCAAACTCTACGGCGGATGGCGAGCGTTCCATCGCGATCGGACGATTCGTCAGCGTCGGCGTTGGCGGTGGCGGCGACGATACGGTTGTCATCGGGAACAATATCGACAATATCAAAGCCAAGAACAGCATCGTCCTCGGATCTCGTAGCGAAGCGTTGGAAGACAATGTGATGTCGATCGGCGCCAAGGGATCCGAGCGGCGTATCGTCAATGTGGCGCAGGGCAAGGGCGGAACCGACGCCGTCAACGTCGATCAGTTGAACGAAGCGCTCAAGTCGGTCCCGACCAATGCGCTGGCGGTATCGTATGACGACGATAAGAGGTCGAAGATCACGTTCAACAAGGGCGGTGCCGCGACCACGCTGACCAACGTGGCCACGGCCAAGGATGATACCGACGCGGTGAACCTGAAGCTGCTGAAGGACGCGGGCCTGACGACCGATGCCAACGGCAATCCGACCAACAGCTTCGTCGCCTATGACGACAGCACCAAGACCCAGTTGACGCTTAACAAGGGCGGATCCGCTACGACGCTGAGCAATGTCGCGGCGGGTAAGGCTGACCTGGACGGTGTCAACGTCCAGCAACTGAAGGATCTGGGCGCGCAGATCGGTAGCGACGGCAAGGTGAAGGGCGAGTTCGTCGCCTATGACGACAGCACCAAGACCCAGTTGACGCTTAACAAGGGTGGATCCGCTACGACGCTGAGCAATGTCGCGGCGGGTAAGGCTGACCTGGACGGTGTCAACGTCCAGCAACTGAAGGATCTGGGCGCGCAGATCGGTAGCGACGGCAAGGTGAAGGGCGAGTTCGTCGCCTATGACGACAGCACCAAGACCCAGTTGACGCTTAACAAGGGTGGATCCGCTACGACGCTGAGCAATGTCGCGGCGGGTAAGGCTGACCTGGACGGTGTCAACGTCCAGCAACTGAAGGATCTGGGCGCGCAGATCGGCAGCGACGGCAAGGTGAAGGGCGAGTTCGTCGCCTATGACGACAGCACCAAGACCCAGTTGACGCTTAACAAGGGCGGATCTGCTACGACGCTGAGCAATGTCGCGGCGGGTAAGGCTGACCTGGACGGTGTCAACGTCCAGCAACTGAAGGATCTGGGCGCGCAGATCGGCAGCGACGGCAAGGTGAAGGGCGAGTTCGTCGCCTATGACGATAGCACCAAGACCCAGTTGACGCTTAACAAGGGTGGATCCGCTACGACGCTGAGCAATGTCGCGGCGGGTAAGGCTGACCTGGACGGTGTCAACGTCCAGCAACTGAAGGATCTGGGCGCGCAGATCGGCAGCGACGGCAAGGTGAAGGGCGAGTTCGTCGCCTATGACGACAGCACCAAGACCCAGTTGACGCTTAACAAGGGCGGATCCGCTACGACGCTGAGCAATGTCGCGGCGGGTAAGGCTGACCTGGACGGTGTCAACGTCCAGCAACTGAAGGATCTGGGCGCGCAGATCGGCAGCGACGGCAAGGTGAAGGGCGAGTTCGTCGCCTATGACGACAGCACCAAGACCCAGTTGACGCTTAACAAGGGCGGATCTGCCACGACGCTGAGCAATGTCGCGGCGGGTAAGGCTGACCTGGACGGTGTCAACATCCAGCAGCTGAAGGAACTGGGCGCACAGATCGGCAGCGACGGCAAGGTGGAAGGTGGCAGCTTCGTGGCCTATGACGACAAGGTAAAGTCCAAGGTCACCTTCAACAGCGGTGGATCTGCCACCACGCTGAGCAATGTCGCGGCAGGCTCCCTTGACAACGACGCGGTCAACCTGAAGCAGCTCAATACCGGCATGGGGCAGGTTGCCGCCGCGCTTGGGGGGGGCGCCGCAGCCGACGGCAAGGGCGGGGTGACGTCGCCTTCCTATATCATCAACGATGCAAATGGCAATGCCCACACTTATCAGGACGTTGGATCGGCTCTGTCGGCGGTGACGGAAAGCATGCAGGTCATTGCGCCGAACCTCAAGTATATGAAGTTCGGACCAACCGACGCTGCACAGGCACAGGCCACGGGTACTGATGCCGTCGCCATTGGCGGCAATGCTTTCGCAATGGGGCCTCAAGCCCTTGCTATTGGCCGACGGGCAAGAGCCCAAGGTGACCAAGCCATGGCGTTGGGGGCAAGTGCGACCGCCAACACGGATCGCGGTGTGGCGTTGGGATACGGCGCAATTGCGTCTAAGGAGAACTCAGTGGCCGTCGGCTACAACTCCACCGCCTCGCAGGAAAACACGTTTGCCGTGGGTGGCACCGGGAATCTCCGCCGCGTCGTCAACGTGGCCGAGGGGAAGGGGGATACCGATGCAGTCAACCTGGGACAGGTCAACAAGATGCTCGCGGGGCTGAACAACCAGCCGGCGCCGGAGACTCGGAGGGCGCTGTCCGCCGAATCGAAATCCAGCGTGCCATTGGAAAACCTGATTGTTGCGGGGCCCACTGATAAGCCTAGCGAGACTCAGGCGACCAAGCGCGATGCTATTGCGATCGGGCTGACTGCACGAGCTGATGCCGACCGTGCAGTAGCCATCGGCTCCAATGCCATTGTTGGCGGGGTCAACTCGGTCGCAGTGGGCAGTAATGTATCTGCGGACGGCGCGAACTCCATCGCGCTCGGTGTCAGGGCAACTGCGGTGGCGGACGGCTCCATGGCGCTCGGTTTTCTTGCCAGGGCTGATGCTCAACGCTCGATTGTGATTGGTACGGACTCAGCAGTGGAGAAGGAGGGCGCGGATACGGTGGTGATCGGTAATGGCATCGTGGAAGCGCGGGGCAAAAACAGCATCGTCCTCGGCGCCAACAGCAATGGCGCGCTTGACAACGTCATCTCCGTCGGCGCCAAGGGCAACGAACGCCGCATGGTCTTCCTCGCCGCCGGTACCGGTGACACCGATGCCGTCAACGTCTCGCAGCTCAAGGGCGTGACCAAGGCCCTCGGCGGCGGTGCCGAACTGAATGCGGACGGCAGCGTCAAGTCGCCGACCTACAACATCGGCGGCAAGACCTACACGGACGTGGGCTCGGCACTGGCGGCAGCGGCCAACAGCGGCGGTAGCGGCGGTGGCGGTACGGACCCGCTGTCGGTTCCCTATGACAACGACCAGCGCACCACGCTGACCCTGAACAAGGGCGGCAGTGCTACCACGCTGACCAACCTGGCCGCCGGCAAGGACGACAGCGACGCCGTCAACATGAAGCAGCTGAAGGACCTGGGCGCGCAGATCGGTAGCGACGGCAAGGTGAAGGGCGAATTCGTCGCGTACGACGACGCCAGCAAGGAGCACATTACGTTCAACAACGGCGGCAAGGCCACCGTGTTGTCGAACGTGGCCGCCGGCCGCTCGGATGGCGATGCGGTCAACCTGAAGCAGCTGACGGATGCTGGCCTGACGTTTGACGACACCGGCAAGTCGACCAATACCTTTGTCGCCTACGACGACAAGGGCAAGGGTTCGGTGACCTTCAACAAGGGCGGCGATGCGACCAAGCTGAAGAACGTTTCCGCCGGCAAGGACGAGACGGACGCGGTCAACGTCAAGCAGATGAACGATGCCATCCGCGCCAGCGCCGGCACCGGCGATCCGCTCGGTGTGATGTACGACGACGACACCAAGGAGGCGCTCACCCTGGCCGGTACCAAGGGCAAGGGCACCAAGATCCGCAATCTTGCGGCTGGCACGGAAGATACCGATGCAATCAACCTGAAGCAGCTGAAGGATGCCGGTCTGTTGGGCACCGATGGCAAGACCAGCCTGGCGGTGACCTACTCGGACGCCGAAAAGAAGTCCGTCAACTTCGGCACCCTCACCAGCGGTCCGGTCCTGTTGACCAATGTCGCCAATGGCCTTGTCGAAAAAGGCAGCAAGCAGGCCGTGAACGGTGGCCAGTTGTTCGACCTGAAGGAGCGTGTGGACGATCTGGGTAACAAGGTTGACAAATGGAACCCGGGTGGCAACGGCGGCACCGGCGGTGGCAACGGAGGAGGCACCGGCGGTGGCAATGGCGGCGGCAGCGGTACCGGCAGCAACGGGCTGTTCGCCGCACACGGCGATGCCAGCACCGAAGGCGCGGTGGCCACGGGTACCCACTCGACGGCCTCCGGCGCCAACGCCAACGCCACGGGTATGCACGCCACGGCGACCGGTGCGAACTCGGTGGCCAGCGCCACCAAGTCGACGGCGATCGGCCATGGCTCGACCGCCAAGGCGGAGAATTCGGTGGCGATCGGTGCCGGCGCCGTGGCTGACCGTGCCAACACCGTCTCCTTCGGTTCGGCAGGCAACGAGCGGGAGCTGACCAATATCGCCAGCGTCGACCCGACCGTGGCTGCCAACGCGATGAGCGCGGTGAACGCGACGACGATGAATAGCGCGATCGCCCGCAGCGCGGCCGATACGCTGCAGTCGGCCAATCAGTACACGGACCAGGCCGTCAGCGGTCTCAATACCCGCATCGACGGGATGGACCGCACGCTGAGCCGTGGTATCGCTGCGGCTGCCGCGCTGAACAACGTCACGCCTTACCTGCCGGGCCGGACTTCGCTCAACGCTGGCATCGCGGCTTACCGCGGCCATCCGGCGGTGGCGATCACGGTCTCGCGCTGGAACAGCAAGGGGAACATCAACCTGAACGCAGGCGTGTCCTCGGCTGGCGGCAACAGCACCATCGTGCGCGCTGGTGTCGGCGTGGTCTTCGGCCAGTGATCCTCGGTAGAGGTCGATAAGCGAAGGGCCGCGGAAGCTCCGGCTTCCGCGGCAATGCCGTTCGGTCGGGCGGAGCGGCTTGTGTCCCACGCCTATGCAAGACGGTGGCCGCGCAGCCACGGCGCCAATGCCGTGACTGCGCGGCCCGCTTGCCGGGCGTGAACCGCAGGCCCGCTTCCCTCGAATACCTACATCGAACGGCAAGGCCGCCTGCGCGGCCTTTTCTCGACAGGGACAACACGTGATGAAAACACCAATCTTGGTGCTGGCCATGGCGGCGGCGACGCTAGCCGGCTGCACCAGTACGACAGTACGGGACAGCCTGGGCATCCAGGATCCCACCGTGCTGAAAAGGGGGCTGGGCGCCGAGCAGAGCGTCAACGCCGGCGCGGTCACCGATCATTGGGTGGCCGCCTACGGCGCCGTCGGCAAGCCTGCCGAAGCGCTTGCCAATGCCGCCCAGCGCTTCGAAGCGCTGCCGGACGAGGCCAGGGGCAGCTACTTCGCGGCCAAGGGCCGCTGCTGGGTCGAGGCCGGCAAGGCCGAACTGGCGGCCAGCAACCGCTGGGGTTTCGTGGAAGAAAGCATCGGCGAAGCCGCGCGCCAGCTCGCCATGGTGGAAGGCCGCGAGCCGCTGTCGGCCGCCAACCAGGAACTGCGGACCAGTTCCGTTGTGCGGCCCGACCTGTGGCAGGCCATCAACGGCTACAAGGCCGACCCCCGCATCAACGCCTGCCCGACACTGCAGCCGGAGCTCGCCTGCGCCGAGGTCAAGTTGATCCACGCCGGGCATGACGCCTGGGCACGCAATTTCACCAGCGCCAAGCAGCGTGCCGACGACGTTGCGCAAGGGCTCGCCAAGGTCGCCGCCGGCATCGAGGCGTGCAAGCCGCCGGCACCGCCTCCGGTCGCCGTGGTGCCGCCCAAGATCACGCTGCAGGCCGACGCCACCTTCGGCTTCGACGAAGGCGACGAATCGGGCCTGCTCGCAGCCGGGCGCTCCACGCTCGACAAGCTGGCGACCGACCTGCGAGGGAACCAGGACGTCACGCGTATCGACATGATCGGCTACACCGACCGCATCGGCTCGGCAGCCTACAACCAGCGCCTGTCCGTCCAGCGCGCCGAGACCGTCAAGCGCTACCTGGAGCAGCGTGGCGTCGGCGTGCCGATCAACGCCCGAGGCGCAGGCGCGGGCAACCCGCTCGTGTCCTGCGAGCAGCGCAACCGCACCGCGCTGATCCAATGCCTGGCGCCGAACCGCCGGGTGGAAATGTTCATCCGCAAGGACTGAACGCGGAGCGGACGGGCCCGCGGGGCCTGATCCGCGCCATTTCCCACAGGCCTCCGCCATCCGCCGCGCCCCAGCGGCGCTGGCGCGAGGCCGTCAGCATCCCTTGGTGTGCGCCGCACGCCTCGCGGCAGCCGCCGCCAGCGCCAGATGCCACGTCCCACCACTCGCATGGAGACCTGATGAAGCACCGCAGGCAACAGCAGCAACAGCACGGCAGGCAAAAGCAGATCGTCTCCCGCCTCGGCTCCGCCCTCATCGCCTTCGGCCTGGCCTACAGCGCCGCTGGCATGCAACTCAAGCGCGAGGGCTCGATGCTGGCCGGGCTCGCGGTGCTGGCATGCGGCTGGCAGATACGGCGGCTGGGGGATTGAAGAGAGAGGTAGTTACGCGGACTTCGCGTTCGCAGGAGGAGGTAAGACACATTCCGCTGTTTCCGTCGCATCTGATCATTCGACACAGTGCCTCTCAGGAAGAGGGGGAGTGGCCTGTGGAGGATAGGGCAATGGGAGGGTGAAGAAGGGTTCAGAAAGAATGGATGCATTGCGCATTTCCCAACTGCGTCGTGTCGTGACCGGCTATGCCCCGCGAGGACGCATGTGAAACAAAGCTCTTGAGACAACCATGCGAAAGAACTCCTGTGCAAGCCTGCTGCTTGCGGCCGCCATCCTCGGCGGTTGTGGCGGCGGAGACGGAGGCAGCCCGTCCCTCGACACCCAATCCTCCCTCCATGCACCGGCCGGCCTAGCCTACTCCGACGCCAGCATCGTCTACGTGCAGAACCAGGCCATCGCGGCGAATCGTCCGAACGTTGCCGGCAGCCGCCCCATGCGCTACAGCGTCGCGCCGGCCTTGCCGGCGGGGCTTGAGATCGATCCGCAGTCCGGCTTCATCACGGGTGTGCCGTCGGCGGTGACCGCTGCGGCTCACTACACCGTGACGGCGACCAATCCGGCAGGCAGTGCCACCGCGCGCGTGCAGATCGAGGTCAAGGCAGAAGCCGTTGCGCCGGAGCAGCTCCGCTATCAGGACGAATCGGTCGTGTACGAGGCGGGCACCAGCATTCCGCCCAACGCGCCGCGCAATCTTGGTGGCGAAATCACGTCTTACGAGATCAGCCCCGCGCTGCCCGCCGGGCTGGCGCTCCATCGTGGCACCGGCGTCATCAGCGGCACCCCCCGGGCGGCGGCCGCGCCTGTGTCCTACGTCGTCACAGGCAGCAACGCCAAAGGCAGCGTGTCCGTGAGCCTGCGCATCGAAGTGAGCGAGCGCGTGGTGGCGCCGGTATCGCTGCAGTACGGAGCCGCTTCGGTCGTCTACAGCCAGGGGCAGGCCATCGCCGAGAATGTGCCGCAGAGCACAGGGGGCAAGATTACCGCGTACTCGGTGACCCCTGCGCTGCCAGCCGGCCTCAGTCTTCATCCATCGACCGGTGTCATCAGCGGCACCCCCGCGCGGGCGCAGGGGGAGTCTGTCCATACAGTGCTGGGCAAGAACGCCGCCGGTAGCGTCTCGGCAACGGTGCGGATTGCCGTTGCCGCCACCGGCAGGTGGGAGACGGCCGGCAGTCGGCTCCAGGGCCCTCAACGGACGACTGCCACACTGCTGCCCGATGGCAAAGTCCTGGTGGTCGGCGGCGTTGTGTCCGTTCCCGGACCTGGATCGACGCGTGCAGGCCATCAGGCGGGGATATTTCCACCGCAGAGTCTTATCAATACGGCCGACGTGTACGATCCGGCAACGCGACAATGGACGTCGGCCGGTGAAGTGGCAACCATGCGGACCCATCACACTGCGACGCTTCTGCCGAATGGCCTTGTGCTGCTTGTTGGCGGATGGATAGGCCCCTCGGCCACGCTCTACGATCCGGGCACCGGCACCTTCAACACCATCACCGGCAACAAGATCTACGAGCCCCATACAGCAACGCTGCTGCCCAACGGCAAGGTACTCGTCATCGGGAACGTCGATAAGCTGAACGGCGAAGGCGACGGCAACGTGACCATGGCCGAACTCTATGATCCCACCACGGGCACCTGGTCCCAGGCAGCGGCCATCGATCAGGCGGATCCCGGCTACCGGTCCCACAGGAAGCACACCGCCACGCTCCTGCCCGATGGCAGGGTACTGGTCATGCTTGGCGCGAATGCCAGGCTCTACGATCCGGCAACTGATACCTGGACCAAGACAGCGGGCCCGACGGCAGAGCATTCCATGCATACCGCGACATTGCTGCCGAATGGAAAGGTCCTGATCGTCGGCAACGGTGGCACGCAGAGCGAGTTGTATGACCCCGCCTCAGGCCAGTGGGTGAGCGGCGGAACGCTGCCCGATCCCGTTGGCGAACATGCCGCCGTGTTGCTGCCGAACGGCAACGTCCTGATTGCGGGCGGTAGGCGCTCGGTACTGAGTCTTCTTGCCCGTGACGACAACTCCGCCTTCTTGTATGAGCCTGATTCGGCAACATGGATCCAGGCCAGCAGCATGGCGGTCAATCGCTCGCAGCATGCAGCGGTATTGCTGACCGACGGGGGAGTCCTCGTCGTCGGCGGGGCGTGGACATCGTCTGCGGAGATCTACCGCTGATCCAGATGGTCTTCGCGAGCGGACATCGTGTGGCATCGGGTGTCCGCTCGTGACTTCGGTTTTGCGCTGACGCGTCCTGGCGGGGGATACCAGCCAAACCAATCGCCGCCATCTGGTCTTCCTGGCACGCCATGTCGCGATGGCCAAGCGCTGGCTCAACTGGCCGGGGCACAGGAGCGGGTGGTTGAGTCGATCGCTCGACGACAGTGCGTTCTTGCATTCTCCCACCTGTAATGCGACCGGGCGATCAGCTCTGGTGTCAAAGGATTTCGACTGTCATCCCCTGTACCCGGAGTCTCTTCGAAGTCTGTCTCGAAAGTCCCTTTGCGTGGACGAGGACGCCTTTCTGCGGTCGTCAAATCGGGCCTGCTGGGCGCTGAAATGCGGGGGCTCTCTACCGGAGATGCGTTCGTGGGACTCGCCAGCCTTGCTGGTCGACTCACGAGCTCGCTCAGATGATAGTGACTTTTATATCTGATTTAAAAAAAGTTGAATAAAAAGCAGACGCGTCTTATTTCGGTGAGATGGCATCTCTTGTTAATTTTGCATCTTGCCGGGTGAGCATTTCAATGCTGGGTTAAAAAATTTATGGGGATTGTTGCTGTGTGTTGATTCTGCTACTTGAATTGGGATGTTATTCATATCTCCAGGTTAATTTCAGGGATGGGTATTGGTTGTATTTTGGTGCGAATTATATTCGCCTTTCGAAAGCTATTGGTGGTGAGGTGGTGTGATTAATAGATTGACAATAATGGGGCTGCTGGCCTCTTTTTTGTATACGGGCTATCTCACGTTCTTTGGTGGTGGCTCAAGAGAGGTTCCCGCCGCATCGCCATTGATATTCTTAACCATTGCCCTGCAATGTTCTGCTGTCTTTGCTAAGCGATTCTGGCAGGTCGAGTGGCGCGATGGGAGGCCGATGGTAACCCCCAATGAGGTTAGATGGCTTAGCCAATTCACTGTATTCAATTTTGTTAGGGCGGCCAATCTAAGAGCAGAGGGGGCAAGGCTTGCAGGGGGGGCGAGGACGGGTTGGCCAATGAGGGTAAAAAAGAATGGACGCATGACGCATGTGTTGGCGGGGGGGCGATCCGTGGAGGGTCACTCACAATATTAGGTGCAGTATCTCTGCCTATGTGTCTCCTTCCAATAAAAAGGACAAATTTATCCGAGGCAGTGACATTGCGAGATGCTCTCGGATCGATAGATATTTTTTATTTTATTTTTATGATCTCGGCGCAATTTGTACTATTTTTGCCTGTGGTGATGTCGATATATTGGTTGTTTGCATTTGTTTTGTTGAGAATTAAAGGCGGGTGACTGGTTGTATTGTGGGGGGTTATTTATTTTTGATTTGCAATGTCAAGCTTGTGCGAGGAGAATTTTGAGTGCTTGGTCTCTAGCCTCAAGTGCAACCCTTACTTGATTCACGGTGTTGCCTTGAGGCTGGGGACAAAGGTTGCTGCCGGATCTATTCGTCCCGACTGATAGAGCTGAAGTCATTATATGGGGGTGCCATTGCAAATGCTGGTTGCGTAAATTCATATTATTGGATTTTTGCGAATCAATGTGATTTGTTGGTGATTTTTTCTCTTTTGGGGCTGATGTGAAAAGTATATATTTTATTCCGCTTATTTTGGCAATTCTTCAGCTGCTTTTTCTTGTTGAAAAAATCAAAATAAAGAAATTTCGCGATGTTGATAGGATGTCGGAAAAAGAGATTAGGGATTTTGTGCGGGACACGGGTGTAGGTAGACTTTACTTCATTTGGAGGAATCTGGCTGCTGGGATTGGGTTGATTGGTCTTATTCTGTACGGTTTCTTGTTCTTTGGAGGGTGAAATGTCCGCGGCGAATGGGGTTGGTCAGGTCTTTACGATGGTCTTGGATGTCGGTGCTACTAACGTGCAAGTGGTGGATTCCGTTATCCAGAATATTAATTCGGCTGGCGTGGGTGATAAAATTGCTGCCACTTATAGTCTTGGTGCTGCGGCTTTGAGTGTTACGTCTGGTTTAAATCCTGTGGCGGGAGCTGTTATAAACGGCACTGGGATAGTAGTTACTGCCGTTAAATCGGCTGCTAATGGGGATCAAGGTGCCGATGTTAAGATGGCGGATGTTGTATCGCTAATTGGCAACGTCTTGGCAATAGCATCTGCCGTGGCCGGAGGGGTGCCTTTGGCGGTTGCGGGATTTACGGTTGCTGTGGCCGGATTAACCATGACTTGGACGAATAATCAGGCTACAGTTGGCGATTTTGCTAAGTGGATTAAGGACATATTTGGAGGTGTCGGGAAGTTCATGGATGACCTGTTTGCCGCTTTGGGGTTGGTCGACCCGCTCATCCTTGATCTCGACGGCAACGGCATCCAGACTGTGGGCGCACGAAGTGCCGACGCTGTCTATTTCGACTACGACGGCGACGGCATCAAGACCAAAAGCGGCTGGCTGAGCCGTGGCGATGGCCTGCTGGTAATCGACCGCAACCGCAACGGCAAGATCGAGTCAGGCGCCGAGTTGTTCAGCAATTTCACGCCGATCTCCGGCGGACGGACGGCAGCGGATGGCTTTGCCGTGCTGCGCGATCTGGATAGCAACGGGGATGGCGTGCTCGACAAGCGCGACGAATCCTGGGCCTCGCTGCGTGTGTGGCGGGATGGCGACGGCGACGGCTTGACCGGCAAGGGAGAACTGCTGACGCTGGATGCGCTTGGCATCGTCTCGTTCAATGTCGGTCGCGACGGACAGCGCTATACGCTGCCCAACGGGAATGTCGTGGATGGGACAGGCAGCTTCAAGCAGGTGGTCGATGGCAAGGTGGTCGAGCGGCAGATGGCCGATGTCTGGTTCACGGAGGACACGCTGAAGCAGCAGTTCCCTGATCAGATCCCGCTGCGCGACGATGTGATCGCCTTGCCTTATGTGGAAGGTTCCGGCAATGTCCGCGCGCTCTGGCAGGCTGCCAGCATGGCGACCCCGGAAGGGGAGGCCCTGCGGGGGGTGCTGAAGCAGGTGGCAGAGGCGAAGACCGCCACCGAGCAGAAGACCTTGATCGAGTCGTTGTTGAAGGCTTGGGCAGGGACTTCTTCAATGCAGACGACGCAGAGCCTGGTGGCGACGGGGCAGCGTTCATTCCGGGGGGCCTCGAATGACGCCGATTGGCTGACCCGTGTTGCGATCCTGGAGAAGATGGGCGGAACGTTGTTGGGCGCCAATGGCAGCGGATCGGTGATCCTGACTGGTGAGCGCGCTCAGATCGTAGCCCGTGCGTGGGACACACTGACTGACAGTGTGTACAAGGCCGTGGCGATACAGACCCGCTGGCGCCCTTACCTCGAGTCCGTGCGGTATCGTGCCGGTGCCGAAGGCCAGCCCATAGCCGATTTCAGCGGGCTGGAGGCCCGGATCGGCCAGGCGCAACAGACTGTTGGTCTGTCGGAGACGCTGACTTTGATGGCGGAACTGACGCGGCATTTCGGCGCAGGGTGGAAGCAGCAAGGCTATGACATCGCGGCTGCGCTGCGCGCCCGCATCCAGCAGTCTTCCGGGGCGGGCTTGGCACAGGCCTTGATGCAAGCCGGCATCTATGCCGGTGAGGGGGCGGTCGATGGCAGCGGCGGCGCCGACGTGCTGCTGGGGTCCGGGAAAAGGGACCTGCTCTCGGGGGGGCGTGGCGACGACTATCTCTATGGCGGCGATGGTGACGATACCCTGTCCGGTGGCGCTGGAAATGACGTGCTCGATGGTGGTGCAGGCGACGATCGCCTCGATGGGGGAAGTGGCTCGGATACCTATCTGTTCGGACGCCGCTCGGGCAACGATACGATCAGCGAGTCGGCCGACTACGACAGCAACACCGATGTCGTGCAGTTCGATGCGGACGTGCGCCCAGGCGATGTGACGATCCGACGGGATGGCACCGGTAATGACCTGCTGCTGACGCTGTCGGGCTCGGGTAACACGCTGCGCATCTGCGACTACTTCTACCAGGACGGCAAGAGCGCCTACATGATCGAGGAACTGCGCTTTGCCGACGGCACGGTGTGGACCTTCGATACGGTGCTGGCGCGGACGCTCAAGGGCGGCTCGGGCAACGACACCATCGTGGGATCGGGCCGCAATGACGTGATCGACGGTGGTGCAGGCGATGACTGGCTCGATGGCCGGGGTGGCTCGGATACCTATCTGTTCGGACGCCGCTCGGGCAATGACACGATCAGCGAGTCGTGGGACAGCAGCCCGAACAAGGATGTGGTGCGGTTCGATGCGGACGTGCGCCCCGGCGATGTGACGATCCGCCGAGACGGCACGGGTGACGACCTGCTGCTGACACTGTCGGGCTCGGGCAATACGCTGCGCATCCGCAACTACTTCTACCAGGACGGCGAGAGTCCCTACATGATCGAGGAGCTGCGCTTTGCCGACGGCACGGTGTGGACCTTCGATACGGTGCTGGCGCGGACGCTCAAGGGCGGCGCGGGCAACGACACCATTGTGGGATCGGGCCGCGATGACGTGATCGACGGTGGTGCGGGTGATGACTGGCTGGATGGGCGCAAGGGCTCGGATACCTATCTGTTCGGGCGCCGCTCGGGCAATGACACGATCAGCGAGTCGTGGGACAGCAGCCCGAACAAGGATGTGGTGCGGTTCGATGCGGACGTGCGCCCCGGCGATGTGACGATCCGCCGAGACGGCACGGGTGACGACCTGCTGCTGACACTGTCGGGCTCGGGCAATACGCTGCGCATCCGCAACTACTTCTACCAGGACGGCGAGAGCCCCTACATGATCGAGGAGCTGCGCTTTGCCGACGGCACGGTGTGGACCTTCGATACGGTGCTGGCGCGGACGCT
The DNA here is from genome assembly GCF_001854285.1 of Cupriavidus sp. USMAHM13. Classification (NCBI taxonomy): domain Bacteria; kingdom Pseudomonadati; phylum Pseudomonadota; class Betaproteobacteria; order Burkholderiales; family Burkholderiaceae; genus Cupriavidus; species Cupriavidus sp. USMAHM13. The sequence continues at coordinate 1,168,165 of NZ_CP017751.1, forward strand.
CAAGGGCGGCGCGGGCAACGACACCATTGTGGGATCGGGCCGCGATGACGTGATCGACGGTGGTGCGGGTGATGACTGGCTGGATGGGCGCAAGGGCTCGGATACCTATCTGTTCGGGCGCCGCTCGGGCAATGACACGATCAGCGAGTCGTGGGACAGCAGCCCGAACAAGGATGTGGTGCGGTTCGATGCGGACGTGCGCCCCGGCGATGTGACGATCCGCCGAGACGGCACGGGTGACGACCTGCTGCTGACGCTGTCGGGCTCGGGCAATACGCTGCGCATCCGCAACTACTTCTACCAGGACGGCGAGAGCCCCTACATGATCGAGGAGCTGCGCTTTGCCGACGGCACGGTGTGGACCTTCGATACGGTGCTGGCGCGGACGCTCAAGGGCGGCTCGGGCAACGACACCATCGTGGGTTCGGGCCGCAATGACGTGATCGACGGTGGTGCGGGTGATGACTGGCTGGATGGGCGCAAGGGCTCGGATACCTATCTGTTCGGGCGCCGCTCGGGCAATGACACGATCAGCGAGTCGTGGGACAGCAGCCCGAACAAGGATGTGGTGCGGTTCGATGCGGACGTGCGCCCCGGCGATGTGACGATCCGCCGAGACGGCACGGGTGACGACCTGCTGCTGACGCTGTCGGGCTCGGGCAATACGCTGCGCATCCGCAACTACTTCTACCAGGACGGCGAGAGCCCCTACATGATCGAGGAGCTGCGCTTTGCCGACGGCACGGTGTGGACCTTCGATACGGTGCTGGCGCGGACGCTCAAGGGCGGCTCGGGCAACGACACCATCGTGGGTTCGGGCCGCGATGACGTGATCGACGGTGGTGCGGGTGATGACTGGCTGGATGGGCGCAAGGGCTCGGATACCTATCTGTTCGGGCGCCGCTCGGGCAATGACACGATCAGCGAGTCGTGGGACAGCAGCCCGAACAAGGATGTGGTGCGGTTCGATGCGGACGTGCGCCCCGGCGATGTGACGATCCGCCGAGACGGCACGGGTGACGACCTGCTGCTGACGCTGTCGGGCTCGGGCAATACGCTGCGCATCCGCAACTACTTCTACCAGGACGGCGAGAGCCCCTACATGATCGAAGAGCTGCGCTTTGCCGACGGCACGGTGTGGACCTTCGATACGGTGCTGGCGCGGACGCTCAAGGGCGGCGCGGGCAACGACACCATCGTGGGATCGGGCCGCAATGACGTGATCGACGGTGGCGCGGGCGACGACTGGCTCGAAGGCCGGGGTGGGTCGGATACCTATCTGTTCGGACGCGGGTCTGGCAAGGATACGATCTACAACTACGATCCTGTCACGGGCTCCGACGATCAGGTCCACTTCGGCGCGAATATCGCGGCCGACCAGATCTGGCTGGAAAAGAAGGACGGTGACTTGCGGCTTACGCTGCTCGGCACAGGTGACTCGTTGACGATCCGAAGCTGGTACAGCGGTTCGTCGTATCACGTGGACCGCTTCCGCCTGCAGAATGGCAAGGAGCTTGCCGACAACAACGTCGACAAGCTGGTGGATGCCATGGCTGCCTTTGCGCCGCCAGCGTCGGGGCAGACTTCGTTGCCCGCGGACTATCGCAGCGCGCTCGCGCCGGTGCTGGCCGCGAACTGGAAGTAGGACCTGCGGGAGGGGGCGGGCACGTCTTGCCCTATCTCTCCTCACCTCCTATCCGCTCGAGAAGGCGCCGCCCCGCGCGGGCGGCGCCATGTCTTCGTCATTGTATTTCCCCTTGGCCCGATGTCTCGAACCGATGACAACGGCGGCGACGTTGCGTCTCCGCCACCGGAATCTGCTGCGTTGGATTCCGGCCTGCACTGCCTTGTGATGCTCGCACGTTTCCATGGTCTTGCTGCCCAGCCGGACCAGCTTGCTCATGAGTTCCGCGCCGACGGGCAGGCATTTTCCAAACAGGATCTGCTGCTCGCCGCCAAGCGCCTCGGCCTGCGCGCCCGATGCACGCAGCCTGTGCCGGCACGGCTTGCTCAAGCGTCGCTGCCAGCCATTGCCTTGCTTGCCGATGGACGCTTTGTCGTGCTGGCCCAGGTCGATACTGCCGGCGGACGGGTGCTGTTGCAGGACCCTGCTGCCGAACGGCCGAATGTGGAGCCGCTCGATGTTTTCCTGCAGCGCTGGGCAGGCGATCTGATCCTGCTGGCATCCCGGGCATCGCTGGCGGGCGAGCTGGGGAAGTTCGACTTCACCTGGTTCATCCCGGCCATTGTCAAGTACCGCCGCCTGCTGGGCGAGGTGCTGCTGGTTTCCTTCGTCTTGCAACTGTTCGCCCTGGTGACACCCTTGTTCTTCCAGGTGGTGATGGACAAGGTGCTGGTACATCGCGGCTTCACGACACTCGATGTCATTGCGGTCGGATTGCTGGTGGTGAGCCTGTTCGAGGTAATGCTGAGCGGGCTGCGCAGCTACGTTTTCGCACATACCACCAGCCGCATCGACGTGGAGCTGGGAGCGCAGTTATTTCGCCATCTTCTGTCGTTACCGCTGTCCTACTTCCAGGCGCGGCGCGTCGGCGATTCGGTGGCGCGCGTGCGCGAGCTGGAGAATATCCGCGGCTTCCTGACGGGAAACGCGGTGACCGTGGTGCTTGACCTGGTGTTCTCCGTCGCGTTCCTGGCAGTGATGTGCTACTACAGCGGCTGGCTGACGCTGATCGTCGTGGTCTCCTTGCCATGCTATGTCTTCGTGTCGCTGGCCTTTACGCCTTTGCTGCGGGCACGACTGCAGGAGAAGTTCAACCGTGGCGCGGAGAACCAGTCCTTCCTGGTCGAGACCGTGAGCGGTATCGACACCGTGAAAGCGATGGCGGTGGAGCCGCAGTGGACACGCAATTGGGACAAGCAGCTCGCGGGCTATGTGACGGCAAGCTTCCGCACCGCGACCATCGGCACGCTTGCCGGCAGCGGCGTTACGTTGATCGGCAAGATCGTCACGGTGGCCACCATGTACTTCGGTGCCCGACTGGTCATCGACGGCAGTCTCACGGTCGGTCAGCTGGTGGCCTTCAATATGCTGGCAGGCCATGTCGCGCAGCCGGTGATGCGGCTGGCGCAGCTGTGGACCGAGTTCCAGCAGACCGGGCTGTCGGTGCAGCGGCTCGGCGATATCCTCAATACACGGCCGGAGTCCGGCGGGAGCCGTAGCGCGCTGCCACGTCTGAACGGACACATCGAATTCGACGATATCGTGTTCCGCTACCGTCCGGAGGCGCAGGAGGTCCTGCGCGGGGTTTCCCTGTCGATACGTCCGGGAGAGGTGATCGGCATCGTGGGCCGCTCCGGCTCCGGCAAGAGCACGCTGACGCGACTGCTGCAGCGCCTCCACGTGCCGGAGCGCGGGCGGGTGCTGGTGGACGGTGTCGACCTGGGTCTGGCCGATGCCTCGTCGCTGCGCCGACAGATCGGCGTGGTGCTGCAGGAGAGCGTGCTGTTCAACCGCTCGATCCGCGACAACATCGCTCTGACCGATCCTGGCGCGCCGCTGGAGGCTGTGATGCGTGCGGCGCGGCTCGCCGGCGCGCACGACTTCGTCAGTGAGTTGCCGGAGGGTTATGACACCATGGTCGGCGAACACGGCTCGACCCTCTCCGGCGGACAGCGCCAGCGCATCGCGATCGCGCGCGCGCTGATGTCCGATCCGCGCATCCTGATCTTCGACGAGGCGACCAGCGCCCTGGACTACGAATCGGAGCGGATGATCCAGCAGAACATGAAGGCGATCTGCCAGGGGCGTACCGTCCTGATCATCGCTCATCGCCTGTCAGCGGTACGCGATGCCGACCGTATCGTGGTGATGGAGCGCGGCCAGATCGTGGAGGCGGGCAACCACCAGGCGCTGTTGCAGCGTCCGGACGGTCTCTATGCCTATCTGTATCGGCTGCAGCAGGGAGCGGAGGCAGCATGAAGCTCTGGACGCTGGCCGTGAAGGACCTGCTGCGGCGTTACACGGGCGTCTTCTCCGCCGCGTGGCAGCGGAGGGAAGAATTGGACGGGGTCGGCTACACAGCAGCCGAGGCAGCGTTTCTCCCGGCTGCCTTGTCGCTGCAGGAGGCGCCTGTGTCGCCAGCGCCGCGCGTGGCAATGTGGCTGTTGATGACTTTCGCGCTGCTCGCTTTGCTCTGGTCCATCTTCGGCAGGATCGACGTAGTGGCCGTTGCGCAGGGCAAGATCGTGCCCAGCCACCGCACCAAGGTGATTCAGCCGCTGGAGACGGCGGCCGTCAAGGCGATTCATGTGACTGACGGGCAGGTGGTCAGGGCGGGCGACCTGTTGCTTGAACTGGATGCCACTGCCGCTCAGGCGGACAGGGAGCGCCTTGCGGGAGACCTGCAGGTGGCGCGGTTGCAAGTCGAGCGGGCGGAAGCACTGATGCAGGCGCTGGCCGGCGGCAAGGTTCCCTTGCTGGCGGGCGACGGGACGGATGTCGGCAAACGGGCCGAAGCCCAGCGTCTGCTGGAGGGGCAATACCAGGAGTACCGCGCGAGGCTGGCACGGCTCGATGCTGCGATGGCGCGCAGCGAGGCGGAGATCCGTTCGACGCAGGCGCAAGTGGACAAGCTGTCACGGACAGCGGTGATCGCCCGGCAACGCGCCGATGACTACAAGACGCTGGTCGAGCGCAAGTTCGTGTCGCAGCACGGCTATCTGGAGCGCGAGCAGGTACGCATCGAGCAGGAGGCCGACCTTGCCGCTCAGCGCAGCCGCCTGCGGGAACTCGCCGCCTCGCTGCGCGAGGCGCAGGAGCAGCGCACGGCCTTGTCGGCAGAGACTCGCCGGTCCGCGCTGGAGTCGCTGGCCGACGGCCAGCAGAAGGCGGCCGCACTGGCGCAGGAATGGCATAAGGCCGAAACGCGTGCGCGGCTGATGCGGCTGGTGGCACCGGTGGGCGGAACGGTGCAGCAACTGGCTGTGCATACCGTCGGCGGTGTCGTCACGCCGGCACAGCCCTTGATGGTCATCGTGCCCAAGGATGATGCGCTGGAGGTCGAAGCCTTCGTCGAAAACAAGGACATCGGTTTCGTGCGCGCAGGCCAGGAGGCAGAGGCCAAGATCGAGACCTTCCAGTACACCCGTTATGGCACGGTGCCTGCGAGCGTGGCCTCGGTGTCGCACGATGCTCAGTTCGACGAGAAACGCGGTTGGATCTACTCGAGCCGGATCCGCCTCGACCGCAGCACCATGCAGGTGGACGGCACCGAGGTAGGCCTGTCGCCAGGCATGTCGGTGGCGGTCGAGGTCAAGACCGGCAAGCGGCGCGTGATCGAGTACTTCCTGAGCCCGCTGATGACCTACCGGCAGGAGAGCTTGCGTGAGCGTTGAGGGGGGCGGGGCACCGCTTCCCTGGCGAGCGGTGCTGTGCCCTTTGGGTGGATGTGGCGCTGCCCGCCCCGAGCAGGAGCGCGGCAGCGACGCGGCGTAGATGCCGCTTGGTAGAGCCTTAGTAAAGCGTACGCGCCAGGAACGTCAACGTACGGTCCCAGGCCATTTCCGCCCAAACCGGGTCGAACTGCGTCGCCGGCAGGCGGCCGGGGCCGACGGCGGTCTCGTTGGCGAAGGCGTGGTGGGCCAGGTAGCGGTGGAAGGTGAAGTCGACCTTGGCTTCGCTGAGCTTGGCTTCCAGCGCGTCGACCGATTCCGGGGTGAAGAAGGTGTCCTGGGTGGCCCAGTGGCCCATCAGCGGCACGCGGATCCTGGCGGGGTCGATGTATTCGAGCGGCGGCAGGCCGTACCATGCCACGCCGGCGGCGAGGTCGGGGTTCTGGCCCAGTGCCAGCAGGGTCAGGGCGCCGCCCATGCAGAAGCCGGTGATGGCGACGCGGCTGGCGCGGGTCTTCAGGTATTGCACGGCGCCGGCGATGTCTTGCGAGGCGGCATCGCCGAAGTCGAGCCCGCTCATCAGGTGGTGGGCTTCTTCGGCCTCGACGGTCGACTTGCCGCGGTACAGGTCGGGCACCAGCGCGAGGTAGCCGCAGCGCGCGAGCCGGTCGGCGACGCCGCGGATCTGGTCGTTCAGGCCCCACCATTCCTGGATGACGACCACCGCGGGCGCGCCTTCGGTCTTTTCCGGGGTGGCCAGGTAGCCCTGGAGTTCTTTGCCGTCGGGGCGCTGGAACGTGATCGTGGTGCCGTTTGCTTGCGTCATGGATGGTCTCCTGTGGCTGTGGGAGCGTTGGGGCGGAGGCCGCGCCTTGGCGCGGGCCGGGGAAGCGCGGCGGTGGCGGATGTGGCGGCCACCGGTTCCCGGGCGATTGTAATGCCCATCGTGCCACGGCGTGGCCGGTCGCGGCGCAGGAGGCGGTGAAGGGGCGGCGGACGAGCCGGCCGGCGCCCGCTACAACACTGAGCCAGCCGCCCGCGCGCCCGGCGCCATGTCAATGGCGGTCGCTTTCCGGGTACCAGTAGACGCGCTTGCGCTTGCCGGCGCCGGCGATCTTCACCTGCTGCACGCCGATCGGCGAGGTGGCATCGCCGCCTCCGGTGGCGGTCTGGCTGCCGCCGCCGATCACGACCGGCACCAGCGTGGTGCTGCTGCCATTGGTTACCGGCACGATGCCGAACACGGCCGAGGGGGGGAAGCCGCCACCGTCGAGCACGATCGAGCGCGCGGTGTTCTGTCCCGCGCCGGTGACGAAGTTGAAGGAATAGGTCCGGGCCGCGCCCAGGTTGGGGAAGCACTGGTTGGGGCTCGGCACCGTCGGCGTGTTGGTGCCGATGGTGGTGTAGCCGGCGACGGTCAGCGCCGCGTTGACGGCTTTTTCGCCGGGATTGGTGAGCGTAATGTAGAAGCCGGAGCCGGCGCCGCTGTAGGGCTGGGTGCTGGTCGTGATGTCGGACAGGCCGGCCTCCGTGATTGGCGTCCAGGCGAACGGCATGCCGGAGATATTGCTGTCCTTGATCATATAGAGCCGGTTGACCACGTTGTAGGCGAGGCCCGGGGTGGGCGAGGTCGAATAGAGCGGATGTTCGCGGTCGCCGGAGCCGATCATGACGGCATCGTAGCCCGCGGTGGATACCACGTCGGGCGGATAGAAGAACTTGCGCGCGTTGTTGCTGCCGGCCGAGCCGCCCAGCGCGGCCAGCTTGGTCATGGTCCAGTTGGCCGGTGCATTGCCGGCCGCAGCCTCGAAGTCGGCCCGCCACAGGTTGCCGCCGAGGTCGCCGACGTAGAGGCGCTCGCTATAGCCGTCGCCGTTGCGGTCGAGCAGGGTAACGTCCGAGGGAATGGCGCGCGTGAGCCCGGCCACCTTGACGCAGGCGCCGCTCATGCCGGTGCAGTCCGGCAGCGCGCTCCAGACGAGACTGCCGCTGACCGCATCGAAGGCGAACAGGCCGCGCCCCATGGTGTCGCCGCCGGTGCTGGCGTTCGCGTTGTAGGGATCGCTGTCTTCCGTCGAATCGTAGCCCGCCCCCATGATCACCAGCGGGTTCGCGTAGCCGCGCACGCGCAGCACGCGCGGCTGCGACCAGGTCTGGCCGAGTTCGGGCAGGTCCGCGTAGCTGTGCCGCCATAGGAAGCTGGGGCTGAGCGGGTTGGTGACGTCGATGGCGTAGAGGAAGCGGCCGCCGCGCCGGGCGGTCAGGTAGATGACCACGCGGGGGCTGGACGGATTGCGCAGGTCCTGCATCACCGCCGTGCTGCCGTCGAAGAAGTAGTCGCGCGGCAGGGGCGTGGGCGTGATTCCGCCGGGGGTCGTGGACAGCTGGATTTCCGGGGAGTTGACGTAGAGGCGGCCTAGCTTGCCGAAGAAGTCGGGCGCCACGAAGCCCCATAGCTCGCCGCCGGGCCGCACCCCGTTGATACCCGCGCTCTGGTTACCGTTGATGGCGTGGAACACGCCGTCGTTGGTGCCGTAGTACACGACCACGCCGGTGCTGCCATAGTTGACCACCGCGGGGCGCGAGTGCAGCACGTCCGCGTGGATCGAGCTGCGCACGGTGACCGGCGAGCCGGGTCCGGCTTCTGCTTCCTTGCCGGCGATGCTGGTGGAGTCGGCCGCCTTGGTGTCCTGTCCGCGCATCCAGGCGATCAGCTTGGGCAGCTCCGTGCTGGTGATGGTCGGCACGCCGGCTTCGCCGGCATTGATGGCGGCCAGTCCCGCCGAACCGGTCAGCCAGCTGTTGCTGGTGTCGAAGGAGGTGAAGGCGGTGCTGGCCTGGCAGCTGGCGTTGCAGGTCAGCAGCGTGCGCCCTTGCTGGCTGGTCAGGTTGGTGGCGCGCAGCATTTCCCCGGCGCCGCCTTTCTCGACGATCTCGCCGTCGGGGAGATCCAGTTTCCAGCCGGCGCTCGACGGGCTGTTCTGCCAATAGCCCTGCGCCGGCCAGTTGGCCACCGAACCCGTGCCGTAGCCGCTGGCACCGTATGTCGGGGGCGGGTCGGCGGTCCAGAAGCTGACCGCGTTGGGCGAGATGAATCCGGTGGAGGCGTTGCTGATGGCCTTCTGCCCCTTGGCGTCCTGCAGCACGATGTTGCCGTTGGCGTCGTAGCCGATCTGGTACTGCTTGAGGTTGCCCAGCCAGCGCGGTGCCGCGCTGGCATCGGGGCGGAACATGCCGACGTAGACCTGGTTCAGGAACTGCCCCTGGGCGTTGACGGAGGCCGGCAGGCTCACCGAGGCGAACACGCTGTTGACGGCCTGCACTTCATTGAAGATGCTCATCAAGGCGTTCTGCAGGGCCTTGGCGTCGCCCACGCTCACCGTGAAGTTGGAACCGCCGCCGTTGCTGGACATGCTCTTGACCAGCGCGTCGTAGGACGGATTGCTGCCATCGGTCACGTCGATGGTGTAGGTGACGACATTCTGCTTGTAGGCTGTGTTGGCACCGCCGGACAGGTCGCTCTGGTACATGAAGCGCGCCCACTCGTCGCCCCAGTCCTGCTGGTACTTGTTGGCGTTGGACGGCAGGACGAGCTGCGCCTGCTGTGCCGAGGTGGCGCCGGCCGTCTGCAGCGCTGCGAGCGCGGGCGGTGTGCCGTTGGCGGTCTTGGGGGCGTTGTTGTTGAACGACCCGGCGATATAGATGATGAAGGTCTTCTGGCAATGGTCCGTCAGCGGCGAGGTGTACTTGGTGCCGGAGATGCCGGTGCCGCCCGTGAAGTAGGCCCAGGCTTCGGCCATGGACTCGTCCAGCAGGTTCTTGCTGGCCTTGGCAGTCACGTTGATGTTGTTGCGTACCAGTGTCTGGAAGTTGGCGATGGCCGTACTGTCCATCACCGGCAGGGGGCCGGGCGGCACTGGCGACGGGTTCGGATAGTAGAACAGGCCGCCACCCGTGCTGGCCGGTGCGAACATCATCAGCCCGAGGCGGATCTTGCCGAGCAGGGCCGGGTTGGAGCCGATCGCGCCGAGCGCGTTGTACAGCGCGCAGGCCATGAAGTCGGCATCCTTGGCGCTGGACGGGGTCCAGCTCGGGCACCCTGCGCTGCTCGGGATGGTCACGGAGGCGTCCCAGGCGGCGGCATTGTCCATCACCAGCAGGATGTTCGGCTGCCCCGCGCCGGTCTGCAGCCCGGTGTACAGGTCGATGTCGTCGGCATGGGCGGGCGAGGCCGCCGAGAAGGCGAGTGCGGCGATGGCGGCCAGCCGGAAGGCGATGAGGAAGAGATGGCGCATGGCGGCAGAGGGCAGGCAGCGGGAGTCGGTGGGCGCGCCGGATCGCAGGCCGGCGCGGCGATGGATCATGGGCATGTGGTGCCGACCGGCACGCGTACGGCAACGCCCTGGTGCAAGGTCACGTTGGCGCCGGTCGTGCTGTCGTTGACGCTCGCCTGCACGTCCCACTGGGTGGAATTGCACAGGGAATTGCCGCCGCTGGCGGTCGAGGTCAGGATGCCGGTGTTCTGGTTGCCATTGCCGAGGTAGCAGGACACGTCGTCGGCATTGGTCGTATCGAGGTCGGTGTCCTTGATCGGCTGGCTGCTGGTGCACACAGGCGCCGAGGCCTGCGCCACGTAGTCCGCGGTGCCGTCGCCGTTCACGTCGACCGCCACGCTGGAGGCCGCCGCGGCCGGGTTGGCGGTGAAGTCCTGGCTGATGGTCTGTTCGATGGCCTGCTGCGCCGCGCTGCGGGCTTCCACTGTGTGCTGCTGGTTGCCGGCCACCTTCACGTTGACCACGCTGGAATGGATCAGGGAGATCACCAGCAGGAGGAAGATGACCATGAAGATCAGCGTGACGACGAGCGTCATGCCCTGCTCGCGCGCCTGCTTGTGCTGTCGCAGCGATGGCATGGCCTACTCCCTCGGGCCGGCTACGTTGGCCAGCCGGGCAACCTGCGCGTAGACATGGCGCTTGTAGCCATCGTTGAACGGCCCGCTCGGGCTGCTCCGCCCGAGGTCGTACTGGCGCGTGTCGGTCCAGCCGTTGGCGCGGGTGGTGGTGCGCGCCAGCAGGCTGATGCGCACGGACGTCACGTTATGCCAGTTGGCCGACGGCGTAGCCCACGAATAGCCGGTGACGCTCGTGCAGGCGCCGCTGTTGTCGATGCCGGGATTGTCGACGTAGCAGTCGGCGGAGCCGTTGTTGTCCTGGTCGACGCCGAAGGAAAAGTGCATATCCTGGATGCCCTGCGCGATGGAGTTGACCTGGAAGGCGCCGTTGATGAGTTCGGCCATCTTCAGTGTGGGGATCCCGTCGCCGCTGCCGGCGCAGTTGTCGCAAGCGGCGAGATAGAAGATGCGGACCACGGCTGCGCGCAGCGGCGCGAGCGCGCTCGAGGTGCAGGCCTTGGTCTGCAGGGTGAAGGCCGCCGCGCTGGTGTCGAAGACGAAGGGAACCGGGTCGCTGCCGCAGGCGGAGTTCTGCAGGTAGGCCTGGCCCGTGGTGGCCGACGCCGTTGCGGCCGCGGCGCTGGTGGTCGAGACACGGCGGATCGCCAGGATCTCCGATTGTGCGCTGAGGTTCGGCAGGCAGGAGGCGACCGTGCCGGCCGCGAATCCCTGGATGGGCACCGGCATGGTCACCGGGCTGTTGGCGAAGCCGAGCGCGGTACTGGTGGTGGCGCACAGCGACGGCATCGATACCGTCGCGCTTCTGGCCTGGCCGGTCTCGCCATAGAAGCCCGCCAGTTCGGTTTCGTGCCCGATCATGTCGAGCGCATAGCGCGCGCTCTCGATCTGGTCGGAGACGGACGCCAGCAGGGAGCGCGACTGCGTGGTCGAGAAGTAGAGGCTGCCGAGGGCGATGAGCATGAGCATCCCGATCGTGATGCCGATCATCAGCTCGACCAGCGTCCATCCTCGCTGCGAGGGGCGGTGGAGGCGGAGGCGGTTCATGACAAGGTGGCGATCCGGACCTGGATGCTGACGACGCGGCGCGTGGTGTCATCGCCGAAGCTGCCGCTGCCGCACGGCAGCGCGGGCGCCACGGTCTTGGCCAGGCCTTGCCAGGCGACCGAGATGCGGTAGACCTGGTTGACCGGGTCGACGGATTCGATGCAGCCCAGCGCACCGATCATGGCACCGAGGGATTTCCCGCCGCTGGTCTCGGCGCTGCCGAGCAGGGCGGTGTTCCAGGCGGTGAGGTCCGCCGTCGTCAGCGCCTGCTGGGCGGCGTTGCCCAGCGCGCAGGCCGGTACCGAGGTCGAGCCGCTGCCCAGCACCGTCATCGGGGATCCCGCCGCGTAGCAAGGGGCGACCTGGCGATTGGCGTTCAGCCGTGCCGCCATGTCCTGCAGCAGCGTCAGGGCCTGGACACGCTGGTAGGTCTCCATTTCCATCTGATTCGAGCGGGCCAGCAGCCCGGCGGCACCGAGCAGGGCCACCAGCAGGATCACGACCGAAACGAGGATCTCGATCAGCGCGAAACCGCGCGCCGGCCTGCCTGGTCGGGGTCGTCCTCGGTGGGAAGGGATGGCCCTCATGCGCAAGCTCCATTGACGACCGAGACGCGCCCGGTGCCGCTCAGTACGACGCAGAGCACGGTCGTGCTCTGCGCGGGGGCGGCCGTGGAAAGCTGGAAGCTGGTTCCGCCGGCGACGGGACGGCCGTCGTTGCCCATGGCCAGGGACGTGCCGCTGGTCGTGGAGATGGCGATGCCCTGGTAGGGGCCGAAGCTGCGCACCTGCGTCGTGCCTGCCGTCACCGCCCAGCCGCCGCTCCAGCTGCTGGATGCATTCACCGAAACGCTCGTATTGCGCGTTACCGCTTCGCTGCGCGCGAGCGTGAGCGCGGCCGCGAGATCGAGCGAGGCATTCTTTATGCGCTGCGTGGCAACGAAGCTGGCAAAGGATGGCGCGGCCATGGACGCGAGGATGGCCAGCACGGACAGCGTCACCAGCAGCTCGATGAGGGTGAAGCCCGCCGGCTTGGCAGGGCGGCGGGTCCGCTCGGCGAGGCGATGGGTCCGATGCGTCATGGCCTACTGCCAGCAATCGGACGCCGGTCCGGAGGCGGACTTGACGCCTGCGTTGGACAGGGAAAGCGTACCGCAGCGCGTGTCGTGGCTGGACTGGGCGCCGATCGGTGTGGCCGTCAGCGTGTACGTGGGCGGCGGGCCGGCATTTGCCGAGACGCTGACCTGGTAGCTGGCGGCAATGCTCGAGGGCAGGGCGGAGTAGCCCAGTGCGGCCAGGCTGGTGCCATAGGCGCGGTTGTCCAGCAGGTAGCGCTCCTGCGTGGCGGAAACCTCTAGCAGGAACGACTCCGCCGCTGCGCGATTGGAGTGCACAACGTACTGGATATACGAAGGGTACGCCACAGCGGCGAGAATGCCGACGATGGCAACCGTCACCATCAACTCAATGAGGGTGAATCCCGGCTGCTTGCGCGGCAGGCCATAGCGCCATCGCGCGACGCCTGGGAGGCGTGCGGCTTTGACCCATGTTTCCCGATAAAAGCGACAGTCATCCCATCGCTGTGGCACTGCCGGGCTTCTTTGGCCCATGCTCGCGCTCCTTGACCCGAAAATCTATCGCGGGCTTGTCATGCAAGCCCGCTTGTAGTTGCAGCGAGTGTAGACGGGAACCTCGTGGTGGTCAAAGTCGAACCGCAAGATGGGTGTGCGCGTTGTATGGATTCAACTGGCAGGGACCGAAGGGGGGGGGCGTGGCTCCTTGCCGCCGTGCTCGCGGCCACCTTCGATCGGGGGCCGTCCGGGTTCGTTCGGGTTCGTTTGGACTGAGGGGCGGTGAATGCCGCGGAGCGGCGCCCGGGAAGAAACGCAAAGGGGCCCGCGCAAAAAACCGGCGGAGCCCCTAGTGAAAAATGAAAAACCCCGGTAGATCGTGGATCTACCGGGGTTTCATATTTGGTGGCGAATCAGGGACTCGAACCCCGGACCTGCGGATTATGATTCCGTCGCTCTAACCGACTGAGCTAATTCGCCGTTGAAGACCGCAATTATACGTGGACTTCAGAGCCTGTCAACACCTTTGTGCAAAGATTTTTCCTAGGCGTTTTTCCGCCGGGGTGGCCGGGGCCGCCGGCCGCCTCCGGCGCCCCCGTTCGCGCGCGGCGGGGGTGTCGGGGGCCGCGGGGCTCAGTCGTGGGCGTAGATGTTGACGTCCTTGGTTTCGCGGACGAACAGGGCACCGATCACGAAGGTGACGGCGGCGATGATGATCGGGTACCAGAGGCCGTAGTAGATGTTGCCGTTCTGCGCCACCAGCGCGAAGGAGATGGTGGGCAGCAGGCCGCCGAACCAGCCGTTGCCGATGTGGTAGGGCAGCGACATCGAGGTGTAGCGGATCCGGGTCGGGAACATCTCCACCAGCATGGCGGCGATCGGCCCGTAGACCATGGTCACGTAGATCACCAGGATGACCAGCAGCACCAGCACCATGATGGTGTTCATCTGGGCGGGATCCGCCTTGCTCGGGTAGCCGGCGGCGCTCATTGCTTCGCCGACCGACTTCTTGAAGCCGGCGATCTGCTTCTTGCTGTCTTCGCTGAAGCTGTGGCGGTCTTCGGTCAGGCCGGCGTTGAAGGCGGGGATCTCCTTGTCGCCGATCTTCACCGAGGCCACCGTGCCGGCCGGGGCGCTGACCACCTCGTAGCTGGCGCTGGCCTGGGCCAGGGTGCGCTTGACGATGTCGCAGGAGCTGCGGAAGTCGATCTCGCGGGCGATCGGGCTGCCCTGGAAGGAGCACTGCGCCGGGTCGGCGGTGACGACGATCTGCGCGGACTGCTGGGCGCGCTCCAGCGCCGGGTTGGCGTAGTGCGTGATCGCCTTGAAGATCGGGAAGTAGGTCAGCACGGCCAGCGCGCAGCCCGCCATGATGATCCACTTGCGGCCGATCTTGTCCGACAGCGAGCCGAAGAAGATGAAGAAGGGCGTGCCGATCAGCAGGGCGCCGGCGATCAGCAGGTTGGCGGTCTTGGCGTCGACCTTCAGGACCTGGGTGAGGAAGAACAGGGAATAGAACTGGCCGGTGTACCAGACCACGGCCTGGCCGGCGGTCAGGCCGAGCAGCGCCACGATCACGATCTTCAGGTTGCGCCATTGGGCGAAGGACTCGGTCAGCGGCGCCTTGGAGGTCTTGCCCTCGGCCTTCATCTTCTGGAAGGCGGGCGATTCGCTCATCGACAGGCGGATGTAGACCGACATCCCCAGCAGCAGGATGGAGACCAGGAAGGGGATGCGCCAGCCCCAGGTGTCGAAGGCCGGGCCGGTCAGCTCGCGGCACAGCAGGATCACCAGCAGCGACAGGAACAAGCCCAGCGTGGCGGTGGTCTGGATCCACGCCGTATAGGAGCCGCGCTTGCCGTGCGGCGCGTGCTCGGCCACGTAGGTGGCCGCGCCGCCGTACTCGCCGCCGAGCGCCAGGCCCTGCAGCATGCGCAGCGCGATCAGGATCACCGGCGCGGCCCAGCCGATGGTGGCGAAGCCGGGCAGCAGGCCGACGATGAAGGTCGACATGCCCATGATCAGGATGGTCACCAGGAAGGTGTACTTGCGGCCGATCATGTCGCCCAGCCGGCCGAACACCAGCGCGCCGAAGGGACGCACGATGAAGCCGGCGGCGAAGGCGAGCAGGGCGAAGATGAAGGCGGAGGTCGGGTCCAGGCCGGCGAAGAACTGCTTGGCGATGATCGCCGCCAGCGAGCCGTACAGGTAGAAGTCGTACCACTCGAACACCGTGCCGAGCGAGGAGGCCAGGATGACCTTCCTCTCCTCCCTCGTCATGGGTGCGTTCTGAGTGCCGCCCCCCGGCATCGCAACGTGCTGCGCATTGGCCATGATGTCTCCTTCGATTGTCGTAAGGTCTCCGTGCGGGCCGGGGGCGACACTGCGCGAGCACTTGCGGAGGCTCCCGGCCTGCCGAAGTTGCTTGGATTGTGGGAGGCGAAACTTACTGAGTTCTGACAGATTCCCATCGGAAATGGGGAGTTTCGTCGGGGTATACGCTAGGCCGGAAGCAGGCCTGCGCAAGGCCTCCGCCTGCTGCGCCGCGCAAGGAAGAGAGCTTGGAAAACGGGAGGAAAAGACGGCTGGCGCGATGCAGGGGATGCCGCTACGCAGCATCGTCGCGCCAGTTCTCGGGTGCCGCTTGCGCCGCGGCTGCGGCGGCCTCTGCATCGTCGGCGCGGTTCATGCGCCAGGCGTAGATGGCTGCCATCAGCACGTAGACGATCAGGGCGCCCTGGGCGCTGACCCAGAAGGAGAAGGGCCAGCCGAAGAAGTCGAAGCGCAGTTCGCGCGCGAACCAGCTCACCACGAAGGTGACGACGAACCACACGCCCAGCAGCGCGCCGATCCAGCGCACATTGCGGTACCAGGCGCGCCGTTCGTCCGGGGTGTCGCGATGGCCTGCCATGCTCAGTGCTCCGCGTCTTCGGCCGGCCGCCGCAGCGTGATGTGCAGGCGGGCGCCGGCGCGGCGCGGCTCCTGCTGGTAGACATGGTCGAGGATGCGGATCTCGCCGCCGTGCTGCTGCACGATCTCGCGCACGATGGGCAGGCCCAGCCCGCTGCCCTCGGTATTGGTGCCGAGCACGCGGTAGAAGCGCTCCATCACGCGCTCGCGCTCGGCCACGGGGATGCCCGGGCCGGTATCTTCCACGTCGAGGTAGGCGAAGGGTTCGAAGGGGTCGGCGCTGACCCGCACGGTGGCGTGGCCGCCGGGCGGGGTGTAGCGGATGGCATTGTCGATCAGGTTGTTCAGCATCTCGGTCAGCATCAGCCGGTTGCCTTGCACCATGACCGGATGGTCGTCGGCATCCAGGCCCAGGTCGATCTGCCGTTCCCACGCACGCGGCAGCCAGTCCTTGACCACCTCGCGCGCCAGCGCGGCCAGGTCCAGCGGCGCCATGCCGGCGCTGCTGGCCAGGTTCTCCATGCGTGCCAGCGACAGCAGCTGGGTGACCAGGTGGGCAGTGCGCTCCGAACTGCCGGCGATCTGCGCCAGCGAGCGGCGCAACTCCTCCGGCGATTGCTCGCGCTGGGCCAGCTCGGCCTGCATGCGCAGGCCGGCCAGCGGCGTCTTCATCTGGTGGGCGGCGTCGGCGATGAAGCGCTTCTGCGTCTGCACCGACTGGTCGAGGCGCGCCAGCAGTTCATTGAAGGAGGACACCAGCGGCGTGATCTCCTGCGGCGCCGTCCCCTCCTCGATGGGGCTGGTGTCGCCGGGATTGCGCGCGCGGATGCGCTGCTGGATGGCGTTGAGCGGGGCCAGCCCGCGCGTCAGGCCGAACCACACCAGCACCACCGCCAGCGGCAGGATGACGAACTGCGGCAGGATCACGCCCTTGATGATCTCGTTGGCCAGGCGGGCGCGCTTGTCCAGCGTCTCGGCCACCTGCACCAGCACCGGCTGCTCGCCGGACACGTTGCGCAGTTCCACATAGGTGTAGGCCACGCGCACATCGTTGCCCTTGACGCGGTCGTCGCGCAGCGAGACCAGGCCGGCGTGGCCCTGTTCGTCCTCGTTCGGCAGCGGCAGGTCGCGGTCGCCGGCGATGTACTCGCCGCGCGTGCCGACCACCTGGTAATAGATATTGTCGGTTTCGTCGGCACGCAGGATCTCGCGCGCGGACAGCGGCAACTGCAGCGTGACGCGGCCGTTCACCTCGCGCACCTGCTGCGACAGCACGATGGCGCTGGCTTCGAGCGAGCGGTCGTAAGGGCCGTTGGCGATGGACTTGGCGACCAGGTAGGTCACGGCGATGCTCATCGGCCACAGCAGCAGCAGCGGCGCCAGCATCCAGTCGAGGATCTCGCCGAACAGGGAGCGCGCCGCCGGCTGGCGGGCATCGTCCTCCAGGTGCGGCAGGGCGTCGGCCAGGGCGACGTCGTCGGGCAGGGCCGCGCTATCCGCCGCGGCCGGCGGCGGGCTGGCGGCGGTGCGGCGGGCCTGCCGCGCGTGTCCACGCCGCCAGGGCAGTCTGAGCAGGGTCATGTCGCGTGCGGGCAGCCGGCCTGGACGGGGGAGGGCACCAGCGCGGTCCTCAGGCGTGCACGGTGGTCGAGGCGCCGGCCGCGCCGGCCGCGTCCTCCGGTAGCGGCGCGGCCTGGAACTTGTCCAGGCAGTAGCCGAGCCCGCGCACGGTGGCGATGCGGATGCCGCCCACCTCGATCTTCTTGCGCAGCCGGTGCACATACACCTCGATGGCGTTGTTGCTGACTTCCTCGCCCCATTCGCACAGATGGTCGACCAGCTGCTCCTTGGACACCAGGCGGCCGGTGCGGCTCAGCAGGATCTCGAGCAGGCCGAGTTCGCGTGCCGACAGCTCCAGCATCTGCTCGTTCAGGTAGGCCACGCGGCCGACCTGGTCGAAGGCCAGCGGGCCGTGGCGGACCAGGGTGCCGCCGCCGCCGGCGCCGCGCCGCACCAGGGCCCGCACGCGCGCCTCCAGTTCGGTCAGGGCGAAGGGTTTGGCCATGTAGTCGTCGGCGCCCAGGTCCAGCCCCTTGACCCGCTCGTCGACGCTGTCGGCGGCGGTCAGGATCAGCACCGGCAGCATGGCGCCGCGCGCGCGCAGCCGCTTGAGCACTTCCAGGCCGGACATGCGCGGCAGGCCCAGGTCGAGGATGAGCAGGTCGAAGCTCTGGGTGGACAGCGCCGAATCGGCTTCCAGTCCGCTGGCGACATGGTCGACGGCATAGCCCGACTGGCGCAGCGAGCGCGTCAGTCCGTCAGCCAGCACGTCGTCATCTTCGGCGATGAGAATGCGCATAGTCAGTGTCTCCTCCCTGGCCAGGCCCGGGCGCCTTTACTTTTTGCGTCCGTGGCGCGGGCGGGGCTTGCCAAGCATACTGTTTTTTTATACAGTACTCGCACGTTCGGCGAGGACCGGCATCGGGGCGGCATGGCCTGGCGGTCCTGCCGGGTCGGTGCCCCGCGGCGCCCGGCAAGACGGCGGCGCGGGAGCGGGATCGCCCTGGCGCCTGCGCCGGGGCCAGGATGCGCCGGCGGGCCGGCGCGGCACGCACGGAAACCAGGCGCCGCGCCACATGCGGCCTATTTATACACCATTGACGGAAGGACGACCATGGACGACAAGAAGGCGGGTGCAGGCGTGAGCGCGGAGAAGCAGAAGGCGCTTGCCGCGGCGCTTTCCCAGATCGAGAAGCAATTCGGCAAGGGCTCGATCATGCGCCTGGGCGACGGTGACGTCGAGCAGGACATCCAGGTCGTGTCCACCGGTTCGCTGGGCCTGGACGTCGCGCTCGGCGTGGGCGGCCTGCCGCGCGGCCGCGTGGTGGAGATCTACGGTCCGGAATCGTCGGGCAAGACCACGCTGACGCTGCAGGTGGTCGCCGAGATGCAGAAGCTGGGCGGCACCTGCGCCTTCATCGACGCCGAGCACGCGCTCGACGTCAACTATGCCGGCAAGCTGGGCGTCAATGTCGGCGACCTGCTGATCTCGCAGCCCGACACCGGTGAGCAGGCGCTGGAAATCGCCGACGCGCTGGTGCGCTCCGGCTCCATCGACCTGATCGTGATCGACTCGGTCGCCGCGCTGGTGCCGAAGGCCGAAATCGAAGGCGAGATGGGCGATGCGCTGCCCGGCCTGCAGGCCCGCCTGATGAGCCAGGCGCTGCGCAAGCTGACCGGCACCATCAAGCGCACCAACTGCCTGGTGATCTTCATCAACCAGATCCGCATGAAGATCGGTGTGATGTTCGGTTCGCCCGAAACCACCACCGGCGGCAACGCGCTGAAGTTCTACGCCTCGGTGCGCCTCGATATCCGCCGCATCGGCTCGATCAAGAAGGGCGACGACGTGATCGGCAACGAGACCAAGGTCAAGGTGGTCAAGAACAAGGTGTCGCCGCCGTTCCGCGAAGCCTTCTTCGATATCCTCTACGGCCAGGGCATCTCCCGCCAGGGCGAGATCATCGACCTGGGCGTGGATGCCAAGATCGTCGAGAAGTCGGGCGCCTGGTACAGCTACAACGGCGAGAAGATCGGCCAGGGCAAGGACAATGCGCGCGAATTCCTGCGCGAGAATCCCGATATCGCCAACGAGATCGAGAACAAGGTGCGCGTGGCGCTGGGCGTGGCCCCGCTGAACGGCACGGCGGTCGCGGCGCTCGAGGAATGAGCCGGCGCCGGGGCGGTCGGGCGGCGCGCATCGCCGGCTGTCATGCCTCGGACTGCCTGCCCGGACTACCTGAGCCGGGCTGCCACGAGGGCGCCGGCCTTGCCGGTGCCCTCGTTGTACCTTAGTCGCTGTGCCTTTGTTGTACCTCTGGGTAACTTGCAGTGCCTTCGCGATGCCCTCCGCGTGGCATTCCGCTGGAGGCGGCCTCACGCGGAGCCGGCACGCCTTCCGCCACCGCTGCCACCGCTGAAATCGCTGCAGCCGCTCTATCCAACCTCCGCTTCCTTCCGCTGCCCGGCCTCGGGCATCCCGCCCCGCAGCCATGTCCACCCGTCCCCCGCTCTCCCTCAAGGCCCGTGCCATCGGCTACCTGTCGCGGCGCGAGCACAGCCGTGCCGAACTGGCGCGCAAGCTGGCGCCGCATGCCGAGTCGCCCGAGGAGGTCGAGCAACTGCTGGACGCGCTGGAGCGCGAGAACTGGCTGTCCAATGTCCGTTTCGTCGACAGCCTCGTGCATCGGCGCGCGGCACGCTATGGCGCGGCGCGCGTGATGCAGGAGGCCAAGACCCACCAGCTGGGCGGAGAGCAGTTGCAGGCGCTGAAGGAGCGGCTGGCCGATACCGAACTGGCGCGCGCCCGTGCCGTCTGGCAGAAGCGCTTCGGCGTGGCGCCGGAGTCGCCGGAGGCCCGGGCCAAGCAGATCCGTTTCATGATGGCGCGGGGCTTTTCCCGCAGCGTGATCGGCAAGGTCATCGCGGGGCAGGGCGATGAGCCGTCCGATGAGTGGCCAGGGGACGACTGATTGCCCCTGACTGCCGGAACGCCGTGGCGGGAAGCCGCCAGCCAGCCAGCTGTCCGGCTCCGGTCCTTCCATCCATGTCTGCTGGGAAATACCTATGACGCCGGCAGGTGTATTGTGCACGCCGGTACGCGCCAGTACGCGCCGATGTGCAAGTGGCCGCCGGCGATACCGCCTGCCGCTGGGCGTCTGTCCGCCCGGCATGCCGCGCCGGGCTTCGCCGTGCGACCGGTGTGGCGCGGATGGCCGGGTAGCGGCCGCGGTGCGCCAATGTGCGCGCCGACAGCGCGACCTGCGCGCAGTTCCCGGCCAATGCGGCCCGGCATGTTAAACTCCTCGGGTTTTTCGGCTCCGCCGTCCGATTTCTGCCGTCCATCTGTCCTCGCTTCAGCCTGGTTTCATGCCCCTCTCCCCGCCCGTCAACCGCGCCCTGCGGCATCGCCGTGCCATCACGGCCGAGGCCTATCTCAGGGAAGATGGCCTGTGGGACATCGAGGCGCGCCTGACCGACACCAAGCCGCGCGAGATCGAGCTGGCCGGCGGCCGCGTGCGCCCGGAGGGCCAGCCCTTGCATGACCTGTGGCTGCGCGTGACGATCGACCTGCGCATGAACGTGGTCGACGCCGACGCCTGCTCCGACTGGGTGCCCTATCCCGGCCATTGCGACACCATCGGCCCCGCCTACCGCAAGCTGATCGGCCTGAACCTGATGAAGGGTTTCCGCAAGGCTGTGCGCGAGCGCCTCGGCAGCGTGGCCGGCTGCACGCACCTGACCGAACTGGCCGGAGTGCTGCCCACCACCGCCATCCAGGCCTTCGCGGGCGACGTCATCAGCATCCGCGATGGCGAAGACGATACCCGGACCGATCCCCCCTACCAGTTGCACGGCTGCCATGCCCTGCATTTCGAGGGCGAGGTGGTCCGCCAGTTTTATCCGCGCTGGTATGGCTACCAGCCGAAACCGAAGACCGGGCCCCAGGGGGCGCAGACTCCCACGGTGCCGCGGCCCGAAGCCGGCGAATCCGGCGAAACGCGGTCCACGCCCGGCAGGTCCACGGTGCCCGCCGGCTGACGCCGGCGCCGCGGACCCGCATCAACACTTTCCCTCTTACGCCTACCCGAAAGGAAACACGCATGAATATCCATGAGTACCAAGGCAAGGAAATCCTGCGCAAATACAATGTGCCGGTTCCGCGCGGCATTCCGGCCTTCTCGGTCGACGAGGCCCTGAAGGCCGCTGAAACCCTGGGCGGCCCGGTGTGGGTCGTGAAGGCGCAGATTCATGCGGGTGGCCGCGGCAAGGGCGGTGGCGTCAAGGTTGCCAAGAGCATGGACGAGGTCAAGACCTACGCCAGCAACATCCTGGGCATGCAACTGGTCACGCACCAGACCGGCCCGGAAGGCAAGAAGGTCAACCGCCTGCTGATCGAAGAAGGCGCTGACATCAAGAAGGAACTGTACGTTTCGCTGGTGGTGGACCGCGTGTCGCAAAAGGTGGCCCTGATGGCCTCCAGCGAAGGCGGCATGGACATCGAAGAAGTCGCTGCCCACACCCCGGAAAAGATCCACACCCTGATCATCGACCCGGCTGCCGGCCTGCAGGATGCCGACGCCGACGATATCGCGCGCAAGATCGGCGTGCCCGACGCCAGCGTGGCGCAAGCCCGCCAGGCCCTGCAAGGCCTGTACAAGGCCTTCTGGGAAACCGACGCGTCGCTGGCCGAAATCAACCCGCTGATCCTGACCGGCGACGGCAAGGTCATCGCGCTGGACGCCAAGTTCAACTTCGACTCCAACGCCCTGTTCCGTCATCCGGAAATCGTCGCCTACCGCGACCTGGATGAAGAAGACGCCAACGAAATCGAGGCCTCGAAGTTCGACCTGGCCTACATCTCGCTGGACGGCAACATCGGCTGCCTGGTGAACGGCGCCGGCCTGGCCATGGCCACCATGGACACCATCAAGCTGTTCGGCGGCGAGCCGGCCAACTTCCTCGACGTGGGCGGCGGCGCCACCACCGAGAAGGTGACCGAAGCCTTCAAGCTGATGCTGAAGAACCCCGGCCTGAAGGCCATCCTGGTCAACATCTTCGGCGGCATCATGCGCTGCGACGTGATCGCCGAAGGCGTGATCGCCGCCTCCAAGGCCGTGTCGCTGTCCGTGCCGCTGGTGGTCCGCATGAAGGGCACCAACGAAGAGATCGGCAAGAAGATGCTGGCCGACTCCGGCCTGCCCATCATCGCGGCCGACACCATGGAAGAGGCTGCCCAGAAGGTGGTGGCCGCTGCCGCCGGCAAGTAACAAGCCGCGCAGTCACGCCAACCATTCGCGAACGCACGCGGCGCGCCGGGGCTTGAGCCCGCGCGCTGCCTGAAGCCAAGCAAAGGATTACAGCATGTCGATTCTGATCAACAAAGATACCAAGGTGATCACCCAGGGGATCACCGGCAAGACCGGCCAGTTCCACACCCGCGGCTGCCGCGACTACGCCAACGGCAAGAACTGCTTCGTCGCCGGCGTGAACCCGAAGAAGGCCGGCGAGGACTTCGAGGGCATCCCCATCTACGCCAACGTCAAGGAAGCCAAGGACGCCACCGGCGCGACCGTCTCGGTGATCTACGTGCCGCCCGCAGGCGCCGCCGCCGCGATCTGGGAAGCCGTTGACGCCGACCTCGACCTGGTGGTCTGCATCACCGAAGGCATCCCCGTGCGCGACATGATGGAAGTCAAGGACAAGATGCGCAAGCAGAACAAGAAGACCCTGCTGCTCGGTCCGAACTGCCCCGGCCTGATCACCCCGGACGAAATCAAGATCGGCATCATGCCCGGCCACATCCACCGCAAGGGCCGCATCGGCGTGGTGTCGCGCTCGGGCACGCTGACCTACGAAGCCGTGGGCCAGCTGACCGCGCTGGGCCTGGGCCAGTCGTCGGCCGTCGGCATCGGTGGCGACCCCATCAACGGCCTGAAGCACATCGACGTCATGAAGATGTTCAATGACGATCCCGATACCGACGCCGTCGTCATGATCGGCGAGATCGGTGGTCCGGACGAGGCCAACGCCGCCTACTGGATCAAGGAAAACATGAAGAAGCCGGTGGTCGGCTTCATCGCTGGCGTGACCGCGCCCCCGGGCAAGCGCATGGGCCACGCCGGCGCGCTGATCTCGGGCGGTGCCGACACCGCCCAGGCCAAGCTGGAAATCATGGAAGCGTGCGGCATCAAGGTCACGCGCAACCCGTCCGAAATGGGCCGCCTGCTGAAGGCTGCGCTGTAATTCGGCGTCCGATTCCCGGTGTCCCGCCGCGCCCCGCGCGGCGCCGGCACCGACCGCCGGCCCCGGCCGGCCATGCAATGCCCCCGCCCATGCGGGGGCATTGTCATTCTGGCGGAGGCAATCCCGTTGTCCTTGACGCCCCGGCCTTGCACGACTTCCCGCCAGACAAAGCGGCTCAACGCACTTGAGACCCAGGACACTAGGGTATCTCCCAGGTCTGCTGGTATCCTGATTGAAACCTAATCGAAAGGTTCATACGGTAAATCTCCATGTCTGAATTTTCAGACATCCGAAATGCCGCAGTCGCGCGCCGAGCCAGCGCGCGGACCTGTCGTTATCCATCAACACCAAGTCATAGAAACCGAGGAGCTTCACCGTGGAATTGCTGTCCTCCACCGCGTTCTGGATCGCGCTGGGATCGATCATCCTGACCAATATCGTCTTGTCGGGCGACAACGCCGTGGTGATCGCCCTGGCCTCGCGCAACCTGCCGCCCGCCCAGCAGAAGAAAGCCATCTTCTGGGGCAGCGCCGCCGCCATCATCATGCGCGTGGTGCTGACCGTGGCGGCCGTCAAGCTGCTGAGCCTGCCCTACCTGAAGATCGTCGGCGCCCTGCTGCTGGTCTACATCGGCGTGCAATTGCTGACCGGCGACGATGACGAGGACGGCCACGATGCCAAGGACAATATCTGGGCCGCCATCCGCACCATCCTGATCGCCGACCTGGTGATGTCGCTCGACAACGTGGTGGCCGTGGCCGCCGCCGCGCAGAAGGGCCCCGAAGGCAGCCAGCTGATGCTGCTGGTGCTGGGCCTGGGCCTGTCGATCCCGCTGATCGTGTTCGGCAGCACCATCCTGCTCAAGGTGATGGAGCGCTTCCCCATCATCATCGTACTGGGTGCCGCCCTGCTGGGCTACCTGGCCGGCGAGATGCTGGTCAGCGACCCGGTCGACGCCGCCTGGTTCGAGGCCAACGTGCCGCACGCCCACCTCGTGTTCGGCGTCGTCGGCGCCGTGCTGGTGGTGCTGATCGGCAAGCTGCTGCAGCGCCGCGGCGCACAGACCGCCTGACCGACCCGTCCTCTCAGCGGCGACTGGGCGTGAAGCCCGGGCGCCGTCGTTCCGGGCGGCCGCAGCGATGCGGCCGCCCGTTTTTCTGCTGGAGCGGGGAGCGGCGCGCTGCCCGGGAGGCGCCGGATTTCAGTTGGATTCGTTTCTGATCGAAACGGCGCTTCCATTGCCTGCCGCAGCCTGTCAGCCTGGGTGACAAAATTTGCGCCAGCGCAAAGCCATCGGCCGCCCAACTGCCGAAAATTGTCACTTCGTGCCTTCACATACCCTCCAAAAGGCTGGCATGAAGACTGCTTTATATGTCCCGCATCACATGAAACACGATGTTTCATCACATCGGGAAAATACCTTCAAGGGGTCAAATCACCATGCAACGCGTACAACAACTGAAGAAGCTGGGCCGCCGTGCCCAGAAGGGCTTTACGCTGATCGAACTGATGATCGTCGTGGCGATCATCGGTATCCTGGCGGCGATTGCGATTCCGCAGTATCAGGACTACGTGACGCGCGCGCGCTGGGCCGACAACATTGCTTCGATCGCATCAACGAAGATCGCTATTGGACAGTGCCTGCAGGAAAACAGTGGCGATATGACGAAGTGCGCGACGGCAGCTCTGCTGAACACGGCCGTTGGCTATCCTTCGTTGCCCGTACCGAAAAATGGTACCGTTGCTTGGGATGGTACTGTTCCGGCACTTACCATCACCGGCTCGGGTCAGTTGACCGCGTGCGTCGTGACCTTTACGCCTGTTACTACGGACCCGACGCAGATCAAGTGGACCGGCGCTACGTCGGGCAATGGTTGCACGAAGCAACAGACGGGCGTCTGATAGGCTTGTAAGCATTGGAAGAAGGCGCCCCACCCGGGGCGCTTTTTCTTTCCCCACCCCCCAAGCTATCATGCGCCTTTGCCCCCACCAGGCACCCGCATGCCGCCTCTCAGGTTCTCGCTTCCGGCCCTAGCCGTTTTCCTCGCTGTCGCGTTTCCCCCGCTGGTTTCCCGGCATACCCTGCCGCTCGCTACTTTCTACGGCGAATGGGCCTCGCTGCTGCTGTTCGCGTTGAGCGCCTGGCTGTTGTGCAGCCTCGCCACGCGCGCCGGCCAGCGTAGCGAGGCGCCGCTGCTGCCCATCGCCGCGCTGTTCCCCCTCTGGTTGATCCTGACCGGCCTGCTGCAGGCCGCCGCCGGCATGCCCGACATCACCGGCAGCCGCCTGCTGACGCAGCTGGCGCTAGCGCTGGGCGCGGTGGTGATGCTGGCCGCCTGGCGCTACGGGCAGGCCGCGGGCCGCGACGGGCGCCGCCACCTGCTCGATGCGCTGGCCGCCGCCTGGCTGGTGGCGGGGTTGCTGGGCACGCTGGCGCAATGGGCGCAGGTCTTCCACCTGGAGCCGGGTAGCCTGGGCCTGGTCTCTTCCTATTTCTACGATGACAACCGCCGCCTGTGGGGCAACCTGAACCAGCCCAACCACCAGGCCACGGTCGAGGGGCTGGCGCTGGCGGCCTCGGTCTGGCTGGCCGCGCGCGGCCGCCTGGGCGCGCCGGCCTGGCTGGCGGCGGCGCTGCTGCTCGAGAGCGGCATCGTACTGTCCGGCTCGCGCACAGGCGTGCTGCACGTGGGGCTGGCGACCTTGTGCGCCTTGCTGATGGCCTGGCTGGCGCGCGCGGGCGCGATGGATGGCGAGCGTGGCCGACTGGGCGCCAGCGCGCGCCGCGCCGGACCGCTGGCGCGGCCGGCCGGCCTGTTGTTCGCGGCGGTGGCGCTGGTGGCGGGCCTGCTGGTGCTGCAGCCCCTGGTCAAGGCGGCGGGGCAGGCCTTCGGTTGGAACCTGTTCGACACCATCGCCCAACTGCAGGCGGCCGACCAGATCTCTTCGCGTGGCGCGCTGTGGACGCATGCCTGGGCCATGTTCCGTTCCCACCCCTGGCTGGGGGTGGGCTGGGGCGAGTTCGGCTGGGCCCAGTTCGAGCAGCTGGCGCTGGTCGGGGTGACGGCGGAGATGTCCCTGCACGCGCACAATGCCGTGCTGGACCTGTTGGCCAAGACGGGGCTGGTGGGCACGGTGGGCGTGCTGCTGGTGCTGGCCGGCTGGCTGTGGCGGGTGGTGCGCGCGCGCCTTTGGCGCGGCGATGCCGACGAACGCGCGCAGAGCCTGCTGGCGCTGACCTGGCTGGCCATGCTGTGCGCGCATTCGATGCTCGAATACCCGCTGCACTATGCCTACTTCCTGCTGCCGTTCTGCTTCCTGATTGCCTGGCTCGAGCCGTCCGGCCTGGTGCGCTGGCAGCCGCCGCGCGCCGCGCGCCGGCTGGCGGCGGCCTTGTTCGTGCTGGCGGCCGGCGTGGTACTGGCCACCATGTGGCAGGATTACCGGCGCCTGGAGGCGCGCGAGTATGCCGGCAGCGCCAAGCGTGCCGGCCTGCCGCTGCCGCGCTTCTGGTTCCAGACCCATGCCGGCGCCGAGCGCGCCGAGCTGGCGCGCATCACGCCGGCCAATGCGGCGGCGCTGTTGCCGGGCCACCTGGCCGCCGTGCACCTGCTGCCGACGCCGGAGATGATCGCGCGCACCGCGTGGCTGATGGCGCTGACGGGCAAGGAGGCGCAGGCGCGAGTCTGGCTGATGCGCCTGCGTTTCTACTACGCGGGAGATGAGGCGGCGCAGTATGCCACCGTGAACAAGGCCTGTACCGGCGTGCGCGCCGAGGACCGGCCGGAGGCCTTCTGCGACTGGGTGCGCAAGCAGGCCGCCTCGCACCAGGAAGACTGAGCGGGCCGCCGATTGCGCCGGCAGCGCCGGCCCGCCGTGCGCCGGCAGCCGGCGCTCAGCAGGTCGATATGCCGGGTGCGCCGAGGCTCAGTAGGCCGGCGGGGCGTAGTAGCCCGGCGGCGGAGGCGGCGGCGCGGGCTGGTAGTAGGCGGCGCCGGCCGGCGGCGCGCTGCGGATCGCCATATTGCCGTAGACCGGCACCTTGTTGCCGCTGGCGTACATGCACTGCACGTAGGCCGCATCGTAGCGTCGCTGGCTGCCATAGCCCGAGTAGTAGGCATTGTTGGCGCCGATGGCCGAGCCGGTAAGCAGGCCGGCACCGGCACCGATGGCCGCGCCGCGGCCGCCGCCGAAGGCCGCACCGGCGGCCGCGCCGACCGCCGTGCCCAGCACGGCGCTGCCGACCGCGGTATTGGCGGCGGCCTGGTCGGCGCTCACCCCGCCGATTTGCGCATAGGCGAACTGGCGGCAGCTGGCGTCGTCCGCGCGGAACTGGTCGAAATTCTTGCCGGTGCCGGGCAGCGCCATCACGCTCGGGCCGGTCGGCATCACGGTGCAGGCGCTCAGGGCCAGTGCCACAAGCGGCAGGCCGAGAAGGGGGAGGGCTTTCATGGCGATTCCTCTGGCATGGGGACGGCGCGTGCGCGGTGCTCCGTCGGGATCAGGCTGGTCAGGCCGGCGGCGGGGCGCCGTCGGCGCGGCTCGACGGCGGCTGCGCGGGCACCTGCTGCCAGCCGCCCGGGCAGGCCTTGATGTAGGGGTAGTAGCCCTCGGGTTTGCTGCAGTGGTACCAGTAGGATGGCCCCTGGTCCGGCGCGCCGCCGGCCGCGGCGGGCGGGATGCCGGCGGGATCGACGTCACCCTGCTCGATATACTGCGGCGGCGCGCTCGGCTCCGCTACCACCGCGGGCGGGTAGTAGTAGCCGGGGTAGTAGTACGGATAAGGGTAAGGGTAGAAGCCGGGCCCGACATAGACACCGACGCCGACCCGCCCGCGGCCGTACCAGCCGTGGGCCTGGGCCGGCAGGCTGGCCCCTGCGGCAGCCGCCAGCGCGGCGGCAAGCAGGCCGATGCGGCCGAGATCTCGCGCGTTCATGTTGCTTACCTTGGTATCTCAGGGCACCGCGTGGTGCGGCTTTCCCGATGTGAATTGAATACCAATTTAACGCGCAAGCCCACGCCCCTGATGGCGTGGAAATGGGCCGTTACGCTTATTACAGAGCGGCCTGTGATGTTGTAAGCCTGTGACATCAGCGCTAAGAATCGCCGACGCCACGCCACACGCGTTCACCGCCCGGGCGCAGGCGGGCGGTGAGCCGGAATGATCGGGAATGGCCCGGAATGATCCGGGTCGTCCGGAGTCGTCTGGGTAGTCCGGGGTAGTCTGGGCGCGGCCGCCTTCAGCCCGCCACCCAGTCCCCCGACTTGCCGCCATGCTTTTCCAGCAGCCGCACATTGCCCATCACCATGCCCCGGTCCACCGCCTTGCACATGTCATAGATGGTCAGCAGCGCGACATAAAAACTACTTATAAATCAGCTACTTACGGAGTTTCTAATTATAGATTTTGCCCAATCCGGTTGAAAAATTGGAGCGCAGTGGAGCGAAATTGGAGCGGATATCGTCGCCACGGCCGGATGTAAGTCTAAGGTCTTGTGATCGTTGTCGGGATGCCTTCGCGTCGGATTCGAGGGTAGTCGCTTCGGTGATGGATCATCCTGCGTCTTGCTCGTCTTGCTTTGCTACTTCCTCCGCCGCTTCTAGCTCTTCCCGCGTAAAGGATAGTGGCACGCTCCCCGGTTGCGGCGATTCTTTCGGCCACCCGCCGCGCGCCTTGGCTACAGCGATCAGGACTTCTCCGTTTGCTTGGATGTACATGTCTAGGGACGCCCGCACAACGTCGGAGGTCTTGCGCTTCGTGACGAATTGCAGTGTCTCCAACTGGTCCAGCATGCGAACGGGCACGCGAACGTGCAGCATTCTGGTTTCTTCACCCTTCGGGCGCCCCATAGGCTTCCCTGCGCGTCGCGGCTGCTTCCCTTCGCTCATTCCTGCCCTCTCAATAGTGAGATTGAATTATACGAGATACTAATCTCACTGTAGAGGATGCGAATTCTCTACCGAAAATTTAGCCATAAATAAGGGTTTACCCTTACACGTCCATACTTGTTGAGATACATATCTCTTGTGTATGATTCGATCCATCGCAGCACGACACCGAAACGCGACGAACGCTTAGCCCAGGTGGGCAGCAAGTAGACGAACCCGGCAGGCTGCGATAACCGCAAGAAGCAAACAAGCGGCGTGCGACGCTGGCACGAAAAACTAAGCCGAGCAGGAAAGAACGCTACCGCGCCACCTCCCGGGATTGAGCCAGGAGAACAACGTAGCAACTCCGGACAAGTAGGTAGTCCTCGCACAGAACGGGCCGGAGTCTTGGTAAGTATCGCAAGCAGTTAAAGGGACGGGGGCGCAATGCCCTGTAGTTACCGACTCCCGAACGTACCAAGTAAAACAAAAGAACCCTAACGAGCCCGAGCCATTCGGGACGTAGCTGGAGGCTACGTAAGGTGATTCGATCCCGAGTCTCCTTACGTTACCTGTTAGGGGCTCTCATGCAAAACACCCGAGAAATCAGCAAAGCACGCCGCGCCGCCCGCGCTGCTGCACACGCCACCGAGAAGCGCGCCAAAGACGCAGGCGCGGAGCGAGCCGTTAAGGCAATGCTCCGTGCGCAGCGCGATCTGCTCAAGGCGCGCGCCGCGAAAGCTAACGCGCCTGTGGGTCTTAGCGTCAGCGACATTACCCGCGATGCAAACCGCCTTGGCCCGGCCTTCAATCGACCGCTCACGCCGAGGGGCGCGGGCGTCTACACCGTAACGACAGCCTGCACGGCGACTTTGTAAGGGAACACGAGTGAGAACACTACACGTTGAAGTTTCGAACTACACCGCCGAGCAATTCAGAGCTGCCATTGCGACCCTCAATCACTACGGCTTCGATGTGTACCGCAATGTGCGGACGGCGGGCGGCTTTGTTTTGGACGTTGCCGACGCGGCGGGGAACCCAGCGGCGGCCCTGCGAGAGGTGCGGAAGTTGCTGCCGAATGGCTGGCGCGTTCGCCTTCGGCCGCATCGCATGTGACGTACGCGTGTGTTGGTCAGCAGACCTAGTAGGGAGGGCGAGCCAAGCCCGCAGGCCCGTGCACGACACGGGAGGCAAACGGAGTAACCCACCGCTCCGCATTCAGTGAGTGGCCGCTACCAAGGTTGCATGACAGACATAGTAGGACGGCTAGGGGCGCAGGCCGGTTTAATGCGTCTACCTATTAACCAGAAGGAGAGATATGGCACGGAACGGCGCTATGCCACCGATCCCGTACACCGATGACAAGCTGCGTGTCCTGAGCACGCGGGCCACTCCGGAAATGGTGAGGCAAGTACGTGAGCTTGCCGCCGCGAAGGACTGCACAGCGAGCGTCATTGTTAAGACGGCTATAGAGCAGTACCTACAGTGCAACTACTAAGGGGCAGCATGAAAGCACTACTTACACGCCTTTTCCGGCGTAAGCCCAAGCGCACGGTGCCGCTAGCGTATGCGCCGGAATTCACGACTCCGGGCAGCTACCGGGTAATCATGCCGCCGTCAAAGGAACCGCCCAGGCCATCGCCATACGATGGTCGGGACTTAACCTTCATAACCGACCCAACCAATGACTAAGGCCCGACGACTGCTCGGGCCTTTTCTTTTGCGCAGTCACTCAACCAAGGAGAACAATGAACAAGGCATTCTCAGCCATCGAAATCAAAGCATTGCAAGAAGACCGCCGCGAGATTGAAGGCGTCGCATCGACACCCACGGTTGACCGCGTGGGCGACGTTGTTGAGCCGCTGGGCCTCAGCTTCCAAGGCGATGCCCCACTGTTGCTGAATCACGACCATTCACAGCCGGTCGGCACTGTGCAGTTTGGTCGCCCAACGGCCAAGGGCCTGCCGTTCAAGGCTCGCATAGCAAAGGTGAGCGAGCCCGGCATTGTCAAAGACCGTTGCGACGAAGCATGGCACAGCGTCAAGAGCGGCCTTATCAAGGGCGTTTCCATCGGCTTCCGGCCACTCGACGCCAAGCCACTCGGCAACGGCGGCACGCGCTACACGAAAGGCGATGTACACGAGCTATCGCTAGTGGCTATCCCCGCCAATCCAGACGCTTCCATTACCGCTTTCAAGAGCGTGGATGCAAAGAACACGACTACCAAGGAAAACCATATGAAGAAAAACACCGTAGCAGATCAGATCCGCAAGGCCATCAGCATGTCTCACGCCGAGGCCGTACTTGCTGCCAGCGTGGAGAAGGACGCCGTACCGGCCGCAACCGCTACCGGCAGCGCGCTGGTGTACCCCGCACAGCAATCGGGAGTAACCCCGCTGACTCCGCAGGTAACACGCTCCCTGATTCAAATGCTGGCCGACCTGGGCGCACCCGAGATGCCCCCGAATCGCCGGACATTGACCCAGCCCGAGAATCTGTGCGCTGTCGAACTCGCAGAACAAGACATGTACCCCGGTGCCGCCCCTGGGACTGCCTTCGTGCTGTCGGGCATGCGCAGGTTCGGCCTGTTGCTCGGATTCAGCGACGAGCTTCTGGCGTTCGCCAGTGACGCGGTGGTGCGCTGGGTGGAGGCCGTGCTGACCAATGCGGCAAATAACGCCACCGACGCCGCTGTGATCGCTGCCATCCAGGCCGCAGCCGGGACCGCGCAAGCCAGCGTCGGTGCTGCATTCGATGTTTTCACAGCAGACCTGCGTACCGCATGCTGGATTGGCAACCCCGCGACGCTCGGGAAGCTGCAAGACGCGGCCAACCCGAATATTGGCCCGCGCGGCGGCACCTACAAAACGCTCCCGGCCCTGTCCGTGCTAGCCGCGCCGGTCGGTACGCTGTTCCTGTTGGACGCTGCCCGCACTGCTGTGTTTGATGGCCCGCAAGAGGTAGCGCGCAGTACTGAGGCGAGCCTGATTCTGGACAGCGACCCCGCCAATAGCTCGCTCGCCCCCGTGAACCTGTTCCATCAGAACATGACCGCGCTTCGCGTGACGAAGTACGCCGATGCCCACCTGATGAGCGCGCCGGTTGCCGTTACTGTCGCCTAAGCCGGAGCCCGATCATATGAAATTGTTTCGACCGCGCGCACCTAAACCGTTGCCCGCTGGCACGGCTGTGCATCACCACTTCACATCTGCGGGCGACCCTGTGCAGCAGGAGATCGCCCAGCGGCCCGAGTTGCCCCAACTGGAGCCCGCGATTCAGCGGGTTGTTGCTGAGTTGAGGGCCTTGCGTGCAGCGATTGCAGCCGGAGCGCGCGCGCGCTCCGAGCAGAAGCTACGCGCCCTTATCGAGTCGGCCCGGCAGGCCCTACAGTCCGCCACAGCAGATCAGGAACGCACTGCCCGCCGCGTGATGGCCGGGGTTGACGAGATGCGCGACGCCGAGGCGGCGATGGCTAAACGGACAGCCGCATACGGCCAATTGGATGCTCTAAACGCGGAACTGGCCGCGCGCAAGAAGGCCGACGAGGCGGCGGCGAATCTCGCGGCCATCATGGCGCAGCTAAAGTAAGGGGGAGTACGTGACAGACAAGCAGTTAAGCGTTGTCGTTACCGCTGATACCTCCGGGTACAAGGCGTCGCTAGATAGCGCCATGAAGTCGAACGACGCGCTAAAGCGGTCGATTGCCTCGGCGGCATCAACGATGCAGGCCAAGTACGAGGCAATTGCCTCTATGGCGGAAGACGCGACCGACCGCCAGAAGCGCGCCGCTCTCGCAACCGTTAATGCCCTGGCCTACCAAGCCGCCACGGCGGGCAAGACGACGGCGGAAATGGCAAAGCTGCGCGCAGAGGCCCAGGGCATCGGCGGCGCTGTGGACAGCTACGTAGAGAAGATTGCCGCTGCCTCCGCGCACACGCATGAGTTTAGTCTCAAGACTGCGGGTGCACAGCGCGAGCTACTGGTACTCGGGCACGAGCTATCACAGGGAAGCTATAAGCAGTTCGCGGGCTCCCTGCTCGTGCTGGCCCAGCGCACGGGCGCAATGGGCCTTATCTTTAACAAGACCGCCCTATCTATCGGCGCCGCTGCTGGCGTCATCGCGCTTACGGCAGAAACCGCGCTGCACGCGCGCGAACAGCTTGCAGAGTACGGCGACACTATCAGCAAGCTAAGCCAGCAAACGGGCATTTCCACGGATGCGGTGCAGCGGTGGGCCTTCGCCGCCAGCACTGCCGGTATTGAGGCAAAGGAGTCCGCAAAGGCCCTCGCCTCTCTCGCGGAAGCGCAGAACAAGGCTACGCACGGTAACGCCGATGCGGCTGCGGCGTTCAAGGCAGTGGGCGTATCCCTGGTCGACCTCAAGAGCGCAAGCCCCGAGGAGTTGCTTACGCGCGTTGCGGACGCCTTCCACAATTCGGCGGACGGCGCGAGCAAGGCAGCAGTAGCCAATGAGCTATTCGGCGCTGCGGGCGAGCAACTTATCCCGCTACTCGACAGGGGCCGCGCCGGCCTGGACGAACTACGCAAGGTAGCCGACGAAACCGGCGCCGTCATCGGCGGGAAGACCGTAGCCCAGCTCGCCGCCATGCGCGAGCAGATGGAACAATCGACCGCCAAGATGGACGCGATGATGCGTACGGCCAAGCTCCAATTGCTGCCTACCATCATCAATCTTACCGACGCGCTAGGCGACAACGTTGCACTAAAGCCGCTGCTTGAGGACTTCTACAAGGGCATTGGCCTCATCATGAAGTCGGCAGCTACGCTCATCGGCACGGTTGTCGTGGGCTTCGAGCAGCTCTCGGAAGCAATCGCAACCTCGCTTTCTGTCGTTTCGCTGGGTGCGCAAGGCGAGTTCAAGCTAGCCGCCAATGCTGCGCGTATCGGCTTCGAGAACATGAAGCGCGACGGCGACGGCTACGCGCAGTATATGCGCAAGCTGTGGTCCGACACCGCACCTCCCGCCCACGCGCACGGCGCCACAGGCGCTAAGCCGCTGGACTTCGCCAAGGGTGGCAACGGCGCAAAGAAGGGTGACGAGTCGGGCCTTAACGCCGCACTGCAAGAGCAGAAGAACTCCATTGCGGAACTTGACGCGCGCCGCAGGGAATCCCTCTCCCAGGCTAAAGCCGACTTCGACACGGGCGCGCTGACCTACCGGCAGTACTACGACAAGCTGCGGCAGATCAATGAGCAGTACTACCGCGAGGAACTTGTAATTGCGGAGAAGCGCGTAGACCTGGCCTCCCAAAAGCGAGACATCGCGGCCCGCCAGCATGCGCTAGGCGAAATGCAAAAGATTGGGGAGGCGTGGACTAAGTCAGAGCAGGACGTGACTAACGCTCTCCTCCGGGAGGAGGACAAGCGCGCGAAGGCCAAGCAGAAGTATGCCGACCAGCAGGCCGCGCTCGTCCAGAAGCAGGCAGCGGGCTACGAGCATCAAGACGCCTCCCGCTTTATGAGCCCGTCAGAGCAGCAAGCGGACGCCGAACGCCTCAAGCTCAAGGAGTCATACCTGAGCGAGAGCGCCAAGCTAAAGGAGCAATACGACTCGGCGCAACTGGACATGGCCGAGTACGCACAACGCCTCCAGATCGCAGCGGATGCGTACGCACAGCAGGAGGCCCAGCTAGAAGCCCATTTGCAGAAGCAGCAGCAAATCCGAGAAAGCTACGGTGAGCAAGCCAAGCTAGCGGTAGGCAAGGTTGTTGGCGACGGCAAGACTGGCGCGCAAGCAATGGGCGAAGCCTTTACGACGACATGGCAGCAAGCCTCATCCGCGCTTGACAAGTTCGTTACTACCGGAAAGTTCAGCTTTCAGGACTTCACCGCGAGTCTGCTGCAAGACATGGCGAAGATTCTGCTTCATATGGCGGAAATGCAGGCGCTCAAGGCAGCTATGTCGGCGTTCGGGTTTAGCACGGGCGGCGAGGTGGGACACCACGCCACGGGCGGCCACATTACCGGGCCGGGGACGGGTACGAGTGACAGTATTCCCGCAATGCTCTCTAACGGCGAGTTTGTCATCAACGCTGCGGCGACAAGCAAGTACCGGCCTCTGCTCGAATCCATCAACTCGGGCCACGCTGCGCACTTCGCTACGGGCGGCTACGTCGGTAGCGGCGACTCCTCCAACGGGGGCAACAGCAACGGCGGCGTCAATGTGACGGTCCACAACAACGGCGGCCAGGGACTCAGCACACAGGATGCGAAGCAGTTGCATGCCCTCGTGCAGGCGTTCGTTGACAAGCGCATGGGCCAGAACATGCGTGGGCAGGGCGGCTACGCCTATCAAATGCGCTACGGCCAAATCTAAGGAGAGTCTATGGAGAAGTACTACCAGCTTGGCGCGCAATGCCGCGCCGCTATGCCCAGCATCTCAGATCGCTTCGCCGCATATCGCGCCGCTACGGGTCAAGACAGCGATATGTCGGAGCTTGTGACTGTTACGGTCAAGGAAGTGGGCGGGGCTCCCGTCGCTCTAACGATGACACAGGACGCATGGATAGCCTTCGTAGCCGGCTTCGCGCCGATGTGACGCAACATCCTGCGCAGCCAATTCAGGGCGGCCAATCGGTCGCCCTTTCTCTTTCTGGAGCCCTATGAAGTTACAACACCGCGACACCTTCTGCGAACTCGAACTCCCTGTATCGGCGGGCGCATTGCACCGGCTGCACAAGATGGCTGACCAGCAAGGAAACGGCCTACCTAAGGCATTCCGCCGCTGTGCGGGCCGACTGCTCACAGACCCGGCGCCGCGCTTCAATGTGAGCGGGAACCCTACTGAGAGGACGCTCATTGTTGGGATGTACAGCAACCTTGCTGACCGACTGCACGCCTGGATGGCTGCGCGCGGTCTGCCGCCTGCGGCCTTGGGCGAGCTAGTAGCCAGCTACATCCTCCCGGAGACGCTGTAATGGTGGGGCTTGCTGATAAGCCCCGCACCGCGACCCGCAAGGAGCTACAGGCCCTCGCCAAGCAGGCCGGGACGCCCCTTAGCGTCGGCGCCTTCCACCAGGGACGATACCGAAGTCGGCCCAAGACCAATGGGGAGCTACGGCGCGGCCTTCTGGAGACTGCCTGCGGGCCGGGTATTGAGTGGAAATTCCGCAGTCTCGGCGCGTGCGACGAAGCAATCCGCGCGCTGGTCGCTGCGAAGCTGGGAAAGCACGGTCTGAGGTTTCTACTGTGGGAGGCCGCGATACGCGACGGCCTTATGGCCTATGCCGAATATCAGAGGTTGGCCGGGCTTAAGCGCAGGCGCCCAGACGACGAGGCCAAGCAATTAGCGATACTAGAACAGGCCACGCTAGACGCAAAGCGGTATGAGCAGACTGATTAACGGTTGCCGGAGGTCTTGTTGACTAGAAAATCTAGGTACAAAGAAATGGAGGTATTCCGATTATCAGAAATTCTCCGCAAGGCCAGCCATGATGCGCATCTTGTGAATGTTGCCTTATGGGAGGCCGGCCGGGGTGCCTCCCCGGATAAGCTGGCTGAGCTAGAGGAGCAGGACCGGGCGGCATATGACCGTATCCGGTCTCAGGTTTTTTCCGATCTGACTCAATAGCGATCGGAGTCGGGTATCGGGAATGCCTCTCCGGCCTGCGCATGGCCCCGCCATTCAATTGTATTTGGCTGGGATGCCCAAGGTAGCCAGGGGCTATTAAAATGGCTTGGCGGGCCAAATATTGACTCTGGAATTGATTTCCTTGTGGGGCGTGGGCTGCAGGCCGATAACTACCCGGAAAGCCGCATGGTTCTACGCGCGCGTTACGCGCACCCGCTCCGCACCCGCGCGAGGGAAGGCTCTGGCCGCAATGGGCCGGGATGGGTAGAGCTAGGGTCTTTTCGCCCCTTTTATTTGGACAAAGCAATATTTCGCAACTGACCAGCCGGATTCGCGGCCGAAGGTCGTCAACAATCAGCCCACCCCCCGTCCATTGGGAGTACCTGTGCTCGGCCCTTGGTCTTAAGCATGCCGGACTGCCGCCTTTAACTACAATCAATCTTTCTTTCGGAGAAATTGACCTGACACACACATACGAGTGCGAGCGGCACAAATGGCCGACTACAGCAGATTTTCTAGAGCTTGCGTGTCCGCGCTGCAAGGCCGAGAAAGCCGAAACAGCCAGGGCTAAGACACGCCGATACCGGGGCAAGCCAGATTATGGTAGCGCGGACAAGCGTTTGAGTGGTGGTGAGCGGCTTAAGCGCAATGACCGGATTAGAGAGCGAGACGGCTACCGTTGTCGATGCTGCGGTATTGCAGTTAGGCGCGGAGAAGTAGACCACGTCATTCCCCTCAAGGATGGCGGTACGGAGGCCGACGATAACTGCCAGTTGCTATGCTCGCCTTGCCATGCTGAAAAGACTCGGCGGGATATGGGCTACCGGGAACGCACTGCCTTCGACGCAGACGGCATGCCAATCGGCAGAGATTGGTGATAGATGAAAGTGCGTAAGTGCGTAGATTTTTACTATCTCTCTTTGAGAGAAAGAATAGTTGTGCGGAGGATTTGATTGACGCAAATGATGGTGCCGAAGGACATGCTTGAGGCGGTCAGAGATGACCCGGAAGTAGCACGGTGGCTGGTGCGTGCGACGGATGCTTGCGAGGAGTTGCAGGCGGCGGCAAAGACAGCCCTGTTGCGGCGCGGGGTGAGCACCCACGAGGCCAGAGTATCGCCGCCGGTGCTTCATTTGCGCCGATCTGACCCGAGCCCCTGGCCGGGCAAGCAGCGCGTGCCGGCAATACTGGTGCGCCTCGGTTTGGAGGGGAAAGGGCTCGGTCTGCGTACGAACAAGGCGCGGCACGCTGCTCTTATACCGGAGGCTTGCAGGTTGGCAGGGGGTGGTCCCGATGACACCCGCTCTATCAGTGTCTGGACGAACCCACTTGGCGATTACCAGCTACAGAACTGCCGCAGGCTGATGCAGGCTCGCGGATTGAAGGTTCCCAAAGCTGTGAAGACCGTCGCGGGCATGTTCGAGATTATAGAGGCCGATACCTGCAAGAATGCGCCTCATGTAGCAGAGCGGTTTGCTACGACTTACGGGGAGGGTATCCACGCAATCACCTTCTACAGTGCAAACGAGGCCCGGTATCGAGGCAGCAAGCTGAATTTGCAGTGGAGGAGCAAGGGCAAGAAGTGCGAGCCGATCAACGGAAGCGCAGATGTGAGCGGGACGATAGCTGGTAAGACCATCCGGGGCGGCTTGCGGGCGTTGCTTATAAAATACAGAAGCATCACGGCCGGCGAGTGGTATGCAGTCAAGGAGGCCGCTCAAGAGGCTGCCTCTCGTGCTGGAGCAGTCGAAGAAAAGCAGATTGCAGCCGATGCGTTGGCCGATCTCGGCCTATTTGAAGCTGAGAGGCCATTGCGCAGCGAGGTTCGCTAAACTGTGCGCCCTTTGATGTGACGGGCCGCCGCGAGGCGGCTCTCTCCTTTATGGCCTACACTCCCCCGACCGCCGCAGACCTTCGCCGCTTGAAAGACTCCCTAGAGAAGACTAGCGAGCAGATGGCCGAGCTATTCGCGCTCGCGGGCGGGCAGCAGTGGCGCAAGTACACGGGCGGCGAAAGCCCGCGCGTTATGGGCGAAGACCGCTTGTTCTATGCCGCTGCGCGGCTGGCCCTCTCGGAGGAGGAGCTAGCCCGGGTCTACGCCAAGATGCGCGACATTGGCGCGGGTCTGGACCTGCCGGAGCGCCCGCCTGCATCCATTGTCGCGGATAGCGTCAGGTCGAGTCGGGGGACGCCATTCGTGCAAGCAGCACGAGAGCCTACACCCGGGGAGCGGTGGGCGAGATTGCAGGCAGTCGTTACAGCCGCGATAGACGCTGCCCGCAGAGAAGGCGACGAACCAGAGCCTAAGCCGAAGCGCAAGCGGCACGGCTAACCAAGTTTCTTCGCTAGCTCGGTGGCTGACGGGTGGTAGTACCGCTTTAGCATGGCAAGGCTGCGATGGCCCGAGACTGCCGCCAACTCGATCAAGTTCGGTAGCTTCGCGGCCATTCGCGTGATTGCGGTGTGTCGTAGGTCGTGCCAACGCAGGTCAGCTAGCCCGGCCCGTTTGCATGCCCGCTGGAATGCCTTGTGGAGTGCCGCCGCGTTGATGGGAAATACCCGCCCGTCTAGGCTACGGGGAAGTTCCCTCAGTAGGACCACGGCTCTCCGAGACAGGGGCACGACCCTCGGGCTGCCGTTCTTGGTCACTGGAAGAAATGCGGTTTGGCCCTCAAGGTCGATGTGTTCCCAGCGGAGTTGCAGAATTTCACCCCGCCGCATTGCGGTTTCCAATCCCAGCATTGCCATGGGCCGTATCCACGGGTTGCGCCGCCCGTCCGGGGCCAAGGCCGCGAGCAGCCGGCATTCCTCCTCCTGGGACAACACTCGGTTTCTTCCCTGTGGCGTTGGCGGCTTGCGGACGGATGCAACAGGATTGGCGATGTTGATACCCCACTCGCGCCGCGCATGGTTGATGACGGACGACAGGTAGGCCAACTCGCGGATTACGGTCCCAGCCTTTACCCGCTTCAGCCGCTCATCCCGGTATGCTGCGATTGCCTTCGGCGTCAACGCCGCCATACTCAATTGGGCTAGCCTTGTCCGGCGCATTGCGCGTAGCCGTATCGTGTCCTCGGCGCATCCCCGCATCGAAGGGCAAACGTCGGCTATGTAGCGTTCGAGGATATCCCCGAGTGTCGTGGCCTCGGCCCCGCTGCGGTTGACGTAGCTACCCCGGTCCATCTCAGATTCGATGGCCCGGGCGTACCGTTCCGCGTCTTGGCGGGTGCCGAAGGTCTTTACTTCGATTGGGTAGCCCTTACGGCGTACACGTACCTGCCACTTGTCGCCTTTGCGGTTGATAGAAGCCATTTCCTGTCCTCAGTGGAGCAGGATTGGAGCAAAGACCTATTTTTCGTCACTCCGGGGCCGCAGCTTGAGGCAGGCCAGAGGTGCATTTTGGCGAGTACAGAAGACAGCTGATGTACTGAGCTAAGACTTATAAAACAACTACTTAGCCACCCAGTCCCCCGACTTGCCGCCATGCTTTTCCAGCAGCCGCACATTGCCCATCACCATGCCCCGGTCCACCGCCTTGCACATGTCATAGATGGTCAGCAGCGCGACCTGCACGCCGGTCAGCGCTTCCATCTCCACGCCGGTCTGGCCGCGGGTCTCGGTGCGCACCGTGCAGGTGACGCTGGCGCCGGCCGCGTCGAGCGCGAAGTCGACCGCGACCTTGGTCAGGCCGATGGGGTGGCAGAGCGGGATCAGGTCCGCGGCGCGCTTGGTGGCCATGATGGCGGCCACGCGTGCGATGCCCAGCACGTCGCCTTTCTTCGCGCTGCCGTCGCGCACCAGCGCGAACGTGTCGGGCTGCATGGTGATGGTGCCGCTGGCCACGGCGACGCGATGGGTGCTGGCCTTGTCGCCGACGTCGACCATATGGGCTTGTCCGGCGGTATCGAAGTGCGTGAGCTGGCTCATGGCGGGACTGGAGAGTGGAGGGTGAAGGCCGCGGCGCTGCCGCCGGCGTAGCGGCCTGCGCCGCCGCCGGGCAGGGCAAGCCCCGTGGGAACGGCATGGGAAGGCCGCTATCATAGCAATATGCTACCGTCCCGACCGCTCCGCACCGGCTCCGTCCGCGCCCGCCACGACTCCGGCCATGACCCGCTCCGCCGTATTGCCGCGCGGCCGTGGCGGCTGCGCCGGCCGCTGGCGGCGCTGCTGGCCGTGAGCCTGCTGGCGCCCGGCTGGGCGCAGACCGTCCTGCCGCCCGGGCTTTCGGTGGGCGGTGCGCCGGGCGCCGAGGTGAGCGACCAGGTCTACGACAACCTGAACCGCAGCGTGAAGGCGGGGCAGAAGTCGGACTTCGTGCACGGCGGCAACACCGTGGTCGAGGGCAGCGGGCCGCAGTTGCCGGACCTGGGCGATCCCTCCAGCGCGGCGCTGTCGCCCGATATGGAACGGCGGCTGGGCGATCGCATCATGCGCGAGATCCGCCGCGACCCTGACTACCTGACCGACCCGCTGCTGACGGAGTACCTGAACGCGCTCGGCTTCCGCCTGGTCGAGGCCGCGCGCAAGCAGAACATCTCGGGCGCCAACGGCGCCGGCACCTTTGCCACCGGCTTCGAGCTGTTCGGGGTGCGCGACCGCACCATCAACGCCTTCGCCATGCCCGGCGGCTACGTCGGCGTGCATACCGGGCTGCTGGTGCAGTCGGAGACGGAATCGGAGCTGGCGTCGGTGCTGGGCCACGAAATCGGCCACGTGATGCAGCGGCACATCGCGCGCGGCATCACCAAGCAGGACCAGTCGATGTGGATCGCGCTGGCCGCGATGGCGCTGGCCGGGCTGGCCGCCACCAAGAGCGGCGATGCCGCCGCGGCGCTGGCCATCGGCGGCCAGGGCATGGCGGTGGCGAACCAGTTGTCGTTCTCGCGCAGCGCCGAGCGCGAGGCCGATCGCGTGGGTTTCCAGATCATGACTGCGGCCGGCTTCGATCCGCAGGGCATGCCGGACTTCTTCCGCCGCC
This sequence comes from Cupriavidus sp. USMAHM13, assembly GCF_001854285.1. NCBI lineage: Bacteria > Pseudomonadati > Pseudomonadota > Betaproteobacteria > Burkholderiales > Burkholderiaceae > Cupriavidus > Cupriavidus sp. USMAHM13. Next base: position 1,210,199 of record NZ_CP017751.1, read on the forward strand.
TGCAGCGCGTGATGGGCATCTCCGAGAACTCGCTGCCGGCCTATGTGCGGACCCACCCGCTGACCTCGGAGCGCATCGCCGACATGCAGGACCGCGCCAGCCACGTCAGCGTGCGCAAGGTGGTCAGCACGCCCGACTATGAGTTTGCCCGCGTGCGCGCCCGCGTGCTGCAGGAAACCACGCCGAGCGACCTGCAGAACGTGCGCAATGCCATGCAGACGCAACTGGCCGGCGCCGCGCCGGCGCGGCAGCCGGCGCTGTGGTACGGCATCGCTTTCGCCGAGCAGCGGCTGGGACGCTATGCCGCCGCCGAGACCGCGCTGACCGAGGCACGCCGCCTGTACGGCAATATCCCGGGCGCGACTTCCGGCACGCCGATGCTGGACGTGATGACCATCGAGCTGGCGCGCGAGCAGGGCCGGACCGCACAGGCGCTGAGCCAGGCGCAGGCGTCGATGCGCGCCTTCCCGCTGTCGCACGCGGTGGCCCTGTGCTATGGCGAGACGCTGTTGTCGGTCGGCCGCTGGAACGAAGCGGTGGCCTATCTGCGCGAGCGCACCCGCGAAGAGAACACCCGTCCCGAGTGGTGGGGCCTGCTGGCGCGCGCCTATGCCGGCAGGGGCCAGCAATTGCTGCAGCACCAGGCACTGGCCGAGCGCTATGCGATGGACGGCTCCTACCAGGAAGCGATCGAGCAATTGCAGATCGCGCGCAAGGCGGGCGACGGCGACTTCTACACCCTGTCCGAGGTCGATGCGCGCCTGCACCAGCTGCAGCGCCTGGCGCGCGAGGATCGCCAGGACAACAAGGGCATGCCGAACTGAGCCCGGGCGGGCGCTGCCGGCTGTCTGCCTTTCTCGCTTATCCCTGCTTTCCCGCCCCTTTCGCTTTCTCGGCTTTCTCGGCCTTCTCCGCCTATCCGGCCGGCTCTGCCTGCGGCGTGCGCACGAAGCCGAAGCGCGCTGGCACTTCCTTGTCCAGGATGGGTTCGATCGGCAGGTCCGCGCTGCCGTGATGGAACACGCCCAGCGCCGCGCCGCAGGCTTCGCCGTGCCAGGTGCTGGCGCTGCTGAAGGCATCGAGGTCATGGTCGTGCAGCAGCACGGCCTGCACGCCGCTTGCGCCCGTCAGTTCCTCCTCCATCCGGCATGCCAGCACCACGTTGCCATGCTCGTCGGCGTAGCAGGCGACGGGCGCCAGCGCGTGGCCACTGGTGGTGGCGAGCCGGCCCTGGTGCAGCCGCGCGACCCACGGCGCATAGCCCAGCGCGACGAAGACCCGCTGCGGGCCGTTCTGGAAGTACCAGGCGCCGTGCGCGTCGCGCTGGTAGTTGCGCTCGATGAAGCGGACCAGCGCCTCGTTCCGGACCGGGTCGCCGGACAGGCCGTGCTGCTGCGCGTATTCGTTGCGGATGCGCCACTGCCCGCGGCGGTCCAGTGCCAGCCAGCCATAGCAGTTCGGCACGTCGGGCCAGCGGGCCATGGCCTGCTTGACGATCTCATCCATCTGTCTTGTCTCCTGCGCGGGCGTGCCGCCCGCTAGCATGGGCCTCCGGCGCCACCGTGCACCGTGGCGCGCCGGGGCATCGCCGGATCTCAGGCGACGCTGTCGAAGAAGCGCAGCACGCGCTGCGGCAGCCAGCCGATATGCCCAGCATACGGCAGCAGCGGCAGCTGGCGCAGCAGGCCTTCGCGCGGCGTCATGAAGCCGACGTGGCCGCCGTGCTCGGGCTGCTCCAGCCAGACCGCGGCGCTGACCTGCTCCGGGCCGGGCAGGTGGCGCGCCGGCAGGAAGGGGTCGTTGCGCGCATTGAGCACCAGCGTCGGCACGGCCACGCTGCCCAGCACGGGTTTGCTGGCCGCACGCGTCCAGTAGTCATCCGTGTCGCGGAAGCCGTGCAGCGGCGCCGTCACCACGTTGTCGAAGGAATAGAGGTCCTGGCTCGCCAGCATGGCATCGCGGTCGAACAGGCCGGGATACTGCAGCAGCTTGGCCAGCGACTTGCGCTTGAGCGTCTGCAGGAACATGCGCGTGTAGACGCGGTTGAAGCCGCGCGCCAGCGCAGCGCCGCCGGCGGCGAGGTCGAGCGGTGCCGACACCGAGGCGGCCGCGGCGACCAGCCGCCCCGCGGCCTGGCCCTGCTCGCCCAGGTAGCGCAGCAGGGCATTGCCGCCCAGCGAGATGCCGACCGCCAGCAGCCGGCGCTCCGGCGCGCAGTGCTGCGCGTGCAGGCGCTGCAGGATCCAGCCGATCTCCTCGGCATCGCCCGAGTGGTAGAAGCGCGGCGCGAGATTGAGTTCGCCCGAGCAGCCGCGGAAGTGCGGCACCACGCCCTGCCAGCCGCGCGCCGCCAGCGCGTGCATCAGCGCCTGGGCATAGTGGCTGCCCGAGTCGCCCTCCAGTCCATGGAACATCACCACCAGCGGCGCATCGGGCGCGGTGTCATGCGTGGTCCAGTCGAGGTCGATGAAGTCCCGGTCGGGCGTGGTCCAGCGCTCGCGCCGGAAGCCGACCTGCGGACGGCGCGTGAAGCGCGCCGGGATGATGGTCTGGGTATGGCCGTCGCACAGCCACCAGGGCATGCGCTGCCCGGCGCCGAAGCCGGCCTCGGCCTCGGTGGGGGCGGCCGGCGCCGGGGGGCTGGCGAAGGTCGGATGCCGCATGCCTGCAGGGCTGCCGTGGCGGAGCGCCGGGCAGCCCTCCCGTTTCAGTGCAGCGCCTGGCCCGGCACGGCGCTGCTGGCGCCGGCGAGCTGGGCCGCGTTGGCCGGGCTGCAGTGGATGTGGGCGATGCGCCAGCCTTCGTGGTTCTGCATCAGCACGTAGGTGGTATGCACGTAGAGGTCGGCCTCGACGCGGTCGCCGCCGAAGCGCAGCGCCTCGGTCACGTCGAAGATGGAGACGCCCAGCGAGGCATGGCTGCTGGCCTCGATCACGTCGACCAGCACCGGTTGCTCCTCCAGCAGCTGCGCGTAGGCCTGGCGCAGCTGTTCATGGCCGATCAGGCGGTGGCCGTCGGGCATCACGCAGGTGATGGAGTCCTCGTCGAGCCAGAGCCGCAGCGCGCCTTCGGCGTCGCGCAGCTTGAGGGCGTCGCGGTAGGCCTCGACGATGTCTTCGGCGGAATCGAACAGGCGGGCGAAGCGGGGCATGGGTGGCGATGGTCTGGGAATCGATCCGGTGGGGTCCGGGCTCAGGGCTGCTGCAGCAGCTTGCGCAGCTCGACGAACACCATCTCGGGCTGGATGTCCTTCAGGCAGCGCAGGTGGCCGAGGGGACACTCGCGCTTGAAGCATGGGCTGCATTCCAACTGGAGCCACATGATACTAGCAGCCTGCGACAGCGGGGGCGTATGGCGCGGGTCGCTGGAGCCGAACACGGCCACCTGGGGCCGGTTCAGGGCGGCGGTGACGTGCATCAGCCCGGAGTCGTTGCAGACCGCGGCCTCGGACAGGGCGAGCAGGTCGACAGCGTCGTCGAGCGAGGTCTGGCCGCACAGGTTGCGCACGAAGGGCGCGCCCTGCACGATCTCGGCGGCGATCTCGGCATCCTTGCCCGAGCCCAGCGTGATCATCTGCGCGTAGGGGAAGGAACGCCGCAGCATCTGCGCGAGTTCGGCGAAGTGCGCGGCCGGCCAGCGCTTGGCCGGGCCGTATTCGGCACCCGGGCAGAAGGCGATCAGGCGCGTCTGCGGCGGAATGCCGAAGCGCTGTGCGGTGGCGGCCACGCGCTGCGGGTCGATGCGCAGGCGCGGCTCGGGCAGTGCTTCGGGCAGCCGCGCGCCGGGCTTGAGCGCCAGCCGGGCGTAGTGCTCCACCATCGGCGGGCGCTGGTCGCGCGGCGGGTTGGCGTGGCGGATGTTGAGCAGGCCGAAGCGCGCTTCGCCACGATAGCCGATGCGCAGCGGAATGCCGGCCATCCAGGGGATCAGCGCCGACTTGAAGGAATTGGGCAGCACGTAGGCCGCGTCATAGCCTTCGTTCTTGAGCTGCTGGGCGAACAGCAGGCGCGCGGAGAGCTGCAGCTTGCCGTGTGCGAGGTCGGTGGGAAAGACCTTGCCGATCTCGGGCATGCGGGCGAGCACCGGGGCCACCCATTTGGGTGCCAGCGCATCGATCTGCATGCGCGGATGCCGAGCCTTGAGCAGCGCGAACAGCGGCTGCGCCATCAGCGCGTCGCCGATCCAGTTCGGGGCGATGACGAGGGCTTTCTTCATGAGCGGGGGGCGGCAGGCCGGCCGGCGCCCGGCACGCGCGCCGCCAGCACCGATACCCCGGCGCGCCCGCGGGCGCGTCGGGGAAGGGGGCGGGGTACGTGCGCCGGGCGGGGGCGGGATGCGGTCAGTGGTGGCCCTTCAGTACGGTGCCGGGCTTGAGCTTGTACACGGTGCCGCAGTAGGGGCACTTGACTTCACCCGTGTCGGCCACGTCGAGGAAGACGCGCGGATGGTAGTTCCACGCCGGGGTCTTGCTGGTGGGGCAATGCAGCGGAATGTCTTCTGCGCCGATCTCGATGGTGCTGGCGGTTTGCGTCATGGTGTTGCAGGGAGGGGTGTTGTTCGTCGTCGGCTGGCCGGTCCGGGATCAGACCTGGGTGAGCCAGTGCTTGTTGCGTTCGTCGGTGCTGCCCACGGCCGCGCAGAAGATGCCCGGCAGAGGAGGGGAGTCCGGCAACCGTTGGCGCTGCGCCAGTCGATCAGCTTGCCGTCCATCCGGATCCTGCCGGCGGGAGCCGCCATCGACATGGTCTTCTCCCGCACGCCGTAAAAGCTGCAAAACCCACATTGTAAGCCGCGGGAACCGAGGTGCCAACGCACGCGGGCGCGCCGGGCTAGAATCAGCGGTCGGTTGCCGTGCCGCTTGCGTCTCTCGCGCGTGCGCGGGACGGCACCGCCGGGGCGTCTGGACTCCCCCGCGTCGCACCCGCCGGTCTTTCCGTTCATTTCGCTTACGTTTATTCCGCTTACGTTTATTCCGCTTATCTTGCCCTTCGGTTTTTCTTGACCTTCTTCTTGACCCTCTTTCCCTGTTGCCAGCACCCATGTCCGCATCCCGGCCACCTTCCGCGCTGACGCCGGACCCGTCGTCCGATCCCGGCGCGGGCACGGCACGGACCGATGACTGGCGAGAGGCGCTGCAGGCACTGCGCGCGCTGGCCGGCGAGCCGGGCGCCGCCCCGGAAGACGCGGCCGGCGGCGCGCCCCGCACCCGCCTGCTGTGGATGGTGAGCCTGGAGCCGGACGGGGCGGTGGCCGCCATCGAGCCGCTCGAACAGAACCAGGGCGCGCGCGGCTGGGGCAAGCCGCGGCCGGTGGCGCTGGCGCGGCTGGCCGAAAGTGAGAGCCTGGGCCCGGACGACGCGCGCGTGGCGCGCGCGATCCGGCCGGCGCGCGGCTACGGGCGGCGCTTCGTGCTGGACCGCGCGGCCGCCATGCTGGCGCTGATCGGGCATCCCGGCGTGGTGCTGGCAGGCCGTCCCGAGCAGCCGCTGGCGGTGGAGGCCGGCGAGCCGGTGCTGGAGGTGGTACGCGAACCCGGGCACTACCTGCTGCGGGCCTGGCCGCCGGTACGCGAATCGCGCCTGCTGGAAGGCTATCTCGACGCGGCGGCGCGCCAGGAAGCGGAGACGCTGCGCCAGATCACCGTGGTACGCGACGGGCCGCAGCGATTGCGCGTGGTCCGCCATACGCCGGCCCAGCTCGCCGCCGGGCGCGTGCTGGCGCGGGGGCTGCCGGTGCCGCTCGAGGCCCAGGCCGAACTGGACGGCGCGTTGCGCGCGCTTGCCGCGCACTTCCAGGTGCAGGCCGACCAAGGTGGCCTGGCCTTCGAAGTGGCGCCCGAGCACCGGCTGCGCGCCGAACTGGCGCCGCACGGCCGCGGCGTGGCCTTGCGCCTGGTGGTCACGCCGCTGGGGCCGCTCGGCCCCCGCCTGGCGCCGGGTGCCGGCCGCGAACGCCTGCTGGCCACCATCCAGGGCGAGACGCGCGCGACGCGGCGCGACCTCGCCGCCGAGCAGGCCCATGTCGCCGAGTGCTTCCACGCGCTGCCCGAGCTGGTGCCGCTGGCGTCGGACGATGGCGAGCTGCAGTGGACGCTGGACGATCCCGAGATCGCGCTGGCCGTGCTGGAGCAGTTGCCCGGGCTGGCCGGCGTGCAGGCGCTGGAATGGCCCAAGGGCCGCGCCATGCGGGTGCTGGGCGCGGGCCTGCCGCAGCTGGCGGTGCGCGTGGCGGCTGCCGGCGAATGGTTCAAGCTGGCCGGCGAGCTGACCGTGGCCGAGGGCATGGTGCTCGAACTGGAACGCCTGCTGGCCTGGGCCGCCGGCCATCCCGGGCGCTTCGTGCCGATGGGCGACGGTCTCTACGTGGCGCTCACGCGCGAACTGCGCGGCCGCCTGCGCGACCTGGCCGCGGTCGCCGCCCCGGCCGCCCGCGACGGCGGCCTGCGCGTGCCCGCCATGGCCGCGCCCTGGCTCGATGACGTGCTGGCCGGTGCCGGCATCGACCCCGACCGTCATTTCCGTGAGCGCGTGGCGCGCCTGCGCCAGGCGCGCGCGGCGGCACCGGCGCCGCTGCCGGCCACGCTGGCGGCCGAGCTGCGCCCCTACCAGCAGGACGGCTACCGCTGGGCCATGCAACTGGCGCAGGCCGGCTTCGGCGCCTGCCTGGCCGACGACATGGGCCTGGGCAAGACCGTGCAGGCGCTGGCCGTACTGGTGGCACGCGCCGGCGGCGGCGCGGCCCTGGTGGTGGCGCCGACCTCGGTATGCGGCAACTGGCTGGAGGAGGCGCGCCGCTTCGCCCCCTCGCTGCGCGTGCACGACTACGCCGGCGACGGCCGCCAGGCGGTGCTGGCGCAGGCCGGCGCGGGTGACCTGGTGGTGGTCTCCTACACCCTGCTGCAGCAGGCGCGCGCCGACTTCTGCGCGCAGGCCTGGCATACCGTGGTGGCCGACGAGGCCCAGTCCTTCAAGAACGCCGGCGCCAAGCGCGCCCAGGCCATGTTCGCGCTGCGGGCCGATTTCCGCCTGGTGCTGAGCGGCACGCCGCTGGAAAACCGCCTGGCCGAGCTGTGGTCGGTGATGCGCTTCTGCAATCCGGGCCTGCTGGGCTCGCTGGTGCGATTCAACGAACACTTCGCCGCGCCGATCGAACAGGCCGGCGCGCGCGAGCCGCGCCTGCGCCTGCGCCGCATGATCGCGCCCTTCGTGCTGCGCCGGACCAAGGCCGAAGTGCTGGAGGAGCTGCCGGCACGCACCGAACGGGTGCTGCGCATCGAGCCCGATCCGCTCGAGGCCGCCCACTACGAGGCGCTGCGCCGCCAGGCCGAGACGGCCGCCGAGCAGGCGCTGCGCGCCGCGGCCCGGGCCAGGCGCCCGGGTGCGCCGTCCGCGGCCGGCGGCACTGCGGCGCCGGCGGCCGGCGCCGCCGCAAGCGAAGCCGAGGCGCGCCTGCACGTGCTGGCCCAGCTGACGCGCATGCGGCGTGCCGCCTGCGATGCCCGGCTGGTCACGCCCGAGCTCGAACGGCCGGGCGCCAAGGTGCGTGCCTTCGTCGCGCTGGCGCAGGAACTGGCCGCCGCCGGCCACCGCGCGCTGGTGTTCAGCCAGTTCGTCGATTTCCTGCAACTGCTGCGCGCCGCGCTCGACGAGGCCGGGCTGCGCTGGCAGTACCTCGACGGGGCCACCCCCGCGGCGGAGCGCACCCGGCGCGTGGCCGCCTTCCAGGCGGGCGAGGGCGACTGCTTCCTGATCAGCCTGAAGGCGGGCGGCTTCGGCCTGAACCTGACCGCGGCCGACTACGTGATCATCACCGACCCGTGGTGGAACCCGGCCGCCGAGGACCAGGCCATGGGGCGCGCCCACCGCATCGGCCAGCAACGCCCGGTGACGGTTTACCGGCTGATCGGCGCCGGCACGGTGGAGGAGGGCATCGTCGCCCTGCACCAGGGCAAGCGCGAACTGGCCGACGGCATCCTGGCGGCGGGCGAGGGCGCGGCGGCGCCGCTGCCGGACGTGGACGAACTGGTGATGCTGCTGCGGCGCTGAGGGGGGGCGTGGTGGCGCCAGGGTGGGCGCGGTGTGGCGATCCCTGGCACAGAGGCCCGGCACGGCTGGCCCGTGGCTTGCGTGACACCAAGGGAGCGCTGGCCATGCCGCCCCATTCCAGTGCAGCAAGGGGCGCTTATGCCCCGCCGGCATACCTTCAAGCGATATGCATCGTTGGTAATGTGCCCGATCGTTGGTATCTTGCTGCCTTCGGCCCGCTGCGCGGCGGGCCGCATCAGCAGACGCCACGACGAGCCACGACGAGCCACAACGAGCCACGACAAGACAGCCGGTCGGAGCGGTACGCCAGGAAGCGCGCTTGCGCGCCGACGAGCCTGGGCGCACCGGCATCGACACGGCCCGACCGAATACCGCATCACACGATCCACGCATCACACGATCCACTCAGCCAGGCTGCCCCCGACATGATCCGTTCCGCTTCCCGCCTGTATTCCCCGCTCGCCCTGCTGGCCGCCGTGCCGGCTGCCTTGTCGCTTGCCCTGCCGCTCGCCCTGGCGCCGGCTCCGGCGCGGGCGGCGGAATGGCCCGCCCAGCCGGTCACCATCCTGACCGGCTTCACCGCGGGCTCCGGCGTGGACATGGTCGGGCGCACGCTGCAGGAGTCGCTGCAGAAGACGCTGAAGACGACGATCATCTTCGACTACCGCCCGGGCGCGGGCGGCAACGTGGCCTCGGAAGTGGTGGCCCATGCCAGGCCCGACGGCTACACGCTGCTGCTCGGCACGGCCGCCACCCATGGCATCAATCCGGCCCTGTACAAGCACCTGGCCTTCGACGCGGACAAGGACTTCACCCCGATCGCGCCGCTGGTGGAAGTGTCCAATGTGCTGACCATCAATCCGGCCGTGATCGACGTGAAGTCGGTCAAGGAATTCATCGAGAAGGTCAAGGCCAACCCCGGCAAGTACAACTTCGCCTCGACCGGCAACGGCACCGGCACCCACCTGGCCTTCGCCGAGTTCAACGCGCGCGCCGGCCTGGACATGGTGCACGTGCCCTACAAGGGCGGTCCCGACGCGCTGCAGGCCGTGCTCAAGGGCGAGGTCTGCTGCATCTTCAACCAGGTGCAGAGCGTGCTGCCGCAGTACCGCGCGGGCAAGGTGCGCCTGCTCGGCGTCAGCACCGCGCGGCGCGTGCCGGCCATTCCCGAGGTGCCGACCGTGGCGGAGAGCGGGCTGCCCGGCTTCAACAGCGCGATCTGGTTCGGCTTCTTCGGCCCCAAGGGACTGGATCCGAAGGTGGTGCAGAAGGTCAGCGAGGCGGTCAAGGTGGCGCTGGAGGACCCGGCCGTGCGCCAGAAACTGGTCGACGCCGGCAATACCCCGCGCATCGAGACGCCTGAGCAGTTCCGTGCCACCGTCAAGGCCGACCGCCAGAAGTGGGCCGGCGTGGTCAAGTCGGTCGGCGCCTCCATCGACTAAGCGCGCGGGCCGGCATCGCCTGCCCGGGGGCGAGGGCGGGTCCGGTGATCCGCCGCGATCCGCGGCGGTCCGGGCAGGGCGCCATGGCATGGCACACAGGCGCCTTGTCGAATGTGATGTTTTCGCAATAATTTCTTAAGCGGGTGCTTAGCAGGGCCGGCCCTGGCCCTATAATGGTGACGCGTCCGCCGTCCGGCGGGCGACGTCCCCCCGACCGGCCTTGCCAGCCGCTGCGGCCTTTCCGGCCGCGCGGCGGCGCCAGCCATCCGGTCGTGCTGTCTCGCGCCCTCTGCCATGATCCTCCGATTGCGCCAGGCCCTGTTGCGGCCCTGGCACCGCATTGCGCCCGCCGAGCGTTCCGCCTTCGTCGACGGTGCCCGCTATTTCGCGGCGTCGTTGCCGGCCACCTTTTCCTGGGGGCTGGTCACCGGTATCGCCATGAGCAAATCGGTGATGACGGTACCCGAGGCCATCGGCATGTCGCTGCTGGTCTACGCGGGCTCGGCCCAGCTCGCCGTGCTGCCGCTGTTCGCGGCCGGCATGCCGCTGTGGACCGTGTGGATGACGGCGGCCGTGATCAACCTGCGCTTCGTGATCTTCAGCGCGGCGCTGCAGCCTCACTTCAGCTACCTGCCGCTGTGGCGGCGCACGCTGCTGGGCTCGTTCAACGGCGACCTGCATTTCGTCTACTTCATGCGCCGCTACAGCGAGCCGGGCTACGAGCCGGGCAAGGAAGGCTATTTCTGGGGCATGGCGCTGACCAATTTCCTGGCCTGGCAGACCTCCTCGATCGCCGGCATCCTGCTGGCCAGCCTCGTGCCCGATGCCTGGGGGCTGGCCGTGGCCGGCACGCTGGCCCTGATCCCGGTCATGGTGGCCACCATCCAGACCCGCTCCACGCTGCTGGCGGTCGCGGTCTCGGCCGTGCTGGCGCTGCTGTGCTTCGACCTGCCGTACCGCCTGGGACTGGTGGTGGCCGTCTGCGGCGCGCTCGCCGCCGGCATGGCCAGCGACGAGTTCGCCGCGCGCGCCACGCTGCGCGGGCTGCGCCGCCGCCGCGCCGGCAGCGACGCCGGAGACCGCGCATGAGCCATCTCGAGATCTGGATCGCGCTGGTCGGCATGGCCGTGGTGACTATCGTCACGCGCGCCTTCTTCCTGATCGCGGGCGAGCGCGTGACGGTGCCGGACCGCCTGCAGCGTGCGCTGCGCTACGCGCCGGCGGCGGCCCTGGTGGCCATCGTGCTGCCGGACCTGCTGACCTGGCAGGGCCACTTCACGCTGGCGATGGACAACCTCAAGCTGCTGGCCGGCATCGCCGCCACCGCCTTCTACCTGGTGACGCGCAGCATGATCGGCATGATCGTGGCCGGCATGGCCGTCTACACCGGCCTGCGCCTGTTCGGCTGATCGACGGCAGATCAATGATCGGCGGCCGACGACAAACGACTGACGGCCGCCTGCGCCGGCGGTCAGGCGTCGACCAGCGCCGCGCCGAGCTGCGTCAGTAGGTGGGCCAGCCGCGCCTGCGTGCCGGTGCCGGTCTTCTGGAAGATGCTCTTGAGCTGCGAGCGGCTGGTCTCGCGGTGGATGCCCAGGCGGGCGCAGGCCTCCGGCAGGCCGGCACCGCCCGCCAGCGCCGTGGCCAGCCGGATCTCGGCCGGGGTCAGGCCGTAGAGGTCGCGCAGCAGGCTGCCGAGCAGCGGCGGCACCTCCTTGACCTCATGCACCATGACCAGCGCCGCCGGTTGCTGCCAGTCCTGGGCGAGCCGGTGCTGGGGCGGCAGCGGCACCACCACCACGCTGGCCTCGCAGCCGTCGGCCGCGCGGGCGCGGGCGCCGCGCGCCGGGATCGGCGCAGCCGGGTCGCAAGCGGCCTGCAGCATCTCGTGGAAGGAACGCGACAGGGTCCATGCCGTGGTGCGGCCGGCTGCCGGCAACAGCCGGCGCAGCCAGTCCTTCCCCTGGCGGTTGCCCATCAGCAGCCGGCCGTCGGCCAGCAGTACCAGCACGGCAAAGGCGAACTGGTCGAGCAGCGTGGCCGACAGCGCGCTCATGGCCAGGCAGGCCTGGGCATGCTCGCGCAGGGCGATGGCCTGGCGCAGGTGGGGAATGGCCCAGTCGATCCCCTGGACTTCGTGCGGCAGGTAGCTGTCGCGGCCGGCGGCGCGCTGCAACGCGAGGAAGACATCGTAGTCGGGGCGCCGTTCCACCAGGCAGCCGGCCACCGAGGACATGCCGTAGGCACGGATGAATTCGCCATAGAAGGGCAGGCGGTACATCGCGTGGTGGCCGCCCAGCTCGCGCGTGTCGACGTACCAGTCGCCCGCATTCAGTTCAGCGGTGAAGCGATGGGCCGGGTCCACCGGCTCGAAGTCCCGGTGATAGGCGGCCGCCGCTTCCGGCACCGGGTTGACGACCTGGTTGACGGTGAAGCGGTCGTGGATGGTGTCGAGCACCACCAGCGAGCCGTACGCGCTGTCGGTGGCGCGGCACAGCGCGGCCAGGCTGCGCTGCCAGGCATCGGGTTCGACGATGCCCTGGTAGAGGCCGCGGATCGTCTCGTGCATTTCGGTCTCGTACTTGTCGCGGTGGTCCATGCTGCCGGGCCCTCGTCACGGTGCGCCGGGGCCGCTGGCACCCGGCGGGAGTTCAAGCCTGCGCCAGGGCGGCGGCAAGCTGGGCCAGCAGATGGGCCAGCAGCGCTTGCGAGCCGGTTCCCGTCTTCTGGAAGATGGCCTTGAGCTGCGAGCGCGCGGTCTCGTGCCGGATGTGCAGGCGCGCGGCGGCCTCCGGCAACCCTTTGCCGGTGGCGAGTTCGCAGGCCAGGCGGGTCTCGGCCGGCGTCAGCCCGTACAGGCTGCGCAGCACGTCTGGCAGCAGCGGCGGGGCGCCGCCGCGCTCATGCACCACCACCAGCGCGGCGGGCTTCTGCCAGGCGCTGGCGAGCCGGTGCGAGGGCGCCAGCGGCAGTACGATGACCTGGGCATCGTTGCCTGCGCCGTCGGTGGCCAGCGCGGCCTGGGCCGCGACGGGCGCGGCAGGGTCGCAGGCCGCGCGCAGCATGGCGTGAAAGGGGCGGGTCAGCTTCCAGTCCGAGACCTTGCCGGCCGGATCGAGCCGGCGCGCCCAGCGCTCGCCGATGCGATTGCACAACAGCACGCGCTGGGCGGGCGAGTAGACGACCACCCCGAAGGCGAGGCGCTCCAGCACCGCGTCGGCCATGCCGGCCAGCGAGGCGACCTCGACGGTGCGGTCGCGCAGGCGCATGGCGCTGCGCATATGCGGGATGATCCAGTCCAGCGCGCGGGCATCCTCGGGCCGCCAGGCCGGCCGCGGGAAGGCGCGTTGCAGCGAGAAATACACCTCGTAGTGCGGCTGGCGTTCGACCAGGCAGGCCGCATAGGAGCGCAGATCGAAGGTGTGGAAGAACTCCTGGTAGAACGGATGCCGCGCCATCGCGCCTTCGCCTAGGTCGCGCGCGTCCACGTACCAGTCGCCGACGCCCAGCCGTGCGGCGAAGTCCTTGGCGGGATCGATCGCCTGGTACTGCCGCTCGTAGCGCTCGTGCAACTCGCGCACGGGGTTGTGCGTCTCGCCCAGGGTGACCTGGTCGTGTACCGTGTCGTACACCAGCATCGAGGCATGGGCGCTGCCGGCCATGCCGCTCAGGATGCGCAGGCTCGCCTGCCACGCATCCGGCTCCAGAATGCCGTCGTACAGGCCGCGGATGGCCGCGTGCATGTCCGGCTCAGTCATCATCAACCCCTTGTGCCAATGGCAGTCGCGCTGGGAATCTTCGAGTTGTGTCGCGACTTGACCGGAATATTCTTGGTCATGAGTGCAGCCCTTCTGTGAGGGCTTGCGGATCTGCCTGTACCTATATGCAGACGTTAATTACATTATCCCAACGACCGTGGGGATGCTCGAATTGGTAACCCTTCCTAGGAAGGGTAGGCAGGTTGAGATTGAAAGCGTAACTGCCTCGGTTGTGATGTGGATAGCACTTTACTGCGAGGGGCACCCCAGGAATCCGCGAATCAGGGGGCTCGTTCGGGTAAAATGCCGGATTCCCGCGATTTCTCTCCCATTTTTCCGTTTCCGTCTTTCTCGAAACTGATATGTCCACTGTCCTGCGTCTTTCCGATCTCATTTCCCAAGGCAAACTCTCCGGCAAGCGTGTCTTCATCCGCGCCGACCTGAACGTGCCGCAGGACGACGCAGGCAACATCACGGAAGACACGCGCATCCGCGCCTCGGTGCCGGCCATCGAGGCCTGCCTGAAGGCCGGCGCAGCCGTCATGGTCACTTCGCACCTGGGCCGCCCGACCGAAGGCGAGTTCAAGCCCGAGGACTCCCTGGCGCCGATCGCCGCGCGCCTGTCCGAGCTGCTGGGCCGCGAGGTGCCGCTGGTGCAGAACTGGGTCGACGGCGTGCAGGTCGCGCCCGGCCAGGTGGTGCTGCTGGAGAACTGCCGCGTCAACAAGGGCGAGAAGAAGAACAGCGACGAGCTGGCGCAGAAGATGGCCAAGCTGTGCGACGTCTACGTCAACGACGCCTTCGGCACCGCGCACCGCGCCGAAGCCACCACGCACGGCATCGCCAAGTACGCGCCGGTGGCCTGCGCGGGCCCGCTGCTGGCCGCCGAGATCGACGCGCTGGGCCGCGCGCTGGGCCAGCCGGCCCGCCCGCTGGTGGCCATCGTGGCCGGCTCCAAGGTGTCGACCAAGCTGACCATCCTCAAGTCGCTGGCCGACAAGGTCGACCAGATGATCGTCGGCGGCGGCATCGCCAACACCTTCATGCTGGCCGCCGGCCTGAACATCGGCAAGTCGCTGGCCGAGGCCGACCTGGTGGCCGAGGCACGCGCCATCATGGACGTGATGAGCGCGCGTGGCGCCTCGGTGCCGATCCCGGTCGACGTGGTCTGCGCCAAGGAGTTCAGCGCCACTGCGACGGCCACCGTCAAGGACGTCAAGGACGTGGCCGACGACGACATGATCCTGGACATCGGCCCCAAGACGGCCGCGCAGCTGGCCGAGCAGCTCAAGGCCGCCGGTACCGTCGTGTGGAACGGCCCGGTCGGCGTGTTCGAGTTCGACCAGTTCGGCAACGGCACCAAGGTGCTGGCCCAGGCCATCGCCGATTCCAAGGCCTTCTCGATCGCCGGCGGCGGCGACACCCTGGCCGCCATCGCCAAGTACAACATCGCCGACCGCGTGGGCTACATCTCCACCGGCGGTGGCGCCTTCCTCGAGTTCCTGGAAGGCAAGAAGCTGCCCGCTTTCGAGGTGCTGGAGCAACGCGCGGCGGGCTGAGCCCGACGCCGGGGCGCCGAGCGGCGTCCCTGGCGCGCCGCACGGGTCCCGCGGGCCCGCGGGCGCGCCGCCTCTTCCACGGAAACCCGGAACCCGTCCATGACCCGTTCGACCAAGATCGTCGCCACCATCGGCCCCGCCTCCAGCACGCTGGAGATGCTCACGCGCATGATCGCGGCCGGTGTCGACGTGGTGCGCCTGAATTTCTCGCACGGCACCGCCGACGATCATCTCGAGCGCGCCCGCATGGTGCGCGAGGCCGCCCATGCCTGCGGCCGCGAGGTGGCCATCATGGCCGACCTGCAGGGGCCCAAGATCCGCGTCGGCAAGTTCGAGCACGGCAAGATCACCCTGAAGCCGGGCGACGCCTTCATCCTCGATGCCGCCTGCACCCTGGGCAACCAGGAGCGCGTCGGGCTCGACTACAAGGACCTGCCGCGCGACGTGGGTCCGGGCGACCTGCTGCTGCTCAATGACGGCCTGATCGTGCTGGTGGTCGAGCGCGTATTCGGCGGCGAGATCTTCACCACCGTCAAGGTGGGCGGCGAGCTGTCCAACAACAAGGGCATCAACCGCCTCGGCGGCGGCCTGTCGGCGCCGGCGCTGACCGCCAAGGACATGGAAGACATCAAGACCGCGATGGCGCTGGGCGCCGACTACGTCGCGGTCAGCTTCCCCAAGAACGCCACCGATATGGAAATGGCCCGCCAGCTCGCGCTGGTGGCAGGTCAGCCGCACAACCACAAGGCCCGCATGATCGCAAAGATCGAGCGCGCCGAGGCGATCCGGCCGGGCGTGCTGGAAGAGATCCTGCAGGCCTGCGACGGCATCATGGTGGCGCGCGGCGACCTCGCGGTCGAGGTCGGCAACGCGGCGGTGCCCGCGCTGCAGAAGCGCATGATCCGCCTGGCGCGCGAGGCCAACAAGCTGGCCATCACCGCCACGCAGATGATGGAAAGCATGATCGTCAACCCGGTGCCGACGCGCGCCGAGGTGTCGGACGTGGCCAATGCCGTGCTGGACGGCACCGACGCGGTGATGCTGTCGGCCGAGACCGCCGCCGGCCGTTTTCCGGTCGAGACCGTCGAGGCGATGGCCGCGGTCTGCATCGAGGCGGAGAAGTCCGAGGTGGTCCAGCTGGACACTGACTTCCTGAACCAGACCTTCACCCGCATCGACCAGTCGATCGCGATGGGCGCGCTGTTCACTGCCTATCATCTGCAGGTGAAGGCCATCGCCGCGCTGACCGATTCGGGCGCCACCGCGCTGTGGATGAGCCGTCACCGTATCCATGTGCCGATCTATGCGATGACGCCCAACCTGACCTCGCAGCGCAAGATGCAGCTCTACCGCAACGTGGTACCGCTGCCGCTGGACGCCAGTTCGGACCGCGACGTGGCGCTGCAGCAGGCGGAAGACCTGCTGCTGGCGCAGGGCGTGGTGCAGCGCGGCGACTTCATCGTGCTGACGGTGGGCGAGCCGATGGGCCAGCCGGGCGGAACCAATACCTTGAAGATCGTCCGGGTGGGCGGCTGAGCGCGCGGCGCCGGAAGCCAGCGACCGCCACGGACCGCCGCGGACGAATCCGATCAGTAGAAGAAACCCCAGATACCCCAAATCTTTCCCTTTAGGAGTCTGACATGCCACTCGTATCGATGCGCCAGCTGCTCGACCACGCCGCCGAGAACGGCTACGGTCTGCCGGCTTTCAACGTCAACAACCTGGAGCAGGTCCAGGCCATCATGCAGGCGGCCGACGAAGTCAACGCGCCGGTGATCATGCAGGCCTCGGCCGGTGCCCGCAAATACGCCGGCGAGCACTTCCTGCGCCACCTGATCGAGGCGGCGGTGGAAGCCTACCCGCACATCCCGGTGGTGATGCACCAGGATCACGGCCAGTCCCCGGCCATCTGCCAGGCCGCGATCGACCTGGGTTTCTCCTCGGTGATGATGGACGGCTCGCTGCGTGAAGACGGCAAGACCCCGTCCGACTACGAGTACAACATCGAAGTGACCCGCAAGGTGGTGCAGCTGTCGCATGCCATCGGCGTCACGGTGGAAGGCGAACTGGGCTGCCTGGGCTCGCTGGAAACCGGCGAGGCTGGCGAGGAAGACGGCATCGGCGCCGAGGGCAAGCTGGACCATTCCATGCTGCTGACCGACCCGGAACAGGCCGCCGACTTCGTCAAGGCTACCCAGCTCGACGCGCTGGCCATCGCCATCGGTACCTCGCACGGCGCCTACAAGTTCACCCGCAAGCCCACCGGCGACATCCTGGCGATCAACCGCATCAAGGAAATCCACGCCCGCATCCCCAACACCCACCTGGTGATGCACGGTTCCTCCTCGGTGCCGCAGGAACTGCTGGAAGAGATCCGCCAGTTCGGTGGCGACATGAAGGAAACCTACGGCGTGCCGGTCGAGGAGATCCAGGAAGCGATCAAGTACGGCGTGCGCAAGATCAACATCGATACCGACATCCGCCTGGCCATGACCGGCGCGATCCGCCGCTTCTTCGTCGAGAACCCGAGCAAGTTCGACCCGCGCGAGTACCTGAAGCCGGCCCGCGAAGCCGCCAAGCTGGTGTGCAAGGCGCGCTACGTCGCCTTCGGCTGCGAAGGCCAGGCAAGCAAGATCAAGCCGGTCGCGCTGGCCGACATCGCGGCGCAGTACAAGACGGGCAAGCTCGCCCAGGTCGTCCAGTAAGGTAAGGCCTGCCGGCCGCGCCTGCCTCGCCTTGCGGGCAGGTGCGCGGCCCGCCAGTTTTCCGTGTCCCCGCCCGTGCGGGGACGACGCATTTTTGAGCGCCACGCTTTTTCTCCGCGCGACGCAAGATCGGAATCACCATGTCCAACGCTCTCTACCAGTCCTCCATCGACTCGCTGCCCCTGCTGGGCCGCGGCAAGGTCCGCGACAACTACGCCGTCGGCGAAGACAAGCTGCTGATCGTCACCACCGACCGGCTGTCCGCCTTCGACGTCATCCTGGGCGAGCCGATTCCGGCCAAGGGCCGTGTGCTGAACCAGATGGCGAACTTCTGGTTCAAGAAGCTGGCGCACATCGTGCCGAACCATGAGACCGGCGTTGCTGCCGAGAGCGTGGTCAAGCCCGAGGAAGTGGAGCAGGTGCGCGGCCGCGCGGTGGTGGTCAAGCGCCTCAAGCCGATCCTGGTCGAAGCCGTGGTGCGCGGCTACCTGGCCGGCAGCGGCTGGAAGGACTACCAGGCCACCGGCAGCGTGTGCGGCATCGCGCTGCCCGCCGGCCTGCAGAACGCGCAGAAGCTGCCTGAGCCGATCTTCACCCCGGCCGCCAAGGCCGAGATGGGCGAGCATGACGAGAACATCTCCTTCGCCGAGGTGGAAGCCCGCATCGGCAAGGAGCTGGCCGAGAAGATGCGCGACATCTCGATCCGCCTGTACAAGGAAGCCGCCGACTACGCCGCCACGCGCGGCATCATCATCGCCGACACCAAGTTCGAGTTCGGCCTGGACGAGGACGGCACGCTGACGCTGATGGACGAAGTGCTGACCGCCGATTCCTCGCGTTTCTGGCCGGCCGACTCCTACCAGGTCGGTACCAACCCGCCGTCCTTTGACAAGCAGTTCGTGCGCGACTGGCTGGAAGCCGTCCGCATCGACGGCAAGCCCTGGCCGAAGACCGCACCGGCGCCGAAGCTGCCGGAAGACGTGGTCGAGAAGACCGCGGCGAAGTACCGCGAGGCGCTGACGCGCCTCACGGGAGAAGAACTGCAGTAAGGAAAGGATGCGCCAGTGCCGCTAGAACTGGCCGACAGGTGTGCCCCCTCTCCCCTCATGGGGAGAGGGTTGGGGTGAGGGGTGGTCTAGCAAGGCGCCACATACAGACGAAGCCATTGGCATTGTCCAGCACGTCGCCGCCAGCCAGCGCCCACCCTCACCCCCAACCCCTCTCCCGCAAGCGGGAGAGGGGAGGCCACCGCCGCGATGCCGGACGCGCTCGTGTCGGTGACTGTTTTCTCCCCTCTCCCACCCAGTGGGAGAGGGGCCGGGGGTGAGGGCCGGCGCCCGCGTAGAGCGAGTCCCTTCGTTCTGGCGAAGGCCCGTCCTCACCCCCACCTCCTCTCCCGCAAGCGGGCGAGGGGAGTAGATTGCCGTAATGCCAACGGCGCCGCTCGAGCCGGCGCCGCCAGAAACTGGAAGGATCCAACGTGAGCAATACCGCGAAGCCGCTGGTCGGCGTGGTGATGGGAAGCAGTTCCGACTGGGACGTGATGCAGCACGCCGTGGCCATGCTGAAGGACTTCGGCGTGCCCTTCGAGGCCCAGGTCGTGTCGGCCCACCGCATGGCTGACGACATGTTCCGCTATGCCGAGACCGCGCGTGCGCGCGGCCTGCGTGCCATCATCGCCGGTGCCGGCGGCGCTGCCCACCTGCCGGGCATGATCGCCGCCAAGACCATCGTGCCGGTATTCGGCGTGCCGGTGCCGTCGAAGTACCTGCGTGGCGAAGATTCGCTGCTGTCCATCGTGCAGATGCCCAAGGGCGTGCCGGTGGCCACTTTCGCCATCGGCGAGGCCGGCGCGGCCAATGCGGCGCTGCATGCCATCGCCACCCTGGCGGCCACCGACGACGCGCTGGCCGCCGCGCTCGAAGCCTTCCGCGCCCGCCAGACCGAGGCCGCGCGCGCCATGACCCTGCCGGTCTGAGGCCGCCGCCCCGCCATCCGTCCACCAGGAACTCCAGCATGCCCACCGATATCCATCCCAACCTGGCCGAAGCCCACACCCCCGAATCGCGCGCCGAGTTCGGCGTCGACCGCCCCGACGCCCCCATCCTGCCGGGCGCCTGGCTGGGCATGCTGGGCGGCGGCCAGCTCGGCCGCATGTTCACACATGCTGCCCAGGCGATGGGCTACAAGGTGTGCGTGCTCGATCCCGACCAGGACAGCCCGGCCGGCACGGTGGCGGAGAAGCATATCTGCGCGCCCTATACCGACGAGGCAGCACTGGCTGAAATGGCTGCGCTGTGCCCGGCGGTGACGACCGAGTTCGAGAACGTGCCATCGATCTCGCTGGACCGGCTCGAACAGCTCGGCGCCTTCGTGGCGCCGCGCGGCTACTGCGTGTCGATCGCGCAGAACCGCATCGGCGAGAAGAAGTTCTTCGCCGCCTGCACCGAGCGCACCGGCGTGCCGCCCGCGCCGCACTGGGTGATCCAGCACGATGCGGACGTCGACCAGCTGCCCGAGGAACTGCTGCCCGGCATCCTCAAGACCGCGCGCATGGGCTACGACGGCAAGGGCCAGGCCCGCGTGAAGTCGCGCGAGGACGTGCGCGCCGCGTGGAAGGCCATGCAGCACGTACCCTGCGTGCTGGAGAAGATGCTGCCGCTGGCCTATGAGGTCTCGGTGCTGGCCGCGCGTGCCGCCAACGGCAGCACGGTGACCTGGCCGCTGGCCGAGAACGTCCACCGCGACGGCATCCTGTTCTCCACCGTGATGCCCTCGACCAGCGTGTCGGACGACATTGCCGACCGGGCCCGCGCCGCCGCCGCCGCCATCGCCTCCGAGATGGGCTACGTCGGCGTGCTGTGCATCGAATTCTTCGTGCTGACCGACGGCACCCTGGTGGCCAACGAGATGGCGCCGCGCCCGCACAATTCCGGCCACATCACGATGGACGCTTGCGAGACCAGCCAGTTCGAGCAGCAGGTGCGCGCCATGGCGCGGCTGCCGCTGGGCCGCACGCGCCAGCATTCGGCCGGCAAGATGCTGAACCTGCTCGGCGACGTCTGGTACGAATTCGGCCTGGAGCGCACGCCTGCCTGGGACGAGGTGATGGCATTGCCGGGAACGAAGCTGCACCTGTACGGCAAGAGCGATGCGCGCCCGGCGCGCAAGATGGGCCATGTCAACTGCATCGGCGACAACGCCGAGGAAGCTGCGGCGGCCTTCGCCGGCGCGGCGGCGGCGCTGCACATCCCGAGCTGACCGCAAGCGGGCCGCGCGCCGCCGCCGTGGCGCGCAGCCCCGCTTTCCTGCCCACCGACCACCGCATCACAAGGATCCCCATGTCGCCGCGCACGCCCACGGCCGCCGAACTGGACGAAGCCGTCCGCCTGCTCGAAGCGGGCCAGCTCGTCGCCTTCCCCACCGAGACCGTCTACGGCCTCGGCGCGGACGCCGAGAACCCGGAGGCGGTGGCGCGCATCTTCGCTGCCAAGGGGCGGCCCTCCAACCATCCGGTGATCGTGCACGTGGTCGACGGGGCCGACATCAGCTACTGGGCCGATGAGGTGCCGGAGGCCGCGCAGAAGCTCATCGACGCCTTCTGGCCGGGACCGCTGACGCTGATCCTCAAGCGCGCGGCCCATATTCCCGCGGCCGTCGCCGGCGGGCAGGACAGCCTCGGGCTGCGCTGTCCCTCCCATCCGGTCGCGCAGGCGCTGCTGTCGCGCTTCAAGCGCGGCCGCGGCGGCATCGCCGCGCCGTCGGCCAACAAATTCGGCCAGGTCAGCCCGACCACCGCCCAGCACGTGCGCGACGAATTCGGCGACAGCGTCTACGTGCTCGAAGGCGATGGCGTGGAGGTCGGCATTGAATCGACCATCGTCGACCTGTCGCGCCTGGCCCAGGGCGTGGGGCCGGTGCTGCTGCGCCCCGGCGCGATCACGCCGGAAATGATGGCCGCCGTGCTCGGCAGCGCGCCGCAGCCGCCGGACGCCGCCGCGCCGCGCGCCTCCGGCACGCTCAAGGCTCACTACGCGCCGCGCACGCCGCTGCTGCTGGCCGAGGCCGGCACGCTGGCAGCGCGGCTCGCCGGCTTCCCCGCCGATGCCCGCATCGCCTGGGTCGGCGCTACCGCGCCGGCCGATGCGCGCTGCACCTGGGTGCAGGCCCCGGCCGAGCCCGAGGCCTACGCGCGCGAGCTGTACCGCCTGCTGCGCCGCCTGGACAAGGAAGGCTTCGCCTGCCTGGCCTTCGAACGCGTGCCCCCGGGCCACGCGTGGGACGGCGTGCGCGACCGCCTGCAGCGCGCCGCCGCGGCATTCGCGTTCGAGTAGCACCGGGAGCATCGGGGCGCGGCATCGCCGTCGCGAGCGCCCGCCCTCTCCCCCGGCGCCTACCGCGCCTCCCGGCGCCTACTGCGCCTCCCGGCGCCTACTGCGCCCCCCGATACACCCACTGCATCAGCGCGTCATGCGCTTCCTGCGCGCGCGCGGCATTCGGGTGGTTGATGTAGGCCACCACCACATAGCGGCTGCCGTCGAGCGCGTCGACATAGCCGGCGAGCGCGCGCACGTCCTGCAGCGTGCCGGTCTTCAGGTAGGCGTTGCCGGCCGCATTGCTGCGCGTGAGCCGGCGGCGCAGCGTGCCGTCCACGCCGAGGATCGGCAGGGAGTCGATCAGCGCCGGGCCGACGTCGCTGGCTACGGCCTGCTGCAGCAGGCGTGCCATGTCATAGGCGCTGATGCGTTCCTCGCGCGACAGGCCGGAGCCGTTGTCGAGCACGAGGTCGGGCATGTCCAGGCCCTGCTTGTGCAGCCAGCGCTGCACCACGCGTGCCGAGCGCGCCGTATTGGCGGGACCGCTGCGGTCCTGTTCGGCGCCGATGGTCAGGAACAGCTGGCGCGCCATCACGTTGTTGGAGAACTTGTTGATGTCGCGCACGATGTCCGACAGCGGGGCGCTGTAGTGCCGTGCCAGCAGGAAGGCGCGCGGCGGCACCTTGCCCAGGCGCAGCGCCGGCGCGTGGGCGAAGCGCCCGCCGGCCTGCTGCCATTCGGCGACGAAGCCTCCCCAGGCGAAGTCGTTGTGCGACAGGGCGGCGATATTGACCACGTGCTCGCCGCACTCGGCCGAGTAGCTGCCGTTGAAGGCGGCCAGCACGGTGCCGTCCGGCTGCGCTGACAGCACCGGGTCGGCGTGGGAGCCGCCGTCGCGGCACTTGCCGCGCGAGAGCGTGATGCGGTTGTCCAGCTTGAGCTGGGCCAGCGCCGGCGTGACCGAGACGGCGACCGATTGCGTGGCCGGGTCGGGCGCCACGGTGAACGACAGCGTCTTGAAGGCATAGAGCAGCGCATCGGGCTGCACGTTGTAGGCGCGCAGGCTTTCGCCATCGATGGTGCTGCCGTTGTCGAGGCTGCCGTCGAAATAGCTGCGGTCGAGCACCAGGTCGCCATTGATGGTGGTGGCGCCGGCGGTGCGCGCGGTGCCGATCAGCTTGGCCATTTCCTCGGGCACCAGCTTGGGATCGCCGTGGCCGCGCAGGTACACATTGCCGTTGATGGTGCCGTTGTTGTCCGGCTGGTTGTCGGCGTAGAGCGAGGTCTGCCAGCGGAAGCCGGGGCCGAGCAGCTGCAGGCCGGCGAAGGTGGTGACCAGCTTCATGGTCGAGGCCGGATTCATCGGCGCCTGGGCATTCCAGCTCGCCACCGGCTGGGGCGCGCCGACCTTGATGACATAGAAGCTGGCGGCCGAGGGTGGCACCTGCGCGCGCGTCAGTGCGGCGACCACGGTGGCCGGCAGGCCGCCGAGCCGCTGCGCCGGCTCGGCGCGGCGGGCCTGGCCGGCATGGCGGGTCTTGCCGGCGGCAGCCTTGGCGGTGACGGGCTTGGCAGCGGCGGTGGACAGGTGGCCTGCGCACAGCAGGGCGGCGGCACAGAGCGGCAGCAGGCCGCGGCGGAGCAGGGTGGAGCGATTGGGCATGGTGGCGATGTTAACGCATGCCCACCGGCTTCCGGATGACCGCGCGGTGCGGAACGGCTGCGGGCGTTGCAAAGATGCCGAGACCTTGCCGGCGCGCGTGCGCCAGGCGGCGCAGGCGTCGCCCGGTGCGCCTGGCCGGGCGCCTGTCAGAGCGCCTGTCAGAGCGCCATTCAGGCCGCCGGAGGCGGCATGCCCAGCCGCGACAGCAGTGACTTGAGCGTGGCCTGCTCCTCGGGCGACAGCGCCTGGGCGATGCGCGCATCGTGCGCGCGCACCGCCTCCGTGACCGCCTCCAGGGTCTTGCGTCCGCCATGGGTCAGCGCCAGGCTGTAGGCGCGCCGGTCAGCCGGTGCGGGGCGCCGCTCGACCAGTTGCATGGCCTCCAGCGCGTCGACCAGCAGCACGGCGCCCGAGCGCGCAATGCCGAGGATGCGGGCGAGGTCGGTCAGCTTCAGGTGCGGATTGCGCGCGATGATGATCAGCGCGGAAAAGCGCGGCGGAGTGATCTGCCACGGTGCCAGCGAGGTGACGAAGTCCTCGTAGATGCGGATCTGCGCGCGCCGGATCGCATAGCCCACCAGGCTGTCGAGCACGCCGTAGTCGACGTCGGGCAGGTGCGGGTCGAAGCCGGCATCCTGCAGTGCCGGATCGGGCGCGAGCGCCTCGCGGTTGCCGTGCTGGCGCGGCGTAGCTGGGGCCATGGTGTGAGGAGGGACGGGTCGATGTGAGGCGCGGCCGGCGCGGGGCGGCTAGCGGACGCGGAAGTATCGCATGTCGACCCGGTCCGGATAGCGTGCGCCGGTGGCGACGAACAAGTGCTGCATCAGCCAGGCATAGCGCGGCGCGCCGGTCTCGAAGCGCGGCGTGGTGCGGAAGTAGAGGCGGGCCGGATCGACCGCTTCGCCGGCGGCGAGGCGCGCGACCAGCGCCTGCGGTCCGCTGCGCAGGCCGGCGTTGACGATGTAGATATGCGCGCCGTCATCGGTCTCGAGCACGTAGCGCGCCTCGATGTCGGCCACGCTGATGGCGTCGCTTCCATCGTCGGCGTCCGGCGCGTCGTGGCGCATCAGCTGGAAGTCGGCACCGCCGGGCAGGATGCGCCCGCGCAGCAGCGGTCCCTCGACGGTGCCGTCGAGGATGGGGATCACGCGCCGTCGCCCGAGCACGCTGGTGCCGGCTTCGAGCGCCGGCGCCAGCCGGAAGGAAAAGTCCGCCACGTGTTCCAGCGTGGGCGCGGGCAGGACATGGCCGGCGGCCGCAGCGGCGGCGCTCACGGCAGCAGCTTCCAGTTGCCGTTGTCGATGGTCAGCATGACGCGGCCACGCTGGTCGAAGCCGAAATGATCCTGCGCGCTGTAGTTCAGCACACCGTGCGAGACCACGATGTCGCGCTCGTGCTCCAGCGCGTTCTTCAGCGCCTGGCGGAAGGCCGGCGTGCCGGGGCGCGCCTGCTTCAGCGCGACCGGCACGATGCGCTGCAGCACCAGGCCGGCATCATAGGCGTGCGCCCCGAACTGGGTGCGGCTTTCGGTGCCGTACTGTTTCTCGTAGCGTCCCACGTAATCGAGCCCGGCCGCCTTCGACGGCGTGCCCGCCGCCAGCTGCTCGGCCACGATCACCGGCCCGGCCGGCAGGATGGCGCCGTTGACCGCCTTGCCGCCGATGCGGATCAGGTCCTTGGTGGCCGCGCCGTGCGTGTGGTAGACCGGGCCGTTCCAGCCGCGCTCGCGCAAGGTGGTGTGCGGCAGCGCCGCGCCGGTGCCGGCGCCGGCGATCAGCACGGCATCGGGGCGGGCGGCGATCAGGCGCAGTACCTGTGCCGTGACGCTGCTGTCCGAGCGCGCATAGCGTTCCGTGTCGACGATGCGGATGCCGTTGGCCGCCGCCGCGCTGGTGAACTCCTTGAGCCAGGTCTCGCCATAGGCATCGGCGAAGCCGATGAAGCCGATGGTCTTGACGCCGTTCTTGTGCGCGGCCGCGGCCACCGCCTGGGCCATCAGTCCGGTCGGCTGCGCCAGCCGGTAGGTCCACTCACCGCGCCCGGGGCGCAGTTCGATGGGCGAGAAGGCCAGCTGCACCGTCTTGCTCTCCTCCGCCACCTCGGCGATGGCAATTGACGGCGCCACCGCCGACGAGCCGAGGATGATGTCGACCTTGTCCTCGGTGACGAAGCGGCGCGCCAGCTTGGTCGCCTGGGTCGGGTCGGAGGCGTCGTCGAGCACCACATAGCGGATCGTCTCGCCGCCGATGCGTTCGGGCAGCAGCGGCATGCTGTTGCGCTGGGGAATGCCCAGCGAGGCCGATGGCCCGGTGGTGGACAGGCTGACACCGACGGTGACGTCGGCCAGTGCGGCGCCGCAGGCGAGCGTGGCGGCGAGCGACAGCAACAGGCGGGCAAGGCGGGGGCGCGGCATGGTGGTCTCCTCTTTCATACAGTCTTTCTAGTTGGTCCGGTCCACGGCATTCTCCGCTGCAGTGGGCCGGCCAGGCGTCGCGGCCGGGCGCGGACGTGGCGCCCGCGCCGGCGGCATCAGCGGCCGCCGCCCTGCAGCGACTGGCGGTCGAAGCCGGCAAGCTGCTTGTAGCGCAGCGCGATGGCTTCCAGCTCGCTGTGCGCGATCACCTGCCCGATCTCGGCGAAGCCGGCGGGCGCGCGCTCCTCGGCCAGCTGCATCACCTGCTCGGGGCCGTTGAGGCGGTTGCGCAGCACGATGCCGGCGGTGCGCGGCAGGCGCTCGGCCTCGTACTCGCGCAGCGCGTAGGCGACATCGGTGCTGCCCGCCAGGCAGTCGACCAGGTGGCGCGCGTCCAGGATGGCCTGGGCGCTGCCGTTCGAGCCGATCGGGTACATCGGGTGCGCGGCGTCGCCCAGCAGGGTGACGCGGCCGAAGGTCCAGCGCGGCAGCGGGTCCTTGTCCACCATGGGGAATTCATAGATGGCCGCGGCGCCGTCGATCAGGGCCGGGATGTCGATCCAGTCCCAGCGCCAGCCGGCGAAGGCCTCGCGGAACACGGACTTGTCGACCTGCTTGTTCCAGTCGCTGCGCGGCGGCGTGTCGTCCACGTGGTCCGGCACGCGCAGTTCCGCGATCCAGTTCACCAGCGAGCGGCCCTGGCGGCGCAGCGGTTCGGAGATCGGGTAGGCGACGAACTTCTGGTCCTGATGGCCGGCCATGAACATCGAGCGTCCATCCAGGTAGGGCGCGGACTCGGTGACCGCGCGCCACAGCATGCGGCGCGAGAAGCGCGGCAGGTCGCCCTCGGGATAGAAGTGGCGGCGCACCGCCGAGTGGATGCCGTCGGCGCCGACCAGCACATCGGCCTGGGCCAGCACCTCGGCCTGGTCGGCGCGGCGGCGCAGGCGGAAGGTCGCCGCCTCGCCCGGTCCGCGCCGGCGTTCGCCGGTATCGAGCACCGCTTCGAACGCATGTCCGGTGTGCACGCGCGCGGCGCCCAGCCGCTCCACCGCGACGCGGTGCAGCAGCATCTGGAACTCGCCGCGGTGGACCGAGAACTGCGGCCAGTCGTAGCCGGCCGCGCGCCCGCGCGGCTCGTGCCAGATGCGCTGGCCCAGCTTGTTGTAGTAGGACAGGGAAGCGGTCTCGACGGCGATCTCGGCCAGCGCGTCCTGCAGGCCCAGCTCGGCCAGCTCGCGCACGGCGTGCGGCAGCAGGTTGATGCCCACGCCGAGCGGACGCAGGGTCTCGCTGGCTTCCCACACCTCGGCCTCGATGCCGCGGCGATGGCACATCAGCGCCAGCACCAGCCCGCCGATGCCGCCGCCCGCGATGGCGATCTTCATGATGTCTCCCCCTGCCCATGAGCGCACCTGGAACGCAGGACGCGCGGGCTCCGGTTGCTGAAATATTGTTATGCAGTATAACAATCGGAGCCGTGCCCGCAAGGCGTGCGGGCCCTGGGGGAAACCCGCGGGTACGGCGTCAGCCGAGCGCGGCCTTGCCGCCCTTGCCTGTGCCGTCTGCGCCGGCATCGTCCGGCTGGCCGGATTCCAGCGGGAAGACCGCGTCGTAGGCGAGGTTGTAGAAGAAGGCGTAGACCATGTAGAAGATCGCCACCGCGATGTCCATCAGCAGGGCCTGCAGCAGGCTGATGCCCAGGTACCAGGCCACCGCCGGCAGGAACACCACCAGCAGGCCGAGTTCGAACAGGACGGCGTGCAGCACGCGGACCGCCGTCGATTTGCGCAGCTGCCCGGTCAAGCGCAGCATGGCCTTGTCGAACAGCAGGTTGTAGACGTAGTTCCATACCGCGGCGATGGCCGAGGCGACCACGGCCATCAGGCCCATCTGGGGCAGTCCGTAGCCGAACACCCAGCTGGCCAGCGGCGCGAAGATCAGCAGGCCGATCAGCTCGAAGCCGACCGTATGCCGGATCCTGTCCATGGGGGTGCGCATCTTCATGGTCTTGTCCACGCGAAAGCAAAGCGGCCAGTCTATCCGGGCGCAGTGGTAGATCAAGTTAGGTAGTATCCGGAAAACAGATGGATCGGGAATCTGCGTGATGAGTCTTTCACTCGAACAATTGCAGGCCTTTGTCGCCGCGGCCGAATGCGGCTCCTTCTCGGCCGCCGCGCGCCGCCTGGGCAAGGCCCAGTCCGTGGTCAGCACGGCGGTCGCCAATCTCGAGATCGACCTGGGCAATGCCTTGTTCGACCGCAGCGGCCGCTATCCCGTGCCGACCCCGGCCGGTGAACGCCTGCTGGCCGAGGCCAAGGTGATCCTGGAGCGCTGCGAGCATTTCCGTGGTGTGGCCGCGAGCCTGGGCGAGGGGGTCGAGACCCGGCTGGTACTGGCAGTGGACGAGCTCTACCCGGAGGAGACCCTGGGAGTCATGCTGGAGGAGTTCTCGACGCGCTTCCCCGCGGTCGAACTCGAACTGCTGTTCCCGCTGATGGAGGACGTGAGCCGCCTGGTCAGCGAAGGCTGCGCCGACCTGGGCATCATGTGGCGGCAGGAAGTGCTGCCGCCGGCGCTGGCCTTCCATGGCCTGGGCTGGGTGCCGATGCAGATCCTGTGCGCGCCGGACCATGCGCTGGCGGGGCAGCGCGTCGGCTGGGAAGAACTCAAGCGGTACCGCCAGCTGATGGTGGCGACGCGCAGCGACAGCGAGGAGAAGATGCGCCTGCGCGTGGCCGCCGACGTGTGGTGGGTGGAAAGCCAATGGGTCATCGTGGAACTGGTCAAGCGCCGGCTCGGCTGGGCCTTCGTGCCATGGCACGTCGCCGCCAACTCGCCGGCCGCGGCGGCACTGGTGTCGCCCGCGCTCGATTTCGACGAGCAGGACTGGCCGGTGGCGATGGAGCTGGTGTGGCACAAGCAGCGTCCGCTGGGCAAGGCCGCGGCCTGGCTCAAGCAGCGCATCTGCCGCCAGCCGCTGCCCCGTCCCGCCGCGCTGCCGCGCCGCCAGGCGGGATGAGGCGCGCGGCCGTTACCAGACCCGCACCTTGATCTGCAGCGACACGCAGCCGGTGCCCTTCTCCTTGGTGGTCGGCACTACCACCAGGTTGGCGCCGATGCGGCCGAATTCCACGCTCAGCACGGGTACCGCCAGCGGGAACCAGCGGCCATGGTCCACGTCCGGATAGCCGCGTATCGCGCCCACCATCACCCCGAGCCGGAACGGCCCCAGGTGCAGCGGCTGCCAGGCCAGGCCCCCGTAGGTCGACTGGGCGCGCATGCTGTTGCGGTAGGTGCCGGCGACCAGGGTGAAATCCTCGGTGAAACGCCAGGCCGCGCCGAAGCCCCAGTTGAAGGCATTCAGCGTACCCCTGTCCTTGAAGTGGTAGGAGAGGAAGCCAGCGTCCAGCCAGATCTGGCTGTGGAAGGGTTCCTTGGCGGCCTTGGCCGGGGCTGGGGCCGGAGTCTCGGGTTGGGTCTGGGCCGGGGCCTGATCCGGGGGCGGCGCGGTGTCCGCGGCAGCCACCTCACCTGCGGCGGAAGCGTCTGCCGCAGCAACGGAAACGGGTCCGGTGCCCGGTGCGCCTGGTGCTCCGGGTGCTCCGGGTGCTCCGGGTGCGGTCGATGCACTCGACGTGTCTGGTGTGGCCGATGCGTCCGGTGCGCTCGGTGCGTCCGGTGCGTCCGGTGCGGTCGAGGTGGCCGACGCCGCCACCAGGTCCTCGGCGCGTGCGTTGCTTGCGCCGCTCTCGCCAGCCTCGTTGACCGGGCCCGCCGTATCGGCCGCCCAGGCCGGCGCCGGTGGCAGCGCGACGCACAGGGCCAGGCCGGCCAGGCTCGCACACACGGGTGCGAGGCGATAGGGGATACGCCACGGGCGCGCGCTGGCGCCGTGTCGGGGGGAGCGTTGCATGACGGCTCCTTCAGAAAGCGGATGGTCCGCGGGGACGGCCGGCGGCATCGCCGCGGGCCCCTGGAGCGGGCGTGGTCCGGCTGGCTATGGGAAGGCGCTGGTCATGGCAAGGTCCCCCGGTCGGTCGGCCGGTGCGGGGGTGGCACGTCTGCCGCGTGCCGACCCCGGCAACCGGCATGATGTTGATGGCACAGCCGCGATGCGCGGCTGTGCATGGATGGCATCCGTTGCTGCCTGTGACTGGAGTGTGGTAGACGGGGCGGGGTGTCGCTATCGGCCGGAAGCCTTAAGGCTGGCGTACTAGGCCGAAGCGTCTAGGACGAAGGTGCGGGGCGGGGATGAGCGCTGGGGGATGCCTGGTGTGCCGGCGGTCAGGCCGCCGGCCTTGGTTGGGGCAGGGCGCTAGTGTCCTGAATCACGAATTCCTGGACTAAGTCAGCCCTGGTTCCGTCGACGGGCCACGCGATGCGCCGTCACGAATGCTCGCAAGGCTCCAGCCTTGCTGCGCTCTGCTCCTGGCCTCGCCCCGATGTCCCGACTTCCAGTATCGAGAAATAACGTCCTGACGCTTCACAACTAGCGACCCAGCCCGATGTCGCGCGCCAACGCATGGTAGCGCGCCACGCGTTCCCGCACATAGGCGGCCAGCGCATCGCCGTGCCGGTCGAAAGGAAAGAGGCCGGCCTGCTCGCGCAGTGCGGCGAAGGCGGGGCTGGCCTGCAGCCGTGCCAGCCGGTCGACCCAGCGGCGGTAGTCGGCCGGCGCCACCTGCGGGCCCATATAGACGCCGCGCGCGATCTCCCAGACGATGTCGTAGCCCTGCTCGCGCGCCGTCGGCACCGCCGCCAGCCGGCCGGGCAGCCTGGCTTCGGACAGCACTGCCAGCAGGCGCACCTGGCCCATGCCGAGCTGGGCCACGGCCTCCGACGCGTCGCCGGAGACCGCCTGCACGAAGCCCGCGCGCAGCGCGGTGAAGGCTTCGCCGCCGCCTTCCACGCCGATGAAGCGGAAGCGCTTGAAGTCGACGCCGGCCGCGCGTGCCACCAGTGCCGCCTTCATCCAGTCCTGGTTGCCGATGGTGCCGCCCGCGGCGAACACCACCCGCGACGGGTCGGCCGCGAGCGCGCGGACCAGGTCGCGCAGCGTGCGGTAGGGCGAGTCGGCGCGCACGGCGATGACGCCATAGTCGGCGCCCAGCGTGCCCACCCAGCGCACGTCGTCGATGCCATAGGTGCCGAACTTGCCTTGCGCCAGCGCCAGCAGCGAGCCGCCGGAGAAGGCCACCAGGGTGTCGGGCTCGGCGGCGCGCTGCGTGATCAGCGTGTTGTAGGCCACCGCGCCGATGCCGCCGGGCAGGTAGCTCACCTGCATGGGCGGCGAGGCCGGCGCCACCAGCGGCAGCGCCGCGCGGGCCAGCTTGCAGGTCAGGTCGAAGCCGCCGCCGGGTTTGGCCGGCACGATGCACTCGGGCGGGGCCACCACGCCGGCGGCGGGCGTGGCGGCCGGCGCCAGCATGGCGCAGGTGGCGAGCAGGAGGCCGGCGGCGCGGCGCGCCGCGGCGGCGGGACGGTGGGTCATCGTGGTATTCCAGACAGGGCGGGCGGGTGCGGCGCCGGCTGCGGCGCCGGCGCGCGTCGGTGCGAGAATAGCGCCTGTCGGCGGCGCGCGCAGCATCGCGTGCGGCGCGCGCCGCATCGCGGCCGGCACCCGGTGCGGGACACCAGGGCACCAGAAGAACGAGGAGGAGCAGCGGGCATGAGAGTACTGTTGGTCGAGGACCACGATGAACTG
This sequence comes from Cupriavidus sp. USMAHM13, assembly GCF_001854285.1. NCBI lineage: Bacteria > Pseudomonadati > Pseudomonadota > Betaproteobacteria > Burkholderiales > Burkholderiaceae > Cupriavidus > Cupriavidus sp. USMAHM13. The sequence goes on from NZ_CP017751.1 coordinate 1,241,807, forward strand.
GCCACCTGGGTGGCGCAGGCGCTGCGCGCCCTGCATTTCACCGTGGAGCACGCGCCCGATGCCGGCAGCGCCGAGGCGCTGCTGTTCAGCACACACGCCGGCGGCGGCGTCGGCGCCGCCGGGCCCGGCAGCGACTATGCGCTGGTGCTGCTCGACCTGACCCTGCCCGATCGCGATGGCCTCGACCTGCTGGCCGCGCTGCGCCGGCGCGGCTGCCGCGTGCCGGTGATGATCCTGACCGCGCGCGGCGCGGTGGGCGAGCGCGTGCGCGGCCTCGACCTGGGTGCCGACGACTACCTCGCCAAGCCGTTCGACCTGGCCGAGTTCGAAGCGCGCGTGAAGGCGCTGCTGCGCCGCTCGCGCCAGACCGAACTGCCGCAGGTCGCCTGCGGCGGGCTGCGCTTCGACACCGTGGCGCGTACCTTCAGCGTGCACGGCGAGCCGCTGCCGCTGACGCCGCGCGAGCATGCCGTGCTGGAGGTGCTGATGAGCCCGCCGGGGCGCACCGCCAGCAAGGACAAGATCTTCGCCAGCATCTTCACGCTGGCCGAGGATACCCAGCCCGACGTGATCGAGGTCTACGTGCACCGCCTGCGGCGCAAGCTGGAGGGCTCGGGCGCGGCCATCGTGACCCTGCGCGGCCTCGGCTACCTGCTGGAGCCGGCCGGTGCCTGAGCGGGTACCTGGGCGGGTACCTGAGCCGGCCGCAGGCGCCGGCGGCGGCGCCCGGCCGCGTCGCGGCACCAGCCTGCGCGCGCGCCTGCTGTGGTGGCTGATCCCGCCCCTGCTGCTGCTGCAGGCTGCCTATGGCGTGGTGGCCTATCGCAAGGCGCTGGCCTCGGCCGACCTGGCCTACGACCGTACCCTGCTGGCCTCCGCGCGCAATATCTCCGAGCGCGTCTCGCTGACGCCAGCCGGCGTGCGCGTCGACGCGCCCTACATCTCGCTCGACACCTTCGAGGTGGGCATGAACGCCACCATGTACTACCGCGTCAGCGGCGTGCACGGCGAATTCGTCTCCGGCTACCGCGACCTGCCGCCCTACGACGACAGCCAGCCGCGCACCGCGCTCTACCCGGCACTGGTCAGCTTCTACGATGCGCAGTACCGCGGCGAGCCGGTGCGGGTGGCCGCACTGCACCAGCCGGTCATGGATGCCACCGGCGCCCATGGCGGCATGGCCCTGATCGAAGTGGCCGAGACGGTCGGCTCGCGCCAGGCACTCACGCGCAAGATCCTGTTCGAGGTGCTGTGGGGCCAGCTGATCCTGACGCTGGCGGCGGTCCTGGTCATCTGGCTGTTCACGCGGCGCGCGCTGGCGCCGCTCGATGCGCTGCGCGATGCCGTGGCCGCCAGCCAGCCCGGCACCACCACGCCGCTGCCGCTGCACGCCGCCCCGCGCGAGGCGTTGCCGCTGGTGCAGGCCCTGAACGGCTATATGGGCCGCCTCGACCAGGCGCTGGCGGCGCAGCGGCGCTTCATCGCCGATGCCGCGCACCAGTTGCGCACGCCGGTGACGGTACTGCGCACGCAGGCCCAGCTCGCCGCGCGCGAGACCGATCCGGCCGAACTGCGCCGCATCGCGCAGAGCCTCGCCGACAGCAGCGCGCGCATGGCCGCGCTGGCCGACCAGCTGCTGTCCAGCGCGCGCGCCGCGCACGGTGCCGCCGCGCCCGCCACGCCGCTCGACCTGACGGCGCTGGCGCGCCAGGTCTGCCTCGAACTGATGCCGGCGGCGCGCGCGCGCGGCATCGACCTCGGCCTGGAAGCCGGGGGTGGGCAGTGGGTGGCGGGCACCGAACTGCTGCACGAGCTGCTGGTCAACCTGGTCGACAACGCCTTGCGCCATGCCGCGCAGGGCGGCACGGTCACGGTGCGCACGCTGGCGGAAGACGATGCTTGCGTGCTCGAAGTGGAGGACGACGGTCCGGGCATCCCCGAGGCCGAGCGCGACGCCGTGCTGGAACCCTTCTACCGCGGCAAGGGCGCCGGCCCCGGCGGCAGCGGACTGGGGTTGACGATCGTGCGGGAGATTGCCACGGCCCACGGCGCGGCGCTGCAGCTGCGGGACGGGGCCGGCGGCAGGGGGTTGCGGGTGCGCGTGGCGTTTTCCCCCGCCGTGGGCGACGGGGTGCCGCGCGGCTGAGGGCGACGGCATGCCTGCCCGCGCCGCCCGCGCCGCATGCTAGCAGCGGGCAGCGGGCAGCGGGCAGCGGGCAGCGGGCGCGGCCCCAGTGCCGCCTCGTTATTCCTTGGTCGTTGCCTGTGCCGTGCCCTGCGCCGCGGGCTGATCCGCGCGGGCCAGCGGCGTCCACGCCGGTGTGGCGGCAGCCGGCGCGGCGCCGGCTGGCAGGGCTCCGCCCGCCGGGGCGGGCGCCGCGCCTTCCACGTGCCAGCCGCCGCCCAGCGCGCGCATCAGCACCACGCTGGAGGTGAGCTGGCGCCCGTAGATGGTCAGCGCCGTCACCTCGGCGTTGTAGGCCGTGGTCTGCGCGGTCAGGACGTCGAGCAGCGCGGCGGTGCCGGCGCGATAGCGGTTGTTGACCAGCGACAGCGCCTCACGCGCCGAGCGCAGGGCGTCGTTCTGCACCGTCGCCTCCTGTGACAGCAGGCGCGTCGCGGCGAGGTTGTCCTCGACTTCCTGGAAGGCGGCCAGCACGGCCTGGCGGTAGTTGGCCACCGACTGGTCGTAGGCGGCCACCGCCTGGGCCTTGGCCGCGCTGCGCAGGCCGCCGTCGAACAGCGTGCCGGCCAGTGCCGGGCCGAGCGACCAGACGCGGTCGGGCAGCGACAGCCAGCGCGCCAGCGTGGCCGCCGACAGGCCGCCCGAGGCTGACAGCGTCAGGGTGGGATAGAAGGCGGCCTGCGCCACGCCGATCTGCGCGTTGGCGGCGGCCATCTGGCGCTCGGCGGCGCCGATGTCGGGGCGGCGCTCGAGCAGGGCGGACGGCAGCGCCAGCGGCACATGCGGCACCCGCGCGGTGAAGTCGCGCGGGGGCAGCGAGAACGAGGCGGGCGGCTTGCCGGTCAGCATGGCGATGGCATGCTCGTACTGCGCACGCGTGATCTGGATGTCGATCTGCAGGGCCTGGGCGCTCTTGAGCTGGGTTTGGGACTGCAGCACGTCGGAGCGCTGGGCGGTGCCGGCCGCATACTGGTTCTGCACGAGCTGCAGCGAGCGCGCGTAGTCGGCCACGGTGTGGTCGAGCAGCGCCTTCTGCTGGTCGGTGATGCGCAGCAGGAAGTAGGTCTGCGCCAGCGTGGCCTGGGTCGACAGCAGGGTCGAGGCCAGCGTCGAGGCGCTCGCCTGCGCGCTGGCTTCGCTGCTCTCCACCTGGCGCCGCACCTTGCCCCACAGGTCGGGCTCCCAGCTCGCCGTCAACGCGGCGCTCTGGCTGTTGGCGATGCGCGTCGCGTTGCCGCTGATGCCGCCGTTGCCGCTGCTGCTGCGGCTGGCGTTGGCGGAGGCGCCCACGGTGGGGAAGTAGCCCGCGCGCGACGATTGCAGCAAGGCCTGCGCCTGGCGGTACTGCGCCTCGGCCGCCTTGATGTTCTGGTTGGAGATCTGCACCTGCGCCATCAGCCGGTCGAGGTCGGAGTCGCCGAAGATGGACCACCAGCGGCCGCGCTCGCTGGCATCCTGCGGGTCGGCCGGCTTCCACTCACCCCATTGCGACGTGTCCGCCGCCGCCGCGCTGCCGGCGCCGCCGGCCTCCTTGAAGGCGGGGGCGATCGGCGCGTCGGGCCGGCGATAGTCGGGACCGACCGCGCAGCCGGCCAGGAACAGGGCGCAGGCCAGGGCCAGCGGGGCGTGGCGTCGGAAGGGGCGGAGGGAGGCGTTCATGTATCGCATTCAGGATTCGAGTCCGGCGGGACGCGCGCCGGGGCCGGCACGGCGGCGGCGCCAGGCCAGCACCTTGAGGCGCAGGCGGTCGAGCGTCAGGTAGACGACCGGCGTGGTGTACAGCGTCAGCAGCTGGCTCATCACCAGGCCACCGACGATGGAGATGCCGAGCGGCGCGCGCAGCTCGGCACCGTCGCCGTGGCCCAGCGCCAGCGGCACCGCGCCCAGCAGCGCGGCCATGGTGGTCATCAGGATGGGGCGGAAGCGCAGCAGGCAGGCACGGTAGATCGCCTCCTGCGGCGACAGGCCTTCGCGGCGCTCGGCGTCGATGGCGAAGTCGATCATCATGATCGCGTTCTTCTTGACGATGCCGATCAGCAGGATCACGCCGATCAGCGCGATGATGGTGAAGTCCGTGCCCGTGGCCAGCAGCGCCAGCAGCGCGCCGACCCCGGCCGACGGCAGCGTCGACAGGATGGTCAGCGGGTGCACGTAGCTCTCGTACAGCATGCCGAGCACGATGTAGATCGTGATCAGCGCCGCCAGGATCAGCAGCGGCTGGCTGCTGAGCGAGTCCTGGAAGGCGCGTGCGCTGCCCTGGAAGCTGGCGCGCAGCGTCTCCGGCGCGCCGATGCGCGCCATCGCCTGCTGCACCGCCTCGGTGGCCTGCGACAGCGAGAAGCCCTCGGCCAGGTTGAACGAGATGGTGGAGGCGGCGAACTGGCCCTGGTGGTTGACACCCAGCGGGGTGCTGGTCGGCAGCACCCGCGCGAAGGCCGCCAGCGGCACGCGCTTGCCGCCGCCCGTGACCACGTAGACGTCCTTGAGCGCCTGCGGGCTCTGCAGGTACTCCTGGCTCAGCTCCATCACCACCCGGTACTGGTTCAGCGGGTTGTAGATGGTGGCCACCTGGCGCTGGCCGAAGGCGTCGTTGAGGACGGCATCGACCTGCTGCGTGGTGACGCCCAGCTTGGAGGCGGTGTCGCGGTCGATGATGACCGAGGTCTGCAGGCCCTTGTCGTTGGTGTCGGTGTCGACGTCCTCGATGCCCTTGATATTGGAGAGCGCCGCGCGCACCTTGGGCTCCCAGTCGCGCAGCATCTGCAGGTCGTCAGACTGCAGGGTGAACTGGTACTGCGAGCTGCTCTGGCGCCCGCCGATGCGGATGTCCTGCACCGACTGCAGGAACAGGCTGGCGCCCGGCTCCTTGGCCAGCTTGCCGCGCAGCCGCGCGATCACCTGGTCGGCGCTTTCCTTGCGCTCGGACAAGGGCTTGAGCGTGACGAACATCTGCCCGGTGTTGCGCTGCGAGCCGCCGGTGAAGCCGGTCACGTTGACCACCGCCGGATCGGACTGGACGATGTGGATGAAGTTGTCCAGCTTGATGCGCATGGCCTGGAACGAGGTGGCCTGGTCGGCGCGGATGAAGCCGATCAGGCGCCCGGTGTCCTGCTGCGGGAAGAAGCCCTTGGGCACCGCGGTGTAGAGATAGACGTTCAATCCCACCGTGGCCAGCAGGATCAGCCACACCAGCTTGCTGTGGCGCAGCGCGAGGTCCAGGGAGCGGGCATAGCCTCTGTGCATCCAGTCGAAGGCCCGCTCGCTGGCCTGGAAGAAGCGGCCCTGCTTCTCCGGCTCGGCGCTCTTGAGCAGGCGCGCGCACATCATCGGCGTGGTCGTCAGCGAGATCACCAGCGAGACCAGGATGGCCACCGACAGCGTGATGGCGAATTCCTGGAACAGGCGGCCGACGATGCCGCCCATCATCAGCAGCGGGATGAACACGGCGATCAGCGACAGGCTCATCGACAGCACGGTGAAGCCGACCTCGCGCGCGCCGCGCAGCGCGGCGGCCATCGGCTTCATGCCCGCCTCGATGTGGCGCGAGATGTTCTCCAGCACCACGATGGCATCGTCCACCACGAAGCCGGTGGCGATGGTCAGGGCCATCAGCGACAGGTTGTTCAGGCTGAAGCCGGCCAGGTACATCACGGTGAAGGTGCCGATCAGCGAGACCGGCACCGCCACGCTGGGGATCAGCGTGGCGCGCACATTGCGCAGGAACAGGAAGACCACCATGATGACCAGCGCCACCGAGATCATCAGCGTGTGCTCGACCTCGCGCAGCGAGGCACGGATGGTGGGGGTGCGGTCCATCATCACGTCCATCTGGATGGCCGCGGGGATCATCTTCTGCAGCTGCGGCAGCACGGCGGTGACGCGGTCGACCGTCTCGATGATGTTGGCGCCCGGCGAGCGGTTGAGCACCAGCAGCACCGAGGGCTTGCCATTGGCCGAGCCAGCGTTGCGGATGTCCTCCACCGAGTCGACGATGGTCGCCACGTCGGACAGCCGCACCGGCACCGAGAAGGATCTGGGGCCCTTGCCCGCGGCGTTGCCGCCGGTGGCCCCGCTGCTGATGGTGCTGGTGCCGCTGCTGGTGGTGATGGTGGTGATGGTGACGCCGTTGACCGTCTTGGTGCTGACGCCGCCGCCTGCGGTGGCGTTGGCGGTGCTGGCGATCAGCGCGCCGGCCGAGGTTGACGAGTAGGTGCCCGGCGTGGCGTAGCGGATGATCAGCGGTGCGTACTCGGCCGCCGTGCGGGCCTGGTCGTTGGCGTAGACCTGCCAGTTCCTGGCGGCGCTCTCGACCGTGCCGAGCGGGCGGTTGGCGTTGGTGGCGCTGATGGTGTTGCGCACGTCTTCCAGCGCGATGCCGTACTTGTTCAGCGCGTGCGGGTTCAGCTCCACGCGCACCGCCGGCAGCGAGGCGCCGCCCACCGTGACCTGGCCGACGCCCTCGATCTGTGACAGCTTCTGCGCCAGGATGGTGGACGCGGCGTCGTAGAGCTGCCCCCGCGTCATGGTCGGCGAGGTCAGGCCGATGATCATGATCGGCGCGTCGGCCGGATTGACCTTGCGGTAGGTCGGGTTGCTCGGCAGGCTGGTGGGCAGCGTGCCGCGCGCGGCATTGATGGCGGCCTGCACGTCGCGCGCGGCACCGTCGATGTCGCGCGACAGGTCGAACTGCAGCGTCACGCGGGTCGAGCCGAGCGAGCTCGACGAGGTGATCTCGTTGACGCCGGCGATGGCGCCGAGCGCGCGCTCCAGCGGCGTGGCCACGGTCGCGGCCATGGTTTCGGGGCTGGCGCCCGGCAGCGAGGCCGATACCGAGATGGTGGGGAAGTCCACCTGCGGCAGCGGCGACACCGGCAGCATGCGCAGCGCCGCCAGGCCCGCCAGCAGGATGCCCAGCGTCAGCAGCGCCGTGGCGACCGGGCGGCGGATGAACGGAGCGGACAGGTTCATCGCGGCTCCGCCGGTTCGGGCACGCCGCCGCCCCAGCCACCGTCACCCTCGTCGTCCGGGTTGCCCGGATCGCCGATGTGGCGGCGGCGCCAGGCCGCCAGGCGCGCGGCGATGCGGTCGAAGGCCAGGTAGATGACCGGCGTGGTGAACAGCGTCAGCACCTGGCTGACCAGCAGGCCGCCCACCATGGTGATGCCCAGCGGCCGGCGCAGCTCCGAGCCGATGCCGGTGCCCAGCATCAGCGGCACCGCCGCCAGCAGCGCCGCCATGGTCGTCATCAGGATGGGGCGGAAGCGCAGCAGGCAGGCCTGGAAGATGGCATCGCGCGGCTTCATGCCGCCTTCGCGCTCGGCTTCGAGCGCGAAGTCGATCATCATGATGGCGTTCTTCTTGACGATGCCGATCAGCAGGATGATGCCGATGATGGCGATGATGCCGAGGTCCTGGCCCGACACCAGCAGCGCCAGCAGCGCGCCGACCCCGGCCGAGGGCAGCGTCGACAGGATGGTGACCGGGTGGATGGTGCTTTCGTACAGCACGCCGAGCACGATGTACATGGTCACCACCGCCGCCAGGATCAGCCACAGCGTGTTCGACAGCGAGGCGCGGAAAGCCAGCGCGGCGCCCTGGAAGTCGGTCTGCATCGAGATCGGCAGGCCGATCTCCTGCTCCACCTTGCTGATCTTGTCCACTGCCGCGCCCAGCGAGGCGCCCGGCGCGAGGTTGAACGAGATGGTGGAGGAGGGGAACTGGCCCTGGTGGTTGATCGCCAGCGGGCCGGTGCGTTCGCTGATGCGCGCCACCGAGCCGAGCGGCACCTGGCCGCCCGAGGAGGAGGGCAGGCGCAGCTCGGACAGCGATTGCGGGCCGGTGCGGAACTCGGGCATGGTCTCCAGCACCACGCGGTACTGGTTGGACTGCGTGAAGATGGTGGACACCAGGCGCTGGCCGTAGGCGCTGTACAGCGCGCTGTCGATCACCGCGGTGGTGATGCCGAAGCGCGCGGCGGCGTCGCGGTCGATCTCCACGTAGGCGCGCATGCCGTTGTTCTGCAGGTCGCTGGCGACATCGCGCATCTCCGGCTCCTGCTTGAGCCGCTCGACCAGCCGCGGTACCCAGGTGGCCAGGTTGGCGGGGTCGGGATCCTGCACCGTGAACTGGTACTGCGTGCGTGCCACGCGGTCCTCGATGGTCAGGTCCTGCACCGGCTGCAGGTACAGCGAGATGCCGCCCAGCTTCTCGACCGAGGCCTGCAGGCGGCGCGCGATGTCCTCGATGTTGTCGCTGCGCTGGTCCTTGGGCTTCAGGTTGATCAGCATGCGGCCGGCATTCAGCGTGGCGTTGGTGCCGTCCACGCCGATGAAGGACGACAGGCTCTCCACTGCCGGGTCCTGCAGCACCACCTTGGCTACTGCTTCCTGCTTCTGCGCCATGGCCGGGAACGAGGTGCTCTGCGAAGCTTCGGTGATGGCCTGGATCACGCCGGTGTCCTGCACCGGGAAGAAGCCCTTGGGCACCGCCAGGTACAGCAGCACGGTCAGCACGAGGGTGCCGATGGCCACCAGCAGCGTGCTCTTCTGGCGGTCCAGCACCCACTCGAGCGCGCGGCCGTAGCTGGCGATCACGTTGTCGAAGAAGCGGCCGGTGGCGCGGTGGAAGCGCGACAGCTCTTCTTCCGGCACGTGGTACAGCAGGCGCGCGCACATCATCGGCGTCAACGTCAGCGATACCACCGCCGAGATCAGGATCGACACCGCCAGCGTGATGGCGAATTCGCGGAACAGGCGGCCGACCACGTCGCCCATGAACAGCAGCGGGATCAGCACGGCCACCAGCGAGAAGGTCAGCGAGATGATGGTGAAGCCGATCTGCCTGGAGCCCTTGAGGGCCGCCGCCATCGGTTTCTCGCCCTCCTCGATGTAGCGCATGATGTTCTCGATCATCACGATCGCATCGTCCACCACGAAGCCGGTGGCGATGGTCAGCGCCATCAGTGTCAGGTTATTGATCGAGAAGCCGGCCAGGTACATCACGCCGAAGGTGCCGACCAGCGACAGCGGCACGGCCACGCCCGGGATGATGGTGGCCGGCACGTTGCGCAGGAAGACGAAGATCACCATCACCACCAGCGCCACCGCCAGCAGCAGTTCGAATTCCACGTCGCGCACCGAGGCGCGGATGGTGGTGGTGCGGTCGGTCAGCAGTTGCACGTGCACTGCCGCCGGCAGGGACTTCTGCAGCTGCGGCAGCAGCGTCTTGATGCGGTCCACCACCTCGATGACGTTGGCGCCGGGCTGGCGCTGGATGTTCATGATGATGGCAGGCTTGTCGTTGGACCAGGCCGCCAGGCGGGTATTCTCGGCGCCGTCGACGATGTTGGCGACGTCGGTGATGCGGATCGGCGCGCCGTTCTGGTAGCCGACGATGATCTGCTTGTATTCGTCGGCCGATTTGAGCTGGTCGTTGGCGTCGATGGTGGAGGCCCGCGCAGGGCCGTCGAAGCTGCCCTTGGAGCCGTTGACGTTGGCGCTGCCGATGGCCGTGCGCAGGTCGTCGATCGACATGCCGAGCGAGGCCAGCGCGGTCGGGTTGGCCTGCACGCGCACCGCCGGGCGCTGGCCGCCGCTGAGCGTGACCAGGCCGACGCCCTGCACCTGCGAGATCTTCTGCGCCACGCGCGTGTCGACCATGTCCTGCAGCTTGGGCAGCGGCAGGGTGTCGGAGGTGATGCCCAGCGTCAGGATCGGCGCGTCGGCCGGGTTGACCTTGCTGTAGACCGGCGGCATCGGCAGGTCGGCCGGCAGCAGGTTGCCGCCGGCGTTGATGGCCGCCTGCACCTCCTGCTCGGCCACGTCGAGCGACAGCGTCAGCTCGAACTGCAGCGTGATCACCGAGGCGCCGCCCGAGGAGGTCGACGACATCTGCTTGAGGCCCGGCATCTGGCCGAACTGGCGCTCCAGCGGAGCCGTGATCGACGAGGTCATCACGTCGGGGCTGGCACCGGGGTAGAGCGTGGTGACCTGGATGGTCGGGTAGTCCACCTCGGGCAGCGCCGACAGCGGCAGCAGCTTGAAGGCCACCAGGCCGGACAGCAGGATGGCGAGCATCAGCAGCGCGGTGGCCACCGGTCGCTCGATGAACAGGCGTGACGGGTTCATGCGCGGTCCTTACTGTCGGGCCGGCGCCGCGCCGCCGTGCGGGGCGGCTGCCGCGGCGGATGCACCGGAGGCCCCGTCGCCGCCGCGGCGGCGCTCGGCGCCGGCGGCGCTGGCACCGCCCGCGCTGGCGCCGCTGGCGCCCTCGCGGCGATGGCGCCGCCCGCGCGGCTGGCTGGCCGGCACCAGCTCGGCGGCGCGCGCCGCCGGGTCGACCGTCTCCACCGTCATGCCGTCCTTGAGCCGGTCGGCGCCGTCGACCACCACGCGCTGGCCCGGCTGCAGGCCCTTGGAGACCGAGACGTGATTGTCGTCGCCCGGGCCCAGCGTGACCGGCTGCGACTTGACCTGGCTGTTGCCGTCCACCACGTAGACGAAGGTGCCCTGCTGGCCGCGCTGCACGGCGGCCACCGGGATCACGGTAGCGTCTTGCAAGGTGTCGACGCGCGTGCGCACGTTGACGAACTGGTTGGGGAACAGCATGCCGTCGGCATTGGGGAAGATGGCCTTGAGCTTGACCGTGCCGGTGGTGGTGTCGATCTGGTTGTCGGTGGTCAGCAGTTCGCCCTCGGCCAGCTTGTTGCGGGCCTGGCGGTCGAAGGCCACCACCGGCAGCTTCTCGCCGGCGTTCAGGCGCCGCAGCACGGTCGGCAGGTTGTCCTCTGGAATGGTGTAGAGCACGGCGATCGGCGCGACCTGGGTGATCAGCGCGATGCCGTTGGTGTCGCTGGGGCTGACGATATTGCCGGGATCGACCTGGCGCAGGCCGATGCGGCCCGATACCGGCGCCAGGATGCGCGTGTAGCCGAGTTGCAGGCGGGCACTGTCCACATTGCCCTGGTCGGTCTTGACCGTGCCCTCGTACTGGCGCACCAGCGCGTCCTGGGTGTCGGCCTGCTGCTTCGAGACCGAATCCTGGGCCAGCAGGGTGCGGTAACGCTGCTGGTCCAGGCGCGCGTTGTCGAGCAGCGCGCGGTCGCGCGCCAGCGTGCCCACGGCCTGGTCGAGCGTGGCCTGGAAGGGGCGCGGGTCGATCTCGGCCAGCACGTCGCCGGCCTTGACCATCTGTCCTTCCTTGAACAGGACGCGCAGCATCGGGCCCGAGACCTGGACATGGACGGTCACGTTGGCCACCGGTGTGACGTTGCCCAGGCCGTTCAGCACCACCGGCATGTCGCGCTGCAGCACGCGGCTGACCACCACCGGAGAGCGCGGCATACCGCCCGGGCCCCCCGGGCCGCCGGGACCACTGCGGCCGCCCGGCGCGCCGCGCCCCGCCGGGGCCGAGGCGCCGGCGGCGGCATCGGCGCTCTGGCCGGCACGGTGCTTGGCCCAGTACCAGCCGCCTGCCGCCAGCGCGGCCAGCACCACGACGGCGATCAGCTTGCGGCGGGGCGAGCGCGCGCGCTGCCCGGTGGCTGCCGGAGGCGGATTGAGCGACGGGTCTTGTTCAGGTTGAGCCATGTCTGGGATCCAGGGGGCGACGCGCTGGGCGCATCGGCACGGGTTCGAAGAAGGAGGAAGCGGCAGTATGCCGTAACGCAATGGCAGACCGGCCGGACGGACGGTCCGGCCCATGGGGTCTGCGCGCATGTGCCGCATCGACGCTTCGCGGTTGGGGTCGGAAGGGGCCGGGTGTCAGGCGCGGCCGGGCGGCATCGGATATAGCGCTAGCATAATGTGCGGACCCGGGCGCATGTATTTCGAACTCTGAGGCAAATATTACAGACGATTACGCACAGCCCGGGGGTGTAATGTGCGGAAACAAAAGCAACATCCCGTGCCGAGCAGTCTGATTATCATGTGCCTATGCGAGCCACCCAGCCTACCCAGATCCTGGTCGTCGACGACGATCCCGAACTGCGCGACCTGCTGCGCGAATACCTGAGCCAGCAAGGATTCGCCGTATCCGTGCTGCACGATGGAGACGGGCTTGCGGCCCGGCTCGAGCGCGAGCGGCCCGCGCTGATCGTGCTCGACCTGATGATGCCGAAGACCGACGGCCTCACCGCGCTGCGCAACCTGCGCGCCAAGAACGACGACATCCCGGTGATCCTGCTGACCGCGCGCAGCGACGAGATCGATCGCATCGTCGGGCTGGAGATCGGTGCCGACGATTATCTCGGCAAGCCGTTCTCCCCGCGCGAACTGCTGGCCCGCATCAACGCGGTGCTGCGCCGCAAGCTGCCGCGGCCCGCGGCGGCGCCGGAGGACCGCGAATCGATCGGCTTCGGCCCCTTCCGCGTCAATTTCCGCCAGCGCTCGCTGGCGCGCGGCAGCGAGGACGTGGCGATCAGCGACACCGAGTTCGCGCTGTTGAAGCTGCTGCTGATGCATCCGCTCGAAGTGATGTCGCGTGAACGCATCGTCGAGTCGATGTACGGCACCGCCAGCGGCATCAGCGACCGTGGCATCGACGTGCAGATCTGGCGGCTGCGCCGCCTGCTCGACGAGGATGCCCAGCGCCCGCGCTATATCCAGACGGTGCGCGGGCGCGGCTATACCTTTGTTCCGGACGAGGCCGATCCCGGCACGCAATGAAGTTACGCATCGACACGCTTTTCGGCCGCATGGCGCTGCTGATCGCCGCCGTGCTGGTGATCAGCCATTTCTCCTGGCTGGCCATCCTGCGCATGGATCGGCGCCAGCAGCAGGTGGACTATTCGGTCGAACAGATGCTGTTCCAGCTCAACAGCATCGAGCACGCCCTGGACGCCAGGCCGCCGCTGCCGCTGCCCAGCCTGGTCGAGGTGGCCGGCTCGGCCAGCGCGGCCGAGCATGCCACCGCCCCCAAGGGCGGGCGCTCGCGCCGGCTGGTCGAACAGTTCTCGCGCCGCCTGCCGGCCGGAACCCAGTTGCGCGTCGAGGAGGAGAGCACGCCGCGCCTGTGGATCAAGCTGCCGACACGGCACGAGTGGATCGCCATGCCGATGCTGTGGGTGGTCAATCCGCCGCCCGACAACCGGCTGGTGCCGGGTGTGATCCTGGTGGTGGGCGTGGCCATGGTGTTCGCCCTGCTGGTCGCCTGGCAGATCCAGCGGCCGGTGCGCGACATGGCCGGGGCCGCCGAGCGCCTGGCGCGCCAGCAGGGCGGGGTCCAGCCGCTGCGCGAGCGCGGGCCGCACGAACTGCGCCAGCTGATCCAGCGCTTCAACCAGATGGTGTCCGACCTGGCGCGCATCGACCAGGAGCGCAATACCATGCTGGCGGGCATCGCCCATGACCTCAAGACGCCGCTGGCGCGCCTGCGCCTGCGCGCGGAAATGCTGTCCGATCCGAAGGCGGCGGCCGGCGTCACGCGCGACGTGGAGTCGATGTCGGCCATCGTCGAACAATTTCTCACCTTCGCGCAGAGCGGCGAGCCGGCGGCGCGCCCGGTGCCGGTGGACAAGCGCATGACCGAGCTGGCCGCCTCGCTGTCCGAGCAGGACCGCCCGGTGGAACTGGCACTGGCGGCCGGCGAAGGCTTCCGCCTGATCGCCACCCAGCTCGACCGCATCGTCGGCAACCTCGTCGACAACGCCTATGCCTACGGCCTGCCGCCAGTGCGCATCGCCACCCAGCGGCAGGCCGACGGCTGGCACCTGATCGTCGAAGACAGCGGGCCGGGCATCCCGACCGACGCCGTCGAGCGCGTCACCCTGCCCTTCGTGCGCCTCGATCCCGCGCGCGGCGGCAATGCCCACTCGGGGCTCGGCCTCGCCATCGTCGACCGGCTGGTGCGGCAATCCGGCGGCAAGCTGGCCTTGCGCAACCGGCCCGAAGGCGGGCTGATGGTGGAGATGGTGTTTCCGTTCGCGCCGGTGGCGCAGGCGGCCTGAGGCGTAGGGGAGGGGGCTGGCTGGGGCTGGCCGCCAGCGGCTTCGACCGGCGCAGTGAGGTGTCTCTCGCGTAGGTTCGCGCCCCTCTCCCGCAAGCGGGAGAGGGGCCGGGGGAGAGGGCAGGCGCCCGCAGTCCGCCGGCGCCTTCCCCCCCGATCACTGCGCCTTCTTCTTCTCCCCGATGCGGCTTTCCTTGCCCGCCAGCAGCTTGGCGATGTTCTGCCGGTGCCGCACGATCAGCAGCACGGCGATCAGCAGCACGGCGCCGGCCGTGACGTCGGTGCCGAACATCAGCACATAGAAGAAGGGCGCGAACACCGCCGCGATCAGCGCGGCCAGCGAGGAGTAGCGGAAGAAGAAGGCGATCAGCAGCCAGGTCGCCAGCGTGCCAGCGCCCAGCAGCGGATGGATGGCGAACAGGATGCCGGCCGCGGTGGCCACGCCCTTGCCGCCGGCGAAACGGAAGAAGACGGGGAACAGGTGGCCGAGGAAGACCGCGCCCGCGACCAGCGCGACGCCGGTCTCGTCGACGCCGTAGGCGGGGCCGAACTTCTGCGCCAGCCAGACCGCGACCCAGCCCTTGAGGGCGTCGCCCAGCAGCGTCAGCACGGCGGCCTTCTTGCTGCCCGAGCGCAGCACATTGGTGGCGCCGGGATTGCCGGAGCCGTAGGTATGCGGGTCCGGCAGGCCCATCGCCTTGCTGACGACGACGGCAAAGGAAATCGAACCGATCAGGTAGGCGGCGAGGGCGAAGAGCAGGTTGGCCATGTGGGGAGTCTGTGCTGAAGCTGGGCGCGATTGTAGCGCGGCGGGAAGCACGGCAAGGCCGGCGCGGTCTTGGTGACTTCCCTTAGCCGCGTTTCAGCCGCGCTCCAACCGCGCTCCAACCGCGTTTCCTCCGGGCGAAACGGGGGTGCTGCGGCCGGCCGTGCTCAGCCGTCCAGCAGCGCGCACTGCACAGGCGTCGCGCCCAGCAGGCCGGTCAGCGCGGCCGGGGCCAGGCTGACCAGGTAGCCGCGCTTGCCGCCGTTGATGTAGATGCGTTCGAGCTCGAGCACGCTGGCTTCCACGTAGACCGGCATGCGCTTGCGCGTGCCGAAGGGCGAGGTGCCGCCCACCAGGTAGCCGCTGTGGCGCTGCGCCACCTCGGGCTTGCATGGCTGCACGCTCTTGCAGCCGATCTGCCGCGCCAGGTTCTTGGTGGAGACCGAGCAGTCGCCGTGCATCAGCACCACCAGCGGCTGCGCGCGCTCGTCCTCCATGATCAGGGTTTTGACCACATCGTGCTCGGGTACGCCGAGCTGGCGCGCGGACTCGCCGGTGCCGCCGTGGTCGACGTAGTCGTAGACGTGCTCGCCGAAGGCGATGCGGTGCTGGCGCAGCATCTGCGTGGCCGGCGTTTCGGAAACGTGCTTGTTCTTGCTCATGGTGCGGTGGGCTGCCCGATCGCGAGAAGGATACACGAGGCGGGCCCGGTGCTCGCGGCCGGTGCTCGCGGCCGGCGATCGTCGGCCGCCCGCCGCCTCAGTCCTCGGCGACGAAGCCGGTGGCCTCGACGATGGGCTTCCAGGCGGCGCGCTCCGCCTTGATGCGGCGCTGTGCTTCGCTGCCCGGCTTGGCATCCACCTCCAGGCCCAGGGCTTCCAGCTTGGCGGCCGTGGTGGCGTTGCCGGACGCCGCCACGAACATCTTGCCGACGCTGGCGACCACCTCCGGCGGCGTGCCGGCCGGAAGGAAGGCGCCGTACCAGCTGGTGGCGAACTCGAACTGGTCGAAGCCCTGCTCCTTCAGCGTGGGCACCTCGGGCAAGGCCTTGGCGCGCCGCGTGCCGCTGACGCCGAGGAACCGCAGCTTGCCGCCCTTGTACAGCTGCATCATGCTCGCCACCGCGTCCCAGCCGATGGAGACATTGCCGCCCACCACGTCGACCAGCATCGGCGAGGCGCCGCGGTAGGCCACCGGCGTGATCTGCGTCCCTGTCGCCTTGCCGAGCGCCACCGCGCCCAGGTGGCCGGCGCTGCCGATGGTCGCCAGGCCAAGGCTGGCCTTGGACGGGTTCTGCCTGGCCCAGGCCAGGTATTCCTTCATGTTCCGGTATGGCTGGTGCACGCCGGCGGCGACCACGGTCGGCACCTCGGTAAGCAGGGCGGCCGGCACCAGGTCCTTGTCCGCGTCGTAGGAGAGCTTGCGGTAGGTCAGCGGGAAGATGGTGAACAGCGGCGAGGGGCCGATGAAGACCGTCTTGCCGTCCGGCCTGGCGCGCTTGACGTAGTCCAGCGCCAGCCGCGCCGAGGCGCCGGGGCGGTTCTCGACGATGACCGTGCCGTGGCCGTCCTGGCGCAGTTGCTCGGCATAGATGCGGGCCAGGCTGTCGGCGGCGCCGCCCGGCGCATAGCCGACGATGATGCGCATGGGCGTGTCGTCCTCGGCCGCGGCCGGGCGCGGCAGGGTGGCGACGGCGGCCGCGCAGGCGGACAGGGCCACGGCGTGGAGCAGGAATCGGCGACGGATGGGGCGACGGATGGGGCGACGGATGGCGGTCTTCATGATGGAGGCGGGGGCGGGCGCTGTGCGGTTGGGCGGAAAGGAGAGGGTGCGGCGGCAGCAGCGTTCAGCCGGGCCAGCGCGCCAGCAGGTCGTGGGTCGATTCGAACAGGGCGGCGGCGCGCAGCAGCATCGCGTCCTGGCGGAAGCGGCCGACCAGCTGCAGGCCGACCGGCAGGCCGTCGTCGCCGAAGCCGCAGGGCAGGCTGATGGCGGGGTGGCCGGTCATGTTGAAGGGCATGGTCCAGGGGAACCAGTGCGCGCGCACGTTCTCCAGCGACTGCCCGTCGATATCGATGGTGCCGAACAGGTCCTGGTCGAGCGGCAGCGCGGTGCGCGTCAGCGTGGGCATGGCCAGCAGGTCGGCGCGCTGCAGCAGGGCCTGCACGCGCAGGAACAGGGCCGAGCGCTCGAACATGGCCTGCTGGTATTGCACGCCGCTGAAGGCCGCCGCCGATTCGATCTGGCGCTTGAAGGTGTCGCTGAGCTGGTCGCCGTGGGCCGCCACGATGGGGGCGAAGCGCGTACGCCAGACCGTGTGGTTGATGGCGCGCCAGATCGGCTCGACGTCGAAGCCCGCACCGGAGAACGGCTCCAGCTCGGCGCCGAGCGTCTCCAGGCGGTGCAGGCTGGCCTCGAAGGCGCGTGCCACATCGGCCGCCACCGGGCGTCCGGGCGGCGCCAGGCAGTACAGCACGCGGCGGCCGCGCAGGTCGCCGCGCGCCTGCGCGGCCTCGAGATAGTCGGGCTTGGGCACGCCGATCGACCAGGGATCGCACTCGTGCTCGCCAGCCATGACCTGCATCATCAGGCCGGTGTCGGCCACGGTGCGGGTGGTCGGCGTGACATAGGTCTGGTTGCCGAACAGGTCCTGGGCCTGGCTGTGCGGGATCACGCCCTGGCTTTGCTTGATGCCGACCACGCCGTTGCAGGCGGCCGGGATGCGCGTCGAGCCGCCGCCGTCGGTGGCGACCGCCAGCGGCGCGATGCCGCTCGCCACCGCCACCGCGGCACCGCCGCTGGAGCCGCCGCAGGTGCGCGCGGCGCTCCAGGCGTTGCGGGTGCGGCCGAACAGCGGCGAATCGGTCAGGCACTTGGAGCCGAACTCGGGCGTGGTGGTCTTGCCGATCAGGATAGCGCCCTGCGCGCGCAGGCGCGCCACCGAGACCGCGTCCTGCGCCGGCACATTGTGCTGGTGAGGCAGCGCGCCGAAGGTGGTGCGCACCCCCTGCGTGTTGACGATGTCCTTGACGGTGAAGGGAATGCCGTGCAGCAGCCCCGTCGCCCGGCCCGCCATCTGCGCCTGCTCGGCGGCGCGCGCGGCCTCCATGGCCTGCTCGGCGCACAAGGTGATGAAGCAGTTCAGTTCGGGCTGGAGCCGGGCGGCTCGCGCCAGCACGGCTTCGGTCAGCTCCACCGGCGACAGTTCGCGGCGCGCGATGCGCTCGCGCAGCACGGTGGCGGGCAAGAGGCAGGGATCCTCGTGCATCGAGGCAGTCTCCGACGGCGAGGGCGTCCGGCCGGGCGGCTCGCTGGGCACCGCGCTCCCGCCATCCCCTCTTGTTTGTGTATCGCGTTTCTGTATTCTGGATCCAGAATACAGGATTCCGACCTATAGTAGACGCGCGGGCGGCCCTTGTAAACTGTGCGGATCGGCGTCGCCCGCCCGGTCCTGTCCGGTGCCGGATCGCCGGCGCGGACACAGTGGCACGGCGCAATGGCGCAATGGCAGCAGGGGCACGGCGACAGAGACAAGAAGACGAGGCGAGGGGGAAGATGGACGAAACGTTCGCGTGGCAGAACCGGGTGCGTCTGGTGGAGGAGGTGGCGCAGGTCCTGCGGGAGCGTATCTACCGGGGCGACTATCCGCCCGGCAAGCCACTGCGGCAGGTGGAGATCTCGGCAGACCTGAAGATCAGCCGCACGCCGCTGCGCGAGGCGCTGCGGCTGCTGGAGCGCGAAGGCCTGGTCAGCGCCGAGACGGCGCGCGGCGTCAACGTCGTCAACGCCGACTTCAAGCAGCTGATGGATGCCTACGCCCTGCGCGAGATGGTGGACGGGCTGGCCGCCCGGCTCGCCGCGCAGCGCCTTGGTGAGCGTGCCGGCGCTGCCCTGCGCGCCATCGTCGCGCGCCAGCGCGAGGCCCTGGCGCCGTGGCAGCCGCAGGTGTACACCGCGGCCAATGTGGACTTCCACGCCACCATCATCGAGCTGGCCGACAATGCCTACCTGTCACGTCAGCTGCCGATCGTCCATATGACCTCGCAGGTGTTCGCGCCGCGCGTGCTGTTCGAGGCAGACCGCGCGCGCACGGCGATCGACGAGCACCTGCGCATCGTCGAGTCGATCGAGCAGGGCGACGGCGAGGCGGCCGAGGCACTGGCGCGCGCGCACATCCGCAATTCGATGGCGCGCCTGCGCGCCCTGGGTGCCGGCGGCGAGGACTGGGTCCATCCATCCAAGAACCAGGACTAACCGCGCGGGTGATGGTGCCGGTGCAGTTCGCGCAGCCGCTCGCGCGCGACGTGGGTATAGATCTGCGTGGTGGAGATGTCGGCGTGGCCCAGCAGCAGCTGTACCACGCGCAGGTCGGCGCCATGGTTCAGCAGGTGGGTGGCGAAGGCATGGCGCAGCGTGTGCGGCGACAGCGGCGCATGGATGCCGGCCTCGCGCGCATGGCGCTTGATCAGGTGCCAGAAGGCCTGGCGTGTCATGCCCTCGCCGCGCTGCGTGACGAACAGCGCGTCGCAGGCGCGCCCGGCCAGCAGCGCCGGCCGGGCTTCGGCCAGGTAGCGGCGCAGCCAGTCGCCGGCCTGCAGGCCGAAGGGCACCAGGCGTTCCTTGCCGCCCTTGCCGCCCACCACGCGCGCCACGCCCTCGTTCAGGCCGATCTCCACCGTGCGCATCTGCGTCAGCTCGGACACGCGCAGGCCGCTGGCGTACATCAGCTCCAGCATGGTGCGGTCGCGCAGGCCGAGCGGCGCGGCGGTGTCGGGTGCGTCCAGCAGCGCCTCGACCTGGGCTTCGCTGAGCGTCTTGGGAAAGCGCGGCGGCTGCTTGGCCGGGCGCAGCAGCAGGCAGGGATCGGCCGCGATCAGGTGTTCGCGCAGGGCCCAGCGGAAGAAGCGCTTGAACACCGTCAGCCGCCGGTTGGCCGACGATGCCAGCGTGTCGTGGTGGCGCGCGGCGAAATAGGCCCCGAGCGCCGTATCGTCGACGCCGGTCAGTTCGCCGCCGCCGCTATGGCGCAGCCAGCGCGCCAGCAGGGTCAGGTCGCGGCGGTAGGCATCGATGGTATTGCGCGACAGCCCGTCCTCGAGCCACAGCGCGTCGCAGAAGCGCTCGATCAGCGCGGTGTCGGCGGGGGCCGGCTCCGCCGCGGCCAGCGCCTCGCCCAGGTCCTGCGGATGGTTCATAGCAGCAGCACGCCTTCGTGGCGCAGCAGCCAGTGCTTGACGTCCAGCAGGTAGCCCGAGCTGTGGTGGGCGAAGCCGCCCAGCCCCTGCTGGCTGACCACGCGATGGCAGGGAATCACCAGCGGCAGCGGGTTGTCGCCGCAGGCCTGGCCAACCGCGCGCGGCATGCTGTCGAGCTGTCGGGCGATCGTGCCGTAGGTGGTGGTGGCGCCGCGCGGCACCGCGCGGATGGCCTCCCACACACGCTGGCGGAAACCGGTGCCGGCCAGGGCCAGCGGCAGGTCGAAGGGGGCGTCGGGGTCGGCGTAGTAGGCCTCGAGCTGCGCGGCCAGCCGGCACACCAGCGCGTCCGCGCTCGCCTTGACGGGCGTATCCGGCGGCAGGTAGGCGATCTCGCGGATGCCGGCGGCGTCCGCGCGCACGCCCACCCTGCCGAAGGGGGCCGGCAGGATGGCGTCGAAGCGGGCAGGAATCAGGGATGGCATGCGGGCATTCTAGTCCACTGCATCAGGTGAAGGGCAGCCCCGCTCGACAGCGCCGC
Source organism: Cupriavidus sp. USMAHM13 (assembly GCF_001854285.1). Classification (NCBI taxonomy): domain Bacteria; kingdom Pseudomonadati; phylum Pseudomonadota; class Betaproteobacteria; order Burkholderiales; family Burkholderiaceae; genus Cupriavidus; species Cupriavidus sp. USMAHM13. The sequence goes on from NZ_CP017751.1 coordinate 1,262,437, forward strand.
GGGCCGCATGCAGCGCCGCAAGGGCTCGCCATCGCCGTGCCATGGCGGCGCTTTGCACCTGGCCTGCGACCTGCACTGCCGCGCGGGTACGTTCTTGGGGGGCGCTTTCGCTCTCCCTGACGCAATGGACCAGAGCGTTCCGCGCTGCCGGCGAACGCCAATGAAAAAAGCCCCCTGCCAAGGGGGCTTCAAAAGGGCCTTGGAGCCTGCAGCCTGGCGGCGCCGAGGCACCGCCAGGCACGGCTAGGGGAGGGCTCTCCCTGCCGGCCCGCTTACTGCTCCAGCTTGATGTTCTGCACCTTGACCAGGTTCTTCATCTTCTCGAATTCCTTCTTGATCTCGGCCGCGTGCTGCGCCGGCGTGTTGCCGGACGGCTCGGCGCCGGCGGCGCGCAGGCGTTCCTGGAAGCCCTTGTCCTGCAGCGCCTTGACGGCGGCGTCATGCAGCTTGGCGATGACTTCGTCGGGCGTGCCGGCCGGTGCCACCAGGCCGTACCAGGCCGGATCGTTCGGCTCCTTCAGGCCGACTTCGGCGAAGGTCGGCACATCGGGCATGGTGTCGATGCGCTTGTTCCAGGCCACCACGATCGGGCGCAGCTTGCCGGCCTTGATGAAGGGCATGGAGGAGGGCAGGTTGTCCATCATGATGGGCACCTGGCCGGCGATCACGTCGTTCAGGGCCGGGCCGGCGCCGCGGTAGGGCACGTGCACGATGAAGGTCTTGGTCGCAACCTTGAACTGCTCGCCGAGCATATGGCCGAAGCCGCAGGTGCCGGACGAGGCGTAGGAATACTTGCCCGGATTGGCCTTCAGCACGGCCAGGAATTCCTTGTAGCTCTTGGCCGGGAAGTTCGGGTTGACGGCGATCACGTTGGCCACGTTGGCCAGGTTGGTGATGGGCTTGAAGTCCTTGATCGGGTCGAACGGCAGGCGCGGGTTGCAGGCGGGGTTGACCGCCATGGTCGACACGGTCGAGATGCCGATGGTGTAGCCGTCCGGCGCCGCCTTGGCGATCGCGTCGGCGCCGATCGAGCCGCCGCCGCCGGCGCGGTTCTCGACCACCACCGGCTGGCCCAGGATGCGGCTCATCTGGTCGGCCGCGCCGCGGCCGACGATGTCGGTGGTGCCGCCGGGTGCGAACGGGATGATGAGGCGGATCGGCTTGCTGGGGTAGCTCTGCGCCTGCGCGAAGGAAGCGCTGGCGGCCAGCGCCAGGGCCAGTGCGATGTTGCTGTGCTTGTGCATGAGATCGTGTCTCCCGTCTGAGGTCCGGGCCAGGGTCGGGCCCGGGGTGTGAAAACCGGCGTGCCGCGTGCGCAGGTGGCGGGTGGCGCGCCGGACCTTTGTCATGCGCCGTTCGGTGCCGCGGAGCTGAGGTCCTGAATCACAAATTCGTGGACTCAGTCAGCCGACAAGCCACGCGATGCGTCGTCACGAATGCTCGCAAGGCTCCAGCCTTGCTGCGTTTCGTTCCTGGCCTCGCGCGTCTTCCCGACAGACTTAGTGCTTCCACGAATTCAAGACTCAGGACACTAGCCACCGAGCAGGCCGCGCTTGAGTTCGCGGTCGACCGGGTTGTTGCCCAGGTAGGTGCGCAGCACCGCCTGGTAGAAATCCTCGCCCGGGATCGGCCGGCCGCGCGGCGTGCCGTTGATGGCCACCACCATGCCGGTGTCCGGGGTGAAATCGATATCGATCACATCGCCCTTGTGGGCCGTGCCGATCAGGTTCATGGTGAGGCCGAACTGTGTCAGCCGGTCATGGATCTGCTGGCGCTGCGATTCGCTCAGGTTGATGCGCAGCCCCTTGTCGAGCGCCTTGATGAAGGTGTCGGGCTCGACTTCGCGCAGCGGGCGGATCTGCAGGCGCTTGGGCCCGCTGCCGCCCAGCACCATGGTGGCGTTGCGGACCTTCTCGGGCAGGTAGAGCGCGGCGACATAGCCCTTGTCGAGGAAGCCCGCGCGCAGGCCGGCACCATTGAGCTGCAGTGTCCTGCCGCCGACCCGGGCGGCGTCGTCCAGGCGCAGCCCCGCGATCATGCCGGCGCTTGCGCCGCTTGCCGCCAGGCACAGCAGCGCGGCCGCCGCGCATCGCGCGGCAAGCTGGCGGCGGCTGGCGCGCAGCGGCTTGGGAAGGGTGCTACCGGACGGCATTGCGGCAAGAAAGGTACGGCAAAGTGTGTCATGCTGCCGGAAATCTGGAACAATACCTATCCGTATCTGCCCTAGGGCGCACATTTCAGCAAGTGGCGTGCGCTCATCAGCCAAGGCCCGCCCCCCGGACCACAGCGGCCGCACACGGCCCGACCAGAACAATAAAGACAAGAAGGCCGACATGTCCTCCGCCTTGCTGCTGTTGCCCGACTTCAGCCTGATCCTGATCGGATGGCTGCTGGTGCGCTATACCTCGTTCGACCGCGTGTTCTGGTCCGGCGTCGAGCGCCTGGTCTATTTCGTGCTGTTCCCGGCGCTTCTGCTGCAATCGACCAACAGTGCCCAGCTGGATTTCTCCTCCACCTCGGCCATGCTCGGCCTGGGGCTGCTGGTGATGGGTTTCGGCATGGCGGCCGGCTACGCGGTCAGGTGGGTGCTGCGCCCGGACCCGGTCGCCTTCGCCTCCGGCCTGCAGACCGCCTTCCGTTTCAATTCCTACATCGGCCTGGCCCTGGCTGCGCGCCTGGGCGGCGGCACCGGCCTGGCCATGATGGCCCTGCTGGTGGGCTTCACCGTGCCGCTGGCCAATGTGGTGGCGGTGTGGGCGCTGGCGCGCCATGGCGAATCGCGGCTGCTCGCCGAACTGGCGCGCAACCCGCTGATCCTGGCTACCGCGGCGGGGCTGGGCACCAACCTGCTGGGGCTGCACGCGCCGGAGGTGCTGGCGACCACCTTGAACCGGCTCGGCTCGGCCTCGACCGCGCTAGGCCTGATCACCGTCGGCGCGGGCCTGCAGCTGCGCGCCGCGAGCGGCTCGGTGGGCGCCATGACCTGGTGGACCGTGGTGAAGCTGGTCGCCATGCCCGCGTTTGCCTGGCTGGTCGGCCGCCACTTGCCGCTGACCCCGCTGCAACTGCAGATGGTGGTGCTGTACGCCTCGCTGCCGACCGCCTCGAGCTGCTACATCCTGGCAGTGCGCATGGGCGGCAACGGCCCGATGGTGGCGGCCACCATCTCGGCGATGACGGTCGGTGCAATCGTCACGATGCCGTTCTGGATGGCCTTGCTGGTCTAGTTGCCGCCGGGCCCGGCGGCCGCTGCGCGGTCCTGCGCCAGGGCCCAGTCGATGTGCTCGCGCACCAGCGGGCTGGCGCTGTCCCGGCGCGCCGCCAGGGCGGCGCGCAGGCGCGCGGCGAGGGCGGCATCGCCGCCTTCGGCCGCGCTCGCCGCGCGCAGGCTGTTGCCCAGTCCCACCGCCAGGTTGCGCAGCCAGCGCTCGTGGCCGATGCGGCGGATCGGGCTGCCCTCCAGCCGCTGGTTGAATTCCGCCTCGCTCCAGCCGAACAGTTCGGCCATGTCCGGGGCGTCGAAGCCGTTGCGCACATCGAAATCGGGCAGCGTGGCGCGCCGCGCGAACTTGTTCCAGGGGCAGGCCAGCTGGCAGTCGTCGCAGCCGTAGACGCGGTTGCCCATCGGCGCGCGCAGCGCCTCGGGGATCGCGCCCTTGTGCTCGATGGTCAGGTAGGAGATGCAGCGGCGCGCGTCGAGCCGGTAGGGTGCCAGGATGGCCTGGGTCGGGCAGATGTCCAGGCAGCGCCGGCACTGGCCGCAGTGACCGGGTTCCGGCGGGTCGGCCGGCAGCGCGATGTCGACCAGGATCTCGCCGAGGAAGAACATCGAACCGGCGGCGCGGTCGAGCAGCAGCGTATGCTTGCCGCGCCAGCCGAGCCCGCCGTTGCCGGCCAGCGCGACCTCCATCACCGGCGCCGAGTCGGTGAAGACGCGGTAGCCGAACGGCCCGATGGCCGCCTCGATGCGGCTGGCCAGCGCCTGCAGGCGGCTGCGCAGCACCTTGTGGTAGTCGCGTCCGCGCGCATACAGGGAAATCACCGCGGTGGCCGGGTCGTCCAGCCGCGCCAGCTCGCTGCGGCGCCAGCCGTCGCCGGTGCCGGCCGGCAGGTAGGGCATGCGGGCCACGATGGCGCGCACCGTGCCGGGCACCAGTTCGGCCGGCCGCGCGCGCCTGGTGCCGTGGTTCGCCATATAATCCATGTCGCCGTGAAAGCCCTGCGCCAGCCATTCCAGCAGCCCGGCTTCGGCATGGCTGAGGTCGACGTCGGCGATGCGCACCGCATCGAAGCCCAGCTCGGCACCCCAGCCGCGGATGGACTGGGCGAGCGCCGCCAGCCCGGCGGCGGCGGGCACGGTTGCGGTGCCGTGGCCGTCACCGGTCCCGGCCGGCGCGCCGGCGGCGCGTGAAGAGGAGGCGGCTGGCGCTTCTGCGACTCGGTCGATCATCCCTGAATTGTACGCAATGCCCCTGCTCGAAGAACGCTCCCTGCCCCTGCCCGACGAGACGGCCACCGCCGCCCTCGGCGCCGCGCTCGCCCAGGCGGTGCGCATCCTGCCGCCCCAGGCCATCCATGTGCAACTGTCCGGCGACCTCGGCGCGGGCAAGACCACGCTGTCGCGCGCCATCCTGCGGGCGCTGGGCCATGCGGGCAAGGTGCGCAGTCCCACCTACACGCTGTGCGAGCCCTACCAGGTGGCGCGCGCCGACGGCTCGCCGCTGACGGTCTACCACTTCGACCTCTACCGCTTCGCCGACCCCGAGGAGTGGATCGACGCCGGTTTCCGCGACTGCTTCGCGGAGCCGGCCCTGAGCCTGGTCGAATGGCCGGAGAAGGCCGGCACCCTGCTCGGGGAACCAGACCTGCATCTGTTGCTTCAAACGGACACGGCCGCGGCCGATATCGCAGCCGAGGGGCGCATCGCCTTGCTGCGCGCCTATACTCCCACTGGACTGACCTTGCTGAACGCATGCTGATCAAGCGACTCGCCACCGACCGACCCGATGGACCAGACGGCCTGCTGCCGGCCCGCCGCAAATGGATGGCGCAATGCCTGAAGGCGGGCGCCGGCACGGTGGTGCTGACGCTGGCCGGCACGCAGATCGCGCGCGGCGCCGGCATCGTGGCGGTGCGGGTCTGGCCCGCCGAAGACTACACGCGCGTCACCATCGAATCCGATGCGCCGCTGGCGGCGGTGCACCAGATGGTGCGCAATCCGGATCGCCTGGTGGTGGACGTCGACGGCCTCGACCTCTCGCCCACGCTGCGCGAGCTGGTGGCCAAGGTCACCCCCAACGATCCCTATATCCAGAGCGTGCGCGTCGGCCAGAACCGCCCGCGCGTGGTCCGCCTGGTGTTCGACCTGAAGGAAGACGTCACGCCCCAGGTGTTCACGCTGGCGCCGATCGGCAATTACCGCAATCGCCTGGTGTTCGACCTCTACCCGGTCAATCCGCCCGACCCGCTGTGGAAGCTGGTGCGCGAAACCGAGGACAAGCAGCGGCGCTACGCCGAGGCGGCGCCCCCGCTGGCGGACGGCACGGCCGCCGCCGGCGCGGGCGGCCTGGGCAGCGCCGCCATCGCGGGTGCCCAGGGCGCGGGCGAGGAGGATGCCATCGGTGCCCTGGTGCGGCGCTTCGACGAGAAGGGCCCGGCCGGCACGACGGCACCGCCGCCGCTGCCGCCGATGGCCGCGGCCAGGCCGAGGCCCGCACCGGTCCCGGCACCCGAGCGTGCTCCGTCCGCGCCCGCGGCGCCGCCGCCGATGGCGCAGGCCAATATCCCCGCCGAGCGCCCGCTCAAGATGCGCCGCCTGCTGACGGTGGCCATCGACCCCGGCCACGGCGGCGAGGATCCTGGTGCGATCGGCGCGGCCGGCTCGCGCGAGAAGGACGTGGTGCTGCAGATCGCCAGCCGCCTGCGCGCCAAGATCGACGCCCAGCCCAATATGCGCGCGATGATGACGCGCGATGCCGATTTCTTCGTGCCGCTCAACGTGCGCGTGCAGAAGGCCCGCCGCGTGCAGGCCGACCTGTTCGTTTCCATCCACGCCGATGCCTTCCTGTCGCCGGAGGCGCGCGGTGCCTCGGTGTTCGCGCTGTCCGAGCGCGGTGCCTCGAGCAGCGCGGCGCGCTGGCTGGCCAACAAGGAAAACTCCGCCGACCTGATCGGCGGCGCCAATATGAGCAACAAGGATGCACAGGTCGCGCGCGTGCTGCTGGACCTGTCCACCACGGCGCAGATCAACGACAGCCTGCAGCTCGGCAAGTCCGTGCTGGGCGAGATCGGCGGCGTCAACCGGCTGCACAAGGGCAGCGTCGAGCAGGCCGCCTTCGCCGTGCTGAAGGCGCCGGACATCCCGTCCATCCTGGTCGAGACCGCCTTCATCAGCAATCCCGAGGAAGAGCGCAAGCTCAACGACGACAGCCACCAGGAACAGCTGGCCAACGCCATCCTGCGCGGCATCCGCAACTACTTCGCGCGCAATCCGCCGCTGTCCAAGAACCCTTCGGTCTGATGATCTGAGGCGCTGAAGCCCTGGGCCAATCCCAGGACACCGGCCGGCCGTGCGTGGCACAACAAAACAAGACGGGGCGCCCAAGGGCGCCCCGTCCTGCATGCGGCCGGGGCCGCGCGGGAGGGTCGGATTCAGGCGCGCACCGGCGCGGCACCCGGGTTCCTGGCCTCGTCACGGTTGGCGTAGCGCGAGGCGATCACCGAGCAGACGATCAGCTGCAGCTGGTGGTAGACCATCAGCGGCAGCACCAGCAGGCCCAGGGCGGGGTGCCCGGCGAATAGGATCTTGGCCATCGGGATGCCGTTGGCCAGGCTCTTCTTCGAGCCGCAGAACACCGCCGTGATCTCGTCCTCGACCGGGAAGCCCATGCGGCGCGCGGTGAAGGTGGTGGTGCACAGGATCACGAACAGCAGCACGGCGGCCAGGGCCATCACGCTGGCGATCATCTGCCAGTGGTACTTGTGCCAGAGGCCGGCGGCGGTGGCATCGCAGAACGAGGAGTAGACGATCAGCACGATCACGCCGCGGTCGATCTTGTTGGTGACCTGCTTCTTCTTGGCCAGCCAGTTGCCGATCAGCGGGCGCGCAACCTGGCCCAGCGCGAACGGCAGCAGCAGTTGCAGCGCCACGCCGAGCAGGGCCTTGCCCAGCGGCATCGAGGCGCCGCTGGCGCTGATCACCAGGCCCATCAGCAGCGGCGTCACCAGCATGCCGATCAGGCCGGAGATGGTCGCGTTGAAGATGGCGGCCGGCACGTTGCCGCGTGCCATCGAAGTCATCGCCACCGACGACGACACCGTGGACGGCAGCGCGCACAGGTAGAACACGCCGAGCAGCAGCTCGGGCGGCAGCACCTTGCGCAGACCGATCATCAGCGCCACGCCCACGATGGGGAAGACCACGAAGGTGAAGCTCTGCACGAACAGGTGCAGGCGCCAGTGGCGCGCCCCGGCAACCAGCTTGTCGCGCGATAGCGCCGCGCCGTGCAGGAAGAACACCAGTGCGACACCGAGGTTGGTGACCAGGCCGAGATGCAGCGGACCATCACCGGTGCCGATCTCCGGCGCCAGCAGGGCGATGCCGATCGCGGTCAGCATCACCAGGATGAAGCCGTCGATCAACGCATACAGTTTCTTGAAAGGAAAGAGCAGGGTGGACATGTGGGTGGGGCGGCTGAAGATGGCTAAGGACGGCTAAGAACCGCTAAAGACAGGGAAAGACGGACTGAGTGGTATTGAACGCCATCGATGTCTAGAATGCAAATTCATTTATCGAATCCATTGATGCATTAACCGTATGAATTACACCCTCCGTCAATTGCGTGTTTTCCTCGCGGTGGCCGCGCATGGCAGCTTCAGCCGGGCCGCCGATGCGGTCGGCCTGACGCAGCCCGCCGTCAGCCGCGGCGTGGCGGAGCTGGAAGACGTGCTGGGCGTGCGCCTGCTCGACCGCACCACGCGGGAGGTGGTGCTGACCGAGGCAGGGCAGGCGCTGGTGCCGGCGCTGGAGCGCCTGCTGGAGCAGCTCGACGACACGCTGGAAGAAACGCGTCAGCTTGGCGAACGCTATCGCGGGCGCGTCGTGATAGCCAGCGCACCCACCATCTCGGCCAGGCTGATGCCGCTCTATGTGGCGGAATGTGCCCGGCGCTTCCCCGAGATCCGCCTGACGGTGCGCGACAACGTGCAGGCCGGCGGCCTCGAACAGATCCACGCCGGCGCGGTCGACTTCGGTGTGCTGGTCGACCCGCAGGCGCGCGAGGCGCTGACCATCGAGCCGCTGGCCACCGACCCCTTCTGCTTCGTCTGCCGCCGCGACCACCCGCTGGCGCAGCAGGCCACGGTGCCCTGGCGCGCGCTGGACGGCGTGCCGCTGGCCCTGCTCGACTTCGCCTCGGGCAGCCGGCCGCTGATCGACCGCATCCTGGCGCGGCACGGCGTGGTACCGCAAGTGGTGCAGGAGCTGGGCCACTCGGCGAGCGTGTTCGGCATGGTCGAGGCCGGTATCGGCGCCTCGGTGCTGCCTTCGCTGTCGCTGCCGCTGCCGGAGGCCTCGCCGCTGGTATGGCGGCCGCTGGTGCCGCGCGAGGAGCGCAGCATCGTGATGGTATGCCGCGAAGACCGCTCCTTGTCGCCCGCCGCCGCCGCGGTCTGGGACATGGTCCGTACCCTGCCGCTGCCGCAGGAGCCCGGCGCGGCGTGAGCCGTGCCGGGCCAGGGAGAGCGGAGGCCAGACGATGTCAGTCCTCGCTTACGTTTGCTCCGGTGCGGTGCTCAGCCCGGCTGGGCCGTGACCATCAACGCCTCCAGGGCGAAGCTGCCATCGGGCTGGACCCGATAGTGGCGGCTCACCTCGGCCGGCGCCAGCTGCCACAAGTGGCGGATCGCTTCGACGGCCACCGGCGCCGTGCGCATGCGCTTGACCCAGCTGTCGAACTCGATCTCGATGCGCCAGCCCGGCGACAGCGTGGCGGCGAAGCCGGCCTCGGCAAACATCTCCAGCCAGGCCGGGCCGGTGTAGTCGCGCACGTGCGAGGGATCGCGCAGCAGCTCGACCGACTGCAGCCAGGTGTCGCACAGCGGATCGGTCGAGCCGGCGATATCGATCAGCACCGCCTTGCCGCCGGGGGCCAGCACGCGCCGCATCTCGCGCAGCGCGGCCGGCACGTCGCGCCAGTGGTGGGCGCTCATGCGCGAGATCACCGCATCGAAGGCGGCGTCGGCGAAGGGCAGCACCTCGGCCGCGCCGTGGCGCGTGCGGACATTGTCCAGGCCACGGTCGCGCGCGGCCTGCGCCACCACGCCCAGCATGTCCTCGGAGAGATCGTAAGCCGTCACTTCGGCGGCCACGGGCGCGGCGGCGAAGCTGGCATGGCCGGCGCCGCAGCCCAGGTCGAGCACGCGCGGACGCGCCAGCGTCGCCAGCTCGGCGGCCAGGCGCGGCAGGTCCGGGCCCTGCGCATGGACCGTGCTGGTGAGGTAGGCGCTGGCGGTGGCGCCGAACTGGGAGGCGACGAGTTCTTGTTGTTGCATGGCGGATTCCTGGATGGGGTTGCTCGGCGTGGCGTCCCGGCCACGCTGCGGCCTTGCGCATCGCATGGCCTGGAGCTACTGTAGGCAGGCCCGTTTCCCGGGACAAGTCGTCAATTTATCCTGGTATAAGAATCACCAGCCTGCCATGTCCCCACTGCCTTCCCACCCTGATGCCACAGGGTTCGATCCCGCGCCCGCCGCCGCCCCCGCCGCCGCCCCCGACGCCGCCCCCGACGCCGCCCCCGACGCTGCCGGCGGCCTGCCCGGCACGCTCAGCCGTGAAGCCGCGCTCGGCGGCTTCCTGCGCGCCCACCGCGAGCGGCTGGCGCCGGCCGAGGTCGGCCTGCCGCCCGGGCGCCGGCGCCGCACGCCCGGCCTGCGGCGTGAAGAAGTAGCGCAGCTGGCCGGGCTCAGCGCGACCTGGGTGACCTGGCTGGAGCAGGGGCGTCCGGTGTCGTTGTCGGCGGGGGCGCTGGCCAGCCTCGCCGCGGCGCTGCGGCTGTCGCGCGCCGAACGGGCTTACCTGTTCGAACTGGCGGGGCGGCGGGATCCGCAGCTCGCCGGCGAGGAAGCGGCGCCGCCGGCGGTGCTCGCCAGCGTGCAGTCGATCGTGGGTCCTGCCTACGTTCTGGACCGGCAATGGAACGCGCTGGCCTGGAACGAGGCGGCGGCGGACCTGTTCGTCGGCTGGCTCGACGGCGCCTGCGGTGCCGACGGTGCCGACGGTGCCGGCACCGAGCGCAACCTGCTGCGCGCGATGTTCCTGTCGGCGCCGCTGCAGGCCCTGGTGGAGGACTGGCCGCACCGGGCAGCGCGCCTGGTGGCGGAATTTCGTGCGCACAGCATCCGCTATGCCGGCGAAGCGCCGACGCGCGCGCTGGTCGAAGGCCTGCTGCGCGACAGCGCGGCCTTCCGTGCCGACTGGCTGTCGCAGGACGTGGAGGAGCGCCAGGGCGGGCGGCGCGGCTTCCGTCACCCGCGCCGCGGCCTGCTGCATTTCGAGCAGCTCACGCTGCTGCCGGCGGCGGCGCCGGGCCTGATGCTGGTGATGCTGCTGCCGGCCTGAGCCGGCCTGACCCGTTCCTGCCCGGAGGGTCCGGGGCAGGAACAGCCGGCGCTGCGGCGCCGCCTTACTTCGGCTGCATCCGGATCGCGCCGTCCAGGCGGATCACCTCGCCGTTGAGCATGGTGTTGTCGAGGATGGCGCGTGCCAGCTTGGCGTATTCGGCCGGGCGTCCCAGGCGCGGCGGGAAGGGTACCGAGCGCCCCAGCGCGTCCTGGACTTCCTGCGGCATGCCCAGCAGCATCGGCGTCTCGAAGATGCCGGGGGCGATGGTCATGCAGCGCACGCCGTCGCGCGACAGGTCGCGCGCGATGGCCAGGGTCATGGCCACCACGCCGCCCTTCGAGGCGGCATAAGCGGCCTGGCCGATCTGGCCGTCGAAGGCCGCCACCGAGGCCGTGTTGATGATCACGCCGCGCTCGCCTTCGGCGTTCGGTGCGTTCTGCACCATGGCGGCGGCGGCCAGGCGGATCATATTGAAGGTGCCGACCAGGTTGATGCGGATGGTCTTGTCGAACTGCTCGAGCGGGAGCGGGCCGTTCTTGCCCACGGTCTTGCCGGCGGTGGCGATGCCGGCGCAGTTGACCAGGCCGGCCAGCTTGCCCAATGCCAGGGCCGCCGCGACCACCGCCTGGCCATCGGCCTCGGAGGTGACGTCGCACTTGACGAAGCGGCCGCCGATCTCGGCCGCCAGCGCGCTGCCGGCGGCCTCGTTGAGGTCGGCGATCACGACTTTGCCGCCGGCTTCCGCCAGCATGCGGGCAGTACCGGCGCCCAGCCCGGAGGCGCCGCCGGTGACGATGAATGCGTTGTCGCGGATTTCCATTTGCTGTCTCTTCCTTTCGCTCTGGCGGCGGTTCGCCCGGCCGCTCGGTCCGTCGGATGTGCCGCACGCCGGGTCGGTGCCGGCGCGGCTTCTCGTCTGACGTTTACGTAAACGTCAATGCATCGGTATTGTACGGGGCGGCAGGCGCAGCGCAAGGGGGTGCCGCACGGGCACGGTGCGGGCGGCGACGAAAAAAAAAGCGACCCTTGCGGGTCGCTTCGTTCGCGGCGGTGCCGGCTTACTTGAGGGCGTCGAAGGCGCGCGCGGTGATGTCTTCCACGCTGCCCAGGCCCAGGATCTTGCGGTACTGCGGCGGAGCCACCTTGGCGGCGGCGTCGCCCTTGGCGGCCCAGTCCGAGTAATAGTCCACCAGCGGGCGGGTCTGCTGCGAATAGACGTCGAGGCGCTTGCGCACCGTGTCTTCCTTGTCGTCGTCGCGCTGGATCAGGGCCTCGCCGGTCTCGTCGTCGACGTTGTCGACCTTGGGCGGGTTGTACTTGACGTGGTAGGTCCGGCCCGAGGCCACGTGCACGCGGCGGCCGCTCATGCGCTCGATGATGGCGTCGAAGGGGACGTCGATCTCCAGCACGTAGTCGATAGCCACGCCGGCTTCCTTCATGGCCTCGGCCTGGGGAATGGTGCGCGGGAAGCCGTCGAACAGGTACCCGTTCTTGCAGTCGTCTGCCTGCAGGCGATCCTTGACCAGGCCGATGATGATGTCGTCCGACACCAGGCCGCCCGCATCCATCACCTTCTTGGCCGCCACGCCCAGCGGCGTGCCTGCCTTCACTGCGGCGCGCAGCATGTCACCGGTGGAGATCTGCGGGATGCCGAACTTCTCGCAGATGAACTTGGCTTGCGTGCCTTTGCCGGCGCCGGGCGCGCCCAACAGGATCAAACGCATTTACGGGTCCTCAGAGTTTTGAATCTGGTCAGGCGGGGGGAACAAGACGGAGGGTAGCGCCTGAACTTGACGCAGGGCTTACCGCGGGGCTGTTGCCGCGGGCCGCATCGGGTTCAGGTCAGGTGACGGTCGGTACGCCCGCGGCCCGCCGCAAGGGCAGGGGCCGGCGCCGCCGAACGGGCTCGATCTCTATCTCCCCACCGAGCCTTGTCCGGTCGCTCCCGGCGGCCGGCGGCTCTGTATGGTCAAGCATTATGCCACGAGGGCGCGGGAAATCGGCCTGCCGGCGGGAGTTAAGCTGTATTGACAGCAATGTTCCCGCTTGACAGGGCCCCGGCCCGCCAGGAATTTGCGCGCCCCCCGGGCGCTCAGGGCCCTTCCTGGGCCATGGCCTCGGCCCACAGCGCGCGCACGCGTTCCAGGTCGGCCCGGGTGTCGACGCCGGGCGCCGGGGCCGCGTCGGTCTGCAGCACGCCGATACGCTCGCCGTGCCACATGGCGCGCAACTGCTCCAGCGCCTCGGTCTGCTCGACCGGTGCCGCCGCCAGCGCCGGAAAGCGGCGCAGGAAACCGGCCCGGTAGGCGTACAGGCCGATATGGCGCAGCACCGGCATGGCCGGCAGCGGCACCTGGGCGCCGGCCGCCGGCTGGGTGGGCACCTGGCTCCAGGCATCGCGTGCCCAGGGGATGGGCGCGCGCGAGAAGTACAGTGCGCGGTCGGCGGCATCGCACACCACCTTGACCACGTTCGGGTTGAAGACTTCGGCCACCTCGTGCAGCGGATGCGCGGCGGTACTGATGGCGCAGTCGGGATGCGCCGCCAGGTGCAGGGCCACTTCGTCGATCAGTTGCGGTGCGATCAGCGGCTCGTCGCCCTGCACGTTGACCACGATGGCATCGTCGGGCAGGCCCAGCAGGCCGACCACCTCGGCCAGCCGGTCGGTGCCGGTGGCATGGTCGGCGCGTGTCAGCAGCGCCTCCACGCCGTGCGCTGCGCAGGCCTGCAGCACGCTGTCGGCGTCGGTGGCCACCACCGTGCGGTGCGCCGACGACGCATGGGCGCGCTCGGCCACCCGCACCACCATCGGCTTGCCGCCGATGTCGGCCAGCGGCTTGTCGGGCAGCCGCGTGGACGCCAGCCGCGCCGGGATCACCACGGTGAAGGCGGGGATGCTCATGGCCGCACGCTCACTCGGGGTTGACCACGCGGCCGGGCACGGTCTGGCGTGCCTCGTCGGCCAGCATGACGGGGATGCCGTCGCGGATCGGGTAGGCCAGCTTGTCGGCGTGGCAGATCAGTTCCTGGGCGGCGCGGTCGTATTCGAGCTTGCCCTTGCACAGGGGGCAGACCAGGATTTCAAGCAGCCGGTTGTCCATCTCGGTGTTCCTTGGTGAGGCTTCCCGCCGCCGCTGCGGCCGCGGCGGCAGCCGGTGCGGCTGCCTGCGCGCGCGCCGCCACGGCGCCGCGGATCTTGTCGATCAGGCCCGCATCGATCACGGGCGTGGTGGGGACGACCCAGATGCGCGGGTCGTCGAAGCGCTCGCATTTTACGGCATCCTTCTCGGTGATCAGGATGGCATCGGCGCTGCGCGCGGCTTCGTCGTCGGCAAAGGGGTCGATCGCGAAGTCATAGTGGTCGGGCAGCGGCAGCGTGGCGGGCGCGAGGCCGGCCGCGCGCAGGCTGGCGAAGAAGCGTTCCGGATTGCCGATGCCCGCCGCGGCCAGCACGCGCTGCCCGGCGAAACCGGAGAGCGGGCGGGCCATGGCCGGGTCGACCAGCTGCCAGGCGTCGCCGGGCTCCAGTCGCATGCCGTAGACATCGGGGCGGTCCGGCGAAGCGCGGAAATCCGGGTCGTTGATCAGGGTGGCGTCACGCCGGCGCGACAGCGGTTCGCGCAGCGGGCCGGCCGGCAGCAGCAAGCCGTTGCCACCCATGCGGGTGTCGAACATGACGATCTCGAAGTCGCGCTGCAGGCGGTAGTGCTGCAGGCCGTCGTCGAGCAGCAGCACGTTGACGCCGGGGTGGCGTACCAGCAGCGTCTGCGCGCAGGCGGCGCGGTCGGGGAAGACCCAGACCGGCACGTCGGTGCTGCGCGCGATCAGCAGCGGCTCGTCGCCGACGTCGGCGGCCCGCGAGCTGGCGCTGACGCGGCGCGGCCGCTCCAGCTTGACGCCGTAGCCGCGCGAGACCACGCCGGGACGCAGCCCGGCTTCCTGCAGTGCCTGCGCCAGGGCGATCACCGCGGGGGTCTTGCCGGTGCCGCCCACGGTCACGTTGCCGACCACCACCACCGGCACCGGCAGCCGCGTCGAGCGCAGCCAGCCGCGCCGGAAGGCCAGCCGCCGCGCGGCGCTGATGGCGCCAAACAGCAGCGACAGGGGCCACATCAGCCAGGCGAAGCCGCCACGGCGCTGCCACTGGGCGGTGACGAAGTCAGCGAGATGGTGGCGTGGAACGGGCATGGTGCGGAGGGCAGGTGGGTGGAAGGGCGGATGGCAGGGCAGGTGGAACCGGCCCGCCCTGCCATGGCAAGGGCGCCGGCAGGCGGCCGGCACGGCGGCTCCAATCATTATGGGCATTGCGCAGCGCATGCTGCAAGCCCGCGGCCGGCGGGTCTCAGCGCGGCTGCTGGCTCTGCGTGGCGAAGGTCAGGCGCGGCAGGCCGGCCAGGCGCGCTGCCTCCAGCACATTGATGACAGCCTGGTGGGTGGCCTGCGCATCGGCGTTGACGACCACCACCGGCGGCTGGCCGCCGTTGTCCGGGCCGGCCGCACTGCGCAGGTGGTCGGCCAGGCTGGTGACATCCTTGAACTCCAGGATTTCCTTGTTGACCGCGTAGACGCCGCGCGCGGAAACCGAGACCAGGATCTCGGCCGGGCGCTGCCGGGTGCGTTCGGCATCGGCGGTGGGCAGCTGGATCTGCAGCTCGCTGAAGCGCGAATAGGTGGTCGTGATCATCAGGAAGATCAGGATCACGAGCAGCACGTCGATGAGCGGGATCAGATTGATCTCCGGCTCCTCGCGCCGCTGGCGGGAACGGAAGCGCATGATGGCGGATATCCGGGGCAGGCGGGGCGGGTGGGACGGCCGTCAGCCGCGCCGCGGCGGCAGGATCGCGTCGAGGAAGGAGGCGGCGCGGAATTCCAGCTCGGCCACGTAGTCGTCGACGCGGCGGCGGAAGAAGCGCCAGAAGATCAGCGCGGGGATCGCCACGATCAGCCCGAGCGCGGTGTTGTAGAGCGCCACCGAGATGCCGTGCGCGAGTTGCTCGGGGTTGGTGCCGGTGCCCCCCTGGCTGCCGAAGATCTCGATCATGCCGATCACCGTGCCGAGCAGCCCCATCAGCGGGGCGACCGAGGCGATGGTGCCGAGCGCGTTCAGGTAGCGCTCCAGCTCGTGGGCCACTGCCCGGCCGGCTTCCTCGACCACCTCCTTGGCGGCATCGCGCGTGGTGTGCGGCTGCAGCGCCACATGGCGCAGGCCCGCGGCCAGTACGCGGCCGAGCGGCGAACCCTGTTCCAGGGCATTGACCGCCTCCGGCGTGGCGCGCCGCTGCTGCGCCACCGCCAGGGCTTCGTCATAAAGCCTGGGCGGCAGCACCTTGCTGCGCTGGAGGCTCAGGAAGCGCTCGACGATGAGCGCCAGCGCCAGCACCGAGGCCAGCAACAACGGCCAGATCGGCCAGCCGGCCGCTTGAATGATGGAAAACACGTGGAACCCCGGAATCGACTGCAGCATGGCGCCGGCTCCCAAGTCCTGCGCCGGCTGTTATCAAAAAAATCAGGCGCCACTCTAACGCGCGCCCGGATGGTGGGCAAGCCGCCGCGGCGCAGTGTCGGGCCGGCGCATCGCCGCGCGCGGCGCGCTTTCCACACGGGACAGGGACAGTCTTGTGGACGGATTGTGGAAAGCGCCCGGACAAGAGCGCTAAGTCATTGATGCCAAAGGGAAGAGGAATCTCTGCTTAAAAAATAGGCAGGCGCCTTCCCGATGCCGCCCGGGATGGCGGCATGGGCCTTTTCGCCCATCGCGGACCGCTGGCGGCAGCGCGGACGTGCCTGCCGGTGCCGTCAGGCGCCGATTTCCACATGGAAGCGGGACAGTGCTGTGGATCGGTTGTGGAAAGACTTCGGAGAAATAGCCTAAGCCTTTGATTGGAAAGAGTTTGTTTCATCCTGCCTAAAAAATGGGCAGTAGCCGGCGCATCGGCGGCAAGACGATGCCCCGCGACGGCCTGCCGTACTTTCCACATCGCTCAGGGACAGTCCTGTGGAGCGGTTGTGGATAAGTTGGGGAGCGGAAACGTAAACCGTTGATTCCCAAGGCGGAAGCCCCTCCCGCTCAAAAATTGGGCAGTGCCTGCCGCGCCGCCCTCGGGGCCGGTCCGGATGCCGCAGCGATTCCCGTCGCCGGCCAGCAAGACGCTTTGAGGTATGTTTTGCGGCACTTGTCTGCCGATCCCCGGGCTGCGTCTCAGGGTTTTCCAGAGATACTGTGGATAACTTTGTGAACAAGCCTTGGGCGCGGCCGGTAAGTCGTTGACGCGTAAGGAATTTGCTTAACTTGCCTAATTTTTGGCTTGGGCGAATCCTCATAAGAATCAAGGGCTTGTCGAGTATCCCGCGGGTTTGCGGGAGATGCTGTCATATTTCGGTAGCCTACTTGACAGACCCGTTATGCTGTGGACATGTCCACTTCCAGCCGCTTGACAGGCCCCGAGCATGACCGATTTCCAGAACTTCCAGCGTGAAACGCGATCTCCCGCACCGGCCGGCGGACGCGAGGTGATCCCGGTCGGGGAGCTCAACCATGCCATCGCCTCGCTGCTGGAACGCAGCTTTCCCCTGGCCTGGGTGCGCGGCGAAATCTCCAACTTCACGCGGGCCGCGAGCGGCCACTGGTATTTCTCGCTGAAGGATGCACGCGCGCAGATCCGCTGCGTGATGTTCCGCGGCCGCAACCAGCATGTCGATTTCGCTCCGCGCGAGGGCGAGGCGGTCGAAGTGCGGGCCCTGGTCTCGATGTACGAGGCGCGTGGCGAGGTCCAGCTCAATGTGGAGGCGATGCGCCGCGCCGGCGTCGGCAACCTGTACGAGGCGTTCCTGCGCCTGAAGGAAAAGCTGGCGGCGCAAGGACTGTTCGATCCCGCGCGCAAGCGCGAACTGCCCGCCCACCCGCGCACCATCGGCGTGGTCACTTCGCTGCAGGCGGCGGCGCTGCGCGACGTGCTGACCACGCTGCGCCGGCGTGCGCCGCACGTGCCGGTGGTGGTCTACCCGGTGCCGGTGCAGGGCGCGGGAGCGGCCGAGAAGATCGCCGCCATGCTCGAACTGGCCGGCCGCCGGGCCGAGTGCGACGTGCTGATCCTGTGCCGTGGCGGCGGCAGCATCGAAGACCTGTGGTCTTTCAACGAAGAGGTGGTGGCGCGCGCGGTGGCGGCCAGCCCGGTGCCGGTGGTATCGGGCGTGGGGCACGAGACCGACTTCACCATTGCCGACTTCGTCGCCGACGTGCGCGCGCCGACGCCGACCGCCGCGGCCGAGCTGGTGAGTCCGGACCGCGCCCAGCTGCTGCGGCAGGCCGCGCGCGAGCGCGAGCGCCTCGTGCGCGCCATGCGCGCGGCCATGGACCGCCGTGCCCAGCACCTCGACTGGCAGGCGCGCCGCCTGCGCAGCCCGCAGGCGCAACTGCAGGAACACCGCGCCCGCGTCGACAACCTGGCGCGCCACCTGCGGGCCGCCCTGCAGAGCGGGCTGGTCGCGCGCCGCCACCGCCAGCAGCTGCTCGGCATGCGCTGGGCGGCGGCCCGTCCCGACGTGGCGCCGGCGCGCGCCGAGCTCGGCCGCCTCGCGCTGCGCCTGCAGGCCGCCGCCGCGCGCGGGCAGGAGCGGGCCGCGCAGCGCCTGCACCGCGCCGCCGGTGCGCTTGAGCTGCTGGCGCCGCAGCGCACGCTCGAGCGCGGCTATGCAGTGCTGCTCGATGCGCGCGGCAAGGCCTTGCGCGCACCCTCCGAATTGCGCGCCGGCAGCGTGGTGGAGGCCCACCTGGCGGAGGGCGTGGCCGATCTCGCCATCGCCAGCGTGCAGCCCAAGCTGTCCGACTTCTGAGGCGCGGCGGGGCGATCCGGAATGAAGGGGATAGGGACGCAGGGGCATTGCCGGGTGCGTTTGCGCGGGTCTGGCAAGTCCCCTACAATCTTTTATTCCTGACCCAC
The DNA here is from genome assembly GCF_001854285.1 of Cupriavidus sp. USMAHM13. Classification (NCBI taxonomy): domain Bacteria; kingdom Pseudomonadati; phylum Pseudomonadota; class Betaproteobacteria; order Burkholderiales; family Burkholderiaceae; genus Cupriavidus; species Cupriavidus sp. USMAHM13. The sequence goes on from NZ_CP017751.1 coordinate 1,280,998, forward strand.
AACCCGCAGAGACAGAACAATGGAACATACTCTCCCCCCGCTTCCCTACGCACATGATGCGCTCGCTCCGCACATCTCGAAGGAGACCCTGGAGTTCCATCATGACAAGCATCACCAGACCTACGTCACGAACCTGAACAACCTGATCAAGGGCACCGAGTTCGAGAACGCCACGCTGGAAGAGATCGTCAAGAAGTCGTCCGGCGGTATCTTCAACAACGCCGCCCAGGTCTGGAACCACACCTTCTATTTCAACGGCCTGTCGCCCAAGGGCGGCGGCGCTCCGGCCGGCGCGCTGGCCGACGCCATCAACGCCAAGTGGGGCAGCTTCGACAAGTTCAAGGAAGAGTTCACCAAGACCGCCGTGGGCACCTTCGGTTCGGGCTGGGCCTGGCTGGTCAAGAAGGCCGACGGTTCGCTGGACCTGGTCTCGACCTCGAACGCCGCCACCCCGCTGACCACCGACGCCAAGCCGCTGCTGACCTGCGACGTGTGGGAACACGCCTACTACATCGACTACCGCAATGCCCGTCCGAAGTACGTCGAGGCATTCTGGAACCTGGTCAACTGGGAATTCGTCGGCCAGAACTTCGCCGGCTGATTGCCGCCGGTGTCTCACGGGCCGCCAGCGGCCCGCGAGACACGTGCATGCCAATCCTTGGCAATGCCGTCTGCCTTACCTGACGGCTGCCTGTCCGAGAGGCTGTTCACGCCCTCGGCAAGACAGCGCATCGAAGCCCCGGAGATTCCGGGGCTTTTTGTTTGTGCTCCGGCACGCTCCGGGGCCTGCCGTGGCTGAGGTCGCAGTTTGACTGCAGGCGCGCATCTTCCGGTATCTCCATTCGATTGTCTCCAGAAGTCCGTCGATCTGCGCAGAAGCTGCCGGGGGCAGGCGCTGGCCGGCCGCGGCGGCCTGGATCACCCCGTCGGCTTCGTCTCTATGCTCGCGTGCTGGACCACACCGACGGCTTCGCCATGCGTGGCACTTTGCTGAACCACCCCTCTCCCCCACCTTCTCCCCGTGCGGGGAGAGGGAGCCAAGACCTCGTGCTTGGCGATTGGTGTTGGCGCATCGCGTCGTCCCGACTTGCGGCGCAATTCAATTGAGCTTGACCACAGTTGATTTCTAGAATCGTCGCAGGCTGATAAACGGAGGGACACCGTGCGACGAGCAGTGAGAGAAGCCGCTGGCCAGCGCCGCGCCGGCGGCGCACACCGGGATAGCGGTTCGACGCGGGGTGCCAGATGACCGGCGCCATGGAGCAGATGGCCCTGGCCGGCATCCGGGTACTGGATCTGTCACGGATCCTCGCGGGCCCGAGCGCGACGCAACTGCTGGGCGATCTCGGTGCCGATGTCGTCAAGGTGGAGCGGCCCGGCGAGGGCGATGACACGCGCAAGTGGGGCCCGCCCTATATCCAGGATGCGAACGGCAACCCGACCGACGAGAGCGCCTACTACCTGAGCGCCAACCGCAACAAGCGCTCGATCGCGCTGGACCTGGCGTGCGACGAGGACCGGGCCCTGATCCACCGCTTGCTGGAGCGCGCTGACGTCCTGGTGGAGAACTACAAGGTCGGCGGCCTCGCCCGCTACGGCCTGTCCTACGAGCAGCTCAGGGAGCGGTATCCCAGGCTGGTCTATTGCTCCATTACCGGCTTCGGCCAGACGGGGCCCTATGCGGAGCGGCCCGGCTACGATTTCCTGATCCAGGGCATGGGCGGCATCATGAGCCTGACAGGCGAGCCCGAGGGGCAGCCGATGAAGGTCGGTGTCGGTATTGCGGATGTGATGACGGGAATGTATGCGGCGGTCGGGATCCTGGCAGCGCTGCATCATCGGAACCAGCATGGCGAAGGCCAGCATATCGACATCTCCCTGCTCGATGCGCAGATCGCCTGGCTGGTCAACGGCGCCACCAACTACCTGGCCGACGGGAAGCTGCCGCGGCGCCTGGGCAACGGCCATCCGAACATCGTTCCCTACCAGGTCTTCGACACCGCCGATGCGCCGATGATCCTTGCCGTGGGCAACGATGCGCAGTTCGAGCGCTTCTGCCGCGTAGCCGACCTGGTGCCGTTGACGTGCGATGCCAGGTTCAGCACCAATCCGGCGCGCGTCGCGCATCGGGAGGCGCTGTGCGAGCGGGTCGCCGCCGCGCTGGGCCGGCGCGGGCGGGCCGACTGGCTGGCGGCGCTGGAAGCGGCCGGCGTGCCGTGCGGCCCCGTGAACAACCTCGAGGAAGTCTTCGGCGATCCCCATGTCAAGGCACGCGGGGCCGAGGTCCGCGTGCCGTGCGAGTGGGCCGGCGATGGACATGTCAGGCTGCTGGCCAACCCGCTGAAGCTGTCGCGCACACCGGCGACCTACCGCAGGCTGCCGCCGCGGCTGGACGAGCATCGCCGCGCGATCCTGAGCGACTGGCTGCCTGACTGACACGAAGACGAAGACGAAGACGAAGACGAAGACGAAGACGAAAACGAAAACGAAGGCGAAGGCGAAGACGACGCCGCAGGAGAAGACATGTTCGAACTCACCGCACAACAGAAGGCACTTCAGGGCAGGGCGCGCGAGCTCGCGCAGGGCGTGTTCGCCCCCACCGCCGCCGCCACCGACGAGACGGAGGCCTATCCGTGGGCGAATGTCGAGCGCCTGCGCGCCGAGGGCTTCATGGGGATGACGATCCCCAAGGCGCTCGGCGGGCAGGGCCGCAGCTATCACGACACCGTCATCGTGATCGAGGAGATGGCCAAGGCCTGCGCCACCATGGGGCGCATCACGGTCGAGGCCAACCTGGGCGCGATCGGCGCCATCATGCGCTACGGCACCGACGCGCAGCGCCGGCTCGCGGCCGAGGCCGTGCTCGGCGGCGACAAGCCGGCCATCTGCATCTCCGAGCCGAACGCCGGCAGCGCGGCCAGCGAGATGACGACGCGCGCGGACCGCCTGGGCGATCACTACATCCTCAACGGCGAGAAGTACTGGATCACCGGCGGCGGCGTGTCCCGGCTGCATCTCATCTTTGCCCGCGTCTTCGACGATGGCATCGAGCAGGGTATCGGCGCCTTCCTCTGCATGCGCGACGGCGACAGCCCGCAGGGCCTGGTGGTGGGCCGGCGGCTGTATGCGATGGGGGTGCGGGGCATTCCGGAAACCCATCTCGAGTTCCACGACCTCAAGCTCCACAAATCCATGCTGGTGGTGCCGCCGGGCGGGCTGCAGCGCGGCTTCGCGGCCCTGATGAACGCCTACAACGCGCAGCGCGTCGGTGCCGGCACGGTGGCATTGGGCATCGCCCAAGGGGCCTATGAAGAGGCCGTGGCCTATGCGAAATCCCGCGAGCAGTTCGGACGCCCGATCGCGGAGTTCCAGGGCCTCCAGTGGATGATCAGCGATATGTCGATCCAGCTCGAGGCCGCCCGCCTGCTGCTGCACGCGGCCGCATGCAGCGGCGCAGATTTCCCCGACATCGCCATGGCCGCCCGCGCCAAGATCTTCGCCGCCGAGACCGCCAACAAGGTCGCCAGCGATGCCCTGCAGGTCCACGGCTCCTCGGGCTACGGCCGCCACCTGCCGATGGAGCGGCACGTGCGCGACGCCAGGATGTTCACCATCGCCGGCGGGACCGCGCAGATCCTGCGGACGCAGGTGGCCGGGAGCATCCTGGGCATGAAGCTGCCGCAGACCAGGCAGGGGTACCTGGCGCGGTAAGCCGGACGTCGCGGCGCGCCGGAGCGCGCTGCGCAGGCCTCAGGCCGTCTTCTTCGCCGGCAGCGTCTTCGCCTGCTGCCACAGCGCCCACGCCGCGGGCGAGAGGCGCTTCTCGCTCAGGCATGCCAGGCCGATGCGGCGCGACGCGCGCGGCGCGAGGCTGCGGTACACCACGCCCTCGAACCTGGCCGGCGCGGCCAGCGCGGCGATGATGGACACGCCTTGCCCGCGCGCCACGAATTCCAGGATCGACAGCAGCTGGGACAGCTCGTGCGTCACCGTGGGGCGTATCTCGGAACGCGCGAACAGCCGCGAGACCAGCTCCTGGGAACCCGCGTGGGTCAGGACCAGGGGATAGGCGGCGAGATCCTTCAGCGAGACCGTCGAGCGCGCGGCCAGCGGGTGCTGCTCCGGCAGTACCGCGACGAATTCATCGACCGCGAGGGGATGGGTGTCGAACTGCGCCTTGGGCAGCGTCACCACGCCGATCTCGATGCGTTTCTCCACCAGGTCCTGCTCGATCTCCGCATCCGGCTTCTCGGTGACATAGACCTCGATACCCGGATAGCGCGCCTTGAACTTCTCCAGCAGCGGCGGCAGCAGGTTCAGCGAAGAGCTGGGACCGAAGGAGCCGATGCGCAGCTTCCCCGTCTTCAGCCCCGCGCTGGCGGCGGCGGTCGTCTGCACCAGGTGCAGGGCCATGAAGACATCGCGCACATGGGGCAGGATCAGCTGTCCTGCATGGGTTAGCGCCAGGTGGCTCCCATTGCGGTCGACCACTGCGGTCCCGAGCACCGTTTCGAGCGCGCGCAGCGCATGGCTGGTGGCGGAGGGCGTCATGCCCAGCCGCGCGCCGGCACTGGCGATTCCGTCGGAAGAGGCCAGCGAGAGAAAGAGCTCGAGCTGGCGCAGCGTCGGCGTGCTTTGGGCGATGTCTGGCATTGAGTTCATTCTCAATTGAGTGTGACGGACTTGAATTCTAGACTGTGTTCCATCCGATCGCCCAGATCGCTTCCAGCCCGGTCCCGGACCGATTCCTGCTGCAGAACCATGGAGAGTTTGAAGATCATGTTTTCGACAATGATGGCGTCGCTGCGACCCTCGCCCATCCAGGAAATGGCGGAACTGAGCCGACGCGCCGTCGCCGCCGGCCAGGACGTGGTCGACATGACGCTCGGCGAGCCCGACTTCCCCACCCCGCCGCACGTGGGCGAGGCCGCTGTCAAGGCCATCGCCGATGGCCAGACCCGCTATACGCCGATCAACGGCACGGTGAGGCTGAGAGAGGCGATCGTGGAGAAGTTCCGGCGCGAGAATGGCATCCACACTACCCCCGGCGAGATCAGCGTCGGCTGCGGCGGCAAGCAGGTGATCTACCAGGCGATGCTCGCCACGCTGAATCCGGGCGACGAGGTCCTGATCCCGGCACCTTACTGGGCATCGTACGGCGACATCGTCACCATGCATGGCGGCGTGCTCAAGCCGATCCGGACCAGCCCCGCGCAGGGCTATGCGATGCAGCCGGAAGAGCTGGAGGCGGCCATCACCGCGCGCACGAAATGGCTGATCCTGAATTCGCCGAGCAATCCCAGCGGCACGGCCTACACGCGTGCGCAGATGGAGGCGTTCTGCGCCGTGCTGCGGCGCAGTCCCAACCAGTCCTTCTTTATCCTGGCCGACGACATCTACGAGCACATCCTGTTCGATGGCGCCGTGTTCTCGACCCTGGCGAACATCGCGCCGGATCTGAAGGACCGCATCCTGACCGTCAACGGCGTGTCCAAGGCCTATGCCATGACCGGGTGGCGCGTCGGCTTCGCATGCGGGCCCAAGCCGCTGATCGAGGCGATGACGAAGATCCAGATGCAGGTGAATTCGCACACGTCCTCGGTTTCGCAGGCCGCGGCCGTGGCCGCGCTGAAAGGCCCGCAGGACGAGGTGCGGCGGCGGTGTGCCGCCTTCCAGGCCAGGCGCGACCTGCTGCTCGAGCGCTTCGCGCACATCGAAGGGCTGCGCACGCCGCGGCCGGAAGGGGCCTTCTATCTCTTCCCCGATGTGCGGGCCTTCATCGGCAGGTCCAGGGCGGACGGCGGCCGCATCGCCAATGACGTGGATTTCGCCGCCTATCTGCTGCAGCATGGCGTCGCCGTCGTGCCGGGGTCGGGCTTCGGCATGCCAGGCTTCATGCGCCTCTCCTACGCCACCTCGGAAGACAAGCTGGAGAGCGCGGCAGCGCGGATCAAGGCAGCCACCGAGCGGCTGCAATAGGCCGGCGCGCCGACCGCCGGCCGCTGGCCCCTGGTCGCGCTCGGCGCCGCGCCTTCACTCTTATCGACTGTATCAACCGGACTGCCTGTCCTACCTCGAGGATGCTTCATCATGACCACTGTGTCTGAATTGATTGGCCAACGTCTCCACGCCGCCGGTTGTCGCCGCGCATTCGGCATCCCTGGCGGTGAGGTGCTTGCCGTGATGCAGGGGCTCGACCAGGCCGGCGTCAGGTTCACCCTCGTCAAGCACGAGAACGCGGGCGGCTTCATGGCCGAAGGCGTTCATCACCGCGACGGCGCGCCGGGCGTGCTGGTCGCGACCCTGGGGCCCGGCGTGGCCAATGCCGTGAACGTGGTGGCGAACGCCTGGCAGGACCGCGTGCCCATGCTCTTCCTCACCGGCTGCGTCGACGAAAGCGAAGCGGCGACCTACACGCACCAGGTGTTCGACCACGCCCAGCTCATGCGCCCCATCACCAAGGCCTCGCTGCGCATGACGGCGGAGGCGGCCGAGGCCATCATCGACAAGGCCATTGCGATCGCCATGGACGACCCGCCGGGGCCGGTGCATATCGACGTGCCGATCTCGGTGGCCGTGCAGCCGGCGAAGCCCACGGCCGGCAGCCGGCGCGCCGTTCCGGCGCCGAGCGTTCCCGCGGACTCGCCGGCCTTCGAGGAAGCCAGGCAGTGGCTGGCCGCGGCGAAGCGCCCGGTGATGATCGCCGGCGTCGAGGCGCTGCATCACGGCGCGCAGGATGAAGTGCGCGCGCTGGTGGAGGAACTGGGCATCCCGCTGATCACCACCTACAAGGCCAAGGGCATCGTCGACGAGCGCCATGGCTTCGTCATCGGCGGCGCGGGCTTGTCGCCCATGGCCGACAAGGTGCTGCTGCCGCTGATCCAGGAAGCGGACCTGGTATTGCTGGCCGGCTACGACCCCATCGAGATGCGCGTGAACTGGCGCAATGTATGGGGTGCGGACCAGCGGGTGGTGGAGTTCTCGGCGACGCGCAACACGCACTATATGCACCAGGCTTCCCACACCTTCGTGGGCAGTATCAAGGAAGGCCTGCGCAAGCTGCGCAGCGGGATCCGGCGCGCCTCGACCTGGTCCGCGGCGGAGGTCGGCACCATCGTCGGCGCGCTTGCCGCGATCTGCCGCACTGATGAAACGTGGGGGCCGGGCGCGATCGTCGACGTGGCGCGGCGCGTCCTTCCCGACGATACCGTGGCCTCGGTCGACAGCGGCGCGCACCGGATCCTGCTCAGCCAGAGCTGGAAATGCTATGAGCCGCGCGGCCTGATGCAGTCGTCCGGCCTGTGCACCATGGGCTGTTCGCTGCCGCTGGGCATCGGCGCCAAGCTCGCCGATCCGGCGCGCGCGGTCGCGGTATTCACCGGCGATGCCTGCCTGGAAATGACACTGGGCGAGCTGGCCACCGCCCGCGACGCGCAGACGCCGGTCATCGTCTTTGTCTTCGCGGACGAGTCGCTCTCGCTGATCGAGATCAAGCAGCGCGCCAACGGGCAGGAGAACCTTGGCGTGGACTTCGCCGGCACCGACTTCGCCGCGGTCGGGCGCGTGCTGGGCGGCCTCGGCTTCGACGTCCGGTCCAGAGACGAACTGGAGCATGCGATCGGCCAGAGCCTGGAGGCGGATTGCTTCAGCGTGATCTGCTGCCACATCCCGCGCAAGGCGTACGACGGGCGCATCTGAGGACCGGCGCGCGGGGACGAAGGCGAGGCATGTCCCCGGCGCAAGCCCTGGCACCGGCAAGCTGACGAGGAGACAGAATGAGCAGGACGGAGGAGACAGTCCCGGAGCGCACGCGATACTGGCTGAAGACCCTGATCGGCTTCAAGACCGTATCGGGCAGCGACTCGAACCTGGCGCTGCTCGAATGCGTGGAGGCGGCGCTGGCCCGGTCGGGCTTCCGCACCTTCTACAGCAAGTCGCAGGATGGGGCGCGCGCCAATCTGTTCGCGTCGATCGGAGCCGGGGACGGCGGGCTGCTGCTGTCGGGCCACACGGATGTCGTGCCCGTGGCCGGACAGGCGTGGAGCCGGCCGGCATTCGAGCTCACCGAGGATGCGCAGCGCTTCTATGGGCGCGGAACATGCGATATGAAGGGCTTCATTGCCAGCCTGCTCGGCGCGGTCGAAGCGGTCGAAGCGGCCGACCTGAGCCGGCTGGGCCAGCCCCTGCATATCGCCCTGACCTATGACGAAGAGATCGGCTGCCTCGGCGTGCGCAGGCTGATCGAAGACCTGGCGGCGGCGCGCATACGGCCATCGGCCTGCATCGTGGGGGAGCCCACCGCCATGCAGGTGGTGCGCGCGCACAAGGGACGCCAGGCCTACCGCTGCCATGTGCACGGCCAGGCGGCGCACTCGTCGCTGTCCGGCGCCGGCGTCAATGCGCTGCTTGCCGCCAGCCGGATCGTCGGCGCGGTGGGCGAGCGCGCGGACCTGCTGCGGCAGACCGAGCACGACGACGGCTTCTACGTGCCGTATTCGACCATGGCGCCCTGCCGCATGATGGCCGGCCACGCCAACAATGTCATCCCGGAGACGGCGGAGTTCGATTTCGATCTCCGCTTCCTGCCATCGACCGATCCGGAGGCGGTGATGGCGCCGATCCTCGACACGGCAGCGGCGATCGAGCGGGAGATGCGGTCCAGGGTGGCCGACGCCAGCGTGCGCATCGAGCGGCGGACCTCGGTTCCCGCGCTCGCGCCGGCAGACGGCGCGAACGGTGTCGCCGCCATGGCGCTGCAGGCGGGTGCGCGGCCCGGCCGGCACGTCGCCTTCACCACCGAGGGCGGGCTCTACCAGCAGGCCGGCATTCCCGCGATCCTCTGCGGCCCGGGGGATATCGCCCAGGCGCATACGGCCGACGAGTTCATCGACAAGTCGCAGATCGCCGCCGCGCACGTTTTCTTCGAGCGTTTGCTGGCGCTGCTCGGGCGCGGGTAGGGCTCGGGCAGGGCGCGTGCAGGGCGCGTGCAGGGCGCGGGCAGCCCCAGCCTGCCGCCTCTCCCAGCATGCCGGGCGACGTCACGGCGTTCGCCTGGGCATGGTTCGCCATGCGGGTGGTTCCCGGCGGATAGTGCGGGCGTTCGCGGTGGGCAATGTCCTCGGTGTCATCCTTCCGCCGTCGGTGCTGAGCCAGATCGACAACCAGTCGGCAGCGCGATGCTGGCCGCCATCAACGCGGAGCATCCGCCGAGCAACCGCCGTGCCCGGCGGTTGCTCGATCCAGGTCGTGCAGTTCCCTTGGCGCCTGCGGGCGAGCCCCGGCGCGTTGTATGGTGCCGACACTAAGGCCGGCGGCAGCGCCGCGCCAGCCTGCCAGCGCGCGTGCGCGGCGCTGCCGCGTGACAGGCTGCAGGCAGTAGCGCCGGCATCACTGCCGCCCCCTTGAATGTGGTTCCCGCTGCCTGCGCGCCATGCGCAAGTGCCGTTCATGGCGCCTGTGCAGCGTGTACGCATGACAGTGGCAATGTGATGCCGCTGTCATGAATTGCAGCCATCCGCTTCCGATCCGCAATGAAAGCCGGGGAATGCCGGCCAATTCCCCGTTTTGGCGCGTGGGCCCGGCTTGTACAGTACGCCCGCATTCAACGGGTCGGATCAAGTGATGGACGCAAATCGCATTTCCAATGTCTGTGGCGCCGATGCCTGCCGCGCGGCCGGGTGGCCGCGCCGCCCGCGGCTGCCGGGGCCCGTGTGGCTGGCGGGCGCTGCCGCGCTGCTGGCCATGGCAGGCTGCGCCCAGCTGCCCGGCGAGGCGCCGGAGGGCGCCAAGCGTGGCAGCGAGGTCTTCCGCTTTGCCCTGCCCCCTGACGCGCTGGGCGCGCATGACCCGCAGCTCACCGCCGTGCTGGGCAAGGCGGGCGCGCTGGCGGCCGCGCAGAAGCAGCCCGCGACCATCCTGGTGAGCGCGCTGGGCCAGGATTTCCCTTACCTGAACCAGGCCTTGTGGGCCGGCGTGCCGGCACGTGCGGCGACGCGCGTGCGCCTGGAAAACCTCACCGTCGGCGCGGGCCAGCCCTATAGCGTGGCGATCCGCATCGCCGAGTGACCGGAGTCCCGCCGATGCCTCGCGTCTTCGTATCCCTGCGTTTCCCCATGCTTGCGCTTGCCGCCTGCCTGACGCTGTGGCGGCCTGCCGTGGCCGCGCCGGCCGATGGCGCGGCGCCGGACCGTGTCTATCCGCCGCTGCCGTCGATGTCCCTGCTGCCCGCCGGCACCGCAGCGGCGCCGGACGATGGCGCGGAGCCCGCGCCGTCTTCGGCGCACGCGCAAGGCCGCAAGCGGCGCGCTCCGGTGCTGCTGCCCGTGGCGCTGGTGCGCAAGCCGGCTGCCGTGCCGGCGCCACGCCTGGTGGTGTCGGAGGCATCGCATGCCTACCTGGCCGGCATCGAACAGCAGCTCGAGCAGGCGCTCAAGCGCTGAGCCGCGCCGAGCCGCGCCGAGCATCCGATGCGCCACACCATTCCCGCCACCCGCCGATCCTGGAGCCCGACCATCATGCCCTGCGCAGCGCCGTCCCGGCCCGAGTCCACGCACCGTCGATTACCGCGCCGCGCCGCCTGCGCGGCAGCCCTGGCCCTGTCCTTGTCCGCCTCGCTATGGAGCTTGTCCGCCCACGCCGGCGACTGCTTCGAGCAGGCCGGGGTCTACCAGGGCGTCAATCCCTTGGTCCTGCGCGCGATCGCCTGGCACGAATCGAAGGGCGATCCCGCGGTCGTGCACCGCAATACCAACGGCTCGGTCGACGTCGGCCAGGCGCAGATCAACTCGGTCCACTTCGGCACCCTGGCGCGCTACGGCGTGCCGCGGCAGGCCCTGACCGATGCCTGCGTCAACATCTACGTGGCCGCCTGGCTGCTCAAGCAGAAGATGGTCAAGTACGGCAACACCTGGCGCGCCATCGGCGCCTATCACTCCGAGTCGCCAGGCCAGCGCGACGACTACGCACGCCGCATCCAGCGCATCCTGGTGGCCTGGGGCGAGCTGTAGGCGGCGCGTTGATCCGGCGCTGACGCCGCGCTCAGGCGGCGCTCAGGCGGCGCTCAGGCGGCCTCGTCGAGCGCCTCGGCCAGCGCCGCGCGCAGTTCGCGCAGCGGCGGCGCCAGCCGCCCCGGCGTTTCGCGATGCACCAGCCAGGCCCGCACGCGCGGCTGGAAGTCCCGCACCGTCACCACGCGCAGCGCCGGCAGCCAGGCGCTGTCCGCCAGCGCCGCCGCGGTGGTGAGCCCCAGGCCGAGCCCGCGCGCCACCAGCGACAGGCGCAGTTCGTTGGCATGGGCTTCGATGCCGACCCGCAGCGGCAGCCCGGCCGCTGCCAGCCGCTGGCGGATCGCGCTGCGGAAGCCGCAGCCGTCGGGGTTCAGCACCCAGGCCTGCTCGGCCAGGTCCGCCAGTGACGGGTCGGCCGGCAGCGGCAGTTCGCGCGCGGCCACCACCAGCACGGGCTGGCCGCCCAGGTCGCAGGCTTCCAGGCCGGCCGGCAGCGGTGCCCCTTCGGGCAGGCAGAAGGCGGCCGCGTCGATCTCGTGGCGCCGGCACTGCTCGGCCAGCGCCTCCGGCCAGCCCGACTGCACGCGCAGGTCAAGGCGTGGAAAGGTCCGGTGCAGGCGGTCGAGCGGTGCCGCCAGTGCGACTTCCGACAGGTAGGGCGTGATGCCGAGGCGGAACTCGCCGGCGGCATCCTGTTCGCCGGACACGCCGCCGCGCAGCGCCTCGACCGCGTGCAGCACGCGGCGCCCGTGCTCGTAGGCGGTGCGTCCGGCCCCGGTGGGACGCAGCGGCTTGGCCTGGCGGTCGAGCAGGACCGCGCCCAGCCGCTCCTCCAGGCTTTGCACGCGCCGGGTGATGCCCGGCTGGGTCAGGTGCAGGCGGGCCGAGGCGCCCACGATGGAGCCGGTCTCCACCACGGCCACGAAGGCTTCGAGATCATGCAGGTTCATGCCACTCTCGCATATCGAACATGACGCGGATTCAATGGCCGGATTATAGGGAGCCGGCCTAAAATCGGCCGCAGCGGCGGGAGGCGCGCAAACCGGCGGATGGGCCGCCGGCCGGCACCGCCGGGAGACCGTGCATGACCCTGCTGTTGGATACCACGATTCCGCGCACGCTGGACGTGCTGCTGGCCCGCTTCGCGCAGCGTCCCGCCACGCGCGTCGAGGCCTGGCTGTTCGAGGACGAGGCGGCCCGCCGCGAGGCCGAGGCAGTCCTGGCGGGCAGCGGTACCGAGGCGCGCTTGTACAGCGCCTACAAGCCGCTGCTGCACCATTTCCTCGAGACGGTGGCGCCGGTGCGGCCGCGCCGTGTGACGGTGCGCACGCCGGCGGGCGACTTCGCCCGCTTCCGCCTCGAAGCGTATCCGCTTGCCGCGCTGTTGCCGGACACCGCGCTGAGTTTCGTGCCGGGCGAGCTGCCGCTGGCGTACGAAGTGGACGTCGACGGGCAGGTGCAGCACGTCTTCGTGCCGCACCGTGCCGGTGCGCAAGGCGGCTCGTGCGGCTGGCTGCGCGTCTGGGAGGGGGAGGCGCTGGTCGAGGACGGGCCGCTCGAGACCGAGTTCGAGCAGGCCTACCAGGCCGTGATGGCGGCGGTCGGCGCGCATGCCTGGCCCGCGGCGGCGCCGTACTTCGGCACCTTGCAGATCGAGGTGGAAACCGGCGGCATCGAGCGGCGCCTGCCCTGGCAGGACGAGTGCCTGAGCACGCGCGAGGCCCTGCACGAGGAGTTCTATTTCGCCATCCTGGCCGGGTTCCAGCAGCGCGCCGGCAAGCCCGACGGCGACCGCACCCTGCAACCCGGCCAGATCGTGCCGCTGCTGCGCGCCGGCAGCGGCGACACCCGCGTGCGCGTGTCCGTGCTGCCGCTGGCGCCCGCCGCGCCGGAGCCCGCGCCGGCATCCGTGCCGGTACCCGCCGAGGCCGCGCCGGGCGGGCTGGCGGCGGCGATCGCGCCGCTCACGCCGGCACAGGCCGACGCGGCCATGGCGGCGCTCGGCGGCGAGCCCTTCCTGTACGCGTCGACGCAGGGCAGGCCGGTGCGCGGAGCCTACTTCGCGGGCGCCGGGCCGGCGCTGGTGGTGACCGGCGGCCAGCATGCCAACGAGACCTCGGGCGTGGTGGGCGCACTGCGTGCTGCGCAGGCGCTCAAGCAGCGCGGTGCCCACTTCGCCGTGGTCGCCAGCGAGAATCCCGATGGCGCGGCGCTGCACCAGCGCCTGCGCCAGGACCATGCGCGCCACATGCTGCATGCCGCGCGCTACACCGCGCTGGGCGACGACCTCGAGGCACGCCAGGCGCCGCCGTACGGCGAGAAGGGCGCCCGCCTCGAAGCCATCGCGCGGACTTCGGCGCGCCTGCACCTGAGCCTGCACGGCTACCCGGCGCACGAGTGGACGCGGCCGCTGAACGGCTACGTGCCGCATGGTTTCAGCCAGTGGACCATCCCCAAGGGCTTTTTCCTGATCCTGCGCTACCACGCCGGCCTCGATGGCACGGCCTTCCTGGACACGCTCGCCGCCCGGCTGGCGGCCGATCCGGAGCTGGCCGCGTTCAACGCCGCGCAGCTCGCCGTGTGGGACGCGCATGCGGGCGAACTGCCGTTCGCGGCGCGCCACGGCATCCCCTGCATGCTGATGGAGGACCACCGTTCCACCGTGCCGTTCACGCTGGTGACCGAGTTCCCGGACCAGACCGTCTACGGCGCTGCCTTCCGCCTGGCACACACCACCCATATGCGCACGGTGCTGCATGCGGCGGAACTGCTGCAAGAGGGCTGGCTCGGCTGAGCGGGGCGGGAGGCGCCGCCACGGCGTTCGCGCCGTCATCGGCTCGTGCTAAGGTTGCATATCGCGTTTTCCGGATATGTCGCAATGCATGCTGGCCTGGTCGAATCCAACTATGGCTCGGACCCGGTAGGTCTGGTCAGTGGTTTCCGCTTCCGCGCCGGCCAGCCCGGCGCAGAGATCGACTCCGCGGCCGCCGTGGCCTGGCTCAAGGAAGCCGGCGCGGTGCCGCAGGCTGCGGAGCAGGGCGCAGCGACAGGCGACGAGGCAGCGCAGGACTTCGTCTGGCTGCATTTCAACCTGTCGCACAGCGCCTGCGAGCGCTGGCTGCGCACCACCCTGGGCCTGCCGGAGGCCTTCTTCGAAGCGCTGCGCCAGGGTTCCAGCTCGACCCGTATCGAACGGCTCGAATCCACGCTGCTGGCCGTGGTCAACGACGTCATCTACAACTTCGGCGTGGTCTCGACCGATATCTCCACCCTGTGGGCCTGCGCCGACCGCCGGCTGCTGGTGACCGCGCGCGCCAGGCCGCTGCGCTCGGTCGACCGGCTGCGCGCCTCGGTGCGTGCCGGCGAGCGTTTCCGCTCGCCGCTGGATGCGCTGGTGCACCTGTTCCGCGACCAGGCCGACGTGCTGGTGCAGATCGTGCGCGAGACCAGCGCCAACGTCGACAAGATCGAAGACCAGTTGCTGTCGCAGCGGCTGCAGGGCAACCGGTCCGCGCTGGGCGCCATGCGGCGCGGCCTGGTGCGGCTGCAGCGCCTGCTGGCGCCCGAGCCCGGCGCGCTGTTCCGCCTGCTGAACCGGCCGCCCGAGTGGGCGCGCGAGGACGACCTGCTGGAGTTGCGCGCCTCCACCGAAGAATTCTCGCTGGTGCTCAACGACCTCGCCGCGCTGGTCGAGCGCATCAAGCTGCTGCAGGAAGAGATCGCCGCCGCGCTCAACGAGCAGACCAACCGCACGCTGTTCACCCTGACCCTGGTCACCGTGCTGGCGCTGCCCATCAATATCGTGGCCGGCTTCTTCGGCATGAACGTGGGCGGCATCCCGCTGGGCGACCACCCGCACGGTTTCTGGATCCTGGTGGTGCTGGTGGCCACCTTCACGGTATTGGCGGGCCGCTGGGCCTTCCGCCGCAGCGCGGGTTGAGCCGATGGAGCCGCGCCTGCGTCACGCGCCTGCCATCTGCGTCGCTTAGCATCGGCGGAGGCCCGACGGCATCTCTGGGAGAACAATATGGAACAAAACGAAGACGCACTGATCCGGCGCATCTATCGGGAGCTGGCCGACCACTACGACGAGGAAATCGAGCTGGAGCTCGAAGACCGGCTGCCGGAGTCGCTCAGCGATGCCGGCGCCGGACCGGACGAAGCCGAGCGCGAGGCCCGGCACCAGTATTTCCACGAGCTGTTCCGCCTGCAGGGTGAGCTGGTCAAGCTGCAGAACTGGGTGGTGTCCAGCGGCCACAAGGTGGTGATCCTGTTCGAAGGGCGCGACGCCGCCGGCAAGGGCGGCGTGATCAAGCGCATCACGCAGCGCCTCAATCCGCGCGTATGCCGCGTGGCGGCGCTGCCGGCGCCCAACGACCGCGAGCGCACCCAGTGGTACTTCCAGCGCTACGTCTCGCACCTGCCGGCCGCCGGCGAAATGGTGCTGTTCGACCGCAGCTGGTACAACCGCGCCGGCGTCGAGCGCGTGATGGGCTTCTGCACCGACGAGCAGTACGAAGAGTTCTTCCGCTCCGTGCCCGAATTCGAGCGCATGCTGGTGCGCTCCGGCATCCAGGTCATCAAGTACTGGTTCTCGATCTCGGACGACGAGCAGCACCTGCGCTTCCTCAGCCGCATCCATGACCCGCTCAAGCAGTGGAAGCTGAGCCCGATGGACCTGGAATCGCGCCGGCGCTGGGAAGACTACACGCGCGCCAAGGAAGTGATGCTCGAACGCACGCACATCGCCGAAGCGCCATGGTGGGTGGTGCAGGCCGTCGACAAGCGGCGCGCGCGCCTGAACTGCATCCACCACCTGCTGGGCCAGATGCCCTACGTCGACGTCGAGCACGCGGAAGTGGTGCTGCCCGCGCGCGAGCGGCGCAAGGACTACGTGCGCCTGCCGGTGCCGGCCACGATGATCGTGCCGGAAGTGTATTGAACGAGAAGGCCGGCGCGATCGGGTTCGCGCCGCGCCGGGTTGCTCCCCTCTCCCGCTTGCGGGAGAGGGGCTGGGGGAGAGGGCAGGCGCCGGCTGGCCGCGGTGGTCGGGATCACACCGTCGGCTTCATTCTTGAACGGCTTCGATTCTGCGTGGCGCCTTGCTAAACCACCCCTCTCCCCAAACCTCTCCCCGTGCGGGGAGAGGGAGCCGAGACACTATGCTTGGCCGATGGCGTTGGCGATACCCGTTGGCTCTCTCGATCGGCTCAGGCGCATCCCGCCGCTATCCCCCGCTCCCCTCATATCCCGCGAATGCCTGCTCCAGCGTCAGCACCGTGCCTGTCAGCGTCGCGTCGTAGCCGGGCAGGGCGTCCACGCGTTCGCGGAAGCTGTCGCTGCGCAGCGCCGAGACGGCGCGCGCCAGGGCCGGCGTCTGCAGCATCTTTTGTTCGATGGCGAAGAAGTAGCGCTCCTTGAGCACCGGCACGAAGCCGAGGCCGAAGCGGCGCGCGGCGGTTTCCACGCCGAAGCCCACGTCCGCCATGCCGCTGCCGATATAGGCGGCCACCGCCGCATGGGTGAACTCACCGTTGCGGTAGCCGTCGATGCGCGCGGGCGCGATGCCGCGCGCCTGCAGCAGCAGGTCGAGCAGCAGGCGCGTGCCGGAGCCCTCCTGCCGGTTGACGAAGCGCACGCCGGGGCGGCACAGGTCCTCCAGCCCCACGATCCGCCGCGGATTGCCGGCTTCGACGAACAATCCCTGGGTGCGCACGGCCAGGTGCACCAGGCAGTGCGTGTCCGCCCGCAGCCAGGCGCGGAAGCGGGCCAGCACGGGCGCCTCGAACTCACCGACCGGCACGTGGAAGCCGGCGATGTCGCAGCCGCCTGAGGCCAGCGCCGCCACCGCTTCCAGGCTGCCGCAGTACTTCAGGTCATGGCGCACATGGTGCTCGTCGAGGAATTCGCGCAGCGCCGCCACGGCGAAACCGTGGCTGGCGTGCAGGCGTACCGCGGGATCGGCGGCGCGCACCAGCTTGTCGAGTTCGATCTCCAGTTCCGAGGCCAGGCTCTCCAGCGTCGGCGACAGGCGCGCGCCGATGCGCTTGCTGGCCCACACCAGCTGCTGCGCCAGCGGTGTCAGCACGCTGCCGCGCCCGCGCGTCTTCTCGATCAGCGCCCCGCCGAACAGCGCCTCCGCGTCGCGCAGGATGCCCCAGGCATAGCGGTAGGACAGCTCCACCGACTCGGCCGAGCTGCGGATGCTGCCGCTCGCCTCGATGGCGTCCAGCAAGGCGACCAGCCGTGAGATATCCAGCGGCGCGCGTGTGTCGCCGTGTTCCTCGCGGAGCTGCAGCTGGGGGTGGATGGCGATGCGAAGCATGTCGTTTATGAAATAAAAAGCCTATTGATAGAGCACAGTTGGCTGCCTATAGTCGCAAAATCAGCCGTTGCTCGTTCGGTTCGAACGAGCAATATGAAAAAAATAGCATATAAGGCCGCCGCAACCCAGCCCGTTCCCGGTCCGCTCCCAGCCCGCCAGCGACTGGCCGCGGATGCGCTCCGGGCGCGGCCTTGCCCATGCCCACGGATGCCCATGCCTGACATCGCCCAGCCGGCCGCGCCGGCTTCGCTCGCCGCCGTGCCCCAGCCCGATGGCGAGCGCGCCGCGCAGATCGCGCGCCTCATCGACGCGCACCGGCAGCGGCCGGGTGCGCTGCTGCCGATGCTGCACGCCCTGCAGGATGCCTTCTCCCACGTGCCGGACGAGGCGGTGCCGCTGCTGGCGCGCGCGCTCAACCTGTCGCGTGCCGAGGTGCACGGCGTGATCACCTTCTACCACCATTTCCGCCAGCAACCGCCGGCCGGGCAGGTGGTGCAACTGTGCCGCGCCGAGGCCTGCCAGGCGGTCGGCGCCGAGGCGCTCGCCACGCACGCCCAGCGCGTGCTGGGCTGCGCCTTCCACCAGCCCAGCGCCGATGGCGCCTTCACGCTGGAGCCGGTCTACTGCCTGGGCCTGTGTGCCAGCGGCCCGGCCATGATGCTCGGCGAGCAACTGCACGGCCGCGTCGACGCGGCACGGTTCGATGCGCTGCTGGACGCCGCGCGCACGGCGCAGGCCGGGGAGGGCGGGGCATGAGCGCAGACCGATTCCTCGAGGCAGGCCGCCTGCCGGTCACCGTCTACGTGCCGCGCGACTCCGCCGCGCTCGCCGTGGGCGCCGACGCCGTGGCCGCCGCCATCGCCCGCGAGGCTGCCGCACGCGGTGAAGCCGTGCGTATCGTGCGCAATGGCTCGCGCGGCATGTTCTGGCTGGAGCCGCTGGTCGAGGTGGCCACCGCGCAGGGCCGGGTGGCCTACGGTCCGGTCGCTCCGGCCGACGTATCCGCGCTGTTCGAGGCCGGCCTCCTGCAGGGTGGGGCCCATCCCCTCGGGCTCGGGCCGACCGGCGAGATTCCTTTCCTCAAGCAGCAGGAACGGCTGACCTTCGCGCGCGTGGGCATCACCGATCCGCTTTCGCTCGACGACTATCGAGCCCACGAGGGCTATGCCGGCCTGGAGCGCGCGCTGGCCATGGCGCCGCGTGAGATCGTGCAGGCCGTGACCGACTCCGGCCTGCGCGGCCGTGGTGGCGCGGCCTTTCCCACCGGCATCAAATGGAACACCGTGCTGGGCGCGCAGGCGCCGCTCAAGTACGTGGTCTGCAACGCCGACGAAGGCGATTCGGGCACCTTCTCCGACCGCATGGTGATGGAAGGCGATCCCTTCCTGCTGATCGAGGGCATGACCATCGCCGGCCTCGCGGTGGGCGCGGAGCAGGGCTACGTCTACGTGCGCTCCGAGTACCCGCACGCCATCGCCATGCTGGAGGCGGCCATCGCCATCGCCACCGCGTCGGGCTGGCTGGGCGACGATCTCCGCGGTTCCGGCCGGCGTTTCCACCTGGAGGTGCGCAAGGGCGCCGGCGCCTACGTCTGCGGCGAGGAGACCGCGCTGCTGGAGAGCCTGGAGGGCAAGCGCGGCGTAGTGCGCGCCAAGCCGCCGCTGCCGGCGCTGCAGGGCCTGTTCGGCCAGCCCACGCTGATCAACAACGTGATCTCGCTGGCCACGGTGCCGGTGATCCTGGCGCGCGGCGCCGCCTACTACCGCGACTTCGGCATGGGCCGCTCGCGCGGCACGCTGCCGTTCCAGCTGGCCGGCAACGTGCGCCAGGGCGGCCTGGTCGAGAAGGCCTTCGGCCTGACGCTGCGCCAGCTGCTGGAGGACTTCGGCGGCGGCACGCGCAGCGGCCGTCCGATCCGCGCAGTGCAGGTGGGCGGGCCGCTGGGCGCCTACCTGCCCGAGGCCCGCTTCGACGAGCCGCTCGACTACGAAGCCTATGCTGCCTTCGGCGGCGTGCTGGGCCACGGTGGCGTGGTGGTGTTCGACGACACCGTCGACATGGCACGCCAGGCGCGCTACGCCATGGAGTTCTGCGCCATCGAATCCTGCGGCAAGTGCACGCCATGCCGGATCGGCTCCACGCGCGGTGTCGAGGTGATCGACAAGCTGGTCGCCGGCCGGCGCGAGCAGGCCGTGCTGCTGCGCGACCTGTGCGACACCATGCTGAACGGCTCGCTGTGCGCGATGGGCGGCATGACCCCCTATCCGGTGCTGTCGGCGCTGGATGCCTTCCCCGAGGACTTCGGCCTCGACGCCGGGGCGCAGCGCGCGGCCTGAGGCCGGCCAGTGCCACAGAGAACGGAACACGAGACACGCATGAAATCGATCGACGACATCGACTACGGCACGCCCCGCAGCGAAGCGGAGCGTGAGGTCACCCTCGAAATCGACGGCGTCGCCGTCACCGTCCCGGCAGGCACGTCGGTGATGCGCGCCGCGATGGAAGCCGGCACCCAGGTGCCCAAGCTGTGCGCCACCGACAGCCTGGAGCCGTTCGGCTCCTGCCGCCTGTGCCTGGTGGAGATCGAGGGCCGGCGGGGCTATCCGGCCTCCTGCACGACGCCGGCCGAGGCCGGCATGAAGGTGCGCACCCACAGCCCCAGGCTGGCCGAGCTGCGCCGCGGCGTGATGGAGCTGTACATCTCCGACCACCCGCTCGATTGCCTCACCTGTCCCACCAACGGCAACTGCGAGCTGCAGGACATGGCCGGCGCGGTCGGCCTGCGCGAGGTGCGCTACGGCTTCGACGGCGCCAGCCATACGGCCATGGCCAAGGACGAGTCGAACCCGTACTTCACCTACGACCCGTCCAAGTGCATCGTCTGCAACCGCTGCGTGCGTGCCTGCGAGGAAACCCAGGGAACCTTCGCCCTCACCATCGGCGGGCGCGGCTTCGAGGCGCGCGTCACCGCGGGCACCGGCGGCAGCTTCATGGACTCGGACTGCGTGTCCTGCGGCGCCTGCGTGCAGGCCTGCCCCACCGCCACGCTGACCGAGACCTCGCTGATCCGCCTGGGCCAGGCCGAGCGCAGCACCGTCACCACCTGCGCCTACTGCGGCGTCGGCTGTACCTTCAAGGCCGAGACCAAGGGCGAGGAAGTGGTGCGCATGGTGCCGTACAAGGACGGCCAGGCCAACGACGGCCACGCCTGCGTCAAGGGCCGTTTCGCCTGGGGCTACGCCACCCACCAGGACCGCATGCTCAAGCCGATGATCCGCGCCCGCATCACCGATCCGTGGCGCGAGGTCTCGTGGGAGGAAGCCATCGCCTACGCCGCCGGCCAGTTCCGCCGCATCCAGGCCGAGCACGGCCGCGATGCCATCGGCGGCATCGTCTCCTCGCGCTGCACCAACGAGGAGGGCTACCTGGTACAGAAGCTGGTGCGCGCCGCCTTCGGCAACAACAACGTCGACACCTGCGCGCGCGTGTGCCACTCGCCCACCGGCTACGGCCTCAAGCAGACCCTGGGCGAGTCGGCCGGCACCCAGACCTTCCGCTCCGTCGAGAAGGCCGACGTGGTGATGGTGATCGGCGCCAACCCGACCGACGGCCATCCGGTGTTCGGCTCGCGCCTGAAGAAACGGCTGCGCGCCGGCGCCCGCCTGATCGTGGTCGATCCGCGCCGCATCGACCTGGTCGAGACCCCGCACGTGCGTGCCGACTACCACCTGCAACTGCGCCCCGGCACCAATGTCGCGCTGCTGAGCGCGCTGGCGCACGTGATCGTCACCGAGGGCCTGCTGGACGAGGCCTTCATCGCCGCGCGCTGCGAGGACCGCGCCTTCCAGCAGTGGCGCGATTTCGCCAGCCTGCCGGAGAACTCGCCGGAAGCGACCGCCGATGTCACCGGCGTGCCCGCCGAGACCGTGCGCGGCGCCGCGCGCCTCTATGCCACCGGCGGCAACGCCGCCATCTACTACGGCCTGGGCGTGACCGAACACGCGCAGGGCTCGACCGCGGTGATGGCCATCGCCAACCTGGCCATGGCCACCGGCAACGTCGGCCGCGAGGGTGTCGGCGTGAATCCGCTGCGCGGCCAGAACAACGTGCAGGGCTCCTGCGACATGGGCTCCTTCCCGCATGAGCTGCCGGGCTACCGCCATGTCTCGGACGCCACCACGCGCGGCCTGTTCGAGTCGGCCTGGAACGTCGACATCCAGCCCGAACCCGGCCTGCGCATCCCCAATATGTTCGAGGCGGCGCTGGCCGGCAGCTTCAAGGGCCTGTACTGCCAGGGCGAGGACATCGTGCAGTCCGACCCCAACACCCAGCACGTGGCGGCGGCCCTGTCGGCGATGGAATGCATCGTGGTGCAGGACATCTTCCTCAACGAGACCGCCAAGTACGCCCACGTCTTCCTGCCCGGCTCCTCCTTCCTGGAAAAGGACGGCACCTTCACCAATGCCGAGCGCCGCATCTCGCGCGTGCGCCGGGTGATGCGCCCGCGCGCCGGCTATGCCGACTGGGAAGTGACCATGCTGCTGTCCAATGCGCTGGGCTATGCCATGGACTACCGCCATCCGTCCGAGATCATGGACGAGATCGCGCGGCTCACGCCCACCTTCCACGGCGTCAGCTACGACCGGCTCGACGAACTGGGCAGCCTCCAGTGGCCCTGCAACGATGCCGCGCCGCAGGGCACGCCGATCATGCACGTGGATGGCTTCGTGCGCGGCAAGGGCCGCTTCATGATCACCCGCTACGTGGCCACCAGCGAACGCGTCAACCGCCGCTATCCGCTGATCCTGACCACCGGGCGCATCCTGTCGCAGTACAACGTCGGCGCGCAGACGCGCCGCACCGACAACGTGCGCTGGCATGACGAGGACCGCCTGGAGATCCATCCGCACGACGCCCAGGAGCGCGGCATCCGCGACGGCGACTGGGTCGGCGTGCACAGCCGCGCGGGCGAGACGGTGCTGCGTGCGCTGGTCAGCGAGCGCATGCAGCCGGGCGTGGTCTACACCACCTTCCACTTCCCCGAGTCCGGCGCCAACGTGATCACCACCGACAACTCCGACTGGGCCACCAACTGTCCCGAATACAAGGTGACCGCGGTGCAGGTGATGCCGGTGGCGCAGCCCTCGGCCTGGCAGCAGCAGTACCGCGATTTCAACGAGCGCCAGTTGCAGCTGCTGCAGGCGGCCGGCGCGGAGGCGGGCTGAGGTGGCGCCGACCGCACGGCCCGCCATGCCATTGTCATTGCCATCGCTATTGCCATCGCTATTTCCATCCCCATGAATGTCGACAACCTGATCAAGATGGCCAACCAGATCGGCGGCTTCTTCGAAGCCATGCCCGACCGGGAGGAGGCCCTGGCCGATATCGCCGGCCACATCAAGCGCTTCTGGGCGCCGCGCATGCGCGAGGCGCTGCTGCAGGCCATGGACCGTGGCGATGCGCCGGGCCTGGATGCGATCGTGTGCGAGGCGGTGGGACGCTACCGCGCGGGCTGGTAGCGCGGCGAGGGGGCGCGGGCGACGCCCCCGCCCAGTGGTACCGGAACCGGAATCGGAGCCGGAACCTGAACGGCTAGCGCAGCCGCAGCGGCTCCAGCAGGGCGGCGTCGTAGTCGCCGCGCGAGATCTTGCCCAGCTCCAGCATGCGCTGCAGGATATAGGCCTGACGCTGGCGCGCGCGGCGCGGGTTGACCACCGGATTGTTGGCCGACGGCGCCTTGGGCAGCCCGGCCAGCATCGCGCACTCGGCCAGCGTGAGTTGGTCGAGCCGCTTGCCGAAATAGGTCTGCGCGGCCTCGGCGAAGCCATTGGCGCCCTCGCCGAGGTAGACCTTGTTCAGGTAGAGCTCCAGGATCTCGTCCTTGCTGAAGGCATGCTCGATGCGGTACGCCATCAGCGCCTCGTAGAGCTTGCGCGTATAGGTCTTCTGGCGCGACAGGAAGAAGTTGCGCGCCACCTGCATGGTGAGGGTCGAGGCGCCCTGCGACAGGTCGTCGGACAGGTTGGCCACGCCGGCGCGGACCACGCCCACGTAGTCGATGCCGTCGTGCAGGTAGAAGCGGTCATCCTCGATCGCCACCACGGCCTGGGCCAGGTGCGGCGGGAAGTCCGCAATGGATACGTAGCCGGGGGTCTGGCGGAAGGCGTAGAGGGCGTCGAGCGGCGGCAGCTGCCGGCTGGCCACGACGGCGGCCAGCGCGCCCAGCAGCGCCGCTGCCAGCGCCAGCATCGCCACCAGCTTGAGAAAGGCGGACCAGAGTTTCATGGCGCGTATTGTGCCAGCCTCCGCCCGCCAGGGGCACTGCGGATGCCCCGGGGGGCGGTGCGGCCGGCCTACAGCCAGCCCAGCCAGCGCCAGTAGGTGGCGGCGAACAGCAGCATCAGCGCGTAGCCGATCACCGTCATGGGAATGCCGACCTTGGCGAACTGGCGGCCGTTGAAGGTGTCGGTGCCGAGGCAGACCATGTTCTGCGGTGCATTGATCGGCAGCACGAAGCCGAAGCTCACGGTGAAGCCGAGCAGCATGGTCAGCCCGACCTGGTGGAGGTCGCCCGGCAGGGTCTGCAGCACGGCGATCAGGATCGGCAGCAGCGCGGCGGTCAGCGCCGTGGCGCTGGCGAAGCCGAGGTGGATCAGGATCAGGAAGGCGGCCAGCACGGCGAACACGAACAGCGGTCCCTGCCCGGACAGGCCGGAGTTCGCCACCACGAACCTGCCCAGCCACTGGCCGGCCTGCGTGGTGAGCAGGGCGGTGCCCAGGCTGATGCCCACGCCGAACACGATCAGCGTGCCCCAGGGGGTGCGTTGCTGCATGGTCTTCCAGTCCATCACGCCCACGCGCGGCAGCATCAGGATGACGAGGCCGACGAAGGTGACGGTGGCGGTGTCGAACTGGTGCAGCTTGCCCTCGGTGGCCCAGAACAACAGCAGCCCGAGCGAAACCGCCGCCAGCCGCTTCTGCGGGCCCGTCATCGGGCCCAGCGCGGCCAGTTCCTGCTGCACGGCCTCCTTGCCGCCGGGGATTGCGTCGGCTTCGGCGGGCAGCAGCACGCGCACCAGGAAATAGAGCACCACCGACATCACGATGGCCCACGGCGCGCCGGCGATCAGCCATTGCAGCCAGGTCACGCGCTCGCCCAGCAGCTTGTCCATGAAACCGACGGTGAGCAGGTTCTGCGCGGCGGCGGTCTGGATGCCGACGTTCCAGACACTGGTGGCCTGTGCCACGGTGATCATGATGCCGGCGGCGATATTGGATTTCTTGTCGACACCGAAGGCAGCGATCACGCCCATCATGATCGGCACCACGCAGGCGCTGCGCGCGGTGGCGCTGGGCACCACCAGGCTCAGCGCAATGGTGACGGCGATGGTGCCGATCAGGATGCGCCGCGTGCTGGTGCCGATGGCCGACAGCGTGACCAGAGCGATGCGGCGGTCGAGCGCCGTCACCGTCATCGCCGCGGCGATGAAGAGGGCGGCCGCCACCAGCGCCAGCGCGGTATTGGAAAAGCCGGACAGGGCCATGCCCAGCGCCTTGCCGGTGCCGTACAGCTTGTCGGGTGCCGCCACGTCGGGAGCGAAGCCGATCAGGGCCGCCATCAACGAGGTGATCATGATGGCGCTGGCTTCGTAGGAGACCGCCTCGGTGATCCACACCACCACGGCGAAGGCCAGGATGGCCAGCATGCGGTGGCCGGCGACCGGCAGGTCGGCCGGCAGTGGCAGTGCCAGCACGGCCAGCAGTGCCACGGCGGCGGCATACAGGCCCCAGGGCTGCGCCCTGGCGGCGGTGGACTGCGCGGCAGGCTTGCCCGCCTTGGCATCGGGCAGCGTGGATTGCGGGCTGGGATCGGGCATGGGACTCCTCGCGGTAGCGGCCCGCGCAGCGGGGGCCGGATGGTACGGCCGCGGAACGCCAGGAAGGCGCGCCCGGCATGGCAAAAAAATTATCCGGCCCGCGCGGTGGCGCTGTCGAGGGCGATGCCGGCGTCCTTTGCGCCAGCGCAAGGGCCGGGGCGATGCGATCGGCGCGATTTCCCGGCATGCGCGGCGATCTGAAATAATTGGGGCGACCTGATGAATGTTTTCGCGCGCGGCGGTCATCGCCGCCGGCTGCGCGTTCCTTTCCAACGATTCTCCTGGCCAAGCACTATGTTCAAGTGGTTCGCATCCTGGCAGGCGCGCGTGGCGCCGGCCATCCTTCCCGACGGTGCCGGCGCCGGCGCTGCATCGACCGACACGCCGCTGCACTTCGAGAAAGTTGCCAACGCGCGCGACCTCGGCGGTCTCACCGGCGCAGGCGGCCGCCGCCTGCGCAGCGGCCGCCTGCTGCGCAGCGGCAACCCGGGCCTGGCCAGCGCCGACGATATCGCGCGGCTGCGTGCGCTGTCGCTCGACCTGGTGGTCGACTTCCGCTCGCCGGGCGAGAAGTCAGCGGAGGAAAGCGGCTTCGGCCAGGTGTTCCACTGGGTCGCCACGCCGGTGCTGGAAGGCAGCATGGCGATGGGCGAACTGCTGCCGCGGCTGCGCACGGCGACGGCGCGGGAGATGGACGACTTCATGCTGCAGGTCTACCGCGATTTCCCCCTCAAGTACCAGGAGGCCTTCGGCGGCTTCATGAAGCATGCCGAAGCCGGCCGCAGCATGCTCTACCACTGCACCGCGGGCAAGGACCGCACCGGCTTCGCCACCCTGCTGCTGCTGTCGGCGCTGGGTGTCGCGCCGGACGTCATCGAAGCCAACTACCTGGAGTCGAACCGCTGGAACGCCGCCTTTATCCAGGGCGTGCTGCAGAAGATGGCGCCGCTGGGCATCGCCGCCGAGGTGATGATGCCGCTGCTCGAGGTCAAGCCCGAGTACCTGCAGGCCTCGCTGCAGGCGATCGAGGAGGGCTGGGGCAGCGTGCCGGCCTATGTCGGCACGGCGCTGGGTGTCGAGGCGGAGCAACTGCGCGCGCATTACCTGGAGGGGTAGGGCGCAGGCATGGGGGGCGAGGCCGGCATGGCGGGCGCCTGCCCTCTCCCCCGGCCCCTCTCCCGCAAGCGGGAGAGGGGAGCAGACCGGCGCGGTGCGATCCCCGTCGCGCTGGACGAAGCCGAAACGAGATGCGCCAACACCAAGCGCCAAGCACAAGGTCTTGGCTCCCTCTCCGCATGGGGAGTGGGCGGGGGAGAGGGGTGGTTTAGCAAGGCGCCACATCCAGCGAAGCCCTCGGTGTGATCCAGCACGCGAGCACAGCAACGAAGCCAACGCTGAGCCCCAGCGCTAGGCCGCCGCCTTCTGCGCCATCGCCTCGCGCATCAGGCGCGCGGTGCTGAGCGCCACGATGCCTTCTTCGTCGGTGGGGAGCACCAGCACCGGGATGCGGCTGCCGTCGTGGGTGATGCGCTGGCGGTTGTCGTCGTTGGCGCCCGGATCGAGCTCGATGCCGAACAGGCCGGTCAGGTGGGCGCAGATGCGCGCGCGGACCTCGGGCGAGTTGGCGCCGATGCCGGCGGTGAAGACCAGGGCGTCGAGCCCGCCCAGGGTGACGGCCAACTTGCCCACTTCCTGCGCGGCGCGATAGGCGTAGAAATCGATCGCCAGGCGCGCGCGCGGTTCGGCGCTGGCCTGCAGCACGCGCATGTCGCTGCTGACGCCGGACAGGCCCTTCAGGCCGGACTCCTGGTACAGCATGGCCTGGATCTCGTCGGCCCGCATGCCCTGTTGCGCCAGCCACAGCACCGCGCCCGGATCGACCGCGCCGCAGCGCGTGCCCATCGGCATGCCATCCAGCGCGGTCAGGCCCATGGTGCTGTCGATGCTGCGCCCGTCGCGCAGGGCGCACAGGCTGGCGCCGTTGCCGAGGTGGGCCACCACCACGCGTCCCTCGGCCAGGTCGGGTGCCACCTGGCGCAGCCGGCGCGCGATGTACTCGTAGGAGAGACCGTGGAAACCGTAGCGCCGGATGCCCTGCTCGAAGTAGCGGTAAGGCAGGCCCAGCAACTGCGCCATGACGTCGTGGCCGGCGTGGAAGGCCGTGTCGAAGCAGGCCACCTGCAGCAGTTCGGGCGCGGCCTCGCGCACGGCGCGGATGGCGGTCAGGTTGTGCGGCTGGTGCAGCGGCGCCAGCGGTACCAGGGCCTCCAGCTTCGCCAGTACTTCGTCGTCGATGCGCACGGCCTCGGTGAAGTCCGCGCCGCCATGCACCACGCGATGGCCGATCGCAACCGGCGGGTTGTCGCGCAGGCCGATGCTGAGCACCAGCCGGATCAGGCGGAAAGCCGCGTCGTGGTCGGCCACCTGGGCCAGCGGGAAGCGCTCGTCGGCCACCGGGCGGCCATCGGCCATGTGCACGGTCAGGCGGGGCGCCACGCCGATGCCTTCGATCTGTCCGTGGGCGCTCAGCTCGGGATTGACGTCACCGTCGCCATGGGCGGCCTCGGGCACCGTGTAGACGGACACCTTGACGCTGGACGAACCGGCATTGACGACGAGGATGGTGGGGGACGGATGGTTCACGCTGCGCAGGCTCCTGTCGGATGGCGGATGGTGGCTGGCGGACACGATGGCGCCGGCCTCAGATGCGCGCCGTGGCCACCGCGGCGCGCCGCGCATGGGCCAGCAGCACCGCCAGCGCGCAGCTGGCGATGCGCGCGCGCACGCTGTCGGCGCGGCTGGTCAGCACGATGGGCACGCGCGCACCCAGCACGATGCCGGCCGCTTCGGCGCCGGAGAGGAAGGTCAGCTGCTTGGCGAGCATATTGCCGGCCTCCAGGTCGGGCACCAGCAGGATATCGGGGTCGCCCGCCACTTCCGAAGCGATGCCCTTGGCCTCGGCGGCCGCCTGGCTGATGGCATTGTCGAAGGCGAGCGGGCCGTCCAGCACGCCGCCCTCGATCTGCCTGCGCCGGCTCATCATGCACAGCGCGGCGGCGTCGATGGTGGAGGGGATCTTGTCGGTCACCGTTTCGACCGCCGACAGGATGGCCACCTTGGGGCGGTCGATGCCGAGCACGCGCACCAGGTCGATGGCATTGCGGCAGATGTCGGCCTTGTCGTTGAGCGAGGGGAAGATATTGACCGCGGCGTCGGTGATGAAGAGCGCCTTGTGGTAGCTCGGCACGTCCATGGCGAACACATGCGACAGGCGCCGCTCGGTGCGCAGGCCGCTGCTGGCGCTGGTGACTTCGTGCAGCAGCTCGTCGGTATGCAGGCTGCCCTTCATCAGCAGTTCGGCCTCGCCCGCGCGCACCGCCTGCACCGCGCGTGCGGCGGCGGCGTGGCTGTGCGGTGCGTCGATGATCTGCGCGCCGCCGAGCGCGAGGTCGTGCGTGTCGGCGACCTCGCGGATGCGGGAGGCGGGCCCCACCAGCAGCGGCTCGATCAGGCCGAGGCGCGCGGCCTGGAGCGCGCCGCCGAGCGAGGCGGCGTCGCAAGGATGGGCGACGGCGGTGGGGATGGCGGGTTGGCCGGCGCAGCGTGCCAGCAGGGCGGCGTACTTGTCGGTTGGCGTGTCCATGGTGTCTCGCGGTATTTCACGGATTCGTCATGCTGGCCGGGTGTTCGCGCTGTTCATACTGCAATGCGCAAAAAGCAGGACCAGTATAGGCCACATGTTGCGCTCCGCGGGGCATGTCTTTGTTGAGATGGCGCAAGAAATGCCCGGATTGCCTCGCTTGTGTGATTGCGGGTGCCATGACAAGCTGGTAGATTGCCCGTTGTTGCATAGCAGCATCCTGCGGCCCGCGACGGCATTGCCAGACCTGCCCGGCACTTGCCGGCCGATGCCACGATAGCCGCCGCAGGGCGCCTGTGTGCTGGATCAAGGAGGCAAGCGAGTGAACGCAAGCGAACCCGTCTCCCGCCACGGCCAGGCGGCCCCGGCGGAGCCCGCGCAGCCGGCGGCGCATGTCACGGCCGGCACAACGGCCCTCACACCCTTCATACCCTTCGCGCCCTTCGCGCCCTTCGCGCCCTTCGGGATGCCCGCCACCCTGCCGCTGCCGGCCTGGCCGCAGGCGGCCTGGGACTATGGCGTCGATGCCTGGCAGCGCATGGTGCTCACGCTCGACATCCTGCGCGAGCGCGGCAACCAGACCGTCGAGCACGAGCGCGAAGGCATGCCGCCGGTGCTGGTGTTCGACTATGAGATCGTGCTCGACGGACGCACGCTGCCCGATCCGGTCAACTACGCCCTGCTGCGCATCGTCGCGCCGGAAGGCGACGAGACCGATGACAGCAAGCGGCCCTTCGTCGTGATCGACCCGCGCGCCGGCCACGGGCCCGGCATCGGCGGCTTCAAGATCGACAGCGAGATCGGTATCGCGCTGCGTGGCGGCCATCCCTGCTACCTGGTGTCCTTCTTCCCCGAGCCCTGTCCCGGACAGACCATCGCGGCGGTGACGCGCGCCGAGGAAGTGTTCCTGCGCACCGTGGCCGAGCGCCACCCGCAGTCCGACGTCAAGCCCTTCGTCATCGGCAACTGCCAGGGCGGCTGGGCGCTGATGCTGCTCGCGGCGAGCGCGCCGGACCTGGTCGGCCCCATCCTGCTGGCCGGTTCACCGCTGGCCTACTGGTCCGGCCAGCGCGGGCGCAACCCGATGCGCTACAGCGGCGGGCTGCTGGGCGGTTCGTGGGCCTCGTCGTTCGCCGCCGACCTGGGCAACGGCCATTTCGACGGCGCCTACCTGGTGCAGAACTTCGAGCAGCTCAACCCGGCCAACGCGCTGTGGGAGAAGCTCTACAACCTCTACGCCAAGGCCGATACCGAAGGGCCGCGCTTTCTCGACTTCGAGCGCTGGTGGGGCGGCCACTACCAGCTCAACCGCGACGAGATCGACTGGATCGTGCAGAACCTGTTCGTCGGCAACCGGCTGACCTCGGGCGAGCTGCGCAGCCCCGACGGCAAGTCGGTGATCGACCTGCGCAACGTGCGCTCGCCGATCGTGGTGTTCGCCTCCTGGGGCGACAACATCACGCCGCCGCAGCAGGCGCTGAACTGGATTCCCGATCTCTACGCCGACGTCGACGAGATCGTCGCCAACGAGCAGGTGATCGTCTACTGCCTGCACGATTCCGTGGGCCACCTGGGCATCTTCGTTTCGTCCGGCGTGGCCAATCGCGAGCACACCGAACTGTTTTCAGCACTCGACCTGATCGACGTGCTGCCGCCCGGCCTCTACGAGGCCGTGATCGAGGACATCGCGCCGGACACCCCGCATACCGACCTGATCGAGGGGCGCTACCTGATGCGCTTCGCGCGGCGCACCATCGACGATATCCTGGCCCTGGACGACGGCCGCGACGACGAGCAGGCCTTCCGCGTGGTGCGGCGCGTGGCCGAGATCAACCAGCGCTGCTACGACACCTTCGTCTCGCCGGCCGTGCGCGCGCTGTCGAACGAGGCCAGCGCCCACCTGTTGCGCGGGCTGCAGTCCTCGCGCCTGGAGCGCACGCTGCAGTCGGACGCCAATCCGTGCATGGGCTGGGTCGGCGCCCTGGCGCCCATGGTGCGCGAGCACCGGCGTCCGGTGGCGCGCGACAACCCCCTGCTGGCGCTCGAGCACGCGGTGTCGGCCGCCATCGTGGCGGCACTGAACCAGTACCGCGACACACGCGATGCCTGGTACGAACACGTCTTCGAGACCATCTACCGCTCGCCGCTGGTCCAGGCCATGGTCGGCATGGATGAGCGCGCCGCCGCCACGCAGGCGGCGCCGGCCGCGATCGATGCGTTGCGCCGCGAACTCACCGCGCGCCGCATCCGCGATGCGCAGGGCGATTTCGACCAGGGCGGCCCGGTCCATGCCTTCGTGCGCATCCTGGCCTACGTCAAGAGCGACTATGCCTCGATCGAGGAGCGTCCCTTCAACCTGATGCGCAAGATGGCGCGCGAGCACATGCAGCAGCAGGCCTCGCTGAACGACCTCAAGCAGGCCGCGCGGCAGCAGACCTTCCTGGTCTCGCTCGACGCGCGGCGCGCACTCGAGACGCTGCCGGCGCTGATGCCGGACCTGTCGTTGCGGCCCTTGCTGATGATCGCCATCCATCGCGTGCTGACGCTGCCCGGCCCGTTGCAAGGTGGGGAGCTCGAACGCTATCGCGAGGTGGCGCATGTGCTGGGCACGGACCACAAGGAGGCGCTGCCGCAGGGCGGCGCCGCGGATGGCGGCCAGGCCGGGCGCGACATCCCGGCACCGGGCGCGGAGGTCGATACCCATGCCGATACCCATGCCGATGCGCGTGCCGATGCCGGCGACAGGCCGGCCGCGGCGGCAGGCGCCAACCGGCGCACCACGCGTCGCGCGGGGACGGCGGCCAAGTCCGCGCAGGCCGGGGCGGGTGCCGCCGTGCGCAAGCGCGCGCCGGCGCGCGCGCAGCGCAAGGCTTAGGCGGCGTAGGCCCGGCATAGGCGGCGGGCGTTGCCATCGCGCAGGACCATGAGGCTCGAGGCCGCCCGGGGGCGGCAGGAGAAACACCATGAACGAAGCAGCCGGACGGCCGCTGGACGGGGCACGCGTGCTGGTGGCAGGCGTTGCCAACGCCGATTCGATCGCCTGGGGATGCGCGCGCGCTTTCCATGAGCTGGGCGCCGAAGTGGCGCTGACCTACCTCAACGACAAGGCCCTGCCGCACGTCGCGCCGCTGGCCGAAGCGATCGGCGCGCCGATCCTGATGCCGCTCGACGTCGAGGACGACAAGCAGGCCGAGGCCCTGTTCGCCCGTATCGGCGAGGCCTGGGGCAGCCTGGACGCGATGGTGCATTCGATCGCCTTCGCGCCCAAGGCCGATCTCCAGGGCGGGTTGCTGGCCTCGTCGGCGGCCGGTTTCGCGCGCGCCATGGATATCTCCTGCCACTCCTTCGTGCGCATGGCCCGTCGCGCGGTGCCGTTGATGTCGCATGGCGGCACGCTGTTCGCCATGAGCTACGAGGGCGCGCGGCGGGTGGTGCCCAACTACGACCTGATGGGGCCGGTCAAGGCCGCGCTCGAGGCCTGCTGCCGTTACCTCGCCTACGAGCTCGGCCCGCGCGGCATCCGCGTGCACGCGATCTCGCCGGGGCCGCTGAAGACGCGCGCGGCCTCCGGCCTGAAGGACTTCGACCTGCTGCTGGCACAGGCGGCGGGGCGCGCGCCGCTGGGCGAACTGGTCGACATCATGGACGTGGGCTTCGCCACTGCCTATCTCGCCACACGCTACGCGCGGCGGCTGTCCGGCAACACCGTCTATGTGGACGGCGGTGTCCACGTCATGGGTTGATGGCGGCCGCCGTGGCGGCGCCTACAATTGAAAATGCAGGGGCGCCGCTTGGAGTACTGCCGTACTGTTCTAGGCGCTGCGCCAGTCAAGGAATATCGACATGCAGGTATTGATCCGCGGGCTTCATCGGGATGTGACCGAGCAGATGCTGCGAGACAAGCTGTCGCCGTACGCGCCGGTCAATTCGGTCGAGCTCGTGCGCGATGGCGATCCCGACCATCCCTGGGCGTTCGTCGATCTCGGCGTCGATGTCTTCTCCGCCTGGAACCTGCTGCGCCGCTTCGACCGGCAATACTTCGCCGGCAGCATGATGCGCTGGTACATCCCCGCCCACCAGGACTGACGGCCGCGACCGCAGCACGCGGGGCGCGGCGCCGCGCGGTGTTGCCAGCGTTACCATAGCGTTCCTCCACTGTTCCCGGCGCCGCGCAGGCGCCGTCCTGCCATGGCTTCGATGCTCGAACTCGACGGGGCGATCTGGTTCCGCTCCGGCTCACGCGACTGGGGCGGGCACGACCGCATCGCCTTGCTGGCGGCGATCGGCGAGCAGGGCTCGATCACGGCCGCGGCCAAGGCGGTCGGGCTCAGCTACAAGGCTGCCTGGGACGCCATCGACGCCATGAACAACAGCGCCGGCGAGCCCCTGGTGCTGCGTGCCGCCGGAGGCAAGGGCGGCGGCGGCACCCGCCTGACCGAGCGCGCCGAGCGCCTGATCCGCACCTACCGCGCGCTGGAGGCGGAGCATCGGCGTTTCGTCGAGCACCTGGCGCGGCTGGGCGAGTCGGCCGCCGACGACCTCGACCTGATGCGGCGCTTCCAGGTCAAGACCAGTGCCCGCAACAAGCTGTTCGGCACGGTGGCCCAGGTGCGTGGCGGCGTGGTCAACGACGAGGTGGTGCTGGCGCTGCCGGGCGGGCAGCAGGTGGTCGCCACGGTCACGCGCGAGAGCGTGGAATCGCTCGGCCTGGCGCCCGGCGTGGAAGCCTTCGCCCTGGTCAAGGCGACCTCCGTGCTGCTCGGCCTGCCCGAGCCCGGCCTGCGCCTGTCGGCCCGCAACCAGCTGGCAGGCAAAGTGACCCGGGTGATCGCGGGTGCGGTCAACAGCGAAGTGGTGCTGGAACTGGATGGCGGCGGCACCGTGGCCGCCGTCATCACGCTGGCCAGCGCCGAGGCGCTGGGGCTGCAGCCGGGCCACCGCGCGCACGCCATCTTCAAGGCTTCGAGTGTGATCCTCGGTACCCTGGGCTGAGTGCGCTACGTGCCTGCCGGCCTTCCAGGCACATGCCGACGTACGGCCGACGTACGGCCGACGTACGGGCCGAAGCACGCCCGACGGCGCACCTGTCACAATGCCGGGTCACGCCCGGCGCACTCCCCGTGCTGCCGTGCCTGCGCGCTGCCTGGCGCAAGCACCGGCCCGCCTTCCATCCGCCAGCAAGGTGACACCATGCCACGCAATATCGAAATCAAAGCCCGCCTCGACGACATCGACGCTCTGCTGCCGCGTGTGGCGGCGCTGGATGCTCGCGGCCCGGAACTGCTGCAGCAGGACGACACCTTCTTCGCCTGCGCTGCCGGCCGCCTCAAGCTGCGCGCCTTCGGCCCCGAGCGCGGCGAACTGATTTTCTACCGGCGCGCCGACAGCGCGGGGCCCAAGCTGAGCGACTACCGCATCGTGCCCACCGCCGAGCCGGATGCGCTGCGCGCCGCGCTGGCCGATGCCTATGGCGTCAGCGGCCGCGTGCGCAAGCTGCGCACCTTGTACCTGG
The DNA here is from genome assembly GCF_001854285.1 of Cupriavidus sp. USMAHM13. Classification (NCBI taxonomy): domain Bacteria; kingdom Pseudomonadati; phylum Pseudomonadota; class Betaproteobacteria; order Burkholderiales; family Burkholderiaceae; genus Cupriavidus; species Cupriavidus sp. USMAHM13. Next base: position 1,315,358 of record NZ_CP017751.1, read on the forward strand.
CCGGCCGCACCCGCATCCACCTGGACCGCGTGGAGGGACTGGGCGATTTCCTGGAGCTGGAAGTGGTGCTGGCCGACGGCGACAGCGAGGCCGATGGCGTGGCCGAGGCGCACGCCTTGCTGGCGCACCTGGGGGTCGGGCCGGAGCGCCTGCTGGAAGGTGCCTACGTCGACCTGCTGCGCGCCGCGTAGCGCGCGCCGGCGGCGTGCGCGGCTCAGGCCACGCGCGCGTCGGCCGGCGCGTAGACGCGTGCGTGGCCGTTCGTCGCGGCGGCGTGGATGCGGCCGTCGCGGATTTCCAGCACGTGCTCGGCCAGCGCCTCCACGTCCTCGGGATCGTGGGAGATCAGCACCATCGGCACGTCCAGGCTGGCCTGCAGGGCGCGCAGTTCGGCGCGCAGGGCCGCGCGCAGCGCGGGGTCGAGCGCCGAGAACGGTTCATCGAGCAGGATGATGTCGGGCCGCGCCACCAGCGCGCGCGCCAGTGCCACGCGCTGTTTCTGCCCGCCGGAGATCTCCGCTGGGTAGTGGCCTACCAGCTGGCGCAGGCCGAAGGCGTCGATCCAGCGTTCGGCCTCGGGGTGGCGCTGCCGGCGGCCCGGATTGCGCCAGCCGGTGGCGAGCCCGAAGGCGATGTTCTGCCCGACAGTCAGGTGCGGGAACAGCGCGTAGTCCTGGAACAGATAGGCCACGCGCCGCTGCTGCGGGCGCACGTCGATGCGCGCCGCCGTGTCGAACAGCACGCGTTCGCCGAGCACGATGCGGCCGGCGTCGGGCGACAGCAGCCCGGCAATGGCTCGCAGCGTCAGGCTCTTGCCGGCGCCGGAGGGGCCGAACAGGGCGATGCGGCGGCTCGCCGAAGTGAAGGCGATATCGAGCAGGAAGTGCCGCTCGGCGGATTCCATGCGCTTGCGCAGGCTGACTTGCAGGCTCATCGTGGACTCAGCGGAGTGGCTGGCGCGCGGAGGCGGGGACCAGGCGTGCGGCCACCACCAGCAGCACCACGCAGGTGACCGAGGTCACCAGCACCAGCAGGTTGGCGGTGCGGTCGTCGCCGGCCTGCACCGCCTCGTAGATCGCCACCGACAGCGTCTGCGAGCGGCCCGGCAGGTTGCCGGCCACCATCAGCGTGGCGCCGAACTCGCCCAGCGCGCGCGCGAAGGCCAGCAGCACGCCGGCGACGATGCCGCGCATCGCCAGCGGCAGCGTGACGCGGAAGAAGATGCCGGCTTCCGATACGCCCAGCACGCGCGCGGCATTTTCCAACTGGTGGTCGACGCCTTCGAAGGCCGCCCGCGCGGACTTGAGCACCAGCGGGAAGGCGACGATGGTGGAGGCCAGCACGGCCCCCTGCCAGGTGAAGACCAGTTCGATGCCGAGCCGGTCCAGCCAGGCGCCGAGCACGCCGCGCCGGCCCACCAGCACCAGCAGGTAGTAGCCCAGCACGGTGGGCGGCAGCACCAGCGGCAGCGTCAGCAGCGCATCGACCACGTCGCGCGCGCGCGAGCGCCAGCGCGCCAGCGCAAAGGCGGCGGCCACGCCCAGCACGGCGTTCAGCACGGTGGCGCAGCCGGCCACCTTGAGGGACAGGGCGAGCGGTACCCAGGCGGCGTCCATCATCCGGTCCGGTCAGGCCGCCGGAGCAGCCACAGGCACAGGCACAGGCACAGGCACTCAGGGCTTGTGGAAACCATACTTGGCCAGGATGGCCTGGCCCTCCGGCGACAGCACATAGTTGACGAAGGCGGCGGCCTGCGTGGCCTGCCTGCTCTGGGTGGTGACGGCGATCGGGTAGGTCACCGGGGTGCGCGAGGGCACGCGCACCGCCACCTTGACCTTGTCGGGCATCACGGCTGCGTCGGTGGCGAAGACGAAGCCGGCCTCCACCTCGCCGCGCGCGACGTAGTCCAGGCTCTGCCGCACGTTCTGCGCCAGCACCCCCTTGGCCGAGACCGCGTCCCACAGGCCGGCGGCTTCCAGCGCACCCTTGGTATAGCGGCCCACCGGCACCGAGGCCGGGTTGCCGAAGGCCACGCGCTTGACCTCGGGGCGGGCCAGGTCCTGCAGCGACTCCAGCTTCAGCTTGCTGTCGGCCGGCACGATCATCACCACCTGGTTGGCGGCGAAGTCGCGGCGGCTGGCGGGCTGCACCACGTGCTCGGCCTCGGCCTTGTCCATCGCGGTCTGGTCGGCCGAGGCGAACACGTCGGCCGGCGCGCCCTTGATGATCTGCTGCATCAGCACATCGGAGGCGCCGAAGTTGAGCAGCACCTTGGTGTCGGGGTGGGCGCGCTCGTAGGACTCCGACAGGGTCTTGAAGGCGTTGGTCAGGCTGGCCGCGGCCGATACCACGAGGTCGGCGGCATGGGCCGGCGCGGCGGCGAAGGCCAGCACCGAGAGGGCGGTGGCGGCGGCGGCGCGGAGCGCGCCGAGCGGGCGGCGGGCGGGCAAGGGCGAGCGGAGGGGCATGTCGGGATCCGGTGGCAGGACGAACGGGCCGGCGCCGGCGGAAAGCGGCGTCGCAGGCGCAATATAAATCTGTATATAACGAGGGTCAATGGTAGGGCAGGCCGAGGCCCGCGTCCATGCGGTGCGGCGCAAGATCGACATCACGTCGGCTGAATAGGCTCTTTGCAGCATATTCCCGCCCACGGCAGCCCGGGGCGTGGGAGCGCTTCGCCTGCCAGCTGGTCAAGGCAGGCTGCCGCGCGTTCGTCACGGTCTTGTCACCGGATTGCAAAACGTTTGCCACTCCCGCTGTCCAGAATCCGGGGCTCCGAGCACATCACAACAAAGAAGGGAGCTCATAGATGTCCGATGTTCACTACCAGGTCGCCCGCCTCGCGGTGCTGGCCGCGGCAGCGGCCGCCCTCGCGGCCTGCGGTTCCGATGACAGCGCCGGCGGCAGCGGCGCGGGCGGCAGCGCCGGCACCGCCGGCGGCACCAGCCAGGCCGCCGTCGCGGCCGGTACCAAGACCACGCTGGCCCTGCTGGAAACCACCGACCTGCACACCAACGTACGCAGCTACGACTACTTCAAGCTGGCCGACGACAGCTCGCTCGGCTTCGAGCGCGTCTCCACGCTGATCAAGCAGGCGCGCGCCGAGTTTCCCAATACGGTGCTGCTGGACAACGGCGACACCATCCAGGGCACCGCGCTGGCCGACTACCAGGCCCAGGTCAATCCGCTCAAGTGCAGCGAGACGCTGGCCATGTACAAGGTGATGAACGACGCCGGCTACGATGGCGGCGGCATCGGCAACCATGAGTTCAACTACGGCCTGGCCTACCTGAACCAGGTCACCGGCAACAAGTTCAGCGTCGAAGGGCTGCCCGATCCCGCACAGCAGACCGCGTGCGCCGGCCCGGCCTTCCCGCAGGTGCTGGCCAACGTCTACAGCGTCAAGACGCGCAAGCCGCTGTTCAACCCCTACACCATCATCACCAAGCAGGTGAAGGCCACCGCTCCCGACGGCAAGGCTGTCACGGTGCCGGTCAAGATCGGTATCATCGGCTTCGCGCCGCCGGCCATCATGAGCTGGGACAAGCGCTGGCTCGACGGCAAGGTCTACACCGTCGGCGTCAAGGAAGCCGCCGAACAGTTCGTGCCGGAAATGCGCGCCAAGGGCGCCGACCTGGTGGTGGTGATCTCGCACGGCGGCCTGGACTCGTCCGCCTACTCGCCCGACATGGAGAACGGCAGCTGGCACCTGTCCAAGGTGGCCGGCGTCGACGCCATGCTGATCGGCCACTCGCACCAGATCTTCCCCGACGCCGCCAGCACCGTGCCGCAGTTCAACCTGCCGGGCGTGGACAAGGCCAAGGGCACCGTCAACGGCGTGCCCACCGTGATGGCCAACTACTGGGGCAAGCACCTGGGCGTGATCAAGCTGCAGCTCGCCCACACCGGCTCGCGCTGGACGGTCGACACCAGCGCCACCAAGGTGGAAGCGCGCTCGATCCAGAACGCCGACAAGACCTATGTGGCGGCCGACGCCGCCGTCGCGGCCAAGGTCGATACCGAGCACAAGGCCACCATCACCTACGTGAAGACGCCGATCGGCACCACCGACTACCGCATGAGCAGCTACTTCGCCGACGTCGGCGATCCGGGCGCGATCCAGATCGTCAACCAGGCGCAGGCGGCCTATGTGAAGGACTACATCGACGCCAACCTGCCGGCCCTGAAGTCGCTGCCGGTGCTGTCGGTGTCGGCGCCGTTCAAGAGCGGCTTCGGCGGCGGCAACGACTATACCGACGTGCAGGCCGGCAACCTGGCCATCAACAACGCGGCCGATCTCTACCTGTACCCCAACACGGTCTACGCCGTGAAGGTCAACGGCGACGAGGTCAAGGCCTGGCTGGAGACCGCCGCCAAGCGTTTCAACCAGATCAGCACCACCACCACCGCCGACCAGCAGCTGATCAGCAGCTTCCCCGGCTACAACTTCGACATGTTCACCACGCCCGACCTGCAGTACGAGATCGACGTGACGCAGCCGGTCGGCAGCCGCATCAAGAACCTGACCTACAAGGGCGCACCGCTGACCGCCGCGCAGCAGTTCATCGTGGCCACCAACAACTACCGCGCCAGCGGCGGCGGCAACTTCCCGGGCCTGGACGGCAGCAAGACGGTCTATGCCTCGCCGGATGCCAACCGCGACGTGCTGATCGCCTACATCAAGAAGGCAGCCTCGATCACGCGCGCGGCCAACGGCAACGCGCGCAGCTGGCGCTTCACCAAGGTGGCGACCGCCGGCAAGGTGGTGTTCAGCTCGGCACAGGGACAGTTGCCGCAGGCACAGGCGGCCGGCCTGACCAACATCAGTCTGGACAAGGCCGATGACGGTTCGGGCAAGAACCTGTCGCGCTACCTGGTGGACCTCAATGGCTGAGCGTGCCATGCGCGCCCCGGCCGTGCCGGGCGGGTCCCGGCGCGGCCTGGCCAGCGTGCCGCGGGCGCAGCCTGCGCCCGGGGGGCGCCCGGCGCGCTGGCGCCATCCGCTGCTGGCCGCCGCGCTGGCGGCGGTGGCGGTCGCGGCGGCCGGCGTCGGTGGCGCCGGGGCCTGGCGCCACCACACCGAGACGCGCCGCGCGCAGCTCGCCGAACTGCGCACGCTGGCCGGCCCGGCCGGCGATGCGCAGGCGCTGGCCGCGCTGCGTGCGGCCGCCGCGCGCGGCGAGACGGCGGCGCAGACCGCGCTGGGCGAGGCGTTGTGGGACCGCGCCGAGGCGCAGCCGCTTGCCGAAGGACGCCAGTGGCTGCAGAAGGCGGCACTGGGCGGCGACGTGCGCGCCCACCTGCTGCTCGGCAAGGCGGCCCTGCTCGGCGTGCCGGCCGGCAGCGGCATGGATCCGGCCCGGGCCCGCGCGCACCTGAGCGCCGCCGCGGACGCGGGCGACCCCGGTGCCGCCTACTACCTCGGCCTGCTGCACCGTGGCGGCTACGGCCAGCCCGCCAATCCCAAGGCAGCGGCGCACTGGTTCACGCTGGCCGCCCAGGGCGGGGTGCCGCATGCGATGTTCATGCTCGCCAACGCCTATCGCGAAGGCGACGGCGTGCCGCTCGACCCGGCGCGCGCGCTGGCCTGGTACGAGCAGGCGGCCGAGCGCGAACATCCGGAATCGAGCCAGGCGCTGGCCATGGCCTACCGCAATGGTGAGCTGGGGCTGGCGCGCGACGAGCGCCGCTTCCGCTCGCACCTGGCCGAAGCCGCGCATGCGCTGCGGCATCCGGCGCTGGCGCCTTGAGGGTGCGGCCGGGCCGCCGGGCCCGGCTGCTGGTACTGGCAGTGCTCGCCGCTCAGGCCGGCGGGCTGCCTTCCTTGAAGCAGGCCTTGAGCTGGCTGCGCAGCTCCGGCGTGTCCTGGTGCCGGTGCACCTGCACCGCATGCTGCACGGCAGCCTCCAGCAGTTCTTCTTCGGTGTCGGCGCTGAGCGCGACCGTGCATTGCGACTCGCTGGGATAGTCGCGGCAGTCGATGTACTTGCGTGCCATGCTTGCCTCCTGGAGCGAAGGATCCGGCGCGGATGAGGCGTCTGGGCGGGGGACGGCGGGGGGGGCGGGGTGGCGCCCCGCGGCCGGCCTATCCAGTATAGGGGGCGCTCAGGCGACCGGCGTCACCACCTTGCCCCCGGCCAGGAAGGCGGCCAGGTTCTCCAGCACCAGGGCCGCCATGGCGGCGCGCGTCTCGTGCGTGCCGCTGGCCATGTGCGGAGCCAGCACCACATTGTCCAGCGCCAGCAGCGCTTGCGGCACGCGCGGCTCGTCGCGGAAGACATCGAGTCCGGCGCCGCCGAGCCGGCCCGTGCGCAGCGCCTCCACCAGCGCGTCCTCGTCCACCACGCTGCCGCGCGACACATTGACGAGGATGCCGCGGGGGCCCAGCGCCTCGATCACCGCGCGCGACACCAGTCCCTCGGTCTGCGGGCCGCCCACGCAGGTGATGGCGAGGAAGTCGGCCCAGTCCGCCAGCGCCAGCAGGTCCGCCTCGAAGCGCCACGGCGCACCCGCGCGCGGGCCGCGGTTGTGGTACGCGATCTCCATGTCGAAGCCGGCGGCGCGGCGCGCCACCTTCTCGCCGATGCGGCCGAGGCCGAGGATGCCAAGCTTCTTGCCGGACACGCGCGTGGTCAGCGGGAAGGCGCCTTGCAGCCAGCTGCCGGCGCGCACGAAGCGGTCGCCGTGGGCGATGCCGCGCGCGCTGTCCAGCAGCAGGCCGAAGGCCAGGTCGGCCACGCAATCGTTGAGCACGTCGGGCGTGTTGCTGACCACGATGCCGCGTGCGCGCGCTGCCTCGAGATCGATGGAGTCATAGCCCACGCCGAAGCTGACGATGGCCTGCAGCTTCGGCAGCGCCGCGATCAGCGCGGCATCGCAGCCATGGCGCGCCGAGGTCACCACCACGCGCACCGAGGCGCCGTGCGCGCCCGTCCAGGCCGCGCGGTCGGCCTGCTGCCACAGCGCCACCGCGCCGTACTGCTGTTGCAGGGTGTCGTTGAGTTGCGGCGCCAGCGGGCCGACCTGGAGGATGGCGTTGTCGGACATGGGAGATCTGTGAAGGATCGGGTCCTGAACCGCAGGTTCGTCGACTGAGTCCGCCCTGATTCCGCCGAGGGGCAGCGCGATCCGTCATCACACAGGCTCGCGCGGCTACCCGACAGACAGCGCTCTTCAACGAATGCAGGACTCAGGACGTCGGGAGTCGGAAGAAGCGGCACCTGCGCGGTGCGTGTCGCGGCCACCCGGGGTGGTCTCCCGCGGCGGCAGGCAATGGTAGCCCAAGTCACCGTTGCGCGCTTGCCGCACCGCGGCCGCCCCTCGGGAAATCCCCACCTATGCGAATTCATCTCCGGGATTAATCTCACGGATTAGTGATTAATCTCTGGGATTAGTCGGCGCGGCAAGGCGAACCGCGCCGCTCGCGCACGGGCGCGGGCCGTGCCGCCGAGACATGGGAGACCAGGTAATGAAGAAGCTGTTGCTTGCCGCCGCCGCATCGGCGCTGATGGCGCAGGGCGCCCACGCCCAGACCTCCGTGACCCTGTACGGGGTGGTGACCGCCGCCGTGCAGTACGTCAACCACGCGCAGAACACCGTCGGCGGCGTGCTGGCGCCCGGCAGCGGCTCGGCCGTGCTGATGAACTCGTCCGGTATCGCCAACTCGCGCTGGGGCCTGCGCGGCACCGAGGACCTGGGGGGCGGCCTGCAGGGCGTGTTCGTGCTGGAGAACCAGTTCGCCACCGAGAACGGCCAGCTCGCCGGCGGCCTGATGTTCGGCCGCCAGGCCTATGTCGGCCTGAACAGCCGCGCCTACGGCAAGGTCACCTTCGGCCGGCAGTACACCTCGTCCTTCTTCGCCCTGGCGAACTTCATGCCCACCGCCTACGCGCCCGAGTTCGAACCGGTGGTCGGCTTCGCCGGCCCCAATTTCCGCGAAAGCAATATGGCGCAGTACACCGGCACCTTCGGCCCGGTCACGCTCTACACGCACTGGTCGTTCGGCGAGCGCGCCGGCTCGGTGACGGCGGGCTCGGCCTACGGCGCCGGCGCGACCTACTTCAGCAACGGCTTCGGCATCGGCGTCGGCTACGACGAAGTGAAGACGCTGAACACGGCCGAGGCGACCGGCGCCTCCGGTGGCAGCGACTACGGGCGCGACATGCGTGCCGCCATCGGCCTCAGCTACATGCTGGGCCCGGTCAAGCTGATGGGCGGGTACCGTTGGGGCAATTCGGTGGCGCCGGCCAGCGGCACGCCGACACTGCTGCCGCATCGCGACGATATGTACTGGGCCGGCGTGAACTGGCAGGCGTTGCCGGCGCTGCAACTGACGCTGGCGTGGTACTACGACAATATCAAGCGCGCGAACATCGGCGGCACCGTGGTCAATCCGCCCAACCCGCAGCAATACCTGGCGCTGGCCGACTACAACCTGTCCAAGCGCACCGACCTGTTCGCCGCCGTCATCTACGCGCACAACGCTTCGCTGAACTGGGACAACATCGGCTACCTGCCGAGCGGGCAATCCGTCGGCTACCTGCCCGCCACCGCGCAGACCTACTACAAGACGCCGGGTTCGAGCGGGCAACTGGGCATCTCCCTGGGCATCCGCACCATCTTCTGACCCGGACCGGGCGGACCCAGTCCGGCCTGCCGGCCGGATTCGCAAGGCCTCGCCGGCGATGCCGGCGGGGCCTTTTTTGTGGCTGCGCCGGGCTGGCAAGGTGCGATGGGCAATGTGCCGCGTGGGCGAACGACGGCTTCAGCTATGCCATCGGTTCGCTCCCCTCTCCCACTTGTGGGAGAGGGGCCGGGGGAGAGGGTGGGCGCTGGCACGAAGCGAGCGCCGTCGTATTAGCGAATGCCGGCCCTCACCCCCAACCCCTCTCCCGCAGGCGGGAGAGGGGAGCCCGGTTGCCGCGTGGCGGGTGCTGTCGCGCCGGCGAACGACGGCTTTAGCTATGCCATCGGTTCGCAAGACCGTGTGCTTGGCGCTTGGTGTTGGTGCATCTCGTAGGCTTCGTCCAGCGCGACGGGGTTCGCATTGCGCGGGTTCGCTCCCCTCTCCCACTTGCGGGAGAGGGGCCGGGGGTGAGGGCGGGCGCAGGCACGAAGCGAGCGCCGACGTACCGGCGAATGCCGGCCGGCCGAGGTCGCTCAGTCGACCCGCTCGACTTCCGGCATATCGAAGCTGCGGTCCAGCAGCGCGCGCCGGGGCTGGTAGAAGCGCAGTGCCAGCGAGAAGCGGCCGGCCGGCGCCGGCAGCCAGTTGGCACGCGCGTCGGCGCTGTCGGGCGCCGCGTGCTGCAGCCAGATGTCGAAGGAACCATCGGCGTGCCGGACCAGGCCGGGCGTGCGGTCGCCCAGCGCGTAGCGCTGCAGCGGGTTGTCGGTGAAGAAGCGACGCCCGTCGGGCGCGAATTCGTACATCGTCAGTGACCAGAAAGCGTCCACCTGCATGTCGGCGGGAATGGCCAGCCGGTAGCGGTGGGCGCCGTCGAGGGCTTCGCCCCGGCCGTCGGTCAGCGCGGTGAAGTAGATCGCTTCCTCGCGCTCCAGCGCGCCCAGCCCGACCAGGGAGACGAAGGCCCGGTAGGCATAGTCGTCGCCGAAGTTGCCCAGGTGGTCGACCCCGGACGACCAGCTGCCGCCGCGCCCGCTGCGATAGGAGGTGTCGGGCGGCGCCTTGCGCAGGGCGTGCAGGTTGGCGGCGTGGGTCTCGGTCCAGGCCTGGCGCACCGCCGGGTCCAGCGCCTGCCAGGCGTTGCGCGCGCCGGGGCGCAGGCCGAGGTCGGCGTAGCCCGCCACCAGCGCCTGCTCGTGCGCGGGCACGGGGTTGCGGCCCATCACCTCGTTGACCAGTTCCAGGTAGTGCTCGGGCGAGCGCTCGTCGGGCCGCGCCTGCAGCAGCCTGGGCGTGCTGCCGGCGTCGAGCGGCGCGAGGCGCATGGCGTCCTGCAGCGCATGCACGGCGGGCAGGTCTTCCTCGCCGTCGACCAGCACGCGGCCCAGGGCCCAGATGTCGTTGCTGGGCAGCCGCAGCAGCCGGGTGCCGGCCGGCGCCTCGCCCTGCCAGCCGGGGCCGGCCAGCAGGAAGGCGGTGGCGGCCGTGCCGGTGGTGCGCCGGCCGATGCAGGCGGCGTTGTTGGTGAAGATGTCGAGGAAGGCGAAGCTGTAGTAGCGGTCCTGCATATCCGGCAGCGACAGCAGCAGCGGCCCGCCCGACAGGTCCAGCCAGGCGATCGAGTACAGCGTGTCGTTGTTCGGCATGGTGACGGTGCGCGCGCGGTGGTTGAGCAGGCGCCGGTTGTGATGCAGCACATTGGGCGGCGCGCCGCGCTGGCTGTGGTTATCCGGGTTCTGCGTGAACTGCCAGCGGGTCTGCGCCACGTCGTGGACCGGGAAGCTGTAGACCAGCGCGTCGCGGATGCGCGCGTGCAGGGCGGTGTCGTCGTGCATGGATGTCTCTCTCGTCGGTGGTGGGGGATGCGGGGAATGCGGATGGACAAGCGATGGCGCGGCCGGCGGCCCTTACTCCGGCGTGACGCCGGCGGCGCGGATCACGTCGCCCCACATGCGCGTGTCGGCGCGCACGGTGTCGGCGAACTGCTGCACGCTCTTGATCGGCGGCGTGCCCATGTTGTAGGCGGTGAAGCGCTCGCGCAGCGCCGGCGCGGCCAGCGCGCGGTTCATCTCGGCGTTCAGGCGCTGCACGATGGCCGGCGGCGTGCCGGCCGGGACGAACAGGCCGTACCAGCTGTCGGCCTGGAAGGGGTAGCCCTGCTCGGTCATGGTGGCCAGCGCGGGAAAGGCGGGCGCGCGGCGCGTGCCGGAGACGGCGATGGGCCGCAGCTTGCCGGCGCGGATCAGCGGCAGCGGCGAGCTGGCGTCGACGAAGGCGAGCTTGACGATGCCGCCCTGCATATCGGTCAGGATCTGCGAGACGGTCTTGTAGGGCACGTGGCGCAGCTTCAGGCCGGTCTGCGCCTTCAGCGATTCCATGGTCAGGTGGCCGCCCGAGCCGATGCCCCACGAGGCATAGTCCAGCCCCTGCGGCTGTGCGCGCACGTAGGCGGCCAGCTCGCGGATATCGTGCACCGGCAGGTCGGGCGAGACCACCAGCAGGTTGCCGCCCGAGCCGACCTGCGCCACCGGCACGAGGTCCTTCTGCGCATCGTAGGGCAGGGCCGGCTGCAGCGTGGCGTTGATGACGATGGAGGCGGCGTAGGTGAACAGCAGGGTGTAGCCGTCGGGCCTGGCCTTGGCCACCGCGGCGCTGCCGAGGATGCCGTTGGCGCCCGGCTTGTTGTCCACCACCAGCGGCTGGCCGAGCGCCTTGCCGAGCTGTTCGGCGAAGACCCGCGCGAAGATGTCGGTGCCGCTGCCCGCGCCGGAGGCCACCACCAGGCGGATCGGGTGGGACGGCCAGGCCGCTTCCTGCGCGGGCGCGGCGCCGGCCGCCAGGCTGGTGGCGGCCAGCAGTGCGGTGCCGAACCGCCAGGCGCGCGAGGGAGAGCGCCGGCGCGCAGGCGCCCGCGCGGCGCGATGGGACGGGGCAAGGGATGGCGTGGCATGCATGGTTGTCTCCTGTTCGGGGCGGCATCGGGCCGCGATGCCGGCTGTATCGCTGGCTTGCTGGCTTGTGTGTGCGTATGTGCGTGCGTATGTACGTATGTGCGGGCGGGCCGGCGCCGGCCCGCCTGCTGCAATCAAGCGGCCGGTCCTGCTGTCGCCGCGGTTCCGGTCACCACCGCATCGAGGGCGAGCGCGCCTGCGCCGGCGGGGTAGGCGAGCAAGGGGTTGATGTCGATCGACTCGAGCGAATCGCCCGCCGCCGCGGCCAGGCGCGACAGCGCGGCGATGGCGTCGGCCAGCGCGTCGAGGTCGGCCGGCGGCTGCCCCCGATGGCCGCGCAGCAGCGGCGCGGCGCGCAGCGCGCCGATCATCTCCAGCGCGCCGGCGCGATCGACCGGCGCCAGGCGGAAGCTGACGTCCTGGAACACCTCGACGTTGACGCCGCCCAGGCCGAACATCACCACCGGCCCCAGCACCGGGTCGCGGTGCGCGCCGAGGATGCACTCGATGCCGCCGCGCGCGGCCATGCGTGCCACCAGGAAGCCTTCGCGCGCGGCCTGCGGCGCGTGGCGCGCGAGGTTGTCCTGCAGGCGCGCGCAGGCGGCGCGCACCGCGCCGGCGTCGGCGAGCCCGAGCGCTACCCCGCCGATATCGCTCTTGTGCAGGATGTCGCGCGACAGCACCTTGAGTGCCACCGGGTAGCCGAGCGCCTCGGCGGCGGCCACGGCGGCATCGGCATCGTGCGCGGCACGGCAGGGCACGCAGGGCAGGCCGTGCGCGCCCAGCAGGGCCATCGAGTCCGCCTCGTTCTGCGTGCCGCGCGCCAGCGCCAGCGCAGGCAGCACCGGTGTCGGCGCGGGCGCTGCGGCGCCGCTGCCCAGGTGGCGGCGGAAGTGGTTGAGCGCGGCCACCACGCGCACCGCGCGGCCGGGCTCGTCGAAGCTGGGGCAGCCCAGCGCGTCCAGCTCGGCACGCAGCGGCGCATGCGACAGGGTGCTGAACACGATCAGGCGATCGGGCCAGGCGGCACGCAGCGCCGCCGCCATGCGCGTCTGCACCGGCGCCATCGATGGCGACAGCCCGCCGGCGGCGAGGAAAACCAGCAGGCTGCCATAGCCGCCGTCGCCCAGCATGCGCTGCGCGGTGGCTTCGAGCAGGCCCGGGTCGGAGGTGACCTGCCCGGTCACGTCGACCGGGTTGCGCGGCGCCGCGAACGGCACCCGTTCGGTCAGCCAGCGCTGCGCCGCCTCCGGCATGGGTGCCACGTCCAGGCCGGCGTCGGCGGCGTCGTCCGCCATCAGCGCGCCGACGCCGCCGGAGACGGTCAGCAGCCCGAGCTTGTCGTTGGGCGGCAGCCGCCCCACCGAGAGCGCGTAGCCGATGCTGAAGAACTCTTCGATGCCGTGCGCGCGCCACACGCCGTACTGGCGGAACAGCGCATCGTAGACGGCGTCGTCGCCTGCCAGCGAAGCAGTGTGCGAGGCGGCCGCGGCGGCGCCCAGGCCGGTGCGTCCCACCTTGACCGCCACCACCGGCTTGCCGTGCGCGCGCGCCAGCGCCAGCGCGGCCTTGAGGCGCTCGCCGTCGCGGCAGCCTTCGAGATAGGCCAGGATCACGCGCGTGGCGGGGTCGGCGGCCAGCCAGGCGATGCAGTCGGCCACCTGGATGTCGGCCTCGTTGCCGGTGGTGGCCCACCAGGACAGCCCCAGGCCGCGCTCGCGCGCCAGCGCGTAGGCATAGGCGCCGAAGGCGCCGCTCTGGCTGACGATGGCGATCGAGCCCGCGCGTGCCTTGCCGGCGCCGACCACCGGCGAGAAGGTGGCGTAGACATCCTGCGCCACGTTCATGAAGCCCAGGCAGTTCGGTCCGAGCAGGCGGATGCCCGCCGCGCGCGCCTTGTCGGCCAGGCGGCGCTGCATGGCCGCGCCGTCGGCGCCGACCTCGGCGTAGCCGGCCGAGAACAGCACGATATTGCGCACGCCGGCGGCGATGGCATCGTCCAGCGCGCCGTCCACCTGTGCCGACGGCACCGCGAACACGGCCAGGTCGATGGGCGCTTCCACCGCGCGCAGCGACGGCCAGGCACGCACGCCCTGCACTTCGGCGCGGGCCGGGTTGATCGGATAGACCTTGCCCTGGTAGCCGCATTCGAGCTGGTAGCGCAGCGGGATCGCGCCGATCTTGCCGGCGCTGGCCGAGGCGCCGACGATGGCGATGCTGCGCGGCGAGAAGAAGCTGTCGAGGGAGGCGGAGACAGCGGCGGAGGCTGGGGTGGTGGTGTCTGGCATGGGCGTGGACGAATGGGGCGGCGGAAGCGGTTCCGGCCCTGGGCAAGAGGAGGGAAGCCTCCGGGGGCACGCCCCGGGGGCATCGTGCGTGTTCAGCGCATTGTTCAGCGCATGCCGAAGGCCGCCGCGCTGCCGTCTTCGATGCGGTCGGCGCAGCCCAGGTAGATGCTGCGCGACACATAGCTGCGCACCTGGCCGGCGCGCTCACGCAGCCACGCCGCCTTGAGCCGGCGGGCCTGCGCGATCTCGGGTGCTGCACCGGGCCCGCCGTCGGGCACGGTGGCCAGCGCGTCGATGACGTGCAGCGCGAGCTGGTGCTCGCCGCGCGCGGCCAGGGCCTCGGCGTGGCGCAGCAGCGCGCCCTTGTCGGCGATGGCGGCGGCCAGCTCGGCGGCGGCCGCGGCCGGGGGCGCCGGATGCAGGCTGGTCGGGTTGCGGTCCCACCAGCCGTTCTCCGAGCGGTAGATGTCCCGCACGATATAGCTCGGATCACCGTAGGTCGGTTTCATCCAGGGCACGTCGAACCACTCGGGCGGATAGGTGATCTCGGCCAGCAGCTCGCGCTCGCCGCGGCCTTCGTTCATCAGCCGCACCACCTCGGCGTGCAGCCAGCGCAGCGCGCCGGCGGTATGGCCCAGCACGCGCTGCACGGTCTCCTCGCCCTCCAGCACCGCGCCAAACTCGCGCACTACCTTGAGCGGGCGCAGGTCGGCCAGGCGCTCCAGCGTGCCGGCCCAGCGCAGGGTGTCGCGCAGCGTGCGGAAGGGCGTGCCGATGTTCGGAATCGAGTCGATGACCGCGGCGCTGCCGTACAGCACGCGCGCCCCGGGCACCCACACCGCGCTGACGTCGTCGGTCTCCGACGGCGCCCACAGCAGGTGGACACGGCGCGCGCCGCTGCCCAGCACCAGCTGCTCGGCATAGGTCTGGTCCGGATCGTGCAGGCGCAGCAGGCCGGCGGCCTGGTCCGGCCGGCGGCGGAACTGCAGCGCATTGATGCGGTTCTGCAGGCCTTCGGTGCGGCGGTAGCGCGCATAGCGGGCCGGCACGTTGGCATGGGCGACCAGGCGCGGGCGCGCGTGCCCGCGCTGCACCGCATCCTCCAGCCACAACGGCACGCCGGCGTTGTAGCCGACGTGGCCATGGCTGTAGCACAGCGCGACCACCGGCCGCGTGCTGACCTCGCGCAGGCTGGCGATCATGCCGGCGGTGACGCGCCCGCCCGGGCCGGCGTCCACCACCACCAGGCCTTCGTCGATCTCGGCCACGAAGCTCTGTCCCTGGCCGCGCAGCAGCCAGACGCCCGCGGCGACCGGCTCGATGCCGCTGCCGGTGTCGAGCGGGGTCCGGTCGGTGCCGGCCTTGCGTGTGTTGTCTGTCATCCGGAGTCTCCTCTTTTTAATACTTTGGATTAAGCATGGAGATTAAATTTACCGGATGGCCCCGCGTTGTCAAGCACATGTGGGGCTCCTGCGGAGCCGCGCCGGGGGCGTATCGGCCGTCAGCCGGCGCCGCGTCTCGGCCGGCGGGCCGTGCCGGGGAAAACCCCAGTGGGCTGAATCCGGGCGACCCTCTACTCTCGGAAGATCAGGTAATCCCCTGCATTAATTCCGGCCGGTGCATGTGTTGCATGCGGTACCGGCAGGCGAGGGGAGACGGGACCAGGCAAGCGCCCGCGGCCGCTCGGCGGCAGGCGCGGCGCCGGCGCCAGGGGGCGGCCGGCGGCACCAGACAGGAGCGCAGGAAGCATGGCAGACACGCTGACGACTTCACCGCCGCAAGGCACCGCCCGGGCCGACGCGGATGGCGCTCCGGCCGCCGCCGCTGGCGTCTACCAGCCGCGCAAGGCCTGGGCCATCGCCACCTGGCTGACCGCCTTCTCGGCCATCAACTTCCTCGACAAGGTCGTGCTCGGCATGGTGGCGGTGCCCCTGATGCGCGACCTGCAACTCACCCCGACCCAGTTCGGCGTGGTTGCCGGCAGCTTCTTCTGGCTGTTCTCGATCTCCGCGGCGGTGGTCGGCTTCGTCGGCAACCGGGTGCCGGCACGCTGGCTGCTGCTGGCGATGGCGGTGTTGTGGTCGCTGGTGCAGTTCCCGGTGGCGCTGGCTTCCAGCGCCACCGCGCTGCTGGTCTCGCGCGTCATCCTCGGCGCGGGCGAGGGGCCCGGCTTCCCGGTCTCGGTCCACGCGCTCTACAAGTGGTTCCCGCATGAGAAGCGCAACCTGCCGGTCTCGCTGATCAACCAGGGCGCCACCATCGGCCTGCTGCTGGCCGGCCTGGGCGTGCCGCTGGTGACCCATCAGTGGGGCTGGCGCGCCAACTTCGTCGTGCTGGCCGCCGCGTCGCTGCTGTGGGCGCTGGGCTGGCTGATCTGGGGGCGCGAAGGCACGCTGCGCACCGAGGTGCAGGCGGGCGGCAGCGAGCCGGCGCGCGCGCAGGCGCCCGTGTCCTACCGCCGCCTGCTGACCGACACCACCGTGCTGTGCGGCTTCCTGACCGGCTTCGCTGCCTACTGGGGGCTGGCCCTGGCCCTCACCTGGCTGCCGTCCTACCTGGAACAGGGCCTGGGCTTCGACGCTGCCGCCGCCGGCCGCATGTTCGCCATCATCGTGGCGGCGGGCGTGCCGGTCAGCATGGGCCTGAGCTGGTGCTCGCAGCGCATGCTGCGCCGCGGCGCCTCCTCGCGCTCCGCGCGCGTGGTGTTCAGCTGCGTCTGTGTCGGCCTCGGCGGCGTGCTGCTGCTGGCACTGCCGCTGCTGCCGCTGCCGCCGGGCGGCAAGGTGGCGCTGCTGGCGGTGTCCGCGGTGCTGCCGCCGATCACCTTCGCGCTCGGACCGGCCGTGCTCGGCGAGATCGTGCCGGACGCGCAGCGCAGCGCGCTCATCGCCATCAGCACTGCGGTCTCCACCAGCGCCGGTGCCGTCGCGCCGGTGGTGATGGGGAAGCTGGTGCAGGCGCAGTCCCACGCCGGCGCCGCGCACGGCTTCGAACTCGGCTTCGGCGTATGCGGCGCGGTGATGGTGGCGGGCTGCCTGGTCGGCATCCTCGGCCAGCACCCGGAGCGCACCAGGCAGCGCCTGCGCGCCTGAGACGCCGGGGACCCGCCCGCAAAGGGCAGGGGCGACTCCGCACTTGTCCCGGCTTGCCGGTACCAGGGCCTGCGCCGATAATCCTCCGGATTAGCTTATGAGGTATTGGCAGATGAGCCGCGTGCGCAACCGATCGCTCTCCTCCTTCCTGGCCGACGCCAGCGTGATGGACCCGCCGCCCGGCCCGGCGCCTGCCCCGCGCAAGGCGGCGCCCGCCGGCACGCCCGGCGCCCCGGCCGCCAACCCGCTGGAGAACGAGACCGCGCGGCGCATGCTGGAGATCGCCGAGCGCCTCTTTGCCGAGCACGGCGTGGAACTGGTGCCGCTGCGCCAGATCGTGGTGGAGGCGGGCCAGCGCAACCGCTCCGCGCTGCACTATCACTTCGGCTCGCGCGAGGCCCTGGTCAGCCACCTGCTGAACTTCCGCCTGGCCCAGGTCAACGTGCTGCGCGACCGCTACCTGGACGAGGTCGAGGCCGCCGGCCTGGGCGGCGACGTGCGCACCATCGTCGAGGCCTCGATCAGCGCGCTGGCCGATACCATCTGCGACACGCCGTGGGGCGCGCGCTACGTCAAGGTGCTGGCGCAGGCTACCCTGAGCCCGGGCCTGGTCAACGAGGAGATGATCGATCCGGCGGCCATGTCCGGCGTGATCCGCGCGCGCCGCCTGATCGCCGCTGCGCTGCCCGGCATCCCGCGCAAGGTGATGCATCACCGGCAGCAGTGGTTCAACCAGAGCGTGGTCTACGCGCTGGCGCAGTGGTGCCAGCAGTCCGAGGGCAAGCCAGAGCAGCCACCCGTGGCCGACCTGGCCGACTACTGCACCGCCGCGCTGACCGCGCCGGTCAGCAAGGGGCGCCGCGTCTGGCGCAGCAGCAAGGGCCGCGCGGCCTGAGCCCGCACGCCGCACGCCGCGCGCGTATGCTTGCAGCGCAGCGGGCGTGTTCCGCGCCCGCATGACCGGACCCATCAAGATGCCCACCATCTATCTCGCCGGCTTCGACGTGTTCCGCCGCGATGCCATCGCCCACGGCGAAGCGCTCAAGGCGCTGTGCGCCACCTACGGCTGCGACGGCCTCTACCCGCTCGACCATGCCCTGCCGCCCGGGCTGAGCGGTCCCGCCGCGGCGCAGTGGATCTACCAGGCCAATCTCGCGCTGATCCGGCGCGCCGACCTGCTGATGGCCAACCTGGACGACTTCCGCGGCCCGGGCGAGCCGGATGCCGGCACCGCCTTCGAGGTCGGCTACGCGGTGGCGCTGGGCAAGCCGGTGTGGGCCTACAGCGCCGATGCCGGCACGCTGCTGGAGCGCGTGGCGGTGGTGACCGACGCCGAGGGCCGCGGCCTCGATGCGCGCGGCTACGTGGTGGAGGACTTCGGCCTGGGCAAGAACCTGATGCTGGCGTGCGCGGCGCGCATGGTGCAGGGTGGCGCGCGCGAATGCCTGCAGGCGATCGCACGCGCGGCGTCCTAGTGGACAAGCCGCCTGGCTGCTTAGCCCCTTAACCCGCTTAACCCGCTTAACCCGCTTAACCCGCTTAACCCGCTTAACCCGCTTAACCCGCTTAACCCGCTTAACCCGCTTAACCCGCTTAACCCGCTTAACCCGCTTAACTCCGCCTAATCACCCCTGGCTGCTTGGCCGCCTCCGCGCGGCATCAAGGCTGCAGCGCGCGCACGCCGCCGGCGATGTCGTCGGCCGCGCCCGCCAGGATCTGGCGGTAGGCCGCCACCACGCCGTCCACACCGCTGCCGGCCGGCAGGTCGGCACGGCTCTGGCCGCTGGCCAGCTTGCCGTCCGGCAGCCGCCGCACGGTCCAGTTGATCAGGGCGCCGGCGCGGCCGCCGGGCGCGGCATCCAGGCGCACCACGTCGGCGGTGATACGGTAGACCGGCTCGACGCCGGACAGGCCCTGCCGGTAAGTGTCCTGGGCGTCCAGCGCGGCCTGCAGGCGCTGCGACAGCGCATCGCGCAGCTCATCGGGCAGCGGCGCCGACCAGCGCGCCAGTTCGAGGCGGCGCAGCCGGCTGTCGCCATCGGCGCTGCCGTCCTCGCCCACCACCAGTTCGGCGCGGTTCAGGCGCTCGGGCACGTGTACCGGCGCTACTTCGATCCACACGGGTTTGCCTTGGGGCGTGGCCTGCGGCGCGGCGGCCGCGCCGGTGCCGCTGGCCTGCGCCAGCGTGTAGTAGCGCGGCTCGGGCGAGGCGCAGCCGGCCAGCAGGGCGGCCAGGGCGGCCGCGGCAAGGGTGTTCGCCAGGGTTGCCGCGCCGGTGCGCGCAGTGGCGGCCGGCAGGCGGCGCGGGTCGGTGCGGCGGGCGTCGAATCGGGGGCGGTTCATCACGGCTTCTCCGTCTTGCCGCGCAACAGCGCTTCGGGGTGGCGTTCGAGATAGTCGGTCAGCGCGCGCAGCGAGGCGGCGGTGCGCGTCAGCTCCTGCAGCATGCGGCGCGTGTCCTGCTGCAGCGGTGCGTCCGCAGCCAGCGTGCCGTTGGCCGCGTTCAGCGTCTTGCGCGCGTCCTGCAGCGCCGCGGTGACCTGCGGCGCGACGTCGCCGTTGAGCTGGTTCACCAGCTTGTCGGCATTGGCCATCATCCGGTTGAGCGAGGCCATCGTGGTGCGCAGGTCCTGGCCGATCTGCTCGAACGGGATCTTGTCGATCTTGGCCACGATGTCGCCGAGCTGCGCCTGCAGTTCGTCGAAGGTGCCCGGCGTGGTGGGCAGCTCGGGCAGCGTGGCGTTGCCGTCGAAGGTGGCCGGGGCCGCCTTCGGGAAGAAGTCGAGCGCCACGTAGAGCTGGCCGGTCAGCAGGTTGCCGGTGCGCAGCTGCGCGCGCAGGCCGCGCTTGACCAGGCCCTGCACGATGGCGTGGGCGAGCTGCTCGTCGCGCACGTCGCGCTGGCGGAAGCCCATGCGCGACGGGTAGAACTCCACCACCACCGGCAGGCGGAAGGTCTTTGTCGCGCGCACGTACTCGATGCCGATGGAGCGCACCTGGCCCACCTCCACGCCGCGGAAGTCGACCGGTGCGCCCGGCGCCAGGCCGCGCACCGACTGGTCGAAGTTCAGCACGGCCAGCGTCGGCGCCAGCTCCTCGGGCTCCTTCATGGCCTCGGTCTGGTCGGCGGCGAGCAGGAACTGCGTGTTTTCGGCCGCTGCCTCGGTGGCGGGCGAATGCTCCGGCTGCTGGAAGGCCACGCCGCCCAGCAGCACCGTCACCAGCGACTGGGTGGACAGTTTCAGGCCGCCCGCATCGAGTTTCAGGTCGACGCCGCTGGCGTGCCAGAAGCGGGTGTCGGCCGTAACCAGCTTGTCATAGGGTTTGTTGACGAAGATCCGCAGCGTGATGTCGCGTCCGTTGGGCGCGAGCTGGTAGGCCACCACGTGGCCGACCGGCAGGCGCCGGTAGTAGATCGGCGAGCCGATCTCCAGGGAGCCGAGGTCGGCGGCGCGCAGCACGAACTGCTTGCCGGAGGAGTCGGAGGTCACCACCGGCGGCGCTTCGAGGCCGGTGAAGTCGCGCACGTGCTCGTCGGACTTGCCG
The DNA here is from genome assembly GCF_001854285.1 of Cupriavidus sp. USMAHM13. Taxonomy (NCBI): domain Bacteria; kingdom Pseudomonadati; phylum Pseudomonadota; class Betaproteobacteria; order Burkholderiales; family Burkholderiaceae; genus Cupriavidus; species Cupriavidus sp. USMAHM13. Next base: position 1,335,861 of record NZ_CP017751.1, read on the forward strand.
GCGTCCACGCCGATGTAGGCGCCCGACAGCAGGGTTTCCAGCCCCGATATGCCGCTGATGGCAAAGCGCGGGCGCACCACCCAGAAACGGGTGTCCTTGACCGCGAAGGACTCGGCGTCCTTGGTCAGCTCGATGATGGCGGCCACGTGCGAGCGGTCGGGGGCCAGCCGTACCGATTTCACCAGCCCGATGTCGACCTCCTTGTAGCGTACCGCGGTCTTGCCCGGCGTCAGCCCCACGGCGGTGTGGAAGGTGACGGTGATCTCCGGCCCGCGCGAGGTGATGGTATGGACCAGCAGGGTGATGCCGACCACCGCCGCCACGATCGGGATCAGCCACACCACCGAGGGCAGCCAGCGCGCGCGGCGCTTGCGCGCGGGCTCGGGTGGCAGCGGTGGCGATGGGGGAGCAGGAGGGCGGGCGGGCGGGGGAGCGTTGCGGTCCGTTTCTTCAGACATGTTCATTTTCCAGCGAATCCCACAGCAAGCGCGGGTCGAAGCTGAGCGAGGCCAGCATCGTCAGTACCACGACCGAGGCGAAGGCGAGGGCGCCGCCTCCGGGGATGATGGTGGCAAGCGCACCGGCCCGCACCAGCGAGGCCAGCAGCGCCACCACGAAGACATCGAGCATCGACCAGCGGCCGATCACTTCCACCAGTTCGTACAGCTTGGTCTGCTGCCGCATGCGCCAGGTGGAGCGGAATTGCACGGACAGCAGCAGGAAGGTGAGGATCGCCATCTTCAGCATCGGCACCACGATGCTGGCCACCAGCACCACGCCGGCCAGCAGGTGCGAACCCGACAGCCACAGGTAGACCACGCCGGAGAAGATGGTGTCGCGCTGGGTGCCGAGGATGGTCTGGGTGATCATCACCGGCAGCAGGTTGGCCGGGATGTAGAGGATGTAGGCCGACAGCAGGAAGGCCCAGGTGCGCGTCAGGCTGGCCGGCTTGCGCACGTGCAGCGTGGCGCCGCAGCGCGGGCACGGCTCGCCGGCCAGGCTGGCCGGGCTGACGCCGGCGCAGGCGTGGCAGGACAGCAGCCCCTGCGCGCGCGCTGTCGGCACCTGGGCCAGCGGCGTGCGCTCGTCGTCATCGGTGATCCCGGCCACCACTTCCGCCGCCAGCGCGCGCGAGCGCTGCAGGCGCGAAGGGCCGGCCGCCGTGCCGCGTTCCTCCGCGGGGGAGGGCTTGCCTGCTGGTGTCATGGCGCGGGTGCCTCGTCCAGGTGCTGCCACAGGTCGCGCGGATCGAAGGACAGCAGCGCGGCCAGCACCACCACGAGGGCCCCGAAGGACCACAGCGCGACGCCGGGCAGGACCTCGGCCATGCTCGACAGCTTCACCAGCGTGACCAGCACGCCGATCATGAAGACCTCGATCATGCCCCACGGCCGGGTCTGGCAGATGCCGCGCACGATGCGCTCGAAGCCGGCCGGCATGCGGTGCCGCGTCATCGGCACCAGCAGGTAGCACATCATCAGCAGTTCGGTGAGCGGAAACAGGATGGTGGTGGCGAAGACCAGGAAGGCGACCAGCTCCATGTGGTCGGCATACAGGGCTTCCACCGCGCCCAGCAGCGTGGTGTGGGTGCGTACGCCCTGCAGGTCCATCGCCACGATGGGGTAGGCGTTGGAGATGAGGAACAGGATCAGCGCGGTCAGGGTCAGCGGCAGTTGGCGCCGGTAGGCGCGCCGGCTGTCCTGGTAGAGCGGGCTGCCGCAGCGCAGGCAGCAGGCGCGCTCGCCCGGCGCCAGCGCCGCGCGCTGGTAGAGCGCATCGCAATAGTGGCAGGCCACCAGCGCGTTGGTGGTGCCGCTGGCCGCGAGTTCGGCGGCAGCCGAAGGCGGCAGCGCGGGTGGCGTGGCGCTCTGCGGTGGCGCATCGCCCGGCGGTGCGGATGGGGTCGGTGGACGCGGATCCATGGGCGGGCTCAGGGCGCTTCCTTGCGCACGGGCGGCGCCTCCGCGGCGGCGCCCGGCAGTGCCACCGCCTGGCCCACGGTCCAGTCGCGCAGCAGCGCGTACGCCACCGCCAGCACGGTCGGCCCGATGAAGACGCCGAGGAAGCCGAAGGCGAGGGCGCCGCCCAGCACGCCGAGCATGATCCAGATCAGCGGCATATCGGTGCCCTTGCTGATCAGCAGCGGCTTGATCACGTTATCGGCCATGCCGACCACGCCCATGCCCCAGACCACGATGAAGATGGCCCAGCCGACCGAGCCCGCGTGATAGAGCCACAGTGCCGCCGGGATCCACACCAGCGGCGGGCCGACCGGGATCACGGAGAGGAAGAACGTGACCAGGCCGAGCAGCGCCGGCGTGGGCACGCCCGCGATCCAGAAACCGATGCCGGCGAGCAGGGCCTGCACGAAGGCGGTGCCGAGCACGCCGTAGACCACGCCCTTGATGGTGTTGCCGGCCAGCGAAAGCAGGTGGTCGGCACGCTCGCCGCCGATGCGGCGCATGCCGGCGCGCAGCCAGGCCACGGCGAACTCGCCGCCCGTGTAGAAGAAATAGGCCAGCACGATGGACAGGGCCAGCTGTCCCAGGCCGGCGCCGACCGACAGACCGGCGCCCAGCAGCGCATGGCCCACCGGCGCCAGCAGCTTGCGCACATTGGCCAGCATCTCCGAGTCGGCATGCAACAGCTTGTCCCACGAGGTCTGCAGGTAGCTGCCCAGGTAGGGCAGGCTGGTCAGCCAGTCGGGAAGCTGCGGCAGGCCGTGTTCCACGTAGCGGTCGACCAGGGCCGACATCTCGTCGATATGGGCGGACACGCTCGCACCCGCGTAGACGAAGGGGCCGAGCACCACCACGAAGGCCAGCAGCACGAAGATCAGCGCCGCCACGCCGCGCCGGTTGCCCAGCCAGCGCGACAGCACCGTGTAGGGATACCAGGAGCTGTAGGCCAGGATGGCGCCCCACAGCAGGGCGGTGGTGAAGGGGGCCAGCACCAGCAGCGAGCCGCCGATCAGCACGATCAGGGCGAATACGGCGGCGAGCCTTTCGATCAATTGGCCGGAACTCATTGGATGGCTCTCCCTTGCTGCCGGTGTGACGATTGGAACGTAAATATATCGGAAAACCGTTTCTGGTCCGGAAATGATTGCTGCGGTGCACACCGCCGTGCCGCTGGTGCGCGATGGTGGCTCAGACCGCGCCGGCGCCACTTCGTTCGCGGCCGGCAAGCCATGACGAAAGCCGTGGCGGCCGCGCCCGCTACGCCTGCCGGTGCCCGGCGCGCAAGGCGGCGCCAGCCGCCGCAGAGACCTTGCCCCCTTGCCCCCTTGTCCATTGTCCGCCCTTCCACGCCGCGGCAGCGCCAGCGTGCTTCCTTATGGCGTAAGCGAAGCTTTTTAGTACCAATATATGGGAGTCAATATTATATATTGACACTAAAGGAGTGGCCGCCTAGGATGGCAGCACCAAAGGCATGCCGGGCGCCGCCGCGGCAGACATCCACCGCCACTTAGGAGTGCTCTGATGACAACAGGAGACAAGGTCAAGGTCGCGATCATCGGCTCGGGCAATATCGGCACCGATCTGATGATCAAGGTGCTGCGCCACGGCCAGCATCTGGAAATGGGCGCGATGGTCGGTATCGACCCCGCCTCGGACGGACTGGCGCGCGCCGCGCGCCTGGGCGTTCCCACCACCGCGGAGGGCATCGACGGCCTGCTGGCCCTGCCGGGCTTCCAGGACATCCGCGTGGTGTTCGACGCCACCTCGGCGGGCGCGCACGAGCACCACAACGCCAGGCTGCAGCAGCACGGCGTGCGCGTGATCGACCTGACGCCGGCCGCCATCGGCCCCTACGTGATCCCGGCCATCAACCTGGACCAGCAGCTCGACGCGCCCAACATCAACATGGTCACCTGCGGCGGCCAGGCCACCATTCCCATCGTGGCGGCGGTGTCGCAGGTGGCGACGGTGCACTACGCCGAGATCGTGGCCTCCATCTCCAGCAAGTCGGCCGGTCCCGGCACGCGCGCCAACATCGACGAGTTCACCGAGACCACCTCGCGCGCCATCGAGGTGCTGGGCGGCGCCAAGCGCGGCAAGGCCATCATCGTGCTGAACCCGGCCGAGCCGCCGCTGATCATGCGCGACACCGTGTTCGTGCTGTCTGACCTCACCGAGCAGTCGCGCATCGAAGACAGCGTGCACGCCATGGTCGAGAAGGTGCAGCGCTACGTGCCCGGCTACCGCCTCAAGCAGGCCGTGCAGTTCGACCGCTTCGACGCGGGCAACGCGCCCAACGTCCCGGGCCTGGGCCGCGTGGCCGGCCTCAAGACCTCGGTCTTCCTCGAAGTGGAGGGCGCCGCCCACTACCTGCCGGCCTACGCCGGCAACCTCGACATCATGACCTCGGCCGCGCTGGCCTGCGCCGAGCGCATGGCAGAAACCCAGCTTTGCGCCGCCTGAAAGGAGCCGACATGAGCGACAACAAACTCTATATCTCCGACGTCACGCTGCGCGACGGCAGCCACGCCATCCGCCACCAGTACAGCGTCGAACACGTCAAGGCGATCGCCGCGGCGCTGGATGCCGCCGGCGTCGACTCCATCGAAGTCGCGCACGGCGACGGCCTGTCGGGTGCCAGCTTCAACTACGGCTTCGGCGCCCACACCGACGTGGAGTGGATCAGCGCCGCCGCGCAAAGCGTCAAGCGCGCCAAGATCGCCACCCTGCTGCTGCCCGGCATCGGCACCGTGCACGACCTGCACGCCGCCTACGACGCCGGCGCGCGCGTGGTGCGCGTGGCCACCCACTGCACCGAGGCCGACGTCTCGCGCCAGCACATCGAGAGCGCGCGCAAGCTGGGCATGGACACGGTCGGCTTCCTGATGATGAGCCACATGACCACGCCGCAGAAGCTGGCCGAGCAGGCCAAGCTGATGGAAGGCTACGGCGCCACCTGCATCTACGTGGTGGACTCCGGCGGCGCGCTGACCATGAACGACGCGCGCGACCGCGTGCGCGCGCTGCGCGACACGCTCAAGGCCGAGACCGAGATCGGCGTGCACGCTCACCACAACCTGAGCCTGGGTGTGGCCAACTCGGTGGTGGCGGTGGAAGAAGGCGCCAATCGCGTCGACGCCAGCCTGTCGGGCATGGGCGCGGGCGCCGGCAACGCGCCGCTGGAAGTCTTCATCGCCGTGGCCGACCGCATGGGCTGGAACCACGGCTGCGACGTGCGCGCGCTGATGGACGCTGCCGATGACCTGGTGCGTCCGCTGCAGGACCGCCCGGTGCGGGTGGACCGCGAGACGCTGGCGCTCGGCTACGCGGGGGTCTACTCGAGCTTCCTGCGCCATGCGGAGACGGCTTCGGCCAAGTACGGTGTGCCTACGGTGGATATTCTGGTGGAACTGGGCAAGCGGCGCATGGTCGGTGGTCAGGAGGACATGATCGTCGACGTGGCGCTCGATCTGGCGCGCTGAGCAGCGCTGATCGACTTTCCGGTGTCCCGGTGGCCTGATTTGCATTCGTGACTCGGTGCCCCTTGTCGCTTGTCTTCGGGCGGTGTTGGTGTGCGAGTCAACGGCCTGTTTCGACTCCCCTGCGGGGAGCCGACTGGCTTTCGTGACGCAAGGCTTTTGCGCGTGGATTCGAGTGGTATCGGTCTGTGTGACAACGGCCTGTTTCGACTCCCCCTGCGGGGGAGCCGACCTACTTTCTTGGTCTTGCCCAAGAAAGTAGGCAAAGAAGGCGCGCCGGGTGCGGCTCAACCCCCCCCTCGCGTGCTGGGGCAAAGAGCGGCCGGGCCCCAACTCGGATCGCCTTAAGGCGATCCTCAGACAGGGGGCCCTCTTTTCCGCTCTTTGCCCCAGCCCGCGAGGCGCCGCACACGGCAGGGAACAGACGCCACGCCTCGCTGCGCTTCGGGCGGGGGGTGTGCGGCCAGCTTGCTGGCCGCACACCAATGCACACGTGACTCGATGCCTTGTCGCTTGTCTTCGGGGGGTGTCGGTCTGCGAGACAACGGCCTGTTTCGACTCCCCTGCGGGGAGCCGACTGGCTTTCGTGACGCAAGGCTTTTGCGCGTGGATTCGAGTGGTATCGGTCTGTGTGACAACGGCCTGTTTCGACTCCCCCTGCGGGGGAGCCGACCTACTTTCTTGGTCTTGCCCAAGAAAGTAGGCAAAGAAGGCGCGCCGGGTGCGGCTCACCCCCCCTCGCGTGCTGGGGCAAAGAGCGGCCGGGCCCCAACTCGGATCGCCTTAAGGCGATCCTCAGACAGGGGGCCCTCTTTTCCGCTCTTTGCCCCAGCCCGCGAGGCGCCGCACACGGCAGGGAACAGACGCCACGCCTCGCTGCGCTTCGGGTGGGGGTGTTCGGCCAGCTTGCTGGCCGAACACCAATGCACGCGTGACTCGATGCCTTGTCGCTTGTCTTCGGGCGGTGTTGGCGTGCGGGGCAACGGCCTGTCTCGACTCCCCTGCGGGGAGCCGACTGGCTTTCGTGACGCAAGGCTTTTGCGCGTGGATTCGAGTGGTATCGGTCTGTGTGACAACGGCCTGTTTCGACTCCCCCTGCGGGGGAGCCGACCTACTTTCTTGGTCTTGCCCAAGAAAGTAGGCAAAGAAGGCGCGCCGGGTGCGGCTCAACACCCCCTCGCGGGCTGGGGCAAAGAGCGGCCGGGCCCCAACTCGGATCGCCTTAAGGCGATCCTCAGACAGGGGGCCCTCTTTTCCGCTCTTTGCCCCAGCCCGCGAGGCGCCGCACACGGCAGGGAACAGACGCCACGCCTCGCTGCGCTTCGGGCGGGGGGTGTGCGGCCAGCTTGCTGGCCGCACACCAATGCACACGTGACTCGATGCCTTGTCGCTTGTCTTCGGGGGGTGTCGGTCTGCGAGACAACGGCCTGTTTCGACTCCCCTGCGGGGAGCCGACTCGCTTTCGTGACGCAAGGCTTTTGCGCGTGGATTCGAGTGGTATCGGTCAGTGTGACAACGGCCTGTTTCGACTCCCCCTGCGGGGGAGCCGACCTACTTTCTTGGTCTTGCCCAAGAAGGTAGGCAAAGAAGGCGCGCCGGGTGCGGCTCAACCCCCCCCCTCGCGTGCTGGGGCAAAGAGCGGCCGGGCCCCAACTCGGATCGCCTTAAGGCGATCCTCAGACAGGGGGCCCTCTAATCCGCTCTTTGCCCCAGCCCGCGAGGCGCCGCACACGGCAGGGAACAGACGCCACGCCTCGCTTCGCTTCGGGTGGGCTGTGTTCGGCCAGCTGCTGGCCGAACACAAAGGCTCAGCAAACCTGGCTGTTATGCAAAAGTGAGCCCGCTCGCAGACCAACGGTTGGCCTTTCCCTCCCGTGTGCGGCGCCTCGCGAATTGGCCCCGGCCGCCGATGAAGCCCGTCCGCTGTCTGAGCGGCCGCAGGCCGCGAGTTCGGACGGGCGCGGCGGCCGGGGCCCATTCGCGAGGGGGGTTCGCCGCACCCGGGTCGCCTTTCTTTGCTTACTTTCTTTGGCGAGACAAAGAAAGTGAGTCGGCTCCCCGCAGGGGAGTCGAAACAGGCCGTTGCCTCGCACACCGACACCGCCCGAAGACAAGCACAGAGTCACGAGGGCCGAGACAGGCCGTTGCCTCGCAATCCGACATCGCTCGAATCCAAGCCCTCGACCATCACCCCCTCGACCATCACCCCCTCGACCATCACCCCCTCGACCATCACCTCCTCCTCCCCCCCAACTGCCGGCTAACCCCCGCCGCGGCCTCCTTCACCACCCCCACCAGCTCCTCCATCCGCTCCGGCCCCATATACTGCACCGCGCTCGTCACGCTGATGGCCGCCACGATGCGCCCGGTGGCGTCGCGCACGGGCGCTGCCACGCAGCGGATCGAGGGCTCGTCCTCGCCGAGGTCGAAGGCGCTGTCGCGCGCCGCATAGCCGCGCATCAGGCGCAGCCATTCCTCTTCGCCCGGCGCGGGTTTGCCGGCGGCGGCTTCGTGCGTGCGGATACGGCGCCACTCGTCCTCGCCGCGGTCGAGTACCAGGGCCTTGCCGACGCCGGTGGTGGTGATGGGATTGCGCCCGCCGATGCGCGAGCTGATCTCGACCGCGCGCTGTCCGGGCAGCTTGTCGAGATAGATCACTTCCTCGTCGACCAGCGTGGCGAGGTGCACGGTGTCGCGCGTCTGCGCGGCGAGTTGTTCGAGGAAGGGCTTGGCGCTGGCCAGCACGTCGGACTCGCGGTGGGCCTGGAAGCCGAGTTCGATCAGTTTGCTGCCCAGGCTGTAGCCGCGGCGCGGTTCGTGCTGCAGGTAGCGCGCCTCGACCAGCGCGGAGGCGAGCCGGTGCGCGGTGCTGGAGGACAGGCCGGTGTGCTTGACGATCTCGGGCAGCGAGGTGAAGCCCTTGGCGACGGTTTCGACGATCTCCAGGCCGCGGAACAGGGTCTGGCTGGCGCTGGTGCGCTTGGCGGGTTCGTCGGAGTCGGGCGTGCGGGTAGGCATGGATGGGAGCGTGTGGTGCGGGGTGTTCGCCGCGCGTGGCAGGCGGCGCTCCATTCTAGTCCAGTGCGCGCCGCGCGCAGTGCGATGGCACTGGAACGCCGGCGCGGGCGGGAGGATAATCCGCTGCAGCGGATGCGGCGCGCCGCCGTGGCGGGCGCGCCATCAGTGAACGAATCCATGGAGGCATGGATGGCCAGAAGGAGAATACGTTGACCCAAGCCAAGCCCGTCGATCCGATCGACATTCCCGGCACGCTGCGGGAGCCCGCCGACCTGGAGAAGTACCGCGGCGACTGGAGCGGCCTCAAGGGCGGGCTGCCGGCCGTGGTGTATCGGCCGGCCAGCACGGCCGAGGTGGCCGCGATCGTGCGCAGTTGCCGCGCGCAGGGCGCGCGCATCACGGTGCAGGGCGGCCTCACCGGCCTGGCCGGCGGCGCCGCGCCGGATGCCGGCGACGTGGTGATCTCGCTGGAGCGCCTCAACCAGGTCGAGGATTTCGACGACATCGGCGGCACCATCACCGTGCAGGCCGGCGTGCCGCTGGCGAAGCTGGCCGAGATCGTCGAGGCCAGGGACTGGTACTTCCCGCTGGACATCGGCGCGCGCGGCAGCTGCCAGATCGGCGGCAACGTGTCCACCAATGCCGGCGGCAACCGCGTGCTGCGCTACGGGCCGATGCGCGACCTGGTGCTGGGCATGGAAGTGGTGCTGGCCGATGGCACCGTGATGCCGATGCTGAACCGCGTGGTGAAGAACAACACCGGTCCCGACCTCAAGCACCTCTTCATCGGCACCGAAGGCACCTTCGGCATCGTCACCCGCGTGGTGCTGCGCCTGTTCCCGCGTCCGGCGGTGCGGCGCAGCGCGCTGTGCGCGGTGGCATCGTTCGCGCAGGTGGCCCAGCTCCTCAAGCAGGCGCGCGGGCGCCTGCCCGGGCTGTCTTCGTTCGAGGTGATGTGGCAGGAATACCTGGTGGCCGCCGCGCGCGCGCTCGGGCGCGCGGTGCCGCTGGGCGGCGGCCACCCCATCTACGTGCTGGTCGAGGCCGAAGGCAGCACCGCGCCGCAGATGCAGGAGATCTTCGAAGGCTTCCTCGGCGAGATGCTGGAAGAGGGCGTGGTGGCCGACGTGATCGTCGCGCAGACGCAGGAGCAGGCGCAGTCGCTATGGGATTTCCGCGATGCCATCGGCGAGCTGCTCAAGCAGCTTTCGCCCTTCGTCTCCTTCGATGTGGGCATTCCGCTGCGCGTCACCGCCGACTACGTGGAGACGGCGCGCGCGCGGCTGCAGGCGGCCTTCCCGCAGGCCTCGCACCTGTTCTTCGGCCACCTCGGCGACGGCAACCTGCATATCGTCAGCGGCCCGCATGCCAGCGAGGCCGACCAGCTCGCGGTCGACGAGATCGTCTACGGGCTGGTGGCGGAAGTGGGCGGCAGCATCTCCGCCGAGCATGGCATCGGCCGCATCAAGAAGCCCTTCCTGCATCTGAGCCGCAGCGAGACCGAGCTGGAGGTGATGCGCGCGCTGAAGCGCACGCTGGATGCGGGCGACGCGCTGAACGCGGGGCGCATCCTGTAGCTTGCCGGCCCCGCCGCGGCACTACAGTGTCGTCACCAGGCGCATCAGTTCGGCCTGGCGCGTGCAGCCCGTCTTGCGCAGGATGGCCGACAGCTGCTTGCGCAGCGTGTGCAGGCTGACTTCCAGCACCTTGCTGCAGTCGTCCACCGTGAGGCCGGCCGCGAGGTGGTGGCACAGCCGTGCCTCGGCGGGCGTCAGCGCGAACAGTTCGGCGAGCATCTCGGCGTTCGGCACGTCGAAGATATTGCGGCGCTCCACGCGCATGCCGACGCAGTCGCTCAGGCCCTGGTTCAGGTCGTTGTCCACCGGCCGCATGGCCACCCGCAGCGAGCGGCCCCAGCCGTCGGGCATGGCCAGCATGGCGGGCCGGCCGGTGGCGGCCACCTGCCGGATGCCGGCAAGCAGGCGCGCCTGCCATGCCGGTTCCCGGTGGACCAGGCGCCTGGCCTGCAGGCTCAGGTAGCTGTCGCCGCACAGCAGGGCCTCCAGCGCGGGCATGCAGGCTTGCACGTAGCCGTCGCTGCGGCACACGAGATAGCTCTCGCGGCCGCCATCCAGCACCTGTCCCAGCAGGTCCATGCCGCGTTGCGCGGCGAGGCGCCGCGCCGCGTAGGCGTGCGTCAGCAGGCGCCCGTACTCGGCCAGGTGATCGGCATGCGCGTGGCTGGGCGTGCTCACGCGCGTGCGCTGCACGCTGAGGCCGCACATTACTTCGTCGTCGTTGCAGACCACCACGCCGGTCAGCTGGCGCATCTGGTGGGGCAGCATGAAGTCGGTCCAGAACAGGCGGTCGTGCGCGGTCTCGTGCTCGCGCTCGGCGCACGAATCGCTCCAGGTGCCGGCCGGCGCGTACCAGTAGCGGCGGCGCGAGTCGTCATACTGGAAGAAGTGCTGTCCGTACTCGATGACGGCCTGTTCGTCGACGCCGACGTGCTCCAGGTAGCGCACGGTCTGGCTGGCCTTGTCGTGGCAGACGAAGGAGGCGCTGTCCGCGCCCAGGAAATCCCTCGCGGTCCGTATCACATCCAGCCAGCAGCCCTGGCCGGAGGCGACCGCCTGCACGGCGTCTTTGGCGCGCCGGAAGCTGGTGGTGCTGTGCACGTGGTGTTCCCCTCGTTTTTCTGGTGGATTCTTCCTGCGGGCATTCTGGTGAGCGGTTCGGCACGACGTCAAGCGCTGCTGCGGAGGGGATTGTCAGCGGTGCCGGCCCGGCACGACGGGGCGCGGGGGAGCAGCGAGGGGAGCAACGAGAAGGGCGTGGCGCAGCGCACGCGGTGTGGGTGTCGCGTGCGCGAGGGGCGGAGCGGGGAAGGTACTACTGGTGCAACGGGTACTACTGGCCGGAAGAATCGCCCGGCGATCTGCGCTGCGCGCCGCCGGCGGAGTGCGACAGCGAGCGCGACTGCGACTTCGAGGTCGGCATCTGGTCGAGATCGGGCGGCGCGTTGCGCGCGGCCGCCTTGCTGCCGACGGCACTGTAGCGCTCGCCGATGCCGGCATTGACACCGCCGCGCGTGTACATCTTGATCTGGTCCGGCGTGGTGCGGATGCCGGAATAGGTCGAGTTCGCTGCCTGGCCGTAGACGCCGCCGGCTGCGCCGCCAGCCTCCCCGCCGCCGTACAGCGCGCGTCCGGTCGGACCGAGGCCGGACATCGAGGCATAGGAGCCGTAGGTGCCGGCGTGTGCCCCGGCGCTCAGGGCGAGGAGAATCAGAAGTGCGTGCTGCTTCATATGCGGTATCCCGTGGAGCTGCCGCCACCGATGGCGATCGCGCGCCACCGCCATGCTGTGCTGCCAGGACATTGTGCGCGTTCACGCGGCCGGAATTGCTACTCCTGTCGAGGGGATGCCGAAGCATTGCCCCATCGCGGTGCCATGCCGTCTTTGGCTGTCTTTTGCTGTCTTCGGCCAGGCCCGGGGGCGGCGATGGAGCGCGCCGGCAGCGCCCGGGGTCCGGCGCGGTATGATGGCCGCGCCCGCGGTTGCCCCGTAATCCCGGGATCCGTAATCCCGTATTCCGCCACCCCCCCTTCCCGATGATGAAAGAGCCATCCGGCCTGCAACTGGCCGGCCGCCATCCCTCCATCGCCGCCTTGCGCGACCTGGTCGCGCGCGTGGCGCGCAGCCAGGCGCGCACGGTGCTGATCTATGGCGAGACCGGCACCGGCAAGAGCCTGGTCGCGCGCATTCTCCATGAGCAGTCGGACCGCGCCGCGCGCGAGTTCATCGACATCAACTGCGCGGCCATCCCGGCGCAGCTGCTCGAATCCGAACTGTTCGGCCATGAGCGCGGCGCTTTCACCGGCGCGGTCGGCAAGAAGGAAGGACTGGTCGAGGCCGCCAACGGCGGCACCGTGTTCCTGGACGAGGTGCGCGAGCTCGACCCGGTGATGCAGTCCAAGATCCTGACGCTGCTCGACACGCGGCGCTTCCGCCGGGTCGGCGCGGTACGCCCCATCAGCGTGGACGTGCGCTTCATCGCCGCCACCAACAAGATCCTGCTGAGCGAGGTCAAGGACGGCAAGTTCCGCGAAGACCTGTACTACCGCCTGCAGGTGATCGCCATCAACATCCCGCCGCTGCGCGAGCGCGGCGACGACATCTTCCTGCTGGCGCAGCAGGCCCTGGCGCGCTACCGGCAGCAGTACGGCAGCCGCATGGCGCACCTGGACCCCGAGGTCGAGCGCATCTTCCGCGCCTACCGCTGGCCCGGCAACGTGCGCGAGCTGGAACACCTGCTGGAGCGCATCTGCCTGCTGGAGGAGGGCGACTGCGTGCTGCCGCGCCACCTGCCGGCGCGCATCCTGCGCGAGGTCGACGCACGCGCCGATGCGTCCGCCGATGCCTCCGCCGGCACGGACGCCGCCATGGCGGCAGCGCCGGTGCCCGGCGAGGACTACCACGCCGCCACCGCGCGCTTCCAGGCGCGGCTGATCCGCGCGGCGCTCGATGCCTGCGGGCAGAACGCCGGCCAGGCGGCGCAGCGGCTGGGCCTGAGCCGCCACGCCCTGCGCCACCAGATGCTCAAGCTCGGCCTGACAGATGCGTGAAATCCACGCATCTGCGTGGAGATTCTCGCGTGAAATGCACGCAGGCTGCGGGTCGGAATTCCTAAGTGGTTGAATAAAAAGGGAAGTATTTCGCGCCGGCGGATGGCACGGCTTCTGCGTAGGGACAGGCATCCGCGCCAGCCGGCGCTTCTCGGGAGCTTCCTCCATGCAGTCGCTGAAGATCATCTGCCCCAACGGCCACCTCGGCTTTGCGCCGCTGCGCACGGCCAGCTTCGAACTCGGGGTGGCGGCCGGGCCCGACTACATCGCCGCCGATTCAGGCAGCGACGACGTCGGCCCGGTGCCGCTGGGTTCGGACACCTCGACCAGCCCGGAGGCCTGGCAGCGGCATGACCTCGAACAGATGCTGCTGGCCTCGCGCCGGCTGGGGGTGCCGATGATCATCGGCTCGGCCGGCGACACCGGCAGCAACAGCCGCGTCGACCTCTACGTGCGCATCATCCGCGAGCTGGCACAGAAGCACGGGCTCAAGCGCTTCCGCCTGGGCTACTTCTACTCCGAGGTGAACAAGGCCACGCTGCGCGCCGCGCTCGAGCGGGGCCAGGCCATCCGCGGCCTGGACGGCTTCGCCGACCTCACGCGCGCCGAACTCGATGCCACCGACCGCGTGGTCGCCATGGCCGGCGTGCATCCCTATCGCGCGCTGCTGGCGCAGGGCGCGGACGTGATCATCGGCGGGCGCAGCTCGGACGCCGCGCTGTTCGCCGCGCCGGCCCTGCACCACGGCTTCCCGGCCGACCACGCCTACTACCTCGGCAAGGTGCTGGAATGCGCCTCCTTCTGCGCCGAGCCCTATGGCGGCAAGGAGACGGTGATGGGAACCATCTCGCACGATGACGTGCGCGTCACCGCCATGCATCCCGAGCAGCGCTGCACGGTGGCTTCGGTCGCCGGGCACGCCATGTACGAGCGCTCCAATCCCTTCGAGGAATTCGTCGCCGGCGGCCGGCTCGACATGACGCACTGCCGCTACGAACAGGTCGATGCCCGCACCACCCGCATCACCGGCGCGCGCTTCGAGGAGGCCGGCACGGTGCGCGTGAAGCTGGAAGGCGCGGGCAAGGTCGGCGAACGCTACGTCGGCCTGTGCGGCATCCGCGATCCCTACACCATCGCCAACGTCGACCGCGTGATCGCCTGGGCACGCGAGCAGGTGCGCGCGCGCTTCGGCCCCGATGGCTACGCGCTGCACTACAACGTGTACGGGCGCGACGGCGTGATGGGCGAGCTGGAGCCGCTGCGCGACCGGCCCGGCCACGAGCTGTGCGTGATGGTGCAGGGCGTGGCCCCCACCGCCGGGATGGCGGAGGAGGTGGCCATGATCGGCCTGCGCCAGATGTTCTACGCGCGCCTGCCGGACGTGAAGGGCACGGCGGGTTCGGTCTCGTTCCCGCTCGACGAAGTGCTGCGCGCCAGCCCGGCCTACCGCTGGACGCTGAACCACACCATCGAGGTGGCGGATCCGATGGCGCTGTTCCCCACCCACCTGACCGAAGCCGGTATCTGAAGGACCGAGGAAGACCACGATGAGCACCCAGAAACTGCACGAGCTGGCCAAGACCATTCGCAGCAAGAATGCCGGCGTCAACAAGATCACCTTCGATATCATCTTCCGCGATGCCGCCGAGTACGAACGCGTGAAGCGCTCGGGCGTGCTGTCGCGCGAGCGTGTGGCAGCGCTGTACGGCATTGCCGGCGAGCGCATCTCCGACTTCGTCGCCTACGATCCGGCCTTCGCCATCAAGTTCACCATCTACCGCAGCCGGCCCAGCGGCAGCGCCGGCGATGGCGACATCTTCGGCGCGCAGCAGTACGCACCGCTGCTCGACCTCGACATTCCCGCCTGAGCGCGCCGCGCCAGGCCAACCAGATCGAAGAGGTAGCCATGCACAAGAACTCCGCTTTGCAGCGGGTGGCGCGCTTCGCGCAAGGCCTTGCGGCCGCCGGTGCCCTGGCGGGCGCCATCGCGCCGCTGCCGGCGCGCGCCGATACCGCCGCGGCCGTGCCGCCGCTGGTGCGCATCGTGGTGCCGTTCTCGGCCGGAGCCAGCAACGACGTCATCGCGCGCGCGCTCGCCCCCGGCCTGGCGCGCCGCCTGGGCGCCAATGTGATCGTCGAGAACAAGCCTGGCGCGGCTGGCGCCATGGGGGCCGACTTCGTCGCCCGCGCGCCGCGCGACGGCTCCGTGCTGCTGTTGACGTCGTCGACCTTCCTGACCGCGGCGGCCACCCAGCCCAGGTCGCCCTACGACGCCATCGCCGCCTTCGCACCGGTCGCGATGGTGGGCAACGGCCCGCTGTTGCTGGCGGTGTCGGCCGCCAAGCCGTTCCACACGCCGGCCGAGTTGCTGGCCGCGGCCAAGGCGCGCCCGGGCGCCATCACCTATGGCTCGGCGGGCATCGGCTCGCTCGGCCAGATGGCGACCGAACTGCTGAGCGACGCTGCCAAGGTGCGCATGATGCATGTGCCCTACAAGGGCGCCTCCAATGCGCTGCTGGACCTGTCGGCCGGCCAGATCGACGTGATGATCGGCAACTACAGCTCGATGGCGCCGCAGATCCGCTCAGGCAAGGTGCGCGCGCTCGCGGTGACATCGCAGCGCCCCAGTGCCGCCTTCCCCGACCTGCCTGCGCTGGGGGCCACCGTGCCGGGCTACGAGATGGACATCTGGGTCGGCGTGCTGGCACCGGCCGGCACGCCGGCGGCGCTGGTGCAGCGGCTCAATCGCGAGATCAACGACACCGCTGCCTCGAGCGAGATGCGTGCCGTGCTCGATCCCGACGGCGCACTGCCGCAGGCGCTCAGCCCGGCGGACTTCGCTGCGCGCATGAAGCAGGAACTGGCGCAGTGGAAGCGGCTGGCGGTCGAGCACAAGATCGTGGTGGAGTAGTCGGGAGGGGGCAGGGCGCGGGTTCGCTCGCCTTTGCCGCTGGCTGTCTCCCCTCTCCCGCTTGCGGGAGAGGGGCCGGGGGAGAGGGCAGGCATTCGCCACAGCGACACCCCGCACGTCGCCCGCGGCAGCCATGCGGCGCTCAGCGTCCGGCGCCGAGCAGGCTGTCCTTGAGCAGGGCCGCCATCAGGTCCGACTGCGTCACCATGCCCACCACGATGCCGCCGGCGTCCACCACCGGCACGTGATGCAGCCCGCCATCGCAGAAGGCCTGCGCCAGTTCGATCATCGGCTGGTCGGGGCGCGCCGTGAGCACGGCCGGGGTCATGCGGTCGGCCACGCGCTGGCGCGGGCCGGCGGCGTCGCGGCCGAGCAGGTGGTCGGTGGCGCTCAGCATGCCGCGCAGGCGCCGTTGTTCGTCCACCACCGGCAGCGCCTTGATGCGATGGCGGGCCAGCAGGTCCCAGGCGTCCTCCAGCGCCTGCCCCGGCTGCACGGCAACGACATCGCGCGACATGATGTCGGCGCAGCGCAGTTCGCCGAAGCGGCGCCGGTAGGCGTGCTGCTCGGCGGCGATCAGGATGGCTTCGAGGTCGTCTTCCTCGATGTCGAGGAACTCGCCGCGCTCGGCCAGGGCCTGGTCCAGGTCGGCGCGCGTGATGCCGGCGCGCTGCGCGGGCGGCGGGTCGGCGGTGCCGTGTCCCGGCGCCGCTTCGGGCGGGCGGTGCGGATAGCGGCGGCGGGCGAGGTTGTTGAAGACCAGCGCCAGCAATAGCAGCAGCATGGAGTTGACCAGCACCGGCATCACCACGAAGCCGAAGCCGAGCGCGCGCACCGCCGGGCCGCCGAACACCGCGGTGATGGCGACGGCGCCGCTGGGCGGGTGGATGCAGCGCAGCTGGAACATCAGCGCGATGGCCACCGCCACCGCCACGCCCGCGGCCAGGCCGGGGGCCGGAATCCATTGCGCGCAGGCCACGCCCACCAGGGCCGCCACCAGGTTGCCGCCGATGATCGACCACGGCTGCGCCAGCGGGCTCGACGGCACCGCGAACAGCAGCACGGCGGAGGCGCCCATCGGGGCGACGAACCAGGGATTGAAGCCGGCCAGCAGATGCCGGCTGATCCACTCGGTGCAGAACAGCCCGAGCAGCGCGCCGGCGCAGGACTTGATGCGCTCGCGGCGGCTGGCCGCGATCGGCATGGGCAGGAAGGTGCGCAGCCACGCGGCGGTGCGCTGGGGGGCGAGCGGCAGGGAAGTGGAGGGCGGCACGGTACGGCGGGGAGGATCGGGAGAGGGCGTCGGCGAAATATATCAGAAGATGATATAAGTCGCCGGCGCCCGCACCTGCCGCGGCAGGCAGGTGCCCGCACCGCCACCCCGGCCGGCGCGCACGCGGCGCACCGGCCACACGTCAGCGTCAGTTGGCGCTGATGGTCAGCACCAGCGTGCTCTGCGTGCTCAGGCCGGCGGAATCGGTCGCGCTGAGGACCAGCGTGTAGGTCCCGGCCACCGGGTTCGTCCAGTTGAGCAGGATCCCCTGCCCGCTGGCGGCGAAGGTCATGCTGGGCGGCGCGCCCGAAATCCTCACCAGGATGGCGCTCGCGCCCGGGTCCGACACGCCGATCACGCCGCTCAGGGCCCGGCCTGCCACGCCGCGGATCGGCGCCGCGGAGAGCACCGGCCCGATCGGCCTGGTGGAGACCTGCACCGTCAGCACGGCGCTGCCGCTCTTGCCGGTGGTGGTGTCCTTGGCGGTCACCGTCACGCTGTACTTGCCGGCCACCGGCGAGGCCCAGGAGAGCACGCCCGCGCTGCTGATCGTCATGCCGGACGGTGCCCCGCTCAGCGCGAAGGTGACCGGATCCGATGCGCTGAACTGGACCTGGAAGCGCAGCGCGCTGCCCGGCTGGGCCGCGACCGTCGTGGCCTCCACCACGGGCGCCGGGGGCGCGGCGATGCCGATGGTGGCGGTGGCGTGGCCGGCGCTGCCGGTGACCTTGTCGGTCGCCGTCACGGTGACGGCGTAGCTGCCCGCCACCGGCTGAGGCCAGCTGATCAGGCCCGCCGCGCTGACGCTCATGCCCGCCGGCGCATTGGCCAGCGACCAGGTGACCGCGTCCGGCGCGCTCACCGCCATGGTGAAGCTCAGCGCGCTGCCGGCCGTGCCATTCACGGTCACCGGCGTGACCACCGGTGCCGGCGGCTGGGCATTCGCCGTCAACGACGCCAGCAGGCTCGACACATTGGGCGTGCCCAGGCCCGAGGGCTGGTCATAGCCGGTGTGCGCCGCGCAGGTGGCGCAAGCGCCGTCGCTGCCCTGCGTGATGTCGCTGAAGGCCGCGGCATAGGCGCCGGCGTTGGCCCCGACGTTGCCATAGAGCAGCGTCTGCGCCAGGCCCAGCGGCGCCTTGCCGCCTTGCGCGCGCAAGGCGTTGGCGATGGCCGCGATGGCGGCCCACTGGGGCGTGGCGAGGCTGGTGCCGCCGACGCTGTACCAGCTGGCGGTCGACCCTCCCGGCGGGATGACCGCCACGTACTGCCCGGTGTAGGGGTCGGCGTTGAACGCGACGTCGGCGACCGAGCGCATCGACAGCGAGCCGACGCCGGGCACGGCCGGCGTCTGGTACGACGGCACCGTCGTGTACTGGCTGATGCCGCCGCCGGTGCCGCTCCAGACCGATTCCGTGCGGGTGCTGCCGTTCAGCACCAGGTGCGTGCCGCCGACGCCGAGCACGTTCTTCGAGACGGATGGCCACTCCACGCCGGTGCCGCTGTCGCCGGTCGCCGCCATGTAGGTCATGTTGGTGCGCGTGAAGGCCGAGTCGACCGAGCTGGTCCAGCTGCCTTCGGCGGCGCCGAAGCTCATCGAGATCACGCCCGGGCCCATGGCGTTGGCCAGGTTGATGGCGCCCAGCAGGCTGGCGGTGGAGGCGTTCGAGGCCTGGATCAGGATGATGCGGGCGAGCGGGGCGGTGGCATGGACCCACTGCACGTCGAGCGCGATCTCGGTGGCCCAGCCGGAATCGTAGGGCGGAGCGATCGAGGTCATGGCGCCGGAGCTGGTGGCATTGACCACCGAGAACTGGCAACCCCCGGTGCTCGCCGCCGGCAGCGGCAGGGTGGCGCCCGGCGCGATCGCGGTGGTGGTGCAGCCGGGCAGGCCGAATTTCTGGCTGAAGGCGGCGAGCTCGGCGGCGATATTGGGATCGCTCATGGCGTCGACGATGTAGACCGTCTGTCCGGCCCCCATCTGCGCGGCCACGCTCGCGCTCAGGCCGGTCCACGAGGCCGGCAGCGCGGGCAGGCCGTAGCCCGCGCGGATCTGTGCCGGCGTGTAGGTGGTGACCGTGGTCGAGCCGCTCGCCGCCGGGGCCGCTGCCAACGGGTTGGCGGCCAGCGCCTGGGGCGTGAGCCGGGTGGTGGACGTGGCCGCCAGGGCCGCCGGGACGGCCTGCGTCGCGGCCGGCTGCAGCGCGGAAGCGGACGGGGCCAGGCTGTCGAGGTCGGCGGGCGCGGCCAGCACCACCGGCGCAAGCGAGAAGTGCGGCGTCAGCGCCGCGCTGGCGACGTCGGCCGCAAGCGGCGTCAGGGTGATGCTGGTCGACGTGGCGGGGGCCGCGGCATTGCCCGAGCCGTCGGTGCTGCCGCCGCAGGCGGACAGCAGCGCAGGCAGCAGCAGCGGCACCAGGGCGGATATCGGAGCCGGCAGCAGCGGGCGCTTCGGCAGGGCGGGGCGCTTCATGGGCGGACTCCCGCGGGCGGTTGCACCGGAATCACCAGCACCGGCGGCGCGGCATCGGAAGCGGCATGCGCGGGCGCGCGGCGGACCCAGCCCCCCGCACATTGCTGCACCTCGGGGTAGTAGCCTTCCGGCGCCTGGCACCAGAGCTGCTGGGCGGCGGGCGCCTGGGCCTGCACCGCCGGCGGCGGCGCGTCGGCCGCGCAGCCTCCGGCGAGGGCCGCCGCGGCGAGCGCGCTGCCGCCGGCGACGACCGTCTGGCGCCAGCCGAGCCGGGCCAGCGAATGGCTTGCGCTGGTGCCGCTGGCGTCGGGCGCCGGCGTGGTGGCGGGGGAGTGAACCGTGTCGGGGGCGGGAATCGCCTGTTCCGGGGCGGGCGCGATGCCCGCGTCAATCTGGCTGTGCCTCATGGTGTCTCACCGGGTTTGCCATCGAGGTCGATGGCTGGGTCGGCGCGGCACCGGCCGTCCGCAGCGGGCGGCTGCCGGTGTCGTGCGCGGGGAAGATGGCGTGCAGGAAAGCGGGTGCTGCGCAGGTGGCGGGCAATGTGTGGCACCGCCAGGCACGGGATGGCCGGACTCGCATGCAAAACAGGCGTCGCGCGGCATGTGGATTCCTCGTGGTGGTGTGGCCCTGGCGCACGCTAGGGATATCGGCGGGCGGGGCAGGGTCTGTAGGCCTGCGTGCTGGATCGCACCGAGGGCTTCGCTGGGCGTTCGTGAGCTGGATCACCCCGAGGGCTTCGCTGGATGTGGCACCTTGCTGAACCACCCCTCTCCCCCGCCCTCTCCGTGCGGGGAGAGGGAGCCAAGACCTCGTGCTTGGCCGGCGGTGTTGGCGCATCGTTTTGGCTCTATTCAGCGCGAGGGGATTCGCACCGCGCCGGTCTGCTCCCCTCTCCCGCCTGCGGGAGAGGGGCCGGGGGAGAGGGCAGGCGCTGGCTGGCCGCGGCGGCTTCCGCTATCGAATTCCGCCGCAGACTTCCGCTACTTCTTCGTCAACCGGTCCACCAGGCTCTTGGCTTTCTGCTCGTTGCGCCGCTCCTGCTCGGCCTTTTCCGCCGGCGTGAGCGCGGCGGTGTTGCAGCCGTTGGCGTAGGTGGGGAAGCGGCTGGCGCATTGCGCGGCCAGTTGCTTGGCGCGGTTCCAGTCGCCGGCCTGGCCGTAGAAGCGGATCGCATCGGGCCAGGCGGCCGGCGCGTCGTTGAAGTAGGTGAAGCCCTGGTCCATCACCGTCTGCGCCGCGCGGCCCTGGCCGGAGCCGAGCAGGCCGTTGGCGCGTGTCACGTAGACGGTCCAGGCGCGGTCCGGCTCGGATTGCAGGTTGCGGTCGAGCACCATGGCGGCGCGCTGCATCTGCATGCCGTTGCCGCCCGGGCCGATCTCGGCCAGGCTTAGCGTCAGCAGCGGCAGCGCCTGGCGTGCGGTCGGGCCCGAGGCGGCGTCCAGCGCCAGCTTGCGCGCGCGGACGAAATCCTGGGCCTGCAGCGCGCCCTGGGCATCGGCCGCGAGCTGGTAGTTCTTCAGCGTGGCGGCGCTGCGCTTCTGCGCCAGGGCGCGCGTCCACGGCTCCACGCTCGGGCGCGGGCGCGGCTTGCCGGCCATCAGCGGCATCACCTGCGCGGTCAGCGAGTCGAGGCGCGCGCTGGTCGACGGGTGCGACTCGGTGAACTGGCCCCACAGGTCGCGCACGCCGCTGTCCACGCTCTGGAACAGGCCGGCGGTGCCCGATTCGAGCGAGGCCTGCATCTCGCGCATGGCGTGGTTGACGGCGTCGTTGCCCTGCGCGGCGCTCTTCTTGCGCGCGTTGTCGGCGGCGGCCAGCTTGACCTGCTCCAGCACGCGCAGCTTCTGCGCCTCGCGGCGCGCCGCGTTCTGCTGCTCCCAGGTGTCCTGGCGCTCCAGGAAAGCCTTGAAGCCCTGCGTGAAGGAGTAGCCCAGGCGCAGGCTGACGGTGGCGCCGAAGCGGTCGGCGTTCTCCTCCTGCTGGCGGCCCCAGGCCGGCACCAGCACGCCCTTGCCGAGCAGGTAGGAGGCCACCATGCTGTCGCCGATGCCCCAGCCGGTGGCATTGCCGGCCTTCTGCGCCAGCACCATGCCGACCGAGGCCCACAGCGCCATCTTGTCTGCGGTGTTGCTCGCGCCCTCGAGCTGGTGGTAGTCGAGATAGACGTGGCCGTACTCGTGCGACAGGATGGCCACGATCTCGTCTTCCGACTCGGCCGACGACAGCCAGCCGAGCGAGAGGTAGATGTTGCCGGCGCCGGTGCAGTAGGCCTCGAGGTCGTTGGAGGCGGTGATATAGACCGCGCCCGGCCAGTTCGGCACGCCGGCGGCGGTCTTGACCTTGGCCAGCAGGCCGTTGAGGTAGGCCTGCATCTCGGGCATCTCGACCAGGCCATTGCCGCGCGCGCGCTGGTTGCGCACGTCCTGCGCGGCATCGGGCCAGGTGCGGCCGGTGGGCACCGGCGGCAGCTCGCCGGTGGTGACGACGAAGCTGTCGCCGCCCGGCAGCGTGGCGCAGGCGCTGGCCAGCAGTGCCGCGGCACCCGCCAGCGCGGTGGCGCGCAGCAGGCGCGTCCAGCCCCTCATGCGTGCCATGCGTGCCATGCGCGCCATGCGGCCTTGGCGCGCCAGGTTCTTGCCGGCTCGCATGGGCTCAGCGGCAAGCGTTCTCGCCGGCACCCGGGGTGGAGCCGGTGGGGCTGTTATTGGTCTTGCCCTGGGTCACGGTGGCGTCGCAGGCCGCCTTGGCGGCGCGCGCCACGCGCACGGTCATGCCGTCGACCCAGTAGTCGCGGCCGCCCACGCGCACGCGGTAGAAGTCGTCCTTGGCCTCCAGGATGGCCCAGGGCAGGTTGTCGGCGGCCACCGTCTGTGCGGCGTTGGCATCGCCCGGATGCGCATACAGCGGCAGCGGCTTCTGCACGGCGGCGGTGACCTGTCCCAGGGTGGCCGGCGTGGCGGCCTGCGCGGCCTGCATGGCAGTGGCGGACAGGCCGGCCAGCAGCGACAGCGAGGCGGCGGCAAGCGTTTGGCGGAGGGCAAAGCGGCGCATGGTTCTACTCCGAGTGGTGCGATTCAGGAAGCGGCGGCTCGTCCGGGTCTTCGCCCAGGGCGACATCGGTGATCTTGCGGGTCCAGCCCAGCCATTCGGCGGCCAGCGCCATGGCGGCGAGGTCGACCACCGGCAGGGTGCCGATGTCGAGCACGCCTTGCGCCAGCAGGATCACCAGCAGGATCACCGCGGTGGAAAAAACGATGCGGCCGAGCTGGCGCGCCAGGAAGTCGGTCAGGCGGCCGGCGGCCAGCAGCGCCTCGGCCAGCAGGTGCTGCGGCGTCCAGCGGGCATGGCCGCGCGCGATCGCTTCGAGCGCATGGCGGCGGCGCGCCAGCCAGGCACGCGCCGCGCGCCACCAGCGCCGGCCCAGCCAGGCGTGGCGCCGCGCCGGGGCGTCGTTGCCGCCGTGGCCGGCGGACAGCAGGTAGCGCCGGTGCAGCAGCCAGTGCGCCAGGATCACCACCGCCGTGCCCAGCAAGGCCAGGCGCCAGGGCGGCAGCAGTTCCCATTCCAGCGCGCGCTTGTAGCGGGTGCCGTAGGTCAGCAGGTTGTCGAGCGCCATCGCATGCAGGAACACGCCCGGGATGGGGCCATGCACCGGCGAGGCCACCAGGTCGTTGGAGCCGGCCATGGAAGTGCCGATCAGCACGAAGCGACCGTCCAGGCGCTCGCGCAGCGTGCGCTCGTCGGCCTCGCTCGACGGCTTGAGCTGGCGCATGGCCAGCGCGCGGCTGTAGGGGCAGATCGGCTGGTAGGCTT
This sequence comes from Cupriavidus sp. USMAHM13, assembly GCF_001854285.1. Lineage (NCBI taxonomy): Bacteria > Pseudomonadati > Pseudomonadota > Betaproteobacteria > Burkholderiales > Burkholderiaceae > Cupriavidus > Cupriavidus sp. USMAHM13. Next base: position 1,359,420 of record NZ_CP017751.1, read on the forward strand.
CCTTGCCTTGCCAGAGCGCGCGCAGCGGCGCCGGCAGGACCTCGGCCAGGCCGGAGGAAGGGCGGCACCACTCGGCGTAGCGCGGCAGGTCGCCGTTGCGCACGCCCCAGACCAGGGCCATCGGCTCCTCCTCGCGCGCCAGCCTCAGGCCGCCGGCATCCTCGGCCATCGCCAATGCCGCGCTGCGCGCGGGCTGGCCGGCGCCGTGGCCGGCCTCGCCGCCGGGCGCGGCACCCTTCCCGGCGCCTTCGCCGGCATGGGCGCCGGCGTCGCTACCCGCGTGGCCGCCTTCATGACCTTCCGCCTCGCGCCACAGCGGATAGCTCCACACCAGGCGGTCGATGCGGTCCGCCTCGTAGTCCACGCCCACCAGCTGGAAGCAGGGCGCCTCGCCGGGCGGCGTTTCCAGCCCCGGCCGCAGGGCCAGCTTGCCGTCGGGGCCGGGCAGCGCGGCCAGGAACACCGGCACGCCGCGGTCGCGCAACCGGCACAGTGACTGCACCAGCGCGGGCAGGGTGGCATCGTCGCGCGCCTGGGTGAAGGTGATGTCGAGGAAGATCGCGCGCGGCTTGTAGACCTGCCCCAGCACCGACAGCCAGCGTGCATGGGTGCGGTAGGGCACCGGCCAGCCCTGGCCCAGTTCGGTCAGCGAGGCGTCGTCGATCAGCAGCACGGTGACGTCGTCGCGGTGGGTAGCGGGATAGAAGGCGCCGACCAGCGCGCTCTGCAGGCGCGCGGTGACATGGGTGATGGCGTCGCTGGACGGCACCACCTTGGGAATGCCCCACAGCATCAGGAAGGAGATCACCAGCGCCACCGGCAGCGAGAAGGCGAAGCGCGTGGCGGGTTTGTGCGGAGCGGTCCGGTCCTGGTCGCCGGCTTCCGGCAGGGCGCCGGCGGCGGCCGGCGCGGCGTGGGAGTGGTGCGAACTGGGCACGTGCTTCTTCTTGTGTCTTGTTGCGGCTCCCGCCATGGCGCCGGCGGCCTGGCTCGGGCCGGAGTGCCAAATGTGTCAGAAGCGATATCAATGCGGGCAATGTGCGCCATCATACTATCGCGGACATTACAAATGCTTACATTTGCCGCCGCTGTGGCATGGCGCCGACACCTCGGCGGGCGGCCCCGGCATGTCGCCGCGGTCTGCGCAGATATATCATGACATGATATATTTCGACGCTTCCGGCCGATGCGCCGCGCCTCGGTCCCCAGGGCGGGCGCCGTGCCGCGCCAGCCGGCGCCCTTGCACGACTCCCGCCCTCTCCAGCCGTCCGCACCTAGCCATGTCCTCCCTGCCGCCCCCCGTGCCATCCTCCCCGCCGTCTTACCACCCGCCTGCCGCGCCACCGATCTCCAGGCGCGACTACCACGTCGACCGCCGCATGCTGCTGCTGGCCGGCGTGGCGCTGGGCATCGGCGCCGTCAGCACGCTGGCGGCGGACGTGCTGCTCAAGCTGATCCGCTTCTTCACCAACCTGTTCTTCTTCCAGTCGCTGTCGCTGGCCGAGCGTTCGCCCGCGGGCCACGCGCCGGGCGCCTGGGTGATTGCCGTGCCGGTGCTGGGCGGCCTCATCGTCGGCCTGATGGCGCGCTACGGCAGCGACAGGATCCGCGGCCATGGCATCCCGGAGGCCATCGAGGCGGTGCTGTTCGGCAAGAGCAAGATGTCGCCGCGCGTGGCGGTGCTCAAGCCGCTGGCCTCGGGCATCGTGATCGGCAGCGGCGGCCCCTTCGGCGCCGAAGGGCCGATCATCATGACCGGCGGCTCGATCGCCTCGCTGCTGGCCCAGTACCTGCACCTGACAGCCGCCGAGCGCAAGACGCTGCTGGTGGCCGGCGCCTGTGCCGGCATGACCGCCATCTTCGGCACGCCGGTGGCGGCGGTGCTGCTGGGCGTGGAACTGCTGCTGTTCGAACTGCGCCCGCGCAGCCTGCTGCCGGTGGCGCTCGCCTGCGGCGTGGCCGGCTTCCTGCGGCCCTGGCTGTTCGAGGCGGGGCCGCTGTTCCCGCTGCAGACGGCGCCGGCCACCACGCTGGCGCTGGCCTCCTGCGTGGTGGCCGGCCTGCTGAGCGGCGTGCTCGGTGCGGCGCTCACGCTGGGGCTGTACAAGGTGGAAGATGCCTTCGGCAAGCTGCGCCTGCACTGGATGTGGTGGCCCGCCCTGGGCGGCCTGGCGGTCGGCATCGGCGGCTACTTCGCGCCGCGCGCGCTGGGCGTGGGCTATGACGTCATCGGCGACCTGCTCAACCATCGCCTGCTGCTGGAGGCCGCACTGGCGCTGCTCGCGGTCAAGGCAGTGATCTGGGTGATCGCGCTCGGCTCGGGTACCTCCGGCGGCGTGCTGGCGCCGCTGCTGATGCTCGGCGCCGGCCTCGGCACGGTGCTGTCGCCCTGGCTGCCGGGCGGCTCGCCGCAGCTATGGGCGCTGGTGTGCATGGCGGGGGTGCTGGGCAGCGTGCTGGGCGCGCCGCTCACCGCCATCGTGTTCGCCTTCGGCCTCACGCACGACAGCGAGGCGCTGCTGCCGCTGCTGCTCACCACGGCAGTGGCCTATGGCCTGACGGCGCTGCTGATGAAGCGCTCCATCATGACCGAGAAGATCGCCCGGCGCGGCCTGCACATCTACCGCGAATACAGCGTCGACCCGCTCGCGCGCCAGCATGTGGCGGACCTGATGACGCGCGAGGTGATCTGGATCGACGGGGGCCTGACCCTGGCCCAGGCCGCGCAGGCCTACTTCGGCGAGCACGCCGCGCATCGCGGCTACCCGGTGGTGCAGGACGGCCGCGTGCTGGGCCTGCTGGACCGCGCCCTGCTGCGCGGGCGCGAGCAGGAGGGTACGCCCTGCGCCGCGCTGTTCGCCGGCGCGGCCGCGCCGGCCGTGCTGCTGCCGGAAGAGACGGCGCGCGCGGCGGCGGGGCGCATGGCGGCCCTGGGCGTGGGCCGGCTGGCGGTGGTGGACGATGCGCGGTCGATGCGGCTGGCCGGCATCGTGTCCCTGCGCGACCTGCTGCGCCCGAGCCGGCATCTGTGGCTGGAGGAGACGCAGCGCGAACGGCTGCGCGGCGGGGGTGGCGGCAGTGCCAGCGCCGCGGGCGAGGCGGCGTCGGCGGTGAGCTGAAGCCGCCGGCTCAGATCATCCCCGTCAGGTGCTGCACCAGCAGGCTGCTCACCGCCACGCTGCACCACACCACCAGGCCCAGCAGCAGGGGCTTCCAGCCCGCGCGGCGCAGGCGCTGCACGTCGGTGCCCAGGCCGATGCCGGCCAGGGCCAGCACGATCATGAACGGCGCGAGCTGGCGGATCGCCGCGGTCAGGGCGGGCGGCAGCCATTCATTGACCACCGAGGCCAGCACGAACAGCACGATGAACCAGGGTACGTTCTTGTGCAGCGGCACGGCGGCGCCGCCCCGCCCGCGGCTGAAGAGCAGGCCCAGGACCAGCGTGACGGGCACGATCATCATGGCGCGGGTCAGCTTGACGATGGTGGCGTACTCGCCGGCGAAGTTGTTCCAGGCGTAGGCCGCCGCCACCACCGATGAGGTGTCGTTGATGGCGGTGCCCGCCCACAGGCCGAAGCCGGTGTCGGACATGCCGAAGTGCCGGCCCAGCGCCGGGAAGATCATCACCGCGACGATATTGAACAGGAAGATGGTCGACAGCGCGTAGGCGGTGTCATGGTCGTCGGGACGCAGCACCGGCGTGATGGCCGCGATCGCCGAGCCGCCGCAGATGGCGGTGCCGGCGCCGATCAGGATCTTCAGCTTCTCGGGGATGTGCAGCAGCTTGCCCACCGCCAGCGCCACCGCGAAGGCCACGGCCAGCGTGATCAGGGAGACGGGCAGGGAGGTCAGCCCGGTGCGCACCACCTCATGGATCGGCAGGCTGAAGCCCAGCCCCACGATCGAATACTGCAGCACCTGCTTGGAAGCGAACTGCAGGCCAGGCTGCAGCGCCGCGCCCGGCTGGTAGACGCTGCGGCAGCCCAGGCCCAGCAGCATGGCGATCACCGCCCCGCCCAGCAAGGGGAAGAGATGGCCCAGGAACATGGCAGGAACCGCGATGGCGATCACCAGGGCCAGGCCGGGGGCTTTACCGCTGAGAAGCTTGTTATGCATGGTCGTCGGCTTATGTTCGAATTTTGCATAACGTTATTTGTTTTATGTATAAGGAGACAAACGAATAAAGTTTCTATCTTCTATCTGAAAAATCGATAAGAAGGCTAGAAAAGTCGACTATAGGGCGCTCAGTCGGCGCGATTCGACCATGCCGGGCGGATCAGCGCCTGGGCGTCTGCCATTCGGGAGGGGGAATTCTGCGGAGATGGCGGCGCGGCTGTACGCCGCGGGGGGGGGCTGTGGGTCGGGTCGACGGGTTCCGGCAGGGCCCGCCCAGCGGCCATGCCTCGCCCGGCCGGCGCGCATGGGCATCCGGATCGGCTGGCCGGGGTCCGGTGCGTTGCCAGCGGGCCGCTGCCGGGCCGGCGCGCTGACACGATGCTGACCTGTGCTGGCGCCTGCCTTCGGCACGCATGAGGCGGCCTTACGGTTGACAGGGTAAGTCCTAGTGTGTCGATGTGGCGAGCCGGCCGTTTCTGAAATGCATTTGAAAGCCTTGCTTGCGATAAATGCGCGCGACAAGTCAATAAGAAGGGATACGCGTGTTGAAGCGGATGACGCCCGCCGGCCTCGCGACGGGGATGCTGGCATTGCTGGCCCAGTTCGGCCAGCCGGTTTTTGCTGTGGAGCTGAATGGGGATACCGACCCGGGCGCCGCCATGCGCGCGGGGAAACGCGTGCGCGAAGCCGGCGGCTGGGGCCGCAGCGGCGACAGCGCCGCGCCGGCTTCGGCGGCGGCAGCCGCTCCGGCAAGCGCCGCCGGTGCGCCGGCTGGCGCCGACGGCAGCGTGGCCAAGGGCGTGATCGGCCCCGGCTTCTCGCTGTGGGAACTGACGCAGGAACTGCGCGCCAACAATCCGCAGCTGATCCAGGCGCGCGCGCTGTACCAGGCCGCCAAGGCCCAGGTGCCGCAGATCGCCGCGCCCAACAATCCGCAGGTCGGCTTCATCTGGAACAACCTGCCCAAGAACAGCCCGCTGGCCTTTGCCCGCGCCGAGCAGTTCAGCTACACGCTGACGCAGTCCTTCCCCTTCCCCGGCAAGAAGGCGCTGGCGGCGGAGATCGCCGACACCCAGGCCGAGTCGCTGGACGCGCAGCGCGATGCGCTGTTCCTGCAGCTCTACGCCCAGCTCAGCACCACCTACTTCCAGTCGCTGTCGCAGAAGGCCCAGCTCGAGGTGCTGCAGCTCAACCTGAAGCGGCTCGAACAGGTCAAGCAGGTGGCGCGCATCCGCTATGCCAACAACGCCGCCGGCTACGTCGACTACCTGAACGCGCAGGTGGCGCAGAGCAGCGCGCAGAACGATGCCTTCGCGCTGGAGCGGCAGTACGAGAACGGCCTGAAGTCGATCAACACGCTGATCGGCAAGGCGCCGGCCTTCCCGCTGGAACTGCGCCAGGACAGCAGCGCGACGCGGCTGCCGGCCGCGCCGCTGCCGGAGCTGGAGGAGATGGCGCTGCGCGAGCACCCGGGCGTGCGCGCCTCGCGCTACCTGGTGGAGGCCGCCGAGAAGGGCGTGCGGCTGGCGCGCAAGGCCTACCTGCCGGACTTCCAGGTGATCGGCACCTTCAACGGCAACAATCCGCCGCTGGGCTTCCGGCCGGCCAGCTACGGCATCGAATTCGACATCATCATTCCCCTGTTCTTCTTCACCAAGGAACGCTACGGGGTGGATGAGGCGGTGGCCAACAAGGTGGCCTCCGACGCCAACGAACAATCCGTGCGCCAGCAGACCCTGCTGGGCGTGAACACCGCGCACAACACCCTGCGCCAGGCCGTCAACCAGATGGAGTTCCTGCGCCGCCGGCAGCTTCCCGAGGCGATGGCCGCCTACAAGATGGCCTTCACCAACTACGCCAACAACAACGCCGCTTTCACCGACCTGCTGACGGCCAGCACCGCCTTGAAGAACGCGGAGCTGGCGGTGGCGCAGGCGGAGGCGGACGCGCGCCAGGCGTACTACACGCTGGCGGCGGCGGTGGGCCGGGAATCTCTTTGATGGAATGCAGGATTAGCGGGATCTGAGCGGATGAACAAGAACCTGATGATGGGCGCCGGCCTGGTGGTGGCGCTGGCATGCGGCGCCGTGGGCGGCAATTTCTGGGCGCAGCGCAATGCCGGACAGGTGCCGGGCGCTGCCGGCAAGCCGACGGCGCTGGCCGACGCGGCGGCCGGACAGGCCGCGCAGCCGCGCGCGCGCGCCATCCCCACCACGCTGGCGCTGCCCGAAGGCGGCTTCGACCCGAAGATCGTGCAGAGCGCGACCTTCAGCGCGCAGCCGGTGCGGGTGGACATGCCGACGCCGGGCCGGCTGGCCTACAACGTGCAGCAGGCCAAGCTGGCCTCGGCGCGGGTGGCGGGCCGGGTGGAACGCATCCTGGTGTACGAGGGCGCCAAGGTGCGCGCCGGCCAGCCGCTGGCCGAGCTGTACTCGCCCGAGTACATCGCGGCGCAGAACGAGTTCCTGCTGTCGCACAATGCCTACCACACCTTGTCGAGCAGCGACCTGAAGGAGCTGCTGGACGATGCGCGCCAGACCATGCAGTCGGCCGAGAACAAGCTGCGCGTGCTGGGCGCGAGCAGCGAGGACATCGCGCGCATCCGCGAGCGCGGCACGGTCAGCGAGACGCTGACGATCCGGGCGCCGATCAGCGGCACCATCGTCAAGCGCGAGATGGACCAGGGCTCCTACCTGAACGTGGGCGACGCGCTGATGAGCGTGATCGACACCAGCTCGGTCTGGTTCACCGGCAACCTGTACGAGCACGATATCCGCAACGTCAAGCTGGGCCAGGCCATCGAGATCGAGACGGCGGCCTACCCGGGGCGGCGCTACACCGGCCGGGTGAGCTTCATCGCGCCGAACGTCGATGCCGACACGCATACGCTGCAGGTGCGCTGCGACGTGCCCAACCCGGACGGGCTGCTCAAGCCGGAGATGTACGCCACCGCGCGCATCGTGACCGGCAGCCGGCAGGCGCTGGTGGTGCCGCAGTCGGCCATCGTCAAGGACCAGGGCAAGCTGGTGCTGCTGACGCAGCCGGACGCGCAGCACGTGCGCCGGCAGGTGGTGCAGGGCATGCCGCAGGGTGACGGCATGTTCGCCGTGACCGACGGCGTGCCGCTGGCGCAGCCGCTCAAGGTGTTCACGCAAGGGGGCATGCTGCTCAACGAGATGCTGCTCAAGCAGGAGTCCTGAGATGGCGTTCACCCCGATCCGCGCCATCCTCAAGCGCCGCCTGATGATCGTCTTCCTGGCCGTCGCCCTGCTGGTGGCCGGGGTCCTGAGTTTCCTGCGCCTGCCGCTGCAGGCCTATCCCGGCGTGGCGCCGGTGACGGTGCAGGCCATCACGCAATGGCCGGGCCGCAGCACGGTGGAGGTGGAGCAGCAGATCACCATCCCGGTGGAGAACGCGCTGGCCAGCGTGCCGGACGTGCAGTCCTTCCGCTCGGTGTCGCTGTTCGGGCTGTCGGTGGTGACGGTGAAGTTCAAGGAAGGCGTCGACAACTTCAAGGCGCGCCAGAACTTCGTCACCTACCTGTCGCAGGCCAACCTGCCGCAAGGCGTGCAGGCCGCGCTGTCGCCCGACAGCGATGCCACTGGCGAGATCATGCGCTTCCGCCTGGAGGGCGACGGCGTGGACCTGACCACGCTCAAGACCGTCCAGGACTACACCGTCTACAAGGAAATCAAGCACATCCCCGGCGTGGCGGACGTGTCCGCCTTCGGCGGCATGGTCAAGCAGTACCAGATCGTGCCGACGCCGGAGAAGATGCAGGCCTACGGCCTCACGCTCAAGCAGGTCATCGACGCGGTGACCAATGCCAACGCCAACACCGGCGGCGGGCTGATGAAGGCCGGCGAGCAGCAGTTCGTGGTGCGCGGCGTGGGCCTGCTGCAGACGCTGGAGGATATCCGCAACGTCACCGTGGCGACGACCAACGGCGTGCCGGTGCGCGTGCGCGACATCGCCGAGGTGCGCGAGGGCCATGCGCAGCGCCTGGGCATGGTGCAGTTCGATCGCCAGGACGATGTGGTCGAGGGCATCGTGCTGCTCAAGCGCGACGACAACGCCTCCGAAGTGCTGGCCCGGGTGCGCGACAAGATCGCGGACCTGAACGAGAACACGCTGCCCAAGCATATCCAGATCAAGCCCTTCTATGACCGGCAGAACCTGCTGGATCTCACCATGGGCACGGTGGAGCATGCGCTGTTCGTCGGCATCTCGCTGGTGCTGATCGTGCTGTTCGTCTTCCTCGGCAGCTTCCGCGCCGCCGCGGTGGTGGCGGCGGTGATCCCGCTGGCGCTGTGCGTGTCCTTCATCAACATGGACCACTTCAAGGTGCCGGCCAACCTGATCTCGCTCGGCGCCATCGACTTCGGCCTGATCGTGGACGCGGCGGTGATCGTGATGGAAAACATCATGCGCCACCTGGAGGAAGGCCAGTCGAACACAGAGGAAGCCATCGTCAAGGCCACCAGCGAAGTGCAGCGGGCCATGATCTTCTCCACCGGCATCATCATCGTGGCCTACTCGCCGCTGTTCTTCATGGGCGGGGTGGAGGGCATCATCTTCAAGCCGATGGCCTTCACCATGGGCTTCGCGCTGCTGGCTTCGATCGTGCTGGCGCTGACCTTCGTGCCGGCGGTGACCTCCTTCGTCTTCAGCGGTTCGCTGCGGCCGCATTCGCCGCGCTTCATCGAGATCATCCTCAACGGCTACAAGCCGCTGCTGCGCGCCCTGCTCAAGCGCCCCGGCATGGTCTTCCTGGCCGCCGCGCTCGGCCTGGGCGCCACCCTGTACAGCTCGCGCTACCTGGGTACCGAGTTCCTGCCCACGCTGGAAGAGAACAACCTGTGGCTGCGCGTGACGCTGCCCAATACCGTCGACCTGGACTATTCGGCCTCGATCGGCCGCGAGCTGCGCGCCTACTTCCGCGAGCAGCCCGAGGTGCGCGCGGTCTCGCTGCAGATCGGCCGCCCCGACGACGGCACCGATTCCACCGGCGTGTTCAACCAGGAATACGCGCTGTACTTCAAGCCGCGCGAAGACTGGCCCAAGGGCACGACCAAGCAGCAGGTGGTCAATCGCCTGACCAAGCGGCTGAACCGCGTGCCGGGCATCGAGTACAACTTCTCGCAGTACATCCAGGACAACGTCAACGAGGCGCTGTCCGGGGTCAAGGGCGAGAACTCGGTCAAGATCTTCGGCCCCGACCTGCTCGCCCTGCAGGACAAGGCCAAGGAAGTGGAGTCCATCCTCAAGCGCGTGCCGGGCCTGGCCGACGTGGGTATCTTCAAGGAGCTGGGCCAGCCCACGCTGAACATCTCGGTGGACCGCGAGAAGACCGCCCGCTTCGGCCTCAGCGTCAACGACATCCAGACCCTGGTGCAGTACGCCATCGGCGGCGACCCGGTCACGCAGATCCTCGACGGCGAGAAGACCTTCGGCCTGACCGTGCGCCTGAACGACAGCGCGCGCAACAACGCCGACGTGATCAACCGCCTGCTGGTGGACACGCCCGACGGGCAGCGCATTCCGCTGTCGATGGTGGCCAAGGTCGAAGTCACCGACGGTCCTTTCTTCATCTACCGCGAATCCGGCAAGCGCTACATCGCCATCAAGTTCGGCGTGCGCGGGCGCGACCTCGGCAGCGCCGTGACGGAGGCGCAGGAGAAGGTCAAGCAGGCGGTCGCGCTGCCGGCCGGCTACACCATGTTCTGGGACGGCCAGTTCAACCAGATGAAGGTGGCGCAGAAGAAGCTGGCGGTGATCGTGCCGCTCACCATCCTGGTGATCTTCCTGCTGCTGTACAGCACCTTCGGCAACTTCAAGGACGCGCTGATGGTGGTGCTGAACGTGCCGTTCGCGGCCATCGGCGGCCTGCTGTCGCTGCATATCGCCGGCGAGACGCTGAGCATCTCCGCGGGCATCGGCTTCCTGTCGCTGTTCGGCATCGCCATCCAGGACGGGGTGATCCTGATCTCCTACATCAACCGCCTGTCGCAGTCCGGCGCGGACGACCTGCATGAAGCGGTGGTGGAGGGCGCCTCGCTGCGGCTGCGCCCGGTGGTGATGACGGCCATGCTGGCCGGCCTGGGCCTGCTGCCGGCGGCGCTGTCGCACGGCATCGGCTCGGAGGCGCAGCGTCCGCTGGCACTGGTGATCGTGGGCGGCATGGTGACCACCACGCTGCTGACGCTGCTGGTGCTGCCGGTGGTGTTCGCCTGGGTCAACCGCCGCCGTGGCGGCCAGGGCGGCGCGGATGCGGCATCGCTGACGCCGGCCGAAGGGGTGTGAGCATGCGCCGGGCAGGAAAACAGTAAGGCAAGGGAAGGAGGAAAGCATGTCGGAAGGTTTTCACGTGCATGGCGCGCACGACCACGCCCTCGAGCACGCTGCGGAGGCGGGCCATGCGGACCGCTTCGCCGGCCGCATCGCGGTCATGACGGCGATCTTGTCGACGGCGGGCGCGGTGTTCGGCTACCAGGGCGGCGCCACGCAGAACGAGGCGCTGCTGTTGAAGAACGAGGCCGCCATCCACAAGACCGAGGCGGCCAATCAATGGGCTTACTACCAGGCCAAGGGGCAGAAGCAGGCCATCGCCGAACTGACGGCGCAGTTGCCGGGTGTCGACCAGGCGGCGGCCAGGCGCGAGGCGCAGCGCTACGCCGCCGAGAAGGAGGTGATCCGGCAGAAGGCCGACGCCCAGGAGCAGGCCGCCCGGCAGGCGGACGAGGCCAGCGAGGCCGCGGTGCACCATCACCACCGCTGGGCGCAGGCGGTCGTCGCCATCCAGGTGTCGATCGCGCTGGCCGCCATCACGCTGCTGTCGCGGCGGCGCTGGCTGCAGGCCGTCTCCTATGGCGTGGCGACGGTCGGCGGGATCCTGGCGGCGCTCGCGGCGCTGCACCTGTAATCGGGGCGCAGCCAGTGCGGCGGGCGGTGCGGCAGGAAAGCGGGCGCGCCATGCGTGCCGGCCGAAACAGGGCCGGCCGGCGGGGCCCTGCGCGTCCGCCGCCGGCGTGCGTCCCGGCCGAGGGCAGCCGATGCCGTTGAAGCGGATCTCCGGCATCTTCTTCAGCCGGCCGACCCTGTTCATCGTCGGCGCGGTGGCCGGCGCGCTGGCGCTCGCCGGCATCGCCGCCATGGTGCTCTACGAGATGCGCATGGACGCGCTGGGGCGTGCGCGCGACGGCGCCGAGAACCTGGCGCTGATCCTGCAGCGGGATATCGAACGCAACCTCGAGGTCTACGAACTCTCCATCGACGCCGTGGTGGACGGCGTCAGCGACCCGGCCACCCTGCGCCTGCCGGCGGGGATCCGGCAGCGCGTCCTGTTCGACCGTTCCACCCACGCGCGCGACATGGGGACGCTGCTGGTGGCCGACCGGACAGGCGAGGTCGTGTTCGACTCCGCAGGCTATCCTCCCAGGCGGCGCAATCTTGCCGAGGAGGACTACTTCACCGTCCACCAGCGCGCCGCCGGGGCAGGACTCTTCATCAGCCGACCCTTCGTGCCGGGCGCGCAGGCAGCAGACCAGGCGATCGCGCTGAGCCGGCGGCTGGCCGGCCCGCACGGGGATTTTGCCGGGGCCGTGGTGGGCACGCTTCGCCTGAACTATTTCCACCGCCTGTTCGATGGTATGACGCTCGGCGACCACGGTTCCCTGACCCTGCTGCGCAGCGACGGCACGGTGCTGATGCGCCGGCCCTACAGCGTGTCGGAGATCGGGCGCAGCATCGCCGCGGCGGCTTCCTTCAAGCCGCTGCTGCTGGCCAGCAGCGGCAGCTTCATCGGCACCGCGGCGCTGGACGGCGAACGCCGGCTCTACAGCTTCCGCCATATCGGCACCCCGCCGCTGATCATCGTGGTGGGGCTGTCGACGCAGGACATCTATGCCGAATGGCGGCGCCGTGCCTGGGCCATCGGCATGGTGGTGGCCTTGCTCGATGCCTTCTTCATCGCTATCTCCGTCCTCTTCGCGAGCCAGCTCCGCCAGCGCCTGGCGATGGAAGCGCAACTGCACCGGCTAGCCAGCACCGACGGCCTGACCGGGGTCGGCACGCGCCGCCTGCTGGACGAGACGCTGGACACTGCCTGGCGCGCCGCCAGGCGGCAGCGGCAGCGCATGTCCTTGCTGATGGTGGATGCCGACCGCTTCAAGTCGTTCAACGACCGCTTCGGCCATGCGGCGGGCGATGCCGCGCTGCGGGCCATCGCACAATGCATCGCCGCCAGCGCGCGCAGGCCGGGAGACTTCGTCGGCCGCTACGGCGGCGAAGAGTTCTGCGTGCTGTTGCCCGGCACCGGCCTGGACGATGCCATCCGCGTTGCCGAGCGGATCCGCGCCGCCGTGCAGGCCATCGATCCGGCTGCGCTGGGCGCAGGCGAGGACAGGCTGAGCGTCAGCATCGGGGTCGCCTCCTTCGATGGCGATACACAGCGCTATCGCAGCCGGCAGGAACTGCTGCTCGCCGCCGATCATCGCCTCTACGAAGCCAAGGCCGGCGGGCGCAATACGGTGCGGCCGGCGACGGCTGCCGCCACACCAGCCGCCACACCAGCCGCCGGCGGGGGCGCCGCCCATCCTTTCACCGAGCGGGGCTGAACCCCCGCTGTGCCGCTTCCCGCCAGGGGCGGCCAAGGCCCGCCGCGCGCTGCCGGCGGTGCTTGCCGATGGCTCCCGGCGCCGCGCATGTCCATGCCTTTGCGTGCGGGCAGGCCGATTCCCACAAGTATTCCCACAAGTATTCCCACAAGTATTCCCACAAGGCCGCCGGCGGTGCGGGGCAACCTTCGCCCCAGCCCTGACCGCCATCTCCCGTGTCTCATATACCGGGAGTCTATTGTGTAGAATGGGAGCGCTTGGGGGTTACATGTATCGTATTTCTAACAATAATATTTCCAGGTCGGGCGGTGTCGTGGTGCGGTTCGACGTCGTTTTTTCACCCTTTTCGCCGCTTTCGGCTTCCTCGGCCTCCTCGGCCTCCTTGCACCCGGTGGGCGGGCATCCGGGCCTGCCTGCCGAGGCAGGGCAAGGCGAGCAGGTCACCATCCTGACCCCGCGGCAGGCCGAGGTCTACGCCATGCTGCTCGACGGCCAGCCGGATAAACGGATCGCCCAGCGGCTGGTCTTGCAGGAATACACCGTGAAGGAGCACGTCTCGGCGATCTTCGCCAGGCTGGGCGTGGGCAACCGCCGGCAGCTGATCCGGCAGGCCTGCCTGCCCGGCTGCCACACGCCGCCGACCCACCTGGCGCGGCGGGAGCCTGCGCGCGGGGAGGCGATCTCCCCGGCCCAGCTCGGCCTGACGGCACGCCAGGCCGATGTGTTGCGGCTGCTGCTCGACGGCGCAGGCAACCGGGGCATCGCGCGGCAGCTCGGGCTGAAAGAGGACACGGTCAAGGGGCACGTCACGGCCATCCTGCGGGCGCTGAACGCCAGTACCCGCTCGCAGGTGATGGTGCTGATGCGGCCGTTCTCGCTGCTTTAGCCGCCAACCACCAGCCGCCAACCACCAGCTAGCGCGCCCCGCCCGCGGCCCCGCGCAGCAGGCGTCCTGGCAGCTCGCCGGTGGCCTGCCCGTGCTCGAAGATCGGCATGCCGGCCACCAGCGTCGCCACGTAGCCGTCCGCGTCCTGCACCAGGCGGCGCCCGCCGGCCGGCAGGTCGTAGACCATGCGCGGCGCGTGCAGGTTCAGGCGCGCGTAGTCGATCACGTTGATGTCTGCCTTCTTGCCCGGCTGCAGCAGGCCGCGGTCATGCAGGCCATAGAGCCGGGCGGTTTCCAGCGTCTGCCGCCGCACCATCGCTTCCACGCTCAGGCGCGGGCCGCGCCGGCGGTCGCGGGTCCAGTGGGTGAGCATGAAGGTGGGCATGCTGACGTCGCAGATATAGCCGCAGTGCGCGCCGCCGTCGGCCAGGCTGTTGACGGTGCTCGGGGTCTGCAGCATGGCGTGGATCTGCGACAGTTCGCCGTAGGAGTAGTTGAAGCTGGGGTAGTAGAGGATGGCCTTGCCGTCCTGCTCCAGCATCAGGTCGTAGATCACCTCCAGCGGGTCGCGCCCGCTCTGCCGCGCCAGGCTGGCCACGCTCTTGTCCTCGGCGGGCTCGTAGTCGGGCCGTGCCTCCATCGGGTAGATGCGGGAGAACTGGCTGAACATGCGCTCCAGGTTCTTGTCCGCCAGCGTGCGTTCGCCGTGCAGGATGGCGTGGCGCGTATCGGGCTGCCGCAGCGCGGCGATGCGCTGCGCGAACGGCAGGGCCTGCAGGCGCTGGTAGGCAACCGACTGGATAAAGGGATGCAGGCTGGTCTCCCACGAGAACAGCAATCCCAGCGGACGCCCGCAGATGCCGCCGAAGAGCGGGATGTCCTGCGCCCGGGCGTCTTCCAGCGCCGCCAGCAGCGTCTGCCACAGGTCGGGCTCGGGATCGGTCTGCTGCAGGTTGAACAGCACCGGCAGCCGGTTGTGGCGGGCCAGCTTGCGCAGCCAGGGGATCTCGCCGTCCATCGACACATGGTTGGAGGTCATCTGGAACACGCCGTGGCCGGCCGCGCCCAAGGTCTCGCCGAGCGCGCCGATCTCGGCCAGGGTGGCGAAGGTGCCGGGCGGGTACTTCCTGCCCTCGTACTTGTGCAGGAAGGTGCGCGAGGTGGAGAAGCCGAGCGCGCCCGCGCGCATGGCCTCGCCCAGCAGCGCGCACATCTGCTGGATGTCTTCCGGCGTGGCCTCGTCGTGATGCACGCCGCGCTCGCCCATCACGTAGGTGCGCAAGGCCGAGTGCGGCACCTGGGCGCCGATGTCGAGCGCCTTGGGGCGCCGCGCCAGCGCGTCGAGGTACTGCGGAAAGCTCTCCCAGTCCCACTGGATGCCCTCGGAGAGCACCGCACCGGGAATGTCCTCGACGCCCTCCATCACGCGGATCAGCCAGTCACGGTCCTGCGGCCGCACCGGGGCGAAGCCAACGCCGCAGTTGCCCATGATGGCGGTGGTGACGCCATGCCAGGTGGAGGGCGTCAGGTAGGGGTCCCAGGTGGCCTGGCCGTCGTAGTGGGTGTGGATGTCGACCCAGCCCGGCGTGACCAGGCAGCCGCTGGCGTCGATGACGCGGCGGGCGGGACCCGCGCTGCCGCCGGCCTGCTGGATGATGCCGTCCTGGATGGCCAGGTCTCCAGTGCGCGCCGGGGCGCCGCTGCCGTCGACGAGCGTGCCGCCGCGGATAACGAGATCGTACATAGTGGCTGGTAGTGGTGAGTAGTGCGTAGAGTCTGGTGGTGGTCGATGCCGCAGAGGAGTGATGGATGGCGATGGAGGGCGCCGCCTCAGTCCTGGCGGATGCCGGCGCGCCGGATCACCTCGCCCCAGCGCTCGTAGTCCTGGCGCACGATCCGGGCGAAGGCGTCCGGTCCGGCGCCGCTCACTTCGTTGCCCTGGGTGCGCACCAGTTCGGCGATCTCGGGTGAGCGCAGCACCTTGTCGAGGCTGCGCGCGATCTTCTCGGCCAGCGGCCTGGGCATGCCGCCCGGGCCGAAGAAGCCCTGCCAGCCCACGATGTCGATGCCCGGCACGCCTTGCTCGGCGATGGTGGGCAGGTCCGGCAGCACCGCCAGCCGCTTGTCCGCGGCCACGCCGAGCAGCTTGAACTTGCCGCCCTTCGCGCTTTCGATGGCCGAGGCGGTGCCGTCGAAGTAGAGCTGCGCGTCGCCCGCCATCACCGCGCGCGTGGCGTCGGTCACGCCCTTGTAGGGCACGTGCACGATGTCCAGGCCGGCGTTGCGCTTCAGGATCTCGGCATTGAGCTGCGAGGTGGAGCCGATGCTGTAGGAGGCGTAGTTCAGCTCGCCGGGATGCTGCCTGGCGTAGGCCACCAGCTCGCGCACGTTGTTGTACGGCGCGTTCGGCTGGGTCACCAGGATGGTGGCCGAGCGCACCGCCTGCACGATCGGCGTGAAGTCCTTGAAGGGGTCGTACGGCAGCTTGCGGTAGAGGTGCGGGTTCTGCGTGTGCGTCACCACGATGGTGTAGAGCAGCGTGTAGCCATCGGGCGCCGCGCGTGCCACGTCCTGCGCGCCGATCAAGGTGCCGGCCCCGGGCTTGTTGTCGACGATGAAGCTGCCGCCGGTCTGCTCCGCCAGCCGCTGCAGGATGACGCGCAGCGAGGCGTCGCTGCCGGCGCCGGCGGGGAAGGGCAGCACCACGCGCACCGGCCGGCCCTTCTGCGGCCAGTCGGCGGCGGAGGCGGATGGGGCGGGCTGCGCCTGTGCCGTTGCGGTGGCGGCGAGCAGCCAGGCCGCGGCTGCCGTCCTGGCGATGCTGGTGGCGGTCCGGGTGGTGGTCCTGGCGGTCGAGCTGCCATGGCTGGCGTGCCGGCCGCCGCCCGGCGCGCAGCCGGGGGCGACACCCGTACCGATGGGGGCGTGGTTCATGTCCTTGTCTCCTCGTTGTGCAACGCAATGTGCATCGTCGGCTTGGCCTTCTGCGAGGCCGTCATGCTGCCCGGGGCCGGGGCGCGAGCCTTGGCGCCTCGGCGCCCTGGTACCGGGGGCATTGCCAGACCATTGTGGTGCCCGCTAGGATTCAAATCCAATGCATATTGCTGGGCGCAAAACAAAATAAAAGTTATGGTCAGCCTCCGCCGCTTGCAACACTTCCTGGTCCTTGCCGAAGAAGGCGCCTTTTCGCGCGCCGCGCGCCGCCTGCACCTGACGCAGCCGGCGCTGACGCGCAGCATGCAGACGCTGGAGGAATCCCTCGGCCTGCAGTTGCTGGAGCGGCGCCACGACGGCATCACCCTGACCAGCGCCGGCAGCGCCATGCTGGCGCGCGCCAAGCGCGTGCTGGGCGAGGCCGGCGCCATGCAGTCCGAGGCCGAGCAGATCCGCGGCATCGAGGTGGGGCAGGTCAACTTCGGCGTCGGGGTGCTGCCGGAAGCGGTCTTCCTCGAGGAAGTGCTGGCCAGGCAGGCGGCGGAGCGGCCGCATCTGACCGTGCACGCCGACATCTCCAGCTGGGTGCGCCTGTATGAGCGGCTGCAGCGCGACGAACTGGATTTCGTCGTGGCCATGACGCGCAGCCTGCCGCCCATTTCCGGCTACCGCATCATCCCGCTGCCGCCGCAGCACCAGGGATATTTCGTGCGCGGCAGCCATCCGCTGGCCGGCGCCGGTGCCGGCGAGATCCGCGCGCGCCTGCAGGGCTATCCCCTGCTGTCGCCGGAGATGCCGGCGGCGGCCAAGGAGCGCATCGCGCGGCTGTTCGGCAAGCCCGCCTTCGACGAGATCGGCGGCCTGCGCTGCGACAACGCGCCCATGCTCAAGCGCCTCGCGCTGCGCTCGGACGTGGTGCTGTTCTCCACCCGCGAGAACCTGCGTGAAGAGCTGCTGCGCGGGGAGTTCGTCTGGCTGCCCGTGATGAGCGAAGCCGAGGGGGTGCTGGATCTCTCGCTGGTCTATCCGGAGCACCGCTACCTGTCGCCGGCGGCGCGCTGGATGATGGAGCGGATCCAGGCGTATTTCAGGGAGTAGGGGGCGGGAGCGGGGCGCCGGCGGGGCCGGCTCCGCTCAGGCGGCCGCCGGCGCCAGCCTGGCGCTGCGATCCACCGCCGCCAGCGTCTGCCGGATGCCTTCCGCATAGGGCGTCTTGGGCAGCGGCCCGAGCAGGCGCTGCAGCGCGCTGTCGTCGAGGATCAGCGGGTCGGTCAGCAGATAGTGCATCTCCACCATTTCGCGCAGCAAGGGGTTGAACAGGCCGAGCAGGCGCAGCATCGGCTTGCCCACGATGCGCAGCCGCATCGGGCGGCCGCTCTGGCGCTCCATCTCGGCCACCAGCGCGCGCTGGCTGGTCACGCCGGCGCCGGCCAGGTGCCAGATGCGGCCAAAGGCGGCGGGCGTGTCGATCAGCCGCGTCACCACCGGCCCCACGTCCGGCACGAAGACGAACTCGTGCGGACGGTCGATGGGGCCGATCAGGTCGGCCGTGCCGCCGTTGACCGCCGCCAGCGCGGCACGGTGCAGGAAGCTGTTGGCCACGCCGGGGCCGTAGAAGTCCGGCAGGCGCAGTACGGTGGCCTGGATCCTGCCCTCGGCGTGGGCCTGCATCAGCAGGTCTTCCTGCGCCAGGCGCATGCGGCCCTTGAAGGTATGCGGCACGCGCGGATGGTCTTCGCTGACCGGGTTCTGCTGCGCGCGGCCATAGGGGTAGACGGTGCCGATCAGCACCACGCGCTTGACCCCGGCAGCGATGGCCCCATCCAGCGTCTTGCGCATCAGCTCGGGGTGCAGTTCGAACTGCCAGTAGTTGACGCCGACCAGGTAGATCAGCGTGTCGATGCCCTCCGCCGCGGCCCGCACCGATGCTGGCACCTGCGGATCCCAGGCCACGATCTCGGCGAGCGGATCCGCGCCGAAGGCGCGGCGCAGGCTGTCCGCGCTGCGGCCCACCACGCGATAGGGCCGGCCCTGGGCGCGCAGCGCGGCGGCAAGGCTTTGGCCGATGGCACCGGCGGCGCCGAACAATGCAACCTTGGACATGGCAAGACTCCCTTCAGACGACCTGGCGGCCGGGTTGGATGGACGCAGTGTGCGCCGGCGATAGTGAAAAGAAAATCGCCTAGAATCGCGTAGCCACTATAGAAAAATGCATAGCATGTCCGATGCCGAACCGAACTGGGAGTGGTACCGCAGTTTCCTGCAGGTGCTGGAAACGGGCTCGCTGTCGGCCGCCGCCCGCGCCATGGGCCTGACCCAGCCCACCGTCGGCCGCCACATCGACCACCTGGAGGCCACGCTGGGGCTCAAGCTGTTCACGCGCTCCTTCGACGGCTTCGCGCCGACCGATGCCGCGCACGAACTGCGCCCCCATGCCGCCGCCCTGGCCGCCACCGCCGCCTCGCTGCGCCGCGTGGCCAGCGGCCATGGCGACGGCGTGCGCGGCACGGTGCGCCTGACCGCGAGCGAAGTGATCGGTGTCGAAGTGCTGCCCCCGGTCCTGGCCGCGCTGCGCGCCGCGCATCCCGCGCTCACCATCGAAATGGTGCTGTCCAACCAGCCCGACGACCTGCTGCGGCGCGAGGCCGATATCGCCGTGCGCATGTTCCGCCCCGAGCAGGAAGCGCTGGTGGCCCGGCGCGTGGGCGCCATCGAAATCGGCTTGCACGCGCACCGGCGCTACCTGGCCGCGCACGGCACGCCGAAATCGCTGGACCAACTGGCGCACCACACGCTGATCGGCTACGACCGTGAAACTGCCTTCATCCGCCGCCTGCAGCAGCAATACCCGATGCTCGTGCGCGACCGCGTGGCGTTCCGCGCCGACAGCGACCTGGCCCAGCTCAGCGCCATCCGCGCCGGCTTCGGCATCGGCGCGTGCCAGGCTGCGCTGGCGGCGCGCGACGGCGAACTGGTGCGCGTGTTGCCACGCGCGTTCGCGCCGGCCCTGGAGACGTGGGTCGCCATGCACGAAGACCTGCGCGACAGCGCGCGCTGCGCGGCGGTGTTCGCCGCGCTGGTGGCGGGGCTGCAGGCGTATATCGAGGGGAAGCAGCGGCCGGCATGACGCCGTCGGCTGTGCCGTGGTGGCTGGGATCACACCATCGGCTTCGTCTCTATGCTCGCGTGCTGGACTACACCGTTGGCTTCGCTTGGGTGTGGCGCCTTGCTAGACCACCCCTCTCCCCAACCCTTTCCCCATGAGGGGAGAGGGAGCCAAGACCGTGTGCTTGGCGATTGGTGTTGGTGCATCGTCGGCTTTGTCCAGCGCGACGTGATTCGCACCGCGCCGGTCTGCTCCCCTCTCCCGCTTGCGGGAGAGGAGCCGGGGGAGAGGGCCGGCCTTCGCCGGCACCATGGCGCCCGCCTTCCACGAGCGCTCGCCGACCCTGGTTCAGGTGCCTTGCTGCGTCCGCAAGGCGAGCAGGTCGACCACCTGGGCCGCCACCATTTCCACCCAGCGGCGATACTGCAGCGGCCCGGGATGGAAGCGGTCGCGCGCCATCTCTTCCGGCACCGCCGCCCACTGCAGCGAGACGTAGCGGGCCCGCGCCTCCTGGTCGATCCAGCGCCGCAGCAGGCGGTCGAGGCGCGCGGCGTAGCGGCCCAGGTACCAGCGCAGCGGATGCGGCGCGGCGGGCAGGATGTGCAGCGGGGGCAGGCCGGTGACCACGAGGCCGGCGGCGCCGCTGCGGCGGAACAGCGCTTCGACCAGGGCCTGGTAGTCCTTCAGGAAACGGCCGGGCCGGCGTTGCGAGGTGACGTCGTTGGTGCCCAGCGCGGTGACGATGAAGTCGGCGGGCGCGATCTCGCTGGCCTGGACCAGCTCGATCGCCTCGATCGTATTCACGCCGGATCTGGCCACCAGCTGCCAGGTCACCGCGCGTCCGGTGCGCGCCGCCAGCAGGCGCGCCAGCGGCTGTGCCAGGGCCTCGTGCTGCTGATCGACGCCCACGCCGGCGGCCGACGAATCGCCGACCACCAGCAGGCGCAGCGGCGCTGCTTCCGGCGCTGCTGCGTTCTCCTGGCCCATGCGCGGCCCCGCCGCTTCCGGCAGGCGCAGCGCCGTCTTGCGCAACTGGTGTGCCTGTCTCAGCAGGATGGGGCCCAGCACCCCTTTGTAGAGCAGCAGCATGGCAGTGAAGGTGAGTGGCGTCCGTGCCCGGATGGTCGCGGCAGCCTGTCGTGGTGCGCGGAAGTGGCCCGTATTCTACCCGGCGCATCCGCGCATCCCGGGGCGGGGGACAGCGCCGTGCGTGCTGCCCTGAGCCACCGTCAGAGCCACCCTCAGAGCCGCCCTCACAGCCGCGCCAGTCCCTGCATCCCCTGCCAGCCGACGTACAGTCCCACCAGCACGATCAGCGCGCCGGAGAAGTAGGGGGCCTTGCGCGCGAACTCGCCAAAGCCGCCCCAGCGCCGGGAAACGTGCTTCACGCTGAGCGCCGCCAGCGCCCCCGAGGCCACCATCGTCAGCGCCAGGCCGATGCTGAAGCACAGCACCAGCGTCGCGCCGAGCGTGATCTTCTTCAACTGCAGGCACAGCAGCAGCACGGTGATCGACGCCGGGCAGGGAATCAGGCCGCCGGTCAGCCCGAACACGATGATCTGGCCGGTGGTCACCTCGCGGTTGGCGAAGCGGCGGCGGATGTCATTGGCGTGCGCCAGCTCGTGCGCGTCCTGGTAGCCCGGCGCGGAAATGTCCAGCCCTTCGTAGTCCTTGACCACGTGGTGGTGATCGTCGTGCTCCACGAACTCCACGTCGTAGTCATGCCGGTGATGCGGCTCGCCCAGGCGCAGGCGGGCAATGAATTCATGCGGCTCGGGGATGGGCTCGGCTGACTCGAGGAAGCCGTCGCGCTGCACGAAGGGGAAGAACTGCCGCGAGCCATCGGCGCGCTCCGTCTCCAGCTCGACCTGGCTGGCCGGCCAGGCGTGCGGGTGGCGGCCCTCGGCATAGAGGCGGAAGCACGGCGGCACGCCGTCCTCGAAGATCTCCAGCCGCAGGGTGCCGTGGTGGCCGGTGTCGATGAAGCGGGCCGCGGCATGGTGATGGCCGTGACCATCGCCGTGATCGTGGCCGTGATCATGGTCATGCCCATGATCGTGATCGTGATCGTGCGCATGCCGCTGTCCCTGCCAGGTACGCCACAGCATCCATGCTGCCACCGCCACGATCAGCACCGCCGAGGCCACCTGGAAATAGGGCTCGGTCGCCTCGGCGCTCCAGTTGCGGCCGAAGTACAGCCCGGCCATGGCCACCGCCCAGACCACCGCCGTATGGGAAATCGTGGCCGACAGCCCGAGCAGCACCGCCTGCGACAGCGTGCCGCGGATGGCCACGATGAAGGCTGCCATCATCGTCTTCGAATGGCCCGGCTCCAGGCCATGCAGGGCACCCAGCAGGATGGCGCTGGGGATGAACAGCCAGGCGTTGCCTTGCTGCAGGAGGGTGGAGAACTCGGTCATGGCGGCGGATGGGCGGCGCGCGCGGCACGCGCTGAATGGATCGGTTTCGGGGTGGGCGCATTATACTCCCCCCCAGTATATCCATGCTACCCTCAGGCCTTCCCGAAGCCCCCCGATCCCGCCCCGGAGCCCCCGACGCCATGCCCCATACCATCCGCGACAAAGCCAAGCTGCTGGCGCGCGTCAAGCGCATCCAGGGGCAAGCCGCAGCGCTGGAGAAACAACTCACGGAAGAGGCGGAATGCGTGGACGTGCTGCAACAGATCGCCGCCATCCGGGGTGCCGTCAACGGACTGATGGCCGCCGTCATCGAGGGTCACCTGACCGACCACGTGGTCAAGGAACCTGACGAGGGGCGTCGGCAGCAGGACCTGGATGCCGTGCTGCAGGTCATCAAGTCCTATCTGAAGTAGGGCGGCCTGCGCGGCGGAGGGTATCCGCTCCCGCTTCCGCTCCCGCATGCACATCCGCATCCGGTGCGATGCGGCGCCCCTGTACACGGCGACGCCGCGACAGGCGGGGGTGCAAGGCCGCGCGGGGGCTGCGCGGGGCCAGCCCAAAGAGCGCGCCCCTGTCGAGGCAGGGGCGCTGGGCAGGGCAGGCGAGGGGGGGGCGGGCTCAGGCCGGCGCCAGGCGCGAGGTGCCCGCGTTGCTACCCCCGATCCGGAAGAATGCAATCGCCGTGGCCAGCTCGGCGGCGCGCTCCTGCATCGATTCCGCCGCGGCGGCGGCCTGCTCGACCAGGGCGGCGTTCTGCTGCGTCACCTGGTCCATCTGCGCCACCGCGCCATTGACCTGCTGGATGCCGGTGCTCTGCTCGTCGCTGGCCGCCGTGATCTCGCCCATCAGGTCGGCCACGCGCTTGACCGCACCGACCACGTCGGCCATGGTGCTGCCCGCTTCGCCCACCAGCACGTTGCCGGCATCGACCTGGCCGACCGAAGCCTCGATCAGTGTCTTGATTTCCTTGGCCGCGCCGGCGCTGCGTTGCGCCAGGCTGCGCACCTCGCCCGCCACCACGGCAAAGCCGCGTCCCTGCTCGCCGGCGCGGGCAGCTTCCACCGCGGCGTTGAGCGCCAGGATATTGGTCTGGAAGGCGATGCCGTCGATCACGCCGATGATGTCGGTGATCTTGCTGGCGGAAGCGCTGATCGCGTCCATGGTCGCGACCACGCGCGACACCACTTCGCCGCCCTTGGCGGCGATGTCGGAGGCGCTGGCGACCAGCGTGTGCGCCTGGCGGGCATTGTCGGCGTTCTGCTTGACGGTGGCGGTCATCTGTTCCATCGAGGCCGCGGTCTCTTCCAGCGAGCTGGCCTGCTCCTCGGTGCGGCTCGACAGGTCCAGGTTGCCGCTGGCGATCTCGCGGGCCGCGTTGCCGATGGTGTGCGAGGCCTGGCCGATCTGCCCGATGGTCTGCGCCAGCTCGCTGCGCATGCGGCTCACCGCCGCCAGCAGGCTGTGCTGGTCATCGCCCCGGGTCTCGATGCGCACCGTCAGGTCGCCGGCGGCGATCCGATTGACCACATCCGCCGCGTAGGCGGGATCGCCGCCGAGCGTGCGCTCCAGGCTGCGGTTGGCCATCGCCGCCAGCAGTGCCAGCACCACGCCCACCGCCAGCAGCAGGCCGCCGGTCTGGTACAGCGAGTGCAGGAAGGCCGCATTGATATCGTCCATGTAGGCGCCGGTGGACAGGATCCAGTCCCAAGGCTCGTAGCGCAGCACATAGGACAGCTTCGCCACCGGCTCGGTGCCGCCCACATGCGGCCAGACATAGGACACGAAGCCGCCATCCGGCTGCTTCGCCGCCGCCGTGATTTCCACGTACAGGCGCGTGCCGGCGGCGTCCTTGAAATCGGTCTGCTTCTTGCCGACCAGGTCCGCCTTGATCGGGTGCATCACGACCCGCTCCTCGGAGTCGGTGACGGTGAAGTAGCCGTCCTTGTCGTAGCGCATCGCGCGGAAACGGTCCAGCGCCTGCTTCTTCGCCTCCTCCGGGCTGATGGCGCCGCTGCGGGCGAGATCGTCGTATTGCCTGGCCAGGTTGACGGCCTGGGTCGTCACGCTGACCAGGTTGTGCTTGCGTTCCTCGATGCGGATCTGCCGCGCCTGGTAGGCATTGACCACAGACAGCAAGGCGAGGGCGACAAGGCAGAAAACAAGCGGTAGCCAGAGCTTCTGGCGAAACGTAAGCGTGCTCATGATATGGGGGCTCCAAGGTACTTCGCCTGCGCAGAGCGAGGCATGCCGGCCACGTCGGCAGGCACGCGGGGGTTTAACGACGGCCGGCCGGAGGAACTTGAGCAGCGGCGCGGGCGACTTCACTGGCAGCGCGGCAGAAGCGGCGCAAAGGCATCTTGGGGGCAGTCAGCAGGCCTTGCGGCTGGCGACGGACGGCGTGTCGGCCCTCGCTGCGGTGCGAGGGCGCATGCCGAGGCGGGGTGACGAGGATGGGTGACGAGGGTGGCTGCAGGGAGGTGCGAAGGATGGGCGATGCGACAGGCTGGCGGGCGATGAACAGCCCGGCCGCGCCTGCGCCGCCGACTATGGCACCAACCGTATCGGACCGGGGTACCGCGCCACCATGCCATCCGACGTCAGCAGCGTGATGCCTTCTACGTTGGCCTGCGCCACCAGCAGGCGGTCGAACGGGTCCCTGTGCAGCGGCGGCAGGCTGTCGACCGTCACCGTGTGCTCGCTGGTGACCGGCAGCTCGCTGTAGCCGTTGTCGAGCAGCCCGCGTCGCAGTACGCGCGGATCGACGCGGAAGTCGCTCCGGCCAAGTCCGCGCTTGATGGTGATCTCCCACAGGCTGGCTGCGCTGAAGAACAGTTCCGAGTCGGGAGAAGCGATCAGCTCGCGGGCCGGCAGGGGAAGGCGTTCCGGCAGCCCGGCGGCCCACAGCAGCAGGTGCGTGTCGAGCAGCAGCTTCATGCGTTGCCGCCGAACAGGGCTTCGATCTCGCCGGCGCCCAGGGTGTCGAAGTCCTCCGGCACCGCGATCTCGCCGGCCAGGAAGCCGAGCCGCCGGACCTGGCCGGCATCCGGGGCGGACAAGGGCACCACCTTGACCAGGGGCTTGCCCGCCTTGGCGATCACGAACGGCTCGCCGCGCGCCGCCTGGTCGACCAGGCGCGAGAGATGGGTCTTGGCTTCGTGGATGTTCACGGTTTGCATGGGTTTCACCAACTGGACTAAGTTTGCTTAGTCTAGTCCATATTGGCGGGTTGTTGGGAGCCTGATCCACCACTCGGAGCGGCGGTCGGGCGACGAAGGCACCGCGGGCGGAGACACTCGCGTCTTGGCGTCATGGCTTCGAAGCGTATCCGGTCAGACGGCCGCAGAACGTTGCCATCGGTGACGATTGCGGCCGGCCTGGCCTCGCCTGCCGGCGATCGCCATGCCATGGGTTTGCTCCCCTCTCCCGCAGGCGGAAGAGGGGAGCCCGGTTGCCGCGTGGCGGGTGTTGTCGTCATGGCGAACGCTGGCCTTCGCCTTCGCTATGCCACCGGTTTGCTCCCCTCTCCCACTTGTGGGAGAGGGGCCGGGGGAGAGGGCAGGCGCCCGCAGCAGCCGAGACATCGCATGCCCCTGCATCACCAACCACCACCAACCACCACCGCATCACCCCTTCCCGCCAAGGAAAGTCTGATATCTCGTTTCAGGGATATGACGCAGGGCGCCGCTTTTCTAAGCTTCGGTCATCGCGCTGCATTCTCCCGCAGCCCGAATACTGACCTGGAGACATCGATGCCCCTGTTTCTCAATGAAGTCTGGCTTGGCGACATCCAGCCCAAGGTGATGGAAGACGCGGTCGCGTTCTTCGGCAACCTGAGCGTCGGCACCAAGCCCGGCAACCTGCCACCCGACCTGCGCATGGTCGCCGGCCCCTGGCTGTCCGCCGAGGAAGCCAAGGTGATGTTCATCTTCGAGATCGACGATCCCTCGACCATGTTCGACGCCTACGCCGAGCGCGTGGTCAGTGGACTGTTCGCGCGCCGCAAGCTGACGCTGCTGTCGGGCTGGGACCAGATGAAAGCCTACACCGACCGTGTGTCGGCCGATCAAGCTTGAGCAAGCAGGGAGAAAGACGATGCCGAAGTTCTTCAACGAAGTCTGGTTGCGCGATATGTCCCCGAACACCATGCAGGGCGTGGTGGATTTCCTCGGCAAGCTGCGCCAGGGCGTGCGGCCGCACAACCTGCCGGGCGACCTCAAGCTGCTGGCCGGACCGTGGCTCTCGAACGAGGAGGCCAAGGTCTATTTCGTATTCGAGATCGACGACCCCACCGAGACCTTCGAGGCGTTCGCCGAGCGCGTCGCCGACGGCTTGTTCCTCAAGCGTCGCCTGACGCTGATCCAGGACTGGGATGGCGCGCGGCGCTTCTCGCGGTACCTCTCCAGCCGGCAGGGCGAGGCGGCCTGATCCGCCCGGGTGGCCGCACCGGCCACCATCGCCATGCCGCTGGACACCAATAAAACAGACCAAAGGAGACAAGTGATGAGCGGGTTCAACAGCGGGCGCCGCCTGGCGCTCAAGCAGGGGTTTGCCATGGCGGCCGCGTCCGCCGCCTCCGGCCTCATGATCGGCACGCCGGCGCGCGCGGCGGGGCAGGCGTTCCGCTACAAGCTCGGCATCGCGCTCGACGCCACGCATCCGACCACGGTCAACCTGAGCGCGGCGGCGGCCGAGATCGCCCGCGCCTCGAACGGGCGGCTGGAGATCCGCGTCTTCCCCAGCAGCCAGCTCGGCAACGACACCGACATGATCTCGCAGGTCCGCGCCGGCGCCATCGACTTCGTCAGTACCGCGGGCCTGATCTGGGGCACGCTGGTGCCGGTGGCCTCCATCAGCGGCATCGGCTTCGCCTTCCCGGGCTACGAGCAGGTCTGGGCGGCCATGGACGGCGAGCTGGGCGCGCATATCCGCGCGGCCTTCGCCAAGGTCAACCTGATGCCCCTGCCGAAGATCTGGGACCACGGCTTCCGCCAGGTCACCAGCAGCAACCGGCAGATCCATGTGCCGCAAGACCTCAACGGCTTCAAGATCCGGGTGCCGCTGAGCCCGGCGCTGACTTCGATGTTCAAGGCCTTCGGCGCGGCGCCGGCCGGCATCAACATGGCCGAGACCTACACGGCACTGCAGACCAAGGTCGTCGACGGGCAGGAGAACCCGCTGACCATCCTGCAGACGCAGAAGCTGTACGAGGTGCAGAAGTACTGCTCGCTGACCTCGCACGTGTGGGATGGCTTCTGGCTGGTGGCCAACCAGCGCGCCTGGAATGCGCTGCCGGAAGACCTGCGGCAGCTCGCCGCCACCACCTTCGATGCCTGCGCCGTCAAGCAGCGCCAGGCGGTGGATGCCTTGAACACCCGCCTGCGCGAGGAGCTGAAGGGGCGCGGCATGGCCTTCAACCAGCCCGACGTGAAGGCCTTCCGCAACTACCTGAGCCAGGCCGGTTTCTACAAGGGCTGGCAGCAGAAATTCCCGGCCGAGAGCTGGGCGCTGCTGGAGAAGTACGCGGGCAAGCTGGCCTAGCCGCGCCGCCGCGCCATCGCGCCATCGCGCTGTTGCCACCGGCGATCTCTCACCGATGGCTGCGCCGCGATGCCCGTTCTCCCTTGAGCGTTCCCCCTTGGGCGTTCCCCCTTGAACGCCGCTCCCCGATGGCCGGTGGCCGCGCGCCACCGCCGTGGGCGCACTCACCCCCAACCTACCAAGAGACCCGATCATGATCCTCAAGCAAGCCCTCTCGCTGCTGACGCTGACCCTCACGCTCTCCGTGATGGGAACGCAGGCCGCCGCCGCCGCTGACCTGAAAGGCAAGGTCATGAAGACCCCCACCGGCTACCTGGTGGTGCTGCGCCACGGCGACAACGTGCTGCAGAGCCTGGAGCAACTGGCGCGCGACGAGCAGATCCCCAGCGCCAGCTTCGTCGGCATCGGCTTCATGTCGGAGGCCACCTTCGGCTTCTACGACTTCCAGCGCAAGCAGTTCGATCCGAAGACCTTCCGCAGCGTCGAGATGGCCAATATGACCGGCTCCATCGCCTGGAAGGAAGGCAAGCCGTCCATCCATGCCCACGGCACCGTGACCGACGGCAGCTTCAACGGCGCCGGCGGCCACCTGCTGGGCCTGACCGTCGGCACCGGCTCGTGCGAGATCACCGTCACGGTGTATCCGCAGCGCCTGGAGCGTTTCACCGATCCCGAGATCCAGGCCAATGTCCTCGGCCTGCCGCAACAGTAGGGGAGGTGCGTCATGTCCACCCGAATGGTCGAAGGCGACCCGCGCGCCATGGAGAGTCCCGCCAACGCGCCAGCGAGCGGGGCGCCGGCACGCGCGCTGCAGCTGGCGGACAAAGTGCTCGGCGTGCTGTCGGAGGTGCCGGCCGCCTTGCTGGTGGTGGCCGAGGTCGCCGTGCTGTTCTGCGGCGTGCTGAGCCGCTACGTGCTGCACACGCCGCTGGTGTGGGTCGATGAAGTGGCGTCGCTGCTGTTCATCTGGCTCATCATGCTCGGCTCGGCGATCGCATTCCGGCGCGGCAGCCACATGCGCATGACGGCGCTGGTCGACAAGGCAGGCCCGCAGTGGCGCGGCGTGTTCGAGCTGGTGGCGACGGTGGCCGCGCTGGCGTGGCTGGCGCTGGTGGCCTATCCGGCCTACGCCTTCGCCAGCGAGGAGGCGCTCGTCACCTTGCCCGCGCTGGATATCTCCAATGCCTGGCGCGCCGCCGCGCTGCCGGCCGGCATCGTGCTGATCCTGCTGATGGGCGTGGTGCGGCTGCTGTCCACCGCCAGCCGGCGCGCGGTGGTGGTGGCGCTGCTGGCCTGCGGCGCGGTGGCCGGTGGCCTGGTCGCGCTGCAGCCGGTGCTGCAAGACCTGGGCAATGCCAACCTGCTGCTGTTCTTCGTCGGCTTCGTCGGCCTGCTGATCCTGGGCGGGGTGCCCATCGCCTTCTCCTTCGGCCTGGCCACGGTGGGCTATCTCTCGCTGACCACCTCGACGCCGACCATCGTCGTGATCGGGCGCATGGATGAAGGCATGTCGCACCTGATCCTGCTGGCGGTGCCGCTGTTCGTCTTTCTCGGCATGCTGATCGAGATGACGTCGATGGCGCGCGCCATGGTGCAGTTCCTGTCCAACCTGCTCGGCCAACTCCGCGGCGGCCTGTCGTACGTGCTGATCGGCGCCATGTACCTGGTGTCCGGCATCTCGGGCGCCAAGGCGGCGGACATGGCGGCGGTCGCGCCGGCGCTGTTCCCGGAGATGAAGCAGCGCGGCGCCGACGAAGGCGACATGCTGGCGCTGCTGGCCGCCACCGGCGCGCAGACCGAGACCGTGCCGCCGAGCCTGGTGCTGATCACCATCGGCTCGGTCACCGGCATCTCGATCGCCGACCTGTTCACCGCCGGCCTGCTGCCGGGCGTGGTGCTGGCCCTGATGCTCGGGCTGCTGGTGTGGTGGCGCGCGCGCAAGACCTGCGCGCCCTGCACCCCGCGCGCCAGCCGCGCGGCGGTGGGCAAGAGCCTGCTGGTGGCGCTGCCGGCGCTGGCCTTGCCCTTCGTCATCCGCGCGGCGGTGGTGGAGGGCGTGGCGACGGCGACGGAGGTGTCCACCATCGGCATCGTGTACGCCATGCTCGCCGGCCTGCTGGTGTACCGCCGCTTCGACCTGCGCCGGATCTGGCCCGCGCTGGTGGACACGGCGGCGCTGTCGGGCGCCATCCTGCTGATCATCGGCGCCGCTACCGGCATGGCCTGGTCGCTGACGCAATCGGGTTTCTCCAGCGACCTGGCGGCGGCCATGGCGCGCCTGCCGGGCGGCGCGGCGGCCTTCATGGCGGTGTCGATCGTGGCCTTCGTGCTGCTCGGCAGCGTGCTGGAGGGCATTCCCGCCATCGTCCTGTTCGGGCCGCTGCTGTTCCCCATCGCGCGGCAGCTCGGCATCCACGATGTGCACTACGCCATCGTCGTCGTGCTGGCCATGGGCATCGGCCTGTTCGCGCCGCCGTTCGGGGTCGGCTACTACGCCGCCTGCGCCATCAGCCGCACGCCGCCGAGCCGGGGCGTGCGGCACATCTGGCGCTACATGGCATCGCTGGCGGCCGGCACGGTGCTGGTGGCTGCCGTGCCGTGGATCTCCACCGGCTTCCTTCCGCACTGAAGCACTGAAGCACCGGGGCGCCGCGCCCCGGTGCATGGATGTGGCGATCCCTTCAGCGACGCATCCATGCATCCACTGACTGATCTCCTGACGCATCGAGCACAACCATGAAATTCGCAGCCTTCGTCGAGTATGCCAACGAGCCCGAGCGGCTTGCCCAGCTCCGCCCGCTTCATCGGGCCTACCTGCAGGACCTGCTGCAACAAGGGCGGCTGGTGGTCGCCGGTCCGTTCGCCGACGGCAGCGGCGCGCTGTTCGTCTACGAAGTCGCCAACGAGAGCGAGGCGGCAAAGCTTGCCGCCAACGATCCCTTCGCCAAGGCCGCGCTGTTCCGCGCCGTCGTCATGAAGCCGTGGAAGCTCGTCTTCGCGAGTCCAGACAACCTCAACCCGCCGCTGTGAGGTGCCGCCGATGACCGAGACGATGACCCAGGCGATGACCAAGACGACCCACGCGGGCATGGACACTGCCGTGCTGCAACGGCTGGCCGCATCGCTGCGCCAGGCCGCCCTGGACGGCCAGCCGGTGGCGCCGCTGCGGGATGACCTCGCGGCCATGGGCGAGGCGGGCGCCTATGCCGTGCAAGACATCAACACGCAGCACGCGCTGGCCGCCGGGCGCCGCCTGTCCGGCCGCAAGATCGGCCTGACCTCCAAGGCCGTGCAGCAGCAGCTCGGCGTCGACGCGCCGGATTTCGGCATGCTGTTCGCCGACATGGAACTCGCCCCGGATGAGCCGGTGGTCCTCGGGCGCGTGCTGCAGCCGAAGGTCGAGGCCGAAGTGGCCGTCGTGCTGGAGCGCGACCTGGGCGACACCGGCGACGGGCCGGTCACGCTGGCGCGCTTGATCTCGGCCATCGCCTATGTGCTGCCCGCCGTCGAGATCGTCGGCAGCCGCATCCGCCACTGGGACATCCGCCTGCTGGACACGGTGGCCGACAACGCCTCGTCAGGCCTCTACGCCCTCGGCACCCGGCCGCGCAAGCTGTCGGAGGTGGACCTGCGCACCTGCGGCATGCTGATGGAGCGCCGGGGCGAGGTGGTGTCGCTCGGCGTGGGCGCGGCCTGCCTGGGCCATCCGCTCCATGCCGCGCTGTGGCTGGCCCGCAAGATGGCCGACGTCGGCAGGCCGCTGCTGGCCGGCGACGTCATCATGAGCGGCGCCCTCGGGCCCATGGTCACGGTATCGCCGGGCGACGTCATTGACACCACCATCGCCGGACTGGGCACGGTGCGTACTGCATTCTCGGCGGCTTGATGGCGCAGCTTGATGGCGTGACTTGACGGCGTGACTTGACGGCGTGCCTGGATGGTGTGCCCGGATGGCGTGGGGCACGGCCTGCGCATTCGCGCGGGCCGGCCGCCCTATGTTTCCTTGCCGGAGCGCTTGCCCTTGGCCGGCGCGCTGGCCGTCGTGGCCTGTGATGTGGTCTGCGGTGCGGCTTGCGGCGTGCCTTGGGCCGTGGCGGCCCGCGTCAGCTTGCGGATCAGGTCGATCACGGTGCGGCTGGCATGGGTCAGCGGCCGCTGCGTGCTGATGGCCAGCACCAGCGTGCGCGTCAGCACCGGCTCCACGATGCGGCTGACGCCGATGCGCCCGAGCCGCATGTCGACGTCCACCGCCTGCCGCGTCAGGATGGTATAGGCCGCGTGATTGGCCACGATCTCGCGCATGGCCGTCAGCGAATCCACCTCGATCTGCGTGTTCAGCGGCACGCCCGCTTTCTTCGCCTCGTCCAGCAGCATCATGTGGAAGCCGTCCGGCGCGCCCGGCAGCACCAGCGGCAAGGCGGCGGCCTCGGCAAAGCGGCAGCTCGGCCCGGCCACGCGCGGGTCGCCCGCCGGGGCGATCAGGTAGAGCTCATCCGTGGCGAGCGGTTCGTCCGTCTTGTGCAGGCGGTCGCCATAGCGCGAGAACACGCCCACGTCGGCGCGCCCGCTCGCCAGCGCCTCTTCGATATTGCCGGCGAAGCCCTCCATCAGGCGCAGGTCGATCTTCGGGAAATCCGCCCGCACCCGCTGGAACAGCGGCCCGACGATCTGCTGGGTGATGGACGCCTGCAGCGCCAGCCGCACCGGCCCGCTGGGCACGTCGGCCCGATCCCTGACCTCGTTCTTCAACTGCTCGAACTCGCCCAGCAGCGACTTCACCCGCGGCATGATCGACTGCCCGAACTCCGTCAGCACCACGCCCCGCCCGGTGCGGTAGAACAGCTTCGCGCCGAACTCGCTCTCCATCGAGGCAATGTGCTTGCTCAAGGCCGACTGGGCCATGCCCCGCGCGGCGCAGACCTTGCTGAGGCTGCCCGCCTCGACGATGTCGGATAACAGTTGCAGGTGCTTGATGTCCATCGCCTGTCCGCGCCAGGAGAAACAGAAGCGTGCGCTGCCGCACCGGCTGGCACGGCATGGCCCGCGCCTGCGTGCGCGGCCGCACGGTGGCCAGATTGTAGCGAGATTCCCTGGCGGGGATGGGGTGTCCGGCAATTACCGGCGCGCACGCCAGACTCGTGCACGGGAGAGTCCCATGCCCCTGGCCCGTCCCCTCGCGCAAGCCGTTGGATGGAGAAGGTGCGCCGAAGCGTATGCCGATGCGTGTGCCGATGCGTATGCCGAAGCGAATGGCGCCAGCAGGCACCCTGAGCCGCCCACACCGCCACCTGCCGCTCTGCTGCCGTTCTCCCGCGTCCGGCTGGCTTTCTTACAAAGCATTACATCTGCCGGTAAGCGGAAACCTATGCTCAAACTACGAGATCGGTTGGAGAAGAAGGCCATGTCAGCAAACCATATCAACCTGCCCGGCTTGACCTTGATCGCATTGTCCGGCGCCGTGCTGCTTGCCGCCTGTGGAGGCGGAGGAGACGGCGGCTCCGGCGGCGGCACGGGAACCCTCAGCGTCGCCATGACCGACGCGCCCAGTTGCGGTTTCGATCACGTGTTCGTCACGGTCGACCGGGTGCGGGTGCATGCGGATCCGAATGCCGACGTGAAGGGCAGTGGCTGGACGGACATCACGCTGAATCCGGCGCGCCGCATCGATTTGTTGAGCCTGACCAATGGCGTGCTCACCACACTCGGCCAAGCTGCGTTGCCTGCCGGCGACTTCCAGCAGATCCGGCTCGTACTGGTTCCGAACGCCGGCGGGGCGCCGGCAAATTCCGTGGTGCCGACGAATGGCAGCGAACAGGCGCTCGACACGCCAAGCGCCGTGCAGTCCGGCATCAAGATCATTCGTCCGTTCACCGTCGCGCCCAACACGCTGACCGATCTTATCCTCGACTTCGACGCGTGCAAGTCCATCGTGGCACGGGGTAACGGCTCGTTCACCCTCAAGCCGGTCGTGACGGCCCTGCCGACCAGCGTCAGCGGCGCCGTGACAGGCGTGGTGAGCGGCGGTCCGGGCGCCAACGTCTACGCGGAACGCCATGGCGTCGTCGTCAAGGCGACGGTGGCAGACGGCAGTGGCAGCTTCACGCTGTCGCCGATCGAGCAAAGCAGCACGGCAGGCAATGTCGACGTCGTCATCGTGCCCATCGCATCGAATGGCCTGAGCACGGGCATCATCAAGGGGGTTCCCGTCGTGGCGGGCGGCAGCACGGCGGTCGCTACCGCTGCTACGCCGATCTCGCTGCCGCAATCGTTGTTCCGCACGGTTTCCGGGACGGTCACGCCAGCCAGCGCGCAGGCAACCATTCGCGCGCTGCAGCAGACTGGCGGCGCGACGTTCGAAATCGCTGCGACTGCCGCGGCGTCCGATACCGGCGCATACAGCCTGTTCCCAACCCAGCCGGCGCTGCCCGCGAGCGCACCCATGGTGGGCAGCTTCCAGGCGATGCTACCCATCCCGCTCCAAGCGGACGGCACCGCCGCCGGCAAATACAGCATCCAGGCCACCAGCGCCACCGGCGCGGTCAGCACGCAACAGGTGAATGTCAGCAGCAGTAACGTCGTGCAGAACTTTGCCTTCTAGGAAGCGGCGCAGAACGGGCTTCCGTCCACACGGCCAGGCCAGCGAAGGCCATGGCCGCGGGGGGCGATGACCTCCATCGCTCTGCGCGTCGTGCAGCGCATCGAGAATTGTCAGACGTCAGGGGACTTGCCATGAGCAAACATCGCACTGCAGTCTTGGCCGCCACTGTCCTGGTGGCTTGCCTGTCAATTGCCGCGTACGGCCGGGACAAAGGTGGCGGCGGGGGTGGGGCAATGGGAGGCGGCATGGGAGGCGGCATGGGGGCACCGGGCAGGATGGGCAGTGAGCCCGGTGGTCAATCCGGCAGCCACATGAGCAGTTCCGGCCAGCTCAACACCAATGGGCCGGAATCCACCGACCGCGACAAGGGCAGGGCGCGCGCGGAAGACCGCAGGGACATGGACCGTGGCGACATGGACCGCGACAAGACGGACCGCGACAAGGCAGACCGCGACAAGACGGACCGCGACAAGGCAGACCGCGACAAGGCAGATCGCGACACGGACCGCGACACGGATCGCGACCATCACTCGCAAAAACTGCTGGCGCCTCGGCAAGACAAGCGCTAGTCCATTGCGTCAGGCAAAGCGCTCCCGAGCGGCGGCACATCCAGGTCGCAGGCTTTGCCACGACACGTACGGCCTGGAGGCGCAGTCGATCGGGGGGGCTTTCGAATGACGCAGCGGACTAGGCTCGCTCCATCTCGTGCTCCGCCGCCAGGGCGAGGAAGGCCGAGCGCGACAGGCGCCGCTGCCTGGCGGCCGCGTCGATCTGCTGAAGAAGCCGTTCCGGAAGGCTGATATTCAGCCGCACCGCCTTGGATCTCAGCTTGGACAGATCGATGTCGAACAGCATCCAGACGCCGCCTTCGAACTCGGGCGATGCGGTCAGGGATTCCAATGGCGTTGGCCGGGGAATGGGTGTCTCGCTGCCGGCGAAATGGGCTTCGGCGGCCTCCTGCACGGCGGCGGGCAGATCTTCCCAGTCGTCTGCCGCGGCAAAGCAGCCCGGGAAGTCGGGGAATGAGACGCCGTGCGCGTGCCTGGCGTCTCCCACGTGGACATACAGGGGATAGAGCATCCTTCTTCCTTACCTCAAGCCAGCCTGTTTCTGGATACTGCGCACCGTGCCTATCGGGAGATCCTTGTCCGGATGCGGGACCGTTACCTTTCCCGGCGTCGTCGGGTACCTGAACTGATAGTGGGAACCCACGGTGTAGACGAGTTGCCAGCCATCCGCCTTGAGTTGCCGGATCAGGTCTGCGCTATGCATCGATATCGTGTTTTATATCTTACACAAGAATGTGTAATCTGGCTGGGTTGACCGCGAGGTGCGTTGAGTAGGCAACGGCCTTCACTACGCCACCGGTTCGCTCTCCTCTCCCACTTGTGGGAGAGGGGCCGGGGGAGAGGGCGGGCGCCAGCAAGAAGCGAGCGCCGTCGTACACACGAATGCCGGCGCGAAGCCGATGCACCGCATCGAACCATCAACCGCAGTACACAGGCGAGACCTTCCGAAAGGATGCCCCTGGCAAGCCGAGCGAAACGTTGCACGCTGTCAATTCCGCGAGCACGTGCCTGCCCGGCACAAGCGACCCGCGTCATCTGCGTCATCGTCGTCATCTTTCCATGCTCAGATGGCAACCGAACGCGCCGCTATACTCCCGTGGGGGTGGAATGTGGCGGAACGCACCCTCGTACGCATTGCGGCCGGCTATGCTGTCGGGACAGGGCCGGCGTACATGTGAATACAACGCTAACCAGAGAGAACAAGAATGAAAGTCGGGGTCTTATCTCGCGCAGTCACGGCAACGCTTGCGGCGGCATGTCTCGCCACTGCCGCCGGCGCGGCGCAGGCACAAGGCATCTACGCGCCCTTTGTCTATCTCCCCATGACCCCGGTGCCGCTGATCGACCAGATCGGCGTGCACCAAGGAATCCAGCAGTTCAATCTTGCCTTCGTGGTGGCCGGCAGCGGATGCCAGCCTTCCTGGGGCGGCGTGCAGCCGATCGGCGCGAACGCCAGCGGCTCGCTGCTGAGCACCATCGCCACGTCGATCGCCAACTTCCGCGCCAAGGGCGGCGAGGTGGCCGTGTCGTTCGGTGGCGCGGCCGGTACGCCGCTGATGCAGGCATGCAGTTCCGTGTCGACCTTGAAGAGCGCCTACCAGACCGTCATCAATACCTACAACCTCACGCACGTCGACTTCGACCTCGAAGGCACGCCGCTGCAGGACACGGCGGCGGTGTCGCGCCACTTCAGGGCGCTCGCGCAACTGCAATCCAGCCTGGCAAGCAAGGGCAAGACGCTGCATGTCACGCTCACGCTGCCGGCCATGCCGTACGGTCTCACGTCGGACGCCGTCAACGCCGTCAACGTGGCCATCCAGAACAAGGTGACGTTCGACGCCGTGAACCTGATGACGATGGACTACGGCACCGCCGATACCGACATGGGCGCGGCGGCCGCCAGCGCGGCGCAGGGGCTGTACTCGCAGCTCGACACGGCCTACAAGGCCGTCGGCCAGGTCAAGACCAATGCGCAGCTGTGGCAGATGGTCGGCGTCACGCCGATGATCGGCGTGAACGACACGCCGGGCGAGATCTTCACGGTGGCCAATGCGCAGAGCGTGCTGAATGTCGCCAGCACCAATGGCTACGGCCTGCTCAGCAACTGGTCGATCAGCCGCGATCAATCGTGCCCGAACGGCGGCACCCAGGTTTCGCTGAGCTGCTCAGGCATTACGCAGAATCCGTATGACTTTGCTACCGTGTTCAAGCCGTTCAACGGCCATTGGGGCACGGGCGTGACGCAGGATCCGAATTACTGAGGCCGCAGCGGGACTTCAAACCGCCCCTGAACTCACCCGAGCGCAATGCAGCCGGCCGCGCAGCATGAAGCGGCCGGTATCCATGCTTCGTGCCATGGCTTGCGAGCCAGCAGAGCATAATGCGGCAGGATGTCAGTCGCATGAAAAAAAAGAGGGCATAGGCGCGGGGAGCTCCTATGCCCTGAGGACTGCAGCAACGGGGTCAAATTGCGTTGCCAGTAGCTATTGTGGTGCATTGCATCAAAGTCGTTACCCCGCAGAGGGTGGGTTACCGTCTTAAGAGGGGTAAAGGAATGGCGTGGGCGGGTGGGGTACCTGCCGGCTCGGCAGAGCACCCGCTACACCCGGGGCCACGGTGCTCGGCTTTCGGGGAGAGAACCCGTCCAGGCAGCCGATGCGGGCGTTTCCGCAGCCCCGCGCGCGCTCCTGGGACAGCCTGCGGGCCTCGCCGCATCGCAGCGCACAATGCTGGACAGGGTTCCGCCGTTTCGCCAGTATCCTGCTTTGCGCATATCCCGCAGGCTCACTCCAGCGGCTCCTCCCGCTCGAATGCCGTGACGTCGACGCGCTGGACCTTGCCCATCTGCCGCACCTCGGTACGCAATACGAAGAAGACGGACGGACAATACCAGTCGGTGACGTTCATTACCGTCGGTATCGACTCCAGCCGTTCACCGGCAAACTCCAAGGCGCCGAGCGAGGTACGCTTCTCGTAGCTAATGGGGAGGCATTTCTGCGGCCCCAGCGCAGTGGCAATGGTCTGCAGACGCCCCACCTTACGAGGCCCCACGGCTACCGAGGCATGCTCCGCGCGCATCGTGCCCACCTCCTCGCCCGTCGCCAGCCGATAGATCTTGACGGAGAGGGCCGACTCGAACGTCTCGCCTTCGAGCACCTTGCCTTCCTGAAGCGCCATCGATGCGTAATCCAGCACGCCCCGGCCCCGGAACGCCGCTTCGCCGAACATACGGGCATAGCGGGCGCGCGCATTGACAACGGCGCTGATACTTTCCACATTGCCTTCGCTACCGCTTTCCGCAGGCACGATGCGCACAGCATGCACCTGGTCTACCACGACAGGCGGACCCTTCAGGGCGGCCATCGCCGACTTCGAATGGATTTCGAAACTTGCCTCGCAACCGCCCGGCTGGATGGCAGCCTGGCGCAGCCGGAAGGTGATCGACATCGGCATTTCACCGTCGGCCTCCATCTGCACGCGGGTGCCGGCCCGAAACCACGGCATGTCGCATAGCGAGGCGGGCTGCCCGCCTGCCTGCATGGGCTGCGCGGCCACGTATTGAACCGGCAAAGCGCCGGCAAGGCAAAAGGCCACGGTAGCGGCAAGCCGCCAGTGGCCATAGGTCAATGCCATGCTGAGACCGATGCCAGCAACCGGCCGCGTCCGACGACGTGGTGAAGTGGTACGCGCACAGGAAACCGCACAAGAAACCGCACAAGAAACCGCACAGGAAACAGCATTCTTGCGGCAGCTTTCGTTGTCCTCCACAATGAACGCCTCCTGACACAGTGGCTGCCTTCGCCGTAGCGACGATGCCCACGGATAATGGCCGGTATGTCATGTTTCTTGGCCATCGGCGATCGCCAGCTCCTGTTTTCGACACAACATCACAAAAGGGTATTGAGCCTATGGCCTGGACCTACCTGATTCTGGCTGGCTTGTGTGAAATCGGCTGGCCGATCGGCCTGAAGCTCGGCGGCGTAGACTCCCTGCAACGCATGCTGTGGATCGTCTTTGCCATTGCCTGCATGGCGGTCAGCGGCTTCCTCCTCTTGCTCGCCCAGCGCGAGATCCCCATGGGAACCGCCTATGCCACGTGGACCGGGATCGGGGCCGTGGGCGCGTTCCTGGCCGGGATCTTTGTCTTCGGCGACGCCAATACCGCGATGCGGTGGGCGTCTGTCTGCCTGATCACGGCCGGCATCATCGGCCTGAAGCTCGCGTAATCCCTCCGGCAATCCGCGGGCAAAGCCCGCTGCGAGCAGCCAAGTACCGGTCTCCAGCCTCCAGCCTCACGCACAGTCCGGCGGGTCTGGCATGCCGCGTCATGCCGCGTCATGCCGGGTCATGCTGTTTGCCGGTCCTCCCCACGGAAGACGTCATTGGCCGTGCGCCGCCTGGCAGGACGCCCCTGCCGCTGGCTTGCCGAACAACAGTCGCGTGTACTTCGCGGATACGGGGCTGCGCTGGCCCTTGGCGTTGAAATAGCGGTCTTCTCGACACAGGCATTCCTTGACGTCACAGAAGACGCCGTTCGAAAAGGTGAACGCCGAGTGGTCGAACGGCCCGCGCGAAAAGGTCCGCGCAGCGATTTTCTTGCCGAGATAGCGTTCCGTCAGCCCCTGCGAGACGCCATCCTTGTCCGCACAGATATAGCCGTCGCAGAGGACACCAGCGGCCGGTGAATGCACACCCCCCGCACGTGCCGACACCGTGCCTGCGGCAAGGAACAGCGCAAATGCCGCAAATGCCGCAAATGCCGCAAATGCCAACGGCCATCGCGATCCACTCATCGCCACCTCATCCGATGCGCCGGGCGGGCCATGGCGCACCGCCGCCGTGAGCACGTGCGCACCCGGGTTCCACGGCAGGACAATCCCGCGGGATAGCCGGCTGGCACCGCCTCAAAAGTCGATCTTCTGCAGTTCCCACGCATTCTGGGCGTTCCTGCAATAGAGGGGCTCAAGGATCAGCACCGGACCCCTTCCCCGCATCTCCACGGTGATCCGGCGGCAAGGCGTCCCTTTGCGGCGCAAGGTCCGCGGCGTAACGTTTGCCTCGACGATCGGCATGGAGGTCTGGCTTTTCCAGTGCGTTACCTTGGCGTCGCGCTCCTCGTCGCGCACCCGGTACACCTCGGCCTCCAGCCGGGACAGATCCTCCGTGCTCAGGTGAGACAGCGGCGTATCCGATAGAAAGCCGAAGTTGCCCTGAGCCTGGGCGCCGGCGGCGAACGATGCCAGCACGATGCCGGCCAACATGCAGCGGTAGGAAGTTCGAGCAAGCATAGCGATCCTGACAGTCCAGAAGTTATCGCGCCCGCGTCATCGCATCGGCCATGGCCGCGGTCGATCGCTGCACCGCGCTGCACCGCGCTGCACCGCGCTGCACCGCGCTGCACCGCGCTGCAGCGGGCGTGCCTCGGTCACCTGCAGCCCGGCATATCGTGGCGACAACGATGTGCGATGCACCATCACAGCATTTGCATTGCATGATAATGCCGGGAAGTCCACGCGATTCTGAGGAATTCTGAGATCCGCCCGGACTGTGGCTGGCGGCGGACAGCTGAAAGCTGACAGCGGACAGCGGACAGCGTCATGGCTGCTGGATGTCGACCTCGCCGAGAAACTGATACCCTCGCCCGCGAGCCGAGCGGATGGGGAGTTCCATGCCTGAGGCCGCTTGTACCGCCTTGCGCAATTGATACACATGCGTATCCAGGCGGCGCTGGTCATACTGATCGTAGTCTTCGGAGAGGGCGTTGACGATCTCGCGCCGGTTGACGGGCGCCCCGCGTCCTGCGGCAATGGCGCGCAAGATAATGAACGCTTGTGCGGTAAGGCAGATAGGGGCCTCACCAGGCGGGAGAATCTGGCGCCGCCCGACATCCAGGATCCAGCGCGTGCTGACGCCCCCCGCCGCCAGCCGGCGGCCCAGCGCGGCCACCGTTGCGGCAAGTTCTTCCAGGTCGAAGGGCTTGCCAAGATAGTGATCCGCTCCGATCATGAGACCGCGAACTCTCTCAGCGGTACTGCTGCGCGCCGAGACAACGATGATGCCCAACCGTCGTCCATGCGCACGCAGCCAGTCGATCAGATCGATGCCGTCGCCGTCCGGCAAGCCAAGGTCGATCACGGCAATGGCATGGTCGCACGGAGAGAACACCTGGCGAAACTCGGCGAGGGTGCCGACGGCGTCGGTGCGATGCCCGCACTCGGTCAAGTAGCCCGCCAGTTCGCTGCGCAGGACAGGCTCATCTTCAAGAAGGATCACGCTCACCATGGACGTAGTGTACTGTGCTCGCTATTCGCCCATTCTGAGGAAATCCGGTTCCTTCTGTTCCCCTCGTTCGCCGGGATCCATGGCTTGTCGCGCCTGTCGCGCCTGGCTGCTGATTCTCCTCTTGCTGCTTTGCCATGGCGCTGGCGCACAGACGCCACGCAAGCTCACCGCCACTGCCGACCCGATCGATCTCGCCCCCCATATGGCATGGCTGCGCGATACCACGGGCGCCATGACCATCGAGCAGGTGGCGGCTTCCCCCGCCTGGCAGGCGCTTCCCGGCAATCTCAACATGGGGTTCACGCACGACGCGATCTGGCTGCGTGTCGCCATCGATCGGCCCGCCGACGGACCGCGCGACTGGCTGCTCGAAATCAACAACGCGGTGTTTGCCGAAGTCCGGCTCTATCAAGCCAGCGCCGGCGCTGGCTGGCGCGAACGCCGCGCGGGCGGCGACGTGCCGCGCAGCGAATGGGACTGGGATTTCCGTGTTCCGGTCTTCCGCCTGCATGTGGACGAGCCGGGTCCACATACCTTCTGGCTGAGAATCCGCTCCCGAACCTCGATTTCAGCGCAGGTCGTTCTCTGGCAGCCGGCGGCATTCCAGGCGCGCGCGAACACCGAATCGCTGGCCTACGGGATTCTCTTCGGTGCCTACGCCGCAATCTTCATCTTCCATCTCCTCTTCTGGACGTGGACGCGCGAAGAAGTGAACCGATGGTACGCCGGCTACGTGGCCTGCAGCATTGGACAGATGCTGCTGAACTTCGGGCATCTGCAGCAGTACACCGGCATGCCGGGGCCGCTCGGCGACAGGCTGCTGGCGCTGCTGATCTGCAGCTCGATCTGGTTTGGCGTCAAGCTGTGCGTGCAGTTCCTGGGGCTTGCCACATTGATGCCCCGCCTCGCCCGTATCCTTCCGGCGCTGGCACTGGTGCTTGCCGTGGTCACCTCGTTCCTCGCGGTCGATGTCGGCTACGCCGCAGGCGTTGCGCCAGCGCAGATGTCGATCCTCGTGCTGATCGGCATCCTGACGGCGATCGGCCTGCGCCTTTGGCTCCGCGGGCACCGGCACGCTGGCTTCTTCCTGCTCGCCTTCGGCATCTACTTTGCCGGCATCGTCCTGCGCATCCTGCGCAACCTGACCGTTCTCCCGCCGAACCTCCTTACCGACAACTGCTACCAGGTCGGCGCCATCGCGCATATGGCGGTCATGAGCCTTGCCATCACCTGGCGCTACAACGCCTTGAAGCAGGAGAACGCCCGGGTGCAGGCCGAGGCGCTGCGCGTGCAG
The DNA here is from genome assembly GCF_001854285.1 of Cupriavidus sp. USMAHM13. NCBI lineage: Bacteria > Pseudomonadati > Pseudomonadota > Betaproteobacteria > Burkholderiales > Burkholderiaceae > Cupriavidus > Cupriavidus sp. USMAHM13. The sequence goes on from NZ_CP017751.1 coordinate 1,401,778, forward strand.
ACTGACTACGCACTGTCATTGGAATCGACGGTGACGAGCCGGACCGCTTCGCTGGTCGCGGAGATTCGCCGCCGCGAAGCGGTCGAGGGAGAACTGCGGCTTGCGCTGGAAGCCGAGAAGCGGGCACGGCAGGAGCAATGCGATTTCGTGGCCATGGTCTCGCACGAATTCCGCACCCCGTTGTCGATCATCGATACCAGCGCCCAGCGCATTGCCGGGAGCGCAGGCACGCCTCAGCTCACCATGGATCGCAGTGGCAATATTCGCCAGGCGGTGCGGCGCATGACCTCGCTGATGGATGCGCTGCTTTCCCTGGATCCCCTCGACAACGCCCTGCGCGCCTTCGCGCTGGCCAATGTCGACCCGGAGCCTTTGCTTCGCAGCGTCGCAAGGGAATGGGATGGTGACACCGTGGTTGTCACCTGCAGCGCGCTACCCGGGGCGTTTCCTTGTGACCCGGAACTGATGCGCCTCGCCCTGCGCAACCTGTTGTCCAATGCCATCCGGCACTCTCCCCAGGATTCACCCGTTCATCTTGGCGCGGTTGGCGGGGACAACGGTATCGCCATCTCGATCACGGATCGAGGCCATGGGATTCCAAGCGATGAGTTGCCCAAACTCTTCCAGAAGTACTTCCGCGGCCGCCGCGCCGCGGGCAAGCCAGGCACGGGATTGGGCCTGTACCTGGTCAAGCGCGTCATCGACCTGCATCAAGGGAGTATCCGCGTCGATAGCCAGCTCGGGCACGGCACGACGTTCGTCATCTCACTGCCGCATGCCACAGCGGGCCCTGCGCGCCCATCCGCCGCTGCCGACAACTTGCTGCTCACTTCAGGCTGACATGGGGCAGGGCAGAGCCGGGTGGCGCGGAGCCGGACGTGCCAGGCGGCGTCAAGCCGATCGCATGGCAATTGCCGAGCCACCGCGAAGCCACGACGCGGCAGGAAACGATGGAATGGCGGCCAAGACCCTGCAGAAGTTGCGGGCCGGCGGGCACGCTGAGAATGGCGTATGAGCCGATGCTTTGCGGTGGATCGGTTTTCGATGCCAATCCTGGGTCAGGGCCTGGTGCAAATCAAGGTGCAAATCAAGGTGAAAATCAACGCGCAAATCAACGCTCAAGCTGCCTGGCAGCACTGGCTTCGAGGTTTGCGCGCTCTTCATCCAGATACCGATAAATGCTTTGCAGGTCGGTGATTTTCTGTCTGATTTCCGCCATCTTCTTTTCAATTACCTTGGCACCGTCAGCGCAATCGATCAGCTTGTTCCGCTGCGCATCCAGAATCTCGCCTATTTCCTTCAGGGAAAAACCCATGCTCTGCGCGCGCTGGATAAAGTCCAGGTCCTGCAGGGTCTGCGCTGAATAAACGCGATAATTGTTGGTTTGCCGTAGCGGTGAGATCAGGCCGATTTGCTCGTAGTAACGCAGCGTATGGCGGCTGGCGCCGCTGCGGGCCTCGAGTTCGCTGATTTTCATGTAAACACCGCTTGACTATAGAGTTGGGTCGACAGTTTACACTCGATTTCTCGCCTTACCAAGGAGCAGGGAAATGAGCGTGGAGTGCTTTGTCACGGGGGGGACCGGCTTCATCGGTCAACATTTGCTGGCGACCCTGAGTGCGAAAGGTCACACCATCCGGGTGCTGATGCGTCGCCCGCAGCGACTCGCCGCACTGCGGGAACAAGTCGACAAGCTGGGCGGGAACGCCACCCGGGTATTTGCGGTAGCTGGCGATCTGGAACAGGACAACCTCGGGCTGAGTCTTGCTGACCGAGAAACGCTAAGGCAGGCGAAAGTCGTATTCCACCTGGGCGCCCACTTCGCTTGGGGGCTTTCATTGGCGCATTCTCGCGCAGTGAATGTGGAAGGGGCAAAGCGCGTGGCGCTGTTGGCGGCCGAGCAGAACAGCCGCTTAGTGATGATCGGCGGCTACATGCTGAAGAATCATGAACATCTGCAACGTATCGGCATCGATCCGCGTTATCCGGGGCTGACGGATTGGCCTGCCGTCTACCGGCGTGTCGGTGCTTACGAGGGGAGCAAGATCGAGGCGCATTTTGCCACCCTGGAGCTCATGTCCGCCAAGGGCGGAGAGATGACCGTTGTCCACCCCGCGACGGTTTGCGGCCACAGCCGCACGGGGCACATCCTTGACGGCCAGCCGCTGGTGGAGTTGATACGCAACCTGTTGCAGGGAAAGCTGACGGCAGTGCCCGGTACGGCCAAGCACTGGCTGCCACTGGTCACCGTGGATTACCTGGTCGAGCTGGTGGCGGCTTGTGCCTTGGATCCTGCCATGGCGGGCCAGGAACTGCTGGCGCTCGATGGCCAGACGCCCGGCTTGCGGGAACTCCTGGCTGAGGCGGCGCAACCCGTTGGCGTAAAGCCTCCCAGGCATTACATTCCGCTCCGGTTGCTGAAGTTGCTGCTGGGTATTCCTCCCGTCGCGCGATTTTTGAATACCAAGGCCGAAGCCCTGGACTTTATCCAGACCACTCGTTTTGATACAGCGGCGCTCGAGCAATTTGCCGGCAGGCATGGCATAGCCAAACCGGATATACGTCAGTCTTTGCAGCACACGGCAACCTTCGTCAACGCCTATTGCCTGGCCAAGGGGAAGTCCCGCTGACTTCTCCCCTGGGCGCGACAAAGGCGTCGGCCCCGTCAGCGCCGTCAGCCCCCGATTCAAGTTCGAGCGCCTGGATCCTGGTGATCCGTGTCGGGATCAAGGCAGGCGCGCGCCGGATGGAAGGGAGGGGCGTGGCGCATTGCCCGCCCGAAGACACCGGCCACACGCAATCAGAAGATTCGGTTGCTTGCTTCCCCGGGTGGGTTCCTTGGGCGGAAGCGCGCTGGCGAGCCCGGCGCTAAGACGATCCGGATCGGCATACAACGGACCATCGACGCCGCGCTCACCAATCGAGCACGACGGGAAGCGTGATGGCTTCGGTATGGGGAAATAGCCCTGACGGGGGGTACGGGCGGGTATCGAGATCATGATCCATCTCTCTCCCGCGCATTATCTAAAGGTCCAATGGCTCGGCCCGTGAAGAGGATCGTGAAAGAGGATCGTGAAAGAGGATCGTGACAGAAGGTCGTAACAGAATGTCGTAACTGAAGATCGTAACAGAAGATTCCTGCATACACGATCTCGATTGAAATCAGTTTTCCTCAGTTTCCGGCCGAGATTCTCGGCTATGATGCCCTCAACCGGTCTGGAAATAGACTGAATGTAAAGCCACTTTCCTATTCCATTCGAGGATACGCATCTTGAAACCCTTGTCAAAGTTCGCATTGGCAGTTTTCATGGCGACCCTGACTGGCGCGCCGCCGTCTCTGGCCTGCTCCCGCATTACTTATACCGGCCCGGATCATATGATCGTCACGGGCCGTTCCATGGATTGGATGGTGCCGGTACATACCAACCTGTGGGCGTTTCCGGCGGGAACGGCTCGCGATGGCGCCGCCGTGGATCATTCGCTCACCTGGACATCGAAGTACAGCAGCGTCATCGCCGCAGCCTATGATGCCGCGACGACCGATGGCATCAATGAGAAGGGCCTGGTCGCCAACCTGCTGTACCTCGGCACGGCCGACTACGGGGTACGCAACAAGGCGCAACCGGGGCTGTCGATCGCGGGCTGGGCGCAGTACGTGCTCGACAACTTCGCGACGGTCGACGAAGCCGTCAACGCGTTGCGCGCCGAGCCGTTCCAACTGGTGCTTCCGGAGTTGCCTGGGGGCTTCAAGCCGGCCCTCCACCTCGCGATCTCCGATGCAACCGGCGACTCGGCGATCTTCGAGTACCTGAACGGCAAGCTGGTCATTCATCATGGCCATCAATATGCCGTCATGACCAACGAGCCCAGCTACGATCAGCAGCTGGCGCTGAACACGTATTGGCAGGAAATCGGCGGTACCGCGATGCTGCCCGGCACGGAAAGGCCCGCCGACCGTTTCGTCCGCGCCTCCTACTACCTGGGCGAAGCCCCGAAGACCGCCGATCCCGTGCTGTCGGTGGCCGCCATGTTCTCCATCGTGCGCAATGTCTCGGTGCCGATGGGCGCGCAACGGCCCGGTGCCCCGAACGTGGCGCCAACGCTCTGGCGCACCGTCGCCGATCATAAGAACCGGATCTACTATTTCGAGGCCACCACGTCGCCCAACGTCTTCTGGGTCTCCTTCGACAAGGTCGACATCAAACCTGGCGGACCAGCGATGCGGCTTCCCGTTGATGACGGTCCGGTGTGGGCCGGGGACGTCGCGGGCAGTTTCAAGGCCGCCGATGTCTTCCGCTTCCTGCCAGCCAAGAGCTAGTCCGCTCTGCACGGAATCGGAAAGCCCCTCGGCAGGCCAGCCAGCACCTTACCAGGCCTGCCAGGCGCGGCGATGCGCGCTCAGACTGAGCGGGCGACCTGCCGGGTAGCGAAAGCACGTCGATGTCGATGCGGGGGCTTTGCGGCTTCCTTCCCGGTGCGCCGAGGATTCGGAACCGCAGCGCCACGCTCCGCGCTCCGTGCTCGGCATGTTCGACCGGCAGGGGCGGCAGCGTTCCGCTTGGACCTGAGATTCCATCGACGGGAAACCGTGCAGATTTCCTGCCCGGCCATGGCAACCCGTCTCCAATCTTCTCGCGAACACACGAACACATGAAGCGATTCGTGCTGCTTATCCTGATTTCCTGCGCTGCCAATCAAGCCAGCATCGCTGAGACGTCTGATCTTTCGGCGCATGACATTGCCAAGCTGCTTCAGAATCCTCTTGCGGACACGATCAGCCTCCCCTTTGCCAACGACACCAACTTTCCTCTTGGCCCGGATCGACGAGCAGGCAATGTGCTGAACATCCAGCCTGTGATTCCATTCCGGCTGAACAGTGACTGGAATCTCGTCACGCGCACCACGGTGCCGTTGATCTCGCAACCCCGCCTTTCCCCGTCCGATCCGGCAACATTCGGGCTCGGTGACATTGTCCCCATGGCCGTGCTATCACCCAGCACCGCATCCAATGTGACATGGGGGCTCGGTGCGACGTTCTCGATTCCCACCGCAACCAGCAGCAGCCTTGGCGCAAACCGATGGGCCGCGGGGCCCGCCGCCGTGGTACTTACCATGCCGGACCCCTGGGTGTTCGGTCTGCTGGTCAGTCACTTGAGCTCCTTCTCTGGCTCCAGCTCCGGTGCACGCATCGATCGAACCGCAGCCCAGTACTTCGTCATCTATAACTTCCCGAGTGGCTGGTTCCTGTCTTCCACGCCAATCATCGCCGCGGACTGGGCAGCAAAGTCCAGTGCGCGATGGACTGTGCCGGTAGGAGGGGAAATCGGCAAGGTCTTCAATCTTTCCGGGCAGGCGATGTCAGCATCGATCGGGCTCTACCGCAATGTCATCAGGCCGGCGGATTCTCCCGATTGGCAGGTAAGGCTCAATGTGAGTTTTGTTTTTCCTCGATAGACAGTCTTACGCTGCCGCCATCGTGGTCGGTCAGCCCGATGCTGTGATCGTCCGGTTTCGTCACAAGAAGTTGCTGCCCGAGTAGAAGGCCAGTTGGCGCCGCCATGGCGCGCCCGCGCCTTACCAACGGCGCTTCGGCAAGCACCGCAGTCTGACCGTCTTCTGCCCATCGCCTGCAAATGCGGAGCAAGCTCTCGCGGATTCCCCAGAGAACCCAGGAAAAGCTTGGCATCGGGTTCGAATCCCCACGAACCGAGGGTGCGCGAATGGACGCCGGTGTGGGCGGTACTGTACTAGGCTTAACCACGTGTCTGACGTAACCGAGCCGCGCATGCGGCACGAAGACCCGGAGCCACGCCAATGTCCATCCAACGATACGGTCATTACATCATCGAGGGCTTTGGGAAGCCCGTCGGCGGTGGCAAATTCGCCGCGCTCGGGCGCGTGCGGTTGGGGGATTTCACCGTCGAGGAATCCGATGAGCTCGGACATTTCGAGCAGTTTGCGGATGCCCAATCCCGAGGTCTTTCGTGGGCACAGCGCCGTGCCGATGAGATGAGCGCAGGACACTGAGCCGCCCTGAGTCACGGCGAACGGCAGCGGGCTGTCAGCGGGGCGAGCCCGTCTCGGACCGGGAATTCACTCGCATCCGCTCAGAATCTCAGAAGGGCAGTTGCGCGTCCGGCTTCTCGGCCAGGATCGCGCGCTTGAACTGGGCCTGGATGCGCGCCAGCGCGGCATCGTTATCGGCTTCGAAACGCATCACCACCACCGGCGTGGTGTTGGACGGGCGCGCCAGGCCGAAGCCATCGGCGTACTCGACGCGCACGCCGTCGATCTTGTTGACCTCGCGTGCGCCTTCGAACGTCGCGTTGGCGCGGATCTTGTCGAGCAGCGCGAAGGGTTCGCCCTCGGCGCACTTGAGCTGCAGCTCCGGCGTGCTGTTGGAATTCGGCAGCGCATTGAGCACCGCGCTGGGGTCGGCATGGCGCGACAGGATCTCCAGCAGGCGCGCGCCGGTGTAGAGGCCGTCGTCGAAGCCGTACCAGCGGTCCTTGAAGAAGACGTGGCCGCTCATCTCGCCGGCGATCGGCGCACCGGTCTCGCGCAGCTTGGTCTTGATCAGCGAATGGCCGGTCTTCCACATCAGCGGCTCGCCGCCGTGCTGGCGGATCCAGGGGGCCAGCTTGCCGGTGCACTTGACGTCGTAGATCACCTGCTGGCCCGGGTTGCGCGCCAGGATCTCCTCGGCGAACAGCATCAGCTGGCGGTCGGGGAAGATGACCTGGCCGTCCTTGGTCACCACGCCGAGGCGGTCGCCGTCGCCGTCGAAGGCCAGGCCCAGCTCGCAGTCGGTCTCGCGCAGGCTGCGCATCAGGTCCTGCAGGTTCTCGACGTGGGCCGGGTCCGGGTGGTGGTTGGGGAAGCTGCCGTCGACCTCGCAGAACAGCTCGGTCACCTCGCAGCCGAGGCCGCGGAAAAGCTCGCCGACGAAGGCGCCGGCCACGCCGTTGCCGGCGTCCAGCGCGATCTTCATCGGCCGCGCCAGCTTGACGTCGGCCAGGATGCGGTCGATGTACTGACGGCGGATGTCGATCTGCCGGTAACCGCCGGCGCCGCTGGTGAAGGTGCCGGCCTCGATGCGCTGGCGCAGGCCCTGGATGGCGTCGCCGTAGATGGCCTCGCCGGCCAGCACCATCTTCAGGCCGTTGTAGTCGGGCGGGTTGTGGCTGCCGGTGACCATGATGCCGGACGTGGCGCGCTGGCCATCGAGCTCGACATAGGTACCGAAGTAGACCATCGGCGTGGCGACCATGCCCAGGTCGATGACATCGAGACCCGCCGCGCGCAGGCCCTCGACCAGGCCGCCGAGCAGGTCAGGGCCGGACAGGCGGCCGTCGCGGCCGACCACCACGGCCCGCTCGCCCTTCTCGACGGCGGTGGAACCGAAGGCGAGGCCGACGGCGCGGGCCACCTCGCGGGTCAGCGTCTTGCCGACGATGCCGCGGATATCATAGGCTTTGAAGATGGTGGGATCGAGTTGCATGGCGTTTTACGATGCGATGAATGGATGCGGGGGGATGTGGCACGTCGCCGCAGCGACAGGGTCGTGGCGCTGCGCAGTGCTGCGTGTACGATTGCCGCTGCAGCCAGTAGCTGCGAAGAAGATGGGGGAATATACCGTGAAGGGGATCTACTTCCAGCGCGCCGTGCTCCACCCGTTTGCGCTGGAAGGGGGAAGGTCGGCGATACTCACCATGCCGAGACGGGCATACTCGCCCTTGAATTCAGACCACGCATTGGCGACTGCGTGCACATCCAGGACGTCGATCGTGACCAGTTCCCGGGCACGGGTTTCCACTGTGAAACTGGCCGAATATCCAGCGGGCGCTTGATCAGTTTCGCTTGCGGCGCCGTGCCGTATGTCCGACCGCCGGATCACGCCATCCAGGACCGTGCCATCCTTCATGCGGATCAACACGATCCCGAACAGCGGCATGCCCTGCGTGATCTTGAGCACGTGTCGAGCTTCGTCCGTATTGGTAGTCAGGCGGCCCATCGGTGAATCGAATCGAGGTCTGTGGATGTCAATCTGTGTCGTATTGCACTGCGAGCGCGATCCGGTCGGCGGCCTGGTCGCTGAATGCGTTCGGTCCCGTTGATCGCAGAGTGGCTCCGACAGCCAAGCGTTGGCTTGGGAAGCGTAGAGGTGGGCATAGGCGCGGGGGCGCCTATGCCCGGGTTGGCAACCGGACCTACCCCATGCCAAGTTGCAGGCAGGATTTTGCTGCATGACAGCAGAAACCTGTTCCCTGCGTGCGAAGGGTTCGGGCGTGTTGCGATGCCCTCTTCCGCCAGCAGGAGAGGGCGCCTTATCGTCAACGCTATAAGGATGCGGATGCGTTGTCGTCGGCTGCCACAGCCGCCAATTCGCTCAACAACCGCGCCTCCAGCGCCAGCCCCTCCGCCACGGAGAGAATGCCCTCGTGCATGGCAGGCAGCAGCTCGCCGAACTGAGGGTTGCTGGCGGCGTAGTCGCGCAGGAAGAAGAGCAGGCTGTGCAGTTGCGCGGCCTTGTCGGCGGCGACTTCGCGCGGCGTTTCCAGCGCGTACCAGGTGGTGACACAGACGGCGCTGCCGCTGTGGCTGACGGTGACGTTGCCGTGGGTGGTTTCAGTCATGGCAGGGCCTCCTTGTCAGCGCGAGCGCGCTTGATGGTCTGGTCTGCCGTGGTGGTGCTGATGGCCCGGTGAGGGCAAGCAAGATGCGAAGCATGGCGATGCCTCCTTTTCGTGCGGTTGGGTGCCGCTCCCCGCTGCTAATCGGGGTGGGCGGACGCAAGGCAGGGTTAGCAGACCGGCGAAAAGGACCGGCGAGCCCGGAGGCTCCCCCGCCAAGGCCCGCCCATGGGAAGCATGGACGCGCGAAGGCGCGACGGACGAAAGGATACCGCCGTTTGGCGATCGTCCATCCTTTTCTTCCGGGCTGCTAAACCCGGTCGCTGCGGAAGCAGCGACCCGTCCAGCTTAGCGAGGCGATCCAGGTAAAGCGTTGCAGCTTGTAAATACTGCGGACTCGATAGTTGGCAGGAGGCAGGAGACGCCGCGGGTCCACATCGTGTTTGGCAGCCCTCACGCCATACGAACTTCGCGCGCAGGCTTCCGAGTACAACGCGCTGAGCCACGTCTACTGGCCGAACAGAAAGCTCCCGCTTCGCTCAATCATCCTGATTCAGTTGCGCCATCAGATCGGTCACCGAACGCGCTTTCACAGTGCGACCTTCGATCGCACCGCGCATCGCTGCAACGGTTTCCTCATTAGGGACGAAGAGACCGGCTGGCAGCCTCTTTTCCTGGGCAATGCGCATGAGCAGCATGCGCAGCGCATCGGAAACCGAAAGCCCCATTGCTGCGAGCACTGTCGTGGCATCGGCTTTGACATCGCGGGGGATCCGCGCTCGCACGTAGTCCGAAGGTGCCTTGGCACGCGAGACAGGGGCGCGAGAGGGTGCTTGTTGACGGATGGCCATAGATCTCCTGTGTCTGCATACCGGGATGACTCGCAGTCTGAAGGCCTGATCCGATGCGCTCACTGTGGCTCGTGCTGGATCTGTCGTGGAATTTTCGGAAACGCTTCGGCCGTAGGTATTTTGCTGGGATAGCATCTCTCCCAGGGAGCGAAGCGCACCTGTTGGGGAGGGACGCCTTCTCCCGCAAGCGGGAAAAGGCGCTTCATCGTCAACGCTAGGCCGAAGCGTCGTCGTCGGCAGCAAGGACCGTCAACTCACTCAGCAACCGCGCCTCCAGCGCCAGTCCCTCCGCTACGGAGAGAATGCCCTCATGCATGGCAGGCAGCAGCTCGCCGAACTGAGGGTTGCTGGCGGCGTAGTCGCGCAGGAAGAAGAGTAGGCTGTGCAATTGCGCGGCCTTGTCGGCGGCGACTTCGCGCGGGGTTTCCAGCGCGTACCAGGTGCTGACACAGACGGCGCTGCCGCTGTGGCTGACGGTGATGTTGCCGTGGGTGGTTTCAGACATGGCAGGGCCTCCTTGATTGTTGGAGGGTGCCACGCGGCGCAAGCCATCTCGGCTGTGCGGTTTGGCTCAGTGGTACAGTGCGGATTCGAAGCATAGCGATGCCTCCTTCTTGAGCAACTCTCAATCCCACTCATCCGACGCCAATCGGGTGGGCGGGCGCAAGGCAGAGTTGGCGTACCGGCAAGAAGGTACCGGCGAGCCCGAAGGCTCCCCTGCCCAGGCCCGCCCATAGGGACGTGCAAAGGCATAACGGACGTAAGGATACCGCCTAACTGCGGCCGTCCGTCTTCTTGCTCGGGACGCCAATCCCGGTCGCTGCAGCCGCAGCGACACGTTTAGCTTACCGAGGCGATCCGGGCAAAGCGTTGCAGCTTGTAAATACTGCGGACTCGCTGTCAGGAGGACAGGCGCGTCCCGCGGGACCACGCTGATTCGATCCTCAACTGCCGAGTGCCAAAGCGATAAAGCCTAGCCTCAAGGCTTGATGCAGTGTCCGCTGCAGAGCCGCCAAATGTACTGTGACCGTCCAGCAGGAGGAGAGCACGTGAGTGATGTCATTCGGCAGCCGCAGGAAGCGGCTGGGCATGATGCCTGGTTTCGCCGTCAAGTGGAAATCGGCCGTACCTCGGCCGACGCTGGCAATCTGATTCCAGCATCGGAGGTTGAAGCCAAGTTCGAAGCAAGGCGAGAGGCGACTCGCCGCCGGCTTAAAGGTGAGGCTTGATGACGCTGTGCTGGATCCCGAAGGCTCTCCAGGACTGCGAAGACATCTACGACGGCATCGAAGTTGAAAACCCAGGCGCTGCGCTGGGACTCGGCGCAATGATTGCGGAGAAGGCCGTCCTTCGCTAGCGCGACAGCCCCTGCCGCGCGGCAAAACGGCGGTGTGGCGAAGGCCGGCCGGCATTACGTTCACGCCAGCCTACAGCTTGTAAGTACTGAGCAAAATGCTGGTCTCCGTCGCCGAAATCCCCTCAATCATCCGCACCCGGTCCAGCGTCCGGTCGAAGGCTTCGAGCGAATCGGCGCGCAGTTCCGCGATGATGTCCCAGCGCCCGTTGGTGGTGTGCAGGGCCTGCACATTGGGTTCGCCGCGCAGGGCCTGCAGTACCTCGCGGGATTTATTGCCTTCCACCGCCACCGTCATCCAGGCGCGGATGCGGTGCGGTTCGGCTTCGGGCTTCAGGCGCACCGTGTAGCCCACGATCACGCCCTCCTGTTCCAGCTTGGCGATGCGGTTCTGCACGGTCGCGCGCGAGACGCGCAGCGCCTTGGCCAGCGCGGTGACGGGGGTGCGCGCGTCGTCGCGCAGCAGGGAGAGGAGTTGGCGGTCGGTGTCGTCCATCTGGCCGGTTTCCGGTGTATTTCAGACGGCACTTGGCAAAGTGCCAGAAAGTACTGACGTTTTGCTAAGACGGTGAGACGTTTTGCTCATTCTGCTCCCTTTTGGCTAACGTCGCCATTGCGCAGAATTCAGTCAGGCAACACGGAGCCGCCGGTGCGCCCGACCACCTTCCAGGGCGCCCCAGGACTTCCCAGCCGCCATCCCGACCCCTGACACGCCATCTCTATAGATAGGAGCCGAGCCATGCGCCAACCCACCATCCTGCTGATCGATCCCACCCACTACGATGTGTCCTACAGCATCAATCCGTGGATGGACCCGGCGCGGTGGGCCAGCGATCCGCTGGGCATGCACCGCAGCGCCGTGACTGCCTTCGAGTCGCTGCGCACGGCGCTGCTGGCGGCGGGCTTCGCCGTGGAGGTGGCGCAGGGCACGGCCGGCCAGCCGGACATGGTGTTTCCGGCCAACGCCGCCGTGGTGCTGGACGGCCGCGCGCTGCTGGCGCGCTTCCGCTACCCGCAGCGCCGCGGCGAGGAAGCGCCCTTTGCCCGCATCTTCGAAGACCTGCGCCTGCGCGGCCTGCTCAGCGAGGTGAGCCTGCTGCCGGAAGGCTGCTACCAGGAAGGCGCGGGCGACTGCATCTGGGACGCCACGCGCGGCCACTTCTGGGCCGGCTTCGGCCCGCGCTCCACGCGCGCCGCGGCCGATGCGGTGTCGGCCTACTTCGACCAGCCGGTGGTGGCGCTGGAGCTGGCCACCGAACAGAGCTACCACCTCGATGTGTGCTTCTGCCCGCTGTCGGGCGGCGAGATCCTCTACTACCCGCCGGCCTTCACCGCCGAGTCGCTGGTGGCGTTGCGCCGCCGCGTGCCGGCCAGCCAGCGCATCGAGGCCACCGAAGCCGACCTGCGCCACTTCAGCGTGAACGCGGTCAACCTGCACGACCAGGTGGTGATGACCCGCACCACCCCGCACCTGCGCAGCGAACTGGGGCAGCGCGGCTACCGCCTGCATGAGGTGGACCTGACCCCCTTCATGCTGTCCGGCGGCGGCGCCTACTGCATGACGCTGCGGCTGGACCGCAGCAGCGCGGGCGCCAGCACGGCCGGGGAAGAGGGCGGGGAGCAGGCGGCGGCCTGAGCGGCAGGCGCCAAGCCAAAGAATACGAACGGAACGGGACCCCACAGGAGCCAACCATGAAGGAAACCGCCATGACCCGCTTCCTGGACGCCGGCGATGCCGCGCGCCTGGTGCGCCATGTCGGCGTGGGCCAGGCCATTGTCGAATTGGCCGGTCATCTCCAGCAGGACCTGCTGCGCTGGGACGCCTTCGATAAGTCCGCCCGGCTGGCCAGCCATTCGCGCGAAGGCGTGATCGAGCTGATGCCGGTGACGGACGGTGTGCAATACAGCTTCAAGTATGTGAACGGCCATCCGCGCAACGGCCTGGCGGGCCTGCCCACGGTGATGGCCTTCGGCGTGCTGGCCGAGGTGTCGACCGGCTTCCCGCTGCTGCTGGCCGACATGACGCTGGCCACCGCGCTGCGCACCGCCGCGGCCTCGGCGCTGGCGGCCCGGCTGCTGGCGCGCCCGGGCGCCGCCACCATGGCGCTGATCGGCAACGGCGCGCAGGCCGAGTTCCAGTCGCTGGCCTTCCACGGCATGCTGGGCGTGCGCACCATCCACGCCTACGACATCGACCCGGACGCCACCGCCAAGCTGATGCGCAATCTTGCCGGCGTGCCGGGCCTGACCATCGTGCGGATGGACTCGGTGCGCGAAGCGGTGCAGGGCGCCGACATCGTCACCACGGTGACGGCCGACAAGACGCACGCCACCATCTTGCTGCCGGACATGATCCGGCCGGGCATGCACCTGAACGCCGTCGGCGGCGACTGCCCCGGCAAGACCGAACTGCACCCGGACATCCTGCGCCGCGCGCGCATTACGGTGGAATACGCCGCGCAGACGCGCATCGAAGGCGAGATCCAGCAGTTGCCGGCCGATAGCCCGGTAACCGAACTGTGGCAACTGGTCAGCCGCCAGGCGCGCGGGCGCGAGTCGGCGGACGATGTGACCGTGTTCGACTCGGTGGGGTTTGCGCTGGAAGACTACTCGGCGCTGCGCTGGCTGCACGCCAAGACGCATGCCCTGCATATCGGGCGCTATGTGGAACTGGTGGCCAATGCGCCTGACCCGCGCGACCTGTTCGGGTGGGTGATGGCAGGGGAGGGTGGCGAGGCTGGAAAGGCGGCGGAGACGGCGGCAGAGAAGAGGGGCGATACGGGCGCAGCGGCGTTGTTGGGGACGGCCCACGCGCTGGCTGCTTGACGGGCACCGGAGCCGGAAGGACCAGCAAGGACCAAGAAAGATCAAGGACTGGCGGCGCCCCTCTCCATCCGGGGCCGCCGCACAACGGAACCCAGGGGTGGGAACGGGGGCAATGGGCCGGCCGGGCAGCAGCATCGCTCGGCTGGCCCGGCGCCTTTCTGGTGGTCCGCTTTTCTTCCGCGTTGTCTCTTCCCGGATTCCCTGATCGCAATCGTGGTGCCGCAAGCGCGGCACGCTGTCTCGCGGGCACACGTGCCGCCTGTGCGCGGCAGAGCCAGGCCGCCGTCGCTGCCGCCGCAGGCATGGCAAACTCGCATACCAGCAATGCGCCATCCGCAACCTGCTGCGCCGGTTTGCCAGTAAGAATCGGATCACGCTTTCGCAGCGGGCCGCCCGCCGCCTGGCGGCTTCCCCTCATCGACAGACAGCCAACTGGACAAAGACAACGCAATGGAATCGACAGCATCGCAAACCAGGCGCGTGGCGCTGGTAACGGGCGCCGGCAGCGGCATCGGCCGTGCCACGGCCAACCGCCTGCTGGATGACGGCTTTACCGTGGTGGTGGCCGGGCGCCGCCCCGAACCGCTGGGCGCACTGGTCGAGGAAGCCAAGGCACGCGGGCGCGAGGCGCTGGCCGTGGAAACCGATGTGCGCGAGTCCGCCAGCGTCGATGCCCTGTTCACCACCATCGAGCAGCGCTATGGCCGCCTAGACGTGCTGTTCAACAATGCGGGGGTCAACGCACCGGCGGTGCCGATGGACGAACTCGACGTCGAGGTGTGGCGCAACGTGATCGACACCAACCTCACCGGCGTCTTCCTGTGCGCGCGCGCCGCCTTCCGGCTGATGCGGCGGCAATCGCCGCAGGGCGGGCGCATCATCAACAATGGCTCCATCTCGGCCCACGCGCCGCGGCCGTTCTCCTCGCCGTACACCGCCAGCAAGCACGCGGTGCTGGGCCTGACCAAGAGCATCGCGCTCGACGGCCGCCCGTTCCAGATTGCCTGCAGCCAGATCGACATCGGCAATGCCCTGACCGAACTGTCGGCGCGGATGCAGAAAGGCGTGCTGCAGGCCAACGGCACGGTGGCGCCGGAACCCATGGTCGACGTCAAGCACGTGGCGGATGCAGTCGGCTATATGGCAAGCCTGCCGCTGTCGGCCAATGTGCTGAATATGACGGTGATGGCAACCAATATGCCGTTCGTCGGGCGCGGCTGAAGCGCGGGCCCCAAGGCGGGCCTGGACGAGCAGGGTAGGGGGCAGGCGGCCGCGCTGGCCGCCTCGTGCCTGGGGTGCGTGCGCCGGAACGGGCCGGGCGGCCCGTCATGGTGGCGCGAAATGCCGGGCGCTCCGGCAATCAGCCGGCCGTGCGGCCGTTCATCATCAACTGCGCGCGCAGGAAACCCTTCACTTCTTCCAGCGTCGGGGTCTTCAGGAAGACCATGATGCCCCGGTGCTGCAGCGCATCCGTCACACCCTCGAAGCTGCGCCGGCTGGTGATGACGGCGAACACCACGCGCTGGCTGGCAAAGAACTGCTGCAGCTTCTCGATGCGGGCCATTTCCTCGGGGTTCACTTCCTCTACGTAATAGAGGACCACGCGCGGATGGCTGCTGACCGACGTGATGATGGTGTCGATCACATCCTCCACCACCACGCTCTTCAGCGGCAGGCCCCATTTGCTGAGCTGGGTGTGGATCTTCTGCGCTTCCTGGTGGTTGGGGTGGAAGACCACCAGATCCAGTTCGTGCACAGACACCGGCACTTCCTTGCCCACGCGCGTGGCGAGCAGGTTGTGCACTGTCTCCTTATGGATGCGGCGATGACCGCCGTTGGTTTTCCAGGCACCCAGCTCGCCGCGTTCCACCATCTTCTGGACGGTGCCCAGCGAGACGTTCAGCAACTTCGCCGCCGTCCGGGTACTGTAATAGGGCTTTTCAGCCACATCAGAATCGATCGTCATCAAACTTACCCCAAGGAATCCGGAAATCCGATGCTCCCACCGCGCTGGTTAACGGCGCCATGCCTTGATTCATGAGAGATGGGAAGCACTCACGGCCAGGATTGCTCACGCTGGTTGGATTCCTCCGCCCGTCGTGTCGGCACTCTTTTGGTGCGTGCATGTCTGCATAGCCATTCAAGGATCAACCCCCCATAGGAGGGGTTGGTCCGAATGATATGACATCTCCAAGAAAAAGGGAGTTCCCGCAAAGAATCCTTACATGTGGGTTTGGGAATCTTCTGTGCGAAAGACCACCAATGCCAAATCTGGCAGGGCGCTGGAGGAATGTTCGGAATGCGCGGAATGGCCGAAGCACGCCGTCAGCATGGATTGCATCTTGTGGCAGGCGTGCGGGGGAAGTGTGGCGAGACTGTTTCGCTGGAACGCAGGGGAAGTGAGAGGCAGTCGGCCGCTTTGGCAGGCGCAGATGGCAGAGGCAATCCATGGCGCCGGAGCGGCGCCATGGCAAACAACGCGCCCGACGTCAGGCGTAGGTCTTGACCATCTTGCTTTTCAGCGGCCAGCGCTTGGACGCCAGGATCCAGATACAGATCAGCGGCCCGAACACCGGCACCAGCGAGATGAATGCATAGCCCGGCTGGAAGTGGGCCTGCTTGAACACGCTTCGGAACGGCAGGAACCAGGCCAGTTCGAAGACCACAAAGGCTAGAAGAAAGGCGATGCTCATTGTGTGGAGGCTCTCGACATTGGGTATTGCGTCAGGGCGCGATTTCGTGTTTGGTTGCGATTGATTATCGAAAGCGTCCCCTTGTGCTGCACCCCTTCCAGAGGAGGGTTACCGCCAAATTGGGGTAGAGAAGTCCCTCCAAACTGCCGATAACCGGCACCGCGCCTGGGTGTCCGCATCGGCCTCAGGCAAGGCGCGCCGCCCTGCTTCGGCCCCCGCCGCGCCACCGCGCGGCACAGTGTTGCAGCGACATCTCAGACAACCTGAGCTCGGGTCGGATGTCATGACATCGCCATGAGTGGCTGCTACCAGTGTGCGGGTCCTCCCTTGCGTGGGGAGGGGCGGAGTCGAGGTGGCGGCACTCGGCGTCGGCACACGCCTCCACGAGCTGGCGGTCGCTGACCCGTACGGCCCGTTCCCCTCCACGTTTGCACAAACCGAAAATGGGTTGATCCCCCTGCGTGTGGGGTGGGGCAGCTTTGGAATGCTTGATACCTTTCGGGCTGGCAAAAAATTGGTGCAATGCCCACAGTGGTATTTCCGGCATATATCCACTTTTTTTGCTGATTACGAGTGCCGAATTCTCACCCGGATGGGGGTGGATTCAGCCAAGCTGCAACAGCCGGATCCGCAAGCCCGGTGGGGGTTTCCGGGCGATGGGATGGGCGAAAAGAATGTGACGTGATTGCCGCTGAAAGATAGCAATTTTGCGCTAGAAGGAGGCCCCTTCTTGGGGAACTCCCCCTCGCAAAACTGCTAAAATCAACAGTTGCTAAAAAATCGCCATCCATAGGCGATAAACATAGATGCACACGCCGGCCAGCGCGCAGGCAGGCCGGGCTTTCCGGCTCGCCGCCAGGCCAGGGGTGTGTGGTTGCCGAGTTGTCCGGCAAGGTGTCGGCAGGGAACGTGCAAAGTGGATGAAGCATGGGTACGGCTGGTCGGCCGGTGTCTCCGTGCGCCTCGCGCGTGCTCGGCGTCATGTCAACTCTGAAGACGTATTCATGCTGTCAAGAATCTCGAGCGCTCGCAAAGGACTCGCCGCCATGGTCGCGGTCCCCCTGCTGGCAAGTTGTGCCCTCGCACCTGGCATGCGGTTCGACCCGCAGCGGCCGCTGAACCCCGACGATCCCAATACCGTACCGAAGGTGACGCCGATCACCCTTGACCTCGTGCGCGCGCTGAAGGCGGAGACGCCGGTGGTTAACCAAGATGTGGAGGCACTTTTCGGCGAGCCGCAGCCTTATCGCATCGGTGCCAGTGACATCCTGTCCATCGTCGTGTGGGACCATCCTGAGTTGGTGTTCCCGACGCAAACATATTCCATCGGCAACGCCTACGACATACCCAACTACAGCGGTGCGACCAACGTGCCTGGATACGTAGTGAGTCCAAAGGGCACTATCCAATTTCCGTACGCCGGCGTCGTGGATGTTGTTGGCAAGACTGCGGACGAGGTCCGCGGCGAACTCAGCAAGAAGCTCGACAAGGTTGTGAACGTGCCCCAGGTGACGGTGCGCGTGTTGGCCTACCGCAGCAAGCGTGTCTACCTCGACGGTGAAGTGAAGACGCCAGGCCCGCAGAACATCGATGACGTGCCGATGACGCTGGTTGAAGCCATCAACCGTGCTGGCGGTATCAATGTTTCGACGGGGGACAACAGCCGCATCCGCGTGACGCGCGGCAGTAAGAACTACATGGTCAGCCTTCCGGGGTTGCTGGCGAAGGGCATCGACCCGACTCGCCTCTTACTGCGCAACGGCGACATCGTGCGTGTGGAGCAGCGCGAAGACAGCAAGGTGTTCGTCGCCGGCGAAGTACTAAAGCCCATGTCCGTCTTCCCTCGCAATGGCAGGTTGACGCTTAGCGAAGCGTTGGGGGAGGCCGGTGGTGTGAATCCGACTACTGCTGATGCAAAGGAGATCTACGTCATTCGCAAGCAACCGGATGGCGAGGCGACCGTGTACCACTTGGACGGCAAGTCGCCCGTGTCGTTGGCGCTCGCTGAAGCCTTCGAAATGCGTCCGAAGGATGTCGTCTATGTAGATGCAGCTGGCGTGACCCGCTGGAGCCGTGTGGTCAATCAGTTGCTGCCGATTGGCTCGTGGTTCACATCGACTGCTGGTGTTCTGAAATGATCAAGAAAGTCATGATCGTTTGCATTGGCAATATCTGCCGAAGTCCAATGGCGGAAGCCTTGCTACGCGACGCGATGCCTGAACTGACTGTGTACTCGTCAGGTCTGGGCGCCTTGGTCGGCAAGCCTGCGGACGCCGCCGCCATCGAATTGATGGGAGCCGCTGGGGTCGATATTCACGAACACCGCGCGCAGCAGATCAACAATGTATTGGCTACGCAGGCAGACCTGATCCTCGTTATGGACAACGAGCAGAAGGTCGAGGTTCAGCGTCGCCATCCGGCCACCACGGGGAAGGTTTTTCGGTTGGGTGAGCCCGGCAAATACGATATTCCCGATCCTTATCGCCAATCTCGAGAGAGATTTGAGCAATCGCTGGAGTTGATCCAGCGCGGCGTAAAGGCGTGGGTGCCCCGTATTCGGGCATTGGGTTAAACCGAATTGGCAGTGACTAACATGAATCAAAATCCTCCGTATATTCCGGTCGGAGCGCAACAGCCGCCGGATGGTGAGATTGACCTCGTCAAATACCTCGATGTACTGGTGGCGAGTCGATGGCTGATCGCAGCAATTTCGCTGAGCGTAATGCTGCTGGGTGCGGCCTATGCGTTCCTCGCGCGACCAGTCTATCAGGCAGATATTCTTGTCCAAGTCGAAGACACGCCGGGTGACGCTAAGAGCTTGCTCGGAGATGTCTCTAGTCTGTTTGACGTAAAGACTCAAGCTGCTGCGGAAATTGAAATTCTTCGGTCGCGGATGGTCGTCGGCAAGGCTGTCGAGAATTTGCAGCTGTATATTGATGCTAGGCCAAAATACTTTCCGCTGATTGGTGGCTGGATCGCCAGCCGTGCGAAGGGGTTCTCCGAACCTGGTTTCTTAGGTATGGGTGGTTACGCCTGGGGGGCGGAGTCAATCAAGGTTTCTCTCTTTGATGTGCCAGAAGAACTCGAAGGCCTGCCTTTCAAGCTCTTGGTGCTTGAGAATGGCCGCTTCCGTTTGGAACAAAACGGGCTCGATCAGCCCATTGAGGGTGCGATCGGTCAGCCGGTAGAAGTCAAACAGTCCATTGGATCGATTAGTCTTCTTGTTAAAGATTTGAAGGCGAAGCCGGGAATCGTCTTTAATTTGGTAAGAAAGTCTCAGCTTAAAACTTTGGAGGATTTGCAGGACCAGCTAAAGATTGCAGAAAAAGGCAAGCAAAGCGGAATTATCGGCGCGTCGCTTGAGGGTCCGAATCGTCGCCTTACCGCTGAGATTCTCAATGAAATTGGCGAGGAATATGTCGCACAAAATATTCGCAGAAAATCTGCGGAAGCAGAGAAATCACTGGTATTTCTGGGGAATCTGCTGCCTCAGCTAAAAGGCGAGCTGGACCAAGCTGAGATTAAATATAACAACATGCGAAATAAGCGCGGAACCTTTGATCTCAGTGAGGAGGGTAAGGCTTACCTGCAAGAGAGTGTGACAGTAGAAACTAGTTTGCAGGAGCTCAAGCAAAAACGCGCGGAATTGCTGACTCGTTTCCGTCCGGACCATCCCTCGCTGCAGGCCGTTGATCAGCAAATCGCTGCTCTGGCTGCGAAATCGTCTAGCTTGACTACTCGCATGCGCGGGCTTCCTGATCTGGAGCAAGATACGCTGCGCCTGATGCGGGATGTGCAGGTCAATAATGATCTGTATGTTGGTCTCCTGAACAATATGCAGCAGCTTAAGCTGGTAAAAGCAGGTAAGGTCGGAAACGTCCGCCTGATTGACTCCGCCCCCATTCCGGAGGAGCCCGTCAAGCCGAAGAAGGGGCTTGTGATTGCATTGGCGGCCATTCTGGGGACTCTCTTCGGGGTTGGGGTCGCGTTCATGCGCAATGCGCTGTACGGCGGCATTACTGACCCGCAAGATATTGAACAGCACAGTGGGCTGAATGTCTACGCTACCGTGCCGCTCTCACAGGCGCAATTGCCGCTAGCAGAAGAGATTCGACTACGTAAGCCGGGCATGCACCTGCTTTCCACGCTCCATCCGAACGACGTCTCGGTAGAAAGTTTGCGCAGCCTGCGTACGGCATTGCAATTCGCGATGCTCGATGCCCCAAACAATCGCGTACTGCTTACCGGCCCTACCCCTGGTGTCGGAAAGTCTTTCGTGTCCGCGAACCTTGCGGCGATCATGGCGACGGGTGGCAAGCGAGTCCTGCTTGTGGATGCTGATTTGCGCAAGGGCTACCTGAATCAATACTTTGGCAAAGACCGTCAGCCGGGATTGTCCGACGTGCTGGCGGGACGTGTTGCCTTGGATGAGGCATTACAACGAGGTGTCGCCGAAAACCTGGACTTCATTTCCACCGGTACGATGCCTCCGAATCCAGCGGAGCTGTTGCTCAATGAGCGCATGGTGCAACTCCTGGACGCCTTCAGTCAGCGATATGACCTTGTACTGATTGATACGCCGCCAGTGCTAGCGGTGGCGGACACCGGCATCTTGGCTGCGCGATGCGGCACTGTTTTCTTAGTCACTCGCTTCGAGCGCACGACGGTTGGCGAAGTGGTGGAATCTGCAAAGCAAATGCGGCAAAGCAATATCGAGATAAAGGGGGTGATCTTCAATGGCTTGGATCCCAACGCGTTCCGATATGGCTATGGATCAAAGTATGGGCGCTACCGCTATGCACAGTACGAGTACACCCAGTTGCCGAAATCTCATTGAGCAAACGTCTATCGCCGTAGGATTCTAGGCTGCAGGCCAATGGCGATTTTTTAAAAGACCTTTGATTATTAGTATTAGCCTTCTTCGGAAGGCTGCTTGGCAGGGCTCTCAGTTCGCAACCGGGCCCTGCAACTAGCTCTTCTCCCATTACGCACTATCCCGTCTCGAATCCACGTGGAGCGAGATTTGCTGTCAACCTCCGGTGCTCATAAAATGCCTGCTCGTCCGATTAAGACTCTCTGTGTTTTTGGCACGCGTCCAGAAGCAATCAAGATGGCTCCACTAGCGCTTGCTTTGGCTGAAGATGAACGCTTTGACGCGAAAGTCTGTGTGACGGGACAACATCGCGAGATGCTGGATCAGGTACTTGAGCTATTTCAGATTCGCCCAGAATTTGATCTGAATATTATGAAGCCAGGGCAGGATCTTACGGACGTAACGACCTCCATCCTCCAAGGTATGAAGAGAATCTTTTCGGAATATACACCGGATGTCGTTCTTGTACACGGGGATACTGCGACAACTCTAGCTACTAGCATAGCTGCTTACTATCAGAGGGTGCCTGTTGCACATGTCGAGGCAGGCTTGCGAACCGGGAATCTATATTCTCCTTGGCCAGAGGAGGCCAACCGGAAGCTAACAGGTGCCCTTGCTACGCTTCACTTTGCTCCGACGGAAGTTTCTAAGAGAAATCTAGAGCGTGAAGGTGTTCCGAGCGATCGCATTTTTGTTACTGGAAACACCGTAGTTGACGCTTTGCTGAAAGTCGTAGAGTCACTGAACAATGACAAGCAACTGCAAGCCCGCTTTAGTGAGCAGTTTTCATATTTGACGCAGGATCGTCGTCTAGTACTGGTGACTGGGCATCGCCGGGAAAGCTTCGGTGGGGGCTTTGAGCGTATCTGCCAAGCACTTGTCGAGACGGCTCGAGAATTCCCTGATGTCGATATCGTGTATCCAGTGCATTTGAATCCAAATGTAAGGGAGCCGGTAAATCGTTTGCTGTCTGGTGTGCAGAATATCTATTTGATTGAGCCCCTGGATTATTTGCCTTTCGTATATCTCATGAATCGCGCCTATCTTGTTGTTACCGATTCGGGAGGGATACAAGAGGAGGCACCATCATTGGGTAAGCCTGTTCTCGTGATGAGAGACACGACAGAAAGGCCGGAGGCGATTGAGGCAGGTACTGTAAGACTAGTTGGAACTGACCAGGCTTCGATCTCGAGGAATTTACGTGAATTGCTCACCAATCGCGGATTATATGAGCGCATGAGTTTTGCGCACAATCCGTACGGCGACGGTCAGGCAGTCGAACGAATTTCGTTAAAGCTGTCGGAATTCTTGTCTTAATTCCTGTGAAGCAGGAAATTAAAAATCCGGACTCGGGGAAATTATGAGCTTTGAGACTATTTCGGTTATTGGGCTGGGATATATTGGATTGCCAACGGCGGCCGTATTTTCTAGTCGAAAAAAGAAGGTCATCGGCGTAGACGTCAATCAGAAGGCGGTAGACACTATTAACCGAGGCGAGATCCATATCATTGAGCCGGAATTGGATATGGTCGTGCGGGCTGCTGTGGTCGAAGGTTATCTTCGTGCCACGACGAAGCCAGAGCCCGCTGATGCTTTTCTGATTGCTGTCCCTACACCCTTCAAGAGTGGTGCACTCGGAGAGCATCAGCCGGACATGCAGTACATTGAGGCTGCGGCCCACTCAATCGCTCCGGTACTAAAAAAGGGGGATCTAGTTATCCTCGAGTCTACGTCACCTGTTGGCGCTACGGAGCAGATGGCGGCCTGGCTGTCTGATGCTCGACCGGATCTGACATTTCCGCAAACGCATGGAGAGTTCTCGGACATTCGAGTGGCTCACTGCCCTGAGCGTGTGCTACCTGGTCATGTTTTGCGAGAACTCGTACAGAACGACCGTGTAATTGGTGGGATGACGCCTAAGTGTTCGGAGGCGGCCGCGCAGTTGTACAGGGTTTTTGTAGAAGGCGATTGCATCATCACAGATGCTCGCACGGCTGAGATGTGCAAGCTGACGGAAAATAGTTTTCGCGACGTAAACATCGCTTTTGCAAATGAGCTTTCGATTATATGTGAGGAACTTAAAATTAACGTTTGGGAGCTGATCAAGCTTGCCAATCGGCATCCTCGTGTAAAAATTTTGCAACCAGGGCCCGGAGTCGGGGGACATTGTATTGCGGTTGATCCCTGGTTCATCGTCAGTGCGGCACCGGCTTCGTCAAACCTTATTCGAGTAGCTCGCGAAGTAAATGATGGAAAACCCGAGTGGGTGCTCAATAAAGTTAAGATTGCTGTAGCGGATTACTTGCAAGAGAATCCTGAAAAAAATGTTAAAGATGTCACCATAGCGTGCTTCGGCCTTGCATTTAAAGCAAATATTGATGACTTGCGTGAGAGCCCTTCGGTCGAAATCGCCAAGAGTTTGGCACGCTCGCACAAAGGAAGGCTAGTAGTAGTCGAGCCGAATATTGAAAGCGCACCCACTACGCTACCCGATAATGTTGAGCTGGTGACGGCCGAGACGGCAAGGCAACTGGCACAGATTGCGGTTGTGCTAGTAGGGCACAAGTCCTTCAAAGAGCAATCGGCAGCCTTTTGGCAGGACTGGATCGTCGTTGATGCCTGTGGCATCAGCGAGGTGTGAATTTTTGAGAAGGAACGCGGGTTGCCTATGCTGCCGGGCTCATTGCACAGCGCGCTGAGCCCGGTCCGTAGTGAATCGTAATGAGGTAGTGCGCAATGGGCAACATCTTGCTCTTCGGGGGGGTGGCCGGATTAAGTTTGATCGTCAATCAGATAACGAATATCTACGTCGCACGGCATTTGGAGATTTCGGAGATCGGATATTACGTTGTCGCTCTCTTGATCTCAACCATCTTGGGGGTAATCGTGGATCTTGGCGCACGGATGCACTACACCACGAGACTCGCAAAAGTTCGCGGCCCCTTAAGACGGGCCAAGTATCTGAGGGCGATAGCGAGTTGTATAACTCGCCTCAATCTACTGATATCTGTACCATTTTTCGTCATTGGCGCGCTGATCTACGGAATAAATGGAGCCTTGTTTTTTGGAACGATCATTTGCCTCTCGAGCTCTCTTTATTCGAATGCATTTGCGTTTAGTCAAGTCAATGGGCGAGGGAGGGTAGCTCAACTCTCGAATGTTCTGATGGAAGTGGGGCGACTAGCAGTGGTTGTTCTGTTGAGCAAGTTTTCAAATCTAAGCGGTTTCGCGATTTTATTTTCTTCCATTGTCTCATCTAGGCTGATTGCAGGACTCTTCTTGCAAGAAAGGCTTGGGCTCGCGTTTTTGCGTGGGAATTTTCTCCGTAGTTTTAAACAGACCTATAGGCGTGCGTCGAATATTTTTTTTAGTGCCGTAATGTCACTAATTAACGTGAAGTCTGGCGAGATGCTTGTCGCAGCCATATTGCCCGCCGCGCGTGTCGGTGAGTTGAATATTGCGATGCAGATTCCCGCGGCCGGTCTCCGAGTATTCGAACTCGTTAAACCGTCATTTGTGGCTAAGCTTAGCCGGTTATCTGAGCAGAAATTCTTGGTGATGTTGGTCACAGTAATAAGCGCGTCCTTGATCTGCGTTCTTTTGCTGAGCCCAATTTTGAAAGAGATATTTGTCTTGATCTATGGTGAAAAGGTTAGGGAGGTTGCGTTTCTTTTCATCTGGCTTGCTTGCTGGTTAATCGTAAGTCTGGGGAATTATCTTGCGTCCATTATGCTTGTTGTTAAGGGGCGTTCGGACCGAGATCTCCTTACTAATAAGGTTGCCTTGCTGATTTCAATGCCAGCATACGCCCTTCTTGTTCAAAAGCTTGGATTGGTGGGTGCAGTTATGTCTATGTGTCTGATCGCTTTTTTTTCAGCCATACTTAACTGCTATTGGCTGGTCGAGCTTCCTCGACTTCGGAACGCGAAGCGATGAGAATAAGGATCGTCTGTGAAGAAAATCGTATTCAACACTTACCCGCGATTTGGTCTGGATTTGGGCGGCTTGCAAATTCAGGTGCGTCGGACTGCGGATAGCCTGCGACGACTCGGTCACGGTGTGGTCTATCATGACCAGTGGGGCGACTTAGATCAGAGTGCAAGCATATTGCATTGTTTTTCTGTTGACTCTGCAAATTTGTATCTTGCGCTTCGGGCGAAGAAGTATGGATTGAAGGTTGTTGTCTCCCCGGTACTCAATGCATTCTCAACGCGGCGTATAGTACTGAAAGCGAAAGTTGCTGCTTCTAGACTCCCTGGTGTCTATACCGGATACCAAATCGCAAGAACACTTCTTAATATCGCAGATGTAATCGTCGCACTTAATGAGGAGGAGGGAGCCCTGCTATCAGAGTGTTTCGGTGCACTTCCTGCCAAGCTCAGAATAATTCCGAATGGAGTGGATGATCGCTTCTTTGATGCGAGTCCGGACATATTTCGCGCCCAATATCCGAGTCACAAAGATCTTCTGTTGCAAGTGAGTTCTATCGAGCAGCGGAAAAACCAGTTGAACGTTGCTCGCGCTATTTCTCTGCTGGAGAAGAGAGCGGAAGGCTGTGGCTGGACATATGTGAATATCGGACCGACTCGTGATGGCAGTGAAGCCTATATGAATAGTATTCGAAGTTTAGGGGCAAGAAACGTACACTTGTTGCCGGCCATTCAAAATGACGACCCATTGCTACCGTCGGCCTACGCAGCTGCAAAAGCCTTTATCCTTCCTTCCTTTAGTGAAGTTATGCCTCTGGTGCTTTATGAAGCCGCAGCGGCAGGAAGTCACTTGCTCGTCTCGGATAGGGTTCCAGTTGATAAAGTGCTTGCTGATCATGTAGTGCGATTCAGGCCTGACGACCCTGACGATATTGCCGCGAAGATAAGCAGTCTTAGGGGCGACTCACCCCCAAAACCCCATGAACTGGGCCTTTCCACGTGGATGGACGTAGCGAAGAAAATAGTTCATCACTGTTATGATTAAATTACAGCGATCGCAGTTTGCGTGCATTCTCGCCTCAGGATTCACCATCCTAGGCCTATCTGGATTTTTGACGGATTCCCAGCAAATCTATCGGCTGGCGGTATTGGCGTTCTTCTTTGTTCTTGCAGTAAACCGCTTGGCATTAATCTATTCAATTCCATATGTTTTCTACAGCCCAGTCGCACTTATGGCTGATGTGCCGCTTATTGCAATGATAAGTGGAGCACTGGCTATTCATGCCCTGCTAGAAGGAGTTGGAAGAAGAGCGGGCAGTGGTCTTGCGACATTTTGGAAGTACTGGGTGCCGATTCTGCTAGCTCTGATCGGAGTATCGCTGTTCTCGGCAATCTTGTCAGATGAGATTATGACAGCGCTCCCAATCGTGATGCTGTACGTACAAGGTTTGATACTCCTTCTTCTCCTCTGTTTTCTGATTAAGAGTGAAGGCGAGTATAGATACTTTCTGATTAGCATTTGCCTCGCATCATCTGCTGCCTTTATCTACAAAGTCATCTGCTATTACTCGGAGGCGCCGCCTGCTCTGTTGGCAACCGCATTGACTGCCGCCACTGATTGGGAGTCGAAATCTCAGATTTTTCTCGATCAGGAGTTTGTGAAGAGACTCCTCTGGCTTGGCCAAGAACCAAACTACGTTGCTGCGCTCCACTTTGTTCCGGTCGCCGTAGCGCTCAGTCTGTCAGGGAAGATCACCCGCTTTAGGTTCCTACTATTTTGCTGCGCCGCCGTGAATATCATGCAAATCTTTGGCACCTTAAGTCGTGCCGGTGCAGTCTCTCTAGTAGCGATGATGGTTCTCATCATACTGTTTGGAGGACTTAAATCGAAGAGAAGATTGCAGATTCTGATTGTGGGCGTTCTAGCAATCGTACTTTTGTACAGTCAGGCTGGTTATGTATTCGATCGACTAGGCTCCATTCAGTCTTCGGTTGCGAATGACGGAGCAAGTGGTCGTTTCGAGTTCTGGGGACAGGCAATCAATCTGATCAACAGTTCCCCCATCTTTGGTGTGGGTCCAGGGGGATTCAGACTGATTGTGGGTGATGCTGCACACAATACCTACATCGAGGCGCTGGCTGAACTCGGCTTTGTGGGAGGCCTAGTGTACTTCGCCTGTGTGAGTTTCCCGCTAATTTATTTGTTAATGAAGCGCGAGAGATCCGACCGAGTAATCGCTTTTGGTTATTTGGCATATTTAATTATGGGTTTTACGCTTACATTTTACCAATTTTTTCTGACCATTTTCATGGGATTCATCTGTGTAAGCGCATCCTCCGGACAGGGCCGGGTAGCTGCTGTCTCACAGAGACCTGATTCATTTAGACCATCTATTTGAAGAGTGTTTTCATGAAATTTGGCTTTTGTTTTCAAGGGGTCGCTCCTGGTAGTGCTGTCAGCCTGGCGTGGCTACGCCTAATGAATCAATTTTCCCATGCAGGTGGGACGACAGAGGAACTCTTGCAAGGGCGCTCTATTGGCCGCTTCTCGATGGATGACTTGAGACAGGTGAGGTCTCAAGAGTTTATCGTTTGTTTGAATGTGTGGCAGGTATTGCTGCTTCGCATGCTATTGATTGGATCCAAAGCCAGAATATTGTATTGGGTGCAAGGACTTGTTGCGGAGGAGAGCTATCTTAAGCGGAAGTCGTGGTATCGGTACATTTTGCTGCGTCTAATAGAGTTCGTGGCATTTTTGTCCTCAGATGGATATATATATGTATCGAGTTACATGGCGGATTTCTACGACGAACGGTATCCACTCTTCGGTCACCGACCTCGAGTAGTCGTTGCTTGTACCTCCGATCTTAAATCTCGCCACGATGTGCATAGAACTCCAGCGTCATTCTGTTATCTAGGCGGCATGGCTCCCTGGCAGAATTTTGATGTGATAGTTCGACTAATGAACGTGATAGTTCGCACGACGCAGAACGTAACATTCAATGTCGCTACGCACGAGCAAGGGATCGCTCGCAGAACGCTTGAGCAGCATGGCTCCTCGGAGTTGATCGGCATTACGAATATCGTTTCATTGACAGGGAAGAGCGAGGTCGAGCGTTTCCTGTCGGCAAACCAGTTTGGGTTCTTAATAAGAGATGATGATTCCATAAATAGGGTTTCGTCTCCAATTAAACTTGCGGAATATTTGTCTTGCGGTGTGAGTGTGATTACTACGAATGCCATCAGGTCTTACGTAAAACTTTTGGGTGAGGCAGCCCATATCGTTGATGTGCCCAGGCAGCTTTCGTCAGGCGAGGATCTGAAATTCGATTACGCGGGTGCGGAGGCTTCGCTTGAAATCTACGAAAGGCACTTTTCGATCGAGTCAGTTAATCGGTCAATTAAGTCTTTTATCGCGAGCTTGGTGAAATACTATGCTTGAAGTTATCGTCGGCCGCTTTCCCCCCCCGATCGGTGGCGTGAGTGTGTTCGTGCAAAGAAAGTTCGAAAGTCTAAAGGATCACGGTGCAGCGTCCCTTGATTTCGGGAATAAGGCATGGTTTCGAGAACTTTTAGGCTATATTTTTGATCGAAATTGCGTTTTTCTTTTAAATTCCGCAAATCTAAGTATTCTCGCCGTTTTCTTTTTCCTTGGGTTGCTACCCCGAACCGTTCTTTACGACCACAACGCCAGCCGACATTTTTGGAAGAGTCGATATTCTGCTTTTGCTTACCGATTTTTTATCGGGAGGTTAAAAGAGGTTCGGGTTGTGCATAGTCATCTTATTGATGGGTATGCCAAGAGAGGTTTTATGGAGAAGGTTGTTGTTGAATCTCCTTTTCTTCCGCCGAGGAAAGAATCGCGTGGGCAGATCTTGGAAACTTACCCGGATGATGTTCTGAATTTTATTAACGATCGTGACGCATTTCGAGTTGTCAGTGCCGCTTGGCGGTATAACGTTGATGCCAATGGATTCGATGTCTACGGAATCGCCACGGTTGTAGGTCTGTTGAGATCATTGCGGACAGGAGGGGTGAATGCGAGATTACTGTTGGCCTTCGCGGAGTTCAACGAGTCTGATATGCCGAAAGCATTACTCCACGAGATTCGTACATTGCGGGAGCTTGGTGCCTTAGTAATTTTGGACGGGCAGCGAGAGCTTTGGCCGGTTTTTGAAAGTGCGAATCTATTTCTGCGACTGACGTCTACGGATGGTGAAAGCGTTAGCGTGTTGGAGGCACTCTATTTCAATTGTGCAGTCATTGCATCGGACGTGGTCCCTCGACCTGCCGAAGTGGTGACCTATCGTTATGGCGATTCGGTGGACCTACTGAATAAGGTCGTCGAGAACTACAAACGAATTTCTTGCTAAAAAATGAAACAAATTATTCAAGATATCCGCGGCGGCGCCACGGAGATTAAATTGGTGCCGAGCCCGGCAATCGGATCTCAAAATGTAATATCTCACACGCGAATTTCGCTGATTTCGGCTGGCACAGAACGAATGCTGGTCAATTTCAGTCAGGCTTCCCTCTTGCAAAAAGCACGCCAGCAGCCCGAGAAGGTACGGATGGTCCTTGAGAAGGTTAAGTCCGACGGCCTGGCGGCAACGATTGGAGCGGTTCAATCCAAGCTATCGCAGCCTCTGCCGCTTGGCTATTGCAACGTGGGCGTAGTAACAGAAATAGGGAGTGGTGTTACCGGCTTTAAGGTCGGTGACCGTGTGGTATCGAATGGGCCACATGCAGATGTGGTATCTGTAGCGCAAAATTTATGCGCGAAGATTCCCGATGAAGTAGATGATGAAGCGGCATCTTTTGTTGTCGTTGCGAGTATAGGTTTGCAGGGAATCCGCCTAGCTCAGCCGACGCTAGGGGAGTCGTTTGTGGTCACGGGCGCAGGGCTCATCGGGCTCTTAACTGTGCAGTTGTTGCGCGCCCATGGATGCCGAGTGCTCGCGATCGATTTCGACGACGGCAAGTTGGCGCTAGCTCGCAGATATGGAGCGGAAACCTGCAATCCGGGTCAAGGCGAAGATCCAGTCGCAGCAGGTATGGCGTTCAGTAGAGGGCGAGGCGTTGATGGCGTGATAATAACGGCATCCACTAAGTCGTCGGATCCGGTAACACAAGCCGCGAGGATGAGTCGGAAGCGCGGACGAATTGTGCTAGTCGGAGTTACAGGGCTAGAGTTGAATCGAGCAGATTTCTACGAGAAGGAACTGACTTTCCAGGTCTCCTGCTCCTACGGTCCTGGGAGATATGATCCGAGCTATGAGGAAAAAGGTACGGACTATCCGCTGGGCTTTGTTCGCTGGACCGAGCAGCGCAACTTTGAAGCCGTGCTTGACATGCTTGCTAGCGGCCAGTTGAATGTATCATCGCTCATTACACATAGATTCTTGTTTGAAGAGGCTACAAAAGCCTACGAAGTATTGACGGAGGACAAGAGTGGACTTGGAATCCTCCTTCAATATTGCTCGCCAGCAGAAGAGCGAAGTATTCGAAGCGTCGTTCTCAAGGCTAATTCCAATTTCGACGCGAAGCGGCCTGTGCTGGGTTTTGTCGGTGCGGGAAATTATGCCTCACGCGTATTGATTCCTGCCTTCAAGGCGGCGGGAGCACAGCTGCATTCCATCGTTACCAAGGGTGGCACAAGCGGTGTTATTCACGGAGAGAGAGCGGGATTCTCGGTTGCCTCCACCGACTTGGAGGCAATGCTGGGTGATAGATCGATCAATACTATAGCGATAGCAACGCGTCACGATTCACATGCCAGATTTGTGAGGCAGGCGCTCAATGCCGGAAAAAATGTTTTCGTTGAGAAACCGTTAGCTATTCGGTACGACGAGTTGGATGAGGTCGAGCTTGCTTACACCACAGGCCAAGGCGAAGCAGGGAACGGGCTGCAATTGATGGTCGGCTTCAATCGTCGCTTCTCTCCGCAGGTGCAGAAGATGAAGTCGCTGCTGCAGACAATCAAAGAGCCGAAGTCATTTATCTTGACGATGAATGCTGGAGCAATACCTGCTGATCACTGGACCCAGGATAGCACAGTTGGTGGCGGGAGAATTATCGGAGAGGCCTGTCATTTTATTGATCTGATGCGTTTTCTTGCGGATAGCCGTATCAATTCTATCCAGGCCCGGCGAATGGGCGATGTGCCTGGTATGGCTATCACAGAAGACAAGGCATCTATCACGCTGGGTTTTGAAGATGGCTCCTTCGGCACGATCCTGTATTTGGCGAATGGATCAGCGAGCTTTCCGAAAGAGCGTGTGGAGGTCTTCGCCGCCGGTCGCGTGCTGCAATTGGATAACTTCCGAAAGATGAAGGGATTTGGGTGGCCTAACTTTAGCCGCTTTAATCTTTGGCGACAGGATAAGGGACAAACAGCGTGCGCTGCCGCGTTCCTGAGGGCCGTCGAAACTGGCATACCGGCAATCCCCCCCGAGGAGATCTTCGAGGTAGCTAGAGCGACCATTGATGTGGCCAACTTGTTGCGTAAGCAATGACGAAACTCCTCTTGAAGGCGCGAGCGGTCTTGGCACTTGGCCTTCCCAGCGTCGTTCGAGCTGCATCCTATCGTCTTGGCGTAAAGCTGGCCCTAAATCCGGTTAGGCGATTAGAAGGAGCGGCTCCTAAGGGGCCGTTCTTTCAGGCGAAGCGAGGTGATTCTCCACCTGTCTCGACAACGACGCAGTGGGTTTCCTTTGCGCTGCTTTTTGGACGCTGGAATTATCGGATATCAGATCTGCCGCCGGATTGGTTGGGAAATCCACTTACCGGTAAGCGAGTGCCGGATCCTACGCGGAATTGGTGGCAGATTCCCGATTTTGATCCGGCGGTAGGCGATATAAAGCTAATTTGGGAGTTGTCCCGCTTCGATTGGGTGATCGCCTTTGCTCAGCAAGTTAGAAATGGTGATCCTACTGCCAGGGCTAGGCTAAATCACTGGCTTTCGGATTGGTGTGCAAATAATCCGCCCTATCGAGGCCCTAACTGGAAGTGCGGGCAAGAAGCATCTATAAGAGTAATGCATCTGGCTATGGCTGCGGTCATACTGGGTGAGGTACAGATGCCACTCGCTGGATTGAAGGAATTATTGCTCAGACATCTCCATCGTATAGCCCCTACTATTAAGTATGCTGTTGCTCAAGACAATAATCATGGTACGTCCGAAGCGGCCGCACTATTTATAGGCGGGAGTTGGCTTGAACACGTGGGGGTGGGGCGGGCAGCTGCTTGGCGAAAAACAGGGGAAAAATGGCTCGAGGACAGGGCATCGAAGCTGATTGGAGTGAATGGAAGCTTTAGTCAGTATTCGCTCAACTATCACAGAGTAATGCTCGACACTTTCAGTATTGCGGAGGTCTGGCGCCTGCATTTACGTTTGCCTGCCTTTTCTCAGCGATTGCGAGATCGATTGCAGCTAGCCACGAACTGGCTCTATCAAATGATAGATAGAGATAGTGGCGACGGCCCAAATGTGGGTGCGAATGACGGGGCGCGTCTATTGCAATTGAGTGATTCTGATTATCGTGATTTCCGACCTAGCGTTCAGTTGGCTATGGCGATACACATGAATCGCTTGGCTTATGGTAAGGATGGTCATTGGAACGACGCATTGCATTGGCTAGGAATTCCTCTGCCTAGCGATTTGCACCCAGATCAAGCTTCTTGCATTGCAGATGATGGGGGCTTCGCCATACTCAGAAACAAAAATGCAATGGCACTACTTCGCTATCCGCGTTTTCGATATCGACCAAGTCAGGCCGATGCTTTGCATGTGGATTTCTGGGTGGCTGGGGAAAATCGGCTTCGCGATGGTGGAACGTTCAGTTATAACACGGAGGAGTCATGGTTAAACTATTTTTCTGGGACCGTAAGTCATAATACGGTGCAGTTTGATGGAAAAAATCAGATGCCAAAGGTCAGTCGTTTTTTATTCGGAGACTGGCTCAAGGCGGAGAGGGTGGAGTGGTTAGTTGAAGAAGAGGGAAGAACAAGTTTCGCGGCAGCTTATCGTGATCGGTCCGGTCTTAGTCATTCGCGCAAAATTCAGCTGGAAGCGAGGCGTTTGAGCATCGTAGATGAGATTTCAGGATTCAAGAAGACGGCTGTTTTGCGTTGGCGCTTGAGTCCTGGAGATTGGCGATTAGATGCGAGCCGAATCTATAACGATGGGCATGAGCTTAGAGTCAGGGCAAGCATGCCTATCGTTAGGATGGAAGTGGTTGAGGGCTGGGAGTCACGCTATTACCTTGAGAAAACCTCTCTGCCGGTATTGGAAATTGAAGTGAGAGAGCCGGGAACTTTAATAACAGAATATAAATGGGAATAATGAGGGTACTGTATTTTCATCAACATTTCACCACCCCGAAGGGATCAGCTGGAATTCGCTCATACGAAATGGCGCGGAGGCTAGTGCTGCGGGGTATTCACGTGACAATGGTCTGTGGGAGCTATGGTGGTGGTAAGACAGGACTAGAGGCGCCATTTGTGAACGGCCGGAGGCGCGGCGTTGTCGATGGCATTGAAGTTATAGAGTTTGACTTGGCGTACTCCAATAGTGATGGCTTCATAAAGCGGGGCCTCACCTTTCTCAGGTTTGCGGCACGCAGCGTTGGGCTAGCGCTGACTGAGTCGTATGATGTCTTGTTTGCGACCACGACACCACTTACGGCCGGCATTCCTGGGATCTTTGCGCGTTGGTTGCGTGGGAAGCAGTTCGTGTTCGAGGTGCGCGATTTATGGCCCGAGTTGCCGCGTGCCATGGGTGTAATTCGGAATCCAGTAGTACTAATGGCCATGTCGGTACTGGAATGGTGTAGCTATCACTCGGCTCATCGACTCATAGGCTTATCACCAGGAATCGTAGAGGGAATTGAACGCCGAGGAGTTCCGAGCGAGCGCGTCAAGCTTGTGGCGAATGGATGCGACCTTGATATATTTGGCGCGAAGGTCGAAAAGTGGCGCCCGTCGGGGGTGAAGGAAGCAGATCTCCTTGCCTTGTTTGCGGGCACACATGGGATGGCCAACGGATTGGATGCCGTACTTGATGCAGCATTGGAGTTAAAGAAGCGCGGGCGCGACGACATTAAATTGGTATTTGTTGGACAAGGAAAGCTCAAATCGAATCTGATGGCACGGGCCGAACGAGAAGGGCTGCATAACGTTATATTTCTCGAGCCGGTGAATAAGGCCCGTTTGGCTGGCTTGATGGCCGCAACTGATGTCGGATTACAGATTCTCGCAAACGTACCGGCCTTTTACTATGGAACATCACCGAATAAGTTTTTTGACTATATAGCTGCTGGGTTACCAGTACTAAATAACTATCCGGGTTGGGTTGCCGGTCTGATTGAGGAGCATCAGTGCGGGTTTCCAGTGGCCCCGGATGATGCAGGAGCCTTTGCCAGTGCTCTCGAATTCGCGGCGGAGAACAGAGAGGCGCTAGAGGAGATGGGGAGGAGGAGCAAGTCGCTCGCGGAGAAGGTGTTCGACCGAGCGCTGCTGGCGAATCAATGGGCAAATTGGGTACTTAAGCAAATGCCATACGATGGCGAAGTTAGATTAGATGCGCCATCAAAAGAGGGGGGGGAATGAAACGTCTTTTTGATGTGGTGTTAGCGTCGGTTGGGTTGATTGTATTCGGATTGCCAATTCTATATCTAGTATTGCAGGTCCGCCGCAAGTTAGGCGGTCCAGCTTTCTTTCGTCAAGCCAGGCCTGGATTAGGAGGGGAAATCTTTCAGATGATCAAATTCAGGACGATGACGAATGAGCGTGGAGAAGATGGAAAGTTGCTGCCTGATGCTGACCGTCTGACTACATTTGGTAGATTTTTGCGTGAAACAAGCCTCGATGAGCTCCCGGAGCTTTGGAACGTTCTGAGAGGAGATATGAGTATCGTGGGGCCACGCCCCTTATTGGTAGAGTATTTGCCTCTGTATACTCCTGCGCAAGCGCGTCGTCATGAAGTAAGGCCGGGAATAACAGGGTGGGCGCAAGTCAACGGAAGAAACTCGCTAAGCTGGAAGGAAAAATTCGAGTTGGACGTGTGGTACGTCGATAATCACTCCTTTCTGTTGGATCTTAAGATCATTTGGATGACCGTTAAGAAGGTCATCGCACGAGATGGGATCAGTGCTTCCGGTGAGGCGACGATGCCAAAATTTGACGGAATGATAGAGCGAGCGAAGGAAGGAAAATAATGAAGCTGGTCGGCGTTTACGGAGCTAGCGGTCTTGGCCGTGAGGTGATGCCGCTGATTCGGGAGGGAGTTGCTTCATCTGGAGATAGGGAACTTGTATTCATTGACGATCGTCTATCGGGCGGTTATGTGAATGGCTGCCATGTCCTGAGCTATGAAGATTTTCTAGCGGCTGCCGCTGAACGGAAGGAGATTTCGTTTGCGATTGCCGATAGCAAGGTGCGTGAGCGACTGGCTCTTCGTGCTGAGGAGGACGGGATTTTAATCGGAGAGGCAATCGCGAGTAACGCGGTTGTCTTGGATGATGTCGAGATTGGTGCAGGTTCGATAATCTTCCCCTTCGTGACGCTGACTAGTAATATAAGAATTGGTCGGCAATTTCATGCCAATATTTATTCTTATGTTGCACATGATTGCGTGATTGGAGATTATGTGACATTTGCACCAGGTGTAAAGTGCAACGGTAACGTCGTGGTCGAGGATCATGCTTATATCGGTGCGGGGGCAATAATAAAGCAGGGGAGGCCGGGGGAGCCGCTTGTCATTGGAAGAGGTGCTGTAGTTGGAATGGGCGCTGTAGTAACTAAGAGTATTGCGCCTGGGATGACTGTCGTGGGAAATCCAGCGCATTTGTTCGAGAGGTAACCTTATGCTAAATACTAATTTCTCGCCTTGGCCGAGCTTTTCGCAGGAAGAGATTGAGGCGGTAGGCGCTGTACTTAGATCTAATAAAGTTAATTACTGGACTGGAAGCATTGGACGCGACTTCGAGGTCGAGTTTGCGCGCTGGCTCGGGGCAGAGTATGCGGTTGCTTTGGCTAACGGAACACTCGCTCTTGACATCGCACTTAAGGCTCTAGACGTCGGGGCTGGCGATGAGGTGATTGTGACGTCGCGGACGTTCTTGGCATCAGTATCGAGTATTGTGCTTGCCGGTGCGGTCCCTGTGTTCGCCGATGTGGATCTTGACAGCCAAAATATCACAGCCGAATCAGTACAGCGCGCAATAAGCCCGAAGACGAAGGCAATTATCTGCGTTCATCTTGCGGGGTGGCCATGCGACATGGACCCTATTCTTGAGTTGGCGCGTGAGCGTGGTCTGAAGGTGATCGAGGATTGTGCACAAGCACATGGCGCTGTTTATAAGGGACGAGCGGTGGGAACGATTGGCGACATCGGTGCCTGGTCGTTTTGCCAAGACAAGATCATGACCACCGGAGGTGAGGGAGGCATGGTAACGACAAATGATAAGGAGTTGTGGAGCCGTATGTGGTCGTACAAGGACCACGGCAAGAGCTGGGAAGCAGTATATGAGCGCGATCACCCGGCGGGTTTTCGTTGGTTGCACGATTCGTTCGGTACAAATTGGCGCATGATGGAGATGCAAGCGACGATCGGGCGGATCCAATTAAGGCGAATGAAGGAGTGGTCAGCGCGACGTTCTGAGAATGCGTTGGCCCTTGCCCAAGTGCTTGGAGCATGTGATGCACTCAGAGTCCCGATGCCCGAGAAGAATATTCAGCACGCATGGTATAAGTTCTACGCCTTTGTGCGTCCGGATGCATTGGCCAGTGGATGGAGCCGCGATCGAATTATGTCAGAGATTAATGCGGAAGGTGTGCCCTGTTATTCTGGATCTTGCTCGGAGGTCTATCTAGAGAAAGCTTTCGACGGCACTGGCTGGCGCCCATCCGAACGGCTGCCAGGAGCACGACATTTGGGGGAGACCAGCTTGATGTTGCTTGTGCATCCTAGCCTGACTGCGAATGAAATTGAAAGAACAGGTAAGGTAGTTCAAGACGTAGTGGCGCGCGCGACTCGCTAGATTTAGCAATTGCCGTTGCTTAGAATCCAATCAGTAGGCAGCGATTCTGCGCGGATAACGCCAGTTCGTGTCATGCTAGGTGGTGCGAGCGGATATTGATGGAGGATTTTATGCTCCCTTTATAGCAAGGGTGCAACTCCGGCGATCGGCCGCCCCTGGGAAGCGACTCTAGTAGTTCTGCTGACGTTCGCAGATGAACAATTTCGGGAAGTAGAAGGGCCCCCCTGCCGTACGGGAAGAGCGTGCGGCAGGGGGGGCGGGAATTTATGCTGGAATGGTCGCAGAAGCATCAATGTCGATGCAAATACTTTTGCACTAAAATTTAAGACTTAACTCAGAAAGACTTCTCTGCCGCTAGGTGGAGAAACTTGCTTTTGCGCGCAGTGTGTTGGAGAACCACTATCGCGGGAGGGGACATGCGTCGGCTTAACTTCGACTTGATGTTACTGGTGGCCTTTTTATTGCTGTCGACGCTCTTTTCTCTTGGGTGGTGCGACGATATCGATTCAAAAATTATTTCGGTAGGGAAGAGCTATGATGTAAATCCCAAGCCAAACTATCGAGATTATTATTCGGAAGATGTGC
Source organism: Cupriavidus sp. USMAHM13 (assembly GCF_001854285.1). Lineage (NCBI taxonomy): Bacteria > Pseudomonadati > Pseudomonadota > Betaproteobacteria > Burkholderiales > Burkholderiaceae > Cupriavidus > Cupriavidus sp. USMAHM13. Next base: position 1,439,563 of record NZ_CP017751.1, read on the forward strand.
ATTCTGCGCTGACCGACGGGAGTCGGGTTGGAGGGAAGATGTGGCTTTCCTCTCGTGCTCTAACATGGAAGAGAGTGGGGCGAGTAACAATCTCATTAGATTTGGGGGAAGTTTCCTCGGTCGGTCGGATCAAAGTTCATTCGAGCGCTGGATCAGTGGGAGGTGTCAGTTTCCCCGCACATATTTTCGCCTATGGTAGCCAAGATGGAAGAAGATTTGCCTATCTAGGTGATTTGATGGAGAGGGCGTCAAGCGATCCGGTTTCAAGTTATGAAGAGAAAGATTTTCTGACGTCGCTCAATGGAGTCGCTCTTCGATTTGTCAGACTCGAAGTGCTGGTTGTTCCACCTTACTTTTCAGTTGATGAAGTTGAAGTTTATGCTGGGAAAGGTAAAGGCAATGGAATGGAATTTCCGATTTTGCCAGATGCCATTGTTGCTGATTCAGATCGCAGGGCGGCGCAGCGAGCGGAGGAGAGTTACGCCATTCGAGATGTCGGCATACTAACGAAATTGGGCGCTCGCCAAGGTGAGGACCGGAAGACAAGACGTGCCGAACTCTTGCGGAGAGCCTATCCAGGTCGTACTTTTGTTAGCCAAGTGGTATCTCCTTGGGCGGAGATTTCCCCGCTGGAGATGCCGAAGGACGTCGCAATGGAGGCGAAGGCCCAGATGTTGCTGCCGATCGACGCGTGTGATTACAAGTCGGTGGTCGTGAGCAATACATCAAGCGGAGCAATAGATCTTACGTTGGATAGTACTGTTACAGGGGCAAAGTACGTTGATGTCGGCGTTTTTGAAGCGAAGGTAGCTCGCGATAGAGACGGGGTTGGTCACTATGACCCGCTAGTGCTAATTGAGAAAAGCATTTCCCTTGATATTGGTGAATCAAAGTTCCTTTTCCTTCGATTTTGCGGTAGAAGGGCTGGCTCAGCGAGCTATAGATTTGCGATCAAAAATGGCCGGGAGCAATTTCAGCTTGCGGCATCTTTAAAAGCGGTGGACTTGAGCTGGAAAAAGTATGCCTTGGGCGCGACCACTTGGAGTTACCTTAACGGCAAAATTATCAATGATGTGGTAAAGGCAGCAGTTCAAGATCTCATTGATCATCATGAGGATACGATAGTTGTGCCAATTACGTCGATTGGTGCGTATCCTTCGGCCAATGTCGAGAAATTGACTCGATATTTGGATTATTACAATCCAATGATTCGTGCTGGGCTGATTAAGCGCGTAATACTGTTTGTTAATCAAAAAGGTACGGCAATAGCGGCGTCAGAGCCGAAGAAGGCAGAGTTCGCGCAGTGGTATAAATCTGCAATTGGTGCGGTTGAGTCCGCAGGTTTTAATAAGGAGGGGGTTTACATCTATCCGTTTGATGAGCCGTCTGGGGGGGATTTGAAGGCTGCATCCGCAGTATTTTCTTGGATGAGGAGAGCATTGGATGGGGTTAAGATTTTCGTCACGATTGATAATGAAAAAGCTCTGGCTGCACTGGGAAGGGTTGATATCGCAGTGGTTTTGCCCGTGATTGAGGGTGTAGCCAATCAACAGAGTGAGGAGGTCTGGCTGTATGATACAAAGGGGCCGGCAAAGGGCAATGATGTATATACATATTATAGAATGCTACCTTGGAGGGCTGTCGCCAAGTCCATGTCTGGCGTAGGTTTCTGGAGCTATTCGGATTTCGGTGCGGTGGGAGATGTTTGGAATGATCGAAGTGATGGGGGGTATAATTATTCACCAATCTATATTGATAAAGCTGAGCGGCTTCTCTCTAGTCGACGTTGGGAGGCTTGGCGGTCAGGGTTAGAGGATGCCGCATTTCTTCGGGCACTGGATCAAAAGCGCGCTAAGCATGTTTCGAATGAGATTGCCAAAAGTGTTATAGGGGTGCCGCTAGGCTCGAAGGGGGATGCTGACTTGACTAAGCAACTCATAATTCGAGAGTTGGTGGAACGACCTTGAGAATTCCGTCCGGCTAGTAAGTGTGTGTTCGAGTGTCTGGCCTCGACGAGCGGCGCCGCGTGATAATTTCCCACCCGCTCACAGGCTTTTCTGTAGCGATTGAGCGAAACCTATGCAGGTTAAGCAGCCAACGGGTGTACGTGCGCGATGACAGTGCGTCGGGCGATGCGACGCCGCCGGCCGTCTGGTTTTCCTACACACCGGACCGCAAAGGCATCCACCCGCAGCACCATCCAGGCTCTGTCAAAGGGACGTCGCAGGCTGATGCGTACGGTGGCTATCAAGCGATCTACGAAACGGGACGCGTTGCCGAAGCAGCGTGCTGGGCCCATGCCAGACGGCAATTCTACGAACTGCATGCAGCCCGCCCGAATGCCTTGAATACCGAAGCGCTGGAACGCATTGGAGCGCTCTACAAGGTCGAAGAGCAGATCCGGGGCAAACCCCGCCCGACGAGCGTCGCGCATATCGCCAGGCGCAGGCGCGCCCTCTACTCGATCAACTCCACGCGTGGCTGAGCGACACGCTGGAGACGCTCTCACGCAAATCCGACACGAGTCGAGCGATTCTGTACGCATTGAATCGGTGGGCGGCTCTCACGCGCTATTGCGACGACGGGCAGTTGGAGATCGACAATTTGCCGGTCGAGCGTGCCCTGCGCGGCGTGGCCATCGGGCGGCGCAATTACCTCTTCGTCGGTGCAGACTCTGGCGGAGAGCGCGCTGCGGCAATCTATAGCTTGATCGGCACAGCCAAACTCAATGGCGTCGATCCCGAGGCCTATCTGCGCCTCGGGATCGCGCGCATCCCAGATCACGCGGTCAACCGTGTCGACAAGTTTCTGCCTTGGTTCGTTGCCGAGCAACTGGTTAAGCCAGCGTAACTGCATCGGACGTCAAGGCGGTGCTGGCTACATGCTTACCTTGAGGCGCTATCTGTTCGCACATCACACACTATTGGCGCACCGATCTGTAAGACGAGTGGCACCCACCTGCAGCCCCGCCCTCAATAATTTCCGCTGCCTGTTCTCAGCCGGCCGCCATTCAGCACGTTAAAGGGAAGATTGGTCGAGAAATCGGAAGCGCCACAACCTCTCAACGAACCCTAAGTGCGCTCACTTGGTACTGCCCGCGTGAAGAGATAAGCTGCCTGTCAATGGCATTTGCTCGCACCCCCGTGTGAGTGTCGACAATGCACTCGTTGCCAATATGAATCCGCGGATATATTGTGGCGCGAGTACCGAGAAAACAACCCGCGCCGATTCCCGCATCGCCATTCAGCGCCACGTACGGGGACAGCACGGAGAATTCGCCGACTGATGCGCCATGCCCGATGCTACAATGAACGTTGGCGACCGAGCCGTCCGCCATACTGGCATTTCGATTTACAATGGTGTAAGGACAAATCACTACGCCCAAGCCTATCTTTGCCGCCGGCGAAACAATCGCCGTTCTGTGTGCGTAAGCCGGCGTCGGCACGTTGTTGGCCGCTAGCTTTTCAAATACGGCCCGACGTCCTTTCACGGAGCCAATAGCTACGATCACGCATAATCCCGGCTGAGCGCGAAATTCGCCAATTCCGCCGAGGTGCGGCAAATCAATGCCGTCAGGCACCTTGCCGCCCGGCGTGTCATCGATGAATCCCACCACCGAAGGAGCGCCCTGCAGAGCCTCTTGCTGCAAGTAGTCATATAACTCAAGGCCAAAACCTCCGGCACCCGCAATGACGACAGATGAGAATGAGCTGGCGTGGATCAACGGCATAGGCGTGGAAGTGTCAAGTTATGATATCTCGGGGGACTGGGGGAATGCCTGCTTCAAGCGACAGTTATCTCTCGCATGAAGACACGCAACAGGTCGAAGCCGTCCCAGACCGGGGCGAAATCCAGTGCACGCCCAAACGGCACGATGCGATCGATGCCGGCGAGTGGGCTCGCCAGCACGAAGTCGCGCAACAGTTGAGCTCCGAATCCTGCATACGACACCGTTTGAACGGTTCGGTTCAGCAAGGGCCGAATGGCGTCGAGGGTCGGCAACATTGACTCGAAGAATAAGCCGGCGCCGCAGTGAAGGTTGTCGTGCAAGGCCGGCTGGTCGAGCCAAACTCGAACGAGGTCATTGTTCGCCGTGGGGCGAATGCCGACATCCGCTTCGATGGCCAACGCATCTCCCGCCACAAGCTTATTGACATAGTCCGCGTCGCCGAATCTCTCTTGCTTGCCAGCAAGGAAGCGCTCGAACCGGGCCCAGAAATCTGTCGAGGCTGTCTCAACTTGACCTGCATCGCCGACCCATAATATGAGGCGGGGCGAAGAGCAGGCCATCTGATCGAACCAGTAAGCATCGTTGTAGAAAGCTTCGATCCAATCTGCCCGCTGTGCTTCATGGGCCTCCAGCCAGCCCACCGAACTAACGAGTGCAAGCGAATACTTATTGGCAAATGCCACTTCCGTCGCTGTAGGCGCCAGAGGTAACTTACGGATATGCTCGACAGTACTGTTTCCGCCCCATATTACTCGTACGTCGCAGACAGCCGACATGCGGGTGGTGATCCGGTCATCGGCGGCGTATCGCACCAACAGCGTGCGCTGCGCGATTTCACGATGGGCAGGGTCTGCAAGCAGCGCCGCAATTGCGCCGACCAAGAGGTCCGCCTGCTGCGATGGTTTCGATGATAGACGGACGATGTTGCGATTTCCGGTCAGCAGCGATAGAAACCACGAATAGACAAAGATCGTATCAACGTTGGACGGCGCAATGTGCAGCACGGTCCCGCGAGGGGTCAGCAACGAGCCGCCCATGCGCCGCTCCATATCGGTGCGCAGGCGGTTGAGATTGGCGCGGCGCATCCAGAAACCGAGCGCGGTCAACTCAGGATAAGTTCGCGCTTCGGGCATCCGCATTAATCGCGCCGAGAGTGCCTCTACAAATGCGAGCGATGCTTCATCGAACGCGGGCAATGGGGGCACCTCCCCCAAGGCTTCTGGCAGCGATGAACCAGGTATTAGCGATTCATAGTCAAGCATCATGCCTCCACCTTCGCTGCCATCGAAGCCTCTGCCGCGTGAGTGTCGCTACAACCGCGCAATTCTGCCTTCGCCACGCGCCCGTGCACACGGAACGTGCGACCGAGTCGGCCGCAGGGGCAATCATCCAGACCTGTCCATTCGCCGATATCTTCCGTAAGCAAGCTATGACCAGGATAGCTTGTAGGCAAAACGGACAGCACTTGAATAAGACCTGTTTTTCCCCTTGGCAAGACAGACCAGTCGCGCGCGTCACGAATCAAAACGTCCGCAAACACAGGCGCGTGCAACCGGCCATGCTCGCACTCCATGAAGACAGAACCGACCTGCTCTACCATGCCGTAGAAATTGTGTACCGCTTGGATGTTGAGCTTGCTTGCCAGTGCAGCCTTGAAAGTGTCGTTGTCGACCGCTTCGTCCAGCAATTTCTTCCAACCACCGCTGTGAATCAGAATCGCGTCCTCGAATCGAGGCGCATCGGGCATGTCCTTGAGCGCCTGGTAGAGATACTTCCAGACCATGAAAGTAAATCCGAAGAGGAACACTCGCTGTCCGCGGTGGCGCTCAAGAAATGCTCGGATTACGTCGACATCCGGCATCATGTCCTCGTCACGCAAGGCATATGTGTGATCGCGACCGAAATTGGACAAGCCAAGGATGCCAGCTCCACGCGCCGAAAACGACTGGCGATTCTTGATCACGCCCGGATGGTCAATTATCAGCATGGGCAGGCGGGCTTTGCCGAGAAACTGCTGGAGGATCAACACCAGCGTCTTGGTCTGTGCCATTGCGGTTTCGCGATCGAGCACGATTCGCGACACGCGCTGCGAAGTGGTGCCTGACGACGTCAGCACCTTGAAGATACTATCCTTCGCAACCGAGCTCAGCTCATATTCCTTGAACAGACGTACAGGAATGAACGGAACCTGCTCCAACCCGAATGGCTGCCTCGGCTGATAACCATGCGCAAGCAAGATGCGTTCGTATGGATTGCAGCGTGCTGCATGCTGCCATGTCAGGTCACTCAACGAGCTGGCAAGATAGATAGATTTTTCGCCATGTGCCATGCCATAGACAGGCCATGCAAAGTAAGGGCGTTCGGTTGTCATGTCTTGTTCGCTTGCAGATTTGACACTCACGGGCAAAGCGACTTGAGCAGTTCCGCGTACTGGACCTTGCCCGAGGTCGATAGCGGAAACGCCTCCACGGTGTGCACTCGGATGGCCGACCGGTGCAGGCGGTAGCGGGCGCTCACGTGTGAACTCAGCTTTTCCTTAATGTCCTCGGCGGCACCACGGACGGCAACGACAAGAAGGTCATCGCGACCGGTCACCGCGACATCGTAGCGGTCTTCACGCAATTGTTCCTCTACCTCGTCCAGCCCGATACGATTGCCGAAAACCTTGATGAAGCGTTTGATCCGGCCTACCACATGGAAGAAGCCATCTTCATCCCGCGTAGCCAGATCACCGGTCAGCAACACGCCTTCGTGAAGATCCGGCTTTGCCAAGTCTTCCACCTCGCTCGCGTAGCCCATCATGACATTCGGGCCGGAATACCGTAGTTCGCCAGTTTCGCCGATCGCCTCGACTACGCGACCATCTTCCCCTACAAGTTCCAGCTTGCCACCTGGAATTGGGATACCGATAGACGATGCCTTTTCCGGCAGTTTCTGAGATGGCACATAGGCCATGCGAGCCGTGGCCTCGGTTTGTCCATACATGACGAAGAAGCGCTGGCCGCGCGAGGTCGCCAGTTCGCTGAACCACCTCACCAGTTCGGGAGCGAGGCGCCCGCCGGCCTGCGTCATCGTGCGCAGCGATGGCAACTCCATACGCTCGAACCGCAACTGCTTGAGCATGGCGTAAATCGTCGGTACACCTGCTAGGCTCGTTGCACCATGCTCACGGAACATGTCCCAAAATTTGCGTGCCGTCACAGGCTGACCGGTCAGCAGGACCGTTCCGCCCACGGAAAGATGGCTATTCAGTACGGACAAGCCGTAGGAGTAATGGATTGGCAGTGACGTGATGGGGCGCTCATCATCGCCGAGCTGCAAGTACTGTGCAATCGAAGCCGCATTGGCATCCAGATTCGCGGCCGTTAGCTTGACCAGCTTCGGCGAGCCTGTACTGCCCGACGTGGAGAGCAAAACGGCAACATCGGGATGCACTTGCGGCGAAGGCTGATCCTGAGACACCCACCGCCCTGCGGCATCGTGCACGTAAGCGACCCGAAAGTGTCTATACAGGCGTTTGCGTAACTGCTCGTCAAGCTGCGCGTCAACTAACAACGCCGGATAGCCACCGCGCAGTGCGCCGAGATACGCGGAGACCGATGCGACTGTGTTCTCGCACTCAATGGCGATCAGAGTGCGCGATGGCAAGATCGCATCGGCGAAAATTTCATCGGCTCGTTGCGCCAGTTGCGCGTAGCTCAGGATCAGTCCATCCTCCAGTATCAGAGATGGACGATCGCCATATGACTGCAGTCTGTTGGCAAACATCAGATTAGCATCCCGCCATCAACGCCAATAGTTTGTCCCGTTACATAAGACGCTAGATCGGACGCAAGGAAGAGCGCCACCTTTGCGATTTCCTCAGGGCTGCCGACGCGGCCCATACGAACTGACGCCACACGCTCGGCAAACTTCTCCGAGCCGATTGAGCGGGCCATGTCGGTATCGATGAAACCCGGAGCAATGGCATTGACGCGAATGTTTTGCGGAGCCAATTCCTTCGCCAGCGATTTCGTAATGCCGATGACTGCTGCCTTACTACCCGCGTAAACTGCTTGGCCAATGTTGCCATTGGTACCAATAATAGACGCCAAGTTAATAATGCTGCCTTGCTTGTTGCGTGCCATCAGGCGGCTTGCGTACTGGGCGCAATACAGGACACCGAAGGTGTTCGGCTCAAACACTCTATGAATCTGAGCCTGGGTCACCATACTGATCAGAGCATCGTCAAGCACGCCGGCATTCGAGACGAGGACATCAAGCCGCTTGGTTTGCTTAAATAGCGCCTGGAATGCATCGCGGACGCTTTCTGGGCTTGCCACATCGAGTGGCACGATCGTCGCCTGTGCGCCTGGTACCGCGGCTTCAAGATTGCTTTTCGCGGCTTCCAAGTGCTCAACGGACCTGCCCGAAAGCACCACATGTGCACCCTCTTCGGCAAACAGGCGCGCCGTGGCATATCCAATGCCTCGGGAAGCGCCGGTCACCAACGCGATTTTGTCCTTGAGCAACATGCGTGGCCCTCAGAAAGTGATATTGTATTTGGCGAGAATTTCCTTGGCCCTACCGACCGAACTCATGTCGACAATGTCATCCGTATCCATCATGATCTCGAAAGAGTTTTCGATTTCCGCGACCAAAGCCATGTGGGCCACAGAATCCCACTCAGGAATGGAGTTGTAGGTGAGCTCATCGGTCACATTCTCAGCACCAATATTGAGTGACTGGGCAAAAACGGCGTAGAGTTTCTCGCTATTGTTCATAAAGATAAAGAGGAAAGTAAAATAGGTGGCCGCTGCCTGCGGCTCCCAGTGATCGCAAGGTGATCCGCCACGCGGCGAAATCCCGCCATTGTAGAGCATTCAGCCTTTCGCCAAGGTCCAAGTTGCAGTCCCAGTGTGCCTAAAAGCTGTTGCGAAATTAATTCATACAGGGCTTTAGCTTGCTCCAGCAAATCAAGGAACGGGCAAGTGGCAGGAAGGCTTCGCGGGCACGGGCGGTCGTCCGTATCGGATCTTCAGGCGTCTGAACGAGTGGAGTCAAGCAATCGAGCGCTCCACGACCCAGCACGTTCTGCCGCGTCGACTGCCTCGAAGGGAGGCGATCTTGGCAAGCGCGGGAGTGAAGCGGTGCCCACGCAAGCACTGACGACGTGGGTCGGAACTGTAGCCTTGGTCGCCTTGGACTATCTTCGGCTTACGCAGCGGACGTCTGCATCTTCCGCAAATGGGAGGAATTATCTCAACCAGCGCGACAATTTGCGTGATGTCGTAGCTGATATGGTGTCGGAGCCACAGCCTATCTTTTGCAGAAGAGGGTCCCAATTGATGCCAGAGCGCTAAACGGAAACCATGCCAGCCAGCACCGCTCGATCTGGCGTTGCCGGATTGCGCCCTGTCTATCGGCGGTTGCGCGGCGCTCGCGCCGGCAGCAGCAGTTCGATGAGTGACCACAGTTCGTCGTCGATCAGTTCTCCGGCCATCGCTTCCTGTCAGGCGGACAAGGCAGAAAGTTAGTTAATGCCGGCTCGCAGACCATTTGGATAATTTCGCGACAGCTTCTAAGCTGCCTGATTTGCTTCCACCGTGCGAGCAACACGATTACTTGCTACGGGGCTCTCGAACCTATTTAGTCCAATCGGCAGCGGGGCCAGAACAGGCGTCGGCTTGCTCCGCACAGGCTTCGCCACACGACCTTCCAGCGACGAATACGGCGCATACTCAGTCACCAACGCCTGCACCATCGTCTGGATCTTCAGCTGATCCCGGCTATCGCAAGCCGCAAACAGTGCCGCCAGCTTGTCCTGCAGTTCCGTCTCAGACAAGCGATGTTCGCGCGAACACATGATCCGTTCATGCGAGCTCGGCGTGACCTCTCCACCGATCAGCAGTTCTTCATAGAGCTTCTCGCCGGGACGCAGGCCCACCACCTTGATCTCGATGTCGCCGTGCGGGTTGTTTTCCGTCTTTTCGCGCAGCCCGGACATTTCGATCATGGTGCGTGCCAGGTCGACGATGCGCACCGGTTCGCCCATGTCCAGCACGAAGACTTCACCGCCCTTGGCCATGGCGCCGGCCTGGATGACGAGCTGGGCGGCTTCGGGGATCAGCATGAAGTAGCGGATCACGTCCTGGTGGGTGATGGTGATCGGCCCGCCGTTCTGGATCTGCTGGCGGAACAGTGGCACCACCGAGCCGGAGGAGCCGAGCACGTTGCCGAAGCGCACCATGGAGAAGACGGTGCGGGTGTTGCGGCGCGCGGCGGCGGCCTGGAACACCAGTTCGGCGATGCGCTTGCTGGCTCCCATCACATTGGTGGGCCGCACGGCCTTGTCGGTGGAGACCAGCACGCAGGTTTCCACGCTGTAGCGGTCGGCGATCTCGGCCACGACGGCGGTGCCCAGCACGTTGTTGCGGATGCCTTCGGCCATATTGCTTTCGACCAGGGGCACGTGCTTGTAGGCGGCGGCGTGGTAGATGGTGTCGACGCAGTTGCCTTGCACTGCCGATTCCACCGCTTCGCTGTCGCAGACGGAGCCGATCTTGGCGACCAGGCGCAGGTTGGGGAAGCTGTGGCGCAGTTCCTGCTCGATGGTGTACAGCGCGTACTCGGAGTGGTCGAACAGCACCAGCCTGCGCGGTCCCTGGCTGGCGATCTGGCGGCACAGTTCGCTGCCGATGGAGCCGCCGGCGCCGGTCACCATGACGGTCTTGGCGTGCGTGCACTTGGCGAACAGGCGGTGCTCGGGCGGTACCGGTTCACGGCCGAGCAGGTCTTCGACCTTGATGTCGCGGATGGACTGGGTGGTGATGCGGCCATCCACCAGCTCCAGCAGCGTGGGCAGCGTGCGGACCTTGATGTGCAGCGCGCGCAGCGAGTCGACGATCTGGCGGCGGCGGCCGGGCGAGCTGGAGGGCAGGGCGAGCACGACTTCGTCGATGCTGCGCCGGTCGATCTGCTCGGCCAGCTTGCCGGCGAAGTGCACGGGCAGGCCGGCCACGATCTTGTTGTTGAGGCTGGGATCGTGGTCGAAGAAGCAGACCGGGGTGTAGTCGCTGCTGGCGCGCATGGCAATGGCCAGCTGGAAACCGGCTTCACCGGCGCCGAAGATGGCGATGCGCTTGGCGGCGCCGGCGTCGCGGGCGCTGGCCGGTTGCAGGCGCAGCAGCGAGCGGGCGAGCAGGCGCGAGGCCACCACGTAGGCGAAGGCGACGAACCAGTAGATCAGCAGGCCGGTGCGCGGCAGCGCTTCGCTGCTGATCAGGAAGGACAGGCTGTAGGTACTGAGCAGCAGCGTGCCCAGGCTGACGCCGGTCACCCACAGGACCTTGAGGTCCATGTACCGCACCACGGAACGGTAGAGGCCGCTGAGGTAGAAGACCGGCAGCGTGAGGGCGGCGATGATGAGCGGCGGCATCAGGCCGTACTGCTGGACGAGGTCGAAATTGCCTCGGCGCAGCACGAGCGCCAGCATGAAGCACAGCGGCAGCGCTATCACATCGGCGGATACCATCAGCGCCATCTTCTGGGGCCGTGGCAGGTTGATCAGTCGCGAAATCAGCATATGTAGCATACCAGTCACTCCGCTGTGGCCTGGGAAGACGCCAGGACGCCATGCGGTTGCCGGCTGGGAACCCGGGCGGTGGTCTGGTCCGCTGTGTTACCGAGTTCAAGGTTCATTGCGAGCTCCTAAACGTCCCTGCTGCCGCTTGACCCGGCGACAGCTGGTGGATAAAACCCCCCGTTTAAGAAAAGGGCGAGAAGTCAACTTCTTTGCCCGATCTGTCATACCGCTCTTTCGGATGGCGATAAGACAATAATGTCATTTTTATCAGATTCCGAATCATAGAGAACAGGGGTACATCACGCAATCAGGCGTTGGCGTTCCCGTACCCCACATGGGATGGGTTTCCGCTAGGTTTTGCCCTGCCGGGGCTCGGAGGATTCCGATTCGGAGGGCGGGCAAGTCGCTGCGCCTTGTCGAATTGGCGCTGTGTTGGGCGGCTTTCCGCAATGGTCTGCAGGGGTTCCGGGGCGGCCGGATTGCTTGCGATGGCGTGCTGCGCAGCCGTTGCCTCGAGATGCCGCGGTTGGCGGCTTGGGCGTGGGGGCGGGATGCGGGGCGGCGGGTGTGCCCTGGTATCGCCGGCGCAGGACCGGAGTTGAGGGCCGGCGCCGGGTGCGGGCAGCCGTGCTGAGCCGGGCGAGGCCAGGCGCGCGGGCGTTGGCGGCTCGGCTGCAATAGCGAGCGACGCATATCGAGGCCTGCGCAAATGGCAAGGATTTTTTTAAAGAATTCGGGGGGGAATAGCGGGGCGGCGCATGTCGGCTGCCAACGCGTGATTCGCGTCCACGTGGGGTGGCGGCTCGCCTGCTACGCGGTGTGTGCCTGCGGTGCCTGCCGTGTTTGTCGGATGTGTGTCAGATGCGTGTCAAATGTGCATCTGATGTGCGTGCGACGCGCGGATCGGCCATGGGGCGGGACGATCGCGTGCGGGGCCGCGAGGGATGTGAGGGGGCGCGTGGCGATCGCGCGCAGGCCGTAGTGCTGCTAGCAGCTGTGGCAGCTGTAGCGGCTGTAGCAGCCGTAGCGCGGGCCATCGGATGACCCAGGCGTGCTTACGGTTGGGTCTTGTCCATCCGCTGCACCAGCGAAATTACCTCGAACCGCGTCTTCACCCCGAGCCGCTTCAGGATCTCCGAGACGTATTCCTTCACCGTGTAGATGGACAGCCCCATCTGCTCGGCGATCTGCTTGTTCGGCAGGCCATCGATGAGCCGGACCAGTACGGCCAGCTGGCGGCCGGTGAGGCCGAACTCCGGCAGCTTGCCGTCGTGCGCGGGTGTGGGCGCGGGCGGCGTTGGCGCCGGATCGTGTGCTGCCGCGCCGGGTGTGGCACTGCTGTCTTCATTCGTCAGCAGGGCCATCAGCTGCTGCGCGTGGCGCAGTGCATCGCCGCGCTTGCGCAGGCCCAGCCGCTTCAGCGTGGCGGCGACGTGGTCCTTGGTGGTGTTGGCGGTCAGTCCGAGCTGGCGGCCGATCAGCTTGTTCGATTGCCCGGTGAGCAGCAGTGCCAGCACGGCGCGTTGGCGTGGCGTCAGCTTGGCGATGGCGGATGCGGTGGGTGCGGCAGGCACGGCAGGCGCGGTAGGCGCGGCAGGTGCCGGGACGGGCGGGCTGGAACCGGTAGCTGGGTAGGAAAGGGCGTTGCCTGGCGGGTCGTTCGGATTCATCTGCCTGCGTGCGCCATTCTCGTCGGGGCCTGTCTCCGATCATTGCGGATAGGAAATGGCAGGGGGGCGGTTCCGACGGATGGCTTGTCGTTTTCGGCATGAAGCCGGCGTATATCAGGAGGCTGCGTTTCTGAGTTTATGTATTTATGTTAATACAATTATGGTCGTGCTGGATGACTGGGTTGATGTGTAAATAGTGGCCTATGCTTATCTTGCTGCTTTGTTCTGGTTTTCCCGATTGAGCAGCCGACGTTTCTTACCGTTTTGCCGCGCCATGTTCGGCGGAGGTATTCCGTGCCATCGGCGTGATGCGCCGGGGACGGAAACGGATGGTGTGAGCGGCAGATTGTCGCCGACCGCTGCCTTTCGGCCGGCCGGATGGGCACCGCCTCGCAGGTGTCGTTCGCCAGGGTGTCGCCGGCTGGTGTGGCGATGCCCCGCTGTGCATAGGTATTAACCCTGGATTGTAATGGGGGATTGCTGCGTTGCGCAATGACAGCCAATGCGCGTTGGCGTGGCATCCAATGCAACGCTCGCCGGGCTGCCGCACCGCTGGATGCGGTTCCGGGCGCATTGCCGGGCGGGGTTGGATTACGCGGCTGGGCGGTGCTTCCCCGGTCCTGGTGCATGCCGTCTTGCACGCGCGTGGCGGCGATGTTTCCGCTGGATCGATGCGTGTTTCCCACAGGCGCTTTCCCGGATGGACAGGGCATGGATGGCGCCTGTCCGTGCGGTGGGCCGCCATTCAGGTGGGCAAATGTCTATATATTCGGCGCTTTCCCCTATAGGAGGGGTTTTGGTTTCCCTGCCGGGGGAGGGACATTCAGCTTGCGCCATGGCGGAGTTCCATTTCAGGCACAGGTGCGGTGCAGCAATGGCGGAGCCCTCAGGCCGGTGCGGACGCGCAGTGGCGCGTACCCACCGGAAAGAAGGGCAGGCGCGAGGTACGGGGTGATGCGCGGGACATATTCAGTGCCGGTTGGGGCCCGCGCAGACAACAATAAAGCGATTGCCGCGTCGATGTTCCGCGTGCACGCAATAACAACAAGATGGAATAGATGCAAGAGACTCAACTCGCAGCCCGCGAGCGGGAGGAGTTGGACAGGGCGTTCGCGTCGTTCGTGGGCATGGAGGGTGGCAATCCGGCCGCCGCCATCTGGATCTGCGATGTGGCGCCGCTGATCGCTTCCGTCCCGCTCGAGGTTGCGTTGCGGCCGCAGCCGGAACCGGGGGCTTGGGACTTGGCGTTCCGGCGGCGCCATGCGCGTTGGCTGCCCCGCTGGCAGACGCATCTGCGCGTGGCGCGCGTGCTGGCCGCCGCGCGGGCGGCGGCCCTGCACCCGGGGCGCAGCCACGTCAGCGCGCAGGCGTATTTCGAGCACTACCTCTACCGGCCCGGTGGCTGGGACTTCAAGCTGAACCTGTTCCCGCTGCCGGAGCGGCCGGACCCGGTGCAGTCGTGGAGCAAGACCTTCCGCGACCAGCCCTGGCTGCGCGTGAAGTCCGACTATGCGCGCCTGTGCCGGCTGGGCGGGCGTTTCCGCTTCATTGCCTCGCTGCGGGAGCAGTACCGCCCGCGCCTGGTGCTGTGCCTGGGGCAGCGGCATGCGCGCGACTATCTGCGCGCCTTCGGTTTCGAGGGCTGCGAGCGCGCCGAGGCCTGGCTGCAGCCGGCTGACACGATGCGGCGCCTCGATGTGTACGAGCACGGGCAGACGGCCCTGGTCTTGAGCCCGCCGTTCGGCGGACCGCAGGGCTTGAGTTCCGATGTCCTGCTCGATGCGCTGGGCACCTTCCTGGCCAGGTGGCTGCGGCCGGAGGACTTTCCGGCGCTGGCGGGCGCGGACGGCAGCGGGGCGGGAAGGTTGCCGGCCGGGCCGACGGGGCCGGCCGGAACCTAGGTCGCCGGTCGCCGAGGGGCCGGGCACCGCGGTTGCCACGGCCCCCCGGACAGCGCGGGCGCGGCATGGCGCATGACCTTTGCAGCACCGCGCGTGTTGTGCGCACGCTCGCGGTGACGGCAACGCTTGTTCGCGGCGCCGACCTCGGCTAGCCTCTTTGCAGAGCCTTCCTCCTTCCTTCCTCTCATTTCACCGCTGCGAACCTGACTTGACGCGATACCGTCCGATCTTTCTTAGCGGTGCGGCGCTGCAGTCCCTGCGCCGGCGCTTCCCGCCATTGAACGTGGCGGCGGCGGCGTGGCTGGCCGTCACCTGGGCGTTCGCGACCTTCCAGCTCGATGCCGAACGTGAGCGCCTGCTTCAGAGCGCGGCCATACGTACCAGCGCGGAGGCGCGGGCCTTC
This sequence comes from Cupriavidus sp. USMAHM13, assembly GCF_001854285.1. Lineage (NCBI taxonomy): Bacteria > Pseudomonadati > Pseudomonadota > Betaproteobacteria > Burkholderiales > Burkholderiaceae > Cupriavidus > Cupriavidus sp. USMAHM13. The sequence goes on from NZ_CP017751.1 coordinate 1,454,831, forward strand.
GGCGTCTACTCGAATTCCAGCATCCTGCGCCTGTCCGAATTCCTGCTCGACCTGCGCGCCAGCTGGGCGGCCGGCCCCGGCGTATTTGTCCAGGTGGTGCGCGAACGGCAGAACCTGGTAAGCGACTTGTCCTTCCAGGTGTCGGTGATCGACCGGCAGGGGCTGCTGCTCTATTCATCCATGGCGCCGGTCACCGACCGGGTGGACCTGAGCGACCGCGAGCACTTCCGCGTGCATCGGGACGCCGGCGGGCGTGACGAACTGCATATCAGCGACCCGGTGAAGGGCAAGGTGTCGGGCAAGTGGTCGATCCAGTTCACCCGGCCGATCTTGCGCGACGGCGCCTTCGACGGTGTCATCGTGGTCTCGGTCAGCCCCGAGCAGTTCGCCGGCTTCGCGCAGACCTTGAGCATCCGCCAGGACGAGGTGGCTGCCATCATCAAGAATTCGGGCCAGGTGCTGGCCCGGGCGCCGGCCATCGAGGGCAGCTATTCCAGGCCGGTGCGGGGCCGGCCGTTCTCTGCCAGCGATGCGCCGCTGGCGGGCAACTACCGGGCCGTATCCGGGTCGGAGGGCGTGGAACGGATCTTCGGCTACTACCGTGCGCCCGAGTTCGGCCTGAATTTCGTCGTGGGCCAGTCCATCGAAGCGGTGCTGGCACCCTACCGCGTCTATCGCCGCGTGGCGCTGGCGGGCGCGCTGGCCTCGACGCTGCTGCTGGCCCTGCTGTATTGGAGCCTGCGCCGCTCCATGGCGGAGCGCCGGCGCCACCTCGAGGAGATGCGGCTGGCGTCGCTGGTCTACGCCTCGAGCAGCGAGGCCATGGTGGTGACCGCGCTCGACGGCTCCATCGTCGATGTCAATCCCGCCTTTGCCTCGGCCACCGGCTATGCCGCCGCCGAGGTCAAGGGCCAGCCCGGCCGCATCCTGGCCGGCGCCGGCAACGATGCCGGCATGCTGGAGCGCCTGCGGGAGACGGTCGCGGCGCGCGGGCGCTGGAGCGGCGAGGTGGCGATCCGCCGCAAGGATGGCAGCGAGTTTCCGGCCTACCTGGCCATCGACACCTTCCTGGCCCATGCCGAGGGCGAGCGCCGCCGCGTGGCCCTGATCCATGACATGACCGACAAGCGCCATGCCGAGGAGGTGATCCGGCATCAGGCGAACTTCGATGCGCTGACCGACCTGCCGAACCGCCGGCTGTTCTTCGAGCGGCTCGAGCAGGAGATCCGCCAGGCGCGCCAGGCACGCGAGGCGCTAGCGCTGCTGTTCATCGACCTGGACCGCTTCAAGGAGGTGAACGATACCCTCGGGCACGACCACGGCGACCTGCTGCTGCAGGAGGCCGCGCGCCGCATCGCGCAGGCGGTGCGGGCGAGTGACACGGTGGCGCGCCTCGGCGGCGACGAGTTCACCGTGATCCTGCCCAACGTGAGCGATCCGGCCGTGGTCGATCGCATTGCCCAGGCGATCCTGGAGCGCATTGCCGCGCCCTATCCGCTGGCGGGCGAACTGGTGATGGTCTCGGCCAGCATCGGCGTGGCCACCTATCCGCGCGATGGCGAGAGCGCCGAGACCCTGGTGGTGCGCGCCGACCAGGCCATGTTCGCCGCCAAGGCCGAGGGCCGCAACCGCTGGAAGGTCTTTACGCGCGCGCTGCTGCAGGCGGAGAAGGAGCGCCTGCGCGTGACCGGCGATCTGCGCGTGGCGCTGGCGGAGAAGCAGTTCCTGCTGCACTACCAGCCCGTCGTCGACCTGCGCACCGGCAGGGTCTGCAAGGCCGAGGCGCTGATCCGCTGGAACCATCCGCTGCGCGGGCCGATCGAGCCGGCCGATTTCATTCCCGTGGCCGAGGAGACCGGGCTCATCATCGAGATCGGCCAATGGGTGCTGGGGCAGGCGCTGGACCAGCTGCCGCGCTGGCAGGCGCTGCTGGGGCGCGGCTTCCAGATCTCGGTGAACAAGTCGCCGGTGGAGTTCCTCGCGCCGCCCGGCGCGCCCGATACCTGGTCCGACATGATCGCGCAGCGGCAGGTGCCGGTCGGCGGCCTCGTCATCGAGATCACCGAGGGCTCGCTGATGTCCCAGGATGCCGATGTCATGGACCAGCTTTCGCGCTTCCAGGCGGCGGGCATCGAGATCGCCCTCGATGATTTCGGTACCGGCTACTCCTCGCTGTCCTACCTGCGCCGGCTCGACATCGACTACATCAAGATCGACAAGTCATTCGTGCGCGCGCTGACGCGCGGGCCGGACGACGTGGCGCTGTGCCGCGCCATCATCGGCATGGCGCACGCGCTGCGCATCCGCGTGATCGCCGAGGGCATCGAGACCGCGCAGCAGCGCGACATCCTGCTGGCGGCGGGCTGCGACTACGGACAGGGCAATTACTTCTGCCCGCCGGTCGAGGTGGGCACCTTCGAGGCCTTCGCCGCTGCGCTGACCTGAAGGCCTGACTGATTCGACGGCCTGATTCGACGGCCTGCTTCGACCGCCTGCTTCGACCGCCTGCTTCGACCGCCTGCTTCGACCGCCTGATTCGACCGCCTGATGGGATGGTCCGGGCTCGCTTGGTCTGACCCGGTCCGACCTGGCCTGACCTGCCGCGGACCATTCGCGCCGGCCCGGCCATGGGGTGGGCATCTATTGCCATACCCCCGACATCCCCTGCGAAAATTCTCACTCTACCCTCCTGCCGGAGGGTTCGGAAGCGTTGCGACGCAGCATCGGTTCCGCACAGAATGTGCGCAACAAGAGAGGCGTTACCCGGGCCGGAAGGCCGTGATGTCTTGGCCGTATGCTTGCGCGCGACTTTGACCACGACACGACCACGACACGACCATGAGCCTGCTTGAGTGCCGCAGCAGCATCATCCCGGACCTGGCGGATCTTCTGCCCGATGCCGTCTTCCTGGTGGAAGAGACCGGCCGCATCGCGTACGTCAGCGCCGCCAGCAGGACGGTGCTTGGTTATGAACCGGCGGAACTGGTCGGCCAGCGCGTGATCGACCTGGTGGTGGCGCGCGACCGCGACAAGACGCGCCGCGAGGCCGGCGAGGTGATGGCGGGCAAGCTGCGCGTGGGCTTCGAGAACTGCTATGCGCACAAGCGCGGCAGCGATGTCCATCTGTCATGGTCGGCCCGCTGGCTGGAGGCGGACCGCCTGCGCTTGGGCGTGGCGCGCGATATCAGCGCGCTGCGGCGCGCCGGGCCGCTGGAGCGGCTCGGGCGGTTGGCCGAGGGCAAGCCCTTGGCGCCGCGCGAGCGGGAGATCCTGGCCTTGCTGCTCACGGAGGCCACCGAGAAGCAGATCGCCGACCAGCTCGGCCTGGCGTTCTCGACCACGCATTCGTATATCACCGCCATCTTCCGCAAGTTCGGTGTGCGGGGACGCGCGGGGCTGATGAGTCTGTGGCTGCAGCAGGACGCGGCCGTATCGTAGCGGCCGCAGTGTGCGCAGTGTCAGTCGTGTGCGCAGTGTCCGTGGTGCCAGGCTTGCCGGCGGGCGCCGCCGTGCCGCCGTGGCACATGCAGAGGAGGGAGGCCGCGCCGCGGCGTTCCCGTCAACGAAACAACCGCAGCCAGATCAGGGAGGGGAGATTGGAAAGCATTGTGCCGTCTCGACTGGCGACGTGGTTGGCGGGCGCTCGGCCGCGCTCGCGTTGCCGGCGGCTTCCTGGCCATCGCCTAGAACGAGGTGGTGAGGCGGCTGAGCTGCGCTTCGATACCCATGAACAGGTGGCCCAGCACGCGCCAGGCCAGTTCCTTGTCCTGCGCATCGTCGCGGCCGAAGGCCCATTGGAAGCTGCCGTCCGAGTCGATCGTCATGGCGCCGTGCTGGTTGAGGTAGACCGTGAGCACGACCGCCTTCTGCAGGTCGCCTTCGCCCAGCTTGCGCAGCCACGAGAACGTGACGATGGAGACGAAGCGGCTGTTGACGAAGCCGTAGGACGTGTCGATCAGCACCGTGCCGTACACCGTCTGCAGCGCGAAGCAGCGGAAGCTGTCCGCTTCGAAGTCCTGCCCGGGCTGCGCCACGGCAGCCAGTTCGGGGTCGGCGAGCGCCTTCTCGAGGAAGTCCTTGAACTGCTCGGCGTATTGATTCAACAGGACAGCCGTCCTGGCATTCGCGTGCGCCGCTTGTCGGCTGTCCAACCGGTAAGGAACCATCTTCCGTTCTCAAGGCAATGTGTGACAGGGCTGCATTCTCGTGTCGAGCTGCACAAGACACATCCCCACCTTGGTGTGAATTGGAACCGCCGGGTGGCATCGCGGGCCTGGCCGGCCATCGTGCCCGAACCGCGCGCGGCTGTCGCCCCTCTGATTAGTGGGGTGTGGGTGGACCCCGCCTACGCTATGCTCGGTCGCCGGCTGCGGTCGACGCCCGCGGCGGCCCTGCGCCATTCTGGTGCGGCGTGGCGGGCGGGCTCGGCACGCCTGGCGTGGCGTTGGGGGAGCCCCCATTTGGGGGCTGCGCAATGTGCGAGCCGTGGCAACAATGCCAGCAATGTCATAAATTCAAGACAGGATCGGCGCGCCGTGCCGGGGCTACGCGGGGCATGCGCGGGGCGGCCGCGCGTAGGTTGCCAAGGCGAAAGGTGCCAAGCGAAGGTATCGGATGTCATGAACAAGAACAAGAACGAACCGTGGCTCGCGGCCGAGGTGTTCCGCCAGGCCGTGGCGGCCCTGCCGCTGGTTTCCATCGACCTGCTGGTCGAGGACCATCTGGGCCGCTTCCTGCTGGGTCGCCGCAGCAATCCGCCGGCCCAGGGCAGCTGGTTCGTGCCGGGCGGACGCATCCGCAAGGGCGAGCGCAGGCTGGAGGCGCTGCGGCGCCTGCTGCAGGAGGAACTGGGCCTGGCACCGGACGCGGTGCCGGCGCAGGAGCTGGAATTCCGCGGCGTCTACGAGCACTTCTACGACATTAACTTTGCCGGCGAGGCCGGTAATCCGACGCATTACGTGGTGCTGGCCTATGCCTTGCGCTGGCCGGGCGGGGATGCCGCGCTGCCGCTGGCGCAGCATGGCGCCTATCGCTGGCTGACCGCTGAGCAGGTGCTGGCGGATGACGGTGTGCATGCGTATGTGAAGGCGTATTTCGCGGAGCCGGGCACGTCGGGCCAGCCGGGTTGATTGGTCGAGCAGGTCGATCAGCTCGCTGAGGTCGATCAGGTCAGCTGGGTTTGTCAGCTTGGTCGGGCCGGTCGCCGTGCCGGGTAGTCCAAGCGGGCTATGGTGCCTGCGGAGCACTTGCGCAATCATGCAGGGGCTCGCGGCCATGCCGCCCGACGATGACAGGCGCCGATCCCGGCGGCGGCAAGGCCGCGCGCCGGGATGAAAGGACAAGGAGGAGGGAGGGGCGGCAAGCGCGAGTGCGAGGGAGTACCCGCGCGTGGGAGAGCCGGCGATGACCGGCGCGCCAGGTGGAGACAACAAGCAGCAACAAGCAGGAAGGTGGAAGGAAAAGCCCGGCAGCATGTCGACCGCGTCAGAACACAGCCTGGACAAAGGCGGGACAAAGTCGAAATGAAGTCAGGGGAAGCGAAAGTCAAGCTCGGGACCAGCGGTCCGACGCAGCAGCGCGGGGCTGGTGTCCTGATTCTTGAATTCGTTGCAGCACTTGGTCTGTCGAGAAGACCTGCGAGGCTGGGAACGAAGCGCAGCAAGGCTGGAGCCTTGCGAGCGCATCGTGACGATGCATCGCATGGCCCGATCGACGGACTCGGGGCGGATTGTGTCAACGGATTCGGGATTCAGGACACCAGGTAAAGCTGCTGTAGAAGAGGCCGCGGTCCACAAGAAGTTGGGAACTGCATAAAAGAGAAAAGAGGCTACGGGACGCTGGCCGACAGCGCTCGAATGAGGGTCATGCAAAGGTTGGGTCGCATGCAGCAAAATCAATTTCCGGTGTTTAGCCGTGCGGAGCTAGACAGCGCATTTGCATCATTCACGGGGATGGAAGGTGGTAACCCAGAGGCTGCCCTATGGGTGTGCGATGGCGCGCCCCTGTCCACCGGTATGCCATTGGCGGATACCTTCCAGTCGCGCCTGACAGCGCCGGCGTGGGACGCGGAATTCCGACAGCGTCACGCGCGGACGATGTCGCGCTGGCAGACGCATTACCGTATCGCGCGCGTCATGGCGGCGGCACGGGCGTCGACGTTGCCACCGGGGCGCAGTCCGATCGACGCGCAGGAGTATTTCGCGCGCCATCTTTATGCGCCGCATGGCTGGGATTTCAAGCTGAATCTCTATCCCTTGCCGGATCGGCCGGACGCCGCGCAGCCCTGGACCAGGACCTTCGGCGAGCAGCCGGAGTTGCGTTCCAAGGCGGCATACGTGCGCCTGTGCCGCGAGGGCGGACGTTTCCGCTTCCTGGGCGCGCTGCGCCGCAAGTACCAGCCGCGCGTGCTGCTCTGCCTGGGTGAGCGCTACCAGCGCGATTACCTGCGCGCCTTCGGCTTCTGGGGCATCCTGCCGCAGGAGGCCATCCTGCAGCCGGCCGACAGGCCGTGGCGATTGCAGGTCTACCAGCACGAGGGGACGGCACTGGTGCTGACGCCGTCCTTCGGCGGCGCCAATGGCTTGAGTTCCGACGTGCTGCTCGACGCGCTGGGCACCATGCTGTCGCAGTGGATGCGTGCGGAGGACTTCCCGGCCTGCCGGGGCGTGACCCTGGACGCCGCTGCCGCCTCCGGCACCACGGCGCTCGATCGGCTGGTGGTCAGGACCGCATCGCACGGCCACAGCGCGGCGCGCGCCCTTCCGCTGGCCGTGGCCTGAGCCGGCGCGGCGCCGCCGGGCGCTGCCGGGTGCAGGGGTGGGGCGCGGACGGTGTGCGGGCTCGAGCGAGCTCGCACACCGTCCGCGCCTGTCTGACATTGCTCCGTCGGGGTAGGCGGCCTATTCTGCGGCCTATTCTGTGGCCCCTTCAGTGGCTTCTTCGGTAGTGGCTGCCTTGGCAGCCGCGTTCCCCGCTCGGGGCGCCGGCGCTTACGGCGTGCCGGTGCCGGCCGCCGCCACCAGGCAATCGGACAGCTTGTCGAAATAGCGCAGCGCGTCCTGTGTCAGCTCGACCTGCTTGCGTCGCGCATCTTCCGTATCGCTCAGGGTCACCCAGCCTTTGTGCCGCATCGACTTCAGCCGTGTATGCACGGTGGCCGGCGAGCCCAGTCCCGCCGTGGCCATGATGTCGCGCACGGACAGGCGCGTGCGCTGCTGCTGCGCGCGCGCGACCTGCGAGAGGATGCGTTCCTCCAGCGGATCCAGCGCCGGCAGCGAGGGCAGGCTGCGCAGCGTGTCGGCGAGCTGGAGGAAGCGGAGGTAGATGTCTGCTGGTCGGGTCAAGATGTCGTCGTCCTTATCGGCCACCGACACGGCAATCCGCTGCGTGCGCTCGGCCTGCATCCGGGCTGCATTGCCTGCATGCAGGAAGGTGGCTGGCCAGTCGACTTGCGCGGGCGGGCCGCATTCTACGTCATCGTGCGTAAGGTTCAGAGGCGTGCTGCTGATGCGCTGATGCGCTGATGCGCCCGTGCGAGGGCATCGCCTCGGGCGGCTTCGTCAGCGTGCCGGCGCCGCGCGGTCGCCTGTTGTGACGCCGGGCATGTCGCCTCGACTGGCGGCCAGGCAGGACTCAGGCCGCCTTGAGCAGCAGCGCATAGTCGTCTAACGGCTGGAGGGCCGGTTCGGTGGACAGTTCCAGGTCCGTTGCGTCGAGCGAACGTGCCAGGTAGCGGCCCAGGGCTTCGAGCAGGACGTTCGAGCTCAGGCCGCTGACGCCGGCCAGCGGCGGCGCCAGCACCAGCGTGGTGCCTTCATGGCGGTACACGCGCAGCGATCGGGCCTGGTCGGCCGGCTGGATGACCGCATCTTCACCGCTGACGCCATGGAAGCCGAACGCCTGCAGGAACAGCTCCGGCACGCGCGAGCCGGTGCAGACCACCAGCTTGGGGCGCATCCGCCGGCGCAGGGAAGCGATGAAGCGGAAGCGGGCGCCTTGGCTGCACAGGTCCCGGTAGCGCTGGCGCGGCGAGAGCGGGACGCACTGCTGGTAGGCGTCCCACAGTGCCTTGTGGTTGCCGCGGGCCGGCAGCGGGAACAGGCTGAGGCAGAATGCGTTGCCTTGCTCGGCGTAGAGATCGCGGAAGAAGTAGTCGACGGGATCGATGGCGCCGGTGGGAAGCTCGCGCACCACCTCGGTGGCCGCCGCCAGGATGCGCGCGATTTTCTGGTGGTTCTGCCATTGCGGCAGCCGCTCGCGGTTCTCCCTGAGGAAGGCCGCATTCCATGCCTGCGGATGCTGCGGCGCGCGGTACGGCGGCACGAAAGCCGGCGGCAGGTTGTGGGGGGATTCCTCGCAGAACCAGACCGCGGCTGCGGTGTTGCCGGTCATGCCAACGAATGAGGCGAAATACGCCTCCAGATCTTCCTTCGTCACACCATTCTCCTTGGCCTTCCTGCCCGCATCGCCTTGGGGCTGGCACCTGGCCTTTTTGTTCTTCCCGATGTCGCCTCCATCGCATCGTGTCCACGGACCGCGCATGGATGGAGTGCATGCTTAAATTTCGATAAATCTGTTATAAAAATTATAACACTCAAGTTGGCAGATTATGGCGTGTGGATGCCAGCTCCCGCAGCATCGTAGGGGCAGGTGGAAGGATCGAGGGCAATCCTGCCAAGCGGTTGGCGCTGTCGCACCGCCGGCGGGCAGGCGCGCTACGCAGGCGAGCCTGGGGGCTGGTGCCGTGCCGGGCGGGACGGGAAGCAGGACGTCCGCGTCCGCGCAGTCCGTGCCTTGACCGCACGGCGCACGTCAGGGCCGGTGCGGGGCTGGCGCGCGATGCGCCGCGCAATCAGGGCGGCGCAATAAGAGCGGAGCAACAAGCCGAGCAACAAGCCGAGCAACAAGCCGAGCAACAAGCCGAGCAACAAGCCGCGCGGTACACGGCGCAGGATCGTGGTGCAGGACTCCGCCTGCGCGGATCAAGGACCAGGGATCAAGGACCAGGGATCAAGAGCGGCAGCGCGCCTGCACCGTATGCTCGAGTTCCTCGCGTTCCTGCCGGCTGGCCGCGTCGGTGAGCGACCGGCCGTCCGGCATCACCAGCGAATGGCCCGTGCCATGCGGCGCGGCGGCGCTGCCGTGGGCGAGCCGGGCGCGCAGGCTTTCGCAGGTGGCATCGGAGAGGGGAGGCGGCTCGCGCAGCGCGGCAGGCGAGGTCTCCGGCGCGCTCGGCGGGTGCGGGGCGTAGCCCGCGCCGCCGCGTACGATGGCCTCGGCGATCGCGCCATCGATGGCGTGCGCGGAGTCGTCCGCGTACGCCAGTCCGGCTGCCATGCACAACATGCCCAGGATTACCGGTGCGTGCTTCATCTGGCCCTCCACAGAGTCGGGTCCGCCATGGCGACGGACGGGCGGCGCTTGCCGCGCGGCACAGTGAATCGAGTGTAGTGCATCGGTGCCGCGCGCGGAAATGCCGCGAAGTAGGGGGGGCGAGGGCGGAAGGCGCGTGTGCTGGCTGGCGGTGCGCCGGCCGTGCGGCCGTGGCGGCACTCGCCGGCCGGCCCGGCACGGCCCTCAAGTCTGTTCCGGTTTTGCCGTTAGACATAGTGCGCGGCCTGGCGGCTGCGCGTGCTTGGACACTTTCCTTGTGCCCGCAGTGATGCGGGCACTGTTTTTTTGTGCGCCGCTTCCGTACAGCGGTATCGCGGCGCCGCCGTGTCTCCGGGCCGCCCGCTGGCACGAGGCGCCTCCTGGCAGTGGCGCATTTCCCATCCCCTGGGGCGAGGCCTGGTATGCGCTGCCGGCGCAGGCGCCATGCTACATTACGCGGATTCGACGCACGGGGCGGATGGTTCCACGCAGCAGGCCGCAGGAAGCGGGCTCGGGGAACACGGGCGCGGGGCACAGTTATGGAGGGCTTGCGATGATGGACCGGCCACGGTTGAGCGTGTGCATCGCTACCTATCGGCGCGCTGCCTTGCTCGATGCCCTGCTCGGGGATCTGGCCGCCCAGACGCATGCGCCGCAGCAGATCGTGGTGGTGGACAACGATCCGCTCGGCAGCGCCGCCGACGTGGTGGCGGCCTGGCAGCGCCGCTGGCCCGAAGTTGCCTGGGTCTATCAGATCCAGCCCCAGAAGAATATCTCCCTCACGCGCAATTGCGCCGTCGCCCTGGCCGATGGCGCCTGGCTTGCCTTCATCGACGACGATGAACGTGCCCCGCCGCGCTGGCTCGAGGCGCTGGAGGCGGCGCGCGACCAATACCAGGCCGACGGCATCCTGGCGCCGGTGGTGCCCGAGCTGCCGCCGCACGCGCCGGCCTGGGTGCGGCGCGGCAAGCTCTACGACGATCCGCATATGGCGAGCGGCACCATCGTGCCGCACAACGTGATGCGCATCGGCAATGCGCTGCTGGCGGCCGCCTGGCTGAAGCGCATCGACCCGGTCTTCGACCCGGCGTTCGGCCTGACCGGCGGGGAAGATGGCGATATGCTGATGCGCCTGGTCAATGGTGGCGCACGCATCGTCTGGTCGGAGGAGGCGGCGGTGACCGAACCGGTGGCCGACGCGCGCATGCAGGTGGATTGGATCCTGAAGCGCGCCATGCGCGGCGGCCAGGATTTCGCCCGGCACTTCCGCGCCGGCAAGCTGGGCGGCCGGCCGGGTGCCTTGCGCAGCCTGCTGTTCTATGCCCGCGCCGGCGCGCAGGCCGCCCTCTCCGCGGGTTTGGCCTTGCTCACGCTGCCCTTCGGCCGCCATCATGCTGTCTACTGGCTCGCGCGCTGCAGCGCCAACGTGGGCAAGCTGTCGGTGCTGGGCGGTTGGCACTATCGTGAGTATGCGTAGCGGTGTATGCGTGCGCATGTGCGTAGCCCGTCGGTGCCCGACTCCCTTTTGAACCGTTCCCCATGACGCTGACGCTCCTGGTCCCGCTGTTGCTCCATGCCCTGCTCGCATGCCTTGCCCTGCCGGTGACGCTGGCGACGGTCTACCTGGGCACGCTGACCCTGCTGTCGGCCCGGCTCGCGCGCCCGCAGCCGCGCCGGCGCAGCCTGCGCTTCGATGTCCTGGTGCCCGCGCATGACGAGGCGGCCGTGATCGAGCGCACGGTACGCAGCCTGGTCGCGCTGGATTGGCCGCGCGAAGGCTTCCGCGTGATGGTGATCGCCGACAACTGCACCGACACCACCGCGCAGCTGGCCCGCGATGCCGGCGCGTGGGTGATCGAGCGCAGCGATGACGTGCGGCGCGGCAAGGGTTATGCGCTGGAGTTCGGTATTGCGCGCAGCGCCGCGGATGGCGTGGCGGATGCGGTGGTGGTGGTCGATGCCGACACCGTGGTGACGCCCAATCTGCTGGCGGCCTGCGCGGCGCGCATCGAGGCCGGGGCCGAAGCGCTGCAGGTACGTTATGGCGTGCTCAATCCCGACGATTCGGTCCGCACGCGCCTGATCACGATTGCCTACGCCGCCTTCCACGATGTCCGCTCGCGCGCGCGCGAGCGCCTGCGCGCCTCCTGCGGCTTGCGCGGCAACGGCATGTGCCTGACGCATGCGCTGCTGCGCCGGCATCCTTTCCAGGTGTATTCGCTGGTCGAGGATCTCGAGTACGGGATCCTGCTGGGCCTGGCGGGCGTGCGCGTGGGCTATGTGGACGAGGCCAGCGCGGATGCGGAGCTGATCAGCGGCGGCCGTGCCGCGACGACCCAGCGCCAGCGCTGGGAGGGCGGCCGCCTGGCCGTGGTCCGTGCCTACACCGGACGCCTGCTCGCCGATGCCTTGCGCCGCCGCAGCTGGATCTCCCTCGAACTGGCCTTCGATCTGCTGACCCTGCCGCTCGGCTATATCGGCCTGCAGATCGTGCTGCTGCTGGGCGCCAGCGTGGCCGTCCAGCTCTGGCTGCCGGGTGCCGGCTTCTATCGCTGGGGCGTGCTGGCCGTCGCGCTGCTGGCCGTGCTGACGCTGCATGTGCTGCGCGGCTGGCAGTTGTCGGGCCTGGGCGCGCGTGCGCTGTGGGACCTGCTGCGCGCGCCGGCCTTCATTCTCTGGAAGCTGTGGGCGCTGCTCAGGCATCGCGGCAATGCCCGCTGGATCAAGACCGACCGGGAGTCCCGATGAGCACCGCGCGTTTGCCGGCGCTGCCGCTGGCCAAGCTGTTCGGCAGTTCGGTGGTCGACCAGGCGCTGCTGTCGGCGGCCAACTTCGCCGCGGGGCTGAGCCTGATCCGCTATGCGTCCGAGGTGCAGTACGGCTACTACATCCTCGCCTTCAACACGATGATGCTGCTGACGACGCTGCAGGGCACCTTCATCGGTACGCCGCTGGTGATCCGGCTGCCGGGGCTGTCGGAGGTTGAGCGGCGCCAATGGCTGGGCAGCTTGTGGCGCGACCAGCGCCGCCTGGGCATCGCCGCCGGCCTGCTGGCGCTGCTGGTGGCGGGCGGGCTGTGGGCCTGGGGCCGGCTCGAACAGCCGATCCTGCTGTTCGTGGCGATCCCCTTCGTGCTGGCGGCGCTGTACCGCGAGTATTTCCGCGGCGTGCTGATGATGTACCACCGGCCGCACGCCGTGCTGCTGGCCGATACCTGCTATGTGGCGGTGCTGCTGGCGGGATGCTGGCTGGCCATCCACTCGCCGTTCGCGGCCGCCATCGTGCTGGTGGCGTCGACGGTCGGCGCCATCCTGAGCGGGCGTGGCCTGGGTGCCCATCTCGGCGACGAGATCGATTGGTCGAGCCGTGGCGGGCGCCTGTACGAGATCGCGCGGGTCGGTTTCTGGGCCGCGTCGGGCGGTGTCATCTACTGGTGCTTCAACCAGGGCTACAACATGGTGGCCGCGGCGACGCTGGACCTGGCCGCGGTGGCCGCGCTGGGCGCCTCGCGCCTGATCATGATGCCGGTCAACCTGCTGTCCGCCGGGGTGCAGCGCCAGCTCACGCCGCTGGCTTCTTCCTGGCTGTACGAACACGGCGCGCGCCGGACCCTGCGCCGCCTGCTGGCGTTCTCCGCCGGCATCGGGGCGCTGACGGTTGTCTATGCCGGCCTGGCCTGGCTGATGCGCGACTGGATCTTCCTGAGCCTGATGCACAAGGACTTCCCCCAGCGCGACATGCTGCTGCTGCTGTGGAGCGTGCTGTTCCTGCTGATGGTGATGCGCGAGCCGCCCACGCTGGTGGTGGTGCTGCGCCAGCGCTTCCGGCTGCTGACCATGACCACGCTGGTCTGCGCGGTCCTGTCCCTGGCGTGCAGCTATCTCGGCATGCTGCGGCTGGGCCCGATGGGCGCGGTGATCGGCATCCTGGTGGGTGAGGTCGGTTGCTGCGTGGCGGTCGGCGTGCTGGCCTGGCGCGAGGTACGTGCCGATGCGCGCGCCAACGCAGGTGCCGACGTGCGCGAAGGAGGCGGACGATGAGTGCGGCAGCCGGTACGGCGGCGGGCGTGGCGGCCAAGGAGGCCGCGCGCGCGGACAAGGCGATGGGGTCGATCCAGTACCTGCGCGCGATCGCCGCGCTGATGGTGGTGCTGCTGCACCTGGGCGTGCAATGGCAGCGCCTGGGTTACCAGGGCGCCTGGCCGGGATGGCTTGCCGGCGGCGTGGACGTGTTCTTCGTGATCAGCGGCTTCATCATGTGGACCACGACGGCGGCCCGGCCGACCACTCCCACCGATTTCTACGTGCGCCGCATCGTCAGGATCGTGCCGCTCTACTGGCTGCTGACAATCTTGACCGTGACCATCATGCTGGTTGCCCCGCAGGCGGTCCAGAGTTCGCGCTACGACGGCTGGCATACGGTGGCCTCGTTCCTGTTCCTGCCTTCGGTGAATGCCGGCACCGGCCAGATCGAACCCGTGGTGATTCCGGGCTGGACCTTGAACTACGAGATGTTCTTCTACCTGCTGTTCGGCCTGACCCTGCGCTGGCGCGAGGGCTGGCGCCTGGCGGCCAGCGCGCTGGCACTGGGCGCGCCGGTGCTGTGGCAGGCCTGGACCGGGAAGGCCGGCGGCATCTGGCTGTTCTACACCTCGGATATCGTGCTGGAGTTCGTGCTCGGCATGGCGCTCGGCTGTGCCTACGCGCACGGCCGCCTGAATCCCGGACGTGCCGCCGGCTGGTGCCTGCTCGCGGGCGGCAGTGTGGCGCTGGCGGTGTGCGGTGGTCTCGGCATGTCGCGCCTGCTCACCATGGGGCTGCCGGCCGCCGCCATCCTGGCCGGCGCGCTGGCGCTGGAGCGCGCGCGCGCCGTGCCGCAGTGGCCGTGGCTGCAGCGGCTCGGCGATGCGTCCTACTCGCTCTACCTGCTGCATCCCATGGTGCTGTCGGCCACGGTGCAGCTCTGGCGCCGCGGCGGCTGGGTGAACGGGCTCGGCGCGCAGCTGGCCTATTCGGCCCTGGCGCTGGCGGCGGTGATCGTGGCCGCGCTGATCTGCTACCGGGGGCTCGAGCAGCCGCTCACGCGGATCTTGAGCCGGCGCCTGCGGCCCGTCACGCGAACCCGCCCAGCCGGTCCTTGAGCAGGCGCAGCAGGCGCTTGTGGCGGCGTGTGCGCAGGCGTTCGGAAGACCAGTCGACCAGGCTGTCGTGCACGTCGTAGTGGCCACGCTGCTCGGCGGGCACGTGGCCGCTCTCGACCGCCTCGACCAGGCGGGGCAGTCCGCCATAGAAGTTGGGGCCGCGATACGGCGGGTGCAGTGACCAGAGTCCCGGTGCCGCTCCCAGCATGTCGACGCGGTACAGGCCGCGCTCGCGCAGGATCCTGCCGAGCAGGCGTTCCGCCTCGATGACGTCCGGCGGGTTGCCCAGCAGGATGGACTTGAGGCGGCTCCGCGCGTTCGGCCGGTACAGCGGCAGCGTGCCCACGCGCTCGCGCAGGCGCGCCATGTCCATCATGAAGATCCGGGTGCTGACGAACTGGAAGCGATAGGCCGCGTTGCCCGCGACCTGTTCGCGCCGGGGCGGGGTGTCGCCATGGCCGAAGATGGCGAAGTCGGGGCGGGGCGGGCCGGGAAACGGGCCGGTGAGCAGCACGTCGGGATCCGCTTCCATGCAGCGGATCGCATCGTCCATCCAGGTCCGGCTGCCGCCGCCGAACAGCATGTCGCCGTCGAAGTGGGCGACATAGCGCGCCTCGGCATGGTGCAGGCCGTAGAAGTAGGCATAGAACGGGCCGCCGTCCCAGGCCTTGGCGGGCATGTCGTCCTGGCCGAAGAAGGCGCGCGCCACCTCGCGCCGCGCCTCGGGGCTGTAGTCGACCTCGATCACGTCCACCTGCCGGCCCGCCCCGCGCAGGCTCAGCGCGAGTTCGCGCAGGGCGCGCAGGTTCTCGTCATAGCGATTGCCGCGGTAGCGGCCCGAGCGGCTGCGGTAGGTGTCGATCGTGACCACGACACGCTCGACCATCGGCGCCCAGACGCGGATCTGGTGCGCGAGCAGGTGCGCGGCATGCGGATAGTCCAGCGGGTAGGTGCTGATCTGGGCGGCGGTCCGGTAGCGGTAGGTCATGCTGGGTTCCCCGGGGTCTCTTTGGCGTTCGGGTGCGTGGGCGCTGCGGCGGCGTGGTTCAGGTGCTGGCTTCCCTGTCCAGGGCGGCCTGCAGCGGTGTCCAGCGCAGCGCGAAGGTGCGCTGCGCGCGCGTGGAGTCGAGCCGGGGGCTGTCCTGCCACAGGCGCGCCAGCGATGGCGGCACCGGGGGCGGCGTGCGCAGGCCGATCCTGCGGCCGGCGATTTCCGCGATCTTCAGCGCCGGCGCGAGCAGGCGCGTTTCCAGTGCCAGCCGGCGCGCGCCGATGCGCTGCACCGGCGTGGCGCGCAGCGCCCGCGCATAGGCGATGAAGTACTCGTTCCAGCTCGGCGCCTGCGCCATCGCCAGGTTGTAGGCCTGCCCGGCCGCCGCCGGCAGGCGCAGCGCGGCCAGCGTGGCCTGGACCACGTCATCGACGTGCACCAGGTTGCTGCAGCCGTCGCCGGCGGCGCCGAGGTCGCCGATGCGATGGGCGCGCAGCAGTTGCGCGATGCGTGTCGACCATTGCGGGCTGCCGCCGCCGTAGATACAGCCGGGGCGCAGCGTGACGCAGCCGGCGTAGTCGCCGAGCCGTTGCTCGGCGGCCACCTTGGCCTGGCCATACGGGCTGGTATCGCTGCCGAACGGGCAGGATTCGTCGATGGTGCCCGCGGCGGAACCGTAGACGGCCATCGAGCTGAAATGGACCAGCGGCAGGGCGGGCTGGCCGCGCCGGTCCAGCGCGCTGCGCAAGGCTTGCGCGCTGGCGGCGATGGTGGCCGGCTGCCCGGCGACGGCATTGATGACCGCGTCGACCTGTTGCAGGGCCGTGCCCAGGGCGGCGGCGTCGGTCGCATCGAGTGCCAGCGCG
This sequence comes from Cupriavidus sp. USMAHM13, assembly GCF_001854285.1. NCBI lineage: Bacteria > Pseudomonadati > Pseudomonadota > Betaproteobacteria > Burkholderiales > Burkholderiaceae > Cupriavidus > Cupriavidus sp. USMAHM13. The sequence continues at coordinate 1,471,200 of NZ_CP017751.1, forward strand.
CCCAGCAGGCCGGCCCGGCCTGCGCCGCGCGAGGCGGCAAGCGGTTGCGCCCAGTCGCTCGCGGCCAGCGCGCCGACCAGCCGCCGGCCGAGGAAACCCGTTGCGCCGAGTACCAGTACACGGATCGTCATGCCACGTCTTCCTCTTGTGCTCGCCGGGTGGTGATGCCGCTGGCCGCCTCTGGCGTCTGCGCGTAGGTCTTGCGCAGGTGATCGGCCAGGCGCAGCGCCAGTGCGACGATGGTCAGGGTGGGATTGGCCTGCCCGGAGGTGGGGAACACCGCGGCGCCGGCAATGTAGAGGTTGTCGGTTTCATGCACGCGGCAGTCGGGGTCGACCACGCTGGTGCGGGCATCGACGCCCATGCGGGCGGTGCCGATGTGATGGCCGCCGTAGGCGCCATAGCGGGTCATCTCCGCCTCGACCTGCTGCGGGTCGTAGTCGAAGGTGCCGGCGCCGCTGGCGCGCAGTTCCTGCGCGAGCGCCGCGAGCGAGCGGCTGACGGTGTCGGTGTCCTGCTGGCTGTAGCGCCAGTCGATATGCAGGCGCGGCATGCCGAGGGCATCGGTGTCCGTGCCGAGCCTCACCCGGCTGTCCGGGTTGGGCTCCTGCTCGGCATGGAAATCCAGGCTGAAGCGCAGGTTGTCCGGGCGGATGATGATCGATGGGAACTTGCGCGCCGCCAGGTTGCGGCGCCGGATCCAGTGCGCGAGAAAGCGCGCGGTGGCGGGCGCGCCGACGATGACGTTGCGCAGGTGGCCGAGTGCCGCGCCGGCCGAAATCGGCTCGTCGGCGTCCAGCCGCTTGGCGTATTCGCGCGGGATGAACGGCCGGGCGAGGTAGAGCAGGGACAGCGCGCCATTGCCGTGGCCGGGGTCCGGGATGCGCGGGTGATGCAGGCGCGCGATGAAATTGCCGGCGTGCAGCGCGCGCTGCGCCTGCGGCAGCAGGGCCAGCCGGCGGCGGCAGTAGATGCCCTCGTCGGAGACCTCGTAGCCATGCCAGACCGAGCGCGCGGCCGACAGGTCGACCGTGCCGATGGTGCCGGCCAGGTGGGACATGTAGTAGCGGCCGACCACGTCGTGCGCATTGCCCAGTCCGCGGCCGCTGCGCCCGGGATTGGCCAGCAGCAGGCGCGGCACTTCCAGCCCGCCGGTGGCGAGCACGAAGGCGCGCGCATCGACGGTGAAATGATTGCCTGCCAGGGTGCGCACCTGGGCCGGGCCGACCCGTTGCCCGCTGCCGTCGAGGGGCAGCGCGCGCAGGTTCGCGTGCTGGATCACGCGCAGCGCGGCGGTGGCGAGGCGGTGCCGGTAGCGCTGGCCGAAATCGGTCGGGCAGCTGAAGCGTTCCAGCGCGTCGGTGGAGAACAGTCCGCTGTCGAACCCTTCGATCATCGGGCGCATGCCGGGCACGGCCGCGGCGCTGTAGGCGAAATCGCCGGCCTCGCACAGCTGGTTGGCGCGCGGGTAATAGGGCAGCAGATCGCTCAGGGCGATGGGCCAGCCGCTGTGCGCGATGTAGTCGCGCGCTTCGAAGTCGATGGCGTCGAGCGGCATGCAGCGTCCGCCCCACAGCGTGGTCGAGCCGCCGAAGCGGCGCACGCGGTAGTGGTCGGCCGGCGGATGCAGGCGCGCATCGGCCACGCTGCCGGCGTAGAGCTGCTGGGTGGCGGCATCGTCGCTGTCGCCGCCGCTTTCGAGCAGCACGATATCGAGGCCGCTGTCGCGCAGGGCCAGCGCGAGGGTGATGCCGGCGGCACCGGCCCCGACGATGCAGACGTCTGCCTTGAGCAGCGAGCCGGCGGGAATGTGGTTGGCGTCTTCGATCATGTGGCGGGCTGTGCGCGCGTGGCTCGGCGGTTCACGGCTTGCTGCGTCGGAATCAGAAGATCCGTTCGCCGACGCGCACGACGTCGCCGGGACGCACGGGATCGGTGAGGTTGGCTTGCTCGCTGCCAAGCTTGCCGGTGGCTTCGTCCATGTGTTCCAGCTGGATGCGGCGGTCGGAGCTGCGCGGCGTGAGGCCGCCGGCGATGGCGATGGCCCGCATCACGTTCAGGCGGTCTTCGACCGGATAGGCTCCCGGCTTGCCGACTTCGCCGTAGACGTAGAACTTCTGCACCTTCGGCACGAACACGATGTCGTTCGCCTTCAGGTCGGTGTCCTGGATGTCCCGGCTGGGGTGCTGGCTGTTGTCGAGGTAGAGCGGGATGCGCTCCTGCTTGTCGTCGACGCGGCGGATCAGCACGGCGGTGTTGCCCGCATCGGCGGTCGAGCCGCCCGCCAGTGCCAGCAGTTCGAGCAGGCTCAGGTGATTGGTGAGCGCGTAGCGGCCCGGGCGCGCGACGCTGCCGAGGATGGACACCACGCGGCTGCGTACCGCGAGCACTTCGACGGCGACCTGCGCGTGTTCCAGGTAGCCGCGGGTGCGCAAGGCGTCGGCGATCTGTTGCCCGATCGCCGCAGGTGTCTTGCCGGCCGCCTGCATGGTGCCGACGAAGGGCACGACGATCTTGCCGTCGGCATCGACCGTCACATTGGCGTTGGCGCCGCCCGGGCCCATGATGGAAATGGCCAGCGTGTCGCCCGGCCCGACGCTGGCGATGCTGCCGGACGAGTCAGGCAGCGGTCCCGGGGTGGTGATCGCCTGGTTGATATCGGTCGCCGGGAGGCCTTGCGCGCCTGCAGTGCCGGCGATCAGTGCCGCCACCGACGCCGCCGCAACAAGCAGCGAAATTTTGAGTTGCCATCCAAATGCCGACACGGTATGTTCCATCCTTTGTGAGTTGCCGCGTATGCGTAAGCCAACGTAAGTGAGTTAACGAAGCTGAGCAAGCAAAGTTAACGAAAAAACGATAGTCGGCGAAAGTACGAGAATCGGCAAAGGTACTAAAGTACAAAGGTACTTTACGACAGCCAGGTCGACGAGGGCCAAGTCCGAGAGCTAAGTCGACGAGGTGTTTCAGTCATGCGGTTTCTCGGCCATGCGGGCGCCATCTTATCAGGGCGCCGCCGCCGGCCGGGGATCCGCGGATGGAAGCGTCGCCGGACTCCAATCTTTTGCCACGGAGGCTATGTGATGGGTTCTCAGTCGCCCGGGAATCGTACCGTGTCGCAGGTAGATTCACTGCTCGAGCAGGTCAAGGTCCGCCTGTTCGGCCTCGCGGTCGATGCGGCATCGTTCGACCAGGCGGTGGAGCAGCTCGTGACGGCTGCCATGCAGCGCGGCGGCGCCGCGCGCGTGGTGGTGACGCCCAATGTCGATCACCTGGTCCGGCTGGACGGCGCGCCCGAATTCCGCGAGCGCTACAGCCAGGCCGATTTCATCTTCGCCGACGGCATGCCGGTGGTGTGGGCGAGCCGCCTGCTGGGACGCCCGCTGCCCGAGCGCGTGACGGGCGCCGATCTGTTCGACGCCTTGTGCCGCGAGGCGCAGCAGCGCCACCTGAAGATCCTGCTGCTCGGCGGCCAGCCGGGGTCCGAGCCCCAGCTGCTGGAGAGTTTTTCCCATACCTATGCGGGGCTCGACATCGAGATCGTCAGCCCCTCGATGCAGTTCGATCCCACCGGTCCGGAGGGCGAGTCCTTTGCCCGGCTCGCGCGCGAACGGGCGCCCGACATCGTGTTCCTGTGCGTGGGCATGCCGAAGCAGGAGCAGTGGGCCCTGCACTACGCCAGCCAGCTGCCGGGCGGCATCGTGCTTTGCGTCGGCGCGGCGATGGAGTTCGCCATCGGCATGCAGCGGCGCGCACCGCAGTGGATGCAGTCCGCCGGGCTGGAGTGGCTGTGGCGGCTGGTCAACAATCCGCGGCGGCTGTGGCGCCGCTATCTGGTCGACGATCCCAAGTTCCTGCGCCTGTGCTGGCGAGAGTGGCGTGCGCGGATGCGCCATGGGGAGGCATGAGGGGCACTGGATCGCGACGCTGGGTGCAGGCTGCACTGGTGGCGCTGATGTCTTCCCCCTTGTCGGGCTGGGGCGTACCGCCGGAGTACGCGATCCAGCTCGGCAGTTCGGTCCAGTATCAGGGCAACCCGGGTGGCCTGCCCGAGTCGATGGCCGGCGATATCCATGGCGCCGCGGTGGTGGCCAATACGCTGGGACTGGGCCTGAGCTGGCCGCTCGCCTCGCCGGAAACGCGCCTGGACCTGGCCGCCAGTGCTTCCGACGTGCGCTACAGCAGCAGCCGGCAGCTCGACCACCAGCCTGCCTTCGTCAACTCCACCTTCTACTGGCGGGCGGGCCGGCTGCTGGCCGGCAACCTTCACTACGGCTACTTCAGCCAGCTCAACGGCGCGCTGAACCAGGTCTGGCCCGCGCGCGACATGCAGGTGAACCAGGACGCCAGCGCGGAGCTCGGGCTGCGCGTGACCGACGAGTTGACCTTGCCGGCCCTGCGGGTGTTCCACGCCACCGCGCGCTACGACGTGCCCTACAGCCGCCAGTTGTACAACAGCAACCAGAACGGCTGGCAGGTCTCCACGCGCTATGCGGCGGATCCGGACCGTGCCGACAGCTCGGCGGTGGAACTCGGGTATCGCCGCACCAATGCGGCCTATCCCTGGCGCTCCGATGAGCAGGTCGCGATCATCGACAATGCCTACAGCGATACCGAATGGTTCTCCGGGGCGCAGTGGTACGTGAGTCCCAAGACCTGGATCGGCGCCCGCGCCAGCCTGTTGCAGCGGACCTACGCGAACCTGTCGGCGCGCGATACCCGGCTCGTGACCTTCAATGTGCGCGCCTTATACGATTTCTCGCCCAAGCTGCAATTCGATATCCGCCTCTGGCGCCGGCCGTATGCGAACAATACGCAGCCGCAGGTGATTTACTCGACGCAGACGGGGGGCTTGATCGGGCTGGCCTGGAAGGCGACCAGCAAGACGACGCTGTCCCTGTTCTATCAGCACGCCTTGCAGAAGGACTACACCAGTTCGGCGGCGATTTCCGGATCCGACCAGCTTCGCCTGCCGGCCTACGGCGCGCGGCTTCAGTGGTCGCCCACGGACAATATGCGCTGGATGCTCGATTTCGTCAGCACGCTGCAGCGGGGCAGCTATGCCTACGACGATTACAACCGGCGCTATGTGCGGCTCGGTTTCGAATACACCTTCGGCAGCCGTGGCAACCAGGCGGTGCGCAGCCTGCTGAAGCCCAGCCTCTGCGGTGAAGCCTATCCTGCGCTGACGCTCTGCTGACGGGGCTGACGGGCGGCATGACCGGCGGTGCCATGCCGAAGGGCTTCGGCATGGCCGCCCGATCGCTTGCGCGGCCGGCCGCTCAATACGTCGCCCGCACCTGCGCGAGCACGGCCGGGACCGTGCGCAGCAGGATCTTCAGGTCGAGCAGCAGCGACCAGTTCATGATGTAGTAGCGGTCGAACTCGATGCGGCGCTCCATCTTGTCGAGCGTATCGGTTTCGCCGCGCAGCCCGTGGATCTGCGCCCAGCCGGTCATGCCCGGCTTGACGCTGTGGCGCAGCATGTAGCCGGGAATCCGGGCGCGGTACAGCTCATTGTGCTGGGCCGCGTGCGGGCGCGGGCCCACCACGCTCATGGAGCCGCTCAGCACGTTGAAGAGCTGCGGCAATTCATCGAGCGACGAGCGGCGCAGGATGCGGCCGACCCGCGTCACGCGGTCGTCGTGCATCGTTGCCTGGCGCAGCACGCCGTCGGTGGCTGCGCTGCCCTCGACCTTCATCGAGCGGAACTTGAGGATGGTGATGGGGGTGCCGCGTTCGCCGTAGCGGGTCTGGCGGAACAGGATCGGGCCCGGCGAGTCCAGCCGGATGATGCACGCGATGGCCAGCAGCAGCGGCCACAGCACGAGCAGCGCCGCGGCGGCGACCACCACGTCCATGGCGCGCTTGAGCAGCCGCGACAGGCCCAGGATCTTGCTCGAGTGGACCGTCAGCAGCGGGATGCCGGCGATTTCCGTCAGCCTGGGCATGACCGGCCCGAGGAACTGCGGCATCGGCATCAGGTAGATGGAGGCGGTGGAGTCGTAGAGGTGGTCGACGATGCGCGCGATGCCGGTGCGGTCGTCATGGATGTGCTGGGTCAGGATGGCCGCCTCGAAGCGGCCCGCCATCAGATGCTGGACGGCATCGTCGTAGTTGCCCAGGTAGGGCAGGGAATCGATCGACTCCCCACTCGAGGGGGGTGTTCCGGCATAGAAGCCCGTCACGTGCATGCCGAGGATCGGCGAACGCTGCAGCCGCAGGTTCAGTTCGCGGGCGTCGGGGGCGATGTTGCCCAGGAAGACGGCCCGGCGCCGGCTGCCCGGCAGGTTGTTGACGTAGCCGGCAACCTTGCGCAGGAGCATCAGGCTGGCGATCTGCAGCGCCAGGGCGACGAAGCCCCAGGTGAGCAGCAGGCTGTGCGAATGGGCGAGCCAGTTGCCGACGCCGTGGGCCATCAGGACCAGGCCGAAGGACAGCGTCAGCGGCACGCGGAACCAGCGCAGGATGCCGTGGCCCAGCATCCAAGATGCACTGCGCGCACTGATCAGCAGCGGGAAACTGGCATAGGACGCGAAGGCGCTGAGGGCGATCAGCGCGATCATGATCAGGGCGTACGGTTCGAGATTGGCGTCGACGCCTTGAGAGAGGAGCAGTACCGCGAAGGAGGCGGCATTGACCAGGGCGCTGACCATGCCGGCCAGGACCAGGAACGATCGGAGATGGTGACTGGGCAGCCACGGTTGCAAAAACATGGCGATTTCTTGGTCTGATCAGCCGATGCTCGGATCCCCTGGGGGCTGCTGCGGGGGAGTCATAAACTTTCTATAGCACATGGCGCCGATATGGCAAATACGGAATGCCATGGCACATATGACACAGTTGTTGCGGTTGGTGCAGTTGGTGCAGTTGGTGTACTTGGTGCTATATGCAGTTGGCGCAGTTGGTGTGCCAGGCAGCCCGTATGATGGTGGATAGCAAAATGGACTGTCAACGACTATCGTGGCGTATTCCGGTGCGCATTCACCAAGCGTCTGTTCCGCGCATATTGCGGGGGTTTACCGCCCGCTATTCCGCCGCGGGCGGACGGTGCTCCTGGGTTAAAATCTGCCCCCGTCGGCTGGGCGATATCAGAGAGGGTGTTGCGTGGTGAATTCAAGACCGTCTGATGCGGGTCTTTTGTCGGTCAATGCGAACCAGTTGGGTGCGATTCTTTTCGCACGCCGTCGCGTCATCGTCGGCGTGGCCCTGGCCACCCTGCTGGCGACCGCATTGCTGCTGGCCGTGCGGCCGCGCCTGTGGACCGCCTCGTCGGATGTCTACGTCGATTTCAAGGCGAACAACCCGCTCGACGGCACCATGTACTCGTCGCTGTCGGCGACGTCGGATGACAACTACATCCAGACGCAGATCGACATGATCCAGAGCCCTGCCGTGATCGAGCGCATGCTCAAGACACAAGGGCTGCTGGTGTCCGATGGCGCCAATGGCACCAACGATGCCAAGGCGCGCGACCTGCTGGTGCAGAGCGTGGCCAGGAACCTGACCGTGACGGGGGGCCATGGCAGCCGGATCCTGCAGGTGTCGTTTGCCGGCGACTCGCCGACCCGGGCCCGCGACGGCGCCAATGCGATCGTCAATGCCTACCTTGCGCTCAGCCAGGAGGTTTCGCAGTCGTCGGCACGCTCGGTCAGCCAGCAATACAACGCCCAGCTCGAGCAGTTGCGGCGTGAAGTCAACACGATCCAGTCCGACCTGACCAAGTACCGGGAGCAGACCGGCAACATCGACCAGCAGCCCGACAATATGGAGTCGACGCGGCGCCTGCACGACATGCTGAGCGAGCAGCAGACGCTGCAGGCGCAGATCCGCGATGCGCGCGCGCGCAACGAGGCCACCGGCAAGCTGCTGGCGGCCGGGACCCGTCCGGAGGACTTGCCGCAACTGGCCACGCTGGCCTCGCTCAACGAACTACGCGAGGGCCTGACCCAGGTCAACCGGCAGATCGGCACGGTCGATGGCGCGCTGGGGCGGAACCATCCGACCGTGCGCGGGCTGCTGGCGGAGCGGCAGCGCCTGCAGTCGCGTGTGGCGGTTGCGGCGCAGGCCGCGCTGTCGGCGCAGCGCGACGATCTCGCCCGTCTCCAGGCCCAGGCGGCCGCACTCGACAGCGATATCGAGGCGCAGCGCAAGCACGTGCTGCAGCAGTTGGGCGAGCGCGACCGCATTGCCGCCTACCAGCGGCAGCTCGATGGCGCCGAGCGGGTGTACAACGACGTCCTGCAGAAGTACGGCAGTGTGCTGATGGCCAGCAGCGTGACGCTGCCGCGCATGGTCGTGCTGCACGTGGCGGGCACGCCGGTCAAGCCGTCGAGCCCGAAGGTGACCCGCAGCCTGTTGGCCGGGATGCTGGTCGGCGTGCTCGGCGGGATCGGCCTGGCCCTGCTGCTGGAGCTGGGCAAGCGCCGGGTGCGCTGCGCGCAAGACCTGTCGCGCAACCCGGCCCTGAACATGATCGGCCATTTCGGTCGCCCCGTGGCCACGAAGACATGAACGATACTTCCGCGAAGCTGGCTCCCGAGGAGCAGGAGCGCGACGAGCAGGTGCGCGGCGAGCAAGACATGGCCGCCGCCGCGCCCATGGCGATGGAGCGCATGGGGGATCGCTTCGTGCGGGCCGGCCTGTTGACGCAGGCCCAGGTCCAGCGCGTGGTCGAGTTCCAGGCGGCGCGGAACCTGCGCTTCGGCCAGGCCGCCGTGCAGCTCGGCTTCGTCTCCGACCAGATGGTGTCGGCCGTCCTCGCCGAGCAATACCAGTATGAAGTCTCCACGCTGACCCGCCCGATCGAGCTGCCCCTGGCGATCGCCGCCGATCCGTTCGGCCAGGAGGCCGAGGCCATCCGGCAGCTGCGCGCGCGGATCTCGATGGGGATGGAGGGGCAGCGGCATTTCTCGCTTGCGCTGGTCAGCCCCAGCGCAGAGGCGGGCTGTGCCTACTTGGCATCGAGCCTGGTGGTGGCGTTCGCGCAGATCGGCCGCAATGCCCTGCTCGTGAATGCCGACCTGCATGCCAGCGGGCAGCGCGAGATGATGGGGCCGGCGCAGCCGACGGGGCTGTCGAGCATGCTGGCCGGGCGCCAGCCGCCCGGTGCCTATCGCACCATTCCCGGCATTGCCGCGCTCGGCATCCTGGACGCCGGGCCGCAGCCGCCGAATCCCGCCGAGCTGCTGCGCGACGCCGCGTTGCGGCGCATCCTGGACAGCTACGTCGATGCCTTCGAGATCTTCATCGTGAAGACGCCGGCGGCGAACACCTCGGGCGATGCGCTGTCGATCGCCCGGCAGGTCGATGCCTGCCTGCTGGTGGCGCGCAAGGATGTCACGCTGATGTCGGAGCTGGAGGAGACGGCGCGCCTGCTGGAGAGCGCCAACGTCAAGGTGCTGGGCACGGTCTACAACGAGTACGCGCCGCCCGAGCCGCGCGCCGACGGGCTGGCCGGGCGGCTGCGTGGCTTGCTGCGCAGCTGGCTGCCCTGGCCGCCGGCGGGCCGCGGACGCTGAGCGGCATGGCGAGCGAGCCGACGCGATTCGCCTCGCCGGCCCGGCCGGATGGCGCGGCGGGTACGGCGGGTGCTGCCGGTGACGGCGCTGCCCAGTCGCAAGAGGCGGCGCGCTGGGAGGTGCGCCAGCGCTGGCTGATGCGGCTGCTGATCGGCTTCAGCTTCGTGTGCGCGCTGGTCCCGGATACGCTGTCGATGAGCGAGATCGGGCCGGCGGCGGATCACACCATCACCGGCGGCTCGGCGCTCCGGCAGGTCGAGTTCGGCTCCATCTATGCGGTCTGTGCCTGGCTGGCCTGGCGCCGTCCGCAGGACACGCTGGCGCGGCTGCGCGGCATCAATCCGTTCCTGGTGGCGTTGCTGCTGTACTGCGCGGCGACCGCGCTCTGGTCGCCGTTCCCCGTCCTCACGCTCAAGCGCGCGGTGATGTTCGCCGGCATGATGCTGACCGGTTTCGCCTTGTCGCCGCCGTTCAGCGAACCGCGCCAGCTGTTCCGCGTGGCGCTGGGCACGCTGACCATCCTGCTGGCGGTTTCGGCCTTGGTCGCGGTGCTGTGGCCGGCGGTCGGCGTCGACTACCTGCTCGGCGGCGCCTGGCGCGGCATCATGTGGCAGAAGAACATGCTCGGCAGCGTTGCCGCGGTGGCCGCGCTGCTGTGGCTGCGCGAGCGCCTGGCGCCGGACGCGAACGTGCGCGCGACGACCGCCGGCCTGCTGTTCAGCCTGTTCATGCTGGCCATGGCCAAGAGCGCGACCGCGCAGCTGATCACCGGCATTTCCTTCCTGATCTACCTGACGACGCGCCGCAAGCTGACGGACGGCCGCACCGGCTCGATGCTGCTGCTCGGCGGCGGGCTGTTCGTCATGTACGCCTTGCTGCTCTTCTTCGTCGTGGCCGGACGCATGCCCGGGGTCGAGGATGTGCGCGGCCTGGTGACGGGGCTGTTCAACAAGAGCAGCGACCTGACCGGGCGCGACCAGATCTGGGCCATGGTCTGGCTGTCGATCAGCAAGCACCAGTTGCTGGGCGGCGGCTACGGTGCGTTCTGGACGGGGGAGGGCGGGCCGGCCCAGTACGTCGAGCAGGCACTCGGCTGGATGCCGCCGCATGCGCACAATGGCTACCTGGACGTCCTCAACGAGCTGGGCCTGGTCGGCCTGGGCCTGTTCCTGGGCGCCTTGCTCTGGCATGCCGTCAGCCTGGTCCGCCTGTATTTCATCGACAGCGAGGACGCCGCCATGCATATGGCGCTGTTCGTATCGATCCTGATCAGCAATTTCTCCGAGACGCAGTTGCTCGCCAATACCGCGTTCCAGAACATCATCTTCCTCTACTCCGCGATGGTGGTCAGTGCCAGGCTCGCGACGAGCCGGAAGGCCTTGCCGCAAGCGCGGCGCCGCCCCGGGCTCGCGGCGGGATGACGCGCCCCCGGCGCGGCCTGCTGCCGCGGCTCCTGCTGCCGCTCGCCCTGGCGGCCTCGCTGATGCTGCCGGCTTCCGGCCAGATCGCCGAACGCGCCTGGCGCGGCATGGTGCCGCGCGAGGCCAGCTACTTCCGCTTCGAGATCGACGAGGATGCGCTGCGCGGCGCGCCGGATCAATCCGCGCTGAACACGCCGCTCGATGCCGCTTCCCGCCTGTTCGTGCGCGACGGGCACTTCTACCAGGTGGGCGCCGACCTGGCGCCTGGCACGGCCGACGACCGGCGTGTCCGGCTGTTCGGCGTCAACCTGACCTTCGGCGGCAATTTCCCCGATGCGGCGGGCGCGGTGGCGCTGGCCAGGCGCTTGCGCAAGCTCGGCGTCAATGCGGTGCGCCTGCATCATCTCGATTCGCTGCCGTCCGACGAGCGCGAGGCGCCGCTCAGCATCCTGTCGAGCGGCCCCTATCCGAGTTTCAATCCGGTGGCCGTCGCGCGCCTGCGCCACCTGATCGATGCGCTGGCGAGCGAAGGCATCTATATCGACCTGAACCTGCACGTCGGCTACCGCTTCCGGCCGGCCGTCGACGACCTGCCGGCACTGGACGACGGCATGACCATGCCGCCGCTGGACGCGCCGATCCACGTCTACGACGAGCGCCTGATCGCGCGGCAGATCGGCTACGCGCGCGGACTGATCGACGGCCTCGGCCTGCGGCGCAACCCGGCGCTCGCGCTGGTCGAGATCGACAATGAATCGTCGCTGCTCAACGCCTGGCACAACGGCCACTGGAGCGAGGCCATCCCGTCGGCCTACGCGCCCGAGCTCAGGCGGCGCTGGCGCGGCTGGCTCCAGCAGCGCTATGCGACGCTGGCGGCGGCATGCGACGCCTGGGGCGGCTGCGACGACGGTCCCGACAGCGCGGCCCGCCTGCCCGAGCCGGGCCGGGCCCGCGGCCAGGGCGCGCAGCGGCGCCTGAGCGATTTCCTGGAGTTCCTGGCCGCCACCGACAAGGCCTACTTCGACCGCCTGCGCGCCGCCGTGCATGAGGCCGGCGATCCGCTGGTGCCCGTCACGGGTACGCAGATGACCTTTGGCGGCGCGATGAATTTCGACGCGCAGGCGTCGATGGATTTTATCGACGAGCATATCTACGTCGCGCATCCGAACTATCCCGGCGGGCGGGGCGACGCGGGGCGCTGGCGCATCCCGGTGCTGTCGGCCAGCGCGGACGAGATGAACCGGCTGCTGGCGCTGGGCCAGCGGCGCGACGGCCGGCGTCCCTTCGTCGTCAGCGAGTACAACGAACCGTTCCCCAATCCGCGCGGCAGCGAGATCATCCCGATCATGAGCCTGCTCGCGGCGCAGCAGGACTGGGACGGCATCTTCTTCTTCGAGTACAGCGACAGCGCCACGCCGCCGCGCGCGCCGGCCCGTTTCAACCTGGCCGGCGACTGGGGCAAGTATGTGCTGGCCGGGCCCAGCGCCCGCCTGTTCCGCACTTTCGGCCTGGCGCCGCTGCCGGATCGGATCGACCTGCCGCTGGCGCCGGCCGACCGCCTCCGGATCGGCCTGAGCGAGCGGGCCGATGCGCTCGAGCACGATCTGCACGAGCGGCTCGGCGCCACCCCCGAGCTGGCCTGGCGCGGCCGGGTCGCCGCGGACCTGGCGCCGGCGGCGGCTTCGGTGCGCCTGCCCGCGCCGGGCCAGGGCCCCTATGTGACGCCCGACGGCGCGGTCCGCTTCGATCCCGTGGCCGGTCGTCTGCTGGTCGACACGCCGCGCCTGTGGGGCTTGTTCGGCACCACCGCCTCCGCCCGTCTCGGCACGGAGGCGGCCTGGATGCAGTTCGACGCGGGCGGCCAGGGCAGCGCCAGCGTGTGGCTGGCCTCCCTGGATGGCGCCGACCTGGGCCGGTCGCGGCATATGCTGCTATCGATGGGAACGCTTACCTTGGGGGCCTCACCTGGCGCCGCTGCCGGTACTGCTGCTAGTGCCGCCGCTGGTGCCGCCGCTGGTGCCGATCCTGGCCGGCCGGCCAGGATCGTGCCCTATGACGGCGACCTCCGCTGGCTGACCTTGGCGTCCGGCGTGGCCGGCGCGGCCGGCGGTGACGCGCCGCCGCGCGCGACCGAGCCGCCCACCTGGATGGCGCGCCTGCCCGTCACGCTGGGTTTGGGCGCGCGTTCGGGCGTGCTCAGGATCTACCCGCTCGATGGCACCGGGCAGCGGCGCAGCGGGCCGCGCCTGCCCGAGGTCAGCAGCGGGCCGTCGGGCTGGACCATCGCCTTGCAGCGCGACGCGGCGACGTCCAGCCCCTGGTACGAGATCGAGATCACGCCGAACTAGCCGGACTGGCCGCGCTGGCCGGACCGCCCGGGCTGGCGGAAGCGGACCGGCGTGCCGGCTTACTCTGCCGCGCGGCCGTAGGTGTCCTCGAAGCGCACGATGTCGTCTTCGCCGAGATAGGCGCCGGACTGCACTTCGATCATCTCGAGGGGGATCTTGCCGGGGTTGGCCAGGCGGTGCACCGTGCCGAGCGGAATGTACGTCGACTGGTTCTCCGTCAGCATGCATTCCTTGTCGCCGATGGTCACCAGCGCGGTGCCCTTCACGATGATCCAGTGCTCGGCGCGGTGGTGGTGCATCTGCAGGCTGAGCTGCTGGCCGGGATTGACGACGATGCGCTTGACCTGGAAGCGCTCGCCCTGGTCGACGCCTTCGTACGAGCCCCAGGGGCGGACCACGCGCCGGTGCGTGAGCGATTCGCGCCGGCCCGACTTGTTCAGCCATTCGACGACCTTCTTCACGTCCTGCACCTTGTCGCGATGCGCGACCAGCACCGCGTCGCCGGTTTCCACGATCACCACGTTCTCGACGCCGAGCGCCGCGACCATGCGGTGTTCGGCGCGGATGTAGGCATTCGTCACCGCTTCGGCGTAGACGTCGCCGATCAGCGCGTTGCCGTGCGCGTCCTTGGCGGCGATGTCGGCGAGCGCGCTCCACGAGCCGATATCGTTCCAGCCCAGGTCGGCCGCCTCCACCACCGCCGCGCGGCCGGTCTTCTCCATCACGGCATAGTCGATCGAGATGTCGGGGCAGGCGCGGAAGGCTTGCGCATCGAGGCGGAGGAAATCGTGGTCCTGCTTCGCCTGCTCGAATGCGAGCGCCGCCTGGCGCGCGATCTCCGGCGCATGGCGGCGCAGTTCCTCCAGGTAGGCCGAGGCCTTCAGCAGGAACATGCCGCTGTTCCAGTAATAGCCGCCTGCGGCGAGGAAGCCCTGCGCGGTCGGCGCATCCGGCTTCTCGACGAAGGCGTCGACCGCGTAGGCCTTGGGCCGGCCGGCCAGCGGGCTGCCGCGCCGGATATAGCCGTAGCCCGTATGCGGCTGCGTCGGCGCGATGCCGAAGGTGACGAGGTAGTCGTCGGCAGCCACCGGCAAGGCATGCTGCACGGCAGCCGCAAAGGCCGCGTCATGCGCGATCGCGTGATCGGACGGCAGCACGAGCAGCAGCGCATCGGGCGCTGCGCGCATGGCGAGCAGCGCCGCGACGGCGATGGCGGGCGCGGTATTGCGGCCGACCGGCTCAAGCACGATCGAGGCGGGTGTCACGCCGACCTGGCGCAGCTGCTCCGCGATCAGGAAGCGCTGCTCGTTGTTGGTGACCACGATGGGCGCAGCGGCGCCTGGCAGATGCTGCAGGCGCAGCGCCGTCTGCTGTGCCAGCGAGTCGTCGCCGGTGAGCCGCAGGTATTGCTTGGGATGGCCGCTGCGGGACATCGGCCATAGCCGCGTACCGCTGCCGCCACACAGGATGACGGGTTGTATGTGCATTGTTTTCCTCGGGACGCCCAGTGGATCCATCCGGCAAGCCGGTCGGCGCGGCCGGCGCGGCCAGCGGGTATCTCGGGACGGCTTCATGCATGGCGCCACCGCATCCTGGCCGGCATGCGGCGGGTCGCTGCGGCGGCTCCGGCGGCCCTGGCGACTGCCGGCGGAGTTCCGCAGCCGGTGTCGAACCGTTGGCAGATACCCGCTCGCGCGCCATCCTCGATGCCTTGCACGCGCTGGGGGAGATCATCTCACAACACGCCAGCGGCGAGTGGGCTGGCGCGCCTGGTCAGGCCGGGTGCCGGCGCCGATGGCGCGTTCGCCTCTTGGCCCCGTTCCCGGCCTCGCGCTTACCCCTGCTGCAGCCCGTACTTGCGGATCTTGTCGAACAGCGTGGTCTTGGCCACGCCGAGCGCCTCGCTGGCGCGGCTGAGGCTGCCGTCGTGGCGGCGCAGCGCGTCGGCGATCAGGGCACGCTCGAATTGCTCCACGGCCTGCGCCAGCGGCAATGCCGCCGGCGGCGGCGCGTCCTGGCCGGGCTGGCAGCCCAGGCCGAGCACGTGGCGCTCGGCCAGGTTGCGCAGTTCGCGCACATTGCCGGGCCAGGGATAGGCCACCAGCGCGGCCTGTTCCGCCGGCGTGGCCGGCACGGCCTCGCGCTCGAAGCGCAGCGCGGCCTGGGCGACGAAGTGCTCGAACAGCAGCGGGATGTCTTCGCGCCGTTCGCGCAGCGGCGGCAGTTCCAGCGTGACCACGTTGAGCCGGTAGTAGAGGTCGGCGCGGAACTGGCCGGCATCGGCCAGCGCGCGCAGGTCGGCCTTGGTGGCGGCCACCACGCGGGTGTTGACCGAGACCGGCTGGTTCGAGCCCAGCCGCTCCACCACGCGTTCCTGCAGCACGCGCAGCAGCTTGATCTGCAGCGGCATCGGCATGCTCTCGATCTCGTCGAGGAAGAGCGTGCCGCCCTCGGCGTGCTCGATCTTGCCGATGCGGCGCCGCGCCGCGCCGGTGAAGGAGCCGGCCTCGTGGCCGAAGATCTCGCTCTCGAACAGTTGCTCGGGCAGGCCGCCGCAGTTGATGGCGACGAAATGCTTGCTGTGGCGCGCGCTGGCCTCGTGCAGGCAGCGCGCCACCAGCTCCTTGCCGGTGCCGGTCTCGCCGTGGATCAGCACGTTGGCGGCCGTGTCGGCCACGTCGGCGATCAGGCGGCGCAGCCGCTCGATGGCGGGCGAGACGCCGATCAGCCGGGCTTCCAGCTTCTCGCGGCCGGACAGGCGCGCGCGCAGTTCTGCCACCTCGCGCGTCAGCCGGCGCTGCTCCAGGGCGCGCCGCGCCACGTCGACCAGGTGCTCGGGCGAGAACGGCTTCTCGAGGAAATCGTAGGCGCCGCGCTTCATGGCCTGGACCGCCAGCGTGACGTCGCCGTGGCCGGTGATCATCACCACCGGCAGGGCGGGGTCGCGCGCCTTGAGCGCGTCCAGCAGGGACATGCCGTCGCTGCCCGGCAGGCGGATGTCGGACACGACGATGCCGGGGTAGCCGGCCTGGACCTCGCGCAGCGCGGCCTCGGCGCTGCCCACGCCGCGCGTGGCGATGCCTTCGAGCTTGAGCGCCTGCTCGCAGCCGAGGCGGACGTCGGGGTCGTCCTCGACGATCAGGACGGTAAGGGGAGAGGGATCGGCCGCCATGCTCGGGCTACTCGGGGTACTCAGGGTACTCGGGCTACTCGGGTTCAACTCGGACACTCGGATTCAACTGGGATCGACTGCAAACCGGAAACCGGGATTCTGCCTGGATTCAGGCGGAATTCGCTTCGGCCTCCGGCTCGGCCAACGGCAGCGTCAGCGTGAAGCAGGCCCCGCCGTCGGGGTGGTTGCTGGCGCGCAGGCTGCCGCCGTACTCGTTCAGGATGCCGGCCGACAGCGTCAGGCCGAGCCCAAGCCCCTGGCCGGCAGGCTTGGTGGTGAAGAAGGGCTCGAACAGCCGCGCGAAGGCGTCCTCGGACAGGCCCGGGCCGCTGTCGCGCACGGTCAGGTGAGCCTTGCCGCCGCTCACCGTGGCGCGCAGCTCGAGCCGGGGCGTGCCCTGGGCGCCGGGGCTTTCGCTGGCGTCGAGCGCGTTGCCGATCAGGTTGACCAGCACCTGTTCGAGCCGGTTCGGCTCGCAGACCACCGCCAGGCCGGGCTCGATGTCGCGCACGATGTCGGGCTGCAGCGCCTGCACGCGCGTATCGAGCAGGAACAGCGCGTTGTCCACGGCTTCGTCCAGCCGCGCGCCGCGCCTGCCGTTGCCGGGCTTGCGCGCGAAGGACTTGAGCGCGCCGGTGATGCGGCCCATGCGCTCGACCAGGCCGATGATGGTGCTCAGGTTGGTGCGCGCGGTCTCGTAGTCGCCGCGCTCGAGGAATTTCTGTGTGTTGCCGGACAGCGTGCGCAGCGCGGCCAGCGGCTGGTTGAGCTCGTGCGCGATGCCGGTGGACATCTGGCCCACGGTAGCCAGCTTGCCGGCCTGCAGCAGGCCGTCCTGGGTCTGGCGCAGCACCGCCTCGGTGCGGGTGCGCTCCGCCACCTCGGCCTGCAGCTGGGCATTGGCCTGCGACAGGTCGGCGGTGCGCTCGGCCACCTTGCGTTCCAGCTCGCTGTTGGCGGCCTCCAGCGCGGCACGCGCGGCCAGGCGCTCGCCGATGATGCGGCGGCGCACGTTCCAGGCCGCGCCGAGCAGCAGCACGAAGGCCGCCACCACGCCGCTGAGGGCGGCCGTGTTGAGCGCCGCCACGCGCGCCTGCATGGTGTTGGAGAGCAGTTCGAGGTGCCAGTCGGTGCCGGGCAGCGCCGTGCTCTGGGCCAGCATCGGCGGGCCGCCGCGCAGGCTGACCAGGGTGTCGCCGTTGCGCAGCTTGCGCACCGGCTGGAACGCCAGCGGCGCCAGCGGGGCGCGGTTGTACTGCAGGCTGTGGATCAGGCGCTGGCGCTGCTCGTCCGACATCGGCTTGAGCGCCAGCAGCCGCCACGAGGGCTCGGAGGCGAGGATGACCACGCCGTTCTCGTCGGCCAGCAGCATCTGCATGTCGGGGATGCCGGTGCCTTGCCAGTGCTGCTCGACCGCTTCCAGGCCGATCTTGACCACGGCCACGCCGATCGGGCTGTCGCGCGGGCCGATCGGCGCCGACAGGTAGTAGCCCGATTCGCTGCGCGTGGTGCCGACACCGTAGAAGCGGCCGAGCTGGCCCTCCATGGCGGCGTGGAAGTAGGGGCGGAAACTGAGGTCTTCGCCCAGGTAGCTGTCCGGGCGCTGCCAGTTGCTGGCGGCGAGCACATTGCCGTGCGCATCCAGCACATAGACCACGCGCGTGCCGGCGCGCGCATTGAGCGCGACCAGGTAGGCGTTGGCCGCCGCCACCCGTGCCGCGTCGCGCGGGTGGGCCAGCAGCGCCTCGATGCGCTCGTCGAGCGACAGCAGGCCGGGCACGTGGTCGTAGCGCGCCAGCTCGCTGGCCAGGGCCTGCGTGTACAGGCGCATCTGCACCTGGCCGCGCTCGGCCTGGCGCGTCAGCGCGGTGTCGTAGCTGAGGCGGTAGCCCAGCCAGCTGGCCACGCCGATCAGCGCCGCCAGCACCACCATCGCCAGCGCGGGCGCGAACAGGCGCGGGCGGCGGACGGGTTCCGTCGAGGCGCTGGCGCCTGCGGAGAGGCCGGAGGAGGAGGGCTGGCCGGTCATGGGCTGGCGGGGGAGGGTGGGTGGAATCGGGGCTGGATTCGGGATGGGTGGAATCGGCGCAGCGGCGCTGGCGGGTCGAGGCGCGCGAAGCGCAGGTTCCGGCACGGGCGTCGGCGACGCGGTGCCCCGTTTTACCACATCCCGCACCGCGGAATGAATAAGGGCCCGCCCGCCTGGTCGGCGGCCGGGCCCTGGCACGGCTGCGGGAAGCTTACTTGCCCGACAGGACCTGAACGGGTGTCAGGTCGGCGTCGGCCGAGGGTTCATCCTCTGCCGACAGCACCGGCGCGCCGATGGCGCCTTCGCTCTTGGCGACGACGCTGGTTGCAATCGCATTGCCCAGGACATTGGTCACGGTACGGCCCATGTCCAGCACGTGGTCGATGCCCAGTACCAGCAGGATGCCGGCCTCGGGCAGGCCGAACATCGGCAGCACGGCGGCCACCACCACCAGCGAGGCGCGCGGCACGCCGGCGATGCCCTTGCTGGTGACCAGCAGCACCAGCAGCATGGTGATCTGCTGGGTCAGCGACAGATGGATGCCGTACACCTGGGCCACGAACAGCGCGGCGAAGGAGGTGTACATGATCGAGCCGTCCAGGTTGAACGAGTAGCCCAGCGGCAGCACGAAGCCGGTGATGCGCTCCTTGACGCCGAAGCGGGTCAGCGCGTCGATGACCTTCGGGTAGGCCGACTCGCTGCTGGCGGTGGCGAAGCCGATCATCAGCGGCGCGCGCATCAGCTTGAGCAGGCGGAACACGTCGCGGCCCAGGAAGAAGTAGCCGCCGGTGATCAGCGCCACCCACAGCAGTGCCAGCGCCAGGTACAGGCTGCCCAGCAGCTTGGCGTACACGCCCAGCACGCCCAGGCCCTCGGCCGTGATGACGGCCGAGATGGCGCCGAACACGCCCACCGGGGCGAAGGCCATCACGTAGTTGGTGACCTTCAGCATCACCTGGCCCAGGCCTTCGATGGCGGCCAGCACCGGCTTGCCGGCGCCGTCCTTGACCGTGCCCAGCGCGAAGCCGAAGAACAGCGAGAACACCACGATCTGCAGGATCTCGTTGGTGGCCATCGCTTCCACGAAGCTCTTGGGGAACATGTGGGCGATGAAGTCGCGCAGGTTCAGCGACGCCGTCTTCACGCTGGAGGTGGCGTCCGCCGCCGGGATCGCCAGGTTCATGCCGTGGCCCGGGGTCAGCAGGTTGGCCATCACCAGGCCCAGCAGCAGCGAAGTGATCGAGGCGCCGATGAACCACGCCATCGCCTTCATGCCGATGCGGCCGACGGCGCGCCCGTCACCCATGCCGGCGATGCCCGCCACCAGCGTGGCGAACACCAGCGGCCCGATGATCATCTTGATCATGCGCAGGAACACGTCGGTCAGGATGGACAGGTGGTCCGCGATGGACTTGGCGGTGGCGGCGTCCGGCGCCATGTTGTGCGCGGCGGTGCCGGCCAGCACGCCTAGCAGCATTGCAATGAAAATCAGGGTGGGCAGTCGATTCAGTTTCATCGTGGATCGGAACGATGCGCCCGGCGCGGGACGACGGGCGGCTGTATTGCAAGGGGGGCCGGCTGGCTGGCGCGGGACCGGTGTCCGGTCTGGCGACGCGCTGGCTCGTTCGGCCAGGAGCGTCAGCGCTGCGGCAGCCGCCGTGCGTCGACGGGCGCACGGCGCGTGGGGCGCGATGCGGGATGGGTCACTTGTCCTCCTCTTTTCCTCTGTTGTTGGGTGCGGCCGGGGCCTGGGGGGGGCCTCGGCGTCCGCCATGCTTGGTGGCGCCTTCTATCGCACGAGCCGTGCCAGCGCTGCATGCGCGCGCATGCATGCCTAAGATGTTGATTTCGCTGCGGAAAAAAATGTGATGCGGGCGCTTTGTTCGGTTTTCCGTGTGTTGGCGCCGGATGGCCGTTCGGATTACCGAATGCGTGGCCGGGCGATGGGTGGCGGTGGCGGCATGTGCGTCGCGGCGGCGCCGGGCGAGGTGCCGGATGCTGGACGGGGGCTGGAGCAGCATGGACCGGGATGGTCCGGGATGGTCCGGGATGGTCCGGGCCGGGCGGGGATGGGCGGAGACTAAGCCTGCCTCTCCGTCTTCTGGCGCATACCAATCGCCGTGGCCCGGCTTCTAGAATGAAGCCATCCGGCCGGTCGGATACGGACCCGACACGGGTCGGAGGGGCTGGCGCCCGGCCGCGGGGCGCAGGGATGGGGGCCGGACATGAGTTCGAAGCACGCCTTTGTCACGCTGGACGCGCTGCGCGGGATTGCCGCCCTGGGCGTGGCGGTGACGCACATGCCGCGGGTCTTCGATGGCGTGACGGTGCCGAATGCCCACCTCGCCGTCGATTTCTTCTTTCAGCTGAGCGGCTTCGTCATTGCCTTCGCCTACTTGAAGAAGATCGAGGAGGGGATGAGCCTGGGCACCTTCGTGCGGGCCCGCGTCAACCGCCTCTACCCCATCTTCCTGGTCGGCATCCTGCTGGGCGTCGCGGTGGCCGTGGCGGCCCTGGCCTTCGGCGGCGCCGGCATGTCCGTGTCGTGGTCGGGGCGCGCCTTCGGCTGTGCCGTGCTGCCGAACCTGCTGATGCTGCCGGCCTTCGGCTGCGGCGTGGACAACCTGATCTTCCCCTTCAACCCGCCGATGTGGTCGGTGTTCCACGAGTTCCTGGTCAACATCGCCTTCTTCCTGCTGATTCCGCTGTTGCGCTTCCGCCTGCTGGTGCTGTGCCTGCCGCCGTTCCTCTATCTTCTGCTGGCGCCCTTCGTGCTGGGCAGCGGCGGCTTCGACTTCGGCTTCGGCTGGGGCGACTTCCTGCCGGGCTTCCTGCGCACGGCCGCGTCTTTCCTGGTCGGCGTGAACATCTTCCTGGCCGCCGACCGCCGCATGTCCAGCTCCAACCTGGTCGGCGTGCTGCTGGCGGTGGTGACGGGGGCGGCGCTCTACGCTTCCCATACCGGCCTGATCTACGAGTCGGTGATGGTGGTGGTGGTGTTTCCGCTGGTGGTGTGGTTCGGCGCGCGCTACAACCCGTCGCATGCCGGCCTGGCCTGGCTGTTCGTCAAGCTGGGCAGCATCAGCTATGTGCTGTATGCCATCCACAAGCCGACCTACCAGCTGCTCTACGGCGCGCTGCTCAAGTTCGCGCCGTCGCTGATCGGGCGCGCCGGCATGGCGCTGGGCGTGGCCATGCTGGCGGGCATCGTGCTCCTGTCCTGGTGGCTGGCGCGCTATTACGAGCCGGCGGCGCGCGCCCTGCTGGGCAAGGTGGGCGCCGCGCGGCGGGCCGCGCCGGCTTCCGCGGAGTGATGCCGGCGGGGTGATGCCGCGCAGTGATGCCCCGCCGGGACCTCAGCTGTCCTGCGAGGCGCGCGCGGTGCGGCTGTCGAGGAACAGGTCGAGCGGCATGGGCCGTCCGATCACATAGCCCTGCGCGAAGTCGACGCCGATGGTGCGCAGCACGTGCAGCGTCTGCTCGTCCTCCACCGATTCGGCTACCGTGCTGACGCCGAGGCGGTGGCCGATATCGTTGATGGAACTGACGATCTCGCGGTCCACCGCGTTGCTGGCCAGGTGGCGGATGAAGCTGCCGTCGATCTTCAGGCAGTCGACCGGGAACTGCTTCAGGTAGGCGAAGGAGGACAGGCCGGTACCGAAGTCGTCCAGCGCCACCGTGCAGCCGGCGCGCCGCATCTCGGACACCAGCCGGTTGGCCGCCGCCATGTTGTTGATCAGCGCGGTCTCGGTGATCTCCAGCTGGATGCGGCTGGCGGGCAGCACCGAGTCGTGCAGTTCGGCGTGCAGGAAGGGCAGCAGGAACGGCTCGCCCAGCGAGTTGGCCGACAGGTTGATGCCGACCGTCAGCCCGGGCACGGCGAGCAGGCGCGCGCCATAGCTGCGCAGCACGTGACGGATCACCCAGCGGTCGACGTGGCCCATCAGGTCGTAGCGCTCGGCCGCCGGGATGAAGGCGCCCGGCATCACCAGCTGGCCGCCTTCGTCGATCATGCGCACCAGGATCTCGATGTGGTGGGCGTCGGCGCAGGCCACCTGCAGCGGCCGGATCTCCTGCGCGAACAGGCGGAAACGGTTCGCCTCCAGCGCCGAGTGGATGCCGGCCGCCACCTGCAGTTCCTGGTGGTGGCGCTGGGCGTCGCTCTCGTCGCTGCGGTAGACCGAGACGCGGTTGCGGCCGGCCGCCTTGGCGGCATAGCAGGCCACGTCGGCGCGGCTCATCAGCTCGCCCACGGGCGGCGCCTCGGCGTCGATGGCGGTGATGCCGATGCTGGCGCCCAGGTCGTAGACCCGCCCCTCCCACGGGAAGCGCTGGCCGCGGATGGCGTCGATCACCTTCTGGCACACGGCCTCGGCATGCTCGACGGTGCAGTTGTGCAGCAGCAGCCCGAATTCGTCGCCGCCGAGCCGGGCCAGCACGTCGTCGGTGCGCACGTGGTGGCGGATCACGTGGCTGAGCTCGCGCAGCAGCACGTCGCCGGCGGCGTGGCCGGCGGTGTCGTTGACGATCTTGAAGCGGTCCAGGTCGATGAAGCACAGCGCATGGCGCTGCAGCTGCTGGCGCGCCGCGTCGCAGGCTTCGCGCAGGCGCTTCTCGAACCAGTTGCGGTTGGGCAGCCCGGTCAGCGCGTCGTGCGTGGCCGAGTGCGCCAGTTCGCGCTGCAGCGCGCGTGCCTGCGTGATGTCCTGGAACACCAGCACCGCGCCCAGCACCTCGCCGGCGGCGGTCAGCACCGGCGCGGCCGAGTCCTGCACGTCGTGGCGGTCGCCGTTCAGGCCCAGCAGCACGGCGCCGTCCTGCAGGTAGACCGGGCGCAGCGTCTGCAGGCAGGTGGCCACGGGATTGGGGATGACGTCGCCGCTGTTCTCGTCGACCACGCGGAAGATCTGCTCCAGCGGCTGCCCCATGGCGGCGGGCAGGGTCCAGCCGGTGAGCTGCTCGGCGATGGGGTTCATGAAGGTGACGCCCATCTGCGCGTCCGTGCAGATCACCGCGTCGCCGATCGAGCGCAGCGTGATGTGCAGGCGTTCCTTTTCCTCGAACAGCGCTTCGGTGAGATGGCGCTGCTCGGTGATGTCCCAGTTGGTGCCGACCATGGCGCTGGCGCGGCCGTCCTGCTGGCGCGACACCATGGCCATGGCGCGGATGTGGCGCACCTCGCCGCCGGGCAGGCGGATCCGGTATTCGGTGTCGAAGGGGCGCGTGCCCTTGATGGCATGGCGCATCTCGTCGCTGGCGCGCTGCAGGTCGTCCGGATGCAGCATGGCGATCCATTGCTCCAGCGCCAGCACGCCGCTGCCGTCGGCCTCGCGCGCGGGCAGGCCGTGCAGCGCGTGCATGCGCGCGTCCCAGGTGATGGTGGAGGTGACGAAGTCCCACTCCCAGATGCCCACCCCGCCGGCCTCGACGGCGAGCTGGGTGCGGCGCGACAGGCGTTCGAGCGCCTCCTGCGCGGTCTTGCGCTCGTGGATGCTCTCCACCTGGGCGATGAAATGCAGCGGCTCGCCGCTGGCCTCGTCGTGCATCAGGGAGACCGCCAGCAGCGCCCACACATACTCGCCGTTCTTGCGCAGGTAGCGCTTTTCCATGCGGTAGGACTCGATCTCGCCGGTCAGCAGCTGCTCCAGCTGGCGCAGGTCGGAGGCGAGGTCGTCCGGGTGGGTGATGGTCTGGAAGGGCAGCTCGGCCATCTCGTCCGCGGAGTAGCCGAACAGCTCGCAGATG
Organism: Cupriavidus sp. USMAHM13; assembly: GCF_001854285.1. Classification (NCBI taxonomy): domain Bacteria; kingdom Pseudomonadati; phylum Pseudomonadota; class Betaproteobacteria; order Burkholderiales; family Burkholderiaceae; genus Cupriavidus; species Cupriavidus sp. USMAHM13. The sequence goes on from NZ_CP017751.1 coordinate 1,495,433, forward strand.
GCGCGGTTGACGGTATGCCAGCGGCCGTCCAGGCTCACCAGCGCCATGCCGATCGCCGAGTGCTCCATGGCCTGGCGGAAGCGCTGCTCGCTGCCGCGCAGTTCATTGCGATCGTGGCGGTTCTGCTCCACCACGAAGGCGATGCAGATCGGGAAGATCACGATCAGCGCCGCCGAGATCTGCCCGGATTGCAGCAGCGCGGTCGGCGCGGCGTGCCAGCCGGCATGGGCGGAGTACAGGTCCAGCAGCACGGTGACGGTGACCGAGAGCAGCGCCAGCAGCGCCGTGACGAGCGGGTTGGAGCCGAGCGCCGTCAGCAGCAGCGGCATCGATAGCACGATGAAGTGCTCGTGGCCGAGCCAGACGGTGGCGCAGCTGGTGGCCAGGCACAGCAGGGACAGGCCCGCCAGGCGCCAGCGCCGGCGCGGCGCCAGCGTGGTCAGGATGCGCTCGCGGGTCAGCGTGGCCATCAGCGGCAGCAGCAGCACCGCGCCCAGCGCGTCGGATGTCCACCAGGTCCACCACGCCGAGGTGTAGAGGCCCTGGTAGACGGTGCTGATCACGGCCGCGCCGAGCGTGGCGCCCACCGCCGGCCCGATCGTGCTGCCCGTGCCCATCACGATGGCGAAGCCGGCCAGCGGGCCGGTGCTGGCCTGGCGCGTGCTGGCCAGCAGCTGGCGCGCCAGCCAGGCCGACAGGCCGATCTCGGCGGTGTTGGCGCCGGCCAGCAGCAGGGCGGCGCCGAAGCTGTCGCCCATCAGCCAGTTGGCGAGCAGGATGCCCGCCAGCACGGACGCCAGCAGGCCGCGTGTTTCGGCGCGGGGCCGGCGCAGCAGGAGCCCGAGCGCGAAGGCGCTGGCCAGCCAGATCGTGGCTGGCTCGCCGGGGTTCCGCGAGACCGCGATGCTGCCCGCACCGAAGGCTAGCGTGCCGATGGCGGTCAACAGCATCGCCAGGCGTGGATGCTGGGCAGTGGAGGGCTGGCGGTAAGCCGGGTCGGGCTGCATTCGAGTCTTGCCTGGTCTGGTAGAGCGGGAGCTGGGAAACCTTCTGGCTTGCCGGCGGGCCGGGGTCGCGCCGCCGGCGCCCCGAGGCTGGCGGCGCGCGCAATTCCCCTGAGGCTAGCCGGCAAGTGTAGCCATATGGGGGAGGCGGGATAGCCCAGATTTGGTGGGGTTGGCCGGCCGCTTTCAGGGCTGGCGCTCGCGGCGGTTTTGCGCTATGGGCGGTGCCGGCGCCGCCACCCGGGAGGTCCCCGCGCGCACCAATGTAGTGCCGGCAAGGCGGCCGCGGCCCGGCCTGCGGGGCCGCGCGGGGGCAGGAGAACGCTGGCGCACGTCACGAGGGAATTTGCACTATCCTCGGAAGGCTTTGCCAGGCACGGGCCGGCCATGCGCGCGGCAGTGCCCGGCAGCCATCGACCGGGCTGGATTCGATAACAAGACCGGCCGCCATGCCAGCGGCCGGCACCCTGCACATCACCAAGGAGTGTCCCCATGACCATCCTAGAGATCAACGGCAAGCCGCAGGAGCTGAACGTGGACCCCGCCACGCCGCTGCTGTGGGCGCTGCGCGAGAACCTGCACCTGACCGGCACCAAGTTCGGCTGCGGCATCGCGTCCTGCGGCGCTTGCACCGTGCATATCAACGGCCAGGCCACGCGCAGCTGCGTGACGCCGGTGTCGGCGGTGGCCGGCGCGCGCATCACCACCATCGAGGAAGTCGGCGGCGACAAGGTCGGGCGCGCGGTGCTCGACGCCTGGGTCAAGCACGATGTGGCCCAGTGCGGCTACTGCCAGAACGGGCAGGTGATGAGCGCGGTGAGCCTGCTGCGCAGCAAGCGGCATCCGACCGATGCCGACATCGACCAGGCCATGGCGGGCAATGTGTGCCGCTGCGGTACCTATCAACGCATCCGTGCCGCCATCAAGGACGCGGCCCGGACGCTGGGCTGAGGGGAGGGAGACATGCGCATCCGCGAACTCGAAGCGCTGGCGGGCGGCAACCGTCCCGCCGGCGAGGCCGGCACCGCCACCCTGAACCGCCGCGGCTTCCTCAAGCTGACCGGCCTTGCCGGCGGCGGCCTCGCCCTGGGCGTGGCGCCGGCCCTGGCCACGGCGCAGGCAGGCGGTGCCCCCAAGGCCCCGCCGGCACCGCCGCAGGCTTTCCTTACCATCGCGCCGGACAACACCGTCACCGTGGCCGTCAACCGGCTGGAATTCGGCCAGGGCGTGCATACCGCGCTGCCGATGGCGCTGGCCGAGGAACTCGATGCCGACTGGCGCAACGTGCGCGCCGTGCTGGCGCCGGCCGGCGACCCGTACAAGGACCCGATGTTCGGCATGCAGATGACGGGTGGCTCGACCGCGCTGAACCATTCCTTCCAGCAGTACCGCGAACTGGGCGCGCGCGCCCGCGCCATGCTGGTGGCCGCGGCGGCCAAGCAGTGGCAGGTGGATCCGTCCGCCTGCAAGGTCGAGCTGGGCGTGGTCAGCGCCGGCAGCCACCGCGCCACCTTCGGCGAACTGGCGCAGGCGGCGATGGCGCTGCCGGTGCCGCAGCAGGTGACGCTCAAGGATCCCGCGCGCTTCCGCCTGGTGGGCAAGCCGGTGCCGCGCCTGGACGCGCGCGGCAAGCTGAGCGGCGCGACGCTGTTCGGCATCGACACCCATCTCGACAACCTGCGCGTGGCGATGGTGGCGCGGCCGCCGCGCTTCGGCGGCAAGGTCAAGACCTTCAACGCCGACAAGGCGCGCGCCATGCCGGGGGTGCGCGATGTGCTGCTGGTGCCGGTGGACCGCGGCGGCACCGGCGTGGCGGTGGTGGCCGACGGCTACTGGCAGGCGCGCCAGGCGCGCGACGCGCTGCAGATCGACTGGGAGGACAGCGGCTCCAAGGTCTCCAGCAAGGCCCTGTTCGATGAGTACGGCAAGCTCGCCGACCAGCCCGGCACGGTGGCGCGCGAAGCGGACCTGGGCGCGATGGGCAGCGCGGCCCGCACCATCGAGGCCGAGTACCGCTTCCCCTACCTGGCGCACGCCCCGATGGAGCCGCTCAACTGCACGCTGCAGGCCGAGGTGGCCGGCAAGAAGGCCACCGCGCTCAAGGTCTGGGTCGGCTCGCAGTTCCAGACCGTGGACCAGGCCGCGGTGGCGCGCGTGTTCGGGCTGGCGCCCGCCGGGGTCACGCTCAACACCATGATGGCCGGCGGCGGCTTCGGCCGCCGCGCGGTGCCGACCTCCGACTACCTGGTCGAGGCCGCGCAGGTGATGCGCGCATGGATCGCCAACGGACATGCCGAGCCCATCAAGGTGATGTGGAGCCGCGAGGACGACATCCATGGCGGCTACTACCGGCCGCTGCATGTGCACAAGGCGCGCATCGGCCTGGACGCCCAGGGCAAGGTGCTGGGCTGGCGCCACGTGATCGTCGGGCAGTCGATCCTCAAGGGCACGCCCTTCGAGGCCTTCATGGTCAAGGGGGGCGTCGACTCGACCATGACCGAAGGGCTGGTCGAGAACGAGTACGGCCTGCCGCTGCAGCTCTCCGTGCACCATCCGCAGGTGGATGTGCCGGTGCTGTGGTGGCGCTCGGTGGGCAATACGCATACCGCCTACGTCAAGGAAACGCTGGTGGACGAACTGGCCGAGGCGGCCGGCCAGGACCCGGTGGCCTACCGCCTCGCGCACTACGACGAGGCCAAGCACGCGCGCCAGCGCGCGGCGCTGCAGCTCGCCGTGCAGAAGTCCGGCTACGGCAAGCGCAAGCTGCCCAAGGGCCAGGCCTGGGGCGTGGCGGTACACGAGTCGTTCGGCTCGGTGGTGGCCTATGTGGCCGAGGTTTCGCTGGACAAGGGCGAACCGCGCGTGCACCGCGTCACGGCCGGCGTGCATGCCAACCGCGTGGTCAACCCGATGAGCGCCGAGGCCCAGATCCAGGGCGCCTGCGTGTTCGGCCTGGCGATGACCAAGCCCGGCTTCGCCATCGAGATCGAGAACGGCGTGGTGAAGAACAGCAATTTCCCCGACTACCCGCCGCCGCGCATCACCGACGCACCGGTGGTCGACGTGTTCTTCGTGCCCTCGCAGGACAACCCCTCCGGCCTGGGCGAGCCCGGCGTGCCGGCCATCGCGCCGGCCATGGCCAACGCGCTGTACCGGCTCACCGGCAAGCGGCAGCGGCAACTGCCGTTCGTGCTGGCTTGAAGGGGGGCAGGCGCCAGCTGGCCGTGGCGGTCTGGAGTAGGCCATCGGCTTCGGTTCGCTCCCCTCTCCCGCTTGCGGGAGAGGGGCTGGGGGTGAGGGCAGGCGCTGGCTGACCGCAGCGGCTTGGATCACACCGTCGGCTTCGTCTCTGCGCTCGCGTGCCGGACCACACCGACGGCTTCGTCATGCGTGGCACCTTGCTAAACCACCCCTCACCCCCACCCTCTCCCCGTGCGGGGAGAGGGAGCCAAGACCTCGTGCTTGGCGATTGGTGTTGGCGCATCCTGCCGGCTTCGTCCAGCGCGATAGGGTTTGCGCCGGACACCCAACTAAAGTAGGGTGGTCGCGCGGGAAACCCGCGCCAAGATTGACTATGTGCCGGCTGGGGCCGGCATACAGGCCGCCCGCATCCGGCATCGCTTGCTGTGGAGACACCTCGCGAGCAAGGCTGCGGCGGCCGGCCAGGCGTGCCCGCATGACGGCGGGTTCGAAGCGGAGGTACGACACCCGGGCGCGGGGGGAGGCGAAGTGGGACGACTGCGATGGATGGCCTGCTGATACAGCGCGCGTCGCGCGTGCAGCTTCTGCTCGCCGGCGCCGCCGCGTTGCTGATCCTGCTCGCGCTGGTGGCGGCGTCGCCGCGCGCGAGCTTGCCGTTGCCGGCGGTCGTGCCGTTCATGCCGATGTGCGCGCTGACCGTGTTCACCACCGCGGGCATCGCGGCCTACCTGCTGGGAGCGCAGTTCCATGCCACCCGGCAGCCGATGCTCGGCGCGCTCAGCGGTGCCTACGCCTTCACCGCGCTGGCGGTCGCCCTGCAACTGCTGATGTTCCCCGGCGTGTTCACCCCGGCCGGCCTGTTCGGCGCCAATCCGCATAGCGCGGCCTGGATGTGGGTGTACTGGCATGGCGGCTTCCCGTTCTTCGTCATCGTGGCGGTGCTGGCGCGCGACCGGCTGCAGGCGAGACTGTTCGCCGCGCGGCAGGCCGGATGGTGGAAGCTGGTCCTGGTCGGCGGTCCGGTGCTGGCCGCCGCGCTGCTCGGGCTGCTGGCCGTGCATACCCGAGAGGCGCCGGACTTCGGGCTGCCGGACCATGTGGTGGGCGTGATCGCCTACCGCACCGCCACCGTGGTCTGGCTGCTCAACGCGCTGGCGGTCACGATCGTTATCCTGGGCGGGCGCCTGCGCGCCGTGCTGGATCTGTGGCTGGCGATCGCCGTGCTGGCGTGCTTTACCGATACCACCCTGAACCTGCTGAGCCCGGCCCGCTTCACGCTCGGCTGGTACCTGGCGCGCCTGTTCAGCATGCTCGCGCCGGGCGTGCTGGTCTGCGCGCTGGTCTGGGAGGTCACCGCGCTCTATGGCCGCCTGTTCGCGGCCCACGCTTCCTTGCTCCAGGCTTCGATGCATGATGCCCTGACCGGCGTGTACAACCGCAGCTACTTCGATGTCGAGTATCGCCGCGAGCTGGAGCGGTCCGCGCATGGCGGGCAGCAGCTCTCCCTGCTGATGATCGATGTGGACGACTTCAAGCGCTACAACGATACCTACGGGCACTGGAAAGGCGACCAGTGCCTGGCCGCGGTGGCGCATGCGCTGGCCTCGGTCGTGCGGCGCGGGCCGGACTTCGTTGCCCGCTACGGCGGCGAGGAGTTCGCGCTGGTGCTGCCCGCCACCGACGAGCAGGCGGCGCTCGCGGTCGCCGAGCGCGCGCGGCAGGCGGTGGCGCGGCTGCGCCTGGAGGTGCCCGCCGGGATCGGCCACGTGACCGTCAGCGTGGGATGCGCCACCCGCGCGGTGGGCGCCTCGGATCCTCCCGAGCAGCTCATCCAGGCCGCCGATGCGGCGCTGTATGAGGCCAAGAGCGCCGGGCGCAACTGTGTCCGCTTTGCGGAGGCGCCGGCCTGAGTGCCGGCGCGAGGCGGCCGCGTCAGCGCGGGGTGTCGCCGGACGCCGCCATGTCGGCCTCGTAAGCCTGCAGCCACGCCTCGCGCAGTCCGCGCAGCTCCGGCGCGCCGGCATCGCTGACGGCCCACAGGCGCATGTCGCCGGCGCGCCAGCTTTCCAGCACGTAGCCGTCGCGCAGCACCGGCATGGCGCCGGCCTGCCGGGCGGCGTCCGCCGGCAGCACGAAGACGTCGATCGGGTGCAGGTTGCGCCGGTAGACCAGTACCGCGACGGTGCGTCCGGCCACGTGGTCGAGGCGGCCGCCCACCAGCGGGAAGCCGTGCGTGGCGAGGTCGTAGACCGGTGGCGCATAGTCGAGGCGGCCGTTGAACCAGGGCTTGACCGTATGGCGGTCGGACGAGGCCACGTCGTAGCTGCGGCCGGACAGCAGGGCGCGCACATGGCTGTCGACCAGGGCGTTGGCGAGGCTGTCGGCCTGGGGGCCCAACTGTGCATAGCGCACCAGCCCGAGCGACAGCGTGGCGACGGTCAGTGCGGCCATCGCGGCATTGGCCGCCGGCGGCCAGTCGAACCAGCGCAGCCAGTGCAGCCAGCGGGGCCGGGCGCGCGCCGGCTGCCGCGCGGGCGCCGGTGCCGGCCGGGCATGCTCGGCCGGCACGCCGTTACCCCGTTCCGGGATGCCATGGGTGGCGTCATGGGTGGCGTCATGGGTGGCGTCATGGGTGGCGTTTTCGGTGGCGCCGCGCGTGGCGGCATGCGCGGTGGTATGCACCGCGGCCGTGGCGGCCGGCACGGCTTGCGGTATCGCCACGCTGCCCGGCAGGGCCGCCAGCAGCCGCGCGCGCAGCGCGGCATCGGCGCGATAGTAGGGCGCGCCCTCGCGCACCGCGGCGCGCAGCGCGCGCAGGGCCTGCAGCTCGGCGCGGCAGCCGGGGCAGCCGTCCAGGTGCTGTTCCAGCCGGAGCGACTCGGCCGCGCCCAGTTCGTCGTCGGCCCCGGCCTGCAGCAGGGCGCGCGCGTCACGGCATTCCATGGCCAGTCTCCTTGCCGGCGAGGCCGGCGTCGATCTTCCGCGCCGCCTCCGCCTGGCGCGTCGCGGGCCGTGTCCCGGTGCGCAGTGCGGTGACGGTGTCCGCCAGCAGGCGGCGCGCGCGCGCCAGGCGCGACATCACCGTGCCGATCGGCACGTCGGCGATGCGGGCGATGTCGCGGTAGGGCAGGTCCTCCAGTTCACGCAGCACGATGACTTCGCGGAAGGGCACCGGCAGGCGTGCCAGCGCCTCGCGCACCAGCCGCACGTCCTCGGCGCGCAGCAGCCACTGTTCCGGTCCGGCCAGCGCGGGTTCCTGCCAGCCGGGCAGGGCTTCGCCGCCGTCGCGGTTCTCGTCGTAGCCGTCGCCCGCCTGGGCCGGGTCGCGCCGCTCCCAGGTGCTGGCGCAGGTGTTGCGCACGATGGCGAGCAGCCACGGGCGCGCCTGCTCGCCGTGGAAAGCGTCGAAGTAGCGGTAGGCGCGCAGCATGGCCTCTTGCAGCACATCCTCGGCCTCCGTGCCGCCGCCGCACAGCCAGCGCGCCAGGTTGTAGGCGGCGTCCAGGTGCGGCAGCACGATGGCCTCGAAGCGACGGCGCTGTTCGGCAGCGTCCACATGCCTCCTTTGGGGTTTGCCGCGCCGGTCCGGGCCGCGTGCCGGTGGCACGCGGGGCCGGGTCCGCCGGCGGGTTTCCAAGGTATACCGCGCCGCGTGCCACTTTATTCCCGGCGGCACGCTGCCTGCCTGCGTGCCGTTCGGCACGGCGCGGCGGCGGCATGCCGCCGGAGCACGTTGCGGGAATAAGCCGGCGCGCGCGCCGGTACAACAGGTGTAGCACCTTTTTCTTGCGAAGGAGTCACCATGAACCATCAGTGGAACCGGCGCGACTTCCTGCGCCTGGCAGGCGCCGCCGGCGGCGCCGTGTTTGCGTCGGCCCTGCCCGGCTGGGCGGCGGCGCGCGACGAGGATTTCTACTTCGTGCAGTTGTCGGATGCGCACTGGGGCTTCCAGGGGCCGGCCAATCCCGATGCGCGCGGCACCTTGCCCAAGGCCGTGGCGGCGGTGCAGGCGCTGCCGGCCAAGCCCGACTTCATCATCTTCACCGGCGACCTGACCCACAGCGTCGACGATCCCGACGAGCGGCGCCGCCGCATGCGCGAGTTCCAGGGCGTGGTCGCACCGCTGGCGGCGTCGCACACGCTGCACCTGATGCCGGGCGAGCACGACGCCGGGCTGGATGGCGGCGCGGCCTTCCGCGAACTGTTCGGCCCCACGCACTACGTCTTCGATCACAAGGGCGTGCACTTCATCGTGCTGGACAATGTGTCGGACCCGGCCGGCCGGGTCGGGCAGGAGCAGCTCGACTGGCTGTCGCAGGACCTGGCCCGCCAGCCGCGCGATGCGCGCATCGTGCTGTTCACGCACCGGCCGCTGTTCGACCTCTATCCGCAATGGGACTGGGCCACGCGCGACGGTGCCCAGGTGGTCGAGCGCCTGATGCCGCACGCGAACGTGACGGTCTTCTACGGCCATATCCACCAGGAGCACCACCACATGACCGGGCATATCGCCCACCATGCGGCGCGCTCGCTGATGTTCCCGCTGCCGGTGGCGGGCTCGCAGCCGCAGCGCCAGCCGGTGCCGTGGGATCCGGCGCAGCCCTACCGCGGGCTGGGCTGGCGCAGCGTCAGCCTGGGGCCGGACGCGGCCGACGTGGCGCTGGTGGAAAAGCCGATCCTGGCGGCGGCGCCGGAGCGGGCGTGAGGAATGAACGCGAGGAATGGACGAGAGGAATGGACCAGAGGGGGAATCATCATGCCTGATGCTGCGAAGATCGCGTCGCCGCAGCGACGCCGCTGGGTGGGCCGTGCGCTGGCCGGGGCGCTGGCGCTGGCCGGTACGCCGCTGCTGGTGCGGGGCGCGGCGGCAGCGCCGCGCGTGATCGCGGTGAATGCCCGCCGCTTCGTCTTCACGCCCGATCGCATCGCCCTGCGCGCGGGCGAGCCGGTGGTGTTCGAACTGACCGTGCAGGACACCTTCATGGGCTTCTCCGTGCCCGAGCTGGGCATCCGCGCCGACCTGGTGCCGGGCCGTACCGTGCGCCTGCCGGCGATGGTGCCCAAGGCGGGCAGCTACACCTTCCTGTGCGATGTGTTCTGCGGCAGCGGCCACGAGGACATGCACGGGCTCATCGAGGTGACGGCCTGAGGTTGGGGCGGAAGAAAGGGCGGAAGAAAGGGCGGGAGAGGACGGGAGAGGACGGGGAGGAGAGGCCGGCAGGCGCGGGCAGGGGCGGCGCAAGCCGCCGCCGCCCGCGCGCACCGCCTCAGTCGGCCTTGCCGGCCAGGGCGTGCGGGTCGCCTGCCCCGCCGGAGCGCCGTGCCTTGCGCCGCATGTACCAGTAGTGCAGGCGGTCCAGGTAGAGGTAGACCACCGGCGTGGTGTACAGCGTCAGCAGTTGCGACAGCAGCAGGCCGCCCACCATGGCGTAGCCCAGCGGGCGGCGCAGTTCCGAGCCGGCGCCGTGGCCGAGCATCAGCGGCAGGCCGGCCAGCAGCGCGCACATGGTGGTCATCATGATGGGGCGGAAGCGCAGCAGGCAGGCCTGGTAGATGGCTTCCTGCGGCGTCATGCCCTTCTCGCGCTCGGCCACCAGCGCGAAGTCCACCATCATGATGCCGTTCTTCTTGACGATGCCGATCAGCAGGATGATGCCGATCAGCGCGATCACCGAGAGATCGTAGCCGCCCGCCATCAGGATCAGCAGCGCGCCCACGCCCGCCGACGGCAGCGTGGAGAGGATGGTGAGCGGGTGGATGTAGCTCTCGTAGAGCAGGCCCAGCACGATGTACACCGCGATCAGCGCCGCCGTGATCAGGTAGGGCTGCGAGGCCAGCGAGGCACCGAAGGCCTGCGCCGTGCCCTGGAAGGCACCGGTCAGGGTCTGCGGGCGGCCCATGCCGGCCAGCGCGTCGTTGATCGCCTTGACCGCCTCGCCCAGCGATACGTTGGGGGCCAGGTTGAAGGAGATCGTCACGGCCGGGAACTGGCTCTGGTGGCTGATCGACAGGTAGGCGGTGTGGTCGGTGTCGATCTTGACGAAGGTCGACAGCGGGATCTGCTGGCCCGTGAGCGGCGAGGTGACGTAGAGCTTGTCGAACAGGCTCGGGTCTTCCTGCAGCGCGGGCGTGGCTTCCAGCACCACGTGGTAGCTGTTGATCTGCGTGAAGTACTGCGCGACCTGGCGCTGGCCGATGGCGTCATACAGCGTGGCGTCGATCAGCGCCGGCGTGATGCCGAAGCTGGAGGCGCGTGCGCGGTCGATGGTCAGGCGCGCGGCGGCGGCGCCGTTCTGCTGGTCGGAGGCCACGTCGGTGAGCTGCGACAGCTTGCGGAAGCGCTCCAGGATGCGCGGCGCCCAGTCGTTGAGCTCGTCCAGGTTGGCGTCGATCAGCGTGTACTGGTACTGCGTGCGCGACAGCCGGCCACCCACGTTGATGTCCTGGCCGGCCTGCAGGAACAGGTTGGCGCCTTCCACGCGGGACAGCTTGGGACGCAGCCGCGCGATGATCTCGTCGGCGGTGGCGGTGCGGCCTTCTTCCTTGGGCTTCAGGCTGATGAAGACGCGGCCGGTGTTGACGGTCTCCTGGCCGCCCAGCATGCCGACCGCCGCCACGTCGGGATCGGCGCGCACGATGTCGGCGAGCTGGATCATGCGCGCGTTCATCGACTTGAACGACGCATCCTGGGCGGACTCGGCGAAGCCGAACAGGAAGCCCGTGTCCTGCTGCGGGAAGAAGCCCTTGGGAATGATCACGAACAGCGTGGCCGACAGCGCCACGGTGCCGATGAAGGTGCACAGCGTCAGGAACTGGTGGCGCATCACCACGTCCAGGCCGCGCCGGTAGGCTGCCAGCATGGCGTCGAAGCCGCGCTCGAACAGCTGGTAGAGGCGGCCGTGCCGCTCGGACGGTGTGTGGCGCAGGTAGCGCGAGCACAGCATCGGCGTCAGCGTCAGCGACACCACCACCGACACCAGGATGGTCATGGTCACTGTCACGGCGAACTCGCGGAACAGCCGGCCGACGATGCCGCCCATCAGCAGCAGCGGGATGAACACCGCCACCAGCGAGACCGAGATCGACACCACGGTGAAGCCGATCTCGGCGGCGCCCTTGATGGCGGCTTCCATCGGCGCCATGCCTTCCTCGACATGCCGGTAGATGTTCTCCAGCACCACGATGGCGTCGTCGACGACGAAGCCCACGGCGATGGTGATCGCCATCAGCGACAGGTTGTCGCGGCTGTAGCCGAGCAGGTACATGCCGGCCGCCGTGCCCATCAGCGCCAGCGGCACGGTCACGCTGGGGATCAGCGTGGCGGGCAGGTTGCGCAGGAAGACGAAGATGATCATCACCACCAGCGCGATGGTCAGCACCAGCGTGAACTGTACGTCGGCCACCGAAGCGCGGATGTTCTGCGTGCGGTCCGCGATGGTGTTGACCCGCACCGACGGCGGGATCGAGGCCTGCAGGCGGGGCAGGGCGGCCTTGACGCGCTCGACCGTCTCGATCACGTTGGCGCCCGGCTGCTTGGTGATGGCCAGGATGATGGCGCGCCCGTTGTGGATCGTGTTGCCTTCCGGCACGCCGGCGCCGGCAAAGGCCCAGGCGGCCAGCTTCATGTTCTCGGGGGCATCGACCGCCACGCCCACGTCGCGCACGCGCACCGGGGCGCCGTTGCGGTAGGCCAGCACCATGTCGTTCCACTGCGAGGCCTTGGTGAGCTGGTCGTTGGTGTAGACGTTGAAGGCCTTGTGCGTGCCGTCGGTGCTGCCGGTCGGCTGGTTCACCGTCGTGCTGGCGATCACGCCGCGGATGTCCTCCAGGCTCATGCCCATCGAGGACAGCTTCTGCGGATCGACCTGGATGCGCACCGCCGGCTTCTGCTGGCCGCCGATATTGACCAGGCCGACGCCGGAGATCTGCGAGATCTGCTGCGCCAGGATGTTGTCGGCGTAGTCGTTGACCTCGGTCAGCGGCAGCGAGTCCGACTGCACCGCCAGCACCAGGATCGGCGCATCGGCCGGGTTGACCTTGCGGAAGGTCGGCGGCGAGGGCAGGTTGCTCGGCAGCTGGCCGCTGGCGGCGTTGATGGCCGCCTGGATGTCCACCGCGGCGGCGTCGATATTGCGGTTCAGGTCGAACTGCAGCGTGATCTGCGTGGTGCCCTGCGAGTTCGACGAGGTCATCTGCGTGAGCCCCGCGATCAGCGAGAACTGCCGTTCCAGCGGCTGTGCCACGTTGGAGGCCATGGTTTCCGGACTGGCCCCCGGCAGGTTGGCCGAGACCTGCACGGTGGGGAAATCCACCTGGGGCAGCGGCGCCACCGGCAGCAGCGGCCAGGCCGCCACGCCGATCAGCGCCAGCGCGATGGCGAGCAGCGTGGTGCCGATCGGGCGCTTGATGAAGGCGGTGGAAAGGCTCATGACTTCCTGCCTCCGGCGGGCGCGGCCGAAGCGTCGGCCGCGGTCCTGGACGGGGCTTGCCCCTCGGCCACGCGCGAGCCGGGCTTGAGCTTGTACTGGCCGTCGACCACGACGCGGTCGGCCGCGTTCAGGCCCTTGTCGACGATGGCCTTGCCGTCCTGGATGGTGGCCAGCGCGATGTCCTGCTGGCGTACGGTCTGGTCGGCCTGGACCACGAACACGTAGGGGCCGTTCTGGCTGCGCTGCACGGCGGCGGCGGGAATGGTGAGGGCCTGTTTGCGCGTATCGACCACCAGCGCGGCGTTGACGTACTGGCCGGGCCACAGCAGGTGGGACGGATTGGCGAAGCGCGCCTTGAGCTGGATCGTGCCCGAGGTGGTGTCGATGGTGTTGTTGAGCAGGATCAGGCCGCCGCTGCCGAGCGCCTCGCCGGAGGCGCGCTCGCTGGCGGTCACGGCCAGCGGCTTGTCGCCGCTGGCGCGCATGGCGCGGTTGATGCGCTGGAAGGATTCTTCCGGCAGCGTGAAGACCACGTCGATCGGGTCGATCTGGCGGATCACCACCAGGCCGTTGGTGTCGGTCGCGTGCACGATGTTGCCAGGGTCGACCAGGCGGGCGCCGACGCGGCCGGAGATCGGCGCGGTGATGGTGGTGAAGGCGAGCTGCACGCTGGCGTAGTTGACCTGGGCCTCGTCGTTCTTGACCGCGGCGGCGAGCTGGTTGACCGTGGCGCGCTGGGTGTCCAGCGTCTGCTGGGTGGTGGCGTTTTCCTTGATCAGGCCCTCGTAGCGCTGCAGGTCCAGGCGCGCGTTGGCGAGCTGCGCCTCGTCGCGCGCCTTTTGTGCCTGGACCTGCTGCAGCTGTGCCTGGAAGGTGCGCGGGTCGATCTGCGCGAGCATCTGGCCGGCCTTCACGTCCTGGCCTTCGGTGAAGCCCACGCGGTCGAGCTGGCCGTCCACGCGCGAGCGCACGGTGACGGTGGCCACGGGCTGCACCGTGCCGACGCCGGTCAGGCGGATCGGTACATCTTCCTCGCGCACCAGCGCGGTGGTGACCTTGACGGCGGGGACGGCCGCGGCGGGCTGGGGGGCGCGCATGCGGCCCAGCGAGCCGGCGGCGAACCAGATCAGGGCGAGCAGGATCAGCGCGGCGAGGATGAGCAGCGGGAGTTTGCGGCGGTTGGGGCTTGACGCCATGACAAATGCCTCGGTCTTGTTGCGCCTGTGGCGCCTATCTGGGATCAGGGATGAGCGGACGGCGGGGTGGCCGTGCCGGCGAGGGTTTCCTTGGCGGACGCGGTGGACGCGGTGGACGCAGCGGATGCGGCAGGCGCAGCGGACAGCGCATCCGCATGCCAGCCGCCGCCGACCGCCTTGATCAGGCCGACGCTGGCCGCGAGCTGGCGCCCGCGCAGCTGGATCGCCGTGCGCTGGTTGGACAGTGCCAGCGTCTGCGCGGTGATCACCGACAGGTAGGTGGCGGTGCCGCCACGGTACTGGGCCAGTGTGACCCGCTCGGCATCCTGCGCCGCCTTGACCGCCTGCTCCTGCTGCACCACTTCGCGGTCGAGCACGGCAAGCGAGGCCAGGTTGTCCTCCACGTCCTGCAGGGCCGCCAGCACCGTCTGCTTGTAGTTGGCCACGGCAGCATCGTAGGCGGCCAGCGCCTGGTCGCTGCGCGCGCTGCGCAGGCCGCCGTCGAACAGGGTCTGGGCCAGGGCGGCACCGAGCGACCACACCCGCGCCGGCGGCGTGAACCAGTTGGCGAGGCTGGCGCTGTTGGAGCCGAGTGCCGCATTGAGCAGCAGCTGCGGGAAGTAGGCCGCGCGCGCGACGCCGATATTGGCGTTGGCCGCCGCCGCCTGTCGCTCGGCGCTGGCGATGTCGGGGCGGCGTTCCAGCAGCGTCGACGGCAGGCCGGGCGGGATCACCAGCGCCGTCATCGTGAATGGCTCGCTGGGAATGCTGAAACCCGACGGCGGGCGACCCACCAGCACTGCCAGGGCATGCTCGAGCTGCTTGCGCTGCAGCACCAGGTCGGTGGCCTGCGCCTGCGCCGCGGTCAGCGTGACGGTGGCCAGCGAGACGTCGGCCTGGGTCACGATGCCGGCGCGGAACTGGCTCTGGCTCAGCTTGAGCGACTCCTGGTAGCCGGCGACGGTGCGCGCATACAACTCGATCTGCACATCGGTGATGCGCAGCTGGATATAGTCCTGCGCCACTTCGGCCTGGATCAGCAGGCGGGTCGCGGCGAGCTGCGCGGCGCTGGCCTGGGCGCTGTCGCTGGCGGCCTCGGCCTGGCGGCGCACCAGGCCCCACAGGTCAGGCTCCCAGCTGGCGTCCAGCGCCGCCGTGTAGTAGGGGCCGATCGAGCTGACGCCGAGCGTGGTGGTGCGCTGCCGGCCGGTGCCGACATTGGCTGACACGGTGGGGAAGAAGGCCGAGCGGGCCTGCTGCACCAGGGACCTGGCCTGGCGGTACTGCGCCTGGGCCTGCTGCAGGGTCTGGTTGGACGCATTGGCCTGGTCGACCAGTTGGTCGAGCCGGCGGTCGCCGAACAGCTTCCACCAGTCGAGGCCGGCTTCGACGGTGCGCGGTTCGGCCACCTTCCACTGGGCGGGGTCCATCACCGCTTCGCTGAACGCGGCCGGTACCTCGGTGGCCGGGCGCTGATAATCGGGGCCGACCGCGCAGCCGCCCAGGCCGGCGAACACGAGTGCCAGGCTCACGCCACGCCAGCGGGCGTGGCGCGGCAGTGCGTCAGGGGGACGCGCGCAGGACATCGGGCAACACTCCTAATGGCAGGCTGGTTGGCTGCCGGACGGGGGGCCGCCGGGGGCGGCCCCTGCAGGGGGACAAGACTGCCGTGGACGGGGGAGGGCCGCGGCGGCGTTCCGGTGGCTGGCGGGCGCACGACTCCGCGCGCATGCCCGCCGCACGCCTCGCAGCTAAGAATACTGCGCGGCAGAGAGTCACGATATGTGCACAGCATTACCGAATATTTCAATGGATTACGCCACGGCGGGGCCATCCCGCCGCAAGTGGCAACTGGCGCACGCATCCGGGCGGCGGCCCGCTGTCACTGAAATCTCCCGTAATCACCGGCCAGGGCTGGCGGCCGGTTTCGGCACGCTGGCAGCGCCCGGACCGCGCCATGCCCATCCTTGTTCCCACTATATATATATGTCGCGCGTGGCGACGGCGCGCGATCCTGCCGGGCCGGTTGCGGGCGTGGGAGCCTGGGGCCGCTTGTGGTCGTTTGTCGCCGCTTGTCGTCTTTTGCACGAAACGGCACGCACCCCCGATCCGTCATGTTGCAATTGCCAGCCGGCCCGCGTAGAAAGGAACCACAAGAAGACCGGCCCCACGCCGTTCGACAAAGCCGACAAGGTATCGACCATGGAGACCCCACAGCCCAACGCATTGCTGCCCTATGCCCTGCTGGCAGTGCCCGCGCGCCTGGCCATCTGCCGCGCCTTGCTGGAAGCGGGGGAGCATGGGCTGCCCGCCGCCGAACTGGCGGCCATCGCGGGGCTGACGCTGCCGCGTGCCACGCACTGCTTCCGCGAGTTGCTGCAAGCCGACGTGGTGGCCGTCACCGTGCACGGGCGGCAGGTCAGCTACGTCCTCAAGGCCCGCCACGCGGTGCGCGAGGCGCTGGATTATCTGGGCAGTTCCGGGCTGCTGAGCTGAACCGTTGCGAGGGTGTCGCCCGACACTCCCGCCTCCCGCCTCCCGCCTCCTGCCTCCTGCCTCCTGCCTCCTGCCTCCTGCCTCCCGTTTTCCCCCGCCGTACCCACCGCCAGCCAGGCAGCCGGCCGGCGGCGAGTTGCCGTCGTAGCCGGCGGGAGCCGTTCTCCCTTCTTCCGGGGTAGTCCATCTTGGCGATAGCGCCGGCGCCCGGCGAACGCCGGATTTCGCCGTGCCATCGCGATTTTTCCTGCAAATATGCTCGATAAGCGGCATTTCGGCTTTTTCTGCGGCGTTTGCGTCGTCCTTGCGGCATCTTTCCCATCTTTTGTCCCCCCATTGGTGGGATGACGTTCGCCGGGAAAATCGGGCATTAATGTCGTCGGTATCATTTTTGAAATTTCTTACATTTCTGCCGATAACCTCTGCGGAAATGACCGCCGCGCGGTGATCGCGGCACCGGCCTCGATGCCGGGCCTGGCATCCGCCAAGACACAACAAGCACCCCGAAAACCGTTCAGGAGCGAGTAATGCAAACGAGTCTCAAGAAACCCCTGGTACTGGCAACCATGGCTGCCGCAGCCGTGCTGGTCGTCGCCTGCGGCGGCGGCGACGATTCGCCGTCCACGCCCACGGCCAGCGTCAGCGGCAAGGCGGTGGACTTCTACCTGTCCGGCGCCACCGTGACCTTCACCGGTTGCAACAACCAGACCACCAAGACCGACGGCAACGGCAACTTCGCCTTCCCGTCCGGCTGCACCAGCAGCCCGCTGACCGTGACCGGCGGCACCGATATCGGTACCAAGCTGGCATTCAACGGCGTGCTGCAGGCGCCGGCCGTGGCCTACAAGGCAGGCCAGGTCCCGGTGATCTCGCCGCTGACCACGCTGGCCGTGGCGCTGGGCGTCAGCCCCAGCACGCTGGCTGCCAAGCTGGGCGTGACCACCGATCCGACCCTGGTCGACCCGATGACCGACGCCGCCGCGCTCAAGGCCGCGGTGGTGGTGCAGCAACTGATCGACCAGATCACCAAGACCCTGTCCGGCGTGGTGACCAACGCCGGCGGCACGATCAGCGCCAGCGCTGCCGCCGCCGCCGCAGCCAAGGCCGTGGCGAGCGCGATCAACAACACTTCGGGCACGGTCAACCTGGGTGACCCGACCCTGGTTTCCAACGCCATCAAGGGCGCTGTGGTGAATGCCCAGTCCAGCCTGCCGGCCAACCTGCAGAGCAGCATCAACACGGTCGCCGCCAACGTGGCCGCTATCGCTACGCCGCTGGTCAGCACCACCGTGTCGAGCGTGTCGAACGCCCTGAGCAATGTCACCCTGGGCGGCTCGCCGTCGGCCACGCTGACCGCGCTGCAGACCTCCGGCGCGCTGAACAGCGTGACCAGCAGCGCCAGTTCGACCCTGGCCACCACGCTGGCGTCGGCGGTCAGCTCGACCGCGCTGACCAACAGCTCGCTGACTTCGCTGCTGTCGGCCCTCGGCAATGCCGTGGCAACGGGTTCGCCCGCGGATGTGTCGAGCGCCGCCTCCGCGCTGGGTGCCAACGTGTCCGGCTCGGTGGTCACCCAGATCAGCAACGCCATCACCCTGAGCAACTACGTCCAGGTCGGCAATGTCTCGATCAACGGTGGCACGCCGGTTGCCTACACTTCGTCGCTGACCGGCACCGGCACGCTGGCCGATGTCAAGGCGGTGCTGACGACCGTCGGCTCGCCGTTCGGCACCAACGGCTCGAACGTCCGCGCCGGCCTGCACTACAGCTACAACGGCAACAACGTCGACCTGGTCATCGACAAGGTCACGTTGACCTTCGATGGCACCGGCGCGCTGACCGGCGCCACCGTGCCGGCCAATACCAGCTACAGCTTCAACATCTCGGGCGGCATCAACGTCAGCGTCAAGGCCACCAACAATTCTGCCGATAACCTGTACGGCACGATCGGTAGCGCGGGTGCGCTGGACCTGCCGGTGACGACCTTCCTGAGCAAGCTGCAGGCCGCCGGCTCGCTGAGCTCTGCGCAGATCGCCTCGCTGACGCCGAAGTCGGGTGGCACCGCCAACGTGACTTTCGCGCTGGTCGGTTCCAACGGCAACGCGGTGGTGGTCGGTACCGGTACCGGTACTGCGGCCAAGAGCACCGGCTCGGCTGCGGTCACCGCCAGCGGTGCTGCGGTCGCTGGCAACGGCCTGACCTTCTCGCTGTCGCTGAACTAAGCCGGGAGCCCTGCTCCGGTTGGTCGTATCGCCCCCCCGCGGGGCGATGGCGCCACCGGGCGCCCGCATGCCACGGTAGACCGGGGGCGTGCAGCGGGCGCCCGGTTTTTCTCGTTTACGGGCTGGCCTGCGCCAGCCCGTTCGCACAACTGCAGTTAGGGGGCAGCGATGTCCCTGGAGTCCGAGATGTTCCTGTCCGTTTCGCGCCGGCATGCCGCCGGTGCCATCGCGCTGATTGCCCTGGCCGGCGCCGGCAGCGCCCGCGCCGCGTCCGAGGACGAGTTCCTGCTCGCCGAGCCGACCACCGGCGAGTCCGACCGCTTCCGCGTCGAGGCCAGCTACGACGCCGTCAACAGCACGCTCGACGTGTTCAACCTGCGCACCCGCCAGGGTCCGCTGCCGGACGGCGCGGGCGACTACCAGGGCGGGCGCGTGATGGTCGGCTACAAGTTTTCCCCGTACTGGTCGGGCGCGGCCACCTACTGGCGCCGCAACATCACCTACGGCCAGGACACCAACGGCATCGACAGCTGGCAGGTGGCACTGCACTTCGACCCGCTCGCCGAGCCGGGCGCGCGCGATCGGTTGCTGTTCCGCTTCTCGCTATGGGGCGATACGGCCGGCGCGCTCAGCAAGAACTCGCCGACCACGGTGAAGGGCACCACCTTCAACCAGCTGACCGTCAACAACCCGAACGACATCCAGGCCCAGGCCGACATGATGTTCTCGGGCCAGCTCAACGACTACAACACCCTGACCGGCTTCATCGGCGCCGGCATCAGCCGCGTCACGGTGGGCTCCATCAATGCGCAGCTGCGCCGCGGCAACTGCAACTTCAACGTCAGCATCAACTCCGACAACATGGCCAACGGCGCGCTGGCCGCGCCCTGTTCGGTCGGCGGGGTCACGCTGCAGCAGGCTTCCTTCAGCACCGACGCGTCCCAGTTCGGCATCAATGTCGGCCAGGACCTCAACTACACCGCCGGCTTCTTCTCGCTGGGCGGCTCGTGGCGCTGGCGCTACAAGGACTTCGGCGCCCACCTCGGCTACCAGTTCCAGTACCTGCTGCGCAGCGACATCGACAGCCGCATGTCCAGCTACGGCGCCTCGCCGATCAAGTCCAACCATTCGCTGGGCCTGGAGCTGTCCTACAAGGTGGTGAAGAACGTCGAGCTGTTCGTGCGCGGCCAGGCCTTCCTCTACAACTTCGTCGGCACCATTCCGATGCTGTACAACGCCGCCACCGCGGGGCGCCTGGACCGCTACTACGGCTACGCCTCCTTCGGCGTGCGCTTCTCGGGCTTCTGAGCGCGCCCGCGGGTTTGCCGCCGCCGCCGCGCGCAGCGGCGGCGCGCCTGGCTCCGCCAGCGGGCACCGCCCGCCCACGCCCGCGCTGAAGGCCGGCTCAATGCGCGGCCACCGCGCCGCCGGCCGCTCCCTTGACCGGCCCGGTCAGCCAGATCAGCGGCACGATCGCCAGGAAGATGACGCCCGGGATCCAGATCGAGAACGGATCGTCGACTTCAGTTGCATCGCGATCGAGCTGCATCGCTGTTGCTGGAAGCCGATGCCAAGGTCCTTGAATCGGCACTGGAAGCCAAGCGCCTTCGCGCACTGCTCCCGCCAACCATCATCCCTGTTTGCAGGGGCAGGTCACCTGATGCGAGCCATCAAGGGCGTGCCACGCAAAGTGAATTGTGCGGAAAGGCACGGTGTACGGTGGAAGGCTCCAAATAGGATCATGACAGACCGGCGATGGCGCGAAGCCGGCCTCTGTCCGCGTTCGCGTTGCCAGGGGCAGCCCTCCGCGACACGCCGTTGCCACTTGAGATGCTGCGGCAGAGCAGCGCAGATGGGGTCAGATCATGGGCACACCGGAAGCAATCCCTTGCGTGCTGTGTACCGCGCTCGCGCGGCGCTGGCGGGATCCGAGTGACCGCCTGAAGGGCGGTCGCATCTACCGGTGTGCCGTCTGCGGCGGACGTTACGCCGTCACTGGCGATGCCTTGGCTGCGCTCGAAGGGAGTGCATGGGATAGTGCCCAGCTACTGGAGACGGTTCGGCAGTGCATTGCAGTCGGCAAGCTCCCCCGAATCGAGAAGGTCAGCGGTAGACCGCACGTGGTAGCGGTGGGCAGCCAAATCTCGTGAACGCTTTGGCGCCGCACTGACAGATCACCATGCCGGAAGCTCGCAGACCTTGGAGATGCGGCCCGCGTTGCCCGCAACCATTGAGCCCGCCCGCGGCCAGGATAGACCAGAATAGGCCAGGATAGGCCAGGATAGGCCAGGATAGGCCAGGATAGGCCAGGGAATCACCCCGCGCCATCCATCGGGATTCCGCACTCCCCGCAGCTGCCGTTTGTTCTCGGCGAGCAGCCGTGAGAATTCCATCTGCTCGGGTGTGACCATCCTGGCGCCAGCACTGTTCAGCTTGACGGCCTGCCCGGCCTTCACCCAGTGACACGGCGTCTGCTCTGATTCGCCCCGGCTCGCGTGCCGCCGCGCTTATGCCTGGCCCGTCCTTGACGCGTTGGAAAGCAACCGCTTTGAACTCCTCCCCGTGTGGCTGCCTTGGTGCCTTGGGCGTCGTTTTCCTTCCTTTGAGTGGCGTGTGCACACGACCGTTTGGAAGGCGAAGGTTCAGGGAAAGCGCAGATGTTTCGCCTCGCTTCGGACGCTATCGCACAGACCCTGCCTTGGCGGAAGCTGAAAAATGCCAACAATAAAGCGTCACTAAACGATTATCGGCGCAAGCGCCGATGGATAGTGGCGGCAACGATGTGGCGAAAGAAAACAGCGGTCTCGAACGAACCTGTGCAGGGTGTCTCGTGGGCGACAACATCAAATCGGTCTTGACCGCTCTCATCGCAGCCGCGGGCGTCATCTTCATCTACGCAAAGAGCACGGGCACCGAGGTGACTGCTGTGCTCTCACAACTGATTCATGCTTTGGTTTCGCAGGTGCTATAGGCCAGCCGCAGAGTCGGATGAAAGGAGCGGCACGAACTGCCGGAGAACACCCTTCGTCCATTGGCCCCATGCAGTTCCAGCCCAGCAGAAGGATGGTCTCGATGCACTGATGTCCGGCATAGAAAAACGCTAGTCGAGCGGATTCACCAGCCTTGCCCGGTCAGCATGGCTGGCGTGCAGTCACCGCTTTCCCGCGCCATCGGAATGAGAACTCTCACCACTGAGGTGAAAATGAAGAACCATAAAGAAACGGGTATCGCGGCGGTTGAATTCGCCTTGGTCCTGCCGGTCTTGCTTACCCTGGTTTTCGGCGCGATCGAGTTCAGCATCGCCCTGTATGACAAGTCCGTCATTACGAACGCAAGCCGCGAAGGTGCGCGTGCCGGCATCGTCCTGAAGAATCCCAAGGCCAGCGTGAGCGACATTCAGAATGTCGTGCTGAACTACTGCCAGGCCAATCTCATCACCTTTGGCTCGGCCACCACCCCGACTGTCACCGTGCCCTCTGGCAGCGGCGGGAATTTCGGTGCGCCTCTCACGGTTTCGGTCACCTACAAGTACACGGGGCTGGCACTCGGCAACATCGTCGCTGCGCTGACAGGACCGATCACCCTGTCAGCCACCACCGTGATGAACAACGAATAGCCGACCATCCACAGCATAGGCGAGGGTATCCATGCCAGTCCGACAAGCCAACAGGCTGGCCTCGCGGGGCCGGCCGTTTCTCCCGACGCAACGCGGCTCGATTGCCGTCATGACAGCCGTGCTGCTGACGGTCCTGCTCGGCTGCACCGCCTTGGCGGTCGATGTCGCGTACCTGTACATCGTACGCAATGAACTGCAGAACGCCGCCGATGCAGCGGCCCTGGCAGGCGCGCCCTGCCTCAACCCGCGCACCGAATGCCTGAACACCAAGAACAGCGCACCGGATTGGGCCACAGCCCAGCAGACGGCCACCAACGCAATCTCGCTCAACAGCTCCACCGGGGTGCAACTGACCAGCGGGACGGTCGAGTATGGCTACTGGAACCTCACCGGCACCCCTGCCGGCCTGCAGTCACTCCCGATGACTCCGGGAAGCAATGACCGCCCGGCGGTGAAGGTAACGCTCTCCAGATCGACCGGCCAGAATGGCGGCCCGGTACCGACGTTCTTCGCGCGGATCTTCGGAACCACGTCCATGCCCGTCAGCGCAACCGCCGTCGCGGTGTTCTCCATCCCAGGCTATGCCGGTCACGGCAGCCTCTTCCCTGTGGCGATCACGAAATGCCTCTATGACAACTACTGGAACTCGACCACCCATTCGCCGATGACCGCCACGTCGACCACCAGTCCCCCGGGCTTCGACAGCAGCATCACCCAAGTCGTCGGCCAGCCTTACTATTTCAAGGTCACCTCGTCCTACCATGCGGGACCCTGCGAGGCAGGCCAATGGACGTCGCTGGACATCGACAGCAACAATGTGCCGACGATCCGCGGACTGATCAGCAGCGGGAATGGCGCGGGCATCGGGGTCGGAGACAGCATCTGGATCGAGCCGGGTACGAAGACCTCGCTCTACAGCAGTGTCAATGCATGCAGCGCCGCAGGGGACAAGTCTTGCGAGTACGTGACCGTCCCCGTCGTGCAGGACATCTCGACCCATGCCTATAACCCCGTCGTCGCATTTGCCTGCCTGCATATCTTGTCGGCTGCCGGAGGCAGCGACAAATCCATTCTGGTCCAGATGAGCAATGACACCAGCCACTGCGAGACATCCAATTCAGGAGGCATCGGCCCGAACTATGGCTCGTACACCCCGCCGCGGCTCGTCTACTAGGCAGTGCCTCACCTGCTTGAGTGGCATCCCGGCTCTACGGAGCACTCACCGGCGATTAGCGGGCTGCAGCGGATCGATTCGGGCGCTCACCGTGCCGCAGGGCCCGCCACTCGCTGCCTGCCGGCCTCCCGTCCAGGCTGGTCGCAGGTCGCCCACGGCGACGATCCGGTTCACCGTTTTTGCCCCGCTACCCGGCCGGGGCTTTTTCTTGGCGCTTCGAAGAGTTCCTGGAGATCCGGCCTTCGAACAGGCGTCGCAACCCGATCAATGGCAGCCAATTCAAGGAGGCCCATCCCAAGCGTCCTCGGGAATCCTAACGGATCGATATGTGCTCGGTTCGAATAGGGAATCCGCCGCGGGCATGGCGAGGCATCGCGGTGCCTCGATGGCCAGGATCGTTGCCGCGCTATCGCTGGTGCCGGTCATTGCGCCTTTCCATGTCGCCGGGGCGGAAGTGGAAGCCTTACAGGCGGACTTTGTCGCGCCCCTTCAGGCCCAGCATGTCGCGTGCCTCCGCCGGCGTCGCGATTTCGAAGCCGAGGCGCACCAGCACGTCGCGTATCAGTTCCACCTGCTCCGCGTTCGACGTGGCCGGTCGGCCAGGTCCGAGCGACAGCGAGTCTTCCAGGCCCACGCGCACGTTGCCGCCCATCAGCGCGGCCTGCGTGATCAGCGGAAGCTGGTGCTTGCCGGCGCCGAGCACCGACCACCGGTAGGTGTCGCCGAACAGCTTGTCGGCGATGCGCTTCATGTGCACCAGGTTTTCCGGATCCGGACCGATGCCGCCCAGGATTCCGAGCACGAACTGCAAGAAGATCGGACCCTTGACCAATCCGCGATCGACGAAGTGCTTCAGGTTGTACAGGTGGCCGACGTCGTAGCACTCGAACTCGAAGCGCGTGCCGTGCCGCTGGCCCAGCCGCTCCAACACTTCCTCGATATCCGCGAACGTGTTGCGGAAGATCGAGCGGCGCGAGCCTTCGATGAAGTCGCGCTCCCACGCGTGCTTGAATGCCTTCATCTTGTCGAGGATCGGGAAGATGGCGAAGTTCATCGATCCCATGTTGCACGAGGCCATTTCCGCCGATACGTCGAGCGCGCCGGCGAGGCGCTCGTCCAGCGTCATGTTGACCGCGCCGCCGGTGGTGATGTTGATGACGGCGTCAGTCGCCTGGTGAATGCGCGGCAGGAACTGGCGGTAGGTGGCCGCGTCGAAGGCGGGCCGGCCGTCCTCGGCATGACGCGCGTGCAGATGCAGGATGGCGGCGCCCGCCTTCGCGGCGGCGATGGCCTCGCGCGCGATGTCGTCGGGTGTGGCGGGCAGGTAGGGCGACATGCTCGGCGTGTGGATCGAGCCGGTTACCGCGCAGGTGATGATGACTTTGCGTGCCATGGTGCTGGTGCTCCTGGTAGGGGTCAGGCCGGTTCGGCGACGACGATGTTCTCGATGTGGCCGATACCGTCGATTTCCACGCGCATCACGTCGCCGAGCTTGAGGAAGCGCGGCGGCTTCTGCGCACCGCCGACGCCGGACGGGGTGCCCGTGGCGATCACGTCGCCGGGCTCGAGCGTCATCACGGTGGACAAGCAGGCGATCTGCTGCCAGATGTCGTAGATCATTTCGCCGGTGTTGACCTCCTGCCGGCATTCGCCGTTGACGAGCATGCGCATCTGCAGGTCGTGCGGGTTCTTCACTTCGTCGGCGGTGACGAGCCACGGGCCGAACGGCCCGTGTGTGTTGAAGGACTTGCCGAGCATCATGGTCGGCGAGCGCATTTGCCAGTCGCGCACCGAGACGTCGTTGCAGACCGTGTAGCCGGCGACCACCGACGCGGCCTCTTCCGCCGGCACATGCCGGCAGCGCCGGCCGATCACCACGGCGAGTTCGGCTTCATAGTCGAGCTTGTCCGACACCTTCGGCATGTGGACCGGATCGAACGGCCCCGTCACGCACGAGACTTGCTTGTTGAACCAGACCTGGCTGTCGGGCACCTGGATTCCGGCCGCGATTGCCTCTGCCACGTGGCGGCGGTAGTTCATGCCGATGGCGAGGAACTTCGATGGGTTCGGCACCGGTGCGTCCAGGCGCACGTCGGCGAGCGGCCAGGTCACAGCGTCTTCGAGGCGCACGTCGCGGGCGCGCTGCATCAGTGCGGGGCCTCCCTGCAGCAGTTCGAGCATGGTGGACGGCAGCGCGCGATCGCTGGCGGGCAGGTCGATGACCTGCCCGCCTTCGACCTTGCCGATCGAGCGATGGCCGCGGCATTGGAAAGTGACGAGCTTCATGTTGTGCTCCTTGTGTTCCTTGTGTTCCTGGTGTGACGGATGATTGGATGGAGGGTGGCGAGTCGTCAGGCGTCGCCTTCCGGGCTCCCGGCGAAGATGGCGGGCAGGTCGGGGCCCCAGAGATACATGCCGTCCTCGGGCGCGTGGTCGGCGGCAACCCAGTCGACCGACGCGGGGATGTAATCCATCGTGGCGCTGTATTCGGAGAAGCTGCCCCACGGGTCCTGCACGTAGTAGAAATAGTTGGAGCCGAGGACGTGACGTCCGACACCCCAGCCGTTGCGGTACCCGGCGGCGGCCATCTGCATATAGCCGAGCCCCACTTCCTCGATGGTCGGCACGTCCCAGCTCAGGTGGTGCAGGGCCGGCGCGGGGCTCGCCGCGAAGGCGAGCAAGTGGTGATCGCCGCCGTGCGGCGCATGGATGAATGCCACGCCGTCGCCCGAGCGATCGGACAGGCGCAGGCCCAGCACGCGCTCGCAGAAGTCGATCTGCGCGGGCACGCTCGTGGTGGCGAGTGCGATGTGCGACAGCCGCGAGGGCTCGACGCGCGGCGTGTTGCGCCGGTACGGCGCGCAGCGCGTGCCGTCCACCGGCAGCGGAGGGTTCGCATGGGCAGCCGCGTCCAAGGTGGTTTTCACGCCGGCGCGGATCTGCAAGGGCAGGCCGTCCGGATTGCGGATCCAGAAGCCGGAAGCATCGGCGTCCGCGGGCGGATCGATCAGCGCGACGCCGGCCTCCAGTGTGCGCGCGCGCAGCGCCTCCAGGTCGTCCTCGAAGGCATGCAGCGTGAGCCATTCGAACTTCTTGCGCGCGCCCTGGCGCAGCCGGCCCCACACGTGCGGCGAGCCGAAGGTGCGGATCAGCAGGCCGGTGTCGCCGTCGGGCTGCACGTCGAGGCCGAATGCCGAGTAGAAGCGATTCGCGGCGTCGAGCGACGGCACGGTCATGCGGAACTCGCCGATCGAATGGATGCCGAGGCGGTCGCGCCTGCGTTGTTGCGTCATGGTGTCTCCTGTCGTGGGATGGAATTCAGGCGCATTGCAGTGCGTGGCGCCAGGTATCGACGAGCGCGTCGAGTTCGTCCGCGCTGCGTGCCGCGCCGAAGCTGTAGAAATCGGGGCGCGCGAGCACGGCTTCCACGCCATGCCGGTCGAAGTAATCGGCGTACACGCCTTGCAGGTCGGCGAAGCCGCCGGGACCGAAATGGGCGATGATCGCCTGCTGTTTGTCGAGCCCGGCGCGGTTGGCCGGACTGAGCTTGTCGAGGACCTCGCCGTTGCTGGCGATCAGGGCGAAGCCGTTGCCGAACACGTCGTCGAAGAGGCCGCGGCGGCCGCCGGACTCGACCATGCCCTGGGGTGCCAGCCAGCCGCTGCCGGGCGCGTGCGGGTCATAGAGGCCCGCGCCCAGGCGCGGCTGCGGCGCCTCGGGCGGCCGGAAACCGGGCGTGGCCTGCGCGGCCAGCATCTCGCGGTCGCGCGCGGCGGCCGCTTCGGGATCGGTGATGCAGATGACCTTGCCCAGCGCGATCGAGAAGTCGATCAATTCGCGCACGTGGTGCAGCCGCTCGGGGCCGTAGCTGTCGAGCAGGGTGTCGCCGGCCTTGCCGTCGAGGATCGCATTCAGTCGCCACGCGAGCGCCCCCGCGTCGCGCAGGCCGCTGCACATGCCCTGGCCGGCGAACGGCGGCATCAGGTGCGCCGCATCTCCGGCCAGCAATGCGCGGCCCTTGCGCCATGACTTCGCCCAGCGACCGCGGAAGGTGTAGACGGCGTGGCGTTCGAGGAGCGCGTTGTCGGGCGTGATGTCCCAGCGGGCAAGCAGGTCCCACGCCACCGTATCCTGGTTCATCTGCTCCGGGGTCTCGCCGGGCAGCAGCATGAATTCCCAGCGGCGGCGGCCCGGGCCGCCCGAGACGATCGTCGTGGGCCGCGCGGGATCGCACAATTGCCAGCTTCTCGGCATCCACTCGCGCTGCTGCAGGGGCTTCACGTCGACCACCAGCCAATCGAACGCGAAGCCGAGGTCCTCGAACTCGATGCCGAGAGCGTTGCGCACCATCGAGTTCGCGCCGTCCGCACCCACCAGGTAGCGCGCGCGGATCCTGCCGGTTTCGCCGCTGCCGACCCACCGGCCATCCACCAGCCCGCCGGCCTCGATATCGAGCTCCACCCTCTCGGCTTCTTCGCGCAGCGCGGTGGCCGACCAGCCCTGGCGTACCGTGACGTTCGGCAGCCGCTTGACGTGGCGGTCGAGCACGGCTTCGAGCTCCGGCTGCGCGAAGGTGCTGGCGACAGGCCAGCCGCTCGGACCCTGGCCCTCCCAGCGGAAGTCCATCAGCACCTCATGGTTGGCGTTGCACCACTGGTAGCGGTCGGAGGCCTCGGCAATGCGCTTGATATCATCGATGACACCCGAAGCCTGGAAGAGGCGGGCAATCTCGTGGTCGTAGTGGACTGCGCGCGGCAGCGGATAGAGATCGGGCCAACGCTCGACGACGGCCACGCTGCGCCCCGCGCGCCCCAGCATCAGCGCGAGCAACTGGGCCGTGGGGCCATAGCCGACGATCGCCACATCCACGAACTGGTCTGCCTCCATGTCTTCTCCCGGATCAGGTAAGATCTTAAAATGACGAATCAGTACAATTCATACTTTATTGTCAACTTGACGAATTGCTTCACGCAATGGGGGAAACCCGAGGGGTCGCGATGAGGGCGTCGGGCGACAGCGCGGGGCTGGCCGCGAGCGAAGCGGCCAAAGAGGATCATCGTGTGCGGACCGGCGCGGCACGGCGCGAGTCGACGCGGCGCAAGCTGCTCAGCGCGGCAGTGGAAGTGTTCGCGGCCAAGGGGCCGGACGCAGCGTCGATCGACGACTTCCTCGCCGCGGCGGGCGTCGCGCGCGGCACCTTCTACAACTACTTCAAGACCACCAGCGAAGTGCTTTCCGCCGTCACGTCGGAATTGAGCGACGCGGTGATCGCCCGCATCGAGGACTGTGTGCGACAGATCGACGATCCGGTCGAGCGGGTCTGGGTGGGGTGCCTGATCTACATGGAAGTGGCCGTATGCCATCCGGCCTGGGGCAGGTTCATCGCGCGGGCAGGGGGGCGCAGCGAGGCGACGGGGCGCCTGACTGACATCTACCTGCCGCGCGATCTCGTCAGCGCGCGCGAACGAGGCATGGCGCATTTCACGCACGACCGCGCGGCCAGGGATCTCGTGGTAGGCGCGATCTACCAGAGCATCGAGACGGTGTTATCCGGCGCGGCGGAGCGCCAGCACTTGCGAGACCTGATGCGTCTCGTACTGGCCGCACTGGGCATTGCGCCATCGACTATCGAGCGGCTCAACGACATGCCGCTGCCGGAGATCGAGCTGCCTGACAGCCTGAAATCGTTGGAAGCAGCGAAACCGTAGCCCTTGACCTATATCCAGGGCTCGTGAACCTGATGCCGCCAGTTCCGCCCGCCAATGCCGCTAGCCCGCGTCTGCCCCGCAGTGTCGGCGTTGGCCGCCTCCGTGGCCGGGGTTGTGACCTGCGCCGGTCTGATGGGCAGGCCGGGCGACATCGAAGGGATATGGATGGAACCCGTGGTAGGGGCGGGTCAAGCTGCGTGTCAGTTCAAAGTCGGGTGAACAAAGTTCAAGGCTGAGCGAATCTCGACACCTGCCTACCCCCGCCTACCCCTATCCAAGGCCTCTCCGGGAAAACCCCCATTCAGGCCTTGTCTTGAAAACGTAAACCCCCGTCCCTATAATTAGCACTCGTCCGGTGGGAGTGCTAACAGCTTGATCCGGCGAGCCAATTCTGCTGGCCGTCCGTGCTGGCGGCCTCAATTTGTGAAATAAAACTCACTTGTACTAAGGAGTCCGTATGAATCTGCGTCCTTTGCACGACCGCGTGATCGTCAAGCGTCTGGACAACGAAACCAAGACCGCATCCGGCATCGTGATTCCCGACAATGCTGCCGAGAAGCCCGATCAAGGCGAAGTGCTGGCCGTTGGCCCCGGCAAGAAGGACGACAAGGGCAACTCCATTGCCCTCGACGTCAAGGTGGGCGATCGCGTGCTGTTCGGCAAGTATGCCGGCCAGGGCGTGAAGGTGGATGGCCAGGAACTGCTGGTCATGCGCGAAGAAGACATCATGGCGGTGGTCAACAAGTAATGCGGCTGCCGGGCGCCGTGCGCCCGGGCCCTGCTTGTGACGCGCCCGCCGCGGCGGGACGCCTGAGTCTCTCAGACTTATCCAACATTCCCGGTCTCCCGCATGGGGGATCCATCCAAGATTCGGAGTAACAGAACATGGCAGCTAAAGACGTAGTGTTCGGCGACGCCGCCCGTGCCAAGATGGTCGAAGGCGTGAACATCCTCGCCAACGCAGTGAAGGTGACCCTGGGCCCGAAGGGCCGTAACGTGGTGCTGGAGCGCAGCTTCGGCGGCCCGACCGTGACCAAGGACGGCGTGTCCGTGGCCAAGGAAATCGAGCTGAAGGACAAGCTGCAGAACATGGGCGCCCAGATGGTCAAGGAAGTGGCTTCCAAGACCAGCGACAACGCCGGTGACGGTACCACCACCGCAACCGTGCTGGCCCAGTCGATCGTGCGCGAAGGCATGAAGTACGTGGCCGCCGGCATGAACCCGATGGACCTGAAGCGCGGCATCGACAAGGCTGTCGGCGCTGCCGTGGAAGAGCTGAAGAAGCTGAGCAAGCCCACCACCACCAGCAAGGAAATCGCCCAGGTCGGCGCGATCTCCGCCAACAGCGACAACTCGATCGGCGAGCGCATCGCCGAGGCGATGGACAAGGTCGGCAAGGAAGGCGTGATCACCGTCGAAGACGGCAAGTCGCTGGCCGACGAGCTGGAAGTCGTGGAAGGCATGCAGTTCGACCGCGGCTACCTGTCGCCGTACTTCATCAACAACCCGGACAAGCAAGTCGTCCAGCTGGACTCCCCGTTCGTGCTGCTGTTCGACAAGAAGGTCTCGAACATCCGCGACCTGCTGCCGGTGCTGGAGCAAGTGGCCAAGGCCGGCCGCCCGCTGCTGATCATCGCTGAAGACGTCGAAGGCGAAGCCCTGGCGACCCTGGTGGTCAACAACATCCGTGGCATCCTGAAGACCGCCGCCGTCAAGGCTCCGGGCTTCGGCGACCGCCGCAAGGCCATGCTGGAAGACATCGCCATCCTGACCGGCGGCACCGTCATCGCTGAAGAAGTCGGCCTGACGCTGGAAAAGGCGACCCTGCAAGACCTGGGCCAAGCCAAGCGCATCGAGATCGGCAAGGAAAACACCATCATCATCGACGGCGCCGGCGACGCAGCCTCGATCGAAGCGCGCGTCAAGCAGATCCGCGCCCAGATCGAAGAAGCGACCTCGGACTACGACCGTGAAAAGCTGCAAGAGCGCGTGGCCAAGCTGGCCGGCGGTGTTGCCGTGATCAAGGTCGGCGCAGCCACCGAAGTCGAAATGAAGGAAAAGAAGGCACGCGTGGAAGATGCGCTGCACGCTACCCGCGCAGCCGTGGAAGAAGGCATTGTCCCCGGCGGCGGCGTGGCCCTGCTGCGTGCCCGTGCTGCCATCGCTGGCCTGAACGGCGACAACGCCGACCAGAACGCCGGTATCAAGATCGTGCTGCGCGCAATGGAAGAGCCGCTGCGCCAGATCGTGCTGAACGCCGGTGAAGAAGCGTCGGTCGTCGTTGCCAAGGTCATCGAAGGCAAGGGCAACTACGGCTACAACGCCGCTTCGGGCGAGTACGGCGACCTGGTGGAAATGGGCGTGCTGGACCCGACCAAGGTGACCCGCACCGCGCTGCAGAACGCCGCTTCGGTGGCTTCGCTGATGCTGACCACCGACTGCGCCGTGGCCGAAGCTCCGAAGGAAGAGTCGGCTCCGGCAATGCCGGGCGGCATGGGCGGCATGGGCGGCATGGACGGCATGATGTAAATCTGCCGGACTGCCGGCTTCGGCAGCCTGTCTGAAAAAAACCCCCGCGGGTGCGAACCCGCGGGGGTTTTTGTTTGGGCGGCCGCCGCGTCCTGCGTATGCCGCCGGCAGAGGGGAGTGCGCGGCGGCGGGCCGGCTTCGGGCGCGGCATCCAGGGGCGCGAGGCTCCGCGCCGGCCTTTGGATGC
Organism: Cupriavidus sp. USMAHM13; assembly: GCF_001854285.1. Taxonomy (NCBI): domain Bacteria; kingdom Pseudomonadati; phylum Pseudomonadota; class Betaproteobacteria; order Burkholderiales; family Burkholderiaceae; genus Cupriavidus; species Cupriavidus sp. USMAHM13. Next base: position 1,527,195 of record NZ_CP017751.1, read on the forward strand.
CGGGCCGGCGCCTCAGAACAGTCCAGGCACGACGCGGTAGCGCACTTTGTCCTGATAGGCGCGGTAGGCCGGATCCGCGCTCAGCAGCCGTTCCTCGCGCACCGCGCGCACCGCCAGCAGCCCCAGCTGCACGGCGTACACCAGCAGGTTCTGCAGGCCGAAGTTGACCAGCAGGAAGCCGATGTAGGAAATGAAGTAGCCGAGATAGATCGGGTGCCTGACGAGGCGGTAGGGGCCGCCCGAGACGATGCCCCGGTTCGCCGGCAGCAGCCCGAAGGCACGCCGCAGCGTGAGCTTGGCGCCGATCTGCAGCAGGATGCCCGCGGCCTGCAGGGCCACGCCGACCATTTCCGGCACGAGGTGGATGCCCGGCGCCAGCTGGATCCACAGGAAGTAGTAGGTGGCGGCGATCGCGCAGGCGACGGAGATCGGGCTCCAGTCGCGCTTCTCCGGTACCCGCGCCGTGAGGGCGATGGCGATGGTGACGAACTCCGCCAGCACGATCAGCAGCAGCGTGATGCGGCTCGGGTCGGCCAGCCATTGCTGCGCGGCGGCATAGGCGAAGGCGGCGAACAGCAGCGAGGTGGCGAGCCGCAGCGCGGCTTCCACGGCGTAGTCGCGCAGGCCGAGAGGCCTGGGCACGGCAACGGTTCCTGCGTCCGTGGGCGGACGTTCTGGCATGGTGTGGAGTTTCCTTCCCCGTCGATGGGCCGGCCTGGGGGACCGCGCCGTGCGCTGCCCGCCGATCTCACCGGAAGCTGTTCTGTTCTTGTTCCACTTGCGGCGTCGCAAGGGCTGACAGCCTCCATATTACCGTCGTGAAGCCAAGCCGACAGGACAGCTTCCGTGCATCGTTGTATCGGCGCTTCAGCCCCCGCCCTGGCCATTCCGCGTGCAAGCGATCGGCCGTCCTTCACGTTCGCGCGCCCGGCCGTGGCAGCCGTGGCGGCGCCATGCTTCATGGCCCGATCAGCCAGACTTGCCCGAGTTCGGTGGCGGGAAGCGGGGTTGCAGCGATGTGTGCGTTGCGCAGGAATTTTCCGTCTTCCTGTTCGCCCCTGCCGATCATGCGGACCGATCGCCCCCGGAGGAAGGGGTCGTTCTGCACGAGGTCGTCGAGGACCGTGTTGCGATCGACGAACAGGAACACGATGCTGCGCCGGTCCGCTGGTGTGTCGGGTAGCCGCGCCAGCTGGGCACTGATGTGCGTTTCGATGTTCCGCAGCTGCCACGGCACCAGGATCAGCACGCTGCCTGCGACGAAGGCCCCGGCCAGGTTCCGAAGGGCCGAAAACGCTTTGCCGCCGTCGTGGCGGAATTCCCCGGCGACCGCGGCGCCCGCGAGGATCGGCAGGGTGCCCCAGGCGGGATGGAAATAGCGGTATCCCCAGCCGTTCCCTTGATCGAACGGAACGAAGAAGTAGCCCAGGAAGGTGACGAGGGCCGAGGCGGCGAGCAATTGCACGGCGGCTCTCTCCCGCCAGCGCGCGTAGCCCATGCAAGCAAGCACCAGCAGACCCGGCACTGCCCAGACCCATAGCTTGATGGTGCCGGCCACGCGGGAGATGAGGATCGATGCGTCGGGTAGGGAAAACACCGACGCGACCCGGGCCAGGAAGCCCTGGGACGGTGGATGTGTCGCCGGGCCGGCCACGTCGGCGCCGACATGAGCCGTGACCAGGACCCAGCCCAGGCCGAGCAGCACGGTGAGCGGCAAGTAGCCGGCGAGGAGTGCCGCCGCGTGTCGCGACGGCGGCCGCTGGCCGAGGAACCAGATCAGCCACGGCAGCGCAAACAACGTGTGAGGCAGCGGATTGTGGAAGGTCAGCGCGATCGAGCCGACCACGCCGCTGAGGAACAGGCTGCGCGTGGTCGGTTGCAGGAAGCCCCAGGTGAACACCAGATTGGCCAGCAGCAGGCCGGTCATGGCGAAGTACGAAATACCCGAGCCCGCGAACACCGGGGAGGCGACGGTGAACAGGATCGCCCAGCCGGCTATCGCCTCGTTTTCCGGAAACACGAGGCGGCAGGTGCGCGCGATGGCGACCACCGTCAGTGCCGACAGCACCGGATTGCACAGCCATTCGGCGCCGGCCAGGCTGAACGGCGCCATCAGAAGGGCGAAGCCGGGCCAGTAGGCGGAGATCACGTTGCCGCTGGTATGCGACACGACCAGGAAGTAATTCTGAAACGGCTGATAGATGAGGCGGTCGAGCCACGATGGCGGGAAATGTGCGGACAGGGCGCCGTTGGCGAAGAGGCGGCTCTGGAACCAGACAGCGTACTCGTCCATCGAGAGCGGATGCGCGTGATACACATAGCGTGCGCCCAGCGCGAACACGATGCCGGTCAAGGCTGCGGCGCGCCACGGGTGGCGCCCGCACGCGGCGGCCACGGCGGCCATGCGGCCGCAGTACGGTGCGAGCGCGGCGGCCAGCGGGACCAGCAACACACTCGCCTCGGCGACCGGCCGATCATAGGTGTAGAGCAGATGGAAGAAGATCGACATCCGGCCCGGCACGTGCGGCTCGATCGCGAGCAGCAGTGTGCAGAGGACACCGACGATGCCTGTCCAGACGGCCAGCCGCGTCGCAGGAGACACCGGGGTGCGGGCATCGGGTTCGGCATTCTCAGCGGTCGCCATGATTCATCTCCGAGATTCATCTCCGACGCTCGAGGACTTCGCGGATGACTTCGCAGTAGGCATCGGCACAGCGTTCCCAGGACCAATGCATGGCGGCCCAGTCGGCGACTTCGCGGCGCCGTCCGGTGAGCCGCTGCGGGTCGGCGAGCAGTGCCGTCAGGTGGCGATGCCAGGCCGGCAATGCGTGATCGGCATCGACGGTCTCGGAGAACAGCACCTGGTCGAGGCCAGGCAGGGCAGAAGCCGTGTCGCGGCCGACGATGGCTGGCGTGCCGCAGGCCATCGATTCCTGCACGACCAGCGGAAAGCCCTCGCCGGTACTCGGCAGCACCAGCAGGTCGGCGGCGCGATAGAGTTCGGCCAGCGAGGCGCCGGCACGATCACGGAACACCCGGACATTGCCGCGTGCCCACCTCTCCGGATCCATTTCACCTTTGCCGGCGAAGATCCAGGTGGCATCCGGCAGCAGCGCCGTCAGTTTCTCCAGCAGAGCCAGGCCCTTTTTCTCGACGAAGCGGCCGACGAAGAGCAGGCATGGGCGGCCGGCGGGAATGTCCAGCCTGGCGCGCAACTGCGCACGCGCCGCGTCGGCGATCGGGGAGAACGTGGAAAGGTCGAGGCCGTTGGGAATCAGGCGGCCCCGGCAGCCGGCACTGCCGTCGGGCAGGAACAATGTCCTGACGGTATTGCTGACGAAGGCGGCGGCGTCGGCGTACTTGAGCATGGTTCTTCCCAGCGTCAGGTTCGCCACGGTGAGCATCCGCGACATCAGCCTGCTGCGGAACGGCACCGCGCCGACGTGCTGGGTGATGAGAATCGGCTTGCGCAGGATCTTCGCCATCGAGAAGGCCGCCAGGCTGCCGACGTAGATGTAGTCGTGCAGGTACACGAGGTCGGCTTCGCGCACCGCGTTCCACAGCGGTATCAGGCGCAGCGGGGACCAGATCGGGTAAGGCATGTGGAAGCGGCGCTCCAGCGGGTTCCACGTGCGCACGGGCAGGCAATCGACACCGCCGAGCGCCGGAGCGGGATCGCAGTCGCTGGCGAACCACGTAATGGCCGTTGCCCTGTCACGGGCCAGCGCTTCCGCCAGATGACCCGCGACGATCTCGATGCCGCCGCGGTGGGCGGGGAAGAAATGGGTGACCAGGAGGATGCGCATCCGTTGCGCGCCGACCCGCGGCAGCGCTGCGCCGCCTCCGCGCCGGGAGGCAGGCGCCCGGGCCGATACACTGTTCTGCGGTGGCAGGTCGTGTGTCACGGCGCGAAGGTCCAGCGGAGATGGGCCAGGAAATTGAAGATCATGAACAGCAGGGTGATCGTGACGCTGGACAGCAGGTAGTGGATGCCCAGTGCGTCGACCATGACGAACATCAAGCCCAGGTTCAACGCCAGGGAACCCGACATCACGATGTAGTAGCGCCGGATCTCGCGAAAGCTCGGGCGTAAGACCTGCGTGAAGGTGAGGTATTTGTTGAAGACGAACCCCACGCCGTTGACCGCGAAGAACGAAATGGCAGCGGCGACCAGGTAATGCCACCCGAGGCGGGTCGTCACGAACCAGATCGTCGCCAGGTTCAGCAGTGTGCAGATACCCCCGACCAGCACGAAGCGCAGGAACTTCCCGGGCAGGGGCAGTACGCGAGAGGCCGGGTGCGGAGTCATCGGGCTGGTGGCTCATGCGATCTTGACGGATTCGACGAGCACGCAACCGAAGGGGCCTGTCGATGGCGAGGAGCGGTTCAGGCCGATCGCCAGCATCCTGCTGGCCATGCCGGCCAGCGCGTTCGGAACGGAAGACTTTGCTTTGCGCAGGCCGAGGCTGCGCTGGATGTCGATCGGCTGGCGGCGCTTGCCGAACACCAGGTAGAGAACGCCCGCGGTCAGCCTGGAGATGGTCTCCCAGCGCCTTACCTCCTTCGCGCTCAGGTATTCGACATGGTCGCTGACCGTCAGCCCCCTGCGGGCCAGCTCCCGTTGCCAGAGCTCGACGCTCCAGTAGCGCTTGTGCGCGCAGCGGCGATCGATCTCGTCCAGGTAGGCGGAGCGGCTCGCCGCCGGCAGCCACGGGCCGCTCAGGCAGGCATGGAAATACTCGCTCGGCACGGTGAACACGAATCTGCCGCCCGGCTTGAGGACGCGCGAGACTTCATCGAGCACATCCCCGATGGTGTCGATATGCTCGAGGACGGAGTTGGAGAAGACGAAATCGAACGAGGCTTCCGGTTCGGGAATACGGCCGCCCGAGGTTGTGTGGATGGTGTCGTAGATGCCGAGCGCGCCGGCCTGGCCGGTTTCGAGCGGGTCGATGTCGACGCCCACCAGTTCGCGCCTGCCGACGTGATCCGTGATGGTCTTCATCAGCTTGCCGTCGCCGCAGCCGAGGTCCATGCCGCGACCGGGCGGAAACGGCCGGGACAGCACGACGTCGATCTCGATGGCCCGCCACAGGCTGGTCGCGGGTTGGAATGGCGTTTCCCTGAAGAAGCGCCGGAGCAGGTCGGAATTCATGGTCATTTCGTGCCGCCTCCGTTCACGCCCGTGCCGCGCGTTCGATGATCTGATGTTGCATGCCGAGGATCGCGAGCGCCGAGTCCGACCCGATGGACTCGAGCGCGTTGCCGGAGCGGATCGAGCGCGCGAAACCCGAGAAGACATCGTCGTTGCCGTAGAACAGTGCGCCTCTGAGATGCCGGATTCCGCTTGTGAAATGCTGCTGCCAGTGCTGCCAGGTGGCGGACAACGAGGTGCGCAGGACCGTCGCGGTCGTATGGGCGCCATCGTTCGGCAGGCGGATGTAGATATCGCGGAAGACGTCGACGATCCCCATGAAGCGCTCGCCGCACACGACCACTTGCCATTCGCTGACCGGCGATTCGAAGTTCATGTTCAACATGACCGGAATCGCGCCGTGCGGTGTGTCGCATTGGTAGTGTGCGGTGATCAGGCACGGCGTTTCGAGGCCAGTGCTGCTCGGGACGACGGTGGCCTGCTCGAGCGCCAGCGAGCCGGGCGCCAGGCGCCGCAGCAGATAGAACATGTGGGGGCTCTCGTCATAGAACAGGCCCAGCGGAAGGTCTTCGTACCAGGCTGGCAGGCGGCGTTCCGGATTCCCGAACTGATGCGCGGTGATCGAGCGGATCCTGCCGTAGCGGCCGGCTTCGACATCCCGCAGCAGGCGCTTGGTCGAAGAGGCGAACTGAAAGTTATGCACGATGCAAAGGGTCCGCTCATGGGCTTTCGCCAGCTTGACCAGTTCTTCGCCTTCCGCCACGCACATCGTGAACGGCTTCTCGGTCAGCACGTGCTTGCCCGCCCGCAGCGCTTGCGCGATCAGCGGGTAGTGGGCTTGCGGGCCGGCACCGATCGTTACCGCATCGACGTCGTCGAGCCACGGCACATCGGCAAGCGATCCCGTGCAGGCGTGGTGCCGGATGCCGAGTCGCTGCGCGACACGTTGCGCGTGCTGCGGCTGGCGATCGACCAGGCCGACGACTTTGAAATCCGGGTCGCGCAGCATCACCGGCAGATGACGGTGAGTCGTCACCCATCCCAGTCCGATGGACGCCACGCGGATCGGGGCGGCGGCAGTTGGGGACATCGTTTCCATGGTTCGCTTATCTCCTGGCGCGAGGCGCGGCATGGCCTGCGTGGCCTGCGTGGCCTGCGTGGCCGTGATGCCTTTCCCCCTCGCGTACGAGCAGATTGAGGAAGAAGGCGGAGAACGCCCCGTCCATGCCGAGTACGATCAGCGTCGTGGCGACGATCGCCAGGTGCACGGTGCTTTCCATCGGAAGCGCCGGATTGGCCAGCCATTTGAACAGCATGCAAGCATCCAGCACCAGGCCGAGCACCGCGGTGGCCGCGCCGCCCAGCAGACACGCTTCCATCGCAAATGGACCGGTAGCCCATCGGACGATGCGTCCTCGCAGCGATGCATGCTTGTCGGCCATGATCACCTTGGCGAGCACGCCCATCGTGATGAAATTGAAGCCGATCAACGTCAGGAGGCTGGCGAGCGCGAGAAAGTGCGGGCCCACGAAGTGCCCGAGCAGGTGCGTCGGGCCGCCCGCCAGCAGGCCGAGCAGCAGCAGGCCGGCGACGAACATCAGGAGCCCCGGCATCACGAAGACGTGGTTGGGCGCGTAGGTGAGGATGAAGCGCAGGTGCCGCCAGCCATCGCGGAACGAGCGCAGATGTGGCGGACGGTTGCGCTTGTCGGGGTGGAGCGCGGTCGGAATCTCGACGATGCGCAAACGGTTGCGCGCCGCGTTGATCACCATCTCCGATGCGAACTCCATCCCGGGTGTCTGCAGATCCATGCGCGCGAACGCGTCCCGCGTGAACGCGCGCATGCCGCAGTGGAAATCGCCGACCGGGACGCTGCAGGTCAGCCGCGCGATCGTCGACAGCACCGGGTTGCCGAGGTAGCGATGCAGCGGCGGCATCGCATGCGGCATGATGCCGCCCTTGAAGCGGTTGCCGATCACGAACTCGTAGCCTTCCTCGATCTTCGCGATGAAGCCGCGGATGTTCGACCAGTCATAGGAATCGTCCGCGTCGCCCATGATGATGATGTCGCCGTCGGCCGCCGCGATGCCGGCCATCAATGCCGAACCGTAGCCGCGCACCGGCTCGTGCACCACCTTCGCGCCGAACTGGCGCGCGATCTCGACCGAGCGGTCGGTGGAGCCGTTGTCGGCGACGACCACCTGGCCCGCGATGCCCAGCTCCGCGAAACTGCGTTGTGCCTTCGCGATGCACATGGGCAGCGTGATTTCCTCGTTGAGGCAAGGCATGACGGCCGACACCCGGATGCGGCCGGCCGCCGTACCATTCCCGCCCGCGGACGGCGCGACACGATCCGGCAAGGGCGTGTGGCCGTAATCCCGGCGCAGAAGAATATCGATCGCCATGTTGGATCTCCAGATTTGTCACATGCATTGGCTGGCTCTCGCCTTGCCTCCGGCCGGACCTGATGCCGGAACCCGATTCGCCGGCGGGTCAGGAAGCGCCAGCGCGGCCGATGTGGACGAAAACGCGAGTCGCGCCGCCCCGATCGTCTGCGGTGGGCGCACTGTGGTCGGTGTTCGATGCCCGCTCCACAGACGCCCTGCGGCGGCGCGATGACGCATATCCGGGCGATGCCGGGTGCGATGACCGGCTGCGCCGCTGTCCGGCGCGGCCGGCGCCGCTTACCATCCCGAACCCGGCGGTGTTCGATGCTGCGGAGGGCGTGCGCGTATGGCGATGCGGGCCGGGCCGACAGAGGCAGAGAAAAGACCGGGTATTGCAAAGCGCAGTTGGTCGCGGCGGCGGGAATGCGCGAGCTGGATCCGGCTATGTCTGCCGAGATGGCAAGCATGGCGCAATGCCGAAAGGAATGGGCGCAGCATGCTGCTCAAGCCCGAATTCGCCGGACATGCGGCTTTCGTTCTGGATTTCATATGCCCCCCGAATACGAAACGTTCTTCTGAGCGTATGGCGTCTACGTGCATCGCTCGACCTGCGCTCACCGGCGCTCCCCAGTGCTCAGGCAGCTTTTCTGGCTGGCGGGTTGCGCAGGGCCGACGAGGCTGAGCGACGGCGCATGCAGGGAGCGTGCCACCTGGCCGGAGCCCGCCTGCCGGCTACCCGGAGCCAGTCTGCAGGCCGGGCGCGGGGTGGCCTTGTGCGCGCGAGTGCGCTGCCGCCACGGAAAACGTTTCAGGCCTGCAACGCCAGGGCCGTGCTGACCCGGCTTCCCGCTCCCGGCCGCGGCGTGGCATGACCGAGGCGCACCGGACGAAACCTGTTGCGGCGCGCAGCGTTTCGAGGGTGAAACACTCGAGCCGGAGACAGGCTCGGCCCGGTCGGGAGCGTGGTGGCCGAAGCCCGTCGCGAAGTCGAGCCGAGCCGGTTCCCAGGGCTGGAACGGCAGCGCACCGCATGCAGGGAGGCGGGGCGCGTGCTGTGGCAAGGATGGCGATTCAGTGCTGAAACGCCGGCTCCCGCCGCGCGCGTCGCGCGCGATGTGGCTGGCCGCTGCGTGCCGGCCGCATCCGGCCGCATCCGGCCGCCAGGCGCTGCCGGTCCGGCAGGGTGAGCGCTCTATGTGAAGTCATCTCCGGACCCTCGCACGGATCGGCCGGGTGGCCACGGCGCATCGCTGCGCGGGCGCATCGGCTTCCGCATCGCCTCCCGTCCGCGCGCATGCGAGAGGGCGGCGGGCCGCGCTGCGCGGCGCGAGCGGTTTCAGGCCTGAATCATCCGTTCGGTCGGTTTCCGATTTGGCGGTGCACGTCTACAAATGACGGTAAGGGCGGGGCAGGGCGTCAGCGGCGCCGGCCTCGATGACAAGACACGGCATGGCGCTGCCGACCGGGCGGCGCGGCCTCTATTGAACGGTCGGTGTGATATGCGGAACGACTGGAACAAGAAGGCAAGAGGTGCGGTGCTGCCGATGGTCGGCCTGATGCTGGCCGTGCTGATCGGGATGGCCGGCCTCGTCATCGACCTGGGCAGCCTCTTCGTGGCGAAGTCGGAGCTGCAGTCGGCGGTCGATAGCTGCGCCCTGGCCGCGGCGCAGGAACTGGACGGCACCTCGAGCGCGACGGCTCGCGCGCAGAGTGCGGGGCTGACCGCGGGCAACGCCAACAACGTCCAGTTCCAGAGTGTCTCGGCGTCGCTGACGAGTGCCGATATCACCTTCAGCGACTCGCTGACCGGCTCGTTCAGTTCCGGCTTCTCGCCCACCGCTGCGGCCTACGCGAAGTGCAGCCATACCACCAGCGGCATCGTCGCCTTGCTGATCAAGATGGTCGGCGGCCCGTCGAGCAACAGCGTGGCCGCGGTCGGCGTGGCGACACGCTCGCATGCGCAGAGCGCCTGTCCGGTGCCCATCGGCTTGATCCCCAAGACCGGTGGCACTGCCCCCAACTATGGATTCCAGGTCGGGGAGTGGGTCAACGTGCTCTATGACGGCAGCAAGACCGCGGCGCCGGGCGAGATGGGCTGGTACAACCTCAACGGGACCACCAGTGCCTCCGAGACCAAGAACGAGATGGACATAGGTTACTGCGGCTCCAAGGTCGGCGATACGCTGGGCACGCCGGGTGCCAAGGTGTCCGTCGACGACCAGTGGAATGCCCGCTTCGGCATCTACAAGAACAACGGCGACGTCACGACGATGCGGCCGGACTATACCGGCTATGCCTACACATCGCTGAACTGGACCAACAGCGTGCCCCAGAATGCCTTCAACGGGACGCCGGCGAGCGGGTCGGATCCGACCGCCGCCAGCTTCCTCACCAAGCGCGCGGCCTATGCCAACTACGCCAACACCGGAACGAGCGTCCAGACCGGCGACAACATCACCGGCCTGGGCATGAAGGGCGGGTACAAGACCCTCGCCACCAACGGAAACACCGGCCAGCTGGCAACGTATGGCATGAGCCGGCGGCTGGTGCTGGTGCCGGTGGTGTCGGCCAGCAAGATTGTCGATTTCGCCTGCATGCTGATGCTGCAGCCCGTCAGCGGACCGACTGTCACGATCCAGTTCGAGTTCCGCGGCAATGCCAGCGCAACGAACAGCCCGTGTACGGCTTCCGGCCTTGCCGGCGGCAGCGCAGGCCCCCTGGTGCCGGTCCTGGTGCAGTAGGAGGTGCGATGAACAAGAAGCGACAACGAGGCGTGGCGGCCGTGGAGCTTGGCTTCACGATGTGCCTGCTCCTGGCCATCGCCTTCGCGATCACGGAGTTCGGCCGGGCCATCTATACCTACAACACCCTGACCAAGGCGGCGCGCGATGCCGCGCGCTACCTGAGCACGCAGGCCGCGGGCAGCAGCTCCGCGGCGACCACCGCCACCAACCTCGCGGTCTATGGCGTGCCGGTCGTCAGCGGATCGCCGGCGCCGCTGGTGCCGGGACTGACGACAAGCATGGTGTCGATCTGCGACGCGTCGAACGTCGCCTGCACGTCGAACATCTTCCAGGGCACTAATCCGGCCATCAATACGGTGACCGTGACGATCAGCGGCTATACCTTCAGTCCGGTGCTCGACATGCTTGCCTTCACCCGTTTCTACACCAAGGGAACGAGCTCGATCACATCGCTGTCGTTCGGCAGTATCTCGGTCACGATGAGGCAATCCTATGAATAGCCATCAACGGGGTGCGACCGCGGTCGAATTCGCCCTGGTGTCGCTCATCTTCTTCAGCGTGGTGCTGGGCATCCTCGAATTCGGCCGTGTCCTGTACACATGGAACGCGGTGGCGGAAGCCACCCGCTGGGGGGCGCGGCAGGCCGTGGTCTGCGGGCAGGGTTCGGCATCCGTGCTGGCACGGATGCAGCTCATCGTGCCGAGCCTGACCACGTCCAATGTGTCCGTGCAGTGGTACGACGGCAGTGGTGCGGTCAGTACGACCTGCGATGCCAGCAGCTGCGCCGGCGTGTCGGTCAGCGTGTCGGGCGTCAGCCTGACCACGATCTCACCGCTGCAGTCGAGCGGCTTCATGACGCTGAATGTGCCGGGCTTCTCCACCTACCTGCCGCGCGAGATCATGGGGCAGGATGCGGGCAGCAGCTCGGTCTGTTCCTAGGCTGCGCTGTCCTGCCTCTGTCCCGCGCCGCCGCTCCCGCCTTCCCATTTCCCTTCGCAGCAGCACCCCGGCACCTGCAGGCTGCCGGGGTGCCGGGGTGCCGGGGTGCCCAGGGGTGCCCGGGGTGCCCGGGGTGCCTCAAGGCGCCTCAGATCTCCACCGTGTAGCACCAGTCGAACTGAGGGTTCTCGGGCGTTCCTGTCTTGCGTCCGATATAGCCACGGGGATTGCACACCACGCGGCTGTGCTCGAGCCGGTAGTCGAAGCTCGTATGGGTATGGCCATGCACCCACAGGTCGGCGCGGGCCACCAGGTCCGGCCGGCGCGAGATGAAGCCACCGGACACCAGGTCGTGTGAAAAGCGGGGCGCCAGGCTGCCGAGATCGGGGGCGTGGTGCGTGACCACGACGGTGCGCCCGTCGAAGGGCGCGCTCAACTCGGCGTCCAGCCACGCGCATGCCGCCCGGTGGCGGGCCAGCGCATCCTGCGGCGAAAAGGTGCGCCGGCTGCCGTCCGCATCTTCGACTTCGATCAGCCGGTGGTCGAGCATCACGCCGGCACAGGCCTGCATCGAAGACTCGCGCCGGTCGACGCCGAACAGTTCGTAGTCGGTCCACCACGTGGCGCCGATGATGCGGACCGGTGCCTCGCCCGCCGGAGCCAGGGTGATCGACCTGTGGTTCAGCACGTGGACGCGCTCGTGCTGGCTGCCCGCGGCGGCCAGCTGCGCCTCGACCACGCCGAAAGTGCCCTCGTAGTATTCATGGTTGCCCGGCACGTAGACGACCGGGCCGGCGAAGCTTCGCGCCGCCCAGTCGACGCCGGCGCGGCCATTGGCGATGTCACCGGCGAGAATCACGAGGTCGGCTTCGCAGGCCGGCACCGAGGCGGGGGTGTGATGCTCGAGATGGAGGTCGCTGAGGATGCGCAGCTTCATGGGGTCTCCTTGCGGCGCGTTCGCCGCCACCACGGTCTGCAGGAATTCTTCAGAAATCGCCGGCATCGGTCAAGGGGGCGCGCGCAGGGCCGCCGGGCGGCCGGCCGGTGCCGCAACGAGAAAACCCGGCACGAAGCCGGGAAATGGACCACCGCCCCGGCATCGAATGCCGGTTGGCAGCCCGGGGGCCAACGCCGTCGCTGGCGGGTACGGGTCCGGTCAACCGCCCGTATGCCCGCTCATGGTCGGCAGCAGTACCCTATAGATCTGGATGAACGCCGGCCCGAGCAGGACCAGCATCAAGGTGGGGAAGATGAGGAAGATCAGCGGGAAGAGCAGCTTGAGGGCGATCTTGGCCGCCTTTTCCTCCGCCAGCATCCTGCGCTTGGTGCGCAGCATGTCGGACAGCACGCGCAGCGATTCGGCCAGGCCGGTGCCGAAGCGGTCCGCCTGGATCAGCATCGAGGCGAACTTGTCGACGTCCTCCACGCCGGTGCGCAGGGCGAGGTTGGTCAGCGCCTTCTCCTTGGAGAAGCCGGAGCGCAGTTCGAGCAGCATCAGTTCCAGTTCCTCGGCCAGGACGGGGCAGCGCAGGGCAAGCTCCTGGGTGACGCGCAGCAGCGCGGCGTCGAGGCCCAGGCCGGCCTCGACGCAGACCGTCAGCAGGTCGATCACATCCGGGAACTCCTCGAACACGGCTTGCTTGCGCTTTGCTGCCTTGCGCGACAGGACGATATTCGGCAGGTAGTACCCGATGGCGCCCGTCAGGGCGACGAGGGTGAGCATCGCGTTCTTGTTCTGCGCCAGCGGATGCCCGCTCACGAGCACCAGCGCGATCAGCGGCAGCGCCAGCGCAAGGAGGGTCTTGGCGGCGAAGTAGAGCGGGGCCGCCGAGGCGCGCCGCCAGCCTGCGTTCATGAACGTCAGCCGCAGCTTGGACTTTTCCCATCCCTCGGCGGGCAGCGAAAGCCGGGAAACGGGGCTGGCCAGGCGGGCGAGCTGCTCGATCCAGGCATTGCCTGTGTCGTCGCCGGTGCCTCCGGGGTTGGCGATCTGCTCGATCCGGCCGCGCGGGCGGCCGGGCGCGAACAACTGCAGCAGGCCGAAAGCGGCGCCGAACGCGGCGATGAATATCAGGGCCAGCACGAGACCCTGCTCGGAATAGATGCCTTGCATGATGGCTTTCCCCCCAATGGCTTGCTTCGTTTTCTTGAGTCTGCCTTCCCGTCAGCCCGCGCCGGCCCGCGTCGGGCCTGTCTGGCGCATCTGGCGCATCTGGCGCGGGCTAGACGTGGATGCGGATGATCTTGCGCATCCAGAATACGCCCGAGATCATCATGCCCAGGGCGACCCACAGCGTTTTCACGCCGATGGGGTCTTCCCACAACACCTTCATGAACCCCGGATTCAACACCAGGATGAGCCCCGCCGTGACGAAGGGCAGCAGCCCCAGGATCCACGCGGACAGCCGGCCCTCGGCCGACAGCACGCGGATCTTGCCGTAGAGCTTGAGGCGATCGCGCACGAGGTTGCCGATGGTGTCGAGGATCTCCGCCAGGTTGCCGCCGCTTTCGCGCTGCACCAGCACGGCAGTCACGAAGTAGCGCAGGTCGTTGACCGGGACGCGCATGGCCAGGTTGGTCAGGGCATCTTCCAGCGACACGCCGTAGTTGATTTCCTCGAACGTGGTGCGGAATTCGGGGCCCATCGGCGCGTTCAGTTCCTGCCCGACCATGCTCAGCGCACCGGCGAAGGCATGCCCCGCGCGCAGCGCGCGGCTGATCATGTCGACGGCATCCGGCAGTTGCTCCTCGAGCCGCTTCAGCCGCTTGCGCCGCAGCGAGGCGATGTGGAGCAGCGGCATCGCGCCGAACAGCAGGGCGCCCGCCACCACCACCAGGGCGGGAACCGGCAGCCAGGGACCGGTGGCCAGGGCCAACAGCACCACCGACAGGCTGTAGCCCAGCAACTGCCCGATCGACCAGTTGCTGCCCGACTGTTGCAGCCAGCGGTCCAGCAGGGTCACGCGCGGCAGGCTCATCAACCAGCGCTGCATGCGCGGCGATTCGCTCAGCAGCCGCTTCTTCAGGATGGAAAGGGTCTCCTCCCCCACCTGGCCGCCCGCGGAGAGGGCGCGGATGCGCGAGTCGATCCGCTTGGCCGAGGCGCCGTGATAGCTGTTCCACCACAGGTAGCCGCCTTCGATACACAGCACCACGGCGATGAACAGGAGGATGACGAAGACATAGAAGGCGAAGTCCATTTTGCTCTTCCTCGTGAAGGGAGTCGGGCCAGGGCCGGTGCGGCAGGAGCACCGCCCGGCACGTCGTCAGACCTCCATGCGCCGGGCCGGGTCGTAGGCCTCGTCGGGCAGTCCGACGCCGAAGACGCGCAGGCGCTCGGCGAACTTGGGGTAGACGCCGGTGGCGCGGAAGTGGCCCTTGACCGTGCCGTCCTGGGCGATGCCGGTGCGCTGGAAGGTGAAGATCTCCTGCATATTGATCATGTCCCCCTCCATTCCGGTGATCTCCTGGATGCTGACGATCTTGCGCCGGCCGTCGGTCAGGCGCGAGGCCTGGACCACCACCGTGATGGCCGAGGCGATCTGCTGGCGTATCGTCTTGGCGGGCAGGCTGACCCCGGCCATGTTGACCATGTTCTCCAGCCGGGTCAGCGCATCGCGCGGCGTATTGGCGTGGATGGTCGTCAGCGAGCCTTCGTGGCCGGTGTTCATGGCGTTGAGCATGTCCAGCGCCTCGCCGCCGCGCACCTCGCCCAGGATGATGCGGTCGGGCCGCATCCGCAGCGCGTTGCGCACCAGGGCACGCTGGGAGATCTCACCCTTGCCCTCGATGTTGGGCGGGCGCGTTTCCAGGCGCAGCACATGGGGCTGGCGCATCTGGAGTTCCGCCGCGTCTTCGATGGTGACCACGCGTTCGTCTTCGGGAATGAAACCCGACAGGACATTGAGCAAGGTGGTCTTGCCGCTGCCGGTGCCGCCGGACACCATCACGTTGACCTTCGCCTTCGCCAGCGCCTGCAGCAGTTGTGCCATCGGTGGCGTCAGGCTCTTGAGGCTGACGAGGTCCTCGACCTGCAGCGGGTTGACCGAGAAGCGCCGGATCGAGAGCAGCGGACCGTCGATGGCAGAGGGCGGGATGATGGCGTTGACCCGGGAGCCGTCCGGCAGGCGGGCATCGACCATGGGGCTGGTCTCGTCGATGCGCCGGCCCACGCGCGACACGATCTTCTCGATCACCTTCATCAGGTGGGCATCGTCGTAGAACACCGTATCGGTCAGTTCGAGCTTGCCGCGCCGCTCGACGTAGGTCTGCTTGGCGGTATTGACCAGGATGTCGGACACCGTCGGGTCGTGCAGCAGCGGCTCCAGCGGACCGAAGCCGAACATCTCGTCGTAGATGTCGGCGCTCAGCTGGCGGCGTTCGGCATCGTTCATCAGCAGCCGCTGCTCGTCGACGATGCGGTTGACCAGGGTGTTGATCTCGTGGCGGATCTGGTCCGCCGGGAAACGCGCCAGCCGTTCGAGATCGATGTTGTCGAGCACAGCTTCATGGACCGTCTTCTTGAGCGGGAGATAGGCGGCCTGGTGGACCTTGTCCGACTGGGGTTCCGTGCGCAGGGTCGGCACGGGGACGACCTCGGTAAGAGACAGGTGTTCGCGAATCGACATGATGGACTCCGTGTATCGGCTGCCGGTGCCGGCCGCCAGGCATTGGTCGCGTCAGGATGCGGGCCTCGGGCCCGGGGCTTCAGTCCTCAGGCTTCGGGCTTCAGGCTTCAGGCCGTGTTCGGTGCCGACGTCTTGGAGCGCAGGAAGAAGCGGCCCAGCGCCGAGACGCGCTCCCCGCTGGCACTCGGCGCGCTGCCGCGCTCCACCACCAGGTTGTGCCCGAGCGCGGTGAGGGCCTTGGCGATCGCGCTGCGCTTCTGTTGCTGCACGGCGGGGACGCCATGGCTGATGGCGTCGTCGACCGCGGCCGGATCGTCCGGCAGGGTCAGCAGCGTCTTGGTGCCGAAGATGCCTTCGAGCGTGTCGCGCCGCAGGCCGTCCGCCTTGCCCTGGCGATTGACCAGAAGCAGGAGCTTCTCCGGGCCGTAGTGCAGCCCCTCCAGGACTTCCAGCATGCGGCGCCCGGTACGGGCGTAGGCAATGCCGGGCTGCGTGACCAGCAGGATCTGGTCGCTCAGGTCCAGCGCCGCCACCGAGACAGGATTGATGTCCTGGCCGGCGTCGATCAGCACGAAGTCGTAGCTGGCCGCGGCCAGCGAGAGCACGTATTCGACGCGGTCCTTGCGGATGTCGCCTGCCTTGACCGGGTCGCTGGCGCCGGCCAGGATGTCGAAGCTCGGCGAGACGTGGATGAGGCAGGCTTCGAAGAAGGCATCGTCGAGGCGGTCGATCTGCGCGCAGACATCCGCCAGGGTCGCCGGCGGTACCTTGTCGGTGACGAGGAAATGCGTGTCGCCGAACTGGAGGTTCAGGTCGATCAGCAGGACGCGCTTGTGCTCCAGCGCGCTGAGGACGTAGCCGAGGTTGCCGGCGAGGAAGCTGGCGCCGGCACCGCCCTTGCCCGACACCAGCGAGATGACACGGGCCTCGTTCCTCGCCGCCGCGACACGGTTGGCCTCCAGCCGCTGCAGGGCCTCGGCGAGCTGGGCCCGGTCGAGGGGCCAGCCGAGCACGTCGCTGACGCCGGCGCGCAGTGCGCGGATCAGCAGGTCGGGGGGGCGGTCGTCGCTGACCAGGATGCAGGGCAGGCCGGGATACTGCTGGCGCACCGCCTCCAGCGCGCGCAGGTGCGCGCTGTCGCCGGTCGCCTGGTCCAGGATCAGGACATCGGCGCTGCGCATCTGGGTGCCATGCGAGGGCAGGTTGGACGCGGCGTCCTGCAGGCGCATGGGCAGATAGTTCCCGCTCGCGCTGGTGACGCGCGCGAGCTCGCCCAGCCGCTCGGCCGATTCCGAAACGATCAGGATCTTGAGCATGACATCTTCTCCTTGGTCAGCATCGACTGCCGGCGGCCGCTAGCGGGTGCCCGAGCCCATCATGCTGGCGTCGCCGTAGCCGGTACCCATGCCGACGCCCGTGGCGGCGCCCGAACCGTAGGCGCCTCCGGCCGGTGTCATCCGGATCAGCGAGCGGTCGTAATTGTTCATCGCGGTCACGGCGGCCTTGCCGTCGACGCCGCTCAACGGCGGCTGGTCGGCCGGGCCATCGGGGTTGACCATCTGGGCACGGTTGACGGCGCTGAGCGCCTGGCCGAACTGCTTGTCCCAGATCGGCGTGGTGGTGACGCAGGCGCTCAGCAGGGGGCTGCACAGGGCGAGCAGCGCCAGCCGGCGGAGAGTCCGCATGGTCTTGGTCGGTTGGGTCATGGCATCACTCCACTTGGGACTTGTCGGCTTGGCTCGGTTGCGCGGCGGCGCCGGTCACGATGGGCTCGTCGAGCGGCTTGCCTTCCGGCATCGCGCTGAGTTCCGGCTGCGCCTCGGGCGTGGCCGGCGGCGGCATCTGGAGCAGCGGTGCGGCAGCTTCCGGCTTGGGCGACGTCGCGGTGCCGGCCACGACGGGCTCGTCGAGCGGCTTGCCTTGCGGCATCGCGCTGAGTTCCGGCCGTGGCACGGGTGTGGCCGGCGGGGGCAGCTGCGTCAGCGGCGGGGCGGCTTCGGGCTCGCGCGAGGAGGAGGCGCCCGGCGCCGGCACGGTGGGGGCGGACGGTGCGGCCGGCGTGGCCGGTGCGCTCGGGGCCGGAGCCTGGGGCATCGGCGACGGGGACTGTCCATTGCCGCCGTTGCCGCTGTTGTTGCGCTTGGGCGAGCCCTCCATATTGCCCATCATCAGCACCTGCAGCTCGTTGGTACGGGTGAAGCTGTCCGTCGGCAGCGGGATGGACGCGGTCTGCATCGGCTGCACCAGGTGGGGCGTGATGACGAAGACCAGCTCGGTCATGTCCCGCTGGTAGGAGGTGCTGCGGAACAGGGCACCCAGCACCGGGACTTCGCCGACGCCCGGAATGGCCTGGATGGCGCCGCGCGCGTTGTCCTGCAGCAGTCCGCCGATGGCGAACGTCTCGCCATCGCGCATCTGCACGGTGGTCGTGGCCCGCCGCGTGGTGATCAGCGGCAGTACCGTCTGGGCGTTCGAGCCGCTCTGCACCGTGGCGCTGACCGTAGCGCCGGTGGGCGACAGCTCGGAGACCTCGGGCGAGACCTTGAGATTGATCCGGCCGTTGCTCATCACCGTGGGCGTGAACTTCAGCCCGACGCCGAACTCCTCTTCCTGCAGCGAGATCGTGGCGCTGGTGCCGGTATTGCTCTGCACGACCGGGATGAAGATCTTGCCGCCGGCGAGGAAGCTTGCCTCCTGGCCGCTCAAGGTGACCAGGTTGGGTTCGGCCAGGATCTTGACCAGGGTGTCGTTCTTCTGCGCGTCGACCTCGACCTGGAACGGCCTGTGGTTCGCCTTGCTGGCGAAGATGGCCGAGGCCGCGCCGGACAGCAGGGCGCTGGCCAGCCCGCCGCTCCAGGTACCGAAGCCGCCTTGCAGGTTCAATTGGGCACCCATCTGGTTGAGCAGGGTCTTCGAGACCTCGGCGACCTTGACCTCCAGCATCACCTGCTGCGGCGTATCCACCGCCAGCATGTTCAGCACGCCGCCGGTCTTCTTGTCGCCTTCTGCCTGGGCGGCGCTGGCATAGACGCGGGCGATCTCCATGGCCTGCTGCGCCGCCTGTGCGTTGGAGACCGAGCCGGTCAGCACCAGGTTGTCGGCCGCGGTGGTCACGCGGATCTTGCTCTCGCCGGGCATCAGCTGCGTCAGCGAGTTCTGCAGGCCGGCCGCGTCGACGTTGACCACCACATTGATCACGCTGCAGGTGCCGCTGCGGCCTTGCACGATCATGTTGGTGGTGCCCACGCTGCGTCCGAGCACGTAGAGCGTCTGCGGCGACACCATGGTCGCCTGCACGATGGCGGGATTGCCCAGCGTGCGGTTCTTGACCGCTTCCGGCAGTGGAATCAGCGATGACTTGCCGACCGAGACGACCACGGTGCTCTCATTGCGCAGCGCGCCCGTGCAGTTCGGTCCGCGCCCTTCCGGCGCCACCGGCGTCGCCGGCGGCGCCGTATTCATGCTGATGGTCATCTGCATGGGCCCGCCGGCGGGGCGGCCCGGAGCCGACTGCGCCGGCTGGGCCGGCGCGGTCGACCTGCCGATGATCGCGCCTTCGGCAGCGCTCTGTGCCGTGGCCAGGCTTGGAGCGCCCAGTGCCAGGCTGACGACGCCCGCCACCAGCACACGGGTGCCAGCGGGCGCACTGTTTTCGTTCTGCTTGGTTCTCATGTCTTCCCTCCCCCGGGATCGCTAGCTGGCACCCGACTGGTCACGCGGATACCCTCGGCTGGCGTCGGGCTGGCGCAGGCGCCGCCCGACGCAGGTCCAACAGAATCAGATTCAGATTCAGAAGCACTCCTGGCTGCCTTGCATGCCGGCGAGGACGCCGATGCAGTCGCCGCGCGGTGCGGGCGGGCGCGGGCGTGCAGGGGCACGCGGCGCGCTGACGGTGATCACCTTCGGCGGCGCGACCACCGGTGCGGCGCCGAGCAGCGTCAACTTGGTGGCGCCGTCCGTGCTGGTCGCGGCGACGTCCACCTGGTTGCGCAGGACCAGCGAGAGCGTGCCGACACTGCGCGCCACGTCCAGCTTCTCGGCCTGCTCGGGCGTGACTTCCAGGGTGACGGCATTGACCACCTTCGGCTGCGTATCGTCGCGGCTGACCTGCTGGGCGACCGCCAGCACCAGGATCTTTTCCAGCACGATCTTCGAGATGCTGGCGCCGTTCGGGTTCTGGCTCTTGGTGTCTTCGCTGGTGTTGACGATCACGTCGACGAGGTTGCCGGGCAGCGCGAAGCCCGCCACGCCGACCACGTCGTTGACCCGCACCGTGATGGCACGCTTGCCTGCGGCGATCACCGCTGACAGGCCGCCCTTGGTGCCTTGCGGCGAAAGCTTGGCCTCGAGGATCGGCTCGCCGCGCTGCAGGCTGGTGCGGACCACGCGGCCGCTCAGTTCCCGGGTGTCTTCGAAGGAGCCGGCCGGCACGCTGGAGGTCGGCCAGCTGACCACGCGCAACTGCTCGGGGCCGAGCGGTTGCCCCAGGTCGATGTCGGCATTGGCGACGATCACCTGCCGCGTCGAGCCGGAGCCCTGCTGTATCAGCCAGCGCGACGCCGAGACCACGGCGGCGATGCCGGCACCGAGCGCCACGATCAGCATCAGAATGGCACGAGCGTTCTTCATGTTGCACCTCCCTACGGTAGTCGATGACCCTGTCCTTGGTGTCAGCGGGATGCCGCGTCTGGTTCATCGGTTGTTGCGGCGTCTGCCCGAACGCGCGCGGGCATCCCCCAATCCATCTCCGGCCTGGCCTGCAGGTCTCCGCCTGCCTCGACGTGGGCGCCGAAGTACAGCCGCCAGGCGTTCCGCAGGGCTTCCTTTTCCACGCGCGGTGCCAGGCCGTGGTACCGGTTGGCAGAGCCGATGAGCTGCAGCAGGTCGCCGGGAATGCAGGCGAGCAGCGGCACGCCGCTGGCGCCGTGCAGTGCCTCGATCAGGAAGGTCAGCTCCGCATCGCTGCTGTCCAGGCCGGCATCGTCGGCCGCTTGCCGGAACACGCGCCGATACGCCTGCGGGTCGAGTGCACCGACGTAGATCTTGCTGCCCAGCCGGCGCAGGAAGGCATCGTCGGCCAGCTCGTGGGGATCGAGGTTGGACGAGAACACCGGCCAGACGTCGAACGGCACGGAGAAGCGCAGGCCGCTGCGCAGCGCATACGTGTCCACGCCGCGGTCGAGGGGCACGATCCAGCGATTGAGCAGGTCTGTCACGGCGACGCGCTGCCGGCCGAGGTCGTCGACGATGTAGATGCCGTTGTTGGCTTTCCAGTGCGGCGGCGCCTGGTAGAAGCCGGAGGCGGGCTCGTAGCGCAGCTCCAGCATCTCCAGCGTCAGCTCACCGCCGGACAGTACGGCCGGGCGGTGGCAGTCGACCCAGCGGCGGTCGCGCGAGCGTGACGTTTCGAGTTCGTCGTCGCCCACGGGAGCGTGCACCAGCGGATCGAAGACCTGGATGATTTCCCCGGCGATGGTGATGGCATGCGGCACCGGAATATGGCCGGGCAGGAGTTTGCAGAGCCGTTGCGCCAGGAAGGTCTTGCCGCTGCCGGCAGGGCCGAACAGCATCAGCGGGCGGCTGCTGTTGAGGGCGATGCCGATGCCGTCCAGGGTGCCGGGAGGGATCACCAGGCTGCCGAGCGCGGCGTGGAGTTCGGCCTCGGTCACTGTGACGCGCGCGATCGTATGCTGGCGCACCGCCGCGCAGTAGGCCTGCAGCGTGACCGGTGCAGCGCCGACGTAGCTGCAGCGTGCAGTCAGTTCGCTGGCGCGTTGATAGCCGGCATCGGTGAGGTGGTAGCGCACATCGATGTCGCTGTCGCCGCGATGGGCGACTTCCAGCTGGCGTTCGCGCACGGCGAAGGCCGCCACTTCCTGGACCACGGTGACGGGCAGCTTGAGCACGTCCACCAGCTGCGCGAGCATCGCCGTGCGTTGCCGATGCGCGGCCTTGAGCAGCAGGCCGGTCAACAAGGGCATTTCGAGGCCGGTGTCGGCCACGCTGCGCGGCGCGATCTCCCAGGCATGCCGGGAAGCGAAGCCGGCGCTGGTGTCGTGGGGCAGCGGGGATGCCGGCGTTTGCCGCTCGGGCATCGTGAGGGTGTTGCCGAGGCGCATGGCGCTTCTCCCTGTGGTGGCGGCAGCCGGTGCTCAGGCGGTGGCGAACAGCACGCCGACCGTGCCGATCGCGATGGCGACGCCGTATGGAATCGAACCCACCGAACGCAGCGCGGCGGGATCTCCCGTGCCGTCGCGTTGCGGCCGGATCTGCCCGGCGCTGGCGAGCATCAGGCGCAGATTGCGCAGCAGCGGCACCCATTGCCCCGCCGCGAGGGTTTGCACGAGGGCCCAGACACCGCCGATCACGAAGGCAACCAGGGCGATCTGCACCGCCATGGGGGCGCCGAGCCAGGCGCCGACGGCCGCCATCAGCTTGACGTCGCCGGCGGCCATGCCACGCATCAGGTAGAGCGGCAGCAAGAGGCCGAGGCCGGCCAGCCAGCCGCCGGACCACTCGAACAGTCCGGACACGGCACCATGCATGGCGCATTGCACGGGCAAGGCGAGCAGCCACGCGCCGAAGGTCAGCCAGTTCGGGATACGGCGGCGCCGCAGGTCCTGGGCGGCGGCGGTGGTGACGACGGTGATCACGCAAGGGCCGACAACGGCGCCGATGGCGAAGGGATAGGTCATGTGAGATTCCCCTGGTGCGGTTGCGGCCGTGGCGCGTGGCTGCGCCATGGCTTGCAGTGGACGGTCGTCTCTGCACGCGCGGCAGGCGAGCTGCCGCTGCGTATTGCGGCAGCAGGCGGCCTGGTCGCGGTGCGGCGAGGTGTCGCGCATGCGGTCCATGGTGTGCCTCCTTGCTACGGCTATGTTCTCGGATGAAGCCGTGGCGCCAGGCGTCACGGGCTCCCATGTCAATGCGCTCTCGGTATCTGTCGGCGCTGGCCCGCAGCCGGAGCGCGATGAGGACGCTCCGGCCGCGGGGCTGGCGCGGTTCAGGTCACCAACTGGCCGGCGATGTAGTTGAAGATGCCCTGCAGGCTCGTGCCGACGCTGGTCACGGCCGCGATGATGGCGACCGCGATCAGCATTGCAATCAGGGCATATTCGATGGCTGTGACACCATCCTCTTCGCGGGCGAAGTCAGGCGCGTGGAGTATCGTGGGTTCCATCGCGTTCTCCTGTGTGGTCGCCGCGTGCCGGATCAGGTCACCAGCTTGCCGGCGATGTAGTTGAAGACGTTGTTGAGGTTGGTCCCGACCAGCTGGACGGCGGTGATGATGGCCACGGCAATCAGTGCCGCGATCAGGCCGTACTCGATGGCGGTGACGCCTTCGTCGTCTTGGGTGAATTGCTTCAGTTGCGTGATGAGTGCTTGCATGACAATCTCCTTCGCGTGGAAAAGCAGGGTTCTACATCCAATCAAACTCAAGCCGGCATCAGGAGCCGGGCGGCCCGCAGGCGGCGCAGGCGTGGAACTGCCACTGGCCGTCGTTGCCACGCTGGCCACGCTTCGCGCTGCCGTTCCGGCAGGCGCAGTCACCCGGCTTCGTGCCATGGTGGCCACCGGTCGCGGTGCGTCCGGTGTCGGAGCGGGTGGCGGTTTGCGTAGCGGGCATAGCCTTCGGTCAGTGGTGGGTTCCTCGCCGGCGGCGGTGTCGCGGATCGCGGGCACCGCTTGCCGGGATGTCGACGCCGGGAATCGCCGTCTGACGAAGGCAAGGCAAAACGCGGGCCAGCCGCCCTCGATGCCTTGTGCGGCAAGGCTTTGCGGGATATCTGCCGGTGCCGTCGGGATGCGGGGGGCGGGCCGGGCAGGCCATCGTTTCGCGCGGGAATCATGCCGAATAGAACGAGCCGGCGAAGCACTGAGACCAATGGATGGCCGGCGCACCGGCCAACTCATCCATTCGGCTGATGACAGCGCCCGACGAGCCGTTTGCCAGGCCCGGCCGCGCCGTCTGCCGCGGGCGCCTACGGCATTCGCCCGAGCAGGCAGGCCATGCAGTGCGCGCCGGTCCATGTTTCACGCGGGAAACGTCGGATGCCGCAGGCAAGGCGGGCCGCGCCGATTCCGGCGTGCAAGCCATGGGAGCGTGGTGCAGCGGCGGTCGCCGCGGCGGCTCCGGGCCGGCCGCTTCAGTTTGGAAACGTGGCGCGGGCCCGGCTGGAATGGCACCTTGGGCGGCCTTGCCTGATCGCGCGGCTTGGTAGAAAACAGCAGGCATGGAGGGTCGCACGCGCGAGCGTGTCTGACCATGTGAGGTGTGCCTCTGCGAGACGACCATGCAAGCAGGACAACCGATACGAACCGGCGATTGGCTCAGCGGCGCGAGCCTGCGCGCGGGCTGCTCGCTCGTCCTGGCACTCTATGCGGCATTCGTCCTCAGCTGGGCCTGGCTGACCCGCGGTTTCACCTTGGGCACGGTGCTGCGGCCGGGCACCGACTTCTCGGTGTTCTGGAGCGCGGGTCATCTGGCGCTGCAAGGGGAGGCCGCGGCCGCCTACGACTACACCAGGCTGCAGCCGGTGATCGCCGCCTACGGCGCGCTGGCCGACGGCGCCAGCTTCGACCTGCCGTGGCTCTATCCGCCTGCTTTCCTGTTGTGGATGGCGCCGCTGGCCGCGCTGCCCTTCGCCTTGGCCTACGTGGTGTTCATCGGCGGCAGTGGCTGGGCCTACGTCGCGGGTCTGCTGCGCCTGCAGGCGGCGGGCGGATGGTCCGCCGGCGTGGCGCGCTGGCTGCCCGTCGTGGCCTGCCCGGGCTTCGTGGTGACGGGCGCGATGGGACAGAACGCCTTCCTGACCGCGGCCCTGGCGCTGTGGGCCGTGCTGCTGCTGGAGCGCCGTCCGGTGATCGCGGGGATGCTGGCCGGGGCTCTGTGCATCAAGCCGCAGCTCGCCGTACTGCTGCCGCTGGCCTTGCTCGCGGCACGGGAGTGGCGGGCGCTGGCCGTCGCCGCGGCAACGGCGCTGCTGATGACGCTGCTGGCTGCCTGCGTGTTCGGATGGGACACCCTGCCGGCCTTCCTGTCCGCCGGTGCCCGGGCCAAGCACGAGATGCTGGAGCATTCCGACACCGCCTGGTACGCGATGCCCACCGCCCTGGCGCTGGCCCGGCTGCTGGGGGCATCGGCCGCTTCCGCGTACCTGGCCCAAGGGATTTCGGCGCTGGCCGCGGCGGCGGCGGTCGCCTACGTCTGGCGCCGGCAGGCCGGGCCGGTCCTGCGCGCGGGCGCATTGGGCGTCAGCACGACGCTGGCGACGCCCTATCTCTGGTACTACGACCTGAGCTGGCTGGGCATCGCCCTGGTGGCACTGGCCGCCCTCGGCATGGGCAAGGGCGGCTGGCTGCGTGGCGAGCGGCTGCTGCTGCTGGCGGGCTGGCTGCTGCCGCTCTATCTGTTCGTCAACCGTGGCACGCGCTGGCCGCAATGCGGTGTGCTGGTGCTGGTGCTGGTGCTGCTGGCCGTGCTGCGGCGGGCCCGTGCCGCGCCGGTGTGCACGGGAAGGGGCGCAGCATGAGACCTGGCGCCGTGCCTGGGTATCACTGTCATGGCAGGGCCGGGGCGCCGCTGCCGCGGGAAATGGAGGTGTCCGCCCGGAAGCGCCGCCACAAGGCGAACCGGAACGGGGAGGAGGCATGATGATCCGCTATTCCGAAGTGAAATTGCTGTCGCTGGTGGTGCCGTGCCACAACGAGAGCGCGGCGATCCGGCCGTTCTTCGCCAGTGTGATGCCGATCCTGGAGGCGATGGAGGATGTCCGCTTCGAGATCGTCTGCGTGAACGACGGCAGCACGGACGATACGCTCGAGCGCCTGGTGGCGGTCGCGCGCCGTGACATGCGGGTGCGCGTCATCGACCTGACCCGCAATTTCGGCAAGGAGGCCGCCATGACGGCCGGCATCGACGAGGCGCTCGGCGATGCCGTGATTCCCATCGATGCCGACCTGCAGGATCCGCCGGCGCTGATCCCGCTGCTGGTGGAGAAATGGCGGGCGGGCGCCGAGGTCGTGCTGGCGCAGCGCCGCGATCGCCGCTGCGACAGCCTGCTCAAGCGCATTGCCGCGACGGCGTACTATCGCGTGCACAACCGCCTGTCGGAACTCAAGCTGCCGGAGAACGTCGGCGACTTCCGCCTGATGGATCGCGTGGTCGTCAACGCGCTGAAGCAGCTGCCGGAGCGCCGGCGCTTCATGAAGGGCTTGTTCGCCTGGGTCGGCTTCCGTACGGAGATCGTGACCTACGAGCGCCAGGCGCGTTGCGCGGGGGACTCCAAGTTCTCCGGCTGGAGATTGTGGAACTTCGCGCTGGAGGGAATCACCAGCTTCAGCACGCTGCCTCTGCGCGTCTGGACCTATATCGGCTCGGCCTTTGCCTTCCTCGCGTTCTGGTACGGCCTGTTCATCGCCGCGCGCACACTCGTGCTCGGCGTGGACGTGCCAGGCTATGCCTCGCTCTTGTGCGTGCTGCTGTTCTTCGGCGGCTTGCAGCTGATCGGCGTCGGCGTGGTCGGCGAGTACGTGGGGCGGATCTACTACGAGGCCAAGGGACGGCCGATCTACCTGGTGCGCCAGCGTTTCCACGCCAGGCCGCATTCCGAGCAGGCATCGGCCGGGCGCCGCGTCGTCGAGTTTCCGCGCATGCGTGGCGGCAAGCGGCAGCCCTGATGGCGCCGCAAGGCGGGCGTGCAGCGGTCTGGCCAGCGG
This sequence comes from Cupriavidus sp. USMAHM13, assembly GCF_001854285.1. Classification (NCBI taxonomy): domain Bacteria; kingdom Pseudomonadati; phylum Pseudomonadota; class Betaproteobacteria; order Burkholderiales; family Burkholderiaceae; genus Cupriavidus; species Cupriavidus sp. USMAHM13. The sequence goes on from NZ_CP017751.1 coordinate 1,553,767, forward strand.
TCTGGCGTGCGCGATCGCGCGAGCCGGCCACGGCCGCTTTCCCGCCGCACTGTCACCTGCGCTGAAATTGCGCCGGCGCGAATGGCGCCGACAGTCGAACGTTGCGGGGGCGGGGAAGGGGCCGGCGCGGGCCGGGCATCAAGTCGCGGCCGGCGCGCGGAAGGCGTAGAGCCGGGCGCCGGCGTAGGCGAGCGTCGTGTACGTGACCATGCCGCAGGCCTGGGTCAGCAGTTGACCGCTGCCGAGCAGCCGGCTCACTTCCAGCACGACGGCGAGGTTGGCCGCGTAGGCTACCGCGCAGACGGCGCCGTAGCGCAGCAGTCCCTGTTCGACGGCGCCGCGGTGGCGGAAGGTCCAGATGCGGTGCCAGGTAAAGCCCCAGAGAAAGCCGATGGCATAGCCGATGGCATTGGCCGCCGCGTCTCCCCAGCCGAACAGGCGCAGCGCGGCCCAGGTCGTGCCGAAGCCGACCGCCGTATTGCTCAGGCCGACCAGCACGAAGCGCAGGAAGGGGTGGCGCAGCAAGCGATGCATGGGCAGGCGCGGCGGTGAATGCCGGGACAGCGCGCTAAGGATGCGCTTGATGCGCTCAGGCGCGCTGCTCGACGACGTCGAGCTCGCCCCGGCGTACCTGCAGCTTATGTTCCCGCATCATCCGGAACAAGGTGACACGCGAGATGCCGAGTTCCTCGGCGACGTCGATGAGCCGTTCATGGTGGCGCTGCAGGGCTTCCTTGAGTGCCTGCAGTTCGGCCGCATGCCTGACCTTGGCCAGGGTGGGCGGCCGTTCGGTCTCGGCTGGCGAATGCAGTTCCAGGTCGCAAGGCCGGATCACGCCGTCTTCGCACATGGCGGCCGCATTGCGGATCCGGTTGATCAGCTCGCGCACATTGCCAGGCCAGTCGTGGGCATGGAGCGAGCGCAGCGCCGCCGGAGAAAAGCCGCGGATCCGTTCCGGCGAGTGCTTGCGGATCTGGTTGAGGATGTGTTCGGCCAGCAGCACGATGTCGCGCTCGCGTTCGCGCAAGGGCGGCTGCTTGACGCGCAGCACGCACAGGCGGTGGTACAGGTCGCCGCGGAAGCGTTCGGCAGCGACCGCTGCCTGGAGGTCGACGTGGGTTGCCGACACCACCCGCACGTCGACGGCGATGGATTCGGTGCTGCCCAGGCGTTCGATATGGCCGGTTTCGAGGAAGCGCAGCAAGCTGGTCTGGCTCTCGAGCGGCATGTCGCCGATCTCGTCCAGGAACAGGGTCCCGCCGTGGGCCAGCTCGATACGCCCCGGCTTGCGCTTGGCGGCGCCGGTGAAGGCGCCACGTTCATAGCCGAACAGTTCGGACATCAGCAGCGTGGGCGGGATGGCCGCGCAGTTCACCGCGATGAAGGGACCCGAGGCGCGTGCCGACGCCTGGTGGATGGCACGGGCCGCCAGTTCCTTGCCCGTGCCGGATTCGCCGGAGATGAGCACCGGCATATCCCAGCGCGAGACCTTGGCGATGCTGCGGAACAAGGCCTGCATGGCCTCGCAGTTGCCGATCATGCCGTCGGGGCGGGGGGCGTGCGGGAACGCCTGCGCGGTGCTCGAGCGCAGCGTGGCCATGCCGACCGCGTGGCCCAGCGCATAGTCGACATGCGCATCGTCGCACGGCGCGGTGCAGTAGTCGATGAAATACAGCCCGAGCATATTGCGCGCGACCGGGGTGAGATCGCTGGCACCGTCCGTCAAGCCGATCCAGCCGATGTTGCGCAGCGCCAGCCAGGGTTCGACCGCCTGCAGGTCGGCCGGGGCCACGCCAGCGCGCAGGTCGAGCAGGCCGGCCATCGGCTGGCTGTCCAGGTCCATGCCTTCGAGATCGCTGACGCTGGAGGCGAAGTGGGGTTTCCAGCCTTGCTGGGCCAGGTGGCGGCACAGAGTCCCGTCATGCTGCCGCGACAGATAGAGCAGTGGGCGCGGTATATACGCGTTCATTGCGATTCCCCCGATTTCTTTTCTTGTGCCGCCGGAATGCAGCGGCCTGGGCACATCATCGGGGATCGGGCGCAGGCCCTCGATCGAGCGCATCCCGTACAGGGTTGCAGGATGCAGGCGTTGCCTGCTTCCGGTCCGTGCGTTTCCGCTCCCCAGCGTCGACGTCGAGGCGCTCCTGGTTTCGGACCAGTTTCCTGCTGGCTCGATGGCTGCGTTGTTCTCTAGCGGAACTGGCTTGCCGTCGTCAGCTCGGGCTTGACCCGAGCACCCCCGTCGGACCTGCTTTAGCGATGTCCGTGCCAGATCGGCTAAGTCCTTGATTTTGCTAGGCGAGGCGTTGCAGAAGTGAATCGTCTTCCGGCATTCGTAACCAGATGTTTCTGGTGTGCCGTCGGCTTTCCTTGCCGTTGATCCTTCGAAATCAGCCGCCATGGAAAGCCGGCGTCATTTCCTGGGCGGAATCCGGTGTTCAAGCGGTGCATTTATGGCGGCTGGCGCATTTGCCCCGATTCGGCCGCGGAAGGAGGCGGGTGGCAGACAGGTTGCAGAGATGAAACTTGCCGGAATGCAAATGAGAATGGTCTCTGCGCGCCAAGGCAGGCCCCAGGTCGGAGTGATCGCTGCGGGCTGCGCGAACGGAGGAGGCGGTGCCGCTTCGACGGGCCGGATGCTAAGTCAAAAGGCTGAGTTTTGATCGAGCCGGGGAGCCGGCCCCGTCTGAATAGGCGAGGCGATCTTGGTTGAAGGGGGCGCCGCGCAACAGGGCGGCTTTGGTTGCAATTCTGTTACAGCGCTGTTGTTTCCGGCCGCCGCCGGGACGGAAACCGGGCGCAAGCGCGCGGCTGCGGCGCCGACGCCCCGCAGTCCTATCCGGCGTGCCGTCAGCTGCCGGAGGCCGTGTCGCCGGCGCCGCGCGTCGGCTGTGCCGATGCCGCCACCTGCTCGCGCAGCCAGCCGATCAGGCGCAGGATGTGGGCTTCGCGCGGATTGCCTTCGCGCCACACGACCCAGTAGTGCAGGCTGGACGGCACGCTCACCTCGCCCAGCTGCACCAGTTGGCCGTTGGCCAGGTAGTCGCGGGCCAGCAGCGCGCGCGCGGTGGCCACACCGAGACCGGCCACCGCCGACTGCAGCATCAGGCCTGCGTCCTGGAAGATCGGCCCGCGCTCCGGCTCCTCGGGCGGCAGCCCGGCGCGTTCCAGCCAGTCGCGCCAGGGGCGCAGGGCGAAGCGCAGCATCGGCAGCCCCGGCAGGTCGGCCAGCGTGAAGCCCGGGTAGCGCGCCAGCAGCTTGGGGCTGGCCACGGCGATGACGTGGTCTTGGATCAGGCTGCGGCATTCGAAGCCTGGCAGGTCGACGCGCTGGTGCCAGATGCCGAGGTCGACGCCGTAGGGGTCGGGTGGCGAGATCTCCGCGTGCAGGCGCAGGTGCAGGTCGATCTCGGGCGCGGCGTCGTACAGGCTGGGCAGGCGGTGGATCAGCCAGGCGTTGGCCAGGTCGGCCATCACGCTCATCTGCAGGCGTACCACCGGCGGGCCGCTGCTGGCGCAGGCTTCGCGCAGGGCCGTTTCGAGTTCGTCCAGCGCGCCGCGCACGCGCTCGGACAGGCGCAGGCCCGCGCTGGTGGGCTGCATCAGGCTGCCGCTGCGCTGGAACAGCTTGCTGCCCAGCTTGTCCTCCAGCCCGCGGATATGGTGGCTGATGGCGCTGTGGGTGAGCGATAACTCTTCGGCGGCGCGTGAGAAGCTGCGGTGGCGCGCGGCGGCCTCGAGCGCGCGCAGCGCCTGCAGGGCGGGCAGGTGGAAGGGAGGTTCGGCCATGGCCGTCAAATTCTACTCACAATCTCCGCCGATATCTTTCGTTGGTCATGCACCGCCCTGGTGACGACAATCCCAGCATGACGACGACCTCTTCCTCCTCCCTGCCGCCCGCGCCACGCGCGTCCGCCCCTCCCACGGCCACGGCCACCCAGCCTGCCTCGCCGGTGCGCTGGCGCGTGCTGGCGGTGTTCTCGCTGGGCTTCCTCGTGTCCTACATCTTCCGCGGCGTCAACCTGGGCTTCGCGCCCTACCTGACGCGCGAGCTGAGCCTGTCGGCGGCCGACCTCGGCCTGCTGACGAGCTTCTATTTCCTCGGCTTCGCCTGCGCGCAACTGCCCGCCGGGCTGATGCTCGACCGCTTCGGCCCGCGCCGCACCGAGGCCGTGATGCTGGTGTTCGCCGCCGCCGGGGCGTGGTGCTTCTCCCAGGCGGGCGGCATGGCCGGGCTGGCGGCCGGGCGCCTGCTGGTCGGCGTGGGTGTGTCGGTCTGCCTGGGTGCGGCCATCCAGGCCCTGGCGCTGTGGTTTCCCCTGTCGCGCATGCCTTTGCTCAATGGCGTGGTGATGGCGATCGGCGGCCTCGGCGCGGTGGTGGTGGGCACGCCGCTGGCCTGGCTGTTGTCGGTCATGGACTGGCGCGGCGTGAGCCTGGGCCTGGCCGGCTTGTCGCTGGCGATGGCGCTGCTGCTGTGGTTCGGCGTGCCGGACGCGCGGCGCCAGGGGCAGCAGACCCTGGGCGAGCAGTGGCGCGGCACCGTCCGCATCCTGCGCAGCGCTGCCTTCTGGCGGGTGGCGCCATTGACGCTGCTCAACCAGGGCATCTTCCTGGCGGTGCAGACGCTGTGGGTCGGTGCCTTCCTGCGCGATGTCTCCGGCGCCGGCCAGGCCGCGGCGGCGGGCCTGGTGTCCGTGATCGGCTTCGCCATGATGGCGGGCTGCGTCGGCTCGGGCTGGGCGGCGCGCTATCTCGAGCGCGCCGGCCTGAGCCTGTATGCCTTCGCCGGCCTGGGCATGACGGGCTTCATCGTGGTCCAGCTGCTGATCATGGCGGGCGTGCCGCTGCCGGCGCCCTGGCTGTGGGCCGGCTATGGCGTGTGCGGCTCCAGCGGCATCCTGACCTATGCCGTGCTGGCGCGCAGTTTCCCGGCGTCGCTGATCGGTCGCGCCACCACCGCGCTGACGCTGCTGGTGTTTCTCGCGACCTTTGCCTGCCAGGTCGGCATCGGCTATGTGCTCGATTTCTGGCCCGCGGTGGGCGGCCGCTATCCGGCCGTCGCCCATCTGTGGATCTGGGGAGGGCTGGTCCTGCTGCAGCTCGCGGCCGCGGCATGGTATGCCTGGGCCGGCCGCGGCGGGCGCGCCGCGCTGCGCGAGGCGTGAGCTGGCTGGGTGTGCCCGGTGGGTCTGGGCGGGCCCGCTGGGCGCGGTGGGCCCGATGGGCAGGGCGGCAGGGCCGGCTGGGCGGGTGAGGCCGCGCCGCGGCCGGCTACAGCACCAGAGGCCGGTCGTCCAGTGCATTGGGGCGCGGCCGCCCATCCGCCGGGAAGTGCGCCTCGATCAAGGCATGGATCCGCGCCACCGCTTCCAGCACGGGCCGGACCGACAGCTCGCGCGCCAGGTCCTGGGCCAGTGCCGTGCAGACGGCATGCCAGGCCGCCTTGCCGACACAGGCATCGACGCCGCGATCGGCCAGCAGCTCGACGGCATGGTCGGCGAGGTTGATGTAGAGCAGCACGCCGGTGTGCTCTTCGGTATTCCACACTTCGAGCGCGCCGAACAGGGCGCGGGCGCGCTGGCGGTCGCTGACGCCGCGCCAGGCGTGGCCGACCGGCAGGCTGGCTTCGATGACCACGCGTACCTCGCCGCGATGGCGCTGCTCGCCGGCCCGCACGGCTTCCTGCAGCGCCTGCTGTGCCGCCGGCGGGAAATGGCGCCGGGCGGTGCCGGGACGGTGGCTCAGGTGGCGCAGGGCGCGTCGGATGAAAGGCATGATGGGCGTCTCCGTATGGCTGCCGTGTATCGCTGTCGCGCTACCAGTTTCCGGAGGCGCCGCCGCCGTCGAAGCCGCCTCCGCCACCGCCGCTGAAGCCGCCACCGCCGCCGCCACGGTCGGAGTCGCCGAAGCCGCCGCCACCCAGGCCGCCGAGACCGCCCAGGCCGCCCAGTCCTCCGAGGCCGCCCAGCCCGCCAGGGCCCGGGCCGCGGCTGCCGTAGCGGCTGCCCGTGACGATGTCGGGCGCACGCGGGCGCAGCGCGGCCGAGATGAAGAAGAACAGGATGATGGCGAGCGGGAACCCTACCGCCAGCCAGGTGCTCCAGCCGTCCTGGCCGGCCGTCCCGGCGGCCTGCGGCCCGGGCAGGCCCTCCTTGTCGATGGTGGCCTGGATGGCCGAGACGCCGGCGGCCAGGCCGCCGTAGAAGTCGTTCTGGCGGAAGTGGGGCGCCATCACGTCCTGCAGGATGCGCTTGGACATGGCGTCGGTCAGCGATCCCTGCACGCCCCGGCCGACCTCCAGCCGCATCTTGCGCAGGCCGGGCGGGTTGTCCTTGGCGATCAGCACGATCACGCCGTCGTCGATGCCTTTGCGGCCGGCGCGCCAGGCGTCGGCGACCCGGATGCTGTAGGCGTCGATGGGCTCGGGCGCGGTGGTGGACACCATCAGCACGAAGATCTGGCTGCCGTGCTGCTGCTCGTACTCCGCCAGCACGTTCTCCAGCGCGCGGCGCTGGTCGGCGCTGAGCGTGCCGGTGAGGTCGGTCACGCGCTGCGTCAGCGCCGGCACGGCGACGAAGCCGTCGTCGGCGGCGCGCGCCGCCGGCGCCGCCAGCAGCAGCGCGAGCGCCAGGGCTGCCAGCCAGGCCAGCCAGCCTGGCAGCGGTGCCAGGGCCCGCGGCCAGGGACGTGCCGCGCAGGATCGCATCATGTCGTTCGCCCCGGGGTCAGAACTTCACGGCCGGCGGCGTCGCGATCGCCTTCTCGTTGTCCACGGTGAAGGCGGGCTTGACCTGGTATTTGAAGACCATGGCCGTGAGATTGGTGGGGAAGCTGCGCGCCAGCACGTTGTAGGCCTGCACCGCGACGATGTAGCGCTGGCGTGCCACCGTGATGCGGTTCTCGGTGCCTTCGAGCTGCGACTGCAGGTCGCGGAAGGAGGCGTCGGCCTTCAGCTGCGGATAGTTCTCCGACACCGCCATCAGGCGCGACAGCGCGCTGGTGAGCTCGCCCTGGGCCTGCTGGAAGCGCTGGAAGGCCGCAGGGTCGTTGAGCGTCTCGGGTGTGACCTGGATGCTGGTGGCGGCGGCGCGTGCCTTGGTCACCGCTTCCAGGGTCTCGCGCTCGTGCGTGGCATAGCCCTTGACCGTGTTGACCAGGTTGGGGATCAGGTCGGCGCGGCGCTGGTACTGGTTGATGACCTCGCTCCAGGCGGCCTTGACCGCTTCGTCCTTGGCCTGGAAGTCGTTGTAGCCGCACGCGCTCAGCAGGCTCGCAAGCCAGGCCAGCACGAGCCAGCGGATCAGGGTCAGGGGCGAAGTCAGGGAAGCGGTCATCGAGGGCTCCAAAGTCAGGCGAATCTCCAGTGTAGCGCACGGGCAGGTGCCCCTTGCGTGGCGCCAGCCGGTTGACGCGGCGCGGCATGCGCGGGTAGATTGTCGGTTCCCGGCGCGCCGATGCGCCGGATTTTTCCAGTCCTGGATTCTCCCTCGTGCGCCGCGCCTGTCCCGTTTCCGCCATCGCCGGCCCTGCCGTTCCCGGCCAGGCCGGCCTGCGCGCGCACGCCAAAAGCAAAAAACAGCCGCTCATCTGACCGGGGCGCGCTGTTCCGTCAGATGAGCGACGGAACGGCACGCACGGCAGGGCGCTCATCCCCCCTGGTCCGCATCTCCCGCTCCGCGCGCACCTGTGCGGTTTTCCGATCGGTCGATCCGGAGAGTTCGATGCAAGACGTGAGGCAAGAAGAGATCCAGCAGGGCATCAGGCAAGACACCAGGCAAGACATCGGGCAGGAGGTGTTTTCAGGCATCTGGCTGCCGCTGGTCACCCCCTTTGCCGGGGGCGAGGTGGACCATGGCGCGCTGCGCAGGCTGGTGGCGCACTACCGCGGCAGCGGCATCGCCGGCCTGGTGGTGTGCGGCAGCACCGGCGAGGCCGCGGCGCTGGACGAGGCGGAGCAGCTGGCGGTGCTGGATGCCGTGCTGGAAGAGGCCGGCGGGCTGCCGGTGATGATGGGCCTGGCCGGCTTCAACCAGCGCCAGGTGCTGGCGCGGCTGGCACGCCTGAACGAGCGGCCGCTGGCCGGCCTGCTGACGCCGGCGCCCTGCTATGTGCGGCCGTCGCAGCAGGGGCTGCTGGGTTACTTCAGCACGCTGGCCGACCACGCGGCGGCGCCGCTGGTCCTCTACGACATTCCCTATCGCACCGGTATCAAGATCGAGACCGCAACCCTGCTGGCGCTCGCCGGCCACGGCAATATCCGCGCGCTCAAGGACTGCGGCGGCAGCCTCGACAGCACCCAGGCCGTGATCGACGATGGCCGCCTGGCGCTGCTGGCGGGGGAGGATGCGCAGGTGCTGGGCACGCTGTGCCTGGGCGGCCGCGGCGCCATCATCGCCTCCGCCCACGTCCGGCCCGACCTGTTCGTGGGCCTCTGGCGGGCCGTGGAGGCCGGCCGGCTGGCCGAGGCGAGGCGCCTGTTCCGGGCGCTCGCGCCGGTGCTGTCGCTGCTGTTCGCCGAAACCAACCCGGGGCCGCTCAAGGCCCTGCTGGCCCGGCAGGGGCTGTTGCGCGACGAGCTGCGCGCGCCCATGACCGCGGCCTCGCCCGCCCTGGCGGAGCAGCTGGCGGCGGCGTACGCGGCGCTCGACGGCGTGCGCGCGCCGGTGGCCGGCGCCTGACGCGCGCTACCCCGGCGGTCGTTCAGCGCGACGGGCGGCCCCGGCCGCCCGGGCCGCCCGGGCCGCCCGAGTCGCTCAGGCCGCGAACGCCCGCCGTGCCGCGTCCAGCGTTGCCTGCAGCACCGCGTCGTCATGGCAGGACGAGACGAAGCCGGCCTCGAAGGCCGATGGCGCCAGGTAGACGCCGGCGTCGAGCATGGCGTGGAAGAAGCGGTTGAAGCGGGCGGTGTCGCTCTGGGTGACCTCGGCGAAGCTGGCGGGCACGCCCTCGCGGAAGTAGATGCCGAACATGCCGCCGACCGCATCCGCGGCGAACGGCACGCCGGCCGCGCGCGCGGCGTCGGCCAGGCCGTCGGCCAGCTTGCGGGTCTGGGCGGCCAGGCGGTCGTGGAAGCCGGGCGCCTGGATCAGCTTGAGCGTGGTCAGGCCTGCCGCCACCGCCAGCGGGTTGCCCGACAGCGTGCCGGCCTGGTAGACGCCGCCCAGCGGCGCCAGCTTGGCCATGATGTCGCGCCGGCCGCCGAAGGCCGCCGCCGGCATGCCACCGCCGATCACCTTGCCCAGGCAGGTCATGTCGGGGGTGATGCCGTAGTGGGCCTGGGCGCCGCCCAGGGCCACGCGGAAGCCGGTCATCACCTCGTCGAAGATCAGCACCGCGCCGTGTCGGGTGCAGAGCGCGCGCATGGCCTGCAGGAAGGCGTCGCTGGCGCGCACCAGGTTCATATTGCCGGCCACCGGCTCGACGATCACCGCGGCGATCTCGTCGCCGTGGCTGGCGAAGGCCTGTTCCAGCTGGGCCACGCTGTTGTACTCCAGCACCATGGTGTGCTTGGCGACATCGGCCGGCACGCCGGCCGAGGAGGGCGCGTTGCGGGTGGTGTCGGCGAAGGTCAGCAGGCCGGAGCCGGCCTTGACCAGCAGGCTGTCGGCGTGGCCGTGGTAGCAGCCCTCGAACTTGATGATCAGGTCGCGCCCGGTGAAGCCGCGTGCCAGGCGCAGTGCGCTCATGGTCGCTTCGGTGCCCGACGAGACCAGGCGCACCTGCTCGATCGACGGCACCAGCTTGCAGATTTCCTCGGCCATTTCGATCTCGGCCTCGGTGGGCGCGCCGAAGGAGAAGCCCTGGGCAGCAGTCTGCTGCACCGCGCGCACCACCTCCGGATGGGTGTGGCCGACGATCATCGGACCCCACGAGCCGATGTAGTCGATATAGCGCTGGCCGTCCGCGTCCCACATATAGGCTCCCTCGGCGCGGGAGATGAAGCGCGGCGTGCCGCCCACCGAGCGGAAGGCGCGCACGGGCGAGTTGACGCCGCCGGGAATGGTCTGCTGGGCACGATCGAAGAGCTGCTGGTTGCGGGACATGGCCTTGTCTGAAGTCAAAAGCAGGGGAAAGGCGTCCAACCGGCCGTCAATTCGCGGCGAACACGCAGGGATTTGCGGGGATTCGCGCGCGAACTGCGCGGCAACGGTCGGGAACGCGGCGTATTTGGCACGGATCTGGCTTGCCACGGCTGGCGCCGTCTGCGCTGATTCGGTACCATCTGCGCTGAATTTTAATGGAGAGTCACCTGCCCGTTATGGAATACAAGACCTGGATGTGCCTGATCTGCGGATGGATCTACGATGAGGCCGCCGGCGCGCCCGAGGATGGCATCGCCCCCGGCACCCGCTGGGAGGACGTGCCCATCAACTGGACCTGCCCCGAGTGCGGTGCCCGCAAGGAAGATTTCGAGATGGTGGCTATCTGAGCCACCGGCGCGCGCGCAGCCGCGTCGCGCCGAAGCGACAGATCGCCGGAGGTGGCCGCATTGCCGCGATTGACGGCCCCCCGGCGTCTTGTCACACTCTGCTGCAAATTTGAACACGGTTCCCGGCCGGCCGCTGCCACCGGGGACACGGGTAGGCGCGGGAACCATGCGCCGCCCGGCAAGCAGCCGGCTCGCCGGCTTTTTGGGAAAAAAACTAGATATCGGGGTCCGCCGGGTCGGCCAGACTGATCCGGTCGGGTGTTCTCAAGTGAATGCCGGCGCATCCGCATGGACGGGCGCCGTTCGCGGGAACAAAATGCGGGTCGCTCAGATTGCAGAACACGACGGGGTCGCCGGCGCGCCGGGCGCGGCATGCGCACGCCGCAAGGTGCTGGTCATCGATGACTCCAGCACGATCCGCCGCACGGCGGAGATCTTCCTGTCGCAGGCGGGTTGCGAGGTCATGCTGGCCGAGGACGGTTTCGATGCCCTCGCCAAGGTGGGCGACCTGCACCCGGACCTGATTTTCTGCGACATCCTGATGCCGCGCCTGGACGGCTACCAGACCTGCTCCCTGATCAAGAAGAGCCCGCGCTTCCACGCCATCCCGGTGATCATGCTGTCCTCGCGCGACGGCGTGTTCGACCGCTCGCGCGGCCGCCTGGTCGGCGCGCGCGACCATCTCGCCAAACCGTTCACCCGCGAAGCGCTGCTGCACGTGCTGGAAACCTGCGCGCCGGCGCCGGCCGCGCTGGCGTCCGCAGCGTCCGCAGCGTCCGCAGTGTCATCTGCGGCATCGTCTGCAGCCTTGCCTGCATAAGACGGCACGCCGCACGCATGCGCTGCGCGAACCCAATCCGATCATGACCATCCATAAGATCCTCATCGTAGACGACTCCCCCACCGAGGCGCTGTTCATGTCCGACCTGCTCGGCAAGCGCGGCTTCAAGGTCTCGGTCGCAGGCAACAGCGAGCAGGCCTTCGCCCGTCTCGAGAGCGAAGCCTTCGACCTGATCCTGATGGACGTGGTGATGCCCGGCCAGAACGGCTACCAGGCCACGCGCTCGATCAAGCGCGACGAACGCTTCAAGGACATCCCGGTGATCATGTGCACCAGCAAGGGCCTGGACACCGACCGCATCTGGGGCATGCGCCAGGGGGCCGCGGACTACATCGTCAAGCCGGTCGACGGCGAAGAACTGCTGACCAAGATCGCCGCCCTGTCGCACTGAGCCATCCGCCACCCGCCCGCGCCATCCCCGCCATGAACGCTCCCCGCCAGGACCTACGCGTGCGCCACACCCGCCTGCAGGACTACCAGGCGATGCTGGCGCGGCGCTTGCGGGAGGCGCGCAGCCTGCCCGCCGTCGACAGTTATCTCGGCCTGCAGGTAGGCGCCCGGCACTGGCTGCTGCCGCTGGCCCAGACCGGCGAGGTGATCGAGATGCGCCAGCCCGCGCGCGTGCCGCTGACCCAGCCCTGGTACACCGGCCTGGTCAGCGCGCGCGGCAACCTGCTGGGCGTGATCGACTTCGGCCTGTTCTGCGGCGAGGGTGTCACGCCGCTGCAGCCGGGCAGCAAGATCGTCGTGCTGTCGCGCGAAGTCGAGCGCGCCTGCGGCATCCTCGCCACCCGCGTCATGGGGCTGCGCCACGCCGGCGAACTGAGCCCGCCGCCGGGCGGAACCGGCAGCGGGGCCTGCCGCGAGTGGGAAGGCGCGAGCCTGGTCGACCGCGAAGGGCGCGGCTGGCAGGTGCTGGACGTGCGCCGCCTGCTGGATACGCCGGCGTTCCTGCAGGCCGGGCGCCGACCGGCCTAGCGCGGTCGCCAGGGCAGCGTGCGGCAGGCGCCGGCGCTGCACAGCATGCAGCACAGAAGAATCATCGAATGAACGGATTGAGGGGAGCTATGGGTTTCAAGAGATTCAGCCTGGGTCGCCGCACGCAGGTGGCGCAGGCCGCGGGGCTGGCGGCCGATGGCGTGCCGGTGGCGCCGCTGCCGGCGGCGCCAGGCGGTCTTGGCGCCACTCCCGTGGACCGGCTCGGGGCCTGGTTGCGCGGCATGTCCTTCTCCAGCCGGCAGCGGGTCTTGACGATCGGCCTGGTGGCTTCGCTGGCGGCGCTGCTGGGTTCGGTCTACTTCGACAACCGGCAGGCCGACAACGGCGCGGCGCAGATCGAGATCGCCGGCGACACGCTGATGCACTCGCAGCGCCTGGCCAAGGCGGTGCCGAACGCGCTGCTCGGCAATCCGCAGGCCTTCATCCAGCTCAAGCAGTCCAGGGAGCAGCTCGCTGCCGACTTGCTGGCGCTGCAGGAAGGCAGCGCTGCGCGCAAGGTGCGGGCCACCACCGGCGCGGCCGAGCCGCTGCTGGAGACGGCCATGGGCTCCTGGAAGCGCAGCGAGAAGAGCGCGGGCGACGTGCTGGCCCAGCAGCCCACGCTCACCACCATCGGCCAGACCCTGCAGATCTTCAACGCCTCCAACCCGGAACTGCTGGAATCGGCCGAGCAGGTTGCCGCGATCAAGCTGCAGTCGGGGGCGAACGCGCGCGAAGTGGCGGCCTCGGCCCAGCTGGTGATGCTGACGCAGCGCCTGGGCAAGAACCTGAACGAGTTCATCGCCGGCGAAGGCGTCAACCCCGAGACCGCTTTCCTGCTCGGCAAGGACACCAACACCTTCCGCGAGACGCTCGACGGCCTGCTCAACGGCAGCGAAGCGCTGCGGTTGTCGGCGGCCGGCGACGCCGAGACGCGCAGCTACCTGGAGCAGCTTTCGCAGCGTTTCGACGCGGTGCAGAAGACCACGCAGACCATCCTGGGCAACCTGCCCGGCCTGATCGCCGCCAAGCGCGCGCAGCAGCAGATCTTCAACGACAACGAAGCGCTGCGTGGCGACCTGGCGGCGCTGCAGGGCGCCTATGCGCAGGCGGCACGCTTCCGCCCGGTGACGCTGGCCGCCACCATCGGCTCGGCGCTGCTGGCGCTGCTGTGCCTGGCGGGCCTGGTCTCGCTCTACCTGCGCGACTCGCGCGTGCGTGCCAGCGAGGCCGAGGCGCGCGAGCGCGAGGCCGAGGCGCGCCGCCTGGACGAAAAGCGCAACAACGATGCCACCCAGAAGGCCATTCTGCAGTTGATGAACGAGCTGCAGGACATCGCCGACGGCGACCTGACGCGCCAGGCCACGGTGACCGAGGACATCACCGGCGCCATCGCCGACTCGGTGAACTACACCGTGGAAGAACTGCGCGAACTGGTGCGCCGCGTGCAGCAGACCGCGGGCGAGGTGAGCCAGGCGTCGGATCGCATGCAGGACACCTCCACCCACCTGGCCGCGGCGGCGGAGGAGCAGTCGCGCCAGATCCGCCAGACCGGCGAGTCGGTGGTGGAGATGGCCGACCGCATCAACCAGGTGTCGCGCGGCGCGGCCGAGTCCGCCAACGTGGCGCGCACCTCGCTGACAGCGGCCGAACAGGGCCAGCGCGCGGTGCAGGATGCCATTGCCGGCATGAACGATATCCGCGAGCAGATCCAGGAAACGTCCAAGCGCATCAAGCGCCTGGGCGAGTCCTCGCAGGAGATCGGTGAAATCGTCGAGCTGATTTCCGACATTACCGAACAGACCAACGTGCTGGCGCTGAACGCCGCCATCCAGGCCGCCTCGGCCGGCGAGGCCGGGCGCGGCTTCTCGGTGGTGGCCGAGGAAGTGCAGCGGCTGGCCGAGCGCTCCGGCGAGGCGACCAAGCAGATCGGTGCGCTGATCCGCACTATCCAGACCGACACCCAGGACGCCGTGCACGCGATGGAGCGCAGCACCCAGGGCGTGGTCGAAGGCGCCAAGCTGTCCGACAACGCGGGCGCCGCGCTGCAGGAGATCGGCCGCGTGTCGCGCCAGCTGGCCGAGCTGATCGAGCAGATTTCGCAGACCACCTCGCACGAAGCCGGCCTGGCCAGCGCGGTGGCGCGCAATATCGACGACATCCTGCACGTCACGGAGGAAACCTCCACCGGCACGCGCCAGACCTCGGCCTCGGTGCGCCAGCTCACACTGCTGACCGAAGAGCTGCGCAACTCCGTATCGCGATTCAAGATCGGCTAAGCCATCCGGCGCGTGGCGCGGCGTACGGCGGCCCGCCACGGCCATTTTGGAAGCAGTCATGTCACTGAACTCCCCAGTCTCGCGCGCAGCGGCTGAACCTGACGCCATCGCGGCCGCCGCGCGGCACGAGGCGCACGCCGCACCCGCCGCGGAAGGCGGGCGGCGCGACCTCTCGATGCTGGCCTGGCTGGCGCCCAGCCTGCGCACGGCGCTCGAGGACGCCGCGGCCGAGTTCGGCCGCTATGTCGACGAAGTGCAGCAGGCGCCGGAGGCGCTGGGCGCGCGCGACACCACGTCGCTGCGCCTCGCCGGCCAGCAACTGCACCAGGCCGCCGGCGCCGTGCATATCGTCGGCCTGCGCGGCATCGATGCCTACTGCCAGGCGCTGCGCCGCCTGCTCGAGGCCGTCGATGCCGGCACGGCGGCAGCCAGCGCCGACACGCACCAGGTATTCCGCCAGGGTGTGCAGGCACTGGCGGAGTACGTCGACGACCTGCTGGCGGGGGAGCCCGACGACCCGCTGCGCCTGTTCCGCAACTACGCCGACGTGCTGGCCCTGCTCTCGGAAGAGCGCGTGCATCCGGCCGACCTGTGGGTGGACGACGTGCAGATGCTGCCCGGCATCCTGCTGCCCACGCGCCTGCCGGCGGCGGTGGCGCGCGCGCGCCAGCGCTTCGAGGCCGCGCTGCTCGGCGCGCTGCGCCTGCCCACGCCATGTACCGATGCCGAGCAGTTGCAGCAGGTGTACCTGCCGCTGGTGCGCGCCATGCAGGACGTGCGCGCCGGCGAGCAGGAGGCGCGCCGCAGCGCCGACCATCCGGACCGCGGCGTGTGGCATGTGCTGTCGCTGGTGTTCGAGGCGCTCGCGCATGGCCTGCTGCCGTCCGACCTGCTGGCCAAGCGCTTCGCCGCGCGCGCGCACCTGCTGCTGCGCCAATACGTGCAGGGCCAGGTACGGGTGCCGCAGGCGCTGCTCAATGACGCCATCTTCCTGCTGGTCGCCACCGGCCTGGCGCCGGACGCCGAGCGTTCCGCGCCAGCGCTGGCCTTGCGCGCGGCGATCCGCCAGTGCCTGCAGGCCTTCCGCCTGGACGCCGCGCACCTGGCCGTCGAGGCGGATTTCCGCCAGCGCTACTACGGCTGGCTCGACGGCATCGACACCGGCAACCTGCAGCAGGCTGCGGCCGGCCTGGAGCGCGCCGCGCGCGGCGACGCCGCGGCCTGGCACACCGCCCTGGCGGCGCTGGCCGAGGCCGCCCAGCCGTTGTCCCAGCCGGCCTTGTTGCGTTGCCTGGACGCGGCGGCAGGCGGCGAAGGCGCTGCTGCCGGCACCGCTGCCGGCACCGCAGCGGAGGCGCTCGCGCTGTTCCTCGCGCGCGCGCTGGCCACGCCCTGGCGTGTGCACGGCAAGTCCGGCCATGCCGCGCGCCTGCAGTTCGCGCAACGTTGCGAGGAACTGGCGAGTTGCCTGGCGGCCGGTGCGGCGGCGCCGTCCTGGCTGGTCGAGATGGTTGCCCAGGCGCAGGCGCAGGAGGTGCGGCGGGCCGCGGTGGCGCAGTTGCGCGCGCAGCTCGACAGCGGCGAGTCCTGGCTCGATGCCTATGACCGCGATGGCGGTGGAATCGCCGCCGGTACGCACCTGCAGGATGCGAGCCGGGCCTTCCGCAGCCTGCGCGATACGCTGCGCACGCTGGCGAGCGGTGGCGCACTGACGCCGGCGCTGGCCGCGGAGGCGGGCGGCGCGGCCGCCATCGTCGAGCGGGTGGAGGCGCGCCTGGCCGGATTCGCCGGCGCCGATGCGCAGGCGCGCGCCGGCGCGCTGGCGGAGGTCGCCGGTGAACTCGGCCCGCTGCATGCCTTCGTCGACGCGGTGGAGTTCGGCAAGGCGCCGCTGGCCGGGGAGTTGGAGGTGCCCGGGGACGCGGACCTGGCGGAGCCGGGAGCGTTGCGGCCGGCATCGCCGGCATCGCCGGACGCGCTGGCGGGTGCCCGTGCTGCCGCCGCCGCGATGCTGCGCGTGCACGCCGAAGCCGAGGCGCCGGAGGTGCATGCCCTGCGCGCGGCGCTGCAGGCGGCCGGCGAGCAGGCCGCGATCGATGACGACGCGGCGCTGCGGCGTTCGGTGGCGGAGGCGACCACGCAGCTCAATGCCTGGCTGGCCGGCAGCGCCGATGCCGCCCAGCGGCTGGTGGCGGTGCTGGCCGAACCGCTGCCGCCGGCCGCGCCGGCGGCGCCCGCGCCTGCGCTCGTTGACGCCGCCGCGCCGGCCGACCATGCGGCGCTCGACGCCGAACTGCTCGACATCTTCCTGCACGAGGCCGAGGATGTGCTCGCCAGCATCGCCAGGGCGCTCGATGGCGGGCTGGCGGCGCTGGCGGATGCCGATACGCTGAGCCGCGTGCGGCGCGGCTTCCATACCCTCAAGGGCTCCAGCCGCATGGTCGGCCTGGCCCGCTACGGGGAGGCGGCATGGGCGGTGGAGCAGGTGCTCAACCTGTGGATCGCCGAAGCCCGCGAGGCCAGGCCGGAACTGCTCGAACTGCTGCGCCAGGCGCACGCGGAACTGGAACCCTGGCTGGCCGGCCTGCGCCAGGACGCCGCCTGCCAGCGCGACGTCGACGCGCTGCTGGCGGCGGCCCAGGCCGTACGCGACGGGCGCCCGGCGGCAGCCGATGCAGCCGATGCAGCCGATGCGCGGCCGGCCATGCCGGCGGACGAGGCGCCGATCCCGTTGCACGATGCCGGTCCCGACGCGGCGGCAGGCGCGGGCGAAGTGGAATTCCCGCGCGCGGACGACGACGGGCGGGACGCGCCGGATGAGGCCGCACAGACCGGCGCGGACGCGGCGCAGGACGCCAACGTCATCCCCTTCCGGCTGGCGGGAGCGCTCTCCGGCGAGGACGACCACTACAAGGTCATCGGCCCGATCCGCATCGGGCTGCCGCTGTACAACGTCTACCTGCAGGAGGCGGACGGCCTGATCCGCCAGTTCGCCACCGACCTGTCCGAGTGGCGCCATGAAGGCCGCCCCTGCCCGAGCGAGCTGGCGCTGCGCGTGGCCCATACGCTGCAGGGCAGCGCCGCCACGGTGGCGCTGGAGCCGGTGCGCGAGGTGGCCGAGGCGCTGGAGGGCTTGCTGCTGCAGCTGGCCGCGCATCCGGTGGCGCTGCATCCCGGTGACTTCCGCCTGCTGGAGCAGGCCGTGGAGCGCCTGCGCGGCATGCTGCACCAGTTCGCCGCGGGCGTCTGGCCGCAGTCGGAGACGGCGCTGTGCCGCAGCCTGGCGGAGTGCCGCGAGCGCATGTTGATGCGGCCGCGCCTGCATGTCGGGCCGGCGCCGGGATCCGTGCTGGGCCTGGGAGCGATGCCGGATGGTTCGAATGGATCGGATTTGGCGGATGCTTCGGATATGCCGGTGTCGATGCTGTTCGGCGCCGCGCGCGTGCCTGTTGTGCCGCACGAGGCGGGCGCCGCAGGCGGCGAGCCCGCCGCGGCGGCGCTCCACCAGGCGGTGGTGATTCCCATGCCCGCGCTGCGGGCTCCGGGCGTGGAGGCCCGGCCCGCGCCGGTGATGGAGCAGGCGGGGCCGGTGGGGCTGGTGGAGGAGGCTGCCGCAGGCGAGCCGGAGCCCGCGCTCGATCGCGAGCTGGTCGAGATCTTCCTGGAAGAGGCGCAGGCCAGCCTGCCGGAGCTCGGCCGGCTGCTGCGCACCTGGGAGGCGGCACCGGTCGAGGACATGCGCCATGGCGGTCTGGTGCTGCGCGCGCTGCACACCCTCAAGGGCAGCGCCCGCATGGCCGGGGCCATGGCCCTGGGCCAGTCGGTGCACGAAATGGAGACGCTGCTGGACGCGAGCCTGCGTGGCAACCGCGTCGGCCCCGCGCTGTTCGCCCGGCTCTATGCCTGGTACGACCGCATCCTGGCGCATGCGGAGGCACTGCAGGCGGGCCGCCTGCTGCCAGCGGACGACCCGGAGGCGGTGCACGCCCAGGCGGACATCGGCGCCGCGGGCGGGGGCGGGGACGGCCGTGACGGCGCCGAGCAAGGCGGGCAGGCGGACGGGACGGAAGGCGTGGACGGCGCTGCCGGCGTGGACGGAGCGCCGCCGGACCGCGGCACCGATGCGCCGCCGGCCGGCGCGCTGGCTGCCCTGCCGCCGGCGGCACCCGGTCCTGCCGGCGTCATGCCCGGCCTGGCTCCGGCCATGCCGGCAGCGGAGCCTGCCGAGCGCCAGCGCGCGCTGGTGCGGGTGCAGGCGCGCACGCTGGACAACCTGATCAACGACGCCGGTGAAGTGAGCGTGGCGCGCGCCCGCGTGGACAGCGAGCTGGGCGCGCTGCGCACCTATCTCGGCGAGCTGAACGACAACGTGGCGCGCCTGCGCACGCAGTTGCGCGAGATCGAGATCCAGGCCGAGTCGCAGATGGCCTCGCGCATCGCCGACTCGCGCCAGAAGCAGGAATTCGATCCGCTCGAGTTCGACCGCTTCACGCGTTTCCAGGAGCTCACGCGCATGATGGCCGAGTCCGTCAACGACGTGGCCACCGTGGAGCAGAACCTGCAGCGCGGCTTCGATCGCGCCGCCGGCGACCTGGAAGCGCAGGCACGCCTGACACGCGGCCTGCAGCGCAGCCTGATGCAGGCCCGCATGGTGCAGTTCGATGCGCTGGCCGAGCGCCTCTACCGCGTGGTGCGGCAGGCGGCCGCCGAAACCGGCAAGGAGGTGCGCCTGCTGATCAAGGGCGGCACCGTGGAGATCGATCGCTCGGTGCTCGACCGCATGGCCGGGCCGATCGAGCATCTGATCCGCAACGCGGTGGTGCACGGCATCGAGCCGGCCGAGGCCAGGCGGGCGGCCGGCAAGCCGTCCACCGGCGCGCTCACGCTGGAACTGCAGCAGGAAGGCAACGAGGTCGTGCTGCATTTCGTCGACGACGGCGCCGGCCTCGACCTGCCGCGCATCCGTGCGCGCGCCGTGCAGCGCCAGCTGCTGGCAGCGGACGATGAGGCCGGCGAGGCACGCCTGACCGAACTGATCTTCACGCCCGGCTTCACCACCACCGACACCATCTCCGAACTGGCCGGCCGCGGCGTCGGCATGGACGTGGTGCGCGCCGAGACCGTGGCGCTGGGCGGGCGCATCGCGCTGACCACCGAGGCCGGGCGCGGCACCCGCTTCACATTGCACCTGCCCTTGACCACGGCGATCACGCAGGTGCTGCTGGTGATGCTGGGCGGCCGCCTTTTTGCCATCCCCAGCGGCATGATCGACCAGGTCCAGCAGTTGCGCGCGCCGGCGCTGGCCGAGGCCTACAACCGGGGCAGCTTCGCCTATGGCGGCGAGCCGGTGCCGTTCCACTACTTCGGCGCCCTGCTGGAGGAGAGCCCCGCCATCGCCGCCGGCAGCAAGTATTCCCCGGTGGTGGTCACGCGCAGCGGTGCCGAGCGTGTGGCGGTGCACGTCGACGAGGTGGTCGGCAACCGCGAAGTGGTGGTCAAGCACATCGGCCCCCACCTGGCCCGCCTCGACGGCATTGCCGGCGCCACCACGCTCGGGGACGGCGAGATCGTGCTGATCTACAACCCGGTGGTGCTGGCCCAGCGCCATGCCCAGGCGCGCGGCGAAGCGCTGCGCGGGCTGCCGCCGGCCGGTGAGGCCGCGCCGTCCGCGCAGGCCGCCCGCTTGACCGGGGCGGTGGCCGAGCTGGGTGCCGGCAGCGCTGCCGCGGTGGCCGTGGCGGGCCTCGGCACGCAGCCCACGGTGATGGTGGTCGACGATTCGCTGACCGTGCGCAAGGCCGCCCACCGGTTGCTGACCCGCGCCGGCTACCAGGTGGTGCTGGCGCGCGACGGCGTGGATGCGCTGAAGCAATTGCAGGACGTCATGCCGGATGCCATGCTGGTCGACATCGAGATGCCGCACATGGATGGCTTCGACCTGACGCGCAACGTGCGCGCCGACGCCCGCACCGCCCACATGCCGCTGGTGATGATCACCTCGCGCACGGCGGAGAAGCATCGCCGCTACGCGGCCGAGATCGGCGTCAACGTCTACCTCGGCAAGCCCTACAACGAGGATGAGCTGCTGGGCACGCTGCACCAGTTGATCGGGCCGCGCGCGGCCGGTACTGCCGGCTCGGTGGGCGAGATGCTGGGCGACGCCTGAGACGGAGCCGGCCTGCCGGGGCGGTGGCCGATGCCGCCGCCCCGCGCGCCTTCCCTACTTGTTCACCATCCGTGCCGGCACCGACAGCGTCAGCGCCGCGCCCGCCACCATGCAGGCCGCCAGCAGGTACATGCCGGAGTCGGTGCTCCGTGTCAGGTCCTTCAGCCAGCCCACCGCGTAGGGGCTGATGAAGCCGGCCAGGTTGCCCAGCGAGTTGATCATGGCGATGCCGGCGGCCGCGCCGGTGCCGGCGAGGAAGGCCGTCGGCAGGCTCCAGAACAACGGCAGCGTGGTGAGGATGCCGATGGTGGCCAGCGTCAGCGCGCACATGGCCAGGGTGGTGTTGCCGTGCCACTGCACCGACAGCACCAGGCCGAGCGCGCCGCCCAGCGCGGGCAGGGCGATGTGCCAGCGGCGCTCGCCGCGACGGTCGGCGCTGTAGGCCACCAGCACCATGCCGATCACCGCGCAGCCGTAGGGAATGGCGGTCAGCAGGCCGATGTCGAGCGCGCCCTTGACGCCGGTCTGCTTGATGATGGTGGGCAGCCAGAAGCTGATGCCGTACAGGCCCATGACGAAGCTGAAGTAGATCGCGCTCATCAGCCAGACGCGCGGGCTGGACAGCACGCGGGCGATCGGCAGGTCTTCCTTGTGCGCCTCCTCGCCGGCGATATTGCGCTGGAGCAGCGCCTTCTCTTCGTCGCTGAGCCACTTGGCGTGGGCGATGCGGTCGTCGAGGTAGGCGATCACCCACAGGCCGACCAGGATGGAGGGGATGCCTTCGATCAGGAACATCCATTGCCAGCCGGACCAGCCGTTGTGGCCGTCGAAGGCCTGCATCACCCAGCCCGACAGCGGCCCGCCGATCACGCCGGACAGGGCTACCGCCGTCATGAAATAGGTGGTGGTGCGGCCGCGCCGGCCGGCCGGGAACCAGTAGGTCAGGTAGAGGATGATGCCGGGGAAGAAGCCGGCCTCGGCCACGCCCAGCAGGAAGCGCAGCACGTAGAACATGGTCGGCGTGGTGACGAACATCATCGCCGCCGAGATCGCGCCCCAGGTGATCATGATGCGCGCGATCCAGATACGCGCGCCGACGCGGTGCAGGATCACGTTGCTCGGCACTTCGAAGAGGAAGTAGCCGATGAAGAAGATGCCGGCGCCGAGCCCGTAGATGGTCTCGCTGAACTTCAGGTCATTGAGCATCTGCAGCTTGGCGAAGCCTACGTTGACGCGGTCCAGGTAGGCCACCACGTAGCACAGCAGCAGGAAAGGCACCAGGCGCCAGCTCACCTTGCGGTAGGTGGCATCCTCGAAGGCGGCGCTGGTGGCGCCGGGGTTGACTGCGGTCGTTGTCATGCTGTCTCCTCGTCCTGGCATCGGCTCGATGCCTTGTTGTTGTACGACGTTCGGTGCGACGTTGGGTACGACGATTCGTGTGACGTTAGGTACGACGTTAGGTACGACGTTAGGTACGACGCTTCGGCCCGGTGTGCGGGAAGGGCTTGGAGAGGCTAGACGCAGCGTCCCCCGTCGACTTCGATGCACGTGCCCGTGATGAAGGCCGCCTCGTCGGAGGCCAGGTACAGGCAGGCGTTGGCCACGTCCTGCGGGGTCGACATGCGGCCCATCGGGATGGTGGCGAGAAACCTGGCGCGGTTCTCGGGCGTGTCGGGCATGCCCATGAACTCTTCCAGCAGGCCGGTGGCGCCGATCACCGGGTTGACGCAGTTGACGCGGATATTGTCCGGGCCCAGCTCGGCGGCCATGGCCTTGCTGGCGGTGATCACGGCGCCCTTGCTGCCGTTGTACCAGACCAGGCCGGGGCGCGGCCGGATGCCGGCGGTGGAGGCGATATTGACGAAGACGCCGCCGCCGCGGGCACGGAAATGCGGAACGAAGGCGCGGGCCGACCAGAAGATGCTCTTGACGTTGACGGCGTAGACGCGGTCGAACTCTTCCTCGCTGACCTGCAGGATGGGTTTGTTGCGGTGGGTGGTGCCCGCGTTGTTGACGACGATATGGACGTCGCCGAAGGCCGCCAGCGCCGCCTCGCGCATGGCCTCGACATCGGCTTCGTGCGACACGTCCGCGCGCACCGCGCGGGCCTGGCCGCCCGCGGCGGCAATGGCGTGCGCCACCCGCTCGGCCGCGTCGGCACGCAGGTCGGCCACCAGCACCCTGGCGCCTTCGCGCGCAAAGGTGTGGGCGATGCCCTCGCCGAAGCCCGATCCGCCCCCGGTGACCACCGCCACCTTGTCTTCCAGTCTCATTGCCTGTCTCCTTGGCTTGTGCGGGACCTCCGCGCCGTGCGGGAGGCCTCCTGACGTTTTCGTTGCGGGGAGCCGCGGCTGCCGCGTTCCCCGCCAGACACGGGTGCAACAAACTGCAAGGCGCGCGCGCTGGTGCCGGGCGCGCGCCGCAACGCGCCTCAGTGCGAGAACGGTCCCCGCCCGCGCAGCGCGTTGGCGACCATCATCACCGCCAGCAGGAAGGGCAGGGCCACATACAGGCACCAGTGCACGCGGTCGCCCACGGTCTCGCCCCACTTGCGCTTGAAGACCTGCAGGCGCGGCATGCCGGAGGGGTTGGTGGCACGCTTGTTCTTGACGTGCCAGGCCATCCAGAAAAAGAAGATGGCGAAAGCGACCGAGAGGAAATTGATGTTACCCATGTGACTCCGAAAATGCATGGCCGTCGTGTGGAAGGAGACGGCACTCCGATGAATGGATGGCCGCCGCGGCCGGCGGCGCTGGCTCAGCCGTGCTGGATGGCGACCGTCTTCAGCGTGGTGAAGCCGTACAGCGCCTCGAAGCCTTTCTCGCGGCCGTAGCCGGACTGGCCGGTGCCGCCGAAGGGCAGTTCCACGCCGCCGCCGGCGCCGTAGTTGTTGATGAAGACCTGGCCGGCGCGCAGGTTGCGTGCCAGCCGCAGCTGGCGGCCGCCGTCGCGCGTCCAGACGCCCGCCACCAGGCCGTAGGGCGTGCCATTGGCCAACGCCACCGCCTCGGCCTCGCTGTCGAAGGGCATCGCCGCCAGCAGGGGACCGAACACCTCCTCCTGCGCCAGCCGGTGGCGCGGCGGCACGTCGCGGAACAGCATCGGCACCTGGTAGAAGCCGGACTCCGGCGCCTCGGGCACGATGTGTCCCTGCGCCATCACGGCGATGCCGTCGTGCTGGGCGTCGGAGACGAAGTCCCAGACGCGCTGCTGCTGCTTGCGGCTGATCAGCGGCCCGCATTCCAGGTCGAGCCCGGACGGGCCCACGCGCAGCGTCTCGAACACCGAGGCGAGCCGGTCGAGCAGGGCGTCGTAGAGCGGGCGCTCCACCAGCACACGGCTGCCGGCCGAGCAGGTCTGGCCGGCATTCTGCACGATGCCGTTGACCACCACCGGCACCAGCGCGTCGACATCGGCGTCGGCAAAGACGATCTGCGGCGACTTGCCGCCCAGTTCCAGCGTGACCGGCACGTGGTTCTCGGCGGCCAGCTGGGCCACCAGCTTGCCCGTCGCCGGCGAGCCGGTGAAGGAAATGTGCTGGATGCCGGGATGGCGCGCCAGCGCCGCGCCGGCCTCGTGGCCGTAGCCGGTGACGATGTTCAGCGCGCCCTCCGGCAGGCCGGCCTCGGCGGCGATCTCGGCCACGCGCAGCAGCGACAGGCAGGCGTCTTCTGCCGGCTTGACCACGCAGGCATTGCCGGCGGCCAGCGCCGCGCCCACGCTGCGGCCGAAGATCTGCAGCGGATAGTTCCAGGGAATGATGTGGCCGGTCACGCCGTGCGGCTCGCGCAGCGTCAGCACCGTGGTGCCGGCCTGGTAGGGGATGGTCTGTCCGTGCAGCTTGTCGGCCGCGCCGGCATAGAACTCGAAGTAGCGGGCCACCGCACGCGCGTCGCCATGCGCCTGGCGCAGCGGCTTGCCGGTATCGCGCGCCTCCAGCGCGGCCAGCTCGTTCTCGTGGGCGAGCAGGGCCAGCGCCACGCGGTTGAGCAGGCGCGAGCGCTCGGCCGGCGACATGGCGCCCCAGGCGCCGTCGGCAGCCTGGCGGGCGGCGTGCACCGCCACATTGACGTCGGTGGCGTTGCCGCGGGCGATCTCGGCGAAGGGCTCGCCGGTGGAAGGGTCGAAGACCTTGATGCGCAGGCCCGAATCGGGTGCGATCAGGCGGTTGGCTACGTAGTGCTGGGCATGCATGGATTGGCTCCGGTTCGGCGGGCGGACGGGGGGAGTCCCGCGCCAGGCCCGGGGACGGGCGCCGCCGGGGATCGATCCGGCATTATCGCCCAGCCGGCGGGACGCGCAAGGCACCTGCGCCGGCGCGGCCCGGCCTGCGTTCCTGTCAGATTCCGGTCAGCGCGAACCGCTATAATGCCCGCCATCCGTAATCACAGGCATTTCTGGAGAACACGCATGAGCTTCAATCTCGTCTCGCCGGGCAAGGACATTCCGAACGATTTCAACGTCATCATCGAGATCTCCGCCCAGAGCGATCCGGTGAAGTACGAAGCCGACAAGGAAACGGGCCTGCTCTTCGTCGACCGTTTCATCGGCACCGGCATGCGCTACCCGGCCAACTACGGCTTCATTCCCCAGACCCTGTCGGGCGACGGCGACCCGGTCGACGTGCTGGTGATCACCCCCTTCCCGATCCTGGCCGGCGCCGTGGTGCGCTGCCGCGCGCTTGGCATGCTGAAGATGACCGACGAGTCGGGTGTCGATGCCAAGCTGGTCGCCGTGCCGGTGGACAAGCTGTCGCCGGCCACCGCCTTCATGAAGGGCCTGTCCGACGTGCCGCAGAACCTGCTCGACCAGATCAAGCACTTCTTCGAGAACTACAAGGCGCTCGAGGCCGGCAAGTGGGTCAAGGTGGAAGGCTGGGCCGGCATCGAGGAAGCCCACAAGGAAATCACCGACGGCGTGGCCAATTTCAAGAAGTGATTTTCCGAGCACCGCCAAGCCCGTTTTTCCACACGATCCGGCGTGTGATGAACAGGCGCTGAACAGCCCCGCCTCCGGCGGGGCTTTTTGCTGGGGCCGGCTTGACGCCGGCCAAGGATGGCGCCCCCCGGAGGCGTTAAGCTGACAGCACTCCCACATCAATCGAGAACCTGGCGCAATGACCAAGACCTCGCTTGCCGGATCGCGCTACAGCGGCCCGGCCATCTTCTTCCACTGGGCGGTCTTCCTGCTGGTGGCGGCGGCCTATGCGGCTATCGAGCTGAAGGGCTTCACCCCGCGCGGCAGCGCCGCGCGCGCGCTGGCGATGGGCACGCACGAATGGGCCGGGGTGCTGGTGCTGGTGCTGGCCGTGCCCCGCCTGCTGTGGCGCCTGGTGCGCGGCGCGCCCGCGCCGGAAGAGGGATCGCGCTGGATGCAGCTGCTGGCGGGCGCCATGCACCTGCTGCTCTATCTGTTCATCTTCATCCAGCCGCTGCTGGGCCTGCTGACCCTGGCGGCGGCCGGCCATCCGCTGGCCGTGCCCGGCACCGGGCTGGAGCTGGCGCTGGCGGCGCCGGACGACGGCCTCAAGGACCTGTTCGAGGAACTGCACGAGACCATCGGCAGCGCCTTCTACGCGGTGATCGGCCTGCATGCGGTGGCGGCGCTGTTCCACCACTACATGCTGGGCGACAACACGCTGCGGCGCATGTGGCGCCAGCGCTAGCCCCGGCGTGCGGCGCGGGCCGCGGCCGGCGGCCGGCTCAGGTGCGGGCGAAGGGATTGCGCTCGTTGAGCTCGTCGAGGTAGGCGCCGATGCCCTGGCGCTCCTGCGCCAGGAAGCGCTCCACCGCATCGGCGAAGGCCGGGTGCGCCAGCCAGTGCGCGGACTGCGTCGCCACCGGCAGGAAGCCGCGCGCCATCTTGTGCTCGCCCTGCGCGCCGCCCTCGAAGGTGCGGATGCCATGGGCGATGCAGAACTCCAGCGGCTGGTAGTAGGACGCCTCGAAGTGCAGGCAGGGATGGTGCTCGAGCGCGCCCCAGTAGCGCCCGTACAGGGTGCTGATGGCCGGGGCGTCGTCGTAGACCAGCAGGGCGCTGGCGATCGGGCTTCCGGCCCGCTCGGCCACCACCAGCAGCAGGTTGCCCGGCATGGACGCGCCGATGCGGCGGAAGAAGTCCAGGTTCAGGTAGGGCGAGGAATGGTGCTCGCGGTAGGTCTGGCGATAGCAGCGGTGGAAGAAGCGCCAGTCTTCGTCGCTGATCTCGGTGCCACGCAGGTGGCGGAAGCCGATGCCGGCCTCGGCGACGCGCCGCCGCTCGGCGCGGATGTTCTTGCGCTTCTTCTGCGACAGCGTGGCGAGAAAGGCCTCGAAGTCGGCGTAGCCGGGATTGGTCCAGTGGAACTGCACGCCCTGGCGCAGCATCATGCCGGCCTCGGCCATCCAGCCCGCCTCCTGCGGCGTGGGGAACAGCACATGCAGCGAGGACATGCCGCTCTGCTCGGCCAAGGCCAGCGCATGCGCCAGCAGCTGGCGCGCGGCGTGTTCGTCGGCCGCCAGCAGGCGGCTGCCTTGCACCGGGGTGAAGGGCACCGCCGACAACCATTTCGGGTAATAGCGCAGGCCGTGCCGCTGGTAGGCGTCGGCCCAGGCCCAGTCGAACACGTACTCGCCGTAGGAGTGTGCCTTCGCATACAGGGGCATGGCGGCCGCCAGGCGCTCGCCGCCAGGTTCGGCGGCCCACAGTGTCAGGTAGCGCGGCGACCAGCCGCTGTCGTCGCCGGCGCTGCCGCTGGCGTGCAGCGCGTGCAGGAAGGCGTGGCGCAGGAAGGGGTTGGCGCCCGGGCGCGCGTCCACCAGGGCATCCCAGGCCGCCGCGTCGATATCCGCCAGCCCTTCGGCGATGCGGGCCTCGTAGCGGCGCTCCGCCTGGCCGGCGCAGCCGCCCGCCGGGTGGTCGTCATGGGTGCTGCTGCCGCGCCGTGCCTCCGGCTTGCAAGGTTCCGCCCGCATTGCGCTTCGATCCGCTCCAGTTGCGCCCCGCCTGGCCTGCCGCCGGCGCTCGGCCGCGGCGTCCCGGGTACCGGGCGAGTCTACCGGAAAGGCCGCCGCGGCGCAGCGCGGCGGCCGGGGCCGTCGTAAAATGCCGGGGTCGACCCGGCATCACGCACTCGCCACGGCCGCGGCCCCACGGTATCCAAAGGCATCACATGAGCGACTCCTTCTTCAACCTCTATTCCCATGGCTTCGCGCGCGTGGCGGTGGGCGTGCCGGAGTGCCGCGTCGCCGACCCGGCCTTCAACGCGCAGCAGACCATCGCGCTGGCCCGGCAGGCCGCGCAGCAGGGCGCCGTGCTGGTGGCCTTCCCCGAACTGGGCCTGTCGGCCTACACCTGCGAAGACCTGTTCCACCAGCGTGCGCTGCTCGACGCCTGCGAGAGCGCGCTGGCGGAGATCGTGGCGGCCTCGGCGCAATTGGCGCCGGCGCTGGTGGTGGGCATGCCGCTGCGCGTGGAGCACCAGCTCTTCAATTGCGCCGTGGTGGTGGCCGGCGGGCGTATCCATGGCGTGGTGCCCAAGAGCTACCTGCCGAACTACTGGGAGTTCTACGAGGCGCGCCAGTTCAGCGCCGCCGACTGTGCCGCCGCCGGCTCCGTCTCGCTGGCCGGGCAGACCGTGCCGTTCGGCGCGGGGCTGCTGTTCGAGGTCGAGAACATCCCCTTCTTCCGTTTCCATGTGGAAATCTGCGAAGACGTGTGGGTGCCGGTGCCGCCGTCCTCCTT
Source organism: Cupriavidus sp. USMAHM13 (assembly GCF_001854285.1). NCBI lineage: Bacteria > Pseudomonadati > Pseudomonadota > Betaproteobacteria > Burkholderiales > Burkholderiaceae > Cupriavidus > Cupriavidus sp. USMAHM13. The sequence continues at coordinate 1,582,185 of NZ_CP017751.1, forward strand.
CGCCGCGCTGGCCGGCGCCACCGTGCTGGTGAACCTGTCCGCCTCGAACATCGTGGTGGGCAAGTCGGGCTACCGCCATCAACTGGTCGCGCAGCAGTCGGCGCGCTGCCTGGCCGCCTACCTGTACACCTCGGCCGGCAAGGGCGAGTCGTCGACCGACCTGGCCTGGGACGGCCAGGCCCTCATCTACGAGAACGGCGAGCTGCTGGGCGAATCGGAGCGCTTCGCCGACAGCTCCCACCTGCTGGTGGCCGATGTGGACCTGGAGCGGCTGTCGCGCGAGCGCATGCACCAGACCACCTTCGGCCAGTCGGTGCGCCGCCACCGCGAGGAAGTGGCGCGTTTCGAGGTGGTGCGCCTGCGCGTCGGCGTGCCCGAAGGGCAGCCGCTGCCGCTGGTGCGCAAGGTGGAGCGTTTCCCCTACGTGCCGGCCGATGCGCGCCGCCGCGACGCGCGCTGCCGTGAGGTCTACAACATCCAGGTGCAGGCGCTGGTGCAGCGGCTGTCGTCCAGCGGCATCGCCAAGGTGGTGATCGGCGTGTCGGGCGGGCTGGACTCCACCCATGCCCTGCTGGTGTGCGCCAAGGCGATGGACCGGCTCGGCCTGCCGCGCACCAATATCCTGGCCTACACCATGCCGGGCTTCGCCACCAGCGAGCGCACGCTGCGCCAGGCGCGCCGGCTGATGGAGCTGGTGGGCTGCAGCGCCAGCGAGATCGACATCCGCCCGAGCTGCCTGGCGATGCTCAAGGACCTGGGCCATCCCTACGCCGAAGGCAAGCCCGTCTACGACGTGACCTTCGAGAACGTGCAGGCGGGCGAGCGCACCAACCACCTGTTCCGGCTGGCCAACTTCCAGCATGCCATCGTCATCGGCACCGGTGACCTGAGCGAGCTGGCGCTGGGCTGGTGCACCTACGGCGTGGGCGACCACATGTCGCACTACAACGTCAACGCCAGCGTGCCCAAGACGCTGATCAGCCACCTGGTGCGCTGGGTGGCCGAGACCGGGCAGGTGGCCGACGGCGGCGAAGGCGTGCTGCTCGACATCCTGGACACCGAGATCAGCCCGGAACTGGTGCCGGGCAACTCCAGCAGCGGCCCCGAGCAGAAGACCGAGTCCGTGATCGGGCCCTACGAGTTGCAGGATTTCCACCTGTACTACACGCTGCGCTTCGGCTTCACGCCATCCAAGGTGGCCTTCCTGGCGCTGGCGGCCTGGGGCGACCGGGAACGCGGCGAATGGCCCGAGGGGCCGCACGTGCCGCGCCACGAATACACGCTGGCGGAGATCAAGCGGGTGCTGGGCATCTTCGTCGACCGCTTCTTCCGCACCAGCCAGTTCAAGCGCTCCTGCATCCCGAACGCGCCCAAGGTGGGCTCGGGCGGCTCGCTGTCGCCGCGCGGCGACTGGCGCGCACCCAGCGATGGCGAATCGGCGGTGTGGATGCGCGATCTGGCACGCATTCCGGATGGCCCGGACAGCGCGCAAGCGGGCTGAACGACGGGCTGAACGGCGGTGTCGGCGGCCTGTGCGGCGCCGCCTTGCCAAGGATGTCAGGGTTTCGGGCTAGAATCTGGCATTCGCTAATGACCATAACCAGGGGCCAACATGAAGCAGATTACCGCCATCATCAAACCGTTCAAGCTCGACGAAGTGCGTGAAGCGCTGGCCGACGTGGGCGTGACCGGATTGACGGTGACCGAGGTGAAGGGCTTCGGCCGCCAGAAGGGCCATACCGAGCTGTACCGCGGCGCGGAATACGTGGTCGACTTCCTGCCCAAGATCAAGATCGAAGTGGTGGTGGCCGAGAACCAGCTCGACACCGTGCTGGATGCCGTGGTCAAGGCCGCCCACACCGGCAAGATCGGTGATGGCAAGATCTTCGTGACCGAGGTGGAGCGCGTGATCCGCATCCGCACCGGCGAGCAGGACGAAGCGGCGGTCTGACGCCGCCGCGCGGCGGCGGCGCCGGGTTCAGCCCGGCAGCCTCCAGCCGCGCCAGACCGAGACCAGGCGCGTGGCCGTGGTGGTCAGCGCGCCGGCCAGCAGGGCCGCTTCCTGTTGCGCGTCCAGCCAGGTCAGGCCGAGGTAGACCCAGCAGCCGGCGAAGGCGCAGGTGGCATAGGGCACCCGGTCACGCAGGATCATCGGCATCTCGTTACATAGCACGTCGCGCACCACGCCGCCGAACACCGACGAGATGATGCCCATCATGACCGCCACGAAGGCCGGCATCTGCGCCACCAGCGCGAGCGAGGTGCCGGTCACGGCGAACAGGCCCAGCCCGATCGCATCGGCCACCAGCATGGTGCGCTCCGACGCCACGCGGCTCACCACGCGGAACACCACCGACGCGCCGATCGACATCGCGAAGATCAGGATCACATAGCCTTCGTGCTCGACCCAGTAGAAGGGACGGCGGTCGAGCAGCACGTCGCGCACCGTGCCGCCGCCGAAGGCGGTGGCGAATGCCACCACGAAGGTGCCGACCGCGTCGAAGCGCTGCTTGCGCGCATCGACGACGCCCGCCACCGCGAAGGACAGCACGCCGATCACTTCCATCACGTGGAGGATCAGCGGCAGCCGGCCGAACAGCGCATCGAAGTGCGGAGAAAGGATGGGGGCCAAGTGCGCTCGCGGTCGGAGTGGGGCGGGGACGCCGGGCGGCGGCTCAGGTGCGCGGCCCTCAGGCGCGCGGCTGGCGCAGCAGCACCATCAGCGCGCCGGCGCCACCCTCGGCGCCGCGGGCCTGCACGAAGGCGATCACTTCCTCCTTCTGCACCAGCCAGCTGCGCACCTTGCCCTTGAGCACCGGCAGCTTGTCGGGCGAGCCGTTGCCCTTGCCGTGGATCACGCGCACGCAGCGCACGCCGCGCCGTACCGCGCGGCGCAGGAACTCGGACAGCGCCTCGCGCGCCTCTTCGCTGCGCAGGCCGTGCAGGTCGAGCTTGTCCTGCGGCACCCATTCGCCGCGCCGCAGCTTCTTGACCACGTCCATGCCGATACCGGGGCGGCGGAAGGAGAGGCTCTCATCGGTGTCCAGCAGGCTCTCGACGTCGAATTCGTCGGACAGCGAGGCCGCCAGCGTTTCCTGGTCGTTGCGCAGTGTCTGCACCGGCAGCGGCGAGGGCTTGCCCGCGGCGGGCTCGATCCGGTTGCGGTCGCGCAGCGCGCTGACCTGGCCCACCGAACTGCGGAACACGTCCGCTTCCTCGCGTGCGCGCTGCGCGGCCTGTTCGGCCGCCAGGCGTTCGGCTTCGCGGCGTTCGGTCTCGTCCTTGAGCCGCTCGCGCAGCTTGCCGAGGTCGGCCAGGCCGAGGCGGGATGGGGCGTTGTCGGGTTTGGCGCCGTGCTTCATGGCTGTCTCCGTGGGGCAGGCGTCATTTTATAAGAAAGTCCGGCCGGGGCAGGGGGTAGGCGGGGCAAAGGCGATGCGCGGGATCACCTGTTACCCATGTCTCCGAACACCCGTTACCCATGTTTCCGGTCTGAAGGCCGCCTGCGGGAGAGGGCGGGGCGGGCGCTTGCCCGGACGCAGCGGCAGGCCTCTTGCTCCAGCCGCCTGCCGCCAGAAAGCACAAAGGGGTGCCGGTTCCCCGGCACCCCTTTGTCCGCGTCGGCTGACGCGTGTGTGCTTTACTTCAACGCTTCCACGTAGCGCTGGGCATCCAGTGCCGCCATGCAGCCGGTGCCGGCGCTGGTGATGGCCTGGCGGTAGACGTGGTCCTGCACGTCGCCGGCGGCGAACACGCCCGGGATGTTGGTGGCGGTGGCGTCGCCCTGCAGGCCGCTCTTGGTGACGATGTAGCCGTTGTGCATCTCGAGCTGGCCTTCGAACAGTTCGGTGTTGGGCTTGTGGCCGATGGCCACGAACACGCCGGCCAGCTTCACTTCCTCGTTCTGCCCGGTCTGCACGTTGCGCAGCTTGACGCCGGTCACGCCGGAGTCGTCGCCCACCACCTCGTCGAGCACCGTGTTCCAGCGGATCTCGACACGGCCTTCCTTCTCGCGCGCGAGCAGGCGGTCGACCAGGATCGGCTCGGCGCGGAACTTGTCGCGGCGATGGATCACGGTCACCTTGCTGGCAATATGGGACAGGTAGAGTGCTTCCTCGACCGCGGTGTTGCCGCCGCCGACCACCGCGACTTCCTGGTTCTTGTAGAAGAAGCCGTCGCAGGTGGCGCAGGCCGAGACGCCGCGGCCCATGAAGTTTTCTTCCGAGGGCAGGCCGAGGTACTGGGCCGAGGCGCCGGTGGCGATGATCAGCGCGTCACAGGTGTACTCGCCGGCATCGCCGATGAGGCGGATCGGGCGCTCCGTCAGCTGGGCCGTATGGATATGGTCGAAGATGATTTCGGTGTTGAAGCGCTCGGCGTGCTCCAGGAAGCGCTGCATCAGCTCGGGGCCCTGCACGCCCTTGGCGTCGGCGGGCCAGTTCTCCACGTCAGTGGTGGTCATCAGCTGGCCGCCCTGGGCGAGGCCGGTGATCAGCACCGGCTGCAGGTTGGCGCGGGCCGCGTAGACGGCGGCTGTGTAGCCGGCGGGACCGGACCCGAGAATGAGCACTTTTGCGTGTTTGGCCATGATGCAATCCTGTGTCCGGCGCGCGCGCTGGCGCACCGGTAGCGGTCAAAAGCGACATTATAAGTGGAGGCGCGTTTGCCCACTGTTGCAATTTCCAATGGGAGCGATAGTGCGCACCAAGGTTAAAATGCCCGGCATCCCGAATTTTTTTCAACCCCACCAATCGCGCATGGCTCGAGCCACTCCCACCACCCGTACCGATCCATCCGCGCTGCCCTCCCGTATCGGCAAGCTGCTGGGCGAAGTGCGCTGGTTCCTGCTGCTTGCGGTCACGCTCGCCTTCGTCTGCATGCTGGCGAGCTACAGCAAATCGGACCCGGGCTGGTCGCATGCCAACCAGGTCGCGGACGTCCACAACCTGGGCGGGCGCGTGGGCGCCTGGCTGGCCGACGTACTGTTCTTCGTCTTCGGCTTCTCCGCCTACTGGTGGGCGGTGCTGCTGGTGCGGCGCTGCTGGCGCGGCTGGCGCGCGCTCTCCGAGGAACTGCCGCCGCCGCTGCCCGAGGCACGCCAGGGCGTGGTGGTCAGCTGGGTCGGCTTCGCGCTGACGCTGGTCTCCAGCATGGGGCTGGAAGCGATCCGCATGTATCCGCTGCGCGCGGCGCTGCCGCGCGCGCCCGGCGGCGTGCTGGGCGACCTGCTGGGCGGCTGGATGCAGGTGGCGCTGGGCTTCACCGGCGCCACCCTGCTGCTGCTGATGCTGTTCGCCATCGGCCTGTCGCTGTTCTTCCATTTCTCCTGGCTGTCGGTGGCCGAGCACATCGGCGGCTTCGTCGAGGGCCTGTTCCTCGGCTTCAAGGCGCGCCGCGAGAGCAAGCAGGACCGCATCATCGGCGAGGCCGCCAAGGTGGAGCGCACCGAGACCGTCGAGGTGCAGCGCGTGAAGATCGAGGAGGCGGCGCCGGTGCAGATCGTGCGTCCGCAGGCGGTGCCCAAGCACGAGCGCGTCGAGCGCGAGAAGCAGCAGCCGCTGTTCGCCGACATCCACGACTCCGACCTGCCGCCGCTGGCACTGCTCGACCCGATCCCGCCGCACCAGGAAACCGTCAGCGCCGAGACGCTGGAATACACCTCGCGCCTGATCGAGAAGAAGCTCAAGGACTTCGGCGTCGAGGTCAAGGTGGTGGCGGCCTACCCGGGCCCGGTCATCACCCGCTACGAGATCGAACCGGCCACCGGCGTCAAGGGCAGCCAGGTGGTCAACCTGGCCAAGGACCTGGCGCGCGCGCTGTCGCTGGTGTCGATCCGCGTGGTCGAGACCATCCCCGGCAAGAACTGCATGGGCCTGGAGCTGCCCAACCCGAAGCGCCAGGCGGTGCGGCTGTCCGAGATCCTCGGTTCGCAGGTCTACAACGAGAGCGCCTCGCAGCTCACGCTGGCGCTGGGCAAGGACATCGCCGGCAAGCCGGTGGTGGCCGACCTGGCGCGCATGCCCCACTGCATGGTGGCCGGCACCACCGGCTCGGGCAAGTCGGTCGGCATCAATGCCATGATCCTGTCGCTGCTGTACAAGGCCAAGGCGGATGCGGTGCGGCTGATCCTGATCGACCCCAAGATGCTGGAGATGAGCGTCTACGAGGGCATTCCCCACCTGCTGTGCCCGGTCGTGACCGATATGCGGCAGGCCGGCAACGCGCTCAACTGGGCGGTGGGCGAGATGGAGCGCCGCTACAAGCTGATGAGCAAGCTGGGCGTGCGCAACCTGGCCGGCTACAACAAGAAGATCGACGAGGCGGCCGCGCGCGAGGAAAAGATCCCCAATCCCTTCAGCCTGACCCCGGACGCGCCCGAGCCGCTGGAGAAACTGCCGGTCATCGTGATCGTCATCGATGAGCTGGCCGACCTGATGATGGTGGTCGGCAAGAAGGTCGAAGAGCTGATCGCGCGCATCGCGCAGAAGGCACGCGCGGCCGGCCTGCATCTGGTGCTGGCGACGCAGCGTCCGTCGGTCGACGTCATCACCGGCCTGATCAAGGCCAACGTGCCGACCCGCATCGCCTTCCAGGTCAGCAGCAAGATCGACTCCCGCACCATTCTCGACCAGCAGGGCGCGGAAGCGCTGCTGGGCATGGGCGATATGCTCTACCTCGCGCCCGGCACCGGCCTGCCGGTGCGCGTGCACGGTGCCTTCGTCTCCGATGACGAGGTGCATCGCGTGGTCGAGAAGCTCAAGGAAGCGGGCGAGCCCAACTACATCGAGGGCATCCTCGAGGGCGGACTGGCCGAGGAGGGCGGTGGCGACGGGATGGGCGGCGGCGCGGGCATCGCCGGTGGCGGTGGCGGCGAGGCCGACCCCCTGTACGACCAGGCCGTCGAGGTGGTGCTGAAGAACCGGCGCGCCTCGATCTCGCTGGTGCAGCGCCACCTGCGCATCGGCTACAACCGCGCCGCGCGGCTGCTGGAGGACATGGAGAAGGCCGGTCTGGTGTCCGCCATGTCCGGCAACGGCAACCGCGACATCCTGGCCCAGGGCGGGGGCGCGCGCGAAGAGGAGTGAACGCCGCACGCGTAACGCGTAACATCGGCTTACTTCTCTGCCGGAATCCCTCCCGCGAGACCGGCTCTAAGCACACAGGCGGCCCGCAGGCAACATGCCGGCGCGGCGCCGCCGCTCAGGTAAACCGAAGAACGCAAGGAAGCAACCTCATGCACATCAGGAGTTTTGCGCCGGCTCGGCGCCAGCTCGCACGGACCGGCGTCCTGCTGGCCCTGCTGGCCTCGGGCCTGACGGCCGCGCATGCCGCCGCCACCGACCAGTTGCAGGCCTTCGTCACCACTGTCAAGACTGCGCGCGGCGAGTTCACGCAGCGCCAGGTCAAGGGGCAGGGCGATACGCTCAAGGTGACCGGCAACTCGAGCGGCAGCTTCGCCTTCTCGCGGCCGGGCAAGTTCACCTGGCGCTACGAGAAGCCCTATGAGCAATTGCTGCAGGCGGACGGCCAGACCCTCTACATCTACGACAAGGACCTGAACCAGGTCACCGAGCGCAAGCTCGATGGCGCGCTCGGTTCCAGTCCGGCCGCCATCCTGTTCGGCAGCAATGATCTCGAGAAGAATTTCGTGGTCAGGAACGGCGCCACGCGTGACGGCATCGAGTGGCTGGAACTGACGCCCAAGTCCAAGGACACGCAGTTCGAGCGTATCGGCATCGGCTTCAAGGGCGGCAACCTGGCGGCCATGGAGTTGCGCGATGCCTTCGGCAACACCACGCTGCTGAGCTTCACCGCGATGCAGAAGAACCCGGCACTGCCGGCCGATACGTTCCGCTTCACGGTGCCCAAGGGTGCCGACGTGATGAAACAGTGAGGACCGGCATGCGAGTGAACGCCTTCTGCAGCCTGCCCCGCCTGGCTGCCGCCGCGCTGCTGGCGGCCGGGCTGGCGGCCTGCGCGGCGCCGGGATCCGGCGCGCGCCAGTTCGACGTCGATGCCTTCCTTGGGGCGCCCGACATGGCCTTGCCCGAGGTGCTGGCCAACCGCGATTTCCTCGCCGCGACCAAGGCGCCAGTGGCTGATTGCGCCGCCATGCTGCAGTCGGCCAGCAGCGGCGTGCTCGAGAGCCTGGGCGGCGGGCGCGCACCGGCCTGGCTGCTTCACCCCGCCGGCGATGCCGCGCGGGTCTGGCTGGTGCTGGGCCAGGCCGACGGCTCGCGCAGCTGCCACGGGCCGCTGCCCGCCGCGCCGATGCGCGTGCTTGCGGAGCGGGCCAGGCGCTAGCCGGCGGACGGCCGGTCCGGTTCAGCCCGGCGAGGTCTTGGTCTTGGCCGCCGAATTGATGCGCAGCACGCCCTCGGGCGGTGGCAGCGGGCGGTAGGTCAGCCGCACGCTGCTGTCCAGGCGCCGCGCGGCCGTGCGGCGGTTCGTTTCCCGCCGGACCATATTGTTGTGGCCGACCGTGCCTTTGGCATAGCCTGCGGCCCCGGCCAGTCCCAGCCTGCGGTTGGCCTCCGCGGCGCTCTTCTTCAACAGTGCGTCAAGGGCCGTGCGTGCCTTGACCTGGGCCTGGAGCAGGGCATCGTCGGGGAAGGCGCGCGCGCGCGCCGCGTCCTGCGGCAACTGCGTCCGGCCGGCCAGGCGGCGCAGCGCGGCACGGAGTTCGGCGCCGTCGAACTGGCCCTCGGCGACCACCCAGGCCGCGTCATGGCGCAACCAGGGTTCGGCATCGGCCAGGCGGCGCAGCAGGGCCGGCAACAGGTTAGGGCAGGCAAAGCAGCGTGCGCGCCGCACCGCGTTCAGGGCGACGCGGCGCACCTGGGCATGCTCGTGATCCATCAGGTCCGCCACCACGCGCTCCGCTGCATGCGGGCGATGCATCATTTCGGCGAGCTGGCCGGCCAGCGCGATCTCGTCGACAGCGGTCATGCGGTTGCGGCCCGTCAGCCGGGAAATCTTGAACAGCAACATGCGGTAGGACAGCAGCATAGGGGTCTCTGGCAACAGGGCGGCATGGCGCCGGCTCGCGCGCGCCGGCGTCAATGCAGGGCATCGGTAGTTCGTATATCGGCCGGGGCGCGGGATCCTGAAGGCGGTGCGGCATCACCTCGCCGCAAGCCGTGGCGGTGATGGCGACTCCCTATAATGCGGTGCGGCCCGGGCCTGCGGGCTGCCCCTTCCACCCAGGCTCGAACAACGCTAGGACCGTGACATGCTTCGTCTCGCCGTGTGCGACGTCTTGCTTTGCCGCCTCCTCCGGCGGGCCTGCGGACGGCCGTTGCCGCTGGTGCTGGCGCTGGCGCTGTTGTCGATGACGCCGTTCGTGCCGGCGCGGGCGCAGCCCGCGTCGGCACCGGCGCCGGCCGCTTCGGCCGCTTCGGCCGCGGCAAGCGTGCCTGCGCCGGTGACCTGGCGCATGACGACGGAAGCGCCGGCCGCCGGCATGGCCGGCGAGGGACTGTCGACCTTTGCCGAGGAGATGAAGGCGCGCTCGGGCGGGACGCTGCTGGTGGCGCCCGCCTTCGAGGCCGGCGTGGACGCCCGCCCGCTGCCGCCACCCGCGGCGACAGCGGCGAGGGACGCGCGCAGCGACGGCGGCGACATCCCGGCCGAAGCACTGGGCCAGCTCGATCCTCTGTTCCAGCTGCCCTCGCTGCCCTTCATCGCGACCTCGCTGGAGTCGGCGCGGCGCCTGGCCGGGCTTGCGCGCGCCGACTACGCACGCGCCTTGGCCGCGCAGGGGCAGCACCTGCTCTACATCACGCCGTGGCCGCCGACCGGGTTGTGGTCGCGTGCGCCGCTGGCCTCGCTGGCGGACCTGCGCGCGCTGACGGTGCGCACTGCCGACACGATTTCGACCGGGCTGATCCGCGCCGCCGGCGCACGTGCGGTCGAGCTGCCGCTGGCCGACACTATGCCCCGCCTGCGCGAGGGCTCTGTCAATGCGGTGCTGTGCTCCGGCGATGACGGCGCGGCGCGCAAGCTGTGGCGCTACCTGCCCAACTTCACCGCGATCGGCTATGCCATGCCGCTGTCCTTCACGACTGTCGGCAATGCCAGTTATGCGGCCCTGACGCCGGCCCAGCGCGAGGTGGTCGATGCCGCCGCACAGGCCACCGAGCAGCGCCAGTGGGTGCGGCTGTCGACGCGCATCGCCGAGAACGCGGCGCAGATGATGGCGAACGGCGTGACCGTGCGCGGCGAGGCGGAGCCGGGCGTGCGCGCGGCGCTGCGCGCGGCGGCTTCTGCGCCGGTGGCCGCCTGGCGCGCCCGCACCGGCAGGGCGGGCGGCGCCATCCTCGACGCCTTCGCCGCCAGCGGCGGCGACTAGGCAAGGCCGGCACGGCCGGCAAGGGCGGGGTGGTGCCGCGGATGGTCTACACTGTGAGGTCGCGCGCCGCACGCGGCGCGCCCCGATACCGAGGCATGACAACCGTGGCGGATACGCTGTTCTCCGAAACCCCTGACCGTTCCAACCAGCCGCTCGCGGAGCGGCTGCGCCCGCGCAACATCGATGAAGTCATCGGCCAGCAGCACCTGCTCGGGCCGGGCAAGCCGCTGCGCGTGGCCTTTGCTTCCGGCGAGCCGCACTCGATGATCCTGTGGGGGCCGCCCGGTGTGGGCAAGACCACGCTGGCAAGGCTGATGGCCGACGTCTTCGACGCCGAGTTCATCGCCTTGTCGGCAGTGCTGTCGGGCGTCAAGGACATCCGCGAGGCGGTCGAGCGCGCCGAGCAATACCGCGCCCACGGCCGCCGCACCCTGGTCTTCGTCGACGAGGTGCACCGCTTCAACAAGAGCCAGCAGGATGCCTTCCTGCCGCACGTGGAAAGCGGTCTGTTCACCTTTATCGGCGCCACCACCGAGAACCCGTCCTTCGAGGTCAACGGCGCATTACTGTCGCGCGCGGCGGTCTACGTGCTCAAGAGCCTGGACGACGCCGAGCTGGCGCAGCTCGCGGGCCGTGCGAGCGCGGAGCTGGGCGGGCTGCGCTGGGACGACGAGGCGCTCAAGCTGATCGTGGCGTCGGCCGACGGCGACGGCCGCAAGCTGCTCAACAATATCGAGATCGTCGCGCGCGCGGCGCGCAGCGCCGGCCAGCAGGCCATCGACACCGCGCTGCTGGGCAGTGCCCTGTCGGAGAACCTGCGTCGCTTCGACAAGGGCGGCGATGCCTTCTACGACCAGATCAGCGCCCTGCACAAGTCCGTGCGTGGCTCCGATCCCGACGGCGCGCTGTACTGGTTCTGCCGCATGCTGGATGGCGGCGCCGATCCGCGCTACCTGGCCCGGCGCATCGTGCGCATGGCGTGGGAAGACATCGGGCTGGCCGACCCGCGCGCCGCCCGCATCACCCTGGATGCTGCCGAGACCTATGAGCGGCTGGGCTCGCCGGAGGGGGAGCTGGCGCTGGCGCAAGCGCTGGTCTACCTGGCCGTGGCGCCCAAGTCCAATGCCGGCTACAACGCCTACAACGCGGCGCGCGCCTTCGTCGCCAAGGACAAGTCGCGCCCGGTGCCCGTGCATCTGCGCAATGCGCCCACCAAGCTGATGAAGGAACTGGGCTACGGCCACGCCTACCGCTACGCGCACGACGAGCCCGAGGCCTACGCCGCCGGCGAGCACTATTTCCCGGACGACCTGCGCCCGCAGGGCTGGTACCAGCCGACGCCGCGCGGCCTGGAGGGCAAGATCGGCGACAAGCTGCGCCACCTGCGCGAGCTCGACGCCGACTGGCACCGGCGCCAGAAGGCTGCGAAGGCTGAAAATGCAGCCAAAGCCGCCGCGGCTGAGCGCGCCGCGCGCGGGGCCTCAGGCGCTGCCGCCGATCCCGCCGCCGGCCCGGCGGAGCCGGGCGACCGATAAGCGGCGTCCCGTTCTCGCTGTTCCCGGCGGACGGGCGTCGCCGCTGCAGTAAAATAGCGGGTCCGCCGGCATGTCGCCGGCTCCGCACTTCCCCGATCCTCGACATGCTCGACATCCAGCTGTTCCGCAAAGACATCGACGCCGTGGCCCAGCGCCTCGCCACGCGCGGCTTCCAACTCGACGTGGCCGCCTTCCAGGCCCTCGAGACCGAACGCAAGCAACTGCAGACCCAGACCGAGGAACTGCAGGCGCGCCGCAACAGCCTCTCCAAGCAGATCGGCATGCTCAAGGGCAAGGGCGAGGACACCTCCGCGGTGATGGCCGAGGTCGGTGGCATCGGTGACACGCTCAAGGCCTCGGCCGCGCGGCTGGACGAGATCCAGGCCCAGTTGTCTGATCTGATGCTGACGATCCCGAACCTGCCCCACGAGAGCGTGCCGGTCGGCGCCGACGAGAGCGGCAATGTGGAAGTGCGCCGCGTCGGCACGCCGCGCAGCTTCGACTTCGAGATCAAGGACCACGTCGACGTGGGCGCGCGCCTCGGCCTGGACTTCGATACCGCGGCCAAGGTCACCGGCGCACGCTTCGCGATGCTGCGCGGCGGCGTGGCGCGCCTGCACCGTGCGCTGGCGCAGTTCATGATCGACACCCATGCGACGGAGCATGGTTATACCGAGACCTACGTACCCTACATCGTCAATGCCGCCTCGATGCGCGGTACCGGGCAGTTGCCGAAGTTCGAGGAAGACCTGTTCAAGGTGCCGCGCAAGGTCGGCGGCGAGGCCGAGGATGGTGGCGAGCGCATCGAGAACTTCTACCTGATCCCGACCGCCGAGGTGCCGCTGACCAATATCGTGCGCGACGCCATCGTCGCGGCCGACAAGCTGCCGCTGCGCTTCGTCGCCCATTCGCCGTGCTTCCGCTCGGAGGCGGGCTCCTACGGCAAGGACACGCGCGGCATGATCCGCCAGCACCAGTTCGACAAGGTCGAGATGGTGCAGGTGGTGCCGGCCGAGCAGTCCTTCGCGGCGCTGGAGGAAATGACCGGCCACGCCGAGGCCATCCTGAAGAAGCTGGAACTGCCGTTCCGCACCATCGTGCTGTGCACCGGCGACATGGGCTTCGGCAGCACCAAGACCTATGACCTCGAAGTGTGGATCCCCGCGCAGAACACCTATCGCGAGATCAGCTCCTGCTCGAACATGGGCGACTTCCAGGCGCGCCGCATGCAGGCACGCACGCGCAATGCGCAGGGCAAGCCCGAGCTGCTGCACACGCTGAACGGTTCCGGGCTGGCAGTCGGCCGCACGCTGGTGGCCATCCTGGAGAACTACCAGAACGCCGACGGTTCGGTGACCGTGCCGACCGCGCTGCGCGCCTACATGGGCGGCATCGAACGGCTCGAACCCGAGGCGTAAAACTTTTTTGCGGAAGGGGCTTGCGGCGGGGGCAAGGCTATCGCTATAATCTTGTTCTTCGCTGATTGCCACCGGCGAACAAGTTCCAGGAGAGGTGGCAGAGTGGTCGATTGTACCTGACTCGAAATCAGGCGTACGTGCAAGCGTACCGAGGGTTCGAATCCCTCCCTCTCCGCCAAATGCAGAAAGCCTGTCGATGTTCGACAGGCTTTTTGTTTTGGGGCGCACCCGCACCGCAGGCGCTCCAGGTCGATGCCATTTCGTTCGGGATCGACGCTTGAAACCCTTGTCGGCGTGCCTCGTCAGGTCCCGCTGTGAAACGTCGTGCTTCGCCTGGCTGCTGGCGCGGGCTTCAGTGCCAGGGATGGTATTCAAGGCAGGCGGAAAGCCCGGATGCGCAGGCGAGGCTTTGCCCGGGTGCCGGGAGTGTATCGAGCGATTGCGGCTACCGGTGTGCGGGGATAAAAAGGTCGCTGTACGCAGGGGGCTCGTCTGGAGCGGAGAAGAACGGTACATGCCAGTGCCCGAGGAAACGGATCGCGACGCCGCGCTTGTTCGGGTCAGAGTGTGCTGTGATCGTGCAGGTTTCGTGGCGCGAGGTCAGGCCGATCTCCGTATCAGGCGCGATTTCCAGTTTGTCACCCAAGTCGACCTCCCGGCCAGCCTTGTTGCGGGGATTGCTCGAGGATACGAGCAGCTTCGCTGGCTTGTTGCTTTCCACGACGAGCGTGTCCGCGTCTCCCGCACCCGCTACGAACCAGTCTAGTTCTCCCGGTCTCTTGTGGCCGAAGGTCAGCTCAAAGCGGTCTCCCAGATCTCGCACGGACAGCACGCCGCAGTCGAAAGGTGGTTCGATGCGCTGACCATGGGCGCTCGCCAGCCAGGCAGTCAAGACCAGCAGGAGCAGGATGCGCCAGAGCCAGTCGTGGCGAGTTGGTCGCAAGGGCTGCCCGTGCAGCGAACTGTGACGCGAAACAGTCGAATGGATACTTGAATTCATCGGATGATGGCTACGGAACCAAGCACTTGGATCTCCGCACTGTCCAGCGGGGCAACTGAAAGAGTGAACAGAATTCCCGGTGCGACGTTTGGCAAGGACCACCTGTAGGAAACGGTGCGAACTCGACCATTGGCGGTGGTTTCTTCATAGTCGTCCGCTACTATTCTTGCGACGAGCGGGGGCGGTGCGCTGGCTGCTAGCTTGTCGAACAATTCCCTTGCGATCTCGGTGTCAGCCCTTCGTGCGTACACTGCAGGCAACTTGCCGATCGCGGATCGTCTGCCAAAGTCTCCATCGCATGTCTGATGCACTCCTGTTCTCAATGGGATGGCGGGAGGAGTCGTTGAGTCAACTCGCCGCCAAAAATGCCGAGGGCCGCCGACCTTGCCATCTGGCCAAGGCTTGGTTGCCCATCTGGCATCGCGGACTGCTCAAGCCGCCGCCAATTTGACATGTTGCTCGCGAGGCCGACAAGTGCCGATAAAGAAAGCAGCCGCATTTCAGTAAAGGATGATTTTTGGGATGATTGGATTCTGAATTTTTTTGGGAATAGTCCTTCTCTAAGCCCAAGTCTGCGGGCGAAGGCGCTGGATCTCGTGACTCGGAATTCAGGCTGTCCCCTCGACGAGGCAGGCGGCTGGATGCTAAGTGGGACAAGGATTGGTATCTGTTCTCGCATGAGAACAAGGAGCGATTTCTCGCGGCATCCTGCCAGGCGCGGGTAGCCGAGCTTTTCGCTCCGGAGGACCGTGCCGCCCAATCAGGACTTTCCAATTCGAGGAGCGCGCCGTCCGCCGCGGCGCGCCGGGTCGATGAAGAACCATGGGGCTGTCGATGCCCATGGCCGCCGCCAAGCAGGGGCTGACGATCTCGTGCGGCGACTTGGCCAGCCGCTTCGGCCGAGCCTCCGGACCCTCCGGCGGCGGTGGATGCCTGCCGCCCGACGTGTCCGGTCCAGCTTGCCCCGGCACTCGCATCCGGATCCTCGCCACGCTGGGCGATGTCAGCGCGGCGACCGCCGCCGACAACGGCGGCATGGGGCCGCTGATAGCAACGATCCCCTTCGCCGCGGGCGAGGTGAATGCCACCTGCTTGAGCCGCCGATTGGCAGGCCCTCGCTTCGCGCGTTGCCCAGGCCTCAGGTGCCGGTGCGCTCGGCCAGCGGCAGCCGCGACACCAGCAACTGGTCGATCTTGTGGTGGTCGATGTCCACCACCTCCAGCCGGTATCCTGCCACTTCGATGGACTCGGATTTCTTGGGAATGCGCTTGAGCGTGTAGATCACCAGCCCGCCCGCGGTGTCGACGTAGTCTTCGCCCGGCAGTGTTTCCACTTCCAGCGCCTTTTTCAGGTCGACCAGCGGCGTCAGGCCGTCGACCAGCCAGGAGTTGTCGTCGCGCCGCACGATCTGCTCGTCCTCGTTGGAGTAGAGGATGTCGCCCATCAGGGCGCCGACGATGTCATCGAGCGTGACCACGCCGACCACCAGCCCGTATTCGTTCATCACCACGGCGAAGCCCTGGTGCATCTCGCGGAAGCGCGTGAGCGCTTCCGACAGGGTCAGGGTGTCGGGGATCACGAGCACGTTCTTGTCGTGATGCTTGCCGATATTGCCCAGCGGCATGGCCTGGTCGGACAGCAGCCGCTGCATGATGTCCTTGGTGTCGATGTAGCCGAGCAGGTCGTCCAGGTCGCGGCCGCACACCGGATACTGCGCGTGCGGCTCGCTGACCAGCTTGCGCCGCACGCTGTCGGTCGACTCGTCCAGTTGCAGGTAAACGACCTCGTCGCGCGGCGTCATGATGGCCGTCACGCTCTTGGAGTCGAGCTCGAACACGTTCTCGATCAGGTGGATCTCGTGCTTGTGCAGCACGCCCGCCTCGGCGCCGGCATCGACCATGGCGGCGATATCCTCGGAGGTGATCTGGTCGACCGGCTTGGTGGGCAGCCCGAACAGCCGCAGCGCGGCGTCGGCGGCCGCGTTGAACACGTAGACCAGCGGACGCAGCACCTTGAGCAGCATCAGCATGGGCTCGATCACCGCCAGTGCACACGTCTCGGGGAAGGTCATGGCGATACGCTTGGGGATCAGGTCGGCGAACTGGATGAACAGCAGCGTCACGATCAGGAAGGAGCCGATATTGGCGCTGCGCTGCGCCATGTCCTGCGCCATATAGGGCGAGAGCGCGGCGAAGACCAGGTCGGACACGTGCTTTTCGCCCAGGATGCCGGCCAGGATGGCCACGCTGTTGACGCCGATCTGCACGATGGTGAAGAAGTTGCCGGGCTCTTCCTTGAGCAGCATGACCTTGGTCGCGCGGCGGTCGCCGCGTTCGGACAGCGTCTGCAGCTTGGTGCGGCGCGAGGCCGTCAACGCGATCTCGGAGATCGAGAAGAAGGCGCTGGCCAGCACGAGGAGGAGCAGGATCAGGGCGAACATGGAGAGGGGCGCCGTATTGGCTCGTGTCGATGATGGTGCACGCCTCGCGTGGCTGTCAATTCTCGGCGCCGGCGGCCGCCGGCTCGAACACCACGGCCGGTGCCTCCAGCCGCTGCGGCAGCGCTTGCGCGGTGGCTTGCGCCACCAGGGCGAACTGGGCGCGCATGTCGTCGACCAGGCTGGAGGTGGCACGGTGGCGCGCGCGCAGCGCGTGGATCTCGAAGGGCAGGGCGGGTTCGATCTGGTGCAGTGCAATACGGGCCGGATCGGCGTCGAGCGCGGTGAACTGGTCGAGCAGGGTCAGGCCGAGCCCGGCTTCGACCATGGCCAGCGCCAGCGAGTAGGTCTGTACTTCCAGCGTGGAGCGCGGTTCCAGCCCGTTGCGCGCCAGCGTCTGGCGTACCAGCAGCCCGAGCGAGCTGTTGTCGTCGTAGGCGATGAAAGGCCGCTCGGCGAGCCGCTGCATGGACACGCTGCCGCGCCGCCCGCCGGCGGGCAGCGGCAGGCCGCGCGGCACCGCCAGCAGCATGCGTCCCGATGCTACCGCTGCCGCCGCGAGCGCTTCATGGCGTGGCGGCGAGAAGGCGAAGCCCAGGTCGATCTGGTTGGACAGCAGGCCCTGCACGATCTCGCCGGTATGGTGGGTGAGTACCTGGACCTGGGTGTCGGGGTGGCGCGCGCAGAAGCGCTGCAGCGCCGGCACCAGCAGGGGGCCGGCCAGGCTGGGCGTCGCCGCCACGCGCAGCCGCCCGGCGCCGCTGTGGCGCAGGCTTTCCGAGACGCGCCGCACCCGTTCGATCTCGCCATATAGCCGTTCGACATCGCCGTACAGGGCAGCGGCCTCGGGTGTGGCCTGGAGCCTCCCCTTGACGCGCTCGAACAGGCGGAAGCCGAGCGAAGCCTCGGCGTGCTGCAGCACGCGTGTCACGACTGGCTGGGACACGTGCAGCAGGCGCGCCGCCTCGCTGGCGGTGCCGGTCAGCATGACGGCACGGAAGACTTCGATCTGTCGCAGGCGCATGGTCGGAGGGCGCAAAGGCAGGGGATACGTCGGGACGGGCCAGGGTATAGCCTTCGGACATATTCTGGCACGTATTCGCATTGGGCAAGCCGCACGCGCTCCGCTACGCTGCGCGGATCGCATGACAGGCAGGGCCGTGCCGGGTTCCGGGGCCGGCGTGGCGGCAGGCGGCGGGGTGCCCGGCCGCCGCGCGCCCCGGCGCGCCCGGCATGGCCCTGGCCTGGCATCGTGCGATCCGGATCGTCCCCCCACCAGGAGAGCCTCACCATGATGCTGAACGTACGCCCGATGCGAACCTCCTCCCGCCGGCGCGCCGCGGCCGCCGCGGCCCTGTTCGCGCTGGCATCCGCGGCCGCCGGCGCCGCCGAGGGCGATAGCGACACGCTGCGCAAGATCAAGGACAGCGGCGTGATCACGCTGGGCTACCGCGAGTCTTCCATCCCCTTCTCCTACACCAACGGCAAGGACGTGATGGGTTACTCGCACGAGATCATGCTGCACATCGTCGACAAGGTGAAGGCGCAGCTGAGCCTGCCAGGGCTGCAGGTGAAGCTGATGCCGATCACCTCGCAGAACCGCATCCCGCTGATGATGAACGGCACCATCGACCTGGAGTGCGGCACCACGACCAATAACCTGGAGCGGCAGAAGCAGGTCGCCTTCAGCAACAGCCTGTTCGTCTATGGCCTGCGCATGCTGACGCGCAAGGACTCCGGCATCAAGGACTTCCCCGACCTCGCCGGCCGCAATGTGGTGACCACCGCCGGCACCACCGACGAGCGCCTGCTGGTGAAGATGAACGGCGAGAAGGCCATGAACATGAACCTGATCAGCACCAAGGACCACGGCCAGTCCTTCCTGATCCTGGAAAGCGGGCGCGCCGTCGCTTTCGTGATGGACGAGCCCTTGCTCTACGGCGAACTGACCAAGGCCAAGAACCGCGACGACTGGGTGGTGGTCGGCACGCCGCTGCAGACGGAGAACTATGCCTGCATGCTGCGCAAGGACGATCCGGCCTTCAAGAAGCTGGCCGACGGCGTGATCGCCGACCTGATGACCAGCGGCCGTGCCGAGCTGCTCTACAAGAAGTGGTTCCAGTCGCCGATCCCGCCGCGCGGCCTCAACCTGAACTACCCGCTGTCGGCCGATATGAAGTCGCTCTACGCCCAGCCCAACGACAAGGCTTTCCAGTAGCGCCGCCGCGGCCGCGCCGGGCGGTGCTTGCGCGGCCCGCCGGCTCGCGTGCTGCGGCGTCCGGGTCGCATCCTGCGCGGGCACGTCCTAGAATGGATGCGACCACGCCTGCGCTGGCGCGGCGCCGCATGCATCACTGCGGTGCCGCCCGTTGCGGACGCGGCGCGGCCGGCCTGCCTCGGGCCGAGCCGGACCGATTGCCAGAACGATGGGAGGAGCCATGCGAACGCTTCGAAGGGGCTGGGCCGCTTTCCTGTTCGCGATGACGGCCTCGGTGGCCGGCTTGTTCTGCACGCCGGCCGGGGCGGCCGACCTGCTCGATGCGGTCCGGCAGGCCGGCGCGCTGAAAGTCGGGCTGGAAGGGACCTACCCGCCTTTCAATTTCCGCGGCCCGGATAACCAGCTCGACGGCTTCGACGTCGACGTGGCGAAGGCTGTGGCGGCCAGGCTGGGGGTCAAGGCGGAATTCGTCACCACCGAATGGAGCGGCATCATCGCCGGCCTGCAGGCGGGCAAGTTCGACGTGATCGTCAACCAGGTCGCGATCACGCCGCAGCGGCGCGAGGTGCTCGATTTCTCCACCCCCTACGCTTATTCGGCGGCACAGCTGATCCAGCGCCAGGACGACAAGCGTGCCTTCCGTTCGCTGGCCGACCTGAAGGGGTTCAAGCTGGGCGTCAGCCTGGGCAGCAACTACAACGAGATGGCCAAGTCGGTGCCGGGCATCGACCTCAAGACCTATCCCGGCGCGCCCGAGTACCTGCGCGACCTGGCCGCGCAGCGCATCGATGCCGCGCTCAACGACCGCTTGATGGTGGGCTACCTGGTCAAGACCGCCAAGCTGCCGTTGCGGCCCGGTGCCGTGCTGCCGGGTGCCAATGCCGAAGTGGCCATTCCGTTCCGCAAGGGCAATCCCGCCTTCGCCAAGGCCATCGACCAGGCGCTGGAGGGCCTGCGCCGGGACGGCAGCCTGGCCCGCCTGTCGACCAAGTGGTTCGACGTCGACGTGACACGCCCGGCCCGTTAGCGGCGCCGGCCAACTCACCGGCCCATGCGGGCGTGCCGGCCGGCGCGCCCGTGCGGCCGGCTTTCGCGCTGCCGCCATGCCTGCTCTGAAGCTGGTGCTGGATTCACTGCCCGTGCTGTTGCAGGGCATGCTGCTGACGGTGAAATTCGCCGTGTGGTCGATGGGCTTCGGCCTGCTGGTGGGCCTGCTGGTGGCGCTGATGGGCATCAGCGGCCAGCGCCTGGCGGTGGCCCTGGCGCGCGGCTACGTCAGCATCATGCGCGGCACGCCGCTGCTGGTGCAGATCTTCGTCGTCTACTACGGCCTGCCGGGCATCGGCATCGCGCTGGAACCGACCCCGGCCGGCGTGCTGACGCTGAGCCTGAACGTCGGCGCCTACCTGTCGGAAAGCATGCGCGGTGCCATTGTCGGCGTGGCGCGCGGCCAATGGCTGGCGGCCTACAGCCTCGGCTTCACGCCGCTGCAGGCGCTGCGCTACGTGATCGGCCCGCAGGCCCTGCGGCTGGCGGTGCCGAGCCTGTCCAACAGCCTGATCAGCCTGATCAAGGACACGTCGCTGGTGTCGGTCATCACGGTGACCGAACTGCTGCGCACGGCGCAGGAAGTGATCGCCGCCACCTACCAGCCGCTGCCGCTCTACCTGGCAGTGGCCGCCATCTACTGGGTGCTCAGCACGCTGCTGGCCGGGCTGCAGCACATGCTCGAGCGCCGGCTTGCGCTGCCGGGGCGGCATTGAGGCACTGCGCGGTGGTACGGCGCAGTGGTACGGCGTGAAAAGGGGAGGCGCCAATGAAAAAGGCCGGCCCGCAGAGGGCCGGCCTGTGCCGGTCGCCGAGGCTCGAGCCTAGACCCGGGCTTCGCCGATACGCTTGGCGATGTGGTCGAGCGCTTCTTCCACCTGGTCGACCAGGATCAGGCACAGGTCGCCCGGCTGCAGGCGTGCCAGGCCGGTGTCGATCGCCACGAACTCGCCGCGGATCTCTTCCACGTGGCTGGCGCGCTGGGCGCCTTCCAGGCCTTCGCGCAGCAGGGCCAGCACTTCGCCATCCTCGCGGCCGCGCTGGCACTGGTCCTGGTAGAGGATGACGTCGTCGAACACGCCGCCGAGGATCTGCGTCTGGCGGCGGATGTCTTCGTCGCGGCGGTCGCCGGCGCCGCTGATCACCACCACGCGGCGCTTGCCGGGCATGCTCTGCACCGCGGTGCTGAGCGCCTGGATGGCATCCGGGTTGTGGCCATAGTCGGCGATCAGCGTGGCACCCTTGTAGTCGAACACATTGAAGCGTCCGGGGGCCGTCTGCGCGTCGCTGTCGAAGTGCATCAGGCCCTGGCGCACCACGTTCCAGTCGACGCCGAGCGCCCACGCCGCGGCGACCGAAGCCATCGCGTTCTCGACCTGGAAGCCGATACTGCCGCCACGCGTGAGCGGCATGTCGGAGAAGGCGATGCGGACTTCCTTGTCCCCTTCGGCCGCCACGATCTCCTGTCCGTCGACGAAGACCACGCGCTTGCCCTGGGCGCGGTGGGTGGCCATCGCGGGTTCCTGCGGATCGCGTGCGAAGAAGGTGACGCTGCCCGGGCAGGCGTCGGCCATGCGCGCGACCATCGGGTCGGCGGCATTGAGCACGGCCATGCCGTGCGGCGCCACGTTCTGCACGATCACGCTCTTGAGCACGGCGAGGTCTTCCACCGTGCTGATATAGGACAGGCCCAGGTGATCGCCTTCGCCCACATTGGTCACCACCGCGACGTCGCAGCGGTCGAAGGCCAGGCCTTCACGCAGCAGGCCGCCGCGCGCGGTCTCGAACACGGCCGCGTCGACGTCCGGGTGCAGCAGCACGCTGCGCGCGCTGCGCGGGCCGCTGCAGTCGCCGGTGTCGATGCGCTCGCCCTGGATGTAGACGCCATCGGTGCCGGTCATGCCCATGCGCAGGCCGCTGGTGGCCAGGATATGGGTGATCAGGCGCACCGTGGTGGTCTTGCCGTTGGTGCCGGACACCGCCACCACCGGGATGCGGCCATCGTCGCCGTCGGTGAACATGGTCGAGACGATGGCCTCGCCGACCGCGCGGCCCTTGCCGTACGAAGGCTGCAGGTGCATGCGCAGTCCCGGCGCGGCATTGACTTCGACGATGCCGCCGGCCTGCTCCTCGAAGGGTTTCAGCACGGTCTCGCAGACCGCGTCGACGCCGCAGATGTCGAGGCCCACCATCTGCGCGGCGGCCACTGCGCGCGCGGCGATGTCCGGGTGCACGTCGTCCGTCACGTCGGTGGCGCTGCCGCCGGTCGACAGGTTGGCATTGTTGCGCAGGACCACGCGCGTGCCCTTGGCGGGTACCGAGTCGGCGCTCAGGTTCTGCTTGGCCAGGGTGGCCAGCGCGATGTCGTCGAAGCGGATCTTGGTCAGCGAGGTGGCGTGGCCCTCGCCGCGGCGCGGGTCGCGGTTCACTTCCTCGACCAGCTGGCGCACGGTGTGCACGCCATCGCCGGTGACCTGGGGCGGGTCGCGCCGCGCCGCCGCCACCAGGTGCTTGCCGACCACCAGCAGGCGGAAGTCATGGCCCGGGATATAGCGCTCGACGATCACGTCGGAGCTGATGTCCTCGGCCACCTTGTAGGCCGCCAGCACTTCCTCGCGGGTGCGGATGCGCACCGCCACGCCCTTGCCCTGGTTGCCATCGCGCGGCTTCACCACCACCGGCGCGTTGATCTCCTGGGCGGCAGCCCAGGCCTCTTCGGCGCTGCGTACCGAGCGGCCCAGCGGCACCGGCACGCCGGCGGCGTGCAGCAGGCGCTTGGTCAGGTCCTTGTCCTGCGCGATCGATTCGGCCACCGCGCTGGTCATGTCGGTCTCGGCGGCCTGGATGCGGCGCTGCTTGCTGCCCCAGCCGAACTGCACCATGCTGCCCTGGGTCAGGCGCCGGTAGGGGATGCCGCGTGCCACCGCCGCATAGACGATGGAGCCGGTGCTGGGGCCCAGGCGCACGTCCTCGTCGAGCTCGCGCAGGCGGTGCAGGGCGTCGTCCAGGTCGAACGGGGTGTCGTCGCGGGCCGCCTTGCACAGGGCCTCGGCCAAGTCGAAGGCCAGGCGGCCGACTTCTTCTTCGCTGTACTGCACCACCACCTGGTAGGTGCCCGGCTCGACCGTGGGCGCGGTGCGGCTGAAGGTGACGGGGCAGCCGGCCGCGGCCTGCAGGCGCAGCGCGGCGACTTCCAGCACGTGCGCCAGCGAGACGATGCCTTCCTCGTCGTCGGGCCGCAGCGGGCCGATGTCCGGGAAACGCGCGCGCAGCCGGTCTTCGAAGCCCGGCAGGTCGGTCAGCATGTGCGATTGGTCGGAGCAGGCCACGATCGCCTCGATCGCGGTATGGCGGCACCACAGGTTGGGGCCGCGCAGGGCCCGGATACGTGAGACTTCCATGAAATCGGTTTCCTCTTGGCAGCGCGTGCGCTCAGGCGCGGCGGGCCGCCTGGCCCATCCATTGGTGGACGTGGTCCACGGTGGCGGCGGTGCTGGCCTCGTCGCACTGCAGGACCAGCAGGTCGCCCGGCACCAGTTGCGCCAGCGCGGCTTCGATGGCCTCGCGGCGCATCCCCTCGTCGATGATCTTGGTGACGCGGCGGCCTTCGTACAGGCCCTGCTTGAGCAGGGCGCGGGCCTCGCTGTCGGGCTGCGCGCCGGCTACGCTGCGGTCCTCGCACAGGAATACGCGGTCGAAGGCGGCGCCGAGCACCTTGCCCTGCTTGACCAGGTCCTGCTCACGGCGCGGCGCGCCGGCGCCGTAGACCACCATGCGGCGCTCGGCCGGGAAGCGGTCGAGCGCGGCGACCAGCGCTTCCAGCGCGGGCGCATTGTGCGCGTCGTCGATCACCACGGTGGTGCCGTTGCGCTCGAACAGGGTGAAGCGGCCCGGCACGTCGACCTGGCCGACGTCGAAGGTCACCACGCCGGCGCGGATCAGGTCGTGCGAGATGCCCAGCGCCCAACCGGTGGCCACGGCCGCCAGCACGTTCTCGATCTGGAACGAGACGCGGCCGGCGTAGGTCAGCGGGATGGCCGAGACATCGGCCAGCGGCGCCTCCGCGGCGCCGGTGGCGAGCACCACCTTGCCGTCGCGCACGAACACCGAGCGCTTGCCGGCGGCACGGTGGGCAGCCAGGGCGGGCAGGTCGGGCGAGAGGCCGAAGAAGATCACCTCGCCGTCGCACAGCTCGGCCATTTCCACCACCATCGGGTCGCGCGCGTTGAGCACGGCGGCGCCCTCGGGCAGCACCACGTCGATCTGGGTGCGCAGTACGTTGTACATGCGGTCCGGCTCTTCGATGTAGTACTGGCCCAGGTGGTCGGGCTCGTCGATGTTGGTGACCACGCCGACCTGGCAGCGGTCGTAGGCCAGGCCTTCGGAGAGGATGGTGCCGCTGTCGTTCTCGAACACCGCGGCCTCGACGGCGCGGTTCATCAGGATGCGGTGCGCGGCGTCCCAGTTGGCGCGGTCGCCGCCTTCCACCTGGCGGCGGTCGAGGAACAGACCGTCGCTGCAGGCCAGGCCGGTGTGCTTGCCGGCCAGTTGCAGCAGCCGCGCCACCAGCTTGGCGACGATGGTCTTGCCGTTGGTGCCGGTGATGCCGACCAGCGGGATGCGGCCGTTGTCGCCGCCGGGCTGGCCGGCGCCCTTGAACAGGTGCTCGACGATGGCGCGGCCGACCGGGCGCGGCTGGCCGTCGGCCGGCTTGATGTGCATCAGCAGGCCGGGGCCGGCATTGACTTCGACCACCGCGCCGCCTTGTTCGGCCAGGGGGCGGCTGATGTCGGTCGCGACCAGGTCGACGCCGGCGATGTCCAGGCCGACGATGCGGGCGGCCAGCGAGGCGTGGCGCGCCACGCTGGGGTGGACGCGGTCGGTCACGTCGAAGGCGACGTTGCCGTTGCGCTGGACCAGCACGGTCTTGCCTTCCGGTGGCACCGAGCTGCCTTCCAGGCCCTGGCGCTTGAGCTCCAGGCGGGCTGCGGAGTCGAGCCGCACGCGGTTCAGCGGGTGGTCCTCGGTGCTGCCGCGGCGCGGGTCGGAATTGATCTGCAGTTCGATCAGTTCCTCCACGGTGGACTTGCCGTCGCCGACCACGCTGGCGGTCTCGCCCATGGCCGCCGCGACCAGGCGGCCGCCGACCACCAGCAGGCGGTGCTCGTTGCCGGGCACGAAACGCTCGACAATGACCCCGTTGCCTTCGTCGATGGCGACCGCGTAGGCGGTCTGCACCTCTTCCTGCGTGGTCAGGTTGGTGAACACGCCGCGCCCGTGGTTGCCGTCGTAGGGCTTGACCACCACCGGCACGCCGATGTCCTGGGCGGCTTTCCAGGCGTCGTCCGCATCGTCGACCATGCGGCCTTCGGGCACCGGCACGCCACAGGATTCGAGCAGGCTCTTGGTCAGGTCCTTGTCGCGCGAGATGCTTTCGCCGATGGCGCTGGTACGGTCGGTCTCCGCCGTCCAGATGCGGCGCTGGCGCGCGCCGTAGCCGAGCTGCACCAGGTTGCCGTCCGACAGGCGTACGGACGGGATGTCGAAATCGTCCGCCGCATCGACGATGCAGGCCGTGCTCGGGCCCAGGCAGTGCTCGTCGACCAGGCTGCGCAGGTGTTCGACCGCTGCCCCGACGTCGTAGGGGCGGTCCTCGATCGCCGCCATCACGAGGTCGCGGGCGGCCTGGAGCGCGGCGCGCGTCACTTCCTCATGCCAGGCGCGCACAATGACCTTGTACACCCCGCGTACCGGGGTCTCCCGTGCCTTGCCGAAGCCACCGGGCATGCCCGCGAGGTTCTGCAACTCGAGCGTGACGTGTTCGAGGATGTGTCCGGGCCAGGTGCCTTCCTTCAGGCGCTGCAGGAAGCCGCCGCGCTCGCCGATGCTGCAGCGGTGCTCGACCAGCGACGGCAGCCAGCAGGAGAGTCGTTCGTAGAAGCCCGGAATCGTGTTGGAGGGGTAGTCCTCCAGTTCCCCGATATCGACCCACGCCTCCAGCACGGGCCGATATGTCCACATATTCGGGCCGCGCAGCGACATGACATCGACGATCTCAATGTC
This sequence comes from Cupriavidus sp. USMAHM13, assembly GCF_001854285.1. Lineage (NCBI taxonomy): Bacteria > Pseudomonadati > Pseudomonadota > Betaproteobacteria > Burkholderiales > Burkholderiaceae > Cupriavidus > Cupriavidus sp. USMAHM13. The sequence goes on from NZ_CP017751.1 coordinate 1,608,254, forward strand.
CTTCTTTTTCATTGATTTAGCTTGAGGCAGTGCTTGAGGCAGTGGGCGAGCGCCCGAGAATTTGAGGCGTAACCTTTCAATAACGTTACGGCGTGTCGCGGGTTGACCAAGGGAGAGAAAAAGTGTTTGTGCTATGCATCAAAAAACGCTGATGCGCGTGCCTTATGTATACTTGCGGGCGAAATTGCGGACCGGCTAGTACGATTCCGCGCTAAATTGTTTCAAGTTATATCCGCATCCGGCGGAAATAACACGCCGCATCCACATGACCCAGCCAGCCTTGCCCGACCCGCAACAACCTGCCGACGATCCCTGGCGCGCCGAACTCGGCGCTTCCCTGCTGCCTGGCGAGGTGCTTGCAGCCGGGGTGGTGCTCGACCTGGATGCGAGGCTGCATTTTACTAAAGGGTGGGCGGTTGTGACGGATCGTCGTTTGCTGGCGCGCGCGCCGGGGCAGACGGCGGTCCAGGCCTGGCGCATCGAACCCGGCATGCGGCTGGTGCACAGCGACCATGCCGGCGTGGGGATGCTGGAGTTGCAGCAGGGCCAGGCGCGCCTGGCCAGCTGGCGCTATACGCTGGGATACAACCCGGCCGCCCTGCGCCTGGTCGACCAGTTCGACGCGGTGCTGGACGCTCCGGGCGGCGCCGCGGCCGGGGAGGAGGGCGAGGAAGAAGGCGAGGCCTGTCCTTCCTGCGGGGCGCCGCTGCCGCCCGGGGCGGAATCCTGCCCGCAGTGCAGCCGCGAGCTGGAGGCGCCGCCCTCCACCTGGGCACTGCTGCGGCTGTGGCGCTTCGCCCGGCCGTACCGCTTCGAACTGCTGACCGGCTTCGTGCTGACACTGTTGTCCACCGGCGCCACCCTGGTACCGCCTTACCTGACCATGCCGTTGATGGACAAGGTGCTGATTCCCTACCAGAACGGCCTGCCGATCGACTACGGCCTGGTGCGGCTGTACCTGGGCGGGCTGCTCGGTGCCGCGCTGGTGGCATGGAGCCTGGGCTGGGCGCGGACCTACCTGCTGGCGCGCGTATCCGAGCGTATCGGTGCCGATCTGCGCACCACCACCTACGAACACCTGCTGCGCCTGTCGCTCGAGTACTTCGGCGGCAAGCGCACCGGCGACCTGATGGCACGTATCGGCTCGGAAAGCGACCGCATCTGCGTCTTTCTTTCGCTGCATCTGCTGGACTTTGCCACCGACGTGCTGATGATCGTGATGACGGCGGTCATCCTGATCTCGATCAATCCCTGGCTGGCGCTGGTGACGCTGGTGCCGCTACCCTTCATCGCCTGGATGATCCACCTGGTGCGCGACCGCCTGCGCCACGGTTTCGAGAAGATCGACCGCATCTGGTCGGAGATCACCAACGTACTCGCCGACACCATTCCGGGCATTCGCGTGGTCAAGGCCTTCGCGCAGGAGAAACGCGAGGTGGAGCGCTTCCGCGAGGCCAACAAGCACAACCTGGCAATCAATGACCGCGTCAACGCGGTGTGGTCGCTGTTCACGCCGACCGTCACCTTGCTGACCGAGGTGGGCCTGCTGGTGGTGTGGATCTTCGGTATCTGGCAGGTGTCGCAGAACGCCATCACGGTGGGGGTGCTGGTGGCCTTCCTCACCTACATCAGCCGCTTCTACACGCGCCTGGATTCGATGAGCCGCATCGTCTCGGTGACGCAGAAGGCGGCCGCCGGCGCCAAGCGCATCTTCGACATCCTCGACCATGTGTCGAGCGTGCCCGAGCCGGCGCGCCCGACCCACCTGGAGCAGGTCAGGGGCGCCATCGAACTGCGCGACCTGGGTTTCCGCTACGGTAATCGCGCGGTGATCCGCGGCCTCGACCTGTCGATCGCCCCCGGCGAGATGATCGGGCTGGTCGGTCACAGCGGTTCCGGCAAGAGCACGCTGGTCAACCTGATCTGCCGCTTCTACGACGTTTCGGAGGGCGGGATCCGTGTCGATGGCATCGACATCCGCTCGCTGCCGGTGTCGGAGTACCGCCGCAATATCGGCCTGGTGCTGCAGGAGCCCTTCCTGTTCTTCGGCACGATCGCCGACAACATCGCCTACGGCAAGCCCGGCGCCACGCGCGAGGAGATCATCGCCGCCGCCCGCGCGGCCCACGCCCATGAGTTCATCCTGCGCCTGCCGCACGGCTACGACTCGCTGGTCGGCGAGCGCGGCCAGGCGCTGTCGGGCGGCGAGCGCCAGCGTATCTCGATCGCCCGGGCCCTGTTGATCGACCCACGCATCCTGATCCTCGACGAAGCCACTTCGTCGGTCGATACCGCGACCGAGAAAGAAATCCAGAAGGCCCTGGACAACCTCGTGCAGGGGCGCACCACGATCGCTATCGCGCACCGCTTGTCGACGCTGCGCAAGGCAGACCGGCTGGTGGTGATGGATCGCGGCCAGGTTGTCGAAGTGGGCAACCATGACGAGTTGATGGCGCGTGAAGGCGCCTATTACAAGCTGTACCAGGCGCAGGCGCGCAATGTCGATGTCGAGGATGCATCCCCGGCCGACGAAGCAAGCGCTGGCGCCGCTGAACCGCTGAGCGCGCAATAGCAACAGGAAAGGAAGAGAGCGATGGTAAGCACCGGATTCACGCTCGTGCGCAACCAGCTGGGCCGCCTGGTCATGACGCTGGCCGACGGCACTGTCCACGAAGGTGTGGTGCCCGTGCGGGCATTCCCGATTTCCGCGCCGGACGACGGTGTCGGCGTGATGAGTACCGATGGCCGCGAACTGGCTTGGATTCCCCGGCTGGACGCCCTGCCGGCCAATGAGCGGGCGCTGCTGGCGGAAGAACTGGCCAGCCGCGAGTTCATGCCGGAGATCCGCCGCATCGTCTCGGTATCGACGTTCGCCACGCCGAGCGAATGGACGGTGCAGACCGATCGCGGTGCAACCACGCTGACACTGCGCGGCGAAGAAGACATCCGCCGGCTGTCCGGTGCCACGCTGATGATCTCCGACAGCCATGGTATCCACTATCTGATCCGCGACCTGTCCGGACTCGATCGCGGCAGCCGCAAGATCCTCGACCGCTTCCTCTAATGCCGTGCGGGCGGCGCTTTTGCCGCCGCCGCGTCCGGTCCATCGCTCCGGCGCGCCGATGTGCTGCGTGCGCCGCCCATTTGCTACCGCCTGCTCGCACTGTCCGCTTGCGCGGCTGCCGGCGCGTCCCGCGCTTCCGGCCCGTGGCGCGGAAACATACGCCGACGCACTATCAGCGCCTAAACTGGTTGAGGCGAAGCGCAGTACGCGGAACGCGGCGGCGGGCGGATTCCCGGGAAATGGGCAAGGGCAAGCGACGCCCAGGCGCACATCCCAATGCCGGCGCCTGCCCTGGCGGCGGAAGTTGCCGCGTGCCGGGCTGTCTAGGCAGCACCAACCATTTGATGCAAGGAGATCGCAATGAAGAAGACCAAGGCGTTGCTGAGCTTGCTGCTGGCGGTCGGTGTCCTCGGGCCCGGCACAGGCCTGGCCCAGCCGTCCGGGCATCACAAGGCCATGAAGCAGGAGGCCATGCCGGCCGGCGGCGGTGCGGGTCCCTTCAACTACATGCCGGGGCAGTGGAAGGCGGGCGATCGCCTGCCGGCCGAGTACCGCGACCGTCAGTACGCGATCGACGATTATCGCGAATACCAGTTGCCCGCGCCCAAGCGCGGACATCATTGGGTCGGCGTCGGCTCGGAATTCTTCCTGGTCAACGGTAATGGGGTGATTGCGCAGGTCGGGCCCTGAGCACAGTCCAGGAATACCTGTAAAAAAGCCCGCCTTTCGGCGGGCTTTTTTTGAGCGATGGCATTATCGGGAAAATCACCGCCATTCAGCGGGTGGCTCGGATGGCCAGGCCATTCGATTTCGCTTTCGGTTCGGCGTTTACCGGATATTGCCTGGAAACTGGTGGAGCCGGCGGGAATCGAACCCGCGTCCGCAAGCCCTCCACAGAGAGTTCTACATACTTAGTTCTGTCATTTGATTTAACCGCCGCATCGCGGACGAACACGCTCTACGACGGCGAGTCACTTGGTTTTCGTCCCCGGAGTCGTGACCCTTCCGGGGCTTATCTGACGTAAATGACCTCGCGTGGTCTTGCGACCCTAGCCCGTCAGCGAGCCAGTGCGAGGACGGCCGCAATTAAGCGGCCAGTGCGTAACGTTCGTCGTTAGCAGTTATTACATTCCCATTGATTAACGAGGTGACGGGTCCTCGGTATGCCCTCCACTGCTTCGCAACCCACGTCGAAACCAGGTCGGCCCCAGTGTGAAGAAGAGAGATTGTACCGCGTTGGACGCCCGCTGTGTCAGGGAGTTCCGCCGGGCTTTGCCATGCCGGCCCGGGCGAGCAGCGGCAGCAGTTCCTCGGGGTGCCGGATCAGGTAGTCGGCGCCCCATGCTTCCGGCGGGTCTTCTTCACCGCAGTAGCCATAGGCGGCGGCGACGGTGACCATGCCGGCCGCCTTGCCGGCCTGGATGTCGCGCAGGTCGTCGCCGACGTAGGCGCAGCGTGCCGGCGCGACGCGGCTCAGTTCGGCGGCGAGCAGCAGCGGGGCAGGGTGGGGCTTGGCGTGGGCCGTGGTGTCGCCGCTGACCACGGCGGCCGCGCGCGGCGTCAGGCCGATGGCTTCCACCAGCGGGCGGGTGAAGCGGGTCTGCTTGTTGGTGACGATGCCCCATGGGATGCCGGCGGCCTCGAGCGCGCGCAGCACCGCCTCCATGCCGTCGAACAACTGCGTGCGCGCGGCGATGTCGGCCTCGTAGTAGTCGAGGAAGGCATCGCGCAGGGCCGGGAACTCCGGATCGTCCGGCGTCTTGCCGAAGGCCGCGCCGATCAGGCCGCGCGCACCGTGCGAGGCGACCGGGCGCAGTCTTTCGTAGGCCACCGGCGCGCGGCCGTGCTCGACGGCGAGCCGGTTGGCCGCGGCCGCGAGATCGGGCGCGGTGTCGGCCAGCGTGCCGTCGAGGTCGAAGAAGACGGCCTGCAGTTCCGTGATCATGCGGCCTCCCGGCGGAAGGCCATCATGTAGTTGACGTCGGTGTCGCGGCCCAGTTCGTAGGTCTGCGACAGCGGGTGGTAGCTGAGGCCGCGCATCTCCAGCAGGTCGAGCCCCGCCTGGCGGGCGAAGCGCGCCAGTTCGGCCGGCTTGATGAACTTGTCGTAATCGTGCGTGCCCTGCGGGATCATTTTCAGCACGTACTCGGCGCCGACCACGGCAAACAGATAGGCTTTCAGGTTGCGGTTGATGGTCGAGAAGAAGACGTAGCCGCCAGGGCGGACCAGCGCGGCGCAGGCGCGCACGATGGAGGCCGGGTCCGGCACGTGCTCCAGCATCTCCATGCAGGTCACCACGTCGAAAGCGGCAGGCGTGCGTGCCGCCAGGGCTTCGACCGCGATCTCCTCGTAGTCGACGCGGACACCGGATTCCAGGCTGTGCAGGTCGGCCACGCGCAGTGCCTTGCGGGCGAGGTCGATGCCGCGCACCTGGGCGCCGAGCCTGGCCATGCTTTCGGACAGGATGCCGCCGCCGCAGCCTACGTCCAGGACCTGCTTGCCGGCGAGGGGGGCGATGCCATCGATCCAGCCGAGCCGCAGCGGATTGATTTCATGCAGGGGTTTGAATTCGCTGTTCGGATCCCACCAGCGATGCGCCAGCTCGCTGAATTTGTCGATCTCCTTCGGGTCGGCATTGGTGGCGGGCTCTGGCGTGGCGGTGGTGTCGTGGGAGGAGGAAGGGCTGGACATCGGGGAACTGGGGCGCGGCCAGCGGCGGCGCCGGGAGGGAGTCAGGTCTGGGGCAACTGTACCAAAAAAAAAGCCCAGCTTGCGCTGGGCTTCTTCTCATCGGGAGAGATTCCGATTAGCGGGCGCTGCGAGTGCCGACCACTTCCACTTCCACGCGGCGGTTCGGCTGCTGGCAGGCGATCTGGGCCTTGCGGTTGCCCTTGCAGGACTTCGGATCGACCTTCAGCTGGCGCTTGCCCTTGCCTTCGGTGTAGACGCGGTTGGCTTCCACGCCCTTGCTCACCAGGTAGGCCTTGACGGCTTCGGCGCGGCGGATCGACAGGCGATCGTTGTACTTGTCCGAACCGAACGAGTCGGTGTGGCCAACGGCGATGATCACTTCCAGGGTGATACCCGACAGCTTGGAGGTCAGGTCGTCCAGCTTGGCCTTGCCTTCGGGCTTCAGGACAGCCTTGTCGAAGTCGAACAGGGTGTCAGCAGCGAAGGTGACCTTCTCGCTCGAAACGACCGGCGGGGCGACCGGCGGTTGCGGCTGTGCCACGGGGGCGGTTGCCGGAGCCAGCGCGCCGTCGCACTGCGCATTTGCGGTGGCGGGGGTCCAGGAGCTGTCGCGCCAGCAGAGCTCGTTCGTGCCGTTCTTCCACACGTACTCGCTCGTACCGTTGCCCCAGTTATCGTTCACTGCCTTCTTTTCATAGGGCACGGACTGGGCTTGAGCGGATGCAGCCATTACTGCGGTAGCTGCAACGAGCGCGAGCTTGGCAAATTTTTTCATATTTCTCCTCTCAGGATGAGATCACCGCAGGGTTACTGCGAGCAAATGGACGAAAACAAGTCATACATTCTTCGGAGTATAACATTCTCGATGTGGCGGATGCTCCACTTCGAACAATGTCTGGCTCTTCGCTGGGGAATTGTGCCACAAGGCTCGTTTCCTAAGAAGTAAATATATTCGATTCAATCCGGCGCTTTTGGGCCTGTGGTGTTTGTGCAACATGCACCTTGTGGTGCCCGCAAAGCCTTGTGCCATCAGGGTTGCAGCCGGTCGGGAGGGGATTGTCGAGGGTCGCGAAGCGCCGTTCCCGAGGGGGCTGCAGGTGGTGCCGGGGCCGCCGGGAAGGGGTGGCTGGCATGCTAGAATGGCATGTTGGCCGCCTGTCATGGGGCCGCCCCCGGGAAGGTCATTTCGGGGGGCACCATTTGCCTAAACCCGCCGCATAAACCACGCCGCAATGGATCAATTCGCGAAAGAAACCCTTCCGGTCTCCCTCGAAGAGGAAATGCGCCGCTCCTACCTCGATTACGCCATGAGCGTGATCGTCGGGCGGGCGCTTCCCGATGTGCGGGACGGCCTGAAGCCGGTACACCGGCGCGTGCTCTATGCGATGCACGAGCTCAACAACGACTGGAACCGGGCCTACAAGAAGTCGGCCCGTATCGTCGGCGATGTGATCGGTAAATATCACCCTCACGGCGACACGGCAGTCTACGACACCATCGTCCGCATGGCGCAGGATTTCTCGCTGCGCTACATGCTGGTGGATGGCCAGGGCAACTTCGGCTCCGTTGATGGCGACAACGCTGCAGCGATGCGCTACACGGAAATCCGCCTGTCGAAGATCGCCCACGAGATGCTGCACGATATCGACAAGGAAACGGTCGATTTCGGTCCGAACTACGACGGTTCGGAAAGCGAGCCGCTGATCCTGCCGGCACGCATCCCCAACCTGCTGATCAACGGCTCGTCGGGCATCGCGGTCGGCATGGCGACGAATATCCCGCCGCACAACCTCAACGAGGTGGTGGACGCCTGCCTGCACCTGCTGCGCAATCCCGACGCCACGGTCGATGACCTGATCGAATTGCTGCCGGCGCCCGATTTCCCCACGGCCGGCATCATCTACGGTATCCAGGGGGTGCGCGAGGGTTACCGCACCGGCCGCGGCCGGGTCGTCATGCGGGCCAAGACGCACTTCGAGGATATCGACCGCGGGCAGCGCCAGGCGATCATCGTCGATGAGCTGCCCTACCAGGTGAACAAGCGCACGCTGCTCGAGCGTATCGCCGAACTGGTCACCGAGAAGAAGATCGAGGGCATCTCCGACATCCGGGACGAGTCCGACAAGTCGGGCATGCGCGTGGTGATCGAGCTCAAGCGCAACGAAGTGCCCGAGGTGGTGCTCAACAACCTATATAAGAACACCCAGCTGCAGGATACCTTCGGCATGAACATGGTGGCGCTGGTCGACGGCCAGCCGCGCCTGCTGAACCTGCGCCAGATGCTGGAGTGCTTCCTGTCGCACCGGCGTGAAGTGGTTACCCGCCGCACCGTGTTCGAGCTGCGCAAGGCGCGCGAGCGCGGCCACGTGCTGGAAGGCCTGGCCGTGGCGCTGGCCAATATCGACGAGTTCATCGCCATCATCAAGGCAGCGCCCACGCCGCCGGTCGCCAAGCAGGAGCTGATGGCGAAGTCCTGGGACTCGGGCCTGGTGCGCGAGATGCTGGCACGTGCCGAAAGCGACACGCCGGGCGGCCGCGCTTCCTACCGTCCGGATGGCCTGCCTGCCGTGTTCGGCATGCAGGCCGACGGCCTCTATCGCCTGTCGGATTCCCAGGCCCAGGAAATCCTGCAGATGCGCCTGCAGCGCCTTACCGGCCTCGAGCAGGACAAGATTGTCCAGGAATACCGCGAAGTGATGGCGATCATCGCCGATCTGCTCGATATCCTGGCGCGTCCGGAACGGATCACGACCATCATCTCCGACGAACTGGGCGCGATCCGCGCCGAGTTCGGCGACGAGCGACGCTCGCAGATCGAGCTGAACGCCACCGAGCTGGACATGGAGGACCTGATCACCCCGCAGGACATGGTGGTCACGCTGTCGCACAGCGGCTATATGAAGAGCCAGCCGATCTCCGAATACCGCGCGCAGAAGCGCGGCGGGCGCGGCAAGCAGGCGGCAGCGACGAAGGAAGACGACTGGATCGATACCCTGTTCGTGGCCAATACCCACGACTACATCCTGTGCTTCTCCAATCGTGGTCGCCTGTACTGGCTGAAGGTCTACGAGGTACCGCAGGGTTCGCGCAATTCGCGCGGCCGCCCCATCGTCAATATGTTCCCGCTGTCCGACGGCGAGAAGATCAACGTGATCCTGCCGGTGCGCCAATTCGACGCCGAGCACTTCATCTTCATGGCGACGGCGCGCGGTACCGTGAAGAAGACCGCGCTGACGGACTTCTCCAACCCGCGCAAGGCCGGCATCATCGCGGTCGACCTCGATGAGGGGGATTTCCTGATCGGTGCGGCGGTAACCGATGGCCAGCACGATGTGATGCTGTTCTCCGACGCGGGCAAGGCCGTGCGCTTCGACGAGAACGATGTGCGTCCGATGGGGCGCCAGGCACGTGGCGTGCGCGGCATGAATCTGGAGGAAGGCCAGAGCGTGATCGCCATGCTGGTGGCGCCGGCGGAATCCGCCGACGCTGTCGACGGCGAGGCTCCGGCAGTGACCGTGGGCAGCGTGCTGACCGCCACTGAGAACGGCTACGGCAAGCGTACCCCCATCTCCGAATACACTCGACATGGCCGCGGTACTAAGGGCATGATTGCGATCCAGACGAGCGAGCGCAATGGCCGGGTGGTGGCCGCGGCACTCGTGGCGCCGGAGGACGAGATCATGCTGATCACCACCGGCGGCGTGCTGATCCGCACCCGTGTCGCCGAGATCCGCGAGATGGGTCGCGCCACGCAGGGCGTGACGCTGATCAACGTCGACGAAGGTACCAAGCTGTCGGGTCTGCAACGCATCGTGGAAACGGATGGCGACAACGCCGGCGCCGGCGATGAGGCCGGGGCCGACGACGCGGATGCCGAGACGCCGGGCGGTGACGAGCCTGGCGCGGCGAGCTGATCGGGCCGGATCCGCATCGTTCACGCTGTAAAGACTTGAAACAGTAATCGGACTTTTCACCGGAACTCGACCGGTGGGGTCCGGACTAACCGAGACATATTTACCAGGGAGTCATAATGCTCAAAACCACTCGTCAATTCGCCGTTCTGGCGGCCTCCGTCTCCGCGCTCATGCTGGCGCCGTACGCGCACGCACAGGATGCGGACAAGACGGCCGCGATCAAGGAACTGCTGACGGTGATGCAGGCCGACCAGGTCGTCAAGAACCAGGGCGAGATGTTCCAGCAGAATGCCAAGCAGGACGCGCCGGCCGTGCTGGAGCAGGTGCTGATCGAGAACAAGACGCTGAACGACAAGCAGAAGCAGGCTGTGGTCGACAAGCTGAAGAAGAACGGCGCGGTCCAGCGCATGGTCGACGGCGCGGGCCAGGCCTTCACCACCGATGCCTTCAAGAAGGACGCGATCCAGGCCCACTACGAGGCTTTCGGCAAGTACTACAGCACCCAGGAACTCAAGGACCTGACTACCTTCCTGAAGTCGTCGACCGGCCAGAAGTTCATGACCAACCAGGGCAAGGCGACCCAGGAGATCTGGGGCTCGACCATGCAGAAGTACGGTCCGCAGGTCGGCAAGGCCATGCGTGACGCCGCCGAGAAGGAAATCGCCGCTGCTGCGAAGTAAGCACTGGCGGATGCCGGAGCCGGGCCTGCGTTCAGGTGATTCCGGCGCCGCGCCGCGCAACGCGGGGCGGGTTTGAGTGATAATGGCTGCTTGGGTAACACCGGCAGCCATTTTTCTTTCATGAACGATCCTCAGAATCCAGCCCTTGCCGCCATGATGCAGCGCGCCGTGGCAGAGCGTGTCTACAATTTCTCTCCCGGTCCGGCAGCGCTGCCGGCCGAGGTGCTGCAGCAGGCGGCCGAGGAGATGCTGTCCTGGCATGGCTCCGGCGTTTCCGTGATGGAGATGAGCCACCGCAGCCGCGAGTTCGAAAGCATCCTGGCCCAGGCCGAGGCGGACCTGCGCGAACTGCTGCAGGTGCCCAAGGATTACCGCATCCTGTTCCTGCAGGGCGGCGCCATCGGCGAGAACGCCATCGTGCCGCTGAACCTGATGCGTCGCCTCGACGCCGAGCGGCCGAAGGCCGACTTCGTCGTGACCGGCACCTGGTCGGTCAAGACCGAGCAGGAGGCGCGCCGCTACGGCGAGGTCAATATCGCGGCTTCCAGCGTCGAGCAGAAGTTCGTGCGCATCCCCGATGTGGCGGACTGGAAGCTGGCCGACGATTCGGCCTACCTCCACCTGTGCACCAACGAGACCATCGTCGGCGTCGAGTTCCAGGAGGTGCCCGAGGTCGGGCAGAAGCACGGGCGCGTGGTGGTGGCGGATGTATCCAGCCACATCCTGTCGCGTCCGGTCGACTGGTCGCGGCTGCAGGTGGTCTATGGCGGTGCGCAGAAGAACATCGGCCCCGCCGGCGTGACCATCGTCATCGTGCGCGAGGACCTGCTCGGCCATGCGCATCCGCTGTGCCCGTCCGCCTTCAATTGGCGACTGGCCGCCGAGCATGGCTCGATGTACAACACGCCGCCGACCTACGCCATCTATATTGCCGGCCTGGTGTTCCAGTGGCTCAAGCGCCAAGGTGGTGTGCCCGCCGTCGAGCAGCGCAATATCGCCAAGGCCAAGGCACTGTACGATTTCCTCGACCAGAGCGCGTTCTACCGCAACGAGATCGATCCGAGCTGCCGTTCGCGCATGAACGTGCCGTTCTTCCTGGCCGACGAATCCCGCAACGAAGCCTTCCTGGCCCAGGCGCGCGCCGCCGGGCTGGTGCAGCTCAAGGGCCACAAGTCCGTGGGCGGCATGCGGGCGAGTATCTACAACGCGATGCCGCTCGAGGGCGTGATGGCGCTCATCGACTTCATGCGCGAATTCGAGCGCAGCGCGGCCTGAGTGCCGCTGAGCCGCGGGCGGGTGCCCGCGGCACGCTGCCGGACCGCGCGGCCTTTCCCGTTCCGCCCCGCCGGGGGCGGGCCAGCAGATTCCACACATGACAAGCCAAGACAAGCAAGACGCCGCCGAGGAGACACAGCCGGCCGGCAGCCAACCCAGTGCGGCCGAACAGGCCCTGTCGGTCGAACTCGCGCCGCTGCGCGAGCAGATCGATACCGTGGATCGCGAACTGCTCGCCATGCTCAACCGCCGCGCCCAGCTCGCGCTGGACGTGGGCGAGGTGAAGAAGAAGTACGGTGCTCCGGTGTTCCGCCCCGAGCGCGAACTGCAGGTGATCCGCAAGGTGCAGGGAGCCAATCCCGGACCGCTGCTGGGTGAAAGCGTGGCGGCGATCTGGCGCGAAGTGATGTCGGCATGCCGCGGCCTGGAGAAGCCGCTGGAGGTTGCCTTCCTGGGGCCGGTCGGCACCTTTACCGAGCAGGCGCTCTACGCGCACTTCGGCCACGAGGTCAGCGGCGTGCCGTGCCCGAGCATTGACGAGGTGTTCCGCGCGGTCGAGGCCGGCACCGTCGAGTATGGTGTGGTGCCGGTCGAGAATTCGACCGAGGGCGCGGTGTCGCGCACGCTCGACCTGTTCCTGCAGACCTCGCTGAAGATCAGCGGCGAGATCGCGCTGAAGGTGCATCACAACCTGATGGCCTCGTCGCCCGACATGAAGGGTGTGACCGTGGTGCGCGCGCATGCGCAGGCGCTGGCCCAGTGCCAGCACTGGCTGAGCGCCAACTACCCGCACCTGGAGCGGCAGGCGGTGTCGAGCAATGCCGAGGCTGCACGCATGGCGAGCGAGGATCCGAGCGTGGCGGCGATCGCCGGCGAACAGGCCGCCAACCGCTACCACCTGCACATCGTGCGCTCCCATATCCAGGATGATCCGCACAATCGCACGCGCTTCGTGGTGATCGGTCGCTACGAGACCGAGCCGTCCGGCAGCGACCAGACCTCGCTGATCCTGTCGGTGCCGAACAAGGCCGGCGCGGTCTACCAGCTGCTGGCGCCGCTGGCCCAGAACGGTGTGTCGATGTGCCGCTTCGAGTCCCGACCCGCACGCAGCGGTGCCTGGGAGTATTACTTCTACGTCGACGTCGAAGGCCACCAGCGCGAGCCATCCGTGGCGCAGGCGATCGACGAACTGCGCCGCAACGCGGCCTACCTGAAGGTGCTGGGTTCCTACCCGTCCAGCAAGTAGGCGCCGGCGCATCGGCTGCTGGCGGGTATCGTGCGCGGTGGAAGGCCGCAGAGCATGGCGATGTGCGGTTTCGCTGCCGATCCATCACGCATCACTGATCAGAACAGAACCAGGAGAAGACATGGCAGAGCAGGGCGGCAACGTGCGATTCGGGCCGGACTATGTGCGGGCGATTTCCCCCTACGTGGCCGGCAAGCCGATCGCCGAGGTGGCGCGCGAGTTCGGGCTGGACGAGGCGGGCATCGTCAAGCTGGCCTCCAACGAGAACCCGCTCGGCATGCCGGAGTCGGCGCGCCGCGCCGTCGCGGCGGCGGCCGCGGACCTCGGGCGCTATCCCGACGCCAACGGCTTCGAGCTGAAGGCGGCGCTGTCGGCTCGCTTCGGCGTGCCGGCCGACTGGCTGACGCTCGGCAACGGCAGCAACGATATTCTTGAGCTGGCGGCGCACGCCCTGGTGCAGCCGGGCGAAGCGATCGTCTACGCGGAATACTCCTTCGCCGTCTACGCGCTCGCCACGCAGGAAGTCGGCGCGCGCGCCATCGAAGTGCGGGCGCGCGACTACGGCCACGACCTCGACGCGATGGCAGCCGCCATCACGGCCGACACGCGGCTGGTCTTCATTGCCAATCCCAACAATCCGACCGGCACCTTCCTGCCGGCCGGGCAGATTGCCGCCTTCCTGGCCAAGGTGCCGTCGCATGTGGTGGTGGTGTTGGACGAGGCTTACAACGAATACCTGGAGCCTGCGCAGCAGTACGACTCCATCGAGTGGGTGCGCCGGTATCCGAATCTGCTGGTGTCGCGTACCTTCTCCAAGGCCTATGGCCTGGCCGGGCTGCGCGTCGGCTACGCGGTCGCCCAGCCCGCGCTGACCGACCTGCTCAACCGTATCCGCCAGCCGTTCAACGTCAACAGCCTGGCCCAGGCGGCAGCCATCGCGGCGCTGGGCGATGCGGCCTTCCTGCGCGAGAGCGCGGAGCTGAACCGGGCCGGCAAGGCCCAGTTGGCCGGGGCCTTCGAGCGCCTCGGCCTCGAATATGTGCCCTCGTCCGGCAACTTCGTGCTGGTGCGCGTCGGTGATGACGACGAGGCCGGCAACCGCGTGAACCTGGCCTTGCTCAAGCAGGGCGTGATCGTGCGTCCGGTCGGTGGCTACAAGTTGCCTCGCTGGCTGCGCATCACCGTCGGCCTGCCCGAGGAGAACGCGGCCTGCATCGCCGCGCTCGAGACCGCGCTGAAGTAACGCACTCGGCGCGTCGCCATGTTTCCGGGGGATCGTCCCCCGGCGCAGGGCGGGCAGGCCAATCCCCGGCGGTGCGAAAACGCGCGCGCGACCGGCTACAATATCGGATTCCCGAAATTTCCTCGCCTGGCAGGCAGCGTATTCCCGTGTCCGCACTTCATTTTTCCCGTGTCGTCATCGTCGGTGTCGGCCTGATCGGAGGTTCGCTCGCGCTGGCGCTCAAGCGGGCCGGTGTGGCCGGCAAGGTGATCGGTGTCGGGCGCTCCCGGGCCTCGCTCGAGCGGGCCCAGGCACTGGGCGTGATCGACGAAGCCGCGCCGCTGGAGGTTGCGGCCAAGGGCGCCAGCCTGATCGTGCTGTGCGCGCCGGTGGCGCAGACCTTCGCCTTGCTGCACGCGCTCGAGCCGCATCTCGAGCCGGGCACCATCGTCACCGATGCCGGCAGCACCAAGTCCGACGTCATCATGGCGGCCAAGACCGCGCTGGGCGACAAGGTGGCGCAGTTCGTTCCCGCCCATCCGATCGCCGGGCGCGAGCTCAACGGCGTCGAGGCCGCGCTGGCGGGGCTCTATGAAGGCAAGAAGACCGTGCTGTGCCCGCTGCAGGAGAACACGCGTGCGGATGTCGCCGCCGTGCGGGCGATGTGGGAAGCGGCAGGCGCCGATTGCCACGTGATGTCCGCGGTCCAGCACGATGCCGTGTTCGCGGCCGTCAGCCACCTGCCGCACGTGTTGTCCTACGCGCTGGTGGCCCAGGTGGCCAATGCCGAGGACGCCGCACTGAAACTGGATTTCGCCGGCGGCGGCTTCCGCGACTTCACCCGCATCGCGGCGTCATCGCCGGAGATGTGGCGCGACATCTGCGTGGCGAACCGTGATGCGCTGCTGCGCGAGATCGCCACCTACCAGTCCGTGCTGGCGCACCTGAAGGCGCGGATCGAGGCCAGCGACGGCGAAGGCCTGGAACGCGTCTTCGCGCGCGCCAGCCAGGCGCGGCTCGCCTGGGGCGCCCAGCGCGCCGCCGCTGCCAACGTCGAACCGTGATGCCGGCCGGCGCGGCAAGCCGTGCCGCGCCGCTGCGCAGTGCCCGCCAGTCCCCCACCCGCTAGCCAGTCAATCAGCCACCATGGAACACCTTACGATCGGTCCTCTCACCCGTGCCGCCGGCACGGTCCGCCTGCCGGGCTCCAAGAGCATCTCCAACCGTGTGCTGCTGCTGGCCGCCCTGGCCGACGGCGAGACGCGCGTGCGCGATCTGCTCGATTCGGACGACACGCGGGTGATGCTGCAGGCCCTCCAGGCGCTGGGCGTGGCCTGGCGGCAGGACGGTGCCGATTATCTCGTGAGCGGCACCGGCGGCGGATTCCCCATCAAGTCGGCCGAGCTTTTCATGGGCAATGCCGGCACCGCGATCCGTCCGCTGACCGCGGCGCTGGCGCTGCAGGGCGGCAGCTACCGCTTGTCCGGCGTGCAGCGCATGCACGAGCGGCCGATCGGTGACCTGGTCGATGGCCTGCGCCAGGTCGGCGCGCGCATCGACTACCTGGGCACGGAGGGCTATCCTCCGCTGGCGGTGCATCCGGCGTCGATCCGCATCGATGGGCCGATCCGCGTGCGCGGCGACGTTTCCAGCCAGTTCCTGACCGCGCTGCTGATGGCGCTGCCGCTGGTGCAGGCGCCCGATGGCCGCATCGTGATCGAGGTGGTGGGCGAGCTGATCTCCAAGCCCTATATCGAGATCACCCTGAACCTGATGGCGCGTTTCGGTGTGGTGGTCGAGCGCGATGGCTGGTCGCGCTTCGTGCTGCCGGCGGGGGCGCGCTACCGCTCGCCTGGCGAGATCTTCGTCGAGGGCGATGCCTCGTCGGCGTCCTACTTCCTGGCGGCTGGCGCCATCGGCGGCGGCCCGCTGCGCGTGGAGGGTGTCGGCATGGCCAGTATCCAGGGGGACGTCCGCTTCGCCGATGCGCTCAATCGCATGGGTGCCAACATGATGGCGGGCGACAACTGGATCGAGGTGCGTGGCACCGAGCGCGACGATGGCGGCCTGCATGCCATCGAGCTCGATTGCAACCACATTCCCGACGCGGCGATGACGCTGGCGGTAGCCGCGCTGTTCGCCAAGGGCACCACCACGCTGACCAACATCGCCAGCTGGCGGGTCAAGGAAACCGACCGCATCGCGGCGATGGCGAAGGAATTGCGCAAGCTCGGCGCGGAGGTGGAGGAGGGCGCGGACTACCTGCGCGTGACGCCGCCGCAGCAATGGCAAAGTCCGGCCGAGGGCATCGACACCTATGATGATCATCGGATGGCGATGTGTTTTGCGCTGGCGGCCTTCGGGCCGCTGCCGGTGCGCATCAATGAGCCGGGCTGCGTGGCGAAGACCTTCCCCGACTACTTCCAGGTCCTGGCCGGCGTCGCACGCTGAGGCGCCGCGGGGCACCGTATCAGCCGCCCGGCATGGCATCCGCCGCGGCGGGCGCAGCCGGTTCCGCCGGTCCTGCCGCATGGGCGCGGGCTTCGCGCCGTGCCCAGAAGCGTTCGAAGAAGTAGTGGGCCACGGTGTTGACGGCCGGCTCGATGAAGGTGATGGCGCCGCTGATGGCCAGGCTGCCGGTCAGCGCGTAGGTGACGCTGAAGGCGATGCCGAGGTGCATGACGCCGAACGACAGGGTTTTGGCCATGGTAGATTGCCTTGCGCGATGAGGGTCCGTAAATGGCACGCAGCGGGAGGTCATTCGATCCAGCGTGTGCACCATGACCAAATGATAATGATTCCTATTTGCTTTTCAAGGCAATTATTTTTGTTGTTGTAATCAAAAATGACTATCGTTGATGTCATCACCATCGATGGACCCACGGCTTCCGGCAAGGGTACTGTCGCGCACAAGGTCGCCGATGCGCTGGCCTTCCACCTGCTCGACAGCGGTGCCTTGTACCGGCTGGTGGCGCTGGCCAGCGTGCGCGTGGACATCGACGTCCAGGATGTCGAGGCGCTTGCAAAACTGGCGGCCAGCCTCGATGTCAAGTTCGGCCCGGACCGGGTCTGGCTGGCTGGCGAGGAAGTGAGCCTGGCGATACGCGCCGAGGCGATCGGCAACCGCGCCTCGGCGCTCGCGGTGCATCAGCCGGTACGCGACGCCCTGACCAGGCTGCAGCGCGACTTCCGCAAGCTGCCGGGGCTGGTGGCGGACGGGCGCGACATGGGCACCGTGATCTTTCCCGACGCCGGGCTGAAAGTGTTCTTGACGGCAAGCGCCGAGGCACGCGCCCGGAGACGCTATAAACAATTGATTGATAAGGGGATTTCTGCTAATATCGAAGACCTTTTGCGTGACCTCGAGGCGCGCGACGCGCGGGATCGTACCCGTGCCGCCGCGCCGCTGCGTCCCGCCGAAGATGCGCGGCTGCTCGATACCTCCGACATGACGGTGGAGCAGGCGGTTGCGCAGGTGCTCGCGTGGCATGCCGAAACGCGCGCGTGATGCTTCACGCGGCCGGCGTGCCATCAGGCGCCGAGGCGGCTTGCCCGGTCGATGACGGCCGGCGCCGGCTTTTGTTCAACCTGACCCCGCTGCATTGGCAGACTGTGCGCGATCCTCGCGCCGGCCAGCGTACTGCGGATTGTTAACCTACGTTTATGTCCGACCTGCAAACTAACGAATCCTTTGCCGCACTGTTCGAGGAATCGATCGCCCGCTCCAATATGAAGGCTGGCGAAGTGATCTCCGCTGAAGTCGTGCGCATCGACCACAACTTCGTGGTCGTCAACGCCGGCCTCAAGTCCGAGGCTTTCGTGCCGGTGGAGGAGTTCCTGAACGACCAGGGCGAACTCGAAGTGCAGGCCGGCGACTACGTCTCCGTGGCCATCGACGCGCTCGAGAACGGCTATGGCGACACCATCCTTTCGCGCGACAAGGCCAAGCGCCTGGCCTCGTGGCTGAACCTCGAGAAGGCCCTGGAAGACGGCGAGATCATCTCGGGTACCGTGACCGGCAAGGTCAAGGGCGGCCTGACCGTCATGGTCAACGGCATCCGCGCCTTCCTGCCCGGCTCGCTGGTCGACGTGCGTCCGATCAAGGACACCACGCCGTACGAAGGCAAGACCCTGGAATTCAAGGTCATCAAGCTGGATCGCAAGCGCAACAACGTGGTGCTGTCGCGCCGCGCCGTGGTGGAAGCGACCCTGGGCGAAGAGCGCCAGAAGCTGATGGAAACCCTGAAGGAAGGCGCCATCGTCAACGGTATCGTCAAGAACATCACCGACTACGGTGCGTTCGTTGACCTGGGCGGCATCGACGGCCTGCTGCACATCACCGACCTGGCATGGCGCCGCGTCCGCCACCCGAGCGAAGTGCTGTCGGTTGGCCAGGAAATCACCGCCAAGATCCTCAAGTTCGACCAGGAAAAGAACCGCGTCTCGCTGGGCGTGAAGCAACTGGGCGAAGATCCGTGGGTCGGCATCTCGCGCCGCTACCCGCAAGGCACCCGCCTGTTCGGCAAGGTGACCAACCTGACCGACTACGGCGCGTTCGTCGAGATCGAAGCCGGCATCGAAGGCCTGGTGCACGTGTCGGAAATGGACTGGACCAACAAGAACGTGGCCCCGTCCAAGGTTGTCCAGCTGGGCGACGAAGTCGAAGTCATGGTGCTGGATATCGACGAAGACAAGCGTCGTATCAGCCTGGGCATGAAGCAGTGCAAGGCCAATCCGTGGGACGATTTCAGCCGCAACCACAAGAAGGGCGACAAGCTGTCGGGCCAGATCAAGTCGATCACCGACTTCGGCGTGTTCATCGGCCTGCCCGGTGGCATCGACGGCCTGGTCCACCTGTCCGACCTGTCCTGGAACGAAGCCGGCGAAGAAGCCGTGCGCAAGTACAAGAAGGGCGACGAAGTGGAAGCCGTGGTGCTGGGTATCGACGTCGACAAGGAACGCATCTCGCTGGGTATCAAGCAGCTGTCGGGCGATCCGTTCAACAACTTCATCTCGGCCAACGACAAGGGCTCCATCGTGACCGGCACCATCAAGGCGGTGGATGCCAAGGGCGCCGTGGTGCAGCTGGCTGACGACGTGGAAGGCTACCTGCGCGCTTCGGAAATCGCGGCTGACCGCGTGGAAGATGCTCGCAACGTGCTGAAGGAAGGCGAACAGATCACCGCCCTGGTGGTGAACGTCGACCGCAAGTCGCGCAACATCAACCTGTCGATCAAGGCCAAGGACAACGCAGAGCAGCAGGAAGCGATGCAGAAGTTCCAGGCCGATACCAGCACTGCCGGCACGACCAACCTGGGCGCGCTGCTGAAGGCCAAGCTGGGCCAGGACAACCAGTAAGCGCTGGTTCCACGCGTAGCGGATGCCCATGACCAAGTCCGAGCTCGTCGAAAAACTGGCTGGCCGTTTCCCGCAGCTGCTGCTGCGCGATGCGGACATTTCGGTGAAAACGATCCTCGACGCGATGTCCGATGCGCTGGCCGACGGCCATCGCATCGAGATCCGCGGCTTCGGCAGCTTCGGTCTGAACCGGCGTCCGCCGCGCGTTGGCCGCAATCCCAAGTCCGGCGAACGCGTGCTGGTGCCCGAGAAACGGGTGCCGCACTTCAAGGCGGGCAAGGAATTGCGCGAGCGGGTGGACCGTTCGCTGCTGCGGTCGCCGGTCAACGGCGGCAGCGGTGGCGGCGGTGCGCATGCCGCCCATGGCCAGGCCGGGCAATCGGCCCAGGCGGGTGGCAGCGCGCTGTTGGACGGCGGGCTGAACCTGGTCCGCTCCTGAGCGGGTCCGCTCCGCGGCTGTCTGCAAAAGCGCTCCTGACCGGAGCGCTTTTTTCGTTGGGGCCGCCGGCATCTCTTGCCGCCGTGTGGCGTGCCTGTCATGTTTCGTCACAGATTGCAGGCAAGGGCTTACCTTCGGCGCCGAACGATTCCGTTACAATGCCGGGAATTCGCCGCAAGTGCCGTGGCGCCGGCTCCTGAACGCGCTTTTCTAGTCCATCCTTGCTCGCATGAAACTTGTTGCCTGGACCATCCGCATCGTGCTGTTCGTGCTGCTGTTCGTGCTGGCACTGCGAAATACCGGCGAGGCGGCGCTACAGTTGTTTTTCGGCGCAGTCTGGCACGCGCCGTTGATCCTGATCCTGCTTGCCGCCTTCGCGCTCGGCATCGTCGCCGCGCTGATCGCGGTCGCGCCGGCGCTGATGCGCCAGCGCATGGAGGCCAGCCGTTTGCGCCGTTCGCTGGATGCGGCACGCGCGCAGCAGGCGGCAGAGAGCAGTGAGCGCGGGACGGGCGTTCCCTACAACATAATGGGACCGAAAGTCTGAGTCATGATGTTTGAAACCTGGTGGCTGCTGGGACTGCCGCTCGTCTTCGGCCTGGGCTGGGTGGCCGCGCGTTTCGACGTGCGCCAGCTGCTGAGCGAGCAGGGGGCGCTGCCGCGCTCCTACTTCAAAGGCCTCAATTTCCTGCTCAACGAGCAGCCTGACAAGGCCATCGACGCCTTCATCGAAGTGGCCCGGCTCGATCCGGAAACCACTGAACTCCATTTCGCGCTGGGGGCGCTGTTCCGCCGGCGCGGCGAGACCGAGCGCGCCATCCGCGTGCATCAGAACCTCGCCAGTCGTCCCGACCTGCCCGAGTCCGAACGCGAACACGCCTTGTACGAGCTGGGGCAGGACTTCCTGCGGGCGGGGCTGCTGGATCGCGCCGAGGAGTCGCTGCGGCGCCTGATGTCCGGCCCCTATGCCGCATCGTCCAAGCGGGTACTGCTCGAGCTGTACCAGGTCGAGAAAGAATGGAAGAAGGCGATCGACGCCGCGCGTGAGTTGCAGGGGCTCGAGCAGAAGGACTACAGCGTGCAGATCGCGCAGTTCTGCTGCGAGCTGGGCCAGGAGGCGCTGCAGCGCAAGCAGCCCGAGCAGGCGGTGCAGTGGCTGCATCAGGCACTCAAGGAGAACCCGAAGAACGTGCGCGCGCCGATGCTGCTGGGCGACGTGTCCTCCGCCGCCGGCGATCCTGCGGCGGCGCTGGAGCACTGGCTCGGCATCGAGCGGCAGGATGCCGCCTTCGTGCCGCTGGTGGCCGACCGCGTGGTCAAAGCCTACCACCAGCTGGGACAGCAAGGACGCGCGCTCGACTGGCTGCATGGCCTGCTCAAGGGCAATCTGGCTCCAGAGCTGCTCGACACGGCCTATCGCGCCGAACTGGAGGCAAACGGGGCGGCCGCCGCGGTGACGCTGATGCGCGACCAGTTGCGCCGCCAGCCTTCGCTGCTGGCGCTGACACGCTATTTCGAGGCGCAGGCCGAACTGGGCCGGCAGGAAGCGCCGGCACAGGAGGCGGCCGGCGCCACCGCGACCGCCACGCCGGTTGCCGACCAGGGCCAGGAGGCCGCTGCCATCGGCAAGCTGCTGCAGGCCCGCACGCGCAACCTGGCGCGCTACACCTGCCGCGAGTGCGGATTCCGCGCCCGGCTCTTCTATTGGCAGTGCCCCGGCTGTGCCCGCTGGGAAACCTATGCGCCGCGCCGCACCGAAGCGCTGGGCTGAGTCCGGCTGCCTGCGCGCGCACCCGAATCTGGAGTACGAACAATGAAAGTCACCATCATCGGCAGCGGCTACGTCGGCCTCGTGACCGGTGCCTGCCTGGCCGAGCTGGGCAACGATGTCTTCTGCCTGGACGTCGACGAACGGAAGATCGCCTTGCTCAACGCGGGCGGCGTGCCTATCTACGAACCTGGCCTGAAGGAACTGATCGAGCGCAACCGTGCCGCCGGCCGGCTGACCTTCTCGACCGATATCGCCGCCAGCGTCGAGCATGCCGACGTGCAGTTCATCGCGGTCGGTACGCCGCCCGACGAGGATGGCTCCGCCGACCTGCAGTATGTGCTGGCCGCCGCGCGCAATATCGGCCGCTACATGACCGGCTTCAAGGTGGTGGTGGACAAGTCCACCGTGCCGGTCGGCACCGGCGACCGCGTCGCCGCGGTGATCCGCCAGGAGTTGGCCGCACGCAACCTGGAAGACCTGCAGTTCTCCGTGGTGTCGAATCCGGAGTTCCTCAAGGAAGGGGCGGCGGTCGAGGATTTCATGCGCCCCGACCGCATCGTGCTGGGCTGCGACGACGACGTCGCCGGCCGCCACGCCAAGGCCATCATGCGGCAGTTGTACGCACCCTTCAACCGCAACCACGAGCGCACCTTCTACATGGACGTGCGTTCGGCCGAGTTCACCAAGTACGCGGCCAACTCCATGCTGGCCACGCGGATCTCGTTCATGAACGAGCTGGCCAACCTGGCCGACGAAGTGGGGGCGGATATCGAACTGGTGCGGCTGGGTATCGGCTCGGACCCCCGCATCGGCTACAGCTTCCTCTATGCCGGTGCCGGCTACGGCGGCTCATGTTTTCCCAAGGACGTGCAGGCGCTGATGCGCACGGCTGCCGCCTACGGCAAGCCGCTGCGCGTGCTGGAGGCGGTCGAGGCTGTCAACGACGCGCAGAAGGCGATCCTGGGGCGGAAGGTGGTGCGCCGCTTCGGCGAAGACCTGGCGGGGCGCACCTTCGCCCTGTGGGGGCTGGCCTTCAAGCCCAATACCGACGATATGCGCGAAGCCCCTTCGCGCGTGCTGGTGCGCGAGCTGGTCTCGCGTGGTGCGGCGTTGCGTGTGCACGATCCGGTGGCGATGGAGGAGGCCCGCCGCGTGATGGCGATGGACCTTGCCGACATCGATGGCGGCATGGCGCGCGTGCACTTCTGCGAGCAGCAGATGCCGGCGCTGGAAGGGGCTGACGCGCTGATCATCATGACCGAATGGAAGGTGTTCCGCAGTCCTGACTTCGCGCAGATCCGCGCGCGCCTGAAGGCGCCGGTGATCTTCGATGGCCGTAACCTGTACGAGCCGGAGGCCATGCAGGAGGCGGGCATCGAATACCACGCGATCGGACGGCCCTCGACGGCCGCGGCCGCAGAGCAATAGCCCACGAGGCAAACGGGTATGCAAGCCAGCCGCCCCGCTGACGGGCCGGGCGGCGTTGCCAAGGGAAGCCGATGAACAAGACCGTGATTCCGCAGGAGCAGATCCGCCAGGCCCGCATTCTGGTGGTCGGCGACATGATGCTCGACCGCTACTGGTTCGGCGATGTCGAGCGCATTTCACCGGAGGCGCCGGTGCCGGTGGTGCAGATCAAGCGCAGCGACGAGCGCCTGGGCGGCGCCGCCAACGTGGCGCGCAACGCTGCTGCGCTGGGCGCGCGCGTGGGCATGCTGGGCGTGATCGGCGACGACGAGCCGGGCCGCATGCTGGAGACCTTGCTGGAGGCCAGCGAGGTCAAGCCGTACCTGCACCGCGATGCGAACGTCAATACCACTATCAAGCTGCGCGTGGTGGCGCAGCAGCAGCAACTGCTGCGCGTGGACTTCGAGAAGCCGCCGACGCACGAAGTGCTGCGCTCGGTGCAGGACCGCTTCCAGTCGCTGCTGGCCGAGCACGAGGTACTGGTGCTGTCCGATTACGGCAAGGGCGGCCTGGCGCACGTCGGCCGCATGGTGGAGGCCGGTCGGGCCGCCGGCCGCGCGGTGCTGGTCGACCCGAAGGGCGACGACTACTCACGCTACCGCGGCGCCACGCTGATCACGCCCAACCGCGCCGAGATGCGCCATGTGGTGGGCGCGTGGAAGACCGAGGCCGACCTGACCGTGCGCGCGCAGAACCTGCGCCGCGACCTGCAGCTCGAGGCGCTGCTGCTGACGCGCTCGGAGGAGGGCATGACGCTCTATACCGAGACCGAGGTGCTGCACGTGTCGGCGCAGGCGCGTGAAGTCTATGACGTATCCGGTGCCGGCGATACGGTGATCGCCACGCTGGCGGCCATGCTCGGCGCCGGCGTGCCTCTCAAGGAAGCGGTGCAACTGGCTAACCGGGCCGGCGGCATCGTGGTGGGCAAGCTGGGCACGGCCGTGGTCAGCTACGCCGAACTGTTCGGCGCGGCGGGCTGAGGGCGCAACGTGCCCGCACAGCACCCGTCGGACCTGTTGGACTAGTTGGACTAGTTGGACTAGTTGGATTCGTTGGAACGACCATGACCATCATCGTGACCGGCGCTGCCGGCTTTGTCGGCAGCAACCTCGTCAAGGGCCTGAACGAGCGGGGCGAGGACAACATCATCGCCGTGGATAACCTGACGCGGGCGGACAAGTTCCACAACCTCGTCGACTGCGAGATCCGCGACTACCTCGACAAGGAAGACTTTCTCGCCCGCCTGGCGCGCGGCGAGTTCGGCAAGATCCGCGCGATCTTCCACGAGGGCGCCTGCTCCGACACCATGGAGACCGACGGGCGCTACATGATGGAGAACAATTTCCGCTACACCCAGACGCTGCTGCGGCATTGCCTGGACCTCGGCGCACAGTTCCTCTATGCCTCGTCGGCCGCCACCTATGGTGCCTCGCAGACCTTCCGCGAGGAGCGGGCCTACGAGAAGCCGCTGAACGTTTACGGCTATTCGAAGTTCCTGTTCGACCAGGTGGTGCGCCGCACGCTGCCGGGTGCGCTGTCGCAGATCGTCGGTTTCCGCTATTTCAATGTCTATGGTCCTCGCGAGGACCACAAGGGCCGCATGGCCTCGGTGGCCTTCCACAACTTCAACCAGTTCCGCAGCGAAGGCATCGTCAAGCTGTTCGGCGAATACGGCGGCTATGCCCCCGGCGGCCACAGCCGCGATTTCATTTCGGTCGAGGATGTGGTCAAGGTCAACCTGTTCTTCCTCGAGCATCCGGACAAGTCCGGCATCTTCAACCTCGGCACCGGCCGCGCCCAGCCCTTCAACGATATCGCCACCACGGTGGTCAACACGCTGCGTGAGGCCGAGGGCAAGCCGGCGCTGAGCCTGGCGGAAATGACGCAGGAAGGGCTGCTCGAGTACATCAAGTTCCCTGACGCGCTGCGCGGCAAGTACCAGTGCTTCACCCAGTCGGACATGTCGCGCCTGCGCGCAGCCGGCTATGACCAGCCCTTCCTGACGGTGCAGGAAGGCGTGGCGCGCTATTGCCGCTGGCTGCTGCAGCGCGGCTGATCCGGCCGGGTCGTTCCGGGGCCCGCCCCCGCGACGGACACATCCCGGTGCGGATGGTGTCAACTTGTGTGGCCGATCGACGCACAGCCGCCCGCTGCCTCTTATCCTGCGCTGGACCCGCCTCTTGCGGCGAGGTCCTGAGCAACCGGATAGGAGAGTCATCCATGAGCAAACGAGCCTTGCTGGCCGTGTTGGGCGCACTGGCCTTTTCCCTGGGCAGCGCCGCCCACGCGGTCGACGTCAACAACGCCGACGAAGCGGCGCTGCGCACCATCAAGGGTATCGGGCCGGCCACGGCGGGCACCATCATCGAGGAACGCAGTCGGAACGGGCCCTACAAGGATGCCGACGACTTCGCCCAGCGCGTCAAGGGCGTGGGACCGAAGTCGGTGGTGCGGCTGCAGGAGCAGGGCCTGAGTTTCGGCTCGCGCCCGGCTCCGGCGGCGAAGAAGGACGCCAGGCCGGACCCGAAGGCCGGTGCCAAGGCGGTGGCCAAGCCCGCACGCTGAGCGCGGCCGCGCCCTGGCGGCACCGTTTCGCGGCGCCGTCTCATGCAAGCCCCGGCATGTCCGGGGCTTTTGCTTTGGCGCCGCCGGGCGCTGGCCGCGTCCGGTCGTTCCGGGCAACTGGCATGACTCGTGCTCCGACGCAAGCTCGGGCGTTCCGCCGGACCGCTGGCGCGGAGTATCATGCGGACGCCGCCGGGGCTTCGCCATGGCGGAGCGGGTAGAGGCGGCGGAGCTGGCCACCGCCGATAGAGACAGTGAAGAGCGGTCCGGGCGCCAGCCGCCAGGTGGAAGGCGTACTCGCAACGATGCATTCATAAGAGCGGCACCGGCAGCACCGGTAGCACTGACAGCACTGACAAGAGAAGCAGATCGGGAGAAAAAACAGATGCAGAACGAAGAGATCGGCGGCACGGGCTTCTTGCCGAAATGGAAGCTGAAGACCGAGGGCGTGATCGCCCCGGACGAGCGCCTGCCAGCGGGGCAGACGCTGCTGGCGGGGATCCAGCACGTGGTGGCCATGTTCGGCTCGACCGCGATCGCGCCCATCCTGATGGGCTTCCCGCCGAATATCGCCATCCTGTTCTCCGGTATCGGCACCCTGATCTTCTTCCTGTGCGTGCGCGGCCGCGTGCCCAGCTACCTGGGTTCGAGCTTTGCCTTCATCGCCGTGGTGATCGCTGCCACCGGCTATGGCGGCAGCGGCCCCAACGCCAATATTCCGCTGGCGCTCGGCGGCATCATCGCCGCCGGTGCCTTGTACACGGTGATCGGCCTGGTGGTGCAGGCGATCGGCTATCAGTGGGTGGAGCGCCTGATGCCGCCGGTGGTGACCGGCGCCATCGTCGCGGCCATCGGCCTGAACCTGGCGCCGGTGGCGGTCAAGGCCGTCAGCGGCGGTTCGCTCGACACCTGGGTCGGCCTGCTGACCGTGTTCGCGGTCGGCCTGGTGGCAGTGCGCATGCCCGGTATGCTGGGCCGCCTGCCGGTACTGCTGGGCGGCTTGGCAGGCTACCTGCTGTACTGGCTTGCCACCAATGTGATGGGGCTGGGCAAGCCGATCGACTTCTCCGGCGTGGCGAGCGCGGCCTGGTTCGGCCTGCCGGTGTTCACCGCGCCGGTGTTCGACGCCAATGCGATGTTGCTGATCGCCCCGGTGGCCATCGTGCTGGTGGCCGAGAACCTCGGCCACATCAAGGCCATCGGCGTGATGACCGGCCGCAACCTGGATCCCTATATCGGCCGCGCCTTCATCGGCGATGGCATCGCCACCATGATCTCGGCCAGCGGCGGCGGCACCGGCGTGACCACCTATGCGGAGAACATGGGCGTGATGGCGGTGACGCGCATCTACTCCACGCTGATCTTCGTGGTGGCGGCCGCGGTGGCTCTCGTGCTGGGCTTCTCGCCCAAGTTCGGCGCACTGATCCTGACCATTCCCGGACCGGTGATCGGTGGCCTGACCATCGTCGTGTTCGGCCTGATCTCGGCCACCGCCGGCCGTATCTGGGTGCAGAACCATGTGGACTTCTCCAGTTCCCGCAACCTGATCACGGTGGGCGCCACGCTGACCGTGGCCGCCGGCGACCTGACGTTGAAGCTGGGCGGCATGACCCTGGGCGGCATCGGCACCGCCACCTTCGGCGCGATCCTGCTCTACCACCTGCTCGGCAAGGGCCGCGAGCAGGGCTGAGCGCCGACCGTCCCTTGCCGGGGCGTCGCCGGCAAGGGACAGGCCGCTGCATTACAATGTCCGCCGACATTGATGATCCAGCACCATGGCCTACAAGACGATCGAAGACACCATCGGCAACACCCCGCTGGTGCAACTGCAGCGCATCCCCGGGGCGGGCAACGCCGAACGCGGCAATGTGATTCTCGGCAAGCTCGAGGGCAACAACCCGGCCGGCTCGGTCAAGGACCGGCCCGCCGTGTCGATGATCGCCCGCGCCGAGGCGCGCGGCCGCATCAAGCCGGGCGACACCCTGATCGAAGCCACCTCGGGCAATACCGGTATCGCGCTGGCCATGGCGGCGGCGATCCGCGGCTACAAGATGGTGCTGATCATGCCCGAGGACCTGAGCCTCGAGCGCCGCCAGAGCATGGCGGCCTACGGCGCCGAGATCCTGCTCACGCCCGTCAAGGGCGGCATGGAGTATGCGCGCGACCTGGCGGAGTCGATGCAGCGCGAGGGCAAGGGGGTGATCCTCGACCAGTTCGCCAATCCGGACAACCCATTGGCGCACTACGAGACCACGGGTCCCGAGATCTGGCGCGATACGGAAGGGCGCGTCACGCATTTCGTCTCCGCCATGGGGACCACCGGCACCATCACCGGCGTGTCGCGGTACCTGAAAGAGCAGAATCCCGCCATCCAGATCGTCGGAGCGCAGCCGGCCGAGGGGTCGCGCATTCCGGGCATACGTAAATGGCCGGAAGCCTACCTGCCCAAGATCTACGATCCGAAGTTCATCGACCGCACCGAGCCCGTCAGCCAGGCGGATGCCGAGCACATGGCGCGCCGCATGGCGAGCGAGGAGGGCATCTTCTGCGGCATCTCGGCGGCTGGCGCGCTGTGCGTTGCCCTGCGCGTTGCCGAGGAAGTCGAGAATGCCACCATCGTCTTCGTGGTGTGCGACCGCGGCGACCGCTACCTGTCGACAGGCGTGTTCCCCGCCTGAGGCTGGTCTTGCGCCGCTCGTTCTGCAGCCCCCTCCGGGTTGCGGGAGAGCAACCGTGTCAAGCCGCGCCGTGGGACCGGCGGCGTCGGCGCACCGCCGGGGCATTTTCCCGTTTCCTGCCGTCTCAGCCCATCGCCGCCTTGACGGCCTCTCCCAGCTCGTACACCGCGAGCGCATAGAAGAAGCTGCGGTTGTAGCGCGTCAGCACGTAGAAATTGCGCAGCCCGACGCGGTATTCGGTCGGCTGGTCCGGCGTGGGCAGGTCGGCGATCAGCACGCCGGTTTCGCCTTCGCTCGCCAGGTCGATGGGTTCGTCCACACGCAGCCCGGCCTTGAGCAACTGGTTCAGCGTGCGCGTGGGCCAGGGTTCGCCGTCGGCCGCGGCGGCGGCCACGCCCCGGCTGCCGTCGTCGCCGGCGATGCGCCACACCACCGGGCGGCCCGCTTCCCAGCCGTGCAGCTGGAGAAAGCGGCCGACGCTGCCGATGGCATCCGTGGGGCTGTTGCGCAGGTCGACGTGGCCGTCACCGTCGTAGTCGATGGCGTACTCGCGCAGGCTGGTCGGCATGAACTGCGGGATGCCGACGGCGCCGGCATAGGAGCCCAGCACGGAGAAGACGTCGGTGCCGGTGTCGCGGCACCACAGCAGGTAGTCGGACAGCTGGTTGCGGAACATCGCGCTGCGCGCGTCCCGGTTGGGCGTGGCGGGGTAGTCGAAGGCCAGCGTGGAGAGCGAGTCCATCACGCGGAAGGTGCCCATGTCGCGGCCGTAGATGGTCTCCACCCCGATGATGCCGACGATCACCGAGGCGGGCACGCCGAACTCGGCCTCGGCGCGGCGCAGCGTGGCGCGGTTCTGCTGCCAGAAGCGCACGCCGGCGTTGATGCGGATCGGTTCGATGAAGCGCGAGCGGTAGGCGCGCCAGCTCTTGCGTCCTGGCGTGGCCGGCGGCAGGATCAGGCGTGCCACGGTCGCCGAATACACGGTCTGGCCGAACCAGTCGGCGAGCTGTTCGCGCGCGAAGCCGTGGCGGGTCGCCATGTCGTCGATGAAGGCCTGCGTCTGCGCGTTGTCGCGGTAGCGTCCGGGTTCGATCTCCTCTTCGCGCAGGGCGACACGGCGCTTGCCGGCGGCCATCGACAGGGGGGAGAGGCCGCACAGGCCCAGGCCCGCGGCGGCGATCGCGGCGCCCAGCAGCGGGCGGCGCAGGGAACGCTGTGAATCGGTCATGTTGTCCTTTGCAAGTGCGCTTGAGTATAGCGGATGCGGCGTCCACGCCGCGCGCATTGGGCGGGACCGGCCTCCTGTGCTAACGTAGCGATTGGAGACAAATTTACCCCGCCACGGGCCTGACAAGAGCAGAGCATGCCGACCGGCTACTACACCCATCCGTCCTTCCTGTTGCACGAGATGGGGCATTTCCATCCCGAATGCCCGGAGCGGCTGCAGGCGATCGAAGACCACCTGATCTCGCACGGTCTCGACGGCCTGCTGGACCGGCGCGAAGCGCCGCCGGCCACCGCCGCGCATCTCGAGCGCGTCCATCGTCCCGACTATCTCGCCGCGCTGGCCGCGGCGAGCCCGGCCAGCGGCTACCACCCGATCGATCCCGATACGCTGATGAACCCCCGCACGCTGGAGGCGGCCGCGCACGCGGCCGGCGCCGCGGTGGCGGCGACCGATGCGGTGATCGCCGGCGAGCTGGAGAACGCCTTCTGCTGCGTGCGGCCGCCGGGCCACCATGCCGAGCCCGACCGCGCCATGGGCTTCTGCTTCTACAACAATGTGGCGATCGCTGCGCGGCACGCGCTGGAGGCGCACGGGCTGGAGCGGGTCGCCATCGTCGACTTCGACGTGCACCACGGCAACGGTACCGAGGCGGCCTTCCGCGGCGAGCGGCGCGTGCTGATGTGCAGCTTCTTCCAGCACCCGTTCTATCCCTACAGCGGCGCGGAAACGATCGCGCCGAACATGTCGAACATCCCGTTGCCGGCCTACTCGAACGGCATGGCGGTGCGCGAGGTGGCCGAGACGATCTGGCTGCCCCGGCTGGAGGAGTTCAAGCCGCAGATGCTGTTCATCTCGGCCGGCTTCGATGCCCATCGCGAGGATGATATGGGGCAGATGGGCCTGGTCGAGCAGGACTACGCCTGGATCACCGAGCGCCTGCTCGAAGTGGCGCGTCGCCACGCGCAGGGACGCATCGTCAGCTGCCTCGAGGGGGGCTACAACCTGAGTGCGCTGGCGCGCAGCGTGGCCGCGCACCTGAAAGTGCTGATGGAGGGCTGACGGCGCGCCCGCGCCGCCGGCACTGGAGACTGGATCATGGCTGAATCGGATAACAGGGCGGCCGCGCCCTTGCTGCAGGAATCACTCGACGCGCCTGGCGTGCTGCGCCTCACGCTCAACCGCCCGGACGCCTTCAACGCGCTGTCCGAAGGGCTGCTCGACGCGCTGTCGGCCGCGTTGGCGCGTATCGCTTCCGACCCGGCCGTGCGCGTGGTGGTGCTGGCCGGCGCGGGGCGCGCTTTCTGCGCCGGGCACGACCTGCGCGAGATGCGCGCGCAGCCTTCGCACGATTACTATCGCCGCCTGTTCGAACGCTGCACGCGCGTGATGATGGCGATCCAGAAGATGCCGCAGCCGGTCATTGCCCGCGTGCACGGCATCGCCACCGCGGCCGGCTGCCAGCTGGTGGCCATGTGCGATCTCGCGGTCGCGGCCGACGATGCGCGCTTCGCCGTCTCCGGCGTCAACCTGGGGCTGTTCTGCTCGACGCCGGGTGTGGCGCTGTCGCGCAACCTGGGCCGCAAGCAGGCCATGGAGATGCTGCTGACCGGTGACATGATCAGCGCCCAGGCGGCTCGCGAGCGCGGCCTGATCAACACCGCGGTGGCGCTGCAGGCGCTCGATGCGGAGGTGGCGCGGCTGGCCGCCAGCATCTGCGCGAAGCCGGCGGCGGCGGTCGCGGCAGGCAAGGGCCTGTTCTACCGCCAGCTCGAAATGGGTATCGAGGCCGCCTACCAGCTGGCCGGCCAGACCATGGCCTGCAATATGATGGATGAGTCGGCACTGGAGGGCGTGCAGGCCTTCCTCGACAAGCGTGCGCCCGCTTGGCGGGCATGATGTAACTTATACATAACTTCAAGGTGCTATTCCTGGCGGATTTCCCATCGCTTTATGCGCTATTGGTATAAGAGAATCGGAAAAAATTCGTTTCTGGTATGAGGCGGTTCGCATAGAATAGGCGCCTCGCAGAAAAATAATGTGCGGCAACAGCGCTGGAGACCTTCTCGCCTGTTGCCGTTTTCTTTTCGTCTTCTCTCATGATCGAACTGCAAGGTCTCTCGCAGCGCTTTCCCGGTGCGTCGGGCGAAGTGCATGCATTGCGGGACGTCAGCCTGTCCATCGCGGCAGGCGAGGTCTTTGGCATCATCGGCCGCAGCGGCGCCGGCAAGAGCACCCTGGTGCGCGCCATCAACCTGCTCAACCGTCCGACCAGCGGCCGCGTCATCGTGGCGGGCCAGGACCTGACCGCGCTCGACAAGGGCGCGCTGCGGCAGGCGCGCCGCGAGATCGGCATGATCTTCCAGCATTTCAACCTGCTGTCTTCGCGCACGGTCTACGACAACGTGGCCCTGCCGCTGGAACTGGCCGGCCAGAACAAGCAGCAGATCGCCGCCGCCGTGATGCCGCTGCTGGAGCTGGTGGGTCTCGACAAGCTGAAGGACCGCTACCCGGCGCAGATCAGCGGCGGCCAGAAGCAGCGCGTGGGCATCGCGCGGGCGCTGGCCAGCAAGCCCAAGGTATTGCTGTCGGACGAGGCCACCTCGGCGCTCGACCCGGAGACCACGCGCGCCATCCTGGAGCTGCTGCGCAAGATCAATAGCGAACTCGGCCTGACCATCGTGATGATCACGCACCAGATGGAGGTCATCAAGCAGGTATGCGACCGCGTCGCGGTGCTCGACGCCGGTCGCGTGGTGGAGCAGGGGCGCGTGATCGATGTCTTCCTGCGCCCGCAGCACGAAGTCACGCGTGCCATGATCGGCGACGTGATCGCGCAGGAACTGCCGGCCAGCGTGCTCAAGCGCGTGGAGAGCCGGCTCGGCAACGGCCGCGACCACGTCTACCGCCTGGCTTTCACCGGCGAAGGCGTGGACCAGCCGGTGCTGGCCCAGGCGATCCGCCGCCACGGGCTCGATTTCAACATCCTGCACGGCCACATCGACGAGATCCAGGGGCAGGCCTTCGGTTCGCTGGCCATCATGGCCACCGGCGAACTGGCCGACGTGAAGGCGGCGATGGCATACCTGCAGGAGCAGGGCGTGGTGGTAGAGGAGCTCGAGCATGTGGTCTGAGATGTTTGACCTGTTTCTGACCTCGTTCAACGAGACGCTGCTGATGGTCAGCATCTCGGGCGTGGTCGGTGCGCTGTTCGGCGTGCCGCTGGGCGTGCTGCTGCACCTGACCGACCGTGGCGGCGTGCTGTCGAATCCGCTGTTCAACCGCACCATCGGCGTGGTCGCCAACGCGGTGCGCTCGATTCCCTTCATCATCCTGCTGGTGGTGGTGATTCCGTTCACGCGCTTCATCGTCGGCTCGTCGATCGGTACCGCCGCGGCGGTCGTGCCGCTGACCATCGCGGCCATCCCGTTCATCGCGCGGCTGGTGGAGTCGGCGCTGCGCGAGGTCGACAAGGGGCTGGTCGAGGCAGCCCAGTCGATGGGTGCGACGACCTGGCAGATCGTCTGGAAGGTATTGCTGCCCGAGGCCATGCCAGGCATCGTCGCCGGCCTGACCATCACCTTCGTCAGCCTGGTCGGCTACTCGGCCATGGCCGGCGCGATCGGCGGCGGCGGCCTGGGCGACCTGGGCATCCGCTATGGCTACCAGCGCTACATCACCGAGGTGATGGTGGCGGTGGTGGTGATCCTGATCGTGTTCGTGCAGGCCGTGCAGAGCTTCGGCGACTGGCTGGTCCGCCGCATCAGCCACAAGTAGGCGGGGCCGGAGCGAATCGCGCCGCCGCCAGTCATCTCCAGCCATCACAGACAGGGAAGTCACAAGATGCAACGTCGTAACGTGCTGCAAACCATCCTGGGCGCTGCCGCCCTCGTGTTCGGCGTGGCCGCGGCCGGCCAGGCCGCGGCGCAGGACAAGCCGATCAAGATCGGGGTCACCGGCGGCCCGCACGCCCAGATCATGGAGCAGGTGAAGAAGGTCGCCGCGCGCGACGGCCTTAACATCCAGGTGGTCGAGTTCAGCGACTACATCCAGCCGAACGCCGCACTGGCCGCCGGCGACCTCGACGCCAACAGCTACCAGCACCTGCCCTACCTGGAAGCGCAGATGAAGGACCGCGGCTACAAGTTCGCCAACGCGGGCTTCACCGTGACCTTCCCGATGGGCATCTACTCGAAGAAGGTCAAGTCGCTCGACCAGCTCAAGGCCGGCGCGCGCCTGGGCGTGCCCAACGATCCCACCAACGGCGGCCGCGGCCTGCTGCTGCTGCAGAGCAAGGGCCTGCTCAAGCTGCGTGCGGATGCCGGCCTGAAGGCGACGCCGCTGGACATCACCGAGAACCCGAAGAAGCTGAAGATCGTGGAACTGGACGCCGCCCAGCTGCCGCGCTCGCTGGACGATCTCGACGCCGCCGCCATCAACGGCAACTACGCGGAATCGGCAGGCCTGTCGCCGACCAAGGACGCGATCGCCATGGAAGGACCGAAGGGGCCGTACGCCAACCTGATCGCCGTGCGCGAAGCCGACAAGAACAAGCCTTGGGTGGCCAAGCTGCTCAAGGCCTATCACTCGGCCGAGGTGAAGCAATACATCCAGGCGACCTACAAGGACTCGGTGATTACCGCGTGGTAAGTCGAAAAACAGAGGCGAATTCGCCGCCGCAGGGCATCCTGCGGCACAATTGACCTGGGTTTTCGAGCTTGCCGGGCTATGCCCGGCAATTCTTTACCGATAAAATAGTACGATCGTTCGAAAAACTAAGGCGCCGCCAGACCGGTGGTTATAATGGCGAGCGATGCAAATTTCTGACTATCAGTGATCAGTGGAGTGAGCGCATGAAAGTACTCGTCGCAGTCAAGCGCGTGGTGGACTACAACGTCAAGGTCCGGGTGAAGTCGGACGGCACGGGCGTGGATCTGGCCAACGTCAAGATGAGCATGAACCCCTTTGACGAAATCGCCGTGGAAGAAGCGGTGCGTCTGAAGGAAGCCGGCGTGGCCACCGAGGTGATCGCCGTGTCCTGCGGCGTGGCCCAGTGCCAGGAAACGCTGCGCACCGCGATGGCCATCGGTGCCGACCGCGGCATTCTGGTGGAGTCGAGCGAAGACCTGCAGCCGCTGGCCGTGGCCAAGCTGCTGAAGGCCCTGATCGACAAGGAGCAGCCGCAACTGGTGATCCTGGGCAAGCAGGCCATCGACGACGATTCCAACCAGACCGGCCAGATGGTGGCCGCGCTGGCCGGCCTGCCGCAGGCGACTTTCGCCTCCAAGGTGGTCGTGGCCGACGGCAAGGCTTCGGTGACCCGTGAAGTCGACGGCGGCCTGGAAACGCTGTCGCTGTCGCTGCCGGCGGTGGTGACCACCGACCTGCGCTTGAACGAGCCGCGCTACGTCACGCTGCCGAACATCATGAAGGCCAAGAAGAAGCCGCTGGACACCGTCAAGCCGGAAGACCTCGGTGTCGACGTCAAGCCGCGCCTGACCACGCTGAAGGTCGTCGAGCCGGCCAAGCGCAGCGCGGGCGTGATGGTGCCGGACGTCGCCACGCTGGTGCAAAAGCTGAAGAACGAAGCCAAGGTCATCTGAGCGCGGGGAGAGAGAACATGACTGCACTCGTCATTGCTGAACACGACAACCAAACCATCAAGGCCGCCACGCTGAACACGGTGACCGCAGCCGCCCAGTGCGGTGGCGACGTCCACGTGCTGGTGGCCGGCTCCAATGCAGCGGCCGCCGCTGCCGCCGCCGCCAAGATCGCCGGCGTCACCAAGGTGCTGCTGGCCGATGCGCCGTACTTCGGCGACGGCCTGGCCGAGAACGTGGCCGAGCAGGCGCTGGCCATCGCCAACGACTACAGCCACATCCTGGCGCCCGCCACCCCGTACGGCAAGAACATCCTGCCGCGCGTGGCCGCCAAGCTGGACGTGGCCCAGATCTCGGAGATCTCCAAGGTCGATGCCCCGGACACCTTCGAGCGTCCGATCTACGCCGGCAATGCCATCGCCACCGTGAAATCGGCCGACAAGGTCAAGGTCATCACCGTGCGTGGTACCGCCTTTGACGCCGCCGCTGCCGAAGGCGGATCGGCTGCCGTCGAAAGCCTGCCGGCCGTGGCCGATGCCGGCGTCTCGCAGTTCGTTTCGCGTGAAGTGGCGAAGAGCGACCGTCCGGAACTGACTGCTGCCAAGATCGTCGTCTCCGGCGGCCGTGGCGTGGGCTCTGGCGAGAACTACACCAAGGTGCTGACGCCGCTGGCCGACAAGCTGGGCGCGGCGCTGGGCGCTTCGCGCGCCGCTGTCGATGCCGGCTTCGTGCCGAATGATTACCAGGTCGGCCAGACCGGCAAGATCGTGGCACCGCAGCTGTACATCGCTGTCGGTATTTCTGGCGCGATCCAGCATCTGGCTGGCATGAAGGACTCCAAGGTGATCGTAGCGATCAACAAGGATCCGGAGGCGCCGATCTTCTCCGTGGCCGACTACGGCCTGGTGGGCGACCTGAACACGGTCGTGCCCGAGCTGGTGGCGGCACTGGGCTGAGTCCCGCTGGCTGGCCCCGCGGGGCCGGCACCGACCGCATCGCAAGAGCCGTTCCCGGGGGCACCCGCGAACGGTTTTTTTTCATCCAGTACGCACCTGCCACAGGCCAGCGAGAAGGGCGGCGGGCGAGACCTGCTGCACAACAATCCAGGGCATGCTCTGGGCAAGAGGCGAATCGGCGGCCCTGGACCTCGCCGGGCGCATGCCGTCACGGGCCGGCGGGAGGCGCGACGCCGTCAGGCAAGCGGAAAGGAAAGCAAAAACGGGTGCTTCCGACCGGAAGCGCCCGTTCTCATGGGTGCGCGCGGCAGGCGCCGCTGCCGGGAAGACCGGCGGAGGCCGTTCTCCGGGCCTCCAGGCCATCAGGCCACGGCCGGGCGCGGCGAGGTGTGCCGCTGCGTGTCGTGCAGGTAGCGCGAGACCGACAGGTCGTCGGCGCGGATGGCCGGCTTGGTGCCCGACACCAGATCGGACAGCAGCTTGCCCGAGCCGCAGGCCATGGTCCAGCCCAGCGTGCCGTGGCCGGTGTTCAGCCACAGGCCCTTGACCGGGGTCGGCCCGACGATGGGCGTGCCATCCGGCGTCATCGGCCGCAGGCCGGTCCAGAAGGTGGCGCGACTGACGTCGCCGGCGCCCGGGAACAGGTCGGTGACCACGTGTTCCAGCGTGCGGCGCTTGGCTGGGTCCAGCGAACGGTCATAGCCGACGATCTGCGCCATGCCGCCGACCCGGATGCGGTCGTCGAAGCGCGTGATGGCCACCTTGAACGTTTCATCCAGCACGGTGGAGACCGGGCTGCGCGAGGCGTCGTTCATCGGCACCGTGATGGAGAAGCCCTTGAGCGGATAGACAGGCAGGTCGGAAAGGCCGGACAGGAAGGGCTTGACCATCTGCGTTGACCAGCTGCCCAGCGCCACCACCACCAGGTCTGCCGACATCGGCTCGCCGTCCACCATGGCGCCGGTCACCGCGTCGCCGCGCGTGAGCAGGTTGCCGATGGTGCGGTTGAAGAGGAAGCGCACGCCCTGGGCTTCGGCCATCGCGGCGAGCCGGCGCGTGAACAGCTGGCAGTCGCCGGTCTCGTCATTGGGCAGGCGCAGGCCGCCGGTCAGCTTGTGGCTGACCGTGGCCAGCGCCGGCTCTGCGCTCGCGAGTTGTTCGCGCGAGAGCAGTTCGTAGGGCACGCCGGCCTGGTCGAGGACGGCGATGTCCTTGGCTGCACCAGCCAGTTGCGCTTCGGTGCGGAACAGTTGCAGGGTGCCCTGCGTGCGGCCCTCATAGGCGATGCCGGTGTCGGCCCGCAGTGCGCGGATGCAGTCGCGGCTGTACTCAGCCAGGCGCACCATCCGTTCCTTGTTGACGGCATAGCGGTCGGCGCTGCAGTTCAGCAGCATCTGCCAGATCCAGCGCAGCTGGAACAGCGTGCCGTCGGGGCGGATGCTCAGCGGCGCGTGCTGCTGGAACATCCACTTGATGGCCTTGAGCGGCACGCCGGGGGCCGCCCAGGGCGACGCATAGCCCGGTGAGATCTGGCCGGCGTTGGCGAAGCTCGTTTCCAGCGCCGGTCCGGCCTCGCGGTCTACCACCGTGACCTCGTGTCCGGCCTGGGCCAGATACCAGGCGCTGGTGACACCGATCACACCGCTGCCAAGAACAAGAACGCGCATTTCCACTCACTCCGACTGGTCGACCGGGCATCCGGCGTTGGGGGCGTAACTGGGAGAACCAGTCACGGAAGCATTTACTACTATGCTATTGAAAATACGCTAGTTATAGTTGTCGAAAAATTTCGATAAACAGGAAGAAATCATGAGAACGAGTCGGCAACCCGTGCGCAGCCTGGACCGGCTGGACCGTAGGATCCTGGCCTTGCTGCAGGCGGACGGGCGCATGTCGATGAAGGACCTTGCCGAGGCTGTGGGCCTGACCATCACGCCCTGCATCGAGCGGGTCAAGCGGCTCGAGCGCGATGGTGTCATCATGGGCTACCACGCGCGCCTGAACCCGGTGCTGCTGGGTAGTGCCCTGCTGGTATTCGTGGAGATCACGCTGCGCGACAAGTCGGGCAATATGTTCGAGCAGTTCCGGCGCGAGGTGCTGCGCATCCCGGAGGTGCTGGAATGCCACCTGGTGTCGGGTGACTTCGACTACCTGATCAAGGCGCGCATCCGCGAGATCGGCGAGTATCGCCGCCTGCTGGGTGACATCCTGCTGCAGTTGCCCGGCGCGGCCCAGTCCAAGAGCTATGTGGTGATGGAAGAGATCAAGGAGACCCTGGCCATTTCCGTCGAAGAGAAGGCGCCGGCGGCCGGCGCCGGGCGTAACTGAGGCGCCGGGCTGGCCACGTATGGGAGATTCCGGACGTCCAGGGCGGCCGCCCGCGCCGAGCAAGGGGCGGGGTGCCGTCAGCAACCTGCAGGGACGCTTCGAGCGCGACCGGCGCGAGGCGTTCGACGACGGCTGGGCGCCGGCCGGCGAGATGCCCGCGCGCGCCGACGCGGTGGAGGCCCCCGCCAGCGAGGCGGGGCCGCGGCTGGTCACCCATGTCACCCTCGAACAGGCGCGCTCGATCCTGACGCGTAACGCGTCGCCGGATATTCCCTTCGATGTCTCGCTGAATCCCTATCGCGGCTGTGAGCATGGCTGCATCTATTGCTTCGCGCGGCCGACCCACGCTTACCTCGATCTGTCTCCCGGGCTGGATTTCGAGAGCCGGCTGTTCGCCAAGGCCAATGCCGCCGAGCGCTTGCGCCATGCCCTGTCGCGACCGTTCTATCGCTGCGAGACCATCGCGCTGGGCGTCAATACGGATGCCTACCAGCCCATCGAGCGCGAACACCGCATCACCCGCAGCGTGCTCGAGGTGCTGCACGCTTGCGACCATCCGGTCGCGCTGATCACGAAGTCGGCGCTGATCGAGCGGGATATCGACCTGCTGGCGCCGATGGCGGCCAAGCGCCTGGCCGTGGCCGCCGTCACCATCACCACGTTGGATGCCGGACTGGCGCGCACCCTGGAGCCGCGTGCGGCGGCGCCATCGCGCCGGCTGCGCACGATCCGCACGCTCAGCGAGGCCGGCATTCCGGTGGGTGTCAGCGTGGCGCCCCTGATTCCCTTCGTCACCGAGCCGGACCTGGAGCGCATCCTCGAGGCGGCGCGCGAAGCCGGCGCGGTCTATGCCAACTACATCGTGCTGCGGCTGCCGTGGGAGGTGAGGCCCCTGTTCGAGGAGTGGCTGCAGGCACACTTTCCGGACCGGGCCGAGCGCGTGATGAACCGGGTGCGCGACATGCGCGGCGGCAAGGACTACGACGCGGATTTTGCCTCGCGCATGCGCGGCACCGGCATCTGGGCCGACCTGTTGCGCCAGCGCTTCTACAAGGCGGCCGACCGGCTGGGCTACCGCTACAACCGCTATGAGCTGGACACCTCGCGCTTCCGGCCGCCGGCCCTTCCTGCGCCACCGGCGCCGCGCCAGGGATCGCTTTTCTGAGTGCGCACGGCGGTCGGGGCGCGCGCCCGCTTCCGGCTTCCCCGGCTGCCGCGGCGCGGTTTCGGCGCTACTGTGACAGCGCGCGCGCAGCTTCTACCTGCGATTCGAAGTAGGTCTGGAAACTGATGGCCAGGCCGGCCATCAACAGGCCGGTGCCGATCAGCAGCGAAAGGATCACCAAGATGACGACGGGCCAGCCGGAGCGGGTCGGTGCACCGTGCGGGTTGAAGCGCGCATCCCATTTTTCGTCCGGCCGCAGGCCGTAGACGATCGCAGCCAGGAAGGCCGAGGTCAGCGAGGTGCCGCCGAGCACGGCGAAGACCCAGTTCAATACCGGATTGCCGGCATCGGCCAGCAGCGAGGCCACGCCGATCGTGCCGGCCAGCGTGGCGAGCAGGTGCATCCAGCCGTAGCGGTCGCGCACGCCGGCAAGGTAGAAGCGGTGTGCCCCGAGGCTGCCCAGCAGGAAGGCGAGCGCGACGGTGGCCAGCTTGGACTTGCCGCGTGCCGGGCGGGCATTGGCAGTGGAGGGCGTGGCAGAGGCTTGGCTTGCAGCGGACATGGCAGAACGGGATCCGGTCATGCGGCGGGCAGGCACCCCCGCCGGGCGGCGTGCTGACTGGCGGCCAGCGTGCGGCGGGTCACATTGTAAGCCGTGGCGAGGCGCGATGGCCGTACCTTGCCATCGTCGCCACATGTAGGGTGGGGGCTTGCGGTGGTGGAGCTTGCCGCCCGGGCAAGCTCGTGGAGTTCAGGGGGGGGGCAGGATGCCAGGCGTTGCAGCCAGCCAGGGGCGGGCGCCGATCCGGCCCCTTGCTCAGCGGCCGTTTTCGCGCTCGCGCGCCTGCCAGCCCGGACCCATCCCGGTCGCGCGCGGATCGCCGCGCGCATTGTCGGACGGTCGTTCCCGTTCGGCGGGTGGGGGGCGCTCCTCATTGCGCAAGGCGGCGGGAGAGGGCGCGGGGCGCCCGCTCAGGCGATCGTCGGCGCGGGCCCTTGCTTCCATCCGCTCGATCTGCGCGCGGACATGGTCGCGGCTTTCGGCCCGCACGCTTGCCATCTCCCAGCCGCCTGCTTGCGCGCGCGGGCCTGCCTGGCGGGCATCGGGGCGCGCCTGGTGCCAGAAGGCGACCTGTGCGTGGCTGATCGCCGCGGTGCCGAGCAGGCCTGCAAGCAGTGCCAGGCCGGCCACGCCGTTGCGCAGGGGGGAGCGGGAAAGCATACGGATTTCCAGAAGCCTGTCGCGCGGATGGGTTCACGAGATGGCTTCATGGTACGCATGCGCTCCGAGTGCGCCTATGCGAATCGCGTTACCGGTGTAACGGATTGTTTCCCCGTTTCGGGGCAGTTCGGGTGGCTGGACGGGCAGGGCGCTACGGTGCGTAGCGGATCCGGTAGATGGCACCGGCGAAGTCGTCGCTGACCAGCAGGGAGCCGTCGGGTGCGACCTGCACGTCGACCGGGCGGCCCCAAGGCTTGCCCCGGCGCAGCCAGCCCTCCGCGAACACCTGTTGGCCGGTGACCTTGCCCTGTTGATCCAGCATCACCCGTACCACCCGGTAGCCGACTGGTGTGCTGCGGTTCCAGCTGCCGTGCTCGGCGATGAAGATCGTATTGCGCCGGTATTCCGGCGGAAACGCATTGCCTGTGTAGAAGCGCATGCCAAGGGCGGCGACATGGGCGCCGAGCTTGGCGGCGGGCGGCGCGAATTCCGAGCACGGGCGCTGCTTGCCGAATTCGGGATCGGGGATGTCGCCGGCATGGCAGTAGGGGTAGCCGAAGTGCTGGCCGGGGCGGGACAGGCGGTTGAGTTCGTCGTCGGGCTGGTCATCGCCCATCCAGTCCCGTCCGTTGTCGGTGAACCAGAATTCACCGGAAGCCGGATTCCAGTCGAATCCCACGCTGTTGCGCACCCCCTTGGCCACGACCTGCAGGTCGGAGCCGTCGGGCCGCATCTTCATGATATTGGCGTAGCGGTTCTCGTCCGGCGCGCAGATATTGCAGGGCGCGCCGACCGGCACGTAGAGGTAGCCATCGGGTCCGAAAGCGATGAATTTCCAGCCGTGGTGAGTCTCGCTCGGAAAACGGTCGCTGACCGTCACCGGCTGCGGCGGGTCGTCCAGGCGTGCCTCGATCCCATCCAGCCGGACAATGCGCGAAACCGAGGAAGCGTAGAGCGCGCCGTTGCGGAAAGCGACGCCGACCGGCATGGTCAGGTCGCTGGCAATGGTGCGCACCCGTGGCCGCGGCCCCAGCGGATCGGAGATGGCGTAGACTTTTCCTTTTGCACTTGTGCCGACGAAGAGTGTGCCGCCCGGTGAGAACGTCATGCCGCGGGCATCCGGCACCTTGTCGCTGAGCAGTTCGATGTGGAAGCCCGGCGGCAGTTTGATCTCGTTGAGCGGGAGGGCCGCCGGCACTGGGGCAGCCAGGCACAGCATGCAGGGGAGCAGGGCGGCGCTGCGCCAGGCGGCCAGCGCGCGGCCCGGGTGGAAGTGCGGCAGGATCCTCATGATGCGCTCCTTCGCAGGGGTTCCCGCCACCATGCCTGCCCTGCCGTGCACGGTCAATTGGCTAAGTGTTTGTTTGGCCTTGAGAATTGGGCTATACTCTCGTGTTTCGTGTTCGAACACCCCGTTTTCTGAGGAATTCATCCATGGTCGTCATCCGTCTGGCTCGCGGCGGCAGCAAAAAGCGCCCGTTCTTCAACATCGTCGCTACCGACTCGCGTAACCGCCGTGATGGCCGTTTCATCGAGCGTATCGGCTTCTACAACCCCCTGGCTGCCGACGGCGCCGAAGGCCTGCGCGTTGTCGCCGACCGCCTGACCTACTGGCAAGGCGTCGGTGCCCAGCTGTCGCCGACCGTGGCGCGCCTGGTCAAGCAAGGCGCCGCCAAGGCCGCTGCCTGATCGGCTTGAGCCGGGAGATGCGCCTGGCCATGCCATGTGCGTGGCTGGCAGTCTCCGGCACAGATCTGTCCTCCTGCCGTGACTGAACGCAAGCAGGGCGCCGCGCCGCGGCGGCCGTTGACGTCACCCGCCGCCCCGCAGCCTGCCAGGTTGCCTGCGGCACTGGTTCATGCCGATGCCCTGCCGGAAGATCTGGTTGAGGTCGGCTACGTCGGTGCTGCCTATGGCATCCGTGGCTGGATCAAGGTCCAGCCGCATGCCCAGGACGCCGAAGCATTGCTGAATGCACGTCGCTGGTGGCTGCTCGCCGTACCGCGGCCCGGCCTCGCCGGCAGTGCGGATG
This sequence comes from Cupriavidus sp. USMAHM13, assembly GCF_001854285.1. Classification (NCBI taxonomy): domain Bacteria; kingdom Pseudomonadati; phylum Pseudomonadota; class Betaproteobacteria; order Burkholderiales; family Burkholderiaceae; genus Cupriavidus; species Cupriavidus sp. USMAHM13. The sequence continues at coordinate 1,651,155 of NZ_CP017751.1, forward strand.
CCGGGGTGCCGCCACTGTGCCTGAAGATCGCGCAGGCGCGCGAGCACAGCGGTACGGTGGTCGCGCAGGCTGCCGGCGTGGCAGACCGCAACCTGGCCGAGGCGCTCAAGGGGCGCCGCGTCTGGGTCCGTCGTGCCGACTTCCCGGCGCCGCAGGAAAACGAATTCTACTGGGTCGACCTGATCGGTTGTGCCGTCAGCAACGAGTCGGGGGAATCCCTCGGCGAGGTGTCCGGCCTGATCGACAATGGCGCGCACCAGATTCTGCAGGTCGCCTGCACGCTGCCCGATGGCAAGCCGGGCGAGCGTTTGATCCCCTTCGTCGATGCCTATCTGCGCGAGGTCGATACAGCGGCCAGGCGCATCGTGGTGGACTGGGGGCTGGATTACTGATTGGCCAGCCGCGCGGTGGCGGCGTGGTGGGGGAGGGGCGGATGCAGTTCGATGTGATCACGCTGTTTCCCGAGATGTTTCGTGCGCTGACCGACTGGGGCATCACCAGCCGGGCAGCCCAGCAGCAGCGCTACGCGTTGCGGACCTGGAATCCGCGCGATTTCACCGCTGATAACTACCGCACGATCGATGATCGCCCGTACGGCGGCGGCCCCGGCATGGTGATGCTGGCCAAGCCGCTGGAGGACGCTCTCGATGCGGCGGCTGCCGTGCAGGCGCAGGCCGGCGTCGAGCGGCCGCATACGGTGCTGATGTCGCCGCAGGGCGCGCGCCTGGACCATGCCAAGGTGATGGAACTGGTGCAGCGTCCCGGCCTGGTGCTGTTGTGCGGTCGCTACGAGGCGATCGACCAGCGCCTGATCGATCGGCGCGTGGATGAGGAAATCAGCCTCGGCGATTTCGTGCTGTCGGGCGGCGAATTGCCGGCCATGGCGCTGATCGACGCGGTGGTGCGACATCTGCCCGGCGTGCTGGGCGATGCGCAGTCGGCGGTACAGGACAGTTTCGTCAATGGCCTGCTCGACTGTCCGCACTATACGCGGCCGGAAGTGTATGAAGGCGTGCGCGTACCCGAGATTCTCCTCGGTGGCCATCATGCCGAGATTGAAAAATGGCGGCGCCGTCAGGCGCTCGCCAACACCGCGAGCAAGCGTCCAGACCTGATCGAGGCGGCTCGCAAGCAGGGTTTGCTGACCCGCGCCGACGAGAAGTTTCTGTCGGAGTGGTCCGCGAAGGAAGGGCGGGAGCTCGCTCCCGCCAAGTGAAAACCCCATCCTCTGCCGGGGCCCGGGCAATGCCTGGGGCACACAACGCCGGTATGATGGTCTAGGAGAAAAACGATGAACATCATCGAGCAAATCGAAAAGGACGAGATCGCTCGTCTGACCGCCAACAAGACCATTCCCGCGTTCGCCCCCGGCGACACCGTGGTGGTCAACGTGAACGTGGTGGAAGGTAACCGCAAGCGCGTGCAGGCGTACGAAGGCGTCGTGATTGCCAAGCGCAACCGCGGCCTGAACTCGTCCTTCATCGTGCGCAAGATCTCGTCGGGTGAGGGCGTGGAACGTACGTTCCAGCTGTACTCGCCGCTGATCGCCGGCATCGAGGTGAAGCGCCGCGGCGACGTGCGCCGCGCCAAGCTGTACTACCTGCGCCAGCGCTCGGGCAAGTCGGCTCGTATCAAGGAAAAGCTGGTTTCCAAGGCTTCGACCAAGGCAGCTGCCGCTCAGTAAGGCGGTCACTCCGGCGGCTCCGGCCGTCGGCAGCTTTCCAGGGGCACCTTTGGGTGCCTTTTTTGCATGGTTGCGGCCGCCTCATATGCTGCGGCGCGGCTTCTGTCATACTACTGCCGCTATGCGCCCTGCCTTTGATCCCGAAGCCCTTCCCGTCCTCGATACCGATACGCGCCACCCGGCGATCGCCGCTTCGCGGCTGCAGCCGGGCTTCATCCGGCAGCGCCTGCAGCTGCCACCCCCCTGGCAGCCCGAACTGGTTGACGATTCCCGCGCCAACGACCGCGGCCGCGCCTTGCGCGATGCCGCCGTGCTGATGCCGCTGGTGGAGCGCGAGCATGGGCTGACGGTGCTGCTGACCGAGCGCAATGCCAACCTGAGCGCGCATGCGGGCCAGATCAGCTTTCCGGGCGGCAGCTTCGACGTGACGGACCCGGACCGGATCACGACCGCATTGCGCGAGACCGAGGAAGAGGTGGGGCTGCCGCGCAATTTCGTCGAGGTGGTCGGCACCCTGCCCGATTACATCACCGGCACCGGCTTCCTGGTCAGTCCGGTGGTGGGGCTGGTACGCGATGGCTTCACGCTGCGCCCGAATGCCGGCGAGGTGGCCGATGTGTTCGAGGTGCCCTTGTCATTTCTGATGGACCCGGCCCACCACCAGCGCAGGTTGCTGCGCTGGGTCGACGGTGAGCGCATGTTCTATGCGATGCCGTTCCCGCGCGAGGGTGGCGGCCACCGTTTCATCTGGGGGGCGACCGCGGCGATGCTGCGCAACCTCTACCACCTGCTGGCTGCCTGAGGCGCGGGCCCGCGCCGGGGGCGCGGCCGGGTTCAGGCGGCGGCCTGGCCGGCGGCGCAGTGAGGGCAGCTCTGGCCGACCACGTAGAGCGGGCTCTGCTGCTCCTCGGCGGTGACCACCGCGCGGCAGGCGAAGCATTGCTTGGGGCCGGCCGGTTCCAGCTGCGGGTTCAGTGCGGTGCGGTAGTCGAAGACGAAGCAATCGCCCTGGTAGTGGCTGCCACCGACTTCCTCGAAGTACTTCAGGATGCCGCCCTCGAGCTGGTAGACGTGCTCGACGCCGACTTCCTGCATATGGATGGCGGCCTTCTCGCAGCGGATTCCGCCGGTGCAGAACGACACCACTGTCTTGCCTTCCAGTTCGGCCCGATGCGCGGCGACCTCGGCAGGGAAGTCGCTGAACTTGTGGATGCCGTACTCGACTGCCCCGGCAAAGGTCCCGACCGCCACCTCGAAGGCATTGCGCGTATCCAGCATCACAACCGGGCGCCCGGTGTCGTCATGGCCCTGATCCAGCCAGCGCTTCAGCTCGACCGGTGCCACCGATGGCGCGCGCCCCTCTTCCGGGCGGATCAGCGGCATCTTCATGGTGATGATTTCCTTCTTCAGGCGCACCAGCATGCGCTTGAAGGGCTGGGTGTCCGACACGCTTTCCTTGGGCGCCAGGTCGGCGAAGCGCGCATCCGCGCGCAGCCAGCCGACGACCTCGTCGATGGCGGCGCGCGGGCCGGCCAGGAACAGGTTGATACCTTCCGGCGCCAGCAGCACGGTACCCTTCAGGCCGGCGGCCTCACAGCGCTCGCGTAGTTGCTCGCGCAGCGTCTCGCGGTCTTCCAACGTGACGAACTTGTAGGCGGAGATATTGATGATCTGCATGACGGCGCGTATCGATGCGCAGGCGCCGCCACGCGCGTTCTCGCTATGCGGGCGGTAACTGCCTGATTGGAAAGGCGAAATTATAGCGCCACGGGGCCGGGTGGCGCGCATGCCCCAGCGTCCTCGTCGGACTTGGCCCTGGGGGATGCCAGGCCAGGCGGGCGGGTGGCGGGGCCGGCCGCGGACACAAAGCCGTCAGCCAGGGCCGGCCGAGCCGGTACAATATCGCCCCATGTCCGCACCCCGCTTCGTACACCTCCGCCTGCACTCCGAATATTCTGTCGTCGATGGCATCGTCCGCCTCGAGGACGCCGTCAAGGCCGCCGCGGCCGACGGCATGGGAGCGCTCGCCCTGACCGACCTCGCCAACGCCTTCGGCCTGATCCGCTTCTACAAGGAAGCGCGCGGCGGCGGCGTCAAGCCGCTGGTCGGCGCCGACGTCTGGCTGACCAACGCCGATGACCGCGACAAGGCGCCGCGGCTGCAATTGCTGGTGCAGGACCGCCGCGGTTACCTGAACCTGTGTACCCTGCTGTCGCGTGCCTGGCTGGTCAACCAGTATCGCGGCCGCGCCGAGATCGACCCGGGCTGGTTCGAAGAGCCGGGCGAAGGCGGTGAGCCGCTGGCCACCGGCCTGATCGCGCTGTCCGGCGCCATGGGCGGCGACATCGGCATGGCGCTGGCCAACGGCAACCCGGCCGGCGCCGAACGTGCCGCGCAGCACTGGGCGGCACTTTTTCCGCAGCGCTTCTATATCGAACTGCAGCGCGCCGGCCACGCCGGTACGGAAAGCTATGTGCAGCAGGCGGTGCAGCTGGCCGCCGCACTGCGGCTGCCGGTGGTGGCCACGCATCCGGTGCAGTTCATGACACCGGACGACTACACCGCGCACGAGGCCCGCACCTGCATCGCCGAGGGCGAGCTGCTGGCCAACCCGCGCCGCACGCGCCGCTTCACCACCGACCAGTACTTCAAGACACAGGACGAGATGTGCGCGCTGTTCGCCGACATCCCGTCGGCGCTGCAGAACACCGTCGAGATCGCGCGCCGCTGCAACCTGACGCTGGAACTGGGCAAGCCGCGCCTGCCGCTGTTCCCGACGCCGGACGGCATGTCGCTCGACGACTACCTGGTGCACATGGCCAAGGAAGGCCTGGAGAAGCGCCTCGAAATCCTGTTCCCGGATGCGGCCGAGCGCGAGGCGAAGCGGCCCGAGTATTACGAGCGGCTGGAATTCGAGACCGGCACCATCATCAAGATGGGCTTCCCCGGCTACTTCCTGATCGTGGCGGACTTCATCAACTGGGCCAAGAACAACGGCGTGCCGGTGGGTCCGGGGCGGGGCTCCGGGGCTGGTTCGCTGGTCGCCTACGCGCTGGGCATCACCGATCTCGACCCGCTCAAGTACGCGCTGCTGTTCGAGCGTTTCCTGAACCCGGAGCGGGTGTCGATGCCCGACTTCGATATCGACTTCTGCCAGCACGGGCGCGATCGCGTGATCACCTACGTGAAGGAGAAGTATGGCAAGGACGCGGTGTCGCAGATCGCCACCTTCGGCACCATGGCGGCCAAGGCGGCGGTGCGCGACGTGGGCCGCGTGCTTGACCTGGGCTACGGCTTCGTCGACGGCGTCGCCAAGCTGATTCCGTTCAAGCCGGGCAAGCTGGTCACCATCGAGGAAGCGAAGAAAGAAGAGCCGCTGCTGACCGAGCGCGAGAACAACGAGGAAGAGGTCCGCCAGTTGCTGGAGCTGGCACAGCGCGTCGAGGGCATGACGCGCAACGTCGGCATGCACGCCGGCGGCGTGCTGATCGCGCCCGGCAAGCTGACCGACTTCTGTCCGCTCTACACGCAGGGCGACGACGGTGGCGTGGTCAGCCAGTACGACAAGGATGACGTCGAGGCCGCCGGCCTGGTCAAGTTCGACTTCCTGGGCCTGACCACGCTGACCATCCTCGACTGGGCCGAGCGCTACATCCGGCGCCTCGACCCCAGCAAGGCCGACTGGAACTGCAGCCAGATTCCGCTCGCCGACGCCCCTGCCTTCGATATCCTGAAGACCGCCAATACGGTGGCGGTGTTCCAGCTGGAAAGCCGCGGCATGCAGGGCATGCTGAAGGATGCCAAGCCCGACCGCTTCGAGGACATCATCGCACTGGTGGCACTCTACCGCCCGGGCCCGATGGACCTGATCCCCAGCTTCTGCGCGCGCAAGCACGGCCGCGAGAAGGTGGAGTACCCGGATCCGCGCGTCGAGCCGGTGCTCAAGGAGACCTACGGCATCATGGTCTACCAGGAGCAGGTGATGCAGATGGCGCAGATCATTGGCGGCTACTCGCTGGGCGGCGCCGACCTGCTGCGCCGCGCCATGGGCAAGAAGAAGCCCGAGGAAATGGCCAAGCATCGCGAGCTGTTCCGCGAAGGGGCCGACAAGAACGGCCTGAGCGGCGAGAAGGCCGACGAGATCTTCGACCTGATGGAGAAGTTCGCGGGCTACGGCTTCAACAAGTCGCACGCGGCCGCCTACGCTCTGCTGGCCTACTACACGGCCTGGCTCAAGGCGCACCACCCGGCCGAATTCATGGCAGCCAACATGTCGCTGGCGATGGACGACACCGACAAGGTGAAGATCCTGTTCGAGGACTGCAAGCTGAACGGACTCAAGCTGCTGCCGCCGGACATCAATGCCAGCGAATACCGTTTCGCCCCGACCGACGCCAAGACCATCCGCTACGGCCTGGGCGGCATCAAGGGCTCGGGGCAGGGTGCTATCGAGGACATCCTGCGCGCGCGCGAGGAACGTCCCTTCGATGACCTGTTCGACTTCTGCGAGCGCGTCGATCGTCGCCAGGTCAACCGCCGCACCATGGAGGCACTGATCCGGGCAGGGGCCTTCGACAGCCTCAACAGCAACCGCGCGCAGATGCTGGCGTCGGTCTCGCGTGCGATGGAGGCGGCGGAACAGAAGGCGGAATCGGCCAATCAGGTATCGCTGTTCGACCTCATGGGTGACGCCGGCGATGCGCACAAGCCGGAGCTGGTCGATGAGCCGTTCTGGCCGCCCAAGCGCACGCTGCAGGAAGAAAAGCAGGCACTCGGCTACTACTTCTCCGGCCACTTGTTCGATGCCTACCGCGACGAAGTCCGGCGCTTCGTCAAGGGCACACTGGCCGCGCTGGAGAAGGAGGTGCAGGGTAACGGCGGCGGCTACGGCCGCGACGTGCGCGGCAAGACCATCGCCGGCGTGATCACCGGCATCCGTACCCAGATGACCCAGCGCGGCAAGATGCTGATCGTGCTGGTCGACGATGGCACGGCGCAGATCGAGATGACAGTCTTCAACGAGCTGTTCGACGCCAACCGCCACATGTTCAAGGAAGACGAACTGCTGATCGCCACCGGCAACGCGCGCCACGACACCTTTACCGGCGGCGTGCGCTTTACCGCGGAATCGGTGCTGGACCTGGTCGCCGCCCGCGGCCGTTTTGCCGAAGCGGTTGCTTTGTCCTTCAACGGCAATGCGTCGCTGCAGCGGCTGCGCGAATTGCTGACGCCGCACCTGGCCGGCGAGGCCGGCGGCCCCGGACTGCCGGTGCGTGTCAGCTACGCCGCCGCCAGTGCGCAATGCGAGGCCATCCTCGGCCGGCAGTGGGCAGTGACGCCGTCGGACGAGGCGCTCGCCAGCTTCCGCGAGGCCTTGTCGAGCGAGAATGTCAGCATGGTCTATGGTTGAGGCAAGGGTTTCCGCCAACCGTCCCGCGGCCATCTGGCGCTGGACGGCCTGGAGTCTGCATTGCCAGCCCATGCTCCCCTTACCGCCAGCCTGAATCGATTCCACGTGCCTGCGCTTTTCCCACCTGCCCGCCCGCCCCGTACGATCCTCGTGGTGGCCACGCGCCGTATCGGCGATGTTCTGCTGACGACGCCGATCGTACGCTCGCTCAAGGCGCGCTGGCCCGAGGCTCAGATCGATATGCTCGTTTTCCGGGGCACCGAAGGTGTACTCGAGAACAATCCGGATGTCCGTCGGGTGATCGTGGTAGCGCAGCGTGCCCGTCTCGGCGAGCGTTTGCGCGATGCCGCACGCGTCTGGCGGCGCTACGACCTGGCCTGCGCGGCGCTCAGCTCTGACCGTCCGCGCTTCTATGCCTGGTTTGCTGGCCGCCGGCGCGCCGGGCTGGTCGATCCTGAGCGCGTCACATGGTGGACGCGGTTGATGTTGCACCGTATCGCTTTGAATCGCCACGAGTCGGAGCATACGGTGTCGAGCACGCTTGCTCTGGCCCCGGCCATCGGCATCGAGCCGGTGCCCGAGGTCGTGGCGCCGGGCATCGGTACGGATCCGCAGCGCATCGCCCGTTTCGACGCGCTTTTCGCTGCGCCGGCCTATCGGCCAGGCCAGCCATTGGCGGTGCTGCATCCATACCCGATGTACGCGTACAAGCAGTGGCATGTCGACGGCTGGATCACCGCCTGCGACTGGCTGCTCGGGCAAGGCTTCGCGGTAGCGCTTAGCGGCGGGCCGGCTGCGGGCGAACGCGAGTATGCCGAGGGTATCGCGGCAGGCGCCGCAGGGCCGGTCCTGAACCTGGTCGGGAAGCTATCTTTCGGCGAGAGCGCCGAGCTGTTCCGTCGCGCCAGCCTTTACATTGGTCCCGATACCGGTGCCACCCACGTTGCCGCTGCGACGGGGACTCCGACTATCGCATTGTTCGGCCCATCCGATGCGGTGCGTTGGGGGCCCTGGCCGAAGGGGGGGGTAGCGGGCGGCGGCGATCCGTGGCCACTGCGTGGCTCTGGGCGTCGCGGCAATGTCTACCTACTGCAAGGCGAGGGCGAATGCGTGCCTTGCCGGCAGGAGGGCTGCGAGCGGCGCCTCGATAGCCTGAGCCGCTGCCTGACGGGAATGAGTCCGCAACGCGTAATCCAGGTCGCGGCGGAAATGCTCGGGCTGCCAGCCGGGAGCGCCGACGCGATGGCAGGGCGCCAGCGCATCCAGCTTATCGAGGTCTCCCGCCCGGATGCCGCAGGGGATATGCGGTCCCGACCCTGACGTTCGTCGCCTGCATCGCTCAGGTTTTTCCGCCGTCGCCTGCGCAATTTCCGAAATTTGCTAGTGGCGACAGCACGGTTCGCCCACGATGGCATGAAGATGCTATTGTGAAAGACTTGGTGTGCCGGCCGGTGCAAGCTTGCTGCGCGCCCGAAGCTTGTTCTGATGGTCCGGGCCGTGGCTTGAGCGGCCGGGTCGGCCGCTGCCCATTCCCGGACTCCTTGTGTCGGCACACGTGCCGTAGCGTGCCAGATGCCGAGTTCGGCGGCGACAAGCCATGCCTATCCTCCCTTCGAGATTGCCAGGCAGCCCCGTTCCGCAGCGCTGGCTGTGGGGGGCGTTCCTGTTGTTGTATCCCGCCGCGACGCTGGTAGTGAGAGGCGGGGCGAGTGCGCTGCTGCTGGCAGCATCGCTCGTTGCCGTATATTCGTTGATCGTTTCGCGCTCCCTGCCGGCTCCTGTGCAGGACGCGTCCGCGCGGCTTGCCGTGGGCTTCTGCTTCGCCATGGCCGCGCCACTCTGCGCGGTGGCCCTTAGCGAGCTGTGGCATCGGCAGCTGACACTCGGCGCCTTCGATTCCCCTGCGCGTTTCCTGGCTGCCGCCCCGCTCTTTCTCGCTCTACGCAAGGCGCCGGCGGCCACCCTGCGTTGGGCAGATCTGTCCTTTGGCGTTGGCGCGATGGCCGCCTTGGGCATCAGTGTGTTCGCGCCGCGTGACTGGGGCGATGGCCGGCTTGGCAGTACCTTCCTCAATCCGATCCATTTCGGTGCCATTGCCCTCGTGCTCGGTGTCCTTTCAGCACTGTCTTTGAACTGGTGGGGCAAGGATCCCCTTGGCGTGCGGCTGTTCAAGCTGGCAGGGTTGGCAGCCGGCCTGCTGTCCTCGCTGCAGACCGGTGCGCGCGGCGGATGGCTCGCTATCCCGGTGATCGTCGTTGTCCTGGCCTTCGTGCCCCGGGAGCGGAAAGGGCGTGGGTGGCGTAAGGTGCTCCCGTTCGCTGCTCTGGCGATTGCCTTGGCTGGCTACCTGGCCTCCCACACGGTGCGAGAGCGGATCCACATGATCTGGTCCGATCTGTCGCAGTTCGAGCAGGGACACAAGGACACCTCGATCGGCATCCGGCTTCAGATCTACCAGGCAGTGCTTTCCCTGATTCCACGCGATCCCGTCTTCGGCCTTGGTGCGGACGGGCTTGCCGCCAGCCTGCAGTCCCTGGTCGATACGGGGGGCATGACTCCGATCGCCGCGCAGTTCGGGAGAGGCGAGACGCACAACCAGATGCTGGCCTATGTGGGCAGCTTCGGCATCATCGGCGGACTAGCGCTGGCAGCGCTTTATCTGATGCCTGCCGCGCTGTTCTGGAATTTTCGGGCGGCGCCGGCCAGGTGCGCCGCGCGCGCGGCGCTGATGGGCGTGGTCTTTGTCGTCGCCTTTGTGACGTTCGGCTTGACGGTGGAAACCTTCAACCTGAAGATGACGGCGTCGTTCTATGCGACCGTGATTGCAGTGCTGGCTGCCATCGCTTCGCACAATGCACCTCCGGTGGCGTCGGCCGCCGGGCGCTCCTTGCAGTAGCTTCTACCGTGGACCGACATGTTCAGCATACTGATTCCGTCCTGGAATAATCTGCCGTATCTCAAATTGTGCATCGAAGGGATTCGCCGTCATTCCGCTCTCGCGCACGAGATCATCGTGCACGTCAACGATGGTTCGGATGGCACGCTGGAGTGGGTCCGTTCCCAGGGCATTCGCCACACATGGTCGGCTGGAAACGTCGGCGTCTGCCTGGCACTGAATGATGCCGCGCGCCTTGCTACCTGCGATACGCTGCTCTATCTGAATGACGATATGTACTGCACGCCGGGCTGGGACATCGCGCTCGATGCGGCGCGACGCCGGGCAGGGGGCTCATTTGTTTATCTGGCCGCCAATCTGATCGAACCGGTCGATACGGGCAATGCGCAGGTGATGGTTGCCGACTTTGGCAGGACCCCCGACGATTTCGATGCGGATGGCCTATGCGCTTTCGCTGCCGCAGTCGGGCAGATCGCTGACAGGGATGGCATCGCGTTGCAACCGATGCTGATCAGCCGCCGGCTCTGGCAACTCGTCGGCGGGTACAGTATCGAGTTCGGCCCCGGCATGAGCAGTGACGATGATTTTCTGATGAAGCTCTGGCTGGTGGGGTGCAGGACGTTCCGCGTGGTCGGCGGGGCGCGCGTCTATCACTTCAGTTGTGCGACGACGCGGCGCGTCCGGCGCAATCGCGGTGGGCGCGCATTCCTGCTCAAATGGGGCATCACGCAGCAGGCGTTCGTTCGTGGCCATGTGCGCGCATCGATGTCCGGTGGCAGAGGACGGCCGCCGGCAGCGATCCGCTCCGGATGGCTGGCCAGGATGAAGCGCGCGCTCTACGCCTTCCGCGGCCATCCGACCGCGGACCTCTACGCCTGGGAACCCGACTTGCCGGCGCAATTGGGGCGGGTGCTGGAAACGGCGGAAACGGCGGAAACGGGCGAGAAGCCTGGGGCCGACAGCGCCGCCGCCGGCGCCGCGACGACCTGGAGCGCGGCCCGGCAAGCGTAGGCTGACTGCAGGCGCTCAGTTGGGAATCGGTGCGGCTGGCGATTTCGCACCACGGTATCCGCAGCCAAGCAGAATGCCGCCCAGCAGCATCATCATGTGCCCTTCGGCGAAATCGAGCAGCAGCGAGTTGGCCAGGCAGCCTGCGGTGAAGATGGCGAGCCAGGCCAGCAGAAGATGGCGCGACGGGCCGTCCAGGCGCGCCGCGCCGCGCGCGATCTGCAGCAACAGGTTGAGAAACAGCAGCAGGCCGACAGCGCCGAGCTGGACTGCCATCAGCAGGTATTCATTGTGCGGGTTGTAGGTCATCTGACCCGCTGCTTCCGTCTTGCCGCGTGTCATCTGCTCGAACTCGGTGCCGAGTCCAGCGGCACCGAAGCCCGCCAGTGGCCGTTGCGCGATCAGCAGCAGGCTCTTGCGATAAAACTCCAGGCGCAATCCCGACGAGGTGACGGCGTTGCTGTGCTCGTATTGCCGCACTTCGTCGCGGACTTCCAGCAGGCGCCCGCCGTGCATGGTGAAGGCGATGCCCAGCAGCACCCCCGCCCCAACGACCAGCACCGATGCCATGGCCATGGCGCGGCCCGGCGACCTCTTGCGCTGGCCTTGGATACAGCGCAGCGCCACGAGCAGCACGAAGGGCAGGGCGATCACTTGCCCAGTGCGGCCCTGCAGCATGACGAGGACGTTGATGAGCGAGAGGGCCGCCACGGCCGCCGACGCCCACTGCACGCGCCTCTCGCGGGCACGGAGCGCCATGTCGGCAGCAAGATAGAAGAGCAGTACGCCGAACATGCCGGCGGCGATGCGGTTCTTGAAGACCCAGGCGTGCGTTTCCGGCTCGTGCGCGAGATAGGCCGGGCCGATCTGGGTCAAGCCCAGATAGTTGCTCGTCGACAGCACCACGATCAGGGTCAGGGTGCCGAACAGCGCGTAGCGCACCGCTGGCGCCCAGCCCGAGTCCTTGAAGGCGATCACCGCCAGCGGCAGCAACAGCAGCTTGCGGTATTTGCCGACCCAGCCCCAGGCCTCGTGATGTGGGGCCACCGTATAGGACACGCTGATGATCAGGGCGCCGAGCAGCAGCAGGGCCGCGAGCGAGGCGCCATGGCGCGGCAGCAGCGGCAGGCCGCGCCAGAACTCGGGTGCCAGCAGCAGGCAGGCGGCGAACAGCCCGCAGGCGATATTGGTGCCTGCCGTCGAAACAGGCACCAGGCACAGGGCGGTGACCGCGAAGAGACGGGCTGCGGTCAGTTGCCGGGAAGCGCGGGTGGATTGGGATGGCATGGGGTGAGGGTTGGCCCGTGCGCGCAGCGACGGGTGCGTGTTCCGACGTCGGTTCTTGGCTTGTGGCCGCGAGTCCGCGAGTATATGCGATGCTGTGGCGTGCTTGCCGGGGCGCGGCTGCGCTTATCCTTGCAGGACCCGCTTGAGGCGCGCACGGAGCAGGGCGCGGCGCAGCCGCCCGTCCGCGGGCGGTTCACCCAGGACCGTGGTATGGCCTGCTGCCTGCCCGCGCCGCAGATAGAAGCGGTCGAAGGTGGCCTGCGTCATTCCCCATTTGTTCAGGAACTGGCGCCGGCCGTCGTTCTTGACGATCTTGCCGGTGCTCTTCTGCTGGAAGTGGTAGACCAGGCTGTCACCCACGCCGAGAAAGACGCGGCAGCCGGCATGCCAGAGTTTCATCGAGAAATCGTTGTCGCTGCTCATGCCCGGGCTCAGTTCGCTGCTGTAGCCACCTACCTTGAACCACCAGTCGCGATGCACCAGCGTGGGCGGCCAGGTGGCGCCGAGCCAGTCGGCGCGGGCGAGCCGCGTGGTGGCGGCGACCAGTCCGGCGGCGTCGAAGCGGTCGGCGTCACGGCCGAAATCCTGCACTACCACGCACGGGTTGCCGGTGTCGACCGGCTCGATCATGGTGCCGGACAACATGAACAGGTCCGACGGCATCCGCTCGATATGGCGCACCAGGGCGCTGTCCCAGCCGGGGCAGCAGAACATGTCGTCGTTCATGTAGACGATGTAGTCGCGCGTGGCGCGGGCGGCTGCCAGGTTGACCGCATGGCAGATGCCGATGTTGCCCGGCGAGGCAGTGTGTTCGATGCCTTGTTCGCGTACCCAGTCCAGCGTACCGTCCGAGCCGTCGTTGACGTGCACGATGATCTGGTGGTCATGCGCCGAATGGCGGCGCAGGCTGTCGATGACCAGGCGGAGGTAGGGCAGGTTGTTCCAGGTCGGGATGATGATGGAGAACATGGCAATCAGGGTGCGGGATCGTTGTGGGCGCGTGGAGGAGCGGCATGGTCTGCCGGCTGGCTGGCCTGGCGGGTGGCGACGGGCTCAGGCTGAGGCTCCTAATGCGCGGGCACGGCGGTACTTCTCGTAGCTGACGGTGGCATTCATGCGGGCGATGGCGAAGCCGGTGCGGCCGTCCAGGATGCCGCGCTTGACCAGCAGCGTGCGCAGGAAGGCCCAGGCGCCATGCAGGGCGGGCGAGAGGGGCCCGACCTGCTTGCCGCGCCGGCGCAGTTCGCGAGCGCCGGCCTCGGCATATTGGCGGCTCTTGGCCTCGACCTGCGCGCGCGAGGTATAGCTGTAGTGCAGCAGCGAGGTCTTGAGCCTGGCGACGGGGCTTCGCGGCTCCACGCTTTCGTGGACGAGGTTGTCGGAAAAGCGCGCGCTGCCACGCCGGAACAGGCGCACGATGTAGTCGGGCCGCCAGCCCGAATGATGGACCCAGTGACCGCAGAACTGCGACAAGCGCGGCACGGCGTAGGCATCGGCGCGGCCGTCGGCCATGGCTGCGCGCAGTTCGGCGGCCAGTTCGGGCGTGACGCGCTCGTCGGCGTCGATGCTGAACACCCAGTCGCCGGTGGCGGCGTCGAGCGCACGGTTCTTCTGCGGGCCGAAGCCCGGCCAATCGGTTTCGATCACACGAGCGCCGAGTTCGCGGCAGATGCGGACGGTGTCGTCGCGGCTGCCGGAATCCACCACGACGATCTCGTCGGCGAGGTCCCGCACCGAGCGCAGGCAGTCGCCGATATGCGCCGCCTCGTCGCGGGTGATGACTATGACGGACAGGGAAGGCATCGGGGAGAGTGAGAGGGAATCCGAGGGATTACGGTTACAATGGCTGCCGCCCAGGTGCGCCAATGCGGCAGCAGCATCACACATCTGGCACCGGCTCCGCGTGCCAGATGTGTGATGCTGCTGCGCCGGCGCCGATGGCGGTGGCCGGCCCTTCCACCGGCATGCCGGCTTCACGGGCCTTCTAATCAAGAGTGATGGTGAGTATACAAGCAAAGCCCCAACAGACCACCGCGGAGGACGTGCAAGTCGGCAAGCGGCTGATGGGCTATCTGCGTCCCGAAGCCCGCGTTTTCCTCATCGCGATCCTGGCCATGGCGGTGGTCGCCGCCAGCGAGGGTATCATCCCCAAGGTCGTCAACGACCTGCTGGACAAGGGCTTCGGCGGCGACTACGCGGGGCGGCTGTGGCACGTGCCCGCCATCCTGACCGGCGTGGCGCTGATCCGCGGCGTGGCCCAGTTCGCCTCGGGCTACCTGCTGAGCCTGATCTCCAACCGGGTGCTGCTCAAGATGCGCATGCAGATGTTCGACCGCATGCTGCACGCGCCCGCGCTGTTCTTCCACCGCAACACCGCCGCCTCGCTGATCAATGCCGTGATCTTCGAGGTCAATCAGGTGCTGTCCATCCTGACCAATGTGTTCATCACCCTGGTGCGGGACTCGCTCACAGTGCTGGCGCTACTCATCTACCTGTTCTATACGAACTGGCGCCTGACCCTGATCGTGGCCGTGATCCTGCCGGTGATCGGCTACCTGATGTCGAAGATCAACCGCCGCCTGCGCCGCCTGAACCGCGATCACCAGGCGCTCACCAACAGCGCGGCCTATGTGGTGGAAGAGGCGGCGGGCGGCTTCAAGGTGGTCAAGCTGCACGGCGGCGAGGCCTACGAGATGGACCGCTTCCGCCGCATGTCGGAGCGGCTCAAGGCCTATTCGATGCGCATGGCTGTGGCGGGTGGCCTGAACCAGCCGGTGACCGCTTTCCTGGCCGCGCTGGCGCTGTCGGTGATCATCACCATCGCCATGGTGCAGGCGCAGGGCAACCAGACCACGGTAGGCGGCTTCACCGGCTTCGTGATGGCGATGCTGCTGCTGATCTCCCCGCTCAAGCACCTGACCGATATCAACCAGCCTCTGACGCGCGGCATCACCGCCGCCGAGATGATCTTCCGCCTGATCGACGAGCCGATCGAGCGCCGCGAAGGCGGCCTGCCGCTGGCACGCGCGCGCGGCGACCTGGTCTTCGAGCGGATCGGCTTCCGCTACGGCGAAGCCGGCAAGGCGGCGCTGTCGGGCATCGATTTCCGCGTCGACGCCGGCGAGGTGGTGGCCCTGGTGGGGCCGTCGGGCAGCGGCAAGACCACGCTGGTCAACCTGGTGCCGCGCTTCTTCGATCCGACCGAGGGCCGCATCCTGCTCGACGGGAAGTCCATCGACGGCTACTCGTTGCAGGATCTGCGCCACCAGATCGCTTTCGTCAGCCAGGACGTGGTGCTGTTCAACGACACCGTGGCCGCAAACGTGGCCTACGGCGTGCATCCGCGCGAGCAGATCGACATGGCGCGCGTGGAGCGGGCGCTGGCGGCGGCCTACCTGACCGACGTGGTCAAGGGCTTGCCGGAGGGGCTGGAGACCAATATCGGCGACAATGGCATGAAGCTGTCCGGCGGCCAGCGCCAGCGCCTGGCGATCGCCCGCGCGCTGTACAAGGATGCGCCGATCCTGATCCTGGACGAGGCCACTTCGGCACTCGATTCCGAATCGGAGCGCCAGGTCCAGGCCGCGCTCGAATCGCTGATGCAAGGCCGCACCACGCTGGTGATCGCGCACCGCCTGTCCACCATCGAGAACGCCGACCGCATCGTCGTGCTGGAGCAGGGCCGGGTGGCGGAACAAGGCACCCACGACGAACTGCTGTCCGCCGACGGCCTGTACGCCGGCCTGCACCGCATCCAGTTCGCGGTGCAGTGAGACGGCGCGGCCCCGGCCATCGTGCCGGGCTCCGGGCGCGGGGACGCCGAGCGCCGGCGCGGCAGGGCCGCGGCGGCATTCCAACAGGCCCGTCGAGGCCGGCCGGGGGGAACCCCGTACAAGGAGACAACGATGACTCACGCACCGCAAGCCGCCATCAGCCGCTTTCCCGTTCCCGCCTTGCCGGATCTGCCCGAGGACATCCGCGCGCGCATCCTGGAAGTGCAGGAGAAAGCCGGCTTCGTGCCCAATGTCTTCCTCGCGCTGGCGCACCGGCCGGATGAATTCCGCGCCTTCTTCGCCTACCACGATGCGTTGATGCTCAAGGAGGGTGGCCTGAGCAAGGGCGAGCGCGAGATGATCGTGGTTGCCACGTCGGGCGCCAACCAGTGCCTGTACTGCGTGGTGGCCCACGGCGCCATCCTGCGCATCTACGAGAAGCAGCCGTTGCTCGCCGACCAGGTCGCGGTCAACTACCGCAAGGCCGACATCACGCCGCGCCAGCGCGCCATGCTCGACTTCGCCCTGAAGGTCAGCCAGGCATCGGCCGAGGTGGGCGAAGAGGACTTTGCCGCCCTGCGCGCCCATGGCTTCAGCGACGAGGATGGCTGGGACATCGCGGCCATCACGGCCTTCTTCGGGCTCTCCAACCGCATGGCCAACACCATCGGCATGCGTCCCAACGATGAGTTCTTCCTGATGGGGCGGGTGCCCAAAGCGAAGTAAGGAACGTATCCGCGCGCAGGCCGCGCCAGTCGCGCCAGTCGCTTCAGTCGTCTCAGCGGATCTGGGCGCAGCTGCCGCTCTCGGGATCGAACAGCACCGGCCAGGCATGCTCGTAGGCGCCCGGTGTGCAGTGGCTTTCGCACTGCGCGAAGGCCAGTGTGATGCGGCGTGGATCCTGCCAGACCATCAGCTTGCAGGCGCTGCCGTCGACCGCCTGGAGTTCCACGTGCGGGGTCTGGCGCACCTGGTGGAATTCCCTCAGGTCGAAATGGCAGGTGCCATGGCGCCCCGCCTGCACGTTCCAGATCAGGACCTCGACCGCATTGTGGGCGACGCGCATCAGGGCTTCCTCATGGAAACCGTCTTCCTCGGTACGCCTGCATTCGCCGGCCAGCTCGATATCGCGCTGCGGGATCGGCGTCGGTGCGACCTGTGGCAGGCCCGGGCCGGAGGAGACGCGCGGTGCGCCGACGACGGCTGGAGGGGTGGGCAGCAGAGGTGTCTCGCAGGCGGTGAGAAGGCAAGTCGCCAGCAGTCCGGCCACGCTGCCGGACATGATCGGTGCGATCCGCATGCTGGCTCCTTCCAGGCGCTGCCACGGTCCGCCGCGGTTGGCGAGCCTCGCCTGCATTCTTATTTATAGCCAATGGCGAGGGAAAGACGAGGGCGGAATCGTGTACGCAGGTGGTTCGCCACACACCGCCGGCCCGTCGATGCCGGACGGCGCGGACGGCTGCCGTTCAGCGCGTCGGCGGAAGCACGGACCCGCGGACATGGCGCGGCACGAACCGGTCGCGCAGCCGCGCCGCCGCGGCGCAAGCAACGCATGACAGCGCGGCGCCCGTCGCCACGTCGAGCGGGAAGTGCAGTCCGGCGATGCAACGCATCGCCATCACACAGGCCAGCAGCAAGACCAGCACGGCGCTTGCCACCGACCCCGCGCGCGCCCACAGCAGGCAGGCCAGAGCGGCGGCTGCGGCCGCGTGGCCGCTGGGGAAGCTGTAGGGATCGCCGGCTGCCAGCTGCGGCACCACTTCGGCGAGCAGCAGTGCCGGCCGCGGCGCCTGCACCAGGACCTTGGCGGCGCCGACCAGGCCGATTGCCAAGGTGAAACAGAACAGGCAATAGAGCAGGTCGCGCCAGCCGCCAGCCGCCGCGGACAGGGCGGCTGGCCTGTGCTGGCGGCTGCGCAGCCAGGCGCAGGCGGCGGCGTGCAGCGGGAACAGGCGCGGGTCGAACAGTGCCGAGCTGGCGCGCAGCAGGATCGGGTCGAAGTGCGCGGCCTGGCTGGCGAGCCAGAGCAGCAGCGGAGCATTGCCGGGGACGGCGAGTTCATCGAGGACCAGCATGGATTCCTTGTCGTGGAAAACGGTGGTACAGGCGTGCGGTGCCTGTATGACGGTTTTGCGACAAGGAGGTTCGGCGAGGCCCTCGTGTGTGACCTCTAGCCTGCCCCTCTGGTGCGGCGGCGCCTGCCTGGGTGCGCCTGCCTACATCAGGATAATGTCGTACTGCTCCTGGTGGAAGGTGGACTCCACCTGCAGCGAGATCGGCTTGCCGATGAAGTCGCCCAGCATGGCAAGGTGCTGGCTTTCCTCTTCGAGGAAGAGGTCGATCACTTCCTGCGAGGCCAGGATGCGGAATTCGCGCGGGTTGAACTGGCGCGACTCGCGCATGATCTCGCGCAGTACGTCGTAGCAGACCGTGCGCGGCGTCTTGACCTGGCCCTTGCCCTGGCAGACCGGGCATTGCTCGCACAGCACGTGCGCCAGCGATTCGCGCGTGCGCTTGCGCGTCATTTCCACCAGGCCGAGCTGGGAGAAGCCGTTGACGGTGATGCGGGTGCGGTCGCGCGACAGCGCACGCTTGAGTTCGGAGAGCACGGCATCGCGATGTTCCGCGTTCTCCATGTCGATGAAGTCGATGATGATGATGCCGCCCAGGTTGCGCAGGCGCAGCTGGCGCGCGATGGTGTGGGCGGCCTCGAGGTTGGTCTTGAAGATCGTGTCGTCGAAGTTGCGCGCGCCGACGTAGCCGCCGGTGTTGACGTCGATCGTTGTCATCGCCTCGGTCTGGTCGATCATCAGGTAGCCGCCCGACTTCAGGTCCACCCGGCGCGACAGCGCGCGCTCGATCTCCGCATCGATGTTGTAGAGGTCGAAGATGGGCCGTTCGCCGGTGTAGTGCGACAGCCGAGGCAGCACGGCCGGCGTGTATTCCTCGGCGAACTCGACCAGCTTCTGGTAGTTTTCGCGCGAGTCGACCTGGATCTGGCCGGTGAGGTCGCTGACGAAGTCGCGCAGCACGCGCTGGGCCAGGTTCAGGTCCTGGTACAGCAGGCTGGGCGCCGGCAGGGTGGTGGCGCTCTGCCGGATCGTCGCCCAGATCTTGCGCAGGTAGGCGATGTCGTTGCCGAGTTCTTCGTCGCTGGCTTCCTCCGCGATGGTGCGCACGATGAAGCCACCGCGCTCGTCGGCAGGCACCAGGCCCTGCACGCGCGCGCGCAGGGCTTCGCGGTCGATCTCGCCCTCGATGCGCTGGGAAATACCGATGTGCGGGTCCTGCGGCAGGTAGACCAGGGTGCGGCCGGCGATGCTGACCTGGGTGGACAGGCGTGCGCCCTTGGTGCCGATGGGATCCTTGATCACCTGCACCATCAGCGCCTGCCCTTCGTAGAGCGTCTTTTCGATGGCCAGCGGCGCGCCGTTGCCGCCCTTGTCGCCATCGCGCGGATGCCAGATGTCGGCCACGTGCAGGAAGGCTGCGCGTTCCAGGCCGATGTCGATGAAGGCCGACTGCATGCCGGGCAGCACGCGCACGACCTTGCCGAGGTAGATGTTGCCGACCAGCCCGCGCGTCAGCGTGCGCTCGACGTGCAGTTCCTGCACGGCGGCCTGTTGCACGATGGCTACCCGGGTTTCTTGCGGCGTGATGTTGACGAGGATGTCTTCGGTCATGGTGAATGCGTCGCGTCGCCGGTCGGCCGGCCTTATCGTTGTGGCTGCCGCTGCCACGATCCTGCTGCGGGCGCCGGCACGCGCCGGCAGTCCCTGCGGAACCTTCAGAAGCGCAGTTGCGCCTGCCGCAGCAGCGCCGCTGTCTCGAACAGCGGCAGGCCCATGATACCCGAATAGCTGCCGGCGATCCGCTCGACGAACTCGGCCGCGCGGCCCTGGATACCGTACGCGCCGGCCTTGCCGAGTGGCTCGCCGCTGGCGACATAGCGTGCGATTTCGTCGTCCCGCAGCGGCCGGAAGGTGACTTCGGAGATCGACAGCGCGTGGTGCAGGCCTAGCGTGGAGGCGACCGTCACCGCCGTAAGCACGCGATGGCTGCGTCCGGCCAGCGAGGCCAGCATGCGCGCGGCCTCGTCGGCGTCGGCCGGCTTGCCGAGGATCTCTCCGTCGCGGCACACGGTGGTGTCGGCACACAGGATGGGGTTGTCGGGCAAGGCGCGCAGTTCGCGCCGGCGCAGCGCGGCCTCGGCCTTGAGCGCGCAGACGCGCTGCACATAGTCGTCGGGCGTTTCGCCGGACAGCACCACTTCGAGCGCTTCGGCATCCTCGTCTGCGCCCGCGAGCAGCAGGGTATGGCGCACGCCGATCTGGTCGAGCAGTTCGCGCCGGCGCGGGCTTTGCGAGGCGAGGTAGAGGGTGTCGTGGATCACGGCGGCAACGGGGTGGGGCAAGGCGGATGGAAAGGGGGATCCGGGCGGATCGGAGCGCATGGAGACGGGCGGCGCGGCGCGCCTGCATGCGACTGGCCGCATTCTACCCGGCGCCGGCCGCTTCCGTGCCCGCGGCGCGGCGCCTCAGGCGCGGTGGTAGGGGTGGTTCTGCGTCACCGACCAGGCGCGGTAGAGCTGCTCGGCCAGCAGCACGCGCACCATGCCGTGCGGCAGGGTCAGGCTGGACAGGCGCAGCAGCATCTGCGCGCGTGCCTTGAGCGCCGGGTCGAGGCCGTCGGCGCCGCCGATCAGGAAGGCCACGTCGCCGCCTTCGCGCTGCCAGCCGGTCAGCTGTTCCGCCAGTTGCACCGTGCTGAGGTCGCGCCCGCGCTCGTCCAGCGCCACGATGCGGCACTGGCGCGGCAGCCCGGCCAGTACCGCGTCGATGCGCGCGGCTTCGCGCTGCATCACGGTGGCGGCATTGTTGCTCGACGAGCGGGTCTCGGGTTTCACCTCGCGCAGCTCGATACGCAGCTCGGGCGGCATGCGCTTGGCGTACTCGGCGAAACCGGTCTCGATCCAGCCGGGCATCTTGTGCCCGACCGCGACGATCACGAGCTGCATGGCACGGGGGGCTGGCGGCGTGGCTCAGGCATCGCGCCGGCTCAGGCCTGGCGCGTGGTGCGCTTGCGCGCGGCCGGCTTGGCCGCGGCGCTCTTGGCCGCCGTCTTGCCAGCCGTCTTGGTAGCAGGCTTGGCTGCGGCGCGCGTGGTCTTGGTGGCCGCGGTCTTGGCGGCCGTCTTGCGCGGCGCGGCGGTCTTGGCCGCGGCCTTGCGCGCGGGCGCGGCGCCGCCGGTGCTGGTGGTGCTGGTGGTGCGGGGGCGCGCGGCCGGCTTGCGCAGGGTGGCGATGGCGTCGGGATCGGTGTCCTCGTGGCCGAGCGGCGGCGAGGGTTCCTTCATGCCTTCCGGCAGGCGGGCCAGCGCCGGGCGCAGGCCGCTGGCGCGGCGCGGCGCGGCCGGGAAATCGTCCTCGGCATCGAGCGGCTCGCTGGCCTTGGCCAGGCCCTTGGCGGCGGCCAGCTTCATGCGCACCGGCTTGCCGCCCCAGATTTCCTCGAGGTTGTAGTACTGGCGCAGCTGCGGCTGCAGGATGTGCACGACGGCGTCGCCGCAGTCGACCAGCACCCACTCGCCGGTTTCCATGCCTTCCACCGCGACGATGTGGCCGCCGGCCTCCTTGACCGTATCGCGCACCGAAGCCGCCAGCGCCTTGGTCTGGCGGTTCGAGTTGCCGCTGGCGATCACCACGCGGTCGAACAGCTCGGTCAGGTGGCTGGTGTCGAACACCTTGATGTCCTGCGCCTTGACGTCTTCGAGGCCGTCGACGATGGCGCGCTGCAGTTTGCGAATATCCATGGTGTGTTCTTGTTCAGCTCGGTTCGGTTGCGTTCGGGCGGTCGGCACGGTTCAAGCGGCGCGGTAGAGCCGCTGCTGCGCGATGTAGTGTGCCACGCCCGGGGGAAGTTGGTCATCCGCCGCCAGCCCGTCGGACAGGTGCTGGCGCAGGCCGGTGGAGGAGAGGTCGACGGCGAGCGTCTGGTCGATCCACATATGGCCGGAGGGCGTGCATTGTATCAGCCGGGTGTCGGCCTGGCGCTCCTGCAGCGCAGCGCGCACGGGCCCGTCCAGCGCATCCAGCGCAAAGCCGGGGCGGGTGGCCGTGCACAGGTGCACGTAGGCGAACAGGTCCTGCCAGCCGTGCCAGGTGTCCAGCCGCAGCAACTGGTCGGTGCCCATCAGCCAGGCGATCGAGGCGTGCGGCCCATACTGCTCACGGAGCTGGCGCACGGTATCGATCGTGTAGCTCGGGCCGGCGCGCTCGACCTCCATGCGGCTGACCCGTATCCTGGCGCCGGTGCCGGCCAGTGCGCCGGCGGCCAGCTCGGTCATGGCCAGCCGGTGGGCGGCTGGCGTCACGTCCGCACCCTTCTGCCAGGATTGCCCGGTCGGGATCCAGACCAGTTCGTCCAGGCCGAGGTGGTCGATGCACAGCCGCGCCAGCGCGACATGGCCCATGTGGGGCGGGTCGAAGGTGCCGCCCAGGATGCCAAGGCGGTAGGGGCGTTGGCTTGCCCCCGCGTCCGCTTCGGGGCGGGGGGGGGTGCTGCCTTGCTCGCGGGCGTCGGGGGCAGGGCCTGTTTCCTTGTTATGCATGGTCTCGCGTTCAGGCCCAGGCGCGCGCGGGCAGGAAGTCGGTGTACAGCGCCGCTTCCGCGCTGCCGGGCTCGGGCTGCCAGTCGTAGCGCCAGCTGGCTTGCGGGGGCATCGACATCAGGATGGATTCGGCGCGTCCGCCCGACTGCAGCCCGAACAGCGTGCCGCGGTCGAAGACCAGGTTGAACTCGACGTAGCGGCCGCGCCGGTAGGCCTGGAAGTCGCGCTCGCGCTCGCCGTAGGGCGTGTGCCGGCGGGCTTCCAGGATGGGTTGGTAGGCTGGCAGGAAGGCATCGCCGACCGCGCGCATCATGTCGAAGCTGCGCGCGAAGCCGAGTGCGGAGAAGTCGTCGAAGAAGATGCCGCCGATGCCGCGCGCCTCGCCGCGGTGCTTCAGGTAGAAATACTCGTCGCACCACTGCTTGAAGCGTGGATAGAGGTCGTCGCCGAAGGGCGCCAGGGTATTGCGGCAGGTGCGGTGGAAGTGCGCGCAGTCTTCCGCCACGCCGTAGTAGGGGGTCAGGTCCATGCCGCCGCCGAACCACCAGACCGGATCCGCGCCGGCCTTGGTGGCCAGGAAGCAGCGCACATTCATGTGGACCGTGGGCACGTGGGGATTGCGCGGATGGAACACCAGCGATACGCCCATGGCCTCGAAACCGCGCCCGGCCAGCTCGGGCCGGTTGGCGCTGGCCGACGGCGGCAACGCGTCGCCGGTGACGTGCGAAAAGCCCACGCCCGCGCGTTCCATCACGGCGCCGCCTTCGAGAATGCGGGTGCGGCCGTTGCCGCGCAGGCGTTCGGTGGGCGGCTTTTCCCAGGCGTCGGTGCGGAATGCGCCGCCGTCGATGGCGGCGATCGTGTCGGTAATCTGGTCTTGCAGTCCGAGCAGGTAGTCTCGTACTGCCTGGGAATCGATCATGGCGATGGAGGCGGGCGGACCCGCGGCGGGCCCTTCGGGCCGGGGACGGGGGCCGGGCGTGGCGGCGCCCGGCGTCATGGCGTTGTCATGATTGTACCGGCAGGCCGGAAGACCGGGCGCCGGCACCGGCGCCTGCGCCCGGCATGCCGGCTCAGTGCTTGATCGCCCGGTAGCCGATGTCGCTGCGGTACTGCATGCCGTCGAAGCGGATCTGCTCCACTGCGGCATAGGCCGCGCGCTGCGCCGCCTTGACCGTGTCGGCCAGCCCCACCACGCACAGCACGCGCCCGCCCGATGCCTGCAGAGTGCCGTCCTTGAGCGTGGTGCCGGCGTGGAAGGTCACGCTGTCCGCGGTCTCGGCAGGAATGCCGGTGATGGCGTCGCCCTTGCGCGGCGCGTCGGGATAGCCGTGGGCGGCGATGACCACGCCCAGCGCGGTGCGGCGGTCCCATTCCAGTTCGATGCTGTCCAGCTTGCCGGCGACCGCGTGGTCGAGCACGTCGACCAGGTCGGTCTTCAGGCGCGCCAGGATCGGCTGGGTCTCGGGGTCGCCCATGCGGCAGTTGAACTCCAGCGTCTTCAGGTTGCCGTCCTTGTCGATCATCAGGCCGGCGTAGAGGAAGCCGGTGTAGGGAATGCCGTCCTTCTCCATGCCGCGCACGGTGGGCAGGATGATTTCGCGCAGCGCGCGCGCGTGCAGCGCGGGCGTTACCACCGGGGCCGGCGAGTAGGCGCCCATGCCGCCGGTGTTGGGGCCGGCGTCACCGTCCAGCAGGCGCTTGTGGTCCTGGCTGGTGGCCAGGGCCAGCACGTTCTTGCCGTCCACCATGACGATGAAGCTGGCTTCCTCGCCCTCCAGGAACTCTTCGATCACCACGCGCGCACCGGCGTCGCCGAGCTTGTTGTCGGCCAGCATCATGTCGACCGCGCTGTGCGCTTCTTCCAGCGTCATCGCCACCACCACGCCCTTGCCGGCGGCCAGGCCGTCGGCCTTGATCACGATGGGGGCGCCCTGCGCGTCGATGTAGGCATGGGCCTGCGCGGCGTCGGAGAAGGTCTGGTAGGCCGCGGTCGGGATGCCGTGGCGCTGCATGAAGGCCTTGGCGAAGTCCTTGGAGGACTCGAGCTGCGCGGCGGCCCGGGTCGGGCCGAAGATGCGCAGGCCCTTGGCGCGGAAGATGTCGACGATGCCGGCGGCCAGCGGCGCCTCCGGGCCGACCACGGTGAACTGCACGCCCTCGCGCTCGGCGAAGGCGGCCAGCACCTCGGGGTCGGTCAGCGGCACGTTCTGCAGGCGCTTGTCGAGCGCCGTGCCGCCGTTGCCGGGGGCCACGTAGACAACCTGTACCTTGGGGGACTGGGCCAGTTTCCAGGCCAACGCGTGTTCACGGCCGCCCGAGCCGACAACCAATACTTTCATGATCCACTGCCAGAAGAGATGCGCCCGTGCGATGCGACGGTGCCGAGGGGCGCGGAAAGGGCGGTGCCGGCGCTTGCGCCGCCGGCTGCCGCCAGCCGATTGCGGGAGGCCTGCTTATTCCTCGATGACCGCGTTGGTGAAGACTTCCTGCACGTCGTCCAGGCCTTCGATGGCGTCGAGCAGCTTCTGCATCTTGACCGCATCGTCGCCGGTGAAGCTGACCTCATTCTGCGGCTTCATCACCACGTCGGCGACCTCCGCCTTGAAGCCGGCGCCTTCCAGCGCCGCCTTGACGGCGGCAAAGTCGTTGGGCGGGCAGACCACTTCGATGGAGCCGTCGTCGTTGGTCACCACGTCGTCTGCGCCGGCTTCCAGCGCGGCGTCCATCAGCTTGTCCTCGGGCGTGCCGGGGGCGAACAGGAACTGGCCGCAGTGGGTGAACATGAAGGCCACCGAGCCTTCGGCCCCCATGTTGCCACCGTGCTTGGAGAAGGCGTGGCGCACTTCCGCCACGGTGCGGGTGCGGTTGTCGGTCAGGCAGTCGACGATGATGGCGGCGCCGGACAGGCCATAGCCTTCGTAGCGGATCTCTTCGTAGTTGACGCCTTCGAGGCCACCCACGCCGCGCTGGATGGCGCGCTGGATGTTGTCCTTGGGCATGTTGGCGTCGGTGGCCTTGTCCATGGCCAGGCGCAGGCGCGGGTTGGAGTCCGCATCGCCGCCGCCGAGCTTGGCGGCAACCGTGATTTCCTTGATCAGGCGAGTCCAGATCTTGCCGCGCTTGGCGTCAGCGGCGGCTTTCTTGTGCTTGATGTTGGCCCATTTGGAATGACCGGCCATGATGTTCTCCGAGGCGGAATGCTGTGGCGGCGCGCAGGTTCCCGCCGCCGCCGGATGTGCCTGGCCCGCCCGCCATGCCGATGCGATCGGCCATGGCGGGCGCGCCATGTGCTTGTTATGCCTTGCTGCTGGCTATAATCAACCTTGCATTTTATCACGCGCCCCCGCCGGCGCCGGGGCTGCGCGCCCGCCGGCGCCCGGCGCCACCGCCGACACGAGACCCCGCCATGGCCGAACCCATCGTCATCGCCAAGAACGCCCAGCATGAACTCGCCCTGCTGCCCGGGATGGGCAACCGCCACGGCTTGATCACGGGTGCCACCGGCACTGGCAAGACCGTGACCCTGCAGGCGCTGGCCCAGGGCTTCTCGCGGCTCGGGGTGCCGGTCTTCCTGGCCGACGTCAAGGGCGACCTGGCCGGCATCTCCCAGGCGGGCCAGCCGACCGACAAGCTCAAGGCTCGCCTGCAGGAGCTGCAACTGCCCGAGCCGGCCTGGGGCGCCTGTCCCGCCACGTTGTGGGACGTGTTCGGTGAAAAGGGCCACCCGGTGCGGGCCACGGTGAGCCATATGGGGCCGCTGCTGCTGTCGCGCATGCTGGAGCTGAACGACACCCAGCAGGGCGTGCTGAACCTGGTGTTCCGCATCGCCGACGCCAGCGGCCTGCTGCTGCTCGACGCCAAGGACCTGCGCGCGATGCTGCAGTACGTGGGAGACAATGCCGGGCAGTTCACCACCGAGTACGGCAATATCTCGGCGGCCTCCATCGGCGCCATCCAGCGCAGCCTGATGGCGCTCGAATCGCAGGGCGCCGATGTCTTCTTCGGCGAGCCGATGCTGAACCTGGAGGATCTCATCCAGACCGACAAGGGCCAGGGCGTGGTCAACATCCTCGCGGCCGACCGCCTGCTGAACTCGCCCAAGCTGTATGCCACCTTCCTGCTGTGGATGCTGTCCGAGTTGTTCGAGAAGCTGCCCGAGTCAGGTGACCTCGACAAGCCCAAGCTGGTGTTCTTCTTCGACGAGGCGCACCTGCTCTTCAACGATGCCCCCAAGGCCCTGCTGGACAAGATCGAGCAGGTGGTGCGGCTGATCCGCTCCAAGGGCGTGGGTGTGTATTTCGTCACGCAGAACCCGGCCGACATTCCCGACACCGTGCTCGGCCAGCTCGGCAACCGCGTCCAGCATGCCTTGCGGGCCTTCACCCCGCGCGACCAGAAGGCCGTCAAGGTGGCCGCCACCACCATGCGGGCCAACCCCGCGCTGGACCTGGAACAGGCCATCGGCGAACTGGGCGTGGGCGAGGCGCTGGTGTCGCTGCTCGACGCCAGGGGCACGCCCGGGGTGACCGAGCGCGCCTGGGTGCTGGCGCCGGGCAGCCGCATCGGCCCGATCAGCGATGCGGAACGCAAGCAGTTGATGGCGACGTCGCTGGTGGCCGGCGTCTACGACCAGGCCATCGACCGCGAATCGGCCTATGAAAAGCTCAAGGGCCGCGCGGCCCCGGCGACCGGCGGGGCCGCGGCTCCCGCAGGCGAGGCAAGTGGGGGCGACGGTGGCGGAACCGGCGGCTGGCTCGGCCAGGCCGGCGAAATCCTCGGCACGCTGACGCGCGGCACCGGCAAGAGCGGGCGCGGGGATTCCATCCTGGAGTCGATGGCCAAGTCGGCGGCGCGTACCGTGGGCTCGCAGGTCGGGCGCGAGCTGATCCGCGGCGTGCTCGGCAGCCTGCTCGGCTCGGGCAAGAAGAAGTAGGCGCAGCGGGCAAGGCCGGCGGCCCTGCCGGAGCGGCAGCGCGCCGCTCCATTGCTGCTGCGTTGTCGCCCCAGGTCTGCTCCGGTTGCCGTTCAGTTCCCGCCTGCGGCGGCGCGCGCCGCGTCCTCGCGCATCTTCCTGCGGAACAGCCGGGCGAAGAAGGTGCCCATGCCGATGATGAAGGCGATGACGCCCAGGCTCATCAGGCCGACATCGGTGGTGAACAGGATCTTGATGGCTGCCATGTCTCGTCTCCTTGCTCCTTGCGCGGCATACCGCGCACTGCGGTCAGGGGGCGACTGCGGCGCCGCAGGCTTGTACGGCGCTCAAGGGACGAGTGTAAGGATTCGCGGGCTGCGGACCTTGAGGTCCGTCAAGCCCGCCGCGAATGGCGCCTGCGGCGCTCAGTCTCAGTTCTTGGTGCCGAACAGGCGGTCGCCGGCGTCGCCGAGGCCCGGCACGATGTAGGCATCCTCGTTCAGGTGGCTGTCCAGCGAAGCCACGAACAGCTTCACGCCCGGATGGGCCTTCTGGAACACTTCCACGCCCTCGGGCGCGGCCACCAGCGCCACGAAGGTGATGGCCTCGTCCTTGACGCCGCGCCGCTTGAGCACGTCGACGGCATGCGCGGCGGAATAGCCGGTGGCCACCATCGGGTCGCACAGGATGAAGCTGCGGTCTTCCAGGTCGGGCAGCCGCACCAGGTATTCCACCGGACGGTGCTGCTCGTCGCGGTAGACGCCGATATGGCCGATGCGTGCCGAGGGGATCAGTTCGACCAGGCCGTCGCTCATGCCGACACCGGCGCGCAGCACGGGCACGATGGTCAGCTTCTTGCCGGCGATCACGGGAGCGTCCAGGGTGACCAGCGGGGTGTCGATGCGGCGCGTGGTCAGCGGCAGTTCGCGGGTGATCTCGTAGCCCATCAGCAGCGTGATCTCGCGCAGCAGTTCGCGGAAGGTGCGCGTGGAAGTCTCCTTGTCGCGCATGTGCGAGAGCTTGTGCTGGATCAGCGGGTGATCGAGGATGAACAGGTTGGGAAAGCGCGGATCTTGTTTCATGGCGACGGCGAGGGCTCGGCGGGAGAGGGGAGGCGGGCGGCCGGGTCGGGGCGACCGGGCCGCCGCGCCGGTGTAGGCGGATTGTAATGGAAGCCGGCCGCCGCGCGGTCGGCCGGCCCGCCTTCCTCCGGGACCGCCCCCGGGATCCTGTCTCAGTCCAGCGCGCGGTTCTTCGACTCGATGTCCACCAGGAAGATGGCCAGGGCCGCCACGGCCAGGAAGGATGACAGCAGCGCCAGCGCGAGCGTGAACTGGCTGGCCATGATGGGGGCGACGATGGAGGGGGCGAAGAGGCCGCCGAAGCGCGCCATCGCGCCAGCGGTGCCCATGCCGCTGGCGCGCAGGTCGGTCGGGTAGACCTCGGGCGTGAAGGCATAGAGTGCGCCCCAGGTGCCGAGCAGCGCGAAGCTCATCAGCAAGGTCGAGCCGACCACGATGGCCGGGGACTGGCCCAGGCTGTAGAGCATGCAGCCCGCTGCGCTGAGCAGCAGGAAGCCGATCAGGGTCGGCTTGCGGCCCCAGCGCTCGACGCCGTGGGCGGCCAGCGCGAAGCCGGGCAGTTGTACCAGCGCCAGCAGGATCAGGAAGACCTGGCCACGCATGAAGCCGAAGCCCTGGCCTGCCAGCTTCACCGGAAGGTAGACGAAGACGCCGTAGTAGGCGACAGAGATGAGCATCCAGGCGGCCAGCAGGCAGAGGGTGCGGCGCCGGCATCCCGCGGCGAACAGCGCCAGGACCGATTTGCGCTCGGCCTGCTGCGGTTCCAGCGGCGGGATCTCGGCGCTGACGCGATTGGCGGCTGCCACGCGCCGCAACACCGCGCGCGCTTCGTCGGAACGGCCCGAGCGGTTCAGGTAGAGCGGCGATTCTGGCACGAAGAGGCGGCACACCACGCCGACCAGGGCCGGGATGCCGGTGACGAAGAAGATCAGCCGCCAGGCGCTGTCGCCATGCGTGGCGGCGATCAGGGCCAGCACGGCGAGCAGGATGGTGCCGACCGCCCAGAACGACTCCAGCAGGACCAGCCAGCGGCCGCGGCGGTCGGCGGGGAGAAACTCGGCCATCATGGTGTAGTCGACCGGCAGGGTGCCGCCGACGCCGATGCCCGTCAGCAGGCGCAGCAGCAGCAGCCACTGGAAGTCCGGCGCGAAGGCGGAGGCGACGCCGCAGGCCGCGTCGATCACCACGGCCATCATCAGCACCGGGCGGCGCCCGATGCGGTCGGCCAGGCGGCCGAACACGAAGGCGCCGACCAGCATGCCGACGAAGAACATCGTCCCGGTCTGCAAGGCTGTCGGAACCGGGATGCCGAAGGTCGAGGCGATCGAAGGCGCGGTGAACCCGATCGACAGCACCTGCATCGCGTCGGCCAGCCAGACCAGGCCGAAGATGACGAACAGGCGATACTGGAACTTGCCGACGCCGGCCGCGCGGATACCTTGCTCGATCGTGATGGTGTGCGACATCGCCGGCCTCGGGCCTGGCTGGGAGGGGGAGCCGATCGTCGCCTCTGCGATGGTCGGGGATGGCAGGGATGAAATGGATGATGACATATTGTCCACCTGTTCTGTAAGGCTGGTTCCTGAATCCGGAAGCCAACGTCCATCGCGGCGAGGCCGGGCGCATGATGCCATGCGCGCCACATCGCAATGAAACGTGGTGACGACTGCAGTCTGGAAAAGCGAGAACTATGCCGGGGGCGCCGGCAGCGGGTTCATCGGGCGCATGTGATACGGATACGTCATCGTCTCTCCTTGTTGTCTACCCATGGTGCGTTTCTCGTCTTGTCTCCGGGCCGGTACGCCACGCCTGTGCGCCGTCCTTGTGCCGGCATGCACCGTGGCGCGTCTCGCTGCATGTATGTAGTGCTCGCTACATATCGATTCAGTGTGCGCTACATGAGGGGCGCGGTAAGGTCGATCGGCGGCAGGCCGGCTTCGCTTCGCTCGTTCCGTGGTGGCGCCTGCGCGGGAAGGCGGTGCGCGGCCAGCCTGCCGCGCGGATCTCCGTCAGGGGCGGTGAGCGGGAGCGGCGCGCAGGCGCGCAACCGTGGCATCGACGTCCTGCCACGCGGGTTTGTCGGGGGCAAAGCGTGCGCGCAGGTACCTTGCAAGGTCGGCGACCTGGCCGTCGTCCAGGCTGTCCGCATAGGACGGCATCGCGCCGAGCGCGCTGTCAGGCGGCGCCGGCATGCCTTGCAGCAGCACCTGGATCACATTGTCGGGGCGGTCGGCGTGCAGGTTCGTGTTCAGCGCCAGGGAAGGTTTCACGCCGAACTGGCGCATGCCCTGCCCGGACTGGTGGCATACCGCGCAGGCGCTCTGGTACAGGCGCGCAGCGGGGCCGCTGAGCGAGGCGGCGGCTTGCGCGCTGCGCCGCTCGGCCTGCGCGGCCAGCGCGTCGATGCGCTCGGGTGCGGGAGGCGGCGCGGCGAACGAGGCGATGTAGTGGGCGATGGCCTGCACGTCAGATGCGGGCAACTGGGCGAGTTCCTCCACCACCGGCGCCATCGGGCCGGCGGCGGCACCATGATGGGCGGCGTAGCCGCCGCGCAGGTAGGTGAACAAGGCCTCCTCGGTCCACGGCACCGGTGCGCGCGACAGGGCGGTCAGGGCGGGCGCTTCCCAGCCCTCGGCGCTGCCCCCCGACAGGTAGTGGCGGCCGCCTTTTTCCGCGCCGAGCGCGTTGCGCGGCGAATGGCAGGCGCTGCAATGGCCCAGGCCTTCCGCCAGGTAGGCGCCGCGGTTCCACAGCGGCGAGCGCGCGGCGTCGGGGCGGAATGGCGCGTTGCGGTGGAACAGCAGGTTCCAGCCCGCCAGCAGCGGCCGCAGCTGGAACGGGAAGGCGAGTTCGGTGCGGGGTGCGGTGGCCCGCACCGGCTCGGCCGACATCAGGTAGGCGTACAGCGCCTGCAGGTCGGCATCGCTGATCTTGGCGAAGGCCGTATAGGGGAAGGCGGGATACAGGCGGTGGCCGTCGCGGTGCACGCCTTCGCGCATGGCGCGCTCGAAGGCGGCGAACGACCAGGTGCCGATGCCGGTCTCGGCATCGGGGGTGATATTGGTGCTGTACACCGTGCCGAACGGCGTTTCGAGCGCCAGCCCGCCGGCGTTCTTCGGGCCGCCGGGAGCGGTATGGCAGACGGCGCAATCGCCCGCGGCCGCCACCAGCCGGCCGCGCTCCAGCGTGGCCGCGGAGTAGAAGCCCGGTTCGGGTGGCGCCACCGGTGCGAGCGGTGCGCGCCAGGGCAGCACGGTGGCGCACAGGCTCGCCGCCGCTGTCGCGCCGGCGGCAAGCCAGCCGCGCCGGCGGCGCGCCTTGCCGGCGGCTTGCGCCGCCAGCGCCAGGCGCAGGCGGTCGGCGCTGAACGGCGGTTCGCGCAGGCGCACGCCGGTGGCGTCGAAGATGGCGTTGGCCACTGCCGCGGCGGCCGGCAGCGTGGCCGCGGCACCCGCCGCCAGCGTGGGGCGCGAGGCCAGGGCGCCGGCCATGCGGATGTCCGGCGCCCTGGTCCTGGTGGCAGGGAGAGCGGCTGTGGCCGGCGCCTGCAGTGCCGAGGCGGCCGGAGTCCACGGTGCCCCTGATGCCGCCCAGGTGTCGAACGCCGGCGGCGGAGCGGTCAGTTGCTGTGCGGTCTGCGCTGCCAGTTGCTCCATCGGCGGCGAGGTCGCGGAGGTAGGTCCGGGCGCCGCGGCTTCACTGTCGTGGCCGACGGTGACACGCGTGACCGCGAGCTCACCGGTGGTGCCGTCTATCTCCACTTCGGCCACCCAGGCCGACCAGCTCGGCGCCGCCTCGTCTTCCACTGCATGCGCGTAAGCGAAGCCGCGGCCGCGGCGCACATTGCCGCCACCGCCCGTCGCGCGGACGGGCGGTGGCTCCGAGGACCATCCGGCGCGCTGCGCCACCTCGCGGATCAGTGCCGCGCCGCGCGCGTCGTCGAGGTGGTCGAGCCGCAGCGACACCGGGTCGACCCGGGCGCCGACGGCGATCTCGTCGAAATGCGACTCCTGGGCGAAGACCCGGGCGCGTGCGTTGGCCAGGCTGTCGCCCCGGCCATCGGCCGATCGCGTGCCGGCCGCGCTCGCGTCGGTGCCGGCGGCGTGGATCTCGATATGGGGGATGCGATAGGGCAGCAGCGCCGTGCCGGGCGCACACGCGTTTCCGCTATCGATGGTTTCGGCGAACTCGGCGAACTCGGCGACGTCGGCGACCGGTGCCGCCGTGCGCGTCAGCCAGAGCGCCAGCGGTACGGCCGGGGCACGGGTGCCGCCGAGCGTGGCGGCATAGGCGTGGAGCGCGGCACCGCTGTGCGCGCTGTCGATCCGCCAGTCGAGCGTGGCATCGGCGAGGCCGGCATCGGCTGCGCTCAGGGTTCGCCGCACGCATGCCTGCGCCGCCTGTGCCAGCAGCGCGGCGTCGGCGGCGGCATGGTGCGCGAGCAGGGCGGTGTCGGCGCCATCGTGCGCGCTCTGCCAGCACAGTAGCGTGACCTGTCGCTCGTCGATGTCGAGCAGGGCGGCGAGTTCGGCGCGCAAGGCGCCCGGGCGGGTGCTGGGCAGCCAGACGCGCAATGTGCCGTCGCGCCAGTCGGCGATCGCGGTGCAGGTAGCGGAGTCCGGCTGCATGCCGGCCAGCGGCCAACGGTAGCGCCGCGACTGGCGCGTCTGCGCCTGCTCGAATGCGGCGGCGGCGTTGCCGTGCCGCGCCAGCGTCCGCCGTGGCACCGGCGCAGGGTCCGGCGCGGGCGGCGGAGCCCAGCGGGCGCACAGCGCCTTGGCGGCTTGCGCGGCCTGCTCGGCCGAATCGGCCACCACGCCCGCAAAGTCCTGGCGCACGACCACCGTCCGCGCGCCCGGCGCAGCCGCTGCGGCTTGCGTATCCGCGCCAAGCAGGCGTGCCACGAGCGGCCGCCCGCCCGACCAGCGCAGGCCGGGCGGGCGCAACACATGCGCGGCCAGGCTGTGCGCCGGAGGCGGCTGGTCTCCTGGCCACGTGGCGGGCGCTGCCGGGTGCGGAGCCAGGGTGTCGTTCACGGCTGCGCTCCTGCTTCGTTCCTGCGCTGCAGCAATGCGGCGCGCTGCACCGCGCGCACGATCTCGACATGCGTGCCGCAGCGGCACAGGTTGAAGCGCAGGGCCTCGCGGATCTCGTCCTCGCTCGGGGCCGGGTTGTCCGCCAGCAGTGCCTTGGCGGTCATGATCATGCCGTTGAGGCAGTAGCCGCACTGCGCGGCCTGCTCGTCGATGAAGGCCTGCTGCACCGGGTCGGGCCGCTGCGGCGTGCCGAGTCCCTCCAGCGTGGTGACGGCGCGCCCCAGCACGGCCTTCACCGGCAGCACGCAGGCGCGCGCGGCGAGGCCGTCCACCAGCACCGTGCAGGCCCCGCACTGGCCCAGTCCGCAGCCGTACTTCGGGCCGTTGCAGGCGAGGTCGTTGCGCAGGATATAGAGCAGTGGCGTGTCGGGCGCCACGCAGAGCGTGTGCTCGGCGTGGTTGACATCGAGGGTCAGGGGGCGGGGCGTGTTCATCGGAGCAAGGGGGCGGTTTGCACTGCACGCGTCGCGGCGCCGTTCCCCTTCATGAGCGAGGGGATGCGGCGCCAGGCACCGGCACCGCGTGGTCGCGGTGCGCCGGCTGGGTGGTTCAGGCGGACATCACGCGGCCGCCGAAAGCGCCGGGCGCCCTGCCGGTACCAGCGGCACGTGGAACGCATCGTAGCCGAAACACCAGTCGGGGTTCTCGTTGGAGCGCAGCCAGGTGTTGTTGTGCGAGACCAGCTGGACCTTGCCGGCGCGTTCGGCGCGGTTGGCTTCGTAGAGGGCGAACGCGTTCGCGTAGTCGTCCGCGCCGACTTCGACCAGGCAGCGTGTGAGCATGGCGGCATCCTCGATCGCCATGGCGGCACCCTGGGCCATGTGCGGCTTCATCGGATGGCAGGCATCGCCCAGCAGCACCAGGCGGCCGCGACTCCACAGCGGCAGCGGATCGCGCTCCAGCAGGGGCCACTTGGTGACCTCCACCGTGCCCTCGATCAGCGACTGCACGCCCGCGTGCCAGCCGTCGAAGGCGGCGCGCATTTCCTCGATGCTGCTGGGCACCCAGCTCTTGCTCAGGTCCCAGTCGGGCTCGGGCACGCCCGTTACGTAGTAGATCTCGTCCAGCTTGCCGGTGTCGAAGTAGACCATCATGTGGCGGTCATCGGTCCACCACTTGGTGCAGCGGTCATGCGTGAAGCCCTTGACGCGCGCGATCGGGAATACCGCGCGATGTGCCACATAACCCGTGTACTTGGGCGGTTCGGCACCCAGCAGGGTTTCGCGGATGCGCGAGTTCACGCCGTCGGCGCCGATCACGATATCCGCTGCCTCCATCGTGCCGTCCGTGAAGTGCAGGTGCACCACGTCGCCCTGGTCGCTGACGCGCTCCAGCTTCTTGTCGAAGTGCAGCGTGCCGGGGGCCACGGCTTCGGTCAGCAGCGCATGGAAATCGCCCCGGTGCACGGTCAGGTAGCTGGCGCCGTAGTGCCGCAGCGCGTAGTCGCCCAATGGAATCTGTGCAATCACTTCCCCGCTCACGCCTTCTCGGCTGTACCAGTAGTCCGGGTGGCAGCCCATGGCATTGAGGGCATCCTCGATGCCGATGCGCCGCATGATCTTCATCACGTTCGGTCCCACGTGGATGCCGGCGCCAAGGCGCGAGAACGCCGGTGCCTGTTCGTAGAGCCGGACCTGGAGGCCGGCGCGCTGCATCAGGGCCGCGGCGGCCGTCCCGCCGAGCCCGGCGCCGATGATTGCGATTCGCGGTTTGCCTTGCACGTTCTTTCTCCTGGCAATGACGGGTGGGTGGATGGTGTGGGGAGCGCTGTGTGCCCCTGCATTGAAAAAGAGTGTACACACTCAAAAATGCAAGGTAAAGGAACAATGCAATGAACCTATGGAAAACCCTGATGCTTAGATGGGGTCGGCATGTTGCTGCGCAATATTGGCGAATTTAAGCGCGAAAACGGGGAATCACATATTCAGTGTGCACTGAATGAGTGCCGCCTTGCTGGCGTGGAATCTGTTTGCTTATATAGAGTGTGTACACTACAATCGACCGCAGCCGCAGACAGGCGCCTGGCGCGATGGATCGGAGCGGCGGGTAGGCATTCCCCGGAACAGACAAGATGACGGAGTCGACAGTGCAGAACGTTTTCCGAATCGGCCAGATCGTGCCGAGCTCCAATACGACCATGGAGACCGAGATCCCCGCCATGCTCACTGCGCGGCAACAGATCCGCCCCGAGCGCTTCACCTTCCATTCGAGCCGCATGCGCATGAAGAAGGTGGTCAAGGAGGAACTGGCCGCGATGGACGCGGAGTCCGACCGCTGCGCCGTGGAGCTGTCCGACGCGCGCGTGGACGTGCTCGGCTACGCCTGCCTGGTGGCCATCATGGCGATGGGCCATGGCTACCACCGCCAATCTGAGCAGCGGCTGCAGGCGCATACCGCCGGGAACGGCGGGGCGGCGCCGGTGATCACCAGCGCGGGCGCGCTGGTCGATGCGCTCAAGGTGATCGGCGCCAGGCGCATCGCCGTGGTCGCGCCCTATATGAAACCGCTTACCGAGCTGGTGGTCGACTACCTGCGCCATGAAGGCTACGAGGTGGTGGACTACCGCGCGCTGGAGATTCCCGACAACCTCGAGGTAGGCCGCCACGATCCGGCCAGGCTGCCGGGCATCGTCGCCCAGATGGACATTGCCGAGGCCGATGCCATCGTGCTGTCGGCCTGCGTGCAGATGCCGTCGCTGCCCGCGGTGGCGAAGGTGGAGGCGATGACCGGCAAGCCGGTGGTCACCGCCGCCATTGCCACCACCTATGCGATGCTGCGCGCGCTGGACCTCGAGCCGGTGGTGCCGGGCGCGGGCGCGCTGCTGTCGGGCGCCTACTGAGGACCGGACCATGAGCACCTTCCTGTATGGCGGAAACGTCCTGGCCAACGGCATCCGCCAGCACTACCTGCGCTATGGCGGCAGCGAGGGCGCGCGCGCCGCGCGCGATGCCGTGATCATCGTGCCGGGCATCACCAGCCCGGCCATCACCTGGGGTTTCGTCGGCGAGCGCTTCGGCCAGTGCTTCGATACCTATGTCATCGACGTGCGCGGGCGCGGCCTGTCCGCGGCCGGCGACACGCTCGACTACAGCCTGGACGCGCAGGCCGCCGACGTGATCGCGCTGGCCGGGGCGCTGGGCCTGCAGCGCTATGCCATCGTCGGCCACTCGATGGGCGGGCGCATCGGCGTGCGCGCCGCACGCCAGCAGCCGGCCGGGCTGACGCGGCTGGTGATGGTGGATCCGCCGGTCTCCGGTCCGGGGCGCCGGGCGTATCCCGCGCAACTGCCCTGGTACATCGACTCCATCCGCCTGGCGCGCGCGGGCACCGATGCGGAGGGCATGCGCCGCTTCTGCCCGACGTGGACCGAGGAGCAGTTGCGCCTGCGCGCCGAGTGGCTGCACACCTGCGACGAGCGCGCGGTGCTGGCCAGCTTCGACGGCTTCCACCAGGACGATATCCACGGCGACCTGCCGCACGTGGCCGTGCCCACGCTGCTGATGACCGCCGGCCGCGGCGACGTGGTGGGCGCGCAGGACGTGCAGGAAATCCGTGCGCTGCTGCCGGGCGTGCAGGTCAGCCATGTGGCGGATGCCGGCCACATGATCCCGTGGGACGACGAGGCGGGTTTCTACCGCGCCTTCGGCGACTTCCTCGGTGCTGCGCTGGTGGCTTCGGCCTGATCTTTGCCTTCGGAGGAACAGAGATGTCCGTAAGCGACTACGACCTGACCCGGGCGTGGCAGCAGGTGCTGGCACTGTCGAAGCTGGAGCCCGGCCAGACCGTCACCGTGCTGACCGGTGCCGCCACGCATCCGCAGACGCTGCGCACCGCGCTGGTGGCGGCCGCATCGATGGGCGCCATCGTCAACCGGCTGGACCTGCCGCCGGTCAACGGCGACAAGGCACTGAGCCGCGATGCGCTGGCCTACCTCGGCACCACGCCGCTGACCGGCAACGCGGCCGCCATCGCTGCGCTCAAGGCGAGCGACCTGGTGCTCGACCTGATGACACTGCTGTTCTCGCCCGAGCAGCATGACATCCTCTCCGCCGGCACCCGGATCCTGCTGGCGGTGGAGCCGCCCGAGGTGCTCGTGCGCATGGTGCCGACGGCAGCGGACCGCGCGCGCGTGAAGGCTGCCACGGCACGCCTGGCGCGCGCGCGCCGGATGCAGGTCGTCTCCGACGCCGGCACCGACCTGTGCTGCCGCCTGGGTGAGTTCCCGGCCATCAGCGAATACGGCTTCGTCGACGAAGCCGGCCGCTGGGACCACTGGCCGAGCGGCTTCGTGCTGACCTGGCCGGACGAGGGGGGCACCGACGGCACCATCGTGCTGGACCGCGGCGACATCCTGCTGCCGATGAAGTCCTATGTGCAGGCACCGATCCGCGTCACGGTGGAGGCCGGCTACGTGACCGCCATCGAAGGCGGCCTGGATGCCGAACTGCTGGCCGACTACATGGCCTCGTTCAACGATCCCGAGGCCTATGCGATGTCGCATGTCGGCTGGGGCCTGCAGCCGCGCGCGAGCT
Organism: Cupriavidus sp. USMAHM13; assembly: GCF_001854285.1. Lineage (NCBI taxonomy): Bacteria > Pseudomonadati > Pseudomonadota > Betaproteobacteria > Burkholderiales > Burkholderiaceae > Cupriavidus > Cupriavidus sp. USMAHM13. The sequence continues at coordinate 1,689,447 of NZ_CP017751.1, forward strand.
GGGCGGCGCTGGCCATGTACGACCGCGAGGCCACCATCGGCATGGACGCGCGCGCCTACGAAGGCAATTTCCTCTGCTCGTTCGGCCCCAACAACGAAGCGGGCGGCAGCCGCACCACCGCCTGCCACATCGATATCCCGATGCGCCGCTGCACCGTGAGCCTGGATGGTGAGCCGGTAGTGGTGCGCGGCCAGGTGATGGATGGACACCACGCACCCGTCGCCACACGGTTCAAGGAGAAGCGCCATGCATGAGGAGGTCCAGACCTACCAGCGGCAGGGCTTCGGCACCGCGATGGAGATCGCGCCGCCGTTCGGGCTGCTGGTCATCGATTTCGTCAACGGCTTCGCCGACCCCGCGGTCTTCGGCGGCGGCAATATCCCCGAGGCCATCCGCCGCACGCAGCCGCTGTTGCGGGCGGCGCGCGAGCAGGGCTGGCCGGTGGCGCACAGCCGCATCGTGTTCGCCGACGACGATGCCGACCACAATATCTTCACGCTGAAGGTACCCGGCATGCTGACGCTGAAGGAGCACGGCCACAACAGTGCCATCGTGCCGGAGCTGGCTCCGGTCGCCGGCGAACTGGTGGTGCGCAAGACGGTGCCATCCGCCTTCTTCGGCACCGCGCTGGCGGCCTGGCTGACGCAGCGCGGCGTGCGGACCTTGCTGGTGGCCGGCTGCGTCACCAGCGGCTGCGTGCGCGCCAGCGTGGTGGACGCGATGTCGCTGGGCTTCCGCCCGCTGGTGGTCTCGGACTGCGTGGGCGACCGCGCGCTGGGCCCGCACGCGGCCAATCTGTTCGATATGGAGCAGAAGTACGCCACGGTGCTCAGCCGCGACGAGGCGCTGGCACAGATCGCGCAGATTGCGCAGATTGCGCAGATTGCGCAATCTGCGCGGAACGGCGCGGCGGGCAGGCGTGCCGAAGCCTGAGCGGCACCGCGCGCGCCGGGCCTGGCATCATGCTTCCAGTTGGTCCGGCGCGTCGTCGTACCCAAGCTATGGCAGGATACCGGCAGCCATGGCCGCCCGCGCGGTGGCCGGTACCCGGCGGTAAAGCATCCAGGATCCATGACGGCGACTCTCTTCGACACCAATCCCGATCCCCGGCAGGATCCCCGGCACGATGCCGCTGCGACGAGCTCCTCCCCGCGCGCGCAGCGCCTGGCGCTGCTGCAGGCCAGCGGCGTGCTGCTGGTGACGCGTGCGCCGCAGGCGGCGGCGCGGCCGGCGCCGGGCCAGCCGGGCGCCGCCTCGGACTACGTGCCGGCCTTGCCGGACATCTTCGTGGCGGTGCGCGAAAGCGGCGAGGTGCTGGCCTTCAACGGCCACGTGGACCTGGGCACCGGTATCCGCACCGCGCTGGCGCAGATCGTGGCCGAGGAACTGGATGTGCCGCTGTCGCGCGTGCGCATGGTGCTGGGCCATACCGAGGCGACCCCCAACCAGGGGCCGACCATCGCCAGCGCCTCGATCCAGATCTCCGCCATACCGCTGCGCCGCGCCGCGGCGCAGGCGCGTGCGTGGCTGCAGGCGCGCGCCGCGCAGCGGCTCGGTGTGCCTGCCGACGCGCTCGGGGCCGAGGACGGCGCATGGCGCGTAGCGGGTCCGGCGGATCCGTGCGTGACGCGGGAACGGATCGGCTACGGGGCGCTGGTGGCGGGAGAGCATATCGAGCTGCCGCTGGCCGACGACGTGCCCACCAAGCCGGTCGAGTCCTACCGCATCGTCGGGCGCGCGGCGGGGCGCGTCGACATCCCGGGCAAGGTATATGGCGAGCTGACCTTCGTGCACGACGTGCGTGTGCCCGGCATGCTGCATGGACGGGTGGTGCGCCCGCCGTATGCCGGCCGCGACAGTGGCGGCTTCGTCGGCACCAGCCTGCTGGAGGTCGACCGAGCCTCCGTCGCCGGGGTGCCAGGCCTGGTCGCGGTGGTGGTGCAGGGCGACTTCGTCGGCGTCGTGGCCGAGCGCGAGGAGCATGCGGTGCTGGCGGCCCGCCGCCTGCGCGTGCGCTGGAAGCCGGTGCCGCCGCTGCCCGCGCTCGACGACCCCGAGCCCGCGCTGTGCGCCAATCCCGCCACGCGCCGCGCGCTGCTGGACGAGGGCGCGACGGTGCCGGCGGGGGCCGCCGCCACGCTGGCGCGGCGCTTCGTCTGGCCCTACCAGATGCACGGCTCCATCGGGCCCTCGTGCGCGCTCGCCGACTGGCGCGATGAAGGCTTGACGGTCTGGTCCGGCACGCAGAATCCGCATGTGCTGCGCATCGACCTGGCACGATTGTGCGGGCTGGACGAGGCGCACGTCGAGATCGTGCGCATGGAGGCGGCCGGCTGCTATGGCCGCAACTGTGCCGACGACGCCAGTGCCGATGCGGTGCTGTTGTCGCGTGCCGTGGGCCGTCCGGTGCGCGTGCAGCTATCGCGCGAGCAGGAGCACCTGTGGGAGCCGAAGGGCGCGGCGCAACTGATGGATGTCAGCGCCACGCTGGGCGCCGGCGGCGAACTGCTGGCTTACGACTTCGTCAGCCGCTATCCGTCCAACGATGCCCCGACGCTGGCGTTGCTGCTCACCGGGCAGGTGTCCAACGCACCGCGCACGCTCGAGATGGGCGATCGCACCGCCGTGCCGCCCTACGCTTATGCCAGCCGCCGCATCGCCTGCGATGACACCCCGGCCATCGTGCGTGCTTCGTGGCTGCGCGGCGTCTCGGCATTGCCGAACACCTTCGCGCACGAAGCCATGATCGATGAACTGGCGGCCTCGGCGGGCGCCGATCCCTTGGATTTCCGCCTGCGGCATCTGCCAGACGAGCGCGCCGCGGAACTGTTGCGCGCCGTGGCCCGGGCGGCGGGCTGGCAACGCGGCGCGCGCGGCTCGCGTGGCGTGCCGGACGCCGACGGGCGCCTGCGCGGACGCGGCGTGGCCTACGCCCGCTATATCCACAGCCGCTTCCCGGGCTTCGGCGCGGCGTGGGCGGCGTGGATCCTCGATCTCTGCGTCGATGCGGCCAGCGGCAGCATCCGCGTCGAACGGATCGTCGTGGGCCAGGACACCGGCATGATGGTCAACCCGGACGGAGTGAGGCACCAGGTCCACGGCAATGTGGTGCAGGCACTGAGCCGCGTGCTGAAGGAGCAGGTGCGCTTCGACGGTGCCGGCGTGGCCAGCCGCGAATGGGGCAGCTACCCCCTGCTGACCTTCCCGGAGATCCCGCCGATCGAGGTGGTGCTGGTGCCGCGCCAGGCGGAGCCGCCGCTGGGGGCGGGAGAATCCGCCTCCCTGCCGGGCGCGCCGGCCGTGGCCAACGCGCTGTTCGATGCCACCGGCCTGCGCCTGTGCCGGCCGCCGTTCACCCCCGAGGCCGTGCAGGCCGCGCTGGCGGCCCGCGATCACGGCGAGCGCGGAGGCTGAGGCGGGGCTGGCGCTAGCGTTCGTCGTCGGCGCCGCCGCGCTCGTCGAATTCGCTCATCTTGCGCAGCAGGTAGGTCACCGCCACGCGTTCGGCCGGGTTCAGGCCGCCGAAGGTCTGCTCGGAGATGCGCTGGGCGAACGGCACGGTCTCGCGCACCAGGTCGAGGCCGGCCGGCGTCAACGTGACCACCACCTTGCGGCGGTCGTTGGGATCGTGCGAGACCGCGATCAGCTTGCGCGCCTTGAGCCGTTCGATCACGCCGCGCACGGTGGCCTGGTCGATCGCGGTGGCGCGCACGATCTCGTTGAGCGAGCAGGATTGCCGCTCATTGACCGCGCACAGCACTACGAACTGCGCGGCGGTCAGCTGCGAATCCGGGATGGTCTGCTGGAAGATCGCCACGTGGCGCTGGTAGGCGCGGCGCAGCAGGTGGCCCACCTGCTCGGTGAAGTCGTAGCCGGTGTCGGCCTGGCCGGCGGGCTGGTCGGGAGAAGAGGGCACGTCGATCGTGGTGCGAGAGAGGAGTGCCCCGAGTATACCGACGAAGGCATGATGCCGATGCGTGATCCCGGCAAGGCGTGCCGGTGACGCAGCGCGGCCCGCTGCGGGACCGGCTGCGTCGTCGGGCACCCGGGCGGGGTTCAGTCGACGGTGATACCCGCGCTCTTGGCCACCTTGCCGAAGCGCTCGTACTCCTGCAGCGTCAGCGCCTGCAGCGCCGCCGCGCTGGAACCCTGCGGGCTGAAGCCGGCCTGCACCAGCTTCTCGCGCACGGCAGCCTGGCCCAGTGCCTCGACGAAGGCAGCGTTGAGCACTTGCACCACCGGCGCCGGCAGGTTGGCCGGGCCGTACACGCCGAACCAGGGATCGACCGCGTAGCCGGGCAGGCCGGCCTCGGCCAGGGTCGGCACGTTGGGCAGCGAGGGCGAGCGGTTCTTGCCCGCCACCGCGAGGGGACGCAGCTTGCCGGCCTGGATGTGCGGCAGCGAGGCCGGCAGGTTGTCGAACATCACCTGCACGTGGCCGCCCAGCATGTCGTTGATGGCGGGGCTGCTGCCCTTGTAGGCCACGTGGACCAGGCTGGTGTGCGTCATCTGCGAGAACATCGCGCCGGCCAGGTGCATCGAAGTGCCGGCGCCGGCGGTGGCGAAGGTCAGGCCGGGATGGGCCTTGGCGTAGGCGATCAGCTCGGGCACGCTCTTGACCGGCAGCGAGGGGCTGACCTCCAGCACGATGGTCGAGTTGCCCAGCAGGCTGATGGCGGTGAAGTCCTTGCGCGGGTCGAAGGGGACGTGCTGGTAGATGTGCGGGTTCAGGGCGTTGGTCGAGATGGCGCCGAAGCCGATGGTATAGCCATCCGGCGCGGCCTTGGCCACCGCGTCCATGCCGATGTTGCCGCCGGCGCCAGGCCGGTTTTCCACCACCACCGGCTGGCCCAGCTTCTGCGCGACCTTCTCGCCCACGGTGCGCGCCACCAGGTCGGTGGTGCCGCCGGCGGCGTAGGGGACGATGAAGCGGATGGGCTTGGCGGGGAAGTCGCCGGCGGCATGCGCGGCCGGCAGCGCCAGCGCCGCCAGGCCGCCGCCGAGCGTGCCGGCCAGCGCCGCCGTCAGCAGCCGGCGGCGCTGGCGTGTCGGGGCGCCGGACGTGCCGGACGTGCCGGACGCGGCAGGCTGGTGCGGATGCAGTGTGGGTGCGGACAGGGTTGCCATCTGGGAGTCTCTCCTTGCTTGGTATTGTCTGGCATTGTTTCTGCCGGGGCAGGCCGCGCCGCGAAGCGAGGCAGGGCGCACAGCATACGGCACCGCGCGCAGCGCTGCCAGCCGTCGCACCGGGGCGGCGCAGGGATGGTCAAGGGAAGGTGTTTCGGGGGGGCGAGGGACGGCCGATGCACGCGGCGCTTTTCGCATACAATCGTCGCGTCGTCCGTCCGACCCTGTTTTGCACCGACTCACTTACGACCGCACGCCATCGCCCCGGCGCGGCGGTGAAGCCATCCTAGCCGTGCCCGCGTCCCCCAAAACCCTGACCCTGCCGGCCGAGGCCCATGCGCCCTCGCGCGGGGGACTGGCCGTTGCCGCCATCGGCGCGGTGCTGTTCTCCGCCAAGGCCATCGTCGCCAAGCTGATGTACCGCTACCAGGTCGACGCGGTGATGGTGATCACGCTGCGCATGCTGTTCGCCGTGCCGCTCTTCATGGCGATCGGCTGGTGGCAGTCGCGCCGGCTGCCGGCACTGTCCTGGCCCGACCGCGGCCGCGTGGTCTTTCTCGGCTTCATCGGCTACTACCTGTCGAGCTTCCTGGATTTTCTCGGCCTGCAGTACATCACCGCGGGGCTGGAACGCCTGATCCTGTTCCTGACGCCATCCTTCGTGCTGCTGGCCACCGCTCTGCTGTTCAAGCGCTCGATCGCCCCGCGCCAGTGGCTGTCGCTGCTGCTCGCCTACGCCGGCATCGTGCTGGTGTTCGCGCACGACCTCGATGTCAGCGGCAACGGCGTGTGGCTGGGCGGCGCGCTGGTACTGGGCAGCGCGGCCACCTATGCGATCTACCTGATCGCCAGCGGCGAACTGGTGCGGCGCGTCGGCTCGCTGCGCCTGGTGGCTTACGCCATGTGCGTTTCCACGGCCTGCTGCGCGCTCCAATACCTGCTGCTGGGCCGCACGCTCGGTGAGCTGGCCCAGCCCGCGCCGGTGCTCTGGCTGTCGGCCGTCAATGCGGTGTTCTGTACCGTGCTGCCGGTCTCGCTGACCATGGTGGCGGTGGCCCGCATCGGCGCGCCGATGGCATCCCAGGCCGGCATGATCGGGCCGGTCTCCACGCTGCTGCTCGGCTTCTGGCTGCTGGGCGAGCCGATCTCCGGCGCGCAGCTGGCCGGCAGCGCGCTGGTGCTGGGCGGCATGTACCTGTTGTCGGCGCGCAAGGCCTGAGCAGCGCGGCGGCATTCCCGAACCTGACGAACAAGACAAGGAGAGTGAGATGGATCTCGGACTGCGTGGCAAGCATGCGCTGGTGTGCGGCGCCAGCAAGGGCCTCGGCTTCGCCTGCGCGGACGCGCTGGCGGCGGAGGGTGTCGACGTGGTGATCGTGGCGCGCGGCGCCGAGGCGCTGGAGAAGGCCGCGGCCGACCTGCGCGCCCGGCATGGCCGCCGCGTGGTGGCGGTGGCCACCGACATCACCACCTCGGCCGGCCGCCAGGCCGCGCTGGAGGCGGTGGCCAAGCTGGGCGACCTGGACATCCTGGTCAACAATGCCGGCGGGCCGCCTCCGGGCAACTTCCGCGACTGGGGCCGCGACGACTGGCTGGCCGCGCTGGACGCCAATATGCTGACCCCGATCGAGCTGATCAAGGCCACCGTCGACGGCATGATCGCGCGCAAGTGGGGCCGCATCATCAACATCACCAGCGGCGCGGTCAAGGCGCCGATCGACGTGCTCGGCCTGTCCAACGGCGCGCGTTCCGGCCTGACCGGCTTCATTGCCGGCCTGGCGCGCGAAGTGGCCCAGCACGGCGTGACCGTCAACAACCTGCTGCCGGGCCCGTTCAACACGGACCGCCTCTTCAAGACCATGGAGGGCGGTGCCAAGAAGGCCGGCCTGAGCGTCGAGGAGGTGGCCAGCAAGCGGGCCGCGCTGAATCCTTCGCGCCGCTTCGGCGATCCGGCCGAGTTCGGTGCCACCTGCGCCTTCCTGTGCAGCCGCCAGGCCGCCTACATCACCGCGCAGAACATCCTGCTCGATGGCGGCGCGTATCCCGGCACCTTCTGAGCGGGTGCTTGCTGAGCTGCCGTTTTCCGAGCCGCGTACCCGGGGCCGCGCCCCGGCGCGCGGCACGCGCCCTGTCTTGCCATGAGGAAATGAGATGACCCGCCCCTGCATCGCGCTGATCGCCCACGATCACAAGAAGGACGATATCGTCGCCTTCGCCGGCCGCCACCGCGATTTCCTCGCCCAGTGCGAGCTGGTGGCCACCGGCACCACCGGCGGCCGGCTGGCCGACGAGCTCGGCCTCGAGGTCACGCGCATGCTGTCCGGCCCCTGGGGCGGCGACCTGCAGATCGGCGCGCGCCTGGCCGAGGGCCGGGTGGCGGCGGTGTTCTTCCTGCGCGACCCGATGACGCCGCAGCCGCACGAACCCGACATCAACGCGCTGGTGCGCGCCTGCGACGTGCACAACGTGCCCTGCGCCACCAACGTGGCCACCGCGGACCTGCTGATCGCCGAACTGTGCCGGCGGCACGCCGCCGCCGAACGGACGGCGTGAGTCTTCCCGGCCGTCCGCGCCGCGCAGGCGCCGGACGGTCTCCTGCCATGCCGTATGCCAACGAGAGGAGAACTGTGATGAGCAAAGCCATCCGTATCACGGAGACCGGCGGTCCCGAGGTGATGCAGTGGGTCGACGTCGAGGTGGGCGAGCCCGGCCCCGGCCAGGTGCGCGTGCGCCACGAGGCGGTCGGCCTGAACTATATCGACGTCTATTTCCGTACCGGCCTGTACAAGCAGCCGCTGCCGGCTGGCCTGGGCATGGAAGGTGCCGGCGTGGTCGAGGCGGTGGGCGCGGGCGTGGGCCACCTGAAGGCCGGCGACCGCGTGGCCTATGCGGGTCGCCCGACCGGTGCCTACGCGCAGGTGCGCGTGATGCCCGCCGACATCGTGGTGCGGCTGCCGGAGTCGATCTCCTTCGAGCAGGGCGCCGCCATGATGCTGCAAGGGCTGACCTCGCAGTACCTGCTGCGCGACAGCTATCGCGTGCAGCCCGGCGATACCGTGCTGTTCCACGCGGCCGCCGGCGGCGTCGGCCTGATCGCCTGCCAATGGCTGAAGGCCCTGGGTGCGACCGTGATCGGCACGGTCGGCAGCGAAGAGAAGGCGGCCCTGGCGCGCGCCCACGGCTGCGACCATACCATCCTCTATACCAGCGAATCCTTCGTCGACCGGGTCAAGGAGATCACCGGCGGCAAAGGCGTGCCGGTGGTCTACGACTCGATCGGCAAGGACACTTTCAACGGTTCGCTGGACTGCCTGGCGCCGCGCGGCACCATGGTCAGCTTCGGCAACGCCTCCGGCCCGGTGCCGCCGGTGGATATCTCGGTGCTCGGCAACAAGGGCTCGCTGCGCCTGACCCGGCCGACGCTGATGACCTACGTGGTGCACCGCGAACTGCTGGAGCCGATGGCGGCCGAGCTGTTCGAGGTGGTGGCTTCGGGCAAGGTCAAGATCGAGGTCAACCAGCGCTACGCGCTGTCCGAGGTAGCGCAGGCGCACCGCGACCTGGAGGGCCGCAAGACCACCGGCTCCACCGTGCTGCTGCCCTGGGCCTGAGCCCGAGCCTCATCGGGCCGGCCTTGCGCGCCGGCCGCGGTGCGGGCCCGCTCGAGGGCCCCCTCAAGGGTCCGCTCAGCGCGCCCGCACCGTGGTGGCGCCGGCGCGCGCCTCGGCCTGCCGCAGCACGTGGGGCGGCAGGCGCTTGAGCATGAAGTGGACGGCGAGCGGAATCAGCACCACGTCGTCCACCAGCCCCAGCCCGGCGATGAAGTCGGGAATCAGGTCGATCGGCGACAGCGCGTACAGCACCAGGCCGGCGGTGGCGGGGCGCAGCCAGGCCGGTGCGTCGGGATGGCGCAGTGCGTGCCAGAGCAGGCGGCCGTCACGCCGCACCAGCGTCAGCAGGGCGGAAAATCTTTTCCACATTTGAGAGGGCTCCTTCACATGCGAAGGCGGCCAAGCCGGTGGGCACCATGAAAAACGCCGCCTGCGGACTATCTTGGTCCGCAGGCGGCGCTTTCAAGTTCCGGCAAGCTGCGCCGCCGGAGAGCGTGGCTGATAGTGCATGCCCGCAGGCATGCACCGTCCGCCATGGCAGGGCGGCAATCAGCCCGGGATCTTGCCTTCCACGCCTTCGACGTAGAACTTGATGCCATGCAGGAAGCCGTCGTCGGCGACCTGGTCCTTGGCCAGCTGTTCCTTGCCGGTGTTGTCCTTCAGCGGACCCTTCCAGATCGGCGCGGTGCCGTCGACGATGCCCTTCTTGCGCGCTTCCACCAGCGCCTTGACGTCATCCGTCACGTCGGCGTTGAACGCCTTCAGGTCGATCATGCCTTCCTTCAGGCCCCACCAGCTGGTGCCGTTGGTCCACTTGTTGTCGAGCACGTCGCCGACCACCTTGTTGTAGTAGACGCCCCAGGAGATCACCGACGCGGCCAGGTGGGCCTTGTCGCCGAACTTGCTCATGTCGCTGTCCCAGCCGAAGGCATGCACGCCCTTTTCCTGGGCGGTCTGCACCACGGCCGCCGAGTCGGTGTTCTGCATCAGCATGTCGACACCCTGGCCGATCAGGGTGGTGGCCGCTTCGCGTTCCTTGCCCGGATCGAACCACTTGTTGACCCAGACCACCTTGACGGTCGCCTTCGGGTTGACGCTGCGCGCGCCCAGCGTGAACGAGTCGATGTTGCGGATCACCTCGGGGATGGGTACCGAGGCCACCACGCCCATCTTGCCGGTCTTGCTCATCTTGCCGGCCACCACGCCGGCTAGGTAGGCGCCCTCATAGGTGCGCACGTCGTACTGGGCCAGGTTGTCGGCGGTCTTGAAGCCGGTGGCATGCTCGAACTTCACGTCCGGGAATTCCTTGGCCACCTTCAGCATCGACTCCATGAAGCCGAAGCTGGTGCCGAAGATCAGCTTGTTGCCCTGGCTGGCCAGGTCGCGGAACACGCGCTCGGCGTCGGCGGCCGATTCGGGCACGTTCTCGACGAAGGTGGTCTTGACCTTGTCGCCGTACTTCTCTTCCACCGCCTTGCGTCCCACGTCGTGGGCGAAGGTCCAGCCGGCATCGCCGACCGGTCCGATGTACACGAAGGCGACCTTGAGCGGCTCGGCCTTCTGCTCGGCCGCCGGAGCGGAGGCGGGCGCCGCCGTCTCGGCCGGCTTCTCGGCCTCCTTCTTGCCGCAGCCGGCCAGGGCCAGCAGCGCGGTGGCGGCCAGGGCTGCCAGGGTCTTCCTGCGCGTCATGATCATGATTCGATTTCTCCTTGTGGTAATGGCTGTTGTGTAGGCAGTGAAAGGGGGGGGGCGGGCTCAGGCGCTGCCGGGCCGGAATGGGCGGCCCAGCGAGGCGGGCATATTGAGGCGGATCCAGGCCGGGTTGCGCGAGATCACCGCGAGCACGACGATGGTGGCGGCATAGGGCAGCATCGACAGGACCTGCGACGGTACCGACACGCCGATGCTCTGCAGGTAGAACTGCAGGATGGTGACGCCGCCGAACAGCCAGGCACCGACCAGCACGCGCCCCGGGCGCCAGGTGGCGAAGGTGGTCAGCGCCAGCGCGATCCAGCCGCGCCCGGCCACCAGGTTCTCCACCCACATGGGCGTGTAGACCAGCGACAGGTAGGCGCCGGCCAGGCCGCAGCAGGCGCCGCCGAACAGCAGCGCGCCGAAGCGGATCAGCCGCACCGGATAGCCGAGCGCGTGCGCCGACTCGGGCGATTCGCCGACCGCGCGCAGCACCAGGCCGGCGCGCGTGCGGAACAGGAACCACATGATGGCGAAGCACAGCAGCACGCTGGCATAGACCATCCAGTGCTGCTGGAAGAAGGCGGGGCCGAAGAAGGGCAGGTCGGCCAGGCCGGGGATGGACCTGGCCTGGGCCGGCATGGCGTAGCCGACGAAGCGCTGGCCCATGAAGGCCGACAGCCCGGTGCCGAAGATGGACAGCGCCAGCCCGGTGGCGACCTGGTTGGTGGCGAGTACCAGCGCCAGCCAGGAGAACAGCGTGGCCATCAGCATGCCGGCGGCGGCACCGGCGAGGAAACCGAGCATCGGCGACTGCGTCTGGTAGCCGACCATGAAGCCGAGCGCGGCGGCCACCAGCATCATGCCTTCGGCACCCAGGTTGAGCACGCCGGCGCGTTCGTTGATCAGCAGCCCGAGCGCCGCGAGCAGCAGCGGCGTGCCTGCGTTGATGGCGGTGGCGATGAGGGGAGCGAGTTGTTCCATGGGTCGGGTTCAGGCAGTCCGGGTGCGCCAGCGCAGGCGGTTCTCGATCAGCGTGTCGCAGGCGAGCAGGAAGAACAGCAGCATGCCCTGGAAGACCCAGCCGATGGCCGACGGCAGTCCGAGGCGCGATTGCGCCATCTCGCCGCCGATGTAGAAGAGGGACATCACGATGCCGCCGAACACCGCGCCCACCGGGTGCAGGCGGCCGACGAAGGCGACGATGATGGCGGTGAAGCCGTAGCCCGGCGAGATCGACGGCAGCAGCTGGCCGATCGGCCCGGTGACCTCGAAGGCGCCGGCCAGCCCGGCGGTGCCGCCGGACACCAGCAGCGCGTTCCACAGCGAACGCCGTGCCGAGAAGCCCGCATAGCGCGCCGCCAGCGGCGCGGTGCCGCCGACCTGCAGCCGGTAGCCGGCGAAGCTGCGGAAGATGAACACCGTCATCAGCACCACCAGCACCAGCATCACGGCGAAGCCCGCGTGCAGGCGCGAGCCGGGCAGCAGGTTGGGCAGCAGGAACTCGGGCGAGAACACCTTGGACTGCGGGAAGTTCATGCCGTTGGGGTCCTTGAGCGGGCCGTTGACCACGTACAGCATGGCCTGCTGGGCGATATAGGTCAGCATCAGCGAGACCAGGATCTCATTGGCGTTGAAGCGGTCGCGCAGGGCCGCCGTCAGCGACGCCCACAGCATGCCGCCGGCAATGCCGGCCAGCGATGCCAGGACCAGCACCACGGTGCCGTTGATGGTGTGGCCAGGCACGTCGAACCACAGCACGGTGGCGCCGGCGAAGATGCCGCCGACGATCAGCTGCCCGTCGGCGCCGATGTTCCACACATTGGCGCGGTAGCAGACCGACAGGCCGAGCGCGCACAGCACCAGCGGCACGGTCTTCAGCAGCACCTCGCCGATGGCGCGCTTGTCCTTGAGCGGGTCGGCCAGGAAGACCTTGAGCGCGGCCACCGGATCCTTGCCCAGCAGCACGAACAGCAGCGCGCCGAAGGCCAGGGTCAGCAGCAGGGCGAAGATGGGCGAGGCATAGGCCATGCGGCGCGAGGGCTCGCCGCGCGGCGCCAGCGCGAAGGGCAGCAGGTCAGCCATGATGGGCCACCTCCGCGGTTTCGTGCCGGCTGGCCGGCCCGCCTTCCCACAGGCCGCTCATCCACAGTCCCACCTGCTCGCGCGTGGCCTGCTCGGTGGGGATGGAGGGCGACAGCCTGCCCTTGGCGATCACATGCAGCCGGTCGCAGATGGCGAACAGCTCATCGAGTTCCTCGGATACCACCAGGATCGCGCAGCCGGTCGCCTTCATCGCCAGGATCTCGTTGTGGATCTGCGCCGCGGCGCCGACGTCGACGCCCCAGGTGGGCTGGGCCACGATCAGGACCTTGGGGCCGCTCTCGATCTCGCGGCCGACGATGAACTTCTGCAGGTTGCCACCCGACAGGCTCTTGGCCAGCGCCTGCGGCCCGGCGGCCTTGACGCGGAAGCGGCTGATGACGGCGGCCGCCAGCCCGGCGGCAGCTTTCGGCGAGACCAGGCCGTGGCGCACATAGGGCGGCGCCTGGTGCGACAGCAGCGTGTTCGCCGCCAGGCTCATGCCCGGTACGGCGCCGCGGCCGAGGCGCTCTTCCGGCACGAAGGACAGGCCGGCGCGGCGGCGCGCGCGCGCGTCGAGCCGGCCTACCGGCTTGCCCGCCAGCGCCACGGCGCCATGGTCGGCGCGCGTATCTTCGCCGGACAGCGCGCCCAGCAGTTCCTGCTGGCCGTTGCCCGAGACGCCCGCGATGCCGACGATCTCGCCGGCGTGGACGTCCAGCGCGATCTTCTCCAGTTCGGTGGCAAAGGCATGCGCGCGCGGCAGCGACAGGCCGCGCACGGTCAGGCGCACCGGTCCGCGCTCGGTGGCGATGCGCGCCTCGCGAGGCGGCTCGCCGCCGATCATCAGGCGCGACAGCGAGGCCGCGGTTTCCTGGCGCGGGTCGCACACGCCGGTCACCTTGCCCATGCGCATCACGGTGGCGTGATGGCAGAGCGCGCGGATCTCGTCGAGCTTGTGGCTGATGTAGAGGATGCTGGTGCCTTCGTCCGACAGCTGGCGCAGCGTGACGAAGAGGGTTTCCACGGCCTGCGGTGTCAGCACCGAGGTCGGCTCGTCGAGGATCAGCAACTGCGGCCTGGCCAGCAGGGCGCGCACGATTTCCACGCGCTGGCGCTCACCGACCGACAGCGTGTGCACGTGGCGGTTGGGCTCGAGCGGCAGGCCGTAGCGCTCCGCCGTGGTGCGGATCTGCTCGGCGAGCTGCTTCATGCCGGTGCCGCGGCTGCCCTGCGGCAGGCCCAGCGCGATGTTCTCGGCCACCGTCAGCGTGTCGAACAGCGAGAAATGCTGGAACACCATGGCGATGCCCAGGTTGCGGGCATCGTGCGGGCTGGAGATGGCGGCGGTGGCACCGTTGAAGTGCACCTCGCCGGCATCGGGTTTGACGGCGCCGAAGATGATCTTCATTAGGGTGGACTTGCCGGCGCCGTTTTCGCCGAGGACAGCGTGGATCTCGCCGGGCGCGACGCTGAGGCTGACGTCGTCATTGGCGGTCACGCCGGGGTAGCGCTTGGTGATATGGGCAAGCGCCAGCCTTGGGGTGGTGGGTTGTGTCACTGAGGCGGCTCGTTTCGTATGGGCAGCAACGTATTGTCGGTATGGCGGAAAACGCGGCAGTGCGAGCGCAGCATGGCGGCGACGCATTGCAGCATTCATCATGCTTCCGTGATGCCTGTCATTTTGCTCGGATTATATAAGCGGGCGGGGCCGCGGCCTGTTGTTTCTCGGTCGTTTCCAGGCCCCGCAACGGTTGCAGGGAAGTTGCAAGTCGCATGCCGGGCATCGGCGGCCGGCTGGGGAGGGGAGGGGGGGCGTACTGCCTGCGCCGGCATGCCGCCCCGGGGTGCCGGGGCGGCGGGCGGGATAAAGACAAAACGCCCGGAGCCCGCCGTGTGTGGCGGGACTCCGGGCGCGTCCGGTGCGGGCCCCGGGGCGGGGCCGTGCGGGATCAGGCGCCGGCAGTCGCCGGGATCTGGGCGAAGCGGCCGTCGCGGTAGTCGGCCAGCGCTTCGTAGATCTGCTCCTGCGTGTTCATCACGAAGGGGCCGTACTGCGCGATCGGCTCGCCCAGGGGGCGCCCGGCGATGATCAGGAAGGCCGCATCCTGGCTGGCGCGCACGACCACGCCGTCGGCGCCCTCGGCATTGTCCAGGATGCCCATGCGCTGGGCTTCCAGTACCGCCGCGTCCGCGCCTTCGCCGACCGTGACCTCGCCGGCGTAGACGTAGACGAAGGCGTTGTGGCCGGCCGGCAGCGCCTGCGCGAACGCCTGTCCCGCCGGCAGGTGCACGTCGAGGTAGAGCGGTTCCGTCACCGGGCGGCTGACCGCGCCGGCGACGCCGTGCGAACTTCCGGCCAGCACGCGCGCGGTCGCGCCGTTGGCCAGCGCCACGCCCGGGATCGCCGCGCTGGGCAGGTCGCGGTACCAGGGCTTGGCCATCTTGTCGGCGGCAGGCAGGTTGAGCCAGAGCTGGAAGCCCTCCATGCGGCCGTCTTCCTGCTCAGGCATCTCCGAATGCACCACGCCGGCCCCGGCCACCATCCACTGGGCGCCGCCATTCTCCAGCAGGCCCTCGTTGCCGGCGCTGTCGCGGTGGCGCATGCGGCCGGCCAGCATATAGGTGATGGTCTCGAAGCCGCGGTGCGGGTGGGCGGGGAAGCCGCCGATGTAGTCGTCCTTGCTGTCCGAGCCGAAGGCATCGAGCATCAGGAAGGGGTCGAGCCGGCGCTGCAGGTTGTGCGTGAGCACGCGGGTCAGCTTGACGCCGTCGCCGTCCGAGGTAGGGATGCCGCGCACCACGCGATCGATGGCGCGCGAGCGGCGCACCGTTTCTTCTGCGGTGGCCGGTACGGTGGGGAAGCGGTTGCGGTGTTCCATGTTGTCGAATCTCCTGTTACGTGGCGGGGGCGAGGGGCGCGGCCGCCACGGTTTATCCACCCTCCCAATGTAAGGCTTGGGCGCGCCGGCGGTAGGGGTGGCGGCAGCAAAACATTGTTCTATCGGCGGCATCATTCGGCAGGAATTGCATTCAGCAGTGCAACACCTCTGGATCGGCGCCAGCCCTTGACCAGCCTCGGCTCGCGGGCATTCCGGCAGGGTACGGGAGCGGGTGCGATGTGCATGGTTTCAAGGGCGAAGATTGCTGAATGTGACAAATTGGATGGAGTTGTGTAAAATAGACATCTCTTTGCCATCCGTTGCTGCGAGTTCATGGGTCGCGAGTCCGCTCGCCTTGCCCTGCCGCAACGGCCGATTGATCCGGCGGCGCGTCGGAAACCTCATATTTGCGCTGCCACTGGCCTTCCGTTACCGGCATCTGCCGGCGTCCGGTTGCGCCGCTTCAGGGATCGTCCGGCCCGCCGGGCCGGCGTCCCGTCAATTGGGCCTCTCGCCGTGTGCATTGCTGCCGCGTGCTGGGGTCCGCCGCTCGTCCACCGGCCTGTCTGCCGGTCATGGCGGGCAATGCAATCTGATCCGGGCCAGGCGGCACCCCACCGCGACCGCTTGCGCCCTTCATGTCATCCGCCAGCCGGTGCCGGACAGTGCTTGGTCCGTGCCGGCCCGGAAAGAGGGGGAATATGTCGAAGCAATCCGTGCGGGCACTGGCCTGGGGATGCGTGACGCTTGCCGCGCTGGCCGCCCTGGCCGCGTGGATCGGCGTGGATGTCATCCGCCGCTACCAGGATCGCCTGCTGTACGACGTGGCCGATCACCTGCGGCTGGTGGCGTGGTCGATGGGACTGGCGCTGGCCACCGGCATCCCGGCCGGCATCGCGCTGAGCCGGCCCTGCATGCAGCGCTGGTCGGACCGGCTGATGCAGGTCTTCAACGTGGGCAATACCGTTCCCTCGCTGGCCGTGCTGGCGCTCGCGCTGGCCGTGTTCGGCATCGGCGAGCGTCCTGCCATCCTGGCGCTGTGGCTGGCCTCGCTGCTGCCCATCGTGCGCAATACCTGCGAAGGCCTGCGCCATGTCTCGCCCGCCTTGCGCGAGGCCGCGCGGGGCATCGGCATGACGCCGGCGCAGCAACTGCTGCGCGTCGAGCTGCCCAATGCCCTGCCCGTGATCCTGGCCGGCGTGCGCATCAGCCTGGTGATCAATGTCGGCACGGTGCCGCTGTCCTTCCTGATCGGCGCCAATTCCCTGGGCGAGCTGATCTTCCCGGGCATCTATCTGAACAACCAGCCGCTGCTGCTGCTGGGTGCGGCCGCCACGGCGCTGCTGGCGCTGGCCCTGGACGGCCTGTTCGCCGCCGCCGGCCACCTGTACCTGAGCCGGCGCGGGCTGGGGCGCTGAATGGCGTCCAACGAGAAGGAGAATCCGATGCAATCGATCCGAGGTGCCATCGCGCGCCTGTTGATCCTGGCCGCCGCCGGCCTGGCGCTGGTGCACACCGCCGCGCATGCCCAGCCCGAGGTGGTCAGGGTGGGCGGCAAGAACTTCACCGAGCAGCTGATCCTGGCCTCGATGACCTCGCAATACCTGCAGGCCAAGGGCGTGCCGACCGAGCTGACCACCGGCCTGGGCAGCACGCTGATGCGCCAGGCGATGGAGAACGACCAGCTCGATGTGGTGTGGGACTACACGGGCACCGCGCTGATCGTTTTCAACAAGGTGGAGGAGAAGCTCGATGCCCAGGCCAGCTATGAGCGCGTCAAGGCGCTCGATGCGGCGCGCGGGCTGGTGTGGCTGGATGCTTCCGCCGTCAACAACACCTATGCGCTGGCGATGCCGCGCCGGCGCGCCGAGGCTGCCGGCGTCACCACGCTGTCGCAGCTCGCGCAGAAGATGCGCGACGCAGGGGAGGGCACGCGCCATCCCTTCGCCGTCGACATGGAGTTCGCCGCGCGGCCCGACGGGCTGGAGCCGCTCAAGCTCAGCTACCAGCTGCCGTTCACGCGGCGCGACGTGATCCAGCTCGATCCGGGCCTGGTCTATACCGCGCTGAAGAACGACCAGGTCGAACTGGGCCTGGTGTACACCACCGATGGCCGCGTCAAGGGCTTCGACCTCGCGCTGCTGGAGGACGACCAGCATTTCTTCCCGGCCTACAACGCTGTGCCGGTGGTGCGCAAGGCCACGCTGGAGCGCCATCCGGAACTGGCCGGCCTGCTCAACGCCCTGTCGGCCAGGCTCGACAACGAGAAGATGACGACGATGAATTACCAGGTCGACATCGAGCAGCAGCCGGTGGACAAGGTCGCGCAGGACTTCCTGCGCAGCCAGGGCCTGATCTGAGGAGAGCGGCATGGACCTGTTGAGCTACCTCCAACATAGCTGGCCGATGCTGCTGCGGCTGACCGGCGAGCATCTGGCCCTGGTCGGTTCGGCGGTGGGCATGGCGGTGCTGATCGGCGTGCCGCTGGGCATCCTGATCACCCGCTTCCGCTGCCTGGCCGCGCCGCTGCTGGCGCTGGCCACCATCGTGCTGACGCTGCCGTCGATCGCGCTGTTCGGGCTGATGATCCCGGTCTTCGCCCGCTTCGGCCACGCGCTGGGCTATGTGCCGGCGGTGACCGCGGTCTTCCTGTATTCGCTGCTGCCCATCATGCGCAACACCTATACGGCGCTGGCCAATGTCGACCCCGGCATCCAGGAGGCGGGGCGCGGCATCGGCATGACGCCGTGGCAGCGCCTGCGCCTGGTCGACCTGCCGCTGGCGGTGCCGGTGATCCTGGGTGGCGTGCGTACCGCCGTGGTGATGAATATCGGCGTGGCCACCATCGCAGCCCTCATCGGCGCCGGCGGCCTTGGGGTGCTGATCCTGCAGGCGATCAGCCAGAGCAATATGAGCAAGCTGGCCATCGGCGCCGTTCTCGTCAGCCTGCTCGCCATCGTGGCCGATGCCTGCCTGCAGTGGCTGCAGAAGGCCCTGACACCGAAAGGAATCCGCTGACCATGATCGAACTCGACCGACTCACAAAATCCTTCCCGCAGAAGGACGGCTCCGCGGTGACCGCCGTCGACGCCGTTTCCCTGACCGTCCCCAAGGGGGAGATCTGCGTGTTCCTCGGCCCGTCCGGCTGCGGCAAGACCACCACGCTGAAGATGATCAACCGCCTGATCCAGCCGACTTCGGGCATCGTGCGCATCGACGGCGAGGACACCACGGAGATCGACGAGGTGGCGCTGCGCCGCAAGATCGGCTACGTGATCCAGCAGATCGGCCTGTTTCCCAATATGACCATCGAGGAGAACATCATGGTCGTGCCGCGCCTGCTGGGCTGGGACAAGCAGCGCTGCCGCGAGCGCGCGCGCGAGCTGATGGCGATGGTGCAGCTCGATCCCGATCGCATGCTGTCGCGCTATCCGCGCGAGCTGTCGGGCGGCCAGCAGCAGCGCATCGGCGTGATCCGCGCGCTGGCCGCGGATGCGCCGGTGCTGCTGATGGACGAGCCCTTCGGCGCGGTCGACCCGATCAACCGCGAGAGCATCCAGAACGAGTTCTTCCAGATGCAGCGGCAGCTTGGCAAGACCGTGATCATGGTGTCGCACGACATCGACGAGGCCATCAAGCTGGGCGACAAGGTGGCGGTGTTCCGGCGCGGCAAGCTGGTGCAGTTCGACCATCCCGATGCGCTGCTGGCGCATCCGGCCGATGACTTCGTGCAGGCCTTCGTCGGCCATGACAATACGCTGAAGCGCCTGTTGCTGGTGCGCGCCGGCGATGCCGCGACGATGCCGCCGGTGTGCCGCCCGGAGATGAGCCTGGGCGAGGCCTTCGCCCTGATGGATGAGCACGACGTGCGCCACCTGCCGGTGCTGGATGCCGGCCAGCGCGCGCTGGGCTACGTCGCGCGGCGCGATGCGCGCGCGCGCCAGGGCAGTTGCGCCGAGGCCTTGCGGCCGTTCGCCGCGGCCGCGGCGGCCGACGAGCACCTGCGCATCCTGCTGTCGCGCATGTACCAGCACAACACCAGCTGGCTGCCGGTGGTGGACGGGGATGGCGCTTATCTCGGCGAGGTCACGCAGGAATCGATCGCGGATTACCTGAGTTCGGGGCGTTCGCGCGGCAATGCGCAGGGCAATGCGCAGGGTAATGCGCGGGTGCTGGCCGCGGCGGCCTGAGGCCGGCTGAGGCTGCCTCAGGCATCGCATCGGCCCGGTTGGGGAAAGGGCGGCCGCAGGGCCGCCCTTTTTTCATTGAACAAGGCCGTGCCATCGGGCGGGGGGCACGGCGCTCCGGCCGCCGCCCGGCTGGGCTCAGCCCTTGACCGGCTCGCCGTCCTTGAGTCGCCACAGGTTCAGCGGATTGGCGTCCTGCAGGGCCGGCGGCAGCAGTTCGGCCGGCACGTTCTGGTAGCACACCGGGCGCAGGAAGCGTTCGATGGCGCTGGCGCCGACCGAGGTCGCGCGCGTGTCGGAGGTGGCCGGGAACGGGCCGCCGTGCACCATCGCGAACGAGACTTCCACGCCGGTCGGATAGCCGTTGAACAGCACGCGGCCCGCCTTGCGCTCCAGCACCGTCAGCAGGTTGCCGGCCTGGGCGTGGTCGGCGGCATCCGCCTGTACCGTGGCCGTCAACTGGCCTTCGAGGTGGCGGGCCACCGCCAGCATCTCGTCGGCATCGCGGCACACCACCAGCAGCGACGACGGTCCGAAGACTTCGGCCTGCGTGCGGTGGTCGGCCAGGAAGCGCGCGGCGGTGGTCTCGAACAGGGCCGGGCGTGCCTGGTTCGGGCCCGCGGCGGCGCAGCCCAGGCCGATGCGCTGCACGCCTTCGACCTCGGTGAGCTGCCCGACCCCTTGCTCGTAGGCGCGATGGATGCCGGGCGTCAGCATGGTCGCGGCGGCCTTGTCCTGCAGCGCGGCGACCGCGGCTGCACGGAAGGCATCCAGCGCGTCACCTTGCTGTGCCAGCACCAGGCCGGGATTGGTGCAGAACTGGCCCGCGCCCAGCACCAGCGAATCGACCAGGTCGCGCGCGATCTGGCCGCCGCGCGACCGCAGCGCGGCCGGCAGCAGGAAGACCGGGTTGATGCTGCTCATTTCCGCATAGACGGGGATCGGCTGCGGGCGGCTGCTGGCGACCTGCACCAGGGCCAGGCCGCCGGCGCGCGAGCCGGTGAAGCCGACCGCCTGGATGGCGGGATGCGCGACCAGCGCGGTGCCGATCGAGGTGCCGCAGCCGACCAGCAGGGAGAACACGCCTTCCGGCAGCCCGGCGTCGGCCACTGCCTTCTGGATCACGCGCCCGACCAGTTCCGAGGTGCCGAGGTGGGCCGAATGCGCCTTGACCACCACCGGGCAGCCCGCCGCCAGGGCCGAGGCGGTATCGCCGCCGGCCACCGAGAAGGCCAGCGGGAAATTGCTGGCGCCGAACACGGCCACCGGGCCCACCGCGATCTTCTGCAGGCGCAGGTCGGGGCGCGGCGGCGTGCGCTGGGGCAGGGCGCTGTCCAGCGTGGCCGACTGCCAGCGGCCGTCGCGCAGTACGCGGGCGAACAGGCGCAGCTGGCCGGCGGTGCGGCCGCGTTCGCCCTGCAGCCGCGCCAGCGGCAGGCCGCTTTCCGCGTGGGCGCGCTCGATCAGGGCATCGCCCAGCGCCTCGATGCCGTCGGCGATGGCTTCCAGCAGGCGGGCGCGGGTCTCGGGCGGGGTGTTGCGGAAGGTGTCGAAGGCGGCCTCCGCCAGGGCGCAGGCGCGCTCGACCTCGGCTTCCCCGCCGCCGCCGAAGACCGGCGCCAGGGTCTCGCCGGTGGCCGGATTGATCGCGTGGAGTCGGGTTTGCTGGCCGCGCACGGCACTGGCGCCGATCAGCATGTCGCCGGTGATGTTCATCTGGGTCTTCCTGCAAGGGGTTGGCGGCACCGGTCCGGGGGGGAGGGGGGCGGGCCGGCCGGAGACATCGGGCAGGCTGTGGTTCAGCCTCCTGTGATAAGACATCCTACAACATGGGATGTGCCACCGCAAGCGGCGTGCAGGCCCTCCTCAGGCCTCGTTCTCCAGGGCGGCGGAGGCCTTGCGCAGGCGCTCGCGGCTGTTGGTCAGGTGCATGCGCATGGCGGCCTTGGCCGCCTCGGGATCGCGCCGCTCGATGGCGTCGAAGATGTTCTCATGCTCGAAATTGACGCGTTCGAGGTACTGCTCGCGCTCGGGCGTGCTGACGTGCAGGCGGCTGCGCGGGATCACCATGGTGCCGAGGTGGCTCATGATGTCGGTGAAATAGCGGTTGCCGGTGGCGCGCGCGATCGCCAGGTGGAAGGCGAAGTCGGAGCCGACCGAATCCTGCCCTGCGGCGGCGGTGCGCTCCAGTTCGTCGAGCGCGCGGCGCATCTCGGCAAGCTCCGCCTCACTGCGCCGCGTCGCGGCCAGGCTGGCGGCCTCGGCTTCGAGGCTGACGCGGAATTCGAGCATGGCCAGCACATCCATCGCCGTGCCGACGGTGGCGGGGTCGAGGCGGAACGGTGTCGGTGCCTCGGCCGGCGGCGGCAGCACGAAGGTGCCGATGCCGTGGCGGGTTTCCACCAGTCCGCTGGCCTGCAGCCGCGACAGCGCTTCGCGCACCACCGTGCGGCTGACACCCAGCGCGGCCATGATCTCCGATTCCGTAGGCAGCTTGTCACCCGGCTTGAGCTGCCCCTGGCGGATGCGCTCGGTCAGGCTGCCGACGGCTTCCTCGGCCAGCGTGCGGCCGCGGCGGCGCGGGGAAGGTGAGGGGGCAAGCGCTTGGTTGGACATGGTGGCGGCGGATCTTGACCGGTTCTGGATAGCCTCATTATACTGCGTGATAAGTCATACGACGACTGATAACATATATGGGCCGGATGCCGATGCGATCCCCGCATGGCGGATCCGACCCTTCCGGAGACCCGGCCGCCATGCCCGAATCCCAGTCCACCGCCGCCGCCACCATCGGCGCTTCCTTCCCTGCCACGCCGGTGGTCACCGAGCTGACCGTGGTGCCCGTCGCCGGGCATGACAGCATGCTGCTGAACCTGTCGGGCGCGCACGGCCCCTTCTTCACGCGCAATATCGTCATCCTGCGCGATAGCGCCGGCCATACCGGCGTGGGCGAGGTGCCCGGCGGGGAAGGCATCCGCCGGACGCTCGAAGATGCCCGCGAGCTGGTCGTCGGCCAGCCGGTCGGCCACTACCAGGCGGTGCTCAACCGTGCCCGCGCCGCCTTCGCCAGCCGCGACGCAGGTGGCCGGGGGTTGCAGACCTTCGACCTGCGCATCGCCATCCATGCCGTCACCGCGCTGGAAGCGGCCCTGCTCGACCTGCTCGGCAAGCACCTCGGGGTGCCGGTGGCCGCATTGCTGGGCGAAGGCCAGCAACGCGACGCGGTGGAGATGCTCGGCTATCTGTTCTATATCGGCGACCGCGCGCGCACGCCCTTGCCCTACCGCAGCGAGGCCGACGCGGACAATGCCTGGTTCCGCTTGCGCAACGAAGCGGCAATGACACCGGAGGCGATCGTGAGCCTGGCCGAGGCGGCGCATGCGCGCTATGGCTTCAATGACTTCAAGCTCAAGGGTGGCGTGCTGCGCGGCGATGAGGAAATGGAAGCCGTCACGGCGCTGGCCGAGCGCTTTCCGCAGGCGCGCATCACGCTCGACCCGAACGGCGCCTGGTCGCTGGCGGAGGCGGTGCGGCTTTGCCGCGACAAGCACGGCGTGCTGGCCTATGCCGAAGATCCGTGCGGCGCGGAGGAGGGCTATTCCGGGCGCGAGATCATGGCTGAATTCCGCACCGCCACCGGCCTGCCTACCGCCACCAACATGATCGCGACCGACTGGCGGCAGATGGGCCATGCCGTGCGCCTGCGCGCGGTGGACATCCCGCTGGCCGATCCGCACTTCTGGACCATGCAGGGTTCGGTGCGGGTGGCGCAGATGTGCGCGGAGTGGGGCCTGACCTGGGGTTCGCACTCGAACAACCACTTCGACATCTCGCTGGCCATGTTCACGCACGTGGCTGCCGCCGCGCCGGGGCGCATCACGGCCATCGACACCCACTGGATCTGGCAGGACGGCGAGCGGCTGACCCGCACGCCGCTGGTGATCGAGGAAGGCAAGGTCAAGGTTCCCACCGCGCCCGGCCTGGGCGTCGAGCTGGACATGGCGCAGCTTGAGCTGGCACACGCGCGCTACAAGCGCCTGGGCCTTGGCGCGCGCGACGACGCTGCCGCCATGCAGTACCTGATTCCCGGCTGGCGCTTCGACAACAAGGCGCCGTGCATGGTGAGGTGATCCGCAGCGGCCGCACGGCCGCGCCTTTGCGCATTCCCATTCCACTCGAAACAGAACACAACGAGGAGACAATATGCTTGCATCCAACCTGGGCGCCGGCAGCCGGGCCGACGGCCGCCTGATCACGACCGTGCGCCGCCTGGCGCGCCACTCGGCCCTTGCGCTGGGCACCGCCCTGGCCCTGGCGGCGCATGCGACGGCGGCCGGCGCGGCCGCGCCGGCCTGGCCGCAGAAGGCTGTGTCGGTGGTCGTGCCGTTCCCGGCGGGCGGTTCCACCGATACCATCGCGCGCATGCTGGCGGCCCCGCTCAACGAGAAGCTGGGCCAGCCCTTCGTGGTCGACAACCGGCCGGGCGCGACCGGCGCCATCGGTGCCACCATGGTCAAGCGGGCGCCGGCCGACGGCTACACCATCATGGTCGCCTCGATCGGCGTCTACGCGGTCAATCCCTTCCTGCAGAAGCACCTGGCCTACGATCCGGCCAAGGACTTCGACCTGCTGACGGTCGCCGTGCGCGCGCCCAATGTGCTGGTGGCACGCACGGACTTTCCCGCCGGCAATGTGCGCGACCTGGTCGCCTACATGAAGAAGAATCCGGGCAAGGTGGCCTTCGCCACCTCGGGCGCCGGCTCTTCCGATCACCTGACCGCCGCGCTGTTCTGGCAGATGAGCGGCACCAGCGGCCTGCACGTGCCCTACAAGGGGGGCGCACCGGCCATCTCTGACCTGCTCGCGGGGCAGACCGACCTGTCCTTCCAGAACATCAACGCGGTGCTGCAGTACATCAAGGCCGGCAAGCTCAAGGCGCTGGCGGTCACCGCCGACAAGCGCGCCGCCGTGCTGCCCGACGTGCCGACCATGGCCGAAGCCGGTGTCAAGGATGTCGAGGTGTACTCCTGGCAGGGCGTGGCGGCGCCGCGCGGCCTGCCGGCCGACGTCAAGGCGCGCCTGCACGCGGCGCTGGTGGGCGCGCTCAACGAACCGGTCATGCGGCACAAGCTGGGCGAGAGCGGCTTCGAGGTGGTAGCCAATACTCCCGACCAGTTCGCGCAGTTCGAGCAGCAGGAACTGCAGCGCTGGAAGACGGTGATCGAAACCGGCAAGATCACGCTCGAATAGCCGTCTCAGGTCGCCAGGCACTCCCGCCGGCGCAAGGTGTACCGCGCCCTGGCGGGACGTGTATGCTGGCGCGGTGATCCGTGTCCTGTTGTCTCCTCCTTGCCTGCTGGTCGAAACGCGCTGGGGCATCCCGCGCGGCTTCGACGGGTTCGCGCCCGGTCCGCTGATCCTGCTGCGGCCGGGGGCGGACGCCGCCTTGCTGGCCCACGAAAAGGTGCACGTCCGGCAGTTCTGGCGCAGCTTCGGCCTGATGCCCTTGTGCTATCTGCTGAGCCGCCGCTGGCGCCTGCGCTACGAACTGGAAGCCTACCGGGAACAGATCCGCCATGCGGGCCCCGATGCCGTGCCGGCCTGCGCGCAGGCGCTGGCGCACGGCTATCGCCTGGGGATCACGGTGCAGCAGGCTCTCGGCCTGCTGATGGCGCCGGGCCCCGCCGAACGCAAGGCGCGCTCATGAGGTGGGGCCGGGCGACACGGCGGCGGCATCCCGGCATCCTCTACAATGGACACGGCCCGGGCGTTGGCCCGGGCCGTTTGAAGGTGGCGGAGACGGTGAGATTCGAACTCACGGATGGGTCACCCCATCGGCAGTTTTCAAGACTGCTGCCTTAAACCACTCGGCCACGTCTCCTGAAAGTGTACGCGCATTGTAGCGCGGCAGCCGGCGCTGGCCGGGCCGCTCATTATAGCAAGGGAGGGCGGTTCCAGGCAGGGGTAGTGGCCTGCCTCGGTGCCGGCCGGGGCAGGTCGCGGCGGCCATGCGGAACCTTGGCCGCCGAGGCGTGCTCCTAGTCATGTCTCGGGTACGGGTACGCGGATCTCAGCGTATTCTCCCGGCTCTTGAGGAGAAACATAGATGCAAGGCAAGATCTGGTTCAGTATTGCGGCGGTGGCCGCTATCGCCGGCCTCGCCGGCTGCGCACAGCCGGGCGGCTACGGCGGCTACGGTGGTGGCTATGGCGGCGGCTATGGCGCGCCTCCGCCGCAGACCACCGGCTACCAGGGCCAGCCGCAAGGCAATACCTACCAGGCGCCGGCGGGCTCGGTGTTCTACGGGCGCGTGGAGTCGATCGAACCGCTCACCAATACGAGGGAGAGTTCGGGTATCGTCGGCACCCTGCTCGGCGGCGCCGCCGGCGGCCTGGTCGGCCACCAGATCGGCGGCGGTTCCGGACAGACCATCGCCACCATCGGCGGTGCCGTGCTTGGCGCGGTGGCCGGCAACCAGGTCGAGAAGCGCGTGGGCAGTTCGACCAGTACCGCTTACCGGGTCAATGTGCGCCTGGACGACGGCCGGCTGGCCACCGTGACCCAGAGCGACGTGAGTGCTCTGCGTGTCGGCGCGCGTGCCCAGGTCGCCAACGACAGGGCCACGCCTTACTGATGCCGCACGCCGGCCGGCGCTGCAGCAAGGAAAACGGCGCCTTCGGGCGCCGTTTTCGTTTCCGTGCCAAGGCAGCTCACGCCTTCAGGAACATCTCCTGCAGGTCGTTGAGGAAGCGCCGGCCGAGTTCCGTGGGCCGGATCTGCGTCAGATCCGCTTCGAGCAGCCCCTTGGCCTCGGCCGCGGCCAGCTGGCGGCTGATGGTGTGCAGCGGCAAGCCGGTGCGCTCGTGGAAGC
Organism: Cupriavidus sp. USMAHM13; assembly: GCF_001854285.1. Classification (NCBI taxonomy): domain Bacteria; kingdom Pseudomonadati; phylum Pseudomonadota; class Betaproteobacteria; order Burkholderiales; family Burkholderiaceae; genus Cupriavidus; species Cupriavidus sp. USMAHM13. The sequence continues at coordinate 1,715,899 of NZ_CP017751.1, forward strand.
TGGCGGCCGGCACGCCCTCGGTCAGGCGCAGCGCGTTGAGCATGAACTCGAACGGCAATTCGTCCGCCGACACGTCGTGCGCCTGCTGCACGGCGTTGCCGGACTTCGCCTGCGCCATGTAGGTGGCGGGGTGCTTGTGGCGCATCTGGCGCAGCACGCGGTTGGCGAAGGAAAGCTTGCCGTGCGCGCCCGCGCCGATGCCGAGATAGTCGCCGAAGCGCCAGTAGTTCAGGTTGTGGCGCGATTCGCGGTGCGGCCGCGCATAGGCCGAGGTCTCGTAATGGCGCAGGCCGGACTCGGCCGTGCGGGCCTCGATCAGGTCCTGCATGTCGCTGGCGAGGTCATCGTCGGGCAGCGCGGGCGGGAACCTGGCGAACAGGGTGTTGGGTTCCAGCGTCAGGTGGTACAGGGACAGGTGCGTGGTGCCGAAGCCCAGCGCCGTCTCCAGGTCCTGGGCGCATTCCTGCAGCGACTGCCCGGGCAGGGCATACATCACGTCCAGGTTGACGTTGTCGAAATTGGCCAGCGCGATCTCGACCGCGCGGTGCGCCTCCGCCGTGCCGTGGATGCGGCCGAGCGCGGCGAGGTGGCGGTCGTTGAAGCTCTGGATGCCGATCGACAGCCGGTTCACGCCGCTGGCGCGGTAGCTGGCGAAGCGCTCGGCCTCGAAGGTGCCGGGGTTGGCCTCCATGGTGATCTCGGCGTCGGCATCCAGCGGCAGCAGCGCGCGGATGTCGGACAACAGCCGGTCGAGGCCGCGCGCCGACAACAGGCTGGGCGTGCCGCCGCCGATGAAGACGGTGTGCACCTGGCGCCCCCACACCAGTGGCAGCGATTGTTCCAGGTCGGCGCGCAGCGCATCGAGGTAGTCGTCTTCGGGGATCTCGTGGCTGCCCTCGGCTCCCGGTGCCGCATGCGAATTGAAGTCGCAGTAGGGACACTTGCGCACGCACCACGGCACGTGCACGTATAGCGACAGCGGCGGCAGTGCGGGTAGCGCGATCTGGCCGGGCTGCAGCCAGAGCTGCCGGGCCCGGTCGGGCGTCGCGGGCGATGCGGAGGGCGGGTCGGCCGCGACGGGCCGGATCGGGATCATGGCTGCGCCGCCTGCAGGCCGTTCTTGCCGAGGCGTTCCGTCAGCGCCGCCAGCGCCAGGGCGCGATGGCTGATGCGGTTCTTGTCCTCCGCGCTCAGTTCGGCCGCAGTGCGTCCCAGCTCGGGCAGCAGGAAGTGCGCGTCGTAGCCGAAGCCGCCGGTGCCGCGCGGCGTGTCCACGACTTCACCGGCCCAGCTGCCTTCGCTGATCAGGGGACGCGGATCGTCGGCGTGGCGTACCAGCACCAGCACGCAGTGGTACTGCGCGCCACGGTTCAGCTTGCCGGCCAGTTGCGAGACCAGGTGGGCGTTGTTGGCCGCATCGCTCTTCTCCTTGCCGGCCAGTTGCGCGTAGCGTGCCGAGTAGACACCCGGCGCACCGTCAAGTGCGTCGACGCAGATGCCGGAGTCATCCGCCAGCGCGGGCAGGCCCGACAGCCGGCTGGCGTGGCGCGCCTTGGCGAGCGCATTCTCGACGAAGGTCACGTGCGGTTCCTCGGCCTCGGGGATGCCGAGCTGGCCCTGGGGTACCACGTCGAAGCCGTAAGGCGCGAGCAGGGCGCTGAATTCCTTCAATTTACCGGCGTTGTTCGAAGCCAGGACCAGGCGTTGCATGGCGTGCTCCTTCATGCGAGCGCCAGGGCCTCGCGCTGGTGGCGCACCAGCTCGGCGATGCCTTGCTCGGCAAGGCGCGTCATGGCGTCGAGGTCGGCGCGCGAGAAGGGCGTGCCCTCGGCCGTGCCCTGCACTTCGACGAAGCCGCCGCTGCCGGTCATCACCACGTTCATGTCGGTATCGCAGTTGCTGTCCTCGGCATAGTCGAGGTCGAGCACCGCCACGCCGCCGACCATGCCGACCGAGACTGCGGCGACGAAGTCGCGGATCGGGCTGGCGGTGATCAGGCCGTCGCGCAGCATCATCGACACGGCATCGTGCGCGGCCACGAAGGCGCCGGTGATGGCCGCGGTGCGGGTGCCGCCATCGGCCTGCAGCACGTCGCAGTCGAGCTGTATGGTGTACTCGCCCAGCGCGCCCAGGTCGAACACCGAGCGCAGCGCGCGGCCGATCAGGCGCTGGATTTCCTGCGTGCGTCCCGTCTGCTTGCCGCGCGCGGCTTCGCGGTCCGAGCGGGTGTGCGTGGCGCGCGGCAGCATGCCGTACTCGGCCGTGACCCAGCCCTCGCCGCTGCCTTTCTTGTGCGGCGGGACCTTGGCCAGCACGCTGGCGGTGCACAGCACCTTGGTATCGCCGAAGGCACTCAGCACCGAACCTTCGGCGTGGCGGGTGTATTGGCGGGTCAGGGTGATCGGGCGCAGCGCCTCGGCTGCGCGTCCACTGGGTCGCATGGTTGTCTTGTCTTCAGAATCGGTATCGAGACCCGGATTCTACCGCCCGCGGCCGGCCCGTGCCGGAGGTACGGCCGCGGCTGCGCCCGGCGCCCGGCGCCCGGGACTCGTGGAAGAACCCGGTCCGCCCGGGAGCCGCGCGAGGCCGGGAACAGCGTGCCGCAAGGCCGGAGCCTTGCGGGGCAGCGCCTTGCGACTAGCGCATCAGATTGCTGCTCTTGTCGATGGCGGCACGGATTTCGGCGATCGAACGTTCGATCTCCTCTTCCGAAAGCAGATCGCCCTCGCTGCCGTCGTGCTCAAGGATGGAGGTGGTAAAGGCATTGAGCGGCAGGGTGTCCGTCATCACCGCTTCCTCGCTGGCGGCCTGCGCCTCCAGTTCCCACATCATGCCGATGGCGGTGGTGTTGTCCGCGCCTTCGCCGGCCTGGCGCAGCGCCTGCTCGATCAGGGTGGGGATGGCCTGCACCACGGAGAGCTGGCTGAGCGTATCCACCAGCACTTTTTCATCCAGGCTGCCCCACAGGCCGTCGGAGCAGAGCAGGGCCACGTCGCCGGGTTCCAGCCGCACCGGGCCGCCGATGTCGATCAGCGGCAGGTTGGGTGAGCCGAGGCAGTTGTACAGTTTGTTGCGCTCCGGATGGTTGGCGACGTGCATCGGCAGCACGCGTTCCTGCTGGAGCAGGTTCTCGATCTTGGAGTGGTCGCGCGTGCGCGTAAGCAGTTGGCCGCGGCGCATCAGGTAGAGCCGCGAGTCGCCGGCGTGGGCCCAGTGGATCTGGCCGTTCTGCACCAGGCAGCAGACCACCGTGGTGCGCGGGATGTCGGGCAGGCGCTTGGCTTCCGCGTAGCGGTGGATCTGCCGGTGGGCCAGCATGATCGAGTCCTGCAGGAAGTCGGCCGGATTGCGCACGGCCGGACGTGCCTGGGCCTGGAACTGGTGGGCCAGGGTCTGCAGGGCCTGCTGCGCGGCGACCTCGCCGAGCGCGTGGCCGCCCAGGCCGTCGGCAAGCACCATCAACAGCGCGTCGCGAGTGAAGCAGTAGCCCATGCGGTCCTGATTGCTGCGTCGGCCGCCTTTCCGGCTTTCCTGGTAAACGGAAAATCGCATGTTGGCTGGTTTCGGTTGGGTTCGTGGGTGGCGGCGTCAGGCTTGCCGGCGCTTGCCGGCACACTGGTTCATGATAGCGGCATCCAGGCGGGCATCGGTCGTGTGATTTGCGATGCGCGCCGGGCGCGTGTCGGGACGTCTCCGGGAGCGTGGGTCAGTCGCGGCCGCCGCCGAGGCGCTTGGGCTCGGTGGCCGGGCCGGCCTGGTCTTCGCGGCGGCGCAGCAGCGTCATCAGGCGCGTGGTCGGCGCGGGCTCCGGAGCGGCGGGTGCCGGCGCGGGCGCCTGCTCGCTCAGGGCATTGGTCTGCTCGCGCAGTTCCTTCTGCAGGCGGAACACGCTCTGCGGGCGCTCGGCCGGCGCAAGCCGCAGGCACCACTCGACCAGATCGACCAGTCCCCCCGTATAGCTGGCGCGCAGGCGGGTCATGGCATCGCCCATGCGGTCGTCCTTCTCACGCTGGTTGGCCTCCTGCGGGGGCATGCCGGCCATGCAGGCGTAGAGCGTGGCGCCCAGGCTGTAGATATCGCTCCACGGTCCCAGTTCGCTGTGCTTGCCGTAGAGCTCGGGCGCGGCGAAGCCGGGCGTGTACATCGGCTGGAAGCGCGCGGCCTCCATCGTCAGCGTCTGCCGTGCGGCGCCGAAGTCGAGCAGGATCGGCGACTCGTCCTCGCGCAGGTAGATGTTGCCCGGCTTGATGTCGAGATGAAGCAGTTTGTGGATATGGACTTCGCGCAGCCCGCTCATCAGGGCATGGAAGACCCTGCGGATGAAATGCTCGCGCAGCACCTTGGGGCGGCCCTGCTGGCGCGCCTGCAGGATGTGTTCCTGCAGCGTCTTGCCCATCTCATAGTTCATCACCATGTAGACGGTGCCATTCTCGCGGAAGAAGTTGACCACGCGCACCACGCTGGGGTGGGAGATGCGGGCCAATGAGCGGCCTTCCTCGAAGAAATACTTCAGGCCGAGCCGGAACGACGCGGCGTTCTCGTCCGGGACCACCGGGATCAGTTCACCGGGGCTGCGGCGGGCCAGCGCGCCCGGCAGGTATTCCTTGATGGCGACCGGCGTGCCGGTCTCGTCGGTGGCCAGATAGACGAAACTGAACCCCCCGCTGGCCAACTTCTTTACAATACGATAATTGGACAGCAGCGTGCCGATGGGCAGCGGTGCACTCTTCGGTTGTGACGTGCCCTTGGACTCTGTCATAGGTTTCGGTGACGGGGTTGCCTCCGGATTGTCCCGGCTAATCGCTTGCTTGTAAAGAACACAAATAGGGGCCTGGCGGCCGTCTTTTCCGGCTTTGCCCGGCGTGCCGCGGCACCCCGCCGCACCGGCGCGAGCCGGCCCATTCGCGAGAATATCTGATGATCCACAGCATGACTGGCTATGGCGTGGCTACGCGCCACGCGCCGCTGACGAACGCACAGGGAGAGCCCAGCGGCCGCACGGCCGCCGTTTCGGTCGAGTTCCGCACCGTCAACTCGCGCTTCCTCGACCTGCTGTTCCGCGCACCGGAGGAATGCCGCGCATTCGAGCCTGCCCTGCGCGAGATGCTGATGGCCAAGCTGTCGCGCGGCAAGCTGGAATGCCGCATCAACCTGCAGCGTGCCGACGCCGGCGGTGCCACGCTGGCGCTCAACGATGGCTTGCTGGCGCAGATCCGCGAACTGGAGCGCACCGTGGCCGAGACCTTCCGCGAGGCGGGTTCGCTGCGCATGGGCGAGATCCTGCGCTGGCCCGGCGTGCTGGTCGAGCCGGAGCTGTCGCAGGATGCACTGCGCGAGGCCGTGACCGCGGCCGCCAAGGAAGCGCTGGCACAGTTGCTGGAAGCGCGGCGCCGCGAGGGCGAGGCCCTCAAGGCGGCGCTGCTGGAGCGGGTCGACGCGATGCTGGCCATCGTCGAGCGCCTGACGCCGACCATCCCGCAGTTGATCGCCCATCATCAGGAAAAGCTGACCGAGCGCCTGCAGGAGGCATTCAACCTGGCGGCGCCGGGCGGCATGCCGTCGATGAGCCGCGAGGAGATCGCCGAGCGTATCCGCCAGGAGGCCACGGTCTACGGCATCCGTATCGATATCGCCGAGGAACTGTCGCGCCTGCAGGCTCACCTGAACGAGACGCGCCATATCCTGGGCAAGGGCGGGCAGGTCGGCAAGCGGCTCGATTTCATGATGCAGGAGCTGAACCGCGAGGCCAACACGCTCGGCTCGAAGGCCGCGGCCAAGGAACTCGCCGATGCGTCGATGGAACTGAAGCTGCTGATCGAGCAGATGCGCGAGCAGGTCCAGAACCTCGAGTAAGCCGTCTTCCGGCATCCCGTTTTTCCCGGCCCGGCGCGGCAGCCGGCCGGCATGGCAATACTTCTTCACCAGGCAACATCGGATCATCATGAACGAATCGACCACCAGTACTCTCGACACCGCCTATCCGGGCAACCTGTTCATGGTGGTGGCGCCATCGGGCGCGGGCAAGTCCACGCTGGTCAACGCGCTGCTGGCGCGCGACCCCAGCATCCGTCTGTCGATCTCGCACACCACGCGCGCGCCGCGCCCCGGCGAGCAGGATGGCCGCGAGTACCACTTCACCGGTATCGACGCCTTCCGCGCAGCGCGCGCGCGCGGCGATTTCCTCGAGTGGGCAGAGGTACACGGCAACTACTACGGCACCTCGCGCGTGTGGATCGAGGAGCAGATGGCGCAGGGCAACGACGTGTTGCTGGAGATCGACTGGCAGGGCGCGCAGCAGGTGCACAAGCGCTTCTCCAATGCCGTCGAGATCTTCATCCTGCCGCCGTCGCTGACGGCGCTGGAAGAGCGGCTGAATAAGCGCGGACAGGACGAGCCGAACGTCATCGTGCGGCGCCTGCTGGCCGCCGGCAGCGAGATGGCGCATGCCAGCGAGTCCGACTACGTGATCATCAATGAGGTATTCGAGCAGGCGCTCGAAGAGCTCAGCAGCGTCGTTCGCGCGACCCGTCTGCGCTTTTCGGCGCAGAAGGCGCGCCACAGCGGCCTCTTTGTCGAGCTCGGCATCCACTGAGAGCGGGCGCGCTGGCAACGCTTGCGCCCGCGTGCTGTAAAATGGCTGACATCGCATAGGTTTAGTCCCAAGGTAGATTTGATATGGCGCGTATTACCGTCGAAGATTGTCTGAAACACATCCCGAACCGCTTCGAGCTCGCGCTTGCGGCCACGTACCGGGCACGCCAGCTGGTGCAGGGCCATACCCCCAAGGTGGAGGCGAAGGACAAGCCCACCGTGGTGGCGCTGCGCGAGATTGCTTCCGGCCAGGTCGGCATCGAGATGCTGAAGAAGGTCCCGACCTGATCGCCAGGGCGGCCTGCGGTAACACTCAGTCTGGTGCATGCGCGTACCCAGCCGGATCCCGGAGGCCGCCTCGATGTCTTCTTCCCAGCCTTCCCACGTATCAGCAGTGCCCGGTACCGGCGTGGCGCCGGCCGGCGCGCGTGGCGAAGCGCTCACTGAGACGGAAGCCCATGGCGCTTCCGTCTCGGGCCGCAAGCGCGGCACGCCGGGCCAGGGCCCGGTGACGGCGCGTACCGGGGCGCCCAACCTGCCGGATCCGCTCGGCGGTAACGTGGTGGGCGAACGCGCGGTGGTCCCGCCGATCGCGCAGGCCAAGGCGCGCCAGCAGGAGGCGAGCCAGGCGACGGCGCCGGCCGCGCCCGCGCCAGGGGCTGCCGCCCCGGCCGTCGCCGACGCCCTGTTCATCGATGCGGTGCTGGAGCAGTCCTACCGCCACTTTTTCGGCCCGACCTCCCAGCCGGCCGTTCCTCCCCGCCAGCAGGTCATCTCCATCACCCGTCTGATGGAGAAGCTGTCGTACCTGAAGCCTGCCGACCAGGCCCTGGTGCGGGAAGCCTTCCAGTTTTCCGACGAGGCCCATCTCGGCCAGTATCGCCAGAGCGGCGAGCCCTATATCACTCACCCGGTGGCCGTGGCCGAGTTGTGCGCCGACTGGCGGCTGGATGTGCAGTCCATCATGGCGGCACTGCTGCACGACGTGATGGAAGACCAGGGCGTGACCAAGGGCGAGCTGGCCGAGCGCTTCGGTCCCAAGGTCGCGGAACTGGTCGACGGCCTCACCAAGCTCGACAAGCTCGAGTTCCAGAGCCGCGAGCAGGCGCAGGCGGAGAGCTTCCGCAAGATGCTGTTGGCGATGGCGCGCGATGTCCGTGTGATCCTGGTCAAGCTGGCCGATCGCACGCACAATATGCGCACGCTCGATTTCGTGCCGCCGGAGAAGCGGCGCCGGATCGCGCTCGAGACGATGGAGATCTACGCGCCGATCGCCCACCGTCTTGGCCTGAACACCACCTATCGCGAACTGCTCGAGCTGTCGTTCAAGGTCGGCTCGCCGTTCCGCTACGCCACGCTGGAAAAGGCTGTCAAGGCGGCGCGAGGCAATCGCCGCGAAGTGGTCAAGCGCATCCTGGAGGCCGCGCAGAAGTCCCTGGCCGATGCCGGCATCGTGGCCGAGCTGTCCGGGCGCGAGAAGACGCTGTACAGCATCTACCGCAAGATGCACGACAAGCAGTTGTCGTTCTCGCAGGTGCTGGACGTGTACGGCTTCCGGGTGGTGGTCGAGACGCAGATGCACTGCTATATGGCGCTGGGCGCGCTGCACTCGCTGTACAAACCCATGCCCGGCAAGTTCAAGGACTACATCGCGATCCCCAAGATCAACGGCTACCAGTCCTTGCATACCACGCTGGTGGGCCCGTTCGGCACGCCGGTGGAATTCCAGATCCGCACCCGCGAGATGCACCAGATCGCCGAGGCCGGCGTGGCCGCGCACTGGATGTACAAGCACCAGCCGGAGCAGGCCAACGAGATCCAGCAGCAGGCACACCAGTGGTTGCAGTCGCTGCTCGATATCCAGAGCCAGACCGGCGACTCGCAGGAATTCCTTGAGCACGTCAAGATCGACCTGTTCCCGGACGCGGTCTATGTCTTCACGCCCAAGGGGCATATCCGCGCGCTGCCGCGCGGCGCCACCGCGCTGGACTTCGCCTACGCGGTGCACAGCGACCTGGGTAACCAGTGCGTCGCCGTCAAGATCAACAACGAGTTGCTGCCGCTGCGCACCGAGCTCAAGAGCGGCGATATCGTCGAGGTGGTGACGGCGCCGTACTCGAAGCCCAACCCGGCCTGGCTGGCCTTCGTTCGCACCGGCAAGGCGCGCGCCGCGATCCGCCACTACCTGAAGACCACCAAGCTCGACGAAGCCATCCAGCTGGGAGAGCGTCTGCTGGAGCAGGCCGCGCGCCAGCTCGGCATCGACCTGAAGGCGGTGCCTGCGATGGTGTGGGAGCGCATGATCCAGTGGACCGGCAACAAGCAGCGCGAGGACATCTTCGCCGACCTGGCGCTGGGGCGCCGCGTGCCGGCCGTGGTGGCCAAGCGCATGGAAATCCTGCTGCAGGAACTGTCAGGCGATACCGACAGCTCGCTGATGGCGGCGGTACAGACCTTTGCCGGCGAAGAAGCGCCGGCGGTGGCGGTGACCGGCGACGAAGGCATGTCGATGATTTTCTCGACCTGCTGCCGGCCGATTCCCGGCGACTCCATCGTCGGCTACCTGGGCAAGGGCGAAGGCCTGCAGATCCATGTGCAGGACTGCAAGGTTGCCAAGCGGCTGCACAGCAAGGATCCGGAGCACTGGATCGATGTCATGTGGGCGCACAAGACCACGCGTTCCTTCGATGTCTCCATCAAGGTCATGGTGCGCAACGTCAAGGGTATCGTCGCCCGCGTGGCGGCCGACCTGACGGCGGCCGATGCCAATGTCGCGCACGTGGCGATGGAGCAGAACGTCATCCACCAGGAAGCGACCTACATGCAGTTCATCATCCAGGTGCAGAACCGCCTGCACCTGGCCAACGTGATGCGGGCGTTGCGGCGCGACCCGGATGTGATCCGCATCTTCCGCGACCGTAACGACAACTGAGTCGGCATGCCGCCCGGCGCTTGGTGCGCCAGGCGATGCCGCGCGGCGGCGCGCTCAGGCCGTGCCCGCCTCTCCGGCGCTCCGGCGCGGCGGGTAGCGGACCTCCAGCACTTCGATCTGTTCGACGCCGTTGGGTGTGCGCAGCGGCACCGTGTCGCCCTCGCGGGCCTTGATCAAGGCCTTGGCGATCGGTGAGATCCAGCTGACGCGATGCTGGTCGAGATCCACCTCGTCCATGCCGACGATGGTGATGGTGTTCTCTTCGCCGGCGCCATTGAGATAAGTGACGGTGGCGCCGAAGAAGATCTGGTCGTTGTCGCCTTGCAGCGAGGGGTCGACCACTTCGGCTTTGTCCAGCCTGCGGGTCAGGAAGCGGATGCGCCGGTCGATCTCGCGCAGGCGCTTCTTGCCGTAAAGATAGTCGCCATTCTCGGAACGGTCGCCGTTCGACGCCGCCCACGACACGATCTGGACCACGTCGGGCCGATCCACGTCGATCAGGTGCATCAACTCATCGCGCAGCCGCTGGTAGCCTTGCGCGGTGATGTAGTTCTTGGTGCCGGGCGGCAGCGGTGCCGCGCCTTCCGGCAGGTCGTCATCGTCATCGCCGGACGACTCTTTGACAAACGCCTTGTTCATGTTCGGATCACATCGCTTGGGCTCCCATTATAGGAAGCGAGGATGCCCAGGCCCAGCCCGGCAAAAAAGTGAGTGAAGGGGGTTCACAAAAATGAAAAGTACGATATAATCTTTTTCTCGCGTGCGGCTGTAGCTCAGTTGGATAGAGTACTTGGCTACGAACCAAGGGGTCGTGGGTTCGAATCCTGCCAGCCGCGCCACCTATGAGAAGAAAGGGCTTCCGGAAGCGGAAGCCCTTTTTGCATTGCGACGCCGTGTGCATGGTGTCCCGCCGCGCGCGGGCCATCCCGCATGTCTTGCGCAGTCCAGCGCGGACTACTAGGCTGCAAGTGTCCTGGATCACAAATCCGCTGGTGACGTTTCTGTCGTTTCTGTCGAGAAGACGAAGCCGCCCAATGCAATGCATCGTCGCGAGTGCTCGTCAGGCTCCAAGCCTCGCAACGCTCCGTTCCTGGCCCCGCGCGACTTCCCGGCAGACCGGGTCATTCCACGTATTGAAGAATCAGGGCACTAGCATGCTGTTCGCACACGCGATGCGTGGCGGCCGTCCGCGTTGCTGCGGCTGTCGTCGTCCGCCTTCGCGGACCGCCTGAACGCTTCGCGAGTCACGATCCCCCGCAGCAGGAGGCAGCCCGATGAGAGAGACCGCTTGGCGTGTCGAGGCCTACCGCAGCATGGACGTCTATGTCCGTACGCTGTTGCGTCGCCAGGCCGGTCCGGGGCCGCAGGCAGCGGAAGGGCAGGGCGGCTTGTGGGGCTATGAGGCGCGTGTCTGCCAGCAGGGTGCGGATCCCTCGGATGCGGGCGATACCGATCTGCTGTCGAGCGGGGCGGGCGGGTTTGCCACCCGGCACGCCGCCGAGGTGGCGGCCTTTGTCGCCGGCTATGGCTTGGTCGACCGCCTCCTCGGGCCACTGGAGTAATGATCGAAGGGTGGCGAGTGACGCGGCACTACCGCGTCGAGCCTCTCCTTCTGCAGGAATGCGCTGCCTGTTTTGCTCCGAGTCCGCTTGGGAGAGACTCGCAATACCGGGTGGCCCAGTCCGCCTGAATCGGGTTCGGTGCGGCGGTGCGCCAAACCGGCGCAGCCGCACGGCTGGCCGGCACGGGTCTGGTGCGAAAGCTCTTGCATTGCGCTGCGGAATGGGTCATAATGCATCTCCTTCAGACGCGGGGTGGAGCAGTTGGCAGCTCGTCGGGCTCATAACCCGAAGGTCGCAGGTTCAAGTCCTGCCCCCGCAACCAGTTTCCCTTCAGTTCCCTCGAAGTTGCCCGCATGGCGGCATTGAGGCGGCAAGACGGCCGATTCGGCCAATCTCCCAGGCAGGTCTTCGATTTCGCGATCCCGGTAACGGGGTTGCTGCCCATCGCGCACCCGCGATGCGCTTGCAGGCAGCGCACGTGATCGCATTGGTTCGCATTTGCTCAGCCTCAAATAGAAATGATTCGCATTTTCTTTGAGGCTGATCTTCCCCTACAATGGCACCCTGGCCTGCCCGGAGAGGTGTCTTTTACACCGTGCAGGCCCGTTTCCCGCTACTTGCAAGGTGATCGACGTCATGATGCTGCAGATTCCCGAAGTGCTGTCCCCGCAACAGGTCGCGCAATGCCGCGCCATCATCGAGGCGGCGCCGTGGCAGGATGGCAATGCGACATCGGGTTTCCAGTCGGCGCTGGCCAAGCGCAACCTGCAGCTGCCCGAGGGCTCTCCGGCAGCACGCCAGGCCGGCGCGTTGATCGAGGAGGCCTTGTCCGCCAATGCGCTGTTCTTCTCCGCAGCGTTGCCGCTCAAGGTGTTTCCCCCCTTGTTCAACCGCTATGAAGGCGGCGGCACTTTCGGCAACCATGTCGACAACGCGATCCGCTACCTGCGCGGGAGCAGCTTCCGCGTGCGCAGCGACCTCTCCGCGACCCTGTTCCTGACCGCTCCGGAAGACTATGACGGCGGCGAACTGGTGGTCGAGGACACGTTCGGCCAGCAGCGCGTCAAGTTGCCGGCGGGCCATATGGTGCTGTATCCGGCCAGCAGCGTGCACCACGTGACGCCGGTCACGCGGGGCGCACGGATTTCATCGTTCTTCTGGATTCAAAGCATGGTGCGCGACGACGGCCAGCGTGCGCTGCTGTTCGATCTCGACACGCAGATCCAGCGCGTCGGGCAGGCGCTGGGGCAGCAGGAGGCGGCGGTAGTCGGCCTGACCGGTGTCTATCACAACCTGCTGCGGCGCTGGGCCGACGCCTGAGTGGCCTGCTGGTGGGGAGATCCTAGTGCGGAGGACGCTGCGGGCGCACCGGGATGGCGGCGACGCGACGCCGGGCGGGCTTGAGGCGCCGCTCCGGCCACAGCACATAATTGGTGTGCGGATCCAGCGGCTTGCCCAGATACGAAACCCAGACCTGCACGCCGTGCTCGGTCTCGGCGATGATGGCGGCAACGGCACGCGCCGCCGCAGAGGGGGATTTCAGCAGGTCCGCCAGCGCCTCGACGCCTTGGACCACATGATGCTTCACCCCCCTGAACCATGCGTACTGACGCATGGCAGATAACAGACGCTTGGTCATGGACGCTATTCCCGGACTGAATGGGACGTATGACCTCAGCATACACCGCTTTGTTCAATGCCTGCGCGAGGCAGAGGCCTGAGGATTTTCCCCAGGTCCGGGTGGCGCATTGACACCCCCGGCCCTTTGCTTTAGCGTCGATCGCAGGGGGCGCGGCTGTGCCCCCGCGCACCGTCCGGGTCGCGTCGCGACCGCCGGCGCATCGAGCAAGGAGCTTGCTGATGACCGAAGACATGCTGCTGCAGCTGATGGAGGAAGTCGAGAAGGAAGACCCGATCGACTATGCCAATCTTCCTTTCGATGACGATGCGCTGCGCGCGCTGGTGTGCCGGCTGGTGGCAGAGCGCTCGACCGAGATGGAGGCATCCGGACTGCCCCTCGAAGCCATCCTTGCCACCATGTGGGCGTCCACGGCCAAGCTGGTGCTGGAGAACCTCGTGCTGAACGCCCGCCTGCTGACGCTGCAGGGAACCCCCCAGGACGCCCAGGCCTTGATTGCCCGCATCGCGCGGCGTGCCCGCGGCGACGACTGAGCACTCACGGCCGCGCACGCCGCCGGTGCGGTGGGTGGGGCGCCGGCCGATGCTATCGTTGACACCCATCAAGCGGCGCGGGCGCCGCACCTGTCTGTCCGTCCGCATTTCGCTAGAATACGGTCTTTCGCCCCCGGGGCGGCTCGGCCTCCGCTCGGGTGGCACGGCCGTTACGGCGGTGGCTTTGGAGGACTTCGGGTGATCAAGTGGATTATCGTCGCGGGCTATCTGGGCGCGATCCTGTACGTACATTTCCGCGGCAAGGTGCGCCTGCGCATCTGGCGCCAGCTGCTCGACCACTCGGCGGTGGTGGCACCGCTGAATTGCTTCATGTATGCCTTCTCGGGCGTGCCGCGCACGCCCTACATCCCGGTCGAGCAGTTTCCCGAGCTGGAGAAACTGCGCGCGGCCTGGCCCGAGATCCGCGACGAGGGGCTCGCGCTGGCGGCCATGCGCAAGATCAAGGCCGCCGAGAAGAACGATGACGCGGGCTTCAATTCCTTCTTCAAATATGGCTGGAAGCGCTTCTACCTGAAGTGGTACGAGGCGAACCACCCGTCGGCCGAGACGCTGTGCCCGCGCACGGTCGCGCTGCTGCGCGAGCTGCCGAGCGTGAAGGCGGCGATGTTCGCGGAACTGCCGCCGGGAGGCAAGCTGAACCCGCACCGCGATCCGTTCGCCGGGTCGCTGCGCTACCACCTGGGCCTGTCCACGCCCAATGACGACCGCTGCTTCATCGAAGTCGATGGCGAGCGCCACAGCTGGCGCGATGGCGTTGGCGTGGTGTTCGACGAAACCTACCTGCACTGGGCCGAGAACAAGAGCGAGGCCAATCGCCTGATCCTGTTCTGCGACGTCGAGCGCCCGATGCGCTTCGGCTGGGCGGCGCGGGTCAACCGCTGGCTGGGCCGCAAGCTGATGACGGCGGCAAGCTCGCCTAACGAGGAAACGGACCAGACCGGCATGATCAACCGACTGTTCCGCATCGTCTGGCTGGGCGGCCAGTACCGCCGCCGCTTCAAGGCCTGGAGCCGGCCGCTCTACTATGTGGTGAAGTTCGGCCTGATCGTGGCCGGCATTGCCCTGATCGTCTATCTGTAAGGCTGGCCGTCCCGCGCGCACCGCGGGACGGCGCACGGCTTGCGTGCCGCAGTGAAAGCGGCCGCGGCCGGATCCTTGTCCTATCCCTATCCACTGAGCGCCCGCCTGCGCCGGGCCGCTGCGGAGCCCCTTTCATGCGTTCCTACCTGACCCTTGCCGCTGCCCTGGCAATGGCCTCCTGCGGCGGTACGGCGCCGGCTCCCGGCGCGGCTCCGGTCCGGGCGGCACCGTCGCCGCCAGCGGCAACGGCTGCGACGGTGGCCCCGGCAGCGGCCGGCCGGCCGGCGGGCCCGGCCGCGATCGGCATGCCGAATCCGGCTTCGGCCAATTGCGCACAGCGGGGTGGCACCCTCCAGATCGTCAGTTCCGCCGCCGGCCAGGCGGGTACCTGCAGCTTCCCCAACGGCAAGCAGTGCGAAGAGTGGGCCCTGTTGCGCGGCGAGTGCTCGCCCGACTGAGGGGCCGCTCCTTCAATTGCGCCGGCGATCGGTCTCCTGGGCTTCGTAGTAGGCCCGCTTGGCGGCGTACATCTGTGCGTCGGCGGCCTTGACGGTATCGCTCAGCCGCTCCCCCTGCGCGCAGGTGGCGGTGCCGAGCGACAGCGACAGCGCCGCGCCCGGGTAGAACTGGTTGTTCAATTCCAGGACCTGGGTGATCTGTTCGATGATCAGGTGGGCGCTGCGTTCGTCGGCGCCGGGCAGCAGCACCATGAACTCGTCGCCGCCGACGCGGGCGATGCAGGCCTGCTCGCCCACGGCCTTCTTCAGGACCTCGCCGGTACGGCGCAGCAGTGCATCGCCGTCGCCGTGCCCGTTCAGGTCGTTGACCTGCTTGAGCCCGTTGAGATCGAGCGCGATCACGCTGACCGGCCAGGGACCCTTGCGGCCCAGCCGCGCCAGCTCGTCCTCATAGAAGGCGCGGTTGTACAGCTTGGTCAGCACATCATGCTTGCCAAGGAATTCGACATAGGCCTCGGCCTTCTTGCGCGCGGTGATATCGGTCAGCGACACCAGCACCTGGTCCCAGTCGGCCTCACGGCCCGGGAACACCGACCATTGCATGAAGACGTCGACGGAGCGGCCGTCCAGCGCGTAGTTGATCACCTCGCGCTGCTGCCACAGCTTTTCGTGCCACAGGTCGATCAGCTGCTCGGCGAAGTGGATGCGCATGTCGTCGCGGAACACGTCGCCCAGGCGCGCCATCAGCACCTCCTTGGATGGCGCGCCGAACATCTGCAGGGTCTGCTGGTTGACGTCGATGACGCGGATCTCCTGCATGCAGCGCTGCACGAAATCGGGGTGGACGTTGAGGAAGGTGCGGAAGTCGGTGATGCCGGCCCCGCGCACCTCGTCGAGCAGCATCTTGACCGCGCTGAAATCCTCCACCCACAGCGACACCGGCGAGTGCTCGAACAGGCCGAGCGCGTATTGCTGGCTGCGCCGCAGGTCGCGCTCCACGCGCTGGCGCGCGGTGACGTCCTCGATCGACAGCAGCACGCGCGACCAGTCGTCTTCGTGCCCGGGCATCACGCGGGCTTCGAGGCGGATGTCGAGGCGTTCGCCGTCGAGCGAGTAGTTGACGGTCTGGCTGGAGAAGTGCGCCTGCCCATCCCAGAGCTGGCCCAGTTCCTCCACGTGCTGGTCGAACATATCGTCGCGGAAGATCGTGTCGAGATTGGCGACCAGGTCGGCCAGGTCGGCCGCGCGGAACAGTTCCAGGGTGCGGCGGTTGACCGCGATCACACGGATCAGCGCCGAGCAGTGCGCGACTTCCTTCGGGTGGGCGCGCAGGTGGCTGCGCAGGTCCTCGACACCTTCGGCACGCAGTGCATCGAAGCGCGCCTTGACGGCGCTGAAGTCCTCCAGCCACAGCGATACGGGCGCGAGCTGGAACAGGGAAAGGTAGTCGTCGTCGATCCGAGTGTCGTCGATCCGAGTGTCGATGTCGGTGTCGGCGCTGGTGAAGGTTGTAGTTGTTGTTGTCTGGGCTGTCATGTGAGCGGCTTCCAAAGGGTCCCGTCGGACGCGTGCCGCAGAAGGCCGGAAGGCCGGCGCCCGGTGACCGGCCGGGCAGGCAGGCGCGTCAGCGCCGTAGCATAGGGCAGGGGACGGGAATTTGGGAGCGCTGTTGCAAAAATCGGACCGGTGCCGGCCGCTGCGCGTCGCCGCCGGGCAGGGAGGCAGCGCGGGACTCAGTCGGGCCGGCCGCGGCTGGCGCGGGCCGGCGCGGGGCGGCCGCCGCGCTCGATCTCGGCGATCAGCAGCAGGGTCGTGGTCTGCAGCAGGGAGCCATCGGTGAGGTGTCGCGCCAGCGTGCGCAGGTCGTCGAGGGAGTAGGGCTGGTCCGGGGCATTGTGCGGCATGGCGTCGGATCGGGTTGATGCAAGGAATGCCCTCGATGCTAGGGTGAACCCTGATGCCCTGCCTTGCTCCAGATCATGTAAGCGTCACATTCGGGGCGGGCTCCGGCCGCGCTGCCGCCAGTCCGTTGGCTACCGCCGCCAGCCGCCGCAGCGCGTCTTCCAGCAGCGCCGAGCGCGGCGCGCCGCAGTTGACGCGCAGGAAATGGTCGAAGCGGTTGGAGTTGGAGAACATCACACCGGGCGCCACATGGATGCCTTGGCGCAATGCCAGTTCGAACAGCGTTTCCGAATCGATGCCGGCCGGCAGTTCGACCCAAAGGTGCATGCCGCCGGCCGGCGTGGACAGGCGGGTGCCGGCCGGGAAGCCGCCGGCAATGGCTTCGGCCATCCATTCGCGCTGGATGCGCAACTGGTCGCGCAGCCGCCGCAGGTGGCGCGCGAAGGCGCCGCTGCCCATGAAATCGGCCACCGCGAGCTGGGCCAGCACCTCGTTGGGGCGCGACTGGCTGAACTTGAGCATGGCCACGCGCGCCGTCCAGCGGCCTGCCGCGATCCAGCCCAGGCGCATGCCTGGCGCCAGGAACTTGTGCAGCGACGCGCAGTAGATCACGTTGCCGCTCTGGTCCCAGGACTTGGCCGCGGCCGGGCCGGTCTCGCCGTCGGCCAGCGCCGAGAAGCAGTCGTCCTCGATCAGCACGATGCCGCGCGTCTCGCACCAACGCACCAGCGCCGCCTTGTTGGCGTCGGGCATGATGCTGCCGAGCGGATTCTGCAGGGTCGGCACCACCACCACCGCCTTGATGCTGTCATAGGTCTGCGCGGCCAGTTCCAGCGCTTCCAGCGAGATGCCGCTGTGCGGACTGCAGGGGATCTCCAGTGCGCGCATGCCGAGTCCTTCGAGAATCTGCAGCAGCCCGTAGTAGGTTGGCGATTCGACCGCGATCACGTCGCCGGGGCCGGCCACGGCGCGCAGCGCCAAGTGCAGCGCCTCGGTACAGCCATGGGTGACGACGATGTCCTCGGGCGCCAGGTTGATCTGAGAGAGGAGGGCGTGGCGTGCCAGCGCGGCGCGCAGCTCGGGGTGGCCCTCGGCTTCCGGCGTGCGGCCGTAGAGCTGCGGATGCCGCCGCAGGGCCCGCGTGGTGGCGGCATTGAGCGCGGCCACCGGGTA
The DNA here is from genome assembly GCF_001854285.1 of Cupriavidus sp. USMAHM13. Taxonomy (NCBI): domain Bacteria; kingdom Pseudomonadati; phylum Pseudomonadota; class Betaproteobacteria; order Burkholderiales; family Burkholderiaceae; genus Cupriavidus; species Cupriavidus sp. USMAHM13. Next base: position 1,733,790 of record NZ_CP017751.1, read on the forward strand.
GAGGTCGGACGCCGCGCTGAGACCGGCCAGGCTGACGCGCACGGCGTGCTGGTGGCTGCGCGCCAGGATGGCCGAGATACGCTGGTGGATGCCGACGTACTGGGCCGGGTCGGGCAGGCGCGCTTCCGGCTCGGCGATCGGCGCGGCCCGTGCCGGCTGCGGCCGGCGCCGCACGAAATAGCCCGAGCGCGGCCGCGCCTCGAGCAGCCCCTCGCGCTCGAGCTCCCGGCAGGCCTGCAGCGCGGTGGACAGGCTGACACCATGCCGTTCCATCAATTGGCGCACCGATGGCATGCGGTCTCCGGGAGTCAGCGCGCCATCGTCGATGGCGCGGCGGTAGCGCGTGGCGAGCTGGTGATAGAGCGGAAGTGTCGCGGAATCCATGCGGCATGATGGCGTCGGAGGCGCCGTGCGAACAGATACAGATAGCGAAATCTGTATCGTAACAGTGGGGGAGTCCTGGTATCTGTTGCGGTCGCTATGCCGTGCTCTTGTGCCTGTTGCGGCCGCATCGCGCTGGCTACGCTGTGCAGGTCCGAGATCACGCCAGGAGCCCCTCATGCCAGCCGATTCCGCCGCCAGCCGGCCCATCCCCCAAACGATTTCCCTGCGCGGCGGCCAGTCACTGCGCCTGTCCGCCACGCCGGGCAGCGTATTGCACGTCGCCGCCGGCCGGGCCCGGCTGCATACCGCGCCGGCCTGGCTGGCGCAGAGCATCCATCAGGCGCAGCACCGCCTGGCGGCCGGTGACGTCTACCGGATCGAGACCGCCGGCTGGATCGTCGTGGAGAGCGAGGCCGGCGCGGAACTGACGCTGCGCCAGGCGCCCGCGCGTCCCGGCAGGGTGGCGCGCCTGCTGGTCCGCTGGCCGGTCTGGGGCCTGCTGCGGCGGCTTGCCGGACGCGGCTGAGCGCCCGGCACGGCGGCCCTGTGGCGGGTCGAAAGGGGGGCTGTGCCGAAAAGCCGATAGAATTGCGCTCCGGCCGTCCCCGCTTTGTCATCCCGGCCGCTGGATTCTTTGCCCATGCTACGTCTCAGTGAAGTCAAACTCCCCCTCGAACACGTTGAAAGTGACCTCGAGGCCGCTGTGCTTTCCCACCTCGCCCAGATCGGCGTCAAGGCGGACGGCCTCGTCGGCTATACCGTGTTCCGGCGCGCGCACGACGCGCGCAAGCGCTCGGACATCAAGCTGACCTACATCATCGATATCGAGGTCAAGGACGAGGAGCGTGCGCGCCAGCGCATGGCCGGCAAGCCGCAGTGGAGCATCGCGCCCGACATGCAGTACCGCTTCGTCGCGCGCGCGCCCGAGGGCGGCACCCCGCGCCCGGTGGTGGTGGGCATGGGGCCGTGCGGCCTGCTGGCCGGGCTGCTGCTGGCGCAGATGGGCTTCCGCCCCATCATCCTGGAGCGGGGCAAGGAAGTGCGCGAGCGGACCAAGGACACTTTCGGCCTGTGGCGGCAGGGCGTGCTGAACCCGGAGTCGAACGTGCAGTTCGGCGAAGGCGGTGCCGGCACCTTCTCCGACGGCAAGCTCTACAGCCAGATCAAGGATCCGAAGCACTACGGCCGCAAGGTGCTGGAGGAGTTCGTCAAGGCCGGTGCGCCGGACGACATCCTGTACAAGGCGCGGCCGCACATCGGCACCTTCCGCCTGGTCAGCATGGTGGAAAAGATGCGTGCCGAGATCCTCGAACTGGGCGGCGAGATCCGCTTCAGCACGCGCGTGGACGACCTCGACATCGACGGCGGCAAGCTGCGCGGCGTCAAGCTCTCCACCGGCGACTACCTGCCTTGCGAGCACCTCGTGCTGGCCGTCGGCCACAGCGCGCGCGACACCTTCGAGATGCTGCATGCGCGCGGCGTGTTCATGGAGGCCAAGCCGTTCTCGCTCGGCTTCCGCATCGAGCATCCGCAGGGCCTGATCAATCGCAGCCGCTTCGGCAAGTTCGCCGGCAACAAGCTGCTGGGCGCGGCCGACTACAAGGTGGTGCACCACTGCAGCAACGGCCGCGCGGTCTACAGCTTCTGCATGTGCCCGGGGGGCACGGTGGTGGCCGCGGCCTCGGAGCCCGGCCGCGTGGTCACCAACGGCATGAGCCAGTACAAGCGTGCCGAGCGCAATGCCAATGCCGGCATCGTGGTGGGCATCTCGCCGGAGGACTATCCCGGCGGTCCGCTGGCCGGCATCGCCTTCCAGCGCCATTGGGAAGAGCGTGCCTTCGTCCTCGGCGGCAGCGACTACCGGGCACCGGGCCAGCTGGTGGGCGATTTCATCGCGCGCCGGCCGTCGACCTCGCTCGGCACGGTCGAGCCTTCGTACAAGCCGGGCGTGACGCCCACCGACTTGTCGACCGCGTTGCCGGACTACGTCATCGAGGCGATCCGCGAGGCCCTGCCCGAGATCGACAAGAAACTGCATGGCTTTGCCATGCACGATGCCGTGCTGACCGGCGTGGAAACGCGTACCTCGTCACCGCTGCGCATCCGCCGCAAGGACGACGATTACCAGAGTGTGAACGTCGAAGGTCTCTATCCCGCCGGTGAGGGTGCCGGTTATGCGGGCGGCATCTACTCGGCGGCCATCGACGGCATCGAGGTGGCGGAGGCGGTGGCCCTGGCCATCACCGGCGGCCGGCGCGGCTGAGCTCCGCCCGCCGGAGATGGCGGACCCGGCGGCGGACTCAGCGCCGGCCCAGGTAGCCGGCCGCGCCGGCTCCCGCCACCAGGCCGCTGGCGAAGCAGGCGGTCAGCAGGTAGCCCCCGGTGGGGGCCTCCCAGTCGAGCATCTCGCCGGCGCAGAACACGCCGGGCAGCGCGCGCAGCATCAGGTGCTCGTCCATTGCCTCGAAGGGCACGCCGCCGGCGCTGCTGATCGCTTCGTCGATGGGACGGGGCCGCAGCAGGCGCAGCGGCAGCGCCTTGATCGCGGCCGCCAGCGCTGCCGGATCGTTCATCGCCTCCTTCGGCAGGCACTCGCGCAGCAGTCCCGCCTTGACCCCCGTGATGCCCAGCCGGCTCTGCAGGTGGCTGGAGAGCGAGCGCGCGCCGCGCGGACGCGCCACTTCGTCGGCCACGCGCCGCGCCTCCAGCCCGGGCGCCAGGTCGAGGCGGATCTCGACCGCGCCGTCGCGCACGATGCGGTCGCGTATCGGCGCCGACAGCGCGTAGACCAGGCTGCCTTCGATGCCGCCGGCCGTGACCACGCATTCGCCTTGCCGATAGAGTTCGCTGCCGTCCGGCCCCTGCAGGCCGATGGCCACGGATTTGAGGGGATGGCCGGCGAAGCGCTCGCGGAAGTGCGCGCTCCAGTCCACGTCGAAGCCGCAGTTGGCCGGCTGCAGCGGCGCGGTGCCGATGCCGCGCGCGGCCAGCAGCGGCACCCAGGCGCCATCGGAGCCCAGCCTGGCCCAGCTGCCGCCGCCCAGCGCCAGCACCACGGCGCCGGCATCGGCATGGACTTCGCCGTCGGGCGTGCCGAAGCGCAGGCGCTGGCCGCCGGCCACCGCGCCTTCGCTCCAGCCCAGCCAGCGGTGGCGCATGCGGAAGGTCACGCCGGCCTCGCGCAACTGATGCAGCCAGGCGCGCAGCAGCGGTGCGGCCTTCATGTCGGTGGGGAAGACCCGTCCCGAGCTGCCGACGAAGGTCTCGATGCCGAGGCCGTGCGCCCACTCGCGCAGCGCCTGCGGGCCGAAAGCGGCGAGCAGCGGCGCGATGTCCGCGCTGCGGCTGCCGTAGCGGGCCAGGAAGGCCGGCGCCGCTTCCGCGTGGGTCAGGTTCATGCCGCCCTTGCCGGCCATCAGGAACTTGCGCCCGACCGAGGGCATGGCATCGAACAACGTGACGGCCAGGCCGCTTTGTGCCAGCCGCTGCGCCGCCATCAGGCCGGCCGGGCCGCCGCCGACCACGGCCACCGCGAGGCGCTCGCCCGCATGCGGTGCGCCGGCGTGGCCGGGATCACCCAGGTGGCGTGGGGTAGTGGTGTCAGGCTGGTCTGCAGTGGGCATCGAGGTGGTCGGGGAGAGGCGCGCGCTGGCGCTTGCGCGGCGGATTATATCGGGTGGCGGGGGTAGAATCGGGGCCCGTACCGAGCTTGCTTCCATGTCCGACCTGCCTTCTCCGGCTGCCCCTGGCAGCGCCACTCCTGCCGGCGACGATGCCGTGCTCGCCGCCACACGCCACTGGCTGACGCGCGCTGTCATCGGGCTCAATCTGTGCCCCTTCGCCAAGGGCGTGCACGTCAAGGGCCAGATCCGCTACGCCATCAGCGCCGCGCGCACGGCGCCGGAGGTGCTCGACGACCTCGAGCGCGAACTGAAGCTGCTGGCGGAGGCCGATCCGGAGCAGGTCGACACCACCCTGCTGATCGTGCCGCATGCCCTGAGCGAATTCCTCGAGTACAACGACTTCCTGTACTTCGCCGAGCGCCTGCTGGCCAGCCTGGGGCTGGACGGTACGCTGCAGATCGCCAGCTTCCACCCCGAGTACCAGTTCGCCGGCAGCGAGCCGGACGATGCCGAGAACTGCACCAACCGCTCGCCTTACCCCATCCTGCACCTGCTGCGCGAAGACAGCATCGCGCGCGCGGCCGAGGCGTTTCCCGACGCGGCGGACATCTACGAGCGCAACCAGGAAACCATGCGCCGCCTGGGCCTGGCCGGCTGGCACGAGTGGATGCGGAAGCCGTCCGGCGACTGACGACCGGGGCGCCGGCAGGCGCATCGCGCTGGCGCAGGCAATGGTGCAGGCGCCTGCCCGGGAGCCCGTTCAGGCCGGCGCGAAGAAGCGTTCACGCAGTTCTTCCAGGCCCAGCGAGTCGATCACGCTGGCCAGCCGCTCGGCCGGGCGGCGGCGCGGCAGGTCCTTGTACTGGGCGATGATCAGCTCGTTCTTCATCGAGTGTTCCCAGCCCACCAGCTCGGTCACCGTCACCTGGTAGCCGTGTGCCTCCAGTTGCAGGCAGCGCAGCACATTGGTCAGCTGGCTGCCGAATTCGCGCGTGTGCAGCGGATGGCGCCAGAGCTCCGTGAGCGGATTGCCGGCCAGCAGCTTGCCCTTGTGCTTGCGCAGCACGCTGGCCACCTCGGCCTGGCAGCAAGGCACCAGCACGATGTGGTGGGCGTGCTTGTGCAGGGCGAAGCGGATGGCATCGTCGGTGGCCGTGTTGCAGGCGTGCAGGGCGGTGACCACGTCGACCGTGGCAGGCAGCGCGTCGGAGGTGATCGAGTCGGCCACCGACAGGTCGAGGAAGGACATGCCGGGGAAACCCAGCCGCGCCGCCAGCTCGCGCGAGCTCTGCACCAGTTCCTCGCGGGTCTCGATGCCGTAGATGTGCGAGGCGTCCTGCAGCGTCTTGAAGAACAGGTCGTAGAGGATGAAGCCCAGGTAGGACTTGCCGGCGCCGTGGTCGACCAGCGTGACCTGGCCGCACGCCTGCTTGCGCTCCTGCAGCAGGGGCTCGATGAACTGGAACAGGTGGTAGACCTGCTTGAGCTTGCGCCGGCTGTCCTGGTTCATCTTGCCGTCGCGGGTCAGGATGTGCAGGGCCTTGAGCAATTCGATCGACTGGCCGGGGCGGATTTCGTGGGTATTCGACATGAAGCGGGAGGATGGGCCGCGCGCGGCGCGGCGCCGGGCTGGCGTGCGCGGCAGGGCGAGCGATGTCCGCCAGTTTACCGAAAGCGGCGGCGCTTGGCAGACGCGGAGGCGGCCGGATGGGGACGCCGCCGTAACGCGTTACGTGACACGTAACGCCGGCGCCGCACGCGGCCGGTGGCTTGGCAGCCCCGCCGGCGCCCGCCCATGCCCCGCCAGGCCAGGCGCGGCAAGGCCTGGCGCCGCACGACACGGTGCCCCCGCGTGGGCGCGGCGCTCTGGCACGCCGATTGCAGAATCCTGCGCAGGGGAGCGGTGGCATCCGCCGCTGACGACAAAGACGAGGAGCAGGGAAATGAGAGCGATCGTGCTGGAGAGCCACCCGCTGATGCGCATGGGACTGCAGAGCCTGCTGCGGCAATTGCCGGAACTGGATGTGGTGATCGGGCTGGAGCCCTACGATTTCGACGTCGTCGACGGCGGCGGCTACGAAACGGCGCTGCTGGTGTACAGCATGGCGGACGATGCCAGCGACAACGCCCACCTGCTGCGCTGCTGGCGCGCGCGCATGCCCGGCGCCCGCGTGCTGGTGCTGTGCGACAACATGTGGATGTGCCAGGCGGAGGCGGATTTTCCCTGGGGTGGCCACCTGAGCCTGCCGAAGACGGCATCGCTGCCGACGCTGGAGGCGGCGGTGCGGCGGCTGCTCGAACTGGACGCCGAGCAGCCGGCGGCACTCGCCTGCCGTAATCCGTGGATGCCGCCGGCACGGGTGGCGTCGCACCGCTAGTCCATTGCGTCAGGCGCAGCCGACGGCGGCCCGGGCCATGCGGTCCGGGCGGCGTAGAATGGCGCGATGCCTACCACTACCTATATCGCCCTGCTGCGCGCCGTCAATGTCGGCGGCACCGGCAAGCTGCCGATGGCGGAACTGCGCGCGCTTTGCGAGGGCCTCGGCTTTAGCGGCGCGCGTACCTATATCGCCAGCGGCAATGTGGTGTTCCGCAGTGAACTGAAGGAAGCGGCCGTCAAGGCCGCGCTGGAAGAGGCGCTGGCCGCCTATGCCGGCAAGCCCGTGGGTGTGCTGGTGCGCACCGGCGCCGAGATGGCGGCCGTGCTGGCAGCCAATCCCTTTGCGCAGGCGGCGCCCAACCGTACCGTCGCCATCTTCCTGGACGCGGCGCCGCCTGCCGATGCGGCGCGCAAGGCCAGCGGGCTGAAGGACGAGCAGATCGCCCTGGGTACGCGCGAGATCTACGTGCACTATGGGTCGGGCATGGCGGCTTCGAAGCTGAAGATTCCCGCGGCGCAGGCCGGCACGGCGCGCAATATGAACACCGTCGCCACACTGGCGCACTGGGCTTGCGATGCTTGAGCGGCCTGGCGGTGGGCGTGTTCACGTGTGCGTGTGCTGCCGCATGCCGGCCGGCCGCACTCCAGTGCCGCGGCCAACCATCGCATGGCAGCATCGAGGCAGGGACTTGCCTGGACCGATGACGCGGTAGATATTAGCGGCATCGAGCGGCCAGTCCGGAGGAGGGGGATGCCGGAAGAATTCGAGGTGCATGGTGCCCATGACGACGCGCTCGACCGCGCCGCCGAGGCCGGGGCGTTCGATCCGCTGGCGGGCCGCATCGCGGTCATGACGGCAATCCTGTCGACGATCGGCGCGGTCTTCGGGTATCAAGGCGGGGCCACCCAGAACGAAGCACTGTTGCTGAAGAACCAGGCCGCCATCCACAAGACCGAAGCGGCCAACCAGTGGGCCTACTACCAGGCCAAGGGGCAGGCGGAGGCCATCGCGGAACTGAGCGCGCAGTTACCCGGCGTCGACCATGAGCGGGCCGCGCGGGAAGCAAAGCGCTACGCGATGGAACGCGAGCAGATCCGCCTGAAGGCCGAGTCGTTCGAGAAGGCCGCGCGGGATGCGGACGAGGCCAGCGAGAAGACAGTGCACAGCCACCATCGCTGGGCGCAGGCATTGGTCGCCACGCAGGTGGCCATCGCCATGGCGGCCATCACCATCCTCACGCGGCGCAGGTGGCTGCAACTCGTCTCGTATGGGATCGGAGCGGTCGGCCTGGTGCTCGGCGTGCTTGCCTGGCTTCGCTTCTAGTGTCCTGGATCACAAATTCGTTGACTAAGCCCGCCCTGAGTCCGTCGATGGGCCGCGCGATGCGTCGTCACGAATGCTCGCAAGGCGCCAGCCTTGCTGCGCTTCGTTCCTGGCCTCGCACGTCTTCTCGGCAGGCTTAGTGATTCCACGAATTCAAGAACCAGCACACTGGCTGGTGACGGGACGGCCATCCGGCGAGGTCGAGGCTGGCTGGAGCGATCGTGGCCGGATGGAACGGCCGGGCGCGAAGAAGCCGTTGTCGGCCTGGCATGAGCCGCCATCGACGTAAAGCAGGGCGCGCGGGGGCACCAGGGCAGGCTTGTGCGGCATGATGCCCGCGGCGCCTACCTGACCGCCAGCGCCTGCTCCAGCATCACCGGATCCGCGAACACGCTGGAGAAGTCCAGCGGCCCGTGGCCGTTGGCGCGGTGTACTTCGAAGATGCGCCGCGCCAGGTCGCCCAGCGGTGCGGCCACGCCGCTCGCCGCTGCGGCGGCGTGCGCCAGGCGCAGGTCCTTGGCCATCAGGTCCGTGGCGAAGCCTCCCGTATAGCCGCGCGAGGCCGGGGCCGATTCCATCACGCCCGGGCAGGGGTTGTACACCTCGAGCGTCCAGTTGCGTCCCGAACTCTGCTGCATGACGGCCGAGACCACCTTCGGGTCGAGCCCGTTGGCGATGCCCAGCCGTAGCGCTTCGCTGGTGCCGGCCATCAGGATGCCCAGCAGCATGTTGTTGCACAGCTTGAGCGTCTGCCCGGCGCCCAGCGGCCCGCCATGGTGGATGGCTCGCCCCATCGATGCCAGCAGCGGCCGCATGCGCTCGACCAGCGCCGCGTCGCCGCCGACCATGAAGGTGAGCGTGCCGGCCGCGGCGCCCGCGGTGCCGCCCGACACCGGTGCATCGAGCAGGGCCGTGCCCGGGCGCGCCTGCGCCGCGATCTGGCGCGGCACGTCCGGCGGCACCGTGCTGCTGTCGAGCAGCACCGCGTGCGGCGCGGCATGCGCGAGAATGCCGTCCGGTCCGCCGTAGGCGGCCAGCACGTGCTCGCCCGCGGGCAGCATCGTGATGACCACGTCGGCATCGCGCACGGCGTCGGCGATCGAGCTGGCCGCCTGTCCGCCTTGCGCGGCCAGGCGTTCCCGTGCCGTGCCCGACAGGTCGAAGCCGCGCACGGCGTGTCCGGCCTTGACGAGATTGGCAGCCATCGGGCCGCCCATATTGCCCAGGCCGATGAAGGCGATTCTCTGTGTGGTCATGACGGTCTCCCGTGTTCGCATCAGGCTGGCATCACTTCAGCGTGATGGTCGTATTCACGCCGGCCGGCCCCGTGCCGCGCGCCTGCCAGCGTGCCGTCACCGTCTTGGTCTGCGTCCAGAACAGGATCGCCTGCTTGCCGTTGGGGCCGAGGTCGCCCAGTTTCGATGCGCGCGAGCCCGTAAAGCTGAACCATGCCACCGGCACGGGAATCGGCAGGTTGATGCCGACCTGGCCGACGTCGATCTCGTTCTGGAACTGGCGCGCCGCACCGCCGTCCTGCGTGAACAGCGCCACGCCGTTGCCGTTCGGATTGGCATTGATGAGGTCGATGGCCGCGTCGAGCGTGTCGACGCCCGTCATGCACAGCACCGGCCCGAAGATCTCCTCGCGGTAGATCGACATGCCGGCGGTTACGCCATCGAACACCGTCGGCCCGATGAAGTTGCCCTCGGGCGCCTGCGCCACGCTGTGGCCGCGGCCGTCGAGCAGCAGCTTGGCGCCTTCTTCCACGCCGGCGCCGATCAGGCGCTCGATGCGCGAACGCGCGCTCTTCGAGACCACGGGGCCGAGGTCCGCGCTGCGGTCCGTGCCCGGGCCCACCTTGAGCTTGCGCGCACGCTCGACGATCTCGGACACCCACTCGCGCGCCTCGCCCACCAGCACGGCCACCGAGGTTGCCATGCAGCGCTGGCCCGCCGCGCCGAATGCCGCGCCCAGCAGGTGGTTGATGGCCTGCTCGCGATCGGCGTCGGGCAGGATCACGCAATGGTTCTTCGCGCCCATCATCGCCTGGCAGCGCTTGCCGGCGTCCGACGCGCGGCGGTAGAGCTGCGTGCCCACATGCGTCGAGCCGATGAACGACACGGCCTTGATGTCCGGGTGCTCGCACAGGGCATTGGCGATGTCCGGCCCGCCGTGCACCACGTTGAGCACACCCGGCGGCAGCCCGGCTTCGAGCGCCAGCTCGGCCAGCCGCAGCGACGCGCTCGGGTCTTGTTCCGAGGGCTTGAGTACGAACGTATTGCCGCACGCCACCGCCAGCGGGAACATGAAGCACGGCAGCATCACCGGGAAGTTGAACGCGGTGATGCCGGCGCAGACGCCGAGCGGCTCGATGAGCGTGTAGACGTCGATGCCGCCGGCGGCATTCTGCGCGTATTCGCCGAGCTGCAGCGATGCGATCGAACAGGCGTGCTCCACCACCTCCAGGCCGCGTCCCACCTCGCCCTCCGCGTCGGGCAGTGTCTTGCCGTGCTCGCGGGTGATCAGCGCCGCCAGCTCGGCGGTGTGATCGCGCAGCAGTTGCTGGAACCGCAGCATGATGCGCATGCGCGCCGCTTGCGAGGTGTTGCGCCACGTCTTGTACGCGGCCTTGGACGAGGCGATGGCCGCGTTCAGTTCGTCTGCCGTCGCGAACGGCACGCGCGCGACCACTTCCTGCGTGGCCGGGTTGATGACATCGCGCCACTCGGTGGTCTTCGATTCGACCCGCTTGCCGTCGATCAGCAGCGGGAGGGTCGGAATGGACATGGATCGCTCTCCTGGGAAAACCGGATCAGATGCTCAATCAAGAAGAAGATGGGGGGGCGAGCCGGGCCGCGGTGGCGGTACCGGTCATCGCGTGCCTGCGCCAGCGTGTCAGCGCGACGCGGACGTCGTCTTGAGCAGCGGGCAGCTCGACTTCGACAGCGGCTGGAAGGCTTCGGCCGCAGGCACCGTGGCTACCGCGGTGTAGTAGTCCCACGGACCCTTCGATTCGGCCGGCGTCTTGACGCGGAACAGGGTCATGTCGTGGATCACGCGGCCGTCGGGACGGATCGAGGCATTGCGCATGATCGGGTCGCGGATCGGCAGCTCGCGCATCTTCTGCGCCACTACCTTGGCATCGACGCTCCCGGCCGCCGCGACCGAGCGCAGGTAATGCAGCACGCTCGAATACACCCCCGCCTGCACCATGGTCGGCTTCAGGTTCTTGTACTTCTGCTGGAAGCGGGCGGACCAGGCGCGCGAGGCGTCGTCGTAGTCCCAGTAGAAGCCGTCGGTGAACATCAGGCCCTGCGCGGTATCGAGGCCGAGGGCGTGCACGTCCGAGAGGAACACGAGCAAGGCCGCGAGTTTCTGGCCGCGCGGCACGATGCCGAACTCGCGCGCCGCCTTGAGCGCGTTGACGGTGTCCTGCCCCCCGTTGGCCAGCGCCACGACCTGCGCCTTCGACGCCTGCGCCTGCAGCAGGAACGAGGCGAAATCCGACGCGTTGAGCGGATGGCGCGACTGGCCCACCACCGTGCCGCCGAGCATCTTGACGTTATCGGCCGCGTCCTTCTCCAGCGAGGTGCCGAACGCATAGTCCACGGTCAGGAAGTACCAGGACTTGCCGCCGCTCTTGACCATCGCGCGGGCCGTGGCGGCCGACTGCGAATAGGTGTCGAACATCCAGTGAAAGCCCGTCGGCGAGCAGTCCTCATTGGTCAGGCGCGTGGTCGCAGGGCCGGAGAACATCACCACGCGCTGCTTCTCCATCGCCAGTTTCTGCACGGCCAGGGCCGCGGCGGAGTTGGTCAGGTCGGCTATCGCATCGACATTGTCGCGGTCGAACCATTCGCGCGCCCGGTTGGCGGCGACGTCCGCCTTGTTCTGGTTGTCCGCCGAGACCAGGCTGATCTTCATGCCCTTGCATTCGGCCGCCAGGCAGTCGTCGATGGCCATCTGTGCGGCCACCACCGATCCTGAGCCACCCATCGCCGAATACGGACCGGTCATGTCGGTCAGCACTCCGATCTTCACCGGCCTGTCGGGCAGTTGTGCAAAGCCTGCAGGGACGTTGACGCAAAAGCCGACGCCGAGTCCCAGCGCGGCCAACCATGGCTTGATCTTCATCGTGTGTCTCCTTGATGTTTTTTCTTGTCTTGTCTTGTCTTGCCTTGCCATCTTTGCGTGGCATCGGGCGAGTATATTTGTGTGAATTTGCTTTGTATGCAGAAAATCTGCATTTAATATGTGCAAAAACACACATAGGAGATGCCCCCATGCCGAGCCGAGCGAGTGGGGCCGGCCAAGTCACGAGGGCGGCGAGGACATCCAGCGCACGGCGTGCGTCAAACGGACCCGGGGGGCCACACGGTGGTTTGCCGGGCGCTCGCCCCGACTGGGATGACCTGCGCTACTTTCTTGAGGTCGCCCGCACGCAGCGGGTGAGCGTGGCGGCGCAGCGCCTTGGAGTCGACCACACCACGGTTTCGCGCCGCGTGCGCGCGCTGGAGCAGGCGCTGGGCACGCTGCTGTTCGACAAGTCGCGCAATGCGGGCTTCGCGCTCACGCCCGAGGGGCAGCAGTTGCAGGTGTACGCCGAGCAGATGGAAGGAACGCTGCAATCGGCCTGCGAGCAGGTGGCCGGCTGGGGGCAGACGCTGTCGGGGCACGTGCGCATCGGTTCCACCGAGGCGTTCGGCACCTACTTCCTTACGCCCTTGCTGTCGCGCTTTCAGCGGCAATACCCGTCGATCCAACTCGACATCCTGCCCGTGCCGCGTTTCGTGAGCCTGTCCAAGCGCGAGGCGGACCTGGCCATCACGATCGAGCGCCCGCGGCGTGGCCCCTATGTGTGCAGCAAATTGTGTGACTACCGGCTGCAGCTCTACGCCACGCCAGCGTATCTCGCCAGTCACGGCACGATCGAGCGGCTCGGCGACCTCAAGGGCCGGCGCTTCATCAGCTACGTCGACGAACTCACCTTCAGCAAGGAGCTGCGCTATCTGGAAGACATCGTGCCCGGCGGCGACGTCGTGCTGCGCAGCACGAGCGTGATCGCGCAATACCATGCTGCGCTGCAGGGTGAGGCGCTGGCGATCCTGCCCTGTTTCATGGCCGCGCAAGACCCGCGGCTTGTGCCGCTGCTGGTGGACGAGGTGGTCGTGGCGCGCAGTTTCTGGATTTATTGCCACGAAGAACTGCGCACGCTCAAGCGCATCACCACGCTATGGGACTACCTGCGCGAGGCCGCGCTGCGCAACGAAGCACTGCTGCAGGGCAGGGCAGGTGAATTGCGGCATGCATGACGGCGATCGCGCCGGGTGCGGTGCGGAACCGCAGCGTCGATGCTTCCCGCCGCGCCAGCGCGGCCAAGCCGTTTCGGTTTGCCGGCCGGCTCGGTGCCCTGGAGCGGATCCCGCCGCCTCACGCGGGCTGCCGTGACCCGAGGCGAGCCGGGCCGTACTCCGTTGTGTATCGATTCAGCGCTTCCAGACGACCGGCGCGGTCGCGGAGCAGACGGTTATCTTCCCGAACCAATTCCTGCTGGTGTGCAACTTGATGTCTTGGTCACCTATCGGTTCGATCGGCCTTTGCCTTCGGTCTGCCAGGCTGTCGGCCACATTGTGCATCGCTGTCCTGCACTCGGCGGCTGCGCTACCGGGCAGAATCGTGAACTGCTGGTACCGGTAGTCGACCGCAAGCTTGAAGCCGTCCGGCACATATTCCACCGTGTATTCCGTCGACATATCGTACGTGGACATCTGGCGGCCAGAGTAGGGCGGCGCCGTGGTGGTGCAAGCAGCGGACACCAGGCATGCCATCACCGCCAGGATCTTCGAGTATTTCACAGCGCGATCTCCGTTCGTGCCCATGGGGCCGAGGGGCTGTCGGCCAGAGGGCATGTCTCGGGCTGGATGGTATCAAAGATGGGCGGCGGAGCAATTTCGCTCGTGGCCCGGTTATCCATCCCCGCATGAAGGCCGGCGTCATCGCATGAGTCACCGCATGACATTCCTGCCCGGTGCAAGACGGGTGCCTGTCCGCACCTTGCGTGGCTTGCTCGGGCTGTTTGCGGGGAGGAGGGGGGGGCTGGACCGGTGTCGGCCGCATGAGGCCAAAATGCCGCATCGATGGCTACATGGCACCCAGAAACAACAAAGCCCAACCGGTGGGCTGGGCTTGGTGCTTGATCTGAATGGTGCCGAAGAGAGGAATCGAACCCCCGACCTTCTCATTACGAATGAGCTGCTCTACCGACTGAGCTACTTCGGCAACATCGTTCCGTGTGAACCGGAACAGCCCGCAATAATAGCAGGGAGTCCTGCCGGTGGGAAGCTTTTTTTGAAGCGGCCGCGCCATGCGGGCCACCTCATCCATCTTCCCGCCAGCGCAGAGGGGTGCCTCAGGCTCCGCCTGCCTGTTGAGCCTGTTGAGCCTGTTGAGCTTGCTGGGCCTGTTCGGCTTCGCGGTGGTACTGCGTGACGCGGTCCACTTCGTTCTTCGAGCCCAGGATCACCGACACGCGCTGATGCAGTTTTTCCGGCTGCACGTCGAGGATGCGCTCGTGGCCGTTGGTGGCGGCGCCGCCGGCCTGCTCGACCAGCATGGCCATCGGGTTGGCTTCGTACATCAGGCGCAGCTTGCCCGGCTTCTCCGGCTCACGCTTGTCCCAGGGGTACATGAAGATGCCGCCGCGCGTCAGGATGCGGTGCACGTCGGCCACCATCGAGGCGATCCAGCGCATGTTGAAGTTCTTGCCGCGCGAGCCGTCGGTGCCGGCCAGGCACTCGTCGATATAGCGGCGCACCGGCGGGGCCCAGTGGCGCATATTGGACATGTTGATGGCGAATTCCTTGGTGTCCTCGGGAATCTGCACATCGGATTGGGTCAGCACGAAGCTGCCGGCCTCGCGGTCGAGCGTGAACATCTGCACGCCGTTGCCGACCGTCAGCACCAGGGTGGTCTGCGGGCCGTAGACGGCATAGCCGGCGGCGACCTGGTGGCTGCCCGGCTGCAGGAAGTCGGCCTCGGTCACGGTCTGGCCCGGCTTGGGCATGTGCAGCACCGAGAAGATGGTGCCGATCGAGACGTTGACGTCGATATTCGACGAGCCATCGAGCGGATCGAACAGCAGCAGGTATTCGCCCTTCGGGTAGCGATTGGGGATCTCGTAGAAGGAATCCATCTCCTCCGAGGCCATGGCGGCGAGGTGGCCGCCCCATTCGTTGGCGTCGAGCAGCACTTCGTTGGCGATCACGTCCAGCTTCTGCTGGGTTTCGCCCTGCACGTTGCCGGTGCCGGCGGAGCCGAGCACGCCGGCGAGCGCGCCCTTGCTGACAGCGTTGGAAATGGCCTTGCAGGCGCGCGCGACCACTTCGATCAGCAGCCGCAGTTCGGGCTGGATCGTGTTGTGCTTGCGCTGCTCCTCGACCAGATATCGGGTCAGGCTGATGCGAGTCATGGTGGTTCTCCTTGGATGGCCGCAATTCTACATGGCCGCCAGGGGCGGGCCGGCGCCGCCGGCCTTCCCGCTTCGGGCGGGTAGCCGGCGGCGGCCCCCGGTGTCAGGCGGCGAGCGCCTTGCCGACGATCTCGCGCACGTCACGCGACAGCGACGGGGCTGCCGACACTTGCTCCAGCGCGGCGCGCATGCCGTCGCGCAGCACCGGCGTGTACTTCTGCCAGCGGTCCATCACGCGCGCCAGCCGCGCCGCCACCTGCGGATTGATGGCATCGAGCGCGAGCACCTGCTCGGCCCAGAAGCGGTAGCCCGCGCCGTCCTCGGCATGGAACTGCGCCGGGTTGCCGGAGCAGAAGCTGAAGATCAGCGCGCGTGCGCGGTTGGGGTTGCGCAGGGTGAAGGCGGGGTGTTCCATCAGCGCGCGCACCGTGTCGAGGGTGCGCTTGCCGGCGTGGGCGCCGACCTCGCCGCGCTGCATGCCCTGCAGCGAGAACCATTTGTCGATCACCAGCGCGTCGTGCTCGAAGCGCTGGTAGAAGTCGGCCAGCGCCGCTTCGCGGCCGGGCGCAAAGCTGTTGACCAGGGCGCTCAGCGCGGCGAAGCGATCGGTCATGTTGTCGGCGGCGTGGTACTGCCGCTCGGCCAGCGCCTGCATGGCGGCGTCGCCGCTGTCGGCCAGGTAGCCCAGCGCCAGGTTGCGCAGCGCGCGCTTGGCGGCGCTGGCCGCGTCGGGGCTGTAGGGTCCCGGCGTGGCGTTGGCCTCGTAGGCGGCCAGCCACTCAGGCTGCAGCGCGCGCGCCAGGCCTTCGCGCAGGAACTGGCGCGCGCGGTGGATGGCGGCGGGATCGGCCACGCTCATGCGCTCGGCCAGGTAGGCCTCGGCCGGCAGCAGCAGGGCCTGCTCGCGGAAGGCGGGGTTGAGGCTGTCGTCGCTCAGCACCGTGCGCACGGCGGCCACCAGTTCCGGGGCCAGGCGCAGTTCGCGGCCGGCCTGGGCGTCCGATACGAGTTGCAGCAGCGCGCGCGTGGCCAGGCGCTGGCCGGCTTCCCAGCGGTTGAAGGGATCGCTGTCGTGCGCCAGCAGGAAGGTGAGCTGAGCGTCGGTGTAGTCGGCGTCGACGATCACCGGCGCGGAGAAATTGCGCAGCAGCGAGGGCAGCGGGGCGGCGCCACCTGGTTGTGCCGGCAGGCCGGTGAAGCGGAAGCTCTGTTCGGCGCCGGTGAAATCGAGCACGCGCGTGGTGTCGCCGGCGCCGGGCGCATCGCCGGCCTCGCCGTCGAGGTGCAGCGGCAGGTCGCGCCCGTCGGCGCCGATCAGGCCGATCGCGAAGGGAATGTGGAAGGGCTGCTTGTCCGGCGTGCCGGCACGCGTCTCGATGCCCACCTTGGGGCAATGCTGCGACAGCGTCAGGGTGAAACTGCCGTCCTTGGCATCCCACGCGCTGCGCACGCTGACCACCGGTGTGCCGGCCTGGCTGTACCAGAGCCCGAACTGGCCGAGGTCGCGCCCGTTGGCGTCGGCCATGGCTGCACGGAAATCGTCGCAGGCGACGGCCTGGCCGTCATGGCGCCGGAAGTACAGGTCCATGCCCTTGCGGAAGCCGTCGCGGCCCAGCAGGGTCTGGTACATGCGCACGACCTCGGCACCCTTCTCGTACACCGTCACCGTGTAGAAGTTGTTGATTTCCTCGTAGCTGTCCGGGCGCACCGGGTGCGCCATCGGGCCGGCGTCCTCGGGGAACTGCACCTGGCGCAGCAGGCGCACGTCCTCGATGCGCTTGACCGCGCGGCCGGATTCGGAGCCCATCATGTCGGCGGAGAATTCCTGGTCGCGGAAGACGGTCAGGCCCTCCTTGAGCGACAACTGGAACCAGTCGCGGCAGGTGACCCGGTTGCCGGTCCAGTTGTGGAAGTACTCGTGGCCCACCACCGATTCGATATTGGCGAAGTCGGTGTCGGTGGCCGTTTCGGCATTGGCCAGCACGTACTTGGTGTTGAAGATGTTGAGGCCCTTGTTCTCCATCGCGCCCATGTTGAAATCGCCGACGGCGACGATCATGAAGCGGTCCAGGTCGAGCTCGAGGCCGAAGCGCCGTTCGTCCCAGCGGATGGCATGGATCAGGGAGTCCATCGCATGGCGCGTCTTGCCGAGGTCCTGCGCCTCGACCCACACCTGCAGCAGCTTCTCCTTGCCGGAGGCCGATACCACCCGTTCTTCGATGCATTCGAGCTTGCCCGCCACCAGCGCGAACAGGTAGCTCGGCTTCTTGAAGGGGTCTTCCCAAACGGCCTCATGGCGCCCCGCAGGCAGTTCGCGCCGGCCCACCAGGTTGCCGTTGGAGAGCAGCACCGGATAGGCGGCGCGGTCGGCGCGCAGGGTGACCCGGTAGGTGGTCATCACGTCCGGCCGGTCGAGAAAATAGGTGATGCGGCGGAAGCCCTCTGCCTCGCACTGCGTGAAGAAGTTGCCGTTGGAGACGTAGAGGCCGGACAGCGTGGTGTTGGCCGCGGGACGGCAGGCGGTGGTGATTTCCAGGCTGCCTTCGCCAGGCAGGCCGGCCAGCGTCAGCGTGCCGTCCTGGGCGGTGGCGGCGAACGCCTGGCCGTCCAGTTTCACGCTGACCAGTTCCAGGTCCTCGCCGGCCAGCACCAGCGCTGCGTCGGCGGCGGTGCGGCGAAAGCGCACGGTGCTGGTGACCAGGGTCCGTTCCGGGTCCAGTTCGAGCACCAGGTCGACATGATCGAAAGCGAAGGCTGGCGGACTATAGTCTTTACGGTAGACGGTGACGGGCGTGTCGGTGCGCAGCATGGCGGTTCTGTCCTCGGATGACCGTTGGGGCGCCGCGCCGCCGCGGCGCGGGCCAAAACCCCATTGTAGCCAAGGGGCCGGGCGCGGGCCGGCGGGAATCCTGGAGCGCGCCCGCGGTCAGAGAGTGCAGGCAACACGACAGGAACGATAGAAGCATGCGAGGGGCGATCATGAAGTGGCGGTATCCGGACAGGTCGGGGCGCGGCATCGCCGCGGGCATGGTGCTGCTGGGCACGCTGTGGCTGGGCGGTTGCGCCAGCACGGTGACCAGCGAGGTGACGGCCTTCAAGCAGGCCGGCTGGCAGAACGATGCGCCGCGCACCTATGCCTTCGATACGGAGAAGGCGCAGCAGGACCAGCTCGATCGGCTGACCTACCAGCAATGGCTGGCCGAGACGCTGGCGCCGCTCGGATTCAGCCAGGTGTCGCGTGCGCAGGCGCGCTACCTGGTCGGCATGAGCTATGAGGCGGCCCCCGGCCTGGTGCGCGTGGTCGACACGGCCTATCCCGATCCCTGGTACGGGCCCTGGGGACCGTACTGGGGACCTTATGCCGCCTACCGCCCTTGGGGACCTTGGGGCCCCGGCTACTGGCCACCCGCGACCGTGGTGCGCGACGTGCCGGTGACGGTGGCCACCTTGTCGGTCGTGTTCAAGGAGGCAGCCGGCGGTCGTCCGGTCTACCAGGTGACGGCGCGGCAGCAGACCGAAGGGGGCTCGTTGCAATCGGCCATGCCCTACCTGATCCGCAGCGCCTTCGCCAACTTCCCGGCGGACGACGGCCGGCCGCGGCGCGTGACGCTGCCGCTGGACAAGGCGGACCGCTGAGTGTCGGCTGGCGGACCCCCGGGCAGGGGAGGGCGGCCCGCCTGGCGGCACGCGTTGCGCGCCTCAGGCGCGGGGCGCTTCCGCCAGAGGCACCGGCCACATGTGCGTGCAATTGTCCACCGTTGCACGCTTGCGGCGCCGCGCAGACAGGCGCGATTGCCACTGCCCGGGTAAAAGCTGTTTTACCTGGGGAATTCCCCTGCTTTGGGCCACTGGCGCGGCATTCGGGCCTTCTCGAACAGGATGCCTGGGCTAAAATGGCCCTTCGATTCTTCCGGCCCCGGCCGCTGGGGACGACCCGCACAGACGCGGGCCGGCCGCGCGGATGAGGCCATTCTTACCGGACGAGCAGAATGAGCAGCAAGACCAGCGGTGATGCACCGCAACATGCCCCCAACAGTCCTGAGGCGCAGTTGCGCCTGGCCGCGCTGGAATACCACCGCAGCCCGACCAAGGGCAAGATCCAGGTCACCGCGACCAAGGCGCTGTCCAACCAGCGCGACCTGTCGCTGGCCTACTCGCCGGGCGTGGCCTATGCCTGCGAGGAGATCGCCAAGGATCCGTCCACTGCGGCCGAATACACTTCGCGCGCCAACCTGGTCGCCGTGGTGACCAACGGCACCGCCGTGCTGGGCCTGGGCGACATCGGCCCGCTGGCCGGCAAGCCGGTGATGGAAGGCAAGGGCTGCCTGTTCAAGAAGTTTGCCGGCATCGACGTGTTCGACATCGAGCTCGACGCGCGCGACCCGGACAAGATCGTCGAGATCGTGGCCGCGCTGGAACCCACGCTGGGTGGCGTGAACCTGGAAGACATCAAGGCGCCCGAGTGCTTCTACATCGAGAAGAAGCTGCGCGAGCGCATGAACATCCCCGTCTTCCACGATGACCAGCACGGCACCGCCATCATTTCGACCGCTGCGCTGCTGAATGGCCTGAAGGTGGTGGGCAAGGATGTCGGCAAGGTCAAGCTGGCCGTGTCCGGCGCCGGCGCCGCCGCGATCGCCTGCCTCGACACCATGGTCAGCCTGGGCGTGAAGCGCGAGAACATCTCGGTGGTCGACTCGAAGGGCGTGATCTACGTCGGCCGCGACGCGAACATGGAGGCCAACAAGGCCCGCTACGCGCAGGACACCTCGGCCCGCACGCTGGCCGATATCGTCAAGGGTGCCGACGTCTTCCTGGGCTGCTCGACCGCCGGCGTGCTGACCGCCGAGATGGTCAAGACCATGGCCGACAAGCCGATCATCCTGGCGCTGGCCAACCCCGAGCCGGAAATCCGCCCGGAAGTAGCCAAGGCCGCGCGTCCCGACTGCATCATCGCCACCGGCCGTTCGGACTACCCGAACCAGGTCAACAACGTGCTGTGCTTCCCCTACATCTTCCGCGGCGCGCTGGACTGCGGCGCGACCAAGATCACGGAAGAGATGAAGCTGGCCTGCGTGAAGGCGATCGCCGAACTGGCCGAGGCCGAGCTGAACGAGGCGGTGGCGGCGGCCTACGGCGGCCGCGAGCTGAAGTTCGGCCCCGACTACATCATCCCCACGCCGTTCGACCAGCGCCTGATCGAGAAGATCGCGCCGGCGGTGGCCAAGGCCGCGGAGGAGTCGGGCGTGGCCACGCGTCCGATCCAGGACCTGGAGGCCTACCGCCAGCAACTGACGCAGTACGTCTACCACACCGGCCTGATCATGAAGCCGGTCTTCACCGCCGCCAAGGCTGCGCCCAAGCGCGTGGCCTATGCGGAAGGCGAGGAAGAGCGCGTGCTGCGCGCGGTACAGGGCGTGGTCGACGAAGGCCTGGCGCGCCCGATCCTGATCGGCCGTCCGCACGTGATCCAGATGCGCATCGACAAGGCCGGCCTGCGCCTGCGGCCGGGCGTGGACTTCGAGCTGATCGATCCCGAGGACGATCCGCGCTACCGCGCCTACCACGAGGAATACCACGCGCTGCGCGCCCGTGACGGTGTCACGCCCGACATGGCCAAGGTGGCGCTGCGCCGCTCCAACACCCTGATCGGCACCATGCTGATGCACATGGGCGATGCCGACGCGCTGCTGTGCGGCACGGTCGGCCGCTTCGAGGCCCACCTCGAGCACGTGCGCGACGTGATCGGCCTGGCGCCGGGCGCCAAGGTGTTCGCGGCGATGAATGCGCTGATGCTGGAAAAGTACACGCTCTTCATCACCGACACCTTCGTCAACGACGATCCCACCGCCGAGGAGCTGGCCGCCATCACCGAGCTGGCCGCCGAGGAAATCTCGCGTTTCGGCCTGCATCCGAAGGTGGCGATGATGTCGCACTCGATGTTCGGCTCGTCGACCCGTCCGTCGGCGCGCAAGATGCGCGCCGCGCGCGAGATCCTCGCCGCCACCGCGCCGCACCTGGAGGTGGAGGGCGAGATGCAGGGCGACGCCGCGCTGGTGGAAGAAGTGCGCCGCCATTTCCTGCCGTCGACCAAGCTGGCCGGCAGCGCCAACCTGCTGGTGATGCCGACGCTGGATGCTGCCAATATCGCTTTCAACCTGCTGAAGATCACCGGTGGGCAAGGCGTGACGGTGGGCCCGATCCTGCTGGGCGCGGCCAAGCCGGTGCATATCCTGAACCCGCAGGCTACGGCACGCCGCATCGTCAACATGACGGCGGTGGCGGTGGCGGAGGTCAACGCCCAGCGTTGATGCGGTGCAGCGCGGGCCCGCCGGCGCGGGCCGCGCGCCGGCGTCCCGGGCGGCGCCGCGCAGACATGAAAAGCCGGACCCGGGGGTCCGGCTTTTTCATGTCCGGCTTCCGCCGCGCCTGCTGCAACAGCTTACTGCAGCAGGTTGTACTGTTCGCGCATCACCACGATGATCGAGCGGGCTGCCGCCAGGCGCCGCGGCAGGTTGTCGACCGGCTCCTGCGGAAAGTCGACTTCAGCGCTCCAGTTGCAGCCGGTGTGGTCGGGCTGGTGCTCCCGCATCGCATGCAACTCGCATTCTCCGCATTCCGGGTTGTTCTCGAGACACTGGTTCAGGATGGACATCAGCTCCGATCTGCTCTTGGCGTAGCGCCGCATGTGTCACCTCGCTATGGTTATTCCGGGGGGAGGCGGGATGCGCCGCGCCTTGATGTCGCCCCCGCAGGCGGACAAGACGCTCCCGTCGCCTATTGGCGATTCAATGCCCGGGTAACCAATCTAGGCAGGGTGGCGAAGGGTCGCCAATTGAATCGGACTATGGAGCAACGGCTTTCGATCCCGCGCGATTGCGATGCTAAGGACGTTGCGGCGCAGCATGCGATGTGGCCGGCGGGGCCGCAGCCCACCCCCGCGGACGCTGCCTCCGGCTGTCAGTCCTGGCCGGATTCGCTCTGCGCGGCCACGGCCTGGCGCAGGTAGTCCAGCAGGAGGTCGTCGATCCAGGTGCCCTTCGTCAAGCCGGGTTCCGCGGCCAGTGCGGTGCGGATCTTGTCCTGCGTGGCTGGTTCCTCACGTTGCGTGAGGCCCAAGGAGGGGCAAAAAAAGAAGCCGCCCGGATGCAGGCGGCGGGGCGGCGGGGCGGCCGGGCAGCCGCCGTCGCCGTGCTTACTGGTCCTGCATCCACTGCCCGAAGCGCACCATGTCGACGTTGCCGCCCGACACGATGACGCCGACCCGCTTGCCGCGGATATCGACCTTGCCCTGCAGCGCCGCCGCGGCGGCCAGGCAGCCGGTGGGCTCGGCCACGATCTTCATGCGGCTGGCGAAGAAGCGCATGGTGTCGACCAGCTCGGCATCGCTGACCGTGACGATGTCGTCCACCAGCGTGCGGATCACCGGGAAGGTGTACTGCCCGAGGTGCTGCGTCTGTGCGCCGTCGGCGATGGTCCTGGGCGTTTCGATATGCACGATCTCGCCACTGCGCAGGCTGCGCTGGCCGTCGTTGCCGGCCTCGGGCTCGACGCCGATCACCCGGCAGCCGGGATGCAGCGCGCGCGCCGCCACCGCGCAGCCCGACAACAGCCCGCCGCCGCCCAGGCAGACCAGCAGCAGGTCGAGCGGGCCGGCGTCCTCGAACAGTTCCTTGGCCGCCGTGCCCTGGCCGGCCATCACGTGCGGGTGGTCATAGGGCGGGATCAGCGTGAGGCCGCGCTCGGCCGCCAGCTGCACGGCCAGCGCCTCGCGGTCCTGCTTGTAGCGGTCGTACAGCACGACCTCGGCGCCGTAGCCGCGCGTGGCCTCGATCTTCACTGCTGGGGCGTCTTCCGGCATCAGGATCACCGCGTGCACGCCGAGCAGGCGTGCCGACAGGGCGATGGCCTGGGCGTGGTTGCCCGAGGAGAAGGCCAGCACGCCGGCGGCCTTCTGCTGCGGCGTGAACTGGGCGATGGCGTTGTAGGCGCCGCGGAACTTGAAGGCGCCCATGCGCTGGAAGTTCTCGCACTTGAAGTACAGCGTGGCGCCGGTGGCGGCATCGGCGGTGGTGGAAGTCAGCACCGGTGTGCGGTGCGCGGCGCCGCGGATGCGCTCGTGGGCGGCGGAGACGTCATCGAAGGTGATGGGCAGGGCGGTCATGGGCGATCTTCCGTTGGCAGGTAGGTATAGACGGTGGAGCGGGCGACCCCGAGGGTCTGGGCCACCTCGGTATAGGCGCGGCGCAGGTTGAGCAGGCCGGCGTCGGCCAGCTCGCGCATGGCCTCGCGCCGCTGTGCCAGCGTCATGCCCAGCGGCGTGGTGTTGCGCGCGGCGGCGAAGCGTTCCAGTGCGGCGCGCACTTCATCGGCGCTGCGCGGCGCCAGCGCTTCGCGCAGCGGCGGCCCGCCGCTGCGGGTCTGCATCAACTGGCCCAGGCTGGCCGTCACCGCGCCCAGCAGCGAGGTGTCGAGGTTCAGGCAGATGGCGGCCACGTATTCGCCGCCGCTGTTCTTCAGGCCGATCGAGGTGCTCTTGGCCGGCCGGCCGTCGGGAAACTGGTTGGGATAGTTCTGGATGACCTCGGGATAGCCGGGGTCGGTGATGCGGGCCAGGCCGATCTCCGTCGCCGGCTCGCCGACCTGGCGGCCCGACAGATTGTTGGCGATGGCCACCACCGCATGCTCCGGGCGGGTCAGGTCGTGCAACACCACCTCGACCAGCGGGGCAAGCGTCTCGCCAAGCGCCTGCACGATCTTGCGTGCCTCGCGCAGCAACAGGCGGTTTTCGTCGTCTCGTTCCATGGTTTGGACTTTATGTCAGGTGCTGACGAAGTGTCAATGTCGGGGCTGGGCGGCGGGAAAGCGCGGGATGCCCGGAGTACGGGCAGGGCGCAGGAAATATAGCGGGCGGCACTCTGTCATGATGGGGCGGTGTCCACGCCAGGTGCTCCGGCGTAAGCCTGCCGTCGCGGCAGGTTATGTGATTGAGGCATCGCATGCGCCGGCGGGCGGAGCGACACATGGACCTGCGCCGAAGCGCGGTCGCTGCGCGCGCAGCCTGCATTGCCACCCCAGCATGAAGGAGACCCCGTGCCATTGAGCCCAGCCCCCTTTGCCCCGAAGCAGTACGCCATCGTCAACGGCAGCCGCATGGCCTACCAGGACGTCGGCGAGGGCGATCCCATCGTCTTCCTGCACGGCAACCCGACCTCGTCCTACCTGTGGCGCAATGTGATGCCGCATTGCCGCGGCCTGGGCCGTTTGGTCGCCTGCGACCTGATCGGCATGGGCGATTCCGACAAGCTGCCGCAGTCCGGCCCGCAGCGCTACGGCTACGCCGAGCAGCGCGACTACCTGTTCGCCTTGCTCGACCAGCTCGACCTGGACGAGCGCGTGGTGCTGGTGCTGCATGACTGGGGCTCGGCGCTGGGTTTCGACTGGGCCCGGCAGCATCCCGCGCGTGTGCAGGGTATCGCCTACATGGAGGCCATCGTTGCACCGCTGACCTGGGTGGACTGGCCGGAGAGCGCGCGCCGCGTGTTCCAGGGTTTCCGCTCGCCGGCCGGCGAAGAGATGGTGCTGGACAAGAACACCTTCGTCGAGCGCGTGCTGCCGGCCTCCGTGCTGCGTCCGCTGGGCGAGGCGGAGATGGCGGCCTACCGCGCCCCCTTCGCGCAGCCGGGCGAGGACCGCAGGCCGACGCTGAGCTGGCCGCGCCAGATTCCCGTCGAAGGCGAGCCGGCCGAGGTGGTCCAGGTGGTCGAGGACTATGCGGCCTGGCTGGCCGGCAGTCCGGTGCCCAAGCTGTTCATCAACGCCGAGCCGGGCTCGATCCTCACCGGACGCCAGCGCGAGTTGTGCCGGCGCTGGCCCGGGCAGCGCGAGGTCACCGTGCGGGGCAGCCACTTCATCCAGGAAGACAGTCCCGACGAGATCGGCGCGGCCGTGGCCGCCTTCGTGCGGGCGCTGCGCAACTAGAACGCGGGCCGGCCGCAAGCAAGAAAGCCCGCTGGCAGGCGGGCTTTCTTGCGTGGCGGGCGGCGCCGCGCGTCAGAACTTGTGGCGCACGCCGATGCCGAAGGTGTCGCCCTGCTCGATGCCGGTGATCTTGTCGTAGTAGTAGGCGGCGTAGACGTCGGTACGCTTGGACAGGTTGTAGTCGTAGGCCAGCGCGAAGGTGTTGCGCTTGAAGCTGCTCTGGCTGTTGGTGGTCTTGTCGTAGGCGTACGAAGCCAGCAGGTTGCCGGCGCCGATGGGCACCGAGGCGCCGATCTGGCCGTTGGTGTGCTTGATGTCGCCGAAGGCGTTGGTGTTCACATTGGTCTTGATGTACTGGCCCTGGGCGAACACCTTGACCACCTTGAAGTCATACGACGCGCCGCCCTGTACCGCGGTCTGCTTGTCGAAGCCGGTCAGGAAGGCGTTGCTGGAGGCGGTCAGGTCGCCCGGCACGCTGTCGAACTTGACCTGCTGGAAGGCCACGGTCGCGGCGAACGGACCATTGAAGTACATCACGTTGCCGCCCCACTTGTTCCTGCCGGTGGCGCCGGGTTGCTCGCCGAAGGCATAGATGAAGTTGGCGGTGAGGCCGCCGAAGTTCGGCGTGGAGTACAGCACGGAGTTGTTCCAGCCCGAATCGCCGACGATGCCGGGATCGAAGACCTTGCTGTTGGCCGCCGAGAAGTAGGTGTGGAACACCATCGGCGAGAACACGTAGGAGTCGATCAGCGGGTTGAACAGGATCGTCGAGACGAAGTACGGGGTGGTGTTGCGGCCCAGCTTGACCGTGCCGTACTTGTCGTTCTGCAGGCCGACGAAGGCATTGCGGCTGAACATGGTGTCGCCGTTGAAGCGACCCATCGCGCCCTGGTCGGTACGGAAGAAGCCGTTCAGGTCGAAGATGGCCTTGGTGCCGGCGCCCAGGTCCTCGGTGCCCTTGATGCCCCAGTACGACGTCTGCATGCCGCCGGAGTTGGCGACCCAGGCGCGGTTGGTCGAGCCGGGGTTCTTGACGCCGCCGACGAACATGTCGGCCTGGCCGTACAGCGTGACGCTGGACTGGGCCATCGCGGTGCCGCTGAAAAGGGCTGCGGCCAAGGCTGCCAGCTTGAGGGCCGGCGTGAACTGCTTCTGCATGGTAAAGACCTCCGTGGTTGATCCTGTTTCGGAACGCTCTGTGTGTGCTGGACCCAGCAGGGTTCTTCTTCTGATTCGGCCGCCTGGATGGCATCGGAAGGGGATCCGGCGGCTTCCTTGTTCGTTCTTCTGGCTCGCTGATGCAGGATGCGTTTTTTGGTTCAGCCGGATACTAAGTCGTTCAAGCGGAACTGTGCAATGCGGTGGATCTGCTTGATGCAAGTTTGCAACTCGACCGCCGGCTCGTTTTCCACGCGCTCGCCGAAGGCCGCGATGATGCCGGCACGGTCGTAGCCGCGCACGGCGAGGATGAAGGGGAAGCCGAATTTCTCGTTGTAGCGCTGATTCAGTGCCTGCAAGCGGGCGAATTCCTCGGGGCTGCAGCGGTCGAGTCCGGCGCCGCTCTGCTCGCGCGTCGACTCCGCGGTCAGCTCGCCGCGCACCGCGGCCTTGCCGGCCAGTTCCGGGTGGGCGCGCACCAGGCGGATCTGGGCGGCATCGCCGGCCGCGTCGACTTCGGCGCGCATGGCGTCGGCCAGCTCGGCCGCATTGGCGAACGGCCGGCGCGCGGCCACGCCCTGGGCCACCCAGGGCGAATGCTCGTAGATGCCCCCCAGCACGGCGATGAACTCCGCCTCGGGCATCGTGTTCAACTGCTTCAGGGTATAGGTCTGGCTCATGCTTGCTTGGCGGAAGTGTGGGGATGGTGCTCGGCCCAGTGGCGGGCAATGTCGACGCGGCGGCAGATCCAGACCTTGTCGTGGCCCTGCACGTAGTCGAGGAAGCGTTGCAGCGCGCGGAAGCGGGCAGGGCGGCCCAGCAGCCGGCAGTGCATGCCGACCGACAGCATCTTGGGACGGTCCAGCCCGGCCGGGTCGCCTTCCGCATAGAGCACGTCGAAGGCGTCCTTCAGGTACTGGTAGAACTGCTCGCCGGTGTTGAAGCCCTGTGCGGTGGCGAAGCGCATGTCATTGGTGTCCAGCGTATAGGGCACCACCAGGTGGGGCTTGCTCTCGCCGTTGCCCAGCGCGACCTCGGTCCAGAACGGCAGGTCGTCGCCGTAGTAGTCGGAGTCGTAGAGCAGGCCGCCGTGCTCCACCACCAGCCGGCGCGTGTTGGGGCTGTCGCGGCCGGTGTACCAGCCCAGCGGCAGCGAGCCGGTCAGGGACTTGATGATCTCCATGCCGATACGCATATGCTCGCGCTCGATGTTCTCGTCCAGGCCCTGGTAGTGGATCCAGCGCCAGCCGTGGCAGGCGATCTCGTGGCCCAGCTCGACGAAGGCGCGGGTCACTTCGGGATGCCGCTGCAGCGCCATCGATACGCCGAACACCGTGAGCGGCAGGCCGCGCTGCTCGAACTCGCGCAGGATGCGCCAGACCCCGGCGCGCGAACCGTACTCGTAGATGCTCTCCATGCTCATGTGGCGGTCGGGGTAGGCCGCCGCACCGATGATCTCGGAGAGGAACTGCTCGGAGCCGGGGTCGCCGTGCAGCACGCAGTTCTCGCCGCCCTCCTCGTAGTTGAGGACGAACTGGACGGCGATGCGTGCGCCGCCCGGCCAGCGGGCGTGCGGCGGCTGGCCGCCGTAGCCGATGAGATCGCGTGGATAGTGTTGGTCTTTCATCTGGGTCTTTTCACATCAGAGGACGGGCGGGCACCGGTGAAGCCCGGGGGCCTCCGCTGGCGCGGGGCAGCCCCGGTGCTGCGCGACGGCGGACGGGGCCGCCGCGCGCTTACTCGGTGCCGTGCGAGTTGGCGGCAGCGTGGCGCATGGCTTCCTCGCGGGACTGGATGCCGTTGTAGAAGAGGTTCAGCACGACGGCGACGATGGTGCCCAGCACGATGCCGCTGTGGGTGAACGGGTCGGTCCACTTCGGCAGGTACTGGAACAGGGTCGGCGCGAGCGTCGGAATCATGCCGAAGCCGATCGCGATCGCGACGATGAACAGGTTGTGGCGGTTCCGGTTGAAGTCGCAGGAGCCCAGGATGCGGATGCCGGTGGCGGCCACCATGCCGAACATCACGATGCCGGCGCCGCCCAGCACGAACTGCGGCACCGAGGCCACCACGTGGGCCATCTTGGGGAACAGGCCGAAGGCGATCAGCACGATGCCGCCGGCCACCGCCACGTAGCGCGAACGCACGCCGGTCACGGTGACCAGGCCGACGTTCTGCGAGAACGAGGTATAGGGGAAGGTATTGAAGAGGCCGCCGATCACGGTGCCCAGGCCGTCGGCGCGCAGGCCGTTGGTCAGTTCGGCGTTGCTCAGCCGCTTGCCGGTGATGTCGGCCAGCGCCAGGAACATGCCGGTGGACTCCACCAGCGTGATCAGCATCACGATGCACATCGACAGCACGGCGGTGAGCTGGAAGGTCGGCATGCCGAAGTGAAGCGGCGTGATGACGGCCACGTAGCTGGCTTCGTTGAGTCCCTCGAAGGAGACCTTGCCCATGGCCATCGACACCAGCGTGCCGACGATGATGCCGATCAGCACCGCGCAGTTGGCGACCAGGCCGCGCCCGAAGCGGGTCAGCAGCAGGATCACCACCAGCACCAGGCCGGCGACGGCGAGGTTGCCGAGGTCGCCGTAGGCGAGGTTGGGCACGTCCTTGACCACGCCGTCGATCACCGCGCGCACCGTGGGCTGGCCGCCGCCGGCCCAGTTGATGCCGACACGCATCAGCGAGAAACCGATCAGCGTGATGACGGTGCCGGTCACCACCGGCGGGAACAGCCCGAGCATGCGGCCCATCAGCGGCGCCACCAGGATGCCGAAGATGCCCGCCGCGATCACTGCGCCGTAGATGCCGAGCAGGCCCACGTTGGGATCCGAGCCGATGGCGATCATCGGAGCCACCGAGGCGAAGGTCACGCCCATCATCACCGGCATGCGGATGCCGAACTTCCACACCCCGAAGGCCTGGATCAGCGTGGCGATGCCGGCCGCGAACAGGTCGGCGTTGATCAGGAAGGCAAGCTGGTCCTTGGGCAGCTTGAGCGCGCCGCCGACGATCAGGGGAACGGCGACGGTGCCGGCATACATCACCAGCACGTGCTGCAGGCCGAGCGCGAGCAGCCTGCCCGAAGGCAACCGCTCGTTGGTGAGGTCCGTGGGGACCGTGGTGCTTGCGCTAGTCATCGAAGTGTCTCCTCTCCTTGGGTTTGGTGGGAACGCCGTCGCGCCGCGGTCTGCAACCCGGTCCCGCACTGCGCGCCCTCTGGGGGGACGCTGTGTCATGAGCAGGATTCGGGCCTTGTCGCGCGGGCCGCGTCATCTGGCGCGGCGGCGGGAACGACAAGGCGCTAGGTGGAGCGGCCCAGCACGCTGCGAAGGTCGAAGGTGCCCGGTTCGTCGGGCTGCACACGGTCCGCGCAGGCGCCAAGGTGGTGCGCCATGCGCGCCTGGGCGAGGGCGGCGTCGCCCTGTTCCAGGGCATCCAGGATCTCTTCGTGCTCGTCGAACGAGCAGGCATTGTTGCCGGGAGCTTCGACGCTGGCGATCATCAGCGTGGTACGCGAGACCAGGCGGCGCATCATGTTGACCAGCAGCGCGTTGCCCGACAGCTCGGCCAGCGCGGTGTGGAACTCGGCCGAGAGCCGGATCCAGGTCGGGCGGTCATGGCTGAGGAAGGCCTGGCGCTCGGCCGCCACCATCTTGCGCAGCGGCGCCACCACGGCGCGCGCATCGCGCATGCCGGCCACCTTCTCCAGCACGGCGCGCTCCATCATCTGGCGCAACTCGAACATATCGTGCGCCTCGTCGGTCGACGGGCTGGCGATGAAGGCGCCGCGGTTCGGCTCCAGGTCGACCATGCCGTCGGCGGCCAGCCGCGACAGTACCTTGCGCACGGTGTGGCGCGCGGTGGCATAGATTTCGCAAAGCGAGTGCTCGGTCAGCTTGGTGCGCGGCGGCAGCCGGTGCTCCATGATCGCGTCGTAGATTTCGTGATACATGCGCTCTTCGACCGGGCCCTTGCGCG
Organism: Cupriavidus sp. USMAHM13; assembly: GCF_001854285.1. Lineage (NCBI taxonomy): Bacteria > Pseudomonadati > Pseudomonadota > Betaproteobacteria > Burkholderiales > Burkholderiaceae > Cupriavidus > Cupriavidus sp. USMAHM13. Next base: position 1,764,092 of record NZ_CP017751.1, read on the forward strand.
CGGGCCGTGCCGCGCTGGGGGCAAGGGTGTCTTCGGCACCGGCAATCAGCTTGAGATTCTTGGACATCGTGGCACCAGCTAAGGGGAGGGGATGCGGCCGCCGGGGGACTGCGGGAGGCGGATGGCGATCCGAAAATTGTTGACAATTATTTGGCTGTGCCTTCAATATTGTCAACAAAACAAAACCATGTTTTCGACAGGCAAGGGTAATCCCCGGATATCCACCGGATTCCTCGGGTTATCCCTGATTTGTCAAACGGACCGGCCGGGCGCATCGTCGCCCGCAATCGGTTCAGCGCCGGGATGCGTTGGAAACACGTACCGAGCGGGCACCGGATTCCCCAATCCGGTGCTAGTGAAGGCAGCGGCGCCCCTCACAACCCACAGCCCTAAGGAAGACAGGATGGGACGCTTGACCACTCACGTGCTCGACACGGCAGCCGGCACGCCCGGACAAGGTATGTCGATCACTCTGCATAAAATTGTCGACAATCGCCGCGAAACCCTGAAGACGGTCGTGACCAACCACGACGGCCGCTGCGACCAGCCCCTGCTGGAAGGCGAGGCCTTCGCCCCCGGCGTGTACGAACTCGAATTCCATGCCGGAGACTATTTCCGCGCGCGCGGCGTGAGCCTGCCCGAGCCGGCCTTCCTCGACGTGGTGCCGCTGCGCTTCGGCATTGCCGATACGGGCGCGCACTACCACGTGCCCCTGCTGGTCTCGCCGTGGTCGTACTCGACCTACCGCGGCAGCTGAGCCGACGGCATCGGGAAACAGGAGACAAGTCATGGAAGGCTATATTCTCGACTGGGCCAATCTGCTGCTGCGCTGGCTGCATGTCATCACCGCCATCGCGTGGATCGGTTCGTCTTTCTACTTCGTCTGGCTGGATAACAGCCTGACCAAGCCCACCGCCGGCGACCTGAAGGACAAGGGTGTCGATGGCGAGCTGTGGGCCGTGCACGGCGGCGGCTTCTACAATCCGCAGAAGTACCTGCTCGCGCCCAAGCAGTTGCCGGAGAACCTGCACTGGTTCTACTGGGAGTCCTATTCCACCTGGATGTCGGGTTTTGCGCTGCTGGTGGTGCTGTACCTGTTCAATGCCAGCACCTTCCTGATCGACAAGAACGTGTTCGACATGTCGCCCGGCGCGGCGGTCGGCTTCGCGGTCTCGTACCTGCTGATCGGCTGGATCGTTTACGACTGCATCTGCCGCATCTTCGGCAAGAACGACGGGCTGGTGGGGGTGCTGGTGGCCCTGTACGTGGTGGCGGCGGCCTTCGTGGCCTGCCACGTATTCTCGGGCCGCGCGGCATTCCTGCTGACCGGCGCGATGATCGCGACCATCATGAGCGCCAACGTGCTGGTGTGGATCATCCCCGGCCAGCGCAAGGTGGTGGCAGCGCTCAAGGCAGGCCAGCCGGTGGATCCGATCCACGGCAAGCGCGGCAAGCAGCGCAGCGTGCACAACACGTATTTCACGCTGCCGGTGCTGTTCGCCATGCTGTCCAACCACTACAGCATGACCTACAGCTTCAAGTACAACTGGCTGGTGCTGGTGATGATCATGGCGGCGGGCGTCTTCATCCGCCAGTTCTTCATCCTCAAGCACAAGGGCAAGATCAACGTCGCCTGGCCCGCGGTGGGCGTGGCCCTGCTGGCCGGCGTGGCGGTGATGATCGCGCCGCAGCCGCGTCCCGCGGTGGCCGCCAGCGACGCCGACGGCGCCGCCAACCAGGTCAGCTTCGCCAAGGTGCAGGAGATCATCAACGCCCGTTGCGTGCAGTGCCACGCGGCCCAGCCGAAGATGATGCCGACCGCGGCCAAGGGGATCATGTTCGACTCGGCGGACGAGATCAAGTCGCACGCGCAGCTGATCTACCAGCAGGCGGTGCAGCAGAAGACGATGCCGCTGGGCAACGTCACGCAGATCACGGATGACGAGCGCGCGCTGCTGGGCCAGTGGTTCGAGGGCGGCGCCAAGACGGCGAACTGAAGGTGGCGGGCCGGCCCGGCGGGCCACAGCAGCCGGGTCGGCAGCGCCGACGCGCCAGGCGCGCGCCGCGAGGGCGCTGCTTGGCAGGAAGATCGGTGATCGACGGTCCGCCGGCCGTCCCCGCGTTCGCGCGGGGTGGCCGGCAGCAGGGCCGGAGAGGGTTTGAACGGGGCCTCGTGCCCCGTTTTTTTATGCCCGCGGCGGGCGTGCCGCAGGCGGCGGCACGCGGGCGGTACGCGAGCGGTACATTCAGCCAGGCTCAGCCGTGCCAGTGGCCCTTGACCCAGGCCCAGCCGCCGCCGGCCTCATAGCGCCACACCCAGTGGCCCGGCACCCAGAAGGCATGCGGCGTGGGCGCAACCGTGATCTGCTCGACGATCACCGGCGGCATCGGCGCCACCGGCTGCTCGACCCACTTGCCGTGCACCCACAGCCAGTCGTTGCCGGCCCACTTCCAGTGGCCGGGCACCCAGTTCCAGCCGTAGCCAGGGGCCGGGCCGCGGTCCTCGTGCACCGGTGCCGGCATGGCCCGCACGACCTGGTGCGGCGCCGGCTCGCGCACCACCACTGTGCGCTCGGTCACGCAGCCGCTCAGCGCGGCGGCGGCGGCCAGCGCGGCCAGGGCCGCCTGCGCGGCACGTGCGGCGCGCCGGCCGTGCATGGCCCGGCGCGGGCGTGTTGTCTGGTTCGACATCAATCCTTCTCCTCGTCAAGATTCGATCCGCCTGGGGCGGCGTGGCCGGCGGCCAGGCCGTTCCAGTGCTGCTTCCTTAACGGGCGAGGGGGAGGGCGGTGAGACAGCAAGTTGTAAGCGCACGTTTCCGCGCCGGCGGGGCCGGCGCGCGTACCGCGCTCAGGCGCCGACGTCCAGCAGCGCCAGCACGCCCAGCACGACGAAGATGGCGGCGGCGATCTTGTGCACCAGTCCGATCGGCAGCTTGTCGGCGAAGCGGCCGCCCAGCAGCACGGCGGGCACGTTGGCCAGCATCATGCCGAAGGTGGTGCCGGCCACCACGGCCAGCACTTCGCCGCTGAAGCGCGCGCCGAGCGCCACGGTGGCGATCTGCGTCTTGTCGCCCATCTCGGCGAAGAAGAAGGCGACGATGGTGGTGCCGAGGATGCCGAGCGCGCCGCGCACCGGCTTGCCTTGCTCGACGTCGTCGAGCTTGTCGGGAATCAGGATCCAGGCCGCCATGGCGATGAAGCCCAGGCCCAGGATCCAGCGCAGCAGCGAGGGGCCGACCATGTGGGTGATCCAGCCGCCGAGCGCGCCGGCCAGTCCATGGTTGACCAGGGTGGCGATCAGGATGCCGAGGATGATCGGCAGCGGGCGCCGGTAGCGCGCGGCCAGCACGAGCGACAGCAACTGCGTCTTGTCGCCCATTTCGGCGAGGGCGACGATACCTGTGGAGACGAGGAAGGCTTCCATTTTTCTTGAGATCACCGGGCCGGACGCATCTGCGAGATGCCAATGACGCACGCCTTCCCCGGCCCTGTCCGGAAAAGCGACGTCATCGGTCTCGCCAGGCCCTGGGCACGGGCCGCGCCGGATGGCAGGCCTTGGTCCCGGAAGCTGCGCACGCCATAACCGCAAGCGGTCAAGTCTGTTGACGTACGCCTCCGCGTTCCGGCTCCCGCATTGCGCGGGACGGTGACGGCGGAGCGGCTACTCCCCAATGGAAGTGCGGATTATAGCGTTGCCGTGGCGGGCAAGTCCACCGCCGCCGGCCGCGGTGCGGGCGCTCTGTCGTGCCGGCGCCATGGCCGGCGGCTGCCCCGCGCCGGCGCGTTCCCGTCGCTTCAGACGGGAACGGGCGAGTTCTCGCTGGTCTGGCGGCCGCGGAAGTCGGTCCAGCACAGCGCCTTGAAGTCATACAGCTTGCAGCGGCGTGCGGTGTCGAAGTACCAGCGCCAGGAGAAGTTCTGCACGATGATGCGGCCCGGCAGCGCGTGCTCGAGCACGGCCTGGGCACGCTTCAGGTGGTAGAGCGGCACGCTCATGTCCACGTGGTGGGCGGTGTGTTCCATGATGTGGTGCAGCGCGGCGCCGATGCCGTAGCGGAAACGCAGGTGCACGGTGGTCGAGACGAAGGGCTGGGCGCGCGTCCACATCGCCTTGGTCTCGTACCAGGCCACGCTGGCGTGGGTGTGGTGCACGTAGAGCACGAAGCCGACCGTGGCGTTCCAGACCAGGAAGGGCACGACGAAGCCCATCGTCAGCAGCATCCAGGCCGACTGGCCGGTGACCGCGGCCAGGGCCAGCAGCGCGCCGATCCAGGCCGCGCCGAAGGCGGCCACCAGCAGGCAGTCCCAGGTGAAGATGGCACGCCGGGACGGCATCTGGCGCTTGCTGGGGAAGAACAGCTTGAGCCACCAGATCTCGATCAGGTAGTACAGGCCGGGGCCGAGGCCGGTGCGGTAGACGCGCTCCAGCGCGCGGCGCCAGCGCGGCAGCGCGCGGTATTCCTCGAGCGAGTAGGGCGCCCACACGAAGTCGAAGCCCTTCAGGTTGGTGTAGCCGTGATGCACCACGTTGTGGCCGATCTCCCACAGGCTGTACGGTGTCAGCGAGGGCAGGAAGGTCAGCCGCCCGAGCCATTTGTTGAGGCCGCGCCGGGGCGTCAGGCTCTGGTGGCAGGCGTCGTGGCCGATGATGAACAGGCGGGCGATCATCAGGCCGGCCAGGATGCCCAGGCCGAGCTTGGCCGCCCAGTGCGGCGCCAGCACCACGCCGGCGAGGACTGCCAGGAACAGCGCGGTGTCGAGCAGGGTCAGCGCCAGCGGCAGTGGCGTGGTGCGCCGGCCCAGCGGGATCAGCCAGCCGCGGATGATCTTGCGCGAGGGCAGCGGCGCATCGGGCGCGATCGGCTCGGGCAGCGGTGCCTGCCGGCGCGCGCCGGGCGCCGGCGCGGCGGTGGTGTCGGGACAGGGCTCCATGGCCCGGGCTTGCAGCTTGGCGGTCATGCGGTTTTTCCAAGGTCGGTGACGCGCGGCGTGCGGCCGGGACCGGTCTTGGCCCGGCGCGCCGGCAGGCCGCGCGCGAAGCGACAGCTTAGTGGCCCTGCATGACGGCCGTGTTGACCGTGGTCAACAGGGGGCGGGCATGGCGCGGCGGCGGGGCGCCATGCCGCGACGAAGTGCCTTGGGCGTCTCTCAGACAGCCTCGCCCATCACATAGACCTGGTCGATGACACGGTCATCGCCCAGCATCGCGAAGGCGAACAACTGCTCTTCCAGCGTTTCGGAGCGGGCGCTGCGGCGTGCGATCAGCGGCGTGGCCTGCGGGTCGAGCACGATGAAGTCGGCCTCGCAGCCGGGCGTGAAGCTGCCGACGCGCTCGGACCAGCCTAGCGCGTCGGCGGCCGCGCGCGTGGCCAGGTAGAACATGCGCAGTGCGGTCAGGTAGTAGCCGCCCATGCGCGCCACCTTGTGCGCGGCGTTCATGGTGCGCAGCATGGAGAAGGAGGTGCCGCCGCCGACGTCGGTGGCCAGCGTGACATTGAGGCGGTTGGCGTCGGACTGGTGGAAGTCGTAGAAGCCGCTGCCGAGGAACAGGTTCGAGGTCGGGCAGTGCGCCACTGCGGCGCCGCTGTCGGCCAGGCGCCGGCGGTCGTCCTGGTCCAGGTAGATGGCGTGGCCGTAGAAGGCGCCGGGGCGCAGCAAGCCGTAGTGGTCGTAGACGTCCAGGTAGCTGCGCGCGTGCGGGAACAGTTCGGCGACCCATCTGACCTCGTCGCGGTTCTCCGCCACGTGGGTCTGGATGTAGGCGTCCGGGTAGGCGCGCGCCAGTTCCGCACAGGTGGCCAGCTGGGCCTCGCTCGAGGTCGGTGCGAAGCGCGGGGTGATGGCGTAGCCGAGGCGGCCTTTGCCGTGCCAGCGCGACAGCAGCTCGGCCGAGTCGCGCGCGCCGGATTCCGCGGTGTCGCGCAGGAATTCGGGGCAGTTGCGGTCCATCAGCACCTTGCCGGTGACCATGCGCAGGTTGCGCTGGTGGCTCTCGGCGAACAGCGCGTCGGCCGAGGCGGCGTGCACCGTGCTCCAGACCACCGCGCTGGTGGTGCCGTTGCGCAGCAGTTCCTCGGTGAAGAAGCCGGCCACGCCGCGCGCGTAGTCCGGGTCCTCGAAGCGGCGTTCCTCGGGGAAGGTATAGGTTTCCAGCCAGTGCAGCAGGCCTGGCGACGGCGAGGCGATGATGTCGGTCTGCGGAAAGTGGACGTGGGTGTCGATGAAGCCCGGCACGATCAGCTTGCCGCGGTGGTCGATCACTTCGGCGCCGGCAGGGATTTCCGCGGCCAGGCGGCCATGGTCGCCGGCGGCGACGATGCGGCCGTCGCGGATGATCAGCAGCCCGTCCTCCCAGTACTGATAGGCGTCCTCATGGAACTGCGGGTCGCGCTGGAAGTGCAGCACGCGGCCGCGCACGGCGCGGGTGGCCTGGCTCGCGTGGCTGGGGGAGGCGTTGGCGGGAGTGGTCGTCATGGGTTCGTCTCAGGGCCCGGCGGCGCGGGCCGCAGCCCTGGCACGCCGGTCGTTCTTGGATTGCGCCTCGCTCAGGCCGCGGCAGGCGTGGCGGGCGGGGAGCGCCAGAAGTGGTCCACTTCGGCGAGGAAGTCGGCCTTCTGCGCTGCGGGCAGGAAGGCCGCTTCGAAACTGTTGCGCGCCAGCTTGTGCGCGTCGGCCGCGTCCAGCGGCAGCGCCTCGAAGACGGCTTCCCAGTTGGCGTTCATGTAGCCGCCGAAGTAGGCGGGATCGTCCGAGTGCAGCGTGACGGCGACGCCGGCATCGAGCAGCCGCTTGAGGGAATGGTCGCGCAGGTCGGGATAGACCTTCAGCTTCTGGTTCGACAGCGGGCACACCGTCAGCGGCACGCGCTCGCGCGCGAGGCGCTCGACCAGCGCGGCGTCGTCGATGGCGCGCACACCGTGGTCGATGCGCTCCACCTTGAGCAGGTCGAGCGCGTCGCGCACGTAGTCGGCCGGGCCCTCCTCGCCGGCATGCGCCACCAGGTGCAGGCCCAGTTCGCGCGCGCGGGCGAACACGCGCGCGAACTTCTCGGGCGGGTTGCCGCGCTCGGACGAGTCCAGGCCGATGCCGACGAAGCGGTCGCGGAAGGGCAGAGCGGCCTCCAGCGTGGCGAAGGCGTCTTCCTCGCTGAGGTGGCGCAGGAAGCAGAGGATCAGGCTGCTGGAGAAATCGTATTCGGTGCGCGCCTGGGCCAGCGCATCGGCGATGCCGTCGATAACGGTCGAGACCGGCACGCCGCGCGCCGTATGCGTCTGCGGGTCGAAGAAGATCTCGGCATGGCGGACGTTGTCGGCCACCGCGCGGCGGACGTAGTCCATGGTCATGTCGAAGAAGTCTTCCTCGGTCAGCAGCACGCTGGCGCCGGCGTAGTAGATGTCGAGGAAGGACTGCAGGTCGGTGAAGGCGTAGGCCGCGCGCAGCGCCTCCACGGTGGGGTAGGGCAGCTTGACCTGGTTGCGCTGGGCGAGCTGGAAGATGCGCTCGGGTTCGAGCGTGCCTTCGATATGGACATGCAGTTCCGCCTTGGGGCTGCGGCGGATGCGTTCGGCGAGCGCGGCGTCGATGGTCATGGGGGCCTCTGATGATTGCCCGGCGGGATTCACCGGGTGACGGGTTGCGCCGTCCCTTGCGGCTGCCGGGCGCTGGCGGTCAGGGCGGCAAGCCGCTGATCGCGCACCTGGAGCAGTTGGGCGACGATGGCAACCGCAATCATAGCTGGAGCCTTGTCGGTGATGCCGGCCACCCCCATCGGGCAGGTCATCTCGGCGAGGCGCGCGCTGTCCACGCCGCGCTCGGCCAGGCGGTGCTCGAAGCGCGCGCGCTTGGTCTTCGAGCCGATCAGGCCGAAGTAGGCGAAGTCGCGCCGCCGCAGGATCTGTTCGCACAAGGCCAGGTCGAGCGCGTGGCTGTGCGTCATCACCAGGAAGTAGCTGCCGAGCGGGGCCGCGTCGACCTCGGCCTCGGGCATGTCGGTGGCCTCGGCGCGCACGTTGGCGGGCAGGCCCGGCGGGAACAGGGTGTCGCGCTCGTCGACCCAGCGCACCTGGCACGGCAGGTTGGCCAGCACCTTGACCAGGGCGTGGCCGACATGGCCGGCGCCGAACAGCACGATCTGCATGGCGTCTGAGACCAGCGTGTCGCTCCAGCCGCCGCCGGCCTGCAGCGCCACCGCCGGCGCCACGGCACGGCTGGGCGCATGGCGCGCGGGACCGGATGGCGGCACCGTGCGCAGCAGCGCGTCGCCGCGCGCGAAGGCCGCCTCGGCCGCATCGAGCCATGGCAGGTCGGCCTCGCTCAGCACCTCGAAGGCGAGCTTGACCACGCCGCCACAGCATTGGCCGAGGGCCGGGCCGAGCGGGATGCGCTCGATGCGGCGCGACGGGCTGCCGCTGCCGGCGTCCAGCATCGTGCGGGCGATCTCCATGCCGCGCCACTCCAGGTGGCCGCCGCCGATGGTGCCGACCAGCGCGTCCGCCGTCACCAGCATGCGCACGCCGGGCTCGCGCGGTGCCGAGCCCTTGACCTCGACGATGCTGACCATCGCCACGGGCACGCCGGCGCGCACCCAGCGGGCGGCATCGGCGAAGCGGAAGGGTTGGAGCGGAGCGTCCTGCATGGTTCGGTCTCTGGGTGGTGGCGGGTTTCGGCTGTCGGTGTCGGCTGTGCTGGATGCGGCGATCGGTGGTTTGCTGCGGTCTTGCCTTCGAGGCTTGGGGGCAGGCTGGCCGCGGGTGGCTCCACGCGAACTGCCTGCGCCCGTCGGTCATCCCCCGCGATCCGTCATTCCTGTGCAGCCACCGCCTCCCTCACCGCGTCCGCGGCATCGAGGATCGCCTCGCCGGTGGCCGGAGCCGTCAGCGGCGGATTGATCCGGTAGTCGCCCAGCGCCGCCACGGCGTCGCGGATGGCGAAGAAGACCGAGAACGGCAGCAGCAGCGGCGGCTCGCCGACAGCCTTGGAGCGGTGGATGCTGTCTTCCACGTTGCGGTTCTGGAACAGCCGCACGTTGAAGGTCTCCGGGCAGTCGTTGACGGTCGGGATCTTGTAGGTGGACGGCGCATGCGTCATCAGCTTGCCGTTCTGGTTCCACCACAGCTCCTCGGTGGTCAGCCAGCCCATGCCCTGGATGAAGGCGCCCTCGACCTGGCCGATGTCCAGCGCCGGGTTGAGCGAGCGGCCGGCGTCATGCAGCACGTCGGCGCGCAGCAGGCGCCATTCGCCGGTCAGCGTGTCGACCAGCACCTCGGAGCAGGCCGCGCCGTAGGCGAAATAGTAGAAGGGACGGCCCTGCAGCTTGCTCTGGTCCCAGTGCAGCTTGGGCGTGGTGTAGAAGCCGTCGGACCACAGCTGCACGCGCGCCACGTAGGCTTCGCGCGCCAGCTCGTCGAAGGGCTGGCGCAGTTCGCCGGCCACCACCAGGTCGTCGCCGAAGCGCACTTCCGACACGTCCACGCCGGCCTTGCGCGCGGCGAAGGCGGCCAGGCGCTCGCGGATCTGGCGGGCCGCGTCCTGCGCCGCCTTGCCGTTCAGGTCGGCGCCGGTGGAGGCGGCGGTGGCCGAGGTGTTGGCCACCTTGCTGGTGTCGGTGGCGCTGCAGCGCACGCGTTCGAGGCGAATGCCCAGTTCGTGCGCCACCACCATCGCCACCTTGGTGTTCAGGCCCTGGCCCATCTCGGTGCCGCCGTGGTTCACCAGCACCGAGCCGTCGTTGTAGACGTGCACCAGTGCGCCCGCCTGGTTGAAGTGGGCCACGTTGAAGGAGATGCCGAACTTCACCGGGGTGATGGCGATGCCCTTCTTCAGCACCGGGCTGGCCGCGTTGAAGGCGCGCGTGGCGGCGCGGCGGACGCGGTATTCGCTGCTGGCCTCGAGCTCGTCGAGCAGTTCGTGGATGACGTTGTCCTCCACGGTCTGTCCATAGGGCGTGACGTTGCGCTCGCCCTTGCCGTACAGGTTGGCGCGGCGCACGTCGAAGGCGTCGCGCCCGACCGCGCGGGCGACGTTGTCGAGGATGTACTCGATGGCGAAGGCGCCCTGCGGGCCGCCGAAGCCGCGGAAGGCGGTATTGCTCTGGGTATTGGTCTTGCCGCAGTAGCCATCGATCTGCACGTCCGGCAGCCAGTAGGCATTGTCGAAATGGCAGATCGCGCGGGTCATCACCGGGCCCGACAGGTCGGCCGAGAAGCCGGCGCGCGACACCATCTCCACCTGCACGCCTTCGAGGCGGCCCTCGGCATCGTGGCCGGCCTGGTAGTCGAAGACGAAGTCATGGCGCTTGCCGGTGATCATCATGTCGTCGTCGCGGTCCGGGCGCAGCTTGACCGGACACAGCAGCTTCCACGCCGCCAGCGCCGCGCAGCAGGCGAACAGGGCCGACTGCGATTCCTTGCCGCCGAAGCCGCCGCCCATGCGGCGGCACTCCACCTGGACCTGGTGCACGTGCCAGCCCAGCATATGGGCCACCGCGTGCTGCATCTCGGTGGGGTGCTGCGTCGAGCACCACACGTGCATGCCGTCGTTTTCCTTGGGGACGGCATAGGAGATCTGGCCCTCCAGGTAGAACTGCTCCTGGCCGCCCAGGCGGATGTGGCCGCTGTCGCGATGGGCCGCGGCGCCGATGCGGGCAGCGGGCTCGCCGCGCGTCAGGTGCATCGGCGGCAGCACATAGCTGCCCGCGGCGTGCGCGGCCTCGGGCGACAGTACCGGCGGCAGGTCTTCGTACTCGATCTCGCCCAGGCGTGCGGCGCGGCGCGCCGCGTCGTGCGAGCTGGCCACCACCAGGAACACCGGTTGGCCGATGAACTGGACCACCTCGCGGGCCAGGATGGGGTCGTCGTGGATGATCGGGCCGCAGTCGTTGACGGCCGGGATATCGTCCGCGGTCAGCACCGCGACCACGCCGCGCGCGGCGCGCACCTTGTCGAGCGAGATCGACCTGATGCGCGCATGGGCGCGCGCACTCATGCCCAGGGCGGCGTGCAGCGTGCCGGCCAGCTCGGGGATGTCGTCGGTGTAGGTGGCGGTGCCGGCCACGTGCAGGTGGGCGGACTCGTGCGGGCGCGAGATGCCGACCTGTGGCGCAGCCTCGGTGGCCACGCTTTCGTCGAGCAGGAAGGGTTCGGTCTGCTTGTTCATGCCGTTCACTCCTTAGACACCGGCGGCGATCACGTCGGCGCCGGCGCCGGGGGCGCGGACGTTGACACTGGCGGCGGGCAGCGCGTCGGCGCGCGTCTCCAGCCAGAAGCGGTAGAGCAGGTTGGCGGCGCCGCGCGCGCGGTAGGCGGCGCTGGCGCGCATGTCGGTCAACGGCGTGTAGTCCTGGCCCAGCGCGGCCATGGCGGCGCGCGCGCTGGCTTCGTCCCAGGGCTGGCCGGTGAGGGCCGCCTCGGCCGCGGCGGCGCGCTTGGGCGTGGCGGCCATGCCGCCAAAGGCGATGCGCGCGCGCGTGACGATGCCGTCCTCGACGTCGATGGCGAAGGCGGCGCAGACCGCGGAGATGTCTTCGTCGAAGCGCTTGGACAGCTTGTAGGTGCGGAAGTGCGCCGGGCCTGCCAGCGGCACGCGCAGCGCGGCGACGAACTCGCCTGCGGCCATGGCGGTCTTCTGGTAGGCCAGGTAGAGGTCTTCGAGCGGCAGGGTGCGGCGCGTGTCGCCATGTTGCAGCACCACTTCGGCACCCAGCGCGATCAGCGCCGGCATCGAATCGCCGATCGGCGAACCGTTGGCGATATTGCCGCCGAGCGTGCCGGCATTGCGGATCGGCAGCGAGGCGAAGCGCTTCCACAGCTCTTCCAGTGCCGGGTGATGGGCCGTGAGCGCGGCGTAGGCCGGCTCCAGCGGCACGGCGGCACCGATCTCGAGCATGCCGTCGCGCGGTTCGACGTAGTACAGGTCCTGTACCTGGCCGATATAGAGCAGGTCGCCCAGTTCGCGGAACTGCTTGGTCACCCACAGGCCGACGTCGGTGCTGCCGGCCAGGATGCGGATGCCCGGCTCGGCGGCCTTGAGCGCGGCGAAGGCGGAGGCGGTGCGCGGCGCATGGAACTGCCGGCCGGCGGCGCTGTAGTGGAAGGTGCCGTCGCGGCGCAGGCCGCGCAGGGCCTCGGCGATGCTGCGCGGCTCGAGCTTGCCGGGCCGCGGCGCGGGCAGCGCCATCATGCGCTGGCCGGCGTCGATGATGGGACGGTAGCCGGTGCAGCGGCACAGGTTGCCGGTCAGGGCGTCGCAGATGGTGCTGCGCGCGGGGGCGTCGCCGCCCGGGGTGTGCTGCTGGTACAGCGCCCACAGCGACATGACGAAGCCAGGCGTGCAGAAGCCGCATTGCGAGCCATGGCATTCCACCAGCGCTTCCTGCACCGGATGCAGGGTGCCGTCGGCCTGGCGCAGGTCCTCGACCGTGATCAGTGCCTTGCCGTCCAGCGTGGGCAGGAACTGGATGCAGGAGTTGACCGCCTTGAAGGCGACCTGGCCGTCGTCCTGCAGCTCGCCGATGACGACGGTGCAGGCGCCGCAGTCGCCCTCGGCGCAGCCCTCCTTGGTGCCCGTGCAGCGCACGTCCTCGCGCAGGTACTGCAGCACGGTGCGGGTGATCGGGGCGTCCGCGACTTCCTGGATCTGGCCGCGATGGTAGAAGCGGATGGGTTGCGTCTCCATGGTCTCGTATTCCGTTAGGTGCCTTGTGTTATGGCGTGAAACATAGCATCGGGCTGGAGCAAGCAATATTCGGCCCAGGTGATGTGCGCCATCAGGGCGGAGAGCGGGCGGCCAGGGTGCGCGCGGATTGACCTGCCGCCGGGTGCCTCGCTTACACTATGCGCCGTTCCCATCCTCCTCGCCACCACCGCCGCCGGCCCGGCCGGCCCCGCGGCGACCGCCCCATGCACGGACGCGACCATCTCGATACCTACCTGCTGCGGGTGCTGCATACCCTGCTCACCGAGCAGAGCGTGACCCGCACGGCCGTGCGCCTGGGCCAGTCGCAGCCGGCCATCAGCAATACGCTCAAGCGTCTGCGCGAAATCACCGGCGATGCCATCCTGGTGCGGGGCAAGAGCGGCATGGTACCGACCGAGCGCGGCCGCGAGCTGCTGCTGCTGGCCGAGCAGAGCCTGGCGGCGATGGACCGCATCGCGCGCCCGCCGCAGCAGTTCGACCCGGCCACCACCACGCGCACCTTCCACCTGGGCGCGCCGGACTACCTGGATGCCTTCTTCCTGCCCAATATCGTCGAGCGGGTGCGCCGGCTGGCGCCCGGCGCCAAGCTGTTCGTGCATCCGATGACCGCCGGCAGCGACTTCCTGGAGGACCTGGAGCAGGGCCAGCTCGACATCGTGGTCGGCAACTGGCTGTCGCCGCCCGAGCACCTGCACATCTCGCCGCTGTTCGAGGACGAGGTGGTCTGCATGCTGGGCGCCCAGCATCCGCTGGCGCGCAAGGGCCTGACGCTGAAGCACTACCTGGAGATGCCGCACCTGGCGCCGGCGCCCTATGCCTCGATGCAGCGCAGCATGATCGACCAGGCGCTGGCCGAGCAAGGCTACAAGCGTAATATCCAGGTCACGCTGCCGTATTTCGGCCTGGTGCCCTACGTGCTGATGAAGACTGACATGGTCTTCACCACGGGCCGCCAGTTCGCCGCCCACTACGCCCAGTACCTGCCGATCCGCATGGTGCCCTCGCCGGTGGTCTTCCCGCGCATGCGCTTCTACCAGCTCTGGCACGAGCGCTGCCACGCCGCGCCCGATGTGCTGTGGCTGCGCCGCATGATCGCCGAGGTGGCGGCCGACCTGCCGCAGGTGGCGGACGCCGCCTGAACCGGCGTTCTCTGCACAATGGCGGTGCCGCGCCGCCCGTGCCGGGTGCCTGCGCGATCCGGATTACACTGCATCCAGCGGCGATCCTGCCGCAGCCGATCACAAGGAGCGCCATGCTGGAAACGGCCGCGCTGGCAGCCGGGTTGTCCTGGACCAGCGGCTTCCGCCTCTACCTGGCCGTGTTCACCGCCGGCCTGCTGGCCCGCCTGGGCTGGCTGCACCTGCCCCCCGGGCTGCAGCCGCTGACGTCCTGGTGGGTGCTCGGCCTGGCCGCGGTACTGGCGCTGGCGGAGTTCCTGGCGGACAAGATGCCGGGCTTCGACTCGGTCTGGGACAGCATCCAGACCTTCGTGCGCATTCCCGCCGGCGCCATCCTGGCGGCGGCCGCCTTCGGCCAGCTCGATCCGCAGTGGGTGGTGGCCGCCGGCCTGGCCGGCGGCACGCTGGCGGGCACCGCCCACGCAGTCAAGGCGGGCACGCGCGCCTTGATCAATGTCTCGCCCGAGCCGTTTTCCAACTGGGTCGCTTCCTTCAGCGAGGACCTCGGCGCCACCGCCGGCCTGCTGCTGTCGTTCTTCCTGCCGCTGCTGTTCCTGGTGCTGCTGCTGGTCTTCCTGGGGCTGGCCGCCTGGCTGCTGCCACGCCTGTGGCGCGGTGTACGCCGCCTGCACGGTGCCCTCGGACGGGCCGCGGCGCGGACGCGGCAGCCGGCCGGGCGCGAGTAGCGGGTATCGTGATGGCGATCGCCTTGTCGTGCCACGGCGCGGATCCTGCCGCCGGCAAGACGGCCCAGCCCGGCATCCACTGCGGCATCCACCCTTGAACCGGCCTTGACCCGAGGCCATGCCTTTTCCCGACCGACGACGATGACCCAGCCGCCAAGCCAGCCATTCCCGCCGCCGACCGCTCCCGCCAGCCCCGGTGCGCCAGCCGCTGCCGCACGCTTTTCCGCCTGGCGCCAGGCCTTGCGCATGGCCCGGCGCGACTGGCTGGCCGGCGAACTGAACCTGCTGCTGTTTGCGCTGGTGCTGGCCGTGGCCGCGCTCAGCAGCGTCGGCTTCCTGGCCGACCGCATGCGGCTGGGGCTGGAGCGCGATGCGCGCCAGATGATCGGCGCCGACGTGCTGCTGGTGGCCGACCAGCCGTTTCCCGCCGGCTTCGCCGACCACGCCCGGCAGGCCGGGCTGGCGGTGGCCCAGACCGTGACCTTCCCCAGCATGGCCACGGCCCGCGGCGCGGCGGCGGGCGACGCGCCGAGCCGGCTGGCCGCGCTCAAGGCCGTCAGTCCGGCCTATCCGCTGCGGGGGCGGCTCAAGACGAGCGCTGCGCCGGGCGGCCCCGAGACGGTTGCCGAAGGC
This sequence comes from Cupriavidus sp. USMAHM13, assembly GCF_001854285.1. Taxonomy (NCBI): domain Bacteria; kingdom Pseudomonadati; phylum Pseudomonadota; class Betaproteobacteria; order Burkholderiales; family Burkholderiaceae; genus Cupriavidus; species Cupriavidus sp. USMAHM13. The sequence continues at coordinate 1,779,284 of NZ_CP017751.1, forward strand.
ATTCCCGAGCCCGGCACGGTGTGGGTCGATGAAGCCCTGCTCGATGCGCTGGGGCTGCGCATGGGCGATACCGTCCAGCTCGGCAGCCGTGGCTTCCGTGTCGCGCGCATCCTCACCCAGGAGCTGGACCGCGGTGCCGGCTTCATGAACTTCGCGCCGCGCGTGATGCTGGCGCTGTCGGACCTGGACAGCACCGGCCTGGTCGGCTGGGGCAGCCGCGTCAGCTACCGGCTGCTGGTGGCGGGTGCCGATCCCGCCGCCGCTGCCTTCCAGCGCTGGGCCCAGCAGGAGATCGCGCGGCTCGGCCTGCGCAATATGCGGGTCGAGTCGCTGGAGACCGGCCAGCCGCAGATGCGCGCCACGCTCGACCGCGCCGAGCGTTTCCTGTCGCTGGTGGCGGTGCTGTCGGCGATGATCGCCGCGGTGGCGATCGCCATGTCGGCGCGCCGCTACGTGCAGCGTCACACCGATGCCTGCGCGGTCTACAAGTGCCTGGGGCTGTCGCGCGGGCAGATCCTGCGCGCCTTCGGGCTGGAATTCGTGCTGCTGGGCCTGGCCGGCGCTGCCGTCGGGGTGGCGCTGGGCTATCTGGCGCACTATGGCCTGCTGCTGTCGCTGGGCGGCCTGCTGACCGTGACCTTGCCGCCGCCGTCGCCGCGCCCGGCCGCGCTCGGCCTGCTGTCGGGCCTGGTCCTGCTGAGCGGTTTCGCCTTGCCGCCGTTGCTGTCGCTGACGCGCGTATCGCCGCTGCGCGTGCTGCGGCGCGACCTCGGCCTGCCGCCGGTATCGGCCTGGCTGGCCTACGGCTTCGGGCTGGCCGCCTTCGGCCTGCTGCTGCTGGCCGCCGCGCGCGACCTCAAGCTCGGCCTGCTGACGGCAGGCGGCTTCCTCGCGGCAGGCCTGTTGTTCGGCCTGTTGTCGCTGGCGGTGCTGGGCGCGCTGGCGCGGCTGCTGCGCGGGCGCCTGGGCAGCGGCGTGGCCGGGGTCGGCTGGCGTTTCGCGCTGGCGGTGCTGGAGCGGCGGCGCGGCGTCACTGTGCTGCAGACGGTGGCCCTGGCGGTGGGCCTGATGGCGCTGCTGCTGCTCGGCATGACGCGCAGCGACCTGATCGCCTCGTGGCGCGGCGCCACGCCCGCCGACGCGCCCAACCGCTTCGTCATCAATATCCAGCCCGACCAGCGCGACGCCCTGCGCGCCCGGCTCGCCGGCGCCGGTATCCAGGACCTGCTGTATCCGATGGTGCGCGGGCGCCTCACCCATATCGACGGCCGCGCGGTGACGGGGGCCGACTATCCGGCCGAGCGGGCGCGCAACCTGGTCGAGCGGGAATTCAACCTGTCCTACATGGACACCCTGCCCGAGGGCAACCGCGTGGTTGCCGGCAGCTGGCCGCGCGGGCAGCTGGCCGGGGCCTCGGTGGAAGAGGGCATCGCCCGCACCCTCGGCATCCGCCTGGGCGACACGTTGCGCTTCGATGTGGCGGGCCAGCCGGTGGAGGCCAGGGTGACATCGCTGCGCAAGCTCGACTGGAGTTCGATGCGCGTCAATTTCTTCGTGATCCTGCCACCGGCCATGATGCACGGCATGCCGGAGACCTACATCACGGCCTTCCACCTGCCGTCGGCGCAGGCGCCGCTGGATAACCGGCTGGTGGCGGCTTTCCCCAACATCACCGTGGTCAACACCGAGCTGATCCTGCGCCAGGTGCAGCAGGTGCTGGACCAGGTCATCGCCGCGGTCGAGTTCCTGTTCGCCTTCACGCTGGCGGCCGGTGTGACGGTGCTGTATGCGGCGCTGTCCGGCACGCGCGACGAGCGCCGGCGCGACGCCGGCCTGCTCAAGGCGCTGGGGGCCTCGGCCGCGCTGGTGCGCCAGACCCAATACGCGGAGTTCCTGGTGGTGGGCGCGCTGGCCGGCCTGCTGGCCAGCCTGGGCGCGCTCGCGGTAGGCTGGGGGCTGGCCACGCAGGTGTTCGATTTTCCCTACCGCTTCAATCCGTGGATCGTGCCGGCCGGCGTGGTGGCGGGGGCGCTGTGTGCGTTGGCCGGCGGCTGGCTGGGCCTGCGCGAAGTGCTGCGCCAGCCGGCCCTGGCGACCTTGCGCGACGCCTGAGGCAGGCACGGTCGCCGCCGCCGGGGCCCGTCGCCATGAAACGGGGGACCCGGCCCGCCGCCGCGCGTGCGGCCGGATCCCCGTATTCCCCGTATCATGGCGGCTTTCGGCAGCCCTGTTCGGCCGCCCTGATCCAGCCAACACCCCTTACGGCATGACGAGTACGGAACACAACGACACCCCGGGCGACGGCGCAAAGCGCGAAACCAGCGCCTACGAACTGATCGGCGGCGAGGCGCGCGTGCGCGAACTGGTCGACCGCTTCTACGACCTGATGGACCTCGAGCCGGAGTTCGCCGGACTGCGCGCGCTGCATCCCGCCTCGCTGGACGGCTCGCGCGACAAGCTGTTCTGGTTCCTGTGCGGCTGGCTCGGCGGGCCCAACTACTTCATCGAGCGCTTCGGCCACCCGCGCCTGCGCGCGCGCCATCTGCCCTTCGAGATCGGCACCAGCGAGCGTGACCAGTGGATGCGCTGCATGGCGCTGGCGATGCAGGACACGGGCCTGCCGGAGCCGCTGCAGCTGCGCCTGATGGAGGCCCTGTTCCAGACCGCCGACTGGATGCGCAACGTGGCGCGCTGAGCGCGCCGGCGCCGCCTCCGTCCAATTTTTCGACTAGCAGGAGATCGCCAGGCATGACGGACAAGCTTCCCGCCGCCGCCCGCCGCGTGCTCGATTTCTGGTTCGGCACACCCGACTCTCCCGCCTGGGATACCTCGCGCCGCGAGTGGTTCGCCAAATCGGCCGCTTTCGACGACACCATCCGCCAGGCCTTCCTGGCCGAATGGGAGGCCGCCGCCGCGCCCGGTGGCGAGGCGCAGGACGCCGCCTGGGCACAGACGCCGGAAGGCACCTGCGCGCGCATCGTGCTGCTCGACCAGTTCCCGCGCAACCTGTTCCGCGGCGATGCGCGCAGCTTCGCCACCGATGCGCGCGCACTGGCGCTGGCGCGCCGGCTGGTGGCCGGCGGCGGCGACCTGCGCCTGCCGACCAGCTGGCACCGCATGTTCTGCTACCTGCCCTTCGAGCATGCGGAAGAACTCGCGGCCCAGGACGAATCGGTCAGGCTGACGCACCGGCTGCGCGACGAGAGTGGCGGCGCGGTCGACACCGTGGAGTGGGCCGACAAGCACCGCGCCATCATCGTGCGCTTCGGGCGTTTCCCGCACCGCAATGCGATCCTGGGGCGGGCCGGCACGGCCGAGGAAGCGGCCTTCCTGCGCGAGCCGGGCTCGTCCTTCTAGGCCATGGCTGCGCGGGGCAGGGCGGCGCCGGCGGCGCTCAGGCCTCGGCGCGCTTTTCCTGCCACTTGTCGACGGTCACACGCGGTGCCTGCTCCAGCTTGGCGAGCAGACCGGCCGGCGCGGTGTCGACGTGCAGCAGGTCGGCATGGACCTGCTTGAGGAAGCCTTCCTGCACCGCATGCGAGAGGAAGCCCAGCATGCCGTCGTAGAAGCCCGCCACATTGAGCAGGCCGATGGGTTTGGCGTGGTAGCCGAGCTGCTGCCAGGTGACGGTCTCGAACAATTCTTCGTAGGTGCCCACGCCGCCGGGCATGGCGATGAAGGCGTCGGCGCGGTCGGCCATCATCTGCTTGCGCTCGTGCATATTGCGCACCACGTGCAGCTCGCTCAGCCCGCGGTGGCCGACCTCCTTGTCCATCAGCGCCTGCGGGATGATGCCGATGGCGGTGCCGCCATGGGCCAGCACGGCGTCGGCGATGATGCCCATCAGGCCGACCTTGCCGCCGCCGTAGACCAGCGCCAGGCCGCGCTCGGCCAGCGCCTGGCCGAGCGCACGCGCCTGTTCGGCGTATTCGGGACGGTGGCCGGGGCTGGAGCCGCAGTACACGCAGACGGATTTCACTTCGATTCCTTGATGGTCTGGGCGGCCTTGACGGCCGCGTAATCGCGCGCTAGCTGGTCGAAGGCGGCACGCGCCTTGCCGCGCAGGTAGGGCGCGAGGATGGAGAAGATGTGGTAGCTGGAGCCGTGCAGGTAGCCGCGGATCCGTTCCGGGTCGTTGTACTGGCGCGGGTGCTGCACGAACTGGAACGACAGCCAGTAGGTGGCGACCACGACGATATTGGTGCAGATGGCTTCGACCTGCTCGGGCGTGGCCACCATCTCGCCGTCCTCGATGAACTGCCGGCAGATGGCCTGGGCGAAGCGGTTCTTCTGCTCGACGATGCGCTTGAAGTTGGTCTCCAGCATCCGGTTGCGCGCCAGCAGGTCGTTGATGTCGCGATAGAGGAAGCGGTAGTTCCACAGGAACTCGGACATGTACTGGAGGTAGCCCCAGCTTTCGTCGAGCGTGGCCTTGTGGTCGTCGGGCAGCTTCAGGCGGCGCTCCATCTCCTGCTCGAACTGCACGAAGATGGAGTTGATGATGTCGTCCTTGTTGCGGAAGTGATAGTAGAGGTTGCCGGGACTGATCTCCATCGCCTCCGCGATCGTGGTGGTGGTCACGTTCGGCTCGCCCAGTTCATTGAACAGGCGCAGCGAGACGTCGAGGATGCGGTCCCTCGTGCGGCGGGGGCCGGTTTGCGGTTTGGATTCCATGGGCTGCCGTTGGATCGGGGCGTGGGACAGCGATTATAAGCAAACACCGCCCGTTCCCTGGCTTTCCGGGCTCCCCGCTACCGCGCCGCCCGCCGCCCGCCGCCATGCGCCGAAGTCAGGACGCCTGCAGCCAGCGTGCCACCAGCGGCTCGAGGATCGCGATCCAGGTTCCGCCGCACAGGATCAGCGCCAGCATGACCGCCGCGCTGCCGTAGTCCTTGGCGCGCTTGGACAGGCTGTTGCGCTCCAGCGAGATGCGGTCGACCGCGGCTTCGACGCTGGAGTTGAGCAATTCCACGATCAGCACCAGCAGCAGCGTGCCCAGCAGCAGGATGCGCTCGACCACGCTGACCGGCGCCAGCAGCGCGCACGGCGTCAGGATGGCCACCAGCGTCAGTTCCTGGCGGAAGGCGCTTTCCTCCAGCACGGCATAGCGCAGGCCGGACAGGGAGTTGACGGCGGCGCGCCAGGCGCGCGCCAGGCCGCGGTTGCCCTTGTACGGGTTGTGCTCGATGGTGTACTCAGTGCTCGCTTCGGCCGGCGTTGGCACCGGAGCCGGTTTCGCCTTGGAGGGAAGCGGTGCGGATTGCGGCTGCATTTTCGACATGGTCTTGCGGTTGGCGTGAGGCCGTGGCGCCGCCGTGGGCGGCGGCCAGCGGCCGCAGATGAGACAGGAACTGCTCGGTAGCGGCGCGCCACGAGAACAGCTCGGCATGAGCGCGGGCGGTGGCGCGATCGATGCGCAGCGCTTCCAGGCAGGCTTCGCGCAGGTCTTCGTGCATCACGCCGGCCCGGCTCTCGCCCAGCACGTCGATGGGGCCGGTGACCGGGTAGGCTGCCACCGGCAGGCCGCTGGCCAGCGCTTCCAGCAGCACCAGGCCGAAGGTATCCGTGCGGCTCGGAAAGACGAAGACATCGGCCGAAGCATACACCTTGGCCAGCTCGGGCTGGCTCAGCACGCCCAGATAGTTGGCACCCGGATAACGCGCGCGCAGCGAGGCCAGGGCCGGGCCGTCGCCGACCACCCACTTCGAGCCCGGCAGGTCCAGCGCGAGGAAGGCCTCGACGTTCTTCTCGACGGCGACGCGGCCGACGTAGAGGAAGATCGGATGCGCCGTGTTCAACACGTTGGCGCGCTGGGCGGTGAACACGTCCAGGTCCACTCCGCGCGACCACAGCACGGCGTGGCCGATGCCGTAGCGGCGCAGGTCGTCGAGCACTACCGGGGTCGGCGCCATCACAGCCCGGGCCGGCCCGTGGAACCAGCTCAGGAAGCGGTAGGTCCAGGCCAGCGGGATGCCGAAGCGCGCTTGCACGTACTCCGGGAAGCGCGTGTGGTAGGCCGTGGTGAAGTGCACCTTGCTGCGCAGCGCATGCCGGCGCGCTGCCATGCCGAGCGGACCTTCGGTGGCGATATGCAGCGCGTCCGGCGCGAAGGCGCGGATGCGTTCGGCGACCGCGCGGCCGGGCAGCAGCGACAGGCGGATTTCGGGATAGGTAGGGCACGGCACGGTACGGAACTCGAGCGGCGTGAGCAGTTCCACCGTGTGCCCCATGGCCTCCAGCTCGCGGCGCGTCGACTTGAGCGTGCGCACCACGCCGTTGACCTGCGGTTCCCAGGCGTCGGTGACGATCAGGATCTTCATGCTGGCTCCTCGCGGCGCTGGCCGCTTGTGCATCGGTCCGCCTTGCTGCGCGGACATGGTTGGTCTGGGGAGGCGGCGCGCCGGCGGGCGCCGCGCGGGATTCAGGCGGGCAGGGCGGCGCGGCGTCGGCGCGCGCGCGGCGGCGCCGGCGGGTCGAGCAAGGTGGTCCAGTAGACGATCTTCAACTCGCCTTCCATGGTCTCGACCAGTGCCGACAGGCTTTCGACCCAGTCGCCGTCGTTGCAATAGAGCTGGCCGTCGACCTCGCGGATCTCGGCCTTGTGGATATGGCCGCAGATGACGCCGTCGCAGCCGCGCCGGCGCGCTTCTTCGACCATCGCGTGCTCGAAGGAGTTGATGTAGTTGACCGCGTTCTTGACCTGGTGCTTCAGGTATTGCGACAACGACCAGTAGGGGAAGCCGAGGCGCGCGCGCACCCGGTTGAAATGGCGGTTCAAGGCCAGGATCACGGTGTACAGCGAGTCGCCCAGGTAGGCCAGCCAGCGTGCGTGCTGTACCACGCCGTCGAACAGGTCGCCGTGCACCACCCACAGGTGCCGGCCGGTGGCGGTCACGTGGACTGCATCCTCGCGCACCGTGATGTCGCCGAAGGCGAGGCCGTCGAACTGCCGCGCCATCTCATCGTGGTTGCCCGGCACGTAGATCACTTCGGTGCCCTTGCGCGCCTTGCGCAGCAGCTTCTGCACCACATCGTTGTGGCTTTGCGGCCAGTACCAGCCGCGCCGCAGTTGCCAGCCGTCGATGATGTCGCCGACCAGGTAGAGCCGCTCCGATTCGTTGTGCTTGAGGAAGTCGAGCAGGTAGTCGGCCTGGCAGCCCGCGGTGCCCAGGTGGACGTCCGAGACCCAGATGGCGCGGTAGCGCTGCACCGTGTGCGGGGCGGTTTGCCTGGCGTCGTGCTGATTGGCGTCGGAGAGGGCGGGGGTGGCGGCGGGGGCGGGACGGGCTGCCGGGGCATCGAGCCCGGAGGGCGGCATGAAGGCGGCCAGCGCGACTGGCAGGGGCGGGGTCCCGGCAGCACTGCCGCGCAGCTTGTGCGCGGCCCGGGCGAGACAGCCGCGGGCGAATCGGATTGCGTGAACCATGGCGGCACCGGTAAGGGCGATGGCTGCATTGAGCCAGTGCCCCATGACTGCGCAGTGACGAGAACATGAATGTCACATGAAGACCGGGGCGGCCGGGACCGGCCCGCAACCGCTCTCCCCAGGTCTCCCGGGAGGACTCCGATCAGGCCTTGCGCGGCGCGCGTGCCGACGGCGTGGCGCCGGCAGCATGCGGTGCGGCACTGGCGAAGGCATCGAGGGCGGCGAGCACGGCGTCGCGTGCGCGCGGATGGCGCAGCAGCGCCACGTGGCCGACGCCCGCCAGCGGCCAGTGGCGGGCGCCGGGCAGGCAACTGGTGCCGGCCGGGCCGGCGATGGAGTCATGCCAGCTGAACACGGAGGCGAGCAGGGCGCGCTCGGCCGGCCCTTCGGCGTCGGCCAGCGCACGCAACCAGGCGCTGTCGCAACGCATCTGGCGCGCACTGGCGCCGGCCCCCAGGCTGGCCAGTGCGCAGCCCTGGTGCGGCGAGCCCAGTGTGACCAGTCCGGCGCAGGGCGCGCCGCCTTCGGCGCGGCCGCGCACCAGCGCCGCCCGCGCGGCCAGCCCGCCCATGCTGTGGCACAGCAGCAGCGGTGCCTGGCCGGTGCGCGCATGGATGGCGCGCATGCGCGCCAGCACGGTGCCTGCATGGTTGTCGATGCTGTCGAACAGGGGCAGGAGGTCGATCGCCTCGCAGGCGTAGCCCGCCGCCGCCAGCGCCGGCTGCAGGTCGAGCCACACGGCATGATTGCAGGCGTAGCCATGCACCAGCAGCAGTGGCGGCCGCGCCGGCGCGCCGGCGTGCGGCGGGACGAAGGACAGGCTGGAGCGGAAGGGCTCGATCCAGTTGAACATGCGGAACACGGCGGTGCATTCGTACAGGTAGCAGGCCAGTGCCGCGGCCGCCCCGAGCGGGGCGATGGCGGCTGCCTGCGGCACGGCAGGGCGCCGCGTGGCGGGGACGCCCGCGCCAGACAGCGAGATGGCGAAGGCGCCGGCCACGACCAGCCCGAACACCAGTGCGGCCAGCAAGGCCGCCCCCAGCGCTGCCGCCGGCCAGCGCCAGCCGGCCCAGCGGGCCAGTGCCGCGGCGCAGGCCAGCCCCAGGCCGAACTGCCCGGCCAGGGCGAGCCGGCGCAGGGCGCTGGCCGAGAGCGTCATGCCCGCGGCGGCCGCAGGTCGACCAGCCGGGTGCCGGCCAGGCGATCGTGCAGGAAGCGGCGCTGCGGGTCGAGCCAGGCGAGCATCACCCACAGCAGCAGTCCAGCGGCCAGCACGGCCAGGAAGGGGCCCTTGACCAGCCCCAGCGCGTGGCCGACGGCGGCCGAGGGCGGCAGCCACAGCCAGGCGAGCAGATAGCGCCAGGCTGCCTGCGGCCAGCGCGGCGGTTTGCCCTGCGCGGTTTCCACGCGCATGCGCCAGGTCTGCATGGCCAGTGTCTGCCCGTTGCGCTGCCAGAACCAGACGAAGTACAGGCCCATCGCCAGGAAGCTCCATGCCTGCATGGCCAGCGCCGTATCCAGCCCCGATGCGCGCAGGCCGGGCCGGATCACCAGGTAGGCGGCGGTGGATGCGCTCAGCACGCCGAACAGCAGCACGCCCTCGTAGAGCATGCAGGCGAGGCGGCGGCGCAGGGACGGTGAGCGGCTGGCGGCGGGCGGTTCGGCGAAGGTGGCGGCAGTCATGGCGCGGGCGGACGTCGGGCACCGGCAGGCGCCCGCCCGCGGGGATCGCGGGCATCGCGGCATTATGCCAAAGGGCGCCGGCGGCGCGTGCGGCCGCAGGCAGAGGCCAGGCCTGCCGGGTGTTCCTGCTTCAGTTGCGGGGGGTCGCGTCGGCCGGGGTGGTGGCCGCGGTATCGGTGGCAGGCTCGGCCGGATCGGCGGCCTGCGGGGTCGGAGCCGAGGCCGGCGCGGGCGCGCTTTCGGCCACGGCGGCACTGGCCGCCGGCTTGGCCGTGGCCGCCGCCGCCGGGGTGGGGGCGGTCGGCGCGCTGGCCGGCACGGCCGGCCGCGCCAACGGCTTGCCGGTCTGCACGGGCAGGCGCCTGGCCGATGGCAGGGCGCTGACGGCTCCCGGGTGGTGCGGGGTTTCGGCGGCAGCGAGTTTCTTCTTCTGCTCTTCCGGCAGGTGCTGGTACTTGTCCCAGGCCTCGGCCTTCTTGGCCGCCGGCAGCGAGCGCGTGATCTGGTAATTCTCGCGTGCCAGGCGGCGCTGCTGCGGCGTCATCCGGATCCACTCGGTCATGCGCGCCTGCAGCCGGGACTGCTCGGCCGGCGAGAACTTCGGGTAGCGCTCGGCGATCTGCAGCCACTTGCGCCGGTGCAGCTCGCCCAGGCTCTCCCAGGCGGGTTGCAGCGGGGCCAGGATGCGCTGCTGGACCGGGGTCAGTTCGTCCCACTTGGGACGGGCCTGCGCAGCGCCGCGCGCGGGTGCCGGCACCGAGGCGGCCGCGGAAGCGGCCGGTGCGCTGCCTTGCGCGTGCGCGGAGGGCGGATTCAGCACCCAGGCGGCGGCTGCGACCAGTCCTGCGGACACGATCAGAACCAGCCGGCGACGAGGAGCGTCGGAGTGGGGGCGGATCATCGGGCTTATTGGCCGCGCTTGAGGAAAACGTGGAAGCCCTGGTCGGCGTAGGCGGCCGGGGGCAGTTCGTCCAGCAACATGGCGGCATCCACGTCCGCCAGTTCGTCGATGCGCTTCTGCTGTTGCCACTGGTAGATCGCCACCAGCCCGATGGCCAGCACGATCAGCGCCCACAGCAGCGCGAGCCGGCGCAGCCAGCTGCCGGCGCGGTGCAGCGGCGTATCGTCTTCTTCGAAGATGGGCCCGGCATCTGCGCCGGCCAGCGCCAGTCGCGGTACCTTGACCGTGACCTCTGCCTTCTTGTGCGCCAGCGCGATGCGGCGCGCGGCGGCCAGCCGCTCGCTCAGCGCGGGCGGCAACTCCTGCGCCGAGGCGTCGAGGGCCTGGCGCACTTCATGTACAAAGCGGCGTTCCTGGATTTCTCTGTCGTTTCTGCTCATAGTCGGACCCCCCGCGCTCGCAGGGCCTGCGCCAGTGTGTGCGTGGCACGGGAACAGTGCGTCTTGACGCTGCCTTCCGAACAGCCCATGACCGCGGCGGTCTCGGCGACGTCCATATCCTCCCAGTAACGCATCAGGAATGCCTCGCGTTGACGCGCAGGCAGCCGCTGGATCTCCTGTTCGATGATATGCATGGTCTGCGCCCGCTCTACCTTGTCGGCGCTGCTTTCGGCCGATTCGCTGCCGATTTCGGCCTCCAGTGTCTCGAGCAGGTCATTGTCGTCGCCTTCCCGGTCGTCGCGCAGGTTGGAAAACAGCGTGACCCAGGTATTGCGCACCTTCTGGCGGCGGAACCAGTCGTGGATGGTGTTCTGCAGGATGCGCTGGAACAGCGGTGGCAGTTCCGCCGCACCCTTGTCGCCATATTTTTCGGCGAGCTTGATCATGGCGTCCTGGACGATGTCCAGGGCGGCTTCGTCGTCACGTACTGCAAACACGGCCTGCTTGAAGGCGCGCCGCTCGACGCTGGCGAGAAAATCAGAAAGTTCCTGTTCGGTTGCCATGCAGGCAGAAGCAGACGGTGGCTCGTGGTTGGCGCTATTGCGGCCTGGGATGTGCGGCCTGAGGCCTTCGGCACATCCAAAATTGGAGCGATGCTAGCAAAAAAACGGGCTCCCCGACACGTTGTCTCTTTTGTAATACAGGTGTGCTGCCGGTGTGGCGGCGCAGCCGGCGACACGCGGGTGCCGCGGAAAATACCGTGGACCGCGCTGATGCAATACAGTATCATCTCCCGTTCACACGACATCTGTGGTTGTCTCATCCGGCCGCTTATGAGGCGGTCTCCCATGCAGACGCGCACCGCTTGAACCCGTGCCACAAGCCCGGCAGAGAGCATCCAAACAATTTTTTGCCGAAAATTGCAAAGGACTGACATGAACATGCCCAGCGCGGAATTCTCCCACGCAGACAGCAATTCATCCGCCGCACCCGAAATGATCGGGGCGGAAATCCTCGTCCACGCACTGGCCGAAGAAGGCGTCGAGTACGTCTGGGGCTACCCCGGTGGGGCAGTGCTGTATATCTACGACGAGTTCTACAAGCAGAAGAAGATCGAGCACATCCTGGTGCGCCACGAGCAGGCAGCGGTCCATGCGGCCGACGGCTATGCGCGCGCCACCGGCAAGGTCGGCGTGGCCCTGGTGACCTCGGGTCCCGGCGTCACCAACGCGGTGACCGGCATCGCCACCGCCTACCTGGATTCGATCCCGATGGTCGTGATCACCGGCAACGTGCCGACCTCCGCCATCGGCCAGGACGCCTTCCAGGAGTGCGATACGGTCGGCATCACGCGGCCCATCGTCAAGCACAACTTCCTGGTCAAGGACGTGCGCGACCTCGCCGCCACCATCAAGAAGGCCTTCTACATCGCCGCGACCGGCCGTCCGGGCCCGGTGGTGGTCGACATCCCGAAGGACGTCTCGCGCAATGCCTGCCGCTACGAGTACCCGAAGGCGGTCGACATGCGCTCGTACAACCCGGTGAACAAGGGTCACTCGGGCCAGATCCGCAAGGCCCTGGCCCTGCTGCTGGGTGCCGAGCGTCCGTTCATCTATTCGGGCGGCGGCGTGGTGCTGGCCAATGCCAGCGACGAGCTGCGCCAGCTGGCCCAGCTCACCGGTTTCCCGGTCACCAACACGCTGATGGGCCTGGGCGCGTTCCCCGGCACCAGCAAGCAGTTCGTCGGCATGCTGGGCATGCACGGCACGTATGAAGCCAATATGGCCATGCAGAACTGCGACGTGCTGATCGCCATCGGCGCGCGCTTCGATGACCGCGTGATCGGCAACCCGGCGCACTTCACCTCGCAGGCGCGCAAGATCATCCACATCGATATCGATCCGTCCTCGATCTCCAAGCGGGTCAAGGTCGACATCCCCATCGTCGGCAACGTCAAGGACGTGCTGCAGGAGCTGATCTCGCAGCTGCAGGCGAGCGAGACCAAGCCGCGCCGCGAGCCGCTGGCCAAGTGGTGGGAGCAGATCGAGAAGTGGCGTTCGGTCGACTGCCTGAAGTATGACCGCGACTCCGAGATCATCAAGCCGCAGTACGTGGTCGAGAAGATCTGGGAACTGACCAAGGGCGACGCCTTCGTCTGCTCCGACGTGGGCCAGCACCAGATGTGGGCCGCGCAGTTCTACAAGTTCGACCAGCCGCGCCGCTGGATCAACTCCGGCGGCCTGGGCACGATGGGCGTGGGCCTGCCGTACGCGATGGGCATCAAGAAGGCCTTCCCCGAGAAGGAAGTGGTGACCATCACCGGCGAAGGCTCGATCCAGATGTGCATCCAGGAACTGTCGACCTGCCTGCAGTACGACACCCCGGTCAAGATCTGCGCGCTCAACAACCGCTATCTCGGCATGGTGCGCCAGTGGCAGGAGATCGAGTACGACAACCGCTACTCGCATTCCTACATGGACGCGCTGCCCGACTTCGTCAAGCTGGCGGAGGCCTACGGCCACGTCGGCATGCGTATCGAGAAGACCGCCGACGTGGAGCCCGCGCTGCGCGAGGCCTTCCGCCTGAAGGACCGTACCGTGTTCCTGGACTTCCAGACCGACCCGACCGAAAACGTCTGGCCGATGGTGCAGGCCGGCAAGGGCATCTCCGAAATGCTGCTCGGCGCGGAGGACCTGTGATGCGTCATATCATTTCGGTCCTGCTGGAAAACGAGGCCGGTGCGCTGTCGCGCGTGGTCGGCCTGTTCTCGGCCCGCGGCTACAACATCGAGACCCTGACCGTGGCGCCGACGGAAGACCAGTCGCTGTCGCGCATGACCATCGTCACCACCGGCTCGGACGACGTGATCGAACAGATCACCAAGCACCTGAACCGCCTCGTCGAGGTGGTCAAGGTGGTCGACCTGACCGAGGGCGCGCACATCGAGCGCGAACTGATGCTGGTCAAGGTGCGCGCGGTCGGCAAGGAGCGCGAGGAAATGAAGCGTACCGCCGACATCTTCCGCGGCCGCATCATCGATGTCACCGAGAAGACCTATACCATCGAGCTGACCGGCGACGGCGGCAAGCTGGATGCCTTCCTCGACGCCATCGACCGCACCGCCATCCTGGAAACGGTGCGTACCGGCGGTTCGGGCATCGGTCGCGGCGAACGCATCCTCAAGGTCTGAGCAGCACCACAGGCGCAGTATCCACGGCGGTGCGGACCCGCCGGGCCATGTGTCCCAGGGGCGCCGCCAATCCATACCAAGATAGACAGCAAGCGAAGGAACAATCATGAAAGTGTTTTACGACAAGGACGCCGACCTCTCCCTGATCAAGGGCAAGAACGTCACCATCATCGGCTACGGCTCGCAAGGCCACGCCCACGCGCTGAACCTGAAGGACTCGGGCGTCAACGTGACGGTCGGCCTGCGCAAGAATGGCGCCTCGTGGAACAAGGCGGTCAACGCCGGCCTGACGGTCAAGGAAGTGGCCGAAGCCGTGAAGGGCGCCGACGTGGTCATGATCCTGCTGCCGGACGAGCAGATCGCCGACGTGTACAAGAACGAAGTGCACGCCAACATCAAGGAAGGTGCAGCGCTGGCCTTCGCCCACGGCTTCAACGTGCACTACGGTGCGGTGATCCCGCGCGCCGACCTCGACGTGATCATGATCGCGCCGAAGGCTCCCGGCCACACCGTGCGCTCGACCTACTCGCAAGGCGGCGGCGTGCCCCACCTGATCGCCGTGCACCAGGACAAGTCCGGCGCCGCCCGTGACATCGCCCTGTCGTACGCCACCGCCAACGGCGGCGGCCGCGCCGGCATCATCGAGACCAACTTCCGCGAAGAGACCGAGACCGACCTGTTCGGCGAGCAGGCCGTGCTGTGCGGCGGTACCGTCGAGCTGATCAAGGCGGGCTTCGAGACCCTGGTGGAAGCAGGCTACGCGCCCGAGATGGCTTACTTCGAGTGCCTGCACGAGCTCAAGCTGATCGTCGACCTGATCTACGAAGGCGGCATCGCCAACATGAACTACTCGATCTCGAACAACGCCGAATACGGCGAGTACGTCACCGGCCCGCGCGTGGTGACGGAAGAGACGAAGAAGGCGATGAAGCAGTGCCTGACCGACATCCAGACCGGTGAATACGCCAAGAGCTTCATCCTCGAGAACAAGGCCGGCGCCCCGACCCTGATCTCGCGCCGCCGCCTGACGGCCGAGCACCAGATCGAAGAAGTGGGTGCGAAGCTGCGCGCGATGATGCCCTGGATCGCCAAGAACAAGCTGGTCGACCAGTCGAAGAACTAAGCTGGCGCGAGCCGGCAGGCCAAGCGGGGCAAGGCCCCGCAGGCCATGGCCGTCCCGTCTCCCGTCCATGCCCCCTGCTTTCGAGGGGCGATTCGGGCGGAGACGGGACGGCTTTTTGTTATCCTTGTCAGACTTTACTCAACGCACAAGTCCTGCATGAACTATCCTCATCCGCTGATCGCCCGTGAAGGCTGGCCGTTCCTGGCCGGCGCCTTTGTCATCTCGCTGCTGGTCAACGCCGGCGCGGGCTTCTGGTGGGCATTGCCGCTGTGGATCATCACGCTGTTCGTGCTGCAGTTCTTCCGCGATCCGCCGCGCCCGGTGCCGCAGCAGCCCAACGCGGTGCTGGCGCCGGCAGATGGCCGCATCGTCGCCGTGGAGAAGGTGCAGGACGGCTACGCCGGCCGCGAGGCGCTGAAGATCAGTGTGTTCATGAACGTCTTCAACGTTCATTCGAACCGCAGCAGCATCGATGGCACGGTCGAGAAAATCGAATACTTCCCCGGCAAGTTCGTCAATGCCGACCTCGACAAGGCTTCGAGCGAGAACGAGCGCAACGCGGTGGTGATCCGCCGCGCGGCCGACGGCCAGCTCGTCACGCTGGTGCAGGTGGCCGGCCTGGTGGCGCGCCGCATCCTGTGCTACACGAAGGTGGGCGAAACCCTCTCGCGCGGCCAGCGCTACGGCTTCATCCGCTTCGGCTCGCGCGTTGATGTCTACCTGCCGCTGAGCGCGCGTCCGCGCGTGACCATCGGCGAGAAGGTGTCGGCATCGTCGACCGTGCTGGCCGAGCTCGACGTCGCAGGCGGGCAGCAGTAAGCGGCAGCGGCGCACAGGAGAACCGGCATGGGTGCATTCAACCGGCGCAACAAGCGCGTCAGCAACGGCAACGTGACCCATCTGCGGCCGTTCCGCCACAACCAGCTGCGCGGCGACGCGGGCGGCTACGGCCCGCACAGCGACCGCGACGATGCGGACGAGCACGATGACGTGGTCTTCGTGCGGCCGCGCCACCGCGGCATCTACCTGCTGCCGAATGCCTTCACCACGGCGGCCCTGTTCGCAGGCTTCTTCGCCATCGTGCAGGCGATGAACATGCGCTTCGACGTGGCCGCCATCGCCATCTTCGCGGCCATGGTGCTCGACGGCATGGACGGCCGTGTGGCACGCATCACGCACACGCAGAGCGCCTTCGGTGAGCAGTACGATTCGTTGTCTGACATGACCTCGTTCGGCGTGGCGCCGGCACTGGTGATGTACGAGTGGATCCTGCATGACCTGGGCAAGTGGGGCTGGCTGGCAGCCTTCGTCTACTGTACCTGCGCGGCGCTGCGGCTGGCGCGCTTCAACGCGAATATCGGCGTGGTCGACAAGCGCTTCTTCCAGGGGCTGCCGAGCCCGGCGGCGGCGGCGCTGGTGGCCGGCTTCGTCTGGCTGGTGATCGACAACAAGCTGTCGGTGAAGGACCTGTGGATGCCGTGGGTGGCATTCGGCATCACGCTCTATGCAGGCCTGTCGATGGTGTCGAACGCGCCGTTCTACAGTGGCAAGGCGCTCGACGTGCGCTACCGCGTGCCGTTCGGCGTGATGGTGCTGGTGCTGGTGCTGTTCGTGGTGGTGTCCACCGATCCGCCGGTGGCCCTGTTCGGCCTGTTCGTGGTCTATGCGATCTCGGGCTATGTACTGTGGGCCTGGCGTGGGCTGCATGGCCAGCCGGGCGTGGCACGGGTGCGTGACAACGGCAAGGGTTCCTAGCCGGACAGGAGGAACAAGGGCGCTGCGGCGCCCTTGTCCGTTCTGCGGCGGCGTCCGGCCCGGCGTCCGGGTTCGGTATTGTCTGCGCCGTCCGTCTTTGCCTTTGTTTGCAGGCGGACGGCCGCGCATCGGTTACGCTGCGGCTTCGTTTTCCCGCCGCGGTCCTGCCCGTCGCGGCCTTGCCGGGGCGGGAGCTTCACCGTGTAGTGCACAAGCCCCATCAGGAGGTCATCATGAGCGTGCTGGACTTCATCAAGGAAGCAGGAGAGAAACTCTTCGGCGGAGCGGCGCAGGCCGCCCCCGCGCCGGACAGCGGGGCGGCCGATGCGGCCGCCAAGGCGGACGAGGCCAACCGTGCCGCCGGTGCCGCGATCGAGGACTACATCCGCAAGATGGGCCTGGACGCCACCGCCCTGAGCGTGCAGGTCGACGGCTCGCAGGGACTGGTGACGGTCTTCGGCGTGGCGCCGGACCAGGCCACGCGGGAGAAGATCATCCTGTGCTGCGGCAATGTGCAGGGCGTGGACAAGGTCGACGACAAGATGTCGGTCAATGTCGCGTCGGCCGAGTCGCAGTGGCACACGGTGGTCAAGGGCGACACGCTGTGGGCCATCTCGCAGGAGGCCTATGGCAACGGCGCCGAGTACAACCGCATCTTCGAGGCCAACCGGCCGATGCTGTCGAACCCGGACAAGATCTATCCGGGGCAGAAACTGCGCATCCCGCCCAAAGCGTGAGTTCCCCGGGCGCGCGGAAGGGGCGGGTGCCTCGGGATTTTCCCGGGGGCCTCGGCAAGAATTCCGTATTGCGCGCGGCCGCCAAACCGGATATATTGCTCTGCATGATTTCGCGCCAAGCCCTCTCCACCCGCATCCTACTAGGTAGCCTACTAGGCCACCCGGTCGGGACGCGTGCGCGCTGAGGACGATAGAGGACGATCGAGCCCTCGCGCGAAGCCACACAGGATTCAAACGCCCCGGCCTGCCTTGTTGCACGCCGGGGCGTTTTGCATTCAGCAGCCCGCACATCCCGGCAGCAGGCAGGCCGACACTGCACAAAACTGGCCCAGGAGCCCCACCATGTCTGACAAGCTCATCATTTTCGACACCACCTTGCGCGATGGCGAGCAATCGCCCGGCGCCTCGATGACGCGCGAGGAGAAGATCCGTATCGCCCGCCAGCTCGAGCGACTGAAGGTCGACGTGATCGAGGCCGGTTTCGCCGCCAGCTCGAATGGTGATTTCGAGGCCATCCGCGCCATTGCCCAGACCGTCAAGGATTCGACCATCTGCTCGCTGGCCCGCGCCAACGACAAGGACATCGCGCGTGCCGCCGAGGCGCTGAAGCCGGCCAATTCCTTCCGCATCCATACCTTCATCGCCACGTCGGCGCTGCACATGGAGAAGAAGCTGCGCATGACGCCCGACCAGGTCTACGAGCAGGCCCGCCTGGCGGTGCGCTTCGCGCGCCAGTTCACCGATGACATCGAGTTCTCGCCCGAGGACGGCAGCCGCTCGGACATGGACTTCCTGTGCCGCGTGCTGGAAGCGGTGATCGCCGAAGGCGCCACCACCATCAACCTGCCCGATACCGTTGGCTACGCGGTGCCGGAAGGCTATGCCGGCCTGATCCGCTCGGTGCGCGAGCGCATCCCCAATTCCGACAAGGCGATCTGGTCGGTGCATTGCCACAACGATCTCGGCATGGCCGTGGCCAACTCGCTGGCGGCGGTCAAGCTCGGCGGCGCGCGCCAGATCGAGTGCACCATCAACGGCCTGGGCGAGCGTGCCGGCAACACCAGCCTGGAAGAGGTGGTGATGGCGGTCAAGACCCGCCGCGACTATTTCGACCTCGACGTCGGTGTCGATACCACCCAGATCGTGCCGGCCTCCAAGCTGGTCTCGCAGATCACCGGCTTCGTGGTGCAGCCCAATAAGGCCGTGGTCGGCGCCAATGCCTTCGCGCATGCGTCCGGCATCCACCAGGACGGCGTGCTCAAGGCGCGCGACACCTACGAAATCATGCGCGCAGAGGACGTGGGCTGGAGCGCCAACAAGATCGTGCTGGGCAAGCTCTCCGGCCGCAACGCCTTCAAGCAGCGCCTGCAGGAACTGGGCATCGAGATGGAGAGCGAAGCCGAGATCAACGCCGCCTTCACCCGTTTCAAGGAACTGGCTGACCAGAAGGCCGAGATCTTCGACGAAGACATCGTCGCCATCGTCTCCGACGAGGCCACCGAGGCGTCCAACGAACACTACCGCTTCGTTTCGCTGTCGCAGCGTTCGGAGACCGGTGAGCGTCCGCATGCCCGCGTCGTCTTCAATATGGACGGACAGGAGCAGATCGGCGAGGCCGAGGGCAACGGCCCGGTCGATGCCACGCTGCACGCCATCGAGGGCAAGGTCGGCAGCGGCGCCGAACTGGTGTTGTACTCGGTCAACGCCATCACCACCGGCACGCAGGCCCAGGGCGAGGTCACGGTGCGCCTGTCGAAGGCCGGCCGTATCGTCAACGGCGTGGGCACCGATCCCGACATCGTTGCAGCTTCGGCCAAGGCCTATCTGGCCGCGCTGAACAAGCTGCACGACAAGGCCGTGCAGAAGATCAACCCGCAGATCTGATCCGGATCCGCGCTGGCGGTCGACGGCCGATCCGGCCCGAAGACCGGAACGACCCGCCTGCCTCCGACCCGGAGGCAGGCGGGTTTTTTCATGGCCGCGCGGGCTCGCCTCAGCGCCGGCGGTCGGCGTCGTAGAGCGGGTCGGGCGTGACCTGGGTCTGGCGCAGCACGCCGCTGTCGTCGAAGTAGAAGTTGAACATCGAAGGCCACTGGCCCTCGTGCTTGAAACGGTACGACCAGACTTCGCGCTTCATCAGCGGGAAGTACTGCACCGGCTCGCGCGACTTGCCGAAGTGCTCGAGCACGTCACGCTTGGTCCAGATGCCGACCTCGGCCTTGTACAGCTCGGCCGTCTGCAGCATCTGCCGGAAGGCGGTCAGCCGGCCCTGGCTGTCGAAGTCGGCGGCGTAGGCCTGCTGGCCGAGCGGCTGCTTGGAATAGATCCAGCGGCTGGTGCCGTCGCGCAGGGAAAAAATGTCGGTCGGTTGGCCGAAGGTGGCCTGGACCGTGGCCTGTGGTGCGCCGAGCAGCTTCTGGCCTTCCTGCTCGGGAGCCAGCACGGCGCAGGCCGAGAGCGCGGCGGCGGCCAGGACCAGCGCCGATTGCGCGACGATACGCGGAAAAGAGGAGGGCATGGTAATCCTTGGGTTCCTGCGGCACCGGGGCGCGAGGCATGCCGGCAGCAGGCCGATGCGGAGAGTGTAGCGGGCGCATGCCGGGCGTGTGAAGCCGGCGGCAACCCGGCCGGCTCAGGGCCGGCCCCGATTTCCCGCGTGATCTCCCCTCTATTTTCTATTTATTGCGCGGATCCTGCCCCCAATTTCCGCTTGCGATCCGCTGTGTGCCGGACTTGGCCTGGCCCGGCGCGCTCGCGTACCATGCTCGTTTTCTGGCGGGAGGGTGGGCGTGCAAGAGACGGCGGAGAAGGCGGAATCCGGTTGCGGCGCGGGTGCGGGTCGGCGCCTGCGGCCATGGCGCTGGCTGGCGGCGGGGCTGGTGTGCCTGGCGGCTGCGACGGCCGGCGCACAGGAGCCGATCCGGCTGGGCATGATCGACGGACTTTCCGGTCCCTTCGCCAATGCCGGCGAAATGGTGGCGCGCAACCTGCGCCTGGCCATCGAGCAGGTCAATGCGCGCGGCGGCGTCAAGACCGCCGAGGGCATGCGCCCGCTGGACCTGGTGACCTTCGACAGCAAGGGCAATGTCGACGAGAGCCTGATCCAGTTCCGCGCGCTGGTCGACAAGCGCATTCCCTTCGTACTGCAGGGCAACAGTTCGGCCGTGGCGGGCGCACTGGTGGCGGCGGTCAACCGCCACAATGCGCGCGAGCCGGGTGCGCGCGTGCTGTTCCTCAACTATTCCGCGGTCGATCCCGGGCTGACCAACGAGAACTGCAGCTTCTGGCACTTCCGTTTCGATGCCAGCGCCGATATGCGCATGCAGGCCCTGGCCGAGGCCATCCGCACCGACAAGTCGGTGCGCCGCGTCTACCTGATCAACCAGGACTACAGTTTCGGCCACCAGGTTTCGCAGTCGGCGGCCGCCATGCTGGCCGCCAAGCGACCGGACGTGAAGGTGGTGGGGGAGGAATTCCATCCCATCGGCAAGGTCAAGGATTTCGCGCCCTACATCGCCAAGATCAAGGCCAGCGGCGCCGATGCGGTGATCACCGGCAACTGGGGCAACGATCTCACGCTGATGGTCAAGGCGGCGCGCGAGGGCGGCCTCGGCGCCAGGTTCTACACCTTCTACGGCAACAGCCTCGGCGCGCCGGCGGCGATGGGCGATGCCGGCGTCGGCCAGGTGCTGGCGGTGGCCGAATGGCATCCCAATGTCGGCGGTGCCGCGTCGGACGCGTTCTACCGGGCCTTCCGCGCGCGCTACCCGGAGCCCAGGGACGACTACCTGCTGCTGCGCATGCAGGTGATGATCGAGATGCTGGCGCGCGCCATCGAGCAGGCCGGCTCGACCGACGCGGTCAAGGTGGCGCACGCGCTCGAAGGCATGCGCTATGTCAACGCCTTCCATGATGCCACCATGCGCGCGGCCGACCACCAGTTGCAGCAACCGCTCTACGTCTCGGTGATGGCGCGCCAGGGCGGCGAGGTGCGCTTCGACAACGAGGGCTCCGGCTATGGCTTCCGCACGGTGCGCAAGCTGACGGCGGCGCAGGCGATGCTGCCCACCACCTGCCGGATGGAGCGCTACTAGCCTGCCGGCGCGGCCGGCGTGTGCGCCGGCCGCGTTTTCCGCTATAATCGCCGCCTGTCGTTGCCAGGCCAGCCGGCCGGGCGCGGCAGATGCCTGACAAGACACAAGGCACGACGCATGCGGCGCATCCCGCGCTGTGGCGTTCGCAAGTGAAAGGAAATCAACATGGCAGTCGCCGATATCAACAAGTCCGAAGTCATCAAGCAGTTCGCGCGTGGCGCCAACGACACCGGCAGCCCCGAAGTCCAGGTTGCCCTGCTGACCACCCGCATCAACGAACTGACCCCGCACTTCAAGGCCAACATGAAGGATCACCACAGCCGCCGCGGCCTGCTGCGCATGGTGAGCCGTCGTCGTCGCCTGCTGGACTACCTGAAGTCCAGCGATGCGGACCGCTACCGCGCGCTGATCGAAAAGCTGGGCCTGCGCAAGTAAGGCACGGCCGGATGGCGGCACGGAAACTCGGACCGCACGCATTGGCGTGAAGCCGCGATGCCTGCGTCAGCAACGCTGATGCAGGCATTTTGTTTTTGTGGCCCGTCGCTTGCCGGGCGGCCATCCCGCGCGAGTGGATTTCCATTCACTCCACGTCGCCGCGCCGAACGGCCCGGCGCCCGTTGCACCAAGGCGCGCAACGGGGTAACGTAACCTGTTCTTTACCCAACGGATACCGGGGCCAGCCAAGGAAGCAGGGTCTTGTGTCATTCCAGCGCGCCATCGCCGCCCGGGACGGGGTGGCAGGTGGCGCGCTGGAATGGCATAGCACTCCCCTTCGACCGCGACTGGCGCAGACCCGGCAGTTAGCCCGCGGCTGGGAACGCGGGCGTTGCACCCTCGGGTGCAAGCATGAACGAAGACGAAGGAACGCTCATGACCATGTTCAACAAAGTCGTCAAGCAATTCCAGTGGGGCCAGCACTCCGTGCGCATGGAGACCGGCGAGATCGCACGCCAGGCTGGCGGCGCGGTGATCGTCGATGTGGAAGACACCGTGGTGCTCGCCACCGTGGTGGCCGCCAAGACCCCGAAACCCGGCCAGGACTTCTTCCCCCTGACCGTCGACTACATCGAGAAGACCTACGCCGCCGGCAAGATCCCGGGTGGCTTCTTCAAGCGCGAAGGCCGTCCCTCGGAGCTGGAGACGCTGACCTCGCGCCTGATCGACCGTCCGCTGCGCCCGCTGTTCCCGGAAGGCTTCTACAACGACGTGCAGGTGGTTGTCCACGTGCTGTCGCTGAACCCGGAAGTGCCGGCCGACATCCCGGCGCTGATCGCTTCCTCGGCCGCCCTGGCCGTGTCCGGCATCCCCTTCAACGGCCCGGTGGGCGCTGCCCGCGTCGGCTACAAGGACGGCCAGTACCTGCTGAACCCGACCCGCGCGCAGATCGCCAGCTCCGACCTGGACCTGGTCGTGGCGGGTACTGAGCGCGCCGTGCTGATGGTGGAATCGGAAGCCAACCAGCTCTCCGAAGAGGTGATGCTGGGCGCCGTGGTCTATGGCCACGAGCAGATGCAGATCGCCATCAACGCCATCCATGAACTGGTGCGCGAGGGCGGCAAGCCGGAGTGGGACTGGACCGCGCCGGCCAAGAACGAGACCCTGATCGCACAGGTCAGCGAGATCGGCCTGCCGCTGCTGCAGGAAACCTACCAGCTGCGCCAGAAGGCCGCGCGCAGCCAGAAGCTGAAGGAAGTCTACGCGACCGTCGCGGCCAAGCTGCAGGAAGCCGGCGTGGAAGCCGACAAGGTCGAAGTGGGCAACATCCTGTTCGATCTGGAAGCGAAGATCGTGCGTGGCCAGGTCCTGGCCGGCGAGCCGCGTATCGACGGCCGCGACACCCGCACGGTGCGCCCGATCGAGATCCGCTCCTCGGTGCTGCCGCGCGCGCACGGCTCGGCGCTGTTCACCCGCGGCGAGACCCAGGCGCTGGTGGTGGCCACGCTGGGCACCAAGAGCGATGAGCAGATCATCGACGCCCTGTCCGGCGAATACCGCGACCGCTTCATGCTCCACTACAACATGCCCCCGTTCGCCACCGGCGAGACGGGCCGCGTGGGCAGCCCGAAGCGTCGCGAGATCGGCCACGGCCGCCTGGCCAAGCGCGCGCTGATCGCCGTGCTGCCGAAGGAAGACGAGTTCGCCTACACCATCCGCCTGGTATCGGAGATCACCGAGTCGAACGGTTCCTCCTCGATGGCTTCGGTGTGCGGCGGCTGCCTGGCGCTGATGGACGCGGGCGTGCCCGTCAAGGCCCACGTGGCCGGCGTGGCCATGGGCCTGATCCTCGAGGGCAACAAGTTCGCCGTGCTGACCGACATCCTCGGTGACGAGGACCACCTCGGCGACATGGACTTCAAGGTGGCCGGTACCGACCACGGCATCACCGCGCTGCAGATGGACATCAAGGTCCAGGGCATCACCAAGGAAATCATGCAGGTGGCGCTGGCCCAGGCCAAGGACGGCCGTCTGCATATCCTGGGCAAGATGCAGGAAGCGATGGGCCACGCACGCACCGAACTGTCGGCGCACGCACCGCGCATGATCACCATGAAGATCCATCCGGACAAGATCCGCGAAGTGATCGGCAAGGGCGGCTCGACCATCCAGGCGCTGACCAAGGAAACCGGCACCACCATCGACATCCAGGAAGACGGCACGATCACCATCGCGTCGACCTCGACCGAAGGCATGGCGGAAGCCAAGCGCCGCATCGAGGGCATTACCGCGGAAGCCGAAGTGGGCAAGATCTACGCCGGTACCGTGCTGAAGCTGCTGGACTTCGGCGCCATCGTCAACATCCTGCCGGGCAAGGACGGCCTGCTGCACATCTCCGAGATCGTCAACGAGCGTGTCAAGGACATCAAGGACTGGCTGAAGGAAGGCCAGCAGGTGCGCGTCAAGCTGATCCAGGCCGACGAGAAGGGCCGTCTGCGCCTGTCGCTGAAGGCGGCGCTGGCGGAAGAGGGTGGCACCATCACCCCGATCGCGCAAGCCGGCGAGGCAGCGCCCGCACCGGCTGCCGGCTCGACCGAGCAGCAGTAAGCGCGGCAGGCCGCGCCCCGTTCAGGCGGGGCGCGCAGCGGAAAAACGGCTGGCGATGTCCAGCCGTTTTTTTGTTTACACTGCGGCAGTTCCGCGGCTTGCGCGGACGGCGCGGCCCGCGGGCCGGCCCCCGCGCAAGCCGCGTGTCCGCTTCCTTTTTTTCGCGGCACAGGCGCGCAGCATGCGCCGCGCACCATCACAGCAAGGAGTCCCAATGCGAGCCATCGAGATCCGTGAATACGGCGCCCCAGAGGTCCTGCAGGAAACGCAGCGCCCGGATCCCCAGCCCAAGGCCGGCGAGATCCTGATCCGCGTCGCGGCCTCGGGCGTCAACCGGCCCGACGTCTTCCAGCGTACCGGCAACTACCCGGTGCCGCCCGGCGCCTCCGACCTGCCCGGCCTGGAAGTGGCCGGCGTGGTGGCGGGCGGCGATCTCGCGCACGCCGACAACCGCTTCGGCCTCAAGGTGGGCGACCGCGTCTGCGCCCTGGTGCAGGGCGGCGGCTACGCGGAGCTGTGCACGGCGCCGGTGGCGCAATGCCTGCCGGTGCCGGCCGGGCTGTCTGACATCGAGGCCGCGGCATTGCCGGAGACCTTCTTCACGGTGTGGAGCAACGTCTTCGACCGCGGCTACCTGGGTCGCGGCCCGCGCGGCAAGGACGAGACGCTGCTGATCCAGGGCGGCTCCAGCGGCATCGGCACCACGGCCATCCAGATCGCCAAGGCGCTCGGCTTCAAGGTCTTCGTCACCGCCGGCAGCGCCGACAAGTGCGCCGCCTGCGAGGCGCTCGGCGCGGATCGCGCGATCAACTACAAGACCGAGGACTTCGTCGCCGAGATCAAGGCCCTTACCGAAGGGCGCGGCGTCGACGTGATCCTCGACATGGTCGCCGGCCCCTACCTGGCGCGCGAACTGTCCTGCATCGCCGATGACGGCCGCATCGTCATCATCGCGCTGCTCGGCGGCGCCAAGGCAGAAATCCCGCTCGGCGACATCCTGCGCCGGCGCATCACCGTCACCGGCTCCACGCTGCGCCCGCGCCCGGCTGCCTTCAAGGGCGAGATCGCGCGCGCCCTGCACGAGCAGGTGTGGCCGCTGCTGGCCGCCGGCCAGATCAAGCCGGCGATTTTCCGCACCTTCCCGGCCGCGCAGGCGGCCGAAGCGCATCGCCTGATGGAGTCGAGCGAGCATATCGGGAAGATCGTCCTGACCTGGTGAGGGGGGGGGCGCCAAAACCGTTGGCCAAGCATCGTGTCTTGGCTCCCTCTCCCCGCATGGGGAGAGGGCGGGGCAGAGGGGTGGTCTAGCAAGGCGCCACGCGCAACGAAGCCGCCGGTGTGGTCCAGCGCGCCAAGGCAAAGAGAAAGCCGCCTCTTGGTTCTTTGGGTGGCTTGGCCGCCTTTCCGTGCCGACATGGCGCCGTCGCAATCCCCACGTTACAATACTGGGTTTAGTCAAAATGAGGCAGGGGCGATTCGCGTGAGAGACAAGCTCGTCATCGGCAACTGGAAGATGCATGGCAGCCTGGCCGCCAATGAGGCGTTGCTGGCTGCGATCAAGGCGGCACCGGCGCGTGCGCGCCTGGCGGTGTGCGCACCGTTCCCCTACCTGGCGCAGTGCCAGGCCTTGCTGCGCGGCAGCGCGGTGGCCTGGGGCGCGCAGGATGTGTCGGCCGAGGCGCGCGGTGCCTTCACCGGCGAAGTGGCCGCTTCGATGCTGGTCGACTTCGGCGTAAGCTACGCCCTGGTCGGGCACTCGGAGCGCCGCAGCTACCACGGCGAGACCGATGCGGTCGTCGCGGCCAAGGCGCTGCGTGCGCTCGATGCGGGCATCGTGCCGGTGGTGTGCGTGGGCGAAACCCTGGCGCAGCGCGAGGCGGGCGAGACCGAGGCCGTGGTCGGCCGTCAGCTGCAGGCGGTGCTGGATGCGCTGTCGGTCGAGCAGCTCGGCCGCGTCGTGCTGGCCTATGAGCCGGTCTGGGCCATCGGCACCGGCAAGACCGCGACCAGCGCGCAGGCGCAGGCCGTGCATGCCTTCCTGCGGGCGCAGGTGGCGGCGCGCGACGCCGGCGTGGCGCAGGGCATGGCCATCCTGTATGGCGGCAGTGTCAAGCCGGACAATGCCGCCGAACTGTTCTCCATGGCGGATATCGACGGGGGGCTGATCGGTGGCGCCTCGCTCAAGTCGGAAGATTTCCTCGCGATCGGCAACGCCTGAATGCCGGCCGTATCGATCGATTGATCAGGCAAGCGAATCAAACAAATGGCAATTTTCAAAACTCTGTTGGTGGTCCTGCAGGTGCTGTCCGCGCTGGGCGTGATCGGTCTGGTGCTGCTCCAGCACGGCAAGGGCGCGGATGTCGGCGCGGCCTTCGGCTCGGGAGCCTCGGGCAGCCTGTTCGGTGCCACCGGCTCGGCCAACTTCCTGTCGCGCACGACGGCGGTGCTGGCGACGGTCTTCTTCGCCTGCACGCTGGCCCTGACGCTGATGACCAACTACCGTCCGGCGGCTTCGCTGGGGGTGATGGGGGCCGCGCCGCAGGTTGCGCCGGCCGCCGCTTCGGCGCCTGCCGCCAGCGCACCGGCCGCGGCTGCCGCGGCGTCGGCGCCGGCTGCGCCTGCAGTACCGAAATAATCAGGATTCGGACCCCGGGATTCCTGATCTTTTTTGCAGTTGTGCATTGAACAAATCGGGTTTCCTGGGTTAGAATCCAAGTCTTGAAACGATTCCCCAGCGGTGGGTCTCAAACCAGATCGAAAGGTCGAGCGAGAGTCCCGAAGGGTCCTAAAACCCGGCGCCAGGCAACATTGTTTCTCCCCCAGCCGACGTGGTGAAATTGGTAGACACGCTATCTTGAGGGGGTAGTGGCGAAAGCTGTGCGAGTTCGAGTCTCGCCGTCGGCACCAAACAACTTGATCGGAGTTCGCGTCACGGGCCTTTGCGCGTTGTGCGTGAGGTGAACTCCGGCAGTCCGCAAGGCGGCGCCGTGCTTCTACGGAATGGCGCTTGGGGTGGGCAACAGGACGCCGCTTCAGCTGGTGCTGTTGACAACATTCCAGATAAGGCTGGCCGTACCTTGAACCTCGAAGCCTACTTCCCCGTCCTCATCCTCATCATCTTCGGCACCGTGCTTGGCGTGGCGCTGATGTCGATCGGCAGGATCCTCGGTCCCAACAAGCCTGACGCCGCGAAGCTCTCTCCCTACGAGTGCGGCTTCGAAGCCTTCGAGGATGCGCGCATGAAGTTCGACGTGCGCTACTACCTCATCGCCATTCTCTTCATTCTGTTCGATCTCGAGACAGCCTTCCTCTTCCCCTGGGGTGTTGCCCTGAAGGAGATCGGCTGGCCGGGTTTCATCGCCATGGGCGTGTTTCTGCTGGAATTCATCGTGGGCTTCGTCTACATCTGGAAAAAGGGCGCGCTCGATTGGGAGTGATGTGAAATGGCAATCGAAGGCGTTCTCAACGAAGGCTTCGTCACGACTACCGCTGACAAGCTGATCAACTGGACCCGCACCGGGTCGCTGTGGCCGATGACCTTCGGCCTGGCCTGCTGTGCCGTGGAAATGATGCATGCCGGCGCCGCGCGCTACGACCTGGACCGCTTCGGCGTGGTGTTCCGCCCGTCGCCGCGCCAGTCCGACGTGATGATCGTGGCCGGCACGCTGTGCAACAAGATGGCGCCCGCGCTGCGCAAGGTCTACGACCAGATGGCCGAGCCGCGCTGGGTGATCTCGATGGGCTCGTGCGCCAACGGCGGCGGCTACTATCACTATTCCTACTCGGTGGTGCGCGGCTGCGATCGCATCGTGCCCGTCGATATCTACGTGCCGGGCTGCCCGCCGACCGCGGAGGCGCTGATCTACGGTGTGATCCAGTTGCAGAACAAGATCCGCCGCACCAACACCATCGCGCGCAAGGGCTGACATGGCGAGCATCGATACCCTCAAGTCCGCTCTCGAGAAGGTCCTGGGCAAGCGCGTACAGAAGCTGGTCGAGTCGCTCGGCGAGCTGACCCTGATCGTCAAGGCCGAGGACAGCCTGGAAGCCGCCCGCCTGCTGCGCGACGATCCCGCGCTGCGCTTCGAGCAGCTGATCGACGTTTGCGGCGTCGACTATTCCGACTTTGGCGACGGTGCCTGGGAGGGCGCGCGTTTCGCCGCCGTCTCGCACCTGCTGTCGGTCACCCATAACTGGCGCCTGCGCCTTCGTGTGTTCGCGCCGGACGACGATTTTCCGGTGGTGCCGTCGCTGATCGATATCTGGAACTCGGCCAACTGGTTCGAGCGCGAAGCATTCGACTTCTACGGCATCGTGTTCGAAGGCCATCCGGACCTGCGTCGCCTGCTGACCGACTACGGTTTCGTCGGCCACCCGTTCCGCAAGGACTTCCCGGTCTCGGGCTTCGTGGAAATGCGCTACGACCCCGAGCAGAAGCGCGTGATCTACCAGCCCGTGACCATCGAGCCGCGCGAGATCACCCCGCGCGTGATCCGGGAAGACAAGTACGGCGGCGTGCAGCACTGAGAAGCGCAATGGCAGACATCAAGAACTACACCCTGAACTTCGGCCCGCAGCACCCGGCGGCCCACGGCGTGCTGCGCCTGGTGCTGGAACTGGACGGCGAAGTCATCCAGCGCGCCGACCCCCACATCGGCCTGCTGCACCGTGCCACCGAGAAGCTGGCCGAGCAGAAGACCTGGATCCAGAGCGTGCCCTACATGGACCGTCTCGACTACGTGTCGATGATGGTCAACGAGCACGCCTACGTGATGGCCATCGAACGCATGATGGGCATCGAAGTACCGGTGCGCGCGCAGTACATCCGCGTGATGTTCGACGAGATCACCCGCCTGCTGAACCACCTGATGTGGATCGGTGCGCATGCGCTGGACGTGGGCGCGATGGCGGTGTTCCTGTACGCTTTCCGCGAGCGCGAAGACCTGTTCGACATGTACGAGACGGTGTCGGGCGCGCGCATGCACGCGGCCTACTACCGTCCGGGCGGCGTCTACCGCGACCTGCCTGACACGATGCCGCAATACAAGGCGTCGAAAGTCCACAATGAGCGCGCCCTCAAGGTGATGAACGAAGCCCGCTCGGGTTCGCTGCTGGACTTCATCGAAGACTTCACCAACCGCTTCCCGAAGTACGTCGACGAATACGAGACGCTGCTGACCGACAACCGGATCTGGAAGCAGCGCCTGGTCGGCATCGGCGTGGTCAGCCCGGAGCGCGCGCTGCAGATGGGCTTCACCGGTCCGATGCTGCGTGGTTCGGGCATCGAGTGGGACCTGCGCAAGAAGCAGCCCTACGAGGTTTACGACAAGGTCGACTTCGACGTGCCGGTGGGTGTGGGCGGCGACTGCTACGCGCGCTACCTGGTGCGCGTGGAAGAGATGCGCCAGTCCAACCGCATCATCAAGCAGTGCATCGAGTGGCTGCGTCGCAACCCGGGTCCGGTCATCACGGACAACCACAAGGTGGCGCCGCCGTCGCGGGTGGACATGAAGACCAATATGGAAGAGCTGATCCACCACTTCAAGCTTTTCACCGAAGGTATCCACGTGCCCGAAGGCGAAGCCTACGCGGCGGTGGAGCACCCGAAGGGCGAGTTCGGCATCTATGCGATCTCCGACGGCGCCAACAAGCCTTACCGCCTGAAGATCCGGGCGCCTGGCTTCGCGCACCTGGCGGCGCTCGACGAAATGGCCAAGGGCCACATGATCGCCGATGCAGTGACGATCATCGGTACCCAGGACATCGTTTTCGGCGAGATCGACCGCTGAAGACAGGCCGCGGGCTCCCGGACGACGATCCGGGCGCACCCGCGCCGAGCCCGCGACGGGCGCGGCCGGGTGAAACCCGCGGCGCACCGGCAAGCGCCGAGCGCGCGCCGGCGGCGAACGGGCAAGGACGGCAGCGACGGCTGCGAATCTGCGGGGCACCCGGCCAAGGGCGCTCCGGCGTATTACTGCAATGACCATGCTATCAGCAGAAGCTCTCAAGGAAATCGATCGCGCGATCGCCAAGTATCCGGCCGACCAGAAGCAGTCGGCGGTGATGGCGGCACTGGCCGTGGCGCAGGGCGAGGTGGGCTGGGTTTCCCCCGAAGTCATGCAGTTCGTCGCCCAGTACCTCGACATGCCGCCGGTGTGGGTCGAGGAGGTGGCGACCTTCTACAACATGTACGACACCAAGCCGGTGGGCAAGTACAAGCTGACCGTCTGCACCAACCTGCCGTGTGCCCTGTCGGGCGGCGAACGCGCCGGCGAGCACCTGAAGCACAAGCTCGGCATCGACTACAACGAAACCACCCCGGACGGCTGCTTCACCCTGAAAGAGGGTGAGTGCATGGGCGCCTGCGGCGACGCGCCGGTGATGATCGTCAACAACACGCGCATGTGCAGCTTCATGAGCAACGAGAAGCTCGACGCGCTGGTCGACGAACTGAAGGCCGAGGCCGCGAAGGGGAACAAGTAAGATGACCTCTCTGCACGACCGCCACATCAAGCCGCTGATCCTGGCCGGCCTCGATGGCCAGAACTGGCACCTCGAGGACTACGTCAAGCGCGGCGGCTACCAGCAGCTCAAGCGCATCCTCACCGAGAAGATTCCCCCCGAGCAGGTCATCGCCGACGTCAAGGCCTCCGGGCTGCGCGGTCGCGGCGGCGCGGGCTTCCCCACCGGCCTGAAGTGGAGCTTCATGCCGCGTACGTTCCCGGGGCAGAAATACCTCGTCTGCAACACCGATGAAGGCGAGCCGGGCACGTTCAAGGACCGCGACATCATCCGCTACAACCCGCACGCGCTGATCGAGGGCATGGCCATCGGAGCGTACGCGATGGGCATCACCGTGGGTTACAACTACATCCACGGCGAGATCTGGAACGAATACAAGATCTTCGAGCAGGCGCTCGAAGAGGCGCGCGCGGCCGGCTTCCTGGGCGACAACATCCTGGGCTCGGGCTTCAACTTCCAGCTGCATGCGCACCATGGCTACGGCGCCTACATCTGCGGCGAGGAAACCGCGCTGCTGGAGTCGCTGGAAGGCAAGAAGGGCCAGCCGCGCTTCAAGCCGCCGTTCCCGGCCAGCTTCGGCCTGTACGGCAAGCCGACCACCATCAACAACACCGAGACCTTCGCCGCGGTGCCCTTCCTGCTGGCCGTCGGGCCGGAGAACTACATGAAGATGGGCAAGCCGAACAACGGCGGCACCAAGATCTTCTCGATCTCCGGCGACATCGAGCGCCCCGGCAACTACGAGATCCCGCTGGGCACGCCGTTCGCGACCCTGCTGGAACTGGCCGGTGGCATGCGCGGCGGCAAGAAGATCAAGGCGGTGATCCCGGGCGGCTCGTCCGCCCCGGTGGTGCCGGGCGACATGATGATGGCGTCCGACATGGACTACGACTCGATCGCCAAGGCCGGCTCGATGCTGGGCTCGGGCGCGGTGATCGTGATGGACGAGACGCGCTGCATGGTCCGCTCGCTGCTGCGCCTGTCCTATTTCTATTTTGAAGAATCGTGCGGCCAGTGCACGCCGTGCCGTGAAGGCACCGGCTGGCTCTATCGCATGGTCAAGCGTATCGAACACGGAGAAGGCCGCCAGGAAGACCTGGACGTGCTCAACAACGTCGCGGAAAACATCATGGGCCGCACCATCTGCGCGCTCGGCGATGCGGCAGCAATGCCCGTCCGCGGCATGCTCAAGCACTACTGGAAAGAGTTCGAATATCACGTCGAACACAAGCAGTGCATGGTTCCGGCCTACATCTAAGCGTGGCAGAACATGGTTGAACTCGAGATCGACGGCAAGAAGGTTGAGGTTGCTGAAGGCAGCCTGGTGATGGAAGCGGCCCGCCAGCTGGGCACCTACATCCCGCACTTCTGCTACCACCGCAAACTGTCCATCGCGGCGAACTGCCGCATGTGCCTGGTCGAGGTCGAAAGGGCCCCGAAGGCGCTGCCGGCCTGCGCGACCCCGGTCACGCCGGGCATGAAGGTCTTCACCAATTCGGCGAAGGCAGTCAAGGCGCAGAAGTCCGTGATGGAATTCCTGCTGATCAACCACCCGCTGGATTGCCCGATCTGCGACCAGGGCGGTGAGTGCCAGCTGCAGGACCTGGCCGTGGGCTACGGCGGCAGCGAATCGCGCTACAAGGAAGAGAAGCGCGTGGTGTTCCACAAGAACGTGGGCCCGCTGATCTCCATGGAAGAGATGACGCGCTGCATCCACTGCACCCGCTGCGTGCGCTTCGGCCAGGAAGTGGCCGGTGTGATGGAGCTGGGCATGCTGAACCGCGGCGAGCATTCGGAGATCACCACCTTCGTCGGCCAGACCGTGGATTCGGAGCTGTCCGGCAACATGATCGACCTGTGCCCGGTCGGCGCGCTGACCAGCAAGCCGTTCCGCTACTCGGCCCGTACCTGGGAACTGGCACGCCGCAAGTCGGTGTCACCGCACGACGGCCTGGGCGCCAACCTCGTGGTCCAGACCAAGAACCAGCGCGTGATGCGCGTGGTGCCGCTGGAAAACGAAGAGGTCAACGAGTGCTGGCTGTCCGACAAGGACCGCTTCTCGTACGAAGGCGTGAACAGCGCCGACCGCCTGACCAAGCCGCTGCTCAAGCAGGGCGGCCAGTGGATAGAGACCGACTGGCAGACCGCGCTGGAATATGTGGCCAACGGCCTGGCCGGCATCAAGCGCGAGCATGGCGCCGACCAGATCGCCGCGCTGGCCAGCCCGCACAGCACGCTGGAAGAGCTGCACCTGCTGGCCAAGCTGGTGCGCGGCCTCGGCAGTGACAACATCGATTTCCGCCTGCGCCAGGCCGACTTCTCGGCCGGCCTGCAGGGTGCACCGTGGCTGGGCATGCCGGTGGCCGAGGTGAGCACGCTGCAGCGCGTGCTGGTGATCGGCTCCTCGCTGCGCAAGGATCATCCGCTGCTGGCCGCGCGTCTGCGCCAGGCCGGCAAGAAGGGCGCCCGCGTCGCCGTGCTGGGCGCCGGCGGTGAGGACCTGCTGATGCCGCTGGCCGCGCGCATCGACGTGGCCCCGTCGGGCTGGACCGCCGCGCTGGCGGGCATCGCCCGTGCCGTGGCCGCCGCCAAGGGCGTGGCCGCTCCGGCCGGCACCGAAGGCTTCGACGGCGACGCGCAGGCCAAGACCGTGGCCGAAGCGCTGCTGTCGGGCGAGCGCCGCGCAGTCTTCCTCGGCAACGAGGCCGTGCGCCACCCGCAGTTCTCCGCGCTGCATGCGCTGGCACAGTGGATCGCCACCGAGACCGGCGCCACGCTGGGCTTCCTGACCGAAGCCGCCAACACCGTCGGCGGCTACCTGGCCGGCGCGCTGCCGCAGCAGGGCGGCGCCAACGCCCAGGCCCTGCTGGAAACCCCGCGCAAGGCCTACGTGCTGCTGAACACCGAGCCGGAGTTCGACTCCGCGGATCCGCGCCGCGCGCTGGCCACGCTGTCGCAGGCCGGCACCGTGGTGGTGCTGTCGCCGTTCCGCTCGGAAGCGGCGCTGCAATACGCCGACGTGATCCTGCCGGTCGCGCCGTTCACCGAGACCGCCGGCACCTTCGTCAACTGCGAAGGCCTGCCGCAGAGCTTCAACGGCGTGGTGCGCGCGCTGGGCGAGTCGCGCCCGGCGTGGAAGGTGCTGCGCGTGCTCGGCAACATGCTGGAAGTGCCTGGTTTCGACTACGACAACGCCGAGTCGGTGCGTGACGAAGTCCTGGCCAAGCCGGTCGCGCCGCAGCTGAACAACGCCACCCAGGCGGCCATCCGCGTCAGCGCCGCCGGCGCCGGTGTCGAGCGCATCGCCGACGTGCCCATCTATCACGCCGACCCGATCGTGCGCCGTGCCGACTCGCTGCAGCTGACCGCTGCCGCGCGCCGCGCCATGCAGGTCGGCCTGCCGACCGCGCTGTTCGAGAGCCTGGGCATCCAGTCCGGCGATCCGGTGCGCGTGACGCAGGGCGATGCCAGCGTCGTGCTGCCGGGCGTGCTCGAAGCCACGCTGCCCGCCAACACGGTGCGCGTGCCCGCCGCCACCAGCGCTGCTGCCGCGCTGGGCGCGATGTACGGCCAGGTCAAGGTCGAGAAGGCCGTCGAACTCGGTGCCGCCAAGGCGGCTCCGGCGGTCACGGCTTAAGAAGAATAGCGAGAAAGAAACATGATCGACTGGATTACCTCGCAAGGGCACAACCTGTTCGGCGTCGCCTGGACGCCGATCTGGATCCTGGTCCGCGCCGTGCTCATCGTGCTGCCGCTGCTGCTGTGCGTGGCCTACCTGATCCTGTGGGAGCGCAAGCTGATCGGCTGGATGCACGTGCGTCTGGGCCCGAACCGCGTCGGCCCGCTGGGCCTGCTGCAGCCGATCGCCGACGTGCTGAAGCTGCTGCTCAAGGAAGTGATGACGCCGACCCAGGTCAGCCGCGGCATCTACTTCATCGCGCCGCTGATGGTGCTGATGCCGGCGGTGGCGGTGTGGGCGGTGATCCCGTTCCAGGCCGAGCTGGTGATGGCCAACGTCAATGCCGGCCTGCTGTACGTGATGGCCATCAGCTCGGTGGGCGTGTACGGCGTGATCCTGGCCGGCTGGGCCTCGAACTCGAAGTACGCCTTCATCGGCGCCATGCGCGCCGCCGCGCAGATGATCTCGTACGAAATCGCCATGGGCTTCGCCCTGGTGACCGTGCTGATGGTCTCCGGCAGCCTGAACCTGTCGGCCATCGTCAACAGCCAGAACACCGGCTACTTCGCCGGCATGGGCCTGAACGTGCTGTCGTGGAACTGGCTGCCGCTGCTGCCGATGTTCGGTGTCTACTTCATCTCGGGCGTGGCCGAAACCAACCGCCACCCGTTCGACGTGGTGGAAGGCGAATCGGAAATCGTGGCCGGCCACATGATCGAGTACTCCGGCATGGCGTTCGCGCTGTTCTTCCTGGCCGAGTACATCAACATGATCATCATCTCGACGATGACCGCGCTGATGTTCCTGGGCGGCTGGGCTTCGCCGTTCGATGTGCCGGGGCTGAACGCGATCCCTGGTTTCTTCTGGCTGCTGATCAAGGTTTTCCTGCTGCTGTCGGTGTTCATCTGGATCCGCGCCTCGTTCCCGCGCTACCGCTATGACCAGATCA
Organism: Cupriavidus sp. USMAHM13; assembly: GCF_001854285.1. Lineage (NCBI taxonomy): Bacteria > Pseudomonadati > Pseudomonadota > Betaproteobacteria > Burkholderiales > Burkholderiaceae > Cupriavidus > Cupriavidus sp. USMAHM13. The sequence goes on from NZ_CP017751.1 coordinate 1,814,825, forward strand.
TGCGCCTGGGCTGGAAGGTGTTCATTCCGCTGACCGTCGGCTGGCTGATCATCGTGGCGATCTGGATCAAGTCGCCGTGGAACATCTGGCACTGAACGGCCGGAAGGGCCAACGGACGGCGCGCGCCGCAGCGCGCGCCGCGCGGAATCACTAGGAAGCAATCGTCATGCTGCTCGCCATCAAGGACTTCTTCAACAGCCTGCTCCTGAAGGAACTCTTCAAGGGCATGGCTCTGACCGGGCGTTATCTCTTCGCCCGCAAGGTCACTGTCCAGTTCCCGGAAGAGAAAACCCCGATCTCGCCGCGTTTCCGCGGCCTGCACGCTCTGCGCCGCTACCCCAACGGGGAAGAGCGCTGCATCGCCTGCAAGCTGTGCGAGGCCGTGTGCCCGGCGATGGCCATCACCATCGAGTCGGACGTGCGCGCCGACGGCACGCGCCGCACCACGCGCTACGACATCGACCTTACCAAGTGCATCTTCTGCGGCTTCTGCGAGGAAGCCTGCCCGGTGGACGCCATCGTCGAAACGCAGATCCTCGAGTACCACGGCGAGAAGCGGGGCGACCTGTACTTCACCAAGGACATGCTGCTGGCAGTGGGCGACCGCTACGAGCCGCAGATCGCCGCGGCCAAGGCGGCGGACGCCAAGTACCGCTGATCGAGTCCGGGCCCGCTGCCGTGTGGCGGCAGGTCCGGCAAGGCGGGCGGCCAGTCCGGCCGCCGCAGCCAACCGAAATTGAATCGTGCCCTGCGAGGGGCCAAGGCTAGGAAGCCGCAAGCGCGGGCCACCCGGGGGTGTGCGTGCCGTGCGGCCCCAAGAGGATCCGATAGGGACCATGGAACTCACGACCACCATCTTCTACGTCTTTGCGCTGGTGCTGGTGCTCTCCGCACTGAAAGTCATCACTGCGAAGAACCCGGTGCACTCCGCACTGTTCCTCGTGCTGTCGTTCTTCACGGCCGCGGCGATCTGGATGCTGCTCAAGGCGGAATTTCTCGCCATCCTGCTGGTGCTGGTGTACGTCGGCGCCGTGATGGTGCTGTTCCTGTTCGTGGTGATGATGATCGACATCGACATCGAGCACCTGCGGCGGGACTTCTGGACCTACGTGCCGATGGCCTCGATCGTCGGCGCGCTGATCATCGCCGAGATGGCCATCGTGCTGGTGCGCAACTTCATCGGCACCACCAGCCCGGTGGTCAACGCTGCCGCGCAGGCGCCCGGCTACTCGAACACCGCCGCGCTGGGCAAGCTGATCTACACCGACTACATCTTCGCCTTCGAAGTGGCCGGGATCATCCTGCTGGTCGCCATCATTGCCGCCGTGGCCCTGACGATGCGCCGCCGCAAGGACACCAAGTCGCAAGACATCTCCGAGCAGCTGCGTACCCGCCGCGACGATCGCGTGCGCCTGGTCTCGATGCCGGCGCAGGTTGCGCAAGCCGCCGATGCGGCCAACAACAAGAACTGAAGCCACGGAGAAACGCTGTGCTCTCTCTCGCCCATTTCCTCGTGCTCGGTGCGATCCTGTTCGCCATCAGCATCGTTGGTATCTTCCTGAACCGCAAGAACGTGATCGTGCTGCTGATGGCGATCGAGCTGATGCTGCTCGCGGTCAACATCAATTTCGTCGCCTTCTCCCACTACCTGGGGGACCTGGCCGGACAGGTTTTCGTTTTCTTCATCCTCACGGTGGCCGCCGCCGAGTCGGCAATCGGTCTCGCGATCCTGGTGGTGCTGTTCCGCAACCTGGACACGATCAACGTGGACGACATGGATACGCTCAAGGGCTGACCTCATGACTGCTCACGTAAAGACCCCAGATCGCTCACCGACCGCACACCAATAAGCGTCCTATGGCAACCACGCTCAACCCCAACCTGCTGCTGGCGATTCCGCTGGCGCCGCTAGCCGGCGCCGCGATAGCCGGCCTGTTCGGCACCAAGTTCTTCGGCTGCACGACCTCGGATTCCCGCGCCGGCCGGGTGATGGCCCACACGGTGACCATCCTCGGTGTGGCCATCGCCTTCGTGCTGTCGGTGCTCGTGCTGCGCGACGTGCTGGACGGTGCCAGCTTCAACGGCACCATCTACGAATGGATGAGCATCGGCGGCCTGAAGATGGAGGTGGGCTTCCTGGTCGACTCGCTGACCGCGATGATGATGGTGGTGGTCACCTTCGTCTCGCTGATGGTGCACATCTACACCATCGGCTACATGCAGGGCGACCCCGGCTACAACCGCTTCTTCGCCTACATCTCGCTCTTCACCTTCTCGATGCTGATGCTGGTGATGAGCAACAACTTCCTGCAGCTGTTCTTCGGCTGGGAAGCGGTGGGCCTGGTGTCCTACCTGCTGATCGGCTTCTGGTTCACCCGCCCGACCGCCATCTTCGCCAACATGAAGGCCTTCCTGGTCAACCGCGTCGGCGACTTCGGCTTCATCCTGGGCATCGGCCTGCTGCTGGCCTACAGCGGCAGCCTGAACTACACCGACGTGTTCGCGCAGCGCGACCAGCTCGCCACCGTGATCTTCCCGGGTACCGACTGGCTGATGATCACCGTGGCCTGCATCTGCCTGTTCATCGGCGCGATGGGCAAGTCGGCGCAGTTTCCGCTGCACGTCTGGCTGCCTGACTCGATGGAAGGCCCGACCCCGATCTCCGCGCTGATCCACGCCGCCACCATGGTGACGGCCGGCATCTTCATGGTCAGCCGCATGTCGCCGCTGTTCGAGCTGTCCGACACCGCGCTGTCCTTCGTCCTGGTGATCGGTGCCATCACCGCGCTGTTCATGGGCTTCCTCGGCGTCGTCCAGAACGATATCAAGCGCGTGGTGGCCTACTCGACGCTGTCGCAGCTGGGCTACATGACCGTCGCACTGGGCGCTTCGGCCTACTCGGTGGCCGTGTTCCACCTGATGACCCACGCCTTCTTCAAGGCACTGCTGTTCCTCGGCGCCGGCTCGGTCATCATCGGCATGCACCACGACCAGGACATGCGCAATATGGGCGGCCTGCGCAAGTACATGCCCATCACCTGGCTGACTTCGCTGGTCGGTTCGCTGGCGCTGATCGGCACGCCGTTCTTTGCGGGTTTCTACTCCAAGGACTCGATCATCGAGGCGGTGGCGGAATCGCACATCGCGGGCTCCGGCTTTGCCTACGTGGCGGTGCTGGCCGGCGTGTTCGTCACGGCGTTCTACTCCTTCCGCATGTACTTCCTGGTCTTCCATGGCGAGGAACGCTTCGGCAAGGCCAACCACGACCACCACAACCATCATGGCGACCATGAGGATGAGGAGGTCTCGGCGGATCACCACCATGGCCTGGCCCCCGGCGAGAAGCCGCACGAGTCGCCGTGGGTGGTGACCTTGCCGCTGGTGCTGCTGGCCATCCCGTCGGTGATCATCGGTGCCATCGCCATCGAGCCGATGCTGTTCGGCGACTTCTTCAAGCACGGCGTGGCCTTCAAGGATGTGATCTACGTCGGCGAGAACCACCACGCGATGGCCGAGCTGGCCGAGGCCTTCCACGGCTGGGTGCCGATGGCACTGCATTCGCTGACCACCCCCGTGCTGTGGCTGGCCATCGCCGGCGTGGTCCTGTCGTGGTTCTTCTACATGAAGCGCCCCGACATCCCGGAGGCGATCAAGCAACGCTTCTCCGGCGTGTACAAGCTGCTCGAGAACAAGTACTACCTGGATGACATCAACCAGGCAGTGTTCGCCAAGGGTGCGCGCCTGATCGGCGGCGGTCTGTGGAAGGGCGGCGACCAGGGCCTGATCGACGGCCTGGTGGTCAACGGTTCGGCACGTGTGGTGGCTTCGTTCGCCGCCGCCAGCCGCTACCTGCAGTCCGGCTACATCTACCACTACGCGTTCGCGATGATCGTGGGCATGCTGGTGCTGCTGACTCTGACCATCACCGGCGTGATAGGCACCAAGTAAGGAAAACAACGAAATGGTTCTGTCATTCGCAATCTGGCTGCCTATCTTCTTCGGCTTGCTGGTGCTCGCCTTCGGTTCGGACCGCAGCAAGTGCTTCGTGCGCTGGATGTCGCTGTTCGGCTCGCTGGTGAGCTTCGTCGCCACCCTGCCGCTGATGTTCCACTTCGACCGCTCCACGGCGGCCATGCAGTTCGTGGAGAAGTCGACCTGGATCGAACGCTTCAACATCCAGTACCACCTGGGTGTCGACGGCATCTCGATGTGGTTCGTGGTGCTGACCGCCTTCATCACCGTGATCGTGGTGATCTCGGCCTGGGAGGTGATCACCGAGCGCGTGGCCGAGTACATGGCCGCGTTCCTGATCCTGTCCGGCCTGATGGTCGGCGTGTTCGCGGCGCTGGACGGCCTGCTGTTCTACGTGTTCTTCGAGGCCACGCTGATCCCGATGTACATCATCATCGGTGTCTGGGGCGGTCCGAACCGTGTCTACGCAGCCTTCAAGTTCTTCCTGTACACGCTGCTGGGCTCGCTGCTGACGCTGGTCGCGCTGATCTACCTGTACAACAAGACGGGTACCTTCGAGATCCTGCAATGGCATGACGCCAAGCTGTCGATGAACGAGCAGATCGCGCTGTTCGTCGCCTTCTTCATGGCCTTCGCGGTCAAGGTGCCGATGTGGCCGGTGCACACCTGGCTGCCCGACGCCCACGTGGAAGCGCCGACCGGCGGTTCGGTGGTGCTGGCTGCCATCATGCTGAAGCTGGGTGCCTACGGCTTCCTGCGGTTCTCGCTGCCGATCGCGCCGGACGCCAGCCATACGCTGGCCCCGTTCATCATCACCATCTCGCTGATCGCGGTGATCTACATCGGCCTGGTGGCGCTGGTGCAGGCCGACATGAAAAAGCTGGTCGCCTACTCGTCGATCGCGCACATGGGCTTCGTCACGCTGGGCTTCTTCATCTTCAGCGAGATCGGTGTCGAAGGCGGCATCGTGCAGATGATCTCGCACGGCTTCATCTCGGGCGCGATGTTCCTGTGTATCGGTGTGCTGTACGACCGCGTGCACTCGCGCCAGATCGCCGACTACGGCGGCGTGGTCAACACCATGCCGAAGTACGCCGCGCTCGCCGTGTTCTTCGCCATGGCCAACTGCGGCCTGCCCGCGACTTCCGGCTTCGTCGGCGAGTTCATGGTGATCCTGGGTTCGGTCAAGTACAACTTCTGGATCGGCCTGCTGGCGGCGACCGCCCTGATCCTCGGCGCGGCCTACTCGCTGTGGATGGTCAAGCGCGTGGTGTTCGGCGACATGGTGCACCAGCACGTGCGTGAACTGGTCGACCTGAACAAGCGCGAGTTCTTCATGCTCGGTGTGCTGGCCCTGATGACCCTGTACATGGGCCTGTACCCGAAACCCTTTACCGACGTGATGCACGCGTCCGTGGTGAACCTGCTGTCCCACGTGGCACAGTCCAAGCTGTAAGCGGGGGAGAGAGAGAATATGCAACCGTCCTCTTCTAGTCTGGCACCTGTGGCGCCAATCATCTTCCTGGCCGTGGCCATCGCGGCGATCAACTGGATCGACCTGGCGCGCGGCAAGGGCAAGCAGAGCGTCGCCTATCCGCTGTCGCTGCTGGCGACGCTGGTGCTGACGTTCTGGTTCGGCCTGGACGCAGCCGGTGGCGAGACGCACTACGTCTTCGCCAACCTGGTGGTGGTCGACCCGATGGCCAACGTGCTGTCGGCCTTCTGCAGCCTGGGCATGTTCGCCACGCTGGTCTACACCCGCAACTACCTCGCCGAGCGCGACATGTTCGCCGGCGAGTTCTACATGCTGTCGCTGTTCACGCTGGGCGGCCAGATCGTGATGATCACCGGCAACAACTTCCTGACCCTGTACCTGGGCCTGGAACTGCTGTCGCTGTCGTCGTACGCCCTGGTGGCCCTGCGCCGCGATTCGCGCGTGACCTCCGAATCGGCGATGAAGTACTTCGTGCTGGGCGCGCTGGCTTCGGGCTTCCTGCTGTACGGCATGTCGATGATGTACGGCGCGACCGGTTCGCTGAACCTGGGCGAGGTGTTCCGCGTGGTCGAGTCCGGCCGCGTCAACAACACCATGCTGGCCTTCGGCGTGGTCTTCCTGGTGGCCGGCCTGTCGTTCAAGCTCGGCGCCGCACCGTTCCACATGTGGATCCCCGACATCTACCAGGGTTCGCCGACCGCGGTCACGCTGCTGATCGCCGGCGGTCCGAAGGTGGCGGCATTCGCGCTGATGCTGCGCGTCCTGGTCGAAGGCCTGCTGCCGCTGGCGGTGGACTGGCAGATGATGCTGGTGGTGATGTCGGTGGCCTCGCTGGCGATCGGCAACCTGACGGCCATCGTGCAGACCAACCTGAAGCGGATGCTGGCGTATTCCACCATCTCGCACATGGGCTTCGTGCTGCTGGGCATGCTGTCCGGCGTCGCCGGTGGCAAGGCTGACGGCGCTGCCGGCGCCTACAGCGCGTCGATGTTCTACTCGGTGACCTACCTGCTGACCACGCTGGGCACCTTCGGCCTGATCCTGCTGCGCACCAGCAAGGGTTTCGAAGCCGAGACGCTGGAAGACCTGAAGGGCATGTCGCGCCGCAACCCGTGGTTCGCCTTCCTGATGCTGGTGATGATGTTCTCGCTGGCCGGCATCCCGCCGACCGTGGGCTTCTACGCCAAGCTGTCGGTGCTGCAGGCCGTGGTCTCGACCGGCCAGACCTGGCTGGCCGTGGTGGCGGTGCTGTTCTCGCTGATCGGCGCCTTCTACTACCTGCGCGTGGTCAAGCTGATGTACTTCGACGCGCCGGTGGGCGAAGAGAAGATGGAGGCCACCTTCGGCCTGCGTTCGCTGCTGAGCCTGAACGGCCTGGCGATCATCCTGCTCGGCATCTTCCCGGCCGCGCTGATGAACCTGTGCTACACGGCGATCCGCGCCACCCTGGCGTCCTGATCGCGACGGCGGAGCGGCGGCGATGAGCACTTCGGCAGGCGGCTGGTTTGTCATCGTGCTGGCACTGATCTGTGCCAACCTGCCGTTCGTCAACCAGCGGCTGTTCGGCCTGGTGCCGCTGCGCCGGCCGCTCAAGCCGCTGTGGCTGCGCCTGGGCGAACTGCTCGTCTGGTACGGCGTGGCCGGCGCCGCCGGCTTCGCTGTCGAGGCGAGCCTTGGCAATGCTTTCCCGCAAGGGTGGCAGTTCTACGCCATCACCGCCTGCATGATGCTGGTGTTCGCCTTCCCGGGCTTCACCTGGCAATATCTCGTCAAGCACCGCGCCGCGGCCTGAAGCTCCCCTCCGGGAACGGGCCGCGCCCATTCCCGGAGTGTTCATGAGCGACAAGATCGAACTGGCCCGCGCGGCCGCTGCCCCCCATGCCCCCGACGCCTCCGACGCCTCCGACGGCGCCCGCGATGCCGGGTTGAAGGAGACGTGCGTCGCCTCGGCGACCCTGCACCAGGGCAAGTTCCTCACGCTGAAGCAGGATATCGTCGCGCTGCCCGACGGCAAGCACGCGGGCCGCGAGTACGTGCTGCACCCCGGCGCGGTGATGATGATTCCGCTGTTCGACGACGGCCGCGTGCTGATGGAGCGCCAGTTCCGCTATCCCATCGGCAAGGTCATGGTGGAGTTCCCGGCCGGCAAGCTGGACCCCGAGGAGGGCGCCTTGCGCTGCGGCCAGCGCGAACTGCTGGAAGAGACCGGCTACCGCGCGGAGCGCTGGGACTACCTGACGCGCATCCACCCCGTCATTTCCTACTCGACCGAGTTCATCGACATCTTCCTCGCGCGCGGCCTGCAGGCCGGCGAGGCGCAGCTCGACGAAGGCGAATTCCTCGAGACCTTCATCATGCCCGCCGGTCAGTTGATCGACTGGGTGCGCCAGGGCCGCGTCAGCGACGTCAAGACCATCATCGGTGCGTTCTGGCTGGAGAAGGTGCTGTCGGGCGCCTGGGCGCCAGGCGAACTCCCGGCGCCGCGCTGAGGCAGCGGCCGGCGCAGGTTTGCGCCGGCCGGGCTGCACCCGTTCGCCGGGCGCAGGCGCTGGTGTTGGTGCATCTCGTAGGCTTCGTCCCGCGCGACGGAGTTCGCACTGCACGGGTTCGCTCCCCGCTCCCGCTTGCGGAGAGGGGCCGGGGGAGAGGGCAGGCGCCGGCCCGTCGCGGCAGCGCCCGCTGGTCGACGCGCTTGCCTTCGCCCTGCTGCCTTGCCGCCTACTTACCCGTCCAGACTGGCTTGCGCTTCTCGGCAAAGGCCGCCGCGCCCTCGCGCGCGTCGGACGAGGCAAGCACCGGAGCCACCAGCGGGCGCTGGCGCTCGAACATCTCCTCGTTGGACCAGTCGGCCGACTCGGCGACGATGCGCTTGCTGGTGGCAACCGCCAGCGGCCCGTTGGCGCCGACCGCGGCGGCCAGCGCCAGCGCGCCGTCGAGCGCCTGGCCCGGTTCGGCCAGGCGGTTGACCAGGCCATAGGCGTGGGCCGCCTCGGCGCTCATCATGTCACCGGTCAACGCGTACTCCATTGCCACGTGGTAGGGTACGCGGCGCGGCAGGCGCATCAGTCCGCCGGCGGCGGCGACCAGCCCGCGCTTGACTTCCGGCAGGCCGAATTTCGCTGCACGCGAGGCCACGATCAGGTCGCAGGCGAGCGCCAGCTCGAAGCCGCCGGCCAGTGCATAGCCTTCCACCGCGGCGATCAGCACCTTGCGCGGCGGTGCCTCGGTCAGGCCGCCGAAGCCGCGCCCGGGCAGGCTGGGACGCTTGCCGGCGAGGAAGCCCTTCAGGTCCATGCCGGAGCAGAAGGTGCCGCCGGCACCGGTCAGCACCGCCAGGGCCAGCGTGTCATCGGCCTCGAGCCGGTCGATCGCCGCGGCCAGGGCGGTGGCGGTCTCGAAGTCCATCGCATTGCGGGCTTCGGGGCGGTTGAGGGTGATCAGCAGCACATTGCCGCGCGTCTCGAGCTGCAGCGTATCGCTCATTTGCGGTCTCCTCGACTCGGCCGCGCGTCAGCGCGGCTGCATGCGGATGGCGCCGTCCAGGCGGATGGTCTCGCCGTTGAGCATGGGGTTCTCGAGGATGTGCAGCGCGGTCGAGGCGTACTCGTCGGGTGCGCCAAGGCGTGCCGGGTGGGGCACCATGGCGCCCAGCGAGCTACGCACGTTCTCCGGCAGCTTGGCCAGCAGCGGGGTGTCGAACAGGCCGGGGGCGATGGTGCAGACGCGGATCAGGCGCTGGGCCAGGTCGCGCGCAGCCACCAGCGTCATGCCGACGATGCCGGCCTTGGCCGAGGCGTACGGGATCTGCCCGATCTGGCCTTCGTAGGCGGCTACCGAGGCGGTCAGCACGCAGGCGCCGCGCTCGCCGTCGACCGGCTCGTTCTTCGCCATGCGGGCCGCGGCGAGGCGCAGCGTGTTGAAGGTGCCGACCAGGTTGATGCGCACGATCGACTCGTACTTTTCCAAGGAGCCGGGAGAGCCGTCCTTCTCGACCAGGCGCACCGGGCCGCCCAGGCCGGCGCAATGCACCAGGCAGCGCAGCGGCGCGAGCGCCGCGGCGGCGTCGAAGACGCGGTTCATCTGCTCGGTGTCGCACACGTCGGCCTGGACGAAGGTCACCTTGCCCTGCAGCGCGTCGAGTGCCGCCGCGCCGCGCTCGGCCGACAGGTCGCAGATGACCACGGCGACGCCGCGTTCGAGCAGGCGGCGGGCGCTGGCCAGGCCCAGGCCGGAGGCGCCGCCGGTGACGACGGCGGACATTTGCGAATCAAGCTTCATTTCGGGTCTCCTGTTGGTCTATCTTGGGATTCGGGTCGGGATTCGGGTCGGGATTCGGGTCGGGATTCGATGGCGGGGCGGTGGCGCTTCACAGGCGCTCGATGATGGTCGCGTTGGCCATACCGCCGGCCTCGCACATCGACTGCAGGCCATAGCGGCCGCCGCTGTCTTCCAGCGCATGCAGCATGGTGGTCATCAGGCGCGCGCCCGAGGCGCCCAGCGGGTGGCCCAGGGCAATCGCGCCGCCGCGCGGATTCAGGCGCGCCGCGTCGGCGCCCAGTGCCTTCTGCCAGGCCAGTGGCACGCAGGCGAAGGCCTCGTTGATCTCGTAGTGGTCGATCTGGTCCAGGCGCAGGCCGCTCTTCTTCAGCGCGCGCTGGCTGGCGGGGATCGGCGCCGTCAGCATGGCCACCGGATCGTCGCCACACACGTCGAAGGCGACGAAGCGGGCGCGCGGCTTCAGGCCCAGGCGCGCCGCGGCGGCCTCGCTCATCAGCAGGATGGCGGCGGCGCCGTCGCTGATCTGCGAGGCGTTGCCGGCGGTGACGTTCCAGCCGACCTGCGGGAAGCGGGCGCTCAACTCTTCGTTGCGGAAGGAGGCCTGCAGCGTGCCCAGCTTTTCCACCGAGGTGCCCGCACGGATGGTCTCGTCGTGCTCGACCACGCCGTTCGGCGTGACGATGGGCAGGATCTCGCGGCGGAAGTCGCCGCGCTCGCGGGCGGCGGCGGCGAGCTCGTGCGAGCGTGCCGAATAGCCGTCCATCTGTGCGCGCGACAGCTCGTAGCGGGCGGCCACCAGCTCGGCGGCAACCCCTTGCGACACCAGGCCGGGCGCATAGCGGGCTTCCATCGACGGACCGTAGGGGTTCTGGCCGATGCGCGCCGAACCCATCGGCACGCGGCTCATCGACTCGATGCCGCAGGCGATCACGATGTCGTAGGCGCCGGCCATGATGCCCTGTGCGGCAAAATGCACGGCCTGCTGGCTGGAGCCGCACTTGCGGTCGATGGTGGTGGCGGGCACGTGCTCGGGAAAGCCCGCCGCCAGCCAGGCCACGCGCCCGGGGCCCGCGGACTGCTCGCCGGCCTGGGTCACGCAGCCGGTGATGACGTCGTCCACCAGGCCGGGGTCGAGGCGGTTGCGCTCGACCAGTCCCTTCAGCACCTGGGCCAGCAGTTCGGTGGCATGCAGTTCGGTGAAGGCCGAACCCGGTTTGGAACGGCCCATGGGGCTGCGGATGGCGTCGACGATGACGGCTTGCTGCATGCTGGTCTCCTGTGATGCGGCGGATGGCTTCTGGATCGCTGGATGAGACGGCAGACTCGAAATCCAGTGTCTTTTGTCTCGTTGTGATGCTTTATGGTCCGAAAAGTCTAGCGTAAACGTGGAAATATTTGTTGACTGTCTTCTTATCTGAGGTGCAATATGAATTTAATGAGACTGAAGTATCGAAATGTAGAGGGCGAGGCATGAATCATCCGGTAGCGGCGGGGGACCAGGACGGCGAGGGCCGGCTGGTCAGCGCGCTGGCGCGCGGGGTCTCCATCCTGGGCTGCTTTTCGCCGACGGCACAGGAACTGAGCGGGCGCGAGCTGATGGAGATGACCGGCCTGGCCAAGCCCACCTTGTTCCGCCTGCTCGACACGCTGTGCGAGCTGGGCCTGCTGCGCTACTCGGAACGGGTGTCCAAGTACGTGCCCGGCGTCGGCCTGCTGAACCTGGCGGCGCCGGCGCTGGCGCGCATGACGGTGCGCCAGCTGGCGCGGCCCCTGATGCAGGAACTGGCCGACCACATCTGCGGCCAGCTCGAGCTGACCCTGGGCATCGGCCATACGCTCAGCTACGTCGAGATCGTGCAGGGCGTGGGCAGCAAGGTGTTCCGCCCCGAGGTGGGCATGCGCGTGTCGGTCTCGCGCACCGGCTCGGGCCGCGCCTACCTGTCGCTGATGGCACCCGAGGAGCGCGAGGCTTACCTGGCCGGGCTGAAGGCACAGGATCCGCAGCGCGAGGCCTGGCTGCAGGAGCGCCTGGCCGATGCCGCGCGCGACCTCGAGGAGTACGGCTTCTGCCGCGGCCATCGCGACCTGCACCGGGAAATCGAGTCGATCGCCGTGCCCATGCGGGTGCGCCGCGACGGCGAGGCGTGGATCTTCGCCGCCTCGGTGCCGGTGTACAGCGAGCAGAGCAAGCAGCTCGTCGACAACCTGGGGCCGCGCCTGGTGACGCTGGTACGCAGTGTCGAGGCTTCGCTGGGGACGATCGGGTAGTAGAAGGAGAAGGGGTTTCAAACCGGAGGAGACACGCAGTCATGACCAAGCTGCATCGCTGGGCGCAAATACAAGCAGACAAGGCCGCCCAGATCCAGGCCGACACTGGCGCGGTGCTGACCTACGGCGGGCTCGACCGCCGCGCCGGGCGCGTGGGGCGCTGGCTGGTGTCGCTCGGCCTGCTGACGCAGCAGCCGGCCGTTTATGACGCCGCCGTGATCGGGGTGCCCGACGAGGAGTTCGGCGAAGTCGCCAAGGCCGTGGTGCACCTGCGCGACCCGGCCCGGGCCGGCGCCGCCATGGCGCAGGAACTGGTGGATTTCTGCCTGGCCAGGCTGGGCCGCCTGAAACTGCCGCGCACCGTGGTGTTCGACAACCCGCTGCCGCGCCTGGAGACGGGCAAGCTGCTGCGCCGCGAACTCAAGGAGCGCTATCGCGGCCGCCCGGGCGAGGGCTTCGCGGTGCAGGCGCGCCGCGCCGCGCCGCAGCCGACGCCTGAATCCCCATCCCAGCCCATTCCAGTCCATCCCGGGCCGGCGCGTCTCGCGGAGGTGCCGGCCGAGCCTTGCAAGGAAGCCGTCATGCGTAGTGTTTTCCGTGAAGACCACGAACAGTTCCGTACCCAGATGCTGCGCGTCTTCGTCGACGATTGCCTGGCGCTGCACCTGCGCCGCGAGCTGAGCCCGGACCGCGCGGCCATGGCCAAGCTCAATGCCACCGAGATGCAGGGCCGCGTGCTCGACGAGTTCCTGCAACTGCACGGCGGTTACGGCTACATGAGCGAATACGCGATCGGCGGCGCCTGGGTCGACGCACGCGTGCAGCGCATCTTCGGCGGCAGCAGCGAAATCATGCGCGAGATCATCGCGCGCACGCTGTAGCGCCGGGCGCGCGCTGACTAGGCTGCGGCGGCGCCGTGCGCGGGCGCCCGGCCGGCGCGCGGCAGCGGGAAGACCCGCGCCGCCACGTCGCGGAAGCGCTGCGCGGCGGCGCTCTGCTGGTCGGGGCGGTAGGCCAGGGCGAGCCCGATCGCGGCCGCGGCCGGATAGTCCTCCAGTTCCCGGTAGACGATACGCTCGCTGGCGAAGCGCTGCATGATGGACGGCACCAGGGCTACGCCCAGCCCGCTTTCCACCAGCGCGAGCACGGTCTGCACCTGGATGGCTTCCTGCGCCACGCGCGGCACGAAGCCGGCGAGCTGGCAGGCCGACATGGCGGCGCTGTGCAGGCCGGCCGCCTCGTCGGCGGCGTACATGATGAAGCGTTCCCCGGCCAGCTCGGCCAGGCGCAGCGGCCCCTTGCCGGCGAGCGCGTTGCCGCGCGGCAGCGCGGCCACGAAGCCGTCGTGCTCGAGCGGCAGCAGGGTGGCGCCCGAGTGGCGCAGCAGCGGCGTGCGCACCAGCCCGACGTCGAGCGCTTCCTCGTCCAGCCATTGCAGGATGCGCGCCGAGGTGGCCTCGCGCAGCACCAGCTCCACGCCGGGGTACTCGGCACGGAAGATCGGCACCAGGCGCGGCAGCAGCGCGAAGGTGGTGGAGCCGACGAAGCCCACGCGCAGCACGCCGCCGGTGCCGCTGTCCGCGCTGCGCGCGGCATCGGAGAATTGCGCGGCGTGGAACAGCATGCGGCGTGCCTCGGCGAGCGCGGCGCGGCCGCTTGGCGTCAGCGCCACGCCGCGCGCGTCGCGCGTGAACAGCGTGGTGCCGAGTTCGGCCTCCAGCTTCTGGATCGACACCGACAGCGGTGGCTGCGCCATGTGCAGGCGCTCGGCAGCGCGGCGGAAATTCAGCGTTTCCGCCAGCACGACGAAATGCCGGATGCGGCGCAGGTCCATGGGGTTGCGCCGGCTCACTGGCCGGTGAAGACCGGTTGGCGCTTTTCCAGGAAGGCCTGCACCGCTTCGCGATGGTCGGCGGTCTGGTGCGACAGCGCCTGCAAGCCGGCCGACAGTTCCAGCAGCGTGTCCAGGCGGCTGTGCATGCCTTCGCGCATCAGCCGCTTGGCCATGCGCACCGCGTGCGGCGGGTTGGCGGCGATGCGCGCGGCGATGTCGAGGGCCGTCGGCAGCAGTTGCTCGGCCGGCACCACGCGCGAGACCAGGTTCCATTCGAGGGCCTGGCGGGCATCGATCGGCGTGCCGGTGAAGGTCATCTCCGCGGCGCGCGACAGCCCGATCACGCGCGGCAGCAGCCAGGCGCCGCCATCGCCGGGAATGATGCCGAGCTTGACGAAGCTCTCGGCGAACTGGGCCTGCTCCGCGGCGATGCGGATGTCGCACATGCAGGCCAGGTCGAGGCCGGCGCCCATGGCCGGGCCGTTGACTGCGGCGATCACCGGCACCTCCAGGTTGAACAGGGCCAGCGGCAGGCGCTGGATGCCGTTGCGGTAGTCCTGGCGGATCTCCAGGCCGCTGACGGCGCCCGATGCCTGGCGTTCCATGTCGCGGATATTGCCGCCGGTGGAGAAGGCGGCGCCGGCGCCGGTGAGAACCACCGCGCGCACGCTGCGGTCGTCGCGGATGCGCGCGATGGCGGCGAGGAAGTCGTCGACCGCGCTGTTGCCGGTCAGCGGGTTGCGCCGCTCGGGCTCGTTCATGGTCAGGGTCACGATGTGGCCCTGTTGCTCGTATCGCAGGAAATCCGCCATTTGTCCTTGTCTCTCCGTATGGGTTCGTTCTGCTTGCCGCAGTCGCGGCGCACGTTGCTGCGCACGGCCGCCGGGGGCAAGGCTAAGGGAGGCGGACTCGGCTTGTCCAATATCCGTTTGCACAGGAGCGATATCGCCGGGATATTGCGCTGCCGCGCCTGCCGCGCCAAGCCTGCCCAAGGCGCAGGCGGGCCAAGATGGCGCGGTATTCCGACGGCTTGTCCTCGGCGGGGGCGTGCGGGAAGAGCTGTCCAGCGCCGCTGTGGCCAGGGCTTCCAGGGGGCATTCGCCGGCATCCGCCCGATACCGATTCGATATCGGGAGCTTGCAAATCAATATTGGACGGGGCCCGCGCGACGCCCTTACTCTGTCGCATCCGCCGCCGTCCGCGCATCTGATGTTCGGTGCGCTGCCGTCGTCGATGCCACAGGCGCGCGCCGGTAAGCTGCATGCCCTGGCGATCCTGGACGCGACCCGATTCCCGCTGATGCCCGAGGTGCCCACGCTGCGCGAGCTGGGCTTCAACGATACGGAGGCCAGCGCCTGGTTCGGCGTGGTGACGCCGGCGCGCACGCCGCGCGCGGCCATCGCGGCACTGAACCAGGCCATCAACGACGCGCTCAGGCGGCCCGACCTGGTCGACAAGCCGCGTGCCATCGGCGCGCAGCCGATGCCGGGCAGCCCGGAGGCGTTCGGCCGCTTCGTCGAGGACGAGCGCGCGCTGGATCCCGGTCGCCAAGGCGCTCGGGGTCAGGGCGGAATGAGCGGCGCCAGGACCGCAACCGTGACTGTGTATGACCGATTGACCGATAAGGGAGTCGAAGTTTGGACAACTTGCTGAGTGCCTTCCGGCTGGCGGCCTTGCCGGCTGAAGCCGAGGCCTTCCGCGCCGATGTGAAGGCCTTCCTGCGCGACAACCAGCCGGCCGCGCCGGCTGACGTGCGTGCCCGCTCGTGGATGGGTTTCGATGCGGCCTTCAGCCGCCGGCTCGCCGCGCGCGGCTGGGTCGGCCTGACGCTGCCGGCCTCCTACGGCGGTGCCGGCATGGACGCCTTCCGGCGCTTCGTGCTGGTCGAGGAACTGCTGGCGGCGGGGGCGCCGGTGTCGGCGCACTGGATCGCCGACCGCCAGAGCGGTCCGCTGATCCTGAAGTACGGCACCGAGGCGCAGAAGCGCTTCTATCTGCCGCGCATCTGCGCCGGCGACGCCTTCTTCTGCATCGGCATGAGCGAGCCGGGCTCCGGCTCGGACCTGGCCAGCGTGCGCACCCGGGCAACGCGCTGCGAGGAGGGCTGGCGCCTGTCGGGGCGCAAGATCTGGACCACCAATGCCGACCACTGCCACTACATGATCGCGCTGGTGCGCTCCTCCGGCGCGCCGGAGGACCGGCAGCGGGGGCTATCGCAGTTCATCGTCGATCTGTCGCTGCCGGGCGTGACGGTGCGCCCCATCCGCGACCTGACCGGCGATGCGCATTTCTCGGAGGTCAGCTTCGACGATGTGCTGCTGGCGCCAGACGCGCTGGTGGGCGACGAAGGCAGCGGCTGGGAACAGGTGACGGCGGAACTGGCTTTCGAACGCAGCGGTCCGGAACGCATCTACTCGAGCATCGCCTTGCTGGAGCACTGGCTGGCGGGACTGCGGCGCGGCGCGCCGGGCGCGGAGCAGATCGCACTGGCCGGGCGCTTCGCCACCCACCTGTGCACGCTGCGCAGCATGTCGGTGGCGGTCACCGCGCGGCTGGCACGTGGCGAGAGCCCGGTGGTCGAGGCGGCGCTGGTCAAGGACATCGGCACCGAGTTCGAGCAGTCGATCCCGGCCCTGATCGAGGCGCTGTGCGGTGCCGAGCCGGGCGCCGAGATCGATGCCGAACTGGTCCGCACGGTGGCCTACCTGAGCCAGATCTCACCGACCTTTTCGCTGCGCGGCGGAACCCGCGAGATCCTGCGCGGCATGATCGCGCGCGGCCTGGGGCTGCGCTGAGCGGGCCCGTCACCCCATCGAGAGAACCTGAGCGATGTTCGTAGAAGCCATCGAGGCCATCCTGAAAGACCAATGCACGCCGGCCTTCGTGCGCAAGGTGGAGGCTGGTGCGCCGGCTGCGCCGTTGTGGGACGCGCTGGCCGACGCCGGCTTCCTCGAGTTGCTGGCACCGGAGGCCGCGGGTGGCGCCGGGCTTACCCTGGCCGAAGCCTTCCCGGTCTTCACCGCGCTGGGACGGCAC
Source organism: Cupriavidus sp. USMAHM13 (assembly GCF_001854285.1). NCBI lineage: Bacteria > Pseudomonadati > Pseudomonadota > Betaproteobacteria > Burkholderiales > Burkholderiaceae > Cupriavidus > Cupriavidus sp. USMAHM13. Next base: position 1,831,708 of record NZ_CP017751.1, read on the forward strand.
GCCGTGCCGGCGCCGGTGGCACAAAGCCTGGCCGCGCGTGCGCTGCTGGCGCCGCACGGCGTGGCCGTACCGGCCGGCATGGTCACGCTCGCGCCGGCGCTGCGCGCCGAAGGCGAGGGTGGCTATTGCGCCCAGACGCCCTTCGGCATGCTTGCCGGCCATGTGCTGGCCGATGCCGGCAGCGACCTCGTGCTGCTGGACTGCGCCGCCGCCGAGCGCGTCGCCTCCGGCGTGCACGGCAGCCAGTGCGCCACGCTGCGCTGGGCGCGCACCGAGCCCTTGCTGCGCCTGCCCGGGGCAGGCGGCGAGGTGCAGGCGTTCGGCGCCGCCCTGCATGCGGCGCTGCTGGCGGGCGCCATGAGCCGCGTGTTCGAGCTGACGCTGCAGTACGGCAACGACCGCGCCCAGTTCGGCAAGTCGATCGGCAAGTTCCAGGCCATCCAGCACCAGCTTGCCGTGATGGCGGAACATGTGGCGGCGGCCGGCACCGCCGCCGAACTCGCCTTCCGCGGCGACCGCCCGGTGCCGGCCCTGCTGGGGGCGGCCATCGCCAAGGCGCGTACCAGCGAGGCCGTCGGCGTGGTCGCGGCCAGCGCGCATGCGGTGCACGGTGCGATCGGCGTCACTGAGGAATATGATCTGCAACTGCTGACACGCCGGCTGCACGAATGGCGCATGGCGCACGGCTCCGAGGCCTACTGGCACCGGTTCGTCGGGGAGGCCCTGCTGGCCTGGCGCGGCAGCGCCAGCGACTTCGCGCGCCAGGCAGCCTGAGCGCCCCGGGGTTGTGCCCGGCGCACCAGCCGTCGCCGCCCCGCTGTCCCGGCGCGGCCTTCGCCTCCGGCGCGGCGCCGCTGCACGAGGCTTCGCAAGCCAGCGTTCCTCCGCCCCCGGGGCGCCGGCATGGCCGCGGCAGCGCCCCTTTCCACCTGCTGTTAAGCTTGTATCGGGCAGGGCGTCCTCGCCTTGCCGTTTTGCATGGCAGAATCCCTGCCGCATCCGCCATTTTTCGGCGCTTGCGGCGGGTTTGGAGCGGTTCGCAAAAAAATTAGCACGACCGTTCACAAAATTTCGATTCACGGATAATATTGCTTTCGACGGGCTGGAAAGATCATGAAGGTGCTCGACCTGCGCTGTGCGCATGACCATCGTTTCGAGGGCTGGTTCGCCTCGGAGGAGGAGGCGCAGAACCAGATCGCGCGTGACCTCGTCCAGTGCCCGGTCTGCGGCGACCACGCCGTGAGCCGGCTGCCGAGCGCGCCGCGCCTGAATCTCTCGGGCGCCGTGGCGCCGGCGCAGGGCTCCGGCGAATCCTCGCCGACCGCACGGCAGGCGGCGCTGCAGGCGCTGTACCTGAAGGCGGTGCGGCAGGTGCTGGCGCAGACCGAGGACGTGGGGGAACGCTTTGCCGAGGAGGCGAGGCGCATGCACTACGAAGAGGCGCCCGAGCGCGGTATCCGCGGCTCGGCGTCGGCCGAAGAGGTGCAGGCGCTGGCCGAGGAGGGCATCGATACCATCCAGCTCGTGGTGCCGGACGCGCTCAAGCAGACGGCCCACTGAATTGCGTCCTGTGCCCGTTCCCGCCGGTGCATGACGCGCAGGCAGAACAACGCGCCGGTCATTTAGACGCCGGCATCATCACTGGAGACGGGCATGGATCTCAACTACTCGGCGGCCGACGACGCCTTCCGCGCGGAAGTGCGCGGCTGGCTGGAGGCCAATCTGCCGGCGGACATCCGCAGCAAGGTGCTGAACCACCGGCGTCCGAACCGCGACGACCTGGTGCGCTGGCACAAGATTCTGGCCGGCAACGGCTGGTCGGCGCCGCACTGGCCCGTGCAGTTCGGCGGCACCGGCTGGAACGCCACCCAGCGTCATATCTGGGATGAAGAGAACGCCCGTGTCGGCGCGCCCGGCGTGCTGCCCTTCGGTGTCGCCATGGTGGCACCGGTGATCATGAAGTACGGCAACGAGCAGCAGAAGCAGTACTACCTGCCGCGCATCCTGGACTGCACCGACTGGTGGTGCCAGGGCTATTCCGAGCCGGGTTCGGGTTCCGACCTGGCTTCGCTGAAGACGCGCGCCCAGCTGACCTCGGACGGCAAGCACTACATCGTCAACGGTCAGAAGACCTGGACCACGCTCGGCCAGCACGCCGACATGATCTTCTGCCTGGTGCGCACCGATCCCGAGGCCAAGCAGCAGGAGGGCATCTCCTTCCTGCTGATCGACATGAAGACCCCGGGCATCACCGTGCGCCCCATCATCATGCTGGACGAAGAGCATGAGGTGAACGAGGTCTTCTTCGACAACGTGCAGGTGCCGGTCGAGAACCGCGTCGGCGAAGAGAACAAGGGCTGGACCTACGCCAAGTACCTGCTCGGCCACGAGCGCACCGGCATCGCCCGCGTGGGCAATTCCAAGCGCGAACTGGGCTTCCTCAAGCGCGTGGCGCGCCAGCAGCAGAAGAACGGCAAGCCGCTGCTCGAGGATCCGGTGTTCGGCGCCAAGGTCGCCGCGCTGGAAGTCGAGCTGATGGCGCTGGAGATCACCGTGCTGCGCGTGGTGTCGAGCGAGGCCGCAGGCAAGGGCCCCGGCCCGGAAGCCTCGATGCTCAAGATCAAGGGCACCGAGATCCAGCAGCTGCTGACCGAGCTGATGGTCGAGGCCGTCGGCCCCTACGCCCAGCCCTTCGATCCGGCCTACCTGGAGTGCGAGCACGAGCATGCCGTGACCGGCTACGACGATGCCGCGCCGCTGGCCGCGTACTACTTCAACTATCGGAAGACCTCCATCTACGGCGGCTCCAACGAAATTCAGAAGAACATCATCAGCAAGATGATCCTGGGGCTGTGAGGAGACACGCGACATGAACTTCAATCTGAGCGACGAACAGAAGCAGCTCGCCGACGCGATCCACCGCTTCATCGACAAGAGCTACGACTTCGAGACCCGCAAGAAGGGCATCCAGACCTCCGCCGGCCACAGTGACTCCGCCTGGGGCGCGCTGGTCGAGCTGGGCCTGACCGCGCTGCCGGTGCCGGAAGCGCAGGGCGGCTTCTCCGGCAAGGCGGTCGACATGATGGTGGTGATGCAGGAGCTCGGCCGCGGCCTGGTGGTCGAGCCCTACCTGGCCACCGTGGTGGCCGCGCACGCGCTGAAGCTGGCCGGCGGCCAGGAAGCGCTGCTGGAGCAGGTGGCCGGTGGCGAACTCAAGCTGGCCACCGCCTTCAACGAGCCGCAAGCCCGCTATGCGCTCAATGACGTGCGCGTCACGGCCAAGGACGGCAAGCTGAACGGCCGCAAGGTCGTGGCCATCCACGGCGCGCAGGCCGACAAGCTGGTGGTGTCGGCGCGCACCGGCGGCGCCGAGGCCGACCTGGACGGCATCTCGCTGTTTCTGGTGGACGTCAAGGGTGCCGGTGTCAGCGTCACCGACTACCGCACCATCGACAACCTGCGCGCGGCCGACATCCAGTTCCAGGATGCGCCGGCCACGCTGCTGGGCAGCGCAGGCAAGGCCTGGCCGATCATCGAGGAGAGCGCCGACTACGCCGCCGTGCTGCTGTGCGCAGAGGCCGTCGGCGTGATGGACACGCTCAACGCCGCCACGCTGGAATACGCCAAGACGCGCCAGCAGTTCGGCGTGCCGATCGCGCGCTTCCAGGCGCTGCAGCACCGCATGGTGGAGATGTTCATCCATGCCGAGCAGTCGCGCTCGATCACGCTGCTGGCCGCGGCGCGCTTCGAAGAGTCGTCGCCCGAGGAGCGCCGCCGCTTTGCCTCCGCCGCCAAGGCACGCGTCGGGCAGGCCGCGCGTGCGGTCGGCCAGGAGGCGGTGCAGATCCACGGCGGCATGGGCGTGACCAACGAACTGCCGGCCGCGCACATGTTCAAGCGCCTGACGCTGATCAACACCACCTTCGGCGACGTGGACCATCACCTGGGCCGCTTCGCCGCACAGCCGGGCTTCCAGCAGGCAGCCTGATGCGCGTCCGCGCGCAGTGAGCAGACAAGCCGCGCCGGTGGTCCGGGCGCGGCTTTTTTGCTTCCGGGCACGTCCCCGGCGGTGGTGCCGGCATGACGCAGGCCTCAACCCAGAACCGGCCCGAGCGGCCACTTGCAGGTCACAATCACCATGCTTTACTTCGAAGACTTCACGGTCGGCAGCAAGCGCGACCTGGGCTCCTACCACGTCACCGAGGAAGAGATCCTGGCCTTCGCCCGCCAGTACGATCCACAGCCCTTCCATACCGACAAGGAGGCCGCCGCCAGGAGCATCTACGGCGGCCTGATCTCCAGCGGCTGGATGACCTGCGGCATCATGATGCGGCTGGTGGTCAACAGCATGGTCGGCAAGTCCGCCAGCATGGGCTCGCCCGGCGTGGACGGCATCCGCTGGCTCAAGCCCGTCTACGCGGGCGACACGCTCAGCGTCACCCTGAGCGTGCTGGAGTCGCGCCCGTCCCAGTCCAAGCCCGACCGCGGCGTGGTGCACACGCTGTGGGAGGCCACCAACCAGCGCGGCGAACTGGTCTGCACGGTCAAGGGCATGGGCATGTACGGGCGCCGGCCCGCCTGAGCGGGAATCCGGCGCGGCAGGCACAATGGGCTGGCATGACGCCGCCGCAGCCCGGCCCTGGACCTGTCGGCCGGGCGCGGTTCACGACCCGGCCCGAGCTGGACGAATTGCCAGCAAAGCAAGACTAAGCACAGCCAACCGAAGCCAACCAAAGCCAACTCAAGACGATAGAAGGAGACAGGATGCGCACCATTGCCTCGCTCGAGGAGCTCGAGAGCCTGCAAGGCCAGGAAGTCGCCGTCAGCAACTGGATGGAGATCACCCAGCAGCAGGTCAACCTCTTCGCCGAAGCCACCGGCGACCACCAGTGGATCCACGTCGACGTGGAACGGGCCAGGCGCGAGTCGCCGTTCGGCGCCCCCGTCGCTCACGGTTTCCTCACCTTGTCGCTGCTGCCCGCCATGATGCAGAGCGCGCTCGACATGCCCGGCGTCAAGATGGGGGTCAACTACGGCCTGAACCGCGTACGCTTCACCTCGCCGGTGCCGGTGGGCAGCCGCCTGCGCGCACGCATCAAGCTGCTCAAGGTGGAGCGCCTGGATCCGCTGCCGAATGCGCCGGGCCTTGTCGGTGCCCAGTCGACCTGGGAAGTGACCATGGAACGTGAAGGCAGCGACCGTCCGGTCTGTGTGGCCGAATCGATCAGCCGCCGCTACTCCTGACGCCGGGCCGCTGTGACGCCGGCAGAGGGCGTACGCGCCACCCTGTCGCTATCCTGCTGGCATCCTGCGTAGATTCCACTTGAAGGGCCGCCATGTGCGGCCTTTTTTCCTGTCGGCCGCGCCATCTTCCGGCGTACCCGGCTGTGCCGGGCGCCTTCCGCATTACAAACGGATACAACTGTAGCGATTCCACAAAGCCTGGCAGGCTTGCGCGGCCCTAGAGTGCAGGCGTGGAGCAGCCGGGCATGGAACCTGGCGCCCCGTTACACGGACAAAGATCGGACGGATAGATATGAAATACATCGGCTTGATTTGCATGGCGGCGGCGGGGCTGCTGGCCAGTGCAGGCGCGCAGGCGCACGTTGACGTGGGGATCGGCATCGGTATTCCGGCGCCGGTCGTGGTCGCGCCGCCGGTGTATGTCGCGCCTGCCCCGGTCTATGCACCGCCGCCGCCGGTCTACGCGGCTCCGGCCTACGCGCCTCCCGTCGTGGTGGCACCGGGCCCCGGCTACTGGGGGCCGGGATGGCGCGAGCGGCACTGGCGTGAGCGGGAATGGCGCGAGCACGAGTGGCGTGACCACGAGTGGCGCGAGCATGAGCGCCGCGAACACTGGCGCTAGCCGGACCTGCGGGGCGGGCGGGCAGCGGAGACAGGACTCCCGCCGGCAGCCTGTTGCACAGCAGCGCGGAGGTCGGGAACTCCGCGCTTTTTCGTTGTGCCACTACGACAAATCGCGCAGAAAGACCCTGTCGCACATGGGGCGACATATTGTCGCACCCCGGCGCACCACGTAGTCTTCCGGATTGCCTTCGGCGTACCCGGATCTAGTGGGAAGGCTTCCTCCACCATCTCCCCGTCACACCCGGCGGGCGCAGGCATGGCAAGGGCTGGCCGGTCCGGCCGCCTGCCGGCCGGCGGTGGCGCCGGCCACTCTCCCTGGCACCGTCAAGGTGCGCATCCCCGACCTGCCTTCGTCATTGTCCGATTTTCCGGACAGTGTGTCCGGTACCTGTGGTTTACCCTGCATGTTGCGTTGCGATAAATTCGCGCCACGATGTTTGCCGCCTCGCCCCCTTCGCCTGCAGATAGCGCTCGCCTATTGAGCCGGCGGGGCAGGCACCGCCATGCGAATACCCCCCAATGCGGACCGCCTGGCCGGTTCGGCGCAGTCGCCCACAAGGTGATGCCCGGATCGGCCTGAAGCAACGGTCGGCCGCATGCTCCCGGGCCAACGCCCCGGGCTCCGCGCTCCGGTTTCCTTTCCCCAGTCCTTCCCCGCCTCGCGCTCCCGCGCCAGGCAGTGAAGCCGCGTCGTGCCTAGCCGCGGCGAACTCAACCCAGTCGTGACATGAAGAAATATAAACCTCCGCGTTGGACGCGGTTCCTGCCCAGCTTGGGCTTGCTGCTGCTTGGCGGCTGCAACATGGGTGTGCTCGATCCGAAGGGCGCGATCGGCATCGAGGAGCGCTCCATCATCATCACGGCCACCTGGCTGATGCTGCTGGTGGTCGTGCCCGTCATCATCATGACGCTGGCATTCGCCTGGAAATACCGCGAGAGCAATAAGGCGGCGCGCTACGAGCCCGACTGGTCGCACTCCACCGCCATCGAGGTGGTGGTGTGGCTGATCCCCTGCCTGATCATCATGGTGCTGGGCTACATCACCTGGAAGTCTTCGCACGACCTGGACCCGTACAAGCCCATCGAATCCGAAGTCAAGCCGATCACCATCGAGGCCGTCGCACTGGATTGGAAGTGGTTGTTCATCTACCCGGACCAGCACGTCGCCACCATCAACGAGATCGCCTTCCCGGTCAACACGCCGGTGAACTTCAAGATCACCTCGGATTCGGTGATGAACTCGTTCTTCATCCCGCAACTGGGCAGCATGATCTATGCGATGGCTGGGATGGAAACCAAGCTGCACCTGATCGCCAACCATGCCGGCGTGTACGACGGCATGTCGTCGAACTACAGCGGCGGCGGCTTCTCGGGCATGAAGTTCAAGGCCAAGGCGATGTCGGGCTTCGAGTTCGAGCAGTGGCTCAAGCAGGTCAAGGCGTCCCCGCGCGAACTGACCCTGGCCGATTACGAAAAGCTGGCCCAGCCCAGCGAGAAGGAGCCGGTGACCCTGTTCGCCAAGGTTGACCCGAACCTGTTCCACGGCGTCCTGCACAAGTACATGGATGGCACCGGTGGCGCCATCGCCGGCGGCGGCACCTCCTACGGTCCCGTCTGCACCTCGCGCAACACGATCGGCACCGGCCAGCAGGTGTCCATGGCCGTGCCCGCCGTCGCGGCGCCGGGCTCGAATTCCTAGGAGCAAGAATGTTTGGCAAATTGACACTGGAGGCCATTCCGTACCACGAGCCCATCATCATGGGCGCGCTGGGCGGGGCAGGCCTGGCAGGGCTGGCGGTATTCGCCCTGATCACTTACTTCGGCAAGTGGAAGCCGCTGTGGAATGACTGGATCACTTCGGTCGACCACAAGAAGATCGGCATCATGTACTCGCTGGTCGCGCTGATCATGCTGCTGCGCGGCTTCGCCGACGCCATCATGATGCGTACCCAGCTCGCGCTGGCCACCAACGGCAACCCGGGCATCCTGCCGCCCGAGCACTACGACCAGATCTTCACCGCCCACGGCGTGATCATGATCTTCTTCGTGGCGATGCCGCTGATGACCGGCCTGATGAACCTGGTCGTGCCGCTGCAGATCGGCGCGCGCGACGTGGCCTTCCCGTTCCTGAACACGCTGAGCTTCTGGCTGTTCGTGGCCGGTGCCATGCTGGTCAACGTCTCGCTGGGCGTCGGCGAATTCGCCCGCACCGGCTGGCTGGCCTACCCGCCGCTGTCCGAGCTGGCCTACAGCCCGGGCGTGGGGGTCGACTACTACTTGTGGGCCCTGCAGATCTCAGGCCTCGGTACCTTGCTGACCGGCGTCAACTTCCTGGTGACCATCCTCAAGATGCGCGCGCCGGGCATGACCCTGATGCGCATGCCGGTCTTCACCTGGACCGCGCTGTGCACCAACGTGCTGATCCTGGCCTCGTTCCCCGTGCTGACCGTGACCCTGGCGCTGCTGGGCCTGGACCGCTACCTGGGCATGCACTTCTTCACGAACGAGATGGGCGGCAACGCCATGATGTACGTGAACATGATCTGGATCTGGGGCCACCCTGAGGTCTACATCCTGATCCTGCCTGCCTTCGGCATCTTCTCGGAAATCATCTCGACCTTCTCGGGCAAGAAGCTGTTCGGCTACAAGGGCATGGTCTACGCTACCTGCTGCATCATGGTGCTGTCGTTCCTGGTCTGGCTGCACCACTTCTTCACGATGGGCTCCGGCGCCAACGTCAATGCCTTCTTCGGCATCACGACCATGATCATCTCCATCCCGACCGGGGTGAAGATCTTCAACTGGCTGTTCACCATGTACCGCGGCCGCGTGCGCATGACCACCCCGGTCATGTGGACCCTGGGCTTCATGGTCACCTTCGTGATCGGCGGCATGACCGGCGTGCTGATGGCGGTGCCGGCGGCTGACTTCGTGCTGCACAACAGCCTGTTCCTGATCGCCCACTTCCACAACGTGATCATCGGCGGCGTGCTTTTCGGCTACCTGGCCGGCGTGACCTACTGGTTCCCGAAGGCCTTCGGCTTCAAGCTCGACGAGCGCCTCGGCAAGTGCGCCTTCTGGTGCTGGCTGGTGGGCTTCTACTTCGCCTTCATGCCGCTGTACGCACTGGGCCTGATGGGCATGACCCGCCGCCTGAACCACACCGACAACCCGGAATGGACCCCGTTCCTGCACGTGGCCGTGATCGGCGCGGTGCTGATCGGCCTGGGCATCGTGTTCCAGGTGCTGCAGATCATCGTGTCGATCCGCAACCGCAAGGCGCTGGCCGACGTGACCGGCGATCCGTGGAACGGCCGCACCCTGGAGTGGGCCACCTCGTCGCCGCCCCCGTTCTATAACTTCGCGCACACTCCGGTGGTGCAGGACCTCGACGCCCTCGCCGACATGAAGGCCCGTGGCGACGTGCCGAAGAAGGAAGCGCACTACGACCAGATCCACATGCCCAAGAACACCGGCGCAGGCTTCTTCATCGGTGCCTTCAGCCTGGTGTTCGGCTTCGCCCTGACCTGGCACATCTGGTGGCTGGCCATCGTCGGCCTGGTCGGCATGATCGTCTCCTTCATCGTCCGCAGCAACGACGACCACATCGACTACTACGTGCCCGCGAAGGAAGTCGAAGCCGTCGAAGCGCGCCATTTTGACCGTCTCGCGTCGCAGGCCTGAACATGTCGACCCAAGTCCTAGACCGTTATCCCGCGCACGCCGCCCCCGCGGCGCATGACCACGCGCACGACCACGACCACGCCCACCACGACACCGCCGGTAACACGGTGTTCGGGTTCTGGGTGTACCTGATGACCGACTGCATCATCTTCGCCGGACTGTTCGCCGCTTTCGCGGTGCTGCGCGGCGAAGTGGCGGGCGGCCCCTCGGGCAAGGAACTGTTCGAACTGAACTACGTCCTGGTCGAGACCTTCCTGCTGCTGTTCTCGAGCCTGACCTCGGGCATGGCGATGGTGGCCCTGCACAACGGCCAGAAGGCCCGCCTGCAGTTCTGGCTGGCCATCACCTTCCTGCTGGGCGCGGCCTTCATCGGCATGGAAATCAACGAGTTCCATCACCTGATCGCCGAGGGTGCCAGCCCGCAGCGCAGCGCCTTCCTGTCGTCCTTCTTCACGCTGGTCGGCACCCACGGCCTGCACGTGGCCAGCGGCCTGCTGTGGATGGCCGTGCTGATGTGCCAGATCGCCAAGAAGGGCCTGACGCCCACCATGAACAAGCGCCTGGCGTGCTTCGCGCTGTTCTGGCACTTTCTGGACATCGTCTGGATCGGCGTGTTCACCGTGGTGTACCTGATGGGAGCGATGTAAATGGAACACAGCAACGTCTCCGCCGGCCACGGCAGCCATGCCGCTGGCGGTGCCAGCCACGGCAGCGTCAAGTCCTATGTGATCGGCTTCGTGCTGGCGGTCATCCTGACCGTGATCCCGTTCAAGATGGTGATGGACGGCTCGGCCGCCCCGTCGACCATCCTGGTGGTGATCCTGGCGCTGGCCGTGGTGCAGATCCTCGTCCACATGGTCTACTTCCTCCACCTCGACCGCTCTTCGGAGCAGCGCTGGAACGTGATCGTGCTGGCCTTCACCGCGCTGATCCTGCTGATCGTGGTGGCAGGCTCGCTGTGGATCATGCACAACATGAACGTCAACATGATGGCGCATTGAACGCCGCGTGCCGCCCGGCGGCACGCGATGTTCCGATGTTCCGACCAACGGGCCCTGCGGGGCCCGTTTTTCTTGGTTGCCGCGCCGGCCGCGTTGCCCCTGGCGCGCCGCCTTGGCGCATGGCCGCCGCACCTACGCCCGATCGTGGTTCACGCCGCACGCGCGGCGCCCGCGCTGCGCCCTTGGCGCCGGCATGCCTGGCGCTTCACCCGTGCGCGCCATGCACCACTCTGCCTCATGCACGCCGATGGTGCGCAGCGTCGCTGCACGCCGTTGGTGCGCCGCCCTGACGGGCGCCCGTTCCACGCCCCGCCGCCGCGCCGGCCGGGCCACCGCACGCGGCGATGGCCTTGGCACGCTAGTTGCAGAACCTGCACCCGGAGTTCGCTGTTCCACAACACACGACAATCTGGGAGCTGCAATGAAACGACGCAATATGCTGAAGCTGACCGCGGTGGCCGCGGCGGCGATGATCGGGTCCAGCACGCTGGCACTGGCGCAGAGCAAGGAGCCGATCAAGGTCGGCATCCTGCACTCGCTGTCCGGCACGATGGCGATCTCCGAGACCTCGCTGAAGGACGTCGCGCTGATGACCATCGATGAGATCAACAAGAGCGGTGGCGTGCTGGGCCGCAAGCTCGAACCGGTGGTGGTGGACCCGGCCTCGAACTGGCCGCTGTTCGCCGAGAAGGCGCGCCAGCTGATCAGCAAGGACAAGGTGGCGGTCACCTTCGGCTGCTGGACTTCGGTGTCGCGCAAGTCGGTGCTGCCGGTCTACGAGGAACTGAACTCGCTGCTGTTCTACCCGGTGCAGTATGAAGGCGAAGAGATGTCGAAGAACGTCTTCTACACCGGCGCGGCGCCCAACCAGCAGGCCATCCCGGCCGTCGAATACCTGATGAGCAAGGAGGGTGGTGGCGCCAAGCGCTTCTTCCTGCTCGGCACCGACTACGTCTATCCGCGCACCACCAACAAGATCCTGCGCGCCTTCCTGAAGAGCAAGGGCGTGGCCGACTCGGACATCGAGGAGGTCTACACGCCGTTCGGCCACAGCGACTACCAGACCATCGTCGCCAACATCAAGAAGTTCTCGCAGGGCGGCAAGACCGCGGTGATCTCGACCATCAACGGCGACTCCAACGTGCCCTTCTACAAGGAACTGGGCAACGCCGGCCTGAAGGCCAAGGACGTGCCGGTGGTCGCCTTCTCGGTCGGCGAAGAAGAGCTGCGCGGCATCGACACCAAGCCGCTGGTGGGCCACCTGGCCGCGTGGAACTACTTCATGTCGGTCAAGAACCCGACCAACGATGCCTTCCGCAAGGAATGGGCGGCCTGGGTCAAGGCCAACAACCTGCCCGGCGGCGACAAGCGCGTGACCAATGACCCGATGGAAGCGACCTACGTCGGCATCCATATGTGGGCCCAGGCCGTCAAGAAGGCCGGCAGCACCGATCCGGACAAGGTGCGTGCGGCCATGTACGGCCAGACCTTCAAGGCGCCGGACGGCTTCACGCTGACCATGGGCGACAACCACCACCTGTACAAGCCGGTGATGATCGGCGAGGTGCGCGGCGACGGCCAGTTCAGCGTGGTGTGGAAGACGCCGAAGCCCATCCGCGCCCAGCCCTGGAGCCCGTTCATCTCGGGCAACGAAGGCAAGCCCGACAAGGTGATGTAAGCGGGGGAGGAGGGCGGCGCCACGCGCCGGCCCCTCCGATCGTACCGCCATGTCCGCGCATGGCGGCCTGGCCGCCACCGGACACCCCCGGAGGAGGCCGGCCGTCCTGCCATCCGTCGCCGACCACAGACCATCATGCTCCGAACCGCATTCCAGTCCGCCGCCTCCCGCCTGCGCGCCGCGCTGGCCGCCGCGCTGCTGCTCGCGGTGCCGCTGCTGCACGCCGCGCCGCTGACGCAGGACGACCTCAAGCCGCTGGCAGGGGACGATTTCGACGCCAAGAGCGCCGCCATCGCCGCGCTCGCCAAGGCGCCGGCCGCGCAGGCCGGCCCCATCCTCAAGGCGCTGCAGGACGATTCGCTGCAATACGCCCCCGGCACCGGCATGGTGATCCAGGACGGCGACAAGATCCTCGACGCCGTCAGCGGCAAGCCGGTCGCGGTCAAGGCCGACGAGCTGGAGGCGCCGACCTTGAACAACAGCCTGCGCTCCCAGGTGGACAGCGCGGCCAGCAGCCTGCTGCTGCAGTCGCCCGACATCGCGGTGCGCACGCAGGCCATCAATACCCTGCTCGACCAGCCCGACAGCGCGTCGCGCGAGACGGTCGAGGCGGCCCGCAAGGCGGAGGCCGACCCCGCGCTGCGCGCCAAGCTGGACGTGATCTGGGCCGGCGCGGCGCTGTCCGACCCGGACCGCAACGCGCGCCTGGAGGCGATCCGCATCCTCGGGCGCGACGATAATCCGCAGAACCGCCTCAAGCTCAAGCCCTTCGTCGAGCGCGATGCGGCGGGCCGCTACCGCGAGCCCGATGCCGAGCTGCGCGTGGCCGCCCAGCAGGTGCTCGACGGCTTGCGCACCGAGCAGCGCCGCGCCGAGCTGATCGGCAACCTGTTCGCCGGCCTGAGCCTGGGCAGCGTGCTGCTGCTGGCGGCGCTCGGCCTGGCCATCACCTACGGCCTGATCGGCGTCATCAACATGGCGCACGGTGAATTCCTGATGATCGGCGCCTATGCGACCTACGCGGTGCAGAGCGTGTTCCGCGCGCATTTCCCCGGCGCCTTCGAGTGGTACCTGCTGGCGGCGCTGCCGGCTGCCTTCCTGGCCTCGGCGCTGGTCGGCTTCGTGCTGGAGCGCCTGGTGCTGCGCCATCTGTACGGCCGCCCGCTCGAGACCTTGCTGGCGACCTTCGGCGTCAGCCTGCTGCTGATGCAGGCCGTGCGCACGGTGTTCGGCGCGCAGAACGTGGAGGTGGCCAATCCGGCATGGATGAGCGGCGGCTTCGCGCTGCTGCCGGCCCTGGTGATTCCCTACAACCGCGTCGTCATCATCGTGTTCGCGCTGGCGGTGGTGGCGGTGGCCTGGGGCGTGCTCAACCGCACCCGCCTCGGCCTGTTCGTGCGCGCCACCACGCAGAACCGCACCATGGCGGCCTGCGTGGGCGTGCGCACCTGGAAGGTCGACAGCTACGCCTTCGCCTTCGGCGCCGGCATCGCCGGCCTGGGCGGTTGTGCGCTGTCGCAGATCGGCAATGTGGGTCCGGACCTCGGCCAGGCCTACATCATCGATTCCTTCATGGTGGTCGTGCTGGGCGGCGTGGGCCAGCTCGCCGGCACCATCGTCGGGGCCTTCGGCCTGGGCCTCGTCAACAAGTTCATCGAGCCGTTCTACGGCGCGGTGCTGGCCAAGATCTTCGTCCTGGTGCTGATCGTGCTCTTCATCCAGAAGCGCCCGCAAGGACTGTTCGCGCTCAAGGGGCGCAGCGCGGAGGCATGATGCAGGGTTCCTTCTCTCGATCCTCGAACGGTTTGCGCCTGGACGTGCCCGAGCGCCAGCCGCTGTTCCCCGCGCGCGGCTGGCTGGCGCTGGCGGTGCTCGCCGCCATCGCCTGCATCGGCGTGCCGCTGTGCGCGCTGGTGCTGCCGCCCGGCCATCCGCTGCACCTGTCGGCTTACGCGCTGACGCTGATCGGCAAGATCATGTGCTACGCGCTGGCGGCCATCGCGCTCGACCTGGTGTGGGGCTACTGCGGCATCCTCAGCCTGGGCCATGGCCTGTTCTTCGCCCTCGGCGGCTATGCCATGGGCATGTACCTGATGCGGGCCATCGGGCGCGAGGGCGTCTACAAGAGCGAGCTGCCGGACTTCATGGTGTTCCTGGACTGGAAGGAACTGCCCTGGTTCTGGCACGGCAGCGAGCACCTGTGGGTGGCGCTGGCCCTGGTGGTGCTGGTGCCCGGCGTGCTGGCCTGGCTGTTCGGCTTCTTCGCCTTCCGCTCGCGCATCAAGGGCGTCTACCTGTCCATCATCACACAGGCGATGACCTATGCGGCCATGCTGCTGTTCTTCCGCAACGAGACCGGCTTCGGCGGCAACAACGGCTTCACCGACTTCAAGCGCATCGCCGGCTTCGCCGTGGCCGCGCCGCAGACCCGCACCGCGCTGTTCGTGCTGAGCTTCGCCGCGCTGCTGGCCGGCTTCATCGCCTGCCGCGCCATCGTCGCCTCCAAGCTGGGCCGCGTGGTGACGGCGGTGCGCGATGCCGAGACGCGCGTGATGTTCTCCGGCTACAACCCGCTCGGCTACAAGCTGTTCGTATGGACCTTCTCGGCGGTGCTGTGCGGTATCGCGGGCGCGCTCTACGTGCCGCAGGTGGGCATCATCAACCCGGGCGAGATGTCGCCGGCCAACTCGATCGAGATGGCGGTGTGGGTGGCCGTGGGCGGGCGCGGCACGCTGGTCGGCCCGGTCGTCGGCGCCTTCCTCGTCAACGGGGCCAAGACCCTGTTCACGGCCTATTTCGCCGAGTACTGGCTGTTCCTGCTGGGGGCGATGTTCGTGCTGGTCACGCTCTACCTGCCGGACGGCGTGGTCGGCCTGTTCAAGCGGCTGCGCGCCGCGCGCCGGCCGCAGGTACCGGCGGTGGCGGCCGCGCCGGCGGCCGGCGCGAGCCATAGCGGAGGTGAGGCATGAGTGCGGCGATGGGTATCAGCAAGAGCGTCGAGGCCGGCGCGCAGGGCGATGCCGGGCTGGCCGAGAGCGGCGACGCCACCGGCCTGGGCCGGGTGCTGGAGCCGGGCGTCATCGACGTCTCGCACGGCCCCATCCTCTACCTGGAGGACGTGACCGTGCAGTTCGATGGCTTCCGCGCGCTCAACAAGCTGACGCTGTCGATCGACCACGGCGAGCTGCGCTGCGTGATCGGCCCCAACGGCGCCGGCAAGACCACCATGATGGACGTGATCACCGGCAAGACCGGACCGCGTAACGCCAGCGTCAACGGCCGCGTGTTCCTGGGCCAGACCATCGACCTGATGCGCATGACGGAGCCGCAGATCGCCCAGGCCGGCATCGGCCGCAAGTTCCAGAAGCCCACCGTGTTCGAGCAGCACGCGGTGTGGGAGAACCTGGAGCTGGCGATGAAGGCGGACAAGCGCTGGTGGGCCACGCTGCGCGCGCGCCTGGACGGCAGCGGGCGCGGCCGCATCGAGCAGACGCTGGCGCTGACCGGTCTGGAAGACGAGGCCTACCGGCCCGCCGGGCTGCTGTCGCACGGACAGAAGCAGCGCCTCGAGATCGGCATGCTGCTGATGCAGCAGCCGCAGCTGTTGCTGCTGGACGAGCCGGTGGCCGGCATGACCGACGAGGAAACCATGCAGCTCGCCGCGCTGCTCAACGGCCTGCGCGGCACCTGCTCGATGATGGTGGTGGAGCATGACATGGAGTTCGTCGCCGCGCTGGCCGGCGAGGCCGGCAAGGTGACGGTGCTGGCCGAGGGCAGCGTGCTGGCCGAAGGCACGCTGGACGCCGTCAAGCGCGACGAGCGCGTGATCGAATCTTATCTGGGACGATGAAGATGCTGCAGGTCAATGCACTGAACCAGTTCTACGGCGGCAGCCACATCCTGCGCGACGTCAGCTTCGAGGTGCCGCACGGCCGCCTGACCACGCTGCTCGGGCGCAACGGCGTAGGCAAGAGCACGCTGCTCAAATGCCTGATGGGCGTGGTGCCCACGCGCAGCGGCAGCATCCAGTGGGATGGCCGCGCGCTGGAAAAGAAGCCGCCCTACGAACGCGTGTCCGCAGGCCTGGCCTATGTGCCGCAGGGGCGCGAGATCTTCCCGCGCCTGACGGTGGAAGAGAACCTGCTGATCGGCGCGGCCAGCCGTGCCCGACCGGCCGGCGTGCCGGAACGCATCTACGAGCTGTTCCCGGTGCTGCGCACCATGCGCCAGCGGCGCGGCGGCGACCTGTCGGGCGGACAGCAGCAGCAACTGGCGATCGGACGCGCGCTGATGAGCGAGCCCGGCCTGCTGATCCTGGACGAGCCGACCGAAGGCATCCAGCCCTCCATCATCCAGGACATCGGGCGCGCGCTGCGGCTGCTGGTCGACGAATTCGGCATGACGGTGCTGCTGGTGGAGCAGTACTACGAGTTCGCCCGCCACCTGGCCGACCACTACGTGGTGATGAGCCGCGGCGAAGTGGTGGCCAAGGGGGCGGGCGCGGACATGGAGCGCGATGGTGTGCGCGAGTTGATCGCGGTGTGAGCGCCGATCGGGTCGCTTGGGCCGCTTGGGCCGCTTGCGCCGATTGCGCCGATTGCGCCGATTGCGCCGATTGCGCCGATTGCGCCGATTGCGCCGATTGCGCCGATCAAGCCGTGCGAGTGCGGCAGCGGCGGCGCGCCGGCGACGGGGCTTCCGGGCCCCGCGGTGGCGCGCTATGATGCCCGCAGCACAGGCGGTCTGGCGGCGCGGTGCCAAGCGCCGCCGGCCGCATCCGTTCTCGCGCCTTGCCGATACGTGCTTCCATTTCCCATGCGCCATCCCGATTTCCCTCCCGCCGTGGCCACGCTTCCTGCCTGGCAGGCCAGCCTGCGCCTGCGCTTCGCCGCGCGGGGCGGGCGCAGCGTGCTGGTCGAGCGCCGCCACCAGGGGCCGCTGCTGGTGCAGAAGCCGCTCTATCCCGAGGGCGCGCCCTGCCACGCGGTGATCCTCCATCCGCCGGCGGGCATCGCCGGCGGCGACGACCTCGATATCGAGGTGGCGGTGGAGGCCGGCGCGCATGGCGTGCTGGCCACGCCCGGCGCAAGCAAGTGGTACAAGTCGCTCGGGCGCGAGGCCGCGCAGCGCGTGACGCTGCGCGTGGCCGCCGGCGCGCGGCTCGACTGGCTGCCGCAGGAGAACATCGTCTACGACGCGGCGCGCGCGCGCATCGCCACCCGCGTCGAGGTCGAGCCGGGCGGCAGCGTGATCGGTTGGGACGCGCTGGTGCTGGGGCGGCGTGCTTCCGGCGAGCAGTGGTCCAGCGGTGCCGTGTGGCTCGACACCTGGGTCGGCGGCGGCGCGCGCGCGCAGTGGATCGAGCAGGCGCACATCACGGCGGACTCACCGTTGCGCGGCGCCCGGGGCGGCATGGACGGGCTGCCGGTGATGGGCACGCTGTGGGCGGTGGGGGAGGGGGCCACGCAGGAGCTGGCCGAGCAGCTGGCGCAGACGCTGCCCTACACGGCGGTGTTGCGTGCGGGCGTGAGCTGCCTGCCGGCGGCGGGCGCGCAGCCCGTGCTGCTGCTGCGCGTGCTGGGTGAGCGCATGGAGGCGGTACGCCAGGTGCTGGTGGCGGCATGGACGCTGCTGCGCGAGCCCATGCACGGGGTGCCGGCGCGGCCGCTGCGCCTGTGGGCCACTTGAGCTCGCCTGAGGCCGGGGCGGTGGACACGCCGATGGATGGGACGGCAAGCCGAGAGAACCAAGAGAACCAAGAGAACCAAGAGAACCAAGGGAACCGAGAGACAAGAGGAATGCGAGCATGGAACTGACACCACGCGAGAAGGACAAGCTGCTGATCTTCACCGCCGCGCTGCTGGCCGAGCGCCGCCGCGCGCGCGGACTGAAACTGAACTACCCCGAGGCGGTGGCGCTGATCACCGCCGCCATCATGGAGGGGGCGCGCGACGGCCGCACCGTGGCCGAGCTGATGCACGAGGGCACCACCGTGCTGGCGCGCGAGGACGTGATGGAAGGCGTGGCCGAGATGATCCCGGAGATCCAGGTCGAAGCCACCTTCCCGGACGGCACCAAGCTGGTCACGGTGCACCACCCGATCGTCTGAGGCCGTGCCGCGCGTCCCTGCCCGAGCCTTTCCTGAGCTGACACCAGAAGAGAGATCCCGATGAACCGCCCCTCCCGCAACATCGTCCGCGCGCGCCTGGCCCTTGGCGCCACCCTGTCGCTGGCCGCTGCCTCCGCCTTTGCCCATCCCGGCCACGATGCCGCCACCGTCGGCGCCAGCCTGTGGGCCGGCCTGCTGCACCCCTTCACCGGACTGGACCACCTGCTGGCGATGACGGCGGTCGGGGTCTGGAGCGCACAGACGGCGCAGGGCGGCAGCGTGCTGCGGCTGCCGCTCGCCTTCGTGCTGCTGATGCTGGTGGGCGCCGCGCTCGGGCTGGGCGGGCTCGCCCTGCCGGCGGTGGAGCCCATGATCGCCGCTTCGCTGCTAGTGCTCGGCCTGCTGGTGGCGGCGCGCGCCGCGCTGCCGGGCCCGGCCGGCATGGCCGTGGTCGGTGGCTTCGCCTTGTTCCATGGCTATGCGCACGGCGCCGAGCTGCCCGCTGCCGCCGCCGCGCTGCCGGCCACGCTGGCCTACGTGGCCGGCTTTGCCTGCGCCACCATGGCTCTGCATCTGTCGGGCATCGGGCTGGGCAGCGCGCTGCGCCGCCAGGGCGGCTGGCTGATGCGCGCGGCCGGGGCCGGCGTGGCGCTGTATGGCATCGGCCTGCTGGCGGCCTGAGCGCCGCGGCGCGGACCCGGTGCTGCCAACGACCAAGCGAGAGCAAACAAGAGGAGAGCACAAGCCCATGATTCCCGGCGAACTGATGCCCGCCGACGGCGAGATCGAACTCAATGTCGGCCGGCCCACGGTCACGGTCACCGTGGCCAATACCGGCGACCGGCCCATCCAGGTCGGCTCGCATTTCCACTTCTACGAAACCAATGCAGCGCTCGACTTCGACCGCGCGGCG
Organism: Cupriavidus sp. USMAHM13; assembly: GCF_001854285.1. Classification (NCBI taxonomy): domain Bacteria; kingdom Pseudomonadati; phylum Pseudomonadota; class Betaproteobacteria; order Burkholderiales; family Burkholderiaceae; genus Cupriavidus; species Cupriavidus sp. USMAHM13. Next base: position 1,850,961 of record NZ_CP017751.1, read on the forward strand.
GCGCGCGGCTTCCGGCTGAATATCGCCGCCGGCACCGCGGTGCGCTTCGAGCCCGGCCAGAGCCGCACCGTCGAGCTGGTGGCGCTCGACGGCGCGCGCATCGTCTACGGTTTCAACGGCAAGATCATGGGAGCGCTGTGATGAGCGTGAAGATCTCCAGGCAAGCCTATGCCGAGATGTTCGGCCCCACCACCGGCGACCGCCTGCGGCTCGCCGACACCGGGCTGGTGGTCGAGGTGGAGAAGGATTTCACCGTCTACGGAGAAGAAGTGAAGTTCGGCGGCGGCAAGGTGATCCGCGACGGCATGGGGCAGAGCCAGCGCCTGGCCGCCGACTGCGTCGACACCGTGATCACCAATGCCCTGATCATCGACCACTGGGGCATCGTCAAGGCCGACATCGGCCTCAAGGGCGGCCGCATCGCCGGCATCGGCAAGGCCGGCAACCCCGATATCCAGCCGGCCGTCACCATCGTGGTAGGTCCCGCCACCGAGGTGATCGCGGGCGAGGGCATGATCGTCACCGCGGGTGGCATCGACACCCACATCCACTTCATCTGCCCGCAGCAGATCGATGAAGCGCTGATGAGCGGCGTCACCACCATGATCGGCGGCGGCACCGGTCCCGCCACCGGCACCTTCGCCACCACGGTGACGCCCGGGCCCTGGTACATGGGCCGCATGCTGCAGGCGGCCGAGGCCTACCCGATGAACATCGGCTTCCTCGGCAAGGGCAACGCCAGCCAGGCGGCGCCGCTGACCGAGCAGGTCGAGGCCGGCGCGATCGGCCTCAAGCTGCACGAAGACTGGGGCACCACGCCGCAGGCGATCGACACTTGCCTGAGCGTGGCCGATGCCACCGACACCCAGGTCGCGATCCACACCGACACGCTCAACGAGGCCGGCTTCGTCGAAGCCACCATTGCCGCGTTCAAGGGCCGCACCATCCATACCTACCACACCGAAGGCGCCGGCGGCGGCCATGCGCCGGACATCATCAAGGTGTGCGGCGAAGCCAACGTGCTGCCCTCGTCGACCAATCCGACCCGGCCCTACACCGTCAACACGCTCGACGAGCACCTCGACATGCTGATGGTGTGCCACCACCTGGACCCGGCCATCGCCGAGGACATCGCCTTCGCCGAAAGCCGCATCCGCCGCGAGACCATCGCCGCCGAAGACATCCTGCACGACCTCGGCGCGTTCTCGATGATCTCCAGCGATTCGCAGGCCATGGGCCGGGTCGGCGAGGTCATCATCCGCACCTGGCAGACCGCGCACAAGATGGCGGCGCAGCGCGGCAAGCTGCCGGGCGATCCGCACGACGCGCGCGGCGGGCACGACAACTTCCGCGTCAAGCGCTACATCGCCAAGTACACCATCAACCCGGCGCTGACCCACGGCATCGCGCACGAGGTAGGCTCCGTCGAAGTCGGCAAGTGGGCCGACCTGGTGCTGTGGCGGCCGGCCTTCTTCGGCGTCAAGCCGAGCCTGATCCTCAAGGGCGGTATGATCGCGGCGGCGGCCATGGGCGACCCCAACGCGTCCATTCCGACGCCGCAGCCGGTGCACTACCGGCCGATGTTCGCCAGCGCCGGCGGCGCGCTGCACCAGTCCTCGCTGACCTTCGTCTCGCAGGCGGCGCTGGCCGCCGGCGTGGGGGAACGCAACGGCCTGCGCAAGGTGCTGTCGGCGGTACGCGGCACGCGCACCGTCAGCAAGCGCGACATGGTGCACAATGACTGGCAGCCGCATGTCACGGTCGATCCCGAGACCTACCAGGTCGTGGCCGACGGCCAGCTGCTGATGTGCGAGCCGGCCACCGTGCTGCCGATGGCGCAGCGCTACTTCCTCTTCTGACGCGGCACCGTGCCGGACGTGCCGCCCGCAAGCCTGTCATGCTAAAGATCGACAAACACCTCAGTGCACCGCACGGCATCGCGCCCGTGCTGGTCAAGCGCGCCCCCAAGCTGGTGCTGCCCTTCGGCGAGCGCAGCAAGAGCCGGCTGCGCGCCACGCTCGACAACGGCGAGGAAGCCGCCCTGTTCCTGCCGCGCGGCACCGTGCTGCGCGGCGGCGACCTGCTGGTGACCGAAGCGGGCACCTTCGTCGAGGTGCTGGCGGCGCCCGAGCACGTGCTGCAGGTCAGCGCCGCCGATCCGCTGGCGCTGATGCGCGCCGCCTACCATCTCGGCAACCGCCATACCCCGGTGGAAGTCGGGCGCGACTACCTGCGGCTGGAATACGATCCGGTGCTGGCCGACATGCTGGCCCGCCTCGGCGTGCGCGCCGAACGCACGGAGCAGCCGTTCGAACCGGAAGCCGGCGCCTACGGCGGCGGCCACAAGCACGGGCACGACGCGACCTTCGCCGAGGACTACGCGGCCGCGCAGGCGGTGTTCCACGAGCATCATGGGCATGGTCACGATCATGGGCACTCGCACTCGCACTCGCACGGCCATTCGCATCCCCATGGCGATTCGCACGACCATGGCGATCACGTGCATGACGAGCATTGCGGGCACAAGCACTGAGAGGTTTCGCGCAGACGCATGAAAAAGCGATCGCCTGATTCTCTGCCGACGACCGAGCTCCCCTCTCCCGCGTGCGGGAGAGGGGATGGGGGTGAGGGCGGGCGTGTGCCGAAGCCGGAATTCGTCCGCATGCTCCGGGCCAACCAGACGAAGGCAGAACAGCGCCTCTGGTACTTGCTGCGTGACAATCGCTTGATCGGTTTGAAGTTCCGGCGGCAACGGCAGATCGGCCCCTATATCGTTGATTTCGTCTGCTTGGATCTGAAGCTGGTGATCGAGGCGGATGGCGGGCAGCATGGCAAAGATGCCGATGCACGGCGTGATGCCTGGTTCGCGCGGAACGGCTATACCATGCTTCGGTTCTGGAATAACGAGATCCTCGGGCAGACTTCCGCTGTGCTTGAACGCGTGCGCGAGGTAGCGATCGGCCTCGGGCACGTGGATGCGCCGGCCCTCACCCCCGGCCCCTCTCCCGCCAGCGGGAGAGGGGAGCAAACCGGCGCGCGCCGGGTGCCGTTTCGCGAGAATGCGGCTCAGGCAGTCCGGGTGGAATCGTCCGGCGCGCGAAGCCGCCCGAATCCGGCCGACAACGTAAGCGCACCGAAGCTCCCCTCTCCCGCATGCGGGAGAGGGGCTGGGGGTGAGGGCGGGCGCCCGGTAGAGCGGCGCGGCGATGATCTTCCCGTGCGCCAACGAAGAGCCGGCGAACCATGACCGCACTCCCCCAACTCCTCTCCCTGCTCCACCTCGCCTCTCCCGCGCTGCCGATCGGGGGCTTCAGCTATTCCCAGGGCCTGGAGGCCGCCATCGACTGCGGCATGGTGCGCGATGCCGACAGCGCCGAGCGCTGGATCCGCGACAACCTGCTGTCTGTGCAGTCGCAGTGCGAGGCGCCGCTGTGGCTGCTGCTGCATCGTGCCTGGCAGGCCGGCGACCTGGCCGCGGTGCGGCATTGGAACGACTGGTTCCATGCCACCCGCGAGACCGCCGAGCTGAGGCTGGAGACCGAGCAGATGGGCTGGTCGCTGGCGCGCCTGCTGGGGCAGATGGGCTGGGGTGACCCGGCCCTGCGCGACGGCCTGGCCGCGCTGGCGCCGGCCTGCCTGCCGACGGCCTTCGCCGCGGCCTGCGTGGCGCTGCAGGTGGAGGAGGGCGACGGCCTGGCGGCCTACTGCTTCAACTGGGCCGAGAACCAGGTGGCGGCGGCGCTCAAGGCGGTGCCGCTCGGCCAGGTGGCGGGGCAGCACATCCTGCGCCGCCTGCATGCGACGGTGCTGGCGACGGTGGCCGAGGCGCAGCGGCGCGCGGGCGCCGAGCCGCCGCTGCTGTCGACCTTCTCGCCCATGCTGGGCCTGCTGTCGGCGCGCCACGAGACGCAGTATTCCCGGTTGTTCCGCTCCTGAAGGCAGGCGTCCGTCACCAGGCCCCTGCCCGGACTCTCATTCGAATCGCCAAACGAAACCATCATGACTACCCGAACCAAGAAGAACCCGCCGCTGCGCGTCGGCGTCGGCGGCCCGGTGGGCTCCGGCAAGACCACCCTGCTCGAGATGCTGTGCAAGGCCATGCGCGAGCGCTATGACCTGGTCGCCATCACCAACGACATCTACACCAAGGAAGACCAGCGCCTGCTGACCATCTCGGGTGCGTTGCCGGCCGAGCGCATCATGGGCGTGGAGACCGGCGGCTGCCCGCATACGGCGATCCGCGAGGACGCCTCGATCAACCTGGAGGCGGTCGACCGCATGCTGGCGAAGTTTCCCGACGCCGACGTTGTCTTCATCGAGTCCGGCGGCGACAACCTGGCGGCCACCTTCAGCCCGGAGCTGTCCGACCTGACCATCTACGTGATCGATGTGGCCGGCGGCGAGAAGATCCCGCGCAAGGGCGGGCCGGGCATCACCAAGTCCGACCTGCTGGTGATCAACAAGACCGACCTCGCGCCCTATGTCGGCGCTTCGCTCGAAGTCATGGAGAGCGACGCCCGCAAGATGCGCGGCGAGCGGCCCTTCGTGATGGGCAGCGTCAAGTCGGGGCAGGGGCTGGACGAGGTGATCCGCTTCATCGAACGCGCCGGACTGCTGGGCATCTAGCCGCATGGCAGGGCACGCCGTGCTTGCCAGCGCGGCGCATGCTTTGGCATACTGCTGAGCTATGCCAGCCATGCCGACCGCCCTTTCCGCCTGTCGCGCCGCCACCGTTACCGGTGCCGGTGTGTACGGCCGTGCGGTTGCGGCGCTCCCGGCTGAGCACCCGGCCAGTATCGCCGCCGCCCCGTGCGCGGGCGGCGCCTCCCTGGCGCGCTCCCTCGCGCGTTCCACCCCCCTTTCCATCATTCGAATTATCTCGGGTCGCTGAGCTGCGGCTTCGGCCGGTGCTTGGTGGCCCCAGTCCCGGCTGCGCGCGCGCCCAGGCGGCGCCGCGCCGCCGCTTGCGGCCAGCCGGCAGCGTGCCGGCCGGCGATCCGAATCTTGCGAAGATTGCGGGCGCAGCGGGTGCGGCAGCTACGGCGGCCGTGCCGCCTGCTGTCTCGCCCGCGCCGATGGAGAGTCCCATGTCCAACCCGCTCGAGCTGCTGAGCACGCTCGCCCACCTGTACGCCCCTTATCCCACGCTGGCCGAGATCGAGGCCACCGCGGCACGCCTGCAAGGCAAGGTCCTGTCCACGCCGGTCTGGCCCTGGCAGGCCGGCGAACTGCCCGGCCGCCTGCGGCCCGGCACCGAGGTCTGGCTGAAACTGGAGCTGTTCCAGCTCACCGGCACCTTCAAGCTGCGCGGCGCGCTCAACAGCATCCTGCAGCTTGACCAGCCGGCACGCGCGCGCGGCGTGGTCGCCGCCAGCGCCGGCAACCATGCCATGGCGGTGGCTTATGCCGCCCGCGTGGCCGGCGTCAGCGCACGGTTGGCGATGCCGGCCGGCGCCAGCCCGGCGCGCGTCGAGGCATGCCGGGCCTGGGGCGCGCAGGTGGAGCTGCTGCCCGACGTGCACGCAGCCTTCGCGCGTGCCGATGCACTGGTGGAAGAGGAGGGGCGCACCATGGTCCATCCCTATGATGGCCCGCTGATCGCCCAGGGTACGGGCACCGTCGGACTCGAACTGATGCGCCAGGTCGCGTCCCTCGATGCGGTGGTGGTGCCGGTGGGCGGCGGCGGCCTGGCGGCGGGCATCGCCGCCGCGGTCAAGCAGATCAATCCAGCCTGCCGCGTCTACGGCGTCGAGCCCGAGGGGGCCGACGCCATGACGCGCAGCTTCGAGGCCGGCTCGCCGCAGCGGCTCGAACGCGTGCAGACCATCGCCGACAGCCTCGGCGCGCCCTATGCGTTGCCCTACAGCTTCGGCGTGTGCCGCCGCTTCGTCGATGCCATGGTGCGCGTCAGCGACGATGCGCTGCGCGCGGCCATGCACGCGCTGTACCGCGACGTGAAGCTGGCCACCGAACCCGCCACCGCGGCCTCGACCGCGGCCCTGCTCGGACCGCTGCGCGAGGAGCTGGGCGGCAAGCGCGTAGCGCTGATCGTGTGCGGCTCCAATCTCGATGCGCCGACTTTCGCGCGCCATCTGCGCGATGCCGAAGCCCGGGCGTAGGCCGTGCTGGACGCCTGAGCGCGGCGGCGTTCGCCGCCGGGAGGAAGGGGTAGGGCTGGCCGGTGGGAAGGCGCGGCGCGCTTCAGCGCGCGCCGCCCTTGTTGGCGAGGGCGCGCGCGACCGCGGCGACCACGTCCTGTTCGCTGTCCGACAGCGTCGTCATATAGCGCAGCGTGGCCTGCTGGGCCGGGTTCTTGCCGCTGCGGAAGGGCGTGCGCTTCTGCTCCAGCAGCAGTTCGCTGGCCGGCGCCTCGCCGAAGCGCATCAGCTCGCCAGGTGGTACGCCGAGCGTGTCGGCGAGCGCGCAGATATTGATCAAGGCCACATTCCGCACACCGCGCTCGATTCCGCTGACGTACGAACGAGCCAATCCACTCTCCAATGCCAGCTTCTCCTGAGACCAGCCTCGCTGCTTTCTCAGCATTGCAAGTTGTTGTCCGAATAACTTCAGGGGAGTGCTGACCATGGTCCAGGCAGAAATGGAATCGGTCAGAGGCTAAGGGTTTGACCTTGCCAGGGCGACAACTTATAGTGTCACGCACTATCGGTTACAGCCGGCGCGAACTTGAGCGGACCGGCTCTGCGAGGAGCGTGCGATGCAAGTCTTTTCCCTCTTCGACTCACCGTTCAGCGAGGCCGGGCAAGCCGTGGGCCCGGGCCTCGGCCTGCACGCGCGGCTGCTGCCCGACGACTTCGACGGCCTCGGTGGCGGCGGCGCGGACTGCGTGCTGTTGCGCGAGGGCGAGACGCAGCAGGGCGTCGCGGTGGCGGGAGCGCAGCTTTGGACCTGCCTGCGCGGCGCGCTGGCGCTGTCGCTGGCGGGCGAGGACGGCATCGTGCTGCTCGGTGCCGGCGACCTGTTCATGCCGCCCGGAGGTGGCACGCTGCGGGTATGCGCGCTGCTGGACAGCGTGCTGGTGTGCACGGCGCTGGAGGGGGCGGCGCCGGCCGCGCGCGAGCGGGCCGCTTCCTGGCAGGACGGCGCTTTGCTGCGTGCCGACGAGGCTGTCATCACGCTCGATGCGGCGACCCTGCGCGCCGGCGGCGATGGCGTGCCGGGCCGCCACGCCGCGCTGGCCGCCGTGCGCCGCGACGAGCAGGGCTGGGCCGAGGCGCTGGCGCGCCACGGCCTGCGCTGGGCGGTGTGCTATCGCGGGGTGCTGCGCCTGCGCTGGTGGTCGCTCGCGGCGGGAAGCGAGGACGCGGCGCCGGTGCAGGAAGCCTACCTGCAGCCCGGCATGGCCTATGCCCCCGATGCCGGCGAGCGCTACCGCCTGGAGGCCCTGAGCGAACCCGCGGGGCTGCTGTGCGGCCTGCAGCCGCCGGCGTGGCGCGCGGCGGCCTGAGCGGACCGGGGCCGGCACGAACTCCCGGGTGCCACGCCCGGTGGTGCCGGTACCGGTGGCGCCGGTATCAGTGACGCTGGTACTGCGTGGCGCCGAACAGGACCTCGCGCGCCTTGGCATCGTCCTGCAGCGCGCGCCGCTGAGCGGACAGCACCTCCACGCCGCGCTTGACCGCGGGACGCTCGGCGATGACGTTGAACCAGCGCTTCAGGTGCGGGTACTCGTCCAGTTCCACCCCCTGGTTCTGCCAGCTGCGCAGCCAGGGGAAGGTGGCGATGTCGGCGATGGAGTACTGGTCGCCGGCCAGCCATTCATGCCTGGACAACTGCTTGTCGATCACGCCGTACAGGCGCTTGGCCTCGTTGGTATAGCGCTGGATGGCGTAGTCGATCTTCTCCGGCGCGTAGATGCGGAAGTGGTGGGCCTGGCCCAGCATCGGGCCGACACCGCCCATCTGGAACATCAGCCACTGCAGCGCATCGTACTTGCCGCGCACGTCCTCGGGCAGGAACCTGCCGGTCTTGCCGGCCAGGTAGACCAGGATGGCGCCCGACTCGAACAGCGAGATCGGCTCGCCGTCCGGGCCGTCGGGATCGACGATGGCCGGGATCTTGTTGTTCGGGCTGATGGCGAGGAAGTCCTCGCCGAACTGGTCGCCGGCGCCGATATTGATCGGGTGGACGCGGTAGGGCAGGCCGCACTCCTCCAGCATGATATGAACCTTGTGGCCGTTGGGCGTGGCCCAGGTGTAGACGTCGATCATCGGGAAAGGGCTCCTGGCTGTGATCGTTGCGCATGCCACATCGACCGCCGACGTGGCGAACCGGGCGATTTAAGCACAGAAGAAAAAAACGCGCAGACGGGCTGCGCGTTTTCCATGTTGCCGGCAGGGCCGCACGAGGGCGGCCGCCGGCGCGGTGGCAAGCGGGTTCAGAAACCGCGCGTGACCGGCATGTCGATCTCGTTCGGGTTCAGGTTCATGTGCTTGGCCAGCTCCAGCTTGGCGATGGCGTTGCGGTGCACCTCGTCCGGACCGTCGGCCAGGCGCAGCGTGCGCTGGTGCGCCCACCAGTTGGCCAGCGGGGTGTCGCCCGACACGCCGGCGGCGCCATGCACCTGGATCGCCCAGTCGATGACCTTGAGCGCCATGTTCGGCGCCACCACCTTGATCATCGCGATTTCGGCCTTGGCGATCTTGTTGCCCACGGTGTCCATCATGTACGCGGCCTTCAGCGTCAGCAGGCGCGCCATCTCGATCTCGCAGCGGGCCTCGGCGATACGCTCGCGCGTCACGCCCTGGGCCGCCACCGGCTTGCCGAAGGCCACGCGCTTGAGGGCGCGCTGGCACAGCAGCTCGAGCGCGCGCTCGGCCACGCCGATGCTGCGCATGCAGTGGTGGATGCGGCCCGGGCCGAGGCGGCCCTGGGCGATCTCGAAGCCGCGGCCTTCACCCAGCAGGATGTTGCCGACCGGCACGCGCACGTTCTTCAGCTCGATCTCCATGTGGCCGTGCGGGGCGTCGTCGTAGCCGAACACCGGCAGGAAGCGCTTGACGGTGATGCCCGGGGTGTCGGCCGGAACCACGATCATCGACTGCTGCTCATGGCGGCCGGCTTCGGGATCGGTCTTGCCCATCACGATGTAGACCTTGCAGCGCGGATCGCCGGCGCCCGACGACCACCACTTGGTGCCGTTGATCACGTACTCGTTGCCGTCACGCTCGATGCGGCACTCGATATTGGTGGCGTCCGACGAGGCCACGGCGGGTTCGGTCATCAGGAAGGCCGAGCGGATCTCGCCGGCCAGCAGCGGCTCCAGCCACTTGTCCTTCAGTTCCTCGGAGGCATAGCGCTCCAGGGTTTCCATATTGCCGGTGTCAGGCGCGGCGCAGTTGAACACCTCGGCCGACCAGGGCACACGGCCCATGATCTCGCACAGCGGGGCGTATTCGAGGTTCGACAGGCCCTGCGGGGCGCGCGGCGAACGCGGCAGGAAGAGGTTCCACAGGCCCTGCTCGCGCGCCAGCGGCTTCAGTTCCTCGATCAGCTTGACCGGCACCCAGACATTGCCCGCTTCGCGGTTGGCCTGGATCTCGGCGTAGAAGCGCTTCTCGTTCGGGTAGATGTGCTTGTCGAAGAAGGCCAGCAGCTTGGCTTGCAGTTCCTTGACCTTCGGCGAGTAATCGAACTCCATGGGGGTCTCCTCACAACCACAGAAAATGGCCGGCGCCACGCGCGATGGCGGGGCGCCGGAGGGCACGGTCCGTGCCGGCTGGAAACACTGTATCGGAATCGGGTTAATAAGGGAAATGAATTTTCTCGATTTGTCAGTATCAATATCCTGCATTCCATGCCAGAATCGACGCCATGCAGCTCTCCCGTATCGACCTGAACCTCTTCGTGGTGTTCGACGCCATCTACAGCGAAGGCAGCATCACCGCGGCCGCGCGCCAGCTCAACCTGACGCAGCCCGCCGTGAGCCACGCGCTGGGCCGGCTGCGCACGCTGTTCGACGACCCGCTGTTCGAGCGGCGCGGCCAGGGCATGGCGCCCACGCCGCTGGCGCGCTCGCTGGCCTCCGAAGTGCGCGGCGCGCTGCAATCGTTCGCGCGCACTCTCCAGGACACCCCCCATTTCGACCCGACCGCCACGGTGCGGCGCTTCACCATCGGCATGCGCGACGCGCTGGAATCCACGCTGCTGCCGCCGCTGATGGCGCGCGTGACCGCTGCCGCGCCCCAGGTCGAGATTGCGGCGATCCGCTTCGACCGGCGCGAGATGGAGTCGGAACTGCTGGCCGGCACCCTCGACGCCGCCATCGACATCCTGCTGCCGGTGTCGCCGGCCATCCACCACGCCCCCTTCATGGCCGACCCGATGGTGGTGCTGGCACGGCGCGACCACCCGCTGGTCAAGAAAGAACTGACGCTGGAACGCTACCTCGCCGCCGAGCACGTGCACGTCTCCTCGCGCCGGCGCGGCGCCGGGCTGGAAGACCAGGCGCTGCACCGCATGGGCCTGACCCGGCGTGTACGCCTGCGCTGCCAGCACTACGCCGCGGCCTGCCGCGTGGTGAGCTGCACCGACCTGCTGGCGACATTGCCGCTGCGCTATGCGCGCATTGCCAACGAGCCCTATGCCAACCGCTTGCTGACGCTGCCGTTCAAGGTGCCGTCGCTGGAACTGCATCTCTACTGGCATGCGGGTGGGGAGAATGATGGGGCTAACCGGTGGTTGCGGGAGCAGTTGATGGGGGTGATGAATGCGTTGGGGGGTGGGGCGGGGGAGGCGGGGGCTTAAGGGATTTTGTGTCTTGATTGTTTGCGGTGGTTTGGCGGTGTCGGTGATTCCACGGGCATCGGTCTGCGGGGCAACGGCCTGTTTCGACTCCCCCTGCGGGGGAGCCGACCTACTTTCTTTGTCTCGCCAAAGAAAGTAGGCAAAGAAAGGCGACCCGGGTGCGGCGACCCCCCCCTCGCGAATGGGCCCCGGCCGCCGCGCCCGTCCGAACTCGCGGCCTGCGGCCGCTCAGACAGCGGACGGGCTTCGTCGGCGGCCGGGGCCCATTCGCGAGGCGCCGCACACGGGAGGGAAAGGCCAACCGTTGGTCTGCGAGCGGGCTCACTTTTGCATAACGGCCAGGTTTGCTGAGCCTTTGTGTTCGGCCAGCAGCTGGCCGAACACAGCCCACCCGAAGCGAAGCGAGGCGTGGCATCTTTTCCCTGCCGTGTGCGGCGCCTCGCGGGCTGAGGCAAAGAGCGGATTAGAGGGCCCCCTGTCTGAGGATCGCCTTAAGGCGATCCGAGTTGGGGCCCGGCCGCTCTTTGCCTCAGCACGCGAGGGGTTTTTGAGCCGCACCCGGCGCGCCTTCTTTGCCTACTTTCTTGGGCAAGACCAAGAAAGTAGGTCGGCTCCCCCGCAGGGGGAGTCGAAACAGGCCGTTGTCACACAGACCGATACCACTCGAATCCACGCGCAAAAGCCTTGCGTCACGAAAGCGAGTCGGCTCCCCGCAGGGGAGTCGAAACAGGCCGTTGTCTCGCAGACCGACACCCCCCCGAATCCACGCGCTAAATCACGAAAGCCGAAACAGGCCGTGGCCCCGCAGACCGACAGCACCCAAAGACAAGCACGAGATCAAGAGAACCGAAACAAGCCATTGCCACGATCCACCGACGCCGTCAGCCAAGGCCACCAGAGCCTGCCCTAACCCCCATCTACTCCGCCGGCGCAGCCAAAAACGCCTCCGTCCCCTCCGCCTCCAACGAAAAACCATTGAGGAGCGGATAATCCGCCAGCACCACCACATCCGCCACCATCATCTGGATAAAGCGCCAGGCTACCGCAATGGTCACCCCCGCCTGATCCCCCGGCGTCGGCAAGGGGCCCGCATCCGGCAGCAGTTCGCCCTCCAGTTCGGCGCAGGCCGCATGAAGCTGCTGGGTGACGCGTTCCAGCCAGGGCGCGTGGCGCTTTGCCTCGGGACGCAGCCCGCGTTCGTAGACGATCTGCACGGCCTTCTCGCAGGCGGCCAGCGCCAGGCCGACACGGCGCAGCGCGCGCGTGCGGGCGCGCGGCTCGGCCGGCATCAGGCTGCGGCCGGGTGCCAGCACGGTCTCCGCGTAGTCGATGATGAGGGTGGAGTCCATCAGCACCTGGCCGTCGTCGCAGACCAGGGTGGGCGCCTTGACCACCGGGTTGATGGCGCGGAACGCATCGTAGGTGCTGAACACCGACACCGGCTTGTGTTCGTAGGGCAGTCCCAGCAGGCGCAGCGAGATGGCGGTGCGGCGCACATAGGGGGAGTCGAGCATGCCGATCAGTTGCATAGTCGTTCTCGTTCGTCAGTTCAGGTTAATGGTGGGGACGCGCCGCCCAGCGCTCGGGCTAGCTTGGCCTGCCGCCCTCCGCAGCACGTGCCGGTAGGCGCCGGCGCCAGTCTGTGCTACGGTTCCGGCCATGCTGCGCCGCGCTGCGGCGTTGCGCGACAGCACACTGTAGCGCGCCTGGCGGGGCGGGAAAATCGAGAAGTTTTCCGCGCTTCCGTTAGTAGCGCTAACAGATCTGCCGGACCAGCAGGATGGCCCGACAGGATGGCCCACCAGGACGCACCGATGGCGCGGCAACGCCCGGCCGAGTGACAGGATGATTCGACGGAACCCAGCAACGCGGCCGGCGGCCGCCTACCCGGCATGAGCGCGCTGCCGCCCCTGCCGGCGCTGCGCAGCTTCGAAGCCGTGGCCCGGCTGGGCAGCGTGACCCTGGCCGCGCAGGCGCTGCACGTGACCCATTCGGCGGTCAGCCAGCAGATCAAGCTGCTGGAGGCGCAGCTCGGCGTGACCTTGTTCGTGCGCGCCGGGCGCGGCCTGCGCCTGAGCGAGGCGGGGCGGCTCTATGCCCTGCAGGTGCGCGCGGCGCTGCAGCAGCTGGGCGAGGCCACGCGGCTGGTGCAGACGCGCGGCCAGGACGAGACGCTGGTGGTGGCGGTGATGCCGTCCTTCGGGCGCAACTGGCTGCTGCCGCGGCTGCCGCGCTTCCGCCAGCGCCACCCGCGCTACCGCGTGCGGCTGGAGGCCAGCCTGGAGATCCAGGACATGCGCCAGGCCAATGCCGACGTCGCCGTGCGCATCGGCCGCGGCGACTGGGAGGGCTTGTCGCACAGCGAGTGGCTGCACGATGAGCTGGTGCTGGTGGCCGCGCCCGCCTTTCACGGTGGGCGCTTGCCGCGCACTGCGCGCGAGGCCATGGCCGGTCCGCTGATCCGCTCCGCCGAGCCGTGGGCGAGCTGGTGCGAGGCCGCCGGCGTGGCCGAGCCGCCGGCCGGCAGCGGGCTGTGGATCAACGATTCCAACCTCATCCTGGAGGCGGTGCGCCTGGGCCAGGGCCTGGCGCTGGAGCGCCTGAGCCTGGTGGCCGACGCGCTGGCCACCGGCGAACTGGTGCAGGTCACGCCGGTGCGCGTGCCGTACTTCTATCCCTATTGGCTGGTGTGGCCGGCGCGCGAGGAGGCGCGCACCCGGCAGTCGCACTTCATCGCCTGGATGGAGGAAGAGGGCCGCGCCTATGCGGCCGGGCTCGCGGGGCTGCCGGTGCCCGGGAAACGCCCGCGACGCTGAATCCTCGCCGGCGAGGTCCCGTCCTGGCGGCCCTGCCGATCAATCCAGGCGGACGCCACCTTCCTTGACCACGGCCGCCCAACGCGTCCGTTCGCTGGCGAAGAAGCGGTTGGTTTCCGGCGGCGTCATGGTCACCACCTCGGCGCCCTGGGCGGTGAGCTGGGCGCGCACTTCCGGCAGGCGGATGATGCGGATCAGTTCGGCGGACAGGCGCGCCACCAGCGCGTCCGGCATCGCGGCCGGCGCCATCACGCCCTGCCAGGTGCCGGACTCGAAGCCGGGCACGCCCTGCTCGGCGATGGTCGGCACCTGCGCAATCAAGGGCATGCGCGTCTTCTTGGAGACGGCCAGCAGCTTGAGCTTGCCGGCCTGCACCTGCGGCAGCGTGGCCAGCATGCCGTTCATCAGGACCTGGGCGGTGCCGGCGACGGTATCGGTCACGGCCTGCGAGCCGCCCTTGTAGGGCACGTACTGCCACTTGGCGCCGGTGGCCTGGGCCACCGCCACGCCGGCCAGGTGCGGCGCGCTGCCGATCGCGGTGACGGCGAAGTTCAGTGGCGTGCGCCGCGACAGTTCCACCACTTCCTTGAGGTTGCCCGCCGGCACGGACGGATGGACCACCAGCAGGTGCGGCGAATAGGCCAGCATGGCCACGCCGCGCAGGTCCTTGCCGGGATCGAAGCTGAGCTTGGTGTAGACCGAGGGGCTGATGGCCAGGGCGCCGACGTCGCACAGCATCAGCGTGTGGTGGTCGGCGCCGGCCTGCGCCACCATGGCCGCGCCGACATTGCCGTTGGCGCCGGGACGGTTGTCGACCACGATGGGCTGGCCCAGCGCTTCGCCCAGGTGGCGGCTGATCAGGCGCGCGATGATGTCCGACGAGCCGCCGGCCGGGTAGGGCACCACCAGGCGGATCGGACGGGTAGGCCAGTCGGCGGCCCTGGCCGTGCGCGGCGCGCCCAGCAGGGTGGCGCTGCCGAGCGCGGCGAGGGAGGGGATGGCGCCGAGGGCGCCAAGCTGCTGCAGGAAGTGCCGGCGGTTCGAAGGCATGGTGCTGTCTCCAAGGATTTTGTTGTATGTTGTCGTACATCATAAGGTAAAAAACCGGGGCACGCCTGACCTTGCCCGCCTGCCCGCGCGCGGGCCACGGTTGCTTGGATGCAGATCCAATACTGGTATGGATTTCACGGAATTTCAGGGATTTCCCGCAGGCGGCGGCAGGTGCGGGGAACGGCATCGGCATGCCGTCCCGGCGCGTGGCGGCCTCGGGCGGGAGGACGGGATGGGCAATCTCCTTATGTCATCTGATACGATGACTTGGGCGAAGGTGACTTGAGCGGGTCGGTCCAGGCGGGCCGCCCGCCGATCAAGCGCAGGCTTGATCTCCCGCCCCCACTCGCGCAGGATGCCTCCATGTCCAGTTCCCTGCCCCCGAACCCAGGCCCACCCGCGCGGGATCCTTCTGCGCATGCCGCGCGGCTGCCCGGCCTGCTGCGCGGCATGCGCCCGCTCGACCGCGCCGGCGTGGTGCGCGATGCCCTGGCCGGCCTCCAGCTCGCCTCGATGAACGTGCCGCAACTGCTCGGCTATGCCCGCATCGCCGGCATGCCGGCGGTGGCCGGCCTCTACACGGCGGTGCTGCCGGTGATGGCCTTCGCGCTGTTCGGTGCCTCGCGCCACCTGGTGGTGGCGGCCGATTCCGCCACCGCCACCATCCTGGCCGGGCAGGTCGGCGCGATGGCGCCGGCGGGCAGCGCCGAGTACGCCGCGCTGGCGGGCATGGTGGCCTTGATGACCGCCGCGCTGCTGCTGCTGGCGCGCCTGTTCCGCCTCGGCTTCCTGGCCGATTTCCTGTCACGCACGGTGCTGGTCGGCTTCCTGGCCGGGGTCGGCGTGCAGGTGGGCATCGCCATGCTGGGCGACATGCTCGGCATGGCGGTCCATGCCACACGCTCGACCGACCAGGTGCTGGCGCTGCTGCGCCACCTGCCGGAGATCCGCCTGCCCACGTTGGGCATCTCGGTGCTGGTGGTCGCTACGATCCTGCTCGGCAAGCGCTACGTGCCGCGCTGGCCGGTGGCGCTGGTCGCAGTGGTTGCCGGCATCGCTCTCAGCCACGCCACCGGCTTCGCCGCCCGCGGCATCGCCGTGATCGGCCCGGTCGCCGGCGGGCTGCCGGCCCTGCGCCTGCCGCTGGTGGGCTGGCAGCAAGTGCTGGAGCTGGTGCCGGTGGCCGGCTCCTGCTTCGTCATGATCGTGGCGCAGAGCGCCGCTGCCGGGCGGGCCTTCGCCGAGCGCTACGACGAACGCTTCGATGGCGACGCCGACATCCTCGGGCTGGCCGCCGCCAATGCCGGCGCTGCCCTGAGCGGTACCTTCGTCGTCAACGGCAGCCCGACCCAGACCGCCATGGCGGACCAGGCGGGGGCGCGCAGCCAGCTGGCGCAACTGGTGTTCGCCGCCATGGTGGTGGTGGTGCTGCTGTGCCTCAGTGGCTGGCTGCAATACCTGCCGCACTGCGTGCTGGCCGGCGTGGTGTTCACCATCGCGATCGGGCTGGTCGACGTGGGCAAGCTGCGGGCGATCCGCGCCGAGAGCCCGGGCGAGTTCCGCCTGGCGCTGGTCACCGCGGCCGCGGTGGTGCTGGTGGGGGTCGAGCACGGCATCCTGCTGGCCATCGCGCTGTCCCTGCTGCGCCACGTGCGCCACAGCTACCGGCCCCACACCACCATGCTGCTGCCGGGGCCGGACGGGCGCTGGCTGCCGATGCCGGCCGCGCCCGGCAGGGAGACCGCCCCGGGCCTGATCGTCTACCATTTCGGCGCGGACCTCTTCTATGCCAATGACAACGCCTTCGTCGGCGAGGTGCGGCGGCTGGTGGCGCACGCGCCGCGGCCGGTGCGCTGGTTCCTGGTGGACGCCGGCGCGATCACCGACCTGGACTATTCGGCCGGGCGCTCGCTCGGCAATCTGTGCACGCAGCTGGCGCAGCAGGGCGTCCAGGTGCTGTTCGCGCGCGTCAACCACTACCTGCATGCCGACATGGTGCGGCACGGCATCGCCCACATGGTCGGCGAGGCGCGCATCTTCGCCACCATGCACGAGGCGCTGGCCGCCGTCCATGCCGAAGGCGGCATCCCCGGCACCTGGCCGGGCAACGGCATGGAGGCGGCTGCCAGCGGCGGCGCGACAGCCGGCTAGTGGGCTGCCGGCTCCGACGGCGGAGCGCGGAGCCGCGCAGGCCTAGAGCAATGACTTGCCCTGGGCCAGCACCTTGTCGCAGACCTGCTTGGTCATCTCGGCCTTGAGGCCGCCGCCGCTCAGGTCGAGCTGCTGGCCGTTGCCGCTGTCGAGGATGCCCTTGGCGCCGCTGGAATAGCCGCTGTCGGACCCGGCGGAGCCGCCCAGCTTGCCCATCAGCGAGTTCTTGACCGAGCTGGCGGCATTGCCGCCCAGGTAGTTGTTCTTGATGCAGAACTCGAGCAGGCCGGCCACGTTGCCGGTGCTGCCCGAGACCAGCGACTGACCTGACAGCGCGCCGCCGAGGTTGCCCAGGCTGCCGGTCCCGGACGAGGAGCCGCCGCCGGCCTTGTTGAGCAGGTCGCCGAGCTGGGCCTGGGCGCTGCCCGCGGCGAGCAGGGCGGCGCCCAGCAGGACCGCCATGGCGGCGCGGTGGGTGCGAGCCTTCATGAGGATTCTCCTTTCCGCCGTTCGGGGTGTCGGCATGCGGGGGGAGACTTCACTATAGCGGGTCGCACGGCGCGCTTACCCACCGACTGCCTGCAGCGCCAGGTCGTGGCTGTGCCCGAACCACAGCGCACGGTCGCGATGGTCGCGCAGCGCGTCGCCGGTATTCGGGTGCAGCAGCACGTCCAGCGCGCCGTGGTGGAGCGCCAGCCACGCCACCAGCCCGCCCAGCACGTCCGGCGCGAAGGCGATCTGGTAGCTCCAGCAAGGATGTGGCCCGACCGGACGATCGTGCACGCGGCCGAGCGCGATACGCGCGCCGAACGCCGCATCGAGGCCGGCGCGCAGCGCCAGTGCCGCGTCGCGGCTGGCGGCGTCGAAATAGACGTGGGCATGCCAGTCGGCAATGGCGCCGGCCGGGTCGGCGCCCGGATTGCCGTTGGACCGGACTTCGTCATGCATGGCGATTCTCCGCAGGCGGCGCGCCGGCGCGGGGAGGTCCCGTGCCTGGGCGCGCACATGCCGGGCGCGCCGGCCTTGGGCCGGCGGCGCGTCCGGTGGCGGCCACGGTACCACAGCGGCGCGGCGCGTGCCGCTGTGGTGCGCAGGCGACACCCCCCCCTTCGGGGGATCAATTGCAATCGGCGTGTCAGGCAAGAATGCTCTGCGCACGGCCCGGTCATTCGATCCATGCCGCCGCTGCGCATCGCATTTCGGAGGGAGCCCGCTGATGATCGGCATTGATGTTCCGTTGTCGGTCCTGTTGTCGCTGACCGTGGCCTCGCTGGCATGCTACGCGGCGCTCGAGCTTGCCGGCAGCGTCCGCGGTGCCGGCACCAGGCGGGCGGGGTGGGCGACATGGGTCCGCCTGCCGTCGCGCCGGCTGGCCATCGCCTTGCTGCTGGGCGGCACCGTGACCGGCGCCTGGCACCTGGGTTGGCCGATGCTGCGCGCGCTGCCGGGCCGGATCGGCCTGGATGCGCGCTGGCTGGTCACGGCCGCGGCCGTCGCCTGCCCGCTGGCGCTGGCCGGTATGCTGCTGCTGGGGCGGCGCGCCAGGCGGCTGACGCGCGCGCTGCAGCAAGCCCGCCTGCAGCTGCAGTACCTGGGCACGCACGATATGCTGACCGGCCTGCCCAACCGCCAGCAACTGGCCGAACAGATCGCGATCCGCCTGGCCAGCCGCATCGGCCAGGCCATCGAGGCGCGCACCGGCGCCGGGCACGCCGCCACGCTGTTCGTGCTGGGCCTGGATAATTTCCGCGCCATCAACGATTCACTGGGGCACGCGGTCGGCGACGACGTACTCAAGGCCTGCGCGCAGCGCTTGCGCGAGATGGCGCACGAGGGCGACGTGGTGGCGCGCCTGGGCGGCGACCAGTTCGGCGTGCTGATGCATTCGCGGCCCGGCCGCCTCGAGGCCGCCGCGATCGCCACGGCGCTGCGCCAGGTGCTCGGCCGCTACGCGCTGGTGCACGATGTGCGCGTGCGGGTCAGCGCCAGCGTGGGCATCGCCCTGTGCCCGTCCGACGGGCGCGATGCCGAATCGCTTCTGCTGGCCGCCGATGCCGCCATGCAGTATGCCAAGCGCGCCGGCCGCAACACGCACCGCTTCTTCGAGGTCGGCATGCATGCCGACGCGGCGCGCACCCTGACGCTGCAGCGCGACCTGCAGCGGGCCCTGGACGAGGGGCACCTCAGCCTGGTGTTCCAGCCCAAGTACCGCATCGCCGGCCGCGCGCTGGCGGGCGCCGAGGCGCTGATCCGCTGGAACCACCCCGAGCTGGGCAACGTACCGCCGCCGGAATTCATCCCGATCGCCGAACGTTCCGGGCAGATCATCCAGGTGGGAGAGTGGGTGATCCGGGAGGTCTGCCGCTGGATCCGCGACTGGGACAGCGAAGCCCTGCCGCCGGTGCAGATTTCCATCAACCTGTCGGCGGCGCAGTTCGAGGTGCCGGACCTGGCCGGGCGCGTCGACACCATCGTGCGCGCGGCGGGCGTGCGGCCGCAGCGCCTGATGTTCGAGATCACCGAATCGGTGGCGATGCAGAACGCCGAACGTGCCGCCGAGACCATCCGCGCCTTCCACGCGCACGGCTTCGAACTGGCCATCGACGATTTCGGCACCGGCTACTCGAGCCTGGCCTACCTGCAGCGTTTCAAGGTACGCCAGATCAAGGTCGATCGTTACTTCACGCAGGAACTCGATGAGCACGAGACGGAGGGCAAGGCGCTGCTGTCCGCCATCGTCACGCTGTCGCACGCCCTGCAGATGGAGGTGGTGGCCGAAGGCGTCGAGACCGGCAGCCAGCTCGATACGCTGACCAGCGTCGGCTGCGACGAGGTGCAGGGCTTCCTGCTGTCGCGGCCCTTGTCCGTGGCCGCCTTCCGCCAGCATCTCAGGGAGCGCCACGGCGCGGCCCACGCGGCCGGCGCCACCGACGTCACCGACGTGGGCCGGATGCAGGGGCGGGCGGCCGCCGCCGCGCCGGCACCGCAGCCGTCCTGAGCCCCGGCATGCCGAGGCGGCGGGGTCAGGCCCGCTTGGGGATCTCCAGCCCGCGTGCCACCGCCGGCCGCGCCACGAAGGCGGCCAGCACGCGCGCGACGTTGGGGAAGTCGGCGAAGCCCACCAGCTCGCCCGCTTCGTAGAAGCCCACCAGGTTGCGCACCCACGGGAAGGTGGCGATATCGGCGATGGTGTAGTCGTCGCCCATGATCCAGTCACGCCCCGCCAGCCGTTCCTCCAGCACGCCCAGCAGGCGGCGCGCTTCCGCCACGTAGCGGTCGCGCGGGCGCTTGTCCTCGAAGTCGCGGCCGGCGAACTTGTGGAAGAAGCCCACCTGGCCGAACATCGGCCCGATGCCGGCCATCTGGAACATCAGCCACTGGATGGTCTCGTAGCGTGCCGCCGGTTCCTGCGGCAGCAGCCGGCCTGCCTTGTCGGCGAGGTAGATCAGGATGGCACCGGATTCGAACAGCGCGAGCGGCTTGCCGCCGGGGCCGTGGGGATCGAGGATGGCGGGTATCTTGTTGTTCGGGTTGAGCGACAGGAAGGCGGGCGACATCTGGTCCTGGCTGTCGAAGCGCACCAGGTGGGGCTCGTAGGGCAGGCCGGTCTCCTCCAGCATGATCGACACCTTGACGCCGTTGGGCGTCGGCAGCGAGTACAGCTGGATGCGGTCCGGATGCGCGGCGGGCCATTTCTGCGTGATGGGGAAGGCGGACAGGTCGGACATTGGCGGAGCCTGCAGGGCAGGCGCGAGTCGGGAAAACGCCGATGATAATCGAGGCGGCGCCGACCTGCCGGCCGCGTGTCCCGGGCCATCCCGCGCCATCCCGCTCGATTCCCCTTGCCTGCCATGCGGCACAATGGCCATCTGCGCGCGGCGGCAGCGTGCTTGTGCCGCCGCGCTCCGGGTTCCGGCCTGGCCTGGGCCGACCCGAGGCACCCTCCAGGGAAGACCCGATGACAAGACGACACCTCGCGCCTGCGTTCGCCGCCATCGCCACGGCCCAGCTGCTGCTGGCCGCGTGCGGCCACGTTCCGCCAGCGCGGGCGCCGGCCGCCGGCACGCCGCCCGGGGTCGAGGCCGGCTGCCGCGTGTCAGGCGACCGCGGTATCGTGGTCGGCGCCGGCCAGCCGGGCGATACCACGCTGCCGGAGCCGGCTTCCGGCTACCGCACCGGACTGCAGCCGGCCTTTGCCCGGCGCTATATGGTGTCGACCTCGAACGCGCTGGCCAGCGCCGCCGGTTGCGCGGTGCTCGCGCGCGGCGGCAGCGCGGCCGACGCGGCGGTCGCCGTGCAGGCGGTCCTGGGCCTGACCGTGCCCGAGGCTACCGGCCTCGGCGCGGGCGGGCTGCTGCTCTACTACGACGCGGGCAGGAAGACCGTGCAGGCCTACGACGGACGCGAGACCGCGCCCGCTGCCGCCACCGGCGACTACCTGCGCTATATCGACGCCGCCAGCGAACGCCAGGCGCCCCTGCCCAGCGTGCGCGCCAGCGGCCGCGCGATCGGCACCCCCGGCCTGCCGCGCCTGCTGGAGGCAGTGCAGCGGGACCACGGCAGACTGGCCTGGCGGGACCTGTTCGGCGACGCCATCACGCTGTCCACCAACGGCTTCCCCATCGGCGGCCGCCTGGCCGACGCCATCGCTCTCAACGCGGCCAGCCTCAAGCGCGATCGCGCCGCGGCGGCCTACTTCCTCCACGCCGACGGCTCGCCCAAGGCGCTCGGCACGCGGCTGGCCAATCCCGCCTATGCGGACACGCTGCAGCGGCTGGCGGAGCAGGGCGCCGACGCGTTCTACACCGGCAGCATCGCGCAGGACATCGTCGCCAGCATCGCCACCACGCGGGCCGCCGACGGCAGCCCGATCACGCCGGGCAAGACCACGCTGGCCGACCTGGCCGGCTACCAGGCCAAGCGTCGCGAGCCGGTGTGCACCACCTACCGCGAATACTGGATCTGCGGCATGCCGCCGCCGTCGTCCGGCGGCATCACCGTGGCGTCGGCGCTCGGCATCCTGGAACACTTCGACCTGGCACGGTACAAGCCGGCCGCCATCGATGGCGAAGGCGGGCACCCGAGTGTGACGGGCGTGCACCTGGTCAGCGAGGCCGAGCGCCTGGCCTACGCCGACCGCGACAAGTACGTGGCCGACACCGATTTCGTCCCGCTGCCGGGCGGCACCTGGGACACGCTGCTGAACCAGCGCTACCTGCAGGGCCGCGCCCGCTTGATCGACCTGCGCGCCAGCATGCGGACCGCCAGCCCGGGCAAGCTGGGCACGGTGCCGCTCGGCGTCGACCCGGCGCTGGTCGAGCACGGCACCAGCCACTTCAGCATCGTCGACGGCGACGGCAACGTCCTGACCGCCACCACCACCGTCGAGAGCAGCATGGGGTCCTTCCACATGACCCGCGGCTTCCTGCTGAACAACCAGCTGACCGATTTCTCCGCCGACCCCGCCGACCCCGCCGACCCCGCCGGCACGCCCTACGCCAACCGGCTGGCCCCGGGCAAGCGTCCGCGCAGCTCGATGGCGCCGACCCTGGTCTTCCGCAAGGCGGCGGACGGTTCCCGCGGCGACTTCCTCATGGCCACCGGCTCGCCCGGCGGCGGCGCCATCCCGCAGTATGTGGTGAAGACCCTGGTGGGCATGCTCGACTGGGGCCTCGACGCCCAGCAGGCAGCCGGCCTGGTCGACTTCGGCGCCTTCAACTCGCCCATCACCACGCTGGGCGGCGAGCATCCGTATATCGACACGGCCGACGGCGGCAACCGCGACGCGCTGATCACCGGCCTGCGCGCGCTGGGCCACACCGTCGGCACCGCCGCGCAGCCGAGCGGCGTCAACACCATCCTGCGCGTGCGGCGCGACGGCGTGCCGGTCCTGCAAGGCGGCACCGATCCGCGCCGCGAAGGCGTGGTGCTGGGCGACACCATCCGGCCCTGAGCCGTGCGGCGCGCGCAGCGCCGTCGCGGCCCCCCGACGGTGCCGGCCGCCTGTGCCCGATGACCTTGCGCGTAATGGGCAAGGCACGCTCCCTGGTCCAACATGGATCCGAACGCGCGGTACTCCGCGCGAGCGGTTCCCAACCTCACAGGAGCGAAGCCATGTCCACTACTCAACCTACCCGATTCCTGCGCACCGTCCTGCTGGCCGACGCCGCCACCTGCCTGGCGACCGGCTGGCTGCTCGCCTTCGGCGCCGATTTCGTGCACGGCCTCACCGGCATCGCCGCCGGGCTGTCCTTCTACGCGGGCACGGCGTTGTTGCCGATCGGTGCCTTCATTGCGCTGGTGGCGACGCGCCTGCTGGTGGCGCCGGCGGTGTGGCTGGTGATCGCCGGCAATCTCGGCTGGGTTGCCGGGAGTGTGTGGTTGCTGGCGGAAGGGGGAGGCGGGGCGAATGCGCTTGGCATGGTTTTCATCGGTGCGCAGGCGCTGGTTGTCGCGGTGCTGGCTGAGATGGAGTTTTTGGGGGTGAGGAGGATGGTGGGGGGTGGGGGTTTGCGGGTGGAAGGGGTTTGATTTTCTTGTTGTTGGTTTGTCGTTTGGATTCGGGCGGTGTCGGTTTGCGAGGCAACGACCTGTTTCGACTCCCCCTGCGGGGGAGCCGACCTACTTTCTTGGTCTTGCCCAAGAAAGTAGGCAAAGAAGGCGCGCCGGGTGCGGCTCAACACCCCCTCGCGTGCTGGGGCAAAGAGCGGCCGGGCCCCAACTCGGATCGCCTTAAGGCGATCCTCAGACAGGGGGCCCTCTTTTCCGCTCTTTGCCCCAGCACGCGAGGCGCCGCACACGGCAGGGAACAGACGCCACGCCTCGCTGCGCTTCGGGCGGGGGGTGTGCGGCCAGCTTGCTGGCCGCACACCAATGCACGCGTGACTCGATGCCTTGTCGCTTGTTTTCGGGCGGTGTTGGTGTGCGGGGCAACGGCCTGTTTCGACCCCCTGCGGGGAGCCGACTGGCTTTCGTGACGCACGGCTTTTGCGCGTGGATTCGAGTGGTATCGGTCAGTGTGACAACGGCCTGTTTCGACTCCCCCTGCGGGGGAGCCGACCTACTTTCTTGGTCTTGCCCAAGAAAGTAGGCAAAGAAGGCGCGCCGGGTGCGGCTCAACACCCCCTCGCGTGCTGGGGCAAAGAGCGGCCGGGCCCCAACTCGGATCGCCTTAAGGCGATCCTCAGACAGGGGGCCCTCTAATCCGCTCTTTGCCCCAGCACGCGAGGCGCCGCACACGGCAGGGAACAGACGCCACGCCTCGCTTCGCTTCGGGTGGGGGTGTTCGGCCAGCAGCTGGCCGAACACAAAGGCTCAGCAAACCTGGCCGCTATGCAAAAGTGAGCCCGCTCGCAGACCAACGGTTGGCCTTTCCCTCCCGTGTGCGGCGCCTCGCGAATGGGCCCCGGCCGCCGATGAAGCCCGTCCGCTGTCTGAGCGGCCGCAGGCCGCGAGTTCGGACGGGCGCGGCGGCCGGGGCCCATTCGCGAGGGGTCTTCGCCGCACCCGGGTCGCCTTCTTTGCTTACTTTCTTGGGCGAGACCAAGAAAGTAAGTCGGCTCCCCGCAGGGGAGTCGAAACAGGCTGTTGCCTTGCAAACCGACACCGCCTAAACCCACATGACAAGCGTCAAGTCACGAGAGCCGAAACAGGCCGTTGCCCCGCAAACCGACACCGCCCGAAAAAATCTCCCGACGGCTCAAACAAGCAACACCGTTCAAGCCATCAAGACAAGCCACAACCCTTACTGCTTCGCTTTCTGCGCGTACTGCCACCCCATCTCCGCCATCGGCCGCGCCCGCTTGCCCGCATCCAGCGCCTGCGCCGACGAGGCCGTGCCGTCCACCACCCGCTTCATGATCCCCTGCAGGATGCCGGCAATGCGGAACATGCTGAAGGCCAGGTAGAAGTTCCAGTCGCCGGTGATCTCGCGCCCGGTGCGCTGTTCGTACAGCTTGCGGTAGCTGGCTTCGTCGGGGATGCCGAGCGAGGCATAGTCGAGGCCGGCGATGCCGCGGAACTGGCCCGGTGCGATATGCCAGCTCATGCAGTGGTAGCCGAAGTCGGCCATCGGATGGCCCAGCGTCGACAATTCCCAGTCGAGCACGGCCAGCACGCGCGGCTCGGTCGGGTGGAACATCAGGTTGTCGAGGCGGTAGTCGCCATGGACGATGCTGGTCAGGTCGGCGCCTTCCTGCGGGATATGCTGCGGCAGCCATTCCATCAGCGCATCCATCGAGGGGATGGACTCGGTTTCCGACAGCTTGTACTGCTTGGTCCAGCGTTCGATCTGGCGCGAGAAGTAGTTGCCGGGCTTGCCGTAGTCGCCCAGGCCGATGGCCTGGTAGTCGACGCTGTGCAGGGCGGCGATGACGCGGTTCATCTCGTCGTAGATGGCGCCGCGCTCGCTGTTGCTCATGTCGGGCAGCGACTGGTCCCACAGCACGCGGCCGGCGACGTATTCCATCACGTAGAAGTCGCGGCCGATCACCGTTTCGTCGTCGCACAGCGCGTACATCTTCGCCACCGGGACGTCGGTGCCGGCCAGCGCGGCCATCACGCGGTACTCGCGCTCGATGGCGTGGGCCGAGGGCAGCAGCTTGGCGCGCGGGCCGGGCTTGGCGCGCATCACATAGGTGCACTCCGGCGTGATCAGCTTGAAGGTGGGGTTGGACTGGCCGCCCTTGAACTGTTCGACCGTCAGCGGGCCGGCGAAGCCGTCCACATGCTGGCGCATCCAGTCTTCGAGCGCGCCGAGGTCGAAGCGTTGCTGCTCGGCCACGGGCCGGGTGCCTTCGAAGTGCGATACGTTGCTCATGCTGTCTCCGTGTTTTTGTCGCGAGGGTTCCGTGCTTGGGTGCGGCGCGGCGTTCAGCCCGGCAGGGCGCGCAGCCGCAGGTATTGGTTCAGCATCACTTCCATGGTGGTGTGGCGCGGGCCGCTGTGCACCGGGGTCGGGGCCGAATAATTGAGCATGCGCACGACCCAGTCGCCGGGCGCCTGGCCGACATCGAGCACATTGATGCAGCCGGCGGTCTGCAGCAGCGAGCCGAAGAAGACGCGCTGGCCGCAGGTGATCGCATGCGACAGGATGGCGCGGTTGGTGCCGCCATGCAAGACCAGCAGGGCCGTGTCCCAGTCCGGGTCGGCGCGCAGCCGCTGCAGGCCGGGCAGCACGCGGTCGAGGAACTCGCCGACGCTCTCGCCGCCGAGGAAGCGCTGCTGCTCGGCGACCACGCCCTCGAAGGCGCCGAGAAAGGCGTCGCGCAGGCTGTCCTCGGGGATCTCGCTGATCTGGCCGCCGCGGATTTCCTGCCAGTCGCTCCAGGTCTCGGGGGCGTTGCCTTGCATGGCCGGGATCTCGGCCAGCACGCGCCGCGCGGTTTCCACCGTGCGCGGCAGGCCGCTGACGATGACGCGGTCGAAGCGGATGCCTTCGGCGGCGAAGGCGCGGCCGGCGGCGGTGGCCTGCATGCGGCCGGTCTCGTTGAGCACGACCTGCTCGGGCAGCGACTTGCGGCCGCGTTCGTCGAAGTAGTCGACCGCGCCGTGGCGCATCAGGTAAATGCGCCGGCGGGCGGCGGGGGCCAGCTCCATCCTTGTCTCCTCCATGCCTCTGGTGTGCCTTGGGGAGGCGCCTCGCGGCGCCATGTGACAAGGCCGGCGCCTGGTGACGCCGGCCTTGCCGGGGGTGTTCAGCGGTAGTTCGGCTTGCGCTTTTCGAGGAAGGCGCTGATGCCTTCGCCGCCGTCCGGGTGGTGCAGCGCCGCCACGAAGCTGTCGCGCTCGGCCACCAGGTGCTCGGCGAGCGAGGCGCTGGCGGCATGATTGACCAGGTCCTTGATACGGCCTACCGCGTGCGGCGACTCGCCGGCCAGTTCGCCGGCCAGCTTGAGCGCCTCGGCCAGCGCCTGGCCCGGCGCGGCGATGCGGTTGACCAGGCCGAAGTGCTGCAGGCGCGCGGCGTCGACCGGCCGGCCCAGCATCATCAGCTCGCTGGCGAGCTGGCGGGGCAGGGCGCGCGCCAGTTCGTAGGAGCCGCCGCCGTCGGGCGTCAGGCCGACCTTGGCATAGGCCATGACGAACCTGGCGTCGCTGGCGGCGACGACGAAGTCGCAGGCGAGCACCAGCGAGAAGCCGGCGCCGGCCGCCGGGCCTTCGACCGCGGCGATGATGGGCTTGGGGAAGGCGTGCAGGCCTTCGATCCAGCGGTTCAGCACTTCGATGCTGCGCGCTTGCACCTCGGGCGGCTGGGCGCGGTTGCCGAGCAGCCGGTTGAGGTTGCCGCCGGCGCAGAACACGCCGTCGGCGCCGGTCAGCACGACCGCGCGCAGCGAGTCGTCGCCAGCGGCCGTTTCCAGCGCCGCCTGCGAGGCCGCGTAGATGTCCGGGTGCAGCGCATTGCGCGCCTCCGGGTTGGAGATGGTCAGCACCAGGGTGGAGCCGACGCGTTCGGAGAGGAGCTGTGCGGTCATCGGGACGGTCTCGGCGTGGCAGCGTCAGGAGCGGCCGGGTTGGGGGCAGGCGAGGGGCGGGCCCCTCAGGCTTCCTCGGCCAGCAGCGACAGGCCCAGGCCGGCGCGGCGCCACAGCCACGGGCTCGGGCGGTAGCGCATGTCGCCGGTCAGGCGTTCCATATTGCGCAGGGTCTCCAGCACCAGCGCCGGGCCGATGGCGTCGCCCAGGGCTAGCGGGCCCTTGGGGTAGCCCAGGCCCAGGTTGACCGCCAGGTCGATGTCGGACGGCGTGGCGATGCGCTGCTGGGCGATGTCGCTGGCGATGTTGACGATGCAGGAAACGATGCGCTGGGCGACGAAGCCGGCCGAGTCGCGGATCACGGTGACCGGCTTGCCGTCGCTGGCGAACAGGCCGTGCGCGGCGTCGCGCGCGGCGGCGCTGGTGGCCGGCGTGGTCATCAGGGTGCGGCGCTTGGTGGCCTCGAAGGGCAGCAGGGTGTCGATGGCCACCACGCGGCTGGCGTCCAGGCCTTCTTCCAGTGCGCTGGTGGTGGCGTCCAGGCCGAGCGGGGTGACCACGATCAGCGCCTCGGCCGAGGGCTGGTTGCCGACTTCCGGCGTCACGCCCAGGGCGATCAGCAGCTTGACCACCATGTCATGGCCGCGCTGGTTGGCGCGGCTGACCCAGACGCTGGCCGGGCGCGCGGCGGGCACCGCGGCGACGGCCGGCACCTGCTTGGCGCCGTTCTCGTAGCGGTAGAAGCCGGCGCCGGCCTTGCGGCCGATCAGGCCGCCCACCGAGCGGATCGCCGTGATCGGCGAGGGACGGTAGCGCGGTTCCTGGTAGAACTGGTTGTAGATCGATTCCATCACCGGGTGCGACACGTCCAGCCCGGTCAGGTCCATCAGTTCGAAGGGGCCCATGCGGAAGCCGGCCTGCTCGCGCATGATGTCGTCGATGTCGGCAAAGGCGGCCACGCCTTCCTGCGCCACCTTCAGGCCCTCGATGTTCATGCCGCGGCCGGCATGGTTGACGATGAAGCCGGGCATGTCCTTGCAGCGCACCGGGGTGTGGCCCATGCGGCGCGACAGCACCATCAGGGCGTCGCCCACGGCGGGGTCGCCGGACAGGCCGTCGATGACCTCGACCACCTTCATCAGCGGCACCGGGTTGAAGAAGTGGTAGCCGGCGATGCGGCCCGGGTGCCTGGCGCCCACGGCGATCGCGGTGATCGACAGCGAGGAGGTGTTGGAGGCGATGACGGCATCCGCGCGCAGGATGGCTTCCAGCTTGGCGACCAGATCGCGCTTGACCTCGAGCCGCTCGACGATGGCCTCGACCACCATGTCGCAGCCGGCCAGGTCTTCCAGCGCGGTGCAGGGCCGCACGCGCGCCAGCGCCGCGGCGCCTTCCTCGGCACTCAGCTTGCCCTTCTCGGTCAGTTTGGCGAAGGTGTCCTGCAGGTACTGGCGGGCGGCCGCCACGGCCTGCGGGTTGGTGTCGAAGAGATTGACGGCCAGTCCGGCCTGCGCGGCGATCTGGGCGATGCCGCGGCCCATGGCGCCGGTGCCGACGATGCCCAGGGATTCGATGGTGAGAGTGCTCATGGTGCTTCCGGGAAATTGCGGTTAAATTAGCACGATCGTACGTTTTTTGCATCTTTCGTGTAAGACGCAGGATGCAGCCAGCGTGCGCTGATCGGCCAGCGTTTCTGCCCGAGGCTTGCCGAACCGGCCGAAGGCCGACAATATGGCAGCGCCGCGCGCATGTCAGCATGCATGCCCGCATGCACGCGGACACCACCCCCAAGAACATCCGGAGACACACGACATGCTGAAGCTCTGCGGCTTTGCCGCCAGCAACTACTACAACAAGGTCAAACTCGCCCTGCTCGAAAAGAAGGTGCCGTTCGAGGAGGTGCTGGCCTGGGTCGGCGAGACCGACCTTGCGGCCACCCCGGCGGGCAAGGTGCCCTATATCATCACCGATGCCGGCCCGCTGTGCGAGTCCGAGGCCATCGCCGACTACATCGAATCGGCCTATCCGCAGTCGCCGCTGCTGCCGGCCGATGCCTTCGGCGCGGCCAAGGTGCGCGAGCTGGTGGTGTTCATGGAGCTCTACCTGGAGCTGACGGCGCGCGAGCTCTACCCCGAGGCCTTCTTCGGCGGCAAGGTCAGCGACAGCGTCAAGGAGCGCCAGCACAAGCTGCTGTCGCGCTACATCCCCGCCTTCGCCAAGCTGGCCAGGTTCTCGCCCTATCTGGCCGGCGACACGTTCACGCTGGCGGACTGCGCGGCCCTGGCCCACCTGCCGCTGGTCTCTTCCTGCACCAAGATCATCTACGGCACCGACATGCTGGCCGACCTGCCGCTCAAGGACTACCTGAAGCTGCTGTCCGAGCGGCCGACCGTGCAGCAGGTCAACGCCGACCGCAAGGCCAACCTCGAACTGATGGCCAGCCGCCGCAAGTGAGCGGGTGAGTGGGCGAGCGCGGCCGCCGGCCGCGCCGCCGGAGCCGGCAGGAGCCAGTAGACGCAAGACGCCGGGTGCGCGCGCCGGCTATCGTGGCGCCATCCCATTCACGGAGCGGCAGCGATGACGGAACAGCGCGCGCCCGGCGTACGCATCGGCGGCGCCTCGGGCTTCTGGGGCGACAGCAGTGTCGGCCCGGTGCAACTGGTCGAGCACGGCGGTATCGACTACCTGGTGTTCGACTACCTGGCCGAACTGACCATGTCGCTGCTGGCGGCGGCCCGGCTCAAGCACCCCGAGGCGGGCTACGCCACCGATTTCATCACCGGCGCGATGCGCGCGGTGCTCAAGCCCGCGCTGGCGCGCGGCATCCGCATCGTCAGCAATGCCGGCGGGGTCAATCCGCGCGGCTGCGCCGAGGCGCTGCGCCGGCTGGCCGACGAGCAGGGCGTGCCGGTGCGCATCGCGGTGGTCGAGGGCGACGACCTGATGCCGCGCCTGGCCGAGCTGCGCGCGCTCGGCGTGAGCGACATGCAGACCGGCGCGCCGCTGCCCGAGCGGGTGCTCAGCGCCAATGCCTATTTCGGCGCCCAGCCGATCCGCGCCGCCCTCGATGCCGGCGCCGACATCGTCATCACGGGGCGCTGCGTCGACAGCGCGGTGACGCTGGGTGTGCTGATGCACGCCTTCGGCTGGCAGGCCGACGACTACGACAGGCTGGCCGCCGGCAGCCTGGCCGGCCATATCATCGAATGCGGCTGCCAGGCCACCGGCGGCCTGCACACCGACTGGGAGCGGGTGCCCGACTGGGCCGGGATCGGCTATCCGGTCATCGACTGCGCCGCCGACGGCAGCTTCGTGGTCGGCAAGCCGCCCGGCACCGGCGGGCTGGTCAGCACCGCCACCGTGGGCGAGCAGCTGCTCTATGAGATCGGCGATCCGGCCGCCTACCTGCTGCCCGACGTCACCTGCGACTTCACCGCCGTGCGGCTGCGCCAGCTCGGCCCGGACGCGGTCGAGGTGAGCGGCGCGCGCGGGCGTGCGCCGGGGCCGCAGTACAAGGTCTCCGCCACCTATGCCGACGGCTACCGCTGCAATGCGCAGCTCACCGTCGTCGGCGTCGACGCGGTGAAGAAGGCGCGCCGCAGCGGCGAGGCCTTCCTCGCCCGCACGCGGCGCCTGCTGGCACAGGCAGGCCTGCCCGACTTCTCGGCCACCCACCTGGAGGTGCTGGGCACGGCGGCGTCCTTCGGCCCGCACGTGCCGCAGCCCGCGCTCTACGAAGCGGTCATGTGGCTGGCCGTGTCGCATGCGGACAAGCGCGCGCTGGAGCTGTTCGCGCGCGAGATCGCGCCGGCCGGCACCTCCTGGTCGCCCGGCACCACCGGCGTGGGCGGGCGGCCGTCGGTCAGCCTGTCGATCAAGCAGTTCCCGCTGCTGGTGCCCAAGGCGTTCGCCCAGCCCGCCGTGACGCTGGACGGCGAGCCGCTGCCGTTCGCCATGCAGGCCCCGGCGGCGCCAGAGGCCGTCCCGGTTCCGGCCGCAGGCGGGGCGGACGGCGTCTTCGGCGCGCAGCCGCCCCAGCCGGACTGGGTCGAGGTGCCGCTGATCCGGCTGGCCTACGGCCGCAGCGGCGACAAGGGCGATTTCTCCAATATCGGCATCCTGGCGCGCCGTGCCGACTACCTGCCGCTGCTTGCCGCGCAATTGACCGAGGCCGCCGTGGCCGCCTACCTGGCCCACCTGGTCAAGGGCCGGGTCACGCGCTTCGCGCTGCCCGGCATCGGCGCCTTCAATTTCCTGTGCGAGGCGGCGCTGGGCGGCGGCGGCATGGCCTCGCTGCGCAACGATCCGCTCGGCAAGGGCATGGGCCAGGTGCTGCTGAGCATGCCGGTGCGCGTGCCGCCGGGGCTGGCCGCTGCCCTGGACGCCGAAGCGGGCACTGCAGCCGACGCGGCAGCGGCCGCCTGAGCCGCCTGAGCCGCGTGGCGGCCGCCCAGCCGGCCGCCAAGCCGGCCGCCAAGCCGGCCGTCTTAGTCCGGGGCGGGGCCGCAGCCGCCGGCCTTGCCTCTCTACCCGACGCCGTTTCCAGGAGTCCCCGTGAACGACAGTTGCCGTGACCTGCTCGACGAATACCAGGACCTTGCCGCGCTGGCGCAGGCCCTCGGCGCGGAGGAGTGGGCCCGTGCCACCGACTTCCACGGCTGGAGCGCCTGGGACGAGATCGCCCACCTCTGCTTCTTCGACGAGGCCTCCCTGCTGGCCATCGGCGACGCCGATGCCTTCCAGCGCGAGGCGCTGGAGCTGGGCCGGCTGATGGCCGCGGGCGGACATATCAGCGCGGTCGCGCGCGAGCGCTACCGCGGCCTGGACGGCCCCGCGCTGCTGGCGCGCTGGCGCCAGCGCCACGAGGCGCTGGTGGCCGGGCTGGCCGCGCTGGATGCCAGGCACCGGCTGCCCTGGTACGGACCGCCGATGAGCGCGCGCTCCTTCGCCACCGCGCGCCTGATGGAAACCTGGGCGCACGGACAGGACATCTGGGACGCGCTGGGACGGCGCCGCCCGGCCAGCGCACGGCTGCGGCATATCGCCCATCTCGGCGTCGGCACTTTCGGCTGGACCTTCGTCAACCGCGGCCAGCCGGTGCCGGAACCGATGCCCTATGTCGAACTGGCCGCGCCGGACGGCGCCACCTGGCAGTGGGGCGAGCCGTCGGCGCGCCACTACGTGCGCGGCGCGGCCGAGGATTTCTGCCTGCTGGTCACGCAGCGGCGCCACCTGGACGACACCGCGCTGGCCTATAGCGAGGGTCCCGCCACGCAGTGGCTGGCGCAGGCGCAGTGCTTCGCCGGCCCGCCCGCCGACGGCCCCGCGGCCGGCACGCGCGCGCGGCGCGTGGCGGCCGGCGGCGCCGGTTGATGCCGGCCGCCGCGCAGCGCGCGCCGGCCGCGGCGCAGGAGGCCGCGGCGGGGTGGGCGCCGGCCGGCGTGCCGCTCGTGTTGTCGCAGCGCGCCGCCATCGATGCCGCGCTGGCGCGCTGCGTGCCGGAGCAGGACCAGCACTGCCTGTCCGACGCGGCCTTCTCCAACCTCTACCTGTTCCGCCGCCCGCACGCCTACCGCTTCCACGACGGCGCCTTCCCCTACGTTTCCGGCCTGACCTATGACGGCAGCGCGCACGCGTTGCCGCTGTTCGCGCCGGCGGAGGCGCCGCCCGCGGTACTGCAGGCGCTGTTGCGCGCGCACGGGCGCCTGTACCCGCTCTCCGGCGGCCAGCTCGCGCGTCTCGATCCGGTGCGCTTCGCCTGGCAGGCCGTGCGCGACGACGCCGACTACCTCTATCCGGCCGATCACTTCCGCCACTACCGCGGCACGCTGCTCGGCAAGAAGCGCAACCTGATGCGGCAACTGCTTTCCGCCCATGCGGTGACGGCGCGGCCCTACGTGCCGGCGCTGGCCGGCGCGGCCATGGCGGTGCAGGTGCAATGGCTGCGCGACAAGGGCAAGCTGGCCGGCGAGGCCGACGATGAGGCCTGTGCCGAGGCGCTGCGGTTCGTCAACGCGCTCGGCCTGCAAGGCGTGCTCTTCGAGGCCGATGGCGAGCCGGCCGGCTTCGTGCTGGCGCAGCGCATCCGCCCCGGGGTCTACGTGATGCGCTTCGCCAAGGGACTCGACCGCTTCAAGGGCATCTACCAGTACATGTTCCACCACTTCTGCAGCGAAGCCGCGCCGGACGCGGCGTGGATCAATTTCGAGCAGGACATGGGGCTGGACAATTTCCGCCGCACCAAGCTCTCGTACCAGCCGGCCGCGTTGCTGCCCAAGTACCGCGTGACCCTGCGCTGAAGCGGGCATCGGGGGGCGTTTCAAGCGCGCTTGCGCCGCGTCCGAAGCCACGTCCGTGTGGCGTCCCGCCGCGCTTGCAGGGAAATCAGCCAGTATGCGCAAGACGCCTCCGGGGTGCCGCCCGACAATGGCTGGCAGGCGGCGGCGAGGCAAGCGCGGCTCCCCTGGCGGCAGCACCGCGCGGGGCGCCGGCCCTGGCCGCCAAGGACTTCCCCACGGCGCCATTCCCCATGCCCCAGATCGAAACCCGAATCTCCCCGTCGAGCAGCGCCTTCCAGGCCAACCGCGAAGGCATGCTGGCCTTGCTGGCCCGTATCCAGGAGTACGAGCAGCGCGCGGTGCAGGCCTCGGCCGCCTCGCGTGAACGCTTCGCCCGGCGCGGCCAGCTGCTGCCGCGCGAGCGGCTGGCGCTGCTGCTCGACCCGGGCGCGCCCTTCCTCGAACTGAGCACGCTGGCCGGGCTAGGCCTCGACCATGCGGACCTCGACAAGAGCGTGCCGGGCGGCGGCCTGATCGCCGGCATCGGCTTCGTCAGCGGCGTGCGCTGCATGGTCAGCGTGTCGGATGCCGGCATCGACGCCGGCGCATTGCAGCCCAAGGGGCTGGACAAGCAGCTGCGCGTGCAGGAACTCGCGCTGGAGAACCGCCTGCCCTATGTGCAGCTGGTGGAAAGCGCGGGCGCCAACCTGATGCGCTACCGCGTGGAGGACTTCGTGCGTGGCGGCCAGCTGTTCCGCAACCTGGCGCGCCTGTCCGCGGCCGGACTGCCGGTGGTGACGGTCACCCATGGCTCGTCCACCGCCGGCGGCGCCTACCAGACCGGCCTGTCGGACTACATCATCCTGGTGCGCGGCCGCTCGCGCGCCTTCCTGGCCGGCCCGCCGCTGCTGATGGCCGCCACCGGCGAGGTGGCGACCGAGGAGGAGCTGGGCGGTGCCGAGATGCACACCAGCATCTCGGGCCTGGGCGACTACCTGGCCGAGGACGACCGCGACGCGCTGCGCATGGCGCGCGAGATCCTGGCCAAGATCGACTGGCAGCGCGGCGTACCCGGCTTCGGCGAAGCGGCGCCGCGCGCCTTCAAGCCGCCGCGCTTCGATGCGGAGGAACTGCTCGGCATCATGCCGCTGGACCACAAGCGCCCGGTCGACATGAAGGAGGTGATCGCCCGCATCGTCGACGATTCCGACTTCCTCGAGTTCGGCGAGAACTACGGCTCGGCCACCGTGTGCGGCAACGCCCGCATCGAGGGCTGGCCGGTGGGCATCATCACCAACAACGGGCCGATCGATCCGGCCGGTGCGACCAAGGCCACCCACTTCATCCAGGCCTGCTGCCAGGCGCGCACGCCCATCCTCTACCTGAACAACACCACCGGCTTCATGGTGGGGCGCAGCGTGGAGGAGGGGGGCATCATCAAGCACGGCTCCAAGATGATCCAGGCCGTCAGCAATGCCACCGTGCCCCAGATCACGCTGTACTGCGGCGCCTCCTTCGGTGCCGGCAACTACGGCATGTGCGGGCGGGGCTTCGCGCCGCGCTTCTGCTTCTCCTGGCCCAACGCCAAGACCGCGGTGATGGGCGGCGAGCAGGCCGCGCGCACCATGGCCATCGTGGCCGAGGCCGGCATGAAGCGCAAAGGCGGCGAGGCCGACGCGGCCCAGCTCGAAGCGCTGCAGCAACGCATCATCGAGCGCTTCGACAGCCAGATGAGTGTCTTCGTCACCAGTGCACACGTGCTCGACGACGGCGTGATCGATCCGCGCCAGACGCGCAGCGTGCTGGCCAACGTGCTGGCGGTGTGCCGCGATGCGCAGGCGGCGCAGCCGCAAGCCATGCAGTTTTCCGTGGCGCGGCCCTGATCCGGCCAGGATTCCGGCCGCCCGACCGCTTCCTCCTTTCCCCCATTCCATCCGGAGAGCAACCCATGCAGTTGACCCCCGAGCACGAGGCGCTGCGCGCCACCATCAAGCGCTTTATCGCCGAGCAGATCAACCCGCACGTCGATGCCTGGGAAGAGGCGGAAACCTTCCCGGCCCACGAGGTCTTCCGCAAGATGGGCGCGCTGGGCCTGCTCGGCCTGTCCAAGCCCGAGGAGAACGGCGGCGCCGGCCTCGACTACTCCTACAGCGCCGTGCTGGCCGAGAGCCTGGCCGACATCAATTGCGGCGGCGTGCCGATGGCGATCGGCGTGCAGACCGACATGGCCACACCGGCGCTGGCGCACCGCGGCAGCGAGGAGGTGCGGCGCACCTTCCTCGAGCCGGCCATCCGCGGCGAGTATGTCGCCTGCCTGGGCGTGTCGGAGGTCGGCAGCGGCTCCGACGTGGCCTCGGTCCGCACCACCGCGCGCCGCGACGGCGACGACTACGTGATCAACGGCGGCAAGATGTGGACCACCAATGGCACCCAGGCCGATTTCTGCTGCGTGCTGGCCAATACCTCGGAGGGCGCGCCCCACCGCAACAAGAGCCTGATCGTGGTGCCGATGGAGACGCGCGGCGTGTCGGTGGCCAAGAAGCTGCGCAAGATCGGCATGGACGCCTCCGACACGGCCCAGCTCTTCTTCGACGACGTGCGCGTGCCGGCGCGCTGGCGCATCGGCGAGGAAGGCATGGGCTTCACCTACCAGATGGAGCAGTTCCAGGTGGAGCGGCTGTGGGGCGCGCTCAATACGCGCGCCGTCTGCCAGAAGGCGATCGACCTGACCATCGAGTACACGCGCGAGCGCAGCGTGTTCGGGCGCCCGTTGCTGGACAACCAGTGGGTGCACTTCACGCTGGCCGAGCTGCAGACCGAGGTGGAGGCGCTGCGCGCGCTGTGCTGGCACGCGGTGGAGGTCATGGTGGGCGGCGAGGATGCCACCCGCCTGGCCACCATGGCCAAGCTCAAGGCCGGCCGCCTGGTGCGCGAGACCGCCGACCGCTGCCTGCAGTTCTGGGGCGGCATGGGTTATGTGATGGAGAGCCCGATCTCGCGCATCTATCGCGATGGGAGGCTGACCTCGATCGGCGGCGGCGCCGACGAGGTCATGCTGCAGATCCTGTGCAAGTTCATGGGGACGTTTCCGGTGGGGCGGTAGAGACCGGTATGGCGAAAAGGGGACCGAGGTGGCCGCACGTTTTCCGCGCTTGCCTGGAGGGCGTTGGCCATTGAACCCAACGGCCATACGACATCCCCGCTGCGCGGGGCTGCCGGTCACTTTTCTTTGCGTTCTGCAAAGAAAAGTAACCCAAAGAAAGCAGACCCTGCCGGGGGCAGAGCAACAAGGCTTTCCGGCGGCATCTCCAGCTGCGGTGGGCGCGCCGCTTCCGCAGGCCGCTGCCGCGTCCGAGACCGGCGTGGCAGGTGCCTGCCAGCGCCGGGAGCAGGGATCGCGGTCCCCTGATGGCGAGTCGCCGAGGTCGTTCTACCCTCCTGCCGCTACCGAGGCTGGCGGCCACTTCCTGTCCGGCGTGGCCGGTTGCGTGGTGGGGGCGCTGGCACGGTCCGCGCGCGTGCGCTGGCCGGTCCGATGGCTTGCCGCCCGCCTGCCGTCCGCCACCGGTGCCACTGGTTTTCTCCCCTCTCCCGCATGCGGGAGAGGGGCGGGGGAGGGGGCCGGCGCTCGCCATCGCGATCCGGCCACTTGCCCGGCCGCGGAAAGGGCAAGCGCGAAGCAGGCAGAGGCAGGCAGAGGCAGGCAGATGGCACCTTGTATCCCGTCCGCGGAGCCGACCACCCCGCAGGAAGTCCGCATCCAATCAAGACACGCAGCAAGAACACTCCACACCATGACCCAGTCCACCCCTTTCCACAAGATCCTGATCGCCAACCGCGGCGAGATCGCCTTGCGCGTGATGCGCAGCGCCGCTGCGCTGGGCTACCGCACGGTGGCGGTCTATTCGAGCGCCGACGCCGGCGCGCGCCATGTGCTGGAGGCCGACCAGGCGGTCTGCATCGGCGAAGCGCTGCCGGCGCAGTCCTACCTGCGCAGCGAGGCCATCATCGAGGCGGCGCGCCGCAGCGGCGCCGACGCGGTCCACCCAGGCTACGGCTTCCTGGCCGAGAACGCCGACTTCGCGCGCGCCTGCCGCGCGGCCGGGCTGGTCTTCATCGGCCCCTCGCCGGAGGCCATCGATGCCATGGGCAACAAGGCCGGCGCCAAGCGCCTGATGCGGGACGCCGACGTGCCCTGCATCCCTGGCTACCAGGGCGAGGACCAGAGCGACGAACGCATGGCGGCCGAGGCCGCGCGCATCGGCTTTCCGGTCATGATCAAGGCCGCCGCCGGCGGCGGCGGGCGCGGCATGCGGCTGGTCGAGCGCCAGCCGGACTTCCTCGCGCTGCTGCACAGCGCGCGTTCGGAGGCGCAGGGTGCCTTCGGCAATCCCGAGGTGATCCTGGAGCGCGCCATCGTGGCGCCGCGCCATATCGAGATCCAGGTCTTCGCCGACCGGCACGGCAACGTGATCCATCTGGGTGAGCGCGATTGCTCGGTGCAGCGCCGCCACCAGAAGCTGATCGAAGAGGCGCCGTCGCCGGCGGTCGGGCCGGAACTGCGCGCGCGCATGGGCGCCACCGCCGTGGCGGCGGCGCGCGCGATCGGCTACGAGGGGGCTGGCACGCTGGAGTTCCTGCTGGATGCCGCCGGCAACTACTACTTCATGGAGATGAACACCCGGCTGCAGGTGGAGCACCCGGTGACCGAGGCCATCACCGGGCTCGACCTGGTGGCGCTGCAGCTGCGCGTGGCCGCGGGCGAGCCGCTGCCGCTGGCGCAGCAGGACGTGCGTTTCAGCGGCCATGCCATCGAGGTGCGGCTGTGTGCCGAGGATGCCGGCCAGGGCTTTCTGCCGCAGAGCGGCACCATGGTGCGCTGGCAGCCGGCGGCGGCGCTGCGCACCGAACACGCGCTGGCGCCGGGGGCCACGGTGTCGCCGTACTACGACTCCATGATCGCCAAGCTGGTGGCGCACGGCGCCAACCGCGAAGAGGCGCGCCGGCGCTTGCTGCACGGCCTGCAGGACACGGTGGCGCTGGGCGTCACCACCAACCAGGATTTCCTCGCGCGCTGCCTCGCGCATGGCGAGTTCGCCGCCGGCGGTGCCACCACGGCCTTCATCGAGCGCCACCAGGCGGCCCTGCTGCAGGCCGACGAGGCAGGGCGCGCGCGCGCCGCCGCGGTGGCGGCGCTGCTGCTGCACGAGACCGCCTCCGGCGCCGCGCGCGCGGCCAGCCTGCTGGCGCACCGGTTGCCGATCGGCCTGCGCTTCGACATCGACGGCGAAGCCTGCGAATGCGCGCTGCGCTGCCTGGGCGGGCCGCGCTTCGAGGCCGAGGTCCGCCTGGGCGAGGCCACCGAGGCGCGCCGTTTGGCCCTCGAAACCGTGGCGCTGGGCGAAGGCCGGGCGCGCCTGCAGTGCGATGGGGTGGCCGGCAGCGTGGTGTTCGCGCGCGACGGCGAGGCCTTGCTGATGCACCTGGACGGGCGTCCCTGCCGTGTCGAGGACCGCAGCCGCGCGGCCGCTGTGCGTGCCGCCGCCGCGGGTGGCGACGGCAGGCTGCTGGCGTCGATGAACGGCCGCGTGGTCAGCGTGATGGTGGCGGTCGGCGACCGCGTCGAGGCCGGGCAGCCGATGGTCACGCTGGAGGCGATGAAGATGGAGCATATCCATGTGGCGCCGGTGACGGGGCGGGTGGCCGCCTTGCACGTGATCGCGGGCGACCAGGCGGCGGCGCGCCGGCTGATCGCCGAGGTCCTGCCCGAGGCCGCAGAGGCTGGCGAGGCTGCCGAGGCTGCCGAGGCCCGCGCGGCCTGAGCCGTGTCTTCCACCTTCCGACAACTTCCGACATCTTCCGACCATTCCTCGCAGGAGAACCGCTGCCATGAGCGACCACGACATCGTGCTGCACGAGAAGCGCGGCCACGCCTTCTGGATCACCATCAACCGGCCCGACAAGCGCAATGCGCTGAACGCCGACGTCATCGCCGGCATCCGCGACGGCTATCGCCGCGCGCATGCCGATCCCGGCGTGCGCGCCATCGTGCTGACCGGGGCCGGCGACAAGGCCTTCTGCGCCGGTGCCGACCTGCAGCCCGGCAAGGGCTTCGCCTTCGACCTGGCGCGGCCCAATCTCGACTATGCCGACATGCTGCGCGAAGCGCAGCAGGCCACGCTGCCCACCATCGCCCGCGTCAACGGCGCCTGCATGGCCGGCGGCATGGGGCTGCTGTGCATGACCGACATGGCGGTGGCCGACGAGCGCGCTGTGTTCGGCCTGCCCGAGGTCAAGGTCGGCGTCTTCCCGATGCAGGTGCTGAGCCTGCTGCAGGGACTGGCACCGCCGCGCCTGGTGCGCGAATGGTGCATCGGCGGCGAGCCTTTCGGCGCCGCCGAGGCCCAGGCGGCAGGCCTGCTCAATCATGTGGCGCCGGCCGGCGCGCTGGACGGTAAAATCGACTGGCTGGTGGCGCGCCTGGTCGACAAGTCGCCGACCGCGATCCGGCGCGGCAAGTACGCCATGCGGGCCATGGCGGCGATGTCCTTCGACGAAGGCATCGCCTACACCGAGAGCCAGATCGCGCTGCTTGCCATGACCGAGGATGCAAGAGAGGGCATGGCGGCGTTCAACGAGAAGCGCAAGCCGGTCTGGACCGGACGCTGAGCGCCGGCCGCGGATCGCCGGCAATCGCCGGAGGCGCGCCGCCAGCCAGACACGGAGACCTATGACAATGGCTGGACCTTCCATCGATTTCTGGCAAGACAAGTTCGACAGCGGGCAGACGCCCTGGGACCGCGGCGCGCCCGGCCCGCAATTGCAGGCCTGGATCGCCGACGGCACCCTGGCACGGGGCACCGAGGTGCTGGTGCCCGGCTGCGGCAGCGGCTGGGACGTCGCCGAGCTGGCCGCGGCGGGCCTGCGCGTGACCGGTATCGACTACACACCCGCGGCGCTCGAGCGCACGCGGGCGCGGCTGCAGGCACAGGGCCTGTCGGCACGCCTGGAGCAGGCCGACGTGCTGGCCTGGTCGCCGGGCGCGCCGGTCGAGGCCATCTATGAGCAGACCTGCCTGTGCGCCTTGCATCCGGACCACTGGGTGCGCTACGGCGAGCAGCTGCATGCCTGGCTGAAGCCGGGCGGGCTGCTGCTGGCCATGTTCATGCAGGCGCGCCGGCCCGGTGCCGACGAAGGGCGGGTCGAAGGGCCTCCCTACCACTGCGATATCAACGGCATGCGGGCGCTGTTCCCATCGGAGCGCTGGGACTGGCCGAAGCCGCCCTATGCGGCGGTGCGGCATCCGGGCGGCGCGTTCGAACTGGCGGTGGTGCTGCGGCGGCGCTAGGGGCGCGGGCGGACGGCGGGGCTGCATGGTGCGAAGCCCTTCACGCCGAACGAAGCCGAAACGAGATGCGCCAACACCAAGCGCCAAGCACGAGGTCTTGGCTCCCTCTCCCCGCACGGGGAGAGGGCGGGGGAGAGGGGTGGTTTAGCAAGGCGCCACGCTCAAGCGAAGCCAACGGTGTGGTGCAGCGCGCAAGCGCAGAGACGAAGCCAACGGTGCGATCCAGCCCGCAAGCACAGAAACGAAGCCAACCGCGTGACCCCGCACGCCATCGCCAGAACGAAGCCCACGCTGGTAGAAACCCCATCCCGGATAACCCCCGGCCCGGCCTCCCATAGCCACTAGACACAAGAGCCTCCAGGCGAAATTCGCTAAGGTGGCCGCGTGACCGCCACCGGCCGGGCGCTTCGGCGCGGCCGGCGCAGGCGGCGCGGCGGGCGGCCTGGTGCCGCATGGGGAGACGGGCTTGGCGTGGCTGCAACTGACTCTCTCGGGTATCGCGCTGGGCTGCATCTACGCGCTGATCGCCCTCGGCTTCGTGATGATCTACAAGGCGACCGAGACGGTGAACTTCGCCCAGGGCGAGTTCATGATGCTGGGCGCCTTCGCCGCGCTGCTGCTGACGGCGCTGGGCCTGCCGTTCTGGGCGGCGGCGCTGCTGGCGGTGGCGGGCATGGCGGGCTTCGGCGCGCTGGTGGAGCGGCTGGCGGTGCGGCCCATCCTCGGCCAGCCGCAGTTCACCGTGGTGATGCTGACCATCGGCATGGGCTACGTGATGCGCGGCGCGGTCACCATGGTGCCGGGTTTCGGCGCCGAGACGCATGCGCTGGCGGTGCCGTACGCCGGCAAGGTGATCGCGGCGGGCGGCCTGGTGCTGAGCGCCGAGCAGGTGGCGGTGATCGGCGCCACCGCGCTGCTGTGCGCCCTGCTCTATGCGGGCTTCCGCTTCAGCAAGGCGGGAATCGCCATGCAGGCCAGTTCGCAGAACCAGCTCGCCGCCTACTACATGGGCATCCCGGTGCGCCGGCTGAACGGCCTGGTGTGGGGGCTGTCGGCGGCGGTGGCGGCGCTGGCCGGGCTGCTGCTGGCGCCGATCACCTTCGTCCACGCCAATATGGGGCTGCTCGGGCTCAAGGCCTTTCCGGCCGCGGTGGTGGGGGGCTTCGGCAGCCTGCCGGGGGCCGTGGTGGGCGGGCTGGTGATCGGCCTGGTGGAGTCCTTCGCCGGCTTCTACCTGCCGGAGGGGTTCAAGGACGTGGCCGCCTACGTGGTGGTGCTGCTGATGCTGGCGATCCGGCCCAACGGCCTGTTCGGCGGCAACGAGCGCAAGCGGGTCTAGCCGCCGGGCACGGCGCCCGGCGGTCTTCAAAGTCATCGGAAGTCATCGGAAGTCGTCGAAGTTCATCGACGGAGGAGGGACGATGCGGTTCCTGCTGAAGACGGACTACCGCCAGGACCTGCGCCTGGCGGCGCGGCCGCGCCAGGGGCTCTGGTATGGCCTGTTGCTGGTGCTGGCCCTGCTGGCGCCGGCCTGGGCCAGTGCCTACTGGGTGACCCAGCTCGGCTTCGTGCTGGTCTATGCCATCGCCGGCCTCGGGCTGATGCTGCTGGCGGGCTATGCCGGTCTGATCTCGATCGGCCACGCGGCCTTTCTCGGCATCGGCGCCTATGCCCAGGCCTGGCTGGTGGCGCACGGCTGGCCCTTCCCGCTGGCGCTGGCCGCGGCGGCGCTGCTGTCCGGCCTGGCCGGCGTGGTGGTGGGGCTGCCGGCGCTGCGCGTGCGCGGCATCTACCTGGCCATCGCCACGCTGGCGTTCGGCTTCATCGTGGAGGAGGTGCTGGCGCGCTGGGAGAGCGTGACCGGAGGCAATGCCGGCATGCCGGTGCAGCCGCCGACGCTGGCCGGCGTGAGCGTAGCCGGCCCGGCCGGCTTCTACTACCTCGCGCTGGCGGTCTGCGTGCTGGTCACGCTGGGCCTGCTCAACCTGTTGCGCAGCCCGACCGGGCGTGCCTTCATCGCGGTGCGCGATTCGGAGATCTCGGCGCAGAGCATGGGCATCCAGCTGGCGCGCTACAAGACGCTGGCCTTCGCCTTGTCGGCGGCCATCGTCGGCATCGCCGGCGGGCTCTATGCGCACCTGCTGAACTTCATCTCGCCGGAGCAGTTCGGCATCGGCCAGTCGATCGACCTGCTGCTGCTGGTGGTGGTGGGCGGGCTGGGCTC
This sequence comes from Cupriavidus sp. USMAHM13, assembly GCF_001854285.1. Classification (NCBI taxonomy): domain Bacteria; kingdom Pseudomonadati; phylum Pseudomonadota; class Betaproteobacteria; order Burkholderiales; family Burkholderiaceae; genus Cupriavidus; species Cupriavidus sp. USMAHM13. Next base: position 1,894,067 of record NZ_CP017751.1, read on the forward strand.
GGTGCACGGTGCCTTCTTCGGCGCGCTGTTCCTGATCATGATGCCGCAGGGCATCGCGCTGGCCAAGGACTGGCTGCCGCCGGCGATCGGCCAGGCCAGCGGCCTGCAGGCGGTGGTCTACGGCGTGGTGCTGATGGGCTTCGTGCTGTTCGAGCCGATGGGCCTGTACGGGCGCTGGCTCAAGATCCGCACCTACCTGGAGTTGTTCCCCTTCTACCGCCAGGGCATGTTCCGGCGCCAGAAGGCCTTCCAGAAATCCGAGCGGCTGCGCTGAAGGAGGGCGGCGATGACTTCGAAAGGATTCGATGCGGCAGGCGGACCCGGCGGCGATACCGGCCTGCTGTCGGTGCGCGACCTGTCGGTGCGCTTCGGCGGCGTGCTGGCGGTGGACCATGTCAGTTTCGACGTAGCGGCCGGCGAAGTGCTGACGCTGATCGGCCCCAACGGCGCTGGCAAGACCACCGTGTTCAACCTGATCAGCCGGCTGGTGGCGCCGAGCGGCGGCAGCATCCGCTGGCAGGGGCGCGAGCTGACGGCACTGCCCGCGCACGCGATCGCCGCGCTGGGCATCGCCCGCACCTTCCAGAACATCGAGCTGTTCGAGCATGCCTCGGTGCTGCAGAACCTGCTGATCGGCTTCCATGTCCACCGCCGCACCGGCTTCTGGGCCGACCTGCTGCACACCCCGTCGGTGCGGCGCGGCGAACTCGCCGCGCGGCGCAAGGCCGAGGAAGTGATGGACCTGCTGCGCCTGCAGCCGCACCGCGACGCGCTGGTGGCGGGCCTGCCCTACGGTGTGCGCAAGGTGGTCGAGCTGGCGCGCGCGCTGTGCACGGGGCCGCGCCTGCTGCTGCTCGACGAGCCCTCGTCCGGCCTCAATGTCGAGGAGACCGAGGACATGTCGTGGTGGATCCGCGATATCCGCAGCGAGCTCGGCGTGACGGTGCTGATGGTGGAGCACGACATGAGCCTGGTCTCGCGCGTGTCCGACCGCGTGCTGGCGATCAACCAGGGGCGCGTGCTGGCGCAGGGCACGCCGCGCGAAGTGCAGGCGCATCCCGGCGTGGCCGAGGCCTATCTCGGCGCGATCGACGACGTGGCTTCGTTGCGGAGGGCGGCATGAGCACCGTGGCCGGGATCCATGCCTTCGCCACCGCGCCGGACCATGGCGCGGCACTGCTCGCGCTGGCCAACCTGGAGAGCGCCTACGGCCCGGTCAAGGCCATCCGCGGCGTCAGCCTGGCGGTGCGGCGCGGCAGCATCGCCACCGTGCTGGGCGCCAACGGCGCCGGCAAGAGCACCATTCTCAAGACCATTTCGGGCGTGCTCGACCCCACCTGCGGGTCCGTCCGCTTCCGCGGCGAGGACATCACCGGGCACGATCCGGCGCGCATCGTGCGGCGCGGGCTGTGCCACGTGCCGGAGGGGCGCGAGGTATTCCCGCTGCTGTCGGTGCGCGACAACCTGATGATGGGGGCCTACACGCGGCACGACCGCGACGGCGTGGCGCGCGACCTGGAAACGGTGTACGGCTACTTCCCCATCCTGCGCGAGCGTGCCGGCCAGCATGCCGGCCTGCTGTCCGGCGGCCAGCAGCAGATGCTGGCGATCTCGCGCGCGCTGATGGGGGCGCCCGAGCTGGTGCTGCTCGACGAACCCAGCCTGGGCCTGTCGCCCAAGCTGACGCGCGAGATCTTCGAGATCGTGGTGCGCATCAACCGCGAGCGCGGCACCACCATCCTGCTGGTCGAGCAGAACGCCAACATGGCGCTGAACGTGGCCGACTACGGCTACGTGCTGGAGACCGGCCGCATCGTGGCCGAGGACAGCTGCGCCGCGCTGCGCGAGAAGGACGATATCAAGGAGTTCTACCTGGGCATGAAGGACGCCGGCGTGCGCGGCGAACGGCGCTGGAAACGGCGCAAGACCTGGCGCTGAGCGGCGCGCAAGGAGACGGCTGACGATGCAGAGCGAGTCCCACCAGTACCGGCCCGGCAGCGGGTCCCGCGGCGAGCCGCTGTCCGAGCGGGCCTTCGATACCGTGCCGCGCCTGTTCTGGCACGCGGTGCGCGTGCGCGGCGACGCGGTGATGATGCGGCAGAAGGATTTCGGCGTATGGCGTGCCTATGGCTGGCGCGAGGTCGGCGAGATCGTCGCCGACGTGGCCGCCGGGCTGGCGGCGCTCGGGCTGCGCCCGGGCGAGGTGGTCTCGGTGCTGTCCAACACCCAGCGCGAATGGGTCTGGACCGACCTCGGCGCGCAGAGCGCGGGCGCGGTGGTCAGCGGCATCTATCCGACCGACGCGCCGGCCCAGGTCGAGTACCTGTGCGCCGACTCGGGCACCGCCTTCCTCTTCGTCGAGAACGAGGAGCAGCTCGACAAGTACCTGGAGGTGCGCGCGCGCCTGCCGCGCGTGCGCAAGGTGGTGGTCTACGACATGGAAGGGCTGGCGGCGCTGGACGATCCCGCCATCCTCGCCTTCGACGCGCTGCTGGCGCAGGGGCGGGCGCTGCGCGCGGCGCAGCCCGGCCTGGTGGAGGAACGGCTGGGGGCGGCCGGGCCGGACGACGTGGCGGTGCTGGTCTATACCTCGGGTACCACCGGCCGTCCCAAGGGCGCGATGCTGTCGCATCGCAACATCCTGCGCAGCTGCCTGACCCTGCGCGACTTCCTGCCGGCTGCGCCGCTCGGCGAGCGCATGTGCTTCCTGCCGCTGTGCCACGTGGCCGAGCGCATCTTCGGCGAGTACCACGCGATCCTGCTGGGTGCCGTGATGAACTTCGCCGAGAGCCCGGACACGGTGTTCGACAACCTGCGCGAGATCCAGCCCGACGTCTTCATGGCGGTGCCGCGCGTGTGGGAGAAGCTCTATTCCTCGGTGGTGATCGCCTTGCGCGAGGCCACGCCGCTGCAGCGGCGCGCCTACGCGCTGGCCCTGCGCGCCGGGCAGGCGCGCGCGGCCTGTATCGAGGCCGGACGGGCGCTGCCGGCGCGCACGCGCGCGGCGGCCTGGCTGGCCGATGCGCTGGTGCTGGGCAATGTGCGGCGCATGATGGGCCTCGACCGCACCCGCATGGCCGTCACCGGCGCGGCGCCGATCTCGCCCGACCTGATCCGCTGGTTCATGGCGCTGGGCATCGTCGTTCATGAGTTGTGGGGCATGACCGAGATCACCGGGGCGGCCACCTGCAACCCGCCCGGGCGCATGCGGCCGGGCAGCATCGGCGTGGCGCTGCCGCACACCGAGGTGCGGGTGTCGGAAGAGGGCGAGCTGCTGGTGCGCGGTCCCCAGGTCTTCCTCGGCTACCTGAACCTGCCGGAGAAGACCGCCGAGACCATCGTCGACGGCTGGCTGCGCACCGGCGACGTGGGGCGGGTGGACGAGCAGGGCTACTTCTACATCACCGATCGCATGAAGGACCTGATCATCACCGCCGGCGGCAAGAACGTCACGCCGTCGGAGTGGGAGAACCAGCTCAAGTTCAGCCCCTACGTGACGGACGCCGTGGTGATCGGCGACCGCCGGCCCTTCCTGACCTGCCTGGTGATGATCGACCACGACAACGTCGAGCGCTGGGCGCAGGAGCACGGCGTGCAGTTCTCCGACTACCGCTCGCTGTGCCGCAGTGCCGAGGTGGTCGGCCTGATCGCGCAGGAGGTGGCGCGCGTCAACGGCCAGTTCGCGCGCGTCGAGCAGATCAAGGCCTTCCGCCTGATCGAGACCCGGCTGAGCGCAGAGGACGAGGAACTGACGCCGACCATGAAGCTCAAGCGCAAGCTGGTCAACCAGAAGTACGGCGAGATGATCGAATCGATGTACGAGGCCAAGGTTGCCTGAGCGGGCGGCGCGCATGGCTCGGGCGGCGCGGACGGCGGGAGGGAGGCGGGCAATGGAGAGCAGGGTGTCGGTGGGGCCGGCCGTGCCGCCGGCGGCGAGCGGCCGGGCGGGGCCGGGCGTGACGCTGTCGCGGCGGGGCGGCATCGGCCTGCTGTGCATCGACCACGCCCCGGTCAACGCGTTGTCGCCGGCAGTGGTGGCGGCGCTCGATGAGGCCGTGGCGGCCTTCGAGGGCGACGGCGGCCTGGACGCGCTGCTGGTCCACTGCGCCGGGCGCACCTTCGTCGCCGGCGGCGACATCGCTGCCTTCGACGCGCCGGACTTCGATGCCGCGCCTTTCAATCGCATCCTGGCGCGGCTCGAAGGCAGCCGGCGCCTGGTGCTGGCCGCCCTGCACGGCACCGCGCTGGGCGGCGGCCTGGAACTGGCACTGGCCTGCCACTACCGCATCGCGCTGGCGGACACGCGCGTCGGCCTGCCTGAGGTGCGCCTCGGCCTGCTGCCCGGCTCGCTGGGTTCGCAGCGGCTGCCGCGCGCCTGCGGGGCGGAGCTGGCGCTGGAATTGATGTTGAGCGGCCGCATGATCGGCGCGGAAGCGGCGCGCGCCGCGGGCATCGTCGACGCGGTGGCCGCGGCCGCGCCGGTGGCGGCAGGGGGCGCCGATGCCGCCGCGCAGGCGCTGGCGGCGGGGCTGGATTTCCTGCACGCACTGATGGCGCGTGGCGCGCCGCCGCGCCGCTTGAGCGAGCGGCCGGTCGCGCTGGCGGGGCTGCCGGCCGGCTTCTTCGCTGCGGTGCGGGCGCGCGAGGCGGCCAGCTTCGCCCGCTATCCGGCGCGCGCGGCCATCGTGCGCGCGGTGGAGGCGGCGGCCACGCTGCCGTTCGCGCAGGGCGAGGCGGTGGAGGCGGAGCTGCTGCGCGCCTGCGTCGTGTCCGAGCCTTCGCGTGCGCTGCGCCATCTGTTCTTCGCCGAGCGGCGCGCCGCGCAGGTGCCGGGCCTGCCCGCCGGCCTGCCGCCGCGCCCGCTGCAGGCGGCGGGCGTGGTCGGCGGCGGAGCGATGGGCAGCGCGATCGCCGCCGCGCTGGCCGGCGTCGGCCTGCGCGTGGTGCTGGTGGAAGCGGATGGCGCGGCGCTGGCGGCCGGCCTGGCGCGCACGCAGGCGGCGGCCCGGCACGCGGCCGCGCGCGGCCGCCTGAGCCTGGCCCAGGCCGAGGCCGGCATCGCGCGGCTGGAGGGAGCGCTGGACCTGGCCGCGCTGGCCGGCTGCGACCTGGTGGTGGAGGCGGTCTACGAGGACATGGCGTTGAAGCAGCAGGTCTTCGCCCGGCTGGGCCGGGTGTGCCGCCCCGGCGCCATCCTGGCCTCGCATACCGCCACGCTCGACGTCGAGGTGCTGGCCGATGCCAGCGGGCGTCCTGCCGACGTGCTGGGCATGCACTTGTTCAGCCCGGCCGGCGCGATGCGGCTGCTGGAGGTGGTGCGGGCGGAGCGCACCGCGCCCGAGGTGCTGGCCACGGCGCTGGCGCTGGCGCGCCGGCTGGGCAAGGTGCCGGTGGTGTCGGGTGTGTGCTACGGCTTCATCGGCAACCGCATGGCCGAGGCCTATCTGCGCGAGACCGAGTTCCTGCTGCAGGAGGGTGTCAGCCCGCAGCGCATCGACGCCGTGGCGCAGGCGCACGGCATGGCGATGGGGCCCTGCCGCGCGCTCGACCTGGCGGGAGTGGATGTGGCCGCGCGCGCCGTCATCGAGTACGGCAAGGCGGGCGGCCTGCCACCCGACCCCGCCTACCGCGCCGTGGTGCGCCGTCTCTACGCGCTGGGCCGCCACGGACAGAAGTCGGGCGTGGGCCTTTACCGCTATGCGCCGGGCGAGCGCACGCCACGGCCCGATGCGGCGGTGGAGGCCATCTGCCGCGCGCTGGCGCGCGAGACCGGCGTGGCGCAGCGCGCCGGCATCGGCGAGCGCGAGATCGCCGAGCGGCTGTTCTATCCGCTGGTCAACGAGGCCGCGCGGCTGCTGGAGGAGGGCGTGGCGAGCCGGCCTGGCGACATCGACATGGTCTGGACCGCCGGCTACGGCTTCCCCGACTACCTCGGCGGCCCGGTCTGGCTGGCCGACCGCGTGGGGCTGGCGCGCATCGTGGCCGGGCTGGAGCGCTATGGCCGCGAGCGCGGCAACGCTTTCGACTACTGGGACGTGTCGCCGCTGCTGGCCTCGCTGGCGCGGCATGGCGGCAGGCTTTCCGACTGGAGCAGGGCGGGCGCGGGCAGCGCGTCCGCGGCCGGGCCGTGGCCGCCCGGCGACGGGCAGGACGGCACGCCGCCGAAGCACTGAGCGCGGCGCCTGCCGGGGCCACCACGACAAGCAAGCCAACCGAAGGAGACAACCATGCAATGGAAGACCGCACTGGCCGCCGCGGCCCTGCTGTTGAGTTCCGCCGCCGGCGCGCAGTCGCGCGGCGTCAGCGACAGCGAGATCCGGCTCGGCCTGATCACCGACCTGTCCGGCCCGATCGCCAACTATGGCAAGGAGTCGCGCAACGGCGCCACGCTGGCGGCCGAGGAGATCAATGCGCGCGGCGGCATCCACGGCCGCAAGGTGCGCGTGCTGGTGGAGGACAGCGGCTACGAGCCGCGGCGCGCGGTGCTGGCGGCGCAGAAGCTGGTGACGCAGGACGGCGTGTTCGCCATCGTCGGGCAGCTCGGCACCGCGCCCAACATGGCCACGCTGCCCTTCCTGATCCAGAACAAGGTCTTCAACTTCATGCCGCAGAGCGCGGTGCGCGAGATGTACGACCCGCCCAGCCCCTACAAGGTGGCACTGGCACCGTCCTACTACCGCAGCGCGGCCATCACCATGGACTGGTTCCTCAAGCAGAAGCCCTACCAGCGCATCGGCGTGCTCTACCAGGACGACGACTACGGCCGCGAGACGCTGGAGGGCGCGCAGGACTACCTGAAGACGAAGAAGATGGACTTCGTCGAGAAGGTCTCGTACAAGCGCGGCGCCACCGATTTCTCCTCGCAGATGGCCAAGCTCAAGGCCGCCAACTGCGACCTGGTGCTGAACGTGTCGACACTGCGCGAGTACGTGGCTTCGGTCGGCGAGGCGCGCAAGATCGGCTTCAACCCGGTCTTCGTCGGTACCGGCGCCAATTACTCGCAGCAGGTGCCGCTGCTCGGCGGCAAGGCCCTGGACGGCGTCTACGGCTCGGCCTTCATCACGCTGCCGTATGGCGATGACCCGAATCCCGCGGTGGCACGCTGGGTGGCCGCCTACAAGAAGCGCTTCAACGAGGACCCGGGCCTGTACTCGATGTTCAGCTACTACGCCATGACCACCTTCGCGCTGATCGCCGACAAGACCGGCCGCAACCTGACCCCGGAAAGCTTCAACGCGGCCATGGAAGCCAGCCCGCTGCCGGCCGACGCGCTCGGCAATCCGGCCTTCGCCGTCAGCAAGGCCAGCCGGCTGAGCAATGCAAGGATCCGCATCACCCGCGTCGCCGGCGACAAGTGGGTGAACGAGAGCGACTACCTGGAGCTGCCCAAGCAGGTCTCGACCGAGAAATGAACGCAGCGGGTCGGCGACCCGCACCCTGCCAACCGATAGGCCATGCCATGACCCTCAACGACCTTGCCTCTTCCCTGGCCGCCGCCCGCGAACGGATCGGCCGCATCGCGCTCGGCGACGTGATCCACCGCTCGGCGCGCCGCTTCGGCGCGCGCACCGCGCTGATCGAAGGCGAGCGCCGCCTCAGCTACGCCGAGCTGGATGCCGCCACCAACCGCTTCGCCCACTACCTGCTGGCGCAGGGCCTGCGCAACGGCGAGCGCATCGGCATGCTGTGCAACAACTCCATCGAGATGATCGTCGCCCTGCTCGGCATCCAGAAGGCGGGGCTGGTATGGGTGCCGATCAATACCGGGCTGGCGCCGGACGCGGTGCGCTACATCCTGGAGCATGCCGAGGTGGCGCGCCTGGTGGCGGATACCAGCGTGCTGGCACGGGCCGGCATCGGCGAACTGGCGCCGGCGCTCGGCATCCCGGTGGTGGCGCTGCAGCAGCCCGGCGAGCCGGCGCCGCCGCCCGGCGCGCAGCCCTTCGCCGCCACGCTGAACGGGCAGCCGGAGACCCTGCCGGCGGTGGATATCGCCAGCGGGCAGCTGGCCCAGATCATGTACACCAGCGGCACCACCGGACCGCAGAAGGGCGTGATGCACTCGCATGCCTCGGTACATTCGGTGCTGGCGCCCAACCTGCTCGACATCGGCGGACGCCCCGGCACCGACGTCTACACCTGCCTGCTGCCGGTCTTCCACTGCGCCCAGCACGGCAATACCATGAGCGCGCTGCTGGGCGGCCACACGGTGGTGGTCACGCGCGGCTTCGACGCGGGCCAGGTGCTGGCGGCCATCGCGCGCCACCGGGTCAGCGTGGTGGTGGCGCTGCCGATGATGTACCGCGCCATGCTCGAGCACCCCGCCTTTCCCGCCACCGACCTGTCCAGCGTGCGCATGTGCATCTACGGCATGGCGCCGCTGCCCAAGACGCTGCTGCTGAAGCTGCAGCAGGCGTTCTGCCCGGATTTCGCACTGTGCTCCGGGCAGACCGAGATGTACCCGGCGGCGACCATCTTCGAACCGGAGCAGCAGCGCCGGCGCTTCGGCCCGTACTGGGGCGTCGGCACGGTGGCCAACGAGGTCGCCGTGATGGATGACGAGGGCCGGCTGCTGGGCCCGGGCGAGACCGGCGAGATCGTCTTCCGCGGCCCCAACGTGATGCTGGGCTACTACAAGGATGCCGAGGCCACCCGGCGGGCGCAGCGCTTCGGCTGGCACCACACCGGTGACCTGGGGCAGATGGACGAGGACGGCCAGCTGCTGTTCCTGGACCGCATCAAGGACATGATCAAGAGCGGCGGGGAGAACGTGCCCTCGATCAAGGTGGAGGAGGTGCTGCTGCGCCATGGCGCGGTGGCCAACGCGGCGGCCGTGGGCCTGTCGCACCAGCGCTGGGGCGAGGCGGTCACCGCCTTCGTCACCCTCAAGCCGGGCGCGGCGGTGGAGCCGGGCGAACTGGACGCGCACTGCCGCGCCCACCTGGGTGGCTTCGAGGTGCCGAAGGACATCGTGGTGCTGGACCTGCTGCCCATGACGTCGACCGGCAAGATCCAGAAGTTCGAGCTGCGCCAGCGCTACCAGGCGCACTACGAGGGCGGCGCCGCCTGACGCCGGCGGCGTCGATCACCGCCTCGCCCCCGCCATGGCGCCGGCTTGCCGGGCGGGGGAGGGTTTTCGATAGCCCAGGAAAGTGGCGGATGCGGCCTATTCAGCCAGCTGACACAAGACATGGCGGGCCGGCTCCGCTACATTGTCAGCGCAGCCCTCCGCCCGATCCGGCTCCGCCGGACGCGGCAGCCACGGCCTCCCGCGCGGGAGGCCGGTCGCAGCGGCGCCCCGTCAGCGCGGGCGCCCCGGCTGCATAGAAAGCGGCCCGCCCGCGCCGCATTCCCGCTGGCGCCGCGCGCGGCCGCGCACAGGAGACGACGCATGCGAATCGACGTGGACGCGGTCCGGCGCCTGTCTGCCGACCGTCTGATCGGCCCCGCCGGCCGGGTCATGTGGCTGACGCGCAGCCGGCTGTTCTATGCGGGGCTGCTCGGCACGCCCTCGGTCCGCAATATGGGCGGGCTCACCATCTACGTGGCGGTGCGCGAGCCCCTGCGCATCCGCGTCGGCGACGGCCCGTGGCAGACCACGGACCTGGCCGTGGTGCCGGCCTACGTGCCGCACTGGATCGCCTGCGACGGCCGCATGATCACCGATATCGGCCTGGAGCCGGAAAGCCTGGACATGGCGCGCCTGCCGGCCTTCCTGCGCGATGGCGTGGGCGCGGTGGAGGCGCCCGAGTTCGTGCGCCACGTCAAGCAGGCCCATGCCTACCTGGCCGCGCGCGGCCGCGACCTGGACCTGCAGGCGGACAGCTTCGACCATCTCTTCTTCGGCGGCGCGCTGGCGCCGCGCCCGCTCGACGCGCGCATCGAGATGGTGGTGCGCCGCATCGCCGAGTCGCCCTCGGCGCCGCTGACGGCGGAAGCCTGCGCGGCGGCCGTGCACCTGTCCTTCTCGCGCTTCCTGCACCTGTTCAAGCAGGAGGTGGGGGTGCCGTTCCGCAGCTTCCGCACCTGGAAGCGGGCCCGCAGCATGCTGCACTACGTCACGCAGGACTCCAACCTGGCCGAGGTCGCACTCGATATCGGCTATCCCGACTCCACCCACTTCAGCCACTCGATCCGGCAGATCTACGGCCTCAAGCCCAGCGATATCTTCGCCGGCTCGCGCCGGCTCGAACTGATCGGCACGGTGGCGGCCGCACCGGGACGGCCTTCCTGACTGCGCCGCCGCCCGCCGGCGACGGGCAGCGCGTGCTTCAGGCGCCTTCCTCGCGCAACGCCGCCTTGTGGATCTTGCCGGCCGGCGTCATCGGCAGCTCGGCGCGCAGCACCACCTGGCGCGGCACCTTGTAGTCGGCCAGGTGTTCGCCGCAGAAGGCGCGCACGTCTTCTGCGCGCAGCGCGCTGCCGGGCCGCGCGACGATGTAGTAGCGGCCCACCTCGCCGAGCACGGGATCGGGCACGCCGATGCCGGCCACCATCAGGACCTCCGGATGGCGCGCGATGACACCTTCGACCTCGGCCGGATAGACGTTGAAGCCGCCCTGGATGTACATGTCCTTCATGCGGCCCTTGAGGAACAGGTAGCCGCGCGCGTCCTGGCAGCCGAGGTCGCCGCTGCGCAGCCAGCCGCCAGCGTCGAAACCGGCCGCGCCGGCGGCGGCGCCGATATAGCCGGGCGCCACGCCGGGGCCGCGGAAGCAGAGTTCGCCGACTTCGCCGGCCGCGGCCGGCTCGCCTTGCGGCGTCAGCACGCGCACCTCGCTGCCGCGGAAGACCTGTCCGATCGACTGCAGCACATCCGCTTCGGCGGCCTGCCACGGCGTCATCACGATGGCGCCGGAACACTCCGACAGGCCGTACAGGTTCATCACCGTGGCCTGCGGCATGCGCCGCTGCAATTGTTCGAGCAGGGCGCCGTCCACGGTCGAGCCGCCCACCACCACCAGCCGCACGCGGCTCAGGTCGACGCCGGCCGAGGCAGGGTGGCTGAGCAGCAGCGTGGCCATGGTCGGCACGCCCGAGAACAGCGTGGGCGGATGGCGCCGCATCATCTCCAGCACCAGCTCGGCCTTGAACACCGGCACCAGTTCCAGCGTGCCGCCGCCCAGCAGGAAGTTCAGCACGCCGCAGGTGATGCCGCCGACGTGGTTCAGCGGCAGCGCCAGCTGCAGGTGGTCGCCCGGCACGGTGCGCACATGCGCGGCCTGCGCGCCGGCGGCGGCCAGCAGGGAGCGGTGGGTGAGGCCGGCGCCCTTGGGTTTGCCGGTGGTGCCCGAGGTGTAGATCACCATGGCCAGGTCATCGGCGTGGACGGCGGCGGCGGCGCGCGCCAGCCGTCCCGGCTGCGGCGCGCTGCGGGCCAGCGCGGACAGCGTGAGCGGGGCCTGCGGCGCCGTCGCCGCGGCGGGCGGCGCGGCCTGTCCGGCATCCGGGGCATCGAGCACCACCACCTGGCGCAGGCTCGGCAGCGCCGGCGCGAGGCGTGCCAGCATGGCGAGGTAATCGAAGCCGTCCAGCTCGGCGATGGTGAAGACGGCCTGCACGCCGGCATCGGCGATCATGTGGGCGATCTCGTTGTCGCGGTAGCGCACGCTCAGCCCGACCACCGCCACGCCGATGCGCGCGGCGGCGTAGAACAGCAGCAGCCACTCGACGTGGTTGAGCCCGATCACGCCGATGCGGTCGCCGCGTGCCAGGCCCAGTTCCAGCAGGCCCTCGGCGACCCGGTCCGCGCCGTCCGCGGTCGCTGCGAAGCTCCAGTGCCGCCCGCGGCAGAGATAGGCGTCCTGTGCCGGCCATTGCCGGCGCGCCAGCGCCAGCGCGGCGCCGATGGTGCCCGGCGCGGAAACTGCTTCCATGGTGTGGTTCCTCCTGGTCGGTTGCGCGATGCCCGGGGCGCGCGCAGCGTCCCGGCACGTGCGGCAAGGTTAGCGGCCGGGGGCGGTGACGGCTTGCGGCTACTGGCTGTGGTGGCGGGGAGGAGGGAGGGGGGCGGCGGGGGCGACCAGTTGGCGCAAGACAGGCCGGCGGGCCGGCCTTAAGGTGCATCGCATCCTTTCACCGCTGTTCCCGCTTCCCCTGAACCCTCTGAACCTGAACCCCCTGAACCTGAACCCGCCGACGAGACCGCCGATGGACCTGATCGACCTGCCCCCGCCGCCGCACTACTTCACTCCCGAGCACGAGGCCTTCCGCCATGCGCTGCGCCAGTTCGTCACCCACGAGATCGCGCCGCACGTCAACGATTGGGACGAGGCCGGCACCTTCCCGCGCGAGCTGTACGGGCGCGCCGCACAACTGGGCCTGCTGGGCCTGGGCTACGACGAGGCCTACGGCGGCACGCCCTGCGACATCTTCCATCACCTGGTACTGGCCGAGGAGTTCGCGCGCGCCGGCTCCGGCGGCGTGCAGGCTTCGCTGTTCTCGCACTCGATCGGCATGCCGCCGGTGGCGGCGGCCGGCGGCGCCGCGCTCAAGGCGCGCGTGCTGCCGGCGGTGATCGCCGGCGAGAAGATCGCCGCGCTGGCCATCACCGAGCCGGGTGGCGGCTCCGACGTGGCGAGCCTGCGCACCACCGCCGTGCGCGATGGCGACCATTACGTCGTCAACGGCGAGAAGACCTTCATCACCTCGGGCGTGCGCGCTGACTTCCTCACCGTGGCGGTGCGTACCGACCCCGCCAGCAAGGGCGCGGGCGGGGTCTCGCTGCTGCTGGTCGACGGCGACACGCCGGGCCTGACGCGCACCGCGCTGCGCAAGATGGGCTGGCTGGCCTCCGATACGGCCCACCTGCACTTCGATCACTGCCGCGTGCCGGCGGCCAACCTGGTCGGCGAGGAGAACCGCGGCTTCGCGCTGATCATGCGCAATTTCAACGCCGAGCGGCTCAGCATGAGCGCGCTGGCCTACGGCTACGCCGCCTGCTGCCTGGAAGAGGCGCTGGCCTGGGCGCGCGAGCGGCGCACCTTCGGCGAGCCGCTGTCGCAGCGCCAGGTGATCCGCCACAAGCTGGTCGACATGGCCCTGCGCGTGGAAGCGGCGCGCAACCTGGTCTACGACCTGGCCTGGCGCCTGCAGCACCAGGCCGGCGATCCGGCCCGCCTGGTGGCGCTGACCTGCATGGCCAAGGTCGAGGCCACGCGCGCCATGCAGTTCTGCGCCGACCAGGCGGTGCAGATCCTGGGCGGCATGGGCTTCATGCGCGGCACGCGCAGCGAACGCATCTACCGTGAGGTCAAGGTGATGATGATCGGTGGCGGCGCGGAGGAGATCATGAAGGACCTGGCGGCGCGGCAACTGGGGATCTGAGGCGGGGTGGCGCAACGCCGGGGCGCTGGACGAAGCCACCAGGATGCACCCAAGCCGCTCGGGGGAACCAACAGGTGTTCTCCCTCTCCTCAGGGGAGAGGGCCGGGGAGAGGGGTGGGATAGCAAGGCGCCACGCCCGAACGAAGCCAACGGTGTGGTCCAGCACGCGAGCACGGAAACGAAGCTGATGGTGTGATTCATGCCACCGCGGCCAGCCGGCGCCGGCCGGTACGAAGGTGCACCGCCACCCGCACCGCGCCCGTCCTGCCGGCGTTACACTACGCCCCTTTTCCGCAGCGCCGCACCGGCATCGAGACGAGGACCCCGCGCCATGACCACCGAACTCCAGATCGAAGACCTGCAGCCAGGCGACGGCAAGGCCGTGGTCAAGGGCGCCTTGATCACCACCCATTACCGCGGCACCCTGGAGGACGGCACGGTCTTCGATTCGTCCTACGAGCGTGGGCGTCCCTTCCAGTGCGTGATCGGCACCGGCCGTGTCATCAAGGGCTGGGACCTGGGACTGATGGGCATGAAGGTGGGCGGCAAGCGCCGCCTGTCCGTGCCGGCGCACCTGGCCTACGGCGAGCGCCAGGTCGGCGCGCATATCCGGCCGAACTCGAACCTGGTCTTCGAGATCGAGCTGCTGGAAGTGCTGACGCGGGACGACTGAGCGCCGCGCGCCCGCACGGTCCGGCGTTCAGAGCCGCTGCAGGCGTTCCAGGGCCAGCGCCAGCGTTTCTTCCTTCTTGGCGAAGCAGAAGCGCACCACGCCCGATTCGCGCGGCTGCGAGTAGAAGGCCGAGACCGGGATGGCGGCCACGCCGATCTCGCGCGTCAGCCACATGGCGAAGTCCGCCTCGCCCAGGTCGGAGATGGCCGAGTAGTCGACGCACTGGAAATAGGTGCCGTCGGACGGCAGCAGCTTGAAGCGCGTGCCGGCCAGCCCGGCGCGGAAATAGTCGCGCTTGGCCTGGTAGAAGGCGGGCAGTTCCAGGTAGGGTGCCGGGTCGGCCATGTAGGTGGCCAGGCCCTGCTGCATCGGCGTGTTGACGGTGAACACGTTGAACTGGTGCACCTTGCGGAACTCCGCCATCAGCGCCCGCGGCGCGGCTACGTAGCCGACCTTCCAGCCGGTCACGTGGTAGGTCTTGCCGAAGCTGGAGACGACGAAGCTGCGCCGCGCCAGTTCCGGATGGCGCGCCACCGACTGGTGCGCCTGGCCGTCGTAGACCATGTGTTCATAGACTTCGTCGGACAGCAGCAGGATGTCGGTGCCGGCCAGCAGCCCGGCCAGCCGTTCCATGTCCTGCGCACGCCAGATCGTGCCGGTGGGATTGTGCGGCGTGTTGATCAGGATCATGCGCGTGCGCGGCGTGATGGCGGCGGCCAGCCGGTCGAACGGGATGGCGAAGTCCGGCGCCTGCAGCGCCACCGGCACCGCCTTGCCGCCGGCCAGCTCGATGGACGGCAGGTAGCTGTCGTAGCAGGGCTCCAGCACGATCACCTCGTCGCCCGGATGGACGGCGCACAGGATGGCCGTCAGCAGGGCCTGGGTGGCGCCGGCGGTCACCGTGATCTCGCTGTCCCAGTCGTAGGCGTGGCCGTACAGCTTGCCGATCTTGGCGGCGATGGCCTGGCGCAGGGCCGGCAGGCCGGCCATCGGGGGGTACTGGTTCCAGCCGGCCCGCATGGCCGCGGAGACCGCCTCGACGATGCGCGGGTCGCAGTCGAAATCGGGGAAGCCCTGGCCCAGGTTGACGGCGTTCTTCTCGGCGGCCAGCGCCGACATCACCGTGAAGATGGTGGTGCCCACGTGCGGCAGTCGGGAGGGCGGCGGGGCCAGCGGAGGCAGCGGCGTCGGGATCAGGCTAGGGTCGGCGGACATGGTGGCGCGGGTCGGAAGGTGGATGGCAGCGGTGGCCGCCTGGGGCGGCCCGGCGGGGCGCGTTGACCCGCCATTCTAGCGGGTTCGGCCTGCCTGACGCAGTGGGCTAGCCGGGCGTGGGCGCGCCGTCCCGGCCGGCCAGCCAGGCCGGAAAGGCCGCAGGAGCCAGCACCTGGACCTGGCTGCTGCGGCGCAGGCGGCCGGCCAGCTTCAGCACCGCCTTGTCCTTCGACACCAGGCAGGCGGCGCCGGAGAAATGGGCCAGTTCGATGAACTTCTGGTCGTCGCCGTCCTTGCATTTCGGCAGGCGCACCGCGCCGGCGGTGGCTTCGTCCGGTGGCGGCAGCAGCGTGGCGAAGCCGTCGACCACGGCCAGCGCGGCGGCATGGTCGATGGCGAAGCGGGCGAACTGCGGATAGTGCAGCACGCGGCGCAGCTCCTCGCGGCAGTCGGCGCGGATCACGGTGGCGATGGCGCCGCTTTCCAGCGCCTGGCGGATGGGTTCGACGCGCGGGTCGCGGAAGACCAGCAGGTCGACCCAGATATTCGAATCGAGCACCACGCGGGGTGCGGTCGGGCGCGTTGCCGGGCTGGCCGGGGCGGCGGTGGGGTCGCTTGGCATTCGTTACAATCGGGGCTTTGTGTTCGGGCCGGCTCCACGGTGAGCCGCCAGCCGCGATTTTGCCATGCTCATCGTCCTGTCTCCTGCCAAATCCCTCGACTACGACACTCCGGCGCGCGTGAAGACCCACACGCTGCCGCGCTTCATCGACCGTTCGGCGCAGTTGATCGAGCGCCTGCGCAAGCTGGCCCCGCAGGACATCGGCGCGCTGATGGATATCTCCGACAAGCTGGCCGTGCTCAATGCCACGCGCTACGCCGAGTGGTCGCCGGAGTTCACCGCCGCCAACAGCAAGCAGGCGGCGCTGGCCTTCAACGGCGATGTCTACGATGGACTGGATGCGCCGGGCCTGGACGCCGACGACCTCGCCTTCGCGCAGAAGCACGTGCGCATCCTCTCGGGGCTGTACGGCCTGCTGCGCCCGCTGGACTGGATGCAGCCCTACCGCCTCGAGATGGGCACGCGCCTGGACAATGCCGCCGGCAAGGACCTCTATGCTTTCTGGGGCGACGACATCACGCAGATGCTGAACGCCGACATGCGTGCGCTCAAGCATGAAGGCCCGCAGGTGCTGGTGAACCTGGCCTCCGAGGAGTACTTCAAGTCGGTGCGGCCCAAGGTGCTCGACGCGCGCATCATCACGCCGGTGTTCGAAGACTGGAAGGGTGGCCGTTACAAGATCATCTCGTTCCACGCCAAGCGCGCGCGCGGCACCATGGCGCGCTTCGCGGTGACAAGGCGCGTGACCGAGGCCGGTAAGCTGAGGAGCTTCGCCGAAGACGGCTACGCCTTCGACGCGGCCGCCTCGGACGATGCCCGCTGGGTCTTCCGCCGCCGCCTCGAAGACTGAACCACGGCCAGGGCCGGCCGCATTGCCCGCATGCCAGCGCAAGGACAGCCATGACTTCCACCCTGCACGTTTCCTCCCGCTTCGATTCCGGTGCCATCGAGATCGAGTCGGTGGCCAGCGCCGACGACATCCGCCTGCGCATCCGCGCCGATTCGCACGCCGACTTCCGCCAGTGGTTCCACTTCCGCCTGCAGGGCGCGGCCGGGCAGGCCTGCACGCTGCGCCTGCTGAATGCGGACGACTGCACCTATCCGGAGGGCTGGCGCGGCTACCGCGCGGTCGCCTCCTACGACCGCACGAGCTGGTTCCGCGTACCCACGCGCTACCAGGGCGGCGAACTGGTCATCGAGTTCACGCCGCAGCATGACAGCGTGTGGCTGGCCTACTTCGAGCCTTATCCCGAGGAGCGCCACCTGGCCCTGGTGGCGACCTGCCAGCGCTCGCCGCTGGCCCGCCTGCGCCACCTGGGCAGCACCGTCGAGGGGCGCGACATGACCCTGGTCACGGTGGGTGAGCCGGGGCCGGGCAAGAAGACCATCTGGATGATCGCGCGCCAGCATCCGGGCGAGACCATGGCCGAGTGGTTCTGCGAGGGCGTGCTGCAGCGGCTGACCGGCACCGGGCAGTGGGCCGGCGATCCGGTGGCGCGGCAGTTGCTGGCGCGCGCCGTCTTCCACATCGTGCCTAATATGAACCCGGACGGCGCCGCACACGGCAACCTGCGCACCAATGCGGCCGGCGCCAACCTCAATCGCGAGTGGATGGCGCCCAGCCTGCAGACCAGTCCCGAGGTCTACCACGTGCTGCGCGCGATCGAGGCGGGCGGCTGCGATATGTTCTTCGACATCCACGGCGACGAGGCACTGCCCTACAACTTCGTTGCCGGCAGTGAAATGCTGCCCAGCTTCACCGAGGCACAACGCGAGGCGCAGGCCCGCTTCATCGCCGAGTTCAAGCGGGCCTCGCCGGATTTCCAGGACGTGCACGGCTATGCGGCCGGCAAGTACAACGCCGATGCGCTGAAGCTGGCGTCGAAGTACATCGGCCACACCTTCGGCTGCCTGTCGCTGACGCTGGAGATGCCGTTCAAGGACAACGCCGACCTGCCCGATGCCGTGACCGGCTGGAACGGCGCGCGCAGCGCGCTGCTCGGCGCAGCGATGCTGCAGGCCGTGCTGGCGCAGCTCGCTTAGTGTCCTCAATCTAAGAATCAGGGCACGGCGCGCCAGCGCAGGTCCGCCGGCCCTGCGGGGCCAGCGGAGGCCGTGGCACAGCGTGTCAGTGCTGCTTCTTGCCGGTGCTCTTGCCCTTGGCGGCGGTGCCGCCGCTCTTGGCGGACGACTTGCCGGCCGTGGACTTGGCCGTGGATGGCTTGGCGGACTTGGACGTCGCCTTGGCGGTGGTGGCCTTGCCGCCGCGATGGGCGTGCGTGGCGGCGCCATGGTGGCGGCCGGCGCGCGCCGCGGGCGCCGGGGCGGCGCCCGCATCGGCGATGGCCGTGCCGTTGCTGTCGAGCAGCTCGTAGGCGAGCATCATGCCGTCGTCGTAGCCGCAGCGGGCCTTGACGGTCTCCCATTCATCGCTGCGGCCGCGCTTGTGCGCGGTGGCGCTGAAGGTGACCACCGAGGTGACCGGCACGGCCTGCTTGCCCTGCGAGAAGCGGCCCGACCAGGATTCGCTGGTGGCCTGGCCGGCGGCGAGCGCGCCGGTGGGGATCTTCAGAGCGTCGAAGCGGGTCGAGCGCGGCACCACCCAGCTGGCGTGCGCGGCACAATCGGCCACGTCCGGCGCGGCATTCTCCGTCTTCATCAACTGCTCGCGCATCTGCGCGCGGTATTCGGCCAGGCTGACGTGGCCGCGGTCGGGCAGGGTGATGGTCTTGGTGGGTTCGGACGGCGCGGCCTTGGCCGGCGGCGCGGCAGCGGGAGAGATGCTGGCGATGTTGGCGGCGATGGCCGAGGACGGTTTCGCGGCGGCCCGCGCATTCTGCGCGGGCATGGCGCCGCCGGTGCCGGTGGCCTGATCGGTGGCGGAGCCCGCCTGGTCCGGCGGCACGGCGCAGCCCACCAGGGCGATGGCGCCTGCCACGGCCGCGGCCAGCGTGGAAAGCCGGCCGCAGATCAACTGGGAAATTCGTCGGATCACGGGGTCGTCTTGCTCGTTTGGCAAAGGGGGATTGACAAAGGATTGCCATGATAGAGGAAAGCATGCCGGCAAAGTTCCGGAATATTGCTTCCAGGCGTAACCGAGCCGCAACCTGGCGTGTGTCGCCGGCCATGCGTGGTGCTCGGTGCGTGTGCGCGCCAGGGCGCACGGAGGGGAGGGGGCGGCGCCTGGCGCCGCCTTTGCCACGGGCCGCGCCGCGACCGCCTGGCGGCGGTGCGGCGGCGGCCCCGGGGTGCTCAGCCCAGCACGCGCGAGGGCGCGGCCTTGACGAAGCGCAGCAGTTCGTCGAGCAGGGCGTTCAGGTCACGCTTGAGTTTGTCGAAGCCCGCGTTCGGCGCCAGGCCGACCTCGTCCATGTACAGCTTGCGGTTGATCTCGAGCTGCAGGCTGTGGCGGCCCGCCTGCGGCTGGCCGACCACGCGCACGATCTCCACGCCCTTGTAGGGGTGGTTGCGCCAGACGTCGTAGCCCATGTCCTTGAGCACGCCCTCCACGCGGTCGGTGAAGCGGGTGTCGCAGGTGGTGCCGTCGCGGTCGCCGACGACGAAGTCCGGATGCTGCAGGCCGGGGAATTCCGTCGCGTACTGCGCGGCTTCGCTCGGCATCGAGTGGCAGTTGATGTGCCAGGCGCTGCCGTGGCTGGCCACGGCGCGCTCGGCCAGCTTCTGCAGCTGTGCGTAGTAGGGCAGGTAGCAGCGCTCGATGCGCGCCTGCACCTCGTCCACGCTCAGCTTGCGGTCGTAGATCGCCTCGCCGGTATCGAGCACGCGCCAGACCAGGCCCTTGCCGAGCCGGGTCTTGGCGGTGGCCTGCTTCGGGCCGGGCCAGGGTGCGTCCAGCAGCGCCTCGTCGATCTCCTCGACGCCGCGGTTGGCATCGAGGTAGCTGCGCGGGAAGCCCGCGCACAGCAGCGGGATGCCGCGTGCCGGGGCATCGCCGTAGAGCTGGTCGACGAAGGTGTCTTCGGCCTGGCGCAGCAGCGGCAGGGGCAGCCCGGCGGCGGGGCGGAAATCCGCCGGGTAGGTGGTGGCGCTGTGCGGCGAATCGAGAAAGAGCGGACTGCTGTGGCCTTCCGGCAAGTGCAGGAAGTAGGGGCTGTCCGCGTTCTTTCGGTCTGCTTCGGTCATGGTGCGGCTTGGCTTAGTCCAGGGAGATCTTGGCGGAAGCGGCGATGCGCTTGTTCTTGGCCACTTCGTTCTTGATCTGGGTGGCGAACTGGGCCGGCGTGTTGCCCACCGGGGTCGCGCCCAGCTTCTCCAGCTTAGCCTTCACTTCCGGCATTGCCAGCACCTTGAGGGCGGCAGCGTTCAGTTTGCTCTGCAGGTCGGCCGGCAGGTTGGCCGGGGCGATCAGGCCGAACCAAGAGGCGTCGTTGACTTCCGGCAGGCCGAGTTCGGCGAAGGTCGGCACATTGGGCAGGGCCGCCACGCGCTTGGGCGAGGCCACCGCCAGGGCGCGCAGCTTGCCGCCTTCGATGAAGGGCAGCGAGGAGGGCAGGTTGTCGAACAGGACCTGGACCTGGTTGGCCAGGGCATCGTTCAGCGCCGGGCCCACGCCCTTGTACGGCACGTGCAGCAGCTGGGTCTTGCTGCTCATCATGAACAGCTCGCCCATCATGTGCGAGACGCTGCCGTTGCCGGCCGAGCCGAAGGCGATCTTGCTGGGCTGCGAATGCGCCAGCGCGATGAAGGACTTCATGTCGGTGGCCTTGACCGCCGGGTTGATGCTCATCACGTTGGGCACCGAGGCCAGGTTGGTGATGGTGGTGAAGTCCTTGGTGGCGTCGTACGACAGGCGCGGGTAGACCGCCGGGTTGATGCCGTGCGTCGAGGCGGTGGCGATGCCGAGGGTGTAGCCGTCCGGCGTGGCCTTGGCCAGGTAGGCGGTGCCGATGCTGCCGCCGGCGCCGCCGCGGTTGTCCACCACCACGGCCTGGCCGAGCTGCTGGCCGAGCTTGTCGGCGACGATGCGCGCCACGATGTCGGTGGTGCCGCCTGCCGGGAACGGCACGACCAGGGTGATCGGGTGCGTCGGGTAGCCTTGCGCGGCGGCGGTCAGCGAAACGCCGGCGGCGAGCGTGGCCGTGGCGGAAGCGAGGAGGCGGAGCATGTGGCGGCGTTGCATGGAAATCCTTCGTTGGTAGGGAGTCTTCACGGGATTCTGCTTGGCGCTGCAAGAAGCGTGCAAACGAAATAAAATCCCATGGTCATTCCATTTGGTAGTGAAGTAGGTGGACGATGCGGCGTGTATGTCCCTCCCTGACCGAACTGCAGGCCTTCGAGGCTGCGGCGAGGCATAGTAGTTTCACGCTGGCGGCCAAGGACCTGCATGTCACGCAGGGCGCCGTCAGCAAGCAGGTGCGCAGCCTCGAGCACTTTCTCGGGGCGGAACTGTTCGAGCGCGTGCGCCAGCGCCTGGTGCTGACCGATGCGGGGCGGCGCTACCTGGCGCGGGTGCAGCCCAGCCTGGCCGAGATCGAGGCGGCCAGCGTCGAGCTGATGGCGCGCCAGGGGCGCGGCGGCACGCTGCATATCGCCAGCCTGCCCACGCTCGGCGCGAAGTGGCTGATCCCGCGCCTGCCCCAGTTCTTCGCGCGCCACCCGGAGGTCACGCTGGAATTCGTGCCGCACGCCCAGGGCTACGATTTCGCGCGGCCTGACCTGGACGCCGCGATCCGCTTCGGCGACGGCATCTGGCCGGGCAGCCTGGCCGACTACATGATCGGGCGCGAAGTGCTGCCGGTGTGCCGACCCGGCCTGCTGGCGGGCGAGCCGGGCGGCATGGCGGCGTCGCCGGCGACGCTGCTGCGCTACCCGCTGCTGCACCACACCACGGTGCCGGAGGCCTGGTCGGACTGGCTGTCGGCGCTCGGCGTCGACGCGCGCGAGGCCTGGGGCGGCGCACGCTTCGACCAGTTCTCGCTGCTCACGCAGGCGGCGGTGTCGGGCCTGGGCATCGCCCTGATCCCGCGCTGCCTGATCGAGGAGGAACTGGCGTTGGGGGCGCTGGTGGTGGCGCATCCGGCGCGCGTGCTGAGCAGGAAGGGCTATTACCTTTGCTATCCCGAGCAGAAGCAGCACCTGCCTGCCTTGCAGACCTTCCGCGCCTGGGTGATGGAAGGCGTGGACGTGGTGGCCTGAGGCCCGCTGCAGGCCGCACACTACCGCACCGCGCACCGCCACACGCAATCGCATCGATCTGCACCGGGCCGCAGCGGGCGGCACCCGCTCGCGCTAATTTTCGCTTACAAATTCGACATGCCGGTTTCGTTCGGCGATCCGCCGCGATCGCGCCTGGCGCGTTTACTCGACATCGGGGCAGGCTGCCGCGCGCCACGGCCATGCGGCAGCGCCCCATCCGATCGACCAGCTGCGCAGCTGCGCGGGAGCCTGACGATGATGGATCGCGCCACCGGGGCCGGCATCGCCCTCAACCGCTTCGGCCTGGGTGCACGGCCCGACGAAGACCTGCCGGCCGACCCCCAGGGGTGGCTGCTGCAGCAGTTCGACCGCTACGAGGCGCGTCCGCCGGCGTGGGCGGCGCAGCCTGGCAGCGCCGACCTGGCGGCCCGCTATGCGCAGCAGCAGCGCGCGGTGCGCGAGCAGCAGGGCGATGCCAGGGCGGCTGCTCGCCAGGCGCTGCAGCAGGGCCTGCGCGAGAGCTACCGCGGCGCGGTCGACGCGCGCGTGGCGTCGGCGCTGCTGACGCCGGCGCCCTTCGTCGAGCGCCTGGTGCATTTCTGGGCCAACCATTTCGCGGTCTCGGCCGAGAAGCCGGTGGTGGCCGGCCTGGCCGGTGCCTTCGAGGCGGAGGCGATCCGCCCTCACGTGCTGGGCCGCTTCGAGGACATGCTGCTGGCGGTCGAACAGCATCCGGCCATGCAGGTCTTCCTCGACCAGGTGCGCTCGGCCGGCCCCGACAGCATGGCGGCGATGCAGGCCACGCGGCGCAATGCCGAGCGCGTCCCCGGCCTCAACGAGAACCTGGCGCGGGAGATCCTCGAACTGCACACCCTTGGGGTGCGCAGCGGTTACCAGCAGGCCGACGTGACCGAGTTCGCGCGCGCCCTGACCGGCTGGAGCGTCGGCGGCCTGGGCCCACGCGACGAGGGCACTCCCGGCGCCTTCCTGTTCCGCGCCCGGCTGCACGAGCCGGGCGCCCGCACGATCCTCGGCAAGGCTTATGCCCAGCCGGGCGAAGGCCAGGCGCGCGCAGTGCTGCACGACCTGGCGCAGGCGCCCGCCACTGCGCAGCACCTGGCCGCCAAGCTCGCGCGCCACTTCGTCGCCGATAATCCGCCGCCGGCGCTGGTGTCGCGGCTGGCCGATGCCTACCTGCGCGGCGGCGGCGAGCTGCCGGCGCTGTACCGCGAGCTGGTGCGTGCGCCGGAAGCCTGGGCGCCGGCACCGGCGAAGTTCAAGACGCCGTGGGACTGGACGCTGTCCTCGCTGCGCGGGCTGGGCGTGCGCGAACCCGGCCGCCTGCCCTACGCACCGCTGCTGGCGCAGCTCGGCCAGCCGGTCTGGCGCCCCGGCTCGCCGGCCGGCTATGACGACATCGCGGCCAGCTGGGCCGCCCCCGACGCGCTGGTGCGGCGGGTCGAGCTGGCCCAGCGCTTCGCCGCGCGCGTGGGCGACCGGCTCGATGCCCGCGCGCTGGCGCCGCGCCTGCTGCCGGGCACCCTGAGCCCGGCCACCGGCGAGGCCGTGGCGCGCGCCGAGAGCCCGGCCACCGCGCTTGCGCTGCTGCTGGTTTCCCCCGATTTCCTGCGGAGATGACCGCCATGCTGACACGCCGACATTTCCTCTGCGTCGCCGGTTCCGGCGCCGGTGCGCTGCTGGTCGCGCCGCGCATGGTGTTCGCCCGCGTCGAGTCGGAGCGCCGCTTCGTCTTCATCATCCAGCGCGGCGCCGCCGACGGGCTGGATACGCTGATTCCCTACGCCGACCCGGGCTATGCGCGCCTGCGCGGCGCGCTGGCCGTCGATCCGGCACAGGCCGCGCGGCTGGACGGCACCTTCGCGCTGCATCCTGCGCTGGCGGAGACCGCGAGGATGTATGCGTCGGGACAGGCGCTGCTGCTGCATGCGGTGGCGTCGCCCTACCGCGACCGTTCGCACTTTGACGGCCAGAACGTGCTGGAGACCGGCGGCAAGGCGCCTTACCTGGTCAAGGACGGCTGGCTGAACCGGCTGGCGGGACTGCTGCCGCGCCGCGACGACGATGCCATCGCCTTCGCGCCGACGGTGCCGGCGGCGCTGCGCGGTGCCGCGCCGGTCAGTTCCTACGCGCCCTCGGCGCTGCCGTCCGCGCCCGACGACCTGCTGCTGCGCGTGGGCCAGCTCTACGCCCGCGACGCCGAGCTGCATCCGCTATGGGCCGCGGCCATGCAGGCGCGCGGCCTGGCCGGCGATGCCGGCGCGCGCCAGGACCCGGCCAGCCTGGGCCGGCTGGCCGCGGGCTTCCTGGCCAGGCCGGACGGGCCGCGTATCGCCATGATCGAGACCGGCGGCTGGGATACCCACAGCGCGCAGGCGCAGCGGCTGGCGGCGCGGCTCAAGGCGCTCGACACCCTGGTGGCGGCGCTGCGCGACGGCCTGGGGACAGCCTGGGAGCGCACCACCGTGCTGGTGGCCACGGAGTTCGGGCGCACCGCCGCCGCCAACGGCACCGGCGGCACCGACCACGGCACCGGCGCGGCGGCCATGCTGCTGGGCGGTGCCGTGCATGGCGGGCGCGTGCTGGCCGATTGGCCAGGCTTGTCGCAGAGCGCTTTGTATCAGGGGCGGGACCTGCGTCCGACCCTGGCGCTGGATGGTGTGATCGCCGCCGCGGCGGCGGAGAGTTTCGGCCTCGACAGCGAGCGCGTGGCGCGCACGCTGTTTGCGCCGGCGGCGGGCGGAGCGCTGCCGCAAGGGTTGGTGCGTACCTGAGAAACGATCGCGGGACGGGAGAAGGGCGGGGAGCCGCGGGGCCTGTGGCCCGGGACGGCGGGAACAAGGGGGAGCGGGGGAGCGGGGGAGCGGGGGCGGCGGCGCGTGCCGGGGACGTGCCGCCACGGCATCGCGCAGGCAGGACGCCGCCGGCAGAGGCTGTCAGGGGCCGGCGGCGTCCGCGGTGCCTGGCCGGCCGCCGGCGTGCGAGGTGCTGCCTGGACGCCTGCCCGGATACTTACTTGGACAGCGTGCGCATGGCCTGTTCGAGTCCGGCCAGCGTGACCGGATACATGCGCGACTTCATCAGCTGGTTGATCACCGAGATCGACTGGCGGTACTGCCACAGCCCTTCCGGCTCGGGATTCAGCCAGGCGAAGCGCGGGAACTGCTCGGTGATGCGGTTCAGCCAGACCGCGCCGGCCTCCGCGTTGTTGTACTCGACCGAGCCGCCGGGCTGCAGGATCTCGTAGGGGCTCATGGTGGCGTCGCCGACGAAGATCAGCTTGTAGTCCGGGGTGTACTTGTGGATCAGGTCCCAGGTGGCGATCTTCTCCGCGTGGCGGCGGCGGTTGTTCTTCCACACGTAGTCATACAGGCAGTTGTGGAAGTAGTAGTACTCGAGGTGCTTGAACTCGCTCTTGGTGGCCGAGAACAGCTCCTCGACGCGCTTGATGTGGTCGTCCATCGAACCGCCCACGTCCATCAGCATCAGCACCTTGACCTTGTTGTGGCGCTCGGGCCGCAGCTTGATGTCGAGCATGCCCGCGTTGGCCGCGGTCGAGTGGATGGTGTCGTCCAGGTCCAGTTCGGTGTCGGCGCCTTCCCGCGCGAAGCGGCGCAGGCGGCGCAGCGCCACCTTGATGTTGCGCGTGCCGAGCTCGACCTGGTCGTCGTAGTCCTTGTAGGAGCGCGCTTCCCACACCTTGATGGCGGTGCGGTTGCCCTTGGACGGCCCGCCGATGCGGATGCCCTCGGGGTTGTAGCCGCCGTGGCCGAAGGGCGAGGTGCCGCCGGTGCCGATCCACTTGTTGCCGCCCTCGTGCTTCTCCTTCTGCTCCTCGAGCAGCTGCTTGAGGCGCTCCATCAGCTTGTCGAGCCCGCCCATGGCCTCGATCTTGGCCTTCTCCTCGTCGCTGAGCTCGCGCTGCAGCGTCTTCTGCAGCCAGTCGAGCGGGATGTCGGACTTCCAGTCGACCAGGCTCTCCACGCCTTTGAAGTAGGCCGCGAAGGTCTGGTCGAACTTGTCGAAGTGCTTCTCGTCCTTGACCAGCGTCATGCGCGACAGGTAGTAGAACTCGTCGATGGAAGGGGCGATGACCTCCGCCTTGAGCGCTTCCAGCATGGTCAGGTACTCCTTGACCGAGACGGGAAGCTTGGCGTGGCGCAGCGAGAAGAAGAAATCGATCAGCATGGTGGTGCTCTCGGTTGGCGCTGGGTGGGCGTCGGCGGCGCGCGCTCAGCGCGGCAGGTCCAGCCGGTACTGCAGGTGTCGCTTCACCGCCAGCCATTCGCTGGCGATGATGGAGAACACCACGGTGTCGCGCAGCGAGCCGTCGGGCATGCGCTGGTGGTTGCGCAGCACGCCGTCCTGCTTGGCGCCGAGCCGCGCGATGGCGGCGCGGCTCTGGTGGTTCATCCAGTGGGTGCGGAATTCCACCGCGATGCAGTCGAGCTGCTCGAAGGCATGCGCGAGCAGCAGCAGCTTGCACTCGGTGTTGACGGCGGTGCGCTGCACACGCCGCGCGTACCAGGTGTGGCCGATCTCCAGGCGACGGTTGACCGGGTCGACGTTGAAGTAGCGCGTGGCGCCCACCACCGCGCCCGGGCGGCCGTCGACGATCTCGCGCACCACGAAGGGCATGGCGTGCAGGCGATCGCGCATGTCCAGCGCGGTGTCGAGCCACGCGCGCGTCTGCTCGGGCGCGGGTACCGAGGTGTACCAGAGCTTCCACAGCTCGCCGTCGGCGGCGGCCGCCTTCACCTCGTCCTCGTGGGCGTGGCTGAGCGGCTCCAGCATGGCGTGCGTGCCGGCGAGCGTGACGGGTTCGATGAAACGTGTCATGGCCAGGGCGTGATGGTCGGCGGGGTCGCGCGCGGCGCGGGTCAGCGGTTGGCGCGGTTCATGAACACCAGGCGCTCGAACAGGTGCACATCCTGCTCGTTCTTCAGCAGCGCGCCGTGCAGCGGCGGGATGGCCGCCTTCTTGTCCGGGCTGTGCAGCGCCTCGGGCGGGATGTCCTCGGCCATCAGCAGCTTGAGCCAGTCGATCAGCTCGGAGGTGGACGGCTTCTTCTTCAGGCCCGGCAGGTTGCGCATGTCGTAGAAGGACTGCAGCGCGGCCGTGACCAGCTCGCGCTTGATGCCCGGATAGTGCACGTCGACGATGCGCTGCATGGTGTCGGCGTCGGGGAACTTGATGTAGTGGAAGAAGCAGCGGCGCAGGAAGGCGTCGGGCAGCTCCTTCTCGTTGTTGGAGGTGATGATCACCAGCGGGCGCTGCCTGGCGCGCACCAGCTCGCGCGTCTCGTAGACGTAGAACTCCATGCGGTCGAGCTCGCGCAGCAGGTCATTGGGGAACTCGATGTCGGCCTTGTCGATCTCGTCGATCAGCAGAACGACCTGCTGGTCGGACTCGAAGGCCTGCCACAGCACGCCCTTGACGATGTAGTTGCGGATGTCGTGCACGCGGTCGTCGCCGAGCTGGGAATCGCGCAGGCGCGACACCGCGTCGTACTCGTACAGGCCCTGCTGCGCCTTGGTGGTCGACTTGATGTGCCACTGCAGCAGCGGCATGCCGAGCGCCGCGGCCACTTCCTCGGCCAGCATCGTCTTGCCGGTGCCGGGCTCGCCCTTGATCAGCAGCGGGCGCTGCAGCGTGCGGGCGGCATTGACGGCCAGCTTGAGGTCATCGGTGGCGACATATTGGTCACTGCCCTCGAAGCGGGCCTGCTGTGACGGGGTGGCGTTGGCGGTTTGGCTCATGTGGCAAAGAGAGGCTAGGGTGGCTGGAATCGCTGGGGCGCCGCGGTCCGGCGGGCCGGGCCGCCGCCTGCTGTCGACGGCGGCGATGGGCCAGTATAAAAGAGCTTTTCCATTCGCGTTTGGTCGCTGATGCGCCAAGGTGCAGGCTGGACGCTCGGGTGCCGGCTGCGGTACAATGCGCCGGTTTGACGCGCCCCCCACGTCCAGTCTTACGCGCCCCGGCGGCCCGCGCTGCCTTCTCTTCGCGGCATCTACCGGGACGCGGCATTCAAGAAATAGAAATGGTTCCAGAGCAGCCACGCGCGCGCCAGCGCCCGGGGCAAGCTGCCTGGCAATCCGCCGTGTTCACGCAGGAGACAAGGAACCCGGCAGGCAGGGCAGTGTTCAGGAGTCGCTTCGGTCAGGCAGGTCGGGCAGGTGATTCAGGCAGGGTTAACACTTCCATTCGCTACGACAATGAAAAAGCTCCTCACGGTGGTTGTGCTGGGCGCTACCGCAATGGCGGCGCAGGCCCAGGAAGTCAAGGGCAATGTGGACGCCGCCAAGAACAAGGTTGCGATGTGCATCGGCTGCCACGGCATTCCCGGCTACCGGGCTTCGTTCCCGGAAGTCTATGAGGTGCCCCTGCTGGGCGGGCAGAACGCCAAGTACATCGAGAACGCGCTGAAGGAATACCAGAAGGGCGATCGGAAGCACCCGACCATGCGCGGCATCGCCGCGACGCTGAGCGACCAGGATATCGCCGACGTGGCGGCCTACTACGCCCAGCAGAAGCCCGATTCCCAGAACAATACGCAGAAATAAGCGCGAGGACGCCGCATCATGAAATCGCTCAAGACGCTCTCGCTCGCCGTTTCCCTGCCGCTGCTGATGGCCGCCGGCTCCGCCGCGGCCGCCGACATCGCCGCCGGCAAGGCCCTGGTGGAAAAGGGTAACTGCGCCACCTGCCACGGTGCCGACCTGAAGTCGCCCATCAGCCCCGAGTACCCGAAGCTGGCCGGCCAGCACGCCAGCTACCTGCTGCACGCGCTGTTGGCGTACCAGACCAGCAACAGTCCGCTGGTCGGGCGTTCCAATGCCATCATGGCCGGCCAGGTCAACGCGAATCCGGCGGTGACGGGCAAGGACGGCAAGCCGCGACCGTTCTCGCACCAGGAACTGCAGGATATCGCGGCCTATATCGAATCGCTGCCGGGCACCCTGGTCCTGAAGAAATAAGGCAGGCAGGCCGGGCCGGCCAGGTCCGGCAGGCGAGAAGAAGAAAAGCCGCCCCGCGTCTGCGCGGGGCGGCTTTTCTTTTTTGTCGCGGCCGCCACAGGGCGGCCGCGACGGCTCAGTTGCCGCTGCCCTTGGCCAGCCGGCGTGCCTTGACGGCATTGGCCAGCGTTTCCAGCACCTTGACCGAATCGTCCCAGCCAATGCAGGCATCGGTGACGGATTGGCCGTAGGTGAGGTTCTCCACCGGCGTGCCCTGCACATGGTCCTGGCGCCCGCCGACCAGGTGCGACTCGACCATCACGCCGACGATGCGCTCGTCCCCGGCGGCCATCTGGCGGCCGATGTCCTCGCACACCGGGATCTGGTTCTCGTGCTTCTTGCTGCTGTTGGCGTGCGAGGCGTCGATCATCAGGCGCGCGGCCAGGCCGGCCTTGGCGATCGCCTCGCAGGCCTCCTGCACGCTGGCGGCGTCGTAGTTGGGCGCCTTGCCGCCGCGCAGGATGATGTGGCAGTCCTCGTTGCCCGAGGTGGAGACGATGGCCGAGTGGCCGCCCTTGGTCACCGAGAGGAAGTGGTGGGGCTGCGAGGCTGCCTTGATCGCATCGACCGCGATCTTGACGTTGCCGTCGGTGCCATTCTTGAAGCCGACCGGGCAGGACAGTCCGGAGGCCAGCTCGCGGTGTACCTGCGATTCGGTGGTGCGCGCGCCGATCGCACCCCAGCTCACCAGGTCCGCGATGTATTGCGGGCTGATCATGTCGAGGTACTCGGTGCCGGCGGGAAGGCCCATCTCGCTGATGTTCAGCAGCAGTTCGCGCGCGGTGCGCAGGCCATCGTTGATCTTGAAGCTGCCGTCCATGTGCGGGTCGTTGATCAGGCCCTTCCAGCCCACCGTGGTGCGGGGCTTCTCGAAGTACACGCGCATCACCACTTCCAGTTCGCCGGCGAAGCGGTCGCGTTGTTCCTTGAGCAGCTTGGCATACTCGAGCGCCGCGCGGGTGTCGTGGATGGAGCAGGGGCCGATGATGACGATCAGCCGGTCGTCCATGCCGTGCAGGATGCGATGCATGGCCTGCCGGGCGCCGTAGATCACGTCCGATGCCTTTTCCGAGCAGGCGAATTCGCGGATCAGGTGCGCGGGCGGCAGCAGTTCCTTGAGTTCGCGAATGCGCAGGTCGTCGGTGTTCTTCAACATGATGGCTCCGGGTCTTGTAGGGTCGTGGGATGCAGGGTTCAGGGCAAGTCTGGATAAAAAAAGCCGCCAGGTTCGCTGGCGGCTTTTTTTGATGTCTGGGGACGCTTACAAGCTTCCCTCTCCTTCCGCCAGCGGTGCGAGATCGCTAAAAAAGTAAAAGTAAAACTTGGCGGACATGGAGGATTTACGGGTCAGCTTGCGTTGTCGGAAGGCTTGGCCGAGGCATTAAATTGCGTTGCTTCCGGTGAAACTGCCGCTTCGGGCGGTTTCATTGTTGGCAACGAAGCATCTTTATAGCGCGTTTTCCGAAGCTTGGCAAGCGCACCCCGCATCGGCGGCGTCGTCGGCCGGCAGCCAGCCCATGCCGCGCACCACGGCGGCGGTGCGCGTTTCCACGCCCAGCTTCACGTAGACGTGCTGCAGGTGCTTCTGCACGGTGCGCGTGCTGATGCCCAGCACGCTGGCGATGTCGCGGTCCGTCTTGCCGCGGGCGAGCCATCGCAGTACCTGGCGCTCGCGCGCGGTCAGCGTGCCCGGCGGGGCTGCGGCGAGGCGCGGGGGGCTCGGGTTTGCCATGGCGGGAAGGGACTACGCAATGGTGCGTATTGGCGCGCCGGGGCGCGTCTACCAAGATGGATGAGGCCAGTATAGACACCGGACGGGCCACCGGGCTTGGCGGCGGCGCACGACGGCACACGGCGGCCGGCGCGGCCGCCGCGCAGGGGAGCGCGCACGCGCGGAAGGGGCAGGCCATGGCAATCAACGAAGAGAAACTCAATGCCTTCATGGGCAGGTTCGTGCAGGACCTCGGCGCCGTCATGCACGCGGCCACGGTGGTGGTGGGCGACGAACTGGGCCTCTACAAGGCCCTGGCAGAGAAACCGATGAGCGCCGACGCCCTGGCCGAGAAGACCGGTACCGACGCCCGCTACCTGCGTGAGTGGCTGAGCGCGCAGGCCGCCAGCGGCTATGTCGACTACGATCCGGCCGCCGACTGCTTCAGCCTGAACGAAGAGCAGGCCTTCGCGCTGGCGCAGGAGGCGAGTCCGGCCTTCATCCCGGGTGCCTTCCAGATCGCGGTAGCGCAGTTCAAGGCGATCCCGAAGATGCTGGATATTTTCCGCAACGGCCGCGGGCTGGGCTGGCACGAGCACGATCCGGCGCTGTTCCGCGGCACCGAGCGCTTCTTCCGCCCGGGCTACGCCGCCCACCTGGTGCCGGAATGGATCCCGGCGCTGGAAGGCATGGAGGCGCGCCTGCAGGCCGGCGCCAGCGTGGCCGACGTCGGCTGCGGCCACGGCGCGTCCACCCTGATCATGGCGCAGGCCTATCCGGCCTCGCGCTTCCACGGCTTCGACTACCACGAGCCGTCGATCCGCTATGCGCGCGAGGCGGCGCAGCGGGCCGGCGTGGCGGATCGCGTGACCTTCGATGTGGCGACCGCCAAGGACTTCGATGGCGGTGCCTACGACCTGGTGGCCGTGTTCGATTGCCTGCACGACATGGGCGATCCGGCTGGCGCGGCGGCCCATGTACGGCAGGCCTTGCGCCCGGATGGCGCGTGGATGATCGTCGAGCCCTTCGCCAACGACCGGCTGGAGGACAACCTGACGCCGATCGGGCGGGTCTTCTACTCGGCCTCGACCTTCATCTGCACACCGGCCTCGCGTTCGCAGGAAGTGGGATTGTGCCTGGGCGCGCAGGCCGGCGAGGCGCGCATGCGCGCAGTGGTGGAGGGGGGCGGCTTCACGCGCTTCCGCCGCGCCGCCGAGACGCCGTTCAACCTGATCTACGAGGCGCGTCCGTAGTGCGGCGGGCGTCCGCCCGCCGCCCGCGCCGGCGCGGTGCTCAGGCCGTGCCGCCGACCGTCATGTTCTCGATGCGCAGCGTGGGCTGGCCGACGCCCACGGGCACGCTCTGGCCGTCCTTGCCGCACACGCCCACGCCCGAGTCGAGCCGCATGTCGTTGCCGATCATGGTCACGTCCTTGAGCGACTCGGGGCCGTTGCCCACCAGCGTGGCGCCCTTGACCGGCGCGGTGATCCTGCCGTCCTCGATCAGGTAGGCTTCGCTCGCCGAGAAGACGAACTTGCCATTGGTGATGTCGACCTGGCCGCCGCCGAAATTGACCGCGTACAGGCCGCGTTTGACGCTGGCGATGATTTCCTGCGGGTCGCGGTCGCCGTTCAGCATGTAGGTGTTGGTCATGCGCGGCATCGGCAGCGCGGCGTAGCTTTCGCGGCGCGCGTTGCCGGTCACCGGCATCTTCATCAGGCGCGCGTTGAGGGTGTCCTGCATGAAGCCGCGCAGGATGCCGTCCTCGATCAGCGTGGTGCACTGGGTCGGATTGCCCTCGTCATCCAGGTTCAGCGAGCCGCGCCGGTTGGCCAGCGTGCCGTCGTCGACCACGGTGACGCCCTTGGCCGCGACGCGCTCGCCCATGCGGCCGGCGAAGGCGGACGAGCCCTTGCGGTTGAAGTCGCCTTCCAGGCCGTGGCCGACGGCCTCGTGCAGCAGCACGCCGGGCCAGCCCGGGCCCAGCACCACGGTCATCGCGCCAGCCGGCGCGGGACGCGCCTCCAGGTTGACCAGGGCCGAGGAAACCGCTTCGTCGACGTACTTCTGCAGCAGTTCGTCGCTGAAGTAGCCGTAGGCGTAGCGACCGCCGCCGCCGGAGGAGCCGATCTCGCGGCGCCCGCCCTGCTCGGCGATCACGGTCACCGAGACGCGTACCAGCGGACGCACGTCGGCGGCGATGACGCCGTCGCCGCGTGCCACCAGTACCACATCGTATTCGCCGGCCAGCCCGGCCATGACCTGCACCACGCGCGGGTCCTTGGCGCGGGCCATGCGCTCGATGCGCTCGAGCAGGGCGACCTTGTCGCTGGCGCTCATGGAGTCGAGCGGATCATTGGGCGTATAGAGGTCGCGTCCACCCTGCGAGGACAGCGCCCCGGCCACCTTGACGCGGCCGCTGCCGGCGCGGCCGATGGTGCGCGTGGCCGCCGCGGCCTGGCTCAGCGCGGCCAGGCTGATCTCGTCGGAGTAGGCGAAGGCGGTCTTGTCGCCCGACACGGCGCGCACGCCCACGCCCTGGTCGATGCTGAAGCTGCCGGACTTGACGATGCCTTCTTCCAGGCTCCAGGCCTCGTTGCGGGTGTACTGGAAATACAGGTCGGCATAGTCGACCTTGTGCGTGAAGATGTCGGCCAGCACGCGCTGCAGCTTGGCCTCGTCGAGGCCGTAAGGGGTCAGCAGCAACTGCTGCGCGGTGGCCAGGTTGCGGATTCCGAGATCGCCGGCGTTCATGGTGTTCCTTTATTGCCTTGATTGCGTCGTCGCACCGGGGTGGCGGCGCGCAGGGAAAATTCGGGGGTGCCCGGCCCGCTTCCGATGGTTCCGGCGGGCCCGATGGTGCCAATGGGTCAGTGCCGCCTATGCTACAGCACGCGGTGGCGCAGCGCAGGCAGGTTCTGGCGGATCTCCGCCAGCCGCGCCGGATCGATGGTGCCGCTGACCACGCCTTCGCCCTCGGGCAGCATCGCCAGCACTTCGCCCCAGGGATCGACCAGCATCGAATGGCCCCAGGTGCGCCGCCCGTTCTCGTGCCGGCCGCCCTGTGCGGCAGCCAGCACGTAGCACTGGTTCTCGATGGCGCGGGCGCGCAGCAGGATTTCCCAATGCGCCTGCCCCGTGGTGTAGGTGAAGGCGGCCGGCATCAGGATCAGGTTGACGCCGTCGCCGCGGGCCAGCGAGCGGTACAGCTCGGGGAAGCGCAGGTCGTAGCAGACCGACATGGCGACCGGGCCGCAGGGCGCGTCGAAGCGCACCGGCTGCGTGCCGGCCAGGATGGAGCGGCCTTCGTCGTAGCTCTCGCTGCCGCGCGTGAAGCCGAACAGGTGGATCTTGTCGTAGCGTGCGACGCGCTCGCCGCGCGGATCGTAGGCCAGCGACGTGTTGTAGACGCGTGCCGGATCCTCGCACCACAGCGGCAGCGTCCCGCCCACCAGCCAGATGCCGTGCCGGCGCGCGGCGTCGGCGAGGAAGCGCTGCACCGGGCCGTCGCCATCGCGCTCGCGCAACGCCACCTTGTCGGTTTCGCGCAGGCCCATCAGGCAGAAGTACTCCGGCAGCAGCACCAGTTCTGCGCCGCCGCGGGCGGCCTCGTCGATCAGGGCGCCGGCGCGGGCCAGGTTGGCCTCGAGCGAGGTACCGCTGACGGTCTGCACCGCGGCGACGCGGAAAAGGTTGGAGGTACTCATCGGTCGGCTTCCTCGAGCGGGCGTGGTGTGGTGCGCCCCGGCGTCACCGGGGCGCGCTGGCGGGCCTAGGGGCGGTCGGATGGCTTGTGGTACGGAGCCCGATTGTCCTCCACTTTATCGATCTGCGGGTTGGCCCAGCTGCCGATGATGTGGTAGTGCTGCGTGAAGGCCTTGGAGAACTCGTCCGCGAACAGCAGTTGCGCCGCCAGCGTGCCGATGCCGAGTGCCGGATTGACGAAGGCGGCCGCCACCGAGGTCGAGGTGGCGTTGATGCGCGGTACCACCGCCACACGCAGGTCCTGGGTCTCGCGCAGCAGGTCGGCCGAGCCGGTCATGGTGGCATTGAGCTGCGAGCCCTTGAGGCGGAAATCGCTGATGGTGCCGATGCCGTTGGCGATGGTGCCGTTGCCGGAGATGGTGTCGAACACGGTGCCCTGGCCGGACAGGCTGCGGAAGTCGAGCGTGGCGATGCGCAGCAGCCCTTGCAGGCTGAGCACGCCGAGCAGGCGCGCCGCGCCCGGCTCGACGGCGAGGATCTGGCCGTTGTCCAGCTGCAGCGACAGCTGGCCCGACAGGCTGGGGTAGTCCATCGAAAGCGGCGAGCCGAGCCAGCCGACGCGGCCTTCCAGCTTGCCGCGGCCGTCGCGCAGCGTGTGCGGCAGGCCCATGCGGTCGAGCAGGGCGCCGGCATTGCGGATATCCAGCTCGAAGCTCAGCTGCGTGCGGCGCGCGGCCTGTTCGTCGCCGCCGCGCAGGCGCCGGGGCAGGCGCCAGCTGCCGCGGCCGTCCAGGGTGGCGGCAGGCTGCTCGATCTTGAGCTGTTCCAGCGTCCATACCGGCTCGCCATCGGCATTGCCGCTCTGCGCCTTCATCTCCAGCTTGCCGAAATCGCGCCCGCGCAGCTCGAAATGGTCGGCGACCAGGTCGATCGCCGGCAGCTCGTCGATATTGGTGGCGATCGCGTCGGCGGCCTTGCCGGCATCGGCCGCGTCGGGGATGTCGAGCCGCGTCAGGCGCAGGCGCAGCGCCCCGGACGGGGTGCCGGCGCGCGGCCGCCAGCTCAAGGCGCCGGCGATCTGGCGCGAGTCGACCTGGAAGCCCCAGCCGTTGTCCTGGCGGCTGATGTCGAGCGTGACATCGTCGAGGTCCCGGCTCAGCACGTGCAGCGTGCGGGCACGTACCGCCAGGCGTTCGGGCAGGTAGCCCGAGGGGCCGCCGGCCGGGGTGCTGCCGCCCTGGCCGCCGCCCTGGCCGCCGATTTCGCCGAGCGCGCTGCGCCAGGCGTCGAGGTCGAAATGTTCGAGCGCCAGCGCGGCGGAGACGCCGCTGGCGGGAGCCGGCGCCGCCTGCTGGACGCCGATGCCGCCGGACTGGACCACCAGCGCGTCATTGGCGTCGCGTTTCAGCAGGTAGCGCGCATTCAGCAGCGCGCCATACTGCAGCAGCATTTCCTGCTGCTCGGCGCGGCCGGCGGCCGGGCGCAGCTCGAAGCGCAGCGGGACCGCGGCCGCGGCACTCTTGCCCAGCGGCGCGGGCAGGCCGAGCGCCATGCCGGCGAGATCGCTGCCGATCTGGACCTGGGTCTGGCCGTCGCGCACGCCGATCACGGCGTTGTAGCCCGCGCCGCCGTCCAGCCTGCCGGCCAGCCCGGCCAGCGCCGTGCCCGCCATCGCCTCGCGGATGCCGGCGGCACTGGCATTGCCGCTGGCGACCACGCGTACCGAGCCGTCCGGCTGGCTGCCGCCGCTGGCGCGCACCTCGCCGCCGAGCATGCGCCCGCGTACATTGTCCAGCTGGAATCCCTTCTCGCTGAAGGCGATGGTGCCGCTGGCGCCGGACAGCGGCGGCAAGGCTGGTGCCAGCACCACATCGTTGCCGGGCAGGCGGAACTGGCCGTCGATCCTGGCGTGGCTGGAGTCGGTCAGCGGCAGGTCCAGCTTCAGCTTCAGCTCGCCGTTACCCTGGCCGCGCGCGTCGGCGGTGGCATGTCCGGTCCAGCCGTGCAGCGGGCTGGCGGCGATGAAGCGCAGGAAGGACTGCAGCGGCCCGGAGGCAGCGCCCTCCAGCAGCAGGTGGCCACGGTCGCTGAGGTCGGCGATCTGGCCGCTGACGTTGTGCAGCACGACGCCGGGGACGCCCTGCACGCCGCCGCGTTCGGCGACGAAGGAGAGGGCGCCGCGCTCGAACAGCAACTGGCCGGAAATATCGGTGAAGAGCGGCCATGCCGGGCCGCCGCCCGGCGCCGGCTGGTGCGGGGCGATCTGGTAGCGCATCTGCTGCACCGGCACCTCCACGCGGAAATCGCCGGCCTTGTCGTGCGGGGCGCCGTGGAACGGGAAGTGGGTCAGGTCGCCATGCAGCAGGAACTTGACATTGGCCGCCTCGCCGCCGGCCAGCGCGCCGCCCAGGTAATGGCGGGTATCGCCCGGCAGGCCGAGCGGCAGGTAGCGCGGGATGCGTGCGATCTGCGCACGGGCCAGTTCGCCGGACAGGTCGGCGATGCCGGCCTGGCTCTCGCCGCCGGCCTGCCAGCTGCCGCGCACGGTGCCGGCCACGTCGGCATTGGCGAAGCGCACGCCGCTGGTGCGCACCTGCAGGCGCCCGCCGTCGCGGCTCCAGCGGAACTCGCCGCTCAGTTGGTCGAAGGGCAGGTCGGGATCCTCGAAGACGCCCGGCAGGCTCAGCGTCGCACCGGTGCTTTCGAGGCGGGCGCTGCCCTGGCGTTCGTCGAAGCTGAAGTTGCCGGACAGGTGCGCGAATCCCGGCAGGCCTGCGATGTGGCCGCCGGCCGGCTGAGCCACGGGCTGGCTGCGCAGCGAGACGTCGCGCAAGGTGCCCTGCACGGCATAGTGGGTGCCGGTGGCACGGCGGTTCAGCAGGCCCGGGTGGTCGCGGCTCCAGCTGGCGTCGAGATTGTCGATATGCCCGGCCGGCTGCAGCGCGCGCAGCTGGCGCAGCACGCCGCTGTCGAGCGGCAGCGAGCCGGCCAGCGCCCGCACCGGGTTGAGGTCCAGGCTGGGGGCCTTCAGCGAGAACTTGCGCAGCTCGCCCTTGCTGCCGGTGGCCCAGTTGACCGTGACCTTGCGCATGCCTTCGCGCCAGCTTGCATCCGTGCCGCCCGGCGCCGCCGCGCTTTCGCCGGCCGGGGGCTGCCACAGCAGCGTGTCGATGGTGAGCTGGTGGTTGCCCTGGCGATCGGCGCGGTGCAGCAGGAAGGCCTGCGCGTTGGCCAGCCGCAGCGGCTCCGGTGCGCCGGCCAGCTGCAGGTCCACCGCGCTGGCGCGCAGGCGTGCCTGGCTGCGCACGATCGCGCCGGCGCGGAACTCGATGCTGCCGTCGCAGCTGAAGCTGCCGTCGGCGACGTGCTGGAACAGGCTCAGGTAGCGCTGCACCACCGGCAGCTGCAGCCGGGCGACGTTCCAGCTGGCCTGGCCGTACCAGGTGCGCCAGTCGCCGGCGCGGTGCAGGTATTCGTGGCGGATGTCGGCCTGCACCACCAGCGGCTGCGGCGACAATGCCGCGGAGTGCGCTTCCAGCCGCAACAGGTGGTGCGCTCCGTCGCGCCTGACGCTGAGGCGGATGTCGCCGACGTCGAGCTGCGGCAGGCGGGCATGGTCGTCGAGCCAGCGCAGCTTGCCGCTGTCCAGCTCCACGCGGCCCTGGCTCATCAGCCAGTCGAGGAAGCGGTTGTCGTTGGAGCGGTCGCTGGACGGGTCCACCGGCATGCCGGCGACCAGCAGCTTGCCGGCCGGCGTGCGCCGCACCAGCAGGTCGGTCTGCTGGGCGGCGACGCGGGTGAAGCGCAGGTCCATGCCGAACAGCGAGTGCCAGGACAGGGCGCCGTCGATATTGCCGGCCGCCAGCAGCAGGTGTCCGTCGTCGTCGAGTATGCGCAGGTTGCCGGCGCGGAAGGCGGGATGCCAGCCGTCCCAGTAGGTGTCGAGCCGGCCGATGGTGACGTGGGCCGCGACCGTGGCCGAGGCGCGGTCTTCCAGCCACTGGCGCGCGGCGCCCGCCTGCGGCCACAGCACGAAGCGGATCAGCAGGCCGAGTGCCAGGGCCAGCAGCGCCAGCACCAGGGCCAGGCGCACCAGGGCGCGCCCCAGGCCGGGCCAGAGCGGGTGGGCGCGCCACTCGGCCAGCAGGCGGCCGAGTGCGCGCATGCCGCCGGGAAGGCCGGCCGCGTTGTCGTGCGGGCCCGCGGCACTGCCGGTGGCGGAGCGCTCTGCGGGAGGGGGCGTGCGGCTGGACATGCGCAGATTATCCGACAATACTAGCCGCTCTCCAATTCGGTGCCTTTCCTTTCTTCGAGCGCCCGCGGGCGCGGGTATTGGGCGGCAACCAGACACGCATTTCAGACCGACAGAATGACTGCTCCCGCATCGACGCGTTCCGAACCGGCGCCTGTCGCCGCCAGCACGGCCACCGGGGAACAGTCCCCGGCCGGCATGTCCGGCGGCGCATTCGCCACAATGCCGGCGGTCGGGATGGCTCCCGCCGGCAACGCTGAGCCGGCATTGTACTCGCCCGCGTATTCCCATTACGCGCGCCGCATGCTGCAGGCCCGCGATGGCCTGGAGGACGTGCTGGCCGAGGCGATGCGCGTGCCGCTGACGCGTGCCTGGATGGAGGCCCGGCTGGCTCTGCTGCAGCAGCCGTCGGCCGATGCCGAGGAGGCCGCCAAGCAGGCGCTGCGGCGCTTGCGCGCCGAGGTGATGTGCGTGGTGATCGAGCGCGACCTGCGCGGCGCAGCCACCCTGGGCGAGGTGACCGCGGCGATGTCGGACCTGGCCGAGCTTGCCATCCAGCACGGCCTGGCGGTGCTCGGCGCCGACCTGGCGGCGACCTTCGGCCGCCCGGTGGGCGCGGGCAGCGGCGAGGTCCAGGAACTGGTCGTGGTCGGCATGGGCAAGCTGGGCGGGCGCGAGCTGAACGTTTCCTCCGATATCGACCTGATCTTTCTCTATGACGAGGATGGCGAGACGCAGGGCGGCACGCGCAGCCTGTCCAACCACGAGTACTTCATCCGCCTGGGCCGGCGCCTGATCAACCTGCTCGCCGACGTGACCGGGGACGGCTACGTGTTCCGCGTCGACATGCGCCTGCGTCCCAATGGCGACGCCGGCCCGCTGGCCTGCAGCCTGGGCATGCTCGAGCAGTACCTGGTGGTGCAGGGGCGCGAGTGGGAGCGCTATGCCTGGATCAAGGGCCGCGTGGTCTCTTCGCTGGCGACGCCGCATGCGCAGCGTACCGCGCGGCTGCTGTCGGACCTGACCCTGCCGTTCGTGTTCCGCCGCTACCTGGACTACGGCGTGATCGCGGCGATCCGCTCGCTGCACGCGCAGATCCGTGCCGAGGCGGCCAAGCGCAGCGGCGGCCTGGCCGGACACGGGGTCAATCAGCGCTCCTTCAACATCAAGCTGGGCCGCGGCGGCATCCGCGAGATCGAGTTCATGGCCCAGGTCTTCCAGCTGATCCGCGGCGGCCAGGATGCTGCGCTGCGGGTGCGCCCCACGCTGGAGGTGCTGGCGGTCGCGGTCGAACGCGGCCTGCTGCCGGCCGGCCAGGCCGAGCAGCTCGCCGATGCCTATCGCTTCCTGCGCCAGCTCGAGCATCGGCTGCAGTACCGCGACGACGCCCAGACCCACCATCTGCCGACCACGCCGGAGGAACAGCAGGCCGTCGCGCAGATGATGGGCTGCGACGACTGGGAAACGCTGCTGGCGCGCCTGCAGGCGCTGCAGGAACCGGTTGCCCAGCAGTTCGAGGCGACCTTCTCCGATCCCGATACCGCGCCCTGCGAGGCGCTGTGGCCGGCCCTGGTGCGCGATGCCGTCGATGAAGTGCAGGGCGGCCCGGCGGCGGAAGCCACCGAGGCGGGCGAGGACGCGCCGTGCGCGCGCCTGCAGGCGGCGGGGTTCAGCGATTGCGGCGCGCTGTTCGACCGCCTGCGCGCGATCCTGGTGTCGCCGCGCTACCGCGCGCTGTCGGAGGCCAGCCGTGCGCGCTTCGACCTGCTGGTCAACCGCGCGCTCGACCTCGCCGCGCGCCAGGAAGACGCCGACAGCACCATCACCCGCTTCCTCGATTTCCTCGACGCCATCAGCCGCCGCGCCTCCTACCTGTCGCTGCTGTCGGAGTACCCGCAGGCGATGGCGCGTGTCGCCCACACCCTGCACGCGTCGCGCTGGGCCGCCGATTACCTGACGCGCCATCCGCAGCTGCTCGACGAACTGCTCGACAACGAGGCGCTGGCGGACGCGCCCGACTGGTCCGCCTTCCAGGCCCGGCTGGACGAGCGCCTGCATGTCGCCGACGGCCAGGTCGAGGCGCAGATGGACATCCTGCGGCGCGAGCACCACGCCGAGACCTTCCGCATCCTGCTGCAGGACCTGCAAGGCCTGTTGACGGTGGAGCAGGTCGCCGACCGCCTGTCCGACCTGGCCGACGCGGTGCTGGAGGTCACGCTGCGCACGGTATGGCGGCAGCTGGCCACGCGCCATTGCGAGTCGCCGCGCTTCGCCGTGATCGCCTATGGGCGCCTGGGCGGCAAGGAGCTGGGCTATGCCTCCGACCTCGACATCATCTTCCTGTACGAGGACGAGCACGAGCGCGCGCCCGATGTTTATGCCGCCTTCGCGCGCCGGCTGATCACCTGGCTGACCAGCCACACCGCCGCCGGCATGCTGTACGACGTCGACACGCGGCTGCGGCCCAACGGGGCCGCCGGACTGCTGGTGACCAGCTTCGATGCCTTCCGCCGCTACCAGCTGCGCGAAGGCGACAACGCCGCCTGGGTATGGGAGCACCAGGCGCTGACGCGCGCCCGCTTCTGCGCCGGCGACCGCGCCATCGGCGCGCGCTTCGAGGCCCTGCGCGACGAGGTCCTGCGCCAGCCCCGCGACGCCGCCACGCTGGCGCCCGAGATCGTCGACATGCGGGCCAAGGTGGCCGAGGGCCATCCCAACCGCGGCGCGCTGTTCGACCTCAAGCATGACCGCGGCGGCATGGTCGACATCGAGTTCACCGTGCAGTACCTGGTGCTGTTGCACAGCGCTGCCCACGCCGAGCTGACGCGCAACAGCGGCAATATCGCGCTGTTGCGCACGGCCGGCGATCTCGGCCTGATCGATGCGGCGCTGGCGCTGGCAGTGGGCGATGCCTACCGCCTGTTCCGCGCGCGCCAGCACCAGCTGCGGCTGGACGGGCACGCCCAGGCGCGCGTCGAGCCGGCTTCGGTGGCGGAACCCGCCGGCCAGGTGCGGGCACTGTGGCAGGCCGTGTTCGGCACCGGCGGCGCGGCGGCCGCGCCGTGACCGGGCGATGACGGCTGGTCCGTCCGGGCCGTCCGGCCCGCACGCCGCCGCGCCGGCGCTATGGGCGGCGGTGGCCGGCGTGGCCGCGCTGTCGGCAATGTTCACGTTTGCGCCGTGGCTGCACGCGCACGGTCTCTATCTGCGCGACGCAGTGCTGACGGGAGAGTGGTGGCGCCTGGTGACCGCGATGTGGGTGCACCTCGGCTGGCGGCACTGGCTGGCCGACACGCTGGCCGCGGCCGGCCTGCTGCTGCTGGGCGGGGTGGCGGCGCGCACGCGCGCGCTGCTGGCCGTGCTGGCGGCATGCGGGCTGGCGGCGCAGGCAGCGTTGCTGCGCCTGCCTGAGGTGGCATGGTATGGCGGCCTGTCGGGCGCGCTGCATGGCCTGGCCGCGTGGACCGGGCTGCGGCTGCTGCAGCGGCCGGGCTGGCCGCGCGTGGCAGGCGTCGCGCTGTGCCTGGGCGTGCTGGTCAAGGTCTGGCTGGAGCAGTCCTGGCTGGCCGCGGTGGTGTTCGAGCCGGCCTGGGGCTTCGGCGTGGTGCGGGCCGCGCATGCGGCCGGTGCGCTGGCGGGACTGCTGCTGTGGCTGGCCGGGGAGTGGCTGGCCGCGCGCCGCGCTGCCTGAGCGGACGGCGGTCCGCGTCGGCGCGCAGGCAGCACCGTGCCCGCCGGTGGCCTGGGCCGCCGGCGGGCGCGACGTCTCACCGGCGCCGGCGCAGCAGGAAGGCCAGCAGGCCGGCTGCCGCCAGCAGCGCGGCCGTCCAGGGCGGCACCGCACCGCCACCACCGCCGCCGCCGCTGGCCGCAGGGGCGGGAGTGGGGGTGGAGGGGGTCGACTGGACGCTGCCCGCGGCCGTCACCGCGCCGAAGGCATCGAGCAGGCCGGCGCCGCACGCGCCGCTGTTGGTCGCGCAGAAGGTGTTGCCCGGGAAGGCGCGTGCCGAGCTCTTCAAGGCGCTGGCGACCTGTGCCGGCGTCAGCGCACCGTTCGCGGCCAGCATCAGCGACACCACGCCGGTGGTCATCGGCGCGGCGAAGCTGGTGCCCGCCGAGCCGACCAGGTTATAGCTGCCGGCAGTGGTCTGGCCGCTGTTGGACAGCGTCAGGACCCAGGAGGGCGAGGAGCAGTTGCCGCTGGAGTCGGCCTGCGAGACCCCGCAGCCTCCGCCCGGGGCGCTCAGCGCCACCTGCGAGCCATAGCTTGCGTAGCTGGCCTTCTCGCCGTTGTTGACGTGCGCCGTGACCGCGATCACGCCACTGCAGTCGCCTGGTGCTTCCACCGCGCCGCCGTTGTTGCCGGCGGCGGCGATCACCACCACGCCCTTGGCGGTCAGGTCATTGACGGCCTGCTGCTCGATCTGGCTGCAGGTGCCTCCGCCGAGGCTGATATTGATCACGCGCGCGGGGTTGGCGTTGTTGGGCACGCCGGGCACCGACAGGCCGCCGGCCCAGCGCATGCCGTCGACGGTGTCCGACAGCAGCGCGCCGCACTGGCCGGCCACGCGCACCGGCACGATGCGCGCGTTCCAGTCCACGCCCGCGATGTTGCTGTTGTTGTTGGTGACGGCGCCGATCACGCTGGCCACGCGC
The DNA here is from genome assembly GCF_001854285.1 of Cupriavidus sp. USMAHM13. Classification (NCBI taxonomy): domain Bacteria; kingdom Pseudomonadati; phylum Pseudomonadota; class Betaproteobacteria; order Burkholderiales; family Burkholderiaceae; genus Cupriavidus; species Cupriavidus sp. USMAHM13. Next base: position 1,937,417 of record NZ_CP017751.1, read on the forward strand.
GTGCCGTGCCAGCTGCTCGGCGTCAGCGTCGGGCTCGACGAACTGGTTCCGGGGCAGGTGTAGTTGGCCGGAATGTAGTCGCCCGGATCGGTGGCGTCGTTGCTGCGCGTGGCGCCGTTGGCGCTGACGAAGTTGTAGCCGGGCAGCAGCAGGCGTGCGGCCAGGTCGGGGTGGGGCAGGTAGCCGGTATCCACCACGGCGACGACGATGCTGCTGCTGCCCTGGGTCACGTCCCAGGTCTTGGGCAGGTTGGCGGCACCGGCCTGCGCGCTCGGTGAGCCCATGTAGAGGGCTTGGGGATACTGGCCGGAAGCGTAGTAGGGATCGTTCGGCGCCGTGTCGGTCACGTGCAGCCAGCGGTCGGGCACCACTTCGGCGATGCGTGGGTCCTGGCGCAGCTTCGCCGCGGTCGCCTCGGGATCCGTGCTGCCCCCGGCGACGCTCATCAGCTGGTAGCTGCCGCCCATCTGCCGCTTGACCGAGAGGCCGACGCCGGTGTTCTGCTGGATCTGCAGCATGCGCTGCGAATCGCCGGTGGCGCTGCTTGGGCTGGCGCTGCTGGTGCTGCCGTCGCGCCAGCGCACGATGAAGTTGCCGCTGTAGCGGACGGCGGCGCTGGAAGCGCCCGTGCCGGAAGCAACGGTGCTGCCGTCCGCGGCGCCGGCGGCTGGCGCCAGCAGGGCGGCCGCGACCGTCGCGGCGGCCACGGCGGCGGCCTGACCCAGGCGCCGGCGCCATGGCGCGGCCACGTCGTGTCTGCTGCTGGAAGGGGCCCACGATGTGCTTTGCATCTTCTTCTCCTTGCTCCCTGGCAATGTGCTGTCCTGCATGCCCTACGTGTCCTGCGCCAGCACCTGGCCGGCCTCCCGGGTGGTGCTGCCCGTCGTGCGCATCCCGGCTCCCGGCATGCTGCGGCGCCTCGCTGTGCGCAAAGCGCGCCGACGGCAGCCAGCGGGATATGACAAGCCGGTGACCGGCCCGTGACAAGCCGGCGTGGCGGTCAGTCCGGTGGCATCTCGCGTGTTTTCGGCATTTCGCGGTTAGGCTTGAGCAGGCGGTCCGGCTCGGCGACTTCCACGCGCGGCGCAGCGCGCAGGCGTTCGAGCGCCTGGTCGAGCGTGGCGTCGGCGTTATCGCTGATGGCGGTGACCAGCCAGACGCCGCCGGACATCGGGCGCTTGACGACGAAGCGCGCCGGCCCCTGGATCTCGGCCAGCAGCTTGCCGGCCTCGACCGAGTCGTTCACGGCGGGCGGGCGGAAGCGCACCATGATGTCGCCGAGCGAGCGATCGGCGGTGATGCCGCCGGGCGGCGGCGGCACGGGCTTCGACTGGGCCTGGCAGCCCGTCAGGCCACCTAGTGCCAGCGCCAGGGCCAGGCCCAGGGCACCGGTGAGCAGCGGGCGGACCAGCTTGCGGGTCGACATGGTTCGGATCTCCTGAAGGGGGGTAGGGGGCGCCGCGGTGGCAGCGGCGTCGGCCGGGTCAGACGGCGGCCCGGCGCGGGCGGCGGCCGTCCTTGCTGCCGTGGGTGGCGCTGCCGCCGCGCGCGCCTTGCGCCAGCATTTCTTCGGCATGCTGCAGCGTGGTCGCTGTCACCGTGGCGCCGCCCAGCATGCGCGCCGTCTCGTCGACGCGTCCGCCGGCATCGAGCACGCGGATATGCGAGCGCGTGACCGCGCCGCCGGGGCCGGATGTGGTGGCCTTGCTGACCAGCAGGTGGCTGCCGGCCTGCGCCGCCACCTGGGGCAGGTGGGTCACGCACAGCACCTGGCGGCTGCGGCCGAGCTCCTGCAGGCGGCGGCCGACGACCTCGGCGACCGCGCCGCCGATGCCGGCATCGACTTCGTCGAAGATCAGGGTGGGGGTCGGCGCGGCCTCGCTGGTGATGACCGAGATCGCCAGGCTGATGCGGGCCAGCTCGCCCCCCGAAGCGACCTTGGCGAGCGGGCGCGGGCTGACGCCGGCGTGGCCTGCCACCAGGAACTCGACCTGCTCCAGGCCGTGGCTGAGCCCTTCCTCGAGCGGGTGCAAGGCCACGGCGAAGCTGCCGCCCGCCATCGACAGGCCCTGCATGGCCTCGGTGATGGCGGCCGACAAGGCCGCGGCGGCCGCCTTGCGCGCATCGCTGAGGTGATGCGCGATGGTCAGGTAGGCGGCGCGCGCCGCGGCTTCGCGTGCCATCACCTTGTTCAGGTCCTGCGCGGCCTGCAGGTCGTCGAGCTGCTGGCGGCGTGCCTGCAGCTCGGCGGGCAACTGCTCCGGCGGCAGCCGGTACTTGCGCGCCGTCGCGTGCAGTGCCTGCATGCGCTCCTCGACCGCCTGCAGCCGCTCCGGGTCGAGTTCGAGGCGGTCCACGTAGCGGGTCAGCGAGTGGGCGGCTTCCTCTGCCTGCACCTGGGCGGGCTCCAGCGCCGCCAGCACGTCGCGCAGGGCCGGGTCGATATCGGCCAGCTGGCGCAGCCGCTGGACGATGGTATTGAGGCCGGACAGCACCGAGCCATCGGCTTCGGAGAGTGCGTCGAGTGCGGCGCGGCCGCCGTCGATCAGGCCGGCCGCGTGCGACAGGCGGTTGTACTCGGACTGGATCTCGTCCCACTCGCCCGGCAGCGGTGCCAGCTTGTCGAGCTCGCCGACCTGCCACTCCAGGCGCTCGCGCTCCAGCTGCATCTCGCGCGACTGCTGCTCGACCGTCTCGCGCTGGCGCACGCAGGCGCGCCAGGTGCGCCAGGCCTCGGCCACGGCGCCGGCCTGGGCCGTCAGCCCGGCATGGGCGTCCAGCAGCAGGCGCTGGGCATCGGGACGCAGCAATTGCTGGTGGGCATGCTGGCCATGGATGTCGACCAGCTGGTCGCCGACCTCGCGCAACTGCGCCAGCGTGGCGGCGCCGCCGTTGATGAAGGCCTTGCCACGGCCGCTGGCGTCGACCGTGCGGCGCAGCAGCACGGTGCCGCGCTCGTCGCCCTCGCCAGCCAGCTCGCGTTCGCCGAGCCAGGCATCGAGCGCGGGGTGCGTGGCGAAGGTGGCGCTGACGCTGGCCCGTGCCGCGCCTTCCCGCACCACGCCGGCATCGGCGCGCTCGCCCAGCACCAGGGCCAGCGCATCGATCAGGATCGACTTGCCGGCGCCGGTCTCACCGGTGAAGACGGTGAAGCCGGCGGAGAAGTCGAGGTCGAGCGCGTCGACGATGACGAAATCGCGGATGGAAAGGCTGCGCAGCATCGTTCTGGGTGGCGGGTCAGGTGCAGGTCAGGAGCAGGTCAGGTGCAGGTCAGGTGCGAGCAGGGGGCGGAAGGCGAGGCGGCTCAAAGGCGATTGTCTTCCGACGGATACTCGTGCCAGTGCAGCTTCTTGCGCAGCGTGGCGTAATAGTTATAGCCGACCGGATGCAGCAGCTTGATGGTCTTGTCGGAGCGGCGCACCACGATGCGGTCGCCGGGCAGCAGCGAGGTCAGCGACTGCATGTCGAAGTTGACGCTGGCGTCGCGCGCGGTGGCCACCTCGATGGTCACCTCGGCATCGTGCGGCAGCACGATCGGGCGGTTGGACAGCGCGTGGGGTGCGATCGGCACCAGCACCAGGCCGGACAGCGTGGGATGCAGGATCGGGCCGCCGGCCGACAGGGCGTAGGCGGTGGAGCCGGTCGGGGTGGAGACGATGAGGCCGTCCGAACGCTGGTTGTACATGAAATAGCCATCCACCGAGACGGCCAGCTCCACCATGCCGGAAATGCCGGAGCGGTTGACCACCACGTCGTTGAAGGCCAGCGCCGAGAAGATCTGCTCGTCGTCGCGCACCACGCGCGATTCCAGCAGCATGCGCGTCTCCGCCTCGTAGCGGCCGGCCAGCATGTCGGGCAGCACCGACTGGACGTCTTCCAGCGGGATGTCGGTCATGAAGCCGAGCCGCCCGTGGTTGACCCCGATCAGCGGCACGTCGTGGCCGGCGAGCTGGCGGGCGATCCCCAGCAGCGTGCCGTCCCCGCCCAGCACCACCGCCACGTCGGCCTCGCGGCCGATCTCCTCCGGTGCCAGCGCCGGATAGCCGGTCAGGCCGGTGGCCAGCGCGGTATCGCGCTCGAACACCACGTCCTGGCCGTTCTTGAGGATGCAGGAAGCCAGCTCCTCGAGCCGCGCCTCGATGCCGGCGGTGGAGTAGCGGCCGATCAGGGCCACGGTGCGGAAGGGCGCGCGGGCGGCGCCAGGCTTGGGGTGTGCGGACATGCCGGGATTAGACCATACCGCCGTGACCATTGTCAGCATGGCCTGCCGCCGCGGCGGCAGGCCGTTGCGCGATACGCCCCATCCGGTAAAAGTTGCGTAAAATCGGGGCACTATGGATGAACGTTCGAAAACGCTGCTCAAGACCCTGATCGAGCGCTACATTGCCGAGGGGCAGCCGGTCGGCTCGCGGACCCTGTCCAAGTACTCGGGGCTGGACCTGTCGCCGGCCACCATCCGCAATGTGATGTCCGATCTGGAGGAGATGGGTTTCATCTCCAGTCCGCACACTTCGGCGGGCCGCGTGCCCACGCCGCGCGGCTACCGTCTGTTCGTCGACTCCATCCTGACCACCAAGGCGCCCGAGGGCACGCCCGCCCGCAGCGAACTGGCCGAGCTGATCCAGGACCAGCTCAGCGGCCAGCAGCTGGCCCCGCAGCGTATCCTCAGCAGTGCCGCGCGCACCCTGTCCAACCTGTCGCACTTCGCCGGCGTGGTGATGACGCCGCGGCGTGCCCAGGCCTTCCGGCAGGTCGAGTTCATGCGCCTGTCGGCCAAGCGCATCCTGCTGATCATCGTCACCCCCGAGGGCGATGTGCAGAACCGCATCATCCAGACCGAGCTGGCGTATACCCCGGCCCAGCTGGTGGAGGCGGCCAATTTCTTCAACTCCCACTACGCCGGCATGAGCTTCGACGCCGTGCGCGACCACCTGCGCGGCGAACTGCAGGCGCTGCGCCTGGACATGTCGCAGCTGATGCAGGCGGCGGTGCAGGCGGGCAGCGACGCCATGGCCGAGGAGGATGAGCAGGTCTTCATTTCCGGCGAGCGCAAGCTGCTGGAGGTGGAGGACCTGTCGTCCAGCATGGACAAGCTGCGCCGGCTGTTCGACGTGTTCGAGCACAAGACCAGCCTGCTGCAGCTGCTCGATGTATCCAGCCATGCCGAGGGCGTGCAGATCTTCATCGGCGGCGAGAGCCGGCTGGTGCCGCTGGAGGACATGGCGATCATCACCGCACCCTACGAGGTCGACGGGCAGATCGTCGGCACGCTGGGCGTGATCGGTCCGACCCGGATGGCCTACGACCGCGTGATTCCCATCGTCGACATCACCGCCCGGCTGCTGTCCAGCGCACTCAGCCAGAGTTGACGTTCGTCCCGTGCCGGCGCGCGGCGACCGGCCGGGCCCGTACCCGGCGCGCGCGGGCGCGCCAAACCGGAATTGACATGACGTTTTCGCCAGAACCGGCCTACCAGCACGGCCAGGTGACGCGTACCGCGATCCTGCTGGTCAACCTCGGGACCCCGGACGCGCCGACGCCCAAAGCGGTAGGGCGCTACCTGAAGCAGTTCCTGTCCGATCCGCGCGTGGTCGAGATTCCCCGCGCCGCCTGGCTGCCCATCCTGTACGGGGCCATCCTGCCGCTGCGCTCGCGTGCTTCGGCGCTGAAGTATGAGTCGATCTGGCTGCGCGAGGCCCATATGACGGGTTCGCCGCTGCTCGTATACAGCGAGCGCCAGGCGCACGCCCTGCAACTGCTGCTCAACCAGCATGGGCACGAGGTGACCGTGGCCTGCGCGATGCGCTACGGCAACCCGTCGATCGCGTCGGTGATGGAAGCGCTGCGCCGCCAGGGCGCCGAACGGGTGCTGGTACTGCCGATGTATCCGCAATACTCGGCCAGTACCACCGCGACCGCCTTCGACGAGGCCTTCCGTGTGCTGGCCGCCTGGCGCAACCAGCCGGAGCTGCGCCTGGTCAAGCATTTCCATGACCATCCGGCCTATATCGGCGCGCTGCACCAGCAGGTCGGCGCCTATTGGGCCCAGCACGGCATGCCGGACTTCGCGCGCGGCGACAAGCTGATCCTGTCCTTCCACGGCCTGCCGCGGCGCATGCTCGAGCTGGGCGATCCCTATCACTGCGAATGCCTGAAGACGGGGCGGCTGCTGGGCGAGGCGCTGGGCCTGCAGCCCGGGCAGTACCAGGTGACCTTCCAGTCGCGCTTCGGCCGGGCGGAGTGGCTGCAGCCCTATACCGCGCCCACGCTGCGCGAACTGGGCCGGGTCGGCGCCGGCCGCGTCGACGTGTTCTGCCCGGGCTTCCCGGCGGACTGCATCGAGACGCTCGAAGAGATCGCCATCGAGGGGATGTCCGTGTTCCGTGTGGCCGGCGGCAAGGATTTCCATTTCATTCCCTGCCTCAACGATGCGCCGGCCTGGATCGCCGGCCTGGCCGAGATCGCCTTGCAGCACCTGCAGGGCTGGGATCTCCGTGCGCCGCATCCGCACGAACTCGAAGCCCGGCGCACGCGTGCCCAGACCCGGGGGGCTGCCGCATGAATGTCAGTTTCGAGCCGGAGGCACGGCTGCGCATCGACAAGTGGCTGTGGTGCGCGCGCTTCTTCAAGACCCGCTCGCTGGCAGCGGAGGCTGTCGAGCGCGGGCGGGTGCAGGTCAACGGTCAGGGCTGCAAGAGCTCACGCGAGGTGCGGCCGGGCGACACGGTGGTGTTGGAGGCGCATGGACAGCGTTGGGAAGTGCTGGTGAAAGGCATCGCGGCGGCACGCGGGCCGGCGCCGGTGGCGCAGTCGCTCTACGCCGAGAGCGAAGCCAGCCAGGCGCGTAGGCAGGTCGAGGCGGAGCGCCGCCGCCTGCATAGCGAACCCGCCGCGCAGTGGCACGGCAGGCCGACCAAACGCGATCGGCGGCGCATCGACGGACTCGGAGACTGAGGCGGATCGTGCCGACCCGCTCAGCGCAGGTGCTGCACGATATAGTGCTTGAAGATGGCCTTGCCGCTGCCGTATTCGGTGTCGCGCGGCGTCAGCGCGCCGGACGCGCAGATGAAAACGGTCATCGCCGACAAGGCGGCGAGCAGGCAGATCGCGATGACAGGCAGTTTATGCATGGCAATCCCTTCGGCATGGACCCGCAGGCAATGCATCCGCGCCCCCCGTTATTTTTATCACTTTATTCAAAACCATCTTAGTAGGTGCGGTGCAGCATGGCAACACGGCGTTGATTGCACTGGACGGGGCTTTGTAACCGCGTGTTTCAACGGCTGCCGGCGCGACTCTTGAAAATCGCCCGGCTGCCTCCAGTTGGGGGTTAGACTTGCCGATTGACCTCCCAACGGCCGCGCCAGGCGCGTGCCGTGCTTTATTTACGGATCGACATGGAAGAACATAAGCAGACGCCATCCCCGACGACGCCCGCGGGCGAGGACACCAGCAACGCGGCGCCGGCCCAGGCCGAGGCCGCCGTGGTGGAGGATGTGGCGGCACAGATCGCCGCTCTCGAGGCCAAGGCGCGCGAGCACTACGACATGTACCTGCGCGCGACGGCCGAGGGCGAGAACATCCGCCGCCGTGCCCAGGACGACGTGTCGAAGGCCCACAAATTCGCCATCGAGAGCTTCGCCGACTACCTGCTGCCGGTCATGGACAGCCTGCAGGCGGCGCTGGCCGACGGTTCGGGCGACATCGCCAAGCTGCGCGAAGGCGTGGAACTGACCGCGCGCCAGCTCAGCAATGCCTTCGAGAAAGGCAAGGTTGTCGAACTCAACCCGGTCGGTGAAAAATTCGACCCGCACAAGCACCAGGCCATCTCGATGGTGCCTTCGGAGCAGGAACCCAATACGGTGGTGGCGGTGCTGCAGCGCGGCTACCTGATCGCCGATCGAGTGCTTCGTCCGGCACTCGTCACGGTGTCCGCCCCGAAGTAAGCCACGCGCAGGGCGCGCCGGTCGCGCCGCGGCGCGGGCGCCCCGCGGCGCCAGCAAGACGCCCGGTGCCGGCAGGCCCGGGCGTTTTTTCATGCCGGTCGCCGCCTCGGGCGGCTTTTCCCCGGGAGGGAATCCCATGTGCAGCGACACCAGCCGGCCCGATCGCCGCGAGCAGCGCGGAGGTCCCGAGCATCTCGACCATCGCGCCTTCGACCTGCTCGCCATGCAGGAAGTGGACGGGAGCACCATCGATGCAGCCCTTGCCGCTGCCGGCGAGCGGATGGTCTGCCTGTTCTGCTGGGGCGTCGATTGTTTCAACTGCGAGATGGCCAAGCGGGCCATGCTGGCCAATCCCGAGCCGATCCGGGCGCTCGATCTCCATTGGCTGCACGCCAATGTCTATGCGCATCCCGAACTGGGGCAGCGCTTCGGCCTGCATGGCATTCCGGTCTTCCTGTTCTTCCAGGGCGGCAGGAAACTCGGACGGGCCACCGGCTGGCACGGCCACGGCCAGTTCGCCGCCGCCGTCGCCAATGCGCGCCTGAAGGCCGCCGGCAAGCCGCTCGCCGGCTGAGTGCCGCGGTTCAGCGCGACAGCGCGTAGCCGATGCGGAACTGCCAGGGCGAACGGCGGTTATAGTCCAGCAGGTCTTCGCCATAGCCGATGAAGTACTGCGCCATCAGGTAGCCGGCAGTGCCGGGGATCAGCCGTGCCAGCGGGTAGGTGGCGCGGGCTTCGAGGCTGCCGTAGTCGCTGCGCGTGCCCTTGCGCAGGATGGCGGCGAGCTCCCAGTCGTCGGGTTTGCCGTAGGCCAGGTGCAGGTCCATGTAGCCCCGGTAGCGGCCGATGTCGGCGTTGTCGCTCTTCTCCAGGTAGTAATAGAGCTTGGGAGCCACGCGCCAATGCCAGGCGGCCTGGTCCCCGAGGAAGAAGGTCGGGGTGACGAAGACGGTGTTGATGCTGCGCGACTGGGCGCCATCGCGCCCGTTTGATTCGTGCTCCAGCCCGGTGGCCAGCGACAGCCGCGACAGCAGCGGACCCTTGACCCCGGTGTCGGACAGGTAATAGAAGACGCTCGGCCGGTAGCTGGTATCGCGGAACGGGGCCGACGGCTGGGACAGGTCCCAGATCGAAGTCTGCGTGTAGGCGAAGTACAGATTGTCGAGCAGGCGGCGCGAGGCCGGATCCTTGCCTTCGAAGATGCGGTACTTGAAGCTGAGCTGGAACTTGGCATTGGCGCCGTCATGCGCCCCGAGCAGCAGATACATCGGCTCATGGACGGAAAGCCGGGCGTTATCGCGCAGGTCGGCCGGCGTCGGTGCGGGCGCGCCCTGGGCCACCACCGGCATGGGCGCGGCGGTGGCTGGTGCGGTGGGGCCAGCGGCCGCGGCCGCCGGGCCGGCCCGTTCGTCCGGCTGCGATGCCTGGTTCAGGGTGACCAGTACCGGCGCGGCGTCGACGCCGACCACGTCGAGACGGACCTGGCCACGCAGCGTGGACGGCCAGGCCGCGGCGTAGTCCACCGTGTGGCTCTCCCCCTGGCGCAGCCTCAGCGTGGCTGCGCCGCCGCCGTTCCGGCGCAGTGTCAGGGTCTGCGGCGCCTGCATCTCGCCGGCTGCCATGACTTCCAGCGTATCAGGGATGGCGTAGAGGCGGCTGCCCTGGTCGGCGCGGAGCAGCAGCGTCAACTGCAGGGGCCGGGTGCCGTCGACGACCCGGGGCGGTTGCAGCAGGGAAACTGCGGCGGCGCCGGCCAGCGGCCAGCCGCCGAGCAGCAGGGTGAGCAGGGCGGCGTGCGCGCCGGGGAAGTGCCGGGAGGGGCGGTGCGCTTGCGAAACCCCGAGACATGATTTCCTGGTCATATATCGGATCCGCCACGCCCGGCCGGGGAGGCGCAGCCACGGCGGCAGGTTGCAATGGGCGCAAGCGTAACATGGCCGCGTTGCGGTGCACTCAGGGACCGTGCACCCGGTGCGATGCGGGCTCAGCGGCCGGCGCGGCGCCGGATGCTGTCGACGTAGCGCTCGCCGTCGGGCGGCTGGCCGGTGCGCTGCGCCTGCCACAGCATCTCGCCCAGGCATTCCATGATCTGGTGCTGGGCCTCGTGCGGCGAATCCAGCCGCTGCGACAGGGTCTCGTAGGCCTGGCGGATGCCGGGCGGCTGGTCGATCGAGACCTGCTCCGAGATGGACAGGTGCATCGACAAGTGGAGGAAGGGGTTGGTCTGTCCGCGTTCCGGCGTGAACTGCTCGGCCAGCGCGCCTTCGGTATCGCTGAGCAGCGCGTGGTACTCGGGGTGCTGCTCGATCCAGTCTGCCGCGATAGCTTCCAGCGGCGTCAGGACAGTGCCTTCAGTGTGCTTGCGCCAGGCGTCGCAAAAGAACCGGCGGACTTCTTCTCGGGAGGGATTGAACATGGTGGCGCTATTGTAGACGAGCGGCGCCGGCCGCGCCGGCACCGAGCGTGGGCAGCGGTGCGCGCCGGTAGAATGCAGGGCGGTGCCAGCCCGGCGCAATCCCGGTGCAATCCCGGCGCGCATATCCCGCCGGTCCGCGCCACCCGTTCCCTGGCCGCTTGTCCATTGCCACCGCCACCGCCACCGCCACCGCCACCGCCACCGCGCCGATGACCCGTTCCCCCCTTGCCGCACCCGTCGCGCCCGGCGACAAGCGCGCCGGCGTCCTGCTGATCGCCGTGTCCGCCAGCGCCTTCGGCGCGATGGCCATCTTCGCCCGCTTCGCCTATGCCTCCGGCGCCGATGTCTACGGCCTGCTGGCAGTGCGCTTCAGCCTGGCCGCCGTGGCGCTGGTCGCGGTGATGCGCGCGCGCGGCATCCGGCTGCCGCCGCGGCGGCGCGTGCTGGCGCTGGCAGCGATGGGCGGGATCGGCTACGTCGGCCAGTCCTTCTGCTTCTTCTCGGCGCTCAACCATGCGCAGGCGAGCCTGGTGGCGCTGCTGCTGTATCTCTACCCGCTTTTCGTCACGCTGCTGGCGGCGGTGTTTCTCCAGGAGCGGCTGACTGCCGCCACCGTGTCCGCCTTGCTGCTCTGCTCGGCCGGGGCCGGGCTCACGGTCGGGGGCGGGCAGGGCAGCGCGCTGGGCATCGGCCTCGGCCTGGCGGCGGCATTGATCTACTCCGCCTACATCGTGGTCGGCGCCCGCCTGACCGCAGGCGTGCCGCCGCTGGCGACCACCACCGTGGTCTGCGCGGCGGCGGCCCTGGTGTACGGTGCGGCCGGCCTGCTGCGCGCGGCGGCCGGGGTGCCGCCGCGCTTCCCGGGCGACCTCGGTGGCTGGCTGGCGCTGCTGGCGATCGCGTTGTTGTCGACGGTGCTGGCCATCCTGACGTTCTTCGCCGGGCTGCAGCGCCTCGGCGCGGCGCGGGCGTCGATGCTGTCGACCCTGGAGCCGGTGGTCACGGTGGTGCTGGCAGCCCTGCTGCTGGGCGAGCAGGTCGGCTGGACCCAGGCGCTCGGCGGCACCCTGATCCTGGTCGGAGTGCTGTGGCTGGCACGCCGCGGGCAGGCCGAGGGCGTGCAGGGCGGCCGGCGTGCCGCCAGCAATCAACAGAATTGAATCCCTTGCTCAAAGCGCTTGTCGTGGTACGCGCGGGGGCTTGGGTACAATGCACGCTTTCCCCCTTTCCTACAGGAAACAGCGCATGACGCGGATCGATCAGGCCGCCCTGGCCCAACTCTTCACCGAAGCCCGCACCCACAACGAGTGGCAGGACCGCCATGTGGATGATGCCGTGCTCCACGAGATCTACGAAGCCATGAAGTTCGGCCCGACCGCGGCCAACGGCTCGCCCGCGCGCATCGTCTTCGTCAAGAGCGCCGCCGAGAAGGCGCGCCTGGTCGAGTGCGTGTCGCCCGGCAACGTGGACAAGACCCGCTCGGCGCCGGTGACCGCCATCATCGCCTTCGACAATGCCTTCCACGACCAGCTGCCCAAGCTGTTCCCCCACGCCGATGCGCGCTCCTGGTATGCCGGCCAGCCGGAGAAGATCGCACGCGACGCGCTGATGAACAGCTCGCTGCAGGGCGGCTACTTCATCCTGGCCGCTCGTGCCATGGGCCTGGACTGCGGCCCGATGGGCGGCTTCGACGCGGCCAAGGTCAATGCCGCTTTTTTCCCGGACGGTAAGTGGTCGGTCAACTTCCTGTGCAACCTCGGTTATGGCGAGGCCGACAAGCTGTACCCGCGCAATCCGCGCCTGTCGTTCGACGAGGCTTGCCGCATCGTCTGAAGCGGCACATCGCCAGGTAGCAAAAAGACCCGCTGAGAGCGGGTCTTTTTGCATCCGGCCTCAGGCCTCGGGCCGTCAGCCCTTCGGCGCTTCGGTCTTCTCGCGGAACTCGCACAGCGGCTCGATCACGCAGTGCCAGCATTCGGGCTTGCGCGCCTTGCAGACGTAGCGGCCGTGCAGGATCAGCCAGTGGTGGGCATCGTGCAGGAACTCATGGGGCACCACCTTCAGCAGCTTCTGCTCGACCACGTCGACGGTCTTGCCGACGGCCAGCCCGGTGCGGTTGGCGACGCGGAAGATGTGGGTGTCGACCGCGATGGTGGGTTCGCCGAAGGCGGTGTTCAGCACCACGTTGGCGGTCTTGCGCCCGACCCCTGGCAAGGCTTCCAGCGCGGCGCGGTCGGCCGGCACCTTGCTGCCGTGCTGCTCGACCAGGATGCGGCAGGTCTGGATGACATGCTTGGCCTTGGTCTTGTAGAGGCCGATGGTCTTGATGTAGTCGGCCAGGCCTTCTTCGCCGAGCGCCAGCATCTGCGCCGGCGTGTGCGCCACCGGGAACAGCCGCCGCGTGGCCTTGTTCACGCCGACGTCGGTGGCCTGGGCCGACAGCAGCACGGCGATCAGCAGTTCGAACGGCGAGCTGTACTCCAGCTCGGTGGTCGGCGTCGGGTTGGTTTCGCGCAGGGTTTCGAACAGGGCGCGGCACTTGGCGGCGTTCATGAGGCGGTCTTCTGGTTGTCAGTCGGTCTTGTCGCTGCGCTCGCCGGCCCCGTCATCGGTACCACCGGCGGTACCGCCGACGCCTGGCGTTGCCGCAGGGGCAGGCGGCTGCGCGCCTGCTGCGAGGCGGGCGCGGCGGGCTTCGGCGGCATCGATCTGGGCCTGCACGCCGGCCGGCACGTTTTCGGTGTTGCGCGGCTTGGCCGCGAGCTGCTTCTCGCGCGCGCGGGCGATGGCGGCTTCGATGATGGCGCGCTTGCGCGCCTGGGCGGCACGCTCCGCCTCGTCCTGCGCGGCTTCCTGGGCCAGGGCTTCCAGCTTGGCGGCGGCCTTGGCGGCCAGACGTGCCTCGTTCTCCTCGCGCTCGCGCACCAGGCGCACGCCCCTGGCACGGTAGCGTGCCAGCGCCTCGCCGGCGAGCTGCGGGGACCAGGCGGCCCAGCCGGTGCGCTCGCCGGTGACCGGCACCATGTCGATGCAATCGACCGGGCAGGGCGCCACGCACAGGTCGCAGCCCGTGCACCAGTCGGGCAGCACCGTGTGCATCTGCTTGGGGGCGCCGACGATGGCATCGACGGGGCATGCCTGGATGCACAAGGTGCAGCCGATGCAGCGGCTCTCGTCGATCACGGCCACGGCGCGCGCTTGTTCGTGGCCGCGCGCCGGGTCCAGCGGCAGCACCGGCCTGTCCAGGGCGGCGGCCAGCCGGGCGATGCCCTCGGCGCCGCCGGGCGGGCAGCGGTTGCAGTCGGCTTCTCCCCGGGCCATGGCTTCCGCATAGGGACGGCAGCCGTCGAATCCGCACTTGGTGCACTGGGTTTGCGGCAGCAGGGCCTCGAGGCGGTCGGCGAGGGTCGGGGTGTGACGGGTCACGGCGCTTGGTCGGGTGGTGGGGCAATCGGTTCAGCGGGCGGACGGCCCGCCTTCTGCTCGGGCGGGCGCGGCCGCGCCGCAGGGATTATCCCCGATTTCGCCGCGGCGCAGAAACCACGAAGATGCGCGCTTTACGCGGCGGACCGGCAGATCGCCTGTGCCATAATCCGCGCATCCAGTGATTCGATCCGGCATGGCAAACGAGACCAGAACCAAGAGAGACCCCGAAGGAACACGGCGCCGCATCCTGGCCGCGGCCACCGAAGAATTCGCCAAAGGGGGGCTGGCAGGGGCCCGTGTCGACCAGATCGCACGCCGCGCGGAAACCAACGAGCGGATGCTGTATTACTACTACGGCAGCAAGGAAGGCCTGTTCCTGGCGGTGCTCGAGCGCCAGTACGCCGAGTTCCGCGCGGCCGAGGAAGCGCTCCATATCGAAGACGAGGATCCGGTGGCCGGCGTGCGCAAGCTGGCGCGCTTCATCTGGGATTGGTACTACGAGCATCCGGAGTTCATCCGCCTGGTCAACAGCGAGAACCTGCACGAGGCGCGGCACCTGAAGGAGTCCGCGCATCTCCACCAGCTGATCAACCCGGTGGTCAAGGTGCTGGAGCACATCGTCGCGCGCGGCCAGCGCCAGGGCCTGTTCCGCGCGCAGGTCGATGTCTCCCAGCTCTACCTGACCATCTCGGCGCTGGGCTACTACGTACTCTCCAACCGCTACACCATCAGCGCCGTGATCGGGCGCGACATCGCCGCCCAGGACGAGCACGAGCGCTTCATCGCGCTGCACACCGAGATGCTGCTCGCCTACCTGATGCATAAGTGAATTGAAATGGAAAACGCCCGCGCGGGGCGCGGGCGTTCCGGGTGCGTCGGCGTCGGCAACGGCTGCTGCTGCTCCCGCTGCCGCGTCTCCGCTCAGCGGTACTGGCGGATGAAGTCGCGCAGCTCCGGGTAGATGTTGTCGCGCCAGCGGCGGCCCGAGAAGATGCCGTAGTGGCCGCACTTCTCCGCAGTGATATGCCGCTTGTGCGCATCGGGGATGCCGCTGCACAGATCATGCGCGGCAGCGGTCTGGCCGGCGCCCGAGATGTCGTCCAGCTCGCCCTCGATGGTCAGCAGGGCCGAGGTCTTGATGTCCTGCGGCCGCACCGGCTCGCCCTGGATGTCCCAGGTGCCGTTGGCCAGCCGGAACTCCTGGAACACTTCGCGGATGGTGTCGAGGTAATACTCCGCCGCCATGTCCAGAACCGCGTTGTACTCGTCGTAGAAGCGCACATGGGCCTCCGCGTCGTCGGCGTCGCCCTGGATCAGGCTCAGGTAGTAGTCGTAGTGCGAGGTGACGTGGCGGTCCGGGTTCATCGCCACGAAGCCGGCGTGCTGCAGGAAGCCCGGATAGACGCGGCGGCCGTGGCCCGGATAGTTGGCCGGCACGGTATCGATCACATTGTTCTCGAACCAGGAGAAGGATTTGTTGGTCGCCAGCGAGTTGACCGCGGTCGGGCTGCGGCGCGCATCGATGGGGCCGCCCATCATCGTCATGGTCTTGGGCGTGGCTTCACCGGCCGAGGCCATCAGCGAGATCGCCGCCAGCACCGGGACGGTGGGCTGGCATACCGAGATCACATGCAGCTGTTCCGCGCCGATGTGGCGGATGAATTCCTGGATGTAGCGGATGTAGTCGGCCAGGTGGAAGGGCCCGTGATCGATCGGCACCATGCGCGCGTCGACCCAGTCCGTCACGTAGACCTTGTGGTCCTGCAGCAGCGTGCGCACGGTGTCGCGCAGCAGCGTGGCGTGGTGGCCGGACAGCGGCGCGCACACCAGCACCACCGGCTCGTCCTTGAGCAGCTTGATGGTGTCGGGATCGTCCGCATAGCGCTTGAAGCGCACCAGCTTGCAGAACGGCTTTTCGACGATGGTCTGCTCGACGATGGGAATCTCGCGCCCGTTGGAACGCACCGATTTGATGTCGAAGGCGGGTTTCTCGTAGGCCTTGCCCAGGCGGTACAGCAACTCATAGCCGGCGGCCAGCCGGGTCGCGCCCGGCATCAGCGACATCGGGCTGAGGGGGTTGGTGAAGGTCTTGGCGGTCGCCTGCGCCCATGCGGTCAGCGGGTGCAGCATCGAGCGCTGGAACTCGTGGAGTTGGTAGAGCATTCCGAATACCTGTCAGGCTTGGGGGTATCTGTGTCCGGAGGGCGGAATCGCGCGGGCGGGCAGCAGTTTCCTGGCTGTGTTTAGCGATAAATTGGCGGCCGGAAAATCCGACCGCTGAGTCGATTATGCGCTCAAACGCACGATCGTGCGATGCAGCATATACCCTAGGGTAGGCGCGCGTCGAGACAATGCAATCGAGCACATGGATGAGGAGGCTGCGCCAGAAGCATGACTCCTGTATGGAGGCCGGGTGGCGCGAAAGACAAAAAAGGCGGCCGAAGCCGCCTTTTTTGCAGGAATGCCCGCGGAGTGGCGCTTACATCACTGCGGCGATCGCGTCGACCACCGCATCGATGTTGCGGCTGTTCAGCGCGGCTACGCAGATGCGGCCGGTGCCGACGGCGTAGATGCCATGCTCGTTGCGCAGGCGGTCCACCTGGGCGCTGTTCAGGCCCGAGTAGGAGAACATGCCGCGCTGGTCCTTGACGAAGGAGAAGTCGCCCGGCACACCCTTGGCGGCCAGCTTGTCGACCAGGGCATGGCGCATCAGCTTGATGCGGTCGCGCATCTCGCCCAGTTCCTGCTCCCACATCGCGCGCAGTTCCGGGCTGTTCAGCACGTTGGCCACCACGGTGCCGCCGTGGGTCGGCGGGTTGGAGTAGTTGGTGCGGATCACGCGCTTGACCTGCGACAGCACGCGTTGCGCCTCTTCCTTGCTGGTGGTGACGATCGACAGGGCGCCGACGCGTTCGCCGTACAGCGAGAAGCTCTTCGAGAAGGAGCTCGAGACGAAGAACGACATGCCGGAGTCGGCGAACAGGCGCACGGCGGCGCCATCCGGCTCGATGCCCTCGGCGAAGCCCTGGTAGGCCATGTCGAGGAAGGGGATCAGGTTGCGTTCCTTGACCACTTCCACCACCTGCTTCCACTGCTCGGGCGACAGGTCGACGCCGGTCGGGTTGTGGCAGCAGGCATGCAGCACGATGATGGTGTTGGCCGGGTAGGACTTCAGCGACTCCATCATGCCGGCGAAGTTCAGGCCGTGGGTGGCAGCGTCGTAGTAGGCGTAGTTGACCACGGGGAAGCCGGCCGCCTCGAACAGCGCGCGGTGGTTTTCCCAGCTCGGGTCGCTGATGGCGACCTTGGCATCCGGATAAAGGCGCTTCAGGAAGTCGGCGCCGATCTTCAGCGCGCCGGTGCCGCCGAGCGCCTGGGCCGTCACCACGCGGCCTTCGGTGATCAGCGGGGAGTTCTGGCCGAACAGCAGGGTCTGCACGGCCTGGTCGTAGGCGGCGATGCCTTCGATGGGCAGATAGCCACGCGGCGTGGCGTTGGCCAGGCGTGCCTTTTCCGCCTCTTGCACGGCGCGCAGCAGGGGAATCTTCCCTTCGTCGGTGAAGTACACGCCGACGCCCAGGTTCACTTTGTGGGCACGGGTATCGGCGTTGAAGGCTTCGGTCAGGCCCAGGATCGGATCGCGCGGGGCCATCTCGACGGCAGAAAACAAACTCATTTGCGGTCTCTTGGTCAGCTATGGAACAAAACGGGAAGGCGTAGAATGCTTCGAGCTGCGCTGCGGCATGCGGCAGGCCCGTCTTGAAACGGAGCTGCCAATCCTGAGATTCTAGCGTATCCGCCCATCCCCTGAGGTTTTCCGTCACCGCTTATGTCCAATCTTGCCGCGGTCGCCCCCGACCTGGACGAGGAGAAGTTCGTCACCTTTCCCGGTTCGCCGTTCCAGCTCTACCAGCCCTTTCCGCCCGCCGGCGACCAGCCGGCAGCGATCGCGGGGCTGGTCGAGGGCATCGAGGACGGCCTGTCGTACCAGACGCTGCTGGGCGTGACGGGCTCGGGCAAGACCTTCACCATGGCCAACGTCATCGCGCAACTGGGGCGTCCGGCCATCATCTTCGCGCCCAACAAGACGCTGGCGGCGCAGCTCTATTCCGAGTTCCGCGAGTTCTTTCCGCGCAATGCCGTCGAGTACTTCGTCAGCTACTACGACTACTACCAGCCCGAGGCCTACGTGCCGCAGCGCGACTTGTTCATCGAGAAAGACTCCTCGATCAACGAGCATATCGAGCAGATGCGGCTGTCCGCCACCAAGAGCCTGCTGGAGCGGCGTGACACCGTGATCGTGGCGACCGTGTCCGCCATCTACGGTATCGGCAACCCGAACGAATACCACCAGATGATCCTGACGCTGCGGGCCGGCGACAAGATCAGCCAACGCGACGTCATCGCCCGCCTGATCGCCATGCAGTACACGCGCAACGAGACGGATTTCCAGCGCGGTACCTTCCGCGTGCGCGGCGACACCATCGACATCTTCCCGGCCGAACATGCCGAAATGGCGGTGCGGGTCGAGCTGTTCGACGACGAGATCGACTCGCTGCAGTACTTCGATCCGCTGACCGGGCGCGTGCGGCAGAAGATCCCGCGCTTCACCGTCTATCCGTCCAGCCACTATGTGACGCCGCGCGAGACCGTGCTGCGTGCCATCGAGGATATCAAGGTCGAGCTGCGCGAGCGGCTCGATTTCCTCTACAAGGAGAACCGGCTGGTGGAAGCGCAGCGGCTGGAGCAGCGCACCCGCTTCGACCTCGAGATGCTGTCCGAGCTGGGCTTCTGCAAAGGCATCGAGAACTACTCGCGCCACCTGTCGGGCGCCAGGCCGGGCGAGCCGCCGCCCACGCTGGTCGACTACCTGCCGCCCGACGCCATGATGTTCCTGGACGAGTCGCACGTCCTGATCGGCCAGCTCAACGGCATGTACAACGGCGACCGCGCGCGCAAGACCACGCTGGTCGAGTACGGCTTCCGCCTGCCTTCGGCGCTGGACAACCGGCCGCTCAAGTTCGATGAGTTCGAGGGCAAGATGCGCCAGGTGGTGTTCGTTTCCGCCACGCCGGCGCAATACGAGCAGGAACATGCCGGGCAGGTGGTCGAGCAGGTGGTGCGGCCGACCGGGCTGGTCGATCCCGTCATCCTGGTGCGGCCGGCCACCACCCAGGTCGACGACCTGCTGTCCGAGATCCACCAGCGCGTCAGCGCCGGCGACCGCGTGCTGGTGACCACGCTGACCAAGCGCATGGCCGAACAGCTCACCGAGTTCCTGTCGGAAAACGGCGTCAAGGTGCGCTACCTGCACTCGGACATCGACACCGTCGAGCGCGTGGAGATCATCCGCGACCTGCGCCTGGGCACGTTCGACGTGCTGGTCGGCATCAACCTGCTGCGCGAAGGCCTGGACATCCCGGAGGTGTCGCTGGTGGCCATCCTCGACGCCGACAAGGAAGGCTTCCTGCGCGCCGAGCGCTCGCTGATCCAGACCATCGGCCGCGCCGCGCGCAACGTCAACGGCACCGCCATCCTGTACGCGGACCGCATGACCGATTCGATGCGGCGGGCCATCGGCGAGACCGAGCGCCGCCGCGCCAAGCAGATGGCCCACAACGAAGCCCATGGCATCACGCCGCGCGGCGTGGTCAAGCGCATCAAGGACATCATCGACGGCGTCTACGATGCCGGCGAGGTGCGCGCCGAGCTGCAGGCCGCCGAGGAGCGCGCGCGCTACGAGGACATGAGCGAGAAACAGGTCGCCAAGGAGATCAAGCGGCTGGAAAAGCAGATGCTCGACCACGCCAAGAACCTGGAATTCGAGAAGGCGGCACAGGTGCGCGATCAGCTGGCCGAGCTCAAGCGCCGGGTATTCGGCGCCAGCGGCGACGAGCAGGGCGTGCCGGCGGTCCGTTAGCAGGCGCGGTAAAATCCCGGCCTGCCGGTGTGCGCCGCCGGGCCAAGGCCTGCCTTGTCCTAGCCGCTTTCGGCGCTTTCGGGCCACGCGCCCGCGCCTTGCGCCGCACACCCGCTCAGACCGGATACCGTATCCAAGCTTTTGAAATATATGGAAAAATTCTCGGTCCTGATGATCTGCATGGGGAATATCTGCCGTTCCCCCACCGCTGAAGGGGTGCTGCGCGCCAAGCTGGAGGCGGCCGGCCTGGCCGATCGCGTCGAACTGGATTCGGCCGGCACGCATGACTATCACGTCGGACGCGCGCCGGATCGCCGCGCCCAGCGCCATGCGCTGGCGCGCGGCTATGACCTGTCGGCCCTGCGCGCCCGCCAGGCCGAGGCGGCCGACTTCGAGCGCTTCGACCTGCTGCTGGCCATGGACGAGCAGAACCTGGCCGGCCTGCGCGCCATCTGTCCGCCCGGGCGCGAGGACCGCATGCGCCTGCTGATGAGTTTCGCCACCCGCCACGATGCGGCCGAGGTGCCGGATCCCTACTACGGCGGCGACGCTGGCTTCGAGCGCGTGCTCGACTATATCGAGGACGCTTGCGACGGTGTTGTCGCCAGCCTGGGCGCCCGGCTCGGCCTGCGCTGAGTCCCGCCCGCGCCGGGCCCGGCGGCCGCGCCCGGTGCTGTACCTTCCTGCCGTTCTTCACGAGGTTTCATGCTCCCATCCCTGTTCCGCAAATGGCGCGAATCGCGCAATGCCAGCCTGCAATTGGACGCTATTCTGACTGCGGCCGAGCCGGAGGCGCCGCTCGCGGAACGCAATAGCTGGCTGATCGAGCTGGGCTACTGGATCCGCCGCGACGGCGCGCCGGGCGGCGATGACGCGCGCGCGGACAAGGGGCCGCGCGACGGCAGCGAAGGCGAAGGCGGCGTGGAGCGAAGCCTGCCGCAGCATGTGCGCCTGCGCTATCTGCTGCGCGTGCTGGAGCGCAATCCGGACTGGGCGCTGGCGTTTTCCCGTACGGTGCGTTCCATCCTGCGCGACAACGACCCGACCGCGCTGTTCTGCGACACCGGCGTGGCCTCGCACCCGGGCTTCTGGGGCGAGATGATGGATCGCCTGCAGGCGCGTTTCCTGCCGCCGCCGCCCAACCGCAGCGATATGTCCAGCCTGTTCGCGCTGTTGTTCGTGCACCTCGACGACGCCGAATGGGTGGAGTCGATCGAGGCGGGCCTGGTCGAGCGGCTGACGCTGGTGCTGGGCCTGGCCGACGCGGAGGAGGAGGGCGAGGAGGAGGCGGCAGCGCGGCGCGGCCTCGAGCGCACGCTGGCGGCCAGCATCCAGGTGCTGGTGAGCCAGGTGCGCGCGACAGGCTTGAGCCAGGCCATCCGCTCGCGCCTGAAGGGGCGGGTGGAGGAAACGCCATTTTTCCGCCTGGACAGTGCGGCGCAGGCTCTCTTCGAGGAAGACCTGGCGCACGGTGACGAGGCCTTCGGCCAGCGCATCAACTATTTCCGGGCGCTGCTCGACCATTGCCACGCGGCCGCCCAGCATGTCTACGATGAACTCGAAGAGAATGGCGTCTCGGTGGAGGTGGTGTTCCAGATCGAGCGGATGAAGATCCGGCTGGCCCGCATCGAGTTGCTGCTGGGTGCCTGGAGCGAGCCCGGGCGCCCCGGTGCGCGCCAGCACCTGACCGCCGAGCTGATCCGCTCGACCCAGGCGCGGCGCAGTGTCGGCCACCTGGTGTCGTCCTCGTTCGCGCAACTGGCGCGCAAGGTGGTGGAGCGTTCGGCGGAGACCGGCGAACACTACATCACGCGCGACCGCGGCGAATACCGCGAGATGATGCGCGGGGCGGCCGGCGGCGGGCTGCTGACGGTGCTGACGGTCTACCTCAAGTTCCTGATCTATGGCTTGCATCTCGACAAGTTCATCGAGGGCCTGCTGGCCTCGCTCAACTATGCCGGCAGCTTCTTGCTCATCCACTTTGCGCACTTCACGCTGGCCACCAAGCAGCCGGCCATGACCGGGCCGGCGCTGGCGCACCGCCTGGACGGCGCGAGGCGGCCGGAGGGCAGGGAGATCTTCGTCGACGACACCATCGCCATGATCCGCTCCAACGCGGCCGCCATCTTCGGCAACCTGGCTGCGGTGTTCCCGGTGGCGCTGGCAGTGCAATGGCTGTCGGGCAAGCTGCTGGGCGTGAGCCTGCTGACCCCGGCCAAGGCCATCGCCACCATCGAGTCGTTCTCGATCCTGGGGCCGACGCCGCTCTACGCCATCTTCACCGGTGTGCTGTTGTGGCTGTCGAGCCTGATCGCCGGCTGGGCGGACAACTGGTTCGCGCTGCACCGGGTGCACGATGTGATGGCCTACAACCGGCGCTTGCGCTACGTGCTGGGCGCCAAGGGCGCGCTGGGCGTGGCCGATTTCTGGCGGCGCAACCTGTCGGGCATTGCCGCCAATGTGTCGCTCGGCCTGCTGCTGGGCCTGGGGCCGGAGATCCTGAGCTTCGTCGGGCCGCACATGGAGGTGCGTCACGTCACGCTGTCGACGGGGGCGGTAGGGGCCTCGATCGGCGTGCTGGGGCTGGACGCGCTGCGCATGCCCGCGCTGTGGCTGGCGGTTGCCGGCATCGCGCTGATGGGCTTCCTGAACGTGGCGGTCAGCTTCGCGCTGGCCTTCAATATGGCGCTTCGTTCACGCAACCTGCGCAGCGTGGACCGGCGCGAACTGAGTGCCGCCGTGCGGCGGCGCATCCTGGAGCGCCCGCTGTCGCTGATCGTGCCGCCGCGCCGGCCAGCGGCGGCGCCGGACGCCGGCGGCAGCCGCGCCTGATGCGGTGCAGCAGGGGTACTTGACCGGATTAGTCGGGAAATTTATACTTGAGGAAATTGATCAAGTATTCCCACCCCCATGAGACTGACGACCAAAGGCCGCTTTGCCGTGACCGCCATGATCGACCTGGCCATGCGCCAGGACCAGGGGCCGGTCACGCTTGCCGGCATCAGCCAGCGCCAGAAGATCTCCCTGTCCTACCTCGAGCAGCTGTTCGGCAAGCTGCGCCGGCATGAGATCGTGGAAAGCGTGCGGGGGCCGGGTGGCGGCTACAGTCTCGCGCGCCGCGCCGAGGACGTGACGGTCGCCGACATCATCATCGCCGTCGACGAACCGCTCGATGCCACGCAATGCGGTGGAAAGGGAAATTGTAACGGAGATGACGGCGCCGGGCGCTGCATGACCCACGAGCTGTGGGCCACGCTGAACCAGAAGATGGTCGAGTACCTGGACTCCGTCTCCCTGAAGAACCTGGTCGACCAGCAGCGTGCCAAGCAGCCCGCGGTGCTGCACGACATGCGCGAGGAGCCGGCGCGGGCCGCCGGCGCGCCGGTGCGCGGCAAGGCGGCCGACAAGGCCGACAGTCCCGCGCGCCCGCGCGTGGTCAACTCGGTCTTCAGCCTGGCGCAGTCCTGAGACGGCGGCAGACGGCAAGCAGATCCAGATTTCCGACCGGCAAGGAATTGCGGTCCTGACCCTGATAGAGGCAGTCAAAACAATGAGCACCCCACATTTCCCGATCTACATGGATTACTCGGCCACCACTCCGGTGGATCCTCGCGTGGCGGACAAGATGATCCCCTACCTGCGCGAGCAGTTCGGCAATCCGGCGTCGCGCAGCCATGCCTACGGCTGGGAGGCCGAGCGCGCGGTCGAGGAGGCGCGTGAGCAGGTGGCAGCGCTGGTCGGTGCCGATCCGCGTGAGATCGTGTGGACCTCGGGTGCGACCGAATCCGACAACCTCGCCATCAAGGGCGCGGCCAACTTCTACTCGGGCAAGGGCAAGCACATCATCACCGTGAAGACCGAGCACAAGGCCGTGCTCGATACCACGCGCGAGCTGGAGCGCCAGGGCTTCGAGGTGACCTATCTCGACGTGCAGGAAAACGGCCTGATCGACATGAAGGCGTTCGAGCAGGCGATTCGCCCGGACACCATCCTGGTTTCGGTGATGCTGGTCAACAACGAGATCGGCGTGATCCAGGACGTCGAGCAGATCGGCGAGATCTGCCGCGCCAAGGGCGTCCTGTTCCATTGCGACGCCGCGCAGGCGACCGGCAAGGTGGTGATCGACCTGAACACGCTGAAGTGCGACCTGATGTCGTTCTCGGCCCACAAGACCTATGGCCCCAAGGGCATCGGCGCGCTCTACGTGCGCCGCAAGCCGCGCGTGCGCCTGGAAGCCCAGATGCACGGCGGCGGCCACGAGCGCGGCATGCGCTCGGGCACGCTGGCCACGCACCAGATCGTCGGCATGGGCGAGGCCTTCCGCATCGCCCGCGAGGAAATGGCTACCGAGAACGAACGCGTCCGCATGCTGCGCGACCGCCTGTGGCGCGGCCTTTCCGGTATGGAAGAGGTCTACCTGAATGGCGACCTCGAGCGCCGCGTGCCGCACAACCTCAACGTCAGCTTCAACTTCGTCGAGGGCGAGTCGCTGATCATGGCGATCAAGGATGTGGCCGTGTCGTCGGGCTCGGCCTGCACCTCGGCCTCGCTGGAGCCGTCCTACGTGCTGCGCGCGCTGGGCCGCAACGACGAACTGGCGCACAGCTCGATCCGTTTCACGGTGGGCCGCTTCACCACCGAGCAGGAAGTCGACTACACCGTCGAACTGCTCAAGGCCAAGATCGGCAAGCTGCGCGACCTGTCGCCGCTGTGGGAAATGTACAAGGACGGCGTGGACCTGAATTCCATCCAGTGGGCCGCGCACTGAGCGCAGGCGCCACGCAAGACCCCCATAAAATCCGCAAGAGGTAGCCAAAATGTCATACAGCAACAAGGTGCTCGACCACTACGAAAACCCCCGCAACGTTGGCTCGTTCGACAAGAACGATGATGCCGTGGGCACCGGCATGGTCGGCGCGCCGGCGTGCGGCGACGTGATGAAGCTGCAGATCAAGGTCAACGAGGCCGGTGTCATCGAGGACGCCAAGTTCAAGACCTACGGCTGCGGCTCGGCCATCGCCTCGTCGTCGCTGGTGACCGAATGGGTCAAAGGCAAGACCGTGGACCAGGCACTGGAGATCAAGAACACCCAGATCGCCGAGGAACTGGCGCTGCCGCCGGTCAAGATCCACTGCTCGATCCTGGCCGAGGACGCCATCAAGGCCGCCGTCGAGGACTACAAGAAGAAGCACCCGGGCGCCGAACAGAAGGCCGCCTGAGCCATGCGGGGATGATGCAGCGATGATCACACTGACCGAGAAGGCCGCAAGGCACGTGGCGCGTTACCTGGAGCGCCGTGGCAAGGGCGTGGGCCTGCGCCTTGGCGTGAAGACGACGGGCTGCTCGGGCTTGGCCTACAAGCTCGAGTACGTCGACGAACTGCTGCCGGAAGACAATGTGTTCGAGTCGCACGGCATCAAGGTGATCGTCGATCCGAAGAGTCTGCCGTACATCGACGGCACCGAGCTGGACTTTGCCCGCGAAGGCCTGAACGAGGGGTTCCGCTTCAACAACCCCAATGTCAAGGACGAGTGCGGCTGCGGCGAGTCCTTCCGCGTCTGACGCCGCCCGGCGATGCAGCGCCGTATCGTCGGTTATCACCGTGACGAGGCCGGCGACTGGGTCGCCGAACTGGAGTGCGGGCATGGCCAGCACGTGCGGCACGACCCGCCCTGGCAGTCGCGACCGTGGACGCAATCGGAGCGGGGGCGCACGGCCAGGCTGGGTGCCCGGCTCGCCTGTCGCAAGTGTGAACGCGGCGAGCCTCCGGATACCTGGGCACGGCCGGCCTGAGGGCCGCGCCGGCGCGATCGGAATGCCGGCGATGGCTTGCCTGCCTGGCTGACGGGCGGGTGATCGAGGGGCGGCCTGGCCGCTCCTTTTTGTTGGGGAAGCTGTTGAAAGACGATTTTTTCAAGCTGTTCGGACTGCCGGCGCAGTTTGCCATCGACGAGGCGGCGCTGGATGCCGCCTACCGCACCGTGCAGTCGCAGGCGCATCCGGACCGCTTCGCGCATGCCGGCGACGCCGAGCGCCGCGTGGCCATGCAGTGGGCGGCCCATGCCAACGAGGCCTATCGTACGCTGCGCCAGCCGCTCAAGCGGGCGATCTACCTGCTGGGACTGCGCGGCGTCGACATCCAGGCCGAGAACAACACCGCGATGGCGCCGGATTTCCTCATGCAGCAGATGGAATGGCGCGAGGCGCTGCAGGACGCGGTGGAAGCGCGCGCGGTCGACCAGCTCGACGCGCTGCTGGCGCAACTGCGCCGGGAAAAGCGCGAGCGACACGCGGCGCTCGGCGCGCTGCTGGACGCGGGCGGCGCCGACAATGACGCGGCGGCCGGCGCGGCGGCGCGGCAACTGATGTTCATCGAGAAGATCGAGCACGACACCAGCGAGGCGATCGACCGGCTGGAAGGATAACCGGCCAGGCACGTTTGCCGCGGGCGTGACACAATGGCGCCCCCGGCACGGTCCCGGCCGCCGTGGCACGCATGCCGTGCCGCACCCGACGCGACGGCAACGCGCGCGAAGACAACGCGAAGACAACGCGAAGAATCATCATGGCACTGCTCCAGATTTCCGAGCCCGGCATGTCGCCGGCGCCCCATCAACGCCGGCTCGCCGTCGGCATCGACCTCGGCACCACCAACTCCCTGGTGGCGGCGGTCCGCAGCAGCATTCCGGAGGTGCTCACCGACGAGCGCGGCCGCGCACTGCTGCCCTCGGTGGTGCGCTACCTGGCCGACAAGACCGCGCAGATCGGCTACCGCGCGCAGGACGAGGCCATCCGCGATCCCAAGAACACCATCGTCTCGGTCAAGCGCTTCATGGGGCGCGGCCTGCGCGACGTGGCGCACATCGAGCACAGCCCCTACGACTTCGTCGACGCGCCGGGCATGGTGCAGATCAAGACGGTGGCCGGCGTGAAAAGCCCGGTCGAGATCTCCGCGGAGATCCTCGCCACGCTGCGCCAGCGCGCCGAGGATTCGCTCGGCGACGACCTGGTCGGGGCGGTGATCACGGTGCCGGCCTATTTCGACGATGCACAGCGGCAGGCCACCAAGGACGCCGCGCGCCTGGCCGGCATCGAGGTGCTGCGCCTGCTCAACGAGCCGACCGCGGCGGCCGTGGCCTACGGCCTCGACAACGGTGCCGAAGGCGTCTATGCCGTCTATGACCTGGGCGGCGGTACCTTCGATATCTCCATCCTCAAGCTGACCAAGGGCGTGTTCGAGGTCATGGCCACCGGCGGCGATTCGGCCCTGGGGGGCGACGATTTCGACCAGCGCCTGATGTGCTGGATCGTCGAGCAGGCCGGCCTGCAACCCCTGAGCGCCCAGGACACCCGCCTGCTGATGGTGCGCGCGCGCGCCGCCAAGGAGGCACTGTCCGAGGCCGACGACACGGTGATCGATGCCGTGCTGTCGAGCGGGGAGATCGTGCACCTGCCGCTGTCGGCGCAGCAGTTCGAGGCCATGACTGCGCATCTGGTGCAGAAGACGCTGGCGCCGGTGCGCAAGGCGCTGCGCGATGCCGGCGTCGGCGCCGACGAGGTCAAGGGCGTGGTGCTGGTGGGCGGCGCCACGCGCATGCCGGCCATCCGCAAGGCCGTGGGCGAGTTCTTCGGCCGCACGCCGCTGACCAACCTGGATCCGGACAAGGTGGTCGCGCTGGGCGCCGCCATGCAGGCCAACCTGCTGGCCGGCAACGGCGCGCCGGGCGAGGACTGGCTCCTGCTCGATGTGATCCCGCTGTCGCTGGGGGTCGAGACCATGGGCGGCCTGGTCGAGAAGATCATCCCGCGCAACAGCACCATCCCGGTGGCGCGTGCCCAG
Source organism: Cupriavidus sp. USMAHM13 (assembly GCF_001854285.1). Lineage (NCBI taxonomy): Bacteria > Pseudomonadati > Pseudomonadota > Betaproteobacteria > Burkholderiales > Burkholderiaceae > Cupriavidus > Cupriavidus sp. USMAHM13. Next base: position 1,964,965 of record NZ_CP017751.1, read on the forward strand.
GAATTCACCACCTTCAAGGATGGCCAGACCGCGATGGCCGTCCATGTGCTGCAGGGCGAGCGCGAACTGGCGGCTGACTGCCGCTCGCTGGCACGCTTCGAACTGCGGGGCATTCCGCCGATGGTGGCAGGTGCGGCCCGCATCCGTGTGACCTACCAGGTCGATGCCGATGGCCTGCTGTCGGTGTCGGCGCGTGAAACGCTGTCGGGCGTGGAAGCCTCGATCGTGGTCAAGCCTTCCTACGGGCTGGCCGACGACGACATCGCCCGCATGCTGCAGGAAAGCTTCAGCGAGGCCGAGCACGATATGAAGAGCCGCGCGCTGGCCGAGGAACGTGTCGAGGCCGAGCGCCTGCTCGAAGCCACCCAGCGCGCGCTGGAGACGGATGGCGACCTGCTGAGCGCCGCGGAGCGCGCCGCGGTCGAGGCGCTGTCGGCTTCCGTGCGCGAGATCGCTGCCGGTACCGACCATCTCGCCATCAAGGCCGCCGTGGAGGCGTTGTCGCACGGCACCGACGAATTCGCCGCGCGCCGCATGGACCGCTCGATCAAGAGCGCGCTGGCCGGCCGCAAGGTGCAGGAGATCGGCTGAGGCGGCCGCTGCCGCCAAGCCGATTCCCGCCGCACCGTATTCCGCAATCAGGACCTGACATGCCACAGATCATTGTTCTTCCCCACGTCGAGCACTGCCCCGAGGGCGCCGTGTTCGAAGCCAAGCCGGGCACCAGCGTCTGCGACGCCCTGCTGAGCCACGGCATCGAGATCGAGCACGCCTGCGAGAAGTCGTGCGCGTGCACCACCTGCCACGTCATCGTGCGCGAGGGTTTCGATTCACTGAACGAGGCCGAGGAGAAGGAAGAAGACCTGCTCGACAAGGCCTGGGGCCTCGAGCCGAATTCGCGTCTGTCCTGCCAGGCCATCGTGGCCGACGAGGACCTGACGGTCGAGATTCCCAAGTACACCATCAACCACGCCAAGGAAGGGCACTGAGCCCCGCACGACAGGAGAACGCCCCATGAAGTGGACCGATACCTATGCCATCGCGGCCGCCCTCTACGACAAGTTCCCGGACGTCGACCCCTTGACCGTGCGCTTTACCGACCTGCGCCGCTGGGTGCTGGAACTGGACGGCTTCAGCGACGTGCCGGAGCGCTCGGGCGAGAAGATCCTCGAGGCGATCCAGTCCGCCTGGATCGAAGAAGCGGAGTAAGAAGCCAGGGAGTCAGGGAGCAGCGGCCCGCTCGCTGCGGGTCCTTGGGGACGGCCACCGCTCCCCTGGGAGCTTGCTGAAGCGGGCGGCCGCAACCCTGTGACCTGCAACTGGCGGCGCCTGCAACGGGCCGCTAGCAACCGGCAGCCAGCAACCGGCAGCCAGCAACTAGAAGCGATACCCGATCCCGGCCAGGAAGATGTCGGTATCGTGGTCATAGCCCGTCACCACGCGGTTCCAGGTGACGCGCGCCAGCCAATGCTCGCAGGAGCGATCGCCGGCCGACATCGACAGCATGGCCGACACGCGCGACGGCGAAGTGCCGTCGCTGCCGGCCGCGCAAAAAAGAACCCCTGCAGGGGCAGGGGTTCTCGCGGTCGTGCAGGCTGCCGCCGCGCGGCGGCAGCCGGTGCGTCGTCTCAATCCTCGCGGCGCAGGTGCGGGAAGAGGATCACGTCGCGGATATTGGGGCTGTCGGTCAGCAGCATGACCAGGCGGTCGATGCCGATGCCGCAGCCGCCCGTCGGGGGCATGCCGTACTCGAGCGCGCGGATGTAGTCGGCATCGAAGTACATGGCTTCCTCGTCGCCCGCATCCTTCTGCTCGACCTGCTTGCGGAAGCGCTCGGCCTGGTCCTCGGCATCGTTCAGCTCCGAGAAGCCGTTGGCGATCTCGCGGCCGGTAATGAACAGCTCGAAGCGCTCTGTGATGCCGGGCACGGTATCGGAGGCGCGCGCCAGCGGCGAGACCTCCACCGGGTAGTCGACGATGAAGGTCGGCTCCCACAGCTGGCTTTCCGCGGTTTCCTCGAACAGCACCAGTTGCAGCGTGCCCAGCCCGGCATTGAGGAACTGCGGCGCCTGGGTGTTGACGCCGAACTTCTTCAGCTCGACGCGCAGGAAGTCGGCATCGGCCAGCTGCGCATCGGTGTACTGCGGCGCGTACTTCTGGATGGCCTGGGTGATGGTCAGGCGGTGGAAGGGCTTGGACAGGTCCAGTTCGCGGCCCTGGTAGTTCAGCACGGCGTTGCCGCAGGCATCGATGGCGGCCTGGCGGATCAGGTTCTCGGTGAAGTCCATCAGCCAGCGGTAGTCCGTGTAGGCCGCGTAGAACTCCATCATGGTGAACTCGGGATTGTGGCGCGGGCTCACCCCCTCGTTGCGGAAATTGCGGTTGATCTCGAACACGCGCTCGAAACCGCCCACCACCAGGCGCTTCAGGTACAGCTCGGGCGCGATGCGCAGGAACATCTGCATATCCAGCGCGTTGTGGTGGGTGATGAAGGGCTTGGCCGCGGCGCCGCCGGGGATGGGGTGCAGCATCGGCGTCTCGACTTCCATGAAGCCGGATTCGGCCATGTGCTTGCGCAGCGACGAGATGGCCTGGGTGCGGGCGCGGAAGGTGGCGCGAGTTTCCGGCGACACGATCAGGTCGACGTAGCGCTGGCGGTATTTCTGCTCCTGGTCGGCCAGGCCGTAATAGTCGCCCGGCAGCGGACGCAGGCTCTTCGACAGCAGGCGCAGTTCGGTGACCGCCACCGACAGCTCGCCGGTCTTGGTCTTCATCAGCGTGCCGCGCGCGGCCACGATATCGCCCAGGTCCCACTTCTTGAAGCCGGCGTAGACCTCTTCGCCGATGGCGTCGCGGCTGATGTAGAACTGGATGCGGCCGGTGCCGTCCTGCACGGTGGCGAAGCTGGCCTTGCCCATCACGCGCTTGAGCATCATGCGGCCGGCGATGGCCACCTCGACCGGCGCGGCTTCCAGCGCCTCCTGCTCGACGGCGTCGTACTGCGCGTGCAGGGCGGCCGACTGGTGGGTGGGGCGGAAATCGTTGGGGAAGGCCACGCCTTGCTGACGCAGTGCCTGCAGTTTCTCGCGCCGTTCCGCGATGATCTTGTTTTCGTCGGCGGCGGTGGCCGCGGTCGCGGCGTCGGCTGGGGCGCGGTTGGGTTCGGTCATGATGTGTGTGCTGCGCGCGGGCCGGGCCCGCACGGTTTCAGAAAAGGCTTCAGTGGTTGCGGATGTCGTCCAGCTCGGTGCTGCCGAAGTCCGGGCGCTGCAGGTAAGCGGCGATGCGGCGGGCGACATCGTCGGGACTGGCCAGCTGCTCCTGCGCCTTGAGGTCGCGGAAGCGCTGCACCTGGGCGAAGTCGGCGCCGCGGATGGTCGATTGCATGCCGGTGTCGATCACGCCCGGGGCCAGCGCCACGGCGCGCACCTCGCGTCCGGCCGGGGCCTGGGCATACTCGGCATGGATCGAGCGCATGAACATGTCCAGTCCGGCCTTGCCCGCGCAGTAGGCGCTCCAGCCCTCGATGGGCCGGCGCGCGGCACCCGAGGAGATCGCCAGCACCTTGCGCGGACAGCCGAAGCGCTCGCTGGCGGCCAGGAAGGCCGCCGTCATCGTCATCGGCGTGGCCAGGTTGGTCATCAGGTGCGGCACCAGCGTGTCGGCGCGCAGTCCTGCCACCGGCACGATCGGCTCGATCACGCCGGCGTTCAGCACCAGCGTGGCGCTGGCCGGCGGCGTGTCGACCGCCTCCAGCACCGCCTGCAGCCAGCGCGCGCCGGCCTCGGGCTGCGACAGGTCCTGGCAGTGCCAGTCGAGCGCGACGCCGGCCGCGGCCGCCGCCTGCTGCAGGGCGGGCGCGGGGCTGCGGGCCACGCAGACGAGCCGGTTGCCGGGCGCCAGCAGGGCCTGCGCCAGGGCGGCGCCGAGGCCGCGCGAGGCGCCGGTCACGATGTAGAGTTGGTTCGCTGCACTCATGGCTGTGTTCGCTGGTGGAGACGCTGCGGATGACACGGTTGGTGATGCATCGGGCGGCGCGGCAGCCAGCCGCTGGCCGCCGCGCCGGACGGTCCGCCGCGGCGTGCCGCGGCATCTCGGCGTGGCGCGCATCGGCACGCCACGCGGGCCGTGTTACAGGCCCTGTTTCAGGCTGGCCTCGATGAAAGGATCGAGGTCGCCGTCGAGCACCTTCTGCGTGTTCGACATTTCGACGTTGGTGCGCAGGTCCTTGATGCGGCTCTGGTCCAGCACGTAGGAGCGGATCTGGTGGCCCCAGCCCACGTCGGTCTTGGACGACTCCAGCTTGTCGGCCTCGGCCTGGCGCTTGCGCATCTCGTGCTCGTACAGCCGCGACTTCAGCATCGACATCGCTTCGGCACGGTTGCGGTGCTGCGAACGGTCGTTCTGGCACTGCACCACGATGCCGGTCGGCGCGTGCGTGATCCGCACCGCAGAATCGGTCTTGTTGATGTGCTGGCCACCGGCGCCCGAGGCGCGGTAGGTGTCGACGCGCAGGTCGGCCGGGTTGATCTCGACCTCGAAGGAATCATCCACCTCGGGATAGACGAAGACCGACGAGAACGAGGTGTGGCGCCCGCCCGAGGAATCGAACGGCGACTTGCGCACCAGGCGGTGGACGCCGGTCTCGGTGCGCAGGTAGCCGAAGGCGTATTCGCCTTCCACCTTGATGGTGGCGCTCTTGATGCCGGCCACGTCGCCCTCGGACTCTTCCAGCACCTCGGCCTTGAAGCCCTTGCGCTCGCAGTACTTCAGGTACTGGCGCAGCAGCATCGAGGCCCAGTCGCAGGCTTCCGTGCCACCGGCGCCGGCCTGGATGTCGATGAACGCGTTGGCCTGGTCGAGTTCGCCCGAGAACATGCGGCGGAACTCCATGTCTTCGACGATGTCCTTGAAGCCCTGCACGTCGGCCTCGATGGCCTGCAGCGTGTCGTCGTCGCCTTCTTCGCGCGCCAGCTCGAACAGTTCGTCCGCGCCGTCGAGATCAGAGGTGAGCTTGCCGAGGACGCCGACCACGCCCTCCAGCATCTTCTTTTCCTTGCCCAGGTCCTGGGCCCGCTTGGGGTTGTTCCAGACGTCCGGGTCTTCGAGCAGGCCGTTGACTTCGTCGAGGCGGCCTAGTTTGACTTCGTAGTCAAAGATACCCCCGTAGATCTTCCGTCCGGGAACGGAGATCGGAGATGGCACCGGAGATGGCGTTGAGGCGTTCTGCTTCCATGATGTTCTTGCGCTTTCAAAACCTTGAATTATAGCGGAATGCGGCGGATTCTCCGCGGTTTGCAGGCGTGCGGCGGCGAACCCGGCGCATGCGCCGCGGTCTACCCCTGTTGGCGCCGGCCGGCTGCCACGCCGGGCCCGCGGGCCTCCGCGCGGCGCGCAAGGCGCGCGCAGCGGCGATAATAGGCGGCCCGGACCGGCAATGCGTGGACGAGAGGGCACTTGCGTGCCCAATCCCGAGAGCATGAAGCAAACCAATCGAGAACATCCAGAGACTCCAGAGGCAAGAGGAAGGCACGGCGGGCACGGCGGCCGCCGCCGCCTGCTCGCGCTGCTGGCGGCCGCCGCGGTGCTGCCGCTGGCCGCCTGCGGCACGCTGGACGACGGCCCGGTGCCCGACGGCTACTACCGCGTGCAGAGCGGCGACACGCTGTATTCGATCGCCCGCAAGCACCGGCGCAGCGTGCGTGAGCTGGCGCGCTGGAACAGCCTGAGCGACGCCGACCGCATCGAGGTGGGGCAGGTGATCCGCGTGGTGCCGGCGGCAGGCGCCGCGGCTTCGGCGGGAGGCGGCCGGGCATCCGGCGGCAGCGGCGGGCCGGCGGCGGTCAAGGATACCCCCCGGGTGGACGACAGCGGGCCGGCGCGGCCGCCGGCCTCCCGCATCCGCCTGCAGTGGCCGGCCGACGGCAAGGTCGTGGCGCGCTACGCGCCGCCGGCGAGCAAGGGGCTGCGTATCGACGTGCCAGCGGGCGGCGTGGTGCGGGCGGCCGCGGCCGGCCGCGCCATCCATGTGGGCAACCTGCGCGGCTACGGCATGCTGGTGATCGTCAAGCACGACGACGACTGGCTGACCGTCTACGGCAACCTCGACAAGCCCTCGGTCAGTGAAGACAGCCAGGTCGCGGCCGGGCAGGAGGTCGGGCGCATGGGGGCGGGCGGCGGCGAGCTGCATTTCGAAGTGCGCGCCGGCGGCAAGCCGGTCGATCCGTCGGGCTACCTGCCGTCGCGCGGCTAGCGCGGCTGGCGCGGCTGGCGCGGCCGGTGTGGCTCCCGGGCTGGCCGGTGTCCGACAGGGCCCGCCGGGGTCCGCCGGAGTCCGTTATTGCGCGTGCTCGATCACCATCTGCACCCGCGTGACGCCGTTGAAGGTGTTGTTGTCCAGCCGGTAGGCCACCAGCGCGCTGGCGCCGAGCGCCTCGGCGTGGTTGAACCAGATCGCATCGAAGCGGTGCGCGCCGCGCCCCAGCAGCAGCTTCAGGTGCTTGCCCTTGAGCACGGTCTGGCGCACCACGTCGAACTCGCCGCAGAAGGTCGGGGCGGGGAAGCCTTGGCCCCATACCTGCTGGTCGAGCAGGTTGACGAACTCCGGCGAGAAGCAGCCGTCGTCGATGTCGCCGTCGGTCTCGATCACGCGCGCCAGCTGCTCCTCGTCCAGCCACTCCCGGCCTACCGCCTCGAAGGCTTCCATGAACTGGCCGAAGGTGTCGGCGCGCAAGGTCAGGCCGGCCGCCATCGCATGGCCGCCGAACTTCACCAGCAACCCCGGGTGGCGCTTGGAGACGAGGTCGAGCGCGTCGCGCAGGTGGAAGCCGGGGATGGAGCGGCCGGAGCCCTTGATGGTGGCATCGTCGCCGGGGGCGAACGTGATGGTCGGGCGGTGGAACTTCTCCTTCAGGCGCGAGGCCACGATGCCGATCACGCCCTGGTGCCAGGTCTCGTTGAAGACGCTGACCGTGTAGCGCGAGGCCGGGTCCAGGCCCGCCATCGGCTGCTCCAGGATCTGCAGCGCCTCCTGCTGCATGCCGGCCTCGATGTCGCGCCGCTCGCGGTTCATGCCGTCCAGTTCCTGGGCGATCTCCCAGGCGCGGCCGGCGTCGTCGGTCAGCAGGCATTCGATGCCGAGCGACATGTCGGCGAGCCGCCCGGCGGCGTTCAGGCGCGGGCCCAGGCCGAAGCCGAGGTCGAAGGTGTTGGCGCGCGCCGCTTCCCGTCCGGCGGCGCGGAACAGGGCGGCCACGCCGGCGTGCATGCGGCCGGCGCGCATGCGCTTGAGGCCCTGCGCCACCAGGATGCGGTTGTTGCTGTCGAGCTTGACCACGTCGGCCACGGTGCCGAGCGCCACCAGGTCGAGCAGGGTGTCGAGGCGCGGCTGGGTGCGGGCATCGAATACACCGCGCGTACGCAGCTCGGCGCGCAGCGCCAGCAGCACATAGAACATCACGCCCACGCCCGCCAGGTTCTTGCTGGGGAACGGGCAGCCGGGCTGGTTGGGATTGACGATCACGGCCGCCTCCGGCAGCGTGGCGCCGGGCAGGTGGTGGTCGGTCACCACCACGTCGATACCGCGGGCATTGGCCGCCGCCACGCCGTCGACGCTGGCGATGCCGTTGTCCACCGTGACGATCACGTCCGGCTGCTGGCGTGCCGCCAGCTCGACGATTTCCGGCGTCAGCCCGTAGCCGTACTCGAAGCGGTTGGGCACGATGTAGTCGACGCGGGCGCCCAGCATGCGCAAGCCGCGCACGCCTACCGCGCAGGCGGTGGCGCCGTCGCAGTCGTAGTCGGCCACGATCAGCAGGCGGCGGCCGGCGGCGATGGCGTCGGCCAGGTAGGTGGCGGCATGCCCGATGCCCTTCATCTCGCCCGGCGCCACCAGCCCGGGCAGCTCGGTGGCCAGTTCGTCGGGCCGGCTGACGCCGCGCGCCGACAGGATGCGGGCCAGGGTGGGGTGCAGGCCGGCGGCGGCAAGCGACGCAGCGTGCTCGGTCGAGAAGGAGCGGGTGGCGATTCGGGTCATGCGGCGAGGAGGGCGAGGAAGGTGCGGGCAGCGCAGGCGCCGCCCGCACGGGCGGCCGCGACGGGCGGCCGGCCCGGGTGGAAAGGGGAAGGGCGACGGCGCGGTTCGTCCGCGCGGGGGTGCCCGGGGCGCCCGAGGCGGGCGCCGGTACGTCGCGGCGCTGGCGTCATGCCGCCAGCGCCAGGTCGGACAGCAGCGCGCGCCAGTCGCCGCGGCTGCCCAGGCCGCGCCAGAACTTGCGCAGGTCGCCGCGCGTGACGCGGAACTCGGCGAAATGGTTCTCGCCGGCCAGCACCACGGTCAGGGCCTCGCAGCGGCCGCTTTCCAGCGCCGCCAGTGCCGGCGCGAACCAGGCATCCTCCAGGCCGTGCATGGCGTCCAGCCAGCGCCCCCAGTCCTGGCCGATGTGCGCTTCGGCGGCGGCGTCCAGCAGTGCCAGCGCGCTGCCGCCATCGGCCAGCGCGGCCAGCCCGGCCGGCAGCGGCTGGCGGGCCGCCCCGGCGGCGAGGGCCAGGCCGGCGGCGAAGGGGTCGTCGGTGTAGACGGCGTCGGCCAGCCGCGGCACGGCCTGCAGGCGTCCGCCGCCATGCAGCCAGACCGAATTGATCGGCAGTTCCCCGGCGGCTTCGCGGGCCTGGTTGACCGGATGGTCGAACCAGGTCATCTGGATTTCGTTCTGCAGGCGGCGCCAGTCGCGGGCGCGTTCGCCTTCCTGCATCCAGATATCGATATTGCGGCCGGTGGCGCGCAGGGGCGTGGTCGCCTCGAGCGGCCCGAACACCGCTTCGGGCAGGTACCAGCGTCCTGGCGCCAGCGCTTCCAGGCGGATCCCGGACTCGCCCAGCAGCGCGTCCAGGGCGCGGTGCAGCGCCTCCGCCTCGCTGGCGCGCACGCCGAGCCGGGCGGGGTCCATCAGCACCAGGTGGTCGCGCGCGGCGTGGATATGTACCAGTTCCAGGCAGGCCCAGGCCTGTTCGTCGGCACTGCCGCCGTCGGCCAGGCGCATGAAGGGTGCGCTCGGCACCCGCGCGGTGTCCAGGCCGGCGCGGCCGGCCAGCCAGCGTTCGTGCGGCAGGCTGCGCAGATAGGGGTCGTCGTGCCGCTCGCGCGCGCCGGGCGAGGCCCGCGTCAGCAACTTTCCGAGCGCCGGCAGCTCCAACTGGCGCAGCAGGGCAGCGGACATGACGCCTTCGGGGTCATCGTCACCCGTGCCCGGCGGCACGGAAAAAGGCACAATCAGGGTCAGGTGCGTCATCATGATTGCCGAGATTGTAAACTTCCGGCTGGCCGGCGGCGAGCCGGGCCCGGTGGCGCCGGGTGGCGCCGGGTGGCGCCACCGCCGCAAAGGCCGTCCGCCGGGCCGGAGCGGCAGGACCTTACCCGAACAACAGGACACCTCTTGAATTTTCCCTACGAGTGGCAGATCGGCTGGCGCTATACCCGCGCCGGCAAGCGCGCCAGCCGCAATTCCTTCATCTCCTTCATCTCGATGATCTCGATGTCCGGCATCGCCCTGGGGGTGGCCGCGCTGATCGTGGTGCTGTCGGTGATGAACGGCTTCCAGAAGGAGGTGCGCGACCGCATGCTGTCGGTGCTGTCCCATATCGAGATCATGGCGCCCGGTGCGCTGCCAGACTGGCAGCGCACCGCCGCCGAGGCCATGCGCAATAAGGAAGTGATTGGTGCGGCGCCCTATGTGGCAGCACAGGCCATGCTGACGCGCGAGGACGTGGTACGCGGCGTGCTGCTGCGCGGCGTCGACCCGGCCGAGGAGCCCAAGGTCTCGGACCTCGGCAAGCAGTTCCGCGCTGGCGCGCTGGACAAGCTGCAGCCGGGCGGCTTCGGCATCGCGCTGGGCAACGAGCTGGCCAATGCGCTCGGCGTGCAGCCCGGCGACAAGGTCACGCTGGTGGCGCCCCAGGGCACCATCACGCCGGCCGGCGTGCTGCCGCGGCTCAAGCAGTTCACCGTGGTCGGCGTGTTCTCGTCCGGCCATTTCGAGTTCGACAATGCCTTGGCGCTGATCAACCTGCAGGATGCCGAGACCCTGTTCCGGCTGGCGGGCCCCAGCGGCGTGCGCCTCAAGCTGACCGACATGGAGCGTGCGCCGGAAGTGGCCGGGCAGCTGGCCGGCACGCTCACCGGCGATCTCGACGTGCGCGACTGGTCGCAGCAGAACCGCAACTGGTTCGCCGCCGTGAAGACCGAGAAGCGCATGATGTTCATCATCCTGACGCTGATCATCGCCGTGGCCGCGTTCAACCTGGTGTCGACGCTGGTGATGACGGTCACCGACAAGCAGGCCGACATCGCCATCCTGCGCACCATGGGCGCGCAGCCCGGCTCGGTCATGAAGATCTTCATCGTGCAGGGCGTGGCGATCGGTTTCATCGGCACCTTGCTCGGCGTGGCCGGCGGCACCCTGATCGCCACCAATATCGACGTCATCGTCCCCTTCATCGAGCGGCTGCTGCATGTGCAGTTCCTGCCGCGCGACATCTATTTCATCAGCGAACTGCCTTCGGATCCCCGCGTGAACGACATCGCTACCATCGGCATCATCTCCTTCGTGCTGGCCTCCCTGGCCACGCTCTATCCCAGCTGGCGGGCCGCCCGCGTCAATCCGGCGGAGGCGCTGCGCTATGAGTGAGCAGACCGTGATCGGCGCGGGCCTGGCCCGCACGCGGCAGTCCGGCGGCAGCGGCGGCCATGGCGGGCAGGGGGGCGAACCGGTGCTGCAGGCCGAGGGCCTGACCAAGCGCTTCCGCCAGGGCGGGCTCGATGTCGACGTGCTCAAGGGCGTCGACATCCGCATCGTCCCGGGCGAGAAGGTGGCCATCGTCGGCGCCTCCGGTTCGGGCAAGAGCACCCTGCTGCATGTGCTGGGCGGGTTGGACAATCCCGACAGCGGCCGCGTGGCCCTGCAGGGCAAGCCGTTCACGGCGCTGAGCGAGCGTGAGCGCAATGTGGTGCGCAACCGCGCGCTGGGCTTCGTCTACCAGTTCCATCACCTGCTGCCCGAGTTCACCGCGCTGGACAATGTGGCGATGCCGCTGCGCATCCGCGGCCAGAAGCAGGGCGAGGCGCGCGCCGCCGCGCAGGCCATGCTGGAGCGCGTGGGCCTGGGCCGGCGCAGCGAGCACCGTCCGGGCGAGCTGTCGGGCGGGGAGCGCCAGCGCGTGGCCATCGCCCGCGCCCTGGTGGGCCAGCCGGCCTGCGTGCTGGCGGACGAGCCGACCGGCAACCTCGACGACCATACCGCGGGCGGCGTCTATGACCTGATGCTGGACCTGTCGCTCGGCTTCGGCACCAGCTTCGTCATCGTGACCCACGATATCGACCTGGCCAACCGTTGCGATCGCGTGCTGCGGCTGCGCGACGGCCACCTGCACCAGGAGCGCTGAGCCCCCGGCTCCGCGCCAGCGCGATGTGGATCGATACCCACTGCCATCTCGATGCCGCCGAGTTCGATGCGGACCGTGACGCCGTCGCCGCCGCCGCGGACGCCGCCGGCGTCAACGGCATCGTGCTGCCTGCGGTGGCGACCTGGAACTTCGAGGCGGTGCGTGCCTTGTCGCGGCGCCATGCCGGCTGCGTCTACGCGCTCGGCATCCACCCGCTGTGCTCGGCCGAGGCCGGCCAGGCGGACGTCGAGCGCCTGCGCGCCGAGGTCGCGGCGTCGATCGGCGACCCGCGTTTCGTCGGCATCGGCGAGATCGGGCTGGACTTCTTCGTGCCCGGGCTGGACGCCGCGCACCAGACCTGGCTCTATGCCGAACAGCTCAAAATCGCCCGCGAGTTCGAGCTGCCCGTGCTGCTGCACGTGCGCCGTTCGCAGGACCAGGTCGGCGCCCAGCTGCGCCGGCTCGGCGTGCGCCAGGGCATCGCGCATGCTTTCAACGGCAGCATCGACCAGGCCAAGCGCTTTCTCGATCTCGGCCTGAAGCTCGGCTTCGGCGGCAACCTGACCTTCTCGCGCGCGCGGCAGATCCGCCGGCTGGCGGCCGAGCTGCCGCTGGAGGCCATCGTGCTGGAGACCGATGCGCCCGACATCGCGCCTGCCTGGCTGTCCGACGACCAGTTCGGCGAGCAGCACAAGGCGCGCAACACGCCGGCCGAAGTGGCCGGTGTGGCGCGCGTGCTGGGCGAACTGCGCGGCATCGCGCCGCAGCCGCTGGCCGCCGCCATGTGGCGCAACTCGATCGAAGCGCTGCCGCGGCTGGCGGCCTTCGCCGGGATCATGGCGCCGCGGCACACCGTCACAGACTGACACCGCAGCCGGGCGTGAACGCCCGTATAAGCAGGAGCATCGTCATCCGCGCCATGCGCGCAGGGAGTTGCGATGCGCCTGTTCCTGCTGGCTTTCGTCACCGGCTGCTGGTGCCTGCAGCAGCAGCCGGTGCTGCCCGGCCGGGCAGCGGCCGCCGTGCTGCTGCTGGCCGCCGCGCTGCTGGCGGCGTCCGCGTTGTACTGGCGGCGCCGGGCGCGGCCGGCGGCGCGTGCGGCGGTCTGCCTGCTGGGCTTGCTGGCCGGCTTCGGCTGGGCCGGCGGGCGCGCCGTGCAGGCGCTGGATGCCTGGCTGCCCCCCGCGCTCGACGGCAGCGATGTGCGCGTGCGCGGCGTGGTGGCCGGCCTGCCGGCCGAAGCCGAGCGCGGCCTGCGTTTCCGCTTTGCCATCGAGCAGGAGGTTGCCGGCGCAGGCGGTGGAGCTGCTGCCGGCGCGGAAGCAGGTGGCGCGCGCCTGCCGCCCGAGATCCTGCTGGCCTGGAACGAGGCGCCGCCCGGACTGCGGCCGGGCGAGCGGCGCGAGTTCGTGGTGCGCCTGCGGCGGCCGCGCGGGCTAGCGAATCCACACGGGTTCGACTATGCCTACTGGCTGCTCGGCCAAGGCGTGGGGGCGACCGGCTACGTGCGCAGCGCGGGCGAGGGCCACGCCATGGCGGCGGGGGAGCGGCTGGCCTGGCGCATCGCCTCGTGGCGCCACGCGCTGCGCACGCACCTGCGCGCCAACCTGCCGCCGGATGCGCGCTACGGCCCGGTGCTGGTGGCGCTGGTTGTGGGCGACCAGCGCGGCATCTCAGCTGCCGACAGGGAGATATTCAACCGCACCGGCATCGGCCACCTGATCAGCATCTCCGGGCTCCATATCACCATGATCTCCGGCATGGCCGGTGCGCTGGCCGCCTGGGCCTGGCGCCATGCCTTCGGGCTGGGCCGGCGCTGGCGCCGGCCGCCGCCGCTATGGCTGCCGGCGCGGCAGGTCGGCCTGCTGGTGGCGCTGCCGGCAGGCATTGGCTACGGCCTGGTGGCGGGACTCGAGGTGCCTGCCCTGCGCACGGTGGCAATGCTGGTGGTGGCGGTGCTGGCATCCTGGAGCGGACGTACGGTGCCGGGCTCGCTGGTGCTCGGCTGGGCCGCGCTGGCGGCGCTGGTTGTCGATCCATGGGGCGTGATGGCGCCCGGATTCTGGCTCTCCTTCAGTGCCGTGGCGGTGATCTTCCTGGCCGCGGGGCGTCCGCCCGCGGCCCCCGCGGCGGACGGCGCGGACGGCGCCCGCGCGGACCGCTGGCCGGCCCGCCTGCGGGTGGCGCTGGCACAAGCCGCCCATACCCAATGGGTGGTCACGCTGGGCCTGGTGCCGGCCACGCTGCTGTTGTTCCAGCAGACCTCGCTGGTCTCGCCGCTGGCCAACGCGGTGGCCATCCCGCTGGTGAGTTTCGTGGTGACGCCGCTGTCGCTGCTGGCCGCCATCCTGCCGTCGCCGCTGGCCGCACCGCTGCTGGCGCTGGCCCACGCCTGCCTGGCCCTGCTGGGCAGCCTGCTGGCCTGGCTGTCGGCGCCGTCCTGGGCGGTCTGGCGTGCGGCGGCGGCCGGTCCGGTGGCCTTCGCGCTGGCCCTGCCGGGCGTCGCCTGCCTGCTGGCACCGCGTGGCTTCGGCTGGCGCCTGCGCTGGCGCGGGCTGGTGCTGCTGCTGCCGCTGCTGGTGGCGGGGCGGACCCCGGTGGCGGCCGGCGCCTTCCGTGCGACGGCCTTCGATGTCGGCCAGGGCGGTGCGGTGCTGGTCGAGACGCGGCGGCATGCGCTGCTGTTCGACACCGGACCGGCCTACGGCGAAAGCTCCAGCGCGGGCGAGCGGGTCATCGTGCCGCACCTGCGCGCGGCCGGCCTGGGGCGCCTCGATATGCTGATGATCAGCCACGAGCACGCCGACCATGCCGGCGGAGTCGGCGCGGTGCTGGATGCCGTGCCGGTGGCGGCGCTGCGCACCGCGGCGCCGCCCGCGCATGCGCTGCTGTCGCCGCCGCTGCGGTCACCACGCGCGTGGGAGCCCTGCGCCGCCGGGCAGCAATGGGAGTGGGACGGGGTGCGTTTCGCCGTGCTGCATCCGCCGGCGGCGCAGTCGCAGTCGCCGGCCTATGGCAGCAACGCGCGCAGCTGCGTGCTCCATGTGTCGGCGCAGGCCGGTGACGGGGCGGCCCCGAGCCTGCTGCTGACCGGCGATATCGAGCGTGCCGAGGAGGCGGCGCTGCTGTCGTCGTTGCCGGCGCAAGCGCTGCGCGCCAGCGTGCTGATGGTGCCGCACCATGGCAGCGGCACGTCTTCCAGCCCGGCCTTCCTTGCCGCGGTGGCACCGCAGGCCGCTGTGTTCCAGCTGGGCCATGCCAATCGCTTCCGTCATCCGCGTGCCGATGTCTGGGCCCGCTATGGTGCCCAAGGCGTCGCGCGCTACCGCTCGGATGAGAACGGCGCGGTGGTGATCGAGGCCGGGGCGGACGGCGTGGCGATCACGCCGTACCGTCAGCAGGTCCGGCGCTACTGGCGCGAGGCGCCGCCGGCACCGCGCTGAGCATGGCGTGCCGGCCGCGCGGCGCGGATCGCTGGGCGCTCAGGCGCTGCCCTTGCTGCGGCGCGCCGCGCTGGCGGAGCGCTTGGGCCTGGTGTCGCGCGGCGGCATCGACGGCTCCGCGCTGGCGATGCGGCGCTCGCGCAGGTGCGCCTTGGCGCGCTGCAGGCCGGGCGCGACGCTGTCGGCGCGCTCCAGGGCCACGCCGGTGGCCAGCACATCGCCCAGCACCAGGTGGCAGATACGCGAGGTCATGGGGGTATAGACCTCGCTGTCCTCTTCCACGTCGGAAAATACGCAGACGTCCGCGAGCGCCGCCAGCGGCGAGCCGCTGTGCGTGAGCGCCAGCACGCCGGCGCCGCTGCCGCGCGCCAGCGTGGCGGCGGCCAGGATGTCCCAGGTGCGCCCGCTGTTGGAGACCAGCACGGCGACGTCGCCCGGGCGCAGCAGCGCCGCCGACATATTGAAGACGTGCGGGTCGGAGTAGGCGGTGGTGGGAATGCCCAGCCGGAAGAACTTGTGCTGCAGGTCCAGCGCGACGATGCCGGAATTGCCGCAGCCGTAGAACTCGATGCGGCGCGCGTCGGCCAGCAGCCGGATGCCATGTTCGATCTGGTCCGCCGACAGCGCGTTGCGCACGCTCATCAGCGTGGAGAGGGTGCGGTCGAAGACCTTGCCGGCGATGTCGGCGGGACGGTCCTCGGCGCTGACGTCCTGGTGCACGAAGGGTGTGCCGCCGCCCACGTTCTGTGCGAACTGCAGCTTGAACTCGCGGAAGCCGTCGTAGCCCAGCGCGGCGCAGAACCGTGCGATGGTCGGCTGCGATACACCGGCGCGCTCTGCCAGTTCCGGCATCGACAGGCGGATCACGCTGGCGCCGTGCCGTGCCACGTAGTCGGCCAGGCGGCGTTCGGAGGGGCGGAGCGTGTCATAGACGGCGAGGATTCGGTCGCGCATGGAGCAGGGCAGTTGGCAGGTGCGTAGAAAATATGTAGATATTCTACAAGATCGGGTGGCGCATCGTCTTCGCGCGGGAGTCGTGGCGCGGCTAGGGATTTCCCTGAATTTCGCAAAAAATCGGGGGTTTTAGGCGATTGGCGGTTGACGTGGTGTTCGCTTGTCGTTCCGGACTGGATATAATGTAGAAAATCTACATGACCGGATCTCATTCCTCATCCGGTCGACTGCAGCATACTTCCCACGGAGAGTCGTCCCGCCATGCCGCAAACCGTTCATGCCGAAGTCCAGGCCGTGACCGCGCGTATCGTCGCGCACAGCCGTGCCAGCCGCGCTGCCTACCTGGCACGTTGTGAGCGCGCCCAGCGCGAACTGGGCCCGCAACATGGCCTTTCCTGCGCGAACCTTGCGCATGGGTACGCAGCCCTGCCCGCCGCCGACAAGCTGCGCCTGCGCGTCGAGCATGCGCAGAACCTCGGCATCGTCACCGCCTACAACGACATGCTGTCTGCGCACCAGCCTTACGAGCGCTATCCCGGCCTGATCCGCGAGGCGGCGGGCGCGGCCGGTGCGGTGGCCCAGGTGGCCGGCGGCGTGCCGGCCATGTGCGACGGCATCACGCAGGGCAATGCCGGCATGGAGCTGTCGCTGTTCTCGCGCGACGTCATTGCCATGAGCACCGCCGTGGCCCTGTCGCACAACACCTTCGACGCCGCGGTAATGCTGGGCGTGTGCGACAAGATCGTGCCCGGCCTGCTGATGGGTGCGCTGCAGTTCGGCCACCTGCCGGTCGTGTTCGTGCCGGCGGGGCCGATGGCCAGCGGCCTGTCCAACAAGGAGAAGGCCCGGGTGCGCCAGCTCTACGCCACCGGGCAGGTCGGACGCGAGGCGCTGCTGGAGGCGGAGTGCGAGGCCTATCACGGCGCCGGCACCTGCACCTTCTACGGTACCGCCAACAGCAACCAGTTCCTGATGGAGGTGATGGGCCTGCATCTGCCGGGCGCGGCCTTCGTCCATCCCGACACCACGCTGCGTGACGCGCTGACGGCGGCGGCCGCGCAGCGCGCGCTGGCCATCTCGGCGCGCGGCAACGAATACCTGCCGCTGGCGCGCATCGTCGACGAGCGCGCGGTGGTCAACGGCATCGTCGGCCTGCTGGCCACCGGTGGCTCGACCAACCACAGCATCCACCTGGTGGCAATGGCGCGCGCGGCCGGCATCCTCATCGACTGGGACGATTTCGACCGCCTCTCGCGGGCTACGCCGCTGCTGGCGCGGGTCTATCCGAACGGCTCGGCGGACGTCAACCACTTCCACGCGGCCGGCGGTGTCGCCTTCGTGATCCGCGAACTGCTGGATGCCGGGCTGCTGCACGAGGACGTGCAGACCGTCGCCGGTCCCGGCCTGCGGCGCTACACCCAGGAGCCGGTGCTGGACAACGGCATGCTGCGCTGGCGCGACGGCGCCGCTGCCAGTGGCGATGCGCAGGTGCTGGCCACGGCCGCCGCGCCGTTCGCCGCCGAAGGCGGCCTGCGCCTGATGCAGGGCAACCTGGGGCGCGGCGTGATCAAGATCTCGGCGGTGGCGCCGGAGCACCGCGTGGTCGAGGCGCCTGCGCGCGTGTTCGATTCCCAGGAGGCGCTGCAGGCGGCCTTCGCCGCCGGCGAGCTGGACCGTGACGTGGTGGCGGTGGTGCGCTTCCAGGGTCCGGCCGCCAACGGCATGCCGGAACTGCACCGGCTGACGCCGGCGCTGGGTGCGCTGCAGGATGCCGGTCGCCGCGTGGCCCTGGTCACCGACGGCCGCATGTCGGGCGCCTCCGGCAAGGTGCCGGCCGTGATCCATGTGGGGCCCGAGGCACTGGCTGGCGGCATGCTGGCGCGTGTGCGCGACGGCGATCGCATCCGCGTGGACGCCGAAGCTGGCGTCCTGCAATGGCTCGGCGACGCGGCCGAGCTGGCCGCACGCGAGCCCGCGGCGGCGCCTGCCGACGCCTTCGCCGGTTTCAGTGTCGGACGCGGCCTGTTCGGCCTGTTCCGGCGCCAGGCGCGCGACGCCGAAGCCGGCGGCAGCGCGCTGGACCTGTCCGAGGCGGACGCGATGCCGCGCGAGGCTGTCCAAACCGGGGCGGCCGTCGCACAATAGGCTGGCCGTCCGGTATCCCGGCAACCCACCTTCCAATCACCTGGCTTGGTTCCCCGGCGGCGGGCCGCCCGGGAGCCATCGCACGCATGCGAGCGGCGCGATGCACGACAAGCGACAAGGATGGGCACACCATCCGATCCTGATCGACGGAGCAGACATGATCTATATCCTGATGGGCGTATCCGGCAGCGGCAAGACCACGGTCGGCCAGCTGCTGGCACAGCGGCTGCAATGCGGCTTCCATGACGCCGACGAATTCCACAGCGAGGCCAACAAGGCCAAGATGCACGCCGGCGTGCCGCTGACCGACGAAGACCGCTGGCCGTGGCTGGCCGCCATGCGGGCGGCCATCGATGCCGCGCGCGCCGAGGGACGCACGCACGTGTTCACATGCTCGGCCTTGCGCCAGGTCTACCGCGACCGGCTGACGCCGCCCGAGGGCGGCGTGACCTTCGTCTTCATGAAGGGCGATGCCGGACTGATCGGGCAGCGCCTGTCGGCGCGCAGCGGCCATTTCTTCAACCCGGCGCTGCTGCACAGCCAGTTCGAGACGCTGGAGGAACCCGACGGCGCGCTGGTGATCGACATCCGCCGCCCGCCGGAGGCGCTGGTGGACGCCATCCTGGCCGAAGCGCCGGCGCGCGCGGGGGACTGAGGGGCCGTCGGCGGGCTCCCGTACCACCCAGGCCACCGGGCCGCCGGGCGCCGCCGCGCCCGGCGCACGCCACCCGTCTTCCCCGTCTTCCCCGTCTTCCCCGTCTTCCCCGTCTTCCCCGTCTTCCCCGTCTTCCCCGTCTTCCCCGTCTTCCCCGTCTTCCCCGTCTTCCCCGTCTTCCCCGTCTTCCCCGTCTTCCCCGTCTTCCCCGTGCCTGGCAAGTATCTTGCTTGATCCCCACGGGCCTCGGGAATGCCGCAGCTTGCGGCCGGCGCCGGCGCGGGTATGCTGGAAGAGCCAGCATGCGGCACCGCAGCCAGCGCTGCCGGGGCCGCGCAGGGGGGTTCCCCAGATCGCAAGGCTGGGGACGCGAACATGGCCAACAACGGGCGGCCGGCAGTCCGGAACGCCCTCGACACGGAGGATGGGCCATCATGGCGGCGGCGCGGTTTTTCGACGAGATGCTGGACTGGAGGGGCGAAGGGGTCCCGGCCATCCAGGCGGGGCAGGACCTGCCGGCGGGCGCGGTGCGGCCGCACTACCGGCAGTTTGCGGACTGGCTGGCGCGGCAGTCGGAAGCGACCATGGCCAACAAGCGCGCGGAGGCGGACCTGATCTTCCGCCGGGTGGGCATCACCTTCGCGGTGTACGGCGACAAGGACGAAACCAACAGCGGCACCGAGCGCACCATTCCGTTCGACGTGATTCCGCGCATCTTCCCGGCGTCGGAGTGGGCGGTGCTGGAGCGCGGGTTGCGCCAGCGCGTGGCGGCGCTGAACCGCTTCATCCATGACATCTACCACGGCCAGGACATCATCCGCGCGGGCGTGATCCCGCCGGACCAGATCTACAACAACGCGCAGTACCGGCCGGAGATGCTCGGCATCGCGGTGCCGCAGGACATCTACGCCCACGTCGCCGGCATCGATGTGGTGCGCGCCGGCGAGGGCGAGTTCTACGTGCTCGAGGACAATCTGCGCGTGCCGTCCGGCGTGTCGTACATGCTGGAAAACCGCAAGATGATGATGCGCTTGTTCCCGGATCTGTTCGCGCGCAACCGGGTGGCGCCCGTGGCCCACTATCCCGACCTGCTGCTCGACATGCTGCGCAGCGTGTCGCCGCAGGCCATCGCCGATCCCACTGTGGTGGTGCTGACACCGGGCATGTACAACTCGGCCTATTTCGAGCACGCCTTCCTGGCGCAGCAGATGGGGGTGGAGCTGGTCGAGGGCAGCGACCTGTTCGTACAGGACGACTACCTGTACATGCGTACCACGCAGGGCCCGCAGCGCATCGACGTGATCTACCGCCGTGTCGACGACGATTTCCTCGACCCGCTGGCCTTCCGCCCGGATTCGGCGCTAGGCGCCGCCGGCCTGCTGTCGGTCTATCGGGCCGGCAACGTGACCATCTGCAATGCGATCGGCACCGGCGTGGCCGACGACAAGTCGATCTATCCCTACGTGCCGGACATGATCCGCTTCTACCTGGGCGAGGAGCCGGTGCTGGCCAACGTGCCCACCTATATGTGCCGCCGGCCGGACGACCTGCAGTACGTGCTTGACCACATGGGCGAACTGGTGGTCAAGGAAACCCACGGCGCGGGCGGCTACGGCATGCTGGTCGGCCCGGCCGCCACGCGCGCGGAGATCGATGTCTTCCGCGAGGTCGTCAGGGCGCGGCCGGAGCAGTACATCGCCCAGCCCACGCTGGCCTTGTCCACCTGCCCGACCTATGTGGAGTCCGGCATCGCGCCGCGCCATATCGACCTGCGTCCCTTCGTGCTGTCGGGGCGCGAGGTGCGCATGGTGCCCGGCGGGCTGACGCGCGTGGCCTTGCGCGAGGGCTCGCTGGTGGTCAATTCCTCCCAGGGCGGGGGCACCAAGGACACGTGGGTGCTGGAGCGCTGAGACAGCGCCGGCCACGACCATTGCATTGCCAGGAGCCGAACCATGCTGAGCCGCACCGCCGACCATCTGTTCTGGATGGCGCGCTACACCGAGCGCGCGGAAAACACCGCGCGCATGCTCGACGTCAACTACCAGACCTCGCTGCTGCCGCAGTCCGCCGAAGTGGCGGAGCAGGGCTGGTGGGCCATGCTCGACATTTCCGAGCTGACGCGTGCCTTCGACGACAAGTACGGGCTGCTGTCGCGCGACGACGTGATCGATTTCATGGTGCGCGACATGACCAATCCCTCGTCCATCATGAGCTGCCTGCGTGCCGCGCGCGAAAACGCCCGTGCGGTGCGCGGCTCGCTGACGACCGAGGTGTGGGAGACCATCAACACCACCTGGCTGGAGGTGCAGCGCCTGATCGCCGACGGCGAACTGCAGCAGGATCCATCGCGTTTCTTCGAGTGGGTCAAGTTCCGCTCCCACCTGGCGCGTGGCGTGCAGTTCGGCACCATGCTCAAGGACGATGCCTTCCACTTCATGCGCCTCGGCACCTTCCTCGAGCGCGCCGACAACACGGCGCGCATCCTGGATGTCAAGTTCCAGTCGGAAGGCGGCGACGAGAGCGACCCGCAGCGCATGGAGAGCGATTTCTACCACTGGGCGGCGGTGCTGCGTTCGGTGTCCGGCTTCGAGGTCTATCGCAAGATCTACCGCACGGTGATCACCCCGGAACGGGTGGCCGAGTTGCTGATCCTGCGGCCGGACATGCCGCGCTCGCTGGTGTCGAGCATGGAGGAGGTGGTATCGATCCTGGCGCAGGTGCGCAACCAGCAGTCGGGCGAGACCGAGCGGCAGGCCGGCAAACTGCACGCCGACCTGAAGTACGCGCGCATCGACGATATCTTCGCGGTCGGCCTGCATGCCTTCCTGACCAGCTTCCTGGAGCGCATCGGCGGGCTGGGCAACGGCATCAGCGTCGATTTCCTGGTGCCGCCGCTGGCCGCGTGAGCGAGCCGGACCGCTGCCGTGCGCTACAGGATCCGCCACCACACCGTCTACCGTTACGCGGAGCCCGTGCGGCGCAGCGTCCATGAGCTGCGCCTGGCGCCGCGCTCGGGGCCGCTGCAGGCGGTCCATGGCTGGCAGATCGCGGCGCCCGGCCGGCTGTCGGAAGCGCGCGACGGCTTCGGCAACATCGTCCACAGCTTCACCCTCGGCGCGCCGAGCGACACCATCGGCATCACCGCCTGGGGCGAGGTGGAGGTGCTGGGAATGCAGGCCGGGACGCACGGCGCCTTCCAGGACGCCGGCGCCGATGGCGAGGTGCGGGTGTCGCCGCTTTACTTCCTCTCGGCGACGCCGCTGACCGCGGCGCCGGCGCCGTTGCGTGCGTTTGCCGCGCCGTTCCTGGCCGCGCGCCGCGATGTGCCGGCGCTGCTGGCGCTGGCCGCTGCGGTGGCCGCCCGGGTGCGCTACCAGCCCAATGCCACCAGCGTGGATACGGCGGCGGCGGAGGCCTTTGCGCGTGGCGCCGGCGTGTGCCAGGACCAGGCGCAAGTCATGGTGGCGGCCTGTCGTTCCCTGGGCATCCCGGCGCGCTATGTCAGCGGCTACTTCTACGACCCCAAGGCCGAGGCCCTGGCGAGCCACGCCTGGGCCGACATCTGCCTCGATGCCGGGCGCGGCCTGTGGTGCAGCATCGATGTCACGCACCGCTGCCTGACCGGGGGGCGCCACGTGCGCCTCGCGGTGGGGCGAGACTATCCATCGGCTGCACCGATCCGGGGCGTGCGCGAGGGCGGCAGCGGCGAAGCCCTGTCGGTGCGCATCGAGATCATGCCGGCGCAGGCGGGCGCAGCGTAGTCCCGCGGGGGGGGGGGGGCGGGAGGGCGTGGGCGCGCGCAACCGAGGGATGCCTCCAGCGGCGCCGCGGCCGCCGGCGCTAGAATGATGCCCGCAAGATCCCGGCGGCCGGCCTGGCCGCCGGGCCCGCCTTTGCACGACAACCCAAGGTATCCGAGAAGAAGATGACGTACTGCGTGGCCATGCGGCTCGATGCCGGCCTGGTATTCCTGTCCGACTCCCGCACTAATGCCGGCGTCGATGCCGTCGCCACCGCGCGCAAGATGACGGTGTTCGAGGAGCCGGGCGACCGGGTCATGGTGCTGATGACGGCCGGCAACCTGGCCATCAGCCAGGCGGTGCGCCAGATCCTGGTGGAAGGGCGCGACGAGGCGCGCTCGCTGTGGAAGGCGCGTGACATGTTCGAGGCTGCAACCCTGGTCGGCGATGCCGTGCGCCAGGTGCATAAGCGCGACGCCCACGCGCTGCGCGAGGCCGGTATCGAATTCAACGTCAGCATGATCTTCGGCGGCCAGGTCCGCGGCGAGCGGGCCCGCCTGTTTCAACTCTACGCGGCCGGCAACTTCGTCGAGGCCATGCCCGAGAACTGCTACTTCCAGATCGGCGAGGCCAAGTACGGCAAGCCCATCGTGGACCGCGTGGTGCAGCCTTCGATGCCGTTGGGGGAAGCGGCGAAATGCGCGCTGATCTCGATGGATTCGACGTTGAAGTCGAATATTTCGGTGGGTTTGCCACTCGACCTGCTGGTCTATGAAGCGGATGCGCTGCGCGTCACGCGCTTCGTCAACATCGACGAGAAGAACGCCTATTTCCGCATGATCCGCGATACCTGGGGGCAGCGCCTGCGCCAGGTTTTCGGCGAGATCAGCGATCCGCAGTGGGATGCTTCCCTGCCGGCCGAATTCCCGCTGGCCCGCCAGGGCGAAGCCGACCGCTGGGGCCAGCCGGTGCGCGCGCGCCGGCGGCGCCCGGGCACGCCGGCTTGAGGGGGAGGCGATGCGCGAGATCATCCACTTTTCCCATGCCAACGGCTTTCCCGTCTCCACCTACCGCAAGCTGTTCGGCCTGCTCGAGGACGATTTCGAACTGCGCGCCGTCGAACGCTATGGCCATCATCCGGACTATCCGGTCACGCGGGAATGGCCGCACCTGGTCGAGCAGCTGCTGGCCTCGATCGATGAGCGCTACCGCGAGCCGGTCTGGCTGGTCGGGCACTCGCTGGGCGGCTTCCTGTCGCTGATGGCCGCGTTGCGGCGCCCGGCGCGCGTGCGCGGCGTGCTGATGCTCGATTCGCCGGTCATCGCCGGCTGGCGGGCCTCGCTGCTGAAGGCCGCGCAGGCGCTCGGCCTGGACGAGCGGCCCAGTCCGGCGGCCGCCACCAAGCGGCGCCGCACGCACTGGCCCGACGCGGAGTCGGTCTGGCAGCACTTCAAGTCCAAGCCGAACTTCGCCGTGTGGGACGAGGAGGTGCTGCGCGACTATGTCGAGCACGGCACCGAGGCCACGGGCAAGGCGCAGGAACGCCGGCTGCGTTTCGAGCGCCAGGTGGAATACGACATCTACCGGACCCTGCCTACCAGCCTGGGACGCCAGTTGGCGGGCGGGGCGCCGGTGCCCGTGGCCTTTATCGCCGGCACCCGCTCGCGCGAGGTGCGGCAGTGCGGCATGGGTGCCACGCGCAGGCTGGTGGGCGAGCACCTGCGCTTCATCGAGGGCGGCCACCTGTATCCGATGGAGCAGCCCGGACAGACCGCGGTGCTGGTGCGGGAATTGATCGGCGCGATGCGCGCGGCGGGGCACTGATAGCGGTGTCCGGCGGCGTGCGCCGGGCAGGTGCCGCGGGCAAGCGCTGCATAGGCCATGGCGTGCCCGGCCGGCGGCTGCGCGGCGAATTTCGCGGCCGCGTGGGGCGGGCTCTCATGTATAATCCCGATTTCCCCGGCAAGCTCGGTTTATGACCAAATTCGTCTTCGTCACCGGTGGCGTCGTCTCTTCCCTCGGCAAGGGCATCGCTGCCGCCTCGCTCGCGGCCATTCTTGAGTCGCGCGGCCTCAAAGTCACCCTCCTCAAGCTCGATCCCTACATCAACGTCGATCCCGGCACGATGAGCCCCTTCCAGCATGGAGAGGTGTTCGTGACCGAGGACGGTGCGGAGACCGACCTGGATCTCGGCCACTACGAGCGTTTCGTCTCGGCCAAGATGCGCAAGTCGAACAACTTCACCACCGGCCAGATCTACGAATCGGTGATCCGCAAGGAGCGTCGCGGCGAATACCTGGGCAAGACCGTGCAGGTGATTCCCCATATCACCAACGAGATCCAGGCCTTCATCGAGCGCGGCGCGGCCGCCTCGCACGACGGCAAGGCCGACGTGGCGCTGGTCGAGATCGGCGGCACCGTGGGCGACATCGAGTCGCTGCCCTTCCTCGAGGCGGCGCGCCAGATGAGCCTGCGCATGGGCCGCAACCATGCCGCCTTCGTGCACCTGACGCTGGTGCCGTTCATCGCCAGCGCCGGTGAGCTGAAGACCAAGCCGACCCAGCACTCGGTGCAGAAGCTGCGCGAGATCGGTATCTCGCCGACCGCGCTGCTGTGCCGCGCCGACCGCCCGATCCCGGACGACGAGCGCGCCAAGATCTCGCTGTTCGCCAATATTCCGCAGGATGCCGTGATTTCCGTGTGGGATGCGGACAGCATCTACAAGATCCCGCAGATGCTCAACGAGCAGGGCCTGGACCGCCTGATCTGCGAGGAACTGCGCCTGGACCCGAAGCCGGCCGACCTGTCGATGTGGCAGCGCCTGGTCAACGCCCAGGAAAACCCGCAGCACGAGATCACCATCGGCATGGTCGGCAAGTACGTCGACCTGACCGAGTCCTACAAGTCGCTGATCGAGGCGCTGCGCCACGCCGGCATGCACACCGCGACCCGCGTCAACATCGAGTACATCGATTCCGAGGAACTGGAATCGGGCCACCTCGAAGTGCTCAAGCCGCTGGACGCCATCCTGGTGCCGGGCGGCTTCGGCAAGCGCGGCACCGAAGGCAAGATCCGCGCGATCCAGTACGCCCGCGAGAACAAGGTGCCCTACCTGGGCATCTGCCTGGGCATGCAGCTGGCCGTGATCGAATTCGCCCGCCACGTGGCAGGCATGGGCGATGCGAACTCCACCGAGTTCAACCTCGAGACCGAGCACCCGGTGGTCGCGCTGATCACCGAGTGGGTGGACCGCGAAGGCAAGGTCGAGCAACGCAGCGCCGATTCCGACCTGGGCGGCACCATGCGCCTGGGCGCGCAGCGCGTGCCGGTCAGGGAAGGCACCAAGGCTGCGCAGATCTACGGCGCCGAGGTCAACGAGCGCCATCGCCACCGCTACGAGGTCAACAACCACTACGTGCCGCAGCTGGAGCAGGCCGGCATGGTGATTTCCGCGCGTACCCCGACCGAGAACCTGCCGGAGATGATGGAGCTGCCGGACAGCCTGCATCCCTGGTTCGTCGGCGTGCAGTTCCACCCGGAATTCACCTCGACCCCGCGCGACGGCCACCCGCTGTTCAAGGCCTACGTCGAAGCGGCACTGGCCAACCAGCAGCGCAAGGCAGGCTGAGGCCGCGGCAGGCAGGAGAGAGCGATGAAACTCTGCGGATTCGAAGCCGGGCTCGAGCAGCCCTTCTTCCTGATTGCCGGGCCCTGCGTGATCGAGTCGCAGCAGATGGCGCTGGACACCGCCGGTGCACTCAAGGAGATCACCGGCGAGCTGGGCATTCCTTTTATCTACAAGTCCTCGTTCGACAAGGCCAACCGCTCGTCGGGCAAGTCCTTCCGCGGACTGGGCATGGAGAAGGGACTGGAGATCCTGGCCACGGTCAAGCGCGAGATCGGCGTGCCGGTGCTGACCGACGTGCACGAGATCGAGGAGATCAAGCCGGTCGCGGCCGTGGTCGACGTGCTGCAGACGCCGGCCTTCCTGTGCCGTCAGACGGATTTCATCCGTGCCTGCGCGCAGAGCGGCAAGCCCGTCAACATCAAGAAGGGCCAGTTCCTGGCGCCGCATGACATGAAGAATGTCATCGACAAGGCGCGCGAGGCCGCCCGCGAGGCAGGCCTGCCCGAAGACAGCTTCATGGCCTGCGAGCGCGGCGTGTCCTTCGGCTACAACAACCTCGTCTCGGACATGCGCTCGCTGGCGATCATGCGTGAGACGGGTGCCCCCGTCGTGTTCGACGCGACCCACTCGGTGCAGTTGCCGGGCGGGCAGGGCACCAGTTCGGGCGGCCAGCGCGAGTTCGTGCCGGTGCTGTCGCGCGCTGCCGTGGCCACCGGCGTGGCCGGGCTGTTCATGGAAACGCATCCGGACCCCGCCAAGGCGCTGTCGGACGGCCCCAATGCCGTGCCGCTGTCGCGCATGAAGGAGTTGCTCTCGGTGCTGAGAGACCTGGATGCGCTGACCAAGCGCGCCGGCTTCCTGGAAGACAATTTCGGCTGGCCCGCCTGCGCCTGACCGACGCCAGGCCTCGCCGCCGGTTCTCCTTGCGGGGCCGGCGGTGACGGCAGGTATCGAAAGACAATACGAAATCATCGGAGATAGATCATGGCCGCAGGCTATATCATCGCCTACGTCGACGTCACGGACCCCCAGCAGTACGAGGAGTACAAGGTGCTCTCCAGTCATGCCATGCAGGTGCACGGAGCCGAAGTGCTGGTGCGCGGCGGCCAGACCGGGCAGCTCGAGGGCCAGTGGGCGCCGACGCGCGTGGTGGTGCTGAAGTTCCCCAGTTTCGAGGCGGCCAAGGCCTTCCACGACAGCGCGGAGTACCGCGCGGCGCGCAAGGCGCGTGAGCATGCGGCGCACATGAACATGATCGTGGTCGAGGGCGTCTGAAGCCCTGACGCGCCGAAGCGGGCCTGTCGCGGCCCTCTTCCCGGTTTCCAGCATTTGCAGCTTTTGCAGCTAGCGGTACAAAGAATCCACAATCAAAGAGGAATCCATGAGTGCAATCGTAGATATCATCGGTCGCGAGGTTCTGGACTCGCGCGGCAATCCCACCGTGGAATGCGACGTTCTGCTCGAGTCGGGCGTGATGGGCCGCGCCGCGGTGCCGTCGGGCGCCTCCACCGGTTCGCGCGAAGCCATCGAGCTGCGTGACGGCGACAAGTCGCGTTACCTGGGCAAGGGCGTGCTGAAGGCCGTCGAGCACATCAACACCGAGATCTCCGAGGCCATCATGGGCCTGGACGCTTCCGAACAAGCCTTCCTGGACCGCACCCTGATCGACCTGGACGGTACCGAGAACAAGAGCCGCCTGGGCGCGAACGCCATGCTGGCCGTGTCGATGGCCGTGGCCAAGGCTGCCGCCGAGGAAGCCGGCCTGCCGCTGTACCGCTACTTCGGCGGTTCGGGCGCGATGCAGATGCCGGTGCCGATGATGAACATCGTCAACGGTGGCGCGCACGCCAACAACAGCCTGGACATCCAGGAATTCATGATCATGCCGGTGTCGCAGACCAGCTTCCGCGAAGCGCTGCGCTGCGGTGCCGAGATCTTCCACGCGCTGAAGAAGATCCTGGCCGACAAGGGCATGTCGACCGCGGTGGGCGACGAAGGCGGTTTCGCGCCGAACTTCGCTTCCAACGAAGAGTGCCTGAACACCATCGTGCAGGCGGTCGAGAAGGCCGGCTACCGCATGGGCGACGACGTGCTGCTGGCGCTGGACTGCGCCGCCAGCGAGTTCTACCGTGAAGCCGAGGGTGTCTACCACCTGGAAGGCGAAGGCCTGAAGCTGAGCTCGGAGCAGTTCGCCGACTACCTGGCCAACCTGTGCGACAAGTTCCCGATCGTGTCGATCGAGGACGGCATGGCCGAAGGCGACTGGGACGGCTGGAAGACCCTGACCGACAAGCTGGGCAAGCGCGTGCAGCTGGTGGGCGACGACCTCTTCGTCACCAATACCAAGATCCTGAAGGAAGGCATCGACAAGGGCATCGGCAACTCGATCCTGATCAAGATCAACCAGATCGGCACCCTGACCGAGACCTTCGCCGCGATCGAGATGGCCAAGCGAGCAGGCTACACCGCCGTGATCTCGCACCGTTCGGGCGAGACCGAGGACAGCACCATCGCCGACATCGCGGTGGGCACCAACGCCGGCCAGATCAAGACCGGCTCGCTGTCGCGCTCGGACCGTATCGCGAAGTACAACCAGCTGCTGCGCATCGAGGAAGATCTCGGTGATGTGGCCAGCTACCCCGGCAAGAGCGCGTTCTACAATCTGCGCTAAGCTGCCGGGTAGCCGCCGCCGTGCGCCGTCCTTGACGCGTGCGCGACGGCGGCCTCCCTTGCCATTCCGCGGTTCGCCCGGCTTCTGCCGGGCCTTTGCGTCATACGCTCCATGCGCCTGATTTCGCTGCTGTTGTTCGTGCTGTTGCTCGCCATCCAGTATCCGCTCTGGCTGGGCAAGGGAGGCTGGCTGCGCGTCTGGGAGCTGAACAAGCAGGTCGAGGAACAGAGCGTGCACAACCAGGCGCTCAAGCTGCGCAACGCCAAGCTGGAAGGGGAAGTGAAGGACCTCCAGGACGGCACCGGCGCCATCGAGGAGCGGGCCCGCTACGAACTGGGCATGGTCAAGGATGGCGAAGTCTTCGTGCAGTTCGTCGCGCCGCCGCCCAAGGTCAGCGCTACGCCGCCATTGCCGCCGCCGCCCAACTCGCCGGCCGCCACCGGTCGCCACTGAGCCGACCCGGCATCATCCGCCCGTTCCGGGCCCGCCCGCCGTCCGGCCGGGCTGCTCACCGCCTCAAGCTGCCTTCCCCGCGCATCCGGCCGCCATCCGGCGGATCATCCGCGCCGGCTTCGCGCCGGCCGCGCCTCGTCGAGCCTTACCACCACCCGTACGGATAGCCGCCCCAACCCCAGTAGCCGGGTGCGCCGAAGCCGACCGAGCCGCCCCAGCGGCCGCCGCTCCAGCCGCCGTAGTAGACACTCCAGGCGGGGGCCGGCGCGTAATAGTAGCGGGCCAGGGCTTCGGCCTGCCGTTCTTGCGCGATGGCGGCCTCCTGCTCGCGCAGGACCTGCTGGTTCAGGGCATCGAGACGCTGCTTCTGCTGCGGTGTCAGCGCAGCGTCAGACGCGCCGGTGACGCCAGTGGCGCCAGTCGCACCAGTCGCACCAGTCGCACCAGTCGCACCAGTCGCACCAGTCGCGGCATCGGGGGCCAGGCGATAGGTGGGAGGCGAGCCGTTGCTGTCGCGTGGCAGTTCGGCGCAGCCGCCGGCGGTGAGCAGCGCGGCGATACCGGCCAGGGCCGCCGCCCTGGCGCGCGGGCGCGTTTGCCGTAGCGGTGGCAGCGCGGAGCGGCGGACTGGAGGGAAGCGCGTGGACATGGTCATGCCTCGAAGGGATCGACTTCCCGTTGGACCACATGCCCGCGCCGGTGGTTTCCGCCGGCGCGGCGGTTTGCCTCAGTGGTGCTGGTGGGCACCGTCGCCGGCACCGGTCGCGGTCGGTGCCGGGGCGAACAGCTGGGCGCAATCGACCGCGTCGAAGTGGTACTGCTGGCCGCAGAAGTCGCAGCGGATATCGGCAGCGCCGCGTTCGGCCAGCAGGCCTTCGATCTCCTCGCGGCCCAGCGATTGCAGCATGCCGGCCACCTTGGCGCGCGAGCAGGAGCAGCGGAACTGCGGGCGCGCCGGCTCGAACACGCGCAGGCCGGCCGCCTGCAGGTCTTCCCAGAACAGCCGGCGCAGTAGCGTGTCGGGCGATTCCGCCAGCAGTTCCGGTGCCTTCAGCGTGGCGCCGAGCTGGCAGGCACGGTCCCAGGTGTCGAGATCCTGTGCCTGGCCGACGCCGTCCAGCGCGCCGCCGGTCTCGCCGACCACGGCCGCTTCGCGCGCATGGCCGGCTTCCAGCGTGCCACCGTAGGAGGGCAGCTTCTGCAGCAGCATGCCGGCCGCGACCTGGTCGTCGGCTGCCAGCCAGAGCCGCGTGTCGAGCTGCTCGGAGCTGTGCATATAGTGTTCGAGCACCTCGCTCATCGACGCCAGTGGCCCGTTCTCGTCGGCCAGCGGCACGATGCCCTGGTAGGGCTGCTGGCCGGGCAGCTTGTCGTGTGGATCGAGCGTGATGGCGAAACGGCCGCGGCCGCCGACATTGACCAGTTCGGCGAGGGTCGCGTCGTCGGCCAGCTCGACATCCTCTGCCAGCTTGGCGGTCGCGCGCAGGCTCAGGTCGGACAGGCACTCGACCACCAGCATGCGCACCGGGCCGTCGCCGTGCAGCTGCATGACCAGGGCCCCGTTGAACTTGAGGTTGGCCGACAGCAGCGCCGCCGCCGCCATCATCTCGCCGAGCAGCCGGCGCACCGGGGCCGGATAGTGCTGGCGTTCCAGCACCTCCCGCCAGGTGGATTCGAGCCGGACCAGTTCGCCGCGCACGGGGGCCGCGTCGAACAGGAATTTCTGCAGGGTATCTGGGGAGCGGGTATCGGTCACAATCACTCTTCGGTCAAACGGGTTGGGTTGGGCGCCCGGCCTCGGCTCAGTCGAGGCGCTTGAGCTGCGTCTTGTACATGGCCTGGCGCTCGGCGTAGGTCGCCGCGTTGCGGTACAGGTTGGCCACTTCCTGGTCGTTCAGCTCGCGTACCGCCTTGGCGGGCGCGCCGAGGATCAGGCTGCGGTCGGGGAAGGCCTTGCCCTCGGTCACCACCGCACCGGCGCCGACCAGGCAGTTCTTGCCGATCACGGCGCGGTTCAGCACCACCGCCTGGATGCCGATCAGCGAGCCCTCGCCGATGGTGCAGCCGTGCAGCATCGCCTGGTGGCCGATGGTCACGTTGTCGGCGATGTCCAGCGGGCAGCCCGGATCGGTGTGCAGCACCGAGCCTTCCTGCACATTGCTGCCTTCGCCCACGGTGATCGGCTCATTGTCGCCGCGGATCACCACGCCGGGCCAGACGCTGGCGCGCGCCTTCAGCGTCACGTTGCCGATCAGGGTGGCTTCTGCCGCCACGTAGGCGTCGGGGTCGATCTGGGGGGCGAGGTCGCCGAGCTGGTAAAGCGCCATGGAGTCTCCTGGGCAATGGCTGGGGGAAAGATGGGGGCCGCCCGGCGTCTTTAAAGAGCCTTGCAGCAGAGCAGGGGGCGCATGCGGCGCGCGCCCGGCCCTACAATGGCGGCAGCCGAGATTTTACGCCGATGCCAGACCAGCGACTCAACGACCGGTGCGCCACGGGTGCACCCGATGCCGGACACATTGCCCCGGCCGCTCCGGGGCGACCATGCCTGCGCGAGCAGGCTCTCCACGTGCTCTGCCTGACCGATGCCCGCGCCAAGGCGACGGCGGCGCGCGAGCTGTACCGGCGTGCCAGTGCCGAGACCGATGCCGCACTCGGCTGCGGACTCGTGCTGCCGGCGCCTGCCGGTGTCCCCGGCCGTCCCCGGCGGCCCGAGCTGGTGCCTCCGCGCGAGGTCGGGCCACGCCGCTCGCCCCATACCGAACTGGGGCGGGCGACCCTGATCCATGCGCTGTCGCATATCGAATTCAATGCGATCAACCTGGCGCTGGATGCGGTGTGGCGCTTCGCCGATATGCCGCCGGCCTACTACCGCGACTGGCTGCGCGTAGCCGACGAGGAGGCCCTGCACTTCACGCTGCTGGCCGACCATCTCGCCACGCTCGGCCATGCCTACGGCGATTTCCCCGCCCACAACAGCTTATGGGAGATGGCCGACAAGACCGCCGGCGACGTGCTGGCGCGCATGGCCCTGGTGCCGCGCACGCTGGAGGCGCGCGGGCTGGATGCGTCGCCCGCGGTGCGTGCGCGCCTGGCGGCGGCGGGAGACCATGCGGCCGCCGCCATCCTCGACATCATCCTGCGCGACGAGGTAGGCCACGTGGCTATCGGCAACCGCTGGTTCCGCTGGCTGTGCGCGGCGCGCGGGCTCGACCCGGTATCGAGCTACGCGGAGCTGGCGGCGCACCATGGCGCGCCGCGCCTCAAGCCGCCATTCAACCTGCCGGCACGCCGCGCCGCGGGCTTCGACGACGATGAGCTGGCCTGGCTCACGGCGCAACAGGATTAGTCTGCAGAGGCCGGCGTGGCGGCGCGCTCCGCTTCGAGTTGCCGCAACACGCGCCGCTGGATCTTGCCGGTAGTGGTCATCGGCAACTGCTCGATGAACTCGATGGCCTTCGGATACTCGTAGGGGGCGAGACGGCCGCGCACGTGCTGCTGCAGTTCGGCGACCAGCGCGGCGTCGGCCGCGGGCGAGCGCGCCACGCCGGGGCTCAGCACCACGAAGGCCTTGACCACGGCGCCGCGCTCGGGGTCGGGCGAGGGCACCACGGCGCAGTTCGACACGGCTGGATGCTTGAGCAGGCAGTTCTCGATCTCGTT
This sequence comes from Cupriavidus sp. USMAHM13, assembly GCF_001854285.1. Lineage (NCBI taxonomy): Bacteria > Pseudomonadati > Pseudomonadota > Betaproteobacteria > Burkholderiales > Burkholderiaceae > Cupriavidus > Cupriavidus sp. USMAHM13. Next base: position 1,997,753 of record NZ_CP017751.1, read on the forward strand.
GGGGCCGATGCGGTAGCCCGAAGACTTGAAGACGTCGTCGGCGCGGCCCTCGTACCAGAGATAACCGTCGTCGTCGAAGCGCGCCAGGTCGCCGGTGCGGAACCAGCGCAGGCCGTCGTGGCTCGCATACTTGGCCTCGGTCGCTGCCTCGTTGCGCCAGTACCCGAGAAAGATGACCGGGTCGGCGTGGCCGGCGCGGTCGGTGGCACATACCGCCACCTCGCCGATCTCGCCGCCGGCGCAGGGCCGGCCGTCGTCGTCGATCACGGCCACGCGGTGGCCGGGATAGGGCCGGCCCATCGAACCCGCGCGCGCGGGCCAGCCCAGGCGGCCGTCGTCGTACTGGGCGGCGCAGTTGCCGACCACATAGTTGATCTCGGTCTGCCCGAACATCTCGTTGACGATGACGCCGAAGGCCTCGCGGCACCAGGCGAAGACGGTGTCGCCGACCGCCTCGCCAGCGCTCATCAGCGCGCGCAGCCGCAGCCGGTAGCGCTCGGCCGGGCGCGGGCAGGCTTTCATCATCTGCTTGAGCGCGGTGGGGAAGAGGAAGGTATTGGTGACCTGGTAGCGCTCCAGCAGCGTGAAGGCGACCTCGGCCGAGAAGCGACCCTGGTAGCCCACGATGGGTTTGCCGAAGTAGAGCGCCGGCATCAGCGCATCCCATAGGCCACCGGTCCACGCCCAGTCGGCCGGGCTCCAGAACACGTCGTCGTCCTGCGGGTACCAGCTCTGCGAGCAGACGAAGCCGGGCAGGTTGCCCAGCAGCGCACGGTGCGGCAACAGCGCGCCCTTGGGCTGGCCGGTGGTGCCGCTGGTGTAGATCAGCACCGCGCCGTCGTCGGCGCGCGTCGGCTCGGGCGTGAAGTCGGCCGGCCCGGCGGCCAGCAGCGCCTCCCAGCCATGGTCGGCCCCGGCGGCGGCCGCGCCGACGCCGATCACCGTTTCCAGCGCCGCGCACTCGCCGCGCGCCGCCAGCAGGTTGTCGAGCGAGCCCTCGTCGGCGATGGCCACGCGCGCGCCGCCGTGTTCCAGCCGGTAGGCCAGGGCCTCGGGGCCGAACAGCATCGACAGCGGCATGGCGATGGCGGCCAGCTGGTAGACCGCCATGTGCGCGACCACGGTCTCGATACGCTGCGGCAGGATGATGGCGACGCGGTCGCCGCGCCCCACGCCGAGCGCCCGCAGGGCTCGCGAGAGACGGTTGGCGGCGGCCTGGATGTCGGCGAAGCTGTGGCTCGCGCGCCGGCCGTCCTCGTGCTCCGCATGGACGGCGATGCGCTGCGCGGTGGCGGGGTCGCGTGCCCAGCGCGTGCAGCATGCCTCGGCCAGGTTGAAGGTCTCGGGCACGTCCCAGCGGAACGATTCGTGCAGCGCGGCGTAGTCGTCGCGCCGGGTGGCCGGCAGGGCGGCGGATGGCATCGGGTGTCTCCAGTCGGTCCGAGGCCCGCCGGCCCGCGCACGACGCCGGGCGGCGAGCCGTTATAATCGCGGTAAAAGAACGACCGTTCTTTTTTTTGCTTCCTGCGTCAGCCGGGCGGTGCCGGATCTCCCGCGCGGACGGCCGGGGCCGCCACGGAGACAGCATGACGATCAGAGAAACCTCGCGCTCGCAATGTATCACGCTGCGCGGGCTGCAATACCACGTACGCCAGTGGGGCGAGGAGGGCGCGCCCATGCTGTTCCTGCTGCATGGCTGGATGGATGTCTCGGCTTCCTTCCAGTTCCTGGTCGATGCCTTCGCGCGCGACTGGCACGTGGTCGCACCCGACTGGCGCGGCTTCGGCCTGAGCGACTGGCCGGCGCGCTACCCGGGCACGCGGTCCTACTGGTTCCCGGACTATGTGGCCGACCTCGAGGCGCTGCTCGATCACTACCAGCCGCAGGGCCAGGTGGACCTGGTCGGACACAGCATGGGTGCCAACGTGGCCTGCCTGTATGCCGGCATCCGTCCGCAGCGGGTGCGCCGCGTGGTGGACCTGGAGGGCTTCGGCATGACGGCGACGCGGGCCGAGCAGGCGCCCGGGCGCTATGCGCGCTGGCTGGACGAGTTGCGCGCGCAGCCGGAGATGCGTACTTACGACGACCTGCAAGGCGTGGCGGCGCGGCTGCAGAAGACCAATCCGCGCCTGTCCGACGCGCGTGCTGCCTTCCTTGCCGCACATTGGGCGCGCTGCAACGAGGCGGGGCGCTGGGAGATCCTCGGCGATCCGGCCCACAAGCTGGTCAACCCTGTGCTGTACCGGCTCGACGAGGTGATGGCGATCTGGGCCGAGGTGCAGGCACCGGTGCTGCACGTGGAGGCGCGCGATTCCGCCACGCTGCGCCATATCGCCCACAAGCAGGAGATCGCCGAGTTCAAGCAGCGCTTCGCTGCCTTCCGCGATTTCCGCGAGGCCGTGGTGGATGAGGCCGGCCACATGCTGCATCACGACCAGCCGGAAGCGGTGGCCCGGCTGGTGGAGGACTTTCTTGCCTGAAGCTTGCCTGACGCCGAGCCTGGCGCGTCGCCAGCGGTGCCGTCAGGCGTGCGTGAGCCTTTCCTTGAGCGTGGCGTTGTTGCTGGTGTGCACGTGTACCAGGGCCTTGTCGGGGAAGGCGTAGTGGTAGGCGCGGCGCAGCGCCAGCGCGGCCTCGTGGAAGCCGGACAGGATCAGCTTCTGCTTGTTGGGGTAGTAGGCGATGTCACCGGCGGCGAAGATGCCGCGCCGCGAGCTTTCGTAGGTGGTGGTGTCGACCAGCACGCGGCCGGCGCGCAACTCCAGGTCCCAGTGCGCGATCGGGCCGGGTTCGGTCACCAGGCCATACAGGGCCACCAGTTCGTCGGCCGGCAGCGTCAGCGGCGCCTCGCGCGTGCGCACTTCCACCGCGGCCAGTTGCTCGCCGTCCGGGCCGGGCGCGCACTGCAGGGCCCCCAGCATGCCGATCACGAAGTCCATTTCGCCGGCGGCCACGGCCGCCTTCATCTCGGCGACGCTGGCGTCTGCGGCACGGAAGCCATCGCGCCGGTGCAGCAAGGTGACGCGCGCCGCCACCTTGCGCAGCGCCAGGGCCCAGTCCAGCGCCGAATCGCCGCCGCCGGCGACGACCACGCGCTTGCCGGCGAAGCGTGCCACCTCACGCACGGCGTAGTGAAGGTGGCGCCCCTCGAGCGCGGCCGCTTCCGGCAGCGCGACCCGCTGCGGCGCGAAGGCGCCGGCGCCGGCGCAGACCAGCACCGCCGCCACGTCGAACTGCTTGCCGCCGTCGGTCGTCACCAGCAGGCGCGCATGGCCGTCGCGCTCGACTTCCGCCACGCTGCTGGCGCGCTGGCCGAAATGCATGGGGAAGGCGAACGGCGCGCATTGTTCCAGCAGCCGGTCGACCAGGTCCTGCGCGAGGCAGCCGGGCACGGCGGGAATATCGTAGATCGGCTTCTCGGGATAGAGCTCGGTGCACTGGCCGCCGGGGCGGTCGAGCACGTCGATCAGCTCGCATTGCAGGCCCAGCACGCCGGCCTGGAAGGCGGCGAAGAGGCCGACCGGGCCGGCGCCGATGATCAGGACATCGGTGCGTACCGGAGCGGCGGCAAGCGGGGCGGAGGCGGGAGCAGGGGTGGATTCGGGCATGGCGTGGCGGCCGGCGCGCGGCGCGGCCTCGGGGACGGTTAGGGCGCGAGGCCCGTTCAATCTCCCACTATACCGCCTGGCGGGGCGCCGGCCGTCCACGCCAGCATTGGCGGCAGGGGCATCGGCGCACCTCGCGGCCCGCCGCGCGATGCCTGCGCCATCACAGCGGCAGATCACAGGAGTAGAATGTCCCTATGCTGAATCCCAACGCCCTCAACGCCGATCTGCATTGCCATTCCACCGTCTCGGACGGCACGCTGGCCCCCGCCGTGGTCGCCGAGCGTGCGCACGCCGGTGGTGTCGCGCTCTGGTCGCTGACCGATCATGACGAGGTCGGTGGCCAGGCCGAGGCGCGTGCCGCGGCGGAGGCGCTGGGCATGCGCTACGTGACCGGTGTCGAGGTTTCCGTGACCTGGGCCAGCCAGACCGTGCATATCGTCGGGCTGCAGATCGATCCCGCCTGCCAGGCGCTGATCGACGGCCTGCACGACACGCGCTCGGGTCGCGCACGCCGCGCGCGCGACATGAGCGAGGCGCTGGCCGGCATCGGCATCGCCGGTGCCTACGAGGGCGCGCTGCGCTATGTCGGCAACCCCGACCTGATCTCGCGCACGCACTTCGCGCGCTGGCTGGTCGACCAGGGCTACTGCGCCGACATCGGCGAGGTGTTCGACAAGTACCTGGCGGAAGGGCGGCCGGGCTACGTCGGCCACCGTTGGGCCACGCTGGCCGAGGCCGTGCACTGGATCCGCGCGGCCGGCGGCATTGCCGTGATGGCCCATCCGGGGCGCTACCACTACACCGACCTGGAGCACGACGCGCTGTTCGACGAGTTCAAGCAGCTCGGCGGCGGTGCGGTCGAGGTCGTCACCGGCAGCCACACCCCCGACCAGTATCGCCGCTACGCCGAGGTCGCGCGCCGCTACGGCCTGCTTGCCTCGCGCGGTTCGGATTTCCATGGCCCGGGGGAAGGGCGCGTCGAGCTCGGCGCGCTGCCGCCGCTGCCCCCCACGGTCAAGCCGGTCTGGCACGACTGGTAGCCGCCATTGCCACCACGGTGCCACTGCGGCCGCGCAGCGTGAGTGCGGCCGGCGCCTGCCGACATCGCCCCCATGTCCCAGTTCTTCGATACTCACCCGCTCAATCCGCAGCCGCGCCTGATCAAGCAGGCCGCGCAGATCATCGCCCAGGGCGGCCTGGTCGCGCTGCCGACCGATTCCTGCTATGCGCTGGCCTGCCGCCTGGACGACAAGACGGCGGTGGAGCGCCTGCGGCGCCTGCGCGGCATCGACGACAAGCACCACCTGACGTTGATGTGCCGCGACCTGTCCGAGCTGGGCAACTTCGCGCGCGTCGACAACCGCCAGTATCGCTGGCTCAAGGGCGCCACGCCCGGGGCCTATGTCTTCATCCTGGAGGCCACCAAGGAGGTGCCGCGCCGGCTCTCGCATCCGTCGCGTAAGACCATCGGCGTGCGCGTGCCCGACAACGCCATCGCGCAGGCCTTGCTGGCGGAGACGGGCGAGCCGCTGCTGTCCGCCACGCTGCAGCTGCCCGGCGACGAGGTGCCCCTCAACGATCCGGCGCAGATCCGCGCGCGCCTGGAGAAACTGCTCGATCTCGTCATCTGCGGCGGCCCGGCGCCTGCCCAGCCTTCCACCGTGATCGACCTGACCAGCGGCGAGCCCGTGCTGGTGCGCGCCGGACGGGGTGATATCGCGCGCTTCGGCCTGTGAGCCAGCCCGCCGGCCGCCTGCCGGGGCGACCGGCCCGCCCGGTACAATAGCGTTCCATGGACTCCTCCCTTATCCAGACTTTCGCGGTCTACGCCCTGCCGGTGCTGTTCGCTATCACGCTGCACGAGGCGGCGCACGGCTACGTGGCCAAGCTTTTCGGCGACAACACGGCCTACGTGCTGGGACGCGTCAGCCTTAATCCGCTGCGCCACGTCGACCCCATCGGCACCATCGCGGTGCCGCTGCTGCTGTACTTCCTGACCGGCGGCCAGTTCGTGTTCGGCTACGCCAAGCCGGTGCCGGTCGCCTTCGACCGCCTGCGCAATCCGCGCTGGCACGGCATGTGGGTCGCGCTGGCCGGACCCGGCAGCAATGTGGCGCAGGCCTTCCTGTGGGCCCTGATGGCCCTGGGACTGCTGATGGCGCATGTGCAGGAGCCGTTCTTCGTCGAGATGGCGCGCGCCGGCGTGCTGGTGAACCTGGTCGTGGCGGCCTTCAACCTGTTCCCGGTCCCGCCGCTGGACGGCGGCCGCGTGCTGACCGCGCTGCTGCCGCAGCGTATCGCCTACGCGGTCGCGCGCATCGAACCTTACGGGATCTTCATCGTGCTGGCGCTGGTCGCCGCCGGGGTCATCACGCAGGTCTGGATGCGCCCGGTAGTCAACCTGCTCAGCTCGCTGGTCGAGCTGATGCTGCGGCCGCTGCTCGCCTTGATCCACTGATGTACTGATGCACCGAGCCGCGAGCCATCGCGTCTTTCCCGAATCAATCGCTTCCCCATCACAATCATGACGTTCCCCGATCGCGTTCTCTCCGGCATGCGGCCCACCGGTGCGCTGCACCTGGGCCACTACCACGGCGTGCTGAAGAACTGGGTCCAGCTGCAGGCCCAGCACCCCTGTTTCTACTTTGTCGCGGACTGGCATGCGCTGACCACGCACTACGAGTCGCCCGAGGTGATCGGCCAATCGGTATGGGAGATGCTGATCGACTGGCTGGCCGCCGGGGTCGATCCCGAGCAGGCCACGCTCTTCATCCAGAGCCGCGTGCCCGAGCACGCCGAACTGTTCACGCTGCTGGCGATGGGCACGCCGCTGGGCTGGCTGGAGCGCGTGCCGACCTACAAGGACCAGATCGAGAAGCTCAAGGACAAGGACCTGGCCACCTACGGCTTCCTCGGCTACCCGCTGCTGCAGGCGGCCGATATCCTGATCTATCGCGCCGCCTGGGTACCGGTCGGCGAGGACCAGGTGCCGCACGTGGAGATCACGCGCGAGATCGCGCGCCGCTTCAACTACCTGTACGGGCGCCAGCCCGGCTTCGAGGAGCTGGCGCAGGAGGCGGCAAAGAAGCTCGGTGGCAAGCGCACCAAGGCCTTCCTGGAACTGCGCAAGGCCTTCCAGGAGCAGGGCGCACAGGAGTCGCTGGAGGAGGGCCGCGCCCTGGTGGCGCAGTCGCAGAGCCTGTCGGCGGCCGACCGCGAACTGCTGCTGGGCTACCTGGCCGGCTCGCGCCGCACCATCCTGGTCGAGCCGCAGGCGCTGCTGACCGCCGCGTCGCGCATGCCGGGGCTGGACGGGCAGAAGATGTCGAAGTCCTATGGCAATACCATCCGCATGCGCGAGACCAAGGACTCGGTCGAGAAGAAAGTGCGCACCATGCCGACCGACCCGGCCCGGGTGCGCCGCAGCGATGCGGGCGAGCCGGCGCGCTGCCCGGTGTGGCAACTGCACCAGGTCTATTCCGACGAGCCGACCCGCGAATGGGTGGAAAAGGGCTGCCGCAGCGCCGGCATCGGCTGCATCGAGTGCAAGCAGCCGGTCATCGATGGCATCCTGCGCGAGCAGCAGCCGATGCTGGAGCGGGCGCAGCAATACATGGACAACCCGGCGCTGCTGCGCGACATCGTCGACCACGGCTGCGCGAAGGCCTCCGAAGTCGCGCGCGAGACCATGCGCGAAGTGCGCGACGCCATGGGCCTGGGCTACCGCTGAGCTCCGGCGTGACGATGGCAATCCCTGGCGCCTCGCCGGCCGCCTCCCACCCGGGCCTGGGCGAACCCTCGTCCTGGGTGACGCGCTGGGCGCACCTGGTGCGGCCGGGCGGGCGGGTGCTGGATCTCGCCTGCGGCGGCGGCCGCCATGCGCGCTGGTTCGCGCAGCGCGGCCACACGGTGCTGGGTGTCGACCGCGATGCCCAGGCCGTGGCCGCGCTGCCGGCCGGCGTGGCCGGCAGGCAGGCGGACCTCGAGCAGGGTGACTGGCCGCTGGCCGGCGAGGCACCCTTCGATGCCATCGTCGTCACCAACTACCTGCACCGGCCGCTGTGGCCGCACCTGCTCGGCGCCCTGGCGCCCGGCGGCGTGCTGATCTACGAGACCTTCGCCAGCGGCAACGAGACCGTCGGCAGGCCGTCCAATCCCGATTTCCTGCTGCGCCCGGGCGAACTGCTCGAGGCGGTGCATGGACACCTGCGCGTGGTCGGCTACGAGGACGGCCTGCTGCAAGTGCCGAAAACGGCGTTCGTGCAGCGGCTGTGTGCCGTGCGCGAAACCGCGCGCGAGCAGGGGGCGGCGGGGCCGCCACGCTATCCGCTGCCGGCCTGAGCCCAAGCCCGGGCCGGCGCGCCCGGGCAGGGAACTACCTAGGGGCGGCGCGGTCGAAACCGCGGTCGGCGGGCCGGTGGTATCCGGTACAATCGCAATATTTGCATCTCCAGAAACCCATTCCTATGACACAGATTACCGGCAGCATCGTGGCGATCGTCACCCCGATGCAGGAGGACGGCAGCCTCGACTACCCGGCGCTGCGCGCGCTGATCGACTGGCACGTGGCCGAAGGCACCGACGCCATCGTCATCGTGGGCACCACGGGCGAATCGCCCACCGTCAACGTCGATGAGCACTGCGAGCTGATCCGTGTGGCCGTGGAGCAGGCCGGCAAGCGCATCCCGATCATCGCCGGTACCGGTGGCAACTCCACGCAGGAGGCGATCGAGCTGACCGCCTTCGCCAAGCAGGTGGGTGCCGACGCTTCGCTGCAGGTCGTGCCGTACTACAACAAGCCGACCCAGGAAGGCATGTACCGCCATTTCCGCACCATCGCGGAAGCGGTCGACCTGCCGGTGCTGCTGTACAACGTGCCGGGGCGCACCGTTGCTGACATGAGCAACGACACCATCCTGCGCCTGGCGCAGGTGCCCGGCATCGTCGGTGTCAAGGAAGCCACGGGCAATATCGACCGCGCCGCGCAGCTGATCCACGAAGCGCCGGCCGGTTTCTCCATCTACAGCGGCGACGACCCCACCGCGGTGGCGCTGATCCTGCTGGGCGGCCAGGGCAATATCTCGGTCACCGCCAACGTGGCGCCGCGCAAGATGCATGAGATGTGCGTGGCGGCGCTGAAGGGTGATGTGCAGACCGCGCGCCGCCTGCACATGGAACTGATCGCCCTGAACAAGGCGATGTTCGTCGAAGCCAACCCGATCCCCGTCAAGTGGGCGCTCCAGCAGATGGGCCGGATGCCGGGTGGCATCCGCCTGCCGCTGACGCCGCTTTCGCCGCAATACCACGACACCGTGCGCAAGGCGTTGTCGGCGGCCGGCCTGCTGGCCTGATCACGCGCGTCTCCCGCCGTCATTCCCTTCTCTAGGATTGCGTGTCAATGAAACTGAAGCTTAACCGCGGCGCGCTGCCTGTGCGCCACGCCGCCTTGGTCGTGCCCCTGCTGGCCATCGGTGCCGTGTCCGGCTGCAGCAGCATCAACGATATGATGCAGCCCGACAAGATCGACTATAAGTCCGCCGCCTCCAGCAAGCGCGGCCCCAAGCTGGACGTTCCGCCCGACCTGACCAAGCTGGAGGGCGATCGCCGCTACTCGGTGCCGGGCGCTACCGCGGCCGACGGCAATTCGTCGACGCTGTCCGACTACAAGCAGGCGACCAAGGTGCAGGAGCAGGCTCCGGCCGAGAACGTGCTGCCGGTCGCCAACGGCATCCGCATGGAGCGTGATGGCAACCAGCGCTGGCTGGTGATCAGCAACGGCACGCGCGCCGACCAGCTGTGGGAGACGCTGCGCAGCTTCTGGCAGGAGAATGGCTTCCTGCTGGTGCAGGATTCGCCCGAGACCGGTGTGATGGAGACGGACTGGGCCGAGAACCGCGCCAAGATCCCGCAGGACTTCATCCGCAACACGATCGGAAAGGTCTTCGACGGCCTGTACTCCACCTCCGAACGCGACAAGTTCCGCACGCGCGTCGAGCGCGGTGCCAACGGCACGCTCGAGGTTTACATCAGCCACCGCGGTGCGCAGGAACAGTTGACCGGCATCGACAAGTCCAACACCGTGTGGACCGCGCGCCCGGCCGATCCGGAGCTCGAAGCCACCTTCCTGGCGCGCCTGGCGCAACGCCTTGGCGTGCAGAAGGAGCAGGCGCAGGCCATGGCCAAGAAGACCACCGGCACCAATGCCGCGGCCGCCGAGGTCAATGTGCCGGGTTCCGGCGGCAAGTCCCTGCTGACCCAGGTCAACGGCGTGCAGGCCCTGCAGATGGGCGAGCCCTTCGATCGCGCCTGGCGCGCGGTCGGCCTGGCACTGGATCGCGTCAACTTCACCGTCGAGGATCGCGACCGCTCGCAAGGCCTGTACTACGTGCGCTATGTCGATACGCGCGACGTTGCCGACAGCCGGGGCTTCTTCTCCAAGCTGTTCACCAAGCCGAACGATGCGAAATCGGCGAAGAAGTACCGCGTCGCGCTGAAGGGCGACGGCACCGGCACCGTGGTCACGGTGCTGAACGACGCCGGCCAGCCCGAGTCCAGCGATATCGGCAAGCGCATCCTGTCGCTGCTCGACGAGCAGCTCCGCTAAGACGGCCGTGCCTGCACGGCAATCGACCCGCCGGCACCGCCAGGTGCCGGCATGATGCGCTTCGGTTTCCTCGGTAGCGGCAGCGAAGGCAATTCGCTGCTGATCGAATCCTGTGCGGGGGCAACGGCCACGCGCGTGCTGCTGGACTGCGGCTTCGGCCTGCGCGAGACCGCGCGCCGGCTCGAGCGCCTGAGCGTGCAGCCGGACCAGCTGGACGCGGTGCTGGTGACCCACGAGCATGGCGATCACGTCGGTTCCGCCTACGCTTTCGCCGCGCGCCATGGGCTGCCGGTCTACACCAGCCATGGCACCTGGCTCGCGACCTCGCACTTGCGTGGTGCCGCGCACGCCGATGTGCGGGTTTGCGGTGCCGATCATCCCTTCGCCGTCGGCGATCTCGAGATCCTTCCGTACACGGTGCCGCACGACGCGCGCGAGCCACTGCAGTTTGTACTCGGCGACGGCGACGCGCGCCTCGGCGTGCTGACCGACGCCGGCATGCTGACGCCCTATGTCACGGCGCGGCTGTCGGGCGTTCATGCACTTGTGCTGGAGTGCAACCATGATCGCGAACTGCTGCGCAACTCCGCCTATCCTCCCTCACTGAAGCGCCGCATCGGGGGCGACTTCGGCCATCTGGCCAATGAAGTGGCGGCCGAGATCCTGGCTTGTGTCGTCCATGATGGTCTGGAGCGGGTGGTGGCGGCGCACCTGAGCAAGCAGAACAATACCCGGGAGCTGGCGACCAGTGCGCTGGCGGGGGTGCTGGGGGAGGGGCGGGCGGAGATCCTGGTGGCGGATCAGGAGGCGGGCCTGGACTGGCAGCCGGTGCGCGCCTGAGGCGGGCGGGGAGTGCGGTGGCGGGCAGGCGTCCGCCGATCCCGCACCCAATAAAAAAAGCCGGCCTCGCGGCCGGCTCTTTCTTTCAGCGTCTGGCTGGAATTACTTGCCAGCAGCAGCCGATGCGTCAGCGGCGGGAGCCGATGCGTCAGCAGCCGGAGCCGAGGCTTCAGCGGCGGGAGCCGAGGCTTCAGCAGCCGGAGCCGAAGCGGCTTCAGCGGGAGCGGCAGCAGCGGGAGCCGAGGCTTCGGCCGGAGCAGCAGCTTCTTCCTTCTTGCCGCAAGCGGCGAGGGCCACGGCGGCCAGCAGCGAAGCGATCAGGAGAGACTTCTTCATTGTTCGTCCTTTAACTTTGTAATGACGGAAAACAACCAGGCGATCAATAATTACCGGTAATTATCGCTCTTGTACTGCAAAATAGAGGCCCTCCCGGGTGCCAACAAATGCAGTGGTACACAGTACTAGCCAGCCGACGATTATATCCGCGTTTTCCCGCCTTGTGTAGCGTGGAAATCTGGGGATTCCAGTGTTACGCATTATTACAGTGCTGCTGGCGCCAGCAGCAGCCAGCCTTCCTCCAGCCAGTGATGAAATGTCTCCATCAGGTCGGGAAGATTCGCGCTGGCAGCCACGTCGGCGGCGCTCAGGCTGCGCCGATCCGCCAGCTTGCGCAGCCATTTTGCCAACTCCGCGGGTGGCTCGTAGGCCTCGCCGTTGAGAAAGAAGTGGTTACGATCATAGAGGGCGATCGAGGCAGGAGCCAGCACGATGCCATGAATTCGTGCCAGTTTTTCGAATTTTCGCAGGGAGATCGATGAGGGCTCGCGGAATTCGACGGTCGGCTTCGGCTCGGACAGGTGGGCACCGAGGAACTCCGAGACATCGGCCTCGGACCAGCGCATTGCCTTGAGCCGCGTGCTGACCGCACGCACCAGATCGGCGGGCATTTGCGCAGGATGCTCAGTGGCGTTTTGTCCAGCGTCGCTGTAGCGTCCCGACAACGCTTCATTGTCCTCGACGGTTTCCGACAGCCAGGCCAGGAAGTGGCCGGCAAGTTCGCGATAGGCGGGAGCACGGAATCCGATCGAACAGGTCATGCACTCGCCTTCGGCGATACCGTCATGCGCATACTGCGGCGGCAGGTAAAGCATGTCACCCGGTTCCAGCACCCATTCCTGTTCCGCACTGAAGTCGGCCAGGATCTTGAGTGGCAGTCCGGGAATCAGCTCCAGCGCGGTCTGCGACGAGATACGCCAGCGCCGGCGGCCGGAGACCTGCAGCAGGAAGACATCGTAGGAGTCGAAGTGCGGGCCCACGCCGCCACCGTCGGTGGCATAGCTGATCATCAGGTCGTCGAGGCGCGCGTCCGGCACGAAGCGGAATTGCGCCAGCAGCTCGGCGGCTGCATTATTGTGGAGATTCACGCCCTGCACCAGCAGCGTCCACTGGCGCGTCTTGCGCGAGGGCAGGTTGTCGGCCGCGAAGGGGCCGTGTTCGAGCTTCCAGCGGTTGCGGAAGTGCGTGACGAGGCGCGATTCGACCTCGTCGCGATCGGCCAGTTCCAGAAGAGACTCGGCCGATACCGGGGGCACGATTCCCGGTACGGCTTGTCGAATCAACAGCGGTTTACGTTGCCAGATATCGCGCATGAAGGCAGCCGGCGTCAGGCCGCCCAGCAGGTCCAGCGGCTCGTCCGGGTCGATGGGGCCGGGCGGCAGGGCCTGCGCGTATAATGCGGAATCGTTCATGGAGTCAAGAATTGAAAATCGCTAAGAACACGGTGGTGTCCGTGGTGTACAAGCTGTCGGACGCGCAGGGCAATCTGATCGAGGAGTCGGACGAGCCCATGGTCTATTTGCACGGCGGCTATGATGGCACGTTCCCCAAGATCGAGGAAGCGCTGGACGGCCACGACACAGGCTTCGAGACCCAGTTGCAGCTCGAGCCCGAGGATGCGTTCGGCGATTACGATGCGGAGCTGGTCAAGGTAGAGCCGCGTAACCGTTTCCCGGAGCCGCTCGAAGTCGGCATGCAGTTCGAGGGCGTACCCGAGGACGGTGACGACGACGATTCCATCATCTACACCGTCACCGACGTGGCCGAGGACAAAGTCGTGCTGGACGGCAACCACCCGCTGGCCGGCATGGCGCTGCGCTTCTGGCTCAAGGTGTCGGAAGTGCGTGAGGCGACCGCCGACGAAGTCGAGCATGGCCATGCCCATGGCGCCTCGGGTGTGGAAGTGGTCGACGAGGACGAAGACGGCGAAGAGGGCGGACGTACGCTGCATTGATTCCGCCGCAAGGCGCGTATCCACCAGATCGGGAAGGCCGGCCTTGCGCCGGCCTTCTGCTTTGGTGCGGCCGCGTCATCGCGCCGTCGCACGATCGCAGCGCCGCGGCCGGTCGGGCTCAGTCGCCGTCTTCGCCCGTGCCGCCGGGCGCATCCTTGACGCTCACGCTGAACAACTCCGGTGAGGCCGGCGTGATGCGCAACTCCGCCCATTGTCCGGAGGCGCCCGTCGGCAGCGTGATCCGCTTGAAGTTGCGCAGGGTCTTGCCGTTGGCATCGCGCAAGGGCGTGTCGATGCCGAAGCCCTTCAGGCTGGCATGGATCAGCAGCACCTGGCCGCGGAAGCGCGCCGTCAGCTCGCGCAGCTGCCGCTTGAACTCGAGGAAGCCATCGCGCTTGCGGCGGCTGACGAAAGCATCGAGCAGGGTAGGCCTGCCGCGGTGCTCCCAGCCGTTGCCGAATTGCGGGTCGCCGTGCACGACCAGCACGAGGCCGGCCAGGTTCTGCTGCTGCGCCAGGAAGAAGGCGCGCGCCAGCCACTGGTGGTTGGCTTCGCGCCGGTCCTCGAATTCACCGTTGCGCCCGCCCTCGGCCAGGTAGTGGTTGTTGTCGCCGGGCAGGTTCATTCCCACCATCATGACCGGACCGGCGCGCCAGCGCACGTTCTCGCGGAAGCTGCGGAAGGTGGCCTGGTCGGATTGCCGCATCAGCGGGATGGTGCGCTGGCCGAGCGAGGCATCGCTGGCGTAGAACAGTTCGCGCAGGCGGTTCAGCCGTTCGAGCGGGTCGAAGCTGCCGCTCGCCGCACGCTGGCACTCGGCCCATTCGGCCTCGCCTGGCACATAGACGAGTGGTAACGGTGAAGCGTCGAGCAACCGTTCGCGCGCATCGAGCACGTGGTCGCCGCAGCTTTCGGTGTCACCCTTGATGCCGCCGGCGTGGACCACGAAGTCCAGCCGCTGCTCGCCCAGGCTGGCCAGCAGCCGGCCGACCGCGGCTTCCGCCGCCGGCCACTGCGGCTGGTCCGCCAGCAGCGCCACGCGCACGATCGGGCCGGTCGGGGCCGTCGGGGCCCCGTGGCCGGCCGCAGGGGCCAGGGCGGCCGCCAGCGCCAGCGCGCCGAGCAGGTACGCCCGGGCGCGTGCCACGCCGTGACGGTGGCGAGCAGCCAGGCCCGGCCGTGGCCTGGCGATCGGCGTCATGCGCCAGCGGCCATCTCGACGGCCAGCGCCTTGAGCCGATAGAGGGCTTCCAGTGCATCGCGCGGCGTCATGCTGTCCGGGTCGACGCCCGCCATGGCATCCAGCAGGGCCTGCGCCATCGGCGAGCCGCCGGGTGCCGGCGAGACATCGGTCTCGGCATCCTGCTCGTCCTCCGGGGCCGGCGGTGCGGCGAAGAGGTCGAGCTGGGGCGTCGGCGTGGCATCGGCGGATTGCTGTTCGAGCCAGGCCAGGTGCTTGCGCGCGGCGCGGATCACCGCTTGCGGCACGCCGGCGAGCTGGGCCACCTGCAGGCCGTAGCTCTGGCTGGCCGGCCCGTCCTGCACAGCGTGCAGGAACACGATGCCGTCGCCGTGCTCCACCGCCGACAGGTGGACGTTGGCGGCCTGCGGAAACTCCTGCGGCAGCTGGGTCAGTTCGAAGTAATGGGTGGCGAACAGCGTGTGGCTGCGGTTGTGCGCCAGCAGGTGGCGCGCGATCGCCCAGGCCAATGCAAGGCCGTCGAAGGTCGAGGTGCCACGGCCGATCTCGTCCATCAGCACCAGGCTGGAAGGCGTGGCGTGGTGCAGGATGCCCGCCGCCTCGGTCATCTCCACCATGAAGGTGGAGCGCCCGCCGGCGAGATCGTCGGCGGCGCCGATGCGGGTGAAGATGCGGTCGATCGGTCCGATCACCGCACGGCGCGCCGGCACGTAGGCGCCGACGCAGGCCAGCAGCGTGATCAGCGCGGTCTGCCGCATGAAGGTCGACTTACCGCCCATGTTCGGGCCGGTGATCAGCAACAGCTTGCGCGCCTCGTTGAGCTGGCTGTCGTTGGCGATGAAGGGCACCGACTCGGCGGCGAGCTGGCCCTCGACCACGGGATGGCGGCCCTGCACGATATCGATAACGTTCTCGCCGACGCGCTCCGGGCAGGTCCAGTCCAGCGTCTGCGCGCGCTCGGCCAGCGCCGCCAGCACGTCCAGCCGAGCCAGCGCACCGGCGACGCGCTTGAGTTCGCCGATGTGCGGCAGCAGGTTCTGCAGCAGGCCGTCGTAGAGCAGCTTCTCGCGCGCCAGCGCGCGGTCCTGCGCCGACAAGGCCTTGTCCTCGAAGGCCTTCAGCTCCGGCGTGATGTAGCGCTCGGCGTTCTTCAGCGTCTGGCGGCGGCGGTAGTCATCGGGCACCTTGTCCGCCTGCCCGTTGGTCACCTCGATATAGAAGCCGTGCACGCGGTTGTACTCGACGCGCAGGTTGGCGATGCCGGTGCGGCTGCGCTCGCGCGTCTCCAGGTCGATGAGAAACTGGCCGCAGTTTTCCGAGATGTCGCGCAGTTCGTCGAGCGCGGCGTCGTAGCCGCGCGCGATCACACCGCCGTCGCGGACCGCGGCGGCCGGCTCCTCGGCCACCGCCGCGTGCAGCAGATCCAGGCAAGCCTGCGGCACCTCCAGTTCGCCCACCGTCAGCGCCAGCAGCGGCGCGCCGTCGTCGGCCGCCACGCAGGCCGCCACCTCGGGCAGCGCGCGCAGCGTGTCGCGCAGCGAAGACAGGTCGCGCGGGCGGGCGCTCAGCAGGGCCAGCCGCGCGGTGATGCGCTCTACGTCGGCCAGCCGGCGCAGCGCCGTGCGCAGGGTGTCGGTGCCTTGCTCGATCAGCGTGCCGATGGCCTGCTGGCGCGCGCGTGGCTGCGCGGCGTCGCGCAGCGGATGGTGCAGCCAGTGGCGCAGCAGCCGGCTGCCCATGGTGGTGGCACAGGTGTCCAGCAGCGAGAACAGGGTCGGCGACTCGCCGCCGCGCAGTGTCTCGGTCAGTTCGAGATTGCGCCGCGTGGCGGTATCCAGGCCGACGAACTCGGACTCGCGCTCGACCTGCAGGCTCTGCACGTGGCGCAGCGACTGCCCCTGCGTGTTGGCCGCATAGTTCAGCAAGGCGCCGGCGGCGCCGATGGCCGCGCCCAGGCCTGCGCAGCCGAAGGGGTCCAGGCTGGCCACGCCGAGCTGCTCGCGCAGGCGCCGTGTGCCGGCCTCCTGGTCGAAATGCCACTCCGGCAGCCGCGTACGCGCGCAGCCGAGCGCGGGCAGCTCGATGCCATCGGCATACAGCACCTCGGCCGGGCGGATCCGCTCCAGCTCGCGAGCCAGCTGCGCGACCTCGCACTCCATCAGGCGCAGCTCGCCGCTGGCCAGGTTCAGCCAGGCCAGCCCGATCTTGCTGACGCCGCGGCGCGTGGTCTGCTGGTGCACCGCCAGCAGGAAGGTATCGGACTTGTCCGGCAGCAGTGCCGCATCGGTCAGCGTGCCGGGGGTGACGATGCGCACCACCTTGCGCTCGACCGGCCCCTTGCTCGTTGCCGGATCGCCGATCTGCTCGCAGATCGCCACCGACTCGCCCAGTTTGACCAGGCGGGCCAGGTACTGGTCGACCGAGTGGAAGGGGATGCCGGCCATGCGGATCGGCACGCCGTTCGAGGCGCCGCGCGCGGTCAGCGTGATGTCGAGCAGGCGCGCGGCCTTCTCGGCATCGTCATGGAAGAGCTCGTAGAAGTCTCCCATGCGATAGAAGAGCAGGGTATCGGGGTGGTCGGCCTTGATGCGGAGATACTGCTGCATCATCGGCGTATGGCTGTCCTTGGACGGTTTCTTGACTGCTTGATCCACGTTGGCTTTTTCCTGCTTTTCCTTGTCTGGCATGGTGCGGCGGTGGCCAAGCCGGCGCCGCGACGGTGCGCCATGCGTTTCGGTGCCTGCGTTGCGTGGCGGCGGTGGGCCGACAGCATGCGGCCGGCTTGCCGCCGGGCGCGCTGGTGCCGTAGCCGGTCCCTGGCTGGCCGGCCACGGTCCGCAGCCAATGCTGTTGGAAAGGAAGCGGGCGCGACTCGTATGCACCGGTGCGAAGTTGCGCAACGCAAGGCAAAACAGGCGACAGTTTACCCCAGGCGACAGGTGCCTCGAGCGAGTCGCATGCGGGACGGGCAGGGCGGCCGGGTGCCGGCATTGCGCCGCGGGTGTTCCGGCTGCCGCGGGCAGGGCAGGCAGGGCGCGGTGCGGCTGCCAGCCTTAGTCTCACGCGTCCGGCGACGCGGGGATCCGATAGCCCTCGTCCGACCACTGGGATATCCGCTCCGGTATCAGCCATGATTTTCGCGCTGGTGATTCATGAATATCTTTCCGACAAGGCTTCTGGACATCGGGAGAGACATCGGGAGAGGGCATGCACATGAAGATGTCAGCGCCGTGAATGAAACAACTGTGTCAAAGCTACAACAGATAATTTTGATGGCATGCCTGCAGCGTCACTTGGTGCTGTTCACAAACCAATCGACTGATTGTGATTCATAGAACTCTTTTTGTTCCGGTATGTGGAATCAAAAGTGGCGGAAAAGAAGTTGTATGCGCAACAAACCACGCCCCGGCGCGGATTGCGCCCAGTCCGGGGAGAAGGGCGGAAGTCCTTGCGCGTCGGTTCGGCTCGCGGCGGGCAGGGATCGGCTCGGATCTGCTGAAATCTACTTGGATGCATGGCTTTTGGGGCTGAAATGATCAAAAAACCCGTGCGTATCGATGAAAAGATGCAGGATGGCGCGCCGGTTAGCACTTGCCAGGTGCAAGTGTTCGTCAGGAGGAAGCATGGCGGATGGCGTCCTGCCAGGGGATTGCGCAGCGTTTGCCGAGGTCTATACAATGCGCCCGCACCGCAAGCCATGCGGATTCATCTATACGTAGCCGGCGGCCAATGGACCGTCGGCAATGCAGTGCCCGGGAATGATTGCGGAATAAGAAGGAAGAGGCGGGGATTAAGTGGACAACAATGAAAAGAGTGCCCTCGACGCGATTCGGGAGCTGAACCTTTCGTATCTTGTGCTGGCGCAGCGCATATTGCGGGAGAATATGGCGGTGGGGATGTACCGGCTGGGTATCTCGCGCGACATTGCCGAGGCGCTGGTGGGCGTTTCCACCGGCCAGTTGGTCAAGCTGGCGGCGGGGGAGCAGTCGGTGTGCGGCTTCCGCATCCTCGATGCCTCGCTGCTGACGATGCTGACGCAGACGGCCAAGCACGAGCAGTTGGCCCCCACGCACGCGGCCATCGTGCTTTCCACGCAGCCGTCGCCGCGCATGGCGTGAGGCCGGCCGGGCAGGCGCACACTGTGCCGCCTGCGCGGCCCCCTTTCCGTGCCGTTCCTAAGGGTCTGGGCCGGCAGCGGGCCGTGAGCCTGTTTCAAAGGCCACCGGATGGTTCCGGTGGCTGTCCACCGGGCCGGCATGGCCCGGCCCGAAGGGTCAGAACTGCTCCCACTCCGCCTCGGCTCCGGCCCCGGCATTCGCCAGGCCGCGCGATGTCATCGGCGCGGCCAGGGTAGCGGGGGCGCGGGCTGCAGCGCTGGCTGCCGGCACGCTTGCGGCAGGCTTGGTGTCGGCCGGCGCAGCCCGGGTCGCGGTGGGGCGGACCGTTCGTGTGGCGCGCGCCGCCGATGCGGACGAGGCGGGCACCGCGTTGCTCTGCGCGGATGAGGCGGCGCCGGCGAGCTTGAACGCGCTTACCGTCTGTACCAGCTTGCTGGCCTGCTCCTGCATCGACTGCGAGGCGGCCGAGGCTTCTTCCACCAGGGCGGCGTTCTGCTGCGTCACCTCGTCGATCTGCGCGATGGCCTGGTTGACCTGCTCGATGCCCGAGGTCTGTTCCTGCGTGGCGGCGGTGATCTCGCCCATGATGTCGGTCACGCGGCGCACGCTTTCGACGATCTCGCCCATGGTGTCGCCGGCCTGTCCGACCAGCTGGCTGCCTTCGTCGACCTTCTGCACCGAACTCTCGATCAGGCCCTTGATCTCGCGCGCGGCGGCCGCACTGCGTTGCGCGAGCGTGCGCACCTCGCCGGCGACCACGGCGAAGCCGCGGCCCTGCTCGCCGGCCCGGGCGGCTTCCACGGCCGCGTTCAGGGCCAGGATATTGGTCTGGAAAGCGATGCTGTCGATCACGCCGATGATGTCGACGATCTTCTGCGAGGCATCGTGGATGGCGTGCATGGTGTCGACCACGCGGGCCACCACGGCACCGCCGCGGCTGGCCACGTCGGAAGCGGACAGCACCAGCTGATTGGCCTGGCGTGCGCTTTCCGCGTTCTGCTTGACAGTGGCTGTCAGCTGCTCCATCGACGCCGCCGTCTCTTCCAGCGAACTTGCCTGCTCTTCGGTGCGCGAAGACAGGTCCAGGTTGCCGGTGGCGATCTCCGCCGACGCGCTGCCGATCAACTCGGTGCCGCTGCGCACCTCGCCGACGATGCGCACCAGGCTTTCATTCATCTGCTTGAGCGCCTGCAGCAGCTGGCCGGTCTCGTCGCGGGAGTTCACCTCGATGCGGCTGCCGAGGTCGCCGCCGGCCACGGTCTGCGCGATGGCCACGGCCTGCTGCAGCGGACGCGAAACCAGCCGCGCCAGCCACAGCGCCAGGGCCAGGCCGAGCGCGACGCCGCCTACCAGCAGGCCGATGATCCAGGCGCGCGACGAGGCATAGCGGGTGTCGCTGTCAGCGGAGGCCTGGTTGGCGCCGGCCTCGTTGATGCGGACGATTTCCCCGATGCCAGCCTCCAGGCCGTTGAACCGCTCCAGGCCCTCGCCGCGCATGATGTCCATGGCCGCGTCGGCCTGGTCGGAGCGCGACAGCTCCAGTGCCTTCTGCATCAGCGCGTCGTAGGCGACCTGCTGCTTGTCGAAGGCCTCGTAGGCCTGCTTCTCCTGCTCGCTGGAGATCAGCGCGCGATAGGTTCGCTCGTCCTTCTGCAGCTTGTCGCGGATCTGGCCCATCAGGGCATCGTATTTCTGCTTGGTGGCCGCATCATGCGAGATGATGTGCTGGAGCACGCCGCTGCGCATGCGCGACAGGCCGTATTCGATCTCGCCGGCCGCGCGTATCGACGGCAGCCAGTTGGTGGCCATGTCGGTCGACGCCTGGTTGACCATGCCGAGCTGCAGAATCGAGAAGATGCCGAGCAGCGCGGTCAACGCCAGCAGGGAGACGAAGGCCAGCAGCA
Organism: Cupriavidus sp. USMAHM13; assembly: GCF_001854285.1. Classification (NCBI taxonomy): domain Bacteria; kingdom Pseudomonadati; phylum Pseudomonadota; class Betaproteobacteria; order Burkholderiales; family Burkholderiaceae; genus Cupriavidus; species Cupriavidus sp. USMAHM13. The sequence goes on from NZ_CP017751.1 coordinate 2,018,318, forward strand.
GCTTGTGCGCCAGCTTGAGGTTGCGAAACCAGTTCATGCAATTCACCAGCAGGTGGTTCAGTTGGGAAGGGCGTTGTCCTGGCTGAGCGAGGGCAGCGCTTGCCGGCGTCATGCGGCGTGCCGGCGAGGCGCAGGAGATCCCGCCCGGCAAGCGTTCGGCTTGCCAGCGCAGCGGTCTGGTCGGGGTGGGGGATCTGTCCTTCGGTCTGGGTGCTACTGCGCTGGCGCAGTCAGGTGATGACCCGACTAACGGCAGCGGAGGCCCGGAACTTGATGTCCGGATGTGAGGAATGCGAAAGAATCAGAAAGGGCGCAATGACAATCGCCGCTCCTTATGCATCGGCGGGAGCACGATTCCGCACAGGAGCGCTGTCACGGCCGCCTGCGCGAGGCATGGTCCGCCAATGCTGACCGTGCCGCCAACGGCTCCGGCAGGGGGCCACGCAAGCACGTCCCGGCGCCACCCAGGCCGCCGGGACGCGCCTGCCATACAGCCGCGTCAGCCTTCGCTGGTCCACTCCACCTGCGCGCCCAGGCTGCGCAGGTTCTCCACGAAGCGCGGATGGGCGCGGCGGATCGGCGTGGCATTGCGGATCTCGGAGCGGCCGTCGATGCTGGCGGCGACCATGAACAGGGCGATCGCCACGCGGATGATGTAGGGGCTCTCCACCACCGCCGGGGTGAGCGGGTTGCCGCCGAAGGTAATCAGGCGGTGAGGATCGGAGGAGAAGACATGGGCGCCGAACTTGGACAACTCGCCGGTCCAGCCCAGCGCGCCGTCGTAGACCTTGTTCCAGAACATCGCATTGCCCTGCGCACGCACGCCCAGGGCGATGAAGATCGGCAGCAGGTCGACCGGGAAATAGGGCCAGGGTGCGGCCTCGACCTTGGTCAGCACGTTGCTGGTGAAGGGCGTCTGCACCTGCAGCGGGCCCGAACGTGCCACGCGCGACCAGCCGTCCTCGTGCACGATGCCGATGCCGAACTTGGCGAAGGTGCGGTCGATCAGCGGGAAATTCTCCGGTGCGCTGTTGCGCACCACCACGTCGCCACCGGTGATGGCGCCCAGTGCCAGGAAGGTGGTGATCTCGTGGAAATCCTCGTCGAAGCGGAACTCGCCGCCGCCCAGCGGCTTGCCGCCATGCACCGTCAGGCGCGACGTGCCGATGCCCTCGATGTGTACGCCCAGCATGGTCATGAAGCGGCAGAACTCCTGCACATGCGGTTCGGAGGCGGCGTTGGTCAGCGTCGAGGTGCCGTGGGCCGCGGCCGCGCACAGCACGAAGTTTTCGGTGGTGGTGACCGAGGCGTAGTCGAGCCAGTGGTCGGTCGTGCGCAGGGCGCCTTCGCTGCGCACCAGCAGCGAGCCTTCGGCGCGCGTCACCTCGCCGCCGAACGAGCGGAAGATGTCGACGTGCGGGTCGATCTCGCGCACGCCGAGGGTGCAGCCCTTGACGTTGTCTTCCAGGCGCGCCACGCCGAAGCGGGCCAGCAGCGGCGGCACCAGCATGATCGACGAACGCATTTCCTCCGGCAGGCGGTGGCGCTGCGCGTCGAAGGTGGTGGCGCGGTGGTGCAGGTCCAGCGTGCCGGTCTCGCGGTCCCAATGGACGTCGCTGCCCAGCGTCGAGAAGATCTCCAGGATCTTGCGCACGTCCGTGATATCCGGCACGCCGTGCAAGCGTAGCGGCGCGTCGGTGAGCAGGGTGGCGCAAAGCACGGGGAGGACCGCGTTCTTGTTTGCCGAGGGGGTGATGCGGCCGCGGAGCGGGGCGCCGCCATGCACGATGAGATTGGACATGAGTCGGGGTGCGGGAAAACGGAGGGGCCGGTAACGGCGGGCCAATAAGGGCGGTCCGTATTGTACTGGGGACTGGCGGCCGCGTTTCCGAACCGAGAAGGCAAGCAGCGCGGCGGAGTGCGGGAACAGCCGCCTGGGGCGGCCAAGGTCTTGCCGGCGACACATTGTGCGGGTGCCTTGCCTGCCGCCTGCGGAAGTCTTTCGCTCGCGCGCGGCGCCGCCCATACTGAGACAAGAACGATGGCGGGAGAGGCTGAAATGGTCGAAGCAGCGTGGTGGCGGGGACGGGGCATGCTCATCGTGGTGCCAGCCTGCCTGTATCTGGCGGGGGCAGTCCTGCTGGCGGCGGGCATCATCGGTGCAAGCCTGGTGGATGCGATGCCCTGGCACGAGACCAGCTGGCAACTGGCCGGCGCCATGCCGGACACCAAGCTCTACGAGACCCGTCTGGAAAGCATCGGCGGCCGGGCGACCTTCCTGGCCGCGGAACTGACGCGCTGGCTGGGGGGCTTCTGCCATGGCAGGCCGCTTGCGATCGGCTTGCTGGCGGTCTGCGCCGGACTGGCGCTGGCGTGCTTCCTCGCGGCGCATCACCTGGTCCAGGCGCAACGGACCGGCGCACCGGCGGGGTGCCCCTGAGTGCTGCCGTTCGTCTGCCGTTCGTCGGCGCGGATGGTGCCGGCCGGCTTGATGCTTGTCAATTTCGCGCAAAGTCCGGCTGCTATCCTGCTCCGCAACAAAGGAGGGAGGAGGCCTGCATGCAAGAACGGACGCACCGCTACAAGGGGTTCACCATCCGGCTCGCCGTGCCTGACGCCATCGGCGTCGGAGACGGCCACGGCTGGGTGCGCATCACCGGCCCGGACGAGAGTGTCGGTGTGCGCTTCACGCCGGACTGGATGCAACTACCGATCACGATCCGAGAGATCGAAGCCTGCCTGCTGGCTTACGCGACGGGGCTGATCGACAGCGAACTCGCCGGCGGCTTCGGCGTCGACCTCGAAGTCGGCTAGCCAGGGCCGGGGCGCGCGCCGGCAACCTCGTCGAGGACGCGGGCCAGGCGGCAGACGGCGCCGTCCACGGCGTCTTCGGCCACGTTCGCGTAGCCGAAGACGAAGCCGTTGTATTGCGCCTGGGGCGTACCCGGCAACAGGTAGCGGCTGAGCGGGCGCAGCGCCAGCCCCCGTGCCGCCGCGGCGGCACTCACCGTGGTATCGGCCAGCGGCATCTCCAGGCGTGCGCTCAGGTGCATGCCGCCCGCGCTGGCGGAGACCGTCAAGCGCGTGCCCAGGTGGCGTGCCAGCGCGTCCTGCAGCGCATCGCGGCGCTGGGCGTAGAGGCGGCGCATGCGCCGCAGGTGGCTGGTGAATGCCCCGCTGTCGAGGAACTCGGCCAGTGCCAGCTGTTCGGCGACGTGTCCGCCCTGGGGGATGGCGCCGACGGTGCCGGCCAGCAGGGTGGCCAACTGTGGCGGCACCACCATGAAGCCGAGCCGCAGCGCCGGGAACAAGGTCTTGCTGAAGGTACCCAGGTAGATCACCGGCGCATCGGCCTCCAGGCCTTGCACGGCGGGGACCGGCATGCCGTCGCGGCGGAACTCGCTGTCGTAGTCGTCCTCGATGATCCAGGCACCGGCCGCGCGCGCCGCGGCGAGCAGCGCCAGCCGCCGCTCCAGGCTCAGCACCGAGCCGAGCGGATACTGGTGCGAGGGCGTGATGTAGACCAGTCGCGGGGGCACGCGCTGCCAATGTCCGGCCGGCGGCGCGAGCCCGTCGGCATCCACCGGGATCGATTCCAGGCGCAGGCTGGCCGATCGGAAGGCGGCGTGCGCGCCCGGATAGCCGGGATCCTCCACCCAGGCGGTGTCGCCGGCATCGGCCAGCAGGCGCGCGCACAGGTCCAGTCCCGATTGCGTACCGGCGGTGACGAAGACCTGCGCGGCTTCGCAGCGTACCCCGCGTGCCACGCGCAGGTACTCGGCGATGGCGTGGCGCAGCGCCGGCTGGCCGGCGGCCTGGCCTTGGCCCAGGTGGCGTGCCGACAGGCTGCGCCAGGCGCGCTCGATCGAGCGGCGCCAGCGCGCCAGCGGAAAGGCGTCCAGGGCCGGCACGCCAGGCACGAAGGGCAGCATTTCCCCGCTGTGCGGGTCCTCGCGCCCGAGGCCCGCGGCACGGCGCGACAGGCCCGGCGCCGTCGCGGCGCGGTCCGCCGCCAGCAGATTCGCGAGGCGGGGCGACGACAGGCCAAGCCGGGCCACGGAGGTGCCATGGCGGTCGCCGGCGATGTAGCCCTCCGAGGCCAGCCGCTCGTAGGCGTACAGCACAGAGTTGCGCGCCATGCCCAGTTCGGCGGCGAGCACACGCGACGCGGTCAGGCGCGCGCCCGGCGCCAGGCGGCCGTCGAGGATGGCGGCGCGCAGGCTTTCGTACAGCCGCCGTTGCCCCGACATGCGCTCGGGGTGGCTGGCGTGGCTGGTGGCGAGCAACAGACCGTAGTCCATGCGGTGGCTCCAGGAAACTGCGGGTTCGTGGTTCTAGCAATGGTGCCACGCTCTCATTATTCTGGCGATCCGATCTCCTCTTCTCACCCAGAAGGCATCCGTATGGCATCCACCGCGTCATCGCCCTCCGCCCTGAACCCGGCATCCGTTCCCGCCGCAGCCGAGGCGGCCCAGCCAGTCCGGCAGGCGCCGTCGGCGCGCACCCGCATCCGGCGCATGCCGGCGCGCGGCAGCTATGACACTGCCGAGCTGCATGCCATCCTGGATGACGCCTACCTGTGCCACGTCGCCTTTGCCGACGAAGCCGGCACGCATTGCATTCCCACCGCCTGCTGGCGCGCGGGCGACCATCTGTACATCCACGGCTCCAACGGCAGCCGCATGCTGAAGGTGGCCGCCGCCGGTACCCAGGTATGCGTCACCGTGACCCACCTGGACGGCCTGGTGCTGGCGCGCTCGGCTTTCCATCATTCGATGAACTACCGCTCGGCGGTGATCTACGGTGTGTTCGAAACCGTCGAGGAAGCGCACAAGGCCGCCGCGCTCGATGCCTTCGTCGAACATATCGCGCCGGGCCGCTCGCATGAGGTACGGCGCGGCGACCGCAACGAGCTTGGCGCCACCACGGTGCTGCGGCTGGCCCTGGACGAGTCGGTGACCAAGTGCCGCCGTGGCGGGCCCAAGGACGACGAGGCGGACATGGCAGTGCCGGCGTGGGCGGGCGTGCTGCCGATGGCGCTGCGCGGCGGCGCGCCGCAGCCCGATGGGGAGCAGGCCACGCTGCCTGCCTACGTGGGGCGCTGGGACGGGACGGTGGTGCCGGCGGGCAGAGCATCGCCGGACGGCACGGCCTGAGCGCTGGCGCGCGGGCCTCGCCGGCATTGAGATTTCGGTTGGCGGCGCCTATGCTCAGGAAGCGGCCGCGGCGGGCGAGAGACCTGCCTGTGCCGTCCATTCCGCATCCGGGAGAATCGAGATGAGAGCCAAGCTTGCCGCTTTGCCGGCCGTCTGCGCCGCCGCCTGCCTGAGTCTTGCACAGCCGGTGCTGGCCGCCGGCCCCAAGGACAGTCCCAATCCCGCGGACCGCTACGACTACAACTTGCGCAGCGGCAAGGGCGGGCCTGACGGCTCCGGCGGAAAGTTCGACCCCTACACCCAAGGTGCTAACAGCAGCACCAAGTCATCGCTGGCCGATGCGTCGGCGCCGCAGGCGAAGAAGAAGGCGGGCACGAAGTCCCACGGCAAGAAGGGCGCCAGGCAGCCGGCCAAGGCAAGCGAGGCCGGCGCCAGCTGACGCACCAGCGGCGCCGCCGGCGCCCCCGGCGCCTCAGAGCGACGGGCGTTCGCCGATCGACAACTGCAGTTGCACGGCTGCCGCCGCGAGGTCGGCGCGTGCCTGCAGGTAGGCCTGGTAGGTGTCGTCGGCGGAGCGCTGCGCGTCCAGCACTTCCAACAGCGAGGCGGAGCCGTGCCGGTAGGCGCGCCGTTTGCCGTCGAGCACGCGGTCGGCGTCCGGCAGCACTGACATGCGGTATTGTTCCGCGTTGTCGCGCGCGGCGAGGTAGGTGGCATGCGCGCTGCGCACCTCCGTCTGTGCGGTGAGCTCGGCGCCGCGCAGGTCCAGCATGGCCTGTGTGATGCGGGCCTCGGCCTGCTCCAGTTCACCGCGCTGCAGGCGCGAGAACGGCAGCGGAATCGAGACCGAGACGCTCAGCATGCGCGAGCGCGCCACGCCATCGCCCAGCGGCTGACCATCGTCTCCCAGCGTGCCGTTGACGCCGGGCGTCAGGTCGAGGCCGACGTGCACGCTCGGGTCGACCCAGCGGTTGGCGCGGGCCAGCGCCAGGTTGTCGTAGGCGTTCTCCAGCGCCGCGCGCGCGATGCGCACGGTGTCGCGCCGTTCCAGGGCCTGTGCCAGCAGGGCATCGAGCGCCGGTGGCACGGGCGGCAGGTGCTCGCAGTCGAGCGCCATGTCGCCGAAGGCTTCGGCGGTGGGCTTGCCGAGCGGGATGGCCAGCCGGATCTGCGCGCTGCTGGCGGCGGCGCGCGCGCTCTTGACCTCGGCGGCGAAGCGGTCGCGCTCCACGCGCGATTGCGCCAGTTCGAGGCCGCCGACGTCGCCGGCGCGTTGGCGTACCGCATTGGCGCGCGCGATTTCCGCCAGCGCCGCCAGCGAGGACTCCTGGCGCGCCAGCGCGGCGCGGCTGCGGCAGGCTTCCACGAAGGCCGCCGCGGCTTCGCTGTAGAGCCCGTTGCGGAAGCCTTCCACGCCGGCCTCGGTCAGGCGCAGGTTGGACCTGGCGGCCTGGATGCGGCGCGCGCGCTTACCGCCCAGTTCGATCGGCAGGTCCAGCCCCACCTCTTGGGTGCGGGGCGGCTTGGGCGATACGGCGCGGCTCATCTCGATATTGCTGACGCCGTAGGTGACGCTGGGATCGGGCCGTACGCCGGCGATGCTGATCTCCGCCTCGGCGCTGCGGATGGTCTGCTGCTGGGCGGCCAGGGCCGGATTGTGGCGCTCCACTGCGTCGAGGTACTCAGGGAAGCGCAGCCGGCCGGGACCGGGGGGCGCGACCGAAGGCGTCGGTGCGGACGCGGGCGCGTCGGCGGAGATCGGGCCTGCCGCTGCGGCGCTTGCCGCGCTGCTCACAGCGCCGGCCGCCGGCTGGGCGCCGGCATGGGCGGATGCGCTTGCCAGCCAGGCCAGCGCCAGCGTGGAAAAGGCGCTCGCCGCGCCGGCCAGCCGCCGCTGGGGCGGGAATGCAAGGAGTCGGGTCATCTGGGTTCCTCAGGCGCGTGGGGACGGGTCGGCGGCATGTCCGGCCGTGGGGTCCGGCGCCGCGGCCGCGGCGCGGCGTTCGGCGCGGGACTCGATCAGGAAGTAGAGCGCGGGCAGCAGTACCAGCGTCAGCAAGGTGGCGGTGCACAGCCCGCCCACCACCACCGTGGCGAGCGGGCGCTGCACATCGCTGCCCAGGCCGGTGGCCAGCATCGCCGGCGTCAGGCCGAGCGCGGCGACGGTGGCGGTCATCAGCACCGGGCGCATGCGGCTGGCCGCGCCTTCGAGCACGGCCGCGCGCAGCGTGGCGCCGCGCTGGGCGCGCAGCCGGTTGATCTGCGCGATCATCAGCACGCCATTGAGCACCGCCACGCCGAACAGGGCGATGAAGCCGACCGCGCTCGACACATTGAGCGTCATGCCGCGCAGCTGCAGCGCGGCGAGGCCGCCCAGCATGGCCAGCGGCACGGCCAGCAGCACCAGCGCCGGCTGACGCAGATTGCGGAATTCGGCGAACAGCAGCACGAACATCAGTGCGAGCGTCATCGGCAGGATCAGCGCGAGGCGTGCCTGCGCGCGGTTCAGGTTCTCGAACTGTCCACCCCATTCGATCTGCACGCGGCGGCCGTCGACCGGCACCGCCTGCGCGATCGCGGCCTGTGCCTCGCGCAGGAAGCCGGACAGGTCGCGCCCGCGTACATTGAGCCGCACGATGATGTGGCGCCGTCCCATTTCGCGCACGATCACGCTTTCGCCCGCGCTGGTGCGGATGGTGGCCACCTCGGCCAGCGGGATCTGGGCGCCGTTGGCGGCGCTGAGCATCAGCTCGCCGATGGCGTCCGGGCGGTTGCGTGCGGCGGACGGGAAACGCACCGTCATGTCATAGCTCTTCTCACCGACATAGAGTTGTCCGATGGGGGCGCCGCCGATGCCGGTGGAGACCAGCGTGGCCACGTCGGCGGCATTGATGCCGTGGCGGGCGGCCGCGGCGCGGTCCAGTTCGATCTTCAGGTTGGGCAGCGGCGGCTCGACATCGACGGCCACGTCGGCCGCGCCGTGCACGCCGCGCAGCGTGCCGGCCACGCGGCCCGCCACGCTGCGCGCCTCGGCGAGGTCGTCGGCGAAGACCTTGACGACCAGATCGCTGTGCGCGCCGGACAGCTTGTCCTGCACGCCGTCGATCATCGGCTGCATGAAGGCGACCGAGTAGCCGGGCATCTGCGCGTAGCGTGCCGCCAGGCGCCCGATCAGCTTCTGCTTGTCCATGCCGGCCGGCCACTCGCGATAGGGCTTCAGGCCGACGCTGGCTTCGATATGCGAGGGCGTCCAGTAGTCGGTGCCGTCATCGTTGCGGCCGGTCTGCGTGACCACGTAGGACACCTCGGGGAACTCGCGCGTGACGCGGCGCAGTTCGTCGGCCATCCCGGCCGCGCGTTCCAGCGTGATGCCGGGTGGCATCTGTACCTGCAGCCACAGCGAGCCTTCGTCGAGGTAGGGCAGGAAATCGCGGCCGGTGGTCAGTCCCAGTACGGCCAGTCCGGCCAGCGCGGCGGCACAGGCGGCCGCCACCCAGCGCCGGCCTCCGACGCTGCGCGCCAGGAAGGCCTGGTAGTGCCGGCCGAGCCAGTCGAGCACCGGATTGTGGAAGACCGGACGCGGCTTGCGGAAGGCCAGCCAGGCGAGGCCTGGGACCAGCGTCAGCGCGACCAGCAATGCTCCGCCCAGGGCGGCACCCACCGCGTAGGCCATGGGCGCGAACAGCTTGTACTCGATGCGCTCGAAGGAGAACAGCGGCAGGTAGGCGGCGACGATCACCAGCATGCCGAAGCACATCGGCCGCGCCACCTGCAGCGTGGCCGCAATGGCATCGGCGGGTGTCAGCGGCAGGTCCTGCTGGCGCTCGCGCCGGCGCAGCATGTTCTCCACCAGCACCACGGCGCCGTCGACCAGGATGCCGAAGTCGATCGCTCCCAGGCTGAGCAGGTTGGCCGGGATATGGAAGTGCCGCATGAAGATGAAGGCGATCAGCAGCGCCAGCGGGATCGTCAGTGCCACGATCAGCGCCGCGCGCGGGCTGCCCAGGCACAGCAGCAGGACCACGGCGACCAGCACCATGCCCTCGGTCAAGGTCATGCCGACCGTGCGCATGGTGGCCTCGATCAGGTGGCTGCGGTCGAGATAGGGCACCAGCTTGACATCGGGCGGCAGCAGCTTGCCGTTCAGGTCGGCCACGGCGGCGTGGATGCCGGCGAGCGCCTGGGCCGCGTTGTAGTCCTTGAGCAGCAGCACGATGCCGGAGACGGCATCTGCCTGCCCGTCCTTGCCGAGGATGCCGCGCCGCTCGACGTTGCCGTAGCGCAGCGTGCCGAGGTCCTTGACCAGCACCGGGGTGCCATCCTTGCTGGTGACCACCACGTTGCCCATGTCCTGCAGCGAGTGCAGCAGGCCGACGCCGCGCACCACGTAGGACTGTTCGCCGCGGTCCATCACGCCGCCGCCGGCATTGGCATTGTTGGCGTTGAGTGCTTCGGTTACCTGCGCCAGGGTCAGGTGGTACTGGTTGAGCCTGGCCGGGTCCAGTTCGAGCAGGAACTGGGTGGTGAGGCCGCCGAAGTTGGTCACGTCGACCACGCCGGCTACCTTCTTCAAGCGCGGGATCACGGTCCAGGCCTGCAGGTTGGACAATTCGCGCAGGTCGCGCGTGGGCGATTCCAGCGTGTAGCGGTAGACCTCGCCAATGGGTGAGGTGTAGGGGTCGAGGCCGGGTTTGGCGTCGTAGGGCAGGTCCACTTCGGCCAGGCGTTCCTGCAGGCGCTGGCGTGCCCAGTAGCCTTCGGTGCCGTCCTCGAACACCACCGTGACCAGCGACAGCCCGAACAGGCTGCGCGTGCGCAGCACGTGCATGCCGGGCGTGGCCAGCAAGGCGCGTTCGAGCGGAATGGTGATCTGCTGTTCGACCTCCTCGGCTGCCAGGCCGGGCACCTGGGTGACGATCTGCGAGGTCACGTCGGCGATGTCGGGGTAGGCTTCCACGGGGAGCTGGCGCCAGCTGGCCAGGCCGTACAGCGCGACCAGGGCGAACACCAGCCAGACGATGCCGCGGCGGTGGAAGCAGAGGGTGACGAGGCGGTCAATCATTGAGCAGCACTCCGTTCTTCACCACCACCCGCTCGCCGGCGCGCAGGCCGTCGAGCACCTCGGCCATGCCGTCGACCACGTCGCCGGTGCGCACTGTGCGCGCGGCGTAGCGGAACTCGCCGTGCTCGACCATCACCTTGGTGTAGAGGCCGTCCTGCAGCAGGGCCGACACGGGCACCACCAGGGTCTGGCGCGAACGGCCGCTGAAGGTCACGCGCGCAAACATGCCGGGGCGCAGGCGGCCGTCGCGGTTGGCCATGGCGACGCGGACCTTGACCGTGCGCGTGTCGGCGTCGAGGGTCTCGCCCGCATAGCGCACTTCGCCGCTCGCCGGCTCGCCGGGGTAGGCATTGAGGTCGATGCGGGCGCGCTGGCCGACGAAGACGGCGGCGATGTCCTTCTCCGGCACGTTGGCGGCCAGGTAGACGGTGGACAGGTCGGCCACGGTCATCAGCGGCGCATTGGTGTCGTTCCAGTAGCCGCCCGGCGCGCCGTCCAGGGCGATCACGCGGCCGCTGATCGGGGCGCGTATCACGAGCTGGCGGCGTGCGCGCGGGTCGTTGCCGCTGCTGGCGTCGAGCTGGGCCAGGCGGGCCGCGGTGGCTTCGGCTTCGTGGCTGGCCTGGGCATGCGCCAGTTCGGCCTGCTCCAGGTCCTTGCGTGCGGCGATTTCCTCGGCATACAGCGTGCGCTGGCGTTCCAGCTCGAGCCGGGTTTCCTGCAGGGCGGCGCGCGCCTTGCCGGCCTCGGCCTGCGCGCTGCTCAGCTCGGCCGAGTCGAGGGTGACCAGCGGCTCGCCCTGGCGCACGGCGTCGCCGAGGCCGGCGTGCAGCTGCAGGATGCGGCCGGGCAGCGGCGGGGCGATGCGGACCAGGCGCGCGGGATCGGCTTCGATCACGCCCGGCACGGGGATCTGCCGCGCGATCTCCTGCGTGCGGACGGTGTCGACGACCAGCCGGCCGCGCAGCGGCGAGCCGGGCGGCAGGGTGATCTGGCTGCCTTCGAGGATCTTGTCGGTGGCGCTCCGGGACGGAGGTTCCGCTGTCTTGGCCTGGGCCGGGCCGGAGGGTTCGCAGGCGGCCAGCAGCCAGGGGGCGGTGCAGGCGGTGGCCAGGGCGAGCAGGCGCCGCCGGCGCAAGTTGGGGTACGGCATGGGTTCTCCTGGGCGCGGCGATCGAGCGCCGCCACGCATGTCGGGATGCGGTTCGGTGAAGTGGGGCGGCAGCGCGGGCAGGCGGCATCGAGGCCGCTTGGCGTGGCAGGGACGAGCGCAATCCCCAGCGGGCCGGCGGCCGCTGGCCGGACGGGTCTCTGGAGGGAGCAGGCTGTGTCGTGCGAAGCGCTGCGCGCGGAGGGGCGCGGCGCCGAAGGGGCGGGGATTCCAGGCGGGCAGGCCCTGCGGGGCGGGGCTGCGCTCAGGCGGGAATGGCCGTGCGGGTCCGGTGGGGCCGATCCGCCGGCATCAAGGCTCGGGACGGAGGATCAGGCGGGGCCGGGCGCGCCGCACCTTCGGCGCAAGGGATGGCAACTAGGGTCGGGGTCCATGGGGTCTCCTGGTGAGGCCAGCGTGGCGCCGGTGCGGATCAGTGCGTGGTGGCGGCCAGCGCGCGCGCGGGCTGCGGCACGGTTTCCCAGCGCACCGAGCGCACCAGCGGCGTGAAACCCAGCACCTGCACCAGCCGGACCATGGCGGCACGGGCGTCCTGGGGGCACTGCAGCAGTACGCGGACTTCGGTCAGCTCGCGCTGCGCGAGGCTGCGCGCGTGGAGGCTGCGCAGCGTCATCTGGTTGGCGTCGAGCTCGTCGAGGATCTGCTGTGCGATGCGGCGCTCGCCGGCGTCGCGGCACAGCACCACGACCTGGAACAGTTGCGACGCGGGCATCGCTGGCGGCGGGCAGGCGCCGGCGGCGGCCGCGGCCGTGGCGGCAGGGGTGGCGGGCATCAGCTTGTGGAGAAAGCGCATGGCGTGCTCCCTTTGTTGCAATCGGTAAGGCGGATAGCGCGGGCACGGCCCGGGCTGCTATGGCCTTTCGCTCCGGAGGGCGAGGCGCGGGATGCCGTCCGCTGGCCGCCGGGTCGCCGCGCGCTGGCAAGCGGCGACCGTGCGTTGCCATTGGCAACGCGGGACAGGCGCGTCGAGCCGGCCGTCAGGCTGGCGGACACACGGACGATGAGACGGTATTCGAGGCGAGGGGCCGGCCGGGAGGGCTGGCGGGAAGACACCGCTACCTGGAGGGATCAGGCGCGGAAGAGAGAAGAGATTCCGTACCTGTCAGGCAGCGATGCCGATGCGCGATCGACTACTGTCACTGGTTGCAGAGCCCACGGAAATTCCCTTGGATGAAAAGACGGGCGGAGTGTAAGAGTCATGAGGCGCCATGTCAACCCGAACGGGTCGCTTGGCGCATCTTGTTGCAATTGCCACGGCGCGCGCCGCCGCAGCGGCTGCGCGCGCCAGCGGTGCGGCGCCGTCAGGCGGCAGGCTTGGCGTTGTCCAGCGAGAACGGCGACAGCAGGCGCACCATCTGCGCGAAGGCCTTGGGGTTGCCGGCCAGCACTTCACCTTGTTCCATGTGGCGCGATTCGCCAGCGTAGTTGCCGACCAGGCCGCCGGCCTCGGTCACCAGCAGCATGCCCGCGGCCATGTCCCAGGGCTTCAGGCCGGTCTCGAAGAAGCCGTCGAGGCGGCCGCAGGCCACGTAGGCCAGGTCCAGCGCGGCCGCGCCCGGGCGGCGCAGGCCGGCGCAGCTGCGCGTCATCAGCGCGAAGATCTCCAGGTACTCGTCCAGGCCTTCCATGTCGCGGAAAGGGAAGCCGGTGCCGACCAGGCAGTCGGCCAGCTTGTCGCGGCGGGTCACGCGGATGCGGCGGTTGTTGAGGAAGGCGCCGGCGCCCTTGGTGGCGGTGAACAGCTCGTCGCGGGCAGGATCGTAGACCACGGCCTGGGCGGGCACGCCCTTGTGCAACTGGGCGATGGAAACGGCGTACTGCGGAAAGCCGTGGATGAAGTTGGTGGTGCCGTCGAGGGGATCGATGACCCAGGTGTATTCGCTGGTTTCCTCGCCGTCGGTCCAGGACTGGCCGGACTCTTCCGCTAGAATGGCGTGTTCCGGGTAGGCGGTGCGGATGACCTCGATGATCGCGGCCTCAGCCGCGCGGTCCACCTCGGTAACGAAATCGTTGTGCTGTTTGCGCGAGACACGCAGCAGGTCGACGTCCATCGACGCGCGGTTGATGATGGTACCTGCCTTGCGGGCCGCCTTGACGGCGATATTGAGCATCGGGTGCATGAATCTCTCCAAGCCGGCACGGACCGGGCGCGCGATGGCGCGCTGCACGGCTGGCGGCTGACAACACAACGGATTGTAGAAGAACGGTGGTGCGCCGCTTCCGGGTGCTGTAGAAAGCACAAGGCCGGGGCCACGCCCAAGAGGAATCGCACATTGTATAACAAGCCGGCAAATCAGACGAGCCAGACGGGGAGTCGCCTGGACCAGCCAAGTGGGCGCGCTACGGAGCAGGAAGGCTTCGCCCGGGTGCGTTTCGTCCTCGTCGAGACCAGCCACCCCGGCAACGTCGGCTCGGTGGCTCGCGCGCTCAAGACCATGGGGTTCGGCACGGTACCGGGCAGCCTGGTGCTGGTGCGTCCGCGCGAGCCCGGCGTGCGTGAGCATGCCGAGGCCGTGGCGATGGCCAGCGGCGCCGACGACGTGCTCGCCGGCGCCTGCCTCGTCGACGACGTCGAGCAGGCCCTGGCTGGCACCGCGCTGGCGGTGGCTATGACCGCGCGCCAGCGCGAATTCGGTCCGCCGCGGCTGCTGCCGCGCGCCGCGGTGGCGCAGGGGCGTCTCTGCCTGGATGCCGCCGCCGGCGCCTCGATCGCCTTCGTTTTCGGCAATGAGCGATTCGGCCTGCCCAACGAGGTGGTCGAGCGCTGCTCGGCCGTGACCCATATTCCCGCCAACCCCGCCTACGCTTCGCTCAATCTCGCCCAGGCGGTGCAGCTGGTGGCCTACGAGATGCGCCTGGCCCTGCTGGAGGGGGCGCCGGCGCCGGAGGCGGGGATCGGCTATGCTGGAGAGCCCGCCACCGCCGAGCAGGTCGAGGCCATGTTCGGGCACCTGCAGTCGGGCCTGGAAGCCATCGGTTTTCTCGATCCCGCGCACCCGCGCAAGCTCATGTCGCGGCTGCGCCGCCTGCTGGCCCGCACCGGGTTGGAGCGCGAGGAAGTCAACATCCTGCGCGGCGTCGCCAAGCATATGCTGCTGGCCGCGCAGGACGACCGGGGCGGCCGGGACGACCGCCCGGACGGCGGTACGGACGGGCAGGCAGGCTGACCATCGACAGGAGCGGCGAGCGGTGACGGAGATTCCGGCCTTCTACATGCGCAGCGGTGCCGGCAAGGGCGTGTTCTTGCTGGAGGACGACCTGCCCCAGGACGGCGCGGCGCGCGATGCCTTGCTGCTGCGCTTGCTGGCCGCACCGGGAGTCGCCGCGGGGGATGCCGACGGCCTCGAGGGCCGCGTGGCGCTGATGCGCGCCGCGCGCCGAGCCGGCTGCGACGTGGAGTGCCGCATCGGAGCGGTCGCCACCCAGGTGGCGCGCATGGACTGGTCGGGCGAGGACAGTGGCGAAGAAGCTGGCGGGCCCGCGGCCGAATTGCCGGCCGCGGCCGGAGCCTTTGCCATCTGGCGCGGTTTCGTGCCGGCGCGCGACGGCATCACCACGGTACGGATCTGGCTGCGCAACACCGGGCGCGTCGTGCTCGCGCACGTGCCTTGCACCAACGGCCATCCGCTCGAACCGTGCTCCGCACACGAGGGCGGGGGCGGGGACGGCGCGGCAGATCCTGCCGCCACGATCGAACTCGACTATTTTGCGCCGGCCGCACCGCCGCCCGCCGCGGCGGTGCGGCGTGTCACCGTGCGCTCCGGTGCCCGCCGCCTGCTCAGCGGGCTGGTGCACGTGCCGGAGCGATGTTGACGGTCCGGGCCCGGCGGCTTGCCGCCGGCAAAGTCCATGACGGCATCAGGGCAGCAAATCTCTTACACTCCTGATCCCGTTCCCACCGGCCAATGACCATGCCGGCGACCGCGCGATCCGCTTCCGGACGGGCGCGGCGCACGGCATGGCACCACGACACGACACGATGTTCACTCGTCTGAAGGAAGATATCGACGCCATCATGCTGCGCGATCCCGCTGCGCGCAGCCGCCTCGAAGTCCTGACCTGCTACCCCGGCTTCCACGCGGTCATGTTCCACCGCTTCGCGCACGGCTGCTGGAACGCGGGCTTGCGCTGGCTGGGCCGCTGGATCTCGCACTGGTCCCGCTTCCTGACCGGGATCGAGATCCATCCCGGCGCCACCATCGGCCGGCGCGTCTTCATCGACCACGGCATGGGCGTGGTCATCGGGGAGACCGCCGAGGTCGGCGACGACTGCACCATCTACCAGGGCGTGACCCTGGGCGGTACTTCGCTCTACAAGGGCCAGAAGCGCCATCCGACGCTCGGCGCCAACGTGGTCGTCAGCGCCGGCGCCAAGGTGCTGGGCGGCTTCACTGTCGGCGACGGCGCGCGCGTCGGCTCGAATGCCGTGGTGCTCAAGCCGGTGCCGCCGGGTGCGACGGCGGTCGGCGTGCCGGCACGCATCATCCTGCCGGACGCGCCGCCGCAGCAGCAGGCCGCGAAGCAGGAGTTCTCCGCCTATGGCATCACGCCCAATGCGGACGATCCGGTGTCGCTGGCGCTGAAGAGCCTGATCGACAACGCGGCCCGCCAGCATGAGCGCATCGAGGCGGTACTGGCGGCGCTGGATCGGCTCGGCGAGCACCTGGAGAAGACACCCAACGAAAGCTTCGATGCCAGCGACTTGCGCAAGCTCCTGAAATAGGGCACCTCCGCCACCGCGTCCACGCGGCGGCGGGGCTCGCTTGTTCGCCGCGCGGGCCTATGATGTGGCTGTCGCCGGCGCGTTCCGGCGTTTCTGCCAAGGAGCATCGCCATGCCATCGTCCCCCAGGTACTGGTTCCCTGCCAAGCGTTACGGATGGGGCTGGGGCCTGCCTACGTGCTGGCAGGGCTGGTTGGTGTATGCCGTATATGCGCTCCTGGTCGGCATGGCTGTTGCCTGCTTCCCGCCGCACACCCGGCCGGGCGCCTTCATCGGCAGCCAGCTGACGCTCTGCGCGCTGCTGCTCGCTATCTGCTGGCGCAAAGGGGAGCCGCCGCGCTGGCGCTGGGGTGACGATTGAACACGTGGCGGCGGGTGGCCGGCCGCGCGGGGGGCGATCGCTCCTGCAACGCCGGTTCGACTGAGCCGGCGGCCACGGCCGCTCAGTCGTCCAGGGGTACCGTACGGAAACCGGAGTCGTCGAGTTGCAAGGCCGCCGCGCGTGGCGGGCCGCCGTGCGCGCCGTCGAGATCCCAGTCGGTCAGGACCCAACGCTCGCCGGTGCTTTCCAGGTGGCGTGCGGGCCGGTGCGTGTGGCCGTGTACCAGCAGGTCCGTGCCGCTCGCGCGCATCAGCCCGGCCACGGCCTGCGGCGCGACGTCGCCATAGTTGCGCGGCTGCTGGGGCCGCGCGCGGCCGGCTTCGCTGTCGGCGCGCAGGCGGCGCGCCACTGACAGCCTCGCCGCTAGTGGCAGCGCCAGGAAGGCGCGCTGCACCCAGCGGTTGCGCGTCAGGCGCCGGAAGCGCATATAGCGTGCGTCGTCGGTGCAGAGCATGTCGCCATGGCTGAGCAGCACGCGCCGGCCGGCGCAGCGGATCACGGTGGGATCGGGCAGCAACGTGGCACCGGCCGCGGCGGCGAAGCGCTCGCCGAGCAGGAAGTCGCGGTTGCCGTGCATCAGGTAAACGGCCACGCCGCCTGTCGCCAGCGTGCGCAGTGCGGCGGCCACGCCGGCCGCGAAGGGCGTGCCGGTCTCGTCGTCGCCGATCCAGAATTCGAAGAAATCGCCGAGGATGAACAGGGCGTGTGCCTGCATTGCCGCGCGTTCCAGCGCGCGTTCGAAGGCCGCCAGCGTGCGGGGCATGGCGGGCGTCAGGTGCAGGTCGGAAATGAACCACGCCGGCGCGGGCACCTGGAGTTCAGGCACGCCGGACGCCGGCGGGGCAGGGGGGGCGGTCATGGTCGCGGGGCGCACTTGGCCGCAGCAGCCGGCACGGACCCGCGGCCCGCGCCGGTGCGTGAGGCATTACTCGACGATGGTGGCCTTCTCGATGATCACGTCTTCGAGCGGCACGTCCTGGTGGAAGCCGGAGCTGCCGGTGCGCACGCCCTTGATCTTTTCGACCACCTCGGTGCCTTCGACCACCTTGCCGAACACGGCATAGCCGAAGCCTTGCGGCGTCGGCGACGAGAAGTTCAGGAAGTCGTTGTCGACCACGTTGATGAAGAACTGGGCGGTTGCCGAGTGGGGCGCGTTGGTGCGTGCCATGGCGACCGTGTAGCGGTCGTTCTTCAGGCCGTTGCCGGCTTCGTTGTCGATCGGCGCGTCGGTGCCCTTCTGCTTCATGCCGGGCTCAAAGCCGCCGCCCTGGATCATGAAGTTCTTGATCACGCGGTGGAAGATGGTGTTGTCGTAGTGGCCCTTGCGCACGTACGACAGGAAGTTCTCCACCGTCTTGGGAGCCTTCTCGGCATCGAGTTCGAGCGTGATCACGCCTTCGCTGGTTTGGAGCTGAACCTTGGACATCTGCTTTCCTTTCTCTGGGTCAATGCCTACTGGACGATGCTGGCCGACTGGATCACGATCGGCGTGGCCGGCACATTGCGCATCGGCCCGTAGGCGGTAGTCGGGGCGACCTTGATGCGATCGATGGTATCCATGCCATCGATCACCTTGCCGAAGACAGCGTAGCCGTTGCCGTCCGGTGCCGGATAGTCGAGGTTGGGATTATCTACCACATTGACGAAGAACTGCGCGGTGGCGGAGTTCGGGTCGCTGGTGCGTGCCATGGCGATGGTGCCGGCCTTGTTCTTCAAGCCGTTGCGCGCTTCGAGCGGGATCGGCGCGCGCGTCGGCTTCTCGTTCATCTCGCGGTCGAAGCCGCCACCCTGGATCATGAAGCCATTGATCACGCGGTGGAAGATGGTGCCCGCATAGAAGCCGCTCTTGACGTACTCCAGGAAGTTGGCGACCGTCTTCGGCGCCGCGTCCGGGTAGACCTCGACGGTGAACTTGCCGGCACTGGTGGTGAACTGCACCCGCTCGGCCTTGGGCTTGGCCGCCGGCGCGGACTGCGCCAGCGCGGCCAGCGGGCTCAGGGCGAGGGCGCCGGCCAGCATGCCGGCGATGGCGAGGCGTCTGGAAAGGGACATGACGGACTCCTTGGGTGACGAGGGGAATGCCGCGCGGTCGCCCAGCGCGGCGCGCCGCAGCGGCCTGGCGCGAAGCGGGGGGGGGCGCGGCCGGGTGGATCTCAGCGCGCTGCCGGGGACGAGGCCGGGTTCGCTCCTGCGGCGGGTTTGGCCGCGGCAGGTGCGGCGGGCGCTGCCGCCTGACGCAACTGGCCGAGGGCGGCGCTGGCGCGCGCATCACCCGGGCTGCGGCGCAGCGCGTCGGCGTAGGCCTGTTCCGCCAGGCGGCGATAGACGTCGCCCAGGTTGGTGTAGGCCACGGCAAAAGCCGGATTGACGTCGATCGCCAGCAGCAACTCGGCCTCGGCCCGCTTCAACTCGCCGCGCCGGGCATACAGCAGCGCCAGGTTGTTGTGCGGTTCCGGCAACTCGGGAAAGTCCTGGGCAATCTCCGCGAAGGCGCGCTCGGCGTCCTGCTCGCGGCCGCCCTGGGCCAGCGCCCAGGCGCGCTCGAAGCGCGCCTGCACGTTGCGTGGATTGGCCGCCAGCACGCGGTCGAACTGCTCCACGGCCTGGGCGTAATGCTTCTGGCTCACGGCCTTCTCGGCGTCGGCCATGCCCGGGTCGGCGGAGCGCACCGGGGTGGAGGCCGCCGGCGCGGCCAGGGACATGGGCATCTGGGCCTGGGCCAGGCAAGGCAGGCCGGCCAGCAGCACGGCAGCGGTTGCCGCGGCGGCGCCGCGGCGGGCCCGAAGCCGCGCGGCCGCGAATTCGAGGGAGGGCAGGAGCAGGCTCATTTTCGGGCGGTCCGTTATACTCGGCGGCATTCTAGCAAAGCGTGGACGGGCGGTACGCGCTCGGCCGCCCCGCGGCGACCGCCAGGCGCGCTTCCGGTAAGATATGGGACGCGCCAGTCTTGCGCTGGAGCAAGCGCCGGCTCGGCTGGAAGTGATTCAATCAGTGATCCGTACTGCAGTACGCGCCCGGCCAGGCGGCACACCGTCGGCGTGCTTCCCCCATCATTCACTTCGTTTCATGCATTCATTGAATATCTACAACACGCTCGCGCGTGCCAAGCAGCCCTTCGTGCCCATCGAACCCGGCAAGGTCCGCATGTATGTCTGCGGCATGACGGTGTACGACTACTGTCACGTGGGTCATGCGCGGGCCATGGTGATATTCGACATGGTGCAGCGCTGGCTGCGCACCATCGGCTATGAAGTGACCTATGTGCAGAACATCACGGACATCGACGACAAGATCATCCGCCGCGCCGCCGAGAACGGCGAGACCATCGGCGCGCTGACCGAGCGCTTCATCGATGCCCTGCACGAGGACGCGGCGGCACTTGGCGTGCAGCGCCCCGACCACGAGCCGCGCGCCACCCAGTACGTGCCGCAGATGCTCAACCTGATCGACAAGCTCGAGCAGAACGGACTGGTGTACCAGGCCGCGGACGGCGACGTGAATTTCTCGGTGCGCAAGTTCCCCGGCTATGGCAGGCTTTCCGGCAAGTCGATCGAAGACCTGCGCGCGGGAGAGCGCGTCAGCACCAACGAGGCCAAGCAGGATCCGCTCGACTTCGTGCTGTGGAAGTCTGCCAAGGCCAGCGAGCCGGACGAGAGCAAGTGGGATTCGCGCTGGGGTCGCGGGCGTCCAGGCTGGCATATCGAGTGCTCGGCCATGAGCTGCACGCTGCTGGGCGAGCATTTCGACATCCACGGCGGCGGCGCCGACCTGCAGTTCCCGCACCACGAGAACGAGGTCGCGCAGTCCGAGGGCGCCAGCGGCAAGCCCTTCGTCAACTACTGGATGCACAACGGCCACGTGCGCGTGAACGACGAGAAGATGTCGAAGTCGCTCGGCAACTTCTTCACCATCCGCGACGTGCTGAAGGCCTACGATTCCGAGGTGGTGCGCTTCTTCATCCTGCGCGCCCACTACCGCAGTCCGCTGAACTACGGCGAGGCCCATCTCGACGATGCGCGCCACGCCCTGACCCGTCTTTACACGGCCCTGAAGGATGCACAGGCCGACGGCGAGCCGCTCGACTGGAACGAAGCCCATGCGCAGCGCTTCCGCGAGGCCATGTGCGACGACTTCAATACCCCGATCGCGTTCTCGGTGCTGTTCGACCTCGCCGGCGAAGTCAACCGTACCGCTTCGCCCGCCGCCGCGCGCCAGCTCAAGGCGCTGGCCGGCACCCTGGGCCTGTTGCAGCGCGACCCGCATGCCTTCCTGCAAGCGGGCAGCACCTCCGACGGACTGGACGCGACGCAGATCGAGGCCGGCATCGCCGCGCGCAAGGCCGCCAAGGCCGAGCGCAACTTCGCCGAGGCCGACCGCATCCGTGCGGAACTGCTGGCGGCCGGCGTGGTGCTGGAAGACAAGCCGGGTGGCGTGACCGAATGGAGGCGTGCTTGAACGCTGTCGCGCGCAAGACGCCCGCCGCCGCCAGCGCGGCCAAGGCTGCGCCGGCCCGCGCCGGCAAGGCTGCCGGCGTGGCCAAGGCGGACGGCAAGGGCGGCGCCGTGCCGCTGCCGGTCGACAGCGACGTCGAGGTCGTGCGCCCCGCCTACTGGGACGAGGCCTGCGCCGACCTGATGAAGCGTGACCGCATCCTGCGCAAGATGATTCCCACCTATGGCCCGGGCCACCTGGTCGCGCGCGGGGACCCGTTCATCACGTTGGCACGCTCGGTGGTGGGGCAGCAGATTTCGGTCAAGTCCGCGCAGGCGGCCTGGGAGCGGCTCGTCGTCGCCTGTCCCAAGCTGACGCCGGCACAGCTGGTCAAGGCCGGCACCGAGAAACTGGCCGCCTGCGGCCTGTCCCGGCGCAAGGCCGAGTACATCATCGACCTGGCCGAGCATTTCAAGGCCGGCCGCGTGCATGTCAACCAATGGGCGGAGATGGACGACGAGGCGGTGATCGCGGAGTTGACGCAGATCCGCGGCATCGGCCGCTGGACCGCGGAGATGTTCCTGATGTTCAACCTGATGCGGCCCAACGTACTGCCGCTCGACGACATCGGCCTGATCAACGCGATCTCGACGAATTACTTCAGCGGCGAGCCGGTCACACGCAGCGAGGCGCGCGAGGTCGCGGCCAATTGGGAGCCGTGGCGGACGGTGGCCACCTGGTATATGTGGCGCAGCCTGGATCCGCTTCCGGTGACGTATTAGTTTCTTCTCGCGAAGATTTTGCGAGAAAGTGTCGCCGGCGATGTCTGCCGGCGGATAAGATCGGGGGTAAATTCCGGTAGAATGCGCCCCTTCACAGACAGGTACATGTGCCTTCATGAAAACCACCTTCCTGGATTTTGAGCAGCCGATCGCCGAACTCGAGGCGAAGATCGAGGAACTGCGCTTCGTGCAGGACGACTCGGCCGTCGATATTTCCGAAGAGATTTCGCGGCTGGCCGGCAAGAGCCAGCAGCTCACCAAGGACATCTACGCGAACCTGAGCCCCTGGCAGGTCGCGCAGATCGCCCGCCACCCGCAACGTCCGTACACGCTGGACTACGTGCGGGAAATCTTCACCGACTTCCACGAACTGCACGGTGACCGTGCTTTCGCCGACGACCTGTCCATCGTCGGTGGCCTGGCCCGCTTCAACGGGCAGGCGTGCATGGTCCTCGGCCACCAGAAGGGCCGCGACACCAAGGAGCGCGCGCTGCGCAACTTCGGCATGTCCAAGCCCGAGGGCTACCGCAAGGCCAAGCGCTTGATGGAACTCGCCGACAAGTTCGGCCTGCCCATCTTCACCTTCGTCGACACCCCGGGCGCGTTCCCCGGCATCGACGCGGAAGAGCGCGGCCAGTCCGAGGCCATCGGCCACAACCTGTATGTGATGGCCGGCCTGAAGGTGCCCCTGATCGCCACCATCATCGGCGAAGGCGGCTCGGGCGGCGCGCTGGCCATCGCGGTGGGCGACGTGGTGCAGATGCTGCAGTTCGCCACCTATGCGGTGATCTCGCCCGAGGGCTGCGCTTCCATCCTGTGGAAGACCGCCGAGAAGGCCCCCGAGGCCGCCGAGGCGCTGGGCCTGACCGCGCACCGCCTGAAGGCGCTTGGCCTGATCGACAGGATCGTCAACGAGCCGCTGGGCGGCGCCCATCGCGACCCGAAGGGCATGGCCGCGATGCTCAAGCGCTCGCTCGCCGATGCGCTGCGCCAGTTCCAGGGCATGGGCGTGAAGGAACTGCAGGCACGGCGCCACGAGCGCCTGCTGGCCTATGGCAAGTTCAAGGAAACCGGCGCCCGCGAGTGATCCCTCCGCGCGCCTGACCGACAAGGTCGCACAGTCCCTGCGGGGCGGTGCGGCCTTTGTTGTTTCTGGCGGTGCGGCGGGAGCCGTTGCGGTGGCGCTGTCGGGCGGGCGCGATTCGGTGGCGCTGCTGCATGCCGCGCGCGCGGCGCTTGCCGACGGCGCGCTGCCGGCGCGGCTGGTGGCGCTGCACGTGCACCACGGCCTGCAGGCACAGGCCGACCAGTGGGATGCCTTCTGTGCGGACCTGTGCGCGCGCTGGCAGGTCGGCTACTTCGTGCGCCGCGCGGTGGTGCGGCCGCTGGCCGGCGAAGGGTTGGAGGCGGCGGCGCGCCGCGCGCGCTATGCGGCGCTGGCAGACATGTGCCGCGACGCCGGGGCCGGCCTGCTGCTGTTCGCCCACCACCTCGACGACCAGGTCGAAACGGTGCTGCTGCGCTTGTTCCGCGGCACCGGCGTGGCCGGGATGGCCGGCATGCCGGCGGCCAGGCGGCTCGCGCCCGGGTCCGACGTGCTGCTGCTGCGTCCCTGGCTGGACGAGGGCAGGGAAGCCATCGATGCCTACTGCGCGGCGCATGCCTTGCCCTGGGTCGAGGATCCCACCAACGCCGACCCGCGCTTCGCGCGCAATGCGCTGCGCGGCCGCATGCCGGACCTGCTGGCGGCCTTCCCCGCGCTGCGCGCCAATGTCGCTCAGGCGGCCGCGCACTTCGCCCAGGCCGGTGCCCTGCTGGACCAGCTTGCCGCCGAGCGGCTGGCGCGGCTGGCCGGCCCGGGTCGCGACGCGGACACGCTGGCCGAGCTGGACCTGGACGGGCTCCGGGCCTTGCCGGAAGGCCAGGCCGATGCGGTGCTGCGCTTGTGGCTGCGCGAACTCGGCATGCACGCGCCGTCGACAGCGCGGTTGGCGGCGATGCGCACGCAGTTGCTCGACCATGCCGGAGGCGAGCCGGCACTCCATCATCAGGACCTCGTCCTGCGCCGCTTCCAGGGCCGGGTGCTGGCATGCCGCGCGCGCACGCTGCCGGCGCAGGCAACGGTGACGCTGGCCTGGCACGGTGAGGCCAGCCTGGCGGTGCCGGCCTGGCAGGGCGCGCTCCATTTCACGCGCGACGATACCTTCGGCGTGCCGGAGGCGGTGCTGCGCCAGCCGCTTGCGCTGGCTCCCCGGCGTGGCGGCGAACGCATCGTGCTGCGGCCGGGCGGCCGCGCGCGGGCGCTCAAGCAGGCCTACCAGGAGGCCGGCGTACCGGCCTGGCGCCGCACCGCGCTGCCGCTGCTGTGGGCCGGGGATACGCTGGTGCTGGCCGCCGGGCTCGGCATGCACCGGCGCTGGCCGGACGCCGGGACGGGAGCGCGCTGGCGCGTCGAGTGGGTGGAGCAGGGCGGCGACGAGGCCTGGGTGAGGCCTGGATGAAGCCTGGACGAGGCCTGGACGAGGAAGCTCTCACAGGTATCGCCGGCACGCCTGCGTGACTGCCGCGGGACATGGCCGCGCAGTGGCGGCGCCCAGCCTGGTGTGAGATCGAGATGTGGCGTGATGTCCGACTCGTGCGCTGATCGACCTGCTGCCTTGCCTGGCAAGGGTTCTTGGTGTATTTTCAGTGGTTTTGCACAATCGCTGGCGTCGACAAGAAGATGGCTCTCATCGTTCACAAATACGGCGGCACTTCGATGGGTTCCACGGAACGCATCAAGAATGTCGCCAAGCGCGTGGCCAAGTGGCACCGCGCCGGTCACCGCGTAGTCGTGGTGCCTTCGGCCATGTCGGGCGAAACCAATCGCCTGCTGGGCCTCGCCAAGGAGATCTCGGCGCAGCCGAGCCCGCGCGAGCTGGACATGCTGGCCTCCACCGGCGAGCAGGCCAGCGTCGCGTTGCTCGCCATCGCCCTGCACGGTGAGGACATCGACGCCGTCAGCTACACCGGCTGGCAAGTGCCGGTGAAAACCGATTCGGCCTTCACCAAGGCCCGCATCGAGTCGATCGACGACGAGCGCATCCTGGCTGACCTCGACGCCGGCCGCGTGGTGGTCATCACCGGCTTCCAGGGCATGGACGCCGACGGCAATATCACCACGCTGGGCCGTGGCGGCTCCGATACCTCGGCTGTGGCGATCGCCGCGGCCATCGAGGCCGATGAGTGCCTGATCTACACGGACGTCGACGGCGTCTACACCACCGACCCGCGCGTGGTGGAAGATGCCCGCCGCCTGGACCGCATCACCTTCGAGGAAATGCTGGAAATGGCCAGCCTCGGTTCCAAGGTGCTGCAGATCCGCTCGGTGGAGTTCGCCGGCAAGTACCGCGTGAAGACCCGCGTGCTGTCGTCGCTGACCGACCCCCTGCTGCCGCTCGAACAGGAAATGCATTCGGGCACGCTGATCACTTTTGAGGAAGAGTCTGACATGGAAGCAGCCGTCATCTCCGGCATCGCCTTTGCCCGTGACGAGGCCAAGATCACCGTTCTGGGCGTGCCCGACAAGCCCGGCATCGCTTACCAGATCCTGGGCCCGATCGCCGACGCGAACATCGACGTCGACATGATCATCCAGAACCAGTCGGTGGACGGCAAGACCGACTTCACCTTCACCGTGCCGCGCGGTGACTACCAGCGCGCGCTGGCGATCCTGAACGACGGCGTCAAGGGCCACATCGGCGCCGCCACCGTGCTGGGCGACCCGAAGGTGTCGAAGGTGTCGGTGGTGGGCGTGGGCATGCGCTCGCACGTCGGCATCGCCAGCAAGATGTTCCGCACGCTGTCGGAAGAGGGCATCAACATCCAGATGATCTCCACTTCGGAAATCAAGATCTCGGTGCTGATCGACGAGAAGTACATGGAACTCGCCGTGCGCGCCCTGCACAAGGCGTTCGAACTCGAGCAGGCCTGACGCATTCGCTTGCTTGCTGGCGGGGCACGAAAAAAAAGTGCAGTTGTCATCGAATTATCATTGACCAACTGACTTAGCCTCGCTAGAATGCGTGCTTCGTTGTGCAGCCTCCCTTGCACAACGCAAGTTTGGGAGACGTGGCCGAGAGGTCGAAGGCACTCCCCTGCTAAGGGAGCATCCGGGCCAAAACCTGGATCGAGGGTTCGAATCCCTCCGTCTCCGCCAGTTAATGGCGGCGGAACCCCGGAAGATCGCGGTCTTCCGGGGTTTTGTTTTTTTGGGCCTTCTTCAAGGGCTCCCACGCTCCCACGCCCTGACCACTGCTTCACGGCTTGCCTCGCAGCCTGCTCGCAGCCTGCTTCCCGGGGAAGCGGCGTCATGCCATGTTCCCTGTCTTGCCGAGGCGCGATAGCGGTCTCTGTCCGGATCTCTCTCCAGGCATGCCTCCGATTGCCGGGCCGGACCTCGGTGCGCACGTATGCCTGGTGGTCGTTTCTCAGGCGTTGGTGGCGGCAGTTCTCCATGCCGCAAACCAATGATCCCGCTTGCGATCCGGTCTCTCGCGTACCGCGTTGCGCAGGTGCAAGCGCACGAGGTTGGCCACCGCTTCCTGCTGGCCGGCCAGCAGCATGTCGATCCGCGTCAGGGGCCCGCGGCAGCGTCGCTCGGCGTGTCGCGGTCCACCGCCTTGCGGTATTCCAGGAGCCGGCTCCCACCGCTGCGGCTGCCCGGATTGGCATTGCCGGGCGTACAGTACGGATACCGGCGGAAGCGAGAGCCCAGGATGCCCGTGTCTCGCCACACCGCGATGCAGACCAGGACCCGACATGACCCCAAGTACCTCAGCCCGCATGCCCACGTATTTCATTTCGCACGGTGGCGGCCCCTGGCCATGGATGCCACAGGCGTTGCAGACCACGTATGCGCGCCTGGCGGCCGCGCTTGCCGACATGCCGCGCCAGGTGGGACGCAAGCCGAAGGCGATCCTGATGGTGTCGGCCCATTGGGAGGCGCCTGCCTTCACCGTGCAGGGGGCGGAGCGCCCGGGCATGATCTACGACTACTACGGCTTTCCTGAAGAAACCTACCAGGTCCGCTATGCCTCCTCCGGTTCTCCTGCGCTGGCGGTGCGTACCCTCGAACTCGTGCGCGCGGCAGGGTTGCCGGCCGACATCGATGCCGCGCGCGGCTACGACCATGGCATGTTCTCCCCGATGGCCGTCATGATTCCCGAGGCCGACGTGCCGGTGGTACAACTGTCGCTGCTGCGCGGGCTCGACCCCGAGGCGCATATCCGCCTCGGCCGCAGTCTTGCGGCGCTGCGCGACGAGGAGGTGCTGATCGTCGGCAGCGGCCTGAGCTACCACAATCTGCGTGCCTTCGGCCCGGCGGGCCAGGCCGCGTCGGCGGCCTTCGATGGCTGGCTGGGCGATGCGCTGATGCATCACGAAGGCAGTGCCCGAACCGAACGGCTGCTGCGATGGGAGCAGGCACCCGCTGCCCGCCAGGCCCACCCGCGCGAAGAACACCTGATTCCCGTCATGGTAGCCGCGGGTGCCGCCGAGAACGAGGCCGCCACGCGCGTCTATCACGAGGACGGATTCGCCGGCGGCATCTCGGTTTCGAGCTATCGCTTCGGCTGATGTCCGGCACACCTGCGGCGGTCGTCCGCCTCCTGCTCGGTTCCGCCCGGTCCGAGGTGCTGGTCAGCAGCGCGGATGGGCGCCGCCACGCGCTCACGCTGGCGCTCGGCCTGGACAATGTCCGCCCCGGTCCCTTGCGTAGCGAGCCTCCCTCCGCCATGGAACTGGAGGCCGCCATCGAATACGTCGAAAACGTGGTGATGCCGCTCGCGCGTCAGTTGCCCTCCGGTGCCTTGCTCCATGTGGAGGGCGAACTGCCTCCCGGTGTCGAGGCGCTGCGCAGCATCGAAGAGATCGAAGCGCGCTTCAACGAAATCGTGGCCGTGGCGCACGGCAGGCCGGCCGGCCGATCAGGCCTGGCCGACCGGCGCCAAGCAAGCGCCGTGCTGATCCTGCGCGAGTGGATGCACCATCTCGGCTTTGCGGCGATCGGGCGCGGGGATTGAAGGCCGCGCCGCTCGTGGCGGCTGCGCCGGCCCCTTACTCCGTCGTGCTCGGGTGTGCCGGAGCCGTCTTCTTGCCGCTCTTGGTGTGCTTCATCTTGTCCTTGGCGCTGGTCAGGTTCGAGCGTGTGCTCTGGTTGGCGCCCTGCGTGTACGGATCGAACTTGTCCGTCGACCTGGCGGCGTCCGGGACATAGCCGTCCTTGTTGGTGACGTGCATGTCATAGTCATAGCGGTCCGGGGGATTCGCCGGTCCGGCAGCCAGGGCTGCACCGGATGCCAGCAGTGCCATGGTGAACGCGATCAGAAATTGCATGGGGAATCTCCTGCGCGGGTTCAGGTGGGCGCGACGCACTCTGCATCGGCAATGATGCGCGGCGATCGCTCTGTGTCGAGCGCGAGCGCGGGAAGTTTCATCCAACACGCGCTGCACGGCGACTGGGTCAGCATAGAAATCAGCATAGCGGGGCCGCGCCCGGCTGGAAAGGACGTTACCGGTGGAAAGCGCCGCGGCGCGTCCGGGTGACATGATGCAACCGGACTTCGAGAGGATGGAGGCCCCTGGCCGCCGGCCTCTTCGCCGGCCCCTGGCGCGGCGGGGCGCTGCGCAGGCGTCTCTTCTCGTCCATATCGACATTTCCGCTCGAGCGGCCACACGGACCGCGCGGCGGAATTTCCCGCTTGCGGCATTGCGCAACGACGATGGACAGGCTTACGATGGCGGCTCCTCATCCGCGATGGCGAACCCCCGGCAAGGAGTCCGCATGAAGACCAGCGATGTCCGATCGAAGGCGTTCGCGATGCCGTTGACCAGCCCCGCGTTTCCCCTGGGTCCCTACCGCTTCGTCGATCGCGAGTTCCTGATCATCACCTGCCGCACCGATCCGGCCCGCCTGCGCGAAATCGTGCCGGGGCCCCTGCAGATCACCGAGCCGATCGTGCACGACGAATTCATCCGCATGGCCGACTCGACCGGATTCGGCGACTACACCGAAAGCAGCCAGGTGATCCCCGTCGGATGGGCTGGGCGAAGTCGTCCACGACTACCTGGCGCAACGACGCCGACGGCCCATCATCTTCTCCCACCAACGATCAAGACAGGAGTTCGAGCATGAGCACGCTGAACGGAAAGACCGCAGTGGTCACGGGCGCCGCGAGCGGCATCGGCAAGGAAATCGCGCTGGAGCTGGCCAAGGCCGGCGCAGCGGTGGCGATCGCCGACCTGAACCAGGATGGCGCCAATGCCGTTGCCGAAGAGATCCGGCAGGCCGGCGGCAAGGCCATCGGCGTCGCGATGGACGTGACGAACGAGGATGCTGTCAACCACGGCATCGACAAGGTGGCCGAGACCTTCGGCTCGGTCGACATCCTGGTGTCGAACGCGGGTATCCAGATCGTCAACCCGATCGAGAACTATGCGTTCGCTGACTGGAAGAAGATGCAGGCGATCCACGTCGACGGCGCGTTCCTGACGACGAAGGCGGCGCTCAAGCACATGTACAAGGACGATCGCGGTGGCGTGGTGATCTATATGGGGTCGGTGCACTCGCATGAGGCGTCCCCGCTCAAGTCGGCCTACGTGACGGCGAAGCATGGCCTGCTGGGGCTGGCGCGCGTGCTGGCGAAAGAGGGCGCCAGGCACAATGTGCGTTCGCATGTCGTGTGCCCGGGTTTCGTGCGCACGCCGCTGGTGGAGAAGCAGATTCCGGAACAAGCGAAGGAGCTGGGAATCAGCGAGGAGGATGTGGTGAAGAAGGTGATGCTCGGCAATACGGTCGACGGTGTGTTTACCACGGTGCAGGACGTCGCCCAGACCGTGCTGTTCCTGTCGGCATTCCCGAGCGCCGCGCTCACCGGCCAGTCGTTTGTGGTCAGCCACGGCTGGTTCATGCAATGAAGCCGCGCGCTCGCACCGAAAAGCAGGCCATCGATCCGGTCGAGCCGCGCCACGAGGCAGGCGGGGCGGGCGCTCCGCGCGCGCTGCCCTACGAGACGATCGCGCTCGTGCTGCAGGGCGGTGGCGCCCTTGGCGCGTATCAGGCCGGAGTCTTCGAGGGGCTGCACGAGGCGGGCATTCCCCTCGACTGGATCGCGGGCATCTCGATCGGCGCGCTCAACACCGCGCTGATTGCGGGCAATGCGCCCGAGCATCGCGTCGATCGGCTGCGCCAGTTCTGGGAGACGATCTGCCAGCCCGCGTTCTTTCCGGCGATCCCGGTGGCGTTCGAGTCAGCGCTGTTCAACAGCATCGACCAGGTGCGCACGCTCTTCACCGCGTCGCAGGCCGCGAGCGCGATGATGCAGGGCCAGCAGGGCTTCTTCGTGCCGCGCTTTCCGCCGCCGCTGCCGGGCGTGCCCGACCATCCGGAGAAGATCAGCTGGTACGACACCTCCGCACTGCGCGCGACCTTGCTCAAGCTGTGCGATTTCGATCGCATCAACGCCGGCGAGACCCGCGTTTCAGTGGGGGCGGTCAATGTCGGCACCGGCAACTTCGTCTACTTCGACAATGTGCATACGCGCCTCGCGCCGGAGCACTTCATCGCGTCGGGTGCGCTGCCGCCCGCGTTCCCGCCCGTCGAGATCGATGACGAATACTATTGGGACGGCGGCGTCGTGTCGAACACGCCGCTGATGGAGGTGCTGGGCGCACGGCCGCGCCGCGATACGCTCGCCTTCCAGGTGGACCTGTGGAGCGCGCGCGGACCGCTGCCGCGCACCATGGGCGCCGTCACCGAGCGGACGAAGGATGTGCAGTATTCGAGCCGGACGCGCTTCGTTACCGATACGCTGGAGCGCGAGCAACGGTATCGCAACGTGCTGCGCAAGGTGCTCGATCAGTTGCCGGAGGCGCAGCGCCGGAGCGACCCCTGGTGTCTCGAGGCCGAGGCGCTGGCATGCAGCAAGAAATACAACATCCAGCACCTGATCTACCAGCAGAAGGCGCACGAGCGTCACTACAAGGACTATCAGTTCGGGCTGTCGACCATGCGCGATCACTGGTCCGCCGGGCTCGCCGATATCCGCAGGACACTCGCCAACAAGGATGGTCTTGCCCTGCCGGACAATGACGCGGGCTTCGTGACGCATGACGTCCATCGCAAGGCCGTCACGCCGTGACAGGTTTGCCTCGGCATGGGACGGCGGCGTAATTCCGGGCGCGACGGTCAACGCGCTGAGAGGCTGCATCGGGCCGCCAGGGCGCCGGTGCGCTGACCCGCCGATCGGGCCGGCAGCCCGGCCTCACTGCCGTGCCAGCCTCTCAATCCGGAGCAATCGCCCGCACAGTGACTTCGCCCTTGTCGTCGTCCTTTCGGGCATCCCCGTAACCCTGCGGTCCGGCCCCGGCCGCCATGGACAAGGGCTCCACCGGGTAGCCGTGAAGCTCCCACGCATCCAGGCCGCCCTTCAAGGCGCGTATGTGCCGGAAGCCCTTGCGGCGCATCTGCTGCGATATCGTCTTGGCGGTGGCTTCGTTCGGGCAGACGCAATAGACGACGAGGTCATGTTCGAGCAGCGCCTCATCGACTTTCCCAGGGGAGGCGAGGTCGATGAGCATGGCGCCCGGAATGCGGTGCGGCTCTGCCTGGCGGACGGCGTGCGGGCGTGCGTCGAGAATGACCGGAGGGTGCTCCGACCGCATCATCGCATCGAGTTGCTGAGGCGTGATCCGGATATGCGCGAGCCAGCGGCGGAAGCGCAGGCGCTGGATCCACCGGTAGGCCAGGAATACTGCCACGACCGCGAGCAGCGTTTCGGCGACGGTGATGCCGTGCGCGCTGACCGCCAGCATCATGCGGTTCAGCTGCGAACCGAACAGGGTTCCCCCGGCGAGCCACGCGCCCGACCACATCGCCCCTCCGGCGAGGTCCCACGAGAAGAAGATCCTCCGGTCGATCTTGGTGCTGCCCAACAGCGGGGAGGCGACCAGTCCAAGGCCGGGGACGAATTTCGCGACCAGCAGCAGCGGCGCTCCGTACCGCTCGAACCAGGCGTGGGTCCGCCGTATGCTCGAGTCGAGCGACAGCGATACGCGGACCAGTCTCGTGAGGAGATGGCGTCCGTAGCGGCGTCCGAGCGTAAACCACAGTCCGTCCGAGATCAGGACACCGGCGACGGCTGCCGCGAATACCGAACCGAAGGAGACGAAGCCGGCCGCGACCTGCGAGCCGGCGAGCAGAAGCATGGGCGCGGCCGGAACCGGCGCGCCGAGTTGTGTGACCAGCACACTGAGGAACACGGCCCAAGCTCCCCATTCGGAAATGAAAGCGGGGGAAACCATCGGCAACAACTGACTCCGCTCAGGATTGATTAGCGCTGGGGCACAAGCGCTGGGGGCGCCCGACTTGCATGTCGGCGTGCCGCATTGTCGCACAGGCCATGATGCGGTGCCGCGCGGAGCGTGATGCGCTGCCGGCAGGGATGGCAAGTCCTGCGCCGCGGTCGATCGGAGACGCTCCGGAGCGCGCCGGCGACGGCGTGCAATCAGTCGAGGCCCAGGTTGAGGGTCGGGCGCAGCCACTGGATGAAATCGGCGACTTCTTCTCCGATGATCTCGTGCCCCATCTCGTAGAAGCGGGTCTGGTGGCTGACGCCGAGACGCTGCAGCCACGCTTCGGCCAGCTCGGCCCACTTCGCGGGCAGTTTGTCGTCACGCCGGCCGTGCCCGACGAAGGCCGAGAGGGAGCGCAGTGCTTCCACTGGCGCGATATGGCTTTCCAGCTCGGGCAGGATCCGTCCGCTCAACAGGCCGAAGCCGGCGACTTTCTCCGGTGCGCTGAGCCCGACGCTGGCGCTGAGGATGCCGCCCTGGCTGAATCCCGCGATCACGGTCGGCAGCGGCGGCAATGCGTCGAGCAGGCGCAGCAGGCGCAGGCGGCTGTCTTCAGCCTGTTCCGCACGGATGACCGGGCCGTTGGCGGTAAAGCTGACCTGGAACCAGGCGAAGCCTTGCGCGCCGAGTGGCAAGGGGGCCCGCACCAGCAGGACCTCGACGCCGGCGGGCAGATGGCGGGCCAGGCTGGCGAGGTTGTCCTCGTTGCCGCCTACGCCATGCAGCAGCAGGACACGGGCCAGCGGGGCTTCGGCACCGCGGCCGATGCGGAATTGGAGGCCGGAATGCGGCTCCTGCTGGAGTTCGGAGAAGACGATGGTTGCGTTCATGATGGTATGGCTGCGTGCAGCATGTCCTGTGCGGAGGGAACAGTCGAGGGGCAGAAGAGATAGTGGTCCATGGCCAGCACGCCGTGCTGCACGCCGCCTTCGAGCACGCGCAGCGCGTAGTGTTCGCCGGCGGCGCCCAGGGCGACGAAGAGCGGCAGGATATGCTCTTCCGTGGGGTGGGCGCGCTCCGCCTCGGGGGCACGGTTGCGGTAGTCGAGCAAGGCGTCCAGGTCCGCGGCCTGCAGAGCATGCGCCGTCCAGCGGGCAAAGCGCTCCACATATCCTTCGACCGGGGCGCGGGCGGCTCGGAATTCATACAGATTGTGGGTCAGGCTCCCCGAGCCGACCAGCAGGACGCCCGCCTCGCGCAGCGGCCGCAGGGCCCGGCCGAGTTGCCAGGCGCCAAGCGGATCGAGCGGCATGGGCAAGGACACTTGCAGGACCGGGACGTCGGCCGTCGGTACCAGGTGCAGCAACGGCACCCAGGCGCCATGGTCGAGTCCGCGGCGCGGATCGGCGAGCGAGGACCATCCAGCCGCCGACAGCAGCGGGCGGATTTCCTCCGCCATCGCAGGCAGGCCGGGCGCCGGATAGCCGAGCTGGTACAGCGCCGGCGGGAAACCGCCGAAATCGTGCAGCGTCGCGGGCGCCTCGCTCGCGGTGACGCCGACCCCGCCCCGGGTCGTCCAGTGCGGGGACACGACGACGATCGCGCGAGGACGCGGCAGTTCGGCGCCCAGCGCCATCAGGCTTGCCCCCGCCAGGCCGGGTTCGAGGGCAAAGGTCGGGGCGCCGTGCGAAACGAACAGGGTCGGAAAGGCATGGCGCATGGCGGTCATCTCCTGGGCGGCTTGCTTACTTGTGGATCCAGGTCGGGGCGATCGAAGTGCCCAGGCCGGCGCCGTAGCCAAGGTAGATGTTCAGGCCGGCCAGCGGCTCGAGGTAACGGGCATTCACCAGGCCGCCGGCATCGACGCCCTCGAAGCCGAGACTGCGTGCCAGCGCCAGCGCGGTCTGCCTGGCTCGCTCGCTGTCACTGGCGGCGAACACGCTGCCGCGCTGCCCGCCGGCGAACAGCGGGCCATCTGCCAGGACCTGCGCGAACAAGGTGTTGAAGGCCTTGACCAACTCGATGCCGGGCAGCGCCTTGGCAATTTCCTCGGCTGCGCTGCTGCTGTGGCCGATGGTCAAGCCCATGTAGTCCGCGGTCAGCGGATTGGTGATGTCGATGACCACCTTGCCGCGCAGGTCGCCGAGGCTGCGCAGCGCGCCGACGGCATCCGGGTAGGCGGTGGCGACGATCACGACCTCGCTGTCTCCGAGGGCTTGCGCGGCCGGGTAGGCTTCGACATGGGGGAACTGTTCCGCGAGCGCCTGGGCCTTGGCCAGGTCGCGGCCGGTGATCCGGACCTGGTGGCCGGCCCGGTCCAGTTGCCGCGCGAAGGCGGCGCCCATATTGCCGGTGCCGATGAGGGTGATGTGCATCTCGGTGTCTCCAGGTGGAGTGGGAAGATGCCTTCAGTTTATGGATTCAGATTTCGAGATAAAGATGTTCTAATGCGATAAATTGTCTCGATTATCGAGCCTATGACTGATCGTGCACTCGAAATGCAGGTCTTCTGCACCGTCGTCGACAAGGGAAGCTTCATCGCGGCCGCGGAGCCTTTGGACATGTCCAAGGCCGCCGTATCGCGGCATGTCAACGCCCTGGAAGCACGGCTCGGGGTGCGGCTGCTGCAGCGGACGACGCGACGCCTGTCACTGACCGAGGCAGGGCGGGGCTTCTACCAGCAGGCGCGCGAGGTCCTGGGGCTGATGGACGCCGCGGAAAGCGCCGTGGCATCCGGTGCCGTCGAGCCGAGCGGTGTGCTGCGCCTGAGCGCGCCGCTGAGCTTCGGCATCCAGCACCTCGCGCCGCTGTGGGCGGACTTCCTGCGCGCCCACCCACGCATCGAACTGGATATCAGCCTGAATGACCGGGTGGTGGACCTGGTCGAGGAAGGCTTCGACATGGCGGTGCGGATCGCGCGCCTGCAGGACTCCTCGCTCATCGGCCGGCGCCTTGCCAGCACGCGCATGCGTCTCTGCGCCGCACCGTCCTACCTGGCGCGGCATCCACCCCTGGCGACGCCGGCCGATCTCGCCGCGCACCCCGTGATCGCGTACAGCCACTTCGCCACCCGCAATGAATGGCGCTTTACCGGGCCGGAGGGCGAGGTCAGCGTGCAGACGCACTCCACCGTACGCTGCAACAACGGCGACACGTGCCGCGCCATCGCCATCGGCGGCGGCGGCATTCTGCTGCAGCCGAGCTTCATGCTGTACCAAGACCTGCGCCACGGCGACCTGGTGGAGATTCTCCCGGCGTACCGATCCGTCGAGCTGGGCATCTATGCGGTCTATCCCTCGCGCAAGCACCTGCCGCCGAAGGTCCGCGCCCTGATCGGCTATCTGGCGGAGTGCTTCGTCGATGTCGCCTGGGATGATTGAACTCATGCTGCCCGATGCCAGGTGCCGTCCGGCCTTGGGCCAGCCCTTGTGCCGTCGCTCAATCGCTCAATCGCTCAATCGAGCGGAAGTGTCGAGAGTTCCCAGGCCCTCGCTTCGCGCAAGAGCGCCTGGTTCCGCTGAAGCTGTTCGACGGCACCGGCCGCGCGATCGGCGGAGGGCCATTCCGGGAGGGGAGGCGGTCCGGCCGCCTATTGACGCCAAGTGACGAATGAAATGATAATGCGTCGCATTTGCGATTCTGCGTGATCGTGCTGCGCCCTTCCCGGCGATGCATCCCGGTCCACCAGGCCACGCTTCATTTCCAATCCTTCCCTTCCCAGGTACCTCGCCGTCGTAGCGAAGCGCGGGGAGGCGAGATCCTGAGCCGCGTTCCCGATGCCGTCCCGGACCCTGCGAGCGCTGGGGCTGTTCGCCTACTACGAAGAGTTGGTGAACACCTGGACGCGCAAACTGAGCAACCGCCATGCCGCCGAAGACCTGACGCAGGATGCGTTGCTGCGCGTCCTGGAGGCCAAGGCAGCCCCTGAGCAGGCACGGGCCTACCTGCACCGGACGGCGAGGAACCTGGCGATCGACGCGTTCCGGCAGCAGGGCGGCCGCGAGTCGTTGGCGCTTGACAGCATCGAGTCCCATCCCGCAACCTGCGGGGATCCCGAGGCAGAGTGCAGCGCGGTGCAGTTCGCCGCGCAGATCGAAGCGGCGCTGGCCGAGTTGCCGCTGAAGTGCCGGCAGGTGTTCGTGTGGCAACGCCTCGACGGCTGCTCGCAGCAGGAGATCGCCGAGCGCCTCGGTGTCTCGAAGAACATGGTCGAGAAGTACATGATCCGCGCGATGCGGCACCTGCGCGATCGCGTGGGGGCGCTGGGTCCGCACTGAGCACTTCGTCGAGCGCCTCGCCCCATGTCCCGCCCGATGCCGAATCCGTCTCCGTTCCTGTTTCCGTTCCTGTTTCCGCTCCCGCCCGGCTGCGCCCGGTGTCCCGGTAGGTGTCCGACTGCCCCGACCTATGAGTAAAGCCGATCGTTCCCGTGATGCCGCCGCGCGCTGGTTCGCGCGGGCGCAGGATCCCGACATCAGCGCGCAGGAGCGGCAGGCCCTGGCCGAGTGGCTGGCCGCAAGCGAGCGGCACCGGGCCGAGTACGCGGCCCTGGAGCGGATCTGGGGAACTGCCGGCGCCATGGATGCGGCGCGCTTGCGCGCGCTGGCCGAGCCGGCCGGCGGGGCGGGAATGCCTGCGGCGCGGCGGGCGGCGGCGGGCTGGCCGGGGCGGCGAGGCGCCTGGGTGGCTGGCACGTGCGCGCTGGCGCTTGCCGGTGGCTGGCTGGCCTGGCAGTCCGCCGTGCCCGAGCCGGGCGGCAGGGTGGCCGGCGCACAGGTTCCGGCAGCCTACCAGGCCGCGTTCAGCACCGCGCCGGGCGAGCGCCGCACGGTCCGCCTTCCGGATGGCTCACGCATCCAGCTCAACACGCGCAGCCGCGTCGCGGTGCATTTCCAGGCCGGGCGGCGGGACGTCGCCTTGCTCGAGGGCGAGGCGATGTTCGAGGTCGCGCACGACGGCGCGCAGCCATTCATCGTGGACGCGGGCGCCGGATCGGTGACGGTGACCGGCACCCGCTTCGACGTGCGCCGCCGGACGGCCGGCATGGAGGTGGCGGTCGAGTCCGGTTCGGTCGACGTGCGCGGGCACTCCGACGCGCCGCGCAAGGCCGGGGCGGCAGTCAGGCTGACGGCGGGGCTGGGTGCCACGGTCGACGGCAGCGGCGCGGTCGCGCCGGCGGCGCCGGTCGACCTGTCCGCCGCGCTGGCCTGGCGCGACGGCAAGCTGGTGTTCAACGACAGGCCCTTGTCGGAGGTGGCGGCCGAAGTCTCGCGCTATCGCCGGCAGCCGGTGCGCGTGGCCGATGCCGTGGCCGCGCGGCTGCGCGTCAGCAGCGTGTTCAGCGCCGACGATCCCGATGCCCTGCTGGCGGCACTGCCACACTTCCTGCCGGTCGCCGTCCGCCAGCTGGCCGACGGCAGCGCGGAAATTTTTTCGCCATAGATTCAGGTTTTGCGCGCGGGCTTCGTCTTCATGTCGACGGCGCCCGCTGAGGCGGGCCGTCTTCTCCCCGGACGCAACCCGAGAGCAAGCTGACGTGACACCGTTCCAACCCATCTTTCCCGGCGCCCGCCGCGGCACCATGGCCGCCGTGGCCGCCACCCTCCTTGGCGCCGTGGCGGCGCCTGCGCTCGCGGAGGCCGATCGCAAGGCGGCCGTGGCGATCGATATCCGCGCCCAGCCGCTGGCCGATGCCCTGGCCCAGCTAGGCCGCCAGACTTCCATCCAGCTCTTCTTTGCCCCCGCCCTGGTGGCCGGAAGGCAGGCCCCCGCGGTACGCGGCAGCATGCCGCCGGAGGAGGCGCTCGCGGTCCTGCTCCAAGGCAGCGGCATCCGCTACCAGCGCAGCGGCAGCCACGGCTTCGTGCTGCAGCCTGCGGCGCAGGCCGGCGCCGCGGCGGACGCTGTCGCGCCGCCTGCTGCTGCTGCGGGTCCAGTCGACCCGGGCACCATGCTGGCACCCGTGGAGGTGACCGCCTCGCGCACCTCCAGCGACCTGGTGCGTCCCACCCGCCAGGTGACCGTGATCGAGCGCGCGGAACTGGAGGAACTGAAGACCGGGTCGGACAGCCTGGCCACCGTGCTGGCCAAGGTTATCCCGGGGATGGCCGATTCCAGCCATACCATCACCGACTACGGGCAGACGCTGCGCGGGCGCGGCATGCTGGTGCTGCTGGACGGGGTGCCGTTGAACACCAACCGCGATTCGGCGCGCAATCTTGCCAATATCGACCCGGCCCTGGTGGAGCGGGTCGAGGTCTTGCGCGGCAGCAGTGCCATCTATGGTGGCGGCGCGACCGGTGGCATCGTCTCCATCACCACGCGCCCGGCGGGCGGGCCGCCGCAGGCCGATACCACCCTGTCGCTTGGCTCGCCATTGACGCGCTTGCGTGCCGATGGCCTGAGCGCCAACCTGCAGCAGCACTTTTCCGGCAGCGAGGGCATCGTCGATTACGCTTTCGATGTCGGTGCGCGCCGCACCGGCAGCAGCTATGATGCGCGCGGCCGGCGCCTTGCGCCGGAGCCGAGCCAGGGCGACCTGTTCCAGTCGGACAACTACAACATCGGCGGCAAGCTCGGCCTGCGCCTGGCGCCGGAGCAGCGTGTGCAGATCGCGGTCAGCCACTTCAATGCCGACCAGGACACCCGCTTCGCCCCGGATCCGGGCGTGGCCAGGCTGGCGCCGGGAAGCGTGCCGGCGCGCGCCATCGGCGGCCTGCAACTGGCGGAGCAGAACCAGATCCGCAATACCCTCGTCAACCTGGAGTATGAGCACCGCGACCTGTTCGGCAGCACGCTGTCGACCCAGTTCTACTACCGCGACTACTTCAGCCGCTTCACGCCTTTCGATGCGCGCAGCGTGTCGACGCGTGGCGGCAATGTCGACCAGACCATGCAGAATTCGCAGGTGTTCGGCAGCCGCCTGACGGTGAAGACGCCACTGGGCAGCGACAAGCGTACGCGCGTGGTCTGGGGCATGGACTTCGAGCAGGAGCGCAGCGACATGCCGATCGACATCTTCGATGCCAAGGCCTATGATGCCAGCGGCGGGCGCGTCTTCAACAAGACCGGCACGCTCACCTACATGCCGCCCATCACCACGCGCAGCCTGGGCGGCTTCGCCCAGCTGCAGCACAAGTTCGACGAGCAGTGGTCGGCCGAGGGCGGCCTGCGCTACCAGTACGCCCGTGCCAGCTTCAACGATTTCGTACCGCTCTCGCAATCGCGGCTGGCCAATCCCGCCACCGTCGGCGGCAGCGCCGTGGACTACAGCGCCGTGCTGGGCAATATCGGCGTGGCCTACAAGCCGGCCAAGGGCCACGAGTTCTATGCCGCCTTCAGCCAGGGCTTCAGCCTTCCCGATATCGGCCTGCAGGTGCGCAATGCGCGCGCCGGGTTCGACATCGGTCCGTCGGACCTGCAGCCGGTCAAGACGAACAACTACGAGCTGGGCTGGCGCGGCGCCTTCGGCAATACGCTGGCCTCGCTGGCGGTGTTCTACACCACCTCGGAGCTCGGCGACGTGCAGAGCTTCAACAATGGCCTGATCCTGACCCGTACCGCCGAGCGCATCGTCGGCGTGGAAGCCGCCGCCGACTACCTGTCCGATGACGAGCGCTGGGGCGCGGGCGGTACCGCGACGTGGATGCAAGGCCGGGAAACACCGCAGGGCGGGAGCAGCCAGCAGATGAGCGGCTACCGAATTCCTCCGCTCAAGCTGACCGCCTACCTGCAGTACCGCCCGCTGCCGCAGTGGAGCAACCGCCTGCAGGCGACCTTCTTCGCCAGCCATGATTACCGGCTGAACGGCGTCGACAGCTTCGGCCGGCGCGAGGTCGGCAGCTACACCACCGTCGACCTGATCAGCCGTTATCAGATCGGCCGCAAGGACACGGTCACGGTGGGCATCCAGAACCTGTTCAACCGTGACTACTATCCGCTGTACAGCCAGTTGCTGCGCAACAGCAACAACACCAGCCATCTTCCGTCGGCTGGCATCACGCTGACCGCGAGCTACCAGCACCGCTGGTAGCCGCAGGGCAGGCTGCGGCCATCATCCATGGCCGCGATGACGCCATCGAATCGGCGTGCTCACGCGCCGACTCGCCGCGACGCATGCTTCATGCTTATGCCGGCAGGCTCTCGAGCCAGGATTGATAGTGCCGCTTCTGGTCTACCACGGTCGACGGGCAGACATCGGGGCCATAGGCGAAGATCCCGACCATGTCCGTCTCTCCTGGTTCCAGCCCCATCGTCAGCTGGTAGGCCGTCAGCCCCTTGC
Organism: Cupriavidus sp. USMAHM13; assembly: GCF_001854285.1. Lineage (NCBI taxonomy): Bacteria > Pseudomonadati > Pseudomonadota > Betaproteobacteria > Burkholderiales > Burkholderiaceae > Cupriavidus > Cupriavidus sp. USMAHM13. The sequence goes on from NZ_CP017751.1 coordinate 2,058,637, forward strand.
CCGTCCGCCGGATGGAGTCGATGCAATAGACGTCCAGGCTCGCGCCATAGCAGATCGGATGCAAGCCGGACAATGCCATGATGTCGCGCACCTGGCAGAGTGCCGCAAAGAAATCCGGTCCCATCGTGTCGATGAACTGTTGACGGTAGCTTGCGCGCAGGCGACAAGCGCCGAATTCCTCGCCGATTCTGAACTGGATCGTTTCACCGTCTTGGCCACCCCCAAGCGGCACCTCGACGATGCCTGATGTGGGTACGTCGAGACCGACGGTCATCAGGGAACGGATTGAAGCCATTGATCGTAGTAGTCGCGCTGCTCCGGCACGGTGGCGGGAATCACGGCCAGGCCATCGAAGACCAGCACCAGATCGAATTCCGTGATCGCCCTGCCCATGGTGAGATGGTAAGCAAGCAAGCCCCGGCTCCGCTTGCGAGTGGATCCCGTGGGGTACACGTCGAGGCTCGCGCCGGAACAGAGAGGGTGGAATCCATCGCGCCCGAGTGTCTCGCGTATCCGGCACAAGGCGTCGAAGAAGTCCATTGCGGTCACTTCGATGACATCTTCCCGGTAACGCGCGCACAAGCGGCAGTTCGTGTCATTGTCCCAGCCTTCGAACTGGATCGTGTCGCTGACGTTGTCGCCGACTAGCGGAGCCTGAAATACAAACATCGACAGGAATGCCAGGGCGTCCTGCCCCTGGCTGATCGATTACCGTATCTGCAGTCTAGGTGACTGCCGGCCTCCGGGGCCGCCCGCGCCCTGTCCGGAATGCATGGGTTTCAGCGTGGCGCCGGGCCGGCATTCCGGTCCTGCCGGTCTCATGTGCGGTCTTGCCATCCCTCATGCGCGCCGGGTTCTCGTCGCGCTGCCTGTCAACGCTCTCGCCGCGACAGGTGGCAGCATGGGGCACGACATCCGGCGACGAGCACCTTGCCATGGCGCGGGTCGCTCCATGGGCATGGGTCATCGTTCCCGGCCTGAGGTTGGCACGCTGCTTGCGGCTGACCTGATGCGGCAGTCCGCCGCATGATGGATGCAATGGAGACTGAAATGGGACAGCAACAGCAACCGGGTCAATCGCAATCGAGTGGGCAGCCGGGCCAGAAGCATGACGAGTCGCAGACCGGACAACGCGACAGGAAGCAAGGCCAGACGCAGGGTGGCGGCCAGATGGGCGGCCAAGACCAAGGGCAGGGCCAGCAAGACCGGGGCGGCCGGCAGGGCCAGCAGGGCCAGCAGGGCGGCCGTCAACCATGATCTGCGCGATGATCGGCAAGTGATTGTCGAGGGAGGCGTGGCGGTCACACCCGATGCTGCCGCGACGCACTGCTTAGATTCACTGCGTAGATGATCGGGGTGCCGGGACTTCGCGTTCCGGCCTCTTTTTGCCCCGGTCTCTGTAGGGGTATTCCTACAAGGGAAACAGTCAATCCCCGGCGCGCATTCCATCCATTGCCGACTCAAAGGATGGGATGCGGCACCCTACCCTGGAGTCAGGGTGGCTGGACAGGGGAACTGCTTTGTATCAGCTATATGAGCTGCACAGTACGGCCCGGGCGTCGTTCCTTCCCTGGCTGCAGGCCAATGCAGGCTGGCTGGAGGCCAACGGGAACGCGCTGCCGTTCACGCCTGGCCGCTACCTCGCGGCCGGCTGCCAATTGTTGGCGCGCCTTTGCCAAGGCTATCCCAGGCCGCAATTCGGCTTGACCCGGACCTCGATCGACGGGCATCGCATAGCGGTCGCGGAGTCGGTCGTGCTGGACAAGGCGTTCTGCCGCCTTCTGCATTTCGAGCGCGCGGCTTGCCTCGGACAGCCCGTCGTTCTGCTCGTCGCACCGCTGTCCGGCCACCACGCCACGCTGTTGCGCGACACGGTGCGGACGATGCTGCCCGACTTCGATGTCTATCTCACCGACTGGCGCGATGCCCGCGAGGTTCCGCTCGCGGACGGCGTCTTTCACCTGGACGACTATGTCGCCTACCTGCAGGAGTTCATCGACTACCTCGGGACGAAGTTCCACATCGTCGCGGTGTGCCAATCGACCGTGCCGGCGCTCGCCGCCGTGTCCTTGCGGGCGAGTCGTGGTCAATCCACGCCGCAAAGCATTACGCTGATCGGCGGCCCGATCGACGCCAGGTGCGAGCCCACGACGGTCGGCGAACTGGCGGCAAGCCGGCCGCTCGCGTGGTTCGCGCGCGAAATGATCGACACCGTGCCGGCCTGCTATCCCGGCGCCGGCCGCAGGGTCTGCCCGGGTTTCCGCCAGCAGATGGCATTCATCGCGATGCACCCGGAGCTTCACCTGCGATCGCACCTGGACTTCTACTTCGACATGGTCGCAGGCAATGCCGACAGGGCTCGCAGGCATCGATCCTTCTATGACGACTACAACGCCATGCTCGACATGCCTGCCGAGTATTTCCTGGAGACGGTGCAGATCGTTTTTCAGGAGTGCCGGCTGGCGCGCGGCACCTGGTGCATCGGCGGCGAGTCGGTGCGTCCCTGCGATATCCGCGACAGTGCATTGATTACGGTGGAGGGCGAGCACGACGACATCTGCAGCCCGAGCCAGACCCGCGCGGCGCTCGATCTGTGCGCGGGTATCGGCGCCTCCCGGAAACATGACCTGACTGCCAGCGGCTGCGGCCACTATGGCATCTTTTCCGGTACCAAGTGGCGCACCTGGATCTATCCGCGCGTCCGCGCGCTGATTTATCGGTACGCATGCCTGCCGGCCGCGCACATGTAATGGATGCAAGGCCGCGCAGACTTGCCCGACGCGGCGCAGCGCGCCGCTGCCTTCGCGCCGGTTCGCGCTGGCGCGCACCTTGCGTCGGAACGGTGACAGACCAAAGCCATGGAGGACCAGGCGATGACAGCAAGCCGCAAGAAGACACCGGACGGGCAGCAGGCCGAGCCCAGGCGCCCGGGAGGACAGCGCGCCCGCTCGCAGACCGACGCGCAAGCCGGTGGCAAGAGATCGACCTACCAGGAATCCGTCGACGACGCCCTCGAGATGACATTTCCCGCCAGCGACCCGGTCTCTACCAGTCCGGCCATGCATCCCGTACGCCGGACCCAGACCGGGCGTGACGAAGTGGACTGGCACCTGCAGCCTGGCAGCGAGCGGCCGCCGGTGCGCCACAAGGGCGGCAACAAGGCAGGCCACAAGGCAGGCCACAAGGGCGGCAACAAGGGAGGCATACACCGCTGAAGTCCCGCACGGTCGGCATTGCCGCGCTCGTCGCGCGAGGACCGGTACGGCAGGGCACGGCATTTTTCTTCGAATTTCCCGATCCCGCCTGCAGCCGGCAGGCCTGGATCTTCGCTGCGGACAGGGCACGTCATGTTGCCGGAGGGCCGCGGCCACATGGAGACCATCATGCCCAGAGCATCCAGCATAGCGCGCGCAAAGGTTGACAAGCGGGCGGGCAAGGCGCCGAGCACCCAGGCCGGTCATTTCGTTCGCGACGAAATCGAGGCCGTGCGCAAAGGCAAGCATGGCGTGCGCTCTGCCAAGCAGGCGATCGCGATCGGCTTGTCGGAGGCGCGCCGCGCCGGCATTGACGTCCCGCCGAAGAAGGGGGCCGGCCCGGCAACTTCCAAGTCCGCCGGCAAAGACGCCGGCAAAGACGCCGGTAAGGCGGCGCCGCGACGCGCCAGTTCGGAAAGCAAGGCCAAGCGCAGCAGGGTGGCTACCGAGGTGCTCAAACAGGAGGGCACGGCCGGGGTCTCGCATCGCGCGCTGTCCGCCCAGGCCAAGCGTGCGGCCGGCAGCCGTACTGCTGCCGATCGATCCGCATCCGCCAAGAAGGCTGCCAAGACCAAGGGCGCGGCGGGCCGTTCCGAGGCGGCCCGCAAGGCTGCGCGTACTCGCGCGGCGAGAGGATAGCTGCCTGAAAGGCTGGCCGGCTGTATCGCTGAGTCAACGCATTCCATGGAGAAAGCGCACCCGGGCGGCGGTGCATCCGGGGCGCAGGCCAGGCGCGCAGCATGGCCGCAGCACGGCGATGGCCAGCCTTTGCAACCACGCGCACGGCGCTGGCGGCGCGGTCGATCGCGCGGACATTGCGAATGACGCCGTGGACGGATGGGCCGGCGCCGACGGCGAGGAAATGCACGCCAGCGTATGCCCGCAGTTCGTGCCCTCGTCGAGCCGGGTCGCCAGCTCGCCCGGCGACAGGATGCCGGCGAAATGATGGTCGGCATCGATGACCAGAAGCCGGCGTACCTGGGCACTCTCCCTCTTCTGTCTGGCCAATTCGATCGGATCGGATCCGCTGCACCGGTACCGTCCCTCGGACATGGCAGCGCGCGGTGACGTCGCGGTCGGTCAGCACGCCGACCAGCCTGCGACCGTCGCAGACCGGAATCGCGCCGACGCGCTGCTTTGCCATCATCCGTGCCGCAAGCCGCACCGGGTCCACAGTGCCCAGGTAGGCCGGCTCCGCGTCATGACATCGGCAACGCAGGGCCTGGCCCTGCCCGGGTGTTGCACTGCTGGCATCGCGTTCTCCAATCTTCGAGGCTGCGGACGGCTCGTCGGCGGAACCCCGGGGCGCGCAAGATCCGTTCCCGCTTCCTCACCGGTTCACGGGCCAGGTGCGGCGGATCCTGGCTGCGGCGGGGGGACGGAGCATGCGATGGCAAAAGAACCTGCCCTGCCAGATTGGATGGATTCCGGACGGGCAGCGGTCACGCATGGTTCACGATGCCGCGTTTATGCTGAACGCCACAAAGAATGACAGGAGACATCGATGATCGCCATTTTTGTCAGGGGCGCTTCACATCGGCCGATTTTCATTCCGACCCGCGTGGCCGACACACGGTCGCTGCAGCCGAGCGCGGGCGATTTCGTCAGTGTGTTCTCCATCGACGGCGGCGTCGAATACTGCATCCGTCTGCATGGTCCGGTCGGCCCCGCCTGCTGGCGCGGCACGATCCTCTCCATCGGTCGGGAAGGCGTGCCGGCCGTGGTTGCCCAAGGGATTGAACTGGATGATGTGGTTGAGGTCGACCAGTCCGAAATGGCGAATCTCATCCACTGCCAGCGGATAGGCTAGCGCTGTCTTTGCGACGAAGCGGCCTCCTGCCGGGGGCGTGCCGTTCAGGTCGCCGCCATCATGAGAAATCGAGGCCGATGGGGATTCCCGGAGCCAGGGGCCCTGGAGACAGCCCTTGGCGATCCGGGTCCTGCAGTGCCTGAGGTGGAGCGTGAGCGCACTCGCCAGTGCCGATCCAGGTCCAGGCCGGCGTTGGCAGCGGTTGCCCGCCGACATGTAGTTCTTACCGATCCCGGAAGCTTTTTCCGTAGCCGGCCAGCCGTCGTGCGCCTTGTCGGCACGTGCGGCTCGGCCGGCCTGCTGGCCTGAACGTTGCGTCTTTGCTGGTCTACCGGATGGCGTGGCCGAGCAGCGAGGACAAGATGGCGACAGCAGGCCGAAGGAAAGCACTCGGCGCACCGCACGCCGTGGCGGCCGTTCCGGCCCGGGCGGACGCGCAGGCCGGAACGGCCACGCAGGGCGCGGCCTGCCGGCAGAGCGTAGACGATGCGCTGGAGATGACGTGCCCCGCCGGCAATCCGATTTGCCCAGGACCGGCCATGCCATGGCGAAGACGCTGCTGATCCATTCCGGCGCGCTCGGGGGCCGGGGCGGCCATCGCGAAGTCACGCTCTACAACCTCGGCTGCCTGTTGGCCGAGGCAATGGGCTATGAGTTCGGCGGCGTGTGGAGCGAGGCGGCGCGCGGGCGCGATGTCTACCTGCTGCCTCTGCAGACCGTGGTGGGGATGGAGTCGGCCAGCCGGCTTGGCATCCGCTCCAGCGCCGACCTGTTCGGCGGCGTGGTGCCTTTCCCTTTCGTAGCGACCAAGGCCATCACGCACGGCTTGGTGTCCGCCGACGCGGCCGCGCCGCCGGGATGGGTGCCCGCGCTGGCGAGGCGGCTTCGGAACGTGGTCCTGCCGGGCTACACCGCGTTCTCCAGGCGCGACGCGCGGATCGCGGCGGGGCGCCTGCTGCGCAATGGTTCCGTTCGCGTCAAGGAGGCGGGCAGCGATGGCGGCCGGGGCCAGGGAGTGGTACGCAGCCTGGCGGAACTGGAGGCCTTGCTGGATGCGCAGGAAGCGGACGGCTCGTCCCGCCTGGCCGCGGAGGGCCTGGTGCTCGAACGGAATCTCGAGCGGGTGCAGACCTTCAGCGTGGGACAGTTCAGCGTCGGCGAGATTACTGCCAGCTATTGCGGCGTGCAGTCGTGGACGCGCGACAACCGGGGCGAGCGCGCCTATGGCGGCTCCACCCTGACGGTGGTGCGCGGTGGCTTCGAGCGCCTGCTGGCGCTCGGCGCCCGCCGGGCGCCGCCGGATGTGGTGCGCGCGGCGGTCGCCTATCACTCGGCCGCGCTCGACTGCTTCCCGGGATCATGGGTGTCGCGCAGCAACTATGACGTGGCGCTCGGTGAGGCGCCGGAGTGCGGGCGCCTGCTGGGCGTGCTGGAACAGTCCTGGCGCGCAGGCGGTGCCAGCGGCGCCGAGATCCTGGCGCTGGACGCGTTCCGCAGGAGCCCCGCCCGGCAGGTCGCGGCAGTGGCCACGCGCGAACGATACGGCGCGGTCGCGCTGCCGGCGCACGCGCGACTGCTGTTCGAGGGAGAGGACCGTGAGCGGGGCGTGATGGCCAAGTACGCCATCCTGCTTGCGGATGCGGTGGACGAGGCTGACGGGATGGCTGACGATGGCAGCGCATGAAAGACCGGTGGAGATCCGCGCTGGCAGCGGCACCATCGCCGGCACGTTGATCGCACCGGCGACGGAAATGCCGGGTGTTCTGTTCGTGCATGGCTGGGGTGGAAGCCAGGAGCAGTATCTTGCTCGGGCGCGCAAGGTCGCCGGCCTTGGCTGTGTGTGCCTGACCTTCGACCTGACCGGCCATGCTGCGACCCGTTCGCTCTACGAGACGGTCAATCGCGAGCGCAACCTGGAAGATCTGCTTGCGGCCTATGACCTTCTTACCAGCCAGCCGATGGTCGACAAGCGTGCCATCGCCGTGATCGGCAGTAGCTATGGTGGCTATCTCGCCGCCCTGTTGAGCGAGATGCGGCCGGTGCGCTGGCTGGGACTGCGCGCGCCCGCACTCTATATGGACAGCGGCTGGGAGCTGCCCAAGCGCGAACTGCACCGGACCCAGGACCTGGTGGCCTACCGGCGCGCGGTGGTGCCGGCGCAGAGCAACCGGGCGCTGCGCGCCTGCGCGGCGTTCGAGGGCGATGTGCTGGTGATCGGCTCCGAGCTCGACATGATCGTGCCGCACACGGTGGTCACGTCCTACGTTGATGCCTTCTCGCGCGCGGAGTCCATTACCTACCGCACCATCCGCGGCGCGGATCACGGGCTGACCGAAGAAGAGGCCCAGCGCGCCTACAGCACGCTGTTGATGAACTGGCTGCGGGAAATGGTCACCGGGGCCCGTTCGGGGCCTGTGTCGCCCGGTGCGAGGCCGAACGATCCGGTTGCCGCCACCAAGCTGCTGCAGCGCGCAGTGGAGCCGGCCTAGCTGAGGCAGCCGACTAGGCTTCGCCTGCACCGAGGCGGCGCTTGACGGCGCCTGCGGCCTCCAGCAGTTCCAGTACGCGCGGCCGCCAGCGCGCGGCGTAGGCGCGCAGGCCAGGAGTGCGGCCGCGCGAAGCCTGGTCGCGCAGCAGGGTCAGGTATTGGGCTTGTGCTTCGATGCAGACGGTCTGCAGGTAGATGCCGTCGAACTTATCGGGCGGTACGGTGCGCAGCCGCGCGGCTTCCGCCGCTTCGGGAATCCGTTCCACCGGTTCGACGCCCGCTGCCTTGGCCAGTGCCTCCAGTTCGGCCTGAGCCTGCGTATAGCTGCGCTCCGTGCGCGCGCTCAGTTCCTTCAGGCCGGCATCGCGTGCCCGATTCCGTGCGAGCCGTGCTGCCACGCGCTGCAGCTGGAGTGAGAGCACGGCTTCGTCGAGGAAGCGCAGGTCATTGGTCGTCAGGGCGGTGTCGGGCGGACTCCTGCCGCCGGGGCGGTGCTGATGATCGTCGGGCAGGCCGCCGAAGGTGTCCGGCGGCGCGGTCTGCGGCGGCGTGGGGGCGGAGGGATCGGCGGCCGCTGGCGGCCGGGCAGTATCCTGCGCCAGCCGCTCGCCGGCGCCCGCCGGGGCGAGGCATAGCGGCGGCGTCACGGCGCACAGCACGAGCAGGGCGCGTAGAGAGCGTAGAGAGATGGGGACGATGGTCTTGCGAAGCATGGGGAGACTCCTCGGCTCCAGCGTGGGACGGGAGATCGGTCAGTCGGAGCCGGCGCGCCGGGAGGTGCTGGGGCCTTCGCGGGAGCGCTGTGTCCAGCGGGCTTCTTCTCCGGCCGGCGGCTCGCGTCCATGCGTCCGCTTCGTGGCGACAAGCGCCCGCCGCGATGGCGCACAGGGCGGCGCAGCCGGAGAGTCGGACGCGGGACGGGAGGCTCGTCATCCGCTCCTCGATCTCGGTCAACAGGGAAAGGTCGGTGGGGCAAGGTGATCACTGTTCCGATGCCCCGGTGTCCGCGCCGGCGCCACCGGCGGTCCTGGCGGCGGCTCCGTGCAGGGCCATGCCGGGCTCCCAGGTGGAATAGGGGGGGACCTTGCGGGGATCCTGGCCGCGCAGTCCATTCGCGCCGCGATTCGGCGCGCCGCTGTGCTCCAGGCTTTCCCAGGGGCGGGCCGCTGCGCTGGCGTAGTCGCCGCATGGGATCGCGCTGGCGGGGTCACCCGGATGCGCATCGCGGTCGACCAAGGAGAAGGCCGGTGCGGCCATCGGCACCAGGCTCTGGGCGCCCGCGCCGGCGATCATGGTGCAGAGACCGATAGCCAGCAGGCTGGCGAAGGCAGGTTTGCGTTGCATGAGATCCTCCTCTGCGCGGGAGTCGCCGATGAAAGGGGGGGCTGCATATCACGTGCCTGTTCTTCGTATTGCCGGCAGGCCGCGTCGATAGCCGGCGGCGGGGGGCCGCCAAATGCCTGCGGCTTGGAGCCGCCGATCGCCTCCCCCCGCATTCCGCTCCGGATCGTTGCCGGTGCAGGGAACAGGCAGCCACGCGGTCGCGCGTGCGGTGGCTTCCTTGAATATCCTCGCCGGACGCTGTCCAGCCAAATGAGGCGTTCAGCCTCGCGTCGAGCGGCCGGGATCTCCGCCCCGCATCACCGGTGATGCCCCCGCGGTGTGCCGATCTCCTGAGAGGAAACGAAAGAGGAAACGAAAGAGGAAACGAAAGGAGCATGCAGGGCGACGGAGCGTCGGACACAGGCGGACAGTCTTCGGCAGGAAAATTTCCTAAGCTTCCCAGTAAAGATTACACACCGGGCCGAAAGCCCATGTTTCCCATCCGTGGCAACGAAGGCGCACAGCCAGGGTTTCCCCAGGCGGTTCTGTATTGCCGACGTCCGGGCCAGGTGGCCCGGTAAATGGGGTGATAGCGATGGCTCATTCGATGGCTCATGTCCTGATCGTGGACGACGACGAAGCGACGCGCGAGGTGCTCGAGCAGGTTGTGACGGACGAAGGGCTCTCCGTCGCCAGCACTGGGTCATTGCGCGACGCGGCTGTGCACATCGAGCGGAAGATGCCGGACGCGTTGTTGGCGGATCTGCAGCTTCCCGATGGCAGCGGGCTCGAACTCATCTCCAAGATCGACAGGGCGTGCGCCGACGTCATCGTCACCACCGGCTACGCGGATGTCGAGACGGCGATCGATGCCATGCGTTTCGGCGTGGCTGACTACCTGGTCAAGCCGATCGACCTGTGCTACCTGCGGACACTGCTCGCCAGGATTGCCGGCAAGCCGCGGCCGGCGCGATGCGCAGACAGTCCGGCGGCCGCGCCGGAGCAGGCGTGGCAGGCGGAGCAGGCGGGCTTCGGCTCCATGGTGGGCACCTCGGAAGCCATGCTGCGCATGTACGAAACCATGCGCCGCGTCGCGCCGACCGATGTCAGCGTGCTGCTGATCGGAGAGAGCGGCACCGGCAAGGAATTGGTCGCCCGGACCTTGCACGAGCTCTCGCTGCAGCGCGGCGCGCCGTTCCTGGCGGTCAATTGCGCTGCCATTTCGCCGCTGCTGCTGGAGAGTGAGTTCTTCGGCCACGAGCGGGGGAGCTTTACCGGTGCGAATCGGCGGCATGATGGCTACTTCGCCCAGGCAGAGGGAGGAACCCTGTTCCTGGATGAGATCACCGAAATGCCGGCCGAGCTGCAGGTCAAGCTGCTGCGCACGCTGGAGTCCGGCACCTATATGCGAGTGGGCGGGCAGCAGGAGTACCGCGCGAACGTTCGCATCATTTCCGCGACGAACCGGGATCCCTGCCAAGCCATCGCGGAGAACAGACTGCGTGCCGACCTGTTCCATCGGTTGAGCGTCTTCCCCATCATGATGCCGCCGCTGCGCGAGCGCGGCGACGATGTGGTGATGCTTGCGGAGGCGGTGCTGGAGCAGCTCAACAGCCGCTATGGCAGCCACAGGCGGTTCGGTAGCGCCGCGCTGGACGCCCTGCGCCGCCATGCCTGGCCCGGCAACGTCAGGGAGCTGCGCAATGTCGTGCAACGTGCCTACATCATGGCGGACCGTGACGTCGTGGATGAGATCACGCTGCCTCCCCCTTGCGCCGCGCCGTCGCCCCGCGATCGCTCCACGGTCTCCTTTCGCATCGGGTGCTCGATTGCCGAGGCGGAGATGCAATTGATCTTTGCCACCCTGGCGGCCTGCAAAGGCGTGAAGAACCATACGGCCAGCATGCTCGGGGTCAGCCTCAAGACGCTTTACAACCGCCTGGAGTACTACCGGGCGCGCGGCGAGCTGCCGTCCTGGCTGCAGGAGGGCTGTGCCCGGCGCGGGGCGGACAGCTAGTCCGCTGAATCATTGCTGAATCATTGAATGGGGAGGTGAAAGACATGGCCTGCGGGAATCAGCGCCAGGCGCGGAGCACAGCCATCGCGCGATGGCGAGCCTTTGCAGCGATGCGATGCGCCCGCATGGCATGGCAGGCACCGACCGAACCCTGGGATTCAGTGGGCCAGGATATCGTGAGCTTACGGGTGCGACCATGGTGCGCACGCCCTTGCGATCCAGCATGCGCCGGCAGCCGGAGGCCCGGCTCGCCAGCACGGTCGAATCCGTGCATGCGCCGCGCGCGAGGCCGGTCGCAGGCGGCCGCCTTCTTGTGGCAGCGCCCGCCACGCTCACCGCGCCGCGCGCTCGCTTGCGCCGTCCCTTGCCTGCTGCGCCAGGCGCACCAGTTCCACCAACGCTTGTTCCGCCGCTTCGCGCCCGCGCTTGCCGTGGTCGTTGACCAGCCTGCCGTCGACCTGCCGCAGGACATCCGGCAGCCGCAAGGCGGCGGCGAGCAGTGCGCGTTCGTCGGCGCTGAGCGGGGGCGGGGCGCCGGTGCGCAGCAGCCGTACGACGAGCCAGCCGGATCCAAGGAGGGTGAGCAGGCCGAGCATCGCGGCGATGGCCGGCCAGGGGCCGGCCTGGTGGCGCGCCAGGATGGCAGCCGCGGGCGTGAGGATCCAGCCGGCGCTCACGGCCAGGCAGGCCAGGATCAGCGGGCGCATCGGCATGCGGTCCGGGCAAGGGTGCTGGCGCGCGCACGCGCCTGGTCTCTGGCTGATGCCGTCAAGCTTCGGCTCCTTGTGTTGTTCGCGGTCGGGCATGGGCAGTTCTGGCGCGCGCAAGCCGACCATTGCGCATGCCTGGTATGACGGCTGCGCGTGCGCCGGGGTGGAATGCTGGCGGTGCCGTCGCGCGCCGCGCGAACCGCGCAAGCTGATCCCGGCCTTGAACGACATGATGGCGCGGCCCAGCGAGGCGGATGACGACCGGGCGGCAATGCGCTGACGCAGCCAGGCCGGAGCCTTGCGCGCCTTCGTGGCGAGGCATCGCGCGGCCCATCGACGGGCTTAGGGCTGGCTTCATCAACCAAGCTGTGATTGAGGACACTAGCCCGCTTCCGCCGCCGGATTGGCGCTGGCCCGCAGGCAGTCGAGCGCCAGCGCCACGGCCTGGCGGCTGACGCTGTCCGGCCGCCAGTACATCGCCACCGCGCCGGAACTGCCGAGTGGCATCGGCATGGCCAGCACGCGCAGCACGTTCAGGCGCTCGAAGCGCGCCGCGGCGCGGTGCGAGGCGACGCCGATCAGGTCCGCCTGGTTGAGCAGCGTGACATTCAGCATGGCCGAATTGGACTCGACGCAATGCTGCGGCATGGCCTGCCCGGCGCTGGCCAGCGCCGATTCCAGCGCGGTGCGCACCGGCGTGCCCGGCGGCCACACGATCCACGGGTAGCGGAACAGGTCGTTCCAGTCGACCGCGGTGCGCTGCGCCAGCGGATGCTGCAGGCCCACCACGAAGTTGACCGGATCGCGATACAGCGTTTCGGTCTCCAGCCCCGGGTCGAGCTGGGCGTTGGCGGCACGGCCCACCACCACGTCGATCTCGCCGCGCACCAGCGCAGGCATCAGCTGGTTCATGGTGCTCTCGACCAGGCGCACCTGCGCGCGCGGCATCTGCCGCACCAGGCGGGCCACCGCCATCGGCACGGTGTCGGCGGCCGAGACGCCCGAGGTGCCGATCGATACCAGTCCGCTGCCGCCATCGCGCAGCGCCAGCATGTCGTCGCGCGCGCTGTCGAGATGGCCTTCGATGCGCCTGGCATGCTCGATCAGCGCCATGCCGTAGGGGGTGGGGCGCAGGCCGCGCGCGTGCCGCTCGAACAGCGGCAGGCCGATGTCCTCTTCCAGGTCCTTCAACCATTTGGAGAGGGCCGGCTGTGTCGTATTGAGCGCCTCGGCGGACTGGCTCAGGTTGCCGGTCTGGCCGACGGAGAGCAGCATCTGCAGATGGCGCAGCCGCAGGCGGTGGGTCCAGTCGGTGGTCATCTGCGTTCGTCCAGATATACGATAAATCGTATGGATGAGAAGAATTCGTGATTTTACATGGTATAGCTCGCCGCCCTATAAATACAGCCATCCCGATCACGAACGAAGCGGTCCGGGCCATGCGGCCCGCAGCCGCACCGGCCTTCGCGCCGGGCCATCAAGAGAGACAGGAGACCCGTATGTCCGACTCCGCGCAAGCGTCCGCCCGCGCAGCCTACTACGAGCACATCGCGCGCCATAGCATGTCGCCGCTGTGGGAATCGCTGCACAGCCTGGTGCCGAAGGCGCCGCAGCCGCAGGCGGTGCCCGCCATCTGGAAGTACGCGCAGTTGCGCGAACTGGTGATGGAGGCGGGGCGCGTGATCAGCGCGGAGGAGGCGATCCGCCGTGTCCTCGTGCTGGAGAATCCCGGCCTGCCCGGCAAGTCGAGCCTGACCCCCAACCTGTATGGCGGCCTGCAGCTGATCCTGCCGGGCGAGGTCGCGCCCAGCCACCGGCACACCCAGTCGGCGCTGCGTTTCATCGTCGAGGGCAAGGGGGCCTGGACCGCCGTCGACGGCGAGCGCACCACCATGCATCCCGGCGACTTCATCATCACACCGTCGTGGACCTGGCATGACCACGGCAATCCTTCGGTGGACGAGGGCGGCGAGCCGGTGGTGTGGCTGGACGGCCTCGATATTCCCCTGCTGCGCCAGCTCGACGCCGGCTTCGCCGAGAACTATCCGGAGGCCATGCAGCCGGTCACGCGGCCGGAGGGCGACAGCTTCGCGCGCTTCGGCCACAACATGATGCCGGTGCGCCATGCCAGCACCGACCCGACCTCGCCGGTCTTCAGCTATCCGTATGCCCGCAGCCGCGAAGCGCTCGATACGCTCTACCGCCACGGCGACCTCGACCAGTGGGACGGGGTCAAGCTGCGCTACGTGAACCCGACCACCGGTGGCTGGCCGATGCCCACCATGGCCACCTTCATGCAGTTCCTGCCCAAGGGCTTCCATGGCAGGAGCTACCGCAGCACGGATTCCACCGTCTACTGCGTGGTGGAAGGGCAGGGCCGGGCCAGCATCGGCGCGCACACCTTCGCCTTCGATCCGCACGACGTCTTCGTCGCGCCGTCGTGGCAGCCGGTGCGGCTCGAGGCCGACAGCGACGCGGTGCTGTTCAGCTATTCGGACCGGCCCGTGCTGGCGGCGCTGAACCTGCTGCGCGAAGCGCGCGACTGACGCCCCGGCGGCCCCGCGCCCACGCGGGCCTGCCGCGGCAGTACTTTTTCTCCGATCCGACACACAGCGAGCTCCTGCGCCACGGCCAGGGCCGTGGCCGGCGCTCGCCTCCAGCAACCCGACTGAAAGAGTCCATATCATGGCATTCGTTTTCCCGCCCGAAGCACCGGTCGCCATCCCCGTCGCCGGCAGCGATGACCAGTTCGCGGTCCGCCGCGTCTACTGTGTCGGCCGCAACTACGCCGCCCACGCCCGCGAGATGGGCTTCGACCCCGATCGCGAGCCGCCGTTCTTCTTCTGCAAGCCCGACAACGCCATCGTGCCGGTCGCCTACGGCGAGACGCTCGCGCTGCCGTACCCGGCGCAGACGCAGAACTACCACTATGAAGCCGAGCTGGTGGCGGTGATCGGCAAGAGCGGCGCGGATATCCCGGAGGCACAGGCGCTCGACTACGTGTGGGGCTATGCGGTCGGCCTCGACATGACGCGCCGCGACCTGCAGATGAAGATGCGCGAGATGGGCCGTCCGTGGGAGATCGGCAAGGCCTTCGACCTGTCCGCCCCGCTCGGCCCCATCCATCCGGCCAGCGTGGTCGGCCATTTCGAGCAGGCCGGCGTGTGGCTGGATGTGAACGGCGAGACCCGGCAGAAGAGCGACGTGTCGCACCTGATCTGGTCGGTGGCCGAAACCGTGGCCTACCTGTCGAAGTTCTTCCGCCTCGAGCCGGGCGACGTGATCTTCACCGGCACGCCGGAAGGGGTCGGCGCGGTCAAGGCCGGCGACACCATCCGGGTCGGTGTCGAGCGCCTGGGCGAACTGAACGTGAAGATCGTCTGAGACGCGGACCGGGCGCCGCAGCACGGCCGACCGCTGAGGCGGCGATGCTGCGGTGCCTTCCTCGCCTCCCATGCATTCGACGTACCCGCAAGGAAATCCACCGTGCAGCTTTACAGCTTCTTCAACAGTTCGACCTCGTACCGCGTGCGCATCGCGCTGCGGCTCAAGGGCGTCGAACACGAGTATCTGGGCGTCAACATCCGCACGGGCGGACATCGTGACAAGCAGTATGTGAACCAGGTCAACCCCTCCGCCTCGGTGCCTGCCATCGTGGACGGCGATTTCCACCTGGGGCAGTCGCTGGCGATCATCGACTGGCTGGACGCGCGCTATCCCGAGCCGCGCCTGCTCCCGGCCGACGCCGGCCTGCGGGCGCGCGTGCTGGAGCTGTCCACCCTGATCGGCTGCGATATCCATCCGGTCAACAACCTGCGTATCCTGAAGTACCTGCAGGACGTGCTGAAGGTCACGCCGGAGCAGAAGGACGCCTGGTACCGGCACTGGATCGCCGAGGGCATGGCCGGCGTCGAGCGCCTGCTGGCGCAGGCTGCCGAAGCCTACGGCGGGCCGTGGTGCTTCGGCGCGCAGCCCACGCTGGCGGACTGCTGCCTGGTGCCGCAGATCGCCAATGCCCTGCGCATGGGCTGCGACCTGGACGCCTTCCCACGCAGCCTCGCGGTGTACCGCCACGCCAGCGAGCATCCCGCCTTCGCCGCGGCCGAACCCCGGCGCCAGCCCGACTACACGGCATGAACACGGCATGACGGCAACCGCGCGCCGCACGCCGCGTGCCGCGAGCCGTGAACGAACCAGGCAGTCCAGGAGACATTGCATGAACACATCCACCTCATCGCGCCGCGTGATCGTCGTCGGCGGCGGCATCGGCGGCCTGGCCGCGGCACTCGCGCTGGCGCGCGAGGACGTCCAGGTGCTGCTGCTGGAGCAGGCCGCGCAGATCGGCGAGATCGGCGCCGGCATCCAGCTCGGCGCCAATGCCTTCAACGCGCTCGACGCGCTCGGCGCGGGCGAGGCCGCGCGCAACCGCGCGGTCTTCACCGATTCGCTGACGCTGATGGATGCCACCAACGCCAAGCAAGTCGCGCGCATCGAGACCGGCGCGCGCTATCGCGAGCGCTTCGGCAATCCGTACGCGGTGATCCATCGCGCCGACATCCACCTGTCGATCCTCGAAGCGGTGCAGGACAACCCCCTGATCCAGTTCCGCACCAATACGCAGGTGGGGGCGCTCGAACAGGACGATGGCGGCGTCACCGTGATCGACCAGCACGGCGAACGCTACCGGGCCGACGCGGTGATCGGCTGCGACGGCGTCAAGTCGGCGATCCGCGCCGCACTGATCGGCGACGAGCCGACCGTGACCGGCCACGTGGTCTACCGCGCGGTGGTCGAGGTCGAGAACATGCCGAAGGACCTGCAGATCAACGCGCCGGTGGTGTGGGCCGGACCGCATTGCCACCTGGTGCACTACCCGCTGCGCGGCGGGCGCCAGTACAACCTGGTCGTCACCTTCCACAGCCGCGAGCAGGAGACGTGGGGCGTGCGCGACGGCAGCAAGGAGGAAGTGCTGTCCTACTTCGAGGACATCCATCCGCTGCCGCACCAGATGCTGGACCGCCCGACTTCCTGGCGCCGCTGGGCCACCGCGGACCGCGATCCGGTGCCGCAATGGAGCTTCGGCCGCGCCACCCTGCTCGGCGACGCTGCGCATCCGATGACGCAGTACCTGGCCCAGGGCGCCTGCCAGGCCCTGGAAGATGCCGTCACGCTGGGCGCCGCGGTGCGGGAATGCGGCGGCGACTTCGCGGCCGCATTCCGGCTGTACGAGGCGGCGCGCATCCCGCGCACCGCGCGCGTGCTGTACTCGGCGCGCGAAATGGGCCGTATCTACCACGCCAAGGGCGTCGACCGGCTGGTGCGCAATTCGCTGTGGACCGGCCGCACGCAGGAGCAGTTCTACGACGCGTTGCAGTGGCTGCACGGCTGGCAGGCCAAGGACTGCCTGCAGGACATTCCCACCTGAACCGCCTCACCCGGAGCCCTTGCCGGGGCGCCGCGCCGTGCGGCGCCCCGGCGGCTGCCAGGACGATCCGGCACGGCCCGCCACAGCGGGCCGGCAGGACGCGCGGCGGATCATCGCCAGACCATAAGATCGAACAGGAGACACCGTGACAACCCATGCCCCTTCGCGCATCGAGGCGTTCATCGATGCACGTCCCTTCACCGCCTTCCAGCGGACCTTGCTGATCCTCTGCTTCCTGGTGGTCGCCATCGACGGCTTCGATACCGCGGCCATCGGCTTCCTGGCGCCGGCCATCCGTGCCGAGTGGCACGTGGCCCCGGCGGCGATGGCGCCTTTGTTCGGCGCCGGCCTGTTCGGCCTGATGACGGGCGCGCTGGTGTTCGGCCCGCTGGCGGACCGCTTCGGGCGCAAGACGCTGCTGGTGGCCACCACCGCCTTCTTCGGCCTGGCCAGCCTGGCCTCGATGCTGGCGCCCGACCTGCAGGCCCTGGTGGTGCTGCGCTTCCTGACCGGCCTCGGCCTCGGCGGCGCCATGCCCAACGCCATCACGCTGACCTCGGAGTACTGCCCGCGCCAGCGCCGCTCGGGCCTGGTCACGCTGATGTTCTGCGGCTTCACCATCGGCTCGGCGCTGGGCGGCCTGGCCTCGGCCCAACTGCTGCCGGTGGTCGGCTGGCGCGGCGTGCTGGCGCTCGGCGGCATCCTGCCGCTGCTGCTGGTGCCGGTGCTGGCGCTGCGCCTGCCCGAGTCGCTGCGCTTCCTGGTGGCGCGCCAGCGCCCGCAGGCGCAGGTGCTGGCCATCGCGCGCCGGCTCGACCCGGCCCTGCCGGATTCGCATCGCTTCGTGCCCGATGCCGCCAGCGCGGCCTCCCCGGTGCGCGAGCTGTTCCGCGGCGGCATGCTGGGCGGCACTCTGCTGCTGTGGGCCACCTTCTTCGCCAGCCTGCTGATCGTCTACCTGGTGTCGAGCTGGACGCCGACCTTGCTGGCCAATATCGGCGTGCCGCTGCAGCGCGCGGCCCTGGTCACGACCATGTTCCAGGTCGGCGGCACGGTCGGCGCCATCGCGCTGGGCCGGCTGATGGACCGCTTCGATCCCTACCGCGTGCTCGGCCTGTCCTACCTGTGCGCCGCCGGCTTCATCCTGCTGTGCGCCACCTCGGCCGCTTCCACCGGGATGCTGGCCGCCGCCATCTTCGGTGTCGGTTTCTGCGTCAGCGGCTCGCAGGTCGGCGTCAACGCGCTGTCGGCGGCCTATTACCCCACCAGCAGCCGCGCCACCGGTGTCAGCTGGTCCAACGCGGTCGGCCGTTGCGGTTCGGTGCTGGGCTCGATGGCGGGCGGCAGCATGCTGGCGATGAACCTGGGCTTCCAGGCCATCTTCAGCTCGCTGGCGGTGCCCGCTGTGATCGCGGCGGCGGCGCTGACGCTGATGGGCGTGCTGAGCCGCCGGCGCGCGCGTGCCGGCGGCCTGGCCCCGGCCGGTGCCGAGCGCTGAGCGCTGGGCAGGTCGGCGCCGATGGCGTGTTCTGCCAGCGTGTGCATGCAGTTGACCTCGCCTTGTCGCGGCGACGCAATGAGTCAGATTCATCATCGCCCATGACGGTGTGGTGGGGCCGCCTGGCGCCAAGCGTGCGCATCCCGGGGCGTCGAACCTCCAGCGCGGCTCGACCACCCGCTGCTAAGGTTGCGCCGCCGGGCGCGCCGGCAGGGTGAAGACGAACACCGCGCCGTGACCGGCGCGCTCGACCAGGCGGATCGTGCTGCCGTGCAGCTGCAGCATGCGGTGCACGATCATCAGGCCAAGCCCGCCGCCGCCGCGGCGGCCGTCAGCGCTCAGCGAGCGCTGGAACAGGTCCTGGCGCAGCGCCGCCGGGATGCCGGGGCCGGTGTCGGCGACCGTCACCTCGACGCCGCCGCCGGCGGCGGCGAGCGCCAGTTCGATGGCGCCGCCTGCGGGGGTGTGGCGCACGGCGTTGTCGAGCAGGTTGGTCAGGACCCGCTCGATCATGCCGACGTCGCCGCGCACGGTGGGCACCTGGGGCGGGATCTCGGCGCGCAGCGCGATCTCCCGCGCGCGCGCGGCCAGTTCGAATTTCTGGAACACGTCCTGCACGATGTCGACCAGCGCGATATCTTCCAGCGCCGGCTGCACGTGGCCGGACTCCAGCCGTGCCAGCTCGAACAGTTCCTGCGCCAGCTTGCCGACCTTGGTGCTCTGCGCCAGCGCGATGGCCAGATAGCGGCGGCGCTCTGCCACGTCCAGGGTTTCCGCCTTCAGCGACAGGGTTTCCAGGTAGCCATGCAGCGAGGTCAGCGGCGTGCGCAGGTCGTGCGAGATATTGGCGATCAGCTCGCGCCGCTGGCGGTCCTGGCGGGTGAGGGCGCGCCATTGCTCGCCGATGCGGCCGGCCATCTGGGCGAAGGTGGTCTCCAGCAGCGCGATCTCGTCGCGGCTGCGCTGCGCGGCGGCCGGTGAAGGCGGCGAGGGCGGCACCACGGGCGGCTGCAGGTCGGGCGTGCCGTCGGCATCGAAGCGGCGCATGGCCTCGGCGAGCCGCCGCAGCGGACGGGTGATCAGGCCGAAGGCGATCAGGCCGGCCACCAGGCCCAGCAGGGCGACCAGGGCCATCGACCACAGGGTGTTGCGCAACACCGAGCTGGCGGCGACGCGCGCGGCCAGGCGGTCGTGCGCCTCGCCCTGCAGGACCACGTAGATGTAGCCGGAGGGCGCCTGTCCGCCGCGCTGCAGCGGCGCGGCGCTGAACACCTTGCGCGCGTCGGCGCTGCGCGGATCGTCGCCGAGGATGGGCAGCGGCTCGCCGGCGATGAAGCGGCGCACCGGCTCCAGGTCGACGCGCGTGCGCTTGACCCGTCCCGGCGGCGCGTCATCGCCGCGGATATTGCCTTCATTGTCGAGCAGGTAGATCTCGGTGCTGGGGTTGACGCCCATCAGCTGGCCGAACAGGCGCCGCACGGCGTCCGGGCGCAGGCCGTGCTCGTCCATCAGCGAGGCGCTCTGCGCGATATGGCGGGCGATGTCGCGCGACAGGTCCTGCACGACCTCTTTCTCATGCATCTCGCTGGAGCGGATCTGCAGCCAGGCCGAGGCGCCGCAGCACGCCAGCAGCAGCACCGAGAAAACCAGCGACAGCCGCTGCGAGAGGGTCAGGTTCATCGCGTCTCCCCGCTGTCGTCCGTGCCCGGCGCGACGAACTTGTAGCCGCGTCCCCATACGGTGAGGATGCGCGCCGGCTGGGCCGGATTGGCTTCGATCTTGGCGCGCAGCCGGTTGATGTGGGTGTTGACCGTGTGCTCGTAGCCCTCGTGCTGGTAGCCCCACACCGCATTGAGCAGGTCCATGCGCGAGAAGGCCTTGCCGGGGTGGCGCGCGAAGTGGTGCAGCAGGTCGAACTCGCGCGGCGTCAGCTCGATGCGGGTGCCGTCGACCGAGACCTCGCGCGTGAGCGGATCGATGCGTACGCCGCCGATCTCCACGGTGCCGGCCTCGATGCGCGAGTCCCTGGCCAGGGCATCCACGCGCCGCAGCAGCGCCTTGACGCGCGCCACCAGTTCCAGCACTGAGAACGGCTTGGCGAGATAGTCGTCGGCGCCCAGTTCCAGCCCGAGGATGCGGTGCACCTCGCCGGAACGCGCGCTGGTGATGATGATGGGCGTGTAGCGCGCCATCGCGCGTGCGCGGCGGCAGATCTCCAGCCCGTCGACGCCGGGCAGCATCAGGTCCAGGATCAGCGCGTCCCAGCCGCCTTGCTCGAGCAGGCGCAGTCCTTCGTTGCCGTCGGCGCTGTGCACCACCGTGTAGCGCTCGTCGCGCAGGTGCAGGCTGAGCACGTTGGCGATGTCGATGTCGTCTTCGACGATCAGGATCCGTCTGGGCTGTTCCATGGCAGGGCGGGAGAGGCGGGAGGCTGGCAGGTTGCGGCCCCATTCTGCAGGATTTCCGGCGCCGAGTTATCACAATAAATTTAACTTTCCGTGAGGACTTCGGGACGGGGCGGCCGCTACGCTGCGTGCATTCCCATCCGCCAGGCGTGGCCCGCCGGGTTCCGGGGCGAGCGGTGGCGCGGGGTGGAGCATTCTTTCCAGGAGTCGATCATGGCAACACGCAGACACTTTCTGGCCGGTGGCGCGGCCGCCCTTGCCGCGCTGGCGGCGGCCGTGCGGCTGCCGGCTCGCGCGGCCGCCGCTGCCTCCGGCAGTTCGCCTGCCCAGGCCGCGGCCGGTTTCGCCGTCACGCACAGCGATGCCGAGTGGCGGCGCCTGCTGACGACCGAGCAGTATGCGGTGCTGCGGGAGGAGGGCACCGAACGCCCCTACTCGAGCCCGCTCAACGGCGAGCACCGCGCCGGGCTGTTCTCCTGCGCCGGCTGCGGGCTGGACCTGTTCTCCTCGCGCACCAAGTTCGACAGCCATACCGGCTGGCCGAGTTTCTGGGCACCGCTGGAGCATGCGGTAGGCACGCGTACCGACAGCACCTTCGGCATGATCCGCACCGAAGTGCATTGCCAGCGCTGCGGTGGACACCTCGGCCATGTGTTCGACGACGGCCCGCGCCCGACCGGGCTGCGCTACTGCATGAACGGCGTGGCCATGCGCTTCCGCACGGCGGCGGTGTGAGCGCCGCCATCGCTGCACCGCCAAGACCCTCATCACCCTCATCACCCTCATCACCCTCATCACCCTCATGACCCTCGTGACCTTGATGACCTTGATGACCCTCACGACGCCGACGATCCGACCGGGAGTCCCATCATGCTGCTAGCCTTGCTCGCCTACCTGGGCGGCGCGCTCACCATCCTCAGCCCCTGCATCCTGCCGGTGCTGCCCTTCGTCTTCGCGCGCGCCGACCAGCCTTTCGTGCGCAGCGGCTTGCCGCTGCTGGCCGGCATGGCGCTGACCTTCGCCGGCGTGGCCACGCTGGCGGCGGTCGGTGGCGGCTGGGCGGCGCAGGCCAACCAGGCCGGCCGCTGGGTGGCGCTGGCGCTGCTGGCCGCGTGCGGGGCGGCGTTGCTGCTGCCGCGCCTGGCCGAGCACCTGACACAGCCGCTGGTGCGGGCGGGCAACCGCCTGTCGGCGCGCGCGCAGCGGGACGACCGTCCGCCCGGCATCGGCGGCTCGCTGCTGCTGGGCGTGGCCACCGGCCTGCTGTGGGCGCCGTGCGCCGGGCCCATCCTCGGGCTGGTGCTGACAGGCGCGGCGCTGCACGGCGCCAGCGTCGGCACGACGCTGCTGCTGGCGTCGTATGCGGCGGGCGCGGCCACCTCGCTGGCGGTGGCCTTGCTGCTGGGCGGCAAGGTGTTCGCGGCGATGAAGCGCTCGCTGGGGGCTGGCGAGTGGATCCGGCGTGGCATCGGCGCCGCCATGCTGGCGGGGGTGGCGGCAATCGCTTCCGGACTCGATACCGGGGTGCTGACACGCCTGTCGACGGTCGCCACCAGTGGCCTGGAGGCGCGCCTGCTGGCAGTGCTGGGGGCGCGCGATCGCGCCGCCAGTGCCGATCATGCCGCGGCCGCCGGCGGCGGTGCCGACGTCGACGGAGCCAGGATGATGCGCGCATCGGCACAGGCCGGCGCCGCCGGCGACGCGATGCGTGCCGCCGGCGGCGCGGCGATGCTGCGCATGGCCGCCCAGCCCGCGGCGGCGCTGCCGGTCGAAGGCATGCTGCCGGCGCTGGACGGCGCGGTGCAGTGGCTGAACTCGCCCCCGCTGAGCGCGCAGGCGCTGCGCGGCAAGGTGGTACTGGTCGATTTCTGGACCTACTCTTGCATCAACTGCCTGCGCACCCTGCCTTACGTCAAGGCCTGGGCGCACAAGTACCGCGACCTCGGGCTGGTGGTGATCGGGGTGCACGCACCCGAATTTGCCTTCGAGCGCGATCTCGGCAACGTGAAGAAGGCGGTACGCGAGCTGGGCGTCGACTATCCGGTTGCCGTCGACAACGACTACGCCATCTGGCGCGCCTTCGGCAACGAGTACTGGCCGGCGCACTATTTCGTCGACGCGCAAGGGCGTATCCGCCACCATCACTTCGGCGAAGGCGAGTACGCGCAATCGGAGCGCGTGATCCAGCAACTGCTGGCCGAGGCCGGTCATCCGCAGGCCACCGCGGTGCCGCCGGGCCTGGAGGGGGCACCCGCCCAAGGCGTGCAGGCGGCCGCCGACGGTGGCGACATGCGCTCGCCCGAGACCTATGTCGGCTATGCCCGTGCCGACCACTTCGCCTCGCCCGGCGGCGCCGCGCGCGACCGCGCCCAGCGCTACCTGGCGCCGGCCCGGCCTGCGCTCAATCAGTGGGGGCTGGAAGGCGACTGGAGCGTGGGCGCCGAACAGGCACGGCTGGTGCAGCCCGATGGACGCATCGTCTACCGCTTCCATGCGCGCGACCTGCACCTTGTGCTGGGGCCCGGGCCGCAAGGGCGGCCGGTGCGCTTCCGCGTGCGCATCGACGGCATGGCGCCGGGCGCGGCGCACGGTGCCGACGTGGCGGCGGACGGACAGGGCGTGGTGGCGGCGCAGCGCCTTTACCAGCTGGTGCGGCAGCAGGGCCCGGTGGCGGACCACACCTTCTCGATCGAGTTCCTGGATGCCGGCGTGGAGGCCTATGCCTTTACTTTCGGCTGAGCCGCGATACGCGATCCCCGTGCGATTGCCTGATAACAGCAGAGATCACCAGAGATCACCAGAGATCACCAGAGATCACCAGAGATCACCAGAGATCACCAGAGATCACCAGAGATCACCAGAGATCACCAGAGATCACCTGAAGGAGCGTTTCCCATGAACCAGATCCTGAATCCCTCCAGGCCGCGCCGCCGCTTCATGCTGGCGGCCAGGCTGGCCGGCGCCGCCGTGCTGGCGGGCGGCGCCCTGGCCCTGGCACAGGTCGCGCTGCCCGCCGAGAGCGCGGGCCGCCTTCCTGCACCGGCGGCCGACGAGGCCGCCGGGGCCACCCACGACGCCACGGCGGTGCTCGCCGGCGGTTGCTTCTGGGGCGTGCAGGGCGTGTTCGAGCACGTACGGGGCGTCAAGCGGGTGCTGGCCGGCTATGCCGGCGGCGCCGCGGCCACCGCCCGGTATGAGCGGGTCGGCGGCGGGGACACCGGCCATGCCGAGTCGGTGCGCATCGACTATGACCCGGCGCAGGTCAGCTACGGGCAACTGCTGCAGATCTTTTTCGCGGTGGCGCACGACCCCACCGAGCTCGATTACCAGGGGCCGGACCACGGCACCCAGTACCGTTCGGCGATCTTCCCCGCTACGCCCGAGCAGCACCGCATCGCGCAGGCCTATATCGCCCAGCTCGAACGCGCCAAGGTGTTCCACGCGCCGATCGTCACGCGTATCGAGGACGGCAAGGCCTTCTATCCGGCCGAGGCCTACCACCAGGATTTCCTGGTGCGCCATCCGGCCTATCCGTACATCGTCATCAACGACCTGCCCAAGGTGGCGGCCCTGCGCCAGTTCTTCCCGCAGCGCTACCGCGCCGAGCCGGTCCTGTCAGGGGTGCCGGGAGCCTGAAAGGGGGGGGGGCGCGCGCTGCGGCAAGGCACGCCATCGACGCGCGGCCGCGGGACGCACGGCCGCGGGACACATGGCCGCGGGACACATGGCCGCGGTATCGGGGAGGCGATTCGCCTGCTATGCTCAGGCGAGCCGCGCGCGCTTTCCTCGGCGAGCCTCTCCCTGATCCATGCATATCGACACAAGCCCAAGCCCTGCCAATAGCAATGGCGCGACATCCTGTCCACTCGACGCCTTCGGTTGCGCCGGTGACAAGCTCGCCGACGACCAGGAACTGGTGGGCAGCGACGTCCGCTTCCACCGCAAGCGCACGGCCGGCGAGGGGGCTAGCCAGGTGGTGATGCCGGCAGCGCCGCGCGGTTTTCTCGTCGGCGTGTCCTTGCGCGAGGGACACCGCCGCCGCATCTTCGACGGCCGCCGCGGACGGACGCACGAATTCGCCGCCGGCTCGGTCTATGTGCGCAGCCTGGGCGAGGACTACAAGGCAGACTTCGACAACGGCTTCGACTTCATCCTGATCGAACTGCCGCGCCCCTTCATCGAGCGCACCGGCACCGAGCTGGGGCAGGCCTCGCTGCACGGGCTGCGCGCCGTGGCGGGCGAGCCCGACCCGGTGCTGGCTCATCTGGCGCGGGCGCTGGTGCCCGCGCTGCAGCAGCCGTCGCACGCGCAGCGGCTGTTCATCGACCAGCTCGGTCTGGCCGTCGGCACCCATCTGCTCGGGCGCTACGGCGAGGCGGGTGCTGCCGCGGCGGCTGCGGCCAGGCGCCTGGCGCCGCGCTGCCTGGCCAAGGCCAAGGAAATGCTGGCGGCCAACATCGCCGGTGACCTGTCGGTCGCCGATGTGGCGGATGCCTGCGGCTTGTCGCGCAGCCATTTCACGCGCGCCTTCCATGCCTCGACCGGCCAGACGCCTCACCAATGGCTGATGGCGCAGCGGCTCGAACATGCCTGTGCGCTGCTGCGCGATTCCCGGCTGCCGCTGGCCCAGGTGGCTGTCGCCTGCGGCTTTGCCGACCAGAGCCATTTCACGCGCGTGTTTTCGCGTACGGTCGGCGCGGCGCCGGGCAACTGGCGCCGTCAGGTGTGCGCCTGAGCGGGGCGGGGGGCGCACTTCAGCCGGCGCGCCCGGCGCCGCGCTGACGGGCGAGTGCCTGCTCGACGCAGCGGATCATGTCGATATCGAGGAAGGGTTTGCTGAGGAAGCCGCAACCGTCGAGCTCTTTCGCACGCTCGCGGTAACGCGCTTC
Source organism: Cupriavidus sp. USMAHM13 (assembly GCF_001854285.1). Taxonomy (NCBI): domain Bacteria; kingdom Pseudomonadati; phylum Pseudomonadota; class Betaproteobacteria; order Burkholderiales; family Burkholderiaceae; genus Cupriavidus; species Cupriavidus sp. USMAHM13. The sequence continues at coordinate 2,084,456 of NZ_CP017751.1, forward strand.
CGGGAAGGCCGTCATGAAGACCGCCGGGATGTCGAGCCCGCGCGCGCGCAGTTCGGCGTGCAGCGCGAAGCCGCTCATCGCGGGCATCTGCACATCCGTGACCAGGCAGCGGATGGCATCCAATCCGGGCGAGCGCAGCAGGTCGGGGCCGCTCGCGTACAGCTCGACGGCCAGGTTGAAGGAGCGCAGCAGGCTCCCCAGTGCTTGTCTTACGGAGACGTCGTCGTCCACGATGGCGATCACCGGGGTTGCGGTCACGTGGCCTTCCTTGTTAGTCGCGAGGGCGGCCGGAGTCCGCCGCACGGACGCCGGCGCTCGCATTGCGCGCATTGGACTCAGCCTAGCGCCGGCGCCGGGCAGGTGGAATCATACGTAGGTATTGTGCGGCGTGGGCGGATGCCGGCCGCGCCCGCGGCTATACTGGGCCGCGCCGGACGTGGCGTACCCGGCGCCGATATCACGTATTTCCCAATCCCCGATGAATCCCTTGCATCACTACCGGCTCAGCTACTTGCTGGATGGCGAAATCGCTTTCCTGCGCGGGACCGCGCCGGGATGCGAGCCCGTGCTGCTGGCCGTGGCCGGTGCGGCCGCGGACGCCGGCGCGGTACAGCGCCGCTTCGAGCACGAGTACTCACTGCAAGCCGTGCTGCGCCCGCAGTGGGCGGTGGTGCCGGCTGCGCTGACGCGCTTCGATGGCCGGCCCGCGCTGGTCGCCGCCGATGCCGGCGGCATGCCGCTGGCCCTGTCGATGGGCGGGCCGCTGCCTGTGCCCGATTGCCTCGATATCGCCATCGCCGTGACCGAAGCCCTGGCGGCCATGCACGACGCCGGCCTGGTGCACCTGGATATCAAGCCGGCCCACCTGCTGGTGGCGCCGGACCGGCAGCGGGCGTGGCTCACGGGTTTCGGCATCGCGGGCGCCGCCGCCACGATCCGCACGCGGCCGGCGGCGCCGATGCTGGCCGGCACGCTGGCCTACATGGCGCCGGAGCGGGCGGGCCGGGGCGGCATGCCGGTCGACGCGCGCGCCGACCTGTACGCGCTCGGCGTGGTCTTCTACCAGATGCTGACCGGTGTGCTGCCGCTGGAGGCCGACGAGCCGGTCGGCTGGGTCCACAGTCATCTTGCCCGGCAGCCGCTGGCGCCCGCCGAGCGCCAGGCCGGCGTCCCTTGGGAACTGTCGGCCATCGTGATGCGCTTGCTGGCGAAGGCACCGGCCGAGCGCCATGCCGGCGCGCATGCCCTGCTCGCCGATCTCAGGGCCTGCCGCAATGCCTGGCGCAGCGGCAGCGGGCTGCCGGCTTGTGCCGAGGCCGATGGCGATACCGCCGCCCCGGCCGGGCTGTACGGGCTGTACGGACGCGGGCGCGAACTCGAAGCCCTGCGCAGGCTGCAGCACGCGGCGATGGCGCCGGGCGTGCCGGCACCGGCGCTGTCCACGGTGCTGGTGACGGGGCGGGCGGGCATCGGCAAGTCCGCGCTGATCGGCGCCTTCTGCCGTGCACAGGAAGCCGCCGGCGGCGTGGTGGCACGGGCGAAGGCGCATCCGCAACGTGGCGGCACTCCGCTGGCGGCGGTGGCGGAAATCTGTGCCGACCTCGCGCGCCAGTCCTGCGATTCGGCGCAGGCGCGGCGCCAGGGCTGGGCGGCGGCCATGGCGGCTGCACTGGGCGACGACCTGGGCGCGTTCAGCGAGGTGGTGCCGGCGTTCGCCGCCTGGCTGCCTCCGCAGGCGGGCCGCGAGCCGCGCGCCGGCCTTACCGCGGCGCGCTTCGCGCAAAGGCTGCGCCGCCTGCTGGCGGTGTTCGGCACCGTGGCGCCGCCCCTGACCGTGGTGCTGGACGACCTGCAATGGATGGATGCGGGCTCCCTCGAGGTCTTCGCCGCGCTGGCCCGCCGCGGACCCGCCCAGCCCTTGCTGGTGATCTGCTCCTGCCGCAGTGAGGCGCTTGGCGATCCGGTACCCGGCCACTGGCTGGCGGAACTGCGTGCCCAAGGGGGCCTGCGCGGCGAACTGGCACTCGACGCGCTGGATGGTGCGGCGTTGTCCGCGCTGGTCGCCGGCACGCTGGGCTGCGGCAGCGACCGGGCGCAGGCGATCGCGCGGCTGGTGGCACGCCGGACCGGGGGCAACCCGCTGTTCTTCCTGCGCTACCTCTATGCCCTGCAGCGAGCCGAGCTGCTGCCGGCGGAGGGCGGTGGCGTTCCCGAGGGCGAGGTGCCGGGTGGCTTCGACGCCGACGCCGCGCAGGCCGACCTGCCGGCCTTGCTGGGCCGGGAACTGCGTCAGCTGCCGCAGCCCGCGCGCACATGGCTCGGTGCCCTGTCTTGCCTGGGCGGCAGCGTCTCGCCAATGGCCGCGCGGCTGGCCTGGCAGGCCGCGCAAGCGGCGGGCGAGGCGGCGCAGGACGGTGCCGCCCTGGAGGCGGTGGCGGCGCCCGCCCTGGCGGCGGGCCTGCTGGTGCCGGCCGGGGACGGCTTCCTGTTCTCGCACGACCGCGTGCAGGAGGCTGCTTACGCAGCGCTGGAAGCGTCCGGCCGCTCGCTGATGCATCTGCGGCTGGCACGCCTGCTGGCGCGCGAGCCTGCCGACAAGCTGTTCGCCGCCGCCGACCAGTTCCGGCGGGGCGGGGCGGCCATCACCGACGAGGCGGAGCGCATCGCGGCGGCCCGCCTGATCCTGGAGGCCGGCGCGCGCGCGCTGCGCACCACCGACTATCGATCGGCCAGCGCCTATTTCGCTGCCGGCGAGCGCTTCCTGCCCGCGCAGCCGTGGGAGCGCGAGCCCGCGCTGGCGTTGGCGCTGGCTCAGGGCCGCGCCGAGAGCGAGTTCGCCAGCGGGCAGCCGGCTGTCGCGGCCGCCATCCTGGAGCCGCTGGCCGGGAGGGCGCCCGACGTTTCGTCGCTGGCCGAGATCACGCGCCTGCGTGTGGCCGTGCATACGGCGCTGGACCAGGCGGACCGGGCAGCCGAGATCGGGCTGGAGTTCGTGGCCGGCGCGGGACTGGTGTTCCTGCCGGGCGCCGACTGGCAGGTGGAGCAGGCCTATCGCCGCTTCCTGCAATTGCTCGGCGGGCGGCCGCTCGAAGCGCTCGCCCGTCTGCCGCGCATGCAGGATGCGACCTGGCGCGCCACCATGAGCGTGCTGACGGAAATGATGTCGCCGGCGTCCTGCCTCGATGCCAACCTGCGTGACCTGATTCCCGCCTGGATGGCATCGATCAGCCTGTCGCACGGCAATGATGAGGCGTCCTGCATGGCCTACGTCCACCTCGGCATGGCCTTCGGGCCGCGCCTGGGCGACTACCCGTCGGGCTACCGCCTGGGCCGGCTCGGCGTGGAACTGGCGGAGCGGGAGGGCACGGGACGCATGCGCGCCAAGGCCAGGATGCACTTCGGTGCCTTCCTGCTGCCCTGGACCCAGCCGCTGCAGGGCGGGCGCGAACTGATCGAACACAGTTTCGACGAGGCCAGGCGGAGCGGCGACGTCAACCTGGCGGGGGACAGCCGCCACCGGCTCGTGACCCAGTTGCTGAGCGGTGCCGAGCCGCTGGCGGACGTGGAGGCCAAGGTCAACGCCGGCCTGGCCTTCGGGCACGCGCAGCGGCTGGGCCGCGTGAACGATATCCTCGGCGCGCAATCGCGCTATATCGCGGTGCTGCGCGGGCGCGCACCGTGCTGGACGGCGCCTCTGCCCGGCGAGCCTGCGCCGCAGGCAATCGAGGCCCGCCTGGGCGCGGACAGGCGCCTGGCGGTGGCTGCCTGCTGCTACTGGGTCCGCAAGCTGCAGGCGTGTTTCGCGCTGGATGACTGGCGCGGCGCGCTGGAAGCGGTGGAACGGGCCGAGCCGTGGCTGTGGACGGTGAGCGGCTTCCTCGAGGCCGCGGACTATCACTTCTTCAGTGCACTGGCGCTGGCCTGGGCGCCGCCGGAGGGCGGGCGCGCGGCAAGCGACGCCGATAGCGGACGGATGGCAGCCATGGCCCGGCACCGGGAACCCATCGAGGCCTGGGCGCGGCAGAGCCCGGTCAACTTCGGCGCGCGTGCCGCCTTGCTCACGGCCGAGGCGACGCGCCTGGGCGGGGATGTGCTGCAGGCGATGCGGGGCTACGAACAGGCCGCACGGCTGGCGCGCGAGCAGGACCTGCTGCACGAGGAAGCGTTGGCCTATGAGTTGTGCGCGCGTTGCTGTTTCGGTCAGGCCTTGTCCACGGTCGGACTGGCCTATCTGCGCCGCGCGGTCGATGCCTACGGACGCTGGGGCGCGCAAGGCCAGGTGGCGAAGCTCGAGGCGCTGCTGCGCGCCTTGGACAACACCGCCTCCGGCCTGGCCAGCGCGGCCCACGACAGCGTGCCAGGCGCGGCCGAGCTGCCGGCCACTTATATCGGGCCGGCCGCGCAGCTGGACCTGGACACCGCCATCCGCGCCACCCAGGTGCTGGCCGGCGAGATGCGCCGCGAGCGCTTGATCGAGGCGCTGCTGACCACTACGCTCGAGCATGCCGCCGCACAGCGCGGACTGCTGTTCCTGTGGCAGGGCGGCAGCTTGCGGCTGGCCGCGCTGGCGACCACGCAGCCGGCCGGCATTTCGGTTGAACTCGATCCGGGGGAAGCGTCGGGAGAGGTGCCGTACCCGCGCACGATCGTCGCGGCGGCGCTCGCCGTGCGGGCGGACCTGATCCTCGACAATGCCAAGGCGCATGCGCGCTACGGGCAGGATCCCGATGTGCGGGCGCGCAGCGTGCGCTCGGTGGCCTGCCTGGCGCTGGTCAAGCAAGGCGAACTGGTGGGGCTGCTCTACCTGGAGAACAACCTGGCCGACGGCCTGTTCGGCGGGCGCCGCATCAGCCTGCTGCCCATGCTGGCCTCGCAGGCCGCCATCTCGCTGGAGAACGCGCGGCTCTATGACGAGCTGTTGCGGGAGAACCAGGAGCGCGAACGGGTGCAGGCGGAACTCGCGCACGCGTCGCGGGTGGCCACGCTGGGCGAGCTGGCTGCCTCGATCGCGCACGAGGTCAACCAGCCGCTGACCGGCATCGTCACCTACGGCGGCGCCTGCCTGCGCTGGCTCGACCGGCCCCAGCCCGAGCTGGGCGAGGCGCGCCAGGCGGTCGAGAGCATGATTGCCGAAGGCCTGCGCGCGAGCGAGGTGATTCGCCGCATCCGCGCGCTGGCGCGCAAGGACGAAGTGCGCCGGCAACCCTTCGCACTGGGCGAGCTGGTCGGCGAGACCCTGGCGATGGTGCGGCACCAGGCCGAGTCGCACGGCATCGCCATCGTGCGGCACGAAGCGCCGGGCCTGCCCGACGTGGCGGGGGACCGCATCCAGGTGCAGCAGGTGATCATCAACCTGTTGGTCAATGCCATCCAGTCGATGGCTTCGTGCCCCGGGCGGGCGCACGAATTGCTGGTCTGCCTCGCGCGGCACGAGGACGATGGCAAGGTGCGGCTGCGCGTCGAAGACAGCGGGCCGGGGATCGAGGCGGACCAGATCGGCAAGTTGTTCGGCGCCTTCTATACCACGCGCAAGGAGGGCCTGGGCATGGGGCTGTCGATCTGCCGCTCGATCCTGGCGGCGCATGGCGGCAGCATCTGGGCCGAGTCCCCGGCCCGGCCCGACGGCATGCCAGGGCCGGGGGGCGGCGCGGCCTTCAGCTTCACGCTGCCTGCATGGCAGCCCGACGCCTGAGGCGCGCGCCGCCGCCGCACGGCGAGGCCGGCGTCAGCGCGCTGCCGGCGGCGGCTGGTCCGGCGATGCTTCGGCTTCGGTGCGCGCGGCGACCAGCGTGGGCGCAGGCGTGCCGGTGATCTTGGGCACGCATTCGCTGCGGAACCACGCCACGCTGACGGGCTCGCCGGCCAGCATGCGCTTGACGGGCGGTACCACCTGTTCGCCGATCAGCATGCCGAGCAGGCCGATCAGGGCGACCGCGGGCGGGGCGGGCGAGCGCACCTGCAGCAGTGCATAGATGATGCCGACCAGGATGCCGGCGGCGAGCGAGACGATGTAGACCTTCATGATGTTCTCGATGTCACGGTGTCATGGGTTGAAGTGGAGGACAGCGGGGGAGAGCGGCCGGCGCGGGTGCCACGGCTTCAGCCGCCGGGCGGGGACCGGTGCCGCCAGTCCTCCCACGCCACCAGCAGGAAGCCGCCCACCAGCCCGAGATGCTCGAAGAAGGCATTGGCCAGGCCGAAGCGCTCGGCCGGCGGCGCCGCCCAGAAGCGGTTGGCCAGGAAGGTGGCCAGCAGCGTGAAGGCGGCCAGCCCGAGCGCACCCAGCCAGCGCCAGCGCCCGCTGAGGATCAGCAGCGAGGCGCCCAGCTCCAGCGCGATCACGGCCGCCGCCAGCGGCGCCGCCGGCGCCAGGCCGAAGTGCTGCATCTCCTGCACGGCGCCGCCGAAGTCGCTCAGCTTGACCAGTCCGCCCTGCAGGTAGGCCGCGCACAGCAGCAGCAGGGCGAGCCAGCGCAGCCAGCGGGGCAGCACGCGCGGGGCGGCGCGGTCCAGGGTCATGTCGGGCATGGCGCGCTCCCTCAGAAGGCCCAGCAGGAGCAGCCCAGCGCGCCCCAGAAGCTGCGCGCGTCGGAGGCCGGCACGTTGGCGGCGAGGGCCGAGGTGTGCGCGTGGCCGTGCACGCCGCAGGCGCTGGCGCAGGCGCAGGCGGCTGCCGCGCTGCGCGCCAGCCCGGCCTTGTCGCGCAGGGCACCGGGGCGGCCCTGGTAGCCGCCGCCGTGGCGTACCGGCGACCAGTCCGGCATGGCCGGCGGCACCACCGGCGCGAGCGGGCCGAAGTCGCCGTCGCCGTACACCACCTTGCCGCCCAGCAGCGTCATCACCGAGGTGATGTCCTGGATCTCGTCGCCGGGCACGGCGAAGTAGTCGGCGGACAGCACTGCGAGGTCGGCCAGCTGGCCCACGGCGATGCGCCCCTTCTTGCCTTCCTCGGAGGAGAACCAGGTGTTGGCCTCGGTCCACAGGCGCAGCGCGGTTTCGCGGTCGAGCAGGTTGGCCTGCGGATACATCGACATGCCGCCCACGGTCTTGCCCGTGGTCAGCCAGTACAGCGAGACCCAGGGGTTGTACGAGGCCACGCGGGTGGCGTCGGTGCCGGCGCCCACCTTGACGCCGCGCTCCAGCATGCGCTTGATCGGCGGCGTCGCCTCGGCCGCGCGCGCGCCGTAGCGCTCGACGAAGTACTCGCCCTGGTAGGCCATGCGGTGCTGTACCGCGATGCCGCCGCCCAGCGCGGCGATGCGGTCGATGTTGCGGTCGCTGATGGTCTCGGCGTGGTCGAAGAACCAGTGCAGGCCGTCGAAGGGGATGTCGCGCGCCACCTTCTCGTACACGTCGAGCGCGCGCGAGATGGTCTCGTCGTAGGTGGCGTGCAGGCGCCACGGCCAGCGCTGCTCGGCCAGCAGGCGGATCACCGGTTCAAGGTCGCTCTCCATCGACGGCGGCATCTCGGGGCGCTCGACGCGGAAATCCTCGAAGTCGGCCGCCGAGTAGACCAGCATCTCGCCCGCGCCGTTGTGGCGGTACAGGTCGTCGCCCTGGCCGGGCTTGACCTGGCCGGACCAGGTGCGGAAGTCGCTCAGCTCTTCCTTGGGCTTCTGCGTGAACAGGTTGTAGGCCAGGCGCACCGTCAGCTGGCCGTCCTTGTGCAGTTCCTCGATGATCTGGTAGTCCTCGGGGTAGTTCTGGTAGCCGCCGCCGGCGTCGATCACGCCGGTCACCCCGAGCCGGTTCACCTCGCGCATGAAATGGCGCGTGGAGTTCTTCTGGTACTCGGGCGGCAGCTTGGGGCCCTTGGCCAGCGTGGCATAGAGAATGGTGGCGTTGGGCTTGGCCAGCAGCAGTCCGGTCGGATTGCCGTTGCCGTCGCGCACGATCTCGCCGCCCGGCGGGTTGGGCGTGTCCTTGGCGTAGCCGACCGCGCGCAGTGCCGCGCCGTTGAGGATGGCGCGGTCGTACAGATGCAGGATGAAGACCGGGGTATCGGGCGCGACGGCGTTCAGTTCGTCGATGGTCGGCAGCCGTTTCTCGGCGAACTGGTGCTCGGTGAAGCCGCCCACCACGCGTACCCATTGCGGCGCGGGGGTACGCGCCACCTGCTCCTTGAGCATGCGCATGGCATCGGCGAGCGAGCGCACGCCGTCCCAGCGCAGTTCCATGTTGTAGTTCAGGCCACCGCGGATGATGTGCATGTGGCTGTCGATCAAGCCGGGGATGGCGCGCCGGCCGCCGAGGTCCACGACCTGGGTCGAGCTGGCGGCCAGGCGCATGATGTCATCGCGGCGGCCGACCGCGGCGAAGCGGCCATCGCGGATGGCAACGGCGTCGGCCTGCGGGTTGGCCGGGTCGAGGGTGGCGAACTTGCCGTTGACGAGGATCAGGTCCGGAGGCGTCGAAGCGTTCATGGCGAATGTCCTGGTGGCGGCTGCCGCGCCGAGGGCGGCGGCGCCGGCGATGAATTGCCGGCGTGTCAGCGGCAGCTGCGGTTGGCCCGGTCGGGGCGAAAACAGGCCGTCCCGGCCTGCCTGGGAGTCGCGGGACGGCATGGGCGTCAAGCGTTCAGGAAGGCCAGCAGGTCGGCATTGACCTTGTCCGCGTCGACCACGCACATGCCGTGCGAGCCGCCGGGATAGATCTTCAGCGTGGCGTTCTTGACGATCTTGGCGCTGAGCTTGCCGGCGTCATCGATCGGCACGATCTGGTCGTCGTCGCCGTGCAGGATCAGCGTCGGCACGTCGATCTTCTTCAGGTCCTCCGTGTAGTCCACCTCGGAGAACTCGCGGATGCACAGGTACTGGCCGAGGATGCCACCGGTCATGCCCTGCGCCCAGAAAGCGTCGATGGTGCCTTGCGACACCTTGGCGCCGGGACGGTTGAAGCCGAAGAAGGGGACCGCCAGGTCCTTGAAGAACTGGGAGCGGTTTTCCGCCGTGTTCTTGCGGATGCCGTCGAACACGTCCATCGGCAGCCCGCCCGGGTTGGCCGCGGTCTTCAGCATGATCGGCGGCACCGCGCCGATCAGCACCGCCTGGGCCACGCGCCGGGTGCCGTGCCGCCCGATATAGTGCGCCACCTCGCCGCCGCCGGTCGAATGGCCGACCAGCGTCGCGCCCTTCAGGTCGAGTGCCTCGATCACCGCCGCCAGGTCATCGGTATAGGTGTCCATGTCGTTGCCCTGGGTGGGCTGGCCGGAGCGGCCGTGGCCGCGGCGGTCGTGGGCGATCACGCGGAAGCCGTGCTGCACCAGGAACAGCATCTGGGCGTCCCAGGCGTCGGCGTTGAGCGGCCAGCCGTGCGAGAACACTACGGGGCGGCCGGCGCCCCAGTCCTTGTAGAAGATGCGGGTGCCATCCTTGGCGGTGACGTAGCTCATGCTGTGTGCTCCTGAGGCGTGGTGGGTGCGGGCCTGCGGCTTGCCGGTGGCGCCGCCTGCGCGGCGGCGCCAGCCGTAGCGGCCTGCATGTCCCGCCGCGCGGCTTGCCCGCGCATCGAGGTGCTTCGGGGTGGGCTGCCGGCGGCGCGGCGATCAGCGTGCCGGCACCGGCGCGATGGACTCGTGGGTGGTGGCGGTGCGCTGGGGTGCCTTATGCACCATGGTGTAGGCATAGTCCACGCCCATGCCGTAGGCGCCGGAGTGCTCCTTGACGAGCTGCATCACGGCGTCGTAGGTGTCGCGGTGCGCCCAGTCGCGCTGCCATTCGAGCAGTACCTGCTGCCAGGTCACGGGCACCACGCCGGCCTGGATCATGCGCTGCATGGCGTAGTCGTGGGCTTCCTTGCTGGTGCCGCCGGAGGCGTCGGCCACCATGTAGATCTCGTAGTCGGTGTCATGCATGGCCGACAGGGCGAAGGTGAGGTTGCAGACCTCGGTCCACAGGCCGGAGACGACGATCTTCTTGCGGCCGTTGGCGGCCAGGGCGTCGCGCACCTTCTGGTCGTCCCAGGAGTTCATCGAGCTGCGTTCCAGGGTCTTCTGGCCGGGGAAGACATCGAGCAGTTCGGGGTAGGTGAAGCCGGAGAAGGACTCGCTCTCGACCGTGGTGATGGTGGTCGGGATATTGAAGATCTTGCCTGCCTTGGCCAGGCCCACCACATTGTTCTTCAAGGTCTGGCGGTCGATCGACTGGACGCCGAACGCCATCTGGGGCTGCTGGTCGATGAAGATCAGCTGGCTGTTCTGCGGGGTCAGGACTTCGAGTTTGGCGTTCGACATGATGTCTTCCTGAAGTAAGAGGGGGCGGAAACTGCGCCGCTCTGGCAGGATAGGGCGCCAGGGCGGACAGCGCGGGTTGCTTGCGGAAAGTGCGCTCACCGCCGCGCTGCGGCGCGTGATACGCGCTGGTGCCGGGTCGAAGCTCGCCTGGCAACCGCACGGAAGGCTAAACCCGGCGGTGGCCGGAGGCCATTGTCTGTTCGTATTACCTGTGTGCCGTCGAGGCGGACACATCAGGCGGACACATCGCCGTGGTCCGGGCCGGCGCCGCGCGCCCCGTCGGTGAATGTGTCGAGCTTGCCGCTGCGCGCGCCGTCGCTGTAGACGTCATGGCTGCGGAAGGTGTAGCCGTAGGTATCGGCGGCGTTCGGTTCACGCGCGCCGGCGCCCGGCGCGGCGGTGAGGGCGGCCAGGGACAGCAGCAGGGTGGAAACGATCCTGCGGGAAACGATGTGGCTCATGATGTGCTCCAATGCCATTGGTTATTGAGTTTTATAGAATGTCTGCGTTTCGCTGCATCCTGTTCATGGGCTCAACTATAGGGCTGATTCAGGTATCTTTTCAGGCATATTTGAGGTTGAGTTATTCAAAATATCTGAATATCGATGCCGGCACCTATAATCGGAGGGCTGTTGAAACGGGAGGGGATCCGGCGTCCTTGCGAGCCTCGGCGACAGGAAGCCATATGGGGCGGTCAGAGTGCTGTGCACGCGATTGCATCGCCTGCGATTAAAAAGCGCAAACAGGATCAAGGCGCAGCACAAATTGACAAGGCAGCGGCGGTCGCATGGCGTAGATTCCGCTGCAGAGCGCTGAGCCGGCCGCGCGGGGCGGCCGGATCGGCGACGAGGGGAAGAAGGAGGGGCTGTGACACGACAGAACTTGGAACCGGCCGAAGCGGGCGCCCGGGATGACGCCCTGGTGCTGGTGGTCGATGACGATGCGGCACTGCGTGGGGCGCTGGGCTGCCTGTTCCGTTCGATCGGGCTGGAGGTCGCACTGTTCGGGTCGGCCACGGAGATGCTCGAATTCGCCATGCCGGACGTGCCGTGCTGCCTGGTGCTCGATGTGCGCCTGCGTGGCCCGAGCGGGCTGGACCTGCAGGCGCGCCTGGCGCAGCGGGGCGTGCACGTGCCGATCATCTTCATGACGGGCCATGGCGATATCGCCATGACGGTGGCCGCCATGAAGGCCGGCGCGGAGGACTTCATGACCAAGCCCTTTCGCGACCAGGACCTGCTCGATGCGGTGTCGGCGGCGCTCGACAAGGACCGCCGCCGGCGCGAGGCGGGGCGGCGCACGCAGGCGCTGCGCGCCAGTTTCGAGACGCTGACGCCGCGCGAGTCGGAGGTCATGGGGCTGGCGGTGTCCGGCCTGATGAACAAGCAGGTCGCGGGCCGGATGGGGATCAGCGAGGTCACCGTGAAGATCCATCGCGGACAGGCCATGCGCAAGATGAAGGCGCGCACCTTCGCCGAGCTCGTGCTGATGGCGCAGCAACTCGGCATCTGCCACGCCTGAGGGCGCTGTGCGGTACGGACTCCGGCCGCCTCCCGTGGCGGGGCGGAGCACGGCAGGCAAGAGCGGCCGGCAGGTGCCGTCCGTGCCGCGATGGCGCGCTGGCTACAGTGCGCGCAGGGCGTGGCTCAGCACGTGGGCCGCACGTACGGCGGCGTCGAAGGAGCGATCGCAGGCCAGTTCGCGGCCGGCGATGCGGATCGACCAGTATCCCTGCACACGCTCGCAGGACAGCCGCCGCTCTTCCATCTGGTCCGAGAACCAGCGCCAGAGGGCAGCGTCCTGTCCGTTGGCATGGACGGCCGCGCGCAGTCGGATCAACTGAAGGCTGGTGGTCTCGGTCATCGCTATCCTCTGTGCGGTACGGATGCAGCGGCCGAGGGTCAGGGAGCCGGCGCGGTCTGCCAGTCACAGCTTAGAGCGAAGCGGGCATCGACGCCGCTGTGCTTGCGGGCAGACTTCCTAGGGCATGGGTTTAGCGGGCTCAGACCATGGTATGAGTGTCAGCCCTCCGGCTTTGCCGCGGCGCGGTGGATCGCCGCGCGGATGCGCGGATATGTGCCGCAGCGGCAGATATTGCCCGACATGGCGGCATCGATGTCCGCGTCGGTGGGCCGCGGCGTCTGCTTCAGCAAGGCGCAGGCCGACATCAGTTGGCCGCTCTGGCAATAACCGCACTGCACCACGTCGAGTTCCCTCCAGGCGGCTCTGAGCGCCTGCGCCTGCGGACCCTGCAGCCCTTCGATGGTGGTGATCTCCTGGTTGCCGACCGCGCTCAGCGGGGTCACGCAGGCGCGTACCGGCGCGCCGTCCAGGTGGACCGTGCAGGCGCCGCACAGCGCCATGCCGCAACCGAACTTGGTGCCGGTCATCTTGAGTTCGCCGCGCAGCACCCACAGCAGGGGGGTATCGGCTTCGGCCTGCACGTCAACGGCCTTGCCGTTGATCTTCAGGGTGGGCATGTCGGTCTCCGGTCGGAATGGGCCGTGATGGCGGGAGTCTGCGCGGTATCTGCGCTGGTCAGGCCGGCCGCAGCGGCAGGGCGCGCTGGCGTTGGCCGGTCAAGGCGAACAGCGCGTTGGCGACGGCCGGCGCGATGGGTGGCGTGCCCGGTTCGCCCACGCCTTCGGGAGCGTCCTGGCTGGACATGATCTCGGTCTCGATGCGCGGGCATTCGTGCATACGCAGCACGGGGTAGTCGTGGAAGTTGCTCTGCTGCACCTGGCCGTCGACCACCTTGATTTCGCCATGGAGGGCGGCCGACAGACCGAACAGGATGGCGCTCTCCATCTGCTGGCGGATCAGGTTCGGGTTGACCGGCGTGCCGCAATCCACCACGCACACCACACGATGCACGCGGATGCGCTTGCCTTGGCCCTGGTCCTGGCCGAGCGAAACCTCGGCCACCTGCGCCACGATGGAGCCGAAGGACTGGTGCAGGGCGACGCCGCGCGCGCGCGGGCTGCCGTCATCGGCCGGCGCCAGCGGCTTGCCCCAGTCGGCCAGCGCGGCGGCCCGCCGCAGCACGGCCAGGTGGCGCGGATGCTGCGCCAGCAGCGCGGCGCGGAAGGCGACCGGATCCTGGCCCGCCGCCGCCGCCACTTCGTCGAGGAAGCTCTCCTTGAAGAAGGCCTGGTGCGAATGGCCGACCGAGCGCCAGAAGCCGACCGGTACCGGCAGGTCGACGATTTCGTGGGCGATGCGCGCGTTGGGCCACTCGTAGGGCTGGTCGAAGGCGCCCTCGGACGTGGTCTTGTCCGGACCCGCGCCGGGCAGGCCGAAGCTGCGCTTGAGCACATTGGGCATGATGGCCTGGCCCGCCGAGGTGTTGCGCCAGGCCACCAGCTTGCCGTCGGCATCGAGCCCGGCCTGGAAGCGCGAGACGCAGGCAGGGCGGTAGAAGTCATGGCGGGTGTCTTCCTCGCGCGACCAGATGGTCTGCACGGGCCGCCCGGGCATGGCGCGCGCGATGGCGGCGGCCTGCGCCACGTAGTCGGCCTCCAGGCGCCGGCCGAAGCCGCCGCCGAGCAATTGCACGCGCAGGTCGACCTTGTCGGCGGCGATGCCCAGCACCTTGGCCACGTGGTCGCGTGCGATGCCCGGCACCTGGGTCGAGGCCCACACCGTGGCGGCGCCGTCTTGCGCCTGCACGGTGCAGTTGACCGGCTCCATCGCCGCGTGTGCCAGGTAGGGCGCGCGGTACTCGGCGCTGACCTTGCGCGCGGCGCCGGCCAGCGCGCCGTCGACGTCGCCGCGGCTGAAGTAGGCGTGGCCGTCGGCCTTGTCGAGCGTGGCCGCCAGCTGGGTGAAGATGGCGTCGCTGGACGTGCTGGCGGCCGCGCCGTGGTCCCATTCGACCGTGACCTGCTTGAGCGCGCGCATGGCGTGCCAGGGCGTGTCGGCGATGACCGCCACGCCGCCGCTGCCGCCGTGGTAAGGCTCGACCGCCAGCACCTTGTGCACCCCCGGCAGGCGCGCCGCGGCGGCGCCGTCGAAGCGCGCCACCTTGCCGCCCAGCGTGGGGCACATGGCGACGCTGGCGTAGAGCAGGCCGTCGGGTGCGGCGTCGATGCCGAAGCGGGCCGAGCCGTCGAGCTTGGCGGCGGCCTCGATGCGATGCAGCGGCTGGCCGACCAGCTTGAAGCGCGCGGGCTCCTTCAGTGCCACCTTGTCCGGACGCGGCTGCTGCGCGGCCAGCGCCGCCAGTTCACCGAAGGTGGCGCTGCGGCCGGAGCCGTGCAGCACCTTGCCCGATTCGGCGCGGCACTCCTGCGCGGGCACCTGCCACTGCGCGGCAGCGGCGCCTACCAGCATGGCGCGCGCCGAGGCGCCGGCTTCGCGCATGGGCAGCCACAGGTCCTTGATGCTGGAGGAGCCGCCGGTCATCATGACGCCGATCTCGCGCATCAGCTTGCCGGTCATCCATCCGGCCGCGCGCTTGAGCGCACCCTGGTCGTCAGGGTGGAAGGGCAGGCCGTCGACGGTGGCCGCGACGTTGTTGTAGATCTTGTCGATGGGGGACTGCTCGATGCGCACTTGCGACCAGTCGGCATCGAGTTCCTCGGCCAGCAGCATGGCCAGCCCGGTGTGCACTCCCTGGCCCATCTCGGACTTGCTCATCATCACCGTGACGGTGTTGTCCGGCGAGACCTTGAGCCAGCCGTTGAGCGCCGCCTGGGCGGGGCCGAGCGGCAGCGGCTCGGCGGTCAGCAGACGCTGGCGCGCCGGCATCACCGACCAGCCGACCACCAGCGCGCCTGCGGCACCGACGGCGCCCGCGCTGGCGCGCAGGAAAGTTCTTCGACTGACCATGCGTTGTCTCCTGGTTCCGGGGCGGTATCCGCAGGGCTTGGGGAGCGATCCGTGGACGATGTGCCACGGCGGCAGCGCCGCGCGTCCGGCCGCTGTGGCCGCCGTGCTTTTCATGTTGACGGCGACAACATAAACTAGCGATGTAAGCACTGTCAACATCGGTTCGGCAAAGTGCGCGCGTTTGAATCGGCCTGTCCGCTGCAGGCATTGCGTGCCACACATCCCGGCCCGGAGGCCTCCATGAATCCACCCGCGTCGCGCGCCAAGGCCGCGCCCTACCATCACGGCGACCTGCAGCCGGCCCTGCGGGCCGAGGCAGAGCGCATCCTGCAGACACGCGGCGTCGCCGAGGTCAGCCTGCGCGAAGTGGCGCGCGGCGTGGGCGTGTCGCATGCCGCACCCTATCGCCATTACGCGAACCGGGACGCGCTGCTGGCAGACGTGGCCGCGCGCGGCTTCGAGCGCCTGCACGCGCGCTTCGAGGCCCTGCCGCGGCGCCGCAAGGCGGCGCTGCGCTTCGCCGACCTGCTGCGTGCCTATCTCGAGTTCGCTGCGGCCGAGCCGGCCATCTACCGCCTGATGTTCGGCCCGGAGTTGCGCAAGGCGGACCATCCCCAGCTCGCCGCGGCGGGCTTCCGCGCCTTGGACGCAGTGCGCACGGCGATCGAGGCGCTCGACATCGCGCGGCCGGCGACCGCCGAGGCGATGGCGGCGTGGAGCCTGGCGCACGGGCTGGCCTTGCTGATCCTCGATGGCCGCATCGAGTTCGAACCCGGCGTGGACGAGCCCATCGACCACCGGGCCCTGGCGCAGCGGGCCGGGGAGATCTTCCTGGCGGGCCTGCAGGCGCGGGTGCCGCCACGGCAGCGGCAGCCGCGCCCGCGCGCGTAGGCGACGGAGGCGCTCAGCCCGACGCTTCGCCGCGGGCCTTGTGGCGCGATGCCATCTGGTCCTGCTGCGCGGGCGGCACCGGATCGTAGTGGCTGAACTGGATGGTGTAGCTGCCGTGCCCGCCGGTCAGGCTGTTCAGGCGCGTCTGGTAGTCGTTCAGTTCGGCCAGCGGGATCTTGCCCATCACGACGACGCTGTGGCTGGTCGCGCCGCGCGTGCCGCGCACCTGGCCGCGCTTGGCCGACAGGTCGCCGATGATGTCGCCCATCGCCGCCTCGGGCGTGAGCACCTCGATGTCGACGATCGGCTCCAGCACGCTCGGCCGCGCCTTCAGCACGGCGTCGATGAAGGCCTTGCGTCCTGCCGTGGCGAAGGCGACCTCCTTCGAGTCCACGGGGTGGCTCTTGCCGTCGTACACGGTGACGCGCACGTCCTGCATGGGGAAGCCTGCCAGCGGGCCGCTGTCCAGCACCTGGCGGATGCCTTTCTCGACGGCCGGCAGGAACTGGCCCGGAATCGCGCCGCCCTTGACCGCGTCGATGAACTCGAAGCCGCTGCCGCGCGGCAGCGGTTCGACGCGCAGCATGACCTCGCCGAACTGTCCGGCACCGCCGGTCTGCTTCTTGTGCCGGTGCTGGCCCTCGGCCTTGCCGCCGATGGTTTCGCGGTAGGCGATCTTGGGCGGCCGCGTGACCACCTCCAGCTTGTACTGTTCGGTCAGGCGCTCCAGCAGGCAGCGCAGGTGGAACTCGCCCAGGCCCAGCACCACCGTCTCGTTGGTGTCGGCCGGATGCTCGATGCGCAGGCAGGGATCCTCGGCGCCGAGCTTCTGCATCACCTCGGCCAGGCGCTGTTCCTGGCCGCGCCGCGCGGGCTCGATCGCCAGGCCGTAGATCGGCGTGGGGAAGTCCAGCGGCACCAGGTGGATGTCGCCGTCCTCGCTGGCGTCGTGCAGCACCGCATCGAAGCCGATCTCGTCGATCTTCGCCACCGCGCAGATATCGCCCGGACCGGCGCGCGGCACCTCAGTGTGCTCCTTGCCCTGCAGCAGCAGCAGGTGGGACACCTTGAACGGCTGGCGCCCGGCGCCGATGTAGAGCTGGCTGTCGCGCGCGACCGTGCCCTGGTGGATGCGGAACAGCGCCAGCTTGCCGATATAAGGGTCCGCCACGATCTTGAAGACATGCGCCAGCACGTGCTTGCCGGGATCGGGTTCGGCCCGCACCGCTTCGCGCTTGCCGTTCGCCTCGCGGTAGAACAGCGGGGGGTTGCCTTCGGCGGGATTGGGCAGCAGCCGCACGAACACGTCGAGCAGTTCGGCGATGCCCGCGCCGCTGGCGGCCGAGGTGAAGCAGATGGGCACCAGGTGGCCTTCGCGCAGCGCGCGCTCGAACGGCGCGTGCAACTGCTCGGGCGTGATGGCCTGGTCCTGCTCCAGGTAACGCTCCATCAGCTCCGGGTCGATCTCGATGACCTGGTCGACCAGCGCGTCGTGCGCCGACCCCACAGAAAGAAAATCCGCCTCGCCGGACGGATCGAAGAAGCAGTCGACGACCTGGCCGGCGTGGGCCGCCGGCAGGTTGATGGGCAGGCACTCCTTGCCGAAGGCCTCCTGGATGTCGGCTACCAGGGCGGGCAGGTCGATCTTGTCGCAATCGATGCCGTTGACCACGATGAGCCGGCACAGCTTGCGCGCGGCCGCCCAGGCCATCATGTGGCGCGTGGTCATCTCCACGCCGGTCTGCGCATGGATCACGATGACGGCGGTCTCCACCGCCGGCAGCGCGCTCAGGGCGAGGCCGGCGAAGTCGGGATAGCCCGGGGTGTCGATCAGGTAGAGGCGGGTGTCGGCGTGGTCGAGGTGGGTGACGGCGGAGGTGAGGGAGTGGTGATACTTGCGTTCGAGCGGGTCGGAGTCGCACACCGTGGTCCCGCGCTCGACGCTGCCCGCCGCGTGCAGCGCGCCGCCCCGGTGCAGCAGTGCCTCGATCAGCGAGGTCTTGCCGCCCCCCGCATGGCCCAGCAGGGCAATGGTACGAATTGCATCGGGACCGCGAAGCATGGTCGCCCCCTCGTGCAGCGATGGCAGATGCCAGTCAGTGAGCCCATTATTGGCGAAATCGGCCGCGGCGCCAAATGCTGTGCAGGGCGCGTGTTGGACGCCGTACGCTCACGACTGTCCTGCTTGCGGAACAGTGTATTGCGACTTTCAGGGTTTTCCCTGATACAAGCCCTGCGCTACAGTGCACCATGCCGTTGCTGCAGCGCGGGATGTCCGGTGCGGTGCAGCGAGCGGCGCGACTGGCCGTGCCCCCCGAGGCGAAGCGGAGCCCGCCTCGATCCGGCGGCCAGCCGTCTCCAGCGCCCTGGCCGGCCGCGCGCCTGCCAGCCGCGCACCCAAAGCCAATAAAGCCCATCGAAGGCAACAGGAAGCGAAGCCATGGTCACCACCATCGAAGCCCTTTTCCCCGGCCACCAGCATGATGCCGACACGGTCGTCAGCGCCCTGAACCACCAGCAGATCGTTGTCGCGCTGTCGGCGCTGGTAGCGCCGCAGCGCGTCGCGATCCTGCACATGCTGTACCCGCGCAGCGACGCGCGCACGCACCGCAGCCTCGATGCGCTGGTGAACGTGCTGCACGGGCACGGCCTGCACCAGGTCGCCACGCTGATCGAACAGGAAGCCCATTACCTGGTGTTCCGCGACCCGGTCAAGGCATGGAAGGCCTTCCAGGAAATCCGCCACGACTCGCTGGCGATCGGCGTGCACCTCTACTACAAGGGCCATTCGGGCGAGGCCGCCGAGCGCGAACTCGACGCCGACGCGCACCACAAGGCCTGAAGTCCCGGGGGCGCGCCGGCGCCGCGGCGTGCCGGCTCAGGCCGCGGTGGCTGCCTGGTGCAAGCCGGGCCGGGCCGGCGGCGTCCAGGCCGGCAGCGCGCTGCCGTCGAGCAAAGCGTCGACGTGGCGGCGCGCCAGCGCCGGGCCGACGCTCATGCCGATGCCGCTGTGCATCAGCGCGGCGGTGGTGCGAGCGTCGACGCGTGTCACCGAGAAGGCGCCGCCCTCGGGCACGCGGCGCTTGGCGCCGTACACGCCCTGCCAGCGCTCGATCACGCGCAGTCCGGAGCCCAGCGCCTCGCGCGCCAGGTCGAGCATCAGGGTATCGACGCTCTCGGCGTTGAATGGGCGCGCGTCCTGCCCGTAGTCGTGCGAATCGCCGACGATCCAGTCGCCGTAGGGCGTGGGGCTGACCAGCAGGTGGATGCCGTGGCGCTCCAGCTCGGGCCGCTGCTGCGCGATGCGCGTGGCCAGCGCGCGTGCCGAGGTGAGGTCCGAGAAGGCGCCGTAGTGCGTGCATGACAGCCCGGTCAGTACCACGTGCTCGAGCGCGAAGCCGTCCAGCGGCGCCACGCGCAGCATCTGCAGCCGGCATACCTGCGGCTGCAGCGCGCGCAACTGGTCGGCGCACAGGGTCTGGTAGTCGTGGCCGCTGCAGACGATGACGTGCTGCGCGCGGCAGGGGCCGGCCGTGGTGTCGAGACGGCCATCCTCCACGTGGCGCACCAGCGTGCCGAAGTGAAAGCGCACGCCCTGGCCGGCCAGCCATCGGGCCAGCGCCGGCACGGCCTCGCGCGAATAGAGCTGCAGGTCTTCCGTGCCTTGCAGGGCTGCATGATGGCGCGCGAAGCGGCCATCGTAGAGCCCGGACAGCGCGGCGCCGCGCAGCAGGCGCACGCGATAGCCGAAGGCGGCGGCCCGGGTGTCCATGAACTCCTCCAGCACCGCCTCTTCCTGCGCATCGCGGGCGAACAGCAGGCAGCCGTTGGCGCGCACCGACAGGCCGGCGCGCTCGGCCCAGCCGAGATAGAGCGCGCGGCTCTCGCGCGCCAGGTCCAGCATGATGCCGGGCGGCTGCCCGGTCACCAGCATCTGGCCGAAATTGCGGATGGAGGCGCCCACCGCGATGTCGCTGCGTTCGAACACGGTCACGCGCAGGCCGCGGCGGAGCGCCGCGGCTGCGTGTGCCAGTCCGAGGATGCCGGCACCGACGATGGCGACATCGGTCTCGCCATCGAGGCGCGGCGAGGTATCGGACGGCACCATCATTTACTTCTTCTCCGACTTGCCATCGTAGCGCTTGGACCATTCGGCCAGCACGCGGTCGCGATTGGCGCTGGCCCAGGCGAAATCGTTCTTGATCAGGCGCTTCTCATAGTCGGCCGGCAGCAGCGCGTCCGGCTTGGCGACGCCGGGCATGGCGGTCACGGCGAAGTTCTTCTCGTACAGGGCCATGGCGGCGGGGCTGGCGGAGAAGTCGGCGAGCTTCCTGGCGGCGTCGAGGTTCTTGGTGCCCTTGACGATGGCGGTGGCTTCGATGTCCCAGCCCAGGCCTTCGGAGGGCAGCACGATGTCGATCGGCGCGCCTTCCTTCTTGGTCTTCACCGCGCGGTACTCGAAGGAGATGCCGATGGGGAACTCGCCGGTGGCGGCCATCTTGCAGGGCTTGGAGCCGGAGTGGGTGTACTGGCCGATGTTCTGGTGCAGGGCGTCCATGTAGGCCCAGCCCTTCTGCTCGCCCATCATCTGCAGCCAGGCGCTCACGTCGAGGTAGCCGGTGCCCGACGAAGCCGGATTCGGCATGACGATCTTGCCGGCATAGACGGGCTTGGCCAGGTCGGCCCAGGAGGTCGGCCTGGGCAGCTTCTGCTTCTGCGCTTCCACGGTGTTGAAGCAGATCGCCGCGCCCCAGACGTCCATGCCGACCCAGGCCGGCGGGTTGGCGCCGCTGCGGTAGCGGGCGTCGATCTGCGCCAGCGAGGCCGGCGCGTACGGCGTCAGCATGCCTTCCTTGTCGAGGATGGCCAGGCTCGAGGCGGCCAGGCCCCAGATGGCGTCGGCGTGCGGATTGTTCTTCTCGGCCAGCAGCTTGGCGGTGACGATGCCGGTGGAGTCGCGCACCCACTTGATCTCGATATCGGGGTTGGCCTTCTCGAAGGCGGCCTTGTAGGCGGCCACCTGGTCGGCTTCCAGCGCGGTGTAGACGGTCAGCGTGGTGGCGGCCTGGGCGGGGCCGGCCAGCAGCGTGGCGGCGGCCGCGGCGATGGCGGCCGGCAGGGCGAAGCGAGCGGTCATGGAGTTTCTCCTGGTTCGGATACGGCTAAGGATGAGACGGATGGAATGGGCAAGACGGTCGGCAGGTGCGGCGCAGGCGCGCGGCGGGCGCCTCACTGGCACTGCGGCCGTTCGCCGCGTGCCAGGCGCGCATTGATATCGGCCACCACGGCGGGCAGGTCGGCGATGGTGTCGATCTCGTAGTGCGGGCGGCAGGCGGCGAAGCCGGCCGAGATGGCCACGCGGTGGCGGGCGCGCTCGGTCACGGGCAGCGCGGCGTACTGTTCGTAGGTCAGCCCCAGCGCATTGCCCGACATCAGCAGCGCCACCGTCCACATGCCGGCACGGCGGCCTTCTTCGATGCCCGGCACGGTGTCGTCGACCTTGACGCAGGCGGCGACGTCGCCGATGCCGAGCTCGACCACGTTGCGCAAGGCCTGCGCGGGCCAGGGACGGCCGCGCGGCACCTCGTCGGAGGCGACCACGCAGTCGGGGCGGTAGCCGGCCTCGGCGGCATACTCGACGACGCGCGCCATCACGGCGGCGGGGTAGCCGGAGCAGGTGCCGATCTTCAGGCCCTGCGCGCGCAGCGCGGCGATGGTTTCCAGCGCGCCGGGAATCAGTGCCGAATGCGCGCCGACCTTCTCGATCTGCAGCGGCATGAAGCGTTCGTAGATGGCGGTGACGTCGTCATTGGTCGGGGCATGCCCCTGTGCTAGGGCGAAGCGCGCGGCGATGGCGGCATCGTTGCACAGGGCGCGGATGTGGTCCCACTTGCCCATGCCCATCGGGCCGCGTGCCTCTTCGAGAGTGATGGCCACGCCGAACTCGGCAAAGGCTTCGACGAAGATCTGCGTCGGCGCGAAGGAGCCGAAATCGATCACGGTGCCGGCCCAGTCGAGGATGGCGGCTTCCAGGCGCAGGGCCGTGGCGGGTGCGGCTTCGCGGCGCGCGATCGGGGTGCTTGCTTGTTCCATGGTCGGTGCGTTGTCTCAGGCAGTGTCCTGGCGGACGGTCAGTCGTGGTGGTGTGGCTATCGTCTTGTGGCGGAGGCCGGGTTGCGGCGCGCTCCTGTCTTGCCCGGCGGCCGCCGCACGGGCATGGAGGTGCCCCGGCAGCCCGCGGTGGGTTCACTGCCTCAGTCGCGCGGCGCGCTGCGCCAGGCCTGCGTGCGCCGCACCAGGCGGTGCGTCAGCAGCGACAGCAGCAGCGTGGCGGCGATCGAGGTCAGCAGGATCAGCGTGGACATGGCGGCGGCCGGGCCGATATCGCCGGCGTCGTCCATATTGAGCACGGCCACCGAGGCCAGCACGGTGTCCGGGCTGTACAGGAAGATCACCGCCGACACCGTCGTCATGGCCGAGACGAACAGGTAGCGGGCGTTGGCCAGCACCGTCGGCAGGCAGATCGGCAGGGTGACGCGCCAGAAAGTGCGCAGCGCGCCGACCTTGAGCGAGGCCGATACGGCTTCGAAGACCGGGTCGAGCTGGCCCAGCGCCGAGACCGAGGTCAGGTGCGCGGTGGTGGCGCAGTGCATGATGGTGCAGAGCACCAGCAGCGCCATGCCACCGTACAGACCATGCAGCGGGTTGGCCGGGTGGTTGAAGAAGAACACGTAGCCGAGGCCGAGCACCAGCCCGGGCACCGCCATCGGCAGCAGGATGCACAGGCGGATCAAGGGGTGCGTCCAGGCCGCCAGGCGGCCGGCGCGGGTCTTTTCCAGCAGCCAGGCGCCGGTGAAGATCAGCGCGGTGCCGAACACAGCGGTCAGCGTGGCCAGCTTCAGGCTGTTGCGGTAGGCCAGCCAGCCGCCTCCGTCCATATTGTCGAAATCATAGTTGCGCAGCGTCAGCTCCAGGTTGTAGGGCCACAGCTTGACCAGCGAGGCGCCCACGGCGGTGGCCAGGATCAGCAGGATCCAGCCGGCCACCAGCAGCGCCAGCAGCAGGAAGGCGGCGTCGCGCAGGCGGTTGGCGCGTGGCGCATAGGGCTGGGCGCGGCTGGCCATCTGCGCATGCTGGCGCCGCTGTACCAGCCGCTCCAGTCCGAAGGCGAGCACGGCGGGCAGCAGCAGCAGCAGGCCGATCACCGCGCCGCGCGCGAACTGCTGCTGGCCGACCACGGCCTTGTAGGCTTCCACCGCCAGCACCTGGTAGCTGCCGCCCACCACGGTGGGCACGCCGAAGTCGGTGGCGACCAGCGTGAAGACCAGGGCGAAGGCGCCGAACAGGCCATAGCGTGCGCCGGGCAGCGTGACCGTGCGGAAAGTGCGCCACGGCCCGGCGCCCATGGCGCGGGCGGCGTCGTAGAGACGGCCGTCGGCCAGCGCCAGGGTGGCCAGCAGCGGCATCAGGGCATAGGGGAAGGTGTAGAACGCCTCGCCGGCGACGATGCCCCAGAAGCCGTAGATGCTGCCGCCCACCCAGTCCTTGAACAGGCCCTGGTTGCCGAACAGGTAGACCAGCGCGATGCCCGGCAGCAGCGAGGGTGCGAACAGCGGCAGCATGGCCAGCGCGCGCAGCACGCCGCGCAGCGGCAGGCGCGTGCGCTGCATCGCATAGGCGAAGGCGAAGGCCAGCGGTACCACGATGGCCGCCACGGTGGCCGCCACGGCCAGGCTGCGCCCCACCATCGGCAGGAAATTGGCGTCGCCGAGCACGTGCGCCACCAGCGCCAGCCCGTGTTCGCCGCCACGCGCGGTGGTCACCAGGCCGGTGGCCTGCAGCAGCATCGCGGCCAGCGGCAGCAGCAGGCCGAGCAGCAGCAGCGCCAGCCAGGCCAGCTTCATGCTGCCCAGCACGGCGCCTTCGCCGGGCGCGCGGCCGCGGCGGGTGGCGGGAGCGGCGGCAGCCGGCGTGGCGGCCCTCAGTTCACGCGGGATCGTCGACATGGCCGCCTCACGCATAGACGCGCAGGCCGTCGCGCTGCAGCGCGATCCAGAGCTTGCCGACGCCGGCCGGCAGCGCTGCCGAAGGGACTTCGGCAACCACCGGGGTGTCTTCGAGGCCATCCAGCGCCAGCGTGACGCGGCTGCGGCTGCCCAGGTAGAGCTGGTCGGTGATGCGCGCCAGGTGCCGGTTGGGCATGCCTTCGGGGGCATGCAGGGTGACGGCTTCGGGGCGGCAGAACAGGCGCGCGCGGCCGCGCGGCGCGGCCTGGGCGGGGCACAGTTGCAGCGGCTGGCCGGCCAGGCGCAGCGAACCGTCGCCGGCATGCTCCAGCGGCAGCCAGTTGGCCTGGCCGACGAAGCCCGCCACGAAGGCGGTGGCCGGGGCGGCGTAGATGTCCTGCGGCGCGCCGGTCTGCTCGATGCGGCCATTCGACATCACCGCGATGCGATCGGCCATGGCCATGGCCTCGTCCTGGTCATGCGTGACCATCACCGTGGTGACGTTCAGCTTGCGCTGCAGCCGCCGCAGTTCCACGCGCAGGTGCTCGCGTACCTGCGCGTCGAGCGCCGACATCGGCTCATCGAGCAGCAGCAGGGACGGCGCCGGGGCCAGCGCGCGGGCCAGCGCCACGCGCTGCTGCTGGCCGCCGGACAGTTGCGCGGGGTACTTCTCTTCGCTGCCCGCCAGGCCGACCAGGGCCAGCATCTCGGCGACGCGCGCGCGCAGCCGGGCACGGTCGGTGTTGCGCGAATCCAGTCCATAGGCGACGTTCTGCGCCACCGTCAGGTTGGGGAAGAGGGCGTAGGACTGGAACACGATGCCGTAGTCGCGCTCGCGCGGCGGCGCTTGCGTGATGTCGCGGCCGCCGGCCAGGATCTGCCCGCCGTCGCAGTCCTCCAGGCCGGCCACGATGCGCAGCAGGGTCGTCTTGCCGCAGCCCGAAGGGCCGAGCAGGCAGACGAATTCACCTTGCGCCACGTCCAGCGAAACCCCGTCGAGCGCGGTGAAGGCGCCGAAGCGGCGCGAGATGCCGCGCACGGACAGGAAGGCGGGGCTGGCGGTGCCGGCTTGGGGGGCGTTGGGGGGCTGGGACATCGGCGCAAGCGTGGTGGTTGACGCCTTGCACTGTAGCCAGCCGACATGTAGGCACCGTGGCAGTTATCGCAAAAACGCCGATGCGGTCATTGCTGGTTTTGCGATGGGCCACCGCGGCGGGTGGCGGGCACGGGTGGCGCAAGCCCCGCCGGCGGGTGGCGGACGGCCGAGCCGATGGTCTATCGGGCGAACGTCCGCACCAGGGCCAGGAAGGCGGCGATCAGGCGCGCCTCGCGCCGGTCCTGCAGGCAATAGAGGTATTCGCTGAGTTCGGGTGTGGCGCCGGCGAAGGGGATCACGCGCAGCTCGGGATGGTCCGGTACCTCGTGGCGGGCGATCACGCTGACGCCGAGGTCGCGCAGGATGGCTTCGCGGATGGCCTCGCGGCTGCCGATCTCGAGCGTGGCGCGGGCGCTGACGCCGGCCTGCGCGAGCATGGTCTCGGTCATCGCGCGGGTGATCGAGCCCGCTTCGCGGACCAGCAGGCGGCAGTCCGCCAGCGCCTGCAGCGGCAGGCTGGCGCGGCCGGCCAGGGGGTGGCGGCGGTGTACCACCAGCACCAGCGGGTCGCGCGCCAGTTCGAGGCGCAGGAAGCGCGCGTCGTCGGCACGGTGCGACGACAGGGCCACGTCGACGCGGTACTCCTGCAGCGCCTCGAGCATCTGCACCGAATTGCCGGTCTCGATGCTGACCTCGATGCCCGGGTGGCTGCGGCAGAAGCGGTCGACGATGTCGAGCACGTAGTAGGGCGCGGTGGCGCCGATGCGCAGGTGGCCCGAGCCGAGGTCGCCGGAATTGCGCAGCATGAAGTCGATCTCGGTCTCCTGGCGCACCAGTTCGTCGACCAGGGGCATCAGGCGCACGCCGGCATCCGACAGGGCCAGGCGGCGCCCGCCGCGATGGAACAGCTCGACGCCGTAGGCCTCTTCCAGCGCGCGGACCTGCGAGGTGACGGTCGGCTGGCTCAGGCCGAGCTGCTTGGCCGCCAGCGTGATGCTGCCGAGGCGGGCGACCATGAAGAACGATTTGAGTTGGGCGACGAGCATCGGGGGTGGGCGGTGGGCGCGCCGGGCAGGGCCGGCGGTGCAGCGGCGCTCATTCTAGCCGAGCGGCCGAGCGCCGCGGCACCCGGCCGCCGGCCAGGCTCACAGCTGGGTGGTGTCGACGGCGATGCCCAGCTCGCCAGCCATGCGCTCGATCAGTGCCTGCAGGCGTTCCACCTTGTCGCTCAGCGCCTCGTGTTCGGCGCGCAGCGCGGCGAACTCGGCCATGGGGACGCCGCCGGCGGTGCCGGCGAGGGCATCGTCGTTCGCGCCGCGGCCGACGGCGTCCGCCGCCGCCATGGTGTCGATGGCGACCTCGCCGCACAGCAGGTGCGTCCAGCGGTGTTCGCGTTCCCCCGGCATGCGCGGCAGCTTGACCACGCGCGCCGGTTCGCCGTCGGCCAGTTCGTCGAGAAAGGCTTCGACCGAGGACGTGTCGGCGAAGCCATGCAGGCGGGCGGTATTCAAGCGCAGTTCGGCGGCCGTCTGCGGGCCGCGCAGCATCAGTACCGCGAGGATGGCGGCCGACTGGCTGGGAATACCGAGCACGCGGCCCATATTGTGTTCGAAGCGGGTCACGCGGCTGCTGCTGCCTTCCATGGCCAGGCTCAATTGCTTGAGGCCCTCGATGGCTTGCAGCACCTCGGTCT
This sequence comes from Cupriavidus sp. USMAHM13, assembly GCF_001854285.1. Taxonomy (NCBI): domain Bacteria; kingdom Pseudomonadati; phylum Pseudomonadota; class Betaproteobacteria; order Burkholderiales; family Burkholderiaceae; genus Cupriavidus; species Cupriavidus sp. USMAHM13. The sequence continues at coordinate 2,111,203 of NZ_CP017751.1, forward strand.
CGCTGACATTCATGACCGGCGCGCGCGCGGTCTTCTGGTTGCAGCCGGCGGTGAGCGCGTTCAGGGACAGCGGATAGGTGTCTGGCACGGTGTGCTGCTTCTCCAGCAGCACGGCCAGCACGCGTGCCTCCAGGGGCGTCAGCGGCCGCATGGCCGGGCGGGCGGTGGATGGGGCTTCGGTTTGCATGGTCGGTTCCGCGGGTTGCTCGCCTCGCCCGCAGCGCGCGCATGCCGCGCCGCGCTCCGGGAGAGGCATGTTGGAGCCGGCGGGCGCAGCGCCACGACTGCGCGGGGCCGGCCGGCGAGCGACATGATAGCCGCGATTCCCGGGCGCGGGCCTAAAGCGGCTCCCGGCGGCGCGAGAAGTAGCGCGCGGGAGAGTCGCCGAAGGCCTTGCGGAACATGGCGATGAAGTTGCTCGGAGTGGCGTAGCCGAGCGCTTCGGCCACGTCGTTGACGGCATCGCCGCCCGCCAGGCGTTCGAGCGCCAAGGTCAGGCGTGCCTGCTGGCGCCATTGCTGCAGGCTCATGCCGGTCTCGGCCAGGAACAGGCGCCGCAGCGTGCGCTCGGACAGCCCCGCCTCGCCGGCCAGCGACGCCAGCGTGCGCGCGTCGGCCGGCTGCGCCAGCAGCGCCGTGGCAACGCGCAGCAGCCTGCGGTCGGACGGCATCGGCAGGTGCAGCGGTTCGTGCGGCGCCAGGCGCATCTCGTCGAGCAGCACCGCCACCACCCGCTCCTGTTCCGGCAGCAGGTGCTCCGCCTGTGACCACGAGGTGGCCCGGCGCACCAGCGCGCGCAACAGCTCGCTGACGCCGAGCACGCGGGGCTCCGGCGGCAGTCCGCCGCTGGCGGCCGGCGTCAGCATCACGCCCCAGCCGCTCAGCGCGCCGCTGATGCTGACCTTGTGCTCGATGCCGGGCGGCAGCCAGCCGGCACGGTGCGGCGGCAGGATCCAGGAGCCGTGCCGGGTGCGCACGTGCACCAGCCCGTTCTCGATGCAGAAGAACTGGCCGCGCAGGTGCCGGTGCCAGCCGTATTCGCGCGTGCCGAGGCGGAACTCGCTCTGCGCGGCTTCCGAGCCCCAGAAGGCGACCAGCGCGGGGCCGTCGGCGCGGTCGCTCAGGTCGCGCAGGGCGAGGACGGTCTCGCTCTCCGGCGGCGTGGCCAGGAGCGTGGCCCGGAGCGGCTGGCGAGGCTTCCCGTGGTCACCGCCGCGCCGCTTGTCCGGAGCGCCGTGCGCCTTGGCATTGGTGTCGTCGGATGCCTGGACGGATGCCTGGTCCTGTCCTTTGCGGCCTGTCGTGCGTGGCATTTCCCGTGGCATCTCCTGCAGGGTGGGGATAGGCCGCCGCGCGAGGCTTTCCCCGGGTTGGCCGAATTGCATTAATTATCGTCCGAATATCGTTATCGCGGAAAGGCGCGGCCGGGCTACCTTTGTCGGCACGGCGCTGCGGCATGGGCCGCCGCCGGTCACAGGAAGAATCCACGATGAAGGGTCTACACGTTTCCATCATCGGCGCGGGCCTCGGCGGCCTGTGCCTGGCCCAGGGCCTGCAGCGCGCGGGCATCGCCTTCGACGTCTTCGAGCGCGATGCGCGGCCGGACAGCCGCGCCCAGGGCTACCGTATCCGCATCGATGCCGACGGGCAGCGCGCGCTGTCGGCGTGCCTGCCGCCCGGCCTGGACGTGCTGTTCCGGCACAGCTGTGCCGTCGCCGCCAGCGCGGGGAGTTTCTTCGACACCGGCTTGAGGCCGACGCGTGGCAGGCCGGCGCCCGGCTGGCGGCGCACGGTGGACGAGGCCGGCGCGCCTGCCGGTGGCGACCTCAGCGCGCACCGGCAGACGCTGCGCGAGATCCTGCTGTGCGGCATCGAGAGCCGGGTGCATTTCGGCAAGTCCTACCTGCGCCACGCGCCGATGGGGCAAGGCGGCCTGCGGGTGGCGTTCGACGATGGCACGGCGCTGGCCACCAGCGTGCTGGTCGGCGCGGATGGCGTGCATTCCCCGGTCCGCGCGCAACTGGCGCCGGCGGCCGCGCCGGAGGACACCGGCGCCGTCTGCTTCTACGGCCGCAGTGCCGCCATGCCAGCGCTGCGGCGCGATGCCGGCGCGGCCGGCGAGGCGTTGTGCCAGGGCACCTCGGTGATTTTCGCCGATGGCTTTGCCGCCATCCTCGACCCCATGCGTTTCCGCGAGCCGCTGCCGCAACTGGCCGCGCGCCTGGCACCGGGTTGCCGGCTCGGCGCGGTCGAGGACTACTTCTATTGGGCCGTGATCGGCCCGCGGGCGCGCGTCGGACCGGCCGATGCCGAAGCGACGCCTGCACGGCGCTTCGCGCAGGTGGCCGGACTGGTCGCCGACTGGCATCCGGTGCTGCGGACGGTGTTCGATCAGACCGACCCGCGCAGTATCGCCATGCTGCCCGTGCGCAGCGCGCGCCAGCCCGCCCTCTGGCCGGCCGGGGAGGCAACCCTGCTCGGTGACGCGGCGCATGCGATGTCGCCGGCTGGCGGAGTCGGAGCCAATACGGCGCTGCAGGATGCCGCGGAGCTCGCCGCATGCCTGGCTGCGGTGGCAGGTGGCTATCAAGCCCTGCCGGCGGCGCTGGGGCGGTACGAGGCGGGCATGCGCGAGCGCGCGGCGGCTGCGCTGGAGGCCTCGGCCGCGGCGGCGGCACGCCTCGCCGCTGCCATGGATGCCGCGGACGCGGCTTGAAGAAGCAGAAGGAGCAATGCCATGACCCAGGTATTCGAGCACGCCACACCGTTTACCGTTCACGATATCGCCGCGTTCCCGCTGGTCTGGACCCGGCGCGAGGCCGTCCGCCCGGGCTACGCCGCGCAGTGGGAGCGGGAGATGGACGAGCTGCTGCGGCAGCAGTTTCCCTTCGTGATCCTGATGCCGGAGCGCCAGGCCGAAGAGGAGCATGCGGACCGCAAGGTACGTGCGCTCTGGCTCAAGCGCAACAAGGAGGCGCTTGCCCGCCTCTGCAAGGCGGTGATCGCCGTCGAGCCGGATGCGCTCAAGCGCGTGGCCCTGAATGCACAGGCAGCGCTGGCGGTGAAGGCCTTCGGCGTACCGATGGCGATCGCGCCGTCGGCGCAGGCAGCGCAGGAACTGGCCAGGGAGCGGCTGGCCGGCTAGCCGCTCCGCCTGGCCGGCACACCGGCGCGGCCGCGGTCTACGCGGATGGCGAAGCCTGGCACGCCGACTGCCGGCAGCACCTATGCTGGTGGCAGTGGCTACGCCCACGTGAAGGAGAGACCGATGACGACGATCTGGACAGTGGTTGCGGACGGCAGCCGGGCACGGGTGTTCCAGAGCAACGGCCGTTCCCGCGATTTCGAGGAGATCCAGGATCTGCTGAATCCGCTCGGCAGGGCCCGCGACAGCCAGTTGCGGACCGATGCGCAGGGGCGCTTCGCTGGCAAGGGGGAGCCCTCGCATTCGATGTCGCCGCGTACCGATCCGGCGGCCAAGGAACATGAACTGTTCGCGCGCTGGCTTGGGCGCTTCCTCGACGAGGCGCGCATGGCCCGCCGCTTCGACAAGCTGCGGCTGGCGGCCGCGCCGCGTTTCCTGGGGCGCCTGCGTGTGCACCTGGGCAAGCAGGTGCGAGGCATGGTGATGGAGGAGATTCCCGGCGGACTGTGCAAGCTGGCCGCACCCGAGGTGCGCAGCCGCCTGGCCAGGCGCTGACCGGTGCCGCGCGCCCCGCCGGGGGCGCGTTCCGGTGGCCTGCCTGCACGCGCTGGGCCGTGAGCGCCGTGAGCGCGGCGGCGCCGGTGCTAGTAGGCGCGCTCGCCGATGGGGGCGGGGGCCTGGCTGGCGCTGGCAGGCATCGGCCTGGTCGCGGCGTCGAGCTTTGCCACCGCGGCGACGACGGCCGCGCGCGCTTGCGCATCCAGCGTCAGGCCGATGTGCCCGCTGCCTGGCACCAGCGTGACGGGGATGTCGGGCCGTCCGGCTTCGGCGAAGACCTGGGCGAAGCGGGCGGCCAGGAAGACCTCGTCGTCCACGCCGGCCAGCACCGCTGCCGGCTCGCGGATGGCGCGGATATCGTCCTGGTAGGCTTCGTCGGGCTGGAAATTCGTCACCAGGGCATAGGAATAGGTGCCGACCAGCCCGGCAGCGGATGCATTGCCGACGGCGAAGGCCACCACCGGCAGGTGGTTGTAGCGCGTGACGCCGATGCGGTTGAGCAGGGTCAGCGCGACCACGCGCGGCACGCCGACCGCCACCCAGCCGCCGGCATTGGGCCGGAAGCTGGCGGCGCGGCGGCTGGTGTAGGGGGCCAGGAACAGGTAATTGTCGAACAGCGCCTGGCGCGCTCCGCCGGCCACGCGGATGGCAAAGCCGCCGCCCGAGGAGAAGCCCGCCAGCGTGCTCGGGCGCGGCGGGCGCACGCTGCCCATGAAGTCCTGCAGGTCGTCGTCGAGCTGGCCGATGTAGGCGATGTCACCGTGCGGGCCCGAGTTGCCGTGGCCGCGGATATCGAGCGCGTAGACGGCGAAGCCCGCTCCGGCGAGGCTTTGCGCCAGCGGATGCACGCTCTGGCTGTTGGCCGATGAGCCGTGCACCAGCACCACGCTGCCGCGCGCGGCAGCGCCGCCCGCCGGCGCATAGCGGCGGTAGGCCAGTTGCGTGCCGTCGCGCGCCGCATAGTGCGACAGCGGCGGCAGCGCGCTGTAATCGACATTGCGGAAAGGGTTGCTGATGCTCAGCATCGGCTGCGGCCGCGTGGGGCCGCCGAAGGCGATGGCGGCCGCCAGCGCGACGAGCAGCAGCACGGCGCAGGCCGCGCAGGCCGAGAGGACGGTTCGCAGGTTCACAGGTGGCTTCTTGGTCCAGTTGCTGCGTCTGACAAGCGAAGAACGGCCGCGGAGAACGGCGGGCGAAGAACGGCGCACGAACAACGGCGCACGAACAACGTGGCCTGCAGCCAGCTGCACGCGCAGGCCAGCCTCGGACACTAGGCGCTTTCGCTCGTTCAGGCAATAGGTGCCTGCCCGGGCGGCTGGTCCATTGCGTCAGAGAAGGCGCACCGGAGCGGCGCCGCCTCCAGGTGGCAGGCCAGGTGCAACGCACAGCCATGGCACGGCCATGGCGGGCCTTTGCAACGACGCATACGGACGGCCCGGAGGCGCGGTCCGATCGGGGGTGCCTTTCGAATGCGCCGTGGACTAGAATCCTGGGTCCGGCGCCAATCCCGGCCGCGGCGGCATCCGGCCACCGGCCACTGCGCGCCCGGCTTCAACCCAGGCATCGAACGTGACCCTCCGCAGCTTCCAAGGCAAGACCCCGCAACTCGGCGACCGTGTGTTCGTCGACGCCAGCGCCGTCGTGATCGGCGACGTCGAGATCGGCAGCGACAGTTCCGTGTGGCCGCTGGTGACGATCCGCGGCGACATGCACCGCATCCGCATCGGCGCACGTACCAGCATCCAGGATGGCAGCGTCCTGCATATCACCCACGCCGGCCCGTTCAACGCGGACGGCTTTCCGCTCACCATCGGCGACGAGGTGACCGTGGGCCACAAGGTACTGCTGCATGGCTGCACCATCGGCAGCCGCATCCTGGTGGGCATGGGTTCCATCGTGATGGACGGCGCCGTGATCGAGGACGAGGTCATCCTCGGCGCCGGCAGCGTGGTGCCGCCCGGCAAGGTGCTGGCGAGCGGACATCTCTACGTCGGCAGTCCCGCCCGCCAGGTACGCGCGCTGACCGACAAGGAGCGCAGCTTCTTCAGCTATACCGCGGGCAATTACGTGAAGCTGCAGGCGCAGCACCGGGCCGAAGCAGACCAGGCCTGAGGCCGGGCGGCGCCGTGGGCACCGCCCGGGTATCGCCGTGCTCAGAACTTGTGGCGGATGCCGACTACCGCGCCGACCTGGTTGCGCTTGGCCGTGCCGTCGATGAAGGGGGCCGGCGCGCCATACAGGCTGTCGCCGCCGTTGACACCGAGGTTGGAGGCGACGCCCTGGCCGGCGTCGGCGCGGTTCCAGGCGAGCGCGACGTTCACGTAGGCATCGGTGCGCTTGGACAGCGCATAGTCCGCCGAGGCGACGAAGAGCCAGGGGTCGGCGCGCGTGTCGCGGAAGTCCTGGTAGTAGGCCGCGCCCTTCAGCGACAGCGCCGGCGTGGCTTGCAGGCCCAGGCCCGCCCACCACAAGTTGGCGCGCGAGTGGGGTGTCCCGGCCTGCAGCATGGCCCAGCGGTAGCCTGCGAAAGCCTTGACCGGGCCGATGGCGTAGCTGCCGGCGATTGCGGCGCGCTGTACCTTGACGTCGCGGCCGAGCGATTTATCGGTGGACGGCAAGCGCTGGTCGTAGATGGCGCCGACGCTGAACGGCCCGTCGGCGTAGCCGAGGCCGAAGGCATACTCACGGCCCAGGCGCGAGTCGCCCGGGCGCTCGCCCTCGTCGCCGTAGCCGAAGCTATACAGGGCCGATGCCGTCAGGCCGCCGAAGCTGCCGGTGTACTTGATGGCGTTATTGGCGCGGCCGGCCATGCCGCGATCCTGCGACAGCATGGAATAGCGCGCCGACAGCGCCATCGGGTCGTAGGTGATGCCGAAATCGTAGACCGGCGTCTGCTGGCGTCCCAGCGTCAGGCTGCCGAACTCGCCCTGCAGGCCGACCAGGGCCTGGCGGTCGAACAGGCGCGAGCCACCGCTGGTGCTGCCGGTATCGAGGTGGAAGCCGCTCTCCAGCGTGAAGACCGCCTTCAGGCCCTGGCCCAGGTCCTCGACGCCGCGCAGGCCCCAGCGCGAGCCGGACAGGTTGCCCGACGACATGCGCACGGTGCGGCCGTCGGCGCCGGGAGCATGCCCCTGCGACGCACGGTTGAGGGCTTCGATGCCGACGTCGGCGACGCCGTAGAGCGTCACGCTCGATTGGGCATGCAGCGTGCCCGAGGCCAGCAGGGCGGCCGACGCGGCGATCAGTCTGAGCTTCATGGTTTTTTCCTCCGTTCCTGTGTTTTCACAAGCACTCCTTGTGGACCGAGGATTATCGAAGGTCAAAAATATCCGCTCAATTCCTGCGCTGCCTGGTGTTGCTGGTCTGTTTTTCGTGTGAGATTAATATTTTTCTTATAAATCAATGGCTTGATTTATTTTTAATGAAAATTAGGAAAATAAACTTCCGAAAATAGAATATTCCCAACCGGCGCTGGGTCGCGCTGGGATAATCGGCATGTCCGGCATGTCCGGCATGTCCGGCATGTCCGGCATGTCCGGCATGGTCCGGCGTGCATGCCGGCGCCTCGAGGGCGTGTGCGGCCCCGGGTGGGACGCGCGTTCCCGCCTGGGGGGGGGGGCCAGCGAGGGAGCCGTGCCGCGCCTACAGCACCTTGCCCGGGTTCATCAGCCCGAGCGGATCCAGCGCCTGCTTGATGGCGCGCATCATGGCCAGCTCGACCTCGCTCTTGTAGCGCTGGTTTTCCTCGCGCTTGAGCTGGCCCAGCCCGTGCTCCGCCGAGATCGAGCCGCGGTGCGCATGCACGCTGTCGTGCACGATCTGGTTGACCGCTGCCTGGTTGGCGAGGAAGGCGTCGTGGTCGGTGCCTGCGGGCGGCGAGACGTTGTAGTGCAGGTTGCCGTCGCCGAGATGGCCGAACGTGACCATGCGCGCGCCCGGGAAGGCCTGCTGCAGCAGCGCGTCGGTGGCCTCGATGAAGTCGGCGATGCGCGAGATCGGCACGGCGATGTCGTGCTTGATGTTCTTGCCTTCCTCCACCTGGGCCAGCGGAATGTGCTCGCGCAGGTTCCAGAAGTCGCGCGACTGCTGCACCGATTCGGCCACGGCGGCGTCCTGGACCACGCCGGCCTCCAGCGCGGCCTGCATCATGGTCTCGAAGATCTGGCGCGCATGGTCCTCGCTTTCGCTGTCGGAGAGCTCCAGCAGCACCAGCTGGGGATAGGGCTGCACGAAGGGATAGCGCAGCTGCGGGAAGTGGCGCGTCACCAGCGTCATGCACAGCGCCGACATCAGCTCGAACCCGGTCAGCATGGCGCCGGCATGGGCCTGGGCGATGGCCAGCAGCGCCAGCGCCGCGCGCGGGCTGTCCACTGCCGCCAGCGCGGTGACGCGCGCGCGCGGCAGCGGATAGAGCTTCATCACGGCGGCGGTGATGATGCCCAGCGTGCCTTCGGCGCCGATGAAGAGGTCACGCAGGTCGTAGCCGGTATTGTCCTTGCGCAGGCCGCGCAGGCCGTCCCACAGTTCGCCGGACGGGGTCACCACTTCCAGCCCCAGGCACAGTTCGCGCGTGTTGCCGTAGCGCAGCACCGCGGTGCCGCCGGCATTGGTGCCGAGGTTGCCGCCGATGGTGCAGCTGCCTTCCGCCGCCAGGCTCAGCGGGAACAGGCGGCCGTGCTCGCGCGCCACTTCCTGCAGGTGCTGCAGCACCACGCCGGCCTCGACCGTGATGGTGTTGTTGAGCGGATCGACCTGGCGCACGCGCTTGAGCCGCTGCAGCGAGATCACCACCACCGGCCGTTCGCCGGCCGCGGCCGGGGTGGCACCGCCGCACAGGCCGGTGTTGCCGCCCTGGGGCACCATGGCCACGCGGTGCGCGTGGCAGGCATGCACCACCGTGGCCACTTCCTCGGCGCTGCCCGGGCGCAGCACGGCGAGCGCCTCGCCGGTGTAGCGCCGGCGCCAGTCGGTCAGGTAGGGCGCCAGGTCGTCGGCAGTGGTCAGCACATGCTGCGGCCCGATGGCGGCGCGGCACAGGTCGAGGAAGGAGTCGGGGCGGAAGGGGGTGGACATGGTGTCTGCAGGGTCGGGGATGGGCCGGGAGTCAGCGGCCGCGCGCGCTGGCGCGGGCACGTTGCTTGAACGGGCGCAGGTAGAGGATGGTGCTGACGAAGCACAGCAGGACCAGGGCCACCTCGATCCAGGCGTAGGTGGCGGACGGCTGGCGGTCGCTGGTGGCGCGCACGATGCCTTCGGTGAAGTAGAGCAGGATCAGCATCGACGACCACTGCATGGTGTAGCGGTCGCGGCGCAGCACCCCGCGCAGCGGCAGCAGCAGTGGCAGGCACTTCAGGACCAGCCATGAGCCGCCCGGGCGCAGCGGCGCCAGCAGCCATTCCCAGCCGACGCACAGCAGCAGCAGGGCAACGAGGCTGCCCGCCGACAGGGCGTGCAGTGCCGGATTGTGCAGGCGGGTGTCGTCGGTGGAGGGGGCGGCCGCCATCAGCGCACTCCCGCGTCGAGCCGCAGCGCCGTCTGCGCCAGGCGGCGCCCGAGCGCGCGCGCCAGCGCGCTTTCGTCCTCGGTGACCGGGCCGCTGTTGTCGACGTGGGCGTAGTGGCTGGCGCCATAGGGCGTGCCGCCGGAGCGCGTGGTCATCAGCGCGCTCTCGGAATAGGGCAGGCCGAGCAGCAGCATGCCGTGGTGCAGCAGCGGCAGCATCATGGACAGCAGCGTGCTTTCCTGTCCGCCATGCAGGCTGCCGGTCGAGGTGAAGACGCAGGCCGGCTTGCCGGCCAGGGCGCCGGACAGCCATTGCGCCACGGTGCCATCGAGGAAGTACTTCATCGGCGCGGCCATATTGCCGAAGCGGGTGGGGCTGCCGAGCGCCAGGCCGGCGCATTCCTCCAGGTCACGCAGCTCGGCGTAGGGCGGGCCGTTGCCGGGGATGTCGGGGGCAGTGGCTTCGCTGACGGTGGAGACCGGCGGCACGGTGCGCAGCCGCGCATGGGCGCCGGGCACGCTGTCGATGCCGCTGGCGATCAGTTCGGCCAGCCGGCGCGTGCTGCCGTGGCGGCTGTAGTACAGGACAAGGATTTCGGTCATCGGGGAGCGGAGCGGGCAGATGGTGTCGGGCTCTGGTCGTGCTTGGGGCGCGCCTGGGTCGTGCTTGGGCCGGGCTGGTGCCGGGCACGCAGCAGGCCGGTCCGCTGCGGGCGGGCCGGCAATAGCGGTTATTATAGATGTGGCCCCGGCGCCAGCTCCGGCTGCGCCGGGCCATCGTCATCGAAGCTGGAGCCGTGCCCCCAAATGTCCTCCGTCCGCCTGAACCGCCTGCGCCGCGGCTGGAACCTGCAGAAGCTGCGCGCGCTGCTGCGCTATGTGCTGCGCCGCGCCGGCGAAGACAAGCTGCCGCAGGTTGCCTCGAGCCTCACCTTCACCACCTTCCTGTCGGTGGTGCCGGTGCTGACCGTGGCCTTCGCCCTGCTGGCCGCCTTTCCCGTGTTCCGCGACTTCCGCGCGCAGATCGAGGCCTTCCTGTTCCAGAACCTGATTCCGGGCAATGTCAGCAATTCGATCTCGAGCTACCTGGGGCAGTTCTCCCGCAGCGCGCGCGGGCTGACCGCGATGGGCCTGGGCGGCCTGATGGTGACGGCTGTGCTGACCATGCTGACGGTGGAGAACGCGCTCAACGCCATCTGGCGCGTGCGCCGGCCGCGCCCGCTGGCGCAGCGCGTGCTGGTGTACTGGGCGACGCTGACCTTCGGGCCGGTGCTGATCGGCGCCAGCCTGTCGATCAGTTCCTACCTGATCTCGGTCTCGGCCGGCTACGTCGGCACCATGCCGTTCGGCGTCGGCCTGCTGGTCAGCATGGTGCCGGTGCTGCTGTCGGCGCTGGCCTTCGCCTTCCTCTACACCACGGTGCCCAATGCCTACGTGGACTGGCGCGACGCCATCGTCGCCGGGCTGGTGGCGGCGCTGGCCTTCGAACTGGCCAAGCGCGGCTTCGGCTACTTCATCACCCATATCCCGACCTATACGGTGGTCTACGGCACCTTCGCCGCGCTGCCGATCTTCCTGCTGTGGATCTACCTGAGCTGGCTGGTGACCTTGCTGGGCGCCACCATCGCCGCCAACCTGCCGGTGATCCGCCAGGGCCACTGGCGCCGGCGCAGCTTCGCCGGCAGCGAGTTCTTCGACGCGCTCGGCGTGCTCTACCTGTTGTACAAGGCGCGCGACGAGGTGCCGCGCAGCGTGGGCGAACTCGACCTGGGCCGCAAGCTGCGGGTGGAGGCCGACTACCTGGCGGCACTGCTGGGCAAGCTCAAGGCCATGCACCTGGTGGGCCGGCTGCAGCAGGAAAGAGGGCAGGCGCACTGGGCCTTGCTGTGCGATCCGAGCCAGGTGGCGCTGCGCACGCTGCACAGCCGACTGGTGCTCAACCTGCCGCGCCTGGCGCGCACCGCGCTGGCGCAGCAGCTGCAGGGCGGCGATGAGTTGAAGGCCATGCTCGACAATCCGCAGCTCGACCGCTCGCTGGAATCGGTCTTCCGCCAGGCGGAATATCCGGCCGGCGGCGGGGATGGCGGCAGCGAAGACCAGGGCAAGGGGCGCCGCCGCGCCTTGGAGGTGGTGCCGCCGGGCTGGCACGGCCAGGTCTGAGTCCGTGCCGCGGGCGGCGGCCCGCCGCGCGCGCTCAGAAGGGGAGGCGGCCGCGCAGGATGTCGGCGTACATCACCCAATCGCCCATCAGGCTGTAGAGCGGGTGGCGGAAGGTGGCCGGGCGGTTCTTCTCGAAGGCGAAGTGCCCGACCCAGGCGAAGGCATAGCCGGACACCACGGCGCCAGCGAGCCACCAGGCATTGCCGCTGGCGACCAGCGCGGCCAGGCACAGCAGCGCCACCGTGGAGCCGGCGAAATGCAGGCGGCGGCAGGTGCGGTTGCGGTGCTCGTTCAGGTAGAAGGGGTAGAAGGCGGCGAAGCTGTCGAATTCGCGCGTGGATGCCGGGCGCATGGCGGTCTCCTGTTTTCGTTGGAATACATCCGGAAAACAGTGTAGCGCGCCGCCGCGCGCCGGGCATGCTGCGGCGCGGACCGGGCGGCCCGCGCCGGGCAGGGGGCGGGCTTCAGCCGGCCGCCATCGCGCGGCGCGCGAACGCGGCCAGCGCGTCCAGCACTTCGTCGGGCTTCTCGCCCATCAGCGCGTGGCCGCACGGCACCGTGACCACGCTGGCGGCGGTCATCCTGGCCGCCAGCGCCTGGGCTGCCCTGGGCGAGGTCATCAGGTCCTTGCTGCCGCACACGAACAGCACCGGGCAACGCACCGCCGCCGCCGCTTCGTCGCCGTGGGCATAGGCGTTGCAGGCCGAGAAGTCGGTGTGGAAGACGTGGGCGCCAGGATTGCGCTGGGCCACTCGCTCCATCAGGCGCTGGTTGCCGCCGTGCATCCACGAGCCCGGGCCGGGCGAGGAGGGCTTGTTGGCCAGGCTGGACAGCGACCAGTTGTTGACCATGGCGATGGCCTGGTCCTCACGCTCCAGCGCGGCCTGCAGCAGCGCGTCGGAGACCTTCATCGGATAGGCGGTCGCCAGCAGCGCGGCCCCGCGTACCGAGTCGGGGTGGCGCGCCGCGCATTCCAGCGCGATCAGCGAGCCCATGCTGTGCCCGAACACGAGTACAGGGCCCTGCACGCCGGCGGCGCGGGCCAGGTCCATGACCCAGTCGGCCATGGCCTCGACGGTAGCGAGCGGTTCGCCTTCGCTGCGGTTGTGGCCGGGCAGGTCGACGGCGAGCACCGAGAAGCCGTGGTGGGCGAACCAGCGCGATTGCAGGGCCCAGACGCTGTGGTCGTTCTGCGCGCCGTGCACGAAGATGGCACAGGGCAGGGTGGGGTCGAAGGGTTTGCCGCCGGTGTAGGCGTAGGCCTTGCGGCCGGAAACGGTCAGTTCCATCAGGCTGTCCTCACTTGCCGCTCATGGATTTCTCGGCGGCCTTGAGGCCGCGCTTGAGGTCGTCGATCAGGTCGTCCGGGTCTTCCAGGCCCACCGACAGGCGGATGGTGCCTTCGCCGATGCCGGCCGATTGCAGCGCCGCCGCGTCCATGCGGAAATGGGTGGTCGAGGCCGGGTGGATCACCAGCGAGCGGGCGTCGCCCACGTTGGCCAGGTGGGAGAACAGCGTCAGGCTCTCGATGAAGCGCTGGCCCGCCACGCGGTTGCCCTTCAGGTTGAAGCTGAACACCGCGCCGCAGCCGCGCGGCAGCAGGCGTTTGGCCAGTTCGTAGTCGGGGTGGGATTCCAGCTCGGGATAGGCCACCGACTCGACCATCGGGTGCGACACCAGGAACTGCACCACGCGGCGCGCATTGTCGATATGCCGCTGCATGCGCAGCGGCAGCGTCTCGATGCCCTGCAGCAGCTGCCATGCCGCCATCGGGTTCATGCAGGCGCCGAAGTCGCGCAGGCCCTCGCGGCGCGCGCGCAGCAGGAAGGGCGCCACCGTGCTTTCCTCGGTGAACACCATGTTGTGGAAGCCCTCGTAGGGCTCCGACAGCTCGGGGAAACGCCCCGAGGCCTGGAAGTCGAAAGTGCCGCCCTCCACCAGCACGCCGCCGATGGTGGTGCCGTGGCCGCCCAGGAACTTGGTGGCCGAATGGTAGAGCAGGCCGGCGCCATGGTCGAAGGGCTTGAGCAGGTAGGGGGTGGTGAAGGTCGAGTCGACCAGCAGCGGGATCTTGTGCTCCTGGCCGAGCTGGGCCAGCGTCGGGATGTCGAGCACGTCCAGGCCGGGGTTGCCGAGCGTCTCGCCGAACAGCAGGCGGGTCTCCGGGCGGATGGCCGCGCGCCAGGCGTCGATGTCGCGCGCCTTGACGAAGGTGGTCTCGATGCCGAAGCGGCGCAGCGTGTAGTGCAGCAGGTTGTGCGAGCCGCCGTACAGCGCGCTGGAGGCGACGATATGGGAGCCCGCTCCCATCAGGGTGGCCACCGCCAGGTGCAGCGCGGCCTGGCCGGAAGCCACGCCGATCGCGCCGACGCCGTTCTCCAGTGCCGCCACGCGCTCCTCGAATACCGCCACGGTGGGGTTGGAGATGCGCGAATAGACGTGGCCGGCCCGTTCCATATTGAACAGCGAGGCCGCGTGCTCGCTGTCGCGGAACACGAAGGACGTGCTCAGGTGGATCGGGGTGGCGCGCGCCCCGGTGGCGGGATCGGGCGCGGCGCCGGCATGCAGCGCCAAGGTGTCGAAGCGGGTTCCGGACATGATGAGGCAGGCTGAAGTGGATTCCGGCGTGCATCGTAGCATCGCGCGCGCGCCGCCGGCACCCCCCGCAGGCGCCTCTCCGGGCGCCCGGAGAGGCGCCTGTGCTTTACTTCGGCGGCCCGTTTCGGCTAGGATCGGGCGCATGAGGTTGTGCAGTGCTCGCGGCGCCGGGCCGACATACCCTTCCAACAAACATTATTCCTACCCAACACCGGCTATCCCGAGCCCCAGCGCCTGCAGCGCGGGCATCCGGCCAGACCCAGCGGAGACCATCATGAAAGTCAGCGACATCCTGCAGATCAAGGGCAACACGCTCTTCACCGTGACGCCGGACACGTCCCTGATGCAGGCCGTGCACACCATGTCGGAGCACGATATCGGCTCCCTGGTGGTGATGGAGTACGGCGATCTGGTCGGCATGCTCACGTTCCGCGAGATCATCCAGACCCTGGCGGCGAACAATGGCGCCGTGGGCACCGTCAGCATCCGCAAGGTGATGGACGACGCCCCGTTGACCTGCACCATGGAGACCGACGTCGACGAGGTGCGCCGCATGATGCTGGCGCGCCATGCGCGCTACCTGCCGGTGATGGACAACCGCACCCTGATGGGCGTGATTTCCTTCTACGACGTGGCCAAGGCGGTGGTCGAGGAGCAGAGCTTCGAGAACCGTATGCTCAAGGCCTACATCCGCGACTGGCCCGAGGAGCGGGCCGACTGAGTCCCCGGCGTCGCAGGCGGGCGCCATCGGCGCGCCCGCGGGTGCGCCGATGGCGCGGCGCCCGCGGCGGCCGCTGCCGGCGACGGCCGGCGTCCTGCCCGGACGGGCCAATTCCTGCGTCCCCATGAGCGATCCCAAGAGCCACTCCAAGAGCCACTCCAAGAGCCAGTTCCAACTGCTGTCCACGCGCCGTTTTGCTCCCTTCTTCTGGACGCAGTTCCTGGGGGCGATGAACGACAATGTCTTCAAGGTGGCCTTCACGTCGCTGGTCACCTACCATGCCACGCTGTTCGAGGGCGTCGACCCGCACAGCGCCGCGTTCCTGATCTCGGCCATCTTCATCGCGCCCTTCGTGCTGTTCTCGGCCACCAGCGGCCAGATCGCCGACAAGATGGAGAAGTCGCGCCTGATCCGCCTGGTCAAGTCGCTGGAGATCGTCATCATGGCATTGGGGCTGGCCGGCTTCGTCTGGCACAGCGCACCGGTGCTGTACGCCTGCACCTTCCTGATGGGGCTGCATTCCACGCTGTTCGGGCCGGTCAAGTTCGCCTACCTGCCGCAGCACCTCGACGAGACCGAGCTGGTGGGCGGCAACGGCATGGTCGAGATGGGCACTTTCGTGGCCATCCTGATCGGCACCCTGGTGGGCGGCGAGCTGGCCGGCCTGAGCCGCGGCGGGGACGTGATCGGGCCGCTCTACGTGGGCGCACTCTGCCTCGCGCTGGCGCTGGCGGGCCGGCTGGTGTCGCGCGGCGTGCCGGTTTCGCCGGCGCCGCAGCCGGACCTGCGCATCAACTGGAACCCGCTCAGCGAGACCTGGCGCAACCTGAAGCTGGCGCACCAGAACCGCACCGTCTTCCTCAGCCTGCTGGGCATTTCCTGGCTGTGGTTCCTCGGTGCCACCATGCTGACTTCCTTCTTCGGCTTCGCCAAGGAGGTGCTCGGCGGCGACCAGAACGTGGTGACGATGCTGCTGGCGGTCTTTTCGCTCGGCATCGGCATCGGCTCGCTGCTGTGCGAGCGCCTCTCGGGGCGCCACGTGGAAATCGGGCTGGTGCCGTTCGGCTCGATCGGCATGAGCGTGTTCGCCATCGAGCTGTATTTCGCCAGCCATGGCGAGCACCATGCCGCGCTGTCGGGGGTCGGCGACTTCCTGGCCGATCCGCGCCACTGGCGCGTGCTGGCGGACCTGTTCCTGCTGGCCATGTTCGGCGGCTTCTACAGCGTGCCGCTCTACGCCCTGATCCAGAGCCGCAGCGCGCCCACGCACCGCGCCCGCATCATCGCCGCCAACAACATCCTCAACAGCCTGTTCATGATCGCCGCCTCGCTGCTGGGCGTGGCGATGACGCAGGCCGGCTACACCATTCCGCACCTGTTCCTGGTGGTGGGCCTGCTCAATGTGGTGGTGGCGCTCTACGTTTATTCGCTGGTGCCGGAGTTCCTGCTGCGCTTCATCGCCTGGATCCTGGTGCATACGGTCTACCGGCTGCGCCGCATCCATGCCGAGCGCATTCCGGAGGCGGGCGCGGCGGTGCTGGTGTGCAACCACGTGAGCTTCGCCGATGCGGTGGTGCTGATGGCGGCGAGCCCCCGCCCGGTGCGCTTCGTGATGGATCACCGCATCTTCAAGGTGCCGCTCCTGTCGTGGTTCTTCCGGCAGGCGGGGGCGATCGCCATCGCGCCCGCGCACGAGGACGGCACGCTGCTGGCGCGCGCCTACGACCGCATTGCGGCGGCCCTGGCCGAGGGCGATCTCGTCTGCATCTTCCCGGAAGGCAAGATCACGGCGGACGGCGAGCTCAATCCCTTCAAGCAGGGCGTGATGCAGATCATCGGCCGCACGCCGGTGCCGGTGGTGCCGATGGCGCTGCGCGGCCTGTGGGGCAGCTTCTTCTCGCGCAAGGGCGGGGCGGCCATGTCGCGGCCGTTCCGGCGCGGCATCCTGAGCCGGCTGGAGCTGGTGGTGGGCGAGCCGATCGCGCCGGAGGCGGTGACGCCGGAAGGCTTGCGCCAGGTGGTGCTCGACCTGCGCGGCGACTGGCGTTGAGCGTGGTGCCGGACGTGGTGCCGGGGCTGCCCCGTGCGCTCCGGCGCAGTCTTCATCTTCCCGGGAGCAGGTAGCGATGATCGTCCTCTACACCTTCGGGCCGGCCTTCGGCCTGCCGGATGCCAGCCCGTTCGTCACCAAGGCGGACATGCTGCTCAAGCTGGCGGGCCTGCCGTACCGTTCCGAGCGCGGCAGCCTGCGGCGGGCACCCAAGGGCAAGTTGCCCTACCTGGACGACAGCGGCCGCATCGTGGCGGATTCGACGCTGATCCGCTGGCATCTCGAAAAGACCTACCACATCGATTTCGACGAGGGTCTCAGCGCTGCCGAGCGCGGCATCGCCTGGGCGGTGGAGAAGCTGCTGGAGGATAACCTGTACTGGGCCATCGCCCGCATGCGCTGGCTCGAGGGCGACAACTTCGCCAAGGGGCCGGCGCAGTTCTTCCGCGCGGTGCCGGCGCCGCTGCGCGGGCTGGTCGAGGCCCTGGTGCGGCGCAAGGTCAGGCAGGCGCTGTGGGCGCAGGGGCTGGGCCGGCATGCGCCGGAGGAGCTGCTGGCGCTGGCCGCCAAGGGCATGGCCTCCGTGGCCGATATCCTGGGCGACAAGCCTTACCTGATGGGTGATCGCCCATGTGGTGCAGACGCCACGCTGTTCGCCTTCGCCATGGGGGCGCTGGCGCCGGCGTTCGAGTCGCCGATCCGCGCGGCGGCGGCCTCGCATGCCAATGTGGTGGCCTACGTCGAACGCATGCGCCGCTGCTACTATCCGGAGCTGGCCGCGCCGGCGGCGGTGCCGCCCGCGCCATGGCCGGCAGCTGCCGCCTGAGTGCGCGGCACGGCTGGGGCAAAGCGGCACAATGGCCTTACAATGTAGGCCGTTCCCTCTTCCTGTGCGCTCCCCATCATGTCCGGCAATACCTTAGGCCTGCTCTTCACTGTCACGACTTTCGGCGAATCGCATGGCCCGGCCATCGGTGCGGTGATCGACGGCTGCCCGCCGGGCATGGCGCTGAGCGAGGCGGATATCCAGGGCGACCTGGACCGCCGCCGTCCCGGCACTTCCCGCCACGTGACGCAGCGCCAGGAAGCCGACCAGGTCGAGATCCTGTCGGGCGTGTTCGAGGGCAAGACCACCGGCACGCCGATCTGCCTGCTGATCCGCAACACCGACCAGCGCAGCAAGGACTACGGCAATATCGTCGAGACCTTCCGCCCCGGCCACGCCGACTACACCTACTGGCAGAAGTACGGCATCCGCGATCACCGCGGCGGCGGCCGCTCGTCGGCCCGCCTGACGGCGCCCGTGGTAGCGGCCGGCGCGGTGGCCAAGAAATGGCTGCGCGAGCAGTACGGCACCGAGATCCGCGGCTACCTGTCGCAGCTGGGCGAGATCGAGGTGCCCTTCGTCGACTGGTCGCAGGTCGGCGAGAACCCCTTCTTCGTGCCCAATGCCGACATCGTGCCGGAACTGGAAACCTATATGGATGCGCTGCGGCGCGACGGCGACTCGGTCGGCGCGCGCATCGAGGTGGTGGCCAGCCAGGTGCCGGTCGGCCTGGGCGAGCCCTTGTTCGACAAGCTCGATGCCGACATCGCCTATGCGCTGATGGGCATCAACGCGGTCAAGGGTGTGCAGATCGGCGCCGGCTTCGACAGCGTCGCGCAGCGCGGCAGCCAGCACGGCGACGAACTGACCGCTGCCGGATTCCGCAGCAATAACGCGGGCGGCGTGCTGGGCGGCATCTCGACCGGCCAGGACATCACGGCCTCGCTGGCGATCAAGCCGACCTCCAGCATCCGCACGCCGCGCGAATCGATCGACAAGGCCGGCCAGGCCGCCACCGTCGAGACCTTCGGCCGCCACGATCCCTGCGTGGGCATCCGCGCCACCCCGATCGCCGAAGCCATGCTGGCGCTGGTGCTGATCGACCACGCCTTGCGCCACCGCGCTCAGTGCGGCGACGTGCGCGTGGACACGCCGCGCATCCCGGCCCAGGCTCCGCAACAAGGCTGAGTTGCAGCCCGCCGGCCAGGCCGCGGGCGCGCGCGTGCCGCTGACGCGCTTCGGCCTGTTCTACCTGGGCTACTACAGCTACGTGGGGGTGGTGTCGCCCTACGTCAGCCTGTTCTTTGCCGGCCGCGGCTTCTCGGCGCTGCAGATCGGCGTGCTGATGGCCTGTTTCCAGGTCACCCGCATCGCCGGGCCCTATCTGTGGGGCTGGCTGTCCGACGTCACCCATACCCGCGTGCGCATCCTGCGCTTCACTGCCGTGTGCGCGCTGCTGGCCTTCCTGGCGGTGCCCGGCGTGCATGGCTACGGCGCCATGGTGGCCATGATGCTCGGCCTCAACCTGATCACCAGCGCCATGTCACCGCTGGGCGACGCGCTGACCATCTCCACCTTGCGCCGCCATGGCGCCTTCGACCACCGTTATGGCCGCATCCGCATGTTCGGCTCGGCCGGCTTCATCGCCGCGGTACTGCTGGGCGGGGCCTTGTTCGAGCGGGTCGGCATCGACGCTTTCCCGTGGCTGGCAAGCGCCACGCTCGCGCTGTTCACGCTGGTGGTGGCAGGAATGCGGGATGCGCCGGAGGAGGGGCCGCGCACGCGGCCGCCGCCGGCCATGCCGCTGCTGCGGCGTGCCGACGTGGCCTGGTTCCTGGGCGCATCCTTCCTGATGATGTTCGCGCACGCAGCGCTCTACGTGTTCTATTCGCTGTACCTGGAACGGCTCGGCTACAGCAAGTTCGCCATCGGCGTGATGTGGACCATCGGCGTGGTGGCCGAGATCGTGTTCTTCTTCTATCAGGGCCGCCTGTTCGCACGGGTGCCGCTGCGCGCGATCCTGGCCGGGACCTTCCTGCTGGCGGCGCTGCGTTTCGGCCTGACCGGTTACTTCGGGCAACTGGCCTGGCTGATGGCGGCGGTGCAACTGCTGCACGCGGCGACCTTCGCCGCGCACCACAGCGCCAGCCTCAAGCGCCTGCAGCATTGGTTCGCCGGGCCGCTGCAGGGGCGCGGGCAGGCGCTCTACACCGGGATTTCCTACGGCCTGGGCGGCACCCTGGGCGGACTGGCGATGGGCTGGACCTGGAAAGCGCTCGGTCCCGAGCACACCTTCGGGCTGGCCGCGCTGGCGGCCCTGCTGGGCGCGCTGTGCGCCTGGCTGAGCTTCGCTGGCGAGGCACGGCCGGCGCTGCCGGCCGCAGGCTGAGGCGCGGCGCTGTTCAGGCGAGCAGGGCGGCCACGCGCTCGCCGATGGCGAGGGAAGACGTCAGCCCCGGTGACTCGATGCCGAACAGGTTGACCAGCCCCGGCACGCCGTGCACGGCGGGGCCGTCGATGCGGAAGTCGGCCGCGGTCTCGCCCGGTCCGCTGATCTTGGGGCGGATGCCGGCATAGCCCGGCTGCAGCGTGCCGTCGGCCAGTCCGGGCCAGTAGCGGCGCACCTCGCCATAGAAACTGTCGGCGTCCGACGGGTCGACGCCATACTCGATCTCGTCGATCCAATGCACGTTCGGGCCGAAGCGTGCCTGGCCGCCCAGGTCGAGCGTCAGGTGCACACCCAGGCCGGCGGCCTCGGGCACCGGGTAGATCAGCCGCGAGAAGGGTGCGCGGCCGGCCAGCGTGAAATAGCAGCCCTTGGCGTAATACTGCGGCGGGATATGCTCAGCGGGCAGGCCGGCGATGCGGCGCGCCAGGGCGGGGGCCGTCAGGCCGGCGGCATTGACGACGCTGCGTGCCAGCAGCGTGGTGGTGCCTGCGCCGTCGGCGGCGCCGACCTCGAGCCGGATGCCGGTGTCGCCGGCCGCGCCGGACAGCACCGGCGACTGCACGGCCAGCATGGCGCCGGCACGCTCGGCATCGCCCAGCAGCGCCGTCATCAGGCCATGGCTGTCGATGATGCCGGTGGACGGCGACAACAGCGCGGCCTGGCATTCGAGCTGTGGTTCCAGCGCGCGCGCCTCGTCGCGCGACAGCAGGCGCAGGTCGTCCACGCCGTTGGCGGCCGCCTTGGCGCGGATGCCGTCCAGCGTGGCCACCTGCTCCAGGCTGGTGGCCACGATCAGCTTGCCGCAGCGCTGGTGGCTGACATGGTGGTCGGCACAGTAGTCGTAGAGCATGGCCTTGCCGCGCACGCACAGCTCCGCCTTCAGCGAGCCGGCCGGGTAGTAGATGCCGGCGTGGATCACTTCGCTGTTGCGCGCGCTGGTGATGGTGCCGAAGGCATTCTCCGCTTCCAGGATGATCACCTCGCGGCCCTGCTGCGCCAGCGCCCGCGCTACCGCCAGGCCGACCACGCCGGCGCCGATCACCACGCAATCCACTTGTTCCATCTTGCTTCCTTTTCGTTGTTCGTTGTTGCCAGTGACCGGCGAGCTACCGGCGAGCTACCGGTGAGCTAGCAGCCAGTGACCGGTCACAGGTTTCTGTTCCTTGCCGTTCGTCATGGCGCCTGCGCGGCGCGCCCGGCTGGCCTCAGCCCGGTTCCAGGCCCATGCGCCGTGCCGCCGCCAGCAGGTGCCGGCGTGCCGCCTGGCGCGCGGCAGCCGGATTGGCGGCGGCGATGGCCTCGACCAGGGCAGCGTGCTCGGCATCCGCGGCGCCGTGGCCGCCGCGGAAACGGGCGGCGTTTTCCCAGGCCGTCTGGCGGGCTTGCAGCAGGTGCTGGCCGACCAGGTCGGTCAGGCCGGTGAAACAGGGGTTGTGCGCGGCGGCGGCGATCGCGTGGTGGAAGGCCACGTCGGCAGCCGCCGCGCCGGCGAAGTCACCGGCGCGGGTGCGCATCGCCTCCAGCGCCGCACGGATGGCGGCAAGGTCGGCCTCGGTGCGCCGTGCGGCCGCCATCTCGGCGCAGGCGGTCTCCACCACCATGCGCAGCTCGAACAGCTGGACCGGTGTCGGTCCCCCGTCCGGTGCGCTGTTGACGCGCCAGACCTGCCCGCCGGGCGTGTCCGACACATAGGCGCCGGATCCCTTGCGGGTCAGCAGTACGCCGTCCGCCTTCAGCAGGGCGATGGCTTCGCGCACGATCGGGCGGCTCACGCCGAAGGCTTGCGCCAGCGCGGCTTCGGCCGGCAGGCGCGCGCCGGGCGCGAAGCGGCCGGCTGCGATGTCGGCGCGCAGGGCGTCGGCGATGCGGGTGGCGAGCGATGCAGGGCGGCTCAGGGTATCCATCGGCGTGGCTTGAATCTGTCAGGCTGTCAGACAGCATGGGGCGATGGGCGTATTCTGCTGAGCCCGGCCGGCGCCGTCAAGTGCGGCCATGCCGGAATGTGGCGCCTGGAGCTGGTGGCGCGCCGGCCGTCCGCGCATCATCGCTTTGCTTCGGGCAGGCGCATGGCGGACGCAGCGTGCCTGTCACGGAAGCTTAATTTTCGCGCCGGCGCGCCGTTAGCACGCGCATCGGGTGGCTGGCGCCGCCGGGCACGGCAAGTGTCTGTGGCTGCCAGCCGTGCTTTCGTCGAGGCTTTGTCGCGCATGGACTTGATCCCCCTTTCTCTCACCGATCTGCCGCTCGGGCAGCCGCTACCCTGGTCGCTGTTCGACGACGAGGGCAACTGCGTGCTCGGCAGCGGCAACATCATCCGCGATGCGCGCGACGCCGCCCTGGTATTCCGGCAGGGTGAACTGTGCCGCCAGGACAGCGAGCCGGTGCGGCCGAACGCAGACAGCGGCCGCGCCGGCAAAGGTCCGCTGGGGCTGCCGGTCGGCACGCTGCTGCATGCCAAGCGTCCGGAAGACAACGAACGTGCCGCGGCGAGTCGCCTGATCGGCTTCATGGAGCACGCCCTGTTCATCTCCTGGCCGCAACAGGGCGGCCGCGAGCAAGCGATCGAGGCGGGCGAGTCGCTGCTGCTGCGGGGGTTTTCCGGCCAGGTCATCTACAGCTTCCGCTCCACCATCACGGCGGTGTGCCGCAGCCCGTTCCGCTACCTGGTGCTGTCGGCCCCGACCGATGTGGAACAGATCCCCGTGCGCAAGGCCGCACGCGTGCCGACACGCCTCGCCGCCTTCCTGGGCCAGGAGGCGGGAGGCGAGGGCGAAGAGCGTCTCGTCATGCTGTCCGACCTGAGCCTGGGGGGCGCGCTGCTGCATGCCGCCGAGCCGGCGCCCACGCCGGGCAGCCGGGTGCGCCTGCGTTTCCAGTTGCGTACCGCGGCCGCCGACAGCGAACTCGACATCGTCGCGCGGGTGCGCAATCTGCCGGGGGAGGCCGAGGATGCCGGCTTTCCCGCCTTCGGCGTGGCTTTCGACAGCCTAGGCGAGCGCGAGCTGACCCTGCTGCACTGCTTCATCTACGAACAATTGCTCTCCGGCGCGCGTTTGCCGCTGTAGTCCCTGCCGGCACCGGGGCCGGCGTCGTCCCTGTCCCGGTGCCGGTTCGGCTCAGCGCGAAGCGGAGAACAGCGAGAACAGCCCGAGCCCGGCGCGTACCTCGTCGAGGGTCAGCTGCGTGACTGCGCGGGCGCGTTCGGTGCCCTGCCGCAGCACCTCCAACAGGTAGTCCGGGTGGCGCGCCAGCTGCGCGCGGCGCTCGCGGATGGGGGCGAGCAGGGCTTGCAGTGTCTCGTCCAGGCGGCGCTTGACCACCATGTCGCCGAGGCCGCCGGCCCGGTAGGCGGCTTTGAGCCGCTCGACTTCGGTGTGGTCTTCGTCGAAGGCGTCCAGGTAAGTGAAGACCACATTGCCCTCGACCCGGCCCGGGTCGGCCGCGCGCAGGTGGCCCGGATCGGTGTACATGCCGCGCACCGCGGCCTGGATCTGCTCGGGGCTGGCCGACAGCGGGATGGCATTGCCCTGCGATTTGCTCATCTTGGACTTGCCGTCCGCGCCGGGCAGCCGTCCCATGGTGGGGATCAGCGCCTGCGCTTCGGTCAGCACCGGGCGCCCGGCCTGCCGGTTGATGCGGCGCACGATCTCGTTGGTCTGCTCGATCAACGGCGCCTGGTCTTCGCCCACCGGCACCACGCCGGCGCGGAAGGCGGTGATATCGGCCGCCTGCGAGACCGGATAGCAGAGGAAGCCGGCCGGGATGTCGCGGCCGAAGCCGCGCGCCTGGATCTCTTCCTTGATGGTGGGGTTGCGCTCCAGCCGCGCCACCGTGACGAAGTTCATGTACAGCAGTGTCAGTTCCGCCAGGGCCGGCAGGGCCGACTGCAGCGCAATGGTGGTGCGGGTGGGGTCGATACCGACCGCCAGGTAGTCGAGCACGACTTCCAGCACGTTGCGCCGCACCTTGTCGGGGTCGTCGGCATTGTCGGTCAGGGCCTGGGTGTCGGCGACCAGCAGGGTCTGGTCATGCGTGTCCTGCAGCGCCAGCCGGCTCTTCAGCGAACCGGCGTAGTGGCCCAGGTGCAAGGCTCCGGTGGGGCGGTCGCCGGTCAGGACGATGGGGCGGACAGGGCTGGCGGCGGGCGCGGGAACGGACGCTTCGCGCGCGGCCTGGGGAGAAGCTTGACTGGAGTGTTGCGTATCGTGCATGGGGCATTCCATCGGGAACCGCCGCAGCACGGGTAAGGCAGGGAGATGACGCGATGCCGGCCGGTCTGCGGCGGCATGGTCAGGGGAAAAGACAGGAAAAACGTGACGATGCCGCTCCTTCAGGAGCGCCACCAGTTGCGGAGGGCAGGGGTCATCGTCGTGTGCATTCGCACAGCATGCCATAGCCAGGGGGGCTCTGACAACCTGGCCAGCCATTGAGGAATCCGCCTCGCGCGATCCTTCCGGTTCTTTTCAACGGGAAGGGGAGGCGATACCATCACCGCCATGGAAATCCGATCCGCCACCCCTCACGACGCAGAACGCATCAGTTCCCTGATCCGGAGCGTCTCCCGCTTCTTCACGCTGGATCCGCACGGCCTGGGCGCGGAAGGCTTTCTGGCCCGCATCGGGCCGGAGGCCGTGCGCGGATATATCTCGGCCCCGGACTTTCGCTATGCCGCGGGCTTCATCGATGGTGAGCTGGCCGGTGTGGTGGCGATGCGCGGCACCACCCACCTCTATCACCTGTTCGTCGCGCCGGCATTCCAGGGCCGGGGCCTGAGCCGCCTGCTGTGGGAACACGCGAAGGCGGATGCCATGGCCGCCGGCAATCGCGAGGCCTTCACGGTCAACTCGACACCCTATGCGGTGCCGGTCTATGAGCGCTTCGGCTTCCGGGTCACCGGCGCCCGTGTCGAGCGCGATGGCATTGCCTTCGTGCCGATGGCGTTGCGGCCGGGCGGCGGCCAACCTGCCTGACACGGCTTCCGCTCGCCTGGGCGGTCGTGCCCGATGGCCTGTCCTGCGGCGGAGCGGTACGCAGTGGTCACGGACGCGCGGCACTGGCCGGGCGTGCCGTATGCGTGATGCCGGGATGGCGCTCCGTCGCCCGCAAACGGCCTATCCGACGATGCGCAGCGCGGCGCGCGTGCCCCACCATGCCGCCTCTTCGAACACCGACAGCCCGGACAGGTCGGCGTGGGCGAACAGGATGCGTCCATCGGCCGCGCGCAGCGCCGCCGTGCCGGCATTGCCGAGGAAGCCGGGGCGCGGCGAGGCCATCGCATGGCCGCGCGCGGTGATCTCGACGCGGTCGGCGTGGCGCCAGAAGGCGCGGCCGTACACCTGGCGCAGATCGGTCACGGCATAGTCCATCAGTTCGGCGGGGCTGGCCTGCGCCAGCCAGTGGCGCACCGCGTCCGGCGCGCCGGGTTCCGCGCCGTAGGCGGCGCCGGCCGGGCCCAGGGCCGCGGCGTCGAGCGGGCAGTAGGCCGTGAACACGGTCTGTGCGGGACGGGCCTGGCGTATCCATTGGTGGGTGGCGACCACATAGCCGAGCGCGCGCGAGCCGTGCACGACGTTGTCCCAGGCCAGCGGCACGCCCTCGGCTTCGGCTGGGAAGCCCTGCAGGCGGAAGTTCGACACCAGCCAGGCGGCATGCGCCGGCAGGTGGCGGGCTGCGTCGAAGCCGAAGCGGCCCAGCGGCAGCAGGCGGCCGGCCACATGCAGCGGCATGGCGCAGATCACGCGGCGCGCGCGCAGGCGCCAGGTGCGCGGCGGGGGCAGCGGGCCTGCGCAGCTGGCGTCGCCGGAACCATTGCAGGCGGGCCAGCTGGCGCACAGCACGGTGACGCCGTCGCGCTGTTCCTCCACCCGCAGGGCCATGCCGGCACGCCGCCAGCCCTGGGCCTGCGCGCCGGGCCGGGTGCCGAGCAGATGGTCGACGCGTGCCGTCAGCAGCCTGACCATGCCGTGCAGGCCGTCCGGCCAGGTCAGGACCGCGCCGTCGGCCGCGTTCTGCGCGTGGCCGCCGCGGCTGGCGAAGTAGTGCAGGCCGGCCCAGGCGGAGATGGCGCCGTGGCCGGCGCCGTAGTCGTCGCGGCAGCAGTAGTCGGCATAGGTGTGCAGCAGCGGTGAGGTGAAGCCCTCGTCCAGCAGCCACTGGCGCAGCGTGGTGCGGTCGAGCGCGGTCCAGGCGGGATCGCGCGAGGACAGGGCCAGCGGAATGGCGAAGGCCTTGCGGCCGTCGCTGCCGCGCGCCTGCTTGAGCCCCTCGACGCGGGCGAAGAAGCGCGCGCATTGCGCCGCATCGTCCGCGCCTATGCCCTCGGCCGGCAGCACGCCGTCCTGCCAGCGGCCGGCGAAGAACACGCGTTCGTCGGGCGCGTGGACGAGCACGCGCTCGTCGAAGCGCGGCCGCATGCCGAACGGGTCCTGCTCGATCACGCCGAGGTCGGCCAGCATCTCGCGCACATGGGCGGACTCGGGCGAGGGCAGCGGCAGGTAGTGGGCGCCGCGCGGGAAGCCGAGCGGGCCGAAGCGGCCGGCGGCCGCGTTGCCGCCGGACTCCGGTCCGTCGACCACGACGAAATCGCGCAGGCCGGCGTGCGCCAGCTGCCACGCGGCCGACAGTCCGGCGGCGCCGCTGCCGAGGATGGCGACCTCGGTCTGCAGTTCGCCGTCGGGCGCGGGCCACCGCTGCGCGTCGCGCAGCGCGTGGCCTTGCGCCATGCCGGGCCGCAACACTGCGGGCTCCAGTTCGCTCAGGCCGAGGCCGGCCAGGAAGCGGCCGGCAGTCTCGTCCAGGCGGTCGCAGCCGGCCAGCGCGGCGCTGCCGGCTGCGGCGGCACCATGGATCAGGAAGCGGCGACGGTCCATCGGGCGGGCAGCGGGGGCGGGTGCGTCAGCGGATGACGTCGCGCCAGTCCTGTTCGAAGTCGTGCACCAGCGTCTGTTCGTTGAGACGGTTCGGCTGGCCCGCGCGCGGCGCCATGTCGGCGGGGAAGCGGAACATCAGCGCGGTGCTGGCGGCGTCGAGGAAGCGCATCGGCATGTCGTAGCGCGTGGGCGGCGTGTAGTCGCTGCGCTTGCCGGCCAGGATGAAGCCCCATTCGCCGAAGGAGGGCACGTAGGCATGGTAGGGCCAGGTGTGGAAGCCGGCTTCGCGCAGGGTGGCGTCGATGTCCCAGAACGAGCGTGGCGCGTAGTAGGGCGAGGTCGACTGGATCACCGCGTAGCCCTTTTCCGCCAGGTGGTGGGCGAGCAGGCGGTACATCGGCACCGAGTACAGCTTGCCGAGGCCGAAGTTGGAGGGGTCGGGCAGGTCGACGATGATGGCGTCGAAGACCTCGGTGTTCTGTTCCAGCCATTGCGCCGCGTCGGCGTTGACCACGTGCAGGCGCGGGTCGCGCAGCGCGTCGCGGTTGAGGGCGCGCAGCGGCGCGCTCCGGGAGAACAGCATGGTCATGGCCGGATCCAGGTCGACCAGGGTGATGTGCTCGATCTGCCGGTGGCGCAGGATCTCGCGCGCCGCCAGGCCGTCGCCGCCGCCGATCACCAGCACGCGCCGCGCCCACGGCAGGGTCTGCAGCGCCGGGTGCACCAGGGCCTCGTGGTAGCGGTGCTCGTCGCGCGAGGAGAACTGCAGGTTGCCGTTGATGTAGAGGCGCAGGTCGTCCTTCCAGCGGGTGATGACCAGGCGCTGGTAGGGCGTGGTCTCGCTGTGGATGATCTCGTCGCCGAACAGGCCTCGCTCGGCCCAGTGGGTGAGGCGGGCCGAGCCGGCGAAGCCGGCCCCCAGCAGCGCGATGACGACCATGGCGCGCATGGTGCGTCCGGCCACGTCGGGCAGCTCGGCGCGGAACACGCGCGTGGTGAACAGGGCCACGGCGGCGTTGCACATGCCGAACAGGAAGCCCGTGCGCGACAGGCCGAGCCGCGGCGCCAGCAGCAGCGGGAAGACCAGCGAGACCGCGAGCGCGCCCAGGTAGTCGAAGGTGAGCACGCGGCTGACCAGTTCGCTGAAGGACGCGCGGCGCGCGTTGAAGATGCGCATCACCAGCGGGATCTCCATGCCCACCAGCAGGCCGATGACGAAGACCAGCGCGTACAGCGCGGCGCGGAAGGGTGCCGACATCCAGGCGAAGACCACGAACAGCAGCGCGGCGGAAACGCCGCCGAGCAGGCCGACCAGGATCTCGATATCGACGAAGCGTGCCAGCACGTCCTCGTCCTTGACGTAGCGCGACAGCCACGAACCCACGCCCATGGCGAACAGGTAGCAGCCGATGATGGAAGAGAACTGGAGGATGGAGTCGCCCAGCAGGTAGCTGGACAGGGCGCCGGCGATCAGTTCGTAGCCCAGCCCGCAGGAGGCCACGATCAGCACGGAAAGGACGAGGGTACGGTCGCGCATCGGGCGGCGGGGAAAAACGGGAAAAGGAAGGCACGGCGCACCGGGCGGGTGCGGGTTCGGATCGCTGCGATGTGATCGGGTGAAGGGACTGCGGCCGTGACAGCGGCTATACTTGGGGTCGCTGATCACAGGGTCGCTTACCACGGGGTCGCCGGGGACCACTGGTCCGGCCCCGCCGGTCCGGCCGTGCAACCTGCCTCGGAACACGCACCATGCAACCCGTCTATGCCTACGCCTTGCACCTTCTCGCAAGCCTCGTGCTGCTGGCCGTGTTCGTCGGAGTCTACACCAGGATCACGCCGTTCCGCGAGTTCGCGCTGATCCGCCAGGGCAATATGGCCGCGGCGCTGTCGCTGGCGGGCTCGGTGTTCGGGCTGTGCTTCACGCTGTCGGCCAGCATCCAGCACAACGACACCTTCCCGATGTTCCTGTTGTGGTCGGTCGGCGCCATGCTGGTGCAGGTGCTGGTCTATGCCGCGCTCACCCGCATGCTGCCCGACATGGACGCGGCCATCGAATCGAACAATATCGGCATGGGCGCCCTGATGGGCACGATGTCGTCGGCGGTCGGCGCGCTCAACGCCG
Organism: Cupriavidus sp. USMAHM13; assembly: GCF_001854285.1. Lineage (NCBI taxonomy): Bacteria > Pseudomonadati > Pseudomonadota > Betaproteobacteria > Burkholderiales > Burkholderiaceae > Cupriavidus > Cupriavidus sp. USMAHM13. The sequence continues at coordinate 2,140,203 of NZ_CP017751.1, forward strand.
CCTGCCTGTCCTGAGGCCGCCGCGCCGGCCCGCTTCCCTTTCCACGCTCACCGCCTCCAGGGAGTCCGCCATGAGCCTCGGCTCGTTCATCAAGAAGCAGTTCATCGACATCCTGCAGTGGACCGAGGACGCCGACGGCGTGCTCGCCTGGCGTTATCCGATGGAGGACATGGAGATCCAGTACGGCGGCAGCCTGACGGTGCGCGAGTCGCAGATGGCGGTGTTCGTCAACGAAGGCAGGATCGCCGACGTGTTCGGCCCCGGCATGCACAAGCTGACCACGCAGACGCTGCCGGTGCTGACCTACCTGAAGAACTGGGACAAGCTGTTCGAGTCGCCCTTCAAGTCGGACGTCTATTTCTTCAGCACGCGCCTGCAGATCGGCCGCAAGTGGGGCACGGCCCAGCCCATCACCATCCGCGACGCGGACTTCGGCATGGTGCGGCTGCGCGCCTTCGGCCTGTATTCGTACAAGATTGCCGATGCGGCGAAGTTCTACACCGAGATCAGCGGCACGCGCGCCGAGTACGGCCGCGAGGAGCTGGAGGAGCAGTTGCGCAACCTGCTGGTCGCCACCATGACCAGCACGCTGGGCGCATCCTCGCTGCCCTTCCTCGACATGGCGGCCAACCAGGCGCTGATGTCGCAGGCGGTGCAGGAGAAGCTGGCGCCGGAATTCGCCCGCTATGGCGTGGCGCTGGAGAATTTCGCTGTCACCAATGTCTCGCTGCCCGAGGAACTGCAGAAGGCCATCGACACCCGCATCTCGATGGGCATGATGGGGGATATGGGCCGCTTCACCCAGTACCAGGTGGCCAGCTCGATCCCGCTGGCGGCGCAGAACGAGGGCGGCGTGGCCGGGCTGGGCGCCGGCCTGGCCGCCGGCGCGGCCATCGGCCAGGCCATGGCCGGGGGCCTGGCAGGCGCTGCGGCGCCCGCCGCCACGGCTGCCGCTTCTGCCACTGCCGCAGCGGCTCCCGCCGGCGCCCCGGCGGAGGATCCCGCCGCACGCCTGCAGAAGCTCAAGGAGCTGCTCGACAAGAGCCTGATCTCGCAGGCCGAGTTCGATGCCGCCAAGGCCGAGATCCTGAAGAAACTGGTGGGTTGACCGGCGCGCATGCAGACGTTCCATTGCCCGAGCTGCGGCGCGGAGGGCGCCTTCCGTTCCTCTGCCGCCGTGATGGCGGTTTGCGAGTACTGCCACAGCACGCTGCTGAAGGAAGCCGATGCGGTCAAGGACATCGGCAAGATGTCGGCCGTGCTGGAGGACTACACGCCGCTGCGGCTGCATGCCAGCGGCCGCTGGCAGGGGCAGGGCTTCACCGTAGTGGGCCGCCTCCAGCTGCGCTACGACGCCGGCCTGTGGAACGAGTGGTACCTGCTGTTCGACGATGGCAGCGATGGCTGGCTGGCCGATGCTTCCGGGCAGTACATGCTGACGCGCCGCGTCGCGGATGCGCCGGCGCGGCAGGGCGGCGAGGGGCTGCCGCGTTTCGAGGCGCTGGCACCCGGAGCAAGCCTGTTCTTCGACAAGCGGAACTACCTTGCCGGCGACGTGCGCAGCGCGCGCTGCACCGGCGGCGAAGGCGAACTGCCCTTCGCCGTGGGAGCGGGCTGGCAAGCGCAGGTGGCGGATTTCCGCGAGGAAGGGCGCTTCCTCACGCTCGACTATGCCGATGGCTATCCGCCGGCGCTCTATGCCGGCGAACTGGTCAAGCTGGAACAGCTCGCCTGCCAGTTGCTGCGGCCCGCCGACGAGATCGGGCAAACGGCGGATCGCTACCGCGGCAAGGCGGTGCCGCTGGCCTGCCCGCAATGCGGCAGCCCGATCCAGTACCGTGCCGGCATGGCGAACTTCGTCATCTGCGCGCAGTGCCACAGCGAGGTCGACTGCACGACGTCGACCGCCATCGTGCTGGAGAAGCACGGTGAGATCGAGGCGCTGAAGACCAGCCTGTCGCCCGGGGACAGCGGCCGCATCGATGGCCGGGCCTACACGGTGCTTGGGTTGCTGCAGTGCACCGACCATGACGAGGAAGAGGCTTCGACCTGGGTCGAGTACCTGCTCTTCAATGAAGAGCGCGGCCTGTTGTGGCTGGTCGAACAGAGCGATGGCTGGGACCGCGTCGAAGTGCTCGACACCTGGCCGCGCCTGGTGTCCGGGACGACTGCCACCTACCAGGGGGGCAACTTCCAGCGCGGGTCCGACTACGAAAGCGAGGTGCTGTACGCGGCCGGCACCTTCAACTGGCGGGTGCAGGCGGGTGACCGCACGCGCTTGACCGAATTCGGGCCGCGCCAGCGGCGCCTGACCCGCGAGACCTCGGCGACCGAAATCGTGTGGACACTATCGGTGGCGGTGGCGCGCCGGCAGGTGGCGCAGTGGTTTCCGGACAAGCCCGGGCTGGCCAGCGCGGCGGCCACGCCGGCAGCAGCCAAGGCGGTCGGCGTGGCGGTCGGAGACATGGCGTTCTGCCGCAAGGCGGCCAAGGTCTATGCGCTGGTGCTGCTGGTGCTGAACCTGCCGATCGCGCTGTTTTCCGGCAGCGGCTGGTTCACGCTGGCCTTTGCGCTGTTGCTGCTGTGGGCGCCCATCTGGGTGGTGGGCCGCCTGGGCGGTGCCGAGGGGGATTGATCCGTGCGTATTCTCTATCTGGTCTACGGCCTGATCGTGCTGTTCGGCGCCACCTTCTACAACCTGGGGTCATCGACGACAGGCGGCTCGGGCGGCGCATCGTCCGCCCGCAGCTGGGGCGGTGGAGGCGGTGGAGGGGGCTGGGGCGCCGGCGCCGGGCACAAGTAGCGTGCACCGGGCACGCGCCATCACTCGTGCGGCGGCCCCTCGCCGGTATCGACCGCCACCAGCACGCTGCAAGACACCTTGTCCAGCAGCAGGCCGTGGCCTTGCCCGGCCCACCAGCGCGCCAGCAGGCCGCAGCGCTTGTGCCCCACCACGATCAGGTCAGCGCGGATGCGGTCGGCCATGCGCGCGATCTGGTCGATCGGGCTGCCGGTAGCGAAGTGTCCGGTGGCGTTGACGCCGCGCGTTTCCAGCTTCTCGACGCCTTCGCGCAGGATCTCGCGTGCCGATTGCTCCTCGACCAGGGTGGCTTCCATCACCGCGGCATCGTAGCCACGGATCCAGTAGGCGTTGTCGAGCACGGCCAGCAGGTGGGTTTCCGCCCCCAGCCGCTGTGCCAGGTCGGCGCCCAGGCGCAAGGCGCGCCGCCCCTCGCGCGAACCGTCATAGCAGAGCAGGATCCGAGAGAACAGTTCCATTGCGCACCCCCTGGGGATTCCGGCGCGCCGCGCCGCCTCGCAGGCGGCGGGCGGTGCACCCATGGAAAAAGTATAGCGGGCGCGACAGGAAAAAACGGCAGCCCGGAGGCTGCCGTTTTCCCTGATGCCGGGGTGCCGCGCGCAACGCGGCGCCGGCCTTACATGCCCACGTAGTTGGGGCCGCCGCCACCTTCGGGCGTGACCCAGACGATGTTCTGGGTGGGGTCCTTGATGTCGCAGGTCTTGCAGTGCACGCAGTTCTGCGCGTTGATCTGCAGGCGCTCCTTGCCGGCGTCGTCCTGCACGAACTCGTACACGCCCGCGGGGCAGTAGCGGCTTTCCGGGCCGGCGTACTTGGTCCAGTTGACCTTGACCGGCACCGAGGCATCCTTCAGGGTCAGGTGGGCCGGCTGGTTCTCTTCATGGTTGGTGTTGCTGATGAAGACCGAGGACAGGCGGTCGAAGGTCAGCTTGCCGTCCGGCTTCGGATACGCGATCTTCGCGCACTCGGCTGCCGGCATGAGCGACTGGTTGTCCGACTTGGTGCCGTGCAGCGTCCAGGGCGGGCTGGCGACGCCGATCTTGGGCAGCAGCCATTGCTCGATGCCGGTCATGATCTTGCCCAGCGTCGGGCTCTTCTTGAACCACAGCTTGAAGTTGCGCGTCTGGTCCAGTTCTTCCTTCAGCCAGCTCTGCTCGAAGGCGGCCGGGTAGGCGGACAGCTCATCGGCCGAACGGCCGGAGGTGACGGCGTCGAACACGGCTTCACCGCACATCATGCCGCTCTTGATGGCGGCATGGCTGCCCTTGATGCGCGCGGCGTTCAGGTAGCCGGCATCGCAGCCGACCAGCGCGCCGCCCGGGAACACCGTCTTGGGCAGGGCCTGCGGGGTGCCATTGTTGATGGCGCGGGCGCCGTAGCCGATGCGCTTGCCGCCTTCGATATGCGCGCGGATGGCCGGGTGCGTCTTCCAGCGCTGCATTTCCTCGAACGGGCTCAGCCAGGGGTTCTTGTAGTCGAGGCCGATGACGAAGCCGAGCGTGACCTTGTTGTCTTCCAGGTGATACAGGAAGCCGCCGCCGAAGGTGTCGTCCTCCATCGGCCAGCCGGCCGTATGCACCACCAGGCCGGGCTTGGCCTTGGCCGGGTCGATTTCCCACAATTCCTTGACGCCGATGGCGAAGGTCTGCGGGTCCTTGCCGGCGGTCAGCTTGTACTTCTCCAGCAGCTGGCGGCCCAGGTGGCCGCGCGCGCCTTCGGCGAAGATGGTGTACTTGCCCAGCAGTTCCATGCCGAGCTGGAAGTTGTCGGTCGGCTCGCCGTCCTTGCCGACGCCCATGTTGCCGGTGGCGACGCCGCGCACCGCGCCCTTGTCGTCGTACAGGACCTCGGCTGCCGCGAAGCCCGGGAAGATCTCCACGCCCAGCCCCTCGGCCTGCGTCGCCATCCACTTGACGACATTGGACAGCGAGATGACGTAGCAGCCGTGGTTATGGAAGTTGCGCGGCACCAGCCAGTCGGGCGTGCGCTTGACGCCGGTCTCGCTCAGGAACAGCACGTCGTCGCCGGTGACGGGCTGGTTGAGCGGGGCGCCGTCTTGTTTCCAGTTGGGCAACAGCTCGTCGATCGCGCGCGGATCCATCACCGCGCCGGACAGGATATGGGCGCCGGGCTCGGAACCCTTCTCCAGCACGCAGACGCTGACGTCCTTGCCCTTCTCCTGCGCCAGTTGCTTCAGGCGGATGGCGGTCGCCAGGCCGGCCGGGCCGCCACCGACGATGACGACGTCGTACTCCATCGATTCGCGGGGACCGAACTGTTCCAGGAGCTGTTGCTGATCCATTGTCTCTAACCCTCTGTCTTCTTGGCAGCACGCGCAGGCGGGCGCGCCGTGCCACCGCGCGGGCGCGGAGCCGGGACGCCATCCCTCGCGGTTTGTGGGATATACGGTATTCGTCTTCAGGCGAACCGGGCCGGGAGCGAACTTTTTCGCTTCCCCTTTGTCGGCCAAGTTCTTAGAATCTCCGGCATTGTCCGGGAGTCGCCACTCACAGGCAAGGATTTTTTTTGAACGATCGTTCTTTTTTTTGATATGCTGCCTTCCGCCCTGGCTTTGGCCGGCGCGCTCGTGAACGGGTGTGCCGTTGCCGGCGGGCGGAGTCCGCGGCTAGCAAAGAACAGGCGGGAAGGCCGGCAGCGTGTTCCCCGGGCATCCGGGCCGCGCGCTGGTAAAAGAGGTCAACATGGGTTTGTCGATTAATCTGGAAGGCAAGGTCGCGCTGGTGACCGGTGCATCGAGCGGCCTGGGCAAGCGCTTCGCGCACGTGCTGTCGGCCGCCGGGGCCAAGGTGGTGCTGGCCTCGCGCCGCACGGAACGGCTCAAGGAACTGCGCGCGGCCATCGAGGCCGAGGGCGGCAATGCCCACGTGGTGCGGCTCGACGTCACCGATCCGGACAGCATCCGCGCCGCGATCGCCCATGCCGAGACCGAGGCCGGCGCGATCGATATCCTGGTGAACAACTCGGGCGTGTCGACCACGCAGAAGCTCACCGACGTCACGCCGGACGATTTCGATTTCGTCTTCGACACCAATACGCGCGGCGCCTTCTTCGTCGCGCAGGAAGTGGCGAAGCGCATGATCGTGCGTGCCAAGGGAGCGGAGAAGGCGGGGCATCCTCTGCCGCAGTCGCGCATCGTCAACATCGCCTCGGTGGCAGGGCTGAAGGTGCTGTCGCAGATCGGCGTCTACTGCATGAGCAAGGCCGCGGTGGTGCACATGACCCGCGCCATGGCTCTGGAGTGGGCACGTCACGGCATCAACGTCAATGCGATCTGCCCCGGCTATATCGATACCGATATCAACCACCATCACTGGGGCACCGAGGCGGGCCAGAAGCTGATCCAGATGCTGCCGCGCAAGCGCCTGGGCAAGCCCGAGGATCTCGACGGCCTGGTGTTGCTGCTGTCCTCGGACCAGTCGCAGTTCATCAATGGCGCCGTGATCACCGCCGACGACGGCATGGTGTGACGGCCCGGCGCCGGACGGCACCGTCCGGCGCGCTGCCGGCAAGCCACAGCCCCGGCCGGCGCCACAAGCGCCCGGCGGGGCCAGTCGCTTTCGGCCGAGGACAACGATCCGGTCCCCTCGGCCATGCCGCGGCTTCGACCGCCTGCGACGCAGGCCGAAGCGGAATCCAGCCAGTTCCTGCCGAGCCTATCGCCACGCTCGCCACACTCTTGGCATAATCGCCCCAAGCATTGCGATTAAGTCTTTACATAAAAGTCTTTGCATAACGAATCACCGCGACGGCCGCAACGGTCCGCGCGGACCGGACCGGAGGCCGGGGAGGATGGAGCAGAAACGGGAGGCGCGGCGCGAGCCCGCGCCGCAGCATGTCGTCGATTCGGCGGTGATCCCGCAGGCGGCCGACGAGGCCGCCGAGGCGGAGTTCCGCGTCTCGCCGCGCATCGAGGACTGGATCGGCGTGATCGTGATGATCCTGCTGGTCGGCATCACCTTCGCCAATGTGGTGGTGCGCTATTTCACCGACGAGTCCTTCGCCTGGACCGAGGAATTCTCGGTGTTCCTGATGGTCGTGCTGGCCCTGGTGGCCGGCAGCGCCGCCGTGGCGCGCGACCGCAATATCCGCATCGAATACTTCTTCGAACGCGGCAGCGAGGCGCGCCAGAAGCGCCTGGCGATCGTGTCGGCGCTGGCGGTCGCGCTGATGTTCGCGGCGCTGGCGGTGCTTGGCGCCCGCATCGCCTGGGACGAATACACCTTCGGCGAAACCTCGCCCGGCATCGGTGTGCCGAGCTGGTGGTACTCGATGTGGCTGCCGGTGCTGTCGCTCGCCATCACGCTGCGCGCGCTGGCCTTGTTGCAGCGCAACGTGCGGGCGCTCAAGGCCCTGCACGCAGCGCGCAGCGAAGCCACCGGCAGCGCGGGTGCAGGAGGTGCGCGATGACCCTGATCGCCATCATCCTGTTCGCGGTCTTCATCGGGCTGATGCTGCTGGGCGTGCCCATCGGCGTCTCGCTGGGGCTGGGCGGCCTGGTCGCGATCGGCCTGTCCAACCTGGACACGCAGATGTTCGGCCTGCTGGCGGTGCCGCAGAACTTCTACGCCGGCCTGGCAAAGTACCCGCTGCTGGCCATCCCGATGTTCGTGCTGGTCGGCTCTATCTTCGACCGCTCCGGCGTGGCGCAGCGCCTGGTCACCTTCGCCATCGCCATCGTCGGGCGTGGCCCCGGCATGCTGCCGCTGGTGGCCATCCTGGTGGCGATGTTCCTCGGCGGCATCTCGGGCTCGGGCCCGGCCAACGCGGCCGCGGTGGGCGGGGTGATGATCGCCGCCATGTCGCGCGCCGGCTATCCGGGCTCCTACAGTGCCGCAGTGGTCGGCGCCGCGGCCGCCACCGACATCCTGATCCCGCCTTCGGTCGCCTTCATCATCTACAGCGTGCTGGTGCCCGGCGCCTCGGTGCCGGCGCTGTTCGCCGCCGGCATGATCCCGGGCGTGCTGGCCGGTGTGGCGCTGATCGTGCCCGCCGTGTGGCTGGCGCGCAAGCACAAGATGGGCGCTATCGAGGCCGCGCTGCCGCGCCCGCCGTTCTGGAAGAGCCTGCGCGAGGCCTCCTGGGGCCTGATCGCGCCGTTCCTGATCCTGGGCGGCATGCGCGCGGGATGGTTCACGCCGACCGAGGCGGCGGTGGTGGCGGTGGTCTACGGCCTGTTCGTCGGCATGGTGGTCTACCGCAGCATCGGCATGCGCGACCTGTTCGTGATCTTCCAGGAAGCGGCCGAGACCTCGGCGGTGATCCTGCTGGTGGTGGCGCTGGCCGGCATCTTCGCCTATGCGTTGTCGACGCTGGGCGTGATCGATCCGCTGGCCGATGCCATCGCCCATTCCGGCCTCGGTGAGTACGGCGTGCTGGCGCTGATCGTGCTGCTGCTGATGACTGTCGGCATGTTCCTCGACGGCATCTCCATCTTCCTGATCTTCGTGCCGCTGCTGCTGCCGATCGCCAACGCCTTCCACTGGAACCCGGTCTGGTTCGGCGTGGTGCTGACGCTGAAGGTGGCGCTCGGCCAGTTCACGCCGCCGCTGGCCGTGAACCTGATGGTGTCCTGCCGCATCGCCCGCGTGCGCATGGAAGAGACCGTGCCCTGGGTGATCTGGATGCTGCTGGCGATGTTCATCGCCATGCTGATGGTGCTGGCCTATCCGCCGCTGGCGACCTGGCTGCCCGACCGGCTCGGCTACTGATGCGATGACGCTGGCGCCGAGCCACACAACGATGAAGAACGATTCCCAAGAGGAGAGGAAACCGATGAAACGCCGTGCCCTGATGCTGTCCGCCGCCGCCGCGATCGCCGCCGCCGCCTTCGCGCCGGCCGGCGCCATGGCGCAGACTTACAAGTCCGAGTACAAGATGTCGCTGGTGCTCGGTCCCGCCTTCCCCTGGGGCAAGGGCGGCGAGATCTGGGCGGACCTGGTGCGCCAGCGCACCAACGGCCGCATCAATATCAAGCTGTATCCCGGCACCTCGCTGGTGGCGGGCGACCAGACGCGCGAGTTCTCCGCGATCCGCCAGGGCGTGATCGACATGGCGGTGGGTTCGACCATCAACTGGTCGCCGCAGGTCAAGGAGCTGAACCTGTTCTCGCTGCCCTTCCTGATGCCCGACTACAAGGCGCTCGACGCGCTGACGCAGGGCGAGGTCGGCAAGTCGCTCTTCGCCACGCTGGAGAAGGGCGGCGTGGTGCCGCTGGCCTGGGGCGAGAATGGCTTCCGCGAGGTGTCGAACTCCAAGCGCGAGATCCGCAAGCCCGAAGACTTGAAGGGCATGAAGCTGCGCGTGGTGGGCTCGCCGCTGTACATCGAGACCTTCAATGCGCTGGGGGCCAACCCGACCCAGATGAGCTGGGCCGATGCGCAGCCGGCGATGGCTTCGGGCGCCGTCGATGGCCAGGAGAACCCGCAGTCCGTGTTCGCCGCCGCCAAGCTCTATACCGTGGGCCAGAAGTTCGTCACCACCTGGGGCTATGTGGCCGATCCGCTGATCTTCGTCGTCAACAAGCAGATCTGGGAAAGCTGGACCCCGGCCGACCGCGACATCGTCAGGCAGGCCGCCATCGATGCCGGTAAGCAGGAGACCGCGCTGGCCCGCAAGGGCCTGGCCGAGCCCGGCGCGCCGGCATGGAAGGACATGGAAGCCCACGGCGTCAAGGTGACCCAGCTGTCGCCGGCCGAGCACGATGCCTTCCGCAAGGCGACCGCCAAGGTCTACGAGAAGTGGAAGAAACAGGTCGGGGCCGACCTGGTGACCAAGGCGGAAGCGGCCATCGCCAAGCGCTGAGTCTCGCGCGACGAGGGTTGACGACGGGCGGGGCGGATGCTCCGCCCGTTTTTCTTTCAGCCATTTTCTGGGGGTGATTCAGATTCATCCGATTTCGAGGGCGTAGGGCCCTCGCTAGACTTGGCTGTCTTTTCCCGTCCGAGGCCATGCTCTTGCGTTCGCTCCGTCCCAGCCCGATCCTGCCAGCCCTGTTGTCCGCCGTTGCACTCGCCGCGAGCTTGCTGTCGGGCGGGGCTGCCGCGGCGGAGTTCGGGCTGCCGGTGGGCGATATGCCGGCCGCCGGCGCCCAGGTCCTGCCGCAAGATGGGGCAGGGGTCGAGCCGGCTGCCGGCACGCGCAGCATGCTGGTGGAGTTGCAGGCGCGCATGCGCGAAGGACGGGTGCGCGAACTGCGTACCCGCTACGACGGCGACTATGGCACCAGCCTTCTGGTCGCCGACGATGCGGTGGTCTGCTATGTCGCCCTGCTGCACCAGCGCAGCCTGTGGCGGGTATTCCGCTTCGATGCCTTCGCCGATGCCGAACGGGCCTTCACGCGCCTGTCGCAGCAGAACGCCGACTGGGCCAAGGATGCCATCGTCGGCACCGTGCTGAACTCGCAGCAGCGCGAACTGTCCCGCCTGACACAAGAAAGCGAGGCGCGTCTCGGCCTCCTCGACGCCGAACTGATGCGGATGCAGGCGCAGCGGCGCCTGATGCTGGAGGCGCAGCAGAGTGCGCAGGCGCAGGCCAATGCTGCGCATGTCGAAAACCGTGCCGCGCGCCTGCAGCTCGACCAGTTGTACACGCGCATCCGCGAACTCGAGGCGAGCCTGCTCGATGGCGTGGCGGATCCGCCGGCAAAGGCGGGCCGGCGAGCGGGCGAGCGGCGCTGAGCCCGATCGTCTGCGCCGGACCGCTTGCGGCGGCTCGAACGCCGGGCCGCCGGGACGGAATCGAGGCGGCCGACGCATCATCCGCCGGAGCATTGCGCGGATGCCCCCGCATCTTCCGAATTCTCCGCGCAGCAGCCGGCTGCGCCGACGCTAGTATCCGGCGAGCTTCCTGCAGGTGATCCCCATGTCCGACGCATTCCCTTCTGATCCCTATCCCGGCATCGCCGTGCCGCCGCCGTTCGGTACGCCTTTCGAGGTGCGCAAAGCGCTGGAGACGATGCGTGCCGACGCCGTGGCCAAATATATCGCCGGGACTGCCGGCGGGGCCCTGCGCGCCCGGCGGCGCGCCTTCCGGCACGGCCTCGGTGGCGGCCTGCTGGCCGGCTTGCTGCTGGGGGTGGGTGGTGGCGGCGCGGCCTGGTGGCTGCAGCAGGCCGCGCCGCCGACGGAACCGCCCGTGAGCGCCTCGACTGCCCTGACTCCGGTCGCCCCGGCTCCGGCCGCGTTTTCTGCCTCCGATGCCGCTGCTGCGCTCCTGGTGGCGCGCGAGGCACCGGCACCGGATGCCTCGGCAGCGCCGCCGGGTGAGGTGGGGGCCGGTGTGCCGGGGAGCAGGTCTGCGGCGGTTCCGGCCGCTCCGGCCGCCAACATGGCGCCGGCCGGGGTTCCGCCGGCGGAGGCCGGCAAGGCGGTGCCGGCGCGGCGCGCAGGCGTGGCAGCGGCGGGGAAGCAGGGCGCCTCGAACGGCCGGCGAACGTCCACGCGTGCCGCGTCATCGGCGGCGGTGGGACCGGCGGCGTCGATACACCGGGGCGCCGGCTGGCAATCCCATCCGGGAAGCCGGCATCTGCCTGCCGAGGACGTCGCCTACGCGGCTTCGGACACGGCATTCGAGCTGCGCGGGCACGCGCCCTTGCTCGGGCAGTGAGCGGCCCGGCGGCAGGCCGATGGCGTGAGGGGTATCGGCAATGGTAGGCTAGCTGGCATGAAACCCGTCTATACCTGCCAGATGCCCATCCGTTGGGGCGACATGGACGCCATGGGCCATGTCAACAACACCGTCTATTTCCGCTACATGGAGCAGGCGCGCATCTCCTGGTTCGAATCGCTGGGCCGCGGCGGCAAGGACGCCGACGGCTGCGGACCGGTCGTCATCAACGCGCACATGACCTTCCTGCGCCAGCTGCGCTATCCGGGCGACATCGAGTGCCGCCTCTACGCCGGGGCCCCCGGACGTACCAGCTTCGAGACGCGTATCGAGATCCGCCGCATCGACGAGCCCGAGGTGGTCTACGCCGAAGGCGGCGCCAAGGTGGTCTGGTGCGACTACGAGGCGGAGAAATCGGTCCCGCTGCCCGAGGCCATCCTGGCGTTGATCACCGGCTAGTGCCCCGAGTCCCGAATTCGCGGGAGTACCCAGCCTGCCGGGAAGGCGTGCGAGGCTTGGTACGCAGCGCAGCAGGGCTGGAGTCTTGGAGCATTCGTGATGACGCATCGCGCGGTTGATCGACGCAATCAGGGCCGACTTAGTCCACGAATTTGTGATTCAGGACACGAGTGTTCCGATCGGGGCTAGTGGTTGATCAGCCTTTGCACCAGGTCGACGGCCGTGCTCGCCCCATACTTCTTCATCAGGCGGGCGCGGTAGATATCGACGGTGCGCGGGCTGATCGCCAGCAGCTTGCCGATCTGCTTGCTGGTCTTGCCGTCGACCAGCTGGGCCGCCACGTCGCGTTCGCGCGCGGTCAGCTCGGCGGTGACCGGGCGCTTCTGCGAGAGGTCCTCGAAGCTCCAGATGCCTGCGCCGAGCGGGTCCTTGCGATCCAGCGAACGGCCGGTGACGTGGCACCAGAACAGTTCGCCGCCGGCGCGCTTCATGATGCGTTCGTCCGAGTACAGGCCGCGCGTGTTCATGATCGGCACGATGCGTGCGCCGATGCGCTCGAACTCGTCGGCGCTGGGGTAGAGCACCTGGAACGACTGGCCGACCAGGGTCTCGCGGGTGGTGCCAAAGATGCGGCAGACCTCGTCGTTGCAATCCTCGATGACGCGCTCGCGTGACAGCACCAGGCCGACGGGGGCGAGCAGGAAGGCGGTCTGGTAGTCGATTGCGGGCATGTCCTTATGTATTTTTACGTAATGGCCTAGCAGGCGCCCCATCGCGTATGCTTTCGCTCGGTCGACATGGCGGCGCTTGCCGCCCGATTGTACCGTTACAATTTCCCCGCGTCGCCCGCCGCCGGCTGGACCGGCGGCCCCGAGCGGGCGGGAACCACCGAGGAAGGAGCAAAGCATGAACAAGGTCTACGCCAGCGCCGCCGAGGCGCTCGCCGGCGTCGTCCGTGACGGCCAGACCGTCGCGGTCGGCGGTTTCGGTCTGTGCGGGATTCCCGAGGCGCTGATCGCCGCGCTGCGCGACAGCGGTGCCAAGGAACTGACCTGCATCTCGAACAATGCCGGTGTCGACGGCTTCGGCCTCGGCCTGCTGCTGGCCACCCGCCAGATCCGCAAGATGATCTCGTCCTACGTGGGCGAGAACAAGGAGTTCGAACGCCAGTACCTGGCCGGCGAACTCGAGCTCGAATTCACGCCGCAAGGCACGCTGGCCGAGAAGCTGCGCGCCGGCGGCGCCGGCATCCCGGCCTTCTTCACCAAGACCGGCGTGGGCACGCTGGTGGCCGAGGGCAAGGAAGTGCGCGAGTTCGACGGCGCCCAGTACGTGATGGAACGCTCGCTGACCGCCGATGTGGCGCTGGTCAAGGCCTGGAAGGCGGACCGTGCCGGCAACCTGATCTATCGCCGCACCGCGCGCAACTTCAACCCGATGTGCGCGATGGCCGGCAAGGTCACCGTGGCCGAGGTGGAAGAGATCGTCGATACCGGCACGCTGGATCCGGACGAGATCCATACGCCGGGCATCTTCGTGCAGCGCATCGTGCTGAACGCCAATCCCGAGAAACGCATCGAGCAGCGCACCGTGCGTGCCGCAGCCTAAGGAGACACATCATGGCATGGACACGTGACGAAATGGCGGCGCGCGCTGCCGCGGAACTGCAGGACGGCTTCTACGTCAACCTGGGCATCGGCCTGCCGACCCTGGTGGCCAACCATGTCCCGGCAGGGATGGAGGTGTGGCTGCAGTCGGAGAACGGCCTGCTCGGCATCGGCCCGTTCCCGACCGAGGACGAGGTCGATCCCGACATGATCAACGCCGGCAAGCAGACCGTGACGACGCTGCCTGGCTCGTCGATCTTCTCGTCGGCCGATTCCTTCGCGATGATCCGCGGTGGCCATATCAACCTGGCCATCCTCGGCGCCATGCAGGTCAGCGAGAAGGGCGACCTGGCCAACTGGATGATCCCGGGCAAGATGGTCAAGGGCATGGGCGGCGCGATGGATCTCGTGGCCGGCGTCGGTCGCGTGGTCGTGCTGATGGAACATACCGCCAAGAAGAAGGACGGCGGCGAGGACCTGAAGATCCTCGGTTCCTGCTCGCTGCCGCTGACCGGCGTGGGTGTGGTCAACCGCATCATTACCGACCTGGGCGTGATCGACGTGACCGAGCAGGGCCTGAAGCTGGTGGAAACCGCTCCCGGCGTCAGCCGCGAGGAGATCCAGGCCAAGACCGGCGCGCCGCTGCTGTAAGGGTGTACCCCGCGCGCTGCGTTCCTGCAGCGCGGCGGCTGGACCCGATGAAGCCCCGCCAGGCTCAGCCGGCGGGGCTTCGTGCTTTGCGCGGGCTGCCAGCCTGCCTGGCTTGCGGGGCTGCCAGCAAGCCAGCGCCGGGCGCGACCGCGGTCGCCGGTGTGCCGGTGTCCGCCCGGTCGCATAGGGTCTCCGGCAGGCCCGGCCATTGCAGGAAGCGCAGGGCGTTGCCGAACGGATCCAGCAGCACTGCCTGCCTGCCGGCACCGCATTCCTGCGGCCAGTCCTCGAGGTCGGCGCCGGCTTCCAGCGCGCGCTCGATGGCCGGTTCCAGCTCGGGCACCAGCCAGTCGACCCGGGCCGGGATGCTGCGCCGCATGGCGCGCTGCGGCAATTCCAGCAGCACTATCTGGGCGGGCTGCCCGCCGCCGGCGTGCAGCATCACGGCGCGGGCGCCGGGCCGCCAGGCGCCCGCGTGCAGGCCCAGGCCGTCGCGGTAGAACGCGGCAGCCTGGGCCAGGTCATCGACTTCAATGCGGGTGAGCAACTGCATCGCCGCCTCCAGGGATCGAGCGCGCCCGAGGGGCGCAATGGCGGCATTGTGATCCCGGTCTCCTGACAGGAGTTGTCAGGAGGATGCGTGGCCCGGCCGGCGTCGGCGCGGGGCATCGGCGCGGGAACAGCGCCGATCGGTGAAGCTCAGCGCGCCGACGGCAGCAGGCGGACCACCACGTCGGCCAGGGCGTCGCCCAGCGCGAGGTGGGCCTCGGCGTCCAGGTGCACGCCGTCCACCTCGCTACTGCGGATCACCGTGCCGGCATCGAACAGCGGGCAGCCCAACGTGTCGCAGACCTGCCGGTAGGCGTCGACCAGGCCCGCGCACTTGTGCTCGCCGCCGGCGAACTTCGGCGCCAGCGGGCCCCGGGGGGCGCGGATCGGCGGCGGCGCCACCACCAGCACGGGCGGCACCGGCATGCCCGGTTCGATCGGCGCGCCGCGGATGGCCTGCACCAGGGCGGAGATTCCCTGGGCGGCGTGCCAGGCATTGTGCGGGTACATCGACTGGAAGTCGTTGCTGCCGAGCATCAGGATCACCATGGCCAGCGGCGAATGCATCTCGATGACTTGCGGCAAGCCGTCGAGACCATTCCGTCCGGGCTTGAACGGATCGTCCCAGACCGTGCGGCGCCCGTTCAGGCAATCCTCCAGCACGCGCACCGGCGCCTCGGCGCACGGGCCGCCGGCGCGGTTGAGCACGTGTTCCATGCGTCCCGGCCAGCGCACCGGGAAG
Organism: Cupriavidus sp. USMAHM13; assembly: GCF_001854285.1. Taxonomy (NCBI): domain Bacteria; kingdom Pseudomonadati; phylum Pseudomonadota; class Betaproteobacteria; order Burkholderiales; family Burkholderiaceae; genus Cupriavidus; species Cupriavidus sp. USMAHM13. Next base: position 2,155,657 of record NZ_CP017751.1, read on the forward strand.
GGCAGGCGCCGGCGCGTGCCGGGCACGATGCCCCAGGACAGGGAGTCGGCATAGACGAGGATCTGGCGCGGGTCCGGTGCGCCGGAGGGCAGGGCGTTAGCGGCGGGGGGCGTCTGGGCATCTGGCATGGGAAGGCTCCGGGATTGGGTGCGGTGCATCAAGCGAATTGATATCGCGGGCTACACGGTGCCGTCATAATATCGGCTATACGTTCCCCCCATTTCTGGAGAATCAAGTTGCGCTTCGAGCATCTGGTAGAGATCAACGACCCGGGCGATCCGCGGCTGACGCCGCTCACGCCGGAGCAACTCTGGCAGGGGCTGGTCCTGCGCGCCATGGAGCCAGAGCTGTTCATGCTCGGGCTCGATCGTTCCGAGATCGTTGCACGCGGTGACAACTGGATGGATAGAGAGCTGCATTTCGGCGGCGCCACCGTGCAGGACCGCGTGGTGCTGGAGCCCCGGCGCGGCGTGCGCTACGAAAGCGCGGCCACGGCAGAGCACGCCGGGGGCACCCTCAGCATGATGATCGAGGCGCCGGCCGAAGGGGCGCTGCTGCTGCGCTTCCTCTACGAGACCACCATGCCGACGGTCGACGAGACCGGCAACGACCGCTATGCAGAGATCGTCAAGTCCGCCTACCACGAGGCCGATCTCGACACCGTGCGCAAGATCCGCGAACTGGCCGCCAGCGGGCGGCTCGGGTGAGCGAGCCGGCCGCGGCCGGCCAGGCCGCTGTTCCGCGCGGCGCGCCCACGCGTGCCGCGCTGCGCGCGCGCTACGGCGAGCGGGCGCGCTGGCGTGTGCTGTTCACGCTGATGCTGGGGACGGTGTCCTCGATCGTCTCGTCGACCATCGTCAACGTCGCCATTCCCGACCTCAGCCGCCATTTCGCCCTGGGCCAGGAGCGCGCGCAATGGGTGGCGGCCAGCTTCATGATCGCCATGACGCTGTCGCTGCTGCTGACGCCCTGGCTGCTCAATCGCTTCGGCCTGCGCCGCACCTTCATCGGCTGCCTGGCGTTGCTCGGCTGCGGCGGGCTGGTCGGCGGGCTGTCGCCCACCTACGGCGTGATGATCGCCATGCGGGTGGCCGAGGGCATCGCCGCCGGCATCTTGCAGCCGCTGCCCAATATCCTCATCCTGCGCGTGTTCGAGGAGCGGGAGCAGGGCAAGGCGGTCAGCCTGTTCGGCTTCGGCGTGGTGCTGGCGCCCGCGCTCGGTCCCAGCCTCGGCGGCTTCCTGGTCGAGGCCTTCGGCTGGCGCTCCATCTTCTTTGTGGTGGTGCCGCTGACGCTGGCGGCATGGTGGATGGCGCGCCGGTACATGGCGGTCGATTCAGCCATGATGGGAGAGCGCAAGCCGCTCGACTGGCGCGGGCTGGGCCTGGCGGGCATTGCCACCGTGAGCCTGCTCAACGGCGTGGTGGCCATGCGCGGCGACCTGGCGGACGGCCTCGCGCTGGCGGGGCTCGGGCTGGCCATGCTGCTGGCCTTCGTCTGGTGGCAACTGCGCGCGCCGCATCCGCTGATGAACATGCGGCTGTACAGCTACCGGCAGTTTTCCGCCGGCGCCATGGTGGCCTTCATCTACGGCGCCGGCCTGTTCGGCTCCACCTACCTGCTGCCGGTCTATATGCAGATGGCGCTGGGCTATACGCCGTCGCGCGCGGGCCTGGTGCTGCTGCCGGCGGGGCTGGTGCTGGCGGTCACCATCGCCGTCGCCGGGCGCCTGACACGCCGCATCCCGCCGCACCGCCAGGTGTCGTTCGGGCTGGCGCTGCTGGCCGTGTCCTTCCTGCTGATGGCGACCGGTTCGCAATCGACGCCTTACCTGCTGCTGGTCCTGCTGGCGGTGGTGGGGCGCGTCGGCCTGGGCTGCATCCTGCCGTCGCTGACGCTCGGGGCGATGCGCGGGGTGGACTATTCGCTGATCCCGCAGGGCTCGAGCTGCATCAATTTCCTGCGGCAGCTGGGCGGGGCGATCGGTGTGAGCCTGGCCGGGGTCGGGCTGCAGTGGCGCCTGGCCACGCATGGGGCGGCGCTGGGCGAGGCGGGTGCCGCCGCGGCTGGTGCCGCGCGCATCCGTGCCTTCGACGAGACTTTCCTCGCCGTCGGCGTGGTGATCGCCATCGCCATCCTGGCGGCCTGGCGGATCCGGCCGCGGCCGGAGCCGCCGCCGGGCTGAGCGGCCGGGCCGGCGGGCGCCGTCTCCGGCGGCCGCGGTGCGTATCTCAGGCGGCCTTGCCGCTGCGCAGCTCCTCGACCAGCGCGATGTACTTCTCCTTGGCTTCGTCCTGGCCGGTGCCTTTCAGCGTTTCCCAGGCCTCGAACTTGTAGCGGCCGACGAAATCCGTCATGCCGGGCTTGTCGCCGTGGGCATCGCCCTCGCTGCCCTGCTTGAACAGTGCGTAAAGACGCAGCAGGGTCATATTGCTCGGGCGCTCGCTGAGTTGCTTGACATCGATCTGGGCCTGGTCGAAGCGGGCTTGCAGGTCGCTCATCGGTATCTCCTGTCTGGGCATCGTGGAAAAGGGGCGATGATAGCCGCGGCCCCGCTGCGTTTGCCTTGAAAAAAACCGAGGAAGCACTCGACTGCGCGTGCGCCGGGTGCGCGTCCGCACGCGGCAAGCGGGCCGACAGCGGCTACAATCGCGCCATGTCCTGGATTCTTGCAGTTGAAACTTCCACTGAGTGGTGTTCGGTGGCCCTTGGCCGCCTGGATGCGGATGGCACACTGGCGTGCCTGTCCCGCCACGAGCATACGGGCGCGCGCTCGTCCTCCCGCGTGCTGCCGGCTGCCGGCGAGCTGCTGGCCGAAGCCGGCATCGCCCTGGCCGATTGCGCCGCCATCGCCTTCGGCGCCGGCCCGGGGTCCTTCACCGGCCTGCGTACCGCCTGCGGTGTGGCGCAGGGCCTGGCCTTCGGCGCCAGCCTGCCGGTCGTGCCGGTCAATACCCTGATGGCCTGCGCCGAGCGCGCCCGGCGCGACGGTCCGCCGCTGCCCGACGGCACCGCGGTGCTGGTGGCGCTGGATGCGCGCATGGACGAAGCCTATACCGGCGCGTTCGCCTGGCGCGACGGCCGCTGGCATGCGCTCACCGCGATGCAGGTCGGGCCGCCCGAGACCGTGGCCTTGCCGGCGGGACCGTACTGGCTGGCCGGCAACGCGGCCGAAGTGTTCGGCGAGCGGCTGGCCGGCCTGGGCGGCGCGCAGCGCGTGGCATCCGATGCGATGCCGGACGCGCGCGCCGTGGCCGCCCTGGCCTTCGGCGCGCTGGCGCGCGGCGAGGCGGTCGAGGCCGCCGAGGCGATGCCGATCTACCTGCGCGACAAGGTGGCGCAGACCATCGCCGAGCGCGAGGCGGCGGCAGCGCTGCGCGCCGCCGGGAGCCGGCCATGAGCGATATGGCGCAGCACAGCAGCCTGTGCGAGGTGCCCGAGATGCCCGTGCTGCCCGCAGGATGGGCGCTGGGTCGCATGAGCGCACTGGACGCGGATGCGGTGGCCGAGGTCGAGTCCCGCGCCTTCAGCCATCCGTGGACACGCGGCAACTTCGAGAACTCGATCAAGGCGGGCCACCTGGGCCTGGTCCTGCGCGACGCCGCAGGCGGGCTGGCCGGCTATGCCGTGCTGATGCCGGTGGTCGACGAGATGCACCTGCTGAACATCACGGTGGAGCCGGCTCGCCAAGGGCAGGGCCTGGGCCGTTTGCTGCTGGCCGCCGCACTGGCGACGGCCGAGGCGCACCACCTGCACACCATGCTGCTCGAAGTGCGGCCGTCCAATGCGGCCGCGCTGGCCTTGTATCGCCAGGCCGGCTTTGTCGAGATCGGGCGGCGCAAGGGCTACTATCCGGCCGCCGCGCAGGGCCGTGAGGATGCCCTGGTGCTGCGTCGGGCATGGACCGGAGGACAGGCAGCATGACGGACCGGCGCGCTCGATTCCTGGAAGTGCTCGGCATTACCCATGAGTGGCTGCCGCGTGGGCTGCCGCCGCTGGCCGCCGAAGCCGCACCGCTGGCAGAGCCCATGGAGCCGATGGAAGCGGTAGAGGCAGTGGAAGCGCTGGCGGTGGCGCCGGTGGAAGCCATGGCCCCGCTGCGGGACGATCCAGCCGTGTCCGTTCCGCAAGCGGTCTTGCCGCCTGCGCGCCTGCCGCAAGCCGCTGGCACTGGCATGGAAGCCGCCACGCCGGCCGTGGCGGACATGGCGGCAGCCCGCCCGCCGGCGCCGTCCGCCATGCCGCCACACGCGCAGGTGCCGGTCCCCGCGCGGCAAGCCGTTGCCACGCAGGGCGAGGCCGACGGTGCGCTGTCGGCCCGGGCTGCCGGCATTGCCTCGCTCGACTGGCCGGCGCTGGAAGCCCAGGTGTCCGGCTGCACCGCCTGCAAGCTGTGCAGCACGCGGACGCAGACCGTGTTCGGCGTGGGCGACCCCCAGGCCGATTGGATGCTGGTCGGCGAGGCCCCGGGCGAGAACGAGGACAAGCAGGGCGAACCCTTCGTCGGCCAGGCTGGCAAGCTGCTGGACAATATGCTGGGCTCGCTCGGCCTGGCGCGTGGGAACCGCGTCTTCATCGCCAACGTGCTCAAGTGCCGGCCGCCGGGCAACCGCAACCCGGAGCCCGAGGAGGTGGTGCAATGCGAGCCCTTCCTGAAACGCCAGATCGCCCTGATCCGGCCCAGACTGATCGTGGTGCTGGGACGCTTCGCCGCGCAGAGCCTGCTGCGCACCACCACGCCGATCAGCAAGTTGCGCGGCACCGTGCACAGCTACGAGGGTATCCCGGTGGTGGTGACCTACCATCCGGCCTACCTGCTGCGCACCCCGGCCGACAAGGCACGTGCCTGGGACGATCTCTGCCTGGCGCGCGAGGTACACGACCGTGCGGGAGCCGAGGCTTGAAGCAGCCCTAGCAGCGGGCGGCACGCCGGCGCGCGTGCCGCTCTGGCGCGCCAGCCCGTCGCGGCGGCTGCGCGAACTGGCCTGGTGCACCTTGTCGCCCCAGTTGCTGGCGAGGCTGCCGGACGGGCCCGGCGGCGCGACGCCGGCGCGCTGGCCCGTGGCGGCGCAGGCGGCCTGGGAGCGCTGGCTCCAGGCCGCCGATCCCGAACGACTTCCCCCTACCATCGATGAACTGGCCGCCGGCGAGCGCGATGGCCGCAGCCTGCGGCTGGGCCGCCATGCCGAGCGCCTGTTGCATTTCGCGCTGGAACGCTGCGCCGGACTCGAACTGCTGGCCGCCAACCTGCCGGTGCGGCGCGCTTCCGCGCGCGGTGTGCAGACGCTGGGCGAACTGGACTTCGTCTGGCGCGACCGGGCCGACGGCGCCATCGTGCACTGGGAGATGGCCGCCAAGTTCTACCTGCTGGTCGAAGCGGAAGGCGCAGGAGATCTCTGCGACGCCGATGAGGCCGCGCACCTGCGTCATTTCGTCGGTCCGAACCTGGTCGACCGCCTGGCCGACAAGCTGGACCACACCGTGCGCCGGCAACTGCCGCTGGGCCGCTCCGCCGAAGCCCTGGCGCTGCTGGGCCAGGCACCGGACCGCAGCGAAGCCTACCTGCTCGGCTGGCTGTTCTACCGCGACGGCCGGCGCCCGGACTGGCTCGAGGACGCCGGCTTCGCGCCTGACCATCTGCATGGATGGTGGTCGACGCTGCCCTCGTGGTCCGGCTGGGCTGCCCGGCAGGCGGGCGCGCGCTGGTGCCGCCTGTCGCGCTCGCAGTGGCTGTCGGGCGCGCTGGTGTCCGCCGCGCAGACGCTGGATGCGGCCACCCTGCAGGAGGAGCTGGCCGGCCGCTTCGCCGAGCCGCGCGCGGACCGGCATTGGCGGCGCGAATCGCCGGTCATGGTGTGCGAACTGGAGCCGGCAGGGGCCGAGGCGCCGGGCATGTGGCGCGAGGTGTCGCGTGGCTTCGTGGTGCCGCTGGATTGGGAGCAGCGGGCGCGCCTGCGGGCCGGCGGAGGACCGGCGGCACAGGGGAGCGTGGCCGGCGCGTTGCGCGACTAGGGCTGCGGGCGCCGAGGCGGCGGAGAAGGCGGGCCGAAAGGCCGGCGTGCGGCGGACCGGGCTGGCGCGGGCACTGCCAAGGTGCCGCGCCGCCGGCTTCAATGGTGCTTGTCTTCCCCGATCATCGCCAGGGAGTTGAACGTGCGGACGTTGTAGCGGTGCAGGCGCATCACCATCAGCATGGTGGTGCAGACGAAGATGCCGAAAGCGACGATGACCACGCCGATGGGCACGTTCAGCTTGACCAGCAGCGCGTACAGGCAAAGCATCAGCAGTACCGAGACGTTCTCGTTGAAGTTCTGCACGGCGATCGAATGGCCGGCGGACAGCAGCACGTGGCCGCGGTGCTGCAGCAGGGCGTTCATCGGCACGACGAAATAGCCCGACATGCCACCCACCACCATCAGGAAAAGGTAGGCGATCAGCATGTGCAGCGGCATGCGCATGCCAAGCAGGTCGAGCGTGACGGTCGGCACCATCTCCTTGGTGTAGAAGGCCATCAGCATCACCACCGCGCCCATGGCGACGCCGAAGGGCAGTACCGAGAGCGACTTGCGCAGCGGGATGCGCATGGCCGCCAGCATGGCGCCCACGGCCACGCCGACGGCGACCACGGCCTGCAGCAGGGCGCCCTGCGACAGGTTGAGGCCCAGCGATTTCTCCGCCCACTTCAGCACGATGAACTGCAGGGTGGCGCCGGCACCCCAGAACAGGGTGGTGACGGCCAGGCTGATCTGGCCGAGCTTATCGCGCCACAGAGCCATGAAGCAGTCGCCGAATTCGGCGATCAGCTTGATCGGGTTCTTTTCCTGCTGCGGATAGCGCGCCCCGGTGTCCGGGATGAACAGGTTGAAGATGGTGGCAACCAGGTAGAACAGCATGATGACCACCATCGCGGCTTCCGCCGGGGTGGTGATGCCCGTATCGACATAGGGCACGTCGATACTCAGCAGCAGCTGCGAGATGTGCACGGAGATCAGCGCGCCGCCGACCACCGTGCCGAGGATGATGGAGCCTACCGTCAGTCCTTCGATCCAGCCGTTGGCTGCCACCAGTTTTTCCGGCGGCAGCAGTTCGGTGAGGATGCCGTACTTGGCGGGAGAGTACGCCGCCGCGCCGAAGCCGACGATGCCGTAGGCCAGCAGCGGATGCAGGCCGAACATCATGATGGCGCAGCCGGCGATCTTGATGGTGTTGGTGATGAACATCACCCGGCCCTTGGGCATGGAGTCGGCGAAGGCGCCCACGAAGGCGGCCAGCACCACATAGGACAGCACGAAGAACAGCTTGAGCAGGGGGGTCATCCACTGCGGGGAATGCAGCTCGGCAAGAAGGGCGATCGCGGCGATCAGCAATGCATTGTCGGCCAGCGAAGAGAAGAACTGCGCCGCCATGATGATGTAGAAACCCTTCTTCATACTGTGGACTGTCTCTCCATGGCTGGTCTCGCTTCGGTTCGCTAACTCGCTCAGGCCGGCGGCGACTCCTGCCCCGCCTGCGCCGCGCAGGCCGGCCGGCGGCATGCGCGGGGCAATGGCCGTCGTCGGCAGGGAACCCGGCGCTGCCGGCATGTCAAAGTGATGCATGCGTGCAGCGGTGGAACGCCGTTCGGTCCGTCTGTTCGTCATCGATATTGCATCAGGAATGAAACATGGCCGGAGCGTCCGGCTTTATATCATGAAAACAAGACATTTCGGCGCATCGGCGGGAAGGCAGTTTGACAGCCTGGCAGCCATTCGATTCCCGGCCGCACGATCCGAATGTGTTCAAATATCGTTCATCAACGCTGGAGCGGCAGCGCGCGCGGACCGGGTAATCCCCGATGTGGTGCATGCGCGGTGTGCCCCGGTCGTTTTCTGTGTTCGAGGCGGTGGTTTTGTGCCGTTCTCTACGCTCGAGTAGCCGATTTCATGCCAAGACCGATTCACGCCGTCGTCCACCAGCCGGCGCTTGCCAACAATCTCGAAGTGGCGCGCCGCTGCGCGCCGGATTCCCGCATCTGGGCCGTGATCAAGGCCAATGCCTACGGCCACGGCATCCGCCGTGCCTTCGCCGGCCTGCGCGCCGCCGACGGCTTCGGCCTGCTGGACCTGGACGAGGCGGTGCTGCTGCGCGACCTGGGCTGGCAGGGGCCGGTGCTCCTGCTCGAAGGCATCTTCCAGCCGCAGGACGTGGCCCTGCTGGAGCAGTACCGCCTGACCACCGTGCTGCACAGCGAAGAGCAACTGCGCATGCTCGAGCTGGCGCGGCCCAAGGGGCCGCTGGCGGTGCAGCTCAAGATGAATACCGGCATGAACCGCCTGGGTTTCCATCCCGACCAGTACCGGACCATCTGGGAGCGCGCGCGCGCCCTGTCGTGCGTGGGCTCCATCGTTCACATGACGCATTTTTCGGATGCCGACAGCCCGCGCGGCATCGAGCACCAGTTGGCCGTCTTCGATGCGGCCACGGCCAACTTGCCGGGCGAGGCCAGCCTGGCCAACTCGGCGGCCACCCTGTGGCACCCCAAGGCCCACCGTGCCTGGGTGCGGCCGGGCGTGATGCTGTACGGCGCGGCGCCCACCGGGCGCCAGGCCGACGTCGAAGGCATGGGCCTGCAGCCTGCCATGTCCTTGCAGAGCGAACTCATCTCGGTGCAGGACCTGCAGCCGGGCGACACCGTCGGCTATGGCTCGCTGTACACGGCCGAGCGGCCCATGCGCGTCGGCGTGGTCGCCTGCGGCTATGCCGATGGCTATCCGCGCCACGCCGCCGGCTGGGGCGACAAGCCGGCGCCGGTGCTGGTCGACGGGGTGCGCACGCGCCTGGTCGGACGGGTATCGATGGACATGCTATGCGTGGACCTGACGCCCTGCCCGAAGGCACGCGTCGGCTCGCCGGTCACGCTGTGGGGACAGGGCCTGCCGATCGACGACGTGGCCGAGGCCAGCGGCACGGTCGGCTATGAGCTGATGTGCGCGCTGGCGCCGCGCGTGCCGACCACGGTGGCGATGCTGACCGCCCCGGACCAGCCTGGCAACACGGGGGACTGAGTTGGCCAAGGTCAAGACGGTCTACACGTGTACCGAATGCGGCGGCACCGTGCCGCGCTGGCAGGGGCAGTGCCCGCACTGCCAGCAGTGGAACACCCTGGTGGAGAGCGTGGCGGAAAGCGCTTCGGCCAAGCGCTTCCAGCCGCTCGCGGCGTCGACCAGGGTGCGCAAGCTGGCGGAGATCGAGGCTGCCGACGTGCCGCGTTTCTCCAGCGGCATCGACGAGTTCGACCGCGTGCTGGGCGGTGGCCTGGTGGCCGGCGGCGTGGTGCTGATCGGCGGCGACCCGGGCATCGGCAAGTCGACGCTGCTGCTGCAGGCGCTGGCCAATCTCGCGGCCCAGCGCCCGGTGCTCTATGTCAGCGGCGAGGAGTCAGGCGCCCAGATCGCGCTGCGGGCGCAGCGCCTGGGCGTGGAAAGCCCGGCGCTCGGCCTGCTGGCGGAGATCCAACTGGAGAAGATCCAGGCCACGCTGGAGGCCGAGCGGCCCGAGGTGGCGGTGATCGATTCGATCCAGACCCTGTACTCCGAGGCGCTGACCTCGGCCCCCGGGTCGGTGGCGCAGGTGCGCGAGTGCGCGGCGCAGCTCACGCGCATCGCCAAGAGCAGCGGCACCACCATTATCCTGGTGGGCCACGTGACCAAGGAGGGCAGCCTGGCCGGTCCGCGCGTGCTCGAGCATATCGTCGATACCGTGCTGTATTTCGAGGGCGACACGCATTCGTCGCATCGCCTGATCCGCGCCTTCAAGAACCGCTTCGGCGCGGTCAACGAGCTCGGCGTGTTCGCCATGACCGAGCGCGGCCTGCGCGGCATCAGCAACCCGTCGGCGCTGTTCCTGTCTCAGCACGAGCAGACCGTGCCCGGTTCCTGCGTGCTGGTGACGCAGGAGGGCACGCGCCCGCTGCTGGTCGAGATCCAGGCGCTGGTCGATACCGCCCACGTGCCCAATCCGCGCCGCCTCGCCGTGGGCCTGGAACAGAACCGGCTGGCGCTGCTGCTCGCGGTACTGCACCGTCACGCCGGCGTTGCCTGCTTCGACCAGGATGTCTTCCTCAACGCGGTCGGCGGCGTGAAGATCACCGAGCCGGCGGCCGACCTTGCGGTGCTGCTTTCCATTCATTCCTCGATGCGCAACAAGCCGCTGCCGCGCGGCCTGGTGGTGTTCGGCGAGGTCGGGCTGGCGGGCGAGATCCGGCCGAGCCCGCGCGGCCAGGAGCGCCTCAAGGAGGCCGCCAAGCTGGGCTTCACGCAGGCGGTGATTCCCAAGGCCAATGCGCCGCGCCAGCCGATCGACGGCCTTGAGGTGATCGCCGTGGAGCGCATCGAGCAGGCCATCGACCGCGTGCGCCATCTCGAATGAGCGCGCCGGCCGACGTGCTCCCGTCCGGCGTGCCGGTGCTGCCGGCGCTGCTGGAGCCGGCCACGGCGCGGCTGCGCTTGCGCCAGTGGTGCGACACCGACCGCGCGCCGTTCGCCGCGCTCAACGCCGATCCCGAGGTCATGCGCTGTTTTCCCGCGCCGCTGGCGCGCGCGGACAGCGACGCCATGGCGGAGCGCTGCCAGGGCCTGATCGCCGCGCACGGCTGGGGCCCGTGGGCGGTGGAGCGGCGCGAGGACGGTGCCTTCGTCGGCATGGTCGGCCTGCACGTGCCGGCGGCCGCACTGCCGTGCGCGCCGTGCGTGGAGGTGGCTTGGCGCCTGGCGCGCGCCCATTGGGGCAGGGGCTATGCCAGCGAGGCCGCGGCCGCCGCGCTGCGGGCCGGCTTTGAAGTGCTGGGGCTGGCGTCGATCGTGTCTTTCACGGTGCTTGCCAACCAGCGCTCGCGCCGCGTCATGGAGCGCATCGGCATGCGCGACAGCGGCGCTGATTTCGACCATCCGGCCGTGGCCGAGGGCAGTCCCCTGCGCCGCCATTGCCTCTACCGCATCACGCGCGGCGAGTGGCTGGCGCATCAGGCCGCCGTGCCGCAGGCGTAAGGCGGGGGTGCGTCAATCTGTCGCAAGCGCTACCGCGGTGTGCCGCGCCCGCGGCCGCGCCGTATCGCGAAAATCGGTAATAATGCGCTTCACGCGCGCGTGATCCGCTTGCCGCGCCAGGCTCGGCTCCGTGCTTTGTCAGACCCCTCTATTTCTTCCATGCAAGCCAATTCTCGCGCCTATTTCCTGCTGATCGCCGTGATCTCCTTCGGACTGGTCGGCTACGCGCTCTACCTGCAGCACGTGGAGGGCTACCAGCCTTGTCCGCTGTGCGTGATGCAGCGTTTCGCCTTTGTCGCCATCGGCTGCTTCTCGCTGCTGGCAGCGGTCGCGCAGAACACGCGCTCGCTGTGGCAGGGGCTGGGCATGCTGTCCGGCGTGGCCGGCATCGCGGTGGCTGGCTACCACGTGTCGCTGCTGCTGAATCCGAAGGCTTCGTGCGGTATCGATCCGCTGGAGAACTGGGTCAATGCGCTGCCCACCGCCAAGCTGTTGCCGCAGGTGTTCTTCTCGGACGGCCTGTGCACCGCGCCGCTGCCGCCGATCTTCGGCCTGTCGATCCCGGCATGGTCGCTGATCTGGCTGGCGATCCTGACCCTGACGCTGGCGGTCGGGCTGATCCGGCGCGAGAAGAACTACCGCTGAGTTCCGCGCGGCTCCCGTCCCGGACGCCCGTGCCGGAAGCGCTCCGGCGCGGGCGTCCGCTTCCCGCGCGGCAGGCGGGACTCAGGTGATCTGCTCGATCTGCTCCTGCAGTTCCAGCCAGCGTTCTTCCAGCGTGCCGAGTTCGCCCTCGACTTCGCCCTGGCGCTTGAGCATCGCCATCAGCTTGGCCTTGTTCGCTTCCGCGTAGCTGTTCTCGTCGGCCAGGAAGCCGTCGATCTCCGCCTTGGCCTGCTGCAGTTCGGCCATGCGCTTCTCCACCTTCTCCAGTTCCTTGGTCAGCGGCTTGCGCAGCTGCGCCAGGCGCTGGCGCTCGTCCGCTTCGGCGCGGCGCTGGTCCTTGCGGTTGAGCGCCGCCGGCGCCGCTTCGCCCGCGGCCACCGCGCGCTCGGGCAGCGCGGCGTTGCGCTTGGCGGCGGCCTGCTGCAGCAGCCAGTCGCGATAGTCGTCGAGGTCGCCGTCGAAGGGCGTGAGCCGGCCTTCGGCCACCAGCATGAACTGGTCGGTGGTGGCGCGCAGCAGGTGGCGGTCGTGCGAGACCACGATCAGGGTGCCCTCGAACTGGGCCAGTGCCATGGTCAGCGCCTCGCGAGTGTCGAGGTCCAGGTGGTTGGTCGGCTCGTCGAGCAGCAGCAGGTTGGGCTTCTGCCAGACGATCAGCGACAACGCCAGGCGTGCCTTTTCGCCGCCGGAGAAGGGCGCGATCGGCGCGGTGGCCATGTCGCCGCGGAAATTGAAGCTGCCGAGGAAGTCGCGCAGCTCCTGCTCGCGCGTGTCGGGCGCCAGGCGCGCCAGGTGCTGCAGCGGCGAGTCATGGTCGCGCAGGGTCTCGAGCTGGTGCTGGGCGAAATAGCCGATCTGCAGGCCCTTGCCGAGCCGCAGCGTGCCGGCCAGCGCATCCTGGGTGCCGGCCAGCGTCTTCACCAGCGTCGACTTGCCCTGGCCGTTGGCGCCGAGCAGGCCGATGCGCTGGCCGCCCTGGATCGACAAGGTCAGCCCGCGCAGGATCACCTTGGCCGCTTCGGCGCCGTCTGCGGGCGGGTAGCCGCAGTCCACCGCGTCGAGCTGCATCATCGGGTTGGGGGCGGCATCCGGCTCGCGGAACTCAAAGGAGAAGCCCGCCGCCGCGTGCACCGGCGCGAGCCGCTCCATCTTCTCCAGCGCCTTGACCCGGCTCTGCGCCTGGCGTGCCTTGGTGGCCTTGGCCTTGAAGCGGGTGATGAAGGATTCGAGGTGGGCGATCTGCTTCTGCTGGCGTGCGTAGGCGGCCTGCTGCTGCGCCATCTGCTGCAGGCGCTGCGTCTCGAAGAAGGTGTAGTTGCCGCCGTAGCGCTTGAGCTGCTGGTTCTCGATGTGCACGGTGACCGTGCAGATGGCGTCGAGGAACTCGCGGTCGTGCGAGATCATGACCAGCGTGCCGGGATAGCGCGCGAGCCAGTCTTCCAGCCAGACGATGGCGTCGAGGTCCAGGTGGTTGGTCGGTTCGTCGAGCAGCAGCAGGTCGGACGGGCACATCAGCGCCTGCGCCAGGTTCAGGCGCATGCGCCAGCCGCCGGAGAAGTCCGCCACCGGCTGCGCCACCTGGTCCAGCGTGAAGCCCAGGCCCAGCAGCAGCGTCTCGGCGCGCGCCGCGGCGGTATAGCCGTCGGCGTCGGCATAGGCGGCATGTCCCTCGGCTTCGGCGCTGCCATCACCGCTGGCCTGGGCAGCCGCGATCTGCGCTTCGATGTCGCGCAGGCGGGTATCGCCGTCGATGGTGTAGTCCAGCGCACTGCGCGAGACCGCCGGCGTTTCCTGTGCCACGTGGGCGATGCGCCAGGTGGGCGGGATCGCCATGTCGCCGCCGTCGGCATGGAGTTCGCCGCGCAGCAGCGCGAACAGCGTGGACTTGCCGCTGCCGTTGGCGCCCACCAGGCCGACGCGCTCGCCGGGGTTGAGGGTCACGCTGCTGTGGTCGAACAGCACCTTGGTGCCGCGCTGGAGGACAAGCTGGTCGATTCGGATCACGAGGGGGACGGAGAAAGACTTCGGGAGGGGCGTGTGCCCCGGCGAACAACCCGACATTGTAGCGTCAGGCGCTTGCCGTGCAGCGCCGCGAGCGGGCAGAGGGATTCCGCGCGGCATGCCGATGCGGGACAATACGGCCTTCGGCCGGGCGGGAAACCCGGCCCTTCATCACAGCAGGACGGCAGGACAAGCAGGCAATGCACAGCAAGGAGAGGGGCTGGACGCCCGTGCGCAAGGATTTCGTCGAGGCGGAGGTCCGCTGCAGCCACGCCCTGGCCGGCGTGGCCGACCATGCCGGCATCGCCGGCAGCGACGGGCGCCCGCATGGCGTGCCCGGCGGGCGCGCCATCGTGATGCGCGATGCACAGGGGCTGGAGTACCCGTTCGCGCCGGACTGCGCCCAGGCCGTGGTGGCGGACGCGGATGCGTTGGCCTGCCTGCCCGACTACACGGCGCGCGATGCGGGTCTGGCGACGCCGCGCGCCGGCGTCCAGCCCACGCCGGGCCAGGCGCCGGCCGTGGCCGGCCGCGTGTCGGCCGTGCAGCGCGCCAAGGCAAGGTACCGGCAGGAAGCGTTGCTGCGCGCCGAGGCGGAGCGCTATCTGGTGCTGCGCATCGACAAGGTGGCGGCGGTGCCGCGCATCCAGCCATCGGTGCGCTATGCGGCGCTCGAGGAGCTGCATGAGCGCTATCTGCGCCAGGGCGGGCTGGAGCTGGCCCAGGCGCGGCGCATCCTTGCCATCGAGCGCGGCCCGGCCACGCCGTACAAGCTGAAGACCACCAACCTGCTCGACGTCTACACCGCGCATACCAAGCTGTGCTGGCGCATGGCGCAATCGCGCAGCCTCTCCGAGCAGCGCTTCCTGCGCGGGCTGGAGGACTGGCTGGCACGCCACCTGATGCTGACCCCGGCGCAGATCGAAAGCGCCGGACTGGCCTTGCATCCGGCGGCCTTCCTGCCGCCGGAGCCGGCCCGCGGCCAGACTGAGCTGCCCGGCTTCTAGCCGCGGCCGATGGGTGGCCGGCGGGTGGCCGGCGGGTGGCAGCGCGCCGGGATTTGGCGTCTAATGAAGAGCCAGCCGCCACTCGCCGTCGACGCCATGTCCGCCTTCTCCCGCAGCTATGCCGAAGCCAGACAGAAATTCCTCGATGCCGCGCGCGACGCGGGCGCGGCGCTGACCGAGTTCCCGCACCCGACGCAGCGCGGTGCCCGCGGCGAGGCCTTGGCCATCGACGTGGCCTGGGTCGGCGAGGCGTCCGCCCGGCACTGCCTGATGATCAGCTCGGGCATGCACGGGGTGGAGGGCTTCTGCGGTGCGGGAGCGCAGGTCACGCTGCTGCGCGATGCCGGCTTGTGCGCCGCCGCGCGCGCGGCGGATGCGGCGCTGCTGCTGGTGCACGCGCTCAATCCCTACGGCTTTTCCCATCTGCGGCGGGTCAACGAGGACAATGTCGACCTGAACCGCAACTTCCTCGACTTCAGCCGGCCGCTGCCGGAGAACGCCGCTTACGCCGAGCTGGCGCCGCTGCTCTTGCCCGAGCACTGGCCGGCATCGCAGGAAGACGAAGCCAGCCTGCACAGGATGGTGGCGGAGAAGGGATTGTCGTGGTTCCAGGCCGCGGTCAGCGCGGGCCAGTATGCGTTTCCGGACGGGCTGTTCTTCGGCGGGCACAAGCCGGCCTGGAGCAACTACACGCTGCGTCGGCTGCTGGCGCGCTTCGGTGCCGGCCGCGCCAGCCTGCGCTGGCTGGACATCCACACCGGGCTCGGTCCGTGGGGTTATGGCGAGCCCATCTACATGGGGCCGGACGACGCGCGCCAGCTGGCGAATGCGCGTGCCATCTGGGGCAGGGAAGTGACCTCTATCCACGACGGTTCGTCCACCTCGGCCAGCCTGACGGGGATGGCCTGGCGGGCCATCCCCGAGACGCTGCCCGCGCTCGACTATGCCGGCATCGCGCTCGAGTTCGGCACGCTGCCGGTCGGCGAGGTGCTGGAGGCCCTGCGCGGCGACCATTGGCTGCACCTGCATCCGGACGCCGACCAGGGCCAGCGCACGCTGATCCAGCAGGGCATGTGGCGCGCCTTCTACGGCGATAGCGACGACTGGCGCGCGGGCGTGCTCGAGCAGGTGCGCGAGGCGGCGCTGCGGGCGCTGGCCGGATGGTGAGCCGGGCGCCGGAGCGCGGCGGGCCCCTGCGCGGGGCGGAGGATCCGCGTGATACGGCCGCTCAACCCGGCAGCGTGTCGTAGGTCAGCAGGAAGACCTGGTCGTCCCCGGCGCTGACCGGCAGCCAGATGATTTCGAGGTCGGGGAAGGCGGCTTCCACGTTGGCGCGCTCGTTGCCGATCTCGACCACCAGCACGCCGCCCGGGTTGAGGTGCGCCTTGGCACCCGCGATGATGCGGCGCACTACGTCCATGCCATCGTCGCCACCGGCCAGCGCGATGCGCGGCTCGGCCAGGTACTCGGCCGGCAGTGCCTGCATCGAGGCCTCGTTGACGTAGGGCGGATTGCTCAGGATGACGTCATAGGTGGCGCCATGCGGCAGCGGGGCGTAGAGATCGCCCTCATGCAGGTGGATGCGCTCCGCCATCTTGTAGTCGGCCACGTTGCGGCGGGCCACCGCCAGCGCGTCCGGCGAGATGTCGACCGCGTCGATGCGGGCGTTCGGCCAGGCGTGGGCCGCCAGGATCGGCAGGCAGCCCGAGCCGGTGCACAGCTCCAGCACCGGGCCGACGTCATCGGCTTCGCCCAGCCACGGTTCCAGCCCGTCCTGCAGCAGTTCGCCGATGAAGCTGCGCGGCACGATCACGCGCGAGTCGACGTAGAAGCGCAGGCCGTGCATATAGGCCTCGTGCGTGATGTAGGCGGCCGGCACGCGCTCCGTGACGCGACGCTCGATCACCGCCAACACGGCGTCGATCTCTTCTGGCAGCAGGCGCGCGTCCAGGAAAGGGTCGAGCGTGTCGAGCGGCAGGTGCAGGGTGTGCAGGACCAGGTAGGCGGCTTCGTCGTAGGCATTGGCGCTGCCATGGCCGAACGACAGCTGGGCCGCGCTGAAGCGGGAGACCGCCAGGCGCAGCAGGTCGCGTACGGTGCGCAGCGGGGAGGGAGTTGCCATGGGTTTGTTCTCGGTCAGGGGCGGGGAGGCGGTGCGGGCTGCCGGGGCTCAGGCCACCAGGCGTTCCAGCACACCGCGGTAGATATTCTTCAGCGGCTCGATGAAGCGGACTTCCACGTGCTCGTCGATCTTGTGGATGCTGGCGTTGGGCGGGCCGAATTCCACCACCTGCGGGCAGATCCTGGCGATGAAGCGGCCGTCCGAGGTGCCGCCGGTGGTCGACAGTTCGGTGGTGACACCCGTTTCCGCGGCGATGGCCGCGGCCATCGCTTCGGAAAGCTCGCCGCGCGGCGTCAGGAAGGGCTCGCCGCCGAGGGTCCAGGCCAGTTCATAGTCCAGGCCGTGGCGGTCGAGGATGGCGTGCACGCGCGCCTTCAGTCCGTCGGGCGTGCTCGCCGTCGAGAAGCGGAAATTGAAGTCGATGGTCACCTGGCCCGGGATCACGTTGGTGGCGCCGGTGCCGCCGTGGATGTTCGACATCTGCCAGGTGGTGGGCGGGAAGTACTCGTTGCCTTCGTCCCAGCGTTCGGCCACCAGTTCGGCCAATGCCGGCGCGGCCAGGTGGATGGGGTTGCGGGCCAGGTGCGGATAGGCGATATGGCCTTGCACGCCCTTGACCACCAGCTTGCCGGAGAGCGAGCCGCGGCGGCCGTTCTTGACCATGTCGCCGAGCACGTCGACCGAGGTCGGCTCGCCGACCACGCAGTAGTCGAGGCGCTCGCCGCGCGCAGCCAGCGCCTCCACCACCTTGACGGTGCCATCGTGAGCCGGGCCTTCCTCGTCGCTGGTGATCAGGAAGCCGATCGAGCCGGTGTGCGCGGGATGGGCCTGGATGAACTCCTCGGCGGCGACGACGAAGCCCGCGATCGAGGTCTTCATGTCGGCGGCGCCGCGGCCGTAGAGCTTGCCGTCGCGATGGGTCGGCGCGAAGGGGTCGGAATGCCACTGCTCCAGCGGGCCGGTCGGCACCACGTCGGTGTGGCCGGCGAACACCAGCAGTTTGCCGTCCTTGCCTGCGCTGCCGCGCCGCACCGCCCACAGGTTGGTGACGCGGAAGTCGTCCGGGCCGCTGACGATGGATTCGCAGTGGAAGCCGAGCGCCTTCAGGCGGCTTTCCAGCACGGCCTGGCAGCCTTCGTCGGCCGGCGTGACGGAGCGGCGGCGGATCAGGTCTTCGGTGAGGGCGAGGGTGGTGGTCATGGAGTGAATCGTTTGCTAGAGGCAGAGGCGCCCGACGGGCCGCGCACGGCGCGGCAGGTCGGGGCACTAGTTTACGCCTGTGCGCCGCCCAGCCGGGCGGACGCTGTCGGGGCCGGCGGCAGGGCAAGGCCGCCGGCCCGGCCGGTTTCAGAACAGGGTGGCGTACTGGTCGGCGCTGAAGCCCACGGCAACCTTGCCGCCGTGTTCCAGCACGGGGCGCTTGATCAGCGAGGGGCTCTGCTGCATCAGCGCGATGGCGCCGGCCTCGTCCTCGGCGCGCGCCTTGTCGGCGTCCGACAGCGCACGCCAGGTGGTGCCCTTGCGGTTGAGCAGGGCGCTGAGCGGAACCTGTGCGAGCCAGCCGCGCAGCAAGGCTTCGCTGACCCCTTGCTTCTTGAAGTCGTGGAAGGAATAGGCGACGCTGTTGCCGTCGAGCCAGGTGCGGGCCTTCTTGACGGTGTCGCAGTTGGGGATGCCGTAGAGCCGGACGGTCATGGAGCTTGCCTCAGCGGATATTGCGGGGAAGGAGCCGGGCGGGTGGCCCGGCTCCGGTCGTGCGGGATGGCTGGCGCCACCTTCAGCGCAGCAGCAGGTTCAGCGAGACCACCAGCGCGCCGATGCCGAGCGCCACGCCGGCCATCGCCACCGCCGTCATCAGGCGCAGCCGGCGGTCGAGCCGCGCAGCCTCCTTGCGCAGCGCGTCGATGGTGATGGCATGCTGCTCGGCCAGCAGCTTGACCGCCTCGGCCTGCTGCATGGCGGCCGACTCGAGCTCGGCGAGGCGCGCGGCCGGGTCGCGCGGCTCCGCCGCGCCTGGCGCCCCGTCTTCGCGGCGGCGCCCCTTCTTGATCTTCTCGATGGTCTTGTTGGCCTGCTCGAGAATGGTCGGCAGCAGCGACAGGACGGTGCTGACGGTGGCGGGATCCAGGGCCATGATGCGCTTGCGCAGGGAGGGCACGATCATCTCGCGCGGCGCCTGCCGCCACGCTGCGTCCGCCGGGGCGGCCGCGCGGGGGCCGGCGCATCGCGCGCCGACGTTCAGTCGCCGCGCAGCAGGTCGTTCAGGCTGGTCTTGGCGCGCGTCTGCGCGTCCACCTTCTTGACGATCACCGCGCAGTACAGGCTGTACTTGCCGTCCTTCGACGGCAGGTTGCCCGCCACCACCACCGAGCCGGCGGGCACGCGGCCATAGTGGATCTCGCCGGTCTCGCGGTCGTAGATCTTGGTCGACTGGCCCAGGTACACGCCCATCGAGATGACCGAGTTCTCCTCGACGATCACGCCTTCGACAACCTCCGAGCGCGCGCCGATGAAGCAGTTGTCCTCGATGATGACCGGGTTGGCCTGCAGCGGCTCCAGCACGCCGCCGATGCCGACGCCGCCGGACAGGTGCACGTTCTTGCCGATCTGTGCGCAGGAACCGACGGTGGCCCAGGTGTCGACCATGGTGCCTTCGTCGACGTAGGCGCCGATGTTGACGTAGGAGGGCATCAGCACCGCATTGCGGGCGATGAAGGAGCCGCGGCGGGCCACGGCCGGCGGCACCACGCGGAAGCCGCCCTTGGCGAAGTCGTCGGCGCTCCAGTCGGCGAACTTGCTCGGCACCTTGTCGTAGAACTGGGTGAAGCCGCCGGCGCCCATCGGTGCGTTGTCTTCCAGGCGGAAGGACAGCAGCACGGCCTTCTTGATCCACTGGTTGACGATCCAGTCCTTGCCCTGCTTCTCGGCCACGCGCAGCGTGCCGGCATCGAGCTGGCCGATGACGCTGGCCACCGCTTCGCGGATATCGTTGGGGGCGGACTTCGGCGACAGGCTGGCGCGGTCTTCCCAGGCCTGGTCGATCAGGGCTTGCAGTGCTTGCGTCATATGCGTTTCTTGATGGTTAAGCGTTGTCTACAACAGTCTCGGGTCCGGTTGCTGGGCTTCCGGTGCGGGGGCCGGCGCTCAGCCCGGTGCCTTGCAGAATTCCACGATGCGGCGTGCGCCCTCCAGGCATTCCTCGGGGGTGGCGACCAGCGCCATGCGCACCCGGTTGGCACCCGGATTGATGCCGCCGGCCTCGCGCGCCAGGTAGCTGCCCGGCAGCACGGTGACGTTCTGCGCAGCCAGCAGGCGCGTGGCGAACTCGGTGTCGCTCAGGCCGGTGCGGGAGACGTCGGCCCACAGGTAGAAGCCGGCGTCGGGCAGCGCCACGTCCAGCACTTCGGCCAGCAGCGGCGTCACCTCGCTGAACTTGCGCCCGTAGGCGGCGCGGTTGTCGCGCACATGGGCCTCGTCGTTCCAGGCCGCCACGCTGGCCGCCTGCACCGCGGGGTTCATGGCGCCGCCATGGTAGGTGCGGTACAGCAGGAATTTCTTCAGCAGCGCGGCGTCGCCGGCGACGAAACCCGAGCGCAGGCCGGGCACGTTCGAGCGCTTGGACAGGCTGGAGAACATCACCAGCCGCTCGAAGGCGCGGCCCAGCTTGCGGGCGGCTTCCAGCGCGCCCAGCGGGGCGCGGCCCTCGTCGAAGTAGATCTCCGAGTAGCACTCGTCCGAGGCGATCACGAAGCCGTGGCGGTCCGACAGGGCGAACAGCTGCTGCCAGTCTTCCAGCGACAGCACCGCGCCGGTGGGGTTGCCCGGCGAGCAGACGTAGGCCAGCTGCACGCGCGACCAGGTGGCGTCGTCGATGCGGTCGAAGGCGGGCGCGAAGTTGCGCGCCGGATCGCTGTTGGCGAACACCGGGGTGGCGCCGGCCAGCAGGGCTGCGCCTTCGTAGATCTGGTAGAAGGGATTCGGGCACAACACCAGCGCGCCGGGCTTGCTGCCGTCCACCACGGTCTGGGCAAAGGCGAACAGCGCTTCGCGCGAGCCGGTCACCGGCAGCACTTCGCTGGCCGGGTTCACCGCGGGCAGGCCGTAGCGGCGCTCGAGCCAGGCGGCGATGGCCTGGCGCAGCGCGTCGGAGCCTGCCGTTGTGGGATAATTCGCCAGCCCCGCCAGCGACTCGGCCAGCGCCGTCTTGATGAACTCGGGCGTGGGATGTTTGGGTTCGCCGATGCCGAAGCTGATCGCCGTCCTGGCGGCATCGGGCTTCACGTCCGCGAACAGCGCACGCAGTTTCTCGAACGGGTAGGGCTGGAGCAGGTCGAGGCGCGGATTCACGTTCTGTGGTGGTGGGCCGGTTGAAACCGGACATTATAGAGGAACAGGGCCCATCGCCGGGCGCGCCGCTCCCGCGCGGGGGCGGCGCCCGCCAGGATGGCGCGCATCACGGTACCGTGATGTCCGCTGCGTGCTGCCGGATCCCCGTTTTCCGTTGCCGTTTTCCAATTCCATCCGTCATTCCCGGGTCCGATGAGCCCTTCGTCCCTTGCCTTGCAGCCCGGCGCTGCCGACCACGATCCCGTCAAGTCCTCGCTGTCCATCCTGCTGGGCGCTTCGGTATGGGGCATCGCCTGGTTTCCCTATCGCGTGCTGGCCGGCTGGGGCCTGGGCGGCCTGCGCGCGGCGGCGCTGGTCAGCCTGATCGCGGCCGCCATCGCCATGCTGGCCTTCCGCCGCCACCTGGGCGGGCTGCGCCAGTCCTGGTTGTTCTTGGCGATCGGCGCGGCCGCCGGCATCACCAACGCCGGCTTCGTCTGGGGCAGTGTCAACGGCCACGTCATGCGCGTGCTGCTGCTGTTCTACCTGACCCCGGTCTGGACCGCGTTGTTCGCGCGCCTGTGGCTCGGCGAGCGCCTGTCGGCCACCGGCTTCGGCCTGGTGGCGCTGGCGCTGGGCGGCGCCGGCCTGATGCTGTGGTCGCCGCAGGCCGGCGTGCCCTTGCCCGCCAACCTGGCGGAATGGGCCGGGCTGGTGGCGGGCATGGGCTTTGCCGTCAACAATGTGCTGTCGCGCCACGCCGGGCAGCGCCTGCCCCAGGTCGATGGGCGCGTGCGTACCGTGGCGGTGTTCCTGGGCAGTGTGGCGGTCAGCGCACCTTGCGCGCTGTGGCTGGAGCCGGCGCTGGCGGGGCCGGCGGCCGGGCGCGAAGGCGCGGTGCTGCTGCTGGCGGTGGCGCTGGCGGGCACCCTGGTGCTTGGCAACGCCATCGTGCAGTACGGGTTGCAGCGGCTGCCGGCCAACCGGGTGTCGCTGCTGATGCTGTTCGAGATCGTGGTGGCGGCCCTGTCCTCGTGGTGGCTGGCCGCGGAAACCCTGAGCTGGAAGGAGGGGGCGGGAGGCCTGTGCATCGTCGCGGCGGGGGCGCTGTCCGGGCTGGTGCACCGGCCGCGCGCGGCACGCGGCCCCGCTCAGTGAAGCATCGCGCGGGAAACCAGGGCGATCAGCGGGCGCCGGATGGCCCGTTCCACGCCACTGTGCAGGTGCAGCGGGCGCAGCAGCATCTTGACCGCCATATCGACCGGCAGGTGGCGCCGCACGATGGCGCTGACCTGTGAATTCAACTGGCGCACTTCGCGGTCGGACACCGCCTCGGTGCCGCGTTCGATGCGCAGCACGTTGCGCAGTGCGATTTCGGCATCCTCGTTCTTGATCTCCAGCAGGCGGCGCGCCAGCGCTCCCAGCACGCGCCCGCGCCCGACCTGCTCCTGGAGGCGGAAGTCGTTGAAATAGCGGAAGAAATGCTTGTAGTGGCGGACTTCGTCATTGGCGATGCGCCGGCTCAGGTCGCGCAGCACGGGCTCGTCGGTGGCTTGCTCGATGGCGCGGTAGAGCGTGGCGGTGCCGGTCTCCACCACGCAGCGTGCCACCATCTCCAGGGCATGGGTGGGCTCGAAATTGTCGATCGAGCAGGTCACGCGGTATTCCTCGAAGAAGCGTGCGTAGCCACGCTCCCAGTCGAACTCCGGCCAGACGTGCTCCACGTAGCGGCGCAGCGCCAGTCCGTGCTGCAGTTCCTCGGCTTCCCAGTGCCGCTCGAGCCATGAGGCGGCCTGCGGCACGTCGGCGTAGTAGGAGGCGAGATTGCCGGCGTAGGTGTCGGAGCCGCTCTCGATGAAGGAGGAGGCCGTCAGCAGATAGAACAGGAGCCGGTCGGGACGTATTCGCGCCGTGTCGATGGCTTCGTAATCGATCTCTCCGACTGACCACGGCAGGCGGGTCGGTGAAGATGCGGTCATGCTTGGTCCTCCCAGGAAAGGACGCGCGGGCGCGTCGCAAGGGTTCCGGCTCGGGGTGGGCATCCGGGGTCACGCTGTCAATTCAGAGACTAGCATCAACCCTGATAAGTTTCTTGTCCTCCTGCCTGCCGGCCATGACAGCCGGCGGTCATGGCGCGGCGCGGGGTGGCGGGCAGGTGAGAAAGTGCTCGCAGGAACGCCCGTAAATGGCCGATCCAGCAGGGAAAGTGATGCCGGGAAGCCGTGAAAAGCCGGCCGGATGCGGGATGGGCGATGGTATGATTAGCGCCAGCCAACGGGCACGCCAGGGCTGAATGCGATCCGAAATTCACTTTTTCGCGATGTCGCACGAGTTGCCGGGCGCCCGGCGGCAGCCCGTTTCCTCGAACGCTTTCCTACGCCGAATCCACACGACCAACCGTGCGACTGTCCTCGATCAAACTGGCGGGCTTCAAGTCCTTCGTCGATCCCACCAATTTTCAAGTGCCGGGCCAACTGGTCGGCATCGTCGGACCCAACGGCTGCGGCAAATCGAACATCATCGACGCGGTGCGCTGGGTGCTGGGCGAGTCGCGTGCCTCGGAACTGCGTGGCGAGTCCATGCAGGACGTCATCTTCAATGGCTCGACCGCGCGCAAGCAAGCCGGCCGGGCCAGCGTCGAACTGGTCTTCGATAACAGCGAAGGCCGCGCCAACGGCCAGTGGAGCCAATACGCCGAGGTGGCGGTCAAGCGCGTGCTGACGCGCGACGGCACCTCGTCCTACTACATCAACAACCAGCCGGTGCGCCGGCGCGACATCCAGGACATCTTCCTGGGCACGGGCCTGGGCCCGCGCGCCTACGCCATCATCGGACAGGGCATGATCTCGCGCATCATCGAGGCCAAGCCCGAGGACCTGCGCATCTTCCTTGAAGAGGCCGCGGGCGTTTCCAAGTACAAGGAACGCCGGCGCGAGACCGAGAACCGGCTGTCCGACACGCGCGAGAACCTGACGCGTGTCGAGGACATCCTGCGCGAGCTGGGCAACAACCTGGAGAAGCTCGAAGGCCAGGCCGAGGTGGCGCAGCGCTTCAAGGCGCTGCAGGCCGACGGCGAGGAGAAGCAGCACCTGCTGTGGATGCTGCGCAAGCGCGAGGCGCTGGGCGAGCAGGAACGCCACCAACGCGCCGTCGGGCAGGCCCAGGTCGACCTGGAGGCCCAGACCGCCCAGCTGCGCCATGTCGAGGCTGAACTGGAGACCATGCGCGCCGCGCACTATGCGGCCTCCGACAATATGCATGCCGCCCAGGGCGCGCTGTACGAGGCCAATGCCGAGGTCAGCAAGCTGGAGGCCGAGATCCGCTACGTGGTGGAATCGCGCAACCGCGTGCAGGCCCAGATCGCGGCGCTGTCGGCACAGGGCGAGCAGTGGCGCGACAAGGCCGAGCAGGCCTCGGAGGACCTGGCGCAGGCCGAGGAAGAGCTGGCGCTGTCCGAGGGACGCACGATCGAGGCGCAGGACACCCTGGCCCAGCGCAGTGACGAACTGCCGGCGCTCGAGGCCCAGTGGCGCGAGGCGCAGCAACTGCTCAACGAGCAGCGCGCCGGCATCATCCAGGCCGAGCAGGCGCTGAAGCTGGAGGCTGCGCAGCAGCGCAGCGCCGACCAGATGCTGCAGCAGCTCGAGCAGCGCCGCGAGCGCCTGTCCGGCGAAGAGAAGGGGCTCGACCGCCCCGACGACGTGCGCCTGGAAGAGTTGCGCGCGGACCTGGCTGAGCAGGAAGCCGTGCTGGAGGAAGCGCAGGCCGCGCTGGCCGAAGCGGAGGAAAGCCTGCCGCGCCTCGACGCCGAGCGCCGTGCCGCGCAGGAGCGTGTGCAGGGCGAGGCCGCGGCCATCGCCGCGCTGGAGGCGCGCCTGGCCGCGCTGCGGCAACTGCAGGAGAGCGTGCAGACCGAGGGCAAGGTGCAGCCGTGGCTGGCCCGCCACGGGCTGGCCGAATTGCCGCGGCTGTGGAAGAAGATCCATATCGAGCCCGGCTGGGAGAATGCACTGGAGTCGGTGCTGCGCGAGAAGCTGGCGGCGCTCGAGGTTTCCGGCCTGGACGCGGTCAAGGCCTTCCTGTCCGACGCGCCGCCCGCCAAGCTGGCCTTCTATGCGCCACCCGCCGCGGCACGGCCCCAGGAAGCAACGCCGGGCCTGCGCCCGCTGATGGCCCTGCTGCAGATCGCCGAGCCGGGCATCCGCGCGGTGATGCAGGACTGGCTCGCCAACGTCTATACCGCCGCTGACGTCGACGCGGCGCTGGCGGCGCGCGCCACGCTGCCCGAGGGCGCCACCTTCGTGGTGGCCGAAGGCCACCTGGTCGGCCGCAGCGGCGTGCAGCTCTATGCGGCCGATTCCGAGCAGGCCGGCATGCTGGCGCGTGCCCAGGAGATCGAGAACCTGGAGAAGCAGGTGCGCGCACAGGCGCTGCTGGCCGAAGAGGCCAAGACGCAGTCGGTACGCGCGGAGACCGCGCACACGCACGCCAGCCGCGTGCTGGTCGAGGCGCGCACCGCCAGCGAGCAGGCCACGCGGCGCGTGCATGCGCTGCAGATGGACGTGCTCAAGCTGTCCCAGGCGATGGAGCGCTATGCTGCGCGCAGCAGCCAGATCCGCGCGGATCTGGAGGAGATCGCCGCCCAGGTCGAGGAGCAGCGCGCCATCCGCGCCGAGTCGGAGGCGAGTTTCGAGCAGCACGATGCCGCGCTGGCCGACCAGCAGGCCGCCCACGAAGCGCACCAGGGCGCCTTCGAAGCGCTGGACGGGCGCCTCGCGGCGGCACGCCAGCAACTGCGTGAGCTGGAGCGCGCGGCGCAGGAGGCGGTCTTTTCCGAGCGCAACCTGGGCAGCCGCATCGAAGAGCTGCGCCGCAATATCCAGGTGGCATCCGACCAGAGCGAACGTATCGCCGAGTCGCTCGAGAACGCGCGCGCCGAGCTGGAGACCATCAACGAGCAGACCGCGCATACCGGGCTGCAGGAAGCGCTGGAAGTGCGTGCTGAGAAGGAAGCCAGGCTGAACACGGCGCGCGTCGAGCTCGACTCGCTGTCGGTGCAGCTGCGCCAGTTCGACGAGCAGCGCCTGGCCGCCGAGCGCAGCCTGCAACCCTTGCGCGACCGCATCACCGAATTCCAGCTGAAGGAGCAGGCCGCGCGCCTGAACCAGGAGCAGTTTGCCGAGCAGCTCACCGAGGCCGGGGTCGACGAAGCGGCGCTGGCCGGCAAGCTGAACGCCGACCTGAAGCCGGCCTGGCTGCAGGGCGAGGTCACCCGCATCAACAACGCCATCAATGCGCTGGGCCCGGTCAACATGGCCGCGCTCGACGAACTGGCCACGGCGCGCGAGCGCAAGACCTTCCTGGACGCGCAGTCGGCGGACCTGAACGACGCCATCAACACCCTGGAAGACGCCATCAACAAGATCGACCAGGAAACCCGTTCGCTGCTGCAGGGCACCTTCGACCAGGTCAATATGCACTTCGGTGAACTGTTCCCGCAGTTGTTCGGTGGCGGACAGGCCCGCCTGATCATGACCGGCGAAGAGATTCTCGATGCCGGCGTGCAGGTGATGGCGCAGCCGCCCGGCAAAAAGAACTCCACCATCCACCTGCTGTCGGGCGGTGAGAAGGCCCTGACCGCGATCGCGCTGGTGTTCGCCATGTTCCAGCTGAATCCCGCGCCGTTCTGCCTGCTCGACGAGGTGGACGCACCGCTGGACGATGCCAACACGGATCGCTATGCCAAGATGGTGGCACGCATGTCGAACAAGACGCAGTTCGTCTTCATCTCCCACAACAAGATCGCGATGGAAATCGCCCAGCAACTGATCGGCGTGACGATGCAGGAGCAGGGCGTGTCGCGTATCGTCGCGGTGGACATGGACGCCGCGATGTCGATGGTGGAAGAAGCCGCCTGATCCCACCCGCCGTGGCGCGGCGCGCCCGGCGGGGACCAGAATTCTCGCAATCTCGATGCACAACAACATCCTCAAGGGAGCCGCAGCATAAATGGACCTGCAAACCGCTCTGATCGTCGCCGGTCTCGTCCTGCTGCTGCTGGTCGTCGTCTACAACCAGTGGCAGATCCGCAAGGCCCGCCGCCCGCGTGCGCTGCAGCCGGATGACGATGTGGCGCCGATGCGCGAGCCCACCTTCGACCTGCCGCCCGGCGCCGACTATCCCGCCGCATCCGCCAAGGCGCCGTCCATGCCGGACCGGCCCGCGCCCGTCGCTGCCAAGGAAAGCGAACCTGCGCCGGCGGCGCAGCGCCGCGAGCCGACGCTGTCGGCCTCGCCGCTCGATGCGGCGGCCGCGATCGGCGCCGCTGCCTCGACCGACGCCGACCAGGCGCTGGCCGATGAAGTGGCCGTGGCGGCCAATGTCGCTGCCACGAACGGCGAAGGCACCGAAGCCACTGCGACAGCGGACCGGGGCGACGAGGCCGAGCCGGCTGCGACGGTGCAGCAGCATCTGCAGGATACGGCGCCCGAGGCGCTCGAAGGCCAGCCGCTTCCCGCCGTCATCGACCCGCTGGTCGACTGCATCGTGCCGCTGCACCTGGAGCGCAAGGCCTCCGGCGACCGCATCCTGCCGCTGACCGGGCGGCTGCGCCGCGCCGGCACCAAGCAGGTTCATATCGAGGGCCTGCATGCCGAGGCCAACGCCTGGGAAGTGGTCACGGCGGGGCACCAGTACGAGGACCTGCAGGTGGCGGTGCAGTTGGCCAACCGCTCCGGTCCGCTCAACGCGCTGGAGTTCTCCGAGTTCGTCAACGCGGTGCAGGGGCTGGCCGAGGCCCTCGATGGCGCGACCGACCTGCCCGACATGAGCGAGTCGGTGGCCAACGGACGCGAGCTCGACAGCTTTGCCGCGAGCTGCGACGTCCAGCTCGGCGTCAATGTGATCTCCGACGGGGCACCCTGGTCGGCCGCCTACGTGCAGACCGTTGCCACCCAGGACGGCCTGGTGCTGTCGCGCGACGGCACGCGTTTCACGCGCTACCTGGCGGGTGCGGACGGCGTGCAGCGCGCGCTCTTCACGCTGCAGTTCGGCGATACCAACTTCCTGCGCGATGACCTGACCGTCAAGGCCGGGCGCCAGATCACGCTGCTGCTCGACGTGCCGCAGGTGGCGCGCGCCAGCAAGCCCTTCAAGACGGTCTGCGAATACGGCCACAGCCTGGCGCAGCGCATGGGTGCGCGCCTGGTCGACGACAATATGCGTCCGCTGAGCGAGGCTTCCTTCATCGCCATCTTCGGCCAGCTCGAAGTGCTGTACGACAAGCTCGAGGCGCGCGGCATGCCCGCCGGCTCGCCGGTCGCGCTGCGGCTGTTCAGCAACTAGTCCGGAGCGACACCATGACCGGAACCCGAACCGGCGCGCAGGCCCAGGCCTCCGCGCCCGCCGCCGCATCGCCGGCCGCCCGCGCTGACTGGTTGCGCGAGACGCTGGAGCGCTATAACTACGAGTACTACGTGCTCGATGCGCCCACCGTGCCGGATGCCGACTACGACGCGCTGTTCCGCGAGTTGCAGCAGATCGAGACCGAGCACCCCGAGCTGCTGCACCCCGATTCGCCGACCCAGCGCGTCGGCGGCGCACCGCTGGCGGCGTTCGCCACGGTACGCCACGCCATCCCCATGCTGTCGCTGAACAACGGCTTCGAGGACGAGGACGTGCTCGCCTTCGACCGGCGCTGCGCCCAGGGCCTCGGGCTCGAGCCGGCGGGCGCCGGCGAGCCCGACCTGTTCTCGGCCGCGGCCGCCGTCGAGTACGCCTGCGAGCTCAAGTTCGACGGACTGGCGATGTCGCTGCGCTACGAGAACGGGCAACTGGTGCAGGCTGCCACGCGTGGCGACGGCGAGTCCGGTGAGGACGTGACTGCCAATGTGCGCACCATCAAGAGCATCCCGCTGCGCCTGCGCGGCCAGGCACCGGCGGTGCTGGAGGTGCGCGGCGAGGTGCTGATGTTCCGCGCCGACTTCGACCGGCTCAACGCGCGCCAGGCCGAGGCCGGCGAGAAGACCTTCGTCAATCCGCGCAATGCCGCGGCCGGCAGCCTGCGCCAGCTCGATCCGCGCATCACCGCGCGGCGCCCGCTGTCCTTCTTCGCCTACGGCATCGGCGAGCTGCAGGGCACGCCGCGCCCGGATACCCACAGCCAGATGCTGGACGGCTTTGCCGCGCTCGGCCTGCCGGTGTGCCAGGAGCGCGCGGTGGTGCGGGGCGCGCAGGGCTTGCTGGACTTCTACCGCGGCGTCGGCGCGCGGCGCGACCAGTTGCCGTACGACATCGACGGCGTGGTCTACAAGGTCAATGCGCTGGCCGAGCAGGAGCGCCTGGGCTTCGTCTCGCGTGCGCCGCGCTTCGCCCTGGCGCACAAGTTCCCGGCACAGGAAATGACCACCGTGGTCGAGGACATCGAGGTGCAGGTCGGCCGCACCGGGGCCATCACGCCGGTGGCGCGGCTGGCTCCCGTCTTCGTCGGTGGCGTCACCGTGACCAATGCCACGCTGCACAACGAGGACGAGGTACGGCGCAAGGACGTCCATGTCGGCGACACCGTGATCGTGCGTCGCGCCGGCGACGTGATCCCGGAGGTGGTGGGCGTGGTGCTGGAGCGCCGGCCCGCCGATGCGCGCGCCTTCGTCATGCCGACCGCCTGCCCGGTGTGCGGCTCGCATATCGAGCGCCTGGAGGGCGAGGCCATCGCTCGCTGCACCGGCGGCCTGATCTGCGCCGCCCAGCGCAAGCAGGCCCTGCTGCACTTTGCGCAGCGGCGCGCCATGGACATCGAGGGGCTGGGCGACAAGGTGGTCGAACAGCTGGTCGACCAGGGCATCGTGCGCACCCCGGCCGACCTGTTCAAGCTGGGCGTGGCCAAGCTGGCCGCGCTCGATCGCATGGCCGACAAGTCGGCCGCCAACCTGGTGGCGGCGATCGAAGGCGCGCGCGCCACTACGCTCAACCGCTTTATCTTCTCGCTGGGTATCCGCCACGTCGGCGAAGCGACCGCCAAGGACCTGGCGCGCCACTTCGGCAAGCTCGACGGGCTGATGGCAGCCGACGAGACGGCCCTGCTCGAGGTCAACGACGTGGGCCCGGTGGTTGCGCAGTCCATCGTCAACTTTTTCGCCGAGGCGCACAATGTCGAGGTGATCGAACAACTGCGCGCGGCCGGCGTGCATTGGCCCGAGAGCGAACCGCAGGCGCGCGCACCCGCGCCGCTGGCTGGCAAGACCTTCGTGCTGACCGGCACGCTGCCGACGCTGTCGCGCGAAGAGGCCAAGGAGCGCCTGGAAGCCGCCGGCGCCAAGGTGGCCGGTTCGGTGTCGAAGAAGACGGACTACGTGGTGGCGGGCGCCGAAGCCGGCAGCAAGCTCGAAAAGGCCCAGGCGCTGGGTGTGGCCGTGCTCGACGAGGACGGCATGCTGGCGCTGCTGGCCGGTGCCCATGGCGCGGATCCCGAGCCCGCCCCCGATGCTTCCGAATCTTCCGATCCCTCTGATTCCGCGCCTTCCGCGCAGCCCGACCACGGAGAACAGGCATGATCCATGACATCCTCAAGATGGGCGATCCGCGCCTGTTGCAGGTGGCGCGCCCGGTCGCGCGCTTCAACACGCCGGAACTGCGCACGCTGGTCGAGGATATGTTCGACACCATGGACCATGCCAACGGCGCCGGCCTGGCGGCACCGCAGATCGGCGTCGGGCTGCAGGTGGTGATCTTCGGCTTCGAGCGCAATCCGCGCTATCCGGGCGCGCCGGCCGTACCCAAGACGGTGCTGATCAATCCCGAGCTGACGCCGCTCGGCGATGAGCAGGAGGACGGCTGGGAAGGCTGCCTGTCGGTGCCGGGCCTGCGCGGCGTGGTGCCGCGCTATACGCGGCTGAAGTACTGTGGCTACGATCTGCAGGGCAACCGCATCGAGCGCGAGGCGGAGGGCTTCCACGCGCGCGTCGTGCAGCACGAATGCGACCACCTGCAAGGCATCCTCTACCCGATGCGGGTGCGCGACTTCACGCGCTTCGGCTTCACCGAGGTGCTGTTCCCCGAGCTGCCGCCCAACGCCGAGGACTGACGCGGGCGGCGCTCAGGCCAGCATGGCGGCCAGTCCCCAGGCCAGCAGCGCCAGCCAGACCAGCACATAGAGCCATTGCGCGCGCATCATCCTGCGCAGCGCGCCGGGCTCAGCCATGGCCTCGAGCAGGCGTGGTGCCAGCGGCGCCATGCCCGCCATCGTCAGCAGCGCCATGAACAGGCAGACCGCCAGGATCTGCACGATCGACAGGCCGGAAGCCAGCAGGGCGTACAGCACCAGCGCCGCGAGTACATAGGCCAGCGCGGCCAGGAGCGCCGGGCGGGCATAGAGCCGGCGCATGGCGCGCAGCCATCCCTGCGGCGCCAGCAGGACCGCGCACAGCTTCGGCACGGCCAGGGCGATCAGCACCGCCGCCAGCAGCCGGGTCAGCGGTTCAGGCATGGCAGCTCTCCGGAAGCGGACAGGCTTCCAGCATGCGCCTTGCCGTGGCCGCCCGCAAGCGCGGCCGCCGGCACCGGTTCAGGCCAGCGCTTCCCGCCCGATCAGCTCGCGTTTGCGCTCCACGCCCCAGCGGTAGCCGGACAGCGCACCATCGCTGCGCACCACGCGGTGGCAGGGGATCGCCACCGCCAGGTGGTTGGCGGCGCAGGCCTGGGCCACCGCCCGCACCGCCTTGGGCGCGCCGATGCGGGCGGCGATCTCGGCGTAGCTGGCCGTGGTGCCGGGCGGGATCTCGCGCAGCGCCTGCCACACACGCAGCTGGAAGGCGGTGCCGCGCAGGTCCAGCGGCAGGTCCAGGCCGATCGACGGCGCCTCGATGAAGCCGACCACGCGCGCCACTAATTGTTCGAAACCTGAATCGCCGCCGATCAGCTCGGCCTTGGGGAACTGGTCCTGCAATTCGCGCGCGAGGGCGTCCGGGTCGTCGCCGAGCAGGATGGCGCAGACGCCGCGCTGGCTCTGCGCCACCAGGATGGCCCCGAGCGAGCACTGCCCGATGGCGAAGCGGATCGCCATGTCGGCGCCGCCCGCGCGCCAGCGGCTGGCGGTCATCCCCAGCATGCCGTCCGAGGCCGCATAGAAACGGCTGTTGGACTGGAAGCCGGCGTCGTAGATGGCCTCGGTGACCGTGGCCGCCTGTCCCAGCCGCTGGCGCAGGCGCCGCGCGCGATGCGCGTCGGCAAAGGCCTTGGGTGTCAGCCCGGTGAGCGACTTGAAGATGCGATGGAAGTGATAGAGGCTGAGGCCGGCCTGCGCAGCCAGGGTCTCCAGCGTTGGCGGCGTGTCGGCCGCCTCGATGCGGCGGCAGGCGGCGGCGACGATGGCCGCATGCCGCGCACCGGTTTCGGCGGCATCGTCCTCGGCGCGCTTGCTGGCGCGGTAGCCGGCCGCCTCGGCCTCGGCGGCCGTGGCGAAGAACTCGACGTTCTCCGGCCGCGGCAGCCGCGAGGGGCTGCTCGGGCGGCAGTAGATGCCGGTGGTGCGCACCGCATAGACGAACTCGCCGTCGGCAGCCGGGTCGCGCGCCAATACCTTGGCCCAGCGAGGATCCTCGGCGACGCTGTGGCGGGCCTGGGTGCCGGCCACGCCGGCGGCGCGCTTGGCAGCCTGCTTTGTCCTCATGCCTGTGCTCACGATCGCGTTCATCCTCTTCATCCTTGGCAAGCAGTGGTCTCGGGTTCGACTGTAGGGCGCGCGCGGCGATGCCGCACTCCGGCGCTTGCGCTCGAATTCGCGCACCGGCCAGCCAATTCCGGTCTATTCAGCATCATGGAAGATGATGCCCAGGGTAAAGCGCTGGCCTGAGCGCAGCCGGCTCACGCCGTGGCGCAGGTTGACGCGGTAGACGCCGCGGCCGCCTGTCACCGGGCGCTGGCTGACGGCGAAGACGACGGCATCGCCTTGGGTGAGCGGCACCACCTCGGCACGCGACTGCATGCGCGGGCGCTGCTCCGTCAGCACGAACTCACCACCGGTGAAGTCCGTGTCAGGTGCCGACAACAGGATGGCGACCTGCAGCGGAAAAACATGCTCGCCATAGAGGTCCTGGTGCAGGCAATTGTAGTCGCCGGGGCCATAGCGCAGCAGCAGCGGTGTCGGCCGCAGCTGGCCCGCGCCATGGCAGCGGGCGAGGAACTCCGCGTGAGCGGCGGGGTAGCGCGGTGCCAGTCCCATGGCCGCGTTCCAACGGTTGGCGGTCGGCGCCAGCCGGGCGTAGAGCGCGCTGCGCAGGGCGGCGAGCGGGGCGGGCAAGGGGGAGGCGAAGTACTGGTATTCGCCGCGTCCGAAGCCGTGGCGGGCCATCACCACGCGGCTGCGGAAGGGCCCTTCCTGCGCGTACAGCGCGGCCAGGGCGCGGCATGCCGGGGGCGCCAGCACGGCGGGCAGGACGGCATGGCCGTGCAGGTCGAGCTCGACGCCCACCTGTTGCCAGTCGAACGCCTGCAGGCGGGCGAGGGCGGCGGCCGCGGTGTCGGCGGGTGCGGCTTGAGGCACGGCGGTGGCCGGCGTGGACTGCCAGGCAGGCATCCTGGTCTCCTGTTCGATGTTCCGGCTTCCATGCTAGACGGGCATGCGCCGAGCGCGCACTCCGTCGCTTGCGGTCGAATTTTGCCGGCTGCTCGCCGTGGCTGACTGCGCTGACTGTACAGCCGCTCCCGCCACGCGCCGGCGCGATGCGTACAATGCGGGGTTTCCGTTTCCCGCAGAGGTAGTCCGCATGGCAATGAAAAAGACCGATCTTGAGAAGAACAAGGCACTCAAGCTCACCAACAAGATGAAGCAGGCGACGGCCGACCGCTTCGGCAAGACCGCGGACGCCCCGGTCGATCGCCGCGAGCAGCGTAAGCTGGACCAGGCCAAGGGCCTGGTGCCGTTCGCCTGCAAGCTGGACAAGGACCTGGTGGTCCGCCTGAATGCCCTGGCGGCGGACCATGTCGAAGGGATGACCGGCCTGCTGACCGAAGTGATCCAGCGCGGGCTCGGCGACGCCGCGGCCTGATCGCGGCTACCCGGATACAGCGGCCCGGACGCGGGCCCGGGCCCCGGCGTGATGTGAGCTGGCGCGCCGAGTGCGCTGGCCGGCAATTGCCGGCCACCTATACTGCTAGCAACTCCCGCTCCGCGTGACGCCCACGACCGGAACCATGATGAAGCTGCGCGCAGGCCCGGCCGCCGAGCTGGGGGCCAATCTCTTGCTCCCCTGGCTCGCCTACCGGCTCGCCTTGCCGCATTGGGGCATGGCGGGGGCCCTGTACGCATCGGCCGTGCCGCCGGTGGCCTGGAGCGCCATGGAGTTCGCGCGCACGCGCCGCGTCGATGCCGTCAGCGCGGTGGTACTGCTCGGCATCGGCCTGTCGCTGGCAGCGATGATGCTGGGCGGCAGCCCGCGCCTGCTGCTGCTGCGCGAATCGCTGGTCTCGGGCGTGGTCGGCATCGTCTTCCTGCTGTCGCTGGGCTGCCGGCGTACGCTTGTCTTCTATCTGGCGCGGGCCACGTTCGCGCGCGAGAGCGCGGATGGCCACGTGCGTTTCGAATCGCTGTGGCAGGAGCGCGCCAGCCTGCGGGTGGCCCTGAGACAGATCACCCTGGTGTGGGGCCTCGGCCTGACCGGCGAGAACCTGCTGCGTGCCTGGCTGGCCTGGCATTGGCCCATCGAACGCTACCTGGTGCTGTCGCCGTTGATCGGCTACGCGCTGTACGGCGGGCTGATCGCCTGGACCTTGTGGTGCCGCGAACGCATGCGGCGGCGCGGCGAGATCGTCGTGGCCGCCGGCACGCCGTCGATTCGCTGACGGCGTGCCGCGTCCGGCGGCCGGCTTCAGGGCAGGCCGACGGCCGGCTCGGCTTGTGCGATGCTGTCGCGCTGGCGCCAGGGAGGCGTTGCGCCGAGCGGCACCGCTGCCGGCTGTGCGAGCCCCGCGTTCAGCTCCAGCGCCTGGCGCTCGAACAGGCGCCGATAGAGGCCGTGCTCGCGCCGGATCAGCTCGTCATGGCTGCCTTCCTCGGCGATGCGGCCCTTGTCCATCACCAGCAGACGGTCCAGCGCGCGCACCGTCGACAGCCGGTGCGCCACCACCAGCGTGGTGCGGCCCACCATCAGCCGTTCCATGGCCTGCTGGATCAGCACCTCGCTTTCGCTGTCCAGGCTGGAAGTGGCCTCGTCCAGGATCAGCACGGGCGCGTCGGCGAGAAAGGCGCGTGCCAGAGCCACGCGCTGGCGCTCGCCGCCGGACAGCTTGACGCCGCGCTCGCCCACCAGTGTGTCATACCCCTTGGGCAGGGCCTGGATGAACTCGTGCGCGTTGGCCAGGCGCGCCGCGCGCTCGATCTCGGCGCGGCTGGCACCGGGGCGGGCGTAGGCGATGTTCTCCGCCAGCGTGCGGTGGAACAGCACCGGCTCCTGCTGCACGATGGCGATCTGCGCGCGCAGCGAGGCCTGCTCGACCAGCGCGATGTCCTGGCCATCGATGGTGATGCGCCCGCCGTCGATGTCGTAGAGCCGCTGGATCAGCTTGACGAAGGTGGTCTTGCCCGAGCCGGAGTGGCCCACCAGGCCGATCCGTTCACCCGGGGCGATGCGCACCGAGAGCCCGGCGTAGAGCGGCTTCTCCAGCGCGCCGTAGCGGAAGGTCACCTGCTCGAAGCGGATCTCGCCGTCGCGGATGCGGATGGGGCCGGCGCCGCGGCGGTCTTCCACGCCGAGCGGCTGCGCTTCCAGCGCGACCAGTTCTTCCATGTCGTTGACGGAGCGCTGCAGGTTGCGGATATGCATGCCGACGTCGCGCAGGTAGCCCTGCAGCATGAAGAACATGGTCAGGGCGAAGGTGATGTCGCCCACGCTGGCCTGCCCGCGTGCCCACAGCCACAATGCGGCGCCGAGGATGGCGGCCTGCATGGCCACCAGCATGGTGCCCTGCACGCCGCCGTTGATGGTGCCGCGCACCCAGGTGCGGCGCGTGCGCTGGCGCCATTTGGCGATCACGCGCGCCAGCCTGGCTTCTTCGCGCGTTTCGGCGCCGAAGGCCTTGACCACCGCGTTGCAGCCGACCGCATCGGCCAGGGCGCCGCCCATGCGGGTGTCCCAGGCATTGCCGAGGCGCGCCGCCGGCGCGACGAAGCCGAGCGACAGCGCGACCGTGACAGCGATATAGAGCACGGAGCCCAGCCCGACCACCGCGCCCATCATCGGCCAGCGGATGCCGAGCAGCACCGTGGCGCCGACCAGCATGGTGAGCGAGGGCAGCAGGGCGATCAGCAGGGTGTCGTTGAGCAGATCGAGCGCCCACATGCCGCGCGTGATCTTGCGCACGGTGGAACCCGCGAAGCTGTTGGCATGCCAGTCGGTGGAGAAGCGCTGCACGCGCTGGAAGGCATTGGCGGCGATCTGGCTCATCATGCGCAGCGTCAGCACGATGATGTTCTGGAACACCGCCTGGCGCAGCAGCGTGCCGGCCACGCCGAGCGACACCAGCAGCGTGAAGGCGCCCAGCGCTGCCGGCCGGGCGGTGCCGGTGCCGGCGGCCAGCGCGTCGATCAGGCGCCCGGCGTAGAGCGGGGTCAGCACGTCGGCGCAGGCCGACAGCAGCGCCAGCAGCGCGATCAGCAGGATGCGCCAGGGCTGGCGGGCCCAATGGCGGAAGGTGAAGCGCAGGACGTCCTGGAAGGCCTGTCCCCGCAGGTCGAATTTCTTGCGAGCCATTTGTGGTAGCCAGGCACGCGCGGCGCCTGGATCGTCGGACTAGGATGGAACGGAGACGGCCCGGCATGCCGCTGGGGCGGCGAGGGAAGGGCGGTCTGGAGCGGAGCGGTGCCGGCGGGCGGCGCCGCGTGGCCGGCGGCCTAGTGGCGCCGCGGGGTCACGCCTGGAAAGGCGCTGCACATGATGTCTGCCATCGGACGCCTCCCTGGGTGAGTGAAGTGTGGGTCGGAACGCAAGACGCGCGACCATGCGCGCGTCTAGTGAAACGATTCTACCGCCGTGCCCGGCGCGCTGCAAGCTGGTGCATGGACACGGCCGCGGGGCGCTACACTGGCCGCCCCTGTCCCTTCCTTCCAGGCCGCCATGTCCGCCATGATCGCCGGTACCGCCGGCTACCAAGACGAGTCCGAGGCGCTCGCGCAGCGTTTCGAGAGCGTCGCGTTCGAAGCGGTGCATCGCGAGGTGCTGCCGCTCTTTCCCGATCGCCCTTGCCGGGTCCTGGACATCGGTGCCGGTTCCGGACGCGACGCCGCCGCGCTGGCCGGGCGCGGGCATCGCGTGGTGGCGGTCGAGCCGACCGCCGGCCTGCGCGAGGAAGGCCGGCGCCGCCATGGCGCGCAGCCGATCGAGTGGGTCGACGACCATCTGCCGGCGCTCGCGCAGGTGCGCGCCGGCGGCACGCGTTTCGACCTGATCCTGTGCATCGCCGTGTGGATGCATCTCGACGGCGCCGAGCGCCCGCAGGCGATGGCGGCGGTGTCGGCGCTGCTGGCGCCCGGCGGGCTGCTGGTGCTGACACTGCGGCACGGACCGGTGCCGGCGGGGCGCCGCATGTTCCAGGTCGACGCCGACGAGACGGTCGCGCTGGCGGCGGCCAACGGCCTGGCGCTGCGCCATCGCGGCGCGCGCGCGAGCCTGTTCCACGACAGCGTGCGGTGGAGCGTGCTGGCGTTCTCGCCGCAGCCTGCCGGCGCCATCTAGTCCCGCGCGCGGCTAGCCATCGGCGTGGTGCGGGGCCGATCTCCGCGCAGCTCAGCCGGGCAGGCCGTGCAGCAACAGCACGATGGCATCGGCGCCGGCTTTGCGGTCCTTGGCGATCTCCTGGGTCGCGGCACGTGGGGGGCAGGCGCATGGGGGTGCCGGTGCCGGCTCGCAGCGATGCATGCGGGGTGCCGACGATGGTACTACGGAGTGCAGCCGGCTGCCCGTGGTCCGGTATTCCGCATCGCCGAAGGCGTTCTTTCCCGATCTCGAACGGAAAACGGGCCGGAACGGATGGGCACGTTGCCCGCACCGCTTTGTCAGTTTTAAAATGCAACTAATGGCGCCGCGGCAGCCAGGCGCTGCTGCAACGACGACGAGTGAGAGGGAGGCAAGAGCAACGATGGTCAAACGGACCAGCCACAAGGAAGCAGGCTGCCCGGTGGCGCGGCCGCTGGATGCGATCGGCGACTGGTGGTCGCTGCTGATCATCCGCGACGCCTTCGAGGGCCTGCGCCGTTTCGGCGAGTTCCAGCGCAGCCTGGGACTGGCCCGCAACATCCTGTCGGCGCGCCTGCGCAACCTGGTGGAGCACGGCATCCTGGCCACCGCGCCGGCATCCGATGGCAGCTCCTATCACGAGTACCAGCTGACCGAGAAGGGGCGCGGCCTGTTCCCGGTGCTGGTGGCGCTGCGCCAGTGGGGCGAGGACTATTGCTTCGGCGTGGACCGGCCCGCGGTGCGCCTGCTCGACCGCGAGCACGCGCAGCCGGTACGGCACCTGGAATTGCGCGCGCAGGACGGGCGCCTGCTCGGGCCGGACGATACCGTGGTGGTGAAAGACGTGCCGGCCTGACGCGGCCGGGCGTTCCGGGGCCATCCGGCCCGCCGCTTTCAGCTCCGGCGCGCCAGCGGGCTGCGCAGGTAGACCAGCAGGGCCAGCGCGACCAGGATGCCGGCGCACAGGAAGATCGACGAGTAGATCCTGGCCACCGGCCAGTTGTCGTGGTGGCCGAAATCGGCGATCAGGCCGAAGGTCCAGGACGCTACCGCGGAGCCGAGAAAGACGAAGGTATTGAGCAGGCCGAGCCCGCGCCCGCGCGCGGCGGGCGGGATCAGGCCCCGGCCTTGCGCCATCACCAGCGGATGCAGCATGCCGATGGTGGACAGCAGGGCCATCAGGCCGACTCCTGTCGCCACGCCGTGCGCCGGCCACAGCGTCAGCAGCGCCGCGCCCGCCAGCGACAGGCAGGACCAGCCGGCGATGGTGGTCTTGAGCGAACTGCGCCACACCAGCACCGGCAGCACGAAGGCGGTCAGGAAGCCGCCGAGGCTGACCAGCGTCAGGGCCATGCCGCGGTGGCCTGCGTTCAGCTCGAACACATCGGCGAGGTAGGGCCCGCCCCAGGCATTGCGGAAGGTCGTGCCTGCCGCCATCGCCACGCACATCGGGATCAGGGCCCACAGCGGGCGCAGGGCCAGCAGGCGCACGCTGTGCAGCAGCATCTCGCCCAGCGGCGCATGGCGCGCCTCGGCGTGCCCTTCATCGTGGACGAAGCGCCAGACGCCGATACAGGCGGTCACCATGCCCAGCGCGGCGCAGGACATGGCCGCGCGCCAGCCGAACAGCTCCGCCGCCCAGCCGAGCGGCGCGGTCGCGCATAGCGCGCCGATCATGCCGGTGGCATTGGAGCGGCTGACGACCTTGGTGTACTGCGTTTCCGGCAACTGCTCGGAAGCGAAATGCAGCAGCCCCATGAACACCGGCGCGCAGGCCAGGCCCAGGCCCGCCTGCGCGAGCATGGCGGTGCCGCCATTCGGCGCGGCCGCGAACAGCACCGCGGACACGGCGCCCACGGCCAGCAGGCCGGCGGTCGGCCGGCCGACGCCATAGCGGTCGAAGGCGATGCCGATGGGGATCTGCGCCGCGGCGAAGGCCAGGAAGAAGCAGGAGGACAGCGTGCCGAAGCCGGCCGGCGACAGGCCGAAGTCGTGCTGCAGCTCGGGCGCCATCACCGCCAGGCAGCTACGGTAGAACTGGCTGAGCGAGAAGGCGAAGGTCAGCAGGGCGATGCCGCGCGCGGCGCGCGGATCGTGCGCACGGTCAGCGGCCACGGCGGTCTCCGGTGCGGCAGGTGGTGCCGGCGGACGCAGGGTCGCGGCGCCGGCCACGGTAGGCAGGGCAAGTCATCGTCACGATGGGGGATTCCGGCCCGCAGCGCCGCGCCCGGTTCGCGGGCGCAGGGATTGGCGGGGCCACGGGGAGGGGTGGCTCGATTCGTTGTTCAGTCAAGTAATCCGCCATTCTACGCGCCCTTGGCTGCGCTGGGCGGCTCTAGTGCTTCGCCATTGCCTTAGCGCAGCTTCCAGGCCGGGGAAGGCGGCCCTGGAGGTGCAGGCCAGCGCTCAGAACAGCGTGAGCTGGCGGCTGACCACCTTGTCGAAGCTGTCTCCGGCGAACGGCAGGATGGCGTCCGCCACCGGCTGCAGCTGCCGCGTCAGGTAGTGCTCGTAATCGATGGCGGCACGGCGCAGTTCGAGCGGCTCGGGGCCGGCCAGGGTCATCACATAGCTGATCCAGCCGCCGCCCTGGTACTGCGGCGGCCGCCCCAGGCGGCGGTGGTGCTCGTCGGCGAGGCGGGCGGCGCGCACGTGCGGCGGCACGTTGCGCTGGTAGTCGTCGAGCTGGCGGCGCAGCCGCTTGCGGTAGACGAGCTGGTCGTCGAACTCGCCGGCCAGCGTGCGCCGCACGTAGTCGCGCACGTAGTCGCGGTAAGGCTCGCGGCGGAAGATGCGCCGGTAGAGCTCCTGCTGGAAGGCCTGTGCCAGTGGCGACCAGTCGGTGCGCACGGTCTCCAGGCCTTTGAACACGAGCTCCTCGCTGCCGTCGGCGCGCTGCACCAGGCCAGCGTAACGCTTCTTGCTGCCCAGCTCGGCGCCGCGCACGGTCGGCATCAGGAAGCGCCGGTAATGGATCTCGAACTGCAGCTCGAGGGCGCTCTCGAGCCCGAAGGCCTGCGCCAGGTGCTCGCGCCACCATTGATTGACGTGGGCCACCAGCGCATGGCCGATGCGCGCCGCTTCTTCTTCGCCGTGCTCGCGCTTGAGCCAGACGAAGGTGGAATCCGTATCCCCGTAGATCACGGCGTAGCCTTGTGCCTCCACCAGGGCCCGCGTCTGCCGCATGATCTCGTGGCCGCGCATGGTGATGGAGGAAGCCAGGCGCGGATCGAAGAAGCGGCAGCCGGTGGAGCCGAGCACGCCGTAGAACGAGTTCATGATGATCTTCAGCGCCTGCGACAGGGGCTGGTTGCGCTCGCGCTTGGCCGCCTCGCGCCCCTGCCAGATGTGGGCGACGATGGCGGGCAGGCAATGCCTGTCGCGCGAGAAGCGCGCGCCGAGGAAGCCGGGGACG
This sequence comes from Cupriavidus sp. USMAHM13, assembly GCF_001854285.1. NCBI lineage: Bacteria > Pseudomonadati > Pseudomonadota > Betaproteobacteria > Burkholderiales > Burkholderiaceae > Cupriavidus > Cupriavidus sp. USMAHM13. Next base: position 2,196,942 of record NZ_CP017751.1, read on the forward strand.
GTCGTTGCCGGCCCGGGCCCGCCCGTACCCGATGGTCCGCCGGTACCATGCGCTGCCGCCGCAGCGCCAGGCTCGTCGCCCTCGTCGCCCTCGTCGTTCACACTGTTCCCGCCGTCCCCGGCCGCGCCGGCTTCGTGCATGCCCTCGACCAGGCCCACCGGATCGATCAGGAAGGTACGGATGATGGAGGGGTACAGGCTCTTGTAGTCGAGCACCAGCACCGAGTCATACAGGCCGGGGCGCGAATCCATGACGAAGCCGCCGGGGCTGGCCGCGGCGGGCAGTTCGCCGAGGTTGGGGGCGACGTAGCCGAGCCGGTGCATGCGCGGCAGGTAGAGGTGGGTGAAGGCCGCCACCGAGCCCCCGCTGCGGTCCGCCGCGAGGCCGGTCATGGTGGCGCGCTCGAGCAGGAAGGTCAGCAGCTCCGTCTTGTCGAAGATGCGCGTGACCAGCTCGCAGTCCTTCAGGTTGTAGCGGGCCAGCGCCGGCTTGTCCTCGGCGAACATGCGGTCGATGGCATCCATGCGATCGTAGGGCGTGTCGATCGCCTTGCCCTCGCCGAGCAGCGCCTGCGCGACGAACTCCAGGCTGAACGAGGCGAAGTTCCAGGTGGCCGAGCGCAGCGCCTCGATGCCGTCGATCAGCAGGCGGCCGGCCGCGCTGGCGAACAGGTGCCCGTTGCCGAGGCGGTGCTCGCGCCATTCCAGCGTGCTGCCGTCGCGGCCGAGGCGCAGTGGCACGCGGTGGCGCTCGGCCTGGGCATGCAGCACGCGCAGGTCGAACTGGATCAGGTTCCAGCCGAGGATGGCATCGGGGTCGTGGCGCGCGAACCACTGGTTGAGCCGCGTCAGCATGGCGGCGCGGTCGGGGCAGTAGGCCAGGTCGAAGCCGCACTCGCCTTGCCCGCCTCGCTCACCGCCATCGGCCACGTCGTCCCGCCCGGCGGCGGGCGCCGCATCGGCGGCCGCGTCAGCCGCGGGCGGCTCGCCGAGCATGAAGACCTGGCGCTGGCCGCAGCCGTGCAGGGCGATCGAGTACAGCTCGCCATCCATGCTGGTCTCGATATCGAGCGATACGCAGCGCAGGCGGGGGCGGTAGTCGGGGGCCGGCTTGAGCACCGCGTCGCGCAGCAGGGCGCCGCCGTCGGCGTCGCTACGGCTGTCGCTATGGCTGCCGCTGAACCAGACCGGCGCGGTGATGAAGCGCTCCATCAGGTAGCGCTCGGGCGGACGGATATCCGCTTCGTAGACGTCGACCCCGTGCTCCCGCAGCAGCCTCTCCAGCCGCATCAGCTGGTTGTGCTGCGGGCAATAGAGCCCGTGCACCGGACGGCGGCGGAAGTCGCGCAGCGGCAGCGGGCGCAGTTCGGCCTGCGGCTCGCCGCGCAGCAAGGCGGCGGCGTGCTCGGCCTGCTCGGCGGGAATGAAGGCGACCGAGGGCTGCGGCGGCAGCCTGACCTGGCGCGGGCCCGCGTCGGTGGCCAGCCAGAACTCGACCGCCGTGCCGGCCGGCGTGTCATGCCAGTGCCGCGTGAGAATGAAGCCCGGTTGTGGGGAAAGCAAGACGCAGAGGGGAAAGCGGATCCAGTGCGGATTCTAGCGCCTGCCGGCCCGGTGCGCCGCCCTGCAATGTGGCGGGACGGGCCCGGTGCTGCGGGCTCCTGACAGCACGGTGTCAGGAGCCCGTGGTGCCCCGGCGCGCGCCGCGACGGTCGCGCGGCGGAGGGCGGGCGGCAGCCTCAGAACTTCTCGAACGGACCGAGGAAGCGCCACTGGCCGACCGGCAGGTCGCCCAGCACGATGCGGCCCATGCGCACGCGCTTCAGGCCCACCACTTCGAGGCCGACCTGCTCGCACATGCGGCGGATCTGGCGCTTGCGGCCTTCGCGCAGCACGAAGCGCAGCTGCTCTTCGTTCTGCCAGCTGACCTTGGCGGGCTTGAGCTCGACGCCGTCGAGCGAGAGGCCGTGGCGCAGCTTGTCGAGGCTTTCGGCCGGAAAGACATCGGCCACGTTGCGCTCGACGCGACCCTGCGGCCCATGCCAGACCACCCGCACCAGGTACTCCTTCTCGATGGTGGAGTCCTCGCCGATCAGTTGGCGCGCGACGCGGCCGTCCTGGGTCAGGACCAGCAGGCCGGTCGAGTCGATGTCGAGGCGTCCGGCGGGCGCCAGGTTCTTGCGCTGCCACGGGGCGAAGCGCTTGCGGGTCGGATCGTCCTGCCAGTGGTTCTCTTCGGCGAACAGCACGGCCGCCGGCTCGTAGCCGTCCTCGGCCTGGCCGGACACATAACCGACCGGCTTGTGCAGCAGTACCGTCACGCGCTCGCCCTGCTCGGAGCGGGCGGCCTGCAGGATCTCGATCTCGGCGTCGGGGCGCACGCGGGAGCCCAGTTCGGTGATGGCTTCGCCGTCGACCAGCACCCAGCCGCGCGGGATCCACTCGTCGGCCTCGCGGCGCGAGCACAATCCCAGCTCCGACATGCGCTTGGACAGGCGCACCAGCCCGTCCGCGGCAGCGGGTTCGGGCGCTTCCTGCCGCTCGGCCGGCAGCGCGCGCGCGGGCTTGGTGCGGTCGGCGGTGTCGCTGAAGCGGCGGGCGCGCACGTCGCCGGCAGCATCGCGCGGACGCGCTGGCGCATCGCCGGCGCGTCGGGCACCCGGAGCCGGGCGGCGCCACTCACCCTGCGGTCGTGCGCTGCCATCGTCGTCGAAGCGGCGCGGCCGCGGTCCGCGCGCATCGCCCGCACCGCGTGCGTCGCGATTGTCATCGCCACGACGGGCACCCGGGGCCGGGCGGCGCCATTCGCCCTGCGGGCGGGCGTTGCCGTCGTCATCGCCGAAGCGGCGCGGGCGGGGGCCGCGTGCATCGCCGGCACCGCGCGTGTCGCGGTTGTCGTCGCCACGGCGAGCGCCCGGGGCCGGGCGGCGCCACTCACCCTGCGGGCGGGCGTTGCCGTCGTCGTCGCCGAAGCGGCGCGGCCGCGGGCCGCGTGCATCGCCGGCACCGCGCGGGTCGCGGTTGTCGTCGCCACGGCGGGCACCCGGGGCCGGGCGGCGCCACTCGCCCTGCGGGCGGGCGCTGCCGTCGTCGTCGCCGAAGCGGCGCGGGCGCGGGCCGCGCGCATCGCCGGCACCGCGCGCGTCGCGGCTATCGTCGCCACGGCGGGCGCCCGGGGCCGGGCGGCGCCATTCGCCCTGCGGGCGGGCACCGGCATCGTCGTCGCCGAAGCGCCGTGGCCGCGCCTGGCGCTCGCCATCGCCGAAGCGGCGTCCGTCGCCGCCGGCGCGGCCGCGCGCGGGGTCATCGCTGAAGCGGCGCGGGCGTGCATCGCCCTCGCGCCTCGGTTGCGCATCGTCGAAGCGGCGGGGCCGCTCGCCGCCGGCCTTGGCCGCGGCATCGGCGGGCTTGCGCGGCTTGGCCGCATCCTGGGCGGCGCGGGCGCGCTTGATGCCCTCGGCCACGTCGCGCACGCGCTGGCGGTTCAGGTCCGAGATACGCACGGGACGGGTGGCGCCGGCCTTGCGGGGCGCGGCCTGGGCACTGTCGGTGCGGGTGGGTTTCAGGCCCAGCGTCTTGCGCTTGGGCGATTGGTCATCGGTCATGGAGTCGGTGCTGCGGGCCGCGCTCAGATGGCGAGCGCGTCCAGCAGGTCCTGTTCAAGCTGTAACTGCAATTTGTTGTCGGCGGCGAGACGGCTGCCGTCGACGAGGAACATATCCTCGACGCGTTCGCCGAGGGTATTGATGCGGGCGGTATGGACCGAAACGCGGTGCCGCGCCAGCACGCGCGTGATGGCGTAGAGCAGGCCGGTACGGTCGTTGGCCGACAGCGCCAGCAGGTAGTACTGGCCGCGCTCGTCCGGGCGCAGGTCGACGCGCGGCTTGATCGGGAAGCTGCGCGACTGGCGCGACAGCCGGCCCTGGGTGGGTTCCGGCAGCGCAGCCTGGGTGTGCAGGCGTTCCGCCAGTTCGTGCTCGACCAGCGTGATGATGTCGCGGTAGCCCTGGCTGCCGGTGTGCTGGCCGGCCGCCGCGCCGGAGATGCGCGGATCGATCACCTGGAAGGTGTCCAGCGCATAGCCGTGGCGCGTGGTGTGGATCTTGGCGTCCTGGATGGAGAAGGCCTTGCGCTCGAAATAGCCGCAGATGCGCGCGAACAGATCCGGCTGGTCCTTGACGTAGACCGCCACCTGCAGGCCTTCGCCGGCCGGCGAGATGCGGGCCTTGACCACCGGCGTATCGCTGTCGACGCGGTTGTACAGGTGGCGCGTCAGCCAGGCGATATCGCGCGAATCATGGCGCAGGAAGAAGGCGACGTCGAGCTGGGCCCACAGCGGCTTGCCGAGGTCGGGATCGAAGGCCATCAGGCGCAGTTGCGCGATGGTCTCTTCCTTGCGTTGCGACCACAGCGAATGCGGGTCGACGCGGGCGCCGCCCAGCACGCGCAGCGTGATGCGGTACAGGTCTTCCAGCAGCTTGCCCTTCCAGGCGTTCCAGACCTTGGGGCTGGTGCCGCGGATATCGGCCACGGTGAGCAGGTAGAGCGCGGTCAGGTAGCGCTCGCTGCCCACCGTGCGGGCGAAGGCATGCACCACGTCCGGGTCGGTCAGGTCCTGCTTCTGCGCCACATGGCTCATGGTCAGGTGGTGCTCGACCAGCCAGGCGATCAGGTCGGCATCTTCGCGCGCGATGCCGTGCTGCTTGCAGAAGCGGCGCGCGTCGACCGCGCCCAGCGAGGAATGGTCGCCGCCGCGGCCCTTGGCGATATCGTGGAACAGCGCCGCCACCCAAAGCACCCAGGGGCGGTCGAAGCTCGCCATCAGCTGGCTGCAGAAGGGGAACTCGTGCGTGTGCTCGACGATGGCGAAGCGGCGCATATTGCGCACCACCATCAGGATGTGCTGGTCCACGGTGTAGACGTGGAACAGGTCGTGCTGCATCTGGCCGACGATGCGGCGGAAATTGATCAGGTAGCGGCCCAGCACGCTGGTCTGGTTCATCAGGCGCAGCGCGTGGGTGATGCCCTGCGGCTCCTGCACGATGGCGAGGAACTGCCGGCGGTTCTCCGGATCGTTGCGCCAGCGCGCGTCCATCACGGTGCGGGCGTTGTAGAGGCCGCGCAGCGTGCGCGGCGACAGCCCTTTGATGCCGGGCGTGCGCTCGTACAGCAGGAAGGTCTCGAGGATGGCGCGCGGCTCACGCTCGTAGAGATCGTCGCTGGTGATCTCGAGCATGCCCTGGCGCTCCTCGAAGCGCTCGTTGAACACGCGCGTCACCTTCGATTCGCTGGGGAAGAGCAGGGCCTCGATGTTGAGCAGCAGCACGCTGTTGAGCTGGGTGACGGCCTTGGCCGCCCAGTAGTAGCGGCGCATCAGCTGCTCGCTGGCGCGCTTGTTGGCGTTCTGGCGGTAGCCGAAGGCTTCGCCCAGGGCCGTCTGCAGGTCGAACACCAGCACGTCCTGGCGACGGCCTGCGACCAGGTGCAGGCGCGCGCGGATAGTCTTGAGCAGGCGCTCGTTGTGCGACAGCTCCTGGGCTTCGCGCTGCGTCAGCAGACCCTTCTGGAACAGTTCCTTCCAGCTGTCTCCCAGCCCCGCCGCCTTGGTCATCCACAGGATCACCTGCAGGTCGCGCAGGCCGCCCGGGCTTTCCTTGCAGTTGGGCTCGAGCGAGTACGGCGTGTCCTGGTACTTGGCGTGGCGCTGGCGCATCTCCAGCAGCTTGGCCTGGAAGAAGGCCGCCGGATCGAGCTCGGCCAGGTAGTGCTCGCGCAAGACCGTGAACAGCTGGCGGTCCCCGGTCAGCAGCCGCGCCTCCAGCAACGAGGTCTGGATGGTGATGTCCTGGCGCGCTTCGCGCAGGCAGTCCTCCACCGTGCGCACGGAGGAGCCGATCTCGAGGCCGAGGTCCCAGCACAGCCCGATGAAGCGTTCGAGCCGCTCGATGGTATCGGCATCGGGCTCGCGCGACAGCAGCAGCAGCACGTCCACGTCGGAGTGCGGGAACAGCTCGCCGCGCCCGTAGCCGCCGACCGCCACCAGCGCGGCATCCTCGGGCAGCGACAGTTCGCGCCAGGCCGTGACCAGGGCAATGTCGACCGCGCGGCGCAGCTGCGACAGCAGTGTGCCGACCTGGCCGCCCGCGGCGAAGGCATCGAACAACGCCTGCTTGTCGGCCTTCAGCTGGTCGCGGATGCGCGCGCCGAGCTGCGCTTCGGACGAGGCGGACATCGGAGTGGGGAGAGGATGGGCGGACACGGCGGCGGGCGGTGGATGTAAGAAGGGCGCCGATCCGGCGCCCGTTGCAGTGGTCAGACCGCGAGGGACTCGGTGACGAAGGCCGGCGGCGCTTGCGTGCCGGCGGAGACCGTCAGCACGTCGAAGCCGGTCTCCGTGACCAGCACCGTGTGCTCCCACTGCGCCGACAGGCTGCGGTCGCGCGTCTTGACGGTCCAGTGGTCCGGCATGGTGCGGATGTCGCGCTTGCCGGCGTTGATCATGGGCTCCACCGTGAAGATCATGCCGGCCTGGATTTCCATGCCGGTGCCGGGGCGGCCGTAGTGCAGGACCTGCGGATCCTCGTGGAAGTTCTTGCCGATGCCGTGGCCGCAGTACTCGCGCACCACGCTGTAGCCGGCGCCTTCGGCGTGGACCTGGATGGCGTGGCCGATGTCGCCCAGCCGCGCGCCCGGGCGCACCTGGGCGATGCCCTTCCACATGCACTCGAAGGTGACCTGGGCCAGTCGCTTGGCCAGGATCGAGCCCTCGCCGGCGATGAACATGCGGCTGGTGTCGCCGTAGTAGCCTTCCTTGGTGATGACGGTGATGTCGAGGTTGACCGCGTCGCCGCTCTTGAGCACGCGGTCGCCCGGGATGCCGTGGCAGATCACGTCGTTGACCGAGGTGCAGATCGCCGCGGGGAAGGGCGGGTAGCCGGGCGGCGCATAATTCAGCGGCGCCGGCACCGTGCCCTGCACGTCACGCATATAGGCATGGCAGAGCCGATCCAGTTCGCCGGTGGTGACGCCCGGCTTGACGAAGGGGGTGATGTAGTCGAGGACTTCGGATGCGAGGCGGCAGGCCACCCGCATGTGGGCGATGTCTTCGGCCGTTTTCAGATGGATGCTCATGCTGCGGCGGGAAGAAGGTGACGAAAGCGACGGCCGTGGCGTTGCCCCGGGTCGTGCAGTCAGTCGATTCGTAAATGCGAATTATCGCACCTTCGGCGGTGGACCGCAGCCCGGAATGCAGGATCTGGCGCGATTCGTGGCGCGTCCCGGCCTGCCGGCCGTGCGTTGGCCATGTACCGGCTGCGCAGCTCGGTCTGTGTTGCGTGTAAATCTCTTTTCCTGCCCGCATCCGGCATTTGTGCCGGCCTTGTGCCGGCGTGCCGGACTGCCGAACCCCTCTTCTGGGCCCGTGCTTGCACTTGAGCGCGGGCGCCATTGTTGCTACAATCGTTGGCTGTCCTGATCTCGGTTCCAGCTCCTGCGCCGCTTTCCGCTGTGCGTCGTCCGCTGCCGGGGCAGGCAGTTCATTGGTAAGTAAATCGCGAGCCCGTCCTTCCGGGGTGTTCCTGTTGAGGAATGTCTGGGCGGGCTTCAGACCCAACCCTTATGGAGAATCCCATGTCCGTCACGATGCGTGAAATGCTGGAAGCCGGTTGCCACTTTGGCCACCAGACCCGCTTCTGGAACCCGAAGATGGCCCCCTTCATCTTCGGTCATCGCAACAAGATCCACATTATCAACCTCGAAAAGACCCTGCCGATGTTCCAGGACGCGCTGAAGTACGTGCGTCAACTGGCAGCGAACCGCGGCACCGTCCTTTTCGTGGGTACCAAGCGCCAGTCGCGCGAGATCCTGGCTGAGGAAGCCGGCCGCGCCGGTATGCCGTACGTCGACGCCCGCTGGCTCGGCGGCATGATGACCAACTTCAAGACGGTCAAGATCTCGATCAAGCGCCTGAAGGACATGGAAGCCGCCAAGGAAGCCGGCGCGCTGGAAACCATGAGCAAGAAGGAAGCGCTGATGTTCGAGCGCGAGATGGAAAAGCTGGAAAAGTCCATCGGCGGCATCAAGGACATGAACGGCATCCCCGACGCCATCTTCGTGGTCGACGTCGGCTACCACAAGATTGCCGTCACCGAAGCCAACAAGCTGGGCATCCCCGTGATCGGCGTGGTCGATACGAACCACTCGCCGGAAGGCATCGACTATGTGATCCCGGGCAACGACGACTCGAGCAAGGCTGTCGCGCTGTACGTGCGCGGCGTGGCTGACGCCATCCTGGAAGGCCGCGCCAACGCGGTGCAGGAAGTGGTCGAAGCCGTGCGCGAAGGCGACGAGTTCGTCGAGGTCCAGGAAGGCTGAAGCCCTTTCGCCGCGCGGCCCCTGGTGGTGCCGCGCTGCGGCGGGCAATGACGATCGTTTGCTGCCGGCCGCAAGGCTGGCGCACCAGGCAGGCCGGGCAAGGCAGGATGGGCCGGCGGCCGGAGCGCCAGGGTGCGCCCTGAGACAAGGCGACAGGAAAGGGGGCACATTGGCGCCCCCTTTTTTTGAATTGTTGTCATCCGCCTCGTGCAAGATCCGATGCGGATGAAATGCATGCATCCGGACCGGACGTGGCCAGTTCGAAGTGCCTGTCCGGCGAGAACCAATCAAGGAGTGACAAATGGCGGCAATTACCGCAAGCATGGTGGCTGAACTGCGCGCGAAGACCGACGCGCCGATGATGGAATGCAAGAAGGCCCTGACCGAGGCCGAAGGCAACATGGAAAAGGCCGAAGAGCTGCTGCGCGTGAAGCTGGGCAACAAGGCCAGCAAGGCTGCGTCGCGCGTCACGGCCGAAGGCGTGGTCGCCTCCTTCATCGACGGCACCGTCGGTGCCCTGGTCGAGCTGAACTGCGAGACCGATTTCGTATCGAAGAACGACGACTTCCTGGCATTCTCGGCCAAGGTCGCCGAGCTGGTGGCCACGCAGAGCCCGGCCGACGTGGCTGCCCTGTCGGCCCTGGAAATCGACGGCGTGAGCGTCGAGGCAACCCGTACCGCCCTGATCGGCAAGATCGGCGAGAACCTGGCCATCCGCCGCTTCGTGCGCTACGCCGACGGTGGCAAGCTGGTGTCGTACCTGCACGGCACGCGCATCGGCGTGATGGTGGAATTCGACGGTGACGAAGCTGCCGCCAAGGACGTGGCGATGCACGTGGCCGCGATGAAGCCGGTGTCGCTGTCGTCGGCCGACGTGCCGGCCGAGCTGATCGCCAAGGAGCGCAGCATCGCCGAGCAGAAGGCAGCCGAATCGGGCAAGCCCGCCGAGATCGCCGCCAAGATGGTGGAAGGCTCGGTGCAGAAGTACCTGAAGGAAGTCTCGCTGCTGAACCAGCCGTTCGTGAAGAACGACAAGCAGACCGTCGAGCAGATGCTCAAGGCTGCCAACACCAGCGTCAAGGGCTTCACCCTTTACGTGGTGGGCGAGGGCATCGAGAAGAAGCAGGACGACTTCGCTGCGGAAGTGGCTGCCCAGGTAGCCGCGGCGCAGAAGGCCTGATGCCGGACGGGTCACCTGTCTCGGAAGCGAGGCAGGGCGGCCCCGTATAATGCCGAGAGGGGCGCCGCAAGGTGCCCTTCTGCACAAATGTGGTCTGGCAGGCGCATGCGTCTCCGGACTGCGACAGACGGCTTCCGCCGTCGCCTGCGCTCGCGGTACCACCGCGCACGGAGCAGACGACGGCGAAAACCAGTCTTTCCTGCGCGGCGGCGCGCCGATCCGCGCCGCGCGCTTTCAAACATCCGTTCGAACCAGCGTTCCGAACCAGCCCGAGGGTGAACATGCCAGCCTATAAGCGCGTCCTTTTGAAACTGTCCGGTGAGGCCCTGATGGGCGACGATGCCTTTGGCATCAACCGTGCCACCATCGAAGGCATGGTCAACGATATCGCCGAGATCGTGAAACTCGGCGTGCAGGTGGCGGTGGTCATCGGCGGCGGCAATATCTTCCGCGGCGTGGCTGGCGGTGCCGCCGGCATGGACCGCGCGACGGCCGACTACATGGGTATGCTGGCGACCATGATGAATGCCCTGGCCCTGCAGGATGCCATGCGCCACGCCAACATCGAAGGCCGCGTGCAGTCCGCGCTGCGCATGGACCAGGTGGTCGAGCCCTATATCCGCCCGCGTGCCATCCGCCAGCTCGAGGAGGGCAAGGTGGTGATCTTCGCCGCGGGCACCGGCAATCCCTTCTTCACCACCGACACCGCAGCCGCGCTGCGCGGTTCCGAGATCGGCGCGGAGATCGTGCTGAAAGCGACCAAGGTGGACGGCGTCTATACCGCCGACCCGAAGAAGGACCCGAGCGCCACGCGCTACACCACGATCACCTTCGACGAGGCCATCTCGCGCAACCTGCAGGTGATGGACGCCACCGCCTTCGCGCTGTGCCGCGACCAGAAGCTGCCGATCAAGGTGTTCTCCATCGTCAAGCCGGGTGCGCTCAAGCGCGTCATCCTGGGCGAGGACGAAGGTACGCTGGTGCATGTGTAGTAAACGGCCGGCGGGCCGCCGCAGTGGCGCCCGCGCCGGCAAAGAGTAGAATGGTTCATTTTCGGCCCCGCCGTGCGGGGCCACGATTGGCATTTGGAGGTAATGATGAGCGTCGCCGACATCAAGAAGAGCGTCGAGCAGAAGATGCAGAAATCGATCGAGGCATTCAAGGCCGACCTGGCCAAGATCCGCACCGGTCGCGCGCATACCGGTCTGCTCGACCACATCCAGGTCGATTACTACGGCTCCATGGTGCCGGTCAACCAGGTGGCCAACGTCGGCCTGGCCGACGCGCGCACGATTTCGGTGCAGCCGTGGGAAAAGAAGATGGTCGGCGCCGTCGAGAAGGCCATCCGTGACTCGGACCTGGGCCTGAACCCCTCGACCATGGGCGACGTGATCCGCGTGCCGATGCCTGCGCTGACGGAAGAACGCCGCAAGGAACTGACCAAGGTGGTCAAGTCCGAGGGCGAGAGCGCCAAGGTGGCGGTGCGCAACCTGCGCCGCGATGCCAACGAGCAGTTCAAGAAGCTGGTCAAGGACAAGACCATTTCCGAGGACGACGAGCGCCGCGGCCAGGACGAGGTGCAGAAGCTGACCGACAAATACGTGGCGGAAATCGACAAGATGGTCGCGGAAAAGGACAAGGAGATCATGACGGTCTGAGCGGGCGGCCGGCGGCCCGCCGCCGGCACCGCGGACGATCGTCCTACACCATGCAGCACATCAGTTCCACGCTAGGCGTACCCGATACCAGCTACGTGCCCCGGCATGTCGCCATCATCATGGATGGCAACGGCCGCTGGGCGACCCAGCGGCATCTGCCGCGTATCGCCGGCCACACGCGCGGCCTGGAAGCCGTCCGGGCCGTGGTGGAGGCGAGCGCCGCGCGTGGCGTCCAGTACCTGACGCTGTTCGCCTTCAGCTCCGAGAACTGGCGCCGTCCGGTCGAGGAGGTCTCGTTCCTGATGCGGCTGTTCATGTCCGCCTTGCGCCGCGAGGTGGTCAAGATGCACGCCAACAACATCCGGTTGAAGGTGGTGGGCGACCTGAGCCGCTTCAGCGCGCGTATCCAGCAGTTGATCCGCGATGCCGAGGCGCGCACGGCGGGCAACACCGGCCTGACCGTGACCATCGCCGCCAACTACGGCGGCCGCTGGGACCTGCTGCAGGCCATGCGCAAGATGCTGGCGCGATCGCCGATGCTCGACGTGGATAAGATCGAAGAGGGGGAGCTGACGCCCCACCTGGCGATGGCCTACGCGCCGGAGCCGGACTTGTTCATCCGTACCGGCGGCGAGCAGCGCATCAGTAACTTCCTGCTCTGGCAGCTCGCCTATTCCGAGCTGTATTTCACCGACGTCTTCTGGCCCGACTTCGACGCCGCGGAACTGGACAAGGCCTTTGCCTCGTACCGCCAGCGCGAGCGCCGCTTCGGGCGTACCAGTGCGCAGGTGGTGGCACCTTCGGGTCTGTCCGGCACGGCCTGAGGGCCGGGGACCGCCGCCGCGCATCGCACTGCAACCGCTCTTCGGGAACCCGCGGTACATGCTCATCACCCGTGTTATCACCGCGCTGTGCCTGCTGCTGGTGCTCCTGCCCATCCTGTTCCTGGCGCCGCCGGTCGCGCTGGCCGGCCTGGTGGCCGTGATCGTGCTGCTCGGCGGCTGGGAATTCGGCCGGCTGATCGGCTTGCCCGGCGCCTGGGCCTGGGGGTACGGCGCCGCCTGCCTGCTGGCGTTGCTCGGCTGGCAGGCGCTGTCGGATCCGGCACTGCTGGTACGCCTGCTGCAGGCGGCGGTGGTGTGCTGGGGCATCGCGCTGGTGCTGCTGGCGCGCGGCGTGCGGCGTGCCACGCCGGGCTTCACCGCGCTCGGCGCGTTGCTGGGCCTGGTGATGCTGCCCGCGTTCGGTCATGCCACCATGGTGCTGCGCCAGGCGGGCATCGGCGTGCTGCTGTCCGTGGCGGTGCTGGTGTGGGCCGCCGACATCGGTGCCTATTTCGTCGGCAAGGCCGTCGGCCGCCGCAAGCTGGCGCCGACCATCAGTCCCGGCAAATCCTGGGAAGGCGCGCTGGGTGGCTGGCTGCTGGCCTCGCTGATCTCTCTGTGGCTGGCTGCCAGCCACGTGCTGGCGCCGACCTGGTTCTCGCGCGGTGCCGATGCCATGGGCCTGCTGCCGGTGGCGCTGCTGGTGACGCTGCTGGTCGCAGCCAGCGTGATCGGCGACCTGTTCGAATCGCTGCTCAAGCGCCAGGTCGGCATGAAGGACAGCAGCGCGCTGCTGCCGGGCCACGGTGGCGTGCTCGATCGCATCGACGCCCTCCTGCCCGTCTTCCCGCTGGCCGCGCTGCTGGCGACCTTTTTCTAAGTTCAAGCTGATATGCATCGCGTTACCATTCTCGGAGCCACCGGCTCGATCGGCGAGAGCACGCTGGACGTGGTCAGGCGCCACCCCGGCCGCTATTCGGTCCATGCCCTGTCTGCGCACCGCCAGGTGGACAAGCTGGCGGCCCAGTGCCTGGAATTCCGCCCCGAGCGCGCCGTGATGGGCTCGGCCGAGGCCGCGCGCGAACTGGAGGGCCGGCTGCGCGCAGCCGGCCTGAAGACCGTGGTGGAGTGGGGCGAGTCGGCGCTGGAATCGATCGCTGCCGACGGCCCGACCGATGCCGTGATGGCGGCCATCGTCGGTGCGGCCGGGCTGCGGCCGTCGCTGGCGGCGGCGCGCGCCGGCAAGCGCGTGCTGCTGGCCAACAAGGAGGCGCTGGTGATGTCCGGCGCGATCTTCATGGACGCGGTGCGCGAGCACCGCGCGACCCTGCTGCCGATCGACAGCGAGCACAACGCCATCTTCCAGTGCCTGCCCGCCGACGATCCGCGCTGCCAGGGCGGCGTGTCCAGGGTGCTGCTGACCGCCTCGGGCGGGCCCTTCCGCACGCGCGATCCGCATACCCTGCACGATGTCACGCCGGACCAGGCCTGCGCCCATCCGAACTGGTCGATGGGCCGCAAGATCTCCGTCGACTCGGCCACCATGATGAACAAGGGGCTGGAGGTGATCGAGGCGCACTGGCTGTTCGGCGCTCCCGCCGACCGGATCGAGGTGCTGATTCATCCGCAGAGCATCGTGCATTCGATGGTGGCCTATACGGACGGCTCGGTGCTGGCCCAGCTCGGCAACCCCGATATGCGTACGCCGATCGCCTATGGCCTGGCCTACCCGGAGCGGATCGATTCCGGGGTGGCACCGCTCGACCTAGTCAAGGCGGGCAGCCTGGTGTTCGAGCACCCTGATTTCGAGCGCTTTCCCTGTCTGGCGCTGGCCTTCGACGCCCTGCGCGCGGAAGGCGTGGCGCCGGCGGTGCTGAACGCCGCCAACGAGGTGGCCGTCGAGGCGTTCCTGCAGGGCGCGATCCGTTTCACGGACATCGCCCATGTTGTGGCGCGCGTGCTGGAGCTTCCGGCCGAGGGCGACGCCGCCTCGCTGGAGGGTGTGCTGGCGGCCGACGCCGGCGCGCGCCGCCAGGCGCACAAGCTGCTGGGCGCGCAGCCCGCCTGATGCGCGGGTGCGCAGCTGGCTTCTGCCACAATAGCGATGACGACGCCGTGCCGGCGGTGCCCGCCAAGCGCAACCCTGTGACGAGCCGCAGCCCATGCAGACCCTGATCGCTTTCCTTGTCGCCCTGTGCGTGCTGATCTTCGTGCACGAGATGGGGCATTACCTCGCCGCCCGTGCCTGCGGGGTCAAGGTGCTGCGTTTTTCGATCGGCTTCGGCCGGCCGCTGCTGCGCCGGGTTTCCAAGGGGCGCGACCGCACCGAGTGGACACTGGCGGCAATCCCGCTGGGCGGCTACGTCAAGATGCTCGACGAGCGCGAGCTGGAGCCGGGCGAGGCGGCGACCGTCGATCCCGCCGAGCTGCCGCGCGCTTTCAACCGCCAGCCGGTCGGCAAGCGCTTCGTCATCGTGGCGGCCGGGCCGATCGCCAATTTCCTGCTGGCCATCCTGCTGTATTTCCTGTTGTTCGCCGGTGGCATGCGCGAGGCGGCGCCGCTGCTGGCCGCACCGGCGCCCGGCAGCGTGGCCGCCCAGGCCGGCCTGCGCGCCGGCGACCGCGTGCTGTCGCTGAGCGCGAACGGCAGCACGGAAGCGGTGCGTTCCTGGGGCGACCTGCGCATGGCGGTGTTCGCCGAGGGCTTCGGCGGCGCGCGCGCGGTGCTGCGCGTGCGCGGCACCGACGGCGCGGAGCGGGACGCGGTGCTGCCGAAGCTGCCCGATACCGGACGCGACCCTGAACAGGATCCGCTGGCCTTGCTCGGCCTCGCCCTGCAGGGCGGTCCGATCACCATCAGCGAGGTGCTGCCGGATTCCGCGGCCCGGCGCGCCGGCCTGCGCGCCGGCGACCAGGTGGTTGCCCTGCAGGGGCAGGCGCTGACCCAGGCCGGCGAGCTGATCCGCGCGGTACGCGCGCGGCCTGGCCAGGCGGTGACGCTGGGCATCGTGCGTGACGGGCAGCGGCAGGAAGTCGCGGTGACCCTCGACACGGCGCCGGCCACCGGCAGTGCGGCGGCTTCCGGCAAGCTCGGCGCTGCCCTCAGCCAGGCGGTGGAAATGGAGACGGTACGCTACCGGCCGGACCAGGCGCTGCTGCGCGCCGCCGGCCAGGTCTGGTCGACCAGCACGCTGTCGCTGAAGCTGCTGGCCAAGATGCTGGTCGGCCAGGCCTCGCTGCAGAACCTGAGCGGGCCTCTGACCGTGGCGGACTACGCAGGGCGTGCCGCGAGCCTGGGCTGGCAGCCCTTCGTGGGCTTTCTGGCGCTGGTCAGCGTCAGCCTCGGTGTGTTGAATTTGTTACCTATTCCGGTACTGGATGGGGGTCATTTGCTGTATTATTGCGTGGAATTTTTGACCGGCAGGCCAGTACCAGACCATTGGCAGGCAATGCTACAGAGGGTCGGCATCGCCTGCATTCTGCTCCTGACATCGCTCGCCCTGTTCAATGACGTCAGCCGGCTGCTGTTCGGGCGCGGCTAGAACAAGAGGCGGGCGGCGCAGCCGTCGCCGACGATGTCAGGCATGCCGATGCCCAGGCGCAGCCCGGGGGCATCGGAGTCCAATCCTGCATGGAACCAAAGAGGGGATCAAGATTGATCAGACATAAGCGCATCTCGCTGAGCGTTCTGGCTAGCGCCATGATTGCCGCCTGGACGCCAGCGGGTTGGGCCGCGGAGCCCTTTGTCGTCAAGGACATCCGTGTCGAAGGGCTGCAGCGGGTCGAGCCGGGCACCGTGTTCGGCTACCTGCCGGTCCGGGTCGGCGAGACCTTCACCGACGAGAAGGGCGCCGACGCGATCCGCGCGCTCTACAATACCGGCTTCTTCAAGGACGTGCAGATCCGATCCGAGGAAGGCGTGCTGGTGGTCCGCGTCGAGGAGCGACCGGCCATTTCCCAGCTCGAGTTCGTCGGCATCAAGGAATTCGACAAGGACACCCTGCGCCGCTCGCTGCGCGCCGTGGGCGTGGCCGAAGCGCGCTACTACGACAAGGCGCTGATCGACAAGGCCGAGCAGGAACTGAAGCGCCAGTACGTCTCGCGCGGCTACTATGCCGCCGACGTGCAGACCACGGTGACGCCGGTCGATCGCAACCGCGTGTCGGTGGTGTTCAACGTCGACGAAGGTCCGGTGGCCAAGATCCGCCAGATCAATATCGTCGGCAACAAGGCCTTCAAGGAAAGCACGCTGCGCGACGAGATGCAGCTGTCGACGCCGAACTGGCTGTCCTGGTACACCAAGAACGACCTCTATTCGAAGCAGAAGCTGACGGCCGACCTGGAGGCGCTGCGCTCGTTCTACCTGAACCGCGGCTACCTGGAGTTCGCCATCGAGTCGACCCAGGTGTCGATCACGCCGGACAAGAAGGACATCTTCCTGACGCTGAACATCAAGGAAGGCGAGCAGTACAAGGTGTCGGACATCCGCCTGGCCGGCGAGATGCTGGGCAAGCAGGACGAGATGGAGAAGCTGCTGAAGCTTCACAAGGGTGAAGTCTTCTCGTCGGAGAAGCTGACGCAGAGCACCAAGGCCATCACCGACCTGCTGGGTACCTACGGCTACGCCTTCACCACCATCAATCCGCAGCCTCAGATCGATCGCGAGAAGCGCGAGGTGGCGCTGACCCTGATGGTCGATCCGGGCCGCCGCGTCTATGTGCGCCGCGTCAACGTGATCGGCAACAGCAAGACGCGTGACGAGGTGGTGCGCCGCGAGATGCGCCAGATGGAGAGCTCGTGGTTCGACAGCGAGAAGCTGACGCAATCGCAGGCCCGCATCAACCGCACCGGCTATTTCACCGACACCAACATCACCACCGAGGACGTGCCGGGCGCGCCCGACCAGGTCGACGTCAACGTCAACGTGACCGAGAAGCCGACCGGCCAGATCAGCCTCGGCCTGGGCTTCTCGTCGACCGACAAGCTGGTGCTGCAGGCCGGCCTGCGGCAGGACAACGTGTTCGGTTCGGGCACCAGCCTGGGCCTGGACATGAACACCGCCAAGTCCTTCCGCACGATCTCGCTGACGCAGTACGACCCGTACTTCACGGTGGATGGCATCAGCCGCACGACCGACGTCTACTACCGTACCGCACGGCCGCTGTACTACACCGGTGACTCGGACTACAAGATCGTCACCATGGGTGGCAGCTTCAAGTTCGGCGTGCCGTTCTCCGAGGTCGACACGGTGTTCTTCGGGGTGGGCTTCGAGCGAACCCAGGTCTACACCGATGTCAATACGCCCAGCCAGTACGTGACCTGGCTGAACAAGATCGGCAAGGGTAGCGGCGATCCGATCAACAATATCCCGTTCACCATCGGCTGGGCGCGCGACCGCCGTGACAGCGCGCTGGTACCGACCAAGGGCCCCTACACCCAGGCCAACCTGGAAGTCGGCCTGCCGGGCGGCGATACGCAGTACTACCGCGCCAGCGTGCAGCAGCAGTACTTCTACCCGATCTCGAAGTCGTTCACGCTGGCGTTGAACGGCGAGGTCGCCTACGGCCACGGCTACGGCAACACGCCGTTCCCGGTGTTCAAGTACTTCTACGCCGGCGGTATCGGCTCGGTGCGCGGCTACCAGACCAGCACGCTGGGTCCGAAGGACCAGAACGGCAACCCGGTGGGCGGCGCCTCCAAGATGATCGGCAACGCCGAATTCATCTTCCCGCTGCCCGGTTCGGGCGTGGATCGCACGCTGCGCCTGTTCACGTTCTTCGACTTCGGCAACGTCTACCAGGAAGGCGCGCCGCTGAACTTCGGCCAGCTCAAGTACTCGACCGGCTTCGGCATGTCTTGGCTGTCGCCGATCGGCCCGCTGAAGATCAGCATGGGCTTCCCGCTGCGCCTGGCACCGGAAGACAGGACCCAACGCTTCCAATTCCAGATGGGTACGGCATTCTGAGTACGGCATTCTGAAGAAGGGATACAGTTATATGAAAACCACTTCCCCATTGATCAAATCCCTGGGCGCGCTGGCACTGGCCGCCGCTGCCGTCGCCGCAGCACCCGCCTTCGCCCAGGAGGCGCGCATCGCCGCCGTGAACTCCGAGCGCATCCTGCGTGATTCGCAGCCTGCCAAGCAGGCGCAGGTCAAGCTGGAGCAGGAGTTCTCCAAGCGTGACCGCGAGTTGCAGGACATGGCCCAGAAGATCAAGACCATGGCCGACAAGCTCGACAAGGACACGGCCGTGCTGGCCGATACCGACCGTCAGCGCCGTCAGCGCGAGGTGGCCGATCTCGACCGTGAGTTCCAGCGCAAGCAGCGCGAGTTCCGCGAGGACCTGAACCAGCGCCGCAACGAAGAGCTGGCCCAGGTGCTGGAGCGCGCCAACCGCGTGATCCGCCAGCTGGCCGAGCAGCGCAAGTACGACCTGATCGTGCAGGAAGCGGTCTACGTCAACCCGCGCATCGACATCACCGACGACGTGATGAAGGCCCTGAACGCAGGCGGTGCCGCCACGGCCCCGGCCGGTAAGTAAGGCGCTCGCGCCTGCTGTTTTTCCCTCCTGGAAGTACTGCCATGAAGACGCCCACACTGGGTCAGCTCGCCACCGAAAACGGCGCGCAGGTTGTGGGTGATCCCGACCTCGCCGTGCGCGGCCTCGCGCCGCTCGACCAGGCGGGGCCGGACCAGCTCTCCTTCCTTTCCAATCCGCTTTACCTCGCGCAGGCGGCCTCCAGCACCGCCGCGGCGGTGATCGTGTCGCCGGCCGACCTGGAGCGCCTGCGCGCCGAGGGCCACGCCGAGGGCCGCCACTGGATCGTGGCGCGCAACCCTTACGTCGTGTTCGCCCGCATCGCGCAGCGCTTCGACCGCGAGGCCAATGCCGACCTGCGTACCGGTATCGACGCGCGCGCCAGCGTGGCAGCGGATGCGGTGGTGCCGGCGTCCTGTTTCATCGGCCCGAATGTGGTGATCGAGAGCGGGGCCAGGCTGGGCGAGCGCGTGCGCATCCTGGCCAACAGCTTCGTCGGTGCCGGTGCGCAGGTGGGCGACGACACGCTGGTCTACGCCAATGTATCGATCTACCACCGCTGCGTGGTGGGTGCCCGCTGCATCCTGCACAGCGGCGTGGTGATCGGTGCGGACGGCTTCGGTTTCGCGCCGGACATCGGCCCCGCTGGCGTGGAGTACGTCAAGATCCCGCAGACGGGCAGGGCGGTGCTGGGCAATGACGTCGAGGTCGGCGCCAATACCGCCATCGATCGCGGTGCCATGGCGGACACCGTGATCGAGGACGGCTGCAAGCTGGACAACCAGGTGCAGATCGCGCACAACGTGCGTGTCGGCGCCCATACCGTGATCGCGGGCTGCGCCGCCATTGCCGGCAGCACGCACGTGGGCCGCTTCTGCGTGATCGGCGGCTCGGCCAATTTCGCCGGACACCTGAATATCGCCGATCGCACCACGGTATCGGGCGGCACCTCCATCACCAAATCCATTACGAAACCCGGCGGGCACTACACCAGCGTCTTCCCCTTCCTGCCGCACGGCGAATGGGAAAAGAACGCCGCCATCGTGCGCGGGCTCTCCAAGCTGCGTGAGCGCGTCATGCAGATCGAGAAGCGCTTGCGCGGCGAGGGCGCCGGAAACCGCAACACCCAAGAAATCGAAGGGAAATCATCATGACCGCAGCCGACATCGACATCCGCAAGATCCTCAAGCTGCTGCCGCATCGCTATCCCATCCTGCTGGTGGACCGGGTACTCGAGTTCGAGCCGGGCAAGCGCATCAAGACGCTGAAGAACGTCACCATCAACGAGCCCTACTTCATGGGGCATTTCCCCGAGCAGCCGGTGATGCCCGGCGTGCTCATCCTCGAGGCGCTGGCGCAGTCGGCCGGCCTGCTGACGTTCGGCGCGGAACTCGAACGCAAGGAAGGCGCGCTGTACTACTTCGTCGGCATCGACGGCGCTCGCTTCAAGCAGGTCGTCTATCCGGGCGACCAGCTCCACCTGAACGTGACCGTCGAGCGCTACATCCGCGGTATCTGGAAGTTCAAGGCTTTTGCCACCGTCGACGAGAAGGTCGCGTGCGAGGCCGAACTGATGTGTACCGTCAAGCAGGCCGAGGCCTGATGGGCAGGGGTGCCGCCGCGCTCTGTAGCGCCGGCGGACCCTGCATGAATGCGCTTTATCAGACCATAGGACAGGACGCATGACGCAAATCCACCCCACCGCACTGGTCGATCCGAAGGCCGAACTGGCGGACGACGTGAGCGTCGGGCCGTTCTCCATCGTCGGCCCCAACGTACGCGTCGGGCGCGGCACCCGCATCGGAGCCCATACCACCGTCGACGGTCACACCACCGTGGGCGCCGACAACCGTATCGGGCCGTATGCTTCCGTCGGCGGCGCGCCGCAGGACATGAAGTACCGCGACGAGCCGACGCGCCTGGAGATCGGCGACCGCAACACCATCCGCGAGTTCACCACCATCCATACGGGGACCGTGCAGGACCAGGGCCTGACCAGCATCGGCAACGACAACTGGATCATGGCCTACGTGCACATCGCGCACGACTGCCGCGTCGGCAACCATACGGTGTTCTCCAGCAATGCGCAGATCGCCGGCCACGTGCAGGTTGGCGACTGGGCCATCATCGGCGGCATGAGCGGCGTGCACCAGTTCGTGCGCATCGGCGAGCATGCCATGCTGGGCGGAGCCTCGGCGCTGGTGCAGGACGTGCCGCCCTACGTGATCGCGGCCAGCGACAAGAACGGCAACAAGGCGGCGCCGCACGGCGTCAACGTTGAAGGACTGCGCCGGCGCGGCTTCGATGCCGCGCAGATCGCGGCGCTGCGCCAGGCCTACAAGCTGCTCTACAAGTCGGACCTGAGTTTCGACCAGGCTCGCGTGGAGATTGCCGATCTCGCCGCCCAGACCGATGCCGGCACGTCGCAGCCGCTGCACACCTTCCTTGCCTTCATCGCCGCCACGCAGCGCGGCATCGTGCGCTGAGGCGGCCGGGGTGACGGCCGTCGGCGCAAGGCAGGACGCCGGGCAGATGCCCGGCAAGCGGGGCACCATTGGCATGGTGGCGGGCGAGGCGTCGGGCGATCTGCTCGCCGCCCAGTTGCTGGCCGGGCTGAAGTCCCGGCTCGGGGACACGGTCGACTACGCGGGCATCGGCGGCAAGCGTATGATGGCGGAGGGTTTCCGCTCCGACTGGCCGATGGAAACCCTCTCGGTCAACGGCTACGTGGAAGTACTGGGCTCGCTGCGCGAGATCCTGGCGACGCGCCGCGCGGTGCGCGACAAGATGCTCGCCCAGCCGCCGCTGTGCTTCATCGGCGTCGATGCGCCCGATTTCAATTTCGGCCTGGAAGTGCCGCTGCGGCGCGCAGGCATCCCGGTCGTCCATTTCGTCAGCCCGTCGATCTGGGCCTGGCGCGGGGGGCGGATCCGCACCATCGCACGGGCGGTCGACCATATCCTGTGCCTCTTTCCCTTCGAGCCCGAGATCTATGCGCGCGCCGGCATTCCCGCCACCTACGTGGGGCATCCGCTCGCCGATGTGATCCCGATGGTGCCCGATGTCGCGGGCGCGCGCGCCCGGCTCGGCCTGCCTGAAGGACGCCGCGTGGTTGCCGTACTGCCGGGCAGCCGGCGCTCCGAGGTGCGTAACCTGGGCGCCACCTTCTTCGCGGCGATGGCGCGGATGCAGGCGATGGAGCCGGACCTGGTCTTCGTGCTGCCGGCGGCGAGCGCGCCGCTGCGCGCCATCGTCGAGGAACTGCATCGGCAGTATCCGGACCTGGCCCTGACCGTCGTCGACGGGCAGTCGCACCTGGCGATGGAAGCGGCCGACGTGGTGCTGCTCGCCAGCGGTACCGCCACGCTGGAGGCAGCGCTGTACAAGAAGCCTATGGTGATTTCCTACAAGGTGCCCTGGCTGACCGCGCAGATCATGAAGCGCCAGGGCTATCTGCCCTACGTCGGCCTGCCCAATATCTTATCCGGTCGCTTCGTCGTGCCGGAACTGCTGCAGGACGATGCCACGCCCGAGGCGCTGGCGCGCGAGACGCTGCTGCAGCTGAACGACGAGAGCAACACCGCCTTCCTGCGTGAGCATTTCACCCAGATGCACCATTCGCTGCAGCGCAACACCGCCGGACTCGCCAGCGAGGTCGTGGTCCGGCTGATGCACGAGCGGGGGCAGCTCTGATGGTGACCCGCAAGACCAGGGCTGCGGCGGCGCCACAGCTGGAGCTGGGCTGGCAGGCCCCTGCGGGCCTGCTGTGCGGTGTCGATGAGGCGGGCCGCGGTCCGCTGGCCGGTCCGGTCTACGCCGCCGCGGTGGTGCTCGACGCGGCCCGGCCGATCGAAGGGCTGGCCGACTCCAAGGTGCTGACGGCGCGTCGGCGCGAGGCCTTGTTCGATCTCATCCGCGAGCGTGCGCTGGGCTGGCATATCGCGCAGGCCAGCGTCGAGGAGATCGACCGGCTCAACATCCTGCACGCCACCATGCTGGCCATGCAGCGCGCGGTGCAGGGCCTGGCGGCCGGCGGCGTCACGCCGGACCTGGTCCAGGTCGACGGCAACCGCTGCCCGCAGGTGCCGTTCCCGGTGGAGGCCGTGGTCAAGGGCGATGCCAAGGTCCAGGCCATTTCGGCGGCCTCCATCCTGGCCAAGGTGGCGCGCGACCGCGAACTGCTGGCCCTGCACGCGGAATTCCCGCAGTATGGGTTCGACGTCCACGCCGGTTACCCGACGCCGCAGCACCTGGCGGCCCTGGCGCGCCATGGCGCGACCGCGCACCACCGCCGTTCCTTCGCACCCGTGCGCAAGGCGCTCGAAGCCGGCGCCGGCGCCGCCTGATGGATGGCCGGGCGGGCCGAGCGCCTGCCGTGCCCGGCCCGCCGAACTCCGGAGATTCCGCCGTGAAGCATCTCACCTCGCGCGACAACGCGCTCTTCAAGCACCTCAAGGCGCTGACCACCTCCACCCACCAGTTGCGCAAGGCCGGGCAGGCGCTGCTCGACGGCGTCCATCTGGCGCAGGCCTATCTGGACGCGCAGGGCACGCCGCTCCAGTGCGTGGTGTCCGAGCGCCACTTCGACCATGCCGAGGTCGTGCCTTTGCTGCGCCGCGTGCCGGATGATCGGGTGGTGGTGCTGGCGGACGCGCTGTTCGCGCAGATCGCCACCGTGGCCAACGGGATCGACCTGATGCTGGTGATCGATACGCCGCAGGGCAAATTGCCTGCGCGCGTGGACACCGACTGCATCATCCTCGATGGTGTGCAGGATGCCGGCAATGTGGGCTCGATCCTGCGCAGCGCGGCGGCGGCGGGCATTCCCCATGCCTTTCTCGCCACCGGCTGCGCCCTGGCATGGTCGGCCAAGACCCTGCGGGCTGCCATGGGGGCCAATTTCCACCTGAATATCGTCGAACACTGCACGCCGGAACTGCTGCTGCCGCGGCTGGCCGTGCCGCTGCTGGCGACCTCCTCGCATGCCGACGCCGAGCTTTACGACGTGGATCTGCGCGGGCCGGTGGCCTGGGTGGTGGGCAACGAAGGGGCGGGGGTGGGGCCGGCATGGATGGCGGCCGTGACGCGCAAGGTGGGGATTCCGCAACCGGGCGGGCTGGAGTCGCTCAATGTCGGGGCGGCGACGGCGGTGTGCCTGTTCGAGGCAGTCAGGCAGCGGCGCGGGTGAGGCGCGCCGCCGGGCCAGTGCGGATGCCGGGTCCGGCGGCGCCACTCAATAGCAGTTCAATAGCAGTTCAACGGCCTTTCAATAACCGTTGTCCCGCTCCACCTTGATTTCCTGCAGGATGGTGGTGGCGATCTCCTCGATCGATTTGTGCGTCGAGGACAGCCATTTGATGCCTTCGCGACGCATCATCGATTCGGCTTCATTGACCTCATAGCGGCAGTTCTCCAGCGCGGCATACTTGCTGCCCGGACGCCGCTCGTTGCGGATCTCGGTCAGGCGCTGCGGATCGATGGAGAGACCGAAGATCTTGCCCTTGAACGGATAGAGCGCCGACGGCATGCGGCCGCGCTCGAAGTCGTCGGGGATCAGTGGATAGTTGGCTGCCTTCAGGCCGTACTGCATGGCGAGGTAGAGGCTGGTCGGAGTCTTGCCGCTGCGCGACACGCCGACCAGGATCACGTCGGCCTCGGCCAGGTTCTTGTGCGACTGGCCGTCATCGTGTGCCAGCGAGAAGTTGATGGCCTCGATGCGGTTCTTGTAGGCCTCGGTGTCGGCATTCTGGTGGAAGCGGCCGATCGCATGGGTCGACTTGATGCCGAGTTCCTTCTCCAGCGGCTCGATGAAGGTCTGGAACATGTCCAGGATCATGGCCTTGGCGCGGCGCAGTGCCTTGTTCGACTCGGGATTGACCAGCGTGGTGAAGACGATCGGCGGGGCGCCCTCGGCATAGAAGGCCTCGTTGATCTTGCCGACGGCGATATGCGCCTTGTCGGGCGTGTCGACAAAGGGCATGCGCACCTTGCGGAAGCGCATCTCGAACTGGGCCAGGATCGAGTGGCTGAAAGTCTCCGCGGTAATCCCGGTGCCATCGGATACGATGAAGACGGTGCGGACGGCGGGACGCCCGTTGGTAGGCTCGGCGGGCGAGGTCGCTTGCGGCACTTCAGGCTCGGTCATATCTGAACAATATTTTGAGTACGGCTTCCGCGAAAGTGCGGTGCGGCACGGTAGAATAGCGGCGATCTTTTCGCTAAGCAATTCCACAATCCCAGTCGTTGCAATGGTTACGCGGTGGATTGTGCGCAATGTGCGCTGCAGCAAGGGCTGCGGTGGGGTGGCTTAGCCAAGCGATCTGTTCGGGAGCAGAACACTAAGAATATGCCGAACGCGCAACAGGTTTCTTACTTTGTTTTGAGGCTTTTATGACCAACCAGGCTAAAGACGGCGCCTACGTGCTGCCGTTCGAACAGTTGCGCATGGCTGACGTGGAAATCGTCGGCGGCAAGAATTCGTCGCTGGGCGAGATGATCTCCCAGCTGGCGGAAGCCGGCGTGCGCGTGCCCGGTGGCTTTGCCACCACGGCGCTGGCCTTCCGCGATTTCCTCGCCCACAACAACCTGACCGAGCGCATCTCCGAGCGTCTCAAGACGCTGGACGTCGACGACGTCAAGGCGCTCGCCGAGGCCGGCGCGCAGATCCGCGAATGGGTCGCCTCGGCCCCGTTCCAGCCCCGCCTCGAGCAGGAGATCCGCGAGCACTACGCCCGCGTGTCGGCACGCGAAGGTGCTGAAGCCTCCTTCGCCGTGCGTTCGTCGGCCACCGCCGAGGACCTGCCCGACGCTTCGTTCGCCGGCCAGCAGGAGTCCTACCTGAACGTCAGCGGTATCGACGACGTGCTCGACAAGATCAAGCACGTGTTCGCCTCGCTGTACAACGACCGCGCCATCTCCTACCGCGTGCACAAGGGCTTCGCCCACGACGTGGTGGCGCTGTCGGCCGGTGTGCAGCGCATGGTGCGCTCGGACCTGGCCTCCTCGGGTGTGATGTTCACCATCGACACGGAATCGGGCTTCCAGGACGTGGTCTTCATCACCTCCAGCTACGGCCTGGGCGAGACGGTGGTGCAGGGCGCCGTGAACCCGGACGAGTTCTACGTGTTCAAGCCCACGCTGCGCGAGGGCAAGTACCCGATCATCCGCCGCTCGATCGGCTCCAAGCTGATCAAGATGGAGTTCACCGCGCCCGGCGAAGCCGGCCGCGTGAAGACCGTGGACGTGCCCATCGAGCTGCGCAACCGCTACTCGATCACCGACGCCGACGTCGCCGAGCTGGCCCAGTACGCGCTGATCATCGAGAAGCACTACGGCCGCCCGATGGACATCGAGTGGGGCAAGGACGGCAAGGACGGCAAGATCTACATCCTGCAGGCCCGCCCCGAGACGGTGAAGAGCCAGGCCGCCGGCAAGGTGGAGCAGCGCTTCAAGCTCAAGGGTACCGCCCCGGTGCTGACCAGCGGCCGCGCCATCGGCCAGAAGATCGGTACCGGTCCGGTGCGTGTCATCAACGATCCGTCCGAGATGGAACGCGTGCAGCCCGGCGACGTGCTGGTGGCCGACATGACCGACCCGAACTGGGAGCCGGTGATGAAGCGTGCCGCCGCCATCGTGACCAACCGCGGCGGCCGTACCTGCCACGCGGCCATCATCGCGCGCGAGCTGGGCGTGCCGGCCGTGGTCGGTTGCGGTGACGCCACCGACTTGCTGAAGGACGGCACGCTGGTGACCGTGTCCTGCGCCGAAGGCGACGAAGGCCGCATCTACGACGGCCTGCTCGAGACCGAAGTGACCGAGGTCCAGCGCGGCGAGATGCCGGCGATCGACGTCAAGATCATGATGAACGTCGGCAACCCGCAGCTGGCCTTCGACTTCAGCCAGATCCCGAACAACGGCGTGGGCCTGGCCCGCCTCGAGTTCATCATCAACAACAACATCGGCGTGCACCCGAAGGCCATCCTCGACTACCCGCAGGTCGACGCCGATCTGAAGAAGGCAGTGGAAAGCGTGGCCCGGGGCCACGCCAGCCCGCGCGCCTTCTACGTCGACAAGCTGGCCGAAGGCATCGCCACCATCGGCGCGGCCTTCTATCCGAAGCCCGTGATCGTGCGCCTGTCGGACTTCAAGTCCAACGAGTACAAGAAGCTGATCGGTGGCTCGCGCTACGAGCCGGACGAGGAAAACCCGATGCTGGGTTTCCGTGGCGCCTCGCGCTACATCGCCGAAGATTTCGCCGAAGCGTTCGAGATGGAATGCAAGGCCATGAAGCGCGTGCGCGACGAAATGGGCCTGACCAACGTCGAGATCATGGTGCCCTTCGTGCGTACGCTGGGCCAGGCCGAGAAGGTCATCGAGCTGCTGGCCAAGCATGGCCTGAAGCGCGGCGAGAACGGCCTGCGCATCATCATGATGTGCGAAGTGCCGTCGAACGCCATCCTGGCCGAGGAATTCCTGCAGTTCTTCGACGGCTTCTCGATCGGTTCGAACGACCTGACCCAGCTCACCCTGGGCCTGGACCGCGACTCCGGCATGGAGCTGCTGGCCAAGGACTTCGACGAGCGTGAT
Source organism: Cupriavidus sp. USMAHM13 (assembly GCF_001854285.1). Classification (NCBI taxonomy): domain Bacteria; kingdom Pseudomonadati; phylum Pseudomonadota; class Betaproteobacteria; order Burkholderiales; family Burkholderiaceae; genus Cupriavidus; species Cupriavidus sp. USMAHM13. The sequence continues at coordinate 2,224,101 of NZ_CP017751.1, forward strand.
CCGGCCGTGCGCTTCATGCTGTCGCGCGCCATCTCGACCGCGCTGCGCCTGGACAAGTACGTCGGCATCTGCGGCCAGGGTCCTTCCGACCACCCCGACTTCGCTGCCTGGCTGGCCAAGGAAGGCATCAAGTCGATCTCGCTGAACCCGGACTCGGTGGTCGATACCTGGCAACAGCTGGCATCCTGAGGCATTTCGCGTCACAATAGAATCGTTGGACAGTTGCCGGCGCCTCGCGCGCCGGCACGCACCGGCCCTGCGTCAGGTGTGATATGGCCCCCGCAGGCGCCCACGGCGCGGCGGGGGTTTTTTCTTGCGCGAAGAGGGGACGCGATGACGAGCGAGTACGCGTGGTTCGTGGCTGCCGGCCTGCTGGTGATCGCCGAGCTGGCCAGCGGGACCTTCTACCTGCTGATGGTCGCGATCGGCCTGCTGGTGGGCGGGCTCGGCGGACTGGCCGGCCTCGAGCCCGGCGCACAGGCGGTGCTCAGTGCGGTGGTGGCGGTCGCCGGCATCGCCGTGCTGCGGCGCACCCGTTTCGGGCGGCCCAAGCGGCGCACCCCGGGCAGCGATCCCAATGCCAACCTCGACATCGGCCAGGAACTCGACGTGGCCGCCTGGGACCGCTATGGCCTGTCGCGCGCGCCCTACCGGGGCGCGGACTGGTCGGTCCGCCTGGCGCCCGGCCACGCGGCCGTGCCGGGACGCTTCCGCATCATCGAGGTGGACGGCACCACGCTGGTGGTGGTGCCGGCTGCTGCATCAGGCGGATCCGCAGGTGCAGCGGCCTAGCCGCAGCCACAGGGCCAGAACGGGCCGGGCGCCCCCGGCCCGAATCCGTCTCATCCGTGTTTCCCACGTTGCTGCGATGCGGTATCGCAGCCCCTCACTACGTACGGAGTGAATTCATGCTCGATTTCCAGCTCGGCCTGCTGCCCCTGATCATCCTCATCATCGCCGTCGTGCTGATCGCGCAGGCGATCAAGATCGTGCCGCAGCAGCATGCCTGGGTGCTGGAACGGCTCGGGCGCTACCACGCTACGCTGACGCCGGGCCTGTCCATCGTGGTACCGTTCATCGACCGCGTGGCCTACAAGCATGTGCTGAAGGAAATCCCGCTGGACGTGCCCAGCCAGGTCTGCATCACCAAGGACAACACCCAGCTGCAGGTCGACGGGGTGCTGTACTTCCAGGTCACCGATCCGATGAAGGCCTCCTACGGCTCCAGCAACTTCGTGGTCGCCATCACCCAGCTGTCGCAGACCACGCTGCGCTCGGTGATCGGCAAGCTGGAGCTGGACAAGACCTTCGAGGAACGCGAGTTCATCAACCACAGCGTGGTCAACGCGCTCGACGAGGCGGCCTCCAACTGGGGCGTCAAGGTGCTGCGCTACGAGATCAAGGACCTGACGCCGCCCAAGGAGATCCTGCATGCCATGCAGGCGCAGATCACCGCCGAGCGCGAGAAGCGCGCCCTGATCGCGGCCTCGGAAGGCAAGCGGCAGGAACAGATCAACCTGGCCGCAGGCGCGCGCGAGGCCGCCATCCAGAAGTCCGAAGGCGAGCGGCAGGCAGCCATCAACAAGGCGCAGGGCGAGGCCGCGGCCATCCTGGCGGTGGCCGAAGCCAACGCCCAGGCGATCGAGAAGATCGGCCGCGCGATCCGCACCGAAGGCGGCATGGAGGCGGTCAACCTGAAGGTGGCGGAGGAGTACGTAGGCGCCTTCGGCAACCTGGCCAAGCAGGGCAATACCCTGATCGTGCCGGGCAACCTGGGCGAGATGAGCGGGATGATCGCCTCGGCGCTGCAGATCGTGAAGGGGCAGCAGAAGGGCGCATGAGGATGCGTGAGGGTGCGTAAGAGGGGGGGGCGTGAAGGCGTGTGGGCACGCCCCCTGCGGCGGCCTATTCCTTGCCGCCGCCCTTGAGCAGGCGCGCCTTCTCGCGCTGCCAGTCGCGGTTCTTCTCGGTCTCGCGCTTGTCGAACAGCTTCTTGCCCTTGGCGAGGCCGATCTCGCACTTGACCCGGCCGCGTGTGTAGTGCAGGTTCAGCGGCACCAGCGTGTAGCCGCGCTGCTCGACCTTGCCGATCAGCTTCTTGATCTCGTCCGCTTTCAGCAGCAGCTTGCGCGTGCGCACCGGGTCGGGATTGACGTGGGTGGAGGCGCTCTGCAGCGGGCTGATGTGGGCGCCGATCAGGAACATCTCCGCATCGCGCACGACCACATAGCCTTCCTTGATCTGCACGCGTCCCGCGCGGATCGCCTTGACCTCCCAGCCTTCGAGCACGATGCCGGCTTCGTATCGTTCCTCGATGAAGTAGTCAAAGAAGGCTTTCTTGTTGTCTGCGATGGTCATGCGGTTCCGGTCTGAACGGCGGGTGGGCGGCACGGCCGGCGGCGGGATGGCCTGCGCCGGCCCGACGGGATGCCTGGAAGGCGCGCGTCGGCTAAAATCGCAATTCTAACAAACCGGCCCGGCACCGGTTCACGTCCGGCACTGACGCTGCCGGCGTCCGACATGCGCCGGCAGCCCCTGTCTTTCCCCATTCATGGCAGACGTCCATAAATCCGTGCTGCTCGGTTATTCGGCCGCGCAAATGTACGACCTGGTCACGCGCGTCGAAGACTATCCCAAGTTCCTGCCCTGGTGCGGCGGCGTGGAGGTGTTCGAGCAGACCGAGACCCTGCTCGACGCCAAGATTCACATCCATTTCAACGGCATCAAGCAGTATTTCCACACGCGCAATGTGCAGCAGCGCCCGACCCAGATCGACATGACCTTCGCCGACGGTCCCTTCAAGGTGTTCAAGGGTTCATGGCGCTTCACGCCGCTGCGCGAGGATGCCTGCAAGATCGATTTCCACCTGCACTACGAATTCTCCAGCTTCCTGCTGGAGAAGCTCATCGGGCCGGTCTTCAGCATGATTGCCAATACCTTCGTCGATGCCTTCGTCAAGCGTGCCGAGGTGGTCTATGAGGGACAATGACGCCGCCGCGCAGGTGCGAGCCCTGGTCTGCTACGCCCGGCCGGGCGAGGTCTTCCTGCGCGAGGTCGAATTATCGGCCGGCTCCACCATTGCCCAGGCGATCGCCGCGGCGGGCCTGTTGCAGGCCTGCCCGCAGATCGATCCTGCCAGTGCGCGGGTCGGCATCTTCGGCAAGCTGAAAACGATGGAAACCGTGGTGCGCGAAGGCGACCGCGTGGAGGTCTATCGCGGGCTGGTCGCCGATCCGAAGTCGGCGCGCCAGCGGCGGGTGCAGAAGACCCGCGCGGCGGGCTCGCGGGAAGGACACAAGTGGCGGGGCGGCGGCCAGTAGCCAGTAGCCGGTAGCCCGCTACGCGCCCGGCTGGCGCCAGCCGGGCGCGCTCAGATGCAGTTGCGTTCGATGTTGGCGTTGGTGCGTTCCAATTCGGCCTGGCGCTGGTTGCCGTCGAGGCGATTGAGCGAGCCGTCCGGCGCCACGGTGGCGATCCGGATGCCTTGTTGGAGCCCGTTGGCATAGTTGCGCAGCTGGGAGCAGCGGGTCTCGCGCTCCGCTTCCTGGGCTTCCTTCCGGGCCAGTTCGGTTTCCTGCTTCAAGTGTGCTGCGCGGCGCTTCTGGAAGGCCTCTTCCTCGCCTGCCAGTGCCGCTCCCGGCTTGGCCGGCAGTGGGGCCGGCGCGGCCGCCGCCGGCGCGCTGACATCGAGCGCCTGCAGGCTGCCGGCGAAGCGTCCGGGCGCCTTGAGGATGCTGCCGTCCGGCACACCGGGCGGCGGCGGCACATCGCTGTAGACCATGCGGCCGTTGCCGTCGCGCCACTGCCACTGGGGGAACGCGGTGGCCGGCAGCAGCAGGCAGGTGGCGAGCAGGCATAGCGCAGGCGTTCGTTTCATGGCGGGGCAGGGCGTCGGGTTTGGCTGGCGCGGCGGGCTTGGCGGGCCGGCGCGGCGCACGCGCCACACCGGCCGTGGGCGCTAGTTTAGGCAGACTTGTCGTCCGCGTGCAACCGCACCGACCAGGCCACGCCGATGATCAGCAACAGGATGGCGGCCAGCTCCAGCGGGCGTGGCCAGCGGTGGTCGAAGACGAAGCCGTAGGCCAGCGCGAACAGGGTCTCGAAGACGATCATCTGGCCCGACAGCGTCAGCGGCAGGCGCCGGCTCGAGATGTTCCACAGGTTGTTGCCGATCAGCGAGGCGCCCAGCGCGACGGCGGCATTGACCATCCAGAACCAGTGCCAGTCACGTCCGCTGCCGGATCCGCCCGGCGCGCTGCCGGCGAACAGCCAGCCGGCCAGCGCCAGCACCACCGAGGCCGCGCCGGTCGACATGCCATACAGCGCGGACCACTCATTGCCGCTGTACTGGGGATTGCGCTGCAGGTAGCGCGCGTTGTCCACCGCATACAGGGTCCAGCAGACCAGGGCGCCGGCCGCGCACAGCACGCCGGCGACCTTCTCCCACACCGGCCGCACGGCAGCGCCGGCCGCCGCCGCGTGCGCGCTGGCGCCGCCGCCGAACAGATCGATATTGATGCAGGCGATACCGGCCGCGACCACCAGCAGCGGCCAGATCAGCCGCGCCATCGGCACTGCGCCGTGATCGCGTCGTCCCATCACCGTGACCGAGATCGGCAGGATGCCGATGATCAGCGAAGTGGGGCCGACGCCGGCCAGTTGCACGCCGAAGGCCAGCAGCACGTAGTAGAGCAGGTTGCCGGTGAAGGCCTGGCGCAGCAGTGCGACGCAGTCGGCGCGTGTCAGCTTGCGCGCGATGCGGCGCAGCAGCGGCAGGGAGGCGATGGCCGCCACCAGGCCGTAGGCCAGGTAGCGCCCGATCGCCAGTTCCCAGGGGGAAAAGGCGGGCAGCAGCTTGGGGGCGATGAACACCATGCCCCAGAACGCACCGGCCAGCAGACCGCACAGTACCCCGATTCCCATGGCAACGACGCCGCGGCGTCCGTGCTGCGGCTAAAAGGAATCGAGGATAGCAGACGGCGTGCGCCGACACATCTGCGCCGGCGAGGTTCCTGTATAATTCGGTTTTGCGCCTAGAGGAATTGCTATGCGTCTTGTCCAGAAAGCACTCACCTTCGATGATGTGCTGCTCGTCCCGGCCTATTCGGCCGTCCTTCCCCGGGATGTCTCCCTCCGCACCCGCCTGACCCGCTCGATCGACCTGAACATTCCGCTCGTGTCCGCCGCCATGGACACCGTGACGGAAGCGCGCCTGGCGATCGCGATGGCACAGGCCGGCGGCATCGGCATCGTCCACAAGAACCTGAAGCCGGCCGACCAGGCCCGCGAAGTGGCACGCGTCAAGCGCTACGAATCGGGTGTGCTGCGTGATCCGATCACCATTTCGCCGGATATGAAGATCCGCGATGTGATCGCCCTGTCGCATCAGCACGGCATTTCCGGCTTCCCGGTGCTGGAAGGCAAGACGGTGGTCGGCATCATCACCAACCGTGACCTGCGCTTCGAGGAAGAACTGGACGCGCCGGTGCGCGCCAAGATGACACCGCGCGAGAAGCTGGTCACGGTGGCGGAAGGCGCCAGCCTGGAAGAGGCCAAGCGCCTGATGAACCGCCACCGCCTGGAGCGCGTGCTGGTGGTCAACACTGCTTTCGAGCTGCGTGGCCTGATCACGGTGAAGGATATCCAGAAGGCGGTCGAGCACCCGCTGGCCAGCAAGGACGATCACGGCCAACTGCGCGTAGGCGCCGCGGTCGGCGTGGGTCCGGACAATGACGAGCGGGTCGAGCTGCTGGTCAAGGCCGGCGTCGACGTGATCGTGGTCGACACCGCCCACGGCCACAGCCAGGGCGTGCTGGACCGCGTGCGCTGGGTCAAGCAGAACTTCCCGCAGGTGCAGGTCATCGGCGGCAACATCGCTACCGGCGAGGCGGCGCGCGCGCTGGTCGAGCACGGCGCCGACGGCGTCAAGGTCGGCATCGGCCCCGGCTCGATCTGCACCACGCGGATCGTGGCCGGCGTGGGCGTGCCGCAGATCACCGCGGTATCCAATGTGGCCGAGGCGCTCAAGGGCACGGGCGTGCCGCTGGTCGCCGATGGTGGCGTCCGTTACTCGGGCGATATCGCCAAGGCGCTGGCCGCCGGCGCGCATGCCGTGATGATGGGCGGCATGTTCTCGGGCACCGAAGAGGCGCCGGGCGAGGTGTTCCTGTTCCAGGGCCGCTCGTTCAAGAGCTACCGTGGCATGGGTTCGGTGGGCGCGATGAAGGATGGCGCGGCCGACCGCTACTTCCAGGAAGACAACACCGCCAACGTCGACAAGCTGGTGCCGGAAGGCATCGAAGGCCGCGTGCCCTACAAGGGTTCGGTGATGGCCATCATCCACCAGCTGTGCGGCGGCGTGCGCGCCTCGATGGGCTACTGCGGCAGCCAGTCCATCGCCGACTGGCACGAGACCTCGCAGTTCGTGCAGATCACCGCGGCCGGCATGCGCGAGTCGCACGTGCACGACGTGCAGATCACCAAGGAAGCACCGAACTACCACATCGACTGAGCGCCCGGCGGCGCGCCGGCCGGCAACCGCGAGAAGCGGGCCCGGCCGGTGCGCGCAGGCGCACGGCGCGGGCATCCGCGGCCGTCCGGCATCGCCGTCCGTGGCCGCGGCGCGAATTCCGCCCGCCCGGGAAAACCTAGCGGAGGACTTCGGATGAAGGTATTGCTGCGAGGCGTGCTGTTTCTCGACGCGGTGCTCAACCTGCTGCTCGGCCTGTTGCTGCTGCTGTCGCCGTCGGCGACGCTGTACAGCGCGCTGCAACTGCCGCAGCCCCAGCCCGCGTTCTACGGACAGCTGCTGGGCGTGGCCCTGGTCGGCCTGGCCTGGCTGCTGTGGCAGGCCACGCTCAACGGGCAGCTGACGGTGGCGGTGGCGCGCACGGTCGGCCAGGTCAACCTGGCGGGCGCGCTGATCGTCGCGGTCTGGACACTCTTCCTCGACGTACCCCTGCAACCCGCCGGCAAGATCTGGCTGCTCGCCCTCGCGGTGGTGCTTGCCTTCTTCGCGGTGGTGCAGATTCCCGCAGCGAAGAAAGTCAGGCTGCGCGAGCGCGAACAGCGCGATCAACGCGAGCAGGACCAGGAACGGCCGTCCGCCAAGGACGCCAGAAGGAACAACGGCGCGCCCGCCGCGCGCCAGACGCAATCAAACGAACCCCGGCGCGAGCCGGTCATCACGCCGCCGCCTGGCTACGGGCCGGGTACGGAGGTGATGACGGAGAGCGCTCCAGAAGAAACGCCACCGGCACATCATGCACGACAAAATCCTCATCCTTGATTTCGGCTCGCAGGTTACGCAGCTGATCGCCCGCCGCGTCCGCGAGGCGCACGTCTACTGCGAGATTCATCCGAACGATGTGTCGGACGAGTTCGTGCGCCAGTACAACCCCAAGGGCGTGATCCTGTCGGGCAGCCACGCCAGCACCTACGAAGACCACCAGCTGCGCGCGCCGCAGGCGGTGTGGGATCTGGGCGTGCCGGTGCTGGGCATCTGCTACGGCATGCAGACCATGGCCGTGCAGCTGGGCGGCAAGGTGGAGTGGAGCGACCAGCGCGAGTTCGGCTACGCCGAGGTGCGCGCGCACGGCCACACCGCGCTGCTCAAGGACATCCAGGACTTCGCCACGCCCGAGGGCCACGGCATGCTCAAGGTCTGGATGAGCCATGGCGACAAGGTCACCGCGCTGCCGGAAGGCTTCAAGCTGATGGCCTCCACACCGAGCTGCCCGATCGCCGGCATGGCCGACGAGGCGCGCGGCTACTACGGCGTGCAGTTCCATCCCGAGGTCACCCATACCGCGAAGGGCCGCGAGCTGATCGAGCGCTTCGTGCTGGGCATTGCCGGCGCGCGCGCCGACTGGATCATGCGCGACCACATCGCCGAGGCCGTGGCCAGGATCCGCGAGCAGGTCGGCGACGAGGAAGTGATCCTCGGCCTGTCCGGCGGCGTGGACTCCTCCGTGGCCGCCGCGCTGATCCATCGCGCCATCGGCGACCAGCTCACCTGCGTGTTCGTCGACCATGGCCTGCTGCGCCTGGACGAAGGCAAGATGGTGATGGACATGTTCGCCGGCCGCCTGCACGCCAAGGTGGTCCACGTCGACGCCTCCGAACAGTTCCTCGGCCACCTGGCCGGCGTCACCGACCCCGAGCAGAAGCGCAAGATCATCGGTCGCGAATTCGTCGAAGTGTTCCAGGCCGAAGCCAAGAAGCTGAACAAGGCCAAGTGGCTGGCGCAGGGCACCATCTACCCGGACGTGGTGGAGTCGGGCGGCACCAAGACCAAGAAGGCCACCACCATCAAGAGCCACCACAACGTCGGCGGCCTGCCTGAGACGCTGGGCCTGAAGCTGCTGGAACCGCTGCGCGACCTGTTCAAGGACGAAGTGCGCGAGCTCGGCGTGGCGCTGGGACTGCCGCCCGAAATGGTCTACCGCCACCCCTTCCCGGGCCCGGGTCTGGGCGTGCGCATCCTCGGCGAAGTCAAGCGCGACTACGCCGACCTGCTGCGCCGCGCCGATGCGATCTTCATCGAGGAACTGCGCAAGACCCTGGCCACCGAGCAGGACGCCGCCGCCGGCCTGTGCGGCGCCGACCAGGTCGGCAAGAGCTGGTACGACCTGACCAGCCAGGCCTTCGCCGTGTTCCTGCCGGTCAAGTCGGTCGGCGTGATGGGCGACGGCCGCACCTACGACTACGTGGTGGCGCTGCGCGCGGTGCAGACCACGGACTTCATGACCGCGCACTGGGCACACCTGCCGTACGCGCTGCTGGGCCGCACCTCGAACCGTATCATCAACGAGGTACGCGGGCTGAACCGCGTCGTGTACGACGTCTCGGGCAAGCCGCCGGCGACGATCGAGTGGGAATGATTTGAGGTCCTTCGGGGACTATCGCCAGTTATCGAAAAGCTGCCGTAACGTTTTGATTTGTAAAGAAATACGTCGCGGCAGTTATCGGTAGCTATCGCCGGCCAGCAAGAACGGTTGACGGTAGAGCTGACGGTAAGAATTGAGGCGAGATTAAGACACTCTCGTTCACTATTGAGGCTTTTACCGTCTTTGACGGTAAAAGTCTTCTCAGGAAAGCTTGTTTCATGCGGCTTTCCGGGCATCAGCGGGTCTCCTGGTCCCTGACGGTAAAAGCCGTCAAAAAACAGGAGAAAACCTCGATGCTGACCGACACAGCGCTGCGCAATCTGAAGCCTAAGTCATTGACTTATAAGGTTTCTGACCGGGACGGGATGTGCGTGACGGTATCGCCCGCCAATACCGTCACCTTCCGCTACGACTAGCGTCTCAATCGCCGGAAGAACTCGATATGGCAGGTCATTTCAGTTCCGCGACCGTAGGTCAGACTCTCGCGCAGAAAGGTCGGCAGCTTCTTCGTTTTTCGTGTAAAGCCCTCCAGGGCATCTTGGGCCGTGCAGCCGTCCATGCGTGCTGGCCGGCGGCGCCTTCAAGCCTGAAAGAGGTGTCTCTGCCCCACAGCAGAAGGCACGACTTTCTCCTCCCCGAATGCCTCGACGAGCCTGTGAGTCGCACGCCAGCCAGTGCAATGACCAGGCACAAAGCGTTTCAGATTGAACTGCCCTAGATCACTGATGGTCTGCGGAATCAACGTCTCGCTGGCTGAACCACTGAGATGGAAACCTCCCATGACTCCCCATAGCGGTATTGGCGCTAGCTCTTCCTGAGCGCGATGCAGCACGTTGACGACCCCGGCGTGGGAACAGGCGGTAAAGACTATCGCCCCAAGGCCTGCCACGTTTACTGCCATCCATCGCTCATCTTTTATTAATGGATCCGGTAGCCAAGCGCCGTCGTTCGTCTGCGCAAAATGTCCAGGCAGCCCGTTCTCGTATGATGTTCGCCGCGGAATCTCGCCACTCAGATGGAAATGCCCATCAAGCAGGGTGCGTGCGTCATCGCTTGAGACAATCTCGGCTCCGGCCGCGGAAAGCTGCTCTTTGGATGGCACCTCATCGAACGGGAGGAGTTCTCCATCGGCTCCCGGCTTATGCACGGCTCGCGGTACGAACATGCCGTCATTCACGTGTACGGGGATCTTGCGGTCACCATTTGCATCGGTGATCAACTGGATCGCTGTCAACATCCCCCCGACATGGTCCCAGTGGCCATGAGAGAAGACCGCTGCGTCAATATCTCCGAAACGCAGACCAAGCCTCTCGCCGTTTCGTTTGATCGCATAGCCTTCCGGGCCGCTATCAAACAGGACCGTATGCGTTTTGCCGTTGAGCGTAGTCTTGATCACCAGGGAAAGACCCCATTGCGCACAACACAGGCACCGTCCGGTCAATTGGGACGCACCGGCTCTCACAATGTTGGAAACCTCGCCAGTTACACGTTCTGGAAGCGAGGAAAGAAGATCACTGACATTGTCGAGAAGAACAAGAACTTCACAGCTGTCCACTTCTTTGAGTAACACGATACTATCCTTCTTAGATTCCAGCCGGTCGAATTTTTTAGCGTTAAAGACGGAATGTTGCTTAAAACAATCAGCAAAATCGCGCTGACGAATGCATCCATGGCGCATGCCTGCGATACGTTCCGCGATATGTCCGGCCGCTAGATAGGCGAGGCTCTAGTGCCAATAGGTGTCACGAAGATCGCGACTCGGCTCCAAATGCCGGAGGTCACCGGCAATCGCGAGTCGACGTCGCGAACCATGGAGATGGGTTATGCCTGATTTCACACAATTGCTCATGTTCGCTCTTGTGGCGTTGGGAATGGTTTTGACGCCGGGGCCGAACATGGTCTATCTGATTTCCCGCTCAATTTGCCAAGGTAGACGTGCAGGCCTCATTTCGTTGGGGGGTGTTGCGCTGGGCTTTGTATTCTACATGCTCTGTGCGGCATTCGGAATTACGGCCTTTGTATTTGCAGTGCCTTACGCATACGATGCGCTTCGCTTTGGTGGTGCTTTATATCTTTTGTATCTTGCCTGGCAAGCGGTCAGGCCAGGCGGACGATCCGCATTTGCCGTGCGTGACCTGCCGGTCGATACCCCAATGAAGCTCTTTGGCATGGGGTTTATCACTAACCTGGCGAATCCAAAAATCGCCATCATGTATCTGTCGCTGCTGCCCCAGTTCATTACGCCAGGACATGGCAGTGTTCTTGCGCAATCGCTGGCGCTTGGCAGCGTTCAGATTTCGATCAGCCTTGCCGTCAACGCACTGATCGTCGTGACAGCCGGATCGATATCGATCTTCCTGTCGGGACGCCCGTCGTGGCTATTGGTGCAGCGCTGGCTGATGGGAAGCGTTCTGACAGGTCTGGCGGTACGGATGGCATGCGAGTCCAGGAAATAGCGACGCCTCGCATGGGCTGTATGTCGCCCCTGCGTTAAAGAAGGTCTGCGCAACGCGGATCGATGCTGACCTTCCACGCCCCCCAACAGTTGAGGGATCGCCCTGGATAACGCGCTCCGCACACAATCTACCGATGCCCCAGGCAAGCTACAAGACGGAAACCTATTGGAAACAGTACCAATCCTTTTTTCCTGCACATGCGCGAGTCACCACGGCCAGCGGCCCGAATGAAGAGTGGCTCCCCTGGAAAGGAGCATCGATCCATGTTGATCGATTTCCCTGCGCAGCGTCGCCGCTGACCGTGATCGTCGTGCATGGAGGAGGGGGATACGGCCGGTTGTTCGCGCCGATTGGCAAGCTATTGCACAGCGCAGGCTACGAGGTCGTCGCTCCGGATCTACCGGGGTATGGGTTGAGTCAGGCGCCTCCTTCTCTGGTCTCTTATGAGGCGTGGTCCGACTTGCTATGCGATCTGGCAACCATCGAGTACCGGCACACCGGGCGACGCGTGGTCTTGTGCGGCGGAAGCCTTGGTGGCTATCTGGCTTACCTGTGCGCGGCACGGATGGGAGACGGCCCCATTGCTGGCGTGATCGCCACAACCCTTGCGGATCCGCGGACGCCGCTGGTGAAACAGCAGTTTGCGCGCAACGCGCTGGTGCGCCACGTCATGATGCCCCTGTTGCCCTGCTGCGCGCCTCTGATCGGCAGACTGAGGCTGCCCGTGAAGTGGTTTACCAAGATGGACGCGATGTCGAACGATCCATCGCTGAACCGGCTCGTTGCCGAGGATCCCTACGGCGGCGGCGTACGTGTGCCGGTCAATTTCATGCAGTCGATTTTCGCCGTGCGGCCGGAAGTCGAGCCCGAGGACTTCGACCACTGTCCTCTCCTGCTGGCACATCCCGCAAACGATCGCTGGACGGGCTTCGAATCGAGCCGGCAGTTCTTCGACCGCATCAAGGGCGAGAAGAGATTGGTGATGCTGGAAAACTGCGGCCACTTTCCAGTGGAGGCGCCAGGTATCGCGCAACTGGAACAGGCTTCGATCCGATTCCTGCGGGAGATCGCCAGCAACGGACCGCGCGCGTGACCGCGTGAGTTGGTCGCAGGAGTATTGGCGATGCCCAGCCCCGCGCCCGCCAGCAGGCAGAGATGATCGCGTAGGCTGTCAGGCAGGCCAAGTTGCCTTTCTGGGGGCGGGCTCCGTCCATGCCAAGGCGCCGGATAATTGGGAGAGCGGACCCGATACTCCCATGATCTCGGCACGCCTCACGCGCCGGTAGTCAGAATTGATATCGCAAGCCGGCAACGAACTGTCTGCCGAGACCGGGAATGACTGCAAGGTTGCCCCATGAGGCAGGATAGTAGGTCTTGTCGAACAGGTTGTGGATGTCGAGATAGACCTTGGTACGGCGGTCAATCTGCCAGTACGAGACCAGCTTTACGGTTGCGTATGCCGGCAGCGAGTAGGTGTCCGTCGCGTTGCCGGAGCGCGAACCAGCATAGACAACGCCCGCACCAACGCCATAGCGGCCACCGATCCATGGCATGGCGTCTTCGCGGATTGCCAGCAAGCTCGCGCTCACCTTGGGGATGTTGGTAAGGCGTGTCCCAGCTGCGATGGCGTTGTCTTCGGTGACCTTTGCATCAATCAGCGAGAAACTTGTGCTGATGCGCCAGTTCTGGTCCACTTGACCAAAGGCATCGATTTCAACGCCGCGGCTCGTGGCTTCGCCGGCTGCAATGTTGAAGTTCGGGTTGGTCGGGCTGCGGGTGAGCACGTTGCGCTTCTGAATGTCGTACACAGACAGCGTTGCACCGAGCCTGGCATCGCTGGACTGCCATTTCACACCAGCCTCCACTGCACGGCCGTGCTGGGGACTGAAGGCGTTGCCGGATTCGTCCACACCGGTGTTCGGCCGGAACGATTTCCCGAACGACAGGTATGTCGAAATCTCGGCGGTCGGCAGCCAGGTGAGTCCTACGCGTGGCGACACGGCCGTTTGATTCTGACTGCTTGTCTTCGCAGTGATGAGGTTGTCGACTGACTGCTGATAGCTATCAAACCGTACTCCGCCCAGCAGCTTCCACTTCTCCCCAAGCGAGATCTCGTCTTGCATGTATGCACCGAAGTTTCGCTGGTTCTCTCGCGTGGATGTACTCAGAGTTACCAGCGGCTTCGCTTGCCCGTAGACAGGGTTGTAGATATCGATTGCATACCGATTCATCGAGGGATTCGAGTACGCGATGTCCATGCCCATGTACAGCCGTGACACATCGAGACCAACCATCATGCGATGGCCGATTCCGCCGGTGTTGAAGTTACCTTCCACTTCGGCTTGGACAGACGTATCGCGCGACGGCAACGAGCGCCAGCTATTGCGCCGCGTCAGCGTGCGGCCGTCTGCCAGCAGGCTTCCGAACTCGGCTGCGTTGCCTTCGAAACCGGATTCCTTGTAGCTCACGCCGAACCGCGTGCGCCAACCAGGGGCGAGGTCCCGCTCGAGTGTCAGTTGGTGCGTGTTGCTTGAGAGATGGAGGTTAGGGTCGTTCGGCTCTTGCAAGTATCGGTCACGTGGCAGCACGAGTTTGCCGTTCACGTTGATAACGCCGCGGTCCAACGGTGTTTGCACACGCATGAACTCTCCCTCGTACTGGAGCAGCGTGTCATTGTCTATGACCCAGGCCAGCGCAGGGGCGATCAGGTACTTGTGGTTGTCGATGAGCGAACTGCGGCTGGCACCGTCTTCTGCCATCATGTTTAGACGGTAGGCAAACTTGTCGTTGACTGGCCCGGTCGTGTCTACGGTTGCGCGCGCGAAGCCAAGCGTGCCGCCACTGACCTCAGCCGTCGTCGACCGCGTGAACTTCGGCTTCTTGGTGACGATGTTGATCGTTCCTCCGGGCTCACTACTGCCGTACAGCGCCGCTGCCGGACCTTTCAGAAATTCGAAGCGCTCTACAGTGGCCGTATCCCGCATGGGACTATAACCGCGGGATCCTGGAAAACCATTTACCAGGTAGCCCATATCGGTGCTGCTGAAGCCCCGAATGGCATAGTTGTCCCACGTCCCGCCGAAATCGTTTTGCCTGGCGATACCGCTCACATAGTCCACAGTGTCAGACAGGCGGGTTGCGCCAAGGTCTTCGATGAGCGCTGACGTGACCACGCGAACGGACTGCGGCACCTCGCGCAAGGGCGTTTCAGTGCGCGTGGCACCTCCGGCTTCTGTCGGGACGTACTTCGATGCAGCGCTCGCGGCGACCCTTACCTCGGGCAATTCGGAGTCTGGAAGGGCGTCAGCATCGGCGTATGCGAAGTCCGATATGGGAAGAAGAAGCAAGCTGACGTGACAGAAATGGCGTGCAATCAAGCTGCGCGGGTACGGCGGAGTCAAAGACATGTTCAAACTGAGTGTGAGGCTCTATGCACTAATATACCTCAACAAATGCAAATACGTCTCATTTGAATTAATGCCGAGAGGTCTTTGCTTTCGGGCTGATGGATCATGCCCAAGGTCCATGCGCAGAAAGCGCAGCAGTTCCGGTGCGCGTTCCTTGCACGCTTTCGGCTGGGGACACGACATGAGGCTGGAGGCTGCGATCGAACGCGCCATGGAAGGGGCGGCGGCGGCCCGCGAACTTGCGGGCCATGGCCTGCTATGCCCACGCAGAGAAAGCCTTCGCGGACGGCGGCTCCCGCAACGTGATGGCTATGCGTTGCGCTGGTTATACCTGGAGGCCAGCTGTGAGCGACGGCGCCATGCGTCGCGACAGCGCTGAGCGGCGGCCCAACAGAAACGCGCGGAGCAGCATCGGATAGTCCGCGCGTACCGCCTCGACGACCGATGGCCGCATCGCCAAGGCGCGGCGCCAGTTCCGCGCCTTCGGCAAGCCCTCCAGGAAACCGAAGTCGCCGATCGCATCGAATACGTCGAAATACCGGAACACAGGTCCGAAGACCGCATCGACGATGCTGAAGGGCTCGCCTGCGAAGTACGGCCCGTCGCTGAGCGCGGCCTCGATCTGCGCGAAGCGGGCTTGGATTTCGCCCGCGCGCGCGATCAACACGGGTTCGTCAGTGGCGTTGTAGAACGCCCCGATCGAATTCAGCAGCGCCGAGCCGAACTCCATCCACGATCGATGTTGCGCCCGCTGCAGAGCGTTCGTCGGGTGCAGGCGGGGCAGTGCCGTCTCGTCGAGGTACTCGCAGATGACGGCAGACTCGAAGATCGCCTCGTCGCCCACCAGCAGCACCGGTGTCTTGCCCAATGGCGAGATGTTCCTGAACCAGTCCGGCTTGTCCGCCAGGTTGATGTCCCGGCGCTCGAACGCCACGCCCTTTTCCGCCAGCACGATGGCCGCGCGCTGGACGTAGGGACACAAGGCGTGCGACACCAGCACCAGGTCCGGCGCCGCGTGCCGCGCATCGGCGAGGCTTGCGCGCGGTTCCGGGAGGCCGATCTGCGTGGCGGAAGGTACCGATGCGTCCATGGTGTGGTTCGAGGCGGGTGGCAGATGGGACGACTGTAGTCGTGCACTAGCGAAATCAGAATAGGCCGGATGGCAAGCTCCGATTGCAAAAGCGCAATGCGAGATGTGCCCCCGGAAACTTGGAGTGTCGCTCGCGTCAGGCCCGCTTGCCGACCATGCAGAGGTACTGTCGCCGGTTTCGGCCACCTTCGGCTTCGGCTCGTTGACCAGCACGCTATGCGTGGCGCAAGCGCTGTTCCCCTCCGTGCGCATGGGGTGCCCCGTGAAGATTTCCTTCTCGTGGCCGCCTTCCTTGAACAGCCACGAGATCTGCCATCCGCTGCTCGGTGGATCTTCTTCAGGAGACGATTTCCGCTTATATTCGACGCTCGTTTGTCAGCCACTGCGCCGTGCGCGAAGGGAGTCTCGCATGTCCAAGACGAAATACGCCGCCTACAAGCCCGCCGCCCCATACTTCGATCTCGTCCGAGGGGCGCTGGGGGATCTTGTCGATGGCGAGCACTTCTTCGATGTCGTCACCGACGGCACCGTCTACGAGGTGCGCTATGACTTCCCCGGTTGGCCTCGCGTCATTCGGGGGCGGACCGACCTGATGGCAGCGTTCAGGGGCTATGTCGACAACATCGCCCTGCAATCCGCGGACCGGCTGCTTGTCCACCGGACGGAAGGGGCGCGCGTCGTCGTCATCGAATACGAGGTCCACGGGACCATCCTGGCGACCGGCGTGACATACGACAACCGGTTCTGCTCCATCATCGAGATCGAGAACCGGAAGATCGCGCACTGGAGAGACTACATGGACTCCCTGGCGGCGTGGAACGCATTGACCGCGCAGGCTCGCTCCGCGGCGGCTCCGACAGCGGCGTCCTAGTCCTGGCAAGGGGCGAGAGGCGAACCAGATGCGCATCGCGCGCGAAGAGGTCTTCGGGCCCGTGCTGGCCATCATTCCCGATGGGGATGAATTCGGGGCTCGGGCGCGAAATGGGAAAGTGGGGGATAGATAGATGCCTGCCTGGAACCGAAGATCTTGCTGATGGCAGCGGAACCACCCCTCCACTGACGCGCCGGCGTCATGCGGCGGACGGCTGACCCGGGGGGGGGGCGCACGGATGGGCGCTACCCCCGGGCCAGCGCGATCTGCACGAACACCACGATCCGAGCCGGCCCGAACCTGGCGCGAACCGGGCAAGGTGCTCCGCGATCCATCCTGGCCAAGGGTTTTCCCTTGGGGCCGCGAGCGCTTGCCTGCCGTGTCGCCGCACCGCAGCAGAAGAAACCAACCTTTTGTCGGGGTGGTCGTGGCGGGTCCGCCTGCTCAAATTCTCCTGGCGCGCGAGCCGCGCGCGAACAGGAGACAAAGCTATGAACGAGCTGCAGGGCCGAAGAGCCCTAGTGACGGGTGCCGCGCAAGGCCTGGGTTTGGCCATTGCCCGCCTGTTCGTCGAGCGTGGCGCGCAGGTCATGCTTGCCGACATCGACGAAGCCGGAGCCGCCCGGGCCGCGGACGAACTCGGCGCCCATGCCCGCGCGGTGCGCTGCGACGTGACCTGCGCGGCTGACTTCAGCGCCGCCGTCGAGGCCGCCACACAGGCTTTCGGCGGCATGGATACGCTGGTCAACAACGCCGGCATCGAGATCGTCAAGCCGCTGCTCGACCACACCGAGGAAGAGTTCCACCGGATGATGAGTATCAACGTGCTGGGCGTGTTTCTCGGCATGAGGCACTCGCTCGGTGCGCTGGTGGCGTCGGGGCGCGGCTCGGTGGTCAATATCTCTTCACTGGCCGGCATCAATGGCGTGCCCCTGTTCGGCCTCTACGCGGCATCGAAGGCGGCCGTGCTGCAACTCACCCGTACCGCCGCCGCCGAACTCAAGCAGGCTGGCGTGCGCGTCAATGCCGTGTGCCCGGGTTTCGTCAACACCGCCATGGTCGATCGCCTGATCCCCAAGGTCGAGGCTGCCGTGGGGGTTCCGTTCGACGCCCTGGTGGCGGCCAAGCAAGGCCGCCTGGGCACCGCACAGGAGGTTGCCGAGATGACGGCCTTCCTCGCCTCCGACGCCGCCAGCTGGACGACTGGCTCCCACTACATTCTGGACGGCGGCTTGTCCGCTGGATTGCTATGAACAGGAAGCTGCTGCAGGACAAGGTCGCCATCGTCACCGGTGCCGGGCGCGGGCTGGGCGAGGCCGTGGCACGGGCCTATGCGGCGGAGGGCGCCAGGGTGGTGGTTTCCGACATCGATGCGCAGGCGGCGCGCCAGGTGGCCGATTCGCTGGCGGGTGCCGTCGCGGTGCCCTGCGACGTGCGCGTGCCCGCACAGGTGGAGGCGCTGGTGGCGGAAGCCGTGCGGCTGCACGGCCGCCTCGACATCATGGTCCCCAATGCCGGCATTGCCCGGGTCGCGCCGCTGGTCGCCACCAGCTACGCCGACTGGCGCGAGGTCACCTCGGTCAACCTGGACGGCGTGTTCCTGTGCATCCGGTATGCGGCGCCGGCCATCATCGCCGCGGGCGGTGGAAGCATCATCAATATGGCGTCGGTGACGGCCAAGGCGGCCTGCGCGCTGATCGGCAGCTATGCGGCGGCCAAGGCGGGCGTGGTGTCTCTCACGCAGACGGCGGCGGTGGAACTGCGCGCCCACAACGTGCGCGTCAATGCGATCCTGCCCGGCTTCATCGACACCGAGCTGGTGACCTCGCACATCGCCGAATTCGAGGCGCAGCTCAAGCTGCCCGACTTCGGCGCGGTGGTGAGGCAGCGGCAGGGCCGCTACGGCAGGGTGGAGGAGGTGGCCGCTCTGGCGGTCTTCCTTGCCTCGGATCGCTCGAGCTTTTCCAATGGCAGCGGCTTCGTGCTGGACGGCGGCGTCAGCTCGTCGCTGCTCTGAACCATCGCTATCCAGGAGACATTCAATATGAGCAAGAAGCCTGTCGTCGTCTATGGCGCCTCCGGCTACACCGGGCGCCTGGTATGCGAATACCTGCGGGAGTACCAGATACCCTTCATCGCCGCGGGGCGCAGCGCCGAGAAGATCGAGGCGGCCATGAAGTCCCATGTGCCCGGCATCGAGACCGCCAGCTATGAGGTGGCGGAGGTGGCCCATACCGTGCCCGCGCTGACCGAGCTCTTCCGCGGCGCTGCGGTCGTGCTCAACACCGTGGGGCCGTTCGCCAGGTTCGGCACCGAGGTGGTCGAGGCCTGCCTCGCGGCCGGCTGCCACTACACCGACACCACCGGCGAGCAGGACTGGCTGATCACGCTCGACGAGCGCTTCGGCGCCAGGTTCGAGGCCGCCGGCCTGCTGCTCTCGCCCGGCCTGGCGCAGATGTACACCACCGGTGAGATCGCCGCGCAGTTGTGCCTGGAGACGCCGGGACTGGACACGCTCGACATCGCGGTGTTCTGGGGCGGCAGCCCGACCATCGCCTCCACCCAGACCATCCTGGTCAATGCGGCCACCTCCAAGGCCTTCTACCTGGAACAGAACCGGTACGTGGAATGGCAGCCGGATGCGGGCCTGTACCACCTGTCGATCCCCGGCCAGCACGAGGCGGCGCTTGCCCTGCCCTGGGGAGGGACCTCGCATCCGGTGTGGTTCAAGCGCGATCCGCGCGTGGCGAACGTCAAGGTGCTGGGCGGCGTCTTCAACAAGGCCCTGATGCAGGGCGTGCCGCAGATCGTGGCGGCGGCCATCCAGGCCACGGAAGGCATGGCCGACGACGAGCGCCATGCGGCGCTGGTCAAGACCGCCTCCAGCGTGATGAACACCATGCCGCCGCGCGAGAATCCCCGTATCAACAAGTCGGTCGACTCGGTGCATGCTTCCGGTCCGCTGGGGCGTGTGCACTGCGTGATCTTCGGCAACTGCAACTACAAGCAGACCGGCTTGTTGCAGGCCCATGCGGCGGCTTCGCTGCTGCAGCAGGCGCCGCGCCGCGCGGGGCTTGCCTCCGGCTGCCAGGCATTCGGGCACCGCGAGTTGCTTGGTACGCTGCGCAGCTTCGGGCTGGTGCAGGAGCCCGTCATCACGCGCATGGGCTGAGCCATGCGACTGGTCGACTATCTCGACAAGGGCGCCCAGCTGGGCGCCGACGCGCCCTGTCTCACGATGGGGGAGACCGAGCTGAGCTACGCGCAGGTACAGCGCATCAGCTGGCGCGTGGCGCGTGGCCTGCAGCGCGCCGGCATCCGGCCGGGCGACAAGGTGGCGGTGTTGTCCGGCAATGACGCTTACGCCTTCTCGGCGGTGTTCGGCATCTCGCGCGCGGGCTGTGTGTGGTGTCCTGTCAATCCACGCAATGAGGCGGGTGAAAATGCCTTCGTGCTCGATGCCTTCGATTGTGCCTGCCTGGTGTTCCACGGCAGCTATGCCCCCATGGTCGAGCAGATGCGCGCGCAGCTTTCCAAGCTGCGCGTGCTCGTCTGCCTGGACCGGCCACAGCCGTTCGCGCCATCGTTGGGGGAATGGCTGGACGGGCTGGACGAGCAGCCGTTCGACGTCGCGCCGCCGGACGATCTGGCGATGATCGCGGGCACGGGCGGCACCACTGGCCGGCCCAAGGGGGTAATGCTCTCCGGCCGCAACCTGGAGACCATGTCGGCACTCACGCTGATGGGCTATCCCTTCCCGGCGCGGCCGTGCTACCTCGCGCTGGCACCGCTCACCCATGCGGCCGGCGTGCTGTGCCTGCCGGTGATGACACTGGGCGGCCGCATCGTGATCATGCCC
Organism: Cupriavidus sp. USMAHM13; assembly: GCF_001854285.1. Taxonomy (NCBI): domain Bacteria; kingdom Pseudomonadati; phylum Pseudomonadota; class Betaproteobacteria; order Burkholderiales; family Burkholderiaceae; genus Cupriavidus; species Cupriavidus sp. USMAHM13. The sequence goes on from NZ_CP017751.1 coordinate 2,244,672, forward strand.
AAGCCGGACCTGGGCGAATTCCTGGCGCTGATCGAGCGCTACCGGGTCACGCACACCTTCCTGCCGCCCACGCTGATCTACATGCTGCTGCAGCACGAGAAACTGGCCACTACGCGGCTCGATTCGCTGCAGTGCTTCTGGTATGGCGCGGCGCCCATCGCGGCGGCCCGGCTGGAGGAGGCGCTGGAGAAGATCGGCCCGGTGATGGCCCAGCTGTTCGGCCAGACCGAGGCACCGATGATGATCTCGATGATGCCGCCGCGCGAGCATTTCCACGCGGACGGCACGGTGGCGCGCCGGCGCCTGTCGTCGGCCGGCCGGCCCGGTCCGCTGGTCCAGGTGGCCACGATGAACGACGCCGGCGAGTTGCTGCCTGCGGGCGAGCGCGGCGAGATCGTGGTGCGTTCGTCGCTGGTGATGGCCGGCTACTACAAGGATCCGGCGGCCACGGCGGAGGCGTCCCGCTTCGGCTGGCACCACACCGGCGATATCGGCTACCTGGACGAGGACGGCTACCTCTATATCGTCGATCGCGCCAAGGACATGATCATCACCGGCGGCTTCAACGTCTACTCCGTGGAGGTGGAAGCCGTGCTGATGGAGCACCCGGGGGTGCAGGACAGTGCGGTGATCGGCCTGCCCGACGACAAGTGGGGTGAGCGCGTGGTGGCGGTGCTGCAGCCGCGTCCGGGCTGCACGCTGGCTGCGGAGGAAGTCATCGCCTTCGTCAAATCGCGCATCGGCAGCGTCAAGGCGCCCAAGCAGGTGGAGTTCTGGACCGACCTGCCACGCTCCAAGGTGGGCAAGGTGATCAAGAAGGAGGTACGTGCTACGCTACTCGGCAAGGATGACTAGGTATGGGCGAACCAGCGCGGGGCACGCGGCCGGGCCCGCCGTCCGACCCGGTCCCGGTGGCGCATGCACCGTCATGCCCGCCCGGCCGGATCGCGCCGGGCGCCGAGAAGAAGGCAGCGTGGAGGGCGGAGACAGGGATGGCCAGGTCCAATCGATCGTCGGGCGCCGCCACGGCGCCGGCTGCCGTGCTGGTGGAGTCGCGCCTCGCGCCGCCGCAGCTTTCGGCCGTGCTGCTCGCGCGTCCCGGCTTGTCCGCGCTGCTGCATACCGGCCTGGGAAAACGGCTGTTGAGCGTCACGGCGCCGGCGGGCTACGGCAAGACCACCGCGCTGGCGCAGTTCGTGGCACAAGCCGGGCAGCTCGGCGTCATGGCCGCCTGGCTCAGCCTGGAAGAAGAGGACAACGATCCGCTGATCTTCTTCCGCTATCTTGCTGCCGCGTTGCACCATGCCGATGCGCGGCTGGGCCGAAGCGTGCTGGCGCAGACCGCCGGTGGCAGCCTGGCATCGACCGACGCCATCGTGGCATCCCTGCTCAGCGACCTGGGCGGCGTGGACGGCCGCCTGCTGCTGGTGCTCGACGACTTCCATGTGTTGCGGCATGAGGGTTTGCACCGGCAGGTGGAATGGCTCGTGGCCCATCTCCCGCCCAATATCGGCGTGGCGATCGCGAGCCGTACGCGCCTGCCCTTGTCGCTCAGCTCCTGGCGGGTGCGCAACCAGCTGCTCGAACTCGATGCCGCTCACTTCGGCCTGGGCTTCGACGAGGCTGCCGACTTCGTCGGCCTCGTCAGCGGCGCGCCGCTCGACCGCGCGCAGGTCGAGACGTTGCACAGCCGTACCGAGGGCTGGATCGCGGGCCTGCAGCTGGCCTCGCTGGCGCTGCGCGAAAGCGGCGACCGGGGCGCCTTCCTGCGCGATTTCTCCGGCACCGATCGCGATATCACCGACTACCTGGGCGAGCACGTGCTCGACAGCCTGCAGCCCGGGCTGCGCGACTTCCTGCTCGATACCGCGGGGCTCGAACGCTTCTCCGCCGAGCTGTGCGATGAAGTGCTGTCCCGCAGCGACAGCCGGGCGATGCTGGCCGAGGTGCAGGCCCGCAATCTTTTCCTGTCGGGCCTGGATCGAAGCCGCACCTGGTTTCGCTACCATCACCTGTTCGCCGACTATCTGCGCGGGCGCAGCCGCGAGCGCCCGGCGGAGGGGAACCGCATCATCAGCCTGCGCGCCAGCGCCTGGTTCCAGCGCCATGGGCTGCTGCGCGAGGCGATCCGCTATGCCTTCGATGGCCAGGATCTCGAGCGCGCGGCCGACCTGGTGGCCGCGTTCTCAGCCGAACTGGTGCAGCACCGCGGCGAACACGCGACCCTGCTCGGCTGGCTGGCGCGACTGCCGCAGCAGCTGGTGCATGCGCGGCCGAAGATCCGCGTCGGCCACGCGTGGTCGCTGGTGCTGACGCGCCGCTATCCGGAGGCCGAGTATGAGTTGCGCGCGCTGGAGCATGCCTGCCAGGACAGCGGCGACGACGAACTGCGCAGCATGGTCGACATGATCCGCTGCGTGTACTGGGCCCACGTCGGCGAGCCCTTGCAGGCCAAGGCCAGCAGCGAACTGTGGCTCAAATCCTGGCCGCGCGCGGATGCCTTCTGCACCGGCGTGGTGGCCAATGTGCTTGCCAGCGGCTGTTGCGTCACCGACGCCTTCGATGAGGGCGAGCAGGCCTTGGCCATCGCGCGCCGTTCCTTCGGCGAGACGCAGGCCGACTACGGCCTCGCCTGGGTGGCCGCGCTAGGGGTGATGCTGGCCATGCGGCGCGGCGACTACCACGAGGCGATGGCACGGGCCCGGAGCGGCATGGCCGTGGTCGAGCGCAGCCTGGGGCTGGCTTCCTACGCAGGGTCGATGCTGGCACTGCTGGCGGCCGAGGTCTGCTATGAGCAGGACGACCTGGCTGCTGCCCAGGCCTTCCTGGACGTGGGCCTGCCCTATATCGACGACCACGGACTGATCGAGATGACGACCGCCGGATACCTCACGCGGGCGCGCCTGCTCAGGCTGCGAGGTGAGATGGCGCAGGCCGATGGCTGCCTGCTCGAGGGCGAGTCGCTCGGGCACCGGCTCAAGCTGCCGCGGCTCGCGCTGATGCTTTCCGCCGAGCGCTGCGCGCTGCGCCTGCAGGCCGGTTCGATCGAGGAAGCACAGAAGCTCGCACGTTCCTATGGCCTGCTTGGCTACGGTGCGGGCATGCAGGTCCAGGCGGCACCGAACGAGGAGGACAGCGTCCACCTGGTTCAGCTGCGCCTGCGCATGGCGGCCGCCGAGCCGGGCGGCGGCGCCGCTGTGAGCGGTGCCCTCAACGATGCGCTGCGGCGGGCCCTGCGCGACCATCATCGAGCCCAGGTGGCGCGCCTGCAGGTGCTCAAGGCGGTGAACCAGCAGCGCGCGCAGGAAGGGGCGCAGGCCCTGCGCACGCTGGACGAGGCGCTCGACCATGCCGCGTGCTGCGGCCTGCTGCGCAGCGTGGTCGACGGCGATCCGGTGGTGCTGGACATGATCGAGGCCATCCGGGCCAACCGCGGAGAGCGGCATGTCGAGGGCCGGGGACAAGCGCCCGATGCTTACCTGGAGCGCCTGCTGTCTGCTGGAGGCAGAAGGCTCCAGCCAAGCCTGTCCGGTGCGCCGGGCGCCGGTGCCGAGTCGGCCCAGGCGGAACGGTCGGGCGAGCGCCTGACCGAGCGCGAACTCAGGATCCTGCGCTTGCTCAAGAGCGGTCTGGGCAACCGGGAACTGGCGCAGAGCCTCTTCGTCTCGGAGGCGACCGTGAAATGGCACCTGCACAATATCTTCGCCAAGCTCGGGGTGAAGAACCGCACCAGCGCGCTGGCGCGCGCCCAGCAGAAGTCCCTGCTGTGAGTCGCGCCGGCGTCCGCGCGCCGGGCGCGCCTTAGCGCAGTCACCAGAGCGCAGTCGCAGCCGCCGCGCCGCTTGCGGTCTCAGGCCGCATCGACGCGCGTCTGCCTGACCGTGGACAGCAGGCCGTGCTTGCGGATCTTCTGGTACAGGGTGCTCTTGGCGATGCCGAGCTGGCGGGCCGCCTGCGTCAGGTTGCCGCCGTGGCGCACCAGCGCCAGCCGGATCGAATCGAGCTCGACCGCCTCCAGCGAACCCTGCGCCTGCGCACATGCCGGGATGGGCCCGGCGCCGGCCACCGTACCGGCCACAGCGCTGGCGCGCCCGTCCGCCACCGCGCCGCAGGCGATCTCCGGCGGCAACTGTTCCAGCGTGATCACGCCGTCGCGCGCCATCAGCAGCGAGCTCTCGAGCACATTGCGCAGCTCGCGCACATTGCCCGGCCAGTCGTAGGCGAGCAGGCTGGCATAGGCCGCGTCGTCGAACACCGGCCTGGGCAGGCCGTCGCGCGCGCACAGGCGCGCGAGCCAGTGGTCGATCAGCACCGGCATGTCATCGCGGCGCTCGCGCAGCGGCGGGATGGCCACGGTGGTGACCGCGATGCGGTAGAACAGGTCCATGCGGAAGCGGCCCTGCGCGATCTCGTCGCGCAGGTTGCGGTGCGTGGCCGCCACCAGGCGGAAATCGACCTTGCGCGGCGTGTTCTCGCCGAGACGGTAGATTTCCCCTTCCTCCAGCACGCGCAGCAGGTGCGGCTGGATCTCCAGCGGCATCTCGCCGATCTCGTCGAGGAACAGCGTGCCGCCGTTGGCGGCCTCGATCTTGCCCGCGGCGCCCGACTTGCGCGCCCCGGTGAACGCGCCTTCCGCATAGCCGAACAGCTCGCTGGCGAGCAGGTCGCGCGACAGCCCGCCGCAGTTGAGGGCGACGAAGGGGCCGTTCGCGCGGGGGCTGGCCAGGTGGAGGCCCTGGGCGAACAGTTCCTTGCCGACCCCGGTCTCGCCCGCCAGCAGCACCGGCACGCTCGAGGCCGCGAGCTGGCCGGCCTTGGCCACCGCGGCGCGCAGCGTGGCGCCGCTGCCGACGATGCGCGCGAAGGCGGCGGCGCCACGCGGGCCGCCTGTGCCCGGCACGGTGGCGCCCGCCGCTTCGGCGCGGCCGCCCGCATCCGCCTGCGTGGCGGACATCGTCCTGCGTCCGCCGGCCGCTCCCGCGGCAGGAATCACGACCAGGTAGCCCAGCACCTCGTCGCCGTCGCGCACGGTTTCGATCCGCGTGTGCGCCAGCCAGCCGGGTGCCGCGCTGCCGCCGCGCGCCGCGGTGTCCACGCCGGGCAGCGCGAAGCTGCTCGACAGCGGCGTGCTGACGCCGTGGCGCGCCAGCGCGGCGGCAGCCTGCGGATTGGCCTTGAGCAGGCGGCAGCGCTCGTCGAGCGCCAGCACACCGTCGCTGCGCCCGGGCGCGAAATGAGCCATGCAATGATCGAGCAGCTGGAGGCGCCGCTCCATCGACAGCTTGGCCAGGCGGCTTTCGATGCGGCCGGCCAGGGCCACCGTCAGGGCCAGGCTGTGGCGGCTGTAGGTGGCGGCCAGGCCGGACACGTCGATGACGCCCAGCACCGCACTGTCGACGGGATCGCGGATGACGGTGGCGGAGCAGGTCCAGCGCTTGATGCCGGCGCAGAAGTGCTCGGCGCCATGGATCTGCACCGGCCGGCCGAGCGCCAGCGCGGTGCCGATGGCGTTGGTGCCGCAGTTCAGCTCGGTCCAGTTGTAGCCCGGCATCAGACCGGCCTCGCTGGCCGGCTCGACGATGTGCATATCGCCTTCCTGTTGCAGGATGATGCCCTCGGGATCGGTCAGCAGCAGGATGGTGCCGGTCTGTTCGAGAAAATCGCGCGTCTGCTGCATCAAGGGCAGGCTGGCGCTGACCAGGCGTGCGTTGCAGGAACGCCAGCGCGCCAGGCCGGACTTGTCCAGCGGCGGTGGCGCGCGGTGCGCGGCGGGGTCCACGTGGCCGTCCAGGCAGCGCCGCCACGACTCGTCGATGACGCCGCGCAGGTGGCCTGGCAGGGATTTGCCGCCATCCAGCAGGTGTTCCCAGGCGGACATGATGCGCGCATCCTGTTCCGGACTGGAGAACCAGTCCATCGGCGCCGTGACCTTTTGCATTGGGGTGTCTCCTGTCGTGCCGCTTGGCGCGGTCATCTTTTGCGGCAGGTCGAGCCCCGCCGATCGCCACATCCTAACGCGTCCGGCGCGCAAGGTGGCCAGCCGGCAAGAAGCAAGATGCGCGCCGGCGCGCGCAGGCGGCGCGCGGGAGACATCGGCGGCGCCTGGCGCGGCGCATGCGCCGCTCCGACCGTTCGAAAACGAGACGGCCGTCCGGAATCCGGACGGCCGGAGCGGCGCCGGGGCCGCTCGTCGAACCCCTGCCTTCAGTCCGCCCGTTCCGGCACGGGCAGGCCCAGCCAGTCGCCATAGAAGGCTTCGATGTCCGGCTCGAAGTCATGGATCACCGGGTACCACGGTGTCGGCGCCTCGACGTCGTGCATGGTGCCGCATTCGGGGCAGTAGTACTCGCGGTAAACCTGCCAGTTGGTGTCCGGCGCCATCAGGTGCGGGTAGACCTCGGCCATGGCCTCGGCGCTCTCGCGCACATAGATGTTCGCGTGCAGCTTCCAGTTCTCCCGGTAGTCGCAGAACACATGGCCGCAGTCGCACTGGGTGACCCATTTCCTGGTCTTGGCCTGCTGCACGATGAACATATGAGGGCTCAACGGCAGCACGATGCGGTCCGCCCAGTCCAGCTTGCGCTGGAGGGCCTCCACGTACATCTGGAAGCGCTCGGCGTCCTTGGGCATCGACAGCATGCGCAGCGTGGTGTCCCAGTCGAGCTTGCCGTCGACCAGGTTCTTGATCTGTTCCTTGGTGTAGGTAGACATGATGCGTGTTCCTTTTCGTCGTATCCGTTCGTCGCTTCGGTTCGTGCCGGCGGCGGCCGCCGCCGGCCGCCTTCATTCCTCGACCAGCACCACCGTATTGACGTCGGGCATGCGGGACAGGTCCATGCGGAACTTCGCGCCGTAGGTCGGAACGTTCAGCTCCTCCTCCTTCAGCGTCCACGTTTCGGGCAGGTCCCAGAAGCGGCGGAACTCCTGTTCGAATTTCCGCGACAGGCCGAAGCTGGTGGCGAACATGTGCTGCACCTGGGTGGAGGCGTGCTTGACCAGGATGCGCTCGCGCTCACCCTTCATCCACTCCTGCGTCGGCTGCGAGCGCGCCAGGCGCTGGTTGCGGATCTCGATGCGCAGCAGCGCGGTCTGCTTGGCGTCCACCCTCCAGATGCCGTTGGCGTCGCGCGTGGCCACCGCGCCATACACCCTCTGCGCATACTCAGGCAGCAGCAGTGCGCTGTTGAGGTCGCGCTCGATGGCTTCGGGCTCGCGGTCGAGCGGGTCACCGAAGCCGGGGCCGCCGCGCAGGTAGTTCAGGTACAGGTCGTAGTTGTCGTAGCAGTCCTCGGTGGTCATGCACTGCTGGTCGCGCTTGACCACCGCGCCGGCGTTGAGGTGGTTCTCGTAGTCGGGCACATCCGGGTTGGTGTCGCCGCCCAGCGGCAGGCTTTCGCCCAGCGCGATGCGCTCCTTGAGGCCGGTCTTGTGCGCCTCGAAGCGGTAGCCGGTGGCCGCCGGATAGCCGCCCATCAGGCCCCAGTCGCTGTTCATGTAGCCATTGCCCATGAAGAACATGGTCCAGTCCTGGGCCTTCCACACCATGCGCAGCGTCTCGAAGCCGCAGCCGCCGCGGTACTTGCCGTAGCCGCCGGAGTTGGCCTTGACGTTGCGCCCCAGGTAGAGCAGCGGCTCGGCCATCTCCCAGATCTCGATGTCGCCCATGTCGCCTTCCGGGTTCCAGATCGCGGCGGCATGGTTCAGGCCATCCTTGATGGCGCTGGCGCCGGTGCCGCAGGAGGAGGCCTCGAAGCTGTTGACCGCATGGATCTCGCCTTCCTGGTTGATGCCGCCGCCCTGCAGCCAGTTCGAGGTGTTGGCGTTGCCGGAGTTGACTTCCTCCAGGTAGCCGCGGCTGAAGTAGGCCTGCGACAGTCCGCGCCACATCGCGCTCCATCCCGACACCAGGAAGTGCCAGGCATAGGCATGGCCGGTGCGGCGGTCGTCGGGGTTCATCCACGCCCCCTTGGGCAGGCGGAACTCGGTGCCATAGTAGGCGCCGTCGTTGATCCGCTGCGTCGGCACCAGGGTCTGGGTCATCATCACCCAGATGCCGCTGGTGAACGCGACCTGGTGCGCGTTGTAGGAATGCCAGCCCCAGCGGCTCGCGCCCTCGAAGTCGAGCCGCCACGAGCCGTCCTTGCGGATCTCCATTTCCACCGGCGAGTGCATGATCGAGTCGAGCTTGGCGAAGGCCGACGACGTCTGCACATCCGGGTGGTTGTAGGGGACGTCGACGAAGGCCACCTTGCGGTACTTGCCCGGCAGCGTCATCGCCTTGATGCGCGTCTGCAGCCCGCGCCGGCCTTCCTCGATCACCTCGTAGGCGAACTTCTCGTAGGCCTCCAGGCCCTCTTCCTCGATCACTTCCTCGATCAGGTCGCGGATCATGTGGCAGCCGGCGATGCGGGTGCGCTCGTCGAGGATCCAGTACTTCGGCGTGCGCACCGAGCGCTGGCTCTCGTGCAGCCAGTCGCGCAGGGGCGTGTCGTTCACGCCGGTCTTGCGGCAGGTGATCATGTAGCCGTCGCCGAAGCGCTGCACCTGGCCGGTGGACATCGAGCCCGGCGTGACCGCGCCGGTGTCGATCACGTGCGTCACGCCGCCCACCCAGCCGACGAGCTTGCCGTGCGCGAAGATCGGCACGATGGTGGCGATATCGCAGGGGTGCACGTTACCGATGGCGCAGTCGTTGTTGGTGAACATGTCGCCCGGATGGATGCCGGGGTTGGCCTCCCAGTTGTTCTCCATCATGTACTTGATGGCGGCGCCCATGGTGCCGACGTGGATGATGATGCCGGTCGAGGTCAGCACGCAGTCGCCGGCGGCGTTGTAGAGCGTGAAGCACAGCTCGCCTTCCTGTTCGACGATGGGGCTGGCGGCGATCTTCTTGGCGGTCTCGCGTGCGTGCACCAGTCCGCCACGCAGCTTGGAGAACATCTTCTCGTAGCGGATCGGATCGCTCTCGCGCAGTTCCAGCCGCGTGAGGCCGTTGTAGTGGCCGGTCTGCTGCGTGCGCGCCAGCACGCCGTCGCGGAACTGCTTGAGGGTCTGGCCGGTCTTGAGCAGGTCGGCAAAGCCGAGCTCCTTGTTGGACATCATGTTCATGGCGTGTCTCCTGGTCTGTGCTTATTTCACTTCCTTGAGATGGAAGAGGCGGTGCTTGTCGAGCGTGGTGGCGAAGCCGTCCGGCACCACGAAGGTGGTGGCGTCCGATTCGATGATGGCCGGCCCGTGGATCACGTTGCCGGGCTTGAGCGCTTCCATCTTCCACAGCACCGCTTCATGCCAGGTCTTCTTGCGGTACAGCGGACGCGTGCCGAGCCGCGCTTCCTTCGGCGGCGTCGGGCCGCCCTCGGGATCTTCCGGCAGCACGGGTTTCTGCGTCACCACCATGCCGCGCATGATGGCGCCGGTCACGGAGAAGCCCAGTTCCGGCGAGCGCGCCGAGCTGGCGTAGACGCGCCCGTAGGTCTCCTCGAAGGCTTCGACGATGCGGTCCCAGTCGGCGGCGCTGCTGGCCTGGCCGATCGGCGAGCTGATCTCCAGGTCGTTGAGCTGCCCCATGTACTGCATGCGGTAGCCAGGGCGCAGGATCACGTCCTCGGCCTGGAAGCCGTTGATCTTGAACTCCTCGATGACCTTGGCGCCCAGCTCCGACCAGGCCTTCTGGATGGTCTGCGCCGCCTGCGCCTTGTCCTGCTCGGCGGCGTGCTGCGGCAGCGCCAGGTCCACGCTCTTGTCGTAGCGGTACTCGAAATCGGCGCAGGCGCAGCCGAAGGCCGAGAAGCCTGCAGCCCAGGCCGGCACCACGACGTCCTTGAAGCCGAGGCCCTCGGTGTAGCCATAGGTATGCACCGGCCCCGCGCCGCCGTACGAGAAGCAGACGAACTCGGTCGGGTTGTAGCCCTTGGCACTGACGTTGGCGCGCAGGTACTCGCGCAGTTGCAGGTCGAGCAGTTCGATCACGCCGGCGGCCGCGTCCTCCACCGTCAGCCCGAGCGGGTCGGCGATCTGCGCCTTGATATGGGCGCGGGCGCGCTCCACGTCCAGCTTGATGGCGCCGCCGAGGAAGTTGTCGGGATTCAGGTAGCCCAGCACCACGTGGCAGTCCGACACCGAGACGGTGTCGAGGCCGCTCTGCGGCCAGCAGGTACCGACGCGGTAGCCCGCGCTGTCGGGCCCCAGCTTGATCGCGCCGCTGTAGGGATCGAGGCGCACGAAGCTGCCGGCGCCCGCGCCGACCGAGTCCATGGTCACCAGCGGCAGCGACAGCACCAGGCGCGCCATGTCGGGATCGGCGGCGATGGCGAAGTTGCCGCGGGTGATCAGCGCCATGTCGAAGGAGGTGCCGCCGATGTCGGAGCAGGCGATGTTCTCGTAGCCCAGCGCCTCGCCCAGCAGCTTGGAGCCGATCACGCCGCCGATCGGCCCCGAGACGATGGTGCGCGCCAGTTCCTTGGCTTTCCAGCTGATAGTGCCGCCATGGGTGGCCATCACGCGCAGGTCGAACTTCGCGCCGTGCTTGCGGAAGCGGTCGCTGACCTTCTTCAATGTCTGGCGCGATGGCTCTGCCGCGTAGGCCTCCAGCACCGTGGTGTTCATGCGGTGGCTTTCCTTGCGCTGCGGGTAGTAGTCCACCGAGGCGAACACCGGCACCTCGGCCGCCAGCCGCTTGAGTTCGTCGCGCACGATGTCGCGCGCCTGCTGTTCGCTGGTGCCGTTCTTGTGCGACTGCAGCAGGCAGATCACGATGGCCTTGGCGCCCGCCGCCACCAGTTCGCGCGTGGCCTGGCGCACCTCGGCCTCGCGCAGCGGGATGACGATCTCGCCCTGGACGTCAGTGCGCTCGGTCACGCCGCGCGTGCGCGACAGCGGCACCAGCGGCTCGTCGTAGCGGTGGGTGTTCAGGTGGATGCGCTCCTCCAGCGCATAGCCCAGGTAGCTCTGGATGGCGCGGCCCATCGAGTGCACATGCTCGAAGCCTTTGTTGACCAGCAGGCCGACGTCGAGGCCCTTGCGCTGCACCACGCGGTTGAGCATCGCGGTGCCGGAGTAGACGCAGGTCAGCAGTTCCGGATAGACCTCGTCGACGTCGCGCTGCCAGTGCGCCAGTGCATCCTGCGACGAATTGAAGATGGCCAGCGACTCATCCTCGGGGTTGCTCTGGGCCTTGCCGACGACGAAGCGGCCATCTTCGCGCACGAAGAAGGTATCGGTCATCGTGCCACCGGCATCGATGCCCATCACCTGGACTTTGGATTGGACTTGCATGTCCTTGTCTCCTTCCGATCTTGGTTGGCGACTCGCGGCGCCGTCCGGCGCAGCGGTCGGGGTCGTCAGTCGCAAGCGGCATGCCAGTGCCTGGAGGAATCCCGTCGGAAGGCGCGCAAGCCGCGCGCAGCAAGGCGAAGCGGCGGAATGCAGGGTATGAGGGCAGGGCGGCGCAGCCGCCGTTGCGTCGTGGAATCGAACGGCTGGCGCGTTCGGTTCCACGACGGGGGGGCCTGTGCCGGCGCTGCCGCATCGCGCGGCAGCGTCGCCGCCGCATTTTGCGGCGGTTGGTGGCGGTTGGTGGCGAGGAAGCGGGGGGCGAGGCCCCGGCGGTGGCGGCCCCTGCTCAGCCGAGGCTCTCGAGCGCCAGCGCGATGCCCTGGCCGCCGCCGATGCACAGCGTGACGATGCCGCGCCGGATGCCGTCGGCGCGCATGCTGTGCAGCAGGCGGGTGGCCAGGATGGCGCCGGTCGCGCCGATCGGGTGGCCGTGGGCGATCGCGCCGCCGTCGACGTTGATGAGGTCGTGCGGCAGGCCCAGTTCGGCCGCCACCGCCAGGGGCACGGCGGCGAAGGCTTCGTTGATCTCGAAGCGTTCCACCTCGCCCAGCGACCAGTCCGCGCGTGCCAGCGCCTGCCTGACCGCGGGCACGGGGCCGAGTCCGAACAGGCCCGGCGCCACCGCGCCCAGTCCGTAGGCGACCAGCCTTCCGAGCGGCTGGAGCCCGTTCGCCTCGGCGGCGGCACGGTCGGCCACGATCACGGCGGCCGCGCCGCTGTTGATGCCGGGCGCGTTGCCGGCGGTGATGGTGCCGTCGGCGCGGAAGGCGGGCTTGAGCCTGGCCAGGCCCGCCAGTGTCGTGTCCGGACGATTCGTCTCGTCCTGCGCGAAGGCGGTCGTGCCTCCCTTGCTGGCCAAGGGCACGGGAACGATCTCGGCGGCGAAGCGGCCTTGTGCCTGTGCCCGGGAAAAGGCCTGCTGCGAGCGTTCCGCCCAGCGGTCCTGCGCCTCCCGGTCGAGCCGGTAGCGTGCCGCGAGGTCCTCGGTATGCCAGCCCGAGTGCTGTCCGGAGAAGGCATCGACGAGGCCGTCCATCAGCACGCTGTCGTGCAGCACGCTGTCGCCCATGCGCTGGCCCCAGCGGCCGGACGGCAGCAGGTAGGGGGCGCGGTCCATGTTCTCCATGCCGCCGGCGATGGCGATGTCGACGTAGCCGAGGCGGACCTCGTCGGCGGCGGAGGCGATCGCCTGGGCGCCGGATCCGCACACGCGGTTGACCGTCAGTGCCGGGACGCTGTCGGGAATGCCGGCGTTGAGCGCGGCCTGGCGTGCCGGATTCATGCGGTTGCCGGCCTGGATGACATTGCCGAAGGTGACCGTGCCGACCCGCGCGGGATCGAGCCCGGCGCGCTCGATGGCCGCGCGGATGGCCAGGGTGCCGAGTTCAGTGGCCGGGATGCCCTTCAGGGAGCCGTTGAAGGCGCCGATCGGTGTGCGGACCGGGTGGCAGAGTACGACGTCAGGGTGGCGCATGGTGTCCTCACGGTAGTAGAGGTGCGGAGCGGGAAGCCGGGGTCAGGGCGAGTTCGCTGTCCAGGCGGAGGCCCTGGGCCGGCGCGGGAAGATGGCAGTAGCCGTTGCCGGTGCGCGCGCAGGCGGTGGCGCCGTCGCGCGGCGGCTGGGTGGCGGCGCGGGCCGGCGGCGGTGCGCCGGCCGACGCGAGCGCCATGGCGAAGGCCAGGAAAAGAGAACGATGAGAGCGACGGGAACGATGCGGGCGATGGGTTGCAGGCATGATGGCCTCCATGCACGGTCAATGGGCATCCGCCGACGGTGCCTTCGGCGGCGCGACCTTGTGCATCAGCGGGACCAGCAGGGTCGCGATGACAAAGCACAGGCAGATGGCGAGAAAGGCATCGGAGAAGGTCAAGGTGCGCGCCTCGCGCATGGTCAGGGCCCACAGCTGCCTGGCGGCGGCAGCGTTGTCGTCGAGCACCTGGTCGCCCAGCGTGGCCAGGCGGGCCGCCGATTCGTGCAGGAACCGGGCCATGGCCTCGTTGCCGAGGTTCAGGTGTTCGGCCAGGCGCAGGAAATGCAGGTTGGTGCGGTCGTTGAGGATGGTGGCGCAGGCCGCGATGCCGATCGCGCCGCCGAGGTTGCGCATCAGGTTGAACAGGCCGGAGGCCTGCTTGAGGCGCGAAGGCGGCAGCGCGCCCAGCGTGAGAGTGACCGTCGGCGCCACCGCGAACTGCTGGGCCATGCCGCGCAGGGCCTGCGGCAGCAGCAGTTGCGCGCCGCCCCAGTCGTGGGTGATGGGCGCGAAGTTCCACATCGACAGGGCAAACAGCGCGAGCCCGCCCATCAGCAGCCAGCGCAGGTCGACGCGGTTGGCGAGAAAGGCGTAGAAGGGGATCGACATCACCTGGAACAGGCCGGTGGAGAAGATGGCGAGCCCGGTCTGCAGGGCACTGAAGCCGCGCACCTGTCCGAGGAAGAGTGGCGTCAGGTAGATGGTGGCGAAGATGCCGATGCCGGTGACGAAGGAGAAGAAGCAGCCCAGGGCGAAATTGCGCTCCTTCAGCGCGCGCAGGTCGACCACCGGATTCGCGTAGGTCAGCGAGCGCCACAGGAAGCCGATGCCGGCCAGCCCCGAGATCCACGCCGTGGCCAGGATGGCGCGGTCGCCGAACCAGTCCCAGCGCGGGCCTTCCTCCAGGGTGTATTCGAGGCAGCCGAGGAAGAGCGCCATCAGCACGATGCCGAGGTAGTCGGCACCCTTGAGCAGGGACCAGTCGGGCTGGTCGATCTTGACCAGCAGCGGTACCACGATGGTGACGAAGACGCCGGGCACCAGGTTGATGAAGAACAGCCAGTGCCAGGAGTAGTGGTCGGTGATCCAGCCGCCGACGGTGGGCCCGAGCGTCGGCGCGAGCGAGGCCAGCCCGCCGATGATGGCGGCCGCGGCGACGCGCTGGCGTCCTTCGAAGAAGGCAAAGGCGGTGGTGAAGACCATCGGGATCATCGAGCCGCCGAGGAAGCCCTGGGCGGCGCGGAAGGCGATCATGCTCTGGATGTTCCAGGCGATGCCGCACAGCAGGCTGGTCAGCGTGAAGCCCGCCGCGGACGCGGCGAACAGCCAGCGCGTGGACATGACCCGGGCCAGCCAGCCGGACAGCGGGATGACGATGATCTCGGCGATCAGGTAGGCGGTCTGCACCCACACGGTTTCGTCGGTGCCCGCCGACAGGCCGCCGCCGATGTCGCGCAGCGACGCGGACACGATCTGGATGTCGAGCAGGGCGATGAACATGCCGACGCACATGGTGGCGAAGGCCAGCACCCTGGCGCTCAGCGGCATCTGCGCTGGCGAATGGGCGGGCAAGGGGGCCGGCGGGCGGGTCGGCGCGGTGGGCGGCACGGAGGCCGCCGCGCTGGGGTCGGCCGGCCCGGCGGTGACGGCGGCGCTCATGATTGGTCCGCCTCCTTGGCGGCCTGGGTGTCGATTTCCGCCACGACCGACAGGCCGGGGCGCAGCAGGCCGAGCCTGGCATCCGCATCGTCGAGCACGATGCGCACCGGAACGCGCTGCACGATCTTGGTGAAGTTGCCGGTGGCGTTCTCGGGCGGAAGCACGCTGAACTGGGCGCCGGTGGCCGGCGCCAGGCTCTCGACGCGGCCGTGGAAGACCTTGCCGGGCATCACGTCGGCGACGATGGTGGCGCGCATGCCGGGGCGCATGCGGGCGAGTTGTCCTTCCTTGAAGTTGGCGTCGATCCACAGGCCCCTGGCCGGGACGATCGACAACAGCTGGCTGCCGCTGGCGGCATAGGCGCCGACGCGCGCGCGGCGGTTGCCGATGGTGCCGTCGATGGGGGCGCGCAGTTCCGTGTACTGGAGGTTGAGGCGCGCCAGGTCGCGTTCGGCTGCGGCCTGTGCCAGCGCGGCTTGCGCCTGCTGCTTCTGCGTGGCGATCACCTCCAGCTGCCGCTGCGCGGCTTCGACGCTGGCCTTGGCCTTCTGGCTGTTGGCCAGCGACTGCTTGTAGTCGGCGTCGGCCTTCTGCGAGCTCTGCACCGACACCGCCGATTTCGCCACCAGGCTGGCATAGCGCGCCTGGTCGTCGCGCGAGCGGGCCGTCTCGGCGTCGGCGGCGGCCACGCCGGCCCTGGCTTCGGCGATCACGGCCTCCTGCAGCCTGGCGCGCGCATCCAGGTTGGCGAGCAGCGCCTGCTCGGAGGCCACGGCACCTTCGGCCTTGGCCAGCGCGGCGCGGTAGTCGCGATCGTCGATACGGGCCAGCAGGTCGCCGGCATGGACCTGCTGGTTGTCGGTCACCAGTACCGCCGCCAGGTAGCCGGGCACCTTGGCGGCGAGCAGGGTGACGTCGCCGCCCACATAGGCGTCGTCGGTGTCTTCGACGAAGCGCGCATGCGTCCACCAGTGGTAGCCGTATGCCGCCGCGGCCAAGGCGATCAGCGCGCCGCCGGCACGGACCGCCGCAGCCTTGCGGCCGAGCCGGGGCCTGGACACGGTGCCCTCCGAGGGGGCGCGGCTGGCTGTGTCGGCGACGCTGGTGGTGTTGCTCATGGCATTGCTCCGAGATTAGAGGGCGTCCGTGGCGGACGCCGCAGGGTTGACTTCATGGGCTTGTGCGTGCGCCGCCGCGCGGCCGGATGCCGGCAGCGGCGCCGTGGCCGGCGCGGCGAGACGCGCGGGCGGTGCCTCGCTGGCCGCCGGACCGGGCGCGATGCGGTGCCTGGCTTCGGTGATCCGTTCGCCGGTGTCGGCATCGATCAGCGCGACGCGCACGGGCCGCCCGCTGCTGAGCTCGACCAGCCGCATGGTTTCCCCGGCGCCGGGAAAGTGCCGGTTTCCCCAGGCCAGCAGTGTCAGCAGGACCGGGCGGAAATCGCGCCCGAGCTCGGTGAGCACATAGTCGTCGCGTGGCGGATGGGTGCTGTAGGGGCGCCGGACCATCAGCCCGTCGTCGACCAGGGCGTTCAGCCGGCGCGTCAGCATATTGGGCGCGATGCCCAGCGCCTTCTGGAAGGCATCGAAGCGGGTGGCGCCATAGAAGGCCTCGCGCAGGATCAGCACGCTCCATGCGTCGCCGACGCGCTCCATGCTGCGCGCCACGGGACACACGGCATTCCGGTGTGACTTTCTTTGCATGTTGCTCCTCGCTAAAAAGAGGTTGCTATCAACATGAAAGTTAGTCTAGGCTAGTAACTAGCATCGTGCAAGTAAATGTTGGGCAAGACCTGCCAGCGCCTTGCATGAGCCATCACGAAAGGAACCGAGATGTCGAACCCTGCTTTTCCTGTACCGGTCCGCCGTGCCGTGACGGTCGCCGCGGCGATGCTGGCGGCGCTTGGCCTGGCGGCGTGCGCCGTGGGCCCGGACTACCATGCGCCCCAGGCCGCCATGCCGGCGGCCTATGCGCACGCGGCCGCGCTGGCGCCGATCAATGCCGCGCGCGCGCCGGTTGCGCTCGATACCTGGTGGGACGGCTTCAACGACCGCGCGCTGTCGGCCATCGTGCAGCGCGCCCTGGCGCAGAACCTCGACCTGGCCGCCTCGGTGGCCCGGGTCGAGCAGGCACGCGCGGCCGCCCGGTTCGCGGGGGCGGCGCTGCTGCCGCAGGGGAGTGCGTACGGCGATGCCAGCAAGCAGCGACAGTCGCTGGAAAGCCCGCTGGGCAAGATCGGCAGCGCGCTGCCGGGCTACCAGCGCGGCCAGTCGCTTTATTCGCTGGGTGCCGCCGCGACGTGGGAGATCGATATCGCCGGCGGGCTGCGGCGCGGCGCCGAGGCCGCGGATGCGGAGCGCGAGGCCGCCGAGGCGAACCACCTCGGCGTGCGTATCCTGGTCGCCGCCGAAGCGGCGGATGCCTACTTCCGCGTGCGCGGCGCGCAGAACCGTATCGCCATCGCCCAGGCGCAGGTCAAGACCGACGAGCGGCTGCTGGAGCTGGTGCGGCTGCGCCTGGCCGATGGCATCGGTGCCGAGCGCGAGCAGGCGCAGGCCGAGGCCCGGCTGGCACAGACCCGCGTGACCATCCCGCCCCTGCAAAGGGAGCTGGAGACGCAGCTCAACCGCCTCGACGTCCTGATGGCCGCGCAGCCGGGAACCTACGCGGCGGAACTGCAGGCGTCGCCGGGCGACCCGGTGGTGCCGCAGCTGGCCCTGGCCCAGGGGCCGGCCAACCTGCTGCAGCGCCGTCCCGACGTGATCGCCGCGGAGCGCCGCCTGGCCGCCTCGAGCGCGCGCATCGGCGCAGCGGTCGCCGAGTACTACCCCAAGGTCTCCCTGTCGGCCCTGCTGGGCTTCGAGAGCCTGTCGGCCGGCAAGCTGCTGACGGCGCAGGCGTTCCAGCCGGCGGCCACGGCCGGGCTGCGCTGGCGCCTGTTCGACTTCGGCCGTGTCGACGCCGAGGTGGCGAGCGCCAAGGGCGCCTATGCCGAAGCCCTGGCCAACTATCGGAAGTCGATGCTGCAGGCGACGTCGGATGTCGAGGACGCCCTGATCGCGCTGACCCAGCTCGAGGCGCAGAGCCGGGAACTGGACCGGGAGGTCGGCGCGCACCAGCGCGCGCGTGACGCGTCGGAGGAAGCCTACAAGGGGGGAGCGGTCAGCCTCTACGAGGTGCTCGACGAGGACCGCCAGCTGCTCGCCTCGCGCGACCAGCTGGCCAAGGTGAAGGCGGACAACGCGCGCGCGGCGGTCGCGGCATTCCGGGCGCTGGGGGGCGGATGGTCCTGATGTGATCCCGGGGCGCTCCCGGGAATCGATCGCTCTGCCGCGGGGCACCCCGGCCATGTGCAGGGATGCCGCTTGCGGGCCGGAGATGCGGCCCGGCCCGGGCGTGGCGCGGCAGTGCCCGGCTCAACGCGTTTCGCGATACCTGTCCGCCGGGACGTCGCTGGACAGGTGCGTCGACATCGAGCGGCGCGCGGCTTCATAGGCCTCCCACTCTTCGACCGCATGCAGCGACGGGATCGTGACCAGCTCGCCGCGGTCGAATCCCGTCAAGGCCGCGTCGACCAGGTCAGAGGCCGACATGACGATCTCCTTGGGCAGGTGCGCCAGCGGCAGGCCCCCGGTCTCCCAGAAGTCGGTGGCCGTGGCGCCGGGGAGCACGGCCTGGACCCGCACGCCCTTGTCGGCGAGTTCGTGGTGCAGCGACTGGCTGAATGCGAGGACAAAGGCCTTGGTGCCGCCGTAGACACCATTGAGCGTCTCCGGCGCGATCGCGACGATGGAGGCGATATTGATGACGGCGCCCCTGCCGCGCGCGACGAAGGCCGGTACGGCGGCGTAGGTGAGGCGTGTGAGGGCGCTGACGTTCAGGTCGATCATGCGGCTCATGGCATCGGCATCGCTGTCGAGCAGCGGCGTATGCGTGCCGACGCCGGCATTGTTGACCAGCAGGGTCAGGCTGGCGTCCTGCCTGAGCTTGGCCTCGATGCGGGCCAGCGCGGCGCGGTCGTTGAGGTCGGCGTCGAGGATTTCGACGCTGCGGCGCGTCTGGTCGGTGATGCGGTCGGCGAGAGCCAGCAGGCGGTCGCGCTTGCGCGCAACCAGGATCAGGTCGTAGCCGCGACGGGCCAGCCGGTCCGCATAGACGGCGCCGATGCCGGACGAGGCGCCGGTGATGAGGGCGGTGCCGGGATGTGCTTGGGTCATGACGTCACTCCGTGGTGTGGTGGATGAAGGTGAAGACGGTGTGAGGGCATTGTGGACGCCGGCAGGAGAGACCGAAATGACGTATATAGGTAGGATTCAGGCCATGGCTTGGCGGAGGTGGGCATGCATCGGATCGGATTCCTGGTCAGCGAGGGCTTCCAGATCATGGCGCTGGCCCCGCAGTCGGTGTTCGAGTACGCGAACATCGTCGCGGGCGAGCCGTTCTATGCGCTGGAGAATTTCTCGGTTGCCGGCGGCGCGGTGCCGTCCTCGCTCGGCGTAGCGGTGGGGACCCGCTCGCTGCGTGGGCGCGTGGAAGTCGATACATGGATGGTGGCGGGGGTGAACGACCCGCTCCAATCCCCGGCGCCGCAGAAGATCCTCGATTTCCTGCGCAAGGCGGTTCATCGGGCCAGGCGTGTCGCGGGGATCTGTACCGGCGGCTTCGTGCTGGCCGAGGCGGGTTTGCTGGCGCAGCGCCGCGCCACCACGCATTGGGCGTTCGGGCGGGCATTGCAGCAGCGCTTTCCGGACATCCATGTGGAGCCGGACCGGATCTATATCGTCGACGGTCCGATCTGGACCTCGGCCGGCATGACGGCGGGGCTCGACCTGGCGCTGGCAATGGTGGAAAAGGACCTGGGCGCGGACGTGGCCCGCTCCGTCGCACACAAGCTCGTGATGCCGCAACGCCGCGCGGGCGGGCAGTCGCAGCATTCCGAGATGCTCGAGCTGGCGCCCAAGTCAGACCGCATCCAGAGCGCGCTGGACTATGCGCGCCGCAACCTGCACCGTCCGCTCACGGTGGAGGCGCTGGCCTCCAGCGTTCACTTGAGTCCGCGCCAGTTCAGCCGTGTCTTCACGCTGGAGACCGGCCAGTCGCCGGCCAAGGCCGTGGAGCGGCTGCGCCTGGAGGCAGCCCGGCTGATGATCGAACAGAGCCGCCATGCTCTCGAGGTGGTCGCGCGGGAGACCGGATTCCGCGATCGCCGCCATCTGCGCGAGGCCTTCATGCGGGGATTCGGCATGCCGCCGCAGGCGATCCGGCGCGACGCCCGCATCGACTCCCGGATCGATACCCGCTGAACCGCCCTGGCGCCTGGCGGGCTTGCCGCCGGCGCCCCGTCCGTGGCCCGGCCGGAGCGGCCGCCCCTGGGCGATGGAGCCGAAGCGGCGCCGCAGGAGAGGGGGCAGGCTCCCCGGGGTGGGGCACGGATTCGTGGAAGAATCCGCTGGCTTGGTCAATAATGTCTCCTCCTGGTGACATGTTCCGATCCGACCGGCCTCAACTCGACTCGAGCGCGCCATGCCCCTGCACAGCCTGCAATCGTTCGCCGACCTGCTCGACGAGTTGGACATCGCCTTCTGCCTGTTCGACTCCCAGGACGTGACGCGGGGCTGGAACCGGACCTTCCTGCGCTTCTTTCCCGAACACGACGGCAAGATCTTCGCCGGCGAGCATTACCGGCACAATCTGCGCCGCTTCTACTCGGCCCGTCTCGACGCAAGCGAACTCGACAAGGTCGACCTCTACGTGGAACGCGGCATCCTGCGCCACCAGTCGCAGACGCGCCCATTCCAGTTCGAGCACCGCGGGCGCGTGCTCAAGGTGGTGGCCCAGTCGATTCCGGATGTCGGCCGGGCACGCCTCTGGCGGGAAGTGGACTCCGGCACGTGCTACCGCACCGACCCTCCCCAGGGTGACCACGGCGGCTGGATCGAAGAACTGCCCGACGGTTTCTCGATCGAGGACGCGGCGGGCCGGCTGCTGCAGGCAAACAGCCGGTTCCGCGGTATCTACGGGCTGCCCGCGGGGGCGGAGGTGGAGGGCCGCACGCTCGAAGAGATCGTCACCGCGGCGTGGCGGGCGCAGGCTTCCCGGCGCCACGGGGCGGGCGAGGAGGCCGAACTGATCCGGGAGTGGAAACGCTTCGCGGGCGCGCCCTATGAGATTGCCTTGCCGCACGGGCGCTGGGTGCGCGTGATCGACGAACGGGCCGGCAATGGATGGATCAAGTCGGCCCATTTCGACATCACGGTGTTCAAGCAGCAGCAGGCCAGCCTGATCGCCTCCGAGCGCACCGCGCGCGATCGCGAAGCGCGCCTGCACGCCGTCATCGAGCAGTCGCCGTCCGGCGTCATGATCGTCGACCGCTACGGCCGCATCCTCGAGGCCAACCGGCTGCTGGCGTCGATGCTGGGCACCAGCGCGGCGATCCTGGGCGGCGATACCTTGTTCCGCTACCTGCACGAAGATGACCTGCAGCCGGCGCGGCGGGCCCTGGAGGCGATCGCGGCGGGCGAGCAGGCGACCTTCGAGCACGAAGGCCGTTTCCGTGCCGTGGACGGCACGTTTATCTGGGCCTTGAGCTCGATGGCGCCGCTGCAAACCCCTTCGATCGAAGGCATCGCCGCCATTGTCCAGGTGCAGGACATCCGCGCCCGCAAGCGCGCAGAAGCCGAACGCGACCAACTGCTGGCGCGCCTGGAGTACATGGCTTTCCATGACGCGCTGACCGGGCTGGCCAACCGCGCCCGCTTCGACGAGGCGCTCGAAGACCTCGATGCCCTCGATGCGCCCGCCGGCGGCGATGCCAGGGCGCATGCTATCTGCCTGATCGACCTCGACGGTTTCAAGCAGGTCAACGACGTCGGCGGGCATGGCGCCGGCGATGCGCTGCTGGCGGAGGTCGGCAGGGTCCTGCTGGCAGCGGAAGGGCGGCATGTGCTGCCGGCCCGGCTGGGCGGCGACGAGTTCGGCTTGCTGCTGGGTGCCGAGGCGGTGGCTGAGGCGCGCGCCATCATCGAGCGGATCCTGGCCGGCATTGACGCGGTCCGCATCGGCCGCGACGGCCGGGTCTTCTCGGTCAAGGCGAGCGCCGGCATGGCACTGTTCAGGCCCGGCAGCGATGTCAAGCAGGTGCTGCGCGACGCGGATGCCGCCTGCTACCGGGCCAAGCGCAACGGCGGGGGCGGCGTGGTGATGGCGGATCCGGTGCCGGCGGCGGCGCAGGGTGGCCTGCCGGCCCGCTGAGGGCGCGAGAGCGCGGACGGCCACGCGCCGCCGACGGGCGCCAGCCCTGTCCCGAAAGAAAAGAGCCGACCGGGTGACGCCGGTCGGCCCCGCGCAAATGCGCTTGGGAATGGCAGCGGTTACTGCACCGGTATTTCATCATCTCGCGAGGGGAATAGTTGCGCGAAACAGATGTGATGTTTCCCACTATTTCGACTCTTGCATTCTCTTCGTTCCCTGGGCCGGGTCGTGCCGGCGCCGCGCACCGGCTGCGTTCATTGCGAGTTCATTGCAAGTTCAGTGCGAATGCGCTTGTCAAATCGAGTGATCATCAGCATGGCATCGCATGCACATACTGTGATAACTCAATGTATTCATCGAGAGACAATGGGAGTGTGAAACTGCTCGCAAAATGCGCTGAATGTGCGTCGTTCTTTACACATCATCGTCTTTTTTCCGCATCCCCCTCATTGGTGGGGTGAGGGCTGGGGCAGGCCTGCCGTTAGCGCGCCCCAAGCTACCTCGTAGCGACCATTCATCCAGGGAAGGGAGAAGCGCATGCGCAATAACCAGCCAGTGACGCAGCACGAGTACGAGTTGCCGGACAACGCGACCCTGATGTCGACCACGGACGCCCACAGCCACATTGCCTACGCCAATGCCGCGTTCGTCGAGGTGAGCGGTTTTACCCGCGAAGAGCTGCAGGGCCAGCCGCACAATATCGTGCGCCATCCCGACATGCCCACGGAGGCCTTCGCCGACATGTGGGCCACGCTCAAGCGCGGCGAGCCGTGGACCGCGCTGGTCAAGAACCGGCGCAAGGACGGCGACTACTACTGGGTGCGCGCCAATGCGATGCCGGTGGTGCGCGATGGCCGGCCGGTGGGCTACCTGTCGGTGCGCACCAAGGCCTCGCGCGAGGAGATCGGTGCCGCCGAGGCCTGCTACCGCGATTTCCGCGAAGGCCGTGCCAAGGGCTGGCGCTTCCACAAGGGACTGGTGCTGCGCGCGGGCTGGCTGGGCTGCCTGTCGCTGCCGCGCACCCTGCCGGTGCGCTGGCGCATCCGGCTCGGCCTGGCCGGCGTGCTGCCCGTGTCGCTGGCCGGCGCGCTGGCGCTGGGCGCCGGCGGCACAACGCTCTGGGGCGGCGGCGCGGTGCTCGCCGGCGCGCTGGGGCTGGCTTCGCTGTGGCTGGAGGCGCAGGTCTCGCGGCCGCTCGAGCGCATGCTGACGCAGGCGCTGCGCGTGGCCTCGGGCGAGAGCCAGAAGGTCGAGCACATGGACCGTGTCGACGAGATCGGCATGGCGCTGCGCACCATCAGCCAGCTCGGCCTGATGTTCCGCTGGCTGATCGACGACGTCAGCGAGCAGGTGCTGAGCGTGCAGAGCGCGAGCGGGGAGATCGCCCAGCGCAACAGCGACATGAGCGCGCGCACCGGGCGCGCCGCGGCGAGCGTGCAGGACACGGTGTCGTCGATGACGCAGGTGACCGAGGCGGTCCGCAACAATGCCGAGACGGCGGCCCAGGCCAATGCCATCTCGGGCGACGTCAGCCAGGCGGCGGCCAAGGGCGGGCAGGCCATGTCCGAGGTGGTGGCGACGATGGACGAGATCTCGGGCAGCTCGCACCGTATCGCGGACATCATCGGCGTGATCGACGGCATTGCCTTCCAGACCAATATCCTGGCCTTGAATGCCGCGGTGGAGGCCGCGCGCGCCGGCGAGCAGGGGCGCGGCTTCGCGGTGGTGGCGGACGAGGTGCGCCGGCTGGCGCAGCGCAGCGCCGGGGCGGCCAAGGAAATCAAGGCCCTGATCGATGCCAGCGCCGGCAAGGTCGAGCAAGGCACCCGCATCGTGCACGATGCCGGCGCGACCATGGACGATCTGGTCAGGCAGGTGCAGCGCGTCTCCGACCTGATCGCGGAGATCAGCGCCTCCACGGCCGAACAGTCGAGCGGGGTAGGCCGGGTTGGCCAGGCGATCGGCGAGATCGACCAGGTCACCCAGCAGAATGCCGAACTGGTCGGGCAGGGCGCGCAGGCCGCGCAGGCGCTGCGGCAGCAGGCGAACCGGCTGGCGGAGGCGGTCGGGGTGTTCTGCTGAGCGTGGCGCGCGCGGCGGTGCCGGCCCGGGATTACAATGCCGCCCTGACGGAACGGGCGGCAGGGGCGCCGGAGCCGCCGCGCGCGGTACGCCGCCCGGCCGGCCCGGGTGCGTACGGCCGCGCCGCCCTGATGCCCACGGGTCCGGGACGGGCCGGTCTTTGTCCTTCCAGGATCCAGGTATGCGGACAATCCTCTTGCTCGAGGATGAGAGCGAATTGCGCGACGAAATCGCCGCCTTCCTGCAGAAACGGCAGTGGGCGGTGCTGCAGGCGGGCAGCCTGGCCGAATTCGCGCCCTTGTGCGAACAGGCCGACATCGCGGTGATCGATGCCATGCTGCCCGATGGCTCCGGCTTCGACGCGGTGCGGGCCTTGCGCCGCCAGCGGCCCGGTTGCGGCATCGTCATGCTGACGGCGCGCGGCGAGACCCACGACAAGCTGCAGGGCTTCGACGGCGGCGCCGACCATTACCTGGTCAAGCCGGTCAAGCTGCTGGAGTTCGATGCGGTGCTGCGTGCCTTGAGCCGGCGCGTCGCCACCAGCTGGCGGCTGGACCGGCAGGCCGGCCGGCTCAGCTCGCCGGACGGCGCCGCCATCGCCGTGTCCGTCAACGAAGGCAGCCTGCTCGAGCTGCTGGCGCGCCATCCCGGCCAGCCGGCGAGCCGCCGCGAGATCGTCGAGAGCTTCGGCGAGGACTGGCGGCACTACGACGAGCGCCGCCTCGAAACCCTGGTCAGCCGGCTGCGCCAGCGCTGGCGCGGCGAGACCGCCAGCGAACTGCCGCTGCGTGCCGCCCACGGCGTCGGCTACGTGTTCGCGGCGTCGCTGTCTTTGGCTTGAGTTCCGGCCGGGTTGCCGGCCTCCTGGTGGTTGGCTGGAACACCGGCTTGAGCCCCGGGCAGGGCGCCCGGCGGCTGCGCCGGCAGGAAGATGACGGCCCGGCAGCCCTGGCCGGGCTGGCTGTCCAGCGTCAGCGTGCCGCCTTGCATCTCGACCATGCGCAGCGCGAGCGACAGCCCGAGCCCGGTGCCGGGCACGCGCCCGACGCCCTGTCCGCGGTAGTAGCGCTCGAAGACGCGCGGCAGGTCGGCCGGCGCGATACCCGGCCCGTTGTCCTCCACCTCCAGTACGACGCCGTGCTGCACCAGGCGGCCGCGCAGCAGCACGCGGGTGCCGGCGGGCGTGTACTTCACCGCGTTATCGGCCAGCGTACGCAGGGCCAGGCGCAGCAGGCTGCCGTCGCAATCGAAGGCGGGCGGCAGGCGGCTGCCGTCGACGTCGAGACGATGTGCCTCCGATAACAGGCGGGCGGCGGCGGCGGCGTCGTGCAGCAGGGCCGCCAGGTCGACCGGGCCGGGGCGCGAGCCGTGGCGCAGCAGCTCGAAGCCGTCTTCGTGCAGCGACTCGTTGATCAGCATGGTCAGGCGCTGGGTGGCGCGCAGGATCTTGCGGTAGCGTGCCGAGGTGCGGGGATCGTCCTGTTCATCGTCCAGTTCCAGGTTCTGGGCGGTCGCGTCGATGACCGCCAGCGGTGTGCGCAGCTCGTGCGAGACCGTGGCCAGGAACTGGCGCTGTTCCTCCTGGGCCCGCCGTTCCAGCGAGAGCGAGGCCTCCACCTGGGCCATGGCCTCGCGCAGCGCCCGGGTGCGGCGCGCCACCTTGGCTTCCAGGTCGCGCTCGGCCTGGCGTGCCACGCGCAGGGCTTCGGCCTGCGCGGCTTCCTTTTCCGCCCGCATATCCGTATAGCGCCAGCTGATCGCCGAGTTCATGATCAGCAGGAAGGCGACCATGCCGAGATAGTTGCCATTGTCGACGATGGGGCCGGGGTCGATCCATCCCACATTGCGTGCCAGGCGCGCCGCCGTTCCGCCGAGCAGGAGCAGCAGCACGAGGAAGAGCACGCGCGCGGCCTTCTGTCCCCGCCAGCTCATCACCGCGGCCACGCCCATCAGGATGGCGAGGGTCAGCACGCTCCACAGCAGGTAGAACGGCCGCAGCCAGCGTGCGACCGACAGCAGCAGCCAGGGCGCGCACAGCAGCGAGACGGCCCAGTTCAGCGCCGAGAAACGGATGGCCCAGCGGCGCCATGGCGAGTCGAACAGGTCGAGGTAGTTCGCCATGAACAGCACGCCGAGCGGGATCGCGCACAGCCAGCTGACCATGTAGACGGCATCGCTGGCAAGCGGATGCTGGGGCATCAGGTACTGGTAGGTGAAGCCTTCGGCGGACAGCGAGGTGAACAGGTTGGCCAGCACCGTCAGGCTGAACAGCAGGAAGGAGCGGTTGCGCGTGACCCAGTAGAACCAGCCGCTGGTCAGCAGCAGCACGATGTGCGCCGCATAGAACAGGCCGAACAGGAACAGTTCGGTGCCCATGAAGGAAATAAAGGCATCCGGCGACCACAGCAGCAGCGGGAAGGTCATGGTGCTGGTGCTGCGCACCCGCACGTAGACCGTGACCGGCTGGTCCGGCGGCAGGGAGAGCCGGAACACCGGGCTGCGGTAGGCGATGTCGCGCCCCGCCACCGGCTGGCGGTCGCCTGCCACGCGCCGCTCGAAGCCGCCCCCGGCGCGCGGCAGGTACAGCGTGACGTCATCGAGCAGCGCCGAGCGCAGGTCCAGCAGCCAGATCGGCTCGGCCGCCGCCGGGCGCCTCAGGGTGAGCCGCAGCCAGGCCGTGCCGTCGACGTAGCCCAGCGCGGGCGGGGTGTGCTGCTGATGGAAGGCAGCGGCCATGTCGGGCCGCGCGACCTGCTCGATCGTCAGGGTATCGCCCGGGTCGCGCATCAGCGCCCAGTCGTGGCCCAAGGCCACCTCGCCCGACGCCGGCAGGCGCACCTCGGCCCACGCCGCGGGCCATTGGCAGAGGCAAAACAAGACAATGCACAGGATCCGCGACATCACCGTAAACGGGAGAAAAGAGCCAGGCCGGCACGTGCCGCATCGGAGGCGGCCGTCGGCATAGGGGGCGATTGGAGCCAATCGGGGGCAGCAGAGGGCAAGACTATAGCCCAGCGCGGCCCGTTTTCCCGCCACGGCGAGGGGATGTCAGGATTTGTCAGCTTTACGCGCGCGATGTGCTGTAGCATCGCCGAAGCAATACTTGGACTTGGCCGACCACCCGCAGCCCGAACCCATGCAACGCGACGAACTACTCAAGCGCCTGGCGCAGGGCGCGCGTCTCTACCTGACTTCCACGCCCTGGGGTTCACGTGTCCAGGGCGCGCTGCTGCGCGACGAGACGGCTCCCGACGGCCACCAGCTGATTCCCGGCAGCAAGGTCGAGCGCCTGCTGGAGATGCGGCTGCTGCGCCATGGTCCGGTGGACGAGCATGGCAATATCGACCTGATCCTGACCCGCATCGGGCTGGCGGCCGTCTATGGCCGGCGCGCGGTCGCGGCCGGGCTGCCGTTGGCGGCGAACGGTACCACCGGCGCCGCCGCCCCGGCAGCGCCTGCCGCCGCCGCTGTCCCCGCGCCGCGGCAGCCGGAGGCCGGGATTCCGGATTATTCCTTTGCCTTCCAGCCTATCGTCGACGTCGAGCGCGGCGCGGTGGTGGCCTACGAGGCGTTCGCGCGCCGGCGTGGCGACCGTTCGTCCGCCCACCTGATGCGTGCCTTGCCGACCGATGCCATCCATCGCTTCGACGATGAATGCCGCGTTGCGGCAATGACCGTGGCAGAGCGGCTCGGCATCCGCCATCGCCTGCACGTCAACTGCTTCCTGCCGGAACAGGCGGAAACCCAGCTCTCGCTCGAACAGACGGCGGCGGCGGCTCTCCGGCTCGGCTACCAGCGCGGCCGCCTGGTCCTGGAAAACAAGGCCGACGAGATCATCGACCGCCCCGAGGCCTACGCCGCGCGCATGCAGCCGCTGCGCGACCAGGGGCTCAAGCTGGCGCTCAGCGAGATCGGCGCCAGTTCGGCCGGCCTGAACCTGGTGGCGGCCATCCGGCCCGATATCGTCAAGCTGAGCCGCAAGACCGTGCACGGCGTGGGCAAGGACGGGCGCCAGCAGCGCTTCGTGCCGCAGGCGGTCCAGCTCTGCCGCAATCTCGGCATCGCCGTCATCGCGGAGTGCGTCGAGACCCTGGAGCAATACCGCTGGCTGCGCAACGCCGGCGTGCACCTGTTCCAGGGCAATCTGTTCGCCGCGCCGGCGTTCGAGGCGGCGCCGCCGGCACGGCTGCCCTGAGCGCGGGCGGCCGGGCCGGCAGAACCGCCGGAGCGGGGGGCAAAAAAAGACGCCCCGGTGGTGGACTGGGGCGGTTGATTTGGGAATGTGGGGCAAGGTGAGAGCCCCGGTACCCATGCTACGGCGGGTGCCGGCGGGCCACCATCCTCCCGACGGCTGACATCCCGATGGCTGATGCCGGCCGCACCCGGCCGCACCCGGCCGCACCCGGCAGCGCGAGGCCGCGGCAGGGTGGCGTGCCAGCGCCTATGGTGGAAGCAGGGCCGGGCGCCTGCCTGCTGGAGCTGGCGCCACCGGGCAGCCGAGCCAACCACGCCGAGGGGCCGCGATGTGCTATTCCGCCATGATCCGATCCGAACACCGCCGCTACGAGAGGGAGTACGGCGTGCAGGTGAGCCTGCGGCGCTATGTCGAACTGTTCTGGGAAAAGCGCCGCGATGGCGGCTGGCTGCGCATCCCCAAGGCGATGCGCGCCGATTTCGCCGAGGCACGCACGCCGGCTGAACGGGAGCTGGCAGAACTCGCCGCCGCCGCCGACGGGGAGCAGGCCCGTGTCCTCGAGGCCGAGCTGTTCCGTCAGAAGGCGCGGCTGGCGGAGGCCGAGCGCGCGCTGGCTGTGCGCGCCAGCCGCAAGGCGGAGGATGAGCAGCGCATCGCCACCGACAAGATCGCACGCGCCCAGCGCAACCTGGCGGACCTGCAGCGCAGCCACCTGATGCAGCGCGACGCCCGCATCTTTCCCGGCCACTATGCGCCGCTGATCATCTGGCAGGACGGGGGCCGCGTACTGGTGCCGATGCGCTACCAGTGCCGGCTGCCGGGCTGGAGCGAAGCGGACGAGCGCAGGCGGCCCGGTACCTACAATGCCCGGCGCGACAACCTGGGGCATGCCTGGCGCAAGCTGTTCGGCCACCAGCACGGCGTGCTGGTGGTGACGGCCTTCTTCGAGAACGTGGCGCGGCACAAGCTGGAGCACCGGCCGCTGCCTGCGGGGGAGGCCGAGGAGAATGTGGTGCTGGAGTTCAGCCCGCAGCCGCCGGCCGACATGCTGCTGGCCTGCCTGTGGTCATACAGCCCGGGCGAGGGCGGCGGGCCCGGGCTCTACTCGTTCGCGGCCATCACCGACGAGCCGCCGCCCGAGGTCGCGGCCGCCGGCCACGACCGTTGCATCATTCCCCTGCGTCCCGGGCATCTCGACGCCTGGCTCCAGCCGGATCCCCACGACCTGGCCGCGCAGCAGGCCATCCTCGACGACCGCGCGCCGCTGCATTTCGCCCATCGGCTCGCGGCCTAGCGGCCTGGCGGCCCGAAGCGCTGGCCCTGAAGCGCTGAATCCTGGAACCACCGAAAGCGGTCGTCAGGTGCCGGACAGCAGGTCGCGCGCGTTCAGCAGCGCATAGGCGATCTCGGGCCGGGCTTCCATGCTGCGCCGGATCGCGGCCGGGATGGCCTGCCGTGTCTTGCGGCACAGGCCCGGCTGCTCCGCCACCTGGATGGCGATGCCGCGCGTGGTGCGCACCTCGTTGGCACTGGGCGTGACGGTCAGCACGATGCCCAGTTGCTCGAACATGCGCTGTTCCATGCGCCGCAGGTCTTCCAGGCTGGCCAGGCTTTCGAGGCGGGCGATCAGCCGCTTTTCCTCTTCCCGTGTCAGCCGCAGGATGCGCAGGTCGGCCCGCGGATCCTCCAGCAGCGCATCGCGGCCGCAGATGCAGGCGCCGGGCGGGCAGCCGGTGCGGATCGGGAACGGTGGGGCGTTCATGTCGTGGAGGGGGCGGGCGCGTCCGGCGCGGGATGCGTGGCGCTGCCGGCAATCATAAACCAGGCGGCGCCGCCTTCGCCCGGCCGGCGCGGCCGGAGGCCGGCCGGGTTTACGCCGATGTCGAGCACCTTGTCACCTCCTTATTATCTGTTCCTTAGGAGAACGCGAGTTCTTATAGCGAACAATCGGGCCGGCAGCAGGATGATCCGGCCTCGGCGCAAACCGGCAGGAGACAGCATGCAAGATCCCGCAGCAACCCGCGTCGTCGACGTCCAGGCCTTTATCGACGGCCAGCGTTTTTCCGCTTACCAGTGGCTGATCCTGCTGCTGTGCTTCCTGATCGTGGCGATCGACGGCTTCGATACCGCGGCGATCGGCTATATCGCTCCCGCGCTGGTGCAGGACTGGGGCATCGACAAGGCCACGCTCGGCCCGGTCATGAGCGCGGCGCTGTTCGGCCTCGCTGGCGGCGCTATCTTTGCCGGGCCGCTGGCCGACCGGGTCGGCCGCAAGGCGGTGCTGGTGCTGTCGGTGTTCTTCTTCGGCGCCTGGAGCCTGGCCACCGCCTTCGCCGGCTCGCTCGAATCGCTGACGGTGATGCGTTTCCTGACCGGCCTGGGCCTGGGCGCGGCCATGCCCAACGCGGTCACGCTGATGTCCGAGTTCGCCCCGGCGCGGCGCCGCGCGGTGCTGGTCAACACCATGTTCTGCGGGTTCCCGCTGGGCTCCGCCGCCGGTGGCTTCGTGGCCGGCTGGATGATCCCGCACTACGGCTGGCACAGCGTGCTCGTGCTCGGCGGCGTGGTGCCGCTGGTGCTGGCGGTGCTGCTGGTGCTGCTGCTGCCGGAGTCGGTGCGCTATATGGTGATGCGCGGCCAGCCGGCCGGGCGGATCCGCCGGGTGCTGGCCCGCCTGACCGGCTCGGTCATCGACCCGGCGCTGCGCTTCACGCTGGACGAGGCGGCGCCGCGCGCGGGCTCGGCCATCGGCACGGTGCTGTCGCGACGCTACCGCCTGGGCTCGGCCATGCTGTGGCTGACCTACTTCATGGGCCTGGTGATCTTCTACCTGCTGACCAGCTGGATGCCCACGCTGATGAAGGACGCCGGCTTCAGCATCGAGCGCGCCGCCTTCCTGACCGCACTGTTCCCGCTCGGCGGCGGCGTCGGCACCATCCTGGCCGGCTGG
The DNA here is from genome assembly GCF_001854285.1 of Cupriavidus sp. USMAHM13. NCBI lineage: Bacteria > Pseudomonadati > Pseudomonadota > Betaproteobacteria > Burkholderiales > Burkholderiaceae > Cupriavidus > Cupriavidus sp. USMAHM13. Next base: position 2,275,894 of record NZ_CP017751.1, read on the forward strand.
CTGATGGACCGCATGAATCCCAACAAGGTGATCGCCTTCACCTATGCGCTGACCGGCGTGCTGGTCTATGCCGTGGGGCGGGGCAGCGGCGGCCCGCTGCTGCTGCTGGGCGTGCTGATCTTCCTCGCCGGCACGGCGATGAACGGTGCGCAGTCGTCGATGCCCTCGCTGGCCGCGGGCTTCTACCCGACCCGGGGGCGCGCCACCGGGGTGGCCTGGATGCTGGGCATCGGCCGCTTCGGCGGCATCGCCGGCGCGTTGCTGGGCGCCGAGCTGATGCGCCGCCACCTGAGCTTCGACGCCATCTTCACCTTGCTGGCGGTGCCCGCGCTGGTGGCCGCGGTGGCGCTGGTCGTCAAGCACCTGGGCGAGGCCGGCCGGCCGCGGGCGGACGAGGACGGCGATGCACCGGCGGGGGCGGGCATGGTTTCCGGGCACTGATCGCCGATCCCGGGCGGCGGCGAGGGCCGCCGGGCAAGCGGCTTCATGCCGAATTTGCATGAGGCCGCGCGCCAGGCTGTGAAAGAATGACGAGGATGGCACAAGCGGCTGAGGCCGCGGCGCCATCCTCTTTTTTTTGGGGCGGCACCGCCGCCCCACGTTTCCGCTCCCGAGCGCAGCCCCAGCCACCATGCAAGACGCTACCGTTTACCTGAACGGCGAATTCACGCCGTTGTCCGAAGCCCGTATCTCCGTCCTCGACCGCGGCTTCATCTTCGGCGATGGCATCTACGAAGTCATTCCCCTTTACGGCGGCAAGCCGTTCCGTGCCGCGCAGCACCTGGCGCGGCTGGCGCGCAGCCTGGAGGCGATCGGCATGCGCAATCCGCATGACGAGGCCGGCTGGATGGCGCTGATCGGACGGGTGGCCGAGGCCAACGGCGCGCGCGCCGACCAGATGATCTACCTGCAGGTGACGCGCGGCGTGGCCAAGCGCACCCATGCCTTTCCGCGCGAGGCCGAGCCCACCGTGTTCATCATGAGCAGTCCGATGGCGCTGCCGCCGGCCCAGGCGCGTGAACGCGGCGTGGCCTGCGTGACGATGGAAGACCGGCGCTGGCTGCACTGCCACATCAAGTCGACCTCGCTGCTGGGCAATGTGCTGGCGGCGCAGTATGCCGCCGAGCAGGAAGTCACCGAGGCGATCCAGTTCCGCGACGGCTGGCTGACCGAGGCTTCCTCGTCCAACGTCTGGATCGTCAAGGATGGCACGGTCAGCGCGCCGCCCAAGGATGCGCTGATCCTGGAGGGCATCCGTTATGGCCTGATCGAGGAGCTGTGCGCGGCGGCGGACATTCCCCTGGTGTCCCGGCGCATCGCGCGCGAGGAAGTCTTTGCTGCGGACGAGGTGCTGCTGTCATCGGCGAGCAAGGAGATCCTGCCGGTGGTCTCCATCGATGGCAAGACGGTCGGGGCGGGCGTGCCCGGCCCGGTATTCGCCCGCCTTTACGCTGGCTACCAGGCAGCCAAGGCGGCCTGAGCCGCGCTCCCGCCCGCACGGCCTGACGCACCGGCGCGCCAGGGTCTATGCTTCGGGAGCGGCCGCTGGCCGTCCCGGCATCCTTCCCGGCAGGGAGGCGCCGGCCACGACAGGCAAGAGGAGGATCAGCCATGTCTCTGCCGATGTACGACGTTTCCATCCCGGCCTTCCTGCGCGGCTTCCGCAACCTGCGCGCCGTGCTCGACAAGGGCGTGGCGCATGCGGAATCGACCGGATTCAATCCCGCGGAACTGCTGCAGGCCCGGCTCTACGTCGATATGTATCCGCTGGTCGGGCAGGTGCAGCGTGCCAGCGATACCGCCAAGGGATGCGCCGCGCGGCTGGCGGGCATCGAGGCGCCGGCCTTTGCCGACAACGAAGCGAGCCTGCACGATCTGCACGCGCGCATCGACAAGACGGTCGCCTTCCTCGAAAGCGTGACGCCGATGCAGCTGGAGGGCAGCGAGGAGCGCATCATCGAACTGAAGCTGCGCCCCGAGCCGGTGCGTTTCAGCGGCAAGGCCTATCTGCTGGAGTTCGCGCTGCCGAACTTCTATTTCCACCTGACCACGGCCTACGACATCCTGCGCCACCGGGGCGTGCCGCTCGGCAAGCGCGATTATCTCGGGCTGCAGTAGTCTGGGCGGCATCAACCGCGCGTGGCGTACGCGGCGCCTGTGCCGGCGAAGCCCCGCCGGCACAGGCGCCTTACCGGCCCCTCTGGTATACTCTCTGCCTTCGCAGCGATCGGAGGCGACCGGCGCATGCCGAGGAAACGCCCCACGGCAAGGCCCTGGCGTGCCGCGCTGCCATTCTCCGACGATCACCGAGGACCGCCGCCCTGGCGCCGGTCGCCGACAACACGTGACGGCCCTGCGGGCCGCTAAGCATGACCTACGCTGTCAAGGAAATCTTCTATACGCTGCAGGGCGAAGGCGCCAATGCGGGCCGCGCGGCGGTGTTCTGCCGTTTCGCGGGCTGCAATCTCTGGAGCGGCCGTGAAGAGGACCGCGGCAGCGCCGTCTGCCAGTTCTGCGACACCGATTTCGTCGGCACCGACGGCACGCTCGGCGGCAAGTACCGCGATGCCGCAGCGCTGGCCGCGGCCGTCGCCTCCGAATGGCCGCAGGGCAAAGGCGGGCGGCCGCTGGTCGTCTGCACCGGCGGCGAGCCGCTGCTGCAGCTGGACGCGCCGCTGATCGCCGCGCTGCATGCGCAGGGCTTCGAGATCGCCATCGAGACCAATGGCACCATCGCCGTGCCGGACGGTATCGACTGGGTTTGCGTCAGCCCCAAGATGGGTTCGGAACTGGTCGTCACGCGCGGCCACGAACTCAAGGTGGTGATCCCCCAGGACGGCCAGGATTTCGCGGCATACGAGCGGCTGGATTTCCAGCATTATCTGGTGCAGCCGATGGACGGCCCGCTGGCGAGAGAGAATACGGCCGCCGCGGTGGCGTTCTGCCAGCGGCATCCGCGCTGGCGCCTGTCGCTGCAAACGCATAAGCTGCTCGGCATCCGCTGAGCGCCGCCCCTGGATCGCTGGCGCGGGCCGCGCCGCGACCGGGTCGCGGCCAAGTCCCAGGAACCCATGAACAAGCAAGTCTCGATCACCCGCCGGCTGGAATTCGATTCCGGCCACCGCATTCCCAACCACTGCGGGCAATGCCGCAACATCCACGGGCACCGCTATCGCCTCGACCTCACGCTGTCGGGCGAGGTCCTGCATCGTGAAGGCGCGTCCGACGACGGCATGATCCTGGATTTTGGCGACATCAAGACGCTGGCCAACGAGCATCTGGTGTCCCAATGGGACCACGCCTTCCTGATCTACCGCGGCGACACGGCCCTGCTGAATTTCCTGCAGTCGATGGAAGGCCACAAGACCGTGGTGCTGGACGCCATCCCGACCGTGGAGAACCTGGCCCAGATCGCCTTCGACATGCTCGCCCCGGTGTTTAAGGACTGCTTCGGCCATCACCTGCAGCTGACGCGCCTGGTCCTGTTCGAGACGCCGAACTGCTGGGCCGAGGTGACTGCGGCGATCAGCCTGCCGGCGCAGGACTGAGGCAGCCCGGTCATGGATGAGGCGGCCCTGAGCAGCAGCCCGCAAGGGCCGCAAGCCGATGCCGAGCGCGACCGCCACTATATGCGTGCCGCGCTGGAAGAAGCGCGCCTGGCCGAAGCGGCCGGCGAGGTGCCGGTGGGCGCCGTGGTGGTGTGGAACGACACCATCATCGCGCGCGGCCACAACCTGCCGATCCGTTCGGTCGATCCCTCCGCGCACGCCGAGATGCAGGCGCTGCGTGCAGCCGCCAAGGTGCTCGACAACTATCGGCTGCCCGAGTGCGAGCTTTATGTCACGCTCGAGCCCTGCGCCATGTGCAGCGGCGCCATCCTGCACGCGCGCCTGCGCCACGTGGTGTTCGGCGCCAGCGATCCCAAGACCGGCGCGGCCGGCAGCGTGGTCAACCTGTTCGAGCAGGCGCTGCTGAACCACCAGACCACTGTGACCGGAGGCGTGCTGGCCGAGGAGTGCGGCGGCATGCTGAAGGACTTCTTCGGGGCGCGCCGGCGTGCCCAGAAGGCTGCGCAGAAAGCGGCGCAGAAGGCCGCCCAGGCGGCCGCGGGGCAGGGCGCGCCGGAAGCCGGCGGCGGGTCCGTGCCGCAGCCGTGTGCACATTGCGCTGCGCCGGATGCTGCCGAGGCGCCGCCTGAGCCCTGAGCCCTGAGCCCTCGCCGCGCACGCGGCCACGTCCCACGCATCTCCAACGACACCACCGACGCTACCGACGCTACCGACGCATGAGCCTGCCCGACACCACGCCGCATACTGAAGTCAGACTGATCGCCTCCTCGGGATATCCGCACGACGTGGCCATCGCCGCGCGCGGCTGCGCCTGGCTCAAGGCGCACGGCTACCATGTCGGCAATCCCGATATCCTGGCGCGCCGCTACCTGCGTTTCGGCGGCACCGACGAGGAGCGTCTGGCAGACCTGCACGCGATCGGCACCGGCGCCGCCGGTGAACTGACGCTGGCGGTGCGCGGCGGCTACGGCATCGCGCGTCTGCTCGACCGCGTCGATTTCACCCGCATCGCCGCGCAGGCGGGCGCCAGCGGCACGCCCATCGTCGGCCACAGCGACTTCACCGCATTCCAGCTGGCCTACCTGGCCCGCACCGGCGGCGTGACCTTCGCCGGCCCGATGCTGCTGGCCGATTTCGGCGGCGAGCAGGTCGACCCCTTCATGTGGCGCCACTTCGAGGGCGTGCTGCACGACCCGGCCTATCGCATCGAGGTGGCCGCGCCCCAGCATCAGCCCCAGGGCCAGGCCTTCACCGGCAGCGTGTCGGGCATGCTGTGGGGCGGCAACCTCGCCATGCTGTGCAGCCTGCTCGGCACGCCCTACATGCCGGCGGTGCAAGGCGGCATCCTGTTCCTGGAGGATGTGAACGAACCGCCTTACCGCGTCGAGCGCATGCTGATCCAGCTGATGCAGGCCGGCGTGCTGGGGGCCCAGCGGGCCGTGCTGCTGTGCGACTTCTCCAACTATCGCGTGACCGACTACGATAACGGCTACGACATGCCCGCCGTGGTGTCCTACCTGCGTGAGCAGCTGGCGCTGCCGGTACTGACCGGATTGCCCTTCGGTCACTGCGCGCGCAAGCTGACCCTGCCGGTCGGCGGGCAGGCGACGCTGGAGGCGGGTGCCGAGGGCTTCACCCTGTCGCTGTCGGACTATCCGACCCTGGCGCCGCGGGCCTGAGCGCTCGGCACGGGCAGCGTTCCGGTTCCCGCCGCCGCCCGCCACTGCTCGCCATTGGCCGCCGGACACCTGCGGCCCGCGTCCGGCAATGGTAGAATTACAGGTTGTTCTTCATATGCCGCTATCCGGCGCGCCAGGTTGCTGAACCGGCCGTCCGATCGGCGTGGCCGCCGGCGGTGCGACGCGCGCACCGCCCATTCCGGCAGGCCAGGCAAACCAGGCGCCGCGCGCCATCTCTCCCTACAAGGTTCCAGACGTGCTCTCTACCGCAAACATCACCATGCAGTTCGGCCCCAAGCCGCTGTTCGAGAATATCTCGGTCAAGTTCGGCGAAGGCAACCGATACGGCCTGATCGGCGCGAACGGTTGCGGCAAGTCCACCTTCATGAAGATCCTGGGCGGCGACCTCGAACCCAGCTCGGGCAACGTCATGCTCGAGCCGGGCGTGCGCCTGGGCAAGCTGCGCCAGGACCAGTTCGCCTATGAAGACATGCGCGTACTGGACGTGGTGATGATGGGCCATACCGAGATGTGGGCCGCCGCGCAGGAGCGCGACGCCATCTACGCCAATCCGGAAGCCACCGACGAAGACTACATGAAGGCCGCCGAGCTGGAAGCCAAGTACGCCGAGTATGACGGCTACACGGCCGAAGCGCGTGCGGGCGAGCTGCTGCTGGGCGTCGGCATCCCGACCGAGCAGCACCAGGGCAAGATGAGCGGGGTCGCGCCGGGCTGGAAGCTGCGCGTGCTGCTGGCACAGGCCCTGTTCTCGAACCCGGACGTGCTGCTGCTCGACGAACCGACCAACAACCTGGATATCAACACGATCCGCTGGCTGGAGACCGTGCTCAACGAGCGCAACTCCACCATGATCATCATCTCCCACGATCGCCACTTCCTGAACTCGGTCTGCACCCACATGGCCGACATGGACTACGGCACGCTCAAGGTCTACCCGGGCAACTACGACGACTACATGGAAGCGTCGATGCAGGCTCGCGAGCGCCAGATGGCCGCCAACGCGCGCGCCAAGGAGCGCATCAGCGAACTGCAGGACTTCGTGCGCCGCTTCTCGGCCAACAAGTCCAAGGCGCGCCAGGCGACCTCGCGTGCCAAGCAGATCGAGAAGATCAAGGTCGAGGACATCAAGCCGTCGTCGCGCCAGAACCCCTTCATCCGCTTCGAGTTCGAGAAGAAGCTGCACAACCTGGCAGTGGAGGTGGAAGGCATCACCAAGTCCTACGATCGCAAGATCATCGACAACCTGTCGATGGCGATCCAGGCCGGCGAGCGCGTGGCCATCATCGGCGAAAACGGCGCGGGCAAGACCACGCTGCTGCGCAGCCTGCTGAACGGCGCCGTCCAGACCGGTGTGCAGCGTGGCGTCGAAGTCGATCGTGGCGCGGTCAAGTGGGCCGAGAACGCCAATGTGGGCTACATGCCGCAGGACACCTACGAGGAATTCCCCGAGGACCGCGACGTGATGGACTGGATGAGCCAGTGGACGCAGGCCGGCGACGACGAAACCTCGCTGCGCGGCACGCTCGGCCGCCTGCTGTTCTCGGCCGACGACATCAAGAAGTCGGTCAAGGTGCTGTCCGGTGGCGAGAAGGGCCGCATGATCTGGGGCAAGCTGATGCTGGGCCGCCACAATGTGCTGGCGCTGGACGAGCCGACCAACCACATGGACATGGAATCGATCGAGTCGATGCAGATCGCGCTGGACAAGTTCCAGGGCACGCTGATCTTCGTCTCGCACGACCGCGAATTCGTCAGCGGCCTGGCCACGCGCGTGATCGAAGTGCGCACCGACGGCACGCTGACCGACTACCTGGGTACGTATGACGAGTACCTGGAGTCGCAGGGTATCAACGGCTGAGCGCGGGGCCGCACGATCTGCCGCTGGTCCGGCGGATCGCCGCCGCAAGAAGAAGGGTCGCCTCGGGCGGCCCTTTTTTCATGGCTTCGCTACAATCGCGGACACGCCCGCCACCCCGTCCGTGGCAGCGCGGCCTGCGCTGCCTTGCCGAGGGGCCGGCGCTAGCCGCCGGATGGCGGCGCCACGCCGACGGCCAGCAGGCGGTCCAGCTCCGCCATCAGTGCCAGCGCGGCCGGCGCGCCGCGCGCCTTCTCCAGCGCGACGTGGAACGGCTCGCGCAGGGCGGCCAGTTCCTGCAGGTTGGCCGCCTTCTCCACCTTGACCTGCAGCAGATAGCCGCGCAGGCCCAGTTGCTGGCCGATGGTCTCGGTGTAGAAGCGGTAGAGGCGGCGATAGCCGTCGGCGGCGGCCGGTTCGCTGCCGGCATGCGCCGCGGGCCTGGCCGCGGCGACTCCGGGGACCGGCGGGTTCGCGGGCGGGATGTCAGGGGCAGGGTCCGGGGCGGGGTCCGGCGCGGCGGGCGCGATCAGGCCGGCTTCGAGCAGCGCGGCGAGGGCGCCGGCATCGATGCCGAGGCTGCCCAGCTGTGCCAGCAGTTCGCTGCGCGGCCGCTGGCCGTTGACCAGCAGCAGCAGCGCGCGCAGCCTGTGCTCCAGCCGGCGCTCCCTGGTACGGATCTCGTCGTGCCCCGCGGCGGTCTTGAGGTAGACCGGATCATCCATGCCGGCGTCTCCTTCGGCGTTGAGTCTGGCGGCCTCGCCGGGCGGTGCGGGCAAGCCCGGGCTTGCCGTGCCATCCGGGGGCGGAATTCTGTTGTTCGATAACCGGCTGCCTGCGCACGTCGGAGTGCTTTTTGATTATCTTATGGGGCTGGCGCGCCGGAAAATCCGAACGGCTTTCCGCTCTACAATGAGGTGCTCCATAAAAGTAACAAAGATTGCGATCGCCGATTCACTTACCTGAGAACTGTGGCCATGCAACAACGAGACAAACTCTTCATCAATGGTAAATGGGTGGCCCCGCACGGCGCGGGCCACATCGATGTCATCCATTCCGCCACCGAGGCGGTGATGGGCCGGATTCCCGAAGGCAGCACCCGTGATGCCGAGGACGCCATCCTGGCGGCCCGTGCCGCGTTCGATGGCTGGGCCGCCACGCCGGCGGCGGTGCGCGCCGAGTACATCCGCAAGATTGCCGAGGGCCTGAAGGCCCGCAGCGAGGAACTGGCGCAGCTGATCGCCGGCGAGGTGGGCATGCCGATCAAGATGGCGCGCGCGATCCAGGTCGGCGGCCCGGTCTACAACTGGGGCCAGGCGGCCAAGCTGCTGGAGAACTTCCACTTCGAGGAGGAGGTCGGCAATTCCCTGGTGGTGCGCGAGCCGGTCGGTGTGGTGGCGGCGATCACGCCGTGGAACTACCCGCTCAACCAGATCACGCTGAAGGTCGCACCGGCGCTGGCGGCGGGCTGCACGGTGGTGCTGAAGCCGTCCGAGGTGGCGCCGCTCAACGCCTTCGTGCTGGCCGAGGTGATCGAGGCCGCCGGCCTGCCGCCGGGCGTGTTCAACCTGGTGACCGGCTTCGGTCCGGTGGTCGGCGAGGTGCTGGCCAGCCACCCGGAAGTCGACATGGTGTCCTTCACCGGTTCCACCCGCGCCGGCAAGCGCGTGTCGGAACTGGCCTCCCAGACGGTCAAGCGGGTCGCGCTGGAGCTGGGTGGCAAGTCGGCCTCGGTGATCCTGGACGATGCCGACCTGGCGGCCGCGGTCAAGGGCAGCGTCAGCGCCTGCTTCCTGAACTCCGGCCAGACCTGTTCGGCCCACACCCGCATGCTGGTGCCGCGCGCCCGCTACGAAGAGGCCAAGACCATCGCCAAGCAGGTGGCCGAAGCCTTCACCGTGGGGGATCCGCTGCAGGAAAGCACCAAGCTCGGACCGCTGATCTCCGCCACGCAGCGCGAGCGCGTGACCGGCTACATCCGCCGCGGCGTCAACGAAGGTGCCGAACTGGTGACCGGTGGTCCGGATGCGCCGGCGGGCCTGGACAAGGGCTTCTACGTCAAGCCGACGGTCCTGGGCAACGTCGATCCGCGCGCGACCGTGGCACAGGAGGAAATCTTCGGACCGGTGCTGTCGATCATCTGCTACGACACCGAGGAAGAGGCCGTGCGCATCGCCAACGACAGCATCTACGGCCTGGGCGGCGGCGTGTGGTCGGGTGACGAAGCGCGCGCCGTGCGCGTGGCGCGCCGCATCCGTACCGGCCAGGTCGACATCAACGGCGGCCCCTTCAATATGTCGGCGCCGTTCGGCGGCTACAAGCAGTCGGGCAACGGCCGCGAGGCCGGCAAGTACGGCCTGGAGGAGTTCCTCGAGTACAAGTCGCTGCAATTCAAGAAGCCGGCGGCCTGAGTCCCGCCCCGGGGACGCGGGTGTGCCGCCCCGGCGGCGCGTCCACCGTGCCCCTCCCGCTCCGATGCCCGGCTTGTCCGGGCATTTTTCCTGGACCGGGCCTGGGCGATAATGCGCGGACGAGAAATAGTGTCCCGATTCTGCAATTCGTCAACGAACTTGTGATTCAGGACATCGAACAGGTCCGCAAGGGGAGGGCGATCGATGCGCTGGTGGAGACGGCTGGGCTGGCTGATGCTGGCGATGGTGGTGCTGGGCCTGGTCGGGGCGCTGTGCGCCTATGTCTGGTACCGGCAGGCCTCGCAGCCGCAGGTGGCGGGCACGCTGCGCCTGCCCGGCCTGCGCGACACCGTCAGCATCGTGCGCGATCGCCATGGCGTGCCCCATATCGAGGCCGCCGATTCCCTCGATGCCTACTTCGGGCTGGGCTACGCCCATGCGCAGGACCGCCTGTGGCAGATGCAGATGAGCAAGCGCATCGTGGCCGGCCGGCTGGCCGAGGTGCTGGGCCCGTGGGCGCTGGATACGGACCGCTTCCTGCGCACGCTGGGCGTGCGCCGCAACGCGGAAGCCATCCTGGCGCAGAGTTCCGCGCCCACCCGCGCCGCGCTGCAGGCCTATGCCGATGGCGTCAATGCGTTCATCGACCACGGCAAAGGGCCGCTGCCGCCCGAGTTCCTGATCCTGCGCACCCGCCCGGAGCACTGGGAGCCCGCCGACAGCCTGGGCTGGCAGACCATGATGGCCTGGGACCTGGGCGCCAACTGGACGCAGGAAGTCCTGCGCATGGGGCTGTCGCAGGCCTTGCCGGTCTCGCGCATCAATGAACTGCTGGCCCCCTATCCCGGCGAGGCGCCGCTGCGCACGCTCGACTACGGTGCGCTGTACCGCCGCCTGGCGCCGCTGCAGAGCGCCATGGCGTCGGTGGTCGCGCGCGCGCCGGCCGGCTTCGTGGAGGGGATGGGATCGAACAACTGGGTGGTGTCCGGCGCCCACACGCGTTCGGGCAAGCCGCTGCTGGCCAATGACCCGCATCTCGGCCTGCAGGCGCCCGCCCTGTGGTACCTGGCCCAGCTGCGCGCGCCCGGCCTCGACGTCAGCGGGGCCACGCTGCCCGGGGCCCCGGTGGTGGTGCTGGGCCACAACCAGCGCATTGCCTGGGGCTTTACCAATACCGCGCCGGACGTGCAGGACCTTTATATCGAACACGTCCAGCCGGGGGACCCGGGCCGCTACCAGACTCCGACCGGCTGGGCCGAGTTCGACAAGCGGCAGGAAGTGATCCACGTGAAGGGCGCGGCGGATGTCGTGCTGACCGTGCGCACGTCGCGCCACGGCCCGGTGATCTCCGACGTGGCCGAGCCGCTGGCCACGGCCGCGGCGCCGCTGGGCGCTCAGTTCGTGGTGGCCATGCAGTGGACCGCGCTGCGCCCGGACGACCGCACGCTGCAGGCCGGCCTTGCCATCAATACCGCCAGCGACTGGAACGGCTTCGTCAATGCGCTGCGCGACTTCCACTCGCCGCAGCAGAACATCGTCTATGCCGACGTGGACGGCAATATCGGCTTCATCGCGCCGGGACGGGTGCCGATCCGCCGGCCCGACAACGACCTGCACGGGCTGGCGCCGGCGCCGGGATGGGACCCGCGCTATGACTGGGTCGGCTTCATCCCCTTCGACAAGCTGCCGCGGCGCTACAACCCGCCCGAGGGCGTGATCGTCACCGCCAACCAGAAGATCGTCGAGCCGGACTATCCGTACTTCATCACCAGCGAATGGACCGTGCCCTACCGCGCCCAGCGCATCCGCACGCTGCTCGATGCCACCGCGCGGCATACGCCTGACAGCTTCGCGGCGATCCAGAAGGACCAGGTCTCGCTGGCGGTGCGCGATGCGCTGCCGCTGCTGCTGGCCTCGCGCGCGGCCACCGATGCCTGGCGCGTGCCGCGCGAACGCGCGCTGCTGGACGCGCTGCGCAAATGGGATGGCGACATGCAGGCGGACCGTGCCGAGCCGCTGGTGGCGACGGCCTGGATGCGCGAGCTGTCGCGCGTGCTGTTCGAGGACAAGGTAGGCCAGGCCCTGTTCCGCCGCCTGTGGGAGCAACGCAACGTGCAGCAGGCCACGCTCAATATCCTGCGCGATCCCGAAGGCCTGGGCGCGTTCTGGTGCGATGCCGTCGCCAGTCCCGAGAGGCAGAGCTGCGACGACGCGATCTCGACCGCCTGGCAGCGCGCGATCGACGATCTGGACCGGCGCTACGGCGACAAGCCGGAGCGCTGGCAATGGGGCATCGCGCATACGGCGCGCGCCGAACACCGGCCGTTCGGCAAGGTGCCCTACCTGGCCGACCTGTTCGATATCAAGGTGCCGACCGGCGGCGACACCTATACGGTCAACGTCGGCCGCCACAGCCTGCGCAACGAGGCTGCGCCCTTCGAGAGCGTGCACGCGGCGAGCCTGCGCGCCATCTACGACCTGTCCGACCTGGGCGCGGCGCGTTTCATCGATTCGACCGGCCAGTCGGGCAATGTGCTGTCGCGGCACTATCGCGACTGGACCGACAAGTGGGCAGCGGTGCAGTACATCTCGCTGGACCCCGGCCAGTTCAAGCGCGGCAGCACGGCCTTCGATACCTTGATCCTCAAGCCGGAGGCGCGCCGCTGACCTGGCGCGTGCGCGCCGCGGCCTGCCTGGCGCCGATTGCCTGGCGCCCGGGCGGCCCCAGGCTGCGCTCAGGCGGCATACAGGCGCGGACGGCGCTCGCGCCAAGGCATCGCCTGTTCCAGCGCGGCCGCCACCTGCAGCAGCGTGGCTTCATCGCACATCGGCGCGGCGAACTGCACGCCGAGCGGCAGCCCGCCCGACATGCCGAGCGGCAGCGACAGCGCCGGCGTGCCGGTGACATTGAACAAGGGCGTGAAGGGGCAGTAGTCGAACACCTTGTCACACCAGCCGCGCGCATCGAGCGTGGCATCGTCCTGGTCCAGGTAGCCGAGCGGCACGGTCGGCACGCGCGTGACGGGGGTGACCAGCAGGTCGTAGCGCTCGAAGAAGCCGCCGAGCGCGCGTGAAACGGCGTTCATGCCGGCCAGGGCCAGTTCCAGGTCGAGCGCCTTCAGTGCCAGGCCGTGCTCGATGCAGGCGCGCGTGCAGGCTTCCACGCCGCTGCCGTCGTAGGGCCGGCCGATGGCCTGGCCGGTGCCTAGCGCCGCGGCGGCCAGGAACGACGTCCAGGCCGTCCGGTTGGCGCTGGCCAGTGATTCCGCACAGTACTCCGGGCTGGCGAACTCCACGTGGTGGCCCATCGATTCCAGGGTACGCGCCGCTTGCAGCGTGGCGGCAATGCAATCGGGGTGGGTTTCGGCGCTGCCCGGGAAGCGCGTCGAGACGGCGACGCGCAGGCGCCGCAACGGGGCGGCAATGGCGTCCGCGTAGGGCAGCGCCGGTGCTTCGATGCGGAACGGCGCGCCGCTGTCGGGTCCGCTCACGGCATCGAGGACCGCGGCGCAGTCGCGCACGGTGCGCGTCAGCACGAACTCGATGCCCAGGCCCAGCAGGGGCAGGCCGTAGTCGGGCCCGGCGGGCGTGCGCCCGCGCGAGGGTTTGAGACCGACCAGCCCGCAGGCGGCCGCCGGGATGCGGATCGAGCCGCCACCGTCATTGGCGTGCGCCACCGGGACGATGCCGGCGGCCACGGCGGCGGCCGCGCCACCGCTGGAGCCGCCCGCGCTGTGCCCGGGTTCCCAAGGATTGCGGGTGGGGCCGTGCAAGCGGCATTCGGTGGTGGCATTGAAGCCGAACTCCGGCGTGGCGGTGCGGCCGAAGGCAGCGAAGCCGGCGCGGCGGAAGCGCGCCATCAGCTCGGAATCGGCGGCCGGGACGATGCCCCCGCCCGTCATGCGCGAACCGCTGTCGCAGGGAATGCCGCGCGCATGCAGCACCAGGTCCTTGAGCAGGAAGGGGACGCCGGCGAAGGGGCCCTCGCTCGCATGTTCCAGCGCGGCGGGGAAGATGTCGATCAGGGCGTTGAGCGCTGGATTGAGCTGCCGGGCCGCGGCCCGCGCCGCTTCCATGACTTCGCTTGCGGACACATGTCCGGCACGGATCTGCTGCGCGAGCGCGGTCGCGTCCAGGCTTGCGTAGTCGCTGATTTGCATTGGGTGTCGCCTCCAGTCGTTGTCGTGAGCGGGCCGGTGCGGCCGCCGCAGGCATTGAAGCAGCGCGACGCGAGGGCGCCTACCGTTCAATTGGAGGAGGGAGGGCCGGCCCGGCCGGCGCAGCGGCGGCGGTCAGCCCAGCAGGCGCGAGGCGAGGGCGCCCTTGTCCGATACCTCCAGCTTGGCGTAGGCCTGGCGCAGGTGGTGCCTGACCGTGGTCGGCGCGATGCCGAGCCGGCGCGCGACTTCCTTGTGCGACAGCCCGCTGCCGAACAGGCGCGCCACCGCCAGCTCGCGCGGTGCCAGCAGGTCGCCGGGCGCCGGTGGACTGGCGCGCACCAGCAGCAGGTCGCCTTCCGGCTCCCAGCTGAGCCGGATGCGCGCGTTGGCCAGGTGGCCGCCGGTGCCCGGCTGCAACCGCAGCCGCAGCGGCTCTGGCAGGGCGGCCCCGTGCCACCCCGGCCACGCCTGCTGCAATTGCGCGAGGAAGCTGGCATCCGCATGCAGGATGCGGCCCCAGGCATCCGCCAGCGCTGCCGCCTGTGGCACCGCGGCCGTATCGTGCACGGCGCGCATGGCACGCAGGCGGCATTGGCGATTGTGGTCGAGCGCGGCGTCCAGGTGGCCGATCACGCAAGCCATCAGGCGCACATCGCGTTCGGCGTAGGGCCGGCGGCCCGGCGCGCGGTAGAGCGACAGATGCGTGGCGCGGCGCGCCGGCAGCGCGACCTGCGCGCCGCACAGCACGTGGCGGATGCGTTGGCGCGCGCACAGGATCCGCATCGGCGCCGGCAGGGGCGCGTGGCGCACGCACAGCGCGACCGCGTGGCCGGCATGTCCGGCATGCCCGCCAGGCCCTGCGGCGAGCGCGACCAGGGGGTCGTCGGCCTTGCATTGCTCCCACTCGGCCACGAAGTCCGGCGCGGTGTCCAGCGTCTGGCTGCTGTGCAGCGACGGCCCGCCCGGCGTGAGGGTCGAACAGCCCAGCCAGGCGCTGTCGAAATCGATGAACTCGCGCAACAAGCCCAGCACCTGCCGTTCGAAGGCACCGATCGGCTCGTGCAGGGCCAGGCGGTAGAGCGGCAGCAGCAGGCGGCTGACACTCGCGGCAAGCCGCAGCTCGCGCGAGGTTTCACCAACGGCCGGGCCGGCAGGGTGCTGGATCATCGTGGTCTCCCGCGGGCACTCGTTCGGTGCCGCTTGGTCATGGTGCGTGGGCGGCTGGCACGGAACGGCGGGCGTTCAACAAGCGGTGCGCGCCGCGGGCCCTGCCGGAACGGCGCTCCCGCATGCCGGCCGGCGTCGACGCCGGTGGCACCACCGGGCGGCGTCTATGCCGTTTCCCACTGGCAGGATTCTGCCCCATCCGGCGGCGGCGCATACCGTTTTCGGCACGATGACGGTGCCAGCGCGCAGCTTGGGCGCCGGCCGGGCCGCCGCGCGCAGGGGGGCGCGGCGACGGAGCCGGCTCAGCGCGGGCGGAAGCGCCGTGCGGTGCCCTCACGCGTGATGCGCTCCCACACCACCTGCTTTTCCCCGTCGCTCAGGAAGACCCAGTTGCTGACCTCGGCGGCGGTCCGTCCGCAGCCCTGGCAGATCTCGTCGAACAGGGTCGAGCAGATGCCGATGCACGGACTGTCCGGCCGGTCGAACAACTGCTCGTCACCCGCGGCGTGCGGAGCGACGGGGGAAAGCGGCTGGAGATCTTGTGAATCGGACGGCATGCGGAAGACGGGGAGGGCGGGTGCCGGAGTGGATCGGGGGCACATTATACGTGCCCCGGCGTCAGGGGCCGCCTCGCGCAGGGCAGGACAAGCCCGAGCCAGGCGCGGCCAGGGGCACCGGTCCGCGCCGTCCGGCGGGATGACTTCGCGGGTAATTGAGAGCAGTTCGGGGCAGGCCTAGGCTGTAGCCATCCGCCAAGCCAACCTGGAGACACATCATGCCCCACGATTCCGCCGCGATCGATGCCGCGCCAGCCGTCGACGACCGCATCCGCTCCGTGGTCGACACCGTCCTGCTGGGCTCGCCGGTGGCGCGCGCCCTGGGCGTGCGGCTGCACCGGCTGGAAATCGACCACGTGGAACTGCTGCTGCCGTTCCATGCCGACCTCGTCACCCATGGCGATACCGTGCACGGCGGCGTGATCGCCACGCTGGTGGACATCTGCGGCGCCGCCGCGGCCGGCTCCGGCGCCGATGCCGGGACGCTGCAGGGCGGGGCGACCAGTTCGCTGGCGCTGCAGTACCTGGCGCCAGCGCGCGGCACCGACCTGCTGGCGATCGCGCGGGTGCTGCGCCGTGGCCGCAAGCAGGTCGCCACCGATATAACGGTCCATGCGGGCGGCAGCGACGGCGAACTGGTGGCGAAGGCGCTGATGGGCAGCGTGCTGTTCTAACCCGACGCCCGCGTGGCCTCCGCTCGGCGGCCACCGCTCGGAGCCTCTCGATTTCGCATATTAAGCAATTAACGGCCAGCCTTTTTTCAACACATCGGAAACGGCTACGCCGGGGCTCACAGACAAGGCAGGGCAGGATCAGGCCGGGTTTTGGGGAAGCTTGGGAAGGTGGGGACACTGTTAGAGCGGGCATCGGCCGCTCTCCGGGCGCGAATGGCGCCGGTGGCCGTCACCGGCTGTCCCGGATGGGGGCAGTCGGCCGCGAACGGCTATCAGTCAGCAAGCGTTCGCGGCCATGTCCGGCCTGCGCCGGGGCCTGGCCTCAGGCCCGCCAGCCGCCCTCGAGGCAGGCGAGGGCGGCCGCTACGATCAGTACTTCCACAGGATCTTCTGCAGTTCCTTCGGATCGTTGGTCTTGGTCAGCGCCAGCGCCATCAGGATGCGGGCCTTCTGCGGCAGCTGGTCGTCGGTGACGATCCAGTCGTACTTGTCGTCCGGCTGCTCGGCATTGCGGATCACCACGCCGCTGCCGGTGCGCGAGGCGCGCACGATCTGCACGCCCTTGGCACGCGCGGCCTTGAGCGGCTCGACCATGTAGTCGCCCACGCTGCCATTGCCGGTGGCCGCGAAGACGATGGCCTTGGCGCCGTTCTTGACGGCCGCGTCGACGCTGGCCGGGTTCACGTTGCCGTAGGCGTAGACGATGGCGACTTCGGGCAGCTTGTCCAGCTTGTCGATGTCGAACTCGGTCTGCATGGTGTGCGGACGCGCCGGCAGGCGGAAGAACAGGGTGCGGCCCTCGACCACGTAGCCCAGCGGGCCGAACGGCGAGCGGAAGGTCTCGGTCTTGAAAGTATTGCTCTTGGTGACGTCGCGGCCGGTATGGATCTCGTCGTTCAGCACCACCAGCGTGCCCTTGCCGCGCGAATCCGGGTTCGAAGCGACCAGCACCGCGTCATACAGGTTGAGCGCGCCGTCGGCGCCCAGTGCCGTGCCCGGGCGCATCGAGCCGACCACCACCACGGGCTTGTCGCTCTTCAGCGTCAGGTTGAGGAAATAGGCGGTCTCCTCGATGGTGTCGGTGCCGTGGGTGATCACGATACCGTCCACGTCCGGCTGCTTGAGCAGCTCGGACACGCGCTTGCCCAGCTTCAGCAGGCGCTCGTTGTTGAAGCTCTCCGAACCGATCTGGAAGATCTGCTCGCCCTTCACGTTGGCGACCTTGCTGATCTCCGGCACCGAAGCGATGATCTTGTCGACCGGAACCACGGCCGACTGGTAGGCAGCGGTATTGGTGGCCGAGGCGCCGGCGCCGGCGATGGTGCCGCCGGTGCCGATGATGACGATATTCGCCTTGCGGGCTTCGCTCTGCGCACTGGCCGGCGCGGTCGTGGCAGCGGCCGGGGCCAGTTGCGCCTGCGCGGTGCCGGCGTTCAGGCCGGCGGCCAGCAGCAGGGCGCTGAGGGTGGTGAGACGGGTGAAACGGGTAAAACGCTTCATGATTCTCCTCGTATAGGCATGCGCGGCGGCACCTTGTGGGTGGCCGTCCGCGTCGACTATCGGTCTGGGCAAACCGCACTCCGGCCTGTCTTACAGGAGCCGGTCCGCGCGGAGCCGGAACTATACGGGAGCAGGGGCAAATGTGTCGACATTTGGTAACACGGGGTTTTCCCGTAAAGATGTCGGCGGGGATTGTCGCGCCCGTGGGCGCGGCGCCGACTGTCGGCGCGCCGGTCGCGTCGGCGGCGGCCCGTCATTCGATCCCATCGCGCCATGAGCGATCCCTGCTTCCGCCTCGCCGTGCCGGACGGCCTCGAACCGCTGTTGTGCGGCGCACAGCGGGATGCCGCGCACCGGTTTACCTGGCAGCGGGCTTCGATGAGGACGGGGCGAGGCTTCGTCAAAGCGAGCCGAGCCCAAGGCTATCTATCGCAACTCCTGGCCAATAGCGAGCAGTCCTGTCGAGCCTAGGGAGGTGGTGGAAGGATTCGCGGTGGCGGCAGGTCTGATTCCAGAGAGTCGTGTGGGCGCCTGCGGCGACTCAAAGAGCCTCGACCGTCGGCTCGCCGACAGCAAGCACGTCGACACACAGTGTCTCGGTGATGACGGCGAAGTGCTGCAAGCCGTCGAACTGCCGACAGGTATCCGCGGCGAAGCGAGCGAGATATTCAGATTGTCGAACGCGATAGAAGCAGCCGCGGCCGAGTCCAGTGGACCGGGCGGCTTCGCCGTCGAGATCGCTCTCGTCACGTCGCTGATAGGCCGCGGGCGATGCGAAGGCAAGACGCAGGATGCGGTCGGTCTCATGGTTGCGCAGCAGCAGACGAAATCCTTCCCAGTCTTCGAGAACGCTTTCGATGGATACGCGGGGGGAGCCATCGGGAAGGATCTCCCAAATCTCATACCTTTGCTGCATGGCCGTCCTTTCAGAGATGGCGAATCTTGAACACCTTCATATCAGCTTGCGTGGTGGAGGGCGATCGTACTCCGGATAAGCGTGGCGCCAGTCCGCCCCGCCAACACGCTTGCCCTCTTCCATGATCATGAGCGTATTCCCGGGCTTCGGATACGCAGTGAGTGGGCGCCCGTCCATTCGATCGATATCAAAGATATCGATCAGGTAGTCCGTGGGCGTCTTCATCAGGATCGCATAGATGAGGACTGGTATGCCCTGATCCAGGGCGATCAGATCCCGTCCAAGGGTGATCGCATCGCAGCCGCTTTTCTCGGTTTCCTCATCATGCACGACCGCGAGATAGTAGGGATCTCCGATCTCACGTACTCGACAGGTTTTGATCTGTGTTTGCCACTGCGACGTTCGCTTTCCGTCTAGCGGCTCGCAGGTTTCAATCAGAAAGTCCAACAGGGCGCGCTCGTGGGGAGCCAAGGGGCGAGAAAGTGCCATATAGCCTCCTGAGGCAGAGGTGGTCGGATCGAACCGATGCGGATCCGCGGGGATTCCGGATGTGCGGTCCCTGGCTTCCGTGGTACGAGGATTCGTCCATGCGGTCTACCACTTCTTGTCATCCATCCGACGTCTGGGTCAAAGTAGCTTTCCGGGCGGGGTGAGATCGGTGTCCTGATAGAAACGGGTCCAGTCCGCCCCGCCGACATGCTTGCCTGATTCCATGATCATGAGGCTATCGCCCGGCTTCGGATAGGCAGTGAGTGGGCGCCCGTCCATTCGATCGATATTGAAGATATCAATCAGGTAGTCGGTTGGCGTCTTCATCAAGACTGCATAGATAAGGACTGGCACGCCCTGATCCACGGCGATCAGTTCCCGTCCGAGCGTGATGGCGTCGCAGCCGCTTTTCTCAGTTGCTTCATCATGAACGACCGCAAGATAGTAGGAATCTCCAATTTCACGTACTCGGCAGGTTTTGATCTGTGCTCGCCATTGCAGCGTCCGCTTCCCGTATAGGGGCTCGCAGACTTCAATCAGGAAGTCCAACAGGGCGCGCTCGTGGGGAGCCAGGGGGCGAGAAAGTGCCATTCAGATTCCTGAGACAGAGGTAGTCGGATAGAGCCGACGCGGACCCGCGGGGATTCCGGAGGTGCGGTCCCTGGCTTCCTCGGCAAGAGCGTGCGTCCGCGTGGTCTGCCACGGCTTGTCATGTCAATCGGGCAACGTCTGAATCAAAGCAGCTTGCGGGGTGGGGCGAGAACAGTGTCCTGATAGAAGCGACTCCAGTCTGCCCCGCCGACACGCTTGCCCGCTTCCATGATCATCAGGCTATCGCCCGGCTTCGGATAGGCCGTGAGTGGGCGCCCGTCCATTCGATCGATATCGAAGACATCGATCAGGTAGTCGGTTGGCGTCTTCATCAGAGTCGCATAGATGAGGACTGGCACGCCCTGATCCACCGCAATCAGATCCCGTCCGAGGGTGATGGCGTCGCAACCGCTTTTCTCAGTTGCTTCATCATGAACGACCGCAAGATAGTAGGGATCTCCAATTTCACGTACTCGGCAGGTTTTGATCTGTGCTCGCCATTGCAACGTTCGCTTTCCGTATAAGGGCTCGCAGACTTCGATCAGGAAGTCCAGTAAGGCAAATTCGTGCGGAGCTAGAGGTCTAGGTTGTGACATATCAGGTCAGCTTCATTGGCGCGGTGGTCGTATCGATCCGACACGAATCTCACCTGCTGAAGGTCTATACGACGAATACTCGATCGGAATGCCGTCGACTAAAACCGTGAAGGTCTTCCCGTCGCCGCCGATCGGTAACTGATGTCCATTTTCCTCCAGGTCTTTCTCGATCGCTCGCTTGACCGGTTCTCTGGGGATACCTTTCGCATCAAGGTGGCGGTATGTGTGATTGATCTGATTGGCATTCCGCCCCCAATTGACCTCGAACCCCTTGTTCGGCGCCGGCTTGCACTTGCTGCCCGCCATTGCGGCGATGCCCCAGGCGGCGCCGACGATCGGGCGCAGGCCTGGAACCATGCACTCGAGGCATACCGGGTCAAGTCCGGCTTCCGTCGGGCGCTCCCGTTGCAGCCCGTCCCGTTGAAGGAGCGGTGGCGCCCGGGCTGGATGCCGGTCGTCTAGTGGTTGCCAGAACCAGCCATCCAGCGCCTCGCGCGACACGGGCTGCGGCGGCCCCCCCTTGAGGGAGACCATCGCCTTACGCGACACCACGCGCCCATCCGGTGCGAACGCATAGTCCACCGTCAGCTTGTAGCCGAGTCCGAAATACTGGAACTGGCTGACGCGGCCACGCGCATCGTAGGCAAGGCGGACTTCGTCATCGAAGCCGTTGAGCAGGTGCGTGATGCGCTGCGCCGCATCCCTGCACAGGACACGGATGGGCCAGAATCCCGGCGGGTTGTTCTCCTGCAGTAAGCGCAGGTTCCCTGCTCCGTCGTACAGGAATACGGAGGACATGGTCCGCGCGCCGTTGACTGCGTCTACCTGGTATGAAACGCGGCCATTGGCGTCGTAGGACCATCCAAGCGTCGTCTTGGATCCGGTGGACTGCGCGCCGAACCCCTTCGCCCCGGTCGGATCATCCGTCGCCAGGTCGCTGAAGCCACCCAGGCGACCCTGCTCGTCATAGGCATAGGCGCGCAAGGCGCCCGGTGCGGCGATCAGCGCCGGACGGTCGCTGCCCGCCTGCGCGTACTGGAAGCTGGTGCGCCGCGCTCCATCGGTCGCGCTGGTGTAGACCTGGGTGATGACACGGCCGAGGGCATCGTATTGGTAGTCAGTGCGGGCGCCACCGGCATCGGTCTCGCTGGTGATGCGGCCTGCCGTCTCGTACACCGTACGGGTGGTTTCGCCGCTGCTTGCGCTGCTGCCGGTCGGGCGCAGCTGTCCGGCGATCTTGCTGAAGCGGAGCGTCGTGCTGCTGCGGCTGTCGGTCAGCGTCGTGGTGCCATGGCCATAGCTGAACTGGACGTTGCGAGCACTGTCCGGGTGGCTGACCGCGATGGCGCGGCCCTGCATGTCGTACGTATAGCTGGCGATGCGCAGGCCGCTCTCATCGATGACGCCGGTCAGCACATAGGGGAAGCGGGCATCGCCATATTCGAAGCGCCGCACATAGCCATCCGGCCAAGTCACCGTGACGAGATTGCCGCGTGAGTCATAGCCATAGCGCGTGGCCGCGCCACCAGGGCTGGTCATCTGTGCCAGCCGGTTCTGGCCGTCGTAGGTGAATTGCAGCGTGACGCCGAACCCGTCAGTCAAGGCGACCAACAGGCCCGGCGAGGTATTGCTGTACTGCAGTGTGGTGGTGCGCCCGGCGCCGTCCGTGACCGACTCAAGCCGGCCGGAGGCCGTATAGGATTCGGTCTCTCCGCTGATGCGGTCGTACAGTGACCAGCCGCCTCCGCCCGCGGCCGGAGAGAGCGTCAGCGGCTCCCCGCCGCTGGTACGCCACGCGCCGCCGGCCTGTTCGAACGTCGCGCGCTTGCCATCCGGCCGATAGGCTTGGACTCGCGCGGGATTCGACGTTGCCCTTGACAGCCCGAGCTGGCGCTGCCACGGATGCATCCAGTTCGGCCCGAACCCGCTCTGCGGGCGGACATAGGGCGCGGAGCGGAAGGTGCGCGTAAACCGCAGCGGCACGTCGCTACCGCTGGTGAAGTCTGTTTCGGTAAGCGTGACCACCCCGCTGGCCGGATAGACCGGGTCGGCCACGGGGCAGCTCGATTCCGTGTCGCCAGCCGCAGGCGCACCGCAGTACTGGTCGATGAGCTCCCGCCGGTTCGGGCAATGATAGCTGCCCATCCCGACCGGCGTGTTGCCGGCGACGTCCAGGGGACAATTTCGCGAACCCGGGATGGCGCCCGAGAGCGGATAGAGGGCAAAGCAGGTGTCCTCGGCACGCGCAGCGGTGACGGCCATCAGAAGCGCGAGGACGGCGAAGATGCGCAGCAGTGCGTTGCGCCCCGAAACTAGGCGCGGGAAGGAAAACCCCATCGGAACCTCCCTTGTCTGGTTGACTGGCCTGTCATTACAGGCGGGCAACCGGGAGGCTGTGAATCAGCTGCGTCTGATTTTCTGCAACAGAGTGTGCCGTCTGGCCTCAACGTGCCGGGAAGCGCAGGGCGGCGGGATCGATTGCTGATTTAATGCGGGAGACAGCAGACGTTTCGTCTTGCGAGGGGTGGTGATGCCGAGGCAACGGTGAGGAAGGAAGCTGTGCGGGCATACGAGACATGCCGGTGCAGCGAAGGCGCCCCAGCCGCCGGCACCTTGCATGCCGGCCGCTTCGACTCTGGCGCCTCGCGATGCCGCCCCGGGGCAGGGGCGGTGCGGCACCGGCCCGCAACAGGGGCCGGTGCGCCATGGACGATCGCTTAGAACGCGTCGCCCGGCACGCGCACCCAGCCTTCCATCAGCACGCGCGCGCTGCGGCTCATGATGGCCTTGGTCACGACCCATTCGCCGTCGACCTGGCTGGCTTCCGCGCCCACGCGCAGCGTGCCGGAGGGGTGGCCGAAGCGCACCGCGTTGCGCTCGCCGCCGCCGGCGGCGAGGTTGACCAGCGTGCCGGGGATGGCGGCAGCGGTGCCGATAGCGACGGCGGCGGTGCCCATCATGGCGTGGTGCAGCTTGCCCATCGACAGCGCGCGCACCAGCAGGTCGACGTCGCCGGCGGCCACGCGCTTGCCGCTGGAGGCGGTGTAGTCCTTGGGCTTGGAGACGAAGGCGACCTTGGGCGTGTGCTGGCGCTTGGCCGCTTCGCTGCTGTCCTGGATCAGGCCCATGCGCACCGCGCCCCAGGCGCGGATGGTCTCGAAGCGGGCCAGTGCCTTGGCGTCGCCGTTGATGTCGTCCTGCAACTCGGTGCCCTGGTAGCCGATCGCTTCGGCTTCGAGGAAGATGGTCGGGATGCCGGCGTTGATCATGGTGGCCTTGAAGGTGCCCACGCCGGGCACTTCGAGGTCGTCGACCAGCTTGCCGGTGGGGAACATGGCGCCGCCGGCGCCTTCTTCCTCGGCGGCCGGGTCCATGAACTCGAGCTGCACCTCGGCGGCGGGGAAGGTCACGCCGTCGAGTTCGAAGTCGCCGGTTTCCTGCACTTCGCCGTTGGTGATGGGCACGTGGCCGATGATGGTCTTGCCGATATTGGCCTGCCAGATGCGCACGGTGGCGACGCCGTTGTGCGGGATGCGGGCAGGGTCGACCAGGCCGGCGCTGATGGCGAAGGGGCCGACCGCGGCGGACAGGTTGCCGCAGTTGCCGCTCCAGTCGACGAAGGGCTGGTCGATCGCGACCTGGCCGAACAGGTAGTCGACGTCGTGATCGGGCCGGATGCTCTTGGCGATGATCACCGTCTTGCTGGTGCTGGAGGTGGCGGCGCCCATGCCGTCGATCTGCTTGCCGTAGGGATCGGGGCTGCCGATCACGCGCATCAGCAGTTTGTCGCGTGCCGGGCCGGGCACCTGGGCTGCCTCGGGCAGGTCCTGCAGGCGGAAGAACACGCCCTTGCTGGTGCCGCCGCGGATGTAGGTGGCGGGAATCTTGATCTGGGGTACGTGGGCCATGGAATGGGTATCCTGGAAAAACGGGCGGTGCGTTGCCGCACCGCCCGATAGATTACGCCTGGGATGACGCGCGCAATGATGCCTGCGCCAGCGCCTGGGATGGCGCCTGCGCGCCGGCGCGGTCCCGGCGCATGCGCATGCTCAGGCCGCGGCCTTGGAAGACTCGAGGAAGTCCTGCGCGAAGCGCTGCAGCACGCCGCCGGCTTCGTAGATCGAGACTTCTTCGTCGCTGTCCAGGCGGCAGGTCACCGGCACTTCGACGCGCTCGCCGTTCTTGCGGTGGATGACCAGGGTCAGGTCCGCGCGCGGCTTGCGCGCGCCGATCACGTCGTAGGTCTCGGTGCCGTCCAGGCCCAGCGTCAGGCGGTTCACGCCCGGCTTGAACTCCAGCGGCAGCACGCCCATGCCGATCAGGTTGGTGCGGTGGATGCGCTCGAAGCCTTCCGCCACGATGGCTTCCACGCCGGCCAGGCGCACGCCCTTGGCGGCCCAGTCGCGCGAGGAGCCCTGGCCATAGTCCGCGCCGGCGATGATGATCAGCGGCTGCTTGCGGTCCATGTAGGTCTCGATGGCCTCCCACATGCGCACCACCTTGCCTTCCGGCTCGATGCGCGCCAGCGAACCCTTCTTGACCTGGCCGTCGACCACGGCCATTTCATTGATCAGGGTCGGGTTGGCGAAGGTCGCGCGCTGTGCCGTGAGGTGGTCGCCGCGGTGGGTCGCGTAGGAGTTGAAGTCCTCCTCCGGCAGGCCCATCCTGGCCAGGTACTCGCCGGCCGCGCTGTTGGCCAGGATGGCGTTGGACGGCGACAGGTGGTCGGTGGTGATGTTGTCGCCCAGCACCGCCAGCGGGCGCAGGCCCTGCAGCGTGCGCTCGCCGGCCAGCGCGCCTTCCCAGTACGGGGGGCGGCGGATATAGGTGCTCTGCGCGCGCCAGTCGTACAGCGGGCTGGTCTGCGGGCCGGACTCGACGGCGAAGCTGAACATCGGGTCGTAGACCTTGCGGAACTGCTCCGGCTTGACGCTGCGCGCGACGATGGCGTCGATTTCCTCGTCGCTCGGCCAGATGTCCTTCAGGTAGACCGGCTTGCCGTCCTGGTCGGTGCCCAGCACGTCCTGCTCGATGTCGAAGCGGATGGTGCCGGCGATGGCGTAGGCGACCACCAGCGGCGGCGAGGCCAGGAAGGCCTGCTTGGCATACGGGTGGATGCGGCCGTCGAAGTTGCGGTTGCCGGACAGCACCGCGGTGGCGTACAGGTCGCGCTCGATGATCTCCTGCTGGATCTTGGGATCCAGCGCGCCCGACATGCCGTTGCAGGTAGTGCAGGCAAAGGCGACGATGCCGAAGCCGAGCGCTTCCAGGTCGGGCAGCAGGTCGGCTTCTTCCAGGTAGAGCTGCACGGCCTTCGAGCCGGGCGCGAGCGAGCTCTTGACCCAGGGCTTGCGCGCCAGGCCGCGTGCCTTGGCATTGCGCGCCAGCAGGCCGGCGGCGATCACGTTGCGCGGGTTGCTGGTGTTGGTGCAGCTGGTGATGGCGGCGATGATGACGGCGCCGTCGGGCATCTGCCCCGGCACTTCCTCCCACTTGCCGGCGATGCCGCGCGCGGCCAGGTCGGAGGTGGGCAGGCGCTTGTGCGGATTGGACGGGCCGGCCATGTTGCGCACCACGCTCGACAGGTCGAACTTGAGCACGCGCTCGTACTCGGCGTCCTTGAGCGTGTCGGCCCACAGGCCGGCGGTCCTGGCGTAGGTCTCGACCAGCTTGACCTGTTCGTCGTCGCGGCCGGTCAGGCGCAGGTAGTCGAGGGTCTGGCCGTCGATGAAGAACATCGCGGCGGTGGCGCCATACTCGGGCGCCATGTTGGAGATGGTGGCGCGGTCGCCCAGGGTCAGGCTGGCGGCGCCTTCGCCGCGGAATTCGAGGTAGGCGCCGACCACTTTTTCCTTGCGCAGGAACTCGGTCAGGGCCAGCACGATGTCGGTGGCGGTGATGCCGGGCTGGCGGCGGCCGCTCAGCTCGACGCCGACGATGTCGGGCAGGCGCATCCACGAGGCGCGGCCCAGCATCACGTTCTCGGCTTCCAGGCCGCCCACGCCGATGGCGATCACGCCCAGCGCGTCCACGTGCGGGGTGTGGCTGTCGGTGCCGACGCAGGTGTCGGGGTAGGCCACGCCGTTCTGCGCCTGGATCACCGGAGACATCTTCTCCAGGTTGATCTGGTGCATGATGCCGTTGCCCGGGGGGATCACGTCGACGTTCTGGAAGGCCTTCTTGGTCCAGTTGATGAAGTCGAAGCGGTCTTCGTTGCGGCGGTCCTCGATGGCGCGGTTCTTGGCGAAGGCATCGGGGTCGAAGCCGCCGCATTCCACCGCCAGCGAGTGGTCGACGATGAGCTGCACCGGCACCACCGGGTTGACCTTGGCGGGATCGCCGCCCTGGTCGGCGATGGCGTCGCGCAGGCCGGCCAGGTCGACCAGCGCGGTCTGGCCGAGGATGTCATGGCACACCACGCGGGCGGGGAACCAGGGGAAATCGAGGTCGCGGCGGCGCTCGATCAGCTGCTTCAGCGAATCGGTCAACGTGGCCGGATCGCAGCGGCGCACGAGGTTCTCGGCCAGCACGCGCGAGGTGTAGGGCAGTTTGTCGTAGGCACCCGGCTGGATTGCCTCGACCGCGGCGCGCGCGTCGAAGAAGTCCAGCTTGGTGCCCGGCAGAGGTTTGCGGTTTGCAGTATTCATGGCGTGGGGAGGATGCAGTGCGGTGACCGGTGGCCCGAGGGCCGGCCCGGCATGGCGCCGGGTCGGCCTGGCTGCGTATCAGCGCTTCTCGATCGGCACGAACTTCAGGTTATCCGGCCCGGTGTAGTTGGCGCTGGGGCGGATGATCTTGTTATCGATGCGCTGCTCGATGATGTGCGCGGCCCAGCCCGAGGTGCGCGCGATGACGAACAGCGGGGTGAACATGGCGGTGGGCACGCCCATCATGTGGTAGCTGACGGCGCTGAACCAGTCCAGGTTGGGGAACATCTTCTTGATGTCCCACATCACGGTCTCCAGGCGCTCGGCGATGTCGAACATCTTCATCGAGCCGGCGTCCTTGGACAGATTGCGCGCGACTTCCTTGATGACCTTGTTGCGCGGGTCGCCGATGGTGTACACCGGGTGGCCGAAGCCGATCACCACTTCCTTGTTCTCCACGCGGCGCGTGATGTCGGCCTGGGCCTCGTCGGGGGTGTCGTAGCGCTTCTGGATCTCGAAGGCCACTTCGTTGGCGCCGCCGTGCTTCGGGCCGCGCAGCGCGCCGATGGCGCCGCAGATCGACGAGTACATGTCCGAGCCGGTGCCGGCGATGACGCGGCCGGTGAAGGTCGAGGCGTTGAACTCGTGCTCCGCGTACAGGATCAGCGAGGTGTGCATGGCGCGCTCCCACAGGGCCGAGGGCTTCTCGCCGTGCAGCAGGTGCAGGAAGTGGGCGCCGATGGAGTCGTCGTCGGTCTCGACCTCGATGCGGCGGCCGTTGTGGCTGTAGTGGTACCAGTACAGCAGCATCGAGCCGAGGCTGGCCATCAGGCGGTCGGCGATGTCGCGCGCGTCGGGGGTGTTGTGGTCGTCCTTCTCGGGCAGCACGGTGCCGAGCACGGACACGCCGGTGCGCATCACGTCCATCGGGTGGGCGCTGGCGGGCACCCATTCGAGGGCGGCCTTGACGTTGGCGGGCAGGCCGCGCAGGGCCTTGAGCTTGGTCTTGTAGGCGCGCAGCTCGGCCTTGGTGGGCAGCTTGCCGTGCACCAGCAGGTGGGCGATCTCCTCGAATTCGCAGGCATCGGCGATGTCGAGGATGTCGTAGCCGCGGTAGTGCAGGTCGTTGCCGCTGCGGCCGACCGTGCACAGCGCGGTGTTGCCGGCGGTCACGCCGGACAGGGCCACGGACTTCTTGGGCTTCGGAGCGACTTGCGGTTGCGCTTCGGACATGTTGTGGGTCTCCTTGGTTTCCTGGTGCGGGAATGTCTGGTGCGGGAATCGTCCGGGCACCGCCGCCGCGCCATCGCGCGGCACGCCGGCCCCCCGGAGCGGATACAAGCGGATATGAGAGCTTACTTGGCCTTGCCTTGGGCGAACAGGGCGTCGAGCTTCTGCTCGAAAGCATGGTAGCCGATGCTCTCGTACAGTTCAGCGCGCGTCTGCATGGTGTCGACCACGTTTTTCTGGGTGCCGTCGCGGCGGATGGCCAGGAAGACGTTCTCGGCGGCCTTGTTCATGGCACGGAAGGCCGACAGCGGGTAGAGCGCCATGGCGATGCCGACGCCGCGCAGGTCGTCCACGGTGAACAGCGGCGTGGCGCCGAACTCGGTCAGGTTGGCCAGCACCGGCACCTTCACCGCCTCGACGAACTGCCGGTACATGCCCAGCTCGGTCATGGCTTCCGGGAAGATGGCGTCGGCGCCGGCTTCCACGCAGGCCACGGCGCGCTCGATGGCCTTGTCCAGGCCTTCCACGGCGAGCGCGTCGGTGCGGGCCATGATGACGAAGTTGGGGTCGGTGCGGGCGTCGACGGCGGCCTTGATGCGGTCGACCATCTCGCCCTGGCTGACGATTTCCTTGTTGGGACGGTGGCCGCAGCGCTTGGCGCCGACCTGGTCCTCGATGTGCATGGCGCCGGCGCCCGCCTTGATCAGGGAGCGGGTGGTGCGCGCCACGTTGAAGGCCGAGGAGCCGAAGCCGGTGTCGACGTCGACCAGCAGCGGCGTATCGCACACATCGGTGATGCGGCGCACATCGGTCAGCACATCGTCCAGGCCGGAAATGCCGAGATCGGGCAGTCCCAGCGAGCCCGCGGCCACGCCGCCGCCCGACAGGTAGATGGCGCGGTAGCCGGCGCGCTTGGCCAGCAGGGCGTGGTTGGCATTGATGGTGCCGACGATCTGCAGCGGCTGCTCGTCGGCCAGGGCCTGGCGGAAGCGGGCGCCGGCGGAGCGGGCCAGTTCGGAAGCGGTGAAAGTCATGGGCGGTTGCCTGGGTTGCCTATTGGGACGGAACGATATGTACGAATCTCGGCGAGACACCCATCCAGCGCAAAGCCTGTGCCAGGGCCGTCCACGGCGCTGCGGGAATACCCGCCAGCCCTTGCCGGTGCTGGGTTGGCGCCATTGCGGGTGGGCTCGCGGGACGCTCCGGGCGAGCGCGGATGCAGTCTCCGGCATTGCAAGCTGGAAATTT
The DNA here is from genome assembly GCF_001854285.1 of Cupriavidus sp. USMAHM13. Taxonomy (NCBI): domain Bacteria; kingdom Pseudomonadati; phylum Pseudomonadota; class Betaproteobacteria; order Burkholderiales; family Burkholderiaceae; genus Cupriavidus; species Cupriavidus sp. USMAHM13. The sequence continues at coordinate 2,305,204 of NZ_CP017751.1, forward strand.
GCATTTCAATATTGAAATGCTGGAGGGCAAGGCGGACAATGGCCGCATGCAGCCGCCTTCCGGACCCGCCATGAGCAGCATCCTTCCCCCCAACGCCCGCCCGCGCATCTGGGCCATCGGCATCAGCCGCCTGTCGCGCGCCTTCGCCGACCTGATCCCCGCCTATGGCGGCCGGGCCGAGTTCCGCATCGTCGGCAAGGGCTACGAGGCCGCCGCCAGCGCCATCGTCCGCGAGGCACGCGAGGGCCGGCTCGACGCGGTGGTGGCGGGCGGCTCCAACGGCGCCTACCTGCGCCAGCACGTCGACGTGCCGGTGGTGCTGGTCAAGGTGACCGGATTCGATGTGATGAGCGCGCTGGCCACGGCCCGCCGCATCTCGCCCCAGGTGGCGCTGGTGACGCATGCCTCGACCTACGCCGAGGTCGACGAGTTCGTGCGCGCCTTCTCGCTCTCGATCCCGGCCTACACCTACCTGACCGAAGACGACGCCACGGCGCGCGTCAAGGCCCTGCGCCAGGAAGGCATCAAGGTGGTGGTGGGGCCCGGCCTGGTCACCGACCTGGCTGACAAGCACGGCCTGGTGGGCGTGTTCCTGTACTCGGGGGTATCGGTGCGCGGTGCGCTGGAAGATGCCATCGAGGCTGCCCGGCTGCGCCGCATCGAGGCGGCCCGTCGCGACTACGTCAACACCATCCTGGCGCACCTGAACGAAGGCGTGGCCGCGGTCGACGCGGAAGGGCGCATCCAGTCCTTCAACCCGGCCATGGAGCGTTTTCTCGGCACGCCGGCCGGCAACGCGGTGGGGCGCCGGCTGCAGCTGCTGGCGCCGGGCTTGTCGCTGGACGGCGTGATGCACAGCGGCGAAAAGGAGCTGGAGGCCATCCACAAGCTCGGCGACAAGATGGTGGTGGTCAACCGTATCCCCATCGCCGGCGAGGGCGGGGTGACCGGCGCGGTGCTGACCATCCAGGATGCCAATGCGATCCAGCGGGTCGACCGCAACCTGCGCTCGCGCAACCGCGCGCGGCCGGTCGGCGTGCGCTACAGCCTGGACGACCTGGCCGGCGCCTCGGCCGCCATGCAGCACCTGCGCGAGCTGGCGCGCCGCTACGCGGTGGTCGACTCCACCGTGCTGATCGGCGGCGAAAGCGGCACCGGCAAGGAAGTGCTGGCGCAAGGCATGCACGATGCCAGCCCGCGCCGTGCCTTTCCCTTCGTCGCGGTCAACTGCGCGGCCTTTCCAGAAGCCTTGCTCGAAAGCGAGCTGTTCGGCTACGAGGAGGGCGCTTTCACCGGCGCGCGGCGCGGCGGCAAGGCCGGCCTGTTCGAGTCGGCCCACAACGGCACGCTCTTTCTGGACGAGGTGGGCGACATGCCGCCTTCGCTGCAGACGAGGCTGCTGCGCGTGCTGCAGGAAAAGCAGGTGCTGCCGATCGGCGGGCTGGAGCCGGTGCCGGTCAATGTGCGGGTGATCGCCGCCACCCACCGCGACCTGGCCGCGATGGTGCGGGAAGGGGGCTTCCGCCAGGACTTGTACTACCGGCTCAATATCCTGCGCATCGAGATGCCGCCGCTGCGCGCGCGTGCCGGCGACCTGCCCGAACTGGCGGAACTGCTGTACCGCCGTGCCCAGGAGCGCCTGGGCCTGGCGCATCCGGGCGCGCTGCCCGCGCCGGTGCGGGCGCGCCTGGCGCACTACGGCTGGCCGGGCAATATCCGTGAGCTGGAGAACGTGACCGAGCGCATCGCCGTCCTGGTCGGCGGCCGCCGCCTGGCGGCCGGCGAACTGTTGCATGAGGTGCAGGGCGCGGTGCCCGAACTGTTCGCCGGGGCGGACGTGGCCGACCCGTCCGGCGCCGCCGCGCCCGCCGTGCCGGCCGAGGCGCCGCCGGCCGCCGCGCCCGCGCGGGTGGAGCGTCAACGGCAGGCGCCGCCGCAGTCGCTGGCGGGCGTGGCGCGCGCCAGCCAGGCCGAGCATATCCGCCAGGTGCTGGCCCAGTGCGGCGGTAATCGCACGCAGGCCTGCCACCTGCTCGGCATCAGCCCGACCACGCTCTGGCGCCGCCTGCGCGACGCGCCGGCGGACGAGGCTGCCTAGGCTGCCTGGACCGCTGACTCACTAATCCGGCGCGGCCCCGCTGGCCGGCGGCGGCTCGAGGCCCTTCGCGGCCAGCCATTCGGCATTGAACAGGCGGCCGAAGTACAGGTCGCCACGGTCGCACAGCAGGGTCACGATGGTGTGGCCGGGCCCCATCTGGCGCGCCAGCGCCACCGCCGCCGCCACATTGATGCCAGACGAGCCGCCGACGAACAGGCCTTCCTCGCGCAGCAGCCGATAGACCATGTCCACGCAGGCGCGGTCGTCGACGCGGATGGCGTCGTCGATCGGCGTGCCCTCCAGGTTGGCGGTGACGCGGCTCGAGCCGATGCCCTCGGTGATCGAGCTGCCTTCGACCTTGATTTCGTGGTGCTTGACGTAGTGGTAGAGCCCGCTGCCATGGGGGTCGGCCAGCACGATGCGCACATGCGGGCTGCGCTCCTTCAGGTAGCGCGCCACGCCGGCCAGGGTGCCGCCGGTGCCGGTGGCGCAGACAAAGGCGTGCAGGTGGCCGGCGGTGGCCTGCCAGATCTCGGGACCGGTGGTCTCGTAGTGGGCCTGGCGGTTGGCCAGGTTGTCAAACTGGTTGGCCCAGATGGCGTTCTCGATCTGCGCTGCGAGCCGCCCGGCGATCTTCTGGTAGTTGTCGGGATCGGCATAGGGCTTGGCCGGCACGGCCCGCACCTCGGCGCCGAGCAGGCGCAGCCGCGCCATCTTCTCCGGCGACTGGGTGTCGGGAATCACCACGATGCAGCGGTAGCCGCGCGCCGCGCAGAGGTGGGCCAGGCCGATGCCGGTATTGCCGGCCGTGCCTTCCACCACGGTGCCGCCGGGGCGCAGCGTGCCGCGGTGCTCGGCGTCGCGCAGGATGTAGAGCGCGGCGCGGTCCTTGACCGAGCCGCCCGGGTTGAGGAATTCCGCCTTGCCGAGGATATCGCAGCCGGTCTCGGCGCTGAGGCTTGCCAAGCGGATCAGCGGTGTATTGCCGATGGTGCCGACGAAGCCGTCCCTGACGCCCATGATGCACTCCCGGGCACGCCCGATGCGCGCCGTCCTCAGTGTGTGATAGGCGGCGGACCGGGCCTTGACAAGGGCGAGGTGGCGCGGGCGGGCGCCTGGGAGAGAGGACGTGCGGAGGAAAGGGTGCGCGCGGCGGGCGGGCCTGCCTCAGGCGGCCTGCAGCCAGCGGAAATGGATGTCGCCATCCAGGTAGTCGTCGCGCATGGCGTGGAAGTCACGCACATACTCGCTGTTCAGGTGGGATTCGAGCGCCCGCTTGGAATCCCACACCATGTAGAGCACGAAGACTTCGTGGTCTTCCGCGTCCTGGCCGACGTGGTAGCGCAGGCAACCGGGTTCGCTGGCCCCGCGCTGGCGCATCGAGGTCAGCTTGTCGACCAGCACTTCCCGGCGGTTGGCCTTGGCGCGGGCGATACCGACGAGCGTATAGGTTCCGGACATGGTGGGTCAGCGGGCTATCCAATCTCAGGGCGGCCGATTGTAGCGCCGCCGCCGCCTGCCGGTCCAATGCCCGAGGCCGGCGAACGGACATTGTGCAGAGCGCCTTGACAAGGCGCCGGCGCGGCGTTCCGGCACCAGAGTGCCGTCGGCGCCGCAGCGGGGGTGGCGGCGCCGGCCTTCTCAGGCCGCTTCCATCCACCGTGATGCCGGCCTGGCGGATGAAGGCGCCGTAGTGCGTGCGATCGGCGCGCTGGCGCTCGGCGAAGGCGCCGACAGGCATCGGCGCCAGGGCATCCTGCCGGAGCCCGCCGGACGCGGCTGGAGCCGCTGCGGCACGTTACCGCTTGAAGTGCCGCGCCCCACCGCGCCGCCGCGCCGCCGCGCTTGCGAGGCTAAAGACCGCATGCATCCTGCCGTTAATCGAGACCGGCGAAAACCACATGAAATGCCGGTTTGCCAGCAGATAGCCTAGGGGAGCATGCATGCTGAAACGGATCAGGGCGGAGCAGTTGGGGGTCGGGATGTTCGTCGCCAGGCTCGGCGGCCCGTGGATCAACCATCCATTCTGGCGCTCGCGCTTCCTGATCACCGAGGAAGATCAGATCCAGCAGATCGTCGGCGCGGGCGTGCAGGACGTCTGGATCGATATCCTCAAGGGGCGCAACGTGGCGGCCGCCGAAGCACCGCCACCGCCATCGCCGACGCCGGTGACGGGCGGCGAGAGCAGGGCGGTGCCACTGGAAGCCGAACTGGCGCGGGCACGCGAGATCGTCGCCAACGGCAAGTCCGTGGTCGGCTCCATGTTCGCCGCGGCGCGCATGGGCAAGGTGATGGAAGTGAGCGGCGCGCTGCTGCTGGTCGATTCGGCCTCCAGTTCGCTGTCGCGCCACGCGCAGGCGCTGATCGCGCTCGCCCGGCTCAAGACCAGGCATGACTACACCTATCTGCACTCCTTCGCCGTCTGCGCCCTGATGATCGCCACCGGCCGCGCGCTGGGCCTGCCGGATGCCGAAGTGCGCCAGCTCGGCCTGGGCGGACTGGTGCACGACATCGGCAAGGTCGCCGTGCCGGACACCATCCTGAACAAGACCGCGGCGATGACGGCGGCCGAGGAGGAGACCATGCGCCGCCATCCATCCGCAGGCTACCGCATCCTCAACGAGGCGCGGCTCTACACCCACATCCCGCTCGACGTCTGCATCCATCACCACGAGCGGGTCGACGGCCGGGGTTATCCTTTTGGCCTCGCCGCCCATGAGATCAGCCTGCACGCCAAGATTGCCGCGGTCTGCGACACCTACGATTCGCTGACCTCCAACCATCCCGGCCACCAGGCCTGGTCTCCGGCCCGCGCGATGGAGTACATCGCGGTGCGGGTCGATACCTTGTTCGACCGTACCGCCTTCCAGGCCTTTGCACGCTCAGTCGGCATCTATCCGGTCGGCACCGTGCTGCGCCTGGCGTCGAACCGGCTGGCCGTCGTGTGTGAGCAGAACCCCGCGGCACCGCTGCAGCCGGGCGCCATCGTCTTCCACTCGATCGCCGACGCGGCACCGCTGCCGGCGGAGCGCATCGAGCTGATCGACGGCAACGACAGCGTGCTGGCCTTCGAGAATGCGCGCGACTGGGGCTACACCGACGAGCAGATGCTGGCGCTGTGCGCCGATCCCGCGGGCGGCGCGCTGGGGCGCGAGCTGGCCGAGATCGCCGGGGGCTGACGTCCTGGGTCCACGAACTTATGATGCGGGGCACCGGCGTCCCACCGCCATCATCGGCGTCGCCCCTGCGGATGGGCAGGCGCGTCTGGCCTTCCGCATCATGACCGGCGTGTGACAGGCACAGGGGCAGGGCCGCTGCCGTGCCGCGTGCCGGGACGGCGGCCCGCGCTCCCTCGGGCTGGCGGGCCCGCCGCAGCGCGGGCGCGACGGGTGCGCGCGCGAGAACTTTTCCCCACCAAAGCGTGGCACCTACCGAAGCAGGGTAACGCCGGATTCCCCGGCACTCAATAATCCACACCAGCAAGCGTTGACCCCTTGCTACTTCCCGGTAGGGTGTAGGCACTCCCCGCGCCTACACCCTCTTTTTTCGCGGTGATCGCACCTTTCTCACCTGGTGCGCGAAGACCGCGCGGAAGACTGCCGCTACGCGCTGCGGGCGGCATTGGCACGGATCGACGCCGTCTTGTCTCGTGCGCATTCTCTCGCTGACCTACCCCGCTTGAGAAGGGAAAAGGTGCGGGCATCGATCCCCCAAAAGAGGGGAGCGATGAAATCTATTCTCACGCAGAATCTTCGACCGCCTAGCAAGTGTTTCGCGCATACGCGATCCGTTACGCGATCAGTCGATTCGGATCCTGGTCCCGCGCCGGCAGCGGTCCGGCGCCGTCCTCCCTGGGATTCACCGATGCGGATCGACTGGTTCCAGGCTTTCCCCGCCATCGGCGAAGGGATTTCCGGCGCGGCCTGCCGCCGCCCCCGCCAGGGCGCACTGCGGATATCGCGGAGTTTGGGATTGCCAGCGAATGCTGCTTGTTCTTGTTGCCGTTCTACCCATCATTGTTGTGCCGATGCATTTGCGGGTATCTCACCGCCCGCGGCGCAGCCGGGGCCTTGGGTTCCGATGCGAGGGCATCTCAAGTTCCACCAAGCGGTAAAAGGTATGGAAATAGAACAGAAGATAATATTCTCTGGTGAGCAATTGGATGTTTATTTTGCTTCTTATGTGGGTATGGAAGGGGGTAATCCCGCTGCGGCGATCTGGTTTTGCGATAGCACACCGCATCCCTGGACCGAATCGCTGCTGGCACCGCTGATTCCACGGCGGCATCCCGGCGCATGGGATGCCGCATTCCGCGCGACTAACCGCGAAGCCATGGAACGCTGGCAGTCGCACCAGAAGGTGGCGCGCATCATGTGCGCCGCGCGCACCCAGGTCCTCGGCCCGTCCCGAGAAATCAGCAGTTGGCAGGACTACTACGCCAATCATCTCTACGCACCGGGTGGCGCCGAATTCAAGCTGAGCCTGTTCCCGTTGCCGGCTCATCTGGTCGGCGACCAGCCCTGGTCGAAGGCCTTCCGCGGACAGCCCGAACTCGTGCCCAAGCAGCGCTACCTGGAGCGCTGCCGCAACGGCGGGCGTTTCCGCTTCATCAGCGAGATCCGGCGACGCTGGCGGCCCAAGCTCGTGGTCTGCCTGGGCGAGCGGCACCGTGAGGATTATGTGCGCGCCTTCGGCCTCGAGCGCGCCAGCGCACGCGACTACGTGCTGCAGCCCGCCGACCTGGCCAAGACCCTGCGCCTGTTCGAGGCCGACGGCACCACCTGGGTGATCTGTCCGGCGCTGGCGGGCGCGTCGGGGCTGACCTCGGACGTGCTGCTCGAGGCCATGGGCCGCTATATCGCGCGCTGGCTCGAGCCGGGCGATTTCCCGAACTGACGGCCGATCGGCGGCCGGCCCCGGCTCGCGGGACTGTCCGCCGCCGGCGCGCTGCGCTCAGTCGGGGGCTTCGCTGCGGATCAGCAGCACGGGCTTGCCGCTCTTGTGCAGTACGCCTTCGGCCACGCTGCCCATCACCAGGCGCTTCACGCCGCGTCGGCCATGGGTGCCGAGCACCAGCAGGTCGGCATCCCAGCGCACAGCCTCCTGGATGATGGTGTCGGAAATCATGCCGGGACCCACCGGCTTGTCGATCAGCCTGGTGCTGTGGCGCACGCCCTCGGCGGCAAGGCGCGCCGCGGCAGCCGACAGCGCTTCGTTGCCGGCAGCCATGATGCTGTCCATGATCTTGGACGGGTCGAAGTAGCCGACGTCGAAGAACAGATCGCTGTTGTCGGCGATGAAGATCGCCTCGACCTCGGCGCCGGTGGCCTTGGCGACCGTGATGGCCTGGCTCAGGGCCAGATCCGAGGAACGGCTGCCGTCGACGGCAAGCAGGATGCGCTGGTACATGGCAAGTCTCCAGGAAACGGGCAGGTTGTTGGGGGCGGGGCATCCCCGTGCCCCAAGGTTAGGTGATCGGGCGGCTGGCACATTGATGCCCGTCAAGACCGGCGGGGCCCGCCCGGGCGGACAAGCGCTTGCGCCGGCGAGGTGCCGGCGCGTGCGGTCATTGCATATGCTGGCCGCCGTTGATGGCGATATTGGCGCCGGTCACGTAACCGGCGTCATCGGAGCACAGGTAGGCGATCAACGCCGCCACTTCGTCCGGGCGCCCCAGGCGCCCGACCGGGATCTGCGGCAGGATCTTGGCCTGCAGGATCTCGGCCGGCACATCGGTCACCATCTTGGTCGCCAGGTAGCCCGGTGACACCGTGTTGACGGTCACCCCCTTGCCGGCCAGTTCCAGCGCCAGGGATTTCGTGAAGCCATGCATGCCCGCCTTGGCCGCGGCGTAGTTGGCCTGGCCGAAGGCACCCTTGGAACCGTTGACCGAAGAGATATTGATGATCCGTCCCCAGCCGCGTGTGCTCATGCCGTCGGTGAAGGGCTTGGTCATATGGAAGACCGAATCCAGGTCGGTGCGCAGCACGTCATCCCACTCCGCCTTCTCCATGCGCTTGAAGGTCCGGTCGCGCGTGATGCCGGCATTGTTGACGAGGATGTCGACCGTGCCGAAGCGCGCCAGGATCTCGCTGGCGCAGCGCTGGCAGTCGTCATAGTCGGCCACGTCGACACCGAAGGCGGCGAAGTCGCGGCCCTCCGCGCGCTGGCCGTCCAGCCACGCCTGCACATGATCGTTGACGGGCGAGTGGGTCACGATGACGCGGTGGCCGGCGGCATGCAGGCGGGCGGCGATGGCCTCGCCGAGGCCGCCCATGCCGCCCGTCACCAGGGCGATACGCGCATTCCGCTCATTCGCCACGGCGGCTCCTTGCGCGCGCCGCCGCTTCGTGGCCGGCCGCGCCGTTGCCATGCGCCGCGTTCGGCTGCAGGAAGGCATTGGTCAGCACCGAATTGAACTGGCCGAAGCGGTCGAACCACTCCTGCACCGGCGCGGGCATCGGCATCGCGAACTGCGGGCCGGCGGTGGCATTGCCCTGCAGTTTCTGCCAGCTATCGCCGGCTTCGCGCAGATGCTCGGCCAATTCGGCCTGGTTGTGGCTGGCCAGCGCCGTGTATTCCTCGCAGAGGCGCGTGTACTGCTCGGTCTGCTGGCGCATCAGCGCCGCCGGCAGCGCCGCCAGGTCGGCGACGGTGCCGGCGTGCGATACCTCGTTGACGATTTCCTTCGAGCCGGCGATGGCCTGGTCGACCGCCTTGAGCTGGAACGCCAGCAGGCGCTGCTGGCGCTCCAGCATCAGCAGGGTGCCGCGTAGCGCAGCCTGCATGCCGGTGCGGAATACTTCCAAGGGAATGTCGTTGGGATTTGCCATGGAGGCCTCCTGGTTGGCTTGGCGACGTGGACGGGGCATTGCGCGGCGGCGATGCCGCCGTGGCGCATGGCCGCATGCCCCGGAGGGCGCGGGCCGCGTGGTAAGGAATGACTCATTCTAGGCAGTGTGGCCGGCGGCGGATTGATACGTATCAATTTCATTGCCAAGGAGCGGCACCGCACGGCGTGGCAAGGCGCGGATCGCGGCAGAAGGCGCCGCCAGCCCGAAGAAAGAGGGGAATGCCACAAGCTACGCGGCAAGGTGCGGCGAGGTGCGGCGAGGTGCGGCGAGGTGCGGGGGCGTCGGCCGGCTTGATGTGTATCAAGCTCGTGCCGGGCGCAATGCCTAGACTATCGGCAAGGTGCGCGCCGCGCAGGTAAGGTTCCGCCCGTCCCGGGCCGCGCGCCGCGTTGCAGCCACCCGCGTTGCGGCCACTTATCCAACGCTTCGGCAAGGCAGGACAGACATGGAAAACACCGTCATCGTCTTCTACTCGCGCACCGGTACCACGCGCCAGGTGGCCGAGCAGCTGGCGGCCCAACTCGGCGCCGAGGTCCATGAGGTGCGTGACGTGAGCAGCCGCGCCGGCCTGGCGGGAGACGTGCGCTGCGTGGTCGATAACCTGCTGCAACGCCATGTCGCCTACGCCTACGACGGCCGGCCGCTCGCGGCTTATGACCAGGTGGTGCTGCTCACGCCGATCTGGATCGGCCGGCTGGCCGCGCCGATGCGCAGTTTCCTCGCCGACCAGGGGCGCGTGCAGGGACGGCTCGCGGTGGTCTGCCTGATGGCCTCGCGCGGCGCTTTCAACGCCATCGAGGAAGTGGCGCGGCTGAGCGGCAAGGTGCCGCAGCCGGTGCTGGCCCTGCTGCAACGCCAGGTGCAGACGGGCGAGGCGCGCGAGATGCTGGATGGCTTCGTCGGCCAGATCGCGGCCGCCGCGCAGGCGGACGGCGGCGCACGGCGCGCCTGGCTGTCGCCGCACGAGGCCTGAGCCTGGCGCCGGCCTGACCGCCGCGGCCTCCCTTCGCACGGATGGCGATGCAACTCCGCTTCCTCGGTGCCACCGATACCGTGACCGGCTCGAAGTATGTGCTGGAAGCGGGTGATCGCCGCGTCATGATCGACTGCGGCCTGTTCCAGGGCTACAAGGCGCTGCGCCTGCGCAACTGGGACCCGCTGCCGCTCGACCCTGCGAGCCTGGACGCGGTGGTGCTGACCCATGCCCACCTGGACCACAGTGGCTACCTGCCGTTGCTGGTGCGCCGGGGTTTCCGCGGACGTGTCTACTGCACCGAAGGCACGGCACGACTGTGCGAGATCCTGCTGGCAGACAGTGCGCGGCTGGCCGAGGAAGACGCGCACGACGCCAACCGGCACGGCTACTCCAAGCACAAGCCGGCGCTGGCACTGTATGGTATGGCCGACGCCGCGCGCGCGCTGCGGCATCTGCAGCCGACCGGATTCGGCGCGCGCTTTCCCGTCGCACGGGGGATCGAGGTGGAATTCCGCCATGCCGGCCACATCATCGGCGCCGCCATCGTCGTGCTCCACGTCGACGGCCGGCGCCTGGTGTTCTCCGGCGACCTCGGCCGCCAGCACGACGTGGTGATGCAGGCGCCGGAGACCGTGGGCGAAGGCGACTGCCTGCTGGTCGAATCCACCTACGGCAACCGCCAGCACAGTACCGAGGACCCGCTCGACACCATCTCGCGCATCGTCGAGCGCACCGCCGCCCAGGGCGGCACGCTGCTGATCCCGACCTTCGCGGTCGGGCGCGCGCAGAGCCTGCTGTACTGCCTCCACCGCCTGCAAGTGCAGGGCCGCCTGCCCGACGTGCCGGTCTACCTGAACAGCCCGATGGCGCGCGACGCCACCCAGGTGTTCTGGCTGCATCAGGACGAACTGCGCATCGGCCGGGCCGAATGCAATGCGGCCTGCTCGCTGCCCATCTATGTGCGCAGCGTGGAAGAGTCGATCCGCCTGAACGAGAATCGCGCCGCCAAGATCATCCTGGCCGGCAGCGGCATGGCGACCGGCGGACGCATCCTGCATCACCTGGAGGCTTTCGGGCCGGACCCGCGCAACTGCATCCTGCTGTCGGGCTTCCAGGCCGGCGGCACGCGCGGGGCGGCGCTGGCCGGCGGCGCCCGCTTGCTGCGCATCCACGGCAAGGAAGTGCCCATCAACGCCAATGTCGAGCAGTTGACCAGCCTGTCCGCGCATGCCGATGCCGACGAGATCCTGGCCTGGCTGCGCGGCTTCGCCAGGGCACCGCGGCGCACCTTCATCGTCCATGGCGAGCCGGATGGCGCCGATGCGCTGCGCCAGCGCATCGAACACGAACTAGGCTGGCCCGTGACGATGCCCGAATACCGGGGCGTCTATCCGCTCGAGTGAGCCAAGGTGCCCGGCGCCGCATCGAGCGTCGAGGCGACAGCGTTGCGGCCGCCGCGCTTGGCCGCGTAGAGCAGGGCGTCGGTGCGCTTGAGCAGCGCATCCAGTCCTTCGCCGTCCTCGAGCGCGGCCACGCCGAAGCTGGCCGTCACGCGCTCCGACGCCGGCAGCATGGGCCACGGCATGGTTTCGAACGCGCGGCGCAGCCGCTCGGCCAGGCTGCCGGCGCCCGCGGCGTCGGTGTCCGCCAGCAGCACGGCGAACTCCTCTCCGCCGATGCGGGCGGCGACGTCGCGCTGGCGCACGCATTGGGCGATGACCGCGCCGAAGCCCGCCAGCACGGCATCGCCGGCGGTGTGGCCGTAGGCATCATTGATGCGCTTGAAGTGATCGATGTCGGCCAGCACCAGGCTCAGCGGCCGGCCGCCGCGCGGCGGGATGGCCTGCCGCGCCAGGTTCTCGAAGCCGCGGCGGTTGCGCAGTTGGGTCAAGGCGTCGGTGTCGCGCTCGCTGCGCAGCGCATCGAAGACGTCGGACACCGCTGCCGCGAAGATGGCCAATGACAGCGCCACATTGAGCAGAGCCTGGCCCAACAGGAAGAAGAGCCAGTACGGCGCCTGGCTGAAGGCGCAGGGATCCTTCCCGATCGGTGACAACAGGTTCAGCACCAGGCGCGGCACGAAGCTGAAGGCGAACAGGAGGAAGATCCAGTACAGCACGCGGTCGACCTGACGGCCATGGCGCAGCTTGCCGAGCCGGGCCGCACCGCTCAGCAGGACCAGGGCCGCGGCACCGTTGTGGATGTAGGTGCGCGCCACCACGTGGGGATCGATGAAGTGGAAATAGGCCAGGGCGGCAAGCTGCAGCAGCGCCACCGCCAGCACCGGCACCGCATCGAAGCGTGCCCCGGCGCGCAACAGCATGCCCCGTTGCAGCAGTACCGTGCTGCAGGCATAGAGCAGGCCCGCGGGCATGGTGTTCCAGGCGAAGTCGCGCGGCGGCCAGAATACCTGGGAGGTGGCGGCCAGTCCGTAGAGGAAGAAGGCAGCGCACACCGACAGCAGATAGCGGTGCGTGCGCTGGCAGGCCCACGCCACCAGACAGCATGAGGAGAAGATCAGCGCGACCGCTGGATTCCCGAGCGCCAGAGCCTGGCCGGTGCAAAGCAACACGATGGCTCCCGTCCCCGTATTCCCGAATTTCCGTTGACCCGTATTTGTGCGCGCGTTGGCGCGTCTGTTCTGCTCGCCCGGCTTGCGGCTGCCGGGCGAGAGGTCGATCCGGTACGTGCGCGGTGCCGCCCGGTCTCGGCCATGCACGGCATTCTAGCGGCATGTGCCACTTCCGTTGCACCACCTCGGCGCCGGAACGGTAAGGAATGGCAAACGATGGTAAGAGCCGGGCGCGAAATTGCTTCTTTTGCCCCCTGTTGGAGGGGTATGCAATGGATGGGGCCGGCGCAACGACGGCTGCCGGCGTCCGATGACTGGCTACCAGCGCGACAGCTTGGCCAGGATGGAAGCTGGAAGCGCGGATATTGTCGACGTGCCCGGCCGTGCGCGCCGCGGCATCGGCGGTGTCGCCGCGCGCGAGCGCATCGATCATGGCGAGGTGTTCGCGGCAGACCGGCTCCAGCCGGCGCTCCAGCCGCTTGAGCGAGAACATGCGGGTCTTGCGCCGCAGCTCGGCGATGCTGGCGGGGCCGCGCATCGTCCATAATCCCATGCCAAACGCGGCGCGCCCGGGCCGCAGCGCATCCGACCATTGTTCCGGCCACCGGTCGACAAGCCATCCGATCACCTATCCGACAACCAGAACGAGGATCCTCCAGCATGCAATCCGTCTTCCATCTCGCCTTCAACGTCACCGATCTCACCGAGGCACGCCGCTTCTACGGTGACGTGCTGGGCTGCCGCGAAGGCCGCAGCACCGAGACCTGGGTCGACTTCGACTTCTTCGGCCACCAGATCTCGCTGCACCTGGGCCAGCCTTTCCAGACCGCGCGCACCGGCCACGTCGGCGACGCGCTGGTGCCGATGCCGCACTTCGGCATCATCCTGCTGCTGCCTGACTGGCAGGCACTGGCGGCGCGCCTGCAGGCGGCCGGCACCGACTTCGTGCTCGCGCCGCAGGTGCGTTTCGAAGGCGAGCCGGGCGAGCAGTGGACCATGTTCTTCACCGATCCCTTCGGCAACCCGATCGAGGTCAAGGGCTTCCGCGACTGGGAGGCGGTGTACGCGCACTGAAACCCTGGCGGCGGGCAGCGCCGGCATTGCTTGATGCCGCGCACCAGGCGCGCGCTGTTCTCGGTCACCACGTCCCATGACACCGACCTGGTGTCGATCATGGCGCGGATCTTGGCCACCTGCGGATCGCGGTGTCCTCATTGACACGGATGCCGCGCTTTCCTGTGCGAAGGGCTTGAGCCATGCCGCGCGGATCGCATTCTGGTAGGCACCGCCCCAGCTGGCGAAATTGAGATCGGCGGCGTGTGCCGCCAGCGGTACGCAGAGGATGCGGAGGAGGCTGTGCGATGCCGGGCACGCCGCCTCGCACTGGCCCCAGCGCCCCGGAGGGCCTTGAGCCGCCTGCCGCTGCGCCCGGCGGGCGCGTGTAGAAGCGGCAAGCCGGCGTGGCGTGCGGACGGTGCGCGCACGTCCCGCGGCATGGCGCTGACACCGCCCGGCGCGCACCGTGCTGCGCGCGCCGACGCACCGGGGCGCGGCCGGAGGGCCGGGGCGGATCGATCCTGGTGCGTAGGTCCGCGATGCCGTGCGCCGGCCTGCGCCCCGAACCCGCGGCATCCCGCTTCGGTGGGGGGAACGCCGGCGGCGGGGCCCGGACGCGGAGTGCGGTGGTAAGCTCTCCGACAGACGCGGCCCTCGCCGGCCGCGTGTCGTGCCAACACCCCCGAGCTGCATGCTGAAACCGATTGTCAACAAGCCCAAGCGGCTGATCGGCGTCGCCCTGTCCTTCTCCCTCGCCGTCACTGCCGGCGCGGCCATCTCCCTCTACGAAATGCGTGTGGATGCCTTCGAGCGGGCCCAGGAGGCGGCGTCGAACATGACGGAAGTCATCGAGTACGACGTCACGCGCAATCTCGACCTTTATAGCGCGGCGCTGGAGACCGTGGCACAGCGGCTGGCGGATCCCGAGGTGGCGACGCTGTCCGACCACGTGCGCCGCATGGCGCTGTTCGGCGGCATGATCCGCGCCGAGGATCTCGGGTCCATCCTGGTATCGGACCGGCAGGGCCAGGCCATCCTGGACTCCAGGGCGGAGCCGCCGCGCCCGCTCCATTTCGGCGACCGCGACTATTTCCTGGTCCATGCGCGCGGGCAGGCCAAGGGCCTTTACGTCAGCAAGCCGTTCCAGGTGCGCACCGGATTCGGCCCCGCCATCGCGCTCAGCCTGGGTCTGAAGGATGCCGGCGGGCAGTTCGCCGGCGTGGTGGTCGGCGGCCTGCGCCTGAGCTATTTCGACCGGCTGTTCGCGCGCATGTCCCTGGGCACCCATGGCACGGTGGCGCTGCTGTATGCCGACGGCAGCGTGGTCGCGCGCCGTCCGGCGATCCCGCTGGACAGTCCCGCCGCGACGCGCAGCGTGCAGGCGGACATGCTGGCCAGGAACACGCAAGGGATCTACCTCGGACGCTCCGTGCGCGACGGCGTCGAGCGCCTCTACGTCTACCGCCGCATCGGCGCCTACCCGCTGTTCGTCGCCGTCGGGGCGGCCACCGGGGACATCTATGCCAGCTGGAAGGCCAGGGCCTGGGCGATCGGCGTACTCGGCGTCCTGTTCAACCTCGCCACGCTGGCGACGGCCTGCCTGTTCGCCAGGCAGCTCGAAGGACGGCTGGCGGAGCAGCGCCGGCATGCCGAGCTCGCGGCCACGGACGGGCTGACCGGCCTGGCGAACCGGCGCGCCCTCGACGAGCGGCTGGCCCAGGAGACGCGGCGCGCCGCGCGCGGGCAGCACTCGATCGCCGTGCTGATGGTCGATGTCGACCATTTCAAGGCCTACAACGACCACTACGGCCACCTGCGCGGGGACAGCGCCCTGCGCGCGGTCGCCGAGTGCGTGCGCGCCAATGTGCGCCGGCCGGGCGACCTGGCCGCCCGCTACGGCGGCGAGGAGTTCTGCGTGGTGCTGCCCGACACCGACCTCGCCAGCGCAGGCGTGGTGGCGGAGAACATCCGCCGCGCCATCCAGGCGCTGGCCCTTCCGCACGCGCGCAGCCCTGCCGGCATGCTGACCGTCAGCATCGGTGGCGCCGCCGGCACACCGCGCCCCGGCGACGATACCTATATGGAGGCGTTGGCCGCGGAGGCCGACGCCCGGCTCTACCGCGCCAAGGCACTGGGACGCAACCGCTGCATGCCGCAGCCTGCCACCGCCGAGGCCGGCGCCCCGCCATGTGTGCCTGTTGCACCACCCGAGGGATAGCGGGCTGCATAGCGGGATGCATACGGGCTGCATTACGGGCTGCATTACGGGCTGCCATCGCATGGTCACGGTTCCGCGTTAAGCTCGCCCATCGAGGCGTGCATCCGCCGCGCCCGCGCCAACGCCCGGAAGCCATGCCCGCCGGCACTGCGCTTGCCCGCCGCCAGGCGCCCGCGGCGGCGCGTCCCGGATGCACGGATCTGGTGCGCAGCGAAGCATCGTGGTGCCGGTCGGCGGCGCCGGCGGGCGGCGGACAAGGCATGCTCCTTGCTCAAGCCTCTTTACGCCGGCCCGGCACAGACGATGCCGCGTCCTATAAGAAGGAGAGACGCAATGAAGCCATTCGATGAGATGCTGCAATCCGGCGACTTGGTGCGGGCGCCTTACGAGCGCCTGAAGCGATGGCTCGACGTACAGGATCCCGCGAGCCTCGCCAGCAAGGCCCTGGAGGCGGAGAACGTATTCCGCCGCACGGGTATCACCTTCGCTGTCTATGGCGATGAAGAAGCCGCCGAACGGCTGATTCCGTTCGATATCGTGCCCCGCATCCTGTCGGGGCAGGAGTGGACCCGGCTGTCGCAGGGCATCGAGCAGCGCGTGATGGCGCTCAATGCCTTCCTCGACGACATCTACCACCGGCAGGAGATCGTGCGCGCCGGCATCGTGCCGAAGCACCTGATCGCGCAGAACGGTGCCTTCCTGCCGGAGATGATCGACTTCCGGCCGCCTGGCAATGTCTATACGCACATCATCGGCGTCGACATCGTGCGCACCGCCGAGAACCAGTTCTACGTGCTGGAAGACAATGCGCGCACGCCCTCTGGCGTGTCCTATATGCTGGAGAACCGCGAGACCATGATGCAGCTCTTCCCGGAGCTGTTCCAGCAGGTCAAGGTGCGCTCGGTGGAGAACTACCCGCAGATGCTGCGCCAGTCGCTGGCCGCGGTCTGCCCGCCGGGCGGCAATGCCGACAACCCGACGGTGGCGGTGCTGACGCCGGGCATCCATAACTCCGCCTACTACGAGCATGCCTTCCTGGCCGACCAGATGGGCGTGCACCTGGTCGAGGGGCGCGACCTGCAGGTGATCGACGGCCGCGTCGCCATGCGCACCACCGAAGGCTTCCAGCCGATCGACGTGCTCTACCGGCGCCTCGACGATGCCTTCCTCGATCCGCTGACCTTCCGCGCCGACTCCGTGCTCGGCGTGCCCGGCATCATGGACGTGTACCGCGCCGGCAATATCACCATCGCCAACGCGCCGGGCACCGGCATCGCCGACGACAAGGCGATCTACTCCTACATGCCGGACATCGTCGAGTTCTATACCGGACGCGCCGCGCTGCTGGAAAACGTGCCGACCTGGCGCTGCGCCGAGGCCGACAGCCTGCAATACGTGCTGGAGCACCTGGAAGAGCTGGTGGTCAAGGAAGTGCACGGCTCCGGCGGCTACGGCATGCTGGTCGGCCCGGCTGCCTCGCGCGCGGAGCGCGAGGCCTTCGCCGCCAAGCTGCGCGCGCGCCCGTCGAACTACATCGCCCAGCCCACGCTGGCGCTGTCGACCACGCCCATCCTGACCGAGCGGGGGCTGGCACCGCGCCACGTCGACCTGCGCCCCTTCGTGCTGGTCTCGGACCGCATCCGCATCACCCCCGGCGGCCTCACGCGCGTCGCGCTCAAGGAGGGCTCGCTGGTCGTCAACTCCAGCCAGGGAGGAGGAACCAAGGACACCTGGGTCCTGGCCGACTGAGCGCAGGCGTACATCGCACCGCACATCGCACGCAAGGAGTGCGGGCGCCCGCGCGGCGCCCCGCCAACGATAACGATCGGAATGGAAGAGATATGCTTCTTGGACGGACGGCAAGCGGACTCTATTGGATGTACCGCTACATCGAGCGCGCGGAGAACACAGCGCGCATCGTCGACGTGGGCCTGCGCATGGCCCTTACGCGCGCCGACGACGCCCCGGCGGAATGGTCGTCGGTGCTGGTCAGCTCCGGCGCCGACGAAGGATACCGGCAGAAGTACGAGCAGTTCTCGGTGGAGAGCGCGATCGACTTCCTGCTGCGCGACCGCGACAACGGTTCCAGCGTGCTGTCCTGCATCGAGCACGCACGCGCCAACGCGCGCATGGTGCGCACGGCGCTGACGCGGGAGACCTGGGAGAGCATCAATTGCGCCTGGCTGGAGCTCAGGCGCGGGCTGGCCCAGCCGCTGGTGCAGAGCGAGCTGCCGGCGCTGCTGGACCGCATCAAGCGCGAGACCGCGCTGATCGTGGGCAGCTTCTACAGCACCATGCTGCGCAACGAGATCTTCGACTTCGCGCAGATCGGCGCCTTCATCGAGCGCGCCGACAACACCGCGCGCATCCTCGACGTCAAGTACCACCTGCTGCTGCCGTCGGTGTCGCATGTCGGCACCATCCTCGACAATTATCAGTGGGAGGCCATCCTGCGCTCCGTCGCCGCGCACCGTTCCTACCGCTGGGTCTATGACGTGCAGTACAAGCCCATCCACATCGCCGACTATCTCATCCTCAACGGCCGCATGCCGCGTTCGCTGCGCTTCGCCTGCGGCCGCGTGGTCACCAGCCTGCAGCACCTGGCCGACGACTACGGCCTCACGCACGCTTGTCATGAAACGGCTGCCAGGATCCTGCGCACGCTGGCCGACAGCACCGTCGAACGGATCTTCAAGAGCGGCCTGCATGAATTCCTGACGGACTTCATCCACCGCAACAACAGCCTCGGCATCGAGATCGCCAACGCGTACAACTTCGACTGAGATCCCATCATGCGCCTTGCCATCCGCCATATCTCGCGCTTCCAGCTCGACGACCACGCAGCCTACGCGCTGCAACGCCTTCACCTGCGGCCGCAGAGCGGCCCGGGCCAGACGGTGCGAGCGTGGCAGGTCACCATCGACGGCATCGAGCCGATGCTGACCTATGCGGACGGGCTGGGCAACCAGACCGACCTGGTGCGGCACGAAGGCGACAAGCCCGAGGTCGTGATCGTCGCCGCCGGCGTGGTCGAGACCCACGACTGCGCCGGCGTGCTGGGGCAGGGCGATTCCTATGCCCCGCCCTGGCTGTTCGAGCGCGAGACCGAGCTGACCCGTGCCGGCGACGCGGTCGCCGCGCTGGCCGCCGAGGTGCCGGGCGAAACGCCGGGCCTCGAAGTGCTGCACTGGCTGATGACGGCCATCCACGGCCGCGTTGCCTACACGCCGGAGCGTGCCGCCGAGGCGCCGGCCGATGCCGAGGCGGCGCTGGCCAGCGGCGAAGGCTCGAGCCGCGACTACGCGCACGTGTTCATCGCCGCGGCGCGCGCGCTGAAGATCCCGGCCCGTTTCATCTCGGGCTACCTGATGACCGACAGCCCGGCGCGCCGCCTGGCGGAATCCCTGCGGCTGCCCGCCGGTGCGCTGGAAGCAGCCGCCGAGGCCGGCCGGCGGCAGCCGGCGGAGCAGGACGGCGAGGTCGCGGTCGAGGATGAGGACGAGGCGGAAACGGGCGGCACGCCGCCCGCCACGCGGGATGCCGCCGGCGAGGCGCCCGCACGGCAGCGGCCGGCGGCGGCGGTGGCGCAGCCGCCCTCGGCCCACGCCTGGGCGGAAGCCTTTGTCGAAGGACTGGGCTGGGTCGGCTTCGACCCCTTCCTGAACCGTTGTCCCGACGAGCGCTATGTGCGCATCGCGGCCGGGCTCGACTACCGCGATGCCATGCCGGTGATGGGGCCGGGCGCACGGGCGGTCGGTGTCGAGATCAGTGTGATCCCGGCGCCCGAACTGGTCTGAGCCGCCGGCGCTCCGCTGCCCGCTCCGGCGGACGGCGGAGGGACCGGCCCCTTGCCTGGCCGCTTGCCCCCAACGACCCTTCACCTGCGTACCCGCTTACCTGTTTGCCAGTTTGCCAGTTTGAACGTTTGACCGTCCGCCTTTCCGATCTTCCGTAACGCACGGCCACGCTATGCCCATTCACGTCGCGCTCCACCACGTCACCCGCTACCGCTACGACCGCTCCGTCCGCCTCGGGCCCCAGGTCGTGCGCCTGCGGCCCGCCCCGCACTGCCGCACGCCGATCCTGTCGTACTCGCTGCGCGTCGAGCCGGCGCAGCATTTCGTCAACTGGCAACAGGACCCCTTCGCCAACTACATGGCCCGGCTGGTGTTCCCGGAGCCGACACGCAGCCTGGAGATCACCGTCGACCTGGTGGCGGAGATGTCCGTCTACAACCCCTTCGACTTCTTCCTCGAAGAGAGCGCGCAGACCTTCCCGTTCCGCTACGACGAGGCCCAGCGGCAGGAGCTGGCACCGTACCTGGCCTGCGATTCCGCGACGGGGGGGGCGCCGGCGTTCCGCGCCTACCTCGACAGCATCAATCGCGAGCCCGCCCGCACCATCGATTTCCTGGTGGCGCTGAACCAGCGGCTGCAGCACGACATCCGCTACCTGGTGCGGATGGAGCCGGGCGTGCAGACGCCGGAGCAGACGCTGCAGCTCGCCTCCGGCTCCTGCCGGGACAGCGGCTGGCTGCTGGTGCAGTTGTGCCGCCACCTCGGGCTGGCGGCCCGCTTCGTCTCCGGCTACCTGATCCAGCTCACGCCGGACGTGAAGTCGCTCGACGGTCCCAGCGGCACCGAGGTCGACTTCACCGACCTGCATGCCTGGTGCGAGGTCTACCTGCCGGGCGCCGGCTGGATCGGGCTCGACCCCACCTCGGGCCTGCTGGCGGGCGAGGGGCATATTCCGCTTGCCTGCACGCCGCATCCCAGCAGCGCGGCGCCGGTGGACGGGCTGATCGATGAATGCGAGGTGGAGTTCGAGCACGAGATGCGCGTCACCCGCATCTACGAGTCGCCGCGCGTCACCAAGCCCTATACCGAGGAACAATGGCAGCAGGTGCTGGAGCTCGGTGGCCAGGTCGACGAGGCGCTGGTGAGCGGCGACGTGCGCCTGACCCAGGGCGGCGAGCCGACCTTCGTCTCGATCGACGACCGCGAAGGCGCCGAGTGGAACACCGACGCCCTCGGGCCCACCAAGCGCGGCTATGCCACCGCGCTGGTGCAGAAGCTGCGCGCCGAGTACGGCGACGGCGGCTTCCTGCATTTCGGCCAGGGCAAGTGGTATCCGGGTGAACAGCTGCCACGCTGGGCGCTGTCGGTGTTCTGGCGTGCCGACGGCGAGCCGGCCTGGCTCGACCCCGCGCGCTTCGCCGACGAGCGCGAGCCGGGCACCTGCACCAGCGCCGACGGCGAGCGCTTCCTGCGCGCGCTGGCGCAGCGCCTCGGCCTGGCCACCGATTACATCCAGGCCGGCTACGAGGATGTCTGGTACTACCTGTGGCGGGAACGCCGCCTGCCGGTCAATGTCGACCCGTTCGACGCGCGCCTCGACGACGAAATGGAGCGCGCGCGGCTGCGCAAGGTGTTCGGGCAGAAGCTCGACACGGTGGTCGGGCACGTGCTGCCGATCAAGGTCAGCGAGGGGGGCGCGGCGCTGGCCGGCAGCCGCTGGGAGACCGGGCCCTGGTTCTTCCGCGACGAGCGCATGTACCTGATGCCGGGCGACTCGCCGATGGGCTACCGCCTGCCGCTCGACTCGCTGCCGTGGGTCAGCCGGGCCGACTACCCCTATCTGGTCGAGCGCGATCCCTTTGCGCCGGCGGAGCCGCTGCCGAGCGCGGCCGCGCTGCGTGCACGCCATGCCGATGCCGGCGTGGCCGCGCAGGCCGGCTATCCATTCCCCGCCTATGCCTATGCGGCGGCGGCCGGCGGTCCGGCGCCGCTGGCGCTGCAGCCGCCGCGGCTGCGCGCGGCCCCCGGCCGCGACGGCAGCGGCGGGGCGGGCGCCTCGGCGCCGCCGTCGCACGCGGCCGCCGACCGCTTCCCCGACCGCTTCGAGTCGGCCGCCTGGATCACCCGCACAGCCTTGTGCGTGGAGGCGCGCCAAGGCGTGCTCTATGTCTTCATGCCGCCGCTGGCGCTGCTGGACGACTACCTCGACCTGCTCTGCGCGATCGAGCAGACCGCCGCGGCGCAGGGTGTCAAGCTGGTGCTGGAAGGCTACCCGCCGCCGCGCGACGCGCGCCTGAAGATGCTGCAGGTCACCCCCGACCCGGGCGTGATCGAGGTCAACATCCATCCGGCGCACGACTTCGCCGAGCTGGTGCAGCACACCGAGTTCCTCTACGACGCCGCCTGGCTGTCGCGCCTGTCGAGCGAGAAGTTCATGGTCGACGGCCGCCATGTCGGCACCGGCGGCGGCAACCACTTCGTGCTGGGCGGCGCCACGCCGGCCGACAGCCCCTTCCTGCGCCGGCCCGACCTGCTGGCCAGCCTGATCGGCTACTGGCACAACCATCCCTCGCTGTCCTACCTGTTCTCCGGGCTCTTCATCGGCCCGACCAGCCAGGCGCCGCGGGTGGACGAGGCGCGCAACGACCAGGTCTACGAGCTCGACGTGGCCTTCGCCGAAATCCACCGCAACAAGCTGCTGTACGGCCAGGACATGCCACCGTGGCTGGTCGACCGGGTACTGCGCAACATCCTGATCGACGTCACCGGCAACACCCACCGCAGCGAGTTCTGCATCGACAAGCTCTACTCGCCGGATTCCGCCACCGGCCGCCTGGGGCTGCTGGAACTGCGGGCCTTCGAGATGCCCCCGCATGCGCGCATGAGCATCGTGCAGCAGTTGCTGCTGCGCGCGCTGGTGGCGCGTTTCTGGCACGCCCCCTACACCACGCCGCTGACGCGCTGGGGCACGGAGCTGCATGACCGCTTCATGCTGCCCACCTTCCTGCGCATGGATTTCGACGACGTGCTGGAGGAAATGGGCGAGGCCGGCTTCGCTTTCGACCCGGCCTGGTTCGGCCCGCATTTCGAGTTCCGCTTCCCGCGCTATGGCGAGGTGTCGGCACGCGGCATGCAACTGACCCTGCGCGGCGCGCTGGAGCCGTGGCACGTGATGGGCGAGGAGGGGGCGGCCGGCGGCACGGTGCGCTATGTCGATTCCTCGCTGGAGCGGCTGGAGGTCCACGTCACCGGTCTCAACGACAACCGCCACGTGGTCACGGTGAACGGCGCGCCGCTGCCGCTGCAGCCGACCGGCACGGTCGGCGAATACGTGGCCGGGGTGCGCTACAAGGCATGGTCGCCGGCCTCGGCGCTGCATCCGACCATCGGCGTGCATGCCCCGCTGACCTTCGACATCGTCGATACCTGGATGGAGCGCTCGCTGGCCGGCTGCCGCTACTACGTCGCGCATCCGGGCGGGCGCAACTACGACACCTTCCCGGTCAATGCCTATGAAGCGGAGAGCCGCCGGCTGGCGCGCTTCGCCGCGCTCGGGCACACGCCGGGCCGGATGAGCGTGGCGCGCGCCCAGCCGAGCCGGGAGTTCCCCTTCACCCTGGACCTGCGGCGGACCTGATGGCGGCCACCACCGGCACCGCGGCGTGGGCGGGCGCACCCGGCGCGGCGCCGGTGCGGCCGCCCGATGATAGGATGCGCGAGGGGCGGCGCGGGCCGGGCGCAGATCCGCGCGCCTGCCGGCCGCCCCGGGCAGAAGCGATATCGTGATTCCTATTTCCCAAGACTCCCCGGCCATGGGTGACGCCGCACAGACGCCGCCTTCGCCACAGACACCGCCGACGCTGTTCGACAGCGGTGCCGACGCCGCCGAACTGGGCGCCGCGCTGGCGGCGCCCGCGGTGGCGGGCCGCTACGACGAGATGCGCGGCGCCGCCGCCGTGCTGCAATCGGCCGCGCTCGCGCCTGCCTGGCGCGAGTTCTTCAACTGGCTGGGCAGTGTCGGCTTCGCCGACCTCGACCGCCGCGCCGACGCGCTGCAGCGGCGCATGCGCGAGAACGCGCTGGCCTACCAGCTCCATGACACGCAGAAGCAGGGCGCGGCCACGCCGCCGTGGTCGCTCGACCTGCTGCCGCTGATCCTCGGCGCGCAGGACTGGAGCGTGATCGAGCGCGGCGTGCTGCAGCGCATGCGCCTGCTCAACGCCGTCCTGCGTGACGTCTACGGCCCGCAGGAGGTGCTGCGCCGCGGCCTGCTGCCGCCGGCGCTGGTCACCGGCCATCCGGGCTACCTGCGGCCCATGTGCGGCGCCCGCGTCGCCGGCGACACCTGGCTGCACGTGGCGGCCTTCGACCTGGCGCGCGGCCCCGACGGCCAGTGGTGCCTGCTGGCCCAGCACACCCAGGGCCCGTCCGGCCTCGGCTACCTGCTCGAGAACCGCGTGATCGTCTCGCGGCTGTTCCCGCGGGCCTTCCGCGGCCTGCGCGTGCAGCGCCTTGCCGCCAGCTACCGCGCGCTGCTGGAAAGCCTGCAGGAGATGTCCCCGGCGGGGCGCAACGCGCGCATCGTGCTGCTCACGCCCGGCCCCTACGCCGCCACCTATTTCGAGCATGCCTACCTGGCGCGCTACCTGGGCCTGACGCTGGTCGAGGGCGGCGACCTGACCGCGCGCGACAACCACGTCTACCTGAAGACGCTGCGCGGCCTGGAGCCGGTGCACGGCATCCTGCGCCGCGTCGACGACGACTGGCTGGATCCGCTCGAGCTGCGCTCCGATTCCGTGCTGGGCGTGCCCGGCCTGCTGCAGGCGGTGCGCGCCGGCAATGTACTGCTGGCCAACGTGCCCGGTTCCGGCTTCCTGGAGTCGCCCGGCGTGCTGGGCTTCCTGCCCGGACTGGCGCAGGCGCTGCTGGGCGAGACGCTGGCGCTGCCGGCGGTGCATTCCTGGTGGTGCGGCGAGCAGGCCGCCTGCAACGAGGCGCTGCCCCTGCTCGGGCGCAGCATCATCCGGCCGACCTATCCGGCCAGCGTGCAGGCCGGTGGCAGCTTCGACCCGGTCATCGGCGCGCGGTTGACGCCACAGCAGCTTGCCGACTGGCGCGCCCGCATCGCCGCGCAGCCGGCGCACTACACCATCCAGGCCGACCTGCCGCTGTCGCAGGCGCCGACCTGGGCCGGCCGCGCCCAGGGCGGGGACGGCGGCGCGCGCATCGTGCCGCGCCCGCTGCTGCTGCGCGTGTTCGCCCTGGTCGACGGCGCCGGCTCCTGGCGCGTGCTGCCGGGCGGGCTGGCCCGCGTCGGCAGCCGCGAGGCGCTGTTCAACGCGCCGATGCCGCGCGGCGGCAGCACCGTCGATGCCTGGGTCATGACCGACGGCGTGGTCGATCCGACCACGCTGCTGCAGACCCATCTGGGCCCCGAGGACCTGGTCGAGCGGCAGCGCACGATTTCCAGCCGCGCCGCCGAGAACCTGTTCTGGCTGGGCCGCTACACCGAACGCGCGGCCAACCTGACGCGCCTGGGGCTGGCCGCGCTCGAGCGGCTGCGTGGCGAGGACGACGTCGAAAGCCCGGCCCACCTGCACCTGATCGACGCGCTGTGCCGCGACAGCGGCCTGGTGCCGCCCGAGACTCCGCATGCCGCCGAGGCGCCGAACGCCTTCGAGCAGGCCATGTCCGACGCGCTGACGCTGGGCACCGGCAGCGGCAGCGGCGTCGGCATCGCCACCTGCCTGTCCGGCATGCGCAGCGCGGCGGCGGCGATCCGCGAGCGGCTCTCACGCGAACAGTGGCGCTTGATCGACGACGCCGCGCAACTGCTGGAAGCCCACGCCACCGCCGGGGAATCCGCCGAGGAGCGCGACGCCGATGCGCTGCAGATGCTGGAGCGGCTCAACCTGCTGCTGTCTTCCATCACCGGCGCGCAGGTCGACAACATGACGCGCGACGACGGCTGGCGGCTACTGTCGATCGGGCGGCAGATCGACCGCATCGAGTTCCTCAGCCGCGTGCTGCTGTTCGCCTTCGAGGACGGCGCCATCGAAAAGCCGGATGCCTTCGAACTGGTGCTGGAGCTGTTCGACA
Source organism: Cupriavidus sp. USMAHM13 (assembly GCF_001854285.1). Classification (NCBI taxonomy): domain Bacteria; kingdom Pseudomonadati; phylum Pseudomonadota; class Betaproteobacteria; order Burkholderiales; family Burkholderiaceae; genus Cupriavidus; species Cupriavidus sp. USMAHM13. Next base: position 2,330,874 of record NZ_CP017751.1, read on the forward strand.
GCGCGATCACCTTCCGCTCGCGCTTCCAGCGCTGTTTCGACGTCGCACCGCTGCTGTCGCTGGTGCTGCTGGACAAGGACAACCCGCGTTCGCTGGCCTGGGTCGAGCAGACCCTGCGCGGGCGCCTGTCGAAGGTCGACCGCAACGAGCGCGACGCGCTGTCGGAACTGGCCGACGGCATTCCGGAAATCGGTGGCTGGCCGCTGCAGGCGCTGTGCGAGACCGACGCGCAGGGACGCCACGCCTTCCTGCTGGCGCGCCTGCGCGAAAGCAGCGAGGCGGCCTGGGAGCTGTCGAACCGGATCGGGGAGCGCTATTTCAGTCATGTCAGGGAGGCGGGCAGGGCACTATGGGGGTGAACGGCAGCACGGCGGGCAAGACGCCACGGCGGGGCAGACGGCAAGGGGGAGCGCGCACGCAGGGGGTGGCGCCAGCGCAGGAGCCGGCGGCCGCGGCGGCGCCGCGCCTGCTGCGCGTGACTCACGACACCCGCTACCAATACGCCGCCCGCGTCGAATCGGCCCAGCACCAGGCACGCCTGCAGCCGCTGGACACCGCGCGCCAGCACACCGAATCGTTCTCGCTGGAGGTCGAGCCGAAGCCGGAGGGACTGCGCACGGAACGTGACGGCTTCGGCAACCAGCGCATCTCGTTCGCGCTCAACCAGCCGCACGACGTGCTGTTCGTGCGCAGCCGCAGCGTGGTGCGTGTGACCCCGTCGCGGCTGGCGGCCGGCAAGCGCGGCGCGCCGCCGCCGGCCGTGGCGGCGCCGGCGGCCGGGCAGGCGAGCACCTGGGAGCAGGTGCGCGAGTGCTTCCGCTATCGCGCCGGGCAGCCCTACGACCCGGCCAGCGAGTTCGTCTTCGCCTCGCCCCATGTGGCTTGCCACGCGGAACTGGCGCGCTATGCGGCGGCGAGCTTCAGCCCGGGGCGGCCGCTGGTGCAGGCGGCATGGGAACTGATGCGGCGCATCCACGCCGACTTCGCCTACAAACCCGACAGCACCAACGTCAACACGACGGCGCTCGATGCCCTCGCGCTGCGCCAGGGGGTATGCCAGGACTTCGCCCATGTGATGATCGGCGCGATGCGCTCGCTGGGCCTGGCCGCACGCTATGTCAGCGGCTACCTGCTGACCCAGCCGCCGCCCGGCCAGCCGCGCCTGATCGGCGCCGACGCCTCGCATGCCTGGGTCGAGGTCTACGACCCGGCCTGGCCCGAAGACGGCGGATGGCTGCAGCTCGATCCCACCAACGACCGCGCCCCCGGCGACGACTACGTGATGCTGTCGGTGGGCCGCGACTATGCCGACGTCGCTCCGCTGCGGGGGGTGGTGCTGGGCGGCGGCGCGGACCAGCAACTGACGGTGGGGGTCACGGTGGAACCGGTCGATGCGGCAGCGGGCGGGGAAACAACGGCCGGCGCGGCCGGCGCAGCGCCGTCCACGGGCGGCACCCCGGAGCCGGGCGGAGCAATGAGAATGGACGAAAAAGCCGTCTGAATCATTTAATTTCAGAGAAGTTGACTGAAGATGGCGGCGCCGACTCCGGGGCGGCGCCCGCCCGGCCAGGCGTCTGGCACGGCGTGCCTCCGGCTGTCACATTGCCGGCGTAGGGTATCGGCGGCCGGATTGCGCTGCCATTGCGGCAGAACCGGCATCCGCCGTGTTAGGCTGCTGGCGTCCGTAATTCAGACAAGTCCTCGTCAGATGTCAGCCATTTGCCGCGAACGCGCGTTGTCAGGTTCCGGATGCTTTTGCCGTTACCCTGGGTGTCCCTCCCGCCGAGCGCGCAGCGGCAATGATGCGCCAGAACTCAAAGCGAACTCTCTCCGATGAAGAAGATCCTGGTCGCCAGGCTCGATTTCCTGGGCGACATGGTGTGCACCACGCCTCTGCTGCGCGCCCTCAAGCAGAAATGGCCGCAGGCCGAGATCCACGTGCTGGCCAACCGCTACAACCGCCAGGTCCTGGACCGCAATCCGGACGTCAGCCGTGTCCACACCTATGTCTTCAGCCGCCAGCGCAGCCAGAACGAGCGCAGCGGCCGCTTCGCCTCCATCGTCGACCGGCTGGCGCTGATCCATCGCCTCCGGCGCCAGCGCTTCGACCTGGCCATCGTGCCGAACGGCGCCCAGCACACCAGCACCATCAAGTTCATCCGGCTGCTGGGCATCCGCGACTGCCGCTGGCACACCAAGGAAACGGGCTTCGATGACCGCCGCCCCGGCGACCTGGCCAAGGTCCGCCTGCAGCACGAAGCCCTGTCCGGCTTCGCCCTGCTGCCGGAACTGGGACCGGTGGCGGCTGGTGAACTGCGGCCCGTGGTCTATCCGGATCCGGCCCAGGTCGAGGCCATGCGGGCCCGGCTGCCCGCAGGGCAGAAGCCGAAGGCCGGCATGTTCGTCTCCAACAAGGCGCAGGAGCGGCGCTGGCCGCTGCAGCGCTGGCAGGAACTGGCGGACCGCCTGCAGCCGCACTACGACGTGACCTTGTTCCGCGACCGGGCCGACCCGCACAGCGCCGAACCGGCCGCGTCCGCGCACTGCTGGCTGGCGCCGGCCGGCGTCGATGAACTGATCGGTGCCATGCGCCACCTCGACCTGGTCATCTCGGCCGACTCGGCGCCCGTCCACCTCGCTTCGGCACTGCGCATCCCGACCGTGGCCATGTTCGAGGCGCGTCCCGAGAAGTACCAGCGCTGGCATCCGCTGGGGGTGCCGCATGCCATCGTGCATGCGGGGCCGGCCATCGACACGATCGGTGTCGAGCAGATGCACGCGGCGGTGCGCTCGCTGCTGGACGCGGGCGCCGCAGCGGAGAATCCGCTCCCCGCCGGCGCGCCGGCCGCCGCGCTGGCCTGATCCGGATGGCATGCCGGGCGGCCAATCGCCCGGTCAGCGTGGTTTCCTGCCGCCAATTCGGGCCGTAGAACGGCCGTCCCCGGCCGTACAATCGGCGCCGACCCGACTCCCGACCCGACTCCCGACCTGGCCCGCACACGCTGCGCGGCCGGCGGCGCCACGCAGCCCAGCCATATGACAGCCACTTCGATCCCCGTCAGCACCGACCAGGGACTGCCCGCCCGCGGCCTGGCCGTCGGCGTCTTCGACCTGTTCCACGTCGGCCACCTGCGCTACCTGCAGTTCGCGCGGGCGCGCTGCCGTTCGCTGACCGCACTGGTCACGCGCGATGCCACCGTGCTGGCCAAGAAGGGCCGGCCGGCGGCGATGCCGGAACTGGAGCGGATGGAGATCCTGCGCGGGCTTGGCTGGCTGGACGAGGTGTCGCTGCAGCCGGGCAGCCTCGACGAGACCGAAGACGCGGTGCAGTGGCTGACCGCGCTGCGCGTCGACCATGTCTTCATCGGCGAGGACTGGCGCGACTCGGCGCGCTGGCAGCGGCTGGCGCCGCGCCTGGCCGCGCTGGGCATCGGCCTGACCTGGACCCCGCGCACGGAAACCGTCTCCACCACGGTGCTGCGCGAGCGCATCCGCGCAAGCTCGCATTCCTAGGCGGAGCGCAGGGTGCTGGCCAGGACTTCCTCGCCCCCCGTGTCGGCGGTGCTGCACGGACTCGGCCGCTTCGGCCTGCATCTGCTGCGCGCCTGGCTCGACCGGCCGGATGGCGGCATCGACATCGTCGCCATCCAGGACGCCCACCACAGCCTGGCGTCCGCCGCGGCCCTGCTGCGGCAGGACGCCAAGGTCTCCTTCGCCGATTGCCGCGTCGCTGCCGAGGACGGGGCCTTGCGCCTCGACCTGCCCGGCCGCCAGCCGCTGCGCCTGGCCTACTGGCATGGCCCGGCCGCCGGCTCGCCCTGGCTGGGCCGGGCCGACTGGTGGCTGGAATGCTCCGGCGATTTCGCCAGCGGCGAGGCGGCGCGCGCCTTCCTGCGCGGCCGGACGCGCCGCGTGATCGTCTCGGCCACCTGCCCGGGGGCCGACCAGACGCTGGTGTTCGGCTACAACCACGAGCACTTCGATCGCCGCGCCGCCGTCCTCTCCTATGGCTCCTGCACCGTCAACGCCTTCGTGCCGCTGGCCGCCTGGCTGCATGCCCGCTACGGCGTGGCGGAGGCCGAGGTCGGCGTCATCCACAATGTGCCGTCGCACCGGCTGGCGGGCCACCCGCACCCGGTGCGGCGGCCCTGCACCTTGCAGACCGAGGGGCCGCGGCTGTTGCCTTTCCTGGCGGCAGAGCGCTTTCACGTGGACTATGTGCTGATCCCGTACACCGGACCATCGTTGATCGACTTCCGCTTCGAACTCGCGCGCCCGGCCGCGGCGGCGGCACTGCTGGATGCCTTGCAGGCGTCCTGCAGCACCGGCCCGCTGCGCGGCCTGTACGCGCTCGAAGCCGGCACGCCGTCGACAGCGGCGCTGGCGCTGCGGCCGGAGTCCGCCGTGCTGTCGCGCCCGCTGGCGCGCCTGCACGGACGGCGCCTGGTGCTGCCGGCGGGCTTCGATAACGAGAATTCGGCGGTGCGCTACCTGGACCTGCTCGAGGCCGTCGCGCAACGCGGCGGCTAGCCGCCGCCGGCAATCTGCAAATCGCAGGTTCGTGGTTCGCGGTTCGCGGCGGGCAGCCCGCAGGCTCAGGCGCGCGCGGGCAGGGCCGCCAGCGCCGTCCGCAGGTGACCGGCGATGTGCAGCAGCAGGCCGTCTTCCGGGGTATGGCGCTCCAGCACCAGCCGGGTCAGGCGCAAGGCCTTCTCCCAATAGCCATTGAGCCAGGCGCCGGTGATGCGCGCGTAGGCGTACCACTGCGTCAGGGCCGAGAAGCCGAGCAGGTTGTGCGCGCCGATGATGGTGTCGAAGTCGGGGTCCGGCGTGCGCCAATCCTTGCCATAGAACGCCGCCAGCCAGGACTCCGCATGCGACAGGCGCCACACCGGGCCGGCCGGACCCTTGTGCGGCACGAGGTGGAGCGGGCCGGGGAAGCGCGTGACGCGCTGCCGGGCGGGCGGCGATCCGCCCGCGGTCCAGAAGCCGCCCAGCAGGCCGTTGCCGTCCGGCGCATCGCACAGGCCGCACAGGTCCAGCACCACCTCCAGCCGCGGGTGGGCGTAGCTGGCCAGGTTGTCGATGGCGAAACGCTGCGGCACCGGCTGCCAGCCGTGGCGCAGCAGGATCGCGCGCGCGGCCGGCAACTCCTGCACCGGCAGGCCCAGGTCGAGATCCTTGTCGAAAGGCAGCAGGCGGCCTTCGCGCACCAGCCCGAGCAGGGTGCCGGCGTGGGCAAAGGCGTGCACGCCGCCCGCCGCGAGTTGCGCCAGGGCCTCCCACAGCACGCCCTCGACGCGCGGATCCTCCAGCCGTCGTGCCGCCGGCGGCGGGTTGTAGACCAGGGGCGCCACGCACAGCGCATCGAGCGCCAGCCGTTGCGCCTGGGCGCCGGCCTCGATCTGCTGCTGGTGCAGCAGGGCGGTGCCGAGGAAATGGAGCCAGTACGGGCGCAGGGCAGGGTGGACCGCCGGTGCCGCCAGCAGGCTTTCGCAGGCGTGCCGTACCTCGGCCGCGTGGCCGAGTTCGAGGCCGAGCTGGCACCAGAGGCGGATATCGTCGGGCGCGATCGGTCTGCTTTGCCGCAAGCGTGCGGACAGGGTGGCGAAGCGCGCCGCGCCGGGATCGGTGCCCGCCGGCGCCGCGCTGTCGGGAGTTGCAGCCATGGGTGGAATTGTCGGTGGATTGCTCTGGCCAAGGCCAGCATCGCTCGCCGGCACGCGCGCGGCGGTGGCAGGAAACCGGGCGGTCCTGCGCTTACCCCGCGCGTGCCGGCGCGACGTCATGGCATCGTCGTCATGGCGTCATCCGCTTCGCATCAGAACGGCATGCGCAGCTTGAGCGAGGCGGTCTGGTTGGTGAAGCGGTCGCGAACCTCGGCATCGTAGCGGACACTGAACTCCATGGCCTTGTTGTTGACCAGCAGGAAGCCCACGCCGCCCCGCATCAGCCAGCGTGCCGGCGGCAGGCCGGGCGTGACGAACTGTCCGCCGCCGCCGACGAAGGCCGCCGTGACCGACGACCGGCTGGCGAGCGCATCGTAGCCGAGGCCCAGGTTCGCGGTGAACGAGGCCTTGTCGGTGATGGCCTGGTTCAGGCGGAAGTCGGTGGACAGGATCAGCTCGCGCGTCGAGTTCTTGCCGACCGCCAGGTTCAGCGCGTCGGCACCCGATTCGGTGTAGGCGGCGTCCTGGAAGAAGGTGTAGTCGGCACGCAGCGAGGGCGTCAGGGTGGTCTTCGAGGCCAGGTCGATGATGCGGCCGATGCCGATGCCGAAGTGGGTGTTCCAGCTGTCGTAGCTGGACGAGGCACGGTTGTTCAGGCCGCCGAAGGCGATGCTGCGCTGGCCCTGGTTGTGTCCGGTGCCGACGTCCGCCTGCACGCTGACGTCGGTGCGGGCATCGAGGCTGTAGCTGCCGTAGCCGATCAGGCGGTAGCCGTCGACACTGGCGCTCTGGCTGGCCGCCGCCGAATTGCCGTCGATGCGGCTGTGCATGTAGGAGAAGGCGGCGCCCACGCGGGTCTTGTCGCCGAGCGAGCGGTCGGCGCCGAGCAGCATGCCGTAGGTGCTGGCGCTGTAGCCCGATACGCCGTCGCGGTCGCCCTGCTTGGCCCAGGAACCCACCGGCTTGAACCAGAGCTGCTTGTCGGTGACGAAGTCATCGCCGGAGGAGAGGCCGCGGTTGGCTTCCTGGCGCGACTGGATCACCCGGTTGGTGGCGTGCATGGCCGCCGTATTGACGCTGGCCATGCCGCCGGTCAGCAGGGGCAGAGTCTGCTTGACGGCGTCGGACACGGCCTGCTCGGTCGGCAGCGTGCCCAGCGCGGTGATCACCGAGGCCATCGCCGCGGGCGCCGCGGCGCCCTGGGCGATCAGGGCGTCGAACACGCGCGCGGCCCCGAGCGCCGGCGTGTTCTGGTTGCTGAGCACACTGCTCACCACCGTGATGGCGTGGCCGGGCGCGGCCGGCGTGTCCGGGGTGGCATCGCCGCCGCCCGCCGGCGCGTCGGTGCACGAGGTGGCGCCGGAGCGCACGACGCACAGGTCGACCGCATTGCCGTTACGGGTGGCGAGGAAGTCGAACAGGGCGCTGTTGTCGGACACCGTCAGGGCGGGACCGGCGACCAGGCTGCCGGCCGAGAGCACGCTGCGCTGCACCGTGGTGCCGGCGACCAGGCTCGGCGCGCCGGCCACGTTGACCTGGAGCTTGTTGCTGGCCGACAGGTCCGCGGTGCCGGTCACCACCAGCTTGCCGTAGGAGCCGTCGTTGCCGATGCCGGTCTGGAACACGCCGCTGGCGGCCTGCACATAGTTGCCGTTGATGGTCGCCGTGGTGCCGGGTGCAACCGCGAGCGTGCCCGCGTTGGTGAGGCCGGCGGACACCGTGACCGGGTTGGCCATGTTGAACGTCGCGCCACCGGCGACGTTGAAACTGCCGACGTCGAAGCTGTTGGCCGAGGTGAAGGTGCCCTGGACGTTGACCACCGAGGCGCTGGCTCCATGCACCGCGCCGCTGATGGCGGCGCTGCTGCCTTGCAGGTTCAGGGTGGCATTGTTGAGTTCGACGGCGCCGTTCAGGGTGCCGCCGAGGTTGATGCCGTGGGTGACGGTGCTGGCCGGATCGATGTAGATGGCGGTGGCAGCATTGATGGTGCCGCCGGCCGGGATCGAGATCGCGTCCACGGTGCTGCCGACCAGGTTGATGCCGACCGCGCGGCCGTTGGCCGACGAGGCGGAGATCGTGCCGTTGTTGGTGATGGCGCCCGTGACCGTGCTGTTCTCGATATCGATGCCGTAGGCCGTGCCGCTGGTCGGCGGGAAAGGGACGATTGCCGCGCCGGCCCCGCCGGTCGCGGTGATGCTGCCGTCGTTCTGGATCGAGCCGACGGTACTGCCGGAGCCGACACGGATACCGGCGGCAAGGCCGCCCGGGGCAGGCACCATCGCCGGGGCGGCGGCGCCGCCGCTTGCCGAGATGGCGCTGGCGGCACCCTGGTTGCTCAGGCTGTCGACGCTGGCGGACTGGATATCGATGCCGATGCCTTGCCCACCCGCTCCGCCCCCGGTGATGCCGGCCGCGCCGGCGCCGCCGGTGGCGGAGATCGAGCCACCGTTGGTCATGGTTCCCACGTGCCCGTTGCTCAGCGCGATGCCGGTAGCGTTGCCGCCGGCGTACCCGATCGGCATCGGTGCGGGCAAAGCCGCGCCGCCGGTCGCGCTGATCACGCCGCCGGCTTCGTTGGTCAGGGTGGTCACCACGGGCATGCTCGCGCTTTGCCCGCTGAGGCTGATGCCCACCGCGGCGCCGCCGGGACCGCCGACAACCGCGCTGCCGGTGCTCTGGATCGTGCCCTGGTTGTCGATCAGGGTCACGGCCGGGCCCAGCGACAGGCTGGCCACCACGGCGGGGCCGCCCGCGACGCTGATCAGGCCGCCGGGAGCCAGCACGCTGAGGCTGGTGCCGGAATAGACGTAGCAGGTACTGTTGTACGTGCCCGACAGGGTCGGGACGCAACTGATGGTGGCCGATGCCGGCGCCGCGGCGAGCGCGCCGCATGCACCGACGGCGAGCAGGACGGCGGTGGTCGTGGCGCGCGGCACGGAAGGCGGCAGGTGGGAGGCGGCCGTCCGTGCGGAGAGGGGGCGGGCGCCAGTTTGCGGGTTGTGGTGCAGGTTCAGAATTCGATGGCGATGGGATCGCATGCTTGCGGGTCCTGTAGGATGCGCGTGCCGCGCCTGGCTCGGCGCAAGGTCGGTGCGCTACACTGCGGCCGCGTCCCGCGGGCTGCCGCCACGGACGCGGGTCTTGTGGTTCGTTCTTGTGGTTTGTTCTTGTTCGTTGTTCCTGGTCGTTTTTCAGCAGTCGGGCTGGTCCCCTGTCACCATCCGCTCCGGCGCGGAATCCTCACGATGCATGGCACTCTTCGCGGCCTGGCCGCCTGCACCTGCGCGGCGGCGTCTCGCTTCCGGATACGGTTCCTTGTCCTGCTGGCTGCGCTCCCCCTGCTGGCTTGTACGAATTTCTCTCCCGACGCCCGCCGCGCCAGCGCCGACGCCATGGCGCTGGCGCACGGCTGGCGCCCGCTGCGGCTGGCCACGCGCGAGTTCGTGCTGGCGGCCTATGCCCCGTCTCCGGCCCGGCCGGGCGAGACCCTGGCCGTCTATATCGAAGGGGACGGCCTGGCCTGGCTCAGCCCCTCCCGTCCTTCCGACGACCCGACCCCGCTGCGTCCGCTCGCGCTCGAACTGGCGCAGCGGCACGACCGCGGCACGGCCGTCTACCTGGCGCGGCCGTGCCAGTACGTCGAGGCAGCGGAGCGCCGAGGCTGCGAACCCGCCTTCTGGACGGACCGGCGTTTCGCCGACGCCGTGGTCGCCGCTACCAGCGAGGCTATCGATGCCTTGATGCAACGCTTGCAGGCGCGCCGTCTCGTGCTGGTCGGCTATTCCGGCGGCGGCGCCGTGGCTGCGCTGGTGGCCGCCCGCCGCCACGACGTCGTGCGCCTGGTGACCGTTGCCGGCAACCTCGCGCCACGCCAGTGGGCGCAGCAGCACGAACTGGCACCGCTGACGGGATCGCTCGATCCCGGCGACGCCTGGCGCGCGCTGCAGGACATCCCGCAATACCACCTGGTTGGCGCCGAGGACAGCAACGTCACGCCCGAGCTCGCGGCCGCCTTCGCGGCACGCTTCCCGGCCGGCAAGCGGCCGCCGGTCGAGGTCGTGGAAGGTGCTACGCACACCTGCTGCTGGGCCGACAAATGGCCCGCGCTGCTGCCGCAGGCCGTGCCCTGACGCGGCCGCCGCCCTGGCCCCAGGTCTTCTTTCCCATACATTGCTGACAGGAGCGATTTACGGCCGGCCGGCGCCTTTCTTGAGAGGCGCTGCGGGAGGGCGTCGGCGCTCAGCCGATGCCGGTATGCGGCCCGCCGCCGAGTGTGCGCAAGAGATGTGATGGGAAAGGAGCCCGGCGTGAGGCGCCGGGCCAGCCTTCAGCAGCCGTGAGCGTGGGGTATGGAGTGAGGGGCCGATTGCTGCGGCATGCGGTCCGGGATCAGGGACTTCCCACTTCCGCCAGTGCCTTGGCAAGCAAGGTGACGGCCGGGGATGCCGCCGGATCCCGGTGGGTGATGAACACCATGCGGCCGGAGGCGAATGGTGTGCGCAGGCGTACCTTGCACACCAGCGACATCGCGCTGTAGTGCGACACGGCGCTGTCCGGCGCCACGGCCAGGAAGCCGCTCGCGGCCACCATCGACAGGCTGCTGTGGAATGAAATCGATTCGATATGCGGCACCGGCGGCAATTGTCCGCTGTCGAGAAACGGCTGTTCGAATATTTCCCGCGTATGGGTGCCGCGCGGCGGCAGTATCCATGGACTGTCACGCAGCGCCGGCAGGCTCACGTCGCGGCGCCTGGCCAGCGGATGGTCCGGGGCACAGGCGATCGCCAGGTGCTCGTCCCACAGTGGCATGATGCGCAGCCGCTCCAGGGACTGCCCGGCATGGCCGGCTTCCAGCCGCCCCACCACGCAGTCGAGCTCGCCCCCGGCGAGCATGCCGAGCAGTCCGCTGACGGTGTGTTCCCGCAGCTGCAGCCGCGGCAGGATGCCTTGCCGGCTCAGCGAGGCGACCAGCTTCGGGAGGACATTGACCCCGACCAGCGGCAGTACGCCCATCCTGACCAGCGGGACTTCCGGCCGCTCCGCCAGCGCTTCCCTGGCGATATCCAGCGCGCCCAGCGCGATGCGCAGGCGCTCGAGGGCGCGCTCGCCAGCCGGGCTCAGGCGGCCGCCGCGGGTGGTGCGTTCGATCAGCGTGCAAGCGAAGGCCTGTTCCAGCTCCTGGAGCATCTTGGTCACCGCCGGCTGGCTGATGTGCATCCGCTCGGCGGCCGCGGTCAGCGAACCCGTGTGCGCCACCAGGTCCAGCAGCCGCAGATGGCGGATGCGCAGGCGGTCGAGCCGTTGAGGCAGGGCGGTGGGCGAAGTCTTTGCCATAACCAGCTGTGATGGATTCATCAGAACTGGATAATTGTCCTGAATATCCGGGCGACGCGACAATCGGGCGAAACCATAGAGGAGACCTGAGATGCCTGCATCGACCCGCCGTGCGCGTCGCCGGATGCTGAGGACCCTGCTGATGCTGCCCGTCGCGGCAGCGTCAGGCCTGCCGGCCTTTGCCCTGGCCGCGCAGGACTATCCCACCCGCCCGATCCGGCTGGTGGTTCCCTACGCCCCCGGCGGCGGCCCGGATATCCAGGCGCGCAAGCTCGCCGAGGTGCTGGGCAGGGAACTGGGCCAGCCTGTCGTCGTCGAGAACAAGGTCGGCGCGGGAGGGATCCTTGCCGCCGAATCCGTGGCACAGCAGCCGGCGGACGGCTATACCTTGCTGCTGGGCGCCTCGACCCACGTCGCGCAGAAGCTGTTGCAGCCGGGGGTCAAGTTCGATCCCGCCGCATTCACCCATGTGACGCGCATCGGTATCGCCCCGGCCGTGCTCGTGGTCAGCAGCCATTCGCCATATCGCAAGGTGGCCGACCTGGTGGCCGCCGCACGGCGCTTCCCCGGCACGCTCAACTACGCGTCGGGCGGCATCGGCTCGGCTGCGCATATCTCGAGCGCGGCGTTCGCGTCGGCGTGCAGCATCGACGTGGTGCACATCCCTTACAAGGGCTCGGTGGAAATCGTCCCGTCGCTGATCAAGGGCGATACCCAGTTCGGCTTTCCCGTGGCGACCACCGCGCTGCCGCAGATCGCCAATGGCAAGGTGCGGGCGCTCGCCGTGACCTCAGCGCAGCGGCTGGCCACGCTGCCCCAGGTCCCCACGCTGAATGAAGCGCTCGGCCGCACCGGCCTGGCGCTCGACGCATGGAGCGGCATCTGGGCTCCGCCGAACCTGCCCAGGCCTCTGGTGGCGCGCCTGCATGCCGCCTTGCTCAAGGCGCTCGCGGATCCCGGGCTGCGACGCTTCTATGCCGAGACGGGGTCGCTCGTCGAGCCGAGCCCGACCCCGGAGGACTTCTCCCGCCTGGTCACCGAGGAAACCGCCAGGATGCGGCAGGTGATCGACAAGAACCACATCACGATCGAATGAGGCTGCCATGCGAAACACCTGCGCTACCCCGTCCACCGAAGCCTCGGCATTCGCGCCGCTCGCCGGCCTGCGCGTCGTCGATTTCTCGCACGTCATCGCCGGCCCTTTTGCCACCTTCCTGCTGTCCCGGCTCGGCGCCGATGTCACCAAGATCGAAAACGCCAATGGCGGCGACGTCATGCGCCGCGCCGGTGGCAGCCGCGACGGCTTCGTCGCGCTGAACGCCGGCAAGTCCTCGCTGGCCCTCGATCTCTCCAGCGAAGACGGACGGCGCCGGGCGCGCGAGCTGGCCGCCTCCTGCCACATCTTTGTCGACAACCTGAGGCCGGGCGTGCTCGAACGCTTCGGCCTGGGCTTCGAGGCGGTGCGCGAACTCAACCCGCGCGTGGTCTACTGCAGCATCTCCGGCTTCGGGCGCGGCGCGAAGGCATGGCAGAAGCGCCCCGCCTACGATCATGTGGTGCAGGCCGCCACCGGCATGGCCTTCATGGCGGGCAACGAGGGCGATCCGCCGATCAAGACCGGCTTCCCGGTGATCGATTCCGCCACCGGCCTGCTGGCCGCCTTTGCCATCCTCGCCGGCGTGCGCGAAAGCGAGCGCACCGGGCGCGGCATGCTGCTCGATATCTCCATGGCCGGCGCCGGCATGCAATTGATGTACCCCATGACCTGCGCTGCGCTCACGCACGGCACCACGCCACCCCGGCAGGGAAACCAGGGCTACTCGGGCAGCCCCTCCGCCGACTTCTTCCGCACGCGCGATGGCTGGCTCGCCATCGGCGCGAACACGCCACGGCAGCTGCTGGCCTTGCTGGAGGCACTGGGCCTGGCTCATCTGGCAAAGGATCCGGCCTTGTTCAACCCGCCGCTGGACGGCGGCGCATTGCCTGCCTTCGTGCGCTCGCTGGACCCGGCGGCGCTGAAGGCCGCGCTGTCGGCGGTGCTCACCGATGCCGATGCCGCGGAACTGGAGGCGCGGCTCAGCGCCAGCGGCGTCCCCGCCTCGCGCTTGCGCGATATTGCCGAGTTCGCGGCCGAATCGACGGCGAACGGCAGCCTCGAAACGGTCGCGCTGCAAGACGGCGACACCACGGTGGTATCGCCGGGGCTCGGCTTCCGGGTGCGCACCGGCGAGTAGTCGATTGCCCCGGCGCAAGCGCAGCCGGGCGCCGGGGCGTTTCGAATGACGCGGCGGACAGCGTCTCCCCCGCGCCAGCATGTGGCGCGAGGCCCGTCCAGGCGGGGCGGGCAGCCCTGGCCGGCGTTCAGCCGGCCGGCAGGAACCTGGAAGGCGGCATGCCGAACTGCTTGCGGAAAGCGAGCGTGAAGGCGCTATGGCTCTCGTAGCCGCAGCGCAGCGCGACCGGCAGGATCGGCTCGCCGCGCAGCAGGTGATCGAGCGCGAGCAGCAGCCGGGCCTGCTGCCGCCAGCGGCCGAAGCTCAGCCCGGTGTGCTTGTGGAAATGGCGGTGGAAGGTCTTCTCGCTCATCGCCAGCGAGGCGGCCCAGTCGGCGGCGTGGAAAGGGTGCGCCGGATTGCCGCTCAGCTCGGCGCAGATCGCGGCGATGCGCGCATCGGCCGGCCACGGCAGGTGGAAGGGCAGCGCCTGCGGGCGCCGCAGTTCCTCCCGCAGCAGGGCCGCCACCAACCTGCCGCGCCGCGTGGCGCAGACCTCCAGGCCGAGGTGGGCAATCTCCGAGATCAGTTCCCGCAGCAAGGGCGAGACGTGGATCACGCATTCCGCCGCGGGCAGGCCGCCGGCGGCATCGGCGGCCACGAAGACGCTGCGCACCCGGACCGGGCCGCGCATCAGCAAGCGGTGTTCGACGTCCGGTCCCAGCCAGACCGCCGTGGTGGGCGGCACCACCCAGCGGCCGGTCGCGGCCTCCACCACCATCACGCCTTCCACCGCGTAGACCAGCTGGCAGCGGGCGTGGCGGTGGAAGGGCGTCTCGGCGCCCGCCGGATAGTCGGCCGCGACCCCGGTGAGCGGGGAGGGGGCCGCATCGTACAGGGCCGGATCGAACGATACGGCGGCGAGGTTCGGGGCGGCTGCGGTCATGCCGTCGCGTCGGTCCGTTCAGGACTGTCCATTTTCATACAGCAATTGTCGCTCTCGATGGAGAAAGTCAGCGGCGGCCATCGTACACTTGCCGTATCCGCTTTTCCAGAACCCTGCCTTTTCCGTCATGCGCGCTTTCCGGCTACTACGCAATGTGCTGCCGCACCTGCCCCTACATCGGGGTCTGGGCGCGCACGTGCGCGCCATGACCGGTCCTGATTCCCCCTGACCCCGATCTCGAACAGCTTGCTGCAAGCAGGGGAATCAGGACAGACCCGTCCAACCTGCATTCCCTGCATTTCCTGTTCGAGATCCCCATGCTTGCTCAACCGCATACCAAGTACCGTCCGTTCCCGGCCGTCGACCTGAGCGACCGCCAGTGGCCGTCGCGCACCATCACCCGGGCCCCCGCCTGGCTCTCCACCGACCTGCGCGATGGCAACCAGGCCCTGTTCGAACCGATGAACCGCGAACGCAAGCTGCGCCTGTTCGAGGAACTGGTGCGCATCGGCTTCAAGGAGATCGAGCTCGGCTTCCCCGCGGCCTCGCAGACCGACTTCGACATCGTGCGCGGCCTGGTCGACGGCGGGCGCATTCCGGCCGACGTCACGCCGATGGTGATCACGCAGCTGCGCGAGGACCTGATCCGCGAGACGGTGCGCAGCGTGGCCGGCGCGCGCCGGGCCATCGTGCATTTCTACAACGCCATCGCGCCGGCCTGGCGCGAGATCGTGTTCGGCATGAGCGTGCCGCAGATCGTCGCCATGGTGGAGCACCACGTGCGCCTGTTCAAGGCGTTGACCGCCGCGCACCCGGAAACCGAGTGGGTGCTGCAGTACTCGCCGGAAACGTTCTGCATGGCCGAGCTGGAGGTCTCGCTGGAGGTCTGCAATGCGGCCATCGCCGCCTGGGACGCCGGTCCCGGCCGGCCGATGATCATCAACCTGCCGACCACGGTCGAGGTGTCCACGCCGAACGTCTTCGCCGACCAGATCGAGTGGATGCACCGCCGCCTGGACCGGCGCGAGCATCTCGTGCTGTCGGTCCACCCCCATAACGACCGCGGCACCGGCGTGGCCTGCGCGGAGCTGGCACTGATGGCCGGCGCCGACCGCGTCGAGGGCTGCCTGTTCGGCAACGGTGAGCGCAGCGGCAACCTGGATCTTGTCACCCTGGCCCTCAACCTGTACACCCAGGGCGTCCCGCCCGGGCTCGACTTCTCGGATATCGCCGGGGTGGCGCGCATCGTCGAGGCCTGCACCGCGCTGCCGATCCATCCGCGCCACCCCTATGTCGGCGACCTGGTCTTCACCGCCTTCTCCGGCTCGCACCAGGATGCCATCGCCAAGGGCTTCGCCGCGCAGGATCCCCACGGCATCTGGCGCGTGCCCTACCTGCCGATCGATCCCAAGGACCTGGGCCGCACCTACGACAGCATCGTGCGCGTCAACAGCCAGTCGGGCAAGGGCGGCATCGCCTACCTGCTGGAGCGCGACCGCGGTATCGCCATGCCGCGCCGCATGCAGGTGGAGTTCAGCGCCGTGGTGCAGCGCCACGCGGACGCCAGCGAGACCGAGCTGAGCAGCGAGGACATCTGGAAGCTGTTCGTGGCCACCTACCAGGCGCCGCTGGAGCAGGGCGCCTACCGCTATCTCTCGCACGCGCTGCACGCCGCGCCGGCGGGCGACCGCATCGAACTGCGGCTCGCCGAGGGCGGAGATGGCCCGGCGCTGGCCCTGTCCGGCGAGGGCAACGGCCCCATCGACGCCGCCGTGGCCGCGCTGCCGGCGCCGGTGCGCATCGACCACTACGAGCAGCATGCGCTCGGCTCGGGCGCCGATGCCCGCGCGATCGCCATCGTGGAGATGGCGAGCCCCGACGTGGCCGGCAGCCGCTTCGGCGTCGGCATCCACGAGAGCACTACCACGGCGTCGGTGCTGGCCACGCTGTGCGCCTTCAACCGGCTGCACAACCGGCTGCAGCCGGGGCAGGACTGACGCCGGCCTGGCCGGGATGTAGCGGTGGCCTGACGGCGGCACCCAGGCCGCACCTTGGGCGGGGACGGCGGCGCAGCGCCACCCCGGCCCCTCCGGCTGTTCCGCAAGCGCTGCAACTCAGCAAGCCCGGCTAAGTCCGGTGCGGGCCGCCGTGCCATACTCGGCGCCATGAATCCAGCCCGCCCGGAAGACGTCTATCGCGCGCGCATCGCCCGCGTGCTCGCCGCGATCGTGCGCGCGCCGATGGACCCGCATCGGCTCGAAGACCTCGCTGCACTGGCGCATTTCTCGCCGTTCCATTTCCACCGCATCTACCGCAGCGTGACCGGCGAAACCGTCGCCGCCACCATCCGCCGCCTGCGCCTGGCGTGCGCCTCCCGCGAGCTCGGCCTGGGACGGCGCCCGGTCACGGCGGTGGCGCTGGAGGCAGGCTACGACAGCCCGCAGGCATTCTCGCGGGCTTTCCGCAGCTATGCCGGCACCTCACCGCGGGCCTTCCGCGACAAGCTGGCCGGCTATGGCGGCACGGTGCCGTCGGTGCGCCTGGAGACGGTGGCGCCGCAGGACCTGTGCGCGCTGCCGCACCACGGCCCGCCCGCCACCATCCCCCACACGCACCGCCGCCTGCGCCGGCTGCTCGGCGCGCGCGAGGCGGGTGCCTGGCTGGGCCTGTCCTATGGCGACGCCGAGGCGCCGCCCGGTTTCCGCTACTACGTCGCCGCGGGCGGACTCGCCGGACCGCCGCCGGCACCGACCGAGGCGCTGGCGCTGCCGGGCGGCCTCTATGCGGTGCACCGGCTGGTGGGCCCCTACACGCAGATCGACGCCACCATCACCGCGCTGTACGGGCTCTGGCTGCCCGGCAGCGGCTATGAGCCCGACCACCGGCCGACGCTGGAGCGCTACCTGTCGAGGCCGCAGGACACCCCGCCGCAGGCGCGCGTGACCGAGCTGATGATCCCGCTGCGTGCGCTGGCATGACGCCTGGCGCCTGGCACCTGACGCAGCGCCGCGGCGCCGATCCCGCTGATGCCTTTGCCTTTGCTTCTTCTTGTCTTCTCCGACCGTGAGTTCCGCTTCGACTGCCATGTCCATGCCTATGCCCATGTCCCCGATCCGCCGGCATCTTCTCCGCCTCTGCCTCGGCCTTGCCGTGCTGTGCGTCCTCGCGTCACCGGCGCGCGCCGCCGGCCTGCGCTGGTTCGAGGTGCCCGCCGATGCCGCCGGCCCGGCCTTGCAGGGTGCCCTGTGGTATCCCTGCGCGCAGCCCGCCGCGCCGCTGACGCTGGCGCCGCTGGTCATCCAGGCGGTCAAGGACTGTCCGCTGCGCGGCGAGCACCTGCCCTGGATCGTCATCTCGCACGGCACCGGTGGCTCCCGCCTCGGCCACCACGACACCGCCGCGGCGCTGGCCGACGCCGGCTTCGTGGTGGCGGCCATCGATCATCCGGGCGACAACTACCGGGACACCAGCGCGCAGCTCCACCTGTCTTCCTTCCTCACGCGTCCGCAGGACCTGCGGCGGCTGATCGATTACCTGAGCGGACAGTGGGAGGAGCGCGGCCGCCTCGATGTGCCGGCGCTCGGCCTGTTCGGTTTTTCGCGCGGCGGCTACACCGGCCTGGTGGCGCTGGGTGCGGTGCCGGACTTCCGGCTCGGCCAGGCGTTCTGTGCCGAGCGCCCCGGCCTGCCGTTCTGCCGGGAGATGGAGCGCCCCGTGCCGGCGCCGCCCGATGCCGGCGGGCGCATCCGCGCCGCGGTGATCGTCGATCCGGTCGCGCTGTTCACGCTGGCCGGGCTGCGCGGCGTCACGGTGCCGATCCAGCTGTGGTCCTCGGCCCTGGGCGGCGACGGCGTGACGCCGGCCGGCGTGGCCGGCATCCGCGATGGCCTGCCGACCGCGCCCGAGTTCCATCTCGCCGCCGGTTCCGGGCACTTCAGCTTCCTCGCCCCGTGCGCCCCTGCCCAGGCCGGGGCCATGCCGGAACTCTGCCGCGACGGCGCCGGTTTCGACCGCGCGGCCTTCCACCGCGCCTTCAACGCCGAGGTGGTGCGCTTCTTCCGCACGCAGCTGATGCCGGCCAGCAAGCGAGGCGCGACGGACAAGTCCGCCGGAGGTGGAGGAAGCGCGGGCGAATAGGGGTAGACGAGGGGTAGACGAGGGGTACGAGCGGGGCCGGGGGGGGAGGGCAGGCGCTGGCTGACCGTGGCGGGTGGATTCACACCATCGGCTTCGTCTCTGTGCTCGCGTGCTGGACTACACCGTTGGCTTCGCTTGGGTGTGGCGCCTTGCTGAACCACCCCTCTCCCCAACCCACTCCCCGTGCGGGGAGAGGGAGCCAAGACCGTGTGCCTGGCGATTGGTGTTGGCGCATCCCGTCGGCTTCGGCAAGCGCGTTGGGCTTCGGGCCGGCTCAGGCGGCGCGCGCCGCCGGGGCGGCGCCGGCGCGCCGCGCCACCAGTTCGCGCACGCGCGGAATCAGTTCGCGCCCGTAGTCGACGGCATCTTCCAGCGGATCGAAGCCGCGGATCAGGAAGGTGGTGACGCCGAGGTCGTAGTAGGCCAGCAGCGCCTCGGCCACCTGTTCGGGCGTGCCGACCAGGCCGGTGGAGTTGGAGCGGCCGCCGGTCTCCCGCGCGACCGCGGTCCACAGGCGCTGGTCGACACGGTCGCCCCGCTCGGCGGCCGCCAGCAGGCGGCGCGCGCCTTCGCTCTGCAGCGGGCCGCCGCGGCCCTGGCCCAGTTGCGCGCGCAGCGCGCGGGTGCGTTCGAGAATGCTGTCGCACGCGCCCAGGCCTTGGCCTCGGTCGCCGCCAGCACGGGCCGCAAGGACACCGAGAAACGCACCGTGCGGCCATGCTGCGCGGCCGCCTGGCGCACGCGCGTGGTCAGCTCGCGCACCTGTTCCAGCGATTCGCCCCACAGGGCATAGACGTCGGCGTGCTTGCCGGCGACCGCGATGGCTGCCTCCGAGGCGCCGCCGAAATAGACCGGAACGTGTGGCGCCTGGGCCGGCTTGACTTCCGAGAAGCCCTGGCGGAAGCGGTAGTAGCGGCCTTCATGGTCGAAGGGCCGGTCCTCGGTCCAGATGCGGCGCAGGATGCCGAGGTATTCGTCGGTGCGGGCATAGCGTTCGTCATGCCCGAGATAGTCGCCATCGCGCTGCTGCTCGTCGTCGGAGCCGCCGGAGATGAAGTGGACGCCGAGCCGGCCGCCGCTGAACTGGTCGAGCGTGGCGATCTGCCGCGCCGCGAGCGTGGGGGCGGTGAAGCCGGGCCGGTGCGCCAGCATGAAATGGATGCGCTCGGTGACCGCGGCCGCATACGAGACCGTCAGGGTGGCGGACGGGCCGGTGGAATGATGGGGAACGAGGATGCGGTCGAAGCCGGCCTGCTCATGGGCCCGGGCGAAGGCCCGCACATAATCGCGGTCCACCGCCGCGCCGGCGGCAGGGTGGATCTCGGACTGCTTGCGGCTCTGGATCATGCCGATGAAATCGACGCTCATGGGGTTCTCCGCAGGGAAGGGCGTCAGCCACCGCCGCTGCGGAGGCATGGCCAGGATGTCACTGCGAGGAGCGTACGCGAGCCCCGGTGCGGCGGGAACGAAGCAATCCGAGGCTCGATATGCGGCGGCCGGGCGGCTCGCCGGCGGAGGCGCGCAGTTGCGCCGTGGCCGGCGCATGCCCCAGGGGGAGCCGACAGCGGCTCAGGCCGTCTCCTTGAGCCCCACCGAGCGGGACGCCGAGGGCGGAAGGAACTGCGGAATGGCGGTGCCGATCATGCTGAAGATATCGCCGCGCAGCCCGCCATAGACGGTCTGGCCCGCCGGGCCGGCATAGGTCGCCGTGCCGTCCCGCATGGTGTGGGCACCTTGCATGAAGGCCAGGAAGCCGTTGGCGCTGCCGGGATCCCGCGACAGGTCGAGGCGGCTGCCGTCCGGCTGCATATAGGAAACCTGCGCCAGCAGCGTCGCGTGGGCCTGTCGGCCCAGCTTCTTGAACAGGTCCATGAAGCTCACCAGGCCGTCGGCCTGCTGGCTGACGGCGTCGAGCTGGGCAGCGGACAGCGGCTTGCCGTCGGCCTCGGCCCAGTTCGCATAGCCGGCCACCGCATCGTCGTGGAACGCCTGGGCGGCCTGCAACAGCTCCTTGTTGCCATTGAGGAAGTCCTGCAGCCAGGCGCGATCGGCGTCGTCCAGGGTGTCCGACTTGACGACCAGGGAGCCGCGGCTGAGGGCGAAATCGAAGTGCGCATTGCCAAGATCCGGCCGCTGCTGCAGCAGCGACTGCATGGCGGGCACCAGGGCCTCGGCCATCTGCTCCGCGTCGCCGCCCATCTTCAAAGGCGCACCGAGGGCGCTCAGGTATCGATCGAGGCGAGAGTGGTCGTTGGGGTCGACCGCGCTCACGATGAGCGGCGACGCGGCATGCGCCGCCGATGACGGATCGGCCTGCGCGGCCGCGTTCGCTGCCTGGGCCAGGCTGGCGCCCGCATCGGATGCGGGCCATGCCGCGACGCCCGCGGCCTGGATGCTGAGGTTCATGTCTTCCCTGGGATTGTTCTTTCTAACTTTGCCTGTCGGTACTACGGCACTTCTTCACGCGACTTGAGATCTGCACGCACCCCGCCGGGCACCGTAACGCGCACAGGACCGGCCCCCGCCCCGCCGAACGCCGTCTGCGGCAAATCGTCGCGATTCCCCCCATGCCGCGGGATAAAGGCTTTTTCTCTTGATTCGCATCAAGAGAGCGTTCGCCAGGCGGCCCATAGAATCCATGCGCCTGCCGACCGAGCCCATTCCCGCGGCGTCCGTGCGACCGGCGATGATTCGATCCGACCCCTTCCTTTCATGTCTTCTGGTAATCAACAATTGGTGCGCCATCTCGCCATCGCTGTCGCGGTGAAGCTGATGGCGCTGGCACTGCTTTGGTGGTGCTTCATCGACGGCCATCGTGTCGCCGTGGATGCGTCGCACGCCGCGGCGCACCTGGGAATGGCCTCGGCCGCGCAAGGGGGACAGCCATGATCTCCACGCACCTGGTCGACCTGTCCCGGTTGCAGTTCGCCGCCACCGCCATGTACCACTTCCTGTTCGTGCCGCTCACGCTGGGCATGGTCTGGCTGCTGGTCATCATGGAGAGCGTCTATGTGATGACCGGCAAGGTCATCTGGAAGGACATGACGCGCTTCTGGGGCAAGCTGTTCGGCATCAACTTCGCGCTCGGCGTCACCACCGGCATCACGCTCGAGTTCCAGTTCGGCACCAACTGGGCCTATTACTCCCACTACGTCGGCGACATCTTCGGCGCTCCGCTGGCCATCGAGGGCCTGATGGCCTTCTTCCTCGAATCCACCTTCATCGGCCTGTTCTTCTTCGGCTGGGACCGCCTCTCGCGCACCCAGCATCTGCTGGTCACCACCTTGATGGCGGTCGGCACCAACCTCTCCGCCCTGTGGATCCTGATCGCCAACGGCTGGATGCAGAATCCGGTCGGCGCCGCCTTCAACTGGCAGACCATGCGCATGGAGATGACCGACTTCTGGGCCGTGGTGTTCAACCCCGTGGCCCAGGCCAAGTTCGTGCACACGGTCTCGGCCGGCTACGTCACCGGCGCCATGTTCGTGCTGTCGGTCTCCAGCTGGTACCTGCTGCGCGGGCGCGACCTCGAGTTCGCCCGGCGCAGCTTCCGCGTGGCGGCGGCCTTCGGCCTGGCCAGCGTGTGCTCGGTGATCGTGCTCGGCGACGAGTCCGGCTACACCGTGGGCGAGGCCCAGCAGACCAAGATGGCCGCCATCGAGGCCATGTGGGAGACCGAGCCGGCGCCGGCCAGCTTCAACCTGGTGGCCGGCATCAACGAGGCCGCGCAGAAGAACGACTGGGCCATCGAGATCCCCTGGGTGATGGGCCTGATCGGCACGCGCTCGGTGACCAAGGAGATCCCGGGCATCCATGACATCAAGGTGCGCAACCGCGAGCGTATCCGCAACGGCATCCCGGCCGTGCTGGCGCTGGAGGCGCTGCGCGCCAACCCGGACGACGCCAGCGCGCGCCAGACCCTGGCAAGCCACCAGCAGGACCTGGGCTTCGGCCTGCTGCTGCGGAAATACACCACCGACGTGCGCCAGGCCACCCCGGCCATGATCGAGCAGGCGGTCAACGACACCGTGCCGCGCGTGTGGCCGATGTTCTGGGGCTTCCGCATCATGGTGGGCCTGGGCTTCCTGATGCTGGCGCTGTTCGGCCTGGCCTTCTGGACCACGCTGCGCCCGCAGCGGCTGGCGCCGCGCTGGCTGCTGCGCTGGGCGCTGTGCATGCTGCCCGCGCCCTGGATCGCCATCGAGCTGGGCTGGATCGTGGCCGAGTACGGGCGCCAGCCGTGGACCATCTACGGCGTGCTGCCCACCCACCTGAGCGTGTCCACGCTGAGCGTGCAGAGCCTGTACGGCTCGCTGGCCGGCTTCCTCGGCTTCTACACGCTGCTGCTGGTCGTCGAGGTCTACCTGATGGTCAGGTTCGCCCGCCAGGGCCCGGGCAGCCTGGGCACCGGCCGCTACCAGTTCGAGCCGAGCCACGCCTGAGGAGACCGCCATGCTTGACTATCCAACCCTGAAAATCATCTGGTGGCTGCTGGTGGGCGTGCTGTTGATCGGCTTCGCCATCATGGACGGCCACGACATGGGCGTGGGCACGCTGCTGCCCTTCGTCGGCCGCAGCGACGACGAGCGCCGCGTCATCATCAACACCGTGGGCCCGCACTGGGACGGCAACCAGGTCTGGTTCATCACCGGCGGCGGCGCCATCTTCGCCGCCTGGCCGCTGGTCTACGCCACCGCCTTCAGCGGCTTCTACTGGGCCATGCTGGCAGTGCTGTGGGCGCTGTTCTTCCGCCCGGTGGGCTTCGACTACCGCAGCAAGATCCACCATCCCACCTGGCGCAGCGCCTGGGACTGGGGCCTGTTCGTGGGCGGCGCGGTGCCCCCGCTGATCTTCGGCGTGGCCTTCGGCAACCTGCTGCAGGGCGTGCCCTTCCAGTTCGATGCCTTCATGGTCTCCACCTACACCGGCACCTTCTGGCAGCTGCTCAACCCCTTCGCGCTGCTGTGCGGGGTACTGTCCAGCGCCATGATCACCATGCACGGCGGCATCTACCTGGCGCACCGCACCGAGGGCGAGGTGCAGCGCCGCGCCCGGCGCGCCGCCGCCTGGGCCGCGCTGGTGGCGGTGCTGGCCTTCCTGGCCGCCGGCGCCTGGCTGCGCTGGGGCGGCATCGACGGCTACGCCATCACCTCGGCCATCGATCCGGCCGCGCCGTCCAACCCGATGGCCAAGACCGTGGCGCGCAGCGCCGGGGCCTGGTGGGCCAACTACGGCAAGGTGCCGGCGCTGTGGCTGCTGCCCGCGCTGGGCGTGGCCGGCGCACTGGCCGGAGCCGCGCTGTCCGGGGCAGGGCGCACGCTGCTGGCCTTCGTCGCCTCGGCGCTGTCGCTGGCGGGCATCATCGGCACCGCCGGAGCGGCCATGTTCCCCTTCGTGATGCCGTCCTCCAGCCTGCCGCAGGCCAGCCTGACGATCTGGGACTGCGTGTCCAGCCACTTCACGCTGGGCCTGATGTTCTGGGTGGCGCTGATCTTCGTGCCCATCGTGGTCAGCTACACCGGCTGGGCCTACCGCGTGATGCGCGGCAAGGTCACCGCCGAGCATATCCGCGCCAACGAGCATTCGGCCTACTGATACGGACAGAGACAGCCAGACCCCTTCGCCCCGCGGACGCCACGACGGCGCCCGCGGGGCGTGGCCCGGTGCCAGGCACCGGAACCATTGACATAGACAAGACGTAGACAAGAGGAAACGACGATGTGGTACTTCAGCTGGGTTCTAGGTGTCGGCTTCGCCGTGCTGCTCCCCGTACTCAATGCCATGTGGGGTGAAGCCAGCGACGCGCGCACACAGCGCGCCGAAGAGCGGTGAACGGCGCCGCCCGCGGCGGGCAGGGCGCCAGGCCGATGCGGCTGCACCTGGCCTGCCTGGCCACGGCGCTGCTGCTGATGGTGGGCGGCACGCTCTATCCGCCCGCGCTATCGAACGCGGCCGGCCAGGCCGACCACGGCTTCGCCTCGCTGATGTTCTGGGCCATGAGCGCGGGCTTCGTGCGCGGCGTCGGTTTCGTGCCGCGCTTCTGGCCGTGGCGCTGGCTGTTCTCGGGCTGGGCCTGCGCGCTGGCGCTGGTACTGGCCGTGGCGGCAAGGCTGGCCTGAGCAGACGCGGTGCGGCGCCTGCCGCGGCGGCGCTCACGCCGACCGCCCGCGGCGCCGGGGGGGGGGCAGCCATGGGCTGCCGTCGAAGGCGTCCTGCAGCAAGCGCTCCAGTTCGCGCTCTTCGAGCAATTCGATGGAGAAATGCCCGAAGCGCTCGGGCAGCCAGAGGATGCGCGGTCGCGCCGGGCGAGCGCAGGTTCCCTCGCGCCGTCCGAGGCCGACATGACGAATGCACCTCGGCGCGTCATTCTCCGGTCCACGCCGCCGCCGGCAGCGCGGGGATCCTGCCGCCGAGCGCATCGCCCAGGTAATCGACGAACGAGGCGATCCGCGCGGAAATCGCCGTGTTGCGGTAGTAGACCGCCTGGATCGGCTGCCGCATGTCCAGCGTATGGCGCGCCAGGATCTGCACGAGGCGTCCGGACTCGCGATCCTGCGCGGTCATGAAATCCGACAGGCAGGCGATGCCTGAGCCCTCCAGCGCGAGCTGCCGGAGCGTCTCTCCGCTCGACGACCAGATGGCCGGGGCGATCCGGTAGGGCTCGCCATCGGGGCCGGCCAGCGGCCACAGGTTCAGCGACTCCGGCTGGGTGAAGCCCAGCAGCGCATGCTTGCCGAGATCCTCGACCTTGCGCGGCAGCCCGTGCGCGGCGAGGTAGGCAGGGCTGGCGAGGATGCGCAGCCGGCTCTTGCCGACCAGCCGGCTGTGCAGGGTCGAATCCTTCAGGCGGCCGATCCGGATCGCCACATCGGTGCGCCGTTCGAGCAGGTCGATGATCCCTTCGTTGCTGTTCAGCTCCAGTTCGACCTGCGGGAAGCGCTCCCGGTAGCCGCGCACGAGCGGCACGATGACGTGCAGCATGAAGGGCGACGCAGCATCGACCCGCAGGCGCCCCGACGGCTTCTCGCGGCGGGCGAGCATCTGCTCCTCCGCGCTTTCCACCGAATCGATGATCGCCCGCGCACTCTGCAGGAAGGCCCGTCCTTCCTCGGTCAGCTCGAGCCGGCGCGTGGTCCGGCGCAGCAGCGTGGTCTTCAGCTTTTCCTCCAGCCGCGCGAGCGTGCGGCTGGTTGCCGACACGGTCAGGTCGAGCTGCTGGGCGGCCGCGGTGATCGAGCCGGTGTCGACCACCGAGGCGAACGCCTGGAGCTCATCGAGCGTGACTTTCATTATTGATCTGAAATCAAAATAATTTCGTTTATAGACCGGTTTTTCCGCAAAAGTAAAGTGGGCAAACTGCGCTCCAGCCCAATCGGGCCGTCGGTTCCATCGGTTCCATCGGTTCCATCGGTTCCATCGGTTCCATCGGTTCCATCGGTTCCACCGATCCGGCTCCGCCGATTTCCAGCAGGAGAGCACCCCTATGCACGCACCGAACTCTCATCCGCCGTTCGCCGGCAAGTCCTTCGAAGTCCGCTACCCGGGACTCACCGCGATCAACGCGTACGCCGGCGATGGCGTCCACATGCGCTACGAAATCACCGAAGGCGCGTTCGCGGGGGCGACCGGCGAGGTCGCCTACACATGGAAGCATGTCGCCGGGGAGCTCTACGCGATCTCGTGGCAGGAAGCCGATCGCGCCACGGTGGTCCATCTCGACGATTTCACCGCCGGCATCTCGCGCTCGCTCTTCACCGCCGCGTCGCTCGAGTTCCATCGCCTGGAGGGCAGCCTGCGGGCGCTTTGAACCGATGCCGGCCATGTCCACCCCCCTCGCAACGCTGAGGCGCGGCGGCCTCAGCATCGGCGTCGAGCTGCCGCTCGACAACGACTGGTCGCCAGCCGGCGACGCCGAGCGCCAGCGCGACGGACGCCGCCCCGGCGTGCCCGACCTCGAACACCATGCGGTACTCGCGCGGCTCACTGACACACTGGGCTTTCGCGCGCTCTGGGTACGCGACGTGCCGGTGTACGACCCTTCGTTCGGCGACGCGGCGCAGGTGTTCGAGACATTTTCCTATCTCGGCTACCTGGCCGGTGTCACGCGAGACATCCTGCTCGGCACCGCGGCGGTCGTACTGCCGCTGCGCGAACCGCTGCTGACGCTGAAATCGGCGGCGACCATACAGGAGTTGAGCGGCGGCCGCCTGCTGCTTGGCGTCGCCAGCGGCGACCGGCCGGTCGAGTATCCACTGTTCGGGCGTGACTTCGAGTCGCGCGGGGCGAGTTTCCGCGAACAGGTGGCGCTGCTGCGCGACGGCGCGCGCGGCCATTTGCCGGCCGGCCTCGACGTGCTCCCGGCCGCGCGCACGCCGACACCGTTGTTCGTCGCGGGCCTCGCGCAACAGACGCCCGCCTGGATCGGCGCGCACATGGACGGCTGCCTCGCCTATCCGGGCACGCCCGACGATCACGCGCGGCGCGCCGGCGCGTGGCGCGCGGTCGCTGGCGACAAGCCCTACGTGACCTTCTTTCATCTCGACCTCGCCGCCGATCCGCACGAACCGTTGCAGCGCCACCGCTTCGGCGCACGCACGGGACGTCACGCGCTGATCGCGGAACTGGCGGCCCTGCGCGCCGCCGGCGTGGCGCACATCGGCCTGCATTTCCGCCGCAACCGACGCCCGCTCGATGAGACGCTGGCCGAGATCGCCAGTGAAGTCCTTCCGCATTTCCATCGAGGCGAGGCCGCGGCCACGATCGCGCCCGACGCGGAAACCGCCGCGTGAATCCGACCATCCCGCCGAGGCGGCTCGCCCGCGTCGTGCCTGGGCCTGGCCGTCGCTGCCGGCGCGCCTCCAGATCGCCATGAAGCGCCAGGGACCGGGGACCACAGCCACGGCGGCAACTGCGCTCGCAGAGTCCGCCAACTCTTGATTTCATTTCAATTGTCATTCGCCATTGGCGACGTTTATCGCAATGGTTCGGCAGCGCAGAATGCGGCTGTCGAACTTTGCCTCCTCCCTGATCGGAGCACACCATGAACAAGATTCCTCCATTCGGCCTCGGCACCTTCCGCCTGCAGGGCCAGGTTGTCATCGACTCGGTCCGCAACGGCCTGGAACTCGGCTACCGCGCGATCGACACCGCGCAGATCTACGGCAACGAAGCCGAAGTGGGCGAAGCGATCGCCGCTTCCGGCGTGCGCCGCGAAGACCTTTTCCTGACGACCAAGATCTGGGTCGACAACTATGCGCCCGACAAGCTCGTGCCGAGCCTGCGGGAGAGCCTGGCGAAGCTGCGCACCGACCATGTCGACCTGACGCTGATCCACTGGCCGGCACCGGGCAACGGCGTGCCGCTCGACACCTTCATGGGCGCGCTGGCCGAGGCCAGGGCGCAGGGCCTGACGCGCCGGATCGGCATCTCGAACTTCAACATCGAGCTGGCGCGGCAGGCGATCGCGGCAGTCGGCAGGGACGCCATCGCGACCAACCAGATCGAGCTGAGCCCCTACCTGCAGAACCGCAAGCTGGTCGGATTCCTGCGAGGCGAGGGCATCCACGTGACTTCCTACATGACGCTCGCCTACGGCAAGGTGCTCGGCGATCCGGTGATCGGCGCCATCGCGCAGCGGCACCAGGCCACGCCGGCCCAGGTCGTGCTCGCCTGGGCGCTGCGGCTCGGCTACTCGGTGATCCCGTCGTCCACCCGTCGCGAGCATCTCGCCAGCAACCTGCTCGCGCAGTCGCTGTGCCTGAGCGACGACGACATGGCGCACATCGCCGCGCTCGAACGCAACGGCCGCGAAGTCGACCCGGACGGCCTGGCGCCGCAATGGGACTGACGCCGGCGCGCCCTTATTGCAACCGTACGCAACCGGACTCAACCGTACGCAACCGTGCGCGGCCCGCCGGCCGCGCCACCGAAAGGATACCCACCATGATGACCCAGGACCCTCTGTTCGAACCGCTGCGGCTGGGCGCGCTGACGCTGCCGAACCGCATCGTGATGCCGCCGATGACGCGTTCGCGCGCCAGCCAGCCGGGCGACGTCGCCAATGACCTGATGGCCACCTACTACGCGCAGCGCGCCAGCGCCGGCCTCATCGTCAGCGAAGGCACTTATATCGCGCCGCTCGGCAAGGGCTACGCCTGGACGCCGGGCATCCATACCGCCGCGCAGGTTGCCGGCTGGCGCAAGGTGACCGACGCCGTGCACGCTGCCGGCGGCCGCATCTTCGCCCAGCTCTGGCACGTCGGGCGGCTGAGCCACACGAGCCTGCTCGACGGCCGCCAGCCGGTGTCGTCATCGCCGCTCCAGGCGCAGGGCGTGAACGTGTTCATCGCCGGGGAGGACGGCAGCACGCCTGGCTTCGTCCAGGCATCCGCGCCGCGTGCGCTGAGCATCGAAGAGATCCACGAAACCGTCGACCAGTACCGCACTGCCGCCCGCCACGCGCTCGCGGCCGGCTTCGACGGCGTCGAGCTGCACGGCGCCAATGGTTACCTCGTCAACCAGTTCATCGACTCGAACGCCAACACGCGCAGCGATGCCTATGGCGGTTCGCTCGACAAGCGCCTGCGCTTCCTGCGCGAAGTCACGCAGGCGCTGATCGAGGGCACCGGCGATGCCGCGCGCGTCGGCATCCGCCTCGCGCCGTTGACCACGCTGAACGGCTGCGTCGACGATGATCCCGAGACGACCTACCTCGCCGCCGCCGGACTGCTTGCCGAACTGGGCGTCGGCTACCTCCACATCGCGGAGGCGGACTGGGACGATGCCCCGCTGATGCCGGTCGGGTTCAAGCAGAAGCTGCGCGCGGCCTACCCCGGCGTGCTGATCTACGCGGGCAAGTACACCGCCGAGCGCGCGCGCGAAGCGATCGCCGCAGGCTGGGCCGACCTGGTCGCGTTCGGCCGCCCCTTCGTCGCGAACCCTGACCTGCCGGCGCGCCTGCGCACCGGGGCGCCGCTCACGCCGCACGATCGCGGCACGCTGTTCGGCGGCGGCGCGCGGGGCCTGACCGACTATCCGGCGCTCGCACAGGCGGCGGCCTGAGCGCTGGGGGGCGACGCGCAATGAAAGCCAGGCGCGCCAGGCTTCCGTCCGCCGTGACCCATTCTTACCTTCGAGATATCGCATGAGAATCACGCTCCCGTCCCCGCTCGGCTTCGGCACCGCGCCGCTCGGCAATATGTACCGGGACATTCCGCACGAAGAGGCGCTGGCCACGGTCGACACCACGTGGCAAAGCGGCATCCGCTATTTCGACGCCGCACCGCTGTATGGCGCCGGCCTGGCGGAACTGCGGCTCGGTGAAGCGCTCGCCGGGCGGCCGCGCGATGCTTACTCGCTCGGCACGAAAGTCGGCCGCCTGATCCTCGACGAGCAGGAAGACGCCTCGCAGCGCGACCTCGGCGAGAAAGGGGGCCTGTTCCGTCACGGGCTGCCGAACAAGATCGTCTACGACTACACGGCGGACGGTACCCTGCGCTCGATCGAGGCTAGCCTGCGGCGGCTGCGCACCGACCGGCTCGACTACGTATGGATCCACGATCCGGCGGTCGACTTCCACGGCGACCGTTGGCGCGAGGTATTCGACATCGCGATGTCGGGCGCGGCCAAGGCGCTGACGCGGCTGCGCGAGGAAAAGGTCATCAGGGGCTGGGGGCTGGGCGTGAACCGTATCGAGCCCTGCGCACTGGCGCTGGAGCGTGCCGACCCCGACGGCTTCCTGCTGGCCGGGCGCTATACGCTGCTCGATCACGCCGGCGCGCTCGCGCGCCTGATGCCGGCCAGCGCAGCGCGCGGACTCGGCATCGTCGTCGGCGGCCCCTACAACTCCGGCGTGCTGGCCGGCGGCCAGCACTTCGAGTATCAGCCCGCGCCACCGGAGATGCTCGGACGCGTCGCGCGCGTCCGGCGCATCTGCGACCGCTTCGGCGTGGATGTGAAGGCGGTCGCGCTGCAGTTCCCGCTCGCCCATCCGGCCGTCGCGGGCGTCATTCCCGGCGCGAGCCGGCCAGGCCGCATCGATGAGAACCTCCGGCTGGCGGCAGCACCGATTCCCGCGGAATTGTGGGAAACGCTCAAGGCCGAGCGGCTGATCGACGTCAATGCACCCACGCCGGCCGGCAACGCATGACGCTAGGCAAAGCGCTGCCGCCTTGACTCCGGGCGCGGCAGCAACGGGGCGTACTCGTGCAATTCCCGTGGGGCGATGTCGAAGGCACGCCGAAAGGCGCGGGTAAAGCTCGAGGCGTCCTTGAAGCCCAGGCCCGAGGCGATGTCCTGGACTTCCAGGTGCGGAAAGCGCACCAGCTCATCGGCCGCCATGCGCAGCCTGCGGTTGCGGATATAGGCCGCCAGGCCACCTTCATGCTCGAACATGCGGTACACGCTGGCACGTGAGAGCTGCAGCGAGGCCAGCACGCTTTCGGGCGACAGATCCGGATCGTGCAGCCGCGCCTCGACATGCCGCCGTACCTGCCCGTAGGCCGCGGCGCGCACCGCTGCGCGGGCGCTGCCGGCAAGGCCCGCCTGGTGACTGAAGGCGGCAACGAGCAGCTCCACCGCGGTGACGAAGGCGCGCTGCGCGTCCGCCTTGCTCAGTCCGGCGATCTGCCGTTTCAGCGCCACCAGATGGTCGATCAGCAGCCGCATCAGGGGAGTGGTGGCGTGAATCCAGCGGCCATGCAGGGAAGCGGCGTCCGGGAAGGACTTTTCCACCAGCGCACGCGGCACGAAGAGGAGAAGAATCCGGCCTTGGAAACTCCGGATGGTGCAAGGCTGATCCATGTCCAGCGCGAGGATGCTCGGCCCCTGCGCTGGATGCGATGCTTGCGAGCCGTGCGCCGCATCAGGGCCCGACCGGCCGCCCAGGAACTGCGCCGGCGGCCCCTCGAGGAATACGCTGAAGCTGATGTCGCGCACGCTCTCGGTCGACACCCGGCCCAATGAGCGCACGGCCAGGTTCGGTCCGGTGAGGAAGTCGAAGAGGCTCAGGTCGTCGATGGTATAGCGGGACAGCGACGCCTTGAAAGTATCCTCGGGCCGCTTCGAAGGAGGATGTATGTCATAGACAGGACTCATGCGCTCCTGCCAGGCCAGGAAACTCCGGCGGGCGTCCCCCTGGACGCTGAAGCTGCTGCGCACGATGCCCGGCGCGAGTGCCGGCGGCTCCGGCGGCTGCGGCGGCAGCCACAACCGGCTTCGTTCTACTACGTCGTCATGCAGTGCGACGCCCATGGCTGTGTTCGTCCGGTCTTGACCCGTCCCACGCGGCCGGACCGTGACTGTCTATCGACGAGCCGATGTCCCGCATGGAATCCGTTGATGCAGAAGGCGAGCTTACCAGTAGGGGCAGGGCGGCAGTACGCAACGGACGGCCACGACTTGCCCGGGGCTCGGCCCGGGGGCTGCCGGCAGTGGGTGCCGGAAATGCCGCAGGCCGCCGCGCGCGGACGCGCCGGCGGCCTCGAGGCAAGCGCCGGCGGCCCGGCGCGTCCTCCGCTGTCAGGCGAGCATGCCGCTGTCAGGCCACCGCCGGGTAGTCGATATAGCCGTGCGCGCCATTTCCGCCATAGAGCGAGGCGTCCTCGAACGGCTTGTTCAGCGGCCTGTTCTCGCGGAAGCGGCGCGGCAGGTCGGGGTTGGTGATCATCTTGCGACCGAACGACACCATGTCGGCGCGGCCGCTGCGAATGGCTTCCTCGGCCATCTCCTGCGTATAGCCGTTATTCACCATCCACACGCCGCTGTACAGGCGATGCAGCGCCTCGTAGTCGAACGCGACGTTGTCGCGCGGGCCGCCGGTGTGGCCTTCGACGACGTGGATATACACGGGATGCAGCGTCTCCAGTTCGCGCACGACGTGCTCGAACAAGGGCTGCGGGTTGCTCTCCAGCGCGTCGTTGACCGGCGAGACCGGCGCCAGGCGGACGCCGACCCGGTCGGCGCCGATCTCCGCGATCACCGCGGCCATGACCTCCAGCAGGAAGCGGGCGCGGTTCTCGATGCTGCCGCCATAGGCATCGGTGCGCTTGTTGGTGCCGTCGCGCAGGAAGGCGTCGAGCAGGTAGCCATGCGCGCCGTGGACTTCGACGCCGTCGAAGCCTGCCCGGATGGCATTGGCCGCGGCCGTGCGGAAGTCATCGACGATGCCTGCGATCTCGGCCGTCTCGAGCGCGCGCGGCAGCGAGCATTCGACGAAGCCCTGGCCATTGATGAAGGTCTTGGCATTGGCGGCGATGGCCGACGGCGCTACCGGGGACTGGTTGTCCGGCTGGAAGTGCGTGTGCGACATGCGGCCCGTGTGCCAGATCTGCAGGAAGATCCGGCCGCCCTTCGCGTGCACCGCGTCGGTCACCTTCTTCCAGGCCGCGATCTGTTCCGGGGTGTAGATGCCCGGCGTATTGGTATAGCCCTGGGCCGTGGAGGAAACCTGGGTGGCTTCCGCGATGATCAGGCCGACGCTGGCACGCTGGCTGTAGTACTCGACCACCATGTCGGTCGGCACCAGGTCGTCGTCGGCGCGGCTGCGCGTGAGCGGCGCCATGGCCATGCGGTTGGCGAGCTCGAGCTTGCCCAGCTGGATCGGCTGGAACAGGGCATCGGTGAGGAAGGCTTCGGTCTGTGCACCCATGAGTGGCTTACTCCGTGATGGGACGATGGCTTGCGGCGGCCGGGGCCGCCGGTTGGAACAGGTGGTCGAACATCAGGTCGACGCTGCGCCGCAGCGGCTCGGTCGAGCGCTCGATCTTCATGCGCAGCAGCGCGCCCTCCCAGACATCCCAGGCCAGGCCGGAAAGATCGGAAGGGGAGATATCGGTGCGGATGGCATGGCACGCCTGGGCCTGGCCGATCATGCCGGCAAGCCGTTCGCGCCAGGCCAGCTGCGCCGCTTGCAGGGCGGCACGGCAGGCTTCGCTGGACAAGGCGATCTCCGCCGCGAAGTTGCCGATCAGGCAGCCGGCCTGCAGCGCCCTCGACTGGTGGTAGGCGATCATGCGGCTGAACACATAGCGGATCGCCTCCATCGGCTCCGGTGGCGCCATCTCGATCATGGCCTCCCACGACCGATGCAGGTAGTCCGCGTACTGCGCGATGATGGCCGCGGCGAACGCTTCCTTGCTTTCGAAGTGGTTGTAGAACGAACCCTTCGGCACGCCGGCATGATCGGTGATCTGCTGGATGCCGGTGGCGTTGTAGCCGAGGCGCGAGAACAACTCGCGCCCGGCCTTGGTCAGGCGGTTGGGGATGTCGGTCTTGTCTGCGGTGCGGGCCATGGCGGGAATAATATGACCAGTCGTCTTAAAACGCAACAGGGAAGCAGCACAGCTTTGGCGCATTCCGGGGGGAACCCGGAAATTAGCGATCAACCCAATGATTTAACAAGAAAATCCGCGGCGCAAGATGGCAGAACAGACGGTAGAACACGCCGTAGCAGAGGGTGGACGCAGTGCGATACCGATACGTTGACGCCGGTAGGTACCGCCAGCCTTCCGTAAGGGTTTCATGTGAAAAAGCGGGGCCGGCCTGCTTTCGGAGCGGCTCCGATGTGCCCAGCAAGGCATATCCCTAGCCACCATCCGACCGCCTGCGCTTCCGGCAGATACCCTCCTGCCTGCGCCCGCGTTCCTCCTGCTCCGCGATCACCTGCAACGTTGCCGCCTTCATCAAGGAGCCATCGGTCAGTACGGAGGCGAATCGTTTCAGGTCTTCAAGCGATAGCCGAAGTGGCTGTTCCTGGGGCTGCATCCCGGCGCTCCGCTCAGGTATGGTGAACAACGATGCCAGACCGGCGGCGGCGCCGTCAGCACCTCGACAGGCAGGTCTGCGCAATGCCTACGTGAATCGGATCTTCTTTGCGGAAAACCGACAGCGGCGGGGCCGACGCGGGTACCGCGGAGCAGGTATCGGCGGCACTGCCGAGCCGGCGGCACGCAAAAAAGAAGGCCTGCATCGGCAGGCCTCCTCCATTGCCTTGACGGATCCGCGGGCCCTGCATGCCGACGACGTGGAAGGGGGGGCTTCCAAGCCGTCGGATGATCCGGGCAACGGGGGAAAAACCACGCACAACGGGAAGTCGCATGGCCCTGCCAGCATAGACAGCCGCTGCCACGCGCGCAGTACGTCCGGCGCGCGCAAGCCGAATTGATGCGTGAACCCGATAGCCGTAGCGCGAACCCGCCGCGCCCTGGCTTGCGATCAACCCGCGGCGGCGCTGGCGTGCACCTGGCTGCGGGCCTCCGACGGCGACATGCCGAAGGCCTTGCGGAAATCCAGCGCGAACTGGCCAGCGTGGCAGAAGCGCCAGCGCCTGGCGACCTCGGCGATGGTCTGCGCTGGCGCGGCGGCGCGCAGGTCGGCAAGAGCGCCTTCGAGCCTTACCTGCCTGAGGTAGGCCATGGGTGTCAGTCCCTGGAACTTCGCGAAGCCCGCCTGCAGGCCGCGCACGCTCACATGAGATGCGTTGGCAATGTCGACGATGGTGATGGAGGCCTGAGCATTGGCGTGGATGAAGTCGATCGCGCGCCGGATATGCTTGGGAGACGGGCCTGACCGGCGCCGCGCCAGGTAGCTGGAATAGTTGTGAGGCACGACCTGGAGCAGGGCGCACATCGCCGCGTCCAGCAGATGCTTCAGGACCTCGCGGGGGCTGCCTCCCGGCTCACCGTCGAGTGCCGTAAGCAGCCTCGCCACCCGCACGATCTCCCGCGTCAGGCGGATGACCCGCTGATCGGCCGGCGCCTCCAGATCGAAGCGGATGCGTTGCACCACCGGCCGCTCCAGCCACTGCGCCAGGCGCGCGTGCAGGCATTCCGCCGTCACCAGGACGATCTCGTAGCTGCCCGGATGCCAGCGCCAGGTCGACACGCGGGTCGCATCAACGACGACCAGCGCGGGGGCAAGCCTCGCGTGCCAGCGCCGTCCGACTTCGATGTCGAGCCTGCCGTCGTCCAGGGCGGCGAGCATATACGCATCGGACCGCTCCGGGACGCAGAAATTGACCCCCGTGCGGGTTGCCAATTGATGGGTTACCACGCTGTCCAGGAAGTCTGTTTCGAGCGCGATGTGAAAGTCCTCGCCAGCGCCAGGTCGCACCGTGATGCCGGGATAGGAGCGATCCAGCAAGATGCGGGCTTCTTCGAGACTGTCCGTGGCGATCTTCACGGAATGAATGCTGCGATCCCGCAGGATTGCGGAAGCGGGACGATCGGGAAAGGAAGAGGAGGGGACAGGAGAGGAGGACCGGGTAAGGCGTGCTGGCATGGTAGTGGGGAGAAGCTGGCGGTGTCTGACCGCGCCGCCGCGCGGTGTGCGTTGCGCGCCGGTCCCCGGGTGAGGGAGCGGACACGGCATCAGGGTTCGGTCTGGATGCCGCTCCTGTGGAATGCCTCACGCAAGGCGCGCTCCTGCGACGCGACCGCCCGCGCGAACTGCGCCGCCGACGCAGGCTCGGCGAGTTCGACGCCCATCTGGGCGAAGCGATGGGCGACATCCGGCTGGCGCAGCATGGCGGCGATGGCGGCATGGATCTTCTGCACGACATCGGCGGGCGTGCCCTTCGGGGCAAAAACCCCGCTCCACAGATGGGAGTCGATGTCCTCGAGCCCGGGCGTCTCGGCGAAGGCCGGGATCGACCGGTCGCCCGCGTCGCGCTTGCGGCTCGTGACGCCGTAGGCCTTGACCTTTCCCTCGCGGATGAGCGGAAGCACCGCAGGCAGTCCGATGATCGCGAGGTCGATATGGCCGCCGGCTACGTCCGTCACGATCTGGGCCGCGCTTTTGTACGGCACGAAGGCGATATCGACCCCGGCGGCCCGCTTGGCTGACTCCATCGCGAGATGCTGCAGCGTCCCGGCGCCGGATGTGGCATAGCGCAGCGCGCCGGGCCGCGCCCGCGCCAGGACCAGGAGTTCGCGCAGGCTTCCGGCGGGCAGATCCGGCCGGCCGACCAGGACGATGCCGCTACGGCCGATCTCGGCGATGGCCTCCAGGTCGGTGGCGCGATAGCGGGCCTGCGGATTCGCAGTGGGCGCCAGTGCGACCTCAGACGTCGAGGCGACCAGCAGCGTATGGCCATCCGGCGCAGCGGAGGCGACGCGCCGGAACCCCAGCGTGCCGCCCGCGCCCGGGACGTTTTCCACCACCACGGGCTGGCCGAATTGCCTGGACAGTTCAGCAGCGAGCACGCGTGCGATCGCATCCAGCGATCCGCCTGCGCCATAGGAAACGACCAGTTTCACTGGCCGCACGGGGAACCTGTCGGGCTCCGCGCCTGCGGGCAAGGCCAGCATGGCGACCAAGGCGGACAGGAGTGCGCGCAGGATCGTGGCAAGGAAGGCCGGGCGGATCGGCATCGGAGGCTCCTTGGTCTTTCTGGGTCGGGTCAGCAGCCGTGCGCACGCAGCCAGGCGAGCAAGCGCTCGAAGACGCAGGCATTGTTGCGGTCCAGCATGATGAAGTGGGAGTTGCCGCGCAGGCCGGTGGCGGGCAGGTCGAGGACATCCATGCGGTTTCCCGTGCTGCCGGCCTCCGTGGCATAGCTTTCGGCCTGGCCGCGGTAGCGCGACCAGATGGGATGACAGGGGCCGAAATGGTCGCCCCAGACGAACAGGTGCGGCGGCAGGTGCCGCCCCGCATAGGCGGGCATGCCACCCGGCTCGATGACGACCACGGCGCGGACGATGTCGGGGAAGCGCTGGGCGACGGCCGCCGCATAACCCGCGCCCTGGCTGTGCGCGACGATCACGCAAGGCCCGGTCTGCTGGACCAGGGCGCCGTACGCGTGCAGGGCCATGTCTTCGTGCCCGGCCCAACGGGGTACCCACTGCTTGGCGAAATCGTCGAAGCACTCCACCGGGAACTGCTGGCCACGGTGGGCGATCCGCAGCCGGGGATCGCTGCGATAGCCGCCCGGCGGACCGATGCGGAACATCTCCCAGGCCTCGTTCTTGGTGCGGAAGAAGGGCGGCTCCGCGTAGAGCTGCGGATACATCGCCCATGAGGAGCGGCCCCTCTCCACGGCGTCGGACACCAGCGTGTCATAGCCGGCGCGGAGAAAGCGCCAGAGCCAGCCCTCGCCACCGCCCGGGGTGCTCTCCCAATGGCTTCCGGTCATGCCGCCGCCATGCCACAGCAGGACCGGCAGCGCTGAGCGGGGGCGCGCGAGGCGGAAGGCCTGCACATACATCTGGCCCAGCACGTAGTCCCCGTTCGGATCGACCAGGCGGGGCGCGCCGCGCAGCACCATGCTGCGCGAACGCAGCGGCTGATCGCTCAGGCTGCGGCACTGCCCGCCGACATAGAAGCTGCGGATCGAGCGCAGCGCGACGGTTGGCATTGAGGGCAGTGAGAGGCGAGGCATTGAAAAATGCTCGCACCGATGTATAACTTCAACAAGCGCAACTTACGCATCCATTCTTGCATCTTGAGAATCAATTACGACCTCGACGACCTGCGCGCCTTGTGCGCGCTCGACCATCACGGTAGCTTCAACCGGGCGGCCGACGCGCTGTGCATCACCGCGTCGGCACTGAGCCGGCGCGTCGCCAAGCTGGAGAGCGCGCTGGGTGGCCGGCTGGTCGAACGGACCACGCGCCGCATGACCTTCACGGCCCTGGGCATCTCGCTGCTGCAGCGCGCGCATGCCCTGGTGGATTCGCTGGACGAGTGCATGGTGGATACCGCCCGCGTCGCCCAGGGGAGCGAGGGAAGCATCACGATCGGTTGCCTGGCCTCGGTCGCCTACGCGCAATACCCGCAGGCTTTGCACGCCTTCAGGCAGCGCTATCCCGATGTCCGTGTCTTCCTGCGCGACGACAACAGCGCTCGCGTGCGCTCGATGATCCTGGAGCGCGAGGTCGATTTCGGCGTCACGAGCTTGTGGGAGCCTTGCAGCGAGCTTGCCACCCAGGGAATCGCCGACGATGCCTATGTGGCAACCATGCCGGCGAGCCATCCCCTGGCCTCCCGCCGCCGGCTCCGCTGGCGCGAACTGTCGGCCTGCCGCCTGCTCGGCTTCAAGCCGGGCAGTGCCACGCGCCAGCAGGTCGACACAGCGCTGGCGGCGGAAGACATCCATCTCGATTGGTTCGACGAGGTCGCGCAGCTCTCGTCGATGATGGCACTGCTGGGCGCAGGCGCCTTCGTCACCGTGCTGCCAGGACTGCTGGCGCCGGCATTTCCTGCCCTGGTCAGTATTCCCCTGGTGGGGCCGCGCTTGACACGCAAGATTTACCTGGCACGGCGACGGGAGCGCTCGCTGTCACTGCCAGCCGGCCTGATGTGGGAGGAAATCGCCAAGGCCGTGGGGCAGTTCCGCATGATGCGCTGAGCGCGGCCCGTGGCCCACTGCCGATGGCCTGCAGCGCCTTCGCACGGCGCCGTCGCGTTCACGCCTTCCTTCCGGCCGCCACCGCACATCGTGCCCCTCCGGTGTCGCGCTGGTGCCGGCCGGCTAAGCGCGATCGGTGGATTGCATGACCACGCGGTTGCGCCCGGTCTCCTTGGCCAGGTAGCAGGCCCGGTCGGCCACCTGCAGCCATTCCGTCCAGGTCCCCTCCGGCCGTTCGACCAAGGCGATCCCGATGCTCACGGTCAGGCGCAGATGGGGGCCGGCCTCCGGCAGTGGCATGGCCTCCACCCGCTTGCGCAAGCGCTCCGCGATCTCGACAGCGCTCAAGGAGCTGACCTGGGGCAGGTACAGGGCGAATTCCTCGCCGCCGTAGCGCGCGAACACATCGTGCTCACGCAAGGCGTGCTGGATGTTGCGGGCGAATGCGGTCAGCACCTGATCGCCGATCAGGTGCCCGAAATGATCGTTGATGAGCTTGAAGTGATCCAGGTCGAGAATCGCCACCGCGCTGCCCGGCAAGGGCTTGGCCGGCAGCCGCGACAGGAACCAGCGGCGGTTGCCGATGCCGGTCAGCGCGTCGGTGTTCGCCGCCAGCCTGAGGTTTGCCTCGACCCGCTCCTTGACCAGCACGGTCACCAGCAGAGCGATCAGGAAATGGCAGAAGGTCTGAAGGAAGAACACCAGTGCCGAGTCGAGCCATCCCGGGGCGGCAGCCAGCGAGATCACGTGGAAGGCGTAGATCGACGCGCTGACCGCCAGGCAGCCGGCCAGCGGTATCCGCGCGGGCAATGGCTCAGCCAGTCGGTCATGCCAGATCTCGATGGCCGCCGCGAGCAGGAACAGCATCGCCGTCGCCGACAGCATCGCTTGCCGGAGGCTTTCGTCGTGCGGAAGTTCGAGCCTCAGGCTGGCGGCGAGCCAAAGTGCCGGCACGGGAGACAGAATCCGGTAGCGCAGCCTGCGCCTGCCGCTGATCCGGCGCATGCTGGCCCAGAGGAGGGCGTAACCCAGGGAGCCGAGCCAGAGATTGAGTCGCGCCGACGGCCAGAACGGCAGCAGACCGTTGCCGGCCGGCGCCGTCAGCGCCGCCGCGGCGAGGACGCAGAAACTGCCGGCCAGCAGCCCCAGCCCCGCCGGGCGTGCAACCTGCCGATGGCAGTACCAGATGCCGGTCGCCCCCGCCAGTAACGACGTGTCATGAAGCAGGAGAATCGTCGCTAGATCAAAGCTCGCGTGCATAGCGCGTTCGTCGGTTGTACGAATTGTCGGGCAGTCGAGCGTGTGCTGGAAGGACCCCCATCTTCCGATGGGAATGACGCGACCACCTCGATCGCCTGCAGCCGGCACGCCGGCGCAACTCGCCGATCTCCATGGCGCGAGGCTTCGTGGCGCGCTGTCCCCTTGGCACTCGACGGTTCCTTCCGAGCCAACGCCCGTGGCAGGCCGAGCAGGCGCTCCGATCCATTCCGCGCCGGGCGCACGGTTGCGTCACCATGCCTGCAACGGCGTCAGTCACGTTCGCCGAATGGTCGAGCAGGGTTTCCACCTGGTGCAGGACGATCCCGCCAGCCGTTTCACCTTCTGCCTGCGCCCTGCCTTCCGTCCAGGCGGCAACGACCGTCAACAGCAACGGCAATACGCCGATCGCAGCAATGGACAGCCAGCGCACGCCCGTCATGCGTCGCGGGAGGATCTTCGTTGTCATGGGTTCACTCAGTCGGCGCCACGCAGGCATCCGGCGGCCCTGCCGCGACGGCAAAGATCCCGCCGGTGCGGCACGAATCGGACACGGCCCCGGGGCGGTCAGGCCCCGGCCCTGCCAGCGCGCGTGGAACGCAGTGCAGGGGAGCGCGGCGCAACGCGGACGGTTGTGGATCGGCACGCGGCAATTCAAGGAAAGAAACGGCCTGCCGAAGCAGCCCTAACCCCTATGCGGCGACGGGCACTGCCGCGCATCCATCCGACCGCCCGGTCAGGACCGTCGCGCCGAAGCTGCGCAGCCAAGGATAAGCTGCCCGGCCCTGCGCTATCCGATGCGCCGCACCTATCCGGGAAAAACCTGCACGAACCCGATAGGCGCTACGCTTTCCGGATATCCGGCCAGCGACGAACACCAGGACGCCAGCCAGAGCGGTCAGCGCAAGGACGGCCGCAGGGTCACGGACTTGCTGGCAGAAGATGCCCCGGCCACTGCTGCGCCATGCGGCCGGCCGCTGTCTGTGGATTGCCAATGGTTCGTGCGATTCCGCACGGAACAAGACATGGCCAATCGCTAGCTTTGAAGACGGGAGCACGCCGTTGCCGCGAACGGTATGCTCCGCTCGTCGGGAGCATCGCATGGACCGTCCTGACCTGGTCGACACATCGTTCCGCCCCGGTGTGACCATGGCGCGCACACCCATCTATGGCTGCGCACCCGAGCGGGCAGCGGCGTCGCAGATGACAGCATTCGCCACGGCCCTGCAGGCAGGGACCGGCCAAGTCTTCACGGACTACGAATCCCTGCACGGATTCTCGGTACGCGAGTACCGCGCGTTCTGGAAGTGCTTCCTGCAGTGGTCGGAGGGGCTCGCGTGGTCCGGCAGTGCCGAGCCAGTCTGTGTCGGCGACGACTGCGAACATGCAAGCTTCTTCCCGCACGTCCAGCTGAACTATGCGGAGAACCTGCTAAGCCAGACGATCGCGGCGCCCGACTCTCCGGCACTGACCGCATGCCACGCCGACGGTCGACATGTACGCCTGAGCCGCGGTGAACTGCGTGATCGCGTCGCGCGTCTCGCGCAGGCCCTTTCCGGCTTGGGCCTGCGCGAGGGAGACCGTGTGGTCGGCGTGCTGCGCAATGATGCCGATGCGGTCGTTGCCGCGCTGGCCGTTACCGCGCTCGGCGCGACCCTGTCGACCGCTGCAGCCGAAATGAGCGTCGAGACACTGCTCGATCGCTTCGCGCCGCTGGCACCCCGGCTGCTGTTCGCGCACGTTGCGGAGCGGGCCTTCGACAAGGGCATGTCGCTGGCGCACAATGTCGCCGGCCTGGCTGCGGCATTGCCGTCGCTGGAGGGCGTGATCCGGCTCGACGATGGCATCTTGCCGGAGGCCGTCAGGCAGCATGTCTACTCGCTTGGCGAACTGATCGACCGAGGCGATGCCGGGAGCTTCGTGTGGCGGCGCTTTCCGTTCAACCATCCGCTTTTCATCATGTTCTCGTCGGGCACGACCGGCAAGCCGAAGTGCATCGTGCATGGTGCCGGCGGCAGCCTGCTCGAGCATCTCAAGGAGCATCGGCTGCACTGCGACCTTCGGCCCGGCGATCGCTTGTACTTTCACACCACCTGCGCGTGGATGATGTGGAACTGGCAGCTCTCGGCGCTCGCGTCCGGGATCGAGATCGTGACCTATGACGGCCCGGTCTCGACGATCGATACCTTGTGGCGCCTGGTTGCCGACGAGCGTGTCACCGTGTTCGGCACAAGTCCCGCCTACCTGCGGATGTGCGAGGACGCGGGCCTGGTGCCTGGACAGCAATTCGATCTGGGCGCACTACGCGCGATGATGTCGACCGGCGCCGTACTGTTCGATGCCCAGTTCGAATGGGTGCGCGATCACGTGAAGCCACTGCCCCTGCAGTCGATCTCGGGCGGCACGGACATTCTCGGCTGCTTCGTGCTGGGGAACCCGAACCTGCCGGTCTATGCGGGGGAGGCCCAATGCAAGAGTCTTGCGCTCGATGTCCAGGCGTGGGAACAGGGTGCCCGAACCCATGGCGTCGGTGAACTGATCTGCGCGAATCCGTTTCCGTCACGCCCTCTCGGCTTCTTCGGCGACCTGGACGGCAAGAGCTTCCACGCAGCCTATTTCGCCAGCAATGCCGGGGTCTGGACACACGGCGATCGCATCGAATTCCCGCCCGAAGGTACGGCACGGTTGCACGGCCGATCCGATGGCGTGCTGAATGTCCGGGGCGTCAACGTCGGCCCGGGCGAGATCTATCGCGTGCTGAGCGATATCCGGGAGATTCGCGAGTCGCTGGTGGTCGAGCAGCGCTCGCGCGCGGAAGGGCATGTCCAGCGGATCGTACTGCTGCTGGTCTTGCA
The DNA here is from genome assembly GCF_001854285.1 of Cupriavidus sp. USMAHM13. NCBI lineage: Bacteria > Pseudomonadati > Pseudomonadota > Betaproteobacteria > Burkholderiales > Burkholderiaceae > Cupriavidus > Cupriavidus sp. USMAHM13. The sequence goes on from NZ_CP017751.1 coordinate 2,373,629, forward strand.
GGATGGCGTGGCGTTGACTGCCGCGCTGGCCGCCCGGGTGCGCCGCGAGCTCGCGCGCCGCGCGTCGCCGATGCACGTGCCCGACCGCATCATCGCCGTCGATGCTTTGCCTGTCACGCATAACGGCAAGCTGTCCGAGGCGGCCGCGCGCAATGCGGTCAATGGCTTGCCGGTCGGCAATGCCGCGGCCTTGCGCGATCCCGCATGTCTCGACCCGATCCGGAACCATCCCGCACTGAACCTGGCGGTTCGGGAACTGCCGCCGGTCGGCACGTCGCGCGAGCAACTGGAGCACTACTTGCAGGTGCTGTGGGAGAACATTCTCGACTTCGCGCCGATCGGTCGCGATGACAACTTCTTCGAACTGGGTGGTCATTCGCTGCTCGCGGCGCGCTTGCTCGCCGCCGTGCATCAGTCGACCGGGAAAACGATCCCGATCGCGACGCTGCAGGTCGCGCCGACGATCGCGCGCCTGGCCGAGGCGATCGACGAGGGCGTGCTGCCGCCAACATCACCGGTCCTGGTGCGCGCCGGCACCGGCACGCCGATCTTCCTGGTGCATGGATTGAGCGGCTCCGTGATGGAATGCTGGGGACTGGTGCGCGCGCTGCACAGCCCGCGCCCGGTCTACGGACTCCAGGCGCGAGGCCTCGATGGAGAGCAGGCGACGCAGCAGCATGTCGAAGAGATGGCGGCCAGCTACATCGAACAGATGCGCACCGTGCAGCCGGACGGGCCGTACGCGCTGGCCGGCTACTCGTTCGGCGGGCTGATCGCGTTCGAGATTGCGCAACAGCTGAAGGATGCTGGCGAGCGCATCGAATATCTGTGCCTGCTCGACCCCTACGTATATGAGCGCTGGCTGCCTTGGCGCGCGTGGATTCGCCAGTGCTACGGCCGCATGCGCGGCCAGTGGCACAAGCTGCGTGCGGTGCCCGCGACGCGGATGGCAGCCTACGTTGCCGATCGGCTGATCGTTGGCGCCGATCACGTGTGCATGCGCTTCGGCTACGCCAGACTGCGGCCGGACGCCACGACGGCGGCGTATCCGCAGGCGCTCAGAGACGTGCGCGAGACGCTGGTACAGGCGATGACGCGCTACCGGCCAGTCCCCTTCGACGCTGGACCGATTCTCTATGTGCGCGCAACGACCCGCTTGGAGGAGCGCGGCGATCCGATGCAGATGTGGCAGCGCATCGCGTGCGGCGGCCTGATCATCGCCGAGGTACCGGGCAGCCATTACGATCTAGTGGCCGAGCCGAACCTGCAGATCGTCGCGGCACTGCTGGACAAGGTAATGGGGATCACGTGACGGTGACACCGCGGGCACCTGGCATGCAGTACGATCCCGTCGCCGCGCCTCCTCGTCTACTACTGCCGGATCCGGGCTGTCTCTCCTTGAAGAGAGGAGCCGTGCATGTGTGGGTACTGGATGATGCGCTGATCGACCCGGCATGCTCGACGCTCGCGCACACGCTTTCGCCGGATGAGCGGCAGCGCGCCCGAGCCTTCAGGCAGGAAAGGCATCGCAATGGCTTCATGGCCAGGCGGAGCCTGCTGCGCCAGCTGATCGGCGGCTATCTGGCCTGCGCACCCGAATCCCTGCGCTTCAGTATCACGTCTTTCGGCAAGCCAGCCTTGCAGTGGCCACCCGCGGCAGGATTCGCCTTCAGTGTTTCCCATACTGAAGGGATGGCGCTGCTGGCCTTCGCATGGGATTGCCGCATCGGCGTCGATGTGGAGCGCAGGATCGACGGCCTGGACCTTGCCTGCATCGGACGCGGAGTATTCTCCCCGCCCGAGGAGGAGATGGTCGATCGGGCGGGCGCCGATCCGGCCGCAGTCCTGTTCAGCCTCTGGACCCGCAAGGAAGCGCTGCTGAAGGCGCTCGACGCAGGTCTCTCTGGTGCGCCGAGCGCCTATACGACAGAAGACGATCCTCTGCGCGGCGAGAGCCGATGGCGTGCAACACACAACGGCACAGCCATTGCCGGATGGACATGCCTGGACCTCATCCTGGGCCCGGAAGTGAGCGCAGCGCTAGCTGTTTCTCTGGAGGCTCCGAGTGTCATCCTTCATCATTGTTCCCTCTCACCTCCTGCATTTCGCTCCACCTGCCCGCGGGCCCATGCGGGCGGTGTCCCGGACCAGTGCTAGCGTCTGAGCTTCTGCTGGGTACATCGCCAGCGATCGTGCTCTCTGTGGAGAGCACCGGCACCGTCGGCGACGCGTCGGCAGGCAAGCCGATCCTTGCGCTCTCATTCACCGATGACTCGCCCGGACATTACCGGACATTATCGAGATTTCCACGCGGCGTACTCCACGGGCATGCAGACCGCACACGGCCGATAGCCGGCAGCGATGGCCGTCATCTCGTCCAGGAAGAACACGCGATGCTTCTCATAGCCACCACGGGCAATCGCTCGCAGCGCCGCACGGCAATCCAGCCGGCCGTATAGCTTGCCACCCCGATGGCCGCCGAGAGTGCCGGGCATGGCGCTGGCGTATGGCCTGCCGTCAGGCCCGATCAAAGTAAACGTTCGATCCAGGGTGGGCATGGGCGGTGTCATGTCACGTCACTGTGACGTGGCGGGAAGCCGCCACAAGTACCACGCCGCGATCGTGCGCCAGGGACTCCAGGTCTCGCCGAGCGCGCGCATCTGGCGGGGCGTGGGCGCCTGCGCCAGCCGCTTCAGGCGGCGGTACCCCTCCCGCACGCCGAAGTCGTCGACCGGCAGGATGTCGGAACGCTCCAGCGAGTAGATCAGGAACATTTCGACGGTCCAGCGTCCTACGCCGCGCAAGGGGATCAGGCGCTCGATCAGCGCGGCATCGGGGAGACGCCGCGCCTCCTCCAGGCTGGGCACGATGCCGTCGACGGCCGCCTGGGCGATGCCGCGTATGGTGGCCAGCTTGGCGGCGGAGAAGCCGCACGCGCGCTGCAACCCGGGATCGGTTGCCAGCAGTTGGCCGGGCGTTGGGAAGGAAACCTCCGGGTAAAGGGCCAGCAGTCTCGCGAGAATCGCATCGCCGGCCTTGGCATGCAGTTGCTGGTAGGCAATGGCCCGCACCAGGGCCTCGTAGGGTTCGCGGTCAGGCTTGGCCTGAAGCTTGCACGGGCCGGTCGCGGCGATATGGCGAGCCCAGTCGGCATCGAGGCCGGACAAGAACTGCGCAGCCCGCCGGTATGCGCGCGGAGACAGGTCGGCGGCGATGCTATCGGTCAAGATCACATCCCCGGCAGCATGGCGGTCCGCGCTTCGGTGCGCGCTGGCTTGATCGCCCCTTCGTGTTCCAAGAGCCAGCGCTTGCGGTGCAAGCCCCAGGCATAGCCCTTGAGATCACCATTGCTGGCGATGACCCGATGGCACGGAACGACGATGGCGATCGGGTTGGCACCATTGGCGGCACCGATGTCGATGGCCGCCCGGGGATCGTCGAAACCCAGTTCCCTGGCCAGCTTGCCATAGCTCGTGGTCGCTCCCGCGGGTATGCGGCGCAGCGCGGCCCACACCCGGCGCTGGAGCACCGAGCCCGCCGTCGATGTGCGCAGGACGCCGAGCGCCTCCAGGTCGCCCGCGAAGTAGCGTGCGATTGCCTGGGCGATCTCGGCGGGCGGCGGAATCTCGGCGAGGTCGACGATGCCATAGTGCGCGCGCAGGCCTCGCTGCAGGCGCGCTCGATGATCGGCGAAGTCGAGCGCGCGCACGTGCTGCGCCATATCCGTGACCAGGAGCAGGCCGCCCAGCGGCGACTCCAGGTGACTCTTGAACATCTGCATGATCGACTCCTTGTCGGCCAGGGATATCGCGTTCATGCGGAACCCTCGGCAATTGGCTCCACTCTAGCGACCGCATCGTAAGAAGAAACTCCGTCCCTTGCGCTCGAATTCGGAGGCCCATCACGGGTCAAGAGGATTCGCCCCTCGTCTCGAACCGCTCCCCACGCCATCCAGGCGCAGCTGTATCAGATCCAGCAAGGCCCGGACCCGCGTGGTCACGGAATGCCGGTGGCTGTACGCGCCCAGCAATTGCAGCGGCGCAGGGGACAAGTCCAGCGGCACTTCCCGCAACCGGCCCGCGGCAAGGTCTTCCTGGCATGGATAGGCCGCCACGATTGCGAAGCCGATACCTTGCCGCGCGCCCGCCAGTGCCAGCTCTCCGCTGTTGACGCGGTAGCGGCTGCGGACCGGCACCTTGACGATCTCGCCGTCAGCGTCCTGGAACTGCCAGGGCTGGCCCTTCAGCGCGCTCAGGGTGGTGATGCAGGGCAGGGACCTGAGTTCCCGCACCTGGCGCGGCATTCCGGTCTTGGCCAGCAGGGCGGGCGCCGCGACCACGATGCTGGGCAACGTAGCGAGTTCGCGGGTGATGAAGGTGCTGTCGTCCTGGCGGCCGCGATGGAAGAGGATGGAGAGATCCACGTCTTCCCGCAGCGCTTCCAGGCCGGTCAGGCGCGTGTCGCATTCCAGCTCCACGCCGGGATGGAGGCTGCAGAACTCGGCCAGGATGGGGGCCAGCAGCCTTGGCGCTTCGCCTGGCATGCACATTCGCAGGGGGCCGCGCAGTTCGCGCTGCGCCGCACCGAGTTCCTCTTCGGTGGAGAGCAAGGCGTCAAGCAGGGGCTTTGCGCGTTCGTAGAGCAACCTGCCGGCTTCCGTCATGCGCAGATGGCGGGTGCTGCGTTCCAGCAAGCGGACGCCCAGCCTGCGCTCCAGCGAGGCGACGTGGCGACTGACGTTGGACGAGGGCAGGGCCAGCAGGCGCGCCGCGCCGGCGAAGCTCTGTTCGTCGACGACCGCCGCGTAGACGCGGACGGTATTCAGGTCGAGTGAGTCACGCATGACTATCCCGTTTGGGGTATGAAAGCATCCCATTTTCACATGCTAGTTCCCAGGATTGGTGGAATCTAAGATGCCGTCTCGTCCGATGGACCGCCGCCGGCGGCTCGTCAGGACGGCCTGGACAGGAGAGATTCAACGTGGAAATCGGAATACTTGGCGGCGGCGTTGCGGGCCTCAGCGTGGCACTTGCCTTGCGCAAGCGGGGGTACCGTCCCCGCGTATATGAGCGCAGGGCAGGGCCGGCGTCCATGGGCGCTGGCGTGACACTCTGGCCCAATGCCGGCTTTGTGCTGGAGGAACTGGGGCTGCTGCAAGACATCGCGGCAGCGGGAGGGCGGCCGGTGGCGATGCGCCGCCAGGATGCCGCGGGCAACGCACTGGGGGGCCTCGATATTGCGCTGCTGGACCAGCTGATGGGATATCCGACCCATACGATCCTGCGCCGCGACCTGCAGGCTGTGCTGCTGGACCATGCGGCGCGGGCCGGGATCCCGGTGGCATACGGACATCGGACGGTGGCGATCGACCTGGATGCCGTCGGCAAGGCCGTGGCACGGTTCGAGAACGGGGTGAGCATCCGTCCGGACCTGCTCATCGGCGCCGACGGCCGCATGGATTCGGTGGCGCGCGGCTTCGTCGCGGGCCACAACACGCCGGTCTACCAGGGCTTCGTGAACTGGATAGGCGTGGCGCAGGGGCGGGGCGCGCTGGTGGACGATATCGCGATTCAGGACTTCTGGGGCTCGGGCGAGCGCTTTGGTTGCGTGGCGGTCAAGCCGGAGCTGGTCTACTGGGCGGCGGCGCAGGCGCGACCATTGCCTGCTGCGGAGCCCGCAGCGGACATGCGCAAGGAAGTCGAGGATCTGTTCGCGCCATGGCCGGAGCCTGTCGCCCGCATCCTCCGGGCGACGCCGGCGCACACCATCCGGCTGATTGCCGTGCACGACCTGGAGCCGCTGCATACATGGAGCCGGGCCAACGTGCTGCTGGTGGGTGACGCGGCGCACGCGCCGTTGCCGACGTCGGGGCAGGGCGCTTGCCAGGCGCTGGAAGACGCCTGGCATCTGGCCCGCTGCCTGGACGAGGCGGACGGCGGCCTGGATCAGGCCTTCCTGCGCTTCGCGGAAATCCGCGGGCCGAAGACCGCGCGCCTGACCGAGCAAGGCCGGGTCTTCGCACGCGGGCTGTTCGCCACCGATCCCGAAACCTGCCGACTCCGCAACCAGCGCGCCAAGGCGAGCGATCCCATGCGTGACGTGCAGGCCATCGCCGCAGGATGGGCGCAGGGCTTGCCCATGGCCGGCTGCGTGGACAACACGCCGGCGGACGGCGCCGGCAGCCTGTACCGCGTCTGAAAGAGTGGGCCAGACTGGGCAGACCCGCCACGTCACGCCGCGACAATGTTGATCTTGCCGGGTCGGCCCATGGTCGCGCTCCTGGCTGGGCAAAGAAGGGGCCCACGCCGCCTTGGCAGCGCACAATCATGTTGCTCATGTCCCGTATGCGCGCACGCCTTGATCTCCTGCGCACTGAGGTAGGTAGCCACGATCAGCTATGGCTTTAAGCCTGGTCTTACCCATCGCATCGCGATGCGGCTCGAGCCATCGAGCTGAGTTGCGCCCGATCACTGCCGATATTGGTGACCTGATGAGCGACGATCAGTTAGTGCTTGGCATCAACGGCCATCTGTACGTTGAAGCCCACCATCCCAGAGCCCTTGTCACTTGTCGCCATCGAGCGCGCATCGGGATCCGTCATCGAGTTCTGTCCATCTGGCAGCGTCTTGATTTCTTCCTCCATCTGGTCAAGGCTATACATCTGCTGGCGCAGTGGCACAAACTACCCGCGCAGTCGGGTTGTCTGGAACTCTATCTCCGCTGGCTGCGTGCGATCCGCAGTCTCCAGCGCGCTTAGATACCGCTGGATGCTTTCCTCGATCTGCTGCGGGCGCTTGTCGACCTTGCCAGCAATGAAATTGCGGTCCCGAGTGTTGACTGCCCTGAACTTGCTGCCGTCGATGGCGACCTGGGCCTGTGAGAACAGCTGACGCGCCATGTGCAACGTCGCGGGGCTGCGGTCGCGGCCGCTCACCCTGCGGCGTTCGCGAAGACCGGCCTGATGCCAGTTGTCGCGCTGCGCCTGGACCTGCGCCGCAATGGCCGGCACGTGGCCCGGCCGCTTGTGCTCGACGGTCTCGCCCTGGTCGATCTCGGCCAGCCGGTCATAGGTGGTGCAGGGTAGGGCAGTGCCGTCGGCCCACGGTTCCGCGTGCCCGCCCCGAGAGTCGGCCACTTCGATGTGGCGATGGGCGGCGATGTTCGAGGCGTTCCCCCGGCAGATACATCAGCCGGAAGCTTGCGGCCCCGAATGCGGGCCAGGTGGTGCACGTGAAATTTTTATGACATGCGACAACTCCGGCCGTTGCGGTTCGTCCTGGTAGCACGACACCGCGGAGGCTCGCGGGCGTGCGTTCGCCATGACGAAGCACTGGAGTTTCGATGCATTCCTCTCTTGATCCCCACCCGCGCGCGGCACTGGCCTTCGGCCTGGCCTCGTTCGCGCATGCGGGGGCGCTGCACGCGTGGATCGCCTTCCCGCGGGGCGCGCCCGGTCCTCGTCCCGGCGCTTGATCGGCGCGCTCGATGACACGGCAATCAGTCTGCGGGTTCCCTTTTCCACAATCGCCTTTTTCTGTGCGGTCTTGAAGGGTCGGGGCGCGGGCTCAATTCAAATGTCGGCACGAGCGTGCGCTTTGCGCGGGGTTGGTGTCTTTTGCCAGGTCGCTGTGGCGCGGTGGTGCTGGCCGGAGATGGCCAAGACCCGGGCAGGGTGGGGGCGGTGGCCTCGCGGTAGGCCAAGTTCAACTGTCCGCATGCCGTCGGTGGCCCGCGGTCGCGTGATCAGAGAATCTTTTTCATCGACGGTGCAGGGTGCAGCGCGAAATCCCGACTCTCATAGAACGAAACGGCTTCTGGTCTCGCGTCGAGAAACACCGCACTCATGTCGCGTGCGCGTGCGTCAGCTTCGGCGTAATCCATCAGGGCGTGCCCTGCGCCGCTTCCTCGCGCTTCCGCCACGACGACTAAATCATCGACGTGCAGATACGCCCCGCGTGCCAACGTGTGGACCGGCCGCATGCCCAAGACGCCGATAAGTTCGCCGCCTCTGAACGCTCCGACCAGCTCGTAGCCGGAATACGATTGCCTGAGGGTTCGCCTGAGAAACTCAGCCTCGTCCAGCTTGCGCAACTGAGAGATAACAGGGAAGGCTTGCGGCCATTCGACTGGCAAAAGCCGTCGAATGGATATAGCGGCGCGGAGACTCGCATTCATGGATCAGTCGAGTTTGAATAGACGCGTAATTCTTACACATAACCGACCATTTTCGCTCCCGTCAAATGTCCGGTATCGAGTGGCGCGAGAGGGCGCTGTGGGTCGGTAGCCGCCCTTCGGCGTCGGGCGGGCCCGGCATCCGCTATCGTGCAGCCAGCGGCCAATCAGGGCCGGGGCGTGCCCTTGATTGCCCGCTCCGGGTCCAGCCGGTTGATCCGCCGCTGACTCACCAGGCGGTCCTGCAGCGTGCCGTTCATCCGTTCGACGCGACCCTTGGCGTGACTGGAGTTGGCACAGAAGATGTCGACATTCAGCTCGCACAATGCGCGCCCGAACTGCGCGGTGGAAGTGTGTCTTTGAAGAGGGCAAACGCATCCTGCAAGAGCCTGTTGAAGCGACTGGCGTCACGTCGCGGTTCCGCCTGCTGACCACCGGGAACCAGTGGCTGCGCGTCAGCTGCTCACAGGTCTGCGCCATACAGACTGTGTATGGTGCGATCTGGATTGCTACGCTGCGAACATTAGCGTAGACCGCCGCTGCATTTTGCACTGCAGCGCTTTTCCGGGAGTTCAGCTTGAAAGGAAAAGGATTCGCACTGGTCACGTTCGACCAATTCACCGAGATGAGATGACCATGTCCGACATCGACGCCCACCCGTTGTCCGGGTGGTGGAAGATCCTATCTTTTCAGGTCGAGTTCGAGGATACAGGCGAGCGCGCGGACACATACGGTGTCGAACCACTCGGCCATATGGTCATCGAACGCGACCGGATGATGTCGATACTCACATCCAGAGAGCGCCCGAATAGCGATCCGGCGGCCCTTTTCGAGACGATGATTGCTTATTCTGGTTTCTGTCGTGTCGAGGATGAGGACAAACTCATCATCAAGGTCGACACGGCTTGGCATCCAGCCTGGATTGGCACCGAGCAGGTTCGGTTCTTCAAAGTCGATCGCGGCGTCCTGGCGATGACAACTGCGTGGCAGATCCATCCATCGTTCCCGGGGCGAGCGGCTCGCGGTGTGCTGATGGCACAGAGAAGCCATGTCTAGCGCAGGCTCGCGCTCTACCCAAACCATGGAGAGATTGGTTGATGATCAATGCCCATAAAGCTTATGCGATACCCATGCCATCCGACAGCATCCTGGCGCCGCTTTATCGGGGCGCGGACTTGCTGGACGCGTATGCGGTTCAGTTGCCGGCGGGAGCCAGCGATGATCTCGAAGTGTTGGCGCGCGCTGGATTCGAGCGGCAGGCGTGGTGGATTCGTGCGCTGACGCGGGTACGGGACACCATTATGGCGACAGTCGGCGTCAAATCGTCTCGTGCGGTCGGCGTTGCGGCGGCGGCGCGAGGGCCGGTGATCGGTTTTTTTCCGCTGCGGTCGAAGAGTGCAGGGGAACTGGTGATGGGCGAGGACGATCGCCATCTCGACTTCCGGCTCGCGATCCAGCTGCGCGCGGGTGCGGCAGGCGGCAGGGAACTCGTCTTGGTGACCGTAGTGCATTGCCATAACTTGCTGGGACGGACGTACCTCGCGGTAATTACACCGTTCCACCGTGTCATCGCGCGGGCTAGTCTGGAACAGGCGGCAAGGAAGCAAACTACGGCACGGGCGTGCCCTTGATCGCCCGCTCCCAGGTGCAGCCGGTTGATCAGCCGCGAGCGCTTCACGTACCCCGGCGGGTGCTGCGGCCGCGGCGGCTCGCCCTGCAGCGTGCGCGCGCCCGAACTGCGTGTAGCCGCAGCCTTCGGCATTGGCCTTGGCGCTGACCCGGAACACGCTGAACTGATCCGAATAGAACGCCTGCGGCTTGCCGTGCCGCTCGAGGTAGGCCCGGGTGGCGATGAAATAGGCGGGATTCGTAAGGATGCGTTCGTTGACGCCAGTGCACTGCCGACCTTTACGAGAAGCAGCGACGAACCGGCCATCTTGCAGGCGCGCGATGCCTTGTGCCGTGCCATGGCGACCGAGGTAGCTGTCTGCCCTGGCCCAGAGCATATCCGCCTGGAGGTTGATGCAAATCAAATCGCCTCGTCTCCGCAGGGAATGAGCACTAGATCATGAGATTTCCTCAGTCACAAATAGAAATCCTCTTTTACTATTGGCCAGGGATCAAAGGAAGGTCGCATCCCTTTGGCGCCGAACCCCTGCTTACCAACCGTGAGAGGCTGAACAGGTGTTCCCGTGCCATACGATGTTTGACTGTTTGAGCGCTGGAAGGCCTCATCGGGCCGCCAGCGCTGGTGATAAAGATCACGGAAGGCGGCAGCCGGATGGTGGTACCTGCCGAACAGATAGGTAATGTGCAGGCTGGCGAGATCCGAGGGATGCACCGATCAAAACCGCTACCGTCGCAGAACGATGCTGTGCGCAACGCGACCACAGGCTGTTGCGGCAGCCGCCCCTTCCGCCCCTAGGAGATAGATGATGTGTTTCGCCTGCGTAAATCTCTCATTGGTCCCGCTGTTGAACGTCGACCCCGATAGCGAAGCCGAACTCGATGGGCAACCGTTGCAGTTGTCACGGCGTCGCGCCATTGCGTTTGGACTAAGTGCTGTCGCTGGCACTCTCCTTGGCGTACCGTACCGCGCCAATGCAGCCGACCAGAGTCAAAACGATACGATAACTATCTTCCGCAACGGCAAGATCTATACGGTCGAACAATCGCAACCATGGGCTGAAGCGGTAGTCGTCAAAGGCGAGCACATTGTTTATGTTGGCGACAACCAGGGCGCGACGCAGTTTTCCGGAACGACAGCGACTGTTATCGATCTTGAAGGTCGCATGATGTTGCCTGGGTTCATCGAGTCTCACAGTCATTTGTCGACATTAGGTTTTGCTGCAGGGGTCTGGGTCAACCACGAAGACCCTGAAGAAATATATGCGGCAATACGCGAATATGCAAAAAGCCATCCGGATCAGCAGCTTATATCTGGCTTTGGCTGGATGGCCTCAAATTTTCCCGCCACAGGCCCGAAGAAGGAAGCACTTGATGCCATCGTGGCCGACCGCCCAGTCCTTTTAATCAGCAATGACCTGCATAATTATTGGGCGAATTCAAAGTTTCTCGAAATGGCCGGAATTACCAAGGACACGCCACGTGATGTCGTACCTGGCCAGTCATGGTATGAGAAAGATGACAGAACCGGCGAACCAACTGGCTTTATAAGCGAGGTCCCGGCCCTATTTTCCGCACTAGGAAAACTAAAGCGAGAGCATGGTATTGATTTTCTCCCCACCGAAAGTGTGGCCAGTGCCATCGAGGACTGGCAGCTTCGGCTGGCCAGCGCAGGAATTACCACCGTTTTTGATGCTGGATTCGTCCTCTGGCCAGATAGTCAACATATCGGATACGAAATCTTCCAGAGTATCGAGCGACGGGGAAAACTGCGCCACCGGGTCATCGGTTCGTACTATCACAACAATCCGGATGTCGATCCATTCCCTATCCTGAGGAAACATCGCCAGCGCTATCAAAGTAAGCTTGTGCAGGCCAGCGTGTTAAAGCTACTGGCAGATGGGACAGAACTAACGCGTACCGCTTACTATCTACAACCTTATGCCAATCAACCGGACTGGCGGGGAGAGCCGATATTTCCACAGGCGACCTTAGATCGCCTGATTCGAGAAGCCGATGCCGAGGGAATCGACACGCACATCCATTGCACCGGCGACGCTGCAGTGCGGATGTCGCTGGACGCAATCGAAGCCGCGCAGAATACGCGTACTGGTAAAGGCTCGCGTCATACGATCTGCCATGCTTTCCTCACCGATCCCGCAGATATTCCACGCTTTAAGAAGCTCGGCGTCGTCGCTAACACTCAGATTCAGTGGGGTGTCTACGACCCTTACCAACTAAAGGTCCGCGATATTCTAGGCGAAGAACGCTGGCATCGTATGTATTCTTTTAAGTCATTCTTCAAGGCTGGTGCCACGGTTTCACTCGGCACCGATGCCTTGGCGACAGGCTACAAGGTGGTCTACAAGCCTCTCGAAGTCATCCAATCTGGCATGACTCGGCAAACAGTAGGTCGAGAAGATGGTCCGTTTCTACCGCCAGCCACAGAGCGACTGAGCTTGGCTGAATTGATTCATGGCTATACCATCAATGGTGCTTATCAATTGCGAAGAGAGCACGAATTGGGTTCGATCAAGGCGGGAAAGCTGGCGGATCTTATTGTGCTGGAGCGCAATCTGTTTGAGGTCTCCACCCAGGAGGTCAGTAAGGTTAAGATCCAATTAACCATGATGAATGGAGGGATTACACACCGTGACGGCGTCTGATCGGGTGGTCCGGAGGCTGGCCATGCGCTACAGAGGGCATGATGCGATCGGCTACTACCACGCCTCCGATATGTGGGGCGGTTTCAAGTGCGAAGTGCAACACCCCTCAGTTATTGAACAGGAAGCCGGTCCGTGGGATTGGCCAGAACCTGCGCGAGGACTTGTAGCGGGGAGTGCCAGTTCAGGGTTTTGCGCGGCCAGCGTCGGCCCGAAGTCGGTGTAGTGCTCCCGAATGAGGTCGAGCGCCGCAGCCTCGTGCTCCGCCGGCAGTCGATTGTTGCTGGGCCGCCCGCGTCGGCGAGAAACCAATCCCGACGCGCCTTCCTGCCGGTAGCGATCCAGCAACCGCCGGAATTGCCGATCTGTGATCTCTAACCGCTCAGCGGCCACGCCAGGCCGCAATTCGCCGTCTACGACCGCCTGGACGGTCTTGAGCCTGTCCAACTCGCACATGCTTACCGTAATGACCTCAGATCTAGCCATCGCCTGGCGTCTCCATCGCATCTAACCGGGCAGGCTGGATAGCATGAACGACAGGCTAGGCGGACATTTCTACTTAGCCAGATCCGGACATTACAACTTAGCCGCTACAGTTGAATTGCGCATAATGTATAAAGCAACAAATCAAGCTTTAAGCTGCTAGCACCACGCGGAAACCCTTCTCCCGCGCGGCTTGATGAGTGCTAGCAGCGAATTAAAACCCTCGGAAATTTTTTCCAATAGACCGCGCTTTTTGGCCTCTTCCTCGACCAGCGCCAAAAACATTTCGCGCGGGTCCACACCGGCCTCCCGGGCCAGCATAAACGCGGTCACATAATCTGGCAGCACCTGTCCCTTTGCGTATCGATCCATGCTGGATTGAGACAGCCCCATTTCCTTCGCGGCGCGATTAACCGACCGACCGTGAAGCGCTTTCGCTATCAGTTCCTGATAACTCATAGAAATCTCCAATTTCCGCGTTACCCCTGCTGAGGGTAACTTTCGGATTACCCGGAACGGGGGTAACCCCGGTTCTGGGTACACGAGCCGAAATATAACGGGTAAACCGAGCGAGGGGTTAACAATGGGTGCAGGCGGGCGTAGGTGCGTTGCAAAGGCGCGGCTTGGGGTGGACCCATTCCAGAGCCTGACTCGTCCCCAATGGCTCGTAGACGTCCTGGCGCAACGCCGGGCCGAGCAGCAAGTCCGGGCCCAAGAGGCCATTTCCCAGAAGTACCGCGCGCAGAAGGGGCTCTTCTGATGGCCATGCGCGTCGATTTCCACGGTGAGGTTCTGGGCGGCGGCGGCCTGTCGGCCGCCCGCCCGCAGCGTAGCGAGGACGGACGGCCGACAGGCCGTTCCCCCCGTCCGGTAAAACGGGGGGAAAGTGGCTCGCAAGGGCCTCAACAGACGATCGTCGATTGGTTGACCTTCACCTTCCTGCCTTGCGGCAGCGTGGGCGACGCCCTGGAGCAACTGCGCGCCTACTTCCATCTCTGGTTCGGCGTGCCGGTCACGCTGAGCGCCAACGGCTACGGCTGGCGCCGGTACGAGTCGAGCATTGACGTGCTGGCCTACATCAACGGCGAGACGGTGCGCCTGGGCATCATCGGCGCGGGCGGGGAGCACGTAGCCGGCACGGTGTGCCTTGACCTGTCGGGCGTGGGCTGCGCGGCTGTCACTGACTGGGATGCGGTCTATGCGACCGTGCAGGACCTGGACGCGCGGATCACACGCTGCGACCTGGCACGCGACTTCTGCGCCGGCGAGGTCTCGGTTGACCAGGTCGAAAGCCTGTATTTCGCGGGCGAGTTCAATGCCGGCGGGCGCATCCCGGTGTATCGCAAGATCGAGAGCGGCGTGGCCGGGGCAGGGGCCTGCGGTGGCCGCACGCTGGAAATCGGCCGGCGCAAGAACGGCAAGATGCTGCGGGCCTATGAGAAGGGCCGGCAGCTCGGCAAGCAAGACAGCGAGTGGCTGCGCATCGAAATCGAGTTCCGCTGCAAGGATCGTGTGGTCGACCACCGCATCCTGATCGAGCGCGATAGCTACTTCGTCGGCGCGTACAAGGCGCTGGAAGCCTTTCTGGAGGCCGATCCGCTGCGTTTGGCGACTGATCAGAAGACGGCGCTGGAGACGCAGGACGAGATCGTGTGCGAGCGCCAGCTCGACCACGTGCAGCACCAGTACGGAAAGCTGGTGGGCTACGCCACTTCCATCGATCGATACCAAGACGTCGCCGCGCTTGTGGCCCGGATCACCCGCATTGGGGTGCCGGCGCAAGCGCAGAAATCTGCTGTGGCGCGGCACGTGTACGGCGGGCACGAACCTCCGTCGATTCATCGGGAGTAGGGCATGGAAATGATCGCACGCGTCACCATCCGGGGCGCCAAGTTTTGGGTGGGCAATCTGGACGGCCGGCAGATGGACACCGGCACGATTTACACGGACGTGGAACTGCGCGGCCAGGACTCGAAGGGCGTCTGCACGCAGGCGCTTAAGTGCGAGAACTCGGGCATCGTGAAGTCCGTCATCAACAACCCGTTCCCGTTCCTGGCGGAGATCTCGCTGATCGAGACCAGCAACGGCAAGGACGGCGGCGACGTCAAGGTGGTGACGTCGATCAAGCCGCTGCAGCGCGTCGAAGAGAAGAAGGCGGCGTGATGGACGTGTACGTTGGACTGCTGAAGATCGCCGCCTGTATTGGTGTTGCTTTCTTGCTGGGCGCCTGGGCTGGCGTTCATGGCAGCCAGCGTCTTGCTGCCGAGCGCGATCGCCGTACGCACAAGCGGGCTCTGTATGCGAAGTACAGGGCTGCGCTGGGGCGCTGATCGTGGCGCAGTGCGTGACCTGGCAGAACGGTGCCCTGGTGGCCACGGCGGACACGCCGGAGCAGTGCCAGGGCTTCATCCTGCAGACCGCGAGCGAGTACACAAGCACGCTCACGCTCGCGCAAGCTTTGCAACCTCCAGCGGGAACCGATTTAGGGTCCGCATTCCTGCTGGGGTTTTCCCTTCCGGTCCTCTGCTTCGTCGTGGCGCGGGTGGTGCGGTCCCTGGCTGGTTTTTTCGAGGAGTAGTCATGAGCCGCAAGTCCCTGTTGATCCGTCTGGCCGCCATGTCGGCCGCCGTTGCCGCCGGTTCGGCTCACGCCGTTACCACCGTGGACACGTCCGGCGTGTTGGCGAATATCGATGCGACGTCGGTGGTGGCTTCGATTGTCGCCGTGGGCGCGATCTATGCGCTGCCCGGCTTCGCCAAGTGGTCCGTGAAGAAGGTGGCGGGCTTCTTCGGCTGATCTGGCGTCTGCCGTTTTCTGTTGGCCCCTGCAGTGTCTGTAGGGGCTTTTTTCTTTCTGGGGGTGGGGTGATGCTATGGCTACTGTTCTATGCGTTGCTGGGGCTCGTGTGCGCCGCCTGCGTGGCGATTGGGTTCGGCAGGTAGGCACGGTGCTGCTGGCCTTGGTGTTAGCGCTGCTGCTGGGTCGAGCTGAAGCGGCGCCGTCCGCAAGCTACGGCAGCACGGGCGGCTGGCAACTGCTGCCGCCTGGAAGCGGTGGTGACTACGGCATGAACTATCAGGCCACCATCGACGTCGACGGGGTGTATGTCGGCAAGACAGCGTACATGCGGCGGCGTGCGCTCAATGCCGCGAAGCTGGCGGGCACGGTGCTGACCAGCGCAATTGCTTCGCCGGTCGTGGGGGTGGCGCTGGACGCGCTGATCTCGGCGGGGCTGAACTACCTCGACGGGAAGTTGGTGAAGCCAGGGCCGCCGGTGGTGTCGGATCGCCCTGGCTCGTTCTGCTATTCGTGGCAGGCGGGCTATGGGTCGTATTGCGGCACGACGATAACTCAGGTGACCGGCCTAATCGCGGCCGCGAATGACGCACAGGAGACCGGCTATACGCACTACTCATGCCAGTTAAGCGGAACCGCCTCACCGTATCAAGTGTCGTGCATGACCAAGAAGAAGTCAGACGGATCGGTGTCCGGCCCCTGGAACTATGGCAGGGTTAGCGGCACGTTCTCAGCGTGCCCATCGGGGAGCACGCTGAATGCGGACGGCGTGTCCTGCTCCTCGCCTGGCTCGCCTATTCCGGTGACGGGACCGACAGATGCGGCGGCGCTGTCGGCGATGCAGACGCAGGTGACAGGCATGACGCCGACTGCTGCGCATAACCTGGCCGAGTGGGCACGTTCGCAGGGCATCGACCTGGGCACGTTCACCGACTACAACGGCAACGTCATCGCCGGGCCGTTCGATTTTCCGTTGCCGGCGAAGACCAGCAGCAGCATCGACCCGACGACTGGATTGCGCTATGACACGAACGTGGTCCAGTCCGTGCACGTGGCACCGAATACCGATATGAGCACGTCCGAGCAGGACCCGCTTGTGCTGACGCAGAACGAGACCAAGACGGAGAAGACCACCAACCCGGACGGCAGCAGCACAACCAAGACAACGACCACGACGACGAGCGGGGCGGCCAACCAGCAACAGCAGCAGGATACGGGCACGCCGTTCCAGGGGCCGAGCGGTAGCGTGTACACCGCGAAGACCAAGACCTTCGCGGACGTGTTCGGGCGCTTCGTCAATACGATCAAGGCATCGCCCTGGTACGTGGCGTCGGCGGGCTTCTTCAGTGTGACGATCAGCGGCGGGGCGTGCCCGCACTGGAGCATTGCCGCTAGCAAGTGGCTGCCTGCGCTCGATGCCGGACAGTTTGTGTGCTCTGACACGATGACTAACCTCTACCGTATGGGCGGCGTGATCGTGCTGATCGTCGCGGCCTGGGCGGCCTTCCGCATTGCGTTCCTATGAACTTCGGTGGCGTTCTCTCTGACTTTGCGACGTGGTTGCTGAGCTTGTTCGGCAAGCTGTTCGCAGCGGCCTGGGACCTGTTCTCAGATCTGGCGATCAATATCGTCGACCTGGCGCTGACGGCGATTGCGGCACTGATCGCGGCGATCCCGGCACCCACCTTCCTGCAGGGAGTGAGCCTGCAGCAGTCGTTCGCGTCGCTGGCGGGCGACGTGCTGTACTTCCTCGGGGTGTTCAACATCGGGCCGGGCATTGCGCTGCTCGGCTCGGCCTTCGGCTTCCGCATGCTGCGGAAGGTCGTGACTCTCTTCCAATGGTGATGCGATGCTGATCGTGCATGAGGGACTGCCGGGTGCCGGCAAGACGTGGGAAGCGGTGGTGAAGCGGATCATTCCGGCGCTCAAGGAGGGCCGCAAGGTCTTCGCGCGGATCAACGGCCTGGATCACGCCAAGATCGCGGCCGTCGCCGAGCTGGAGGAGGGGAGGGTGGGCGAGCTGTTGCACGAGATCCCGGAAGGGGATGTGCTGCGATGGAACGAGCTCGTGGAGAACGATGCCCTGGTCGTGCTGGACGAGGCGCAGAACTTCTGGCCGCATGGCTCGGCGCGGGCCATGCCGGCGGACCAGATCAAGGCCGTCGCCGAGCACCGGCACCGGGGCCTGGACATCGTCCTGATGTGCCAGGTGCTGCAGGGCGCCGGCGGTGTGCATCCGGTGTGGGTGAACCGGGTCGACCAGAAGATTGTCTTCGAGAAACTCAATGCTCGCGGCAAGGACAGCTCGTACAAGTGGACCTCGTACAAGGGCATGCACGACGGTCGCAAGATCAAGTTCGTCCAGGTCAACAAGGGGACCGAGACCTATGATCCGAAGTACTTCGGTACCTATAGGAGCCATCAAGCCGAGACGACGAACACGGCGACCTACAAGGACGCCCGCACGAACATCTGGAACAACCCGGTGCTCCGCAAATGGGCGCCGTTGATGCTGATAGCACTGGTGGTGGCGGTGGGCTACCTAGTGCACATGTTCAAGGGTGGCGGCCTAGAACGGAGTCTGGTCAAGAAGAAGGCCGAGGACACGCCGCACCTGGTGACGACCACGACGGTCACGAGCTCGTCGGCGCCGTCGTCGAATGCCGCTGCGGTGCAGCCACCTCCGGTCAGTGGCCCCCCCATCAGTCAGACGCAGACACAGGACGCCATGGCGGCGGACTACGTGGCGTCGATTTCCTCCAAATGGCGGCCGCGCTTGTCCGGGATGATCTACGACGCGCGGCGCAGTCGGCTGTACGTCGAGTGGTACGACGATAGCTTCCGGCTCAAGGAGCGGCTGTCAGCGGCCCAGCTCGAAGAAATGGGGTGGGGCGTCCAACGCTCGGCCTATGGCGAGCATGTGATGCTGAACAAGGCCGGCGTGCACATCGCGGTGACGAGCTGGCCCATCGAGCCGTTCGGCAAGATCAGCGACGAGCAGAACAAGGCGATATCCGCCGCGGCTGGCGATAAGGAACGGCCGGCTGGCTAATTTTCGTTACGGTTAAAATGTAACGGAAATAGAATTTCCGTCACGCGTGACATAAAATAGAGTCGTCGGATCAAGGAGGCGAATATGCGTGACGTGACGGATAATGTGACGGGCGAGTTGGACGTGGAAGCCAAGCGGGGCCGTGGCCGTCCGCGCAAGGCGGATGCCCTGACCGGGGCGCAGCGTCAGGCCGCCTACCGGGCGCGCAAGCGTAATGCTGTTACGGTGACGGAAAATAGCCGGGCGCCTCGCCTGGTGGTCGACCAGGTCGACGCTTACGACGAGTGCCGCCTGGAGGTCGATGCGCTGCGTGCTGAGCTGGCCGAGGCGCACGAGACCATTGACGAGCTCAACGAAGATCGCACGATCCTGCTGCGGATGGGCGTTGACAAGGACCGCGACCAGGAGCGCGAGGTCGCAGCCCTGCGTCGTCAGCTCGAGCTGGCCGAGTCCGAGCGTAACAAGGCGTTCGCCGAGAATGACAAGCTGCGTGGCGAGCTGGCCGTGGTGAAGAAGGGCGCCGGGAAATCCGTCACGCGTAACGGAAATCCGGTGAGCTTTGATGCCATGGTGGAGTTGTTGGCCCGGGCCAGCAAGGCAAGCACGCGGGCCGAGCGCGGAGCTATCTTCGAGACGTCGACCTGGTCAGATGGCGTGGTGCGCGCGGATACCTCGGACGACCAGGTGCACCAGGTGCGGGTGGCGATCAACCCGGCCTCCGCAAAAGTCGTCACGCGCACGGCGTAACGAAAAAAGGCTGTCGATCGACAGCCCCTTGCGCAATATCGTGCGGCGCTGCAGCTGCGCCAACGTCGACCTGGTCGAACTTTTCTGCCGGATCCGCAGCAGGATATTGCGTCTAGCGTCAGGAGTGTCCGCGCTTGGGCAGAACTGACGAAGCACCTGGTCCTGTAACCCTCCGGACGGTTGTCGAGCGGAGCGAGGCTGGCGGGACCGAGTAGCGGGTTCAGCTGTGGGCGCTCCTGGCGGGCTCGTGGCTCGCAGGCAGGCCACCCCTCTGCAAGCTATTCAGGCGGTAGCACGCCGAACATGTTCAGATAGGCTAGCTTCGTCTCGTGTTGATGGAGGCGCAGTGTCTGGACTGTCCACGCCGGGATTGGCCGCCGTCCTGACTGCCAATCGCGGATGGTTCTGTCGCATCGGCGCAATAGACGGGATAGATGCTTTCGTGATAGGCCGCTGGCGTAGCGTTCGAACTCTGTTGCGCTGACCCAGTGCCTGGACGGATTCTTCATGGCGTCGTCTCCGGCAGTAAAAAAGCCAGCTAACGGCGCTGGCTTCTTCGTGCGAGACCCCCGACGCCGGGGGCTTGACCCTGTTTTCAGTTACTGCTTAAAACCCGATTTGTTGCGCATAATGTATATTATGTTAAATACTCGTTGCGTCGATGCTCGTGCCGCTCCCGGAGGTGCAACCACACCCCAATGCCAATGGCGCCCAGCAACAGAGCGAGGTCCGTGTTGCCTACCCCGGCAACGAGCCCCTTCAGACAGGCCATTACCAGTGCGTCGTTACTCGATGCCTTCCCGGTCAAGTTGTTGTCGACGACTAGCCAGGTTCCGACGATCAGAAACGGGCCGGTCGTCATCTGTAGCCTTCCTGGCTGCCCCGCCAAAGCGCCCACCGCCAGCGCTGACGCTTGAAGTGCTCCGGTGGCATGATCACCGAAATCGACGATCACCTGGTCCACCAGTGTTCGGACACGGCGCAGCAATTGGCGGCGATGCGGATAGATAGGTTGGCCGTATCGACGAATTCGTGCTCGAGCCACCAGCCCGTCAGGAGCGGTAGATCTCGCTGCTATTCTCACGGTGAATGAGCCTCTTGGATCGGGTGCAAAGTGGCCGAACGCACTGCCGACAGTTGCTCTGCCGACAGTTTTCTACCCAGGTAGGCATCGCGGAGGCCAGCATCATTCAGCAGGTCCTGCACCGCGCCAGCTAACACTGCCCTGCCCGTCTCTAGCACATAGGCATGATGCGCATGGCGCAGGGCCAGCGCGGTGTTCTGCTCGGCCACTAGGAAGCTCACCCCTTCCCGCACATTAAGCTGGCTGACGATTTCGAAGATCTCCTGCACGATAATCGGCGCCAGGCCCATCGAAGGCTCATCCAGCAGCACGAGGCGGGGCTCTGTCATGAGGGCACGCCCGATCGCCAGCATCTGCTGCTCGCCGCCCGAGATATAACCGGCCCGCACTCCGCGCTTCTGTTTGAGGTGCGGAAACCAGGCATAGACCCGATCCAGCCCACGCTGCAGCGCCTGTCGACTGGGGCGTCGCACGAAGCCACCGCTGAGTAGGTTCTCCTCTACGGTCAGGTGCGGGAAGACCTGGCGGCCTTCCAGCACATGCACAATGCCGGCGCGCACCAGTTGCTCGGGCGCGACTCCTTCGGTCGATTTGTCCTGGAAACGGATGCTGCCGCGGCTGACGCGGGCGCGGTCGGCGCCCAGCAGGCCGGAGATGGCCTTGAGCGTAGTGCTCTTGCCCGCGCCGTTCGCGCCCAGCAGCGCGGTGATGCCGCCCTGCCGCACCACCAGCGAGACGCCGCTGACAGCCAAGATGGCGCCGTCGTAGATGACTTCGATGTCGTCCACGCGCAATAGCTCCTGCGCCGAGACGCTAGGGGCCATCTCAACCGGAATGGCGCTGACGATGCCGTTGCTCATGGCTCAGTTCTTTCCTTGCGACGCTACGCGGGGTGTGATGCCTTTTTCCTTGGCGTAGGCGGCAGACTTGGCCTTGATGAGCGGCCACAGCAATTCGCGGTCGGCCTGGATCCAGTCGCTCACCTGATTCCACTTCTTGCCGTCCCATTGCTGCACCTTGACGGCGCCGCCGCCCTCGTGGTCCCGGGGTGACAAACGCAGCGGCTGCAGCAGGCCGTGGAAGCCGTTCGCTTTCAGGCGTGCATTATCGATGTTCAGGTTCTCCAGGCCCCACTGGCCTTCCTCTCCGGTGACGGGGCGCTTGCCGAACTTCTCCTGCGCCTTGCGCACCAGCTCGACCGAGATCACCGCATCGATCAGTCCCGAGTTGTAGTAGACGCTGCCGAACTTGCGGGTGTCGCGCAGGTCGCTCTTTCCCTTGTCGATGATGTATTGCTTCAAGCGCCTGTGGATCTCGAAGTCCGTTCCGGCCGGGTAAGGCGTGAGCGCCAGATAGCCCTTGGCGGCATCGCCCGCTGGAATCACGTCTTCCTCCGAGCTGGCCCAGACGTCGCCCACGATGCGGTTGGCCGGGATGCCGAAGCGCTGCGCTGTACGGATGGCCACCGGCGTGGAAACGCCCCAGGTGCGGATGAACACCCAGTCAGGCTGGATCTGGCGGATCTGCCGCCATTGCGCCGATTGCTCGTTGCCTGGGTCGGCAAAGGGGATCTGGATGTCCTGAAAGCCGTACTTCCCGGATAGCAGCCTGAGCGGCTCGATCGTCTCGCGCCCGTAGGCCGAGTCGTGGTAGAGCGTGACGATCTTCTTGCCCTTGAGCTTGTCATGTCCGCCTTCCTGCTGCGCGATGAAGTTGACGAGGGCCGACGCTTCGCTATAGAAGGTCAGGACAACCGGGAAGATGTAAGGGAACACCGTGCCATCCGCGGCCTCGGTGCGGCCATAGGCCAGCGTCACCTGCGGAATCTTGTCCTGCGCGGCGCGATCGGCCAGCGCGAAGGCCGCCGGCGCGCCATTGGGGAAATAGGCGGGTACCGGCGCGCCCTGGAGGCCGTGCTTGAAGCGCTCGTAGCATTCCACGCCTTTCTCCGCCGTCCATTCGGTCTCGCACTCCTGCCAGACAATGGGTACGCCGTTGATGCCGCCCTCGACTTCGTTGATGTAGCGGTAGTAGTCAATGCGGCCGGCCCAGATCTGCGCGCCCGACGAGGCGTAGGGGCCGACCCGATAGCTGGCGATCGGCAGGAACTGCTTACCGGCATCGGGACCGGGACGGGTTTCCAGCGCCAGCGCGCTGCTCGCGATGGCGCCGGCCAGGGCCAGGCTTGCTACACCCGCCAGATGGTGACGGGAACTGATGGTTGTTTTCATGGTTTTGCCTGCGAGGGTGAAATCAGTGTTCCTTGCCCGGGTCGCGCGGTGTGATGCCATGCTCCTTCGCATAGGCTGCCGACTTCTCCTTGATCAGGGGACGCAGCAGTTCATGGTCGGCCTTGATCCAGCCGGTCTGCAACACCCATCTGCTCCCGTCCCATTTCTGGATGCGCGCCGCGCCACCGCCTTCGTGGTCATACGGGGTGATGTTGAGCGGCTGCAGCAGACCGTAGAACCCGATTTCCTTCAAGCGCGCATCGTTCACCGCGAGATGCTCCCAGGCCCAGCGGCCCTCCTCGCCATTGAGCGGGCGCGCGCCGAACTTCTTGTACCCGGTGCGCAACGCTTCCACCGCCAATGCGGCATTGACCAGGCCGATGTTGTAGTTGACCGCACCGAAGTACCTGGTGTCGCGCAGGTCACTCTTGCCCTTGTCGAGGATGTGCTGCTTCAATCGTTTGTGGATCTCGAAACCGGTGCCACCGGGATACGGGGCCAGTGCCTGGTAGCCTTTGGCCGCATCGCCGGCGGGAATCACGTCGGATTCGGAGCCGGCCCAGACGTCGCCGATGATGTGGTCGGCGGGAAAGCCGAAGCGCTGGGCAGTCTTGAGCGCGACGACCGTGGAGACTCCCCAGGTGCGCAGGAAGACCCAGTCAGGCTTGATCTCGCGCACGCGGCGCCATTGCGGCGACTGCTCGTTGCCGGGGTCAGCCACCGGAATCTGGATATTCTCGAAGCCGTACTTCTTGGCCAGCAGTTCCAGGGCTGGCTGGGTGGCGCGGCCATAGGCCGAATCGTGATAGACCGTCACAATCTTCTTGCCCTTCAGCTTATCGAATCCGCCCTCCTTCTGCGCGATGAAGTTGATGCCGGTCGATGCCTGGCTGTAGTAGCTGAACAGCAGCGGGAAAGCGTAGGGGAACACCGTGCCATCGATGGATTCGGTTCGTCCGCCGGCCGGGTCGATCAGCGGAATCTTGTCCGCTGCGGCTTTCTCGATCAGCGCGTAGGTGGCCGGCGTGCCGTGGGTGAAGAAGAAGGCCAGGGGCGAACCGTCCTTGCCTTTCTTGACGCGCTCATAGACCTCCACCGTGCGGTCGGGACTCCACTCGGTCTCGAACTCCTCATACTTGATCTTCACGCCATTGATGCCGCCTTCCACTTCGTTGATGTAGCGGAAATAGTCGAGAGTGCCCGCCCACCACAGCGAACCGCTCGACGCGTAGGGTCCGACGCGGTAGGTCGGCAACGGCACGTACTGCTCCGCGGCGGACAGAGGGGCGGATGCCAGGCCCAGGGCGGCAGCAAGCGTCAGGATCAGCGTCTTTTTCATAAGAAGCATGTCAAAGGATTCCTTGAAGAGGTGTCAGGCGGAACGAAGGTTCAGAAGCGCAGCGGCCAGACCGACAGGCGAGCGCGCCAGTTGTGGAGAAGACGGGCGATGCCTTCCGGCTCCTTGATCAGGAAGCCGATGATCAGCACGCCGAAGATCACCTTCTGGATGTTCTGCAGCAGACCTGCATCCAGCCGCCCGGCGAACAGGCTCTGCGAGACGAAGTCCAGTCCCAGCGGCAGCAGGCTGATGAAGGCCGCGCCGATGAAACTGCCGCCGATGCTGCCGAGCCCGCCGATGATGATGATGAACAGGACCTGGAAGGAGCGCGCCAGGCCGAAGCTCTGCGCACCCGCCGAGCCGAGGTAGGCAAAGGCCCACAGCGCGCCGGCCACGCCCAGGTAGAAGGCGCTGACCGCGAAGGCCAGCACCTTGCTGCGGTTGACGCGGATGCCCGCCACCGCCGCGGCCGTGTCCATGTCGCGGATCGCCATCCAGTCGCGGCCCGTCTGGCTGCGCACCAGGTGGACGGCAGCCCAGGTCAGCAGGCTCACCGTGGCCAGCACCACGTAGTACTTGCCCAGCGGATGGTCGAAGTCCAGGCCGAAGACATCCAGCCGTGGCGCCGAGATGGTGGCCGACGAGCTGTGGTTGTAGAACCACGGGAACTTCAGGAACAACCACTCCAGGAAGAACTGCGCCGCCAGGCTGGTCACCATGAGGTAGAAGCCCTTGATCTTGGCACTGGGCAAGCCGAAGAGCAGCCCGGCCAGCGCTGCGGCCAAGCCGCCCAGCAGCAGCGCGACCGGAAAGCTCAGGTCTGCGCGCAACAGGAAGGCATAGGCGGCGAAGGCCCCGACGGCCATGAAGCCGCCCGACCCGAGCGAAGTCTGCCCCGCATAGCCGGTCAGCAGGTTCAGGCCCAGGCCGGCCAGCGACAGCACGAGGAAGGGCACGACGATCGCGTTGAGCCAGTACTCGCTGCCCAGCCAGGGCACGATGCCGAAAGCCAGCACGAGCAGCGCCACCTGCGGCAGCCGCGCCGGCGCCCTGCCCTTGAGCCGCAAAGGCGCCCCATAGGCGGGATGGATGGAAGGCGTAGTGTCTGTCATAGGGATCTCAGACTCGTTCGATGGCACGTTCGCCGAAGATCCCGGCTGGGCGGATATACAAGAACACCAGCGCCAGGAAGTACGCGAACCACGACGTGATGCCGCCGCCGACATAGGGGCCGACGTAGGCTTCGGCCAGGTTCTCCGCGGCGCCCACGATCAGCCCGCCGGCGATGGCGCCGCCGATCGAGGTGAAGCCGCCGATGATGAGCACCGGCAGGGCCTTCAGCACCACCAGCGACAGCGAGAACTGCACCCCCTGGCGCGCGCCCCACAGCAGCCCGGCCACCAGCCCTGTGAGGCCCGCCGCCGCCCAGACGACCTGCCAGATGCGGTGGAGGTTGATGCCGACGGACAAGGCCGCGCGAGTGTTGTCGGCCACCGCGCGCAGCGAGATACCGATGCGCGTCCTGTCGAACAGCAGGGCCAGCACGCCGACCAGCACTGCGGCAGTGATAGCCGCCACCAGGTCGAACTGGCTGATGAGCACGCCGCCGACGAAGACCGGCAGGTCAGCGATGCTCAGGTCCAGCGCATGGACGTTGGCGCCCATCACGCCCTGCGCCACGCCCTCGACCACGTAGGACAGGCCCAGGGTGGCCATGAACAACGTCATCGGGCTGCGGTTGGTCAGCGGTCGCAGCACAAGCTTCTCGATCAGCACCGCCAGCAGCACCAGCGCCGCGATGGTCAGCAGCAGGGCCAGGACGAACGGCACGCTCGACTCCCGCAGCGTGACGAACAGCAGCGCCGAGAACAGCAGGATCGAGCCCTGCGCGAAATTGAACACACCGCTGGCCTTGTAGATCAGCACGAAGCCGATCGCCACCAGCGAATACATGGTCCCCGCCAGCAAGCCGCCGACAAGGGTTTCGAGGAAGAGAAGCATAGTCGTCCACGCCTTTTCAATGCGGCGCGCCCAGGTAGGCGGCAATCACGTCCGGGTTGGCCTGCACCTGTGCCGGCGTGCCGTCGCCCACCTTACGGCCGTAATCCAGCACCACTACGTGGCTCGACAGGTTCATGATCACGCCCACGTCGTGTTCGATCAGTACCACGGTGATACCCAGATCCCGGTTGATGTCGGCGATGAAGCGGCTCATCTCCAGCTTCTCGTCGGCATTCATCCCGGCCATCGGTTCGTCCAGCAGCAGCAGGCGCGGCGCGGACACCAGCGCACGCCCCAGTTCCACACGCTTCTGCACGCCATAGGGCAGGCTGCCCACCAAGGTGTGGCGGCAAACCTGTAGTTCGAGGAACTCCAGCACCGCCTCGGCACGATCCAGGAAGTCGGCCGCCTCGCGCCTTGCACGCGGCAGATGCAGGGCCTGCTCGACCACGCTGCTGCGCGCATAGCGCGACAGTCCCGTCAGCACGTTGTCGCGCACGCTCAGCGTCTTGAACAGCGCGTTGTTCTGGAAGGTCCGTCCGATCCCGCGCCGCGCCGCATCGAGGGGATGCAGCTCGCGAAAGGTCTCGTTCTCGTAGCGGATGTCGCCGGAATCAGGCTTGTAGACGCCGTTGAGCACGTTCAGCAGCGAACTCTTGCCCGCGCCATTCGGACCGATCAAGGCGCAGATCTCGCCACGCGCCACCACGAACGACAGTTGACTGATGGCCTGGACGCCCCGGAACGACAGCGAAATGCCGCGCACTTCCAGAATGGCGTCCGGCGGGGCCGGGCTGGCGATGCCGTCGTTCATGCGGACACCTCCTTGGCAAGCACCGTCGATATCTCGCCCGGACCTTGCCGCACCGGAAGCCCGTGCAGGCGGCTGATGCGGCCCAACAGCCACCGTGCCAGCAAGCCGCCGGGCCGGGCGGCGGCACGCTCTGTCAGCCTGCGCCGCCAGCTTCCCGGCAGCGGCAGGCGGGCCTGCAATTCAGCCTGCAACTGCTGGCGCCGCGCGACCGACACGAGCAGACGCCAAGGCTGGATCTCGCGGCGGTCCCGTGTGGAGGACGCGCTGCTCTCCGGCGCGGCCATGGCGGTACCGCTGTGCAGCCAGTCCGCCAGTACCTGCTCCAGGCCCTGGTGCCATTCCGTGCCCTCGTCCACCCACAGCGCCGCGTGCCCGCGCACCTTGGCCTGACGGCCGGCGACGGCTGGCGCGGACGCCGGGCCGGCCAGCTCAGCCAGCGGTGCGATGTGCCAGGAGCCGCTGTCATGCGCGACCGACTGCGCCGAATACAAAGGCACCGGCGCGGCGTTGACATGGCCGCTGTCGATCCACTCGGAGATGGTCTTTCGCTCCTGCACGAATGCGTGCGTCGGGGCGGCAGCTCTTAGCCGTTCCTGCAAGGCCGTGCCCTGGGCGTGGCGGTCGATGGCGACCACCGTGGCACCGGTGCCATGCGCAGCCAGGACCAGCAGGATGAGCCGAGGCTCCAGCGCTCCGCTGACAGCCAGCCGGCTCCCCGGCCCCAAGCCTCGGCGCGCGAGCGCGTCGCGCAGCTGCGCCACCGTGCGGGCCACGTCGCTCCAGCGGTAAGCGCCCCAGCGGCCGTGCTGCTTGTGCAGCAATGCCAGTGCCTGCGGTTTCTGCTGCGCCCAACGCTCGACTGCCCGCAGTGCGGCCGGCGGCAGTACCACGCCTTCCGCCACGTCGATATCGCCGTCCCGCCGAGCGGTCTTCAGTGCTATCGTCATCGGCCAGCCTCCCTCCTCAGGACCGGCGCACGCCCGCGCTCCATTGATAGGGCAGCGGGTCGCCGTTCAGGAGGTTGGCGCCCAGAGCGCGCAGCTTGTAGGCCAGGGGATTATGCGCCGCGAGCGTGCGGGCATTGCGCCAGTGGCGGTCATGCGCCAGCGCGCTGCTCGTCAGGGAAGCGCCACCCAGCTCGAAGAAGCGGCTGCTGGCGTCCAGCGCCAGGGAGATCACGACGTCCTGCGCCTGCGCCGCCGCGCGTTCCGCGTTGTCCACCAGTTCCGGGTCCGAGCCACCGCCAGCGATCGCCGCATCCAGCGTCTCGGCCACGGCCAGTACCGCCGCGCGCGCGCCGAAGGCCGCCGCGGAGAGCTTGCCGATGGTTTCCTGCACCAGCGGATCGTCCTTGGGCAGGTCCGCGGGCGCATGGCTGAAGGTACGGGTGCGCGGACGCACCCACGCGATCGCCTCCTGCTCCACCCGCCGCGCGATGCCCGCCAGCGACGCCAGCAGGATCAGCTGCAGGTAGGCCGTGGCCCAGGTGCGGCCGGGCGAGCCGTAGCCCCCTTCCGAGATGTCGTCCTCCCGCACGGGAACATCGACGAAGGTCGAATGGCCGCTCACGGTCAGGCGCTGCCCGAATCCGTCCCAGTCGTCGCGCTGCGCCAGGCCCGGCGCCTCGGCCGGCACCACCACCGTGACGCGCTCGCCGTCCCTGTCGGCCGCCACGGCCAGATAATCGGCATACAGCGCGCCCGTGCTGTAGAACTTTTCCCCGTTCAACCGCCACCCCTGCGGCGTGCGGGACACCGCGGTCCTGTATCGCTGCGCTGCGCCCTCGCCCAACTCCGTCGCAGCGCCGCCGAAGAACTTGCCTTCGGCTGCCTTGGCCAGCCATTCCCTTGCCTTTGCGCTGCCTTGCAGCGCCTTCAGGCGCTGCTCTTCCACGAAGACCAGGTGCAGCCGGAAGGCTTGCGGCAGATTGGAGTCCGCCGCCCCCAGGCCGATCAGCAGGTCGAACAACTGGCGGATGGTGGCACCGGCGCCTCCCTGCTCCACGGGCGCGCGCAGGGCGCCGAAGCCTGCCTGCTGCAAGGCCTTGACCTCGTCGAAGGCCAACCGACGATTGCGCTCCCGCTCCACGGCACCGTCTGCCAGGCGGGCGAACAGCGACGCGAAGCGCGACTGCAGAGTCTTATCGCTGACGGCGCTCATAGCGCCTCCCGCGCCGGAAAGCTCTGGGCAGGCACGAAGCGTGAGAGCAGGCTCTCGACCGTTTCGCCGGTTTCCGCCTCGATGTACTTCGTCAAGGCGCCCCTGGTCTGAAGGCTCGCCAGAAGCGCAGGCTCCGACAGCAAGCGGAAGAGCGCCGCCCCGCCCTTGCCTTGGTTCACGGTCGCCGAGGGGAACAAGAGGCCGCCGTGCTCGGCGTACTTCGGATCGCCCAGGAACAGACGGGTCACTTCGGTGGCGCCATAGCCATGGCGTTCCCAGTGGGCGTCGAACTGGTCGGTGATCCACGCCGCGTCGAAGGGCCCTTGGCGCTCGGTGGCGGCGCGCACCAGCGCGGCCACCTGGATCGACACGTTCTGCGCACCCTGCCCGGCCAGCGGATCGACCGCGATCGCCGTATCACCCAGCGCCGCGACGACATGTCCGTTCCTGGTGTACCCGACGGCCTTGCGCACGGTTGGCGTGACGGCGCCCTTGAGCCAGGTGTACGGGTCGCTCTCGATCACCTGGAGCTTGTCGATCTCGGCGGCATCTTCCGGGAAGTAGTCATGGAAGAGCTTCTTGAAGATGGACAGCGCTGAAGCCGAATCCGTGGCCTCGGCAAAGCGCTTCTGCCAATCGCCGCCCGGCTTGGCGAAACCCAGCAGAATCCAGCCCCTCACCCCGTCCTTATGCAGCAGCGGCCCGGTGAAGACTTCACCTTCGGCGCCATGGATGGTGAACAAATTGTGCTTCCACCCGACCTGGCTGCGATAGTCGAAGGTCGTCTTGTCATAGTCCAGCCCCCTCACGTTGACCGTCAGCAGATGCCTTTGCGGCGCCTTGTAGACCGTACGGCCTTCATCCACCGGGAACAGGTCCGCCAGGCTCTGCTTGCCCGTGGCCACCAGCGTCAGGTCATGGGCGGCGGCAATGGCGTCCAGCGAGTCGGGCGTCACGGCCTCGACGCGGAACTCCCCCCCTTTCCCGATGAAGCGGCCGATCCGGTCATCGGCGCGCAGGCGCACGTCGACCGCCTGCGCCCGGTAGTAGTGGTAGTCGGTGTCGAAGCTCAGCAGCGGACTCTTGTCTTCGTTGTAGGCTCTCACCGAAAAGCCGTCGGCGAAGGAGTCGTCGCCGTAGAGGTTCTCGATGATCTGCGCGTCGGCGTCCTGCGACGGCTGCCCGAAATAGATGGCCGTGCCCGTAGCGGCAACGCCGTTGCGCAGGACTTCGCGCGGCTTGTCGCTGTAGAGCGTGACCGCAAAGCCTGCGTTGGCGAATCCAAGAGCGGCACTGGCTCCTGCCAGGCCCGCGCCGACAACGGCGATCTTTCTCTTCTGACTCATGTCGAAATTCCTCCGCTTGGGTGGTTGACCGATGGATTAGCTTGCCGCGCCTTCACGCTTGACGCGCTCGATATCGCGATAGCGGGCTGCCGGATGCGTCTCGGGCAGGTAGGGGCCCTCGCCGAACAATTTCTCGCGCAGCGTGCCGTCTCGATAGGCGCGTGGATAGACGCCCCGCCGCTGCAGCTCCGGCACCAGGTGCTCGACCACATCGGAGAAGGTCTCGTGCGCCACGGCGTAGGCCAGGTTGAAGCCGTCGAGGTCGGTCACCTCCACCCACTGCTGCAGCTGGTCTGCCACAGTGGCTGCCGAGCCCACGAACAGCGGCCCCAGGCCGCCGATGCTGGCCCATCTGGCGAGTTCCTCGATGGTCCAGGTCTTGCCGCCCTCGGCCAGGTGCTCGACCGCCGAGATGATGGCGTTGGTCTCCACCTTGCGCACGCTGTCGTGCGGCGCGTAGCGGCCGAAGTCGATGCCCGTCCAACCCGAAGTCAGCACCAGACCGCCGTCGTAAGAGGCGTATTGCTGGTACTCCTTGAGCTTGGCTTGCGCTTTGGCATCAGTCTCATCGACCACGATAGTCACCAGGGCATAGATCAGCAGCTTGCGCGGATCGCGGCCTGCGGCTGCCGCACGCCGGCGGATATCGCTCACGTAGTCTCGAGTGGTTTCCTGCGTGGGAGTGGAAATGAAGACGAGTTCAGCGTGCTGCGCCGCGAAGTCCTTGCCGGCATGTGAGGCACCGGCCTGGAACAGCACCGGAGTGCGCTGCGGCGAGGGCTCGCACAGGTGGTAGCCAGGCACCTCGAAGTACTTTCCCTTGTGGCCGATCTCGTGGATCTTCTCCGGGATGGCGAACACGCCCCGTTCACGGTCGCGCACCACGGCGCCCTCCTCCCAGCTGCCCTCGAACAGCTTGTAAAGCACCTCGACGTATTCGTTGGCAACCTCGTAGCGGTTGTCATGGCGTTTCAGGCCACCTTGGCTGATGTTCTTGGCGCCGCTTTCCAGATAAGAGGTGACGATGTTCCAGCCCACCCGCCCCTTGGTGTGGTGGTCTGCCGTCGAGAGCCGGCGCGCGAAGGTGTAGGGATGCTCGAAGGAAGTCGATGCGGTGATGCCGATGCCCAGGTGCTTCGTCGCCTGGGCGATCGGATTGGCCAACTGGAGCGGATCGTTCACCGGGATCTGCACGCCACCCAAGAAAGCATGGTCGTTGTTTCCCTTGTAGACG
The DNA here is from genome assembly GCF_001854285.1 of Cupriavidus sp. USMAHM13. Lineage (NCBI taxonomy): Bacteria > Pseudomonadati > Pseudomonadota > Betaproteobacteria > Burkholderiales > Burkholderiaceae > Cupriavidus > Cupriavidus sp. USMAHM13. The sequence continues at coordinate 2,405,377 of NZ_CP017751.1, forward strand.
TCGTAGTAGCCGATCACATCGGCAATGAAGACCGCGTCGAAGATCCCCCGCTCCAGAATGACCGCCAGGTCGCTCCAGTACTCCACGTCCTTGTACTGCCAAGAACGATCGCGCGGATGACGCCACATGCCTGGCGACTGGTGGGCGACGCAGTTCATTTCGAACGCGTTGAAGTGGATGGTCTTGCTCATGGCTGCGATGGAAGGGAAGAAGGAGGGGTCTAGCCGCCCGCTGCAACGGCATCGGCTCACCTGTTATCGAAGCCGCGCGGCGAGCCTGCCCGCGGCGAACTGTCGGCAACGATTGTGCAGGTGAGCGCGCCGCAGACCTACCGCGAAATGCGCTCATGCATATGTGCGCAGCGCACAAGTGGTGAAGCCTTTGATTCGCAAGAGAAAAGAAGTGGTTGGCGGCGGCTGGCGGATGTTGCGCCAAGGGCCGAGCGGTACGGCATCGCATCGGCGGCCCGTCGATCTCTGATCAATTTGCTGATCGCCTGCGTTTCCAGGCGCGTTCCGGACGCTGAAGACGTCGTGGGGCGCCTCTGCGGCGTTGCGCCGGCGGCGACGGCCAGATGCGTGCGCGGGCGAGCCGTCGCCGGGCCATCCACTGCCAGCGCAGTGCGGTCGGAACATGCTGCGGCTAAACGGCCTGGAAGCGGAAGTAAGCGGGTGCCGGAACACAGGAGGAATGAGCGCACCAGGCCAGTCAATCGCCATGACCCGCGGTTCCATGCAGTCGGTGGCATACAGTCCCGGCGCCTTACCGCTGGCACGACGGCGGCGAAGGATTCTCGGGACACATCGCAACGCGTCTGGATGCGCAGGCGATCAGCAAACTGATCAAAGATCGACGGGCCGCCGGCGCCACGCCGAACCGCATTGCTTTTGGCACAACACCCGCAACACGGTGCCAGCCACTTCTTTCCTCTTGCGAATCAAGGACTTCACTGCTTGTGCGCTGCGCACATATGCATGAGCGCATTTCGCGGTAGGTCCGCGGCGCGCTCGCCTGCACAATCGTTGCCGACAGTTCGCCGCGGGCAGGCTCGCCACGCGGCTTCAATAAAGGTGAGGCCGGCTGATGCCAGCCCAAGGAGCACACGAAATGAGCCGGAGGAAGTTGAAGGTGGTCGCCGTCGCGGGCAGCGTACAGAAGCCCTCGCGCACCCTGGTCCTGGTCGAGGAATTGCTGGCAGGCATCGGTGCGGCCATACCCGTCGATCCGCACGTGATCGAGTTCGGCGCCCTCGCGCCACATCTGGCCGGCGCGCTGTACCGCAGCCAGTTGAGCGCCGCCGTGGAGGCCGAGATCCGCGCCATCGAAGAGGCCGATGTGCTGATCGTTGCCAGCCCGGTCTATCGCGGCTCGTACACCGGCCTGTTCAAGCACCTGTTCGATCTGGTCCATCACGAAGCACTGATCGACGTGCCGGTGCTGCTGGCCGCCACCGGCGGCAGCGATCGCCACGCCCTGGTGATCGACCATCAGTTGCGTCCGCTGTTCAGCTTCTTCCAGGCACGCACGCTCCCCATCGGCGTCTATGCCTCGGAACAGGACTTTGATGGCTATGCGATCCGACACGGCGCCCTGCGCGAGCGCATTGCCCTGGCAGTGGAGCGCGCCTTGCCGTCGCTCGCCGGTGCCACAGTCACCGCCGGTGCCGCGCTGCGCGAGGCCCTGCCCGCCTGAGCCCATCCGGCCACACGTCACCGCTTCGTCAACCCGACCGCATCACGAGGATCACATCATGAGCAACGCTCCCCAAGCAGACGCCATCAAATTCGCCTACTGGGTGCCGAATGTCAGCGGCGGCCTGGTCGTCAGCACGATCGAGCAGCGCACCGACTGGAGTCTCGAATACAACGAGCGGCTGGCCCAGGCGGCCGAGCAGGCCGGCTTCGAGTATGCGCTGAGCCAGATCCGCTTCACCGCGGGCTACGGCGCCGAGTTCCAGCACGAATCGGTATCGTTCAGCCAGGCGATCCTGCACGCCACCACCAAGCTGAAGGTGCTGGCGGCGATCCTGCCAGGGCCATGGCACCCGGCGGTGGTGGCCAAGCAGATCGCCACCATCGACCATATCTCGAAGGGCCGCATCGCGATCAACGTGGTCAGCGGCTGGTTCAAGGGAGAGTTCCAGGCCATTGGAGAGCCCTGGCTCGAGCACGATGAGCGCTATCGCCGCTCGAATGAGTTCATCCGCGCCCTCAAGGGCATCTGGACCCAGGACAATTTCACCTTCAAGGGCGACTTCTACCGCTTCAACGACTACACGCTCAGTCCCAAGCCAGTGCAGAAACCGCACCCCGAGATCTTCCAGGGAGGCAGCTCGCGCGCGGCGCGCGATAACGCCGCCAGCGTATCGGACTGGTACTTCACCAATGGCAACACGCCCGAAGGCCTGAAGAAGCAGATCGATGACATCCAGGCCAAGGCCAAGGCCAACGGCCACAAGGTGCGCATCGGCGTCAACGCCTTCGTCATCGCGCGCGACACCGAGGAGGAGGCGCGCCAGGTACTGCAGGACATCATCGACCACGCCCACGTGGAAGCGGTGCACGCCTTCGGCGACGCGGTCGCGCAAGCCGGCAAGGCCTCCCCGGAAGGCGAGGGCAACTGGGCCAAGTCCACGTTCGAGGACCTGGTGCAGTACAACGACGGCTTCCGCACCAACCTGATCGGCACGCCGCGCCAGATCGCCGAGCGCATCGTCGAGCTCAAGTCGATCGGTGTGGACCTGATCCTGACCGGCTTCCTGCACTTCATCGAGGAAGTCGAGTACTTCGGCCAGAAGGTGCTGCCGCTGGTACGCGAGCTGGAGGCCGCCCGCGCCGCGGAGCCCGCCGCCGCCGCTGCCTGAGCCTCCGCCAGGAGCCCTTCTCCCCGCTATCCGTCCCGCGCCCCGTACGGGCGCGCGGACGCGTGCTGCCCGTTCATTGCAGGCGATACCATGTCCCGATCCATGCTCGAATTCCAGGGTGACCCGGCCTGGGCACAGCGGCAGGCCGACGCCGCCGCGGCCGCCGCGCTGTCATCGCAGGCCGCCTGCGCGGCAGGCGCCGGCGGCATCGGCGCCGATGCCCGCAGCGCCACGCTGCCGGCGGCGCTGCGGCTCGACCGCATCGACCTGTCCTTCGGCGGCATCCACGCCCTGCGCGGTGTCGACCTGACGGTGCGGCCGGGTGAGATCCGCGCCATCATCGGCCCGAACGGCGCCGGCAAGAGTTCCCTCGTCAACGTGATCAGCGGCCTGTACCGGCCCGACCGAGGCCGCGTGCAACTGGGCGGGCACGCTTTCTCCCGGGTGCCGACGGCGCGGCTGGCCCGCCTCGGCGTGGCGCGTACCTTCCAGAACCTGGCGCTGTTCCGCGGGCTGAGCGTGCGCGACAACGTCGCCCTCGGGTGGGTGGCCCACGAGCATGCCACGGTGGTGGAGCAGCTTGCCGGACTGGGCCGGGCCCGCCGCGAGCAAGCCGCGGCACACGCGAGCGCCGCGGAGGTGATCGATTTCCTGCAACTGGCCGAGGTACAGGAGCGACTGGCCGGCACCCTGCCCTATGGCCTGCAGAAGCGGGTGGAACTCGCGCGGGCGCTGGTGGCGCAGCCGCGCCTGCTGCTCCTCGACGAACCGCTGGCCGGCATGACCGTCAACGAGAAAGCGCAGACGGCGCAGTTGGTTCGCGCCATCCGTGATCGCTGGGGCACCACCATCGTGCTGATCGAGCACGACATCGGCATCGTACTGGGCCTGTCCGACCGCGTCGCGGTGCTCGACTACGGCCGCAAGATCGCCGACGGCACACCGGCCGAGGTGCGCGACGACCCGGCCGTGATCGATGCCTACCTGGGCGTGGCACACGACGGCAACGACGACGAGAGCGACGACGAGGACAGCCTCGCCGCCGTGCCGGCACCGGCAGGGAGGGCATGATGGACGGCTTCGACCTTGCCTTCTGCGCCGAGGTGCTGATCGGTGGCCTGTTGTCGGGCGTGATGTACTCGCTGGTCGCGATCGGCTTCGTGCTGATCTACAAGACGTCCGGCGTGCTGAACTTTGCCCAGGGCGCGCAACTGCTTTTCGCGGCGCTGAGCTTCGTCAGCCTGCTCGAGCGCGGCGTGCCGTTCGCGCTCGCGCTCGGATTGACACTGGCCCTGATGCTGCTGCTGGGCCTGGCGATCGAGCGCACGGTGCTGCGCCCGCTGGTCAATCAGCCCCCGATCACCCTGTTCATGGCGACCCTTGGGCTGTCCTACGTGATCGAAGGCGTCGCCCAGCTCGCCTGGGGCACGCAGGTCCACCAGCTCGATCTAGGCATCCCCGACCAGCCGCTGGAGCTCGGCGGCGTGATGATCTCCCGCTTCGACCTGTTCGCGGCCGCCGTCGCGGCGCTGATGGTCGCCTTGCTGTCCGTCTTCTTCCGCTATACGCGCGTCGGGCTTGCCTTCCGCGCCGTGGCCGACGATACCTTCGCGGCCCTTGCGGTGGGCTTGCGCCTGCCGCGCATCTGGGCCACGGTGTGGGCCGCCGCAGGCGTGATCGCACTGGTGGCGGGCCTGCTGTGGGGCGCACGCCTGGGGGTGCAGTTCTCGCTGTCGCTGGTAGTGCTCAAGGCCTTGCCGGTACTGGTCCTGGGTGGCTTCGACTCCATCCTGGGTGCCATCGTCGGCGGCCTGATCGTCGGTGCGCTGGAGAAGCTGGCCGAAGTGTACCTGGGCCCCTTCGTCGGCGGCGGCATCGAGAGCTGGTTCGCGTACGCGGCGGCGTTGATCCTGTTGCTGGTGAAGCCGGGCGGGCTGTTCGGCCAACGGCTGGTGGAGAGGGCCTGAGCCATGAACACACTCGTCCATGCCTCCGCTGCAGCACAGACCGCCGCACGCCGCCGGTCGCGCTGGCTCGAACCGCTGCTGTGGCTGACGGTGGCCTACCTGCTGGTACCGCTACTGGCGACCGACTACTGGTTCGACGCCATCCTCATCCCCTTCCTGGCGCTGGCGCTTGCCGCGGTGGGGCTGAACCTGCTGACCGGCTATGCCGGCCAGCTTTCGCTCGGCTCGGCCGCCTTCATGGCGGTAGGCGCCTTCGCCGCCTACAACTTCAACCTGCGCGTGCCCGGCCTGCCGCTGCTGGCCAGCATCGCGCTGGGCGGGCTGAGCGCCACCGCGATCGGTGTCGTGTTCGGCTTGCCCAGCCTGCGCCTGCGCGGTTTCTACCTGGCGGTGTCGACGCTGGCGGCACAGTTCTTCGTGCAATGGGCACTGACCAAGTTCGGCTGGTTCAGCAATGACAGTGCCTCAGGCGTGATCGATGCGCCGGCGCTTGCGGTGGGCAACTGGGTGTTCGACTCGCCGCTGCGGCGCTACCTGTTCGCACTGGGCATCGTCACGGCGTTGACGGCACTGGTCTGGCGCCTGGTGCACACACCGACCGGGCACCACTTCGTCGCGATCCGTGACCACGAGCTGGCCGCGCGCGTAACCGGGGTGCCGGTGCTGCGTACCAAGCTGCTGGCCTTCGCCGTGTCGTCGTTCGTGATCGGCGTGGCTGGCGTGCTTTGGGGCTTCGTCTACCTGCGCACAGTGGAACCGGCCGGCTTCAACCTCGACCGCTCCTTCCAGATCCTGTTCATCATCATCATCGGTGGTCTCGGCACACTGCGCGGCGCCTTCCTTGGCGCCGCGCTGATGGTGGTGTTCCCACTTCTGCTGTCGCGCCTGGGCACGCTTCTGTTCGGCGCCTGGTTCGACTCCGGTGTGCTCGACCTTTGCCAGCGCGTCGTGCTCGGCACGCTGATCGTCGCCTTCCTGATCGCAGAGCCGCGCGGCCTGGCCGCGCTGTGCCAGGACGCGCTGCAGCGCTTCGGCCGTCTCGGTGCGCGCCCCAAGGCCGCCACACCACCCGCCTGAACCACTCATCGGTCCCCGTTCCCCGCTTTCCGCCTTGCATGATCCTTCCAGGAGTTCCGACCCTATGTCCATCACTCGCAGTTTCCACACCGCGCTGGTCGCCGGAGCGCTCGCGCTCGGCGCGGCACAGTTCGCGCACAACGCCACCGCGGCCCAGCCGGAACAGTTCTTCCCACTGCAGAGCTATCGCGTCGGCCCGTATGCAGCCGGTGGCACGGGATTCTTCGGCGGCTTCATCGACTACCTGAACCTGGTCAACCTGCGCGACGGCGGCGTCGGCGGTGTCAAGCTGACCTGGGAAGAAGGCGAGACCCAGTACGAGGTGGAACGCGGTGTCGAGGTCTATGAGCGGCTCAAGAATCGTCCCGGCATCGCGGCTTGGAACCCGTTGTCGGTCGGCATCGCCTACGCGCTGCTGGATCGCGTGAGCGCAGACAAGGTACCGCTGATCACCATCAACCACGGACGTACCGACACCACAGACGGGGGCGTCTTCAAGTATGTCTTCCCGCTGCTGCTGAACCCGTACAGCGAGACTTCCGGCATCGTCAACTACATCGCCAGTAAGGAAGGCGGCACCGACAAGCTCAAGGGCAAGAAGATCGTGGTGCTCTACCACGGCTCGCCGTACGGCAAGGAGACCATTCCCATCTACGAACTGCTGGCAAAGAAGTATGGCTTCACGCTGCAGCAGATCGAGGTACCCCATCCCGGCAACGAACAGCAATCGCAGTGGCTGGCGATCCGCCGCGCGAAGCCGGACTACGTGGTGCTGCGCGGCTGGGGCGTGATGAATCCGGTGGCGCTCAAGACCGCGCAGAAAACCGGCTTTCCGGCCAGCCACATCATCGGCAATGTGTGGTCCAACTCCGAGGAGGACGTGATTCCGGCCGGCGACGCCGCCAAGGGCTACACCGCCATCACCACTGTCGCGGCTGGCGCGCAGTACCCGGTGCTGCAGGAGATCACCAGGACCCTCTACGACAACGGCAAGGGAAACCTGCAGGATCGCAAGCGCATCGGCAGCGTGTACCACAACCTGGGCGTGCTCAACGGCATCCTCAATGTGGAAGCGATCCGCATCGCACAGGCCAGGTTCGGCAAGCGTGCGCTGACCGGCGATGAGGTGCGCTGGGGCTTCGAGAACCTGAAGATCGACCAGGCGCGGGCCGCCGCACTGGGCGCCAAGGGGCTGTTCCACTCGATCAACGTGACCTGGGATAACCATGAGGGCGATGGCCGCGTGGCTTTCCAGCAGTGGGACGGCAGCAAATGGAACGTGGTGTCCGACTGGATCGCGCCGGACTGGAAGCTGCTGCGCCCGATCATCGAGAAGTCCGCGCTCGAGTATGCCAGGGAGAAAAACCTCAAGGTGCGCAAGAGCATCGACGACTGAACGTGCAGCAGCGGCAATCGCCGCAGAAGCGGCGGACCGGATTCCATTCGACTCATCACGGAGCGACATATGACGCAGGCACAGCAGATCTCTTTCCTCGGCCCGGAGTATGAGGCCATCGCCACCAGGTACCGGCCCATCTTCGAGCGTATCCGCGCCAGCGCGTCGGAGCGCGAGCAGGAGCGCAGGCTCGGCGCCGACGCGATCGGCTGGCTCAAGCAGGCGCGCTTCGGCGCAGTGCGCGTGCCAAAGGCGTATGGTGGCGACGGAGCAACGCTGCCGCAGCTGTTCCAGCTGCTGATCGAGCTGGCCGAAGCCGACTCCAATATCGTGCAGGCGCTGCGCGGCCATTTCGCTTTCGTCGAAGACCGCCTCAACGCGCCGCGGGATGCCGCCACCGAGGTCTGGCTGCGCCGCTTCGCCGACGGTGACCTGGCCGGCAACGCCTGGACCGAAGTTGGTGAGGTGGCCATCGGCGAAGTCATCACGCGTGTCTCGCGCAAGGAGGGACGCTGGGTGGTCAACGGGCGCAAGTACTACAGCACCGGCAGCATCTTCGCCGACTGGATCGATCTCTATGCGCGCCGCGACGGCGACAACGCCGACGTGATCGCTGCCGTGCGCGCCCGCCAGCCAGGCGTCACGCATCATGACGATTGGGACGGCTTCGGCCAGCGCACCACCGGCAGCGGCACCTCGGTCTACGAAGACGCGGAAGTGGACCCCGAGAACGTCTTCCCGTTCAGCTCGCGCTTCAAGTACCAGACCGCCTTCTACCAACTGTTCCATCTCGCCACGCTGGCGGGCATCGCGCGGGCCATCACCCGCGACGTGGCGCAGCAGGTACGCGAGCGCAAGCGCATCTTCAGCACCGGCAATGCGCCTGCGGTGGCGCAGGATGTACAGGTGCAGCAGGTGGTGGGCGAGGTGTCGGCGGCCGCCTACGCGGCGGAGGCCACCGCGCTGCGGGCCGCCTTCGCCGCGCAGCGTGCCTACGACGCGCATTGGGGTGGCGATGAGGCCGAGGAACGGCAAGCCAATATCGCGGCGGAGCTGGAATCGGCCCAGGGCCAGGTGGTGGTCTCGGACCTGGTGCTGCGCGCGGCCACGCAGTTCTTCAACGCGCTCAGCGCATCGGCCACCAGCACCGGCAAGGCACTCGACCGGCACTGGCGCAATGCGCGCACGGTCGCCTCGCACAACCCGATCATCTACAAGGCACGCATCATCGGCGACTGGCATGTCAACGGTACCGAGCCGCCCTACGTCTGGCAGATCGGCGCCGGACCGGGCCATGCCGCGGCCAACGCACCGGCCGGCGCCGCGCAGCCGGCGACGCAGTCCCGACCGGCCTGAGAGGCGCTGCGATGACCGAGCCCACCGCACTACTGCGTGTTGAACGTGTCGAGGCCGCTTACCAGGGCACCATCGTGGCGCTGCACGAGGTCAGCCTGAACGTGCGGCGCGGCGAGATCCACGCACTGCTGGGCGCCAACGGCGCCGGCAAGTCGACCACGCTCAAGGCTGTCTCCAACTTGCTGCCGGCCGAACGCGGGCGAATCACGGCTGGCCGCATCGTCTTCGACGGCCATGACGTGACGCGTGCCACGCCGGCGCAACTGGTGAGGCTGGGCCTCGTGCCGGTGCTGGAGGGACGGCACTGCTTTCCCAGCCTCACGGTCGAGGAAAACCTCGTCACCGGTGCGCTGGGGCGCGATGCGCGCCGCGCCGAGATCGAGCAGGGACTGGAAAAGGTGTACGCCATCTTTCCCCGCCTGAAGGAACGGCGCCGCAGCCCGGCCGGGCTGACCTCCGGCGGCGAGCAGCAGATGACGGCGATCGGCCGCGCGCTGCTGGCGCGCCCCCGCCTGCTGGTGCTGGACGAGCCATCGATGGGACTGGCGCCCAAAGTCGTGCAGGACATCTTCCAGCGACTGCGGCGCCTGAACCAGAGCGAGGGCCTGAGCATCCTGGTAGCGGAACAGAACTCGACCGTGGCGCTGCGCTATGCCGACAACGCCACCGTGGTCGAGGCAGGCCACACCGTGCTGAGCGGCACCGCGCACGCACTGCGCGGGCGCGAGGATATCCGGCACTTCTACTTCGGCGGCGAGGTCGCCGCGCCGGCCGCCGCCTAGCTGCAACGGCGGCAACGGCCACCGCGCCACCGATCACATCGACAACTCCGACATCCACGACAAAACCGATCATGTCCTTGCTTGACCACCCCGACGACTCCACCCGTCCCGAAGTCAACGCGCTTGCCCGCCAGTTCGCCGAGAGCGCCGTCGAGCGCGATGCCGTGGGCGGCACGCCCAAGGCCGAGCGCGACGCGCTGCGGCGCAGCGGCCTGCTGTCGCTGGCGATCCCGAAAGACTACGGCGGCCAGGGCGCTGACTGGGCGGAAACACTGGATACGGTGCGGCAGTTCGCCCGGGTCGATAGCTCCATCGCCCATGTCTACGGCTTCCACCACCTGATGCTCGCCACCGTGCGCCTGTTCGCACGGCCCGACCAGTGGGAGCCCTGGTTTGAGCAGACTGCCCGCAAGAACTGGTTCTGGGGCAACGCGCTCAATCCGCTCGACGACCGCACCATCGTGCGCCAGTACGACCACTGGTTCGAATTCTCCGGCAAGAAAAGCTTCTGTTCGGGCGCGCTCGACTCGGAGATGCTGATCGCCTCGGGTCTGGAAGAGCACAGCCGCAAGCTGCTGATCGCCGCGGTCCCGACCGCGCGTGCGGGCATCACCATCAATGGCGACTGGAACTGCTTCGGGCAGCGCCAGACCGACAGCGGCAGCGCACTGTTCGAGAAGGTGCGGGTCGAAGACAGCGAGCTGCTGCGCGAACCCGGGCCTCTGTCGACGCCGTTTTCGGCACTGCGGCCACTGCTAGCACAACTGATGTTCGTGCATCTGTTCCTGGGTCTGGGAGAAGGCGCACTGGCCGAGGCGCGCCGCTATACGCTGCATGAAGCCCGCCCCTGGCATCGCTCGCCGGCCGAGCACGCCAGCCAGGATCCCTACACGCTGGCCCACTACGGCGAGTTCCACGTCGCCTTGGAAGGCGCGCGCCTGCTGGCGCGACACGCGGCAGCATTGTTCGACGAAGCCTGGCGGCACGGGGAAACGCTCGATGCCACAGGGCGGGGCCGCGTGGCGGTGGCGGTGGCCACCGCCAAGGTGGCATCGACCCGCGCCGGCCTGGACGTGGCGAGCCGCCTGTTCGAGACCACCGGTGCGCGGGCCACGCATGGCGCGCTGCGGCTCGACCGCTTCTGGCGCAACCTGCGCGTGCAGACGCTGCACGACCCCGTCGACTACAAGCTGCGCGAGCTGGGCGACTGGGCGCTCAACGGCGAGCTGCCGGCGCCTTCCTTCTACTCCTGAGAGGCTGCACGCATGGCGACCCTCCCCGTCTGGCCGCCGCCGCTCGCCGCGGCGCCGCCCGAAAGCCCCGCTCTCGAATGGATCTTCGCTGACGTGCGCTCCAAGGCATTGCTCGCCGAGGTCGAGCAGGTCGCGCCGAGCGATGCCAGCGTACTGATCACCGGCGAGACCGGCACCGGCAAGGAACTCATCGCGCGCCACCTGCACAGCCGCAGCGCGCGCAGTACCGGTCCCTTTCTCGTGGTCAGCTGCGGCGCCTTCTCCGAATCGCTGGTCGACGCCGAGCTGTTCGGCCACGAGAACGGTGCTTTCGCCGGCGCCTTCGGCTCGCAGGCCGGCTGGTTCGAGCAGGCCGACGGCGGCACCATCTTCCTGGACGAGGTCAACGACCTGCCGCTGCCCGTGCAGAACAAGCTGCTGCGTGTGCTGCAGGAGCGCGAGGTCATCCGCCTGGGCGGGCGCAAGCCGATCCCGGTCGACCTGCGCTTCATCGCAGCTTCCACGGTGGACCTGGAGGAACTGGTGCGCGAGAAGCGCTTCCGCAAGGATCTCTACTACCGGCTGAACGTCGTCAACCTGAACGTGCTGACGCTGAAGGAGCGGCCTGGCGATATCGTGCCGCTGGCGCGCTACTTCATCGACCTCTACAGCCGGCGCCTGGGCTATCCGCGCCTGGCCCTGGCACCGGAGGCCGAACGCCTGCTGGTCGAGGCGCCCTGGAACGGCAATGTGCGCGAGCTGGAGAACGTCATCCATCGCACGTTGCTGCAATGCGAAGGCGACCACATCGATGCGGCCAGCCTGCGGCTGTCGCAGCGCCCACCCTGCACTCCGCCCGCTCCGCGCGCGGGTGCCGCCGGCGGCGTGGCGCCGGGAGCGGTACCGACACCCGCGAACAGCGGCGAGGCCGAGCCGCTGCAGCAAGCGGTGCGCCGGCTGTGCGACGCGAGCGTGCCGAACCTGCACCAGGTGGTGGAAGACGCGCTCTTCCGCGAGGTCTTCCGCTACTGCCACTACAGCCAGAGCGAAACCGCGCGCCTGCTCGGCGTCAGCCGCAACATCGTGCGTGCGCGCCTGATCCGGCTGGGCGAGGTCGGCGCGCCGCGCCGGCCAGCCGAATACGACGACGACAACACCAACGACCTGCCATGACTCTCGATATCTTCTGGTTCCTGCCCACCTCGGGCGATACCCGCTACCTCGGCAAGTCCGGCTTCGGCCGCGCACCGACGAACGCCTACCTGCGCCAGATCGCCACCACCGCGGAAGACCTCGGCTACGACGGGCTGCTGATCCCGACCGGCAGCTTCTGCCTGGATCCATGGGTGACGGCCGCCAGCCTGGTACCTGTCACGCGCCGCATCAAGCTGCTGGTGGCGCTGCGCACCTCGCTAGGCAATCCGACCGCCTCGGCACGCCAGGCTGCCTCGCTGGACCAGGCGCTGGGCGCGGGCCGGTTACTGCTGAACGTGGTGCCCGGCGGCGACGCCACCGAGCTGGCGGCCGATGGGGTGTTCTATGACCACGACACGCGCTACGAGGCCGGCGACGAGTTCCTGACCATCTGGCGCCGGCTGCTGCAAGGCGAGACTGTGGATTTCGATGGCAAGCATCTCAAGGTGCGCGGCGCGCGGAACTATCACGCGCCCACCACGCAGCCCTATCCACCGCTGTACTTCGGTGGTTCATCCCCGGCCGCGCACGAGCTGGCGGCGAGGCACGTCGACACCTACCTGACCTGGGGCGAGCCGCCGGCAGCAGTGGCCGAGAAGATTGCCGACGTGCGCCGGCGTGCCGCGCGGCAAGGGCGCGCGCTGCGCTTCGGCGTGCGCCTGCATGTGATCGTGCGCGAATCCAGCGCCGAGGCCTGGGCCGACGCCGACCGGCTCATCAGCCACCTGACCGACGAGGACATCGCCGCCGCGCAACGCAACTACGCTGGCATGGACTCGATCGGCCAGGCCCGCATGGCCGCGCTGCACGGCGGACGGCGCGACCGGCTGGTGGTCGGTCCGAACCTGTGGGCCGGCGTCGGGCTGGTGCGCGGTGGCGCGGGCACCGCCCTGGTCGGCGACCCGCAGGAAGTGGCCGCCCGGCTCAAGGAGTACGTGGACATCGGGGTCGATACCTTTGTGCTGTCCGGCTACCCGCACCTGGAGGAAGCCATCCGCTTCGCCGAACTGGTGTTCCCCCTGCTGCCAGGCAAGCAGCCGGTGACGCTGCGCGACCAGGTCATGACCGGGGGTGCCTTCGACAGCCGCGCTACGCGGTAGTCGTTACCCCGCGAGGCAGCCGAACCTTCAGTTCAGTGGCTTGATGCGTCGGAACACGACCAGAATCGCCAGGTCATAGGCAATCTTCAGCACGCCGCAGGCGAGCAGTGGCGCGCTTGCCCATCCCATCGCCAGCAAGGCGCCCGCAAGCGTGGGGCTGATCGCTGCAGCCAGGCTTCGCGGGACGGCGGTCAGGCTCGCCGCGGCGGTGCGCTCGGGTGGCGTCACCACCGCCATCACATAAGCAGTCCGCGTTGGCACGTCCATCTGCGATAGCGCGCTTCTCCCGAGCAACAGCGCCAGCGTTAGCGTCAGCGAGGGGGAGAATGCCGCAGCGATCAGGAAGAGGCTGGAAGGAATATGTGTGAATACCATCGTGTTCAGCAGGCCGATCCTGCGGGACAACGGCACGGCGGCAAGCTGAGAGGCGGTCGTCAGCAGTCCGGCCGCGAAGAAGAACCGGCCGGCTGCGGCGAGCGATAGGCCAAAACGCTGCATCAGCCACAGCGACAGCAGCGAATTGACCACCAGGCCGCCAGCAAACGCATCCACGCTGAACAGCAATGCCAGGCGGACCACGATCGGACGCGACGGCCCCAGCGGGGTTGCTGCCGACGTTGCCTGTGGATGCGGCTCCGGAAGGCGCGAGTAGAGTACCCAGAGCGCGATGCCAGCCAGCGCATAGATGGCGAACATGGCACGCATGGCTGCGAGAAATGGCAAGCCAAGCCGCATCGACAGCCAGCTGGGCAGCGCTGCAGCCAACGCCCCGACGGCGGCAGAGAAGGCGCCGATCAGGCTGTAGCGGGCAAACAGCGCGGTGCGCGCATCGGGCGCCGCGGCCTCCGCCAGGCGTGCCTGCTCGAGCGGCAGAAACAAGCTCACATCGCCTGAACTCGGGTTCAGCGTGCCAACGAAGGCAACGATCAGCAGCGGCCAGAGGGTGGACAGTCCGGCAAAGCTCGCCCCCGTCGCGGCCATCAGGACGGCGGCCAGAATCAGCAGGCGGCGTTGCGGGAAGCGGTTGCCGAGCAATCCGACCAGGATGGTCGCCAGCGCTGAGCCGATCAGGGTGGCGCTGCTGATCAATCCGACGGCCAGTTGGGCAAAGCCGAGGCCGAGCAGATAGGCCGGCAGCAGCACGGCAATGAATCCGTCGCAGATACCACGCAGCGCTCGCCCGAGGAGCAGGAACCGGGCGCTGGCATCGACCCCCGGAGGCAACACCAGGCGGGCGAAACGGCCAGCATTTCCACCCACCGTTGAAGCCTCATGCCGTTGGTACCGCATCTCAGTCCTCGGCGGCGGCGGCGACTCGCCTGCCATCTTCGTCGATCAGAATCGTCGCGCGGCCAGCGCTCGACCCGAGCGTGACTTCATGGCGAGTTCTCCCATTTGCCGTCTGTTTCTCGATCTCGCCAACGGAGCGCGCTCCTGCTTGTCTCTCGATGGCCGCTCGCACCGGCGCCGGAACCTGTGCGATGTCAGCGGCTTCAAGCGTTCGCGGTCCCGACGGATGCCACTTGCAGTCGGCCATGGCAAGGCTCAAGGCGCTGAGAAGAAGCGTGGTAACGAGTCTTGGCGTGCGGGCAGACATGGCAAGCTCCGATCTCAGATGGGGGCATGGACTCCGTGCCTCCTGGCCGTTACCAGGCCGTTACCTGGCCGTTACCGGGCAGAACTCGACCCGAACGAGAACGCGTCGAAGACCGTTACGCTGTCGGCCTTGGTCCATACGCCAACGGCACCCGCCCCACTGATGTGCTCATCGGTCACGTCGATCCGGCGCGTGCCGTCCAGGGAGACTTGAATGTGGTTTCCCTCGAACTCCACGCGCAATGTGTGCCAGACCTGTGCGGCCACTGGTGTGCTCTGATACCGGATCGTGTGCCGGCGTCCGCCCGTCGTGTAGTACAGGGAGACGTTGTTCTCCAGCGCGTTCGCCCGCGCAACGTAGTAGTCGTTACCGTCTTTCCAGCGCCAGACGACACCACCAGCCTGGTCCTCATGGCCAGCGACTGGCTTGAATTTCACTTCCACATAGCCATCGGCAATCGAAGTCCCCTGTTTCACACACCAGGGGAAATCCCCCGAACCCGACTGCTTGAGGACGTTGCCACCGTTCGGCAGGGTCGGGTCCGGCTCAATGGTCCATTTCGGTGCGCCACGACCGGTGACGCCAGACAGCCATCCAGAAGGCGTTGCTCCCGGCTTCTCATGATTGAACATCAAGGTCTCCCCCGTTGCGGGCATCAGCCTCAAGAGCAGCAGTGGAATCAGCAGGTTCCGTTTCATGGCGCGCGCACCGTTACGCCGTCACCCCGGCATCTTGGGTGGCCACCGATGCGTCTCCGCCTGGCAGTTCTGGCACCAGGCATAGAGCGCGTCGTACATCACCATGCCGTGCTCCAGCATCTCATGGTCATCCGCGAAGATATGCGACAGCCCAAGTGACATGGCATAGAGCCCGCTTGACTGCGGCGTCAGGTCCAGTCGCGAGGTGTCTGCACCGCGCACGATGCTGGCCAGTTGCTGCAGCGCGGCGTCACGACCCAGGTCATATTTGCTGAGAAAGGCGTCGAAGCTGCACAGCTCGCCGACGTGGGACAACTCGACGCCCGGGATGTCGTACGGGATCGCACCGGTCTCGCCGGCAGATCGCAGGACCTCGCCGGCCGGCACGTAGAGAAATTCGGGTCGCTCGTCAATGAACCGTGCGATCAGCCACGGACAGGCAATCCGGTCAATCTTGGGGCGTTCCCGGGTAATCCATTTCATGATGAGCTCCGCGATGGTTTGCTGGCCGTGGGGTGAAGCTCCGCGATCCATGGTTCGATGCCGCCCTTGCGGTACACCGCTGCGATCCCTGCCCCGTCCAGCCTTGCCGCGCAGCAGACCTCGTGCTGGATCATGGAATCCATCGCAATCAGCCCTTCTCGCTTCCGGCCATTGGGAACGAAGACCGGAGCGGCCACCAGGTCCGGCACAGCGATGAGCGCCGTGATCGCGTTCAAGCACTCTGCGGCTCCGCCATCGCTCTTCTCGTCCTCGCTGACGATCAGCTTCTCCGACAAGCCGGACAGCCTCGACGGATCGCATGCGCGCGGCTTCATCGGGTGGATCATGGGCTCACCCCGCTCGATTCAGTGATGCAGCAGCGGATATGCCGCCAGACCAATCAAGGCGGCGCCGACGACGATTACGGGTTCTGACAGCTTCTTGAATTTCAGCAGCAACGCGACAGTGACCAGAGCCAGCAGTACGGTCGGAATATCGACAATGGAGCGCTTGGCCAGCACGATCACCGCGCCGGTGATGGCGCCGACGGCCGCGGCCGTGACCCCGTCGACGAAGGCCAGGATCGCGGGCAGCTTGCCGTACTTCTTGAAGTACGGTGCCGGCAGGATGGTGAACAGGTAGCACGGCAGGAAGGTTCCAGCGGCCGCCACGCAGGCACCCGGCAGGCCGGCGACCAGGTAGCCGATGAATCCGACCGTGATGACCACCGGCCCAGGTGTGATCATGGCGACGGCCACGGCGTCGACGAACTGCTTGTCGTTCAGCCAGTGGTGCTCGGTCACCACGCCGCCGTAGAGAAAAGGAACGATGGCCAGGCCCGAGCCGAACACGAAGGCGCCAGCCTTGGCGAAGAACACACCGATCTGCGACAGCAGCGGCCAGTCGATCGTGCTCAGCACGCCGCTTGCCGCCGGCAGAGGCGTTGCCGCCAGCGCGTTGACCTTGCCCTGGCGCAACCATTTGGGGGGCGCACGCCAGAACCACACCAGAACGCCGCCGGCCAGGAACAGCCACGCCACTTCCGACTCGGTGATCACGGTCACGGCCGCGAGCACGAGGTAGACGGCCCAGAGCAACTTGTCCTTGCCCACGCTCTTCTTGGTGAGCTTGTAGGCGCTGATGGCGATGATGCCGATCACGGCGGCGCCCACGCCATAGAACACCGACTGCATCCAGGTCAGTCCGCCGAAGCGGACATAGGCCCAACCGAGCGCCACCACCATCAAGAACGACGGCAGCACAAAGGCGATGCCGACCAGCGTTGCCCCCAGGATGCGGTAATGCACGTAACCGAGGTAGATGGCCAGTTGCGCGGCCAGCGGACCGGGCGCCAATTGTGCCAGTGCGAGGCCTTCCTTGTAGTCGCCGTCGGTGATCCACCGGCGTGCGTCCACCAGGTCGCGGTGCATGTAGCCGGCCAGCGCCACCGGGCCGCCGAAGCCAAAGGTGCCGAGCCGCAGGAAGTACAGCACGATCTGCCAGAGCGTGTAGTCCGGGGATTCTTGGGTTGAGCCCGGCAAACCCGGTGGGGGATTCTCGATCTGTTGGGACAAGTTCATGGTCTTTTCAATTGCCTTGGCTTGACTTCCGACTACCGGAGAATTGTGCAGAGAAGGGGGCGATGAACCGCCGGATCAGCCAGGTGCAAGCGACGCGGTCGCGGTCGCGATCGCTTCGCCGTTGCTGTCGGCAGGCCGACAACCAGCAGGAACCTGGAGTTGAGCTTGGTAGCCATGACGGCAGCTTAGGCTGCCGTATCAGCCGCTGCAATGCTGTAGCGATCGCTACAATCGACTGGCGGCCCTGCGTTGCTTGGAATGGCGCAGGCGCGTCGGCCCGGGTATGCCGAAGATCGCGGTCACTACGTCCCGATGGCCTTGCCGCGGTCATTTATGCCGAAGACCTTGGGGCAAAAGCCCGAGGTCTGGGTAGAGGACGCGCCGTGACCATGGGCGATCACGGCGGCCACGCGGCTTGCGCGGATGTCCACGGCAGCAGGCGATGCGCCCGGGGCCTCAACTGCGCCAGGGCAAGGGCAGAGGTTCGCCATCGGGCCGTCGGGTCGGCACGGGCGACTGGCCGAACATTCCCAGTACTTCCAAGGGCTCCGTGCCGATGTTGAAGATCTGGTGCACACGGCCTCGCGGCAGGATGAGGATGCTGCGGGCCCCGAAGCGTTGCTGTCTCCCTTCGGTGTGGAGCTCGCCTTCGCCACCCAGGCAGATCACTGCCTCGTCGCAGTCGTGCAGATGCGGCGGCGTTCCGGCCCCAGGTGCCAGCGACTGCCGCCACACGGACAGTTGCGCCAGGCCGTGGGCCTCACCTGCCCAGGTGGCGTGGGCAATACCCGCAATGGCGGTGGGTTCGGGCTGGCATTGTTCGATTACAGATGTCACATTGTCCTCGCATGGTCAAGAATGATCGAAGAAACCAGGTTCCGCGGCCACGGAAGAAGCAGTCTGACACCTTGTCGTCGATTCCGGAATGATCGGAATTGCCTTAACATTGCCGACAAAACTTCCTCAATCCTCGCCGCCATGACCGGACTGCAACAGCTGCTTGCGTTCTCCCGTACCGCCAGGCTCGGCAGCTTCGCCGCCGCGGCGCGCGAACTGGGATGTGCGCCATCCACCCTGGCCAAGAGCGTGGCGCGCCTGGAGGGTGCCCTGGGCGTCAAGCTGTTTCACCGCACCACGCGGCAGGTGAGCCTGACACCGGACGGAGAACATCTCTTTCACCGCTGCGAGCGCGTGCTGGCCGAAGTCGACGAACTCCAGGCCGAAGCTGCAGGCAGCCGCGGCACCGTGAGCGGCACGCTGCGGCTCGATGCCCCCCTTACCTATGGCCGGCGCGTACTCATGCCGCTGCTGGCCCGGCTGCTGCAGGCGCATCCTGGTCTGCAGCTGGATCTGCGGCTGCGCGACAGCTACGCCGATCTGGCGCGCGAAGGCCTGGACGCCGCGATCCGGGTGGGCGAGCTGCGGGATTCCTCTCTCGTGGCTCGGCGCTTCGACTGGCAGCACCAGGTGCTCGTGGCCAGCCCCGGCTACCTTGCCTCTCGCGGCAGACCGACGCACACCGATGCGCTCCGTGCGCACGCGGCAATCGTCTTCCGGCAGCCCGACACCGGACGCGGGCGGGCATGGCAGCTATCGGGACCGCACGGCGATCTGGCGTGGTCGCCGTCCCCGCGGGTGCAGGTGAACGACGGAGAAGGCATGGTGGCGGCGGCCGTGGCCGGCCTGGGGGTCGCGCAAGTGCCGGACAATATGGTGGTGGGAGAACTGGAGAGCGGCGCCCTGGTCGAGCTTCTCCCGGAGTGCCGACCGCCGGCTATGCCCATCAGCATCGTGATGCCTTCGGCGCGGCTGCAACCACCACGGGTGCGCGCGCTGGTCGCGTTGCTGGAAACCCTGCATGGCCATTGATGGCGCCTCGCCGCCCAAGGTTGCGCCAAGGCTTAGCCAGGTCGAAGGCTGCCGGGACGTCGCTGGCGTTGCTGGTACGAGGGGTTCGGTCTACGCTGGCGCGATGGACGGAGCAAAGACCCTCTTTGGGGCGGCCACCGCTTTCCGGTGGCCGTCATCCGTGTCATCAGCGCGGCAGTGCGCTGGTACTTCCGCTGAAATGCCCGAGCGGGCCATCGGCCGGGCGAACGGACTTCAGGTGGGTTCAGCGATCGCTGCCGGTCCTGCACCAGCGTCAGGCTGGCGGAGCCCGCCGGCGTCGCGGGGATGACGCTCGGGCACAGGACCAGATGGGTGAACGGAGAGCGCAAGAGATGATCCCGATCGAAAACAGCGAAGACCATTACGGCGTTGTCGCGATCCTGCTCCACTGGTCGATGGCCCTCCTTCTGGTCGGGCTTGCGGGACTGGGGCTTTACATGGTCTCGCTACCGGATGTCGGCTTCAACACCAGAAAAATCACGCTGATTCTCTACCACAAGCAATTCGGAGTGCTGGCTTTCGTTCTGTTCGCTTTGCGTTTGTGCTGGCGTGTCACCCAGGTACTGCCAAAACCGGTCGGACATCTGCCGGATTGGCAAATGATCGCCGCCCGCTTTGTTCATCTTTGCTTCTATGGCCTGATGTTCGCCTTGCCCATGACGGGCTGGCTCATGTCGTCCGCCGCCGCCATTCCGGTATCGTTTCTCGGCCTCTTTACGCTGCCCGACTTCATTCATCGCAGCGACCATTTGTTTTCCCTGCTCATCGGCGTCCACAAGTGGCTGGGATACGCGCTTATTCTCTTGTTCGCCATCCACATGGGTGCCGCCCTGCGCCATCACTTCGTCTTCAGGGATGACACTTTGCGCAGAATGTTGCCCTAGAGTCCGGCAATGGACTTCTAATGGGCATTCTCGATCACGAACCTGGAGAGTTCCTGCAACACTCGCCCAGCGGCCACGTTGGCTGCTACAACTCCCGCGTAAGGATTCCTTTCGCCGAGTCGCTCCTGTACCGAGATCTCCCTCTCCGCGATCGACCGGTCCGTCGTAGCCAGCCTGAGATCGACATGTACCTTGAACCGCACTACAGCCTGATCCGACGTGAAATCCTGCTGCAGTTCGATGAGTTCGGTGCGAAGCGAGAATGTCTGCCGACCAAAGTAGGGAGGCGCGAGAACCGCGCTGAAATAGTGCGTGCGCCGCAATGTTTCTACGATCAGCGGCAGCATCATCTGCGCGGGTGTGTCAATCCATTCGTTCTGACTGAAGTAGTCGATCTGATACTTCCGGGCCGTATAAGCCATGCGCGGCGTGGCGTAGGCCGGCGCACTCACCGGAACCAGAACCAACAGTGTCGCCGCATGTGTCCTTGCGGTAGGAATCTCGGTCGGGATCGTAGTCAGCGCATATTTCTTCGTCTCGACCTCGACCGGTGCCATCAATGTGCAGCCTGTAAGTGAAACAATACCAATGCACAACGCGCCGATTCTCATGGCGACCATCATGGCTTCTCCCCCGGTCCGCGCTGTGTTGCGGTGCCGCGGATCAGAACTGATGGGTCCCGGTTGATCTTGTTCGCGACGGCAGTGAGGGAAGTCGACAGGTTATCAAGGTCGGCCAGCACCCTGTAGGATTCGGGGAGCACCTGGGTCTGAAGTGCCCTCAGCGATTCGTCGGTCGATTCCATGAGTGGCGCAAACCGCTGACTGGCGCGCTCCGTATTGGCCACGATGGTATCCAGCTTTCTTGTGTCTTCCGCCATGGCCTGAGTGATTTTCTGCAGGCTTTCGGCGGATTGCTTCAGCGACGCGACGGTCGGTTTGTCGAGAATCGAGGTGAGCAAGGCGGTAACGGCCTGGAAATTGTCGTTGACCTGACTGATGGCCGTGTCGAGCGTCACGAGTTTCGAAGGCGCCGCCGGAATCGCGGGATAGCGGTCACCGGGCCGTGGGGCCAACTGCCCGGAATCGATACCAATGTTCTCGAGTGCAATAAAAACGTAGCCGGTGAATCCCCGTGTTGCCAGCCCGCGGGAAGTAATCGTAGCTACCGTAGCCCCATTCACCGGAGCGGTCTTGTCAATGCTCAGCAGGATGTCCACCATCTGCGCGTTGACGAGGCGTACGCTTTTGACCTTGCCCACTTCGATGCCGTGGAACTCGACCGGTGCCTGAGCCATGAGCCCCGAGACCGGCTCTCGCGTATAGACGTGGTAGGTCGCGTATTGATCGAGAGACAGCGAGTACCAGATTGCCCCGGCGATCGTCGAAGCAAGCAGGCAGGCCGCGAACAGGAGCCTTGCCTTTGTGTCGATGCCGATTGTCATTGCGAAGTCCTCCGGGCTTGCCCAGGCCGAAAGCGGAGCCGGGCGTCGGGTCGACCTGCATCGCCGCGATGAAACCCCATCGGGCGAGAACTCGATGATTTCGCTCGGATGCTGCGAACTCGGGGGGATCGCGTCGCCGCTCGCCGTCACCAGATCGCCATTGGGTGCAAGCGCCAGCCCCAGCAACCCGCGAAGGCAATCATTGTCTTGATTAATCTTAGGTTATGGCGCTATCCGATGGGTCTGCGGAGCGCTCGAGGGGAACGCGCAGACCAAGGACCACGTTTCTGCGCCGCACACCTGCACAGACATCCGGCTGAGTTCGAATCCCCGCCTGCGGGACGTGCAACGGCTGCTGGACTTCCGGCTTGCCCTGCCATCCGACGTTTCCTCTTGGCCCAAGGCGCATCCCCCTTCGGACCGCTCAAGAATCCCGCAGTGCCACCGATATCCACGTGCAACGACGGCGTCGTGGGTGATCAGCCGCTTCGCGCCCGTGAGAGCGCTGCGCGAGCCAGAACGGAGCAAGGAAACGGAGGCAGCAGTGAGCATCGATAGCATCATGTCGAAAAGAGTCGTCACCATCGGATTCGACGACACCCTGGCGACGGTCAAGCATATTTTCGACGAGGCGAAGTTCCACCACCTGCTGGTCGTCGAGGGCGACCGCCTGCATGGCGTGGTGTCGGACCGCGACCTGCTGCGGGCCATGAGCCCGTTTATCGGCAGTACGGTCGAATCGGCGCGGGATCTCAATACGCTCAACAAACGCGTGCACCAGATCATGTCGCGGCAGCCGGTGACCTTGCGGCCGGAAGCCGGAATTGCGGATGCCATCGCCTTGTTCCTGACGCACCAGATCTCATGCATTCCCATCGTGGACGAGTTGTTCCGCCCGGTCGGCATCGTCAGCTGGCGGGATGTCCTGCGGGCGCTGGCGGCCGAAAACGATGCCAGGACGGCCGGCGGTGGCGGCCGGCAGGAGGCGGCACAGCGATGATGCCGGTCCTTCGGATGACGGTCGCCAGGGACGGGATGGGGCGGGCCGGGCAATTCGGGCACCCCATTTGGGGATTCCGGTGCTCTAGGTAAATTCTTGGACAGGGCTAAGACGCAACTGTTATATTGCCTCCACTTAGCCAGATCCCGTGGCAGGAAGGCGAGCGATCCATGATCCATCCCGGCCGGCATCCTGCGCCTTCGGCGCGCCAAGTGAACGTCTCCTTCAGGCTTGCTGCCGCAGCCCCGGCCCCTGGCGGCCGCGCGGTGCGCGTGCCGACGGCGATGCGACGCCACCATGCCGGCGGACGCCCGCCCCCTCCTCCCTGCTCATCGCCCCCCACCCCAGCCTGACCCCGATCGTCAGCCGTTCCACCGCGGCCGCGCCCGGCCGGCGGTCGTTTCGCCAGGGAGCCGCGACATGTCAGATAGACCGATTCCGCGTTCCGCAGTCAGGGTGGTAACCCTGTCCCTGCCGGGACTGCTGCTGCCTGGCTGCGCCTTGCGCGGCGCGCCCGCCTTCGAGTTGTTCGGCGCCTATTTCCCGCTCTGGCTGTTGAGCGCCCTGGTCGGCATCGCCGGCGCCGTGCTGGCCTACCGCCTGTCGGTGCGTACCGGCTTCGCAGCGGCGGTGCCGTTCCCACTGCTGGTGAATACCTCGGTCGGCGTCATCGTGGCGCTGGTGGTCTGGATGCTCGGGACAGGACAGATCCTATGAAGATGGCCGGCATGCGCAAGCCTTCGCTAGGCGGAAAGTGGGTGGCGGTGATCGTCGTCGCGCTGGCCGCCTTGCTGGCGGCCTTCGTTTATTTCCGGGCGCAGCGCTACCCTGCCTCCGATGATGCGACGATCGATGCGGACGTGGTGCATGTGGCGTCGCCGGTGGGCGGGCGCATCGCACGGATCTGGGTAAGCGAGAACCAGCAGGTGGCAGCGGGTGATCCGCTGTTCGAGATCGACCCCGTGCCCTACCGGCTGGCGCTGGCGCAAGCGCGCGCCGACCTGGAACTGGCGCAAGCGGCGCTGGGCACGCGGCGGCGCACCATCACCAGCGAACGGGCTTCGGCTTCGGTGGCGTCGCAACAGGCGAGCCGGGCGGCACAGAACTATGCCTTGACGGCACGCACGGTGGAGCGCCTGCGGCCGTTGGCGGCGGACGGCTATGTCCCCACCCAGCAGCTCGACCAGGCACAGGTGGCGCAGCGCGACGCGGCAATCTCCCTCAAGCAGGCCACCGTCCAGCAGGCTGCCACGGCCCAGGCGGTGGGCGACGAAGCCGGCGCCATCGCCACGGTCCATGCGCGCGAAGCGGCGTTGGCCATCGCGCAGCGGGCGCTGGACGACACCCTGGTGCGCGCGCCGCATGCCGGCCGCGTCACCGGCCTGGCCGTGCTGACCGGCGAGGTGGTCGCGCCCAACCAGTCGCTGTTCGTGCTGGTGCATACCGGCGAATGGTTCGCGGTGGCGAACATCCGCGAGACAGCGCTCGCCGACATCCATGCAGGCGATTGCGCAACGGTCTACTCGATGATCGATCGCGGCCGGGCACTGCGCGGTACCGTGACCGGCATCGGCGCGGGCGTGCTCGATACCGACCGCGTGAGCCTGCCGCGTTCCCTGCCCTATGTGCAGCCGTCGGTGAACTGGGTCCGCGTGGCCAAGCGTTTCCCTGTCCGCATCAAGCTGGAGGCACCGCCGGAACCGCTGGTGCGGGTCGGCGCCAGCGCAACGGTCGAGATCCGGCATGGCGCGGCCTGCCGCTGAACCGGCGGCACCGGTTGATCCGGCGGGCCCCGCCGGCCCCGGCGCGGCGGGCATCCTGCGCCTGCTCGGCCCCCTGCCGGGCCGGCTGGAGCTCACCACGCGCGTGGCCGCGGCCGCTGCGCTGACCGTGCTGGTGACGTCCCTGTACGGAACCCCCGAGGCGGCAATCTCCGCCTACCTCGTGTTCTTCCTCAACCGGGCCGACCGCACCAGCAGCGTGGTGATGAGCATCGGGGCGCTGGTACTGATTTCGCTGGTGATCGGGCTGGTGCTGCTGGTTGCCATGGCCAGCATCGACTGGCCGTTGTGGCGGGTGATGTGGATGACCGTGCTGTCGGCCGGCCTGCTGTTCCTGACCTCGGCCAGCAAGTTGCGGCCGGTCGGCGCGATCCTGGCCATGATCGTCGGCTTCGGGCTCGATCAACTCGGCCTGGCGCCGGTCGGCGAAGCGGCCACGCGGGCGCTGCTCTATGCCTGGCTGATGGTCGCCATCCCGATCGGCGCCAATGTCGCGATCAATCTGCTGATGGCGCCCTCCCCGCGTCGCCTGGCCGGCCGGCGGCTGGCGGCGGGCCTGCGCCTGGCGGCGGACGAGCTTCGTGCGCCGGCGTCCACGGCGCCGGCGCTGCAGGCCTGCCTGCGGGAAGGACTCGAACCGGTGGCCGGCTGGTTGAAACTGGCCAGGCTGGAGGGCAGCGTCACGCCGGCTGACGCAGCCGCGCTGCACCAGGTCCTGGCCTCGACCACGACCATCCTGCTGGCCGCGCAACTGGCCGGCCGCGAGCCGGCGGCACGCCTTCCCGCAGCCATTGCCGCTGCGCTTGCCGACGGCCTCGAAGCCATGGCCGCGATGCTCCATGCCGGCGGCTATCCGGTGGAGATCGAGCCGCCGCTGGCGCCCGCGGCGGTCGCCGGCCTGCCGCCGCTGGCACGTGCCGTGGCGGTCGAACTGCAGCAGGCCATGGTCGGTTTCGCCGCGCCGGCACCGATGCCCGTGCCCGTGCCCACCACTGCGGCTGAGGGAGGCAGCAAGGCCGGCGCCGGTTCCGCCAGGAAGGGAGGCTTCCTGCTGCCGGACGCCTTCACCAATCCCGTGCACGTGCGTTACGCGCTGAAGACGACCGCCGCCGCCATGTTCTGCTACCTGCTGTACGCGCAGCTCGACTGGCCGGGCATCCACACCTGCTTCATCACCTGCTACGTGGTGTCGCTCAGCACCACCGCCGAGACCGTGGAGAAGCTGACGCTGCGCATTGCCGGCTGCGCCGTCGGCGCGGTGTTCGGCACCGCCGCCCTGGTCTTCGTCACCCCGGCGCTGACTTCTATCGGCGGGCTCATCGCCCTGGTCTTCGCCGGCGCCTGGCTGTCGGCCTGGGTGGCGGAGGGCTCGCCGCGCATCGCCTACGCAGGCTTCCAGATCGCCTTCGCCTTCTTCCTGTGCGTGCTGCAGGGCGCCGCGCCCGGCTTCGACCTCACCATCGCGCGCGACCGCGTCATCGGGATACTGGTGGGCAACCTCGCCGTCTACCTGGTGTTCACCCGTCTCTGGCCGGTCAGCATCGCGGCCTCCATCGACGCTGCGCTGGATGAACTGTGGCGGCAGTGGGAACGCCTGCTTGGCGGCGCCGGACCGGAGCCGCGCGGCGCCGTCGTGGCGGGCCTGCTGGCCCGGCAAGGCCAGCTCGGCGAGCACATCGCGCTGGCGCGCTACGAGCCGGCGGGGATCCGCCCGGCATCCGCCTGGCTTGCCGAGCGCCGCCTCGCCCTGGCACGGGCCGAGGCCGTGGCCGGGCCGCTGGCCTTGCTGGCTGTACGCTGGCCGGGCGATGCCGGCGCCGTCGAGCGGCTGCGGCGCGCGGCCGGACACAGCCGCGGTGCGCCGCCGTTGGAAGCCGGCGCCACGACGATGGCCTCCGGCGCGCGGTCCGACGATGGCCTCCGTGCGAGCCTGCTGGCCTTGATCGATCAACGACTGACGGCGGTCGCGCCTGCGCCCGCACCGGATGACCCGAGGGAATCGCCGATTCATGCGCCGACTTAGCTTTTCCGCGGCCTCGCTGGCCTTCGCCGTCGCCAGCGCCGGCGCGTGCCTGGGCGGGTGCGCGACCACCGCGCTGGAACTGGCGCCGCCGCGGCCCGACCGTCCATGGGAGCCCGAAACGACCGCCGCGGGCGAGATCGTCGCTGGCGCGCCGGGGCGGGCTCCGGAACGGCCTGAAGCAGGCATGGGCGAGACGACCAGGCTGCCTGCCGCGGCACCCTATACATTGCCTGCCAATACCGCGCTGGCCAATGTGCCGCCGGCGGCAGCGCTGGACCCGGCGCACGCCTACACCCTGCCCGAGCTGATCGACCTGGCGGAATCGAGCCATCCGTCGACGCGGATCGCCTGGAACGATGCGCGCAACGCGGCCCTGGCCGCCGGCATCGCCAAGAGCGCCTACCTGCCGCAGATCTCGGCCAGTGCCCTGGGGGGCTACCAGTCGGGGCATGGCACCGTCTCCACCGCGCTCGGGCCGCTGTCGTCCGGTACCTCGACGCATGGCGCCGTCTCGGTGCTGTCGCTGCAATGGCTGCTGTTCGATTTCGGCGAGCGCGGCGGCCTGGTCGAAGCCGCCGAGCAGGCATCGGTGGCAAGCAATATCGCGTTCACCGCGGCCCACCAGCGCATCATTCACGAGGTCAGCCTGGCCTTCTATGCCTACCAGGCCGCCCGTGTGCGTGCCAGTACCGCGCAGCAGGCCTGGCAGAATGCCGACGCCGTGCTGGACGCCGCGCAGGCGCGCTACCGCCAGGGCATCGGCACCGTGCTCGAGGTCGCGCAGGCGACCCAGAACCGCGCCCAGGCCAGGCTCGCGCAGGTCCAGGCGGAAGGCGCGCAGAGCGATACCTACCTGGGACTGGTATCGGCGATCGGCATCTCGCCCTTGTCCCGGCCGAAGATCGCGCAGCTTCCCGCGCGGCCGCTGCCACCGTCCCTGCGCCGCTCGGTGGAGCAGGTGGTGGAGAACGCCATGGCCAGCCGGCCGGACGTGCTGGGCGCCTACGCGCTGGAAAGGGCGAGCCAGGCCAAGGTGAAAGCGGCCGAGGCCGAGTTCCTGCCCAAGGTGTTTCTCTCCGCCAACACTTCCTACGCTTCGGGCGGCGCGGCCATCACGGCGATCCCGTCGGTCGGGCAGCAGGCGCCGACCGTCAACCTGAACGGCAGCCGCTACGGCGGCAGCGTCTTCCTCGGCGTCACCATTCCCCTCTACGACGGCGGCCTGCGCGCGGCCGTGCTGGCGCGGGCGCGCAACGATGCCGAGAGCGCGTCGGACCGGCTCACGCAAGCCAGGCAGGAAGCGGTACGCCAGATCGTGGTCAGCCAGAACGCGCTGGAAAGCCGCCTGGCTGCGCAGGAAGCCGCCACGGCACTAGCGGCGGCGGCCCAGACCACCTACGAGGCCGCCTTCGCTGCCTACCGGCGCGGCGTCGGTACCATCACGGACGCGCTGCTGGCCCAGAACCAGTTGCTGCTGGCCAGGAACGCGGCCGCCGACGCGTACAGCGGCGCGCTGGCGGCCGCGGCCACACTGGCCCTGGCGACGGGTTCCCTCGGCGGCGGCAACGGCACCGAGCGGTAGACGCGGCGGATGGAACCGCGGCTGGAAGAAAAGCTGGAAGAGAAGCTGGAAGAGAAGACGGACGATGGTGCGCGAATGCGCAGCGAAGACGAAGGTTGAATCGTAAAGCGCCGATTCACTTGTGCTACCGGTGCTCGGAAGCAGTGCAAAGGCCATCAAAGCATACCTTGAGCATCGATTCGACAATGGCGTCCGTATCCATCTTGCTGTAGAGCTGCAGGTACTCCACAGCCGGATCGCAGCTGCGCGCGTAGTAGCTGAACAGGATGACATCGGTGGGCAGGTCGGCATTGAACTCGCCGTTGCGGCGTGCCTCGTCCACCAGTCCCTCCAACTGCTTGTTGAGCTTGAGCACGCGCGTCACATAGCGCAGGTTGCGCGTCAGCATGGCGCGCACATGCGGGCTGGTCGATGGCAGGAAGGGCAGCCCGCCACCCAGGCGCACGCGCAGCGCCCACTCCAGAAGCGCACGCAGACGGCCAGCCGGTGTCAGGCCGGCCGGCTGCGCCTCGAGTTGCTCCAAGGCGCCGTCCACCAGCCTCACCATCACCTCGCCCACCAGATCCTCTTTGGACTTGAAGTGCTTGTAGAGGCTGGGCTTGGAGATGCCGACCTCGGCCGCCACGTCGTCCATCGTCATCAGGTCGAAGCCCTTGGCCGCCAAGGTGCGCGTGGCGGCATCGAGAATGGCGTCCTCGCGGAGCTTGAAAGCTTGATCCTTGAAGCTGAGCCTGCCAAAAATACTCATTAGTAAATCTCGCTACTATGTAGTAATCTTTCTTCCAAAGCGGTAGTTTTATCTTAGCACTCAATCCGGCGAGACCATGAGAAGAACTGTAAAAGTTACGCCCAAGCTTCGTGGCATACCAGGAACGAGCGCCTGGGGCTGCCGATGAGTGGCGCACCTGGCACGTATCCGCGCGGGCGGCGTATCGCGGTGGTGGGTGCCGGCATCGCCGGCCTCGCCAGCGCCTACCTGCTGGCGCGCCGCCATGCCGTCACACTGTTCGAGGCAGGCGACTACCTGGGCGGCCATGCCAACACCGCCGATATCACACTGGACGGCCGCACGCATCCCGTCGATACCGGCTTCCTGGTCTTCAACGAGCGCACCTATCCCAACCTGCTCGCACTGTTCGCCGAACTGGGCGTGCAGACGCACCCGAGCGACATGTCCTTCTCCGTATCGCTCGACCAGGGCCGCCTGGAGTGGGCAGGCAGCAACCTGAATACCGTATTCGCCCAGCGCAGCAACGCCTTCTCGCCCAGATTCCTCGGCATGCTGCGCGATATCCTGCGCTTCAACCGTGCTGCCGAGCAGCACTTGAAGGTGAGCCTGCGCGACGGCTACTCGGTCGAGCAACTGCTGGTGGCCGGCAACTACGGACAGCCCTTCCGGCAGCACTACCTGCTGCCGATGGCGGCAGCTATCTGGTCGAGCGCGCCGGCGGACATCCTGCGCTTTCCCGCCGCCACCTTCCTGCGTTTCTGCCTCAACCATGCCCTGCTGCAGGTCAACGGCCGGCCGCAATGGCAGACCGTGGCCGGCGGCTCCCGCGAGTACGTGCGCCGCATTGCCGCCACACTGGACGATGTGCGCCTGCGCACGCCGGTGCGGGCCGTGCGACGTGACGCCGACGGTGTCGACCTCTGCACGGATGCCGGCATGGAGCGCTTCGATGCCGTGGTGCTGGCCACGCACGCCCCGATCAGCGCCGCGCTGCTGCAGGACGCCGACGGCGCCGAGCGCGAAGTGCTTGACGCCGTGCGCTACCAGCGCAACATCGCCGTGTTGCATACCGATGCCGCGCTGCTGCCGCGCCGGCGCCGCGCCTGGTCCGCGTGGAACTACGTCGGCGGCCGGGACGACGCCGGGCAGCGGCCGGTCTGCGTCAGCTACCTGCTCAACCAGCTCCAGCGCCTGCCCTTCCGCCAGCCGGTGGTGGTGACCTTGAACCCGATCGTGGCGCCAGCGCCCGGCAGCGAGTTGCGCCGCTTCGTCTATCAGCATCCACTCTTAGACCTGACCGCGGTGGCAGCGCAGGCCCGCCTGCCAGCGCTGCAGGGACGGCGGCGTACCTGGTTCGCGGGCGCCTGGACCGGCTACGGCTTCCACGAGGATGGCCTGCGCTCGGCGCTGCGCGTGGCGACCGACTTCGACGTCCTGCCGGCCTGGGGCAAGCCATGAGCCACATGCCGGGCGCGGGCGGCAGCGATGCGCAACTCTTGCGCGCCGACGTGATGCACGAGCGCCTGCGCCCAGTGCGCCATCGCTTTGTCTACCCGGTGTTCTGCCTGCGCCTGAACCTCGATGCCCTGCCGCACCTGCGGCGCTGGTGGTTCGGCGTCGACCGTCTTCGCCTGCTGAGCCTGCGGAGGCGCGACTACGGCCCGCGCGACGGCAGCGAACTGGCGCCCTGGATGCGCGCCCGCCTGCGCGAGGCCGGCCTGGCCGCCGACGGCGAGATCTGGCTGCAGACCTTCCCGCGCGTACTCGGGTATGCCTTCAATCCCGTCAGTTTCTGGCTATGCCACGACCGCTCCGGCGACCTGCGTGCCCTGCTGGCCGAGGTCAACAACACCTTCGGCGAGCACCACGCCTACCTGCTGGCGGCGCCCGACGGCGGCCCCATCGAGCCCGCCACCGTCCTCCATTGCCGCAAAGTGCTGCACGTATCGCCCTTCTGCCGCGTCGAGGGTGGCTACCAGTTCCGCGTGCGCACCACGCCCGATACCGCTTTCGTAGGCATCACTTACCACGACGCCGACGGCCCGCTGATCCGCACCGCCATCGGCGGCCGCCTGCTCCCCTTCACCGCTGGCCCGGTGTTGGGCGCGCTGTGTCGCCAACCATGGATGGCGCTCGCGGTGATCGTGCGCATCCACTGGCAGGCCTTGCGGCTGTGGCGGCGCAAGGTGCCGTTCTACGGCAGCCGCCCGCCGGAGGCGGCTGTAGCGACCGCCGGCGGCACGACGCAGGCGAACGCAGCATCTCATGCCGCCTCTCGTGAACCGCCTTCGACCTGAGCATCGTGGCTTGCGCAGTGGATTGAGCAGTGGATTGAGAATAGCGATCGCGAACGCCTCCACCTGCCCCCGCAACAGCCCTTACCAGGCAGACGCCACATGCGGAACTCCTTCATCGGCCGCCGAGCAAGCGCTCCCGCAAGCTGCCGGCCCGAGTCGCGGGAGACAGCCAGATGTCGAAGAAAGCCCGCGCGAAGACGGGGTCATCAATTTCCGCGCTGGCGCGACCGTTGACGTAGAAGCGTACGCCCCGGCCAGGCAGATAGACGCCGCAGATGGCGTCGCCCGGCCGCGTGTCGATGAAAGCCGGCATCATGGCCGCACGCCAGCGTTCGAGGGTGACCTCCGGCGGCGGTGGATCGCTGAGGCGCCGGATCTCGTCGAGCGCGGTATCGATCATGCGCGCGCGAGGAATACTGCGTCGGTAGACGATGTCGAGCGCGAACGGCGCTTCATAGCTGAATCCGGGTCGAGCGGTCCACAGGCGAGCGTCGTACAGGCAGAATCCCAGAAGGCAGAGTTGCCCCTCACCGTGCAGGCGCAGCGGTGGCGGGCCGTCCTCGCAACGGCCCCAGGCCGACCCTAACCACAGCGCCGCCAGTCCGATGACAAGCCATCGCATCCCGCTTCCCCTTTGTCAGTGGCGTTGCGCGACCCGACGCGACGCCATTGCGCACTCACTCCTTGTCGCCCGGCGACTGGAAGCCCGGCTGGCCCAGCTGCGACGGGAATTGCGGAACGCGACGGAAGCGCGAGGTATCGTAGCCCATCTCGTCAAGCCGCCGCAGCAGCGCCTGATACGTACCGTCGTCCATGTCCGGCCGGCGCGCAAACACCCAGCCCAGGCTCTTGCCTGGATAGCCGAGCAGCGTGA
Source organism: Cupriavidus sp. USMAHM13 (assembly GCF_001854285.1). Lineage (NCBI taxonomy): Bacteria > Pseudomonadati > Pseudomonadota > Betaproteobacteria > Burkholderiales > Burkholderiaceae > Cupriavidus > Cupriavidus sp. USMAHM13. The sequence goes on from NZ_CP017751.1 coordinate 2,437,207, forward strand.
CCTGGTAGTCTGGGTCCACGTAGAGGGTGAGCTGCTGCACGGTCACCGGCCAGAACAGCCGCACGCGCCATTCGCCACCGCCCGAGCCGGGCACTGGCGTATCGAGAAAGGTCATGCGTTTGGTCGGCGCATCGAAGCTGCCGGGCCGGTAGACATAGTGGTCATCGATACGGCCGTCATCGCGCAGCACCCACTCGGCATAGCTGGCCACATTGCCGCGCTCGCCGAAGTAAGGGATGTTGGCGATGACATACCACTTGCCCATATAGCGTGGCAGGTCGACCGGCACCGTCTTCAGCGGCAGTTCCGCACGCGGGTTCGGGTTGGGTGGGGATGCACCGCAGGCGGCGACGAGCGCCAACGTCATCGCCACGGCGCCAAGTCGGATTGCCCGTCTCCAGCGGGCTGACCGGGAATCAGCATGCGTCACACCACCTCTCGCCGGCTTGCCTACGCCCTGCTCGGCCAGGCCGGCTGGTTCGCCGCGGTGCTCGGCGCCGTGCACGGTGCGGCGTGGCTGGGCCCGGCCTTCACGCTCACGGTTCTGGCACTCCACCTGTGGCAGGTGCCTCGGCCGGGCCGCGAGGCGTGCCTGCTCGCCGGCGTAGCGCTGGGCGGCGCATTCTGGGAAACGACTCTCGTCCGTCTGGGGCTCGTCCAATACGCACACGTCATCACGCTGCCGGGCGGCGCGCCGCTCTGGCTGGTCGGCTTGTGGATATTGCTCGCGTTGCAATTGAATGTCCTCTTTTCCTGGCTGCGTGGCCGGCCATGGCTGGCGGCCCTGCTCGGCGCCGTGGCCGGGCCGCTGTCGTTCCGTGCCGGCGTCGCGCTGGGCGCCGCCACGTTTCCCGATCCCGTGCACGCGCTGGCGGTGCTGGCCGCTGGCTGGGCCCTGGCCCTGCCGCTGCTGGTCCATGCGGCTGCCCGCTGCGACGGCACCGGCACACCGGAAGATCAGTGCACCCGCTTCAGCGCTTGACGAAGCGATAGTGGACCACCCCCCACTCGTTGCCGCCGCCATAGCCGAACAACTCGGCCACGGCCATGTAGAACATGCGCCAGCGCTGAAACCAGAGCGGTGCCCCGGCCTCGCCGTAGGCCTGCGCCAGGATTGGCATCAGTTGGCCGCGCGCCGCGTCAAGGCCGGCCAGCCAGTGCCCGGCGGTGCGTGCGTAATGCTCGCCGCTCAGCCACCATTGGCGCTCCACACGCAGGTCGTCCTGAAAATGCAGCAGGAGCGCTTCCGACGGCATGGTACCGCCGGTGAAGAAATGGCGGCTCATCCAGTCCGTCGCGTCGCGTACCTCGAAGTGATAAGCCAGCGTGCGGTGGGCGAACATGTGCACGAACAACATCGCATCCGCCTTCATCCAGCGCGCCACCTTGGCCAGCAGGCTGCCGTAGCTCTTCATGTGCTCGAACATTTCGATCGAGACCACCCGGTCGAAACGCCCGCCCGACGGCATGTCAGGGAAATCAAATTCCACGATGTCGCCGGTATGCACGGTCAGGTTGCCCAAGCCCAGTTCGGCCGCGCGCGCTTCGATCCATTGCCGCTGGCCGTGCGAGTTCGACAGCGCGACAATGGTCGCACGCGGATAGCGCTTGGCCATCCACAGCGACAGCGAACCCCAGCCGCAGCCCAGGTCAAGGATGGTCTGTCGATCTGCCAGCTTGGCGCGCTCCGCATAGCATTGGAACATCGCCTCCTCTGCGACCTGCAAGGACTCGGCTCCAGACGGGTAGAGACAGCAGGAATACTTCAGGTTTGGCCCCAGATGCGCGGCAAAGAAGGCCGGCGGCAACTCGTAGTGCTGCTGGTTGGCCATCTCGGTGGCAATCGCGATCGGACCCTGGCGCAGCTCGTCGAGCAGTCGACGCGTACGATCCGAGCGGAATTCGCCGTCGTCCTGCCCCTCTTCGATCAAGCGCTGCCGCATCAGTTGGCGCATTCCAAAACGGATCAGCCAATCCGGTAACCAGCCCCGCTCGGAGGCCTTGACCAGCCAGTGCTCTCCAGGTTCCGGTGCGACACGGGGGGACAAGGTCGGGGTCAGGATGCTCATGCTTTCCTCTCTTGCGTTGGGTGGCGCGGTGGCCAGGGAACCAGGGCGCTGGTGGTGCGCATGTAGTCGGCATAGCCCGAGCGGGTTGCCAGCAGGTGTGCTTCCAGCAGCGGAATGCCGGACACGTACCAGAGCAGCGCGCCCATCAGCACAGGGGCCAGCGCTGTCAGCCACCCCCACGGCGTGCCCAGCGCGAGCGGCACATAGGCCACCCAGTGCAGGCATTCGAAGAAGTAATTAGGGTGGCGCGACCATTGCCAGAGGCCGACGCGGCAGACTTCTCCACGGTTCTCCGGCTGCGACGCGAAGCGCCGCAACTGGCTATCGGCCACGCTCTCCCCGATGACGGCAATCAGCCATAAAACGATAAACGCCAGCACGGTCGCTGCCCCGGGCGAATGGTCGCGCAAGCACGGAAAAAGGAACGCAACAGATAAGGCCAGGGAGATGATGCCTTGAAGAAGAAACAGCCCCAGCAACTTCGGCTGAACGCTGTCTCCCCAGTCCTCGCGCAGCTTGCGGTAGCGCGCGTCCTCCGGTTTGCCGGCATTGCGCCGCCACAAGTGCAAGCCGAGCCTTAAGCCCCACAAACCACCACCAATGGCAACCAGCAACCGGGATAGCGGCGCGCCGCCGGCCAACGCCGCATACAGCGGCGCGAGCGCCCCCAGCGACAGGGCCCAGAGCGGATCGACCATGCCGGCATTGCCGGTGCGCAATTGCCACAGCCAAGCCCCGAGGAACACCAAGGCAAGCCCTTCGGCTGCCAGCATTAGCAAGTCTGCCGGCGCCATGGTCAGCTGCGCTCCAGCAGGAATTGCGACACCCCGATGCGACCCTCGTCGAAGCCGGCTTCGCAGTAGCACAGGTAGAGACGCCAGATACGCAGGAAGGCCTCGTCGAAGCCCTGCGCCAGCACCTGTTCCTGCGCAGCCTCGAACCCGGCGCGCCAGCGGCGCAGCGTCTCGGCGTAGTCGCGCCCGAAATCGTGGCGCTCGACGACGCGCAGCCCATGCCGCTGCGCGGCGGTGGCGAATCGTTCGCGGCTCGGCAGCATTCCGCCCGGGAAGATGAACTGCTGGATGAAGTCAGAACCGGCGCGGTAGCGCTCGAACTGCGCCTCATCGATGGTGATCGACTGCACCATTGCGCGCCCGCCGAGGCGCAGGCAGCGCTGCAGCGTGCCGAAATAGGCCGGCCAATAGGCCTCGCCGACTGCTTCGAACATTTCGATCGAGACGATGGCATCGTACTCGCCCGACACCTCGCGATAGTCGCGCAGCGCCACCTCGGCCCCGGCCCATGCCGCCAGGCGCTCGCTCGCGAAGTCGTGCTGCTGCCCGGAGAGCGTGATGCCGAGCACCGAGGCACCTTCATTGGCGGCCAATTCCATGAAGCCCCCCCAGCCGCAACCGATCTCCAGCACATGCATGCCGGCGCGCCCGCCCATCCGCTCCCAGATGCGGCGGTACTTGGCTTGCTGGGCGAGATCGAGGGACAGGCTGAAGTCACCGTCGAACAGCGCGCTGGAATAGGTCATCCCCGCGTCCAGCCAGAGCCGGTAAAAAGCGTTGCCGAGATCGTAGTGGGCCTGGATATTGCGCCGGCTGCCGGCCCGGCTGTTGCGTCGCAGCAGGTGACGCAGGCGCAGCCACAGTCGCGCCAGCCCGCTGCCGAAGATGGCCGGATCCAGGGCGGCACGGTTGACCAGGGCCAGCCGCAGCAGGCTGGTCAGGTCGTGGCAGTCGACCCAACGCTCCCGCAGCGCCTCGGCGAACCCCACATCGCCACTGGCGAGAATACGCGCGCAGGCACGCCAGTCGTGGATATGCAGTTCGGCACTTGGCAAGGCCCCAGGCTCACCGAGACGAATACTCTCGCCATGAGGGGTCACCAGCACAAGGCTGCCAGCGACGATGCGTCGCAGTAGGTTCAGCAGCAACCGTCCAGCCGAGGGCACTTGACGGAGATCCAAGGGAAGCGGGGTGGCCAGTGTCATAGCTACAGGAAGGTGACGATTTCGGTTACTCGCTTGCGACTCGCATGGATTTCTGTGCACTTCTGCCATCGTGACCGACCTGCAAAGCGCGTGGTCGTGGCACTTGAGCCCCAATGACCGGTTGCCTGAATACTATCTCGGAAGTAAAGTTACTACACAGTAGCAATATTTACCAGATAGTTTTCACCCACCCAAAGCAGATCATCCGAGGAGAAGCACGATGCGCTGGTCCACGCTTTGATGGTCGGAGCGCTTGCAGCACCATTGCGCGCCTTGGCACCAGTGCTCGATGACGTGGACGCCTTCATGCGCCGGACCTCGCAAGAACGACGCTCGTCGTGGCGCATGAGCGCCGGCGTGCGCCCGATGCTTCAGCTGGGTCGGCCGGGCCATGAGACCGACCACGTCCGCACGGAGGGGCCGCGCCGGGTCGCCCCCGCGGCGTCTGACGCGGACGCTTATCGCGTGTTGTGCAAGCCGACTCTCCTGGGTAACCACGACTTGATCAGACTATGACCGCTTATTCGATTGCCCCAGGTTCGCGGGCCGCATGCGATGCGGGAACCGCTGCGCAGCGCTTCCTCGTCACCGGCGGCAGCGGCTTTATCGGGCGCGCACTGGTATCCCGCCTGCTGATGGGAGGCCACGCCGTCACCGTGTTGTCGCGTCAACCCGCCGGCGCGGCGCGGCGATTGCCTGCGGGCGCGCGTCTTACGGCCAGCCTGCAGGCGCTGCCGGCGGACGCTGTCTTCGACGTGGTGATCAACCTGGCCGGAGCCCCCATCCTGGGCCCGCGCTGGACGGCGGGCCGCAAGCGCGTGCTGGAAGACAGCCGCATCGGCCTGACACAGCAACTGGTGGCCTGGCTGGCGACACGACAGCAGCGCCCTCGGCTGATGGTGAGTGCTTCCGCAATCGGCTACTATGGCGCCGCCGCGCCGGGTCGTCTCGACGAGACCAGCGCGCCGGGCAGCGACTACGCTGCCCGGCTGTGCCAGCAGTGGGAAGTGGCAGCGCGTGCGGCCTGCGCGCTGGGCGTCGACACGGTCTGCGTGAGACTTGGCATTGTTCTGGGCCACGGCGGCGCATTGCCGGCCTTGCGTCGGGCCTTGCAGGTGGGACTGGGGGCGGTGATCGGGAACGGGACGCAGATGCAGAGTTGGGTGCACATCGCCGATGTGCTCGGTGCGCTCGAGTGGATCGCGTGCCGCCATGGTGGCCGGGGCGGCGAGGCGTCGGTCTATAACCTGACCGCACCCAGCGCCTGCAGCCAGGCCGAGTTCGTGCGGACGGCAGCATGCGTGCTGCGACGGCCGGTCCTCCTACGCTTGCCCGCCGCGTTGTTCCACCTGGCGCTTGGCGAACAGTCGGCCTTGTTGCTAGGCAGCACGGAGGTCATCCCGACACTGCTGTTGCAGAACGGCTACCAGTTCCGATTTTGCGAATTGCGAAACGCGCTTACATCGCTTTGGCAATAGAAAAGCAATAGAAAAGCAATAGAAAGACACCCCCCTTCGCCTTGCCCTGCCTCGACGTCTCATTCGAGCAAAACAATGACCAGTTGTGCAGGCTGCAATATCGCTCAGCAAGGCCATGTGACGAAAACATGGCCTCGCAACTCAAGATGACTCAGCTGCCGGTTGTCTCGCGAGCCCTGCCGCCTGTTGCCGCTCGTGCCGAGCATCGGCTGTGCTCGTGGGCCGGATCCTGAACCAGATGGCGTACATCGCCGGCAGGAATCCCAGGGTCAGGATCGTTCCGGCAAACGTCCCGCCGATGAGCGTGTAAGCCAGCGCCCCCCAGAACACCGAATGCGTCAGCGGAATGAAGGCCAGGATGGCGGCCAACGCCGTCAGTATCACCGGCCGCGCACGCTGAACTGTGGCTTCCACCACTGCCCTGAACGGGTCCAACCCTTCGTCTTTGTTGTGCTGGATCTGCCCGATCAGGATCAACGTGTTGCGCATCAAGATGCCCGACAACGCAATCAAACCCACCAGGGCGTTAATGCCGAACGGTTGCCCGAACAGAATGAGCATTGGCACCACGCCAATCAAGCCGAGGGGGCTGGTCAGGAACACCATCACCATCGCCGGAATGGAACGCACCTGGAAGATTAGGATCAGCAACGTGACGGCCAGCATGATCGGGAAAAGCGGCAGCATGGCCTTTGTCGCCTTCCCCGATTCTTCGATAGAGCCCGCCTGTTCGATGCGGTAGCCGCTGGGCAGTTTCTCGATGATCGGCTGAAGCTGCTTGCTGATGGCCGCCGACACATCGGGCGGCTGCAGGTCCTCTGCAATGTCGCCGCGGACTGTGATCGTCGGCATGCGGTCGCGCCGGCGGACGATCGGCTCTTCCATGCGCACCTCGATCTTGCCCACCTGCGAGAGTGGAATGCGCTGCCCGTTGGCACCAGCCAGCGTCAGGTCGCCAATCCTGGCCGGATCCAGTCGGACGTCTCCGGCCGCGCGCGCGATCACCTGGACGGTGCGGATGTCCTCGCGCACCGCCGTCACCGGAATGCCGTTGAGCAGAAACTGCAATTGTTGTGCAACGGCGCTGGAGGTCAGCCCAACGGCCTGTAGGCGGTCCTGCTGCAAGGTGAAGTGCAGCGTGGGGACGCGCATCCCCCAGTCAGTGTTGACCGTGCGCATCATCGGGCTGGCGTCCATCACCTGCCGGACATCCGCCGCGATGCGGCGCAAGGTCTCTACGTCCGGGCCGGTCACGCGGTAAGCGACCGGGAACGGCGAATACGGGCCAAACACCAGTTGCGTGACACGCACGCGCGCCTCGGGGGTAAGACCATCGGCAACGGCCTGGCGCAGGCGCTGCTTCAATGCGTCGCGCTCTTCCTGGCTATTCGTGCGGATCACGATCTTGGCGAACGACGGATCGGGCAGTTCCGGCCCCATCGCGAGATAGAAACGGGGCGCACCCTGGCCAACATAAGCCGTCACGATCTTGGCTTCCTTCTGTTTGGCGAGCCAGGCTTCCAGCTTTGCGGCGGCCATGCTGGTCTGGTGGATCGACGTGCCGTACGGCATCTGCACCTCGACCAGGACTTCAGGTCGATCCGAAATCGGGAAAAACTGTTTCTTGACCACCGCCATGCCCGCGATGGCCAAGGCGAACAGGCCCACCACCGAACCCGCGACCAACCATTTGCGTGCAATCACGCGCCCGAGCAATCGACGGAAGCGGTTGTAGCGGGGCGTGTCGTAAATCGCATCATGGCCGCCTTCGACCTTCCTGAATTCGGGCAGCATCTTCACTCCCAGGTAAGGCGTGAACACCACCGCGACCACCCAGGATGCGATCAACGCAATGCCGACGATCCAGAACATGTTGCTGGTGTATTCACCGGCGGTGGATCGCGCAAAGCCATTGGGCATGAAGCCGACGGCGGTCACCAGCGTGCCCGATAGCATGGGCGCCGCAGTATGGCTCCACGCATAGGCCGAAGCGGCGACACGGCTGTAGCCCTCTTCCATCTTCACCACCATCATTTCAATGGCGATGATGGCGTCATCGACCAGCAGGCCCAGCGCCAGGATCAAGGATCCGAGCGTGATGCGGTCGAAGTTCCTGCCGGTGGCGGCCATCACCACGAAGACGACCGCCAGTGTCAGCGGCACAGCCGCAGCCACCACCAGGCCTGCACGCCAGCCCATGCTGACGAAACTCACCAGCATCACCACCAGTAGCGCGGCGAAGAACTTGAGCATGAACTCATCGACCGCAGCACTGATGTTGACCGCCTGGTCCGTCACCTTGGTCAGGCTCATGCCGAGCGGCATACCTGCGTTGATGGCGCCGACCTCCTTGTCAAGCGTCTTGCCCAGGTCCAGCCCGTTCCAGCCTTCGCGCATGACGATGCCCAGCAGCAAGGCCGGTTGACCGCCATTGCGCACCATGAACGTGGCCGGATCTTCATAACCGCGCTTGACTGTGGCGATGTCCGACAGCTTCAACGTGCGGCCTTGCGATACAACCGGCGTATCGCGGATCTTCTGCAGTTCGTCGAACGCGGCATCCAGGCGAACGAATACCTGCGGCCCTTTCGTCTCGACCGAACCGGCTGCCGTGAGGGCATTCTGGCTGTTGAGCGCGGCAAACACCTCTTGCGGACTCACGCCCAGCGTCGCCAGCCGGTCATGCGAAAACTCGACGTAGATGCGCTCCGACTGCTCGCCGATGATGTTGACCTTCTTCACGCCGGGCACATGCAGCAAGCGCTGGCGCAGCTTCTCCGCGTCGCGGACAAGAGCGCGTTGCGGCTCACCCTGCGCCTTCAGCGCAAACAGCGCAAACGTCACGTCCGCATATTCGTCGTTGACCATCGGCCCGATCACGCCGGGCGGCAGGTTGGCCACCTCGTCGCTGACTTTCTTGCGCGCTTGATAGAACTCCTCCTGAACCTCCGATGGCGGCGTGCTGTCGAGCAGGGTCAGCGTGGTGAATGCCAGGCCCGGCCGTGTGTACGTTTCCGTACGGTCGTACCAGCGCAATTCCTGCATGCGCTTTTCAAGCTTCTCGGCCACCTGGTCCTGCATCTCCTGCGCGGTAGCGCCCGGCCACGCGGTGATGATCGTCATCACCTTGACCGTGAACGCCGGGTCCTCCGCGCGCCCCAGCTTGAAGAAGGAAATGAGCCCCGCCAGAGAGATCAGGCAGATAAGGAATAATGTGACGGCGCGCTCGCGCACCGCGAGCGCGGAGAGGTTGAAGCGGCTGAAGCGGCCTTGGTTCACGGACGCACCCCCGCGATGGCAGTGCCGGCGTCCTGGCCCGCCAGGCGGACTTGCTGGCCCTCACGCAGCAGCTGCGCACCAAGCGCGACGATCCGGTCCCCCTGCTTGACCTGGCCTGCCACCCGGGCACCTTCATCGCCCAGGCGGACGATGGTGACGGATCGCCACGTCACCTTGGCGGGATCCCCCTGGATCACCCACACGCCCGAACCCTTGCCTGCATCGAACAGCGCACCCAACGGCACCTGCAGATTGCCTTGGGCGGTGGTGAGTGCATCGGCAACCTGGATCGTCACCGTGGCGCCCAGCGGCGCATTGGCCAGTTCCCCGCTCAGCACATAGCGCGCTTCGAAGGTGCGGGTAAGCCGATCTGCAGCGTCCGACAACTGCCGCAGTTGCGCCGGCACGCTGGTGCCGTCTTTTCCGAATATTGCGGCTTGTGCGACAGAGCCGATCGCCGGCCGCAATGTTTCCGGCAACTGAATGACCGCCTCGCGACGGCCCGCGTGGGCCAGGCGCACAACAGTCTGCCCCGCGTTCACGACCTGGCCGGGCTCGGCCAGCGTTTCCACCACGACGCCGTCGCCATCCGCGACCAGCTCTGCATAGCGGCTGGCGTTACGCGCCACATCGGCCTGCGCTTGCGCCGCGCTCAACTGGGCTTTGGCCGCGTCCGCCGCGGCCTTTGCCTGGTCATAGGCGGAAGCGGAGATGGCGCCGGTTCCGCGCAAATCGCGGTAACGGGCCTCGTCCTCCGCCGTCTGTTGCGCACGCGCTCGTGCAGCGCTCACGGCTTCTTGCTGCGCATGCGCGGCGAGCTTCAGATCGACCGGATCGATACGCATGAGCGGCTGCCCGCGCTTAACGGTTTGTCCCGCATCGACAAGGCGTTCCAGCACCTTGCCAGAAACACGGAAGCCGAGGTCGCTCTGCACCCGGGCAGCGACGACGCCCGTGAATGAACGCGAGACGGATCCCGCTGCCTGGACGACCGTGGCACGCACCAGCGGTGCCTCGGTGCGCGGGTCCGCAGGGGCCTTTGCGCCGCAAGCGCTCAGTGCGAGCGGTAACGCAAGAACAACGGCAAGAACAACGGCAAGAACAGCGGTAGAGGTAACGAAGCGACGCGACAGCATGAAAGCCCCATCGACGAGATGATCGTGGCTTTCATTTTGGTTCTAGTGACCGTTTTAGTCAATGGTCACCTAGAAAGAAAACGCCTCAAGGGGAAAGACTTCGAAGCACGAGGCTGGAAAGCAGTCCGGGCGCACTTTCCGTGTAATCAAAGCTGTGCTGCAAGAGCAAAGGATTCATGTACGGGCGCATGACCAGGTAGATCGCCTTGGTCGCCTCGTCCAACGGTGTCTTGCGCTCGAAGTCTCCGCTCTCCCGGCCCTCCTGCAGCACATCGCGCAGCAACGTCTGGATGCGCTCTTCATAGGCGAGCACGGCCTGCCAGCGCTCGGTTGCTGCCGAGGCTGCGATCTCGTACAGCTTGCGGTCGTGGGAAAACAGCCGAAGGCTGGCCTCGGTCATGGCTTTGAACAGACGCCGCAGCCTCTCTGGCGGAGAGTCGGCCTCCGCCATGGCGGCCTTCACGTCGGCCTCGATCTCGCGCAGGCAGTTGGCGCAGATCATCTCGCCAATGGCCTGCTTGGACTCGAAGAACTTATAGATGTACGCCTTCGAAAAACCGATGGCCTTGGCCAGATCGGACACGGCGGTCTTCTCGTAGCCGTAGCGGCGGAAGTGCTCGGTGGCGGCCGCGACGATCTGGTCTCGCACGTCGTGGTCCGCCGGGCCGCGGGCGGAAACGGGGTAAGGGGTGGTCTTCATGGGCTCCAGCTTACGCGAGTCGCGATTATTGGACAACGAGTGACCAATTTGTACTATAGTCACAGAAATTTCGATGGAAGACGCCCTCATGTCGCCAAAGCTTTCCCTTGCCGCCCTCTGCGTTGCTAGCCTGGCATCCGGGTGCGCCGTCGGCCCGGACTATGTGAAACCCGATATGCCGCTTCCCGAGCGATTCCAGGGCCAGGCGGCGGTCGAGCAGCGGGTGGCCAACACCGCAGCCGACCTGCCCGCATGGTGGGCCGGCTTCAGTGACCCACTGCTCACGCGGTTCGTACAACTCGCACTGGAGCAGAACCTGGACCTTGCACAGGCCTTCGCCCGCGTCACGCAAGCCCGAGCGGGCCTTGGCGCTGCCAATGCCGCATTGCTGCCCTCCGGCAATGTCGCAGGCCAGGCCGCGCGCGCGCACCAGTCCGTTGAAACCCCTTTGGGGCGCGTCTTGAATGCGCGGCCGGGCTTCGACCGTTACGGCAACGCTTTTGAGGCCGATCTCAATGCAAGCTGGGAGTTGGATGTATTCGGCGGCCTGCGTCGTGGCCGCGAGGCGGCGCTTGCCGACTACCAGGCCTCACAGGCGGGTGCAGTTGCCACACGGCTGGCCGTGGCCGCACAGACCGCCGATATCTACATCACCATCCGCGGCTTACAGACGCGCTTGAAGGTGGCCCGCCACCAGGTGCAGACGCAAGAGGAGTTGCTCTCCACCATCAACCGGCTGTATGGCAAGGGACTCGCGGCCGAGCTTCAAGTCCGGCAGGCCGAAGGCGCGCTCGCTCAGGTTCGCGCTTCCATCCCACCGATCGAGGTCGGGCTCGATGCAGCGATGAACGCGCTGGATGTGATGCTCGGCTCGCTGCCGGGCACCCACCGGGAGGAGCTTGCACAAGGCGGCGACATCCCGGCTGCTCCTCGCATTGCGATCGGCGCATCGCCCGGCGAATTGCTGAGGCGACGCCCTGACCTCATCGTTGCCGAGCGACGCCTGGCGGCTTCCAACGCGCGCATCGGTGTCGCCATTGCGGAGTACTACCCGAAATTTTCGTTCAGTGGCCTGCTGGGCAGCGCCACATCGGTGGGCGCCGGCAGTCTGTTCGGCGGCGGGGCCAGTCAATTCGTCGGCGCCCTCGGCCTGCGCTGGCGCCTGTTCGACTTCGGCCGTATCGATGCACAAATCGCTCAGGCCAAAGGACAAGAAGCGGAAATGCTCGCCGCGTACCGGCTCGCCGTGCTACGCGCCACGGAAGACGTGGAGGACGCCTTCTCGGCTTTGGTCAAGCGCGAGGAGCAGGCGGTCACGCTCGCGCAAGGCGTGGATTCGTTCGGCCGCGCGCGAAACGCTTCGTTCGCCGCCTACCAGAAAGGCGTCGTCAGCTTGATCGAAGTCCTGCAAGCGGATGACAGCCTGTTGCGCGCGTCCGACGCGCAAGCTCAGGCCCAAACGGAATCGGCGCGGGCCGCCGTCGCGGCATTCAAGGCGCTAGGCGGTGGCTGGCAGCCCGATGAATCGACCGCTGTTGCAGGCAGATAGCGCCCTGTGCTGGTCAACAGTGCAGGCGTCGCCCTGCTCGGCGCGACCGAAGACACGTCGGTTGCCGAGGCCCAAACGCGATGCTTCGGAGGGCGCCAAGAACACAGCCCCTCTGGCGGCCTCAGTTCAGGCTGCCAGGATCCTTCCGCTTGGCCTGCTCCTTGGTTTGCAGCGCCCACCACTGGCCGATCTGGCGCCGGGTGACGTAGCCACGCTTCTTGCGGTCGATCTGGTCGAAATGCTCGTAGACATCCGGCATGCCGGCCTGGGCCTCTTCCCGCGTCAGCTTGCCGTCGTGATTGGCATCGGCCGCCTTGAAACGCTCGGCGAACTTTGCCTTGGCTTCCTTTGCCGTCATCGGTTGCTGGGGCGGCGGTGGAGCGCCGGCACCAGGCGCGGGCGCCGCGGGTGCGGCCGGCTGTTGCGCGCCCGCATTGGCACAGGCCAATGCCGCGGCCAGTACCAGGCCGGCAATGGGCAGTTGTCGCAGGATCATGTCGATCTCCTCTTGGCTTTTCCGTGATGGCGCCATCCACCCTGATGCCAGCCCTGGCGGATTGGCGGGCAGCCGGCCGCACCAGGCCCGGCCGTGCGGAAGCGCCGGCGTCCCCAAGGGCTGCCTGGCACATCCGTGCGCCATTCTGCTACGGCGCCACCGCCCCCCGTATTGAATTTTCCTTTGTTGTCATTTGCACCGCTTCAACCGGCCAGGCGCAAGAGCAAGACAATGCAGCGATGCTGCAGCGGAGGGGCGTGCCCGCAGGCATCGCCCCAAACGTTCAGCGCGCCGCCCGACGGGCCAGCAGCGGTTCGCTCACCCCTTCCACGCCGACCAGGGACAACACGGTGGTCAGGGCGACCTGCGCGCCTTCCCAGGCCCGGGCCGGGTCGAACCACTCGTCGCGCGAATGCGCGCCACCGCTCTTGCCGCCGCTGCCGAGGATGATGGCAGGGATGCCGAGCGACATCGGCACGTTGGCATCGGTGCTGCCGCCGCGCAGGGTCGGCTCGAACTTTCCGCTGCCCCGGATGGCACGCACCGCCGCCTGCACGATGACGGCGTCCGCGGGCGTGTGCCCGGCCGGGCGGTCGCCGATCAGGCGCGTCTGGACAGTGATCCGGTCCGAGGCCTTGCCGGGTTGCCAGCGCTGGTTCTCGTCGGCCACGCCGGCCGCGATGGCGGCCATGATCTGCTTCTCGGTCTCGAGCAGCGCGTTCATGCCGTTCGAGCGGATATCGATGCGCATCTGGGCATCGCCGGCGATGGCGTTGACCGAGGTGCCGCCGCCGACCGTGCCGACCGTGAAGGTGGTCTTGGGATCCTCGGGCGGCCGCACGTCATCGATGCGGGCGATGGCGCGGCCCATCGCGTGGATGGCGCTGGGCAGGCCGAAGGCACCGAAGCTGTGCCCGCCCGGGCCGCGGAAGGTGACCTCGTAGCGGTGGCTGCCGGTACCCAGCGTCAGCACGCGACCGCCCTCGCCCGGCTCGAGACCGACCATGCCATCCAGGTCGCGGTAGTCGCGGAAGACCGCTTTCATGCCGCGCAGGTTGCCCAGCTCTTCTTCGCCGACGTTGCCGACGAAGACCAGGTCTCCCACCGTGCGGACATGGTTGTCGTTGAGCACCTTGAGCCAGGACAGCAGCACGGCCAGGCCGCGCGTGTCATCCGAGATGCCGGGCGCATAGAGCCTGCCGTCGCGCGGCTTGACGGTGACGTCCGTGCCGGCGGGAAAGACCGTGTCGAGATGGGCCGAGATCAGCAGCCTGGGGCCGTTGCCGACGCCCTTGCGCACCCCGATCACATTGCCTTCGGCGTCGATGCGGGCATCGGCCAGCCCGAGTGCCTTCAGGCGCGACAGGAAATACTCGGCACGCGCGTGCTCCTTGAACGGCGGCGCCGGGATCTCGGTCAGGGTGGTCAATTCGCGCAACGTGCGCGCGTCGTCCGCCTTGACGTCCGCCAGCACCTGCTTGAGCAGCGGCGCCGCGGTCAGGGTGGTGTAGGTCTTCTCCACGGCCGGCGAGACCGGCGCCAGCGGGATGTTCTGCGCCTGCGCCGCGGGCACGAGCACGGCAAGCATGGCGAGCGCGGCGAGGGCCGGCGCGCGGCGGGAAGTGGCTGGGGCGATGCGGGGGCAGGCAGGCATGGTGGGCGGCGGCTCCAGGGTGGGGAATGGCGACGACACGCCGGCGAACCCTGGTGGCGGGCCCTGCCGGTACCCGCCTATTCTGCCGCAGCCAGCCGCTTCGGCGCGGCGCCGGCGCCACACCGTTGCGCCGACGGTACAGGCCCTGACAAGTCCGTACCGCCCCCCTAAGTCGCCTCAGTGCACCTCAGTGCGCCGCGCGCGGCAGCGCAGGCTTCACCAGTTGCCGGTAGCGCGTCAGCGCCCACAGCGGGAAGTAGGCGGTGTAGCCGTGGTACTTCAGGTAGTAGATGCGCGGGAAGCCCGGCGCGTTGTGCGAGGGGTGCCACCACAGCCCGCCCTTCTGCTGGCAGCCGAGCAGGTAATCGATGCCGCGCCGCGCGGCCGGCGCATGCGCCTCGCCCACGGCGAACAGGGCCAGCAGCGCCCAGGCCGTGCAATTAGGCGTGCTCTCGCCGCCGTTGGTCCCCGCCAGATGCGGGGCGAAGTAGGTGTCGTTGGTCTCGCCCCAGCCGCCGTCGGCGTTCTGCACGCGCAACAGCCAGTCCACGGCCTTGCGGATATAGGGCTGGCGCACGTCCTCGCCAACCAGGGCCAGGCCCGCCAGTACGCTCCAGGTGCCATACAGGTAGTTGGTGCCCCAGCGGCCCCACCAGGATCCGTCGGCGCGCTGGGTCCGGCGCAGGTAGTCGACGCAGCGCGCCACCGCGTCGGCATGGCGGGTGCGCTCCCCGCTCAGGCCGAGGGCCAGCAGCACGCGGCCGGACACGTCCTCGGTGGGCGGGTCCAGCAAGGCACCGTGGTCGGCGAAGGGAATGCGGTTCAGGTACTCCCGGTCGCAGTTGGCGTCGAAGGCGCCGAAGCCACCGTTGCGCGACTGCAGGCCGACCATCCACTCCACCGCGCGCTCCACCTGTTGCGCATAGCGCTCGGGCTGGCCCAGGCGCCGGCCGTGCACCGCCAGCATGGCCGCGACCACCGCGCTGTCGTCGATGTCCGGGTAGTACGGGTTGGCGTACTGGAAGGCCCAGCCGCCCGGCTGCACCGTGGCCGGGACGTGGTCGGCCCAGTCGCCGCGCAGGTCCTGCACCTGCCGTTGCGCCAGCCAGTCGTAGGCGCGCTGGATGGCGTCGCGGGTACGCTCGCCGCCGCCGGCGTGCTGCAGGGCCATGATGCTCCACGCGGTATCCCAAACCGGCGACAGGCAAGGCTGGCAATAGGCCATGCCGTCGGGGCGGTGCACCACCAGCTTGCGGATGGCCGCCAGGCAGGTGGCGCGCCGCGGGTCCGACTTCGGGATGCCGAGCAGCACCATCATCTCGTACCAGTACACCATGGGCGGGAAAATGCCGCCGAGGCCGTCCTCGCCGTTCATGCGCTCGACGCACCAGGCCTGCGCGCGCTCGATGGCGCGCCGCCGCAGCCCGGCGGGGATCATCGGCTCGATGCAGCGGGCCAGCCGGTCGACCACCAGGAAAGCCTTGCGCACCAGCCCCTGGGTCGAAAAATAGCGGCGCTCCTCCTCCGGCGGCGTGACGAACAGCTCGCGGATGCTGACACGGTGCGGATTGGCGGCCTTGGCCCGCATGGAGCACAGCACCGTCAGCGGCACCAGGGTCGAGCGCGCCCAGTAGGCCATCTTGTCGAGGTGCACGGGCATCCAGCGGGGGAACAGGATCAGCTCGACCGGCACGAAGGGAGTGGCGCGCCAGGGCACCTGCTCGAAGGTGGCCAGCAGGATGCGCGTGAAGACGTTGGCGCGCGCCGCCCCGCCGGCGGCGAGGATCGCCTCGCGCGCCTGCACCATGTGCGGCGCGTCGGCGGCATCGCCGGCCGCCTTCAAGGCGAAATAGGCCTTGACGCTGCACGAAATGTCGAGCGCGCCATCGTGGTACTGGTCCCAGCCGCCGTGGCGGTCACGGCGCTGGATGGCGCGCAGGTAGACCGCCATGCGTGCCTGCAGGTCGGTGTCGATTTCATCGGCGAAGTGCATCATCAGGATGTACTCGGCCGTGATGGTGGCATCGGATTCCAGTTCGAAACACCAGTGTCCGTCGTTTTGCTGATGGCCCAGCAGGGCTTCGCGCCCGGCGTCGATGGCCGCGTCCAGGCGGGCTTCGGCGCGCGCCTCGCCGCCATGGCCTGCGCTTGCCGGCCCGCGCACCGGCTCACGCGCCAGTTCCAGGGTCGCGCTCATTGCTGCCCTCCCCGCGTCATCCCGTCGAGCTGGCGCAGCACTTCGGCGCGCAGCGATGGCGGCATCGACTGGTTGCCGAGCAGGTCCGACAGCCACAGCCCGTCTGCCGCCAGCCGGCAGATCATCAGCTGCGCCGCCTGGGCGTCCGGCAAGGGATCGGGGCGCGTGATCTCGGCGATGCGCGGCAGCCAGCGCTCGCGGGTGTCGGCGTCGGTCAGCATCAGCGCCAGCAGCAAGTGCAGATAGCTGGCCGTGGCGGCCTGCGCCGCGTCATGCAGGGTGGCGTGGATATAGGCGCGAGCGGCTCGGCCGGCGGGCTCGGCATCGGCCTCGCTGGCGGTGGCCACATCCTGGCTGAAGGTGTCGACGGCCTCGTCGAAAAGCGCGTCCAACAGGGCCTGCTTGCTGGGGAAATGGTGCTGCAAGCCACCCTTGCTGACACCGGCGCGGGAGGCGACGGCATCCAGGGTGACGGCGCGCAGGCCGGCTTCCAGGGCCAGTTGCGCGGCCGACTGCAGCAACTGCGGGCGCAGCACGTCCGGCTGCTTCTTTCTGCGGTGGGCTTCGGTCATAGCGCGCGATCATACCATCCGGACGGATTGTTTCACCATTGCGGACGAAGCGATGACATGCGCCGGTGCGGCCGCACCGGAACACGCGCCAGGATCAAGCGGCCGTCACCGAATCCTTGCGGCGGAAGGAAGCCTGGGCGGTGGCGATCAGCGTGCCCTGCCCGTCCGTCAGTTCCGCATTGGAGAAGAAGACCCGCCGCCCGCCGCCCACGCGCCGGCCCACCACCTGCATGGGCTCGAGCCGGGCCGAGGCGACGTAGTTGACGTTCAGCGAGATCGTGGTCGCCGCGCGCCGCTGTCCGTTCTCCGGGAACAGGCCGGCATAGCCGGCGGCCGCATCGAGCAGCGTGGCCAGGATGCCGCCCTGCACCACGCCGGTATTGTTGAGATGGCTCGCCTGCGGGGTGAAGGACAGGCGAACGAGGTCAGGCTGCCAGTCGACAATGGCGACTGCCAGGGACTCGAGATAGGGATTCTCCAGGGCGTGGGGGATGCTGGGGGCGTGTGAATCGGACATGAGTCTGCACTGCGGAACGTAGGAAACGGGCCCGACCGGGCACCGGGAGCCCGTATCTTAGCCGCCCTCGCCGGTTCGAGGCGCGCGGCCGCGCACGGGGATGGGCGGCATGGCGCATTCCGGCCGCAGCAAAGACAAAACCCCTCGCAGCGTTTGCTGTCGAGGGGTTTTGCGGGAGGGAGAGCCTGGCGATGACCTACTTTCACACGGGTAGTCCGCACTATCATCGGCGCAAAGTCGTTTCACGGTCCTGTTCGGGATGGGAAGGGGTGGTTCCGACTCGCTATGGTCACCAGGCATAAGGGGTTGCTGCGCCGGGGTTGAGCCGTCGCAGCGAATAGGGATGTAGTCTTGGTTGTGAGGTATCGGCACCGTCCTGGGCACACGCGATACGTCAGCCAGTGAAACACACTGGTTATAGGATCAAGCCTTACGGGCAATTAGTACTGGTTAGCTTAACGCATTACTGCGCTTCCACACCCAGCCTATCAACGTCCTGGTCTCGAACGACCCTTCAAGGAGGTCAAGCCTCCAGGGAATCCTCATCTTCAGGCGAGTTTCCCGCTTAGATGCTTTCAGCGGTTATCTCTTCCGTACATAGCTACCCTGCGATGCCTCTGGCGAGACAACAGGTACACCAGCGGTACGTCCACTCCGGTCCTCTCGTACTAGGAGCAGCCCCCGTCAAGATTCCAACGCCCACGGCAGATAGGGACCAAACTGTCTCACGACGTTTTAAACCCAGCTCACGTACCTCTTTAAATGGCGAACAGCCATACCCTTGGGACCGGCTACAGCCCCAGGATGAGATGAGCCGACATCGAGGTGCCAAACACCGCCGTCGATATGAACTCTTGGGCGGTATCAGCCTGTTATCCCCAGAGTACCTTTTATCCGTTGAGCGATGGCCCTTCCATACAGAACCACCGGATCACTATGTCCTGCTTTCGCACCTGCTCGACTTGTCGGTCTCGCAGTTAAGCACGCTTTTGCCATTGCACTTTAGGTACGATGTCCGACCGTACCAAGCGTACCTTCGAACTCCTCCGTTACACTTTGGGAGGAGACCGCCCCAGTCAAACTGCCTACCATGCACTGTCCCCGACCCGGATTCACGGGCCAAGGTTAGAACCTCAAACAAACCAGGGTGGTATTTCAAGGACGGCTCCACCGGAACTAGCGTCCCGGTTTCAAAGCCTCCCACCTATCCTACACAGATCGGTTCAAAGTCCAATGCAAAGCTACAGTAAAGGTTCATGGGGTCTTTCCGTCTAGCCGCGGGGAGATTGCATCATCACAAACACTTCAACTTCGCTGAGTCTCGGGAGGAGACAGTGTGGCCATCGTTACGCCATTCGTGCAGGTCGGAACTTACCCGACAAGGAATTTCGCTACCTTAGGACCGTTATAGTTACGGCCGCCGTTTACCGGGACTTCAATCAAGAGCTTGCACCCCATCATTTAATCTTCCGGCACCGGGCAGGCGTCACACCCTATACGTCCACTTTCGTGTTTGCAGAGTGCTGTGTTTTTATTAAACAGTCGCAGCCACCAGTTTATTGCAACCCCTTCACCCTTCTGGCGCAGGCCAGTCAAGCTACCAGGGCGTACCTTATCCCGAAGTTACGGTACCAATTTGCCGAGTTCCTTCTCCCGAGTTCTCTCAAGCGCCTTAGAATACTCATCTCGCCCACCTGTGTCGGTTTGCGGTACGGTCTCGTATGACTGAAGCTTAGAGGCTTTTCTTGGAACCACTTCCGATTGCTTCGCGACACATGGTCGCTCGCCCCACAGCCTTGAATCCCGCGCCCGGATTTGCCTAAGCGCCTTCTCCACTGCAGGGACCGGGACTTCCAACACCCGGACAACCTTCCGCGATCCGTCCCCCCATCGCATCATACGACGGTGCAGGAATATTAACCTGCTTCCCATCAGCTACGCATCTCTGCCTCGCCTTAGGGGCCGACTCACCCTACGCCGATGAACGTTGCGTAGGAAACCTTGGGCTTACGGCGAGGGGGCCTTTCACCCCCTTTATCGCTACTCATGTCAGCATTCGCACTTCTGATACCTCCAGCATCCTTTACAAGACACCTTCACAGGCTTACAGAACGCTCTCCTACCACGCGCTTACGCGCGTCCGCAGCTTCGGTGACTGGCTTAGCCCCGTTACATCTTCCGCGCAGGACGACTCGATCAGTGAGCTATTACGCTTTCTTTAAAGGGTGGCTGCTTCTAAGCCAACCTCCTGACTGTTTTAGCCTTCCCACTTCGTTTCCCACTTAGCCAATCTTTGGGACCTTAGCTGGCGGTCTGGGTTGTTTCCCTCTTGACACCGGACGTTAGCACCCGATGTCTGTCTCCCGTGATTGCACTCTTCGGTATTCGGAGTTTGCTATGGCGGGGTAATCAGCAATAGACCCCCCAACCATGACAGTGCTCTACCCCCGAAGGTGAGACACGAGGCACTACCTAAATAGTTTTCGGAGAGAACCAGCTATTTCCAGATTTGTTTAGCCTTTCACCCCTATCCACAGCTCATCCCCTAGTTTTTCAACACTAGTGGGTTCGGTCCTCCAGTACGTGTTACCGCACCTTCAACCTGGCCATGGATAGATCATCTGGTTTCGGGTCTACACCCAGCGACTGAACGCCCTGTTCGGACTCGCTTTCGCTACGCCTGCCCTAATCGGTTAAGCTTGCCACTGAATGTAAGTCGCTGACCCATTATACAAAAGGTACGCCGTCACCCGTTTCCAGGCTCCGACTGTTTGTATGCATGCGGTTTCAGGATCTATTTCACTCCCCTCCCGGGGTTCTTTTCGCCTTTCCCTCACGGTACTGGTTCACTATCGGTCGATCACGAGTATTTAGCCTTGGAGGATGGTCCCCCCATCTTCAGACAGGATTTCACGTGTCCCGCCCTACTTGTCGTACACCTAGTTCCACAACGCTGTTTTCGCATACAGGGCTATCACCTGCTATGGCCGGGCTTTCCATCCCGTTCTGCTAACAATGCTGCTAAAGAGTACAAGGCTCTTCCCATTTCGTTCGCCACTACTCTGGGAATCTCGGTTGATTTCTGTTCCTGCAGCTACTTAGATGTTTCAGTTCGCCGCGTTCGCTTCCCTTGCCTATGTATTCAGCAAGGGATGACCCATACGGGCCGGGTTTCCCCATTCGGACATCTCCGGATCAAAGCTCGTTTGCCAGCTCCCCGAAGCTTTTCGCAGGCTACCGCGTCCTTCATCGCCTGTGATCGCCAAGGCATCCACCACATGCACTTGTTCGCTTGACCCTATAACAAGTGTGTCTCAAGCTCGCGCTTGAAACGCTCATTACAGGTTGAGTTCTCGCATTTGTGCCGTATTCCAAGTCATCTTTCGATCACTTAAATACTTTGGTTGATACAATCACAACCCGGTATCACGTTAAACTACTGCGCGTCTCATCAACACGCCGTGACACCTTTACTACATCCCATATTGTTAAAGAACAGCCGAATTTCTTCGCTTGGCAATGCCAAATGCAAGCGCTCGATATCAAGCACTTGCATTTGGCCATGTCCTGGCCGCAACAACAAACAACCGATAAGTGTGAGTGCTCGACTCGGAATGCACGCTCTGGAAAGGAGGTGATCCAGCCGCACCTTCCGGTACGGCTACCTTGTTACGACTTCACCCCAGTCATGAACCCTGCCGTGGTAATCGCCCTCCTTGCGGTTAGGCTAACTACTTCTGGCAAAACCCACTCCCATGGTGTGACGGGCGGTGTGTACAAGACCCGGGAACGTATTCACCGCGGCATGCTGATCCGCGATTACTAGCGATTCCAGCTTCACGTAGTCGAGTTGCAGACTACGATCCGGACTACGATGCGTTTTCTGGGATTAGCTCCCCCTCGCGGGTTGGCAACCCTCTGTACGCACCATTGTATGACGTGTGAAGCCCTACCCATAAGGGCCATGAGGACTTGACGTCATCCCCACCTTCCTCCGGTTTGTCACCGGCAGTCTCTCTAGAGTGCCCTTTCGTAGCAACTAGAGACAAGGGTTGCGCTCGTTGCGGGACTTAACCCAACATCTCACGACACGAGCTGACGACAGCCATGCAGCACCTGTGTCCACTTTCCCTTTCGGGCACCTAATGCATCTCTGCTTCGTTAGTGGCATGTCAAGGGTAGGTAAGGTTTTTCGCGTTGCATCGAATTAATCCACATCATCCACCGCTTGTGCGGGTCCCCGTCAATTCCTTTGAGTTTTAATCTTGCGACCGTACTCCCCAGGCGGTCAACTTCACGCGTTAGCTTCGTTACTGAAGAAATGAATCCCCAACAACTAGTTGACATCGTTTAGGGCGTGGACTACCAGGGTATCTAATCCTGTTTGCTCCCCACGCTTTCGTGCATGAGCGTCAGTCACGTCCCAGGGGGCTGCCTTCGCCATCGGTATTCCTCCACATCTCTACGCATTTCACTGCTACACGTGGAATTCTACCCCCCTCTGACGCACTCTAGCCTTGCAGTCACAAGCGCCATTCCCAGGTTGAGCCCGGGGATTTCACGCCTGTCTTACAAAACCGCCTGCGCACGCTTTACGCCCAGTAATTCCGATTAACGCTCGCACCCTACGTATTACCGCGGCTGCTGGCACGTAGTTAGCCGGTGCTTATTCTTCCGGTACCGTCATCCCTCCGGGGTATTAGCCCAAAGGATTTCTTTCCGGACAAAAGTGCTTTACAACCCGAAGGCCTTCTTCACACACGCGGCATTGCTGGATCAGGGTTGCCCCCATTGTCCAAAATTCCCCACTGCTGCCTCCCGTAGGAGTCTGGGCCGTGTCTCAGTCCCAGTGTGGCTGATCGTCCTCTCAGACCAGCTACTGATCGTCGCCTTGGTGAGCCTTTACCTCACCAACTAGCTAATCAGACATCGGCCGCTCCTATTGCGCGAGGCCTTACGGTCCCCCGCTTTCACCCTCAGGTCGTATGCGGTATTAGCTAATCTTTCGACTAGTTATCCCCCACAACAGGGCACGTTCCGATGTATTACTCACCCGTTCGCCACTCGCCGCCAGACCGAAGTCCGCGCTGCCGTTCGACTTGCATGTGTAAGGCATGCCGCCAGCGTTCAATCTGAGCCAGGATCAAACTCTTCAGTTCAATCTCTGTGTGGTTCCGCGCAGTTGCCTGCGCAAACCTCGCTCTTTCGAGCGGTCGCTCACTCTCAGAAAACTGACTGGCTCCGTCCGAAGACGAAACCAAACATGTTTACTGTGCGAGCACTGATAACTTGTAAGCTAGAAGACCGGGGTCTTCCGCATTCATTATCAAGCACCCACACTTATCGGTGTTTGTTTGTTAAAGAACCACCCTTTCGGGCCGCATCCGGCTTTGCCGGTTTGCGTTGCCGCTGCGTTATGTCTGCAGCGAAGGAACGAGACTATAAAGAACTTTCCGAGATCAATCAAGCGATTTCGAGAATTTCTTTATTCGGACGCCGCACTCATTCGATCCGCGCCAATCCTGCCATTCCCTCCCCGTCACGCGGTGCGCTGCGAGCGAGGGAGCGAATACTAGTCCCTCGATGACTGACTTGCAAGCCGAAAAATGAAAAGCGCCGCTTTTGACACTTGAACGCCGGGACACCGATCCGGGTGAGAACGGCGCCGACTGGATGTATCCGACGCCAACAAGCACTGTGAGGACATGGTTTCCACTTCCGTCCGAGACAGGACGCCCGGCATGCCTGGCGCGTTCTCGTCGTCTGCACGCTGGCCTTCACCGTCCGCTTCATGGTCTGGATGATGTCCGGCGTCATCGCCCCCCCCCCCCTGAAGCAGCCTTCGGCCTGAACGACACCGAGTTCGGCCTGCTCGCTGCCGCCGTACCCTGTCGCCGAAGCGACGGATCCGCCAGGAAAGGCTGACAGCACTCCGCCAGGATCATTCTCCCGGCTCCTATGATTCAGAGGCGTTCATCGGGCCTTTCAATTGATGCCAGGCTTCTTTTCACGCGATCAAGGCCCTAGTGCACTTCCTGAATGGGCGCTCTCGCATCACGCTCGATCTGCTTGCGCAATGCCGTGAAGCGCTCCTGCACACTCTCCCCAAAAAGAGGATCGGGGCTGCCTGGAACGGTAGCCGCGACTTCCGCCCAGTCCTGCTCGGTCAGCAGTTGCGCTGCGCGCGGCATGACGTGCCTTTCCTCGGTGGAAAGATGATTGCGGTAGTACACGAGATACATGGCCACAGCCGCTTCCAGGGCCGCGCGCGACGTGATCATATCCCGCTCCGCTTCATTGAGACGGCTCAGGAATTCCTCGCCCACCGTGGCAATCACGCGATGCTCTTGCAGAAGCCGGCTGACCACGATCTGCATGCCGGGATCCCGCTCGACGAGCAGGGCGTACGCGACATCCTCGCGCGGATGGTGGACACGATCGCCAAAGTTCCGCATGTAATAGATGATCTCGCCCATCAAACCATAGTTCGGCTGCGCTCCCCGGTGAAAGGCGATCACCTGCTCTTCCAGCAGATCGAGCAGCGTGGAGAAATGGATGTGATCGGCATGCCAAACGGCAAGTTGGTCGGTCATGGCGTGCTCCAGGGAGACTGGTCAGGTAAGCGATCCGGCTCGAAGTTAACTCAACAAACCCCGATTTCAACAGTAGTCCCCCGCCACGTTTTGAGGATGATGTAGATCAACAGTGGGCCTCGCTCATTCCCCGCCCACTTCCGCTGGCGCGTTGCCCCTTGCTCGAATGTCGCCAGGCATATCGAACTGACGAAGGCTTCCAGCGCAAGCCGCGGGCGCAACAGCATCTTCCGCCCGCGGGCCGCGAATGGGGCAAAGGACAGTGGCCGCGCCGCCAGGCTCGCGGGCTCGCGTAGTGCAATGAAACACCATCGTCTCGAGACCCGGAGACCCGCCACTCCACGACAGGTCCATTGCGCCGGGCCACCTGCTGCGGCCTGCCCCTGGCGTGCCGTCGGCTCGCCACGCTGGTTGGCCGCCACCGCGCCGGCGCCTGGCGGGCACCGGGTCACTGGTCGATCTCGCGCAGCGCGCCGTTCGTTCGCAACCTCGTGGCAAGCACGGCTGGCCGGGTGGTTGCGTTGATCCGCCTTCCACTCAGGCGGCACGTGGACATCCCCAACCTTGGCGGCTCCGACGCCCCCACCCACACACGGCAGCGATTTCCCCTTCTGCGCGGCAGCGACGATGGCATCCCTCGATCCCTGGCATCCTCGCACCAATGATCATTTATTACTACGTAATACGTATTGTTTAATACTTTTCGAAACAATCTTTAGACATAATCATGCTTCTGTCTAACTATTGGCACGGATCGAGATCCATCATCGTTGCCACGACCGCCGATGGGCTCTCAGCATCCTGCAGCACGTCCTGTGGCTATGACGATCGAGGCCGCGGTGCCTCGCGCATCCCGCTTGAGCACCCGGCCCCGCTCTTCTTCCCTTACTCGGGCTTCACACCCGAATCGCGGATCACGCGCGCCCACAGCCGTGCCTGCCCTTCGATCCAGGCGGCGAACTCCTCCGGCGAATTGCCATAGGGTTCCAGCCCCTGCAGCCTCATCTTCGCCATCACATCGGGCTGCCGGAGGGCATCGGCGATCGCGGCGTTCAGTTTCTGCACCAGATCCCTTGGCGTGCCAGCCGGAGCGAACAGCGGCACCAATCTACGACGAAGACCGGGAGGCCTCCTCATTCCCGCCAGATCCCGCCACCGGCCCGCACAAATTCACCTAGAGTGATGTCTGATGCGGTGCCACATGGACAACAGCCAGGAGAACAACGATGCAACATGGCCTGATTGCTTGGCTGGTGATCGGTGCGGTCGCCGGATGGCTGGCGGGGGTGCTGGTCAAGGGCGGCGGCTTCGGACTGCTGGTCGACATCATCGTCGGCATCGTCGGCGCCATCGTCGGCGGCTGGTTGGCCGGCCTGCTGGGCATCTCGTTCGGCGGCGGCATGATCGGCTCGATCATCACGGCGGTGATCGGCGCCGTGGTACTGCTCTTCCTCCTCCGGCTGATCAAACGGGCCTAGGCGCCACCGGCGCCGGCCTCAGCGCGATTCCGTCGCGCGGAGGAGCTGCAGCCTATATCGCCGCAGGACATCGCCTGCATCGACCTCGCTCCGCGGGCATCCTGTTGCCGTCATTGCCATTCACGCTGCCTGCCGAAACTGGCAGCAGCGCGCCTTGTCGTGCTTGATTTCGCCTCGATACTGTATATATTTACAGGTACTGTATGGATATACATGTGCGAGGCCGTCATGGAACATCTGGTCCGGGTGCAGAACGAATATGACCGCCAGGTCCTGGCCTGGCTGCGCCGACGCATCGGCGACGCGGCGCTGGCCGAGGCTGCCAGGCGGCTCGGCGGCGAACGCAAGCCATATCTGTCCAGCCTCTGCCGCGCGCTGTCGATCCGGCCACCCGCACGCGTGGATTTGCGCGCCGAGGCGCGGCGTGCCGACCTCGCCGTCGGCGAGCGCTACCTGGCGCGCATCCGCACCATCCTCGGCGCATCCGGACAGGCCTCACGGGCCCATTGAGCGCCAATCGGGCGCCAATCGGGCGCCCGTGCCGTGCTCCCGGCATCCGGTGTCAGGCCTGCAGCGGTGACGCAACCGGTACCGGTGCGTGATCGAGGTGGAAGCGGCCGACCAGCGCCTCCATCCGCTCGGCCTGCTCCTTCAGCATCGCGGCGGCGGCGGCTGCCTGCTCGACCAGCGAGGCATTCTGCTGCGTCGCCTGGTCCATCTGCACCACGGCCTGGTTGACCTGGGCGATGCCGCCGCTCTGCTCGGCCGAGGCACGGCTGATCTCGGTCATGACGGTGTCGACGCGGGACACCGCCGTGATCGCCTCGCCGATGGTCTGGCTGGCCTGCTCGACCAGTCCGGCGCCGTGCGCCACGCGCTGCGCCGACTGCGCGATCAGCGCGGCGATCTCCTTGGCCGAGGTACCCGCGCGTTGTGCCAGGCTGCGGACCTCGGCCGCCACCACGGCGAAGCCGCGCCCGTGCTCGCCCGCCCGGGCCGCCTCGACGGCGGCATTGAGCGCCAGGATATTGGTCTGGAAGGCGATGCCGTCGATCACGCCAGTGATGTCCTCGATGCGGTGGGAGTCGGCCGCGATGTGCCGCATGGTGTCGAGCAGGTGCCGGATCGCGTCGCCGCCACGGCCCGCGACGCCGGCCGCCTCGGCCGCCAGCGTGCTGGCCTCGCCGGCATGGCCGGCATTCTGTTTCACGATGGCGGTCAGCTGTTCCATGCTGGCCGCGGTCTCCTGCAGCGAGGCCGCCTGCTGCTCGGTGCGCTGAGACAGGTCCAGGTTGCCTTGCGCGATCTCTCCCGCAGCCACCAGCACCTGCTCCGCGCCGGCGCGCGTCTCGCGCACGGTGTCCTGCCAGGAGCGCAGCAGGACTTGCAGGTGGCGCCGGATATCGCTGAATTCGTCGCGCCCGCGCACCACCAGTTCGGCGCGCAGGTCGCCCGCGCCGATCCGCTCGACCCAGGCGGCGATCCCGCGCAGGTCCTCGCCCACGCCACGGCAGAAGCCCGCGAACAGGTAGAAAGCGGCGCCGACGGTGAGCAGCGCCAGCGCGCACATCCACGCCAGCTTGTCCTGCACCGCGCCGATACGCGCTTCCAGCATGGCATGGGCACTGGCGCCGAAGGCGCGATTGGTCGCGCCGATGGCGTCGATGGCAGCGGTGGCCTCGTCGAAATAGGCCTTGGCCTCGATGCGGATACCGTCGCGGCCCAGCAGCCTGTCCTTCAGGGTCACCGAGAATCCATCGACCGCCGCCAGGCGCGCCTTGGCTGCCTCCACCTCGGCGCGGTAGCCTGGCGCGGCCGCGCTCACGCGCTCGGCGTCGCGCCTGACCGTCTCCACCGCCTCCTGTATCTGCTCGCTGAGCGCGCCCAGCCCGGCCTGCTGCGCGCTCTCGGCGAAACCGCCCTGGCTGATGATGGCGGTACCGCGGCCGCGCGCCAGCGCGGTGAACTCCGCCAGCCTGGGCATGGTCCCGAGCATCAGGTTGATCAGGTAGTACGACCCCGCATCCGGGTCCAGCGCCAGCTCCGAGCGGTCACCGAGATCGCCCACATAGAGCCGCAGTTGCCTGACCAGTGCGCTGTGCTGCGCGAACAGGGTGGACGCCGGTGCCTGCAGGCCTTCGGTCTTGAGGGTACGCCATGCCTCTTCGAGGGCGCCGGCCTGGGCATCGAGGCCGAAGCCGCGCGCGTCGGCCGCGAGCTGCGCCGCCTGCTCTCCGGCACGCGCGTCGGCTGCCTCGTAGGTGGCCCGGAAGGCAACGTTGCCTGCCTGCACCGCCGCGGCGGCACCACGCCGGATCTGCACCTGGCGCATCATCTCCAGCGCACGCTCGACCGCGGCGAGCCCGCGCACCTCGGCGCGCGCGGTCTTCAGCTCGGCGAGCGAGGCCTGGAAGACCAGCGACATGGCGCCGGCCAGCGGCAACAGGAACAAGAGTGCAAGCAACAGCAGCTTGCGCGAGATGCTGAGTGCCGCCATCAGGCGCACCGCGGGATTCAACCATCGGGTCATCGTCATGCCTTGATCAAGCCATCGTCGTGGCTTGTATCGGCAGCATCGGAACGAATTGAAGCAGTTTCACCCACACATTTCAGAAATCGTCAAGATGGTGCAAACACATCCCGATTTATGGGCATGAATCCCCATCCAGGTGCGTGCGCCACCTGGATTTTCGGCAATCCGGCGCAGCGCCTGGCGGACTCAGGCCGGCAGCGATTCCACCGCGCGCCAGGCCTGCTCGACCGCGGCGACCAGCGACGGGCTGCCCCCGCTGTCGGCGCCGGCCAGCGCGACATTGCCCACGCCTGCCCGCGCCGCCTGCTGCGCGGCCGTGCCCGCATCATCGCCATCGACGCTGGAAGGCCGGTAGCTGTAGCCGTGCGACCAGCGGTTGACGGTGATGGCCCGCACCAGTTGCGCCGCGCTGCTGCCGGCAGGCGCGAGCAGCCGGTCGAGCTGGGAGCGGATGGCGCGTTCCAGCTCCACGAACGGCGTGCCGAGCAGTAGCGCGCGTCCGGCGCGGAAACGCTCGCGTGCCCGCATGCCGCTGTCCGGCACCGTCGGCACATAGAGCATGTGCAGCACCACCGGGTCCTGCGGTCGCGCGCCGGGGCCGGCCTCCAGCCACAGGTCGCTGTAGGGCAGCGTCGGCGCATGGATACGCCCGGCACCGAGCGCGGCAAAGGCCTGCCAGTTGTCGAGCGCCACCTTGGTGTAGACCAGCGGCGCCTTGACTTCGTCGCGCAGGGCCGCCCGCTGCGCGGCCGGCAGCCCGGGCATCAGGAAGGGCACCATCATGTTGTAGCCGGCCAGCACCACATGGCGCGCCTCCACGCGGTGCAGGTTGCCCTGCCAGCCATAGGTGACGCGCGCGATGTGGCTGCCCGGCTCGACCGCCACGGCGGTGCTGTTCAGGCGCAGCCGCACCGGCGCGCCATCGCGATCGAGGCGGTCATAATCGAAGCGGGCCTGCGCCAGCGCCCCGGCGCCCGGCGCGACTGCGGGGATCAGGTCCCTTACCAGGCCGCGCGCGATCGACGCATTGCCATCGGCATGGAGCAGCCGGGATGCGGGCGACTTGCCCAGCCGCGCGTCCGGCGGCACCGCCGGCATGCCGGCCCCGGCGGGCAGGCTGATACCCAGCGCATCCCATATGGAGATGCCATCGGCGTCGAGCGCGTAGCTGTCGTTGCTGCGGCTGCGCAGGAAACGCACGCCCGCCAGCCCGAGGCCCGCCTTGTCGCGCAGGAAAAGCGCATAGCGCGTGCGGCGCAGATAGCCTGCCCGGTCGTCGGCCGCCATGCCCGCGAGGTAGTCGGTGCGCCCTTCGGCCAGCCGTGCCAGGGCCTCGCGCTCTGCCGCAGGCAGCGGCGCGGCGGCCAGGAAGCGGCGCACCGCGTCGGGCGCCGGCGGCCCGCCCTGCGCGGCCGGGGCCCCGCCGAAGGGCTGGCCGAAGGGATCCCCGGCCACCAGGCGATCCGCGCCGAAGTGCTCGCGATCGAAGAACACCGCCCGCCCGAGTCCCGAGCCTTGCCAGGGCTCCACCGCGGGCGCACCAGCGCCCGGGGCGAGCCCGATGCCATCGAGCAGCGTGCGCAGCGCGGCGCTGCCGGCGGCGCCGGCCGGCATCTCGGCGCTGCCGCCATAGCTGACCAGCAGGCGGCCGCGCACAGTGAACTCGTTGCGGCGCGCGTGGCCGCCGAAGTCGTCGTGGTTGTCGAGGATCAGGATGCGCGCGCCGGGTCCGTGGCGGCGCTGGTAGAACCAGGCCGCCGCCAGCCCGCTGATGCCGCTGCCGACCACCACGAGGTCATAGGCCTCGCGCGCCATCACACCGGGATAGCGCACCCCTTCGCGCGCCAGGCTGTGCGCCAGCGTGTAGCTGCCGGGCTGGCTGCCGCGCAGGCCGGTCAAGGCCGGGGGATAGCCGGCCCCGCCGTCACCGGCCTGGGCCGCGCGCAGCCAGCCGGGCGTGAACGCCGTGCCCAGCGCCAGCGCGCTGCCGTTGAGAAAGTCTCGTCGCGTGATGGTCATGGCTCGGCTTGGGTGTCAGCGGCTGGCTTCGGCTTCGAGGCGGATGCCCAGGGCAGCGCGCCGCGCCGCGACCTCGCTGTCGCGCGCCGGCGCGGCGCGGTTGCCCCAGCCGCCGCGCACGAAGCCCAGCACGTCGGCCAGTTCCTGGTCGTTGAGCGCCCAGCCGTAGCCGGGCATGTGGTAGTCGGTCGCGGCAGTGTCGACGGCCGCGGTCACGGCGCCGCCCAGCAGCAGGTTGACCAGCGAGGACGGATCGGGGTCGAGTACCGCCGGATTGCCCGCCAGCGGCGGGAACACCCGCGCGAAGCCCTTGCCGCCGGCGCCGTGGCAGGGCATGCAGTACTGCCCGTACAGCCGCGCTCCCGGCGCGTCGAAGCGCCCCTGCAGCAGCGCCTGCGCGGTGGCAGGATCGTAGCGGAACGGCGCGCTCTCCCCGCGCACGCCGGGCAGGCTCTTGAGGTAGGCGGCCATCGCGTCCAGGTCCTGCGGCGTCATATGCTGGGTGGAGGCGGCGATCACGCCCGACATGGGCCCGAAGGATGTCGCATGGATATTGCGCCCGGTACGCAGGTATTCGGCGACTTCCTCGCGCGACCAGCCGCCCAGGCCGCTCAGCTTGTCGCCGCGCAGGTTGCCGGCGGACCAGCCCTCGACGCTGGCCCCCGCGAGGAAGCTCTGGCTGCGCTCGTCGCTGCCCTGTTCCGCATGCAGCAGGCCGCGCGGCGTATGGCAGGCGCCGCAATGTCCCACGGCCTGCACTAGGTAGGCGCCGCGGCGCCATTGCGCGTCGCCGCCCGCGACGGCCGCGCGTGGCGACGCCCTGTCCGCCGGCGCTTCGAGGAAGAACAGGTTCCACACCACCAGCAGGGAACGCATGCCGAAGGGCCAGCGCAGTTGCGGCGCAGGCTGGCGCTGGCGCACCGGCCGCACTTCGGCACGCAGGTAGGCGTACAGCGCCGCGACGTCCTCGGCCGTCATGCGCGCGTAGGAGGGATAGGGCATGGCCGGATAGAGCCGCTTGCCGCCACGCGCCACGCCCTGGCGCAGCGCTCGGTCGAACTCGGCCAGCGAGTAGGCGCCGATGCCGGTGTCCGCGTCTGGCGTGATATTGGTCGACGGGATGGTGCCGAGTCCCGTGCGCAGGGCCACACCCCCGGCAAACGGCGCGCCGCCCGGCGCCGTGTGGCAGGCCGCGCAGTTGGCGATGCGCGCCAGGTAGCGGCCGCGCGCCACCTGCGCCACCGCATCGGCGGGCGCCGCGGCCGCGCCGTCGCCTGCCTGCGCCTGCGGCGCCGCCAGCAGCAGGGCGAGCAGCAGCACCAGCAGGGCGTCAGGAAAATGCTTGCGCAGCAAGGCGCGCAGCGATGGCATGCGCCGCGGTCGGTTTGCCATGGAGTTGTCTCTGCCCCCGGTTCTTCTTGTTATCTTGTCGTCTTGTCTTGCCGCCTTCCGGACCGCCAGCCGCCTGCCGCGGGGATGCGGCAGGCCGCCCTCAGGCGTGCGCCACCGCCCAGCGTGCCAGCATCAGCAGGCACAGCACCAGCACGCCGGCCAGGGCGATGCCCGTGGCCAGCAGGTGCACAGGCTTCAGGCTCTGCAGGTCGCGCTGGTGTTCGCTGCCACGGCGCAGGCCGAGAAATCCCCACAGTACGGCGCTGACCAGTCTCAACGGATGCATGACGGCTCCTTGTTCCAATGCGGCGGACCGTCCGCAGGGCACGGATACGGATACGCCCCTGCGCGCTATTCTGCCGCGCCGCCGGCCTCGGGAACAGAATCAGTTCTGCCATAATCTTGCGTATCAGATCGCAGGCAGGGCGCCTCGTCGTCCCCTGCTCCGCCCCCCCCTTGCTCCCATGAAGCGCTACGAGGAACTGGCCGAGATTCTCGCCCGCGATATCCGCGCCGGCAACCTGCCGCCCGGCACCCGCATGCCGTCGATCCGCAAGACCGTCGCGCAGTACGGCGTAAGCCCGTCGACCGCATTCCAGGCCTACTACCGGCTCGAAGAGCGAGGCCTGGTGCGCGCGCGCGAGCGTTCCGGCTACTACGTGGCCGGCGCCGCCGGCCTGCCGTTGCCGCGCCCCGCCGCGCGCCGCACGCGCCGCGCCTCCACCGAGGTGGACGTGTCCAAGCTGGTCTTCGCCGTACTGGAGGCTGCCGCCGACCAGCGCATGGTGCAGTTCGGCTCGGCCTTCCCGGCTCCCGAGCTGTTTCCCTGGGAACGGCTCGGCAAGTCGCTGGCGCGCGCCGGCCGCGAGATCGATCCCTGGCAGTCCGTCGACGACCTGCCCCCGGGCAATACCGTGCTGCGGCAGCAGATCGCGCTGCGCTATCTCGGCGCCGGCGTGCCGCAGGCGGCCGAGGACATCATCGTCACCAACGGCGCGCTCGAAGCGCTCAACCTGTGCCTGATGGCGGTGGCCCGGCCGGGCGACGTCATCGCCATCGAGTCGCCCGGCTTCTACGCCGCCCTGCAGGCACTGGAGCGGCTGCGGCTCAAGGCGGTCGAGATTCCCGTGCACCCGCAGCAGGGCATCGACCTCGCCGCGCTGGCCGAAGCGCTGCGGCGCCATCCGGTGCGCGCCTGCTGGTTCATGACCCAGTTTCAGAACCCGATGGGCGCCAGCATGGACGAGGTGCGCAAGCGCGAACTGGTGGCGCTGCTGGCGCGCCACCAGGTACCGCTGATCGAGGACGATGTCTACGGCGAGCTCTACTACGGCAGCCGCTGCCCGCTGCCGGCCAAGGCCTTCGACACACAGGGCCTGGTGATGCATTGCAGTTCCTTCTCCAAGACGCTGGCGCCCGGATTCCGCATCGGCTGGGTCGCGCCCGGCCGTTTCGGCGAGCCCATCCAGCGCATGAAACTGATGACCACCCTGTCGGCAGCGGTCCCGGCCCAGCAGGCGCTCGCCGAATACCTGCAGCACGGCGGCTACGACAAGCACCTGCGCCGCCTGCGCCATGTGCTTGAGATGCAGCAGGGCCAGATGCGCCAGGCCATCGCACGCCATTTCCCCGCCTCGGTCCGTGTCTCCCGCCCCGACGGCGGCTATTTCCTCTGGGTGGAGTTCGAGGCCGGCTTCGATGCGCTGGCGCTGCACCGGGCCGCGCTGGAGGAAGGCATCGGCATCGCGCCCGGTCCGATCTTCTCCGCGCGCCAGGGCCACCGCCACTGCGTGCGGCTCAATTTCGGGCAGCTGTGGAGCCCCCGCAGCGAAGCGGCGATCGCCACGCTGGGCCGGCTGGCCGCCGCGCAGTAGCCTTGCCGCGAACGCTGTCCCCGCTCAGCGAGGCGCCGCGCGCAGGCGCCGCTGCAGCCAGTGTTCCAGCCCCTCGAATCCGCCCTGCAGCAGCAGCGCCAGGACGGCCGCCGGGATCGCCCCGGCCAGCAGCAGCACGGTGTCGTTGAGCGCCAGCCCGGTGACGATGCGCTCGCCGTAGCCGCCCGCGCCGACGAAGGCGGCGATGGTGGCGGTGCCCACGCTGATGATGGCGGCGGTCTTCACGCCCGCCAGCAGCACCGGCAGGGCCAGCGGCAGTTCCACGTAGCGCAGGCACTGGGCGGGCGTGAAGCCCAGCGCCATGGCGGCCTCCGACATGCCGCGCGGCACCTGCTGCAGGCCAGTGCAGGTATTGCGCACGATGGGCAGCAGCGCATAGAGGAACAGCGCCACCAGGGCCGGCCACAAGCCGATGCGGCCAAGCAGCGGGATCAGCATGGCCAGCAGCGCCAGCGACGGCACCGTCTGCAGCATGCCGACCAGCGCCAGCACCACCTGGCCCAGCCTGCGCCGGCGTGCGGCGACGATGCCCAGCGGCACTCCGGCCGCAACGGCGGCACCGACCGCGCCCGCCACCAGCGCCAGGTGGCGCCGCGTCAGGCGCAGCGTCTCCGCGTCCAGCAGGGTGCCGGCCAGGCCGGCACGTTCGTGGCGCGCCGTCGCCGCGGACGCCGGCGCATGGCCCGGCAGCGTGGCAACGAAGGCGCCGGCGATGGCCGCGAACGACTGCCCGTCCAGTTCCGCCGCCGCATTCATACCGATCATGCGCGCCGCGTCGATGCGCCCCGACAAACCCTGCAAGGCCTGCCAGGCCCGCGGAAAGCGCCGCGGCACGTCCAGGCGGTACAGCACCACCGCGGCGTAGCGCGGAAAGAAGCCGCGGTCGTCCTGCAGCACGCGCAGGCCATAGCGGCGGATCTTGGCATCGGTCGAGTAGATGTCGATGACGTCGACCTGCCCGGCCGCCAGCGCCTCGTAGGCGATGCCGTGGTCGAGCCCGAGCGGGCGCTGCGGCAGCCCGTAGCGGCGGGCCAGGCCGGGCCAGCCGTCGGCGCGGCCGAGGAACTCGTGCGTCAGGCCGAAGCGCAAGGCGGGATGGCGGGCCAGGTCGCCGAGCGTGCGCAGGCCCAGTTGCTGCGCCGTGGTGTCGCGCACGGCCAGCGCATAGCCGTCCTCGAAACCGAACGGAATGGCCGCCCCCAGGCCGCGCGGCGCGAGCGCGCGGTTGATCTGCTCCAGCCCGGCATCCGGCGGCAGGCCGAGGATCTCCACGGCCACCGTGCCGGTGTAGTCCGGATAGAGGTCGATGCGCCCGGAGGCGAGCGCGGCGAACACGATGGCGGTATTGCCGAGGCCCGCCACGTGCTCGGCCGGCCCGGAGGCGCCGGCAGTGCGGGCCAGGATCTCGCCGAGCAGGTAGGACTCGGTAAAGCGCTTGGAGCCGATCCTCAGGGTTTCCCCCAGGGCGGCCGTGCACAGCAGCAGCGGGCACAGCAGGACGCACAGCAGGACCGCGAGCCGGGTCCCGTGGCACGGCGCTGGACTTCGCGGGCGGGAATCCAAGCAGAACACCTCGTCGGCTGGATGGGCGGGGCCGGCTGCCGAACCACGCATGGCGCCGGGCTTGCCGTGCATGATACGCCGCCGCAGAACGCCACGAGCCATGGCCTGTCCGATACGCCGCATGAGCACATACCGAAATAGTATTTGCATTTCGCATGCTTGCTGGATAAGAATCCAGAAAACGCATAGACCACACAGGACCACCTGTGCCGCCCCCGTGCCAAGGGATGCCCGACGACGGCTCCCGCCAGCGGCGGCCGGCCGTGGTGGCGGGACGGAATACGGAACGGGATAAGGCGACGGGATGGAGATCCGGCAACTGGAAGCCTTCGCGGCGGTGATGACGAGCGGCAGCGTGACAGCCGCCGGGCGTCTGCTCGGCCGTTCCCAGCCCGCCATCACCCGGCTGATCCAGGAACTCGAAAGCGAACTGGGTTTCGCCTTGTTCGCCCGCAGCGGCCCCCGCGTCAGTCCGACCGAGCGGGGCTTCCTGCTCTATGAGGAGGTCGAGCAGGCGCTCGCCGGCCTGCAGCAGGTACGCGCCCGCGCGGCCGAACTGGCCCAGGAGGCACGCCGCTCGCTGCGGGTGGCGGCCACCCCGGCGCTGGCCGCCGGCCTGCTGCCCGCCGCCCTGGCCGGCGGGGATGCGCCCGGCCAGGTCCACCTGACCAGCGTCTCGCCGGAGAAGGTGGTCCATGCGGTGCTGACCGGCGCCGCCGAACTGGGCGTCACCAGCCTGCCGCTCGAACACCGCGGCGTGACCGTGCACTGGATCGGCCAGGCCGCCTGCGTGGTGGCCCTGCGTGCCGACGATCCGCTCGCCGCGCATGCGGTGGTGCCGCTGGCGGCCTGCTCGGGCCGGCGCATCGTCACCATGCACAATCCCTTCCGCCTGCGCCGCCGCCTGGACGCGGCCTTCGCGCGCGCCGGCGTGGTGCCGGCCGCGCTGATCGACACCAACTCCTCGCTGAACGCGCTCAGCGCCGTGCGCGCGGGGCTGGGCATCGCCGTGCTGGAGCCGGTGACGGCGCGCGGCGTGCCGCTGGCCGACATCGTGGTGCGCCCGATCGATGCCGACATTCCCTTCTACTTCGGCGTCATCACGCCCCAGGCGCGACCGGCGGACGCCGCCGCGCAGGCGCTGATCGCCCGCCTGGCCGAAGCCGCGCGCGGGCTGCTGCCCGACTTCGTGCTGCGCGGCCCGGAACAGCATGGCACGCTGCTGCAGAGCCTCTATGGCGACGGCGTGGCCGATGCCGATGCCGAAGACGCCGACGGCGCCACCCCCAACGATCCGGAACCCGAACCCAAGACACCATGACCCAGACTTGCGCCGACGATCTCACCCCGGGCCCTGCCAGCGCGGACGCGCCGGACGGCCTGGCCGCGCTGGAAGCGCGCCTGCGCCAGGACCTGTCCTGGCTCGAACTGCCGGCCAGGCGCTGGACCATGCCGCGCCACGAGCAAGGCGCCGAAGTGCTCGATGTCGCCGTCGTCGGCGGCGGCATGGCGGGCCTGGCGGCGGCGGCCACGCTCAAGCACCTGGGCATCACGGCACACATCTTCGACCGCTCGCCGGAAGGCTTCGAGGGCCCCTGGGCCACCACCGCGCGCATGGAAACGCTGCGCTCGCCCAAGCAGCTGACCGGCCCCGCGCTGGGCTTGCCGGCGCTGACCTTCCGCGCCTGGTACGAGGCCCAGTTCGGCACGGCGGCGTGGGAAGCGCTCGACAAGATCCCGCGCCTGCAGTGGATGGACTACCTGCGCTGGTACCGCCGCGTGCTGGCGCTGGACCTCAGCAATGAACACACCGTGCTGGCGGTGCAGCCCCGCGCCGACGGCTTGGTGGCCCTGCGCCTGCGCACGCCGCAGGGCGAGCGCACCGTGCTGGCGCGCCGCGTGGTGCTCGCCACCGGCCGCGACGGCCTCGGCGGTGCCTATGTGCCGCCGTTCGCGCAGGCGCTGCCGCGCGCGCTGTGGGCGCACTCGTCCGACGCGATGGACTACGCCACCCTGCGCGGCAAGCGCGTCGGCGTGGTGGGCGCGGGGGCCTCGGCCATGGATAGCGCCGCCACCGCGCTGGAGGCCGGCGCCGCCAGCGTCGACCTGTTGATCCGCCGCGCCGACATCCCGCGCGTCAACAAGGGCAAGGGGGCCGGCAGCCCGGGCCTGACGCATGGCCACCCTGGCCTGTCCGATGCATGGAAATGGCGCATCCGCCATTACATCAACAGCCAGCAGGTGCCTCCACCGCGCGGCAGCACGCTGCGCGTGTCGCGCCACCCCAACGCGCGCTTCCACCTGGGCTGCCCGATCGAGGGCCTCGAGCCCGCCGGCGCCGGCCTGCGCGTGCAAACCCCCAAGGGCGTGTTCGAGCTGGATTTCCTCATCTTCTCGACCGGCTTCCGCATCGCCCTGGAAACCCGCCCCGAATTCGCCGCGATCGCACCCCATATCCGCTTCTGGCGCGACCGCTACACGCCCCGCGCGGGCCAGGAAGACCAGGAGTTGTCCGACTCGCCCGACCTGGGGCCGGCTTTCGAGTTCCTGGAGAACCGGCCCGGCGCCTGCCCCGGCCTGTCGCGCATCCACTGCTTCTGCTACCCCGCCGCGCTGTCGCACGGCACCGTCTCGGGCGACATCCCCGCCATCAGCGAGGGGGCGCGCCGGCTCGGGCAAGGCATCGCCGGCCTGCTCTACCAGGAAGACATCGAACTGCACTACGCGGCCATGGAGGCCTTCGCCGAGCCCGAGGTGTTCGGCGACGAATGGACACCGGCGCCCGCGCCGGGCGTCGCGGAGCAGGCCTCGTGAGCCGCTGGCTGGCGCGCCGCCTGGCGCAGGCCCTGCTGGTGGTGCTGGTGATGACGGTGATCGTCTTCGCCGGCCTGCACGCCATCGGCAATCCGGTCGACATCCTGATCGGCCAGGACGCCGACCAGGCCGACCGTGCCCGCATCATCGCCCAGCTCGGGCTGGACCAGCCGCTGTGGCGGCAATACCTGGCCTTCGTCACCGGCGCGCTGCACGGCAACCTGGGCAACAGCTTCGTCTACAGCGTGCCGGCGGTGGAGCTGATCCTGCAGCGCCTGCCGGCCACCTTCGAGCTGGCGGTGGCGGCGCTGCTGCTGGCGGTGGTGCTGGGCGTGCCGCTCGGACTGTTCGCCGGGCTCTATCCCCAGCATCCGCTGTCGCGCCTGCTGATGGCCGGCAGCATCGTCGGCTTCTCGCTGCCGACCTTCTGGGTCGGCCTGATGCTGATCATGGCCTTCAGCGTCAAGCTGGGCTGGCTGCCCTCTGGCGGGCGCGGCGAGACCGCGCAGTGGCTGGGCGTGCAGTGGTCCTGGCTGACCACCGACGGGCTGCGCCACCTCGTGCTGCCGGCGCTGAACCTGGCGCTGTTCAAGGTCTCGCTGGTGCTGCGCCTGACCTGCGCCGGCGTGCGCGAGGTGCTGCCGCAGGAGTGGGTGCGCTTCGCCCGCGCCAAGGGCCTGTCGCCGCTGCGCGTGGTGCTGGGCCACGTGCTGCGCAACACCCTGATCCCGCTGGTGACGGTGCTGGGCCTGGAGTTCGGCTCCACCATCGCCTTCGCCGTGGTGACCGAGAACATCTTCGCCTGGCCCGGCGCCGGCAAGCTGATCCTGGACAGCATCAACGCGCTCGACCGCCCGGTCATCGTCTCTTACCTGATGGTGGTGGTGTGCCTGTTCGTGACGCTGAACCTGATCGTCGACATCCTCTACAAGCTGCTCGACCCGCGCGTGCGGCTGGAGCCCACGCCATGAGCACGCCGCAAACGACAACCTCCCCGGCGGCGCCGCCGGCCGCCGCCGTGCCGGCACGGCAGCAGGCGCCCTGGCGCCGCGTGGCCGGGGACTTCTTCGGCTCGCGCCTGGCCCTGGGCGGACTGGTACTGCTGGCCGCCCTGCTGCTGGCCGCGCTGGCCGCGCCGCTGCTGTCGCCGCAGAACCCCTATGACCTGCTCCAGCTCGACGTGCTCGATGCGCGGCTGGCGCCGGGCACGCCCAACGGCGCCGGCACCTACACCTACTGGCTCGGCACTGACGGCCAGGGCCGCGACCTGTGGTCGGCGATCCTCTACGGCCTGCGCATCAGCCTGACGGTGGGCGTGGGCTCGGCCGCCATCGCCGGCGTGCTGGGCACCCTGCTGGGGCTGCTGGCGGCCTACGCGGGCGGCCGCGTCGACAGCCTGATCATGCGCACGGTCGACCTGCTGCTGTCCTTTCCCGCCATCCTGGTCGCGATGATGATGCTGGCCTTCCTCGGCAAGGGCATCGGCAACGTGATCCTGACGCTGGTGGTGCTGGAGTGGGCCTACTATGCCCGCACCGCGCGCGGCCAGGCGCTGGTCGAGAGCCGGCGCGAGTACGTCGAGGCCGCGCGCGGCCAGGGCATCCCGGGCTGGCGCATCGTCACCGGCCATATCCTGCCGAACTGCCTGCCGCCGCTGATCGTGATCGCCTCGCTGCAGGTCGCGCGCGCCATCACGCTGGAGGCCACGCTGTCCTTCCTCGGCCTGGGCGTGCCGGTCACCGAGCCGTCGCTCGGCCTGCTGATCGCCAACGGCTACCAGTTCATGCTGTCCGACGCCTACTGGATCAGCTTCTTCCCCGGCATCGCGCTGCTGCTGACCGTGGTCGCCATCAACCTGGTGGCCGACCGCCTGCGCGAGGTGCTCAACCCGAGGTGGCAGAAATGAGCGCCAGCGCCATGCCCAACCCCGCCGCGACGGCGGCCCCGACGCTCGAGGTGCGCGGGCTGCGCACCCATTTCCATACCCGCGCCGGCGTGCTGCCGGCGGTCGACGGCATTTCCTTCACGCTGGAGCGCGGCCGCATCCTCGGCCTGGTCGGCGAGTCCGGCTCGGGCAAATCGGTCACGGGCTTCTCCATCATGGGCCTGGTGGACCCGCCCGGGCGCATCGCCGCCGGCGAGATCCGCTTCCAGGGCCACGACCTGGTCGCCATGCCCGCGCCCGAGCTGCGGCGCTTGCAGGGCAACCGCATCGCCATGATCTTCCAGGACCCGATGATGACGCTGAACCCGGTGATGCGGGTGGAGGCGCAGATGATCGAGGCGGTGCGCGCGCACAGCGGCGCCAGCAAGGCGCAGGCGCGCGAACTGGCGCGCGACACGCTCGGCCTGATGGGCATTCCCAGCCCCGAGGAACGGCTGCGCGCCTACCCGCACCAGTTGTCGGGCGGCATGCGCCAGCGCGTGGCCATCGCCATTGCGCTGCTGCACCGGCCCGACCTGATCATCGCCGACGAGCCCACCACGGCACTGGACGTCACCATCCAGGCGCAGATCCTGTCCGAGGTGCAGCGCCTGGTGCGCCAGCACGGCACCTCGCTGATCTGGATCACGCACGACCTGTCGGTGGTGGCCGGCCTGGCCGACGACGTGGCGGTGATGTACGCCGGCCGCATCGTCGAGCACGGGCCGGTCGACGCCGTGCTCGACCAGCCGCTGCATCCCTACACCGCCGGCCTGATCGGCAGCCTCCCCAGCCTGAACCGCGAGCGCCGGCGCCTGCGCCAGATTCCCGGCATGACGCCGGACCTGCTGGCGCTGCCGCCGGGCTGTGCCTTCGCCGCGCGCTGCCCGCGCGCCTCGGCGGCGTGCGCACGCCAGCCGGAGCTGGAGGCGGCCGGCCCGGCCGCTGCACAGGGTGCCTTGCGCCAGGTGCGCTGCTTCCATGCCGGACAGCCGGCCGCGACGGAGCTGGCATGAACGCGGCAAGCCAACAGAGCATGGCGGCGCAGGCCGCCACGGGAGTCAAGCAGGACATGGCAAGTACGGCAGCACATGCCCCGGCCGCCGCGCCGGGGCCCGACAGCGAAGAACTGGTCCGCCTGAGCGGGATCGCCAAGCGCTTCGGCGAACGCCGCGCCGGCCCGCTCGAGCGCTGGTTGCAAGGCGCGGGCTGGTCGGCGCCGGCACCGGTCACGCACGCGGTGGACGGGGTCGACCTGGAGATCCGGCGTGGCGAGGTGGTCGGGCTGGTCGGCGAATCCGGCTGCGGCAAGTCCACGCTCGGCCGCATGGTGACCGGCCTGATGCCGCCGTCGGCCGGCGAGATCCGCTACCGCGGCCGCCCGCTGGAAACGCTCGACGCCGCCGCGCGGCGCGCGCTGCGCCTCAAGGTGCAGATGATCTTCCAGGACCCGTACGCCAGCCTGAACCCGCGCCTGCGGGTGGACCGCATCGTCGGCGAGGGCGCGCGCCTGCACGGGCTGGTCGACGGCGCCGGCTTCGACGACTACGTCAGCGCGCAGCTGCAGCGCGCCGGGCTCGATCCGGCGCTGCGCCAGCGTTATCCGCACCAGTTCAGCGGCGGCCAGCGCCAGCGCATCGGCATCGCCCGCGCGCTGGCGGTGCAGCCTGAACTGCTGGTCTGCGACGAGGCGGTGGCGGCACTGGACGTGTCCATCCAGGCGCAGATCCTGAACCTCTTCCTCGACCTGCGCGAGCAGCTCGGCCTGACCTACCTGTTCATCAGCCACGATCTCGGCGTGGTCGAGCACATGTCGGACCGGGTGGTCATCATGTACCTCGGGCGCGTGGTGGAAAGCGCGCCGGCGCGCGAGATCTTCGCGCGCGCCAACCATCCGTATACACGCGCGCTGCTGGCCGAGGTACCGCGCCTGGATGCGCGCCGCAAGACCTTCGCCGCCATCCAGGGCGAGATCCCGAGCCCGCTGGCGCCGCCCTCGGGCTGCCACTTCCATCCGCGCTGCCCGCATGCGCTGCCGCGCTGCCGCGTCGAAGTGCCGCGCCTGCGCGGCATCGCCGTGCAGCACCTGTCCGCCTGCCACCTGAACGACGCCACCTGATGCCGCGCCGTTCGCCATCCACGATCCGCCACGCCACCCAACACGCCCCCGCAACCGGAGTCCGCCCCATGAATCGCCTGCTGCGCGCCACCGGCGCCATCGCCATTGCCACCGCCGCCGCCCTGCTCTGCGCCGGCCATGCCGGCGCCCAAGCGCTGTCGATCGGCTTCGCCGACCCGCTGTCCTCGCTCGACCCGCAACTCAACAACCATGCCGGCGACCGCTCCGTCGACCTGCATTTCTGGGACCTGCTGGTGGAGAATCGCGACAACAAGCTGCAGCCCGGCCTGGCCCAGTCGTGGAAGGCCCTCGACGACAAGACCTGGGAGTTCAAGCTGCGCCGCGACGTGAAGTGGCAGGACGGCAAGCCCTTCACCGCCGAGGACGTGATCTTCTCCTACCAGCGCGCACGCAGCGTGCCGGGCAGCGTGGCGCCCTTCGCCGGCTACCTGCGCACGGTCGAGTCGGTCAGCGCGCCCGATCCCTACACGCTGCGCATCCGCACCCGCATCGCCAACCCCGACCTGCCGCTGAACCTGGCGTCGGTGCACATCGTCAGCAAGCACGTGGGCGAGAAGGCCGCCACCGAGGACTACAACGCCGGCCGTGCCATGGTCGGCACGGGCCCGTACAAGTTCGTCTCCTATGTCCCGGGCGAGCGCGTGATGATGGCGCGCAATGACGGCTACTGGGGCGCCAAGCCGCTCTGGCAGCAGGTCAACTACCGCTACATCAACAATGGCGCGGCGCGCACCGCGGCGCTGCTGTCGGGCGACGTGGACGTGATCGACAAGGTCTCGGTGGCCGACCTCGCCAAGCTGAAGCAGGCGCCCAACGTCAGCGTCTACGCCTATCCGGGCCTGCGCGTGATGCTGCTGCAGCCGAGCTTCCGTCCCGGCCCCAACCCCTACATCACCGACAACGCCGGCAAGCCGCTGGAGAAGAACCCGCTCACCGACGTGCGCGTGCGCCAGGCCCTGACGCTGGCGATCAACCGCAAGGCGCTGGTAGACCGCATCCTGCAAGGCACCGCGACGGTGGCCAACCAGTGGATGCCGGCCGGCACCTTCGGCTACAACCCGGAGGTCAAGGACATCGCCTACGACCCGGCGCGCGCCAAGGCGCTGCTGGCCGAGGCGGGTTACAAGGACGGCTTCAAGCTGACCATCCACGCGCCCAACGACCGCTATCCGCAGGGCCCCGAGACCGCGCAGGCGGTGGCGCAGTTCTGGACCCGCATCGGCGTCAAGACACAGGTGGAGGTGGTGCCCTGGTCGGTCTACTCGGGCCGCGCCAACAAGAACGAATACGCCGTCAGCATGCTCGCCTGGGGCAACGGCACCGGCGAGGCCAGCTACGCCATGGTCAATGTGCTCGCCACCGTCAATGCCGCCAAGGGCCTGGGCGCCTCCAACTGGGGCCACTACAGCAATCCCGCCGTGGACAAGGCGCTGGAAGCTTCCACCGCCGAGTTCGATGCGGCCCGGCGCGAGGCCATCCTGCGCGGCGCCGCCAAGGCGGTCAGCGATGATGCCGGCGTGCTGCCGCTCTACCACTACCAGAACATCTGGGCCGCCAAGAAGGGCCTGAAGGTGGCGCCCATGACCAGCGACCGTACCGTCGCCATGATGGTGACGCGCAGCGCGGGAGCCGGCGAATGAGGCAAGGCGGCCTGCAGGAACCGGTGCTCGAGGTCACCCCGGCCGATGCGCTGATCGACCAACCCCGCCGCATCGTCGTGCACGGGCTGCGTGCCGGCGAGCACGTCACGCTGACCGCCCAGACGACGCGCGGCCGCGGCGTCGTCTGGGCCAGCCAGGCGGTCTTCGCCGCCGACGGCGACGGCACCGTCGACCTGGGGCGCGACGCGCCGCTGTCGGGTAGCTACGCAGGCGTGGGGCCGATGGGCCTGCTGTGGTCGCAGTGCCCGCTCGACGTACCCAGCCGTGAACTGTTCCATGCCGACACCACCGAGCCGCTGCGCACGCAGCTGGTGGCGGAGGCCGGCGGCGGCGAGGCCCGTGCCGAA
Organism: Cupriavidus sp. USMAHM13; assembly: GCF_001854285.1. NCBI lineage: Bacteria > Pseudomonadati > Pseudomonadota > Betaproteobacteria > Burkholderiales > Burkholderiaceae > Cupriavidus > Cupriavidus sp. USMAHM13. Next base: position 2,481,212 of record NZ_CP017751.1, read on the forward strand.
CTGGTGCAGCGCCTGGCGGCGTCCGGCGTGACACGGCAAGAACTGCGCGAGGACGGGCTGGTGGGCTCGCTCTACCTGCCGCCGGGCCCGGGCCCGCACCCGGCCGTGATGATCCTCAACGGCTCCGGCGGCGGCATCAACGAGCCGCGCGCCGCGCTCTACGCCTCGCACGGCTATGCCGCGCTGGCGCTGGCTTACTTCAAGGCGCCGGGGCTGTCCGACTACATCTCCAACACGCCGCTGGAGTACTTCGAGCGCGGCCTGCGCTGGATGCACGCCAGGCTGCGCCCGGCCCACGGCTTCGTCGCCTTGTCCGGCCAGTCGCGCGGCGGCGAGCTGGTGCTGCTGCTGGGGGCGACCTTCCCCGAGCTGGTCTCGGCCGTGGTCGGCTACGTACCCGGCGCCGTGGTGCACAGCGCGCAGAACGCCGCCGATCCCGCCATCGGGCGCGAGGGCGCGGCCTGGCTGCTGGGCGGCAAGCCGCTTCCCCATCTGTGGGAACACAACCGCACGGCCACCTGGGCACCGTACGACGAAGGCCCGGCACCGCACCGGCATGAACGTGCCATCCTGACCGCGCTGCAGGATCCGGACGCGGTGGAGCGTGCCCGCATCGCCGTGGAACGGATCCGCGGTCCGGTCATGCTGCTGTCGGGCACCGACGACGGCTCCTGGCCGTCGAGCCTGTACTCGCGCATGGTGGCCGAGCGCCTGGCCGCGCACGGCCATCCGCACGAAGTCGCCCACCTCGACTTCGCGGCCGCCGGCCATGCCATCCTGTTCCCCTACGTGCCGACCACGCAGATGGTCTACGCCCATCCGGTCTCCGGCCGCATCAGCACCACCGGCGGCACGCCGGCCGCCAACGCCGCCGCCGACGAGGGCTCGTGGAGCGGCGTGCACGCCTTCCTGGTGCGTGCCGTGGCGGCCAAGGCTGCCGCGGCATCGTCGTCGACGCGCCGGCCGGCGTGAGACGGTATCCCCGACCTTGCATTCGAGACGCAGAAGACACCACCACAAACACCGCCATGAGCCAAGACAACGCTTCCCCCGATCTCGTCGACCACCTCGCCGGCCTCGAAGCCGGCAGCGCCACGCATACGCTGCGCCACGCGCGCGCCAAGGTGGTGGAGGCCACCCAGGGCAGCTATGCCGGCCTGTTCGATCCCGCCCTGCCCGGCCTGACGCTGCCGGAGCGGCTGCTGGTGGCGCTGTATGCCGCGCGCCTGACGCCCAGCGCCGAGCTGGCCGCCCACTACCGCGCCCGCCTGCAGCAGGCCGGCGCCGAGCCCAAGCTGGTGCAGGCCGTCGCCGAGGGCGATGCCGAGGCCACCGCGCAAGCTGCCAGCGGCCGCCTGGGCGCCATGCTGGCCTTCACGCGCAAGCTGATCGAGCGCCCGGTCGAGGGCGACGCGGCGGCGCTGCGCGCCCTGCCGGCCGCCGGCCTGTCGACGCCGGAGGTGGTCACGCTGGCGCAGCTGATCGCCTTCCTGTCCTACCAGGTGCGCCTGGTGGCGGGGCTGAAGGCCATGAAGGCCCTGGCGGGCCGCGAGATCCCGCCGGCACCCGCCTTCGTTGCGGCAGCGCCGGTGCCGGCCAGCGTGGCGGGCGCGGTGATCCAGCGCCACGGCTTCACCAACGAGGTGCTGGACTGGAAAGCGTGGCTGGACGTGGTGGCGCTGGAACGCGCCACGCCGGAGCAGATCGCCGTGCTGGAGGAGAGCCATCCGAAGGCCAAGGTGTCCGACTACTACCTGTTCCTGGTCCACCAGCCCGAGATCCTGCGCCAGCGCTCGACCGCCTTCAACGCCATCATGTACGCGCCCGGCGGCATGCCGCGCGCCGAGCGCGAGCTGGCCAGCACGGTGGTATCGCGCCTGAACGGCTGCGTCTACTGCGCCTCGGTGCACGCGCAGCGCTTCGAACAGCTCGCCAAGCGCAACGACGCCATCGTGCAGGTGTTCGAGGACCCCCGCACGGCCGGCACCAGTGCCCGCGAGCAGGCGATCAGCGCCTTCTCCATCGCCCTGACGGAACGCCCCGACCGTGTCGGCGCCGACGACCTCGTGCCGCTGCGCCAGGCCGGCATCGGCGAGGCGGAGATCCTCGACCTGGTCCACTCCATCGCCATCTTCGCCTGGGCCAACCGGCTGATGCTGAACCTGGGCGAGCCGGTGTTTCCGGCACCGGCCCGCTGACTCAGGCCAGCGCATGGGGCGGGGAGAGGAGCCGGGGGGCGCGGACGCCGCCGCCTGACGGTGCGATGTCACATCGGGCGCGGCTGATCCGTCATCAGGGTGTCGCAGCGGCATCGTTGCGGCAGACAGCGGGGCGAGGCCGCCGGTGCAGGTGCCGGCGGCACCGCTCCGATCCCTCTCAGGTACCCGAATCCATGACCCGATCGCCCGCCTTTACCACCCCGCCGCCGACGCGGCGGCCCGCTCCCCGTTGGCGCACCCGCGCTGCCCGCACAGCCGCCGCTGCAGTCGCCGGCGCCTGCGCCCTTGCCGTCCTCGCTGCAGGCAGCCGGGCCTGGCAGCAGCGGCAGGATGGCGCCATCGCCACGCATTGGCCGCCGCCTGGCCAGCGCGTGGCGGTCTCCGGCAGGTCCATCCACCTGCACTGCACCGGGCAGGGAAGCCCCACGCTGGTACTGGAAGCCGGCATGGCCGGCTGGTCGCAGGACTGGGCCTGGGTACAGGATCGCTTGTCGGCCGGCGGCCGGGTCTGCAGCTACGATCGGGCCGGCTACGGCTGGTCGGATGCGGCCTCGTCGCCACGCCTCGGCCTCGATGCCGTGGCGGACCTGCGCCAGGCCTTGCGCGCCGCCGGCGAAGCACCGCCCTGGCTGCTCGCCGGCCATTCCATGGGCGGCCTGCTGGCCGGCATGCACGCCCGCCAGCATCCGGCCGATGTGGCCGGACTCGCCTTGATCGACGCGGTCGGGCGCGACTACGCCGCGCAGTTCCCGCCCGAGCGCTATGCCCGCTTCCGCAGCGGCCTCGACCGCCTGCTTGCCCTCAGCGATGCCTTGGCGCCGTTCGGGCTGACGCGCTGGCTCGGCCTGCCGGCATCGCTGGTGGCCGCACGCCTGCCCACCGGCACGCGCGCCAGCGCCGTGGCCTGGTCCTTCTCGGCACGCCACTACCACACGCTGCGCGAGGAGAACGCGGGCTTCGACACGGTACTGCAGCAGGCGCGCCAACTGCCCGCCCTGCCGCACGTGCCTACGCTGGTGCTCAGCAGCGACGTGATGCGTGACTTTCCCGCCGGACTGGAAGATGCCGCGATGCGCGCCGCCTGGCAAGCCAACCAGCAAAGCATCGCCCAGGAAGCAGGCGTGTCACGCGTGCTGCTGGAGGGCAGCGGCCACTACCTGCACGTCGACCAGCCCGGCCGCGTCGTCGCCGAACTCTCCGCCTGGCGCGAGATGGCGCGCCGGCAGCAAGCAGGAGCCAGCCGATGAGCACGCCGCTGGCCGGGGCAGCGGATGCGCATCTGGGCCTCTTCGAAGCCCAGCGCGCCCGCCTGCTGGCGCTGGCCTGGCGCATGCTCGGCTCGCGCAGCGAGGCGCAGGACCTGGTGCAGGCGCTGTGGCTGCAGTGGCAGGGCACCTCGCTGGCCGGCCTGGAAGAGCCCGCCGCCTACCTGACCCGCATGGCCACCCATGCCTGCATCGACCAGCTGCGCAGCGCGCGGCGCCAGCGTGAGCACTACGTGGGCGTGTGGCTGCCCGAGCCGGTGATCGAGCAGGCGGACCTGCTCGCGCCGGACGATCCGCACAGCTCGGATCCCGCGGCACGCCTGTCCTATGCGCAGGATGTCTCCACGGCTTTCCTGCTGACGCTCGAACGCCTGACGCCGCTCGAGCGCGCGGCCTTCCTGCTGCACGACGTCTTCGACCTGCCCTTCGAGGAGGTGGGGGCCCGCCTGGGCCGCGATGCCGCGGCCTGCCGGCAGCTTGCCGCGCGGGCCAGGAGCCACGTCCGGCGTGGCTACGTGCGCTGCGAACTGGACCATGCCAGCACGGAAGCCCTGATGCAGGCCTTCGAGCACGCACTGCAGGCGGGAGATCCGGATGCCCTGGCGGCACTGCTGTGCGAGGACGTCCAGTTGATGAGCGACGGCGGCGGACGCGCGGCGGCCATTCCCCGCCCCGTGCATGGCGGTGTCACGGTGGCACGCCTGCTGTGCGGTCTGTTCGATGCCTGGCGGCGGCGCGAACCGGCCAGCGTGATGCGGCGCGCGCGGATCAACGGCAACCCGGGCTTCGTGGTACGCGACGCCGGCGGCGGGCTGGCGCTGGCGGCCGCGCTGCATTGGCGGGCCGACAGCCGCCTGGCGCGCGTCTACCTGGTGCGCAATCCGGACAAGCTGCGCGCCCGCGGCTGAGAAGGCGGCCGCTTCAGCACCCGTCGTAGTGCACCGCCAGCCAGACCGTCGGCCGACCGGCCTCGGTCCACGCGACCCGATGGCGGCAATGTGCCGGCAGGCGCAGCCAGGTGCCGGGTTGCAGCAGGCGCGGCGCGGCCTCGCCTTCGATCTGCACCGCCGCACTACCCTCCAGCAGCAGCACCCATTCCTCCTGCTGGCTGTCGTACCAGAAGCCCGGCGGGCTGGCCTGCCCGTTCGAGACGATGCGCTCGATCTTCAGCCCGCGGCGCTCCAGCAGCGCCGTGAACACTTCATCGGCCGCGCCGACCGGCACGCCGGCGAACAGGTTGCCCTGGTCTGCGTCCATCGCTTGCTCTCCCCGGGCCGGCGCGCCGGCCGGCCGATCGCTGCCTTCCGCTCACTCAGTCGCCACCGCCGGGCGCGATCACGTCGCGCGCGCCGTTGCGGCCCATCGGCGAGACCAGGCCCGCCACCTCCATCTGCTCGATCAGGCGGGCCGCGCGGTTATAGCCGATGCGCAGCTGGCGCTGCACCGCCGAGATCGAGGCGCGGCGCGAGGTCAGCACGAAGGCCGCGGCTTCGTCGTAAAGCGGATCGCTCTCGCCGTCGCCACCCTGCCCGCCTTCGCCGAACAGGTCGGCGGCACCCTCCGGCGCGTCGCCGGCGAGGATGGTCTCGTCGTAGTCGGGCTCGCCGAACTGCTTCCAGTGCTCGACCACGCGGTGCACCTCATCGTCCGCCACGAAAGCACCATGCACGCGCTGCGGATAGCCGGTGCCCGGCGGCAGGAACAGCATGTCGCCCTGGCCCAGCAGCGTCTCGGCACCCATCTGGTCGAGGATGGTGCGCGAATCGATCTTGGAGGAAACCTGGAAGGCCACGCGCGTGGGGATATTGGCCTTGATCAGGCCGGTGATGACGTCCACCGAGGGACGCTGCGTGGCCAGGATCAGGTGGATGCCGGCGGCGCGCGCCTTCTGCGCCAGGCGCGCGATCAGCTCCTCGATCTTCTTGCCGGCCACCATCATCAGGTCGGCCAGTTCGTCGATCACCACCACGATCAGCGGCAGCGGATTGAGCGGCTCGGGCGCATCCGGCGTCAGCGAGAACGGATTGGGCACCTTCTCGCCGGCCGCCGCCGCGGCGCGGATCTTCTGGTTGTAGCCGGCCAGGTTGCGCACGCCCAGCGCCGACATCAGGCGGTAGCGCTTTTCCATCTCGCCCACGCACCAGTTGAGCGCGTGCGCGGCCTGCTTCATGTCGGTGACCACCGGCGCCAGCAGGTGGGGAATGCCCTCGTAGACCGACAGCTCCAGCATCTTGGGGTCGATCATGATCAGGCGCACGTCTTCCGGCGTGGCCTTGTACAGCATCGACAGGATCATGGCGTTGACCGCCACCGACTTGCCGGAGCCGGTCGTGCCCGCCACCAGCAGGTGCGGCGCGCGTGCCAGGTCGGTCACCACCGGATTGCCGGTGATGTCCTTGCCCATCGCCAGCACCAGCCGCGAGGCGTGCGACTGGAAGGAGGCAGCACGCACGACCTCGGACAGCCGGATCATCTGGCGCTTCGCATTGGGCAGCTCCAGCCCCATGCAGGTCTTGCCCGGGATGGTCTCGACCACGCGGATCGAGGTCACGCCCAGCGCGCGCGCCAGGTCCTTCATCAGGCCGACCACCTGCGCACCGCGCACGCCCATCGCCGGCTCGACTTCGAAACGCGTGATCACCGGCCCGGCCGAGGCGCCGACCACCGCCACCGGCACCTTGAACTCGGCCAGGCGCTGCTCGATCAGGCCGCGGGTCTCGTCCAGGCGCGCCTGCGGCACGTGCTCGATATCATCGCCGGCGGCTTCCAGCAGCTCCGCCGGCGGCAGGCGGTAGTCGACCACGCGGGGCGGCGCGGGAGGGGGCGGCGGCACCGGCGGCGCCGGCGGTTGCAGCGAGACCACCCGTCCCACCACGGCCGGCAGCACGATGCGCGGCTTGCCGGCCGGCGCGCTGGCCTGGCTCAGCAGGGCATTGGCGTCGAAGGGTTCGGCCTCCTCGTTGCCGGCCGCATCGGCGGTGGAATCTTCGGCCTCGTCTTCGGCCTCGTCTTCGGTCGCTGCGACATCGGCTGCTTCATCGCCGGGGGCCTGCGCCATCGGATCGGCCGCGTCTACCGGTGCCAACGGCTCGGCCGCCTCGGCCGCCTCGGGTGCTTCGGCCGGATCCGCCGGCGCCGGGACTTGCGCCGCCTGTTCGGCTGCGTGCGCTCCCGCGGCTTGTTCCACGGCTTGTTCCGCGGCGGGTTCGGTGACTGGCTCTGCGGTAGCGCCCGGCGCCTCGAGCGCCTGCTCGGCCGCTTCGGCCTCCAGCGCCACTTCGGCTTCCGCCGCCAGCATCTGGTCGGCCATCGCGACGCCCGCCGTGGTCGCATTTTCGGCAGCCATCGTTGGCAGCAGATCGAGCACGGTTACGGCGTCGTCCGGATCCGGCGCCTGCGCGGCCGCGTCGATGACGGCCGGCATCTGCGCTGCTTCGTGCGGGTCGGCCGGAGACTCATCGGCCGCCGCCGGCGCCGTCTGCGCGTCGGGATGCACTTCGGCGGATACCGGCTCGGTTGACGCCGACACGACTGCCGGTACGGTAATGCTGTCGACTGCGACAGGCTCCGGCGCCGGTTCCGGTTCCGGAGCCGGCGGCGACACCACGCCTGCCTTGTCCGCCTCGCCTACCCCGCCCGGCGCCGCGCTGGCGACGGCATCGGCAGTCGTGGCCGGCGGCGCCTCGACGGATGCCGCCATCCCGTCCGGCAGGATCGGCTCGATCACCACCGGTGCCTCGGCCGGCCCGAGTGTCACGGCAGCCGCTTCCGGCGTCACGGCCGGCTCCGCCGCCGTGGCCTCCGCCGGCACCGGCGCGGACGCCATGCTGTCGGCATGAGGGAGCGGCTGCGCGGTCACCGGATGTGGCTGCCCCGATCCGGCGGCAAGCGCACGCAGTTCTGCCAGCAGGGTCTCGGCCTCCTGGCGGATGGCAGCCAGGGCAGCGGGGTCGGGCAAGGCGGGACCATCGTCGGTGGCTGCCGCGCCTTCGTCTGGTGCTGCCGGTACCGCGGCAGCCTGGCCTGCGGACCCGGTGCCGGCCGCACCGGTCGCCGGGGATGTGTCCTGCCCGACCGGCTCGCCTTGGCCCGCCGGGCTCTCAGGCGCGGCCGCACCATCGGACGCGTCGCTCGCCGACTTGGTGGCGGCAGTGGTCGCGGCGGTGGTTATCGTTGCGGCAACGGCGGGGACCTGGTTTTCGGCCATGCGGTCCGCAGCCGGCGCCTCGGCCGTTGCCACCGTTGCCGCCGCAGCAACAGCGGCCGAGGCAGCCGCGCCGCTGGCGGTGCTTGCCGCGGACGCTGCCTGCGCCCCGGGCAGGGTGGTGGCCCGGCCCTGCAGGCCGAGCTGAGGCTGGTGGAAGGGACTGCTCACCACGGTGCCGCGCGTGGCGGGCTGCGCAGTCGTCGGCGCCGGGCGGGTGATCGGAGCCTTGGCGGCTTGCCCGGCTGCCGGCGCCTGCGATGCCCGCGCAGGCTGGGCAGTCTGCGCCGGCTTGCGCGCCTGGCCCTGGACTTGCGCAGCCGCCGCGTTGCGCGGCGCCAGCGCCGCGCGTGCGGTCGCGGCACCTATGGCAGCCGGGGCCGCAGCCTGGGAAGTCGGCGGTGCGGCAGGCTTCAGCCGCGTAGGCGCGCGCACTCCGGGTGCAACCCCACCTGCCGCGGCGCGCTCGCCGGTGCCGGGGGCACCAGGCGATGGCGCCTGCTGCAGCCAGATCTCACCCGGCTGCGGCGGCGATTCGCGCGTGCGCGGCGGCGGTTGCCAGACCGGCTGACGGCGTGCGGAGACCGCCTCGAAACTCTTGTGGCGCTGCGTCGGTTCGTTCCAGCCCGGCGCGCGATCTGCCGCCGACGGCACATAGCCGCCCGCATTGCCGGACTCGCGGTAGTCCGGCTCGCGCGGCGCGGGCCCCGGCCGTTCGTCCGGCTCGGCCCGCGCGGGCCTGGGCTGGCGCAGGAACAGGCTGCGCCAGCTTTCGCCGAACACCATCGGCGCGGCCAGCGCCAGCACACCGAGCATCAGCAGCAGCGCGCCGGTCCAGCCAACCGCATGGCTGGCCAGCCCTGCCAGCGCGTGGCCGGCGGCGCCACCGCCGGTCTCGCTGCCCTGCGCCGCCGTCAGCGCTTCGAGCGAAGCGCTGGCGCACAGCACGATCGAGGTACCGACGGCCACGCGCAGCGAACCGGGACCGAACACGCGCTCACGCGCCAGTGCGCGGGCGCCCAGGCGCCAGAGCAGCGGCAGCAGCCACAGGATGGAGAATCCGAACCAGCCTAACACCATCGTTACCTTGTCTTCTTCAGAACTACGGGCAGCGATTGTAGCGGGTATAGGCAGGCGGCTGCCCGGACCTCGCCTATGCTGGGTATGAAATATCGCAGAATAGAGGCTACGACAACGCCGCCGGGGGGTACCCCGCCCCGCGCCGCCGGCCCATCCCTTCCCCATGCCGAACCCCTACGCCACCCTTGCCGTCCTCGTCGTCGACGACCACCCCTTCCAGCGCGCCGCAGCCGAGCTCCTGCTGCAGCGCCTCGGCGTTACCGACGTCCGCTGTGCCGCGGACGGCCGCGAAGCCGTCGACCTGCTGGCCACCCTGCCCTTCGACCTGGTGCTGTGCGACATCGACATGCCTCGCCTCAACGGGCCGCAGTTGATGAGCGAACTGAGCCGGCGCGGGGCGCAGGCCTTCGCCGGACGGGCGCCGGCCTGGTCGTGGATGAGCGCCGTCGACGAGGGCATCCTGGCTTCGCATGCCGACCTGGCAGGCGCGATCGGGCTGCCGCGCGTGCATGCCCTGCGCAAGCCCTTGTGCGCGGAATCGCTCGACGGCATCCTGCAGGATGCCGTGGCGCTGCGCAGCCAGGATGCGTCCGGCGCACCGCCTGAGCTGCCGGACGACCGGCAATTGCTGGACGCTCTGCGCACGCGAAGCGGCTTCTTCATCCTGCTGCAGCCCCAGGTCAGGATCGACACAGGCACCCTGGCCGGCGCGGAAGCTCTGTGCCGCTGGCAGCACCCGGACTTCGGGCTGGTCCCGCCCGACCACTTCATCGCGCGGCTCGAAGCGCTTGGCGAGACCGACGCCATCTTCTCGCTGGTCACCGAGCGCTGCCTGGCGGTGCAGGCCCGCCTGCAAGCCGGCGGCGCCAGCGTGCCGCTCAGCATCAATGCCTCGGCACAGACGCTATGCAGCAGCGGCATGCTTGAACGCTTCGATGCCCAGGTCGCCGCCAGCGGCATCCCGCGCGGGCTGCTCACCGTCGAACTGACCGAGACCTTCCCCGTGCACGACGCCGTCACGCTGTCGGTGGCGCTCAACCGGCTGCGCCTGATGGGTTATGGCGTGGCCATGGACGATTTCGGCGTCGGCATCACCACCCTCAAGCTGCTTGCCGACCTGCCTTTCACGCAGATCAAGCTGGACCGCTCGTTCGTCGGCAACGTCGATGGCAACAGCCAGCGGGCGCTGATCTGCCGCAGCATGATCGCGCTGGCGCGCGAATTGAACCTCGAGTGCGTCGCGGAAGGCGTGGAAACCGAGGCCCAGCGGGAAGCGCTGCTGGCGCTTGGCTGTCCTGTCGGCCAAGGCTACCTGTGGTCGCGGCCGCTGTCGGAGGATGCCTTCGTCGGTGACGTCCTGAGCAGACGCTGATCCACCGCCTCATGCGAAAGTCCCCCGATCGACAGCGCCTTCGGGCCGCAGGCGACGTTGCCAAGGCTCGCCATCGCAGTGCGATGGCTGCGCGTTGCGCCTGACCCGCGGCCTTGAGGCACCGCCGCTCGGGGACGGTTTCTCTGACGCAATCGCCTGGCGTCTCGATAAGACCAAGGCAGCGGTCGACTAACACGAAGTGCCAATGGGCGCTGACGACAGCGCCCATTATGCTCGCTCCAGGTTGCCATCCGGACGAAGACACCGATCGTCGGCCCCTGTTCCGGGCCGCCCCGACACGGCGCTGCCGTAACAGCTCGTGCCGGCAGCAACCCTATTCTCGTCCGCAACAGGAGCCATTCCATGTCGAACCCGAAGCTTGAAGTCCTGACCCCGCAGAACAGCCAGCTGATCTTCATCGACCAGCAGCCCCAGATGGCGTTCGGCGTCCAGTCGATCGACCGCCAGACCTTGAAGAACAATGTGGTGGGCCTGGCCAAGGCAGGCAAGATCTTCAACATCCCGACCACCATCACCACGGTCGAGAGCGAGTCCTTCTCCGGCTTCACCTACCCGGAACTGCTCGATGTCTTCCCCGGCCAGAAGACCCTGGAACGCAGCTCGATGAACTCCTGGGACGACCAGAAGGTGCGCGATGCCCTGGCCGCCAACGGCCGCAAGAAGATCGTCGTCTCCGGCCTGTGGACCGAGGTCTGCAACCTCACCTTCGCCCTGTCGGCCATGCATGACACCGACTACGAGATCTACATGGTGGCCGACGCCTCCGGCGGCACCAGCAAGGAAGCCCACGACTACGCCATGCAGCGCATGATCCAGGCCGGCGTGGTGCCCGTGACCTGGCAGCAGGTACTGCTCGAATGGCAGCGCGACTGGGCGCACCGCGACACCTACGACGCCGTGATGCAGCTGGTCAAGGAGCACTCCGGCGCCTACGGCATGGGCGTGGACTATGCCTACACCATGGTGCACAAGGCACCCCAGCGTACCGCCACCACCCACGAGTCCATCGCGCCGGTGCCGGCACGCTGATCGCCGCGCCGCCGGCAGCCCACGTCTCAACGGCGTGGTGCCGGTGTCCAGCCATCTCATCCATCTCATTCATCCAGGATTTCGAGCCAACCTACAGGTGGCCCTGACCATGCAAAAAGAAGACACCCAGGACTCAGTTCAACACATCCATACCTCGCGCCGGCAGCTGCTGGTCGGCAGCACCGTCGGCGTCGCGGCCGCGTCAGTGGCTTCTATTGCCGCCCTGACGCCCACCGCCGCGGAATCCGCGCCAGCCGGCAGCCGTGCCACGAAGCAGGGCCACTACGTTGCGGCCAAAGACGGCACGCGCATCTTCTACAAGGACTGGGGTGCAGGCCGCCCGGTGGTGTTCTCGCACGGCTGGCCGCTCAATGCCGACGCCTGGGACGCCCAGATGCTGTTCCTGGCGCAGAAGGGCTTTCGCGTGATCGCCCATGACCGTCGCGGCCATGGACGTTCGGACCAGCCCGCGCAGGGCAACAACATGGACACCTACGCCGACGACCTGGCCGCGCTGCTGGATGCGCTCGACGTCAAGGACGCAACGCTGGTCGGCCACTCCACCGGCGGTGGTGAAGTGGCGCACTACATCGGCCGTCATGGCACGAAACGTGTGGCGAAGGCGGTTCTGATCGGCGCGGTGCCGCCGATCATGCTCAAGACCGCGGCCTATCCGAACGGCCTGGCGATGGAAGTATTCGATGGTATCCGCAAGGGCGTGGCGGAAAACCGCTCGCAGTTCTATAGAGACCTGGCCACGCCATTCTTCGGCTTTAATCGGCCCGGCGCGAAGGTCTCGCAAGCCACCATCGATGCCTTCTGGGCGCAGGGCATGACCGGTGGCATCCTGGGCCAGTACGCCTGCATCAAGGAGTTCTCGGAAGTGGACTACACCGAGGACTTGAAGAGAATCACCGTGCCGACGCTGGTCCTGCACGGTGACGACGACCAGATCGTGCCCATCGACAATTCGGCCCGCCTCTCGGCCAAGATCCTCAAGAATGGCACGCTCAAGGTCTATCCGGGAGCGTCGCACGGCATGTGCGTGGTCAACGCCGATCAGGTCAATGTCGACCTGCTCGCCTTCCTGAACGCCTAAGCTGCCATTTTCGGTCCTTTGGCCGTGCTGGCAGTACAGGTGAAGGCCGGTTTCGTCCTCGCCGCTACGGCGGCGGATGGCCGGCTTTCCTCGCAGCTTCGGCCAGCCTAGTGGCCCCGGCAGCGGCGCCACTCCCCGGGACTCGTGCCCACGAGCCTGGTGAACGTCCGGGTGAAGTGGCTTTGATCCGCGAATCCGCATAGCAGGGCGATCTGGCCGAGCCGGAACGCCGGCTTCTCGAGAAGTTGTTTTGCCCGCTCCACGCGCTGGAGCACCAACCATCGGTGGGGCGGCATGCCGGTAGAACTGCGGAAAGCCCGAGCAAAATGCGCGCGCGACAAGTTGCACGCTTCTGCCAGCAGCTGAAGCGAGATGTCGCCTTCCAGGTTATTCATGATCATCTCCTTCGCTCGAGCCTCCTGCCACGGCGCCAGGCGCGTATGCACCTTCCGGCTGGCGACGTGCACCCCCCCGTAGTAATGGACGAGATGGACCCGCAAGGCCAAGGCCATGTGGTCCACGAAAAGCGTCGATGCCCGCTCGGGATGTTCAAGGGCAGGAAGCAGCGCGAGGCTCAGCTGATGGACAACGGGGTCTGCGACACTCAAGTGCGGCGGGCAGCGGAGGTGCTCCACCTCCTTGATACCCAGATCCGCGGAAGTCTCTCGAAGAGCGCTCTGCGGTATATAGAACTGCATGCAGTCATAGGGACCGATCAGATCCGCCATCCACAGGCGTTCGAGGTCATGGATGGCCAGGTATCCTGCGCCATATTCGATATACGGGGCCTCCTTGCCAGCCACCCAAAGCCGCTGCTCACCAAATGGACGAAGCTGGAGAACCGCAAGGTAAGCATGCTCATGTTCGTAGCGGTCAGTGAGGCCGGAATTACGGTGATCACTGCGGACCCTGGAGATTCCGATCGGCGTGTAGCGCAGTGAGCGGGTGACGATCGATTGCTTGGTCTCCCCCGGCATGTACTCGGAATGCCTCCAGCCGGAACCGTGCTCTTCGGTGTGCATCTCTCGTTGCAAAAAAAGCAGCAGATTTTGCCATATTGCCGGAAGCTGCCACGTCTCGGAATGCTGGCGAAAGAATGCTCCCTGCACGCTCGACCTGCCCGCGGAGAGCCGCCGGGTCGGCTGCGGCATACGGTACCCGCATTTTCCAAGCGCTACCCTGGCGTGGGCCGCATCTGGTACAGGCCTCCCCATCGGAAATGGCACACTTGGTAACCGCCGGAGGGGTGAACCTCGGGCTTGCCACTGCCCTCAGTTCCTGCAACCGGACGCTCGCCAAGGCGGCGCAAGCGCGCGGCGTCGTACAGGTCACCGCGCCGGCGCCGACCGCCGACCGCCGATTGCCGATGACCTGGCGCACAACCTTGCGAAACCCGTGCGCCGGCACGAGACGATGCTGCTGGCGATCGCCTGCGATAGGCGCCTGGCGGTGGAAATGCCGCCTGGGGACGCACTGGCGCGGCTGGGGCGGCCGCTGTTTCCGAATGCCGTGTCGATGAGCCAGACCCACCCCGACAGTGTGCGAATCCTGGTCATGCGGGAAACGTGAGGGGGTGCTTGGCACCGCGACACAGGCACGGGACCGGTTCCACAAAACGATCTGCCGTTCGATCAGGGAGGCGCCCGAGCATGCGCGGAAGGTCCTAGTCGATGGGCGGCTCGATGGGCGGCCCGATCGGCGGCTCGATGGCCGGGCGGGCAGGCCCGGTCAGAGCACCCGCACAAGCTGTGCGCGCAACGGCCCGGCCGCCAGCGCGCACTAGTTCCAGCGCCCCGCGGCCCCGCCGAAGCTGAAACGGCCGGCGCCCAGCAGCAGCACGGCCACTCCGCCGGCAAGGTACAGCGCCTGCAGTTCGAGCGCCCAGCCGCCGGTGGGCGACATCTCGCCGAACTGCTTCATGTGCACGAGGCCCAGCGCGAACAGCATGTTGATCACCACGACCAGGCCCGCCAGGCGGGTCCAGATGCCAAGGATCAGCAGGATCGGCGCCACCACCTCGCCGATATAGACCAGGTAGGCCACCGCTTGCGGCAAACCCGCCTGCTGCACCATCTGCACGACGAAGCCAGGCCCGCTGATCAGCTTGCTGATGCCGTGGCAAAGGATCAGCGCGCCCAGCACGATGCGCAGCACCGCCTTGCCAAGATCCTGGGAAGCTTGCGAACTGCTCATGGCCTGCTCTCCTTGCCCGCTCAGGGCGGCGATGGACCGGTTGGCGCCGGCCGGCGTGCGCTCGCGGGCGCACGCTGACAGACGCCCTTGTACCTTAATGCGGCATGGCGTGAAGGTAAAGACGCCAGGCGCCCACGCCGGCGTCGCAGCGTGGTGGCGGCGCCACGTCTCAGGTATCGATGGGGCGGTGCATGCCCGGCGGCCCGCCGATCGGCTGCATGCCGGCCCGGTATGCGGTCTCCGGCAGGATTTCGGCCAGAAAATCCAGGAAACGGCGCAGCGCGGGAGTCATGCCCTTGCGTGAAGAGAATACCGCGTGCAGGGTGCCGACCGGCATCGCCCACTGCGGCAGCAGCAGTTCCAGATCGCCGTGCTCGATCGCTTCGCGGCAGAACATGCGCGGCAGCATGGCGACGCCGACACCGGCGATGGCCGCCTCGCGCAGTACCGCGAACTCGTCGGTGACCAGGCGCGGATCGTAGCTGATCTGGATCGACTGGCCGTCGGCGCAGGACAGCGTCCATACATGCTTGCCGTCATGCGGCTGCTGCCCCACTCCCGGCACGCCATTGAGCGCCTGCGGGGTGCGCGGCCGCCCGATCCCGTCGAGCAGGCGCGGGCTGGCCACCAGCATCACCGGGCTCTCGCCGAAGGTGCGCACCACCAGGCTGGAATCATCGATCACCTCGCGCACCCGCAGCGCCAGGTCGAAGCCTTCGCCGATCACGTCGACGCGGCGGTTGGTGGCCTCCAGTTCGATGCGCACCGCCGGATTGGCCTGCATGAAACGGCCGATGGCCGGCGCCAGCAGGCTCTGTGCGATCGGCACCGGGCAACTGACGCGCAAGGTCCCGCCAGGCTGCTCCCGTGCCAGCTCGATCACCTCGCGTGCTGCCTCCGCCTCTTTCAGCATGGCATTGCAGCGC
This sequence comes from Cupriavidus sp. USMAHM13, assembly GCF_001854285.1. Lineage (NCBI taxonomy): Bacteria > Pseudomonadati > Pseudomonadota > Betaproteobacteria > Burkholderiales > Burkholderiaceae > Cupriavidus > Cupriavidus sp. USMAHM13. The sequence continues at coordinate 2,496,620 of NZ_CP017751.1, forward strand.
TCGTAGTAGGCCTCGCCCACTGGCGTCACGCGGACCTGGCGGGTGGTACGGCGCAGCAGCTGCATCCCCAGTTCCTTCTCCAGTTGCGCGATGCGCCGGCTCAGGCGCGATTTCGGCACGCCCGTAGCCCGGCTGGCCGCGGAAAAGCTGCCATGGCGCACCACCTGCGCGAACAGCGACAGGTCGTTCAGGTCCTGCATTGGTCGGTTCCTCGTCGGCTCATGCCTCGTCTCTCCCCGGTCAGCCTGGCTTCCCGTTCCATTGATAGAACAATAATTTCCATTTTGCCTCACTACCGGCATCAATGGCGAGGCTCTATCTTTCCTACATCCAACCCCGACCACCTTGTGGAGCCAAATCATGAACATCCTGCAAATCGATTCCAGCGTCCTCGGCGACCATTCCGTTTCGCGCAGCCTGACCGCCAAGGTGGTGGCCGACCTGCGTGCCAGCCACCCGGACGCCAAGCTGACCGTGCGCGACCTGGATCAGGACGCACCCGCGCACTTGTCCGGCAACCTGCTGCCCGTGCTGGGCGGCCCCAAGGACGGCCTCAACGCGGTGCAACAAGCCGAACTCGAACGTACCGAAACCTGGCTGGCTGAATTCCTCGCCGCCGACGTACTGGTGATCGGCGTGCCGCAGTACAACTTCAGCATCCCGAGCCAGCTCAAGGCCTGGATCGACCGCATCGCGCAGGCCGGCCGCACCTTCCGCTACACCGAGAACGGCCCTGTCGGCCTGGCCGGCGGCAAGCGCGTGATCGTAGTGTCCTCGCGCGGCGGCGTGCGCCAGGACGATTCGAAGCTCGACCTGCACGAACAGACCGTCGACGTGGTCCTGCGCTTCCTCGGCATCACCGACATCACCTTCGTCCGCGCCCACGGCCTGGCCTTCGGCCCGGAAGCCCGCGAGGCCAGCATCGCCGCCGCCCGCACCGAAGTGCAGGCCCTGAACGACGGCGCCGCGCTGGCTGCCTGACGCCAGCAGCTGCCGCCCGGCCGGCACGCGCCGGCCCTCTCCGGGCAGCCGCACCCCTCTCCGATCCCCCGCCACCGCGGCTCGCGGTCGCGGGGGATCGCGTCTATGATGGAGCCAAGAGACGGCGGCGCGCCTGCTGCTGCGCCGCCGGCATCACGGGCGGGGCCTGCCGCGGCGCACCCCAGCAGGCAATCCAGCGTCCGTTCCAGGCACGGCGCCCGCACGCGGCGGGCGCTGCGCGCCTTCGTTACAGCGGCCTGGCCGTGGCGGCCATCGCTTCTGCCGCTGGCCCTCAGCCAAGTCCGAGTCCGGGAGCCCGCATGCCATCCGCCCTGTTGCCTGCCAGCGCCATCCCTCCGCCGCACGAAGCGCACTTGCTGGCGCGCTATCGGCATATCCGCGCCGCCACCGAGACGCTCGCCGCCGACCTCAGCGATGCCGACGCGACCGTGCAGTCGATGGAGGATGCCAGCCCGGCCAAATGGCACCTGGCCCACACCACATGGTTCTTCGAGGAATTCGTGCTGGCCGCGCGCCTGCCTGGCTACGCGCCCTACGACGAGCGCTTCCGCTACCTGTTCAACTCCTATTACGAGGCGGTCGGCGCGCGCCATCCGCGCCCGCGCCGCGGGCTGCTGACACGCCCCACGCTGGATGAAGTCCTGGCCTACCGCGAAGCGGTCGATGACGCCATGACGGCCTTGCTGGCGACGGCGCAGACCGATGCCGAGGCGGCGCTGATCGAACTGGGCCTGCATCATGAACAACAGCACCAGGAACTGCTGCTGACCGACATCCTGCACCTGTTCGCGCAGAATCCGCTGCGCCCGGCCTATGCGCACGAACTGGCAGCGGCGGTGGTCGCGGATCCGCGCCCGGCCCCCGAGTGGATCGCCTTCGAAGGGGGCGTGGCGTCGATCGGCCATGCCGGCGACGACTTCGCCTTCGACTGCGAGGGACCGCGCCACAGCGTGCTGCTGGTGCCTTACCAGCTCTGCTCCCATCCGGTCAGCAACCAGCAATGGTGCGAGTTCATCGACGATGGCGGCTACCAGAGCGCCGGCCTGTGGCTGTCGGACGGCTGGCGCTGGGTCGGCGAACAGGGCGTGCAGGCACCCCTGTACTGGGAGGAACGGGACGGCGCCTGGTGGCAGATGAGCCTGCGCGGCATGCATCCGGTGGACCCCGACAGCCCGGTCACCCACATCAGCTTCTACGAGGCCGAGGCTTTCGCCCGCTGGGCCGGCCGGCGCCTGCCGACCGAGGCCGAATGGGAACACGCGGCGCAGAAGCTGCCGGCCACCGGCAACTTCGCGGAAAGCCATGCGCTGCGGCCGCTGCCCGATCGCCAGAATACCTCGGGCGTGCTGCGGCAGATGTTCGGCGACGTGTGGGAATGGACCGGCAGCGCCTACCTGCCCTACCCGGGTTTCCGGCCCCAGGCCGGCGCGGTGGGCGAATACAACGGCAAGTTCATGAGCGGCCAGATGGTGCTGCGCGGCGGGTCCTGCGTCACGCCGGAATCGCACATCCGCGCCAGCTACCGCAACTTCTTCTACCCGCACCAGCGCTGGCAGTTCACGGGACTGCGCCTGGCCGACGACCTGTGAGCCGCCGGCCGGGCGGCACCATGCCTTACTTGCCGGCGCCCGCCTTGGCAGGGGCCGCCATCGGCAGGTCCGGATATAGCTTCTGCCAGCGCGACTTCAGGCCCGCGGCGATCTCGTCCTGATGGTAGCGCTCGGCAAAATCGATCACCGTCATGCCCTGCTGGTTGCGCAGGCGCATGTCGGCGCCCTCGTCGAGCAGCAGCTTGACCGTCTCGATATGGCCGCCGCGCGCCGCCATCATCAGCGGCGTGGTGGCATTCGGGCTCTCGGCGTCGATGTAGGCCGAATGGTCGAGCAGGTACTTGACAATCCCGGTGTTGCCATTGGTCGCCGCGTAGTGCAGCGGTGTCCAGCCGGTCTTGTTGATCTCGACCTCGTACTGCTCCACCAGCAGCTTGACCACGTCCGGCTCGTTGAGCAGGCAGGCCATCATCAGCGGCGTCTCGCCGGCGGCATTGGCCTTGTCGAAGTCGATGGTCTTGGCGGCCGACAGCGTCTTGATCACCTTGGCCGACTTCTCGCGCACCGCCACCACCAGCATCGGATCGCCCTTGGCATCCACCTGGTTGGGGTCCATGCCGCGCGCCAGCAGCTTCTGCACCGCGTTGACGTCGTCGAAGACCACGGCCTTGCGCATGTCGTCGACCGGCGTGGCGGTGGCGCAGGCCACCAGGGAGCCGGTCAGCAGCATGGCGCCGACGGCGCGCCGGAATATCTTCAGGTCAGGCATCGGGATTCCTTTTAGTGTGCTTGAAGAGGCGGAAGAAATTATCGCTGGTCTGCGCCGCCACCTCTTCCACCGGCACGCCGCGCAGCTTGGCGATGAACTCGCCCACGTGGCGCACCCAGGCCGGTTCATTGGTCTTGCCGCGGTAGGGCACCGGCGCCAGGTAAGGCGAATCGGTCTCGATCAGCATGCGGTCCAGCGGCACCTTGCGCGCGGTCTCCTGCAGATCGGCCGCGCTCTTGAAGGTAACGATGCCGGAGAAGGAGATATAGAAGCCCTCGTCCAGCGCCTGGCGAGCGATGTCCCAGGTCTCGGTGAAGCAGTGCATCACGCCGCCGGCCTCGCGCGCGCCCTCTTCGCGCATCACGCGCAGGGTGTCGTCGGCCGAGGAGCGGGTATGGATGATCAGCGGCTTGCCGGTCTGGCGCGCGGCGCGGATATGGGTGCGGAAACGCTCGCGTTGCCATTCCATGTCGGCAATGCTGCGGCCGTTGAGCCGGTAGTAATCCAGCCCGGTCTCGCCGGTGCCGACCACGCGCGGGTGCGCCGACAGCGCGAGCAGGCGCTCCAGCGTGGGCTCCTCGCCTTCCTCGTAGTCGGGGTGCACGCCGACCGAGGCGTACAGGTTGGGATGCTGCTCGGCCAGCGCGAGCACACGCGGGAAATCCTCCAGCGTGACGGCAATGCACAGGGCATGCGACACCTGGTTGGCGCGCATGTTCTCCAGCAGCTCGGGCAGGCGCGCAGACAGGTCGGGGAAATCGATGTGACAGTGGGAATCGACGAACATGATGAACAGGCGCTGGTCAGTCCGCCATCAGGCGGTGGCCGGGGATAAGAAGGTCGCGCTCGACACTGCCGGGCAGCGCGGCGCGCGGCAGCTGCGCTTCGCACCAGGCCTGGCGCGAAGCCGCGCTGACCGGTTCGGTGCCGGCGGTCACCATGCGCGCGGGCACGGTGCCGTTGTGGATCTCGGCGATGGCGGCCGGGTCGTCCTGTCGCGCCATACGCACGGTAAGCATGGTAAAGCCGGCTTGCGTCATAGAAAGCAAAGGTGAGGCGGTGAGGCGGCGGGCCGCCATCGTGGCGGCCCGCTGACAAGCTTACAAGGTCTGCGAGGGCCGCCCCGACACGATCGCCTTGCCGAGGATTTCCTCGATGGCCCGGCGCAGATTGCGGCCGTTGTCGTCGTCGGGGAAATGGATGCCGACCCCCGGGGTCTTCATCGGCGTGCCCGGCGGCGTGACCCATGCCACCTGCCCGGCGATCTGGAAACGCTGCGGCCGGTCCAGCAGCGACAGCACCAGGAACACCGTCTCCCCCAGCCGGAAGGCACGGTTGGCGGGCACGAAGATGCCGCCGCGCGCCAGGAACGGCATGTAGGCGGCATACAGGCCCGCCTGGTCCTTGATCGACAGGGACAGCACGTTCGGGCGTCCTTGGGGACTGCCTTGCGTCCCTCCTGCCGCCCCGGCCGTCGTCCCTCCTGTCGCCCTGATTCCGGTGGGCGCGCCTTCCGGCGCGGCCGCCGCGGCAGCCACGTTCATGTTTGACCCCTTGTTCATCGCGGCCCCTTTTTGCTGCAGGCCTTATTGAAAGAGCTGGCGGTAGTCCAGGAATACCGCTTCCATCACCAGCCGTGCCGCCAGCGGATGGTTCTCGCTGCGGCGGTGGGCGGCCAGGTGCCCCAGGAAACCCTGCAGGCGATGCGCATCGGTTGCCGCCGCGCAGCGGGCCAGCGCAGCAACTTCCTTCGGGAAGTAGCGCGGCACGCCCTGCGCCAGCCGCAGATTCAGCAGATCGTACGTCCAGCGCTGCACGATGCCAAGCATGGCCGGCACCGGCAGTTTCTGCAGGTGCTCGGCGGCGGCCAGCGCGTCGAAGCCAGCGCCCGCCCCGAGCTGGCCGACCAGCCAGCGCTGCAACGGCATCTCCTCCGCCTCGGCGGCGTGCAGCGCCGTCAGCGGCGCGCCGCCGGCCAGCGCCAACTGCGCCTGGGCGTCCGGCACGCCTTGCGCTTCCAGCCAGGCCAGCGCCTGGGCCGGCGCCGGCCGGTGCGCGGCGAACTGGCGGCAGCGCGACAGGATGGTCGGCAGCACGCGGTCGAGGCGGTCGGTGACCAGCAGGAACAGGGTCGACGGCGGCGGTTCTTCCAGCGTCTTGAGCAGGGCATTGGCGCCTTCGGTCTGCAGCGCGTCGAGCGGATAGACCAGAGCGACCCGCATGCCGGCGCGGTGGGTGCCGACGCCGACCGCCTCGATCAGCGCGCGCACCTGCTCCATGCGGATGATCTTGCTGGGCGCCTTCTTGCGGCCGCCCTCCTCGCCATCACCCTCGGCGCCGCCTTCCAGCGCCTCCGGCCGCACCACGCTGAAGTCGGGGTGGTTGCCCTGGCTGAACCAATGGCACGCCGGACAGCTGCCGCAGGGCTGGCCGTCGGCGCGCGGCGTCTCGCACAGCAGGCCCTGGGCGAAATGCAAGGCGAGATCGCGCTTGCCGATGCCCTGCTGGCCGTGGATCAGCAGGGCCTGGGGCAGCCGCCCGCGCAACGCGGCCAGCTGTTTCCAGTCTTCGGTCTGCCAGGGATAAAGCATGTGAATCAAGCCCTTGGAGGAGAAATCTCAGGTGAAGTCCCGGCCAGGTCCGCCGGGAAGGATGGCGCGCGGCCGGCTGGGCGGAGCGCCAACCTTACCATGGACTGCACCCCGTACCGGGCTGGCCGTTGCCATCGTTTTCCTTTGGCAATCAAAGCGTTGCCAGGATCTGTTCAAGCTCCGCGCGAATCGCTTCGATACTGCGCGTGGCGTCGACGATGCGGAAACGTGCCGGCGACTGGTGCGCCCGGCGCAGGTACTCGTCACGCGTGCGCGCGAAGAAGGCCCGCGACTCGGCCTCGAACTTGTCGGGCTCGCGCGCGCCGGCCAGGCGCTCCGCCGCGGTCTCCAGCGGCACATCGAACAACAGGGTCAGGTCGGGCTGCAGGCCGGCCTGCACCCAGGCCTCCAGGACTTCGAGGCGCGCCGTGGGCAGGCCGCGGCCGCCGCCCTGGTAGGCGAAGGTGGCGTCGGTGAAGCGGTCGGACAGCACCCAGTCGCCGCGCGCCAGGGCTGGCTCGATCACCTCGGCGATATGCTCGCGGCGCGCCGCGAACATCAGCAGCGCCTCGGTCTCCAGGTGCATCTTGCGATGCAGCAGCAGCTGGCGCAGGTCCTCGCCCAGCGGCGTGCCGCCTGGCTCGCGGGTGCTGACCACCTTCGCGCCCGCCGGCAGGCGCGCTGCGATACGTTCGGCCAGCCAGGGAATATGGGTGCTCTTGCCGGCACCGTCGATGCCTTCGAAAGTAATGAATTTTCCGCGCATGAATGCGATATCAGCGAGTCTTGCCGCGCTGGTACTGGTCGACCGCGCGGTTGTGTTCGGGAAGCGAGTTGGAGAACTGGCTGCTGCCGTCGCCGCGCGCGACGAAGTAGAGCGCATCGGATTGCGCCGGCGTCATCGCGGCCGCCAGCGAGGCCAGGCTGGGCAGGGCGATCGGCGTGGGCGGCAGGCCGCTCCGCGTGTACGTATTGTACGGGGTGTCTGCCTGCAGGTCGCGCTTGCGCAGGTTGCCGTCGAAGCGCTCGCCCAGGCCGTAGATCACGGTCGGGTCGGTCTGCAGCAGCATGTTCTTGCGCAGGCGGTTGATGAAGACCGCCGCGATCATCGACCGGTCGGCCGCCTGGCCGGTCTCCTTCTCGACGATGGAAGCCATGATCAGTGCATCGTAGGGGCTCTTGTAAGGCAGGCCGGACGCGCGCGCCGCCCAGGCGTCGGCGAGCCGCCGCTGCATGGCACGGTAGGCGTGCTTGTACAGTTCCAGATCGCTGCTGCCGCGGGTGAACAGGTAGGTATCCGGGAAGAACAGGCCTTCAGGCGCACTTTCCGGCGCGCCGATCGCGCGCATCAAGTCCGCATCGGACATGCCGCGCGTGTCGTGCTTCAGTGCCGGGCTGGCATCGATGGCGGCCCGCATCTTGCGGAATTCCCAGCCCTCGATCACCGTCACCACGTAGTGCGTGACGTCCCCGCGGGCGATTTTCTCCAGCACCGACAGCGGCGTGGCGCCCTGCTCGAAGGTGTAGCCGCCCGCCTTCAGTTCGCCGCCCTTGCCGGTCAGGCGCGCCAGCAGCAAGAACAGGCGCGGGTCCATGCCGACACCGCCGCGCGCGATCTGGCGGCCGACGCTGGCTACGCTGGAATTGGGCTGGATGATCACTTCGAGGGGCGACCCGCTCAGCGGCAGGGGATGCCTGGCCCACCAGGCGAAGGCACCGGTGGCGGCAAGCGCGAAGACCACGCAGGCCGCGGCCAGGCGTACAAGAACTCGTTTCATGTGAGGAATGCTGGCGGCCCGGGGGCCGCGCGGCCGGCTCCCGCCCGCTCGGCGGCCGCCGGCCAAAATGGCGACAGCCTCATATAATACCGGGAGCCCTGCTCCGCCACGAGCCCGGCCGCCCACCGGGCGCCGTCGGCGCCCCTTGCGCGGCGCCGCGCGCCCACCTGCCGCCAAGGCTGCAGGCGTGCGGTCCGCTCGTGCGGACCAGCCCCGATGCCACGCCCGGCGGGCCAGCCAGCCCGCCGCGGCAAGCCTGTTGCCACACCGATCCGCCATGCCTACCCCTACCCCGGACCTCGCCCATTCCGCCCCGCTCGCCGAACAGTACGAAGCCCTGCGCCAGCGCGGCATCGTCTGCGCCCCGGCCGGCCTGGGCCTGGTCCGCGTCGCCGGCGACGATGCCGCGACCTTCCTGCACAGCCAGCTCACCAACGCGGTGGAAGACCTCGGCGCCGGCCAGGCCCGCCTGGCCGGCTACTGCTCGCCCAAGGGGCGCCTGCTGGCCAGCCTGCTGATGTGGCGCGATGCCGACGGCATCGTGCTGCAGCTCGCGGCCGACATCGCCCCATCCGTCCAGAAGCGGCTGTCCATGTTCGTGCTGCGCGCCAAGGCCAAGCTGGCCGATGCCGGCGCCGCCCTGCGCGTGCTCGGCGTGGCCGGTCCCGAAGCGGCCCGCGCGCTCGCGCAGGCCGGCCTGCCGGCGCCCGAGGGCGTGTGGGACAGCGCCGGCGGTGCCGCAGGCGCCACCGTGATCCGCCTGCCGGACGGCGCCGGCCAGCCGCGCTGGCAAGTGGTGCTGGCGACCGACCAGGCCGAGGCCGTGCATGCCGCCCTGGCCGCCACGCTGGCGCCCGCCGGCAGCGCGCTGTGGGACTGGCTGGAGATCCGCGCCGGCCTGCCGCGCATCGGCGTGGCCACGCAGGAGCAGTTCGTGCCCCAGATGATCAACCTCGAACTGATCGGCGGTGTCAGCTTCCGCAAGGGCTGCTACCCCGGCCAGGAAATCGTCGCGCGCAGCCAGTACCGCGGCACGCTGAAGCGCCGCATGTGGCTGGTGCACGGCGACGGCGAGCCGGCGGCAGCCGGCGCCGAGGTGTTCCGCCCGCAGGAGCCGGAGCAGCCGTGCGGCATGATCGTCAACGCCGCGCCGTCGCCCGAGGGCGGCTGGGACGCGCTGGCCGAGCTGAAGATCGACGCCGCCGCCGGCGCGCTGCATGCCGGCAGCGTCGACGGCCCCGCCCTGGCGGTGCTGCCCCTGCCCTACGAGGTGCCGCTGCCCGGCGCCGAGCAGGCAGCGGGCTGATCCCACCCGGGTCAGCCAGCCAACGCAACGGAGCGCCAGCCATGAGCGATCATCTCTACGTGTATTTCCGCGTCGACGACGTGCAGGCGGCCGCCGCCCTGCCGCAATGGCACCGCTGGATGGAAACCGTTGCCGAGGCGACCGGGATTGGTGGTACGCTGATGCGCAGGCCGGAGACCCGTGCCGGCCTGCAGACCTGGATGGAGTGCTACGCGGACGTGCCGCCCGCCTTCGCCGACACGCTGGCCGGCTTGTGGCTGCAGAGCGGCCTCCAGCAATGGGTCAGCGGCGAACGCCAGGTCGAGCATTTCATCGACCTGGACCGGCTCTGACGCGGCGGCAGCCGGCGCGCGGAGCGCGGAGGACGGAGCAGAAGGAAGCGATATGTGCCTGATAGTGGTAGCCTGGCAATCCCATCCGGACTATGCCCTGGTGGTGGCCGGCAACCGTGACGAGTTCTATGCGCGCCCCGCCGCTCCCGCGCACTGGTGGCAGGATGCGCCGCAGGTGCTCGCGGGCCGTGACCTGGCCGAGGTGATCGGCGAGGCCGGCACCTGGATGGGCATGACCTCCGGGGCCCGCTTCGCGGCCCTGACCAACTACCGCGCCCCCTCCGAGAAACGGACCGACACCCGCTCGCGCGGCGAGCTGGTGGCCGGCTTCCTGCGCGGCGAGAGCGGCCCGCACGCCTACCTGGACACCGTCTCGCGCGAACAAGGCGCCTACAACGGCTTCAACCTGCTGGCGAGCGACCTGCGCGAACTCTGGTGGTACAGCAACCGCAGCGCCACGCGCCGCCCGCAGCGGCTCGCACCCGGCATCTACGGCGTCTCGAACGCCTTGCTCGACACCCCCTGGCCCAAGCTGCGCAGCCGCGTGGGCGCCCTGGCCGAGGCACTGGCCGCCGACCCGGGCCAGCCCGGCGCGAGCGCCGAGCCCTACCTGCAACTGCTCGCCGATGCACGCCAGGCCGCCGACTTCGAGCTGCCGCAGACCGGTGTGTCGCAAGAGTGGGAGAAGCTGCTGTCATCGGCCTTCATCCGCTCGCCCGCCTATGGCACGCGCGCCAGCACCGTGCTGCGCGTGCGCCACGACGGGCGCTTCGACCTGTGCGAGCGCAGCTTCGATGCCAACGGCCGCATCGGCGAGGTGGCCTACCAGGGCCGCATGATGCTGCCGCACGACGCCGGCACCGAACCGGCGCCGCGCTGAGCGGGGCCGGGCTCAGGCCCGCAGCCGCTTGCGCATCTCCACGTGCGGGATGCCCGCCTCTTCGAAGGCGTCGCCGACCTGGGTAAAGCCGGCGCGCGCGTAGAACGGCGCAGCGTGGGTCTGCGCGTTCAGCACCAGTTCCGGATAGCCCAGCTCGGCGGCCTTTTCCATCAGTGCGTCGAGCACGCGCGCGCCGACGCCGGTACCGCGCGCGGACTTGAGCACGGCCATGCGCCCGACATGGCCATCCGGCAACAGGCGGCCGGTGGCCACGGCCGAGCCGTCCTCGCCCAGCGCGAGCGCGTGCCAGCTCGGCTCATCCCACTCGTCCCATTCCAGCTCGACCGGCACGCCCTGCTCCTCGACGAACACGGCATAGCGGATGGCACGGGCGCGCTCGCGCGCCTCGGCCCATTGGCAAAGGAGGATGGCAACGGTCATGACGGAAGGCAGTAACGAAAGATGATGATGAAAGACGGAGACGACAGGCAGGGCAGGCAGCCGAGGGAAAGCAGCGCATCCGGCTGCGCGCCGTGCAGCGCCGTGTCCAGCCACGATGATAGGGCCTCGGGAGCGGAAATGCGAAGGCCCGCGCCTCGCCGCCCCACCCCGCCACCGATCGCATCGCTGGTCGCGACAGATGGCGGTGCCGCGGATTTGCGGGACAATAGCGCCCTTGCCGCCCGGCCATCGCGCGGCGCGGCCATTGCCTGTGCTGCCGGCGGCGCCTCGCGACGGCCGGGCGGGCGCACTTGCAGTCGCTGCCGGCCATCCTACCGTTCCTGAATCTTCATGCGCCTTACCCGTTTTCCCTTGCTTCACCCCTTGCTGCGCCCGTCATCCGCCCTGCCCGCCCTGCGTTCCCTCTGTACCCGCCTCGGCCGCACCGCCACCGCGCTCGCGCTGGCTCTCGCCGCCGGCAGCGCCTGCGCCGCCGGCCAGGTGTTTTCCGACGCCGCGCCTTCACCCACGCTCGGCCGCGAGCTGAAGTTCACCGTCTATGTGCCCGACGGCTACCAGGCGGGCGCGGCCGCCTATCCGGTGATCTATCTGCTGCACGGCGCCGACGAGGATGAAAACAGCTGGCGCGTCAAGGGCGGTGCCATCGAGACCATGGACGGCCTCATCGCGCGCGGCCAGATCCGTCCCTCCATCGTGGTGATGCCCAGCGAGGGGCCGTCGTCGTGGTGGACCGACGGCGCCGTGGCCAAGGCCGACACCGCGCTGGTCAAGGACCTGCTGCCCTATGTGGAATTGCACTACCGGACGCAGAAGGAGAGGCGCGCGCGCTCGGTGGCCGGCCTGTCGATGGGCGGCTACGGTGCGGTCAGCCTGTCGCTGCGCCATCCGGACCTGTTCTGCGGCGCCGCCGCGATCAGTCCCGCCGCCTACGACCCGCTGCCGCCCGAGACCTCGGCCGCGCGCCGCGCGCCGCAGTTCATGCGCAACGGCAAGTTCGACCCCGATGCCTGGAAGGCGCTCAACTATGCCGGCCAGCTCGATGCCTACCAGGCCGGCAAGCTGCGCGTGCCGATGTGGATCGCCTCCGGCGACCACGACCGCCTGGGCATCGCGGTGGTCTCGGCCATCATGTTCTGGCGCCTCTACCAGATCCAGCCCAAGCAGGTGGAGCTGCGCATCATGGATGGCGACCATGAATGGATGCTGTTCCGCGACGCGCTGCCCGATGCACTGCGCTATGTCGACCAGCAATGCGTGCGCAGCTGAGGCGCACAGCCTCGATGTGCAGCCTCAGCTGCGCCGGCCCGGCTCCGTCATGACGCGGGCTTGACCACCTCGTAGGCCTCGATGATTTCCCGCACCGGCCCCGGGATCGGCGCCGATTTCTGCGCCGCGGGATCGGCGCAGACGTAGACGATCTCGCCGGTGATCAGGTGCTCCTCGCCGCGGAAGATCTCCACGCGGAACAGCATGCTCGAACGCCCCAGGCGCGCCATGCGCCCCCGTACCTCGAGCTCGTCGTCGAAGCGGGCCGAGGCGTGGTATTCCAGCGTGGACTTGGCGACGAAAATGTCCACGCCGTGCGCGCCCAGCACGTCCTCCGGGTAGCGGACGCCGAGCGCGCGCCAGTATTCGGTCACGCAGATATCGCAGTAAGTCAGGTAGTGCGCGTTGAAGACGATGGACTGCGGGTCCACCTCGGCCCAGCGCACGCGCAGCGGCACGCTGTGGCGGAAATCGGTCTTGGCCATTGCCGGTTCTCTCGTGGGCGATGCAAGGCGGCCGCGCCGGGCCCGGCGCGGCCGGCCACCTTACTGCGGTCGGGCCAGGCCGAGCTTCTCGATGATGGCCTTTTCCTTCTTGACCGTCTCGGCGGCGAACTGCGCATACTGCTCGCTGCTCATGTAGTACGGCTCCATGTCGAACTTGGCCAGCTCCTGGCGGTAGTTCGGCATTTCCATTGCCTTTTTGAAGGCGTCATGCAGCTTCTTGACGACCTTCGGGTCGGTGCCCTTGGGCGCCACCAGGCCGAAGGGCGAGGTCTGCACGATGCCGTAGCCCAGTTCCTTCAACGTCGGGGCGTTGGGGAAGCGCGCCGAGCGCTTGTCGCCCCAGGTCGACAGCAGGCGCAGCTTGCCGCTCTCCACGTACTGCGCCCAGCCCGGCGTGTCGGCCACCGACATCACGTGTCCGCCCAGCAGCGCCTGCAGCGACTCCGAGTTTCCCTTGAACGGCACATGCGAGAACTGCACGTTCTGCTTCAGCGCCAGTTCTTCCATGGTCAGGTGCAGCGTGGTCATCGAGCCCGGCGAGCCATAGGTCAGCTTGCCCGGATTGGCGCGCGCGTAGGCGATGTACTCCTGCATCGACTTGATCGGCGAGTCGGCCGGCACCACCACGCCGAAGGAATAGCCGGCCAGGTTGATCACATAGGTCAGGTCCTTGACCGGGTCCCAGTTGATCTTGGTGGTATAAGGCAGGCGGTACACCGGCATCGCCACCTGCGCCAGCGTGTAGCCGTCGGGGGCCGTGGCCTGCATCATCTGCGCCGGCAGCACCCCGCCCGCACCGGGCTTGTTCTCGACGATCACCGGCTGGCCGAGGATCTTGCTGGCGTTCTCGGCCAGCACGCGGAACGGGATGTCGGTCGAGCCGCCGGCCGTGTAGCCGATCACCAGCCGGATCGGACGTTGCGGGAACTTGTCCGCGGCGGAATCCGCGCGGGCCGGCGCGGCGGCGAGGCCGAAGGCGGCGGTGGCGGCTAGCGCGCTGGCGCGGACGATGAAATGGCGGCGTTGCATCGGTTCTGTCTCCTTGTGCTACGAACTGCGAAAAAAGGGGGTCGGGGAAGCCCGTCTTGTGCGCGGGCCTGGGCCGGGCCGGCAGCGCTAGGCGGCGCCGAAGGCGCCGCGCAGCGCGGCCACGGCATCGTCGTGGGCCTGCCCCACGGCCGGCACGAAGCGGCCCAGTTTGAAAAAGTCATGGATCATGCCCGGATACTCGGCCAGCTCGGCCGGCACACCCGCGGCGCGCAGCTTGGCCGCGTAGGCCACGCCCTCGTCGTGCAGCGGATCGTAGCCGGCCACGGCGATCCAGGCCGGGCAGCAACCGGCCACGTCGGCACCGCTGCCGCCGCCGTCCAGCGGGGCAAAGCGCCAGTCGTCGCGGCTGGAGTCCTGGTCCAGGTACTGGGCGAAGAACCACTGGATCATCTCGGCGGTCAGCAGGTAGCCCTCCGCCAGCGCCCGGTGCGACGGCGTATCCTGGCGCGCGCAGGTGCCGGGATAGATCAGCATTTGCAGCACCGGCGCATGGCCCAGGCGGCGCGCCTCGACCGCGCAAGCGGTGGCCAGGGTGCCGCCGGCGCTGTCGCCGCCCAGTGCGATGCGCGCCGGATCCGCCCCCAGCGCGCCGGCCTCGGCGTAGGCCCAGGCCAGCACGTCGAAGGCATCGTGGACCGCCGTGGGAAAGCGCCACTGCGGCCCGAGCCGGTAATCCACCGACAGCACCATGCAATCGGCACGCATGGACAGCAGCCGGCACAGCGGATCGTGCGAAGCCGGGCTGCCCACCGTGAATCCGCCGCCATGGAAGTACAACAGCAGCGGCAACGGGTCGGCCCAGCTCGCCTCACGCGGCGCATACAACCGCGCGCCGATGGCATGGCCGTCGCGTGCCGGCACGCTCAGGTCCTGCACGTGATGCACGGGCAGCGGCGCGATATCGAGGATGGGGGCGCTCTTCTCGTAGGCGATCTTCGCATCGAGCGGATCGAGCGCGTTGATGGGCGGGCGCTTGGCGCGCGCGATCAGGTCCAGCAGCTGCGCCACCTGCGGATCCAGCGCGGCGGCCGGCCTGCCGGCCTGGGGCCGCGGGTCGGAAGAAGCCTGGGGGGAGCCGGGGGTGGCGGAGGAGGCAGCGGACATGGGAAGCGAGGTCAAGCGGATATACGGGACAAGCTGCAAACGGAAATCTGATCACGCAAACGTCATCGGCGGGATGCGCACCGGCACACCGGCCGCCCCGGGATCGGCATCTCGCCTCCATACCGGAAGTTCGAATTATGAACGATCGTTCGATTTTTTACATCATGCCAGTGAACGGCGCGGCGGGCATTACGAAATAACCCCGATTCCGGCCGCTGACGCAGATTTTGCGCGATGATCGCGCAAAACGCGAACGGAGCCTTGACAGCCCGGCCGATGCGCCGCAGGCCTGCAAGAACAACGCCCCCTGGGCCGCGAAGCCGAGGGGGCGTTGGTCCGGGGCCTGCCAGGCACCCGGGGAAACAGCGGAGAAAGGGAAAGACGGGTGCTCTAGAAGTCGAGCCCGGCGCCGGCACCCGGCCCTTGTGCCACGCTCGGCTCCTCGCCCTTGGGCAGCTCGAACACCGCCGCATCGGTGGTCAGGATCAGGCCCGCCACCGACGCCGCGTTCTGCAGGGCGGTGCGCGTCACCTTGGTCGGGTCCACCACGCCGCCCTCGACCAGGTCGCCGTACTCGCCGGTGGCGGCGTTGTAGCCGAAATTGCCGCTGGCTTCGGCGACACGCGCCACCACCACGCTGGCTTCCTCGCCGGCATTGGCGACGATCTGCCGCAGCGGCTCTTCCAGCGCCCGCAGCACGATCTTCACGCCGGCTTCCTGGTCGGCGTTGGCTCCCGCGACGCCGCGCACGGCCGCCCGGGCACGGATCAGCGCCACGCCGCCGCCGGGGACAATGCCTTCTTCCACGGCTGCGCGGGTAGCGTGCAGCGCGTCCTCCACGCGTGCCTTCTTTTCCTTCACTTCGACTTCGGTCGCGCCACCCACCTTGAGCACGGCCACGCCGCCGGCCAGCTTGGCCACGCGTTCCTGCAGCTTCTCGCGGTCATAGTCCGAGCTGGCTTCCTCGATCTGGGCACGGATCTGCTGCACGCGCGCCTGAATGCGCGCCGCCTCGCCTCCCCCGCCGATGATGGTGGAGTTCTCCTTGCCGATCTCCACGCGCGAGGCCTGGCCCAGGTCATGCAGCCCGGCCTTCTCCAGCGTCAGGCCGATCTCCTCGGAAATGACGGTACCGGCGGTCAGGATGGCGATGTCTTCCAGCAGGGCCTTGCGGCGGTCGCCGAAGCCCGGCGCCTTCACCGCGGCCACCTTGAGGATGCCGCGGATATTGTTGACCACCAGCGTGGCCAGCGCCTCGCCCTCGACGTCTTCCGCCACGATCAGCAGCGGCCGGCCGGCCTTGGCCACCTGCTCCAGCACCGGCAGCAGGTCGCGGATGCTGGAGATCTTCTTGTCCACCAGCAGCAGGTAGGGCTGCTCCAGCGCGACGATCTGCTTCTCCGGCTGGTTGATGAAATAGGGCGACAGGTAGCCGCGGTCGAACTGCATGCCCTCGACCACCTCCAGCTCATCGCCGAGCGACTTGCCGTCTTCCACGGTGATCACGCCCTCCTTGCCCACCTTGTCGATGGCCTCGGCGATGCGCTCGCCGATGGCGCTCTCGCCGTTGGCCGAGATGGTGCCGACCTGGGCGATCTCCTTGCTGGTGGTGGTGGGCTTGCTGATGCGGCGCAGCTCCTCGATGGCCACGGCCACCGCCTTGTCGATGCCGCGCTTGAGATCCTGCGGATTGAGTCCGGCCGCCACGTACTTCACCCCCTCGCGCACGATGGCCTGGGCCAGCACGGTCGCCGTGGTGGTGCCATCGCCGGCGTTGTCGCTGGTCTTGGCCGCGACTTCCTTGACGAGTTGCGCGCCGATGTTCTGCAACTTGTCCTGCAGCTCGATCTCCTTGGCCACGGACACGCCGTCCTTGGTCACGGTCGGGCCGCCGAAGCTGCGCTCCAGCACCACGTTGCGGCCCTTCGGGCCCAGCGTGACCTTGACCGCGTTGCCCAGGATGTTGACGCCTTCGACCACCTTGGCCCGTGCTGCGTCGCTGAACACTACGTCTTTCGCTGCCATCTCTGCTTTCCTTTGTCCTTTCTTCCTGATCCGGTTCCGATCGTGCCGATGTTCTCCATCGTGCCGATGATCCCGATCGCTTCTTTCGTTCTGCGTGGGGCTTGCCGCTGCGCGCGACGCGCTCAGCGCTCGACCACCGCGACCACGTCCTCTTCGCGCAGCACCAGCAGCTCCTCGCCGCCGATCTTCACCGCCTGCCCGGCGTACTTGCCGAACAGCACGCGATCGCCCACGCGCAGGTCCGGCGCAATACGCTCGCCGGCTTCGTTGCGGCGGCCGGGACCGACCGCCACCACCTCGCCCTGGTCGGGCTTCTCGGCGGCGTTGTCCGGGATGACGATGCCGGACTGGGTACGGGTTTCGTTTTCCGACCGCTTGACGATCACGCGGTCATGCAATGGGCGAAGGCTCATCTGTTCTGGGCTCCAGGGAAATCGGGCGGGCGCGGGAGGCCGGGATCGGCGCGGTGCCGGCCATCAGCACTCCCTGCGAACGAGTGCCAAAGTATAGGAAGCCCCCCCGGCACGCGCGAACTGATCATTTCGCATTTACATAGGCGCCCGTCGCGCAGCACACAGCACGGCATGGCACCGTGCAGCAGGTGCCTTCTTGCCGCCGTGCACCGTTCGAAGGATTCCTCGCAAGCTCATGCGGATTTCCCGCTTCCCTTTTGCACGGGCTTGCGCAAGGCTCCCACCTGCACGGTAACCGCGGCAGCGATCGAAGCCACAGCAGCAGCGACCGCCGCCCTATCCCTCATCCGCCCCAAGGAGCCTCCATGACCCAGCCACGCCAAGCCGACCACGACATCGATCCGCTGTTCCTGCAGCGCTGGTCGCCCCGCGCCTTCACGGCGGAAGCCATCGCGCCGCAGACCTTGCTGCGCTTCTTCGAGGCCGCACGCTGGGCACCGTCCGGCTACAACGCGCAGCCCTGGCGCTTCATCTATGCGCGGCGCGACACGCCGGACTGGCAGCCGCTCTTCGCCTCGCTGTCGGAGTACAACCAGGGCTGGGCCGCGCGCGCGGCCGTGCTGGTGGCGGTGCTGTCGCGCAAGACCTGGACAGCGCCGGGCAAGAGCGAGCCGCAGCCGGTCGCCACGCATTCCTTCGACGCCGGCGCCGCCTGGGCCAACCTGGCGCTGCAGGCCACCGCGGCGGGCTGGCACGCCCACGGCATCGGCGGCTTCGACAAGGCGCGCCTGCGCGAGGCGCTCGGCATTCCCGAGGACTACGCCATCGAAGCGGTGGTGGCCATCGGCCGGCAGGGCGACAAGTCCTTGCTGCCCGAGGCGCTGCAGGCGCGCGAGCAGCCCAACGAGCGCCTGCCGCTGGCGCGGCTGGTCAGCGAAGGGCGCTTTGCCTTCGCCGAAGACTGAGCGGCGGCCAGGTTGCCTCGCACCGCGCAGGCAGCCTGGCACGCGCGGGCTCAGGCGGCATCCGCGGCGCCGGCCCGTCGCCGCGCGGCCGGATGCGGCGGCCGTCGCAGGCCGAGATGCTCGCGCAGCGTGGTGCCGCTGTAGTCGGTACGGAACAGGCCGCGCCGCCGCAACTCCGGCAGCACCAGTTCGATGAAGTCGGTGAGGCCGCCGGGCAGCACCGGCGCCATCACGTTGAAGCCGTCCGCGCCATAGGCCTGGAAGCGCTCCTCCAGCGCATCGGCGATCTGCGCCGGCGTGCCGACCAGTTGCCAGTGGCCGCGCGCGCCTGCCACGCGCTGGTAGAGCTGGCGGATGGTCAGGTTCTCGCGCCGCGCCAGGTCGAGCATCAGGCCCTGGCGGCTCTTGCTGCCGTTGGTGGGCGGCAGCTCCGGGATGGGCCCGTCGAGCGGATACGCGGACAGGTCCGCCCCGGTCAGGGCCGACACCAGCGCCAGCCCGACCACCGGATCGATCAGCGCCTGCAACTGCTCGAACTTCTCGCGCGCCTCGGCCTCGCTGTGCCCCACCACCGGAAACACGCCCGGCAGGATCTTCAGGTCCTCGGGCCGGCGGCCGTGGCCGGCCAGCCGCCCCTGCAGATCGGCATAGAAAGCCACAGCATCTTCCAGGGTCTGCTGGGCGGTGAAGACCACCTCGCCGCGGCGCGCGGCCAGTTCCTTGCCGGGCTCGGAGGAGCCGGCCTGCACCACCACCGGCTGCCCCTGCGGGGGACGCGCGACGTTGAGCGGCCCCTGCACGCTGAAATGCCGGCCGCGGTGGCCCAGCACGTGGCGCCGCGCCGGCTCGTAGTAGCGCCCGCTCGCCTTGTCGCGCAGGAAGGCATCGTCCTCCCAGCTGTCCCACAGGCCGCTGACCACGTCGGCGAATTCTTCGGCACGCTGGTAGCGCTCCTCGTGGCTGAAGTGCCGCACCCGGTTGAAGTTGCGCGCCTCGTGCTCGCTGGACGAGGTCACCAGGTTCCAGCCCGCGCGGCCTCCCGAGAGATGGTCGAGCGAGGCGAACTTGCGCGCGATGTGATAGGGCTCGTTGAAGCTGGTCGAGGCGGTGCCGACCAGCCCGATGCGCTCGGTGACGGCAGCCAGCGCCGACAGCAGGGTGATGGGTTCGAACTGGGCCTGGTAGCTGTGCGCGGTGCGGCTCAGGAACTCCACGTCGTCGCCGCGCGTGCCGACACCGTCGGCGAGGAACACCAGGTCGAACTTGGCCGCCTCGGCGGCCTGGGCGAGCGCGGCATAGTGACGGAAATCGATTCCCGCGTCGGCCTTGGCCTCGGGATGCCGCCACGCGGCGATATGGTGCCCGCTGGGGTACAGGAATGCACCGAGGCGCATCTGCTCATTGCGTCTTGCCATGGTGGCCGCGCTCCTTTGGTCCTTGGGTTCTCAGGCGGGCCGCCCGGGCAGGCGCCGCCGATTCGGTACGCGCGCCACCGCCCGGGCAAGACCTGGACGGCCATCGCGCGCGCTGCCGGAGGCCGTTCCGGCACGGTCCTCCCGCCGGCGTCCGGGCCGGCTGCTGCGCGCCAACATAGCGCCTGCCGGCACGCGCCGGCAACGAAGCAAATCGCGCTTGCATATGCGCGGTGCGCCGCGCCCGGGCGCATATCGATATCCGCAATGCTTCCTTCGTGGCAGGGCCCGGCGGCACTAGCATCGCCCCTCCTGCATCTGCTTTTTCTTGCTCGCCACCATGCCACGCTCCCCCTCCCTGCCCCGCCGTGCCGCCGCGCTGCTCGCGCTCTCCCTGCTGACCCTGGGCACCGCCCGTGCCGACGCCACCCTCGACCGCATCAAGCAGCGCGGCAAGGTGGTCATCGGCGTCGGCGCCAGCGGCGGCCCGTTCGGCTCGGTCGACCCCGCCACCCAGCAACTGGTCGGCTGGAACCCGGAACTGGCGCGTGACCTGGCCAGGCGGCTGGGCGTGGAGGCGGAACTGGTGCAGGTCCAGCCCTCCAACCGCGTGCAGTTCCTGCAGGCCGGCAAGGTCGACCTGCTGATCGCCTCGATGGAATACAACCCCGAGCGCGGCGAGCTGCTCGGCTACGCGCCCACGCCCTTCTACCGCGTCGGCGGCACCGCGGCCGTCCTCAAGCGCAGCGGCATCCACCAGTGGGAAGACCTGCGCGGCAAGACCGTGTGCGCATCCCAGGGCAGCAGCTATATCAAGCCGCTGCAGGAGCAGTACGGTGCCAGCGTGCGCGGGTACAAGACCGCCGCCGAATCGCTGCTGGCCCTGCGCGGCGGCCAGTGCGTCGCAGCCGTGCACGACGCCACGCTGATCCACCCGCAACTGCGCGGCAATCCCGAGTGGGCCGACTACGCAGCGCCAATCCCCAGCGAGATCCTGCCGGCGCCCTCGGTAGTGTGGACCCGCAAGGGCGAGGCCGACACCATCGCCGCGGTCGACAAGATCGTGCGGGAATGGCACCGCAGCGGCTGGCTGATCGCCACCGAGAAACGCCTGGGCATCGCGCCGCCGCAGCCCCTGCTGCCCGAACTGCAGGCCCGCTTCAAGCAGTCCTCCTAATTCGCGTCCGCCTGCATGTCCGCCTGCACGTCCGCTGACGCCTGCCGCGCCGTCCACGCCGGCAGGCCGCCTCACCCCGCAGCCATGACCGCCTCCCGTTTTCTTTCGCCCCTTCTCTGCGCCGCGCTGGCGCTCTGCGCCGGCGCGGCCCATGCCGACGCCACCCTCGACAAGATCAAGCAGCGCGGCAAGCTCTCGGTCGGCATCGACGGCGCCAGCCCGCCTTTCGGCCAGCTCGACACCGCCACCGGCAAGACCGGCGGCTACCAGACCGAGCTCGCCGCCGACCTCGCGCGCCGCCTCGGCGTGACGCTGGAAACCGTGCCCGTCACGGCCTCCACGCGCGTGCAGTTCCTGCAGGCCGGCAAGGTCGACCTGCTGGTGGCCAATATCCAGTGGACGCAGGAACGCAGCGAGATCCTCGACTTCGCGCCGACCCCCTACGACCTGGTCGGCGGTGCTGCCGTGGTGTCCAGGCGCAGCGGCATCCGGCGCTGGGAAGACCTGCGCGGCAAGGTCGCCTGCGTCTCCCAGGGCAGCAATTTCGCCCGTCCGCTGGCCGAGCGCTACGGCGCCATCGTCAAGGGCCTGCGCGGCATTCCGGAATCGCTGCTGGCGCTCAAGGGCGGCACCTGCGCGGCCTCGGTCCATATCCAGCCTGCCCTGTACCACACCCTGCACGGCCCCAGCGCCGAGGAATGGAAGGACTTCACGCTGGCCACCGAGGAACAGCTGATCCCCTCGCCGACCGTGGTCTGGACCCGCCGCGGCGAGAAAGACACCGTGGCTTTCGTCGACCAGGCGATCCGCGACTGGCACCGCTCGGGCTTCCTGCTCGCCACCGCGCGCAAGTCCGGCGTGCCCGACGGCGCCTACATCAAGCCGGCCAATGCACGGGCGCAGCAGGGCAGGTACGACACCGCGCCCGCTGACTTCGCCGTCTTCACCGAGGGCAAGAAGCCATGACGCGCCAGGACACCTGAAGCATGACGATGGAAGAACTGCTTCCCAGCCTGCGCCACGCGCTCGGCGCAGCGCATGTGCTGACCGCGCCGGAGGATACCGCCGGCTACCTGACCGACCGCCACGGCCGCCTGCACGGGCGCGCGCTGGCCGTGGTCCGTCCCGCCGACACAGCCCAGGTCGCCGCCGTGGTGCGCCTGTGCCGCGCGCATCGCGCGCCGATAGTGCCACAGGGCGGCAATACCGGCCTGGTCGGCGGCGCCACGCCGGATGCCAGCGGGCACGCGGTGCTGCTGTCACTGGGCCGCCTGAACCGCATCCGCGCGGTCGATACCGACAACGACACCATCACCGCCGAGGCCGGCGTCGTGCTGGCCCGGCTGCAGGAAGCGGCACGCGAGGCCGGGCGGCTGTTCCCGCTCAGCCTCGGCTCCGAGGGCAGCTGCACGGTCGGGGGCAATCTCGGCACCAATGCCGGCGGCACCCAGGTGCTGCGCTATGGCAATACGCGCGAGCTGGCGCTGGGCCTGGAAGTGGTCACCGCCGACGGCGAGATCTGGGACGGCTTGCGTGGCCTGCGCAAGGACAATACCGGCTATGCCCTGCGCGACCTGTTCATCGGCAGCGAAGGCACGCTGGGCATCATCACGGCAGCCACGCTCAAGCTCTACCCACAGCCCGCGCTCCAGCTCACCGCGCTGCTGGCCTTCCCCGCCATCGGCGACACCATCGGCTTCCTGTCGCGGGCGCGCGCCGGCTTCGGCGCCGCGCTGACCGCCTTCGAGCTGATCTCCGACACCGCGCTGGGCCTGGTCGCCCGGCACGTGCCCGAGCAAGCCATCCCGCTCGATGCCACGCAGCCGTGGTACGCCTTGCTGGAGCTGTCCGACAGCGAAGGCGAGGCGCACGCGCGTGCGCGCTTCGAGGCGGTGGTCGGGCAGGCCATCGAGGATGGCCTGGTGGCCGATGCCGCCATCGCCGCCAGCGTGGCGCAGAGCCAGTCGCTGTGGCGCCTGCGCGACCAGGCGCTGGGTGTGGCCCAGCAGCGCGACGGCGGCAACCTCAAGCACGATATCTCGGTGCCTGTCTCGCGCATCCCCGCCTTCCTGCAAGCCACCGCCACCGCGCTGCAGGCCGCCTTCCCCGGCGTGCGCCCGGTCGCCTTCGGCCACCTGGGCGACGGCAACCTGCACTACAACGTCTCGCACGCCCTCGCCTCCACCCCGGCCGCGCTGTTCGCCGACGAGACCGCCATCCATCGCCTGGTGCATGACAGCGTGCATGCGCACGGCGGCTCGATCAGCGCCGAGCACGGCCTCGGCCAGCTCAAGCGCAACGAACTGCCGCGCTACAAGAGCGCGGTCGAACTCGACCTGATGCGACGGCTGAAGCAGGCCTTCGACCCGCTCGGCCTGCTCAACCCCGGCAAGGTGCTGCCGGAGTCCCAACCCGACACCTCGACACCATGACCTTCCCGCTTTCCCAACGCGCACGCCGGGTGCGCCTGTCGCCGATCGCCGCGGCCGGCCAGCGCGCCGCCGCCCTCGCCGGCGCAGGCCGCGACGTCCTGGCCCTGACCGCCGGCGAACCCGAGTTCGATACTCCCGAAGCCATCAAGCAGGCCGCGGTGGCAGCGCTGGCGCGGGGCGAGACCAGGTACACGCCCACCGCCGGCACCGCCGCGCTGCGCCGCGCCATCGCCAACCGCTATGCGCGCGAGCCCGGCCTGGCCGTCACGCCCGCCGAGGTCTTCGTTTCCAATGGCGGCAAGCAGGTCATCTACAGCGCCTTCGCCGCCACCCTGGATGCCGGCGACGAGGTCCTGCTGCCGGCCCCCTACTGGCCGTCCTTCCCCGACATCGTACGCATCAACGACGGCTCGCCGGTGATCGTGCCCTGCGACGAGCGCAGCGGCTTCAAGCTCGACGCCGCCCGCCTGGAGTCCGCCATCACGCCGCGCACGCGCTGGCTCGTGCTGAACACGCCCGCCAACCCGACCGGCGCCGTCTACGGCAGCGAGGAGCTGGCCGCACTGGCGGCGGTGCTGCGCCGCCACCCGCAGGTGCTGGTGCTGCTCGACGAGATCTACGAGCAGATCCGCTTCGTCGCGGCGGGCCCGCACTGGCTGCAGGTAGCGCCCGACCTGCGCGAGCGCACGCTGCTGGTCAACGGCGCGTCCAAGACCTATGCCATGACCGGCTGGCGCATCGGCTGGGGCATCGCCCCCGCCGAACTGGTGCAGGCCATGACCGCGATCCAGTCGCAGGTGTCGTCCGGCGCCAGCGCCCTGGGCCAGGCCGCCACGGCGGCCGCGCTGGAGGCCACCGACCAGGCCTTCGTGGTCCAGGCGCGGGAGGCCTACGCGCGCCGCGCCGCACTGACCGCGCAAGCCATCAACGCCATCCCCGGCCTGCGGCTGCTGGCCCCGCAGGGGGCGTTCTTCGCCTATGTGAACTGCGCCGGCCTGATCGGCAAGGTGCGCCCGGACGGGCGCCCGCTGGCCAGCGATGGCGATGTCGTCGAATGGCTGCTCGACAGCGAGGGCGTGGCCGTGGTCGACGGCGGCGCCTATGGTTTGTCGCCCTACTTCCGCCTGTCCTTCGCCGTCGCCGACGCGGTGCTGGAGCAAGCGCTGCGCCGCATCGCGCGCGCGGTCGCGGCGCTCTCGTCCCCGGCGAATGCAGCGGATGCGGCGGGCACGGTCGATGCGGACGCGCTCACCGCGCCGCTACCGCAGGAGGCCGCCGCATGATCGACCAGTGGCTGGCCACCGCCGTCGCGGCGCTCAAGCCGCTGGGGCTCAACTACGCCTTCGTGCTCGACGCCGGCGAACGCTCGGCCTTCCTGCATGGCCTGGTGGTGACATTGCAGCTCTGCCTGCTAACCATTCCCTGCAGCCTGCTGGCCGGCGTCGCACTCGCGGCGATGCTGACCTCCGGCCGCGCCGCGCTGTCCCGCCCGGCGCGTGCCTTCGTCGAGCTGACGCGCAACACGCCGACCCTGGTGCAGCTCTACTGCGCCTTCCTGGTGTTGAACATGCTGATCACCCAGCATCTCAACGGGCACGGCAGCAGCAATCCACTCACGCCCTTCTTCTGGGTGGTCGCGGTGGTGGCCCTGCACAAGGCCGTGTTCCACGCCGAAGCGCTGCGGGCCGGCATCGAGGCGGTGCCGCGCGTCATGCTGGAGGCGGGGCGCTCGCTCGGCTTCTCGCGCCGCCAGCTGCTGCTGCGGGTGGAACTGCCGCTGGCGCTGCGCTTCGCCCTGCCCGCGCTGGTCAACAACCTGGTCGACCTGGTCAAGATGACCGCCGTGGCCTCCGCCATCGCGGTCGGCGACGTGACCTACGAATCGATCATGATCTGGACGCAGCGCGACAACGTGCTCGAGCTGCTGCTGCTGATCCTGGCCTGGTTCGGCCTGCTGACCTGGGTGGTCAGCCGCGCCGGCCGCTGGCTGGAACAACACCTGAGGATGCCCGGCTATGGCCAGTGATTCCCTTGCCCAGGCGCCCGCACGACAGGCCCGGCCGCGCGCGCTGCGCCTGCTGCGCGATCCCTGGATGCCGTTCCTGGCCGTGGCCGCGGCGCTCGTGCTGTACTGGAACGCGAGCGGCAGCGCGCCGGCGGCCCTGCGCCATCTGTGGACGTGGACGCCGGCGCTGCTGCGCGGCCTGTGGGCCAACATCGAGATCAGCGTGCTGGCCATGGCGCTCGGCACCGCGGCCGGCCTGCTGATCGGCGCGCTGTCGCTGTCGGCCAACCCGCTGCTGCGCGGCGCCACGCGCGCCTGGGTGCAGGCCTTCCGCAACGCGCCGGTGCTGGTGCTGGTCTATTTCACCACCTACGTGTTTCCCTTCGAGCTGCACCTGGTGCAGTGGACACTGCCCTTCCCCGACTGGATCAAGGTCGTGCTGGGCCTGGCCCTGCCGGCCAGCGCCAACGTCGCCGAGATCTTCCGCGGCGCCATCCTGTCGATCCCGAGCGCGCAATGGGAGGCCGCCCACTCGCTGGCCTTCCGGCGCAGCCAGATCTTCCGCCTGATCGTGCTGCCGCAATGCCTGCGGCGCATGCTGCCGCCGTGGATGAACCTGTACGCCAGCATCACCATGAGCACCTCGCTGGCCTCGCTGGTCGGCGTCCACGACGTGGTCGACACCGCCCAGGTCGCCAGCAACACGGTGGCGCGCACCGACTTCACGGTGCTGGTCTATTTCACGCTGCTGGCCCTTTTCTTCGCCTATTGCTATCCCATCGCGCGCGCCACGCGCGCCCTGGAACGCCGCCATGAACGCCACTGAATCCTTCCTGCGCCGCGAGCCCGGCGCCACCGAGGCCGCGCCGCTGGTGCGGCTGCAGGACGTCCACCTGCGCTTCGGCGCCAATGAAGTGCTCAAGGGCATCGACCTCGAGGTCAAGCGCGGCGAGGCCGTCACCATCATCGGCCCCTCCGGCTCGGGCAAGAGCACCATCCTGCGCTGCATCACCGGCCTGCTGCGCCCGCAGCAAGGCCATATCGGCGTGGGCGGGACCGCGGTCGAAAGCCTGCGCGGCGAGGACGAGCTGATCGCGCTGCGCAAGCGCGTGGGCTTCGTCTTCCAGCAGTACAACCTGTTCCCGCACCTGACCGTGCTGGAGAACCTGGTGATCGCGCCGACCCGCGTGATCGGCCGGCCGCGCGCCGATGCCGAACGCGAAGCCCATGCCCTGCTGGCGCGGGTGCGGCTGGCCGACAAGGCGCGCGCCTATCCCGGCGAGCTGTCGGGCGGCCAGCAGCAGCGCGTGGCCATCGCCCGCGCCCTGGCGATGCGGCCCGAGCTGATCCTGTTCGACGAGGTCACCTCGGCGCTGGATCCGGAGACCGTGGGCGAGGTGCTGACGGTGATCCGCGAACTGGTCGAGGATGGCATGACCTGCGTGCTGGTCACGCACGAAATGCGCTTCGCCGCGGAGATCAGCGACCATATCTACTTCACCGAGGCCGGCCGCATCGTCGAACACGGGCCGGCGGCGCAGATCTTCGGCCAGCCGACGCAGGAGCGCACCCGTGCCTTCCTGCGCCGCGCGCTCGGTGCGGTGCCGCGCCTGCCGCCGGAGTTCGACGCCGCCTTCGCCCCGGTGCCGGCGGCTGCACCCGCCGCACCTGCCGCCTCTACCGGATCCACGGCTTCCACCGCTTCCACCGCCTCCCTTCCCCGCTGACGGAGTCATCGAACATGAGCCTCACCGCATCTTCCGACCGCCTGGCCGCCCGCCGCGCCGCGGTCGCCACCGCCCTGGCCGACATCCGCGCGCTCGCCGCCGGCACGCCGGACCGCGCCGCCCTGGATGCCATCGCCACGCGCCTGCAGGCATTGGCCAGCCAGCGCGAGCTGTTCCCGCGCGAGGATTTCCCGCCGCCGGCCGATACCGCCAGCGGCGCCTCGACGCGCTACTGGCTGAACGGCGACGGCAACACCGGCGACGGCATCGCCCTGTACCTGAACTCGATCCGCCCGGGCAAGACCACCATCCCGCACAACCATGACACCTGGGCCGTGATCGTGGCCATCGAAGGCCAGGAGTTCAACCGCGTCTACCGCCGCACCGACGACCGCAGCAACCCTGCCTTCGCCAGTCTCGAGCTGGTGCGCGAACAGACCGTGGAAGCGGGCGCGCCGATCGCCTTCCTGGCCGACGACATCCACAGCATCCACGTGGCGGGCGACACCCCCACGCTGCATTTCCATTGCTACGGCCGGCCGCTGGAGGCCTTGACCGGCCGCTACGGCGTGCGCCTGGAGAGCGGTGAGGTGGTGAACTACAACGCCACCCAGATGCAACCGAGCCAGGTGGCGGCATGAGCGCGCCCGGCCATCACAGCGACCGCGCCGCCACCCGGCTGCTGCACGCCGGCGCGCCGGCGCTGCGCGACGGCGCCGGCCCGGTCAACGTGCCGGTGGTGCGCACCAGCACCGTGCGCTTCGCCAGCCAGCAGGAGCTGGACGCACGCCACCACCGCCGCGCGGCCGGCGAGCGCATCGCCACCTACGGCCGCCACGGGCTGGACACCCACCAGGCGCTGGAAGACGCGCTGACCACGCTGGAAGGCGGCCATCGCGCCTTCCTCGCGCCGTCCGGGCTGTCGGCCATCACGCTGGTGCTGCTGGGCCTGCTGGGACCGGGCGACCACGCCCTGGTCTCGGACAGCGTCTACGCACCGGTGCGGCGCGTGGATAAGACCCTGCTGCAGCGGCTGGGCATCACGCTGGAATACTTCTCCCCGGCGCATGACGACCTCGACGCGCGCATCCGTCCCGAAACCCGCCTGGTCTACCTGGAGTCGCCCAGCTCGCTGCTGTTCGAGGTGCTGGACCTGCCGCGGCTGACGGCCATCGCGCGCGCCCGCGGCGTGCCGGTCGCGGTCGACAATACCTGGAGCGGCGGCTGGTTCCTGCAGCCGCTGCGCCTCGGCGCCAACCTCTCGATCCAGGCCTCGACCAAGTACATCGCCGGACATTCCGACGTGATGCAGGGTGCGGTGGTGGTCGACAGCCCGGCGCTGGCCGAGCGCATCGCCAGCGCCCACGAAGCGCTCGGCCTGACGGTCGGCGCGGACGACGCCTACCTGGCGCTGCGCGGCCTGCGCACGCTGCCGGTACGGCTGGCCCAGCATGAGCGCAACGCCACCGAGGTCGCGCAGTGGCTGCAGGCGCATCCCCAGGTCGGCCGGGTGTTCTATCCGGCCCTGCCCGAGGATCCGGGCCATGCGCTGTGGCGGCGCGACTTCAGCGGCGCCAGTGGCCTGGTCTCGTTCGCCTTGCGCGGCGGCGACGCCAGCCGCGCGGCGGCCTTCGTCGATGCCCTGCGCCTGTTTGCCCTGGGCGCCTCCTGGGGCGGCTACGAAAGCCTGGCCCTGATCGCCGCGCCGGAGCGGCTGCGCGAGCATCGCAGCTGGCAAGGCGACGCCCCGGTGATACGGCTGCACATCGGCCTGGAAGACCCGCGCGACCTGCTGGCCGACCTCGACCAGGCCTTTCACCTGACCCTTGCCTGAGGACGGCGGCATGAGCGACCCTGCCAACAACGATCCCGACCAGGCCGCGCGCGAAGCCCTGCGCCTGCTCGGTCCCGCGCCGGAAAACTGGGTGCCGCAGCGCGCCGGCTTCGACCACAACGTGCTCGTCGTCGGCGGCGGCCAGGGCGGCAGCGCCTTTGCGTTCGCCTTGCGTCGTGCCGGCATCGGCGGCGTCGCGGTGATCGACGCCGCGCCGGATGCCTCGCAGGCGGGCGTCTGGCTGACGCGCGCGCGCATGCATCAGCTGCGCACCGTAAAGAACCTGGTAGGCCCCGAGCTCGGCCACACCGCGCTCGGCTTCCAGAGCTGGTACGAAGCCCGCCACGGCCAGGCGGCCTATGCCGGCCTGGACCGCATTGCCCGCACCGACTGGGCCGGCTACCTGGCCTGGTTCCGCCGCTTCCTCGGCATCGAGGTGCGCTATGGCACTCGCCTGCTCGGCATCGCGCCGGTCGAGGGCGGCGAGGTGCCCGGGCTTGCGCTGCAGATCGAGGCCGGCGGCGTGGTGCGCACCGAAACCACGCGCAAGCTGATCCTGGCCAACGGCGTGGCCGGCAACGGCGCACCGCTGGTGCCGGCCTGGCTGCGGCCGGCGGTGGCGGCGGGACTGGCGGCCCACACCGCCGACCCCATCGATTTCTCCGCGCTGGCCGGCAAGACCGTGGCCGTGATCGGCGCGGCGGCCTCCGCCTTCGACGCTGCCGCGGTAGCGCTGGAAGCCGGCGCGCAAGCGGTGCACCTGTTCGCCCGCCGCGACCACCTCGCCGCCCGTGCCGTGGCCAAGCCGCGCGGCTATGCCGGCTTCTACGACCACTTCCCGGCGCTGCCGGACGCGCATCGCTGGCACCATGCCTGGCGCTACCGCCGCGCCGGCTCCACCCCGCCCGCCGACGCGGTCAAGCGCGTGCTGGCCCATGCCGGCTTCCACCTGCATCTCGGCGCGCCCTGGGAGACCGCCCGCATCGAGGACAGGCGCGTGCTGGCGGACGTCAACGGCCGTGCCTTCGGTTTCGACTTCGTCATCGCCGGCACCGGCTACAGCAGCGATCCGGCCCAGCGGCCCGAACTGGCGGCCATCGCGCCGCTGATCGCACGCTGGCGCGACCGCTATACGCCGCCGGCCGCGGAGCATGACGACGCGCTGGGCGCCTCGCCCTACCTGGGCAGCGGCCTGGAGTACTGCGAGAAGACGCCCGGCTCGGCGCCGTGGCTGAGCGCCATCCATGTGTTCAACCCGGCCGGCTATGCCAGCGTGGGCGCCCCCCTGGGCGACATCCCCAGCATGCGGCGCGACATCCCCGCCATCGTGCACCGCATCGGCCGGGACCTGTTCCTGGCCGACCTGGACCTGCACGAAGCGCGGGCGCGGGTCGAGGTGGCGCCGGACTTCGGTCCCGAGCTGTACGCCAACGCCGTCTGGCGCGCGTAGGGGTCGACAGGCACGGCCAGGCAAGCTCCCTCGCACCGCGGCCCACGCGGTGCGAGGCGCTTACTTGCCGCCGTACTGCCGGTGCAGCTGCGCCAGCAACGGCGAGCGCGGCACCAGTTCGAGCCGCGCCTCCAGGCCGAGCAGCCAGCCGGAACCGTGCAGGCGCTGCAGGATACGGTCCACGCTGGCCACGGTGTCCTTCTCGCCCTTGCGCACCCAGGCCACCTGGGGCGCCGGATCGACCTCGTCGGGCAGCACGGCGTAGTCGCGCCATTCCGGGTCGTGCGCCACCAGCTGGTTCAGGGTCAGGCTTTCATGCACCGCCGCCACGCAGGACGCGCCGCCGCGCAATGCCAGCAGCGATTCGGACATGCCCTTGAAACCCTTGACCTCCCCCCCGTAGACCGACGCCACCGGCTTGGCATAGCTGCTGCCCTGCGACAGGCAGACCGCCTTGCCGCGCAGATCTTCCCAGCGGCGTATGCCGCTGCGCTTGAGGAAGATCGCGGTGCCGCCGTTGCGGTAGTACGGGGTCGGCACGTAGTCCAGCAGCGCGGCCCGCTCCGGGGTCAGCAGCATGCTCGCCACCAGCAGGTCGACCTTGCCTTGCTGCAGGAACTGCACGCGGTTGGTCGGCAGCACCGGCACCAGGTCGGCCTGCACCCCGAGCTCGCTGGCCAGCTTGCGCGCCAGCTCCGGATTGAAGCCGACCGGCTGGCCGGTGGCCGGATCGATCGAGCCGAAGGCGCTGTTACCGTTGACGATGACGCCGATGCTGATGCGCCCGCGCGCGTGGATCCGCTCCAGCGTGGCATCGGCCTGCGCCGAAGGTGCGGCGGCCAGCCAGGCCAGGGGAAGCACGGCATGCAAGGCTCGCGCGGCGAGGCCGCGTGGCCCGGGAAGTCTGCTCATGGGAAAGTCCGTCGGAAGGGATGGGATACCGCGCCGGCAAGGGCCCCAGGTCCTGCCGGCGCGGCGTGCGCAACGCGTTGGCCGTTGGTGACAGGGGCGTTGGTTACAAGGGCGTTGGCTACAGGTCGTCGGCAAGCTGGTACAGGCAGTCTCCGCGCTCGGTCAGCGCCGGCACGCGGCGGCACACCACGATGCCCCCGGCGGCGAAGCGCACCAGCGCGGGCTCGCGCTCCGGAAGGTCCGGCGCATGCAGGCGGGCGGCTGGCTGCCCGGCCTCGACGCGTTCGCCCAGGCGGACCAGCGGCTCGAAGATGCCGTCGTCGCGGGCGTAGACGTAGTGCTGTGCCCGGTCCACGCGCAGCAGCCGCGTCTCGCCCGGCGGCGCCGCCGGCACCAGCGCGCCCTGCAGCACGCCGAGGTGGCCCAGCAGATGCAGCAGGCCATGCCAGGCCGTGGCCAGGACTCCGGCGTCCACGCTGCCGGCTCCGCCCAGTTCCGTGAGCAAGCCGAGCACCCCGTGGCGGCGCGCGGCGGCCAGCAGGCCGACCGGATTGGGACTGTCGTTGACAAAGCCGAGCGGCAGGCCGAAGGCCCGGATCGCCTCCAGCACGCGCTGCTGGCGCGCCGGATCGGGATCGCGCTGCGCGAACAGGGTGGCGCCGTGATACTGCAGCGAGCTGCCGCCCGAGTGCAGGTCGATCACCACTTGCACGCGCGGCAGCAGCGCCCGCTCGATGTAGTCGGCGATCACCTGCGTGGGCGTGCCGCGCGGGTCGCCCGGAAAGCTGCGGTTCAGGTTGCCGCCATCCAGCGGCGAGGTGCGCAGGCCGGCCCGGGCGGCCGGATAGTTGGCCATCGGCAGCAGGATCAGGCGGCCGCGTACGGCGGCCGGCGCCAGTTCGCGGATCAGGCGTGCGACCAGGATCTGCCCTTCGTACTCGTCGCCGTGGTTGCCGGCCATCACCAGCACAGCCGGCCCGTCGCCGTCGCCGATGGTGGCGACCGGGATCGGCAGCCAGCCATAGGCGGAACGGTGCGACGAGTGCGGCAGGCGCAGGTAGCCCACCTGCTTGCCGCTCGCGCGGTCGAAGTCGATCTCGCTCTGCACCGGCGAGGCGATCGCCGCCTTGTGTTCCACCGCCATCGCTCAGTCAGCCAGCAGGCGGATGCCGATATCCCCCTCCCGCTCGAGTTGGGCGACCAGGCCCACCTCCCAGTCCAGGTAGGTCTGGAAGCCGGCATCGCGCAAGGCCACGTCGGCATGCAGGTAAGGGCTGTACCAGTGGTCATCGTCGCCGGTCAGCACGCCCTTGCCCCCGTTTTCGACGGGCAGGCCGGCGGCCACCCAGGCATTGGTGCCGCCCGCCAGCGCACGCACGTCGCGGCCGCTGCGCGCCGCCAGCTCGGCGGCGACGACACGCGCCAGCACGCCATCCGATGAGGTCAGCAACACCGCCTGCCCGGCCGGCAGGTCGGCCGTCAGGGCCTCCAGCCGGTCCGGCACGGCGAACCAGGCGCCGGCCACGTGGCGTTTTTCGTAGGCCGCGCGGCGTTCGACGTCGTAGAGGCGCGCGGCGCCGGACTTGAGCAGGCCCTCGGCCTGGCGCGGCGAGACCAGCGCGGCCGCTGCGCGCGACCGCAGCACGCGCAGCGGTTCAGGGCCGGTGACCACCTCGGCGTAGTCCGGCGGCGAGTAGACATAGACCTCATGCGCACCGAGTTGGGCCAGCCAGGCGCCGGTGGTCAGCGCGCGCACGCCGTCCCAGTCGGCCAGCACGATGCGCGCGCGGCGGGTGGCGGCATACTCGTCGGTGGCCTGCACCAGCTGGCCGCCCGGCGCCCAGCGCCAGCCCGGCAGGTGGCCGGCTTCGTATTCGGCGCGCGAGCGCACGTCGAAGCGGTACAGGGTGCGCGCCGCGGCCTCGGCCTCGAGGCGCGCCAGCCCGGCGGCGTCGAGGCGCCGTACGCCGGCGCGCGCGGCAACTCGCTCGGCACGCTCGCGCGCCGCGCCGAGCGCCGTCTCGCCCGGCTCCGGCAAGGGCGTATGGCGGCCGTGCGCCAGCTTGCGGCCGGCCAGCAGCCAGGCCATGGTGCCGTCCTTGAGCGAGACCACCCGGTTCGGCACGCCGGCGTCGATCAGCGTCTGGGCGCCGACGATGCTGCGGGTGCGGCCGGCGCAATTGACCACCACCAGGGTCTCCGGCCGCGGTGCCAGCTCGCCGATGCGGTAGACCAGCTCCGCGCCCGGCAGGCTGTGCGCGAACGGCAGGCTGAAATCGGCGAATTCCTCGGTGGTGCGGCTGTCGACCACCACGATGTCCTCGCCGCCTTCGACGAGCCGGTGCAGTTCCTCGGTATCGATCCAGGGCGTGCCGCGCTCGTGCTCGATCACTTCGCCGAAGGCCTTGCTGGGCACGTTGCTGCCGCTGAAGATCTCATAGCCGGCCTCGGCCCAGCCGGCGCTGCCGCCTGCCAGCACGGAGACGTTGCCCCAGCCCAGGCGCACCAGCTTGGCCGCCGCTTCATGCGCCAGCCGGTCGTGCTCCGCGCCGCCGTCGGTCAGCACGATGCGGGCATCGCGCCGCGGCACCAGGCGATCGATCAGCAGCTCCAGCCGCCACAACGGCGCGGAGGCCGCCAGCAGCAGGTGGCCGCGGATAAAGACACCGGTCTCGCGCACGTCCAGCAGCGCGATCTCCTCACCGTCGGCCAGCGCCGCCTTCAGCGCGGCGGGCGCGATCACCGCATGGGCGATGCGCTTGGGCGGGCCGAAATGCCGGTAGCTGCCGCCCTCGGCGCTCTCGAACACCACGCGCCGCGCCAGCCGGTCCAGCGCCAGGCCGTAGAAATGCAGATGCAGGCCGGCCTCGCCGCCGATCAGCTCGATGGTGTGCACATCGTCGCCCAGCAGGGTGACCGACGTGCCCGGCACGACCTCGCTGCGGCCGGTCTCGACCAGCTTGTCGCGCGCGGGGTCCTCGGTGCGCTCGCGACGGTAGAAGACATTGCGTTCGTTGCCGGCGATGCCGGCGATGATGGCCCAGGTGGTGTGGTCGTGCGGCGGCTGCGCCTTGCCCGGCTGTCCGGCCGAGACGTAGAGCGCATAGCGTCCATCGACGTCCTCGGCCAGCCGGTAGACCTGGGCCGGATTGTCGGCGGACACGGGGAAATGCTCGGCCGGAAACAGCTCGCGCTGCAGGCCGAGGCGCTCCAGCGCCTGCGCCACCGGCTGCAGGCTGGCGCGGTCGGCCGGCGCGGCCTCGAGCAGGCGCTTGGCTTCGGCAAGGAAGGCGGCCACGGCCGCATGGCGCCGGCTGGCCACATCATGGCCGGCCGACAGTGCGAGAGGAGGAATGGGAGCGTTCATGCGACGACTCTAGCAGCGGCCCCGCCGGCGACCAACGAAGGGATTCGAGTAACCTCATGCGCACGCTACGGCAGGGCGATGACTGGTGCTATGCTGCCGGAGACCTTCCGTGACAGCCCGCCGCACCGCCCGCGCCGCCCCTCGCGCGGCATGGCCCAGGGCGGGCGGCGGCGGCAGGAGCGACAAGAACGGCATAGCAACGCCCGCGATACGAGCCCGCCCCGGCATGCGGGCCGACCCCACAGACAAGGAGACGGCGCACATGGCATACATCTACTACCTGACCCATATCCACCTGGACTTCGGCACGGTCAGCCTGCTCCAGTCCGAATGCGAACGGATCGGCATCACCCGGCCGCTGCTGGTCACCGACCGGGGCGTGGTCGCGGCGGGTGTGGCCGCACAGGCCCTCGACGCGCTGGCCGGGCTGCCGGTGGCGGTCTTCGACGAGACCCCGTCCAATCCGACCGAGGCCATGGTGCGCAAGGCCACCGAGCAGTACAAGGCGGCCGGCTGCAATGGCCTGGTGGCGGTCGGCGGTGGTTCGTCGATCGACCTGGCCAAAGGCATCGCCATCCTGGCCACCCACCCCGGCGAACTGACCACCTACGCGACCATCGAGGGCGGCAGCGCCAAGATCACCGAACGCGCCGCGCCCCTGATCGCGGTGCCGACCACGGCCGGGACCGGCAGCGAGGTGGCGCGCGGCGCCATCATCATCCTCGACGACGGCCGCAAGCTCGGCTTCCATTCCTGGCATCTGCTGCCCAGGTCCGCCATCTGCGACCCGGGCCTGACGCTGGGCCTGCCGGCCGGCCTGACCGCCGCCACCGGCATGGACGCCATCGCGCACTGCATCGAAACCTTCCTTGCGCCGGCCTTCAACCCGCCCGCCGACGGCATCGCGCTGGACGGCCTGGAGCGCGGCTGGGCCCATATCGAGCGCGCCACGCGCGACGGTGCCGACCGCGAGGCGCGCCTCAATATGATGAGCGCCTCGATGCAGGGCGCAATGGCGTTCCAGAAGGGCCTGGGCTGCGTGCACTCCCTGTCGCATCCGCTCGGCGGCCTGAAGATCGACGGCCGCACCGGCCTGCATCACGGCACCCTCAACGCGGTGGTGATGCCGGCGGTACTGCGCTTCAACGCGGACGCGCCGAGCGTGGTGCGCGAGCAGCGCTTCGCGCGCCTGCGCCGTGCCATGCACCTCCCCGCCGATGCCGACGTGGCGCAGGCCGTGCATGATATGACGGCCCGCCTGGGCCTGCCCACCGGCCTGGCGCAGATGGGCGTGACGGCGGCGATGTTCGACCAGGTGATCGCCGGTGCGCTGGCTGACCACTGCCACAAGACCAATCCGAAAACGGCCAGCGCCGACGACTACCGGCATATGCTCGAGGCATCGATGTAGTACATCGATGCAGTGCGCCGCCGCCGCGGTGCGACCGCCGGCGACCGAGCGACCCATCCAGAGACAGGGAGACCGCGTGATGCCCGACTCGCGCGGCCTCACGGTCCATCCGGCGGGCGGTATCCTGGCATACGTTCAACCAGCACCTTCGCCACCAGAGCCCGATGCTCCCGCTCTGCGGCCACGGCCCCGCATAAGACATGGAGGAACTGGAGCGCCAGGGTCGTGTCGTGACCATCTGCGCGCAATTCGCGCACAAGACCGATCTGGCGGCGAATGCGTTGCCGTCCCTCGGTGATATGCCGGGTGCTCATTTCGAAATCCCGAAGCTCCGCGTTGACATCGAGCATCTGACTTCTCCCGACTGAACCCTGGGAATCAGGCTCTTGCATACTCCAAGCCCGCTCTTGATGCGGCTCGCCGCGCCCCGCGCTTCGGGCGCGCGCTTTGCTTTGATGCGCGTGATGCGCGATCAGCAGATTGCCAATTCAAGAGAAATCTCGCCGGAGCAGCAAAAGCTCCAAGTATCTGCGGTGCATATAACGAAGTACGAGCAGTGCTAACTCCACGTCTCCATCATGAAGCTTTGCTTCTCTTACGCGCCCAATCTGGTCGCGGACCCGGGTGCGCGACGCGGCGATGTTGCTGTCGAGTCTCTCCAGCCGTCTAGCCTTGGCCCATATGAGCGGCAATTGCATTCGAGGCTTCCCAGAACGATCCCCCAACTTGATTGTAGGGCAGCGCACGTAACATCGCTTGGCCGATACCGCCGCCTTTCGGACGACGTTGTCGGGAAACAGCACAGCGGTACGCCGCGGTTGCATCGCTTCGTGCCTGGCCAAGCCCCCGCCCTCTTCGGTGCGGAGGCCTGACAACGCCCTGGAGCCCTCCACGCATGCACTCGTCAGGCGGCTGCGCTCAGCACCTATACTGTTCATGTATTGGACAAATCAATACGGGAGGGAACAAGCACCTGGTGCAGAAGGAGGTGAAGGATGCCCTATGTGCGGCCCCCGCGGATGCAACAGCCGCAGTCGATGCCCGAAGCAAAAGTCCCACTACCTGGAAAAAGTATTGCTGAAACCGCTGCGCAGACTGCCTTGTTGGTCAAGAAGAGTCGTGACCTTCTTGATGGTGTACGTTCCAGAGTGAAGGAAGAAGCAATCTCCCGTCGTGCTGTCAGCGACCAACTGCGTACGGCCAACGTGGAAGGCAGTCCTCCCCTCCGTGCGCCATGCATCGAATCGCCCCCCCAGGGCGCCCCGCCGCCCGGCGACACGCCCCAGAACATGAGCAACCGTCTCCAGGCCGACGCGCCAGTGGCAACTGCAACGGCCGCATCATGAGATGTCAACTGGCTCTCAGGCCTGGGCTGGCGACAGCAATACGCGCAATACGCTGGTTATCCTCCGCTCCGGCGCCGCAGGTTCACCTGCTAGCCTGCTCCGCATCCCTTTCGGCGCCCCCGCGAGCATTCGATCCGCACTCGGCGTCGCCACCTGCTTCACCTGCTTGGCCAGGACCCGGTTCGTCACCTTGATCGGCGACTCCGGGTTCTCCTCGTTCCAGTCCTGCAGCCAGGCGGCCACGAACGTCCGCCTGTCCCCCACCGCGACAGACAGGGGCTGGTCATCGTGAAGGGCCGGGTCAGGTTGAGCACCGCCGAGGCCACGGCGGCGCGAGGGGGCGTGAGATGCCAGTCCTAGGAGTCCAGCTGCGCCAGCACAATCGGGTCGTCGTCACCCTTTCCGCCCACGTTCACGAGAACATTCCGCTTGCCGCACGAAGGGCACATGAAATGGCAACCCTGCTCATCGATCGACGGATTGGCAAGCTCAAACGACAATTCGAATCCACACTGTTTGCAGGTCCACATGGCCGTTGCTCGCTCGCTGGACCTGCCCTACAAGCCGATCAGGTTTTCGCCCTCGACCAGCCCATCGACGATGTCGCGACCCGACTGAATTGCAGCTCTCTTTGCCACACCCAGGCTTTCCCATTGTTCGGCGCGGACTTTGAAAATCCTCGCCACGGCCGTCACCGGATCGAGTCCTTCCCGGCATATCACGACAGACGCGTTGTAGGAGCGATCCGGCCGACGCTCATGCCACTCGCGCGGAGGGTCGTATCGGTAGACCAGCGGGTACAGGTCGAAACCCTTGTACGTCGAACTCGGGAACGTGTCCACGATTGGCTCCGGTTGGCATTGATAGCCCACTGTACGCCCTTCCAGTCCCGAACATCGAACTTATTTGCACACCGGGCAAGGACTGGATCGATACCGCTCAAAGGACCGTTGGAGATACACGCTTGAGCGACCCATCGGCGCCGGATGACCCACGACATCGCCAGCAAGATCCGGGCGCGTCAGGCGCAGGTACGAGAAGCCGTGCGCCGAGGGCCGCCGCGATCGCAGCGCAGCACACCAAAACGAGAGAGGGGGAAACAGTGACGCCCTTGACGCTCAAGCGCTCAAGTTAGACACTAGGCGTCAAGTTGCACAGACCATCGCATCGTCATAGACCGGAAACCCAATACAGGAGCCGACTCATGGGAATGCAAGTGGTTCACGGTGACATCACCCGCATGGAAGTCGACGCCATCGTCAACGCCGCCAACAGCGGACTGCTGGGCGGCGGCGGCGTGGACGGCGCCATCCATGGCGCGGGTGGCCCGGCCATCATGGAAGCCTGCCGCGCGATACGCGACAGCCAGGGCGGATGCCCGACCGGCGACGCGGTGATCACCACCGGCGGTCTGCTGCCGGCGCCCTACGTCATCCACGCGGTCGGACCGGTCTGGCGCGGCGGTGGCGACAACGAGGAGGAACTGCTGGCCAGCGCCTACCGCAACAGCATCCGCAGGGCAGCGGAAAAGGGCTTGCGCACCATCGCTTTCCCCAATATCAGCACAGGCATCTACGGCTTCCCGCGCGAGCGCGCGGTGGACATCGCCATTGCCGCGGTGCGCGACAGCCTGCCGCAGGCACCCTCGATCGAGCAGGTCACTTTTGTCTGCTTCGACGACGAGAACTACCAGTTGTACCGCGCGCGGCTGCTCTAGCTCTAGCTCTAGCTCTGGCTTGCCGCAGGGCCTGCGCCGCGCGGTCCCAGCGGCGCGGCGGCTTCCACCGCGGCCAAGGCGTGCAGGCGCGTGGTGTCGAACACTGGCAGCGCCACGTCGCCCGCACCGATCAACAGCGTGATCTCGGTGCAGCCCAGGATCACGCCTTGCGCGCCCTCCCCGGTCAGTTCGTCGACGATGCGCCGGAAGGCATCGCGCGACGCCGCGCGCACGGTGCCGTGGCACAGTTCTTCGTAGATGATCTCGTGCACGCGGCGGCGGCCGGCCTCGCCGGGAACCAGCACTTCGATACCGTGCCGCCCGGCCATGCGCGCCCGGTAGAAATCCTGTTCCATGGTGAAGCGGGTGCCCAGCAGGCCAACGCGGCCGATGCCGGCCGCGCGCAAGGCCTGCGCGGTCGGATCGACGATATGCAGCAGCGGAATCGACACCGCTTCCTCGATGGCCGGCGCCACGCGATGCATGGTATTGGTACACAACAGCAGGAAGTCGGCGCCGCCGGCCTGCACCTGCCGTGCCGCCTGCCGCATGCGCACGGCCAGTTCGTCCCAGCGCTGCGCGTGCTGCAGCGCATGGATCTCCTCGAAGCAGACCGTCACCATCACGCTGCGCGCATTGGCATGGCCGCCCAGCCGTGCCTTCATGCCCTGGTTGACCAGGCGGTAGTACTCCGCCGAGGATTCCCAGCTCATCCCGCCGATCAGGCCGATGGTCTTCATGCTCGCGCTCCCTTGCCATGCGGCCCCCGCGGCCGTCCGGGCCGCGCCACGCCGGCGCGACCCGGGGCGAACTCTAACGGCGAGCGCCCACCGCCCGCCAGGGACAATCGGCCCGCTTGCCGCCGGGCCAGCCGCGGCGCGCGGACCGTGGCAGTGCGGCGCGCTTCCTGTCCGCGGTCAATCTGCACGGACGCGGCTGAAGCAAGTCATGGTGGAGAAGAGCCTGGGCAAAGCGCGTCGATCGGCCACGAGGCGGCTTCGACCGGCCTGTCTCCTGGACCACCTGACGCACACTCCACTCAATGGAAGCCCCAGCGCAGGTTCAACCTGCCGCGATGCTCTCGGTTGTTGCCGGCATGCTGCCCGGCATATCCCAGGCTCAGCGTGGCATTGCGGGAAATCGCCACTTCCCCGCCAACTTCGATCAACGCCGCATTGCGCGCGATCGGCGTTCCAGTCACCGTGAAGGTTTCGCTACCCCGGAACGCCAGTGTGCTTTCCGGGGTCACGCTGCCCAGGGCATGGCGCCAGCCCAGGCTTGCCGTGACACTGCCCTTGGCAGCCCCCAGTTCAAACGGTGTGCGTCCACGAACACCGAGCGTGGTGCTCGTCTGGTTGTCACGCTTGCGCTGGCCGTCCAGTGCGGCCGACCCGCCCGATTCGGAAAACCCGCGTGTACGGGTGTCGCTCCAGGCGATGCCGGCGAAGGGCTCAACCGTCGCGTCACGCACAGGAAGGGCGTAGCCGATTTCAGCGAAGAGCTGGCCGGTGCCCGCACCGTAATCGGCCGTAAGCGTCTGATCCAGGCCGGCGCCCGCCACCTTGCGCTCGGTATCGATGCCATGCCAGGTGTAGCCTCCGCCCATCATCAGGTTGAGCTTGCCTGAGCCGGCTTCAAAGGCCTTGCCGCCATACAGCAGTGCGCCGTAGCTCTTGACACTGGCCTTGGACGCGCGGGCATCGGTGTGGATGCTGCTATCCGTAAAGCCCAATGTGCCGCCGACACGCCAGCCGTCGCCCACGGCACCATCGGCACCCACGGAAATTCCGTACAGGGATTGCTTGATGCCCGCGGTGTCGCTGGTGCCATCGATGATCTGCCGGCCGCCGCTCACTTCCGCCCAGAATGGCTGTGCTTCCGGCACAGGCAGCGCGCCGCCCGGATCTGGCGCATCGACCGTGCCGGCGTCGGCGATCGTGGTGTCAGCTTCAGGAGACGCGCGGAAATGGCTGCGCATGGAGTTGAGCGACGCCTTATGCATCGAGAATAGCCGGGCTCCCGAGGCAGTGGCGCCAGCCTGAGGGGAAGCGCTGAGGTTGTTGCGCAGATGGTTGAGCGACAGGGTGCGCATCGAGCCGACGCCGCTGTGCAAGACCGCGCCGAGGCTGGCATGCGCCTCGCCGGAGAGGCTGTTGAACACCCCAGGCGGCGCTCCATTCGGCATGGTCAGCAGTTGCTGATAGAGCTCGCTGTTGGTGGGCAGGCTATCGAGGGCGCGTGCCACGGCACGCTGGTTCGGGGATTGCGCGAGCGAGGCAAAGCGTCCGCTTTGCCCGAATCTCAGCAGCACGGCAGTCGGGGTATAGGTCAGATTGGGTTCCAGGATGGCGAAGTCGGACTTCACCTGATCGAACTTGCCGTTGACGCCGCCGTCCGCGGTCAGGATCGTATAGTCGTGATTGGCCTTGAAATCCGTGCCGGTGTGCAGTGCCGTGCCGCCTTGCAGATCGGCTTTGCCGCTGGCGCTGACCCTGGTGTTCTGGTAGCCGTTCGAAGCCAGCTCGAGCGTCGACCCGGGCAGCATCGTCAGGTCTCCGGCAATCTTCAGGCTGCCGGGGTTGGCGGCCTGATTCCCAGGAGTGGGAACGTAGTATCCGGGAGAGAGAATGCCACCCGCGCCGACGACGGTCGAACCCACCGTTCCATACCCTGCCAGCTTCGCGCCTTCCGCGACATGCACGGGTCCGGAAACGCGCGCCTGTGCCCAGGACCCATCGTGTTGGCCGACTACCAGCGTACCGGCACTCACTGTTGTGGTGCCGGTGTAGGTATTGCTGCCGTCCAGTATCACCTTCCCGGCGCCAGTCTTGACCAGGCTGCCACCCGTGCCTTGGCCCTCGCCGCCATCCGCAATCACGCCACCCAGCACGCTGTCGTGGCCGAGTCCGCCGATGATCAGCGTCTTGCTGCCGAGGAAGACGTCCCCCTCGCCGCTGAGCGCGCCGATCGCCGTGCCAGCCGATGTCAAGCCGCTGATATCGACGCGTCCGCCCGCTTTGTTGGCGATCCGGGCAGTGTCCGCACTGGCTTGATCGCGCAAGAAGATGCTGCCTTGGAACTCGTTGGTCATCCTGGCTTCCCCGGCAGACGCCTGCGCGGAAAAGACCGTCGCGCCTTGCCCCTGGTTGACGATGGAAGCCGTGCCGGCGCTTGTCTGTTCGGAGAACGACGTGGCGCCGCCATGGTCGTTGTGGATCGACAACGCCTGGGCATCGGCGTTTGCCTCGAAACGCAGAAGCGAGCCGCTTCCCGTGACACGGACCGGACCGCTGCCCAGCGCGCCGGTGGCCTCTGCCGCCAGGGTGCCTGCCTGCACCGAGGTGCCACCCTGGTAGTCGTTGGCGCGCGCGATCTTCAGCGTTCCAGCGCCTGTCTTTTCCAGTACCCCGTTACCGCTGATATCGCCTTTCAGGTCGAGCACCGTGGACATCTGCGTGTCGAAGGTGCCGCGCCCCTCCAGCAGGACGGAGCGGACCGTCGCCATATCGGCGGTCGTGCGCAAGGCGCCGCCGTTGAAGTGCAGCCCGTTGTCGGAGGCCCCCAGCGCGGTGTCGGCGGACACCGCAAGCGTACCGGCGGAGAGCTTGTTGCCACCGCTGTAAGTGTTGGCGGCGGTGAGGACCAGGGTCCCGGCCCCGGTCTTGTTCAGGCCGTCCGTGCCCGCGATGACGGCGTCGATCGTGGCGGTGTGCTGCGCTCCCGCCGCAGAACCGTCTCCCACGCGGATCTCCACCGGTGCCGGGTGCTCGCCATCGGCGACAAGGTGCAGCGCATCTCCGCGGAGCGTGTAGCCGTCGGTCGCGAACTGGATTCCCCTTGCCTGCACGGTGCCCTCGGCGCTGCTGAGGGTGACATCGCCCCGCTCACCCGAAAAGATGGCGAATCCCGGCTTCGGCTGCATGGGCCCGCTCTGTGTCCCCATGGCATCCGCCCACATCGGCGATGCATTCGACCAGATGCCGGAACCCCCGCCGAGTTGCGTGGCGCTGGCGGCACCATTGGCGTTCCAGAAGTTGAGCGTGGCCCCGCTGCTGTTGACCAGGTTGATCTGTTTGGCCGAGTCCAGGTACTGCAAGGACAGCGATGAGCCTGCCGGACTGGCCCCCAGCACCAGCCCGCCATGGCGTTGCGTCAGGATGCCGTCATAGTCGAAGAGGCGATACAGCCCCACCCCCAGGCCGCCTGCATTGCTGGTATTGACGGTAGCGCCCTCGAGGGTCAGGTCCCCATGCACGCGGACGCTGCCGCTCTGGCCGGCGGATCCTGATGCACCCGGCGCGCCAAGGACGGAGGCGACGATGCTGCCCGAAGCCAGGGTCAGGTCACCGTTCACGGTCAATGTCCCGCCCTGGGCACCGCCCGGCGCCAG
Source organism: Cupriavidus sp. USMAHM13 (assembly GCF_001854285.1). NCBI lineage: Bacteria > Pseudomonadati > Pseudomonadota > Betaproteobacteria > Burkholderiales > Burkholderiaceae > Cupriavidus > Cupriavidus sp. USMAHM13. The sequence continues at coordinate 2,539,799 of NZ_CP017751.1, forward strand.
GATCCCTGCTGCGGCGACAGTGGTGCTGCCCACGCTGCCGTGCCCACCGAGCGTGCTGTCGCTCGCCACGGACACGGCGCTGGCCACGGAGGCGTCGACTCCTTCGGCGTCGCCCACCAGAAGCGTTCCCTGACGGACTTCGGTGGGACCGCTGTATGTATTGGCGCCGTTCAGCGTCAGGGTGCTGGCGCCTGCCTTGACGATGCCGAGCCTGCCTGCGCCGCCATCCCGGATCTGGCCGCTGTAGAACGAATCACCGTGGATGCTGCCATCGACCACCAGCGCCGCATCGTCGGTACCGGTGTTCTGGATGAAACTGTCGTGCGGCTTTGCCCATGGTGCCGTTGCCGGGATGGAAGTGATCTTCCCGATGGTCGTGCTGTGACCATTCAGATGCAGCAGGCCCCCGTTTGTGTATTCGGTTCCGAACTCGATGACCGCATTGGTGCTGAGGGCATTATGGGCTTCGACCTCGATGCGGCCATCTTCTTCGGCCACGATCCGTCCGCCATCCACGGCATGGGTTGCGGTGGCGTGCAGCACGCCACCGATTATCTGCTGCCCACCGGTGATCGCCCGCGGCACCAACGCATTCAGATTGCCGCCTACCCTGATTCGTCCGCCACTGACGGCCTCCGCAGCCTTGGCATTCAGGGCGCCGCCAATGGTGAAATACCCATAGATTGAATCCGCAACATTGGCATTTATCGTTCCGCCCCGCGCCATTGAGACGTTGGCGCCGTGGAGGAGCTCTCGATCATCATGGAAATTCTGGGCCGCGTTTATATTGAGCGTAGTGCTATCCTTGAAGTATATATCCCACCAATTGGCGGTTCTAAGCACATCCTCGCCATTCAGGTTGAGGGTACTGCTGTCCTGAAACCAGAGGCGATCCCAGATGGGCACGTCAGGCTTATACCCGGCGGGCCCTATCGCTCGCGGCGCATTGATCTCCATCGTGCTGTTGTCGTGGAAGTCAATGCTCGAGACGAAGTAGCCTCCACCTGTTGAAGCCCGAAAAGGACTTTCCACCAGGGCATTTTCGCTGGCGAGCACGAACTTGCTGCCGTCATAGAACCTTGGCCTTGCGCTCACCGCCTGCGCGGCATTGGCATTCAACGTGCTGTTGTCGTGAAATTCGAAGGTAGGGGAGTAACCGCCTTCGCTGCCGAGCGCCTCCGCAACATTGGCGTTCATGACGCTACGGCCACGCATGTAAATATAAGCCGCTGCACGCTCAGCATTGAGGTTCAGTGTACTGTCGTCGAAAAAACTGGAGTTCGTGAAGGCGCCGGTTGCATTTGCCATGGCAACACTGCTGCCATAAAAGGTGGCGTCCCACAGTCCATATTCGGCGTTTCCATTTGCCACGCTTTGGTCAAGAAACTCTATGCTTGCTGGCAGGTACTCTTCTCCTTCCGTTCCCGGCCGAGCGGTACTCGTACCGAGGACCGCGTTCTGTGCATTGATATTGAAAGTGCTTTGATCCCGGAACGTCAGTTTTGGAGGCCGCGCCGAAGGCGTGTAACTCTCTTTCCCCAAGATGCCATTGGTCTCCGATACTGTCAGCGTACTCGCCCCGGAGAAGTCAAGCGTTCCGACGAACATGCCACGGTATCTTCGAACATCGAGCTTGCTGTTATCGGTAAACCGGGCACTCTCTGCATTGAATATGCCGTCCTCGAGAGAGATCGTAGTGCCGTCGAGAATCATGGCGCTGTTGTCGTGGAAGCTCTGCTCACCACCGGTGATCGCGTTGCTCACGCTCGACTGGAGCACGCTGTTGCCATGGAAGCGCTGCACCCCTCCTGTCAGGGCATGCGCGGCGTTGATGTCCAGGCGAGACTCGTCGCGGAAGGTCTGTTCACCGCCACGAATGGAATTTTTCTCATTCGCTTCAAGGCGGCTATTTTCTAGGAAGAGCTGCTCGCCATCGGCAAACGGCCCATGAACGACCTCATTTCCGGCGTAGACCTGTGCCATTGCACGCTCGGCAGGATGCACCAGCAGGCCGCCGACGGCGATCGCGAGAGCCAGGCTCCGACACTGTGAACGCCCGTTTTTAGAGTGTCCCTTGGCGACCTCGCTGACAGCCTGCCAGATTCCGATACTCCGATTGAAAATAATCCGATAAGTGTGATTCATGGCTTCCGTGTGTTCTTGCGTTGCTTTTCCAGCCGAGCTGGCGCTGGGGCAGCACGATCTGATAGCGACCCACGGAAATTGTCGAGGCTTGACTATTGGGAAATATGTGGGAATACCTCATTCTCCACAAGGAATAATCCCAACCTCCCTGGCAATATGCATCCAAATCCGAATAATGCGACCTGACATGAGAATTGAGGACGCAATGGAAATAGGAAAGCTCAGTGAAAGTCAGATCTTGGTGATCTTGAAGGAAGAAACGTGCGACTTGAGGGGAAACCGGTGTGCCGCAAGCCTGGGATTAGCGCTGCCACCTATTCCAGCACACCTGCTCCGGCGCGACGCGCATGCGCGAACTTGAGGCAGAGAACGCGCGGCACAAGCGGATGCATGCCGGCTCGGCGCTGGAGCGCGCTGCCATGAAGGACATGTTGTCCCGAGGAGGTGACGCCGTCCGCAAAGCGGCGGCCGCTGCGACTGAAGGCCAAGGAACGCCGCACGCCGAGTCACGACGCGACATTGCCACCGAACTCACACGCCGCGCCGAGCCTCACGCTGGCGGCAGCGGCAAGAGTGGCTGAGTTATCGAACGAACAACCGCGATCGGACGTTCGCAAGGGGCACTTCGCAGTTGAAGACTCAAGACACTAACGGCAAGCACCCACCGCCCGCCAGGGACAATCGGCCCGCTTGCCGCCGGGCCAGCCGCGGCGCGCGGACCGTGGCAGTGCGGCGCGCCTCAGGACAGGAAGCCGCGGATGAACCGGTTGATGCGCTCCGGCTGCTCATGGATGACCCAGTGCGTGCCCTCCGGGATGCGCTCCAGCCGCATGCCGGGCACGAAGCGATCCAGGCCCTCCACCAGCGACTTGGGCAGGGCGGTATCGCGCTCGCCCCAGATCACCAGGGTCGGCACGCGCACGACGAAGTCGTCGGGATTGAGGCGCGACACATCGGGCGCCGCTTCGCCCGGCTGCGGCGGATGCATCGGCGAGGCCCGGTAGAAGTTGACGCCGCCGGTGAGCGGATGCGAACCCGCCGCGCCCGGCTGCGACCAGGCGGCGTGGTACTTGGCGCGCGTCTCGCCGGCGAACCAGGGCGCCGGCTGTGCACCCTTGCCGGTCAGCATCGCCTCCAGCATGGCGAAGTTGTCGGCGGCCAGCGCCTGCTCGGAACCCGGCTTGCGCAGCCAGTTCATATAGGCCGAGGCCGCTTGCTGGGCGGGGTCGTGCGCCAGCGCCTGTGCGAACAGGTAGGGGTGCGGCGAATTGACGATGACCAGCCGTTCGACCAGGGCGGGATGCTGCAGCGCCAGGTTCCAGCAGATGGCGCCGCCCCAGTCGTGTGCCACCACGATGGCGCGCTGGTAGCCGAGCACGCCGATCAGCTGCACCAGGTCTTCGACGATATGGCGCGGCTTGTAGGCGTCGACCTCCGCCGGCTTGCTCGACAGGTTGAAGCCGCGCAGGTCTGGCGCGACCGCATAGTGCGTCTGCCCGAACTCGGCGAGCTGCGCCTCCCACTCGTACCAGAACTCCGGGAAGCCATGCACGAAGAGCATCAGCGGCTTGCCCGGCTCGCCGGCACTGGCGTAGTGCAGGCGGGTGCCGTTGGGCAGGTCGGCGAACTGCAGGTGGCGGATCACGGCGGCAGCGGTCATGGCATCTCCCTCGGATTGGATCGGTAGGCGGCCCGGCGGCATCAGCCGCGCAAGGCCTTGCTCAGTTCCTCGCGCATGCCCGGCTTGTCGGCGAAGGGGTCGCCGGGATTGCGCTGGGCGATCAGCGCCTCGAAGCGCTGCTGCACCGGAGCCAGCGATTGCGGATGGGAATAGATGTAGAAGCGGTCCTCGCGGATGGCGTCGAAGGTCATTTCTGCGACGTGCTGGGCGGTCACCTTGCCCGAGCTCACGGCCTTGTCCGACAGCGCCTGCGACACCAGCTGCGAGCGCGTCGGCGGCGCGGCGTTGGCCAGGTCGGCGGGACGGTTGCGCTGCGACTGCGAAATGCCGGTCGGCACGAAATAGGGGCACAGCACCGAGCAGCCGACCTGCTCGGTGACCAGGCTCAGGTCCTGGTACAGCGTCTCGCTCAGCGACACCACCGCGTGCTTGGAAACGTTGTAGACGCCCATCGCCGGCGGATTGAGCAGGCCCGCCATCGACGCCGTGTTGACGATGTGCCCGCGGTAGGAAGGGTCGCGCTCGGCGGCGGCCAGCATCAGCGGCGTGAAGATGCGCACGCCGTGGATGACGCCGTACAGGTTGACCCCCAGCACCCACTCCCAGTCACGCTCGGAGTTCTCCCATACCAGCCCGCCGGCGCCGACACCGGCGTTGTTGAACAGCAGGTTGACCTCGCCGAAGGCCGCCATGGCGGCATCCGCCAGGGCCTGTACCTGCTCGGCCTTGGACACATCGGTACGCACGCCGATGACCTGCGCGCCCTGCGCCTTGCATTCCGCCACCACGGCGTCCAGCGCTTCCTGCTGCACGTCCGCCAGCACCAGCTTCATGCCGAGCGTGGTGCCAAGGCGGGCGAATTCCTTGCCGAAACCGGAGCCACCGCCGGTGATCACTGCGACCTTGCCTTCGAATTGCTTCATGTTTGCCGTCCGTTCCTGACGTGTGAATGTCGATCGTGTGAGTGTGGGATGCAGGCGCCCGCCTTCAGGCCGCGCGCTGCACGTGGAAGCCCAGGCGCGGGAAATGCACGTTGAGGGCGCCGGCGCGCGGGTCCTGGCGCCGCAGCGTCACCATGCGGTCGTCCAGGGACACCAGCGTGCCGGACACCGGATCGCGCGCATAGTCGGTCGGCGTGACGCAGACGCCGTCGCCGACCGCAAACCCGCTGTCGGCCGAGGCCTGCGCCGTCAGCGGCTGCGGCACCGCGGCCTGCGCGGCGGCCAGGGCCGTGGCGCTGTCGATGACACGCACCTCGCCATGACCGAAGGCCTGCATGCGCGCATACCAGGACTGGATGGCCGGATAGCCTTCCAGCCAGGCCGTCTGCACCGGCGCGCGCTTGAGAAACCAGAGGTTGTGATAGAGCGAGAAGTCCGCCAGCGACAGAGCCGCGCCGGCCACGTGCGGCACGCCGCCGGCCATCTGCACTTCGAGCCGGGCCAGGGTGTCGCGCAGCAGCGCGGCGGCCTCGCCCAGCGGCACGCCGAGCGCATTGCCGTCGCCGCGCATGGCCTTGCGGTCGGCGCGGAAGGCCTGGATCTGCTCGGGCGTCATGCGGCCCAGGATCTCCTGCGCGCCGCCGGTCTGGAACAGGTAGGACGCCACCGCGCCGAACAGGACCGTATCGAACCAGCTGGCGAGCAGGCGCGCGGCGCCCGCCTGGGCTGGCGGGTACAGCGGCGCCGGGGACGGCGCCAGCGCGTCGATCACGTCGCAGATCAGCGCCGTGTCGCAATAGACGTCGGCACCGATCTGCAGCACCGGCGTGCGGCGGTAGCCGCCGGTCAGCGCGATCACGTCAGGCTTGGGCAGGATGGGCGGGATCTCGACCGCCTGCCAGGCCAGGCCCTTGGCGCCCAGCAGCAGCCGGACCTTCTCGGAAAACGGGGATGTCGCGTATTGATGCAGGATCAGCTCAGCCATGTCCTCTTCTCGTTGTTTCTTCATCCGCTCGCGCCGGGCCGCGCGTGCCAACCGGCGGCACCCGCCGCCGGCGGGTGCCGCCCTCCTTGTTGCTAACGTCCTGCCTGCTTGAGCGCGCGCAGGGCCATGCGGTCGACCAGCCCCGGCGCCAGCAGCTTGAGCCAGAGCCCGAGCCGCCCTTTCGCCGTCATCACCAGCTCGCGCCGGCGCGCGGCCATGGCGGCCAGCATCTGGCGCGCGCACTCCTGCGCGCTCATGGCATCGTCCTCGCGCAGCCGGCTCTCGCCCAGCGGCCGGCCGTCGGGCCCGAAGCCCGCCACCCGCGTGGCCGTGGCCACCACGCCGGGAAAGACCACGCAGACGTCCACCCCGCTGCCCTGCAATTCGCAGCGCAGCGCCTCGCAGAAACCCGCCAGCGCGAACTTGCTGGCCGAGTAGGCGGTGCGGCCCGGTACGCCGACCTTGCCGGCCAGGCTCGATACCGCCACCACCAGGCCGCGGCGCTGGCGCAGGTGGGGCAGCGCCTCGCGCGTGCACCACATGGCGCCGAAGTAGTTCACGCGCATCACGGTCTCGTAGTAGGCGAAGTCGGAGACCTGCTCGAAGTAGCCATGCGCCGAGACGCCGGCATTGTTGACCAGCACGTCGATGCCGCCGAAGTGCGCGGCGACCTCGGCCACCAGTTGCCGGCAGGCGTCCTCGCTCGACACATCGGTCCGCCAGGCCACCGCGTCGGCGGCGGGATGCTCGCGGCGGATGCGCGCCACCAGCTCGTCCAGGCGCTCCAGCCGCCGGGCCGCCAGCGCCAGCCGCGCGCCCTGCTGCGCCAGCAGCAGGGCCAGTTCCGCGCCGATGCCGTCGGAGGCGCCGGTGATCAGCACCACCTTTCCGGTGAAGGGCGCCACGGCTCAGTCCAGCAGGTCCGGTTGTTCCTTGACGATGCGCGCATAGAGCGGCTGGAACTGGAACCAGCCCGCCTGCGACGTGCCGACGATGGAGTAGGCCTGGCGCGCGGCCGCGTCCGAGATCACCTTGAGCGGTGCATTGGTGCGCGCCGCGGCGGCCTCGGCCAGCAGCTGCACCTGGCAGGAGCGCTCCATGGTGATGAACCACCAGGCCGCCTCGTCGACCGTCTTGCCGACGGTCAGCAGGCCGTGGTTCTGCAGGATCGCGGCCTTGTTCTGGCCGAGCGCGTTGGCGATGCGCTGGCCTTCGTCCAGTTCCACCACCACGCCGCCGAAATCGTCGTAGACGGCGTGGTCGTTGTAGAAGGCGCACACGTCCTGCGTGAGTGCGTCGAGCGGACGCCCCAGGGTGGACCAGGCGCGCCCGTAGGTGCTGTGCGAATGCGCGGCAGCCACCGCATCGGAGCGGGTCTGGTGCACACGCGAATGGATGGCGAAGGCGGCCGCGTTGACCGGGTAATCGCCCTCCACCACATTGCCGTGGTGATCGCAGCGGATCAGGTTGGAGACCTTGACCTGGCTGAAGTGCACGCCGAAGGGATTGACCCAGAACGTGTCGGTGAACTCGGGATCGCGCGCGGTGATGTGGCCGGCCACGCCCTCGTCGAAGCCGAAGCGCGAGAACAGCCGGAAAGCCGCCGCCAGGCGCTGCTTGCGGTGCAGGCGTTCCTCGGCAGCGGTGGCGAACTGCGGCGGGCGCGGCAGCATGCGGTAGCGCGCCTTGATCTCTTCCGACAGGCCGGCGGCCATCTCATCATCCCTGGCGGGCATGGCAGGTGCATTCATAGGGTGTCTCCTCTTGTTGTCCGGGCCGCGTACGCGGCCTCCTGTGCCTGGCATGCGGGGCGGCGCGGCCGCCCCGGCGCGCCGGCTTACACCAGCTTGACCAGCTGCTTGCCGAAGTTCTTGCCCTTGAGCAGGCCCATGAAGGCCTCCGGCGCGCTGGCCAGGCCCTGCGCCACGGTCTCGCGGAACTTGATCTTGCCCTGGGCCACGCCCGCGCCCAATTCCTGCAGCGCCTGCGGCCAGAACTCCATGTGCTCGGAGACGATGAAACCCTCCACCGTCAGGCGCGAGACCAGGATCAGCTGCGGATTCTTCAGCGGCAGCGGCTGGCCGTCATAGCCGGCGATCATGCCGCACACGGCGATTCGGCCGAACGGGTTCATGCGCGACAGCACCACGTCGAGCACGTCGCCGCCGACGTTCTCGAAGTAGCCGTCGATGCCGTCGGGCGTGGCCTCCTTCAGCATCATGTACAGCTCCTTGGCATCCTTCGCCGCCTTGTAGTCGACGCAGGCATCGAAGCCGAGTTCATTGACCACGTAGTCGCACTTGTCCTTGCCGCCCGCCACGCCGACCGCGCGGCAGCCCTTGAGCTTGGCCAGCTGGCCGACCACGCTGCCGACCGCGCCCGAGGCGGCGCTGACCACCACGGTCTGGCCGGCCTTGGGCTTGATGATCTGGTTGAGGCCGTACCAGCCGGTGACGCCGGGCATGCCCACCGAGCCGAGGTAGGCCGACAGCGGGATGTGGGTGGTGTCGACCTTCTGGATGCCGGTGCCGTCGCTGACGCCCATTTCCTGCCAGCCGAACATGCCCACCACCTTGTCGCCGGCGCTGAACTTCGGGTTCTTGCTGGCCACCACTTCGCCCACCGTGCCGCCGATCATCACTTCGCCGAGCGGCTGCGGCACCGCATAGGACTTGCTCTCGTTCATGCGCCCGCGCATGTACGGATCCAGCGACAGATAGTGGTTGCGCACCAGCACCTGGCCGTCGGCCAGCTCGGGCACCGGCACGGTCTCTAGGCGGAAGTTGTCCGGCGTCACCGCGCCGGTCGGTCGGGAAGCCAGCACGATGCGTTGGTAGGTCTGCGACATATTCATTTCCTTTCAGGGGAATAGACAGGATAGGACAACGACGGGCCGCCGCGTCCGTCTCCTGCCGCCATTTCACTGCTGCTTCATCAGTTCTTGTGCCAGCGCGCGGAAGGCCGGCAGCGTGACCGGGTCGTTGGCGCCATTGGCCGCGATCGGGTGCGAGGCATAGCGCACAATCGTCATCTGCGCCTTGGGATCGACGTAGATGGCCTGGCCGTGGATGCCGCGCGCCTCGAACGCGCCGTGGTCGTCGTTGGCCACCCACCACATATTGCGGTAGCTCCAGCCCGGCAGCGTGGCATAGCCTGCCTTGGCGAACTTGGCCGGATCGCCGCCGCGGCGGATATCCGCCACCACCGCGGCCGGGATGATCTGGCGGCCGTTGAAGCGGCCGTCGTTGCGCATGGTCTCGCCGAAGCGGGCCAGGTCGCGCAGCGCCGTGTTCAGGCCGCCGCCGCCGGATTCATTGCCGATGCTGTCGACGATGAAATAGGCATCCTGCTCGGCGCCCATCGGTTGCCAGATGCGCTCCGACAGCACGGTCGAGAGGTTCTGTCCGCTCACCCGCTTGACGATCCACGCCAGCAGCTCGGCATTGACCGTCTTGTAGGCGAAGGCGGTGTCATGCTCGCCGTCCTTCTGCAGCGTCTTCAGGAAGGCATAAAAATCCTTCGGGCCGGCGTAGTCGGCCGGGCGCGGGATCATGCCGCCTGCGCGCGAGTAATCCCAGATCTCGGCCTTGGGATCGGCGTAGTTTTCCGAGTACTTGACGCCGACGGTCATGTCCATGACCTCGCGCACCGTGGCATCGCCATAGGCGGTGCCCGCCATCTCCGGCAGGTAGCGCGTGACCGGCGCCGACGGATCGAGCTTGCCTTCGGCGGCCAGCATCGCCGCCAGCGTGCCGACGAAGGACTTGGTGACCGACATGGCGATGTGCTGCGTGTGGTCGTCCAGCGCGCCGAAGTACTTTTCGTAGATGACCTTGCCCTTGTGCATCACCAGGATGCCGTCGGTATAGGTCAGCGCCAGCATCTCTGCGAAGGTGTGGCGCTGCCCGTTGGCATCGGTGTACGGCACCTGACCGATATCGCGCGGCGCGTGCGGCAGCGCGCTGGGCGCGCCGCGCCCGCGCCAGACCGCCGCGGTCGGCATCAGCTGGCGCACATGGGAGAAGGTCCAGCGGGTGACCGGGAAGCGGTTGCTGGCCAGGTCGAAGCGGATGATCTTGTCCGGCGCCGGCGGAAAGCCCTGCATCCAGCCCAGCGCGAGCGGATCGCTGTCGGCCGCGCTGGCGAAGGTCGGTGCGGCCGGCGCGGTGGCGGCGGAGGCGGGTTGGGCAGCGGTCTGCGCCTGCGCCGGATGGTTCATGGCAATCACTCCCGCGCCAGCCAGTGCCAGCGTGCTCAAGGTATGCGAAAAACGACCGCCGCGGCGCTTGCCGCGCTGGCTGCTCGTCATCTTGTCTCCTCCGTGCGTGTGCAATCGGATCGCTGTGTTTGTTGTACCGCTTGTTTTTATTGTGCTGCTGCTGGTGGTGCTGCTGGTGCGTGCCGGACTGCCGGTGGCGGCCCTGCTTGTCCCGCAGGTGCCGCCCGTCCTCCCCGCCCGGCGTCAGCCGTCGCCGCCCGGCTCCTCGGCACGCGGGCGCTGCGGCGGCTTGCGCTTGACATACTTGAAGGTGCCCGAGCCGCGCGACACCGTCTTGCCTTCGCCGTCGACGATCTCCGCCTCGCAGAAGGCCATGGTCGCGGTGCGGTGCACGCACAGGCCGCGCGCGGTCAGCTTGCCGCGCCCCGGCGCCATGAAGCTGGTCTTCATCTCGATGGTCACGACGCCGCGGTCCTCGCTGTCGGCCGAGCGGCCGGCCATCGCCATGGCGACGTCCAGCAACGTCATCAGCACGCCGCCGTGGGCCATCTCGAGGCTGTTCTCGTGGTGGGGGCGCAGGTCGAGTTCGATCTCGCTGCGTCCCTCGCCGAACTGGTTGCACAGTACGCCGAGGGAGGCGAGGAAGGGAATCTGGATGGGAAAGCCGTTCTTCTGGGTCATGGTCCTACGTGTGGCGAAAAACAGGGGGGCGCCTTGGCGCACCACCGCTATTAGAACCCATTCCGGTGGCGCAAAGCGCGATCAGACCGCGCTCAGACCGCGCTGACGCCGCCATCCACCGCCAGGATCTGCCCGGTGATGTGCTTGCCCGCCTGGCTGGCGAACAGCACGGCCGCGCCCTTCAGGTCCTCGTCGTCGCCGAGCCGGTGCAGCGGCACGCCGGCGCACATGGCGTCGACGCCCAGCCGCTCCAGCGAGCCCTTGGTCATCTTGGAGGGGAAGAAGCCCGGCGCCAGCGCGTTGACGGTGATGTTGTGCTCGCCCCACTCGCCGGCCAGGGTGCGCGTGAAGTTGACCACCGCGCCCTTGGAGGTGTTGTAGGCGATGGTCTCCATCGAGCCCGGCGGGTTGCCGGCCAGGCCGGCGATCGAGGCCACGTTGATGATGCGGCCATGGCGGCGCGGGATCATCGACAGCTTGCCGATGCGCTGGGTCAGCAGAAACAGGCCGCGGATATTCAGGTTCATCACCTTGTCCCAGGCCTCGACGGGATGGTCTTCGGCCGGTGCGCCCCAGGTCGCGCCGGCATTGTTGACCAGGATGTCGACGTGGCCCAGGCGGCCCAGCGCTTCGTCGGCCAGGCGCGCGATCTCGGCTTCCTGCGCGCCGTCGGCGGCGATCCAGTCGGCCTCGATGCCGCGTGCCTTCAGGTGGGCCTGTGCCGCCTGCAGTTCATCGGTCTTGCGTGCCGACAGCACCACGCGGGCGCCCTGCTCGCCCAGTGCCTCGGCGATCTGCAGGCCCAGGCCGCGCGAGCCGCCGGTGATCAGGGCGGTACGCCCGCTGAGGTCGAACAGTTCCTTCACGGTACTCATGGTCTTGTCTCCGCTGCTTGCTCAGGCGCGCTCCGGCGCGCCGTGTGGTTCGTCTTGAGTTCGTGTGGGGGGCTCGTATGCCGCCCCGGCCCGGTCCGCTCAGAACCAGGCGTCCTGCATGTCGAGCGTGGTGCGGTCCAGCGAGGCCAGCAGGTCGAGCTGCGGCCCTACCTTGGGCAGTTCCCATTGGAAGAAGTAGGCGGCCGCGGCCAGCTTGCCGCGGTAGAAGTCCTGCTCCTGCGCGCTGGCGCCTGCGGCCAGGGCCGCCTGGGCGATCAGCGCTTGCTCCAGCCAGATCCAGGCCACCACTACGTGGCCGAAGGCCTCCAGGTAGACCGAGGCATTGGCCAGCGTCACGTTGGGATCGCCCGCCGCCCACAGGGCCTGCGTGACCTCCGCCAGGCGCGCGGCAGCCTTGCCCAGCGCCTTCCCCTGCGCCGCCAGCGCGGCGTCGCCGCTGGCCTGCGCGCGGCCGATGGTGGCCGCCAGTTCCTGGGCCAGCGTCTTGAAGGCGGCGCCGTCCTTCATCACCACCTTGCGGCCCAGCAGGTCCAGGCCCTGGATGCCGTGCGTGCCCTCGTGGATCGGATTGAGGCGGTTGTCGCGGTAGAACTGCTCGACGTTGTATTCGCGCGTGTAGCCGTAGCCGCCGTGCACCTGGATGGCCAGGCTGTTGGCTTCCAGGCACCATTGCGAGGGCCAGCTCTTGGCGATCGGCGTGAGGATGTCCAGCAGCAGCGCCAGGCGTCCGTGCGCGGCGGCGTCGCCGGCCGCGGCGGCGGCACGCTCGCGGTCGACCAGCTGCGCGCAGTACAGGTTCAGCGCCAGGCCGCCTTCCACGTAGCTCTTCTGCGCCAGCAGCATGCGGCGGATGTCGGCATGCTCGACCAGGCGCACCTGCGGGCTGGCCGGATCCTTGCCGCCGGGGCCGACGGGGCGGCCTTGCGGGCGGTTGCGGGCATAGTCCAGCGCATGCAGGTAGCCGGTGTAGCCCAGCATCACCGCGCCCAGGCCGACGCCGATGCGGGCCTCGTTCATCATGTGGAACATGCAGGCCAGGCCCTGGTGGGGCTCGCCGACCAGGTAGCCGATGGCGCCGGCCTTGCCGGCCGGGCGGTAGCGGGTGCCTTCGCCGAAGTTGAGCAGGCAGTTGGTGGTGCCGCGGTAGCCCATCTTGTGGTTCAGGCCGGCCAGCGCCACGTCGTTGCGCTCGCCAAGCGAACCGTCGGGGTTGACCAGGTACTTCGGCACGATGAACAGCGAGATGCCCTTGACGCCGGGGATCAGCTTGCCGTCCGGGCCCGGGATCTTGGCCAGCACCAGGTGCACGATGTTGTCGGACAGTTCGTGCTCGCCGGCCGAGATCCACATCTTGTTGCCGCGCAGGCGGTACTGCGCGCCCAGCGGCGACTCGCCCTCATAGTCGGCACGCGTGGTGATGTCGGACAGCGAGGAACCGGCCTGCGGTTCGGACAGGCACATGGTGCCGAAGAAGCGCCCGTCCAGTTCCGGCTTGACGAAGGTGTCGATCTGCGCCGGCGTGCCGTGCGCCATCAGCAGGTTGGCGTTGCCGATGGTCAGGAAAGGATAGGAGCTGGTGCCGACGTTGGCGCCCTTGAAGTAGGCGAAACCGGCCTTCTCCACCACCACCGGCAGCTGCATGCCGCCCAGTTCGAAGTCCTGTCCGGCGGCCATCAGGCCGGCCTCGCAGAAGGCCTTCAGCGCGGTCGAGACCTCGGGAATGATGGTGACCTTGTCGCCGTCGAACTCGGGCTCGTGCTGGTCGTTCTTCTTGTTGTGCGGCGCGAACAGGTCGGTGGCGATCTTCTCGCAGGTGTCGAGCGCGGCGTCGAAGGTCTCGCGGCTGTGCTCGGCATAGCGGGGAATGCGGGACAGTTCCTCGACCCGCAGCCATTCATACAGCAGGAAATTCAGGTCTCGGCGGGATAGGATCAGCGACATGGCAGGATACGGCTCCCAGACGGATGGGTGGGAAATACGAATGCGCGCGGCGCACGGGGCACCGCGCCAGTCTCCGGACCGGCGCGCCGGGATGGCTGGCCGGTTCTCTGTATTGGATCGTTGCCGGACCGGGCTTTGCCCGGTTCAGCGGGTCTGCAGTGGAAAAAAGGCGCTTGCGCGCCCTTCGTCCGTGTCGATCAAGCCGCCTCGCCCAGCCTGGCGATGGTGCCCTGCGCCACCGCGCAGAGCTTCTCCTCGCCATCCTTGACGACGAACACGTCGCAGCGCACCACCGCCTGCTGGCGGCCGTGGCTGACGCATTCGGCGCGCGCGACCAGCAAATCGCCGATCGCGGGACGTACGTAATTGATCTTGAACTCCGAGGTCACCACGGGCGCCGCCATGGCCGCGCCGCCCGCATAGGTCAGCGCGTTGTCGGCCAGGTAGCTGACCACGCCACCGTGGGCGAAGCCGTGCTGCTGGCGCAGCGCCTGCCGCAGCGGCAGGCGCAGCTCGGCCCGCCCCGGCGACATCGCCGCCAGCTCGGCCCCCAGCAGCACCGAGAAGGGCTGGTCCGCCAGCACCTCCCGGCCCCAGGCCAGCATCGCGTCCGCGGTGGCCGGCGCTCCCATCAGAGCACTTCGAACAGCCCGGCCGCGCCCTGGCCGCCGCCGATGCACATGGTCACCACCACGTACTTGACGCCACGGCGCTTGCCTTCGATCAGCGCGTGGCCGACCAGGCGGGCGCCCGACACGCCGTAGGGGTGGCCCACCGCGATGGCGCCGCCGTTGACGTTCAGGCGGTCCATCGGGATGCCCAGCGTGTCGGCGCAGTACAGCACCTGCACGGCGAAGGCTTCGTTCAGCTCCCACAGGCCGATGTCGTCGACCTTCAGGCCAGCCTTCTTCAGCAGCTTGGGCACCGCGAAGACCGGGCCGATGCCCATTTCATCGGGCTCGCAGCCAGCCACGGCGAAGCCGCGGAACACGCCCAGCGGCTGCAGGCCCTTGGCCGCCGCCACGCGGGCATTCATCACCACCGCCGCCGAGGCGCCGTCGGAGAACTGCGAGGCGTTGCCGGCGGTGACCACGCCACCGGGCACGGCGGTGCGGATCTTGGCCACGCCTTCCAGCGTGGTGTCGCCGCGGATGCCCTCGTCGGCCGAGATGGTGACTTCCTTGGTGACGAGCTGGCCGGTGGCCTTGTCGGCCACGCCGGCGAGCACGGTCATCGGCACGATCTCATCCAGGAACTTGCCGGCTTCCAGCGCCGCGAAGGCGCGCTGCTGGCTGCGCACGCCGTACTCGTCCTGGCGCTCCTTCGAAATGTTGTAGCGCTTGGCCACGTTCTCGGCGGTCTGCAGCATGTTCCAGTAGATTTCCGGCTTGTTCTTCGTCAGCCAGCTTTCCTGGACCATGTGGCGGTTCATTTCCTGCTGCACGCAGGAGATGCTCTCCACGCCGCCGGCGACGAAGATGTCACCCTCATCGGCGATCACGCGCTGCGCGGCCATGGCGATGGTCTGCAGGCCGGACGAGCAGAAGCGGTTGACGGTGGCACCGGGCACGGTCACCGGGCAGCCGGCGCGCAGCGCGATCTGGCGGGCGATGTTGGCGCCGGTGGCGCCTTCCGGGTTGGCGCAGCCCATCAGGATGTCTTCCACCTCGCCCGCCTCGATCTTGGCGCGCTCGATGGCGTGCTTGACGGCGTGGCCGCCCAGGGTGGCGCCGTGGGTCATGTTGAAAGCACCCTTCCAGCTCTTGGCCAGGCCGGTCCGTGCGGTCGAAACGATCACTGCCTCGTTCATGTCTTGCTCCTCGGTATCTCTTGGTGTCTTGCGGTATGCGGTTGGCGCGTCGGTTTGCGCATCGGTCTATGCATCAATGGGCCGGACCGGGCCGGGCTGGCTGCGGCAAGGCATCGGACTGGGCGCGCACCACGCCGGCCGCCGCCATCTGCTGCCAGGCGCTCGCCAGCGAGCCCTGCAGGTCGATGGCACGGCAGGCATCCTCGACGACAACCGCCTCGAAACCGGCGGCACGCGCATCGAGCGCGCTCCAGGCCACGCAGAAGTCCGTGGCCAGCCCCACGCAGAACACGCGGCTCACGCCCTGCTCGCGCAGGTAGCCGGCCAGGCCGGTGCGGGTGGCACGGTCCGCCTCCAGGAAGGCGGAGTAGCTGTCCACCTGCCGCTGGCAGCCCTTGCGGACCACCAGCCGTGCGTGCGGTATCGCCAGTCCTGCGTGCAGCGCGGCGCCCGGCGTGTCCTGCACGCAGTGCACCGGCCACAGCACCTGCTCGCCATATGGCAGCGGCAGCGTCTGGAACGGCTGGGCGCCGGCGTGGTTGGCGGCGAACGACACATGGTCGCCCGGATGCCAGTCCTGCGTCAGCACCACCTGCGCGAAGCGGCGCGCCAGCCGGTTGACCACGGGCACGACCTCGTCGCCATGCGGCACGGCAAGCGCGCCGCCCGGCATGAAGTCGTTCTGCACGTCGATCACCAGCAGGCAATCACCGGGGCCGTATTCGAAGCCGTCTTCGAATACATTGCCGGAGCCCTTCGCGGTATCCATCTCGCTGCCCTTCCTTGCCGCCGGCCGCCCGGCGCGCGGAGAGTCCCCGCACGCGCCCGGACGCGCCAGCCGCGCTCAGTCGTTAAAGCCCTTGCCTTCGGCCGCCAGCTTCTTCAGCAGCGGCGCTGCCTGCCACGCTTCGCCGTGATAGCCCTTGGCATAGCGGGCCATCGCCAGCGCGACGTTGTACAGGCCGACCTGGTCGGCGTACAGCATCGGGCCGCCGCGGAACAGCGGGAAGCCGTAGCCGGTCAGGTAGACCATGTCGATGTCCGAGGCCTTGGAAGCGATACCCTCTTCCAGGATCTTGGCGCCCTCGTTGACCAGCGCGAACACCAGGCGCTCGACGATCTCCTCGTCGGAGATCTTGCGGCGGGTGATACCCAGGTCCTTGGAGTGCTGCACGATCATGTCGTTGACCTGCTGGTTCGGGTACGGCTTGCGGTCGCCCGCCTTGTAGTCGTACCAGCCCGCGCCGGTCTTCTGGCCGAAGCGCCCCATCTCGCACAGCAGGTCGGCGGTCTTCGAGTACTGGATGTCCGGCTTGTCCACGGCGCGGCGCTTGCGGATGGCCCAGCCGATGTCGTTGCCGGCCAGGTCGCCCATGCGGAACGGGCCCATGGCGAAGCCGAACTTCTCGATGGCCTTGTCGACCTGCTCGGGCAGCGCACCCTCGTCGAGCAGGTAGCCGGCCTGGCGGCTGTATTGCTCGATCATGCGGTTGCCGATGAAGCCGTCGCACACGCCCGACACCACCGCGGTCTTCTTGATCTTCTTGGCGACCTGCATGACCGTGGCCAGCACGTCCTTGGCGGTCTTGGCACCGCGCACCACTTCCAGCAGCTTCATCACGTTGGCCGGGCTGAAGAAGTGCATGCCGACCACGTCCTGCGGGCGCTTGGTGAAGGATGCGATCTTGTCGACGTCCAGCGTCGAGGTGTTCGAGGCCAGGATGGCGCCCTGCTTGACGACTTCATCCAGCTTCTTGAACACGGTTTCCTTGACGCCCATCTCTTCGAACACGGCCTCGATCACGAGGTCAGCGTCCTTGATGTCGTCATAGGTCAGGGTGGTGGTCAGCAGGCCCATGCGCTGCTCGACCTTCTCCTGCGTCAGCTTGCCCTTCTTGGCGCTGTTCTCGTAGTTGCGGCGGATGGTGGCCACACCACGCTCCAGCGCGTCAGCCTTCATTTCCAGCATCGTGACGGGGATGCCGGCGTTCAGGAAGTTCATGGTGATGCCGCCGCCCATGGTACCGGCGCCGATCACCGCGACCTTCTCGATCTTGCGGATCGGCGTGTCGGACGGCACATCGGGGATCTTGCTGGCGGCACGCTCGCCGAAGAAGGCATGGCGCAGCGCGCGCGACTCCGGCGTGCCGACCAGGAACATGAAGCCTTCGCGCTCGGCCTTCAGGCCTGCCTCGAAGGGCTTGAGCGAGGCCGCCACGGCTTCCAGGCACTTGACCGGCGCCGGGAAGTTCTTGGCCATCGCGGTGACGGTGTTGCGGGCGAAGCCCAGGTAGCCTTCCGGGTTCTCGTGCTTGACCTTCAGGTCGCGCACCTTCGGGTAGGGGCCGGGCGCGGCCGCGGCGTTCCTGGCGAACTGGACGGCGGCGGGCAGGACATCCCCTTCCACGATCTCGTCGAACAGCTTGGTGCCGGCGAACTTCTCGCTGGGCACGGCAGCGCCCGAGACGATCATATTGGCGGCGGCCTCCAGGCCGATCACGCGCGGCAGGCGCTGCGTGCCGCCGGCGCCGGGCAGCAGGCCCAGCTTGACTTCCGGCAGCGCAATCTGCGCGCCCTTCGAGGCCACGCGGTAGTTACAGCCCAGCGCCAGTTCCAGGCCGCCGCCCATGGCGACGGAGTGGACAGCGGCGACCACCGGCTTGGTCGAACCCTCGATCACGCGGATCACCGAATGCAGGGTCGGCTCCTGGGTCGCCTTCGGCGTATTGAACTCGCGGATGTCCGCACCGCCCGAGAAAGCCTTGCCGGCGCCAGTGATGACGATGGCCTTGACGGCCGCATCATCCAGCGCACGGGTCATGCCTTCGACGATACCGAGCCGGGTGCTGTAACCCAGGCCATTGACGGGGGGATTGTCGAGCGTGATGACGGCTACGCCGTCCTGAACCTGATACTGCGCTGTCATGCTGGTTCCTTTGGTGTCTTGAAGGTTGTCTCGGGATTCGAATTCTCGAATTATTGTTTTGCCGCCTGCCGCCCCAACGGTGGCGCGTCCTGCCATCCGTTCCCGGCGCGCTGCGCGCATGCCTCGCAGAGGCGCCGCCGGGCGGCCTCCCATCGTCCCTCAGGGCGACGAGCGAGACAAGCATACACAAAATAGCACGGTCGTTCAATTTCATTTTCTGCGGCCTGGAAGCCGCTATTCGCGGAGTTCATGGCCGCCTGCGGCGCCGTGCATGCGGCGGCGGGAAAGCCGCCTGGAACTGTGGCCACGATGTCCTATCGGGCACTTCCTGCGCCCCCGGATCGCATTCGAGGCCGCCCTCTAGTCTCCGTGGCCCGATATTTGCCGGGTTGGCGGGCCCGCCCTCGCCCAAGGACTCCAGGACAGGGTAGACTCGCGCCTTTCCGAATCGACGCCCCACCCGCGCGCCAGCCCACGAAGCCGGCCCGACCGGCCGGGGCCGCCACTTGATGTCGTCCCGCCGTTCTTTCCCCTCCGCACCCGACGCCACCGCCTCGGCCCCCGCATCCCTTGCCCCGGCCACCGGCCTGGCCGGCACTCAGGCCGAAGACCTGCACCGCACCCTCAAGGCCCGCCACCTGACCATGATCGCCCTGGGCGGCGCCATCGGCACCGGCCTGTTCGTCGCCTCCGGCGCTTCGATCGCCCAGGCCGGGCCGGGCGGCGCCCTGCTGATGTACGCCCTGATCGGGCTGATGGTCTACTGCCTGATGACCAGTCTCGGCGAGATGGCGGTCCACATGCCGGTGGCCGGCTCCTTCGTCACCTACAGCGGGCTCTATGTCGAGGAAGGCTTCGCCTTCGCGCTGGGCTGGAGCTACTGGTTCAACCTCGCCGTCACCATCGCGGTGGAGCTGGCCGCCGCCCAGATGGTCATGCTGTACTGGTTCCCCGACGTACCGGGCGTGGCCTGGAGCGCCGGCTTCCTGGTCCTGATGCTTGCGATCAACGCTTTCTCGGCGCGCGGCTTCGGCGAGTCCGAATACTGGTTCGCCCTGATCAAGGTGGCCACCGTGGTGATCTTCCTCGCGATCGGCTCGCTGATGATCTTCGGCATCCTGCACGGCGGCCCGCAGTCGGGATGGCACAACTTCACCGTGGGCGAGGCGCCCTTCGTCGGCGGCCTGCCGGCGATGTTCGGCGTGGCCATGATCGCCGGCTTCTCTTTCCAGGGCACCGAGACGGTGGCGGTCGCCGCCGGCGAGGCGGCCGATCCGGCCCGCACCATCCCGCGCGCGATCCGGCAGACCTTCTGGCGCATCCTGCTGTTCTATGTGCTGGCCATCCTGATCATCGGCGTGCTGATTCCCTACACCGACCCCAACCTGCTGCGCAACGACGTCACCGACGTCGGCGTCAGCCCCTTCGCGCTGGTGTTCGGCCGCGCCGGGCTGGCCTTTGCCGCCGGGGTGATGAATGCCGTGGTGCTGACCGCGCTGCTGTCGGCCGGCACCTCCAGCATGTACGCCTCCACCCGCATCCTGTACGGCATGGCGGTCAGCGGCCGCGCCCCGCGCGCCTTCGCCCGCCTGACGCCGCACGGCGTGCCGCGCAATGCCCTGCTCGCCACCACGGCGGTGGGCGCGCTGTGCTTCCTCAGCTCGCTGTTCGGCGACAAGGTCGTCTATATGTGGTTGCTGAACACCTCGGGCATGACCGGCTTCTTCGCCTGGCTGGGCATCGCCGTGAGCCACTACCGCTTCCGCCGCGGACTGGTGCGGCAGGGCTACGACCTGGGCCGGCTGGCCTACCGTTCGCCGCTGTTCCCGTTCGGCCCGCTGTTCGCCGGCGCGCTGTGCCTGGTGATCGTACTGGGACAGAACTACCAGGCCTTCTCCGACGTGCGCGCGCACTGGGGCGAGATCCTGGCCACCTATATCGGCGTACCGGTGTTCCTGGCGCTGTGGCTGGGCTACCGTGCCGTGCGCAAGACCCGGCTGGTGGCCTATGGCGACATGCGCTTCCACCTGCCGCCGCCGGCCACCGCGGCAGGCGCGAAGGCGGGCGGCAGCGAAGCCCTGGCGGCAGCCGAGTAGGCCCGAGGGCGAGCGCGCACAGGCGGACCGGGCGCCGGGCGCAGATGCGGAGCCGGCGGATGTCATGCACGCGTCACACGGCTCGGGCATCGTGTGCGCCTCTCCATTGCCACGATCCCGCCCATGCGCCTGCTTCCGCTCGCCGCCGCCATCGCGCTGACCGCCTCGGCCTGGTCCGCGGCCGCCCAGACCCCGGCACCCGCCTATCCCGCCACCCTCGCCGGCCACGCCGTGCTGCCGGCGCAGAGCTACATCCCCGCCCCCAAGGATGCGCCGGCCGACCTGCAGGTCAGCGGCAAGTTCACCACCGGCAGCCGCGTGGAAAAGGTCGGCAGCGTGGAGGGCCAGTCCAACGGCCGACCGACCGGCATTTCCCTGCCGTTCCAGGGCCAGCCGCTGCAAGGCCATTCGGGCATCAAGCACATGGCCGACGGCACCTTCTGGGTGCTGACCGACAACGGCGCGGGCAGCAAGGCCAACTCGCCGGACTTCATGCTCTACCTGAACCACTACAAGGTCGACTTCCAGAGCGGCAAGTTCCAGCGCCTGGCCACCGTCTTCCTGCATGATCCCGACAAGAAGGTGCCCTTCCGCATCGTCCACGAAGGCACCAGGCAGCGCTACCTGACCGGCTCGGACTTCGACACCGAGAGCTTCCAGTTCGCCGGCGGCTCACTGTGGATCGGCGACGAGTTCGGGCCCTTCCTGATCCAGGCCGACCTCAAGGGCAAGGTGCTGACGGTCTACGACACCCTGGTCGACGGCAAGGCGGTGCGCTCGCCCGACCACCCCGCCGTCACCACGCCGGGCGTACCCGGCGGCACGGTCGATTTCCAGGTCAAGCGTTCCAAGGGCTTCGAAGGCATGGCCTCGTCGCCCGACGGCAGCCGCCTGTACGCGCTGCTGGAAGGGCCGCTGTGGAAGGCCGACGCCAAGGACTATGAGCGCCTCGACGGCAAGGAAGCGCTGCGCATCCTGGAATTCGACACCCAGGCGCGCAATTGGACCGGCCGCTCCTGGCTGTATCCGCTGGAAGCCAACGGCAACGCCATCGGCGACTTCAATATGATCGATGCCGGCACCGGCATGATCATCGAGCGCGACAATGGTGAAGGCACCGCCGACAAGGCCTGCCCGCAAGGCCAGAAACGCAACGACTGCTTCGCCGACATCGCCCGCTTCAAGCGCGTCTACAAGATCGCGCTGGACGACAGCAACGCCGGCGGCGCCGTGCGCAAGATCGGCTACATCGACCTGCTGAACATCGCCGACCCCGGCAAGCTGGCGCGCAAGCCCCTCAACGAGGGCGTGCTCAAGTTCCCCTTCTTCACCATCGAGAATGTCGATGTGGTCGACGCCAGCCACATCGTGGTCGGCAACGACAACAACATGCCGTTCTCCAGCAGCCGCGAGCCGAACAAGGCGGACGACAACGAGCTGGTGCTGCTGGAAGCCGGGGAATTCCTGAAGGCGAAGTAAGGAAGCCGGCTGCGCCAACCCCGATCGCCAAGCACACGGTCTTGGCTCCCTCTCCCCGCACGGAGAGGGTTGGGGAGAGGGGTGGTCTAGCAAGGCGCCACGCACGAACGAAGCCGTCTGTGTCGTCCAGCACGTCGCCGTTCGCCAGCGCCTGCCCTCTCCCCCAGCCCCTCTCCCGCAAGCGGGAGAGGGGAGCAAACCAGCGGGAGCAATCCCGCGCGGCGCGAAGCCGATCGCGCCGCAGCCCCCTTCCCTTACACCTCCAGCCACTCCTTGCGCACCTGCGCATTGGCCTTCAACTCGGCGGGCGAGCCCTCGAACACGATGTGGCCGTGGCCCATCACGTAGACGCGCTGCGAGATGTCCAGCGCGATGGCCAGCTTCTGCTCGATCAGCAGCACCGAGATGCCGCGCTCCTTGAGCGCCTTCAGGTACTCGCCCACCAGCGCTACGATCATCGGCGCCAGCCCCTCGGTCGGCTCATCGATCAGCACCAGGTCGGGGTCGCCCATCAGCGTGCGGCACAGCGTCAGCATCTGCTGCTCGCCGCCGGACAGCACGCCGGCGGCGGTGTGCTCGCGCTCCTTCAGGCGCGGGAACAGCCGGTACATGTCCTCGACAGTCCAGCGCGGCTTGGCCTGGCGCGGGTTGCGCTTCTCGCCCAGCAGCAGGTTCTGCCGCACCGTCAGCGTCGGGAAGATGTCGCGGTTCTCCGGCACGTAGCCCACGCCCAGGTGGGCGATCTCGAAGGTCCGCCGGCCGAGGATCTCCTCGTCGCGGAAACGCACCGAGCCTTCGGCCCGCACCATGCCCAGGATGGCCTTGGCCAGGGTCGAGCGGCCCACGCCGTTGCGGCCCAGCAGCGCCACGATCTCGCCTTCCTCCACGTGCAGGTCGACGCCATGCAGGATGTGGCTCTTGCCGTAGTAGGCGTGCAGGCCCTGCACGTTCAGCATGCGCTTGGCCATCAGTGCGCTCCTTCGGTGGCGGGTTCGTCCAGCGTCGTGCCCAGGTAGGCTTCCTTGACCTTGCGGTTGTTGCGGATGGCTTCCGGCGTATCGGTGGCGATCACCTCGCCGTAGACCAGCACCGAGATGCGGTCGGCCAGGCCGAACACCACGCTCATGTCGTGCTCCACCATCACCAGTGTCTTGCCCACGGTGACCTTGCGGATCAGCTCGACCGCGTGGTCGGACTCGGAGCGGCTCATGCCGGCGGTCGGCTCGTCGAGCAGGATCACCTCGGCGCCGCCGGCGATGGTGATGCCGATCTCCAGCGCGCGCTGCTCGGCATAGGTCAGCAGGCCGGCCTGGGTGTCGCGGCGGTGATGCAGGCCGATCAGCTCCAGCACCTCCTCGGCCCGCACGCGCGCGTCGCGCAGTTCCGACAGCCGGTGCCAGAACGAGTACTTGTAGCCGAGCGACCACAGCACGGCGCAGCGCAGGTTCTCGAACACCGACAGGCGGTGGAAGATATTGGTGATCTGGAAGCTGCGCGACAGCCCCATGCGGTTGATGACGAAGGGCTGCAGGCCGCCGATCTCCTGGCCGTTGAGCTGGACCGAGCCCGAGCTCGGGGCGAAGCGGCCCGAGATCAGGTTGAAGGTGGTCGACTTGCCGGCCCCGTTGGGGCCGATCAGCGCGTGCCGCTCGCCCTTCGGGATGCTCAGGTTGACGCCGCGGATGATCTCCGTCTGGCCGAATTTCTTGCGCACATCGCGCAGCTCGAGTGCCGCCGTCATGCCTTGCCTCCCGCGATTTCCATCTGCACCTTGTCCCACGCCGCGCGCACCTTGCCCGTCGCCACCCGCCACGCGAGCGCACCCACCAGCCAGATCGCGGCCGCCACCGCCCAGGGCGTGAAGGTGGCGGCATCGAAGCCGATGCCCGCCAGCGTCATGTCGGTCCCGTTGGCGCTGTCGACCTGCAGCTTGTAGACCAGCTCCACCGTCAGGATCAGCGCGCACAGCAGCACCAGGCTGGCGGCGCCGGCCGCCGCGTACGACGGCAGCATGCGGCGCAGCTTGCCCTTGGCCAGCAGCGGCACCTGCATCGTCAGCAGGCTGGCGATGCCGCCCGGCACGAACATCACCATCAGCACGAAGAACAGGCCCAGGTAGAGCAGCCAGGCCTTGGTCAGGTCCGACAGCGCCACCGCGAACAGCACGAACACCACGGCGCCGATGACCGGCCCGAAGAAGACGCCCGCGCCGCCGATGAAGGCCGCCAGCAGCACGCCGCCGGAGCGCACCGCGCTGACGTTCTCGGCCGAGACGATCTCGAAGTTGATCACCGACAGGCCGCCGGCGATGCCGGCGAAGAAGGCCGACAGGATCACCACCAGGTAGCGCACGCGCTGCGTGTTGTAGCCGATGAACTCGACCCGCTCCGGGTTGTCGCGCACCGCGTTGGCGATGCGCCCCAGCGGGGTCTGCGTCCACGCGTACATGGCGGCCATCGACAGCAGGCACCACACCGCGATCAGGTAGTAGACCTGCCGCGCCGGGCCGTAGGTGATGCCCAGCACCGCGTCGCCGACCATGCGGTTGGTGGAGATGCCGCCCTCGCCGCCGAAGAAATCAGGGAACATCAGCGAGCTGGCGAACACCATCTCGCCGATGCCCATGGTGATCATGGCGAAGGTGGTGCCCGACTTCTTGGTGGTGACGTAGCCGAACAGCACGCCGAAGAAGGCGCCCGCCACGCCGCCCACCAGGGGCAGCAGCGAGACCGGCACCCACAGCTTGCCGGCGCCCGCCATATTGAGCACGTGCACGGCGATGAAGGCGCCCAGGCCCGAATACACGGCGTGGCCGAAGGACAGCATGCCGGTCTGGCCGAGCAGCATGTTGTACGACAGCGCGAAGATGATCATGATCCCCATCTGCGACAGCAGCGTGATGGCGAAGCCGCCGGGGAACAGCAGCGGCAGCACCGCCATCAGCAGCGCGGTCACGCCCCAGAGGATCCAGCGCGCCAGGTTCAGGGGGCGATAGCGCATGGTACGGCCGGTCCTGGCCGGCTCGCGGGGTTGTTGCATCGTCGACTCCATGGCTCAGCTCTCCCGGGTACCCATCAGGCCGCGCGGGCGCACGATGAGCATCAGCACCAGCAATACATAGGGCAGCACCGGCGCCACCTGCGACACCGTCAGCTTCCACAGCGAATAGAACGGCGTGCTGCTGGTCACCTCCACCCCGAACGAGGCGAACAGGCCGGCCAGCGAGCCGTCGAGGGTGACCGCGAAGGTCTGCAGCAGGCCGATCAGGATGGAGGCGATAAAGGCCCCCACCAGCGATCCCATGCCGCCCACCACCGCCACCACGAAGACGATGGACCCCACCGCCGCCGCCATCGACGGCTCGGTGACGAAGGCATTGCCGCCGATCACGCCGGCCAGCCCGGCCAGCGCGGCGCCCCCGCCGAACACCATCATGAACACGCGCGGCACGTTGTGGCCCAGCGCCTCGACCATGTCGGGGTGGGTCAGCGCCGCCTGGATCACCAGGCCGATGCGCGTGCGCGTCAGCACCAGGTAGATCGCCACCAGCATCGCCAGCGACACCAGCATCATGAAGGCGCGGTACTTGGGGAAGGCGGAGGTGAACACCATGAACAGCGGCCCGTCCAGCTCGGCCGGGATGCGGTAGGGCACGGCCGCCAGCCCCCACACCAGCTTGACGCCTTCCTCGATCAGGTAGGCCAGGCCGAAGGTGAACAGCAGCTCGGCGACGTGGCCGTACTTGTGCACCGTGCGCAGGCCGAAGCGCTCGACCAGCGCGCCGGCGCCCGCCACCAGCAGCGGCGCCAGGATCAGCGCCGGCCAGAAGCCCACCTTGCTCGCGATGGTGTAGGCGAAATAGGCGCCCAGCATGTAGAAGCTGGCGTGCGCGAAATTGAGCACGCCCATCATGCTGAAGATCAGGGTCAGCCCCGACGACAGCATGAACAGCAGCAGCCCGTAGCTGATGCCGTTCAACAGGGAAATGATGAAGAATTCCACAACCAGTCCTTCCGTCTTGCGCCGCCGGCACGCGGGGAGCCGCACGGCGATGGGGATACGGGCAATGCCGGCGGGCGAGCGCCGCCGCGCGGGCCGCCGGCAGGGGTCGGCAGGCCCGCGTTTCCAGATCCGCAGTATGCAGGAAGGAAGCGGCGCCGCGCGGCACCGCCTCCTATGCCACCTCCTGCGCCGTCTTCAAGGACGCTTCATCTGGCAGGAAGTCGGCTGCGCCGCCACGTACTGGTCCAGCAGGGCATCGGTCTTCCAGCCGTAGCCGGTGTTCTCCTGGTCGAAGCGGATGTCCTTGCCGTTGGTCTTGGTCCAGGTGGCGACCACCAGTTGCTGCTGGGCCTGGTGATCGGAGGCGCGCATTTCCACCGAGCCGTTCAGGCTGTCGACCTTCATGCCCTCCATGGCCTTGGCCACCTTCACCGGATCGGTGCTGCCGGTGTCCTTGAAGGCCTTGCCCAGCATGGCGATGCCGGTGTAGGCCGCCATCACGTAGAAGTCGTCGTTGTACTTCTTCTTGAAGCCCTCGATGACGTCCGCGCCCTTGAAGCCCTGGTTGTTGGTGTTGTAGTAGCCGACGTACTTGACGTGCTCGGCGCCGGCGGCGCCCATCGCGGTCGGCACGCCGGTGGTCGAGGCGTAGTAGGTGTAGTAGTTGACGTTGAGGCCGGCGTCCTTGCCCGCCTTGATCAGCAGGGCCAGGTCGCTGCCCCAGTTGCCGGTGATCACGGTGTCGGCGCCCGAGGCCTTGATCTTGGCCACGTAGGGCGCGAAATCCTTGACCTGGGCCAGCGGGTGCAGGTCGTCGCCGACGATCTGGATGTCAGGACGCTTGCGCTTCAGGTAATCCTTGGCGGCGCGCGCCACCTGATGGCCGAAGGAGTAGTTCTGGTTGATCAGGTAGACCTTCTTGACGTTCGGGTCCTTGGCCAGGTAGGTCGTCAGCGCCTCCATCTTCATGTCGGAGTTGGCGTCGAGACGGAAATGCCAGTAGTTGCACTTGCTGTTGGTCATGTCCGGGTCCACCGCCGCGTAGTTCAGGTAGACGATCTCCTTGCCCGGATTGCGCGCATTGTGCTTGGCCACCGCGTCCTCCAGCGCCAGGCCGACGGAGGAGCCGTTGCCCTGCACGATGTAGCGGATGCCCTGGTCGATGGCCTGGTTCAGGATGGTCAGGCTTTCCTGCGGAGACAGCTTGTTGTCGAAGCCGACCACCTCGAACTTGTGCGGCCCGCCCCAGCCCTTCTGGTTGGCCACGTCGGCAACGAACTGCCAGCTCTTGAGCTGGTTCTGGCCGACCGGCGCCATCAGCCCGGAAAGCGGATCGATGAAGGCGATCTTCACCGTATCCGCGCCTGCCGCGCCGGACCCCAGGGCGGCGAACAAGGCGGTGGCGGCCACCAGCGGACGCATCTTGATCATATCTGTCTCCTTTGTCTTTTTTCGTTGGCTTACCTGGTCCTGACGGCCGGCGGCAGCCACCCGCCCGCACCGGTGCCGGCCCGCGCCGCGGGCCGGCGGGAATACCCTGCCACCGCGGCCTCAGGCCGACGGCAACCGGTAGTCCTTGAACTGCTCGCGCAGCTTCAGCTTCTGCATCTTGCCGGTGGCCGTCAGCGGGATCTCCGTGGTGAACACCACGTCGTCCGGAATCCACCACTTGGCCACCTTGCCTTCGAAGAAGGCCAGCAGTTCCTCGCGCGTCACCTCGGCGCCCGGCTTCTTGACCACCACCAGCAGCGGGCGCTCATCCCACTTCGGATGGAAGGCGGAGATGCAGGCCGCCATGTGCACCGCCGGGTGGGCGGCCGCGACGTTCTCGATATCGATCGACGAGATCCATTCCCCGCCCGACTTGATCACGTCCTTGCTGCGGTCCGTGATCTGCATATAGCCATCCGCGTCGATGGTGGCCACGTCCCCTGTGGGGAACCAGCCATCCACCAGTGGCGAGGCATCGACACGGAAGTAGTGGTCGATGACCCAGGGCCCGCGCACATGCAGGTCGCCGAAGGCCTTGCCGTCCCACGGCAGTTCCTCGCCATCGCCGTCGACGATCTTCATGTCCACGCCGAACACCACGCGCCCCTGCTTCTCCAGGATCAGGTGCTTCTCGTCGTCCGGCAGCGCATCGTGCTTGGCCATCAGCGTCCCGGCCGTGCCGAGCGGCGACATCTCGGTCATGCCCCAGGCGTGCACCACGTCGACGCCGAGTGCCTCCAGCGCGCGGATCATGGCCGGCGGCGCGGCCGAACCGCCGATCACGGTGCGGTGGAAGCTGGAGAATTTCAGGCCATTGCCCTGCACGTGCTGCAACAGGCCGAGCCAGACGGTCGGTACGCCGGCCGAGAAGGTGACCTGTTCCTGCTCGAACAACTCATAGAGCGAAGCGCCGTCCAGCTTGGCCCCGGGGAACACCAGCTTGGCGCCCACCAGCGGCACCGAGTACGGCAGGCCCCAGGCATTGACGTGGAACATCGGCACCACCGGCAGGATCACGTCGCGCGCCGAGCAGTTCAGCACGTCCGGCAGCGCCGAACCGTAGGAATGCAGCACGGTGGAGCGGTGCGAGTAGAGCGCGCCCTTGGGATTGCCGGTGGTACCCGAGGTGTAGCACAGGCTGGAGGCGGTGTTCTCGTCGAAGGTCGGCCACGTGTAGCCGCCGTCCTGCCCGTCGATCAGGTCCTCGTAGCACAGCAGCGGCACCTTGGACTCGGCCGGCATGTGGGCACGGTCGCTCATCAGCACCCAGCCCTTGACCTTCGGGCAATGCGCGGCCACGCCTTCGACCAGCGGCAGGAAGGTCAGGTCGAAGAAGACATAGCCGTCCTCGGCGTGATTGATGATGTAGGCGATCTGCTCGGGGAACAGCCGCGGGTTGATGGTGTGGCAGACCGCCCCCATGCCCGACACCCCGTAGTAGATCTCCAGGTGGCGGTAGCCGTTCCAGGCCAGTGTGCCGATGCGATCGCCCTGCTGCACGCCGAGCGCGGCCAGGGCCTGGGCCAGCTTGCGCGAGCGCAGTTCGCACTCGCGGTAGTTGTAGCGGTGGATGTCGCCTTCGGTGCGCCGCGAGACGATTTCGGTGTCACCGTAATAGCGTGCAGCGTGCTTGATGATGGAGGAAATGAGCAGCGGTGCGCTCATCATTTGACCCATCAATGCCATGAACTCGTCTCCTGTCTTCTCATTGGTTGCCGGGCACCCGTCAAAAAAGCGAACAATCGTGCTATTTTTTTGCGATTCTTCCCATCCGTTGCATCAACGTCAACGGGATCCCTGGAATGGTGATGCGACTGCCGCCGCCGCTCTCACCTCCACGCTGGCTCCTCGCCAGCCCCTCCCACCGATCACATCAGGCATCGACGGGGACCGGGCGGTGAGCTTTCCGTGAAGGCTGTCAGACAAGAGCCGGTTTTCGGCGTCCAAGTACAATACTGCGTGGCATGTTGCGCCTCAACATGTCGTTTTCCCTAGCCTGCAAGCGCACTTGCAGACAATGCACGGCCCCGCGCCGCTGCGCCGCCCCCAAGAGAGACCATGGCCACGGACCTGAGCGCCCCTCCCACCGAACCCGCAGGCAGCGACTTTGCGCCGCTGCACACCGAGGACGGCTTCGCCGCGCTCGGGCCGCAGTTCTTCACCCGCCTCGCGCCCACGCCGCTGCCCTCGCCTTACCTGGTAGGGGTAGCGCCGGCCGCCGCCGCCCTGCTCGGCTGGGATGCCGACATCGCACGCCAGCCCGGCTTCGTCGAGACCTTCGTCGGCAACCGCGTGCCGGACTGGGCCGACCCGCTGGCCTCGGTCTACTCGGGCCACCAGTTCGGCGTCTGGGCCGGCCAGCTCGGCGACGGGCGCGCCATCCGGCTGGCCGAGGCGGCCACTGCGGCGGGCCCGCTCGAGATCCAGCTCAAGGGCGCCGGCATGACACCGTACTCGCGCATGGCCGACGGCCGCGCCGTGCTGCGCTCGTCGATCCGCGAGTACCTGTGCTCGGAAGCCATGGCTGCACTGGGCATCCCGACCACGCGCGCGCTGGCCATCGTCGGCTCCGACGCCCCGGTGCGGCGCGAGACCATCGAAACGGCGGCGGTCGTGACCCGGTTGGCGCCGACCTTCATCCGCTTCGGCCACTTCGAGCATTTCGCCGCCCACGACGACGTGGCCTCGCTGCGCGCGCTCGCCGACTTCGTCATCGACCGCTTCCTGCCGGCCTGCCGCGACGATGCCCAGCCCTACCAGGCCCTGTTGCGCGAGGTGACCCTGCGCACTGCCGACCTGGTCGCCCAGTGGCAGGCCGTGGGCTTCTGCCACGGCGTGATGAACACCGACAATATGTCCATCCTGGGGCTGACCATCGACTACGGCCCCTTCGGTTTCCTCGACGCCTTCGACGCCAACCACATCTGCAACCACTCGGACAACCAGGGCCGCTACGCCTACAGCCAGCAGCCGCAGGTCGCCTTCTGGAACCTGCACTGCCTGGCCCAGGCCCTGCTGCCGCTGTGGCGCGACCCGCAAGCCGGGGAAGCCGGCAAGGAAGCCGCCATCGCGGCCGCCCGCGCGGCCCTGGACCCGTTCCGCGAACGCTACGCCAGCGCCTTCTTCCGCCTCTACCGCGCCAAGCTGGGCCTGCGCCGGCTGGGCGAGCGCGACGAAGACGACGAACCGCTGCTGACCAGCCTGTTCCAGCTGCTGCACGGGCAACGCGTCGACTACACGCTGTTCTGGCGCCACCTGAGCCGCATCTCGTCGGCCGACGGCAGCCGGGACGCGCCGGTGCGGGATCTCTTCCTGGACCGTGCCGCCTGGGATGCCTGGGCCGATCAGTACCGGGCGCGCCTGCGTGCCGAACAGTCCGACGATGCCGCGCGCGCCGCGGCCATGCTGGCGGTCAACCCCAAGTACGTGCTGCGCAACCACCTGGCCGAGACCGCCATCCGGCACGCGCGCGACAAGGATTTCAGCGAGGTGGAGCGCCTGCTCGCCGTGCTGTCGCGTCCCTTCGACGAGCAGCCCGAGGCCGAGGCCTACGCCGCGCTGCCGCCCGACTGGGCGGCCGGACTGGAGGTAAGCTGCTCCTCCTGAACCCGTCCCCGGGACTGTAAGGTCGGGCCCCTGCCGTCCGACTCATGCTGACGCCGGGCCCGCGCGCCCGGCAACACCGCCAATCGTGGCGCGCTCCGGCTGGCCCGGGCCGCACCTGGAGAACGACATATGACCGTCAAGAAAACCGACGCCGAATGGCGCCAGCAACTCTCCGACATCGAATACCGCGTGACCCGCGAGGCTGCCACCGAGCGCCCGTTCACGGGGCGCTACTGGGACCACTGGGATTCCGGCATCTACCACTGTGTCGCCTGCGGCACGCCGCTGTTCGAATCGGCCACCAAGTTCGACGCCGGCTGCGGCTGGCCCAGCTATTTCCGCCCGATCAACGGCGAGGTCATTGCCGAGCACACGGACCGCTCGCACGGCATGGTGCGGGTGGAAGTGCGCTGCAAGGAATGCGACAGCCATCTCGGCCACGTCTTCGAAGACGGGCCGGCGCCGACCGGGCTGCGCTACTGCATCAACTCGGCTGCGCTAAAATTCGACGACCGCGATCCGGCGCAGCGGGAAGCCGACGGGAACCATCCGTCCGGCGCCACGCCGCCGGACGCCTCCCGCTGATCTGCTGCGGCGCCGGGCCTGCGCCCGGCGACGCCACGGAAACCGCCGGAAGCGCGGAAACCGCCGGCGGGGGACCATCCCCGGCCGGCGCCGATCCTCAATCCTGACCAGCCTGCATGAAATTCCTGTTCGACCTGTTCCCGGTCATCCTGTTCTTCATCGCCTTCAAGTTCCAGGGCATCTACGCCGCCACCGGCGTGGCCATCGTCGCCACCGTGGTGCAGATCGCCTGGACTTTCGCGCGCCACCGCAAGGTCGAGCCGATGCAGTGGATCAGCCTGCTGATCATCGCCGTCTTCGGCGGCGCCACGCTGCTGCTGCACAACGAGACCTTCATCAAGTGGAAGCCGACCGTGCTCTACTGGCTGTTCTCCGTGGCCCTGCTGGGGTCGGTGATCGGCTGGCGCAAGAACCTGATCCGCGCCATGATGGAAAAGCAGGTCACGCTGCCCGAGGCCATGTGGGCCCGCCTGAACGCCGCCTGGGCCGGTTTCTTCGCCGCCATGGGCGTGCTCAACCTGTACGTCGCCTACACCTTTTCCACCGACGCCTGGGTCAACTTCAAGCTGTTCGGCAGCATGGGGCTGATGCTGGTGTTCATCGTGCTGCAGAGCATCTGGCTGTCCCGCCATATCCAGGAAGACACCCAGGACAAGACGCCCGACTGAGCGGCCGCAGCGAACCACCCGAGACTTTCCAGCCATGGCAGCCGATCCCGCCACCCTCGACGCGCTGCTGCGCGCCGCCCTCGCCCCCACCACCCTCGCCGTGCGCGACGACAGCGCGCTGCATGCCGGCCATGCCGGCGCGGCCTCGGGCGGGGGCCATTATCACGTGACCATCGTCAGCGAGCGCTTTGCCGGACAGAACCGCGTGGCGCGGCACCGCATGGTGTATGATGCGCTGCGCAGTCTGTTCCCGGCGCAGATCCACGCGCTGGCCGTGACCGCCTACACCGAACAAGAATACCGATCCCGCGACTCTTCCCGCGATTGATTCTTCACGCAATTCACGCAACTCTCCGACCTGATTCCATGAAGACCTCCGTCCTCTCGTTCAGCCTGGCGGCTGTGCTTGCCGCTGGCAGCCTGCCCGCCTTTGCCCAGAACGCCGCCGTCGTGAATGGCAAGGCCATCCCCTCGGCCAAGGTGGACAAGCTGATCGCCAGCACCGGCCAGCCCGACAATCCGGAGCTGCGCGACCGTGCCCGCAGCATGCTGATCGACCGGGAACTGCTGCTGCAGGAAGCCAACAAGCGCGGCGTGACCCAGCGCGACGACGTGCAGGAACAACTGGAGCAGGCCAAGCTGAACGTGCTGGCCGGCGCGGTGTTCGAGGACTACGTGAAGACCCACGGCGCCAGCGACACCGAGCTGCGCAAGCAGTACGACAAGATCAAGTCGCAGTTCGGCAACGGCAAGGAATACCACGTGCGCCACATCCTGGTGCCGAGCGAGGCCGAGGCCAAGGCGATCATCGCCAAGATCAAGGGCGGCGCCAAGTTCGAGGACCTGGCCAAGGCCTCCTCCAAGGATCCGGGTTCGGCGGCCAACGGCGGCGACCTCGACTGGGCCAACAGCAGCAGCTACGTGCCCGAGTTCTCGGCCGCGATGACCAGCCTGAAGAACGGCCAGCTGACCGACACCCCGGTCAAGACCCAGTTCGGCTGGCACGTCATCCAGCTGCTGGAAACGCGCGACGCCAAGGTCCCGACCTTCGAGGAAGTCAAGCCGCAGCTGCAGCAGATGCTGATGGGCGACCAGAACTGGCAGCGCGAGCAGTTCCAGGCCATGATGAAGTCGCTGCGCGACAAGGCCAAGATCCAGTAAGCCTCCCCATCCCGCATGCCGCCACACGCGCGGTAATGCACACAGCCTGGCGGCACCGTCTCGCGCTGCCAGGCTGGAAAAGGGGCTCCCCGCCCCTTTTTTCTTTCCTGCGGCAGATTCCCCTGCCGACTTCCCAGCCGGTTGCTTGATCATTTCCGCCGCCACATCTCCGGCGCGACTGTGCGCTGCCCGCCGGCAGCCGACAATGGCTCAGATTTTTCCACGTTCGATCGGGATTCATTCCTAATCCAATCGGATTCGTCTCATAGAAGGCACGAGCTGTTCCAAGGAATATGTCGTCATATTCCCTAAACGCATTGATCCGTGCCTATCCAACGCTCACTACTTTCCTATAACCGCCCCCTTCCGCCACGCAACGCCACACCGCGCCATGCCGCGTGCCCGCCGGCCAGTGTGGCG
The DNA here is from genome assembly GCF_001854285.1 of Cupriavidus sp. USMAHM13. Classification (NCBI taxonomy): domain Bacteria; kingdom Pseudomonadati; phylum Pseudomonadota; class Betaproteobacteria; order Burkholderiales; family Burkholderiaceae; genus Cupriavidus; species Cupriavidus sp. USMAHM13. The sequence continues at coordinate 2,573,532 of NZ_CP017751.1, forward strand.
GTGCATCCGTCCGCCGCACTGGCACTGGCCTCAGCGACGGCACCTACGCTTGACGACATCCGGCGCGGCCTTGACGCCGGCGAGTTCGTCGCCTATTTCCAGCCCAAGGTGGACCTGCGCGATGGCAGCTGGCACGGCGCCGAGGTGCTGGCACGCTGGCAGCACCCGCGCCTGGGGCTATTGACGCCCGGCGCCTTCCTGCCGGCCATGGAAGCCGCCCCCGCCAGCTCGCGGGCCCTGTTCACCGAGCTGTTCGCACGCATGTTCGGCCAGGGGCTGGCACTGCAGCGTGAGCTGTCAGGGCGCGCGCAAGCGCTGGCGCTGGCGTTCAACCTGCGCCCCGAGCAGCTCGCCGGGCCGGGCTTCGCCGACGACGTCGGCCGCGCCGCTGCGGCGGCGGGCCTGCCGCTCTCGGGCCTCGCCTTCGAGGTGGTCGAAGCCGACGCGGACGGCGTTCCCGTCCTGGGCCCGGCCGCGCTGGAAACCCTGCGCGCGCTGCGCCGCATGGGCTGTGCGCTGGCCATGGACGACTTCGGCCAGGGCCACTCGTCGCTGGCACGCCTGTGCGAGTTCCCCTTCGACCAGATCAAACTCGATGCCGCCTTCGTGCGCGCGCTGGAACACAGCCGCGCCAGCCGCGCGGTGGCGCGCGCGTCCTTGCTGCTGGCGCGCGAACTGGCCGCTGAACTGATCGCCGAAGGCGTCGAGACATCGGCACAGCGGCAGCGTCTGCTAGCCATGGGTTGCCGTATCGGCCAGGGGTTCGGCCTGGCGCCGCCGATGGCGCGCGAGGCACTGCTGCGACGGTTTGCCCCTCGCGCCGCCGCGCTGGCGGCACCGGCCCGCGCCAAGGGCGGGACGTCTTCGCCCGCGCTCTGATCGCCGCTGCGGCGGGCACCGCGCTCCCGCCACCCGCACGCCCTGCGCAACGCGCACGGCGCCCTTCGTTGCCGACCCGGATTCCCGCCATGCCTGAACGACGCGTCCTGCCGCCGCGCACGCTGCACGCCTGCCGGCCCTCCACCCTTGCGCTGCTGCTGGCACTCGCCGCCGCCATGCTGGCCGCCCTTGCCCTGGCGCCAGCCCCTGCCCTGGCCCAGGATTGGGACGACAACACCTCGTCCCTGTCCCTGCAGAGCCACCTTCCGCTCGAACGCCGCACGGTGCCGCTCGACGCGGACGACTGGCGCTGGCTGCGCGACAAGCGACGCCTCGTGCTCGGCGTACCCGCTCCGGGTCAGCCACCGCTGGACATCGTCCACGGCAGCGATTACGAAGGCATCACGGCAGATGTGACCGCCTTGCTGCGGCAGCAACTCAATGTCGACATCGAGATCCGCCGCTTCGCCGACCGCGCCCAGGCCACGCAGGCCCTGGAAGCCGGCACCATCGACCTGCTTGCGAGCGCCGGCCGTGCCGCGCGCGCGAACGGCAGCCTGGTGGTCAGCCGGCCGTACGCGCCCGACCTGCCTGCCCTGTTCCAGCGTCAGGGCGAAGCCGCCGCGCCGCCCGACGACATGTCGGGCCTGACGGTGGCCCTGGCGCAGGACTACCTGTCCGGCCCGGCGCTGCAGGCGACCTATCCGGACGCCCGCTTCGTGCGTTACCGCAGCCATGCCCAGGCCATGGCCGCGGTGGCGTTCGGCCAGGCCGACCTCTATCTCGGCGACCTGCTATCGGCTTCGCTGCTGGTGAGCCAGAGCTTCTTCAACTACGTGCGGCTGGCGCGCTTCCTGCCCGCCGAGCCGAGTGGCTTCGGCTTCGGCATGCGCCGCGACGGCACGCCGCTGGCGCGCATCGTCGACAGCGCGCTGGCCTCGCTCGGCCAGGGCAAGCTGGACCGCATCGCCATGCGCTGGAGCGGCGACAGCGTGCTGCTGCCCGGCCAGCGCGTCGAGCTGGACGAAGCGGAGCGGCGCTGGATCAGCCGCCATCCGGTGGTGCGGCTGGCCGTCAACGACGACCTCGCCCCCGTCGCCTTCTTCGATGCCAACGGCAACTTCAACGGCATCCTGGCGGACCTGCTGCAACTGGTCTCGCTGCGCACCGGCCTGCGCTTCGAATTCACGCGCACCGGCAGCTTCGACAGCCTGCAACGCGCCCTCACCGACGGCAAGGCCGACCTCACCGTGCTGAGCCCGACCAGCGAGCGCGAGGAATGCCTGCGCTTCTCGCGGCCGTTCACCTCGGACTACTTCGTGCTGGTCGCGCGCAAGGACGCGCCGGTCGAACCGGATGCCCTGCAGCCGCCTTCCGCCAAGCGGCTGGCCATCGCGCGCGGGCACATCGCCACGCAACAGGCACGGGCCGCCTACCCCTCGGTGCCCATCGACACGCCGTCGACCATCCTCGACGCGCTGCACATGGTGTCCGAGCGCCAGGCAGACGCCACCGTGCTGTCGCTGGGCGCGGCGCGCTACTACATCACGCGCCTGTACGGCGACAAGCTGGCCGTCAGCGGCCTGATCAGCCCGGACAGCACCCCGCTGAGCCTGGCCATGCGGCGCGGCGACACCGAGCTGCAGTCCATTCTCGACAAGGCCCTGCTGGCCTCGGGCCCGCACGAGCTGCAATCCATCGTCAACCGCTGGCGCCCTAACGCCGCCATGACCGGCCAGACCTGGCGCGACTACCGCCAGACCATCGCCTGGATCGTCGCCGGCGCCGTCGCCCTGCTGGCACTGTCCGCCGCCTGGGTGTTCCACCTGCGCCGCCAGGTACGCAAGCGGCTGCGCGCCGAACGTGCGTTGAGCGACCAGTTGCAGTTCCAGCAGACCTTCACCGACGGGCTGCCCGACCCGGTCTATGTGCGCGATTGCACAGGCCGGCTGCTGTCCTTCAATCGCCGCTACGAAGAGGTGCTCGGCATCAGCGCGCACGATGCCCTCGGCAAGACCGCCGCGGCGCTGCCTGCCAGCCTGTTCAAGTCCGCCCCCGACTTCCACGCCGGCTACCTGCGTGCGATCGCCGACGGCCAGCCGCAGCGGCGCCAGCTCGCCGTGCGCATCCACGGCGAGGCACGCTGGATCGACCATTGGGTGCAGCCCTATCGCGACGCCTCGGGCACGCTCAAGGGCGTGGTGTGCGGCTGGCAGGACATCACCGACCAGCGCCGCCTGATCGACGCGCTGCAGCAGGCCAGCCGCGCCAAGACCACCTTCCTGGCCACCATGAGCCACGAGATCCGCACGCCCATGAGCGCGGTCATCGGCACGCTCGAACTGGCGCTGCGCCGCGCCCGCGCGGGCGAGATCGACCGCGCGGCCATCGAAACCGCCTATGCGTCGGCCAACGGCCTGCTGGCCCTGATCGGCGACATCCTGGACATCGTGCGCATCGAATCCGGCCATCTCAGCCTGACACCGGTGCGGGCCCGCCTGCGCGACCTCGCCGAATCCGTCGTGCGCGTGTTCGACGGCCCGGCCCGGCAGAAGGGACTGGCGTTGACGCTGGAAATGGATTCCAGTGTCGGCGCGGACGTGCTGGTGGATCCGATGCGCTTCAAGCAGATCCTGTCCAACCTCGTCAGCAATGCGATCAAGTTCACCGCGCACGGCTATGTGCGCATCCACCTGGGCGGGGAGCCGGCCGGTGCCGAACGGATGCGGGTGAAGCTGTCGGTAGAAGACAGCGGCATCGGCATCGCGCCGGTCGATCAGGCGCGCCTGTTCCAGCCATTCTCCCAGGTCGCGCCATCCGGCGACGTGGATGAACACGGCGCCGCACATGGCGGCGCCGGCCTGGGGCTGTCGATCTGCCGCTCGCTGTGCGAAATGATGGATGGTTCGCTGCTCATGCACAGCGCCGCCGGTGCCGGCACGCGCATCGAGGTCGTACTGACCCTGCAGACCTTGCCGGCTTGCCAGCCCGCGACGCCGGACACCGCGAGCGCCGCCGCGCAGGCCGCGCCGATGCCGGCACCGGCCCGCAGGCTGCATGTACTGGTGGCCGACGACCACGCGGTCAACCGCTTGCTGCTGTGCCAGCAGCTTGCATTCCTGGGCCATCGCACCACCTGCGTCGAGAACGGCCGGCAGGCCTTGCAGGCCTGGCACGAGGACCGCTTCGATGCGGTCATCACCGATCGCCATATGCCGGAAATGAACGGGCTGGCGCTGGCCAAGGCGATCCGCGACGATGAGCGGTCGCGCGGGCTCGCACCTTGCCTGGTGCTGGGCCTGACCGCCGACGCGCGCAAGGAGGAAATCGCCGCCTGCGTCGAGGCGGGCATGGACGACTGCCTGGTCAAGCCGCTGGGACTGGACCGCCTGGAGCAAGTGCTGGCCACCGCGGCAGTGCGCACGCCCGGCGGGGCCGCCGCCCTGCCCGCTCCCGCGCAGCCGGCAGCCGATACGAATGCGGATACGAATGCGGATACGCAGGCTGATGCAGCCGGCGCCGACGGCCTTGCACTGCCGGCCCTGCCGGACGTTCCCGACTCGCGGGAGGCGGTGACGGCTGCGCTCGAGCCCACGCCGCAGGCACACGCCGATGACCCACGCATGGCGCGGGAACTGAGAGAACTGGCCGGCGGCGACGCGGCACTGGTGCAGCGGCTGGTCGACGCCATGCTGCACGCCAATGTGCAGGATCGCCGCACCCTCGCCAGGCTGCGCCGGCAGCCGGACACCGAGGCCCTGGGCCGCATCGCCCATCGCATCCGCGGCGCCGCCGAACTGCTCAGGGCAGCGCAGCTCGTCGATGCCTGCTCAGGCCTGCAGGCCGCGTGCCGGGCGGTGCCGCCTTCGCGGCAGGCACTGCGCGCCGCCATTGCGGCCGTCGAAGCGGCCACACAGGCGCTCGACGCGCAACTGCTGCGCGTCAGCAAGCCGGACTGAGGCAGCCCGCCGGAGCTCAGGCCACGCCGTTGCGCTTGGCCAGCTCCACCAGCGCGACCAGGTTCGATACGTTGAGCTTCTGCATCAGCCTCACCCGGTAGGTGCTCACCGTCTTGTGGCTGATCAGCAGGTCCCTGGCAATCTCCTGGTTGCCCAAGCCGCGCGCCAGCAGCCGCAGCACCGACAGCTCGCGGTCGGTCAGCGCGGCCACCTGCACCTGTTCCTCGCTGGCCGCCTTGGCGTTCTCCTGCAAAGCGATCAGCGCGTCCTCGGGGAAATAGGTATAGCCGGACAGCACGGCCCGCACGGCGCCCACCAGTTCGTCCAGATTGTCGTCCTTGCAGACGAAGCCGGCGGCGCCGGCCTGCAGGCAGCGCATGGCGAAATTGCGCGAATCGCTCGAGGTCAGGATCAGAACCTTGACGCGCAGGCCCGCGGACTTCAGGTGGGCGATCACGGCGAAGCCGTCCATCTTGGGGATGGACAAGTCCAGGATGAGCAGATCGGGCTGGTGCTCGCGCACCGCCTGGATGCAAGCCGTGCCGCTGTCGCATTCGGCGACGATCTCGTGGCCTTCCTTCTCCAGCATCAGGCGCACGGCAAGATGGATCAGCGGGTGATCATCGACGACGATGATTCGGCTCATGTCTAGGATTCCTGGGCGGCGGGCGGCAGGGCTCCGCAGAATAGGAATTTCCTGCGGGCATATGCCGATCTTTCTAACTATGTATAGAGAAAAAGCTTAGCACAGGCGTGCGCCGCCCTGCACCCGACCGACGGCGGACTCTATCCTGTCGAGCAAGGCCTGCAGCGGCGCATCGCCGGCCAGCGTGCGCCCCTCGGCCAAGGCCGTTTCTTGCTCGCGGCAGGCAGTCACGAGGTCAGCCCCACGCGCTACCGACAGTGCGCCGCGCATGCGATGCAGCAGCTGGCGCAACAGCACGGCATCGCCCTTGGCGAGCGCGGCCCGCGTGGCGGCCAGGTCCTCCGCCATGGTGGACAGGAACAGCTGGCGCAAGGGGGCGGGCACGTCCAGGGCGTCATCCGCTACCGCTCCTGCCGCATCGGCCACATCGGCCCCATCGGCCCCATCGGCCCCATCGGCCCCATCGGCCACCGCAACGGACTCCATTGCCCCGACTGCCGCTGCCCCCCCCACTGTCCCTGCTGCCGCCACCGCCGCACCAGCGGCCTTCGCCGCTGCGTGCAGCCGCTCATAGAGCGTCAGCAGGCTGATCGGCTTGGTCATCCACGCGTCCATGCCGGCGGCCAGGCAGCGCTCGCCTTCGTCGCGCATGGCGTTGGCGGTCACGCCGAGGATGGGCAGCGAGGCACCGCGCGCGCGCAGGGCGCGCGTCAGCGCATAACCATCCATCACCGGCATATTGACGTCGGTCAGCACCACGTCGAATTGCCCCGTCTGCGCGCAGCGCAGTGCCGCCTCGCCGTCGGCCGCCACCGTCACCGTGCAGCCGAGTGCCTCGAGCTGCTCCTTCAGCAGGGTCCGGTTGATCGGGTTGTCCTCGGCCGCCAGCACTCGCAGCCCCAGCGGCGGCCGCTGCGTCGCGGCATCGTCACCGCCGGCCGCGGGAAGGAGGCCCGGGTCCAGCCCGGCCGCCGCCGCCAGGGCCTGCAGGATGCCCGCGCGGCTATGCAGGTTGACTTGCCAGCCGCCCGCGACGGACTCGGGCCGCAAGGCCGCGTCGTGCCGCGCCGTCACGCGCGCTCCGGCCCAGGGCAGCGGCGCCAGCCACGCCGGCAGCACGTCGAGCAAGAGCGCGTTCCCGGTGTCCGCGCCGCCCTCGCCCGGTGCTTGCTCCGGCACGCCATCTGCCGCCAGCGCATGCGCGTCCCAGCCGAGCGAGACCAGCCAGCGGCAAAGGCTGGCGGTCAGATCCGGCGCAGGCGAGCGCACGCAGACAGGCCGCGCTGCCACGGCCACGGCGGCGTCCGGCTGCGCCGGCAAACGCGGCACGGCGGCCAGCGGCACCGTGAAGGCAAACTGGCTCCCCACGCCGGGCACGCTGACCACCTCCAGCGTGCCCCCCATCAGGTCGCTCAGGCGGCGGCAGATCGACAAGCCCAGCCCGGTTCCGCCGATCGGGGCAGGGGTGGCGGGCCGATCCTTGCCGCGGCCATCGAGGCGGGCATCGGCCTGGTTGTCAGCCTGATAGAAGGGCTCGAACAACCGCTCCTGCTGGGCCTTCGACAAGCCGCTGCCGGTATCGACCACTTCCCAGCGCAGGCGCACCACGCCGTCGTCTGCCTCCCGCTCGCGCCGCAGGGTCACGGCGACGCGGCCGGCGCCGGTGAACTTGATGGCATTGCTGACAAGATTGGCAAGGACCTGCCGGATGCGCATGCCGTCGCCGACCACCGACTGCGGCACGTCGGCGTCCAGGCAAGCGTAGAACTGCAGGCCCTTCTCCTGCGCACGCGCCGCGTAGCTGCGCAGGATGTCCTCGGTCAGTGCCTGCGGGTCGAAGGCCTCGGCTTCCAGCGGCATCTGGCCCGCTTCGATCTTGGAAACGTCGAGGATGTCGCTGATCAATTGCAGCAAGACGTCGGAGGAACTGCGGATGGTGTGCAGATAGCCCTGCTGGCGCGCATCGAGCGGGGTCAGGCCGAGCAGTTCCAGCGTGCTGACCACGCCGTACAGCGGCGTGCGGATCTCATGGCTCATGGTGGCCAGGAAACGGCTCTTGGCCGCATTGGCCTCGTCCGCCGCGGCGCGCGCCCCGCGCAGCGCCGACAGCGCCTCGCGGTGGGCACTGATGTCGTTGAACGCGCAGAGCAGCACACTGGCGCCGCCATACTGCGCCGGCGCCCAGCGTGCATGCAGCGATAGCCCGCCGGCCACCACGCAAGCCTCGCCGGGCACCAGCCGCCCGGCCTCGGACCAATGCCAATCGCGCACCAGCGGCGCGACGGCCTCGGGGCCGCCCAGCCATGCCTGGGCCAGCGCGTTCTGGATGATGACCTCGCGCCCGTCCTGGTCGAGCACGCACAGCGCGACGGGCGCCGTCGCGAAGATGGCGCGATTGAAGGCGTGACTCTCCTGCAGCGCGCGATGCGCTTCGCTGGCCGGCGCCACCACGCGCCGGCGATACCAGCGCAACAGCGCCCAACCCGAGCCGAAGATGGCCAGCAGGGACAGCGCCAGCGCAAGGATGATCCCGCGCTCTTCTCGGAAAAGTTTGCCGTAGGAGATGTGGTAGACGGCCTGCCAGCCCGGCTCCCCATTGTCGCCGCACTTGATCACCAGCCCGCCTGCGGTCAGGTGAACCCCATCCTCGTACTGATCGCCCCCTTCCCGGGAGCCCAGCAGCGCGTGGCCATCCGGGCTCAGCAGGTCGAAGGATGGCGTGTATTGCAGACCCCGTTCGCCGAGGATGCCGTCGAGCTCCAACACGGTGGCCACTGTCACGCGCCGCGGCGCGGCCTGCTGCCACCATAGCGCGTCCGGCACGCTGTCATAAATGTAGGCCAGCAGTTCCGGCTCGTTCCCACCGAAATAGCCGGTGCCGACTTGCCAACGCACCTTCAATACGCCGGGCGGCGGAGGGTCCTGGCGCACTTGCCCGCGGGCGCTGTCGAGCACACGCACCAAGCCCTGGCGCGTTCCGACCGGCAGGTCCGGCCTGGCCTCGATCGAAGGCAAGGCCAGGCCTGCCACACTATCCAGATCGAACAGCAGCATCTGCGGCGCCACATAGCGCGAGTGGCTCCAGAAACTGCTGTAGAAGCTGCCCGCCATCACCCCCAGCCTGAGCTGGCGCTCGCGCGCTTCGGGCACCGGCATCGCCTGACCGCCTGGCAAGACCAGAGCGAACAACGGTGAGAAGGCGAACTGCTGCCCCTCGTAGATATCCACCTCCCCGCGCGGCATGGTCTTCAGCGTGGCCAGTTCGGCACGCTGCTGGATAGGCACGTCCATCGCGTTCGGTGACGGCAGCTTGGTCGCCGGTTCGGTCGCGCGGATGAACTGCAGCAGGAAGCGCTCGTGTTCCTGGATCGTTCCGACCAGCCGCGCGAAGTGGAAAGAGGCCTTCGTCTGCTCGATCCGGAGCACGCGCATTACGCCCCAGTAGGTGGTGCCTAGAAAAAAGGCGGCCAGCAGGATGATGGCCAGCAGGCCGACATTCAGGCGCAGCGTACTCTGCGCCAGTTTCTGGACTTTCGAACTTCGAGTGTTTTCCATTGGCGCCGACCGCAAGCATTCGCTTTTGAAGGGCGGCACGCAGCAGGTCTGCCGGCCTCTGTCTCCGGGTTCGTACCACCGTCAGCGGGATTGTAGCCTTGAGCGCCACTTGTCGCGACAAGTGGGCATGGCCTGGGAACGCCGGAACGGCAGGGGTGGAACGACGCGGTGCTTGTGTTCGCCTTGGGTCGGCACGGACTTGGCGACGGCGAAGCGGTGGGCACCAAGGCCGCAACCGCTACTCGCTACTCGCTACTCGCTACTGATAGGAAAACGTGATCGTGCTCTGCGCCTCAACCGAACCCGGCGTGACCGTCGGCCCGGTCTTGGCGTACCTGGCCACAAAGGAAAGCCCGACCGCTCCATTCGCCCCTGCCGTATCGACGTACCATTGATTGGAATTCCCTTTCGCCGACGAGTCCGGCCCGTAGCTGACCGGCGCCGTTTCCTTCTCGCGATAGATCCGGAGACCGACACCGCCCGCCGTCGAACCCTTGCCAAGGCCGAGCGTATCGCTTGTGTTCAGGGGATTCGATGCGTCCGTCATCGTCGCGTGGACCTTGACGCCCGGATCGCACTGCAATCCCAGCGAGAACGGGGCAGAGGATTCTGCTGACTCGCCCCCCTGCTGATTCAAGCTGTGAGCCGACACCTTTGGCAGCAAAACGGTCTGCTTCGCACCGCTGGTCAGCTTGCATGAACCGGCCTTGACGGTAGCGTTCCCTTTCACTCCCAAAGTCGTCGTCAGAATGGCCTTTGAGTTCGATTTCTGCCTGATATAATTAACCGGACTCATGGTGAAGCTATAGCTCCCGGACTTCACACGCCCCGTGAAAACCAAAGTTGCCCTGAGCTGCAAACCTATATAGAAAATCCCGCTCGTTGGATAACTCAGCGAGCCGATATCCTGCTCCGCGGATTTGATCGGGACCCAATCAGCCGTATTGCTCAACCTGGCCGCCATGGCGATCCCGATACCCGGCACGCTAGTCTCCCAGACGGCATGCTCCACGCCATTCTGCGTATAAGTGACAGTGGATTTTTTAACCGTCTCAGGAATGACGATCGACCCATTGACTCCCGACCTATCATTGCAGGTCAGGCTTTCATTGATCTGAAATATCGAGTAGCTGAAAGAATTGTTAGTGGCGCCGGAAGACACCGCCATCCCCGGGGCCATGGCATCCTCCGCACCGGAAACCGTTTGCGCAGGAAATGATATGGTCGGGCTACCGCTCACCGACCAGCAGATCTCCGCCGCATGAGAGGAAAGTGAAAACGCAGAAAATATAAGAAACAATAATATTCTTGTTGCCATCCCTTACCCCTAAGCAGCGCCAATCAAAAACACGCACCGCATAACGCCCGCGCTGATGCTACCGACCGTCCCGCCGCGTACACGGCTCATCGCTTGTCGCGCGTATGCCAGCCTCCCATTCCCCGCATCCGACCGGACATGACCCTGTCACCCCAGCGTGCAGCAATGCCGCTCCAGTGCCCAATGCGATCCAGCTTTCAGCAACCGGAAACCCGCCCGCTCATTGATAGCTCATGGTGAACGTGGCAGTGCCATTCGCCGTGCCTGGCACGATGGAGGAGGACGTTCGCACATAGCGAGCCTTGAAAGGAATGGTCACGTTGACATTGCCGAAGCTGCCGACCTTCCATTGATTGGTATTGCCTGCCGCCGCAGAGTCCGGGCCGTAACTGACCAGCGTGTCATCCGAGGCCCGCAGGACCTGAATGCCGAAGCCTTTGGCTTGCGAGCCGGATGCCAGCGAGAGCGTATCGGTTTCATTCGCGGGGTTCGCCGAGTCCGTCAGCGTCATGTACATCTTCGTCGACGTGCCCGGGTTGCCACCAGAGCATTGGAGGCGCACCTCGAAGGATTTCGGTGAAGACGTTGCGCCGACGCTCTTCAGCTCGCTGGTTGTTGCCTTCCCCAGCTCAACTCCCACTTTCGGGGTCAACACATTGCAGGTCGGAACTTTCGGAACGATATTGATCGAGCCATTCGTCACAATGGAGCGGATCTGCTTTTCATGCATGACGATATAGGTCATACCAATCTCCCCGCTCAAAATGCCAGCCGCCGTGATATCGCCAGTCTTTACGAGCTCGATCGTAAATTCCGTCCCTGCGGCCAGCCCATAGTCAGTACCGGTCCCGCTAGTCGATTGCGGCCACCACTCAGTCGTATTGATACCCCCTCTTATGCGAACCCCTACTCCGGCAACTGGCGTGGGATAGGTGTTGTACTTTCCGGGGGCGGGGCTTGTCGAGCCGAAATACCCGACGAGACCAACGGTTGAATCGCAATACGCCCTCCCGCCCGATCCGGTCGAGGTCCCCGACGACGTGAAGATCACCGCTCCCTCCTTGACATTGGGATCAAATGGAGGCGGAGAGAATTTCGGCAGCGTGACGACAAGATAGTCCACCTCTTTGCCGGCATCGGTCTTGACCGTGCATTTTGCATTCGCATAGCTGGACAGAAGAGCCAGGATCGCGACCCCGATGAGTTTTATTTTTCCCTTGTTCATACTTGACTCCTTGTTTTCCGATCGTCCCGCTCGCCGCAGGCCCGGACCGCACGATGCGCGGCCCGGATGGCGATCACTTGACGGTGGTGACCATCGCGCCGCGGACACAGCTCGCTACCTGGCGCTCATACATCAGCGCCTTGTTCTGCGGCTTCAACGCGTAGCCGATCGTGCACTGCTCGTCACCCCAGCGCACGTCGATGTTGCCCTTGTCCTCGATACCGAACACCAGCAGGCGCGACTGGCTGTCCACCATGCCGAGCGGCCTGCCCTTGGCGTCATAGGCGTGGGCGCCGAACGGCACCTTGCCGGCCTGGTCCAGGCTCAGCTCGAACTGCACGCGGCGGCCCGTCTCGGCCTCGAAGCGCGTCTTGACCACGGCGCCGCGGGTGGGCACCACCATCTTGGAGTTCTCGGTGATCTCGGTCTCGACGCCGGTGCTGGACGGATCGACGTTGAGCCAGTTCACGCGATAGGGCTGCAGATAGGGCACCACGGCATAGCCGCTGCGGTCGGTGCGGACCGACGGCGAATTGCTCATCGACACGCCGGCCACCTTCGGCACCTCGACCACGGCAAAGGTCTCGCCCAGCGGCTGGCCCAGTGTCACGCCGCCGCCGTGCAACACCACGGAGCCCGAGGCGCTCGCATCGACGTGGCTGCCGAAGCGGTTCTGGCTGGCGTTGCCGCTCAGCTTGGCCGTGGGCGTATCCCAACCCAGGCTGACGCCGCCCGAACCGCCGCCGTCGCGGCTGTAGCCGGCCTGCACGCCATAGTTGACGGTATTGGCATCGTTCAGATAGCCCGTCACGCCGGACTGCAGGTTGTAGTCGCCGCGCACCGACGACACCGCGTTGGCGTAGGCCCGATGCGTTCGCCCCACCTTGCCCAGCGGAATGCTGAGCGACACGCTGAACTGCGTTTCGGGCCGGGCGGCCAGGCCCGAGTCCCGCGTATGCGACACCGACAGGCTGTAGCTGATGTCCTTGTAGCTGCTGCTGTAGCCGAGCTGCACGCGCCGGCTGCGGCCGTCGCCGCTCCAGTAGCTGGTGTCGCCCACGCCGAGGTACAGCGAGCCGCTCGACAGCGGCTGGCTGATATTGACGTCCACCCGGCTCTTCTGCCGGCGGAAGCCCTGCCCGTCGGGGCGGTCGGTCTCGTCCACGTGCTGGCTGAAGGTACGGTAGCCGTCCGTGGAATAGCGGTAGCCCACCATGGTGAAGGTGGTGTTGGTGGGATTGACCGTCTTCGAATACAGGAAGCGGACGCTCTGCCCCTGCCGGGTGCCGTTGGGCGTGCGCGAGCGGCTGTGCGTCACGTCCAGCGACACACCGCCGATACGGGTGTTCACGCCCACGCCGAGGTTGGCCGCCGCGTAGTCTTGCGACGCCTGGATGCCGCCATAGGCCGTCCAGTCTTCGGACACGCCGTAGACCATGGTGCCCTGCAGGAACTTCGGGCGCGACGAACCTTCGCCGCGGTACTGGCCGCCGGCCAGCGCATAGCGCAGGCTGCCGTGGCGCACCATCACCGGCAGGTAAGAGTACGGCTGCGTAAAGCGGCGCACGCGTCCGTCGGCCTCGGTGATACGGATCTCGAGGTCGCCGTTGGAGCCGCTCGGATAGATGTCATTGATCTCGAACGCGCCGGGCGGCACCGCCGTCGAATAGATGACGTAGCCGTTCTGGCGCACCTCGACCACGGCATTGCTCTCGGCGATGCCGCGCACGGTCGGTGCGAAGCCCATCTCGCCGTCTGGCAGCATGGCCAGGTCGGTGCCGATCTGCCCGCCCAGGAAGCGCACGCTCTCGAAGATGTCGCCCGGCGTGTACAGTTCGCCCGCCGACGCCTTGCCGCGCAGGCTGGCGAAATTCCGCTCCACGTAGGTGCGGTTGCTGGAGAAGCGGCTGCCCGTCTCGGAGGAGCCCGACAACGAGGATTCGTTGCGGAAGCGCCAGCCGCCGATATTGAAGCCGCTGCGCAGGCCGAGGTAATAGTAGTCGCTGTGCTGGCCGTTGCCGTCATTGCGGCTGTAGGTGGCCTGGTAATCCGTGTAGAGGGCCGGCACGCCGTCATCCCACAGCGACGGATCCACGTAGCCGCGCGCGGTGCGCAGCACATAGGCCTGCGGAATGCTCAGGAAAAGCGAGAGCGTGTTCGCCTCGAAATCCACCGCCGCGCCGTCCGCCAGCGCGGACAGGTCAACGGCAGCGTTGTCATCGGTGCCAGCGGGGATGCGGCCCTCCTTCGCCAGCTTGGCCACGTCGACACCGATCGCGCGCAGCAGCCCGAGCGGGATGGCGGGCCGGACCAGGCCTTCGGCATCCGGATTGAACTGCACAGTGTGGCGCCGGGTCAGCGACTGGTTCAGGTAGACGTCGACGTCGTAGCTGCCGGGCAGCACCGCGTTGCCCTTCTCGAAATAGTGCAGCGCGACCGGTCCATCACCCTTGCGCAGGAAGGACTCGTTGAATTCCACGGCATGGCCCGCGGAGGGCAGCACCAGCCCGAGCATAACCAGCCAAGGCACGCTGATCTGCGCGACGTTGCCGAGTTCACTGGACTGCCTGATGACTTCCTTCCTGACGATGACCATAACCGTTTTCTCTTGTGATTCGCTTCCCAGCCCGTTCCGCGGGCGGGCGCAAAGCGCCCTCTCCCCCCATCCATGAACGGGGGTGGCGGAGATCAAGGGGAAGCGGCGTGTTAGGCGGCGGCTGTGAGGCGACAGCCTCAGTTGCCGGTGGCGCCTTCGTGCGACTGGATGGCGCCGTAGTCGTTGATGGTGTCGAAGCGAACCTTGGCGTCCGCGTTGGCGGCGCCCGCCGGCAGGCCCTTCACTTCGAACCGGCGCGTTCCGGCCGGCGGCACCATTTCAGGTGCGGCCTCGTAGTCACGGCCGCCGCTGTGCAGCTTGACCCCGGCCAGCGAGACGTGGAATGCGGTGGGATTGCTCACCTCCAGCTGCGCCTTGCCATCGTGCGGAACCAGGCGCCAGCGCAGTTGCGCGGGGGCCTTGGCCACATCGCCGGGCAGGCCGGCAGGCCGGTAGAAGAGCTTGATGCGCTGGCGCAGCGCGATCTGCAGCGTGTTCTCGTCCTTGGGCTTCTGCGGGATCTCCTGCACGTTGACCCAGAAGACCGATTCACGGTCGGTGGGAAGCCCTTGGCCGTAGTAAAGAATGCGAAGCGTCTGCTGTTTCTCCGCACCCAGGCGGCCAAGCGTCGGCGTGATGGCGAACGGCACGTCCGCCTTGTCGTCGGCGCCGTCGATCCAGGCCTGGATCATGACGTCCGCCGCCGCACGGTTACGGACCAGCACCGACGCCTCCTTGCTCGGCGCGGCCAGCACGACGCGGGTACCGTCGAGCGTGATGCCGGCGAGCGACGCGCCCGAAGCCAGCCCCAGAGAACCGGCCAGGGCCAGCCCAGCAATGTGAGAGCGTTTCATATTGGATTCCGTGATGCCCGGACGGGCGGGAGGCCGGAGCCCCCCGCTCAGCCCGGAGGGTTGGGGGGGATTACTCGTAGGTCAGCGTGAAGGGCAGCGTGCCGTTGGCGTCGCCGGGGCCGATGGCGTCGCCGTTCTTCACGTAGCCCGCGCGCAGGGCCAGCTTTGCCGTGTACTTGTCGCCGTCCTTGACCAGATCACCCTCGATCACGCTGTTGCCGCTCAGGTCCAGCAGCTCGTTCTTGCCGTTGTACAGGCCGATGCCCACGCCGGTGGCCGGGCCGGTGATGGCGAGCAGCTTGTTGTTGTGCTTGTCGATACCCGAGCCGGAGACCGGGTCGAAGCGGACCTTGACCGTGTTCAGGCCTGTGGCCGAGTTGTCGCAGTTCAGGTCGAGGTTGATCGCGGTGCCGGCGATGATGTTGCCGCCCGCGGTGCCACCCAGCGAGTCAGTGGTGACCTTGCCGAGCTTGACGTCGATGGTCTGATTGCCCTGGCTGCCGCCCACGTTGGTGCCGCTGCCGCCGACGAGGCTGCAAGAGGCGGCGATGATGCTGCCGGTGAAGTTGATGGTGCCGTCGGCGGCCATGGCCGAGCTGGCGCCAAAGGTGGCGGCGGTGGCGGCGGCGGCGATGAGGGCCATGCGGATCTGCTTGGACATATTGTGCTCCTGTGAAGGTTGGTAGTGAGGTTCTCTCGAAAGAGGACCCCATTATCTCGACCGAAGCACATTCCGATAAAGCAGCCGAATCCTAAGATTGGATCAGAAAAATCCGATTATGGTCAGACCCCACCCTTTCCGCCCCCCCGACACCATTTGAGAGAAAGCATGACGCCAACCTGGGGTATAGTATGGATTAATCCTGGCCACTCCCCAGCGGGAAACGACTCCACCAACCTATGAATGTTCTGAATATGCGAAAGCCTTTGCGCTCTCTCTTCGCAGCCACCCCACGCCCAGCCGCCCCACGGCGGTCCGAACGCCCAAGCACCGCCGTCGACGCACACGGCGATGGCACGCAGGCACTGCCACGGCGCAAGCCCTGGCAGATCTGGCGCCTGCAATCGGCCGGATGGGGCTACTGCGCCCTGGCGACAGCCATTCCGCCGCAACTGCAGGCCGGCCGCAAGGCGTGGCGCGGGCAGCTGCCGGCGCGCGATCGCTATGGCGAGGCCAAGGTGGCACGGCTGGGCTGGGCCACCTTGCAGGTCGTCGGGCGTGCGCCCGCGGCGGCCGGCGTGATCGGCGCCAAGCGTGCGCTGCGCTGCCTCTATCAGCCATGGAGCCTGCAGTTCCGCGCCGGCTGAGCCCGCCACGCCGTCGGCAGCCACACCTCGCGGCACGGATTTATCGGAAGGGTATTTTCCAGCGCTTCACCCAGCACTTTCACCGCACTCCTCGCCGCCACCACGTACCCTAATTGGGAAAGGAAGACCTTGTCCAACGGGGGAGACATGATAATCCGGCCGCCATCCGAGAGATCGAGGCATCAGAATCCGCATCGGAAAAAACGGATTCTAAATGAATATCCATTAATACATCGAATCCAGTCTCCGCGGCGCTCCCGGGCTTCTTTCAACCATGGCAGGGATGCCGACGCTGGCATGGGCGGCGGCCATGGGTGGGCGACCCTGATGAAACACTGGGCGGCGGCCTGCCGGGCCGCCGCGGAACGTGCTGCCCTTGGCTGCCTCAGCCGATACGCACCCGCGCCTGCAGAGCGCCACCCGTGCCATGCATGCGCCCGGACAGTTCCAGGGCCAGGCCGGAAATCACCGCATCGCCATCGCTCAATTCTGCGATGGCCTGCAGCAGCGCATGCAGGTGCCCGCAGTCAGCCCGGAAATGGCCGTGCGCCTGGAAATCGCGTTCGGCAAGAGCGCCGAATCCTGGCTCGCGCACCAAGCCGCCTATGACCTCTGGCTCGTCGAGCAAAGGCGTGGTGAGTTGCACGTCCATCCGCTGAAGCACGCGGCCTGAGCCTCAAGGCAACGCGGCGCCATCAAGGCGCCGCGTCATACCAACAGCAATCGCAACAGCTGCCAGCTGCCAGCTGCCAGCTGCCGCTACTGTCTTACCCCACCCACTTGCGCGCGTTGCGGAACATGCGCATCCACGGGCTGCCGCCGTCGGCCACCTGCTTCCAGGCGTCCGGCGCCCAGCTCATGGTGGCGGCGCGGAAGACGCGCTCGGGGTGCGGCATCAGCACGGTGAAGCGGCCGTCGGTGGTGGTCACCGAGGTGATGCCGTCCGGCGAGCCGTTCGGGTTGAGCGGATAGGTCTGGGTGACCGCGCCGCGGTTGTCGACGAAGCGCAGCGCCACGTCGACCTTGCCCTGGTCGCCCTGTTGCGAGAAGTCGGCGAAACCCTCGCCGTGCGCCACCACGATGGGGATGCGGCTGCCTTCCATGCCGGCGAAGAAGATCGACGGCGAGGACTGCACTTCCACGGTGACGAAGCGCGCTTCGTACTGCTCGGACTGGTTGCGCGTGAACTTGGGCCAGGCACCGGCGCCCGGAATGATCGGGGCCAGGTTGCTCATCATCTGGCAGCCGTTGCACACACCCAGCGCGAAGGTGTCCTGGCGGTTGAAGAAGGCGGCGAACTGCTCCGCCATCTGCGCGTTGAACAGGATGGTCTTGGCCCAGCCCTCGCCCGCGCCCAGCACGTCGCCGTAGCTGAAGCCGCCGCAGGCCACGAAGCCGGTGAAATCGGACAGCTTGGCGCGGCCGGCGATCAGGTCGCTCATGTGCACGTCGTAGGTGTCGAAGCCGGCGCGGTCCATGCTGTACGCCATCTCGATCTGCGAGTTCACGCCCTGTTCGCGCAGGATGGCCACGCGCGGACGCGCGCCGCTGGCGATGAAGGGCGCGGCGATGTCTTCGGCCGGATCGAACGTCAGCACGGGCGAGATGCCGGGGTCGGCGGCGTCGAGCACGCGTTCGTATTCGCTGTCGGCGCAGGCCGGGTTGTCGCGCAGGCGCGCGATGCGCCAGCTCACTTCGCTCCAGTTGCGCTGCAGTTCGCTGCGCGGCGCGCTGTAGACCTTCTTGGCGTCGCGGAAGATCTCGAACTGGTCGCTCGTGTTGGGCTTGCCGACCACATGGCTGCAGGCCGACAGGCCCGCCTCGCGCAGCACGGCGAAGACCGCGTCGCGCTCGTCGCGGCGCACCTGGATCACCGCGCCCAGTTCTTCCGAGAACAGCGCGCGCAGGGTCTGGTCGTTGCGGCGCTCGGCGATCTGCTGGGCCCAGTTCTTGGCATCGCCGTAGTCCTGTTCCTGGCCCGGCTCCAGCGTCAGCATGTCGACATTGAGCGACACGCCGGTGTGGCCGGCGAAGGCCATCTCGGCCAGCGTGGCCAGGAAGCCGCCATCGGAACGGTCGTGGTAGGCCAGCAGCTTGCCTTCGCGGTTCAGGCGCTGGATCACGTTGAAGAACTGCTTCAGGTCTTCGGCGCTGTCCACGTCCGGCGCGCTGTCGCCGACCTGCTGCGTCACCTGCGCCAGGATGCTGCCGCCCATGCGGTTCTTGCCGCGGCCCAGGTCGATGGCGATCAGCACCGTCTCGCCCTGGTCGGTGCGCAGTTGCGGGGTCAGCGTGCGGTCGGTGTCATCGACGGCGGCGAAGGCCGAGATGATCAGCGACACCGGCGCCACCACTTCCTTGTCCACGCCCTCGTCCTGCCACTTGGTGCGCATCGACAGGGAATCCTTGCCCACCGGGATGCTGATGCCCAGTGCCGGGCACAGGTCCATGCCCACCGCCTTGACGGTGTCGTACAGCTTGGCGTCCTCGCCGGCCACGCCGCAGGCTGCCATCCAGTTGGCCGACAGCTTGACCTTGCCCAGGTCCTTGACGGAGGCGGCGGCCAGGTTGGTCAGCGCCTCGCCGATGGCCATGCGGCCCGAGGCGGGCGCGTCGATCACGGCCAGCGGGGTGCGCTCGCCCATGGTCATGGCCTCGCCGGCGCGGCCCTTGTAGTCGAGCGTGGTCACGGCCACGTCGGCCACCGGCACCTGCCACGGGCCGACGAACTGGTCGCGCGCGTTCATGCCGCCCACGGTGCGGTCGCCGATGGTGATCAGGAAGGACTTGCTGGCCACGGTGGGATGGCGCAGCACGTCGCGCACGGCCTGCTCCAGCGCCACGCCGGTGACGTCGACCGGCGGCAGCGCCTGCTCGACGTGGGTGACGTCGCGGTGCATGCGCGGCGGCTTGCCCAGCAGCACGTCCATCGGCATGTCGACGGCGTAGTGATCCTTGAGGGCGGCGTCCACGCTGGAATCTACCAGCTGCAGCTGCTTTTCCTCGGTGGCCACGCCGACCACGGCGAAGGGCGAGCGCTCGCGTTCGCACATGGCCTGGAACAGCGGCAGCGAATCCGGCGCGATGGCCAGCACGTAGCGCTCCTGCGACTCGTTGCACCAGATCTCGGCCGGGCTCATGCCCGACTCTTCCAGGTGCACCTGGCGCAGGTCGAAGCGTGCGCCGCGGCCGGCACCGTCGACGATCTCGGGGAAGGCGTTGGAGATACCGCCGGCACCCACGTCGTGGATCGACAGGATGGGGTTGGCGTCGCCGAGCTGCCAGCAGGCATTGATGACTTCCTGCGCGCGGCGCTCCATCTCGGGGTTGCCGCGCTGCACGGAGTCGAAGTCCAGGTCGGCGGTATTGGTGCCGGTGGCCATCGAGCTGGCCGCGCCGCCGCCCATGCCGATACGCATGCCGGGGCCGCCGAGCTGGATCAGCAGCGAGCCGGCCGGCACGCCATCCTTGTGCGTGTGGCTGGCGTCGATGTTGCCGATGCCGCCGGCGATCATGATGGGCTTGTGGTAGCCGCGCACCGTGCCGCCCACGTTCTGCTCGTAGACGCGGAAGTAGCCGCCCAGGTTGGCACGGCCGAATTCATTGTTGAAGGCGGCGCCGCCGAGCGGGCCGTCGATCATGATCTGCAGCGGCGAGGCGATGCGCTCGGGCTTGCCGGTCACGCCCGGCTTGTC
The DNA here is from genome assembly GCF_001854285.1 of Cupriavidus sp. USMAHM13. Classification (NCBI taxonomy): domain Bacteria; kingdom Pseudomonadati; phylum Pseudomonadota; class Betaproteobacteria; order Burkholderiales; family Burkholderiaceae; genus Cupriavidus; species Cupriavidus sp. USMAHM13. The sequence continues at coordinate 2,593,567 of NZ_CP017751.1, forward strand.
GTCCGGATTACGATGCGCCAGCGGCTGGGCCGCGTCGCGGTCGTTCTCCCACGCCTCGAGCGCATCCGGCAGCATCAGGTTGGACACGGTGAAGCCGGTCAGGCCGGCCTTGGGCTTGGCGCCGCGGCCGGTCGCGCCCTCGTCGCGGATCTCGCCGCCGGCGCCGGTGGAGGCGCCCGGGAACGGGGAGATGGCGGTCGGGTGGTTGTGCGTCTCCACCTTCATCAAGGTGTGCGTGAGCGCCTGGTGACGGCCGTACTGCTGGCCCTCGCCGCGCGGGAACCAGCGCTCGGCCACGTCACCTTCCATCACCGCCGAGTTGTCCGAGTAGGCCACGATCGAGCCCTGCGGATTGAGCTGGTGCGTGTTGCGGATCATGGCGAACAGCGACTTGTCCTGCTGCACGCCGTCGATGGTCCAGGTGGCGTTGAAGATCTTGTGCCGGCAGTGCTCGCTATTGGCCTGCGCGAACATCATCAGTTCGACGTCGGTCGGGTTGCGGCCGAGCTTGGCGTAGGCGTCGATCAGGTAGTCGATCTCATCTTCCGACAGCGCCAGGCCCATTTCCACGTTGGCCTGCGCCAGTGCCGGGCGGCCGCCCGCGATGTCGATGAAGCGCAGCGGCTTGGCCGGCAGTTCCTCGAACAGGCCGGCGGCCTCCTCCCGCGTGGCCACCACGGTCTCGGTCATGCGGTCGAACAGGTGGGCGGCGACAGCCGCGCGCGTGCCGGCGTCCAGCGCCTTGCGGCCGCGCAGCAGCCCCTTCTTGCAGACCACCGTGATCTCGATGCCGCGCTCGATGCGGTGCACGTGCGTCAGGCCGCAGTTGTGCGCGATATCGGTAGCCTTGCTGGCCCAGGGCGAGATGGTGCCGAAACGCGGAATCACGACGAAGCGGTCACCCTCGGGCTGCGCGGCGAACGGTGCGCCGTAAGTGAGCAGCGCTGCGATGCGGCTTTGGTCTTCGGCCGAGAGCGGCGCGTTGCTGTCGACGAAATGCACGAATTGGCCGTGCACCGATTCGATGTCGGCGTCGATCTGCTTGAGGGCCGTGAGCAGGCGTTGCTGGCGGAAGGCGGAAAGCGCCAAAGCGCCGGGGAAGCACGAGAAATGCGCCATGATCTGAGCGGTCGGGAGGCGTAGGAGGAGTGGACTGCAGCCGGCGGGCGCCGCTGAGTGGGGCGTCCGGCAGCGAAAGCATGGAATTATACCTTAGCGAGGGGCGTTTCCCGCAGTGCGGCGACGCATCCAGACCTGCCCGGATCCGCCTGCCGGGCCGTCCGCAGAGAAGGGATGTGCAGGGAACGTCCCGCGCCCGTGCTGACTGCTGCCCGGGCCCGTGTGGCGCGCCTCCGCCTGCACCCTGCTCCGCGCGCGTCCGTCGCGCCGGTCGCGGCCGGCGCGGCGTTACCGCCCGGCCCGCTCTGCTACAAGGAGGTCGCGGAGCGCGCTGCCTGCTCGTACAGGCCGGTCAGCACGCGCAGCAGGCGCGCCAGTTCGCCGATCTCCGCGTTCTCGGCACTGCCAGGCGTCATATTGCTGGTCAGGCATTGCTCGCGGATCTCGCGGTAGCGGGCGCAGGCCTCGGCACCGGCAGGCGTGGTCGAATAGGTGGCCTCCTTGCCGACCCGCTCCCCCGCCACCAGGCCAAGGCCCTGCAGCTTCTTCAGGGCGTAGGTGACGAGATGGGTGTCCTCCACGTTCAGCACGAAGCAGATGTCGGCCAGCCGCTTGGCGCGGCCGCGGTGGTTGACGTGATGCAGTACCAGCACGTCGAGGAAGGTCAGATCGTGCACACCGGCCGCCCCCATGCAACGCACCACCCAGCGGCTGTAGGCGTTGTAGGCCGTGTTCAGGCCGAACTCGAACTCCGACAGTTCCGGGCTGCGCGCCGAGACCAGGTGGGCCGAGGAAACGATGTTGGGACCCACCGCGCGCTGCAGCGGGATGGGCGCCGCTTCCGGGGTGACGGCCGGGACGGCGGCCGGGTCGGCCTGGACTGGCTTGCGTGCCATCGAAATACTCCTGAATGCGATCTGCGCGGCGTGCCTGCCCATGCCGGCACGCGAGGCGGAAACAAGGACTGCCGCCGGCACCACCGGCCGGACCCGCCTGCCGGCGGCTCGCTGGCGGCACACTGGTGGCGGCGCTGGCGTCGGCACCGGTGGCAGGCTGACGGTGGCTTGGGGGGTGGATCGAGCGTTGATTGGCGGCAGTTTTCTTGACAGTTTATTGGCAATTCGCCCACATGACCACCGCGGGCCACCGCTGCCAGCCCTCTCGGGCAGGCGGTCCCCGGGGCATGGTTGCGCACGCTGGCGCACCTCGCTAGACTCGACCGATCCGCTCCGGTTCCGCGAGCCCCGTCAATCCAGGCCTGCGCGCCTGCCGCTCTCCCGCCATGATGCTGCCCGACCTCGATACCCTGCAAGCCAGCCTGCGCGCCGGCACCACCAGCCGCACCGCCATCGTCGAAGCCGCCCAGGCCGCCGCCGCCGGACCGGCCGCGCGCTCCGTGTTCCTGCAGACCAGTTTCGACGAGGCCCTGCGCGTGGCCCGCGCCGCCGACGCCGCAGCGCTGGCGGGCCAGCCGCTGCATCCGCTGGCCGGCCTGCCGGTGTCCATCAAGGACCTGTTCGATATCGCCGGCGAGGTCACGCGGGCCGCCGCCATCGCGCGCGACGACGCCGCGCCGGCCGATGCGGACGCGGCGGTCGTGGCACGCCTGCGCCATGCCGGCGCCGCGCTGGTGGGGCGCACCAATATGAGCGAGTTCGCCTTTTCCGGCGTCGGCATCAACCCCCATTTCGGTACCCCGCGCAATCCGCTCGACCCCGCCGTCGCGCGCGTTCCCGGCGGGTCCTCCTCGGGTGCCGCCGTCTCGGTGGCGCTGGGGCTGGCGGTCGCCGGGCTCGGCAGCGATACGGGGGGCTCGATCCGCATCCCGGCGGCACTGTGCGGTCTCACCGGCTTCAAGCCGACCACCCGCCGCGTCCCGCTCACCGGCGCCTTTCCGCTCTCGTACACGCTGGACACCGCCTGCGCCATGACGCGCAGCGTGAGCGGCTGCGTGCTGGTGGACAGCGTGCTGGCCGACACCCCGGCCATGCCGATCGGCAAGGCTCCGGCGGCCATCCGCCTGGCGGTCGCGCGGCAATACCTGCAGGATGACCTGGAACCGGTGGTGGCGCAGGCCTTCGACCGCGCGCTCGGGCGCCTGTCGGCGGCCGGCGTGCGCATCGAGCACATCGAGCTGCCGGAGCTCGAGGAGTTGCCGGGGCTCAATGCCGCGGGCGGCTTCACCGCGGCCGAAGCCTGGTCGATCCATCGCCACCTGCTGGCCACCCGGCGCGCCCAGTACGATCCGCGCGTGGCCATGCGCATCGAGCGCGGCGCCGCGATGAGCGCTGCCGACTACGTCGACCTGATGCGCGCCCGCCTGGACTGGATCGCCCGCGTGCAGGCGCGGCTGGCCGGCTTCGACGCCATCGTCTGTCCGACCGTGCCGATGGTGGCGCCACCGCTGGATCCGCTGCTCGCCGACGATGCGCTGTTCTTCCGCACCAACGGCCTGCTGCTGCGCAACACCTCCGCCTTCAACTTCCTGGACGGCTGCTCGATCTCCCTGCCCTGCCACGCGGCCGGCGAACTGCCGGTCGGCCTGATGCTGTCGCACGGTCCGCTGCACGACGCCGGGCTGCTGGGCATCGCCCTGGCGCTGGAAGCGATCGTGCGCCCGGCGGCCTGAGCGCGGGCCCGCCATGTCCCACGCGCCGACCGCCACCGACGACTGGTTCGCGCTCGACGCTGCCAGCGCCACCCGCATCCCGCTGTACGACACGGCCGGCGTGCGTGCCATCGAGCACGCCGCACAGGCCGCGCTGCCGCCCTTCACGCTGATGGCGCGTGCCGGCACCGCCGCCGCCGGCTGGCTGGCGCGGCATATGCCGCAAGGCCCGCTGCTGTGCCTGGCAGGCCCCGGCAACAACGGCGGCGATGCCCTGGTGGCGGCCACCGTCCTGCACCGCGCCGGCCGGCAGGTCGAGGCCTGGCTGGCCGCCGATCCGCTCAAGCTGCCGGCCGACGCCGGCCGTGCCTGGCAGGAGGCGCGCGCGGCCGGGGTGCCGCTGCGCGAGTTCGGCACACAGGTGGGCACCGATGCGGCTGCGCAGCCGGGCGCACTGCCCGACTGGCCGGCCGGCACGGCGGCCATCCTGGACGGCCTGCTCGGCATCGGCCTGAACCGCCCGGCCGGCGGACGCATCGCCGACTGGATCGCCCACGTCAACGCCTCCGGCCTGCCGGTCTTCGCGCTCGACGTGCCCAGCGGCCTGTTCGCCGACACCGGTGCCGGCAAGCCGGCCGTGCAGGCGGCGCGCACCCTCACCTTCCTCGCCGCCAAGCCGGGGCTGCTGACCCTGGACGGGCGCGACCGCGCCGGCGCGGTCGATATCGCGCCGCTCGGCCTGGCCTATCCCCCGCCCGGCCTGCCGGCGGCCTGGATCAACGGACCCGCCGTGTTCGCCGCCGCTCTGCCGGCACGGCGCCACGACAGCAACAAGGGCACCTTCGGCTCGCTGGCGATCATCGGCGGCAACGCCGGCATGGTGGGCGCGCCGCTGCTGGGCGCGCGCGCGGCACAGTTCCTGGGAGCCGGCCGCGTCCATATCGGCTTCCTCGCGCCCTCGGCGCCGGCCTTCGACCCCATGCATCCCGAACTGATGCTGCACGCGCTGGCCGACCTGGACCTCGCCGCCATGTCGACCCTGGTGATCGGGCCGGGCATGGGTGCCGGCGCCACCTCGCGGCAACACTTCACGCAATTGCTGCATGCCCTCGCCGGACTGCGGGCGGCGCTCGTGCTCGATGCGGACGCCCTGAACATGCTGGCCGCCGATGCCGGCGCAGCGCAGGCGCTGCGGGCACTGGCATCGCCCCGCGTGCTGACACCGCATCCGCTGGAAGCCGCGCGCCTGCTCGGCAGCAGCGTCGAGGCGGTGCAGCGCGACCGGCTGGCGGCTGCCAGGGCATTGGCTGCGCAGTGGCAGGCCACGGTGGTGCTCAAGGGTTCTGGCAGCGTGATCGCGGGGACCGACGGCGCCGTACCGGCGCTCAATCCGAGCGGCAATGCCGGCCTGGCCAGCGCCGGCACCGGCGACGTGCTGGCCGGCATGATCGGCGCGCTGCTGGCGCAGGGCATGTCCGCCATGCAGGCCGCCTGCGCCGGCACCTGGATCCACGGCCGCGCCGCCGACCGTCTGACAGCCGCCGGCGAAGGCCCTGCCGGCCTGACCGCCAGTGAACTCTACCTGCCCGCGCGCGCCATCCTCAATGCACTGCTGCGGGAGCCCGTGCGGGCATGAGCGGCGCCGGCGGCATTTCCCTGAGCAGCCCCGCGCGGCGCCAGTTGCTGACAGGCATCGCGCTGCTGGTGATCGGGCAATGGGTGCTGAGTCTGCTCGACGCTACCAGCAAGACGCTGACGCAGCAGGGCCTGCCGGTGATGGCGGTTGCCTGGGTACGCTACGTCGGCCATGTCGCGGCGGTCTTCCTGCTGCTCGGACCGGCCGGCTGGCGCCGGCAGTGGCGGCCCGCGCGCCCCGGCCTGCAGTGGCTGCGCGGCGGGCTGATGCTGGTTTCCACCGTCGTCTTCTTCAGCGTGCTGCGCTTGATGCCGCTGGCGCAGGCCACTGCCCTGAATTTCTGCGCCCCGCTGTTCGTGGTGGCGCTGTCGCCGTGGCTGCTGGGAGAACGCCCGGGGCGCCATGCGCGCTGGAGCCGCTGGGCCGGCGTGGCGGTGGGTTTCGCCGGCATGCTGGTGGTGGTGCGCCCCGGCGGCGAGCTCAGCCCGGTCGGCATCGCGCTGGGGCTCTTCTCGGCCCTGGTGTTCGCGCTGATGCAGATGCTGACCCGGCGCATCGCGGCGCATGATGCGCCGCTCACCACCTTGATCTGGAGCGGCGTGACAGGCGCCTGCCTGACCTCCCTGCTGGTGCCCGCCTTCTGGTTCGAGACCATGCCGACGCCCGCCCAGTGCGCACTGCTGCTGTCGGCCGGCCTGACCGGCTCGCTCGGCCACTATTTCGTCATCCGCGCCTTCCAGTATGCCGACGCATCGTTCCTGAGCCCCTTCCTTTACCTGCAGATCCTGTCGGCCACGACCATCGGCTACCTCGCCTTCGAACAATTGCCGGACTGGACGACGGCCCTGGGCATCGGCGTGATCTGCCTCGGTGGCCTGTGCGTGGCCGGCGGCGAACCGCTGCTGCGGGCGGCCGCGACGCGCTGGCAGTCCCGGCGCTGAGGACGGCCCCTCCGATGGTCGGGTGCGAGTAGGCGGGCGAGTCACCTCTGCGCCACGCGCACGCACGTTATACTTGGCGATGCAACCACAGCGCCCGCGCAGCGGGCCCGAAGCCACTGATTGCCACGCATGCCCACAAATCTTCACGCTTGGGACGCCCTCCAGCAGCACCATGAGGCCATTCGCGAGCAGCAGATGCGCGACTGGTTCGACGCGCCCGATGCCGGCCAGCGCGTCGCACAGTTCTCACTGGAAGCCGCAGGGCTGTACCTCGACTACGCCAAGAACCGCGTCACGCCGCAGACGCTCGCCCTGCTGATGCAGCTGGCCGACGAGGCCGGGCTCAATGAGCGCCGTGACGCCATGTTCGCTGGCGACCAGATCAACGCGACGGAGCACCGCGCCGCGCTGCACATGGCGCTGCGCGCCCTGCCGGAGGCCGGCTACCAGGTCGACGGCGCCCCGGTCATGCCGGCGATCCAGGCAGTGCGCGAGCGCATGCGCGATTTCTCCGAACGCGTGCGCGGCGGCCAGTGGACCGGCGCCAGCGGCAAGCGCATCACCGATGTGATCAATCTCGGCATCGGCGGCTCGGACCTGGGACCACGCATGGTCTGCCGGGCCCTCGCGCACCTGCCGGGCAATCGCCTGCGCCTGCACTTCGTTTCCAATGTCGACGGCACCGAGCTGGCCGAGACCCTGTCGCGCGTCGACCCCGAACACACCCTGGTGATCGTCTGCTCCAAGACCTTCACCACGCTGGAGACCATGGCCAACGCCGGCAGCGCGCGGCGCTGGTTCCTCGACAACGGCGTCGCGGAAAACCAGTTGTCCCGGCATTTCGTCGCGGTCTCGACCAATGTGGAGGCCGTGCGCGCCTTCGGCATCGACCCGGCCAATATGTTCGAATTCTGGGACTGGGTCGGCGGACGCTTCTCGCTCTGGTCCTCGGTGGGCCTGTCGATCGTGCTGGCGCTCGGCTACGATGCCTTCGCCGAACTGCTGGCCGGCGGGCGCGCCATGGACGAACACTTCCGCACGGCCCCGCTGCCGGCCAACATGCCGGTCGTGATGGCGATGCTGGGCATCTGGTACCGCAATTTCTGCGGCATGTCGACCAGTTGCCTCGCGCCCTACTCGACTTCGCTCGAACTGTTTCCGGCCTTCCTGCAACAGCTGGAGATGGAGAGCAACGGCAAGTCGGTCCAGCTGGACGGGCGGCGCGTCCACGCCCACACGTCGCCGGTGGTATGGGGCAGCGCCGGCACCAACGGCCAGCACGCCTACTTCCAGATGATCCACCAGGGCTCGCAGATCGTGCCGGTGGACTTCATCGCGCCGTTGCGGCCGCCGCGCGCGCTGCCCGGGCACCACGCCAAGCTGCTGGCCAACTGCTTCGCCCAGGCCGAGGCGCTGATGCGCGGCCGCACCGCCGAAGAAGTCCGCGCCGGCGGCACGGCAGACGATGCCTGCGTCTCACACATGGTGTTCGATGGCAACCGCCCCAGCAACACCCTGCTGATGCAGGACGTGACCCCGCACACGCTGGGAGCGCTGATCGCGCTATACGAACACCGGACCTTCGTGCAGGGCGTGATCTGGAATATCAATTCCTTCGACCAGTGGGGCGTCGAACTCGGCAAGCTGCTGGCACGCCCGATCGAGGCCGAACTGAACGGCGCCGCCGCCGCTCCCCACGACGCTTCCACCACCACGCTCATCGCGCGCGCCCGCGCGGCGCTGGGCAGCGCCTGAGCCTGCTTCCGCGCCGCCTTGGCGCACGCGCGGCAGGATGGGCGGCGTGGCTACACCGCGGCGCGCGGCGCGCCAGGCAAGCGAGGCATCAGACCTCGGCGGCCATCCACTCGTCGCTGGCCACGCGCCCAGCGTCGATGGTCAGGATACGGCCGCAGCGTGCCGCCACCGAGCGATCGTGCGTCACCAGCACCAGCGTCGAGCCCGCATCCCGGTTCAGTTCGAACATCAGCGCGATCACGGCCTCGCCGGTCGCCGTATCGAGGCTGCCGGTCGGCTCGTCGGCGAACAGGATCTCCGGCCGCGTGACGAAGGCACGCGCCAATGCCACGCGCTGCTGCTCGCCACCCGACAGGGTGCGCGGATAGTGGTGCAGGCGCGCCGACAGGCCCACCCTTGCCAGCATGTCGCGCGCGCGCTCCCGTACGCTTTCGCGCTCACCGCGCAGTTCCAGCGGCAACATCACGTTCTCCAGCGCGGTCAGGTGGCCGACGAGCTGGAAAGACTGGAAGACGAAGCCCACATGGCGCGCGCGCAGCGCCGCACGCTGGTCTTCGTCCAGCGCGAACAGGTCCTGCCCGTGCAGGCGTACCGAACCGGTACTGGGCAGGTCGAGGCCGGCCAGCAGGCCCAGCAGCGTGGACTTGCCCGAACCCGAGGCTCCGACGATGGCCAGCGTCTCGCCGCGCGTGACGGAAAACGACACGTCATGCAGAATCGTCAGAGAACCCGTGGCATCGGCCACGGTCTTTCCAAGCGAAGCCACGGCAAGGATAGGTGAGGACATGGGCAACTCGATCTGGAGACAACTGCGCAGGATCGCGCTGGTGGCCGGCCTGGGGCTGGTATCGCTGGCCGCCTCCGTCAGCACGGCGGTGGCCGCGCCATCCTTGCTGGTGCTGGGGGACAGCCTGTCGGCCGAATACGGTATCGCGCGCGGCACCGGCTGGGTCAAGCTGCTGGAAGACCGGCTGCGGGCGCAACGGCTCGATTATAGCGTCGTCAATGCGAGCGTCAGCGGCGAGACCACGGTAGGCGGCAAGACGCGCCTGCCCGCCCTGCTGGCCCGCGAGCGGCCGGCCGTGGTGGTGGTCGAACTCGGCGCCAACGATGCGCTGCGGGGACTGCCCCTGCAGAACACCGAGGCCAACCTGCGCAGCATCGTGGACAGCGCCCGCCAGGCCGGCGCCAGCGTGCTGCTGGTCGGCATGCGCGTCCCGCCCAACTACGGCCAGGACTACGCCGAGCGCTTCCACGCGGTCTATACGCGGCTGGCCGAGGAAACCCGCGTGCCGCTGGTGCCGTTCTTCCTGGAGAAAATCGTGGATCGCCCGGACTGGTTCCAGCGGGACCGCCTGCACCCGACCGCTGCCGCGCAGGCCGCCCTGCTGGACACCGTCTGGCCGCAGCTGGCACCGCTGCTGCAGCCTGGCGCCCGCCCGCAGAAGACCTCGGCGCGCCGGTAAAGGGTAAGCCGTCGGGGCCGCCGCCGGTCGCTAGCCGACGGACCGCGCATGGGAAGGCCGCACCACCGCCACCGCCGCCTCCCCGAAAAAGACAATCCCCCGCGGGCACCAGGCCGGCGGGGGATTGTCCTTTGGCGATCCGCTAGCGCGGACGCGAGACGCGGCAGCCTGCCGCCAGATGCACCGGATCAGTTGCCGGCGCCCTGCTCCTGCGTGCCGGCCGAATGCAGCACCTTGACCTTCGAACGTGCCTTCAGCGCTTCATAGTAGGCGCCCAGCTCGGCCTGGCCGGCCACTTGCGCGATCTGCTGCGCTGCCGCCTGCAATTGCGCGGGATCGGGCTTGGCAGGCTGGCTGACCTTGGCGACACGGTAGACGGCATAGCCTTGCGGACCCAGGTCCACGCCGGCGAAGGCGGGCAACTTGGACGTATCGACGCGCATCACGGCTTCGAGCGCCTTGGGCGACAGGCCTTCTGCCTTGGTACGCGAAACCGTGGCGAGCGCACCGAAGCCTTCAGCGCTGCCGCTCTTACGCAGTTCGGCCAGGCGGGCCTCGCCGTCCTTGCGGGCCAGCTCGGCGGCCTGCTGCGCGATGTAGTCCTCGCGCACCTTGGCCTGCACGTCGTCGAACTTGCGCACCGAGGCCGCCTGGTAGTCGACGATGCGTGCCGACACCAGCGTGTTCGGACCGACCTGCACCGCCTCGGTATTGCGCTTGTTCTTGATCGCGTCGTCGTTGAACAGCGCCTTGAGCAGCTTGTCGTTGTTCAGCGGGTTGCTCGCACCCAGCGCCGGGTTCGGCTGGCGCGTCACGTTGTCGGCGCTCTGCACGGTCAGGTGGAACTTGTCGGCGGCCGGCTTGAGGCTGTCGGACTGCTCATAGACCATGTTGCCGAACGCATCGGCCATCTCGGCGTACTTCTTCGCGGCCAGCTGCTTGCGCAGTTCCGCTTCCAGCTCCGGCTTGACGACATCCAGCGGCTTGGTCTCGGCCGGCTTGATGCCGGTCAGCTTGACGATGTGGTAGCCATAGTCGGTCTCGACCACGTCGCTGATGTCGCCGTCCTTGGCCAGCGCGTACATGGCGTCCTCGAACGGCTTGACCATGGTGCCGCGGCCGACGAAGCCCAGGTCGCCGCCCTTGGCCGCCGAACCCGGATCCTGCGATTCCTTGCGCGCCACGTCGGCGAAGGTATCCGGATGCTTACGCAGTTCGGCCAGCAGCTTCTCCGCCTTTTCCTTCGCTGCCTGGCGCTGGGCCGCCGGGGCATCTTTCGCCGCGGCGATCAGGATGTGGCTGGCACGGCGCTGCTCATCGGTGCGGAAGCGCGCGAGATTGCTCTGGTAGTACGAGTTGAGCTCGTCCGGCGACACCTGCTGCGCAGCGGCCAAGGCATCGGCGGACAGCGCCAGGTACTGCACCTTGGCATGCTCGGGAACCGAGTAGTCGCCCTGGTGGGCTTCGTAGTATGTCTTCAGCGCCGCATCGTCGACCTTGACCTTGGCGGTGTAGTCGGACGGCTTCAGCAACAGCGCCTGCACGTCACGCTGCTGGTCGCGGATGGCCAGCAGGCGTTCCAGCAGGGACTTCGGCATGAAGGCCGTACCACTGACCGCGCCGCTGAGTTGCTGCGTGGCAAGCTCGAAGCGCATGCGCGCGTCGAACTGGTCGGGCGTCATGCCCTGGGCAGCGAGCAGCTGCAGGTAGGCCTTGTCGTCGATCGAGCCATCGGCCTTCTTCGGCAACTGGGCGATGGCGGGAATGCTGCTGATCGTCTCGACCAGCCGGGCATTGGAAACCGTCAGGTTCTCGCGTGCCACCTCGTCGGAGACCACACGCTGCAGCACCAGCTGGTCCAGCACCTGCTTGCGCGCCTCGGGACCTTCGAACATACGCGCGTCGTAGCTGGCGCCCAGCGCTTCCCGCATGCGCTCGCTCTGATCGCGCACGGCGTTGTCGAGCTCCTGCACGCTGATGGTGCGGCCGTCCACCTTGGCCGCGTCGTGCGAGCTGTCCATGAAGCGCGAATAGCTCTCCACGCCGAAGAAGACGAACGACGGGAAGATGATCACCAGCAGCAGCAGCAGCATCAAGCGCCGGTTATTGCGTACGAAATCAAGCATGCTCACTCGGAAATGGGGTTGGCTCGAGAGTCAAGAGAGACAAACCTCGGGATTCTAGCAGGAGTGGCAATCCCTCAAGCCATTCGGACGTCACGGGTACATCACACACACGCGCGCACACACGAACACGCAGGCGGTGCTGCCGCCGGGACTGTAGCGGGCGCGCAGCCCCGGCGCCGCCACTCAGGCCGCCGCGGCCGCCACCTTCAGGCCGACGATGCCTGTCACGATCAGCACGACGCAGGCCAGCCTGGCAAGGCTGGCGGACTCGCCGAACCGAGGATGCCGAACGCCACCGTGCCGACCGTGCCGACCGTGCCGATGCCCGTCCAGATCGCATAGGCGCTGCCGAGCGGCAAGGACCGCGATGGCATCATTTCTAGACTGGTACGGGCCGCGTCCGGCCCGTACAAAAGAAAATCCCCCGAGGACTTGCGCCCTCGGGGGATTCCGGAATCTGGCGGAGCGGACGGGACTCGAACCCGCGACCCCCGGCGTGACAGGCCGGTATTCTAACCGACTGAACTACCGCTCCGCGTCGGTGCAGCTTTCATCCTCGCGGATCAAGCACTGCAAGACTTGATGCCCTCGGGCGTTTCCCTTTCCGGCCTGCCATCGCGAAACCGTCGGGCTTCTCGATTCACGCCAGGGTCACCCCTCGAACAGAAAACCTGGTGGAGATAAGCGGGATCGAACCGCTGACCTCTTGCATGCCATGCAAGCGCTCTCCCAGCTGAGCTATACCCCCATGTGGCCATTTAGGTCAAGTTGCCTTGCACAACGAGGAAACGGTGGTGGGTGCTGAGGGGCTCGAACCCCCGACCTACGCCTTGTAAGGGCGCCGCTCTACCAGCTGAGCTAAGCACCCGTTCGCCTCGTTGCAGGCATCTGGACCTGCTGGATTCGCCGCGCACGTTTCGGAGCACTTACCGCTGTTTGCGTTGCGAGGGCGCGATTGTAATACAGGTTTTTCGGCTTTGCCAAGCCCCCGAAGAAAAAACGCCGCGGGATGTCCCGCGGCGTCTTGCCGGCTGCCTGTGCGCCTGCGCAGCGGCGCAGGCGTCACGCCTCAATGATGGATCATCTCCACCTTGGCGGCGGCCTTGTCGGCCACCTCGGCAGGCTTGGCCTCTTCTTCCGGCAGCGGCTCCGGCTTGCGCTCCAGCGCCAGTTCCAGCACCTTGTCGATCCAGCGCACCGGAACGATCTCGATGCTGTTCTTAACGTTGTCCGGAATGTCCGCCAGATCCTTGACGTTCTCTTCCGGGATCAGCACCAGCTTGATGCCGCCGCGATGCGCCGCGAGCAGCTTCTCCTTCAGGCCGCCGATCGGCAGCACCTCGCCGCGCAGCGTGATCTCGCCGGTCATGGCCACATCCGCGCGCACCGGGATGCCGGTCAGCACCGACACCAGGGCCGTGGTCATGGCACCGCCCGCCGACGGACCGTCCTTGGGCGTGGCGCCTTCGGGCACGTGGATGTGGATGTCGCGCTTCTCGAACATCTCATCCGCGATGCCCAGCCGGCGTGCGCGCGAACGCACCACCGAACGGGCCGCCTCGACCGACTCCTTCATCACGTCGCCCAGCGAACCGGTGCGGGTGATGTTGCCCTTGCCCGGCATGATGGCGGCTTCGATGGTCAGCAGATCGCCACCCACCTCGGTCCACGCCAGGCCGGTCACCTGGCCTACCTGGTTTTCCTTGCCGGCCAGGCCGAAGTCGTACTTGCGCACGCCGAGGAACTTGTCGAGGTTGGCCGCTTCCACGGTCACCGTGCCCGACTCCTTCTTCAGCAGCAGCAGCTTGACCACCTTGCGCGCGATCTTGGAGATCTCGCGCTCCAGCGAGCGCACACCGGCCTCGCGCGTGTAATAGCGGATGATGTCGCGGATCGCATCTTCGGCGACAGCGATCTCGCCCACCTTCAGGCCGTTGTTCTTGATCTGCTTGGGCAGCAGGTAGCGCTGGGCGATATTGACCTTCTCGTCCTCGGTGTAGCCCGACAGGCGGATCACCTCCATGCGGTCCAGCAGCGGCGGCGGGATGTTCAGCGAGTTGGACGTCGCCACGAACATCACGTCGGACAGGTCGAAATCGACCTCCACGTAGTGGTCCTGGAAGGTGTGGTTCTGTTCGGGATCCAGCACCTCGAGCAGCGCCGACGACGGATCGCCGCGGAAATCCATGCCCATCTTGTCGATCTCGTCGAGCAGGAAGAGCGGATTGCGCACGCCGACCTTGGAAAGGCTCTGCAGGATCTTGCCCGGCATGGAACCGATATAGGTACGGCGGTGACCGCGAATCTCGGCCTCGTCACGCACGCCACCCAGCGCCATGCGCACGAACTTGCGGTTCGTGGCACGCGCCACCGACTGCCCGAGCGAGGTCTTGCCGACACCGGGGGGGCCGACCAGGCACAGGATGGGCGCCTTCACCTTGTCCACGCGCTGTTGCACCGCGAGGTACTCGAGAATGCGTTCCTTGACCTTCTCCAGGCCATAGTGGTCTTCGTCGAGCACGCGCTCGGCATTGGCGAGGTCGTTGTTGACCTTGCTCTTCTTGCGCCACGGCAGGTTGACCAGCGTGTCGATGTAGTTGCGCACGACGGTGGCCTCGGCCGACATCGGCGACATCAGCTTGAGCTTCTTGAACTCCGCGTCGGCCTTCTTCTTGGCTTCCTTCGGCATGCGCGCCGCCTTGATGCGCTTGTCGAGCTCTTCCAGGTCGGCGCCTTCCTCGCCCTCGCCCAGTTCCTTCTGGATAGCCTTGACCTGCTCGTTCAGGTAGTACTCGCGCTGGCTCTTCTCCATCTGGCGCTTGACGCGGCCACGGATGCGCTTCTCGACCTGAAGGATGTCGATCTCGCCCTCGAGCTGCGACAGCAGGCTTTCCAGGCGCTCGGTCACATTGACCATCTCCAGGATCTTCTGCTTCTGCTCGAGCTTGATCGGCAGGTGGGCCGCGATGGTGTCGGCCAGGCGGCCCGGCTCGTCGATGCCGGACAGCGAGGTCAGGATCTCGGGCGGGATCTTCTTGTTCAGCTTCACATACTGGTCGAACTGCGACACGATCGCGCGGCGCAGGGCCTCGGTCTCGGCGCTCTCGACGGGCGCGGGCGGCACGGGCACGGCCTCGCACATGAAGTGCGATTCGTCCTCGCTCACCTCGCGGATATTTGCGCGCTGCGTGCCTTCGACCAGCACTTTCACCGTGCCGTCGGGCAGCTTCAGCATCTGCAGGATGTTGGCGATGCAGCCGACCTCGTACAGGTCGTCCGCGGTCGGCTCGTCCTTCGCCGCCGTCTTCTGGGCCACGAGCATGATGCTCTTGCCCGACTCCATCGCAGTCTCAAGCGCCTTGATGGACTTCGGGCGTCCCACGAACAGCGGGATCACCATGTGCGGAAACACCACCACGTCGCGCAGCGGCAACAGTGGCAGGCGAATCGGCTCAGCCGGGAGGAGTTGTGTTCCGGACATCATTATCCCCAGTCAGTCATTTAAGGCGTAAATTGGGCCGCATGAATCGATTACAAGATGGCAGGCCATCGATTCCGCATCCATTCCGATACTGCACGCAAATGCTTCTCCACGCACTTGCAAGCCCCCCTTTGAAACAGCATACCCGCGTTTTCTCCCAGACGTGGACGGAAATGAAGAAAAAAAGCCGCTCGCTTCTCGCGAACGGCCTTTCGGGGCGCTAGCCGGCAAATCCGCTGCCGGCCGTCGCAACATCAGTTGGAACCGGCCACCTTGGGCTGCTCCTCGTACATCAGCAGCGGCGGTGCATCGCCGGTGATCGTGTTCTCGTCGATCACCACCTTCTGCACACCCTTGTAGTTGGGCAGGTCGTACATCACATCCATCAGCGATTGCTCGAGGATGGAGCGCAGACCGCGCGCGCCGGTCTTGCGGCGGATGGCCTTGCGCGCGATCGCCGTCAGCGCCGCCGGGCGGATTTCCAGCTCGACGCCTTCCATCGCCAGCAGCTTCTGGTATTGCTTGACCAGCGCGTTCTTCGGCTCGATCAGGATCTGCACCAGCGCCGCTTCATCCAGCTTGGCCAGCGTCGCCACCACCGGCAGACGGCCGATCAGTTCGGGGATCAGGCCGAACTTGATCAGGTCTTCCGGCTCGACCTGGGGCAGCACCTCGGAGGCCTCGCGCTCTTCCTTGCTCTGCACCTGGGCACCGAAGCCGATGCCGGTCTTGTCGGAGCGCTGCATGATGACCTTCTCGAGGCCGTCGAAGGCACCGCCGCAGATGAACAGGATGTTGGTCGTGTCGACCTGCAGGAAGTCCTGGTTCGGATGCTTGCGCCCGCCCTGCGGCGGCACCGAAGCCATGGTGCCCTCGACCAGCTTCAGCAGCGCCTGCTGCACGCCTTCGCCCGATACGTCACGGGTGATGGAGGGGTTGTCGGACTTGCGCGAGATCTTGTCGATCTCATCGATGTAGACGATGCCGCGCTGCGCCTTCTCGACCTCGTAGTTGCAGTTCTGCAGCAGCTTCTGGATGATGTTCTCGACATCCTCGCCCACGTAGCCGGCTTCCGTCAGCGTAGTGGCATCGGCGATCACGAAGGGCACGTTGAGCAGCCGCGCCAGCGTCTGCGCCAGCAGCGTCTTGCCCGAGCCGGTCGGCCCGATCAGCAGGATGTTGCTCTTGGAAAGTTCGACGTCGTCCTTCTTGCCGAGGTGCTTGAGACGCTTGTAGTGGTTGTACACCGCCACTGCCAGAATCTTCTTCGCCGGCTCCTGGCCGATCACGTACTGGTCCAGGCTTTCGCGGATCTCGTGCGGCGTGGGCAGATCGGAGCGCGTGGCCGCGGCGGCGTCCTTCTCGGATGCCGTCGCCTCGTCACGGATGATCTCGTTGCACAGGTCGATGCATTCGTCGCAGATGAACACCGACGGGCCCGCGATCAGCTTCTTGACCTCGTGCTGGCTCTTGCCGCAGAACGAGCAATACAGAAGCTTCTCGCTGGATGAACCTTTTTTATCCGCCATAGGAATCAGTCACATTAGCAGTGTGCGCGCCACGGCAGCGGGCCGCCGCGGAGAAAACGCTTCAAACGCATCATACGCCAAAAAGTCAGGCACTACCGGAGGATCCCCCACCGTGTGGGGCGAACACAAAAAACGAGGCACGAGGCCTCGTTCCGGTGCAGCCTTCGTCATTTCGGAGCCAAGCCTACCCGGCGGCGCCCATCGATGTGAGCGCGCCGAGCCTGCCCCGTCAGCCGCGGCGGGTGATGACCTTGTCGATCAGCCCGTAGTCCATGGCCTGTTCGCCGCTCATGAAGTTGTCGCGATCGGTATCGCGCGCAATCTTCTCGATCGGCTGGCCGGTCACTTCCGACAGGATGCTGTTCAGGCGCTCGCGCAGATACAGGATCTCGCGCGCCTGGATCTCGATGTCCGAAGCCTGGCCACGCGCGCCACCCAGCGGCTGGTGAATCATGATGCGCGAGTTCGGCAGCGCGGAACGCTTGCCCTTGGCGCCTGCCGCCAGCAGGAAGGCGCCCATGCTCGCGGCCATGCCCATGCACAGCGTCGCCACATCTGGCTTGACGAACTGCATGGTGTCGTAGATCGCCAGCCCGGCCGACACCGATCCGCCAGGCGAGTTGATGTACAGCGAGATGTCCTTGTCCGGATTCTCGCTCTCCAGGAACAGCAATTGCGCCACGACCAGGTTGGCGGTCTGGTCATTGACTTCGCCGACCATGAACACGAGCCGCTCCTTCAGCAGGCGCGAGTAGATGTCGTAGGCGCGCTCGCCGCGGCCGGACTGCTCCACCACCATCGGCACCAGCCCCAGCCCCTGGGTTTCCAGGGCAGAAGCCTGCGTGGTGGCGAGCCGGTCAAGCAAATCATTGCGGGTCATGCAAGTTCTCCTGGTATTCGGTGATGGCCAGGCAGCGCAGGCTGCCTGGCGGCACCGGCCGCGCGGCACACTCGGCGCCGCCGGCCGGCTTGCGCCGGACTCAGGCCTGTTGCGGGCCGCCCTGGGCGGTCAGCTCTTCGAAGCTCACCTGCTTGTCGGTGACCTTGGCCTTGTCGCACACAAAATTTACCACGTTGTTTTCGAGCACGTAGGCTTCCATCTCGGCCAGGCGCTGCTGGTCACCGTAGTACCAGCGCATCACTTCCTTCGGATCCTCGTAGCTCTTGGCGAAGTCTTCGATTTCTGCCTTGACCTGCTCGGGCTTGGCTTCCAGGCCATTGGCCTTGACGATCTCGGCCAGGATCAGGCCCAGCTTCACGCGGCGCTCGGCCTGCTGCGCGAACATCTCGGCCGGGATCGGCATGGCCTTGGCGTTGGGCATGCCACGCTGCTCCAGGTCGCGGCGGGCCATCTCGACCAGGCGCTCCTGGTCCTGCTCGATCAGGGCCTTGGGCACGTCCAGCTCGCTGACCTTGATCAGTGCTTCCATGACCTGGTCCTTCAGCATCGAGTGGGTACGACGCTTGACTTCACGCTCGAGGTTCTCGCGGATGTCCGAACGCATCTTGTCCAGGCTGCCGTCGGCGATACCCAGCGACTTGGCGAAGGCTTCGTCGACTTCCGGCAGGTGCGCCCACTCGATCTTCTTCATCGAGATGGTGAACTCGGCGGTCTTGCCCGCCACTTCCTTGCCGTGGTAGTCGGCCGGGAAGGCCAGCGGGAAGACCTTGCTCTCGCCGACCTTCAGGCCCAGGGCGGCCTGCTCGAACTCGGGCAGCATGCGGCCTTCGCCCAGCACGAACACGAAGTCTTCGGCCTTGCCGCCGGCGAACTCTTCGCCTTCGATCTTGCCGACGAAGTCGACCGTCACGCGGTCGCCGCTCTTGGCTTCCACGCTGCCGCCGTCACCGTGCTCGCCGGCCTCGCCGCGCACGTGGTAGTGCACGCGCTGCTTGCGCAGGATGTCGACGGTCTTGTCGATCTCGGCTTCGCTCACTTCGGTGGTGGTGCGGGTGACTTCGGCGCTCGACAGGTCGCCCAGCGTGACTTCGGGGTACACCTCGAAGGTCGCGTCGAACGCCACCTGGTCATCAGCCACGCCCTCGGTCTTGACCTCGAACTTCGGTTGGCCCGCGACCTTGACGTCCTGTTCCTTGGTGATGTCGAAGAACTTGCGCGCAGCCTTGTCGAAGCGCACTTCGAATTCGACTTGCTGGCCGTACTGCTTCTCGACCATCTTCATCGGCACCTTGCCCGGGCGGAAGCCGGACATCTTCACCGTCTTCGACAGGCGAACCAGACGCTCCTGCTTTTCCTTCTCGACTTCGGCCTTGGGAATGGCCAGGGTCACCTTGCGGTCCAGTTTGCCGAGGTTTTCAATGACATTCGACATGGTCGTCAATCCAATCCAGTGATGTGTTTGTTCGTCAGCCAATCCGATTGCGCGCCAGTCCGTGCGGCGCACCGGCAGGAAGCGTCAGCCACGGCGCACCGGCACGCCAGATCACTCTGGTACCGGCAGGCACTCGCGAACTGCAAACTCTCCGCGCAAACGGAAAACGACCATTATCGCACGGTTTTGATTCGCTTCCGGCAGTTTTTACCCTGATTGCCGCCCACCGGCTTCCAGGTGTCCGTGACGCAGTGCCCGGAGCAGCAGCCGCGCCGGATCCAGCGCGTCCGCCAGGTCGCTTTCCAGCGGCAAGGGCTCGCCCTCGATCTGGCTGGCCAGCAATTCGGCCCCCAGGGCGGCCCAGGTCAGCCCGCGCGAAGCGTAGGCCAGCGCCGCGTACAGCCCCGGCAGGCGGGGCAGATCACGCAGGTGCGCGCCGCGCAGGGCCTGCGCGTGCCGCGCCGCCTCAGCCTCGTCGGCCACTGCGCCGACAAAAGGCAGGCGATTGTGCGACACCGTGCGCACGCCGACGTAGCCGCGCAAGCTGGCCGGATCCAGCGCGCGCGCGGCATCGGCCGTGGCCGGCAACAGCGCCGCCAGCCGCGCCAGGTTGGCCGCGTGGATTTCCGGCCGTTCGAAGCGCGGCCCGGCATCGTCTTCATAGCTCGAACCGACGCGCGCGCAAGCGTCCGCCCCCTGCGGCAGCAGGTAGCCGGCGCCGGTGACCACGCAGTCCGGCCAGCGCCCCAGCGCGGCCACCGCCTCGGGTGGCAAGGTGGTCAACTGGCCACGCACCCGGCGCAAGGGCAGGAATTGCAGCGGCAGCAAGCGCTCCGCCTGGTGCGCATTGGCCATGACCAGCACCGGCGCCTCGGCCAGCACTTCGCCGGCGGTGCCGGTCGCCTGCCAGCCGTGCGCTGTGCGGGCCAGCGCGGCCACGGTGCAGCCGAAGCGGGCCTGCACCGCCGCGCCGGCCCGTGCCAGCTGGGCGCGGCAGATGTCCGGCGGCGCCACCCAGCCGCCCTGGCCGAACCACAGGCCGCCGCGCGCAACGGCCGCGCCGTGGCTGGCGGCCGCCTCCTCCGGCGCCATCCAGCGCACGTATTCGGGCGGGAAACCCAGCGCCTGCAGCGCGCCGTGCAGCATGGCCGCCTCGGCTTCGTCCGCCCCGGTCTGCAGCACACCGCAGGCGTGCCAGCCGACCGGGTAACCGGCCTCGGCCAGCGCCTGCCAGGCCCGCAGGGCATACAGGTTGCCCGCCCGCGACAGACGCGAAAGCAGGCTGTCATCGGCGGACAGGTGCGCATGCATAGCCGCGGCGTGATGCGCCGAGGTCTCCTGTGCCGGCCCGGGATGGGCATCGAACAAGGAGATGCGCCAGCCGCGCGACGCCAGGCGCTCGCTCACTGCGCAGCCGGCCAGCCCGGCGCCGATCACGATGGCATGGCGCTCCGGCCATTGCGCCGGCATGACCGGCGGCCGTCGGCGGTTGCGCCATTCGGTGCGCATGCTGGCAACCGTCATGTCGCGCTTGCCGGCGAAACCCGGCGCCTTGGCCACGTCGAACCCCGCCGCCTGCAGGCCGCGCCGGACGAAACCCGCCGCGGTGTAGGTGGCCAGCGTGGCGCCGGGCCGCGCCAGGCGGCCCAGTCCCTTCATCACTTCCGGGGCCCACATGTCGGCGTTGCGCGCCGGCGAGAAACCATCGAGATAGAAGGCGTCGGCGCCCAATGCGAGCTTCGGCAACAAGGTTTCCACGTCGCCCAGCGCCAGTGTCAGCACCACCGCGCCGTCCTCGAACGCGAGCCGGTGCAGGCCCGGCAGCGCCAGCGGCCAGGCAGCCTGCAGCTGCACCGCCAGCGGCTGCAGCGCCGCCTCCAGGCCGGCATGCAACTCGCGCAGGCCAGCCTGCGTGAACGGATGCTTCTCGATGGAGACGAAATGCAGGCGCGCACAGCGCGCCGGATCGTCCCGCCAGGCCTGCCAGGTAGCGAGGAAGTTGAGGCCCTGCCCGAAGCCGGTCTCGACGATCACGAACTGCTCGCGCGCGCCCCAGGCCTGCGGCAGCCGGTTGCCGCCGAGAAAGACATGGCGCGCCTGCGCCAGGCCGCCCTGGCTGCTGTGATAGACGTCCGCGTAGCGTGGGGAATATGGCGTGCCGTCAGGCGAAAGGATGGGTTCGGCAGGTTCGAGTGCTCGTGGCATGGAGCGCGGGGACAGGGTCCGGCCTGGGGCCGGTGGTGCACGGAAGGAGCGTAAGGACTGCGAAGCGGGACAGCGCAAGGTGGACCCGAGGTGGGCCCGAGGTGGACTTCGGGCATACCTGGGGCGGGCCGGATGGTAGCATAGCGCCCTTCCCAGGCATTTCACCGCGCCGGCCGTGCAGGCGCCCCACCCCATGCTCAGCTATCGACACGCCTTCCACGCCGGCAATCATGCCGACGTCCTCAAGCACGCCACCGTGGTGCAGTTGCTCGACCACCTGACGCAAAAGGACAAGGCGTTCTGGTACATCGACACCCATGCCGGCGCCGGGCTCTACGCACTCGACCACGCCTACGCCCAGAAGCGGGCCGAGTACGCCACCGGCATCGCCCCCATCTGGGAAGCCGCCGCCGGCGGTACCGCCTTGCCCGCCCTGCTGGACGACTACCTCGAACAGGTGCGCGCGCTGAACCCGGACGGCACGCTGCGCCACTACCCCGGTTCGCCGTGGCTGGCCTGGCAGATGCTGCGCGAGCAGGACCGCCTGCGCCTGTTCGAACTGCACAGCACCGAGATCCAGGTCCTGCGCGACAATTTCCGCGGCGCCGGGCGCCGGGTCATGCTCTACGACGGTGACGGCTTCGGCGGCATCAAGGCCATCCTGCCGCCGCCGCCGCGCCGCGCGCTGGTGCTGATCGACCCTTCCTACGAGGACAAGCAGGATTACGCCCGCACCGTCCAGACCCTCAAGGACGGCATCGAGCGCTTCGCCACCGGGGTCTATGCCATCTGGTACCCGCAGGTGCAGCGCCGCGAATCGCTGCAACTGCCCGTCCAGCTCAAGCAGTTGCCGCTCAAGAGCTGGCTGCACGTCACGCTGACGGTCAAGCACCCGGTCGAGGGCGGCCTCGGGCTGCACGGCAGCGGTATGTTCATCGTCAATCCGCCATGGCGCCTCGAAGCCACGCTGCGCGAGGCGATGCCGATGCTGTCCGGCCTGCTCGCGCAGGACGACGGCGCCGGCTTCCTGATCGAATCGCACGAAGCCTGAGCCCGGCCGGCGGGGGCACAGCGCAGGCGCGGCCCTCGCTCAGCTCCCTCCGCGCGCCGCCAGGCGCCGACGGAGCAGCGCCGGCACGCGCCCGGCCCTCAGGCCCGCCTTTCGGCCGGCCACATGCGCGCCACGGCCAGTCCGGCGCCGAATCCCAGCGCCAGTCCCACGGCATCGGCCAGCAAGTCTAGCCACTCAGCCGAGCGGTAGCCGGTGAAGGATTGCAGGATCTCGATCAGCCCCCCGAACGCGAGCAGGCCAAGCCAGACCCGGCCCGGCCATGCCGGGTACGCGCGCCATCCTGTCAGCATCAGCACCGCGAAGCCCAGCATATGGTTGGATTTGTCCCAGCCGGTAGTGGGCACATACGGCTCGGGCGGGATCAGCGAAAGGACCAGCACGGCCAGCACGCAGGGCCAGAAGAGGCAGCGCCAGAGACGCGGCGCGCGCGGGGACAGCGGCATGGGTCGAACTCCGGAGGAAGGCGCGGACGGACGCCGATTGTAGCGACAACACCACCGCAGGGATGCCGCTGGCCGGCCCATCCCCTCCTCGGCGGGACACCGACATCCTTTCCGGCAGCAGGACTTCCCTGCCGCATGCGCGCCAGCTATACTGTATATTCATACAGTATTCATCGCCTTCGACGATCCGTCGCCTGACCTGCCCTGGCCCGCCGCCAGCCCCGCCGAGGAACGCCATGCGCCCAGAACCTGCCAACTGCCCGCTCTGCAAGTCCGCCGCCGAACGCATGCGCAAACGCGGGCCGGCCGGCTTTGTCTACACCTGCCCGGCTTGCGGCAGCTTCGAAATGGGTAATGCGGCGCTGCGCCAGGCGGCCAGCCTCGGCGGCGCACTCCAGGCCGACCTGCGCCGCTTGCGCCAGTACGGCTATCGGCCGCGGATCGACTTCAACAGCCGGGACGGCATGCGCATCAGCCCGGCCGACACCTCACGGAACTGAACATGGTGCAATTCGCGGTCGATGCCATCTCGCTGGAATCCGATCCGATCGGCGGCCACGCCGAGTCGCTCCGCCTGCCCTGCGCGGCGGTCTGCGTGACAGAGGGCGTGCTGCTGGTGAACGGGCTGCACACCAGCCTCCTTGCGCAACTGCCATGGCCCCCCGACTACCTGTCCTTCGAGGCCGGCGGCGAACGTCATCGCTTTCCGGTTGCGCGGCCCGCGATCACCGGCCCCAGGGCCGCGCGCTTTCCCATTCTTTGAGTCCGAAACCAACCCCCGGTCCTCGCCAGGCCCCCTCCTTCTGAGTCGGCCAAGGGGTGGCCGAACACATCGCATGCCTGGTCACCCTCGAACGCTTGCAGCCAGCCAACGCCGTCTGCCACGGCAACCCGCGCGGCGAGCCGGCATCCGCGGCGCAACCAGCCTGGCGGACGGGGGCGCTGCTTCCCCCGCTGCTTCCCCTGCTGCGCGCCCCCTGCTACTTCCCATTTCCGCGCGGGCCGGCGACCATCGCGCCCCCTCTTTCCATTGACCTGCACCGCAACAACATGGCCTCGAACAAAGCCCACCACGCGACCGGATGGGCTGCAGGCCTGATCGCCGCAGCGCTGGTCGCTCATGCTGGCACGGCCGGCCCCCAGGGACTCCGGGCCGGCCTGGCGCTGTTCGGCGCGATCGCCGGCGGCACGGCTCCGGATTGGCTCGAGGTGGCCTGGTGGTCGCGTTCGCGCCGGCTGTGGATCACGCATCGGACCCTGACTCACTGGGGCATCGGCTGGGCCGCTGCGTGCGCCTGGGCCTACCATTCGCTGGCCGCACATCCCGTCGCCGCACTGGGCTTCGGCTTCGCCTGCGGTGGACTGATGCACCTGCTGGCCGACTGGCCGAATCCCCGTGGCGTACCCTGGATCTACGGCAGGCACTCGCTCAAGCTCTGGAACAGCGGCCGCTGCGACCTGATCGTTATTGCAGCTGCATGGCTGGCCGCCGCCGCGGTCGCCGACCACGTCTGGTTCCACGGTATCCATAGCCGCTGGCTTGTCGACGTGGTACGCGCCGGGCGCCCGATTTCCTGAGCAGGCAACGCGCACCTTGCGGCGGCATGCGCAGGCGTCTGCCGGCATCCATGCCGCCCTTCCGCAGCCAGAGCACGACGACGCCCCCCCTCCCGAGGATACCGGGCGCATGACTCACGACACGATTCGGGTATCCGGGCCTCGCTAAGGGGCAGCTGAGGGGCAGCTGAGGGGCAGCTAAGGGGCAGCTGAGGGGGCAACCAAGGGGCCCCTGCTCCCGACCCGGATCTCCCGTCCGAGAACCAGGTTCCTGACCCTTCCCCGGGTTATGGCAGCCCTGGCAAAAATCCCTCTGCGCAAACCCCGGCACCGTATGTGCCGCCATATTGTCTGCCCACCCCGCACACATGCCGATCGAATATCGAAAGAGAAGCCATTTATTTCCCAGCCATCCTTTCAGGATAAAAACCCCACCAACGAAGGGCATTACCACGCCGCTCACGGGATTCCCACAGCCCCGCCCGTGACAAGGCAGCACAGCCGGACCAACAAGGACTAAAATCGCCGTTTTCCAGTTGCCATTGCCCTCGGTCCGATGCGTTGGCTTGTCGACGCCGGCGTTCCCGCCAGTCAGGTCATTTCGCGCACAGGATTGGTACGCCGCGGGGAAATGGATTATCCAGGCCGCACGTCGCGGAGACATGCACACGATCGGGCGCTCACGCTGTTCGGCAAAATATACTCCCGCCGGAAAGACGGCGCCGGCCCCAATGGGTAATGCGCAGCGGATGGCATCGAAATCAGAACAAGCAACGGAAGCTGAAACAGCGAGGGAAGCACAATGCATGTGAAGTACCTGATGATTACCATCGCCGCCGCGACTGTGACGGCCTGCGGGGGCGGGGGCGACTCCGGCTCCCTGTCATCCCTGGTCTCGCAACCGACGAACCCGACCCCGGCTCCCACGCCGACACCCACACCGACACCGACACCGAGCCAGGTACCACAGAGCGCGGCCGAGGGGATCTGGATCGGCACGACCAATACCAACCGTACGGTCAACGGCGTGGTACTCAACGATGGCAGCTACTATCTCTTCTATTCGCCAGCCGGGCAGCCGGGGCAGATCGGCGGCGTCATCCAGGGCAGCGGCACGGCCAAGGGCGGCAGCTATGCTTCCGGAGATGGCCGCGACTTCAACCTGGCGGCGAACACCTTGACCGCACTCAGCCTGTCGAGCAGTTACCAGGAGCAGAAGACGCTCGCCGGCATGGTCACCTACGTCGCGGCGGGCGGCCCCACGGAGACGCTGACAACGGTCTACAGTTCCATGTACGAGGCGAAGCCGGCACTCTCCGCTCTCGCCGGCCAGTATTCGGTCCAGATCGGCGTGCTCGGCACCGTCGGCACGGCGACGCTCGCCGTGGGCAGCGACGGCTCCCTGGTCGGCTCGAGCGCCAGTATCAGCACCAGCACCAGCAATAGCTGCGGCATCTCCGGTACGTTGGCACCACGCGATCGGGGCAACGCCTACGATGCAACCATCGTGTTCGACGCCAATTGCGCCTACCCCACGCAGACCACGAAGGGAGCCGCCTATTTCGATGCTTCCAGCAAGCGCCTCTATGTGGTTACGGTGAACAACGAACGCACCCGCGCCGCAGCGATCGTCGGTACCAGACCCTGATGCCCCGCCTCACCATGCATTGACATGGGCTCAAGGCACGGGTCTCTTACGCCCGGCACGCCCGACGCCCTTCGCCATAGACGATGGCAAGAGGCAATGCGCCCGCCCTAACGTAGAATTCGCGCCGGAGAATCGCCGGCGCGAATGTGTCACGCTACGGAGGCCTCTATGAGCGTCACCTTGAAATTCTGGTCAGAGGACGGCGAAGTCGCGGCCGTCGATGTGCCGCCTGCGGAACTGGCCACGCAACTGAATCCAAGCCCGACGGGAACCACCGTCGCGCAACCGCCGGCCCACCGGTCGCAGCCGGAACGCTGGACCATGCCGGACGAACCGGACCACCTGGGCGATTTCGCGTAGCACGAAACCTCATCGGATACGCTGCCTTGGGGACAGCGCGGCACAGGCGCCGCAGGAGAAGGGGCCTCCATCACGGGCCCATAGCGCGCCCTGCAGCGCGGGCCGCCCCTTCAGGGCTGCTCAGGCATCCGCCAGCCGCGAGGCGAACTGCCGCGTGATCATTTCCACGCCGAGATCGAGCAGCATCGACGCATCGGAATCATCACCGATCGACGCCACGCTGACCAGCCGGAAGGACAAGACTGTCATCGTGTACTTCTGCCGGTACACATCCGCATAGGACTTCAACTGATGCAGGGCGTCGTTGAGGGGCAGCAAGGTGGCATATGCCGCCAGCCGTGCGCGCGAACTGACGAAGCTGTTCGCATTGGGTTCTGTCCGGGTCGACAGTGTTTCCTCAAGTGTCAACAGCAGCATCGCAACCTCTCTCACCCTCATACCCGGCGGACAGACACGGCAACCGATCGGCCTGCAGGCCGCCTGTAGGCATATCGGAGCGCGGATTGCCCGGCCGCGGCAGGAAACCGTCATCTGCGGCAGCCGCGCGGACGACCATGTCGGGATCATACGCCGCCGATAACTGCCCGCCACCCTGCCCGAGCAGGCCACCCGATCCGAGCGGCGGCAGACCCGCCCGGGGCTTGCGCCTCGCGCGGGGATCATGCGCTCCATGCGCCACGGCATGGAAACCGGATAGAATCGGCGCCGGGCCGTTCGCCGAACAGCCCGCCCCCACCAGCCGGACTCGCACCCTGATATGTTGCCGCCAGCCAGCGCAGCGCCCACCACCCGACCGCATGGCACCGCCGGCGAAATCCTGGCCGTGTTTCTCAAACTGGGCCTGACTTCCTTCGGCGGGCCGGTCGCCCACCTCGGCTACTTCCGCCGCGAATTCGTCGAGCGACGCCAGTGGCTGAGCGACGAGGCGTTCACCGACCTGGTCGGACTGTGCCAATTCCTGCCCGGGCCAGCCAGCAGCCAGGTCGGCTTCTCGATCGGCATGCTGCGCGCCGGCTGGCTCGGAGGGCTGGCCGCCTGGTGCGGCTTCACGGTGCCTTCCATCCTGCTCCTGCTTGCTTTCGCCGCCATCGCGCCGGGACTCGGCGGAGCGCTCGGCCAAGGCCTGATCCACGGCCTCAAGCTGGCCGCGGTGGCCGTCGTTGCGCAAGCCGTCTGGGACATGGCGCGCAAACTGTGCCCCGATCACCGTCGGGCGGCCATCGCGCTCAGCGCCATCCTGCTCCTCAGCGTGCTGACAACGGTCTACGCGCAGGTCATCGCCATCGGTGCCGGGGCCGTGCTGGGACTGCTGCTGTGCCGGCGTACCGATGGCGCCGGCATGGGTGCGCCTGCATCACCCGCGCCAGGCGGCCCGCTCTCGCGCCGGACCGGAATCCTGGCGCTGGCACTGTTCTGCGCACTACTGATGCTGGGCACCGCGCCGCTGCTCGGCCAGCAGTTCGGCCGCGCGGCCGAAGTCTTCGACGCGTTCTACCGCTCGGGCGCATTGGTATTCGGCGGTGGCCACGTCGTACTGCCGCTGCTGCAGAACGAAACCGTGGCCACGGGCTGGGTGTCGTCAAGCGATTTCCTGGCCGGCTACGGCGCGGCGCAGGCGGTGCCCGGTCCCCTGTTCACCTTTGCCGCCTACCTGGGCTGGATGATGGCCGAACCGCCCCACCACCTGGCCGGTGCCGCGCTCGCAACGGCCGGCATCTTCCTGCCCGGCCTGCTGCTCGTGCTGGCGGCCTTGCCCTTCTGGCACACGCTGCGTGCCCGACCGGTGGCCGCGGCCATGATGCGTGGCGTCAATGCCGCCGTGGTCGGTCTGCTGGCCAGCGCACTCTATTCCCCGGTGTGGACCAGTGCGGTGCATACTCAACCGGATTTTGCCGCCGCCGCGATAGCCTTTGTGCTGCTCACCCGCTGGAAGGCACCGCCCCTGGTGGTGGTCCTGCTGTGCGCGCTGGCCGGCATCGCCCCGGCGGCGGTGGGCTGAGGCGAAAATCCGCCGGCTGCCGCCGGCACCGTACGCAGGCCAGGCCACGCTGCCAGTCCACGGATGGCCGCGATGAACTCACAAGCAACCGGCATGGGCGGCATGGACGACATGAACAGCAAGAAGCACTGGGAAGCGGTCTATGGCAGCAAGAGCGCCGACGCGGTCAGTTGGTATGCGCCGCATCTGCAGACCTCCCTGCGCTACATCCAGCGCGCCGCGCCCGACCGCCACAGCCGCATCATCGATATTGGCGGCGGCGAGGCCACGCTGGTCGACGACCTGCTCGCCGCGGGATATGAGAATCTCGCCGTGCTCGACCTGTCGGAAACGGCACTCGCGGCAACCCGGCTACGCCTCGGCACGGCGGCCGCAGCGGTGCAATGGCTCGCTGCGGATGTGCTCGAATCCGACTTCGCCCCGGATTCGCTCGATGTCTGGCATGACCGCGCCGTCTTCCACTTCCTGACCACCGACTTGCAGCGCCGGCGCTACGTCCAGCAGGTGCTCAAGGCCCTGCGCGTCGGCGGCCATGCGATCGTCGCCACGTTCGGGCCGGACGGTCCGCTCCAGTGCAGCGGCCTGGACGTTGCGAGGTATGCGCCGGAGCAGTTGCATGGAACCTTCGGTGCGCCATTCCAGTTGATGGACAGCACCACCGAGATCCATACCACCCCCTGGGGCGCCCCCCAGCAGTTCACCTACTGCTTCTGCCGCATGCAGGAGCGCTGACCGGCATCGGGCCCGAGCCATGGCAACAGCGGGCGGTGCGCCAGCGGTGCCATACCCCCGGCCGACCGCGTGCGGACCAGATCCGCCACCTTTGTTTGCAGAAGCAGACGCCGAAAACAGCCATACTTTTCCAATATGCCGACGCCGCACGGCATGTACGATTCACTAAAACGAATTCGGGAAAGTCCATGCCCTACATCAAAGCGGCAGCCTGCCTGCTCGCCTGCGTAGTGGTCAGCCTGGTCCTGGCCGACCGCTATCCCCAGTATGACGATGCCCTCGCCCTGGCGGGCCTTGCGTCCGGTCTCGCGCTCGCGGGCCGCGCGGTCTTCCGCGGCATCCGCAAAGCCAGCTGATTTCCCCTTCCCTGGCCGGGCTCCCGGCCTATCCGGGCGCTGAGCGCCGGCTCCTGCGCTGAGCCGGCCCACCTGCCCGGCGCGCCTCGCGACCCGTTTCCGCGACCTCCCTGCCCGTCCTTTCCGCACGTTTCGCGGCTCGCCGAGAATCAGCTCGACGTTCATTGCCCTCACTCGCAAACGCTAAGCCGGGCAGCCGGCCTGCCTGCCACCCCGGCGCGCCACGACGCCACATTCCCCTGCGTATTGCCTGCCGCCTTGGGCGCCAGCGCGAATTCACCTCCCGAGCCCATGGCGAAGACGATGCGTCAACCACGAAAGAATTGCGAAAGTAAAGTGTCAAAAATATTTCATTAAGTTTTACTTATATCTGTGTTCAAATTATCTAAAGCAGCGTTGCTGCACTCCCAAGCGCGCCTATTGCGCAAGGCTGGCCGGCAACCATGCCAGCCAGCCCCCTTTTCCTCCCAACCCCACATTCGAGGTAATACGGAAAAGGCGTTGGAGAATCGATACACAGCTCGCCGCGCCTCCACGATCCGACATGACTGTGCTCTACTTGGCATGCGCAGGCCGCTATGCGCAATCCTTGTACGCCGGGCAACCGAGCCATTCCGTTGTCCGGCGTCTTCCTCCCTCGCGCTGGCGCCGCCCACCGGCCGCATTGGTATCACCGCCCTCCAGTCAGAGAAACAGAGGCCGATTTCCCCTTCATTTCCCCGGCTCGGCGACCGCACCTCGGGCGTAGGATCCGTATCATGATCGTGCTCCTCGAGGAAACTGCATGCCGCACCTCAAGGCTCTTGCCACCCTGTCTGGCTGCCTGACGCTCGCCATGCTGATGGCGCAGCGGTTCCCCCAATATGCCGACGGCATGGGCCTGGCCGGCATCACCCTTGGCCTCGGACTCGCCGGACGCCTCATTTTCCAAAGCCCGGACAGGACCATCGATCCTTGATGGCGGGCCTGCCCCGACCGGGCGATCCTTCGCCTGTCGGGGCCTCCCCGTTTTTCGGCACCGCCCGCGCACGCCCAGCCTGACGCAGCCCAGGCCTGCCCGCGCCTGGCGCCGCCTCTCTGCGCCGCGCCATCCCGCCAAAACCTCTCCCCGGCGAAAAGCCACCATTTCAGCACAATGCCGGACCATGCATCCCACGGCCGGTAGCGTCCGCATGCGTCCAGACCCCGCCCAGGGCGCAACGCCTCGGCAGCCGCGATAACGCCTCGCCAATCGACACGCACGTAGTCGTGCAATGGCTCAATGGCGCAATGGCGCAATCGCAAGCACACCCGCCAGCCCGACGTGCCGACAGCGAATTACGGCATTAATGTCTCACTCATAAGACGTATATTCATATTATCGGAATAATCATGCATTTTGACATTTTTAGCATATTAAACAGGACACCACCAATACGGACGTCGCCACCGCCACCTACCGCACCGTGGCCCAGCTCGACTTCTCCACCGGCAAGCTCGCCTTCACCCATACCAACGCCTATAGCGGCAACAACGGGCGTGCGGCGGTCCTCGCCGGTGGCATGTACTACATGGTGGGCAACGCCGGCAACTCGGGCAAGAATCCCAAGCCGACCACCGCACAGCTCGACATGCTGAGCATGAGTACCGGTGTACAGAGCATTGCGGCCGGCAGCACGTGCGCCTTCACGCAAGTGATCGGCACCTTCCAGTCCGGATCGGGCACCGGCACCTACACGGCCGCGCCGGCCGGTACCGCTTGCTCGCTGGCAAGCCTCGGCACCATCGCCAGCCTGCCGACCACGCCGGCCACCGCAGCCGACAAGACCGGCAAGGATGTCAATCTGCGCGGCCTCTATGTCGGCCCGGACGGCACCATGTACGTGTCCAAGGGCAGCGGCGGTAATGGCGTGAACACGGTCTACCAGGTCGGCGCGGCAGGCGTGCTCGCCAACGGCGGCAAGCTGCCGCAGAACGCGGCCATCAGCATCCTGCCAGGCTTCCCCACCACCCTGGCGACGAACCTGCCGGCCGGCATCACCTCGGCGAGCCAGGTCACCGGCACGATGTATCCGTTCGGTATGTGGATGCCGTCGAGCAACACGTCACTGATGTTCGTTGCGGATGAGGGTGATGCCGTCGTCGGCGACCAGCAGATCGGCAGCGGCGGCCTCTGGGTCTACCAGAAGCAGAGCGGCATCTGTACGCCGATCGCCCACCTGACGGCGGGCCTGAATCTCGGCACCGCCTACACCGTCACCGATGCCAAGGGCACGTATGGCACCGCCGGCGCCAGCTACACCACCACGCCGGACGGGCTGCGCAACCTGACCGGCCAGGTCAACAGCGACGGCTCCTTCACCCTGTACGCGACGACCTCCACGATCGGCAACAGCCTGGGCTCAAAGTTCGACGCGGGCGCCGACTCGAACCAACTCGTCAAGATCACGGTATCCGTCAACGGTTCGACCGTGACGGCAAGCGGAAGCGGCTTCAGCGTGATGCAAACCGCGCCGTACGGCCAGGTCCTGCGCGGCGTGGCACTGGTGCCGAGCGCCTCCTAGGCGACAAAGCGCACCTGATACGGTGGCGGGCCATTGCCGGACGGCCCGCCATCCTGTGGCGCGCAGCCAGCAGCTTTGGCTTGGCCTGGCGACCCTGCGTCGCCCACCTCAATCCTCAGTCGCTGCCGCCGGCGGGTCCGTCACGACGTGATAGGCATCCGCAGCCGTCTCGACGATCCCCGTCATCACGCACAGCAGGTCTTCATCGACCGCACCGTCAGCGCGGACACCGGTCGCGGTCGCGGCCCCGGCACCGGGCGGGTCGAAGGCAAAGACCACCACCGAGGCCAGGTCGGGACACTCCCGCAGGCGGGCGTTCAGCTCGTCCAGGTACTGCTGCCTGGTCAGCGGCGTGCGCAGGTCCATCGGGGGGAAGCTCATGAGGAAGCTCAGGCGAGCTTATGGGGAAGCTTGTGCGGAACCGCCAGAAGGAAAACTCAGAAGTCCCAGCTATTGAGCGCCACATCGCCGGACGCATCCGCCGCCCACTTCTGCCTGGCGGCCTCCAGGATGCGGTCGCGATGGGCGTGGAAAACGTCGATCGGCCGGCCGATCTGTCCCTGCGTCAGGGCGTCCAGGGCCGAACGCGAGACGAAGCCTCGTCCGGCAGCAGCGCCTGCGCGGATAGCAAAAATGACCTGCTCGCCGTCTTCGGACAAGCTGGCGGTGTGGATGTCGAATACGGCCGACATAGGCGTCTCCGGTTGGGTGAGCGATGCATGCTAGCACGAAGCCGGATTCCACCCTGCCCCACGTCGGCATGGAATCAGGTGCCTTGCGATCCACGCCTTGTCGCCACGCCAGCGCATACGCCCCCGAAGCTCAGGGCAGTTCCAGTCCTCCTCCGGCCTGCGGCCTCGCTCAGCTTCGGCGGCCGAAGAACTGAAGCACAAGGGAAGCACAAGGGAAGCACACCTGCAAGACGGGCTTCCGTCCGCCCGCTGCGATGGGGTATCGAATGAGAGCCACTGTACTGCCGTGACCGCCGGGCGGCTTTTCGCCGCTCGGGAGCCACGGAAGCATGAAGACACACCTCGAACCGACCTTTCAAGGGCGCGCCTGCCTTGCCCGACGCGCCCATCGAGGTGGCACGCGCCAAGTGGATCATGCGCAAGGTCAGCTCAGTAGCGATCGCGCTGATGCTGGTCGTCGCGATCACGATCGTGATCGTCGCCGTACCCGCGATGCTCACCTCGATCACCTCGATCACCTCGATCACCTCGATCGCGATCCCGCTCGCGGTAGGCGGGATCGCCACGATGTTCGTCACCATATGGCGCAACGACGCAGCCGCTCATCAGCACCGTGGAGGCAGCCAGCAACACAAGAATGAACCGCATGGATCCCTCCCTCTTCGCCATGATCTTTTTCTAGCCTATGCACGGAGTTGCCGGCTAGCTGTAAGCAATCGTTTCCGACCGCTTCCGACCAAGCGGGTTGTCCGTCAACGCCCCACCGCGCGTCAATGGCGGCGGACGAGCGCGACCGATGCCGGCCGGTCAGCAGTTCCCCTTCTTGGCCTGGCCGGGCGGGCAGAACGACTCATTGCCGTACGGGTCGACCCGGCAATTGCCCTTCTTCGCCTGGCCGGGCGGGCACCCCGGGCCAGGGCCGCCACCGCGATAGCCGTCGTCGTAGGGTGCAACAACGCAGCCGCCAAGCAGCGCGCTGCAGGTGATCAGCAAAGCCAGTCCCTTGCGCATCGATCTCTCCTGTCGTGAGGATTTTGTGCGGCCAAGCATATCCGGACCGGTTCCGAGAATCTGTAATGAATGGTGAACGCGACGCCAGCGGTGCTCCGCATCGATCTGAAGCATCGATCCTGACGCATCGCACAGACAGTGCTCTTGCATACCGAAAGGCACCCGCCCTATTCAGCATCGTTCAAGCGCGGCATCGTTCAAGCGCCGGCATACAGTACGATACCGCGAAACAACTCAGGGAAAATCATGCGTTACGTCAAGGCAATTGCCATCCTGCTCGTCTGCATCCTGCTGGCCGGACTGCTCTCCCGGCAGTGGCCCCACCTGAGCCCGATCCTGGTGATGGTCGGCGTGGCAGCCGGATTCGCCCTGGCGGCCCGCGAAGTCAGGCGCGAGTGAAGTGAGACAGCCATGAGCAACGTCATTCTCGAGTCGCTACTGACCTGCCCGCACTGCGGCTTTTCCCGGCGCGAGACCATGCCGACGGACGCCTGCCAGTTCTTCTACCAGTGCCAGGGCTGTGGCGTCGTGCTACAGCCAGAGCGAGGGGACTGCTGCGTCTTCTGCTCATTCGGGACGGTGAAATGCCCGCCCGTCCAGCAGCAGCGCGAATGCTGCAGATAACGAAGTTGGCGCAGCAATAACCCACGCCAACGGTCAGCGAGTTGGAGGGACGCCCCGTTTATAGGCTTAGCGAAGAAATCTCGCCACGCTATGCCGAGATCACCTCCGCTCCAGGTCCCGGTATGGGTTTCCAACCGGACAAGCCCGCAAGAAAGGAGACAGTTTTCTCGCGTACCGAATCGGTCCCAGGTGCAGGAATCCAGGAAAGGAGACTCGCATGAACCATAGATTGACAATCGGCATAGTGGCCGCAGCCTTGATGACCTGTCTCGCCCTGACCGCGCATGCACGCGGCGGAGGCATGGGCGGCGGCATGGGCAGTGGCGAAAGAATGGGCGGGGAGCCAGGTGGACAATCCAGTAGCCACATGAGCAACACGGGCCAGCGCAATACGAACGGCCAGGAATCCCTGGATCGTGACAAAGGCAAAGCACGCGCGGAAGACCGATCGGGATCGCATCATGCGAACCAATCCGGCAATCGTCATCCCCAGCGCAACAAGAAGCACTAGGTGGCGTTCGCTCTCGCATGCAGAGGGGGAACAAAGAACAGCCATCCCGCCACGTACGGTCGTGCCTTCGCCCCGACTTGCCGATCGCGCACCTTGCGCAGGGCCATCCGCCAATCATGCGATCGCCCCCTTTCCACAACACGACGTTACACAACGCCGAAACAGCTTGAGCACAATCCGGCGAGGAATGAGGACACGGCCGGCCCTATCCTGCAAGGGCAGCGTTCCGCCGCGTGCTTCGAATACGGAATTCCCCGCCAGCCAGCCTCCCTCCATGGCCGGCGTCCTTTTGCCTTCATTCTGTCTGCCGTCACTCGCCACGGCTGCCCCAGGACCGGCTCGATCGACAGGGGGGGGCACCACGACACACTTTCGCCACAACTTTCCGCGCAGGCGCCGCTAGACTGCACTCGTCAACGCTTGCGCTCTTGCGCGGGGCTGGTCGCCAGACAGCCGGCCAGCCCTCTTTTTTCCCATACCCGAGACGTCACCACGCAGGGGGGATCCTCCAGAATACCTGCAGCGCGGCCAACTCGACGTCCATCAGTTGTCACACCGGACAGGGGTTGACGTGCCAGCCGGGCACAGCCATAAGCGCGGTGATCCCCTCGATCCTTGGGCTTCCCAGCGCACTCTTCCGCCTCGACCGGCAGCCTCGCAATCGGCAGCACCCCGCGCAGCACCTATGTGGTACCTCCCCTCTCCTGTGAAACAATCGAGAACTCTCAACTTCACAAGAGCCGATCACCGGGGAATTCATGGACAACTCACAGCTTCAAGTCCTGCGGGAAACCCTCGAGCACCTGCTCGACAGGGTCAACGAACTGGAGCAGCAGAACAAAGCCTGGCGCACGGCGTTCAATCTGCTTCTGGCACGGTCCGATCTGGCCGAGCTATCGATTCACGACCTGTTCGAAACTCATGAGCACCGCGATCAACTCGCTGCCAGGGCCAGGCAGAACGCCACGGACCTGCTCGACACGCGCGCCGAGCAGCCGAATCCGGAATACGAGCAATACCTGACGCTATCGCTGGCAGGGCTGCTCGAAGCCGCGGGAGAGCCGCCGCGCTGAGCGGAAATCCACGCACCTCACTCATATAGACGATCCCGGACGAGATCGGGCAGGCCACGACGATCTCGCCTGATCTCACCGCCTCGGCACAATCCATCTCCGTGGCATCCCCATAGCCAATCCCCCCCTCCCCTTGAAGAGAAGCGTATCGAATTGGTACGCTGATTTTTTGTGGAGCCTACGCTTCCCGGAGATTTCGCTGCACGACGGGAAGCGACCTTCCGCCCCCCAATCGCCATTCCATCTTCGCCCCAGAACCTGAGGGCGGCAGATATGGAACTAAACAGCGAAGCGGCTCGCCAAACTCATGCAGGCCGTCTTGGCAATCCTCTGCCTAGACGATCGAGAAGGATATAGCCGCCCGAGTCGTGCAGACTTCCGCACATATTCTGCCGGCGCCCGATCCGCACCCATGTTGGGGGCCATCATGACTGACTTGCCGACGAGCCGTCCGACGGCCGCTATCGCGCCGAGAATTGTAGCAATAGGGGCATCTGCCGGAGGTATCACGGCTCTGCAGAAATTGTGCGAAACGCTACCGCTCGATATCCCCTTTGCAATCGTCGTGCTGCAGCATCTACCCCCGGCGAATTCCAGCATGCTGCCCACGCTGATCTCCCGCTGGACAGCAATACCGGTCCGTATCGCTACCGAAGGATCCCGGCCAGACACCAATTGCATCTACATTCCGTCGCCAGAACACATTCTGACGTTGGAGCACGGAGTCTTTCGAACAAGAGCTGCCGATGGGGGCGGCCGCCGACCAGGCATCGATTCCATCGACGCCTTTCTCGAAAGCGTGGCGCGATGCCCCGGGCCATTCCCGATCGCCGTGATTCTTTCTGGCACCGGCATGGACGGAACGGCGGGAGCCGTGCGCATTCGGCAAGCTGATGGGGTCGTGATTGTCCAAGACCCGCTTACAGCCCTGCACGATAGCATGCCAAACGCCGTCATACAGCGGGGTATCCACGACCACATTCTCCCGGTCAGCGCCATCGCACAGCAGATATTGATGTGCATCGAGCCGGAATACAAGCGACCGTCCACATCGATCGACTGGCCGAACGACGTCAGTAAAACCCTGGACCGAATCATCTGCTCAATCCGGAGACAATCTGGTTTCGACCTCAGCGGCTACAAACCTTCACCTTTGTTCTGGCGCATCCAACAGCGCATGGATGCCCGGCGGGTATGGACTTTCGCAGATTATTCGTCTCTCATCGAAGATGATCCGATCGAGCTTGAAACGCTCAGCCGATCGCTTCCGATTCATGTGACCGAATTTTTCCGCGATCATGATGCATGGATAGTACTAAAAAGAGATGTCCTTCCGGATCTCTTCCATGCCGCTAAGAAATTCCAGCCGATACGCGCATGGAGCGCTGCGTGCTCCACAGGTGAAGAGGCCTACTCCATTGCGATGCTTCTCGATGAGGTGTCGCAGGAGAGCAATGGCCAGGCAGACTATACGGTGTTTGCCACGGACGTCGCACCGGAGATTCTGGCACGCGCCGGTCGCGGGCTGTTTCACGAGAGTTCCCTTGCCGGCGTGTCCCTTGCGCGTCGCGCCGCCTATTTCTACGCGGTGGACCAACAGTTCCGCATCAAGCGACCATTACGTGAGCGAATGGTTTTTGCTCCGCACAACCTCATCCTGGATCCGCCTTTTGGTGGCATCGATTTCGTGACATGCCGGAACCTATTGATCTATTTGGAGCGGGAAAAGGTTGACCATGTGCTTGCCGCCCTGTTTTCTTCCCTCAGGATCGGCGGCTATCTCTTTCTTGGAAAAGGTGAATCATATCACCTGAATAATCTAGGATTCGAGGTCATCTCCCCCAAATGGAATATCTTCCGCAAAACCTCATTGCATTTCGGAACGAGTATAGCAAGACTTCCTACCAGACCGACCACGACCACTGCAAACCTTGCCGCAGGAGAACAACGGATTGCACTAGAGCAAGCTGGCCTCCCGTCAGCACTAATCGATGAAGCAGGATCCATTCTGAGGCTTTACGGGAATACAGCTGGCATCCTGAGCCTTCCTGCCGGTGAGCCCACGCACAATATCTTCCAACTTGTCTCCAGGAACTCAAGCCTGAGATTAAAAATCGCGGTGCAGCAGGCTTTCTCTGATCATGAGCCCATGAACCTGATCGACCTTGACCGCCGACCACAAGATCCAGCCTCAGTTGGTGTGCGCTTGACGCCACTGCAAAATCCAGCTGGAGCGTGGAATAGGATGTTCATTACATTCCTTCCCGAGGAAGGAATTCTCGACAAGCCGCAAGCACCTGACGCGCCCTCCGGCGAGGCCGATGGGCAATACTACCCTGAGGCTTCCGAGCGGTGGCGCGACGATGACGCACGGATAACCCGCGAGGAATTGGAGGCATCCCGGGAGGAATTGCAAGCGTTAAACGAAGAGTTGAGAGCATCCAATTCACAACTCAACGCCAGCAACGAGGAGCTCAACGAGTCGAACTACCAGTTGCGCGAAAAAATCGACCAGTTAAACATGCAGAACCGCGTGCTTTTTTCCGGGGAAGTCATGACTCTTTTCCTGGACCGTGACCTGAGGATACGCTGGTTCACACCCGCCATGCAATCCGTTTTTAAATTGGCACACTCAGATATCGGTCGAAAAATCTCCGATCTCGTGTCAATATTTGACGATCCGGCCTTCTACCCCGACATCCAAGACGTGCTCCATGCCACGGAGTCGCGAGAAATCGTTGTTGCAAGCCGCGACCCGAAAAAATATTTCTCCAGACGAATTCACCCCTACCAATCCGTCCCAGGAAGAATTACTGGTGTCGCCGTGACATTCTCCGACGTCACAGATCGAACGATCATCGAACTCAAGTTGCGACAACGCGAGATATGGCTCAATGCACAGATGTCAGCTTTCGAGCTCGCGATGACCAATGCGCCAATCGAGCATTCCCTTGGACTGCTAATCAGCGCGCTGGCAGATGGAACCGAAGATGATCGGCGATGCGCCTTTTACATCGCACAGGGAGATGGCTTGAGACATGTGGTTGGCATGCCCGACGAATACGCGAAGTGCGTGAATGGATTCCTGATTGCCGAGGAATCGCTCGCATGCGGGCTGGCAGTTGCGACGGGGAAGCCGGTGATTACACGAGACATCATGATCGAGCCACGCTGGAAACCATGGATCTGGCTGGCAAAGAGATTCGGGTATCGAGGCTGCTGGTCTTTCCCCGTTATGGAAACCCGTGGGACCCCACTCGGCTCGCTCGCCATGTACTTTGCGGAGCCCCGCGAGCCGACGCCGATCGACCTCGAACTCGCGTCGTTATTCACGAAGACTGCGGCAATCATCATTGCCAGACATCAGCAAACAAGACTTCAATGACGTAGTGCCTTGGTGTCGACAGGTGCGCGGCCATCACAGCATCGGCTGCGGGGGGCGTTCGCAGGAAAATCCCCGGGACAAGCACTGATTATTGCGCGTAAAAGTACCCAATTGCTGGGTGCTGGAAGGGTATGCCCGCCCCGGTGGTCTCGCTGCGCAGGAGATTGCGGAAATTTATTGGGGGGAGACGAGAAGAGCCTTATAAGGCAGTTGGTGCGAGGGAGGGGACTCGAACCCCTACACCATTGCTGGCGTCAGGACCTAAACCTGGTGCGTCTACCAATTTCGCCACCCTCGCGGTCCATGGGCGCGGCCCGGGCGGGCCTGCGCTTGCTCGTCACTGGCTGTGCAGCCCCGGCAAACAAAAAAGGCGGCTGGTACTGCCCGCCCTTTCCTGTCTGCCTGGCCCGGAGTGTGGTCCGGGCGGCCGACGTGCCGTGCGCCGGTAGCGCAACGAGGCAGCGGATTGTAGCGCAAGCGCGCGCCTGAATCCAGTCCCCGGGGCGCCGGTGCCAGCGCTCGGTTCTGCCGGCGGATGCAGGCCAGTACCAGCACGGTGGCGGGCGGCTTGACGCCGATGGCGGCGAGTTCGTCGATGTGGTGCTGGACGGCGGCGGCATCGCGGCCGGTCCAGCCGGCGACGATGAATTGCCGGACGTCGAGGGCGAGCGCGCCCTCGCCGGCTGCCTGGAACTGCAGTGTCGGCATAGCTGCTACCTGTTACGGGGGAGGAAGGTCGGTCACATCGTCCGGATAATGTTCTTCCGGAATTCGTCGATGTGTTCGCGGATGGCCTTCGGCACCGCGCGGCGAAAATGATGGCGATGCATGTTCCCAGCGACATTTCGGGCAGGTATGATTAATGCCGAGCCAAAGGTATCGATAAACGATATGTACATATCTTGGTGCAATACGGCCTGCCCATGGTGCAGCAGCTCCCGCGGATGGTGCGATGCCCCGGCCCCGGCCCCGCACCAGCGGCCGCGCAACGGCCCGAACCGACCCGTGACGAGATGACCTCCCTGCCGCCCGCCTCCCCTCGAACCGCGCGCGCCGACGCAGCGTCGGACGCCGAGCGTCCCGATCCGCTCTTCAACCAATCGCTGGAAAAAGGCCTGGAAGTGCTGCGCGCTTTCGGCGCCGCGCACCGCACGCTGACGCTGCCGGAACTGGCCGCGCTGACCGGCATGACCAAGAGTTCGGCACAGCGCACCGTGCATACGCTGGAATGCCTCGGCTACATGGCCAAGCATCCGCAGACGCGGCGCTTCCGGCTGACCCCCAAGGTGATGGAGATCGGCTTCAACTATCTCGCCGCGGATCCGCTGATCGCCGCGGCCAGCCCCTACCTGTCGCAGCTCGCGCGCGACAGCGGCGAAACGGCCAACCTGACCGAACCGGTGGGCCTGGAGATGGTCTATGTGGCGCAGCTGATGACATCGAAGTACATCCCGGTGCTGACCCCGGTGGGCATGCGCATCCCGATGTACTGCACGAGTTCCGGACGGGCCTACTTGAGCACGCTGCCAGACGCCGAGGCCATTACGCTGCTGGAGCGCTCCCAGCGCGTGGCGCGCACGCCCGCCACGCTGACCGAGGTACAGGCCATCCTGGCGCGCGTGCAGTCGTGCCGCCAGTTCGGCTTTGCCGTCAACGAAGAGGAGCTGTTCCTCGGCGACATGGGGCTGGCCGCGCCCATCGTCGATCGCCAGGGAATGGCGGTGGGCGCCGTGCACGTGTCACCGCCGGCCAGCCGCTGGACCATGGCCGAGGCGCAGCGCAAGCTGGCGCCGCTGGTCATCGAATGCGCGCGGGCGATCTCGCTGTCCCTGGCGCACTGAGGCGGGCCGGGTGCCCGCAAGACAAAGCAAAGCGGCCTGCAAACCAGGCCGCCCCACCAGTGTTGCGCATGGCCGGCTCCAACGCGCCGGCCAACTTCATCGCGCGTGTTCCAGCATCGCCTGCAACAGCACGTCGGCGCCGGCGGCGATGTGCTCGGGCATGGCGTCTTCCAGCTCGTTGTGGCTGATGCCGTCTTTGCAGGGCACGAAGATCATGCCGGTCGGCGCGCGCTGCGCCACATAGACCGCGTCGTGCCCGGCGCCGCTGACCACGTCCATATGCGGCAAGCCGAGCGAGGCGGCCGCGCGGCGCACACTGTCGACGCAGGCCGGCGCAAAGGCACAGGGTTCGAACTTCACCACCTGGCGGATCTCCACCTCCACCCGCGCGTGCTCGGCGATGCCGGCGAAGGCCGCGCGCATCGCCGCGTCCATGCGGTCCAGGCCGTCGTGGCTCAGGTTGCGCAGGTCCACCGAGAACTCGACGCGGCCGGGAATCACATTGCGCGAATTGGGCGAGACCTGCAGATAGCCGACCGTGCCGCGCCCATGCGGCGCCTCGGACACGGCGATGCGGTTGACCGCATCGACCATGCGCGCCGCCGCCAGCAGGGCGTCGTGGCGCAAGGCCAGCGGCGTGGGGCCCGCGTGCGCATCCATGCCGGTCACGGTCACGTCATACCATTGCTGGCCCAGCGCACCGGACACCACGCCGATCGGCAGGCCGGCCGCTTCCAGCACCGGGCC
Source organism: Cupriavidus sp. USMAHM13 (assembly GCF_001854285.1). Classification (NCBI taxonomy): domain Bacteria; kingdom Pseudomonadati; phylum Pseudomonadota; class Betaproteobacteria; order Burkholderiales; family Burkholderiaceae; genus Cupriavidus; species Cupriavidus sp. USMAHM13. The sequence goes on from NZ_CP017751.1 coordinate 2,635,360, forward strand.
CTGCTCGATATGGGCCTCGAAGTAGGCCGCGAACATGCCGCCCGGCACCTCTCCCACCGGGTGGGTGCCGCGGTAGCCGATCGCCTCCAGCGCCGCGCCCACGCTGACGCCGTCGCGGTCGGTCTGGGCATGCACGAAGTCCGGCGCGAACAGGCCGGCAAAGGCGCCCGAGCCCATCATCACCGGCGTGAAGCGCGTGCCCTCCTCGTTGGTCCAGAACACCAGTTCCAGCGGAGCGCGCGTCTCGATACCCAGGTCGTCGAGCGTGCGCATCACCTCCAGCCCTGCCAGCACGCCGAAGTTGCCGTCGAACTTGCCGCCGGAAGGCTGGGTGTCGATATGGCTGCCGGTCGCCACCGCGGGCGCGCCGGGGTCGGTGCCGGCACGGCGCGCGAAGACGTTGCCGACCGCATCCACGCGCACCGCCAGGCCGGCGTCGCGGCACCACTGCACGACCTGGTCGCGCCCGCGCTTGTCTTCCTCGGTCAGCGCGATGCGGCAGACGCCGCCCTTGGGCGTGGCGCCGATCCGGCCGAGGTCCATCAGCGATTGCCAAAGGCGTCCGGCGTTGATGCGGGGAAGGTATTGCTGGTCCATGGTCACATGTCGGTTGGTTGAAACACGCTCGGCAACCTGCAAGAAGCAGACCAAGGCGGGGGCATCGCCGGGGGCTGCCCACCTTCGCCATGTGCTTCCGCCGACTGGCACGCCGCTTGCTTGAACGAAGGCGACCTCCCTTCCCACACAGGAGCTTCGCCAGTGAACCCCATCACGTCCCCTCTCGCAACTGGCCTGAAGGCCGCCGCCTCGGCCACCGCCCTCGCCGCCCTCACTGTCTTCACGCTGCCGGGCGCCGCGCATGCCGAGAAGGTACTGCGCATCGGCATGACCGCCGCCGACGTCCCGCGCACCCTGGGCCAGCCCGACCAGGGCTTCGAAGGCAACCGCTTCACGGGCATCCCGCTCTACGACAGCCTGACCGAATGGGACCTGTCGAAGAACAACGGCCCGAGCCTGCTGATTCCCGGCCTGGCCACGGAGTGGAAGGTCGACGCCAAGGACAAGACCAAGTGGATCTTCAAGCTGCGCCCCGGCGTGACCTTCCACGACGGCTCGCCCTTCAACGCCGACGCGGTGGTCTGGAACGTCAACAAGGTGCTCGACAAGAGCGCCCGGCAGTTCGATCCGAGCCAGGTCGGCGTCACCGTTTCGCGCATGCCGACGCTGCGCGCGGCCAGGAAGATCGACGACCTGACCGTCGAGCTGACCACCTCCGAGCCCGACTCCTTCCTGCCCTACAACCTGACCAACCTGTTCATGGCCTCGCCGGCGCAATGGGAGAAGAAGTTCGCGGCGGTGCCGGCCTCGGTCACCGAGCCGGTCGAGCGCGCCAAGCAGGCCTGGGTCGCCCTCGCCGCCGACGCGTCGGGCACCGGCCCCTTCCGCATGACGCGCTTCGTGCCGCGCGAGCGGCTCGAACTGGCGCGCAATGCCCACTACTGGGATGGCAAGCGCTTGCCGAAGATCGACAAGGTCGTGATGCTGCCGATGCCGGAAGCCAACGCGCGCACGGCCGCCCTGCTGTCCGGCCAGGTCGACTGGATCGAGGCGCCGGCCCCTGATGCCATCGCCCAGATCAAGAGCCGCGGCTTCGAGGTCTACGCCAACCAGCAGCCGCATGTATGGCCGTGGCAGTTGTCCTTCGCGCCGGGCTCGCCCTGGCTCGACAAGCGCGTGCGCCAGGCCGCCAACCTGTGCGTGAACCGTTCCGGCCTGAAGACGCTGCTGGGCGGCTACATGGCCGACGCCACCGGCATCGTCGAGCCGGGCAATCCGTGGTGGGGCAATCCGTCCTTCCACATCAAGTACGACCCGGCCGCCGCGCGCAAGCTGATGCAGGAGGCCGGCTACACGGCCGCCAAGCCGGTCAAGGTCAAGGTCCAGGTGTCGGCGTCGGGTTCCGGCCAGATGCAACCGTTGCCGATGAACGAGTACATCCAGCAGAACCTGAAGGAGTGCTTCTTCGACGTCGACTTCGACGTGGTGGAGTGGAACACGCTCTTCACCAACTGGCGCATCGGCGCCAAGGACGCCAGCGCGCACGGCGCCAACGCCATCAACGTCAGCTTCGCCGCGATGGACCCCTTCTTCGCCATGGTCCGCTTCGTCAGCACCAAGACGCAGCCGCCCGTCTCGAACAACTGGGGCTTCTTCGGCAACGCCGAATTCGACAAGCTGATCGAGACCGCCCGCACTTCCTTCGACGCCAAGGGACGCGATACCGCGCTGGCCAGGCTGCACGCGCGCATCGTCGAGGAAGCGCCCTTCGTGCTGATCGCGCATGACGTCGGCCCGCGCGCCATCTCGAAGAAGGTCAAGGGCGTGGTGCAGCCGCAAAGCTGGTTCATCGACCTGGCCACCATGTCGATGGATTGACGAGGCTCCCCGCGGCGCCGCTGGCCGCGGCCCCGCGCAACCCGTGCAACCCGCGCCGGCTCCACCGTGCGCCGGCGCCCGCCGGCATTCATCATGATCTACCTGTTCCGCCGCCTGCTCTACACGCTGCCCATCCTGCTCGGGGTGGCCTTGCTGTGCTTCTCGCTGGTCCACTTCGCGCCCGGCGATCCGCTGGTGTCGGTGCTGCCGCCCGACGCCTCCGAAGAACTGCGCCGCCAGATCACCGCGCTGTACGGCTTCGACAAACCCTTCCTCGACCAATTCCTGCACTGGCTGCTGCGCGCGCTGCACGGCGACCTGGGCACCTCCATCGCCACCAGCCGCCCGGTGCTGGACGAAGTGTCGAAGGCGGTGGTCAATTCGATCCGGCTGGCCGCCGTGGCGACGCTGATCGGCTTCAGCCTCGGCTGCCTGTTCGGCTTCGTCGCCGGCTACCTGCGCGACACCGTGGCCGACCGCACCGCCTCGCTGCTGTCGGTGGTCGGCGTCAGCATGCCGCACTACTGGCTGGGCATGGTGCTGGTGATCGTGTTCTCCGTGCTGCTCGGCTGGCTGCCCGCCACCGGCGCCGGGCCCGACGGCTCGGGCGACTGGCACTGGGACTGGGACCATCTGCAGTACATGCTGCTGCCGGCGCTGACCATGTCGGTGATCCCGATGGGCATCGTGGCGCGCACCATCCGCGCGCTGGTGGCCGAGATCCTCGCCAACGAATTCATCGTCGGCCTGCGCGCGCGCGGCCTGTCCGACCTGGCGGTGTTCCGCCACGTGCTGAAGAACGTGGCGCCGACCGCGCTGTCCGTGATGGGCCTGCAGCTCGGCTACCTGCTCGGCGGCTCCATCCTGATCGAGACCGTGTTCTCCTGGCCCGGCACCGGCTTCCTGCTCAACTCCGCCATCTTCCAGCGCGACTTTCCCCTGCTGCAGGGGACCATCCTGGTGCTGGCGGTGTTCTTCGTGCTGCTGAACCTGGTGGTCGACGCCCTGCAGACGCTGTTCGACCCGCGCATCCAGCGCAATTGAGAAAACCGAAAGGGCCAGGAGGGCCGACAGGGCCGACAGGGCCGACAGGACCAAGGACAAAAGCGACCGAGGAAACCGAACCGGCCCGGCGCGCGCCGACGCAACGCGCCCGAGCCAAGGACATGCCATGGAAATCACGCTGAACAAGGCCGCGCCGCCGGCCGCCATCGAACACTCGCCGGGCTACTGGGCCGGCGTGAGCCGCCGCCTGCTGCGCAACAAGCTGGCCATGGCGGCCGCGCTGGTGCTGCTGGCCCTGGTGCTGCTGGCCCTCTTCGCCCCGGCCCTGATGCCGGCCGATCCCTATGCTTCTTCCATCCTCAAGCGGCTCAAGCCGATCGGCACCGAGCATTTCCCGCTCGGCACCGACGAGCTCGGCCGCGACATGCTGTCGCGCCTGATGCTGGGCGCCCGCCTGTCGCTCTTCATGGGCATCACGCCGGTGCTGCTGGCCTTCGTCATCGGCAGCACGCTGGGCATCCTGGCCGGCTATGCGGGCGGCTGGGCCAATACCGCCATCATGCGCGTGGTCGACATCCTCTACGCCTTCCCCTCGGTGCTGCTGGCCATCGCGCTGTCGGGCACGCTGGGCGCCGGCATCGGCAATGCGCTGCTGTCGCTGACCATCGTCTTCGTGCCACAGATCGTGCGCGTGGCGGAGAGCGTCACCACCCAGGTACGCAACCGCGAGTTCGTCGACGCCGCGCGCGCCTCCGGCGCGCCTGCCCTGACCATCGTGCGCGCCCACGTGCTCAACAATGTGCTGGGGCCGATCTTCGTCTATGCCACCGGGCTGATCTCGGTCTCGATGATCCTCGCCTCCGGCCTGTCCTTCCTCGGCCTGGGCGTGAAGCCGCCGGAGCCGGAGTGGGGCCTGATGCTGAACACGCTGCGCACCGCCATCTACACCCAGCCCTGGGTGGCGGCGCTGCCCGGCGCGATGATCTTCCTGACCTCGATCTCCTTCAACCTGCTCGCCGACGGCATCCGCTCGGCGATGGAAATCAAGGACTGAGCCATGCTGACCCCGTTCCATCCTCTCGAGCCCGCCGCCGCGCGCGACCTGGGCGGCCCCGCCCAGCCGCTGGTGATCGCGCACGCCCTGGTCAAGCACTTCCCGCTCAAGTCCTCGCTGCCCGGACGCCGCGCCGGCGTGGTACGCGCCGTCGACGGCGTCAGCTTCGACGTGCTCAAGGGCGAGACCCTCGGCGTGGTCGGCGAGTCCGGCTGCGGCAAGTCGACCACCGCGCGCCTGCTGATGCAGCTCGCCACCCAGGACAGCGGCGAGCTGATCTTCGACGCCCAGGGCGTGGGCTCGGCCCGGCTGCCGCTCAAGCAATACCGCAGCCAGGTGCAGATGGTGTTCCAGGACAGCTACGCCTCGCTCAACCCGCGCCTGACGCTGGAGGAATCGATCGCCTTCACCCCGCGCGTGCATGGCGTGGCGGCGGCCGAGGCGCGCGAGCGCGCGCGCTACCTGCTGCAGCGCGTGGGACTGGAGCCGGCCCGCTTCGCCGGGCGCTACCCGCATGAGTTGTCCGGAGGACAGCGCCAGCGCGTCAATATCGCGCGCGCGCTGGCGCCGCGCCCGCGCCTGGTGATCCTCGACGAGGCAGTCTCGGCGCTGGACAAGTCGGTCGAGGCCCAGGTGCTGAACCTGCTGCTCGAACTGAAGGCCGAGTTCGACCTGACCTACGTCTTCATCAGCCACGACCTGAACGTGGTGCGCTACCTGTGCGACCGCGTCATGGTGATGTACCTGGGCAAGGTGGCGGAAGTGGGCCCCACCGAAGCCCTCTTCACCCGGCCGGCCCACCCCTACACGCGCGCGCTGCTGGCCTCGATGCCGTCGCTGGACCCGGACCGGCGCACGCTGCAGCCGCCGCTGGCGGGCGACCCGCCCAACCCCATCGACCCGCCTTCCGGTTGCAGCTTCCATCCCCGCTGCGCGATGGCCGAGCCTGCCTGCGCGCAACGCACGCCGGTGCTGAGCGAGGCGCTGGCCGGCCACCCGGTCGCCTGCCTGATGGCCATGCCCGACGGCGGCCACTCGCGTCCGCTGCAACCGCTGCAACCGCTGCAGCCACCGCAAGCCCCCGCCACGCTGGCCGCTGCCACGCATTGAGGAGTCTCCATGAGCGAACGATCCCCCCTCCCTGCCGCGGGCGCCCCGGCCATCCGCGTGCGCGACCTGCGCGTGGCCTTTGCCGCCGGCGGCAAGACCATCGAGGCCGTCAACGGTGTCTCGCTGGAGGTCGCGCCGGGCGAGGCGCTGGCGCTGATCGGCGAATCCGGCTCGGGCAAGAGCGTGACCCTGCGCGCGCTGATGCGCCTGCACCCGCCGCGCCGCACCCGCCTGCAAGGCGAGATCCGCGTCGGCGGCGACGACGTGCTGGCCATGGACAAGCGCGCGCTGGCACGGCTGCGCGGCGGCACGGTGGCGATGGTGTTCCAGGAACCGCTGCTGGCGCTCGATCCGGTCTATACCATCGGCCAGCAGATCGAGGAGTGCATCCGCGCCCACGGCAAGGTCAGCGCGGCCGAGGCACGCCGGCGCGCGCTGGCCGCCCTGGAGGCGGTGCGCATACCCAGCCCCGAGCGGCGCCTGGCCGCCTATCCGCATGAACTGTCCGGCGGCATGCGCCAGCGCGCGATGATCGCGCTGGCGCTGAGCGCGCAGCCGCGCATCCTGCTGGCCGACGAGCCGACCACCGCGCTGGATGCCACCGTGCAGATCCAGGTGCTGATCCTGCTGCGCGAACTGCAGCGCGAGCTGGGCCTGTCCATCGTCTTCGTCACGCACGACATCGGCGCCGCGGTGGAGATCGCCGACCGCGTGGCGGTGATGTACGGCGGACGCATCGTCGAGGAAGGCCCGATCCGCACGCTGCTGCACACGCCGCGCCACCCCTACACGGCCGCGCTGCTGCGCAGCCGCCAGCACGGCCTGGAACGCGGCAAGCCGCTCGAAGCCATTCCCGGCTCGCCGCCCGACCTGTCGGCGCTGCCGCCCGGCTGCAGCTTCGCGCCGCGCTGCGCGCAGGCGCGCCCGGACTGCCTGCGGCAGGTTCCACCCACCGTGGACCTGGGCGGCGGCCATCGCGTGAGCTGCGTGCTGGTGGGCGGTGCCGCGGCTGCGCAAGCGCCGGCCGCCGCCGCTGCCGCGTGATCCGGCGGCCGTGCCGCGCCATCCGACCCCGGCGGGCCTGCCCGCCGTCCCGCAACCCCTCGCCCGATCTGACCGACTGACTCCGATGACCCTGGCCACCCACCCCTCGCGCGCCTTCCTGCCCTACCCGCCCGCCGCCGTGCCGCACGCCTCCAGCGGCCCGCTGCGCGGCCTGCGCTTCGCCGTCAAGGATCTGTTCGACGTCGCCGGCTTCCCCACCGGCGGCGGCAATCCCCATGTGCTGGCCCTGTCCGGCATCAAGCAGGCCACCGCGCCCACCGTGCAGGCCCTGCTCGACGCGGGCGCGGCCTTCGTCGGCAAGACCCATACCGACGAGCTCGCCTTCTCGATGAACGGGCAGAACGCCCACTACGGTGCGCCGGTCAACGGGGCCGCCCCGGATCGCATCACGGGCGGCTCGTCCTCCGGTTCGGCCTCGGCGGTATCGCACGGACTGTGCGATTTCGCGCTCGGCACCGATACCGGCGGCTCGGTGCGCGCGCCCGCCAGCCACTGCGGCCTGCTCGGCATCCGCCCCACCCATGGCCGCATCTCGCTGGCGCGCTGCCTGCCGCTGAGCGAAAGCCTGGATACCTGCGGTTTCTTCGCGCGCGACATGGCCACGTTCGCGCGCGTGGCCGAGGTGCTGCTGGGCGACGATACGGCGCCGCTGGCCGGCGCGCCGCGCCTGCTGCTGGCGCAGGATCTGCTGGAGCTGGCCGAACCGGCCGCCCAGGCCGTCCTGCGCCCGCTGCTGGCCCGCCTCGACAGCGAGGTGGCACCGGTCACCGCCGTCAGCGTGGCCGACCGGCCGCTGTCCGAGCTGTACTGGGCCTTCCGCTACGTGCAGGGCTGGGAGGCCTGGCAAGCCGACGGCGCGCTGATCGAACAGTACGGGCTGAAGCTGGGGCCCGACGTAGCGGGGCGCTTCCGCTTCTCGAAAGCGGTGACGGCGGCGCAGTTCGAGGCGTCCAGCGCCGCGCGCCGGACCTTCACCACCCACCTCGGCCGCCTGCTGGGCAACGACGGCATCCTGCTGATGCCGGCCATGCCCGACATCGCCCCGCTGGCCGATACGCCGATCGAAGCGCTGGAGGACTACCGCACGCAGGCCGCCCACCTGCTGTGCCTGGCGCCGCTGACGGGCTTTCCCCAGCTCAGCCTGCCGTTGTCGGGCCGCGACGGCGCGCCGATGGGCCTGTCGCTGATGGGACCGGCAGGCAGCGACCGCAGCCTGATCGCCGCCGCCGCGCGCCTGATGACAGCGCTGGCCGGCTGACCGGCGCGGCGCACCCGCCGGCACTGACTGCCGGCGGGTGCGCGCTCAGAACGGCACCATGGCGAAGTCTTCCTTGCCGACGTCGCACAGCGGGCAGCGCCAGTCCTCCGGGACATCCGCCCAGCGTGTCCCCGGCGCGATGCCTTCCTCGGGCAGGCCGGCGGCTTCGTCGTACACCCAGCCGCAGATCAGGCAGATCCACTGCTGGAAGCCGTCCGCTGCGCCGGCGGAAACCGGCGCGTCCGTGCCATCCGACGCCTCCGCAGCGGCCGGCATCGTGCCATCCAGGGCGAACACGGCGGGCGGCTCGGTGTCGGGCCTGCCCGGCTGCAGCCTCGCCTGCAGCAAGTCGAGCAGGCGTGCGGCCTCCTCGGCCGACAGATCGATCCAGAAGGGATCGCCGGCGCCGTCGTTGAGACGGCCCGGCGAAAACTGCAGTTCTAGGACGGTACCTTTCCTGTACATGGTTCAAGCCATTCAGTGAGCGGGCCGGTGCGCCACCGGCATCGAAGCCTCCCCCGTGCCGGCGCGCGCCGGCAGGCCGGGAGCGGGCCGCCAGGTCAATTGTCCGATCAGCCGCTGAATCCGCGCACACAGCTCGCGACCATGGCGAGCGCGGCGATCAGCGGGCAGCCGGCCGTCAGCAGGACCAGCGCCGAGCGGGCCGAGGCGGCCGCCGCCAATCCGGCCAGCGCAAGCAGTGCCCCGACGAAGACAGGGCTCGCGGTCCGCAGCCAGGGCGTGTCGAGCGCCAGCAGCGCCAGGATGGCCGCGACGCCGACGCCGAACAGCACACGGAAGGTGTCGATGCGCGGCGACTGGTTGGAAAGGGCCGGCTGCTGCGCGGCAGGTGCGCTCGATCTCGTGGGCATGGGACGGCTGGGACGGCAGAAAGGACGGGGAAGGTGGAGAAGCGAGACAGATCAGCGAGATCCGAAGGATGGTCATGATACCCATCCACCCGCAGTAGATCGAGAGCCCGCTGGTAGACTGAATGTTTCCTCACAGGAAACGATATGGACACCCTGCTCAGCCTGCGGGTCTTCCGCGAGATCGTCGAGCGCGGCAGCTTTGCCGCCGCTGCCGACAAGCTCGCCATGTCCACCGCCATGGCCAGCAAGCACGTCGCCGCCCTGGAGCGCCGCCTCGGCGCCCGCCTGCTGAACCGCACCAGCCGCCACCAGAGCCTGACCGAAGCCGGCGAGCTCTACTACGCCCAGTGCTGCGAAGCGCTGGAGATCATGGACGCGGCCGATGCCGCCGTCAGCCAGAGCGCCGCCGCGCCGCGCGGCACCTTGAAGGTGACAGCTCCGGTGTGGTGCGCCAGCGCCCGCTTCGTCGACGCGCTGGCCGACTACCGGCGGCGCTACCCCAGCGTGCTGGTGGACCTGCGCCTGGAGAACCAGAAGGTCGACCTGGTCCACGAGGGCTATGACGTGGCGCTGCGCGCCACCGACGCCCCCTCGCCCGCGCTGATCGCCCGGCCGATCTGTCCCATCGACTTCCACCTCGTCGCCAGCCGCGCCTTCCTCGACCGGCATGGCTGGCCGGCCAAGGCCGCCGACATCGCGCGCTACGATGCCGTGCTGCCGACCTACACCAGCCGCGAGAACGCGACCCTGCGCGGCCCCCAGGGCCAGGTGGCGGTGCGCCTGCGGCCCAGCCTGAAGACCGACGACACCAGCCTGGCCCACCGCGCGGTGCAGGCCGGCATGGGGATCGCCTTCCTGCCGGCCTGGCTGGTGGAGGCGGACCTGGCCGCGGGAAGCCTGGTGCGCGTGCTGCCCGACCACGAACTGGCGCCGATCACCCTGTATGCCGTGTACACCAGCCGCAAGTACCTGGCGCCGAAGGTCCGCTCCTTCATCGACCACTTTTCGCAGGCCCTGGCGGTGGCCTGCGAGGCCTGAACGCGCCCGCGCCGGCCCTGCCAGACCTTGCGAGGGCATTGCGCGGGCATTGCGCGGGCATTGCGCGGGCGAACGGCGCCTCACCGCCAGGATGCCGGTGGCCACACGCAACCCCAAATTTACCCGGGTGTTATTGACCATTTATTATTACCCGGGTAATAATTGGCGCTCCCAACCTGGAGCACCTGCTATGACACCCGCCCTGACGCGCCTGCGTCCACCCCCACCCGCCAGCCCCGGCCCTGCCGCGCAGCCGGCCCCCGGCACCGGCCAGGAGAGGCCATGAACCAGCACCGGCGCGAACTCAAGCGGCAGTACCTGGAGACCCCGACCCGCGCCGGCGTCTACGCCATCCGCAACCTGGTGAACGGCCGCCTGCTGGTCGCCGGCTGCAACGACGCGCAGGCCGCGCTCAACCGGCATCGCTTCGAACTCAAGCTCGGCGCCCATGCGGATGCGCTGCTGCGCCAGGACTGGGCGGAGCACGGCGAACCCGGCTTCGTCTTCGAGGTGGTGGACCGGGTCAAGCCGCGCGACGACCCTGCCTTCGATGCGGCGCAGGAACTGGCGGCCCTGGTCGAACTGTGGCGCCAGGAACTGTCGTGCGCGCAGGCGCCGGGCTACGGCGCGCCGGGAGGGCAGCCATGAACGCAGCCATGGACACGGCCATGCATGCCGCCGCGCTGGCGCTGGGCCTCGCCATCCAGCGCGCCCATGCCGGCCTGCGCCTCAAGCTCGACGATGAACTGGGACGGCGACACGGCATCGGCTTGACCGACTTCGCCTTGCTGGACCACCTGGACAGTTCCGGCGGCCAGTCCGCCCTGGCGGAACTGATGACGCCGCTAGGCTTGCAGCGCTCGGCGGTGCTGAAGCGCGTGTTGACGCTGGAGAAGATCGGCCTCGTCGCAAGGTGCGGCCTGGGCACCAGCCGCAGCGTTGCGCTGCGGCCGGCGGCGCGGGCCGTGGTGAGCATGGCGCGCGAGACGGTGGCATCCATCTGCGCGGGCGCGGCGGCCACGCTCGGCCCGTCCGACATGGACGCGCTGCCCGCCGCCTTGCGCACCTTCGCCGCGGCACCCGGGCTCCGGCTCGCCTAGGCGCGCCGGAGCGCGGACCTCAGCCCGCGAACGGATCGCCGAACGGATCGCGGATCACGATCGTGTCGTCGCGTTCCGGTCCGGTGGTGACGATGTCCACGGGCACGCCGACGATCTCCTCGATCCCCCGCACCAGCGCCAGCGCCTGCGCCGGCAGGCGGTCGAGCGAGCGCACGCCCTGGGTCGGCTGCTCCCAGCCGGCGAAGCGGCGGTAGACGGGCACGGCGCGCCGCTGCGCGGCCAGGCTGGCCGGCGCATGATCCAGCCGCTGCCCGTCGAGTTCGTAGCCCACGCACACATCGATCGCTTCGAAGCCATCCAGCACGTCGATCTTGGTCAGCGCCAGGGCGTCGATGCCCGCCACCTTGACACCCTGCCGCAGCAGGGCCGCGTCCAGCCAGCCGCAGCGGCGCGGGCGCCCGGTGTTGACGCCGAACTCGCGCCCGCGCTCGCGCAGCAGTTCGCCCAGTCCGCCGGCCTGCTCGGTGGGGAACGGTCCCTCGCCGACCCGCGTGGCGTAGACCTTGCTGACCCCCAGCACCCGCCCGATCCGCGCCGGCGACACCCCGGTGCCGGTGGCGGCGCCCGCGGCAATGGTGGTCGACGAGGTGACGAAGGGATAGCTGCCCCAATCCACATCGAGCATCACGGCCTGCGACCCTTCGAACACGGTGCGCCGGCCGTCGGCATGGGCGCGGTCCAGCAGGTGCCAGACCGGGCCGGCGAAGGGCAGGATACGCGGCGCCAGGGCCAGCAGCCCTTGCAGCATCGGCTCCAGTGCGAAGGGCTCCAGGCCCAGGCCGCGGAACCACGCATTGTGATGGCGCAGCAACTGCTCCAGCTTGTCCGCCAGCAGTTCGGGCTCGCCCAGGTCGCAGACGCGCAGCCCGCGCCGCCCGACCTTGTCCTCGTAGGCCGGACCGATGCCGCGCAGCGTGGTGCCGATCGGCTTGGCGCGCAGCCCCTCCTGGGCGGCATCGATGGCGCGATGGATCGGCAGCACCAGCGTGGCGGTCTCGGCCACGCGCAGCGTCTGCGGCGTGACCTCCACGCCCAGCGCCTGCATGCGTCCGATCTCGGCCAGCAGCGCCTCGGGATCCACTGCCACGCCGTTGCCGATCAGCCCCAGCTTGCCGCGCACCACGCCGCTGGGCAGCAGGGCGAGCTTGTAGGTCTTGCCGTCCACCACCAGGGTGTGGCCGGCGTTATGCCCGCCGTTGTAGCGCGCCACGATATCGGCCCGCTCCGCCAGCCAGTCGACGATCCGGCCTTTTCCCTCATCGCCCCATTGAGCACCCACGACTACCACGTTCGACATGGCGGCACCTCCACTTGCTTGGTCAGGTTTTCAGACATAGTTGAGAAGGCCGGCCTTGCCTTCGGACGAACTATATCGGTGCCGGCTTGTTCGTCAAAACGATATAAACTGGGGCTCTTTGTCAGGAAAAATCACAAGCAAGGAAGCGCATCGACGCCATGGCCCGCCGCCTGCCGCCCCTCAATTCCCTGAAAGTGTTCGAAGCCGCCGCACGGCACGAGAGCTTCAGCGCCGCCGCCGCGGAGCTGTGCGTCACGCACGGCGCGGTGAGCCGGCACGTGGCCCAGCTCGAGGACTGGATCGGCCATGCACTGTTCCTGCGGCACGGCCGCCGGGTTGCGCTGACGGCACCGGGACGCGCCTACCTGGCCGAAATCACGGCCGCCTTCGACCGCATCGCGCTGGCCACCAGCGAGCAGGTCCAGGCGGCGCGCCGGCAGGTCATCCGCGTCAACGCGCCGACCACCTTCGCGCTGCGCTGGCTGTTGCCGCGGCTGTCGGAGTTCCAGCTCGCCCATCCCGCCGTCGAAGTGCGGCTGACCACCTCGAACGCCCCCGTCGGCAAGATCCGCGATGAAGTCGACATCGCCATCCGCGGCGGCGACCAGCAGGCCGACGGCTATGTCGCGCGCGAGTTCCTCGCCGAAGGGCGCCTGCCGGTCTGCTCGCCGCGCTTGCTGGAAACCCTGCCGCTGCGCCGCCCTGCCGATCTCGCCGGCCACACCCTGCTGCACTCGGCGACCTATCCCGGCATGTGGTCGGAATGGCTCGAGGCCAGCGGCAACGGCGGCCTGGTGCCGCGCCAGTCGCTGCAGCTGGAGCACTTCTACCTGACGCTGCAGGCCGCCCTCGACGGGCTCGGCGTGGCCATGGGCCCGACCGCGCTGGTGGCGCTGGATGTCAAGGAAGGCCGCCTGGTTTTTCCCTTCCGCGGCCCCGTGCTGCCGCCCTGGCGCTACTACGCCTACGTGTCCGCCCGCCGTGCCGGCGACGAAGCCATCGGCAGCTTCCTGGCCTGGCTGGAAGCGGCGGGCGCCGAGGCCGCGGCCGCCACGGGGGCGCTGGCTTAGCCGGGGGCCGGCCAAAGGCAGCGCCAGGTGGAGCTAGGCGGCGCGCAGGTAGGCGCAGACCGCCCGCGCCAGCTCCGTCTCCATCGCCGCATCCTCCAGCCCGAGCGGGCCGGGGTTGTTGATCACCGCATTGTTCAGCGCGCCGAACAGGAGCTGGAAGGCGAAGCGGATGCGCAGCCCGCCCGGCTCGTCCCGCACCGGCGCCGGCAGGCTGCGCAGGCGCATCACGCGGGGGACCAAGGCGTCGACGTAGTCGCGTCCGAGCTGGCGGATCGCATCCCAGCTCTGCGGATCGCGCCCGCGCTGCATCTGCGAGGCCCGTACCACGCCCTCATGGCGGCAGTACCAGCTGCGCATCGAGCGGACGATCAGCGCGATGCCCTCCTCCAGGTCCCACTCACCGGCATCGAGCTCCCCCGCCAGCGGGCCGCGCTCCGCTGCCGAGGCCTCGATGGTCAGCGCCTGCAGCGCCTTGAAGAAGGCGTCCTTGCTGTCGAAGCGGCGATAGAAGGCGCCCGTGGTGACGTGCGCCCCGGCGCACAACTCCTCCACCGTCATGCCGTCCAGAGTGCGCGTGCGCAGCAATTGCCGGCCCGATTCGAGCAGGGCATCGGCGGTGCGCTTGCCGCGCGAATAACGCGGCGGGGTGAAGCCGGCCTGGCCATCCAGCGGGGCGAAGCCGTCCGCCGCAGCCGGCGCTTTCGTCATCGCTTTCGTCATGGTTTTCCCTTCCCGATCCGGTCTTGACCGAACAAATGGTATTTCATACTATCAATTCAAAAGATAACACCGATTACCAATTCATCTCGCGAGTCCTGCCGTCCCGCACGGCGGCACGGCCTGGCGGCAAAACCCTACCTATGGAGACCCTGGGACCATGAGCAACGCTGCCACCCTGGAGCAACCGACCTCGACGCCGACCCCGGCCGCGGCCCCCGCCGTCGTGCGCGCCGGCACCCTCAAGGCATCGTTCACCGTCACGCCGATCACACCGGTGATCGGCGCCGAGATCGGCAACATCGACCTGAGCGTGACACCGGACGAGGCCACCAGCGCAGCGCTGCGCGAGGCGCTGGTACGCCACAAGGTGCTGGTCTTCCGCGACCAGGACATCAGCCCCGCGGCACACGTGGCGGTGGCGCGCCGCTTCGGCGAACTGGAGATCCACCCGGTCTTCCCCCGGCATCCGGAACATCCGGAACTGGTGCTGCTGGGCGGCAGCGAGCAGAACAAGGCGCGCGAGAACATCTATCACAGCGATGTTTCCTGGCGGGAGGTACCGTCGATGGCGTCGATGCTGCGCTGCGTGGAATGCCCCGTGGCCGGCGGCGACACGCTGTGGGTCAACATGGCGCATGCCTATGCGCAATTGCCGCAGGAGATGAAGAGCCGCATCGACGGCCTGTACGCGGCGCACGACATCATGCCGGCCTTCGGCACGCGCATGACGCCGCAGCAGCGCGAGGAGAACCGCCAGCGCTTTCCCGTCGCCGTCCATCCGGTGGTGCGCACCCACCCGGAGAGCGGCGAGAAGATCCTCTACGTCAACGAGGCCTTCACCACCCACCTGGTCAACTTCGGCGAGAAGGCCGAGGTGCGCGTCGGCTTCGATTTCCGCGTGGCCGAGCTGGAACTGCTGCAATACCTGTTCCGCCAGGCCGCCATCCCCGAGTACCAGATGCGGCTGCGCTGGCGCCCCAACACCATTGCCTTCTGGGACAACCGTGCCACCCAGCACTACGCCATCCAGGACTACTTCCCGGCCGTGCGGCGCATGATGCGCGCCACCATCATCGGCGACAAACCCATCTGAAACCCTTCTGAACGGCCGAACGGCCGAACAACCGAACGGCCGGCGCGGCGGCCGGCGCGGCAGCGGCAGGCCGATGCCCGCCTCCGTCTGCACTACCGCTTCAGCCCTGCGCCGGCTCCGGTGCGGCGGCGCCCCCCGCCGGGCGCTGCCCGCGGGCGGTGGCGGACGCGTGCGTGCCCTCGTCTTCCGGGCGCCGCACGCGGAACCAGGCCGCGTACAGCGCCGGCAGGAACAGCAGCGTCAGCACCGTGGCCACGATCAGGCCGCCCATGATGGCCACCGCCATCGGCCCCCAGAACACCGAGCGCGACAGCGGGATCATGGCCAGCACGGCCGCCGCCGCGGTCAGCACGATGGGCCGGCAGCGGCGCACCGCCGATTCGACGATGGCGTTCCAGGCCGGCACGCCGGCGCGCCGGTCCTGCTCGATCTGGTCGACCAGGATCACCGAGTTGCGGATGATCATGCCCAGCAGCGCAGTGATGCCGAGCTGCGCCACGAAGCCCATCGGCGCGCGCAGCAGCAGCAGCGTGCCGGCGGCGCCGATCAGGCCGAGCGGGCCGGTCAGGAAGACCATCAGCGCGCGCGAGAAGCTGTGCATCTGCAACATCAGCAGGGTGAAGATCAGGAACAGGCACAGCGGCATCTGCGCCGCGATCGAGCCCACCGCCTTGCCGCTTTCCTCCTCGGCGCCGGCCACTTCGATGCGGTAGCCGGCCGGCAGCCCGGCGCGCAGCTTGTCCAGCCCGGGCTTGAGCTGGGCGGCCACGGTCGGGCCCTGGATGCCGTCGGCCACGTCGGCCTGCACGGTCACGCCGAAGTCGCGGTTCTCGCGCCACACCACGCCCGGCTCCGAGCGCAGCGTGATGCGGGCCAGCTGCGTGAGCGGCACCACGCGGCCGCTGGTGGTCGGCACCAGCGCATTGTTCAGGTCCGACATGGCATCGCGCTCGTCGCGCGCGGCACGCATGACGATGTCGATCAGCTTGTCGCCATCGCGGTACTGGCCCACCGTCACGCCGCTCAGCACCGTCTGCGTGGCCCGCGCGATGGCACCGGTGGTCACGCCGAGCGCACGCGCCTTGTCCTGGTCCACTTCCAGGCGCAGCATCTTGACGCTCTCGTTCCAGTTGTCGTTGACGCCGACGGTGTTGGGGTTGGCTTCCATCTGCGCGCGCACCTGATCCGCCAGGCGCCGCACCCCGGCCGCCTCCGGCCCGATCACGCGGAACTGCACCGGATAGGCCACCGGCGGGCCGTTCGGCAGCAGCTTGACGCGCCCGCGCAGCTGGGCGAAGTCGGTGGCCAGCAGGCGCTGCAGGCGCGCCCGCAGCGCCGCGCGCTCGGCCAGGCTGGTCGGCATCACGATCAGCTGCGCCACATTGCTCTGCGGGAAGATCTGGTCCAGCGGCAGGTAGAAACGCGGCGTGCCGCTGCCGACGAAGGTCGTCACGCTTTCGATCTGCGCATCGCCGCGCAGCGCGCGCTCGAAGCGCTTGGCCTCGGCCTCGGTCTGGGCGAAGCTGGCGCCCTCGGGCAGCCACAGCTCCACCATCAGCTCGGGACGGCTGGAGTCGGGGAAGAACTGGCGCTCGACGAACTGGAAGGCGTACAGGCCCAGCGCGAACAGCGCCAGCGTGACCGCGATGACCGATTTGCGCCAGGTCACGCACCAGTCGACCACGCGCCGGAAACGCTCGTACAGCGGGGTGTCGAAGACTTCATGCTCGCCGCCCGGCGCGCCGCCGCCGGCCGCCGCGGCCGGGCGCGTCTTCAGCAGCAAGTAGCCCAGGTAGGGCGTGAAGTACACCGCCGCCAGCCAGGACAGCACCAGCGCCAGCGCCGTCACCGCGAAGATGGCGAAGGTGTACTCGCCCACCGTCGAGCGGGCCAGCCCCACCGGCAGGAAGCCGGCCGCGGTGATCAGCGTGCCGGTCAGCATCGGCATCGCCGTGGAGCTGTAGGCATAGGTGGCCGCGTCCATCTTGGACAGGCCCTGCTCCAGCTTGCGCACCATCATCTCGACCGCGATGATGGCATCGTCCACCAGCAGGCCCAGGGCCACGATCAGCGCGCCCAGCGAGATCTTGTGCAGGCCGATGCCGAACATCGCCATGAAGAGGAAGGTCACCGCCAGCACCAGCGGGATGGTCAGCGCCACCACCAGGCCCGGGCGCGGGTCCAGCCGCAGCGGGCGCCGGTGCAGGCCCAGCGAGAGGAAGCTGACGCCCAGCACCACCACCACGGCCTCGATCAGCACGTGCACGAACTCGCCCACCGAGTGCTGCACCGCCTCGGGCTGGTCCTGCACCTGGTTGATCTCCACGCCCACCGGCAGCTGCGCGCGCAGCGTGTCCATGGTCTGGCGCAGGTCCTTGCCCAGGGCGATGATGTCGCCGCCCTTGGCCATCGAGATGCCCAGGCCGATCACCTCCTTGCCGTTGAAGCGCATCTTGCCCTGCGGCGGATCAACGTAGCCGCGGTAGACGTGCGCGATGTCGCCCAGGCGGATATTGGCCACGCCGTCGGGACCGCGCAGCACCAGCTTCTCCAGGTCGGCCACGTTGCCGAACTGGCCGGACACGCGCACCTGCACGTTGTCGGTGGGCGTGACCAGCACGCCGCTGCCGTTCAGGTTGTTCTGCTGGCCGATCTGGTCGGCGATGGCATTGATGTCCAGGCCGAGCTGGGCCAGCCGCGTCTGGTTGAAGTCGATATAGACCTTCTCGTCCTGCAGCCCCAGCAGCGATACCTTGGCCACGGACGGCACGCGCAGCAGTTGCTGGCGCACCAGGTCGGCATACTCGCGCAGTTCCTTGTAGTTGAAGCCATCCGAGGACAGCGCGTAGATAGAGCCGTAGACGTCGCCGAACTCGTCGTTGAAGAAGGGGCCGCGCACCCCGGCCGGCAGCGTCGGGGCGATATCCCCCACCTTCTTGCGCACGGTGTACCAGATGCGCGCGGTATCGGCCGCCGGCGAGGTGTCCTTGAGCTGGAAGATGATGGTGGTTTCGCCGGGCTTGGAGAAGCTGCGGATCTTGTCCGCGTAGGGCACCTCCTGCAGCTGGCGCTCGATCTTGTCGGTCACCTGCACGGCGATCTGCTCGGCCGTGGCGCCCGGCCAGTAGGCCTGCACCACCATCACGCGGAAGGTGAAGGGCGGGTCCTCATCCTGGCCCAGGCGGAAGAAGGCCAGCATGCCGGCGATCATCAGCACCACCAGCAGGTAGCGCGTCAGCGGCTGGTGCTCCAGCGCCCAGCGCGACAGGTTGAAGCGTGAATGTTCCATCGCCGGGCCCTCAGCCGCGCGCGCCGGCGGCGGCCGATGCCGGCGCTGCGGCGGGAGATACGGCGGGAGATACGGCAGGCGCCATGCCCTGCAGCGGCTTGACCATCTGCCCCGGCTTGAGCAGGTGCACGCCGGCCGTCACCACGCGCTGGCCGGCCGCCAGCCCGCGGCTCACCACCACGTCGTTACCCTCCGGCGCCCCCAGCACCACCGGCACCGGCCGCACCGTGCCGGTACCGGAGCCGTCGCGGCCGGGCTCGTAGATCCACACCTGGTCGCGCCCGCCGCTCTGGTACAGCGCCGTGAGCGGCACGCGGATCACCGGTGCCGGCCCGTCGCGCTCGAAGGTGACGACGGCGGTCATGCCCAGTTTCAGGTCCGCCGGGGCCGCCGGAATGCTGACGCGTGTGGCATAGGTGCGGGTGACCGGATCGGCCGCGCCGGCGATCTCCCGCACCCGGCCGGCCATGACGCGGCCCGGTTCGGCCCAGGTATGGACGCTGACCTCGGTGATGCCGCGCAGCGCGTCCACCTGGTCTTCCGGCAGGCCGATCGCCACCTCCTTCTCGGCGGTCTGCGCCACGCGGATCACCGACTGTCCGGGGCTGACCACCTGCCCGACTTCGGCATCGATGGCGGTGACCACGCCGTCGGCATCGGCATGCAGCACGCCGTAGCCGGTCTGGTTGGCCTGGTTGCGCAGGCTGGCCTGGGCCTGGCGCAGCTTGGACTCGGCGGCGTCCAGGGTGGCGCGGCGGCGGTGCTGCTCGGCCGCGCTGATAAAGCCCTTGGCGAACAGCTCGTCGTAGCGCTTCATGTCGGACGCGGCCAGGTCGCGGTCGGTCTTGGCCGCATCGAACTGCGCGCGCGCGCCGGCCTCCGCCAGGCCGAGGTCGGTCACGTCCAGCCGTGCCAGCGGCTGGCCGCGATGCACGGTGGCGCCGGCGTCGACCAGGCGCGCCGCGATCTTGCCGGCCACGCGGAAGCCCAGGCGCGACTCCACCCGCGGCCGCACCTCGCCGGAAAACGACAGCGCGGTGCTGCCCGCATCCGCGCGCACCTGCAGCAGCCGCACCGGGCGTACCACCTCGGCCGGCGCCGGTTGCTTGCCGCAGCCGGAAGCCAGCAAGGCCAGGCCGGACACGGCCAAGGCGAGCAGCCGGCCGGCCACGCGCCGGCGCGGCCTGGCGCCGCCGGCAGGCGGACTTTCCTGCGACGCAACAGAAAAGGAAACGGGGCAAACCTCGACTTCGGCCGCGGCGTCCGGCCCGGGACAAGACACTGGCATGGGTGAGCTTCAGATCCGAGACGGGCCACGAGCGGGCCCGGTTGGCCGCGGCGCCGGCCGCGGTGGGCAGGACCGCCGGGGAGGCCGGTCCGCATAACTAACTTTGCGGTCAGTAATATAGCGAGCCGTGCCGGGTGCGTCAAACGACAGGCAGCGCCGGCAACGGGTGCCGGCAGCCACACCCGCCCCGAGCGCGGGCCGGCCGGGGGCCGCCTGCGCGCTCCGGGCAAGGTGGCGGCGGTGCTACAATCCGGCCCGTTTCCCTATCCCGGGCGGCGGACGCCACGGCCGCCATGTGCCGGCGCCGTCTCTCGACGCACGCGCTGACGCCCCCGCCGCCGCGCGCCCGCCCCCACACCACCCACACGAGCCTGGCGTGACGCCCGACCAGTATTGCCAAGACAAGGCCGCCCAGAGCGGCTCCAGTTTCTATTACAGCTTCCTGTTCCTGCCGGCCGAGCGCCGGCGCGCCATCACCGCGCTCTACGCCTGGTGCCGCGAGGTCGATGACGTGGTCGACGACCCCCAGGACGCCGGCGTGGCGCACCAGCGGCTGGACTGGTGGCGCGCCGAACTGGCGCGCCTGTTCGACGGCAAGCCCAGCCATCCCGTCACGCAGGCGTTGCAGCCCCACCTGACGGCCTGCGGCCTGCAGGCGGGCGAGCTGGGCGAGGTGCTGGACGGCATGGAGATGGACCTCACGCAGTCACGCTATCTCGACGAGATCGGCCTCACGCGCTATTGCCACTGCGTGGCCGGCGTGGTCGGCGTGATGAGCGCGCGCATCTTCGGCTACACCGATGCCCGCACGCTCGAGTTCGCCGAAAAACTCGGCCAGTCGCTGCAGCTGGTCAATATCCTGCGCGACGTGGGCGAGGATGCCCGGCGCGGCCGCATCTACCTGCCGGTCAACACGCTGCAGCGCTTCGAGGTGCCGGCCTCCGAGGTCCTCAAGGGCGTCTACTCGGAGCGCTTCACCGCGCTGATGCAGTACCACGCCGGCCGTGCCCGCGCGCTGTACCGCGAAGCGCTCGAGCTGCTGCCGCGCGCCGACCGCCGCGCCCAGCGCGCCGGCCTGGTGATGGGGGCGATCTACCACACGCTGCTCGATGAAATCGAGGCCAGCGGCTTCCAGGTGCTGCACCAGCGCATCGGCCTGACGCCGCTGCGCAAGCTCTGGATCGCCTGGAAGACCTGGCTGGCCAACCGCTGAGCCGGCGCCGGGCCCCGACACCGGGCCACCGCCGGCCGGCGCACGCGCCGGAATCTCCCCACGCTGGCACCAAGCACTGGCAAAATGGCCGTTTGCGCCACAGCGCCGCGGCACCACGATGGCCCCGGCGGCGCTGGCGGCCCGGGCAGCCTGCCCTGGCCGTCACCGTGCCGCCCCGGTCCTGCCCCGCAAAGTCCACCCCCGAAGTTCCCGACACCGCCATGCCAGCCTCCCCGACCGCATCCCTGCCCTCCCTGGGCCAGGCCATCCTCGACCGCGCCGACCAGCTCGCCCGCCATTCCGACATGGAGGGCGGCCTCACCTGCGCCTACCTGACGCCCGCCCACCGCGCCGCCCAGGCCCTGCTGGCCGAGTGGATGGCGGCCGCCGGCATGGACGTGCGCGTCGACGCCATCGGCAACGTGATCGGCCGCTATGCGGCGGCGGCCGAGGCCGGCCCCGGCGCGCGCGTGCTGATGACCGGCTCGCACTTCGACACGGTCCGCAACGGCGGCCGCTACGACGGCCGCCTGGGCATCCTGCTGCCGATCGCGGTGGTCGACGCGCTGCATCGCGCCGGCATCCGCCTGCCCTACCATTTCGAGGTGGTGGCCTTCGCCGAAGAGGAAGGCCTGCGTTTCAAGACGAGTTTCCTGGCCAGCAGCGTGCTGGCCGGCCGCTTCGACCCGGCCCTGCTGGAGCGCCACGACACTGCCGGCATCTCGCTGGGCGAAGCGCTGGCGGGCTCGGGCCTGCCCGGCGGCGGCGCTGCCGCCGCGCTGGCGGCCGCGGCCGTCGATCCGGCCAGCCTGCTGGGCTTCATCGAGGTGCACATCGAGCAAGGGCCGGTGCTGCTGCACCACGGCCTGCCGCTCGGCGTGGTGACCCAGATCGCCGGCAGCAGCCGCTTCCAGGTGCGCGTCGGCGGCACCGCCAGCCACGCCGGCACCACGCCGATGAACCTGCGCGCCGATGCGGCGGCGGCCGCCGCCGAGATGGTGCTGCTGGTGGAAGCGCGCTGCGGCGAGGTAGCGTCCCTGGTCGGCACGGTGGGGCAGCTGGAGGTGCCGAACGGTTCGAGCAATGTGATTCCCGGCGCCTGCCATTTCTCGATGGACATCCGCGCCGGCGAGGACGGCATCCGCGAGGCGGCCATCGCCGACATCCTGGCCGGCATCGAGCGCATCGCCGCGCGGCGCGGCGTCAGCGCCCAGGTGGAGCGCGTCACCCCCGTCAACAACGCCCCCTGCGCCCGCTGGCTGATGGACCAGTTCGCCACCGTGCTGGCCAAGCGCGGCCTGCAGGCCTTCGAGCTGCCGTCGGGCGCCGGGCACGACGCCATGATGATGCAGCGCATCACCGACATCGCCATGTTGTTCGTGCGCTGCGGCAACGGCGGCATCAGCCACAATCCGCTGGAGACCATCACGGCCGAGGACGCCCAGCTCGCGGCCGAAGTACTGGTGGACTTCCTGCGCCACTTCCAGCCGCGCCAGGACGCCTGAGGCGCGCGGGCGCGACCCGATGCCGCGGCGCGGCGCTCAGGCGCCGCCGTACATTTCCCGGCCGAGGTCGTAGAGGTTCTGCCGCAAGCGGCGGCGTTCGTCAGGAGAGAGCCGCTCACCACGGTCGCCGCGGGCGCCGCGTTCACTGCGCTCGCCGTTGTCGCGCTCGAAGCGCCGCCGCTCCCGCTCGGGCGGGCGCCGGCCCTCGTGCTTGCGCAGCCGTTCGGCACGAGCGTCGCCGCCATGCAGCAAGCGGCTGATGCCGGCGGACTGGGCCTGGGCGCCGGGGCAGGCGAACAGTGCCGTCATGGCCAGCGCGAAGCACAAGCGTGCGCCGACCGCGCGACGCAAGGCAAGCCAGGGCCGATTGCGGTTCACTTTCATCGATAATGGCGGTTTTGGCTTGGCATAATGGCGGCATCCATGCCGCCGCAAGCCGGGAATCCGGCCTCCCCTGGCGCACCGTGCGGGCTGGAATCCGCGTACCGGCGCGCCAACGCGCCATGGGCGCGGGAGCGGTATGCGCAGCAGTGTAAGGGTGGCACCCCTGCGCGCTGCCATACGTCGGGGTAAAGTATGTAACGTTTTGTTAAGCCATTTTGAGCGAAAGCGAGAGTCGCTAAGATACCGCCATGGAAAATACCAGCCACAAGATTCTTGTCGTGGACGATGATCCGCGTCTGCGCGACCTGCTGCGCCGCTATCTGGGCGAGCAGGGCTTCACGGTGCTGGTGGCGGAGAACGCCACCGCCATGAACAAGCTCTGGCTGCGCGAACGCTTCGACCTGCTGGTGCTCGACCTGATGATGCCCGGCGAAGACGGCCTGTCGATCTGCCGCCGGCTGCGCGGTGCCAACGACCAGACGCCCATCATCATGCTGACCGCCAAGGGCGAGGATGTCGACCGCATCGTCGGCCTCGAAATGGGCGCCGACGACTACCTGCCCAAGCCGTTCAACCCGCGCGAGCTGATCGCGCGCATCCACGCCGTGCTGCGCCGCAAGGGCCCGGCCGAAGTCCCGGGCGCGCCGTCCGAGACGCCGGAAACCTTCGCCTTCGGCGACTTCGTCCTCAACCTGGCCACCCGCACGCTGACCAAGAACGACGAGGAAATCACCCTCACCACCGGCGAGTTCTCGGTACTGAAGGTGTTCGCCCGCCATCCGCGCCAGCCGCTGTCACGCGAGAAGCTGATGGAAATGGCGCGCGGCCGCGAGTACGAGGTGTTCGATCGCAGCCTGGACGTGCAGATCTCGCGCCTGCGCAAGCTGATCGAACCGGACCCGGGCAACCCGCGCTTCATCCAGACGGTCTGGGGCCTCGGCTACGTCTTCATCCCCGACGGCGTCAAGTGATCCGGCCCGGCGTACCCAGGTACGCCGGCGACCGGCCCGCTTCGCGCTGACCAACAACCGCTTCCCTTCCGGCCCCTTCCATCGTGGCGACTGCCCTCAGCCGCACGGCCACGCGCTTCTTCGGTTCGCTGTTCTGGCGGACCTTCATGCTGATCGCCCTGCTGCTGGCACTGTCGCTGGTCATCTGGTTCCAGAGCTACCGCCTGTTCGAGCGCGCCCCGCGCGCCCAGCAGGTGGCGATGCAGGTGGTCAGCGTGGTCAAGCTGACGCGCGCGGCCCTGCTCTACTCCGACCCCGCGCGCCGGCGCTTCCTGCTGCTCGACCTGGTGCAGAACGAAGGCATCAAGGTCTACCCGCGCGAGAAAGAAGACGACTTCAAGGTCCCGAACGCCAATCCCTTCCTGACCCAGCTGGTGCAGCAGGAGATCCGCAACCGGCTGGGCGAGGACACCGTCATCGCCACCACGGTCAACGACATCCCGGGCATCTGGGTCAGCTTCGAGATCGAGGGGGATGATTACTGGGTGGCGATCAGCCCGGAACGCTTCGAGCGCGTGTCGGGCGTGCAGTGGCTGTGGTGGAGCGTGGCCGCGCTGCTGCTGTCGATCTTCGGCGCGGCCTTCATCACCGCGCGCGTCAACTACCCGCTCAAGCGCCTGGCCAACGCCGCGCGCGCCATCGGTGCCGGCGGCGACCCGCCGCCGCTGCCCGAGCACGGCGCCAGCGAAGTGGCGCAGGCCAACCACAGCTTCAACCAGATGGTGCGTGACCTGCGCCAGCTCGACGACGACCGCGCGGTGATGCTGGCCGGCATCTCGCACGACCTGCGCACCCCGCTGACGCGGCTGCGGCTCGAGACCGAGCTGTCGCCGGCCGACGAAGCCACGCGCGACGCGATGATCGCCGACATCGAGCAGATGGATGCCATCATCGGCCAGTTCCTCAACTATGCGCGCCCGCCCCAGGAAAGCGCCGAGCCGGTCGACCTGTCGGCGCTGGTGCAGGAAGCGGTGGGCGTCTATGCCGCGCACGACGACGTGCGCGTGCGCGTGCGGGCCAGCGAGCCGGTGATGGCCGTGGCCAGCCGCATGGAGATCCAGCGCATTCTCGACAACCTGGTGGAGAATGCGCGCCGCTACGGCAAGGACGAGGACAGCGGCATGGCCGAGGTGGAGATCAGCACCCACGTGCAGGACAAGGAAGCCGTGCTGACAGTGGCCGACCACGGCGGCGGCGTGCCCGAGTCGCAGCTCACCCTGCTCACGCGGCCCTTCTACCGCCTCGACAGCGCGCGCAGCGAAGCCAAGGGCACGGGGCTGGGGATGTCCATCGTCAACCGCATCCTGCAGCGCAGCGGCGGCCGCCTGCTGCTCGCCAACCGCCCGCCGCCCGCCACCGGGCTGGTGGTCAGCGCCTGTTTCCGGCGCGCCTGAGCGCGCCTGAGCCCACCGGTGCCGCGCGGCCGCTTTCCCGCGCGGCCTTGTCGCCCCGATCTCCCCCGCAGCTTCCAAATGCGCCTCGCGCGGCACTCCCTGCCGCGCGAGGACGGTCAACCCCCACTTTCCTCCCCCGCTGACAGGCTTTTGACAGCCTATGATAGGGAGTTGAAAGGGCTTTGACAGCGAATTGACAGCGACTGGGCGCACACTTGCCGCACACCGCAGCGGGCGCCAGACACCACGTCTCCACCGGCCTCCGGCCAACGCCCGCAGCAAGATCCGCGCGGACCACGCGCACCTCAGAAAACAGGCCCCCGGAACCCACCGGGAGCGTTGGAGAGACAGTCATGTCAGCTACCCCCACCCATAGTCAATCCGGGTTCCGCACGGTATTCCGCGTGGTCAGCGGCAACTTCCTGGAAATGTACGACTTCATGGTGTACGGCTTCTATGCCGCCGCCATCGCCAAGGCGTTCTTCCCGGCGCACAGCGAGTTCGCCTCGCTGATGCTGTCGCTGGCCACCTTCGGGGCCGGCTTCCTGATGCGCCCCCTCGGCGCCATCTTCCTCGGCGCCTACATCGACCACCACGGCCGCCGCAAGGGCCTGATCGTCACGCTGATGCTGATGGCCATGGGCACGCTGCTGATCGCGCTGGTGCCCGGCTACGCGACCATCGGCGTCGCCGCGCCGCTGCTGGTGCTGTTCGGCCGGCTGCTGCAGGGCTTCTCGGCGGGCGTGGAACTGGGCGGTGTCTCGGTCTACCTGTCCGAGATCGCCAAGCCCGGCCAGAAAGGCTTCTACGTGGCGTGGCAGTCGGCCAGCCAGCAAGTGGCGGTGATCTTCGCCGGCCTGCTGGGCGTCGTGCTGCACTCCACCCTGGCCCCCGAGCAGATGACCTCCTGGGGCTGGCGCGTGCCCTTCTTGATCGGCTGCATGATCGTGCCCTTCCTCTTCATCATCCGCCGCTCGCTGGAAGAAACCGAGGAATTCAAGCAGCGCAAGCACCGTCCGAGCGTGGGCGAGATCTACCGCTCGATGGCCGAGAACTGGGGCATCATCCTGGCCGGCTGCATGCTGGTGGTGATGACCACGGTGTCGTTCTACATGATCACCGCCTACACCCCGACCTTCGGCAAGACCGTGCTCAAGCTGGACGACGTCGACAACCTGATCGTGACGATGTGCGTGGGCCTGTCCAACTTCATCTGGCTGCCGCTGATGGGCGCCGTGTCGGACCGGCTGGGCCGCAAGCCGCTGCTGGTGTTCTTCACCGCCGCCACCATCCTGACCGCCTACCCGGCCGTATCGTGGCTGGTCGCCGAGCCCTCCTTCGGCCGCCTGCTGATGGTGGAGTTGTGGCTGTCCTTCCTGTACGGCAGCTATAACGGCGCCATGGTGGTGACGCTGACCGAAGTGATGCCCCCGGCCGTGCGCACCGCCGGCTTCTCGCTGGCCTACAGCCTGGCTACCGCGCTGTTCGGCGGCTTCACCCCGGCCATCTCGACCTACCTGATCCACGCCACTGGCAACAAGGCCGCCCCCGGCCTGTGGCTGACCTTCGCCGCGGTGTGCGGCCTGATCGCCACCCTCACCATCTTGCGCCGCGGCCGCCAGCAATCGGCGCTGCAGACGGCCTGAAGTCAGGCGGACCGGACGAACGGGCGGCGCACGCCGGTGCGCCGCTCGCGCCCTCTCCCTTCCGCTTCCCTGCCGCTTCCCTTCCGCTTCCCTGCCGGATCCCTTCCGAACGGACAGGGGCTGGCGCCATCGGCGCCGCCCCTCCCCCGGCTCCCGGCCTCCCGCAGTGCAGCGCGACCCTCCGCGCCAGACCCGGGCATGCGCCCGCCGCCGTCCCGCCGGTGCTGGAAACCGCACGCTTCGCCGCGATTCCGCATCCTGTCACACGCCTGCCTATCGCCCTGTTTGAGAATATCAATTAGCCCCGCCGGCCGGGATGACGCATAATCAGCACTCATTGCATTGCGCAGCCCAGGCCGGCCAGGCCGGACCGCGCATCGCGTGCGTCTCTCTTAACCCAATCAGGAGAAGTGTCTATGAAGACCGTTGGTGACAAGCTCGAAGCCTTCAACGTCGTCGGCGTCAAGCCGGGTTTCAACAACCACGAAGAGAACGGTCAGTCGGCCTTCGAAGACATCAACGAGAAGTCGTTCGAAGGCAAGTGGAAGATCATCTACTTCTACCCGAAGGACTTCACCTTCGTGTGCCCGACCGAAATCGTGGCCTTCGCCAAGCTGAACAACGACTTCGCCGACCGTGACGCCATCGTGCTGGGCGGCTCGACCGACAACGAGTTCGTCAAGCTGGCATGGCGCCGCGAACACAAGGACCTGAACAAGCTGAACCAGTGGCAATTCGCCGACGTGACCGGTTCGCTGGTCGACCAGCTGGGCGTGCGTGACAAGGAAGCCGGCGTTGCCCTGCGCGCCACCTTCGTGGTCGACCCGCACAACGTGATCCAGCACGTGTCGGTGAACAACCTGAACGTCGGCCGCAACCCGGACGAAGTCCTGCGTATCCTGGACGGCCTGCAAACCGACGAGCTGTGCCCCTGCAACCGCGCTGTCGGCGGCGCCACGCTGTAATCACAGCCAGGCGATGCAGCCGCGCGCTGCCGGCATGCCCTGCCGGCAGCCGTACGCGATGCGGCTGCGCGGGGCCCCGCCCCGTGCAGCCAAACCCGCTGATGCGGGTTTTTTGAGCCCCGAACGATAGGAGAATTTTATGGAATTCCTCGCGACGATCAAGAATCTCATCCCCGACTACGCCAAGGACATCCGCCTGAACGTGGACGGCACCATCGCCCGCTCCTCGCTGGAAGGCAATGACGCGGTCGGCGTGGCCCTGGCAGCCGCCTTCGCCGCCAAGAGCAAGATCATCGTGGACGCCATCCGCAACGCCGGTGTGCTGTCCCCCGAGGAAACCAACGGCGCGCTGACCGCCGCCTCCTTGATGGGCATGAACAACGTCTGGTATCCGTACGTCGAGATGGCCGGCGACGCCGACCTGTCGAGCCAGCCGGCCGGCCTGCGCATGAACGCCTACGCCACCCATGGCGGCGTGGACAAGCGCCGCTTCGAGATGTACGCGCTGGCCGCCTCCATCGTCGGCAAGTGCCATTTCTGCGTGCAGTCGCACTACAAGCTGCTGAAGGACGAACAGGGCATGACCACCCAGCAGCTGCGCGACGTCGGCCGCATCGCCGCCGTGATCTCGGCGGCGGCCAATGTGATCGCGGCCGAGTAAGACTGCCGCGCGCCGGCTCCCAGGGCCGGCGCTTTTGCGCCAGGCGCCCCGCAGCGGGCGGTTCTCCAGCGCGCTCCCCTGGCGGGAGCGCGTTTTTTTCTTGCCGGCGCCGCCCGGCCGACCCGCTGACCTGCCGCTTGGTGTGCGACACCCTGTGCCACGCCATGCGACGGGCTGCGCGCGGGCGCCGGACGGCCTACAATCCAGGAAAAAGGAGACAGCGCCCGCCGCGCCCACCACACCGCCGACATGAGTTCCCTGCCCTCACACACTTCCCCGCGCTTCCGCTACCGTCTCGCCACCGTGCAGGACTGGGGCGACATCGCCGCCGTCACGCAGCAGGCTTACTCGCAATACGAGCTGGAAATCATGGAAGACTGCCGCGCCTCGTTCCAGCGCGGCATGCAGTCGGTGCTGGCCGCGTCCGGCGCCGACATGGAATGGTGGGTGGCGGAGACCGATCACGGCATCAGCGGCGCCGTGCTGTTCTGCCATCCCGGCGCCACCCTGCCGGCACTCGACGGCAGCACCGTCACGCTGGCGCTGCCCGAGGCGCGGCTGCTGTCGGTCAGTCCGGAAGCGCGCGGCCTGGGGCTGGGCCATACGCTGATGCAGGTCTGCATCCAGCGTGCGCGCGACATCGGCGCGGCCACGCTGCTGGTGCGCGCCATGCCCGAGATGCGCTCGGCCGTGCAGCTTTGCGAGCGCATGGGCTTCGTACGGCGCACCGAAGCCGGCTCACGCAGCGGCCCTCTGGCGCGCGTGATCGACTTCAGCTATCCGCTGTCGCCGGCCGAGAACCAGGCGTCGGCAACGTCGGCAAGCTGAACGGCGGCGCCTGCCGCCGCTCCGCTCAGTCCTGCGCGCTGGTGGCCAGTGCGCCGCGCCACAGCAGCACCACGGCCTGCGCCACGATGCCTTCCTGGCGGCCCTCGAAACCCAGCTTCTCGTTGGTCTTGGCCTTGACGTTGCAACGTCCCGGCGCCAGGTCGAGGTCGGCCGCGAGGTTGTCCACCATGGCGCCGATATGCGGCGCCAGCTTGGGCTGCTGGGCGATCACCGTGGCATCGACGTTGCCGATCTCGTAGCCGGCCGCGCGCACGCGGCGGGCCGCCTCGCGCAGCAGCACGCGGCTGTCGGCGCCGGCGAACTGCGGATCGGTGTCAGGAAAATGGCGGCCGATGTCGCCCAGCCCGGCCGCGCCGAACAGCGCGTCGGTGATGGCGTGCAGCAGCGCGTCGGCATCGGAGTGGCCGAGCAGGCCACGATCGTGCGGAATCTCCACGCCGCCCAGGATCAGCTTGCGCCCCGGCACCAGGGCGTGTACGTCGTAGCCCTGGCCCACGCGAATGTCGAAGGGTGTCATGCCTGGTTCGCTCCTTTGCGAGAATCGCCGGCCGCCGGGTCGCCAAGCAACACCTCGGCCAGCGCGAAATCTTCGGGATAGGTGACCTTGAAATTGCGCAGCGAGCCGTTGACCAGGCGCGGACGCAGGCCCAGCCGCTCGATCGCGCTGGCCTCGTCGGTCACCACCGCGCCCTCGGCCAGCGCATCCTGCAGCGCCTGGCGCAGCACGCCGATGCGGAACATCTGCGGCGTCTGCGCCTGCCACAGGCCATCGCGCGCCACCGTGGCGCCGATGCGCGCGTCCTCGCCGGCCCGCTTCAGCGTATCGGGCACCGGCACCGCCAGGATGCCGCCGATGGCGGCGTCGGGGCCATCGCCCTCCACCGCGCGGATCAGCGTATGGATCATGGTCGGCGTCAGCCCGGGACGGGCCGCGTCGTGCACCAGCACCCAGTCGCGGTCGCTGGCGCCCATCTGCGCCAGGTGATGCAGGCCCGCCAGCACCGAAGCGTGGCGCGAATCGCCGCCCACGAAGGCGGTATCGAAACGCAGCCCGGCAAAGGCATCGGCGCCGAAGCGTGCCGCCAGCGGCATGTCGTCCGGGGCCAGCACCAGTGCCGTGCCGCTGATGGCCTCGCAGGCGCTGAAGGCAGCCAGCGCGTACCACAGCATGGGGCGGCCGGCGACGGTCTGGTATTGCTTGGGCAAGGGACCGCCGGCGCGGCTGCCGGTACCGGCACAGGGGATCAGGGCGAAGCGGCGGTCGGACACGGGCAGGACGCTGGGCGTGGCAATGGATGAGGGAAAGGCGGCTGGCGCGGAGCGGGCCTCCGGCCCGCGGCACGCCGCGCCGGTGCGGCGCAGGATCGACGCGCATTCTATAATACGGCCCTTGCCTGCCGCTACGGCAGCGTGCGCCACGGCGCCGCGGATCCGCCACCTGGCGCTTTCGCGCCGCGCGCACGCCACGTCGCGCCGGCAGACCGCACCCCGCCCCGGATCGTTGGCGGGGTGTTTGCGTTGAATCCGGCGTGCGCAGCCAACCGAAGTTCATGCCGCACGCCCAGCCGTCTTTCGCCGTCCCGACACCCGTACCGAACACAGACAACCCCTGACCCGCCGCCGCGCCCGCCAGCCCGCATCGCGCACCGCCGCCCTGCCACCGCGCAGCGCGTGCCGCGCAGCCGATGCCGCCGCCTGCCGCGAACCGGCGCGCCCCATCGACCATGCCCGACGCTCCGTCCCTTCCGCTTCCCGTCTCCCTGCCGCTGCTCAAATCCGGCCAGCGCCATACCGTGGCCGGCCTGCACGGCTCCGCCGACGCGCTGGCACTGGCGGCCTATGCCCGCCAGATGAAAGGACAGGCGCCGATGCTGGCCGTGGTCTGCGCCAGCGCCGTCGACGCGCAACGCCTGGCCGAGGAGATTCCCTGGTTCGCGCCCGAGCTGCGCGTGCGCCTCCTGCCTGATTGGGAAACGCTGCCCTATGACAGCTTCTCGCCGCACCAGGACCTGGTCTCCGAGCGGCTGGCCACGCTGCACGACATCCAGGGCAGCCAGTGCGACGTGATGCTGGTGCCCGCCTCGACCGCGCTGTACCGGCTCGCGCCGCCGTCCTTCCTGGCCGCCTACACCTTCTTCTTCAAGCAAGGCGAGCGGCTGGACGAAAACGCGCTCAAGTCGCAGTTCACGCTGGCCGGCTACGAGCATGTCAGCGCGGTGATGCGCCCCGGCGAATACAGCGTGCGCGGTGGCCTGATCGACCTGTTCCCGATGGGCTCGGCGCTGCCCTACCGCATCGACCTGTTCGGCGACGAGATCGAGACCATCCGCGCCTTCGACCCCGACACCCAGCGCAGCCTGTATCCGGTCAAGGAGGTGCGGCTGCTGCCGGGACGCGAGTTCCCGCTCGACGAAGCCGCCCGCACCGCCTTCCGCGGCCGCTGGCGCGAAGTGTTCGAGGGTGACCCGAGCAAATCGCCGATCTACAAGGACATCGGCAACGGCGTGCCCTCGGCCGGCATCGAGTACTACCTGCCGCTGTTCTTCGAACAGACCGCCACCGTCTTCGACTACCTGCCCGCCGACACCCAGCTTGCCTTCGTCGGCGAGATCGACGAGGCGGTGCGACGCTTCTGGGCCGACACCACGCAGCGCTACAACTTCATGCGGCACGACCGCGAGCGCCCGCTGCTGCCGCCCGCCGACCTGTTCCTCTCCGACGAAGCCTTCTTCATCGCCGCCAAGCCCTACGCGCGCCTGGTGCTGCAGGCCGGCGACGGGCGCGGCGAAGCCGTCAGCGCCACGCTGCCCGACGTCTCCGTCAACCGCCGCGCCGAAGACCCGCTGGTCAACCTGGAAGCGCTGCTGCTCGACAAGCAGCGCCGCGTGCTGATGTGCGCCGACTCGGCCGGGCGCCGCGAGACGCTGCTGCAGTTCTTCGCCGAGAGCGGCCTGCGCCCGCTGCCGGTGGACGACTTCGCCGCCTTCCTGGCCGGCGACAGCCACTTTTCCATCGTGGTGGCGCCGCTGCAGAGCGGCTTCGGCCTGCCCGGCGCCGCCGGCGCCCCGGCCCTGGTCACCGAAGCCGAGCTGTACGCCGGCACCGCGCGCCGCGCCGGCCGCCGCAAGCAGGAACAGGCCAGCACCGTCGATTCGATGGTGCGCGACCTCGCCGAGCTCAAGATCGGTGACCCGGTGGTGCACAGCGAGCATGGCATCGGCCGCTACCAGGGCCTGGTCTCGATGGACCTGGGCAACGGCGATGAAGAGTTCCTGCACCTCGACTACGAGAAGGGCGCACGCCTGTACGTGCCGGTGCACCAGCTCCACGTGATCTCGCGCTATTCCGGCGCCGATCCCGACACCGCGCCGTTGCACCAGCTCGGCTCCGGCCAGTGGGACCGCGCCAAGCGTAAAGCCGCCCAGCAGATCCGCGACACCGCCGCCGAGCTGCTGAACCTGTACGCCCGCCGTGCCGCGCGCGAAGGCTTCGCCTTCCCGCTCTCGCCCAAGGACTACGAGACCTTCGCCGAGAGCTTCGGTTTCGAGGAAACGCCGGACCAGGCCGCGGCCATCGCCGCCGTCATCGCCGACATGACCTCGGGCAAGCCGATGGACCGCCTGGTGTGCGGCGACGTCGGCTTCGGCAAGACCGAGGTGGCGCTGCGCGCGGCCTTCGTCGCCGTGCTGGGCGGCAAGCAGGTGGCCATGCTGGCGCCCACCACGCTGCTGGCCGAGCAGCACTTCCAGAACCTGTCGGACCGCTTCGCCGACTGGCCGGTGCGCATCGTCGAGCTGTCGCGCTTCAAGACCAAGAAAGAGATCGACGCCGCCGTCAAGCAGATCAACGAAGGCGCCGCCGACATCGTCATCGGCACCCACAAGATGCTGTCCGACGACGTCAAGTTCCAGCGCCTGGGCCTGGTCATCATCGACGAGGAACACCGTTTCGGCGTGCGCCAGAAGGAAGCGCTCAAGACGCTGCGCGCCGAAGTGGACGTGCTGACGCTGACCGCCACCCCGATCCCGCGCACGCTGGGCATGGCGCTGGAAGGCCTGCGCGACTTCTCCGTGATCGCCACCGCGCCGCAGAAGCGCCTGGCCATCAAGACCTTCGTGCGGCGCGAGGAAGACAGCGTGATCCGCGAGGCCATCCTGCGCGAGCTCAAGCGCGGCGGCCAGGTCTACTTCCTGCACAACGAAGTCGAGACCATCGAGAACAAGCGCGCCAAGCTGGCCGAACTGGTACCCGAGGCGCGCATCGCGGTGGCGCACGGCCAGATGCACGAACGCGAGCTGGAGCGCGTGATGCGGGACTTCGTCGCCCGCCGCGACAACATCCTGCTGTGCACCACCATCATCGAGACCGGCATCGACGTGCCGACCGCCAACACCATCCTGATCCACCGCGCCGACAAGTTCGGCCTGGCGCAGCTGCACCAGCTGCGCGGGCGCGTCGGGCGCTCGCACCACCAGGCCTATGCCTACCTGCTGGTGCACGATCCGGAAGGCCTCAGCAAGCAGGCCACGCGCCGGCTGGAGGCCATCCAGCAGATGGAGGAACTGGGCTCCGGCTTCTACCTCGCCATGCACGACCTGGAAATCCGCGGCGCCGGCGAGGTGCTGGGCGACAAGCAGTCGGGCGAGATCCACGAGATCGGCTTCCAGCTCTACACCGACATGCTCAACACCGCCGTCAAGGCGCTCAAGGCCGGCAAGGAACCCGACCTGCTGGCGCCGCTGTCGGCCACCACCGAGATCAACCTCGGCACCCCGGCGCTGCTGCCCAACGACTACTGCGCCGACGTGCACGAGCGGCTCTCGCTGTACAAGCGGTTGGCCAACTGCGAAACCGCCGAGGCCGTCGACGATATCCAGGAAGAGCTGGTCGACCGCTTCGGCCGCCTGCCGCCGCAGGCGCTGGCGCTGATCGAGACCCACCGCCTGCGCATCGCCGCGGTACCGCTGGGCGTGCGCAAGATCGACGCCGGCGAAGCCTCGCTGGCGCTGCAGTTCGTGCCCAACCCGCCGATCGACGCCATGCGCATCATCGACCTCGTGCAGAAGAACCGCCACATCAAGCTGGCCGGACAGGACAAGCTGCGCGTGGAAGCCAAGATGCCGGACGTGGCCGCGCGCGCGCAGCAGATCAAGCAGACGCTGCGGCAGCTGAGCTGAGCTGAGCTGAGCTGAGCTGAGCCGGCAGTTCCATTGAGCTTCATTGCGGCCCCGGGTTGGCAGGCCCCCGCCGATCGGGGCGGCCGCCGACCCCGCACCTGATCGCCAAGGAGACCCGAGATGCCGCGCTTCGCCGCGAACCTGTCGCTGATGTACACCGAGCACGACTTCCTGGACCGCTTCGCCGCCGCCGCGCGGGACGGCTTCCAGGGCGTCGAATTCCTCTTCCCGTACGAGCATCCGGCCGCCGAGATCCGCCGGCGGCTCGACGATAACGGCCTGGTGCAGGCCCTGTTCAATGCGCCGCCCGGCGACTGGACCGCGGGCGAGCGCGGCACCGCCGCGCTGCCCGGCCGCGAGGCCGAGTTCCGCGCCGGCTTCGCCCGCGCGCTCGACTATGCCTCGGTGATCGGCAATGATCGCCTTCACGTGATGGCCGGCCTGGTGCCGGCCGGTGCCGAACGCGCGCGCTGCCTCGCCGTGTACCGGGAAAACCTCGCCCACGCCGCGGCCGCCGCGGCCGCGCACGGCATCACGGTGCTGATCGAGCCGATCAACACGCGCGACATGCCGGGCTACCTGCTGAACCGCCAGGACGAAGCCCAGGCCATCCGCCGCGAGATCGGCGCGGCCAATCTCCAGGTCCAGTTCGACTGCTACCACTGCCAGATCGTCGAAGGCGACCTGGCAAAGAAGCTCGAACGCGACATCGGCGGCATCGGCCATATCCAGATCGCGGGCGTGCCCGACCGCCACGAACCCGACCTCGGCGAGCTGAACTACCCCTATCTGTTCGACGTGATCGACCGGCTCGGCTACGCCGGCTGGATCGGTTGCGAGTACCGTCCGCGCGCCGGCACCTCGGCCGGGCTGGGCTGGCTCCGGGCCTACCTGGCGCGCTAGCCTCGGCATGGGCGGCGGCGCCGGCGACACCACACCGCCGCCCCGCGCCTTCCCCGCGCTCCTGCGCGCCGTTTCGCTATACTGGGCCGCGGACCCGGGCACGCCGGCCCTGCTCCGGCGGCCCGTCCGGCCATGGCAGCGGTCGCGCCACCTGAAGCGCATGCAGCGACGGCCGCCACGGTGCGCCTGTATGGAGGCCCCGATGAAATCCTTCCACTGCGGCCAATGCGGCCAGCTGGTGTTCTTCGAGAACGTCCGCTGCGAGCGCTGCGAAGCGCCGCTCGGCTACCTGCCCGACCTCGGCGAAGTCAGCGCCTTCGCGCCCGCCGACGACGGCACCTGGCACAGCCTGCACCCGGCGGCCGCGGGCAAGCCCTACCGCCCCTGCCACAACTACGCGGTGGAAAACGTCTGCAACTGGATGATTCCCGCCGACGCGGCCCACGCCGACGACACGCTGTGTGCCGCCTGCCAGCTCACCGCCACCATCCCCAACCTGGACACGCCGGGCAACCGGCTGCTCTGGTACAAGGTCGAGGTAGCCAAGCGCCGGTTGCTCTACACGCTGGACATGCTGGGCCTGCCGATCGGCACCGGCGAGCTGCCGGCAGACCGGCCCATGCGCTTCGCCTTCAAGGAAACGAGCGAAGACGAGCCGGTACTGACCGGCCACGCCGACGGCCTCGTCACCCTCAATATCGCCGAAGCCGACGATGCCGAACGCGAGCGCGTGCGCGCCCAGATGCACGAGCCCTATCGCACGCTGCTGGGCCATTTCCGCCACGAGATCGGCCACTACTACTTCGACCGCCTGGTGCGCGGCACCCACTGGATCGAACCGTTCCGCGCCCGCTTCGGCGACGAGCGCGCCGACTACCAGGCCGCGCTCGCGCAGCACTACGAGCACGGCGCGCCGCAGGGATGGCAAGAGCAGTACATCAGCAGCTACGCCGCCATGCATCCCTTCGAAGACTGGGCGGAAACCTGGGCGCACTACCTGCACATCGTCGACACCCTCGACACCGCCACCGCCTGCGGCCTGGTGCTGGCGCCCGAAGACGAGCGCCTGCCGCAACTGAGCGACCAGACCGCCGTCGACGAAGCCAGCTTCCACAACCTGATGCAGCGCTGGTTCCCGCTCACCTACGCGCTCAACAGCCTCAACCGCAGCCTGGGCGTGCCGGACGCCTATCCCTTCGCGCTGGCGCCAGCGGTGGTGGCCAAGCTGCGCTTCGTGCACAACGTGGTCAGCGCCGCGCGCCGCGCCGGCCGCGCGGCGATGGCGCCCGGCAGCGCAGCCGCACCCGGAGCGACGGCGGCCGGCAGCAGCAGCGAGGCGGATGGCGCGGCGCAGGGTTGAGGGGGGTGGTTGGCGGGTCTTGTGCCGGGCTGGTGGTGGATGCCGGCCATCACGGCTGGCGCCGGCGCGGAGTGAATGCCGCCGTACTGGCGAATGCCGGCCCTCTCCCCCAACCCCTCTCCCGCAAGCGGGAGAGGGGAGCAAACCGGCGCGGAGCAAATCCCGTCACGCTTGGTGGAGCCAGACGAGATGCGCCAACACGAAGCGCCAAGCGCGCGGACTTGGTTCCTTCTCCCCGCACGGGGAGAAGGTTGGGGAGAGGGGTGGTTCAGCAAGGCGCCACGCGCAAACGAAGCCAAGGGTGTAATCCCGCCCGCAAGCAAAGAAACGAAGCCGACGGTGTGATCCAAGCATCCACGGCCAGCCGGCGCCTGCCCGATCAAACCGCCCCGCCAGCGCTACACTATCGCCAGCAAGCGCCCCCACCCCGGCAAACCCGAACCGCCCGCAGAGACGGCAGAGGAGACAGGACACCCGATCCCCCGGGACCGATCGCCCCCATGCATGGACCACCTGGTCCACAAAGGTGTAGCATCGGTTCCTTAACCTGTTAGCCTGTTAGCCCGTTAGCCAACCCGACGATGCAAGCCGATACCCTCAAGCAGCCCGCCACCGCCCCCGCGGATACCGCACCGCACAAAGGCAGCGCGCTCGACTGGACCCAGCGCCTGGTGACCTACGACACCACCAGCCGCCACTCCAATCTCGGCCTGATCGAGGCCGTGCGCGACCACTTCCTGGCCAAGGGCCTGCGCCCCCACCTCAGCTACAACCCGCAGCAGGACAAGGCCAACCTGTTCGTCACCGTGCCCGCCGCCGACGGCAGCACCGATGGCGGCATCGTCCTCTCCGGCCACACCGACGTGGTGCCGGTGGACGGCCAGAACTGGACCACCGACCCCTTCCAACCCGTGGTGCGCGACGGCAAGCTGTTCGGCCGCGGCACCTGCGACATGAAGGGCTTCATCGGCACCAGCCTGGCACTGCTGCCCACCATCCTGCAGGCCCGGCTGCGCGAGCCGGTGCACTATGCCCTCTCCTTCGACGAAGAGATCGGCTGCATGGGCGCGCCCTACCTGCTGGCCGAACTGCGCGAGCGCGGCGTGCGCCCCTCGGGCTGCATCGTCGGCGAACCCACCAGCATGCGCGTGATCGTGGCGCACAAGGGCATCAACGCCTACCGCTGCTGCGTCAAGGGCTTCGCCGCCCACTCGTCCCTCACGCCGCGCGGCGTCAACGCCATCGAATACGCGGCGCGCCTGATCTGCTTCATCCGCGACATCGCCGACGAGTTCAAGGCCAACGGCCCCTACGACCAGGCCTTCGACGTGCCCTACACCACGGCGCAGACCGGCACCATCCAGGGCGGCATCGCCCTCAACACCATTCCGGCGCTGTGCGAATTCATCTTCGAATTCCGCAACCTGCCCGGCGTGGACCCCGAGGCCCTGTTCCAGCGCATCCAGTCGCACGCCAATGACGTGCTGCTGCCGCGCATGCGCGCCGAGCACCCGGACGCCGACCTGGCCATCAGCAAGATCGCCGCCGCGCCCTCGCTCGACGCCGCCGAGCAAGACGCCATCACCCAGCTGGTGCGCGCCCTCACCGGCGACCGCGAGGTCAACAAGGTCGCCTACGGCACCGAGGCCGGCCTGTTCCAGCGCGCCGGCATCCCCGCCGTGGTGTGCGGCCCCGGCGATATCCAGCAGGCCCACAAGCCCGACGAGTTCGTCACGCTGGAGCAGCTCGCCGAATGCGAGCGCTTCCTCGGCAAGGTGATCGACAGCCTGCGCCTGCCCTGAGCCTGCGCTTGCCCTGAGCCGGACCTGGCTACGCCCGGCCAGGCCCGCCAACCCGATGCAGTAAGCCCCGTCTACCGTAGTACCCGGGCCGCGCTACCCGCCGCGGCCCGGCCTTTGCGTCATGTCCCATAACAAAACGAGGAGACAGCATGACAGCAGTACCGGCAGGCAACACCAAGGCAAACCCCGCCCACGCAAGCGCCGTCGCCCCGGCCTCGCGCCACCCCTGGCGCGCGGTCATCTCCGCCTCCATCGGCAACGCGCTCGAATGGTTCGACCTGGTGGTCTACGGCTTCTTCGCCGTCACCATCTCCAAGCTCTTCTTCCCCACCCATGACGAAACCACCTCGCTGCTGCTGACGCTGGGCACCTTCGGCGTGTCCTTCTTCATGCGGCCGCTGGGCGCCATCGTCATCGGCGTCTACGCCGACCGCCGCGGCCGCCGCGCCGCGCTCACGCTGTCCATCCTGCTGATGATGGTCGGCACGTTCATCATCGCCCTGCTGCCCACCTACGCATCCATCGGCCTGCTGGCGCCGCTGGGCATCGTCGCCGCGCGCATGATCCAAGGCTTCTCCGCCGGCGGCGAGTTCGGCAGCGCCACCGCCTTCCTGGCCGAGCACGCCCCGCAGCGGCGCGGCTTCTACGCCAGCTTCCAGGTCGCCAGCCAGGGCCTCACCACACTGCTGGCGGCCGGCTTCGGCGCCCTGCTCACCGCCACCCTCACGCCCGAGCAGATGCAAAGCTGGGGCTGGCGCGTGCCCTTCCTGTTCGGCCTGGCCATCGGCCCGGTGGCCTACTACATCCGCCGCCACGTCGACGAAACCCCCGAATTCCTGCACAGCGAAGGCACCGCCACGCCGCTGCGCGACACCCTCGGCCACCAGAAAGAACGGCTGCTGCTGGCCATGGGCGTGGTCATCGTCGCCACCGTGTCCACCTACCTGGTGCTGTACATGCCCACCTACGCCGTCAAGCAGCTCGGCCTGCCGCCCTCGGCCGCCTTCGCCGCCACGCTGGCCACCGGCGTGGTGCAGATGCTGTTCTCCCCGCTGGTCGGCCACTGGTCCGACCGCATCGGCCGCATCCCCCTGATGCAACTCGCCGCCGCGCTGCTGCTGGCCACCATCTGGCCCGTGTTCTGGCTGCTCAGCACCTACCCCAGCTTCGGCATGATGCTGGTCGTGCAGATCATGCTGGGCCTGATGATGACGCTCTACTTCGGCGCCCTGCCCGCGCTGGCCTCCGAGATCTTCCCGGTGCAGACACGCACCACCGGGCTCTCGCTGAGCTACAACATCGCGGTGACCATCTTTGGTGGGTTCGCGCCGTTTATCTTGACGTGGCTGATCGGGGCCACTGGCAGCAAACTGGCGCCGAGTTTCTATCTGATTGCGTGTGCGGCGGTGAGTTTGTTTGCGCTCACGCGGACGCGGGATCGGTTGGGGATCCGCTAGCGCCTACCCAAGCCCGAACCTCGCGCCGTGCCGGGCGCGCCCCCATCCAACCAACAAGAAACGGCACAACAGGACCCAAACAGAGGAGAACCATCCCATGGCAGCTCGCCATCCCGCACGCTCCCGAGACAACACGCGCGGCAATCATCGTCGCCCCCTCAGCATGGCCGGCACGCTAGGCACCCTCGCCCTGGCCGCCGGCCTGCTGATGGCGCCGGCCGCGCAGGCCCAGACGGCCGCCGCCCCGCAAGCCGCCACCGCCACCCCGGCCGCCGCCGACCTGCACGCCCAGATCGAAACCCGCGCCAAGGCCATCGAAGCCCAGCTGATCGCCTGGCGGCGCGACATCCACCAGCACCCCGAACTGGGCAACTACGAAGTCCGCACCTCCAAGCTGGTAGCCGACCACCTGCGCAAGCTCGGCATGGAAGTGAAAACCGGCGTGGCCAAGACCGGCGTGGTCGGCCTGCTGAAGGGCGGAAAGCCCGGCCCCGTGGTCGCCCTGCGCGCCGACATGGACGCCCTGCCCGTCAAGGAACGCGTGGACGTGCCCTTCGCCTCCAAGGCCAAGGGCCAATACCTGGGCAAGGAAGTCGACGTGATGCACGCCTGCGGCCACGACACCCACGTCGCCATCCTCATGGCCACCGCCGAAGTCCTGGCCGGCATGAAGGACCAGCTCCCCGGCAGCGTCAAGTTCATCTTCCAGCCCGCCGAAGAAAGCCCCGCCGACTTCGAACCCAACGGCAGCAATATGTGGGGCGCCAAGCAGATGGTCGCCGAAGGCGTGCTCGACAACCCCAAGGTAGACGCCATCTTCGGCCTGCACGTCAGCAGCGGCCTCGAATCCGGCAAGCTCGGCTGGCGCAGCGGCCCCTCCATGGCCGCCGCCGACCAGTTCTGGATCGACGTCAAAGGCCGCCAGACCCACGGCGCCCGCCCCTGGGCCGGCATCGACCCCGTCGTCGTCGCCTCCCAGATCGTGCTCGGCCTGCAGACCATCCGAAGCCGCCAGGTCAACGCCATGCTCGAACCCTCGGTCATCACCGTCGGCACCATCCACGGCGGCAACCGCATGAACATCGTGCCCGAGAAGGTCGAGATGATGGGCACCATCCGCACCTATGACGAAGGCATGAAGAAAGACATCCATGCCCGCATGAAACGCACCACCGAAGCCATCGCCTCCAGCTCCGGCGCCGAAGCCACCTTCAAGGTGGTGGAGCTGTACAACGCCACCGTCAACCAACCCGCGCTGACCGAAAAGATGGCGCCCACCCTGGTGCGCGTGGCAGGAGACGGAAACTGGATGATCGTGCCGAAGGCCACCGCCTCGGAAGACTTCTCCTTCTATCAGGAAAAGGTGCCGGGCCTGTTCTTCAACCTGGGCGTAACGCCCAAGGGCACGGACCTGGCCAAGGCCGCGTCCAACCACTCGCCGGAGTTCTATGTGGATGAACCGGCGTTGGTGAACGGCGTACGCGCCTTGTCCAATCTGACCGTGGACTATATGGTGATGGCGCAACGCTGAGCGAAGCCAACGGGCGGCTGAGTTGCCCTCAGCCGCCCCGCCCGTCGTGGATCCAGGCCAGCGCCGCACCCGCATCCCAACCCATCCAAAACGAAGCCGCTCCCAGCCACCAGGCCGGCCAGCGGCCGACTCTCCTCTCATGACACAAACCATGCAGATTCGCCCGATCCGCCCCGAAGACTACGCCATGTGGAAACCGCTCTGGGACGGCTACAACGCCTTCTACGGACGCTCCGGCCCCACCGCCCTGGCTGATGACATCACGCAGGTGACATGGCAACGGTTCTTC
Source organism: Cupriavidus sp. USMAHM13 (assembly GCF_001854285.1). Classification (NCBI taxonomy): domain Bacteria; kingdom Pseudomonadati; phylum Pseudomonadota; class Betaproteobacteria; order Burkholderiales; family Burkholderiaceae; genus Cupriavidus; species Cupriavidus sp. USMAHM13. The sequence continues at coordinate 2,677,222 of NZ_CP017751.1, forward strand.
AACCCCATCGAGCCGGTCTTCGCGCTGGTCGCCGAGCAGGACAGCAAGCTGATCGGCCTGGTGCACTACCTCTTCCATCGCGGCACGACCCGGATTGAACCGGTGTGCTATCTGCAGGATCTGTTCACGGATGCGAACGCGCGCGGGCGGGGTTGTGGGCGGGCGTTGATTGAAGGGGTCTATGCGCAGGCCAAGCTGGCGGGGGCTCGGCGGGTTTATTGGCAGACGCAGGTGGGGAATGCGGCTGGGCGGGCGCTGTATGACAAGGTGGCGGAACACAAGGGGTTTATTGTGTATGCGCATGAGATGCCTGCTTGAGCAGAAGCCTCGGCGAGAGATCCGGAAAGCTCGCTTAGTTGGCGCATGCATCCCGCGCTATACTCTGCCCGTCGCTGCAACCACAGCGATCGGGGTTGGAAGCCCGTACACAGGCGGACAAAAACCGTCACACGACGATTTTTGTCCGTCGCGCCTTCGCACGTCCTCAGCGGGCGGGCCTTGGCGGGGGAGCCTTCGGGCTCGCCGGTCCTGTGTCCGGTCTTCCAACCTTGTCATGCGCCCGCCCACCCCATTTGGAAGTGGGGAGCGGATCCACACCGCATACACAGGAGGCCGTACCATGCGCAATCCCGCGCTTTTCTGTATCGAGCCGCTGGCATGTCCCGCATGCCGTTTTCCCACCGCCCCCTCGCTTCGCGTGCCTGTCGCGCACAAGGAGGCTCCCAATGGATAACCCCCGCCAGCACACCCGCTACGGCCTTACCGCCGAGTATCGTAATGCGGACATTCATCTGCATTCGCGCGCGCTCTGCGAAACGCCGTTGACCTTAGCCGCCGAGAAGTCGGCACAGCTTTATGCTCTGCTCTTTCTGGCTCGCGACTGCGCGGAGTCAGGTACGTTCGGTGACCTGAACGCGGAGATTCAGAACCGCGTGCTCACGCTGGCTGCTGGGCTGGCGCACGAGACGTTGGTGTTGAGTGAGTTGGCGGCGCAGGGCGAAGCTGACTCGGCAGCTCCATAACCATTGGGACGAGGCCGGTTTGATGCCGGCCTCGACGGGATCGACTGAGACGCAACCGCTCCATCCTCTTCGACCAGCCTAACTGTTGGCGGCGACAGCCTCTACCGGCCCGTAAGAGGCCTTCACCAGTGAGTCGTTGCCGACCGCTGTGCAGCGATAGGCGGCCATCTATTAAAACGGCCACGCCCCATTTCGCAGTTGACCCGCTGACCTGTCTGATAAAGCCCTGGAATTGCCAACTCATTGAACCCGTTGCGCCAAGACGCGTTCGTTCGGGGCCTTCCGGCGGAGTATCATGCCGTGTGCCATATCTGGACTCACACCGCATGTACGGTCAGAACCGCTCACGAACGACAGGTTCGCGGAAGGGGCCTTCGGCCTGCCGGATAACTCGCGTTGCCTATTTCGACCAGAATCAAATGGGCAAAACCGAATCGACAGAGTTTCCGATCGATCTTCATGTCAATCGACGCTATTAAAAGAAGACCATGAAAAGAGAAATTCCCAGCGCCAACGAAATGCCATCCGTTTTAGACCGGGAGATCGCGGATGCTCAACTCGACGCGTTTGGTCACCGTCATTTTGCTCTCGCGTTACGTAGTCTGATCGAGTCGGAAGATCACCCGACGCCTTTCAGCATTGGCCTTCTCGGTGGCTGGGGTACGGGTAAGAGCAGCATCAAAGAGATGTACATGGCAGAGCTTCGAAACGATGCCACAAAGCACCAGGGCTCGAAGCGATCGGAGAAGATACAGTGCATAACCTTTAATGCATGGCGGTTTGGGGGGCGCGACCAAGACATCAAGCGGGCACTACTGCGCCATGTATTTCTTGAGCTCGGTGGGCACGAGGAAAATCTGCAGGACCGGCTCTTCCGCCAGATCAGCCACGTCACGGAACAGCCCAAACCGACCCTCAAATACTTCTGGGAAACACTTCGCTCCTGGATGCTGCCTATCCCCGCTGTGCTGGCGGTTATGGTCACATTTATCAGCATTCTCGCCGTCAGCAACTGGATCCTCGGCTCCGGTCATGACGCGACCAAGGTAACTTTGACATTGTGTGTGTCGGTTCTCTTTGGATACGTGCTCAAGCACATGAAACCACCAGAAGTGAAGGCCACGTCTGCCATGACGCGCGTGATGCTACCCAGCACCAGTTCGGAGCAGTACGAGGACATGCTGCTTGAACAACTGGCGAGCTACAAGGACGGAAAAGACAAATCCCCCGATGGGCGGAATGGGAAGAAATGTGAACGACTGGTTGTTTTCGTCGATGATTTGGACAGGTTGTCGGCGGAAGAGATGGTGCTCGGTCTGGATGGCGTGCGCACGTTCATGGAGATTCCGAAAGGTCGCCTGCCAGATGGTCTCGGTCTGGTATTTGTCATTTCGTGCGACGAAGGGAAAATTGCGGATGCGCTGGCCAAAGGCCGACGTTCGGCAGATTTGCCCGCGACAGTTTTCAACCGGTTTGATGCCCGGCGGTACCTCGACCGGATCTTCCAGTTCCGCCTGGAGATTCCACCGTCACCCCGTAACGACATGCGAGACTTTGCTACCCGGAAACTGGAAAGCATGGGCGGCGTTGCATCCGATCTCGCAGCACGCGGTGTGCCTCTGGCACCCGTTGTTGACAGAATGATTCATGCAGGCGTGCAGGATCCGCGAAATGCGCTGCAAATTGTCAACGCGTTCGAGCAGTCGTGGTGGCTGGCAAAAAAGCGTGAAGCCGACGGGGTTGGCAGCGATCGCGCAGGCGGGTTGCACGAGGGGGCAGTCACCGACCATCCCATATCACTTGGCGCGCTTTCGGCCCTGAAAGTGAGCTTTCCGGATTTTTATCGCGAACTGCAGGATGACCCTGAGCTTCTCTTTCATTTCACAGAAGTCGTCGTGAGAGGGCAAAGTCTGTCTGAGCGCCCGGAATCCATCCAGCGAATCCTGGCCGACAAGTACCTACTGCCTGAGCCTGCTCCGGTTGGGGAGGAGACTACCGCCAAACAGAAACCGCAGTTGCGACCAGAATACAGGCTGCTACGTCAGTTTCTCGCCGGACTCGTAGGCGTTCGATGGGCGCAGCCACTGGAAAGCCTGCTACTGCTCTCCGAAGATCCTATCTCCCGACGGCTCGGGCCGAAGATTGCTCAATTGCGAAACGCATTCGTATCCGGCGACACCGATGGCGTTCTGGAGGGACTGGGCAGGCATCATGATATTTCGCCTTTGAGCGTCGAGCAGGCAAAGAATCTGTACAACCTCTTTGAAGATCTGAGAGGCGAAACGGAAGCGCGCCGCACGAATGGGGCGCGCGTGATGGCAGACGTAATCGAGCGGATTCCGGATCCTCCTCTCACACAGGTGCTAAACGAGCTTTGCAGGACGCTTGACGACAGTCCAAGCCTACGTTCGCAGTTGGGACCTGTACGGATCAGGAGTCTGCTCACCAAAGCATCAGGTTCCGACAAACGTGCCGTGACTTCTCGCCTCATTGGCGACGCGATGGTAAGCGACGAGGATTTGGGCCTCAAGCTCGACTCCGGTCAGACGCCGAGCCTAGACGAGGCAATTGGGATGATGAGAACCATTGTTGCGCTTGCCATCCGTGTACGCGCGGAACAGGGTTTGGAAGCAAGGGAAGACGCGCTGTTCCTTGACTGGTTGCTGGCTCGAAATGTTCGTGTTCGTAGCGCATCCAGACAGCTCGGCTTTGAGGAACTGGAAGCATGGCTCTCAAACGATACAGGCAGCATCGCGAGTTCTTTGGGGACTCGCTACGTGGATGCACTTGCAAGTGAACTTGAAAAGGACGAGCCGGCAACATTCGACATGGGCGCCGCAATGCAACGTGCTGACGACGTGTTCTCCGCGCAATTGCCTGTTGGGGAAGAGGCACGGCGAGCGACATGGCCAATCGTGTGCCGGTTTATGCAGCTCAGTCAGCCGGGTGCAGTGAGAACCGCCTGGCAAGTCGCCGTGTCAAACGAAGGACTTGCCACAGACGGTGAAATCTCATCGTTCGTCAGTGCATTCGCCACTCGTCTGCTGCACAGCATCACTGACGACAGTTCCGAGGTCGACGTTCATGAGGCATTCCCGGAGCTGATGAAGCTGGTTGTCGCGCGGATAAAGTCGCTCGACAATAGCGCGCTGCAGTGCCTGGTCGAGCTTGCAACAGCATGGAGTCGCAAGGACGTTCTCGCCCGACACGCGTGCGACCTCATCTCTCAACTGCGTCGGGCAAACACTGCCATGGTCACAGCGGTGTTGACCACTTGGGCTCCGCGAGTAATCTCGGATCTTCCCCTGCCCTGTCTCGAGATGCTAACGGAGCTTCTGCCCGGAGAGGATGACAGCCTCAAGGTTGCGGTCACGAACTCAGTGACCACCATTCTGAGCAATGAGTCGATTAACGATGCCATGGCAAACCGTTACTCAGCGTTCATCGGCGGGCTTCCCGCCTCAAACTGGGACAAGACACCGTTCAAGGGGCATCTGGACAGCGCTTTAAGCAATCTCGCCAGCCGGAGCGCAAACGGTAACTATCTTGAAGCGATCTTTCCGCCCATCGCAAAAGTGCTTGCCCATGCGACACCCCAAACACTTGGAACCTCACTGCAGCAGCTCTTCCAGCAGGCCAAGAACTATCCCGGTCACTACGCGTTGCTGCATCGACAGATGGTCGGTCGCTGGCCTGCGTCTGCCCCGACGCTAGCGCCATATGACCCATCTGTACTGTTTGATGAGGCCTGTGCCACTTCGATCGGCCAGGCGGTAACAGTGAAAGACGATGTGCTCAGCTCCGTTTCCGACATGCTCGACCGCAGCGTGGTCGGGCAGGAAAAGCGTGCGCGTCTCATCGAGACCGCATGTGCTCTCTGGAAGGTCGAGCCTCGTCTCGCGCTACCGTTCTTCCGGCGATATCCTGACCTCTCGGTCGAGCAGATTGATTCTCTCGTGAGCACGTTGAAAACTGGCGAGCCTGAACAGATAGCGACACTCAACGAGGCATGGCAGGTCGTGTCACGACACGTCGGGGACGATGCGCGTTGGGCAGTTACCGTTGCGCTGCTTCGTCGCGGTGCCGTTCAGACCAGTGGGGATGCAGACCTGGCCCTAAATGTGTGGCTTTCTGCTCAGGACGAGGGCGGACGTGCGTTGCTGAAAGACCTGCTCGTTGATGCGAATATTGCTGATGAGCAAAGGGCAAGACTCTGGAGACAAGCCATTTCACGCTCCGAGATATTTGACAGAGGGTTCTTTGTTGACTTAATTCCGCGTTCCTTGAGCGTGCAGAACAGCGAGGCCATCTCGGCCGCTATTTTCGACAGCGAACAGATCATTGAAAAGCTGATGAATGATGGCGAAGCACGCTCGGACTTGGCCCGCGGCCTGATGGGCCGGTTCCATGAGTTCAGAACGGAAACGATCAAGGGCCGCGCAGCTGCTATGGCGAACCGACTGGTCGGCAACGTTGCACTGAAGGGGCTGAGCATCGAAAGCCTGACGGCGAGCGATGCTGCGATTCTCTCCGGCGCATTTGGCCCGTCCAGGGAACTGGACCGGATCGGAGACCGAATCCCTAAAGACAATTAGAGGCGTGCTGGCTCGGCGAACTGTTCACACATCGGTTCGTCGTGGTCGCGGTGGTCCCTACGAAGTACGACGCGCACAATTGGGCGACGCGGCCTTCCTGAATCGGGCCCCAATCCGGCCTCGCGTCGGCCTCCCTCCGGCCACCGCGCTCACGCACGTTGGCCAGCCTCCAGTGCCGGAAGCAGAAGACCGACGAAGGTCTCCATCAGGTGATCACTGACGGCCAGCGTCCCCGAAGCGGACAACTCTCCGGCCTCGCCTTTCCCTTCGTGGACAAATTGGAAGCAGACCCGGTCGATTACCGGCTTGAACTTCGGGAAAGCGGCACGCAGGTCATCACTGGCGTTGCCCTGTGACTGGAGTTCCAGCCGGACGCTGGCATGGCCGCCGAGCAGCGCGCCGGCCGCCTTGACCTTGCGTACCACCAGATGCCCAGCCTGCGGCGCGGCACGCAGGACATTCAGCAGCGCAAGCACATCGAAGCGCACGGCCTCGACTGACATGCCTGTCTCCACGACGTCCGACAACACGGTGACGAACGATCTGACTGATCGGGGAGGGTCGATCAGCACGATTAGGTAGCGGCCGCCGCTGATCGCCAGCAAATAGAACCGGAATATGTTGTAGCGCACCGACTCGACGTGCCGGATTTCGCCGAATGGATCCTCGAGTGTCTCCCGCTGGACAAAGCGCTCGATGAAACGGGCCTCGATCCGCTTGCTGCGGACTTCCAGCAACTCGAAACCCAGGCCACTCTCGAGCGTGAAGGCGGACTCTGCCAGGCGCGCAGCGAGCGCCCGCACCCCCAGGTCAAGATGCATCTCAATCCATTTTGTCTTCGCCATTGCCATTTCGCCGTCTGCCTTACAGCTTCTTTGCCACCGCCCGGGCTGCCTCTTCGATGCGCCGGCCCAACGTGGTGTCCTCCCCGTCCGTGAGCCCCGTGCGGGATTTGTTGAAACTCGAGTCTTCCTGCATCTTGTAGAACCCGCGTGGCAGATACGAAAACCTGGTGCAGGTCTCGGGCTCGGAGAACTGCGCCTCGAACTCATAAAGGTCCGGGTCCTGCGCCCGCTCGTTGACGGCCTGCCACACGATCTTCCACAGGTAAAACCCTTTAGCAAAGAGAATTCGCAGTTCGTCGGATTGCAGGACGCCTTCGCCCTTGAGCGACGCTTTGGTGATATGTACGCCGATGTCGACGGTGGGATCCGGTTCCTCGTCCTCACCGTCCCCGTTCAACTTCGGCTTGTAGACATACGCGTCCGTGACATCGTGAAACTTGAAGCCCTTCACATTCTTGATGAGTTCCGTGAAGAACTGCGAGCGCCTGACTGGATCCTGGACATGTTCGAGGGACACTTCATCGATGTCGAGCGTGTCGTCGGTTTCCTTGGCCACATCGGCGATCAAGGTGCGCGTCCACTCATCGACGTGATCATTATGTGGGCCGCTGATGGCGATGTCAGAGCCGGATGCCTCGACGGTGAGAGTGGCCTCCTTGGCGACCACCTGGCGGAATTCTGTGTGATTGAACTGCGTGACCTGGTATTTCACGACGACGTCAAAACTGCCGTTCGCCCGCACCCGGACCGTCGCGACATCGCCTCCCGCGCGGATGGCTTCGCACAGCTTGTGGGCCGCCGTCTCAAACTGGCTGAGTTCCGCCGATTTCGAAACAACCCGCAGCGATGACATCCGTTCGCGACGCACGGGCGAGCCGAACAGCCTGGCCAGGGTCTGATAGTCCTGATAGTCATGGGCCAGGCGCGAATAATAGTTGGCCAGGCTGCGTCGAGGGGTGCCTTTCGAGACGATGATCCCCCGGCTGATGAACAGCTCACGCAGGTGGTGATTTGTAACAGCCGGCAAGTTCAGGGCATCGAAGATCGCCTTGTCGCCAGCACTATAGATGGCCATTTATTTCCCCTTCTTTTCCCAGCCCAGCTCCACCTTCGAGAAAGTCTTCTTCTCGATCTCGAGGATATCGAGTTTGATCGCCTCCAACATTTCCCGCTTGGCCGCGTCGAAGCCCCAGTCATGCAGGTAGGCGTCGATCGCGCGCTGGAAGTGGCTGCGAATATCTTTGTGCGGCTGATGGTGCGCCACTCGGATGCGCAGGGACTGTCCCGCCTGGGGAATCTGGTAGGTCGCGAGGCAATCGAACAGATACATAAACTCCGCATGGCTGTTGCCTGGCCGGTTGTAATAAATCACGTAGCCCGGACCGTGACGCTCAACGGTTGCCTTTTTCTTTTCATCGTACTTTGTCACTGTGTCATGCGAGATGATGAGAAACGGCCCCGCGATCAGTTCGATGGTGGCCGGCGCCTCGTCCGATCGGACTAGCACCCGATGCCTGCGCAACTCGGGATAGAAGAATTGATAGGAGGTTTCCGGAAAGCTGCCTTCCCGATGCAGGCGATTGGCATCCGAGATGATCGTGGTCATGTAATTGATCATCAACGGATCGATCACATGCAGCATCATGTTGGGTTCGAGCGGGAGGTTCTCGGTGCGGATCCCTCGCTCGCCGTGCTCGAACCGACCCGACTTCTTCGGATTGAAGATGTCGTAGAAATGCTTGTCGTACTCCGCGTCGTGGTTGTAGACAAACAATGCGCCACGGATCTCGCTTTCGCCCTCCTCCAGATTATACCGGCTATCCCATTCCTCACTGGATCGTGCACAGTCGATGGTCTGCGCCAATGACTTCAACGCAGCACGCACTGGGGAAGCCGAGATACTGCTGGTCGAATAGCTCTTCAGATCCATATTCATGAGTATCCGACGGTTCAGGTACGGGTCCACATAGCCGAACACAACATCCACCGGATGGGTATGTTCCGCCTTCTCCTTTCCGTTGTGCTTGGTGGCCTTTACGCAGGTGAAATTCTGGTCGAGCAAATCGACGCGTTTCCATCTGAACCACTCGAAGATCTCCTGCGAAATACGATTCGCCATCTCCGCTGTGGGTGCTGTTTCGCCACCGCTCATCTTGCCTCCAATGCCTTGTCAAACGGAACATTATGTGCCATCCAGCGGGACGCGCACCCCCTACCTCCGCAGGGCGTCGGACCCACTACGGATCGCCATTTGCGGCCGATACGCCACACAGGCGTGGTCAGCGCCGATGATATCAACTGCGCTGTAATGTCACGAAAGACGGCTTGTTTCGGCAGACGGCAATGACTGCTCTTTGCCCGACAGCCGGCAGCTTTCAAATGCTGCGCAGACGCACCAGCCTTGCATTAGGTCAGCCCGGCTTTGCCTCGACAAACGCCAACAGAAAGTCGCTCGCCAGCACCACGCACTCATCAAACCCTCGCTGAAAATCGAGACGCTGGATCCTCTCAAACTGCTCCCGCATGATCGGCGGCGCAGCCTGGATCTGCCTGACAAACGCCTGTGCGTGCCGCTGCAGGTACGGGGCAGCAGCAGCCAGCGCCGCCGGCTCGCGATCGATCACCGTGGCCAGGTCGAACAGGTCTCGTGCCGCCGCACGGTCGCCCCGGTGATAGAGCTTCTTGGCCACGATCTCCGCTGCGGTCTCGACCTTGACCGGCTGCCCCATGATTTCCCAGACCTCGAACGGGTGTTCCGTCAGGTTGGCGGCGGCGACGATATCGATCTCGCCGGCTTCCAGGACCAGCTTGACGAAGTTGGCTTGCTCCAGATAGTCGGGTGAGATGGCCTCGGCCGCGTCGCTCAGTCGGGGCGTCACGTAGCCAAGGTATTGCGGGTCCGGTACGAACAGATCGATGTCGCGGGAAAAGCGATGGCGGTACCGGAGCATGAGAACGGTGCCGCCGCCGAACGTCCAGAGCGGCTCGATCCCGCCGTGTTTGCGCACCTCGTCCATCAAGGTGAATGCATGTGGGAACAGGCTTTCCCAGATATCCCCTTTCAGTTCCACCTTCATGCCCACAGTCCTCCGCGCGTCGCCATCAATGCCTGAGCCAGCCTCCGCAGGTTCTTCCAGATCTCTGACGGCCTGCGCTGCCGCCTGGCGGCCACCTCCGCCACCATCTTGGTAACGAGCTGCAGTGGCGCCTCATCCAGCACCTGGGCCAGATGCGCCCGGAAGGCGCTGGGCACTTGGCCAGTAGCCAGCGCCTGCTCCAGTTCCTCCGGCGTCAACTCCCCTGCATAACTGACGCTGGCCCCTTTTGCGGCCATCCACAGTGCCCGCGTCGGCCTTCCCTCGGCTTGCCGCACTGCTTCGGGGTCGTCTACCTCCAGCGTCAGGCCAAGCACGTCCAACAGCCGCCCCAAGGTATCGAGCGTGGCATTGACGTGGCCGTGCTCGATGCCATTGAGGGACTGGCGCGACACATTTGCCATGTCTGCAAGCTGTTGCTGGGTGAGGTCTAGCGCTGTTCGTTTGCGTTGGATGGCTGCGCCAAGCGTTGCTGAGTTCATCCTGTGCTCCATTTTTGTCAAGTATAGGCGACAAAATGCTCGAGCTCGCTCTTTGCGGTCAGAGGTCACTCACAGGTCAGGGGGAGACGCACATCCATCCCTGCCGGTGTCAGACTGCGAGCGGGCCGCGAAACGCTGATGACCTCTCGTCGCAGAATCGATGCGTGGCTATGCCCCATCCTTCTTCGCGCTCGACTCCGTAGTGCCTGGGCACCTTGCGCAGAGATCCAGAGGCCCGTATTCACGCCACTGATATGCGCCATCGAGAAGTCGATGTGGCTTGATGCCCCGCTCTTCCTGGCCCGCGACGGAACGAATCGGGTCTCTTCGACAACCTGAACGAGGAGATCCAGAACCGCCCGCTCACGCTGGCTGCGGCGCTGGCAAATGAGGCGTTGGTGTTGAGTGAGTTGGCTTCGCAGGGCGACGCTACCTCAGCCGCTCCGCAGCCATTGGAGCGAGGGCAGTTTGATGCCGGCCTCGACGGGATCCGCTGACGTGTAGCCGCCCCATGCTCCTCGACGAGCCGAACTGTTCGCGACGACGGCCGCTACCGGCCATGAAGGGACATTCGACGAAGTGCTCCGTTTCATCGACAATGTGAAAACATTCAGTAATCGCGTAAAGTACCCGTCTTACGCGGAGACATAGGCGTCGCACTTCAGTTATCGAACCACTTTTTTAAATTCTATCGACCACAGATTTCTACGAGCGCGCTGATTGGTTAAATTCGGGTTACAGCAGAAACCTAACACAGCCTCAACATCCATCTGACTAAGTCGAAACAAGAAACATGAATCCAAATATCGGCCGAAAGCCACTAATCGTTTGCATAACAGATACCGAGTATGCGGCGGTGAAAGCTAGTTTCCATGAAGGTAGCAGAGAAGTCTTTCAATCCGTGGTGCTGGAACATGGATTTTTCGGTGCGCGGCCAGTGACTCTCTGCAAATTCTCGGAAATGGGATCGCGAGGTGGAGATTCCATCGCACACCGTCTACCGGAGATCCTGGAATATGTATCGCCGACTTTTGTAGTTGAGTTGGGAATCTGCTTTGGCCTTAAAGATGACGTGAAGATCGGTGACATCGCGGTATGTCAATATTCGGCCGACTACGAACTGCAGAAGGTGAACCCCGCATCCAAGCAGTTCCGCACTCGGACTACGAAAGCCGATCCAGAGCTTTATTCTCAGTTGCTGTCGTTTGCGGCTCGAAGTACCTTCTCTTATGGTGTTACTGGCGCCATTTACGCCAGTGGTGACAAGGTTGTTAACAGCCCGACCCTGAAGAGGGAAATTCTTCGCGCTATTCCCGATGCGAAATGCGGGGACATGGAATCTTATGCATTGGGAGTCGTCTGTGACAATAAGCGCATTCCATGGTTGGTTATAAAGGCTTCGTCTGACGATGGCGTGAACAAGGGCGACGAATTTCAAAATTCAGCCGCGGCGGCAAGCGTAGATTTTTTTAGTGCCTTTCTAACAGGTGCCGACGACATTGAAAGCTATTTCGACGTGCCGTACGAAGTTGATTTTCATTCGGGCGCCGAATTCGAATACATATCACGCGAAATTTTTAATGGCACACCAATCAAGGTCGACACCATTGACAACAATCGCACCACTGCAATCATCCATTATCATCCGGAAGTAGAGGACGAATGGGTAATTGTTTATATTTCAAAGGCACACAGCATTCCGGAGACCTTGAGAACCATTTTAAGGAGATTTTCGCATTGCCCGTCGCGCATTGAGGTGTGCATCGCATCCGGCACGAATATGGGATCTACTAATCACTCAGCATATACATCAATACTCAAGGCTGCGGGATGCAAAAAACCCTTTGTCTCAAGGATCGGCGATTTTATTTTTAACAGAATCGTAGCGAAAAAAACTTTCTCGCTTCCAGCTCATTCCCCAGTAAATTACGTTGACCAAGTGGTTTACAAAGGCGATGAGAAATTAGCAGGCGGCCGCGTCTATGCGGATAATTTCTTATCGGACCCTGATGGCAATCGAATAAACCTCAAGCCTATCGCGGTCGTCTTGGGGCAAGGCGGAGTGGGCAAGACGACCTTTTGTCGTAGCTTAGTAAACTTGATTAATGCCAATCAAGAATTCTCCAAGAGGGTGTTGCTGATCACCAAAAGCGACATCATGAAAAACTTTAGTGGCGATTTTGTCACGAGCATTGCTGATCTATATAAAGAATATACGCGTGGATTGGGTGGCCAGACCCCAAGCATTACCCAGCAAGGATTCAAGCTGGCATTGAGCAGTGGGTCGTTGGTTGTCGTGATCGATGGCATTGACGAGATCGAGTCGGCGCTAGGCGAAAAATTCGATATGGAGTCATTTGCGAATTCCATATCTGAACTGAATGAATCTTTGCATTCCTGCCGAGTTTTGGTCACATCGCGCGATGCGAATGCTGGCAGATTGTCCGTGCTGCCGAATGCGGACATCATTTATCTGAAGGGCTTCCTCGAGCCAGATATCGACGTCTTTCTCGCGCACGATAAGCCTGAAATCAAAGTTCGCTTAAAAAAGCTGTTCCCGAAAATCAAGAACGACAGAGGATTTGTAAATCCGTATTTGTTGCATGTGACTCGACAATTCATTGTCAATGGACCTACCGATTCACTTAATCCAATTGACACTCGAAAGCTAAGGCTCACCGACCCATTCGACTACGTCCTTGCCAGATGTATTCAACGAGAAATTGAGAAGCAAAGTCTTTCTATCTCTATCGACGACTACTATGATCTTCTCAATGAGATTGTTATCACACACCACAATCGCATCGATGAAGCAAGTTTCGAAAGCTACATCGATACGTGTCTAGATGACTCGTTTGCTGGACGAACTGGTGCACGCCGCGATCCCTATCTGAAATTCTTTTTAATCGAGGAGCAAGCCGGCACAATCAGCGTGTGCCATCAGGAGTATGTAGCGCAGATATTGCTAAATCGCGCAGCAGAAATATTCATCAATGAGAGTCAAATAGCTGACGGCCATCTGCGAGCTATAGAATCCATTTTCGGTGATGTCAAAAATGAATCGTTCGGCCTACGGGAGCGACTTTGTCAACGTTTGACATCGTCTGAAATTAGTCGAGCGAAGCTGGATGAGGTGCTTAGGCAGTTTCTTCTTAAGTTGAAGGCATTGGCGCCGACCCTTAGAAGGGATAGGGCTATTTATGAGCTTTATTTGTTTGCATTTGATTTCTACCGCGCTCTTTCGCCAAAAGAGCGTCGCGAGATTTTAGTCAAATTTGATTCGTCAACAACTATCAATAAATTATATGTGCTCGGCGATTTTCCTGCAGTCGATTTCTCCGGCTTGATCATCTCCGACAGCGTGTTCCGAAATTACTCCAACTTCTTCAAGGGGACATTCGACTCTGGAACACAGTTCCAAAGATGTGAGTTTTCGAATTGTTCCAGTCGATACAAGATTGAAAACGCTTGGTCGGCACTGTTCAAGGAATGCACACTTGACGAATCCATGAAGCGACTTCTTGCGGTCGGCGAGGAAAAGCGAAAGGATTCGGCTGCCAGAGTAAAATTGGATGTGAAGCAGATTTTTAAAGCGATGCGGCAAGGGCTTGGATTCCATGCCGCAAGCCTGAATCGAATAAAGCTCCAAACGCATCTAGCCTCCGAGCTTAGTTACGAATCGTTCTTGCGCACGCTAGTTTCATGTGGCGTGCTACAACTCGCCGACGATCTTTACAGTGTTTCCAAGGCGGCTGAAATCGACGCTATCGCGCTTTGCGAAGAGGACCATGTGCAAGGGGTGATTACAGAGGCATTGAGCCTGCTGCTCAGTTGATATCCGGCTGATCTCGGCACCTGCGCGCTTGAGGAGACTCGCCGCAAGCGCGTAACAACGAGTTTTGCTTGAACGGCCGCTTTCCGCTTCAGTATGTGTCCGCTTAGGGTTGTGGATTCAACCGGTCGAATCTGCAGCCAGGAGCCGTCATTCACCGCTATGTTCGCCGGCCCCGCAGCCGGAACACCCCGTGAGCCAGGGGCCGCCTTGCTTTGTGGCCGGTGGGCGCCGCACAGCGCAAGCGGCTCTTCACGCGTACAGCCAGGAAAGCAACAGCCCTGCACGTCCGATCAGCTATCATGCCATTCCTCTCCGAAGTAGCTCCCTATGATTTCCATCCGCAATGTCACGCTGCGCCGTGGCGTCAATGTCGTGCTCGACCGCGCGTCCGTCAGTTTCAACCCCGGCGAGAAGATTGGTCTTGTCGGCCGCAATGGCGCCGGCAAGTCGTCCTTCTTCGGCCTTCTCAACGGCACGCTGCACGAAGACAGCGGTGAGTTCTCGATTCCCGCGGCATGGAAGATGGGCCAGGTCGCGCAGGAGATGCCGGAGACCGAGCAGAGCGCGACCGACTTCGTCGTCGAGGGGGACACCGCGCTGTTGGCCGCGCAGGCCGAAGTCGCCGCCGCCGAGGCCAGCGACGACGGCATGCGCATGGCGCACGCCTACATGGCCCTGCACGACGCCGGCGCGCACGATGCCCCTGCACGTGCCCAGGCGCTGATCCTGGGCCTTGGCTTCAGTGCTGCGCAGCTGGATCAGCCGGTCAACAGTTTCTCCGGCGGCTGGCGCATGCGGCTGCAACTGGCGCGCGCGCTCATGTGCCCGTCCGACCTGCTGCTGCTCGACGAGCCGACCAATCACCTGGACCTCGACGCGCTGGTCTGGCTGGAAGCCTGGCTCAAGCGCTATCAAGGCACCCTGGTCGTGATCAGCCACGACCGCGAATTCCTCGACGCGGTGACGCAGGTGACGGTGCACGTCGACAACGCCAAGCTGGTGCGTTATGGCGGCAACTACAGCAAGTTCGAGGAAATGCGCGCGGAGCAACTCGTCTTGCAGCAGGCCGCGATGGCCAAGCAGGCGGAAAAAATCGCCCACCTGCAGAAATTCATCGACCGTTTCAAGGCCAAGGCTTCGAAGGCGAAACAGGCGCAGAGCCGGGTCAAGGCGCTCGAACGCATGGAGAAGATCGCTCCGGTGCTTGCCGACGCAGAGTTCAACTTCGAGTTCAAGGAGCCACTCAGCGTTCCGAACCCGCTGTTGTCGATGCTGGACGCGAGCTTCGGCTACCCGGCGCCGACCGACGCACTGCCGGGCACGCCGCCCACGGTCATCGTGCGGGGCATCAACCGTTCCGTGCTGGCCGGGCAGCGCATCGGCATTCTCGGCGCCAACGGCCAAGGCAAGTCCACGCTGGTGAAGACAGTGGCGCACGCGCTGGCGCCGATTTCCGGCGAAATCAGCGAAGGCAAGGGCCTGAACATCGGCTACTTCGCCCAGCAGGAACTCGACGTGCTGCGCCCGCTCGACACGCCGATGGAACACATGAACCGCCTGGCCAAGGACACGCCGGCGCACATGCGCGCTCCCGGCCAGAGTGGCACTGAACAATCCCTTCGCACCTTCCTCGGCACCTTCAACTTCAGCGGCGACATGGTCCATCAGCCGGTTGGCACGATGAGCGGCGGCGAAAAGGCGCGGCTCGTGTTGTGCATGATCGTGTGGCAGCGCCCCAACCTGCTGCTGCTCGACGAGCCGACCAACCACCTCGACCTGGCCACGCGCGAAGCGCTAGGCATCGCGCTCAACGAGTTCGAAGGCACCGTGATGCTGGTCAGCCACGACCGCGCCCTGCTGCGCGCCGTATGCGACGAGTTCTGGCTGGTCACCAAGGGCGGCGTCGAGCCCTTCGACGGGGATCTGGACGATTACCAGCAGTTCCTGCGCGACGAAGCCCGCCGCATGCGCGAGGAGGCTGCCGCAGCGTAGGAGGTCATTGCCTGACATGGTGAGACAAGGGGCAGGCGTGAGCCTCACGGATTCCGCCTGAAGGTCGCCCGAAGACCGCCATGGAGCGCATCGAGACAGACACGAACTTCGGCACCGAGATCGATCAAGAGGCGCCGCTGTCCGAATCCAATAAGGATTTCTTGCAGGGCGCGGTGCGGGAATTGCCCCTTGCCAAGGCCTTACATAGATTCCCCGCGCATTGGCAAGACGGTTACGTTTGCGTCGGCAAGTCAATCGCCGGCGATGGAGACTCCGTGCCGTGCTGCTTCAGCATGGCCTTGAGTCGTTCTGCCATGGCTTTGGCGCGGGCCATGAAGTCAGCATCGCTGACGGCATCACGACTCGAGGCGGTTGTTCTTGCGATCGTCAGGTAGGCATCGGCGTGGCTGGTACCGGCCAGCGTCGAGGTATCCACCGACATTTTGCTTGCTGTCCGGTCGGCGCCGGATAGCAAGCCACCGCTGGTGCTTGGATCTGCGCCGCCCGCGCTTGCCCCGTCGGACTGCGTGAATCCTGATGTCTCGCTATGGAATACAGCCTGAATCTGCGGGTCTCCAGCCCCTGTAAATTGGCTCACGGGGTCTTTCAATGCCTTCGCCGTATCTGCGATGACTTTCGGCTGAAATTCGAGCAGATACAGGCGGCACATCATCTCTTCAAGTCAGAAGCCGGCGGCCCCCCCGGGTCGAACGATCGGACGCTGACCTACATCTCCACCTTGTCCGACATCACGTTGGACACAGATCCACCAGCGAGTTTTCCGAAAGTCACGGCGGTCGATTGGGACGGGGACGACGTTTAGCGACACGATGGCTCGCAGGCCGATCGCGATACCGCTGGCTGCAACGATCGGACAGAACCCATCGAAGAACGACATTTCATTCGACACAAGAAGCCAAATCCGCGCCAAGAATAGAGATCTCCCAATACTCTATCAATCAGTATGAAAATAGCATTTATTCTCCGCATTGGCTCTTTCACTTCCTGAGCTCACATTGCCACAATCGAAAGGATCAAAATACCATGATGAAAGGAATTGTCCGGCAGGGGGATAAAACAACGCACGGCGGCACAGTACTAGAGGGTATCCCTAACTTCAGGATTCACGGCCTCCCTGCAGCCGCCGTTGGACACATGGTTTCATGCCCTCTTTGCAATGGGGTTTTTCCAATTATCGAGGGCGATACAGGATTTACCGCACACGGCAAGGCTATTGCTTTGCACGGAATGCGAACCGCCTGTGGCGCTCAGTTGATCTCGTCAACGGCGGGCTTCGCTAACGTTGAGCATCCGAGGAGCAGTGCAGTCTTTGCCAGCACCCATAACAAAGACGGATTGCTTCGCGTTCCGGCGTCGCCTCATGATGCCAACAGATTTGATGACCTGTATGTGCTTCTTGATAGCAAAACCCAGGCTCCGTTGGCGAACACTGAATATGCACTTGTGCGAGAAACTGGCGAACCGGAGTTCGGCACGACAGACAACAAAGGGCGAACGCATCTGCTAGCCTCGGAGGCGCGTGCACGGAATGTGCAAATCTATGTAGAGGGTTGACACCATGGCAGACAAACTCGTATCCCCCTCCACAGGCAAGACTCTGATTCCCATTGGCAGCCGCACAACAACGCCGCTACCCGAAAACGAGCCAAAACCGATTCATATTGATCGTGAGTATATCGAAGTGGTCGTCTTCGACAGCTTGCCACGACCGGCATCTGCATTTGGGCACGTAGCAATAGCCATCGACAGAACTGTGTATAGCCGTGCGCATGATAAGTATTTCAAAGGGCCATTCAGAGATTACCTGAATAGCAATACGCAAAAAGTACAGCGCGATGCGATCGGCCTCCATTTATGGGTATCTCCTCGCGAAAGGAAGATCATTATTGATGAGCTAGAGCGGCGCGTCGCCATCGACGCGAAATATAGCGTTTTCGATAATTCGTGCAGTTCGAACGTGGCGGACGTACTTGAAATGGTCGGAGTACTGGCGCATGATCCTCGATATTTTCCAACGCCAGTCTCGCCTGCTGACTTGTTGGCGGTTTTGTCGAAATCGAACCGGCTTGTTGAGCGGAGACTATATCGCAAGGGGCAAAGCTATGAGGGCGGCGCGTCCGGGAATTGGTAGATGGACGTTGATTGGCCTACTAGCGCTGACCGCAACTGCCCTGCTCGCCATCTGGTGGAATGACTATGTCATAGACATGTTTGGACGCACAGCTGAAGCACGCGTCGGTTTGCGCGCAATGGCCAATGACGCAATGGAGGGGACCGGACCCGTTATCGGAACAGTAGAACCAGGCACACGATGCTATCTGTTGCAAGTGAAAATCAAAGGACTTGCAGCATTTCGCATCAAGTGTAGCAACGGCCTGGAAGGGTGGACGGACGAAGCTCAAGCATTCGATCCACCCCTAAGGGTCAGCTTATTCGGAAGGTAGACGAAATCAGGTAGCCTTCCCTGGGGATGCTCTGCACAAACGCGAATCGAGTGTGCTTGGCCGATTAACAGGAGTGAATGCGCCACGACGCCAACCTATCAGCCCGGAGCGAAGCTGGCTGGCGCGCGTGGCGCAGCATTCGCGGACTGCGCGTGAGGCATCGGCGTGAGCCAGAAGCGCACTCATGCCGCTTTCCAACCTATCGACCTGTCTGAGGAAATTAGACCATCACACGCGCCCTGCTGCGCGCCGTATGCGCCGAGTTCTGGCTGGTCACCAAGAGGCGGCGCCAGCCCTCACCGGGCAAGCGTCTGGAGGTTGCGAACCCAATGTGTCGCCGAAAAGCTCGGGCCCGGGTCAGCCAACTACCAAGCCCAGCCAACGGGCGGAGATCGGCAGGAAAGCAGCCTTTCAACTTCAGAAGAATGCTTACTCCTTCATCGACCGACTCGCCCCATCAAGTGGCCTCATCGATGATACGGATCCCTGCTGCCGGTGGGGACGAACGAAGGGGCGCTGGCGCTGGCCGATGCCAACCGGGATATCTCGAAGAAGCGCTTCGCCCAGGCGCGTGCCAGGTCGACACTGCCGCGGCACAGTTGGCGTGAGGCCAAGCAGGCGGTCTTCCACAGGCATGCCGGGCGGGCCGCCACGGTCTCTGAAGATCCGCTGACCACGGCGTCACACTCATGATCGTTGCGCCGTCAGCGCGCGCAGTTCCTCGAGCAGCTTGATCGACGGACCGGGCAGCATGCCGGCCCTTCGACGGAACGCAGTCAGGACTCTCTTGTCGCTGGCGCCTGGCATCTCCAGGGCGTCGATGAGCCCCGCCTTGCGCTCGGCGTCGTACATGGGCTCGGGCATCCAGCCGAGGAAGCCTGAACGCCCGATCAAGCTCTTGAGCGCCATGACGGAGCGGGTCTCGACGACGATGTTGGGCAAGGCCAGGTTCTGTCGCGAAAACACCTTCTTCATGTGCTCGAAAGGCCCGGTTCCCTTCGGAAGCATGGCCCAGCGCTCTTGCAGCGTATCAGCGAGCTTGAGATCTGGCTTTTTTCGCAAAGGATGGCGCCGACCCGCAACCACGTGGCTGGTGTCCTCCCAACGGCAATCCTTGACAGCGACGATCTCGTCAGTGTCTTCGACGTCGACCCCCAGCGCCAGATCGATTTCGTGGGAGACCAGCGCATCAGCAAGGCGATCCCAGACGCCTTCGATGATCTGGACTTGAAGATTTGGCCACTTCTTGATTGTGCTGCCGATGGCCAAGGGAAGCACCAGGCAGGCAATGCTGCCGACTGCGCCGACGCGAATCGTGCCTTTTGCCAAGCCTAGCATCGCCTTGATGTGCTCATTCGCATGCTCGGACTCGCGCTGCAATAGGAGCGCGTGGGGCTGCAAGGCCTTTCCCACATCCGTCAGCTGCATACCCTTCGAGTGGCGCTCGAACAGAGGTGCGCCAACCTGCTCCTCGAGCCGGCGGATGGTGCGACTGAGCGCCGGTTGCGTCACGTTCAGGGCGTTAGCCGCCCGCCCAAGGCTTCCAGACGAAACGATGGCGTTGAAGGCGACAAGATATTGGAGGTCGAAAGTCATGCTTAACGGTAATGACTTTCTCTCAAGAAAGCAATTTTCATGAGGGTGACGAACTTTCACACTTGTGCCATCGAGACTAGTGCTGCGACTCGTGCAGTGCACAACAGAAGGAAAGCGCGCAATGACCGGACCCCTACCACTCGCCGTCGTCGACGCAGCCAAGCAACCCGGCACCGTCACCGTCACCGTTCGCGACGCCGTCGTCGACCTCATGCGTCGTTTCGGCATGACTTCCGTGTTCGCGAACCCCGGTTCCACCGAGCTCCCGATGTTCCGCGATTTCCCAGCCGACTTCCGCTACGTACTGGGCTTGCAGGAGGCTACCGTGGTGGGCATGGCGGATGGCTACGCCCAGGCCACGCGAAACGCTTCCTTCGTGAACTTGCATTCGGCGGCAGGCGTGGGCAATGCGATGGGCAACATCTTCACCGCTCACAAGAATCGCACGCCGATGGTCATCACGGCAGGCCAGCAGGCGCGTTCGATCCTCCCTTTCGACCCATTCCTGTCTTCGGCGCAAGCCACCGAACTCCCCAAGCCCTATGTGAAATGGAGCATCGAGCCGGCGCGCGCTCAAGACGTGCCACAGGCCATCGCGCGGGCGTACTACATCGCGATGATGCCGCCGCGTGGCCCCGTGCTGGTGTCGGTGCCGGTAGATGACTGGGACCAGCCAGCAGAGTTCGTGCCGGCAAGGGTCGTGAGTACGGAGCTTCGCCCGCAGCCTGCCGTCCTGGCACAAATCGGCGACGCGCTGGATGCAAGTCATCGGCCGGCGCTCGTCGTAGGTGCCGCGATCGATCGGGACAATGCGTGGAACGAGGTCGTGGCTCTGGCCGAGGCGCACAACGCCCGCGTGTGGGCAGCGCCGATGTCCGGCCGGTGCAGCTTCCCCGAAGATCATCGGCTGTTCGCAGGCTTCCTGCCCGCAATGCGCGAGCGGATCGTCGAACTGCTCGGCGACCATGACTTGATCCTTGCCATTGGTGCGCCCGCGTTCGCGTATCACGTCGAAGGCGCGGGACCACACATCCCAAGCGGCGCTACGTTGTGCCAACTGACCGAGGACCCGGATACCGCGGCTTGGACGCCGGTCGGCATGTCGGCGGTCGGCAGCATCCGCCTGGGAGTTCTCGATCTGCTCGCCCGCCCGGCGCCCCAGGTTCGAGCCGTGCCGCCGGCCAGGATCAAAGCGCCAAAGGCGGAGCCTTCGCCGTTGATGTCGGTTGCCTACGTCCTGCAGACGTTGGCGCAAGTGAAGGCACCCGAGGACATCGTGGTCGAGGAAGCACCGAGCGCGCGTCCGGTGATGCAAGCTTATCTGCCCATCACCCGCAGCGAAACCTTCTTCACCATGGACAGCGGCGGTCTCGGCTACGGCATGCCGGCAGCAGTGGGCGTAGCGCTCGGCAAACCGGGCAGCCGCGTCATCTGCCTGATGGGCGACGGATCCAGCATGTACTCGATACAGGCGCTGTGGACCGCCGCGCAACTCGAACTGCCGATCACGTTCGTGATCCTGAACAACCGTCGGTACGCTGCGCTACAGGATTTCGCGCCCGTGTTCGGGTTCTCTGCGACCGATGTCGTCCAGGGAACGGAACTGCCTGATATCGATTTCTTGTCGCTGGCCAAGGGCATGGGATGCGCCGCCACGCTCGTCAGCGATGCCGGCGATCTGCGGGCGGTGCTCCAGCTCGCCCTCGCCGCCAAGGCGCCAAACGTCGTGGAGGTTCGGGTCGCCTGAAGACACCGCCGGCTCACGCATTCATTCAAGACCCTTCCGGAGACAAGGCCATGAAGATTTCGATGTTGATCAACGGCGAGCCGGTCCAGGCCCGCCATGGTGCAACCTTCGAGCGGCGCAATCCGCTTGACGGCAGCGTTGCGACGGTCGCGCCCGCGGCCACCGGGGAAGACGCGGTCGCGGCCGTCGACGCTGCCGCTGCGGCCTTCAAGACCTGGTCGCGCACTGGCCCGACCGAGCGCAGAACGCTGCTGATGAAGGCCGCCCAAGCGCTCGAAGCGAAAGCCGAGGCATTCGCGGCAGCCATGGCGGCCGAGACCGGTGCGTCGGCGATCTGGGCCGGCTTCAACGTTCACCTTGCGGCCGGCATGCTTCTCGAGGCCGCATCGTTGACCACGCAGATCGGCGGCGAAATCATTCCTTCCGACGTGCCGGGCAGCCTCGCCATGGCTGTGCGGCAGCCCGCGGGCGTCGTCTTGGGCATCGCTCCCTGGAACGCGCCCGTGATCCTGGCGGTACGGGCCATCGCGACGCCACTGGCTTGTGGCAATACGGTGGTGCTCAAGGGCAGCGAAATCTGTCCGGCGACGCACGGCCTCATCATCGAGGCGCTGCAAGAGGCCGGACTACCCCAGGGCGTGGTGAACTTCGTCACCAATGCGCCGGCCGACGCGGCGGCTGTCGTCGAAGCCATGATTTCGCACCCGGCTGTGCGACGGGTGAACTTCACGGGATCGACCCAGGTGGGCAAGCTCATTGCCGCAACCTGCGCGAAGTACCTGAAGCCCGTGGTGCTCGAACTCGGCGGCAAGGCACCGCTGGTCGTCCTCGACGACGCCGATGTCGACGCCGCCGTCAATGCGGCCGTGTTCGGTGCGTTCGCCAATTCGGGACAGATCTGCATGTCGACCGAGCGGATCGTCGTCGATTCGGCCATCGCCGACGAATTCGTGGCCAGGTTGAGCGCCCGTGCATCGAGTCTTCCGCTCGGTGATCCGCGCCTGGGCCCGGTGGTCCTCGGCTCGGTCGTGGACATGAGCACGGCAAGACGCTGCAACGAACTGATCGATGATGCGCTGGCGAAAGGCGCGAAGCTCGTGGCGGGCGGCAAGGCGGACGACACGCTGATGCCCGCCACCCTGCTCGACCACGTCACGCCGGACATGCGCATCTTCCGCGAGGAGGCTTTCGGCCCCGTGAAAGGCATCGTGCGTGTGCGTGGCGTGGAAGAGGCAGTCGCTTGCGCCAACGATAACGAATACGGCCTCGCCGCCGCGGTCTTCGGCCGTGACGTGGCGCGCGCCATCCAGGTAGCGGGACGCATCGAGTCCGGCATCTGCCACGTGAACGGGCCCACGGTGCACGACGAAGCGCAGATGCCGTTTGGCGGCGTCAAGGGCAGTGGCATCGGGCACTTCGGCGGGAAAGCCGGGGTCGATGCCTTCACCGATCTGCGATGGGTGACCGTTCAAACGAGCCCGCGTCACTACCCCTTCTGAGACGGACACCGCGATGAAAACACAAGTTGCCGTCATCGGCGCCGGCCCGGCCGGGCTGATGAAGCAAGACTGTGGTGGGCATGCGTAGTTTCGTGACCGTGCCGATGCAGTACGGCGCGCAACGTTTCTCTTGGTGGATGACCTCGATGCTGCATCGCTTCCCCGACGCGGACGAGTTCCAGCACAAGGTGCAGCTCGCCGAACTCGACTACGTAACCGGCTCGCGCGCTGCTTCGACAGCGCTGGCCGAGAACTCTGTCGGCTTGCCATTCGACACGCTGGACGACTGAGACGCTTTCCATCAGAGACCGCCCGGGAAGAGGCGGAGGCTGTTCGAAAACGATGGGGTGAGGGATGCCGTTTTCCCACAATTTCCCGGCAGGCGTCCATGCCGGACACCGCTACTGATGCGACCAGGGCGCGCGCACGCCAGAGCGCTCAAACAGGAGACAAGACATGATCGAACGAACCCCGTCAGCCATTGGCGCGCAAGCTTCTCCATCGCGCAACCAATGCCAGCGCATGCTGCCCACGACCTGCAACCCGGGAGTACGCGCATGAACTCCCAAGCGGTTCCCTTCAAGAGCCATGCCGACATCGGCCGGCTGCTCGACGACGGCGCCTATACGACCATGCAAAAGGTCGTGGTCTTCCTGGCAGCCATGTCCATTGTGATGGATGGCTTTGACGGCCAGCTCATCGGCTTCGCGATTCCGTTGATGATCAAGGAGTGGAACATCACGCGAAACGCCTTCGCCCCGGCGGTCGCCGCCGGTCTCATTGGCATGGGGATCGGCAGCGCCTGCGCAGGCCTGTTCGCGGACCGATTCGGCCGCCGGATGGCGGTCATCTCCAGCGTCTTTGTCTTCGGGGCGGCGACCTGCGCCATTGGCCTTGCGCCCAATGTCCTGACCGTGGCGGTACTCAGGTTTGTCGCCGGCCTGGGCATTGGTGGCGCACTGCCGAGTTCGACCACGGTCACGGCCGAGTTCACGCCGGCGCGCCGCAGGACGCTCGCCGTCACGGCCACGATCGTCTGCGTGCCGCTCGGCGGCATGCTGGCGGGCCTCTTTGCCGGTGAAATCCTGCCGATATTCGGCTGGCGCGGACTGTTCTTCATCGGTGGAACCTTTCCCATTGCGCTGGGCACCATCCTTCTGTTCACGTTGCCAGAAACGCCTCGATTCCTGGCACGACATCCGGCACGCTGGGTTGAGCTGGGCAAGCTGCTTGGGCGTATGGGCCATCCGATGGCTGCCGATGCAACGTACACCGATGCCGCGGAACAGCTCGTAGAAAAGCGGGCCGGATTTGGCGCGCTGTTCTCAGACGGCCTGGCGCGCGACACGCTGGCAACCTGGGCTGCGTTCTTCCTGTGCCTTACCGCCGTCTACAGCGCCTTTAGCTGGCTGCCGACGATGCTGGCATCGGAAGGACTGTCGATGGCCGTCGCTGGCTCGGGGTTGACCGCCTACAACCTCGGAGGCGTCATTGGCGCGCTGGTCTGTGCCGTCGCGATAACGCGATTCGGGTCACGTTGGCCACTGGTCCTGTGCTGCGCCGGCGCAGCCGCCAGTGCATTCGCGATGCAGACCCTGAATGTCGGGCGCGACACGCACCTGTTGATCTTCGGCTTCGGTGTACATGGCATGTTCGTCAATGCAGTGCAGTCGACCATGTATGCGCTGTGTGCGTTCATGTACCCCACCAGCGTCAGAGCGACCGGCACCGCGTCCGCGCTGGCCTTCGGACGGCTGGGCGCGATCCTCAGTGCATTCGCAGGAGCCGTGGTCATTACGGCCGGCGGTGCGACGGCTTATCTCGCGCTGCTTGGCACTGCCATGGTGTTGGCGATGCTTGCGCTTCTTGTCGTCTCGCGTCACATCCCGAAGCGCGATGGGCTGCTGAAGCCGGGTTCCGCGGCGGCAATCACCAGCTGAAATTCCTGGGGAAATCATGCGGATCACTATCGTCGGCGCTGGCGCCATGGGCTCGATGTTCGGCGGTTTGCTGGCTGAGTGCGGCAATGCTGTCACGCTGATCGACATCAACGATGCACACATCAGCGCCATCCGCTCGGACGGCTTGCGATTGGTCACGGACAACGGCGATCGGCGTGTGAAGACGCTGAAGATCTGCCGACCGGAAGACGCTCGCGAGCCACCCGATTTGCTGGTGATCTTTACCAAGACGCTGCACACCGGCGCCGCGCTCCAGGGCGTCAAGCACCTGATTGGCCCGGATGTCCATGTGCTGTCCCTGCAGAACGGGCTGGGCAATGTCGAGAAGATCAGCGAGTTCGCCTCCGCCGAGCGCATTCTGATCGGTGTGACCACCTGGCCGGCCGACATGGTCGCGCCTGGCCACGTGCACTCGCATGGCAAAGGTGTCGTCAGACTCATGGCCGCTGACGGCAACGCCCGACCGATCGTCAGCATGGTCTCCGAGACGCTCTCGGCCGCCGGTCTCCAGTGCAGTGCGGACGCCACCGTATGGGCTGCGATCTGGGAGAAGGTCGCGTTCAATGCCGCGCTCAACAGCATTTGCGCCGTCACCGGGTGCACCGTCGATCAGCTCGGCTCTACGCCTGAAGGCAGCCGGCTCGCAGAGCAAGTCGTCGTTGAAGTGCTGTCGGTCGCGCAGCGGCTCGGTATCGACGTGAATCCAGCCAAGTGCAAGGCCAACGTCGCCGGCGCCATTGCTCAGCACAAGGGGCACAAACCATCGATGTTGCAGGACGTTCAGGCCGGACGCCGCACCGAGATCGAAGCGATCAATGGCGCAGCGGTCGCCACGGCCGGGAGCTTGAACATGACACTGCCCGCAACCGAAACGCTGCTGTCGCTCGTGCGCCTCGTCGAGGCGCGGGCAGTTGCCTGTCATCCGTCGCCTGCCTCAGGAACAGATCAAAATGCCCTCCCCTCGAGCGTTTGAATGACCGAAGCCCGACAGCAAGGCACGCGTGCGCTTCGGGCACGCGGAATCCACGCATGCGCCGCTCACGTTCACGAGTGGGCCGGCGATGTCTGCCTTTGCTGCCAGGTGGCTGCGCGGCCGGCCGGTGGCGATCTTGCGCGGCGCCGGACAGGAAGGCAGCACGCGCAGGAAGAAGCGTTTGGCCGCAGCCTTATCGCGGCGCTTCTGCAACAGGATGCCGAGTTCGGGCGCCATGCTCGTCGACCGCACGCCATCGCAGGCAGGGCTCGCCACGCAGCGTCATGAACATCGTGTCGAGATGCCTGGTGCTGCCTGGCTTGCGCCGTGCGTCGATGCGGCAGATGCGGCAGATGCGTTTCGACAACGACAAAGGCCCCGGAAGATCTCCCCGCCCTCGGCAGTGAGATACCCGAGACGTCAATATCAACAGGAACACCGAGCGATGCGCGCCATGCCGCGAAGCGATTTCCATCGATTCATCTTCGTACGCGATCAACGTTGCTCCGTCTTCCCGCCAGGCAGAGACAAGTTCTGAGCATCCCCAATTAACAACCAAGCCAGGAAGCCAAGATGGGCTCACTCGTCAACGTAGAAGATTTCCGGAGACTTGCTCAAGCTCGTCTGCCGAAAATGGTGTTCGATTACATGGAGGGCGGCGCCGAAGGGGAAAGTGGTCTTCGGCATAATCGGGATGTCTTCGAAAAAGTCCGCTTCCAACCTAAGCGCCTAACGGACACCAGCAAGCGTTCGATGGAAGCGTCGCTGCTTGGCAAGCGGTTGCGTGCACCGCTTCTGATCGCCCCCACCGGTATCAACGGCATTCTGTGGCCAAAGGGCGACATCGTTCTGGCGAAAGCGGCCGAGCGATTCGGCATACCTTTCATCCTCTCCACCGCATCAAATTCCTCTATTGAAGAGGTGGCTGACGCAGCTGGCGGCGATCTCTGGTTTCAGCTCTACATCGTGCACAGAAAACTCGCCGAGATGCTTATCAAACGTGCCCTCGCCGCTGGGTACAGCACACTTGTGCTCACGGTCGACGTTGGCGTCAACGGGAAGCGGGAAAGGGACCTGAAGAACAACTTTGGTGTACCCGTGCGCTACACAGCCCGCACACTCATTGACGGACTCATGCACCCGCACTGGTCCTTCAACTTCCTTCGCAACGGCGTTCCACAATTCGGCAATCTCGCATCATCCGCAATGAATGATCCGGAAATTCAAGCCGCCCTCATGACACGGCAGATGGATGCGAGCTTCTCCTGGGATGATCTGGCACGACTGCGAGAACTGTGGCCCCACAAGTTGCTGGTCAAAGGCCTTAGCCGGCCGGATGATGCAAAGCGATGTCAGTCGATGGGGATTGACGGAGTGATTCTGTCAAATCATGGCGGCAGACAACTCGATAGTGCCATCGCTCCGTTCCAAGCACTACCCTCCACGCGCTCCGCGGTGGACATCCCAGTCTTGATTGATAGCGGCATCCGCCGAGGTTCAGATGTGGTCAAAGCTGTCGCAATGGGGGCTTCAGCCGTTCTGCTGGGGCGTGCCACACTATATGGCCTCGCGGCAAAAGGCCCTGAAGGCGTCGACGCCGTACTTGAGATTTTTCGAGACGAAATCGATCGTACACTGGCGCAGATCGGGTGCTCTGATGTCGCACAAGTAGACATCACATACCTGTGGCCTCAAGGCAGCGTTGTGGCATAAATCCTGGGCCGGGAGGGCTGACGTCCAGATCCCGGCGGATACACCGATCGACACCATCGGGGGTGATGGCGCTTACGGCAGCTGTGCTGCTAGGAGTTCTCGCGCTTGCTGATCTCCAGCATCCGCGCGGAGCCGCCACCCTTGCGCCGGTTGTATTCCCAGTACATCAGGCCGGGGGGACTTGGCCGCCGCACGCACGCCGCAGTCGTTGATCTGCTGCTGCATGTTCTTCCAGCGCGAAATGCCCAAGGAACTGGTGACCACCTGACTGCGCAGGGTGCGCAGCCCGAATGCAGCAGCACCTTGCCGTGGCCGCCGGGCAGCGGAGGCGTTTTGCGCTCGACGGCGGTGTTCAGCCCTTGGCTCCCTGGGCCATGGCAGTGCTGGTGGCAATTGCGGGCTGGCGGGCCAGTTCAATGAAGGCCCGCACGTAGTCAATGGCGGTGTCCGCTTCGCGTGCGCCCAGGAAGATCTGCTTGGCGATACCGCGCGCGCCCAGCCGCACAGGCACCACGTCCATCTTGGCCGCGTATTCGTCGACCAGCCAGCGCGGCAGGGCAGCCACGCCGCGGCCGCTGGCCACCATCTGCAGCATGATGTCGGTGGTTTCGATGGCTTTGTGGCGCCTGGGCGTCACGCCGGCCGGCAACAGGAACTGGCTGTATATGTCCAGGCGCTCGATGTCCACGGGGTAGCTGATGAGCACTTCCCGGGTCAGCTGCTGGGGTTTCACATAGGCCGCCGAAGCCAGGGCATGGTCCTTGGCCACGACAAGCACCTGCTCGTAGTCGAATACGGGTTCGAACTTCAGCCCCGGCTTGAACAGCGGGTCGGGCGTGACCAGCAGGTCGATCTCGTAGCCGAACAGCGCACCGATCCCGCCGAACTGGAATTTCTGCTTGACGTCCACATCCACGTCGGGCCATGCGGCCAGATAGGGGGAAACCACTTTGAGCAGCCATTGGTAGCAGGGATGGCATTCCATGCCGATGCGCAGCGCACCGCGCTCGCCCTGCGCGAATTGGCCCAGGCGCTCTTCTGCCAGGTCCAGTTGCGGCAGCACCCGGTTCGCCACCGCCAGCAGGTATTGGCCGGCCTGCGTCAGGCGCAGGCTTCGGCCTTCGCGCAGCCAGATGTCGGCGCCCAGTTGCTGTTCTAGTTTCTTCATGCTGTGGCTCAGGGCCGACTGGGTCAGGTTCAGTACGCCGGCGGCGGCCGTCAACGACCCTTGCTTCTCGACCTGCTGAACGATGCTGAGATGGATGCGCTCAAGCATTCACATGATTCCCATTCATGGATTGGTGAAATAAAACCATTTTACTTCATCGACACACATCCATACCATGCGTTCCCATTGTTCGACTGCAGCCATCTGAAGGCAAAAATGACACGTCCACTTCGAGTCGTAGCGGTTTCCGGCGGACTGCAACGCCCCTCCAAGGCTGCAGCCCTGTCAGAGCACCTGCTGGATCTGATCGCCGACGAAATCCCGTGCCAGCAACGCCTGGTCGAACTGGGCCACCTCGCACCGCAGCTTGCCGGCGCGGTCTGGCGTTCCCAGCTGCCCGATACGGTGGAGCGGGAACTTGCAGCGGTCGAGCAAGCGGACGTCCTGGTGGTGGCAACACCGGTTTACCGCGGCTCTTACACGGGACTGTTCAAGCATTTCTTCGACTTCATTCACCAGGACGCCTTGATCGACAAACCCGTTCTGTTGGCAGCCACCGGCGGCAGCGAACGTCATGCCCTGGTGATCGACCACCAGTTGCGGCCGCTGTTCAGCTTCTTCCAAGCACGCACATTGCCGTTGGGCGTTTACGCGACCGACAAGGATTTCGTGGATTACCGCCTGCGGGACGAGGCCCTGATCGAGCGGGCAAGACTGGCGGTCCAACGGGCATTGCCGTTGGTCAAATTGACGCACCACGCCAGGCCCTCTCTGGCCGATGAAGTGGTTGTGGCCTGAAACAGGAATCGGCTTTTCTCTCAGAGATTAGGTCATGAGATCACAATGAACCAAGAACTTACCTTTCGCCTCAAGGGCATTTGTTTCGATGAGAACTATCGCCCATCGGACAGCACGCGCATCACCACCAACTTTGCCAACCTGGCTCGAGGAAGGAGTCGGCAACAGAACCTGCGCAACACGCTGAGGATGATTGACAATCGCTTCAATGAGTTGGCGCATTGGGACAATCCGACGGGAGACCGCTACGCTGTCGAACTCGAGATCATCTCTGTCGAGATGAATATTGATACCGATAGCCGCAGCAATGCATTCCCGCTGATCGAGATCCTGAAAACCAGCATTCTCGACAAGACTGCGAACAAGCGCATCGACGGTATCGCGGGGAACAACTTTTCCTCCTACGTGCGCGATTACGACTTCAGCGTCTTGCTTCCGGAGTACAACGCCCAGCGCGCGGAATTCAGCACGCCAGACAACTTTGGCGACTTGCATGGAAAGCTGTTCCAGCAATTTGCCAACTCGAGCGCGTACAAGGAGCGCTTCAGCAAGCCGCCTGTCATCTGCATCAGCGCATCGACCAGCAAGACCTATCGGCGCAGCGGGAACTGGCACCCCGTACTGGGTGTTGAGTACCAACAGAATGAACTGTCCTCAACCGACCAGTACTTCGCAAAAATGGGGATGCAGGTTCGGTTTTTCATGCCCCCGAATGGCGTTGCACCATTGGCGTTCTACTTTCACGGCGACCTGCTGGGCGACTACACGAATCTCGAGTTGATCGGCACCATCAGCACCATGGAGACCTTTCAGAAGATCTATCGCCCCGAAATCTACAACGCCAATTCTGCAGCAGGGAATCTCTATCAACCGAGCCTGAAGAACCAGGATTACTCGTTGACGCAGATTGTCTATGACCGGGAAGAACGCAGCCAGCTGGCTGTCAAGCAGGGGAAATTTGCCGAGGAGCACTTCATCAAACCATACAAGAGCGTCCTTGAACGATGGGCTGCCGATTTCGCGCTCTGAGCGGCCAGCATACATAGGCCATTCTTCCGGCATCTCGTCGGCCCAGCGCGCCGGAGCGAATATGGCTGCCTGGCGGCACTCGCATCGGCGCTGCCTGCCGTCCTGCCTCACATCACACACCATCCCGTGGCTGCTCTGGCAGAACGGTCCCGAAGTACGTTTGCCACACCCATCTTTCTTGAAAGGAATCCTCAGATGTTTGAAACCTCCATCGCCGGCAGCCTGCCGAAGCCAGCCTGGCTGGCTGAAACCAACAAACTCTGGCCTCAGTGGAGGGCTGAAGGCGATGCACTGCTCCAGGCCAAGGCCGACGCGACCCTGCTGTGGATCAAGGCCCAGGAAGACGCAGGCCTGGACATCGTGTGCGACGGCGAGCAATCGCGCCAGCACTTCGTGCACGGCTTCCTTGAGCAGGTCGAGGGCATCGACTTCGAGCACAAGGTGAAGATGGGCATCCGCGACAACCGCTACGACGCCATGGTGCCGCAGGTGGTTTCGGCCCTGCGCCTGAAGGGCCGCGTGCATGCGTTCGAAGCACAGCTGGCGCGCGCGCACACGAAGAAGAAGCTGAAGTTCACGCTGCCCGGCCCCATGACCATTGTCGACACCGTGGCAGACCGCTTCTACGGCGACAAGGTCAAGATGGCCTTCGCGTTTGCGGAATTGCTCAACCAGGAAGCGCTCGCGCTGCAGGCCGATGGCGTGGACATTATCCAGTTCGACGAACCCGCGTTCAATGTCTACATGAAGGACGCCGCTGACTGGGGCGTGCAGGCACTCGAACGCGCGGCGCAGGGCTTGACCTGTACGACCGCGGTGCACATCTGCTACGGCTACGGCATCAAGGCCAATACCGACTGGAAGAGCACCCTGGGCGACGAATGGCGCCAGTACGAGGCGGTATTCCCCGCGCTTGCCCGCAGCCGCATCGACCAGGTGAGCCTGGAATGCATCCACTCCCATGTGCCGCCCGACCTGATGAAGTTGCTGGCCGGCAAGGACGTGCTGGTCGGCGTGATCGATGTGGCCAGCGACGTGGTAGAGACCCCCGAGGAAGTGGCTGACACCATCGGCCGGGCGCTGGAGTTCGTGCCGAAGGAGCGGCTGTTCCCGTGCACGAACTGCGGCCTGGCGCCGATGGCGCGGGACGTGGCGTGGCGCAAGCTGGAAGCGCTGGCAGAAGGCACGAGGCTGGCCAAGGAGCGGCTCACC
Source organism: Cupriavidus sp. USMAHM13 (assembly GCF_001854285.1). Classification (NCBI taxonomy): domain Bacteria; kingdom Pseudomonadati; phylum Pseudomonadota; class Betaproteobacteria; order Burkholderiales; family Burkholderiaceae; genus Cupriavidus; species Cupriavidus sp. USMAHM13. The sequence goes on from NZ_CP017751.1 coordinate 2,709,249, forward strand.
ACGGCGTGACGTCCACGCGGTCATCGCGACCAGTCATCCAAGTCGCGCCGTCGGTGGCGCGACACAATACACGCCTGCTGAATCGCCCGGCTTTTCCAAGCTTGCTTGACATCTCAAAGACCGTCGAGCGTTAGGTATGGCTGCTATGTGGCAGTAAGTGGCCCATCACGATTTGGGCCCAGGCTTCCGGCATTCCGAGTCTTCGATACCGATCGAACAGGGTTTCGCGTGGCATGATCGCCCCACAAATCTGATTTCAACTCATTGATTTCACTGAACCAATCCTAATGACGGTCATCAGGCAGGCTTGCGGTGCTCGGCCGCGTGCATCGCGAGGTAGGCTTTGAGGTTCTCGTCACTTATACCCAAGGTGCGCAAGATTTCGGCCATGAAGCTGACCGGGGCGGAGCCGGGAGCTGTGACGACGCGCTGATCGGCAATTGCATAAGGAACATCCTGATAGTGAGAGGCTCCGCGATAGTTCAGTTCCGACAGGTTTTTCGCCGAATTGGAAGTATGGCGGAGGTTGTCGAGCACGCCCGCTTGCGCCAGCACACGGGTACCATCGCAAATGCCAGCGACGACGATGTTTCTTTCATGGGCAGCGGCAACAAGCGCTGCGATATCTGGGGCCATATCTGTTTTCCAGATAGTACCTCCACATACGACTAGCAGGTCAAGCTCATCGAGCAGGATGCTTTCGAGCGCCAAGTGCGGGGTGACGATCATGCCTCCGGAGGAGGTAACTGCGGCGCCATTGGGGGTGGCAAAGCGTGTATCGAAGCCGTAATAGGCACGACCAGTGGAATTGATCAGGGCGGTTTCCCAATCGGAGAAATCTTCGGCGAGAATAGTAATGGCACGAGTCATTGAAGTGTCCTTCTTCATGGTTTCCCACAAAGCCTTAAATCGTAATAGACACTACTGTCATTTTCTGTCAGTAGTGTTGGTTCCTGTGGAGGGATTTCCTTCATTTCGTACCGATCTTTGAGAAGAACGTTCTGGCGGCTGGCGATGTGGATGGCAATGGCACGAGACCAAATTGCGCCATCGATAAGGCTGCAAGTCCTGGCCAGAAGGGGATCACGATGCCCTTCACGACGCAAGCTACCAGGCCGGGCCGTTCAGGCTGGTCTACGAGTTGAGCCAGAAGGCCCGATCGTCATCAATACCGGCACATGCATCTGCGATAGACGCGAGTCTCTTGCACTGACTTATTCCAGGTTTCCCGGCGATGGCCTGGAGATTGTCGAAGAGGGGCAGGAGGAATGGGGGTCATCGAGGAGTTTGCCCTGCAAGCAGTGGATACCCTGCCCGACGGTGCAAGGCCTTGACTTCAGGCGGCGCACGGCAAGGTGGTGGTATCCACTGCCACCACCAGGTAGCGCCAGCTTGCGACGCTTCGCCGTTGCGGACCGGCGTGGCGAGCGGTAGCTTGGCGGTGGGCGTCCACCACCGAGCGCTTCGCCCCGGCCGCAGCGGACTCCTGCGCCGGCGGCGCTCAGAGTTTGTCCATCAACAGGACCAGCCCCTTCCCCTTGATGGCAATGCCTTTGGCATTGCGGACTTCGCCTTCCAGTTGCGCTAGGGTGCCTTTCATCTTCTCGCTCGGCGTCAGAGCCGATACGGTCCAGTGCATGCGCAGCGTGTCACCGGCGCGGATGGCGGACAGGAAGGAGAAGGAGAAATCGACGCCGACCATTGGCGTGATCTCAGAAAAGTGCGTCGCCACCATCGAGGTGAACAGGCTCATGATGTGCGGGCCGGCTGCAATGATCGAGCCGAACCGGGTCGTCCTGGCATAGTCCTCATCGTGGTGCAGAGGATTGAAGTCTTCGCAGAGCCCGGCGAACTTGGCAATGTCTTCGCGCGTCACCAACAGATCGCGGTGAAACGTATGCCCTGGGGCAATCACAGCGTTTCCGAATTGCATGGCAACCTCATCGAGAATGTAGTCTGAAACCAGCATCGTTGCTCTCCCCTACCTGAGCAGGCCGTCCGGGCTGTGCCAGATGCCGTCCAGGCGGCGCTCTGCGCGCGTGCCGGGATCGAGCTTGACCATAAAGCAGGGGTTCTCGACGACGTGCTCAACCGGCGAAAAGGCAGTCTCGCCGCTGCGCAGCTCGAAAGTTAGCCCATCCCATCTGCTGTGCTCGCTCGACTGGAGCGCAGGCGCCCCGAACAATTGACGGACGTCGGCAGCGTTAGCGTCGTCGAACACCGGCAAGATCATCGATCGGCCCTCGCGGCAGTATTGGCACAAGAATGCGCGGACTCGGGACATCGGCATATGCGTCGTCGGCGCCAATACGCTGCGCCCAGGGCCATGCTGCCTTGTCCGCAGCTGTCGCGGCGGTATGGCCAACGAATTGTTCCATACAATTCAATTGCATTCAAATGTATTGTCGGATGGCAGCCTCGCTGGATAGGGTAGTCGGCGTTTTCCCGTGCTGAGCGTGAGGCACCAATGGGGAAGTGTTGCACTTCGCACTTGAATCGCGATTGCGAGCAGTATCGAACATCGGCACAGATCGACATCGAAGGCGGCGAATTACCAGGGAGCCCACCGCCCATTTGCGGATCGCGCCTATTTTAGATTTCGCACATCGCGCACAAAAATCTTTGTCTTTATGACCAATACCGTAGATTCCCTAATCGGCATCTTTGATGCCTCTCTCGAACACTAGGTCGTGGTCAATGTATGGCAGCTTGCAGGCGCGCGCTGAGCCCCAGCCAGAGGAATAGAATCACGGCGACTCTATGCATCATGAATTGAGAGTCAGTACAAATGCGACGGTCACCACTACCTGATATCCCCTGCATCACAGCAGATGTGCGGGCAACGGGGATTGAGCAGAATGGCTCCGGTATTGAGAAATCGCTCGTCATAGTCGCTATTGACTTCTCTTGCACTCTGACGGATCGCAGCAGGCTCTATATCAGCCGCCGGAACACCTAGGTTCTTCAGCAACCCTTCTAGGAAATTAGCCCGGCGCCGCGCAAGTGAGGGAGTGATCCCTGCCGCGTTGTTCTCCCACAGTTCTACAACAGCCTCAAATCCACCAGGCAATGCGCGGCGAGTCTTTTCTCGCCACGCGATCAAGCGTCTAATCTCTTCGCTTGATAGTGCCGCCCTCTTGGAATCAAACTGCATTTCATACTCCAAATAAGGCGGCTTACACGAAAATGCACTCGTTGATGCAAAGAAGAGCAAGAGTACTAGCAATCGACGCATTATGGTCTCCACAACGGCTTCTTGTAGTCCCAGTTTGGGACATTCACTACATAGGCGGCAATGCTGTCGGCATTGGCGATGCAAAACGCGTCGCGTCGCTGCGCTGCTTCTCGCGCTCTTCGGAAAGAATAGTGTGGGTCTTCCGAATCCATCGCCTGCGGGAAGTGAGAAACCTCATGAATCAACGTGCTCAGCTTGCTATCCCTCTCGATCGGCATGCGCGTCTTCGCATCAACCCGCTCATCTTCCAAGCGGCAGAAGATGGTTCCGATAAAGATCGTATAGCTACCATCTGGCTTACAAACGCTCGCCGCAGCCGGCAACTCTCCACCCTTCGCCCGCGGCACACACCCCACCCGCCGCAACCCCTCCTCCGAGTGCCGCTCAAAGTTCGACTCACGCAGGCCACGCATGATCTCGCGCATCCGCGTCAGGCCGTCGCGCAATGTCTTGCGGGTTTCGTGAGACGCCTCGCCAAACCACAGCACGACCTTGTCCCGATCCGCCTCGCTCCACCGCTCCAACTCGCCCAGCCGATCCCCCATCAAGCCGACCGCTTTATCACGCAACCGCATCATCGTGGCGTGGAACTCCGCATTGCTCATGTTGGGGCAGATCAGGCTGTCGTCTTCGGCATAGAGCCGATCCTGCATGTCTTCGATGAGCTTGTTGGATGCGGCGGGAGCCACGTTGCTCGAAAGCGATTCCGCGGGTGACAGCCAGGCGGCGACGGAAAACACCTCGAACTCCGCCAATGTTTGCGAAGACGACATGGTGGGCCGCGTGGCGCAGCGGCAATGCACTCGCGCACCGGCTACGAGGACGTGCTTGCCATTGAAGGCGGCAATCGGATTGGCCTCGTTGAAAACCGGCCCGCCGGACTTGCAGGCCGGGCATGTGGCGAAGTCACCTTCCACGCCGGCGCTTTTGCCATCGATCGTGTAGTCAGCACAGGTGGCATACAGCGCGCCGCCGGTGCTTGATTTGTCGCCGTGTGTCAACGCGTACCGCAAGTCCGTCATGCTTGACTCCTCTCCTTGCCTGGGATTGGGATGAGAAAGCCGAAGGCGGCTGGCCGATACGGGATTCCGCATCGCAGCGAGCTGCTTGTCGCAAGAGCAATCCTGTCCTTTTACTGCGATCGCATTCGGCTAAGTTTGGGAATCGTCGGAAAATCATGCCGAGCCGGCGAAGGCCGCTTGTGAAAGCTCCCCAGATGCAAGCGTTAGGATCCTCGCGCAGCCCCCCCCCGCACTTCAGGAGCACTCATGTTTGGCCACCTCAAATTCGGAGTCAGCGATTACGCAGCAAGCAAGGCGTTATTCCTCAAGGCTCTTGAACCGCTCGGTGCAGCGCTTGCCTTGGAGGGGGCGCCGGCATGCGGCGTCGAGCTTAGCCCGAAGAGCAAGGCTTCCCTTTGCCGGTTCCAGACCGAGGAAAAGCCGGCGCATCTTCATCTGGCGTTCCAGGCTGAGCGTCGCCAGCATGCCGAGGCGTTCTTGCGCGCGGCCCTGGAAGCGGTGCCCAGGACCATGGCGCGCCCGGCCTACGCCCCACTATCCCGCGCACCACTATGCAGCGTTCGTTCTCGGTCCGGACCGGTACAACACCGAGGTGGTTTGCCACGGACCTGCGGCTCTGACGTAGTGCATCCTGCAGCACCGGCTGGTCAAGGCGACATGTGAGAGACTCATCCCTCTACACCCCCTGCGCTTTGCATGCCCACAAAGCCCAACACACTCCTGGCCATGTCCTTGACCATCGCCGCAGCTCAGTCGATTTCCCTCGCTGGCAATATCCCCGCCAACGTCTCGCGCCATCTGAGCGCCATGCAGGTGGCGGAGAACCATGGCGCCCAGCTTCTTGTGTTTCCGGAGCTATCGCTGACGGGATATGAAATGGCGATGGCGCGGGAGCTGGCGATTCGGCCGGATGATCACTCGTTGATCCCGCTCCGCGAACAGGCACGCCGCAGCGGCATGACGGCTGTGGTCGGTGCGCCGCTGCGGTCTGCCGACGATGACAGTGTTTTCATTGCTGCCCTGGTGCTTCGGCCCGACGGCTCTGTTGGCGTCTACACCAAGCAGTATCTCCATGCTGGCGAAGAGGTTGCCTTCACCGCTGGTGACGGTGGTCTCCCCCTGACGGTCGGGGACGCCTCGGTCGCGCTCGCTGTTTGTGCGGATTCCCTCCAGCCGGCGCATGCCGCCCGTGCTGCGGAGTCGAACGCAGACGTGTATGCCGTGGGTTCTGTCATCTCGACAAAGTCGTATCCGGCGGAGAGCAAAAGACTGCGGAGCTACGCTGTAGACCACGAGATGGCCGTCCTGCTTGCCAACCACGGTGCCATGACTGGCGGCTGGGCGTGCGCGGGACGCAGCGCAATCTGGGCCGCGGGCGGTGAGTTGATAGCCGCCGCGCCTGGCCTGGGGGAACGCCTGGTGATTGCCACGCGTGAATCGGGCCAGTGGAAGGGCCAGGTGGTGCCTTTGGCAGCTTAGTCGGCCGTTTCCCCCGCCGGCATCGTTGCCGCGCGCATTGGCTGGGCGGTCACGTCTGCGCCGGCACTTCAATCGTCTGCGATGAAGTTTCCGTGCCGTGCTGCTTAAGCATGGCCTTGAGTCGCTCTGCCAGGGCTTTGGCGCGGGCCATGAAATCAGCATCGCTAACGGCATCACTACTGGCGGAGGTTGTTCTTGCGATCTCCAGGTAGGCATTGGCGTGGCTGTTAGCGCCGAGCGTCGAGGTATCCACGGACATTTGGCTTGTGGTCAGGTTGGTGTCGGATAGCCCGCCACCGCTGGTGCTGGGATCTGCGCCGCCCGCGCTCGCTCCACCGGACAGCGTGAATCCTGAAGCCTCGCTTTGGGATACCGCCGGAGCCTGCTGGTCTCCTGCCCCCGTGTATTGACTCACAATGCCTTTCAATTCCTTCGCCATCTCGGCAAGGACTTTCGGCGGAAACCCGAGCATGTACAGGCGGCGCATCATCTCTTCCAGTTGCTCCAGGCGCTTCCTGGCATAAGCCTTTTCGCTGGCGGAGGCATCCTGGCTCAGCCGGCTCAACGCGGCACGGGTTTCTTCGTTGCGCTTCAGCAGTGCATCGAGAGAAGGCGCAGTCTCAGTGGAAGCGGGCTGTGTCTGCCCTGAGGATTTCGGTGCGTTGGAATAGGGCAGTTCCCCGTTGCCAAGGGAAGAGATGGAAGTGAGCATGGTCAGGCGTCGCCGGTTCTTGTTTGTTGGCTCCAGATTTCGCTGGTGGAGCTTCTAGGTATCGAATCCTTTTTACGGACGTTTCTTGCCTGGATGTAGTGCGAATTTGCGTGAAGCGTATCGATCCGCCTCGACTCCCGACATCACGCTTGCTGCCATGCTCCAACCCAGTCCGCGTCCGTCATGTCGCCCGCTTCTGCGCCGTGTTGCTACGCAGCAAGCGCCTGCTCGGTTGCCCGCCCTACGTCCTGGCGACCCGCCCGAGGACGGCGGCCAGCTCGGCGTCTTCCAGGACCGGCATGATCTCCAGTTCCATCAGGTCGCTCCACTGATAGGCGAACGCGGTGAGCTTGGCCGCATCGTCGGTTTCGAGCAGACCGAAGCCCGACCCGAGATCGGCGCTGGTCCATCTGCCCAGCAGCCGGACGCCCTCCGGCGGCACCCCGCCGGTTCGCAGGAAGCGCTCGATGGCTTCGGCGCGCTGCTCCGTATCCGGAGCCCAATGGAAGGTCATCATGAATTTCATGGCGGCATCTCCTGAGAGTGGGGCCTCCCCTCCTCCTGCTTCACTATACGTTCCGGCGCACCATGCGGATGCGATCGAACGCGACTCCGCACGTGGCGGGATGGGGGTGTGACCTGCCGGGATACCCGGAATGCGCGCCGCCCGACGCCTGTCTCCCGGCGCGCACGGCTGGCGGCGCTAGCAGGTGAGATGCAGGATCGCGTTGGCGCCTTTGGGGTTGGCCTGGAGCGTCTCGATGGCGTCGGCGGTCGGCTGGATGACCAGCTCGACATGGCGCCTTTTGGCCTCGCGCTTCACCTCGTCCATTACCGGCAAGGCGCCGGCTCCGGTGCCGACCACGAGCTTGCTGCAGTTCCAGGGGATGTCTTCCTGGATCGATAGCGGCGTGTGGCCGAACGCTTCGCGGAATGGCTTGGAGGGGCCCTTCCTGCGTTTGCGGACCTTGCCGTGGTCGATGATGACGTCGTGGTCGTATGTGACGCCGTCGATACGGATGGTGCCGAAGGAGAAGGATTCCAACCGCATGGGGGGCTCCGCGGCGCGTTGTGCAGCGCCTGATGCAACGCGTTATGCAGCGCGTTATGCAGCGCGTTATGCAGCGCGCTTCCCGGCGCGCTCGGCGGCGTGCTGCAGGCGGGCCTTCAGTTCCTCGCGTTCGGTGAAGGTCGGGTTGGCCTGCCAGCCGGCCAGTTCGTCTTGCCAGCTCTCCCACGCGTTCTCGTCGAACTCGAAGTCCTCATCCAGCCGCCCGCCGTCGCGCAAATAGGCGCCGGCCACCTGTGTGCCATTCCAGTAGGCAACGGCCACGTCGGAGAAATCGGCGGTGGTCCCGATCGGCATGTCGCGCAGCAACATCGCCAGGTTTGCCTTGAACGCTCGGAAGGCTGGGGAGGTCATGGCGGGCTCCGGTGCGGGGCGGAAGATGATGAAAGCTTGCACCGGATCTTCCGGCGCGTCAATTTGGCGCGTTGACCGGCGCTGCGTGGACGGATGCCGCGCGTGCGCCGATACCGACGGCGCCATGCGGCGTCATCCCCGGAGACATCCGCCCTGATCGGTGTGGAGCTTGCCAGGGTGGGTTCGCGGTCGACCGGACGGACCAGGCGCGGCTGGTATCGCATCGATCGCGCCGTCGAAGGCAAGCGAGACGTGACGATCGGCAGCGGTCATGGCCAGCGCCAAGCGCACCACGCCGGCCGACAAGGCGATGGCGATGGCTGCAGGGCTGCCCCGCTTACTTCTCTTTGGGCCAGAGGATCAGTTGCGTGTTGCGGAAGCTGGCGATCAGGGCATTGTCGCTACCGCGACGGACCTCGGCATCCCAGACCTGGGTGGTGCGTCCTTTGTGGATGGGGCGCGCGGTGCAGATCACGAGGCCTTCGCGGGCCGTTCCCAGCATATTGCTCTTGAGTTCCACGGTGGTGAATCCGCTGGCGCCCGCCGGCAGGCTGCGCACGGTTCCGTAGCCGCAGCATGTGTCCGCGAGCGACACGACCGTTCCCGCATGCAGGTAGCCATTCCAGGCGCCCAAGGCACGGCGCACCTCAAGCGTTGCCACTACCTCATCTGGCTCCACTTTGGTAAAGGTCATGCCAAGAAGACCGGGCAGGTATTCCGCACCAGATGCATTCCATTCTTCCAACGTAGCGGGGGGAGTAATTTCCATTGGTCACCTCGATGGCAGGTAGGGTGGTCAATCATACTAATGGCCTTCTCGGCCAGCTTTCGCGGCGATCGGGATATCGCGCGCTGTCGCGGCGGTTGCCGGCAGATCAACTGGTGGCCGGTCCCGATCGCTGAGATACGCCCTGCTCCGCCGCGCGGATCCACTCTCTGCAATGCACGGAAGCGGGATCGGCCAATGGATTCCAACGCGTCAGTTGCGTTGTTGCTGCAGCCAGTTGAGGACGTCTTCGGCGTTCTGGTCCGGCGGAAAGACGGGGTAGAACACATGTTCGATCACGCCCTGCCGGATGATCAAGGTAAGACGCTTGAGCAGCACCCTGCCGCCCGCTTCGAAGGTGGGAAGGGACAGCGCGTTCGTGAAGGCTCGCTCGTGATCGGACAGCAAGGGAAAGGGCAAATGCAGGCGCTTCGCCCCTTCACACTGGTCCGCGGTGTCTTGCGTTGACAAGCCAAAGATGTGTGCCGCCCCCGCAGCTGCCAGTTCCTTCGCGTGATCACGAAACGCGCAAGACTGAGGCGTGCAACCAGGCGCGCCAGGAATCGTGAACCATCCATCGGTGATGGGCTGGTCGGGACGGTGCATGCGCGGAAATGCGTAGAGGACCGTACGGCCGCTCAAGCGGGAGAGATCGACCACATCCCCGTCGGTGGAGGTCAGTGCCACGTGCGGCAGCGGTTTTCCCGGCAGGTGTCGGGCCGCGCCGTCGTCAGTGGGTGCGGGCAGCGTCGACCAATCGACAGAAAAGACATGGCTCACCATTGCTCCTCTTCTCCTCCTCTCCTCAGGAACGCACAGCGTACAGCAATCGGATGCGTTCGCTGCTGGTATTGCACGCGCTACCGGCCACCCATTGGTGGGGGGCGCTTTGGCATGCGGTGGGGGCAGCGCCGTGCCCTGGCGGGTGGCGGCCCCGAACGGCAGAGTCTTCCTCGCATGCGCGAGCCGCCGAGCCAGCACCCGAGCGTCACGCGCGCCCGACGTTCAAGCAACGCTTCGACCTTGATTCGCCAACCACGCACCATGGAACCCGGCCGGAATCCGTGTCGGCAGATGCACGGTCGCAACCGGTCCGGCAGCAAGATCGCACGCATTCAGCACAATCACGTCGCTGGTATCGGTCGCGCGTCGGTACACGCAACACAGCAACCATCCGTCATCTTCCGCCGTCGCTGTCCGCCGCGGCACGAACACCGGCTCACTGTTCTGATCCCCCGGCGGCACCGCATACCGTTCGAGCGTGCCGCGGTGCCAGTCGTACCGCACGATCCCGCGCAGTTCGACCGGGGTCGGCTGCTCGGCGGCATAGCCATACCGATACGGCCGGCCGGTCCACTGCTCGTTGATCCGCGGCAGCTCGATCCCGTCTTCGCCGACCTGCGTTTCCTCGACCGTCCCCGACTTCAGGTCGATCCGATACCGCCACAGCACCCCGACCGGGTTGTCCTCGAACGCACCGCCGTCTGCCGTGAGCCGCAGGAACCACGGATAGCGGACGGCATCGAGCACGATCGTCGTTTCGTCCGCGTCATAGGCATTGACGACATGCTGGATGAAACACGGCGCGATCTCGAACCATCGCACCTCGCCGCCGTGACGCGGGATCACACCCAGCCGTGAGCCGCGTTCGTGATGCCAGCGCAACGGCATCCGGTGTCCGCGCGCGAGCATGGCGAAGTCATAGCCGACGTTCAGATCGAGCAGGATGCTGTACGTCTCGGTGATCGCGATGTCGTGCATCATCGACGGGGCCGGCAGCGCGATCTCGACGTCCACGGTCGGTTCCCCCCTCGCGTCGGACACGCCATAGCGCAGGAACGGCGCCTTCCAGTCGCCGCGGAACGTCACCAGTTCACCAGTGCGCGGATCGATCTTCGGGTGCGCGGTCATGCCCGTCGCGATGCCCGGATGCCGACGCGCCGGCCCGAGCGTGTCGAGCGTCGAGGTGATCGCCAGCGGCGCGCCGCCTTCGGCCAGCGCGAGGGTTTCGCCGGCGTGCCGGATCACGTTGACGTTCGGATTGGTATCCGGCCACGTCGACATACTTTCCGGCGCATGCGCGCGCGCCCATCGTTGCGTGCGCAGCCAGCGGTTACGGTAGCCGCCCACTCGGCCACGCTCGAATGCGATCCCGTGCAGCATCGCGGCCTCCGGCCACCACGACAGCACACCGTCGCCCTCGAATCGCCCCGACAGCGGGTTGGGGCCGTTGCGCACCAGCACGCCATCGAGATCGTCCGGCACCGTTCCCGTCACGCGCAGCGCGGTGAGCTCCATTTCATGCGCAACCGGCGCGACGGCGCCGGCGTTCAGGTCGAAGGTCGTCATCGGCGTTCCCCGTGGGTGACAGCGCGGCTCACGGCGCGGCTCACGGCGCGGTGCCGAAGCCGGGCGCGAAGGCAGGGGCGCGGACGTCGGACGGCCCGGCTGGCAATCGGTTCGCCGCAATTCGCACGATCGTCTGCGAGCAACGCGCGCGCCGCCTCCTCGAAGCCGCGTCGTAGGCCACCGGCCATTGCGGGCACGAAGGGATACGTGCACACGCGTGCGATGTGGACTGAAGGTATGGGAAGAGTTGTGGGAAGAGGAATCATGGCGGGCATCCCTACTGTGAAGCCGCCAATTTATATCCGGGTAAAATAATTGTCAATATTACCCGGATAAAATCAGGAGAGCGTCACGCCGATGCAGCGGAGGCATGCAGTGCTCCGTGAAATCGGGATTCGGGGTCTGCCCCGCGCCTCAGCCATCCAGGCATGAGCGCAACGTTCGAGCGAGACGGGCCGCTTCCTTGGCATCGGCGATGTTCGCGAAGCCGATCACGAGGCCACGCGGCGTGCGCCGCATACGGCCATTCGCGTACCAGATCGACAGCGGCAACACGGCCAGCCCCGCCTCGCGGGCCCGCGCGGCAACGGCGACATCGTCGACCGGGCCGTCGGGGCCTTCGGTGAACCGCACCGCGAACTGGATTCCGCCGGGTGGCAGTTCGACGCTCAGCCGCTCGCCGAAGGCCTGTTCCAACGCGTGCGCAATCAGCATGCGCCGCTGACCGTACAGCGCACGCATCCGCTTCACATGCCGGGCAAAATGCCCCTGCTCCATGAAATCGGCCACGGCAGCCTGCCATACCGCCGGCGAGCCGGCATTCATGCTGCACGCCACCCGCCCGACGCGCTCGACCGCACGCTCCGGCACCACGGCATACGCGAGCCTCAGGCCGGGGAACATCGCCTTGCTGAACGTGCCGCAATAGATCACGCGATCTTGCCGATCAAGGCTTTTCAACGCCGGCAAGGGCCTGCCCACATAGCGGAACTCACTGTCGTAGTCATCCTCGATGATCCAGCGCGAAGCCTTCTCCGCCCAATCCAGCAGCGCCAGGCGCCTGGTGAGCGACAGCATGTGTCCGAGCGGGCTTTGATGCGATGGCGTGACCAGTGCGAAGCGCGCCCCCGGGTCCAGTTGCATGCCGCGCTCGACGTCGATCCCTTCATCGTCCACCGGCACGGGCACGAACTGCACGCCGGTCTCGGCCAGAAAGTTGCGCGCGAGCAGATAGCCGGGATCCTCGAACCACATGCGGTCGTTCGGCTGAGCGAGACTGCGCAGCACGAGTTCAAGCGTCGCGCGGTAGCCACCGGTAATGAAGACCTGATCGGGCAGGCACGTGACACCGCGCGACAGACCGAGATAGGTGGCAATGCGTTCACGCAGCGGCCGGTAGCCCATCGGATCCGGGTAGGCGAGCATCGTGCGTTCGCCGCTGCGCACACGACGCGAGACCAGGCGGCTCCATATCTTGCGCGGGAATGCGTCCAGTGCTGGCAGCCCTGGCTGCAACGGCCGCGGCTCGCCGCTCATGGCAACGGTGATCGCCACCTGGCGCGGCATCGGCCGGCCATGTGACGCGTCCGGCGTCTTCGCCGTGCCCGCTCCTTGGGCAGCCGGCCGGCCGCGCGAGCCCTGGCGACCCTTTCCATCCGCGGAAGGCATCACTGACGCCGATAGCGAAGGCGAAACGAACGTGCCGGCAGCGCCGCGCATCTCCAGGTAGCCCTCGTCGACAAGGATCGTATAGGCCAGTTCGACCGTGCCTCGCGCCGTGCTCAATTGCGTGGCGAGGCCGCGCAGCGCGGGCACGCGGTCACCCGGACGCAGGAGGCCTGCCGCGATCGCGGTCTTGAAACGCTCGCAGATCTGCAGATAGATCGGCAACGGCTTCCCGCGGTCGATCTCGATGGCCAACGCGGGAGTACGGGTGCTCATGCCAGCCTCGCGGACAAGGAGGAGGAGCCAGAGCAACTTGGCCTAGTCATATCGATCATTCTTGACCCTTATTGATAGGTCATGATTGTTACATACTGCCCCTGGGCGATGCGGCGGCGAGAACGATGCCTTTGCGCAGCGCCCCAGCCATCGCGCATTCCACGCGTTCCTCACGTTCCTCGTGTTCCTCGTGTTTCTTTATCCCTCTGGAGAACCTGCCATGAAGGTCGTCGTAATCGGTGGTTCGGGCCTGATCGGCTCACGTCTGGTCACCCTGCTCAGCGAAGCAGGCCACCAGGCGCTCGCCGCCTCTCCCCGTACCGGCGTCAACAGCGTGACGGGCGAAGGTCTGAGCAATGCGCTCATCGGCGCGGACGCCGTCGTGGATGTGACGAACGCGCCATCGTGGGAACCTCAAGCGGTCCTCGACTTCTTCCGCACCTCGGCGCGCAACCTGGGCAAGACCGAGGTGGCCGCGGGCGTGCGCCATCACGTCGCGCTGTCGATCGTCGGCACCGATCGCATGCCTGAGAACGCGTACTTCGCCGCCAAGGTCGCGCAGGAAGAGGCAATCGAAGCCGCCGGCGTGCCGTACACGATCGTACGCGCCACGCAGTTCATGGAATTCATCGGCGGCATTGCGGACTTCAGTACCGACAGCGGCACCGTGCGCGTCGGCGACGGACAGTTTCAGCCCATCGCCGCGGACGACATCGTGGCGATCCTCGCGCAGGTCGTGCTCTCCGCGCCGCTGAACGGCACCGTTGACATCGCTGGCCCGGATCGGGCGCCCTTCGCCGAGATCATCGCGCGTTATCTGAAATCGGTCGGCGACGCACGCCCCGTCGTCACGGACCGCAATGCGCGGTACTACGGCGGGCTGGTCGAGGAACTGTCACTTGTGCCGCTCGGCGACGCGCGCATCGGCCGCGTCAGTCTCGATCAGTGGCTCGCTCAAGCTAAAGCGGCTTGATTGCGGCTTGATTGCGGCTTGCTGCCCTGCGAAGCCCATCGTTTCACCGCTCGTTTCATCCCTCCTTTCGTTCAGCGGGACATCGCCACGATATGCCGCCAGACCCAACCCCTGTCCTCTGCCAGGAGAACATCATGACGCCACGCCTTAACTATTTTCAGCAATCGCCTGAGCTGTCGAAGAAGCTCGTGGAGCTTGGCACGCTGCTCCAGAAGACGACGATCGAGACCCACATCCGCGAACTCGTCGAGCTTCGCGCGTCGCAGCTGAATGGTTGCGCGTTCTGCGTCGACATGCACGTCAAGATGGCGAGGATCCACGGCGAGCGCGAACTGCGCCTGCATCACGTGGCGATCTGGCGCGAGTCGACGCTGTTCACGCCCCGTGAACGCGCCGCGCTGGCATGGACCGAGGTGCTGACCCGTATTCCCGCCCACGGCGTGCCGGACGACGTCTACGACAGCGTGCGTGCCGAGTACTCCGAGAAGGAGCTGTCGGATCTCACCTTCCTGGTGGGCGCGATCAATAGCTGGAACCGGCTGAACGTGGCCTTCCGCATGGTGCCCGGCTCGTCCGACAAGGCGTTCGGGCTCGACAAGGCCGGCCTGGAGTGATGCCATGAAGCGGATCGTTTCCTTCGTTGCCACCCTGATGTGTTTGTGCCCGATGGCCGTGCGGCCGGCCATGGCCGCGCCGCAGGCGAGCGTGACATCGCTGCGTTCGGAGCCGTTGCCTGAGTATCCGGGCAAGGAAGTCCAGATGATCGTGGTCGACTATCCGCCTGGCGCGGTCGACCCGGTGCATCGCCATGACGCGCACGCCTTCGTCTATGTGCTCGATGGAAGCATCGTCATGGGCGTCAAGGGCGGCAAGGAGGTAGCGCTCAAGGCGGGCGATACGTTCCACGAGGGCCCTGACGACATCCATACGGTCGGGCGCAATGCCAGTTCCACGCAGCCGGCAAGATTCGTCGTGTTCCTGATCAAGAACAAGGGCGCACCGATCCTGACCCCGGTGAAGTAGAAAAGCCGTCTTTCGCGGGCACCGGGAACAGCTGGAGGCATGACAACCCTCCCCTGCAGCCAGTCGAGCGTTTCGGCACAATCGGTGAGCGTCCCGGCACAACGCCGGGCTGCCCTTCCCCATAAACTCGTCTTTCACTTCCCCTACCAAGACGAGTCCCTGATGAAAAGCCAGCTCTTATTCAGCGCGCTTTCCCTCGGCCTGAGCCTCAGCGCCCACGCCGCCGGCTTTACCGTAAGCAGTCGCGACATCAGCAACGGCAAGCCCTTGAGTCATCGAGAGGTGTTCCAGGGCTTTGGCTGCGAAGGCGGCAATACCTCGCCTGAACTGTCCTGGAAAAACGCTCCAGCCGGCACCTTGAGCTTTGCGGTCACCGTCTATGATCCCGATGCTCCCACTGGCAGCGGCTGGTGGCACTGGACGGTGGTCAATCTTCCCGCCACTTCGCGGCAACTGCCCAGCGGTGCCGGCGCCAGCAGCGGCGAGCATTTACCGGCGGGCGCCGTCCAGGGGCGCACCGATTACGGCCAGCCAGGCTTTGGCGGCGCCTGCCCACCTGCGGGGGATAAGCCGCACCGTTATCAGTTCACCGTGTGGGCGCTGAAGGTGGGTAAACTGCCGATCGACGAACAGGCCAGCGGCGCAATGGTGGGCTACATGCTCAATGCCAACGCCCTGGCCAAGGCCACACTGACTGCCACCTACGGACGCTAGCTACGATGAACGCCCCAGCCGGCCTGCAGCATCATGAAAGCCGCATCGATGCCTGTGTCATACGCGCCCGGCAAGCCCATGCACTGCAACGCGTACCGATCTTCGTCAGCGCCTTGTGCCGGGTCCGACAGGGCGAGAAGCGCATGGACTGGGATGACCGCGAAATGCGCGCCGGCAACCAGCACCTGATCCTGCTGCCGGCGGGACGTCAGTTGGGCATTCGCAACTATCCGGGCGCGCAGGGTCATTACGTCGCCGATGTCGTGAGCTTTCCTGCCCAGGCATTGCAGGCGTTCAGCCTGCGCTACCGCGAGCAGATCGGCAACTGGCCCGGACGCACCTCGGACCTGTGCGTTCCGCTGGACCGGCACACCGCCTTGGCCTGGGACAACCTGCTGGAGTGCATTGCCAGCGATGCGCCGGATGCCCTGCGCAGCCACTATGGCGAAGCCGTGCTATTGGCACTGGCCCTCGGCGGCTGGGCTGCACCGCTGCTGCTGGACCGGCGCGATCCATTGTGCGAACGCGTACAGCACATCCTCATGGGCAATCCGGCGCGAGACTGGACAGTGGCTTGCGTCGCCGAACGACTGAACCTCGGGGCCTCGACCTTGCGCAGGCAACTGGCAAACGAGGCCAGCAGCTTCAGCAAGCTCCTGGAAAACGTCAGGCTGGGAATGGCCTTGCAATGGCTGCAGACCACCGCGCGCCCCATCGGGGAGATCGCCGCAGCCAGCGGCTATGCCTCGGCATCGCGCTTTGCCGCGCGCTTTCGCAAGCATTACGGGCTGTCGCCCAGAGCATTGCGGACGGCGATCTAAGCGCGGTCCGAGATCTGCCTCAGGAACCGGTCGTCCGACGCTGACGATAGACGGTCACGCCGTCTTCTTCGCGCGCGGCCAGCGCATTGCGCGCGCCGCAGATCGGGCAGCGGAACAGCGGGCCCTGGCCCTCGTTGACGACGACCACTTCGGTGGACTCCCAGCGGGTTCCGCACGATTGGTTCTGGCAGGTGTAGTAGATGGGCTTTTTCATTTGCGCGGATCGTAGCACGAGATGCGGCGCTTGCCGGGATTCTGAGCCGGGAAGTGAGACCATATCAAGTGTCGTGACAGCGTCGCGACAATCCGCGCTTGCGCAAAGGTGACGGCGCATTGCACCGTTCGGCGCGGCGCGGCACTGGCTCTTCTCTGCGAACCCACTGCCGTACTCCCTCACGAGGTGTTTCGCCAGGATCGGCCAGACCGCCTCGCCATACTCCGCTCGCCTACCGTCCAGGTCCGGAGGCGGCAGCCAAGCCTCCGCCTCTTGCGTAACAACCTTGCCGCCCTCGGTTCCTGGCCACTCGTCGTGCCTGCGCGCGGCCTGCACAACACATCCCGCCACTACGCGCCCGGTGCGCGCCTGCCCTCAGTCATCAAACCCGATGAACGTGGCGGCTTCCTCCACGGACTTTCTATGCGAGACCACCGCATTGGCGGGAAACGTCTCGTCCGGCCACCCCATGGCAATGCAGGTCTGGATCACCTGATCGTCCGGAATCGCCGCTTCCGCGCGGACCACCGGGGACTGCATGATGCCCTGGCTGTTGATGACGCAGCCCAGCCCGCGCGACCAGGCAACGTTGACGATGGCGTTGACGACGCCGCCGCAGTCGAACGGGGCGACGTCGCTGCCATGAATGGAGCGGTCATAGGTCACGATGATGGACACCGGCGCGTCGAACTGGCGAAAGCCGCGCAGCACCCATTCGCGCCGCCCTTCCTGGTCGTCGCGGGCGATGCCCATGGCGGCAAACAGTTGCTTGGCGACGCCGATCTGACGCTCACGGTGGGTACTGTCATAGGCCGGCCCGATGCGGAATTCGCGTGAATCCGGTACGCCGGCCAGGTTGCGTTCCACGTTACCTTGGCGAATGCGGTCCAGGGCGTTGCCGGCCACCACGTAGAAGTTCCAAGGCTGGGTGTTGTATGACGTGGGGGCGCGCATGGCCAGCGCCAGGATCTCCCGCACCAGTTCTTTCGGAACCGGCTTGTCCAGGTAACCTCGGATGCTGCGGCGTTGCTGAATCACTTCATCGAATTTCATGGTCTCCTCGCTGATTGTTATCGGTAGATGGGGGGCGGCAAGGAACGGGAAAGCCGCCCGAGCGGCGAAGCGTCTCGGGCGTCCATGCCGCGATCAAGCCGTGAGGCGGTCAGTGCCTTGGTTGCTCAGCACTCGCCCTTCTTCGCGTGTCCCGGTGGGCAGTGGTAGCCGCCATGCCCACGGTGTCGCTGCTCGTCTTCCCACTCGCGGCGCTGCCAGTAGCGGTGGCCGTCCCAGTAGCGGTCGCCGTGCCAGCCGATGACGATGGCGGGCGCGGGGGCGACCATGACCGGCGCGGGTGCGACCATGACCGGCGCCGGCGCGACGACGACAGGCGCGGGCACGCCGATGTTCACGTTGACGTCCACGGCATGGGCGAGGCCGGACAGCGAGAGGCCGACGCCGGCGAATGCAAGGGCGATCAGTGAGCGTTTCATGTTGTTTTCCCGAGTGTTGTAGAAGCGCGGCGCGACGAGGCGGGGCGTACGAGGCGGAAAGCCTGTTCCGTAGCACGACGCGGCGCCGTTGGATCGCAGTGTGCCGCCGTGCCGACGGGAAGGCGAGCGGATTTTGTTACGGCGGGTTGATCGCGCAGTGGTGGCGCGGGGCCATGGCGCGCGCCAAACTGACAATGCCGCACCGCAATAGGGCATTCGCCGTGGCGCAGCATGTTTGGAACGGCGGCCGGATTTAACGCTTTCAAACGGAACGCCATCAGGTGAACGTGACGCGAACGCCTTGTTACAAAATGCCGCGCGGCCCGCGGCGAACCGGCGCCTGCCCGGCGCCCGCCCGGGCCGGACCCGGGTCACGCAGTGGATTGGTAGGCCATACAGTAGCGACGGGCACTCCAAAGCTCAAATGAATTGTTCGCAGCCTCAGCATGCAACGCCTGCATGGCCGTCCGTCGCCCTGCACGTGAAGGCGAGCGCGCGAGACCGCGGACCAAGTCGCTGGACGGCCGGCCGTGGCAGGCGTAGAAGAGCAGGAAGCCGATGGTTTTCCGTGAAGGGCCCTGCGCGATCTTCATCGCTGGCACGGGCCCATGAGTTCTCTTCCCGAGGGTGGCGAAAATGGCGATCGAGTCCTTTGCAGAGATCAACCCGGCTACTTGTGGCTTGCCGCGCTCACTGGCGACGAAGGCAGGCGGCTTTGTGTTCGTGTCCGGCCAAGTCGCCAGGGACGGAGACGGGCACATCATCCCCGGGGGGATCGAGGCGCATGCCCGCCAGACCTTGGAGAACGTCGCACAGGTGCTCGCGCTGGCGGGTTGCGCGCTCGAGGATGTTGTCAAGGTGACCGTCTGGCTCGAAGACGCCCATGACTTCGCTGAATTCAATCGCGTCTACGGCGAATTCTTTCCTCTCCACAAGCCATCGCGCTCGACTCTGCAGACCAGGAATATGGTCGGGAGCAAGGTAGAAATCGAGGCCGTCGCCTATAAGGCATGAAGCCGGAGCGTGCCCGACCATTGCATTCCTGGCGGTCAGCGCCGATTTCCTCCGCCTGGCCGCCCAGGGAGACGCCGCGCTCAGTCCAGCCGCTCGACGGCGGGCACGCGCACGCGGCCGTCGCGCAGTTCGGCCTTGGGCTCGTAGGCGCGCAGTACCAGGGCGAAGTCGCCGGCCGGGGTCGGCAGCCAGTTGGCGCGCTGGGCCGGATCGGCCGGCGCGTCGCGCTGCATCACGATGTCGATGGCGCCATCCGGGCCGGCCTTGAGGCCGGCGGTGCGGTCGCCGATGGCGTAGCGTCCGATCGGGTTGGGCGTGAAGAACAGCTTGCCGTCCGGCTCCACCTCGTACATCGACAGTGACCAGAACCCGTTGACCGGCAGCGCGCCCGCCGGCAGGCGCAGGCGATAGCGGTGGGCGCCGGAGAGCTTGCGCTGCTGTTGATCGACGAAGCTGACGGGATACATGGCTTCGACGGTCTTGAGCGCCAGCAGCCCGCCCAGGGCGACTTGCGCGCGGTACGCATAGTCGGTGCCGAAATCGCCGAGGTTGTCCTTCGAATAGGACCAGCCCTCGCTCTTGGCCCCGGTGGCCCCGGTGGCCCCGGTGGCCCCGGTGGCAGACAGTCCACCCTTGAGCGAGGCCAGCATGGCCGGCAGTTGCTGCGCCCACAGCGCCTTGACCTCCGGCGACAAGGCATCCCAACGGCAGGCCGCGCCGCAGATGCCGACCGATGCCAGGCGCTGGATCAGCGCGTCTTCATAGCGGGGCGCGGGGTTGCGCGCCAGCATCAGGTTGGCCATGTCGACGAAGGCCTGCGGGCTCTGCTCCACCGGCGGCGCAGCCTGCCACAGGGGCGGCGTCTTGCCGGCGCCCAGTGGCTGCACCTTGAACTGGTCTTGCAGAGCCGTCACGGCGGGCATGTCGGCGTCGCCGTTGACGAGAATGCGCGCCAGCACGAGCACGTCGTTGGCCGGCGCGCGGATCACCTGCGCATTGGGCGGCAGCGGCTGCGTGGTGTCCGGCCCGACCACGACGAAGGTGCCGCCGCGCGTGCCGTTGGCGCGCCGGCCGAGCAGCTCGAAATTGTTGGTCGCCATGTCGAGGAAGGCCAGCGAGTAGTAGCGGCCGGCCATGTCCGGCACCGACAGCGCCACCGGCCCTTGCCGCAGGTCCAGCCACAGCGTGGAGTACGCCGTGTCGTTGTTGGGCGTGGTCACCCAGCGGTCATCCGGGCCGGACAGCTTGTGCTGGTGCAGCCAGGTGTTCAGTTGCGATGCGCCAGGCCTGGCATCCGCACCCAGCATGCGGGCGCGCAGGCGCCCCATCGCGACCAGCGGAAAGGCATAGTCGAAGGCCTGGTGCAGCGTGGCTTCCTGCGACGGCGCGGCAGGCGCCGGGCTCCAGTCCTGCGCGGCCGCGGCGGCAAGGTTGGTGCACAGGCATGCGGCAGCGAAGGCCAGCAGGTGCTTGGCCACGGTGGGGCGTCGTTGGCTGGACGACATGGGTCTCCTCCTCATGTATATCGGCTTGCGCCGATAATATGAGCATTGCTCACATCCTGCCACTCGCGTTCCATGGCCTCGCCAGCAAAGGAAAAACCGCATACAGATCAGTCACTTGCCCGACGCCAGCCACGCCAGGCGCGCTCGCGCGAGAAGGTCGAACTCATCTTGGAGGCGACGCTGCAGATTCTCGACCAGGAGGGACCGGACGCGCTGACCACCAACCGGATTGCCGAGGTAGCCGGCATCAGCATCGGCACGCTCTACCAGTATTTCCCCAACAAGCGGCAGGTACTGGAGGAACTGGCGCAGCGCGAAAGCGATCGCCTGACGGCGGAACTGCTGGCGGTCTTGAGCGAGCCGGATGGACAGTCGCCGGACCAGCGGCTGCGGCAGGTCGTGCGCACCTTGCTCGGCGCCTTCGGCGGACGGCACCGGGCGCGCCGCTTCGTGCTCGAACAAGCCATCGCGCGCGGCGGTAATCCGCTGGTCACGCCCGGGCATGTGTCGACCTTCCTGAGCTCGGCCGGCATCCGCGACGTCGACGGGCGGGTCGTGGCGCTCTCCCCCATCCAGGCCTTCGTGCTGACCCGTTCGATCATGGGTGCCATCGGCAGCGCGCTGACGTATGACGAGCAATGGCTTGCCAGCCCGGCGTTCGAAGACAGTCTGTTCAGCTTGGTGCGCGGCTTTCTGCGCGAGTGTGCCGGCAAGGCGGCAGCGCCTGCGGCTGCGCGCTAGCGCGCAGCATAGGGAAAGCCGGACTTCTCGCTCATCCGGTCAAGCCGCGCCCGCAGGCGGCCGATCTCGGCGGCCAGCTGCGACGCCATGAACGCCAGCGGCCCCGTCTCGGGAGCCGGTACGACGGCCGGCTGCGCTGGGGACACAGCGGGCGCCGGTGCCCGGCCGGTCTCGAGGGCATCGGCCAATGCCAGCAACGCGGAAGCGATGCCGGGGTCATCGCCATCGCCCGGCCCGCTCTCCTGCTCGATCGCGGCCATCAGTTCCAGCGCGCTGACGCACACACGCGCAGCATGCTGGATCTCCTCGAACTCGGCGGCCGGCACGCCGGTCTCCTTGGCGACCGAGGGAATCAGCCCGCGCAGGGGAATGAGCTTCGCCCCCAGGTCCAGCATCGCCGCGCGCTGTTCCGCCGCGTCGGCGAAGCCGTGCCGCATCTTCACATGGACGGCGGCGCTGGCCCGCAGCAGCGCGGCAAGCCTGACGCGCCACGAGTACGAGGCATAGGCCGGCAACGCGAAGGAGAACACCAGCGCGATCGCCGTACCGATGAACACGTCCACCGTGCGCCAGAGGGCGTCATAGACGTTCTGGTTGCCATGCCCGGCGGTGATGACCACGGTGATCGCCGCCAGCAGCGCAATATAGCCGCCCTTGCCGATCGCGTGGTAGGCGCAATAGCCGCAGACCACGGCCATCAGCAGATAGGTCAGCATCGGCGCGCCGAAATAGGACTGCTGCACGATCAACGCCAGCCCGACCACCGCGCCGATCAAGGTGCCGACCCCGCGCTCGGCGGCGCGGCGCCGGATATTGCCGTGATGCTGGATCCCGCCGATCACCACCAGTACCGTGATGGTGGCCCATTCTCCATGCGGGATCCGAATGCCGGTGGTCAACGCAATCGACACCAGCAAGGCGAGCGCAACGCGCGTCGCGTGGAACAGCCTGGCCTGCCGGAAGCGCCTGTTCGAATCAAAAAGGACATCGGTGGTCTTGCGCAGGATATCGAGCATGTTCGCATGGCCGGGGTCGGCTTGACGGTGCTCAAGTGTAAGCCGGCGGCGGCCGCTCAGGCGCCGCGGCCGCCGGGCGTCCGGGGCTCCCGCCTCCCCCTGATCGCGAGGCCCGGGACCGTGACGATCGTGCGATCGGACCTCGCTCGGATCCGCCCAGTCCCAGCTAAGCCCCAGCCCCAGCCCCGTATATCAAATTTTTTGAATGACAATGACAATCGCGACTGCCTGACAGAGCACTTCGCCTAGCTATAGTTCTGCCCATGGACAGCGCGACGGCGCAACGAAGCGAAAGCAGCGCCGCTGTCCAAGCACTCAAATTCATTGAATCAAGAAACCATCGGAGAGCCCCCATGTCGAACGCGAAACTTGAAGTCCTGACCCCGCACAACAGCCAGTTCATCATCATCGACCACCAGCCGCAGATGGCCTTCGGCGTGCAGTCGATGGACCGCCAGACCATGAAGAACAATGTCGTGGGCCTGGCCAAGGCGGCGAAGATCTTTGACGTGCCGACCACCATCACCACGGTCGAGAGCGAATCCTTCTCGGGCTATACCTATCCGGAACTGCTCGATGTCTTCCCCGGCAAGCAGACGCTGGAGCGTACCTCGATGAACTCCTGGGACGACCAGAAGGTGCGCGACGCGCTGGCCGCCAATGGCCGCAAGAAGGTTGTCGTGGCCGGCCTGTGGACCGAGGTCTGCAACACCACCTTTGCGCTGTGCGCGATGCTGGAAGGCGACTACGAGATCTATATGGTGGCCGACGCTTCTGGCGGCACGAGCAAGGAAGCGCATGACTACGCCATGCAGCGCATGGTGCAGGCCGGCGTGGTGCCCGTGACCTGGCAACAGGTCATGCTGGAATGGCAGCGCGACTGGAAGAACCGCGAAACCTACGACGAGGTGATGGCCGTGGCCAAGGAGCACTCGGGCGCCTATGGCATGGGCATCGACTATGCTTACACGATGGTCCACAAGGCCGCGCAACGCACGGCAACCGTGCACGAATCGCTGGCTCCCGTGCACGCGCCGGTGATCGAGCGCTGATGCCCGCCCGCCGCCAGTCATCCCTCGGAGCACACACCATGATTCCAGGTCGAAGCGTGGCCAGCATCGCCCTCCCCCTGGGATGCTGGCTGGCCATCAGCGCCTCCAGCGTGGCGGCGGCAGCGATCGTTGCCACCACGCTGCTCGTCTGATCGCGCCGTCCGCGGGAACCCCCTTCCCCGCGGACATGTCCCTGCACGACAAGCAATCGACGGCCATGCTGCCGGCGGGTGTCTGCCACCCCTCGGCATTGCCGCATCGGCCAAGCGCCCGGGATCGGGCGCTTACGCGGGCCGCAGCGCCCATTTACCGGAGGGATCTCAACCATGAGCGCGAACGTCAACGCATCCAGCCCAACAGCAGCGAGCCAGGATCCCAGCCTCTGGGAACTGTGCCGGGCGCCGATTCTCCTTACCATCGTGGGCGGCGCCATCGACACGATCGGCTTTATCGCGCTGGTGGGCTTCTTCACCGCGCACGTCACCGGAAACCTGGTGCTCGCGGGAGCGGCCTTCGTCAAAGGCGGGGCCGGCTTATGGATCAAGCTGGGCGCCATCCCGCTCTTTATCGCCACGGTCGTCATCAGCAAGATGCTGATTGACCGCAACCGGCAGACCCACCGGACCCTGGGCTGGCTGTTCGTTGCGGAAGCCGTCTTCCTGCTGGGCTTCATGGTCGCCGGCCTGTCGCTCGCACCGTTCGACAACCCGGATGGCGTGGACCTCGCCCTGACCGGGGGCCTCGGCCTCGTCGCGCTTGCCGTGCGCAATACCGCCAGCAAGACCCTGATCAAGCACATCAGCCCCAGCACCATGATGACCGGGAACACCACGCAACTGGGCATCGACCTGTCGAATTTCCTGCGTGCCAGGACACGCGCCGGTTTCCAGGATCTTCTCAAGAGCGCCAGTGTCGTGCTCGGCTTCGTGAGCGGCGCTTTCCTTGGCGCGACCCTCTATTTGACGATCGGCTTCTGGAGCGTCTTTCCCTTTATCCTTCCCATCGCCTACCTGGCGCGGCTGGCCTTTCGCAACGAATTCAAATGAGTGGATGACGTCATGAGCATCAGCAAGAACCGGGTGGAATCCTTCAGCGATGGCGTCATTGCCGTCAGCCTGACACTGATGCTGTTCCAGCTGCAGGTGCCGGAAGGATTCGCACTGAAGGACATCCTCGGCAACGCCTATAACTTCTTCGGCTACGTACTGAGCTTTATCTACGTCGGCATCTATTGGAACAACCATCATCACCTGTTCAAGGTCGCGCGCGGCATCAACGGCAGGATCATGTGGGCGAACCTGAACCTGCTGTTCTGGCTGACCATGGTGCCGTTCACCACCACCTGGACCTGGAAGTCCGACTTCGCGCAGACGCCGACAGCGATGTATGCCTTCGTCCTGTTCATGTGTTCCGTCTCCTACTCCTTGCTCACGAGGCTGATCCTGAGATCCGGCGGCGAACACTCGGAACTCCGGCAGGCCATCGGCAGCGACCTCAAGGGGAAGCTCTCCATCCCGATCTACGCCGTGGCGATCGCGGCCAGCTTTTTCAGCAGCGCAGCCTCGTTCTCCATCCTGACCGTGATGGCTGGCGTATGGTTCTTTCCGGATTCGCGGATCGAAAAATACCTGCTCGCGGACAAGACCCACGAGCTCTGAGGGCATGAGGCTCGGGATCGGACCCGAGGCTCACTCGCTCGGCCGGCGCCGGCACTCGGTCCGATACATCCGGCGGCGCAGGGGTATCGGCTGGCGCGTGCCCCCCTTCTATGGCTTCGACGATGACGTCCTATCCAGGGGCATCGCCTGCCGGATTGCCCTGGTGCAGCATTGCTCCGGCGCGCGAAACCGACGTCTTGCGAGAAGGCGGGCCTCCGGAAAGCCGGGGCCGGCCTCCCGGCCGGCCCCATCGCTACCGCCGTCTTGCCACCGGTGTCACCTCAAGTCGAAGCGGTCCAGGTTCATCACCTTGTTCCAGGCTGCCACGAAGTCCTGGACGAACTTCTCCTGTGCGTCCGCCCCGCCATAGACTTCGCAGACTGCCCGCAATTCAGAGTTGGAACCGAAGACCAGATCGACCCGCGTGCCGGTCCATTTCGGCGCGCCTGACTTGCGGTCGCGTCCTTCGAACACGTCCTTTTCATCCGACAGCGGCTGCCATTCCGTGCCCATGTCGAGCAGGTTCACGAAGAAGTCGTTGGTCAGCATGCCAGGGCGCTTGGTGAGAACGCCATGCTGGGACTTGCCGAAGTTGGCGTCCAGCACCCGCATGCCGCCCACCAGCACGGTCATCTCCGGAACCGTCAGCGTCAGCAGTTGCGCCTTGTCGACCAGCAGCGCCTCGGTCGGGATCGAGAAATTGCCCTGCAGGTAGTTGCGGAAGCCGTCCGCGACCGGTTCGAGCACGGCCATGGCATCGAGGTCGGTCTGCTGCTGCGAGGCATCCATGCGTCCCGGCGAGAAGGGCACCGTGACAGGGTGGCCGGCCTGCTTCGCCGCCTGCTCGACTCCCGCGCACCCGGCCAGCACGATGAGGTCGGCCAGCGAGACTTTCTTGCCGCCCGACTGTGCCTTGTTGAACTCGCCCTGGATGCCCTCCAGCGTGGCCAGGACCTTTGCCAGCTCGGCAGGCTGGTTGGCGTCCCAGTCCTTCTGCGGGGCAAGGCGGATGCGGGCGCCATTGGCCCCGCCACGCTTGTCCGATCCGCGGAATGTCGAGGCCGATGCCCACGCTGTCGATATGAGTTGCGGGATGGTCAACCCGGATGCCAGCACCGTGGCCTTGAGCGCCGCCACATCCTGCGCATCGATCAGCGGATGGTCGACCGGCGGGATCGGGTCCTGCCAGAGAAGCTCTTCTTTCGGGACTTCCGGACCGAGATAGCGTGCGCGCGGCCCCATGTCGCGGTGGGTCAGCTTGAACCACGCCCGGGCAAATGCATCGGCCAGTTGCTCCGGATGCTCGTAGAAGCGCCGCGAGATCTTTTCGTAGACCGGGTCGAAGCGCAGCGAGAGGTCGGTCGTCAGCATGGACGGCGAACGGCGCTTCGACGGATCGGCAGGGTCGGGCACGGTGCCGGCGCCCGCGTCGCCCTTCGGCTTCCATTGATTCGCGCCGGCCGGGCTCTTCGTCAGTTCCCATTCATATTCGAACAGGTGCTTGAAGTAGTCGTTGCTCCACTTCGTCGGCGTGGTGGTCCAGATGACTTCCAGCCCGCTGGTGATGGTGTCACCGCCCTTGCCCGTGCCGAAGCTGCTGCGCCAGCCGAGACCCTGTTCTTCCAGGCCGGCAGCTTCGGGCTCGGGCCCCACGTGAGAAGCCGGACCGGCGCCATGCGTCTTGCCGAAGGCGTGGCCACCGGCGATCAGCGCAACGGTTTCTTCGTCGTTCATCGCCATGCGGCGGAACGTCTCGCGGATGTCGATGGCTGCCGCAAGCGGGTCCGGGTTGCCGTTCGGGCCTTCCGGATTCACGTAGATCAAGCCCATCTGCACCGCGGCCAGCGGGTTTTCCAGGTCCCGCTTGCCGCTGTAGCGCTTGTCGGCCAGCCACTGGGTTTCGTTGCCCCAGTAGACGGATTCGTCCGGCTCGTAGACGTCCTCCCGTCCACCGCCGAACCCGAAGGTCTTGAACCCCATCGACTCCAGCGCGACGTTGCCGGTCAGGACGATGAGGTCGCCCCACGAGAGCTTCCGACCGTACTTTTGCTTGATCGGCCAGATCAGCCTGCGCGCCTTGTCGAGGCTGACGTTGTCCGGCCAGCTATTGGTGGGTGCGAAGCGCTGCTGGGCGGTCCCGACGCCACCGCGCCCGTCGCCGATGCGGTACGTACCTGCGGCATGCCATGCCATGCGGATGAACAGCGGACCATAGTGACCGAAGTCCGCGGGCCACCAGGGCTGCGAGTCGGTCATCAGCGCCTCCAGATCCTTCTTCACGGCCGCAAGATCCAGGCTGTTGAATTCCTTCGCATAGTTGAAATCCTTGCCCATCGGATCCGACTGCGGGGAATTCTGACGAAGGATATGCAGATTGAGCCGCTCCGGCCACCACTCCTGCAAAGATCGGCCGGCACCTGCGGGATGAAGAAACGGGCACTTCGCTTCAGTCGTCATGCGTGTCTCCTTGGTCGCTTGAACTCGAAACTCAACGTACCGCCTTGCAGCAACTCGTCGCCGTCACGCCGTCACGCCGTCACGCCGTCAGTGAGGGAAGGGTCCAAAGGAACAGTGTTCGGATTTCTGCCGATTGGGACGTCACAGTCGCTCTACCATCCTAGAACGCGATGCCGCCCCTGTTCCATTGATTCCAGCTATGGCCGCCATTGCGTTGGGGCCGCCTCCTGCCGCTCAGGGAGGGTCTATAGTGGTTAGCGGTGTGCGTTCCCGGAGACCGGCTGGCCAAGACCATCCTGCTGGAAGACAGCCGCGGCTATGTCACGGCCGTCATCCCTTCCACGCACCACCTGAAACTGTCAGAGCTGCGCGAGCAGACCGGCCGCAGGCTTACGCTCGCGCGCGCGAAGACGGCGTGCGCGAAGTCTTCAAGGATTGCGACCCCGGATCTGCCCCGCCGGTCGGCATGGCGTATGGCACGCAGACCTGGTTGGACGACAGTCTGCTGGCGCATCCCGATGTCTACTTCGAAGCGGGCGACCACCAGGAACTGGTGCACATGAGCCTCGCGCAATTCGTCGACCTGATGGCCGACGCACGGCGCGGACATTTTGCGCACCGCGACATGTAGGGTAGAAACGCAGGCAGAACCGTCCGCCTGCGGCGCCTTGCCGCCACCAGGTCGAGGTTGTCCGGTTCGTACGGGTTCGTGCGGCCGGGGCCATGGCTGCCGGGTCGGCTCTGCCCTTGTGCGGGTCGACGAAGCGCCGATCGATCTATCGATCTATCAATCTATCCGTCGAGCGAACGACCAGCCGAGCGGGCGGCCTCGGCGACCGCCCGGCCCTCAGCCCTCAGCGCCGCTCCTGGCCATCACATCCGAAGCCAGCACGACCACGCCCTGCGCCGAGGGAACGGTCTTGACCAGCGCCTGCGCCACCGCCCGTGCCTGCACCGGCCGGTAGGCGCCGGGAATCAGCGGCGCGAGCAGCTTCGCGATCGGGATCGCGATCGTCTCACCGAGCCGCGGCGGTTGCTGCAAGCCCTCCCGGTAGTCCAGCAGCAGCGACGGCTGGGCGATCACCAGTGCGGTGAGATCCATCGCCTTGAGCGCATCCTCCAGCTCGCCCTTGACGCGGTTGTAGAACACCGAGGAGCGCGCGCTGGCGCCGACCGCGCTGACCAGCCCCACGCGCCGGGCGCCTGCCGCCAGCGCGGCCTCGGCCACGGCGAGGTTGGCCGCCAGGTCCACCGCGCGGAACGCCGCCTGGCTGCCGGCCACCCTGATGGTCGTGCCGAGCGCCAGGTACACCTCGTCGGCCTGGGGCAGCGCTGGCAGCCGGCTGAAATCCACCAGGCGGACCTCGAGCTTGGGATGGCTGACACTCAATGGCCGCCGGCTCAGCGCATGCACCGCCGAAACGTCCGGGTCGACCAGCAGGGCCTGCAGTATCTGGCCGCCGACCAGGCCGGTCGCACCGGCGAGCAGGACCCGTCTCTGATGGTCTGGCGAAGACATGAGCGATTCTCCTCAATGCAGGCGCATGGCGTGACGGGCGCTCTCAGAGGTCTGCCCGCTCCACGCCCGGACGGCGCGATAGAAAGCGTCGGGAACTTCGAAGCCGATGTCGACCGATCGACGCCGCGGACGCTTGCCCGCGAACCTCGTCACACCTTCCTGACGAATTCCGATTTCAGGCTCATGGCACCAAAGCCGTCGATCTTGCAGTCGATGTCGTGGTCACTGTCGACCAGGCGGATGTTCTTGACCTTGGTGCCCATCTTGACCACGCCGGCCGAACCCTTCAGCTTGAGATCCTTGATGACCGTGACCGTATCCCCATCCTGCAGCACGTTGCCCGCGGCATCGCGATAGACCCTGGCTTCTGCCTCCACAGGTGCCGAGGCCTGCGCCGACCATTCATGCGCGCATTCCGGGCAGATATAGAGGCCACCGTCTTCATAGGTGAACTCGGAATGACATTTCGGACAGGACGGCAATGCGCTCATGGCTAACTTCTATGTGTGTGGAGAATGCCGGAAGTATACTGCCCCGCCCAAATGGCAAGCTCCTTTGCAGGATGCCATCCTGCAAACGGGAAACCGGCGCCCGCTTCCCAAGTCAGGCGAGCGCCCGCGGCGCTACGGGGTCGGCGGACCGGCAGGCCTCGGCTGTGCCCGCATTCTCCGGCCGGTTCCATTCGTCGCCCCCTCCTTCCCTGCGCCCGGCCACCCGCCAAGGCCGAGCCGTCTTCGGCTTGCGGGTTTCCCCCACTGCCGGGCACGGATCGCGATGAGAGAATCCCGCGGTACCGCAGGGCTCAAGCGCCCGCACGACGCACCATGCGCAGGCCAACCGAAGGGAGGGACATATGCATCGTTTTGCTTCTCTTGCCGCTATCCCCGTTGCTTTTGCATGCGGCTACCTTGCCGCCCACACAGGGCTGCCACCCGCCCACGCCCAGACCCCACCGGCCACGCTGGCGCCGCAGATCGTCCACGTGGCGGCGATGACCGACGAAGACATCGGGCCGCAGGTGCCCAATATGGGCACCCTGCGTACCAAAGGACTGGTGGCAACGCCGTCGGGAACCATCGCGGTGCAATCGGGCAACGTTCCCAAGCACTATCACACCAGCGCCGACGAGATCCAGTACATCATCTCGGGCAAGGGCACTTTCTGGCTGGGCAATGAACAGCGCGAGGTCGGCCCCGGCGACCTCATCATCATTCCGAAGAGCATCGCGCACGCGGGTTCGGTGGCCACCACCGGCGAATTCAAGGCGCTGGCCATCAAGCTGCCGCCGCAGGCCGCGGGCGATACGCACCTGCTGCCCTGAAGGACGCCGCGATCGCAGCCCCCGGGGAGGGGCACCAGGCCCTTCCCTGCTCTCGCTCCCCTTGTGCGCGGCTTCAGTTATTTCAGTCTTGACAGAAATAACTGAAGGAACTAGATTGCCCCTCATGGAACTTACACCTCTCGCTGAACGGTTCATCCTCCACTGGGGCGAAATGGGCTCAAGATGGGGCGTCAATCGCACCGTGGCCCAGATCCACGCCTTGCTGTATCTGCTCGGGCGTCCGGTCGCCGCCGATGAGATCGCTGAAACGCTTGGTGTCGCGCGCTCGAACGTCAGCACGAGCCTGAAGGAACTCCAGGCCTGGCGCCTCGCGAAAGTGGTTCACGTGATGGGCGATCGGCGGGACCACTTCGAGACCTCCACGGATATCTGGGAACTGTTCAAGCTGATTGTCGAAGGCAGGCGCCAGCGGGAAATCGATCCCACGCTGACCATGCTGCGGGACAGCCTCATGGATCCCGGGCTGGGGAAGGAAAGCAAGGAGGTGGAACAGCGCATGCGCGACACGCTGGAGTTTCTCGAAACCCTCACCACCTGGTCGGATGAGATGTTGCGGCTGCGGCCCGATACCCTGATGAAGACATTGGGCGTAGGGGCAAAGATCAGTCGCGCAGTCAGGCGGAAGGCGAACTGAGGCACGCGGTAACGGACCTAGGGTCCGTATTTTTTGACCTTTTATTTCTGTCCATACAGAAATTTCAGAAACGGAGGAACCCATGGAAACGATCCTGTTGCTTGCATTCCAGCTTGCCGGCCCGGTGGCGATCGGACTGGCCATCACCTGCTATCTGCGCGCGGTGACATTGCGACTGCTGACGGATGTGTGCGGAACGCGCGATCGCGCCGAGTTCTGGGTGCGCGTTTCGGCGGTGCTGACGGTATGCATGCCGCTCTCGCTGGTTCTTCTGGCTGCGACGAGTCCCGTCAAATGCCTCTCCGGCGATCCGGTCTGCGAAGAACTCGTGGTCCGGCAAACGTTCCTCTTCACGCTGCTCGGTTCACTGCTTTCGGTCGCTGCCGTGGCCTGCATGATCGCGCGCTACCTTCCCCAGCCGCAGGCGTCCACGAAGCAACCCGTGGCAGCGACCGCGCAATCGACCGCGGAGGCAGCATGAACATCCTCGTCTGCGGCGCACACGGTTTCATCGGCGCGGCCTTGTGCGACAGGCTCGAGCGCGGCGGCCATCGCGTGGTGAAGGGCGTACGGCATGCCACGGCGGAAGATGAGCGCGCGATCGACTATGCCGGCGCCCTTGGCCCCGATGCATGGGATGCCCTGCTGCAAGGCATCGACGTCGTGATCAACGCGGTGGGAATCCTGATCGAGAAGGGCCGGCAGACCTTCGACAGCGTCCACACCAGAGCACCGATCGCCTTGTTCGATGCTTGCCAGCGGCAAGGTATCCAGCGCGTGATCCAGGTTTCCGCGCTTGGCGTTCCAAGCGGCCTCACGCCCTATTTCCAGAGCAAACTCGCCGCCGACCATCATCTGCAGTCGCTGCCGGTCAGCCATTCCATCGTCAGGCCGGCACTTGTCTATGGACCGTTGGGCGCATCGGCCGCCTTCTTCCGGATGCTCGCGAGCCTGCCCATCCACGCCTTGCCGGCGGGCGGCCATCAGCGCCTTCGCCCCATCCACGTGGAGGAACTGGCTGAAGTCATCGAACGCTTGCTCGATGCGGACGCCGGCGACCGCGGCGTCATCGACGTGGTTGGCGGCGAAGAGGTCGAGTATCGCGAGATGCTGGCCATCTACCGCCAATCGCTCGGCTTCTCCCCCGCCTTGCCGGTGTCGATTCCAGGCGGCTTGATCGGCACCGGCGCGGCACTGCTCGACCGCGTGCCCGGGTCGATGCTGACCCGCGATACCTGGCGAATGCTGCAGGCCGGCAGCACCGGCGATGGCGCCGCGACGGCAAGCCTGCTCGGGCGCCCGGCGCAGAGTCTTCGCGCCTTCATCGGCCCCGATGCGCTTGCGCTGCGCTACCGGGCTCTTCGCACGTGGCAGCCCGCGCTGCTGAGGGGCGTGCTGGCCTTCGTCTGGCTCTGGACCTCGGCGGCCAGCCTGCTCTTCCCCCGCGACGCCACCATGGCACTGCTCGCGCGCGTGCATCTGCATGACACCAGCGCGGTATCGGCATTCTATGCAGCGGTGTGCCTGGACTTCGCTTTCGGCGTCATGACGATCGTGAAGCCGGGGCGCCGCCTGTGGCTATCACAGGCGGCGCTGATCGCGACCTACACGTCGATCATCGCCGTCGCGATGCCGGAAACCCTCTGGGACCCGTTTGGCGCGATTCTCAAGAATCTCCCGATTCTGGCGATCCTGCTCATCCTGCTTAGCGAGGACAACTCGCGATGAACACCTACCTCACGATCAAGGCGCTCCATATCCTCTCTTCGGTATTGCTGGTCGGAACCGGCTTCGGGTCCGCGTTCTACCTCTACTTCGCCCACCGCACGCGATCGGTGCCTGTCATTGCCGCGGTGACCCGGCTGGTGGTGCGCGCCGATTGGTGGTTCACCACGCCAGCGGTACTGTTCCAGCCGATCTCCGGTGCCTGGCTGGCACATCAGGCAGGATGGCCATGGACGAGTTCATGGCTCGTCGCCGCGGCGGTGCTTTATGCCGTCGCGGGGGCCTGCTGGCTGCCGGTGGTCTGGCTGCAGCTTGAGATGGCAAAGATGGCGCGCGTCGCTCATGCCGCCGGATCGACGGCATTGCCGGACCGCTACTGGCGCTTCTCCATGCGATGGGAATGGCTGGGATATCCAGCGTTCCTGGCGATGATCGCGGTCTATTTCCTGATGGTGTTCAAGCCGGCCTGATCGACCGGCACGTGGCACGTGGCACGTGCCACGTGCCGGGGATAGTCCACATCCCTGCCCCTCTCCCCACATAGTTGAATTTTTCAACTATCTGCCTATAATCGCCCCAAGGGCATGCGGGGCATGCCCGCGACCTTGGAGTGGTGGTGTACTCGGACTTCCTGACGTTCAAGCTCGACCTGACCAGTGCCTTGCTGATCGAGCGGGCCAACGTGGCCTACCGCGAGCACTGGGATCTCGATGTGCGCGCGCTGCGTGTGCTGCGCCTGGTGTGCGCTGAACCGGACACGACACCCAAGGAGGTGTCGCGGCGTACACTGGTCGAGAAGACCTTGCTATCCAAGGTCCTTGCCGACCTGGAAGGGCGGGGCCTGATGCGCCGCACCACGCATCCATCGGATCGCCGCAGCGTGATGCTGCGCGCGACGGCGCGCGGCCTGGAAGTGGCGAGGGAGTCCGAGGTGCTGGGATCGGCGCTGGAGGTCGAACTGGCCAAGGCACTGAGCGCCAGCGAGCGCCGCACCCTGGAGCGACTGCTGGACAAGCTTTCGCACGACCTGTTGAGCGCCGGATCCGCCGGCGCCCCCGACTGAGTGTGCCGCCTGCCGCCCCGCCTGCGGCGCGCACGGTAACGACGAGGAGTCTCCCATGCCGAACTGGATCGAAGCGATGGGAAGCGCGATCGACGCGCTCCTGCCCGGACTGGAAGCGATCTACCAGGATCTGCATCGGCATCCGGAATTGTCCATGCAGGAGGTCCGCACGGCATCGATCGCGGCGGACTATGTCGCCGGGCTCGGCTACGAGGTCACGCGCAACGTCGGCGTCACCGGTGTGGTTGCCGTGCTGCGCAATGGCGACGGCCCCACGGTGATGCTGCGCGCCGACATGGATGCCCTGCCGATGGCGGAAGCCACCGGACTCCCCTACGCCAGCACGGTCAAGATGACGGATGAAGACGGCGTCGAGGTGAGCGTGGCGCATTCGTGCGGGCACGACCTGCACGTCACCTGGCTGATGGGCGTGGCGCGCCTGATGGCCGAGCATCGCGCTGCGTGGCGCGGTACGCTGCTGGCCGTCTTCCAGCCCGGCGAGGAGGTGGGGCGCGGCGCGCGCAGCATGATCGACGATGGCATGATGTCCCGCTTCCCCAAGCCCGACGTCATCCTGGGCCAGCACGTGATGGTCGGCCCCGCGGGCACGGTAGGCTATCGCTCCGGCACCATCCTCTCGGCGGGCGACAGCCTCAAGGTGCGGCTGTTCGGGCGCGGCTCGCACGGCTCGCAACCGCAGACGTCGATCGACCCCGTCATCATGGCCGCGTCGACCACCTTGCGCCTGCAGACCATCGTGTCGCGCGAGATCTCGCCGCGGGAGAGCGCGGTGCTGACGGTCGGCGCGCTGCAGGCCGGCACCAAAGAGAACAT
This sequence comes from Cupriavidus sp. USMAHM13, assembly GCF_001854285.1. Lineage (NCBI taxonomy): Bacteria > Pseudomonadati > Pseudomonadota > Betaproteobacteria > Burkholderiales > Burkholderiaceae > Cupriavidus > Cupriavidus sp. USMAHM13. The sequence goes on from NZ_CP017751.1 coordinate 2,743,971, forward strand.
CATTCCCGACGACGCCACCCTCAAGCTCAATATGCGCACCTTCGACGAGGACGTGCGCGAATACATGCTGGGCGCGATCCGCCGCATCTGCTGCGCCGAGTGCATGGCATCGAATGCACCGCGCGAGCCGGAGTTCACCACGCTCAGCAGCTACCCGCTGACGGTCAACGATGACGCCACCACGCAACGCCTGCGTGCAGCGTTCGAGGCTTGGTTCGGCGAGCGGGCCTACGAGACGCAGCCGGCCGCGGCGAGCGAGGACTTCAGCGTGTTCGGCCGCGCATGGAACGTGCCGTACGCCTTCTGGTTCGTCGGTGGCACGGATGCCGCAACCTATGCCAGGGCGCAAGCGGAAAAGACACTCAACAGGCTGCCCAGCAACCACTCGCCCCAGTTCGCGCCCACCCTCCACCCCACGTTGCGTACCGGCCTGGAAGCCATGCTGTGCGCAGCCGGGGCCTGGCTTGTCCAATGAGGACGGCCATGGTGAATTCCCACGCGGCCTACACCTTCCTCGAACTGGTCGGCACCTTCGCGTTCGCCATCAGCGGTGCCGTCGCCGCCCGGCAGAAACGGCTCGACCTGTTCGGCATCGCTTCGATCGCCTTCATGGTGGCCTGCGGGGGCGGCATCGTGCGCGACGTCTGCATCGGCGCCGTCCCGCCCGCCGGGCTCTCGAACTGGCCCTATCTGGCCACCTCCCTGGCGGCGTGCGGGGTCACCCTCCTCGCGTATCCACAAGTCCGCCGCCTGCGCCAGCCCGTGCTGCTCTTCGATGCCATCGGGCTCGGCCTGTTCGCGGTGGCGGGGGCGCAGAAGTCGCTCGCTTATGGCCATAGCGCGGAGCTCGCGATCCTGCTGGGCATCGTGAGCGCGGTCGGCGGCGGCGTGATGCGCGACGTGCTGCTCTCGCGCGTGCCGGCCATACTCGAGCGCGAGATCTACGCGTCCGCTGCGCTGCTCGGCGCGGCAGTCCAGGTCGGTTTCACCTACGCGGGCTGGACCGCCTGGTGGTCGCCGTGGCTGGCGACGCTTGCATGCGTGGTGCTGCGGCTGGCGTCTCTCTACTTCGGCTGGCGCCTGCCGGCATTTGCGGGACGGCGGGAATGCCTGGCCCGCGATGGCCAATAAGCCCGCTGCCGAGCAGCCGGCCGGCGGGATGCGGCAAGCGCTGTGCAGCCCGCGGCGTCCCGGCCATCGCTCGGCGTGATGCTGCCCCGGCGCGACGGGGGGGCGCGCCCTTCCCCTCGCCCCTTGCCCTGCCGCGCTTGATATATTTTTCGACTTAATTACGCCAGAAAAATATATTGGACGTCTTAGCGCATCTCCCGCACCATCTGCACCAACTGCACATTTCCCCCAGACCGTGCGCCCCGTTACGGCGCGCCAGGAGGCTCAAGCCGCACACCGAGCCTCGACTAGTACAACATAATCCCCGAGGACACGGATGCCTGACTATCGATCGCGAACTTCCACCCATGGCCGCAACATGGCCGGGGCGCGCGCCCTGTGGCGCGCCACCGGCATGAAGGACGGCGACTTCGGCAAGCCGATCATCGCCGTGGTCAACTCCTTCACCCAGTTCGTGCCGGGACACGTGCACCTGCGCGACCTCGGCGCCCTGGTGGCGCGCGAGATCGAAGCCGCCGGCGGCGTGGCCAAGGAATTCAACACCATCGCGGTCGACGACGGCATCGCCATGGGCCACGGCGGCATGCTCTATTCGCTGCCCTCGCGCGAACTGATCGCCGATTCGGTCGAGTACATGGTCAACGCGCACTGCGCCGATGCCATGGTCTGCATCTCCAACTGCGACAAGATCACCCCGGGCATGCTGATGGCCGCCATGCGCCTGAACATCCCCGTCGTGTTCGTCTCCGGCGGCCCGATGGAGGCCGGCAAGATCAAGTCGCCCACCGATGGCCAGGTGATCGCCAAGATCGACCTGATCGACGCCATGATCAAGGCCGCCGACCCCAAGGTCAGCGATGCCGAGGCCGAGGAAGTCGAGCGCAGCGCCTGCCCCACCTGCGGCTCCTGCTCCGGCATGTTCACCGCCAACTCGATGAACTGCCTGACCGAGGCGATCGGCCTGGCGCTGCCGGGCAACGGCACCATCGTGGCCACGCACGCCTGGCGCCAGGGCCTGTTCGAGCAGGCCGGCCGCCTGATCGTCGACCTGTGCCGCCGCTACTACCAGGAAGAAGACGCCTCGGTGCTGCCGCGCCAGATCGCCACCAAGCGCGCCTTCGAGAACGCCATGGCGCTGGACGTGGCCATGGGCGGCTCCACCAACACCGTGCTGCACCTGCTGGCCGCGGCGCAGGAGGCGGGCGTGGACTTCACCATGTCCGACATCGACCGCATCTCGCGCAAGGTGCCCTGCCTGTGCAAGGCCGCGCCGGCCACCGACAAGTACCACATCGAGGACGTGCACCGCGCCGGCGGCATCCTCGGCATCCTCGGCGAGCTGCTGCGCGCCGACCTGATCGACCCCAGCTGCGGCAACGTGCACAGCGGCACGCTGGGCGCCGCGATCGCGCGCTGGGACGTGGCGGGCAGCGGCGAGGATGCCGCGCACAAGTTCTACCGCGCCGCGCCGGGCGGCATCCCGACCCAGGTCGCCTTCAGCCAGGAAGCCACCTTCGACACGCTGGACCTCGACCGCGAGCGCGGCTGCATCCGCAGCAAGGAGCACGCGTATTCCAAGGACGGCGGCCTGGCCGTGCTGTACGGCAACCTGGCCGAGAAGGGCTGCATCGTCAAGACCGCGGGCGTGGATGAGTCGCAGTGGGTGTTCAGCGGCCGCGCGCGCGTGTTCGAGAGCCAGGACGACGCCGTGGCCGGCATCCTGGGCGACCAGGTGCAGGCCGGCGACGTGGTCATCATCCGCTACGAAGGCCCCAAGGGCGGCCCCGGCATGCAGGAGATGCTGTACCCGACCTCGTACCTGAAGTCCAAGGGCCTGGGCAAGACCTGCGCGCTGTTCACCGACGGGCGCTTCTCGGGCGGCTCCTCGGGGCTGGTGATCGGCCATGCGTCGCCGGAAGCGGCGGAAGGCGGCACGGTGGCGCTGGTCAACGATGGCGACATCATCCACATCGACATCCCCAAGCGCCGGATCCACCTCGACGTCTCCGAGGCGGAGCTGGCCAGCCGCCGCGCCGCCATGCAAGCGCGCGGCGCGCGTGCCTGGCAGCCGGAGCACCGCGAACGCGTGGTCTCGGCCGCGCTGCAGGCCTACGCGGCGCTGGCCACCTCGGCCGACCGCGGCGCGGTGCGCGACCTGTCGCAGCTCAAGCGCGGCTGAGCCTCGCCTGCGCCCGGGTGCGACCGGGCGTGAAAAAAGGAAAGCCGGCACGGTCCTGGACCGCGCCGGCTTTCTTGTTTCGGATCGCCTCCCCGCGGATGCTCGCGGCAACAGGTTGCGCAAGGTCTGCCGGACCGCCTCTCAGTCTGTCAGGTAGCGCTCCGCCAGCAGGCTCCAGAACGCGGCCCCGATGGGCAGGTTGTCGTCATTGAAGTCGTATTGCGGTTGCGCGACAGGATCGAACAGAGCGCCGCGGCGATCGTGCCTGCGGATAGGGTGGCCGCTTGAGCCTTGGCGTGAAGGTCCGGCGGACCCACGCGAACGCCGAGGCCGGGGTGCCGACCGAGCCAGCGGCCGGCACCGACACCGCGAGACGCCTGCTCGCCCGGCGTACCACTGGCGCGGGTCAGTTGCCGCCTCGCCCCACCATACCGCGTTCGATCGTCACCCGGTCGAACTCCGGCGCCGCTTTCGTGATCGAGCGTTCGAAGGCCTGGGCATCCTGCTGCAGGCGCTGCAGGATCGCGGGCTCGCTCGCAGCCTTGTCGAACTTCTCCCCGGGATCCCGCCCCAGGTTGTACAGCGTTGGCTTAGCCATGCGGACTTGCAGGCTCTCCTCCGGTTTGCGCCCGGTGACGTCGTAGAAGTTGACCTTCCATTCCCCTTCGCGCCAGGCCTGCAGGCGGCCACGGTAGAAATAGGGCATCACCTGGCGCGGGCTTGGCGCCTGCTCGCGCAGCGTCTTGCCCAGGTCGACCCCGTCGAGGACGGCATCGGGCAGCCGGGCCTTGGCCAGCGCCGCGAAGGTGGGCAGCAGATCGTAAGTGGCGCCGATGCCGTCCACGACCGCGGGACGGATGGTGCCAGGCCACCAGAACAGGGCGGGCACGCGTGCGCCACCCTCATAGGTGGAAGCCTTGCCGTCGCGCAGCATGCCGGCCGACCCGACCAGCTCCTCATACAGGATCCAGGGGCCGTTGTCGCTGACGAATACGACCAGCGTCCTCTTGGCATCCGGGCTGCGCCGCACGGCTTCCATCACCCGCCCCACACTGTGATCGAGCTCGGCAATGGCGTCGCCCACCGGCCCCCCCTTGCTGCTGCCGACGAACTCGGGCGCCGGCATATGCGGCAGGTGAGGCTTCTCATACCCCACCCAGGCCAGGTAGGGCTTGTCGTGCTTGCCACCGATGAAATCGACGACCCGGTCAGTCAGGCGCTTGTTGTAGCCGGGCTGATCCACCGGCTGCTCGACCACCTGGTCGCGGTAGTCGGTCTTGCCGTTGACGACAATCCGCTCGCTCGAGATCAGCGGTGAGTTCCAGTACGCGTTCTTGGGATCGCGGAAGGCAGTCACCGCCTGCCGGTAGTACAGGACGAACAGTTCCTTGGGCGACTCACCCTTGGCGAAGCGCTGCCGCAGTTCCTCGATGCTGACGCCGCCGGGGATGCCGGTGAAGTACGCATCGTTCGACATCGGCATGCCCCACCAGGAGTCGAAACCGTGCCGTGTCGGGTAAGCGCGCGGGGCGTCGCCCAGATGCCATTTGCCGAACAGGGCGGTGGCATAGCCGGCGTCGCCCAGCACGCTGGCGACCGTCGCTTCGCGGTCGGGAAATCCGTAGGGATCGCCTTCGACCTGCACGCTGTTGAGTGCTCCATACAGGCCCGAGCGGGTCTCGACCCGCCCGGTCAGCATGGCGCCGCGGCTGGGCGAGCAGATCGGAGAGCTGACATAGAAGTTGGTCCAGCGCTGGCCTTCGGCCGCCATCCGGTCCAGGTTCGGCGTGCGGAACACGGGATGGCCGTAACTGCCGAGATCGCCCCAGCCCAGGTCGTCGGCGATCAGCAGGATGATGTTCGGGCGGGTATCGGGCGAACCATTCGGGCCGGCAGCGGGCGCCGCCCGCGCCATGAGGGGCGGCACAGTTAGTGCCACGGCCCCGATGATAGGCAGTGCCCATCGACACGCGACGCGCCTGGCGCGCGCCACAGCCAATTGCGCTGGCGCTGGCGACCGCTCCTGCGGCTCCGCCGCGCGACGTCCTCCGATCGCGCTTTGATCCATTTGCTTCATCTCCTCTCAACCCATCAGAACTTGTGACGTATGCCGGTTGCGATCCCCGTCTGGCTGTTCTTCCCTTCGCCAAGGAATGCACCATTCGCGAATCCGATTGCCGGAGAGTCGAGGTTCAGTCCAGAGTTCCGTGCATAGCCAACCGTGAAATAGACGTCGGTGCGCCTGGATAATGCGTAGTCGGCGATGAAACTCAACTGCCAGGGGTTGACCGGGTTGACGTCCGGCTGTGCGGCGTTGGTCTTCAACGTCCTGCGATCATCGTAGTAGTAGCCCAGCGTGAGCGTCAGCGCAGACGTGGCGCTGTAGTTGAAACCGGTCCACCAGAAATTGTCCCGCACCAAGGTGCCGCCTGCAGCGTCCTTGTTTTGTCCCCAGCGATAGCCGGCCATCCACTTGGTCCGGCCCAGCTCATAGCTTGCAGCCAGCGCCAGCTTCTTCGACGTACCGGTACTGCCGGGCACGACCGCAGGGTTCCACTGGTCATAGGTGACGGCGAGGCCAAGGCCTGCCCCCAGGTACATCAGGCCGGCGCCATAAGCGGTATTGTCCTTGGCATGCCCGGGCACTTCCCCCGCGCCCTGCCCGGCAACGGGAGTCAGGCCGAACTTGCTCAGCCCCGCCCCGAAACTGTAGTGCGCCTTCATCGTGAGCGGCCCCGCGACTGCGGTGTACTTCACCGCATTGTCCAGGCCACCGCCGCTAGCCGTCCCGCCAAGCAAAGCTACCGTTGGCTCGAACAAGGGAGCGAACTTGGCCGGCATGAAGTTCCCCAGCGTTTCATACATGCTGGTGTTCTGCCGGCCGAGCGTGATCTGGCCGAGCCGGTCGCTTTGCAAGCCGACGAACGCCAATCTGCCGAATATGGTGCCCGCTCGCGATATCTGCCCCGAGTCGGCGGCGAAACCACTCTCGAGGACAAACAACGCCTTCATGCCCGCCCCCAGGTCTTCCACGCCGCGTATGCCCCAACGCGAGCCCGACATGCCGCCAGCCGCCTCCAGGGAGAATTTGTTGCCCCCCGCTTGCCGTGTCACCGCGCCGGTGACGGGATTGATGACCGGCGCGACCTGCGCCTGGTTGTTGACATACTCGAACGGCACATCGATGACGCCATAGATCGTCACGCCAGACTGTGCATGCGCCACGCCCGTGCCGCCCGCAGCGAGACTCAAGACGGCATGGCACGCAAGATGCTTTTTCCTCCCCACAGCTCTCCTCCTCCTTGTTTTTCTTTCGCGCTCGTCGTCCGAGGCGCGCCTCGGCGTTACGGATACGCTGGTCTGGATCCGGATGCGCAACAACGGCAGCAACGGACCAGGCCAGCTGCCAGCTGCCATTCGCGCGCGCACCAGCAACGCGCGCACCGACAAAATTATCCGATCGGATAATTTATCAACGTCGATCTGGCAGTGTCAAGCGCGACACACGCCCCGCTCATCTCAGTAGAATCCCTGATCCCGCGAGGTGGTTGGATCGTGAAAATGACGGCGTCATCGCGCCGTTCGCGTGGCCCTCGGGGGAAATGGAAGATGCACGTCGCCAGGCAAACCCAGCAGGTAAGGAGCGGACAAACTCGCGCCGGGATAATGGCTATCGCTCCAGCTTCCGTAGCGGCTCACCGCTGAGAAGACATAGGTGCGCGAGATCGGCGCAATACGCGAAAACACAGTCGGCGCCCATTGCGAAGCGGCCCTGGCATTCAGCTTCCGATAGCCGGGCGCCCCTCCTCCTGAGGCCGCCACTACGCGGGCACTTTTTTCGCCGGGCCCTGCCACCACGCAACAACCGGAAGGCAGTTCCTTGCCTTCCGGTCGATTGGTTCTATCGTCAAGGTGCATGCCGCTTCATTTCTGCAATCGAATCATGGCGGCAAGCCACTCGATCTTTCTCAGCACCGCGATATGCCGTAGGCGCCATGCTGGCGATGCCACGATCCGCGCCTGACGAGGATGCGATGGGACTGTGTAAGGTTGTGCCGCGAGGCACGACTAACGTGGCATGGGCGGCGGTTGCCGCTTGACGACTGCCATCGGAGGGAAACGTGAAGACTGCAGAGCGATTCGCGGCAATCAGGCCAGAGCCTCGCACAAGCCCGTCCACCACGATTCAGCCGGCGTGGCTGCGCATCACGCACTGGCTCAATGCCATCGCCGTGATCATCATGATGCTCAGCGGCTGGCGCATCTACAACGCTTCCCCGCTGTTTGCCTTCCATTTCCCCAACGGCATCACGCTCGGCGGGTGGCTGGCCGGCGCGCTGCAATGGCACTTCGCCGCCATGTGGCTGCTGGTGGCCAACGGCCTGTTTTACCTGGGCATGAATGTGCTCACCGGCCGCTTCCAGAGGCGCTTCCTGCCACTTTCCATTTCCGGCGCGCTGCAAGACATGGCCGCGGCGCTGCGCGGGAAGCTCTCGCACGCCAATCTCGCTGAATACAACGCCGCCCAGAAGCTGCTCTATCTCGGGGTGGTCGCCGTCATCGTGGTCACGGTGCTATCCGGTCTCGCCATCTGGAAATCAGTGCAGTTTCCGCTGCTGCGCATGCTGATGGGGGGCTATGACACGGCTCGCTGGATCCACTTCGCCGGCATGAGTGCGATCGCACTCTTCATCGTCGTCCATGTGGTGATGACGGTACTGGTGCCGCGCACGCTCATCATCATGCTGCGCGGCCGCTAGGCTGAGGCAGCTAAACAGGCTGAACAGGGGAATTGCCGTGAGCACACCCGAGAAAATCGTCCGAGTCGACCGCCAGCTGATCCTGCGCGATGCCACCCGGGAGTTGAGCATGCCGTCCCGCCGGCTGTTCGGCAAGCGCGCCATCACGCTCGGCGGATTGCTGCTGCTGACTGGATGCCGCATCACCGACGAGCCGTCAGTAGAGTCCTTCCTGATGGCGGTTTCACGCTTCAATGATCGGGCGCAAGCCTGGCTGTTCGATCCGCGGCGGCTGGCGCCGACCTATCCTGAGTCCATGCTGACGCGGCCGTTCCCCTTCAACGCCTACTACGGCATCGATGAAGTGCCGGAGGTGGACGCCGACGGCTTCCGGCTCGAGATCGGAGGCCTGGTCTCACGCAAGGCGCCATGGACGCTCGACCAGTTGTATGCCTTGCCGCAGACGTCCCAGGTCACGCGGCATATCTGCGTCGAAGGGTGGAGCGCGATCGGCAAGTGGGGCGGCACGCGCTTCTCCGACTTCCTGCAGCGCATCGGAGCGGACGTGACGGCAAAGTATGTGGGTTTCCGCTGCGCCGACGACTACTACTCCAGCATCGACATGCCCACGGCATTGCATCCGCAAACGCTGCTGACGTTCACCTACGACGGCGAACGCCTGCCGCCAAAGTATGGATTCCCCATGAAGCTGCGCATGCCGACCAAGCTCGGGTACAAGAACCCGAAGCACATCGTCGCCATCTTCGTGACCAACAAGTATCCGGGCGGCTACTGGGAGGACCAGGGCTACAACTGGTTCGGCGGTTCCTGAGCGATCACCCGTACCTGACCGGCGGGTTCGCCGGTTTCCTGCTTATCTGACCAAGGAGAACACCATGAAAAAGCGTCTGGCTTTGCTGATTTCCGCTGCAATGCTGCTGGCCGGCAATGCGCTGGCACAGGACACCATGAAGAAAGACGAGATGGGAAAGGATGCGATGGGACAAAGCGGCAGCATGGCGAAGGACACCATGGGCAAGGACGATATGTCGAAAGGCCATATGAGCAAAGGCCACGCCAAGAAGGCTCCGGCGAAGCGAGGCATGAGCAAGGATTCCATGGGGAAAGGCTCCATGGACAAGGACTCCATGGGCAAGGACTCGATGGACAAGGACTCCATGGGCAAGGGCGATACGAAGGAATAGCGGGCTGCATCAAGCGATCCGGCGCTGGTGAGAGTGCCCGGCTCCGGCCATTGCATGAATCGCAGCCGGTCGTGCCCCGCGGCAGCGTTCCGGCTTCACGCGGACCGACGCGGACATTGGCGGGCGCGTCCGGGCGCTCCCACGTCCCCTTTGTGAGAGCGAGCGCCTCCCGGGGCGCAGCATCCCCGGCCCGAGCCCGCCATCGTGCGGGCTTTCTCTCGCTGCCGCCCCTCCTTGGTCGCCCCGATTGCGATCCCGATGCGCGGCGCGATCACCCCGCCCCGACAGGAGCTTTGCCATGAAAATGCAGAAGATCACCCCCTTCCTCTGGTACGCGAAAGAGGCGGAGGAAGCCGCCAGGTTCTACGCTTCGATCTTTCCCGATTCACGTGTCGTGCGGGTCACGGCAATGCCCAGCGATTCGCCGAGCGGCCCGCCGGGTTCCGTCAAGATCGTCGAATTCGTGCTGTGCGGACAGCCGTTCACTGCCATGAGTGCCGGACCGCTCGATCCGTTCAATCATGCGATCTCCTTCGTGGTGCAGTGCGAAGACCAGGAGGAACTGGACCGCTACTGGAATGGGCTGCTCGACGGCGGCGCGCCCGAGCAATGCGGCTGGTTGAAAGACCGCTTCGGGCTCTCGTGGCAGATCGTTCCGGCGGCCCTCGGCGAGTGGATGTCGGATCCCGATCCGCTCAGGGCCCGGCGCACGGCGGATGCCATGATGAAGATGGTCAAGCTCGACATCGGGGCCCTGAAGGCGGCTCATGCGGGGGCCGCCGGCTGAGGCTGCTGCCGCTTTGGGGGGGAATGACGCCGGACCGGCCCCGGCATTCCGCGGCGAGGTCTCGGGGCCATCGCCGGGGGGACGCCGCGGTGTGTCGCCCTCGCGTCAGCCGCCGCCATCACGCCGGACGGGAGCAGCGTGGACGTCCGCCTGGCAGCGCTTCAGCCATGCTCCACGGCAGGGCCGCAGGCCTTTTGATTTGCGATGCAGCGCACCCTGCGACTGGCGGATTGAAACCGCCACGCGCGGACTGAAATATCAATCGGCCGGCAACATCAACTAGGCGGCAAGGTGAACCTGCCGGCTCGTCAAGGCATTATTGACGGCAATCGGAAGCTCCTTGACCCCGATCGGTTTTTTCAAAAGGCAGATATGCTCGGGCAGCCCGCCATTCGATTCGATGACATCATCCGACAGTCCGGTGACGATGATTATCGCGATTTTCTCGTAGATTTCATTTGTCTTGAGCGTATGCAACAGGCGAAAGCCATCGACTCCCGGCATCACAAGATCCAGAATAAGAATATCAGGCTCACACCGGCCTATCGCGATCAGGCCTTCGATCCCGTTCCCCACTGATTCGATTTTCAGGTCCGGGAATCTCGTCCTGATTCCACTCGCATAGAGATCCCTCAAATAGGGATCGCTTTCGATGATCATGAGACGCCTGGAACGCAGCAAACTGCCATCCTGCACCCGCTGCTGCTGGAGAACCAGGGTATCGACGGCTTCCTTCGGAATCCGGCGGTGGCCGCCATCGGTCTTCCATGCCGGCAACTTGCCGGTCTCAACCCACATCTGCACCGTCCGACGAGAAACCCCGAGCCGTTCCGCGGCTTCTTGGGTTGAGTAGAATTCAAAATTCTTGCTCATATCATTATGATCAGATATTTTTATCTGAAGATTAATTCCCTCTTATCCCGCCAGGAACCTTGAAATCCGGGTCGGTCTGTCGAGCGTCGCCCCGCTCGCGCTTTGCCAGCGCACCGCCATCGTTCTAGGCCTCAACCACGCCGCTCCGGCTTCCTGGCGCGTGGCCTGCGCAGCATATCCGGCCTGCACGGACGGCATCAACCGGACGGGCACCGCAAACCGCAAAGACCAGTTCCCCAGGGTCGGCAAATAAGAGACAGGGATGCTTTCTCCCTCCGTGAAAGCATATCTTGATGCGTAGTCTATCAGCTATTCCTGCACTTTCCTTCACCCAAAGGGATTAAAAGTCCGCTTGAAAATCAAACCTTTGCAAACGCAAGGGACGGGGGGGTGCCATGTTTATCTGAACCATCGCAGCGCCATTCTTTTCCGTCGATCGCTTGCGCCTGTTGAAACCCCCATCTCCAGCATGCGCAAACGATCCTTTGCCATCCGTGCGTCATCCTCTTGGCCGCCGCGCGCGCCGTCGGGATTGACAACTCCCAGCGCTGGCACGGCCACGATCGATGGCGGCTCCGCTCGCCTCACCACTACATCCAGCGTGCCGCCGGGTGAACCCGTCCATGCGCCTTTCGCCACTGCCGCGCAGACTCGTCCAGTCCCTTGCTCCGATCCCGCTTCCCCGCGAGCAGGGGGGATGTAAACGTGCAAAATACGAATTTCAAATTGATAAAATGAAAACCACTTCGAGAGCGACGAATCCATCCCGGGCCCATGGCCTCCCTTGGCCTGAAGCGCAGCCTGCCGCCAACGCCCTCGCCAATCCATCAACGATGTCCCCGAGATCATGCAAGGCCTAGTACCGCCGTTATCGCTATTGATCATTCACATTGCCTGGGCCATTCCCACCTCGTTTCTGCTGCGGCGAGCGGGATTTTCCGCCTTGAGCCAGTTGATCCTGCTCTTCCCGCTATTCGGGCCATTTATTGCCATCTGGTTTGCCGCTCTCTGTCACTGGCCGAGATTCAAGAGCCAGGTGCGCCGATTGGAATAGCCGGAATAGCCGGGATCTCTTCCCGGTCACGCGCGCAGCCGGCAGCCACTGCCGCTATTCAGCTGGCGCACGGAGTGCGCCAGCATCGGGGCAAGCCGATCTCAGGCCACAGCAACCGGGCACTTACGCGCGTCCCGATACGGATGCGCGCCCAATGCGGGAACGCCCTTGCGGCACACCGTACAAAAGCCGCACCCGCGCCGATCCGGCGCCGCAATCCAGCCAGTGCCACAGGGCAGCGCATTCTCCGCGACGCGCCTGCTCCGATAACCATTAACCATCCCTCTGCCAGAGAATCAAAGTCACTCATGAATATCGGCAAGATCGCTCTCACCTTCGCGGCCCTCGCCCTCTGCGGCCACGCTGCCGCTCAGTCGGACAACCCGGGAAATATCGAGGCCTTCACCGGCCCTTATATCGGCACCAAGGTCGGCGCCAACATCTCCAGCGTTTCCGGCGCGACCAACCGATCCTCGCATACGACCATCTTCCCCGGTTTCGTCGCCGGCTACGGCTTCGGCGTCGGCCCGGCCGTGATCGGCGCCGAGATCTTTGCCGACCTGCATTTCGGCTCGGCCACCAACAAGGACATCGGGATCGACGCGAAGCTCGGCTATCCGATCGGCAGCTTCATGCCCTATGGCCGGGTGGGGGTCACCGGGACCTCTCCGTCGTACCGCATCCACTATGGTGCCGGTGTGGAGTACATGGCCACCAGGAACATCAGCGTGTTCTCGGAATGGACCGGCGACACCGACCGGGCAGGGGGCAGCCGCTGGGTCAATAACAGCTTCACCATTGGCGTCAACTACCGGCTCCGCTAAAGGAGCGAGGAGCGCGCCCGGCCACCCCCGCTCGCGGCGCTTGCGCAGGCCCTGCGGAAGTCTCCGGCGCACGCGAAAGAGATCCGCTTCCGCTCCGCGCCAGTTTCCCCCGGGGGGGGGGCACCGCTCAGGCAGCAGCCCCTTCGTCAGGGGTAGCCAATAAGTGTATATAAGAAATCTTAAAAGGATAAAATTGAATCTCGTTTGCAGGGATGCCATGGGATTCCCCATTGACATTCCGCTCCTGCCCCACCCTTGCACCCCAAGTGCGAGGGTGGGATCTTTTTCCTCCCGCAACGCAAGCTGCGCTGGCCGCAGAAGCCCGCTCGTCGCGGACCAGCCGACAGCCGTTCGCACCGCGCCACGCACCGCCGCAGCGGACTCCGGCACGCACACCATCCGCCACGCTTGGACCGTCGTCCGGAGCGCGCTTCCCCTGCCGCCCGATATCGCGCGTGAGTTTCGTCCGCCAAGGATCCACCGACATGCCAAAACCTCCGCATGACCCGAGTCACTCCGCAAGGCACGAGGCCGCCCCCGGATCCGAAGGCCTTGCCGCTCCAGCGCCCCCATTGTGCGGCCAGGACATGCAGGCAGGCAGTCCGGATGGCGGCCCCGGCGGGCCCGCGACCGATGACCTCCACCTTCGTTTGTGCAGGCTCTCCAGCCGGCACCGCTCGGTGCTGTACCTGATGCTTCTGGGCCGATCCAACCGGCTCATTGCCGCCGAACTGAACCTGGCCGAATACACGGTCAAGGATCACGTCAAGGTCATCATGACCCGGCTCGGCATCCGCAGCAGGACGCAGATCATCCGCGAACTGAATTCCCCGGCCATGAGGAAATTCCTGGTGAGCTTGTCTCCCCCCATGCACCACGCCCACGGTGAAGGGGATGCGAAAGGCGCAGTGGCGCATCGCGCCATCACCCCGCGGCAGCTGGGCCTGACCGTCCGTCAGGGCAGCGTTCTCTCATTCCTGCTCGAGGGATTGCCCAACAAGGAGATCGCGGCGCGCCTGGGCCTGCGTGACAACACGGTCAAGGAGCATGTCTCGGAGATCTTCCGCCGTCTCGGTGTCGGCACCCGCTCTGAGCTGCTTTCCACGATGCCCGATATCGTGCTGGCCGCACACGACCGCCGCGAGATCCTTTCCGGTCTGTTGCCTGTGCACCGCTGACGGGATATCCCCTCCGGGGCCGATGCCGCGCGCGCCGCGTAGCGGGGGGCCCGGCTCGCCGGCAGCGCCGTACATCGCCATGCTGGCTTCCTCTGGCGCCTACTCCATCGCCGGCAGCAGGATCGACATGCGGAATGCCCCGTTCTCCGCGCCTCTCAGCTGGACAATTCCTCCGCACCCGGCGATGGCATCACCGACCTCCCTGAGGCCCACGTCCAGCCTGTTCGCGTAGGCCCGCGATCCGGCCAGGTGTCTCAGCCGCTCCGGCACCAGATGCCAGGCGATGATGGCATTGGAGCGCGCGAAGACCTCGATCTCCAGCGAGCGCCGGCTGCCCGTGCCGGCGCACAGGTGCCCCGGCGTCGGCGGGGATTCGGCGTCGGAGATGTGCATCACGATTTCCGAGCATGGGAGCCAACGCCGGAGCAGCCAGGACAGATGGATCATGACCAGGCGGAATCGCTGCCCGTTGATGGCAATCGCCGCATCGCCGGACTCCAGGCTGGAGCGCAACCGGACCTCCATGGAGAGGAACCTGGCAATTTCTTCCGCAAGGCCTTGCATGAACGTTTGCGCGGGAACCTGTGCAAGCGTGAGGTAGTCGGCGCCCACCATATCCCGCCAGGTTTCCAGCGCACTCACGCACCATTGAATGGCATGACTCGTGCCATCGCGCGGATGAAGCGCGCCGGCGCTCACGCAATGGGCAAGGCCGTCGACACTGGCGGCAATGATGGCCAGCTTGTCTTTCGCCTCCTGTGCCGTCAGGTCATACACCGCCCTCAACAGCTTGTTGATCTTCACCATGGCTTCTCCGCCGCAAGCCGGTTGGCTGGAACTGAATTCCTGCAGGCTTTTCATTGATCTTCTTGTTGACTCTGTTGCATCCATTGCATCCATTGACACCCCTGATTCCCGTCCGACCACAGCTCGCATCCGTGCGCCAGCGGCGCATGCGCCCCTTGCCCCGGCACATCGACCCGCTTGGTGCAGCGCCGGGCCCCGCCGTCGGCGACTCGCTTCGGCTCGCCGCGACGCGCCACCAGCGATACCACGCATCCCTTGACCATGGAGATGCGCAAGTCCCTGCAGACATCGCGAGCGCCCAGGAACCGCGCAGCCGGCTGCATCGCGCGGCAGGGCCCGCGCCGAGCCGTCGAGCCATCTGAGCGACAGGCGGACTCACAGATGGCCGACGCCCGTCGCGGCACCGGACTGGACGAATCCGGCTGACGGGTAGTTTCATTTTTTCTCGATCCCGAATTAGGACACGAGCTGACGCACCCGCAAATCGATGCACGGGGCCTCAGATGAGGATCGCAATTCCTCTTCCGACCATGCCCTTCGCGCCAGAAATGCTCGACTTGCAGCGCAGTTCGGCCGAATACGCTCAAAGTTACTCCAAATGCGAGTCACTGTTGATAGTGAGTCGCATTCATCCCCCCGTTGGTCGGGTCCAAAAAGCATCAAAACGAAACACCAAAATGATACAAAGTAAACTCGTAGAAATGGCTAGCGGCGCGTGGCCGCGCGGCCCTCCCTGCCCGCAGTGCCGACGCCGTCACCGGCAAGGCGCTCACGGCAATCTGACATGCGTACCGACCCGGCTCACCAGCAGAAGCTTCCGCCAGGATCGCCATCGGTCCGCCAGCCGGCCTGCGCCATCGGGAGGAAAGCAATCAACACGGCCACTCAGCTGCGCGTATCGATCCATCATCGGCCAGTACGCCGGCGGGTTGGGCGCCATGGCAAGCGCGGCGCGCACTGGCCAGGTTCTTTCGAAGGCAAATGGAGTCAACAATTACATCGATGCAGGGTCACATCATGATGGGCACGACGCAAACCGGGGGACAGGATCTCGAGAAATACTTCGCCTCCTATGTGGGAATGGAGGGTGGTAATCCACGCAGCAAGATCTGGTTTTGCGACGTGGCCCCGCATCCTGCCATGCCCGGCCTGCAGCGGCCCCTCGAGCCGGCATTCGCTCCCCCGTCCTGGAATGACAGTTTCAGGAAAAGCCATGGCGCGCAGATGGGGAAATGGCTCGGGCATCAGCGCATCGCAAAGGTCATGACTGCCTGCGTCAGCGCGCTGCAGGGACGGCATGCCGGGCCCCGGGAATGGGAGGACTACTTCCGGGCTTCGCTATATCGCCCGGAGGGGAACGAGTTCAAGATCAATCTGTATCCATTGCCGCTGCGGCCGCGCATGGATATCTCCTGGCGCGACGCCTATGGCCATGATCCCTTGCTGGTGCGCAAGGCGCAGTTCATCGACGTCTGCCATTTCGGCGGTCGCTTCGCCTTTCTCAAGGCCATCACCAGGAACTGGGCACCGCGCGTCGTCGTCTGCATCAACAAGACCTACTCGAGCCAGTACATCGATGCCTTCGGGCTGGCACCGCTCAGGCCAGCGGTCGAGGTGCTGCAGCCCGCCGACCTGACGGTCAAGCTGATCGTCTACCAGGATGCGCAGACACGCTGGGTACTGTGCCCGCCCCTGGCCGGGCCTGTCGGGATGTCATCGGATAGCCAGCTCAGCAGCTTCGGCGAACTGCTTGCGAACTGGTGCCGCGAGCCGGCGCCTGCCACTGTCATGTAAAACCGGAGCGACCATGTTGGCAATCGCTTGCTTTCTGCTCGGCCTGTTCCTTGCGTTCTCCTATCCCGTCTACAGGATCATGCGCCGGGCACATATGAGGATCTGGCTCTATTCCTTCCTGATCATTCCTTTCTTCGGCCCGATGCTCTGCCTCTTTGTCGTGGCATTCGGCAAATGGCCGACGCGTCGCAGACTGAACCGACTGTTCGACTGACGTCTTCGCGCGGGCGGGCGGCGGCCGGCCGCCGCCCGCCCCATGCCAATGAAGAACTCTCGACCCGATGCGCCTGCCCGCTCCTCGCCGCGCGACGCATGGCATCGGGAATGGCATCGCCTGTACGACGAACTGGCGCGGCAGCATGTGCTGCTGCGTGTCGCGCTGGATGCCGTCGGAGACGCCGTGATCACCACGGACAATGCTGAACGGGTCACGTGGCTGAATCCGGTCGCCGAACGCATCACCGGCTGGCGGCTGGCGGAAGCCGTCGGGCTGCGCCTGGCCGACGTCTTCCACATCGCGCCCGCCCCCAGCCTGGCAAGCGCTCAGGAGATGGCGTCGCCAAGCTGGCGCGAGCGCGCGCGCGGCGACCCTCCCCGCCAGAGCGTCCTGATAGCGCGCCATGGCGTGGAGCGCGGCGTCGAGCATTCCGAGGCTCCCGTCCGCAACCAGGCCGGCGAAGCGATCGGCAACGTCCTGGTATTCCGCGACGTGGCCGAACAACGCCGGCTGAGCGAAGAGATTGCCTACCGAGCCACGCACGACCCGCTGACCGGGCTGCTGAATCGCAGCGAGTTCGAGTCGACCGTCCAGCAACGGATCGACAGGGCATCCAGGGACCGCAGCGAGCATGCCCTGCTGTACATCGACCTGGATCAGTTCAAGCTGGTCAACGATGCCTGCGGCCATCGCGTCGGCGACCAATTGCTGCAGCAGGTAGGCCGCATCTTCCAGGCGCAGGCCCGGCCCGGCGACACGGTCGCCAGGCTGGGCGGCGACGAATTCGGCATCCTGCTGGAGAACTGCCCGCTGGCCCATGCGCGGGAAATGGCGGATCGGCTCTGCGCCAGCATGGACACTTTCCGCTTCCTGCACGAGGAACGGCGCTTTCGTATCGGCGCCAGCATCGGGCTGGTGCCGATCGATCGCGATTCGTACGACCTGGCCACCGTCCTGCAGGCCGCGGATGCCAGCTGCTATGCCGCCAAGGAAGGCGGGCGCAACCGGGTCCACGTCTGGCTCGATTCGGACAAAGCGCTGCACGCTCGCCGCGGCGACATGCAATGGGCGGCGCGGCTCGAACACGCACTGGACGACCGCCGGCTGGTGCTTTACGGACAGCGCATCGTCCCGATCGACGACGACCTGCAGGCCCATGCCAGGACAACGCAGATCGAAGTCCTGGTCAGGTTGATCGAACGCGACGGCGCCATCGTGCTGCCGGGCGCCTTCCTGCCGGCGGCCGAGCGCTTCCAGATCGCCTGCCGCATCGACCGCCGCGTGCTGCGGCTCGCCATCGAAGCACTCGCGACGTTCGCGCACGCAGCGCCGCGCAGCATTCTCCACGTGAACCTCTCCGGGCAGTCGATCGGCGACCGCGCCTTCCACCGCGAGGCCCTGGAACTGCTCGACAGTGCCGGCCCGCAGATCAGCCGGCGCCTCTGCTTCGAGATCACCGAGACCGCCGCGATTACCAACCTGGCCGATGCCACCGCCTTCATCGACCAGGTGCGGCAACGGGGATGCGGCGTCGCCCTCGACGATTTCGGCTCCGGCACCTCATCGTTCGGCTACCTCAAGTCATTGAAGATCGACTGCCTGAAGATCGACGGCCAGTTCATCCGCAACATCGGCGAAGACCGGCTGGACGAGGTCGCGGTGCAGTGCTTCGTGGATGTGGCACGCGCGATCGATGTCAGGACCGTGGCAGAGTTCGTCGACAAGCCGCAGGTACTGGAGCGCTTGCGCACGCTGGGCGTCGACTACGCGCAGGGGCACCTGATCCACGAGCCGGAGCCTCTGTGGGATATCTTCGGGCGTCTTGCTGTGGAGGGTGGGTGAGATCGCAGCGGAAGGCTTGTCACTTTGACGCCATTGATCTTGTGCGCGGTCCGACACTCGCGGACGAACACCGACGGACGCAAAATACGCCTAAATCCTTGATTTACTTGGGATGGTGAACCACTGCGGACTGCAGCGGCCAATGACGTGGTGCCCAGAGCGGGCATCACAAAGCAGACGTAACTATTTAATTTCATTGATGATTCATCAAAACTAGATTCATCAATGCCCCTAAGCGTGCCCCTAAAAAATAGCGATGCCACGAAGAGGGTACGCAGGCACTTTCTGGGCGTGCCCATCGTTGTTTACCGGCGACAGTCTACCCGACGGGGTATCCTCGCCATACTGTATATCCATACAGTATTCAGCAGGTGACGCATCACGGGCAATCCCAAGCTCCGCCCGGTCGACAAGTCCGACAGCGACTCGCGCGGGCCCAGCATCAATCCGGCAAACGGCGTCCTGGCGTACATCCCAGGCGACTACGTGCACGTGGCGCGGCAGACGCTCGGCCCCGCCGACAGTGACAACCGCACGCATGCCGAGGTGGTCATCGAGGCCGGCAACTTCGGCACCGTCCGGATCTTCTTCGAGCGGAAGCTCTCCCGCCACCACAAGAGCTACTACCACTATTGGATGGCCTACCGGGCCGAGCCGGTCACCCCGGACACGGCGCACGCTGATGCCGACCACGCGTAGCGGCCGATCGCGCGGCTTCCCGCCGGCGCTGACCAAGGCCGAGCTGCGCGCGCTTTACGAGCGCTGCCCTACCCCGGAGGTCAAGCGCCTGCTGTGGGAGATCGCCCGGCTGCAGGCCCTCGCCCAGCGCGCCCAGGATGTGGCCGACAAGCTGCTGCCGACGGAGCTCGACCAGCTCCTCGTGGCCGAGATCTCGCTTGAGACCGCGATTGCGCCCTACCTGCACGCCCTGCGGACCGCGCTCAAGCGGGAAGCCTGCGTCCTGGCAGGCCGGATCGATTACCCTGGCCCGGCCTCCGACTTCGGGCCGCAGCCCGAGCGAGCGCTCTCCGCCGGCGAGGCCAGGCGCGAGGCCGAGCGGGAAGCCCGGCGCCTCCGCGGCGGGTAGACTTGGATGGCGCGGCCGAGGCGCTGCGCCAACGATCGGGAGGAATCGCCGATGTGCACGAATTACGCCCCAGTGCAGGCCCAGCTGCTGCGCGACGTCTTCGGCGTCGAGCCGCCGCCGTCGGTGTGGAAGCCTAGACCTGGCGCGACTACCTGGCGCCGATTGTGCGCGCCGACCAGGCCGGCCGCCGCGACTGCGTGCTGGCCGGCTTCGGCATGGTCCCCCGGGCCGAGATCAAGCGACGCAACGCCGAACAGGAAGAGCGCACCGGCGCGCCGCCGAAGCTCAAGAATTACGACACGATGAACGCCCGGGCCGAGACGGTCGGCTCGAAGGCGTCATTCTCCGGGCCCTGGAAGAAGGGCCAGGTCTGCCTGGTACCGATAACCGCCTTCTACGAGCCCAACTAGGAGCACGGGCCCAAGTCTGTGCGGTACCGGATCTGGATGAAGGACGAACCGGCGTTCGGGGTAGCCGGACTTTGGAGGGATTGGCCGGATGGGGCCTTCACGTTCACGATGCTGACGGTGAACGCCGCCCGCCACCCGGTGATGAAGCGCATGCACGCACCGGGGAAGGAGAAACGCGGCATCGTGATCGTGCCGCATGGGCAGTGGGTTGACTGGCTGACGTGTCGGGATCCGGAGGTGGCACAGTCGTTTCTGGTGTTGCCACCGGCGGATGTGCTGGGAGTTGGACCAGCACCGATTAATCGCAGTTATCGCTAGCGATCAGCATTTCTAACAATCGCACCCAGTGTCGTAACAAAGCGCTGCGTATCAAGAAAGTAGTTAGGGTATGCAGTCCGAAGAGCATTCAATGACTCAGCCGTAACCAGCACGGCCTCAGAGCCGACCTCTTCCGCCACCTGCTGTTCAGCAATAAGGTAATCTCCTGTCGCCTTTTCAAGCATCGTTCGATGATAACCCGTAATGCGCAACTCAGAGTGTGACGGCCGCAGCACCATCAAGAAATAATGAGAATCACGGTCCGATGCCTCTTCAATCGTATGAAGCGCATGCCCATAATTTGTTAGCTTTGATATCACCTGAAGACCATTCGCCATATCCCGTACGCGCCCATACACATCACTTCGAGATCCCATTCCAGCCAGTGGGGGAGTATTCTCAATATATGAAAATGCTGAGCTTGTCCAAGCGAAGAAATCAAGCCACTCACCTTCGCCTTCACTAGCCTTCAAAGATTGACTCAGAAGGGTGCCAACAGTCTCTACGGCTGTGGCCCATGAGTGCTGCAACCTTGATCGGAGTTGCACCTCGATTTGATGGTTATTGTATGTACCATTCTTATCGCTCCTATACTTGTAGACCAAGTGAATTCCTCTATATCCGGAATCCTTTGGATTTTGAATATAATCCTTTTGATTTACAAGAATATGCTTGATATCACTCTTCAAGTATATGTCGCGGAGTTCCGCCACTTGCGTAGCAGTCGTCAAGACAGCTCGGCAACCGCCTAGATCCTGCATCCGCGACAGGCTCATACTAGGAAAACGCTGTAGCTTTCGGACAATTGATGGGACGCGCTTCAGTCTCTGCGCTACAAGAGCATTACCGTCAATCTTCCGCGCTCTGTTGCGTAGGCCGACTTGAAATGTATTCAGTGGAAAGTTGTGCGAAGCACGCCAGTTGTCCAATACATATAGTGCGGCCGTCTCCGCTGCGTTTCCAGCCTCTTGCCCCGCCAGAACCCTTCCGGCCTTGTCAACCTGACCACGCGAGTATTGTGGTTGTGCCCAACTCATACGTCCCTCCCCCCCTTCTTGTAATTTGGAAAGTGGCGTAAACGATACCATGTTGGGATGCAGGAATGCGATTTGCTTCATCATGCCGGTACCATAGCGCTCAGGTGAGGATTTGGGAAATCCATCTGTCTGTTACAACTTTCTAGTTCTCACCCCGCAATGAAATCTCCTCAGCCACCCGCCCGCGCATCCCCTTCGGCACCCCCTTCAGCATCCGATCGACACTCGGCGTCGCCATCTGCTTCACTTGGTTGATCAGAGCCGGGTTCGTCACCACGATCGGCGATTCCGGGTTCTTCTCGTTCCAGTCCTGCAGCCAGGCTGCCGCCCTCTCCTGCATGCCCTTGTCGCCCTCCGCCAGGCCGCGCGACCACAGGTCCATGATGTTGCTCTGGATCTTCTTCACCAGTGCGATGTCTTGGCGCGCCGGCATCCGGCGGCGGGTGTCCTCGGCGACCACTGTCGGCGTGAAGCCGGCGAACTTCACAATGGCATCGCCCAGGCCAACATCGCTGACCTTGCGGCCCTTGTAGTCGACTGCCTTGTCCGTCATGGCCATTTCCAGGCCGGCTGCGGCGTTGCCCCCCCTTCAGCGGGGGATGCCAAGCCTCAATCGCAGCCAACCTTTGCCGACAATTGGCCTGTTTGGCGATCTCTGCCTACTGCCCACCAAATCGAGCAACATGCGCGCTGGCGACCACCTCATCACCCCCAGAACTGGCTACAAACACCACGGTATATACGTGGGACATGAAAGGGTCATCCATTACTCAGGCTTTGCACAAGGGATGAACAGAGGCGCCATCGAAGAGACAACACTAGCTCACTTTAGTAATGGCGCCCCTGTCCAATGCAGAGAGTACGCCGTGCGGGTCTACAGTCCGGAGGAGACAGTCGAGCGCGCGTATAGCCGCATTGGCGAAGACCTCTACAGCCTGCTCTTGAACAACTGCGAGCACTTCGCGAATTGGTGCATCTTCGGCTTACCCTGGAGCGGACAAGTCAACTCCTTCGTAACTCATGGCGCCTCTGCCGTTGCAGCCTACCTTGGTAAGTCGGAACTGCAGCGCTTGGGCATTGAGGCCTTTTCTGAAATCGCCAAGAGCAAGAGCGCACAGTTCCTCGCGACACAGGCGGTAGCGGGCTTCGCGCTGACGAGCGCCGACTCTGGAGTGAAATCGGCCGTCGCTGCACTCATCGCGCAAGCAGCCTTGCCCTCGCTAGCTCAGAAGTCAACAGCAACCGCTGCACGACTTGCAGTTGGAGGACTGGCGACAGGGTCTCGGACCGCCGCGGGAGTGGCGGCCCTCGCTGGTGGCTCAACGCTCGTCGCAGCAGCAGCCCCAGTTGCGTTGGGATTGGTAGCTGCTTTCGGCGTTGCCAAGGTCTTCGACCTCTTCGGCGATTGACTACCGCGACCGAACTTCAGCCAGGGCGCACGCCCTAATCGGCACAGATTACCCCCTCACGCCACAGTTGGCTCTTGCCACCAGTGTGACCCACCGCCCAGCCGCACGCCCCAGTACATCAGCCACCGGCGCCAGACCAAGCTTCCACCGTCTTTCGGTGCCGCGCAGCGCAATCTCCCAGCGCCCCCAACACCGGCCCCATCACCCAAGCCTGCCAAGCGTCATAGTCAGCCACCACCGGCGCATCCGGCACCTCGCACGGCGCCGCCAGCGCGCTATCGGCAACGTGACTCACTATGCAGCCGCCGGTTTCCCTCCCCAATGCGGCCCGCCACCCAGCCGCACCCCCCAGTACATCAGCCACCGGCGCCAGGCCGGCACGCCAGTGACCGCCGAGGCCTCGCGCAGCACCGCATCCGCCACCGCACGCCGCACCGGGTGCTTGGTGTACAGGAAATCGTGCACCACTGCCGCCTCGTTGGACGTGCCGCCGGCCAGCAGGTAGACCACCGGCAGCCGCGGCACCGACGCCAGGTCGGTTTCGAACCCGGGCGGCACCTCGAAGGTCCGCCCGGCCACGTCCGACTGGTAGACCAGAGGCTCGACCAGGCGCCACAGGCCGTCATCTTGGCCCGTGGCGTTCTCCATGACCAGCTTGGTCAGGAACTGGCTCACGACGTCGCCCCGGCAACCGCCACCGCGGGCGCGGCCGGCGCGCTGGCCGGCGCCGGGGTCGAACTCGCCGCCGGCGTGGCGTACTGCGCGAGCGCGGCCGCCAGCGCCACCTGGAACGCCACCAGCCCGATCTGCACGCCGCTGCGCGCGGCCGGGTCGAGCGGAAGCACGCCCACCACCTGGATGGCGGCCGGCACCTACGTGTTCACCAGCGATTGCACACTCGAGGCGTCGACCGCCGCGCCGGCGGCGCACACGGCGCCGTTGTCCCTCACCAGCTGCGCCAGGATGACCTGCTTGGCCGGGTCGTCGACCGTCATGGCCTGGACCGACTGCAGGGTCGGCTGCACGACCGCGCAGGCCTTGACGACCTGAGCCTGGAAGGTGGCAGCGGCCTGGGGCGCGCCGGCGCAGCCGGCCAGGGAGACGAGCGCGACGATTCCTGCCGCGCACAGCAGCATCAGCTTCTTCATGTGACGTTCCTCTTACGGGTGAATGCCGCGGACGCGGCGGGATGGGACTGCTCAGAAATTCCAGCTGGCGCCGACCATGAGGCGGCCGGCGCGGTCGAAGGTGGCGGTGATCTGGGTGGAGGGCGGGATCTCGACGAAGGCGCGGCAGCAGCCGGTGACGTGCAGGTGCTGGTCGAACAGCGGCACGACCTGGACGTGCTCGATCACGGCACAGCCGGGCAGCGCCAGGGCGACCAGGCACGCGCCGGCGGCCGCCGCGCCGCTACGTCGCATGGTGGATCACCTCCCCCGGCGTGAACTGGTAGCCCTCGCGGCCGAACTTCTGGGCCAGCCACAGGGGGAACGGCAGCGCGTGGATGCCCGCGTCTTTGCCGGTGTGGTGCTGCCGGCAGAGCAGCAGCCCGTTCACCGTCATGTCGTCGACGAAGGTGTGCGGGTCAGCCGGGTCGAAGGCGGCCCAGTCGAACGCCGCGGCGTGCGTCCCGAGCGCGCCGGCGCGCGCGGCGGCCTGGACCGCCGCCCAGTCGATCATGTTGGCGAGCGACCGCTCGATCGGGTGGTGATGGGCTTCCAGCGGCTGGCCACTCTCCTGCGCCGTGGCGCCGCAGACGTAGCAGCGGCCGCCCTCGCGCGCGATCAGCAGCTTCTTCGTGCGTTCGAACAGCGCCGTGGTGGCACGCGGCTCGTGCCCGGGCAGCAGCACGTCGACCGCCAGGGTCTCTTTCTCTTCGTGGGTATCCGTGACGGCCATAGGCCCTCCAGAAATGCAAAGGCCCCGCGCGCGGCGGGGCCTGGGATGCAGGTGGTGCAGGTCTGGTGAAAACCTGCAGGTGGTGCAGGTCAGACGGCAGGCGGCGAGATCACCCGGAACGCCAGCTGGGCAATGTCCACCGAGATTGGCTGCGTGTTGCCGCCGGCGCTCGACGCGCCGATCAGGACCGACACGTTGGCAGCGCCGGGCGGCACGAGCAGGCGCTCGCAGATGACACCGTTCTCGGACGCGCCGGTGTTCGTCTGGCGCAGGTAGGCCGTGCCAATGGTCTGGCTCCAGCTGGCGTTCTGCCACGCCACGCCAAGCATCTGACCGAACGGCCCGGTGATCGCGTCCGCCGTGCCCCACGTCACCGCCGGCGTGCTCGCGCGCAAGCGGCAGGTGACCTCAATCACGCTGCCCGCCACGACGCCGCCGAACGCCAGCGACGACGCACCGACCGCCCCGGCGCTCGCCGGGCGGGTGAAGCGTTGCCAGTTGCCCAGGCACTGGCCATCGTTGACAAGCAGGCCCGTCACGCCGCTGGCCAACTGCACGCCATCGGCCACCGACGTGCTGCCACTTCCCGAGTTGAACAGGCCGTTCTGCAGCAGATTGGCCGGGTCGGAGTTGTAGGTGACCAGCCAGGGCGGCGTGTCCTTCTTCGCCGCCGCGTTGAACTTCGGGTCGGCGAGGACATACGCCGCCAGCGCGCCGCTGCCAAGCACCGTCGGGTGCGTCCCGTCGAAGGTGTACGCCGCCTTCAGAAATGCCGGGTTGTTCGGGTCTTGGAAAGCCGCATTGCAGTCGACCAGCGGGAAGCCGTACTGCGCCTGCATCTGGTAGACCAGCGCGTTCCAGGCATTGATGCCGGTCTGGCTGCCCGGCACGTTGCCGCGCGGCGGGATGGTCCACAGGATCGGCTGGATGCCGGCGGCAATCAGCTGGCGGATCATGGTCGTCACGGCCGCGAAGCCGCTGGCGATCTCCGCCGACGAGTTGTAGTTGTTCGAGCCGCATGCGATGACGCACGACTTGGGCAGCGGGTTCATCTCCAGCACCTGCGGCAGCTGCGACGCCAGCGCTTGTTCCGCGGTCGAGCCAGACACGGCGAAGTCGGCGCCGTAGCGGTAGCGGTAGGTCTGCCCGCTCAAGTAGCACAGATCGCGCAGCCAGTTCGTCAGGCCCGAGTAGGCGATCGCCGAGATGCTGTCGCCGACGCCAACGATGCCGACCTTCTGGCCGGCAAAGGTCAGTGGCGCCGTCACGATTGCCTCAGCCGCCGCGGCCGCGGATGCGGCCGTGGAAGCCGTCGCGGCAGCAGCCGTCGCCGCCGAGGCAGCAGACACTGCCTCCGCAACCGCCTCCTGCGCCGCCGGGCTCAACTCGGCCCCGGCCACGAAGAGGTTCCATTGCATCGGCGTGATGTCCGGCTGGGCGCCGACGCTCGCAGTCAGGGCGGTATAGGCCGAGCCGTTGTAGGTCACGCAGTCGTTGATGGCATAGGCCGCGGTCGACGACCAGGTGCCGCGCAGATTGATGCCAGCGCCCGGCTCGCCTTGCGGGCCAGGCGTGCTTACCAGAATTACGGTCATGCAAAGCTCCGGTGATCAGAATGGAGGGGTTTCGCTCAATGCCAACAAGATCTGGCCGCAGAGGTACTTCATGGGGCTGCCGCCGGGCGTCTCGACGAAGAGGTCATAGACGCCGAACGGCATCGCCCCGAATTGCGGCAAGGCGTACGGTTGTCCCGAATAGAGCGCTGTCGTCGCGCCAGGAACGGTCCAGTTCAGCTGGCCCAGGGGGCCGTTCATCGTGATCGTCCCCGCCTTCGTCGAGAGGTCGATCAGCGCAGTCGGGCTCGACGGCGCCGCGCGGCACTTGAGGTAGACCTGGCAGCCGGTCAGGTCCAGCGGTGTTCTGTCGTCGTTCTGCAGAACCAGCTGGACGTTCCAATCGGCGCCCTGGTCAATCAGGAAATCCAAGCTATCAGCCATAGGGATCCAGGAATGAGAAAGCCCCGCGCGCGGCGGGGCCTGGAGTATGGAGGGGCGGATGGGCGAGGCGCTCAGCCCCACCTGTCTGGAAAGGCGACCATCGGCACTGTCTGGCCGGCCAGCGCATGCGTGCAGTCGCCCAGGTACTGGATCTGCCCGTCCGTCACGAACGTGTGGCAGACCTCCGGCGGATCGCCGTCCATCGGCACAAAGGCCGGATCGACCGCGCGGCCAGTGCGCACCAGCACGCTCGGGGTAAAGGTCGGCCGCTCGACGTGGCCGTTCCAACCCCACCGCGGCCCCGGCCCGGCGCCGTACTGGATCGAATGCGAGACGCCGCAACCCGGGCACCAGAAGGACAGCACTCCGGGCGCCAGCTCGCGCAGGACGTTGGAGAGCGCCCTCATGCGGCAACCCCCAGCGCCGCCTTCGCGCGCGTCCAGAAGTCCTGGCGGTCGGCCCAGCCGTTCGGCAAGCCATCCTTGTTCTTCCCATTGATGGCGATACTCAGGCCCAGGAAGTCGCCGGCGTCCGCGAACCGGTTCAGGTTCTTGGTGTGCCAGTACCACCCAGCCGAGGCAGCCGCGGCCTCCGGCTGCTCGAGCAACCCGGGCATTGCGATCAGGTCCAGGCGGAGGTCGAACCCGCACAGCAGGTAGTTCTTGCGGCCGGTGATTTGGATCAGACCGCGCCCCATGAACCGCTTGCCGTCGCCGACCTGAGTGTTCCCCAGATCCGCCCTGCCCTCATACCGCAGCTGCGCCGGCGTTGGGCCCCAGACTTCGCGCGTGTACGCGAGCTGACCGGATTCGTGCGCGACCTGCGCCAGAAACGCGGCCGCGCGCGCCGGCGTGCTGATGTCGAACCGCGCCGCGGCGTCGGCCAGCAGCAGACCGTAGACGTCGGCGCGCCGCCCGGCTGCCGGCATCACTGCGCGGATGATGGCGGGCGTGATCATGGCGCCAGCTCCTGCTTGGCGTCGGCCATCAGCTCACCGATGTCCTTCCCACGGCGCTTCTCGAACCACCGCACGACGGCGCCGATCACCCACCAGGCCGGCAGGCCGGCGATCACCAGGAACAGCGCGCTGGCGTAGAGCATGCCGAACTCCGGCGGGAGACCGAAAGTCGCGCCCATCGCGCGCGCCGACGTGAACAGATCCGGCGCCCTGGTATTGGCGAACGCCACCAGCGCCGGGCCGAAGACGATCGACGCGAGGACGGACGACACGAGCCGGGCGAACCCCTCCCGCTTCGTCTTCGGCCAGAGCACCATGAAGCCCAGTGCCGCCGCAACGGCGCCGGCGCCGATTTGCAGGCCGAAGAGCTTTGCGGTGGCGCTGACGGCCGCCCCTGTTGCGTAACCGCCGCTGATTGGTTCGGACATTTGTGACCCCCGGAAATGAAAAAGCCCGCTCTGAGGCGGGCAGCGAGAAAGCCACCCGAGGGTGGCCATGTTTGATGGGGGAAGGACCCCATAGCGCCGCGTATAATCTGCGCGACTACGAAAAATGAAGAAATCATGGCCTCCGATCAGCCCACTACCGGCAAGCTCGACTACCTTGAAGGCCTTCGCGGGATCGCAGCGATCGCGGTGCTCGTAGGTCACTCGCTTGGAGCATTCTTCCCGCACCGACAGGCACTTGAGACTGACCTCTTCAGCAGCCTTGGCTTGGCCCATGTGCTCTACGATGGTGGCTTCGCAGTGCTCATCTTCTTTGTCCTGAGCGGCTACGTTCTGACCTACCGTGCTCAGCATCCGGATGGCATCCGCACGCTTGAACGGACAACCATCAAGCGCTACCCACGACTAATGCTGCCTGCATTGGGCTCCATCTTCCTTGCATACGTCTTGCTGGCCAGTGATTTGATGTTTTCTCAGCAGGTCGCCCCCCTCACGGATTCCCTCTGGCTCAGTTGGTTCTACAAGTTTCCGGCCGACCTCAGCGACGCCTTGCGGCAAGGCTTGATCGGCGCTGTCCTACTTGGGGAGACGTCCTACAACTCAAGCTTGTGGACAATCAGTATTGAGTTCTATGGCGCGCTACTTGTGATCGGACTTGCGATCCTTTTCAGGAATGCTGGCCTATGGCGGCTCATTGCCTTCGTGGCATCAGGGGCACTGGCGATATGGCATTTTGGAACGACTGGCGTCTACTACGCCTCGCTCATCGCTGGCCTCGTCCTCTCCAGCATACAAATGAAACGCGCCTGGCATTCAGGCTTTGCCGTAGCCTGCTGCGGTCTCGCACTCTTCCTTGGGGGCATCAACGATGGCCCACAATACGCTTGGATCAACGCACTGGATCTCACCGTAAATCGCCACGAGATCGACAAGGCAACGGCGGCGAAATCCCTGGCGGCAATTCTGCTTGCGCTGGCAATCCTGAAGAGCGGGGCACTACAGAACTTCCTATCCAGCCGCATCTGCAAGTACCTCGGCCGCGTATCGTTCTCCGTCTACCTGCTGCATGTCCCAATCATCTGCAGCGCAGGTTGCCTCACGTACCTGCAAGCACACTCCGTCATGTCACACCGCGCCGCCGGCCTTCTCTCCATTGCCGTAAGCGTTGCCGTGACAATGATTCTGTCGCACTTCTATGCGCGCGTAGTCGACAACGGCGCGATCTCGCTGGCGAGCAAGCTCGCAAATGGAACTCTCAAGCGAGACGACACTTTGACGCAGCAAGCCGCCTAGCCCATGCCGCCAGCCCTTATTGCGGCTGGCTAGGCCATACGATTGGCTGGACGGTCAGGTCGAGCCTGTTCAGGGCAACCCGAAAAGACTTCCATGCATTCAGCGCGGAGACTTCCGCCGTTGTTGCAATGCCCAGATCAACCGCGTCCTGCAAGGGCGCGATCCTAAGTGCCGCCTCTGCCATCAATTGGCCCCGCTTTACTTGCGCGGCATAGAGTAAGTCCGCTGCAGTTGGCCCCGGCACATCAGCCAAACATGGGGCGCCGTCAGCGCCGGCCCGAATTAACTTTCCATCTTCCTGGCCGGCTTGGAGTGCTTCGTAGTGGCTTTGATCGATCTCCACGGCGTCTTTCGGGATTGCGCCGCCATTGATTTCAGAATCATAGAAGCCTTGAGTGCTCGGGGCATAAAACATAGCCATACTCTTCTCCAATTGATTAATTTCCGATGGCAAACCAGCGGACTTGCTTTGAGAGGAGCGCGCCCGAGCTGTCTCGAACCACAACCCGGTATTGGGTCAGCCCGACTCCGGAGATATTGACATATCCGAATTCAGCATCGACGCTCGTAGAGAACTGTCCGACGATTGCAAAATTGTTGTTCGGGAATGCAATCGGCAGACTGGCTGTTTGTGCCCCGCCTGTAGGGGTCAAGCTTCCCCATTGCAAGATCAAGGGGCCGCCAGCCGTGGGGATTTTGATGTACCCGCCTGCGCTAAGGGAGGACAGGAATTGCCCGAGGCTCACCGCATGCTGGCTCTGTGTAGCCGGCGCTACCTGCTGCGCGCCACCAGAGCACTCCATCACGACCCATGCACCGTTCTCGCCGTTGACCGTCGATGCCACGACGTACAACAGGCACGCAACGCCTTTGGCGACGAGCTCGCCGCCTTGAAGCGGCTGCAGGCCCAGCCCAAGAATCGGCTTCGCGCCCAGGCCGTCGACGTTGAGCGTTGACGCGCCGGTGTTGGCGTTGGCAATCGACACATCCAGCGTCAGCCCGGACGACGTCGGGTAGGCCGTGAAAGCTGCCAAGTTGGAGACCACGTAGGCATTCGCTGCGCCGGTGTCGGCGAGAACCGGATTCTGGCGCGCGGTCACCGAGATCGCCGTGGCCAGGTTGGCCAGAAGCGTCGCGGTCGTGCCGTCATCGATCGCCGTCTGGCCGGTGTTGGCGACGATGAACTGCGCCAGGACCGCCGCCATGAGGCCGCCCTGGCGCCAGACCTTGTTGAGCTGCGCCGAGGGCGCGACGCCGGCCGAAAAGCCATTGGCAATCAGCGAGGTGAGCGCCGCGTACTGAGCCTGTGTCAGCACGTTGGCGCCCGACCCGGCAGCGAAGGGCAGGAAGTCGTTCTGGATGGGCATTGGGGTTCCGGAAATGAAGAAGCCGCCCGAAGGCGGCCTGTATCGAAGTGCTGAGGATCAGGCGGAGACCGCCCACGAGCCGGCGTCAAAGCCGGCGACGTACTGGTTGGAAACGTCGAACCCGAAGAGCGAGGTATCGTTGACGGACGGCACGACGTAGCTGGCGTGCACCCCCTCCGGCTTGAGCGGCAGATAGCCGCCGGAGAACAGGGCACGCAGCAGCGCGCTCGGGATCTCCCCCGAGACGCCCACCGTCATCGTCATGTCCTGGTTGTCCTGGATGAAGATGTTGCTGGCTGAGCCGGCGAACAGGTTCGAGTAGGCCGCCGCGGCGCCTGGCACCGTCCCATCCCAGCTGTTCGCCGCGATCTTGGCTCGGATCAGCGTCCTGAACGTGCCGTCATCGAGCGACGTCAGGCCGGTGCTGGGATCGAACGGGCCCTGCCAGTTGCCTTGGTCGAAGCCCAGGCCTGCGGTGTCGAGCGAGAAGTAGACGTTCAGTGGTGTCCGGACCTGCCGCCTGATGCCGGCCCACAGGCCGACGGCGTCGAGCTGCACGCCAACGGCGTTGTCCAGGTCAAATGCCGCCGGGATCGACTGCATGACGTTAATCTGGTCGCCGAAGCACTGCGCGACGACAGCCACCATGGCCATGAACTTCGGCTTGTCCGCGTGCTGGGCGGTGATCAGCGCGGTGTAGTCGGATGCCTGTGCCATGTCATGTCGCCGTGATCGTCACGCTCGCAGGTGTCGCCTGGCCGGCGTGGTTGAAGGCCAGCGGCACGTCCGGGGCGCCGGCGCCGCCGGGCCCACTCAGCGTCAGCGACGTGATGCGGAACGTGTTGCTGCCAGGCACTGACTTCGCGGCCGCCAGAGCGGAATCCCATTCGACGAAGCCACTTGGCGCGCCGCCGATCACCACCGAGTTGATGTATGCGGCCACCGCGGCCTGGATCGCCGCGCCGACGGTCGACGTGTAGCCGGGGAGCGCCTTCAACGTGATCGCGCAGGTGATGGCGTCGTACGTCGGCCGGTAGAAGCTGATCGGATGGGCGATGCCGTAGGCGTCGGTCACGTAGATGGTCGTCGTGCCGTAAGTGCCGCACCCCGGCCCCTTCTTGGCGGCGATGGCCTGCGCGATCGCCGTAGCGTCGCCGCCCTCCACCACCAGGTAGATCTTGTTGGCAGGGATGCCATTGGCATCGACGACGCTCGTGTCGTTCTCATAGGGGGTCACGCGGGTCACGCCTGGCACCGCCCACACCGCCCCGACCGTCCCCTCCAGGACCGTCCGCGACGGCAGCGCCGTCGACGTGGCCTGTCGCGCCTTCAGCTGGGAATCGGTTTCGACTGGCTCGCCGGCTTGGGCGGCACTCGCGTTGGTGACCGACTGCCAACCCAGCGTCGGCGTCGCGATGTGGTTGACCGCGCCGACCCCAGCCTGCACCGCGCCGGCCGTCTGGCAGGTTGCCGTCACGGTGATGGTGCCGCTCGGCGGGATCGTGACCGTCGTCGGCAGCGCCCACTTGTTGCCGTTGGCGTCTTGCGTCACGCCGTTGGTGATCACGGTGCCCGCCACGCCGATGATGATCTGGTCGACCGTCGAGTTGCTCGGCGTATTGCGCTGCAGGCCGTTGATCTTGACGACGCTGGACAGGTTCGCGCCCTGCGCCGTGGCCGGCGAGAAGGCGTTGTCGACCCGCCCGAGCTGATCGTCTTCGAGAACGTGCCACGGTTGGCCACGCGCGGCCGGCACCTGCTCGACCAGATTGGCCAGATCCTGAGGCACTACGGCTACGTGGTGAACGAGACCACGCACGACTGTGGTGTGATCGGCGGGCTGGCGCAGAGCCGCAAGCGGTTCCTCCTGGTCGCACGGCACACCGCGAAGGTGCAGGCGTTCCTGTACGAGCCACCTGTGCGACGCCTGCAGGGCGTAGGTACTGTGCTGGGCCGCATGCCGCTGCCCGGTGCGACCGCCGGCGGCCCGATGCACCGCGTGCCAGCGTTGCAGTGGAAGACGTGGGTGCGCTTGGCCTTTGTCGAGGCCGGCAGCGACTGGCGCAGCCTGAACAGGTTCTCCGCTGGGGTGAAGCGTCCGGTGCCATCACGGCTGGCACCAATCCCGGTCAGGGCACGTTCAGCGTCGCGGATCCGCGCCATGGCGGCACACCGAAGAACGAATTCCGGATCGTGCCTTGGCAGCAGGCTGCTGGCGCCGCTACCAGTGCACACGGCACCGGGCAGTGCGTCCAGGATCCGCGCGCTTCGACCGGCTTCGAAGGCGCTGGCAAGTACCGAGTCACCGGCTACGGCGAGCCGGCCGGCACGGTCATCGCGCGCAGCGACACCGGCCAGGGTGCATTTGCTGGGGCCGACCCGCGCCCGGGCATGCGCCGCGAGCGCGGCGATGCCTACCTGACCGGCGGTCACTACGGCGTGGTCGGCTGGGATCAGCACAGCGGCGCTGTTTCGGCAGCTGCCGGTCATGACAACGGGCGATGCTCGGTCGCTGACCCGCGGTTGCCCCTGGCCAACGACAAGCTGGTAGCCGTCATCCGTGCCCTGGATGGAACCTGGCACCGCCCCTTCACCACGCTGGAGCTGGCGGCCCTGCAAAGCCTTATCGATCCGGAGGAGATGTGATCGCCTGATCCGAAGGTGCAGCGGGAAATAGATACCTTCGACACTTACAACCGCGCCGCCCTGATTGGCCCCAAGGCCTTCAAGCTGGACGGCGAGAGTGATCAGGCCTGGCGCGAGCGCATCGGCAACGCGGTACCACCGGACGCCGCCCAGGCGATCGCTGAAGTGATGGGCACCACGCTGCTGCTGGCCGAGACTGGCGAGACCTTCAGTCTGTCGTCGACGCCGGTGTGGGTGCGGCCAGTGGCTATCGCGTTGACCGTAGCACAGCAAACCGAGGGTGCAGGATGCTAGCCGTTATCGCGAATCCAGGCCCTCCCCCAATCTCTCGCGTAGGAGACGGCTTCCTCTTCAGTCGCGAAGTGATCAAGGGATGGGTACAGCCGCGTAATCAACTCTGCGCCATCGTGGCCGGTTGTGATGCACACCTGGGCCCCGAACCTCCCGTCGGCCATAGGCATTGGATCGCAGTCCAGCAAGTACTCAACGTTGTTGTGGGTCAACTTGAAGCCATGTTTCGTCGCCATCACCATCTCCGACAGAAATGATGAGGAATCCTAGCATGCTAAAAGAACGCCCCATCCTCTTCTCCGGCGCTATGGTGCGCGCCATCCTCGATGGCCGGAAGACGCAGACGCGACGGGTCGCCACGCGGAAGCGCGGCTGGCCGATCCACTTCGTCGGCGGCGGCCCCGTGGGCGGCCCGGACTGGAACGACCCGAGCTGCTGGGGATTCGAGGATCCCGACACAACAACCTGGTGGCTCCTGAAGTCGGATGGGGACGGCTCGTGCCAGATCCCGTCTCCCTACGGCCAGGCCGGCGACCGCCTGTGGGTGCGCGAGACGTGGCAAGGCCCGATGTGAGATGGAGACTGGGAGGATCGCCCGGAAGATCCGCACTCGCCGAAGTATTGCGAGTACGCAGCCGACGGCGGCCCTCCCCCGGAATTCACGGACGCCGAGGACAACCTGCGTCAAGGCTGGAGGCCATCAATCCACATGCCCCGCTGGGCCTCGCGCATCCTGCTGGAGGTCACCAGCGTGCGCGTCGAGCGGCTGCAGGACATCAGCGAGGAAGACGCGCTGGCCGAGGGCGTGTTCAAGCAAGGCCCCAGCGGCCGGCTGCCTATCGGCCAGTGCGTTGAGCGCGCGACCGATGGTATCGAGGTCGTCTATATGCACCGCGGCATGGCCGTCGACGAGTATCGCGCTCTATGGGAGCAGCTCAACGGCCCCGGCGCCTGGGAGGCCAATCCCTGGGTGTGGGTGGTGGAGTTTCGGAGGGTCCAATGCGCGAACTGACGCTGGACGAATATCGACAGGCCCGCGCGGCCATACAGGTCGAACGTTACCGCGGCACCGCCCCGTCTCTCGACGACTGGGAGCCGGTCATGGTAGCCGGCGCGCTGGTAAGCCTGCGGCGCCCGCGCACTCTGGTGTGCAGCCCACAGGGACTGGCGGACCTCTTCCCGTGTCTCGTTCGCAAATCGGAGGCCCCATGAAGCGCCTGATCACCCAGACCCTCGTCGGCGAGGCCGGCGCCATTCTCTCGGACTGCGAGCAGTACCGCTACCGCCTCTGGCGCGAGTGGGACAGCAGCCGGCCGGCGCTCGGCTTCATCATGCTCAACCCGTCGACGGCAGACCACCAGGTCGACGACCTGACCATCACCCGGTGCCTGCAGCGCGCGATCGCCGGCAAGTACAGCCGCCTGGAAGTGGTCAACCTCTTCCCGCTGCGCTCGACTGATCCGGATGGGTTGCTGACGCACCCAGCGCCACTCGGCGAGCGCGCGGACCAGAACGACGCCGTCATCATGGACGCGATCGACCGGTGCGCGATGGTCCTCTGCGCTTGGGGCGCCCACAAGGCGGCGCCGACGCGCGCGGCCGAGGTGCTGCGCATCGTCCGGATGTGCGGCCGCGGGAACCTGCTCTACCACCTCGGGCTGAACCAGGACGGCAGCCCGAAGCACCCGCTCTACATCGCGGCCAAGACCCGGCCACAGCGGTTCACCACGGAAAAGGGCAACGCGCCATGAAAACAATCAAGCTACTACCCTGCCCGTTCTGCGGGCTGCCAGTCTAGATGAAGACCTCGCAAGCCTGGTCTGCCGCCAGTTGCACCGACGTCGCTTGCTGTAGCCACCAGATCGCGCTGACGCACCAGAGCGAGGACAGCGCGGCAGCGGCGTGGAACCGCCGCGTTTCGAGTGGCTTGGCAACAGGGAACTCCCAGTAAAATCACGGGAGCACTCCGGCCAGACGAACTGCGTTACAGCTCACCCTCTTCGTGCTTCTTCAGTGCTCTATGCAAAGCGTTCCAGGCAGGACCCCCTGCCTCCCCGCCAAGCTTGGCAGCACGAAGGACGTTCGAGCCTTCAAGTTGGCGGGCAATCCTGCCCACTTCAGTTTCCTGCAGATTTCGAATGAAGGGATATTCCCGTTGCAACTGCTTGGCGCCAAGTACGATCTCCGCCAGCCTGTTTTTACCGGCACCCAGCGGTAACTCCTGCGCATCATGAGCACTCGCGGTTCGACGCAAGCGCTTCATCTCAGATGTCAGTTTGGAGAGCATTGCATCCTGCTCTGCGGACCGCTCCGCAGTGCGCTTTGCTTCCTCGAGAGCCTCTTCCATCTTAGCAATTGCGTCATCTCGCTCCTGCTCCGATGCTCGCTGCTGCTCCGCCGCGTTAACGGCATAGGCTGACAGAACTTGGACGAAGCTTCCCATTTCGTCAGCTGCCCCAGCCATCCTGTTGAAGATAGTCAGAAAGTACTCGAGCAGGGGATCGTTAGAGAAATTGGGATAGCGAATGGTGTGGTCAATCTCACTCCAACCCTCCTCGAAAATCGTCCGGACCTGCACTTCCACCAGGACATCTCGCTTGCCAGGTCGTGTCGACGCAACGTAGTGAACCGAGCGGTATCCGAATTTGTGTTCTTGCACAACGAACCCATGCTTCCGAAGCTCTTCCCGGAACTCGTCCGAGTCTCCACCGCGAACGTATGCAACAGGGTCTTCGCACAGCTGCCACTCGTCACGAATGCCAACATCAACTGAAAAACAATCAGCTTTGAAGAGGTGTAGCGCGCGAATCCCTACCAGATCGGTGACGACCTTGTAGTAGTTTTCAACCGAGATGGTTCGGTACTTCTCTTGGACGTCCTCGGCAGCGCATTTGCGAATGATCTTCTCAAGCAGATGCTCCACATTCTTAACGCGGAACCGTACAGAATGCACGGCATCGATACGTTGAATCATTCGCGCGAACAGCTCGGCCGTCGTTACAAGCGATTCCTCGCTGGCAAGATGGTCAATGGCGATCGCTTCAAGGACCGCCCAATCACAACCGCTTTTGATCCAAACCGCCTCGCTGATACGGTTCCTTTCCAAAAATTGTTCTCTTGTCAGTTCGAACATGCTCAATTCTCCCGTTTATCGTGCTTTTGTTGCCGCGCCGTCGCCAAGAAGTCGGCCCAAGACTGCATCATTTGCCGGCGCTCGGGCAGGTACTGCGCGTGGATGTAGGCGGCGCGCACCTTGTTGCGCTCGACGTGCGCGAGCTGGCGCTCGATGACGTCGGGCCGATAACCCAGCTCGTTCAGCGCGGTCGACGCCAGGCCGCGAAATCCGTGTCCCGTCATTCGTGAGTGGTAGCCCAGACGATAAAGCGCATACAGCATCGTGTTGTTGCTGATGTGACCGCCGCGTCCGCGCCCGCTGAAGAAGACGAACTCGCGCCGGCCGGTGAGCTCGCGCAGCTCGGCGAGCACCCGCAGGGCCTGAGCGGACAGCGGCACGACATGAGGGTCACGCATCTTCATCCGCTCGGCGGGAATGCGCCACTCCGCCTTGTCCTCGTCGAACTCTTCCCAGCGCGCCTGGATCAGTTCCTTGGTGCGGACAAGCGTGAGGGTCATGAGCTGCAGTGCCAGGCGTGTCACCGGGTCGCCCGAATAGGCATCAATGTCGCGCAGCAGCTGCGGCAGCTCGGCGAGCGGGATTCGAGTCTGGTGTTGGACGGGCGCCGAACGCAGCGCCGAGACGCTGTCGATGTCGGCCGCGGGATTGCGGTCGCACACGCCGCTGATGATTCCGTAGTGGAAGACGCCGCGCATCCGCTGCAGCAGCCGCTTCGTCGTCTCGCGCACGCCGCGCGCCTCGACCTTGCGCAACACTTCCAAGATGGCAGGCGCCCGAATGTCAGCGACCGACATGGCCCCGATCTCCGGAAAGACCTCCCTTTCCATGGAGGCAATCACCCGGGCGGCGTGGCTCTCGGTCCAGCTTTCCTTCTGCGTCTCGAACCAGCCGCGGGCCACCGCCTCGAATGAATGGCCAGCAGCAATCTTGGCTGCCCGGCGCCCTTCTTCCTTGACGACACCCGGATCACGGCCCGCGGCCACTTGGGCGCGTGCTGCCTCGCGCTGCGCGCGCGCCTGGGCCAGGGAAACCGTAGGATAGGCCCCGAAGCCAAGGCGGCTCTCACTGCCGGACGGCCGGATGTATTTGAAGCGCCAGAGTTTCCGCCCGTCGGCCATGACCTCGACATAGAGGCCTCCCCCGTCGAACAGCTTATAGGGCCGCTCGCGCGGCTTGGCGTTGCGGATCTTCGTGTCGGTCAGTGGCTCAACGGTACGGGGCACCGGGAATGGGGGCATCAGCGATGCCCCTAAGAATGCCCCAAAAAGTGCCGGATGCCAACGTTCGACAGCGAACGACGACGGACGCTGAATGCGCCTAATGCCTTGATTTACTTGGGATGGTGTACCACTGCGGACTGCAGCGGCCAATGACGTGGTGCCCAGAGCGGGACTCGAACCCGCACGCCTCGCGGCGCTACCCCCTCAAGATAGTGCGTCTACCAATTCCGCCATCTGGGCAAGGGGGCGCATTGTAACGGCTGGAAGCGATTTTGTGAACTGGTGCGCGTCGATCCATCCATTGCGAGGCGGGTTTCCGCGTTCCCGGCAGGCCTCTCGCACGCGGCATTCGCGGTCGGCAGGCCCCCGCGGCGGCCGGGCCGCCCGCGGGTACACGCTTAACCGAGCAGGTACTCCCGCGCCATCGTCCGTGCCCGGTGCAGGCGGCTCTTGGCGGCGGCCTGGCTGATGCCCAGGCGCTCGGCAAGTTCCCGCACGGTCAGTTCCTCGAAGTCGCGCAGCAGGATGATCTGGCGATAATCCGCCGGCAAGGATTCGAGGGCGCTGGCCAGCTCCATGCGCAGGCCCTCGCGGGAATGCGAGCCCAGCCAGTGGTCGAGCTTTTCCTCGTCGTAGGGATCGAAGCGGAGCGCCTTGCGTCCCAGCCGGCGGCATTCCCGCTCGACCACACGGAACAGCCAGCCCGAGAGCGCGGCCAGCGCGCGCAGCGAGCCGATGTGGCGTGACAGGATCAGCAGCGCTTCCTGCACGGCGTCGTCGACGTCGCTGACCAGGCAATGCCGCTTGGCGTAACGCCGGATATCCGGCTGGCACAGGCGCAGGATCTCCGCCAGCGCAGCGGGATCCCCGGTCTGGGCTTGCTGCAGCAGCGGCAGGTGTTGCTCGGCAACCTTCATGTCAGTTCCGCCGGGTGACGGCGCCCTTGTCCAGGCGCCGCCCGACCATGGCGCACATCGGGCAGAAGCCTACCAGGCCGGATACCACGATGCCAGCGGCGGCGAGCGCTCCGGCGATGCGCCAGCTAGCGGGCAGCCAGGCCAGCGCACCGGCGACGGCAAGCGCTCCGGCAACGATGCGCAGCATGCGCTCCCAGCCCGGCACATTCTTCACGTAGAACATCGTCATCTCCTGAAAGTCGAGGAAGTCCCTCGACCGACAAGAGGCAGCGGACGCGCGAGAGGATTCGCGCACGAGCAAAAAAGGGGCGTTCGACGAGTTCCGAGCGGCTGAATTATCACATTCCGTCGCCGACAGCCGGCCGCCGGATCGACGCCGCCTGCCCCGCCCGCTTCGTCACCCGGCCTCGGCCAGTGCCTCGCCGGCGATCTTGGGCCGCATGTCCAGCACGCGCCGCGCCTTGCCGGTGGTGGCACGCTCGATGCCGTTCGCGTCCACCACCTGTACCTGCGTGGTGACGCCGACGTAGGTCTTGATCTGGGCCTTCAGCTCGCGCTCCAGGACTGCCCTGCCCTCCGCGCCCAGCGCCCCCGCGGCCTCCGGGCGGGCTTCCACGCGCACGGCCAGGGTATCGAGATGGCCGTCGCGCGTCACCACCAGCTGGAACTGCGGGGCCAGCGCAGGCGTCTTCAGGATCAGTTCCTCGATCTGCGACGGGAACACGTTCACGCCGCGGATGATCAGCATGTCGTCGGAGCGGCCGGTGATCTTGCCGATGCGGCGCATGGAGCGCGAGGTCGGCGGCAGCAGGCGCGTCAGGTCGCGCGTGCGGTAGCGGATCACCGGCAGGGCTTCCTTGGTCAACGAGGTGAACACCAGTTCCCCTTCTTCCCCGTCCGGCAGGACTTCGCCGGTGACGGGGTCGATGATTTCCGCGTAGAAATGGTCTTCCCAGATGACCGGCCCGTCCTTGCTCTCCACGCATTCGCAGGCCACGCCCGGTCCCATGACCTCGGACAGGCCGTAGATGTCGACCGCGTCGATGCCCGCGCGCGCCTCGATCTCCGCCCGCATCGCGTCGGTCCAGGGCTCGGCGCCGAAGATCCCGAGCTTCAGCGAAGTCTCGGTCGGGTCCATGCCCTGGCGCATCATCTCTTCGATGAGGTTGAGCATGTAGGACGGCGTGACCATGATGATGTCCGGCTGGAACTCGCGGATCAGCTGCACCTGCTTCTCGGTCTGGCCGCCCGACATCGGCACCACCGTGCAACCGGCCCTCTCCGCGCCGTAGTGCGCGCCCAGGCCGCCGGTGAACAGGCCATAGCCGTAGCTCA
Source organism: Cupriavidus sp. USMAHM13 (assembly GCF_001854285.1). Classification (NCBI taxonomy): domain Bacteria; kingdom Pseudomonadati; phylum Pseudomonadota; class Betaproteobacteria; order Burkholderiales; family Burkholderiaceae; genus Cupriavidus; species Cupriavidus sp. USMAHM13. The sequence goes on from NZ_CP017751.1 coordinate 2,784,367, forward strand.
CGTGCACCAGGTCGCCGGGCCGTCCGCCGGCGGCGCGGATAGAGCGCGCCACCACGGTAGCCCAGGTATCGAGGTCGCGCGCGGTGTAGCCCACCACGGTGGGCTTGCCCGTGGTGCCGCTCGAGGCGTGCACGCGGGCGATCTTCTGGCGCGGCACGGCGAACATGCCGAAGGGATAGTTGTCGCGCAGGTCCTGCTTGACCAGGAAGGGGAACTTCGACAGGTCCGACAGCGACTTCAGGTCATCCGGCGCCACGCCCGCGGCATCGAAGGCGCGGCGATAGTGCGGCACGTTGTCGTAGGCATGGCGCACGCTCCATTTCAGCCGTTCCAGCTGCAGCGCCTGCAGTTCGTCGCGGCTGGCACGCTCGATCGGTTCCAGCTCGTCGGGGTGGGGGATGCGTTGGACCATTGTCTACTCCATCGTTGTCATCATGGCGCCGGATACGAGGGGGGCGGCGCGCGGGCACTGCGGATGCTGCGGATGCTGCGGGTGCTGCGCAGGAATCAGAGATGCGAGCGGCTTTGCACCACGCGGAAGCGGTTGGCCACGAACGCCGCGTCGGACAGCGACGCATTGGCGGCGGGGTTCGCACCGGTGGCATGGAAATCGCTGAAGGCGGCCGACTGGTTGACGAAGACGGCGCCGGTCAGGTTGAACGACAGCGCCACGCCGGCGTCCTCCGCCGCATCGCGGATGGCATCGGCCACACCATCGTCGGTGGTGTAGGCCGACAGCGTCAGCGCGCCATGCTCCTTCGCGCCGCGGCGGGCCAGCGCGATGCTGTGCGCGGTGTCCTCGGTGGCCACCACGAAGGAGATCGGGCCGAACAGTTCCTGCATGATCTTGCCTTCGTCGCTGGCATCGGTCTTCAGCACCAGCGGCGTATGCACGCGCGCGCCGGGAAATTCCGGGTGTACCAGGGCACGGCTGTCGACCACGATCTCGCCCAGTGCGCGCGATGCCGCGATGCGCTGCACCACGCCGTCGTTCTGGATCGCGCCGAGCAGTTCCACCGCCTTGGCGGGATCGCCGGTCAGCTTGCCCACGGCTTCGCCGATGGCGGCGGCCACCTGGTCGAAGCTCAAGCGCCCTTCCGGCGTCTCGATGCCGTCCTTGGGCACATAGATGTTCTGCGGCGCCGTGCACATCTGGCCGGAGTACAGGGCGAGCGAGAACGCGATATTGCGCACCATGCCCTTGAAGTCAGCGGTGGAGTCGACGACGATCTGGTTGACACCGGCCTTCTCCGTGAAGACTTGGGCCTGCCGGGCGTTGCGCTCCAGCCAGTCGCCGTTGACGGTGCTGCCGGTGAAATCGATCAGGCGCACTTCGGGGCGCAGTGCCAGCGTCGACGCCATGTGTTCGCTGGGATCGTTGGCCACCAGGGTGACGATATCGGGATCGAAGCCGGCTTCCGCCAGCACTTCGCGCGCCACTTCCACGGTGATGGCCAGCGGCAGGATGGCGCCCGGATGCGGCTTGACCACCACGGCATTGCCGGTCGCCAGGCTGGCGAACAGGCCGGGGTAGCCGTTCCAGGTGGGGAAAGTGCAGCAGCCGATCACCAGGCCCACGCCGCGCGGTACCACGGTGTACTGCTTTTCCATGCGCAGCGGCTCGTTCTTGCCCTGGGGCTTCTCCCACAGCGCGCGCCTGGGGATGCGGCGCATCTCGTCCCAGGCATAGGCCACGGCTTCCAGGCCGCGGTCCTGCGCGTGCGGACCGCCTGCCTGGAAGGCCATCATGAAGGCCTGGCCGGTGGTGTGCATCACCGCATAGGCGATTTCGAAGCTGCGGCGGTTCAAGCGCTGCAGGATCTCCAGCGAGACGCCGACCCAGGCCTCGGGGCCGGCCTTGCGCCAGGCCGGCAGTGCCTGCGCCACGCCGGCGAAGAGCTGATCGAGATCGGGCTTCGGATAACGCACGCCCAGTGCCATGCCGTAGGGCGAGACTTCCTGGCCCGCCTCGCCCACGGTGCCGGGCTGGGACAGCGCGAACGGCCGGCCCAGGCGCGCCTCGAAGGCGGCGCGGCCGTCCGCGTTGGCGCTCTCACCGTAGGCCTTCGGGCTCGGCATTTCGACGAACGGGCTCCAGTAGCCGCGCGTGGCGATGGCTTCGGTGGCTTGCTCCAGCAATGCCTGGTGGCGGGTGAAAAACGGATGGGACACAGCTTGCTCCGGGAAAACGGCGACTGCCTGCCTGGATGGCATGGACGGCGTGATGGATGGGTTGGATACTTGGATACCTGGCAGCGCTCCGGCTGTCAGGTTTCCTGGTCGAAATCGATGACCAGCTTGTCGCTGACGGCGTAGCTCTGGCAGCTCAGGATGAAGCCGCGCGCCACCTCGTAGTCCTCCAGCGCGAAGTTGACGTCCATGTCCACCTCGCCCTCGATACGCTTGCAACGGCAGGTCGAGCAGACACCGCCCTTGCAGGCGTACGGCAGTTCGATGCCTTGGGCCAGCGCGGCGTCGAGCACGGTCTCCTTGTGCTTGTCGAGCGTGAAGCGGCGCGTGCGGCCGTCCTGGATCACGGTCACCTCGCACTGCTGCCGGCCCACCTGCTTATGTACGTGTGCCACCGGCCGCGCGGCAGGAAGGCTGGTGGCGAACAGCTCGCGCTTGATGCTCGCCTTGTCCACCCCGCTCTCCTGCAGGGCCTGCGCCACCTCTTCCATCATCGAATGCGGGCCGCAGATGAAGGCCACGTCGATGTCCTCCGGCTTCACCCAGTGGCGCAGCAGGGCCCGTACCTTTTCGCCATCGATGCGGCCGTTGAACAGCTCGATGTCGAGTTGCTCGCGGCTCAGCACGAAGACCAGGTTGAAGCGTTCCAGGTAGGTGTCCTTCAGGTCTTCCAGCTCTTCCTTGAACAGCACCGACGACGAGGCGCGGTTGCCGTAGAACAGCGTGAAGCGGCTGCCGGGCTCCGTCATCAGCGTGGTCTTGATGATCGACAGCATCGGCGTGATGCCGCTGCCGGCGGCAAAGGCGACGTAGTGGCGGCGATTGGCTTCGGCCAGCGGCACGTGGAAGTGTCCAGCCGGCGGCATCACTTCCAGCGTCATGCCGGGGTGCAGCGTGTCGTTCGCCCAGTTGGAGAAGCGCCCGCCTTCGACCCGCTTGATGGCCACACGCAGGCGCCGGTCCTGCACCGCCGAGCAGATCGAATACGAGCGGCGCACGTCTTCGCCGTCGATGCCGGCGCGCAGCGTCAGGTGCTGCCCTTGCACGTAGCGGTAGGCATCGGCCAGCGCGTCGGGCACGGCGAAGGTCACTGCCACCGCATCGCGGGTCTCGCGGGTGACCGAAGCCACCGTCAGCTCATGGAATTTGCTCATCTCCCCACCTGTCTCGTTCAGTGAGCCTTGAAGTAATCGAACGGCTCCTTGCAGTCGCCGCAGCGGTACAGGGCCTTGCATGCCGTGGAGCCGAACTGGCTGACCAGGCGGGTGTGGCGCGAGCCGCAGTGCGGGCAGGCCACCACCAGTGCCGGCGAGGCCTTGCGGCCGATGGCAAGCGAGCCGCCGGCGCCGCGCAGGCCGCTGATGTCGATGGCCTGCTCCGCCGGCGGCGCGATGCCGTAGCCCGACAGGCTGGCCTTGCCGCGCGCGCTCATCCAGTCGGTGGTCCAGGCCGGGGCCAGGCGCGTCTGCACGCTGACGTGCCCGACGCCGTGCGCCGCCAGCGTGCGCTCGATCTCCTCGCGGATCGCCGTCATGGCCGGACAACCCGAGTACGTCGGCGTGATGGTGACGACGCAGGTGTCGTCCAGCCAGGCCACATCGCGCACGATGCCCAGGTCCACCACCGAGATCACCGGGACTTCCGGGTCCGGCACCTTGTCCAGCCAGGCCCAGACCTGGTCCAGGCTGGCGCGCTCGGCAACTGTCGCTGACATGGCGGCCTCCCTCACCAGCTGGCGCCCGGATAGGCGCGCTGCAGGAACTGCATCTCGGCCAGCAGGTAGCCCAGGTGCTCGCTATGCCGGCCCTGGCGTCCGCCGCTCTGCGCCCAGCCGCCGGCCGGGCGGCTCAGCGTCGCCTCGTCCAGCACCTCGTTGACATGGCGCAGCCACGCGCCGGCCAGCGTGGCCGGGTCGACGGCCACACCCTGCGCCGCCAGCGCCGCGTCGGCGGCATCGCTTTCGAACAACTCGCCGGTGAACATCCACAGATCGTCGAAGGCCTGCTGCATGCGGCGCCGGCTTTCCACGGTGCCGTCGCCCAGGCGCACCACCAGGTCGGCGCTGCGGCGCGCGTGGTAGGCCACCTCCTTCAGCGACTTGGCCGCGATCTCGGCGATGCGCGCATCGGCGCTGTGCTGCAGGCCGTCGAGCAGGAAGTAGTGCCAGGTGTCGAACAGGAACTGGCGTGCCAGCGTATCGGCATAGCTGCCGTTGGGCTGCTCGACCAGCAGCAGGTTGCGGAACTGGTGCGCGTCGCGCAGGTAGGCGAGCTGGTCGGCGCTGCGGCCGGCCCCCTCCACTTCCCCGGCATAGCCCAGCCACAGGCGCGTCTGGCCGATCAGGTCCAGCGCCACGTTGGTCAGGGCGATGTCCTCTTCCAGGGCGGGGCCGCGACCGCACCATTCCGACAGGCGCTGGCCCAGTACCAGCGTGCTGTCGCCCAGGCGCAGCAGGTATTCGAGCTTGTGTTGGTCCATGGTGGAGTCGTCCTCGCGCGCTGCCATCAGATGTGCTTGACCTCTTCCGGCATCGGGAAGAACGTCGGGTGCCGGTAGATCTTGCTGTTGGCGGGCTCGAACAGCGGGCCCTTGTCGCCCGGGCTGCTCGCCATCACGTCGGCGGCCTTCACCACCCAGACGCTGACGCCTTCGTTGCGGCGCGTGTAGACATCGCGCGCATGGTTGATGGCCATCTCGCCATCGGGCGCATGCAGGCTGCCCACATGCTTGTGGGCCAGGCCGTGCTGGCTGCGGATAAAGATCTCCCAAAGCGGCCACTCTTTCATGGCAACTCTCCTGTCAGGTTGGCGGTGGGTCGGCGCGCCGGCTGGCGCGCCCGGTGTCAGGCGGCGGCGCGCTCTGCCTTGTCGGCGTGCGCCACCAGGGCGTCGCGGAACCAGGCGCCGTCGTCCCAGGCCTTGACGCGCGTGCGCAGGCGTTCGCGGTTGCACGGCCCGTTGCCGCGCAGCACGTTGTAGAACTCGTCCCAGTCGATGGCGCCGAAGTCGTAGTGGCCGCGTTCCTCGTTCCACTTCAGGTCCGGATCGGGAACGGTCAGGCCCAGGTACTCGGCCTGCGGCACGGTCTGGTCGACCATCTTCTGGCGCAGTTCGTCGTTGGAGAACAGCTTGATGCGCCACTGCATCGATTGCGCGCTGTTGGGCGAATCGGCGTCGGACGGGCCGAACATCATCAGCGCCGGCCACCACCACCGGTTCAGCGCGTCCTGCGCCATCTGCTTCTGCTCCGGCGTGCCGCGGCACAGCGCCAGCAGGATGTCGTAGCCCTGGCGCTGGTGGAACGACTCTTCCTTGCATACCCGCACCATGGCACGGGCATAGGGGCCGAAGGAACAACGGCACAGCGGCACCTGGTTGATGATGGCGGAACCGTCCACCAGCCAGCCGATGGCGCCGATGTCGGCCCAGCTCAGCGTGGGGTAGTTGAAGATGCTGGAGTACTTGGCCTTGCCGGCGTGCAGGTCATCCAGCAACTGGTCGCGCGACACGCCCAGCGTTTCCGCCGCGCTGTAGAGATAGAGGCCGTGGCCCGCTTCATCCTGGATCTTGGCCAGCAGGATCGCCTTGCGTTCCAGCGTGGGTGCACGGGTGACCCAGTTGCCCTCGGGCAGCTGTCCCACGATCTCGGAATGCGCATGCTGCGAGATCTGGCGGACCAGCGTCTTGCGGTAGGCCTCGGGCATCCAGTCCTTGGCCTCGATCTTGATGCCGGCATCGATGCGCGCCTGGAACTCGCGCTCCTGCGGGTCCATTTCGTCCAGCGCGCGAAGCCTTGTCGCCCCCGTCTCCACCAGTTGTGCGTACATCCCGTGCTCCGTTTTTCCAGGCCTTGACCTGCGTCAAACCGTCTCGATGAAGGGGATGATAGTGATACAATTTGATTCAAACAATCGATGTTTCTGTATCACTTTCAAGGTGTACGCATGGCCACCCGCCTGGATATCGACACCGTTTCTCCCCAGCTTGCGCGGCTCGCCCGCGGACTCAAGCTCGGCGCCAATTCGATGCTGGTGACCTTGTTCGGCGATGTGGTGGCGCCACGGCCGCAGGCGCTCTGGCTGGGCAGCCTGATCCACCTCGCGGAACCATTCGGCATCAACGACCGGCTGGTGCGCACCGCGACGTTCCGGCTGGCCGCGGACGACTGGCTCAGTGCCACGCGCCTCGGACGGCGCAGTTACTACGGGCTGTCGGAAGCGGGATTGCAGCGTGTGACGCACGCGGGCAAGCGCATCTATGCCGGCGAAGCGGCACAGTGGGACGGACGCTGGACCCTGGTGCTGGTGCGCGGCGACGCCCGCGCCACCCTGCGGCAGCAACTGAAGCGGGAGCTGTTGTGGGAAGGCTTCGGCGCCATCGCTCCCGGCGTGTTCGCCCATCCGCGAGCGGACGCGTCATCGCTGCGGGAAATCCTCACTGCCGCCAAGGCGCTCGACTATGTGGCGGTGATGGAGGCGGCCAGCCTGGCCGCCTTCTCGCTGGAGCCGCTGCAGGTCCTGATGCAACAGACCTTCCGGCTGGGCGACGTGGCCGCCGCCTGGCAGGCGCTGCTGCGCCGCTTCTCGCCGCTGCTGGACAGTGCCGCCGGCCTGGCGCCGGTCGACGCCTTCTTCCTGCGGGCCCTGCTGCTGCATGAGTACCGCCGCGTGCTGCTGCGCGACCCCGACCTGCCCGAAGCCCTGCTGCCGGCCGACTGGCCGGGCCGCACCGCACGCATGATGTGCCGCGACATGTACACGGCATTGCTGGACGCCAGCGAAGACTACCTGCACGCTACAGTGGAGACCGCCGACGGCCCGCTGCAAGGCGCCAGGCGCGAGTTGCGCAAGCGCTTCGGCGCCGGCACCGCGCGCCCGGCCGGACAGCCGGCTGCCTGAAGGCCGCCTGTCCGATGGCCCGCGGCCGCGCCGCGGCCTTCCTTCACTTCAGCAGCTTGTCGAAATCCCGGTCGAGCCGGGCCAGCGAGGCATCGATGGCACCGCGGCGCGCCTGGATCCACGCCTGCTGCCGCGCCAGATCCTGCTCGGCGGCCTTCAGCATGCGTTCCATTTCCGCCGGCTGCGGGCCGCCGGAGGTCACACGGTGGTTGACGATGGCCACCGGGTCGAGCGCCGCGCGGAACTCCGCCTCGCTCATCGGGAACTCGGTACTGCCGTAGTCGTGCACCGACTCCGCATAGATGCGCCTGGCCTCGGCGTAGGGAAAGGCACTGGGCCTGATGTCGTGCGCCTTGGCGTAGTCGACCAGGTTGGAGGCGAAGTGATGACCGACGCGGAACGGCAGCTTGTACTTGCGCATCAGCTCGTCGGCCAGCTCCTGCGACGCGGTCCAGTCGCTGTCCAGTTCCTCCAGCGCGCGCTGGCGGTCGATCACCAGCGCCGTCATGATGCGGTCGAGCCCTTGCAGCGCGGTCACCGCGCTCTGCACCATCTGCCCGTTGGTCACCGCATCCTTGGCGTCGGACATGCCCGGCGGCAGGTTGTGCGCGCGGATCACCGGCCCCATGGCCAGCGTGATCGCGGTGGAGGCCTTCTCGCGGGTGGAATTCAGCAGGCCGGGATTACGCTTCTGCGGCATCGCGCTGGACACATAGGTATTGCCGCCCCCTTCCTGCAGCAGGATCCATGGGCGCGGCTGCGCGTACTGCGTCATCACGTCCTCGATGAAGCCGCCGACGTGCAGGGCGATGCTGGTGACGATGGCGCCGACCTCCACCGGCAGGTCGACCGCGCTGATCTGCGACGCATCGTAGGCGTTGTCGACCAGGGCGGAGAAGCCGAGATAGCCCGCCATGCGCTGGCGGTCGAGCGGCCAGCCGGTGCCGTTGAGCACCGTGGTGCCCATCGGCGAGCGGTCGATACGCTGGTAGGCCTCGCGCAGGCGCTGCGCGTCGCGTTCCAGGCCGGCCTGGATCCCGAGCAGGTAGTGCCCGTAGCTGTTCGGCTGCGCCGCCACGCCATTGGTGTAGTTGGGCACGATGGTGCCGGCATGCTGGCGCGCCAGCTTGACGATGGTGGCCGAAGTCTTGTCGAGCTGGTCGGCCAGACCCAGCACCTCTTCGCGCAGCATGGCCGCGCGCACCGTGGCCAGCATGTCCTGGCTGGAACGCCCGGCGTGGATCAGCGTGACCTCCTGTCCGGCGGCCTGGATCATCAGCGGCTCGAAGGTGATCACCAGGGACGGGCGCTTGCCGCCGGGCTTGTCGCCGTCGGCCAGCACCTTGGCGATGCCGCCGGCCACGCGCGGCGCCAGCGTCCGCTCGAGCAGCCCCTCGTCGGTATTGATCACCGTCGACGCCTTGTTGATCTCGCCCAGCCAGAAGAAGGCATCGTGCCTGGCACCGTCCGCGGCCAGCGCCGCCTGCGGGGCAGCCACGGCCAGCCAGGCGAGCGCGCTCGACACGGCCAGGGTTCTCAGGCGATGGGGGGATCGTGCGGTGGGCATGGGGTCTCCTTGGTTTTCATCCTGCCCGGCGTTCGCGGGCTGCCACGGAGGCGCACCATACACCAGATCGGCCGTGCGCGAGGGCGCACGGATGTCCTCCCCGCCGCTCAAACCCGCCCGCGCAGCGGCTGCAGCAGGTGCCCCAGGCCGTTGTGGTCCAGCTCCTGCATCAACGCCAGCAGGCGGCCCAGCTCGCCCGGAGGGAAGCCCTCGCGCGCGAACCAGTTCAGGTAGTTGCCGGGCAGGTCGGCGATCAGCGTCCCCTTGTACTTGCCGAAGGGCATCTTGCGTGTGACGAGCAGGAGGAGGGATTCGCTGTCGGGGAGCATGGTGGTGGGCCGGGAACGACTGGCCGGCATTGTAGCGCCGTGGTAGCGCCGTGATGGCCTGCAGCACCCTGTGCACGACGATGGCACGCAGGCGCCCGCCAGGGTGGCGGACGCCTGCCGGCGGCCTCACAGCGCCTCCACCAGCCGCTTGTCGCTGTTGTGGCAATACTCCGCACACGCCGCCCGCGCCGAATTGGCCGCGCCGTGCACGAACAGCGGCGCATCGGCGCGCCGCGACATCGACACCACGATGGAGGGCGGCGCCGGCTGCAGCGGCAATTCCACCACCTCGCCGCTCTCGATCAAGCGGTCGACGAACAGCCGCGGGATGGCGGCCACACCGAAACCGTCGCGCACCAGCTGGACGATCACGGCAATCGACGGCGAGCCGGTGATGCGCGTCTCCGACAGCGGCACGCCGTGCACGCCGGCGAGCTTGGCCACGATGTCTTCCAGCGCGCGATGCGGCGCGGTGCCGCGGCCGAAGGTGAGGATGGGGTGCTGCAGCACCTGCAAGGCGAGCGGGCCGCGCGTATGCGACAGCAGGCCGGCACGCGCCACCCAGTGCACGGGGTAGTTGGCGAGCGCATTGCACACCACATTGCTTTCGTCGCTGCCTTCGACACGGATGATGAGGTCGAGCTCGTCGGCGATCAGCCGGCGCTGCAGCACCACGCTCACATCGGCGGTCAGTTCGACTTCCAGCTGGGGATAGTCGGCGGCCAGGCGCCGCATGTAGTGCGGCAGCCAGCTATGCACCACGGTCTCGATCACACCCAGGCGCAGGCGCCCGCGGATCTTGCTGTCCCCCGAGGCGGCGGCATGCAGGCGGCGCGCCGCCTCGACCACGCTCCTGGCGTAGCCGAGCAGGTACTCGCCGTTGGGGGTCAGGCGGAACTCGCGGCTCTCGCGGTCCACCAGCACGGTCTGCAACTCGTCCTCCAGCGCCTTGATGCGTTGCGAGATGGCCGCTGGCGTCGCATGCAGAGCGGCCGCGGTTGCACGGAAGCTGTGCAGCTTGGCCAGCGTGACGAAGGTCTCCAGGAAGCGCGTATTCATCTGGCTGCCGCCCGTATCGACGCGGAAGACATCGAGTTGCCTGTGCGTTCACCGCAGTTCACGCCCAAGGCGCATGCGCACCGGCAGAGGGAAATCAAGGGAAAACCCGTATAAACGTTAAGAATTGCTTTACAGGGATGCCAATAAAAAGTCGTTGGCGACAGAAAATTTTACTCCCTATCGTTCAGGTCAGACACGACCACGTCATTCCGACATGCCCCTGACGATGCCCACCCACCCGACCCCTTTCGACTTCCGCCAGGCCGTGCGCAGCGGCCAGTTCCGCGGCCCCACCGCCGGACACTGCGGCGACTACGCGCAGGCCAACCTCGCCATCCTGCCGGCGGCGCACGCCGGCGATTTCCTGCGCTTCTGCCAGGCCAATCCGAAGCCCTGTCCCTTGCTGGGCGTGGGCGAGCCGGGGCAGTGGCATGTGCCGGAGCTCGGGCGCGAGGTCGACATCCGCAACGACGTGCCGGCCTACAACGTCTACCGCGACGGCAAGCTGGCGGAAGAGACCGATTCCCTGGCCGAGCTGTGGCAGAACGACTTCGTGGTGTTCGCCATCGGTTGCTCGTTCTCCTTCGAACAGATGCTGGCGCAGGAGGGCATTCCGCTGCGGCATGTGGAAGAAGGCCGCAACGTGCCGATGTACCGCACCCGCGTCGCCAACCGGCGCGCAGGCGTGTTCGGCGGGCAGCTGGTGGTGTCGATGCGGCCCATGCGGGGCGCCGACGCCATCCGCGCGGTGCAGATCACCAGCCGCTTTCCCGCCGTCCATGGTGCGCCGATCCACATCGGCGACCCGGCCGAGCTGGGCATCGAGGACCTGTCACGGCCCGAGTTCGGCGACGCTGTCACCGTCAAGCCGGGCGAACTGCCGGTGTTCTGGGCCTGCGGCGTCACGCCCCAGACCGCGATCATGGCCGCCAGGCTGCCGCTGGCGATCGCGCACAAGCCGGGCCACATGCTGGTGACCGACATCCGCAACGCCTCGCTCGCCGTCTTCTAGCCTCGCCGCCCCGCCTGCCCCGGCACCTTTTTCCGACTTTCCCGCCCTTGCTTCGCCGTTCCCCCTCACGCACCCAGGAGCGTTTCATGGACCACCAGACCCCCGCGATGGCCCCCCCTATCCCGCCCAAGACGTCGGCCGATGCCGGCGGCAACCTGTTCTCCTGGTACGGCGACGCTGCGCCGCGCGAGAAACGCGCCTTCTGGAGCTGCAAGGTCGGCTACATGCTCGACGGCATGGATACGCAGATGCTGTCCTTCGTCATCCCGACCCTGGTCGCCACCTGGGGCATCAGCCTGGCCGACGCCGGCTTCATCGGTACGCTCACCTTGCTGGCCTCGGCGCTGGGCGGCTGGGCCGCCGGCATCCTGTCGGACCGCATCGGGCGCGTACGCACGCTGCAGCTGACGGTGCTGTGGTTCGCCGTCTTCACCGGCCTGTGCGGCCTGGCGCAGAACTACCACCAGTTGCTGGCGGCGCGGGCGCTGATGGGTTTCGGCTTCGGCGGCGAATGGACCGCCGGCGCGGTGCTGATCGGCGAGGTGATCCGCGCCAAGGACCGCGGCAAGGCTGTCGGCCTGGTGCAGTCCGGCTGGGCCATCGGCTGGGGCCTGACGGCCATCCTGTATTCCGTGCTGTTCTCCGTCCTGCCGGCGGAGTTGGCATGGCGCGCGCTCTTCCTGGTGGGCCTGCTGCCGGCACTGCTGGTGGTGGTGATCCGCCGCTATGTGAAGGAACCGGACGTCTATGAGAAGGAAAAGGCCGCGCAGGGCAAGGCCAGCGACCATCCGCGCCTGACCGAGATCTTCCGTCCCGCGCTGCTGTCGACGACCATCCGCGCGGCGCTGCTGGCAACCGGCGCGCAGGGTGGCTACTACGCCATCACGACCTGGCTGCCGACCTTCCTGAAGACGGAGCGCCACCTGACGGTGATGGGCACCGGCGGCTACCTGGCGATGATCATCTTCGGCTCGTGGGTGGGCTACCTCGTCAGTTCCTACCTGACCGACCGCCTCGGCCGCAAGCCCAACTTCATCCTGTTCGCGCTCGGCTCGATGACGATCGCCTTCAGCTACACCATGCTGCCGCTGACCAACGGCGCCATGTTCTGGCTCGGCTTTCCGCTCGGCTTCTTCGCCTCCGGCATCTTCAGCGGCATGGGTGCCTTCCTCACGGAACTGTTCCCGACCCGCGTACGTGGCTCCGGCCAGGGCTTCTGCTACAACTTCGGCCGCGCGGTCGGCGCCCTCTTCCCCTTCCTGATCGGCGCGCTGTCCAAGGAATACGGCCTGGGCACCAGCATCGGCATCTTTGCCGCGGCGGCCTACGGGGTGCTCATCCTGGCGGCGCTGACGCTGCCGGAGACACGCGGCCGGGAACTGGAAGCGGCCGGCGCGTAACGATGCACAACGACGCATAGCAACGCATCGCAACGCATAACAACGCACGACAATCCACGACGACGCACGCGTCATCCACAGCCGGCGGCACCGGGCTCGCGCAGCGAGCGGCCGGCCGCCGGCCGACCCGCGTGGCGCGTCAGCGCGAATTGAACATCGGATGCCGCGCGCAGGCCGACAGCACGATGCGCTCCGACTGCGACAGGTAGTCATTGAGCAGCGCCGCGCTCTCGGCCAGCTTGCCCGCTTCGAACAACTGCAGGATGCGCAGGTTCATGTCGACGTAGGGACCGTGCAGGAACTCGGCGTCCTGCAGGATGCCGAAGGCCAGGCGCTGCTCGGCCAGCAGGTGGGAGAACATGGTCTTCAAGCGCTCGCTGTCGGCCAGTTCGACGATGGCCATGTGGAAGTCCATATTGGCCGTGCCCACGCCTTGCCAGTCACCCTGCGCCCGGCAGCGCAGCCCCATCTCGACCGCGGCGCGCAGGTGCCGCACCGCCGGATGGCTCGGGTAGGCCTGGGCCAGCGCCTGGCACTCGATCAGCCGGCGCACGCGGTAGATATCGACGATGTCCGCGATGCCGGGCACCGCCACCGAGACGCCGCGGTTGGGCTCGTGCTTGAGCAGGCCCTCCTTGGTCAGGACGCGGAAGATCTCGCGCAGGGTATTGCGCGAGATCTGCAGGCTTTCGGCGAGGGCGGCTTCGGACAGGCGCTGGCCAGGCAGGAAATCGCCTTGCACGATCCTCTGGCGGATCTCGTCGGTGACCCGTTCGGCCAGGTTCTTGGTATCGGGACTGGATGTCATCTAGCGTTGGCTCATGCGTGGTCGGGCCTGCGCTCCTGTCCGGCCGGCCAATCGCGGTAGCGCAACCCGGCGCCGGACGGCCGCGCTGGCATGTTAGCGCACTCTGCCGGGCGATTTGCACCGGTTAGGCGCATATCCGCGCACCATTGTCGACCTAGGTGTATACCATGATCGTCAACTTTCACGGATTGTTCAACAATCTTATAACCATAGTTGATCGAAAATACGATCTGACTATTCATTGCCGGCACTACCTGCACTGTATGTGTATCGCCAGACAAGATGAGAGGGAGTTGGCGCCGATCGCGCCGATCGCGCCGATCGCGCCGCTTGACCGATCCCCTGCGTACGTGGCCCGACACTTTGTGCCATCCACGCCGCGACACGGATCCCGGCCCTGCCCTCCCGCTGCCGCGGTGCTGACGCATCGGAGCCGTGCCTACTCGAATTGACCGCTCGCGGAGTCTCCTCTTGCGTTTCCTACCCGTCTCCCTGAATGCGCTGCTGGTGGAACTGGCCGACCTGGACCAGACGCTGGCCCTGCTGGCCTCGCTGCAGCGCGAGCCCCTGCCCGGTGTGGAGGAACTCGTGCCTGCGGCACGGACCATCCTGGTCCGCTTCCGCCCCTCGGCCTGCGGCCTGGCGCAGCTGGTGCAGACCATTGCCGCGCGCGACCTGAGCCAGCGCGCCGAGCGCAGCGCGACCCTGGTGGAGATCCCCGTCCACTACGATGGCGAGGACCTGGCCGAGGTGGCGCAACGGCTGGGCATCACGCCGGAAGAGGTGGTCCGCCGCCACACCGGCAGCGAATACACCGTGGCCTTCACCGGCTTCGCGCCGGGCTTTGCCTACCTCTCCGGCGGACACCCGAGCTTCGACGTGCCGCGCCGGACCACGCCGCGCACGCGCATCCCGGCCGGTGCCGTGGGCCTGGCCGGCACCTTCAGCGGCGTCTATCCGCAGGCCAGCCCCGGCGGCTGGCAGATCATCGGCGTGACGCCGGTGGCCATGTGGGACCTGGGCCGTGAGCAGCCGGCGCTGCTGCAGCCCGGCTACCGTGTGCGCTTCGTCGATATCGCCACGCTGGAGGCCGGCGCGCGCGCCGCCTGGGATGCCGACAGGGGCCGCCGCAGCAGCGACAGCAGCGGCGCGCCCGCCCAGGCCGCCGGCGGCCGCAGCCGCGCCGACCTCGCCCCGGGCCAGGCCGCGCTGCAGGTCAAGGCCACTGGCCTGCTGACCGTGTTCCAGGACCTGGGCCGCCATGGCCAGGCCGGGCAAGGTGTGTCGGCCTCGGGCGCGATGGACCGGGCGGCGCTGAAGACGGCCAACCGCCTGGTGGGCAACCCCAGCGACACGGCTGCGCTCGAGACCGTGGGCGGCGGCCTGCAACTGCAGAGCCTGGGCGAGACCGTGGTGGCCGTGACCGGCGCCGATGCGCCCCTCACGGTGAAGACCGCCGACGGCCGCCGCTGGCCCGTGCCCGGCCACCAGGCGCTTGCCCTCGCCGACGGCGACGTGCTGGCGATCGGCCAGCCGACGGCCGGCGCACGCTGCTACGTGGCCGCGCGTGGCGGCTTTGCCGTGGCGCCGGTGCTCGGCAGTTGCGCCACCGACACCCTGGCCAACGTCGGTCCCGCGCCGCTGGCCGTGGGCGAGGTGCTGGGCCTGCGTCCGGCGGCGGCCGGCGCCGTGGTGGGCGATCCGGTGCCGCCCGCGGCCGACCTGCCCACGCTGGAGCAGGAGGTCGTGCTGGACGTGGTGATGGGCCCGCGCACCGACTGGTTCACGCCTGAGGCCGTGGCCCGCCTGGCCGGCCAGCGCTGGCAGGTCACGCCCCAATCCAACCGTGTCGGCCTGCGCCTGGCGGGCGACGTGCCGCTGGAGCGCGCCGTGGGCGGCGAACTGCCCAGCGAAGGTACCGCCCTGGGCGCCCTGCAGGTGCCGCCCAGCGGCCAGCCCGTGCTGTTCCTGGCCGACCACCCGCTGACCGGCGGCTATCCCGTGATCGCCACCGTGGCGCCGCACCACCTCGACCGCGCCGGACAGATCCCGGTGGGCGCCTGGCTGCGCTTCCGCCCGATCCGCGCTTTCGAAGACCTCTCTCCAACCGACGCCGCCGGCAAGGCTGGCACCCTGTGAGCCCCATCATGAAGAAAGTCCTGGTTGCCAACCGCGGCGAGATCGCCGTCCGCATCATCCGCGCCTGCGCCGACTACGGCGTGCAGTCGGTGGCCGTCTACGCCAATGCCGACCTCGACGCCGTGCACGCCCGCCTGGCCGACGAAGCCTACGGCCTGGACGGCGACCGGCCGGCCGATACCTACCTCAACATTCCCAAGCTGCTGGAGATCGCCCGGCGCAGCGGCGCCGATGCCGTGCACCCCGGCTACGGCTTCCTCTCGGAGAGCGAGGCCTTTGCGCGGGCGGTGATCGATGCCGGCCTGCGCTGGATCGGCCCCTCGCCGGCCACCATCGCCAAGCTGGGCGACAAGGTCGAGGCGCGCAAGATCGCCCTCCAGGTGGGCGCCCCGCTGGTGGCCGGCACGCCCGACCCGGTCAAGGATGCCGGCGAGGTGCTGGCCTTCGCCGAGCAACACGGCCTGCCCATCATCATCAAGGCCGCCTTCGGCGGCGGCGGCCGCGGCATGAAGATCGCATGGCGCATGGACGAGGTGGAAGAGCTCTACCACTCGGCCGTGCGCGAGGCCGTCACGGCCTTCGGCCGCGGCGAGTGCTTCGTCGAGCAGTTCCTCGACAAACCCCGCCATATCGAGGCCCAGGTGCTGGCCGACACCCACGGCAACGTGGTGGTGCTGGGCACGCGCGACTGTTCGCTGCAGCGACGCAACCAGAAGCTGGTGGAAGAAGCGCCCGCGCCCTTCCTCAGCGACGCCCAGCGCGAACGCATCCACAGCGCGGCACGCGACATCTGCGCCGCGGCCGGCTACACCAGCGCCGGCACGGTGGAATTCCTGCTCAGCACCGGCGGCGCCATCTCCTTCCTGGAGGTGAACACCCGCCTGCAGGTGGAGCATCCGGTGACCGAACAGACCACCGGCGTGGACCTGGTGGTGGAGCAGCTGCGCGTGGCCGACGGCCTGCCGCTGTCCGTCACCGCCACGCCCGCGCCGCTGGGCCATTCGATCGAGTTCCGCATCAATGCGGAGGACGTCGGCCGCGGCTTCCTGCCCACCCCCGGCCCGGTGCAGCGTTTCGAGGCACCGTCGGGCCCCGGCGTGCGCGTCGATGCCGGCGTGCAGACCGGCTCGGTGGTGCCCGGCACCTTCGACTCGCTGATGGCCAAGCTGATCGTCACCGGCGCCACCCGCGAGCAGGCCCTGGCCCGCGCGCGCCGGGCCCTGCGCGAGTTCCACATCGAGGGCGTGGCCTCGGTACTGCCCTTCCACCGCACTGTCGTCGACCACCCGGATTTCCTCGGCGCCGATGGCTTCCGCGTGCATACCCGCTGGATCGAATCCGACTTCGCCGAGCCGCTGGCCGCCGCCGTGCGCGCCGAGCCGCAGCCCGACACCGGCCTCTTGCGCACCGTCATCGAGATCGACGGCCGCCGCGTGCGCCTGGGACTGCCGGCGCAGCTGATGCGCGGCCTGGCCGATGCGCCTGGGGCCACCTCCGCCGGCCCCGCGGGCGAGGCCGCCGGCGCCTCCGAAGCCGACCTGCTGGCGCCGATCGCCGGCACCGTGCACGCCTGGAAGGTGGAAGCGGGCGCCGAGGTCCAGGAAGGCGACCTGGTGGCCGTGATGGAAGCCATGAAGATGGAGATGCAGGTCCACGCGCATCGCGCCGGACGCATCACGCTGCACGCCAGCCCCGGCAGCGCAGTGGCAGCCGGCGCCCCGATCGCGACGATCGGCTGAGCGCGCGCCGGCCCTTGCGGCCGGCCGGAGGCGGGCGCGCGGCTCAGTCCGCCCGCAGCATGCGCGTGGTCATGGCCACGGTGAAACAAAGTCTCGCGGTGCCGGTGGACGGGCAGGACGGGGCCTGAGCGCGCCTCTCCCCCGTCGACGGCGGCAATCGGCACGATCCGAAACACATTGCTCCCTCCTGCTGAATAAGCTGCCAGGCAAGGCCCGCCTGCGCGCACCCCGTCCGCGCGCCCCGCGGTCGAGCGCGCCACCGTGCCAGCGCGGGAATTGCAGGTTGCCGGCACAGCTATCCGGCGCCCCGCAAAGGTTGTCAATTGACAACCGACAATGAGACAACTATGCTGAGGACCCGATGCGTCGTGCCGCCCATCCCAAGAAGGAAGTCGAAGCCGCATTGCGCCATGCGGAAGCCAACGGCTGGCGCGTGGTGCCGGGCGGCGGGCATGCCTGGGGCAAGATCTTCTGCCCATACGACGATCAGGAATGCCGCTGCGGTGAATTCTGTATCGCCTGCGTCTGGAGCACGCCGCGTAATCCTGGCAATCACGCGCGCGCCTTGATGCGCGTGGTGGATCACTGCGTGTGGCACCGCGAGGCGATGCAATGCCGGAAGGGCCAGTCGAGCCAGAAGGATCAGATGAACCAGATGGGCCAGATGGGCAGGAAGGACCGTAAGAACGGGAAGGACCAGGGGCACCATGGAATACACATTCACCTTGAAATACCGCCTGCCCATGCAGGACTGGGAGCCGGATGCGCTCGCCGAACGCCTGGGTGCCGCCGGCTGCGACGATGCCCTCGTCGGCATCGGCCAGCCGGGCCGCATCGCGCTGGAGTTCACCCGCGAGGCCGAGTCGGCCGAGGCCGCGCTGCTCGGCGCGTTGTCCGATGCGCGGCAAGCGATGCCCTCCGCCCGGCTGGTCGAGGCCGCACCGGATTTCGTCGGGCTGACCGACGTGGCCGACGTGGTCGGAGTCAGCCGCCAGAACGTGCGCAAGCTGATGCTCAGCCATGCCACCAGCTTTCCTTCCCCGGTGCATGAAGGCTCTGCCGCCATCTGGCACCTGGCCGAGGTACTGGCCTGGTTCCGCGCCAAGGGAGGCTACCCGCTGCCGGAACCCCTGGGCGAACTTGCCGTCGTGACCATGCAGGTCAACCTGGCTCGCCAGGCCGGCCAGCTCGTTCCCAGGATAGGCAAGGAGGTCAAGGCGCTGCTCGGATAAAGCCCGCAGCCGGCGGCAGGCAAGGGGCAACGGGGTGGCGGCGCGGGTGCCGGCTCGCCGGTGCCCCCTTGGCCGCCTGGCCGCCTGGCCAATTGGCCAATTGAGCAATTGACCACCCCGCGGCTTGCTTCCGACGACGTCCGCCAGATTCGCCGCGTCCCGCCATGGACTTCCGTGCCGCCGCCTGATACGATGCCTTGGCTTTCAAGACGCCCTCCCGGTCCGCCGGGAGGGCGTTTCCTTTTGGTTCCCCCACCCGAAAGGAAATCTTGAAATGAAGCAAGCCCCAATCCCCGCCCGCCTGGGCTACGTCCGGCATGGCAATGGCCCGGAGCGGGTCCTGGTCCTGCACGACTGGCTCGGCGACCACCGCAACTACGATGCCGTGCTGCCCTATCTCGACGGCAGCGCGTTCACCTATGTCTTCGCCGACCTGCGCGGCTACGGCGAATCGATCGCACTGACCGGTGCCTGCTCGGTGGAGGAGATTGCCGCCGACTGCCTCGCGTTGGCCGACCGGCTGGGCTGGCCGCGTTTCCACCTGATCGGCCATTCGATGACCGGCATGGCGGTGCAGCGCATCGCCGCCGACGCCCCGGCACGAATCCAGCGCGCGGTGGCGGTATGCCCGGTCTCCGCCGCCGGCAACCGGCTCGACGCAGACGCCAAGGCATTCTTTGCCAGCACCGCCGAGAACGACGATGCGCTGCGCCGGCTGTTCCGCTACGTCAGCGGGGGGCTGTCCGCGCGGTGGGCCGACGTCAAGCTGCAGCAGAACCGCAGCGCGGTCTCGGCAGCCTGCCGCGCCGGCTATCTCGACATGCTGGTGCATACGGATTTCGTCGACGATGTGCGCGGCCTCGATATCGAACTGCTGGTGATCGTCGGCGACAAGGATCCGGGCCTGGACGAGGCCGCCATGCGGCGCACCTTCCTGGCCTGGCATCCACGGGCCCGCCTGTTGGTGGTGCCGAACTGCGGGCACTATCCGATGCAGGAGTGCCCGCCCTGCTTCGCCACCGTGGTCGAGGCCTTCCTGCGCGGCGAGGGCCAGGGCTTACTTGATCCTGCGCAGGCAAAGCCGAAGGTGCAAGCGGCAGAGTGAGGCCCGGTCATTGCCCTGAGCCTTGATACCCCATCGCCAGACCCGGATCTCCGCTGCCCCGTGCGCGTGAATCTGGCGGCAAGGGCCCGGCGCCGCCCTGGACACTAGCCCCGTGCGGCCGTCCAGCGCCGGTAGCGCCGGGTCTCCCAATAGGTGGCGAACTGCTGCCCGACCAGGGCGCGCAGCGGCGAAACCTGCGCATCGGTACGCCGGCCGGCACCCAGGCGCTTCAGCTGGAACTTGACCATCGCCATATTGGCCAGCGATCCCAGCGCCTTGTTGTTCCAGGTGATCGGGCGCAGCACCGGCGCGCTGTCCTTGCCGGCCTGCCAGTCGCGCGGCAGGTTCGGCTCGAGCGACAACGCGGTGGCGATGCCGGCCATGGCGATGCCGCTCTGCACGACCTGCTCGGCCACCGCCCGGCGCCGGATGCCGCCGGTCACCATCAGGGGCATGCGCGCCACCGCGGCGATGTCGTGCGCGAACGAGAGGAAGTAGGCCTCGCGCGCGAGCGTGCGGCCGTCGCGCGCCTGCCCCTGCATGGCTGGCGCCTCATAGCTGCCGCCCGACAGTTCCACCAGGTCCACCTGCAGCGGATTGAGCATCTCCACCACGCTCCGGGCGTCTTCCGGACTGAAGCCGCCGCGCTGGAAGTCGGCCGAGTTCAACTTGACCGCCACCGCGAATCCTGGCGACACCGCCTCGCGCACCGAGCGCACGATGTCGAGCAACAGGCGCGCGCGGTTCTCGAGGCTGCCGCCCCAGCGGTCCTCCCGCCGATTGCTCAGCGGCGACAGGAACTGGCTCAGCAGATAGCCGTGGGCGGCGTGGATCTGCACGCCGGTGAAACCGCTCTGCTCCGCCAGCTGTGCCGTGCGCGCGAAGCGCCGGCGCACCTCCTCGATGTCTTGCTCGCGCATGGCCTGCGGCACCGGGAACTGCTTGGAAAAGGCCCCCAGGTCCATGGCGACCGCCGACGGCGCCAGGGTGGCCTGCCCCATCGCCGCGGGCATCTGCCGCCCCGGGTGATTGATCTGCATCCAGACCTGGGCACCCGCGGCACGCGCCGCCTGCGCCCAGCGCCGGAAGCGGTCGAGGTGCGCATCGTCCTCCAGCACCACGCCGTTCGGACCGGTCATGGCGCGGTGGTCCACCATCACATTGCCGGTCAGGATCAGGCCGGACATGCCGCGCGCCCACGCGCCGTACAGGCGCACCATCGCCTCAGAGGGCGCATGGTCGGCGTCGGCCATGTTTTCTTCCATGGCGGCCTTGGCGAGTCGGTTCGGAATCACTGCGCCATTGGGCAGGACCAGGGGTTGGAACAGCGGCATGGTGGCCTCCAGGTTTGACGAAGCCCCAACCTTAAGATTAAAGTCAACTTTAATGTCAAGCAGCGGAGAGCGCACTATGAAGATCGGTGAACTGGCCAGGCTCAGCGGGATCGCCGCCTCCCGCATCCGCTTCTACGAGGCCGCCGGCCTGCTCCGGCCGGCGCTGCGCCACGCCAATGGCTACCGTGAGTACGCGCAGGAAAGCCTGACGCGGCTGCAGATCATCCTGCGCGCCCAGGGCGCCGGCTTCTCGCTGGACGAGATCCGCTCCCTGCTGCCGCCCGACCTGGGCCAGTGGCCGCGCGAGGAGATACTGCAGGCCTTGCGGCGCAAGGTCGACGAGATCGAGGCCTTGCAACGGCAGCTCGCCCAGAGCAGGAGCGGCCTGCTGGCATTGATCGAGGACATCGACGGCTCGGGCGAACACATCGGAGGCGAAGACTGCGCGGCTCGCGCCCGCCAGGTGCTGGAGCGCATCGAAACGGCCGAGGCCGCCCCGGGGCCCGTCGAAGCGCCGATGCGGCGCCGCAGGCGGCAAGCGTGAACAGGCACCTGGCGCCACGCCCGGGCGGCAGCCGGCCGGCCAGCAGGCGCCGTTGTACACTAGGCGCCTTGCGAAGCGCGCCTGCCCGCGGCGGCCGCCTCTCGCAGCGGCCGCATGCGCCGCGGGCGCGGGAAACGCCTGTCCCGCCCGGCGGCCCGGCCGCGCCCACCTGACTTCCGACAACACAGGACGCCTCTTGCATTTCCCCTACGAGTGGCAGATCGGCTGGCGCTACACCCGCGCCGGCAAGCGCGCCAGCCGCAATGGCTTCATTTCCTTCATCTCGATGATCTCGATGTCCGGCATCGCCCTGGGGGTGGCCGCGCTGATCGTGGTGCTGTCGGTGATGAACGGCTTCCAGAAGGAGGTGCGCGACCGCATGCTGTCGGTGCTGTCCCATATCGAGATCATGGCGCCCGGTGCGCTGCCCGACTGGCAGCGCACCGCCGCCGAGGCCATGCGCAGCCAGGAAGTGATCGGTGCGGCCCCCTATGTGGCGGCGCAAGCCATGCTGACGCGCGAGGACAAAGTGCGCGGCGTGCTGCTGCGCGGCGTCGACCCGGCCCAGGAGCCCAAGGTGTCGGACCTCGGCAAGCAGTTCCGCGCGGGCGCGCTGGATGATCTGCGGCCCGGCGAATCCAGCATCGCGCTGGGCAACGAACTGGCCAGCGCACTGGGCGTGCAGGTGGGCGACAAGATCATGCTGGCGACCGCGCGCGGCGGCGCCATTTCGGCGGCCGGCGCGCTGCCGCAGCTGCGGCAGTTCACCGTGGTCGGCATCTTCTCGGCCGGGCATTTCCAGTTCGACAGCAGCATCGCCCTGGTCAACCTGCAGGACGCCGAGGCGCTGTTCCAGTTGTCGGGCCCCACCGGCGTTCGCCTCAAGCTGGCCGACATGCAGCGCGCGCCGGACGTGGCCAACCAGCTCGCCGGCACACTCACCGGCGAGCTCTACGTGCGCGACTGGTCGCAGCAGAACCGCCAGTGGTTCGCCGCCGTGCAATCGCAGAAGCGCATGATGTTCGTGATCCTGACGCTGATCATCGCCGTGGCCGCGTTCAACCTGGTGTCGACGCTGGTGATGACGGTCACCGACAAGCAGGCCGACATCGCCATCCTGCGCACCATGGGCGCGCAGCCCGGCTCAGTCATGAAGATCTTCATCGTGCAGGGCGTGCTGATCGGCTTCATCGGCACCCTGCTGGGCGTGGCCGGCGGCGCACTGATCGCCTTCAACATCGACGTGATCGTGCCCTTCATCGAACGCCTGCTGCACGTCCACTTCCTGCCGCGCGACATCTACTTCATCAGCGAGCTGCCCTCGGACCCGAGCCTGCACGACATCGCCACCATCGGCCTCACCTCCTTCGGCCTGTCCACGCTGGCCACCCTCTATCCGAGCTGGCGTGCCGCCCGCGTCAATCCGGCGGAAGCGCTGCGCTACGAATGAGGCCGGGCTGAGGCCGCGGGGCGCGGCGCCTGCAGCGGATCCACTGCGTCATCCGAAAGGCAGCCCCGATCGACAGCGCCTGCAGGGGCCGTCGACCCGGACGCACCGCCGCTCGGGGGCGCTTTCTCCGGCGCAATGGACTAGCGGGCGACGTAGTTCCCGCTCGCCTCCGACCAGCGATACGTCCTGCGCCACTTGCCGCCGCGCTCGCGCAACTGCAGGTCGTGAAAGCCGGCCGTGGCCGCGCCCTGCACGTTCAACAGGTTGCTGCCTTCGTACATATCGTGGTTGCGCGTGCCGTCCTTGTTCCAGTCGCCGGCGATCATCTTGTAGTACATCATCGGCGCCGTGAACACGACGCGCAGCGCCTCGCCGTCCACGCGGAACAGGTAGAGCGCCTCGAAGGAGGCGCCACCGCCGGCATACCCTTCGCTCCAGCCGGCGCGCACCCCGAAGGCCAGTTCGTCGTCGCGGATGCGGTATGGCGCGAGATCGAAGCGCAGCCAGCTCTCCGGCATGCCCGCCTGCGTGTCGCCACCCTCGAGGGCCTGGGGTGAATCGAGATTGCTGCCGGCCCAGGACGTGGGCGCCTCGACCGGCCCGCGCGTGCGCGCCAGCAGGCGCGGCTGGCCGCCGGCCCCGCGCTCGAACACACCGAACCACGCCTGCGCCTGCTCGGTCCGGCATTGATCGGGCCAGTACTTCCGCTCATTGGCCGCGGCCGCGGCAGACCGCGCCACGCAGACGATCGCCACATAGCTGTCCGGGCGCGCCGGCCAGGGCCTGGCCCCGGCCAGCACCAGCGCGGCGGGGTCGCCGCCCGGCACCAGCGCCGCCAGCAGGCCCTTGGCGGTGAAGCCTTCCGGCAAACGGACGCCCAGGCCATCGGGCTGCGCCGCGCCACGGATCTCGCGGTCGTAGACCGCGCGGGCCTCGGGCGTCTTGAGGACGCCGCGCGCCTGGTCGATGGAACGGGCGGTGCCTTCGGCGCGGGCCGGAAGCGCAACCGCGAGGGCCAGCAAGGCGCCGGCCAGGAGGGGCCTGTGGAGGACGGAATGCGGCATGGGCAGCGAAGCGTAGTCGAAAGAAAGACCGCGGCATGTGGCGCGGCCCGGGCATTCTGCCGCGTTTGTCCGCAGCCCTCAAGCCGCGGATGCTTCCCGTGGCGCGCGAAGCCTCGTGACCAGCGCATGGCATAGAATCCTTCTTCGTATCCGGAGATGGCCGGGCATGCGAGGCTGATGCCAGGCGTGCCTCGCGCCTCCCGACCACCCCGCCCCGGGCGACATCCGGTCACCGCATGCGGCAACGCCCAACCTCCCGAACGACATGATCGCGCCGCTGATCCTCCCGCCGCGACCGGAGCTCGCGCCCTGGATCCACCACATCCTGCTGATGCCGCTGCGCGAGAGCTGCGTGTCGCAATTGCCCGCGGTGTTGAGCCCGGCCATCCTGATCTTCGCGCGCGGCAGCGGCTGGCAGCAGCCGGAACACGACGCCAGCGCGCCAGCCCCACTGCCCCGCGCAGGCTTGTCAGGCCCCCGGCTGCGGCCGGCGGCGACCCGCAGCGCGCCGGACACCTGTGTCATCTCCATCCTGTTCCGCCCCGGCATGCTGGCGGAAGCGCTGGGGCCGGGTCTCAACGAACTACGCGGGCAGACAGTGCCGCTCGATGCGGCCTTCCCACCTGCGCAAGTGGCGCGCATGCTGGCGCGCATCGATGAGGATGGACAGCCGGCCCGCTGGATCGAGCATGCCCAGCAATGGCTGGTAGACAACCTGCGTCCGCGCGCCAATGCCCACCGCGCGCGCCTCGAGCTCGGCGACCCGCGCCTGCTGTTCGCCCCCGCCGCGCAGCTGGCAGGCAGCCTCGGCATCGGGCAGCGCCAGTTCGAACGGCGCATGGACCGCGTCTACGGTACCACCCTGCGCGACCTGAGGCGGCTGGCACGCTTCGGCCTGAGCCTGTCGGACCTGCTGACCGGCGCCGGATGGCGCGGCCGCCTCGCCCACCTGGCGCAGCACTACGGCTATTTCGACCAGCCGCACATGGTGCGTGAATTCGTCGCGCTGACGGGGCACGCACCGGCCCGGCTGGTGCAACTCGCGGCCGGCGACGACGCCGGATTCTGGATCTACCGCTTCGCTCGGCGCGACTTTCGCTCACTGTTCCTGACCAGGCAGGCGGCCGCGCTGGAGGCTGCCGGGCTGGGCTGACGAAGGAAGCCGGCCCGCCCGGCGCTCAGCAGCGGTAGGCTGCCCCGTCCCGTTCCAATAGGCGCAGCAGCGCCGTCCATTCGCGGTCGAGGTGTACCGTGTCGAGGTAAGCGTAGTCGTCGTGCTGCCGGGCCGCGTGTTCGCAGACTTCGGGCGACGGAATGATGAGCTCCTGGCCGGCCGAAAGCGTGGCAAGCTGAATCTCGCAGGCCCGATTCAGGTAGAACATGCGCGTGAAGGCTTCGGCGACCGCCGGCGCGGGTGACAAACAAGAAATTGGCGCGGCTAGGGCAAGCCCGGCTGATTGCGTAGAAACCCTGAGTCCAGGCTGGTGCAGCGCGGCCACACCAGTCTCCGGTCTGGTGCGCCACAGCAACGTCATGCACGTGATCGGCGCAAGCGCGCCGTGAGCAGTGCCGTGCGTGCCCGGCAATGAGGCCATGCCTGCGGCCCCCACCGCATAACCTTCCTCGGCATGGTTCTTTGACGCCTGCCGGTGCCCCTCGCAGAATAGGCCCGCTGCGGCAGCGCCCAAGCCAGCCCTGCCCGATTCCGTGATGCCGCCCGACCGAGGAGCCCTCTTGCACGTCGCCCCCACCGCCCCCCGCCGCCTGCTGGCGGCTGCCATCACGCTCGCCACCGCCATTGCCGGCCTTTGCGCGGCGCCCGCCGCGAGCGCCGGCGAACTGCCCAAGGTGATCCACCTGGCAGCACCCGAGCAGGGCAGCCAGGGCAAGTCCTTCGCCGGCGCCGGGCCGGTTTCACTGGCCTATGCCAGCAAGGCGATCGAAGCCGAGTTCGCCAAGGATGGCGTGCAGGTGGAGTGGAAATTCTTCAAGGGTGCCGGGCCCGCCATCAACGAGGGCCTCGCCACCGGCCAGCTCGACGTGGTCTTCCTGGGCGACCTGGCAGCGGTGATCGGCCGCGCCAGCGGCCTCAGGACACGGCTGGTGGCCAGCGCGGGCCGCGGCGCCAACAGCTACCTCGCCACCGCGCCCGGCTCGAACATCCGCAGCTTCAAGGATCTCAAGGGCAAGCGCGTGGCCGTGCTGCGCGGCACGGCCTACCAGCTGCCGTTCGACCGCTTGCTGAAGGCGGAAGGCCTGTCGCAAAAGGACGTGCGCTTCACCAACCTGGACTGGCCCACCTCCAAGGCCGCCGTCGTCAACAAGGACATCGACGCCACCTTCGGCGGCGCCGACCTGCAATTGCTCAAGCTCGCCGGCAGCGCCGACATCCCGGTCAGCACCAAGGGCCGCGGCGACCTGTACGCGATCCACTCCACCGTGATCGCCACCGAGGACTTCGCCGGCAGGCATCCCGAGGCGCTGACGCGTATCGTCAAGGTGCTGGTGCAGCAGGCGCACGCGGCGGCGAGCGGCGCCATTCCACGCGAGACGCTGTTCCAGCGCTTCCATGACATCAGCGGGCTGCCGGTGCAGCTCTTCTCCAGCGAGTTCGAGGGCACCGACATCAAGGCACGCTACTCGCCCCTGCTCGACGCGGGCTATATCGCCCACTTCGGCGACGTGATCGAAGGCGCCAAGGCGGCCGGCATCGTGCGCCAGGGCTTCGATCCCAAGGGCTGGGCGGATCCGCGCTTCCTCGACGAGGCGCTCAGGACGCTGAAGCTGCAAGGATTCTGGACCGCGACCAGCGCCGCCAGCGCCCACGCCGCGGGCAAGTGAGCGCGCGGCAAAAGACCATCGTGCAACACGGACCACACGAAGGACCACGCGAGACACAGGCCATGCCCACACGCCCGAACATCCTCTTCATCCTGGCCGACGACCTGGGCTGGGCCGACCTCGGCGTCTATGGCCAGACCGGCTTCGCCACCCCTCATCTCGATCGCCTCGCCGCGCAAGGCGTGCGCTTCACGCAGGCTTACGCCAATTCGGCGGTCTGCTCGGCGACCCGCTTCGCGCTGATCACCGGCCGCTACCAGTACCGCCTGCGCGGGGGGCTGGAGGAACCGATCGCCCGCCCGCGCGACGGGCTCGGCCTGCCACCGGAACACCCGACCTTGCCCTCGCTGCTCAAGGCAGCCGGCTACGACACCGCGCTGATCGGCAAGTGGCATCTCGGCCATCCCCCCGCCCACGGCCCGCTGCGCAGCGGTTATGACCGCTTTTTCGGCAACCTGGGCGGCGTGGTGGACTATTTCACGCACAAGCCGGGGGTCGGCGCCGATGTACCGCGCGACTTGTGGGAAGGCGAGGTGCCGGTCGAGCGCAGCGGCTACTACACGCAGATCCTGGCCGACGAGGCCGAGGCCTATGTGCGCGGCCGCGTCGACCATGCCCGCCCCTTCTTCCTGTCGCTGCATTTCACCGCGCCGCACTGGCCCTGGGAGGGCCCGCAGGACGAAGCGGTCTCACGCGAACTGCGCGATCTGTTCCACTACGACGGCGGCAACCTGAAGAAGTACGGCGAGATCGTGCAGTCGCTCGACGCGGCCGTCGGGCAGGTACTCGGCGCGCTCGACACCACCGGCCAGGCGCGCGATACCCTCGTGGTCTTCACCAGCGACAACGGCGGCGAGCGCTTCTCCAAGACCTGGCCCTTCACCGGCCAGAAGACCGAGCTGCTCGAAGGCGGCCTGCGCGTGCCGACGCTGTTGCGCTGGCCGGCGCGGCTGCAGCCCCAGGTACAGGAGCAGGTCACCATCAGCATGGACTGGCTGCCCACCCTGCTGGCCGCCGCCGGCAGCGCGCCCCATCCGGACTGGCCCAGCGATGGCGAGAACATCCTGCCGGTGCTGGAAGGACGCGCCCCCGTGCATGCGCGCACGCTCTACTGGCGCTACAAGGCCCAGGCCCAGCGCGCCGTGCGCGACGGCGACTGGAAGTACCTGAAGATCAACGACAACGCCTTCCTGTTCGATGTCGCCGCGGACGAGCGCGAGCGCGCCAACCTGCGCGACAAGCATCCTGAAGTGTTCGCGCGGCTGCAACGCCAATGGGAAGACTGGAACGCCGGCTTCCTGCCGATCACCGACGCGGTCTTCACCCACGGGCTCACGCCTGATATCCAGGCTGACCGCTATGTGCCGGAGCGCGCCAGCCGGGTGCACCCAGGCCGATCGAACTAGCCAACAGGTGTTTTCCCTCTTCCCTCACGGAGAGGGGAGCGAACCGGCGCGATGCGAACCCCGTCGAGCCGGCCGTAGCCGCCGCGACGCACCCGGGTCGATCGGACTAGGCTTGGACTTCGATGACCCGGTCCAGCCGCGCCGCGCCGCCTGCCATCAGGCCGGCGATGCGTCCGTCTTGCGTCTCCAGTTCCACCTCGATCACGCTCGGCGACGGCGGCCGCATCAGCCAGCCCTGCTCGATGCGGATCGCCGTCTGCGCCACGCCCAGGCGATCATGCAACAGGCAGGCCAGCGGCCCCGCGGCCGTGCCCGTGGCCGACTCCTCGTCGATGCCGTAGCGCGGCGCGAACATGCGCGTGCCCGCGTGGCGCCCCGCCTGGCGCGTCTCGCGCGAGAACAGGTAGTAGCCCACCAGGCCGAGTTCCTCGCTGACGGCGGCAACCAGGGGCAGCACCGGCTGGACCGACGCCACCGTTGCGGCGTCGGGCAGCGCCACCATCAGGAAGGCATTGCCGGTATCGACGACCACCGGCGCCAGCGTGGCGCCGGGCTGGCCGGCGGCCAGCCCCAGCGACGCTGCCACGCGCCGGCCCAGCGCGGATTCCGGCGCCACCTCGGTATAGACCGGAGCACGCTGCTCCATCAACACCCTGCCGGTGTCGACCTGGATGCGGCGCGTGCCGTCGATGGTCTCCTTGGTGGCGGGCCCGCTGCCGATCCGGCCGAGGTCGCGCAGCAGCGAGAACGCGGCGATGGTGGCATGGCCGCAGTGAGCGATCTGGCGCGTCGGCGTAAAGAACTCCAGCTTGACGGTGGCGCACGCCGAGCGCGAAACGAAGGCCGTCTCGGACAGGCCGACGCGTGCGGCGATGGCGAGCTTCTGCGCGGTGCCGAGGGTATCGGCGGCGATCACGACGCCGGCTGGATTGCCGCCGGCGGCGCCGTCGATGAGCGAATGGACGAGATGGACTGGAATGGGCATGGGAGGCTTCCTGCTGGCGCGGCCCCACACCCCCTGTGACGGGCAGCGGCCTTGCGCCTGGGACAAGCAATGTACCAGAGCCGTCGCGGCGCGCCTTGTCCTCGCCGGGGCCTTGCCCAATGCTACGCAGCGCCGCCGCCTTCCCTCTCGTCGCCGCACACGAGCGCGGACCACGGTAGCTGTCACTGCCAAGGAGTTCAAACGGATGTCCGAACCGGAATGCGCTGGCCAACCACCACGCGTTCCTGATCTACCGCAAGTTGCCGTGGTGCAGCGCCAGCGGCTAGTCCGAAGGTATGGGTCGGCCGCTGCAAGGTATGGTTCCCGCACCGCGGCAATTCGATGACTATAGTCAATGCCTTACACGGTCATCAAATAATCCAATTTCCGTGCTGCGATGAGAGGCCCTACCATTTGCGGGCAATGCTCGGCCCCCACACCCCTCACCGAAACCGAGCGGTGAAGTGCTAACGATCCAAGGAACCTGTCCATGACGACTGAAGCAAAATGTCCGTTCCACCATACCGCCGGCGGCGGCACGTCGAACCAGGATTGGTGGCCTGACCAACTGAACCTGAAGATCCTGCACCAGCATCCCGCCATGTCCAATCCGCAGGGTGAGGCGTTCCACTACGCCGAGGCCTTCAAGAGCCTGGACCTGGCCGCGGTCAAGGAAGACCTGCGCGCGCTGATGACCGATTCGCAGGACTGGTGGCCCGCCGATTTCGGTCACTACGGCGGACTCTTCATCCGCATGGCATGGCATAGCGCCGGCACCTACCGCACCGCCGACGGCCGCGGTGGCGCCGGCTCGGGCCAGCAGCGCTTCGCGCCGCTCAACAGCTGGCCCGACAACGTCAGCCTGGACAAGGCGCGCCGCCTGATCTGGCCGATCAAGCAGAAGTACGGCAACAAGATCTCCTGGGCCGACCTGATCATCCTGACCGGCAACGTCGCGCTCGAATCGATGGGCTTCAAGACCTTCGGTTTCGCCGGCGGCCGCGTCGACGCCTGGGAGGCGGACGAAGACGTCTACTGGGGCGCCGAGACCAAGTGGCTCGACGACAAGCGCTACAGCGGCGATCGCGAGCTGGAAAACCCGCTGGCAGCAGTGCAGATGGGCCTGATCTACGTCAACCCGGAAGGCCCGAACGGCAACCCCGACCCGGTCGCCGCCGCGCGCGACATCCGCGAGACCTTCGCGCGCATGGCCATGGACGATGAAGAAACCGTGGCGCTGATCGCCGGCGGCCATACCTTCGGCAAGACCCACGGCGCCGGCCCGGCATCCCACGTGGGCCCCGAGCCGGAAGCGGCCGGCCTCGAAGAACAGGGCCTGGGCTGGAAGAGCAGCTTCGGCACCGGCAAGGGCCGCGACGCCATCACCAGCGGGCTCGAAGTTACCTGGACCACCACGCCGACGCAGTGGAACCACGACTTCTTCAAGCACCTGTTCGAGTACGAGTGGGAACTGACCAAGAGCCCTGCCGGCGCGCACCAGTGGAAACCCAAGGGCGATGCCGGCGCCGGCACCGTGCCCGACCCGCAGGATCCCGCCAAGCGCCGTGGGCCGACCATGCTGACCACCGACCTGTCGCTGCGCTTCGACCCGGCCTACGAGAAGATCTCGCGGCGTTTCTACGAGAACCCCGAGCAGTTCGCCGATGCCTTCGCACGCGCCTGGTTCAAGCTGACCCACCGCGATATGGGCCCGCGTGCTCGCTATCTCGGCCCGGAAGTGCCGGCGGAAGAGCTGCTGTGGCAGGATCCGGTGCCGGCCGTCGACCACAAGCTGATCGACGCCCAGGACATCGCCACGCTCAAGGCCAAGGTACTGGCCTCGGGACTGTCGGTGCCGCAGCTGGTATCGACCGCCTGGGCCTCGGCCTCGACCTTCCGCGGCTCGGACAAGCGCGGCGGCGCCAACGGTGCGCGCATCCGCCTGGCTCCGCAGAAGGACTGGGAGGCCAACCAGCCGGAGCAGCTCGCCAACGTGCTGGAGACGCTGGAGGCCATCCGGGCCGAGTTCAACGGCGCGCAGCGCGACGGCAAGAAGGTATCGCTGGCCGACCTGATCGTGCTGGCCGGCGCCGCCGCTGTCGAGCAGGCCGCGAAGAATGCCGGCCACGTGGTGACGGTGCCGTTCGCAGCGGGCCGCACGGACGCTTCGCAGGAACAGACCGACGTCGCCTCGATGGCGGTGCTCGAGCCCATCGCGGACGGCTTCCGTAACTACCTGAAGGGCAGGTACACCATCCCGGCGGAAAAACTGCTGATCGACAAGGCCCAGCTGCTGACGCTGACGGCGCCGGAGATGACGGTCCTGCTGGGCGGCCTGCGCGTGCTCGAAGCCAATGTGGGGCAGACCCGCCACGGTGTCTTCACGCAACGGCCGGGCGCGCTGAGCAACGACTTCTTCGTCAACCTGCTCGACATGCGCACGGAATGGAAGCCGGTGTCCGACGCCAAGGACGTGTTCGAAGGGCGCGACCGCACCTCCGGCCAGATCAGGTGGACCGGCACGCGCGTCGACCTGGTGTTCGGCTCGAACGCGCAGCTGCGCGCGCTGGCCGAGTTCTATGGCAGCGCCGATGCCGAGGAGAAGTTCGTGCATGACTTCGTCGCGGCCTGGAGCAAGGTGATGAACCTCGACCGCTTCGACCTGGCCTGAAGCGCCGGCGCCGCCTGAGCCTGCCGGGCCCGGCATGGCCGGCGGCGGCCGTCCGATGCGGCGCGCCGCCCGCTCCCGAACGATGGCCGATCGCGAGATCGGCCATCGTCATTTGCCGCCGGCATATCGACAAGGCGATCATGCGGTGAGGAGGTGAGGAGGTGAGGAGGTGAGGCAGTGAGGCAGCGGCTCGCTGCGCGAACCGCGATCCCGGCGCAGGCATGGGCACCGCGACAACGCCCGGCCGTCCCTCGCTCAATGTGCAACAAAGACGGTGAGCACGCCCGTATAGCCGTACAAGTGATCCCGGGCAATCTCGCCACCGGCGAAGAATCCGGCCAGCGGCAGCTCACCCAGCACCCCGCGCAAGGCCTGCAACTCGGCATTGGGCGCGCCGAAATGCGGTCCGCCCCGGCCGCAGCAACTGACGTAGACCGCTCCCGCGGCCCGCCCTGCCCCACGGCGCCCGAGCTCGGCCCGCACTTCGCCAGCCATGCGCACCAGGTCTGCCAGCGCCGCGTCGGGATTGCGCCGGCAGAAGGCCAGCGGCACACCTGGCTCGGCCACGTCGGCCAGCGCCAGCACCCGATGCAGCACGTCTACGCCGATCACATGCCGTACCAGCGTGTCGGTGCCGAAGGTACCCGGCTGGTGCGGCGCCTGCTCGACCCCGCCGCCCAGTCCGGCCAGCGTTCCCGACAAGGCCTCGGAGAGCAGCTCCAGTGGCGCGTCGCGCGCCAGTCCGAGATCCTGCAGCACGCAATCGAGGGCGGGCCTGCCGTCCAGCGCGATCAGCAGGTTGCGTTCGGCGCGCGTCACGGTACGGCTCGGGCCGATCGGCTGGCAGCCCTGTGTCACCCGCGCCACCAGTTCCACATCGGCATTGAACAGCACACCGGACAGGCCACCGCCGAGCACGTCGTCGGCCACGTGCAGCGGCCGGCGGCGCGCCGACGCCACGCCGCCGAACAGATAGCCGGTGGCAGTGCGTGCGCTCAGTTCGCGCAGCAGGTCCTGGAGATCGGGCGTGCCGCCGTCGGCATGCACCTGCGCGGTATGGGCAGAGAACCCGGACGTCGGGCCGGGCAGCGGCCGCCGCCCGGAGAAGAGTCGGAACGACTGGCTGGGCAAGGGCGCCAGCATCAGCACCAGGGCCGGTTCGTCGATGTACTCGACCCCGTTCGCGCACACGCCGACACCGTCGGCCCCGACCCAGGCCACACCGGGCCAGTCCTCCTTCAGTTCGGCCAGGATCGCCTCGGCCGCCTCGGCGTAGTCCTCGCCCAGGTAGCACCAGCCGAGCGTGAGCGGAGCGGCCGTACCGTCGCGCGCCCGGCGCACGGCAGCCTGCATCTCGAGTTGCCGCTGGCATTCGGCCAGCGCCTCCCGCCAGCGGACGTGAGCCGCATGGGCACAAAGGAAGGATGCCTCGGACATGGCAGGATCTCCGCATGCCGGACGGCCGCGTGGCCCGGTCGTCCGCCGGCACGCCTCGGCGCCGGCATCCCGGGCCGCGCGCGGCGCGCCCTCGTTCCACTGTAGGTCACGGGCGCCCGCTTTGCCCGCTTGCGGCGCGGCGGCACGCGGCCTTGGCCGTGCCCGCACGGGCAGCGGCGCAAACCCGCGTGCCCGCCCCGCCTCACTCCGTCAGCGTGACGCCAGGCAGGAACTCGATGCCGGTGCGCTTGACCAGTTCCTGGTAGCTGATGGGACGGCCTGCGCGCGCCGAATCGGTGTTCTCGATCCAATGCGCCCAGGCGCGGTGGTTCGACGGATCGTAGACGAGCTTGAAGAGGTATTGCGGCACCCATACCTGGCCCGGGCCGATGGTGCTCGGCGTGCTGCCGTAGACCGGCCCGGTGATCACGTAGATGTCGCCCTTGGCGCGTCGCGCGTACTTGCGCGTCGCCTGCTCGATACCGGCCCAGCTGCGGCGGTTGTTCTGGGGCGCCTGCGGCACCATATTGGCCAGCGAGAAGCTCTGTGCCATCGCAGTGGCGCTGGGCATGTCGCCGGCCGGTGCCATGTGGCCGCGGTCGTAGCCCGACCCCTTGTAGTCGTCCAGCTCCGCGCGTTCAGCGCGAGGCAGGCGCGCATCGGCGAAGAAGCGGTTGGTGCGCTGCTCGTCCTGGGCGTCCTCTACCTGCGCCGCGTTGATCCGCTCCGCCACGTAGACGGGCGTCTTGGTGGTGCCGGAATGCAGGATCGCGAAAGAGTCGAAGCACAGCGCGCGCGGCTTCAGGTTCTGGGCCTTGTGAAGCTGGGGAACCGCGCCTTGGGCGAAGAACTGCTGGCAGCCGGCGAAATCGGCGGCGGCGTGAGCGGCCGTGGTGATGCCGAGAAACAAGGCGGTCGATGCGGCCAGCCTGAAAATACGATGCATGAATTCCTTCCTGAAATGCTGGATTGCCCTTCCCGACTGGTAGAAAGGGGCCGGAAGGATAACATTCGTGCCCGCGGCAGGTGACCTTGTTTCAACTCGTAACGGGAATCAGCAAATTCTGAGTTGGCCGGCTCCGACGCGATGCCGCCCGGCGCGCCGGCGAACCATTCGTTGCTCCGCGGAACCCAGCCCCCACACCATCGACAGGGTCATTCAAACGCATCGAGCAGGCCCGATCGATGCATCGTATATTTCCGATATCAATTTGGAGATTCCCCGATTCATGGTTCGCAAGACAGCGAAGCAGAGAGCGAAGCAAGCGGCGCCGGAGGCAACCGGCGATACGCCAGCGCTGGACGTGGATACGATCCACAAGGCGCTGGCCAATCCGGTGCGGCGCAATATCCTGGCGTGGCTGCGCACGCCGGAAGCGTATTTCTCGGCGCAGGAATATCCGCTCGACCTCGGTGTCTGCGCGGGGCTGATCGATGCGCACGCCGGACTGTCGCAGTCCACCGTATCCGCCCACCTGGCCACCCTGCAGCGCGCCGGCCTGATCCGCGCCAGGCGCATCGGCCAATGGGTCTTCTTCAAACGGGACGAGGCCACCATCCAGGCCTTCCTCGACCAGCTTCACCAGGAGCTTTGAGCCGCACAGGCCGCGCCGACGGCGAGCCGCCGCGAACGCGACCGTGCCTTTCCCCTCCCCAACCGCAAGGCGGACAACCATGCCCACTCTTTTCGATCCCCTCCGACTCGGCGATCTCGAATTGCCCAACCGCGTCATCATGGCGCCGCTCACGCGCTCGCGCGCGGTGGGCGGCCAGCGCGTGCCCAATGCCCTGATGGCGCAGTACTACGTGCAGCGTGCATCGGCCGGCCTGATCCTGTCGGAGGCCACCGCCGTCACGCCGCAGGGCGTCGGCTATGCCGATACCCCCGGCATCTGGAGCGACGAGCAGGTCGCCGGCTGGAAGCAGGTGACCGACGCCGTGCACGCGGCCGGCGGCCGCATCTTCCTGCAACTCTGGCACGTGGGCCGCATCTCCGACCCCGTGTTCCTCGACGGCGACCTGCCGGTGGCGCCGAGCGCCATCGCCGCCCAGGGCAACGTCAGCCTGGTCCGGCCCAAGCGCCCCTACGTCACGCCGCGCGCGCTGGAAACCGAGGAGATCGCTGGGGTGGTGGCGGCCTTCCGGCATGGCGCCGAGAACGCCAGGAAGGCAGGTTTCGACGGCGTGGAAGTGCATGCCGCCAACGGCTACCTGATCGACCAGTTCCTGCAGGACTCCACCAACCATCGCACCGATGCCTACGGCGGCCCGATCGAGAATCGCGCGCGCCTGCTGCTGGAGATCACCGATGCCTGCATCGAGGTGTGGGGCGCGGGCCGCGTCGGCGTCCACCTGGCACCGCGCGGCGACGCGCACGACATGGGCGACTCCGACCCCGCCGCCACCTTCGGCTACGTCGCACGCGAGCTCGGCAAGCGCGGCATCGCCTTTCTGTGCGCGCGCGAAGCGCTCGGCGAGAACCGCCTCGGGCCGGCGCTGAAGGCAGCCTTTGGCGGCGTCTACATCGCCAACGAGAAGATGACCAGGCAGAGCGCCGCACAGGTGCTGGCCGCCGGCGAAGCGGATGCCGTGGCCTTCGGCCAGCTCTTCATCGCCAACCCCGACCTGCCGCGCCGCCTGCATCTGAACGCGGAGTTGAATGTGCCGCGCCCGGAGACCTACTACCATCCGGGTGCCGAAGGCTACGTCGACTACCCGGCCCTGGCCTGAAACGATACCTGGCCCGCGTTCCAGGTCCGCACAGCAGGTCCGCACAGCAGGTCCGCATGGAAGGCCCGCCTCGCATCGGCGAGGCGTCCGGCCGGCTGGCCGCGTCGCACGAGGCCGGCGACACCCGCCGGGGTGGCGCCGGCCGCTAACGGCCGCTTTCGTCGTCGAGCGGCAGGATGGCATCGTCCTCCCAGCGGCTGACAGCATTGACCAACCGGTACTGGGCGAGAAAAAACAGGATCAGGGCCAGCAGCGCCAGGCCGGCCAGAACGAAGCGATGCCACATGGCTGTTTCCCCATAGGGATCCGTTGTCGGTGCATGCATGAGGGACGGCCGGCAGGCAATGCAAGCGCTCCCTCTTGCCTGGCTCAAGGCTATGCCAGTCTCCATACAGGCCGCGTGAAGATCGCGGCGCTCCCGATCAAAATGCGGTAAAGCCCGCGCCGCTAGCCCGGACGCCGCGCGCCGGCTGCACCGTGCTGACGCGCGCGCCCGGCCAGCAGCCGTCCCGCCAGCCCGAACGCCACCAGGTTGCCGGCCACCACCAGCACCAGGCCCGCCACGGCCAGCGCCGACCAGCGGTAGTCCTCGAACACGGTCGAGGCCGCGAGCGCCACGATCGGGAACAGCACCGTGCAGTAGGCCGCACGCTCCGGCCCGATCCGTCCCACCAGGGTCAGGTAGGCGGTGAAGCCGATCACCGAGCCGGGCACGGCCAAGTAGAGCAGCGCGCCGAGGTAGAGCGGGCCGGTATCCGGCCGGAAGGAAAGCCCGGCCAGCCAGGCGCCGGCGCTCAGCACCGCGGCACCGATCAACATGGCCCAGGCATTGGTCACCAGCGGATGCAGGCCCATCGCCTGCATCCGGCTCGACTGCAGGTTGCCGGTCGAGAAGCACAGGGTCCCGGCGAAGGCCACCGCCAGCCCCTGCCACAGGGCGTGGTCGGCCGCATGCCCCGCCATCTGCTGGTAGAACAGGCAAGCGATGCCGGTCAGCCCCAGCAGCGCGCCGAGGATGGCCTGGCCCTGCAGCGGGCGCCCCATGAACAGGCGGCCGTTGATGGCATTGAGCAGCGGCGCGGTGGAGAACACCACGGCCACCAGGCCGCTCGGCACCACCTGCTCGGCATAGTAGAAGCACAGGAAGTTCAGGCAGAACAAGGTCACCCCCTGTGCGGCGAGAATGCGCCACGCCGCGCGCGGCACACGCACGCTGCGCCGCGTCAGGCGCAGCAGCAGGAACAGCACCGCTGCCGCCAGCCAGAAGCGCCAGGCAATCGACACCGGCGGCGGTACCACGCCGAGTTGCCATTTGATCGCGATCCAGGTGGTGCCCCAGATCAGTACCGTCAGGATGTAGAGGAAGAGATTCATCGCAGGGGGAACAGGAAGGCCGGGCAAGGCCGGGGAAAGCCGCCGGAGCTGCCGCCCCCGGCCTTGTCGATCATGCTGCCGCTTTCCTTGCCGGGGCCATTGTCCAGAATTGCGGTCTTTTCCCGCCGGCAGCCGCGCGGGCGGCGCTTGCGCTTATACTGGCCCGCATCATGCGCCATCGCCCCACCGTTCCCGCCCGCACCGACGCCGGGATCCCCTTCGGCCTGCAGTCGGTCTGCCGCACGCTCAGCGAGGCCAATGCCACGCTCGAGCGCTTCGCCTGGCTCGGCGACGGGCTGGCGATCGCCGAATGGACGCGCATCACCGAAGAGACCGAGACCTCGTACGAGCAGCCGGGCCACCACACGCTGTCCTGCTACCTGGACGGCGGCTACCGCACCGAGCGCCAGAAAGTACCCGGCTTCGGCGCCCCGAGCCGGCTGTGCGCGCTGCCGAGCGACCACGAATCGCGCTGGTGGGTACGAGGCGAGATGCACTTCCTGCACCTGTATTTCCTGCCCGAGCATTTCACCCGGCGCGCGGTGCAGGAACTGGACCGCGAACCACGCGAACTGACGCTGGCCGACCGCACCTACTTCGAGGACGCACGCATCGACGCGCTGTGCCGCGCGCTGCTGCGCGAGCGCTGGGACGATGCCGACGGCAGGCTGCGCGTCAACGAAGCCGCGCATGAGGTACTGAGCCAGCTGCTGCGCGGCCAGAGCGTCAACCGCGCCGGACTGCGGCCGCGCGGCGGCCTGTCGCCGGCGGTACGGCGGCGCCTGCGCGAATACATCGAAGCCCATCTCACCCAGCCGCTCACGGTGGGGGAACTGGCCGACCTGGCCGCGCTGTCCGAATACCATTTCACGCGCATGTTCCGCCTGTCCTTCGGCAGTGCGCCCCATGCCTGGGTGGCCGAGCAGCGGCTGGCCAGGGCGCGCGCGCTGCTCAAGACCACCGCGCTGCCGCTGGCGCAGGTTGCGGCGCAATGCGGCTACGCCAACGCGGCCCACCTGAGCCACCGCTTCCGCGACGCGCACGGCGCGCCGCCGAATGCGTACCGGCTGGCGCTGCAGGCAAGCTGAACGGCCGAGGCCGGGGCCGGCCCTGCTTCAGCGCACCGCCCGCGCCGCCTCCCACAGGTCCCGGCCGCCCAGGCCCGCATGCCAGGCGCGGAACTGTGCACGCCAGCCCTGGAAGGGCTCGCCCAGCACGGGGCGCGGGTCGCCGCTGAGGTCGTAGGCCATGCCTTCGATCAGCCATCCGGGCCCGGTCGCAACGGCCACGTTGCCCAGCGTCTCCGCCTGCCGGTAGTGGATCAGTTCATGCGCGACGTAGTAGGACTGCCAGCCGCGCGGTGCCACCGCCAGGCCGAAGTCGCCCACCGCCGCCGCCGCGCGCCGGCCCAGGCCGAAGGTGTCGGCGCAGGCCTGCGTCGAGCAGAACACGAGGCGGGGCCGGCCGTGGAAAGGGCCCACGGCCGCGGTGGCGGTGGCATAGCCCTGCGCGTAGAGTTGCTGCGCCTCGGCCAGCCGCCCCACGTCGTCCATGCAGAGATCCGCGCGCGGACATTGGACGCCCGGCATCCACCCGGGCACCGCTGCGCGCAGCGGCTTGACGAAGGCCAGCGCGGCCAGCGGCATGACGATGGCCAGGATCGGCAGGGCGGCGAGCGCAAGCTTGAGTTTTCGCATCGGTCAGGGGTCGGCAGGGGATTGCGGAAAAGTATGGGAAGGCGCAGGAGGGCATTGTAGCGAGCGGCACCGGCCTTGCGCACCGGTCCGTGTGTACCGACCGGCGCGGACGCCGGGCGCAGCCCTCAGGCGAACCGCTTCGCTCCGGCCACGCACAGCACCACCACCGCCGTCGCCGCCACCATGGTCCACGCGACCGGCTCATGCAGCAGCCAGGCGGCCAGCATCAGGCCGAACAGCGGTTGCAGCAGTTGCAGT
Source organism: Cupriavidus sp. USMAHM13 (assembly GCF_001854285.1). Taxonomy (NCBI): domain Bacteria; kingdom Pseudomonadati; phylum Pseudomonadota; class Betaproteobacteria; order Burkholderiales; family Burkholderiaceae; genus Cupriavidus; species Cupriavidus sp. USMAHM13. The sequence goes on from NZ_CP017751.1 coordinate 2,823,635, forward strand.
TGCCCGACGCCGGCGATACCGCCCAGCGCCAGCCCGCGGTACCAGAAGATGAAGCCCACCAGCATGCTGAACACCGAGACATAGGCCAGCCCGGTCCAGGCGCCGCCGCCGATGCCCTGCCAGGTGGCCGGCAGCGTGAACAAGGCCAGTGCCGCCATCAGCGGCAGCGCCAGCAGCAGCGACCAGGAAATGACCTGCCAGCCGCCGAGGCGGCGCGACAGCACGCCGCCTTCGGCATAACCCAGCCCGCACAGCACGATGGCCGCCACCATCAGCAGGTCGCCGGCCGACGAGCCGCCGCTGCCTTGATGCAGCGAAAAGCCAGCCACGGTGGCGGCGCCCAGGCCCGAGAACAGCCAGAACACCGGGCTTGGCCGCTCGCCGCCGCGCAGCACGCCGAACAGCGCGGTGGACAGCGGCAGCAGGCCGATAAAGACAATGGAGCGTGCCGAGGTGATGTGCTGCAGCGCCAGCGCCGTCAGCAGCGGGAAGCCCACCACCACGCCCAGGGCGATCACCGCCAGCGGGACGAGGTCGCGCCGCGCCGGCCGCGCCTGGCGCAGCGCCGCCAGGAACACGGCGCCGAGCAAGGCGGCGATGACGGCCCGCGCCGAGGTCAGGAAGAGCGGCGAGAAGCCGCCCACGGCGACCCGCGTCGCCGGCAGCGAGCCACTGAAGATCAACACGCCCAGCAGTCCGCTGCCCCACCCTTTTGCCATCGTTGCCATCTCTCCGCTCTCTCCGTCCCGGCGTCCGCACTCATCCTTCAAGCACACGATGCTAGGCCCTCCTATCTGGCCTGGGCAGAGACAGTCCAATACAATCCGAAAGAACTGTATGGATATGCGCTGCCACACACTTTGCAGTGCGGCGGCACAGCGACGCGGCAGCATCGCGCACGGGGCACGACGGCAATGACGGCAATCACCACCGCCACGAGCAGGCAAGGCGACACGCAGGACGAGGCTGGCACGCGGACCGGCAAGGTCATGGCGGCCATCCGCGCCAAGGTGGCGAGCCGCGCGCTGGCCACCGGCGACCGCCTGCCGTCGATCCGGCGCTTCGCCGCGGCCCAGGGCGTTTCACCTTCGACGGTGGTGGAGGCCTATGACCGACTCGCCGCCGAGGGCCTGATCCGGGCCCGGCGCGGCTCCGGCTTCTATGTTGCCGCCACCGTACCGGCGCCGATGGCACTGGCGGCGGAGCCGGCCCGTGAACATGCAGTGGATCCGTTCTGGGTCTCGCGCCAGTCGCTCGATGCCGATCCGGCCGTGCTGAAACCCGGCTGCGGCTGGCTGCCCGAGGACTGGATGCCGCACGCCGCGCTGCGCCGCGCCTTGCGCGCGCTGGCACGCGCTGAGCCCGCGCTGCTCGCCGACTACGGCAGCACGCGTGGATCGCTGGCACTGCGCCGGCTGCTGCTGGGCCGCTTCGCCGAGGAAGGCCTGGAGGCCGCGCCCGCGCAGCTCCTGCTGACCGGCTCGGGCACGCAGGCCATCGACCTGATCTGCCGCTTCCTGCTGCAGCCCGGCGATACGGTCCTGGTCGACGATCCCTGCTATTTCAACTTCCAGGCGCTGCTGCGCGCGCACCAGGCCCGCGTCGTCGGCGTACCCTACACCCCGTCCGGTCCCGATGTGACGGCCTTCGAAACGGTGCTCGCCTCGGAGCAGCCACGCCTCTACCTGACCAACTCCGCGCTGCATAACCCGACCGGCGCCTCGCTCTCGCCGCAGACCGCCCACCGCGTGCTGCGCGCGGCGGCCGCGCATGGCCTGACCATCGTCGAGGACGACATCTTCGCCGACTTCGAGCCCGAGCCTTCGCCGCGCCTGGCGGTGCTGGACGGTCTGGAGCGCGTGATCCGCATCGGCAGTTTCTCCAAGACGCTGTCCGCCTCGGTGCGCTGCGGCTATATCGCCGCCCGTGCCGACTGGATCGAAGGACTGGTCGACCTGCAGGTGGCCACCAGCTTCGGCGGTGCGAGCCCGGTGGCGACCGAACTGGTCGGGCAGGTGCTGGCCGGCGGCGGCTACCGCAAGCATATGGAAGCACTGCGGCGGCGGCTCTCGCAGGCGCGGCGCGACATCGCCGCGCGGCTCGCGCCGCTGGGCATCGATCCCTGGCTGATGCCGCGCGGCGGCTTCTACCTCTGGTGCCGCCTGCCGGACGGCCTGGACTCCACCGTGCTGGCCCGCCTGGCGCTGGCCGATGGCGTGGTGCTGGCGCCGGGCAATGTGTTCAGCGTGTCGCAGTCGGCCGCCTCCTTCCTGCGCATCAACGTGGCGCAGTCGGGCGACCCGCGCGCGCCGGAGACGCTGCGGCGCGTGATGGCGGCGGCGCGAAGCTGAGCCGGATCGGTCCGGCTAATCGAACACGGCCATACACTCGATCTCCACGCGCGCCCCCAGCGCCAGCCCGCTCGCGCCCAGCGCGCTGCGCGCCGGATAGGGCGCCTGGAAGAATTCCTTGTAGACCTCGTTGAAGGCCTGCCACTCGGCGATGTCGGCCAGCATGATGGTGCACTTGGCGACGCGCTGCAAGGACAGGCCGTGGGCTTCCAGCGCGACGCGCACATTCATCAGCGCCTGCCTGGCCTCCTCGCGGATGCCGCCGGGCACCAGGCGCGTGGTGCCCGGCACGATGCCCATCTGGCCGGACAGCAGCAGCCACTGGCCAACCCGCACACCTTCGGAGAACGGCAGCCCCGCCGGGAGGATCTTGCCGGAGTTCAGGAATTCCATGTCGTACCCTCCAATGAGCGGCGGCCGGCGCCCGGGCCGGGCGCCGCCATCCGCACCGAGGTCGAGAACGGCACCAAGGCGAAAGGCGCGGTGCCCTGCGCACCGCGCCTGCTCGGCGCCCGACCTTGAGTGTAGGAAAAGCCGGCACGCTTGGCGTGCCCGTCAGCAAGTCCGTGGAACACCTCCTCTTACCCGGCCCGCCTTACCGAGCCGGGCTGCCGGTGGCTGCCGGCGACTGCGCGATGCGGCTCTGGCGGCGCAGGTTCTCGGTGGTGCCACCACTGCCGTCGGCACGCCAGCCCGGCGGCATCAACACGTAGCGCAGCGCGTCCCACGGATTGCCGGCCGCAGCCATGTCGCGCGCCAGGCTGATCCAGTGCTCGAACTGGTTGCGCAGCGGGTTGCGGGTATGCGACGGCGTCACCAGGCCGTAGCGGCAGGGCTCGTCGGCACGTTCCTCGACATAGGTGCCGAACAGGCGGTCGAACACGATCAGCACGCCGCCGTAGTTGGCATCCAGGTAGTCGACGTTGGAAGCATGGTGCACGCGGTGCGCCGACGGCGTGTTGAAGACGTATTCGAACCAGCCGAGCCTGGATATCCAGGTGTTGTGCAGCCAGAACTGATACATCAGGTTCAGGCTGACGGTGGCCAGCACGACCTCGGGACGCACACCCAGCAGCACCAGCGGCGTGAAGAAGACAGCGGTGCCGGAGAGCTTGCCGGTCCAGCCGAGCCGGAAGGCCGAGGACAGCGATAACTGGTTGGGCGAGTGTTGGACCGCATGCGTGGCCCAGAAGAAGCGCACGCGGTGCGAGGCACGGTGGTACCAGCAGTAGCAGAACTCCTGCCCGAGGAAGAGCGGCAGCACCGTCAGCGCGCTGTCGAGCGGAACCGTGTAGAAGCGGTGCTCCCAGGCGAAGTGGAAGACCGGCGCGGCCAGCGACAGCGGTAACAGGGCCAGCAGCTTGCGGCCGGCCAGGTCGGCCAGCGAGAGCCAGGCCTCCGACCAGTCGAACGGCTTGCCGCCGCGACGGCTCCGCCAGGTAAGGACGGCGGCCTCGATCAGCTGGCGGTACTGCTGCGCTTCGTGCAGCGTCCCCGGCTGGAACGCGCCGCCGATATCTTCGCGGGCTACGTCGAGACCCTCGACGCAATGCTCGCCGCCATGCCCGCCGGCGCTGCCGCCGCCACCGCCGCCGGCCTCGGCGCACAGCCGCAGGCGCCGCCGGCCGCGGCGCCGCAGCCCACGCCCAGCCCGCTGCGCTTGCTCCGCGACTACCAGCGCGACGTCTTTCTCGACGTGCTGCAGCGCCGCCTGCCGCCGGAACTGCTGGTGCGCTGGCAGGACAACGGCGACGAGCGCGTATGGATACGCCTGCGCCACGCCGGCCCCGCCGGCGCTCCCGCCTGGCTGCCCCTGCCCGTGATCGAGGACGCACGCGCCGGCGGCCTGACCGCCACCGTGCTGATGTCGGCTGTGCTGGCCCTGCTGGCCGCATTGACCGGCTATTGGCTGCAGCGGCACATCAACCGCCCGCTGCAGGAACTGGCGCATGCCGCGCGCCTGCTCAGCGCTGGCCAGGCGCCGGTCGCGCTGCCCACCGACGGGCCGACCGAGATCGCCCAGGTCAGCACCGCCTTCAACCAGATGACGCAGGCCCTGCAGCAGGCCGAGGCCACGCGCTCGCTGATGCTGGCCGGCATCTCCCACGATATCCGCACGCCCCTGACCAAGCTGCGCCTGGCCATGGCGATGGCAATCCCGCGCGGTGCCGACGACAGCTTCGTCGCCGCGGTCGAGGGCTACCTGGACCAGATCGACACGATCCTGCAGCAGTTCATGGACTACGCCGGCAGCGGCGAGCGCGAGCCGCCGGAAACAGGCGACCTCAACGCCCTGGTCGGCCGCCTGGCTGCGGATTTCGCCGGCCTTGGCCACGAATTCGAGCTATCGCTTGGCGCCTTGCCGCCGCTGCCGTTCCGCCCCGTCAGCCTGATGCGCCTGCTGATGAACCTGATGCAGAACGCCATCGTCTACGGCAAGCACGGCCTGGCGGTGCGCACCTGGCGCGAAGGCGACAGGGCCTGCATCGCCATCTGCGACCGCGGCAGCGGCCTCAGCGCACCGGAACTGGAAGCCCTCAAGGCCCCCTTCAGCCGCGGCAGGAACGCGCAAGGCCACGCCGGCGGCACCGGGCTCGGCCTGGCCATCGTGGAGCGCATCGCACGTCTGCACGGTGGCACGCTGCACTTCCGCCCGCGCGCCGGCGGAGGGCTGGAGGCGGTGGTGGCGTTGCCGCTGCACGCGAGCGCTGCCTAGAAATACCGGCTGTGCCGAGGGGGGGCACGGTCTGGGACCGTGCCGGCTTTCCTTTTTTCACGCCCGGTCGCACCCGGGCGCAGGCGAGGCTCAGCCGCGCTTGAGCTGCGACAGGTCGCGCACCGCGCCGCGATCGGCCGAGGTGGCCAGCGCCGCGTAGGCCTGCAGCGCGGCCGAGACCACGCGCTCGCGGTGCTCCGGCTGCCAGGCGCGCGCGCCGCGCGCTTGCATGGCGGCGCGGCGGCTGGCCAGCTCCGCCTCGGAGACGTCGAGGTGGATCCGGCGCTTGGGGATGTCGATGTGGATGATGTCGCCATCGTTGACCAGCGCCACCGTGCCGCCTTCCGCCGCTTCCGGCGAGGCATGGCCGATCACCAGCCCCGAGGAGCCGCCCGAGAAGCGCCCGTCGGTGAACAGCGCGCAGGTCTTGCCCAGGCCCTTGGACTTCAGGTACGAGGTCGGGTACAGCATCTCCTGCATGCCGGGGCCGCCCTTGGGGCCTTCGTAGCGGATGATGACCACGTCGCCGGCCTGCACCTGGTCGCCCAGGATGCCGGCCACGGCGTCGTCCTGGCTCTCGAACACGCGCGCGCGGCCGCTGAACACCCACTGCGACTCATCCACGCCCGCGGTCTTGACGATGCAGCCCTTCTCGGCCAGGTTGCCGTACAGCACGGCCAGGCCGCCATCCTTGGAATACGCGTGCTCCTTGCTGCGGATGCAGCCGCGCTCGCGGTCGAGGTCCAGCGTGTCGAAGGTGGCTTCCTGGCTGAAGGCGACCTGGGTCGGGATGCCGCCCGGCGCGGCGCGGTAGAACTTGTGCGCGGCATCCTCGCCGCTGCCCGCCACGTCCCAGCGCGCGATCGCGGCGCCCAGCGTGCCGCTGTGCACGTTGCCGCAGCTGGGGTCGATCAGGTCGGCGCGCAGCAGCTCGCCGAGGATGCCGAGGATGCCGCCGGCGCGGTGCACGTCCTCGATGTGGTACTTGTCGGTGGCCGGCGCGGCCTTGCACAGGCAGGGCACCTTGCGCGAGATGCGGTCGATGTCGGACATGGTGAAGTCCACGCCCGCCTCCTGCGCCGCGGCCAGCAGGTGCAGCACGGTGTTGGTGGAGCCGCCCATGGCCACGTCCAGCGCCATGGCGTTCTCGAAGGCGCGCTTGGTGGCGATCTGGCGCGGCAGCACCGAGGCGTCTTCTTCCTGGTAGTAGCGGCGGCACAGGTCGACGATCAGGCGGCCGGCCTGCTCGAACAGGCCCTGGCGCCAGGCGTGCGTGGCCACGATGGTGCCGTTGCCCGGCAGCGCCAGGCCGATCGCCTCGGTCAGGCAGTTCATCGAGTTGGCGGTGAACATGCCGGAGCAGGAGCCGCAGGTGGGGCAGGCGCTGCGCTCGACTTCCTCGGCCTCGGCATCGCTGACCTTGGGGTCGGCGGCCTTGATCATGGCGTCGATCAGGTCGATCTTGGCGATCACCTGGCCATCGGTGGGCGACTTGATCTTGCCGGCCTCCATCGGGCCGCCGGAGACGAACACGACGGGGATGTTCAGGCGCATGGCGGCCATCAGCATGCCCGGGGTGATCTTGTCGCAGTTGGAGATGCAGACCATGGCATCGGCGCAGTGCGCGTTGACCATGTACTCGACCGAATCGGCGATCAGTTCGCGCGAGGGCAGCGAATAGAGCATGCCGCCGTGGCCCATGGCGATGCCGTCGTCGACCGCGATGGTGTTGAATTCCTTGGCCACGCCGCCGGCGGCTTCGATCTCGCGCGCCACCAGGGCGCCGAGGTCGCGCAGGTGCACGTGTCCCGGCACGAACTGGGTGAAGGAGTTGACCACGGCGATGATCGGCTTGCCGAAGTCGCCGTCCTTCATGCCGGTGGCGCGCCACAGGGCGCGCGCCCCGGCCATGTTGCGGCCATGGGTGGAGGTGCGGGAACGGTATTGCGGCATGATCTGTCTCGAACGTATGTTGTGGGGCGCAAAGCACGCAATTATAAAGCGCGGCATGGCGCCCTGGCCGGACAGCCACGCCCCGTCCGCCTGCCCGGCACGAAAAAGCCGGCCAAGGGGCTTGCAAAGCCCGTCCGCTTCGCTATAATTCGCGGCTTCCGCGCCCAGATGGCGGAATTGGTAGACGCACTAGGTTCAGGTCCTAGCGGTGGCAACACTGTGGAGGTTCGAGTCCTCTTCTGGGCACCATATTTGAAAGGCAGATGATCGCAAGATCATCTGCCTTTTTCATTTGCCCGCCCAGAAAGTCAGGTGCCTGCGCACCTGACGTGGGGACTCGAAGGGCCTGGCTTGCAAGCCAGGCCGGGGTCGCGCCAGTGTGACCGAGTCCTCTTCTGGGCACCATATTTGAAAGGCAGATGATCGCAAGATCATCTGCCTTTTTCATTTGTCCGCCCAGAAAGTCAGGTGCCTGCGCACCTGACGTGGGGACTCGAAGGGCCTGGCTTGCAAGCCAGGCCGGGGTCGCGCCAGTGTGACCGAGTCCTCTTCTGGGCACCATATTTGAAAGGCAGATGATCGCAAGATCGTCTGCCTTTTTCATTTGTCTGCCCAGACCAACCGCGCATTCCCCCACTCTTTCCTACCCACTGCGGGGCAGCGCCGCGAACCATGCGGCAAGGGGCTTGATCCACGCGGAGGATTCTGTATAATTCGCGGCTTCCGCGCCCAGATGGCGGAATTGGTAGACGCACTAGGTTCAGGTCCTAGCGGTGGCAACACTGTGGAGGTTCGAGTCCTCTTCTGGGCACCATATTTGAAAGGCAGATGATCGCAAGGTCATCTGCCTTTTTCATTTGTCCGCCCAGAAAGTCAGGTGCCTGCGCACCTGACGTGAGGACTCGAAGGGCCTGGCTTGCAAGCCAGGCCGGGGTCGCGCCAGTGTGACCGAGTCCTCTTCTGGGCACCATATTTGAAAGGCAGATGATCGCAAGATCGTCTGCCTTTTTCATTTGTCTGCCCAGACCAACCGCGCATTCCCCCACTCTTTCCTACCCACTTCGGGGCAGCGCCGCGAACCATGCGGCAAGGGGCTTGATCCACGCGGAGGATTCTGTATAATCCGCGGCTTCCGCGCCCAGATGGCGGAATTGGTAGACGCACTAGGTTCAGGTCCTAGCGGTGGCAACACTGTGGAGGTTCGAGTCCTCTTCTGGGCACCATATTTGAAAGGCAGATGATCGCAAGGTCATCTGCCTTTTTCATTTGTCTCATTTGTCCGCCCAGAAAGTCAGGTGCCTGCGCACCTGACGTGGGGACTCGAAGGGCCTGGCTTGCAAGCCAGGCCGGGGTCGCGCCAGTGTGACCGAGTCCTCGTCCGGGCACCGGAGGTTAGTGCGCGACCGCCCGCTTGCGCTGCCGCTTGACCTCATACATACGCATGTCGGCCTGCTTCAGCGCGCTTTCCGTGCTGAGGCCGATCGGATCGAGCGAGACCACGCCAACGCTGGCGCCATCGTATGCGAGCGCCTGGCCGCCCAGCACATAGTGCCCCGCGGTGGCCGCCGTAACGCGTGCCTGCAGCAGCCGCGCGGCACGTTCGGCCTCGCCCGCCTCCGGCGCCAGCTCCGGACCGACAAAGACGAATTCATCTCCGCCGATCCGGCTCAGCATGTCCATCACGCGCAGGCTCGAAGCCAGCCGGCGCGACACCTCCTGCAGGAATATGTCTCCCGCCTGGTGGCCATACCGGTCGTTGATCGCCTTGAAGCCATCGAGATCGATGCAGCCGACCAGCACCTTGGAACGTTCACGCACGGCCCGCGCCAGCAGACGCTGCAGTTCGTCTAGCAAGGCGCGGCGATTGGGCAGGCCGGTGAGGGCATCGGTCAAGGCATAGGCAGCCAGGCGCTCGTTGGCGGCGCTCAGGCGCGCCAGCAGCGCTTCGCGCTCGACGAAGTTGGCGACGATGCTGGAGAACAATTGCAGCACGGACTGCGCCGCCGGCGGCAGCGGCTGGCGGTCGGCAGATGCCGCACACAAGGTACCGAGCAACTCGCCATCCTCGGCCCGCACCGGTGCGCTGACATAGGTCTGGATGCCGAGCTGGCGCGCAGCCCCGGAGTCGCCCCAGCAGCCCGGCACATCGTCGGTGACCATCCTTCCCGCATCGAGCGCCCGCTTGCACAAGGTGTCCGCCCAGGGCACCGACAGTCCCTCGGGTATCGTCATGCTGCCCGTGTTGCGGGCGAACCGTACGTGCTGGACGTTCTCGACCAGATCGACCGACGTCAGGTACGTCGATTCCAGGCCGGTCACCTCGCCCAGCATTTCCAGCAAGGGCCGCGTCAGTTGTTCGATGGTCTTGGCTGCCGGCAGCGTCGCCGACAGCTGGCTGAGAATGGAATCCAAGATGAGAGCCTCTCGGCGTGGGTGGCGGTCAGTACGGGCCGGCAGCGGTGCCACGCCACCGCCGGCTCGCGGGGACACTCCCCGCGCAGCAGCTATGGTGCATGAAACGGCCGTTTGCCCGCCAACTTTAGCCGCAATGCCGGCCACGGAGCTGTCGCCGCCGGGGAGTCTACAATAGCGTTTCCCGGGCCCGCGCGGCCCGCCAGCGAGGAGTCCCCCCGTGAACATGCAGCGACTACCGGCCATCGCGCTGCTGGCCCTCGCCGCCCTGGCGTGCAGCCTGCCGGCGCAGGCCGGCGTGCACGAGGCAGCACACGACATCAAGGAAGGGACCAAGGAGGCCGTCCACAAGACCGGCGAAGCGGCGCGCGAGGCCGGCCACGGCATCGCGCACGCGACCAAGGCGGTCGGGCATGGCATCGCGCATGCCACGCGCGAGGGCGTCCACGCCGTCAAGCACGCCTTCCACAAGGATGAGCGATAGCGTGGCCACGGCCGGCATGAGCCGCACCGCCTGCACACCTTCCTGACGACCCGCTTCGGCCTGGTCGCCGATCCTGGAGCGCGCGGCGACGGCAGACCTGTTTTCTCGGCACGGTCGACTGGCGACCCGGCAGCTCGACCCGCATCCTGCGGGCGCAATGGCAGGCGGATCGTGTATTGCGCCTTCGCCTGTGCCCGTCCTCGGCCAACAACAACAGCGTGTTCGTGACGCTGCCGGCCAGAAGAGCTCATTCATGCCATCGGCAGCGCGATTGCGCTCTGGCACGCCGCAGCGGCGGCCAGCCGTGAGCGCCATGCCACCCAGCAAGCGGCGCAGGGCTACGACGTCGCGCCTTCGCCGTTCCTGACATCCATCACGAAGCGGTCGCGCCCTGCCCGCTTGGCGCGGTACATGGCCGCGTCGGCCTTCTGCACCAGGGCATCGAGCCGCGCCACCGCGGGCCGCTCGCAGGCAGCGCCCACGCTGATGGTGACGAAACGCTGGCCGGCGACGCCGCCGTGCGCCAGCCCGAGCGCACGCACCGCCAGCACCAGGCGCTCGCCCACCGCGCGCGTTTCCGCCGCCGTGCCGCCAGGCAGCACTACAGCGAATTCCTCGCCGCCCAGGCGCGCGCAGAAGCCGTCCGGCCGGGCGACGATGCCGGCGATCGCACCGGCCACCTGGCGCAGGCAGGCGTCGCCCGCGACGTGGCCATGCAGGTCGTTGTATGGCTTGAAGTTGTCGACATCGAGCACCAGCAGGCCGATCGAGGTGCCCTGCTCGCAGGCCTCGGCCACCGCGGCCTGCCCTTCACGCTCGAAATAGCGCCGGTTGAACAGGCTGGTCAGCACATCGTGTTCGAGATCCGCCGCCATGCGCGACAGGCGCTCCTCGGTGGCGCCAAGCCGCACGGTCAGGGCCAGTTCACGCGAGCGGTACTGGCTGACGTCGCGCAGGAAGGCGAGCGTGCCGACCACCTTGCCATCGAGGCGGCGCACCGTCTCCAGCGACACCTCGTACTCGGTCCCGGCTTCCGTGCGCGGTACCAGGCCCGGTGGCGTGCCATCGCCCGCCTGTGCCACCAGCACCGCCCATTCGGCCGGCACCGCCTCGCCCGGGCGCAGGGCTGGCAACATGCGCGCCGCGGCGGGGTTGAAATCGACGATGCGCAGGTCGGTGCTGACCACCACGCAGCCTTCGCGCAATGAATCGAACACGCGCAGCCGCGCGTAGTGGGCGATGTCGTCCAGGTGGGGGCGCAGCGCGCACAGCCACAGCAGCGCGCTCATCAGCGAGAAGGTGGCCGGAGTCAGGTCGCCGCCGAGCGGCCCGGTCCAGCGCAGCATGTAGGCCAGGTGGGCCAGCAGCGGCAGCACCAGGCTGCCGGCCAGCACCGCGCGCCCGGCCCGCGTCAGGCTGCCATTCGGCACGCGCGCGGTCAGCAGGAAATAGAGGCTGAAGAAGAGCAGGCCGTAGGTCCACGCGGCCGCCGCGAAGTAGGCGGGGCCATGCGAGAACACCGCCACCGGCAGCACGCCGCCGGGCGTGGTCGTGATAGCGCTCCAGATCAGGTGGTGCCGCTCGTTGGTGAAGACCAGGGCGAGCATCAGCAAGGCCACCAGCACCGGCACCGACAACAGCGACCAGCGGATGACGTGGCGCGGCCGGCTGATCTGCACCATGGCGCAGAGCCAGCCGATGGGCACCGCGGCGATGCCGAGGTACTGGAACTTGGCCCACCAGATGCGATCGGCCAGGTCGAGCGCGTTGACCTCCATCAGCCGGCCCCCGCTCCAGATCGCCGCGCCGGCCGTCAGCACCAGGAAGGACTTGACGGTGGGATCATCCCGGCGCGACCAGGCAGCCACGGCTACGCCAAGGCTGCCGACCACCGCGAAGGCGAGGCACAGGATGAGTATGTACGAGGGCATCCGACGAGACGATTATGCGGGGCAGCGCGCGGCCGAGCCGAGTCGGACGAATTATATGCGCGACCAGCGCCCCGCCGGCCGCCGGGGCGGAATGCCATGAATGCACGGCCAGGCATGGCATCGCCGGCTGCGCCGATTACAATATCGCCTTTGCCGCCGCACCCCGTGCGACCTGCGCGGCACCCGATCGCCGTCCGCCATGTCCCTGATCCTCCAAAGCCTCGCCCCGCTCGCCCCCGCCGATCTCGACGCCATCCGCTCCCTCGCCCAGGCTCCGGGCCTGTCGCTGCGCAGCGACACCGTGGCCGGCGCCGCAGACAGCGCGCCGCTCACGCCCGCGCTGCGCGAAGCGCTCGATACGTACTGCGGCCCGCGCGCCATCGACTGGGCCATCGTGCCGGACGGCCGCGCCCTGTCCGACTTCCGCCTGGTGGCGATGGACATGGACTCGACCCTGATCACCATCGAGTGCATCGATGAGATCGCCGACTTCTGCGGCCTCAAGGCCGAGGTCTCGGCCATCACCGAGGCGGCCATGCGCGGCGAGATCACCGACTTCAACGAGAGCCTGCGGCGCCGCGTCGCGCTGCTCAAGGGCCTCGACGCCAGCGTGCTCGACCGCGTCTACGACGAGCGCCTGCGCCTGTCGCCGGGCGCCGAACGGATGCTGCAGACGGTGCAGGCGCTCGGCCTGCGCACGTTGCTGGTCTCGGGCGGCTTCGTGCATTTCACCGAGAAGCTCAAGGCGCGGCTGCGGCTGGACTTCACCCGCGCCAATACGCTGGAAATCGTCGACGGCAAGCTGACCGGCCAGGTGGTCGGCGAGATCGTCAATGCGGACGTCAAGGCCCGCACGGTACAGGAAGTGTGCTCGGAGATCGGCGCGCAGCCCGGGCAGGCCATCGTCATGGGCGATGGCTCGAACGACCTGAAGATGATGGCGGTGGCCGGCCTCTCGGTCGCCTTCCGCGCCAAGCCGGTGGTGCGTGCGCAGGCCAGCGTCGCCTTCAACCACGTCGGCCTGGACGGACTGCTGCAGTTGTTCCCGCACTGAGCGGGACGCCGCCGGGGGGGCAACCGACCTCCCCGGCCCGGCCTACCTCCGCCCTGGCTTGCCGTACGCCGCGCTTCGCGGCTGTGCGCCGCCCCCCCTTCGCGCCCCCCCCTTCGCGCCACCCTTCCCCGCCCCTTCCCCCACCGTCCCTCCTCGTTCCCCTCGCGTTCACCTTGCATCATGAAATGCGAATCACTATCATTCCTATTTTTGGGAATTGGCTGATCCATTCATGCTCGCGCTTGCCGCCCTGTGCTGCCTCGCCGCGGCCTGCTGCCTCTACCTGGCGGCGCCGAACCAATTGCTGCTCCCCCCGTCCGCGAGCCCCGCTGCCGCGAGCAGGCGGCACCGCGCTGGGCTGGTCCTGGGCACGCTGCTGGCGCTGCTGGGACTGGTGCTGTGGCGGCAGGCCCTGGGCTGGCCCGCGGCGGTTTCGGCGACGCTGGTCGCCGTGCCTTGCAGTCTGAGCCTGTGCCCCTTCTTCGGTGCCTATGCTTTCAGCCGGCGCCAGCACGGCCTGCCGGCGCGCCGGGCGCATGCGGGAGGCCGGGCATGAGCGCCGGCATGGGAACGAAATGGCTGGCCGGCACGCTGCTCGGCCTGCCACTGGCCATCGCCGCCTGCGGCCTGGGCGCCAGGCTCACCCCCGGCGGCTGGGAGCGCGGAGCGGTGATCGCGGTGACGGCCTGCCTGCCCTTGTGGGTGGCCGTGATCTCGGCCAGCGTGCTGTTCCGCAGCAGCCGCGCCGCCTGGCTGTGGCTGCTGGCCGGCAACCTGCTCGCCTTCGGCGCGCTGGCGGTGGCCCGAACCTTCACCGCCATGGGAGGCACGGCATCATGAAGGCCGCCACCCTGCGCCTGTACCAGACCCTGCACACCTGGGTCGGCCTGATGGCCGGCTGGGCCCTGTTCATCGCCTTCTTCGCCGGCGCCCTCACGGTCTTCCACGAGGAACTGCACAGCTGGCAGAGCGTGCACCGTGCCCGGCATGCGGCCGCCGCGCCCGCCGGCGCCCCGGACGGCGCCAGCGTCGACCGCTTCGTGCAAGCGCTGGTGGCCAGCCATCCCGCGGCCGCCGCCAGCGTCTACGTGAGCCTGCCCACGGCCGGCGAGCCGGAGCTCTCGGCCTACTGGCAGGAAAAGAACGGCGCCTGGCAGTTCACGACCGCCAGCCGCCTGGCTGCCGGCAAGACCTCGCCTGCCGAGACGTCGCTCGAGCGCGTGCGCGGCGAACTGGCCAACTTCCTCAACTCCCTGCACTACTCGCTGGGCCTGTCGGACGCCGGCATGTACCTGATGGGGGCGATCAGCGTGCTGTACGGACTGGCCCTGGTGTCGGGCGTGCTGCTGCACCTGCCGCGCCTGAAGAAGGACCTGCTGGCGGTGCGTCCCGGGCGCAACCTGAAGCGCTTCTGGATGGACGCGCACAATGTGCTGGGCCTGTTCAGCCTGCCCTTCCACCTGGTCTTCGCCGTGACCGGCGCCATGTTCTGCCTGTCGATGGTGCTGGTGATGGCATTCGACACGCTGGCCTTCGACGGCAAGCTGATGCCGGCGGTGCCCCGCCTGACGGCGGCCGCCCCCGAGGTGGACAGCGCCGGCCGGCCAGCGCCGCTGCTGCCGGCCGCCACCCTGCTGGCCGCCGCGCGCGCAGGCGGCGGCACGGCCTTCACACCGACCTCGATCCGCTACCAGCGCATCGGCGACGCCAACGCGGTGGCCGAGGTGCGCGGCAACGCGGACGGCGCGCTGGGCAGCTATGGCTCGATCGCGCTGCACGCGGCGGCCGGGCAGCCGCGCAGCGGCCAGGTCATGGGCGACCAGACCCCGGCCGGCCGCGATACCAACCATGCGGTCTACAGCGCCATGTACGGCCTGCACTTCGGTACCTTCGGCGACGTCGCGCTGCGCTTCGTCTACCTGGTGGCCGGGCTGGCCGGGGCCTTCCTGTTCTATTCGGGCAACCTGCTGTGGATCGAGTCGCGCCGCAAGCAGCGCCAGGCCGTGCAGCCGCGTGTGCACAAGCTGCTGGCACAGGCCACCGTGGGCGTCTGCCTGGGCTGCTGCCTCGGCGTAGCGGCCGCCTTCAGCGGCGCCCTGCTATGGCCTGAGCGGCCGGCCGCTCAGGTCTACTTCCCGGTCTTCCTGGCCGCACTGGCCTGGTCGCTGCTGCGCCAGCCGGCGCGTGCGGCACTCGACCTGCTCTACGCGACCGTCGCCGCGACGGCGCTGATCCCGGTCTGCAGTGCGCTGGTGGCGGGCGATCCGTTCTGGCGCGCCGCCCAGCGCGGCGACTGGGCCGTGGCCGGCTTCGACATCGGCGCCCTGGCCATGGCCTGCGGCTTTGCCGCACTGGCCCATGCCACCCGCAAGCGTGCCCGCAGCGGCCCCTTGGACTCCGTCTGGGCCCTGCCCCCGGCCCGGCCGGACGGCGCGACAGGCGTGGCCGCCACGGCGCCGCCAGTCCTGCCCGGGCCGCCGCCACGCCACTGACGGCGCAAGGCGGCGCGGGGCCATACAGGCCCCACCGCCCCCGCTCATGCGCTCATGCGCTCATGCGCCCAGCTTGGTTTCCAGCGCGCGGCGCAGGTCGGCGATCAGGTCGCGCGTGTCCTCCAGCCCGATGTAGAGCCGCACCAGTTCGCCGGCATGCTGCCAGCCCTCCGGCGGCCAGCTGCCCGCCGGGCGCATCGACGGCACGTGGTAAGGCACGGCCAGGCTGTGCGCCCCACCCCACGACCAACCGATGGCAAAGCGCTCCAGCGCCTCTACGAAGGCGTCCACCTGCGCGCGCGTGTAGCGCTCGTGCAGCACGATGGCGAAGAGGCCGGTGGCGCCGCTGAAGTCGCGCCGCCAGAAGGCATGGCCCGGGCAGTCCTGCAATGCCGGATGGAGGACCTTGACCACCTCCGGCCGCTGGCTCAGCCATTCGGCCACCTCGCGTGCCGCGCGGTCATGCGCGGCCAGCCGCACCGGCAGGCTGGGCAAGGCGCGCAGCACCAGGAAGCAATCGTCGGCGGAAACACCCCAGCCCATCAGCATGCGGGTGCGCTTCAGGCGCGCGTGCAGCGCCTCGTCGCGGCTCAGCACCGCGCCCATCAGCACGTCGCTGCCGCCCGACTGGTACTTGGTCAGCGCCTGCACCGAGATATCGATCCCCTTGTCGAAAGGACGGAAGTACAGGCCCGCCGACCAGGTGTTGTCGATGGCCGTCAGCACGCCGCGCTCGCGCGCCGCCGCCACGATGGCCTCGCTGTCCGGCACCTCCATGGTCACCGAACCGGGCGACTCCATCCAGATCAGGCGCGTATTGGGCCGGATCAGGGCGGCGATGCCGGCACCGATCATCGGATCGTAGTAGCGCACCGTCACGCCGAAGTCGCGCGCCAGCCATTCGCCGTGCTCGCGGTTGGGTCCGTAGACGTTGTCGGGCACCAGCACGTCGTCGCCGCTGCGCAGCAGCGCGAAGTAGACCAGCGAGATGGCAGCCAGGCCCGACGGCAGCAGCAGCGTATCGCGTGCGCCCTCCAGCTTGGCGAGGTGCTGGCACAGTGCCTCGCTGGTCGGCGTGGCATGGAGGCCGTAGCGCCAGTAGGTGGTGCCGGCATCGCCGTGCGCACGCAGTTCGGCGAGATTGCGGAAGACCACGGTGGAGCCGCGCCAGGTGGGCGGCGAAAAGGAATCGAATCCCGGCGGGATCTGCAGGCCGGGCTGGACGGCGAGCGTCTGCGGATAGGCGCCGTCGTCATCGGACGGCACGGCGCTGGTGGACGGGTCGGTCGGGGTCTGGTCGGACACGGCGGCTTCCTTGTCTGGCGCACGCCCGCTTCGCCGCCCCGGCACGCATCGCGCCGCGCGGCGCCAGCGGGGGAACGGCGCCGCGGCGCGCCCGTTGCTCGATGCGCCTGCGCGGCGGACGCGCAGGCAATCCAAGAGTCCGGAGATCCGGGCGGATCCCCGGTCAGGTGATCGAAAAGGCTTCGAGCTTACCAGCAATCGCCGCGCCCTCCCACCCGTGGTGGTGGCGCGGCGCAGGATGACGAATCCGCGCGGCTAGCGCGGCGTGATCGACGACTTGGGCGGCGGCGGCGCGTAGGTGATGCCGCTGGACGGTCGCATGTCGAACGGCGGGATCACCAGCAGGCCCAGCGGCCGGATCATGAAGGGCAGCACGATGGCGGGATTGAGGGCGTCGGTCCAGGTGCCGCGCACTACGCCGGCCGCATCGATCTGCCCTTCCCAGTTGCCGGTGACGTGGGTGCCGTCATCCGACTCCTCCATCAGGAAGCCGCCGTTCTCGTATTCGCCCGCCAGCAGGCGCACGCCCGGCCGGTTGCCGAAAGCGTACTCGCCGTGCACGCTGTCGCGCTCGTCCGGCTTGGGACCGAGGCGCAGCCGTACCGGCTGGTCGCCGAGCGTGCCGGCGTAGACCGGCAGCCTGGCGTATTCGGGGCGCGGCGCCAGCGGCGCCGCCTGCCCGGTGGACAAGGTGGTGCCACGGCGCGACTCGCCGTCGCGGATGGCCTGGTTCAGGCCCAGCGCGCCGTCGACGGGTGCCGGCACCACCGGCATCGCGGTGCCGCCCGTCGACAATTCGGTGCCACCGGCGGCCAGGGCCGGCACGGCCGCCGCAAGTCCGGCACAGCACAGCAGCAGGGCCGGCAGCAGGCGGCCGGCGCGTCCGCGGCCCGCCGGCGCGGCCGGCTCGGCCCGGCCGGGGAACGTGCGCTGGCAGCCCATGCCGTGCCGCATGCTTACAGGCGCTCGAAGATGGCGGCGATGCCCTGGCCGCCGCCGATGCACATGGTCACCAGGGCGTAGCGGCCTTGCACGCGTTGCAGCTCGTACAGGGCTTTCACCGTGATCAGCGCACCGGTGGCGCCGATCGGGTGGCCCAGCGAAATGCCCGAACCATTCGGGTTGACCTTGGCGGGATCCAGGCCCAGCGTCTTGGTGACCGCGCACGCCTGCGCGGCGAAGGCTTCGTTGGCCTCGATCACGTCCAGGTCGGCCACCGACAGGCCCGCGCGCTCCAGCGCCTTGCGCGTGGCCGGCACCGGACCGATACCCATGATCTTCGGGTCGACCCCGGCGTGGCCGTACGAGACCAGGCGAGCCAGCGGCTTGAGGCCGCGCCGCTCGGCTTCGGCGCGCTCCATCAGCACGACCGCGGCAGCAGCGTCGTTCAGGCCCGAGGCATTGCCAGCCGTGACCGTGCCGTTCTCCTTGGCGAAGACCGGCTTGAGCTTGGTCATGTCGTCCAGGGTGGCGTCATGGCGCACGTGCTCGTCGGTGTCGAACTGGATATCGCCCTTGCGCGACTTGAGGGTGACGGGGACGATCTGGTCCTTGAAGTAGCCCGCCTTGATCGCCGCCGAAGCGCGGCGGTGCGATTCCAGCGCGGCCTCATCCTGCTGCGCGCGCGAGATGTCGTACTCCTTGGCGACGTTCTCGGCGGTCACGCCCATGTGGATGGTGTGGAACGGGTCGTGCAGCGCGCCCAGCATCATGTCGATCAGCTTGGCATCGCCCATGCGCGAGCCCCAGCGCGCGGCCGGCGCCAGGTAGGGAGCGCGGCTCATGCTCTCGGCACCGCCGCCGATGGCCACGTCGGTATCGCCCAGCAGGATGGTCTGCGCCGCGCTGACGATGGCCTGCAGGCCCGAGCCGCACAGGCGGTTGACGGTCAGGGCCGGCGCGTCGATGGTGACGCCGCCGTTGACGGCCGCCACGCGGGACAGGTACATGTCCTTGGGCTCGGTCTGGATGACGTTGCCGAACACCACATGGCCGACGTCGCCGCCGTCCACTTTGGCACGGGCCAGCGCTTCACGCACCACCAGGGCGCCCAGCTCGGTCGGGGCCAGGTCCTTCAGGCTGCCGCCGAAGGTTCCGATCGCGGTACGAACGCCGCTGACTACCACCACTTCACGCGTCATGTCTCGTCTCCAAGAGGTTATGTTGCGGTGCACAGTATAGCGCCGCCTGGCCGGAATCGAACGGTCGTACTTTTACCTAATGCGGCATTGCGGCAGCGCAAAAAAGTGGCGCATAGAGCGCGCAAATCCCTTCGAAAACCTCAGATCTCGCCCCACAGATCGTGGCCATCGGCGCCCGTGATGCGCACGTCGACGAACTCGCCAACGCGGTAGCGCTGGGAATGACGCGTGACAGGGGCGATGTAGACCAGGCCATCGATCTCCGGCGCATCGGCCGCCGAGCGCCCGATACCGCCGTCCTGGTTGATCTCGTCGACCAGCACGCGCAGCGTCTGGCCGACCTTGCGCTGCAGGCGACGTGCCGACACCGCCTCGGCCACCTCCATGAAGCGCGCGCGGCGTTCCTCGCGCACCTCGTCGGGCAGCGCGCCAGGCAGCTCATTGGCCGTGGCGCCTTCCACCGGCGAATAGGCGAAGCAGCCAACGCGATCCAGTTCGGCCTCGGCAATGAAGTCCAGGAGGGTCTGGAACTCTTCCTCGGTCTCGCCCGGGAAGCCCGCGATGAACGTGCTGCGGATGGTCAGCTCCGGGCACACCGCGCGCCAGGCGCGGATGCGGTCCAGCGTCTTCTCGGCGTTGGCCGGGCGCTTCATGCGCTTGAGCACATCGGGATGGGCATGCTGCAGCGGCACGTCCAGGTAGGGCAGCACGCCCTCCTGCGACATCAGCGGGATGATCTCGTCCACATGCGGGTACGGATAGACGTAGTGCAAGCGCACCCAGGCACCGTACCGGCGTGCCAGCTCGCCCAGCGCC
This sequence comes from Cupriavidus sp. USMAHM13, assembly GCF_001854285.1. Lineage (NCBI taxonomy): Bacteria > Pseudomonadati > Pseudomonadota > Betaproteobacteria > Burkholderiales > Burkholderiaceae > Cupriavidus > Cupriavidus sp. USMAHM13. The sequence goes on from NZ_CP017751.1 coordinate 2,843,290, forward strand.
GCGACCAGCTCGGTCATGCGGGTCTTGAGCGGGCGGCCGTCCCAGAAGCCGGTGCGGTACTTGACGTCGACGCCGTAGGCGCTGGTGTCCTGCGAGATCACCAGCAGCTCCTTGACGCCCGACTTGAACAGGTTCTCGGCCTCCAGCATGACCTCCGCCACCGGACGCGAGACCAGGTCACCGCGCATCGACGGGATGATGCAGAAGGAACAACGATGGTTGCAGCCCTCGGAAATCTTCAGGTAGGCGTAATGCTTGGGCGTGAGCTTGATGCCAGCCGCCGGCACCAGGTCCGTGAACGGGTCATGCGGCTTGGGCAGATGCGTGTGCACCGCCTGCATCACCTCGTCCAGCGCATGCGGACCGGTCACGGCCAGCACCTTCGGGTGCACGCTGGTGATGATGTCGTTGCCGCTCGCGTCCTTCTTCGCTCCCAGGCAGCCCGTGACGATGACCTTGCCGTTCTCGGTCAGCGCCTCGCCGATGGCATCCAGGCTCTCCTGCACCGCCTCGTCGATAAAACCGCAGGTATTCACCACCACTAGGTCGGCACCGTCGTAGGTGCCGCTGATGGCATAGCCCTCGGCGCGGAGCTGGGTGATGATCTGCTCGGAGTCGACCAAGGCCTTCGGGCATCCAAGGCTCACGAAGCCCACATTGGGGATATGGTCTTTCTTGGTCGTTGATTCTGCGGGGTTTTTCACGGTCACATCCAGATGTGGGGCGGGCGAGGCGGGGCATGGCCGCCTGGCGGTACAAGGCCAACCGCGCATTTTAACCGTTTGCGAAAATTTCTCGGCGCCTGATCCCCGACATGGGCTGGCGGACCTGCTGTCGTCTGGTTCGTCGCGTCGGAGGACCGGGCTGTCCTGCCCTGCCCTGCCTGGGCTGGCGCGGTCGGGCGGGCCTGCCAGGCGGTGGGTCCACTGTTGGCCATCCAATAGCGTAGGCAGACAAGCTCGACAAGATCGCCAGGGGTGCCGAGAGGGCCACGCTGTTTCAGATAGGCCGGCGCTGCGACGGTCAAGAAACGGCGTGACGGTTGCGGGAGCGTTACCAGGCGGGACTCCGGCACTTCGCCCAGCATGACGGCAAAGTCGAATCGTTCCGCGGCCATGTCGACATGCCTGTCAGTCAGCGTCAACTCGATATCCAGTCCCGGATGGGCCGCCAGCCACTCACTGAGCGCCGGTGCCACCACATATTGGCTGAAGCTCACCGGCACGCAAAGCCGCAGCTTCCCACGCCACGGCTGGGCCTCCCCGGCCAATCTGCTGCGGGCGTCCTCGATGGCCGTCATGCCTTGGCGGCAGACGTCGAAGAACGCCTCCCCATCGCTGGTCAGGGTGATCTGCCGCGGCGAGCGGTGGAATAACTGGATGCCGAGTAGTGCGTCAGGCGATCGAACAGGTCCCAGGTGTAGCGGCTCTCCTTGCCCTGGTGCCAGCGCTTGCTGAGGTTGCCCCGCGCGTCGTACTGGTAGTGGGTGCCGGCGTATCGCTTGAGCAGATTGTCCAGCGCCCTGATGCGCGGCATGTGCTGGCGATCCGCCTCCCGCTGCTCGGCCGGATCGATCAGGTTGCTCGCCGGGTCGAACGCAAAGGTTTCATGGCCCAGGCGGCTCTGTGCTTCGAGCAACCGGCCCACCGGGTCGTAGCGGTAGGCCAGCTGGCCGCGCCGCGTGTCGTAGATATCGGTGAGCTGGCCGCTGGCGTCGTAGCGGTAGCGGCGCACCAGCAGGCGATTGCCGCCACCGCTCTGCGCGGCCGGCCCCACGGGCTGGAGCGTGTCGCGCGCCAACTAGCCGGTGGCTTCCTCGTACTGAGAGCGCATGGTAGCGCCATCGAAGTCCGTCAATTTTTAACGAGCGATCAGGAATACGAAATACAAAATCAACCCACGCTGCCCTGCGAGCCGCTGGCGATCAGGCTGGCGCCGCAGGCGGTCTTCATGTTGTGCAGCGCCACCGGCACACCGCCAATGTCGTAGCTGCTGCTGCCCTCGGCGATGGGGAAAACGCCCTTGCACTTCGGGCAGCTCACCAGATGCCCCAGGCCGGCGATCTTCCGGCCGTTGAGATCGGTATTGTCAAAGCCCTGCATGACCACGCCGCCGTGGTCTGTCATGTCGCCTTCGCGAACGATGTCTTGCATATCCACCCCCATTTAGATTTGGCCGTGCTGAGGAAATCAGCACGGCTTCGACTTACCGCTCTCCATGAGAAAGTAAATCTAACCTAACCCGTCCCTGTCGGTCTAATTCTCTATGCATTTAAAATCCATCGCCAATTTTCCGGCCTCAACACTAAACTCGGCATGCAATATTGGCTCCGATCTTCCCCCTCCTTGCCATAGTCGACACTCTGCCCCCCCAAGCCCCAACTTCGTTCATTTCATAAAAATCAAAATCAAAAACCCCCGATCTTGAGCAAATGCAAATTTCAGCGGTGGAACAGTCCATGTCGGCATTTTCTCGAAATACCCAGAAAGCGCCCCATACATCTCATCATAAACATTCACCTCTATATTAAATTCACGCCTCAACCCACCCTTATCTCCGTTATTAAAAAATTCAAGAAATCGACATATCAATTCGTATGCCTCACGAGCCCTTTCCATATTCACCCCCTATAATTCACTTTCGCTTACTAGGAATCCTAGTCGATGACCCCGCCCCAGCACCTAACCCGGACAAATATCCTCGAGCCTTAACAGGCCGCTGAAGTACTCACCGCGCAAGCGGTCAGTACTTCAGCGGCCTGCTAGGGCTCCCGTTGCACGGGGACGGGGGCCAGCACGCTGAGATCGAGTCCATTCGCCTCGAATCGCTGCACGACTTCCTTCAAAAGGCCCTTATCGCTGGTTAGGGAGCCGATCGCCGTCGCCGATTCGCGGCACTTCTCAAGGCTTTCAGCACAGCGGTGATCAGTAGGCATCCTGCTGGCCCGCGCCGCTATATTGATGGCCAGCATGACGATCATGACGTTCGGGACATGTTTGCCTTGATAGAAGTCGGCAAGCGAGGCATCCAAGCGCTCCCATTCGCGTCGGGCAACGTCGCCCGCATTCTCACAATCGTCAAAGCTAGCGGCACGGGAGGTTCCGCCCTCGCCAGTGCAGACGAGGGCAACCTTGCTTCCTACATGCCATGTGGCCATGCGCGACGCCTGGTCACCATGGGCTATCGCTCGCACTTGGGTTGCGCCCGTGTCGGCAAACACGAGCACCGCACGATCAGCGCCGTCTGGCCATACCGCAGCAGCGATGCCCGATACGAGCACCCGTCTATTCAGGAACCGGTGATTGGCCTTGCCGTCATCTTTGCTTTCGTAGGCCTGCGCGATGTCCTGTGCTATCGCAACATCGATATTCAAGACCTGTGCGGCGTAGCTCTCTTGTCCCGCTGCGAATGCACGCACATCATCCTGTCGGCCAATCGTTAAAAGAGCAGTTTCAACTTCACTAGGAACATAGCTGCCTGCGATAGCTATACCCGGCATGCTCACTGCAACAAAGAACAAACAAATAAGCACTCGCCGCCCCATATCCCGGACTCTAAGATTTCGGTCGACTTCATCATTAAAATTACACTCCATCCCATTCACCCTCCATTCTGCAATCCTGTCCGTTTAACGCCCTATGAAAAACTTTAGATTGGCCGGAAAATTACAGCCTTGCTTCTCGCCCCACATCGTCAACATCACGCCGCCAAGTATCATCAACGCTCCGCCATACATCGTCGCCAACATCAGTATGGAAAACCTCTTATTCTCGAATTTGAACACGCGACGATACATCTCGAACATGCCAGCCACCGTATTTGGATTGATTCCTCGACTCTTGCAAAACCTGCTCGAGATTAAAATTGCAGAAACGAGCATAACAACACATACGCAGACGATGGAAATTCTATAGATTTGAATGTATTCACACATCACTTAACCTCAAAGCCTGGCAAATTCACGCCTGGAGAAAACGGCATTTCGATTTCTTGGCCAATACCAGCACCAATCCCGATATAGACCTCCGGAAATATCGATGTTGTCTGCGTTATATCGACCGAGAGGATTCCGCGACTAAATCCGACGGCGGGGCCAACCTTTAGTGACCCTGCGCTTGGATCTCTAAGCCGAATTCCGCAAGACGCCGACACCCGCTTACCGGCCGCCATCATTGGGATGCTCGGCTGGACGCTGATACCATCCTTTTCATTCACGGAAGCCCCCACTGAAAGACCAGTTCCAGCAGCGAGCATTGCCCCTGCACGGCATTCCCCAGTTGCTATTGGACGGCGCGTTGGAGATACCATCTCCGTCGCCTGTTCTGGGCTATAGCCCTGATCTATCGCCCACTTGAGCATGCTTGCTCGCTGAGCCGCTCCGGGCATATCGAAGCTTGCGAGACTCTGCAGCCCCAACGGGTCGGTACCCATGGTCGGCGCGTTTCGCACATAGGCATACAGGTTATAGCCACCGCGCAGCCCGATCGGGTCTTTCGACACGTAGCGCCCGACTTCCGGGTCGTAATAGCAATAGCGGTTGTAATGCAAGCCGGACTCCGCATCATGATGCTGGCCAAGAAAGCGGATCGGGTTGGCGCGGGAGACTGCCCCGCTCGCCTCGCGAATCACCTCACGTGCCTTCCCCCAAACCGAATACTCTGCATTCCATACGATTTCGCCACACTCGTCCGTTAGTTCCTGCGGTGTGCCCAAATGGTCGCACTGGTACCAGGCCATGCAGTCAATCGACGGGGCGGACGGCTCGTGCCGTACAGATTGCGCCACCGGCACGAAGCTGCCCGGCTCGTACACGTAGTGCGTGGTACGCGCGCCGAAGCCGTCCTCGTCGGCGATCTTGCTTTCCCACGCCAGCGTGTCGCCATCCCAGCCGTACAGCGTGAAGCCGCATTGCAGTTCGCGGTTGCGCCTGACCCGCTCGGCGCGGTTCCAGTGCGGCCCGGCCTCTCTTCTTTCCTCGTAGTGGGCCTTGCTGTACTTCGTCAGGCGCCGGCCGAGGGCGTCGTAGCTGTAGTCCGCCTGCAGCCGCTCGTCTTCGTAGTGCGTGAGCCGGTCGAACAGGTCCCAGGTGAAACGACTTGCCTTACCGTTATGCCAGCGTTGGGTCAGGTTGCCCCGCGCGTCGTACTGGTAGTGGGTGCCGGCGTATTGCTTGAGCAGGTTGTCCAGCGCCTTGATGCGCGGCATGCGCTGGCGCTCGGCCTCGCGCTGTTCGGCCGGGTCGATCAGGTTGCTGGCCGGGTCGAAGTCGAAGGTTTCGTGGCCCAGGCGGCTCTGTGCTTCGAGCAACCGGCCCACCGGGTCGTAGCGGTAGGCCAGTTGGCCGCGCCGCGTGTCGTTGATGTTGGTGAGTTGGCCGCTGGCATCGTAGCGGTAGTGGCGCACCAACAGGCGGCTGCCGCCAGCGCTCTGCGCAGCCGGCCCCACGGGCTGGAGCGTGTCGCGTGCCAACTAGCCAGTGGCTTCCTCATACTGATAGCGCGTGGAAGCGCCATCAAGGTCCGTCAATTTTTAAAGAGCGATCAGGAATACGAAATACAAAATCAACCCACACTGCCCCACGACCCGCTGGCGATCAGGCTGGCGCCGCAGGCGGTCTTCATGTTGTGCAGCGCCACCGGCACGCCGCCAATGTCATACCCATCGGCGATGGGGAAAACGCCCCTGCACTTCGGGCAGCTCACCAGGGCCCCAGGCCGGCGATCTTCCGGCCGTTGAGGTCGGTGTCGGCAAAGCCCTGCATGACCATGCCGCCGTGATAGGTCATGTCGCCTTCGCGAACGATGTCTTGCATATCCACTCCCATTTGATTTGGCCGTGCTGAGCCAATCAGCACGGCATCGGCTTACCGCTCTCCATGCGGAAGTGAACCTGACTCCGTTCTTGTCAAGGAATGGGATGATTTGAGAAAACTACCACTTCACCATCGGGATAGTTTCCTTCCCAACCACACGGAATACCACCATCAAGGTAAATCCGTTCAATCTGCTTCCACAACGGATGGACCTCTCCGTAGGCGTAGCAGTGAAGTAATCTTGAAAAATCACCCTCCATATTGTGAATCAATGAAGATTCATTTACTCCAGAGTAATTTTCCCATGAATTTGATCGAGCATCTCCATAATTTTATTTTCGATGCTGCGCGGCATATCTGGCCAAGCAGGAGTAATAGACTCCAAAATTGCCTGCCAATCCGGAAATTGGTCTCCAGAATCATCAGTAGAGTACTCGGCCGCCCGCAAAGCATCAAAAATAACTTTTTTACCAGTAGCGACACCTTTATATGGCCCATCAAAGAAAATTGGCCTCTTCACATAATCAAGGATCAGCTTCGCATCCCTCTCTACGTCAATCCATGCTTTCATAACCAACTCCCTCTAACGCGTCATCGCTACCTGTTCTTTTCCCACATCACGCTCGGGCCTGATGTGATTTTATTTAATTCTCCAGCATCATCATAGTGAAACTCCCAATGAGCTTCAGAATCAGTCCTATTCGAAGCCCCACGTGCAGCTACTGGGCGACCAGACAAATATTCGTAGAGAAACGCAAAAAACGCGCCTCCCTCTCCAACTCCCATGTACAGCTTAGAATCTTTTCCTAAATTGATAAATCGACGCATACCGATCACTCTGGAACTGCGCCTTTCCAGCCGGTGCATGCTCTTGCACGAAATGCTCAGAATGGTGACTCCCCCTTCCTCGGTCATACGAAAGAAATCAGCGTCGAGCGCTTGAATGCTTGGCTCACTAGGCATTACAGTAACCAAGTGCTGCCCCCCCAGAAAGCCGGCGCAATATTTACCTAGCCATCGAGCTTCATCAACGTCTTTGTATTTCCTCTTAACAAGCTTTGGAGAAGGAAACCCTCCTCGCTCAGCTTCGTAAGGGGCAGGCGAGAAATAATCACCGGCCGAAAACCTCCACTCATCAATGGTGGAGGCCACTCTCAAATACTCGTCATACCAATCCAGTTTTGGCTGCCCCTCAAATTCATAATGAAGAGCTCCAAGCTGATTTTTAATTAATGGCTCTTGTAAAAGCATATTTTTATCCTAATCACAACAGCAATCAAACGTCGCCTTCCAAGATCCTGATTCTAGGCGTCGACCTAAATCCTTCAGTGCGTTCTCCACGTTTCCTCCACGCTTTTCAACGCCTTTAAGCACTTGATAAATCAGTTTATCGTTAAGTGCACTGTGAACATGTCGACCAGCATGATAGTTGCCATTGCTTACAGCGCCCGCTCGTCCGGGGTGGCCTGGTGCTGCCACTTGAGTGTTACTCGTCCCCCATAAAACTGCCCCGTTTGAAGCGGAGTCAATACCGATGTCACTGCGTTCAAGAATCTCACGAGATTTCTGAACATGGCTGTTGGGCATTCCTTTCCGACAGTTTTCCTGAACAATGTGGTGCGGAGTCTGGCCAGGGAGCACAGGTCGACCAGCGCGCTCAAGATTCGTCTTGAGCTTCGCAGCAGTCAATCCCAACGGGTCTAGATACTCGTTCGGATTCGGACCAAACTCGTAAACGTTAATCCCACCCGCATACCCAATCGGATCCCTGCCAACAAACCGCCCCACCTCCGGATCGTAGTACCGATACCGGTTGTAATGCAGCCCCGTCTCGTGGTCATGGTACTGCCCCTGGAACCGGATCGGATTGCGCAGCTCGACACGGCCATCCGATGCCTTGCGCAGCGCCTCTTTCACCACGCCCCACGCACGATACTCCGCCGTCCACGCAATCTCGCTGTGCTCGTCCGTCAGTTCCTGCGGCGTGCCGAGATGGTCACACTGATACCAGGCCAAGCTGTTGATCGGCGGCGCTGGTGGCGGAGGGCCCCACAGCGGGTCTTCGTCTTGCCGGTAGTAGTCGCCATACTCTGGCTGGTCGAGCAGTTCGATAGCATCGTCGCGCACCGCCTGCGCCACCGGCACAAAGCTGCCCGGCTCGTAGACGTAGTGCGTGGTGCGCGCGCCGAAGCCGTCCTCGTCGGCGATCTTGCTCTCCCACGCGAGGGTGTCGCCATCCCAGCCGTATAGCGTGAAGCCGCATTGCAAGTCGCGATTGAGCTTGACACGCTCGGCGCGGTTCCAGTGCGGGCCGGCCTCGCGGCGCTCCTCGTAGTGGGCCTTGCTGTACTTCGACAGGCGCCGGCCGAGGGCGTCGTAGCTGTAGTCCGCCTGCAGACGCTCGTCTTCGTAGTGCGTGAGCCGGTCGAACAGGTCCCAGGTGTAGCGGCTTTCCTTGCCGTTGTGCCAGCGCTTGCTCAGATTGCCCCGCGCGTCGTACTGGTAGTGGGTGCCGGCGTACTGCTTGAGCAGGTTGTCGAGCGCCTTGATGCGCGGCATGCGCTGGCGCTCGGCTTCGCGCTGCTCCTCTGGGTCGATCAGGTTGCTGGCCGGGTCGAACGCGAAGGTTTCGTGGCCGAGGCGGCTCTGTGCCTCCAGCAGCCGGCCCACCGGATCGTAGCGATAGGCCAGTTGGCCGCGCCGCGTGTCGTTGATATCGGTGAGCTGGCCGCTGGCGTCGTAGCGGTAGCGGCGCACCAGCAGGCGACTGCCACCGCCGGTCTGCCCGTGCGGGTTGGCTTCGTGGGTGAGCACCTGTTCACTGAGACGGCCCATGGCATCCCACTGCTGGGTTTGCAGCAGGCGGTTACCCTGGGTGCGGACGACTTCGCGGTGCACGTCGTCGCGTTCGTAGCTGACGAGTTCGCGCTCGTCGAGCTGCAGCGCCAGCAGGTGGCCGCTGCCGTAGGTGAGCCAGCTTACGCGATGTCCATCGGGGCGCACGGTGGCGATGCGCTGGTTGAGCGCGTCGTACTCGTGCTGCCATACCGCCACCAGCGGCTTGCCCAACCGGGTGTAATGCTGGTGCTCGCGCACCAGGTTGCCTGCCTCGTCGTGGAACCATTGCAGGCGGCTGTGCGCGTTGGTGGCCAACGCGAGGTTGCCGTTGAGGTCATACGCGAAGCGTTCCACCTGCCAGTCCTGCTCGTGCGGCGGCGTCTCACCGGTTTGCAGCGCCGCGCGGCGTTCTGCAAGACGGCCCATGGCGTCGAAGGTATAGGCCATGATGCGCTGGCCGTCCACGGCGCGCATCAGCTTGCCGGTTTCTTTCTCGTACTCGTAGCGGGTAGTCGCGCCGTCAAAGCCAGTTTCCGCTAGCAGGCGGCCCATCGGGTCGTAGTGGAACTCAGCGTCGCGGCCGTTCTCGTTGCGCAGCGCGGTGAGCTGGCCGAGCTTGTCCCACTGGTAGCGCAGGCGCTGGCCGGCCGCGTCTACCCGGCTGGCGAGCAGCCCGGCCTCGGTATAGTCCCATTCGGTGCGCCGCCCCAGCGCGTCGACGTGGGCCAGCAGGCGCCCTTCGGCGTCGCGCTCGAAGTGCTCTTCGCTGTTGTCCGGGTGGCGGATGGCGGCAAGCTGGCCGGCCTCGTAGCGGTAGCGGGTGACGTTGCCCGCCGCGTCGGTGAACTGCACGAGCTGGCCGCGCTCGTCGTAGGCCCAGGCGCTGGCCGAGCCCGAGCAGTCCACATAGCGGGTAAGCTGACCGTTGGTGTCGTATTCGAGTTGCTTGGTCTTGCCGCTGGCGTCGGTGATGCCGATGGGCAGGCCCATCGGGTTGTAGGCGTACTCGGTCTTGTTGCCGAGCGGATCGATGGCTTCGATCAGCCGGCCGCGCGTGTCGTAGTCGCGCAGCCAGAGGCCGCCCTCGGCGTCGCTGATCTTGATCAGTTGGTCCTGGGTATCCCACGCGTAGTGCACCACCGTGCCATCGGCGCAGATGTGCTCCAGCAGGTTACCGGTCTCGTCGTAGGCGTAGCGGTCTTCGCTGCCATCGGTGTGGATGTGCTGGATGACGTTCTTGGCGGCGTCGCGGAACAGCCATTCCGAGATACCGTCGGGATGGCGAACGCGATAGGTGTAGCCAAGGCTGTCGTAGTAATGCCAGGTTTCCTGCCCATGCGCGTCGGTAACGTAGGTGAGGCGAATGTTCGGGTCCCACTCCAGGCGCACCTCGAAGCTGCCGTCATCGGCCCACTCGTGCACGGCGCGGGCATCGGGGCCTGTGCCTTGCCACTCCAGGTTCATGCCGCGGCCGGTGCGATCGGTGTAGCGGGTGACCAGGTGGTGTTGGTACTGGTAGGTCCAGACGGCGGCGTTCTCGTCCTGAGCCAGCGTGAGGTCGCCGGCCTCGTCGTAGCGGTACAGGCTCAGTTGGCGCTGGGGCGCATCCTCGCCCATCAGCCACAGGCCGATGATGCGGCCGTGGGCATCCACGTCGGTGCCGAGGTGGGTGTGCGGCTGGCTGGGGTCGTCCTGGTAGGTGACGATGTCGGAGAGCACCACGCGCTCGCCCACACGATGGTCGTAGCCGAGCAGCAGGCCGGCGCCACCGCGCAATTCGATCTGCGTGAGCAGATAGCGGTCGCCATGGCGCTGGTAGGTTTCGCGGCGCTCGAAGCCACGGCACAGCGCCAAGCTGTTCTCGCCGGTCCGGATCAGCGTGAGGTCTTCGATCAGGTCTTCGTGGAGTTCGCCGATCTTGGGCAGCGGATAGTTTTTGCTGCGGCCATCTTCCCCGTGGTAGCGCAGCCCATCCCCCACCACATCGAAGCGCGTGGTGTAAGGGGTGATCCAGCGCGCGCCCAGTTCGCCCGTGTCGTAGGCACCCAGGCTGGAGCGGTAGGTGCGCGTCCATTCGATGGGGAATGGCCCGGACAGCGCGAAATCGGTGTGGGGCAGGATTTCGCTGCCCATGGCGAAGCTGATGCTGCCGCAGGTGGTCGGGCAGGTGCCGTTCTTGCCGTTGGCATCGCCCTCTGCACGGCGCTCTCTCGGGCGCACCTCCATTTCCCCGTTGCCACGCTGGTTCCGGGCGGTGCTGGTCTGGCCGTGCCGCACATTGCCTGGTTGACCCAGCGATCGGCGCGCACGCCACCCGCGAACGGAAGACTGCAGCGCCAGCAGGAAGTAGCCGATGCTGTTCATGACCGCGGGGTCGTTCAGGGCGATGATCTGCTTGCTCAGCTCGGCGCCCAATGGCTTTATCTTCTCCGCCTGCTCGATGACAGCAGCCCCGACGCTTTTAGGAAGCAGCAGGCCTACCATCTTGTTGGCGGCGGCCTTGCCGAGCGCATTCTGGAAGCTGACCAGGGCGCCGAAGATGTTCTCGAACTTGTTGTTCGGGTCGTGCCAGCCCTTTTCCAATTGCAGGACGCCCTCCTTCAGGGAACCAGCGGCGTTGAGGTCCCCTTTTGCCAGCGCCACCAAGCCCTTGGAGAGTTGCTCGACGATCTGCTGGCCGTAGTTCGCCGCGGCGGAAAGCATCGAGTCGAGCTGGCTCTGCGCGGTCGCCACGAACTTATCGAGTTCGCCTTCGTTGCGGGCGTTGAGATGATTCTGAATCAGGTTCAGCAGCGAGTCGCTCAGCGCCATCGTGCCCCTGAGCTTGATCTCCTGCCGAACGGCGTAGAGCGCCGGCCTCAAGGACATGCGCGCGGCGGCCATTTGAGGCGGGACCGGAATCACGCCGATCAAATTGATGCCCAGGCTGACGTAGTCGAGCAGTTCGCGTTTGTTCTTCTTGGACAGCTCCACGATGTCGTTGAACACATCGATGAGGGCCATGATATTGCCTACCACAGGCAAGCCGCCGGCCACGGTCTTGATGCGGTCCAGGGTGATCATGTCGTCGCTGATCGAGCGCAGCCAGGCATCGAATGCGTTGATGCTGGCGTCGACGTCAGCGGACTGGACTTCTTCCAGCGGGGTCAGTGCTAGCTGAGGTTCGCGGCTGTTGTTCTGCTTTTCCATACAGTGTTCTCAGGCGTGAAATGCCCACCAGATCGGGATCTGGTGACGCATATTGGCAATGGACGGCTGGTGTACTGACAGGTTTGGCTCCGCGCCTGGCTACGTGCGGCTGCGATACAAGGTGACGACCTTCAGCAACTCCGAGAGCAGCAGCAGCCCGAGGTTGAGCGGCAGGCTCGCCCCCTCGCCCGCGTGCAAGAGCCATGGAATGAATGACAGAGATGGCACCGCCAAGAGCAGGCGCAGCGGTACCTGGGCATAGGCCAGCGGCCGCGCGTAGCGGCTGCCCCGCAGAAACAGGCAGGCCGACACGGCGATGGACACGGTGAGCAGCAGGGACAGGCCGAGCCCGACGGCCCCGTAGCCGCCCTGCTCGTGCAATTGCCCGAATGCCTGAATATCGTCGTACAGCGGAACGCGTCCGATGGCGAGGTTGAGCCAGAACAAGCGGATCAGATAGAGCAAATCCAGCCCGCCCCAGAACAGGTAGAGGGGGCGCGTCACGACGGCACCTCCCATTGGGGATCTGATGCGGGCCCTGGATTGGCCGTACTCTGCCGTACCGGCGTCGGGGGCCACGCTGGCGCGCCGCGATAGCTGCTCTTGTCCCAGGGGGCGGCCGGGTCGGCGCCAAACCGCACGCGTGCGGGACCGGGAGCCAGGCCAACGACAAGGGCGCGGCCGGCTTCGTCCAGCGTGCCGGCGAAGACTCGCCCCCGGGCATCTTCGACCTCGTAGCTGCCATGGCTGACCGCCACGCCGTTGGCGTAGGTGTTTTCGAGCTGCAGGCGTGTTTCTTTCATGGTTTGACTCCCTTGATTTCATGCACTTCGTCGGCGACAGCGGGTTGCCAATGCCACGACTTGCCGCCGATGGCCCAGGCATCGTCGCCTTCGAGATAGCGTTGCTTGATCTTCCGGGTCTCGCCGTAGGCATGGACGGCCGAGTTGTCTCTGAGCCACGGGTCGGCATCCGCAGGGAGCGGCTTCCACTTCTGGATCTTGTCGCGCGTGGTGTTCATGTAGTCCTTGCCGTCGGAGCCGAACAGGCGCCCTTCGTCACCCATGGAGGTCAGGCGATTGATGAACATGACCCCGGTGTTCTTGATGCCGTGGTAGTCGTTGTCCGTGGTGACCCAGCGGCCGGGGCCCGCCCCGGGCACGGCGCCAGCGGTCAGTGATTTGGCCAGGGCCGGCGTTGCGCTGGCTCCTGCCGCGGCATTGGAAAAGGACTTGGCGAGGGCCGGTGTAGCCGCCTGGGGAGCAGCGGCCTGAGCCTGGCTCGCCAGCCTCGGCGCACGGTGGGTGGCGCCTGTCTTCGGCTCTCTGGGCCACGGCGGCGTATCGAACTCGCTGGATTTGTCCCAGGGATCGACCTCGCTCAGACCGAATCTGATTTTCGCAGGGCCCGGCGCTGCGCCCGCTACCACGGTTTGCCCCGCAGAATCCAAGGTGCCTTTGAATATCCGTCCGAGGGCGTCTTCGACCTCATAGGTCCCGGTACGTACGCCCCTGCCATTGGCATAGCGGTTGAAGAGCTCGAGATTGCCCTGGCTGGGCTTGGGCGGCTCGGGAAAGCTGGCAGCTCGGCTCTTGGGCCCGGTGTAGCTGAACCTGGCCGCGTGGCCCGTGTAGCGCCCGCTGGTCTGGTGAGTGATGCCGCCCGCGTTGTACACCGTCGCGCTGCCGCCGCCGTTGATGACCAGCTCGGTCTTGGCGTTCAGCGTGATGCGCTCGGCGGTGTGCGTGATGTTGAGCTTGGCCAGCAGGTTGATGCTGTCCTTCAGCGCGCGAATGTCGATGTCCCCTGCCGCCGCAATCAGGCGATAGCCCAGGCTCTGCACGAACAGGCGCATGCCACGGCTGGCGCTGGCGAGCAAACGCTTGCCGCTGGTCAGGCTGATGTGTTCCGTACTGCTGAGCGCGATGTGTTCGCCGCTGGCGATATGGGTCGAGCCGGGCGTGCTGGTGGCGATGCCGACCGGGCTGGCGATGACGACGTACGGCTGCGCGAACTCGGGAAAGTTGTTGCTGGACGGGTCGCCTGGGCCGTTGCCGACGATGCCCTGGTGTTGCTTCTGCAGCGCCTTGGCGACCGCATCCTGGTCCCCCGCTTCCTGCGCCTGCACTTCGCGGGCCTGGGTGCCGAAGCCCTCCTGCTGCTCGCCGGCCACGTGCAGACGGGCGGCGGTTTCCTTGAGGTCCTTGTGGTGCTCGCTGGCGCGCGGACGCGGCTCGGTGGTCAGCAGCAGGCCGGAGCCGGCGCGCACCGCGCCGTGCTCGTCGGTGCGCAGCTCGAAGCCCTTGCCGCGCGCCTTGCCGCCGCCCGGGCGCGGGTGGACGAGGTAGCCCAGGTTGAGCGCGCTGGCGCCCTGGTCGCTGCGCAGGGTGGTGCTGATCTCGCCATGGGTGTCGTCGAACAGCAGTTCGTTGTTGCGCCCGGCATTGTGCTCCTTGCTCTTGATGGTGCTGAGGATGTTGTGCCTGGGCAGTTCATAGGGCGGGCGCTGCAGCGCCATGTAGGTTCTGCCGATCACCAGAGGCTGGTCGCAGTCACCGTCGACGTTGCCTACCAGTACCTCTTGGCCGATACGCGGGATGGCCATGTGCCCCCAGGTGGCGCCGGCCCAGTTCTGCGAAACGCGGATCCAGCAGGAACTGTGCTCGTCGGACTTGCCCTGCCGGTCCCAGGTGAACTGGACCTTGACCCGGCCCCACTCGTCGCAGTGGATTTCCTCGCCCGGCGGGCCGACGACGATGGCGACCTGCGGGCCATCGATGCGCGGCTTGGCCATGGGTGCGGGACGCCATTCCACATCATCGGGAACCAGCTCGGCGGTGTAGCTGTAGTGGGTGCCCTGCTCCGCGTCGGCGCTTTCCTCGGCCTGGCTGGTGTGCTGCACGCCGCGGTGCCTGATGCGCAGGGCCCGCCAGCCGCGGTTGAGGTCGGCGCGCGGATGGCCGGTGAGGTCGAAGGCCAGGCCGGGCACCAGGCGCGCGTCATCGCCTTCCACTTCGGCGGTACGCGCGTCGCCGCGCAGCCCGCGCAGGCGGGTGCGGGTGAAGGGCTGCCCAGCCGCGTCTTCCTTGTAGCGGCCGGGGAATTGGTAGACCTCGTAGTCCTGCCCCTGGTGGTCGAGCTGCGCGCCGTCGTGTTGATGCTGCTGGTTGTAGGTCGGGTGCTTGAAGGTGTAGTCGCGCTGGGTCTGCCGCGCGGTGCGCACGCGCTCGCTGTAGCGAAAGCGGCGCAGCGCCGGCGTGGGCTGGTCGCCGCCCGGCGTGGCGTTGTATTCGACCGGGCCGCCGTCGATGGCGCCGAAGATGTAGAGATTGTCCCCATGCACCAGGCGGTGGCTGGCATCGGCGAAGGCAAAGGCGTAGTAGAAGCCCTCTTCCGCGGCCAGCCGGGCGAGGAAATGCAGGTCGCTGTCGCCCGCCTGCACGCAGTACTCGCGCGGCAGGTGCGTCTCGGTCACCAACTGTTCGTAGTCGGTGATCCCGTGCTCCTTGAGCACCGCCGAGAGGATGTCGGGCACGCTCTGCCGCTGGAAGATGCGCCAGTCGGCGCACAACCCCGTACGCGCGAGCTTGGGTTCGACCACGGCGCGGTAACGGGTGCGGCGAAAGCCGGTGTCTCCTTGCTCGAAATCACTGACCACGCCGTGGACGTAGCGCACGGGCTGGTCGGCGCGCCAGATGGTGAGCTGCGCGGGCTGGTCGAGCACCGCCCCGAAATCGATCGACGGGTCGGTGCTGGCCAGGTCGACCGACAGCGTGAACGGCTGGCTCAGTCCCTCTTCCAGGTCGAACGAGACCACATCGAACTCGAGGCCCCCCGCCTTGAAGGTGAAGCGCATATCGGATTGCCGAGGCATGGTGTGTTCCCCATCAGGAAAGAGTGGCAGGCGTAGGTCGCCGCGGGGCCTGGAACTAGCGCTTGAGGGTGGCGTCCAGCGCGCGCAGCACCTGCTCGGTACTGCTGCCCAACTGAACGCTGAAGTAGCCATACGCGCCGCTGAGCAGCAGCAGCGCGCAGGCCCAGGGCGTCCACCACGGCAGTTGCCCGCCGAGCCGGTAACGGCGCGTGGCGATATTGCGGCCGCCATCGGTGAGCTTTTCCGGGACGTCGCCACGCAAACCGCGCAACACGTGGTGCAGCCGGTCGATGATGTGGTTGAGCGATTCCTCGCGGTTGTTGCGCACACCGTACTTGCCGGTGAAGCCCAGGCACAGGCAGAGGTACTTGAACTCCAGTACGTCACGGTACTTGGCGGGTTCCACTAGCATGCGGGCGAGCACGGTGAAGAATTTCTCGCCGCCCCACGTCTCGTTGTGGAAGTGGCTGAGCAGCGAACGCTTGGCCCATATCGAGTCGGAGCCGCCCCAGGAGGCAGCCATCACGGCCTCGTCGATGAAGGCGCACAACGCATAGCGGAAAGCCAGCTGGGTGGCGCTGTCGTAGCTGTGCTGGCGGATTTCCTCGTCCAGCGCGCTGATCTGGTCGCGCACGGTTTGATAGAGCTTGCCGATGTCGTCGCAGCGCTCCAGCCGGCGCAGGCGAATCACCAGGCCCAGCAGCGGCTGCGCGCCGTCCACCAGAGGATTCCAGCCGTGGCCGCGCAGCTGGAAACTCAGGTCGGGGTCGCCGTTGAGCTGTTCGATGCGCTGGTAGCCGACGGTCTGGCTGAGTTCGTCTGCTGCGGCATGGCCGGGCGCCGGGCGCGAGCGCAGCGTGCGCGGGTCGTCGAGGGAAATGGTCGTGGTCATGTCATTGGCTCCGGATGGCCCAGAACTGCATTTCCAGTTCCGGGAAGTCGCCGGCGACGTGGAAGCCGAAGCCGGATGTCTGTTGCGTCATGACCTGCCACGCCGGATGCGTGCGATCGAGCTCGAAATAGATGAAGCCGGCGTGATACGGCAGATAGCGCGGCGCCACGTGCAATTGCTTGAGCGGAATGCCGGGCAGTTGCAGGCTGACCAGTTCACCGAGGCGCTCCATCGAGGTGACCTTGGCTTGCTGGACGAACAACTGGCGCAGGTCGTCCGCGGACATCCGGGCGCGCACGGCGAGCACGAACTCCGCGCCTTCGATCAGCGTGCGATCGTGCACCTCGGCGGTGAGCGAGCCGTAGCGCTGCTCGATGATCGGCAGCGACACCGCGCGGGGCTGGAGCACGGTGCTCAGGGTCCGCCGCAGGGTATCCATGAGCATGCGGAAGGACACGCGTGGGTCGTCGTGCTGATAGGCCGGGTACTCCTGCGGCAGACGGCCCTCGTCGGTGAAGGTCACCAGTTCGCCGCAGGCCTGGATGAAGGCCACGTAGAGGTGCTCGGGATGGACATGCCGCTTGCGCGACAGGTAGCTGAACCAGGGCTGCAGGCGGTTGATGACTTGCAGCAGGTTGAAGTCGGTGATGTCGGCCACGCCAGACTGCCCGGCTGAGCCGATGCGCTCCGCGATACTCTTGGCGCGCTCGCGCATCAGCCCCGCCACCTCGCCGACGAAGCGATGCAGCGGCGCGATGGCGCTCACGGACAGGCTGGTGGGATAGAACCCGTTGTCGTCCAGCACCAGGCTGCCATCCGGGCGGCGGTCGAGAATGCGGCACATGGCGATGCCGGTGAAGGCGCTGCGGTCCTGCTGCTCCAGAGCGAACTGCAGGTTGGGGACCGCGAGGTCCACCGGCTGGTGGTCGCCTTCGAGGCTGTGCGTGTCACGCACGGCTTCCGTGCGGGCCACGTAGCGCGCGTTGGCATAGGTGTCCGGCCAGCGGACTTCCAGGCCGCTGTCCTGCTTGAGCGGCAGCGTTAGGTAGACCGTCTGATTGGCCACGCTGGCATCGGTGATGGCCAGGGGTTCCGGCGCGGGCTGCTCGCCGGGAATGTCGATGACGGTGCCGTCAGGCATCACGCCGCGCGCCCGCACGATGGCTACCTTGCCGAAGGCCAGGTACTCATGGTTGAGCTCCAGCTCGCTGAAGCCGTACAGATGGTCGCTGACGCTGTTCAGGCGCTGGTTGACGTGGTACTCGGCGGCTCGGGCCTGCTGCTGGAAATGCTGGGGTTGGACGAACAGTCCTTCACCCCAGAGAACGGCGTTGCGTGTGGTCATGGCGTTACCTGGATTCGCGATGAATTGGAAGCGGCCGGCAGGTCCGCAGCGGAAGGCACCGGCCCCGCCGGCAGCGGCGGGACGACCTCCGCTTCCGGCAACTTCGAGATCGGCTGCTCGGAGGCTTCATCGATGGATGAGGACGGCACGGCACAGGCAGCCGGTGCGGGTGCGGCGGGTAGCGCGACGGGTAGCGCAGCAGGTGGCGCGGGCCGCCCCTCGCGCGTCAGGCTCACGCTCGTTTCGCTCAACTTGACCAGCAAGGAGTATTTGCGGCCCTTGGGTTCGATCGGCATGGCCTGCTTCCAGGCCACCGCGTTCGCATCGTGGAAGTCCGCAATGACGGCGACGAAGCGCGTGCCGTCGCGGACTTCGCCGAAGGGCACGAATTTGAACTGTCCAGGCAACAGCAGGTAGTCGTCTGCGGCCAGGTAGGTGCTTCCCAGCGTTGTCTTCAGGTCCTTGCGTAGTTGCTCGAGGTCGGCATTGAGCAGCAGGGAGTCGTCCTTGAGCTGCACGATCTTGAAGGCGATCGGGGTTCCGGGTGCCTTGGCCGGCTTCGACTGGGCGGTCGACGGTGTAAAACTGTGACGGCGACCATTGGCATCGTACTGCCCCAGTTCCTGGCCCTGCCGGCCGCCTGCCCCCGTGCTCGGTAGCGGAGGCACGGCCGCCTGCCCGCTCGACTGGCCGGCTCGCGGACGCGCAGATGGCGTGCCGGCACCGGCCGCGGGACTCGCGACAAAGGTGGACGCATCGGCGCCGCCGCGCACGTGCTTGAGCAGCAGTTCGAGGTTTTCCAGGAACTCGGACTTGTTGGCGCTGGCGAAGCGCACGGTATAGGGACCGTCTTCCTCGTCCTGCCCGTCGGTAGCTTCGACCTCGGGCACCTGATGCTGCCCGTTGGGATTGACGTCGTGGTCGGCATACAGGCTGAGGCCGACCTGGGTCGGCTGGTCGTCATCCACGCCCACCTGGATGGACGGGTCCATCAGAACCTGCCCCGTTTTCTTGAAGGCATTGCCGATGGTGCTGCAGCCCATGAGCAGCATCAGCGGCATCAGCGCGCAAACGAGCCGCTTCATCGCGGCTCCTGACGCAGGGCCCGGTCATAGGCCTGCTCGAAGACTTCCCAGAACAGTTTCTCGAAGCCTTGCTGGCGAGAGGACGCCAACTCGTTGTAGTAGTGGGTGTACATCTGCCAGTTCCAGTCCGCTGCCTCGGTTTGCTGGACCTGGACCGGCCGATAACGCTGGAAGCGCTGCTGCAACTGCTCCGGCGAGAAGGCGCGTAGCAGGGCCTGGAGGCTCGCGTCAATGGCCTCGATCAGCGCGGTCTGGTGCCGTTGCACCTGGGCGAGGCTTTCCTCCACGGCGGCGGATGGCGACAGGTGCACGACGCTGCGTTCGCTGGAGAACAGCGCGCGCACGGTCTCCGGGTAGCCCAGCCCCAGGCGCAAGGGGTTGTCCTCGATGGGCTGGAGCGTGCGGGCCAGCGGCGCCAGATTGCGCCCCTTGCCGTCCTGGGTACGCTGCAAGGCAGTGATGCCGTGAATGATGGCGCTCAACGTTCTGCCGATTTCCAGCAAGAGCGCTTGTCCCATCCGAGGATCGACCACGCCGACCGAGGCCCCCAGCCCTTCCACCAGGGGCTGGATCAGGGCATTGGCGTCGCCGGTCGAAACGGCACGCGAGTAGGACTGAGACATCGTGGATTCTCCAGATAAGGTCTTGGGCGAGCCGGACACGGCTTCGAATCGGGTACGGGCGTGGTTGGCCTGGGTCTGGCTGGGACTGAGTCCGTAGTTCGCCGGATCCAGCGGGGCAATGCCGAGTGCCGGCTCACGCCGTTGTTGCTCGGCATCCAGGGCGGCCAGCGGATCGCGTTCCTCCGCGGGCCGGCGCTCCCTCGCAAGATCATCGAAGGCCCTGAAATCGGGCTGGCGCGGCCCCGCATCCAGCGGCCTGCCGGTCTCGACCGCGGGGTGCAGGCCCGCGCCCGGCTCGTTGAGCAACTCGCCGACCGAACGCTGCAGCAGCGGCTGGCTGTTGGCCAGATGTGCTTCGGCCGTCTGCAGATGGACGGTGACCTGGTAGGCGCCGATATGCAGCATGTCGCCGTCGCGCAGACGCGCGGCCGTGCCGCGCCGCAACGGCGTCTCGGCGTCGTTGACGCGGGTGGCGCCGCTCTGGTCGCGCACGCAGTAGCTGTTGTCGATCCAGGTGATCTCGCAGTGAATCGCCTGTACCTGGCCCCGGCCGTCATCGAGCAGCCAGTCGGCGCCACGGCTGCCGATGGTGCCGCCGGCGTGGCCGAAGCTGTGCCGCGCGGTGCTGCCGGCGCGCAGGGCATGGGTATTGGCAACGAGGAGTTCGAGGCGCTGCGTGTCTGCCGACGCCTGGCTTGTTGGAGGAATGGGCGTGTTCATAGTCGCACCTTGATACGCACGGGGGTTCGAGTGGCGTCGTCACCGTTGACGAAAGTGGTCCAGCCAAGATGCGAGCCACGCGCCCGGCTCAGGTTGAAGGACTCGACTTGCGCCGGGCGAAGCCGCAACTCCAGATCGAAGGCCATCGGGTCGCGCAGCAGGAACTCCATGAGCTTGCGCAGCCGTGCGAAGTCCTCGCCGCTGGGCAGGAAGTGGCGGAAGCGCTCCTGGTCGAGATCGGAGATGACGACGGTGAATTTGTTGTGGCAGATGCGTACCCGCTTGCCGATCACGAAGCTGTCGCCGATCTCGCCATTGCGCCTGCCCAATGACAAGCGCTGCGCTGACGGGATGTCGACGTAGCGAACCTCGAATTCGCGCACCTGGACGGATTTCAAGGCGAAGCAGTCGGCCACGATGCCCGCGACCATAGATGCTGAGCGGCTGCGGTTGATGATGGAGCCGGCAAAGCTGAGCAGACGGCTCCAGGGCAACGGCGTCGCGCCGCGCAAGTCGCCGTTGCCCAGGCCGACGAGGGCAAATACATAGCGGGAGAAGCCATCGCTGGCTTCGCTGCGGAAGCGAATGTGGTAGCGATACTTGCGCCATGCCCGGTGCAGCAGCGTGAGCAGGCGGTGGTGAAAGAAGTCGAGGAAGGCCGGGCGAATGCCGATGCCCTGCCCATGCTCATAGGCCAGGCGGTCCAGGTAGTAGCCCGGCAACGGCGAGTCCGGGCCGTGCAGCCCGAAGAAGTTGGCCTGCACCTGGTAGTCGCTGGCGGAGCTGTCGGGCATGCGCGCGGCGAAGCTGATGTCCGACGCCGGAAACGCCAGCCCCGCCGAGCTGCTCAGGCGGATGCGCCAATGGGCGTTCCCGAGCGGATCGCTCGCCTCCAGGTCGTCGTCGTGCAGCGCGTGCAACTGCTCCAGCAAGCGGAAGAAATCGTAGGTCTTCGCGCCGGCGAGCACCGCGTCGGCTAGATCAGGGGTTGTTTTCCGATCCGCAATGGCCATTGGTAGTGCTCGTTGTTGCTGGTGTTGATGACTTCCAGCACGTGGAAGGAGTTGATGCTGGCGTAAAGCGCCAGGAAGTGGCTCAACACGCTGCCGAACAGGTAGAGGTCACCCTCGCAAAGGAAGGCATCCTGATCAAGTTTCAGCGTCGTCTTCAGGCCTCGGATGGGCAGGCCCTTCATGAGCCAGTCCATCGGCTTGGTCTCGGCCTCGCCGATGCCGGCCAGGCGCTTGCTGCTGGCCCGCGCGTGCTGGATGTCATGCAGCGCGGCAAAGTCGTAGGCTCGCAGGACCGCCTTGAGTGGCTCGGCCGAGAGCAGCGACAGGTAGTTCAGCGACAGGTTGGAGATCAGGCTCCACTGGAGGTCGCCGTCCAGCACCGGGCGATAGGATGGCGTCGGACGCGTGATGTTGCGGCAGCGGCTGTAGGACGGCGCCCTCTCCGATCCTTCGCAGATATCGCCCACGTCCAGCGCGAGCGGGAGGTCGCGATTGGTGCAGGTCAGCGACAGCGAGACCGTTTCGGTCTGGTCGACATACTCGCTTGCGTCGGCGCGCTCGAAGGAGACGGCATGGTCGAGGCCGCTGCCATCAAGCGCGTTGTCTATGTGGGTCCGGTAGTAGATCGCGGTGCGACCTTCGGCATGCTCGACTTCATGCGCCATCGACTCGAATGGGCGGAAGATACGCAGCCCGTCGCCACGTCGTCCATCCGCGCGGCGGCGCAGACCCTTGACTTCGTCGATGCTGAAGATTTCGTAAGCTTGCGGCTGCTGCCCCGCAGGGTAGACGGGCTGTTGCGCGACCTTGCCGTCGATCCTGAGCGGCTCGGCGTCGTGAGCGAACAGATTCACCGCGGGGGTGCAGTACAGGGCAAGGTCGCCATCGCGCAGGCGGATGCCCGGCGGCATCGGCCGGCTGAAGTGGAATTCGATCCGGACCGTCTCCTGGCTGGTGGACGGCCAGAACGGCGCCAGGCCGCTCAACCTGAAGGAATGGAAACGCTGGGGAAAAACGAAGTACTCCTGCAATATCCGGTAGCCGTCGAAGGCATTTTTCGGATACGGCAGCAGGGCTTCGTCCTGCTCGAAACCAGGAAACTCCACCTGTCGCCTGGGCAGCGAGAATGCCTTGCCGTCGAGGTCCACCCTGACCTTGTCGAGGTACTGGGCCAACCAGAGATAGAGCGTCTGCGCCGTGGTGTCGTCGCCACTGAGCTGAAAATCGAGCCGGTCGCAGTCCATGAGGCTGGGCGGGTTGTCGGTCAGGAACGACAGCTCGACCGTCAGGATCGACTTTTCTCGCGAGTGGGCATCGCTCACCCGGGTCATCTTGAGTGGCAGCAGGTGAACGTCCGCGCAGGTGCGAAAGCGGCACTGGACGCCATCGACCGGGCGCGACAAAACGAGGGTTCCCTTGGGCACGGTTTGTCGCTGCGTGATGGCGGTCTCGACCGGCTCAAAGCAGATGATGGTCGAGCTCGGTAGCGGCCGAAGGTAGTTCGGCCACAGCAGTTGCAGCATCGAGTGAGTCAGCTCGGGCAGATCGTCTTCGATCTTGAGCCGCAGCTTGGCGGTCAGGAAGCCGAAGCCCTCGAGCAGTCGCTCGACGTCGGGGTCGCTGCTCTCCCCGCCAAGAAAACGGGAGAGTTGCGGATTGTCACGGGAAAACTCGCGGCCGAAGCGACGTAAGTAGTCGAGCTCTTCTCGGAACTTGCGGCGTAATGTCATGGCAACGACGTTCCATAGCGGACCGCGCGGCGGCTCAGGCGAACCGCGCGGTCCTGTTGTGATGCTGAAGTACCAGGTCGAGCTCGATGCTCTCGTGTGCGTTGCGGACCGGCACCAGGCAGTGCAGCCGGAAATGCAGATCCATCGGGCGCGTGCCGTCCGTGAGTGGCTGCACGTGCGTCACCTTGACCCGTGGCTCGAACTCGCTGACCACGGACTGGATGTGCTCGCTCAAACGGTGCCGCAGATCGGCACTGCCGACCGCGATGTCGTTGAAATCGGGCAGGCCCAATTCAGGACTGCTGGACGAGCAGCCCTGCCGTGCATTGAGCACCCACTCGAGATGCCGCTTGATGGCCTGGATGCGTTCGGCGGCCAGATCCTGGCTCGTTCGCAAACGTCGCGGCGCGAGCTCGGGATCAAGCCGCTCGAACAGACTTCCCTGTCCGAGCGTTCTCGGCATGGTCTATGCTCTCGTCATTCCTTGTCGAGCCTGCCGACCAGGGACAGTTCAAAGTTGGCACCCATGTACTTGAAGTGCGGACGCACCGCGAGCGACACCTGATACCAGCCCGGATCGCCGGCCACGTCCTGCACGATCACGCGGGCGGCCCGCAGCGGGCGGCGGCTGCGCACGTCGGACGAGGGGCTCTCCTGGTCGGCGATGTATTGCTTGAGCCAGTTGTTCAGTTCGCGCTCGAGGTCCTGGCGCTCTTTCCAGCTACCGATCTGCTCGCGCTGCAGCACCTTGAGGTAGTGCGCCAGCCGGTTGACGATGAACATGTACGGCAGTTGCGTGCCGAGCTTGTAGTTCGTCTGCGCGGCCTGCCCTTCCTCGGTCTTCGGGAAGATCTTGGGCTTTTGCACCGAATTGGCGGAGAAGAAGGCAGCGTTGTCGCTGTCCTTGCGCATGGTCAGCGGGATGAAGCCGGCTTCGGCGAGTTCGAACTCGCGGCGATCCGACACCAGGACTTCCGTGGGGATCTTGGCCTGCAGCTGGCCGAGGGATTCGTACAGGTGGACCGGCAGATCGTCCACCGCGCCGCCGGACAGCGGGCCGATGATGTTCGGACACCAGCGGTATTTGGCGAAGCTGTCGGTGATGCGGTTGGCGAGCAGGAACGAGGTGTTGCCCCACAGGTAGTTGGCGTGGTCGCCATTGATGCCTTCGCGGTAGACGAAGGTGCGCGTCGGGTTGTCCAGCGGGTCGTAGGGCTGGCGCAGCAGAAAGCGCGGCATGGTCAGGCCCAGGTAGCGCGCATCCTCGGATTCGCGCAGGCTACGCCATTTGGCGAAGCGGGGGCCTTCGAAGATGTCGCTGATTTCCTTCAGGTTGGGCAGTTCCTGGAAGCTTTCCACGTTCAGGAATTCCGGACCGGCGGCAGCCAGGAACGGCGCGTGGGCCATGGCGCCAACCGCGGCCACATAGCCAAGCAGCTTGATGTCCGGCGCCGAAGGGCCGAAGGTGTAGCTGCTGACCATGCAACCCACCGGCTCGCCACCAAACTGGCCATAGCCCGCTGTGTAGGCATGCTTGTAGAGGCCGCTACGGGTGATATCGCCTGCCCCCTCGAAGTCTTCCAGCAGCTCGGCCTTGCCAACATGCATGAAGCCGATCCGGATGTTCTCGCGGGTATCGGTGTTGTCGGCCAGATGCTTGAGCTGTCGCCAGTGGGACTCCAGGTTCTGGAAGAGCGGATCGTGGAGGATCTCGTCCATCTGGACAGTGAGCTGCTCGTCGAGCCGGGCAATCATGCTGTCCACCAGCATCTTGTTGATGGGCTGCTCGCGATCGCCCGTCTTGAGCATTTCGGCAATGAACGCAGCAACGCCGCGCTCGGCGATCGCATAGCCCTCGTGACTGGGCTCGATGCGGGTCTGCGCCATGATCTGTTCGAGCAGACCTTGGGGTTGGGCCATTTCAGCCAGGGCAACAGCGCTTTCGGTTTTCATGTTCGTGTCCTTGAAGCCGCGGGGTTATTGGAAGATCTGCCGCAGGAGTCGCATCAATCGGACGAGCCGTCGAGCGCCTGGCTCAGCTCTTGCGCGAGCTTGCTCCGTGCCGCCTCATCCCCAAGCAGGGCCTGCAACTGCTTGCGGAACGCAGGCACGTTGCCCATGGGTCCCTTGAGGGCGACCAGCGCCTCGCGCAGCTCCAGGAGCTTGCGCAGTTCGGGCACCTGCCGGGCGACGGCGTCAGGACTGAAATCCTTGATGTGCTTGAACTGAAGATCGATGGTCAGCGTGTCGTCGGCGCTGGCATTGCCGAGGCGCAGGGGAACGGCGGTCTTCAAGGCCACGCCCGCTTCACCGAGCACCTCGTTGAAGTTGTCCTTGTCGACATACACCACCGGCCTGTCTTCGATGGCGGTTTCTTCTTCGTGCCCCTTGAAATCGCCAATCACCAGCATATTCAAAGGCAGCTCGATCTCCGCCTGCTGATTGCCCGTTGCCGGAACATATTTGATATTGACGCGCTCCTTCGGGGCTACCGATGCCGTGCTCTTCGCCATAAATACTCCTTATCTTGAGGATGCTGGAAATTCGCTCTTAGCCTTAAACCGCCGTATGGCCATCTGGCTCGAAACCTGCTTGTTTTGGGAAATCTCCCAAAACTCCATGATTCTCGGAAATCATGACGCTCAGAAGCGCTTGCGAGACATACGCAGACACACGCGGCCCACCCGAATAATTAAGGTCACTCAATTCCCGAGTCAATAGGACACGCCTGATATTTCGATCAGAGCGGAACGAAATATCGCGCAAGAACGAGACCGAGAAAATTTTTGCATTTATTGAGAATTTTCCGAACAAAAATCAATCAATATCCCATTCATTAGTTGGGAGTATTATGTTTCCTTAATGGGCAAACTATTCCCGGCCGTATCGACTTCTCTGCGGACAACTTCGACGCTTGACGTTGCTCGCCCGTTTCCAACCGTTCTTGATGGGTTGTGCTTCATGATCCAAATTGCGCTCTCGGCAGTGTTCGACCGTTTGAATCCTCCCTCCCGGCAAGCCCTGGAAGAGGCTGCGAGCCTCTGCATCAGCCAGCAAGGCGCCGAAGTCACGGTGCCGCATGTGCTGCTCAAGCTGGTGGACCTGCCGTTGGGAGATGTCCGGCTGCTATTGCGCCAGGCCGGGCTGGATCCGGACGCGGTGCGTCAGGCGCTATCGGCCAATTTCCCAAACCAGGAAGTTTCCGGTGGGCAATACCCGTCGTTCTCACCGTTGCTGGTCGAGCTGTTGCAAGAGGCTTGGCTGCTGGGTTCGCTGGAGTGGAACCAGAACGCCATCCGCGGCGGCAGCCTCCTCCTGGCGGCGCTGCTGAACCCCGGCCGCTATCTGCCGCTGTCCGCAGTGCGTCTGTTCGATGGCGTCAACCGGGAAGCCTGGCGCAAGAACTTCCTGTCGCTGGTCGCGAATTCGGCGGAAGCGCCGCAGGCGTCGGAGCGTGTCCCCTTCCCCGTCCTCGCCAAGTCTGATTCGGCGCTGGCCAGGTACGGCCACGATTTCACCGCCCAGGCGCGTGAGGGACGGCTGGACCCGGTGCTGTGCCGTGATGGGGAAATCGATCTGATGATCGACATCCTGTCGCGCCGCCGCAAGAACAACCCGATCGTCGTGGGCGAGGCCGGTGTGGGCAAGAGCGCGGTCATCGAAGGCCTGGCGCTGCGCATCGTCCAGGGGCACGTACCCGAGCCGTTGCGCTCGGTGGCGCTGTGGGGATTGGACCTGGGCGCCCTGCAGGCCGGCGCGTCGGTCAAGGGCGAGTTCGAGAAGCGGCTGAAAGCGGTCATCGAGGAAGTGAAGACCGCCGCCACGCCGATCATCCTGTTCATCGACGAAGCGCACACCTTGATCGGCGCGGGCAATGCGGCTGGCGGCAGCGATGGCGCCAACCTGCTCAAACCAGCGCTGGCCCGGGGAGAACTCCGCACGATCGCGGCCACCACCTGGTCGGAATACAAGAAGTTCTTCGAGAAGGACGCTGCGCTCAGCCGGCGCTTCCAGCTGGTCAAGCTGGATGAGCCGAGCCCCGAGACCGCCGTCCATATCCTGCGGGGGTTGCGGGACACCTACGAGCGCGCTCACGGGGTCTACATCTCCGACGAGGCCTTGCAGGCCGCCGCCCGGCTTTCGGCGCGCTACTTGTCGGGCCGGCAGTTGCCCGACAAGGCCATCGACGTGCTTGACACGGCTTGCGCGCGGGTGGCGACGGCACTCGCCGAGCCACCCAGGCGCTTGCGGGCGCTGGAGCACGAGCTGCTGCAGATCGACGCGGAGTCGGCGCTGGTGCAACGGGATCAGCGTGCCGGCCTGTACGCTGACGCGCGACGGCTCGATGCGCTTGAGAGCGCGCGCAGCGGGGTCCAGCAGAAAATGGATGCGCTGCAAACAGCCTGGTCAGGCCAGAAGCCGCTGGTCGACGAAATCCAGGCGCTGCGGTCGTCGCTGGCAAGCGCCGACATCCCCGACGCTGGCGAACGCTCCAAACAACTGTCGGCCAAGGTGGTGGAACTGGCGGCGCTGCAACGCCAGGGCGCGCTGCTGCATGCGGAGGTAGGCCGTGAGCAGATCGCGCAGGTCATCGCCGACTGGACCGGCATTCCGGCGACAACCATCAGCAGCGACCAGATGGCGCGCCTCGGGAACTTGCCGGGGATGCTGCGGGAACGGGTCAAGGGGCAGGACGCCGCCATCGAGCACATTCACCGGCATCTGCTGACCGCGGTGGCGGATCTGCGGCGGCCCGGAACGCCCCTCGGTGCCTTCCTGCTGGTCGGCCCCAGCGGCGTGGGCAAGACGGAAACCGCCCTGGCCCTGGCCGACTCGCTGTTCGGTGGCAAGCACTTCCTGACGACGATCAACATGTCCGAGTTTCAGGAAAAGCACACCGTGTCGCGTCTGCTCGGCGCGCCGCCGGGATACGTCGGCTATGGCGAAGGCGGCGTGCTGACCGAGGCGATCCGCAAACAGCCCTACTCGGTAGTCCTGCTCGATGAGGTCGAGAAGGCGCACCCGGACGTGCTGAACCTCTTCTATCAAGCCTTCGACAAAGGTGAGCTGGCCGACGGCGAAGGTCGATTGATCGACTGCAGGAATGTACTGTTCTTCCTGACCTCGAACCTGGGATTCGACCAGCAAGAGAGTGATTTGACCGACCGGGACGGGG
This sequence comes from Cupriavidus sp. USMAHM13, assembly GCF_001854285.1. Lineage (NCBI taxonomy): Bacteria > Pseudomonadati > Pseudomonadota > Betaproteobacteria > Burkholderiales > Burkholderiaceae > Cupriavidus > Cupriavidus sp. USMAHM13. The sequence continues at coordinate 2,871,587 of NZ_CP017751.1, forward strand.
CCGCCCTCCGGGAGCGCCTGCTGCAATTCTTCAAGCCGGCACTGCTGGCAAGAATGCAGGTCGTGCCCTATCGCTATCTGGATGATCGCGTGCTCGGAGACATCGTGGAAAGCCGCTTGCAACGACTGATGAAGCAGTTCGTCCAGCGCTATGACGCGACCTTGTCGGTGTCCGCGAGCGCCAGCGACGAACTGCGCAGGCGCTGCACCCGCCATCAAAACGGTGCACGCATGCTGGATGCGAGCATCGATGGCGAGTTGTTGCCGCCGCTGTCCTTGTCCGTCCTGCAGCGGCTGGCCGAGCGCACGGCGTTCCGGCACGCCGAGCTGTCGTGGAACGGCAGCGCCTTCGAGGCCGTCGTGGAATGACGCCACCAAAGCAACTGGAGCCGATCGAGGTCGCGCGCATCGCGCGCGACTTGGCCTGGGCGACACACCCCGAGGCGCTGGCAGCCGTCATCCTGCAAGCGGCCGTGGACAGCGGCGCGTCGAGCCTGGGACTGTGCTATCGACTGGACCAGACAAGTGACTGCTTGCTGCCGCTGTCCTGCGTGCCGGAAAGAACGCCTGCTCTGCCGGAGCTGGATATGGGCGAGTTGGACAATCCCCTGGTCTATGGCCTGGTCAGCGGTCACCCCTGCATGGTCGAGCACATCGCCGGCATGGTCGGCGTGGGCCGTTCTTTCGAGCAGTTGCGCGAACGTTTCATGCCTGGGAGCGGCGCCTGGATTCTGCCGCTGCGCGACGCCAATCAGCATGCCTTCGCGGTCCTGGCGCTGCTCGGAGAGCCTGCGGCACTACACGCTTTGCGCGAGTCTGCGCTGTGGCAGGCACTGCTGCAAATCCATGAGCACCTGTTCTCCAGCCTGCAGCAGAACCTGGGCGATGCGGCGCGGGCCCGTTCAGCCGACGCTGTGCGCGCGCAAACGCATACCCGCGCACGCGAGCGAGCGGCCAGACTATTGGCCGCTGAGTTCGTCGGCGTGAGTCCGGCGGTCCGTGAACTGCGCAGCGACATGCTGAGCATGACGGACTCGAACCTGGCCATCCTGATCACTGGCGAAACAGGGGCAGGCAAGGATCACGCGGCCTGGCTCATTCACCAGACGGGCAGCCGCCAGGGAAAATTCGTGCCGGTGAACTGCGCGGCCATCCCCAAGGATCTGATCGAGGCCGAGCTGTTCGGCAACGAGCGGGGCGCCTTCACCGGCGCCAGCCAGGCGCGCGCGGGACTCGTGGCGGAGGCCGATGGCGGCACGCTGTTCCTCGACGAGATTGGCGACATGCCGCTGGAATTGCAGGGCCGGCTACTGCGCGTGCTGAACGAGAAGAAGTACCGCCCGGTGGGCGCGACGCAGGAGCGTCATTCCGATTTCCGCCTGATATGCGCCACCCACCAGCCGCTGCCTCAACGCATCGCCGAGGGGAGCTTTCGGGAAGACCTGTACTTTCGCATTCGCCAGCAATGCCTGCACGTGCCTGCGCTGCGCGAGCGGCCGGAGGATATTCCCGTCCTGGCCGAGCACGTGCTGCTGCAATACAACCGCGAGCGGCAGGCACACATCCCGGGCATCAGCGCCGACGCATTGCGCATGCTGCAGATGCACCCGCTGCCCGGCAATGTCCGGGAACTACGCAACCTCATACTGGTGGCCGCCGAGCGCACCGAGCGCGGCCAGGCCATCGCGCCACAGGCATTGCGCGAACTGCGCCCTCCTGCCACACGAACAGCCCCCCTCCCCGCCACCTCGACGCTGCCGCTACCGCTGCATGAGCTGTGGGAGACCGACGATCTGCCCGGCGCGCTGGCGGCTTTCGAATGCCACCTGATAAGCGAACGCCTGCGTCAGGCCAACGGCTCGCGCGCGCTCGCGGCGCAAAGCCTGGGCATCCCCAAACGCACGCTGGCACGGAGATGCCAGCGCTGGAGTATTTTTCAGGAGGACTCCGCACCATGAGATCACTGAGCATGGCGCTGGTTTGCACAGCACTCGTGGCCGGATGTGACGCCAGCAAACAGAATGCCGCCGCCGGCCCGTCCGCAGCGGCCCTGTCCGCCACGAATACCTGTACCGCCATCGTGTCGTCAGTGGAGCGGCTGGCCTGCTTCGATGCGATTGCGGGAACGCCTCCAGCACCAGTTGCGACGACTTCAGCCGCGCAAAGCGACGATGCAGCGGCCAGCGACCGGAAACCGGCGACACGGCCAACGATCGTCGAACTGGTCCGCCGCAATGAGACGGAACGTGGCGTGGGAGAGACGGGATTCCGGCTTTCGCGCAGGGAGGAAGCGATACCAGGCCGTTGGAGCGTGGTGATGTCCGCGCCGACGTTGGGCGACGCTGCCGCGCCGCCGATCCTGGCGATCAGCTGCCTGTCGAACATCTCGCGTTTGCAATTGCTGGCAACACAACCGATCGCGCCCAACCGGATGAACATCCGGCTGCTGCTGGACGGGCAACCCATCTCGGCCTCGGTGCCATGGCAGGTACTCGAAGACGGCACGGTCGTGGACGCGGGACGGGGCCTGGTCGCCATCGAGCAACTGCGATACCTGGTCAAGGCCGGCGGTCGTTTGCAGGTCGAGAGCGACTATGCGCCGTTCTCCGGACTGCAGTTCGATGCAAGCAACCTGCACAACCTGATGAAGCAGCAGCGTGAGGCCTGTCACTGGTGATCAACCTGCCTCCCCTGGATCTGGATGCATTGCTCGGCACGCTGGATGCCAAACAGCCGGCTGGCGTGTTCGATGAAGAAGACGAGACGTACCAGGGCATCGAGCATGAAATGGTCAAGCTCGGCAGCCTGGGGGAAGCCAATATCGACTGGTCTTACGTCGATGAAGCCTCGCGTCAGTACCTGAGCACCCAGTGCAAGCATTTCCGCGTGGCCGGCCATCTGGTCACAGCCCGCCTTCGCCCCCGCACCTGGCCCCACTGGACCGAGGCGATGCTGGTGCTGGCCGGCATGGTCGAGCGCTACTGGGAAACCAGCCAGCCCAAGCCCGGGCCGCGTGGCCTGCTGGCCAAACGCAAGCTGCTCGCCTTGCTGGTGGAGCGGCTGAGTCAGGCGCTGGAAGCGCTGGATCGGAAAACCTACAACCCCGGGCTGCAGGATCAGGCGCAACGGGCCTTCGACCGATTGCAGGCAGAAGCGACCGCTGCGCAGCTGGACGTATCGATGCTATCCCGGCTGGAAGCACAGATGCACCGGCATGTCGAGAGCACCCTGTTCCCGGAGCCGGTGGCGCTCAAGCCGAGCGATGGCCAACAAGGTGGGCGCGCACTGAGCGACGCCTTCTTTCAGCCGAGCGAAGTGCCGAAGTCCGGCGATGAACGCGAGGGACGCCGGACGTTGTTGACGATGGCGGAATTCATCAACGAGCAGGACATCTACGACCCCGCCGGCTACCAGTTGCGGCGTTTCGCGCTGTGGGCGCACCTGCGGACCACACCGCCGGCGAAGCGCGACCAGTTCACGGAACTGATGTGTGTGCCGGTCGATACCGAAGAGAGCTATCGCGAGGCGATCTCGACCAATTCGGTCAGCCCGCTGGTGTTGCTGCGCGTGGAAAAGAGCGTGACCAGCTCGCCCTATTGGCTACGCGGCAGCTTCTTTGCGGCAGCCATGGCGGCCCGTCTGGAGATGCCGGCCGTAGCGGAAGCCATCCGTCACGCGGCCGAACGTTTCCTGCTGCGCCTTCCCGGCTTGAGCGACCTGCGCTTCGCCGACGGGCGCCCCTTCGTCGACCGCGACACCTTGGGCTGGATTGGCAATGCCGAAGCGCGGCCTGCGGCTGCGCGAGCACCGCAGGAGTTCGCGGAACTGCGCGAGGAGCTGGCCAGCCGGCTGGACACCGAAGGCGTGGAGCCAGTGCTGCGCCGCCTGCAGGCGCACCAGGCCACGTCAAGTGGCCCACGTCAGCGTTGCCACGCAACCGTGATTGCGGCAGACCTGCTGAAGTCGAGAGGCCTGGATTGGCTGGCTGAAGAACTCTATGCGAACGCCAGCCGGCTGATGAAAGGCGTCACGGTAGATCAATGGGAGCCCGAACTGTTCCAGCACCTCGCCAAGCACGTACCGGCGCAACAGGAAAACGAACATAGACGAAGCCAGTCGCAAGGAGAGAGAAAATGAAATACTGGTCGCTGCTCAAGCGATATGCCGCCCCCCTGCTGCGTTGGGTCAAGGGCGGCATGCCCCTGCTGCTGGTACTGGGGCTGCTGTTCCTGTTGATCGCCATCTGGTGGCTGGGGCCGCAGTGGGTCTGGCGTGATCGGCATCCTCTGGCGAGCCTGGGCGCCCGGGTCGGGCTGACCCTTGCCCTGCTGATGGTTCCCGTGGTGACCTGGGCCCTGGTGCTGCGGGCCAGGAACCGCCGGCTGGAAGCCGAGCGTCAGCAAGCCCGTGCCGTGAAGGAAGACCCTGTGCTTATACATATCCGTGCGCAGGAGAAGTCCCTGGACGCCAACCTGGCGGTGTTGCGCTCCCACCTGCGAGGCCGCCAGGGCCTGTACCAATTGCCGTGGTATCTCGTGCTCGGGCAGGAGGACGCCGGCAAAACCAGCTTCATCAACCGCAGCGGCCAGAACTTCTCGCTCACGGGCGAGATCAAGGCTGGCGGTCACGGCACGTTCGTCGATCCCGACCTGATCTACCGGACCGATTGGTGGATCGGCGACCAAGCCGTGCTGATCGACCCGCCCGGGGAGTTGATCAGCCAGTTCCCCACAGCAGAGCGTTCGGACGGTACCCCCGAGTCGGCATCGACTACCGACGCAGGAGAAGCGCCGGCTCGCGAGCCGCGTGGAGAGCCGCCCGAGACTCGGGCCCGCCTCTGGCAGCATCTGATCGACTGGCTGGGCAAGAACCGCTCGCGGCGACCGCTCAATGGTGTGGTGCTGATCGTCGATCTGCCTTCGCTGCTGGGCCAGAACGCGAGCGAGCGCAAGGCACTGGCCGTCCTCTTGCGCACGCGCCTGGCGGAACTGAGCCGGCATCTCGGAACCCGTCCGCCGCTGTATGTCGTCCTCAGCAAGTTCGACCTGCTGGAGGGTTTCGAGCAATTCTTCGCCAGGCTGCCGAAGACGGAGCGGGAGGATATCTTCGGATTCACTTTCACGCTGGATTCCGCGCGGCAGTACGACGCCTGGCAGACAGAGCTCGGCCAGCGCTACGCCGACTTCATCGATGGCCTGAACAATCAGGTCTTCGATGTCTTGAACGATGCGAAGTCGCTGCCGATACGCGAGGCGCTGTTCTCTTTTGTCGGGCAGATAGCCGGCATGCGCACCGTGCTGTTCAACTTCCTTGATGACGTGCTGGGCAGCGATCGCTACGGCACTCCCGCCTTGCCGCGAGGCGTGTACTTCACTTCGGTTCACCAACAGGGGCTGCTGCACAACGCTTTCGTCGACAACGCCTCGCAGACCTATGGTGTGCGAACGCTGGTGCCCTTGGCACAGCCGGCGGGACGCTCCATGGTGTACTTTGCCCAACAGGTGTTCCAACGGGTCATCTATCCGGAAGCCGGCCTAGCCGGCGACAACCTGAAGGTGCTGGCCGACAAGAAACGGAATCTGGCCGTGGGCTTCGGCGTCGCGGCGCTAGGCAGTGCGGTCGTGATCGGCGGCTGGTATCACTACTACACCGTGAATCGTGCGCAGGTGGCGAGTGTGCTGGAGAAGAGCCGAACGTTCGCCAGCAACGCGATCGACGGAGGACAGGACCCGACCGGACGCAATCTGCTGCTGCCGCTGGACCAGCTCCGCGATGCGGTGGCCGTCTACGGCGACTACCGTGAAGCGTGGCCGCTGGTATCCGGCATGGGTCTGTACCAGGGGCGCAAAATCGGCCCGAAGGTGGACGAAGCCTATCTGCGGCTGCTCTCGACGCGCTTCCTGCCGCAGTTGGCCAGCGGGGTCATGACGCAACTGAATGCCGCGGCGGACGGCTCGGACGCGCAACTCAGCGCCCTTCGGGTGTATCGCATGATCGAGGACCGTGCCAACCGTCGAGCCCCCTTCGTGGAAGACTGGATGAGAAAGGAGTGGCAGGCGGCCTTTCCTGGCGAGGCGCCAGTGCAACGCGCCTTGTCGAGCCATCTCGATTACGCGCTGAAGTACGCCGATGTGTCGCTCCCGCAGTATGCCGCCCGGATTGCCGATGTGCAGCAGCAGTTGCGGCAGATTCCCCTGCCGCAGCGCATCTACATGGCGATGCGCAGCCAGGCAGGCGACGTCCTGCGGACGCCGCTGGATCTGCGCAATGAGATCGGTCCGGCCTATGACATCGTCTACCAATCCACCGCAGCGGCAGCCGAGGGGGGCGAAAACCAGGGCACGCGCATCGACGCGCTGCTGACCGCCAAGGGCTATAGGAACTACTTCGAGCCGCGCAATCAGGATGTCGCCAGGCTGGCCGTCATTGACCAATGGGTGCTTGGAGAACGGCGGAATGTCGACTATTCGGAAGCAGACAAGCAGGCGCTCGTCGCGCGCGTGCGTGCGCTGTACAGCCGTGACTACATCGAGAATTGGCGCCGCGGTCTCAACCAGCTCGAGGTGGCCAACTTCGATGATATCGGCACCGCCGCCAACGTACTGGGCGCAGTGAACAGCCCGGCGGCGCCCCTGCGCCGGCTTCTGGAGACCGTGCGCGACAACACCGATCTGACGCCCAAGGCGACGTCTGACGCGGCGCGGAACGAAGGTGCAGCCACCACGGCAAAGAGCGATGCTGGCGGCGAAGGCCAGGAGATCGCCAAGATTGCTCAGGCCTTCACCCCGCTGACGGCGTTGCTTGAGGCCAAGGGCGAGAAGCCTTCCTATCTGGACGAGACGATGCAGGCCATCGGCAGCGTCCAGGACTTGTTGGTGAAGGTACAGGACAGCCCGGACCGAGGGAAAGCGGCGCTGACGGTGATGCTGGACCGCTTTGCGCTGCGCGGCGCCGATCCGTTCGGCAATCTGCATCGGGTGGCTACCGGCCTGCCGGAGCCCCTCAATCGGCAGGTGAAGAAGCTGGCCGACGAGTCCTCCGACGTGCTGCTGATCGAGGCGCTGCGCGAGCTCGAAAAGCGCTGGAATGCCGAGGTCTTCAGCTTCTATAGCCAGCGCCTGGCCAACTACTATCCGTTCAACCCGAACAGCCGCACCGATGCCTCCGTCGAAGACTTCACCGCCTTCTTCGGGCCGCAAGGCAAATTGCAGGACTTCAAGGACAAGTACCTGAAGCTGTTCCTGGAGGACAACCTGGAAGCGCTCTATTCGGAGCGTCGAGGGGGCTACCTGATGCGCACCGACGTGCCAAAGCAACTGGAAGCCGCCGACCGGATCCGCGATGCCTTCTTCAACAGCCGCGGTGCGATGGCCGTGCATTTCACACTCGAGCCGCTTGGCCTGGCACCCACGCGACGGAGCAGCGTGCTGAATCTTCAAGGACAACTGATCACCTATAACCACGGTCCCAGCGAGACCGTCGGCGTCATCTGGCCCAACACGCTTGGCGGTAGCCCCGAAAGCCGCATGACGCTGGTCAATGGCGATGGCAACAGCAGCAGCCTGGTCTACAAGGGCTCGTGGTCACTGTTCCGTCTGCTGAGTCAGGCACGGCTCAATGGCGCAACGGCTACCAGCGTCGACCTCAGCTTTACAGCCAGCGATGGCGGCATGCGTTACCGGATCACCGCGGACAAGAGCAACAACCCGTTCACCCAGCGCTTGTTCCACGGTTTCGCGCTACCAGGTACGTTGCTGCAATGAGCGTCATGCCAGCACTCGCCCGATGCTGCGCGTATCACGCTTGCCCGGTGTGAGCAGGTCGCCCTCTACATCAAAAGCGGCATTGCGGGCTGGTTCGCGGAGGGAGTTCCGATGATGGGCCGGACTCTCTCCAGCGACCGGGTCATTCCTGACCCGAGCGGGTCAAGACTGACCCGTATTTTTCTCTTTTATTTCAATAGCTTGGCTGATAACGGGTCAGCCTTGACCCATCTGCAAGGAACTGCTGCCTTGTCTCGTCGGCTCGAAACGCTCCGGCACACGCCGAGCCAAAACATAAGCCATTGATTTACATATTTATTTTATGAATCCCGGCAACCTGGCACAGCCATTGCGATGTAGCGGTCGCCGTCACTGATGGCACGTCGGGCCAAGGGGGCCCGCCATAACAAACGGAGTAACGCTATGCCTACACCCGCTTATATCAGCATCCAGGGCAAGACCCAAGGCAACATCACGCAAGGCGCCTTCACCGCGGATTCCGTCGGCAACGTCTACCAGGAAGGCCACGAGGATCAGATCCTGGTGCAGGAAGTCGAACACCTGATCGCGACACCGACCGACCCGCAGAGCGGCCAGCCGTCGGGCCAGCGTGTCCACAAGCCATTCATCTTCACCTCGCCGCTCAACAAGGCCACGCCGCTGCTGTATCAAGCTCTGGCCTCCGGCGAAATGCTGCCCGAAGTGGAAGTGAAGTGGTATCGCACGTCGACCGAAGGCAAGCAGGAACACTTCTTCACCACCAAGCTCGAAGACGCCACCATCGTCAACATCAGCACCGTCCTCCCGCATGCGCAGGACGCCAGCAAGGCCGAGTACACCCAACTGGTGAAGGTGGCCATGGCGTATCGCAAGATCACCTGGACCCACGCCATCGCCGGCACCGAGGCCTCCGACGACTGGCGCAAGCCGCAAGAAGGCTAAATCTGCCTGATGACAAGGCTGGCGCACTGCCAGCCTTGCTCGACCGTCTCTGGAGCCGTCGCACAGGGAAGCAAAAGCAACGCTTCCCAGTTGTCTAGCCACGATCGGACAACACCAGGTCGAATTAGCGCAGCCGCCAAGACGCGATTCGAACAGGCTGACCGAGCGCGTCTTGGCATGCAGGCATTCCGCCCCCGGCAAACCCTGCCCGGCTGGATTCGCAATCATGCGGAAGTTGAAACTTGCTCCGCGCAAGCAGCCCGCTTGCGGCAAGGCCCGCACGAAACGGGCCGTCACCCGTCCGCAGGCTAGTGACCGATAACGACCTGAAAGACCAGGCCGGTCGGAATCGCTACCAGGAAATAGTCTCCGCCCACCCCGACCCATTGATAGCCGCGAGGCGGCGGCGTCAACCGGTGTTCGCGCCAGTTGTCGATGACGTACTGCCGGTCGCGATATTCAGGGGGGAGCCTGTCGCCCTTGTGCCAGCCGCCCCGGGGCGGCATGCGTCCCTCGGGCCCTCGATCCCGGTCAGGCCCTCGATCGCGCTCGGGTCCGCGGCCTCGATTCTCCTGGCCAGGTGGTGGTCCGCCGCGATGATCGCGGTCATCGCGGTCCTGCGCAAAGCCCGTGGCGGACGACATGGCGATAGCCGCCAGCAGCAGACTGGAGAGCAACTTGGACTTCGTCATTCAGGATCTCCTGCGCCTCATTCATGGCAAGGCGCATGAACGAGTGTAGGCCGGCCCCTTGTTCACAATTGTTAGCGATTATTTCGGCCTTTTGCACTGGGCACCCCTCTTCCGGCTATTTCAGACGTGTCGGACAAGATGCAAAATGCGCTGCACGCAGGTAATCGGTCGCTTCCGATCCCATCTGCCAACGCAGCATCCACAAAGTACCACCTACATCCTGGAACGCCACGCCATGGCATGGTGGGGCGATGAACCGGGGCGGCGAACGGGCCACGGTGATCAATGATCCGGCCCGGCCCGCCGATAACAAACACGAGACCCTCCCGACCCGACTGTCCATGAAAGCGCTGAAGTACATCATCGTCACCTCGCTCCTGATCGTCGCGTTCAAATTCCTGCTGGCACTGAACGCAACCATGAACGGGTCATACCACGCGAGCGAGGTCAGCCGCATGGTGCCATTCCTGTTCATCCTGGCACTTGCGGCCGCGCTCTACCTGGTCGTATTCGCGATCAGGAAGGTCTTCCCGACTCGAGCAACAAGCGCTATGAGCACGACTGACACGAATAGCACGACAAGCCGGGGCAGCGAAGTCGCCGAAGCCGCCAAGTTCGACGCAAGCGCGCTGCCGCCGGATGCGGCCCAAGTCGCCCTGGGTCGGGCTAATGTGAAAACTCCGGACGTTACGGCCCCCGCACCACAAACGGATGTGCAAAACGGAGTGCACGGCGGAGTGCAAGGCGGAGAAGCGGCCGAGGGCCGGCCGGACAGCGCCATGCTTCGCTTCTTCCCGAACCACGCCGGGAAAGCAGCCTCGATACCGGCCGTCCAACCCATAGGGGCAGGTGCTGCAGGAACTCCGGCAGCCCCGGCCAATACGATGCACCGCTTTTTTCCACAGCACGTGGACCGCGCCGTGGCTGTGCCAGCGATTGGCGGCGTCCTGGGCGATACTCAGCGAGCCCTGAACCCCGCCCCTCTTGCATCGCCGGCAGCGGGCCCCGAGACCCAGGCCCCGCATGCAGCGGCACCAGACGAGATGGGAGCGGAGCCCGGCAGCCAGGACCATGCCGCGCGCGCAGATCTCGCCGAGCCCGCAAGGGGTGCCACATCGGATGTCGATGCGCGCGAGCAGAGCGAGCAGGCGCCGCAGTTTCGCCAGGAGATCCGGCGTCTCGAGATGACGGATGACACGGCCCAGCGCGCGGCAGGTCTCGGACGACTGCGCTGGCTGGTAGCGGCCCCGCTGGGATTATTGGGAACGCTGTTCCTGATCGCCGGGAGCGATGGAGGCAGCCTGCTGCTCGGCGGATTCGGTGGCTTGATGCTCGTGCCCGCCGTTCTGAAGGGCTGCGGCGTCAAGTAAGAACGAGGCGGGAAGACCGGGCTCGGCCCGAGGAGCGCTGCCCCGGGACTCGCGACCGTGCCGCCGCGAGAAACCGTTCTGCGGCACCCGCCGGAGGGGCGCGTGCCGCCAGGGCTTACTTCTTGTCCTGCGGCGGCTGGTTGAAGGGGAAGGCGCCGAACATGCTCTTGGCCTGGTTCTGCATCTGCTCCTGCATCTGCACGAACAGGTTCTTGCTCTGCTCGATGTAGTTGCTCATCATGCCCTGCATCATCGGCGCCTGCATGTTCATGAACTGGGACCACATATCGGGGCTGAACGCCTCGCCCGAGTACAGGCCCTTGGAGTTTTCGGCGAGCTTGTTCTGGATATCGATGAAGGCCTGGATGTTCTTTTCCAGGTAGGTGCCCATCATGCCCTGCATCGCGTGGCCATAGAAGCGGATGATCTGCGACAGCATGGCGCTGGAGAACATCGGCACGCCGCCGGTTTCTTCTTCCAGGATGATCTGCAGCAGGATGCTGCGGGTCAGTTCCTCGCCCGACTTGGCATCGACGACCTTGAATTCTTCCGAATCCATCACGAGCTGCTTGACGTCAGCCAGCGTGATATAGGTACTGGTCTGCGTATCGTAGAGCCTGCGATTTGGATATTTCTTGATCAGTCGCTCTGCGCCCTTTTTTGTCGTGGCCATCGGTGCTCTATCCTTGTATCGTCGCTGATGCACGCTGCTGCACCGCATCCTGTGCGATGCGCAATGTCGTTATCGTCCGCGCCCCCGCGGGAATCCACATCCACAGCGCGTGCGCCTGATTGGTGCCGGCTGTGCCGCTGTCCTGATTCTATGCCCAACAAAGCACTAAGGAAAGCGGCCCGGCTTAAGGAAAACCCGCAAGAATAAACGGTTTGCGGGCCGTCAGGCCCGCAAACCGTTATCGTGATGGCACTGCATGGACCTTCCTTGTGCAGCGCGCCGATTGCGCCGCAGCAAGACCCCTGCCGGGTTGGCCCGGCGGGCCTCAGCCCATGTGCAGTCCGCCGTTCAGCGAGAAGTCGGCGCCGGTCGAGAAACCGGACTCATCCGAGGCCAGCCACGCGCAGATCGAGGCGATTTCCTCGGGCGCGCCCAGGCGCTTGACCGGGATGGTGCCGACGATCTTGTCGAGCACGTCCTGGCGGATGGCCTTGACCATGTCGGTGGCGATATAGCCCGGCGACACGGTGTTGACCGTCACGCCCTTGGTCGCCACTTCCTGCGCCAGGGCCATGGTGAAGCCGTGCAGGCCTGCCTTGGCGGTCGAATAGTTGGTCTGGCCGAACTGGCCCTTCTGCCCGTTGACCGACGAGATATTGACGATGCGGCCCCAGCCACGGTCAACCATGCCGTCGATGACCTGCTTGGTCACGTTGAACAGCGAGGTCAGGTTGGTGTCGATCACGGCGTCCCAGTCGGCGCGGGTCATCTTGCGGAAGACCACGTCACGGGTGATGCCCGCGTTATTGATCAGCACATCGACCTCGCCGACTTCGGCCTTGACCTTGTCGAAGGCAGCCTTGGTCGAATCCCAGTCCGCCACGTTACCTTCGGAGGCGGTGAAATCGAAACCCAGGGCCTTCTGCTGCTCGATCCATTTCTCGCGACGGGGCGAGTTCGGACCGCAGCCCGCGACGACACGGTAGCCATCCTTGGCCAGACGCTGGCAGATCGCGGTTCCGATTCCGCCCATGCCGCCGGTCACATATGCAATGCGCTGAGACATATCCACTCCTTGTTGGCTCTTTCTTATTGACGCCGGCACACGGGAGAGCACCCGCGCACCGGCACACCCCTCACTGACGCTCGACTGCCAGCGCCACGCCCATGCCGCCACCGATACACAGCGAGGCCAGGCCCTTCTTCGCACCACTGCGCTTCATCTCGTGCAGCAGCGTCACCAGGATACGGCAGCCCGATGCGCCGATCGGGTGGCCGATGGCGATCGCACCGCCGTTGACGTTGACCTTGGAGGTGTCCCAGCCCATCTGCTGGTGCACGGCCAGCGCCTGTGCGGCGAAGGCTTCGTTGATCTCCATCAGGTCGAGGTCATTGACACCCCAGCCGGCGCGCGACAGGCAGCGCTTGGAAGCCGGCACCGGCCCCATCCCCATCACCTTCGGGTCCACGCCCGCGTTGGCGTAGGACTTGATCGTGGCCAGCGGGGTCAGGCCCAGCTCCTTGGCCTTGGCAGCCGACATCACCACTACGGCCGCGGCGCCGTCGTTGAGCCCCGACGCGTTGCCGGCGGTCACGGTGCCGCTCTTGTCGAAGGCGGGCTTCAGGCCAGCCATCGAGTCCACCGTGGCGCCATGGCGGACATACTCGTCCTGGTCGAAGGCGAGCGGTTCGCCCTTGCGCTGGGGGATCAGCACGGGAACGATCTCCTCGGCGAACTTGCCGGCCTTCTGCGCCGCTTCAGCCTTGTTCTGCGAGGCCACGGCGAAGGCGTCCTGGGCTTCGCGCGTGATGCCGTATTCCTTGGCCACGTTCTCCGCCGTGACGCCCATGTGGTACTGGTTGTAGACGTCCCAGAGGCCGTCGACGATCATCGAGTCGACCAGCTTGGTGTCACCCATGCGGAAGCCGTCGCGCGAGCCCGGCAGTACGTGCGGTGCCGCGCTCATGTTCTCCTGGCCGCCGGCGACCACGATCTCGGCTTCGCCGGCGATGATGGCGTTGGCTGCCAGCATCACGGCCTTCAGGCCCGAGCCGCACACCTTGTTGATGGTCATGGCCGGCACCGAGCTCGGCAGGCCGGCCTTGAGCGAGGCCTGGCGGGCCGGGTTCTGGCCGGACGCCGCGGTCAGCACCTGGCCCATGATCACTTCGCTGACCTGCTCGGGCTTGAGGCCGGCACGCTCCAGCGCAGCCTTGATGACAATGGCGCCCAGTTCGGGGGCGGGAATCTTGGCGAGCGATCCGCCGAACTTGCCGACCGCGGTACGCGCGGCGGATACGATGACAACGTCGGTCATTTGGAGTCCTCTTGAAAAATGTCCGGATACCTGGCGTGGTAGGCGGAATGCACAACGGCCGGGCAGACAGGGTGGCGCGGCATGGCCGCGCCGCCCGTCATGCCTTGGCCTTGACGTAGCGGCCCGGCGCCGGCTCGATGGCCGGATAGTGCTGGTTGCCGTAGCCCGGGGGCGCGGCCTTCCTGGTACCGGCATGCTTGCCCAGCCATGCCATCCAGTCGGGCCACCAGCTGCCGGGATGTTCCTGCGCCCCGCCCAGCCATTGCTGCGAGGTCGCGGGCAGCTTGTCGTTGGTCCAGTAGCTGCGCTTCTTCTTCGCCGGGGGATTGATCACGCCGGCGATGTGGCCGGAGGCTCCCAGCACGAAGCGCAGCTGGTTCTTCAGCAGCGCCGTGGACGCGAAGGCGGCGGTCCAGGGCACGATATGGTCCTCGCGCGAACCGTAGATGTAGGTCGGCACGTCGATGGCACCGAGATCCACCGGCGCATTGCACACACTCAGCTTGCCCGGCACCTTGAGCTCGTCCTGCAGATAGGTATGGCGCAGGTACCAGCAGTACCACGGGCCCGGCAGGTTGGTCGCGTCGCCGTTCCAGAACAGCAGGTCGAAAGGAACCGGGGTGTTGCCCTTCAGGTAGTTGTCGACCACATAGTTCCAGACCAGGTCGTTGGGCCGCAGGAAGGAGAAGGTGTTGGCCAGCTCCACGCCGCGCAGCAAGCCGCAAGGCGCACCGGCGCCACCGCCGATGGTGGCCTCGCGCAGCTTGACGTGGGCTTCGTCGACGAAGACGTCGAGGATGCCGGTGTCGGAGAAGTCGAGCAACGTGGTCAACAGCGTCAGGCTGGCGGCCGGGCGCACGCCGCGCGCAGCCAGCACGGCCAGCGCCGTGGCGATGATGGTGCCGCCGACGCAGAAGCCCAGCACGTTGATGCGGTCCTGCGCGCTGATCTCGCGCGTCACCTCGATGGCACGGATGGCGCCGTGCTCGATGTAGTCGTCCCAGGTGCGCTCGGCCATGCTGGCATCGGGGTTGCGCCACGACACCAGGAAGACCGTGTGGCCCTGCTCCACCGCGTGGCGCACCAGCGAGCCTTCGGGTTGCAGGTCGAGGATGTAGTACTTGTTGATGCAGGGCGGCACCAGCAGCAGCGGGCGCGCATGCACCTTGTCGGTGAGCGGCTTGTACTGCAGCAGCTGGAAGTACTCGTTCTCGTAGACCACCGCGCCTTCGCTGACGGCGACGTTGCGGCCGACCTCGAAGGCGGTCTCGTCGGTCTGGGAAATCTTGCCGCGCCCCATGTCCTCGAGCATGTTGCGCACGCCCGCGCGCAGCGATTCGCCGCCGGACTCGATCAGCTTCTGCTGCGCCTCGGGATTGGTGGCGAGGAAGTTGGCCGGCGACATCGCATCGACCCACTGCGATACGGCGAAACGGATGCGCTGGCGCGTCTTGGCATCGGCTTCGACCGCGTCGGCCAGCTCGTTCATGGCGCGCGCATTGAGCAGGTAGAAAGCCGCGGCGAAGCGGTAGGGCACATTGCGGTGCCAGGCATCGCCGGCGAAGCGGCGGTCCTTGAGCGGGATGCCCGGCTCGCCCTGCCCCTCCGACATCGCCCGCCACAGCAGGCCGAAGTCATGCAGGTAGCGCTGCTGGATCTCGGCCAACTGCCCTGGCGCCACCTTCAGGCCGGAAAATGCGGGCCCGGACGCCAGGCCGTCGAAGCCAGGGAATCCCTGGGCCGCTGCCGCGCCGTTGGCTTGCGCCTGGCGGGACCATGCCAGCCATGCGGCTGGATCGAATGGCCCCGGCGGAATTGAAAATGGTCGGAACTGGTCTTCCTGGGAGGAAGCTGCCGCACCCTTGCCGGTCGCCATGATGTCGTCGTCTCTCTGCCGTTTTGTTCACGAAGACAGACCGGATCGGTGATCCGGCCGGCCCCTGGACTGGCCCGCCTCGCGCCTCGGCTGTCAGCGTGATGCGGTATGCTTGCCGGCGGCGCCCGGGGCACAAAGCGGCCGCTCTGGAGGCCAGTCCGACCCATTGTTGCCTTGCAATGTCTGCGCTGTCAATGCGGATTATTTCGTGCCGCCGGCCTGGCGCGCAGACGCTCCCCGGCCCGCTCCGGGAGCGGCCGTCGAGGCCTGGCCGGCGCCCTGCCGCGGAGTTTGCACGAGAAGGATGAAAACCTGATGTATTTCGTTGCCATCGGCTGGCTGTACGTGGCGCTGATGATGGCCATCACCGAACACAATGTGGTCGCCGGCGTGGCGACCTTCGTGCTGTACGGGCTCGGTCCCGTGGCCCTGCTGCTGTACATCCTCGGCACACCGGCGCGCCGCCGCCGGCGCCGGTCGCGCGAGCAGGCCGGCATGGCGGCGAAGGCGCCGCCGGAAGACGGCCCGCAGTGACCCCCCTTCAGCGGGGCAACATCGTGCGGCGGCTGGTTTGCTGCGCGCTCAGGATGCGAGCCAGACCAGGGTGGCCATGCGCCCGGTGACGCCATCGCGCCGGTAGGAGTAGAAGCGCTCGGCATCGGCCACCGTGCAGGCGTCGCCGCCGTAGACCGCGTGGCAGCCGGCGCGCGCCAGGCGCACCCGGGCCAGCGCATGGATGTCGGCGTAGTACTTGCCCGGGGCGCCAGCCCGGAAGGCCGCGGCGACCGCGGCCTGCTCGCCGCGACCGGCCGCGTCGGCCTCGGCCAGGAAGGCTTCGCGTACCTCGGCGCCCACCTCGAAAGCTGCCGGCCCGATCGCCGGCCCCAGCCAGGCCAGCCACCCGGGCGCGCCACCGGTACCGCTCCTGGCACCGGCCATGCGTGCCAGCGTGGCCTCGATCACCCCGGCGCACAGCCCGCGCCAGCCGGCATGCGCGGCGCCGACCACGGTACCGGCGCGATCACACAGCAGCACCGGCAGGCAGTCCGCCGTCATCACCGCGCAGACCTGGCCCGCCTCCACGCTGATACAAGCGTCGGCACGCGGCGGCGCCGGCTCGGCGCCGCCGGCCTGCCCGGCCGTAGCCACGCCGCAGCCGTGCACCTGGTCGAGCCAGCGCGGCGCGCGCGGCAAGACCGCCTCCAGGCGCGCGCGATTGGCCTGCACGGCCGCCGCATCGTCGCCCACGTGCAGGCCCAGGTTCAGCCCACCTGCCGCACCGCCGGCCAGGCCATAGGGCCCGGCACTGACGCCGCCCTGGCGCGTGGTGGACAAGGCGCGCACCTGCGCGGGCGCCGGCCAGTCCGGGACCAGCCAGCCGGCATCAGGCTTCGTCGTCATCCCAGTCCTCATCGTCGCCATACTCGCCACCGTCTTCGTAGCCGTACTCGCCCTCGCCGCCCTCATCGCCTTCCTCTTCCTCGTCGCCCGGCGCGGTGAACTCCAGCGCATCGATCAGGGCCTGCAGGTCGGCCGGCGGCGGCGCCTGCCAGGACACCGCCTTGCCGCTGACCGGATGGATCAGCCCGAGCTTGTAGGCGTGCAGGGCCTGCCGCTCCAGCGGCACCGGCAGCGGCGCCTTGACGGCCTGGCGCATGCCGCGCTGCGTGGCGCGGTGGTAGACCGGGTCGGCCAGCAGCGGGTGGCCGATCGATTCGAAGTGCACGCGGATCTGGTGGGTACGCCCGGTTTCGAGCTGGCACAGCACCATCGATACGGTGGCACGCCCCAGCCTGGCCACGCCCACGGTGCGGAAATGGGTGCGCGAGGGCTTGCCGCTGCTGGTACGCACGATGGCCATGCGGATGCGCTCGCGCGGATCGCGGCCGATCGGCGCGTCGATGGTGCCCTCGTCAGGCGTCTCCCCCCACACCAGCGCGATATAGGTGCGCTTGACGGTGCGCGCCTGCAACTGGCGCACTAGTTCGGTCTGCGCGGTCAGCGTGCGGGCCACCACCATCAGGCCGGTGGTTTCCTTGTCAAGGCGGTGCACGATGCCGGCGCGCGGCAGGGCAGCCGCGGCGGGATAGCGGTACAGCAGGCCGTTGAGCACGGTACCGCTCCAGTTGCCGGCGGCCGGGTGCACCACCAGTCCGGCCGGCTTGTCGATGACCAGCAGCGCGTCGTCTTCATGTACCACAGAGAGGGGGACGTCCTCCGCGGTGAAGGCCTGCGTCTCGGGCGCGGCCTGCGGGCGCACCTCGATGCGCTGGCCCAGTTGCACAGCGGTGCGCACGCGTGCCGGCGCGCCATCGACCGTGACCGCACCATCCTCGATCCACTGCTGGATGCGGCTGCGGGAAAACTCGTGGAAATGCCGCGCCAGCAGCTTGTCCAGCCGCTCTCCGTGGTCGGCCCCGTTCACTTCCAGTTCCAACGGCAGGAAGTCGCCGGCGACCGGCGCGCCGGTGTCCGCGCCGCCCTCCTCGTCCTGCGTTTCGAGACCTTCCGCCGCCGGCTGGGCGGCGTCCTGCTGCGTGATGTCCGCGCCACCGGCTGGTGACTTGGGGCTTCGGCTATAATGCTTGACGCTATTTTTTTTCATCCGGGATTCGTTGCCCATGCAAACGATGAGCATGAAACGCGCCAGTTGGCGCGCGAGAATTGGAGCGATTCTGCTCGCAGGCGGCGCCGTCATGCTGTCGGCATGCGGCCTGCTGGCCGACCAGCCCGACGAGACCGCTGGTTGGTCGGCGAATAAATTATATTCGGAAGCGAAGGACGCACTGGATGGCGCCGATTACACGCGCGCGGTCAAGCTGTACGAAAAGCTGGAGAGCCGCTACCCGTTCGGGCGCTATGCGCAGCAAGCCCAGATCGACACGGCCTACGCCAACTACAAGGATGGCGAGACGGCGGCCGCGCTGGCGGCCGTGGACCGCTTCATCCAGCTGCACCCGAACCACGCCAACATCGATTACGCCTACTACCTGAAGGGCCTGATCAACTTCAACGACAACCTGGGCTGGCTGGGCCGCTTCTCGGGCCAGGACCTGAGCGAACGCGATCCGAAGGCAGCACGCGCGGCCTTCGACGCCTTCAATACCCTGGTCACGCAGTACCCGGACAGCAAGTACACGCCTGACGCGCGCGCGCGCATGCAGTACATCGTCAACTCGCTGGCCGAGCACGAGGTTCACGCCGCTCGCTACTATTTCCGCCGCGGCGCCTACCTGGCAGCAGCCAACCGCGCCCAGCAGTCGCTCAAGGACTACGACGGCGCGCCGGCCAACGAGGAAGCGCTGTACATCATGGTGCGCTCGTACGACCTGCTGGGCCTGAACGACCTGCGCGACGACGCCGCCCGTGTGCTGGAGAAGAACTACCCGAACAGCGACTTCATCAAATATGGCGAGCGCCGCAAGGACAAGTCCTGGTGGCAGCTGTTCTGAGGCCGCACCTGCCGCTGTGCGCCGCAGGGGCCCGATAGAAGAAAAGAAAGCCCGACGATGTCGGGCTTTCTTTTTGTCAGATTTCCGCGGGGACGCACCGGCGACGCACCGGGGACGGCCGCCGTGCGGCATCACACCGCGTTGCCGTCACCCTCGCCGCCATCGCCGCCATCGTCGCCCGTCGCCACAGGCTGGCCGCGCAGGTCCGACAGGAAGCGCAGCACCGTCTGCTCCTCGCGCGTGCGCGCGAACGGCGGCAGGCTCTGCCAGATCTGCCGGCCATAGGGCTTCTCCACCAGGCGCGTATCGCAGATCACCAGCACGCCGCGGTCGGTCTCCGAGCGGATCAGGCGGCCCGCTCCCTGCTTCAGGGTGATGACGGCGTGCGGCAGCTGGTGCACGGCAAAGGGGCTGAGGCCCTTCTTCTGCAGCACCTCCATGCGCGCGGCCAGCACCGGGTCGTCGGGGGGCGCGAACGGCAGCTTGTCGATGATGACGAGCGAAAGGGCTTCGCCACGCACGTCCACGCCCTCCCAGAAACTCTGGCTGCCCACCAGTACGGCATTGCCAAGTTCGCGGAAGCGATCCAGCAGTTCGGTGCGGCTGGCCTGGCCTTGCACCAGCAGCGGCAATTCGAGCCCGCGCTCGGCGAAGGCATCGTAGAGCATGTCCGACGCACGTTGCACGGCACGCAAGGTGGTGCACAGCAGGAAGGCACGCCCGCCGGCGGCCTCGATCAGCGGCAGCGCCGCCTCCACCACCGCCTCGGTGAAATGGGGCGCCTGTGGCGCTGGCAATCCTCGCGGCACGTACAGCAAGCCCTGCGACGCATAGTCGAAGGGACTGGGCAGGGTCAGCGAGCGATCCTTGTCCAGTCCGAGCTGGGCGGCATAGTGTGTGAAGTTACCCTTCACCGACAGCGTCGCCGAGGTGAAGATCCAGGCGCGCGGCGGGCCCTCGCGCTGGCGCGTGAAGATCGGTGCGATCGACAGCGGCGTGCGGTGCAGTTGCACCGTGTGCGAAAAGACCTCGACCCAGCGCACGGTGTCCGGGCCGAACGCATCGGCGGGCGCGGCAGGGACTTCCTCGCCGGTGGCCGCGGCCG
Organism: Cupriavidus sp. USMAHM13; assembly: GCF_001854285.1. Lineage (NCBI taxonomy): Bacteria > Pseudomonadati > Pseudomonadota > Betaproteobacteria > Burkholderiales > Burkholderiaceae > Cupriavidus > Cupriavidus sp. USMAHM13. The sequence continues at coordinate 2,891,777 of NZ_CP017751.1, forward strand.
GCCGCGGCGGCGCCGGCTGCTCGCGCCAGGCGGCCAGCCGCTGCGCCAGTTCGACCGCGCGGCGGTGACACTGCTGCAGCGATTCGGCACGTTCGGCCTGCGACTCGAGCAGCTCGACGAATTCGGACAGGGCGGCATCGACCGCATCCAGCGTCTCGTTGAAGACCGGCGCGATGCGGGGATCCGCCTCGATCTGGCTGATCGCCATGCGCGTGCTGTCCTTGGAGAAGGCCAGCCGCAGGTCGCGTGCGGCGCGTTCCAGCGGCGCACCGAGGCGCACCCAGTCGACGGCATCGCGCGCGTGCGACAGGCCTTCGGCCACGGTATCGCGCGCCAGCTCCAGCAGCTGGCTGGTCGACAGTGTCTCGCCGAAGAACAGGGTGGCAGTATCGGGCAGCTGGTGGGCTTCGTCGAAGATCACGGTATTGGCGGCCGGCAGCAGCTCGGCCATGCCGGTATCACGCAGCACCACATCGGCGAAGAAGAGGTGGTGGTTCACCACCACCATGTCGGCCTGCTGCGCCTCCTTGCGCGCCCGCATGACGAAGCATTCCTTGTAGTGCGGGCATTCGGTGCCGAGACAGTTGTCGCGGGTGGAGGTGACGAGCTGCCACACCGGGGCATTCTCGGGCACCGCGGCGAGTTCGGCCTTGTCTCCCGTCGAAGTGACCTTGGCGAAACGCCCGATCTCGCGCAACCATGCCGCATCCTGCCGCGACGCCAGCTTGCCCGCCACCTCAGCCCGCTCCAGGTGGTAGTGGCATAAATAGTTGGCGCGCCCCTTGAGCAAGGCTACCGAGATCGGCACGTTGAGCGCGCGACGCACGGTCGGGATGTCACGCTGGAACAGCTGGTCCTGCAGGTTCTTGGTACCGGTCGACAGGATCACCTTGCCGCCCCACAACATGGCGGGCACCAGGTAGGCGAAGGTCTTGCCGGTGCCGGTGCCTGCTTCGACGATCACCGTCTCGCTATCCTCGATGGCACCGGCCACGGCCTGCGCCATGCTCGCCTGGGCATCGCGCGGGCGATAGCCGGGAATCGCCTGGGCGAGCGTGCCATCCGGGGCGAACACGGTGGACAGCGTGGCGACGTGGGCAGCCTTGGCCGCCGCGCGCGCGGCCGCGCCGTCGTCCTGCGCTGTCGCGGTGGCGGTCGGGGGCGCCGGCTCGGCGGCGGAAATCAGGTCTGGGGAATCGGACAAGGCTAGGGAGATAGCGCGCGGCAGTCAGGGCTGCCGCGCAGTGGCATCAGGCAGGCACGTCGGGTTCGAGCTGCAGCTGCAGCAAGGTGATGGCGTCCTTGAGCTTGAGGCGGCGCTTCTTCAGGCGCCGCAGTTGCAGCTCGTCATGGGCCGGGTCCTGCGACATGTGGTCGATCAGATAGTCCAGGTCACGGTGCTCGATCTGCAGCTCGATGATCTGCCGCTGCAGGGTGTTCAGGTTCAGATCCATGGTCGCACCTCCCTCCTCCACGGTCCACGTTGCCGGGCGCTGGCCACTCAGAAGCCGAAAGGACGCGGCGACGAAGCGGAACCCTGCTCCTTGGCCTTGGCGCGGCGCTCGTCCAGCTCGCGCTGCCGCTGTGCGGCATCGCGCTGCTTGGCTTCGTAGTCCTTGACGTTCTCGGCACGCTTGCGCGCGTCTTCGGCGGCATGCTGCTGCGCTTCCTTCAGGCGCGCATCGAAATCCGCCTGCTTCTTGTCGTAGGCCTGGGCATTGGCCGCACGTTGCGGGGCCTGGCCCTGGCGCTCGGCATCGCGCAGCTGCTGCTCCTGCTGCTTCTTGCCGAATGCCTCGCGGCTGGCCTTCTCGTTGGCCTCCCGCTGCGGTCGCTCCGCTTCGTCCTGCGCGCGCTGCAGCGCCTGGCGCTGGTCGCGCTGCACGGCCTTGTAGGCGCGCTCGGCGGCGCTGACCTCGAGCTCGCGCTTGCGCAGCACCTCCAGTTCCTCGCGCTGCACGTCCTTGGCCTTGTCGACGCAGTGGTTGACGAAGAACGTCGCATAGCAATCGTGCTCGGCCTTGGCGTAGCGGTAGTTGGTCCAGGCACGCGAATCATCGATCGCCTTGCGTTCGGCGTCGAAGTCGCGCGGCGCGGCTTCGGCCGCCGGCACCGGGGCCTGGGCATGCGCCCGGCCGCCACCCACCGCTGCGCCAAGCACGGCGGCCAGGCAGGCCGCCATCAGCAGCGCGCCGGGCCGGCGCGGTGCGCGCACGGCAGCGCCGGCGACTGGAGCTGCGGGGGCGCCCGCGCGCGAGCGTGGCACGCCTGGATGCTTGGCCTGCATGGTGGCCTGGTGTGGCTTGTCGATCATGGTGCGATTCTAGCATCCGGGCGGCCCGCGCCGGCGCCCGCCCGCGTGCCTGCGGCGCCGCCGCCGGGCGCTGCCGCCTGGCCGCGCACGGCACACGGCGGGCACGCCGGCCCGGCTGCCGGCGCGCCCGGCGGCCGATGCTGGCGGCGCCGCGGGCTTGTGGCAAAATGCCCCGCTTTCGACTGACTGTTTTCCTGTATTCCGGATGCCCAACCTGCCCGCCCACGTTTCACAAAAGATCGAGTCGCTGATCGCGGCCGAACTCTCGGTGCAACCCCGCCAGGTGGCGGCGGCCGTCGCGCTGCTGGACGAAGGCGCCACCGTGCCCTTCATCGCCCGCTACCGCAAGGAAGTCACGGGCAACCTGGACGACACGCAACTGCGCACGCTGGAAGAACGCCTGCTCTACCTGCGCGAGATGGAAGAGCGCCGCCTGGCCATCCTGGCTTCGATCGAAGAACAAGGCAAGCTGACCGACGTCCTGCGCACCGCCATCGAAGGCGCCCAGACCAAGCAGGCGCTGGAAGACCTCTACCTGCCTTACAAGCCCAAGCGCCGCACGCGCGCCCAGATCGCGCGCGAATGCGGCCTGGAGCCGCTGGCGCAGGCCCTGCTGGCCGATCCTACGCTCGAGCCGCAGGCCGAGGCCGCCAAGTACGTCAACGGCAACCCCACTGCCGACGGCGGCGTGCCCGACGTGAAAGCCGCGCTGGACGGCGCGCGCGACATTCTCTCCGAGCAGTTCGGCGAAACCGCCGAACTGCTCGGCAAGCTGCGCGACCACCTGTGGAACCAGGGCGTGGTCAGCTCGACCGTGATGGAAGGCAAGGAAGGCGCGGAGGAAGAGAAGTTCCGTGACTACTATGCTTACAGCGAGCCTATCCGCAACGTGCCGTCGCACCGCGCCCTGGCCTTGTTCCGGGGCCGCAACGCCGGCGTGCTGATGGTCAAGCTGGGCCTGGGCGAAGAGCAGGACACGCTGGTGCCCCACCCCTGCGAAGGCATGATTGCGCGCCACTTCGGCATCCAGAACCAGAACCGCCCCGCCGACAAATGGCTGGGCGACGTGTGCCGCTGGTGCTGGCGCGTCAAGGTGCAGCCGCACATCGAGACCGAGCTGCTGACCCAGCTGCGCGAGACCGCCGAGGGCGAAGCCATCAAGGTGTTCGGCCGCAACCTGCACGAATTGCTGCTGGCGGCGCCGGCCGGCCACAAGGCCGTGATGGGCGTCGACCCCGGCATCCGCACCGGTTGCAAGGTAGCCGTGGTCGATACCACCGGCAAGCTGCTCGAGACCGCCACCATCTACCCGCACGAGCCGCGCCGCGACTGGAACGGCTCGCTCGCCACCCTGGCGCGGCTGGCCAAGCAGCATGGCGTGGCCCTGGTCTCGATCGGCAACGGCACCGCCAGCCGCGAGACCGACAAGCTGGTGCAGGACCTGATGCGCCAGGCTCCCGAGCTGAAGCTGACCAAGATCGTGGTCAGCGAGGCCGGCGCCTCGGTCTACTCGGCCTCTGAACTGGCCGCCAAGGAATTCCCCGAGCTCGACGTCTCGCTGCGTGGCGCGGTGTCGATCGCGCGCCGCCTGCAGGATCCGCTGGCGGAGCTGGTCAAGATCGATCCCAAGTCGATCGGCGTGGGCCAGTACCAGCACGACGTCAACCAGCGCGAACTGGCGCGCGCACTGGACGCCGTGGTCGAGGACTGCGTGAACGCCGTGGGCGTGGATGTCAACACCGCTTCGGCGCCGCTGCTGGCGCGCGTCTCGGGCCTGAACACGGTGCTGGCGCGCAATATCGTCGACTACCGCGACGCCAACGGCGCCTTCGCCAACCGAGAGGCACTGAAGGCGGTGCCGCGCCTGGGCGACAAGACCTTCGAGCAGGCCGCGGGCTTCCTCCGCATCAACAACGGCGACAACCCGCTCGACCGCTCCTCGGTCCACCCGGAAGCCTATCCGGTGGTCAAGCGCATCCTCGACCATATCAAGAAGGACCTCTCCGCCGTGCTGGGCAACCGTGAAGCCCTGCGCGGCCTGTCGCCGGCCCAGTTCACCGACGACACCTTCGGCCTGCCGACGGTGCGCGACATCCTGGCCGAGATGGAGAAGCCCGGCCGCGATCCCCGCCCCGAGTTCAAGACCGCCACCTTCCAGGAAGGCGTCGAGGAGATCAAGGACCTGCAGCCCGGCATGGTGCTGGAAGGCGTGGTGACCAACGTGGCCGCCTTCGGTGCCTTCGTCGACATCGGCGTGCACCAGGATGGCCTGGTCCACATCTCCGCGCTCTCCTCCAAGTTCGTCAAGGATGCGCACGAGGTCGTCAAGGCCGGGCAGATCGTCAAGGTCAAGGTGATGGAAGTCGACGTCAAGCGCAACCGCATCGGCCTGTCGATGCGGCTGGACGATGAGCCCGGCCAGAGTTCACGTCCGGCCGGCGGCGGCGATCGCGGCAGCGAGCGCGGCGGCCAGCGCAGCGGCGGCAAGGGCTTCGGCGGTGGACGCCGCGAAGCGGAGCCAGCGGGCGCGATGGCAGCGGCTTTCGCCAAGCTCAAGCGCTGAAGACCCGGCACCGGCGCGGCGGCAGGCGGCAGGCGGCAGGCGATAGGCGGTAGCCAGCCGCCGGCCGCACGCGCTGCCCGCTGGCGCCCGGCAAGGCAGGAAAAAGCCCCCGCATGCTCGCGCATGCGGGGGCTTTTTCCTGGGTGCAGCGGCCAGCCGGCCGCTCAGATCTCGACCTTGGTGCCCAGTTCCACGACCCGGTTGGCCGGGATCGAGAAGAAGTCCGACGGCTTGGCGCCGTTCTGGTGCATCCAGGCGAACAGGCTCTCGCGCCACATCGACATACCCGGCAGCTTGGACGGGATCACCGATTCGCGCGCGATGAAGAAGGAAGTCTCCATCAGCTCGAAGGCCATGCCCAGCTTGCGCTGCGCCAGGTCCAGCACCTTCTGCACATCGGGCGTCTCCTTGAAGCCGTATTCGGAGCGCAGGATGTAGATGCCACCGCCGAGGTCCTTGCACGCCAGGCGGCGGTCATCATCGACGTAGGGGATGTCACGCGTCACGAAAGTCAGGAAGACCACGCGCTCGTGCAGCACGCGGTTGTGCTTCAGGTTGTGCAGCAGCGAGACCGGCACATAGTCCGAATTGCCGGTCAGGAACACGGCGGTGCCTTCGACGCGGTGCGGCGGGTGCGCCAGCAGGCCGGCGATGAACGGTTCGAGCGGGATGCCGTCCTCGAGGCTGCGCGCGCGCAGCAGCTTGCGGCCGCTGTACCAGGTCATCAGCAGGAAGAAGGCCAGGCCGCCCAGCAGCAGCGGGAACCAGCCGCCCTCGGCCACCTTCAGCAGGTTGGCAGAGAAGAAGGCAAGATCCACCATCAGGAAACCGAGGCCGATCAGCATGACCAGCACCGGGTTCCACTTCCAGACATTGCGCATCACCACCACGGCGAGGAAGGTAGTGATGACCATGGTGGTGGTCACGGCGATGCCGTAGGCCGCGGCCAGGTTGTCCGATTTCTTGAAGGCGACCACCACGGCGATCACCAGCACCAGCAGGATCCAGTTGATCACCGGCAGGTAGATCTGGCCGATCTCCGCGTCCGAGGTATAGCGGATGCGCATGCGCGGCACGAAGCCGAGCTGGATGGCCTGGCTGGTCAGCGAGAAGGCGCCGGAGATGACCGCCTGCGAGGCGATCACCGTGGCCAGCGTGGCCAGCAGCACCATAGGCAGCTGCAGCATGTCCGGCACCATCAGGTAGAAGGGGTTCTCGATCGCCTTGGGGTTCTGCAGCAGCATCGCGCCCTGGCCGAAGTAGTTCAGCATCAGGCAGGGCATGACCAGCACGAACCAGCCGTAGCGGATCGGGCGGGCGCCGAAGTGGCCCATGTCGGCGTAGAGCGCCTCGGCCCCGGTCAGCACCAGGAAGACCGAGCCCAGCACCACGAAGGCCTGCAGCGAGTGCTCCATCAGGAAGCTGATCGCGTGGTGCGGACTGAGCGCCATCAGGATGCCCGGCGCGTGCATCAGGTGCAGCAGGCCCAGCGCACCGAGTGCGAGGAACCACACCACCATCACCGGGCCGAACAGTTTGCCGACCGTCGCGGTGCCGCTGCGCTGGATCAGGAACAGCGCACACAGGATCACCAGGGTGATGGGGATGACGAAATGCGACAGCCCCGGCGCCGCGATCTCCAGCCCTTCCACCGCTGACATCACGGAGATGGCCGGCGTGATCACCGCGTCGCCGTAGAACATGCAGGCGCCGAAGATGCCGAACATCATCAGCATCTTGGCCCGGCGCGAGCGTGGCGCGGCCGTGCGCAGCGCGAGCGCCATCAGGGCCAGCACGCCGCCTTCGCCGTCGTTGTCCGCGCGCATCACGAACAGCACGTATTTGAGCGAGACCACGATGATCATCGCCCAGAACAGCATCGAGATGATGCCGAGCACGGCCGCCTCGCTGAAGGGGATGCCGTGCTCCGCGCTGAAGCACTCCTTGAGCGAGTAGAGGGGGCTGGTGCCGATATCGCCGAAGACGACGCCGATTGCGCCGATCACCAGGGCACGCGTGCTCGGGCTTTCGACGTAATAGTGGCTGGTTGCGGATTGGGTCATGGATTGGGGTCAGCTTGGCCGGCTCGACCGCCCCGGACAGGACGGAAGGCCAGAGGCCGGATGCGGCTCGGCTCCGGTTCGCTATTGCATTGCACAAACGCGCGCCATTCTAGTGGAAGAGCCGGACTACGGCCACTGCGGGAGATACTGGCTGCGCCATCCGGTTTGGCAAGCATGCGAGGGAAGCGGCATACGGTCAACCCCCCGGGCGCCGGCGGCCGATCCGTGCACGCAGCGTGTGGCGTTGCACGTCCGCCACACAAAGTGCACCAAGCCATACTCGACGGGCTCGACGGCCCTGCACTCAGTCGACGTGCAGGTCCATCTGCCTGGCCAGCTCTCCGAAGCGCGCGATATCGCGCTCGATCACGGCCTGGAACTCCTGCGGGGTGCTGGTGGTGACGTCATAGCCCAGGGCCTGCAGTTCGGCAGCCATTTCAGGCCGCCGCATCACCGCGGCGATGGCGCTGTTGAGGCGGCGCACGATGGCCGGCGGCGTCGCCGCCGGAGCCAGCACGCCGTGCCACTGGTTGAGCGCATACCCCGGCAGGCCCTGCTCCGCCACCGTCGGCACCCCGGGCAGCAACGGCGAGCGCTGCGGCGAGGTCACCGCGAGTGCGCGCAGCGTGCCGGCCTGGATGAACGGCAGCGCGCTGGATGCGGTGACGATGCCCAGCGGCACGTTGCCGGCCAGCACCGCCTGCAGGGCGGGACCGCAGCCTCGATACGGCACGTGCAGCCAGTCCGCCCCGGTGCGGCGCATCAGCATCCCGCCGGCCAGCTGCTGCGGCGTGCCGTTGCCGCAGGATGCGTAGGCCGGCGTCGCCGTGGCGCCCGGGCCGGTGGCACCGAGCCCCACGCGCCGCACCGCGCGCGCGTCGAGGGCCTGGCGCAGGCTCAGCCAGGGCGACGACACCGTCGTCACCAGCACCGACGGCACGTAGGCCACATTGATCACGCCGCGCAGGTCAGACTGTGGCGAAAAGCCGAGCTTGCGGTAGACGGCGGGATTGATGGCATAGCTGCTGTTGACCATCAGCAAGGTGTAGCCGTCGGGCCTGGCATGGGCCACCAGTTGTGCGCCGATGTTGCCGCTGGCGCCGGCGCGGTTCTCCACCACCACCGGCTGCCCCAGCTCCCCTTCCAGCCGTGCGGCGAGCTTGCGCGCCAGCAGGTCGGTGCCGCCGCCCGGCGGAAAGGTGACGACCAGCTCGATCGGACGGCCGGGATAGGGCACGGCGCCTGCGCGCGGTGCCGCCACAGACGGTGCCGCCGCCAGCGCCACGACAATGGCGCCCGCTGCCACGAGAACGCCGCGCGCCGGCGAGCGGGCAGGAGTACTGCTGGCCGGGATTCGCAGCTTACTTATACTCATACCGAGCATTATCTGGGTAAACGAACAAGACGAATAACACGCCGCTTTGCCTGAGGCACGTCGCCCTGCCGGCCTAGCACGGCATGTTGGCAGCCTCCCGCTAGCGGTCTCCGTCGGAGAGCATCACGATAATTATGCTAGCAATGAGCATAATTCAGGTCAAGCCCGGGTTTTCCCACCGGCGGGCGGCCCGGGCGCGCAGGCCAGGCGGCCATGCCGTGCGGGGACGGTTGCCCCGCGTCACAGGAATCCATCGGCCCGGAACGCTAGCGGGCCAGCGGCAGCTTGCTACCGGCGATGGCCCGTTCCAGCAGCACGTCGCCGCGGAACTGGAACAGCTTGGCCGGCCGGCCGGCCGAACCCTGCGTCAGTTGGCCGGTCTCTTCCACCAGCGCCTGCTGCTCGATGAAGCGGCGGAAATTCTGCTTGTGCAGACTGCGGCCCGCCACCGCCTCGAAGGCCTGCTGCAACTGCAGCAGCGTGAAGGTCGGCGGCATCAGTTCGAACACCACAGGGCGGTAGCGGATCTTCGCGCGCAGGCGTGCCATGGCGGTGGCCAGGATGCGGCGGTGATCGTGCAGCATCGCATCGCCTGGCAGCAGCTCGCTCCCCTGCCCCGCGCCACGCTGCACGGCCTCGGGCACCAGTCCGGCCTCGAACAGCAGTTCGTAGCGCTGCAGCACCATCTCCTCGTTCCAGGAGGCCTCGTCGGCCCCGAAGGTGAAATCGATGCGCTGCCGGCGGCGGCGCCGGGCAGCCGCGTCGTCCGCCAGCGCCGACCAGCGGTGCAGCGCGGGCAGGATCCGGCCGGCCACCACGGGGGGCGAGCCCTCACGCCAATCCTCCCATGGGAAATACCGGTACCAATCCTGCCAGCCGATGCCCTCCTCGCCGGCTTCGGCCGACTCGCGCGTGAGGCCGAGATAGCTCACCGAGATGACACGCTGGCCCTGCTGGTTGGCGCGGTCGCGATCCGCAAAGGTATAGAGCTGCTCGACGTAGCCCAGCGGATGATGGGTCTGCGTCTCCACCCAGGCGCGCAGCCCGGCCTGCAGCGAACGGTGCGAGGATTCGAACGGACCGGCCGGCAAGGCGTGGGCACCGTCGCGCGTCAGCACGCGGGGCTGGCCCTGGCTGACTGCGACCAGCACGGCGACCAGCTCGGCCGCGACCGCATCGGCGGAGGGCACGGGAGAACGGGAGTCGGCGGATGGCATGGCGTCGGAGAAAAGCCACATTGTAGAGGCTCGCCGCCCGGCAGCCACTCCTGCCGGGCCGCTCCGGCATGCCGCGGCCGCGCCCTCAGACGCCGAGATAGCGGTCCAGCCGTGCCGGCGCAGCGGCCAGGGCGGGCGCCGCCTCGTCGAGCACGACCTGTCCTTTCTCCAGCACGACGGCGCGGTCGGCATGCGCGAGCACCGCGCGGTAGTTGCGGTCGACCACCACGCAGGCGATGCCGGTCGCGCGGATGGTGGCGATGACCTGCCAGATCTCCCGCACGATGCGCGGCGCCAGCCCTTCGGTGGCCTCGTCCAGGACCAAGCACTCGGGATTGGTCATCAGCGCGCGGCCGATCGACAGCATCTGCTGCTCGCCCCCGGACAGCTCATGACCGCCGTTCGAGAGCCGCTCCTTGAGGCGCGGGAACAGGTCGAGCACGCGCGCCTCGTCCCAGTCGAAACGGCCGCTGCTGCCCTTGCCCGCCGCCATGATCAGGTTTTCCCGCACCGACAGGTTGGGGAATACGCCCCGCCCTTCCGGCACGTAGGCCACGCCCAGGCGGGCCACTTCGTGCGGCCGCGCGCGCGAGACATCGCGCCCGGCCACCACGATCTCGCCGCGGCGCTGGCGCACATGGCCCAGCAGCGTGCGCAACAGCGTGCTCTTGCCCATGCCGTTGCGGCCCAGCAGCCCGACCGTCTCGCCGCGCGCCACGCGGAAATCGATGCCGCGCAGCACGTGGCTGCTGCCGTACCATGCCTCGACGCCCGCAGCGCGCAGCATCGGCTCTCCGGAGGTCGGTTTCATGCCGCGTGCTCCTGCTCGCTCTGGGCGCCGGCATCGCCTGCGCGGTGCTCACCGTGCTCACCCTCAGCCATATCGTCCTCCCCCAGGTAGGCGAGTTGCACTTCGCGATTGACGCGGATCGCCGCGGGGCTGTCCGAGGCGATCACCGTGCCATTGACCATCACCGTGATACGGTCGGCCACGGCGAATACCGCCTCCATATCGTGCTCCACCAGCAGCACGGCATGGCCGTCGCGCAGGCCGTGCAGCAAGTCGAGCATGCGCGCCGACTCCTCCGGCCCCATGCCCGCCAGCGGCTCATCGAGCAGCAGCACCTGGGGCTGCGTCGCCAGGCACATCGCGACTTCGAGCTGGCGCTTCTGCCCGTGCGACAGCGCACTGGCCACGACCCCGGCCACGCCGGACAGACCGGCACGCTCGAGCGCCTCGTCGGCCAGGGCGCGGCTGAGGCGGCAGCCCTGCGCGCCCTCCCACAGCCGCCAGGCCCGCTGCGCGCGCGCCTGTGCGGCCAGCCGGCAGTTCTCGCGCACGCTCAGCGGCAGGAAGATATTGTTGCGCTGGTAGCTGCGGCCCACGCCATGGCGCGCCAGGCGCGGCTGCGCCCAGCCGGTGACGTCCTGCCCCTGCAGGCGCAGCCGCCCGCCCGACGGCGCCAGCTCGCCCGACAGCATATTGATCAACGTGGACTTGCCGGCGCCATTGGTACCGATCACCGCATGCACCTGCCCCAGTTCCAGCGACAGGTTCACCTCGGATACGGCCAGCAGGCCGCCGAAGCGGCGGCTCAAGCCTTCGGCCTGCAGCACGGGCGTGCTCATGGGCGTGCTCATGCTGCCTCCCCCGCGCCAGGGCTGGCGCCGCGCTGCGGCGACTGCGGCGACCGCCGCCGCAGCCACGGCCCGATGCTGCCGCCCAGGCCTACCAGCCCGCGCGGCAGCAACGCCACGGCCAGGATGATGAAGCCGCCCATCAGCAACTGCCAGTGCCGGGTCAGGCCGCTGAACCACTCGGCCAGCAGCACGAAGGAGAAGGCGCCCAGCACCGCGCCGGCGAGGCTGCCTACGCCGCCCAGGATGACCATCAGCATGACGTTGCCAGACTGGTGCCAGGAGGCGATCTCCGGATTCACGAAGCCGAACTGGATGGCGTAGAGGTAGCCGGCCAGCCCGGCCAGCGTGCCGCCGGCGACGAAGGCGCCGAGCTGGTAGCGGTAGCTCGCATAGCCGGCCGCCCGCATGCGCTGCTCGTTGTGGCGGATGCCGACCAGGGCGTGGCCGAAACGCGAGCGCAGCAATTGCGCCAGCATCGCCACCGTCGCCGCCAGCGCGGCGAGCACCAGCCAATAGAAGGCGGCCGCCCCATCGACATTCAAGACCCGGCCGCCGGGCAGGCCGAATTCGGGCCGGAAGTAGATATAGGTGCCGTCGCTGCCGCCGGCCAGCTTGGTGTCGTGGAAGACGAAATAGACCATCTGGGCGAAGGCCAGCGTGACCATGATGAAGTAGATGCCGCGCGTGCGCAGCACCAGCATGCCGACGAGCAACGCCAGCATGGCCGCGGCGGCCATCGCCGCAGCCATCAGCAGCCAGCCGTTGCCCGGGCCGGACTGCGGCGCCAGCATCGCCGTGGCGTACGCGGCGGCGGCGAAGTAGGCGGCATGGCCCAGGCTGACCAGCCCCGTATAGCCGATCAGCAGCTGCAGCGACAGCGCGAAGATGGCCATGATCATCACCTTGCTCAGCAGCTCGATGTAGAACTTGCCCGCATCGCCGTCCAGCAGCGGCGGCAGCCAGGCCAGCGCACCCAGCGCCACCAGCCACGCCAGCACGGCCGGCCAGGCGGGACGCTCGCCCCGCCCTTCCCTCATTGCTCCTGCCAACATCCTCGCCTCCTCATGCTGTGCGGCCGCACCTGCGGCCGCCCGAGCCATCCGCCCGCGTCACCATCTATCCAGCCCGCCTTGAACAACCCTCCATGTTCAGCCCGCCTTGAACAGGCCCTGGGGCTTCCACAACAGGATCACCGCCATCAGCAGGTAGATCAGCACGCCGGCCGCCTCCTGCCAGAAGACCTTGCCGAAGGTATCGACGAAGCCCAGCAGCAGCGCCGCCACCAGGGCGCCCTTGACCGAGCCGATGCCGCCGATCACCACCACCACGAAGCATACGATCAGCACCTGCGCGCCCATGCCCGGATAGACCGAGGAAACCGGCGCCGCGATCATGCCCGCCAGCACCGCGAGCGCCACGCCCAGCGCGAACACCAGGCGGTACAGCAAGGTGATGTTGATGCCCAGCGACTGCACCATTTCGCGGTTGCTGGCACCGGCACGGATCCTCATGCCCAGCCGCGTGCGGCGGATCACCAGGTACATCGCCGCGGCGACCAGCAGGCACACCGCCGAGATGAAGAGCCGGTAGACCGGGTAGGTCATCTCGTTGCCGATCGGCAGCGCCCCGTCGAGGATGGCTGGCACCGGTACGCCATGCACGTCGTCGCCGGCGAGGATGCTGCGCAATTCCTCGAACACCAGGATCAGGCCGTAGGTCATCAGCACCTGCTGCAGGTGGTCGCGTTCGTAGAGATAGCTGAAGAACAGCCACTCCAGTACATAGCCGAAAGCCACCGCCAGTGCGATGCCCAGCGGGATGGCCACGAACAGGCTGCCGGTCAGGCTGGCCAGCGTGAAGGCCAGATAGGCGCCGAGCATGTAGAAGCTGCCGTGGGCGAGATTGATCACGCCCATGATGCCGAAGATCAGCGTCAGGCCGCTCGCCACCAGGAACAGCAGCAGGCCGTACTGCACGCTGTTCAGGCATTGGATGAGAAAGGAAACGATGTCCATGCGCCGTACCCCGGGAGCCGGTTCAAGGAAAAGGCCGCGCCCCGCGCGCGCACGGATGCCCATGCACGCGCAGTGTCGCACCGCGCGGCCGCGACGAGACCCGCCGGCTCAGAGCCGGCAGCCGCGCCCCGGGTCGGCCAGGGACTTGACGGCCACGCCGCTGACCTTGTTTTCGCGGCCGTCCACTTTGCGCAGGTAGAAGTCCTGCACGGGGTTGTGCGCCTTCGACAAGGTGAAGGCGCCGCGCGGGCTGTCGATGCGCGCGGCCTCGATGGCCTTGTAGAGTTCCGCCTTGCGGCTCATGTCGCCCTTGACCGCGCCGGTGCCGGCCGACAGCATCTGCGCGGCGTCATAGCCCTGCACGGCGTAGACGTCGGGCTGCAGCTTGAAGGTCTTGGCATACGCCAGCCGGAAGGTCTTGTCGCGCGCGCTGCCGAGACCATCCGCATAGTGCAGCGTGGTCTCCAGGCCCTGGGCCGCGGCGCCCTGTGCTTCGAGCGTGCCGTCGGTCAGGAAGCCGGAAGCGTACAGCGGGATCTTGTCCTTCAGCCCGGCCGCGGCCCAGTCCTTGACGAACTTGACGGCGCCGCCTCCGGCGAAGAAGACGAACACCGCATCGGGCTTGAGGGCCGCCACCTCGGTGATCAGCGCCTGGAACTCGACGTTGGGGAACGGCAGGCTCATCTCCTTGACGACCTTGCCGCCCTTGGACTCGAAGGCTTCCTTGAAGCCCTTGACCGACTGCTCGCCGGCCGCGTACTTCCACGTCAGCGTGACCACCTTCTTCAGGCCGCGCTCGGCCAGCACGTGGCCCATCGCATAACCGGGCTGCCAGTTGGAAAACGAGGAGCGGAAGATGTTGGCGCCGCACAGCGGGCCGGTGGCCTCGTCCACCCCGGCATTGGGGATGATCAGCAGCGTGTTGTTTTCCTTGGCCACCTTGACCAGGCCCATCTGCACGCCGGAGTGCACGGTGCCGACCACCACGTCGACCTGGTCGCGCTTGATCAGCTTGGCGGCGTTTTCCGGAGCCTTGGCCGGGTCCGACTCGTCGTCGACCTTGAAGTATTCGATCTCGCGCCCGCCCAGCTTGCCGCCCTGCTCCTGCACGTACAGCTTGAAGCCATTCTCGATGGCATTGCCGAGCGCGGCGTAGGTGCCGGTATAGGGCAGCATGAAGCCGACTTTGATCTTGCCGCCGGCGGCGGTCTGGGCGCTGGCGCCCCCGCCGATGGCCAGGGCCGCAGCCGCGGCCAGGCAGGCAGGCGCGAGCCTGCGCAATGCATTGCGATGCATGGTTCCGTCTCCTCCTGATACCCGGCCGTTCCGGGTGAACTTCGTCGTCGCCTGTCCGGCGGTGCGTGGCCACGAGGCATGCCCCGGCCGATCGCAACGGATCGGGCGGAGCCAGCCTGGCCAGCGCCCCGGTGGACTGGCGCGCAAATTATTTTAGGCTTGAAGTTTCTGCGTTTATATATGCGGATACGGCTGCCGTCAACTGCTCGGGCTGGTCACGATGGGGCGAGTGGCCGCACCGCGGCAGTTTAAGCAGGACCGTCTGCGACGCGTGCTGGTGGATACCCTCGATCTGCGCCATGGTGCCGTATTCGTCGTCCTCGCCCTGCACGGCCAGCACCGGGCATCGCAGCCCGGACAGCAGCGGCCGGAGGTCCCAGGCGCGGAATGCCGGATCCAGCCAGATATCGTTCCAGCCCCAGAACGCCGAGTCGGCATCGTCGTGGTGGCGTGCCAGCTTGTCGCGCAGGTCGGTTTCCAGATAGGCCCGCCTGGCCTGCTCGATGCTGCGCACCGACAGGTCCTCGACGAGGATGTGCGGCGCCACCACCACCACGCCCTCCACAGCCGGCGCGAAGCTGGCCGCGTAGATCAGTGCGATCGAGCCGCCGTCGCTGTGTCCGAACAACCACGGGCGGCCGTGTGCGCGCCCGGGGCCGATGTCGAGCGCGTCGAACAGCGCCGGCAGCGCCTCTCGTGCCTGCCGGTGCATGAAATCGACACCCCACTTCTCTTCGTGCGGGCGCGGCGTCGAGCGCCCGTAACCGTAGCGCGAGATCACCAGGCCGCGAAAGTCGCCCGCCTCGCAAAGGCGGCGCGGATAGTTGCGCCACAGGCTGACCGATCCCAGGCCTTCATGCAGGAACACCAGCAGTGGCCGCCCGGCCCGCTCCGGCCGCAGCCACTGCGTCTCGATGCGGATGGGGCGCCCGTCGAAGCGGATCTCCGCCCACTGCGGTTGCTGCTGTTCTTGCTGCTGTTCTCGCTGCTGTTCTCGCTGCTGTTCTCGCTGCTGTTCTCGCTGCTGTTCTCGCTGCTGTTCTCGCTGCTGTTCTTGCTGATGCTGTTGCTGTTGCTGCTGTTGCACTCCGCATGGCTGCATGACTCGGTCATCCTTGGTGGCGATCCGGAAAGGCGGGGCCGGGCACGGGGTCAGGCCCCGCCCGGCGGCGTCGACGCGGCCGGTGCCGGCCGCTCGCGTTCGCGCAGCCGGAAGCGCTGGATCTTGCCGGTGGCGGTCTTGGGCAGTTCCTCCAGGCAGACGATCTCGCGCGGGTATTTGTAGGGCGCCAGGCGCGACTTGACGAAGGCCTGCAGTTCGGCGGCCATGCCCTCATGCCATTGCTGCCCGGGTCGCAGTACCACGAAGGCCTTGGGCTTGACCAGACGGTCGGCGTCCTCGATGCCGATCACCGCCGCCTCCAGCACCGCCGGATGCTGTGCCAGCGCGGCTTCCACCTCGAAGGGCGAGACATAGATGCCGCCCACCTTCAACATGTCGTCACTGCGCCCGGCATAGGTGTAGTAGCCCTCCGCGTCGCACAGGTACTTGTCGCCGCTGCGCGTCCACGCGCCGACGAAGGTGTCGCGGCTCTTCTCGCGGTTGCCCCAGTACATCAGGGCGGCGGAGGGACCCATCACATAGAGGTCGCCGATCTCACCCGGCGCGCACGGTTGCCCGGCCTCGTTCAGCAGCTTGATCCGGTAGCCCGGCACCGGCTTGCCGGTAGTGCCGTAGCGCACCTCGCCGGGCCGGTTGGAAAGGAAGATGTGCAGCATCTCGGTGGAGCCGATGCCATCCAGGATGTCGCAGCCGAAGCGGGCGCGGAAGCGCTCACCGATATCCCGGGGCAGCGCCTCGCCGGCCGAGGTGCAGACGCGCAGCGCCACCTCCTCCCGCGCCGGCAGCCCTTGCGCCGCGAGCATGCCCGCGTACAGTGTGGGCACGCCACAGAAGACCGTGGGCCGCTGCGCCCGCAAGCGCTGGAACACGGCGGCCGGAGTGGGGCGCTCGGCCATCAGCACCGTGGCAGCCCCGACCGCGAGCGGGAAGGTCAGCGCATTGCCCAGGCCGTAGGCAAAAAACAGCTTGGCCGCGGAAAACACCACGTCGTCCTCGCGCAGGCCGAGCACCTGCCGCGCATAGAGGTCGGCGGTATGGAACAGGTTGCCGTGCGTGTGGACGGTCCCCTTGGGGCGACCGGTGGAGCCGGAGGAGTACAGCCAGAAGGCGATATCGTCCGGACCGGTCGCGGCGGCTTCCGGCAGCGGCGGCGCCGTCGCCGCCAGCGCGCTCACACTGCCTTGCGGCACCGCCCCCGCGTACGGCGCGGCGAGAATCATCAGGGGCTCGGTGCGGGTGCTGCCGATGGCCGCGCGCATCCGCTCCACCAGGACCTCCGACACCACCACGGCACGCGCGCCGCTGTGGCCAAGCATATAGGCGTAGTCGTCGGCCGTGAGCAGCGTATTCACCGCCACCGGCACCACGCCAGCCAGCAGGCAGCCGAGGAAGGCGACCGGAAAATCGATGGTGTCGAGGGCACACAGCAGGAGACGCTCCTCACGCCGCAGCCCCGCCTCCAGCAGGGCACTGGCAAAGCGTCGGCTGCGCTGCTCGAGTTCGGCAAAGGTGAGCGAAGCGGCATCGTCGAGATAGGCGATCTTGCCGGCACGGCCTGCCGCGAGGTTGCGCGCCAGCAAGTCGGCCGCGGCGTTGTAGTGCGTGGGCAGCACGGCGATCGGCGCGGCGGCGCCGGCGGTGGGGGGCGTCATCTCGGGTCTCCTCCGTTCTTCTGCGGCGCGGCGATCGGCGCCGTGTCCGCTGGCCGCACCGTGCTTGCGGGCGGTCTCCTGTTCTCGGGCGGATCGCCGCGCACGTCGATACGCGCCGCAGACCTCCGCTCATATCCATGCATTTTATTGCATATCGTCTATTATGCAAGCACCGTAATGCAATATAGCGCAGCAACGACAGGGCTTATAATGCCGCCAGCCTAGGAATTCCATGCCTTGCCCGCCATGCCCCGCGATCCCTCCACCCTGCTCTCCCCCGACACCCGCGCCGCAGGTGAGCGCGACCCCTACCTGACACAACTGGGTGAGCGCATTCGTTCCCTGCGCGCCGCCCGCGGCATGTCGCGCAAGGATCTTGCACGCGGCGCCGACGTCTCCGAACGCTATCTCGCCAACCTGGAGACCGGCACCGGCAACGCCTCGGTACTGCTGCTGCGCCAGGTCGCGCATGCGCTCGATGTGCCGCTGCCGGTGGTTCTTGCAGAGGTGGACGACCAGGGCGGCCCGCGTGCCGCCGAATTCACCCAGCTCATGCAGTGGATGGCCCAGTTGCCTGGCGACCAGCTCGCCCGCGTGCGCGAAGCCTGCCGCAACGCGCTGGCGCCTGCCGACTCGCGCGACGCGCGCCATCGCCGCGTCGCCCTGATCGGACTGCGCGGCGCCGGCAAATCGACGCTGGGGCGCGGGCTGGCGCAGGCGCTCGGTGTGCCCTTCGTCGAGTTGAACCGCGCCATCGAGGAAGAGGCAGGCGCCAGCCTGTCGGAGATCCACTCGCTGTATGGACAAGCCGCCTATCGCCGCTACGAGATGCGCGCGCTCGAGCACGTGCTGCGCGACAACGAGCACATGGTGCTGGCGACTCCGGGCAGCCTGGTGTCGGAGCCGGCCACCTTCAACCTGCTGCTGGCGCACTGCTACACCGTCTGGGTGCGCACCTCGCCGGAAGAACACATGGCGCGCGTGGTCGCGCAGGGCGACATGCGACCGATGCAGGGCAACAGCGAGGCCATGACGGACCTGCGCCGCATTCTGCAGGCGCGCACGCCGCTGTATGCACGCGCGGATGTCACCATCGACACCAGCGGTCAGGATCCGCAGGCTTCGCTGCAGGCGCTGCGCGCGCAGTTGCGCTTGCTCGGCGCCTGAAGAACCGACGCGCGCCTTGCCTTGCACAAGGCGCCGCGCAAACCCGATCAAGAGCATTGCCACGATCGCGCCGAACCTGGGCGCTTGCCGGCAATCTAATGATCAGGTGCGGACGATATGGGGCCGCGGTGCACATCCAAAGTTCGCAGGGTCTCACGAAATTTCCTGTTGCAATGCGCAAGCGGTTCCCATATAATCTTTTCTTCGACGGACGCGGGGTGGAGCAGTTGGCAGCTCGTCGGGCTCATAACCCGAAGGTCGCAGGTTCAAGTCCTGCCCCCGCAACCAACTACCGTCGCAGGCCTGTGGCCTGAATCACATCAAACGCCCTTCCGGGCGTTTTTTGTTTTGGGCGCGGCAATCTTTCCCTCGAAGGGAAAGGGGCACAGCCCCATGGACAACGCCACCGGCCAGGCTCCTCGCACCGCCCGCGGCCGCGCTCCGCGCCCTACGACGCCCGGGTCGGGGTGATACACTTCCGCCATTCCTCCCGGACGCCCCTCATGAAATTCTGCTCGAACTGCGGCCATGCGGTCGTGCTGCGCGTGCCCGATGGCGACAGCCGCCCACGCCATGTGTGCGACAACTGCGGCACGATCCACTACGTCAATCCGCGCAACGTGGTCGGCACCATCCCGGTGTGGGAAGACAAGGTGCTGCTGTGCAAGCGCGCCATCGAGCCGCGCTATGGTTTCTGGACACTGCCGGCCGGCTTCATGGAAATCGGCGAGACCACTGCCCAGGGCGCGGCGCGCGAGACGCTGGAGGAAGCCGGTGCGCGGGTACAGGTCGGTGAACTGTACTCCATCCTCAATGTGCCGCATGTGCATCAGGTCCACCTGTTCTACCTGGCCCGGCTCGAAGATCTCGACATCGCACCGGGCGAGGAGAGCCTCGAGGTCAAGCTGGTCGCCGAGGCCGACGTGCCCTGGGACGAACTGGCCTTCCCCACCGTGGTCCATACGCTGCGCAGCTTCTACGCCGACCGTGCCGCCGGCCGCCTGCACGACGGCAGCTTCCGCGTGTACAGCTTCGACATCGACAAGCCCATGCGCCCGCTGGCCACGCGGGCGACCGTCGCTCCCTGACGGCCGGCGTGCCGCCGCGCCGCGCCGCATGATCGCCTGGCTGGAACCTCAAGACCCCTTTCCGCCGCTGGAGCGCGCGCTCGGTGCCGGCACCGACGCGCCCGGGCTGCTCGCGGCCAGCCGCGACCTGACCCCGCAGCGGCTGCTGCTGGCCTACCGGCAAGGCATCTTCCCCTGGTATTCCGAAGGCCAGCCGGTGCTGTGGTGGAGCACCGATCCGCGCATGGTGCTGGTGCCGCAGGCCTTCAAGATCTCTGCCACTTTCCGCAAGACGCTGCGCCGCGTGCTGCGCGAGCCCGAGTGGGAGATCCGCGTTGACGACGATTTCATCGCCGTGATGCACGCCTGCGCCAACACCTGGCGCGAAGGCCAGCAAGGCACCTGGATCACGCCCGACATCGTCGCCGCCTACGGCGGACTGCACCGGCAGGGCCTCGCCCACAGCGTCGAGACCTGGTACCGCGGCGAGCGCGTGGGCGGGCTCTACGGGGTGGCGATCGGCCGCATGTTCTACGGCGAGTCGATGTTCGCCCACCGCACCGATGCCTCCAAGATCGCCCTGGCGGCGCTGTGCGCCTTCCTCGGCAAGCACGGCGTGGCGATGATAGACTGCCAGCAGGAAACCGACCACCTGGCTTCGCTCGGCGCCCGTCCCATCTCCCGCGCCGATTTCGTGGCCCATGTGCGCGGCGCCACCCAGCTCCCGGCCATCGTGCCCTGGGACTTCGACAAGTCGGTGCTGGCGCGCTGGACGCAGGCGGCGGAGTCCTGAACCGGAGGCGCGCGGCAGCCCGTGGCCGATGTGCCGTCTGCCGTGCCTTGCCCGGCCGCCCCACCCGCAACAGGCGAATCATGAGCAAGCTGAAGGAATTGCCCCTGTCCGCGCTGCAGTTCTATGCCACGGCGCCCTATGCTTGCAGCTACCTGGACGGACGCATGGCCCGCTCGCAGGTGGCCACCCCCGCGCACCTGATCAATGCCGATGTGTACTCCCGCCTGGTACGCGCCGGTTTCCGCCGCAGCGGCATCTTCACCTATCGCCCTTATTGCGACGACTGCCAGGCCTGCACGCCCTGCCGCGTGCTGGTCGACCATTTCTCCCCCGACCGCAGCCAGCGCCGCGCCTGGGAACGCCACCACACGCTGCGCGCGCTGGTGGCGCCGCTGACCTACGTCGAAGAACACTACGCGCTCTACCTGCTCTACCAGTCGATGCGCCATGCCGGCGGCGGCATGGACCAGGACAGCCGCGACCAGTACGAACAGTTCCTGCTGCAGAGCCGCGTCAACTCGCGCCTGGTGGAGTTCCGCGAGCCGCCGGAGTCGCCCGAGGCCGGCCGCCTGCGCATGGTCAGCATGATCGACGTGCTGGACGACGGGCTGTCCTCGGTCTACACCTTCTACGACCCGCTCGAGGTGCGTGCCAGCTACGGCACCTACAACATCCTGTGGCAGATCCGCCAGACGCGCGAGCTGGGCCTGCCCCACCTCTACCTCGGCTACTGGATCGAACAGAGCCGCAAGATGGCGTACAAAGCGCGCTTCCAGCCGATGCAGGTATTGCGCGGCAACCAGTGGCAGCCCTTCTCCAGCGTCGAAGACGGCATCCGGAGCGACGGCGCCGGCGGCGCCTGAAGCCGGCAACCGAGGCCGGCGGCACCGCCGGTGCACGCCGCCCCGCGCGGGCCGCGCAGTTCGGGCAGCAGCCCGAAACGCTACAATGCCGCCTGGTCCGCGGCGCTTCGCCGCCGGCGCCCACGCCGCCCGGCCTCGCGCCGCTTCCTTCCGTCTTCGCCAGTCTCCGGTCCTCAACGTGCTCAACGCGCTCTACCCCCTGTTTCGCCCCGCCCTCTTCTCGATGGATGCAGAGGATGCCCACCATTTCACGCTGAACAACCTGCGCCGCGCCCGGCGCCTGGGCTTTGCCGGCTGCATCGGCAACCGGGTGGCCGACGATCCGCGCACCGTGATGGGCGTGCGCTTTCCCAACCCCGTCGGCCTGGCCGCCGGCCTGGACAAGGACGGCGCCTACATCGACGGGCTGGCCGCGCTGGGCTTCGGCTTCATCGAGGTCGGCACGGTCACCCCGCGCGCCCAGCCCGGCAACCCGCGTCCGCGCATGTTCCGCCTGCCGCAGGCCGATGCGCTGATCAACCGCATGGGCTTCAACAACGGCGGGGTGGACGCCTTCATCGCCAACGTGCAGGCTTCGCGCTGGAAGGCCGAAGGCGGCGTGCTGGGGCTCAATATCGGCAAGAACGCCGATACGCCGATCGAGCGTGCCGCCGATGACTACCTGTACTGCCTGGAGCGCGTCTATCCGCACGCCAGCTACGTCACCGTCAACATTTCTTCGCCGAATACCAAGAACCTGCGCCAGCTGCAGGGCGCCAGCGAACTGGATGGCCTGCTGTCCGCACTCAAGAACGCGCAGCAGCGCCTGGCCGACCAGCACAAGCGCTACGTACCGGTGGCACTGAAGATCGCGCCGGACCTCGACGCCGACCAGATCGGCAATATCGGCGACGCGCTGGTGCGCCACCGCATCGACGGCGTCATCGCCACCAACACCACCATTTCACGCGAGGCCGTCAAGGGCCTGCCGCACGCCGAGGAGGCCGGCGGCCTGTCCGGCCGCCCGGTGTTCGCGCCGTCCACCGCGGTGGTCAAGGCGCTGCGCGCCGTGGTCGGCGATGCTGTGCCCATCATCGGCGTGGGCGGCATTTTCGGCGGCGCCGAGGCACGCGCCAAGATCGAGGCAGGCGCCCAGCTGGTGCAGTTGTACAGCGGCCTGATCTACCGCGGCCCGAACCTGGTCAGCGAGTGCGCCGCCGCGCTGCGCACGCGCTGACATGACGCGTGCCCGGCCGCTCGGCCGGGCCTCCCCATCCACGCTTCTCCCGGCAACGCACAAGGACACCCGCGCCATGGAAACCATTCGACTGGGCCGCAGCGACCTGCAGGTCTCGCGCATCTGCCTCGGCACCATGACCTTCGGCGAGCAGAACACCGAGGCCGAAGGCCACAGCCAGCTCGACTACGCGCTGTCGCGCGGCATCAACTTCATCGACGCCGCCGAGATGTACCCGGTCAAGCCGCGCGCCGAAACCTACGGCGAGACCGAGCGCATCGTCGGCAAGTGGCTCAAGCGCCAGCCGCGCGACCGCGTGGTGCTGGCCACCAAGGTGGCGGGCCCTGCACGCATGCCATGGATCCGCAATGGCGGCGACCTGACGCCGGCCAGCATCCGCGAGGCCGTGGAGGGCTCGCTGGCGCGCCTGCAGACCGACCACGTCGACCTGTACCAGATCCACTGGCCGGCCCGCAACGCACCGATCTTCGGCCAGAAGGCCTTCGACCCGGCGCGCGAGCGGGAATGTGCCTCGATCCAGGCCCAGCTGGAGGCCATGGGCGAACTGGTGCGCGCCGGCAAGATCCGCTACGTCGGTGTGTCCAACGAGACGCCGTGGGGCGTGGCCGAATTCGTCAAGCAGGCCGAGCTGCATGGACTGCCGCGCATCGCCACCATCCAGAACCCCTACAACCTGCTCAACCGCAGCTTCGAGCAGGGGCTGGACGAAGCCTGCTACCGCAGCGAGGTCAGCCTGCTGGTGTACAGCCCGCTCGCTTTCGGCCAGCTCACCGGCAAGTACCTGGCGGGCCCCGCCGACGCACCGGTCTTCAACCAGGCCGCGCAGGGCCGCCTGACCCGCTTCTCGCCCGACTGGAGCCCGCGCTACATGCGCGCCGAGACGCTGGCCGCATCGGCCCGCTACGTGTCCCTGGCACGCGAGGCCGGGCTGTCACCGGCCTCGCTGGCACTGGCCTGGTGCTATTCGCGCTGGTTCGCCGCCAGCACCATCATCGGTGCCACCAGCCTGGCTCAACTGCAGGAAGACATCGATGCCTGGCAGGTCCGCTTGCCCGAGGACGTGACCGCGGCAATCGAGCGAATCCACGCTGAGATTCACAATCCCGCGCAATAATTGACCTCCCGGCAACGACTTTCTGGTGTTTCTGCGGCATTTTTGTGCACCGCAAAAGTCCAGCCGCCGCGGAAGTGGTATGCTCCCTGCCGCATCGCCGTCGTAACCGCCACGGCCCACGCCCGCACCCGCCCGCCGCCGGGTGCGCGGTGCCCGCGGCGGCCCGGCCATCCCGCGCCCCGCGCGGTCCGGCCAGGACGGCAAAACCATGATCCATGCGGCCTATACCACCCATGCTGCCAGTAGGGGGAGATCAAAGAAGATGAAGAGCCTCAAGTCGACCACAAAGACCATCCTGGGCGCCGCCGCCGCGCTCGCCTTGCTGTACGGCGGTGCCGTGCAGGCGCAGAGCGTCAAGGTCCTGTCGATCGTCGATCACCCGGCCCTCGACGCCATCCGCGACGGCGTGCGCGCCGAGCTGAAATCAGCCGGTTTCGACGCTGACAAGAACCTGAAGTGGGAATACCAGAGTGCCCAGGGCAACACCGGCACCGCGGCACAGATCGCCCGCAAGTTCGTCGGCGACCAGCCCAATGTGATCGTGGCCATCGCCACCCCGTCGGCGCAGGCCGTCGTGGCCGCCACCAAGAGCGTGCCCGTGGTGTACTCGGGCGTCACCGACCCGGTGGCGGCGCAACTGGTCAAGAGCTGGAGCCCGTCGGGCACCAACGTGACCGGCGTGTCGGACAAGCTGCCGCTGGACAAGCAGGTCGCCCTGATCAAGCGCGTGGTGCCCAAGGTCAAGACCGTGGGCATGGTCTACAACCCGGGCGAGGCCAACTCGGTCGTGGTGGTCAAGGAGCTGACCGGCCTGCTGGCCAAGGAAGGCATCGCGCTGAAGGAAGCCGCCGCCCCGCGCACGGTCGACATCGGCCCGGCCGCCAAGAGCCTGATCGGCAAGGTCGACGTCATCTACACCAACACCGACAACAACGTGGTATCCGCCTACGAGGCCCTGGTCAAGGTGGCCAACGAGTCGAAGATCCCGCTGGTCGCCGCCGATACCGACAGCGTCAAGCGTGGCGCCATCGCCGCGCTGGGCATCAACTACGGTGACCTGGGCCACCAGACCGGCAAGGTCGTGGTGCGCATCCTGAAGGGCGAGAAGCCGGGCGCGATCGCCTCGCAGACCAGCGACAACCTCGAGCTGTTCGTCAACACCGGCGCCGCCGAGAAGCAAGGCGTCACGCTCTCGCCGGAACTGGTCAAGGAAGCGAAGGAAGTCATCAAGTAAGCAGCGGCGCTCGCCGTGGCCCGCCCGCGCCCCGCGCCGGGCAGGCCCGCGCCCCCCGGGCCTATCGGCCCATCCCGGCGGCGGCGGCGCACGGCTTACCCAGGTGCTGCGCCACTGCCGGCCGCTTCCGGCCCAGCGCGCCGGAATTCGTCACAGGATTTCCCCATGTCCCTCTTTTCCCTTCTGGGCGCCCTGGAGATCGGCCTGATCTTCAGCCTGGTCGCCCTCGGGGTGCTGATCTCCTTCCGCATCCTGAACTTCCCCGACCTGACCGTCGACGGCAGCTTCCCGCTGGGCGGTGCCGTCGCGGCCACGCTGATCTCCGCCGGGCAGGACCCCTTCCTGGCCACCGCGGCCGCCATCGCCGCGGGCGCGGTCGCCGGCCTGATCACCGGCTGGCTCAATGTGCGCCTGAAGATCATGGATCTGCTCGCCAGTATCCTGATGATGATCGCGCTCTACTCGGTCAACCTGCGCATCATGGGCCGCCCCAACGTGCCGCTGATCACCGAGTCGACGGTGTTCACCCTGCTGCAGCCCGACTGGCTGCCCGACTACGTCCTGCGTCCGGCCCTGCTGCTGATCGTGGTGGTCGTCGCCAAGCTGGGCCTGGACTGGTTCTTCTCCTCGCAGCTCGGCCTGGCCATGCGCGCCACCGGCGCCAACCCCCGCATGGCACGCTCCCAGGGCATCGCCACCGGCCGCGCCACGCTGGCCGGCATGGCCCTGTCCAACGGCCTGGTAGCGCTGGCGGGCGCGCTGTTCGCGCAGACCCAGGGCGGCTCCGACATCTCGATGGGCATCGGTACCATCGTGATCGGCCTGGCCGCGGTCATCATCGGCGAGACCATCCTGCCGGCGCGCCGCCTCGTGCTGACCACGCTGGCCGTGGTGCTGGGCGCCATCCTCTACCGCTTCTTCATCGCGCTGGCGCTCAACAGCGACTTCATCGGCCTCAAGGCGCAGGACCTGAACCTGGTCACTGCCGCCCTCGTGACCTTCGCGCTGGTGCTGCCCGCCACGCGCAAGAAGCTGTTCGGCCGCAAGAACGGAGGTGCCTGAGATGCTGCGCGCTAAAGACCTGAAGCTCACTTTCAATCCGGGCACCCCGATCGAGACGCGCGCGCTGCGCGGGCTCAACCTGGAAATCCCCGCCGGCCAGTTCGTCGCCGTGATCGGCTCCAACGGTGCCGGCAAGTCGACCTTCCTGAACGCCGTCAGCGGCGACCAGATGGTCGACTCCGGCAGCATCACCATCGACGCCACCGACGTCACGCGCCAGCCCGCCTGGGACCGCGCCCACCTGGTGGCGCGCGTGTTCCAGGACCCGATGGCCGGCACCTGCGAGGCACTCACCATCGAGGAGAACATGGCGCTGGCGATGGCGCGCGGGAGCAAGCGCGGTTTCCGCGCGGCGCTGAACCGCCAGTCGCGCGAGCTGTTCCGTGACAAGCTGCGCCTGCTCAACCTGGGGCTGGAAAACCGCCTGACCGACCGCATCGGCCTGCTCTCCGGCGGCCAGCGCCAGGCAGTCAGCCTGCTGATGGCCTCGCTGCAGCCGTCGCGCATCCTGCTGCTGGACGAGCACACTGCGGCGCTGGATCCGAAGACCGCGGCCTTCGTGCTGGAACTGACGGCGCGCATCGTCGAGGAAAGCAAGCTGACCACCATGATGGTGACCCACAGCATGCGCCAGGCGCTGGACTACGGCCAGCGCACGGTGATGCTGCACCAGGGCCAGGTGGTGCTGGACGTCTCCGGCGACAAGCGCCGCGGCCTGGACGTGCCCGACCTGCTGCGCATGTTCGAGCAGACCCGCCACGAGCAGCTCGACGACGACGCTCTGCTGCTGGGTTGATGGCGCTCCGCCCCGCGCCGGGGCGGCGGCCCGGCCGGCAGATATGAACGCCCGCGTGCCTCGGCCCGCGGGCGTTTTCACACAAGCGAGGGCCGGCCTACTGTTGCGCCGCCTTGTCGAGCCAGCGCTTCAGCTGGTCGGTGACCGCGTTGCTGGAGAAAGAGCAGCTGTCCTGGGCGAACACGGCCGACATCTCCAGCCGGCGCAGCAGCTCTTCCATGGCCTGGCCGAACACCGGCGGCAGGCTCAGCCCTACCGCCGCGTCGCGCCAGCCCTGCACCAGCCCGCCGGCGGCCAGCCGGCCCGCCACGTGTGCGTCCAGGGCGGCGCGCATGCTGGCCAGCGCCGCGGTATTGGCCGGATTGCCTTGTGCCGCCGGATGTGCATCGGTGCCGCTCATGCGCGTGCCCTCCTTTCCTTGTACAGCTCGCGGAACGTGCGTCCGGCCGGGGCCGGCATATCGCGCGTCTCCGTCCATCCCTTGCCCGCCAGCGGCAGGCTGGCGATCGACTTGCCACTGCCGCCCATGCGCGCCAGCAGGCGCGCGGCGATGCGCGTGGCCAGCGCATACAGCGCCGGGCGGCCGGCAACATAGGCCCAGGCCCGCAGCGCCACGCGCTCCTGCCACGGGCGCAGGCCCCGCTCCATCTGCTTCTCGCGCAACTTGCGCAGCAGGTCCGACAAGGGAATCGAAGCCGGGCAGACGCGGTTGCATTCGCCGCACAGTGTGGCGGCCTGCGGCAGGTCGACGGCATTGGCCAGCCCGACGTAGCTGGGTGTCAGCACGCTGCCCATCGGGCCCGGATAGACCCAGCCGTAGGCGTGGCCGCCGATCTTCTGGTAGACCGGGCAGTGGTTCATGCAGGCACCGCAGCGGATGCAGCGCAGCATCTCCTGGAACTCGCCGCCGATCAGGCCGGCACGGCCGCCGTCGACCAGCACGAAATACATGTGCTCGGGGCCATCGCGCTCGCCTTCTGCGCGTGGTCCGGTCAGCAGCGAAAAGTAGTTCGAAATGGCCTGGCCGGTGGCCGAGCGCGGCAGCAGCCGCATCACCGTGGCCAGGTCTTCCAGCGTCGGCAGCACCTTCTCGATGCCGGTCACCGCGACATGTACGCGTGGCATCACCGTGCACATGCCCTCGTTGCCCTCATTGGTGACCACCGCCACCGAGCCGGTCTCGGCGATGATGAAGTTGCCGCCGGTGACCCCCATGTCCGCCGACAGGAACTCCGGGCGCAGCACTTCGCGCGCCTCGCGGGTCATGTCGGGAATCTCGGTCAGGCGCGGTTTGTGGTGGACCTTGGCAAACAGGTCGGCGATCTCGTCCTTGTCCTTGTGCACCACCGGCGCGATGATGTGCGAGGGCGGCTCCGAGTCGTTGATCTGCAGGATGTACTCGCCCAGGTCGGTCTCGATGCTCTGCACACCCATCTCGCCCAGCACCTGGTTCAGCCGCATCTCCTCGGTCACCATGGACTTGCTCTTGATGACCTTCCTGACGCCGTGCTTCTGCGCGATCTCCGCCACCAGGCGCGCGGCATCCGCGGTGGTCTCGGCGAACAGCACGGTCGCGCCGCGCCGCGTGGCGCTCTCCTCGAAGGTGGCCAGCCAGACATCGAGATTCTCGAGCGCCCGGTTGCGGCGCTCCTTGAGCGCGGCGCGCGTGGCGTCGAAATCGATCTCGTGGATGGCCTCGGCGCGCGCCGTGACGAACTTGGTGGAAAGCTTCTTCAGGTTCTGCTGCAGGCGCTGGTCGGCCAGCTTCTGGCCGGCGCGCGCCTTGAATTCCATGCTGTGGACTTGCATCGTGTGATGGCCTCCGCTTCTTGCCTGCCGGGCTGCGCCGCCGTTCAGGCGTCGCCCGCCAGCACCTGGGCGATGTGCAGCACGCGCGTGCGTGCGTCGCCGGTACGGCGCAGGCGGCCTTCGATATTGAGGATGCAGCCGAGATCGCCCAGCACCACGGCGTCGGCGCCGCTGTCCCGGATATTGGCGCACTTCTCGTCGACGATGGCGGTCGAGATATTGCCGTACTTGACCGAGAAGGTACCGCCGAAACCGCAGCAGGCTTCGCAGTCCTTCATCTCGGTGAGCTGCACGCCCGGCAGCCTGGCCAGCAAGGCACGCGGCTGCGCCTTGACGCCGAGTTCACGCAGGCCCGAGCAGGAATCGTGATAGGTGATGCGTCCGGCGAAATCCGAGTCGAGGGTCTCCAGGCCGGCCACGTTGACGAGGAAGTCGGTCAGTTCGTAGACGCGCTCGCGCAGGCGCTCGTAGCGGCCGTTCAGTTCCGGGTCGTCGCGCAGCAGGTCGCCATAGTGCTGGCGGATCATGCCGGCGCAGGAGCCCGAGGGCACCACCACGTAGTCGAACATCTCGAACTCGCGCAGGAACTTCTCGGCCAGGTCGCGCGCGCCCGCGCGCTCGCCGGAGTTGTAGCCCGGCTGGCCGCAGCAGGTCTGCGCCTCCGGGACCATCACCTCGCACCCGGCCTTCTCCAGCAGCTTCAGTACCGAGAACCCGATCTCCGGGCGCATGAGGTCCACCAGGCAGGTGGCGAACAGACCGACTCGCATTGTTTCCCTTCATCGAGACCCGAAACCCCGCAATTATGCGCCCTGGCGCCTCGACTGGCGCACATGGTGCGGCCACACGCCCGGCTTCGGCAGGGAGCCCGGCGCGGACACTCGATGAATCAACGACTTAGCGCGGCAACGCGGCGGCGCCGCCCCCCCCCCGGAAAGCGCCCAGGAGCGCGCTTCGGCTAGAGTCTTTCTACTGGGATTGCATTTCACGTATTGAAATTTTCACGATGCGAGATAGAATCACGTAGACGCTTAAAATCTATTGCAGGGCAGCAACGCCCGACTCTCCCCATGTCTGACGCTGACAAATCGCCTGGAAAGACCTCGATCCAGGTTATCGAACGCATGATGACCCTGCTGGACGCCCTCGCCCAGCACGCAGATCCGGTCAGCTTGAAAGAACTGTCTCTGACCACCGGCCTGCACCCCTCGACCGCCCACCGCATCCTCAACGACATGGTGGCCTGCC
The DNA here is from genome assembly GCF_001854285.1 of Cupriavidus sp. USMAHM13. Lineage (NCBI taxonomy): Bacteria > Pseudomonadati > Pseudomonadota > Betaproteobacteria > Burkholderiales > Burkholderiaceae > Cupriavidus > Cupriavidus sp. USMAHM13. Next base: position 2,921,426 of record NZ_CP017751.1, read on the forward strand.
GCTTCGTCGACCGCTCCGACCCGGGCAGCTATCGGCTCGGCATGCGCCTGCTGGAGCTTGGCAACCTCGTCAAAGCCCGGCTCTCGGTACGCGAAGCGGCGCTGGCACCCATGCGCGCGCTGCATCGCGTGACCGGACAGACCGTCAACCTGTCGGTGCGCCAGGGCGACGAGATCGTCTACATCGAACGCGCCTACAGCGAGCGCTCGGGCATGCAGGTGGTGCGCGCCATCGGCGGCCGCGCGCCGCTGCACCTGACCTCGGTCGGCAAGCTGTTCCTGGCGGTCGACGAGGCGGCGCGCGTGCGCAGCTATGCCACGCGCACCGGCCTGGCCGGGCACACCCGTACCTCGATCACCGACCTGCCCAAGCTGGAGCGCGAGCTGAGCTGGGTGCGCAGCAACGGCTATGCACGCGACAACGAGGAACTGGAGCTGGGCGTGCGCTGCATCGCGGCCGGCATCTATGACGACTCGCGCCGCCTGATCGCCGGCCTGTCGCTGTCGGCGCCGGCCGACCGGCTGCAGGACAGCTGGCTGCAGAACCTGAAGGACACCGCGCTGCAGATCTCGCGCGGCATGGGCTACACGGCCGAGGAAAGCGCCTGAGCGCAAGCGCGGCCCTGGCGCCGCGCAAGCCTCACACCCACAGCCGGTAGATCCAGAAGGACTCGTCCTCCAGGTAGCGCCGCGTGAATTCCGCCGGCGCGACGCCGGTGATGCGCTTGGTCGCCCGGCTCAGGTGCGCCCCACGGCGACATCGTCCACCTGGCGATCTGGCCGGAGCACCAGGTCGTCGTCAGCGATCCCGAACTGGCGCGTGAACTGCTCGTGGCCCATCACGCCGATCTCGTGCGCTGGGAACGCGCCATGCACGTGTTCTCCGGACTGCAGTGCCGCAGCGTGCTCGTCGTCGAGGGTGAGTCCTGGCATGGCAAGCGCACGGCGCTGCAGCCGGCCTTCTCGCCGCGGGCGGTGCAGTCGCTGGTGCCGACCATCGTCGCAGCCTGCGACAGGCGCTGGCGCAATGGCCGACCCGGGCGCCGGCCTGGCCCATCGAGAGCGCCCTGACCGGGCTTGCCATGGACATCATCATGCAGACCCTGTTCTCGAGCGGAATCGGCGACGACGCCCGCCTCGCGGAACACGCCGTCCACGCGGCGCCCACGCGGCGCTGGTCGTTGCCGACGAGGAGTCCTACTGGCCGGCAAGCTGGCCTGACTGGATGCCCTGGAAACGACGGAAGCGAAACGCCGTGGCGGCCTTGCGCGCATTGGTCGAGCGCCATCTGCTGGCGCGCCTGCGCCTGCCGCAGGATGCCTGGCCCGACGATCTGCTGACGCGCCTGCTCGGCCTGCATCGGCAGGATGCTGTCGCATGGCCGCTGCAGGCCGTGCGGGACGAATGCATGACGGCCTTCCTGGCAGGCCATGAGACCAGCGCGGCCACGCTGGCCTGGTGGGTGTGGTGCATGGCCGCGAACCCCGCCGCGCAAGCCACGGCCCGCGCGGAAGTGGAGCGCGTGCTGCAAGGACGGGCGCCCGGCGCCGACAGGCTGCCCGACTTGACCTATCTGACGCAGACCATCAAGGAAACACTGCGGCTGTACCCGACGGCGCCGGTGCTGATCAGCCGCCGCAGCAAGCGTACGCTGACCCTCGGCCCCTGGACCTTCCCGGAGCGCACCCTGTTCATGCTCCCGGTCCAGTTGATGCACCACGATGCGCGCTGGTTCGACGAACCGCTCGCCTTCCGGCCCGAGCGCTTCGCCGCCGGCGCCCCCGACTTCCCGCGCGGCGCCTACCTGCCGTTCGGCGCCGGCCCGCGGGTCTGCCTCGGGCAGCATCTGGCGATGGCGGAACTGACGGTCGTCGCAGCCATGGTGCTGCAGCGCTTTTCGCTGTCGCTGCCGCCGGACGCGGAGCAGCTCGATACCGTGCTGCACATTACCTTGCGGCCGGCCCAGCCGATGCGGCTGGGAATCGCCCCGGCTGCGGCCACCGCTCCGGCCGCCGCGGCGAGGCCGACTGTGCGCGGGTAGCCGCACCGGCGCCCTCCCGCGGCATGGCCACCGCAAGTCCTCGCACGCCCTCGCAAGCCCTCCACGGCACCCTGGCGGCGGTCCTCTCCCGCCCCCCCGGGGCCAGCCGGTCATCCATCAACACTAAGTATTAACCCTTACTTATCAGATAAGCTGCAAAGCATATAATCGGCTCCCATGCGTACCCGAGCCGTCACCCTCACCGAACAGGTCACCCAGCAGTTGAGCGCGGAAATCGCCCGCGGCGACTACCCGCTCGGCAGCCGCTTGCCGAGCGGCCGCCAGTTGGCGGAACGCTTCGGTGTCAGCGCCGCCGTGATCCGCGAGGTCACCGAGCACCTGCGTGCGCAGGGGCTGGTGGAAAGCCGCCAAGGCCTGGGCTGCATGGTGCGCGCGCGCACCGGCAGTGCCGGCTTCCGTCTGCCGGCACAACTGGCCGTGGACCGAGAGGAGATGGCCAGCCTCTATGAATTGCGGCTCGAGCTCGAAGGCGCGGCCGCTGCCCTGGCGGCGTTGCGGCGCACGCAGGACGACCTCGACGCCTTGTCGGACCTGCTGCAAGGTCTGCGCCAGCGCCTGCTGGAACCGCAGCCGGCCGCCGACCTCGACACCTCCTTTCATATCGCGATCGCCGCCGCCACGCACAACAAGTACTACCAGCAACTGCTGCAGTACCTGAACGTGCAATTGCACGACGCCGTGCGCACCGCGCGCAGCAATACGCTGCGCCAGTCGGGGCTGGCCGAGGCCGTGCACGACGAACACGTGGCCGTGTTCGCCGCCATCGAGGCAGGCGACCCCGTGCGTGCCCGGGCCGCCGCCGAGGCCCATCTGCGCGGTGCGGCCGCCCGCCTCGGCCTGCGGCTGGAAGGCAAGGGCCCATTCCCAGCTGCCCCGGCCCCGGCCTGACGGCGGCGTGCCGGCATGCCGGAACCCTGCATCCGTTTCCCTGAACCCGATCTCCCTGCCTGATCATGCAACCTGACGATTTCCTGCCCCGCCTCGTCGAGGCGCTCGGCCCCGATACGGTGGCCACCCGCCCGGAAGACATCGCCCCCTGGCTCGCCGACTGGCGCGGCCTCTATCGGGGCCAGGCACAGGCGGTGGTACGCCCGCGCCGCGTCGAGGAAGTGTCGCGCGCGCTCGCCCTGTGCCAGCAGGCCGCGGTACCGGTGGTGCCGCGCGGCGGCAATACCGGACTGTGCGGCGCCGCCACGCCGGATGGCAGCCCCCGCAACGTGGTGCTGAGCCTGGACCGCATGAACGCGATCCGCTCGATCGACACCATCGCCAACACCATGGTGGCCGAGGCCGGCTGCATCCTGGGCAACCTGCGCCGCGCCGCCGAGGCCGAGCACCGGCTGCTGCCACTGAGCCTGGCAGCGGAAGACTCCTGCCAGATCGGCGGCAACCTCGCCACCAACGCCGGTGGCGTCAATGTGGTCCGCTACGGCATGACGCGCGAACTGGTGCTGGGCATCGAAGCCGTGCTGCCTACCGGTGAGGTGTTCCACGGCCTGCGGGCCTTGCGCAAGGACAATACCGGCTACGACCTCAAGCAATTGCTGATCGGCTCGGAAGGCACGCTGGGCGTCATCACCGCAGCCGCGCTGCGCCTGCTGCCGCGCACCGACGTGCGCAGCGTGGTGCTGGCCGCCGTGGAGTCCCCGGCGCAGGCCCTGTCGCTGTTCTCGCTGCTCTACGCCCGCTGCGGCGCGCGCCTGCAGGCCTTCGAGTTCTTCACCGGGGACTGCGTGGACCTCGTGCTGGCCCATGCCGAAGGCGTGCAGGAGCCGTTTGCCACGCGTTACCCCGGCTATGTGCTGGTGGAGTTGGCCGACACGACCGACGAGTCCGCGCTCGGCGCCCTGCTCGAGCAAGTGATCGGCACGGCGCTGGATGACGGCTTGTGCCTCGACGCCGCGGTCTCGGCCTCGCTGGCGCAATTGCAGGCCCTGTGGAAGCTGCGCGAAGAGATCTCGGAAGCGCAACGGGCCGACGGTCCCCACCTGAAGCATGACGTCTCGTTGCCGATCGAACGGATCCCGGCCTTCATGGACAGCATGGCGCAGCGGGTGGCCCGGCTCGATCCCGGCATCCGCCCCTTCATCTTCGGCCACTTCGGCGACGGCAACCTGCACTACAACCTCTCGCGCCCGGCCGGCGCCGGCCCCGACTGGGCCACCCGGCACGGCAAGGCGGTCACGGCGGAAGTGATCGACGAAGTGGTGCGCTATGGCGGCAGCATCAGCGCCGAGCACGGCATCGGCCAGCTCAAGCGTGATGACTTCCTGCGCACCAAGGATCCGCTGGAGTTGCGGCTGATGAGCGAGATCAAGCGGGTCTTCGACCCCGCAGGCATCATGAACCCGGGCAAGCTGCTCTGACGCGGCTGCGCCGCACAGGCCGTAAAAAAACAAAGCGCCGGTCGATCGACCGGCGCTTTGTCTTACGTGCACCCGCTGCCCGGGATCAGGTCCCGCGAGGTTGCTGCGACGCCAGCACCGCCTGCGGCGACGTCGGACCCTGGGTCAGATTGGGTGCTCCGGGAAAGGGGCGCGGCTGGATCGACGGCGAGTGCTCCAGCCAGTCGCGCACGCGGGTGGCATCGGCGAAGCGCGACAGCTTGCCGACCGAGTCCAGGAACACCATCACGACATTGCGGCCGTGCACGCGCGCCTGCATCACCAGGCACTGGCCGGCCTCGGAAATGAAGCCCGTCTTCTGCAGGCCGATATCCCAGTTGCCACCGCGCACCAGGCGATTCGTACTGACATAGTGCAGCGGGCGGCCCAGCACGTTGACCTCGTACTCGGTCTGGGTGGAGAACTCGCGGATGGTCGGGTTGCGGTAGGCCGCATTGACCAGGCGCGCCAGGTCGACCGCGCTGGAGACGTTGCTGCTCGACAGGCCGTTCGAGTCGACGTAGTGCGTGTCGTTCATGCCCAGCTCGCGCGCCTTGCGGTTCATCGCCTGCACGAAGGCAGGCAGGCCGCCCGGATAGTTGCGGCCGAGCGCCGAGGCGGCGCGGTTTTCCGAAGACATCAGCGCCAGCAGCAGCATGTCGTGGCGGCTGAGCTGGGCGCCGAAACGCAGGCGCGAGCCACTGTGCTTCTCGGTATCGCGGTCTTCCTCGGTGATGGTGAGCATCTCTTCCATCGGCTGGCGCGCCTCCAGCACCACCGTCGCCGTCATCAGCTTGGTGATCGAGGCGATCGGCAGCACCGCATTGGGGTTCTTCTGGAACAGCACCTCATTGGTGTCCTGGTCCATCACCAGCGCCACGCTGGAACGCAGCGCCAGCGCGTCGGCGGTCTCGCGCAGGCCGAGCGCCTCGCCCATCGAGGGCTTGGCCGGCGTGAAGGCGGTGCGCACCGGCACCGCCTGGCGCTGCGTCACCACGTGACGCTTGCCGTTCTTCAGCACCACTACCTTGCGGGTGGCGCCTTCCGCCTTGGCGGACTTCTTGGCCGCGCCAGCGGCGGCCGTCTTCTTCGTGCTCTTGCTCGTCTTCTTGGCCGTCTTACTGGTCTTGCCGTTCGATCCGGCGTCGGCCGCGTGCGCCACGGGCACGGCGAGCAGGGACGCGGACACCATCACGGCAGTGGCGGCGGAGGACAACGAGGAGAGGCCGAAGAATCTCAGGAATGGGGAATCGGACCGGGACATGATTCGTTCAGCGCATCAGGGATGGCGCCAGTTTAGGAAAAGTTGAAATTGTTAGCAAGATTAGAGACTTACGATCGCTCCTTAAAGTTCGATTTGCAAACATTTCCACGATGCGATAAATGTTATGCAAAAAGCACTCATCGGCCGGATTCCCCAGTCACCCAACGAAACAGGCGATCCACCGGATCGCCTGCGGGACCATGCCCGGAAACGACTCGTCAGCCACAAACACAAGGTGGGAGGCCGGTTACGGCGCTCCCTCGCGATGTCACTGCGGTCTCAACTGAGAAAACGCGCGAACCCGCTGACCGGTTCACGTTCCGTGCTCAATTGATTGGCGATGGCATCCGGATCGGCGTAACCGAGGGACATCCCGCACACCACCATCTCGTCTTCCGTCAGGCGCAGATGATCGCCGATGACGCGATGGAAGCGCGCAAAGGCCGCCTGTGGACAGGTATCCAGCCCGCGCGCCCGCGCCGCGATCATCAGGCTCTGCAGGAACATGCCGTAATCGAGCCAGCTGCCCTGCTCCATGATGCGGTCGATGGTGAAGATCAATCCGACCGGCGCGTCGAAGAAGCGGAAGTTACGCGCATGCTGCTCGTGCATGCGCGCCTTGTCCTCGCGGCTGATCTCCAGCAATTCATAGAGATCCCAGCCCACCTTGCGGCGTCGCGCCAGATAGGGATCGATCCACTCGCGCGGATAGTAGGGATATTCTTCCAGATACTTGCTGTCGCGCTCCGGATCGTCGTAGGCCGCCAGCACATCGGTGCACAGGCGCGCCTTGGCATCGCCGGTCAGCACGTAGACGCGCCAAGGCTGGGAATTGGTACCGGACGGTGCGCGGCTGGCCACGCCGAGGATGTCCTCCACCGTCTCGCGCGGCACCGGGGTATCGAGGAAAGCGCGCACCGAGCGCCGGGTGAGGATGGCCCGGTCGACCGCCGCCACCTCGTCGGGCAGCGGGCCTTGCGGCTCCACGGACCTTGCTTGCTTCAGGACTTGCTTGACGGCTTGCTTCACGGCTGGTTCACCTCGCCGGCCCCTCGCCTTCCCGCCCCGTGCGGCAGGTGCGCCACGGCACCCTGCCTCATGCCGATTCCGCCAGCTCGACCGCCAGCGGCGAGAGTACCCGCCGCAGTGCCTCGGGCAGCGGGACCGGCCGGCGCGACGCGCGGTCGACGTAGACATGGACGAAGTGTCCCTGCGCCGCCGCCGTCTCCGCCTCGCCGCGGAACAGCCCCACCTCGTAGCGCACACTGGTATTGCCCAGGCGTGCCACGCGCAGCCCGGCCACCACGGTATCGGGAAAGCTAAGTGAGTCGAAGTAGTTGCATTGTGTTTCGATGACCAGGCCGATGGTCTCGCCCGCGGCCGGGTCCAGCACTCCTTGCTCGATCAGGTAGCGGTTCACCACCGTATCGAAGTAGCTGTAGTAGACGACGTTGTTGACGTGGCCATAGACATCATTGTCCATCCAGCGCGTGGTGATGGGAAGGAAATGACGATAGGCGCTGCGGGGTTCTGCTTGCGGTTTCATGGCTCGCGCTCGGTCAGGTTCAGCGAATGGACGAGTGGATGGGATGGCCGGAAAATCGGCCCGGGAGACGGCGAAGTCTCCCGAAGGCGGCGGCGCTCAACGGCGCATGACGAGGGCTACCCCCGCCACCGCCAAGGCCATGCCCAGCGCTGCCAGCGGCGGGAAACGCTCGCCGAACAACAGCCAGGCCATCACCGCCGTGGTGGGCGGCGTCAGGTACATCAGGCTGGACACGCGCGTGGCAGCACCTTGCCGCAGCAGGACGAAGAGCAGCGAGATAGCGCCGATCGACAAGGCAAGCACCGACCATAGCAGTGCACACACCATCGCCGCGGTCCACTGCACCTCACGTGTCTCGAACAGGAACATGAACGGCAGGCAGGCCAGCGCCGATGCCGCGAACTGGATCACCGAACCGATGCGCAGGTCGAACACCGGGCAATAACGCTTCTGGTACAGCGTGCCGATGGTGATGCACAGCAAGGCGCCCAGCGCCAGCAGCAGCGACGCCGGTGACATGCCGGCCACCGTCAGCTTGTTGGCCACCACCAGCCCGACGCCGGCGATGCCGCACAGCAGCCCCAGCCATTGCCGGGCACCGATGCGCTCGCCCAGCCGCGTGGCGATCAGCGCGGTCAGCACCGGCTGCATGCCCACGATCAGCGCCGACACGCCGGCCGGCATGCCCAGCTTGACCGCGGCCCAGACCCCGCCCAGGTAGCCAGCCTGCAGGAACAGGCCGGCCAGGGCCAGATGGCCGACCTTGCGCCAGTCGGTACGTCCCTGGCGTTGCGGCAGCGGCACCCGCGCAAGCAGCACGAAGGGAAGCATGAAGACCAGCACGCCGGCGAAGCGCAGGAACAGGAAGGTCATGGGCTCGGCATAAGGCATGCCGTACTTGGCAACGATGAAGCCGGTGCTCCAGATCAGCACGAACAGCCATGGCATGCAGGCCACCCACAGCCGGGAGCCGCCGGCACGCGTACCCGCCGCCGCGCCGCTCACGCCGCCGCTCCTGCCACGCGCGCCGTCGCGGCTGCGCCGCGCAGCGGATGGCGTAACTGATACTGCGCCGCCAGTGCCACGGTCTGCACATGGACGGCCACCGTGTCCTCGATCTGCCGGCCATAGCCGCCCGCCATCGCCACGGCCACCGGCAGACGGCGCGCCAGCGCATAGTCGAAGACCAGGGCATCGCGCCGAGCCAGGCCGCCCAGGGTGAGTTTGAGCCGGCCGAGCCGGTCGCCCTCATGCGGATCCGCACCGGCCAGGTAGATGATCAGTTGCGGCGAGAAGCGCTGCGACAGCATTTCGATCGCCTGCTGCAGCGCCTGCAGGTAGGCTTCGTCGCCGCAGCCGTCGGGCAGGCCCACGTCCAGGTCGCTGGCCTCCTTGCGGAAGGGGTAGTTCTTCTCCCCGTGCAAGGACAGCGTGAAAATGCTCGGGTCGCCGGCCAGGATGGAGGCCGTGCCGTTGCCCTGGTGCACGTCGAGGTCGACCACCGCTACGCGTGCGACGCGGCCCTCCGCCTGTAGCGCCCGTGCCGCGATGGCGGCATCGTTGAAGACGCAGAAGCCGCCGCCCTTGTCGGCATAGGCGTGATGGGTGCCGCCGGCCAGGTTGACCGCGATGCCGTCGGCCAGCGCCGCCCTGCACGCGGCAATCGACGCACCGGCGGAGCGCCGCGAGCGCTCCACCATTTCGACCGACCAAGGGAAACCGATCTCGCGCTGGCGCGCTGCATCGAGTTGCCCGGCCGATACCTGCCGCACATAGTCGGCAGTGTGGGCGCGCAGCAAGTCTGCATCGTCCGCCCGCGGCGCCTCGCACAGCTCCAGCCCGGTTACCGAGGCCGCCACGCCGTCGCGCAGCATGCGGTACTTCCGCATCGGGAAGCGGTGGTCCGGCGGCAGCGGCAAGACGAACTCGTCGGCGTAGTAGGCAAGCATGGCTCGGGCAGGCGGGGCAGGCGGGGCAAGCGCGGCTGGCAGTCGCCACGCGAAGCCGAGATGTTAGCACTGCTCCCCGCCCCCCACCGGCGCGGGGGTTGCAGGCGTACGAGGCGGCACTTTTCCTCGACATGCACCCTCTTTTTTGTGCGATGCACAAAAAGCGCTTGACAGCCTCCGCGCTTCCCCTAGAATAGGAATTGTTGCAGCGCATCATCCTCGATCGAAGCGGGTGAGTGCTGCGGACGAATACGCCTGGGCTTGGCTTTACGACAGGTTCCACCTGTCACCGCTATGACATCTGGGCGGCCTAACGTTGCTTGAATCTGAACCCACCACTGGAGACTCAGCATGATCCTGACCCCGGAACAAGTTGCAGCTGCACAAAAAGCCAATCTGGAAACCCTGTTCGGCCTGACCACCAAGGCGTTCGAAGGCGTCGAGAAGCTGGTTGAACTGAACCTGCAGGTCGTCAAGACCACCTTCGCCGAAAACGTCGACAACGCCAAGAAGGCGCTGTCCGCCAAGGACGCGCAGGAACTGCTGGCCATCCAGGCTTCGCTGGTCCAGCCCGTCGCCGAGAAGGCCCTGGCCTACACCCGTCACCTGTATGAAATCGCCTCGGAAACCCAGGGCGAGTTCACCAAGGTCGCCGAAGCCCAACTGGCCGAAGGCTCGAAGAAGGTGCAAGCCCTGGTCGACAACTTCGCCAAGAACGCGCCGGCCGGCTCCGAATCGACCGTCGCCATCGTGAAGTCCGCGATCAGCGCCGCCAACAACGCCTACGAGTCGGTGCAGAAGGCCACCAAGCAAGCCGTGGAAATCGCCGAAAGCAATTTCCAAGCTGCCGCCAGCGCTGCCAGCAAGGCTGCCCAGCAAGCCGGCGCCACTGCCCGCTCGGCTGCCAAGAAGCCCGCTGCCGCCTAAGTCAGGCAAAGCAGCACCGCCGCCGGCCCTGCCGGCGGCGGTCCGGCCGGCCTCGCCGGCCCGTTGGCAAAGCGCCCCTGCCACAGCAGCGCGCTTTGCCAACGGCGGTCCGATCGGACCCCTCCCCTTGTCTCCTCGGTATCCGCCTTGCGTAACGCAACGGTACCCTTGAACCCGGCAACACGCCGGGTTTTTTTCGCCCCCCCCTCCTTGCATCCGACTGCCCGCCTTCCAGCTTGACCGCAGGCATTCCTGACGGCCGACTGTCTTGTCCGTTAATTGCGCAAGGATGCCGCCAATACTATCCCGTTTCACCCGGCCACCGCTCTGCCGGCAAGCCTGCGGCCGGGCCGCCCCCATCGACCTCTGCCATCGACCAGCTGCGCCATGCCGCCCGCTGTGTACGTCCTTCACCGGCCGGCTGTTTCACGGCCATATGCACTGGCCTGCCACCGGATAAGAAAAAACCCACCCAAGACGATCAAATCAAATCGGACAGATCACAGAAAAACCAATGACAAGGGGAAATATCCACCATTAATCGCGGAATAAATATCAAACAAGATAAAAGATACAAAAAGGAGAATTAAGAAAAACAAATATCGGATAAATACTATCCAAATTTCGCATTATTACTAGACCTAAGCCGCGCCGGAGCCATTAAAGTAGTCCCTGCAGATGCCTGAGAGATCACGTTCAGGCGCATGCACGCCTTCCACGGCGTCCCCGGCGGTAAAGCAGAAAGCCTCCACCGGATACCCAACCGCTCCCGTGCCCCCGGATTTTCAAAAACGTGCTGGAGCGATTTTTCAAATCATTGAAAAGGACCTTAAAAATGAAACGTATCGCCCTCGCCTCGCTCGTCGCCCTGGCGGCCGGCCTGCCCACGCTATCGCATGCCTTCGACGGCAGGATCCAGTTCTCGGGCAAGATTTTCGACACCACCTGCAAGATCAACCCCAGCGATACCGACAAGCTCGTGGAGTTTCCCCAGCTCAAGCCTGCCGATTTCGACACCAACGGCAGACCGGCAAACACGCTCCTGTCGCCGACGGAATTCAGCATCCAGCTGTCCAATTGCACCTTCAGCGCAGGCTCCACCCCCAAGGCCAAGATCAAGTTCGACGATCTCGGCGCCCTGGTGGATCGCAACAACGGCGGCCTGATGAACCTGACCGGTACTGACTACGCGGAGAACGTCCAGGTCAACCTTTACGGCGATAGTGCCGGCACCCAGAAACTGATGCTGGGAAGCAATCCGGCCACGCCGTCCTTCGCCATCGACTCGGCCACGAACTCGGTGACGCTGAAGTACTACGCCAACCTGGTCCGCCAGGATACGACCGGCCCCGCCGGCGTGCGGCCCGGCATCTACAACTCGCAGATCCGCTACCAGATCGCCTACGAATAAGGAGGGCGAGACATGGCGCCGGCGATGCGCAGCATCCTCTTCCTCCTGGCCGCCGGTGCCATGGCGCTGGCGGCCCCGGTTCAGGCCAGCCTGGTCCTGCAGGGCACGCGCCTGGTCTTTCCCGGCAATGCCCGCGACGTATCGCTGCAGATCCAGAACAGCGGCAACGCACCCGCCCTGATGCAGACCTGGATCGACGACGGGCGCGCGGACCTGCCGCCGGATCGCGTGACCACGCCTTTCATGGTCACGCCGGCAGTCAGCCGTGTCGAACCCGACAGCGGCGCCGTCCTGCGCATCAGCCGGCTGCGAGACGACCTGCCCCAGGACCGCGAGTCCGTCTATTGGATCAACGTGGTCGACGTTCCGCCCACGCCGAAGACCACGCAGAGGGACTTCGTGCTTCTGTCCTTCCGCACCCGCATCAAGCTGTTCTACCGTCCGGCACCGCTGGTCACGCGGGAAGTCTCGGTTGCAGGCGACCGGCTGACTTGGACGCTGCTGCCAGCCCCGGCGCACGCCGGTCAGCCGCCCTCGGGACGGGCCGCGCAGCAGATCGAGGTTTCCAATCCCACGCCTTATTACGTCTCCTTCAGTGCTGTAGAGGCCAAGGTCGGCGACAAGGTGGTGGATGCCGGCGGCGGCATGGTCGCCCCGTTCAGCCAGTTGCGCTTCGATCTTCACGACAACCTGCCTCGCACCGCTGAACGGCCAGCCGTCCGTTACCACGTGATCACCGACTTCGGCGGTACGCACACGCTGGAGAAGTTCCTCGATTCTCCGCCTGCGGTGACGCCGTCCCCGGTGGCGCCTCCCCCGATGACGCCATCGCGCTAGGCGCTCGCGCTGCCCTCCTCAACCCGCTGCCAAGCGGTGCGGAGGCGGCGCCGCCCGTCAGTACTCGCTCGTTCCATGCGCAATCAACCCACATCTCGCTTCCCGCCAACCCGCATGCCTCGTTCGTCCCGGCACGGGCGGACGCGTTCTGCAACGCACAGCCCCATCATGCTGGCGGTCGGCCTGATGCTGCCCTCCTTCGCGCTGGGTGCCGGCCAAACGGGTGCCGGCATTGGCATGCTGCTGGAGCAGGCGCGTGCCAGCGACCCGGACAAGGCCACCGGCCCGGCGTCGAGCGAGGCCGACAGCAACGCACCGCCGGCCGCCCCTGCCAGCGCGCAGGCGTCGGCGGCGGCAGACGCCAAAGGCGCCAGCAGCGCACACGAGGTGCCAGCCCGCACGCCGCTACGCGCGGCAGAAGCAGTGGTCTTCGATAGCGCCTTCCTGGTCCAGGGCTCCGACGGCCAGCAGATCGACACCGCGCGCTTCGCGCGCGGCAATCCGGTCGAGCCCGGAAAACATCGCCTCGACCTGATGGTCAACGGGCAGTGGCGCGGATTGGAAGACGTGGAGTTCCGCCGCGCGTCGGATCGAGCCGAGGCTGAGCCCGTCCCCTGCTTCAGCCGCGAATTGCTGGCCCGGGCCGGCGTGGACCTGGACAAGGCCGCGCGCGGCCAGGACCAGCTGGGCAATACCCAGATGCCCGAGGGCCTGGTGTGCGCGCCGCTCTCCGACTATGTGCCGGGGGCCGAGGTGCGCCTCGACCAGGGCGAGCAGAAGCTCTACCTCACGGTGCCGCACATCTTCCTGCGCAGCGGCAGCTCGCCCACCTATGTCGCCCCCGAGAACTGGGACCAGGGTATCCCGGGCGCGCGGCTCAACTACCACACCAACCTGTTCACGACCCAGGCCAACGGCAGCAGCCAGACCAGCGGCTATGCCGGCCTGGACATGGGAGTGAACATCGGCAGCGTACGCCTGCGCCACAGCGGCACCGTCGCCTGGTCGCCGCAAAGCGGCCTGGACTACCAGCGCGGCCTGACCTATGCCCAGACCGATCTCCCACCCTTGCGTTCGCAGCTGCTGCTCGGCGAAAGCACCACGGGCGCCGAATTCTTCGACCCCGTCTCCTTCCGCGGCGTGCGCCTGAGCAGCGATGACCGCATGCTGCCCGACATCTATCGCAGCTACGCGCCCGTGGTGCGCGGCACGGCGAACTCGAACGCAAAGGTCACCATCCACCAGCGCGGCTACCAGATCTACGAAACCACGGTCGCGCCCGGGCCATTCGCCATCGACGACCTGCAGGCGGCCAGCTACGGCGGCGACCTGGAAGTGCGCGTCACCGAGGCCGGCGGACAGGTGCATACGTTCACCGTTCCCTTCGCCACGGCGGTGCAGATGCTGCGCCCCGGCGCCCACCGCTTCAGCGCGACCCTGGGCCAGACCAACGACCCCAGCCTGAGCCACCGGCAGTTCCTGTTGCAGGGGGTCTACCAATACGGCCTCGACAACGACCTGACCGTCTACGGCGGCGCCTCGCTGACCAACGGCTACCAGTCCGCGCTGGCCGGGGCCGCCATCAATACCCCCGTCGGCGCATTCACCGCCGACGTCACCGCATCGAATACCAGCCCGCCTGGAGGGAGAAGCCACCGCGGGACGAGCTATCGCCTGACCTACAGCAAGAACCTGCCGCAGGCCGGTACCGACTTCTCCCTGCTGGCCTACCGCTATGCCACCCCGGGCTACCTCGGCCTGTCCGACGCAGTGGCGATGCGCGACCGGGCTGACCGCGGCATCAGCTTCGGCAGCACGACGCGCATGCGCACCCGGCTCGACGCCAACATCAGCCAGCGCCTCGGCAATACCGGCGGCAGCATCTACCTGACCGGCTCGTCGATGCAGTACTGGAACCAGCCCGGGACCGTGCTTTCTTTCGCGGCGGGCTACAGCAACAGCTGGCGCGGCATCACCTACAGCGTGTCCGCCCAGCGGCTGACGACCCAGTCCCTCGCCTCGTCGGCCGGCAACCGCACCAATACCCTGATCAGCGTCAATCTCAACATCCCGCTCGGACGCGAAGTGGGCGGCGCGCCGACGCTGAGCCTCTTCACCACCCACGACGACCGCGCCGGCACGCAAGGCATGCTGGGTGCCAGCGATACTTTCGGCCAGTTGAGCCAGGGCTACTACAACCTGTCGCTCTCGGGCGACAGCAGCAGCAATCGCGCGACCGCCAACGCCAGCGTCAGCTACCGCCTGTCCAGCGCCGATGTCGGCGCCAGCGTGTCCTGGGGCAACGGCTCGCGCCAGGGCTCGCTGAGCGCATCCGGCGGCGTGGTCGCGCACCCTGGCGGCGTCACGCTGGCACGCTCGCTGGGCGAGACCATCGCGCTGGTCCATGCCCCCCACGCCGAAGGCGCGCGCACCACCTCGCAGACCGAGATCGATCGGCACGGCTACGCCGTGGTCACGGCATTGTCGCCCTACCGCCTCAATACCATCGAGCTCGATCCCAGCGGCATGTCGCAGGACGTCGAACTCAAACAGAGTGCGCGCAGCGTGGCGCCCCGCGCAGGCGCTATCGTCCGCCTCGACTACCCCACACAGCGTGCCTTCCCGATCCTGATCGACAGCCGCCAGCCGGACGGCAGGCCGCTGCCCTTCGCCGCCACGGCGGTCGACGCCCGCAGCGGAGCCGTGATCGGCGCAGTGGGCCAGGGCAGCCGGCTGGTGGTCCGCACCGATCAGGAGCGCGGCAGCATCCTCGTCCAGTGGGGCGGACAGCAGTGCCAGATCGACTATGCGCTGCCGGCCAGCGACGGCGCGCGGCAGCGCGGCTTCCAGCAGTTCGAGCTGCCCTGCCGTCTGCTCCCCGCGGCACGGCCCGCCGCACCGGACCGCAGCGGCACGGAAGGCGCCGGCGAACAGGCGGACCGGACGCGCCGCGAAGCCTACGGAGCCGACCAGGCACCCGCCGCCGGCCGGCATTTCGCGACGCCTTGGCGTGCCACCGGCTCCGTCACATGGTGAGCCCGGCGGCGCACTCGCGTATCCCCCCATCCGGCATGCCCGCATCGCGGGCAATGTCGGCACGGTCGGTACGGTCGGCACTGCAGGCGCTGCTTGCCGCGCTGGCGGCGCTAACGCTGCAGGCGTGCGGCCTGCTGCCGGGCGCCGGCAGCGCACACGCGGCCCTCGCCGTCACAGGCACCCGCTTCATCTATCCCGCCGGCTTGACACAACAGACCATCCGCGTCGCCAACAGCGGCGACCAGCCGGTGCTGCTGCAGACCTGGCTGGATCGCGGCGCGCCGGATGCCGACCCAAGCACGCTGGCCGTGCCCTTCCTGCTCACGCCGCCGCTCGTACGCCTCGACCCCAAGGGGAGCGTCGCCCTGCAGCTCCGCCACAGCGGCGAAGCCATGCCCGAGGATCGCGAGTCCGTGTTCTGGATCAACTTCCTGGAAGTGCCGCCTCGCCCGCCCGGCGACAACTGGCGCTTGAAACTCGCCGTGCGCCTGCGCATGAAAGTCCTGTACCGCCCGCGCGGCCTGGATGGCAGTCCGGAACGCGCCATCGCGCGCCTGCGCTGGCAGCTGCGGCCCGGCGAACGGGGAGCCGGCCCGACACTGGAAGCCCGCAACGACTCGCCCTACTTCGTCAGTCTCGCCGAGGTTGCGCTAGCGGGAACGCCGTCGCCGCTGCGGCTCGGCGGCCTCACGGTGCCGCCTTTCGGCAGCGCCGCGCTGCCGTTGCCACAGGGCATCGAAGCCTTGCCCCCCGGGACCCCGTTGCGCTACCAGGCCGCGGGCGACGGTGGCGAGGCCATCCACGGCGAAGCCGAGATCGCCCGGGACGGCTCGCCCGCGCCATGAGCAAGGAGCACTGGATTCTCTTGCAGCCCGCCCCATCGGTGGCGGGCTGCAGCCGTCTTCCGGTCCACCCTGGGCCCGGATGCCCGCTCTGCCGAAGTCCGGCTGAGTCCTTTCAACAACAAGAGGTATGCAAGATGAACCGTAGTTACATCCTGGTCTGGAACACGGCCCAGCAATGCTGGCAGGTTGCGCACGAAGGCGCGCGTCGGCAAGGCAGGCGAGGCAAGCCGGCGCTGGCGGCCACTGCGGCGGCGGCCTTGCTCGGGCTCGTCGCCGCCCCATCGGCCCATGCCCTGCCGAGCGGCCAGAACATCGCCGGCGGCAGCGCTGACATCCAGAAGGATGCGAGCCAGCAGGCGATGTCGATCAACCAGAAGACCGACAAGCTGATCATCGACTGGAACGATTTCAACATCGGCGCAGGCGAGCGCGTGAGCTTCAACCAGCCCGGCAGCGCTGCCGTGGCATTGAACCGGGTCATCGGCAACAACAGCAGCGAGATCTTCGGCAGGATGGAGGCCAACGGGCGAGTCTTCCTGGTCAACCCCAATGGCGTGCTGTTCGGCAAGAGCGCCCAGGTCAACGTGGGCGGCCTGGTCGCTTCCACCCACGGCATCTCCGACCAGCAGTTCCTCGCACCAGGCCATAACTACAGCTTCACCGATTCGAACTCCCCCAACGCCGTCGTCAACGAGGGCACCCTCACCGCCGCGGTGGGCGGCAGCATCGCCCTGCTGGGAGGCCGCGTACGCAACGATGGCCTGATCCTGGCTCCGATGGGCAGCGTGGCACTCGGTGCCGGCGGCGACGCGATGGTGCGTTTCGGCGCCGCCGACGGCCTGCTCAACCTGGAGATCAACGGTGCCGCCGCGGACGCGCTGGCGCACAATGGCGGCCTGCTCAAGGCCGACGGCGGCCAGGTGTTGATGACCGCACGCGGCAGCGGCGCCCTGCTGCAGGCCGTGGTCAACAACGTCGGTGCGATCGAAGCCAATACACTGAGCCGACGTGCGGGCAAGATCACGCTGGACGGCGGCGACGTCGGCCGTACCTTCGTCGGCGGACGGCTCAGCACCAGCGCAATGAACACGGTCGGCGACGGCGGCGAAGTCGTGACCCGCGGCCGGGGCCTCGATGTCGGTCTGGGCCTGATGGTCGACACGCGCGCCAGCAACGGCATGCACGGCAACTGGACGCTCAGCGCCCCGGACATGACGATCGGCCGCTACGCCAACGACAGCAGCGCCAATGCCTACAGCGGTACGCTGGCACAGAACCTTGCCACCACGCACATCAAGGCCAGGAGCGAGACCGGAGACCTTTCCCTCAAGGGCCCGGTGGCCTGGAACTCCAGCAACCATCTGTCGCTGGAGGCGGCCGGAAGCCTCCACGTGAACGCCCCGGTGAGTGCCAGCGGCATCCGCGCCGGACTGATGCTGAACGCCGGCAACCAGGTGAATATCAACGACAAGCTCACCCTCAGCGGCACTGCCAGCGAACTCGAGATCAACGCGCCGGGCGGACGCAACTTCGGCGATAAGGGCTCGGTCACGCTATCTGGGAGCAGTGCCGGCTTCACCGCCAACGGCATCCGCCACACCGTGATACAGAATGTCGCCCAGCTGCAGCAGATCGACACCAATCTCTATGGCCACTATGTACTGGGCAACGGCATCACAGGCGGCCGCCTGCTGTCCATCGGCGGGCCGTACGGCGTCTTCCGCGGCAGCTTCGACGGCCTGGGCAACACCATCAGCGGACTCTCGATCACCGGGCGCGGCGCCAATGTCGGTGTGTTCTCGGAAGCGGCCGGCTCCATCAGCAACGTGAAGCTGGCAAACCTCAGTGTGACCGACAACGCTTATGGCCCGGTCCCGGGCTCCGTGGGAGCTCTGGCAGGCGTGAACCGGGGCCTGATCCGCAACGTCAGCACGGAACGGGTCAACGTCAGCAGCAACACCTCGCGCTCGACCACTGTCGGCGGGCTGGTGGGAATCAATACCGGCACGCTGGAGAACGTCAGCACCAGCGGTTCCGTCTACGGTGGCGTCAACGCGCGCGCCGTCGGTGGCGTGGCCGGTGAGAACATCCTCGCCGGCGCCGGCGACCCGGCCGCGATCCGCGGTGCGGTCTCCCGCGCGCAGGTGTCCGGCGGCGTGCTCAACGACATCGGCGGCGGCATCGGCGGCATCGCCGGCGTCAACAACGGGGGCACGCTGCAGGATGTCCGCAGCGAAGGTGCCGTCACCGCCAGCCGGGCCGGTGTCAACGCGGGCGGCATCGCCGGCTTGAACGCCAACGCCGGCACGATCGAGAGCGCCAGCGCCAGCGGTCGCGTGCAGGGCAACCAGCGCGGCAACGCCGGCGGCGTGGTCGGCTTGAACTCGGGGGCCACCATTGCCGCCTCGCAGGCCAGCGGCCAGGTCAACGGCAGCGCCACCGCCAACCTGGGCGGCATCGCCGGTCTCAACGCCAATGGCGGCCGCCTCGCCCATGTCGCGGCCACCGGGCCGGTCGTCGATGCCTCCGGCGCCAATGTCGGCGGCGTGGTGGGCGCCAACAGCTTCGGCACCGTGTCCCATGCCACGGCATCCGGACAGGTACGCGCAGGCAACAGCAGCCGCGTGGGGGGTGTGGTCGGCAGCAACCTCTATGGCGGCGAGGTGCTCAACGCCAAGGGCTACAGTGACGTCTCCGGCGGCTCCACCAGCCTGGCCGGCGGCGTCGCCGGCTACAACCTCGGCGCATTGACCGCCGCAGAAGGACATGGGAAGGTCACCGCCGGCAACAACGCCAGCGCGGGCGGCGTCGCCGGCGCCAACCTCGGCACTATCGTCGGCGGCATCGGCCTGGGCGAAGTGACCGGCGGCAGCCGCAGCAATGTCGGCGGCGTGGTCGGCGACAACCAGGGCACGGTGTCGTATTCCCACGCGAACGGCTCGGTGCGTGGCGGAACATACGCCGCGCTGGGCGGACTGGCCGGCGTGAACCGCAGCGTGATCGATTACTCCACCGCCGCCACCCGCGTCAACTACCAACCGGCGGGCTACCAGCAGGTCTATGGCGGCCTCGCCGGCCTCAACACCGGACGCATGACGGGCAACGTCGCCTATGGCGCGGCCTCCCTGCTACCGCCGGCAGGTTCGAACTCCGGCCTGCTGCAATAACGGTCCAGGACGGCCCGGCAGCCCGCCATGCCGGGCTGCACGTCCTGGCCTCGGACACGGTTGTTCCGCCTCGGCAGAACAAGCAATCTTCCTCGGAGTACCCTATGACCCGCAATTCCCCAGCATGGACGCAGCGCCCCCGGCGCCGCCGTGCCCGCGCCCTCGCGGGGGCCTTCAGACTTCTCCTCCTCCTGCTGCCGGCTTCCGTCGCGGCGGCCAGCTACAACGGTGCGATGAGATGCAGCGTTCCCTTGCCGCCGAGCGGCGACGGTGGCTGGAGCGGCACCGGCCTCACCGCAGCGGCAAAGCCCGGCGACGTCCTGCTCAAGCGCACCGTCTCTTTCTTCGTCCGTTTCGAGACAAAGCGCACCCAGTCGCCGCAAGTCCTCGCGGCCTTGGGCAACTGGATCAATCCGGTCCAACTGGTCAACACCGACATCATGCCGGTGGTCCTCGCAAACGATCCGACACCATTCGTATCGAAGATCGGCATCCGCATGAGCCACAAGGATCAGGCGATCTATCGGGGCCCGCAGCAGCAGACCATCCTGAATGTCAAGGAACTCGCTACAGAGGACACCAACTATGCCTTCGACCTCTTCCAGGAACTCGTACTGCTGGTCGACCCGAAGGAACTGCCCGCCGGGGATATCAAGATCGCCGGCATCGCCAAGGGTGCCATGGTGGAACTGTTCACCTACTCGGTGGATGCGAGCAAAGGCATCGTCGGCCAGACCGTCGCGCCCCATGCGGAGGTCAACGCCTGCAACAGCAACCTCGCCACGGGCAAGCTGATGAATGCCCTGATCCCGCGCGAGACGATCCCCAACCGATGCAAAGTCGAAGTCACGACCATTCCCGTGACGATGAAGAACTATTCGCTCCTCAACGTGGCGGAACCCGCCTGGGAAGACCCGGGATCGGACCCATTCACCTTGAAGCTCAGCGATTGCGCGCAAAACGCCAAGCCGCAGATATGGTTCCGCGATGAGAACGAGCCCGGCAACACCTCCGACACGCTCAGCGTCAGCGGTGGCGCCGGCGGTATCGGCATCGCCATGTTCAGCCTTCCCACCGGCAAGCCCGCAAGGCGCGTCAAGTATTTCAGTTCGGCCCCGCCCGCCGGCAGTTCCGGCCACCACGCCATGGAAGTCAACGGCACGGAAGCCACGCTCAAGTTCTTCGCACGCTATGTGCGCACCGGGGAACCGCTGGCGGCGGGGGATGCCAACGGCCTCGCCAGCTACTTCATCACCTTTCCCTAATCCGTTGCGTCGGAACAAGCGCACCCGAGCGGCGTTGCATCCAGGTCGCAGGCCAGGCGGGAAGCACGGCCATCGCGCGCGGCGATGGCGAGCCTTTGCAACGACGCAGACGGCCCGAAGGCGCTGTCGATCGGGCATGCCCTTCGAAGGACGCAGTGCACTCGTGAGCCTTCCTAGCGAAAGTCCCGCGAAGAGCGGGAGACAACCTGAGGACGGAAGCGTCCCTGCCAGCCCCCGAGCCTGCCAGCCAGTGCTTTCCTCTGTTTCCGCCGCCCCCGGGATGGAAAGCGACCTTGCCTGCAACCTGTCATCTGGACCAGAGGAAACCGACCATGTCTACAGACACTATCCGCGTCATCATTGCCGATGACCATCCTGCCATCGTGATGGGTGTCCAGCACGAGCTGCAGAAGGACCTGTCTCTCGCGATCGTGGCCCGCGCCAGGAACTCCACCGAGTTGTTCAAGTCGCTGGAAGAACTGGAGTGCGATGTGCTGATCTCCGACTACGCCATGCCGGGCGGCATGCACGGCGACGGCATCGCCCTGTTCTCCCAGCTCCGGCGCCGCTACCCGACCTTGCGCCTGGTCGTGCTGACGATGCTGAACAATCCCGGACTGATCCGCGCCCTGCTGCGGCTGGGCATCAACTGCATCCTCAGCAAATCGGACCGCATCGGTCATGTCAGCGCCGCCACGCAATCCGCCTTGCTGCACCAGCCCTACTTCTCGCCGTCGATCAAGGATCAGGTGGTCGGCCAATCGCTGGCGTCCCGCAATGTGCTGACCGCGCGCGAAGCAGAGATCGTGCGCCTGTTCGGCGGCGGCATGACCATCTCCGAGATCGCCCGCCAATGCAACCGCAGCGTGCAGACCATCAGCACGCAGAAGATCAGCGCCATGCGCAAGCTCGGTATCAAGCGGGACTCGGACCTGATCCGCTACGCCAACGACTGGGAGCGCAGACATGACTGAGCATCGCCGCCGAGGAACCGCCGGCCGGGCGCCGAAAAAAAAAGAGCAGGCCACAGGCCTGCTCCCGTCTTGCGAAGACCCTGCCCTCAGCGCTTGCGCGGCGGCGGAACGTCGGTGCAGACGCCTTCGTAGATCTCGGCCGCCATGCCCACCGACTCGCCCAGCGTCGGGTGGGGGTGGATGGTACGGCCGATATCGACGGCGTCCGCGCCCATCTCGACCGCCAGGCAGATCTCGCTGATCAGGTCGCCGGCATGCGTGCCGACGATGCCGCCACCGATGATGCGGTGGGTCTCTTCATCGAACAGCAGCTTGGTGAAGCCCTCGTCGCGGCCATTGGCGATGGCGCGACCCGATGCTGCCCACGGGAACATGCCCTTGCCGTACTTGATGCCCTGTGCCTTGCATTCGTCCTCGGTCAGGCCGGCCCAGGCCACTTCCGGATCGGTGAAGGCCACCGACGGGATCTGCTTGGCGTCGAAGAAGGCCTTCTCGCCATGCGCCGCCTCGGCCGCGACGTGGCCTTCATGCACCGCCTTGTGCGCCAGCATCGGCTGGCCGACGATGTCGCCGATGGCAAAGATATGCGGCACATTGGTGCGCATCTGCTTGTCGACGTCGATGAAGCCGCGCTCGGTCACGGCCACGCCGGCCTTCTCGGCGCCGATGCGCTTGCCGTTGGGCGAGCGGCCCACCGAGACCAGCACGAGGTCGTAGCGCTGCGGCTCGGCCGGCGCCTGCTCGCCCTCGAACCTGACGTAGATGCCATCGGCCTTGGCTTCCACCCCGACCGTCTTGGTCTTGAGCATGACCTTGCCGAAGCGGTCCTTGTTCTTCTTCTCCCAGACCTTGACCAGATCGCGGTCCGCGCCGTTCATCAGGCCGTCGAGCATTTCCACCACGTCGATCTCGGCGCCCAGCGTGCTGTACACGGTCGCCATTTCCAGGCCGATGATGCCACCGCCGATGACCAGCATCTTGTTGGGCACCTCAGGCAGCTCCAGCGCACCGGTGGAATCGACGATGCGCGGATCCTCGGGGATGAAGGGCAGCTTCACCGCCTGGCTGCCGGCGGCGATGATGGCCTTCTCGAAGCGGATCACGGTCTTCTTGCCGGTGGCCTGCTTGCCTTCGCCTTCGGTCAGCTCGACCTCCAGGTGATGCGGGTCGAGGAAGCTGCCGATACCGCGCACCACCTGCACCTTGCGTGCCTTGGCCATGCCGGCCAGGCCGTTGGTCAGCTTCCCCACCACCGACTGCTTGTAGTGGCGCAGGCCGTCCAGGTCGATCTTGGCCTCGCCGAACAGGATGCCATGGGCTGCCAGCGCCTTGGCCTCGTCGATCACCGCCGCATTGTGCAGCAGTGCCTTGGAAGGGATGCAGCCGACGTTCAGGCAGACGCCGCCCAGCGTGGCATAGCGTTCGACCAGCACGGTGCTCATGCCCAGGTCGGCCGCGCGGAAGGCGGCGGAATAGCCGCCGGGGCCGGCGCCCAGCACCAGCATCTCGCACTGGATGTCGGCGCCGCCGCCATGGGTCGCGGCGGCCGGCGCGGCGGCTGCAGGTGCCGGCGCAGCGGCAGCGGCAACGGGTGCCGGCGCGGCAGCGGGCGCCGGGCTGGGGGCCTGGGCCGCGCCGGTCTCGACCGTGCAGATCACCATGTCCTGGCCGACCTTGTCGCCCACCTGGATGCGCACATCGACCACCGTGCCCGCCACCGAGGACGGCACGTCCATGCTGGCCTTGTCCGACTCCAGCACGATCAGGGACTGCTCCACCTCGACCGTGTCGCCGGGCTTGACCAGCACCTCGATCACTTCCACTGCGTCGAAATCGCCGATATCCGGCACCTTGACCTCGATCACACTCATGCTTTGCTCCTCAATGCGCCGCCCGCCCGTCGGGATCAGGCAACGCCGTCGTTGTTGGGTGCCATGCCCGCCGCGCCGTCCGCCGCGCGCAGGCGCAGCACATGCACTTCGACCGGGCCGGCCGAACTCTTGTCGAACTCCACGCCGGCCTCGACCCCGATGCGGGCGATCCGCGCCGCGTCGAACCCGGGGCTGTCGTAGACGGCATGCATCGCGCCGAGCGCGTAGTTACGGCCGGAACCGATGCCCCAGAAGCGGTCGAAGGCAAACACCTCGCGATACGAATACACGCCGAAGATTCCCTCGGGATTGGCGATCAGGCAGACGATCTGCGACGACTCGTAAGGATCGTCCTCGTCCTCCTTGGTGTTGATGAAGTACTCGGTCTTGAGCCTCTCATGCACCTTGAGGAAGGTCCGGAACACGTCGTCGCGCGAGCCCAGCCGGCACTCCTCGCCCAGCCCGGACAGCAGGCTGCGCATCACCGGGAAATGCGCGGTGGTGCCGGCCAGCGCGATGAAGCTCTCGCCGACCGGAAACACCTTCTGGTTGCGCTCGTAGGCACGCGACAGGCGCGTGTCGCCGAAGGTGACCAGCGCGTCGGCCGCGATCGCCACCTCACCGTCCTTCTTGACGACTACGCAGGTAGTCATGGCTCGCCTCGTCTTGCTCGTCGTTGCCTCGCCGCGGGCACGGCGGCACGGCCGCCGCGCCCCGCCCGCTTACAGCAGGATGCGGCGGAAGTCGGCCAGCAGCTGCGCGAAATAGACATTGAAGCGCGCGGCCTCGGCACCGTCGATGACGCGGTGGTCCCACGACAGCGACAGCGGCAGCGTCAGGCGCGGCACGAACTGCTTGCCGTCCCAGACCGGCTTCTGGTACGACTTGCACACGCCCATGATGGCGACCTCGGGCGCATTGATGATCGGCGTGAAGTAGGTGCCGCCGATGCCGCCCAGCGACGAGATCGAGAAACAGCCACCCTGCATCTGGTCCGGCTTCAGCTTGCCGTCGCGCGCCAGCTTGGCCAGCTCGCCCATTTCCTGGCCGATCTCGAGCACGCCCTTCTTGTCGGCGTCCTTGATCACCGGCACCACCAGGCCGTTGGGCGTGTCGGCGGCGAAGCCGATGTTGAAGTACTTCTTCAGCACCAGGTTGTCGCCATCGAGCGAGGCGTTGAAGGTGGGGAACTTCTTCAGCGCCGCCACGGCCGCCTTGATCATGAAGGCCAGCATGGTGACCTTGACGCCCTGCTTCTCGTACTCCTTGTTCAGCTGGACACGGAAGGCTTCCAGGTCGGTGATGTCGGCCTCGTCGCAATTGGTGACGTGGGGAATCATCACCCAGTTGCGGTGCAGGTTCGCGCCCGAGATCTTCTTGATGCGCGACAGCGGCTTGCTTTCCACCTCGCCGAAGCGGGTGAAGTCGACCTTCGGCCACGGCAGCAGGTTCAGCTCGCCACCGCCGGCTGCGGCCGGCGCCGCCTGGGCGGGCGCCGCCACCTGGCCGCTCATCACGCCCTTGACGAAGTTCTGCACGTCCTGCTGGGTGATGCGGCCCTTCGGGCCGGTGCCCGGCACGCGCGACACGTCCACGCCCAGCTCGCGTGCGAACTTGCGCACCGAGGGGCTGGCGTGCGCGGCCTTGCCACTCACGCCAGCCGGCGCGGGGGTCACCTGGGCCGCGGGCGCGGCAGCCACGGGAGCGGCCGGCGCCGGGGCGGCCGGTGCCGGCACGCTGGCGGCAGCCGCCGCCGGCGCGCTCGCCGCAGCCACCGGTGACGCCGGTGCCGCGGCTGCGCCGGCGGCCTCCAGGATCAGCAGCAGCGTGCCTTCGGCCACTTCGTCGCCGATCTTGACCTTGACTTCCTTGACGGTGCCGCCGACCGGCGTCGGCACGTCCATGGTGGCCTTGTCCGATTCGAGCGTGACCACGGCATCCTCGGCCTGGATCACATCGCCAGGCTTGACGTGGATCTCGATCACGGGCACGCCCTTGTAGTCGCCGATATCCGGCACCTTGACCTCGACGTTGCCGCCGGCTGCGGCGGGAGCCGGGGCCGGGGCCGCCGCCGGCACGGGGGCCGGGGCCGGGGCAGGCGCAGCGGCCGGAGCCGGAGCCGGCGCGGCGGCCTGGGCAGGCGCCGGCGCGGGTGCGGCAGCCCCTGCGGGCTCCAGCATCACCAGCACGGTGCCTTCGGACACGTTGTCGCCGACCTTGATGCGGACTTCCTTGACCGTGCCGGCCTGCGGCGACGGCACGTCCATCGTCGCCTTGTCGGACTCCAGCGTGACCAGGGCGTCCTCGGCCTGGATGGTATCGCCCGGCTTCACATGCACTTCGATGACGGGAACGGCGTCGTAGTCGCCGATGTCCGGCACCTTGATTTCAATCGCTTGACTCATTCAGTGTCTCCTGGACAGGCACGGGGCGCGACAGGCACAAGCGGCGAGGTTACCCCCGCCGCCGGCATCTGTCACGCCGCCACGCCGCAAGGCTTCCGGACACGGCCGGACGCCATGCAGCACTCCCGCGCCTGCGGGGGTTGGTGCGGACGGCCCGATCAGACCGTGGTCGGATTCGGCTTGTTGGGATCGAGGTTGTACTTCTTGATCGCCTCGGCCACCTTGTCGCGGCCGATCGCGCCTTCGTCGGCCAGCGCCTTGAGCGCGGCCAGCGTGACCCAGTAGCGATCCACCTCGAAGAAGTGGCGCAGCTTCTCGCGCGTATCCGAGCGGCCGAAACCATCGGTGCCCAGCACCGAGAAACGGCGCGGCACGAAGGGGCGGATCTGCTCGGCGAAGGCGCGCACGTAGTCGGTGGAAGCGATCACCGGACCGCGCACGGTCTTCAGGCTCTTGGCCACGTGCGACTCGCGCTGCGGCTCGGTCGGGTGCAGCAGGTTCCAGCGCTCGACGTCCTGGCCTTCGCGCGCCAGCTCGGTGAAGCTCGGGCAGCTCCACAGGTCGGACTCGACGCCCCAGTCCTTTTTCAGCAGTTCCGCAGCGGCGATCACCTCGCGGAAGATGGTGCCCGAACCCAGCAGCTGCACGCGCGGCGCATTGCTGTTCTCGACGCCCTTGCGGAACTGGTACATGCCCTTGACGATGTCGCGCTCCACGCCAGCCGGCATTTCCGGATGCTCGTAGTTCTCGTTCATCACCGTCAGGTAGTAGTAGACGTCCTCCTGCTCGGCGTACATGCGGCGCAGGCCGTCCTGCATGATCACGGCCAGTTCGTACTGGAAGGTCGGATCGTAGGAGATGCAGTTCGGGATGGCGGCATGGAACACGTGCGAGTGGCCGTCCTCGTGCTGCAGGCCTTCGCCGTTCAGCGTGGTACGGCCCGAGGTGCCGCCCAGCAGGAAGCCGCGCGAGCGCATGTCGGCCGCGGCCCAGCACAGGTCGCCGATGCGCTGGATGCCGAACATCGAGTAGTAGATGTAGAAGGGGATCATCTGCACGCCGTGCGTCGAGTACGACGTGGCGGCGGCGATCCAGTCGCACATGGCGCCGGCTTCGTTGATGCCTTCCTGCAGCACCTGGCCGGTCTGCGACTCCTTGTAGAACATGAGCTGGTCATGGTCCTCGGGCACGTACTTCTGGCCCTCCTGGTTCCAGATGCCGATCTGGCGGAACAGGCCTTCCATGCCGAAGGTGCGCGACTCGTCGGGCACGATGGGCACCACGTGCTTGCCGACCTGCTTGTCCTTGAGCAGGGTGTTCAGGATACGTACGAAGGCCATCGTGGTGGACACTTCGCGGCCCTCGCCGGTGGCCTTGAGCAGTGCCTCGAACGCGGACAGCGCCGGCACCGGCAGCGGCTCGGCCTTCTGGCGGCGGGCCGGCAGGTAGCCGCCCAGGTTCAAGCGCGCCTGGCGCATGTATTCCAGTTCCTTCGAGCCTTCCTCGAAGGTGACGTAGGGCACTTCCTCGATCTTGTCGTCCGGCACCGGGATGTTGAACTGGTCACGGAAGCGGCGGATCGCCTCCACCGGCATCTTCTTCTGCTGGTGGGTGATGTTCATGGCCTGGCCGGCGTCGCCCATGCCATAGCCCTTGATGGTCTTGGCCAGGATCAGCGTGGGCTGGCCCTTGTGCTCGGTCGCAGCCTTGTAGGCGGCGTAGATCTTGTGCGGATCGTGGCCACCGCGGTTCAGGCGCCAGATGTCTTCGTCGGACCAGTCGGCGACCATGGCCTTCAGATCCGGCGTGTTGAAGAAGTGCTCGCGCACGTAGGCGCCGTCCTTGGCCTTAAAGGTCTGGTACTCGCCGTCCACGCACTCCATCATGCGCTTCATCAGCAGGCCCTTGGTGTCGCGTGCCAGCAGCGAGTCCCAGCGGCTGCCCCACACCACCTTGATCACGTTCCAGCCGGCACCGCGGAATTCCGACTCCAGTTCCTGGATGATCTTGCCGTTGCCGCGCACCGGGCCGTCCAGGCGCTGCAGGTTACAGTTGATGACGAAGACCAGGTTGTCGAGCTTCTCGCGGCCGGCCATGCCGATCGCGCCCAGCGATTCCGGTTCGTCGGTCTCGCCGTCGCCCAGGAAGGCCCACACCTTGCGGCCTTCGGCCTGCACCAGGCCGCGGCTGTGCAGGTACTTCATGAAGCGGGCCTGGTAGATGGCCATGATCGGGCCCAGGCCCATCGACACAGTCGGGAACTGCCAGAAATCCGGCATCAGCCACGGGTGCGGATAGGACGAGATGCCCTTGCCGTCCACTTCCTGGCGGAAGCTGTCGAGCTGCTCGGTGCTCAGGCGGCCCAGCAGGAAGGCGCGCGAATAGACGCCGGGTGCCGAATGGCCCTGCACGAAGACCAGGTCGCCGCCGTGCTTGTCGGACGGCGCGTGCCAGAAGTGGTTGTAGCCGACATCGTACAGCGTCGCCGCCGAGGCGAAGGACGAGATGTGGCCGCCGACGTTGGTGTGCTTGTTGGCGCGCAGCACCATCGCCATGGCGTTCCAGCGGGTGTAC
Source organism: Cupriavidus sp. USMAHM13 (assembly GCF_001854285.1). Classification (NCBI taxonomy): domain Bacteria; kingdom Pseudomonadati; phylum Pseudomonadota; class Betaproteobacteria; order Burkholderiales; family Burkholderiaceae; genus Cupriavidus; species Cupriavidus sp. USMAHM13. Next base: position 2,949,942 of record NZ_CP017751.1, read on the forward strand.
GAGCGGATGCGGTGCTCGATGTCCTGGTCGCCGGGGATGCGGGCCTGCTGCTCGACCGGAATGGTGTTGATGTACTGCGTCTCGGCGTGGAACGGCTGGGTGACGCCGTTCACGCGTGCGTATTCGATCTGCTTGTCGATCAGGAAGGCGGCGCGTTCAGGACCTTCGGCACCGATCACGCCCTGCAGGGCCTCGAGCCATTCATGGGTTTCCTGGGGATCTGCGTCGTTGGCGCTGCCGGCGCCGAGGATCTGTTCTGGTACGGCTGACATGACTGTCGTCTCCTGGTGAGTTCCAGCGTCGGCCCCTGCTGTTGGCTCGGGCCCGCTCTGTCGGTGTAACCGCGGCGCGGCGGCGATTGCGGATGCCTCCACCGCGCCGTGCTGCCTCGGGCTGCCGCGCGCTGGCGCGTGGCTTTCCCGCCCTCGTTGTTCGGTGCGACCGATTCTATGGAAGCTGCATGCGCAGCACAAGCGGAATTTTCAAATTACGGTATCGTTTCTTATAATGTGAAATATTGACGCAACGCACCACAAGCCACTCCGTTCCCGCCCACATCGTCGCCCTACGCTCTGGCAGCGGTGCCCCGCCCGACACCACGCCGGCCACCGCCGGCATGGCGCGGCGGCACCAGGCGGCCGGCGCCTTCATAGGCGCTTTCCCCAAGCGACGCACTGCAATATTCCCGCTACACTGGCCCGTCAGCCGTCAATCCCGTCATGTCGTTCCTCGCCCGCCTCCTGCATGGCCTGCGCGCCGCCGCCCTCCCTCCTTCCGCTTCCGGCCCGGCCCAGGCGCAATCCAGCGGGCCGCCCTCAGCGGGCGGCGGCATGGCGCCGCTCGACAGCCTGGGCCCGGCCGATGACGCCATCGCGGCAAGTCCGCCGCCGCGCAGCCTGTGGTGGCTGCGCTGGCGCAACCTGGTCGCGACCAGCTGGTTCATGTTCATCCCGCTGGTGGCCATCGTGCTGTTCACCGTGGCCATGGGCGTCATCCTGTGGTCGCTGCACGAGACCGAGCGCCAGCAGCAGCGCGACGCCCTCTACCGCGACGCAGCCTGGGCGCAGCAGCGCGTGCGCCTGTCGCTGCTGAGCAACCAGGACCAGCTGGCCTCGCTGGCCCGCGACATCGCCGCCGCCCAGCTCGACCAGGGCGCCTACCGCATCGCCGCGCAGGAGATCCTGCGCGAAAACCCGGAAGTGGTCTTCATCAACTGGCTCGACGCCACGCGGCGCAGCCGCTGGTCGCTGCCGTCCACCTCGGAGTTCGCCAACCGCCTGCGCGAGACGCAGGACCAGCCGCTCGAGCCGGAAGTCCTCGACACCTTCGACGCCGCGCGCGAGACGCAGCGCGTGGTCTACTCGCGCCCGCTGGTCAACGACCGCGGCGACAGCTTCATGCTGATGGAGGTGCCGATCGTGCGCGATAACGAGTTCCTCGGCACGCTCGGCGCGCTGTACTCCATCAACGGCATCCTGACCCACCTGCTGCCGCCGGAGCTGACCGAACGCTACCGCTTCTCGCTGATCGACAAGAACAACCTGGTGCGCGCCAGCACCTCACTGCGCCCGGTTCCCGGCAATGCGCTGTCCTACGAGGTCCTGCTGGATCCGCCCGGCCATTCGCTGTCGCTGCGCGCCGACGCCTATCCGCCGCCCTCCAACCTGCCCAACAATATGCTGCTGTGGCTGGTGGTCGGGCTGTCCTGTTTCCTGCTGTGGAGCCTGTGGAGCATGTGGCGCCACACCAGCCGCCGCTCCGAGGCACAGCGCGCGCTGCTGGCCGAGACCTCGTTCCGCCGCGCGATGGAAAACTCGATGCTGATCGGCCTGCGCGCGCTCGACCTGAAAGGCCGCATCACCTACGTCAACCCCGCGTTCTGCCGCATGACCGGCTGGCAGGAAGGCGACCTCGTCGGCCGCCTGCCGCCCTTCCCCTACTGGCCCGCCAACGACCAGCCGGAGATGCAGAAGCAGATCGACCTGACGCTGCAGGGCAAGTCCCCGGCCGGCGGCTACGAAATGCGCGTGATGCGGCGCGACGGCAGCAGCTTCTTCGCCCGCATGTACGTCTCGCCGCTGGTGGACAGCCGCGGCCGCCATACCGGCTGGATGAGCTCGATGACGGACATCACCGAGCCCAAGCGCGCGCGCGAGGAACTCGCCGCCGCCCACGACCGCTTCACCACCGTGCTGGAAAGCCTGGACGCGGCGGTCTCGGTGCTGGCCACCGACCGTCCCGAACTGCTGTTCGCCAATCGCTACTACCGCCAACTGTTCGGCTGGGACGCCGACGGCCACCTCAAGCTGGCCGGCGACGAGGTGGACAAGGAACAGGTATCGGGCGACCACACCGACCACGTCGACGGTTACGCCGGCCTGCCCGCCTCGGAGCTGATGCCCTACAGCTCCGATGCGCGCGAGATCTTCGTGCCGGCCATGCAGAAGTGGTTCGAGGTGCGCCGCCGCTATATCCAGTGGGTGGATGGCCACCTGGCGCAGATGCAGATCGCCACCGACATCACGGTGCGCAAGGCGGCCGAGGAGATGGCGCGCCAGCACGAGGAGCGGCTGCAGTTCACCAGCCGCCTGACCACCATGGGCGAGATGGCCTCCTCGCTGGCGCACGAGCTGAACCAGCCGCTGGCGGCCATCAACAACTACTGCATGGGCGCGGTCGCGCGCCTGCACTCGGGCCGCAGCACGCCGGAAGACCTGATCCCCATCCTGGAGAAAACCTCGGCCCAGGCGGTGCGGGCCGGCACCATCATCAGCCGCATCCGCGGCTTCGTGAAGCGCAGCCAGCCGCAGCGCCGCGAGGCCGCCCTGCACGAGATCGTGGCCGACGCGGTCGGGCTGGCCGACCTGGAGGCCACGCGCCGCCGCGTCACCATCCTGACCCGCCTGCCGGCGCCACCGGTGCTGCTTTACGTGGACCCGGTGCTGATCGAGCAGGTACTGGTCAACCTGCTGAAGAACGCGGTCGAGGCCATGTCGGGCCTGCCGGCCATGCGTGCCACCGGCGTGGTGCGCCTGCACGCCCGCATCGAGCAGGGCGACCTCGGCCAGAACGTGCACATCGACGTGATCGACCAGGGGCCGGGCGTGGACGAGGCGACCAAGGAGCGCCTGTTCGAGCCCTTCTTCAGCACCAAGTCGGATGGCATGGGCATGGGCCTCAATATCTGCCGCTCCATCATCGAGTCGCACCAGGGCCGCCTGTGGGTGGAAAACAATGCGGATGGCATCGGTTGTACGTTTAAAATCACGCTGCCGATGCATCCCGGGCTGACCGAGCAGTAAGTCCTCCCGCCCCTCGGGGGTGGAGCGACGCCCGCGATGCGCTGCCATCAGCCGCCATCAGCTGCCATCCGGCGCCAAGGGCGTTTACACTTGGCAGCTACGACTTCGTTGTCCCAGGAGACTTCATGACCGCAACGCCAAACCCCACCTCCCACCGCGGCGAGACCGTCTTCATCGTCGACGACGATGAAGCGATGCGCGACTCGCTCACCTGGCTGCTGGAGGGCAATGGCTACCAGGTTCGCAGTTTCAGCAGCGCCGAACAATTCCTCGCCGCCTACGACGCCGGCCAGGTCTCCTGCCTGATCCTCGACGTACGCATGCCGGGCATGAGCGGCCCGGAGCTGCAGGAACGGATGATCGCCGAGAACATCAACATTCCGATCGTCTTCATCACCGGCCACGGCGACGTGCCGATGGCCGTGTCGACGATGAAGAAGGGCGCGATCGACTTCATCGAGAAGCCCTTCGATGAGGCCGAACTGCGCGCGCTGGTCGAGCGCATGCTGCAGAAAGCGCGCAGCGACCACTCCGTCGCGCGCGAGCAGCGCGCCGCCAAGGACCTGCTGGGCAAGCTGACCACGCGTGAGCAGCAGGTGCTGGAACGCATCGTGGCGGGCCGCCTGAACAAGCAGATCGCCGATGACCTGGGCATCTCCATCAAGACCGTCGAGGCGCACCGCGCCAACATCATGGAGAAGCTCAACGTCAACACGGTGGCCGACCTGCTGCGCCTGGCGCTGTCGCGCAACAGCTGAGGCGCATTGCCTGAACCGCAAGCCCCGGGGCCGCGCCAGCTGCCGGCCCGGCGCAGGCTCAGCGGCGCAGATAGTCCTCATCGAGGAAAGTCAGCACCCATTGCGGGCGATAGACCACGAATACCGCGACCAGCATCCCGCTCAGGAAGGCCTCGCCGAAGGCCAGCACGAGCAGCCCGGTCAGGACATCCGCCAGGGGCACCACACCGCGCGCCCCGCCCCACTCGCGCCACAAGGCCTGCGCGCCCCCCGCGCCGAGCGCCGCCAGGCCCGCGCTGAAATAGCCGTGGCCGAGAATGAAGATGAAGGGGTGGTGTGGCAGCCAGCGCCGCATCGCCGCCTGCAGCACCGCCGCCAGCAGCGCTGGCGCCAGGCCCATCCAGACGAAGCGCGGCCACAGCGCCGCCCAGCCGATTTCCTGCCAGCCGCTGCCGGCCAGGAAAGCCAGTCCCAGCAACGAGATGACGTCGACCGCGAACAGCGACAGCAGCGCCAGCGGCAGGCCGAACAAGGTCGTCAGCAGCGCGGCGCCGGTCAACTGGAGCACCAGCCCACCCGGCAGCGTGGCACGCACGGTCCATAACAATGCCGTCAGCACGAGGGCGCCCAGCCAGCCATGCTGCAGGTCATCGTGCGCCAGCGGGCGCCACGGCCGCTGCCACACGGCCCAGGCAAGACCGGCGAGCGACAGGACGGGCAGCAGAAATGGGAGGGTGGCGGGCATGCCGCCATGCTAGCAGTGGCCGGGATGGCCGCACTTGCACCGGATCAAGCCCGCCCACCCGGATCTCCGGCGGCGCACCACACAAAAGATGCGCATGAATCACCCGCCTCCTTCCAAGCGCCCATCATTTCCAGGACCCCGTGCACTCACTAGAATAAAGACATCGATGTGGCGAGGCCGACGGCCACACGCCACGCACGGGAGATGCGATGAAGACCCTGTCCCCCAAGGAGGAGCGGGCGCACTGGCGCCCCTCCGACCGCGCCCTGAACGCCATCGCCGCGCTCATCGGCCTCGTCACGCTGGCCGTGGGCGTCGGCTGGCTGATCTACTCCTGGACGGTCGACCTTGAAGTGCCATTCTTCGAGATCCCGCTCGTGATCACCGTCCCGGTGATCGCCGCCGCCGCCTTCCGCTGCCTCTGGGACTGAGCGCGGCAGCCGACGCCCTCCGGACCGAGGAAGGCGGACGCCGCCCGGTCGGCCGGCGGCGCCCGCGTGTCGCCGCGCGGCGCGGCGCGGCGAGCTGCCCGGCGCACCATGCCGCCACGCGCGCAGGTGCCCGGTGCCGGCCAGACCTTATAATTCGGCTTTCGCATCGCTTTCCCTACCCCTCCATCGCTTTCCCCATGTCCGCCCAATTGATCGACGGCAACGCGCTTGCCAAACAAATCCGTTCCGAAGCCGCCGAGCGCGCCGCCCGCCTGACCGCACGCGGCCACCGCCCCGGCCTCGCCGTGGTGCTGGTGGGCGAGGATCCCGCCAGTCAGGTCTACGTGCGCAACAAGGTCAAGGCGTGCGAGGACAACGGCTTCCATTCCTCGCTGGACCGCTACCCCGCCGACCTGTCCGAGGCCGAGCTGCTGGACCGCATCGCACAGCTCAACCGCGACCCGCAGATCCACGGCATCCTGGTGCAGCTGCCGCTGCCCAAGCACATCGACAGCCATAAGGTGCTGGAGGCGATCGCTCCCGAGAAGGACGTCGACGGCTTCCACGTGGCCAACGCCGGCGCGCTGATGACCGGCGCGCCGCTGTTCCGCCCCTGCACGCCCTACGGCTGCATGAAGATGCTGGAGTCGGTCCAGTACCCGCTGCGCGGCGCCCGCGCGGTCGTGGTCGGCGCCTCCAACATCGTCGGCAAGCCGATGGCCATGCTGCTGCTGCAGGCCGGCGCCACCGTGACCATCTGCAACAGCAAGACGCGCGACCTGGCCGCCCACACCCGCGATGCCGACGTGATCGTAGCCGCGGTGGGCAGGCGCAACATCCTCACCGCCGACATGGTCAAGCCTGGCGCCGTGGTGATCGACGTCGGCATGAACCGCGACGACAACGGCAAGCTGTGCGGCGACGTGGACTTCGCCGGGGTCAAGGAAGTCGCCGGATACATCACGCCGGTACCGGGCGGCGTGGGCCCGATGACCATCACCATGCTGCTGGTCAACACCCTGGAGGCCGCCGAGCGCGCCGCCGGCTGACCCCGCCGCGCCGCCTGCGCCGCACCTGCCACATCCGGGGGTGGAAATGCGGCGCACCGCCCCCATCTGCCGGATATCGCCTGACTGCCTGACGCCCGGGCCCGCCAACCAGAGAACCGCCATGGACCAAGCCTCCCAAGCCAACGCCAACCCGCTGCTCGACTTCAGCGGCCTGCCGCGCTTCGCCGAAATCCGCCCCGAGCACATCACGCCTGCGCTGGACATCCTGCTGCAGGCTGCCGAGGCGGCCGTCGCGCGCGCCGAGGACCCGGCCACGCCGGCCACCTGGGAAGAGGCCGTCACGGCCCTGGAAGCCGCCACCGAGCCGCTGGGCCGCGCCTGGGGCGTGGTCGGCCACCTGAGCGCCGTGGCGGATTCGCCCGAGCTGCGCAAGGCGCACGCTGACAACCTGCCGCGCATGACCGAATTCTGGTCCTCGCTCGGCCAGAGCCTGGCGCTGTTCGAGAAGTACAAGGCGCTCTCGCAGAGCGAAGCCTTCGCGCAGATGAATGCCGCGCGGCGCCAGTTGATGGAGAACGAACTGCGCGGCTTCCGCCTGGGCGGCGCGGAGCTGCCGGAGGCGCAGAAACCGCGCTTTGCCGAAATCCAGGAGGAGCAGGCCCGGCTGTCGAAGGACTTCTCCGATCACGTGCTGGATGCCACCAACGCCTACGCGCTCTACGTAGACGATGCCGAGCGGCTGCAGGGCCTGCCCGAGGACGTGCGCGAAGCGGCCCGCCTGGCCGCCGGCAAGGACGGCAAGGATGGCTGGAAGTTCACGCTGCACTTCCCTTCCTACTTCCCGGTGCTGCAGTACGCGGATGACCGCGCGCTGCGGCAGACCCTGTACGAGGCCAACGTCACCCGTGCCTCGGAACTGGGTGCGCAATACGGCAACGGTCAGGCCCAGTGGGACAACACCGGCAATATGCGCCAGCAGCTCGCGCTGCGCGGCGAAGAGGCGCGCATGCTCGGCTACCGGAACTACGGCGAGGTCTCGCTGGTGCCGAAGATGGCGCAATCGCCTGCCGACGTATTGCGCTTTCTCGATGAACTGGCGGCCAAGGCCCGCCCCTTCGCCGAGCGCGACTGGGCGGAATTGCAGGATTTCGCCGCCAAGGAGCTCGGCCTGGCCGCGCTGCAGCCCTGGGACGTGGCCTACGCCTCGGAAAAGCTGCGGCAGCAGCGCTACGCCTTCTCCGAACACGAGGTCAAGCAGTACCTGCCCGAGCACAAGGTGCTGCAGGGCCTGTTCGGCGTCGCCGAGAAGCTGTTCGGCGTACGCATCGCCGCCGAGCAGGCACAGACCTGGCATCCGGACGTGCGCTTCTTCCGCGTCACCTCGGCCCAGGGCGAGCTGCTGGCGCAGTTCTACATCGACCTCTACGCACGCGAAGGCAAGCGCGGCGGCGCCTGGATGGACGACGCGCGCGGCCGCAAGCGCCTCGCCGACAACGGCCTGCAGACCCCGGTCGCCTACCTGACCTGCAACTTCTCGGCACCGGTCGGCGACAAGCCGGCGCTGTTCACCCACGACGAGGTGATCACGCTGTTCCACGAGTTCGGCCATGGCCTGCACCACATGCTGACCCAGGTGGACGAACTCGGCGTGTCAGGCATCAACGGCGTCGAGTGGGACGCGGTCGAGCTGCCGTCGCAGTTCATGGAGAACTTCTGCTGGGAGTACGAGGTCCTGGCCGACATGAGCGCGCACGCCGAAAGCGGCGCGCCGCTGCCGCGCGTGCTGTTCGACCGCATGCTGGCCGCCAAGAACTTCCAGAACGGCATGATGACGCTGCGCCAGATCGTCTTCTCGTCTTTCGACATGCACCTGCACACCGACTACGACCCGCAAGGCGAGACGTCCGTGCTGGCACTGTCGCGTGAAATCAACGACCGCGTGCACGTGGTGCCGCAGCACCCGCTTTCCCGCTGGCCCAACACCTTCAGCCATATCTTCGCCGGTGGCTACGCGGCCGGCTACTACAGCTACAAGTGGGCAGAAGTGCTGTCGGCCGATGTCTATGCCGCCTTCGAGGAGGCCGGCAAGCTCTCGGGCAGCGTGCTGGACAACGAGACCGGCGCGCGCTACCGCCGCGAGATCCTGGCCGTCGGCGGCAGCCGGCCGGCCATGGAGTCCTTCATCGCCTTCCGCGGCCGCGAGCCGCAGATCGACGCGCTGCTGCGCCACGGCGGCATGGCGGCCTGACCGGCTGACCGCGGCGGTATCCCGCGCCGGGACCGCCGCCATTGGCTATGCACAGGGCGGCGCCGGGGAGACCCGGGCCGCCCTGTGTTTTTTGTCCGGCCGCCGCAGCCAGAACAAACTGCCCTGCGGCCCGCCTGCCCCCCCTTGTGCGCCGACGCGGCATCTTCCTCCCGGCACCGGCCATCCCGCCCAGGCAATTGGATCATTGGAGTGGGGAGGAAGGACATGCCAGGCGGGAATCGGTGCCAGGCGCAAAGCGCAGCCCTAGCCCGGCCATGGCGAGCCTTTGCCACCGCGCGATGCACCCGCCCGGCGTGGCAGGCACCGACCGGTCTCAGCGATTCAGTGGACCAGGCCCTCCAAGTATTTCAGCGCCCTGCCGCGGGAGATTCCACTGCGCGTCTTCCCGTCCATGCCCGGGCCACTGCGCAAGGGCAAGGGCAAGGGCAAGTCGATGGGACCAGCGGCCCGGACGGCATGGCCATCGATACGCACGACCGCCTCTTCGTCGCCCACCCCAGCCCGGGCTGGGGTCTGGGTCCTGAACCGGTGCGGCGAGTCCGACGCCATCCTCACCAACCCGACAGGGGCCACCGCCACGCCATTCCGGACGCGCAGAACGCGCGGGACGCTCAAGCCGCTGCCTGGGCGGCGGCGTCCTGCGGCGCCAGCGCCTGTTCGAGCCATTGCAGGACAAGGGCGTCGTGCAGCGCCTCGTACATCGCCGCGCGCCGCGGGAAATAGCGCTCGCCCTCGGCATCCGTCGCCATGGCGAAGGCATCGTCGACGGCCAGCCTGTCCAGCACCCGGCGCGACACCACTTCAGCGACGAGCTCCGCCTCCTGCGGCCAGGCTTCGCGCCCCGACCGCTCGGCGAGGCGCGCCAGCACCGCCTTGGCCAGCGCGCTGGCGCCCTGCAGGCGCGGCAGCCATTGGCCGAGCGCCTGCGCCATGCCGGGCTCCAGCGCCAGCGAAAATCCCTCGCGGTACTGCGGTACGCCCGGCACGCGCGCCGCCATGCACAGCAGTTCGTCTCCCGCCAGGCGGATCTCCTGCGGTCCGAACGTGCCGCGCGACTCGGCATGCCCGAGCGCGCTCCAGCAATCCAGGGCCGTCGCCTCGGGCGCACCGGTCGCAATGATGCGCACCGCACCGGCCCCCGCGCCGCCAGGCTCCATGTCCGGGTGCAGGTCGAGGCCGATCCGCTCGCCGGTGATGGAGATGCCCGCCATGTAACGCTCAACGGTTGTCATGACAAGATTTCCTCCCACGTTGGTGCACATCGATGCCGCCCGCCTGCCGCAGGCTTGCTTGTATCTTAGAACCCAATCGACAATGGCGATGTGATGCTGTGCTGGCTGCAGCACGGGTTCCGGACCTTGCACCGGCTTTCCCGCAACCGCATGCCCCGACCATGACCACGCTCTACACACTTGCCTATCCCCGGCTTCACCCCGAGGACGGCCACCGCATCGAGGCGTTCCGCCGCGCCCACGATCCGCACGCCGCCCTGCTGCCGGCCCACTTCACGCTCGTGTTCGGCTGCGACAGCATTGTCACGGAGACCTACCTGCGACACGTAGAGGCGGTCTGCCGCCAGGCACGCCCGCTCGACTTTGTCTGCCGCTATGCCATGCCGGCCGCAGACGGCCCGGCACGAGCCTATGTCTATCGCGTCCCCGACCAGGGCTTCAGCGGACTCTCGCGGCTGCACGACACGCTGTACCGCGGGCCGCTGGCGGGCGCACTGCGGCTCGACCTGCCTTACATCCCGCACATCACGCTCGGCACCGCCGATCCCGCCACGGCCAAGCTGGCCAGCGACCGGCTCAACACCCCCGGCATCGAGATCCCCGGCCGCGTCGACACCGTGACCGTCGCCGCCATGGACGGCGGCGAGCTGCGGCACCTGGCGGAGTTTCCCCTCGGGGCATCGCCCGGCACCATGGCCTGAGGGAGCGGCTGCCGGCGCGCGGTTGCCGCTGGTACACTCCGCCTCGTAAAGATCGGCCCGCGCTCGAGCGGCATCGCTGCGGAGAGCATTGAGGCCCTCCTGAGCGGGCCGAGAGTCTAGCGAAACCCAATCGGGTAGCCAGCCGGGTAGCCAGAAAGAGATTTCCTTGGTCGCCTACCCCAAGGCCTTATCCGGACTAGGACACGAGAATCTATGCGCATTGCCACCTGGAATGTCAACTCGCTGAAGGTACGCCTGCCCCAGGTACTGCAATGGCTGACCGAGCAGGAACAGGCCGGTACGCCGATCGACGCGCTGTGCCTGCAGGAACTGAAGCTGCCCGACGACAAGTTCCCGGCCGCGGAACTGGCGCAAGTCGGCTACCGTGGCCTCTACACCGGCCAGAAGACCTACAACGGTGTCGCCATCCTGGCACGCACGGCCAGCCTGCCGGAGCCGACCGACACCTTGCTCAATATTCCCGGCTTCGAGGATGAGCAGCGCCGCGTGGTCACTGCCACCTATGGCGACCTGCGACTGGTCTGTGCCTACTTCCCCAACGGCCAGTCGCCCGAGTCGGACAAGTTCGTCTACAAGCTGAAGTGGCTGGAGGCGCTGACGGCCTGGCTGAAGGACGAGCTGACGCGCCATCCGCGACTGGCATTGCTGGGCGACTTCAATATCGCGCCGGAAGACCGCGACGTGCACGACCCCGCCAAGTGGGAAGGCCAGAACCTGGTGTCGCCGCCCGAACGCGCCGCCTTCCGCGGCCTGCTCGAACTGGGCCTGGCGGATGCATTCCGGCGCTTCGAGCAACCGGACAAGAGCTTCACCTGGTGGGACTACCGCATGCTCGGCTTCCGCCGCAACGCCGGCCTGCGCATCGACCACATCCTGCTGTCGCCGGCACTGGCCGACCAGTGCAGCGCCTGCGTGATCGACCGCGTGCCGCGTACCTGGGAACAGCCCTCCGACCATACGCCGGTGGTGGCCACGCTGGCCGGCTGATACGCCACGGCGGGACGGCAGGGCATGCCGCGCCGCCGCTGCGCTACACTGCCCGCAGACCCACGCGCCCGACAGCGCCAAGATGACCATGCCAGAGCCCAGGATGAAACCGGCCGCCTTCCGCCATCGCAACCTCCCCCACCTGCTGCTGCAAGCGCGCGAAACCCTGATGGCCGGCTTCCGCCCGATCCTGCGCCAGTATGGCGTGACCGAACAGCAGTGGCGCCTGATGCGTACGCTCAACGAGCAAGGCGAGATGGAGCCCAACCAGCTCGCCGATGCTTGCCTGATCCTCAGCCCGAGCCTGACCCGCATGCTCAGCAGCATGGAAGAGGCCGGCCTGATCCATCGATCCCGCTCGACCACGGACCAGCGCCGCCAGTTGATTTCACTGACCGACCTGTGCCGGAACCTGGTCGCGGAAATGGAGCCCCTGATCGATCGCCGCTACGGTGAACTGGAACAACTGGTCGGTGCCGATCGGCTCGCCAAGGTCTATGCCGCCGTCGACGAGATGCTGATGTGCTTCGGCGAGGAAACCGCCGAGCGGCCTTGAACGCGTCGCCGCGTCGGAAGCCGCAAGACGGCCGTTCGGAACGAAGCGTCAGGGACGACAGGAAAACGAACCGCACGATCCGCGTGCAGGCACGCAGGCGGCAGGAGCCACGGGAACTGCGAAGCGGGACTGAGGGATGACGGTTGGGACGCTGCGTGGAATGCCGCTAGGCTGGACGACGGTCCGGTAGGGAGCGATCAGGCAAGGGATGGTTGACAGCGAGGCGGGCGTCCGCGGCAATCTGCGCGCCTGGCCGGAAGGCAGGCCGCGGCAACGCCACCTCAGAGCGGTGCCACGTGGGCGCGCTTGACCACGATGGGTTGTGCGGCACCCTGCTCGATCAGCACGACCGCAGCGCGCTCGATGGTCTCGCGCCCGGCACGGAATGCCTCTTCGAGCGACAGCACCTGATCGGCGCTGAAGCCTTCCCACAGCGCCTCGCGCGTCACCACGCAAGTCACCTTTTCGCCATTGACAATGGCATGGAACAGCAAGCCTTCGTTATTGATGTCGTAGCGCTCTTGCTCTTGGAATTTGATTTCCATCGGTACAGCCCTCCATATGCAAGTGAGCAAACATCCTAACATGGCTCCGTGCAAATCGTGAGCGCGCGCCAGCCATGCCCTCTGTGCGGGAAGACCACCGGCAGCGCCGGGAGTTCCGCGCCATGCGCTGCCGGCGCAGGCGTGCGCACCCGCGCCTAATGCACGCCGCAAGCGCCGCAAAGAAGGTGCGCTCGCCCCCTTGCCGAAAGGGATCACGCAAAAAGATTTGACAGATCTGAAAATGCTGATAGAATCTCGTTCTTCCTCGGGGGGCGTTAGCTCAGTTGGTAGAGCAGCGGACTCTTAATCCGTAGGTCGAGTGTTCGAGTCACTCACGCCCCACCACCGAATTCCCAGAAAAACCGGAAGCCTCGCCGCTTCCGGTTTTTTGCTTTTGGCGGGCGATTTTCGCTTTCGGCGGACCGCTTCCGCTTCCTCGCGCCGGCTTGGCGGTTTCATCGCAGCAGAAGCGCGGACATCACGTGCGCAAGGCGCGCCTGAAGCACCCTGTGCCGCCCGCCGCCCGAGCCGCAGCTCAGGCGCCGCCGTGCCGGGCACGCTCGTACAGCGTGCGGGCCAGCGCGCGATGGCGCTCCAGCACCCGCGGCAGCTCGACTGTCAGCAGTTCGCCGTCGCGCACCACCACTTTGCCGTGGATCACGCTGAGCGACACCTTGCCCGGCGTGCAGAACACCAGCGCCGCCACCGGATCGTGGCCTGCTCCGGCATAGCCCACATCCGACATGTCAAAGGCGACGAAGTCGGCCGACATGCCCGGCGCCAGCGCGCCGATGTCGTCACGGTTGAGCACGCTGGCCCCGCCCAGCGTGGCGATCTCCAACGCCTCTCGTGCACTCATTGCCGCGGGGCCGTAGCCCACGCGCTGCAGCAGCAGCGCCTGGCGCGCCTCGCCGAGCATGTGGGCGCCGTCGTTGGAGGCGCTGCCGTCGACGCCCAGCCCCACCTTGACGCCGATGTCGCGCATGGCGCGCACGGGCGCGATACCGGAGGCGAGCCGCATGTTCGAGCAAGGGCAATGGGCCACGCCGGTCCCGGTGCGGGCGAACAGCGCCATGCCAGCCTCATCCAGCTTCACGCAATGCGCATGCCACACATCGTGGCCGATCCAGCCGAGGTCTTCCGCATATTGCGCCGGCGTCAGGCCGAACTTCTCGCGCGAGTAGGCGATGTCGTTGTCGTTCTCCGCCAGGTGCGTATGCAGCGACACACCGTACTGCCGCGCCAGCAGCGCCGACTCGCGCATCAGCTCGCGCGACACGGAGAACGGCGAGCACGGCGCCAGCACGACCCGCAGCATGGCGTGCCGTTGCGCGTCGTGGTACTGCTCGACCAGGCGCTGGCTGTCGCGCAGGATGGCGGCTTCGTCCTCGACCACCGCATCGGGCGGCAGGCCGCCCTGGCTGCGGCCGACGCTCATGGAACCACGCGCCGCATGGAAGCGCATGCCCATGGCCTGCGCCGCAGCGATCGAATCGTCCAGGCGCGCCCCGTTCGGATACAGGTAGAGGTGATCGCTGGTGGTGGTGCAACCGGACAGCATCAGCTCCGCCATGGCGGTACGGGTCGAGATATCGATCATCTCGGGCGTCAGGTGGGACCACAGCATGTAGAGACTGGTCAGCCAGCCGAACAGCTCCGCGTCCTGCGCGGCGGGCACCGCGCGCGTCAGGCTCTGGTACATGTGATGGTGGGTATTGACCAGGCCGGGGATGACCACATGGCCGCGCATGTCCAGCACCTGGGCGCGGCCTTCGTCGATCTGGCGGCGATAGGCCACGGGCAGGTCCGCGGTGGCGCCCACCCATTCGACGGCGGGCCCCTGCGCGACCAGCGCGCCGCCGGCGATCTCGCGCCGGCCGGCATCCATGGTGACAAGCACGTCGGCGTTGAGCAGGATCAGCGTCATGGACAGGCTCCGATATCGATGCAGCAAGGAAAGGGAAAAACCCGGCAACGCTGCGCGGCAGACGCCTCGACTGGCGGAGCGACCGCGCCCGGGATGGACGGGGCCCAGTCTAGGGGCGGGCCGGGGCCGGCGCCAAGCGCAGAATTGCGCCGACGCTGTCCACAAAAGTTGCACAGCGCCGCCGCGGCGTGCGTGGCCGCGTCCGGCGCGGAAAACTCAGCCCAGTTCCGCCGAGCGCGCCGCCAGCTCCGCTTCGAGCGCCTGCGCGAACAGCTTCACGGCCACCGCCGCCCCGCCCTGCCGGCGCGCCACCAGCGTCAACGCCTGCCGCCGCAGGTGAGCGTCGCGCAGCGGCACATAGGCCAGCTCCCCACGGCGGCGCGCCTCGACCACATCGAGCGGGTTGAGCCAGGCCACGCCGGCCCCGGTCGCCGCCAGGCGCTGGATCAACGCGGTCGACGTGCTTTCGACCGCCGCCACCGCCACCAGCCCCTCGTGTGCCAGCGCCTCGTCGAGGATGGCGCGGATCGACAGCGCCGGCGCCGGCAGGATCAGCGGATGCCCCAGGCAGTCGGCCAGTCGGAGCGCCTGCGCGCCGGCGAGGGGATGACCCGGCGCCATGACCGCACCGATACCCCAATCGTTGCCCGCCAGCACGCGTAGCGACGCATGCGCGGGGAGGTCGTAACCCAGCCCGAGATCCACTTCGCCCGCAACGACGGCAGCGGCGATCGCCTCGACCGGCAGGTCGAGCAGCCGCACCACGATGCCGGGATGGCGCGCCCGGAATGCGCCGACCAGCGCGGGCATCAGCGAAGCGGCCAGGCCGGACGTAGTGGCCAGTGCAACCTCGCCACGGCGCGCGCCCTTGAGCTCCTCCACGCGCCCGAGCAGGGCAGCATGTTCACGCAAGGTCTGGCGCACGTGGGCCAGCACCATCTCGCCCAGCGGCGTCAAGCGCAGCCGCTTGCCGATACGTTCGAACAGCGGCGCGCCCAGCTCGGCCTCGAGGTCGAGAATCTGGCGATTGACTGCGGTCGGCGCGACGTGCAGCACCTCGGCCGCCTTGCGGATGGAACCGCAACGGACCACCTCGTCGAGATAACGCAGGACTCTGGCATGCATGGCGTGATGAAGAGAAGCGGAACAAGGGCGAGACGCCAGCGCGGACCCGCACCGGCGGCGATGCACGATGCCGCGCCCCATGGCGACATCGCGCATGCTCTCACGACCTGCCGCCGCCAGAAAAAATTTGAATTCGGTGCTTGCGCGATCGGAATAGCCTTGCTAGAATTTCGTTCTTCTTCGGGGGGCGTTAGCTCAGTTGGTAGAGCAGCGGACTCTTAATCCGTAGGTCGAGTGTTCGAGTCACTCACGCCCCACCACCGAATTCCCAGAAAAACCGGAAGCCTCACCGCTTCCGGTTTTTTTGCTTGGGCGCTTTGGAAGCGTTGGGTCCGCCCGGATTCGGGCGAAGCAACGGTCGCCGTCACCCTGACTTCCCGCGACTGCGCCGCCACGGTTGCCGCCACTCAGCGGCAACCGCACCACCGCTGCCCGCGCCCATATCCAAGCAGCGCCCCCCCCCTTTCAGGTTTTTCCGACTCCGCGCAAGCCGGGTAGTTACCGATTCCGCGGGCCGTGCTTTCGCGCTTGAATGGCGACCCAGCCCATATTGCGAAACAGAGTTCCGCTTAACGGAACCAGATGCGATCCCCGACGCAAGCGGGCTGCCTGTGCGGGTAGCGCCGGGCCTTGCTGCCGGGCTTCCGCAAACGAACAAAGCATAGTTGGAGGCATTCTTGAAATTCGCATCGATCGCCGGCGCCGTCGCCGCGCTTGTCGCCGCCATCCCGGCGAGCACCGCCCTGGCTCAGTCCTATCCCACCAAGCCGATCCGCCTGATCGTGCCGTTCGCGGCCGGCGGCACCACCGACATCGTCGCACGCTCGGTCGCCGACGGCATCGGGCGCGAGCTGGGCCAGCCCGTCGTGGTCGAGAACCGCGGCGGCGGCGGCGGCGCGATCGGCGCCGACGCTCTCGCCAAGTCGGCCCCGGACGGCTACACGCTGGGCATCGCCACGGTCAGCACCATGGCGACCAATCCGGCCACCAACGCGCGCAATCCCTATGACCCGATCAAGGATTTCGCACCGATCAGCAACCTCGTCAACGTGCCCAACGTCCTGACGGTCAACCCGAAGGTACCGGCCAAGAGCGTGCACGAGTTCGTCACGCTGCTGAAGAGCAACCCGGGCAAGTTCAGCTACGCCTCGGCCGGCAAAGGCAGCATCTCCCACCTGGACGGTGAACTGTTCAAGTTCCTGACCAAGACCGACATGGTGCACATCCCCTATCGCGGATCGGGTCCGGCGCTCAACGATACGCTGGCCGGCCAGGTCAGCGCGCAGTTCGACAACCTGCCCTCCTCCATGCCCTTCATCCAGGCGGGCAAGCTGCGCGCGCTGGCGGTGGCCGCGCCCAAGCGCGTGGAAGGCCTGCCCGACGTGCCGACCTTCGCCGAGGCCGGCATGAAGGACATGAACAACATGGCCTGGTACGGTCTGGTCGCGCCGGCCAATACGCCGGCCGCCGTGATCGCGCGCGTGCACGACGCCGCCGTCAAGACCCTGCAGGACCCGGCGGTGAAGAAGCGCCTGGCCGACAGCGGCGCCTATACGGACGGCAATACGCCGCAGCAATATGCGGCGCAGATCAAGCGCGAACTGGAAATGCGCAAGAAGATCGCGCATGACCAGAACATCACGCTGGAGTAAGCTGCACGTCGCCCGGCCGGCAACGAACCGGCCGGGCGCCCCCATCCGGATGGCCGGCGCCTCATCTGCGTTCGATTATCGGCGGTCCTTTTGATCTGGCGCAGGCTGGCGTCATGCGAGAAAGCGTTCAATCGAATTAGAGGAATGTTTCACCTCGCGGGGACTTGAGGCCGGGCGGCCCGCCCCGATATCGTAGTCAGCGCCGCGCGCATGCCGCGCGAGGCCATCACTAGCGAGGAAGATGATGCTGAAGAAGACCGTCTCTACCCTGGCCCTGGCCACTCTTGCGTTCACCGCCATGGCGCCGCTGGCCCATGCGCAGAAGAACTACACGGAGGGCGGCGACCTGTACGGCGGCGCGCACAGCGCGCAGAAGAAGAAGACCGACCCGACCGGCTCGGCCGCGCGCAAGGGCAAGTTCGATCCGTACAGCGAAGGTGCCCGCAAGAAGTCGACGGAGGCCAACCTGAACCCCGCCGCCGGCAAGGCCGATCCGTACACGGACGGTGCCAAGGCCGGCAAGTTCGACCCCTATACCGATGGCGCCAAGGCCGGCAAGGCCGACCCGTACACCGACGGCGCCAAGGCCGGCAAGTTCGACCCCTACACCGACGGCGCCAAGAAGCAGTAAGCACCGGCGCGGCCGGCCCAAGCCCGGCCGCGCGCCGATGCGCACGGCCACGGCCCGCCGCGACTGTGGCCCCGGGCCCGCCCCGCGCTCACGCGCAGGCGGGCTCTTTCTTTTGCACGGCAGCCGCCAGCGGACCATCCTCGCGCATCGAACCGTGGTCGCGATAGCGCAGGTGCCAGGCAAATGCCTCTTCCAGCAGATGCGGCGTCTGCCCGCCACGCACGCTGGCGCGCGCGACGTAGTCGCGCAGGGCATCGCGATAGAGCGGGTCGGCACAGTGGTTGATGATCTCCCGCGCGCGCTCGCGCGGCGCGAGACCGCGCAGGTCCGCCAGGCCGTGCTCGGTGACGATGATGTCGACGTCGTGCTCGGTGTGGTCGACGTGGGCCACCATCGGCACCACGCTGGAGATATTGCCGCCCTTGGCGATCGACTTGGTCACGAACACCGACAGGTGGGCATTGCGGGCGAAATCGCCGGAGCCCCCGATGCCGTTCATCATGTGCGTGCCCAGCACGTGGGTGGAATTCACGTTGCCGTAGATATCGCACTCCAGCGCGGTATTGATGGTGATCAGGCCCAGCCGGCGGATCACTTCCGGGTGGTTGCTGATCTCCTGCGGGCGCAGCAGCACGCGCGAACGGTAGTGGTCGAGCCGGCTGAGGAAGCGCGCATAGACATCGCGCGACAAGGTGACCGAGGACGCCGAGGCGAAGCTCAGGCGCCCCGCGTCGAGCAGTTCGATGGTGCTGTCCTGCAACACCTCCGAATACATCTTCAGGTCGGAGAAGGGCGAGTCGATCAGGCCGTGCAGCACCGCATTGGAGATGGTGCCGATACCCGCCTGCAGCGGCTGCAGCGAGGGCGACAGCCGGCCGGCGCGCACCTCGCGGTCGAGGAAGGCGATCAGGTGCCCGGCGATCTGCCGGGTCTCCGCGTCCGGAGGCAGCACGTTGGACGGGCTGTCGTCCTTGGCCGTGATCACGATCGCGGCGATCTTCTCCGGATCGACCGGGATGTACGGCAGGCCGATACGCTGGTCGACGGAGATCAGCGGGATCGGCTGGCGGTGGGGGCGCTGCACCGGGAAGGCGATGTCGTGCAGGCCTTCGAGCGCCAGCGGCATGTTCAGGTTGATCTCGACGATCACCTTCTTGGCCAGCATGGCGAAGCTGGCGGAATTGCCCACCGAGGTCGTCGGCACGATGCCGCCCTGCTCGGTTATGGCGGCCGCCTCCACCACCGCCACGTCGATCGGCGCGATCTGCCCGCCGCGCAGTTGCTCCACGGTCTCGGACAGATGCTGGTCGATGAACATGACCTCACCCGCGTTGATCTTGCGGCGCAGGGTCTCGTCCGACTGGAAGGGCAGGCGGCGCGCGATCACGCCCGCCTGCGACAGGACCTTGTCGATGTCGTTGCCGAGCGAGGCGCCGGTCATCAGGGTGATGCTGAACGGCTCGTCTGCCGCGCGGCGCGCCAGCGCGAAGGGCACGGCCTTGCAGTCGCCGGCCCGGGTGAATCCGCTCATGCCGACCACCATGCCGTCTCGAATCAGTTTGGCGGCCTCGTCGGCCTCCATCACCTTGTCATGGAGCCGGGGCAGGCGGATGCGTTCTTGGTACATCAGAGTGTCTCCTTCAGCGGAGGCGCCCGCCGCGGCCACACGCCGCTGCGGCGCGCACCGCAAGTGCATGCAGAAGTGTACGAAGGCTTTCACATTCCCGCGGGGATTTAAAGTCATACGATTAAGTCGCTTTTTTCATGAAAATCCTGCGTCATATCTCGCCCTGCTCCCCTCACGCCTTCATCCGCCGGATAGCGCACCATGCCCCCACGCAGCCGCGGGATATCGGCGCCATGCTGCATCGCACTCAGGCCTTTCTGCTAGGGTGTCGGCAAACCCGAAGGAGACACGCCGTTCATGCCATCCAGTGCACTCGAAGCCAGCGAACCCCTGATCCTCGCCTTGACCGACGCCATGACTGCCTGGCAAGGCGCGCTCGAGCTCACCCTGTCCGCCGCCGGGCTGAGTTACGTGAAGTGGCTGCTGCTGCGCGCCATCGCACGCGGCAATTTCACGCGCGGTGCCGCCCTGTGCGGTCCGGTGCTGATCGATCCCCCTTGGTCCGAGAGACTGCTGCGCGAACTGCGCGACGACGGCTGGCTGAGTTTCGCGGGCAGCGAGGCGCCGCGCATCCGCACTGACGCGGAAGACCGGGTACGGCGCGTCTGGCAGGCCGTCAAGGCCCTGCACTCGGTATCGGTGGCCCCCTTCAATGCACAGGAACGGGTCGCGCTGGGATCGCTGCTTGAACGCATGAAAGGCACCCTGCACGACCACACCGGGCGCCAGCGCCGCCTCGCGCCGGCTCAGGAGACCGAAGCGGCCTCCTGAGCCGGTGCGGCCCGGGCCGCCGGCACGGGCCGCATGGCAGTGCATCACGCGAAATTCCCCGGCGGGACCGCTCCGGCCGCGCAGATTGCCTAAAGTGGGAGCATGCACAAGCACCTCGCCGGGGAGGCAACATGCTGCCGCAACAAGAAGACAAGGTCGCACAACGCCTGGATGCGCTGATCGAGTTCGCGCGCGGGCGCCTGCCCCAGGCCACGGCGCCGGTGGTCGAGCCGTTCCTGCGCCACTACTATGACCTCAGCGACGCGGAGGATCTGCTGCAGCGCGACGTGGCCGACCTCTACGGCGCGGCCATGGCCCACTGGCAGACCGCACGCAAGTTCGTCTCGGGCACGGCCCGCCTGCGCGTCTACAACCCCCGGCTGGAGGAGCACGGCTGGCACTCCGACCACACCGTGGTGGAGATCGTCAACGACGACATGCCCTTCCTGGTCGACTCGGTGACGATGGAAGTCAATCGCCAGGGGCTGTCATTGCATTCCGCGCTGCATCCGGTCTTCCGCGTCTGGCGCGACGCCCATGGCGCGATCGCCCGCGTCAGCCTGGGCACCGCCGATGCCGGCGGCGCGACGGAGGCATCGCGCCTCGAATCGTTCATCCACTTCGAGATCGACCGCTGCAGCGAGGCGGCACAGCTCGAGGCCTTGCGCACCGGCGTCGCACGCATCCTCGGCGACGTGCGCGCCGCGGTCGACGACTGGCCGGCCATGCAGGACACGGCACGTGCGACCATCGCGACCATGGCAGGCGCCGCCGACGCCGCCACGCCATATGCCGCCGAGGCACGCGCCTTCCTGCAGTGGATGATCGACGACCATTTCTGCTTCCTCGGCCAGCGCGACTACCAGTTGATCAGCCAGGACGGGCGCTACTTCCTGCGCGGCCTGCCGGACTCCGGCTCCGGCATCCTGCGCCCCAGCCTGCGCGACCCGGCTGCCGAAGAGCTGACGCCGCTGCCGGCGGCAGCCTCCACCATCATTGCCGGCGACTCGCCGATCTTCCTCACCAAGGCCAATTCGCGCGCCACCGTGCACCGCCCCGGCTACCTCGACTACATCGGCATCAAGCTGCTCGATGCCGACGGCAATCTGTTCGGCGAGCGCCGCTTCGTCGGCCTGTACACCTCCACGGCCTATATGGTCTCCAGCGGCGAGATTCCGCTGGTGCGCCGCAAGTGCGCCAACATCCTGCAGCGCGCCGGCTTCCTGGCGCGCGGGCACCTGTACAAGTCCCTCACCACCATCCTCGAGCAATATCCACGCGACGACCTGTTCCAGGCCGACGAGGAAGAGCTGTACGTCAACGCGCTGGGCATCCTGCGGCTGCAGGAACACCAACGGGTTCGACTGTTCGTGCGCCGCGACCGCTTCGACCGTTTCGTCTCCTGCCTGGTCTTCGTGCCGCGCGATCGCTATAACACGGACCTGCGCCAGCGCCTGCAGAAGCTGCTGGTCGAAGCCTTCAACGGCCAGGGCTGCGAATTCACGCCGTTGCTGTCGGAAGCACCGCTGGCGCGCATCCAGATGATCGTGCGCGGCGCGCCCGGCACCATGCCGCAGGTCGACACCGCCGAACTCGAAGCCCGTATCGTGCAGGCCACGCGCCGCTGGCAGGACGACCTCGCCGACGCCCTGCTCGCCGCCAGCGGCGAGGCCGCCGGCAACCGGCTGCTGCGCCGCTATGCCGAGGCCTTCCCCGCCGGCTACCGCGAGGACTACCCGGCGCGCAGCGCAGTACGCGATGTCGAGCTGGCCGAAGCCGCCAGCCATGGCAACGGGCTGGCGATGAACCTGTACCGCCCGATCGAGGCTCCGGCCGGCATGCTTCGGCTCAAGGTCTACCATGTCGGCGCGCCGATCGCGCTGTCGCACAGCCTGCCGCTGCTGGAACACCTCGGCGTGCGCGTCAACGATGAACGCCCCTACCGCATTGAGCCGGCCGGCGCGGCGCCGCTCTGGATGCACGACTTCGGCCTGGAGCTCGCCGACGGCGCGGAAAGCGGAAGCGGTCGCGCCGCCGAGGGGCTCGACCTGCATATCGATCGTGTCAAGGCCCTGTTCGAGGATGCCTTCGCCCAGGCCTGGGACGGACGCATCGAAAGCGACGACCTGAACCGCCTGGTGCTGCGCGCCGAGCTGGCAGCGCGCGACGTCACCATCCTGCGCGCCTATGCCAAGTACCTGCGCCAGGCCGGCGCGCCGTTCAGCAACGCCTACATGGAACGCGCGCTGACCGGCAATCCGGAGATCGCGGCGCGGCTGGTCACGCTCTTCATCACCCGCTTCGACCCGGCCGGGCCCGAGACGGCACGCGCCGAACGCTGCCAACAGTTGCTGGAGGCAATCGACAGTGCGCTGGACCAGGTTCCCAGCCTCGACGAGGACCGCATCCTGCGCATGTTCCTCGGCGTGATCGAAGCCACCGTGCGCACCAACCACTTCCAGCGCGGCGCCGATGGCCTGGCCCACCCCTACTTGTCGGTCAAGCTGGACCCCTCCCGCGTGCCGGGCCTGCCCGAGCCACGCCCGATGTTCGAGATCTGGGTCTACTCACCACGCGTGGAAGGCGTGCACCTGCGCGGCGGCCGCGTCGCGCGTGGCGGCCTGCGCTGGTCGGACCGGCGCGAGGACTTCCGCACCGAGGTGCTCGGCCTGATGAAGGCGCAGATGGTCAAGAACACAGTGATCGTACCGGTCGGCTCCAAGGGCGGCTTCGTCGTCAAGCGTCCGCCACCGCCCAGCGAGCGCGACGCCTGGCTGCAGGAAGGCGTGGCCTGCTACCAGCTGTTCCTGCGCGGCCTGCTCGACCTGACCGACAATCTTGCCGGCGGCGCGGTCGTCCCGCCAGCCGATGTGGTCCGCCTGGACACCGACGACCCCTACCTGGTCGTCGCCGCCGACAAAGGCACAGCCAGCTTCTCCGACTACGCCAATGCGATCTCGGCCGAATACGGCTTCTGGCTGGGCGATGCCTTCGCCTCCGGCGGCTCGGTCGGCTACGACCACAAGAAGATGGCCATCACTGCGCGCGGCGCCTGGGAATCCGTCAAGCGCCACTTCCGCGAGATGGGCGTCGACACGCAGAACAACGACTTCACCGTGGTCGGCATCGGCGACATGTCGGGCGATGTGTTCGGCAACGGCATGCTGCTGTCGCCGCATATCCAACTGGTGGCCGCCTTCGACCATCGCCATATCTTTCTCGATCCCGCCCCGGATCCGGCGTCCAGCCTGCAGGAGCGCGAGCGCCTGTTCGCGCTGCCGCGCTCGAGCTGGGCGGACTACGACAGCCGCCTGATCTCCGCCGGCGGCGGCGTGTATCCGCGCAGCGCCAAGGCGATCGCGCTGTCGCCCCAGGTACGGGCCGCGCTCGGCACCGAAGCCACCTCCCTGTCGCCGGCCGAGCTGATCCATGCCATCCTGCTGGCGCCGGTCGACCTGCTCTACAACGGCGGCATCGGCACCTACGTCAAGGCGAGCAGCGAGACGCACCAGCAGGTGGGTGACCGCACCAACGACGCGGTACGGGTCAATGGTGCCGACCTGCGCTGCAAGGTGGTCGGCGAAGGTGGCAATCTCGGCTTCACCCAGCTCGGCCGCATCGAGTTCGCCCGCCGCGGCGGGCGCATCAATACCGATGCCATCGACAATTCCGCCGGGGTCGACTGCTCCGACCACGAGGTCAATATCAAGATCCTGCTCGGCCTGGTGGTGGCCGACGGCGAGATGACCGAGAAGCAGCGCAACAAGCTGCTGGCAGAGATGACCGAGGAAGTCGGGCAACTGGTGCTGCAGGATAACTACTTCCAGACCCAGGCGCTGTCGGTCGCCAGCCGCTATGCGGCCGAGCTGCTGGGTCCGGAGGCCCGGCTGATCCGCTCCCTGGAGCGCGCCGGCCGCCTCAACCGCCCGCTGGAGTTTCTCCCT
This sequence comes from Cupriavidus sp. USMAHM13, assembly GCF_001854285.1. Lineage (NCBI taxonomy): Bacteria > Pseudomonadati > Pseudomonadota > Betaproteobacteria > Burkholderiales > Burkholderiaceae > Cupriavidus > Cupriavidus sp. USMAHM13. The sequence continues at coordinate 2,974,155 of NZ_CP017751.1, forward strand.
TCCGACGACGACATCGCCCAGCGCAAGGCCGCCGGCGCGGGGCTCACCACGCCGGAGCGCGCCGTGCTGCTGGCCTACAGCAAGATGTGGCTGTACGACGCGCTGCTGGCCTCGGAGGTGCCGGACGACCCGCTGGCCGTCGGCTTGCTGGTGGACTACTTCCCGCAGCCGCTGCGCGAGCGCTATCGCGACACCATGGCACACCATCCGCTGCGGCGCGAGATCCTGTCGACCCACCTGACCAACCTGCTGATCAACCGGATCGGCGCGACCTTCGTGCACCACGTGATGGAGGAAACCGACGCGGCGGCGGCCGATATCGTGCGTGCCTGCATGATCGCGCGCCGCGTGTTCGGGCTCGAGCCGCTCTGGCAGGAGATCGATGCGCTCGACAATCGCGTGCCCGATGCCCAGCAGGCGCAGATGTTCGCCGCCGTGGCCCGCCTGATGGCACGTGCGGCCCTTTGGCTGCTGCGCCACCTGCGCAACGGAGCCGGCCTGCCGGCCGGCAGCGCGGAACGCTTCGCCAGCGCCGCGGCATGGCTGACGCCGCAGTTGCCGGCACTGCTGGACGAGGCCGGTGCGGCCGCCCTGGCCGAGCGCCGCCAGGCGCTGCTCGATGCCGGCGTGGGCGGAGAACTGGCCTTGCGCGTCGCGGCGGGGGAAATCAGCGCTGCGGCGCTGGACATTGCGGAAGTGGCGGCGGACACCGGGCGCGACCTCGCGGTCGCCGCCGGCGCGTATTTCGCGCTCGATGCCCTGCTCAGCTTCGGCTGGCTGCGCGATCGCGCGCTGGCGCTGCCGGTGGACACGCGCTGGGACCTGCTGGCACGCACCTCGATGCTGGAAGACCTGAGCAGACTGCGGCGCGTGCTGACCGCCAGCGTGCTATCGCAACCACACGAGCCGGACACGCCGGAGGCGCTGATCGCTGCCTGGCGGGCCAACCGGCAGGAACGGCTCGAGCACTACGCGCAGATGCTCGCCGAACAACGCGCCAGCGGTGCCGGCGGACTGTCTGTGCTGTCGGTCGCGGTGCGCGAGATCGGATTGCTGGAGCGGTGCTGAAGCCTGCACCGTCCCGGTGCAGGCTCAGTCCTGCTGTTCGGCCTCGCGCGCGCGGAGTTCCAGCCCGAAACGGATGAAGAGATCAAAGGCGTCAGCGAGCAGGTGCTGTTGCCGCGGCAGCAGGCTGGCGTAGGGCATGTCGAAAATCGACTGGTGTGCGCCGCGATCACCCTTGAGCCCCTTGTCGCGGGCGATGTCCGACAACAGGGCGGCAAAGCCTGTCAGGTCTTCCGCATCCAGCGCGGCATTGAGGACGCGGGCAATCACCTGCGGCGAGGCGCCGGTCCAGCCAAGCAGTTCGGCATTGGCGGCCCCATGGGAATGGTCACTTTGCTTCATGCCCACGTTAACGTCGCCGCCGGGACAGCCTTTAGCTGGCGGCGCCGCACCCCGCCCCCTACGAAGGTTGGGTATGTCCAGCCACTGCCCGAGGCGCCGCGCGCGCCGGCGAACGGCGTCAGATGGCCGCTTCGCGCACCTTGCCATGCTGGAAAAAGTGCGCGAGATTCCGTTCCACCAGGTCCGCCATGGCCTGCCGTGTCTCGCGCGTGTTGCTGGCGATATGCGGCAGCAGCACGACGTTGTCCAGGCCGAGCAAGGCATCCGGCACCTCGGGTTCGTGCGCGAAGACATCGAGCCCGGCACCGCCCAGCCGGCCTGCTGCCAGTGCGCGCACCAGCGCCTCTTCGTCGACCACGCTGCCGCGTGCGATGTTGATGAGGAAGCCCTGCGGACCGAGCGCCTCGATCACCGACGCCGAGACCAGGCCGCGCGTCTGCGGCCCGCCGGCGGTGGCGATGACCAGGAAGTCAGACCAGCGCGCCAGCGCCTCCAGCGATGGCTCATGCGCATACGGGACGCCATCTGCCGGCCCGCGGGTGTGGTAGCGGACCTCCATGTCGAAACCCTGCGAACGGCGCGCGATCACCTTGCCGATGCGGCCCATGCCGACGATGCCCAGCCGCTTGCCGCTGACCCGCGTGCTCAGCGGGAACGCCGCGCGCGGCCAGTCGCCGCGCCGCACGAAGCGGTCGGCCGCGCTGATGCCGCGCGCCACGTCCATCAGCAGCGCGAAGGCGGCATCGGCGACGCAGTCGTTGAGGACATCGGGCGTGAAGCCGACCGCGATGCCGCGCGCGCGCGCCGCCTCCAGGTCGATCTTGTCCAGGCCGACGCCGAAGCTCGAGATCACGCGCAGGGCGGGCAAGGCACCGATCAACCCGGCATCCGCGCCGTGCGCCGCGCGCGTGGTCAGCGCCACGAACTCGTGGCCATGCGCGGCGAGAAAGGCGGCCGGATCGCGCTCCTGCCAGAAGGGATGGACATCGTATTGCGCCGCCAGGCGCGCCTCGAGCGCGTCAGGCAGTCTGCCGTGCTGCAACAAACGGGGTTTCATCGCTGCGTTTCCTGTTTCCTGGTGATGGTCGATCCTGGTGGTGGTCGAACGTGATTGGAGAGGAACCGGAGTCCTGTCTCCAGGATTCGCGGCTCCGCACACTTGTGACTCGCCACTAGTCCAGGCTCACATGCCGGTCCTGGATGATCCTGGCGAAGCGCTGGCTGTCGGCGGCGATCTGCGCGGCGAACTGCGCCGGCGTGCTGCCCACCGGAATCGCGCCCTGCTCCAGCAGGCGCGCACGCACCTGCGGGTCCGCCACGGCCTGCCGTACGCCGTCGGCGATCTTGTCGACGATGGCCTGGGGCGTGCCCGGCGGCGCCAGCAGGCCGGCCCAGGAGCCCGACTCCGCGCCGCCGATGCCCGCTTCGGCCAGCGTCGGCACACCGGGCAGCACGGGCGATCGCACCTTGCCCGTCACCGCCAGCGCGCGCAGCTTGCCCACCTTCACGTGCCCGGCGGTTTCCAGGATGGAGGCGAACAGCATGTCGACATTGCCCGCGATCAGGTCGCCCATGGCGGCGCCACCGCCCTTGTAGGGCACGTGCAGCATCTCCACGCCGGTGGCCGCCTCGAAGATCTCCGCCGTCAGGTGCGGCGTGCCGCCCTGCCCCGAGCTGGCGAAGGTGAGCTTGCCCGGGCGGGCCTTGGCGAGCGCGACCAGCTCGCGCGCGCTGGCGGCCGGCAGCTTCTCGGTCACCACCAGCACGAAGGGCAGTTCCGCCATCAGGCTGACCGGCACGAAGGCGTCGGGCTGGTAGTTGAGCTTCTTGTACAGCCAGCGATTGGCCGCCTGGGTACCGGCATTGCCGGATACCAGGGTATAGCCGTCGGGACGGGCACGCGCAGCCACCTCCAGCCCGACGTTGCCTGCCGCGCCCGGCCGGTTGTCGACCACCACCGGCTGCCCCCACAGCTGCGACAGCTTCTGCGCCACCAGCCGCGTGGCCAGGTCGGTGCCGCCGGCCGGTGCGAACGGCAGGATGATGGTGACGGGCCTGGCCGGCCACGCCTCCGCCGCTGCCGCCATCCGCGCGGGCAAGGCCGCCAGCGCCGCGCAGATTGCCGCCAGCACGGCTGCGCCGCGCGCCATCCGTCCCATCTGCAGTCCGATGTATTTCATGTCCGCGCTCCCCCTCGTGATCCATGGCATCGCCCGCCGTCAGCTGGTCGAACAGGAACGGCACCTCGCCGGCCGCCACATCCTGCAGCGCCTGCGGGCTGCGTGTCATGTTGTCTCCTGCGCGGCCGGTGCGTGCCGGCGTAAGTGGCCGTCAGCGGCCGTCAGCGGCCGTTGGCGGCACGCCAGGCAGCGAAGTCGCTGCGGGCACGCTCGTCTGTCGGCGGATAGAGGCCGATGATGGAACGGCCGCGCAGCACCTCCTCGGTGACGAAGTCCTCGAACGCGGTCATCTCGACCGCCTCCAGGGCGATCTCCGTGGCCAGGTGGCGCGGGATCACCACCACGCCCTCGCCATCGCCGACGACGACATCGCCCGGGAACACTGCCACATCGCCACAGCCCACCGGCACATTGATATCGATGGCCTGGTGCAGGGTCAGGTTGGTCGGCGCCGACGGCCGCTGGTGGTAAGCGGGCATGCCCAGGCGTGCGATCTCGGGGGAGTCGCGGAAACCGCCGTCGGTGACGATGCCCGCGCCGCCACGCTGCATCAGCCGCGTCACCAGGATCGAGCCGGCCGAGGCCGCGCGCGCATCCTTGCGGCTGTCGATCACCATCACCGCACCGGGCGGGCACTGCTCGATCGCCTGGCGCTGCGGGTGGTTGCGGTCCTGGAATACGGTGATCGGGTTGAGGTCTTCGCGCGCGGGAATGTAGCGCAGCGTGAAGGCCTCGCCGACCATGGGTCCGGCCTCGGGGTTCAGCGGCCGCACGTCCTGGATGAACTGGTTGCGCAGGCCGCGCTTGAACAGCGCGGTGCACAGCGTGGCGGTGCTGACGGTCTTGAGTTGATCGCGCAGGGTCTGGCTGAGTTCGCTCATGGCGTTGGGGGCTCGCAGGCTGGGCACCTGGCTCCCGCGGCGGAAGCCGGGTGCGTGAGGGTCGATCGGTCAGTAGATGCTCGGCTCGCCGACGGGGGCGCCGAAATCGGTCTGCAGGAAGTCGAAGTCGCAGCCGTCGTTGGCCTGGCGGATATGGCGCGAGAACATCCAGCCATAGCCGCGCTCGAAGCGCGGCGGCGGCGGCGTCCATTGCGCGCGCCGGCGCGCCAGCTCCTCGTCGCTGACCTCGAGATGGATGCTGCGCCGTCCGATGTCGACGGTGATGTGGTCGCCGGTGCGCACCAGGGCCAGCGGGCCGCCGATATACGACTCGGGTGCCACGTGCAGGATGCAGGCGCCATAGCTGGTACCGCTCATGCGTGCATCCGACATCCGCAGCATGTCGCGTACGCCCTGCTTGACCAGCTTCTTGGGGATCGGCAGCATGCCCCACTCGGGCATCCCCGGCCCGCCCTGAGGGCCCGCATTGCGCAGGATCAGGACGTGGTCCGCGCTGACATCGAGGTCCTCGTCGTCGATCGCCGCCTTCATCGACGGATAGTCGTCGAACACCAGCGCGGGGCCGGTGTGGCGGAAGAAGCGGCGCTCGCAGGCGCTCGGCTTGATCACGCAGCCGTCGGGGGCGATATTGCCCTTGAGGACGGCCAGCGCGCCTTCTTCGTAGAGGGCCTGTTCGAGCGGCCGGATCACGTCATCGTTGCAGACCTCGGCACCGGCGATGTTCTCGCCCAGGGTGCGGCCGGTGACGGTGAGCGTCTCCAGGTCGAGCAGGCCGCGCAGCCGGCTCATCAGCGCCGGCAGGCCGCCGGCATAGAAGAAGTCCTCCATCAGGTAGGTATCGCCGCTGGGTCGGATATTGGCGATAACCGGCACCCGGCGGCTGGCGGCGTCGAAATCGTCCAGGCCGATCTCGCAGCCGGCGCGCCGCGCCATGGCGATGACGTGGATGATCGCATTGGTCGAGCAGCCCATCGCCATTGCCACCACGATGGCATTGAGGAAGGCAGCGCGGGTCTGGATGCGCGCCGGCACCAGGTCCTCCCACACCATGCCGACGATGCGCCGGCCCGCCTCAGAGCACATGCGGATGTGGTTGGCGTCGGCTGCCGGGATCGAGGACGCGCCCGGCAGCGTCATGCCGATGGCTTCGGCGATGGCCGTCATCGTGCTGGCCGTGCCCATCGTCATGCAGGTACCGTGGCTGCGCGCGATGCCGCCCTCGATGCCGGTCCATTCCGCATCGCTGAGCTTGCCGGCACGGCGCTCGTCCCAGAATTTCCAGGCATCCGAGCCCGAGCCCAGCACCTTGCCCTTCCAGTTGCCGCGCAGCATCGGCCCGGCCGGCACATAGATGGCCGGCACGCCGGCGCTGGTGGCACCCATCAGCAGGCCCGGCGTGGTCTTGTCGCAACCGCCCATCAGCACCACACCGTCGACCGGATGCGAGCGGATCAGCTCTTCGGCCTCGATCGCCAGCAGGTTGCGATAGAGCATGGTGGTCGGCTTGACCGCGCTCTCCGACAAGGAAATGGCCGGCAGCTCGACCGGGAATCCGCCCGCCTGCAGCACGCCGCGCTTGACGTCTTCCACGCGCTGCCTGAAGTGTCCGTGGCAAGGATTCAGGTCGGACCAGGTGTTCAGGATGGCGATGACGGGCTTGCCCATCCACTCCTCGGGCGCGTAGCCCATCTGCATGATGCGGGAGCGATGGCCGAACGAGCGCAGGTCGTCCGGCGCGAACCAGCGGGCGCTGCGCAGCGCCTCAGGCGTCTTCTTGGGTGCGGTCATGTCTCCTCCGATGCGGTGGCCGCCGGCGGCGACACGGAGCGGCGGCGCCCCACGGACGATGCATCGTCCGGGCGCGCCCGCGGCAGTCGCCACGCTTGTTTGCTTTTTGTTGTGAAGGATTAGAGCACTAATATATTAGTGTGTCAAACCCGGTCCACTCAGCTAGAATCGCGCATCGCTGCCGGCGCGCCGCGCCGGCAGGCATCGCATCCGATCCATGGAAGACACCCTTCAGTCCCCCGCGCTTGCCGCGTTCCAGTTCGACCGCACGCGCCACGCCGCGCCACAGGTTTTCGAGCACCTGCGCGAACGCATCATCTCGATGGCACTGCCGCCGGGCAGCGTGCTGTCGCGGGCCGACCTGGCCGCCGAGTACGGCACCAGCCAGACACCGGTACGCGATGCGCTGATCCGGCTCAGCGAAGAAGGCCTGGTCGACGTCTTCCCGCAGCACGCGACCGTGGTCAGCCCGATCAGCATCGCGCTGGCACAGCAGGCGCATTTCCTGCGCCGCTCAGTCGAACTGGAGATCGTGCGCAGCCTGGCAGAGCGTCCCGACGCGGCACTGGTGCAGCGCCTGCGCGCCAGTCTCGCCTACCAGCACGCCATGCTGGTGGCGGGCGATTTCGCCGAACTGTCGCGCACCGACCAGACCTTCCATCGCCAGCTCTACGACGCCGCCGAAGTGCCCGACCTGTGGCTGCTGGTGCGCCGCCAGAGCGGCCACCTGGACCGGCTGCGGCGCCTGCATCTGCCCATCGACGACAAGGCGCGCGCGGTGGTCGAGGACCATATGGGCATCGTCGACGCGATCGCCGCGGGCGACCCCGCCGCGGCGCAGGCGCGCCTGCGCCGCCACTTGTCGGGCACCCTGACCAACCTCGACGATATCCGCGCGCGCTTCCAGGACTACTTGCGCTAGCACCGGCCGCGCCAGCGCCGCCATGGCACTAGCGCATGCCCGCCGCGGCTGCGTAAAATGGGCGCCCCGCCGATCCGCGCCGCCCGTCCCGCCATGTCCGTCACCCCCGCCCTGTTCGAAATGCTGGAAGCGCGCGGCTGGGCCGTCTGCGACGACAGCATCGCGCCGGCCTTCAGGCAGCAGCTCTACGCCTGCAGCGAGGCCGCCTGGCAGGCCGGCCGCTTCCATCCCGCGCGCATCGGCCGCGGCGAGGCCGCCACGCGCGACGAGACGGTACGGGGCGATTCCATCCTGTGGCTCGAACGCAGGCACGGCGACGCGGTCATGGACGCGTTCATGGACTGGGCCGCGCAGTTGCGCGCCGAGCTCAACCAGCGCTACTTCCTCGGCCTGCGCCGCGAGGAATTCCATTTCTCCCATTACCCCGTCGGCACCGGCTACCGCAAGCACTTCGACCAGCATCGCGGCAGCCCGCACCGCCGCATCTCGCTGGTGCTGTACCTGAACCCGGAGTGGGATGCGGACGATGGCGGCGAACTGGCCATCCATGCGGCCGATGACGACACGCGCGAAAGCGCGCGCATCCTGCCGCAGGGCGGCCGCCTGGTACTGTTCCGCAGCGAACTGATCCCGCATGCAGTGCTGCCCTGCCGACGCCCGCGGCGCGCGCTGACCGGCTGGTTCCGCACCGACGCCGCCGCCTGAGGGGATACGCCGCCGCGTGCCGCGCGGATACCCCGGCGCGCCTCGTTTCGGCGCGCCCGTCCGCGCCAGCGCGCAGGACCATCGCCTGCGGCAATGCACAGCCCCGCCGAGTGGCGGGCGCCGGCACCATGGCATATAAATAACGGGTACCGCTCAGGCGGCAGGAGGCCACCCATGACGGCACCCAACATCCACGTCGTGCTGACCGCGCACAATGGCTGGGCGGTCGAGGTCGAAGGCACGGACGGCGCCACCTCGCACTACCCCTCGCTGCTGGAAGCCGTGGCGGCCGGCGAGCAGAAGGCCAGGCTGGATGGCGTCGAATTGTTCATTCACGGGGAAGATGGCGCCGTGCGCCGCCACCACGATTTCCGCGCGAAAGACTAGCGTCCCGAACCGCGATTTCTCCGGCTCGGGACATCGGCGCGGCACGCCGCGCTCACTCGCCCTGCATGCCGTAGCGGTACAGCGTCGCGCCGACCTCGATCAGCAGGGTGCGCTCGCGCCCCTGGATCGCCGGATCGGTCAGCAGCATCGCCAGCCGCGCGATCGCGTCGTCCACCGGGAGTTCCTCCGCCTCGTCGAGGGCAAGCCGCTCGAACTCTCGGATCACATCATCTGGTTCCATGGGTTTCCTCATATCGGTACGAATTGGCGCGCCTGCCTTCGCAGCGCGCCGCCCGGCCGATTATCTCAGCGCGCCCATCCGGCCGCCATGACTTCCGCGCCCGGCCATGCCCGCCACGCCCCCTCCCCCGAGCCGCGGCGGCGGCAAGCAGCGCGCCCGCCAATACACAGTTGCGTAACAATTTCCACCGCACCGCGCCCGACAATAGGCCCTCAACCACTTGCGCCCTGCGCGGGCTGGCGGCCTCGCCTGGCCGACCAGCCCTTTTTTTCGCGCGCCGCATCGCCGCCAGCCAGCGCGGAATCCCACGATCCTCCGTCTGCCACAAAGCCTCGCACCGGGCCTCGACTACTGTACATTCATACAGTATTCTGTAGTACATTGCGCAGCAATCACCCACGCACGGAGACTCCACGATGCCCGCTTCCGCCATGACTGATACCCGCACTGTCAAATACATCGTCGTGCCCTACCGCAAGGGCAACGGCGACGCACTTCAGCCCGGGGAAATCCGCCAGGCTTCCAGCGAAGTCAGCGCCATCCGCATCGCCACCGCCATGGCATCGAGCTTCGCGGGCGTCGCCGCCTACGAGGTGCTGGTCGACGAGGAAACGGGACAGATGGACTCCCCTCGCATCCTGACCAGGGAAGGTCAGATCCCGACCCTGGACGACTGACGGGCGCGGCTGTCGCCATCGACCTCGGCATGGCTTGCGAAGATCAGCGGCGACACCAGCGGCGACACATCAGCCCGCCCGCCGTCTGCCGGCACGATCGCGCAACCGGTGCCTGCAGGCCTCCGATGGAACATCGTGTCGAGCAATACACGGCTGTTGTCCAGCACCCCTCTGCCGAGTTCGGTGATGAAATACACGCGCCCGACGCCGTCCCTCGCCGCGCTCGCGATACACCCCTTCGTCAGCAGTGTGCGCAACAGCGGCCTCACCGCAGCGATACCGCCCGCCGTGTGGTACTCGAGGAGCCGGTCCCCCAGTTCCACTGCCGTGGCCGGCATTTCCAGCACCAGTTGGAGCACGTAGAACTGCGCCAGCAAATCAAGCGACTCTCGTTTCATATCGCAGCCACAGGAGATTGAAGCGACGCCCGATGCGCCGCGCACCCCCGGCGGCGCGGCGCAGGAATATCCGGCACACCGGGGGCGGAATCCAATCCGGCAAGTCTACGGATCAGCCCCGCCGCCGACCGCGGGAAGAGGGCCCGTTTCCGACCGCTCCTCGGCCTCAACCTTTCCGACAACACGCGGGAGCCGCCGCATTCTCGTTCTGTCCGAAGAGGACCGACGGGTGATCGTGGCCCCGGCAGTCAGACCTCGACGAGGCCGCCGCGCTGAAGCGGGCAGTGGCGGAAAGCGCAGGCAACGACGGCACTCGCATTCCGCATGCGGGCCTCAAGACGCCGACGGGCGTATCAGACGTGCACTCCATGTGGCAAGAAGAGAAAAAAAGCCCGCCTCGGCGGGGAGCGTCGACGGACCGGAAGTGCAACGGCGCGAGTCTACTCGGTGCCGTCGAAACGCGGCTTGTCCGGAACAATCAGATTGCGGACATGTTTCCGACCAACCGATAGAAACAAACGCACCGCGAGTAGGATCAATCCAGGCAACAGAAGCGCATCGTCCGCATAGCCAAACACCGGAATGAAATCCGGAACCAGCTCAAGAGGGCCGACGATGGAGACAGAGTGACTTGACGGCTAGTGGCATGCGCGGGTGCCGATATGCCAACCAAAGCGCCACCGCATCACGCTTGATCTCGCGCGCGGCCAAACGCATGTGCTACCAGATTGACCGTTCCACCTCGGCCCCCAGGATTCCGTTCAGGCGCGCTTCGCAGCGCCAGAGGGACGACGCCACAACGAAGTCAACACCGACACTTGCGGTGGGTACGGATCAAGCGCGACTGTCCCCGCAGCACCATGCCGCCCCGGCACTACCATTGCCGCTGGAACAACTTCCACGGCGCCGGTGCCTGGGATGCGAATCGGTAGGTATGGGTGGGTCTGGGTAGTGCGGTCTGGCAGACGCTAGTCCTCGCCGTCAGCGGCAACCTGGTCGACCTCCCGCTTCGCAGCGGCAAGAGCCTCGTCGATCGCCACGGCTTCGGACGAAGCCAGTTCGCCGGCATTCTGCCTATGGCCATGCCCTCGAACGACATACGACCAGTCCCAATGACCGCTGGGGACCATTCTGACGTGAATCAGGATTTCACGGCCTCGGTATCGAAATTCCATAGCAGGCCCTCCGATGTCAGAGGAATCCTAGCATGACGGGCCTGATCAACCTGCGCTTCGTCGGCAAGGCCGAGGCCATCCGCTCGGGCTGCGAGCAGCATCGCAGTGCTTTCTGGCGCGAATCGGACAGCAGCCGGCCCGCGCCACGACCGAGGGCTACATCACGCAGCGCCAGATGCCAGTGTCGACGGTGCGGCTTACCGCTGCCGTCCGCCTGAATATTAGAGAGTTTCTAATATCACGGTCTGATATCACGCAAAGCGCTGACGCCAGAATGAGAAAAGCCCGCGTAATCGAATGATTACGCGGGCCTTAATTTGGTCGGGGCGAGAGGATTTGAACCTCCGACCACCTGCACCCCATGCAGGTACGCTACCAGGCTGCGCTACGCCCCGAGAGAAAAAGATTATATCAGAAGGATTTTCATCTTGACTAGTGTCTTCTGCACTTTTTTGCCGTGCCCGGCTTCGCTCGCCGACTTACTTCGGACCGTGTCCGGCGATCTCGCGCAACTGCGCGAGCAGATGCTGGACGTCGACCAGTTCATTGCGCAGCGCGTTCAGATCGACCGACAACACCGGGGCGTCTTCGACGTGCGCCGGTGCCGCACCGACGCTCTCTTCCTGCACGGGCGGTATCGTATGATGCCGCCCTTCATCGAGCCGGTTGCGCGCACCGTTGATGGTGAAGCCCTGCTCGTACAGCAGCTCGCGGATCCGACGGATCAGCAGCACCTCATGGTGCTGGTAGTAACGCCGGTTGCCGCGCCGCTTGACGGGCTTGAGCTGCGTGAACTCCTGCTCCCAGTAGCGCAGCACGTGCGGCTTGACGGCGCACAGCTCGCTTACCTCACCGATGGTGAAGTAGCGCTTGGCGGGAATCGGCGGCAGCGCGACGCGATCGCTTGGTTTGTCGGACATGCATGAAGGGGCCGGCCAGAGCCGCGGCCCGCAGGAGTTACGCTAGGGATCGAATGGAAGCACGCGAGGCGCGCCTGCGCGCTCAGAAGGATACCGATTCCCGTTGCCGCGAGCAACGCGGCGGCACGGCTCAGCCAGGCAGCGCGAGGCCGGCCCGCTCTTCCACCAGTGCCTTCAGCTTCTGGCTGGCATGGAAGGTGACAACGCGGCGTGCGGTGATGGGGATCACCTCGCCGGTCTTGGGATTGCGGCCGGGGCGCTGCGGCTTGTCGCGCAGCTGGAAGTTGCCGAAGCCGGATAGCTTGACGCTGTCACCCTGCTCCAAGGCTTCGCGAATCACGTCGAAGAAGGCTTCGACCATATCCTTGGATTCACGCTTGTTCAGACCGACCTGGTCGAACAGCATCTCCGCCAGCTCGGCCTTGGTGAGAGTGGGAACCTCGGTCACGCGGGATTCCGGCGTGTCGTCGTCGCGGTGGGCTGCTTGCCGGTCGCCTGCCTCACCCAGAGCTGCAGCAGTCATGACATTCAGATGTCGATCATTCATATTGATCGTGCATTGTCGTTCAATCTGGCGATCCGTCCGGGCGCAGCGGCCCGGACGCTCCATGCCGTCGCGGGGACAGCGCTCTCAGCCACGCAGCCGTGCCTGGAACGCAGCCACCAGCGCATCAACCATGCAGCGCACCGCGCTGTCGACAGTCTCGTCCTGGAGGGTCGACCCAGTATCTTGCAAGGTCACCCGGAACGCAAGGCTTTTCTCGTCCGCGCCAATGCTGCTGGAAGCCGCGGCATTGGCCTTCGGACGGAACTCGTCGAACAGCACCAGGCTCTGGCAGAAGCGGCCGAAACCGGCCTGATCCAGCGCTGCACGCATCGCATCGAGCAGGTCCTGCGCACGCGCCGACTGCTTGACCACGACGGCGAGATCGCGCACCACGGCCGGGAACTTGGAGATCTCGCTGTAGGCGGGCAGGCCGACCTCGCGCAGCGATTGCAGTTCAAGTTCGAACAGCACCGGTGCCTGCGCCAATTCGTACTCCTGCAGCCAGCGCGGATGCAGCTCGCCGACCACACCCACCGGCTTGCCGTCGACCAGCACGCGGGCAGCGCGGCCCGGATGCAGCGCGGGATGCGAGACCGGCTCGAAGCGCGCCACGTGCGGGTGGAACAGCGACTCCACGTCGCCCTTGACGTCGAAGAAGTCGACCGGTCGCGTGGCGACGCCCCACTGCTCTTCGAAGGCAGGGCCGTAGGCGATGCCGGCGACCATCATGGGCTGGCGATAGCCTGCCACGGTCAGGCCGCCGTCGGCCACCGAGCCGTCGCGGTGGAACACGCGGCCCACTTCGAACAGGCGCACGCGGCCGGCCTTGCGGTTCAGGTTGTAGCGCACCTTGTCGAGCAGACCGCCGATCAGCGTGGAGCGCATCACTGCCAGCTGGCTCGCGATCGGATTCAGCAGGCGGATCGGGTTGTCGTTGGCGGCGAAGTCGCGCTCCCACTTCTCTTCCACGAAGGCGAAGTTGATCACCTCCTGATAGTCGCGCGCGGCCACCGCATGGCGCACCACGTGCTGCGAGCGGCGAGCCTCATCGGTCGGGCGCATCTCGCTCTCGGCCACCGGCGGACGGGCAGGAATACGCTCGAAGCCATAGATACGGGCCACTTCCTCGATCAGGTCTTCCTCGATCTCGATGTCGAAGCGGTAGCTCGGCGGCGTCACCACGAAGACCTCGCCGTCATCGCCCTGCTCGCGCGTGAAGGCGAGCTGCAGGCGCTGGAAGACATCGGCGATCTCGGCGGCCGACAGCTCGATGCCGAGCACGCGTTCGGCACGTGCCACGCGCATGCGCACCGGCTTGCGCTCCGGCAGGTTGACCACGTGGTCATCGACTGGGCCGGCCTGGCCGCCGCAGATGTCGAGGATCAGCGCGGTGATGCGCTCGATGTGCTCGACCGTGGTGGCGAAGTCCACGCCGCGCTCGAAGCGGTGGCCCGCATCGGTCGAGAAGTTGTAGCGGCGCGCGCGACCCTGGATCGACTGCGGCCACCAGAAGGCGGCCTCGAGGTAGATATTGGCGGTATCGAGCGTGACCGCGGTGCTGTCGCCGCCCATGATGCCGGCCAGGCTTTCGATCTCCTTGTCGTCGGCGATCACGCCGACCTGCTCGTCCACCTCGATGGTATTGCCGTTCAGCAGCTTGATCTGCTCGCCCTTGCGGCCCCAGCGCACGTCGAGGCCGCCGTGGATCTTGTCGAGGTCGAACACGTGCGACGGACGGCCGAGTTCCAGCATGACGTAGTTGGAGATGTCCACCAGCGCCGAGATGCTGCGCTGGCCCGAGCGCTCGAGACGCTGCACCATCCATGCAGGCGTCGCCGCGCGCGCGTTGACACCGCGGATCACGCGGCCGGAGAAACGGCCGCACAGATCGGGCGCCGACACCTTGACCGGCAGCGTCTCGTCCAGCGTCACCGCCACCGGCGTCATTGCCGGCACCTGCAGCGCGGCACCGGTGAGCGCCGCCACTTCGCGTGCCACGCCGTGGATCGACAGGCAGTCGGCCTTGTTCGGCGTGAGCTTGATGACGAAGACCTGATCGTCGAGATCCAGGTACTGGCGGATGTTCTGGCCGACGGGCGCATCCTCCGGCAGGATCAGCAGGCCTTCATGGTCTTCCGACAGCTTGAGTTCGCGCGCCGAGCACAGCATGCCGTAGCTGTCCACGCCACGCAGCTTGCCGACCTTGATCTCGAAGGGCTTGCCGCCCGGCTCGCTCGGCGGCAGCACGGCACCGACCAGCGCGCACGGCACCAGGATGCCCGGCTTGACGTTGGGCGCGCCGCAGACGATCTGCAGCGTCTCGCCGGTGCCGGCGTCGACCTGGCACACATTGAGACGGTCGGCATTGGGATGCCTCTCGGTGGCGAGCACGCGCGCCACCACGATCTTTTCGAACGGCGGCGCGACGGGGCCCACTTCCTCCACCTCGAGCCCGGCCATGGTCAGGCGGTGCGAGAGCGCGTCGGTGGAGACCTTTTCAGGATTGACGAAACTGCGAAGCCAGGATTCCGAGAATTGCATGGCGCTTCTGATCCGGTAAGTATGCGGTGTATCGGTGACGAAAGACGGCGGCGGGCCTGGGCAGGTGAAGGCGTCCCAGGCGCCTCGGGCGCTTCAGGCGCTTCAGGCGCTTCAGGCGAATTGGCGCAGGAAGCGCGCATCGCCCTCGAAGAACAGCCGCAGGTCGTTGATGCCATAGCGCAGCATGGTCAGCCGCTCCAGCCCGGAGCCGAAGGCGAAGCCGATGTAGCGCTCGGGGTCGAGGCCCATATTGCGCAGCACGTTCGGGTGCACCTGGCCCGAGCCGGAGATCTCCAGCCATTTGCCGGCCAGCTTGCCTTCTTCGAATGCCATGTCGATCTCGGCCGACGGTTCGGTGAAGGGGAAGTAGGACGGGCGGAAGCGGACCTGGATATCGTCGCGTTCGAAGAACTTGCGCAGGAAATCCGTGTAGACGCCCTTCAGGTCGGCAAAGCTGATGTCCTCGCCGATCCACAGGCCTTCCACCTGGTTGAACATCGGCGAGTGCGTGGCATCGCTGTCGACGCGGTAGGTACGCCCCGGGCAGATCACCTTGATCGGCGGCATGGCGCGGCCCTTGTACTTCTCCACATGCATACGCGCATAGCGCACCTGCATCGGGCTGGTGTGAGTGCGCAACAGCAGCAGCTTGTCCTCGCTGTCGCGCCCGTCCACGTAGAAGGTGTCCTGCATCGAGCGCGCCGGATGGTTGTCCGGGTTGTTCAGCGCAGTGAAGTTCATCCAGTCGGTCTCGATCTCGGGGCCGTCGGCCACGTCGAAGCCGATCGAACCGAAGATCTGCTCCACGCGCTCCCAGGTGCGCATCACCGGATGCAGGCTGCCACGCGCCACCGTGCGGCCGGGCAGCGTCACGTCGATCGCCTCGGCAGCCAGGCGCGCGTTCATCAGTGCATCGGCCAGCGCCTGGCGGCGGCCGTTGAGCGCGGCCTCGACCTGTTGCTTGGCCTGGTTGATGCGCGCGCCCTCGCTCTTGCGTGCCTCGGGATCGAGCTTGCCCAGGCTCTTCAGCAGTTCGGTCAGCGCACCGGTCTTGCCGAGGAAGCGGGCCTTTTCGTTTTCCAGCGTGGCGTTGTCATTGGCGGCGGCGAAAGCGGCCTGGGCGCCGGCGACGATTTGATCCAGATCCAGGGACATGGCAGCGGTCGTGGAAGGTTTAGGCGCCACGGCGCGGCGCGCCTTGGCGGGGGTTGGCACTTCGTGCGGTGTTCGTTTCGGATGCCGTCTCGGCCACGGCAACGCCGGAGCGCAGCCCGCTTGGTGGCGGCATTCGAAATGAAAACGGGGCCCACGCGGAGCCCCGTTTCAGCGGTCTTGCCGGGCAATCATCGCAGCGTACTGCGCTGGGTGGCCCGGCGGCCGCGGTCGACCTTGCGGTCGGTGCTTGCCCGGGAACGCTTACGCATTCCCGGCGCCGGCATCAGGCAACGGTGGCTTTCACCTGGTTGACGATGGCGGCAAAGGCAGGCTTGTCATGGATAGCCATGTCCGACAGCACCTTGCGGTCCAGTTCAATCGAAGCCTTCTTCAGGCCGTTCATGAACACGCTGTAGGTCATGCCATGCTCGCGCGTGGCAGCATTGATACGCGCAATCCACAGCGCGCGGAACACGCGCTTCTTGTTGCGGCGATCGCGGTATGCGTACTGGCCGGCACGCATGACCGCCTGCTTGGCGATGCGATAGACATTATTGCGACGGCCGCGGTAACCCTTGGCAGCGTCGATGACTTTCTTGTGACGGGCCCGTGCAGTGACCCCACGTTTGACTCGAGGCATGTAACTCTCCTTTCGATCTCGTCAGGGTTATGCGTACGGCATCATCGCGCGCACCGACTTCAGGTTCGTCTCATGGACGTCCTGGGTGCCGCGCAGTTGACGCTTGTTCTTGGTGGTCTTCTTGGTCAGGATGTGACGCTTGAAGGCCTGGCCACGCTTGAACGAACCGTTCGGACGCGCAGTAAAGCGCTTGGAAGCGCTTTTCTTGGTCTTCATCTTCGGCATGAAAAACTCCAGCTCTCTGACATGCATGCAGGTGGCCGGCTGGCGCCGACGCTTGCAAGACCCGCATCCACTTGTTTTGCACGCGGACCGCCAGGCCCGCGCACGCTTCGCGCTCCGTGCCGCGGTGACTGGCACCGCGGCTCGCCGCGCAAAACTCACTTCTTCTTCTTGGGGGCCAGCACCATCACCATCTGGCGGCCTTCCATCTTTGGCATCTGCTCGACCTGGCCGAACTCCTCCAGGTCTACCTTCAAGCGCTCGAGCATGCGTGCACCGATTTCCTGGTGCGCCATCTCACGGCCGCGGAAACGCAGCGTGATCTTGGTCTTGTCGCCATCCTCAAGAAAGCGCCGCAAGTTGCGCAGCTTGACGTTGTAGTCGCCGTCATCCGTACCCGGCCGGAATTTGACTTCCTTGACCTGGATGATCTTCTGCTTCAGCTTGGCCTCGTGTGCGCGCTTGGCTTCTTCGTACTTGAACTTGCCGTAGTCCATGATACGGGCTACGGGCGGGCTCGCGTTGGGCGCGATCTCCACCAGATCCAAGTCCTTGTCCTCAGCCATGCGCAGCGCTTCAATGAACTTGAAGATGCCCAGCTGCTCGTTATCAACCCCTACCAGCCGCAGCTCAGGCGCGCTGATCTCCCGGTTGATGCGGTGACCTTTGTCTGTAGCGATGTTGCGTTACCTCAAGAAGACAAAAAAACGAGCCGTGCTCCCTACCCTTCAGGCTTTGCTGGAAACGTCCTGTTGCAGACGCTCCACGAACGCGGAGACGGGCATCACACCCAGATCCACGTTGCCACGGGCACGCACGGCCACTTGATTGGCATCCCGCTCCTTGTCGCCCACTACCAGCAGGTAGGGGATCTTCTGAAGGGAATGCTCGCGGATTTTATACGTAATTTTCTCATTACGCAAATCCGCCTTGGCCCTAAACCCTTGTTTTTGCAGCAGTTGCGCAATGCCCTGCGCATACTCGGCCTGGGAGTCGGCAATATTCATCACCACCACCTGCTCCGGCGCCAGCCAGGCGGGCAGCGCGCCGGCGTGGTTTTCCAGCAGGATGCCCAGGAAGCGCTCGAAGGAGCCCAGGATGGCCCGGTGCAACATGACCGGGCGCTTGCGCGAATTGTCCTCAGCGACGAACTCGGCATCCAGGCGCTCCGGCAGCACCAGGTCGAGCTGCAGCGTGCCGCACTGCCAGGAGCGGCCGATGGCGTCCTTGATGTGGTATTCGACCTTCGGGCCATAGAAGGCACCCTCGCCCGGAAGCTCCTCCCACTCCACACCGCAGGCACGCAGCGCCAGGCGCAGGCCCTCTTCGGCGTGATCCCAGATTTCGTCCGATCCGGCCCGCTGTTCCGGCCGCAGAGACAGCTTGACCGCCACGTCCTTGAAGCCGAAATCGTCATAGACGGAGAACGCCAGCTCGTTGAATGCCTTGGCTTCCGCGACGATCTGCTCTTCCGTGCAGAAGATATGGGCATCGTCCTGCACGAAGCCGCGCACGCGCATCAGGCCATGCAGCGCGCCGGACGGCTCGTTGCGATGGCAGGCACCGAACTCGGCCAGACGCAGCGGCAGGTCGCGATAGGAACGCAGGCCGTGGTTGAAGATCTGTACATGGCCGGGACAGTTCATCGGCTTGATCGCGTAGTCACGCTTCTCCGACTCCGTGACGAACATGTTCTCCTTGTAGTTCTGCCAGTGGCCCGATTTCTCCCACAAGGAACGATCCATGACCTGGGGCGTACGCACCTCCTGATAGCCGACCTCGCCCAGGCGCCCGCGCATATACTGCTCGACCGCCTGCCAGATCTGCCAGCCCTTCGGGTGCCAGAAGACCATGCCCGGCGCCTCTTCCTGCAGATGGAACAGATCGAGCGTCTTGCCCAGCTTGCGGTGGTCGCGCTTCTCGGCCTCTTCCAGCATGTGCAGATAGGCCTCCTGGTCTTCCTTCCTGGCCCAGGCCGTGCCGTAGATGCGCTGGAGCATCTCGTTGTTGGCGTCGCCGCGCCAATAGGCACCGGCCACCTTCATCAGCTTGAAGACCTTGAGCTTGCCCGTCGACGGCACGTGCGGACCGCGGCACAGGTCGACGAACTTGCCTTCGCGATACAGGCCGATTTCCTGGTCGGCAGGGATCGAGGCGATGATCTCCGCCTTGTACTTCTCGCCCATCGACTCGAACAGCGCGACCGCTTCGTCGCGGTTCCAGACCTCGCGCACCACCTTCTCGTCCTTGCGCGACAGTTCCACCATCTTCTTCTCGATGGCAGCCAGGTCCTCGGGCGTGAACGGGCGCTTATAGGCGAAGTCGTAGTAGAAGCCGTTCTCGATCACCGGCCCGATCGTCACCTGCGCCTCAGGATAGAGTTCCTTGACGGCGTAGGCCAGCAAGTGGGCAGTGGAGTGGCGGATCACATCGACGCCGTCGGCATCCTTCTCGGTGACGATGGCAAGCGACGCGTCACGGTCGATCGTGAAGCTGGTGTCGACCATGCGACCATCCACCTTGCCGGCCAGGGCAGCCTTGGCCAGGCCCGAGCCGATGCTCTGCGCCACTTCGGCCACCGTCACCGGGCCGGGAAACTCGCGGCGGGAACCGTCCGGCAGCGTGATTGCGATCATCTTGCACCTCATCAGGAATCCGACTGCCCGGCGCCGGCCGGCAGGCGGATAAAGCATCTCGTGGCGCCCACCCATGCCCGGGATACGGCACGGCGCGGACTGCGGGAACTCCACCCGGTCCCTCCAGGCAACCAGGCGGAAAGCGGGCAGCTTAACAGGTAGCCGACAAGCGACAGACGAAAAAAAACGCAGCCAAGGCTGCGTTCTTTTTCGATTCAAACCCGGCAGGACCGGGACGAAGGCGCACCTCGACTACTGTCGCTGATCAGCGGTAGTAGTTCGCGGTGTCATAACCATGGCGCCTTTCCGTTCCTTATTGGGTTGAACCGGCTTTGCAACCGGCATTACCGCCAGGCTGCCTGTACTACATGATTCGTTGGTAGGCTCGATTGGACTCGAACCAACGACCCCCACCATGTCAAGGTGGTGCTCTAACCAGCTGAGCTACGAGCCTATTGCACTGCTTATACTGCTCACTACCGGCGGCGCCACCACTGCGCGCCGCCTTCCTGCCCTACCTTTTTACTACCTTCTACTGCATTCGTTGGTAGGCTCGATTGGACTCGAACCAACGACCCCCACCATGTCAAGGTGGTGCTCTAACCAGCTGAGCTACGAGCCTAGCGAAGCTGAAAGTATAACATCACTTTCTTTTCGCTTGCAACACCCCAACCACATCTTCTATCAAAGCGAGCGCGCGCTGGAGCTGGGTCGCCTCGGCGACCTCCGCCGTGAACTGCATCCGCGCGACGCCCTTGCTCGACAGCGTCTTCACGCCCGTGACATTGATCTTCTCGCGCGACAGCACCTCGGAGATGTCGCGCAGCAGGCCTTGGCGGTCGACCGCCTCCACGTGGATGTCGACGGGGTAGACGGCGTCGCTCTTCTTGCCCCACTCCGTCTGGATCACGCGCTCGGGCGCGCGGGCCGATAACTGGAGGAAGGTCGGGCAGGTTCGGCGGTGAATGGAAACGCCGCGCCCGCGTGTGACGAAACCGACGATATCGTCGGGCGGCGCCGGCTTGCAGCAGCGCGACATCTGCGTCATCAGCGAATCGACCCCCACCACCAGCACGCCGCTCTTGGCGCCGCGCGCCACACTGGTGGCGCGGCTCTTCTTGGTAACGGCGTCCTCTTCGCTGATGTGCGGTTGCACCTCGCCGGCCGGATGGCGCAGCGCCTGCTCCACGTGGCGCAGGCTGAACTCCTCTTTGGCCACCGCCGCGAACAGCTCGTCCGGAGCCTTGAAACCGAGCCGCGCGGCCAGGTCGTCGAGGTTGACGGCGGTCTTGCCCTCGCGCTGCAGCGTCTTGTCGACCTGCGCGCGCCCCTGGGCGATGGTTTCCTGCGAGTCCAGCGCATTGAACCAGGCCCGCACCTTGGCGCGTGCGCGGCCGCTGGCGAGATAGCCCAGCTCGGGGTTGAGCCAGTCGCGCGACGGTCCGCCCTGCTTGACTGCCACCACCTCCACGGTCTGGCCGTTCTTCAGCGGCGTGTTCAGCGGCACCATGGCGCCGTCCACGCGCGCGCCACGGCAGCGATGGCCAAGGTCGGTGTGCAGGTAATAAGCGAAATCGACCGGCGTGGCGCCCTGCGGCAGCGCCACCACGCGTGCCTGCGGCGTCAGCACGTAGATGTGATCGTCGATCGCGGCATGCTTGAGCTGCTCCCAGGGGGAGTCCTCGTGCGCCACGGTGTGATCGGCATCATCCTTCCAGGCCAGCAGCTGACGCACCCAGGCGATCTTCTCGTCATAGCGCTCGTCCGCCGAGAACTGGCCGCTGTAGCCCCTGTTGCCGGCCTCCTTGTAGCGCCAGTGCGCCGCGACGCCGTACTCGGCGAAATGATGCATCTCCTGGGTGCGGATCTGCACCTCGAAGGCGCGCCCGTCGTCGCCGATCACCACCGTGTGCAGCGACTTGTAGCCATTGGGCTTGGGCCGCGAAATGTAGTCGTCGAACTCGCGCGGGATCGGCTGCCAGATGTGGTGCACGATGCCGAGCACCGCGTAGCAGTCCTTGATGTCGTCGACGATGACGCGGAAGGCACGCACATCGTAGAGGTCGGCGAAGTCCAGCTCCTTGCCGCGCATCTTCTTCCAGATGCTGAAAATGTGCTTGGGCCGGCCGCTGACATCGGCGCGGATCCCCGCCGCCGCCAGCTCCGCCTGCAGGCGCGCGATCGCGCTGGCGATGTAGCCCTCGCGCTCGATGCGCTTCTCGTCGAGCAGGCGCGCGATACGCTTGTAGGTGTCCGGCTGCTCGAAACGGAAAGCCAGGTCTTCCAGCTCCCACTTCATCTGCCAGATGCCGAGCCGGTTGGCCAGCGGCGCGTAGATATCCAGCGTTTCGCGCGCCACGCCGGGCAGCGGCGCGCGCTTGGCCTGCGCCAGCCAGCGCAGTGTCTGCAGCCGTGACGCAAGGCGCACCAGCACCACGCGGATGTCCTGCGCAAACGCCAGCAGCATCTTGCGCAGCGCCTCCACCTGCTCGTGGCGCGCCTCGCCTTCGTTCTTGCCCGGCTCCTGCGCCTCGGCCTGCGTCACCGCGATCGCACCGATACGCAGCAACTGACGCACGCCCTTGACCAGGCGCGCCACTTCCTCGCCGAAATCGGCCTCGATGTCTGCCTCGCAACCCGGCACGTAGGCCGCCACCGGGAACAGGCAGGCGGCGGCGCGCGCCGCATCGTCCACGCGCAGGCCGTCGAGGATGCGCAGCATGCCTTCGGCATGCGACAGCACGCTTTCGCCGGTCGGCAGCTCCGCGCCGGCGCCCCGCGCACGCACGAAGGCGAGCGCGCGCACCACCAGGCCGGCGTCCGGCGTGCCGGCCACCTGGCCTGGAAGTTCCGTCGGTGTCACCATATCAACTGCACCTGCCTGCGCTCACTTGAGGGCGGCGGTCACCACCACTTCGATCAGGTAGTCGGGATTGGCCAGGCGCGCCTCCACGGTGGCTCGCGGGGGCGTGTTGCCCTGCGCCACCCAGGCGTCCCACACTTCGTTCATGGCGCCGATCTGGTCGACGTCCTTGAGGAAGATCTGGCACGAGAGGATGCGCGTCTTGTCGCTGCCCGCCTCCGCCAGCAGGCGGTCGATATGGCCCAGCACTTCCTGCGTCTGGCCGCGGATATCCGCCTCCGGTTCGACTTCCGGCACCTGGCCCGCGAGGTAGACCACGCCGTTGTAGACGGCATATTCGGAAAGGCGCTTGCCCACATGGGCACGTTTCAGTTCATTGTCGCTCATGCTTTATCACGCTTACGTTCTGCGGCGGCCGCCCGCGGACGGCCCGCCGCGACCTTGGATTCCATTGTCGTTGTCAGTTACTGCTTCCCGGCGCCAGCCCAGGTACCGTGGCAAGCGTCGCCTCAGGCCAGGAAGAATGCCCGCGCGAGGGCGATCTGCGCCGGGTCGATAAACGTCGGCGCATGCCCCACATCCGGCACCTCCACCGCGCTCACCTGGCGGCCACGCGCCTCCATCTCCGCCACGGTGTCGCGCAATAGCAGGTCCGACTGGGCGCCGCGCACCACCAGCAGCGGGGCCTGGATGGCTTCGAAAGCCCGCCACAGCGCCGCCTCGCCGGCCTGCACCATTTCGGGAGTGGTCTCACGGAAGGGAACGGCCAGCGACGGATCGTAATGCAAACCCCATTCCAGGCCCTGGGCACCCTGCAGCGGCTTCAGGATCGCGCCGTTCAGTTCGCGCCACTGCTCCGGCGTGTGGCGGCCGAAGGAGGCGCTGATGGTCTGCAGGTAGGCCAGCCCCTCCTCGAAGGTCTTGAAACGTACCGGCAGGCCGAGGTAGGCGCCGATGCGCTCGATCGCCGATGGCGCCACGCGCGGGCCGACATCATTGAGCAGCAGCTTGCGTACCGGCGACTTCGGCAAGCCGGCCAGCGCCATGCCGATCAGCCCGCCCATCGAAGTGCCGAACCAGTCGACCTGCTCAACGTTCAGGCGCGCGATCAGCGTCACCATGTCGGCCACGTACTGCGGCAGCACATAGCCATGCGGGTCGGCCAGCCAGTCGGAACGGCCTCGTCCCGCCACGTCGGGACAGACCACGCGGTAGTCACCGCACAGGGCACGGGCCAGCGCATCGAAATCGCGTCCGGTGCGGGTCAGTCCATGCACGCAGACCAGCACGCGCGGATTGGCGGCGTCCCCCCATTCGTGGTACGCCATGCGATGCAGGCCCGACGGGCTCAAGCACTGGACGAAGCCGAGGCGCGGGCTGGCGGACATCTGGACTCCCTGGCAAAGCGGCCCACAGCAGGATGCGGCACCGACGTTGAGCAAAACTGGATTGTACGCTCCGGCGGTTACAATGCCACAGCACTCGCAGCAGCAACCGACTTCTGCACGCCGGCATGCCGGCCGGCGCGCGACTTTCGATGGAGACTCCCATGCTTCAAGGCAAGACGGCGCTGGTCACGGGTTCCACCAGCGGCATCGGACTGGGCATCGCCCAGGCCCTGGCGGCGCAAGGCGCCAACATCATCGTCAACGGTTTCGGCGACGCCGACGGGGCCCGGCAGCAGATCGCGGCGGCCGGCCAAGGCATCCGCCTGGGCTACCACGGCGCCGACATGAGCAAGGCGTCGGAAATCGAGGACATGATGCGCTATGCCGAGGCGGAATTCGGCGGCGCCGACATCCTCGTCAACAATGCGGGCATCCAGCACGTCGCCAGCATCGAGGACTTCCCGCCCGAACGCTGGGACGCCATCATCGCCATCAACCTGACCTCGGCCTTCCATACCACGCGGCTGGCCCTGCCCGGCATGCGGCAGAAGAACTGGGGGCGCGTGATCAACATCGCCTCCACGCACGGCCTGGTCGCCTCGGCACAGAAGTCCGCCTACGTGGCCGCCAAGCACGGCATCGTCGGCCTGACCAAGGTGACCGCGCTGGAAACCGCGCAGACCGGCGTCACCGCCAACGCGATCTGCCCGGGCTGGGTGCTGACGCCGCTGGTGCAGAAGCAGGTGGAAGCGCGTGCCCATCGCGACGGCATCAGCGTCGAACAGGCCAAGCGCGAACTCGTCATCGAGAAGCAGCCCTCGGGCCAGTTCGTCACGCCGGACGAACTGGGTGCGCTGGCGGTGTTCCTCGCCAGCGAAGCAGCGCGCCAGGTGCGCGGCGCGATCTGGAACATGGACGGCGGCTGGGTCGCGCAATGAGGCACGACGGCACTATGCGGCCGCGACGCCGGCGCCTGCTGCAGTCCCTGGCACTGGGCGTCGCCCTGAGTCCGCTGGCCACGCTGGCGCAAGGTCCGGCGCGCACGGCCATCACCGTTTACAAGAGCCCCTTGTGCGGCTGCTGCGAAGACTGGGTCAAGCACCTGCGCGACCACGGCTTCGCCGTCAGCACGCAGAACGTCGAGGACACCGGCCCGTGGCGCCAGCGCCTTGGCATGCCGGAGCGCTTCGCCTCCTGCCACACCGGCCTGGTGGCCGGCTACGCGATCGAAGGCCATGTGCCGGCGGCCGATATCCGGCGCCTGCTGGCCACACAGCCCAAGGCGGCCGGACTGGCGGTGCCGGCCATGCCGCTCGGTTCGCCCGGCATGGACCAGGGACCGCGCAAGGACCCTTACGACGTACTGCTGGTCAAGGCGGACGGTACCGCCACGGTCTTCGCCAGCTACAACAAGGCCAAGGCTTGATCCTGGCACCATGAAAAAACCCCGCGGCTGCGCACCGCGGGGTTTTTCTCATCGGGCCGGCGTCCGCGCGGGCGTGCCCCGCCGGGACGGGGCGGCCGGCACTCAGATTTCTTCGTACAGCGGCAGCGTCAGGAACTCGGCGAAGCCTTCCGAGGTGGACATCTGCTCGAAGATCTCGGCGGCACGGTCGTAGGTCTTGGTGTCGCCACCGACCGATGCCTTGACCTTGGCCAGCTCCTCGGGGATCGCCGCACGCACCATCTCGGCGGTCACCTTGCGGCCGTCTTCCAGCTTGCCCTTGGGCGAGCGGATCCACTGCCACACCTGCGAGCGCGAGATCTCGGCGGTGGCCGCGTCTTCCATAAGGTTGTGGATGGGGACGCAGCCGTTGCCGGCCAGCCAGGCACCCAGGTAGTGGATACCGACGTTGATGTTCATGCGCAGGCCGGCTTCGGTGATCGGCGTTTCGGGCTGGAAGTCCAGCAGGTCGGACGCCTTCACCTCGACGTCCGGGCGCTGCTTCTCGAACTGGTTGGGCTTGTCGCCCAGCACCGCCACGAACTCCTTCATGGCCGGCTCGACCAGTCCCGGGTGGGCCACCCAGCCACCGTCGTAGCCATCGGTCGCGTCGCGCTTCTTGTCGTTGATGATGCCCTGCATGGCGATGGCGTTCTTCTCCGGATCGTTCTTGATCGGGATCAGTGCGCTCATGCCGCCGATCGCGGGCGCGCCGCGCTTGTGGCAGGTCTTCAGCAGCAGCAGCGCATAGGCACGCATGAACGGCGAGGTCATCGTCACCTTGGCGCGGTCGGCCAGGCAGAAGTCCTTGTCGTTCTTGAACTTCTTGATGCAGGAGAAGATGTAGTCCCAGCGGCCGGCGTTCAGGCCCGCGCTGTGCTCGCGCAGTTCGTACAGGATCTCTTCCATCTCGAAGGCGGCGAGGATGGTCTCGATCAGCACGGTCGCCTTGACGGTGCCTTGCGGCAGGCCGATCTCGTTCTGCGCCATCACGAAGATGTCGTTCCACAGGCGCGCTTCCAGGTGGCTTTCCATCTTCGGCAGGTAGAAGAAGGGGCCGGCGCCGCGGGCGATCTGCTCCTTGGCGTTGTGGAACAGGAAGAGCGCGAAGTCGAAGATGCCGCCCGAGACGCGTTGGCCGTCGATGGTGACGTGCTTCTCGTCCAGGTGCCAGCCGCGCGGGCGCACCTGCAGCGTGGCAATCTTGTCGTTCAGCTTGTATTGCTTGCCGTTGGACTCCAGCGTCAGCGTGCGGCGCACGGCGGCCTTCAGGTTGACCTGGCCCTGCAGCTGGTTGTGCCAGTTCGGCGAGTTGGAGTCCTCGAAGTCCGTCATGTAGCTGTCGGCACCCGAGTTGAAGGCGTTGATCACCATCTTGGCCTCGACCGGGCCGGTGATCTCCACGCGGCGGCAGTGCAGTGCGGGCGGCACCGGCACGACCTTCCAGTCGCCTTCGCGGATGGCCTTGGTCTCGGGCAGGAAATCGGGGCGTTCGCCGGCGTCCAGGCGCTTGGCGCGCTCGACGCGCGCGGCCAGCAGTTGCTGGCGGCGCGGCTCGAAGGCGCGGTGCAGCTTGTCCACCAGGGCCAGCGCTTCCGGCGTGAGGATGTCTTCGTAGGCCGGCAGGATCTCGCCGGTAATCTTCATGCCCGCGGGCAGCGTGATAGCCATCAGTGTTCTCCTGTGATCGATGGGATGGTCGGGGTTGCCCGCTCTTACACCGCCACGCCGGCGGCGCGGACGAATGCGAGCAGGTCGTTCATGTCGTGCCCGGAACCGGAGGGCGATACGTCCAGCCGCTCCGGCGGATGGCCGGCACGATTGATCCAGAAAGTGGTGTAGCCGAACCAGGTGGCGCCGCAGGCATCCCACCCGTTCGACGACACGAACAGTATCTCCTGCGCCGCCAGGCCGAAGGCGGCAGGCGCCAGTCCGTAAGCGGCCGGCGCGGTCTTGTACAGGCGCACAGACTCGACCGACAGCACATGGTCGAACAATCCCTGCATGCCGGCGCTCTTGACCGAGATGTCCAGCATCTGCGGATTGCCGTTGGACAGGATGCCCAGCGGCAGGCCGGCTGCGCGCAGCCGCTTGAGCGCGCCCAGGTTCTCCGGGAATGCCGACAGGCAGGCGTACTCCTTCAGCAGTTGCGCTTCGGCGGCCTCGTCCAGGGACAGTTCGAGGCGCTCGGCGGCATAGCGCAGCGCATCCACGGTGAGGTCCCAGAAGGGCTTGTAGCGGGCGCCATCCGGCGCGGCCAGGCTGCGGATGCGCGAATAGTCGATCTGGCGGTCGCGCCAGAGCAGCGCCAGCGCCTCTCCCTTGCCGGGGAACAGCTGCTCGGCACGCGCCGTGACGGAGTAAACGTCGAACAAGGTGCCGTAGGCATCGAAGACGACTGCGCGGATCTTGTTCATGGGCGGTATCAAGCGATATCGAAATGAGTCGGGCGGCTTGGCGGCGCTGCGTTCCGTGCGGCCCCTGACGCTGCGTGGGCCTGTACACGGTGGAATGCAGAAGATTGTATGAAAGCGCTGCACTGCGACAAAGACGAAGCGGGTCACTTGATCTTTTACTTTTGCAACACTAATCTGAGCGGGCGGAACCGATAATCCGCACCCAAAACTTCTCCACCGTTCGGCGCACGCCCCCTGGGGTGCCGCCATCGGCACTCACTGGCAGGTTTCGTGGATCATTTCAAGCAATTGGAGACCTTTGTCTCGGTCGCCTCGCGCGGCAGCCTGTCGGCGGCCGCCGCGGCCGAGGGCGTGGCGCCGGCCATCATCGGGCGCCGCATCGACGCGCTCGAGGAGCGTCTGGGGGTCAAGCTGCTGCTGCGCACCACGCGCAAGATCAGCCTGACCTTCGAGGGTTCGGCCTTCCTCGAGGACTGCCAGCGCATCCTCAACGACCTGCACAATGCCGAGGCCAGCGTCTCCGCCGGCGGCGTCAAGGCCAGCGGACACCTGCGCGTGACCGCCCCGGCCGGCTTCGGCCGCAAGCACGTGGCGCCGCTGGTACCGCTGTTCATCGAGTCCCACCCCGACGTCAGCATCACGCTGGACCTCTCCGACCGGCTGGTCGACCTCATCAATGAAGGCTTCGACTGCGCGATCCGCCTGGGCGACCTGCCCGACTCGAGCCTCGTCTCGATCCGGCTGGCAGAAAACCGCCGCGTGGTGGTGGCGTCGCCCGACTACCTGGCACGGCGCGGCGTGCCGCAGCAGCCGGAGGACCTGGCCCGCCACAATTGCCTGTCCTTCGGCGCCAGCGCCAACGTGCAGCGCGGCTGGGTATTCCAGCACAAGGAGCGTGCCGTCACCATCAAGGTCGGCGGCACCATGGAATGCACCGATGGCGCGGTGCTGCACAGCTGGTGCCTGCAGGGACACGGCCTGGCGTGGCGCTCCTGGTGGGAAGTGGGCGATGAGATCGCCAGTGGCCGGCTGGTGACCGTGCTCGATGAGTTCCAGGCGCCGCCGATCGGCATCCATGCGGTCTTCCCCCAGCGCAAGCACCTGCCGCTGCGGGTCCGCCTGTTCATCGACCACCTCAAGAACACCTACGGCAACCCCTCCTACTGGCGTCGCGCGGAGCTGGCCGGCAAGCCGATGGCCGCGGTCCAGGCGGTGGCCGGCTGAAGGGGCGCCGGCGGGGTGGCGTTCAAGGCATTGATCTAGCGCAATGCCGTACTCGCCACCCTGTCTACAATGAAAAGGAAGGAGTGCCTCCCGGCCTGCGGGCGGGCGCCCCTGCCCGGACCGCCCCGGCCTGCGCCAGGATCGCGGCACCGGCACCCGTCCTGACTATCGCCCCCTAAAGGAGGAGCCTCGTATGTTCAAGCACATCCTGCTGCCGACCGACGGTTCGGAACTCTCGAAGAAGGCCATCAACGGCGGCCTGGAACTGGCCAAGGCGATCGGCGCGCGCGTCACCGCCTATGTCTGCCTGGAGGAGTATCCCTACACCCCCTTCAGCGAGATCGTGGTGGAAGCGCCGCAGGCCTTCAAAGACCGCATCGAGAACCAGGCCAGGCTGTACCTGAAGGAAGTCGAAACGGCCGCGACAGCGGCAGGCATTCCCTTCGATTCCGACATGACCACCTTCGCCGTGCCCTACCTCGGCATCATCGATGCCGCGGAACGCCATGGCTGCGACGTCATCCTGATGGCCTCGCACGGCCGGCGCGGCCTGTCCGGCCTGCTGCTCGGAAGCGAGACGCAGAAGGTGCTGACGCACAGCGAGATCCCGGTCATCGTCTATCGCTGAGCCCCGCTCGCCGCCGCATCACCGGATCGCCGGCACGATCGCCGGCAGACATGGAAAGAAGGCCGCACCGTGGCACGGTGCGGCCTTTTTCACCTGCAGGGACGACGGCGCTCAGCCGGCCTTGCGGATGCGGTCTTCGATATGCTTGGCGCGGTCGTCCGAGCCAGGATGCGACGAGAACATGCTCGACTTGCCGCCGTCGAGCTTGGCCAGCTTCTGGAAGGCGGTCACGAGGCCGCGCGTGTTGGCCTTGTTCTTGCTCAGCAGGTCGAAGGAGTAATCGTCGGCCGCGCTTTCCTGCGTCTGCGAGAACTGCGCGTTGACCAGGGCCTCGCCCAGCTCGCCGAGTTGCGAGTTCGACAGCGCTGCCGCGGCGCCATTGCCGGACGCCGCCAGCGCGCCGCGCGCCGCCATCGCCGTATAGGCCACCTGCATCTTGTTCTTGGTGTGGCCCAGCGCTACGTGGCCCAGTTCATGGCCCAGCACGCCACGTACCTCATCGTCGGTCATCATGTCCATCAGCCCGCTGTAGACACGGACGCAGCCGTTGGCCATCGCCCAGGCGTTCACGTCCTTGGTCAGGTAGACCTTGGCATTGACGTTGGAGACGTCGGCGGTGGTCAGGCCGGTCATGATCTTGGCCAGGCGCTTGCCATAAGCGCTGTTCGCGGCGGCGATCTTGCTGGTCTTGTCCGATTCGGCGCACGCCTGGTCGGACAGGCTCTTGACATCGGCGTCGCTGAGAGTGGCTGCCTTCAACAGCGCACTGCCGGCGCCCACCATGCCGTTCACATCGGTGCCGGCGCAAGCGCTCAACATGACTGCGGCAGCCGCCGCGGCCAGGATTGCGGGAGTCTTCATGGTTCTAGGCCCTGGAGAGTGCAGGCATCCGCACCCATCGGTACGAAGCGGCCTGCTTATTGTGGTATATGTGCGCAAAGATGCGCACAAGAGGATACCTCTGGCGCCACAGAATCGAAACCCGATACCTTGAATTGTTGCAAATTGTGACAATTACCAAAATCATCACAATCGCCCGAGCCCGGCCAGCGCGGGACGCCACGCGATACATCAAAAAAAACCGCGCCGTCCTGAGAGAGACACGGCGCGGCGCCCAAAAAGGAAACGCGATGGTCGCGCGCTCCCTGGCGTGGCAGGCGGATGCACCAGGCATCCGGCCACTGTGTGGTGATGATCGGCTGCGGAAAGTCAGGCGACCTTCTTCTTGTCCTCGAAGAACTGCTCGTTCTCGGTCGAGCCCTTCAGCGCGGTGGTCGACGACTGGCCGCCTTCGATGGTCTGGGTCACGGCGTCAAAGTAGCCGGTACCGACTTCGCGCTGGTGCTTGACGGCGGTGAAGCCCTTCTCGGCGGCGGCGAATTCGTTCTCCTGCAGTTCGACGAAGGCGCTCATCTGGTTGCGGGCATAGCCGTAGGCGAGGTTGAACATCGAGTAGTTCAGCGAATGGAAGCCGGCCAACGTGATGAACTGGAACTTGTAGCCCATCGCGCCCAGTTCCTTCTGGAACTTGGCGATGGTGGCATCGTCCAGGTTCTTCTTCCAGTTGAATGAGGGCGAGCAATTGTAGGCCAGCAGCTTGCCCGGGAACCTGGCGTGCACGGCCTCGGCGAATTTCTTGGCGAATTCCAGGTCCGGTTTGCCGGTTTCGCACCACACCAGATCGGCTACTTCGGCGTAGGCCAGGGCACGGGCGATCGACTGCTCGATGCCGGCACGGGTACGGTAGAAGCCTTCGACGGTGCGCTCACCGGTGCAGAAGGGCTTGTCGCGATCATCCACGTCGGAGGTCAGCAGGTCGGCGGCCTCCGCGTCGGTACGGGCGATCACCAGGGTCGGCACGCCCGACACGTCGGCGGCCAGGCGCGCGGCGGTCAGCTTGGCGACGGCCTCGCGGGTCGGCACCAGCACCTTGCCGCCCATATGGCCGCACTTCTTCACGGAAGCCAGCTGGTCTTCGAAGTGCACGCCGGCGGCGCCGGCTTCGATCATGGACTTCATCAGTTCGAAAGCGTTCAGCACGCCGCCGAATCCGGCCTCCGCATCGGCCACGATCGGCGCGAAGAAGTCGGTGTCGCCCTTGCCTTCGCTCCATTGGATCTGGTCGGCACGCTGGAAAGTGTTGTTGATGCGCTTGACCACCATCGGCACCGAGTTGGCCGGATACAGCGATTGGTCGGGGTACATTTCACCGGCCAGGTTGGCATCGCCGGCGACCTGCCAGCCCGACAGGTAGATGGCCTTGAGGCCTGCCTTGACCTGCTGCATGGCCTGGTTGCCGGTCAACGCGCCCAGCGTGTTGACGAAGGGCTCGGTGTTCAGCAGGTGCCACAGCTTTTCGGCACCGCGGCGGGCCAGGGTGTGCTCGATCTGCACGGAGCCGCGCAGGCGCACCACGTCCTCGGCGCTGAAGTTGCGCTTGATGCCTTTCCAGCGGGGGTTGGTTTCCCAGTCATTCTGCAGTTTCTGCGCTTCGAGTTCGCGGGACATGTTCGCTCTCCAATGACGTTTGAGGGTATGGCGAAGAAAACTCGTTGGATCGGCGCGGGGCGCCCGCCTGCCGTCCGACCTGCCGCCCCGCATCCGTTGGCGCTGATGGCCAGCCAGCGATGCCTGTTCCGAGCGCCAGGTCATGTGTCTTATATAAGAGTTTAGAAAACCATCCCGCGCCGCAACAAGCGTCATAGGTGTCAAACAGACAGTTTTATTTTTTATAAAAATCAAATAGTTACAGAAATCATTCCATGATATGGCAAGCAGTCCTCCATCATGAGATAGGACGCCAGCACCGTGCATCCGTGCATTTTTGCCGAACAGAACCTCATTTCATATCGCAAAAAATACGAGGTACCAGTCAAGCCGCTCGCTGCACATGCGCGGCAAGCAGCGCGGCACTCGCCTCGGCGCCCTCGATATGCTCGACGAACTCATGCACCATCGCGGCCATGCCGGCAGGGTCGGACAGCGGCAGCCAATGCCGCGCCTCGACTTCGCGCCGCCATAGCGACGGCACCCAGCGCGGCAGCTTGTCGAAAAGTGCGGGACGCACATAGCGGTCGAGCGTCGGCACGATCAATTGCACCGGTGCATGGGCGTAGCGCTGGCGCGGCGCCCGCAGGCGCGGCAGGAAATTGGCGCGGTACAGTGCCACGCCGCGGCAGCCGTCTTCGGCCTGGGTGGGACTGGCGCCGACCTCGATCCGCTCGCTCAGGCGCAGATAGCGCGACCAGTGACGTCCGAGCCAGGTCCGCCAGTTCCATTCAGGCAGCCAGGGCAGATGGAAGAAGAGGATGTACCAGGACGCCATCAGTTGGCGCAACGAGGCCAACAGCGCACCCGGCGTGGGGCGCCCGGCCTGCTCGCGCAGCGCTAGGCTGACGTGATCCAGGCACGGCCCGGAGCAGGACGTGAAGGAGGCGATGCGCCCGCGCAGGCGCGCATCGGTGACGAATTCCCAGCTCTGGATCGAGCCCCAGTCATGGCCCACCAGATGCACCGGCCCCTGTGGCGACACGGCATCCAGCACAGCGATGAAATCGTCGGCCAGGCATTGCAGGCGGTAGCCATCGCGCCCCGCCGGAGCGCCGGAGGCCCCGGCGCCGCGCACATCGTAGACGACCACCTCGAAAGCGCTCGACAGGCAGGCCGCCACGCCATCCCAGACATGGCTGTTGTCCGGGTATCCATGCA
This sequence comes from Cupriavidus sp. USMAHM13, assembly GCF_001854285.1. Taxonomy (NCBI): domain Bacteria; kingdom Pseudomonadati; phylum Pseudomonadota; class Betaproteobacteria; order Burkholderiales; family Burkholderiaceae; genus Cupriavidus; species Cupriavidus sp. USMAHM13. Next base: position 3,007,270 of record NZ_CP017751.1, read on the forward strand.
CCAGCACCACCACGGGACACCCCGGACGCTCCCAGATGCGGCCGGCCAGGCGCACGTCGCCCGACATCACGGCAAAGGCCCGCGCGGCGGCGATGCGGACACCGCCTGGCGCGCCTTGGCCGGGCGGCCCGGCCGCCGGGGAAGGCTTCGGTTCCTTAAGCGGCACGAAGGCGGGAGTAGAAGGTGGGGGCATGGGCTTCCTTTACATCAACGGATGTCAGGGTTGCCCATGCTAACCGGAAGGCGGCCGGGCAGGCAGCCCGGACAGCCGTTTGAAACGGATCGGTCGTTGCGGTGCCGCCGGTGCCGCCGACAGACGAAGCGTCAGGCGGGTGCTTGGTCGCGCGCGCGCCGGTAGGCCACCCAGTCACCGCTCTCGATGCGCGGCAGCGCGGCGGCAGCCGCGGCGTCGACCGGATAGATCAGGCAGTCCAGCGGCGCCCCGCCGGGGCGCGCTACCGGCATGGTGGTGCGCACGAACAGCGTGGCCTGGCCGGGATAGACCTCCTCGATCTCGTCGAGCACCGGCACCAGCGCCTCGTCGACCTCGTAGATATCGCCCAGCACCGCTCCCGCGGCGCCGTCGGCGACCAGCCCGGGATAGCTGCCGAAGTCATAGAGACGGCCCGCCACCGTGCCGCTGCCCAGGCAGCGCGGCGCGGCGATGCCATGGCGTGCCGCAGCGGTATTCAGATCGTTGACCTCGCCGGCGCGCAAGGTTCCATAGACGAAGACCAGCGGCATCTTCAGCCTGCATGGAGGGGCTTGTCGGCAACCAGCACGCCGTCGGCATCCGCATAGATCCAGTCGCCGGGATGCACCACGCCGCCCGGCATCTGTACGGCGACCTCACGCTCGCCGACGTTGCGCTTCTGGCTCTTCTGCGGATGCACGGCCAGCGCCCGCACGCCCACCTCGCAGGCATTGAGTTCGTCGGTATCGCGCACGCAGCCGTTGACCACGATGCCCACCCAGCCATTCTTGTCGGCAAGCTGGCCCAGGTTGCCGCCGACCAGCGCGCAGCGCAGCGAGCCGCCGCCGTCGACCACCAGCACGCGGCCCTCGCCCGGTGTCTCCAGGACCGCGCGCACCAGCGAGTTGTCCTCGAAGACCTTGAGCGTGGCGGCCTGCCCCGCGAACGTGGCGCGCTTGCCGAGCTGCCGCGCGAACACGGGCGCCAGCACGCGCAGCGTGCCGGCGGCGATGGCCGGCTCGTTGGCGTCGCACAGGTCGGTGGTGGCGAATATCATGGGTAACTCCTGGACTTGGTTGAAGGAATGCGGTGGCGGCGCATGCCCGCGCCACTCATTGGCCGCCGCGGCCGGCGGCGAGTGCCTGCGCACGGATCGCCGACAGGGTCGTGCGTGGCGTGATTGCATCCGGGTCGACGCGGACCTCGATCAATGCCGGGCGCCCCGCCGCCAGTGCTTCGCGCAGGGCAGGCTCGAAGGCGCTGGTCTCGGTCACGAGGACGCCGTGCGCGCCGTAGGCTCGCGCCAGCGCGGCGAAGTCCGGGTTGTGCAGCTCGGTGCCGCTGACATGGGTCGGGTACTCGCGCTCCTGGTGCATGCGGATGGTGCCGTACATGCCGTTGTTGACCACGATGAAGACCACGGCGGCGCCGTACTGCACGGCCGTGGCCAGTTCCTGGCCGTTCATCAGGAAACAGCCGTCGCCGGCCAGCGCCACCACCGTGCGCTGCGGGAAGGCGATCTTGGCCCCGACCGCGGCGGGCACGCCGTAGCCCATGGCACCGCTGGTCGGCGCGAGCTGGCCGCGACCGCCGGCGCGGAAGGGGCGATAGCGGAAATAGCGGTGCAGCCAGCTGGCGTAATTGCCCGCACCATTGGTCACCACAGCATCGTCGGGCAGCACGCGGTCCAGGGTACGCACCACTTCGGCCATGTCCACGCCTGCATGCGCAGCGCCCGCCTCGGCCGCCGGCGGCACGCGATAGCGCTCGTAGTCGGCATGTGCCGCCTCGGTCCAGGCACGCCAGCGCGCCGCCACCGGCGGCTCGAGGCGCGCCAGGCGCGCGGCGATGGCCGGCATCGAGGCCTGCACCATCAGGTCGGCCTGGTACACGCTGCCCAGTTCCTCGGCGCCCGCGTGCACGTGGATCAGCGTCTGCGTTGGTCGCGGCGCCCGCACCAGGGTATAGCCACCGGTGGTCATCTCGCCCAGGCGCGGCCCGACCGCCAGCAACAGGTCGGCGCCGCGGATCCGTTCCGCGAGCGCGGGATTGATGCCGATGCCGACGTCGCCCGCATAGTTGGGATGGCGGTTGTCGAACAGGTCCTGCCCGCGGAAGGCGCAGCCCACCGGCAGCGCAAAGCGCTCCGCGAACTGTTCCATCTGGGCGCAGGCCTCGGGCGTCCAGCCGCTGCCGCCCAGCAGCAGGAAGGGACGCTCGGCGCCGGCCAGCAGGCTGGCCAGGCGCGCCAGCTCGGCTTCGCCGGGCCAGCTCATGACACGCTGGTAGGGCGCGGGCAGGGCCGCCGCGGCGTGCCGGGTCAACATGTCCTCGGGCAGCGCCAGTACGACCGGCCCCGGGCGGCCGGCGGTCGCGGTCTGGTAGGCGCGCGCCACATACTCCGGAATGCGCTCCACCCGGTCGACCTGCGCCACCCACTTGGCCATCTGGCCGAACATGCGGCGATAGTCGATTTCCTGGAAGGCTTCGCGGTCCATGAAGTCGGTGCCGACCTGGCCGATGAACAAGATCATCGGCGTCGAATCCTGGAAAGCCGTGTGTACGCCGATGCTGGCATTGGTCGCCCCTGGCCCGCGCGTGCAGAAGGCCAGGCCAGGCTGGCCGGTCAGCTTGCCGTAGGCTTCGGCCATCACGGCCGCCCCGCCCTCCTGCCGGCAGACGATGAAACGCATCTGCTCGCGGCGCCGGTGGAAGCCATCGAGCACGGCCAGGTAGCTTTCGCCCGGCACGCCGAAGGCCAGGCGTGCGCCCTGGGCCAGCAGGGTGTCGACCAGCAGGTGGCCACCCAGTTCGGCGGATGGCGAGGAAACAGCGGGATCAGCGGGATCAGCGGAAGCAGGAGCGGGAATCGGCTGGGACATGACGGCTGGCGGCGGCTGGCGGCAGATGACGTCGAGGGAAGGCTCGGGCGGCAGCGCGACGCAGCAAACCGCAGCGTGCTGGCCGCCGCGCGTCCCAGGCCGGTCGGAGCGCGCAAGGCGCCGCCCCAAGCTCGACATCATAGAGGAAATCCACGCTGCCCAGCGCAGCGTGTCCCGCGCGACGGGACCGCCGCCGCTACATCTGGCGGAACAGGTGCGCGTACTGGCGCGCCACCGGCAGCATTTCGTTGCGGTGGCGCAGTTTGAGGCTGACCCGCCCCAGCGACTGGTTGACGGCACTGGTTACGCAATCGATGTTGACGACGGTGCCGCGGTGGATCTGCCAGAAGCGCTCTGGATCGAGCTGCTGCGCCAACTCGCGCAGGCTGGTGCGGATCAAGGCCTCGCCATTGGCCGACACCACGTTGACGTACTTATCGGTCGCCTCCAGGTAGATCACCTCGTCGACCGGGATGATGCGGACTTCCTGGCCCACCAGGGCCTTGATGAAGCGCAGGTACTGGCCCGGCTGCTGCGGCGGCCGCTCGAGCGACTCCAGCCGCTCGAGCAATTGGGCCAGGCGCGCGCTGTCGACCTGGGCCGGTGCGGGTCCGGCGGCAGCCGGCCCGGCCAGGCGGGCCTTGAGGCGCGCGACGGTGGCGGCCAGGCGCTCGCTCTGTACCGGCTTGAGCACGTAATCGACCGCGGCCCGCTCGAAAGCCTCTACCGCGAACTGGTCATAGGCTGTCACGAACACGACCAGCGGCGGCCGCGGCGACTCGAGCAGTTCGCGCGCCACGTCCAGGCCGCTCATGCCGGGCATGCGGATGTCGAGGAAGGCGACTTGCGGCGCTTCGGCACGCGCTGCCTCCAGCGCCGCCACGCCATCATGCACCGCCGCCACCACCAGTGCCTCCGGCCACAGCCGTGCCAGCTCGGCCTCCAGCACGCGGGCCAGCAGCGGCTCGTCATCGGCGATCAGGACGGTGGGACTTTGCGCCATCAGCGGACCTCCTCGATATCGTTGTCGTTGTCGTTGTCATTGCCGTTCAGTTGCCACGGCCGCTGCCGGCACAGCCGCCGAGGGCCCGCGGCTCAGGAACGTGCGGCGGCGCCGAGCGAAGCGGTGGCAGGCCTTCCCGCCAGCGCCGGCCCGGCTTCCCCGGCACCGGAAGCGGCGCGCTGGCCGGAATCCCTCGCCCCCTGGCCGATCGGCAGGGTCAGGCGCACGATCACGCCACGCGGGCTGTTCTCTTCGATCTGCATGGAAGCCCCGGCGCCGAAGATGCGCGCCAGCCGCTCGCGCACATGCGTCAGGCCGAGGCCGGAACCCTTGCCGCCGCCATGCGCAAACCCGACGCCGGTATCGGCAATCGACACCTGCACGGCGCCGTCGCCTGCGGCCCGTGCCGACAGCACGATGCGTCCGCCCATCATGCAAGGCTCGATACCGTGGGTGACGGCGTTCTCGACCAGCGGCTGGATCAGCATCGGCGGGATCTCGACCTCCGCCAGCTCGGCCGGCAGGTCGAGCTCATACGACAAGCGGGCGCCGAAGCGCATGCCCTGGATATCCAGGTAGCTGCGCAGCAGTTCGAACTCCTGGCTCAGCGTGCACTGCTCGGCGCGCGTATGCGCCAGCGAGGTGCGCAGGAAGCCGATCAGCCGCTGCAGCAGGCGGCGCGCAGCGTGCGGGTCGGTGGCGATGAGGCCATCCAGGTTGGCCAGCGAATTGAACAGGAAGTGGGGCTCGATCTGCGCCTGCAGTGCCATCAGCTGCGCACGCACCAGTTGCTTCTCCGCCTCCTCCCGCTGCAAGGCGTCGAGCGCCGCATGCCGCTCCAGGTAGGCCAGTTTCTCGCGCGACCAGTAGAAGTAGATCATGCTCGCCGAGGCCAGCATCCCCACCACCAGGCTGACACGCATCATTTCGCTGATCTCGCCCGGCGTCTTGGGCGGCAGGCCCAGCGACACGCGTGAGCACCAGCCGCCGATGATGACTCCCAGCGGCACTGCCGCCGCCGCCAGCAACAGGAAAGGCAGGCGGCGCGGCTTGTCGTTCCACCACAGGAAGACGCGCGGGATATCGATCAGCACCCAGATCGACAGACCGATCAACTGGCTGTAGACGAAGTTGTGCCAGAGCGAGCCGCCGGTCTGGAAACCGTAGTTCAGGCTGACCGCAATCACGGTGTTCATGCAGAGCACGAACGCGAGATCACGCATGAGGATCGAGAAACGCGACGGCACGGCAAGAGCAAGGCAGGGTTTCATGACAACTATCTTAACCGCGTCCGTGGCAGCGGCAAGGCCCGGGCACCGCGCCGGCAACGCCCGCGGCACGCCCGCCGCCCGCACCTCAGTCGGCCGCGCCCGGCTGCGGCCTGCGCGCACGCCACGCCTCGCGCCAGCCACCGCTCAACAGAAAGCGCGGAAAAGTGATCCATTGCTCGGCCAGGATGCGTGCCAGCGCGTCGCCTGCACCGCCGAACGGCTCGGGCGCGTGACGCTCAAGTCGATGGCCGCGCCCCTGCAGTGCCAGCGAGCCGAGCGCGGCGGCCAGGCCGGCGCCGGCGAACAGCGGGCTCCCCTGGCAGACGCCGGCCAGCACGGCCAATGTGCCGGCCATGAACAGGGGCACAGCGAACAGGTGCAGCAGCAGGTTGCGGGGATCCTGGTGGTTGCGGCCATAGCCGCGCCACTGCCACCGCAGCAGCGGGTCATCGCGCATGATCGGGCGCCTCGGGGGGCTGGCGGGTGCGCTGCTCAGCGGCGCAGGGCGCTGCGGCGCAGCAGCATCGCCACGCCGATGACCACCAGCAGCAGCGGCCACCACTGCCGCGCGAATGCTTGCGGCAGCAGCCCCGCATGCTGCAGCAGGAACACGCCGCCCAGCAGGATCAGGATCAGGGGGGCCAGCAGCCCGCGGTAGCGGGGGCGGCCGCAGCCTTCCTTCAATTCGTTCGCATTGCTCACTCGCGCTCTCCTCGCACCGGCCTCGAGGGGCCGTTTCCTGCGCCGCAGCATGCCGGCTCCAGCCCGTGTCCGGGCTCGGGGAGCAGCGCCGCCGCCGCAGCGTGAACGCAATGTACGCCCGGCGCCGCCGCGGCGGAAGATGCGTGCGACGAATGGGCCTGGCGAGGCGCCAACGGCCCGGCAGGATGCGCGAGCGGGCGGCGGTGGCTGCCTGTGCGGCCTGATCGACCGCACAGGCCCCGGCGCCGGCAGGACGCCGGGCTCAGGCGGCCAGCGCCTGCCGCCCCGCCGTCTCGGTCAGCACCGTGCTGACGGTCTCGCGCGACAGGTGGGGGGCGAACATATTGATGAAAGCATGGGCATAGCCGCGCAGGTAGGCACCACGCCGCACCGCCACGCTGGTGGTGTTGGCCTCGAACAGATGGTCGGCCGAGATGCGCACCAGGCCGGCATCCTTGCGCTCGTCGTAGGCCATCGACGCGATGATGCCCACGCCGAGCTCCAGCTCCGCATAGGTCTTGATCACGTCGGCGTCCATCGCTGTCAGGACGATCTCCGGCTGGAGGCCGGCGGCGGCGAACGCGCCGTCGATCTTGCGGCGTCCGGTGAAACCGGCGTCGTAGGTAATGATGGGGAAGCTGGCGATATCTTCCAGCGTCGGCTCGGGCAGGTGCGTCAGCGGGTGATCCGGCGAAACCACCAGCACGTGCTGCCAGTGGTAGGCCTCGAAGGAGGTCAGCCCGGCTTCGCTGGCCACCGCCTCGGTGGCGATACCGATGTCGGCCTGCCCGGTCAGCAACAGTTCGACGATATGGGCAGGCGAAGCTTCCTGCAACGCCAGCGTCACATGCGGGTAGGCGCGACGGAAGCTCTGCACCACCTTGGGCAAGGCGTAGCGCGCCTGTGTATGGGTGGTAGCCACCGTCAGCCGGCCAGTGTGGCGCCCGGCGAACTCGTCGCCGGCCTGGCGCAGGTTCTCGGCCTCGAGCAGCAGGCGCTCGACGATGCGCACGATCTCGCGGCCCGGCTCGGTCAGGCCGGTCAGCCGCTTGCCGTAGCGCTCGAAGATCTCCACGCCCAGCTCTTCCTCGAGTTCGCGGATCTGGCGCGACACGCCTGGCTGGGAGGTGTAGAGGGCGTTGGCGACCTCGGTCAGGTTGAACTGGCGGCGCACCGCCTCGCGGATCGATCGTAGTTGCTGGAAATTCATTGTGTGGCTCCCTGCTTGGCGGCATGCGCGCCTCGTGCGCGCGCCGCGTTCTTGTCTTGTCCTTCGCCGCGCTGCACGAACACGCGCAACTGGCGCGGGCGTACCGCGAGCAGTTCGCCTTCGCGGAAGCCCGCGTGGCGGAAGCGCTCCAGCGGCAAGGCCGCCTCGATCACGCCCAGCTTGTCTTCGCGCTCCAGTTCGAGCTGCGCCACCGGCCCCAGCGCCAGCGCGCGGCGCAGCGTCACGGCGATGCCTTCGGCACCCGGCGCATAGCGCTCCAGGTCGAGTTCGTGCGGGCGCGCGTAGGCCACGGCTTCGCTGCCGTCCTCGTGGTCGGCTTCGTAGCTGCCGGCCACCACCGGCAGCGAGGCCTCTCCGGTATGCAGCACCCCGCCGCCGGCGCCCAGCTCGAGGCGGCCGTGGAACAGGTTCACGTTGCCGAGGAAGCCGAACACGAACGGTGTGGCCGGATGGTTGTAGACCGCTTCCGGCGTACCCGCCTGCTCTACCTGGCCGCGGTTCATCAGCACCACCTGGTCGGCCACTTCGAGGGCCTCTTCCTGGTCATGCGTGACGAACACGCTGGTCACGTGCAGTTCATCGTGCAGGCTGCGCAGCCAGCGGCGCAGCTCCTTGCGTACCTTGGCGTCGAGCGCGCCGAACGGCTCGTCCAGCAGCAGCACGCGCGGCTCCACCGCCAGCGCGCGGGCCAGCGCGATACGCTGGCGCTGGCCGCCGGAAAGCTGGGTGGGATAGCGGTCGGCCAGCCAGTCGAGCTGCACCAGTTCCAGCAGCGAGCGCACCTTGTCGCGGATCTGCGCCTCGCCGGGCCGCTCGCCGCGCGGCTTCACGCGCAGGCCGAAGGCCACGTTCTCGAACACCGTCATGTGCTTGAACAGCGCGTAGTGCTGGAACACGAAGCCGACGTTGCGCTGGCGCACATGCTGCTGCGAGGCATCGCTGCCCGACAGCAGGACCTGGCCGGCGTCTGCCCGCTCCAATCCGGCGATGATGCGCAGCAGCGTGGTCTTGCCGCAGCCCGACGGTCCCAGCAGCGCCGTCAGCTCGCCCTCGGCGAAATCCAGCGAGACCTTGTCGAGCGCGACGAAATCCCCGAAGCGCTTCTCCACGTTCCTGACCTGAATGCTCATGATGCCTGTCCTTGTTGCCTGTCGTGGGGGCCTGCCCCTGTCCTGCCTCACCTGCCCTGCTTCACGCCGGCGCGCCCGGCGCGCCGGCCTTGCTTTCCCTGGCGGCGCGCATCTCGACCAAGGTCTTGATGCCCAGCGTGACCAGTGCCAGCAGCGTCAGCAGCGAAGCCACCGCGAATGCCGCCGCGAAGTTGTATTCGTTGTAGAGGATCTCCACGTGCAGCGGCATGGTATTGGTCAGCCCGCGGATATGGCCCGACACCACCGAGACCGCGCCGAACTCGCCCATGGCCCGCGCATTGCACAGGATCACGCCGTACAGCAGGCCCCAACGGATATTGGGCAACGTGATGTGGCGGAAGGTCTGCCAGCCCGAAGCGCCGAGCACGATGGCGGCCTCCTCTTCTTCGCTGCCCTGCGCCTGCATCAGCGGAATCAGTTCGCGCGCGACGAAGGGGAAGGTCACGAAGATGGTCGCCAGCACAATACCCGGCACGGCGAACATGATCTTGATGTCGTGCGCTTCCAGCCACGGGCCCAGCCAGCCCTGCGCGCCGAACAGCAGCACGTAGATCAGGCCGGAGATCACCGGCGACACCGAGAACGGCAGGTCGATCAGCGTGATCAGCAGGCTCTTGCCGCGGAACTCGAACTTGGCGATGGCCCAGGCCGCCGCCACGCCGAACACCAGGTTCAGCGGCACCGCGATGGCGGCCACCGTCAACGTCAACTGGATCGCCGACAGGGCGTCGGGCTCGACCAGTGCCTCCCAATAGGTCTGCACGCCTTTGCGCAGGGCCTCGTAGAAGACCGAGGCCAGCGGCACGAACAGGAACAGGGCCAGGAACAGCACCGCCACCGCGATCAGGGCGCGGCGCACCCAGGGCGCCTCGCCGGTAGCGTCGTGGAAAGTGCCGGCGGGCTGCCTTGCGTTCAGGCGCCCTGCCAACGAGCTCGCTGCGGTTCCGGCCATCTCAGTGCTCCTCCGCCGCAGCGGCGTCATGCGCGGCTGCCCGCACACCCGACTGGTGGCGCCGGGTCCAGGCCTGCAGCAGGTTGATCAACAGCAGCAGCACGAACGAGATCACCAGCATCACCACCGCCACGGCGGTCGCACCGGCATAGTCGTACTGCTCCAGCTTGGAATAGATCATCAGCGGCGCGATCTCGGAGACCATCGGCATGTTGCCGGAGATGAACACCACCGAGCCGTACTCGCCGGTGCCGCGCGCGAAGGCCATGGCGAAGCCGGTCAGCAGGGCCGGCAGGATGGTCGGCAGGATCACGCGCCGGAAGGTCTGCAGCCGGGTCGCGCCCAGGCTGGCGGCGGCCTCCTCCAGTTCCTGCTCCACGTCCTCGAGCACCGGCTGCACCGTGCGTACCACGAAGGGCAGCCCGACGAAGGTCAGTGCCACCACCACGCCCAGCGGCGTGAAGGCAACCTTGATGCCGAGCGGCTCCAGCCAGCGGCCGAGCCATCCGTTACCGGCGAACAGCGCAGTCAGTGCAATGCCGGCCACCGCGGTCGGCAGCGCGAACGGCAGGTCCACCAGGGCATCGATCAGGCGCTTGCCGGGGAAGCGGTAGCGCACCAGCACCCACGCCACCACCAGGCCGAACACGGTGTTGACCACCGCCGCCACCAGCGAGGCACCGAACGAAAGCTGCAGGGAAGCCACCACGCGCGGCGCGCTGACCGTGTTCCAGAAGACCTGCCAGCTCATGGTGAAGGTCTTCAGGAAGGTCGCGGACAAGGGGATCAGGACGATCAGCGCGAGATAGAACAGTGTGAAGCCCAGCGACAGTCCGAAGCCCGGCAGCACGGTGAAACGCTGGCTGATGCGCTGGCTGCTGCCGCGCCGCGCGGTGTTCGGCGCATCCGGCCGGGCCGGTGGCGGATTGTCCGCCAGGGAAAGGGAGGAAGGCATCTCGTCTCGTTTGCTGAAGCCCGGTGGGCCGCTTGCGCGGCGCTCCCGGGACGGGGGCTCTCTTCTTTATGCCGCCAACGCATATCGCGCCAGCCTACGAGACAGATTCTGCAGATCGCCCCTTATAAACAGAACGAATATTTGCGCATTTCTTTAATCGATTTAGATATAAGGAACCGTCGGCACGACTTCCACCCCCGATTCCCAGGGCCCGGCCCGCTCCTCGGTCGAAAGCGCGCCCGCCTCCGTCGCGTCGATCCGTTGCAGCAGCGTCGCGAGCAAACCCAGCCCGGCGGGCCACTCTTCGAGTCCGGATTCGGCATTGATGTGCCCGAGGAGGCCCACGTCGACCAGTTCGCTGCCCCACAGCGTGCCCCAGCTGAAGGCGGTGCGCTGCGGCATCCAGGGGTCGTCGCGGCTGGCGACGAGCAGAGACGGGAAGGGCAGGTGCGAGGTGGGCAGCAAGCCGCCGACGCCGAATTTCTCGGGATCGGCTGGCGCCACCAGCAGCGCGCCGGCGATGCCCGAGGGATCGAGCGCGGCCTGCCGCAGCACGGCCAGGCAGCCGAAGCTGTGCGCCACCAGCACCGCGCCGCGCGGCGCCACGCGCTGCGCGCGCATGACGCCCTCGGAGACGCGCTCGGTCCATAGCGCCAGGCTGGGCCGCGACCAGTCGTGCTGTTCGATGCGCTGCCAGCCGGCGAAGCGGCGTTCCCAGCGGCTCTGCCAATGCGCCGGGCCGCTGCCATGCAGGCCCGGAACGGTCAGCACCTGCAGCCCTTTTGGTACATCCAGGCGGGCCTCGTCGACGGCCGCTCGGGCAACCGCCCTGCCCGCCCCCTGCGTGATGATCCGGTTCATGCCAGTTTCCTTTCGGTTTCCGCTTTCGATGTTCAGCGTTGCACCAGGGGCGCGGCCGCGCGCAGGCTGCGCACGGTCACCGCCTCGCCGGTGTAGCTTCCCTGCCCCAGTGCGATACCGGCCGCCTGCAGGCGCTCCACCGACAAGGCGTCCTGCAGCCGCCGCCCCACCAGCGTCACCCCCGCATTGCTGGCGCTGGCATGCAGGCCGGCCAGTTGGCGGTCGGTCCAGGTACGGCGCATGTCCAGCTTGAGCCAGTCAGGCTGAGCATGCGCCATCAGCGCGCCGGCCTCGGCCGGATCGGCGGCCTGCAGGCTGACCGCGAAGCCGTTGCGGCGGTAGTTGCCCACCACGTGCAGCAGCAGCGGCAGGTCCTCGTTGGCGCTCGCCGGCACCTGGATCACGAAGCGATCCAGCGGCAGGCCCAGCGAATACAGCGCGCGCCGGAAAGCCGCGCCATGGTCGTCGGCCACTGCGGCCAGCAGGCGGTTGTGCACGTTGAGCACCAGCCTGCCGCTGCCGTCGGCGGCGAAATAGTTGATCGCGTGCACCAGGCGCGACAGCCGGTCGAGCGAGACCAGGGAATCGTCGTCGGCAGCCATGGCGAACAACTTCCAGGCCGCCAGACCGGGATCGTCGCCGCCGGCCTGCGCGCCGGAGTAGGTCCGGATCGAGCCTTCGTGCGCCACCACGGTCCGGTCGGCGAGGTTGACCAGCGGCTCGAAGGCGCTGGTCAGGGAACAGTGGAAAAACTGCCCCTGCACCTGCCCGCGCGCGTCGCGCCAGAGCGTGCGCCCGGACTCGGGCTGGCGCGGCAGGGTGTCGATGTAGCGGGCGAGCGCGCTTGCCAGCGCGCCGGATTCGATCTCGCTTGCCATTGCGGTTTCCTCGCGCAAATCTCCGCCGGGCATGGCGACCGTCGCCGCCGAGTCCGTCGTCTGCGTCACAGCTTCGCCACGGAAACCTCGGTGGCCTTGACCAGCGCGACGACATCGCTGCCGATGGTCAGGCCGAGATCCTTGACCGAGCGCGTGGTGATGACCGAGGTCACGATGCCCGCCGGCGTCTGCACGTCCACCTCGGAGACCACGGGTCCCTCGATGATGGCGGCGACCTTGCCGCGGAACTGGTTGCGAACGTTGATGGCCTGAATGCTCATGATAGAAGCTCCTGCGGTTGAGGGAGTAAAAGTTGAATCCGGGCGGAAGCCCGGCAAGGTTGATCAGGGGAAGCGGCGCTGGCACCACGCCAGGCATGCACCATCCGGCACGCGGCCTAGACCGCCCAGCGCACCGATTCGACGCTGCGCACCAGCGACCAGTCGGCGCTCGCCTCGCACCCGTGCGGCGCCGGCGCATCCTCGGCGCCGCGCTGCGCCTGGCGCATCACGCGGCGCAGCACCGCGTCCTCCAGTTCGGCGAAGGCGGCACTGCCGCGCTGGCGCGGCCGCGCCAGCGCGACGGCATGGTCCAGCGTGATGCGGCCGTCTTCGATCAGCACCACGCGGTCGGCCAGGGCGATCGCCTCCGAAACGTCGTGCGTCACCAGCAGCGCGGTGAAACCGAGCCGCCGCCACAGGGATTCGATCAGGGCCTGCATCTCGATGCGGGTCAGCGCGTCCAGCGCGCCCAGCGGCTCGTCCAGCAGCAGCAGGCGCGGGTGGTGCACCAGCGCGCGCGCCAGCGCCACCCGCTGGCGCTGGCCGCCGGACAGGCGCGCCGGCCATTCGCCGGCCCGTTCGGCCAGGCCGACCTGATCCAGCACGCGCGCGGCTTCCCCGCGGCGCTCGCGCGGCAGGCCGAGCGCGACGTTGTCCAGCACGCGCTTCCACGGCAGCAGGCGCGAGTCCTGGAACATCACGCGGATGTCACCCGGGAGCCCGCCGGCCGTTTCGCCTTCCCGGCCATCGAGCGCGATCTCGCCCGCGTCGGCCGCCTCCAGCCCGGCCACCAGGCGCAGCAAGGTACTCTTGCCGCAGCCGCTGCGGCCGACGATCGCGACGAACTCCCCCGGCGCGGCCTGCAGGTCCACGCCATGCAGGACTTCGCGGCCGTCGTAGCGCTTGACGACCTGCTGGATGCGCAGGGCCATACCGCCGGCAGTTGCCAGTTCGCGGGGCCGCTCCTGCGCCGCCCGCTCTTTCGTGCGTGCTTCCATCGTGCGCGCTTCCAGCAGGGCCAGCGCGGCCTGTTCGATCGGATTGCTCTGCATGCTTGCTCCTTGCCTCGTCCTTGCCGGTGCCCGCTCAGGCCGATTGATAGCCTGGATGCCAGCGCAGCCAGAAGCGTTCCAGCCCGCGCGACAGCACATCGGCCAGCTTGCCTAGCAGCGCGTACAGCAGGATGCCGACCAGCACCACGTCGGTCTGCAGGAATTCACGCGCGTTCATCGTCATGTAGCCGATGCCCGACTGCGCGGAAATAGTCTCGGCCACGATCAGGATGACCCACATCAGCCCCAGTGAGAAACGCACGCCCACCAGGATGCTGGGCAGAGCGCCGGGCAGGATCACCTCGCGGTACAGCCGCCAGCCCGACAGGCCGTAGCTGCGCGCCATCTCCACCAGGCCCGCGTCGACTGAGCGGATCCCGTGGTAGGTATTCAGGTAGACGGGGAAAAACACCCCGAGCGAGACCAGGAACAGCTTGGCGGTCTCGTCGATGCCGAACCACAGGATCACCAGCGGGATGAGCGCCAGCGGCGGGATGTTGCGCACCATCTGCAGCGTGCTGTCGAGCAAGGTCGCGGCCGGGCGGAAAGTGCCGGTCAGCAGGCCCAGCGCCAGGCCGAGGCCGCCACCGACGGCGAAACCGGCCAGCGCGCGCCAGGTGCTGACCCAGACGTGTTTCCACAATTCGCCCGACACGGCCAGGCCCCAGGCGGCCTCGGCCACCGCCAGCGGCGCCGGCAGCACGCGGTTGGACAGCCAGCCGGCCTGCGAGGCCGCCTGCCACACCACCACCAGCAGCACCGGCACCACCCAGGGTGCGATGGCCTGCCCGAGGGCACGCACCCGGGCCGTTCGCGGGCCGCGCTGCGACGCCGTCACCAAGGGAGCGGACATGGCGGTCTCCTCAGCCCTGCGCCGCGCGCGGCACGATGCCGGTGGCCATGACTTCGCCGAAGGGGCCCGACAGGACCTGGCCCGGCAGCTTTTCGCGCACCGCGCGCGGCAGCAGCGGGAACACCAGCTCGGCGAAACGGTAGGCCTCTTCCAGGTGCGGGTAGCCTGACAGCACGAAGGTGTCGATGCCCAGCTCGGCATACTCGGCCATGCGCGCCGCCACGGTCTTGGCGTCGCCGACCAGGGCGGTGCCGGCCCCGCCGCGCACCAGGCCTACGCCGGCCCACAGGTTCGGGCTGATCTCCAGCGCCTCGCGCGAGCGCTTGGCACCGCCGGCATGCAGCGCGGCCATGCGGCGCTGGCCTTCCGAATCCATCTTGGCGAAGACCGCCTGCGCGCGCGCCACGGCGTCGTCGTCGAGCTTGCTGATCAGGTCGTCGGCCGCCGCCCAGGCCGCCGCCTCGGTCTCGCGCACGATCACGTGCAGGCGGATGCCGAAGCTGACGGTGCGGCCATGGCGCGCGGCGCGCGCGCGCACGTCGGCGATCTTCTCTGCCACCGCCGCGGGGGGCTCGCCCCAGGTCAGGTAGGTCTCCACCTGTTCGCCGGCGAGCTCATGGGCAGCTTCCGAAGAACCTCCGAAGTAGATCGGCGGATGCGGGCGCTGCAAGGGCGGATAGATGACCTTGGCCCCCTTCACCTGCAGGTGCTTGCCGGCGAAGCTGACCTGGCCGCCTTCGTGGCTGGCGGCCAGGACCTCGCGCCAGATGCGCAGGAACTCGCTCGAGGCCTCGTAGCGCTCGGCATGGTCGAGAAAGAGGCCGTCACCCTCCAGTTCGGCGACGTCGCCGCCCGTCACCAGGTTGACCAGCAGGCGTCCACCCGAGATGCGGTCGAAGGTGGCGGCCATGCGGGCGGCCAACGTCGGCGTCATCAGGCCCGGACGCAATGCCACCAGGAAGCGCAGCTTGCGCGTCACCGCGGCCAGCGCCGAGGCGGCCACCCAGGGATCCTCGCAGGAACGCCCGGTGGGAATCAGCACGCCGTCGTATCCCAGCGAATCCGCCGCCACGGCGACCTGCTTGAGATAGTCGAAATCCACCATGCGCGCGCCCTGCGAGGTGCCGAGGTAGCGGCTGTCGCCGTGGGTGGGGATGAACCAGAAAACCTGCATGTCCTTGCCTCGTTTGTCTTCGCTAAGTCTTCGCTAAGCCGTCGTTGCGGGCGCCATCAGCGCGGCGCCTGGCGCCAGCTGGCGTCAGCGACCTGGATCGCCTTGGGAATCAGCTTGAGTCCGTGGAACACATCGGCGATACGCTGCTGCTCGGCCAGCACCTCGGGCGTGACCGGCTTCGCGCCATAGGCGAAGCGCGCCACGGCCAGGTCCACCACCGCGGGTTCGAGACCGAGTTCGGTGGTCAGCACCGAAGACGCGGCCTTGGGGTTCTTTTCCGCCCAGGCGCCGAGGGCGGCCAGTTCGTCCAGGATCAGCTTGACCACATCGGGCCGCGCTTGCGCATAGGCCCGCGATGCCAGGTAGAACTGGTGGTTGCTGACCACGTTGCGGCCGTCGGCGAGCACGCGGGCATTGAGCTGGACCTGCGCGGCGGCCAGGAACGGATCCCATATCACCCAGGCATCGACCGCGCCGCGCTCGAACGCGGCGCGCGCATCGGCCGGCGCCAGGTAGACCGGCTGGATTTCGCTGTAGGGCACGCCCGCCTTCTCCAGCAGGCGCACCAGCAGGTAGTGGACGTTGGAACCCTTGTTCAGCGCCACGCGCTTGCCGCGCAGGTCGGCCACCCGCTGGATGGCGGAATTGCGCGAGACCACGATGGCCTCCGCGGCCGGGGCCGGCGGCTCGTTGCCGATATAGGCAAGCTGGGCGCCGGCCGCCTGGGCGAAGATGGGCGGCGCCTCGCCCACGGTGCCGAAGTCGATCGAGCCGACGTTGAGGCCCTCTAGCAACTGCGGACCGGCCGGGAACTCCGTCCACTTGACGCCGATGCCGAGCGGCGCGAGGCGCTGCTCCAGCGTGCCGCGGGCCTTCAGCAGCGTCAGGGTGCCGTACTTCTGGTAGCCGATGCGGAGCTGCTTGGGATTGATGGACTGCGCGCCGGCCGGCGTGGCGAGCAGTGCGTAGAAAAGGCCGACCGCCGCCACCAGCGCGACCTGAAGCAGTCTGCGGGCACGGTTCGGCAGGGTCGGCAGGGAATTCTGGCTGGCGTTCATCGGTAGCGCTTCCTGGTTCGGTCTGCAGCATTCCATCGTCGGCACGGCCGCATGGCGCGACAGGCGCGCACGACCGCCCTCCTGCAGCCCGCCGCGCGGGCCGCATGCCTGCGGCGGGACCGGGGCTCGCTACGCGCGTGGCGCACCGGCCCTTGCCTGCCGTCCTTCAGTTCAAGCGGGACATCGTTCGCGGGGGGCGACCGCCTGCCTCGCCTTCGTTACGCGGGCCAGGGCTCCGTTCGCATGCCTCAGCCCCCCGGGGTTCAGCGCTTGCCTGGCTGGTAGATCTGGTCGAACGAGCCGCCGTCGGCAAAGTGGGCCTTCTGCGCCTTCTGCCAGCCGCCGAACACTTCGTCGATGGTGAACAGCTTCACTTTGGGAAAGTTGGCCGCGTACTTGGCCGCCACCTTCTCCGAAATCGGGCGGTAGTAGTTCTTGGCGGCGATCTCCTGGCCCTCTTCGCTGTAGAGGAACTGCAGGTAGGCTTCGGCCACCTTGCGCGTGCCCTTCTTGTCGACCACCTTGTCGACCACCGCCACGGGCGGCTCGGCCAGGATGGAGACCGACGGCGCGACGATGTCGAACTTGTCCGGACCGAGCTCCTTGACGGCGAGAATCGCTTCGTTCTCCCAGGCAATCAGCACATCGCCCAGGCCACGCTCGACGAAGGTGGTGGTGGCGCCGCGCGCTCCCGAGTCCAGCACCGGCACATGCTTGAGCAGCTCGCCCACGAATTCCTTCGCCTTCTGTTCATTGCCGCCCGGCTGGCGCAGTGCATAGCCCCAGGCTGCCAGGTAGTTCCAGCGCGCCCCGCCGGAGGTCTTCGGGTTCGGCGTGATCACCTGCACGCCCGGCTTGACCAGGTCGCCCCAGTCCTTGATGCCCTTCGGGTTGCCCTTGCGCACCAGGAACACGATGGTCGAGGTGTAGGGCGAGGCATTGTGCGGCAGGCGCTTCTGCCAGTCCGGCTTGAGCAGGCCCTTCTCCGCGATCGCATCGATGTCGTAGCCCAGCGCCAGCGTCACCACGTCCGCATCGAGGCCGTCGATCACCGAGCGCGCCTGCTTGCCCGAGCCACCGTGCGACTGGCGGATGGTCACGGCGTCGCCGCCCTTGGCCTTCCACTCCTTGGCAAAGGCCGCGTTGACGTCGACATACAGCTCACGGGTCGGATCGTAGGAAACGTTCAGCAGGTTGGTGTTGGCCGAGGCGCCTTGCGCCGCGCCGAGCAGTGCGACTGCCGCGAGTCCGATGGCCAGCTTGCGAATCATCTTGTCTTGCTCCCTTCTTCGTGTCGTGAAGCGCCCATCGGCGCCGGCTTTATGGCCTTCCGCGCTGGGAAAGCTTGCTTGTGTCAGGGGAGAAGACTACCGAGCGGCCTATCTGAACGGAACGAATGGTTTCGCCGATCCTTGCGCGCTTTGCGCATAAGATCCGGCCGCTATATGCACATGCCGCACAACGGCAGCGGACCGGCCGGGAGCACGGTGACAGCCGCCGCCACGATGGCGCGGCCCAAAGAAAAAACCCGCCCGCCTTGCGGCGCGCGGGTCAAGTTTCCTGGCGGAAACGGGTAGACAAGTCATGAAGAGCGCCCCCGCATCTCCATGACCGAACCCATGATAGCGAGGGCGTCCCGCGCGTGGCTTGACGCACGTCAAAGGCCATGCACGCTGGTAAGAGTGGCGCCGGCAGCATGCCCGATAGACGCGCGCAGGAGCGGCCCTCGTGCCGTTCGTGACACGCGGCGGCTCGGCATGGCCGCGCTCGACCTGCACTTGGACACGTCCGGTTGAGGATGTAAAGGAGCCGTTACAAAGCCGGCCAACTGTAATGTAGGCCTGGGGCTAGAGTAGAGTCATCGACGTCCCCGGAGAAGAAAATCATGAAGCGCCCCTTGCTGGTCGTCGCGGCCTGCGGTGCCCTGGCCCTGGTCGCCGCGCAGTCCGCACTGGCTCGCGTCGACGTCGACTTGAACATCGGTGTCCCGGCCCCGGTCTATGCCCCGCCGCCGGTCTATGTGGCGCCCCCCGCGCCGGTCTATGCACCGCCCCCGGTGGTCTATCCGGCCTATCCGGCGGCACCGGTGATGGTTGCGCCGCCGGGCATCGTGATCGGCTGGCACGGCGACCGCTACTGGGACGGCCGCCGCTGGTGGGGCCGCGAGGAATGGCGTGGGCGTGGCCACGATGAGTGGCGCGGGCGTGGGCACGAGGAGTGGCGCGAACGTGGCCATGAGGAGTGGCGCGAACATCACCGATGAACGTGCGGTGAACGTGACCGCGCTTGACCCAGTGCTCGGGGCATGGTCCCCATCCACCCTCTCATTTCACCGCGTCGCAAACAAAAACCGCCCCGGATGGGGCGGTCTTCATGGCAGCGCATTGGCCGCCCGGCGAGCGGCCGATACCGCTCAGTGGACGTTGCGGCCGAAGGTAAACTCGCCGTCGCGGTAGTCCACCGGTACCACATCCTTGGCGGCGAACCTGCCCTCGAGGATGGCACGCGCGACCGGGTTCTCGATCTGCTGCTGGATCGCCCGCTTGAGCGGCCGCGCCCCGAACACCGGATCGTAGCCCGCCGTGGCGATCTTGCGCAGCGCCTCGTCGGTGACCTCCAGCGTCATGTCCATGCGGGCCAGGCGAGCCTGCAGACGTTGCAGCTGGATGCGCGCGATCGACTCGATATTGCGCTGATCGAGCGCGTGGAACACCACCACTTCATCGATGCGGTTGAGGAACTCGGGGCGGAAATGTGTGCGCACTTCCTGCCATACCGCGCCCTTCACCGCCTCCTGCGGCTCGCCAGCCATCGACTGGATCAACTGCGAACCCAGGTTCGACGTCATTACGATCACGGTGTTCTTGAAGTCCACCGTGCGGCCCTGGCCATCGGTCAGGCGGCCGTCGTCGAGCACCTGCAGCAGCACGTTGAAAACGTCCGGGTGGGCCTTCTCGACTTCATCCAGCAGTACCACGCTGTACGGCTTGCGGCGCACCGCCTCGGTCAGGTAGCCGCCTTCCTCATAGCCGACATAGCCCGGAGGCGCACCGATCAGGCGGCTCACGCTGTGCTTCTCCATGAACTCGCTCATGTCGATGCGGATCAGGTGCTCCTCGGAGTCGAACAGGAACTCGGCCAGCGCTTTGCACAGCTCGGTCTTGCCCACGCCGGTCGGCCCCAGGAACAGGAAGGAACCGTAGGGCTTGTTCTCGTCCGAGATGCCGGCGCGCGAACGGCGGATGGCGTCGGACACCAGCCGCACGGCCTCGTCCTGCCCAACCACGCGCTGGTGCAGCCGGTCCTCCATCTTGAGCAGTTTCTCGCGCTCGCCCTGCATCATCTTCGACACCGGGATGCCGGTCGCACGGCTCACCACCTCGGCGATCTCCTCGGCGCCCACCTGCGTGCGCAGCAGCTTGTTGGGCTGCTTCTGCTCGCTGGCCTCGGCCGCCGTCGCCGCCTTCAGCTTGCCTTCCAATTCGGGCAGCCTGCCATATTGCAGCTCCGCCACCTTGTCGAGCTTGCCTTCCCGCTGCAGCTTGGCGATCTCGAGCTTGATCTTGTCGATCTCTTCCTTCAGCGCGGCGGCCCCTTGGGCTGCGCCCTTCTCGGCCTTCCAGATCTCATCGAGGTCCGCATACTCCTTCTGCAGGCGCTCGATCTCCTGCTCGATCAGTTCCAGGCGCTTCTGCGAAGCCTCGTCGGTCTCCTTCTTGACCGCCTCGCGCTCGATCTTCAGCTGGATCAGCCGGCGGTCGAGCTTGTCCATCGCCTCCGGCTTGGAGTCGATCTCCATCTTGATGCGCGCCGCCGCCTCGTCGATCAGGTCGATGGCCTTGTCCGGCAGGAAGCGGTCGGTGATATAGCGGTGCGACAGCTCCGCCGCTGCGACGATGGCCGGGTCGGTGATCTCGACGCCGTGGTGCAGCTCGTACTTCTCCTGCAACCCGCGCAGGATGGCGATGGTGGCTTCCACCGTGGGCTCGTCCACCAGCACCTTCTGGAAACGGCGCTCGAGCGCGGCATCCTTCTCGATGTACTTGCGGTACTCGTCGAGCGTGGTGGCACCGATGCAGTGCAGCTCGCCGCGCGCCAGCGCGGGCTTGAGCATATTGCCCGCATCGATCGCGCCCTCGGCCTTGCCGGCGCCCACCATGGTGTGGATCTCGTCGATGAAGACGATGGTCTGTCCTTCGTCCTTGGCCACGTCGTTGAGCACCGCCTTCAGGCGCTCCTCGAACTCGCCGCGGTACTTGGCGCCAGCCAGCAGGCCGGCCATGTCGAGCACCAGCACGCGCTTGTTCTTCAGGCTCTCGGGCACCTCGCCGTTGACGATGCGCTGGGCCAGGCCCTCTACGATGGCGGTCTTGCCCACGCCCGGCTCGCCGATCAGCACCGGGTTGTTCTTGGTGCGGCGCTGCAGGATCTGGATGGCGCGGCGGATCTCGTCGTCACGGCCGATCACGGGATCGAGCTTGCCGAGGCGCGCGCGCTCGGTCAGGTCGATGGTGTACTTCTTGAGCGCCTCGCGCTGGGTCTCGGCATCGGCACTGTTGACGTTGTCACCGCCCCGCACGGCCTGGATGGCTGCCTCCAGCGACTTGCGGCTGAGGCCGTTCTCGCGCGCGATGCGGCCCGCCTCGCCCTTGTCGTCGGACAGGGCCAGCAGGAACAATTCGCTGGCGATGAACTGGTCGCCGCGCTTGATCGCTTCCTTCTCGGTGGCATTGAGCAACGCGCCCAGGTCGCGCCCGACCTGCACCTCGCTGCTGCCCTGCACCTGCGGCAAACGCTTGATGGCAGCATCCAGAGCCGACTGCAGGCCGTTCACGTTGACGCCGGCGCGGGCCAGCAGGCTGCGCGCCCCGCCGTCCTGCTGCGTCAGCAGCGCGCGCAGCACGTGCTGCGGCTCGATGTATTGATTGTCGTGTCCGATCGCCAGGCTCTGTGCATCAGCCAGCGCTTCCTGGAACCGGGTCGTCAGTTTGTCCAAACGCATGTGGAATCCCTCTCTCGGTGTGTGTCCTGATGAGGAGGAGGCGATGGTCCCGATGCCGGCGCTTGCCACGCCAGGCAACCATCGCGGAGCGCTTCCCGCGCCCGTTTCCCCATGTCGGACAGCCAATGTCTAACGGGAAGATAGGGCTTGCGCGAGACATTTCAAGGCTGCCGTGCATGACTTCTGATGCGCATCAAAAAGCACATGATGGAGTGCTTCAGACTGCTCCGCGCGCGCCCTTGTTTTCCAGGTTGCGCACCAGCACCAGGGCCTCGCCCTGCAGCACCACACGCCCGTCGCCGCCCGACACCACCGTGGCCAGATTGACCAGCTCCTTGTCGGCGCGCAGCCGCGTAACCCGCACCGAAGCGGTCAGCGGCTCGCCCAGGCGCGCGGCCGAGCACAGCCGCAGCGACTGCTTCATCCAACCGGTGCCCCGGCCGGGCAGGCGGGTCCCGAGCAGGTCGGAGAACATGCCGGCCAGCAATGGCAGCGGCACGATGGCGCCATCGAAGCCGCGGCTGCGGGCGAATACCGGATCGATGTAGAAGGGATTGCTGTCGTCGGTCAGCGACACGTACTCGTCGGTATCGTCGACACCGAAGGTACGTGCGGCAGACGCCTCCTGCCCGATCGATAGATGATAGAGCGAGGCGTCGACCGCCGGCACGCGCGCCATGCCATCCTGGTCGAGTGGCGCCGGCCGCATCATCGCCAGCAGGTCGGCGGTGGCATCGGCCAGGAGCATTGCCGCGCCGTGCGCCGTGACCTGGTCCTCGGCATTCGTGATGCGCTCGCGGCCGCGCTGCACGCAACGGATCGATGTGTCGAGCGCGATGCGCCCCGGGCCGGGCGCATCCTGCAGCACCAGCGCGGCTGTCACACCATCGCCGACGAAGGTCGGGCGCGGAAACATCAGCGTCTGCGCGATCGGCAGCACAGGACGCGGTATGCTGCGCCGTATCTGCGCGCACAGCAGGGAGAACAGCAGCATCCCGTGCGCAACCGTGGCACCGAAATGCGTTGCGCGCGCGAAGGCCGGGTCGCAGTGGATGGGATTGTCGTCGCGCGACAATACGGCAAAGCGGTCGAAGTCCTCTTGCGCCAGCACGCGCGGACGGGATGCGTTCATGGTCGGGTTCCGGTGGGGGCGACGGAAGGCGCGGCGCCCCGGGGATCGGTTCAGGATGGGTACAGGCCGCGCAGCTTGTGCTTCTCGACCTTGCCCGAGGGCGTGCGCGGCAGTGCGTCGACGAAGCGCACATGGCGTGGAACCTTGAACGCTGCCAGCCGCGCGCGGCAATGCGCGAGCACCGCCGGCTCGTCCAGCGAGGCGCCTGGCTTGCGCACCACCAGCGCCAGGCCGACCTCGCCCCAGCGGGCGTCGGCGGTGCCGATCACGGCGGCTTCGGCCACCTGCGGCAGCTGGAACAGCACGTTCTCGACTTCCGCCGGATAGACGTTCTCGCCGCCGGAGATGAACATGTCCTTGGCACGGTCGACGATGTAGTAGTCGCCCTCGTCATCCATGTAGGCGATGTCCCCCGAATGCAGCCAGCCGTCGCGGATGGCCGCCGCCGTGGCTTCCGGCAGGTTCCAGTAGCCGGGCGTGACGCCCGGCCCCTTGATCAGCAGTTCGCCACGCTCGCCCGGACGCACGTCGCGGCCGTCGGCGTCGACCACGCGCGTCAGCATGGAGCCGACCGGTTTGCCAATGGTGCCGATCTTGCGCCGCGCGGTCTGCTCCTCGCAGACGAACACCGTGGGGCCGGTCTCGGTCATGCCGAAGCCGAAGCAGATCGTCACGCCTTTGGCCAGATAGGCCTCCAGCAGCGGCTGCGGCACCGGCGAACCGCCCGCCGCCGCGCTGCGCAGGCCGGACAGGTCGGCCGCGGCGAAGCCGGGATGCTGGCTGAGGAACAGGTAGACCGACGGCACCGCGAAGAACATGGTGATGCCGGCGCCGTGGCGGGCATCGAGGCGGTCCAGCGTGGCCGCGGCGTCGAACTGGCGCAT
Organism: Cupriavidus sp. USMAHM13; assembly: GCF_001854285.1. Taxonomy (NCBI): domain Bacteria; kingdom Pseudomonadati; phylum Pseudomonadota; class Betaproteobacteria; order Burkholderiales; family Burkholderiaceae; genus Cupriavidus; species Cupriavidus sp. USMAHM13. The sequence continues at coordinate 3,030,785 of NZ_CP017751.1, forward strand.
GATGTGCACCGTGCCACCGGCGTGCAGCACAGGGTTGGCGTACAGGTTCAGCCCGCCGGTATGGAAGAAAGGCAGCACGTTCAGGAACACGTCGTCGCGCGTGATCTTGTTGGCCAGCATGGCGTTGACGGCGTTGAAGTACACCATGCCGTAGGTCTGCTTGACCCCCTTGGGGCGGCCGGTGGTGCCGGAGGTATAGAGCAGGTGCCAGACCTCGTGCTCGTCGCGGCAAGGCATCTCGACGATGCGCCCGGAAGCCGAGGCCAGGGCCGCCTCGTACTCGGTCCAGCCACCCGGCACGTCGGCCGCCTCGTCGTCGGCCAGGTGGAGCACGGCGCGCAGCGGGATCTCACGGGCCAGTTGCGCGGCCACACCGAGCATGCCGTCGCCGGCCACCAGCAGATCCGGCGCGCAATCGCGCAGGATCGGCAGCAGCTCGGCCGCCGGTGCGCGCCAGTTCAGGCAGACCAGGATCATGCCCGCCTTGGCGCAGCCATACAGCATCTCGAAATAGTCGCTGCTGTTGTGCGCCAGCACGGCCACCCGTGCCCCGGGTGCCAGCCGCAGGCCGTCGGTCAGGTATTCGGCGAAGCGGCTCGCGCGTTCGTCGAACTGGCGATACGTCACGCTGCGGCCGCTCTCCACGTCCACCAGCGCCATTTTGTCCGGATGATGCTGGGCGTTCTTGTGCAGCCAGTCGATCACGTACATTGCCCGGGGTCTCCATGTGTCGATGGACGCCACTCCCGGGTCTTCAGGTGGCGACGTCCCTTCCGGCTCCCTCGCCGCGCAGCCGCCCGACGATGCCTTGCGGGAAATAGTACACGCTCAGGATGAACAGCAGGCCAAGCCAGAGCAGCCAGCGGTCCGGATGCAGCAGGCCGGACAGCAGCGGCACCGCCGCCGTGGCGTCGCTGGCCAGCTTCATCACGTCCTGCAGGTAGGTCTGCGCCACCAGGAACAGCGCCGTGCCCACCACCGCGCCGTACAGCGTGCCCATGCCGCCGATCACCACGATCAGCAGGATGTCGACCATGATCTCGAAGGACAGCGAGGTATCCGGGCCGTTGTAGCGCAGCCAGAGCGCCATCAGCACACCCGCCAGCGCGGCGAAGACGGCCGACAGCACGGTCGACACCGTGCGGAACACCACGGTGCGGTAGCCGATCGCCTCGGCACGGAAGTCGTTCTCGCGGATCGCCTGCAGCACGCGGCCGAACGGCGAGTTGACGATGCGCAGCAGCAGCAGGAACAGCGCCAGCGCCGCGCAGAAAATGAAGTAGTAGGTGAAGAGCTTGCCGTTGAGCGGCACGCCGAACCACTCCGTGTCGCCCAGCGAGAAGCCCGGCGTGAACACCTCCGGCACCTTGAAGCTGATGCCGTCCTCGCCCCCGGTCCAGTCGGACAGTTGCGACACCAGCGTGGCGAAGGCGGTCGCCACCGCCAGCGTGATCATGGCGAAGAAGATGGCACGCACGCGTAGCGAGAACAGCCCGATCACCAGCGCCAGCAGGGCCGCCACCAGCAGCGCGCCGAGCGTGCCGGCGGCCAGCGCGGCCCAGCCGGGCTCCATGCGCGACATGGCGATGGCCACGCCGTAGCCGCCGATGCCGAAGAACATGGTGTGGGCGAAGGACACGATGCCGGTATAGCCGAGCAGCAGGTCGTAGCTGGCCACCAGCACCACGAAGATGCAGATCTTGGCCGCCATGTTGAGGGCGCGCGCGCCCGGGAAGAGGAAGGGTGCGCAGGCGAGCGCCAGCAGCAGCAGGAGCAGCAGCACGGACAGCGCGCGGCTGCGTGGCAGGTCGCCGGAAAGCAGTCGGGTCATGGTCGAGGATCTCCCTGGCTCAGCGCTTGGCCACCGGATACAGGCCCTGCGGACGCCACAGCAGGACCAGCATCATCAGCAGGATGTTGGAAAACAGCGCCACCTTGGGAAAGAGGAAGCCGGTGTAGTTGGCCATCAGCCCCACCAGCAGTGCGCCGACGAAGCAGCCGGTGGTCGAGCCGAGGCCGCCGATGATGATGACGATGAAGATCAGCACGTTGACCTGGGCACCGATGGACGCCGTGATGTTCTGCTGGTACAGCCCCCACAGCACCCCGCCCAGGCCCGCCAGCGCTGCACCGGCGACGAACACGCCGATGAAGAGGCGGCGGATGCGGTAGCCCAGCGACTCCACCATCTCGCGGTTCTCCACGCCTGCGCGGATCAGCAGGCCGATGCGGGTGCGGTTGAGCAGCAGCAGCATGGCGATGAAGATGACCAGGCCGAGCACCACGGCAAGCAGGCGGTACTTCTCGATCGCCGCATCGCCCAGCAGCACGGCGCCGCGCAGGCCGGCCGGCAATTGCAGCGCGATCGTCTCGGGCCCCCAGATCGCCTTGATCAATTGCTCGGCCACGATCATGCCGCCCATGGTGATCAGGATCTGCTTCAGGTGCTGGCCATAGACGGGCCGCACCACCACGCGCTCGAAGAACAGGCCGACCGCGCCGGATGCCAGCATGGCCGCGCCGATCGCCAGTGCGAACGCGCCCAGGTTGAGGGCCAGGTTGTCGGCCTCGACCCACGGCGCCAGCGGCAGAAGCACCGAAGCCGCAACGTAGGCACCCAGCGCGATGAAGGCGCCGTGGCCGAAATTGAGCACGTCCATCAGCCCGAACACCAGGGTCAGGCCGGACGACACCACGAAGATGATCATGCCCATGGCCAGCCCCGCCACGGTCAGCGTCAGCCAGGTCGAGCCGCTGCCCACCAGCGGGTAGGCCAGCAGCATCAGCAAGGGAGCCAGCGCCAGCGGGGTCCAGTCGAGCCGGACCTTGGGCAGGTCGGCCGGCGCGGAGGGAACGCCCGGTGCCTCGGGCAGGGTGCTTGAAGTCGTCATGTCTGCGGATCCTGACACGATGGAATGGTGGGCGGCGGCGCCACCGGCGCGCGCCGCGCTTTCACTGGTGCGCGGCCAGCGAGAGGCCGAGCAGGCGCTGCTGCAGTGCCTCGTCGCCGGCCAGGTCGGCCATGGTGCCGGCATGCACCACCCGGCCGTCGTCCATCACGGCCACGGTGTCGCCCACCGATCGGGCCATGTGGAAATTCTGCTCGACCAGCAGGATGGAGACCGCGGTCTGCTTCAGCTCGCAGAACACCGAGATCATGTTCTGGATGATCGAAGGCGCCAGCCCCTTGGTGGGCTCGTCCACGATCAGCAGCTGGCGCGGCTCGATGATGGCGCGCGCCACCGACAGCATCTGCTTCTGCCCGCCGGACAGCACGCCGGCGCGCTGGTGCCAGAAGATCTTCAGCGCCGGGAACATGCGGAAGACCCAGTCCAGGCGCTGCTCGTCGATGGCGCCGCTGCGGGCGGCCAGGCGCATGTTCTCCGCCACCGTCAGGTCGGAGAACACGCTCATGTTCTCCGGCACGTAGGCGATGCCGGCCTGGGCGATCGCCGGCGTGGCCAGGCGCGTGATGTCGCGGCCGTCGAAATGGACGCTGCCCTGGCCAGCCCGCCACAGGCCCATGATGGTGCGCAGCGTGGTGGTCTTGCCGGCGCCGTTGCGGCCCAGCAGCATGGTCACGCCACCGCGCGGCACGTCGAGGTCGACGCCATGCAGGATATGGTAGGGCCCGATATGGGTGTGGACGCCGCGCAGGCGCAGGATGGGATCGTCAGCCATGGCTGGCCTCCGCGTTGCCGGCGCCCGCTCCGTCCGGCGGCGCCACGCCCAGGTAGGCCTGCTGCACGATGGGCGAGGCGATCACTTCGGCCGGATCGCCATCGGCCATCAAGGTACCGTTGTGCAGCACGATGATGCGGTCCGCCAGCGAACGCACCACATCCATCTTGTGTTCCACCAGCAGCACGGTCTTGCTGCGGTCCTGCTTGATCTCGTGGATCAGGTCCAGGATCACCGGCACCTCGTCCACGCTCATGCCCGCGGTCGGCTCATCGAACATGAACACGCGCGGCTGCAATGCCAGCAGGATGCCCACTTCCAGCTTGCGCTGGTCGCCGTGCGGCAGCGCTGCCACCGGCTGGTGCCGCTTGTCGGCCAGCGCCACGCGCTCCAGGCAGGCCTCCGCCTGCTCGCGCACCTTGCGGTGGTGGCTCCATACGCTGAACAGGTCGAGGCCGAGATGCAGACGCGCCTGCACCGCCAGCCGCACGTTCTCGAACACGGTCAGGTTGGGGAACAGGCTGGTGAGCTGGAAGGCACGCCCGATGCCGCGCCGGGTCTTTTCCGGCACCGGCAACCGCGTCACGTCCTCGCCGCCGAGCAGGATCTGCCCCGCACTGGCCGGAAGCTGGCCGGAGATCAGGTTGAAGTAGGTGGTCTTGCCGGCGCCGTTGGGCCCGACGATGCAGGTCAGCTCGCCGGCGCGGAAGGCGCAGGACACCGCGTTGACGGCGACGTGCCCGCCGAAGCGGATGGTGAGCCCGCGCGTCTCCAGCGCGGGCGCCCCGCCCGCGCCGGCGGCGCGCTGGACGGCCTCGGCGGCCGCGGAAGAAGTGGCGCCCACGGTGGTCAACGCTTGTTGCGGATCGGTACGTTCATTTCCTCGGGCTTGATCTCGCGGACCAGCTCGGGAACGCCCCAGGCGAAGGCCGGATCGACCTTGATCTTGAAGTGGTACATCGACTGCATCGCCTGGTGGTCTTCCTTGCGGAAGATCATCTTGCCCTTGGGCGTGTCGAAGGACATGCCTTCCATGGCGCCGATCAGCTTCTCGGTATTGGTATCGCCGCCGGTCTTCTTGAGCGCCTCGACCACCGCGATGCCGGCCGACATGCCGCCGGCGGTGAAGAAATCGGGCGGGGTCTTGTACTTGCTGTAGTGGTTGGACACCAGCCACTCGTTGACCTTGTTCTTCGGGATGCCGAAGTAGTAGTAGGTCGCGCCCTCCATGCCCGGCAGGTTCTTGTAGGCAGTCATGGCCGGCAGGATGTTGCCGCCGCTGGCGATCTCGATGCCGTAGCGCTTGGGATCGAGATCGGCGATCTTGAACGGGTTGCCGGCGCCGGCCCAGATGATGAAGATGACCTTGCGTCCCGGCTTGTCCTTGAGCGAATCGAACAGCCGCTGCGCCCCTGCGGTGAAGTCGGTGGTATTGGTCGGCAGGTACTCTTCGTGCACGATCTTGGCGTTCTTCAGCGCGCCCTTGAAGGCCTTGACGCCGTCGCGCCCGAAGGCATAGTCCTGCGCCAGCATGGCGATCTGCGTGCCCGGCTTGTCGAGCGCCACGGCGTTGGCGATGGCATCCTGCGAGGAGTTGCGGCCGGTGCGGAAGATGTAGCGGTTCCACTTCTCGCCGGTGATGGAGTCGGCCACCGCCGGCTCGACCAGCAGGATCTTCTTGTACTCCTCCGCGACCGGCAGCATCGCCAGCGCGGTGCCCGACGAGGTCGGGCCGACCGCGATGTCGGCGCGGTCGTCGCTGTAGGCCGCGGCCAGCTGGGCCTTGGCCACGTCTGGCTTGCCCTGGGTGTCCTTCTCGATCACCAAGAGCTTGTTGCCGTTGACGGTCATGGTGCCATTGGTGGCGTACTCCAGCCCCATCATCAGCCCGACCTGGGTCTGCTTGGCATAGGCTTCGAGCGCCCCGGTCTTGTCGTAGACGTGGGCGATCTTGATGTCCTTGGCGTGGACCGCGCCTGCCGCCAGCAGGCAGGCGGCCAGCGCCAGCGTGCTCAGTTGCTTGCCCTGCATGGTTGTCTCCTCTCTCGTTTCGTTGTGTCTTGTTGCGTCTCGTTGCGCGTTCTTGTGCGTTCTTGCGGCTTGTGGATCCTGCGCGTTTCGCAGCGCGCTCCCGGCGGCCGCCTAGCGCACAGCCAGCCCGTGCTCGATCAGATCGAAGGCCGAGTCCACCACCTTGTCCATCGACGCCGGCCGCTTCCACAGCGCGTAGCGCATGCCGAGGAAGTTGCTGATGCCGATCAGGCACCAGGCGCGCACTTCGGCGTCGCCCGGCAGGATCTCGCCCTGCTCTTCGGCCTTGGCCAGGCGGCGGCTGTAAAGTTCGGCGAAGACCTGGAAGTAGCCGCTATAGATGGTTTCGTCGACGGAGTACGAATCCAGCACGATACGGTACAGGTTCTTGTGGCGCGACACGAAGCTGAGGAAGGCCTTGAGGCCGAGGCGCTCGGCTTCCATCTGCGTGGTGGCCGGCGCCACGTGCTTGCGCAGGTGGGCACGCAACAACTCCAGCATATGCTGCACCAGCGCGCGGAACACATCCTCCTTGTCCTTGAAGTACAGGTAGAAGGTACCCATGGCCACGTCGGCCTCCTGGGTGATCTCCGAGATCGAGGCCGCATAGTAGCCCTTCCCGCCGAAAACCTTCTCGGATGCCCGCAGCAAGGCCTCGCGTGTCTTCTGGCCGCGCGCCGTCTTGGGACTGGCGGGGCTCGCCGCCCGGGTATCGCTTGCTGGCATCGGGTCTCCATCGTGGCGGCGCGCCGGCTCAGCCACGGCGGCGCGCTCCCTGTTTTTTCCTGGTGTCCGGACCGCTCCAGCAGAGCCGTCCGCCGCCCTCCCGGACAGGACATCCGCGCAGGCGAAAACATGATAGCTGATTCATGTTTCATGATATAAAGCTTGGAATCCGGATGTCAATAGATGCCTTTACCGACGCCCGGACTGCCATCCTGCACACGACCCGGCACACCAGGAGCGATCGCCATTGGATACATCGGCCCAGCCCCGGCGCACCGGCCCGGCCGCCGCGGAAACCCTGCCGCAGCCCGTCATGAGCCCCTTCGCCGAGTTCCCGGCGCAAGGCGTGCTGCCGGGCTGGCGCGAAGCCGGGGCAGGACGTCCCCTGCTTTGCCTGCATGGATGGTCGATACCGGGCACCGCCTTCAGCGGGCAGGCGGCGCTAGCCCGGCGCGGCTGGCGGGTGATCGCTCCCGACCATGCCGGCCACGGGCTGTCGCGCTCGCTGCCCGGCGCGGCTCGCGCGGACATCGGCAGGCTGGCGGCCGACGCTGCCGCGCTGATCGCGCACCTTGGGCTGGACGATGTGGTAGTGGTAGGCTGGTCGCTGGGCGCGACCACGGCCTGGCGCCTGATGCAGGACCACCCGGAAGTGCCGCTGGCAGCAGTGGCCGCGATCGACATGACGCCGCGCCTGCTGAGTGCGCCGGACTGGCCGCACGGCCTGCGCGGCGGCTATTCGGCGGACCAGGTGGAGCAGATGGCGGTGCGGGTGCGGCAAGACTGGCCGGGACTGGCGCCGGCGGTGGCGGCAGACCTTTGGGCGGCGGGCAGCGCCCCTTCGCCCGCTGCCGCCGAACTGGTGGCGCACGGACAACAGCATTGCGATCCACTTGCACTGTCTTCCCTGTGGCGCGACATGGCGGCGCAGGACCTGCGCCAGGCGCTACGCCACGCGCGGCTGCCGCTGCTGCTATTGCACGGTGAGCGCAGCCGGCTCTATGGCCCGGCGATGGCGGCGGCAGTCGGCACCTTGAACCCGGCCACGCTGCAATGCAGCATCGCCGCCACCGGCCACAGCCCTCACCTGGAGCGTCCGGCGGCCTTCAATGCCGCTTTGCTGGCATTGCTGGATCGGGCGGGGGTCCGATTCTCACGAGCCGCTTCCGCACCTCAGGAGAGCAGGCGGTAAGTCCACAGGCCAGCGGCCGTCAACAGCAGGGAGCCGCCGAGATGGGCCAGAAGGTGGAGCAAGGCCCAGCCGAAGTCGCCTGCCATCAGGTTGCCGACCACTTCACTGGAAAAGGTGGAGAAGGTGGTGAGCCCGCCGAGGAAGCCGGTGATGGCGAACAGGCGCCATTCCGGCGGCAGGCCGGCATGTGTCTCGAAGAAGCCGACGGCCAGCCCGATGAGATAGCCGCCGACCAGGTTGGCGGCCAGGGTTCCGTAGGGCAGCGCAGGATTGGCCGCATTCCACGTCACGGAGAAGAACCAGCGCAGCCAGGCCCCCAGGGCGGCCCCGACCCCGACGGCGACGAAGCCGAACGGCCCCATCAGGGCGCCTCCGCAGCCGCGTCGCCACCGGCGCCCGCCACGCCGTCACCGCTGGCGTTGATCGAGGCCACGCCCCAGCGCCGCAGCGCGGCCTCGTCGGTGACGCGGGCATCGACCCAGCGTGCGCCCTCCGGCGTGGTCTCCTTCTTCCAGAACGGCGCCTCGGACTTGAGATAGTCCATGATGAACTCGCAAGCGGCGAAAGCCTCACCGCGGTGCGCCGATGCCACGGCGACCAGCACGATCTGGTCCTGCGGCTGCAGGGGCCCGACCCGGTGCACGATGGTGACGCCGAGCAAGGGCCAGCGCTGGCGCGCGGCCTCCTCGATGGCAGCCAGCGCCTTCTCGGTCATGCCGGGATAGTGCTCCAGCTCCATCGCGCTGATGGCGGTGCCGCCGCTGGCGTCGCGCACCGTGCCGATGAAACTCGCCACCGCGCCGACCGCTGCATTGCCGCGCCGCAGCGCCGTCACTTCCGCGCCAAGATCGAAGTCCTCGCGTTGTACCCGCACGCTCATCGCCGCGCTCCGTTCAGCCGCCCGTCACCGGCGGAAAAAATGCCACTTCGCAACCGTCCGCGAGAGGTGTATCGGCACGCGCCACCGCATGGTCGACCGCCATGCGCAGCGCCCTGCCCTCGCCCAGCGCCGCTTCCCAGACCCCGCCGCGCGCGCGCAGCCATTGGCGCAGCTGGCCCACGTCGGCCACCTCGACCGGCACCTCGGCCTGCTCCCCGGCACGGCCGAGCTGCTCGCGCACGCTGGCGAAGTAGCGCAATTCGATCTTCATGGCCGCTCCTCCTTCGCGCCTCAGTACAACAGTTCGCCGAAGGGGATGAACTGCACGATGTCGCCGGCGCGGATGGCCTGCCCCGGCGGATTGTCGATCAGCCCATCGCCCCAGACGGTCGACGTCAGCACGCCCGAACTCTGGTTCGGGAACAGCTCGAGCCCGCCCTGTGCGTTGAGGCGGGCACGCAGGAATTCGTTGCGGCGGTCACCCTTCTCCAGCGTGAAGTCGGCGCGCAGCGGCAGCCGGCGCGGCGCGACGTCTGCCACCCCCTGCAAGCGCAGGATGAACGGCCGCACGAACAGCAGGAAGGTGACGAAGCTGGACACCGGGTTGCCTGGCAGGCCCAGGAAGAAGGCCGGCGGCGCCTCGCCGCGCGCCACCTGGCCGAACGCCAGCGGCTTGCCCGGCTTGATGGCGATCTGCCACAGGTCGAGCCGCCCCTCCGCCTGTACCGCCGGGCGGATATGGTCCTCGTCGCCGACCGAGACGCCGCCCGAGGTGATGATCAGGTCATGGCCGTCGGCCGCGCGCCGCAAGGTCGCACGCGTGGCCGCCAGCGAGTCGGGCACGATGCCGAAGTCGCTGACCTCGCAGCCCAGGTTCTCCAGCAGCCCGCGCAGCGTGAAACGGTTGGAGTTGTAGATGGCGCCCGGCCGCAGCGGCTCGCCCGGCATCGCCAGTTCGTCGCCGGTGAAGAAGACGGCGACGCGCACGCGCCGCACCACGTCGAGGGCGGCCTGGCCAACCGAGGCCGCCAGCCCGAGCGCCTGCGGCGTCAGGCGCGTGCCGGCTGCCAGGATACGGCTGCCGGCGCGGATGTCCTCGCCGGCGCGCCGGACCCACTCGCCGGCGCGCGGCACATGGTTGACCACCACGTCCCCGCCCTCGGCCGTACATTGCTCCTGCATCACCACCGCGTCGGCACCGGGCGGGATCAACCCGCCGGTGAAGATGCGCGCGGCGCTACCCGGCTCCAACGCCGTGCCGACATGGCCGGCCGGGATGCGCTGGGTCACGCGCAGGCGCGTGCCGGCGGCCGGCACATCGGCGGCACGCAGCGCATAGCCATCCATGGCGGTATTGTCCGCGGGCGGCACGTCGAGCGCGCTCGACACCGGGCTGGCCAGCACCCGAGCGTTGGCCAGCAGCGTGTCAACACGCTCGGTCTGCGTGATGGGGCGCGCGCCGTCGAGCAGCGTGGCGAGCGCTTGGGCAAGGGTCAGCATGGGCGGGCGCGGCGTGGCGGCAGCTTCGGGCATGGGGCGGGCAGGACGATCGGGGGACGTCTTGGAGTCGGTTGGGCGGCAGCGCCGCAAACCCCGGCGAGGCGGGGACTGACAGCCAGATTGTAGCGATTCGACGGCCGCGCGGCATGCGGCGGCGCCGCAGGCGCGGCGGCATGCCGGCGGCCAGCTGCGGCCGGAGTGGTGCGCCGGAGGCAAGGGGCGGCCGCGCCGCCCCTCTCAGGTCAGAGGCCGGTGTGGCCGGCGATGAATGCCTTCACGCGGTCGGCGTCGGCAGGCACCACTTCGAAGCGCTGCGGCAACGCCTCGATGCCCTCGAAGCTGGCGGGACGCTCGGGTTCGTGGCCGAGCGCCTCGCGGATGGTCTCCGAGAACTTGGCCGGCAGCGCGGTCTCCAGCACGACCATGGGCACGCCGGCGCTCAGGTGCTCGCGCGCCACCTTGATGCCGTCGGCCGTATGGGTATCGATGGTGATGCCATAGCGCGCCGACAGGTCGCGGATGGTCGCCAGCCGGTCCTGGTGGGTACTGCGCCCCGAGACGAAGCCGAACTCGCGGATACGGCCGAATTCAGGCGTGCCGGCCAGGTCGAAGCCGTCCTTGGTGTCGACATCGCGGAACAGCGCCGCCAGCTTGGCCGGATCGCGGCCGAGCAGGTCGAAGACGAAGCGCTCGAAGTTCGAGGCCTTCGAGATATCCATGCTCGGGCTCGAGGTATGGAAGGTCTCGGACGACTTGCGCACGCGGTAGGCACCGGTGCGGAAGAACTCGTCGAGCACATCGTTCTCGTTGGTCGCCACCACCAGCTTGTCGATGGGCAGGCCCATCATGCGCGCGATATGGCCGGCGCAGACGTTGCCGAAGTTGCCGGAGGGCACGCAGAACGAGACCTTCTGGCCAGGGCCGCTGGTCGCCAGCAGCCAGCCCTTGAAGTAATAGACCACCTGGGCCACCACGCGCGCCCAGTTGATCGAGTTGACGGTGCCGATCTTCTGGCGCGCCTTGAAGCCGTGGTCGTTGGAGACCGCCTTGACGATGTCCTGGCAGTCGTCGAACACACCTTCCACCGCCAGGTTGAAGATGTTCGGGTCCTGCAGGCTGAACATCTGCGCGGTCTGAAACGCGCTCATCTTGCGGTGCGGGCTCAGCATGAAGACGCGGATGCCGCGCTTGCCGCGCATCGCGTATTCCGCCGCGCTGCCGGTGTCGCCCGAGGTGGCGCCGAGGATGTTCAGCTCCTGGCCGGCGCGCGCGAGCGCGTACTCGAACAGGTTGCCGAGCAACTGCATGGCCATGTCCTTGAAGGCCAGCGTCGGACCATTGGACAGGCCCAGCAGCTGCAGCGGCGCGCCGCCTTCCTCGCCCAGCGTGCGCAGCGGCGTGATGTCGGCGGTATTGTCGCCGGCACGCGCATTGCAGTAGACCTCGGCGGTATAGGTCTTGCGCGTCAGCGCGCGCAGGTCCTCGGCCGGGATGTCGTCGCAGAACTTGGACAGGATCTCGAACGCCAGGTCGGCGTAGGAAAGCTTGCGCCAGGACTCGAGCTCCTCGGCGCTGACCTGCGGGTACTGATCAGGCAGGTAGAGGCCGCCGTCCGGCGCGAGGCCGCCCAGCAGGATTTCGGAAAACGATTGCGGCGCCTGGTGGCCGCGCGTCGACAGGTATTTCATGGGACCGGGCACTCGCTCAGTTCAGTTCTTCCATGCGCAGGCGCGTGACGGACGACAGCACGGTCGGCAGCGCCTCGATCTTGGCGATGGCGGCATTGACCTGCTTCTCGCGCGCCAGGTGGCTCAGCATGATGATGTCGGTCTGCGGCTCGCCCTCGCGCGATTCCTTCTGCAGCATGGCATCGATCGAGATGCCGGCGTCGGCCAGGATGCGGGTGATGTCGGCCAGCACGCCGGTTTCGTCGGACACGCGCATGCGCAGGTAGTAGGAACTGGTGACCTCCTCGATCGGCAGCACCGGCACGCTCGACAGTTCGTCGGGCTGGAAGGCCAGGTGCGGCACGCGGTGGCCGGGGTCGGCGGTATGCAGGCGGGTCACGTCGACCAGGTCGGCGATCACGGCCGAAGCGGTCGGCTCGGCGCCCGCGCCCTTGCCGTAGTACAGCGTGGCGCCAACGGCGTCGCCCTGCACCAGCACGGCATTCATCGCCCCCTCGACGTTGGCGATCAGGCGCGAGGCCGGCACCAGGGTCGGATGCACGCGCAGTTCGACACCTTCCTCGCGGCGGCGCGTGATGCCCAGCAGCTTGATGCGGTAGCCCAGCTCCTCGGCGTACTTGATATCCACCGCCGACAGCTTGGTGATGCCTTCCACATGCGCGCGGTCGAACTGCACCGGCATACCGAAGGCGATCGCGCTCATCAGCGTGACCTTGTGCGCCGCATCGATGCCTTCGATGTCGAAGGTCGGGTCGGCCTCGGCATAGCCCAGCGCCTGCGCCTCCTTAAGGACCGTGTCGAAGTCCAGGCCCTTGTCGCGCATCTCCGACAGGATGAAGTTGGTGGTGCCGTTGATGATGCCGGCGATCCACTGGATGCGGTTGGCGGTCAGGCCCTCGCGCAGCGCCTTGATGATGGGGATGCCGCCGGCCACCGCGGCCTCGAAGGCGACGATCACGCCCTTGTTGCGCGCCGCCTCGAAGATCTCGTTGCCATGCACGGCCAGCAGCGCCTTGTTGGCGGTGACCACGTGCTTGCCATTGGCGATGGCCTTGAGCACCAGCTCCTTGGCCACACCGTAGCCGCCGATCAGCTCGACCACGATGTCGATGTCGGGACGGTTCACCACCTCGTTGGCGTCGGCCACCACTTCCACCTGCCCACCGGTCAGCTCGCGGGCACGTTCGGTATTCAGGTCGGCGACCATTGCAATTTCGATGCCGCGCCCGGCGCGGCGGCGAATTTCCTCCTGGTTGCGCTTCAGCACGTTGAACGTGCCGCTACCGACGGTACCGATGCCAAGCAGGCCTACTTTGATGGGGTTCATGAACAATCTGCTTCCAGTTGACGAATGGGGGAAACGGCGCCGCGCCGGGCCTCAGGCCGCGATGGCACCGTGGCGTTTGCGGTATGCCTCGAGGAAGCGCGCGACACGGCTGATGGCCTCGCGCAGGTCCTCCTCGTGCGGCAGGAACACGATGCGGAAGTGGTCGGGCTTGCCCCAGTTGAAGCCCGATCCCTGCACCAGCAGCACCTTCGATTCCTGCAGCAGCTCGTAGATGAACTCCTGGTCGTCCTGAATCGGATACATCGACAGGTCGAGCTTGGGGAACAGGTAGAGCGCTGCCTTGGGCTTGACGCAGCTGACGCCCGGGATGGCGGTGACCAGCTCGTAGGCGAGATCGCGCTGGCGGCGCAGGCGGCCGCCCTCTGCCACCAGGTCGTTGATGCTCTGGTAGCCGCCGAGGGCGGTCTGGATGGCCCATTGCGCCGGCACGTTGGCGCACAGGCGCATCGAGGAAAGCATGTTCAGCCCCTCGATATAGTCCTGCGCCGGGCGCTTGTCGCCCGACACCACCATCCAGCCGGCGCGGTAGCCGCACGAGCGGTAGTTCTTCGACAAGCCGTTGAAAGTGACGGTCAGCACGTCGGTCGACAGCGAGGCGATCGAGGTGTGGGTACGGCCGTCGTACAGCACCTTGTCGTAGATTTCGTCGGCGTAGATGATCAAGCCATGCTCGCGCGCGATCGCCACGATGCCGAGCAGCAGCTCGTCCGAATAGAGGGCGCCGGTCGGATTGTTGGGGTTGATGACGACGATGGCCTTGGTGTTCGGCGTGATCTTGGCGCGGATGTCGTCCAGGTCGGGCATCCACTCGTTCTGCTCGTCGCAGATATAGTGCACCGGCGTACCGCCGGACAGGCTCACCGCCGCCGTCCACAGCGGGTAGTCGGGTGCCGGAACCAGCACCTCGTCGCCGCTGTTGAGCAGGGCGTTCATCGACATCACGATCAGCTCGGATGCACCGTTGCCGACGTAGATGTCTTCCAGGCCCACACCCTGGATCTTCTTTTCCTGCGTGTAGTGCATGATCGCCTTGCGCGCGGCGAAGATGCCCTTGGAGTCCGAATAGCCCGCCGAGTTGGGCAGGTTGCGCATCATGTCCTGCTGGATCTCCTCCGGCGCGTCGAAACCGAACACGGCCAGGTTGCCGATGTTCAGCTTGATGATCTTGTGCCCTTCTTCTTCCATCTGCTTGGCCTTCTCCAGCACGGGCCCGCGGATGTCGTAACAGACGTTGTTGAGTTTGTGGGATTTCTGGATCGGTTTCACGGCGTGTCGGCGAGGGCTGGGCTGCCGGTCTCCTCGGCAGCGGGCAATTCGGGAATCTGGACGGAAATCGGGAGGCGCGTCCGCTGCAATGCAACGCGAACGTGGCAGACAGGGAGGCAAAAGCTATAATTTATCGGATTATGACAGACTTCGGCGCGGATTCTTGCATTGCAGCGCAGTGCATGCCGTGCCGCCGCCGTGACCCGCCCGCCCCCGCGCTGCACGGCCGGGCCGCCCGCGGCCCGGCGCCGGCCCCGCACCGGCGGGCACCTCGAAGGTGCCCTTTGAAACTCCACGCCGACCAGCCCCAAGCGCTCAATACCGTCACCGCCTATGGTCCGGGCTATATCGAAATCAACCTGATCCGCCACACCGAGTCCGTGCTGGTGATGCCGGAGGGCGAGATCCGGCCATGGCCGGTGGAGCGTTTCGAGGACCTGCAGGCTGCCCATTTCGAGGCCTTGCTGGAACTGGGGCCGGAAGTGGTGCTGCTGGGCACCGGCGGCCGCCTGCGCTTCCCGCAACCCAGGCTGACCGCGGCGCTCGCGAACCGTCATATCGGCGTGGACGCGATGGACCTTCAGGCAGCATGCCGCACCTACAATATCCTGATGGCCGAAGGCCGGCGCGTGGCGGCCATCCTGATGCTGGACCCGGTGGCCTGAAGCCGCTCTCCGGTCCGCCCGGCGCACCCGGGAAGTTGAGCGGCCGCCACGCTTGAAGTCTGGCCGGGCGCCCCAATCTGCCTTTGCCGTAGTGGCCGCCCAGTGGGGACAACCCCGTGGTGGCAGCCCCCGTTTCCTGCCTCTCCCCCAGGAGCCTCAAGCAATGACCGTCAGCCTCGACAAGCCCGTACCGGATTTCAGCGCCCCCGCGACCGGAGGCACCTTCAGCCTCGCCGGACAGCGCGGCAAGACGCTGGTGCTGTACTTCTATCCCAAGGACAACACGCCCGGATGCACCACCGAGGCCATGAACTTCCGCGACCAGCACGAGGACTTCGTCGCCGCGGGCGCCGTAGTGTTCGGCATCTCCCGCGACAGCCTCAAGTCCCACGAGAATTTCAAGGCCAAGCTGGAACTGCCCTTCGAACTGATCTCCGACGGCGACGAAGCGGTCTGCACGCTGTTCGATGTCATCAAGATGAAAAAACTCTATGGCAAGGAGGTGCGCGGCATCGAGCGCAGCACCTTCATCCTCGACGCCAAGGGCGTGCTGCGCCACGCCATGCGCGGCATCAAGGTGCCCAACCACGTCGACGAAGTGCTCGAGCTCGTGCGCGCGCTCTGAGTGCCGGCAAGGCCCGCGCCGGCGTGGCAGGCGCGCCACGCTGGCCACGCCGGGCGCCGATTGCCAAACACGGGGGCTTCAGATACATTGACCCGTAATGAGTTCAGAATCCGGCTGCCACACCGTTTCGTCGTTCCGACCCAGGCGCTCCCCGCCACGGGCCGGTAGCGGAGCTGCCGTGTCGCCGCCCGCGATGAAAACCGCCCTGCCCGTCTATCGGGTTCGGCGGTTTTTTTGTCTGTGCGCGCAACCAGGCCGCCGCCTGGCACCCGCCGGCCTGCGCGCGCTTCCCGCTGCGTCCCCCTGAAAGGAAAGCCAAGCATGCCGCTGCCCACCATGCCCACCAAGCCGGCTCAACTGCTCGATCCGAGCGAGTTCGCCCCGGTCACCGCGTTGCCCAAGGCCAGGACCGCGACACAGGGCAAGAAACCGGTGCCCGCGCTGGAGCGCGTGGCCTTGCTGGAAACCGGTGATGCGGAACCCGCCCCGGCAACACGAGCGCGCGCCACGACCACGCGCGCCCGCGCCAAGGACGTGCCCGCGGTTCCGGTGGCCCCGCCCGTAGCAGCCCCCGTCAGCGTCCTCAAGCCGGCCACCGCCCCGAGCCGGCGCGCGCGCAAGGACAACGGCCCGAGCAAGCTGTTCGTACTCGACACCAATGTGCTGATGCACGATCCGTCCTCCCTGTTCCGCTTCGAGGAACACGACATCTATCTGCCGATGATGACGCTGGAGGAACTGGATAACCACAAGAAGGGCATGAGCGAAGTCGCGCGCAACGCCCGTACCGTCAGCCGCACGCTCGACGCGCTGGTGGCAAACACCGACGGCGCGCTCGACGAAGGCCTGCTGCTGGCCAAGCTCGGCAACCGCGACGCGCAGGGCAAGCTGTTCTTCCAGACCCGGCTCAACGACATCAAGCTGCCCGAAGGCCTGCCGCAGGGCAAGGCCGACAACCAGATCCTCGGCGTGGTCAGCGCGCTCAAGGAGCAGCAGCCGGGCCGCCAGGTGGTGCTGGTGTCGAAAGACATCAATATGCGCATCAAGGCCCGCGCGCTGGGCCTGCCCGCCGAGGACTACTTCAACGACCAGGTCCTGGAAGACAAGGACCTGCTCTACTCGGGCGTGATGGCGCTGCCGGGCGACTTCTGGACCAAGCACGGCAAGGGTGTCGAAAGCTGGCAGGATCCGAAGTCGGGCGCGATGTTCTACCGCCTGACCGGCCCGCTGGTGCCGTCCTTCCTGGTCAACCAGTTCGTCTACCTGGAGCCCTCCGACGGCAGTCTGCCGCTCTATGCGCAAGTCAAGGAGATCAACGGCAAGACCGCGCTGCTGCAGACACTGAAGGACTTCACCCACAACAAGAACAATGTCTGGAGCGTGACCGCGCGCAACCGCGAGCAGAACTTCGCGCTGAACCTGCTGATGAACCCGGAGGTGGACTTCGTCACCCTGCTGGGCCAGGCCGGCACCGGCAAGACGCTGCTGGCGCTGGCCTCGGGCCTGGAGCAGGTGCTCGACCAGAAGCTGTACAACGAGATCATCGTCACCCGCGCCACGGTGCCGGTCGGCGAGGACATCGGCTTCCTGCCGGGCACCGAGGAAGAAAAGATGCAGCCCTGGATGGGCGCTTTCGACGACAACCTCGAGGTGCTGCAGAAGAGCGACGACAGCGCCGGCGACTGGGGCCGCGCCGCCACGCAGGAGCTGATCCGTTCCCGCATCAAGGTCAAGAGCATGAACTTCATGCGCGGGCGCACCTTCGTCAACAAGTTCGTCATCATCGACGAGGCGCAGAACCTGACGCCCAAGCAGATGAAGACGCTGGTGACGCGGGCCGGCCCAGGCACCAAGATCGTGTGCCTCGGCAATATCGCGCAGATCGACACGCCTTACCTGACCGAAGGGTCGTCCGGCCTGACCTATGTGGTGGACCGCTTCAAGGGCTGGAGCCACAGTGGCCATGTCACGCTGGCGCGCGGCGAGCGCTCGCGCCTGGCTGACCACGCCGCCGACGTGCTCTGAGGCAATTGACCGCCGTCCAGGCGGGCCCAGGACGGGGCCCGCCGGCGTGTGCCCGCCACGCCCGAGGCGGCGTGGCGGGCGTTCGCGCTTTCAGCGGGCGTTGCTTTCCGTTGTTTCAACCTGGCAGGAGGAGTCATCGATGCAGGACTGCCCGACGCAATTCTCCAGGCAGCGGCCACGTGCCGCCCGCGCACCCGCGGCCGCTTCCCGTACCGGCTGGCTGCCGCTGCTGCCTCTGCTCGCCGGCCTGTCCGCCGTCGTAGCCTGGCACCCCGCCTGCGCCGCGGACGGGCTGGTGATCCGCACCATGGGGCCCGTCAGCTACGTCTGCGGTGGCGTCGCCGAGGACGAGCGCCAGGCGCTGGCCGCGCAGGAGCAGAACTTCAATATGGGGGTGCTGTTCACGCGCGGCGAAAACGGCGAGTACCTGGCCGACGTGTCGGTGCGCCTGGTCTACGACGGCCAGGAGGTCGCCCGTTTCCGAGCGAACGGTCCGCGCTGCCTGATACGTGCGCCGGAAGGCAGCTACAATATTGAAGCAAGCTACAAGGGGCAGCCGCGCTCGCTCACGGTGAACACCGGCACCCGTAACGCGCAATTGCGCTGGTAGCCGCGCTGGCAGCCAGGCAGCAGCCTGCTGGCAGCCGGATGGAAGAGACCCAGAGGATGCCCGCAAGCCGACACCCCGCAGCCGTCGCAGCGCCCACCGGACCTGCCCGCCAGGTCGGCTGCGGCCGCCCGCGCCTCGCGCTGGCCTGCCTGGCGGCCCTGCTGCTGGCCGCCTGCGCCTCGTCGCCGCCAGCCCGCTATGCTGGCTCCGCGCGCGCGCCTCGCCCCGTGATCGCCGACCCGTCTGCCGGCACCGAGGAAATATCCATCCAGGCTATGTCGCTGGTCGGCACGCCTTATCGCTATGGCGGCAATACACCCGATTCCGGCTTCGATTGCAGCGGGCTGGTGCGCTACGTGGTGGCGCGTGCCGCCAATGTGAACCTGCCGCGCACCACCGAAGCCATGGGCGTGCGCGGCGCTCCGCTCGAGCGCAGCCAGGTGGCGGCGGGCGATCTGGTCTTCTTCAATACCACGGGCCGGCCGAATTCCCATGTCGGCATCTACGTCGGCCAGAACCGTTTCGTGCATGCACCGTCCACAGGAGGCACGGTGCGCCTCGAGGACATGAGCAAATCCTACTGGGCTTCGCGCTACAACGGCGCGCGCCGGGTCTCGGGCCCGCTGGATCCCGGCGACTCGCCGGTCATGGTGGTGCAATCGACCCCGGCGCCCGCCTCCTCCTCCACGCCCGTCCGCGCGGCCACGGCCCAGCCGGCCGACGACGACGATCCGATCGCGGCCTTCGCCAACCGCTGAAGCCGAAATCAGAAGGCCGGGCATCGCCCGGCCTTTTCTGTCATCCGATGCCGGTCGCCCCGGCACCCGCGGCATGCGGGGTCAGAGCACGTGCTTGCCCACCCACCAGGCGATCGCCGCCATGAAGGCCGAGGCCGGAATGGTCAGCACCCAGGCCCAGACGATATTGCCCGCCACGCCCCAGCGCACGGCGGACATCTTCTGCACCGAGCCCACGCCGACGATGGCGCCGGTGATGGTATGGGTGGTGGACACGGGCACGCCCAGCGCGGAAGCGATGAACAAGGTCAGCGCACCGCCGGTCTCCGCGCAGAAGCCGCCGACCGGCTTGAGCTTGGTGATCTTCTGCCCCATGGTGCGCACGATGCGCCAGCCGCCGAACAGCGTGCCCATACCGATCGCCACGTAGCAGCAGACGATGACCCACACCGGGGGCTCGGCGCCACCGGCGGCCACGTGGCCGCTGGCGATCAGCAGCATCCAGATGATGCCGATGGTCTTCTGCGCGTCGTTGCCGCCGTGGCCCAGGCTGTACATCGAGGCGGACAGCAGCTGCAGCCGGCGGAACCAGCGGTCGACGCGCGACGGCGGCGTGCGGAAAAAGGTCCAGCCGACGATCACCATCATCAGCGAACCGAGCACCATGCCGAGCAGCGGCGAGATCAGGATGAAGGCCACCGTCTTCAGCAGGCCGCCGCCCACCAGTGCGCCGGTGCCCGACTTGGCCACCGCCGCACCGACCAGGCCGCCGATCAACGCATGCGACGACGATGACGGAATGCCGTAGTACCAGGTGATCAGGTTCCAGGCGATCGCCCCCATCAGCGCGCCGAACACCACATAGTGGTCGACGATCGCCACGTCGATGGTGCCGGTGCCCACGGTGGCGGCGACCTTGAGGTGGAAGATGAAGATCGCGACCACATTGCACATGGCCGCCATCGCCACCGCATGGTGGGGCTTGAGCACCCCGGTGGAGACCACGGTCGCGATGGAGTTTGCCGCGTCATGGAAGCCGTTCATGAAATCGAACAGCAAGGCGAGCGCCACCAGCAGGGCGATCACCCACAGGCTCATTTGTACGGTCTGCATGCGGGTACGCGCCTCAGGCGTTCTCGAGGACGATGCCCTCGATGATGTTCGCCACGTCCTCGCACTTGTCGGTGATGGTCTCGAGCTGCTCGTAGATGGCCTTCAGCTTGATCAGACGCTTGACGTCGGTCTCGTCGCGGAACAGCTTGGACATGGCGGCACGCATCACGCGGTCGGCTTCCGACTCGAGCTGGTCGATCTGCTGGGCAGTCTTCAGGATGGTGCTGGCATTGCTCATGTCCTCGAGCAGGCCCACGGCGATCTTGACCTGGTCGCAGCACTGCACGCAGATGGCGGCCAGGCGGCGTGCCTCCTCGGTCAGGCTGGTCACGTCGTACAGCGAGATGGTTTCCGCCACGTCCTCCATCAGGTCGAGGATGTCGTCCATGGTGGTGATCAGCTTGTGGATCTCGTCACGGTCCAGCGGCGTGATGAAGGTCTTGTGCAGCAGGTCGATGGTGTCGTGCGTGATGCGGTCGGCCTTCTTCTCGGTGGCCTGCACGCGGCGCGCATGCGCTTCGGCATTCGGCAGGTCGTTCACCAAGACCTCGAGTTCGCGCGCGGCGGTGGTCGCGCATTCCGCGTGCTGGTTGAAATATTCGAAGAACTTGCCCTCGGTGGGCATGAATCGGCCGAACATGAAATGTTCCTTGTCGTAGCGCCGGGGGGCGCCGCTGGGATTGTTGCGGGGGGTGGATGCGGCGGACACAGGTCCGCATGACACGACAGCCGCGCGAAGGCGGCTGTCATCAAGTCGCAATATTTTACAGGGTTGCCGGCGCCGCGCCGCGACAATCGACGCAATTTGCGTCTGCTTCCCGCGAAGCCGCGCCGGTGCTGGCGTCAGGTGTCGTTGTCGAAGAAGGCCGGACCGCCGCTGAAGTTGTCGAACTTGGTGAACTGGCCCAGGAAGGTCAGGCGCACCGTGCCGATCGGACCGTTACGCTGCTTGCCGATGATGATCTCGGCCGTGCCCTTGTCCTGCGAATCCGGGTTGTAGACTTCGTCGCGGTAGATGAACAGGATCACGTCGGCATCCTGCTCGATGGCGCCGGATTCGCGTAAGTCTGACATCACCGGCCGCTTGTTCGGCCGCTGTTCCAGGCTGCGGTTGAGCTGCGACAGCGCGATCACCGGGCAGTTCAGCTCTTTGGCCAGGCCCTTGAGCGAACGCGAGATCTCGGAAATCTCGGTGGCGCGGTTCTCGCCGCCACCCGAGCCCGACATCAGCTGCAGGTAATCGATGATGATCAGGCCGAGCTGGCCGCACTGGCGCGCCAGCCGGCGCGAGCGCGCGCGCAGCTCCATCGGGTTCAGCGCGGGCGTCTCGTCGATGAAGAGCTGGGCATCGTTCATGCGCTGGATCGCATGGGTCAGCCGCGGCCAGTCCTCGTCGAGCAGGCGCCCCGTGCGCAGCCGGTGCTGGTCGAGCCGGCCGACCGAACCGAGCATACGCATGGCGAGCTGGGTACCCGCCATTTCCATCGAGAAGACCGCGACCGGCAGCCCCTGCTCGACAGCGACGTGCTCGCCGATATTGAGCGAGAACGCCGTCTTACCCATCGACGGACGCCCGGCGACGATGACCAGGTCGCCCGGCTGCATGCCGCTGGTCATCCGGTCCAGGTCGATGAAGCCGGTAGGCACGCCCGTCACGTCGGACGTCGAATCGCGGTGGTACAGCTCGTCGATGCGCTCCACCACCTGGGTCAGCAGCGGCTGGATCTCCTGGAAGCCGGCCTGCCCGCGCGCGCCTTCCTCGGCGATGGCGAAGACCTTGGATTCGGCTTCGTCGAGCAGCTCGCGCACCTCGCGGCCCTTGGGCGCGAAAGCGGCGGTGGCGATATCGTCGGCCACCGTCACCAGCTTGCGCAGCACCGAGCGCTCGCGCACGATTTCCGCATAGCGGCGGATATTGGCCGCACTCGGCGTGTTCTGCGCCAGCGAATTGAGATAGGCCAGGCCGCCGACTTCCTCCGCCTTGCCTGCCACCTGCAGCATCTCGTAGACGGTGATGACGTCGGCGGGCTTGGTGGCCGAGATCAGGCGGGCGATGCTCTGGAAGATCAGCCGATGGTCGAAGCGGTAGAAGTCCGCCTCCGACAGGAAATCCGCGATGCGGTCCCAGGCGGCGTTGTCCAGCAGCAGGCCGCCGAGCACCGATTGCTCGGCCTCGATGGAGTGCGGCGGGACCTTGAGGTTGTCTAGTTGGGGGTCGGCGACGGGCGCATTCATGGGGGGCAATTATAGCGGCGACGGGGCCCGGCCCGCGCGGAGAATTCGGCAGTGGCGAACCACTGTGGCGTCGGCGGCGTCACGCGACGGACAAGAAAAAAGGCAGAAGCCCAAGCTTCTGCCTTTTCTCGTGATCCGAACCGGCCGGTGCGTGCCGCTGCGGGCACCGCTCCAGCCTGGCGCCGGAATCTCAGACCTGCTCGCCCAGCACCGAGACGGTCACGTCGACCACCACGTCGGTGTGCAGCGCCACGCTGACCGGATGGTCGCCGACCATCTTCAGCGGACCGTTCGGCAGGCGGACCTGCGCCTTCTCGACGACGAAGCCTTGCGGAGCCAGGGCTTCGGCGATGTCGGCGTTGGTCACCGAGCCGAACAGGCGGCCATCCACACCCGACTTCTGGGTGATCTGGATGGTCAGGCCGTTCAGCTTCTCGCCTTCCGCCTGGGCGGCGGCCAGCTTCTCGGCGGCAGCCTTTTCCAGGTCGGCACGCTTGGCTTCGAATTCTTCGATGGCGGACTGGGTCGCGCGGCGGGCCTTCTTGCTCGGGATCAGGAAGTTACGGGCGTAACCGTCCTTCACGCGAACGATGTCACCCAGGTTGCCCAGGTTGACGACTTTTTCAAGCAGAATGACTTGCATCGTATATCTCTCCTTTACCTAGGGCCTGGACAATCAGTTCTTGTGCAGGTCGGTGTACGGCAGCAGCGCGAGGAAACGCGCACGCTTGATAGCCGTATCGAGCTGACGCTGATAGTGCGCCTTGGTACCGGTCAGGCGTGCCGGCGTGATCTTGCCGTTGTCGCCGATGAAGTCCTTCAGGGTGTCCAGATCCTTGTAGTCGATCTGTTCCACGCCAGCCACGGTGAAGCGGCAGAAGCGCTTGCGCTTGAACAGCGGGTTCTGCTGCTGGAAGCGCTTCTTGTTCTTGTTGTCACGTTTGACGAATGCCATGATTCAATCCTTTTCGAATGCTTTACATCCAGTGATGTGAAAGACGAGAGCCTTGCTGTTGCGATGCTTGCGGGCCAGGAAGCCTTCGCAGTCGAGCAGCGTGCCCAGCGGCATGCGCTCCAGGCGCTGGCCGACCGGGCCGATGCCCATCGCCGCGATGGCGAACTCGATCTGCCGGGGAATCTGCGCCTCGACCACCTCGCCAGCGTGCTGCAGCAAGCAGTTCACGACAGGCACGCCGGCCGGCGTGTAGCGCAGGGCTTCGCGTTCGACTAGGGTCGCGGACAGCCGCAACTGGTTCAACGCGCGCCTCCTTGCTGGTCCCGGGCCACCCTGCCGATCCGGCCGGGCAGCGCTCTAGCGCACCGCACCGCCGATCAGGCGGCCTGGCTCTCGCTGCTTTGTTGCGCGGCCTTGCGGGCTTCTTCGCGCTGCACTTCCTTCATCATCGGCGAGGGAGCGGTTTCGGCCTTCTTGGTCTGGACGATCAGGTGACGCAGCACCGCATCGTTGAACTTGAACGCGTGTTCGAGTTCGGCCAGGGTTTCCTTGCCGCATTCGATGTTCAGGCAAACGTAGTGAGCCTTGGCCAGCTTCTGGATCATGTAGGCCAGTTGGCGACGACCCCAGTCTTCCACGCGGTGAACCTGGCCATTCTGCGAGGTGACCAGCGACTTGTAACGCTCGATCATCGCGGGCACTTGTTCGCTCTGGTCCGGATGGACGATAAAGACGATTTCGTAATGACGCATTGACGCTCCTTTTGGGATGAGCCACCCGGGCGTCACGTCCGGTGCGGCAAGGTTGGATAGCCTGCCATTATAGCCCGCAGCAAGCTGGCACGGCAAGCAGACTGCCCGCTCAGCACTGCGCGAAGCACTGCTGCAGCCGGCCAGGGTCCGCCGCCAGCCGAGGATCCCGAGCCAGAGCGAGCAACAGCAGCGCGCGCGCCTTGTAGGGATTCAGGTCACCCGCGGAGACGAACAGGCCGGCGCCAGGATTCGGCAGTGCCGGAATCGATACATGGCCCGCACCGGTGCGAGAACTGCGCACCACCGCGACACCTGCGCGCGCCGCGTCGGCCAGCGCGGCAGCCAGCGCCTCGTGAATCGAACCGTTCCCCGCCGCCGCCACCACCAGGCCCGCCGCGCCGGCAGCCACCAGCGCGTCGACGACGATACGGGAGGGCTGCGCATAGCTCGGCACAATTTCCACCAGCGGCCACTCCCCGGCTGGCAGCGGCCAGGACCGCTCGACCCGGCGCAATGGCGCGCGCATGAAGCTCACCAGGTCATCCTGGACGAAACCGAGCGGGCCGCCCACCGGCGACACGAAGGCATCGACCGCCGAGGTATGTGCCTTGACGACATCCCGCGCAGCATGGATCTGCTGGTTCAGCACCACCAGCACGCCACGGCCGCACGCCTCCGGATGGGCCGCCACACGCACGGCATCGAGAAGATTGAGCGGGCCATCCGCCGACAGGGAGGTCGAAGGCCGCATGGCCGCGGTCATCACTACGGGAACCGGTACCGCACAGGACAGGTGCAGCAGCATGGCCGTCTCTTCCAGGGTATCGGTACCGTGAGTCACCACCACACCCGCCACATCGGGCTGGGCGCACCAGAATGCCACGCGCGCCTGCAGTCTGGCCCACAGCGCAAAGCCCATGTCCTTGCTGTCGACCTGGGCCACCTGCTCGGCCTCCAGGCGCGCCACCGACTTCAACGCCGGCACGGCATCCAGCAGCGCCGTCACCGGCACCGTGGCTGCCTGGTAATGCGCACTGCTGGCCGCGCTGGCGGCGGAACCGGCGATGGTGCCGCCGGTGGCAAGCACGACGATGCGGGGAAGCTTGGACATATCAGGGCGGGAACACGGGTGAGCCGCGATTGTAACCGTACGCCCAACCACCATCACTCCGCCGCACCGGCCACAGGTCGCGCAAATTCCACTTGCACTTCGTCACATACTGTATAAAATCACAGCATACTGTTTAAACATACAGTACCCCTGACACCAAGAACAAAGCGGCGACTCCATGGCAACCCTGACTCCGCGGCAACAACAGATCTTCGACCTGATCCGCAACACGATCCGCCGCACCGGCTTTCCGCCTACGCGCGCAGAGATCGCCGCGGAGTTCGGCTTCTCCTCCCCGAATGCCGCCGAGGAACATCTGCGGGCACTGGCGCGCAAGGGCGTGATCGAGTTGACCCCGGGCGCCTCGCGCGGCATCCGCCTCAAGGTCTCGCGCAGCGATTCGGAAACACCGGACCAGTTCACATTGCCGATGGCCGGCGTGATGCAACTGACCCTGCCGCTGGTCGGCCGCGTCGCGGCAGGCAGCCCCATCCTCGCCGCCGAGCACATCGACCGGCAGTATCAGGTGGATGCCTCGGTCTTCGACGAACAGCCCGACTATCTGCTGCGCGTACGCGGCCTCAGCATGCGCGATGCCGGCATCCTCGACGGCGACCTGCTCGCAGTCAAGCGCGCCAGCGAGGCCAGCAACGGCAAGATCGTGGTAGCACGCCTTGGCGAGGACGTCACTGTCAAACGCTTCAAGCGACGAGGCGACAGCATCGAGCTGATTGCCGAGAACCCCGACTACCCCAACATCCTCGTGAAACCGGGAGAAGAAGAGTTCTCTCTCGAGGGTATCGCGGTCGGACTGATCCGTCCGGCCGGCTTCTAGCGCAGCCGGCCCGACCCCTCGCCGCCGCCAGGTCTGCAGCGTGGCGGCACCTGCCTCACCGTTCCGAAGGCGCCCGCCGACGCTGGCGCCATCCCCCGACTATTGTCAATCGACAGGTGCAACCATGCCGCAAGCCAATACCATCTCCGCCCGCCGCCCGGTCAAGCCAGTGCCTTTCCGCCAATGCAAGGGCGTGCGCATCTACCAAGGCGCGCAGCGCCGCACCATGGTCGGCAGCATGGCCGCCATCTGCCGCATGCTGGAGTTGGCCGAGCCGGCCAAGCTGCACGTCTGAGCCTGCGCGGCACCCGAGTACGCACGGATACGTGACAGGCGCGGCTCGCCGTGCCGTGCCTGTCACGCCGGGCATTCGCTTTGCCGCATTCGCTTTGCCGCGCATCTGCTTTGCATGATGCACGACGGCGCCCGAGCAATCGCATGCCCGAGCGGTCGTCGCGCACCAACGATTCCGCGATGTTCCATGGCGCCTTCAATCCGCGTCCAACCCTCTGCCTATGCCAGGCAATGCGTAGGGTGTCCCTCCCTTGATGCACACTCCGCCCCTCGTTCGAAGGGGGCATTTCCGTATCTTTACCGTTGTTTGCAATTGCAGCGGCGCGCAGCACGTCAGTGCCGGCGAGATTCGCGTGCCGGCTCGCTAGAATGGCCGCTGACATTGGAATAGCGCCGCACCGGCAGCAGCTCCATCTGCGGAGTCGCCGGCAAGACTGACAGGCGCTCGTACGCGCCGCGCTGCTGCATTGCCGAGGCATACCACGCTGCCTGCCTCGGCACACCGACCACCCTCCGGACAGCGCTCCCGGCCACCACAACGACTACAGATCGGGGACCTCGCTTGCCGCTTCAAACTGTCCAGGTTCTGGCCTTGGGCAATCCCGCCATCGCCACGCTGCTATCCCTGTGCTTCCTGCTGGCCTGGAGCTACGAGCGCGCGCAGCGTCACCTGCTGATGTTCTGCGCATCGTTCCTGATCTATGCCTTGGCCGCGTCAGCGCAGATCCTGCAACTGCCGCGCGACGCTGGCGTGAACCTGCTGCTGTCCTGCGCGCTCTACCTGGGTAGCACCCTGTTGCTGTTGCGCGGCGTCGTAGCACGCGCCGACGCGCAGTTCGATGCCGTGCCGCTGACCACGCTGGCCTGTCTGCAGTTGATCGCGCTGGCGTACTTCCACTATGCCGACGACCAGATCGCGGCACGCATCTACATACTCCACGGCGGCATCGCAGTGATGCTGCTGACCGGCGTCGCGCGGCTTGGCAAACTGCGCCTGGGCGCCGCCGTCGACCGCGCGCTGTATTGGATCCTGCTGGCGTTTGCGCTGAGCTTCGTGCCACGCTCGGCGCTGACCATCACA
This sequence comes from Cupriavidus sp. USMAHM13, assembly GCF_001854285.1. Lineage (NCBI taxonomy): Bacteria > Pseudomonadati > Pseudomonadota > Betaproteobacteria > Burkholderiales > Burkholderiaceae > Cupriavidus > Cupriavidus sp. USMAHM13. Next base: position 3,058,135 of record NZ_CP017751.1, read on the forward strand.
TCCGCCGCGTCCGGCAACGCCGACTCACTAGCGCACTCGCCCTTCTGGATCGCACTGCAGCTCAGCCTGGTACTGTTCGGCATCGTGCTCGGCCTGGCCCTGCTCGCAGGCGCCATGTCCGACGTGATCGACAAGCTGCGCGAGGAACGCGACACCGATCCCCTGACCCGCCTCCACAACCGCCGTAGCTTCGAGGTGCTGGCTGAGCGCGAGATTCCGCCCCGCCAAGGCCAGCCGCTCAGCGTGCTGCTCTGCGATATCGATCACTTCAAGCACATCAACGACACCCACGGCCACGCCGCTGGCGACACGGTCCTGTCGGAATTCGGCCACCTGGTCCTCGCAAGCATCCGCCATCGGGACATTGCAGGCCGCATCGGCGGCGAAGAGTTCGCCATCCTGCTGCCCGGCACCGACGTTGCGAGCGCGCTGCACCTCGCCGAACGCCTGCGCCACACGCTCGAGACGACGGCATTCGAGGCCCTGCCCGGCACATGTACCGTGACCGCCAGCTTCGGCGTCACCGCGCTCGCCGCCGGGGAATCGCTAGATGACCTGCTGACCCGGGCCGACATGCTGCTTTACACCGCCAAGCGCGAGGGAAGGAATTGCGTGGCATTCGAGCACAATCCGCCACCGGCACAACTGGCGAACTCCCGCCAGGCGGCCTAGGCAGGATCCGCAGCGCGACGAGGAGCAAGGACGACTATCAGCCGACCTTGCCTGAAAACCGGTGCGACCTCAGTCCTTACCAGCCACCTGCGCGCCGGCAGCTCCGCCTGACGCCGCAGGCCAGGGCTCCGCATGCTCGATCGGTGCGGCCTTGCCGTTGCCCAGGATAGCTCCATCCACAGCGTACTTGGCAGCGACCCGCGCCTGCACTGCATCCATGACGGCACGCACCGCCGGCCCCGCACCTTCTGAGGCCGCCACCCCGGTGGCCGCCCGGGCCTTGGCGCCAAGCGGATAGAACACAAACTCGACACCCTCCGGCACCCCCGCCTCCTTGGCCAGGCGCCGGTTAAGCTTGCGCAGGTATTGCTTCTTCGAGACCGTCGTTTTCGCCATCGCCATCTCCTGGAGAGTCGAGCAATGCTAGCATGGCAGGACGAGGCACCGTATCGAATGGTCTACGCCATCCATTGGCCGCAACCGCAACAGGCCCGGGAACGGCTGCCGAGAAAGCATCGGCACATCGAAGTCAAAGCGTGCAATCGGGAGCTATGCCAACCGCATCGTTGGACAAGCCCGCATCCCTAACTTAACGACTGGGATTTCCCCGTGAAAACAGCACACTACCGCGCGGCGAGCCCAAAGCAAAACGGCCGCTTCTGCAAGCGGCCGTTCTACAAGAAATTCCTGGGGTGGCTGATGGGACTCGAACCCACGACGACAGGAATCACAATCCTGGACTCTACCAACTGAGCTACAGCCACCGTCGTTTTGCTGCTTTCGATTCGTTGCGAACCGTCGATCAGCGAAAACCAAGATTATACGGAGAAGTTTCCGTCATGGCTAGTACTCAACACAAAATTTTTCAGCACCCACCGAGAGCCGCTGACGCATGCCCGAGAAACAGCATGCGCCGTCCAGCGCCGTCCACCAGCTCAACGACGGCTCAGGTCCCACTTCGACTCGAGCAGGACCGCCTCCTTGATCGCTTCGATCGTGTCGGACTCCGTGTCGAACAGGCCCAGCAGGCGGCGAGACCTGCCGTTCAGCACGTCGGCCTGCAAGGCTTTGCTGGCCTCTCCATCGATGCCGAAGCGCCAGCAATAGCGCGCCGTCCACTTGCCGTCCTGCAGCCGCTCGGCTACCCACACGACGCGGAAGCCTTCGAATTCCACGCCAAACAACTCGTCCAATGTCCTGCCCTCCAAGCTCAGATGCTCCCCCGCATCCCGGCCGGCCTGCCGACGGCGGCCGCACTCTCTCTTTCTCTGCTAGCTCTATTGTCTCGCAGTTGCCTCTCTGCTCGCGCGCCGCAAGGGAACCAATCGAGCGAGGTGCGGGACTGAACCGTATTGCCAACCCGATCCCGACACCCTTCCTCATGACCTCCCTGCTACGCCTCGCCATCGTCCTGCTGGCCAGCGCACTGGCCGCATGCGCCGCCACGGGCAGCGAGACCGCCGGTACCGGCATCTCGACCTACGGCACCATCGACGTCGGGATCAGCCACACCCGCTGACCCACTTCCCTGTCGACCCAAGCAGTGCCGTCTTTGAACATGATAGACGCGCGAGCAGGGGCCTAGGGAATGTCGGCAAGCAAGCGGAACTTTTGAGAGATATCCCACCCTAAAGACTTTACGCCCGCGACCACATGTGGCGCAAGCTGCATAATATCGATTCGGGCCGCAAGAAGCTCGACGAACCACAGGCAAGACACAGCTAGACGCAGCATGCCGGTGCGGCGCAGGCATCTGTCATGCAGCTGCCACCTCGAATGGCCATCATGCGGCCAAGCCGATGACAGGATCCACTGGCAACGATGCCCGCGACAAAAAAAACAGCCCGCACAAGGCGGGCTGAATAATCAGTTGAAGAAAGCCCTGTATTCGAGGGCAGGGCCAGTGTATGGAGTCCGCCGTCACTCTGCATTTAGGGGAATCCCTTTGCCGGCGCGACTTTCCCGGTAGCACACTGCGACGACCGCGGCGCATGTGTCGCAATCTCAACGTCCGGCCAGCACCGCACAAAAAGACAATTCGGAGTTAGAGCTTTTCTTCGGACCGGCACGCCACCCTGAACGGAGGGGCGACGACAGGCGCTGTCAGACTGCCTCGGCTACCGGCTCCGCTTCGCGACGCAGATGGCTGCGCGCCTCTTCGAACAAGGCATCCACCTCAGCAGAAGAACGTGCCGCGGCCATTCGCCGGGCATCCGACAGGATGCGCCGCCAGCCTCGTCCGCCATGGATCCCCCGATGCAGGCCCAACATATGGCGCGTGACCGCCCCCATATACCCGCCTGCCTCGACATGGCGCCCGATATAGGCCTGCATGGCCAGCTCCACCTCCAGCCTCGACGCGATCGGCGTAGCAGCCCCGTAGAAGCGCGCATCGACCTCGGCCAGCAGATAAGGGTGGTGATAGGCCTCGCGCCCGATCATGACACCGTCGACGTGCTCGAGATGCGCGTCCATCTGCTGATAGTCCACGATGCCGCCATTGATCAGGATCTCAAGCTGCGGAAACTCGCGCTTCAACTGGTAAGCCACCTCGTAGCGCAGCGGCGGGATCTCGCGGTTCTCCTTGGGGCTGAGCCCTTTGAGGATGGCATTGCGCGCATGCACGATGAAGGTCTCGCAACCGGCTTGCGCAATGGTGCCGACGAAATCACGCACGAAATCGTAGTGTTCGATAGTGTCGATGCCGATGCGGTGCTTGACCGTTACTGGCACCGAAACCGCATCGCGCATCGCCTTGACGCAGTCCGCGACCAGCGCCGGCTCCGCCATCAGGCAGGCACCGAAGGCCCCGCGCTGCACCCGTTCGGAGGGGCAACCGCAGTTCAGGTTGATTTCCGCATAGCCCCACCGCTCGCCCAATCGTGCAGCATGAGCCAGGTCGGCTGGTTCGCTGCCACCGAGCTGGAGCGCTACCGGCTGTTCCACCTCGTCATAGTCGAGATGGCGCGCCACATCGCCATGCAACAGGGCACCGGTCGTCACCATCTCCGTGTACAGCCAGGTATGGCGGCTCAACTGGCGGTGAAACATGCGGCAATGGCGGTCGGTCCAATCCATCATCGGGGCGACCGAGACGCGGCGGGGGGTGGTTGTCATGGAAAACGGCTTCAAAACGGATTGAGCAGGCAGGCGGCCCTGCCTTGGTGGAACGGCCGCCGCGCAGCGGCCCGCGCGCCTTGCGGCGAGCACATCTGCCTTGCACAAGGCATTTCACGGCACTTCATGCCCGTGCGGCAAAGCGCCAGCACACTGTGTGGCGCGAGGACGAGAGTATAGGCTACCGTGCGCGGCAGCGCTGGTGGGCCGGCGCTTGGCATCCGCGGCACACCGCATGCTCGCCACTTGCCACAGCCCACCCCAGTGGCTATACCAAAAGCGGCAAACTCTTTTTTGCCAGACTCGTTTTGACAGAGGCCCTCCGCTGCACGGCAAGGGCCTCTCTTTTGCATGCCGGCAATGAATGCCGGCGATGCCCTGCCCGCGGATGCATGGAACCGGTCCGGCCGGCTTCCCACGCCAATCCGAGTCACCCCTCTCCAGTGTGATGCCGACGCAACGATGCTGCGTGCATACTCACGGTTCACCGAGCCAAAGAGCCGGCGTGTGCACAAATGGAATGGGTCAATCGATATGAGCGCTACGCTTACCGTCAGTGGCTATGTCCTGATCAGCCTGCTCGTTCCCATGGTCGGGGCGCGCTGGCTCATCAAACACCACCCCGCGATGCGGGAGGATGTCCCCTCCGAGTCCGAGGCCTGGCCCGCTTCGGACGCCAACCGCCAAGGAGACGAATAACCGGCCACGGCCGCCGCCAGCCGGGCCCGCAAGGTCCTCCCGGCCGACGCCGACCAGGGCCCATCGGGCGGCGCCCGCCCTGGCCCTGGATCGGTCGCCTCAGCGCGCGGCGTTACGCTCCAGCCAGGCCGTATAGGCATCCATATACTTCTGCAGGAAGCCTCGCGTCGACTCGTTGGCAATACCGCCCTGCGCATCGAAGAGCTTGTCGACGCCGCTGAGATAGGCCTCCGGCTGCTGCAGCACCGGTACATTGAGGAAGACCAGCGACTGCCGCAGATGGTGGTTGGCGCCGAAGCCGCCGATGGCACCGGGCGAGGCGCTGACCACGCCGCCCGGCTTGCCGTCCCAGGCGCTCTGGCCGTACGGCCGGGACCCGACGTCGATAGCATTCTTCATCGCGGCGGGCACCGAGCGATTGTATTCCGGGGTGACGAAGAGCACGCCGTCGGCACGGCGGATGCGGTCGCGGAATGCCGTCCACGCGGCAGGCGGATCGGCATCCAGATCCTGGTTATAGAGCGGCAGGTGCCCGATCTCGACCAGCTCCAGCTTCACGCTGGCCGGCGCCAGCGCTACCAGCGCCTGCGCCAGCTTCCGGTTCAGGGAGTCTTTGCGCAGGCTGCCCACCAGCACGGCGACATCACGAGGATTGCTCATTGGGGTTCCTTTGACGAAGTGATCCGAATCCCGCCGGCCAGCCCTGCGGCGACAGCCGGGCCCGGCGCGCAAGCTGCCGCGCCAATCGGCACTCTACCCCATCTGGATGCCATCTGAGCGCGCGCCCGCGCCCAAGCCGCACTCAGCCTGCGCTGAGGCCGGCGAGCGGGTGTTGCGCGCCGCGCCACGGGCTGTCGAAGAACGACAGCACGCGCTCACGCGCAACCTCGTCGAGCCGGGCGGGCTGCCACCTGGGCCGATGGTCCTTGTCCACCGCCAACGCCCGGATGCCTTCGATGCCATCGCCGCCACGGAACACGTAGTGCATCATGTCCAGCTCCATGCGCAGTTCGTTCTCGAGCGACATGTCGCGGGCACGGCGCACTTGCTCCAGCGTCACCTTGAGCATCAGCGGCGAGCGCGATCGCAGCGCCGCGGCGGTCTGCGCGGCCCAGTCGCCGGCGGCATCGCTGACCGCCGCCAGGATCGACTCGACGTCCGGCTGCGCGAAGAAACCATCGATGGCCGGGCGCTCGCGCGCCAGCATGCCCTGCTCCGGCGCGACGCCCGCACGGTGCGCCGCCGCGGCCGCGTCGAGCAGGGCGAGCACTTCCTCGCCGCTGGCGAAGCTGCGCCCGCGCAACGCGGCCAGCGCCTCAGCCATCGCATTGGACGGCAGGTAAAGGTCGGCCAGTCCTGCATAGAGCGCATCCGCGGCGCCCAGGACGGCGCCGGTCAGGCCCAGGTATTCGCCGAGATGGCCCGGCGTGCGCGCCAGGAACCAGCCGCCACCGACGTCGGGAAAGAGGCCGATATTCGTTTCCGGCATGGCCATCCTGGTCCGTTCGGTGACGATGCGCCGGCGCGCACCCTGCGAGATGCCCATGCCGCCGCCCATCACCACGCCGTCCATCAGTGCAATATAGGGCTTGCCGTAGCGATGGATCTGATGGTTGAGCGCGTACTCTTCGGCGAAGAACTGGTCCAGCAGCGGATCCTTGGCCAGCGCTGCCTGGTGGAAGAAGCGGATATCGCCGCCGGCGCAGAAGGCCTTGCCGCCGGCACCGGCCACCACCACCGCCACCACGCCGGACGCCTCGGCCCACGCGGTCAGCGCGTGCGTGATGGCCCGGATCATGTCGAGGGAAAGCGCGTTCAGCGCTTGCGGGCGGTTCAGCGTCAGGTAGCCGATGCCACCCACTACTTCGGTCGTCACGAAGTCCGTCATCTGTCTCGTCTCCACTTCTCAGCAAAAATTCAAGCCGGCATTCTACGCCAGCCATCGGCGCGCACGGCCCCGGGCATCGGCGCCTCAGGCGAGGCGAAAGGTGGCCATCAGCCGCGTCAGCCGCTGCGCCTGGTCATCCAGCGCGGTGGCGGCTGCCGCCGCCTGTTCAACCAGCGCGGCATTCTGCTGCGTCATCGCATCCATGTGCGACACCGCTTGGTTGACCTGCTCGATGCCATGCGACTGCTCGTCGGACGCCGTGCTGATGCCCCCGATGATGGCGCTGACCCGCTGCACAGCGTCGACGATATCCTGCATCGCTGCACGGGCCTGGTCGACCAGGCCCGTGCCGTCGCGGACATCGGCCACCGAGGCGCCGATCAGCGAGCGGATCTCCTTGGACGCCGCGGCGCATCGCTGGGCCAGGTCGCGCACATCGCCGGCGACCACGGCGAAGCCCCGGCCGTGCTCGCCGGCACGCGCCGCCTCAACCGCCGCGTTCAGGGCGAGGATATTGGTCTGGAACGCGATCTTCTCGATCACCTCGATGATGTCGACGATCTTGCCCGAGCTGGCATCGATCGACTGCATGGTGCGCACCACGCGCGACACCGCCCCGCTGCCCCGCTCGGCCAGGTCGGTGGCGGCGATCGCGAGCGCCCTGGCCTCGCGCGCGCTGTCCGCGTTCTGGCGCACGGTGCCGGTCAGCTCCTCCATGCTCGAGGCGGTTTCCTCCAGCGAGGCTGCTTGTTGCTCCGTGCGCTGCGAAAGGTCGGTGTTGCCCGAGGCGATCTGCTGGCTGGCGCTGGCAATCGCATCGGCGCCGCCACGTACCTCGCTCACCATGGCGACCAGGCTGGACTGCATGCGGCCAAGCATGCCCAGCATGCGGCTGGTTTCGTTGCGTGCATGCTCATTGGCGCCGTGCACCTCCGCGCGGACTTCGCGCAGGTCGCCCGAGGCGATCTGCGCGAAGCGGCCGATGGCGATATCGAGCGGCCGCACGATCGATTGCCGCAGGCGCCAGGCCACCACGGTGCTGAAGGCCAGCCCGAGCAACAGCACGCCGCCGGCCAGCGCCAGCAGACGGTCGTAGCGCTGCTGCGAGTGCTCGTACACCGCGGCTGCGCTCGCTACCTGCAGCCGATTCAGGTCGCTGTTGACCGCGGTGAAAGCAATATCGAGCTTGGGGATGGTATCCAGCACGTAGCGCATCACCGTGTCGCGGTCGCCCGCATGCAGCGCCGCGATCATGGGCGCCACGCCTTGTGTGAACAGCGCCTCGCGCCGGGCGGAAACCTCGGCGGTGGCGCGCTCCGCCTCGGGCGAGCGCGGCAGCGCCAGATAGGCTTTCCAGGCGGCCTCCGACTGGCGCGCGAAGCCTTGCGCGCCCTCCGCGCGGGCGCGCGCGTCGGCGGGGTCGGTGGCAAAGGTGGCCTGGTCCAGCAGCACGCGTACCAGCAACTGGTTGGAGCGCGCCTCCGCCAGGTCGACCGCAGCCTTCAGCTGCTGCTGGTAGATCTGACGTGTGGCTTCATTGCTGCGCGACATGCCCAGCCAGCCGACTGCGCCGACAATCAGCAGCAAGCTGTTGGTGACGACAGTCAGGAACCACAATCTGGCTCCGATCGTAGTGTTGCGAAACATCCTGGCTCCTCCGGAAACGGCTGCCCATGCAGCGATCAGCTGGTCTACGGCGCGCGCATTCGAAGCTTGACCGTTTGCCAAGGACGGACTGAATTGCATTTTTGTCAGGGATGGCGGCAGGTGGAGCCGATGCCACCCGCGCCATGCTGCACTGGCGTTGGCGCAACACGGCTCGGCGTATGGAGGAATCCCTCAAGCCAAACCCGGAACGAAGCGCGCACACTGCCCGCATGACCGCATCCGCATCCGCGTCCGCCAGCCAGGCCGCCTTCGATCCCGGCCTGATCCTGCTGGCCTTCGCCCCCGCCTTCGTGCTGACGATCGCAGCCGAGGCCTGGTACTGGTCGCGCCGCGACGGCTCGGTCTACAGCCTGCGCGACACCGTCTCCAACGCCACCCTGGCGCTGATGCACCAGGCCTCCGACGCGGTCTTCCTCTGGCTGATGGTGCGCACCGCCTACACCTGGTGCTACCAGCACGGGCTGCGCACCATGCCCGAGACCGCCTGGTCCTTCGTGCTGCTGCTGGTGCTGCAAGATCTGCTCTACTACGGCTTCCACCGCGCCAGTCATCGTGTGCGCTGGCTTTGGGCCTCGCACGTGACCCACCACTCGTCGGAGGGCATGAATTTCTCCACCGCCTTCCGGCAGAGCCTGACCTATCCGCTGTCGGGCATGTGGGTGTTCTGGCTGCCGCTGGCCTGGATCGGCTTTATGCCGGACTGGGTCATCCTGGCGGTGGGCTTGAACCTGGCCTTCCAGTTCTTCGTCCACACCCGCCTCGGGCGGCGCTGGCCGCGGCTTGAGCGCGTCATCAACACGCCTTCCGTGCATCGTGTGCACCACGCGCGCAATCCGCGCTACATCGACCGCAACTACGCCGGCGTGCTGACCGTCTGGGACCACCTGTTCGGCACCTTCGTGCCAGAGGAAGAGGCGCCGCACTACGGCATCACCCGCCGCATCGCCACCCACAACCCGCTGACGCTGACCTTCCACGAATGGCGTGACATGTTCGCCGATACGTGGCGCAACCGCGACCTGCGCCACCTTTGGAAGCCACCGGAGTGGCAGCATCCGCGCGACGCCCAACGCGCGCGCGCCGGCCGGCCCGGCTGATCCGCGACCGGTGGCGCAAGCAACAAAAAACCGCGCACAGGCGCGGTTTCTTGTCAGACCACCGGCATCGCGCCGGTGCGGTCAGTGCGGGCTTACGCGCCTTCGCGCGAGGCACGCTTGCGCTCGTGCTCCTTCAGGTGACGCTTGCGCAGGCGGATGCTCTTGGGCGTGATCTCCACCAGTTCATCGTCATCGATGAATTCCACCGCATACTCCAGCGACATCTGGATCGGCGGCACCAGGCGCACGGCCTCGTCGGTACCCGAGGCGCGCACGTTGGTGAGCTGCTTGCCCTTGATCGGGTTGACCACGAGGTCGTTGTCGCGGCTGTGGATGCCGATGATCATGCCTTCGTACAACGCGTCGCCCGGCTTGACGAACATGCGGCCGCGGTCCTGCAGCTTCCACAGGGCATAGGCCACCGCATCGCCGTCGTCCTGCGAGATCAGCACGCCGTTGTGGCGCTCGCCCAGGCCGCCTTCGCGCACCGGCGCGTAGTCGTCGAAGATATGGCTGATCAGGCCGGTACCACGCGTCAGCGTGAGGAATTCACCCTGGAAGCCGATCAGGCCACGCGCGGGAATCCGATACTCGAGGCGGGTGCGGCCCTTGCCGTCCGATGCCATGTCGAGCAGCTCGCCCTTGCGGCGGCCCAGCTCTTCCATGATGGAGCCCTGGTGGCCGTCTTCCACGTCCACGGTCAGCAGTTCGAACGGCTCGTGCTTGACGCCGTCGATTTCCTTGAACACCACGCGCGGGCGCGACACGGCCAGCTCGTAGCCTTCGCGGCGCATGTTTTCCAGCAGGATGGTCAGGTGCAGTTCGCCGCGACCCGACACTTCGAAGATGGTGTCGTCACCGGTGTCGGCCACGCGCAGCGCCACGTTCGACTTCAGCTCGCGGTCCAGCCGCTCGCGCAGCTGGCGGCTGGTCACGAACTTGCCTTCGCGGCCGGCCAGCGGCGAGGTGTTGACGCAGAAGTTCATGGTCAGCGTAGGCTCGTCCACCTTCAGCATCGGCAAGGCGTCCTGGGCCTCCGGCGCGCATACGGTGCAGCCGATGCCCAGTTCCTCGATGCCGTTGATCAGCACGATGTCGCCGGCCTCGGCTTCGGGCACGATCTCGCGCTCGAGGCCCTGGAACTTCAGCACCTGATTGATGCGGCCCTTGATCGGGCTGCCCTCGGGACCGAACTTGACGACTACGTCCTGCAGCGGACGGGCGCGGCCGCGCGAGATGCGGCCCACGCCGATCTTGCCGACATAGCTGGAGTAGTCCAGCGAGATGATCTGCAGCTGCAGCGGGCCGTCCGGATCGTCGTTACGCACCGGCACCTTGTCCAGCACGGTCTCGAACAGCGGCTTCATGTCGCCGCCGCGCACATCGTCGGTCAGGCCGGCGTAGCCGTTCAGGCCCGAGGCGTAGATCACCGGGAAGTCGAGCTGCTCGTCGTTGGCGCCCAGCTTGTCGAAGAGATCGAAGGTCTGGTTGATCACCCAGTCCGGGCGCGCCCCCGGACGGTCGATCTTGTTGATCACGACGATCGGCTTCAGGCCCAGCGCGAGCGCCTTGCGGGTCACGAAGCGCGTCTGCGGCATCGGGCCTTCAACCGCGTCGACCAGCAGTAGCACGCCGTCCACCATCGACAGCACGCGCTCGACCTCGCCGCCGAAGTCAGCGTGGCCCGGGGTGTCGACGATGTTGATGTGGGTGCCGTTGTATTCGACCGCACAGTTCTTGGCCAGGATGGTGATCCCGCGCTCCTTTTCCAGGTCGTTCGAATCCATCACGCGCTCAGCGATCTGCTGGTTCTCGCGGAAGGTGCCTGCCTGGCGCAGGAGCTGGTCGACTAGGGTGGTCTTGCCATGATCGACGTGGGCGATGATGGCGATATTGCGGATGGCGCGGGTCATTGCTGCGTCTCGCTGAAAGCGGGCCTCGAAAGATAACCCGGCATTCTAGCATGCTGCGTCGCAAAACCTTCTACGTCCAGGCGATGGGAACGCCCGGCCGGCCACGCTATTTATTGCGGATCCCGGAATAGACAATTTCCATCCTTGCCGATAGTGATTCGTAAACATATATTTGCCAGGGCAAAGATTGCATTGGCAAAAAACATGTCGGCCAACCTGATGACGCCTTCCCTGAATCCCGCCGAGTACAACATGCAGGATAGCATCGGCTATCTGCTGGCGCGGGCGAAATCCGCCTTGACGCACGAGGTCGAGCAGGAAGTGAGCGCCCTCGACATCACCCATGTGCAGGCGGTGTGCCTGATGATGCTGGGCACCGGCCGCGCCAGCACCGTCACCGACCTCGGCCGCGAAATGGGCACCGACATGGGATCGGTGACGCGGCTGCTGGGCCGCATGGAAAAGCGCGGCCTGATCGAGCGCCAGCGCAGCACCTCCGACCGGCGCGTGGTGGAACTCTCGCTGACCGAACAGGGCCGGGCCATGATGGTGCACCTGCCCGCCATCTTCATCCGCGTGGTGGAACGCCGCCTGCGCGGCTTCTCGCCGGATGAAATCACCTGCCTGCGCACCATGCTGACGCGCGTCATCGATAACAACAGCGGATAGCGCCCGGCCGCACCGCCACGACAAGACTTGAAAACCAACAGCATGGCTCCGCCTCGGAGCGACACGATGAAATCAGCCTTCCCCTTCCCGCCCGCGCGGGCCGCGCATTTCCTGATGCGTCGCGCCGCCCCGCTGGCGCTGACCGCGCTGGCCGCAGCCGCGCTGGCCGGCTGTGCGGCCTTCGGCGATGCGCACAGCACGCTGAGCAAAACCGACCCGGCCGCGCTGGCCGCCTCGCAGACGCTGCCGGCCGAGCACGGCCAATGGCCTTCGATGGACTGGGTCGACCAGTTCCATGACCCTCAGCTGCGCACGCTGGTGGATGAAGCCATCCAGAACAGCCCGAGCCTGCAATCGGCTTATGCCCGCCTGGCCGCTTCGCGCGCGATGGCCGATGCCACCCGCGCCGCGCTTTACCCCAGCGTGGATTTCGAAGGCAGCCTGACACGCCAGCGCTTCTCCCAGACCGACCTGTTCGCCGGCACCCCGTTGGCCGGCGCCTGGGAGAACCAGGGCCGCATGCAGCTGGGCTTGAATTACGATCTCGATTTCTGGGGCAAGAACCGCGCGGCCTTGCAGGCAGCACTGTCCGACGACCGCGTCACCGAGGCCGAAGCCCAGTCGGCGCGCCTGGTGCTGACAACCGCGGTGGCACGCGCCTACGCGCAACTGGCCGCGCTCTACGCCCAGCGCGACGTGGATGTGCGTGCAATCGCCCAGCGTGAAGACCTGAGCAAGCTGTCGCGCGACCGCCTGGCCGCGGGCCTCGACACCCAGGTCGAGACCACCCAGGCACGCGGTACCGTCGCCGCGGCACAGACCGACCTGCAGCGCGTGGACGAGCAGATCGCTCTGGTGCGCAACCAGCTCGCCGCACTGCTGGGCCTGGGCCCCGACCGCGGCCAGGCCATCACCCGCCCCACGCTGCTGGCCAACGCCTCGCCAAACGTGCCCGACGACCTCGCCATCGGCCTGCTGGGCCGGCGGCCCGACCTGGTCGCTGCGCGCTGGCGAGTGGAAGCCGCGTCCAAGGATATCGATGTGGCCAAGGCAGAATTCCTGCCCAACGTCAGCCTGACCGCCTTCGCCGGCTTCGCCTCGCTCGATACCAGCAAGCTGCTGATGGGCATCAGCCGCACCTTCGGCTTCGGCCCCTCGCTGACCCTGCCGGTCTTCGAAGGCGGCCGCCTGCGCGCCAACCTGAAGGGCAAATACGCCAAGTACGACTCGGCCGTCGCCAGCTACAACCAGACGCTGGTCGACGCACTGCGCGAGACCGCGGATGCCATGACCAGCATCCACAGCGTCGACCAGCAGATCCAGACCCAGAAACAGGCGCTGGACCTGGCCGAGCATGCCTATTCGCTGGCCACCACCCGTTACAAGGCCGGCCTGGGTACGCAGCTCACCGTGCTCAACGCCGAGAGCAACGTGCTGCAGCAGCGCCGCCTGGCCGCCGACATGATGTCGCGCCGGCTCGACCTGCAGATGAGCCTGATGAAGACGCTCGGTGGCGGCTACCGCGAGGAGGCCGGCGAAGCCGCCGAGTCCGGCGCCACCCCGGCGCCCGCCAGCCGGTCCACGGCAAAGAACGAGGCGGCGGCGCGCGGCTGACGCGGCGCCTTCCGGATTGCACAGCCTATTTCCAGAAAGACAATCATGAGCGAAAACCAGAACGCGGCCGGCAAGCAGCCGCAACAAGCCTCGAATCCCAACGGCAAGCGCAAGCGCATGCTGCTGACACTGACCACCGTGATCGTAGTCGCGGGCGTGGCCTACGGCGCCTACTGGGCCATGTACGGCCGCTACTTCGAGAACACCGACGACGCCTATGTCGCCGGCAACGTGGTCCAGGTCACGCCGCTGGTGGCCGGCACCGTGGTCTCGATCTCCGCCGACGACACCCAGCTGGTCACCTCCGGCCAGCCGCTGATCCAGCTCGATCGCGCCGATTCGCAGGTGGCACTCGAACAGGCCGAGGCGCAGCTCGCGCAGGCCGTGCGCGAAGTGCGCACGCTGTATGTGAACAACGGCTCGCTGGCCGCCAATGTGTCGATGCGGGAGGCCGATCTCGCCAAGGCCCGCGAAGACCTGCGCCGCCGCCAGGCGATCTCCGGCACCGGCGCGGTGTCCAGCGAGGAGATCTCGCATGCCCAGACCGCGCTCAAGGCAGCCGAGTCCTCGCTGCTGGCCGCCCGCGAGCAGTTGGCCTCGAACCAGGCGCTGACCGACCACACCACGGTCGAGAAGCATCCCAATGTACAGCGCGCCGCCGCCAACCTGCGCTCGGCCTACCTGGCCTATGCGCGTTCGACGCTGCCGGCGCCGGTCACCGGCTACGTGGCCAAGCGGTCGGTACAGGTAGGCCAGCGCGTCGCCGCCGGCAGCCCGCTGATGGCAGTGGTGCCGCTCGACCAGGTGTGGGTCGACGCCAACTTCAAGGAGGTCCAGATCACCCATATGCGAGTAGGCCAGCCGGTCACGCTGGAAGCCGACGTCTACGGCTCCAAGGTCAAGTACCAGGGCAAGGTCGAAGGCTTCTCCGCCGGCACCGGCTCGGCCTTCTCGCTGCTGCCGGCGCAGAATGCCACCGGCAACTGGATCAAGGTGGTGCAGCGCCTGCCGGTTCGCATTGCGCTCGACCCGCAGCAGCTCAAGGACCATCCGCTACGCGTCGGCCTGTCGATGAACGTCACCGTCGACGTACGCAAGGAGGAAGGCGCCGCCATGGCGGCCGCACCAGCGCCGCGCCCGCTGCAGACCGACGTCTATGAGAAGGTCGGCCACGATGCGGACGCGCTGATCGAGCGCATCATCTCGAACAACAACGGCGGCCGCCCGGCCAGCCTGCCGGCAACCCCGCAGGCCGACAGCGCCAGCGCCAAGCCAACGGCCGCCAACGCCAACAGCTGACATGGCCGCTACCGCCTCCGCTCCGGCCAGCCCGGACCGCAAGCCGGACACGGCTGCGCGCCCGGCGCCGCGGCCGGCTGCACCCGCCCCGCTGACCGGCGGCCGGCTGATCATCGGCACCATCGCGCTGTCGCTGGCCACGTTCATGAACGTGCTCGACTCGTCGATCGCCAACGTGTCGATTCCGGCCATCTCCGGCGACCTTGGCGTGGCGCCCAACCAGGGCACCTGGGTGATCACCTCGTTCGCCGTGGCCAACGCCATCTCGGTGCCGCTGACCGGCTGGCTGACCACCCGCTTCGGCGCGGTGCGGCTGTTCATCACCTCGATCCTGCTGTTCGTGCTCTCGTCGTGGCTGTGCGGCGTGGCGCCGAACCTCGAGGTACTGCTCGCCGCGCGGATCCTGCAAGGCGCCGTGGCCGGCCCGATGATCCCGCTGTCGCAGTCGCTGCTGCTGTCGAGCTATCCACCGCAGAAGAGCACCATGGCGCTGGCCTTGTGGGGCATGACCACACTGGTCGCGCCGATCATGGGACCGTTGCTGGGGGGCTGGATCTCCGACAACATGACGTGGCCGTGGATCTTCTACATCAACATCCCGGTCGGCCTGATGGCGGCCTACGCCACCTGGGTCATCTACCGCGAACGCGAGACACCCACCAAGCTGCTGCCGATCGACCGTATCGGACTGGCGCTGCTGGTGATCTGGGTCGGCTCGATGCAGCTGATGCTCGACAAGGGCAAGGAACTCGATTGGTTCCACTCCACCGAGATCGTGGTGCTCACGCTGGTGGCGGTGGTCGGCTTCCTGTTCTTCCTGATCTGGGAAAGCTACGAGAAGCATCCGATCGTCGACATCAGCCTGTTCAAGGGCCGCAACTTCAGTGCGGGCGTGGTGGCCATCTCCGTGGCCTACGGACTGTTCTTCGGCAACCTGGTGATCCTGCCCCTGTGGCTGCAGACGATCGTGGGCTACACCGCCACCGATGCAGGCATCGTGATGGCCCCGGTGGGGATCTTCGCCATCCTGCTGTCCCCGGTGATCGGCCGCAACCTGCCGCGGATGGATGCGCGCTGGGTCGCCACCACGGCCTTCATCACCTTCGGCATCGTCAGCCTGATGCGCGCGGGTTTCACCACGCAGGTCGACACCCGCACGCTGATGATCCCGACCCTGATCCAGGGCGCGGCGATGGCGATGTTCTTCATCCCGCTGACCTCGATCATCCTGTCGGGCCAGCCGCCGGAGAAGATCCCCGCCGCCTCGGGCCTGTCGAACTTCGTGCGGATCACCTTCGGCGCGATCGGCGCGTCGATCTCGACGACGGTATGGGAGAACCGCTCGGCGCTGCACCACGCGCGGCTGGTGGAGAAGGTCAACCCCTATGACACGGCCTATCTGGACCAGCTCAACCACCTGATGCAGATGGGCATGAGCCAGACCCAGGCCACCGGGGTCATCGAGCGCAATCTCAGCCTGCAGGCGTCGATGCTGGGCGCAAACGATATCTTCTGGATCTCCGGAGTGCTGTTCTTCGTACTGATCGGCTTCGTCTGGCTGACCAAGCCCGCCAAGGGCGGGGGCGGGGGCGGCGCCGACGCAGCGGCCGGCGCGCACTGAGCCCCCGCCGGCGCCGCGGTGCCCCCTCAGGCACCGCGGCGCCGGCCAAGTACCGTCTCGCCGCGCCAGCCCGCCTGCCCTGTCTCGATCCCCACGCGCAAGGCCTGCCATCCCGACGGCCGAGCCGGATTGCTTGCCAGCACATAGGCGGCTCGCAGGCAGCGATAGGGACCGAAGCCGAACCATTCCACCACTGGCAGCGCGCCGAGCACGTCGGGTGCGACGGGCATGGCGGGCTCCGCCAGCAACACTGCGCAGACCGCGTACGGTGTGCCACCCAAGCCGGCGGCTTCAGCGGCCGCCTGTGCATCGACGCTGGCGAGCGCGGCATCCACTGCCTCGAGCCATGCCGCCGGTCCGACACGGCCGATCCGGCCGCCGCTGCCGTTACCGCTGCCGATCGCATCGCCGAGCACGGCCACATGAAGCCGCATCGGCGCCCCTTCCGCGATCTGCGCCACGCAGCAGCCGTGCACCGGCTCATGGTCGACCCGCCCGAGCAACGCGGCCCCCTGCGCTGCCAGCGCGTCGGCCAGGTCCTGGCAGACGAGCCGGTCGCGCAGCCAGCGCCGCTCACCTTCCGGCAACTCCAGCGCGGCGACCTCGACACGCTCCCGCGCCCGGGCAGCGGACATTGGCCAGCGCTGCACCCCCATCCAACGCATGATGGACATCCCTCTCTTCTCCCCGCTTTGCACACCCGCGGGCGGCCGGCGGCCAGCCGTTAGCGCCGCCCACCCCGCATGACCACGCGCAGCGCCAGTGCAGCGCGTATCGACTGGAAGCGACCGCCGCCCTCAGCCCGGCAGCACTTCCTCGACCAGCAGTTCGAGCGCCTGGCCGTCGCCCTCCACCGGCAAGCGCACCGGGCATCCCACAGGCGTACCCAGCAGCGCGACACCGGCCGGCGACAGAACGCTGAGCCAGCCGCGGCCGAAATCCGCCTGTTCCGGATAAACGATGCGCCAATGGAAGTGCTCGCGATGGCGCACCTCGATGCAGAGAAATGGCGCGTGCAGGCGCACCACCGCCGCCGGCAAGGCCTGGGCGGGACGGATCTCGGCCCGATCGAGCACGGCATGCAAGGAGCGGCGCAGTTCGGGCGCCGTGCGGGTGGAGACTGCCAGCTCGCGCAGGCGTGCGGCTTCGGCCGCGGTCAGGAAAACCGTGTTTCGCATGGCGACTCCCAAAGTCAGGGACGGCGCCGCGCTGGGAAGCGCGTGCCATCGTGTGCAGACAGGGCGCGCCGCGCGGCGCGCCCGAACAGGGTCTTGACGGGAGCGGGTTTCGGCCCGGTGCCTCGGCCTGGCGCGGACAGCGTCAGACGAGGGACCGGGCGGAGATGAGGACGGCGGCTGTCGCCGCGCGCAGGAGATAGGTGACGGCGGTGATCATGGTCGACGGTTCAACGTCCTGGCGATGTCGACATCGACAACCAGGACGGAAGCACCATTCAACCAGATTTCACAACAAAAGTGAAGGATTTTGCCGACGTTGGCCGCAGAAACAGACATTTCGCGAAACCAGGCGATCGAGGCCGCGGTTTGGCTAGAGCCTGACCAGTCGTTCGGGACGCAGCGCCCCTTCGCGCATGCGCGCCACCCCGAGCAACCGCCCGTCCTCCGCCGCGTACACGCGCGCCAGCATCTCTTCCTGCAGAGCCGGTGCACCGGCCGGCAGGTCGCGCCTTGCGATCCGCTGTCCCTGCAGGAAGCGCGCACTCGCCGCAACATCGAGGGACACGGGCGGACAGCGCTGCAACAGGGCATCGACGGGCGCCAGCAAGGCCGGACGCTGTTCGTCCGCCTGCTGCTCGATCTGTTCCAGCGTGACAGCACCCGCCAGGCTCAGGTCGCCCACTTGCGTGCGGCGCAGGGCGGTCAGGTGGGCACCACAGCCCAGGGCTTCACCGATGTCTTCGGCCAGGGTGCGGATATAGGTGCCCTTGCTGCAGCGGACACGCATGGAAAAACCCGGTTGTGCCGGCAACGTGCAATCGAGCAGGGCAAGCTCGTGGATGGTGACGCGCCGCGCGGCGCGCTCCACGGTTTGCCCGGCACGGGCATATTCGTACAAGGGCCGGCCGTCCTTCTTCAGCGCCGAGTACATCGGGGGCACCTGCTCGATCTCGCCGATGAAACGCGCCAGCACCGCATTCAGCGCTTCGGGCCCGCACGTCACGGGACGCTGCTGCAGGACCTCTCCCTCCGCATCGCCGCTGGCGGTGGTCACACCCAGGCAGACGGTCGCCTCATAGGTCTTGTCGGCTTCGAGCAGATCCTGCGAGAACTTGGTGGCTTCGCCGAAGCACAAGGGCAGCAGCCCGGTCGCCAGCGGATCGAGTGTGCCGGTATGTCCGGCCTTGTTCGCGCGCAGCAGGCGCTTGGCACGCACCAGGGCGTCGTTGGACGACAGCCCGAGCGGTTTGTCGAGCAGCAGCACGCCATGCACGTCGCGGCGCGGCAGGCGCGGCGGGCGGGACGCGTTGGAATCGGTCATCGGAATCTGGAAGGAAGCGCGGCGGGCGATCGCTACGATGCACGGCCGCGCCGGAAGGCCCCTGCCGTTGCGGCAGGGCCGGCCGCCCGGATCAGTCGTCCTTGGCGCGGTCGGCGTTGGCCTGGTGGATCAGCTTGGACATCTCGATGGCATGTTCCACCGAGGTATCGTGATGGAAATGCAGCGTCGGCACCGTATGGATATGCAGGCGCTTGAACAGCAGCGAGTGCAGGTAGCCTGCCTTCTCGTTGAGAGCCGCCGCGGCCGCCTCGGGTTCGGCGCCCAGCACGGTGAAGTACACCTTGGCGTGCGCGTAGTCCGGCGTCAGCGTGACTGACTGCAGCGTGACCAGGCCGAGGCGCGGATCACGCAGCTCTCGCTGGATCATTTCGGCCAGGTCCTTCTGGATCTGGTCGGAGATACGGAGATTGCGGGAGGAAATGGAGCCTTTCTTGGCCATGCGAACCTGCGTTGTCGAGATGGCGGCGGCCGGTCCGGCCGGCCGCCGCCGCGCCCGCCTTACAGCGTGCGCGCCACCTCGGTGATTTCAAACACTTCGAGCTGGTCGCCTTCCTGAACGTCGTTGAAGTTCTTGATCGACAGACCGCACTCGAAGCCCTGCTTGACTTCCTTGACGTCGTCCTTGAAACGCTTGAGCGAGTCGAGTTCGCCGCTGTGGATGACCACATTGTTGCGCAGCACACGCACCAGCGACGAGCGCTTGACCAGGCCATCCGTAACCATACAGCCGGCCACGGCGCCGACCTTCGGCACGCGGAACACCTGGCGCACCTCGATCTGGCCGATGGTCGTCTCGCGCTTTTCGGGCGCCAGCATGCCGGACATCGCCGCCTTGATCTCGTCTACCGCATCGTAAATGATGTTGTAGTAGCGGATGTCGATGCCGTTGTGCTCGGCCAGCTTGCGCGCGCCAGCGTCGGCACGCACGTTGAAGCCGATAATGACCGCCTTCGAGGCCGTCGCCAGGTTGACGTCGGACTCGGAGATACCGCCCACCGCGGCGTGCACGATCTGCACGCGCACCTCGTCGGTCGACAGCTTCTGCAGCGATTGCACCAGCGCTTCCTGCGAGCCCTGCACGTCTGCCTTGACGATCAGCGGCAGCGTCTGCACTTCGCCTTCGCTCATCTGCTCCAGCATGGTCTCCAGCTTGGCTGCCTGCTGCTTGGCCAGCTTGACGTCGCGGAACTTGCCCTGGCGGAACAGCGCGATCTCGCGCGCCTTGCGCTCGTCCGGCAGCACCAGCACTTCCTCGCCGGCGGCCGGAACCTCGGACAGGCCCTGGATTTCCACCGGGATGGACGGACCGGCTTCCTTGGTCGGCTTGCTGTTCTCGTCCAGCATCGCACGGACGCGGCCGTACGCACTGCCGGCCAGCACCACGTCGCCACGCTTGAGCGTGCCACTGGTGACCAGGATGGTCGCGATCGGGCCCTTGCCCTTGTCCAGCTGGGCTTCCACCACCAGGCCCTTGGCCGGGGCATCGACCGGTGCCTTCAGTTCGAGCACTTCCGCCTGCAGCAGCACCTGCTCCAGCAGTTCGTCCACGCCCGTACCCATCTTGGCCGACACCGGAACGAAAGGCGAATCGCCGCCGTACTCTTCCGGCAAGACCTGCTCGGCCACCAGTTCCTGCTTGACGCGATCGGGATTGGCATCCGGCTTGTCGATCTTGTTGATCGCCACCACGATGGGCACGCCCGCTGCCTTCGCGTGCGAGATCGCCTCCTTGGTCTGGGGCATCACGCCGTCGTCGGCGGCCACCACCAGGATGACGATGTCGGTTGCCTTGGCACCGCGCGCACGCATGGCGGTGAACGCCTCGTGGCCCGGGGTGTCCAGGAAGGTGATCACGCCACGCTCGGTCTCGACGTGGTAGGCACCGATATGCTGCGTAATGCCGCCGGCTTCGCCCGCAGCCACCTTGGTGCGGCGGATGTAGTCCAGCAGCGAGGTCTTGCCGTGGTCGACGTGACCCATCACGGTCACCACCGGCGGACGCGGCAGCTGCTCGGCGTCGGTATGCTCCTCGCCGACGTCCAGCAGGGCTTCCGGATCGTCCAGCTTGGCGGCGAACGCCTTGTGGCCCATTTCTTCCACCACGATCATGGCGGTTTCCTGGTCCAGCACCTGGTTGATGGTCACCATCTGGCCGAGCTTCATCATCTGCTTGATGACCTCGGATGCCTTGACAGCCATCTTGTGCGCCAGGTCGGCCACCGAGATAGTCTCGGGCACGTGCACTTCGCGCACCACCGGCTCGGTCGGCGCGTGGAAATTGCTGCGGCTGTCATCGACCTGCTGCTTGCCACCGCGGCCGCGCGGACCACCGCGCCAGCCACCGACACCACCGGAGGAATCGCCGCGGGTCTTCAGGCCGCCACCCTTCTTCTTGCCTTCGTCCTGCCAGGTCGACGAGCTGCCCGACTTCAGCACCTTGCCCGACTTCTTGTCGGTCGTGGCAGCGGTCGTCGTGGTCGTGGCAGGCTTCTTGTCTTCCTTCTTGGCCTCGGTACCGGCCGGCTTGACCGGCTTGTGCAGGGTGCCGGTCTGCTCGGCCTTCTTTTCCTCGGCCTTGCGCTCGGACGGCGCCTTCAGCACGCGCGCGGGCGCATTCAACATCTGCTGGATGGCGCGGGCCTCGGCCTCGGCGGCCTCGCGACGCTTACGTGCGGCATCCTGCTCGGCGCGCGCCTTGTCGGCGGCTGCCTTGGCATCATCGGCGGCCTTCTGCGCCACGGCACGCTCGGCTGACAGACGGTTCTTCTCGTCCTCGGCCGTCTTGCGCGCCGCTTCCTCGGCAGCATCGTTCGCCGCACGGCTGGCCGCAGCCTCTTCCTCGGCCTTCGCCCTGGCGAGTTCGGCCTGGCGGCGTTCCTCGGCCTCCAGCGCTTCCTGCCTGGCGCGACGTTCGGCCTCTTCGCGCTCGGCGGCCTCGCGGCGCGCCTTCGCTTCGGCTTCCTGGCGAGCCAGCAGTTCCGCCTGCTGACGCTCTTCCTCCTCGCGGCGTGCCTGATCGGCAGCCTCGGCGGCGGCATCGCGGCCGTCGTGCGCGTCGACCTGGCCATCGCCGCCGGCCTCGTCACGCTTGATCAGGACGCGCTTCTTGCGCACCTCGACCTGCACGGTGCGCGTCTTGCCTGTGGAGTCGGCCTGGCGGATCTCGGAAGTCTCGCGCTTGGTCAGCGTGATCTTCTTGCGGGCGCTATCGTCCGCGGCGCCATGGACGCGCTTCAGATAGTCCAGCAGCCGGGTCTTGTCCGACTCGGTAACAATGTCGTCAGCAGTGGCTTTGCCCACTCCAGCTGCCTGCAATTGTTCCAGCAGGGCAGCTGCGCTGCGACTCAGTTCTGCGGCCAGTTGGGCAACTGTTGTGCTTGCCATTCAAACCCTTTCAATGCTCGGTTTCTACGTCGGGACAGTTTCGTTCGCGGAAATCGCGCCCGGGGCGCGCGGGCCCCGGGCGTGTCCCTCAGTTAAACCAGTGTTCCCGTGCCTTCATGATCAGCGCCTTGGCTTCTTCCTCGCTGACGCCGATCATCTCGATCACTTCGTCGACGGCCAGCTCGGCCAGGTCGTCGCGCGTGTGGATATTGCCTTCCGCCAGCTTGCCGATCAGTTCCGGGGTCAGGCCTTCGAGGGAACGCAGATCCTGCGACACCTCTTCCACCCTTTCTTCCCGGGCCAATTCCATCGTCAACAGCGCGTCGCGCGCGCGGTTGCGCAGTTCGTTGACCGTGTCCTCGTCGAACGCCTCGATCTCCAGCATCTCGCTGATAGGCACGTAGGCCACTTCCTCCAGCGTGGAGAAGCCTTCTTCGATCAGGATGTCGGCCACTTCCTCGTCCACGTCCAGCTTGGCCATGAACAGCTTGCGCACGACCTCGCTTTCCTCGGCCTGCTTCTGCGCCGACTCTTCCTGGGTCATGATGTTGATCTGCCAGCCGGTCAGCTCGGACGCCAGCCGCACGTTCTGCCCGCTGCGGCCGATGGCGACGGCGAGGTTCTCCTCGTCGACCACCACATCCATGCAGTGCTTCTCTTCATCGACCACGATCGACTGCACTTGCGCCGGTGCCAGCGCGCCGATGACGAACTGCGCCGGATCCTCCGACCACAGCACGATGTCCACCGCCTCGCCGCCGATCTCATTGCGCACCGCGGTCACGCGCGTGCCACGCACGCCGACGCAGGTGCCGATCGGATCGATACGCTTGTCGTGGGCGACCACGGCGATCTTGGCGCGCACGCCAGGATCGCGCGCGGCGGCCTTGATCTCCAGCAGGCCCTGCTCCATCTCGGGTACTTCGTTCTCGAACAGCTTGACGAGAAATTCGGGCGCGGTGCGCGACAGCTCGATCTGCGGTCCGCGTGCGGTGCGGTCGACGTTCAGGATGTACGCACGCACGCGGTCGCCGGTGCGCAGGTTCTCCTTCGGGATGATCTGGTCGCGCGCCAGCAGCGCCTCGACGCGGCCCGACTCGACGATCAGGCCCTTCTTGTCGGCACGCTTGACCGTGCCGGTCATGATCTTTTCGCCGCGGTCGAGGTAGTCGTTCAGGATCTGCTCGCGCTCGGCGTCGCGGATGCGCTGCAGGATCACCTGCTTTGCGGCCTGGGCGCCGATACGGCCGAACTCGACCGACTCGATCTGTTCCTCGATGTAGTCATCGAGCTTGATGTCGGGATTCTGCTCGACCGCCTCGAACAGCAGGATCTGTTTGTCCGGCTCCTGCAGGCCTTGTTCATCGGGAACGACAAGCCAGCGGCGGAACGTTTCATGCTCGCCACTTTCACGATCGATCGCGACACGGATGTCCACGTCTTCCTCGAAGCGCTTCTTGGTGGCCGAGGCAAGAGCCGCCTCGAGCGCACCGAATACCACATCCTTGTCGACGTTCTTCTCACGCGCAAGCGCATCGACGAGCAACAGAACTTCGCGGCTCATTGCTTGTTCCCTTTTCTTTGATTTCCTTTGAAGTCGATCACCGGCACCAGGCGCGCGCGGTCGACATCGGATACAGTGAATTCCAGCAGCGACGGGCCGTTCTTCCCTTCGAACTCCAGGCCGATCTTCTCGGCGCCAGGCTCGCCGGCCGGTGCCTGCAGCACGCCGACGAAGTTCTTCTGCCCGTCGACCGGCAGGCGCAGCGTGACCCTGGCCTGCGCGCCGGCGAAGCGGACGTAGTCGGCCAGCTTCTTGAGCGGCCGGTCCAGCCCCGGAGACGACACCTCGAGGCGCTCATAGTCGACGTTCTCGACCGTCAGCACGTGCGTCAACTGCCGGCTGACCTTCTCGCAATCCTCGATGACGATGCCCGTCTCAGGCTGATCGATATACACGCGCAGCAATCCTGCCGGGGCACGCTCGAGCTCGACCAGCTCGTACCCCATGCCGTTCAGGGTGGTTTCGATCAAATCTGCCAGATGCACTGTATTCCCGAGTAATGGCCTTCAAACACGATCGCGGGCCGTGCGGCATCCGCTTCGGCTCGCCGCGCCACCCCCGAAACGAGAAACCGGATGGAGCAAAAAAAAATGGGCGCAATGCCCATCATTCGCTCACCCATCTGAGGATGACACTTTTGAATAGACTTGGATTATACGCAGATTATGTGCAAAAGGCAAAAGGCCGACCGGGCAGCCACGCCACCCGGCTTTGCGCCTTTCACCGCACCTCAGCGGTTGCCGCCGCGCTGGCCGCCACCACCACCGCCGCCACCGCCGCTACGACCACGCGGGCGCCGGTTGGCGCCACCGGATTTGGCCGCCTTCGGCATCACGTTGCCGTTCACATCGCCGCCACGTCGCTGCTGTTGCTGGCGACCGGCACCACCGCCGCCGGCGCCAGCCTTGCCGCGCCCACCACCCTTGTTGCCGCCCTTGTTGCCACCCACCGGCATGGCTGCGCCGGGAAGGCTCACGCCGCTGGCAAGCTTGGAATGCGAAGTCAGCAGGGTGGGACCGTGACTGATGTACCCCATCGACGTCTGCATCGGGTCCGGCTGGCCACGGCCGGCACCATTGCCCCGGCCGCCTGCCGCACGCTCGAAGCGCGGCAGGCCGTCCATGCCGGTCGGCATCGGCATACCTGCCAGCGCCGCTTCCTCGCGCTGCTTGCGGCCGCCGACCTTGGTCACACCCTTGCTCGATTGCTCGCCCTTGCCGGGCAGCTTGAGCCCGATGCCGCTCATCAGCGCGCGTACCTCTTCGGCCTCCAGCTCGTGCCAGCGACCGCGCTTGAGTCCGCGCGGCAGCAGGAACTGTCCGTAGCGCGTGCGGATCAGGCGCGACACCGTCAGCCCCACCGCCTCGAACATGCGGCGCACCTCGCGGTTGCGCCCCTCGGTCAGGGCCACGTGGTACCAGCGGTTGATGCCCTCGCCGCCGCCATCAGCGATGCGCAGGAAGCTCGCCTCACCGTCGTCGAGCTGGATGCCGTGCAGCAGCCGCTGGCGATCGGACTCGGCCAGCTCACCCAGCGTGCGCACCGCGTACTCGCGCTCGACGCCGTAGCGCGGATGCATGAAGCGGTTGGCGATGTCCCCGGAGGTGGTGAAGATCAGCAGGCCTTCCGTGTTGAAGTCCAGGCGGCCGACCGCGACCCACTTGCCGGTCTTCATGCGCGGCAGGTTGTCGAACACGGTCGGGCGGCCTTCCGGATCCGACTGACTGACGATCTCGCCGGACGGCTTGTGGTAGAGCAGCACGCGCGGCGGCTTGCTCGAAATCTTGCGGGCAATCAGCTTGCCATTGACGCGGACCTGGTCGGTCGGCAGGATGCGCTGGCCGATATGGGCCGGCAGGCCATTGACCGACACGCGCCCCTGCAGGATCAGTTCTTCCATCTCGCGGCGCGAACCCAGCCCGCCATCGGCCAGCACTTTGTGCAGCTTGGGCGCATCATCGTCGGCCGACAGTTCGCGCACCGGCTTCGCCTTGGTGCGCGGCACCACGGTCTCTTCCTGGTCGAACTGGTCCGAGATCACGAAGCGGAACAGATCGTCGGGGCTGCCAGCACCCTTGGGCGCGCCCTGACGCGGCTGCGTGGCCTTGCCCTTGGCCTGCGGGCGGCCGCCGGCCTTGGCCGACTCGCCGGCCGGCTTTGCCGCCCGCCCCTGCTGGCCTTGTCCCGGCCTGCGCTTGCGCGCACCACCTTCGCGGCCACCCGGCGCGGCCGGCACCGGCTGCCCGTCCTGGCCCGGCGCAGCCTGTGCCGCTTCGGCACGGATGGCCTCGGCTTCCGCGTCAACCGCTGCAGCCTTGCGCTTGCCGCGGCTGCGCCCTGCCGACTTGCCGCCTTGAGCCGACGCCGCCGGCGCAGCCTCGCCAGGCGCGGCATCGCCGCCTTCGGGCGCCGCGCCACGGCCGGCCTCTCGATCCTGCGCCGCCTGGCGGCGGCTCGCCACCAGATTGCGCAAGCCGCGCCGCAGGCCCTTGCGGCGTGCGCCGCCCTCGGGAGATGCGCCGGACTCGGCCGCACTGCCGGCATCGCTGCCCGGCGCATCCGCGTGGCGGACGTCTTGCTCTACAGAATCGGACAAAGTATTCACAATCGGATGTTGCATGGGTTCAGTTAGGCAGGCGCTCGTCGCGCGCATCGCGCTCGCCGTCTGCCGGCGTGAGAGCATCGGCCGGCTGGGCGGATGCGGTCTCGGTATCGGGTACGCCGTCGGCCGGCGTCCGCGCGGACGCCTCGGCGGCATGGCTGGCTGGCTCAGGTATCTGCCGCACAGCCTGGGGAACGGCGTCAAACCCGGCGGGAACCTGCCCAGGTGCGGCTTCGATGATCGCCTCGGTAAGCGTCGCCGGCGCCAGGCCGCCGGCGACACGGCCGGCCTCGGCGACCGTCATGCCATCCAGGGCCAATTGCCCCTCCGCATCCTGCCCGGCGGGCACGCCGGCCTGGCCAAGCGACTCGAAGTCAATGGCCTGCTGGTCCAGCAAGGCCGCCTGGATCTGCGCTTGCGCATCCTCCAGCTGGGGCAACTCGTCCAGGGTACGCAAGCCGAGATCATCGAGGAAAGCCTTGGTGGTCGCGTACAGCGCGGGCCGCCCTGGCACATCGCGATGGCCGATCACTTCGATCCATTCGCGGTCCTCGAGCCGCTTGATCACCTCCGTGCTGACGGTCACCCCGCGGATCTCTTCGATGTCGCCGCGGGTTACCGGCTGCCGGTACGCGATGATCGCCAGCGTCTCCATCACCGCGCGCGAGTATTTCGGCGGCTTCTCCGGATTCAGGCGATCGAGGTATTCGCGCATGCCGGGCCGGCTCTGGAAACGCCAGCCACTGGCCAGCGCCACCAGTTCCACGCCCCGATCACGCCAATCCAGACGTAACTCGTCCAGCAGCACGCGGATGGTGTCGGCAGCCACCTCATCGGCGAACAACCGTCGCAGTTCCGCCACGCGCAAGGGCTCCTGCGCGCAGATCAACGCAGTCTCGAGGACGATTTTCGCCTCTTGGGTATTCATATACGGATGTGTGCAGCCTGTCTTTGCACCTGCCCCCGGCGGACCGCCGGAGGATTCGGGGATTTCGGATCCAGCGAGGCCGAAGCGCCATCGCCATCTCATTGCGCGGCCGGCCGGCATGCCGTCCGCATGAAAGCCGCGCGCCCATCTTATTCTGCTTCGGGTTGCCGGGTCAGTCCGGCGGAGAATTGCCCTGCTGCCGGCCTCAGCGCCGGCCGAAAGGCCTCTTGCGTTGCACCGCCCTTCTGGAGCGGCGGATCGGCGCGAACGGGTCCAACCCCTTCCGCCGCAAGAACGATGCAGTCATCCGCACGGTGTTGCGCACCTCCCGTCGCGCAACGCCCAGCCGGTCTTTTGAACCGGAGATCTTGTCAACCGGCATGGCTTGCTGCGAGGTGGCTACGTCCGTCAGCAACATTCTGCCCGGACTGGCCTCAGGACGGCCGTTCGAGTTGCCCGGCCATGCGCGCGGCAGCGCCAGCGCGATAGATACTGCAATGCTGCCGATTGTAGGGCATTCCGGCCCGGCGCTGCAACCGCCCATCACCAGCGCGGCGCCTTCGGCACACCCGACAAAGTGCCTCACGCATCACCAAAACAGAAGAGCCCCCTTCAGAACACCACACAGAAGCCGTGTGCGGCGAGCGTGTGCGGCAACATCGCCGCCCGCACAAGCCCGGCCGCACCAAACCCCATCACTGCCACGCCGGCACCGACGCGCACCCAGGGCCGGCGCGACCAGCCGCGCAACGCGCCGGACAGGCCGGACAACATCAGCAGGTTGGGCAAGGTCCCGAGACCGAATACCCCCATCAGCAAGGCCCCCGACAACGCGTTGCCGGCAAGCAACGATAGGGTGAGCGCACCGTAAACCATGCCGCACGGCACCAGCCCCCACGCCAGACCGATGCCGAAACGCCTGAGCAAGCGCGGGCGGACCTGAATCGGGGCGGACGGGGCACCGGCGCGCCGCCCGCGGAGGCGGCCTGCCAGGGCTCCGGCCCCACGCGCCACCAAGCGCTCCAGCGCGGCGAACTGCGGCGCGCGCCCGGCCAGCAGCCACAGGCCGGTGCCCAGCAGGACCATGCTGCCAGCGGCAAACAGGCCGCGCTGCAGCGGCAGGTATTGGGCTCGCCAGGCACCGGCGCCGACCGCGCCCAGCGCGGCACCGAGCAGCATGTAAGTCACCACCCGCCCCGCATGCATGGATAACTGTTCACGTAACCAGTCCCGCGGCCTGCGCAGCACGACGACCGGCGCTTCCGCCTGCGGCCGCTCGACCGCCAGTGCAATGCCGCCGCACATGGCTGCGCAGTGCACGCCACCCAGCAAGGCCAGCAGAAAAACACTGAAAAAGACCGCCGCAGTCAACTTTCGCTCCCCTTCGGATGCCTTCACACAGTAAAATGCAGAAATTGCGCCCTCGCAGCTCAACGACAATAGGCCCCGGCTTGCTCAATTCCATCCCCGTCACCGCGATGTCGCCCCGTTGCTCGTCCTGCTCGCTCGGACACCTGTGCGTGCCGGTCGGCATGAACCGCAACGACATCGAAAAGATCGACTCGCTGGTGAAGGAACGCGTGCGAGTCCACAAGGGCGAGACGCTCTACCGGCTCGGCGAACCCCTGAGCGCAGTCTACGCGGTGCGCTTCGGCACCCTGAAGACACACGTGACGATGGAAGACGGGCGCTCGCAGATCACCGGCTTCCACCTGCCGGGCGAAGTCGTCGGACTCGACGGCCTCGGCGAGATGCAGCACGCGTCGGATGCTACCGCACTGGAAGACACCGAGGTCTGCGTGATGCGCTTCAACGACCTGCAGACCCTGTCGACCACCGTGCCGTCGCTGCAGCAGCAGTTCCTGCGCATGATGAGCAAGGAGATCACGCAGGACCAGGTCATGCTGCTGACGCTCGGCTCCATGCGCGCCGAGGAGCGCCTGGCCGCCTTCCTGGTCAACCTGTCCGAGCGCCTGTCGGAGCGCGGCTACTCGTCGACCGAGTTCGTGCTGCGCATGAGCCGGGAGGAAATCGGCAGTTATCTCGGCCTCAAGCTGGAAACCGTCAGCCGCCTGTTCTCGCGCTTCGCCGAGGCCGGGCTGATCCAGATCCGCCAGCGCCACGTCAAGCTGGTCGACGTACCCGGCATCAAGCAGATCTACGGCAAGAGCTGCTGACCAAGCCGAGGGCGCAGGCATCCGGCGCCTTCGACAGGCCCCGTTCTGCCCAGCCCTTCGGCCTGCGCGCATCCCCTACTCCAGTTCGTCGGTATCGCCGAGGCGCACCGGCATCGTATAAAAGGTCAGGGCGCTCGACAGCGAGCACAGCAGCCAGGCCAGCAGGAAGCCGATGGTGTAGACCGCCTCGCGCGAGGCCTCGACCGGCCGCCCGAACAGCCTGAGATCGCTTGGATCCACCAGCGAGAACACCGCGGCGGTTGCCACACCGGCGACCAGGAAGGCCGGCCACAGGACCCACATCAGCCAGCGCAGTCTCATGGCCGCTCCGTGGCTGTCGCGCCGGACACTGCCCGCGCCGCGCCCTGCCGCTCGACCACCAGCCCGTGCCGGCTGACGCCCTCCTCGATCGGCTTGTCGGGATGCGTCATCGCCAGCCAGATGGTCACGCCGCAGGCGGCCATCGCCGCCAGCGGCCCGCTCATCAGCAGCCAGGGCCAGGGTTCCTTCCACCACGGCCGCACGGCCTGCTGCATCGTGCCGGCGTCCGTCAATGATTGTCGGGCGGGTCCTTGCATGGCTTCGCTCCTTGCTGTTACGCACGGCGGCATCGTGGCCGCCCCGCTTGTCTGCCCTGCGGCAATCCCCTCCGCACGCCCTACAGGTCGCGCGGCACGATGAAACTAGTCGATTGGTTCACCTCGACGACATGCCCCTCCTCCTGGCCGCCCTGCACCGTCACGCGGATCTTGTGCGTGCCCTGCCGCGCCTGCTCGAGCGGCACGCGCACGCGGATGGCCAGCAGGCGGTTCGAGGTCGGTGCGAGTTCGCCGGTCGCCCCGTCGGACTCCACGCGCAGCTTGCCGAGTTCCGCACTGTCGGCGCGAATGGTGAACTGCATCGGCGCCTCGCTAGTATTGATCAACTGCAGGCGGTAGACGTTCTCCACCCAGCGCCCCTCGACTTCGCGCCCGAGGCTGCCGCGGTCGCGGATGATATCCACCTTCAGCGGCGTGCGCAGTGACAGCGAGATGGCGAAGCCCGCCAGCAGTGCCAGCCAGATCGCCGAATAGATCATCACGCGCGGACGCAGCAGGCGCTTGCGCGTCGCCTGGGCCGACCAGCCCTTGCGCATCGCGTTCTCCGACGTGTAGCGGATCAGCCCGCGCGGGTAGTCCATCTTGTCCATCACCTGGTTGCAGGCATCGATGCAGGCGCCGCAGCCGATGCACTCGTACTGCAAGCCGTCGCGGATGTCGATGCCGGTCGGGCAGACCTGCACGCAGATGCTGCAATTGACGCAGTCGCCAAGCCCAGCGGCGCGGTGGTCGGCCTTGCGCGAGCGGCTGCCGCGCGGGTCGCCGCGGCCGCTGTCGTAGGTGACGACAAAGGTGTCGCGGTCCACCATCACGCTCTGGAAGCGCGCGTAGGGACACATGTACTTGCACACCTGCTCACGCATGAAGCCCGCGTTGCCCCACGTGGCGAAGGCGTAGAACAGCATCCAGAAGGCCTGCCAGGGCCCGAGCGCGAACGCAGCCACCTGCCCGCCCAGCTCGCGGATCGGCGCGAAATAGCCAATAAAGGTGAAACCGGTCCACAGCGCCACCACGATCCACAGCAGATGCTTGGTCGCCTTGATGCGCAGCTTGCGCAGCGACCACGGATCGCCGTCGAGGCGGATGCGGGCGAAACGATCGCCTTCGACATGCCGCTCGATCCACATGAAGATTTCGGTATAGACCGTCTGCGGACAGGCATAGCCGCAGAACAGCCGGCCGGCGATGGCGGTGAACAGGAACAGGGCCAGCGCCGAGATCACCAGCAGCACGCTCAGGTAGATCACGTCCTGCGGCCACAGCACCAGCCCGAAGATATAGAACTTGCGCGCGCCCAGGTCGAACAGCACCGCCTGGCGCCCGTTCCACTGCAGCCACGGCGTACCGTAGTAGATCAGCTGCGTCAGCAGCACGAGCCAGACGCGCCAGTTCGAGAAGGCACCGCTGACCGAGCGCGGGTAGATCTTGCGGCGGACTTCATACAACGCCTCGTCGACCGACTCGGTCGCAGGCGCTGCGGTTGCCGGCCCGCCCTTGCG
Source organism: Cupriavidus sp. USMAHM13 (assembly GCF_001854285.1). Taxonomy (NCBI): domain Bacteria; kingdom Pseudomonadati; phylum Pseudomonadota; class Betaproteobacteria; order Burkholderiales; family Burkholderiaceae; genus Cupriavidus; species Cupriavidus sp. USMAHM13. Next base: position 3,089,665 of record NZ_CP017751.1, read on the forward strand.
GGCCAGCGGTTCCGTCTCCGGTGCATTCATTGGCTGGCTCCGGCGGCGCACGCGCCCTGCGGCGCGGCGCGATGCACTTTCCTCATCGTGACGCCTCCGGCGCGTTCGACAGCCCCCAGACGTAGGCGGTCAGCATGCGGATACGCTCCGGCGTCAGGATCTCTTCATGCGCAGGCATATGGTTGTTGCGTCCCTTCAGGATCCCCTCCACGATGGTGGACTCCGAGCTGCCGTACAACCATGTGTTGTCGCTCAGGTTCGGTGCGCCCAGCGCCTGGTTGCCCTTGCCGTTGGCGCCATGACAGGCCGCGCAGGTGGACTTGAACGTGCCCTCGCCACGTGCGGCACGGATCGGATCGTAGGCCAGGCCCGACAGGGAACGCACATACTGCGCCACGTCGCCGGCGAGCTTGGCATCGATGACCGCCGAGAACGGGGGCATCACGCCATTGCGACCCTTGGTGATGGTCTGCTGGATGGTCTCGGGCTCGCCGCCGTACAGCCAGTCGTGATCGCTCAGGTTGGGGAAGCCGCGGCTGCCGCGCGCGTCCGAGCCGTGGCATTGCGCGCAATAGTTCAGGAACAGCCGCTGCCCGATCTCTCGCGCCTCCGGATCGGCCGCCACCTGCTTGATATCCATCTTCATGTACTTCGCGTAGACCGAGTTCTGCAGTTTCTCCGCGGCCTGCCGGTGCGCTGCGAGTTCGCCTTGTGTGGAGAACTTCAGCAGGCCGGCGTAGGAACCGAGCCCCGGATACAGCACCAGGTAGCCCAGGCCGAAGATGCAGGCCAGCAGGAACATCCACATCCACCAGCGCGGCAGCGGGTTGTTGAGCTCGCGCAGGTCGCCGTCCCAGACATGGCCGGTGTCCTCGACCGCGCCCTGTGCCTTGGCGACCTTGCGTTGCGAGAACAGCAGCCAGACGCACCACACGATGCCCGCCAGGGCGATCGCCGCGATGTAGTAGCTCCAGAAATCCGAGATGAAGTCGCTCATGAACTGATCTTCCTGCTAGATGTGGTATCCACATGGCTGCCCGCGCCCGCCACCGACGTCTCGTCAGGCAGTGCGAACGGCAGCATGGCCGACTCTTCGTTGGCGCGCCGGCGGCCGGCGGACCAGGCCCACCAGCAGATGCCGAGGAAGAAGAGCATCGACAGCACGGTCGAGAATGCGCTCAGCATGGCCATGGCCTCACTCCTTGGCCGGCTGCCCGCCGGCAACCGCGGTGTCGACCCGCACATTGCGCTTGTTGATGCCCAGGCCCTGCAGATAGGCCACCAGCGCGTCTTCCTCCGTCTTGCCTTCCAGCTCGGCCGGCGCCTTGGCGATCTCGTCGTCCGTGTAAGGCACGCCCAGGCGGCGCAGCGCATGCATGCGCGCCTGCACGTCATGCGTTGGCAGCACGGTCCTCTCCAGCCACGGGTAGGCTGGCATCACCGATTCCGGCACCACGTCACGCGGGTTGCGCAGGTGGATGCGCTGCCAGTCGTCCGAATAACGGCCGCCCACGCGCGCCAGATCCGGGCCGGTACGCTTGGAACCCCACAGGAAGGGATGGTCGTAGACCGACTCGCCCGCGGTGGAGTAATGGCCGTAGCGCTCGGTCTCGGCCTGCAGCGTGCGGATCTGCTGCGAGTGGCAGCCGACACAGCCCTCCCGGATATAGATGTCGCGGCCCATCAGGCGCAGCGCCGAGTATGGCTTGATGCCGGGATCGGGCTCGGTGGTCGAGTGCTGGAAGAACAGCGGCACGATCTGCACCAGGCCGGCAATGCTGACGACCACGATGGTGCAGATGATCAGCCAGCCGACATTCTTCTCCAGCGTCTCGTGCGAAAAGAAGCTTCGATTCTCAGACATGGTCCTTTCCTGGGCGTATCAGTGGGCGGTGGCCGGCAGGCTCGCCGGGATCGGTGCATCGACCGCGGGCCGCCCGACGATCGTCTTGGCCACGTTGTAGGCCATCAGCAGCATCCCCGAGAGGAAGCAGATACCGCCCGCCAGGCGGATCAGGTAGAACGGGTACTTGGCCTTGACCGCCTCGACGAAGGCGTAGGTCAGCGTGCCGTCCGGCTGCGTGGCACGCCACATCAGGCCTTCCATCACGCCGGCGATCCACATCGAGGCGATGTACAGCACCACGCCGATGGTGGCGATCCAGAAGTGCAGCTCGATCAGGCGCACGCTATACATCTGCTTCTCGCCGAACAGGCGCGGGATCAGGTAGTAAAGCGAGCCAATCGAGATCATCGCCACCCAGCCCAGCGCACCCGAGTGCACGTGGCCGATGGTCCAATCCGTGTAGTGCGACAGCGCGTTGACGGTCTTGATCGACATCATCGAGCCCTCGAAGGTCGCCATGCCGTAGAAGGACAGCGCCACCACCAGGAACTTGAGGATGGGATCGGTGCGCAGCTTGTGCCAGGCGCCCGACAAGGTCATGATGCCGTTGATCATGCCGCCCCAGGACGGCGCCAGCAGGATCAGCGAGAAGACCATGCCCAGCGACTGCGCCCAGTCGGGCAGCGCGGTGTACTGCAGGTGGTGCGGGCCGGCCCACATATAGGTGAAGTTCAGCGCCCAGAAGTGGACGATGGACAGGCGGTACGAATAGATCGGACGCTCGGCCTGCTTGGGAATGAAGTAGTACATCATGCCCAGGAAGCTGGTGGTCAGGAAGAAGCCCACCGCGTTATGGCCGTACCACCACTGCACCATGGCGTCCTGCACGCCGGCATAGGCCGAGTAGGACTTCCACATCGACACCGGCATCTCGAGGTTGTTGACGATGTGCAGCAGCGCGATGGTCAGGATGTAGGCGCCGAAGAACCAGTTGGCCACGTAGATATGCTTGGTCTTGCGCTTGATGATGGTGCCGAAGAACACCACCGCGTAAGCCACCCACACCAGCGTGATCAGGATATCGATCGGCCATTCCAGCTCGGCGTACTCCTTCGAGCTGGTGATGCCCATCGGCAGCGTGATGGCCGCCGCCACGATCACCAGTTGCCAGCCCCAGAAGGTGAAGGCCGCCAGCGGACCGCAGAACAGGCGGGCCTGGCAGGTGCGCTGGACCACGTAGTACGAGGTCGCGAACAGCGCGCTGCCGCCGAAAGCGAAGATGACTGCATTGGTGTGCAAGGGGCGCAGGCGCCCGAACGACAGCCACGGCGTGTTGAAGTTGAGCTCCGGCCAGATCAGCTGTGCTGCGAGCAGCACGCCGACGGCCATGCCGACGATCCCCCAGACCACAGTCATGATGGCGAATTGCCTCACGACGCCGTAGTTGAAGGTGTCGACGCGTGAAGACGCGGCAGTGACATCCATTCAGACCCCCCAAGACTAAGTAGTGAAAACCGATCTGGCGAAAGCGCCGATGATGTGAATGTATGAAGCCCGGGCCCCGCGTGCGTTGATCTGCATCAAGCGCCCCCCGCTGCGCGCAGAACCGAAGGCATCGGCCACGGTCGCACGCCACCTGCCACCGCCCTCAGGACGGCTTGTCGTTGTCGAGCAGCACCGCTTCGGCGGGCCGGTCGAGGTCGTCGTACTGGCCGGCGTGCAAGGCCCACCAGAAGGCGCCGGCAATCAACACGACCAGCGCCAGGCTCAGCGGCACCAGCAGGTAAAGCGTTTCCATGGTCAGTCCTCCGAGGCTGGATCCGTCGCACCGGACGCGGCCGGCGCCGACAGCAGGCGCCAGGCATTCGCCACCACCAGCAGCGAGGAGATCGACATGCCGAGACCCGCCATCCAGGCCGTGACGAAGCCGGTGGCCGCCAGCGGGATCGCCAGCACGTTGTAGAGGAAGGCCCAGGCGAGGTTCTGCCGCACCACGCGGCGCGTGCGGCGAGCGATGGCCAGCGCCGTCGCGATCTCGTCGACGCCACCGTGCGCCAGCACCGCGTCCGCGCCGGCCTGCGCCAGCGGAGCGCCGCTGCCGATCGCGATCGAGACCTGGGCCTGCGCCAGCACCGGCGCGTCGTTGATGCCGTCACCGACCGCCAGCACGACCGCGCCGCGCTGCTGCAGCGCGCTCACATAGTCGCGCTTGTCCTCGGGCGTGGTGCCGCCGCGGGCATCGGCGATGCCGAAGCGGCGCGCCCACCAGTCGACCGTCGCCGGATCATCGCCGGACACCAGGTGGCAGCGCACGCCCAGGCCCCGCAGTCGCGCCAGCAGGACGCCGGTACGGGCGCGCTCGACATCGTGCAGCACGAAAGCCGCCAGCCAGCGGTCCGCTTCGCCGAGCCAGACCGCGGTGGCGCCTGCCGGAAGATCGGGCTCGGCCGCACCGTGCAAAAGATCGCCCGGGGCGCCTCCCGCCAGTTCCGCGACGAAGGACTGGCGTCCGAGCCGCAGGCGCCGCGCGCCGATGCGGGCCTCGAGGCCCTGCCCCGGCACGCTGCGCAGCGCGGCGACCGGCACCACCTGGGGCGGGGAGTCCCCCTCCCCATCGGCCGCCGTGGCCGCGCGGCGCTCCTGCGCCGCCGCCACCAAGGCCTGTGCGATGGGATGCTCGCTTGCCGCCTCCATGGCAGCGGCGAGCGCCAGGCACTGGTCGGCTGGCGCGCCCTGCGCCGCACGCACCTCGGCCAGCGCGAAGCGTCCTTCGGTCAAGGTCCCGGTCTTGTCGAGCACGACATCGCTGACCTGCGCCAGCGTTTCCAGCGCATGGCCGCGCGTCAGCAGCACGCCGCGCCGCGACAGCGAGGCGCCGGCAGCCGCCAGCGCAGCCGGCGTCGCCAGCGACAGCGCGCAGGGACAGCTCACCACCAGCACCGCCACCGCCACCAGCAACGCGCGCGCCGGATCGATCCAGGCCCACCAGACCAGGCCAGTCACGCCCGCCAGCAGCAGCAAGGCGGCCACGAACCAGCCAGCGACGCGGTCGGCCAAGGTCGCCAGGCGGGGCTTGTCGGCCAGCGCACGGTCCAGCACGGCGACGATCTCCGCCAGGCGCGTGCCTGCGCCGATGCGCTCGACGCGGATTTCGAGCGGGCTGGCGGTGTTGAAGCAGCCGGCCAGCACCGCTTCGCCGGCCGCGCGCCGGACCGGCCGGCTCTCGCCGGTCAGCATCGACTCATCGAGCGCGCTGCTGCCGGCCTCGACCACGCCATCCGCCGGCACCACCTCGCCTGCCTTGACACGGATGCGGTCGCCGGCGCGCAAGCGCGCCACCGGCACGCGCTCCACATTGCCGCCGGCGTCCAGGCGTTCACAGGTGGCCGGCAACTGGCGCGCCAGCATCTCCGCGCCGCTGCGCGAGGCCTGCCGCATGCGCAGCTCCAGGTATCGCGCCGCCAGCAGGAAGGCGACGAACATGGTGACCGAATCGAAGTAGACCTCGCCGCTGCCGTGCACGGTCGCCGCCACGCTGGCCAGGAAACCCGCGCCGATGCCCAGTGCCACCGGCACGTCCATGCCGGCGTGGCCCCGGCGCAGGCTGCGCCAGGCACCGGCGAAGATGGGGGAGGCGGAATACAGCACGACCGGCAGCGTCAGCAGCAGGCTGGCCCAGCGCATCAGCTGCAGCATGGCGGGGTCGATGGTGGCCTCGTGCGTGTAGATCGGCCACGCGTACATCATCACCTGCATCATGCCCAGCATGGCCACCGCCAGCCGCATCAGCAGGCCGCGGCGCTCGCGCCGGTCATCCGCGTCCGAGCGCGACAGCTCGAAGGGCCAGGCAAGGTAGCCGATCTCGGCCAGTGCCGCCAGCAGGCCGGCAACGCCGGTCTGCTGCGGGCGCCAGCGCACCAGCACGCGGCGGGTGGCCACGTTGGCCACGACCGATTCGACGCCCGGCAGCCGCGCCAGGTGCTGCTCGATCAGCCAGGCGCAGGCGGCACAGCGGATGTTCTCGGGGGTCAGCGTGATTTCGGCGCGCCCGCCATCGAGCGGCCGCACGAACTGCGCGCGCAGTTCCTCGCTGTCGTAGGCTGCCCACACCGGCTCAGCCTCGCGCCGCGCGGCATCGTCGATCGGGCGGGCGAAACGCGTCTGGTCGCCATAGAGATGGCCGAAGCCGGCCGCGTGCAGCGTCTGCGCCAGGGCCTGGCAACCTCCGCAGCAGAATGCACGCGCCTCGCCATCGATGTCTGCGCGGAGGACACCGGCCTCGGGCAGGGCCTGCCCGCAGTGAAAGCAGGCTGCCGCGGCGTGGCGCCCCGTCCCGCCCGCAAGCGGGCGCGGCACGGCACGCGTGCCGGCTGGCAGGGGACATGTGTCGGCAGAAGGCATCGGGGGTCTCTTTTTACCCGATGCATGGTAGAGGCACAGCCGTCAAACGAACTTGACGCAGATCAAGTCCCGGGCCGGCTGCCGCCGGGAAAGGCGGCCTGTACCTGGGGCCGGCATCCCCCGCAGGCAGGGACCCGTGAGCCGGCGCCCCGGCGGGCCGGCGGGCGCCTTCAGGTCAGTGTCGTATCCACCACGCGCCGCTCGGACTCGAGATACTCGCGCGACTGCATCTCGATGATGCGCGACACCGTGCGGTGGAATTCGTTGGCCATCTGGCCTTCGACGTAGAGCTCGTCGGCGGGCACCTCGGCCGACATCAGCAGCTTGACCTTGTGGTCGTAGAAGACGTCGATCAGCCAGGTGAAGCGGCGCGCCTCGGACGACATGCGCGGCGTCATGCGCGGCACCTCGGACAGGATCACCGTGTGGAACTGCGAGGCGATCTCGAGATAATCGTTCTGCGAGCGCGGGCCGCCGCACAGGGTGGCGAAATCGAACCACACCACGCCGTTGGCGCGCCGCAGCGCACGCAGCTCGCGGTGCTCGATATGCAGGATCGGCGATTCGTCAGCCACCCCGGCCAAGCCGGTGAAGGCATCGCGCAGGGCCGAATTGGCCTTGGCCCCGAGCGGGGTATGGTAGGCCTGCACCTGCGCCAGCGTGCGCTTGCGGTAGTCGATGCCGGCGTCCACGTTGAGGACATCGAGCTTCTCCTGCAACAGCGCGATGGCGGGCAGCACGCGGTCGCGGTGCAGTCCGTCCGGATAGAGCAGATCGGGCCGGTAGTTGGACGTCATCACGAACTGCACACCGTTGGCGAACAGCTGCTGCAGCAGGCGATGCAGGATCATCGCGTCGGCGACATCGTTGACGTGGAATTCGTCGAAGCAGATCAGACGGAAGCGCTTGGCGATGCGGCGTGCCAGTTCGTCGAGCGGATCGGGCCGGCCGCGCAACTCTTCGAGCTGGCGGTGCACCTCGCGCATGAACTCGTGGAAATGCAGGCGGGTCTTGCGCACCACCGGCACGCAGGCGTAGAAACTGTCCATCAGGAAGGACTTGCCGCGCCCCACCCCGCCCCACATGTAGACGCCGCGCGGTACCTCGGGATGGACCAGCAGTTTCTTCAGCGCATTGTTGCGGCGGCCCTTGTAGGCGACCCAGTCGTCGTAACACCGCTGCAACCGCTCGACCGCGCGCAGCTGGGCCTCGTCCGAGGTGTAGCCGCGCTGCTTCAGTTCCTGATCGTAGTACTCGCGAACGTTCATGCTGTCTGCTGTCTTGTGTTGCCGGCGGCGGCCGCGACCGCTGCCGGACTGTGCGTCGGCGCGGAAGAGGCGATGCCGCGCCTGAAAGCGAAAACGGCGCGCCGTGCGAACGGCGCGCCGAAGCTGCAAGATGTCAGGCCTGCAAAGGCGCGGACCTTACATATTGAGCTGACGCTTGTCCACGGCCAGCGCAGCTTCGCGCATGACCTCGGACATCGACGGGTGCGGGTGGCAGACACGGCCGATGTCTTCGCTGGCGGCCTTGAACTCCATCGCCACCACGGCTTCGGCGATCAGGTCCGACGCGTTGGCGGCAACCACGTGCACGCCCAGGATCTCGTCGGTCTTGGCGTCCGCCAGCATCTTGACGAAGCCGTCGGCGTGGCCCATGCCCAGCGCACGGCCATTGGCCATGAAGGGGAACTGGCCGGCCTTGTACTCGCGGCCCTCGGCCTTGAGCTGCTGCTCGGTCTTGCCGACCCAGGCGATTTCCGGGAAGGTGTAGATGACCCAGGGAACGCAATTGTAGTCGATATGCGGCTTCTGGCCGACGATGCGCTCGGCCACGGCCACGCCTTCGTCTTCCGCCTTGTGCGCCAGCATCGGGCCGCGCACCACGTCGCCGATGGCCCACAGGCCCGGCACCTTGGTCGCGCAGTGGTCATCGACCTCGATGAAGCCGCGCTGGTCGGTCGCCAGGCCGACGGCTTCCAGGCCCAGGTTGTCGGTGTTGGGCACACGGCCGACCGAGACGATCAGGCGGTCGACTTCCAGCGTCTGCGCCGCGCCATCCTTGTCGGTATAGCGCACGGTCACGCCATCCTTGCCGGTGGTGACCTCGTCGACCTTGACGCCCAGGTGGAACTTCAGGCCTTGCTTGGTCAGCTGCTTCTGCGCTTCCTTGGCTACGCCTTCGTCGGCGGCGCCCAGGAAGGCCGGCAGGGCTTCCAGCACGGTCACGTCGGCACCCAGGCGACGCCACACCGAGCCCAGCTCCAGGCCGATCACGCCGGCGCCGATCACGCCCAGCTTCTTCGGCACGGAGGCGAACTTGAGCGCGCCTTCGTTATCGCTGATCAGGTTGTTGTCGACGGCGATGCCAGGCAGGTGACGTGCCTTCGAGCCGGTGGCGATGATGACCTGCTTGGCGGTGACGACTTCGCCGGCGATCTCGACCTGGAAGCCCTCGGCGGTCTTGCCGACGAACTTGCCGTAGCCCTTGAGCAGCGTGACCTTGTTCTTGCGGAACAGGAACTCGATGCCCTTGGTCATCTTGCCGACGATATCGTCCTTGCGCTTGAGCATCTTGGCCACGTCGACCTTGACGTCGCCCACGGTGATGCCGTGGTCGCCCAGGTGGTGCGAGACATTCTCGAACTCTTCCGAGGAGGCCAGCAGCGCCTTGGAGGGAATGCAGCCCACGTTCAGGCAGGTGCCGCCCAGGCGGGGCTCGTTCTTCGGATCGTCGTAGGCGTTGCCTTCGCAGCAGGCCACGTTCAGGCCCAGCTGGCCGGCGCGGATGGCAGCGATGTAGCCGCCGGGACCGGCGCCGATCACCAGCACGTCGAATTGTTTGCTCATGGAGATTCCTTTTGCGGCCCGCCCGGCAGATGCCGGCCGGGGCGCTTTCGATTCTTCAGGCCACCGGCAGCGCGGGCGCGGCGGCGGCATGGCGTGAGAGCCGGATTACAGGTCCAGCAGCAGGCGGGCCGGATCTTCCAGCGCGTCCTTCATGGCGACCAGGCCCAGCACGGCTTCGCGGCCGTCGATGATGCGGTGGTCGTAGGACATGGCCAGGTAGTTCATCGGACGGATCACGATCTGGCCGTCTTCCACCACGGCACGCTCCTTGGTGGCGTGCACGCCCAGGATGGCCGATTGCGGCGGGTTGATGATCGGGGTCGACAGCATCGAACCGAACACGCCGCCATTGGAGATGGAGAACGTACCGCCGGTCAGTTCTTCCAGCGACAGCTTGCCGTCGCGGGCCTTCACGCCGAATTCGGCGATCTTCTTCTCGATGTCGGCCAGGCTCATCTGGTCGGCATTGCGCAGGATGGGCACCACCAGGCCGCGCGGCGAACCGACCGCGATACCGATGTCGAAGTAGCCGTGGTAGACGATGTCGTTACCGTCGATCGAGGCATTGATCAGCGGGAACTTCTTCAGCGCGTGCACCGCTGCCTTGACGAAGAAGGACATGAAACCCAGCTTGACGCCGTGTTCCTTCTCGAACTTGTCCTTGTACTTGTTGCGCAGGTCCATCACCGGCTTCATGTTCACTTCATTGAAGGTGGTGAGGATGGCGTTGGTGGCTTGCGATTGCAGCAGGCGCTCGGCGATACGGGCACGCAGGCGGCTCATCGGCACGCGCTCTTCCGGGCGGTCGCCCAGGGCGGCGAAGTCGACCGGGGCGGCGACCTGCTGCAGCGCCGGCTTGGCGGCTGCCGGAGCGGGAGCGGCCTTGGCGGCCGGTGCCGGGGCGGCGGAGGCGGCCAGCACGTCACCCTTGGTGATGCGGCCATCCTTGCCGGTGCCGGCGACCTGGCCGGCCGACAGATTGCCTTCGGCCATCAGCTTGGCGGCCGACGGCATGGCGACGGCGCCGGCCGGAGCGGCAGCGGCAGCCGGAGCGGCAGCGGGCACGGCGGCCGGAGCGGGCGCGGCGGCGGCCGGGGCCGGGGCGCCGGCGGTGGCTTCGGTGTCGATCTTGGCGATGATCTCGTCGGCGACGACGGTGTCGCCGTCATTCTTGACGATCTGCGACAGCACGCCGGCGGAGGGGGCCGGCACTTCGAGCACGACCTTGTCGGTCTCGATTTCGATCAGGATTTCGTCCTGGGCGACAGCCTCGCCGGGCTTCTTCTTCCAGTTCAGCATGGTCGCTTCGGCGACCGACTCGGACAGTTGGGGAACCTTGACGTCAACAATAGCCATGGTTGGATATTCCTAGATGTATGCGTGTGTTCTTCGACGATGCATGGCACCGGGCGGCGCGATCGGTGATCGCGCCGCCCGGGCAGTCTCGATTACTTGGTCAGCACGAAGCCCTTGAGCTTGGAGAAGGCCGCGTCGAGCAGCGCCTTCTGCTGCTCGTTGTGCTTGGCGTAGTAGCCCACGGCAGGCGAGGCCGAAGCCGGGCGACCGGCGTAGCCGAGCTTCTGGCCGTCGGTCATGTTCTCCATGATGTAGTGCTGCACGAAGAACCATGCACCCTGGTTCTGCGGCTCGTCCTGGCACCAGACGATCTCGGTCGCGCCCGGGTACTTCTTGAGCTCGGCCGCCAGTGCCTTGTGCGGGAACGGGTAGAGCTGCTCCAGGCGGATCACGGCGGTATCCGACGCGTCGCGTTCCTTGCGGGTATTGACCAGGTCGTAGTAGACCTTGCCCGAGCACAGGACCACGCGCTTGACCTTGGCGGCGTTGAGGTCGCCCTGGTCGCCGATCACGGTCTCGAAGTGGCCCTTGGCGAGGTCGGCCAGCGGCGACACCGCATCCTTGTTACGCAGCAGCGACTTCGGCGTCATGATGACCAGCGGCTTGCGGAACAGGCGGATCATCTGGCGGCGCAGCAGGTGGAAGATCTGCGCCGGCGTGGTCGGCTGGGCTACCTGCATGTTGTGGTCTGCACACAGTTGCAGGAAACGCTCGATGCGCGCCGAGCTGTGTTCCGGACCCTGGCCTTCGTAGCCGTGCGGCAGCATCAGGGTCAGGCCCGAGGCGCGGCCCCACTTCACTTCGCCGGAGCTGATGAACTGGTCGATCACCACCTGGGCGCCGTTGACGAAGTCGCCGAACTGGGCTTCCCAGATCACCAGGGCGTTCGGCTCGGCGGTCGAGTAACCATATTCGAAGCCCAGCACTGCCTCTTCGGACAGCACGGAGTCGATCACGGTGAACGGGGCCTGGCCTTCCGAGACGTTCTGCAGCGGCACGTAGGAACCGGCATCCCAGCGCTCACGGTTCTGGTCGTGCAGCACGGCGTGGCGGTGGGTGAAAGTGCCACGGCCGGCATCCTGGCCGGTGATGCGCACGGCGTAGCCCGAGGCCACCAGCGAGGCAAAGGCCAGGTGCTCACCCATGCCCCAGTCCAGCGACTGGTCGCCACGGCCCATGTTGGCGCGGTCCTTGATCACCTTCTCCACCAGCGGATGCAGCTTCAGGTGCTCGGGGATGGTGGTGATACGCTCGGCCAGGCGCTTGAGCTCGGTCACCGGCACGGCGGTGTCGGCGGCGTCGGTCCACTTGCGGTTCAGGAAGGGGATCCAATCCACCGCGAACTTGTTCTTGAAGTTCGACAGCACCGGGTCGACGGTCAGCTTGCCCGCATCCATGGCGGCACGGTATTCCTTAACCAGCTGGTCGCCGAACTCGCCGCCGGTCAGGTTCTGCGCCGTCAGCTTGTCGGCATACAGCTTGCGCGTGCCGGGGTGCTGGCCGATCTTCTTGTACATCAGCGGCTGGGTGACGGCAGGCGTGTCCTGCTCGTTGTGGCCCAGCTTGCGGAAGCAGATGATGTCGACGACGACGTCCTTGTTGAATTCCATGCGGAAATCGACTGCCAGCTGCATGGCGAACACCACGGCTTCGGGATCGTCGCCGTTCACGTGCAGCACCGGCGCCTCGATCATCTTGACCACGTCCGTGCAGTACAGCGTCGAACGTGCGTCACGCGGGTCGGAGGTGGTGAAGCCGATCTGGTTGTTGATCACGATGTGCATCGTGCCGCCCGTGCCATAGCCGCGGGTCTGCGCCAGGTTCAGCGTTTCCATCACCACACCCTGGCCGGCGAAGGCTGCGTCGCCGTGCACCTGCACCGGCAGCACTTCCTTGTGGCCGGCACCGCCGCGGCGTTCCTGGCGGGCCTTGGACGAACCCTCGACCACCGGGTTGACGATTTCCAGGTGGGACGGGTTGAAGGCCAGCGACAGGTGGACCGGGCCGCCCTCGGTGGAGACGTCCGACGAGAAGCCCTTGTGGTACTTGACGTCGCCGGCAGGCAGGTCATCGACGTGCTTGCCTTCGAACTCGGCGAACAGGTCCGCCGGCATCTTGCCCAGGGTGTTGACCAGCACGTTCAGGCGGCCGCGGTGGGCCATGCCGATCACGATTTCCTGCACGCCCTTGCCGCCGGCGTGCTGGACCAGTTCATCCATCGCGGCGATGAAGCTTTCACCGCCTTCCAGCGAGAAGCGCTTCTGGCCGACGTACTTGGTGTGCAGGAAGCGCTCGAGGCCTTCGGCGGCGGTCAGGCGCTCCAGGATGTGCTTCTTCTTCTCCAGCGTGAACACCGGCTTGGAACGCGTGGTTTCCAGGCGCTCCTGCCACCAGCGCTTCTGCGCCTGGTCGCTGATGTACATGAACTCGGCGCCGATGGTGCCGCAGTAAGTCTCGCGCAGGTTGTTGATCAACTCGCGCAGGCTCATCGACTCCTTGCCGAAATAGGTATTGCTGGCATTGAAGACGATGTCGAGATCGCTCTCGGAGAAACCGTAGAAGGCGGGATCCAGGTCCGGCAGGGGCGGACGCTCCTGGCGCTTGAGCGGATCGAGGTCGGCCCAGTGCGAACCGATGTTGCGGTAGGCGGCGATCAGCTGCGTGGCGGCCACGCGCTTGCGGCCCATGTCCGAATCGGCCGAGGCGACGATGGTCTTGATCGGGCCTTGCTTGGCGCGCTCGGCGAACGAGGCGACGATGGGAGCGTGGGGGATGTCGCGGGCGTTGGAACCATCGACGGCGGGCACGTTCTGCATCGCGTCGAAATACGCACGCCAGTTGTCGGGAACCGAGGCGGGGTTTTCGAGATAGGCTTCGTACAGCTCTTCCACGTAGGGCGCGTTACCGCCGAAGAGGTACGAATTGCTCTGATACTGCTGCATCATGGGGCGCTCACTATTCTCCGGGACTGCCGGAGTTAAGCGGGTTCATCAACCTTCCGCGACACGGCTTGACCGGTTAGCGGATTGCAAACAACTCTTTGAAGCCCCTCTTAAGCAAACGGCGCCAGCCTGGTTTGGGCGGCGCCGACACTGCTGAGGACCTTCAAGGGCAAGTTGTGCGGGAAGGACCTAAGTCTTCACTCGCATAAGCATAGCACGTTTGCCTAGGCGCGCCCGCGTTTTTTCCGGGTATACGCGGTAGTACTACAACAGTGCCGGCGATTATTGCCGGAAAGTGACGGATTCGGTCTGCGGGGTGCCGCCCATCACCCCCGCGCGCAAGCATGCAGCCCTTGCGGCCGACTCGCTATGCCACCGGATCGGGCACGATGCGGTCGACCGCATCGGTGATCAGGGCATCGAGCCCCCAGCCGAGCAGCTCCGCCGCGCGGGCGGAGTCGTTGACCGTGTAGCAGGCCACGCGGAAGCCCGCCTGGTGGGCGGCCTCGATCACCTGCCGGTCCAGCTCCCGATGGTTGGCATCGAGGGCCACGCAATCGAGCCGGCGCAGCCGTTCGAGCCAGTCGGCGGGCAGGCGGTCCATCAGCAGGGCCCGCGGCAGCGTCGGCACGGCTTCGCGCGCGGCCTCCAGCGCGGCTTCCGAGAAGGAAGACAGCAGCGGCGGCACCGCGCTGCCGGCCCACAGCGCCGCCGCGTCCAGCGCCACGGCGGCACCGGTCCGGCGCTCGGCGCCGGTTACCGGCTTGATCTCGATATTGACCAGGAAGCCGTTGGCGCGGGTGTAGCGCGCCACTGCCGCCAGCGTGGGGATGGGCTCGCCGGCGAAGGCCGGACTGTGCCAGCCGCCGGCATCCAGCATGGCCAGTTCGCCCAGCGTCAGCGCGTCGGCACGGCCGTGGCCGCTGGTGGTCCGGTCGAGCGTCGCGTCGTGCAGCAGCACCGGCTTGCCGTCGGCAGACAGCTTCACGTCGAACTCGAACATGCGGTAGCCGAACGAGGCACCGTGGCGGAAAGCCGCCAGCGTGTTCTCCGGCGCCAGCTTGCCGGCGCCGCGGTGGGCGATGTGGCGCGGATACGGCCAGGGCGCCGGCCAGGGGGCGAAAGCGGCCGCGGCCGCGGTGTCGGGTGCGGACATGTCAGGCCTCGATGCGCTTGCCGGAATCGGTATCGAAGAAGTGCAGGTGGTCGGCGCTGGAGGTGATCGGCAGGCGGTCGCCCGCGCGCACCTTGAGCTGGCTGTCCAGCCGCACCACCACCGGCTGGCCGCCCAGCGCGCCGTAGGCGAACGAGTCGGCGCCGAGCGCCTCCACCACGCGCACTTCGACCTCGGCAATGGCCTCGTGCGCGGCGCATGGCTCGATGTGCTCGGGGCGCAGGCCGAGCAGCGCGCGCTCGGGCAGGTGCAGCCCCATCGGCAGGTGGCCCAGCGAAGCGCCAGCGCCACCACCCTGCCCCGCCACCACCTTCATGCCGACCTGGCCGTTGGCGCCATCCCGCACCACCGGCACCAGGTTCATCGGCGGCGAACCGATGAAGCTGGCGACGAAGGTGCTGGCCGGACGCGAGTACACCTCGAGCGGCGTGCCGATCTGCTCGACGCGGCCACCGTTGAGCACCATCATGCGATCGGCCAGCGTCATCGCCTCGACCTGGTCGTGGGTCACGTACAGACTGGTGGTTCGCAGGCGCCGGTGCAGTTCCTTCAGCTCCAGGCGCATCTGCACGCGCAGCTTGGCGTCGAGGTTCGACAGCGGCTCGTCGAACAGGAAGACCGCCGGCTCGCGCACGATGGCACGGCCCATGGCCACCCGCTGGCGCTGGCCGCCGGAGAGCTGGCGCGGCCTGCGCGACAGCAGCGGCGCCAGCTCGAGGATGCCGGCGGCATGCTCGACGCGCTTGGCGATCTCGGCCTTGTCCATGCCGCGGATCTTCAGCCCGTAGGCCATGTTCTCGTAGACGCTCATGTGCGGATAGAGCGCGTAGTTCTGGAACACCATGGCGATATCGCGCTCGGCCGGTTCCAGCTGGTTGACCACGCGCTCGCCGATCCAGACTTCGCCGCCGGTGATGGCCTCCAGGCCGGCCACCATGCGCAGCAGCGTGGACTTGCCGCAGCCGGAGGGGCCGACGATCACGATGAACTCGCCGTCGGCGATCTCCATGTCGATGCCGTGCACCACCTGGACATTGCCGGCGTAGGTCTTCTGGACGTTGCGTAGGGACAGTTTTGCCATTGCGGATTGACTTCCAATATCTTGTCTTTTACTTCTCGGTTTCCACCAGGCCCTTGACGAACCAGCGCTGCATGAAGATCACCACCAGGGCGGGCGGGACCATCGCCAGCATCACGGTGGCCATCAGCAGGTTCCAGTCGGTGGCGGAATCGCCGGACCGCGAGATCATCTGCGTCACGCCCAGCACGATCGGCGTCAGGCTCTTGTCGGTGGTGATCAGCAGCGGCCACAGGTACTGGTTCCAGCCGTAGATGAACTGGATCACGAACAGCGCGGCGATGCTGGTGCGCGACAGCGGCAGCACCACGTCCCAGAAGAACTTCAGCGGACCGGCCCCGTCGATGCGGGCGGCTTCGGCCAGTTCGTCCGGAATGGTGAGGAAGAACTGGCGAAACAGGAAGGTGGCGGTGGCCGAGGCGATGATGGGGATGGTCAGGCCGAAGTAGCTGTTGATCATGCCCAGGTCGGACACCACCTTGTAGGTCGGCAGGATGCGCACTTCCACCGGCAGCATCAGCGTGACGAAGATCAGCCAGAAAAAGGTCTTGCGCAGCGGGAAGCGGAAATAGACGATGGCGAAAGCCGAGATGATGGAGATGGCGATCTTGCCGAGCGAGATCCCCAGCGCCATGATCAGGCTGTTCATCAGCATGGTGCCGACCGGCGTGGCCGAATTGCCCATGCCTTGCGTCAGCACCTGGCGGTAGTTCTCGATCAGGTGCGGGCCGGGGATCAGCGTCATCGGCGCCTGCAGCACGTCCTGCGCCGTCAGCGACGACGCGACGAAGACCACATACACCGGGAAGGCGACGATCACCACGCCCAGAATCAGCACGAGGTGGGTGAGGAAGTCCAGGAATGGACGGCGTTCGATCATGGGTCCGGACCCTTGTATTGCTTAGTATTGGACTTTGCGCTCGACGTAGCGGAACTGGACGATGGTCAATACGATCACCACCGCCATCAGGATCACCGATTGCGCGGCCGAACCGCCGATGTCCAGCCCGCGCACGCCGTCCTGGTAGACCTTGAAGACCAGCGTCTCGGTGGCCTTGAACGGGCCGCCCTGCGTCACCGAGTCGATGATGGCGAAGGTGTCGAAGAAGGCGTAGACGATGTTCACCACCATCAGGAAGAAGGTGGTGGGCGACAGCAGCGGGAAGACGATCGACCAGAAGCGCTTCCAGGGCCCGGCGCCGTCGATGGCGGCGGCCTCGATCAGCGACTTGGGGATGCTCTGCAGCCCGGCCAGGAAGAACAGGAAGTTGTAGCTGATCTGCTTCCAGGCGGCGATGACCACCACCAGCAGCATGGCCTGCCCGCCGTTGAGCACGTAATTCCACTCCACCCCCATCATGCGGATGACGTAGGAGACGATGCCCAGCGTGGGATTGAACAGGAAACTCCACAGCACCCCGGCCACGGCCGGCGCGATCGCGTAGGGCCAGATCAGCAGGGTCTTGTAGAAGGTCGCGCCGCGCAGCGCGCGGTCGGCGAAATAAGCCAGCGCCAGCGACGTGCCCAGGCCGACCACCGTCACGCCGATGGCGAACAACGCGGTGGTCTTGAAGGACCCGAGGTAGGTGGGGTCGCCGAGCAGGTCCTGGAAGTTCTCCAGGCCGACGAATTCGAGGCTGATGCCGAAGGCGTCCTGGCGCAGCAGCGACTGGTACAGGGCCTGCCCGGCCGGCCAGAAGAAGAACACCAGGGTGACGACGATCTGCGGCGCCACCAGCAGGTAGGGCAGCCAGCGCGATCGGAAGACAACTCGCTTTTCCATGAAGACTCTCAAAATGCACTGCCGGCCCGCGCTTTCGCCGCGGGCCGGCAGTGAGGCGGCGCGCACGCCCGTCGTGTTATTCCTTGACGGTCTTCTCGAAGCGGACCAGCAGTTCGTTGCCGCGCGCCACGGCCTCGTCCAGGGCAGCCTTCGGCGTCTTCTTGCCGGCCCAGACGGATTCCAGCTCCTCGTCGATCACCGAACGGATCTGCGGGAAGTTGCCCAGGCGGATGCCGCGCGACTTGTCGGTGGTCTTGACGATCATCTGCTTGACCGCGACGTCGGCACCCGGGTTCTTGTCATAGTAGCCGGACTTCTTGGTCAGTTCGTAGGCCGCCATGGTCACCGGCAGGTAGCCGGTCGACTGGTGCCAGTCCGCCTGGATCTCCGGACGCGACAGGAAGGTGAAGAACCTGGCCACGCCCTTGTACTCGTCGGCCTTGTGGCCGCCCATCACCCACAGCGAGGCGCCGCCGATGATGGTGTTCTGCGGCGCGCCGGGCACGCCGGCCTCATAGGGCAGCGGTGCCGGAGAGAAATTGAACTTGGCGTTCTTGCGGATGTTGGCCAGCGCGGCCGACGAACCGGTGTGCATCGCGCACTCACCGGCGATGAACTTCGCCTTCGGCTCGTCCTTGCGGCCGGCGTAGGTGAAATAGCCCTTCTTTGCCATGTCGAGCATATGCTCGATGTGCTGGACCTGGACCGGACCATTGAAATTCAGGCGAGCCTTGGGACCGCCGAAGCCGTTGTTCTCGGTGGCGAACGACACATTGTGCCAGGCCGAGAAGCTCTCCAGGTGCACCCACGACTGCCAGTCAGTGGTATAGCCGCAGGGCACGCCGGCGGCCTTCAGCTTGGCCGCGTCGATCGCCACTTCCTGCCAGGTTGCGGGCGGCTTGTTCGGATCCAGGCCCGCCTTCTTGAAGGCGTCCTTGTTGTAATACATGATCGTGGTCGAGCTGTTGAAGGGGAAGGACAGCATGTCCCCCTTGCTCGAGGTGTAGTAGCCGGCCACGGCGGGCACGTAGGCCTTGGCATCGAACTTCTCGCCGGCATCCTTCATGACCTTGCTGACCGGCACGATCGCGCCCTTGGCATTCATCATGGTGGCCGTGCCCACCTCGAACACCTGCAGGATGGCCGGTGCGTTGCCGGCGCGGTAGGCCGCGATGCCGGCGGCCAGCGACTCGTCGTACTGGCCCTTGTACACCGGCACGATCTTGTAGTCGGACTGGCTGGCGTTGAACTTGTTGGCGAGTTCGTTGACCTTGTCGTTCAGGGCGCCCTCCATCGAATGCCACCACTGGATCTCGGTAACGGCATGAGCCGATCCCGCGGCAACCATCAGCGGCAGCGCGGCGAGCGTCAAGGCGGTACGTTTCAGGAACATGAGCGATCTCCGGTTTCTTGCGCCACCCGTTTCGGCGCAAGGTAATGTTTGGAAACGAAACGAAACGAAACGAACAACAAAAGCGTTCGAATCTATTCCAGTTTTATGACAGCGGGATGTTACCCTCGCTTTCGCCGCGTGGAAACCGGGCAATCCCTCACAATCGAAAAAAAAAGACAAAGATGGCAGAAAGGTCGTTCGCCTGCGCGGACACGGATAGAATGCGCCGCCATGCAAGCCATCCAGACCCTGCCCCCCGCCGCCCTGCGCGGTATCCGCGGCGTGCTGACCGATATCGACGGCACCCTGACATCCGACGGCCGCCTGCCGGCAGCCACCTACCTCGCCATGCAGCAGATCAGGGATGCCGGGCTGCACCTGATCCCGGTGACTGGCCGCTGCATCGCCTGGGCCGAAATCCTGGCCCGGCTGTGGCCGGTCGACGCGATCATCGGCGAGAACGGCGCTTTCTATTCGCATCTGCGCGCGGGTCGATTGCATACGCGCTTCCTCGACGATGCCGCCACGCGGGCGGATAACCTGGCGCGCATCCAGGCGCTGGGCGCGCGCATCCTGAGGGAAGTACCGGGTTCCGCACTGGCTTCGGACCAGGCCTGGCATGCGGCCGACCTGGCCATCGACCATGCCGAGGACGTGGCGCCCCTGCCCGCGCCGGCGGTGGCGCGCATCGCGGCGCTGATGCGCGACGCCGGCATGACCGCGACAGTCAGTTCGATTCATGTGAACGGCTGGTTCGGCCAGCATGACAAGCTCAGCATGAGCCGGCTGTGCGCGGCCGAACTGCTGGGGGCCGACCTCGACGCCGAGCGCGGGCAGTGGCTATTCATCGGCGACTCGGCCAACGACGCCTCGATGTTCGCGCACTTCCCGCTCTCGGTCGGCGTCGCCAATGTGCGCGCCATTGCCGACCAGTTGCCGACACCGCCTGCCTACGTGACCGAGGCCAGCGGCGGCGAGGGTTTTGCCGAGATGGCCGGCCTGCTGCTCGCGGCACGCGGCTGAACGCCGCCGTCCGCCCGGCTGGGCGGCGGGAAGAAAAACGGCCGGGACTGGCCCGGCCGCAGGGCTCGCCGAGAAGCCCGGTTGACTGGTCCGCGGGCACGCCCGCCGGGCGCTCAATCGAAGCCCAGCTCCTGCAGCTTGCGCGTGATCGTGTTACGCCCGATGCCCAGGCGGGTGGCGGCCTCGACCCGGCGTCCGCGTGTGACGCCAAGCGCTGCCTCCAGCACGGCCTTCTCAAAGCGCCGGGTCAGGATGTCCATGACCTCGGGCTGGCCTGATTCCAGCATGGCACGCGCCTCTCCCGCCAGCAGGCTCTCCCAGTCGGGCAGCGCGGCGGCCGGCCGCCCCGCCAACGGAACGGGCGCGGCCTCCAGCACGGGCATACCGCCCCCCTCGGCCAGCAGCGCCTCGCTGCCCTCCCCGGCGCGGCCTGCGCCGTAGGCTTCGACCATACGCTCCGGCTGGCGCATCGGCGCAGGCATGGCAGGCACCTCGCCACCGATCATCTCGCGCGGCAGGTCCTTCACCTCGACGGTCTGCGCCGGCGCCATCACCGTCAGCCAGTTGCACAGGTTCTCGAGCTGGCGCACATTGCCCGGGAAAGGCAGCGTGCTGACATAGGCCAGGGCCTCGTCCGACATGCGCTTGGGCTCGACACCGAGTTCCTTGGCGCTCTTCTGCAGGAAATGCCGCGCCAGCAGCGTGATGTCCTCGGGCCGTTCGCGCAGCGGCGGCAGGCGCAGGCGGATCACGTTGAGGCGATGGAACAAGTCCTCGCGGAACAAGCCGTCCTTGACGCGGGACTCCAGGTTCTGGTGGGTGGCGGCAATCACCCGCACATTGGCGCGCAGCGGATTGTGCCCGCCCACGCGATAGAAGTTGCCGTCCGACAGCACGCGCAGCAGGCGCGTCTGCAGGTCGAACGGCATGTCGCCGATTTCATCGAGGAACAGCGTGCCCCCCTCGGCCTGCTCGAAGCGCCCGCGCCGCATGGTCTGCGCGCCGGTGAAGGCACCGCGCTCGTGGCCGAACAGCTCCGATTCCAGCAGGTCCTTGGGAATGGCCGCGGTATTGAGCGCGATGAATGGCCCGTTGGCGCGCGGGCTGTGCTTGTGCAGGGCACGCGCCACCAGTTCCTTGCCGGTGCCGGACTCGCCGGTGATCATCACCGTCACGTTCGACTGCGACAGGCGCCCGATGGCGCGGAAGACATCCTGCATTGCCGGAGCCTGGCCGAGGATCTCGGGCGCGTCCGCCAGGCGCTCGTCCATCTCCTCCTCGCGCAGGCTCTCTTCCAGCGCGCGGCGGATCAGCTCCACCGCCTTGTCCACGTCGAAGGGCTTGGCCAGGTATTCGAAGGCCCCGCCCTGGAAGGCAGCGACCGCGCTGTCCAGGTCCGAGTAGGCCGTCATCACGATCACGGGCAGTCCGGGATGGCGCGCCTTGATCGCTTGCAGCAGGTCCAGTCCGGAGCCGCCCGGCATGCGGATGTCGGAGATCAGCACCTGCGGCTCATCCTCCTCCAGCGCGGCCAGCACGTCGCGCACATTGGTGAAACTGCGCGAGAGCAGGCTTTCCCGGGCAAGGGCCTTTTCCAGGACCCAGCGGATTGATTGATCGTCGTCGACTATCCAGATCGGCTTCATATGCGTCGCTTGTCTGCTCGGTGTCATATGGTCTTCCGTCGCTCCGGCTGCCAGCGGCCTGCGATGCGGTCGCCCGGTACGCCGATGCGGACTAATGCAGCGGCAGCAGGATGCGGAAGTCGGTACAGCCCGGCCGGCTCTCGCATTCGATCAAGCCTTCGTGCTGCTGCACGAAGGTTTGAGCGAGTGTGAGACCGAGACCGCTGCCGCCATCCTTGCCCGACACCAGCGGGTAGAAGATGCGTTCGCGAATGTCCTCGGGAATGCCGGGGCCGTTGTCGATGATATGCAAATCCAATGCCAGCTTGAAAAGCCGCTTGGCGATGGTCACCTGGCGGGCCACGCGCGTGCGCAGCACGATCTGCGCATCACCGGCGGCGATGCGGTCCGCCAGCGCCTGCGCCGCGTTGTGGACGATGTTGAGCACCGCCTGGATCAGTTGCTCCTTGTCGCCGCGCAGGTCGGGCAGGCTGGCATCGTAGTCACGCACGATCTCCAGGCCGTTGGGGAATTCGGCCAGCACCACCAGGCGCACGCGCTCCAGCACCTCGTGGATATTGAGCTCCGAGACGATATGGGGGTGCCGGTGCGGCTCCAGCAGGCGGTCGACCAGCGTCTGCAGCCGGTCCGACTCCTTGATGATGACCTGGGTGTACTCGCGCAGCCCGCGCTCGGGCAACTCGAACTCGAGCAGCTGGGCGGCGCCGCGGATGCCGCCGAGCGGGTTCTTGATCTCGTGCGCCAGGTTGCGGATCAGTTCCTTGTTGGCGGAGGTCAGGTCGAGGATGCGCTCCTCGCGCTCGCTGCGCACCTTCTGCTCGTTGGGCAGCACCTCGACCAGCACGGTGTCGGCCGTGGCCTCGAGCACGCCGACCACCACGTGGGCATGGCTAGGCTCCTGCAGCGCGCGCTGCAGCACCACGTCCTGGCGGCGCACGTCGAACTGCCGCGTGCGCACGCTCTCGATCATGCCGGCCAATTCCTCGGAGGGCCCGAACAGTTCCGGCAGCGCCATCTCGCGCATGGACTTGCGCGACACCGCGAAGCTGGCCTCCGCCGCGGCATTCGCATAGACGATGCGCAGGCTGGCGGCACGCACCAGCAGCACGGGGTTGGCCATCACATCGAGGCCGGCGTGCAGCGGGGCCTCGGCAGGATCCTCCTGCACGCCGGCGGCCTGGCCGGCGGCCGCGGCACCACGGTCGGTGGCTGTCACGCGGCGCGAAACGCTGCGAATCAAGCGGCGCATGGATTCAGTCCTTCAGGTTGGCGAGTTCCCGCTGCAACGCCGCGACGTTGGCTTCGCTGCGCGTGATGTTGTCACGCAGCGCGGCGGTGCGATCGAGATACTTCTGGTAATTGCGTTCATTGCCTTGACGCTCCGGCTCGCCGTTGTTGTATTCGGCACGCAGCGACGCCAGCCTGGCCTGCTCGCTCTGCAACTCCTGCTCCAGCACCGCGCGGCGCTCGCCATCGCGGCTCTTCTGCGTGGCACCGTCCACACGCGGGAAGCCCCCCGGCGCCGGCCTGGCGGTGGCCGCGGGCGCGGTGCGCCCACCGGGTACGGCCACCACCTCCGGCAGGTTCAGCTTGCGGCAGTTCTTGCCGCCGTTGCCGTTGCGGTACTCCGGCACGCCGTTCGGGCCCGTGCAGACATAGACGTCGGAGGACTGCGCCGCCACCGGCATGCTCCAGCCTGTGGCGGCCAGCACCAGAATGGCACCAAGGACAGGGATCGATTCACGCAAACGGTGCAGGCGCCGGCAGTTGGAGGTGAGCAGCGTCGGGACGGACGGTTGGGTTGGCATCGACATCAGAGCTAGGGTTGAGCGCGGAGCCCCATTCTAGTTCAGCGGAACTGCGACAAAAGAAAAAGGGACAGCCTAGGCTGCCCCTTTCCAGTGCTTCTGTTGCCAGGTCACAACCGGGCAACGGTTGCGCTTACAGCGAGTAGTACATCTCGAATTCGACCGGATGGGTCGTCATGCGGAAGCGGGTCACTTCTTCCATCTTCAGCTCGATGTAGGCATCGATCATCGAGTTCGAGAAGACGCCGCCACGGGTCAGGAATTCGCGGTCCTTGTCCAGGTACTCGAGGGCCTGGTCGAGGCTCGAGCACACGGTCGGGATCTTCGCGTCTTCTTCCGGCGGCAGGTCGTACAGGTTCTTGTCGGCAGCCTCGCCCGGGTGGATCTTGTTCTGCACGCCGTCCAGGCCGGCCATCAGCAGCGCCGAGAAGCCCAGGTACGGGTTCATCAGCGGATCCGGGAAGCGGGTCTCGATACGACGGCCCTTCGGGTTCGCCACGTACGGGATACGGATCGAGGCCGAGCGGTTGCGGGCCGAGTAGGCCAGCTTGACCGGGGCTTCGAAGCCCGGCACCAGACGCTTGTACGAGTTCGTGCCCGGGTTGGTGATGGCGTTCAGCGCGCGCGCATGCTTGATGATGCCGCCGATGTAGTACAGCGCGAATTCCGACAGGCCGGCGT
Organism: Cupriavidus sp. USMAHM13; assembly: GCF_001854285.1. Classification (NCBI taxonomy): domain Bacteria; kingdom Pseudomonadati; phylum Pseudomonadota; class Betaproteobacteria; order Burkholderiales; family Burkholderiaceae; genus Cupriavidus; species Cupriavidus sp. USMAHM13. The sequence goes on from NZ_CP017751.1 coordinate 3,113,645, forward strand.
AGCCGTTACCCGCGAACAGGTTCTGGCCGTCCTTCCACACGGACTGGTGCACGTGCATGCCCGAGCCGTTGTCGCCGACGATGGGCTTCGGCATAAAGGTGGCGGTCTTGCCGTAGGTGTGGGCGACGTTCTGGATCACGTACTTCTGCAGCTGGGTCCAGTCGGCGCGCTGCACCAGCGTGCTGAACTTGGTGCCGATCTCGTTCTGGCCCTGGCCCGCCACTTCGTGGTGGTGGACTTCCACGGGGATGCCCAGCGATTCCAGGATCAGGCACATCTCCGAACGGATGTCCTGGAAGGTGTCGATCGGGGCGACGGGGAAGTAGCCACCCTTCTTGCCCGGACGATGGCCGCTGTTGCCATGCTCGAATTCCTTGGCCGAGGACCACGGCGCTTCTTCCGAGTGGATCTTGACGAAGCAGCCCTGCATATCGACGTTCCAGGTCACGCCGTCGAAGATGAAGAACTCGGGCTCCGGGCCGAAGAAGGCGGTATCGCCCAGGCCGGTGCTCTTCAGGTAGGCTTCGGCGCGCTTGGCGATGGAGCGCGGATCGCGGTCATAGCCCTTGCCATCCGAGGGCTCGATCACGTCGCAGGTCAGCACCAGCGTCGGCTCTTCGTAGAACGGGTCGACGTGGGCGGTGTTCGAGTCCGGCATCAGCAGCATGTCCGAAGCCTCGATACCCTTCCAGCCGGCGATCGACGAACCGTCGAAGGCGTGGCCGCTCTCGAACTTGTCCTCGTCGAAGTGCGACACGGGCACGGAGACGTGCTGCTCTTTGCCCTTGGTATCGGTGAAGCGGAAATCGACGAACTTGACGTCGTTTTCCTTCACCAGCTTCATCACGTCTGCAACGCTGTTGGCCATGCCTATCTCCTGGGAATGCGGCTGAGTTCAGTAAGAGCCATTCTTTCGTCGATCCTCCTGGCGGTTCGGCCATTCAGCCATGGCGCGCCTGGGAAAACCGGCCTCGAAAGGGACGAGGAATGTTAGCAGAAAGCATGCCAGCGGAATCCCCAAAATGCGCTGCTGCTCCCGAAAAATGTGCACCCGCTGCAGCGCCTGCGCGACACGGCGCCCACCCGGCGTGCGCGCCGCTCCACCGCCTGGCGCGCCGGCGAATCGCCTCCGAGACCACGCGCGGCACCACGGCAAACCGGTTCGGGCGCACAAACACCAATCCGGTGCAAAACAACGACAGAAAGCACCGAAATAGTGCCGACACAGGAAAAACGCATCGAAATGGTGCGGACGCCATCAACCGGCCGGGGCGCACGAGGCCGGTCGCGGTTGGGGCGACCGCCCTGGCGCGCTAGAATAGCCTCCTGGCAATCCCGCCATTCCATCTTCCCGTTTTTGTCGCCCAGATGACCGCACGAGACGAACTTCTCCAGGCCGCAGCCCGCCGCCAGCAAGCGCAGCAACTCCCGTATTTCGGCGCGCTCTCGCCGCAGGAAGCCTTCGGCCTGCTGCAGGCCGACCCGGCGGCCGTGCTGGTGGACGTGCGCACGCAGGCGGAACTGGACTGGGTCGGCGGCCCCGACCTGCCGGACGCGCAGCAGCTTCACATCGAGTGGATCACCTATCCGGCCGGCACGCAGAACCCGGCGTTCCTCGACCAACTGAAGGCACGCGTGCCGACCGGTGCGCCGGTGCTGTTCCTGTGCCGCAGCGCGGCCCGCTCCAAGCATGCGGCACGCGTGGCGACAGCGGCCGGTTACCAGTTCGCAATGGATGTGCTGGAAGGGTTCGAAGGCGCGCGCAACGAGCAACATCACCGCAAGACCGTCGAGGGCTGGTGCTTCCGCGGGCTGCCCTGGCACGGCGCATGACGCGTCGCAGGCGCGGCTGCGGCTGCGGCGTGGGGCCAAGCACTTGGCTGCTCCATCCGCCGGGACAGGGGCGGCGGCCTGGCCGGCGATGCCCGGCCTCGGCCCGCGCAGCTGCGACAGACTAGTTTTCGACGACCTCGAATCCCAGCCCCGTCACGCCATCGCGCAGCATCGTGTAGGCGGCCTCGACGTGCTCCGCCGCCCCCTTGACCCCCAGGTCGATGTGGCGCCGCGCGAAGATCTCGCCGCGCTGTGCGTCGCCCACCGAAGGCAGGCTGAACACACGGATGCCCGGGAAGGCGGCTTCCACGCGCTCCATCAGCGGCGTCAACGTGGACTCGGGCGCCTCGAACACGAAGAAACTGCGCTCGGCCTGTCCGCGCTGGTGGAACAGGTCGGCGTAGTAGGTGTCCAGCACCCACTCCATCATCGGCCACGCCATCACCGGAAAGCCGGGCATGAAGTGGTGATCGGCCACCGAGAAGCCGGGGATCCGGTTGTAGCTGTTCGGGATGATGCGCGCGCCCACCGGGAACTCGCCCATCTTGAAGCGGTGCTGGTTGTCCGGCCGGTTCAGGTCGGCCTTGGCGGGGTCACCTTCGGCGGTTTCGATGATGCGCTGGGTGATCTGCTCGCGCGCCTCCGGGTGCAGCGCGAGCGGCACCCCGAGTGCGGCCGCGGCACACTGGCGCGTATGGTCGTCCGGCGTGGCGCCGATGCCGCCCGTGCAGAACACCACGTCGGAACCGGCGAAGGTGCGGCGCAGCGTGGCGGTGATGCGCTCACGCTCGTCGCCGACGTACTCCGCCCAGTCCAGCGCCAGGCCGCGCGCGCCCAGCAATTCGATGGTGCGGCGCAGGTGCTTGTCCTCGCGCCGCCCCGACAGGATCTCGTCACCGATGACGATCAGGCCGAACCCCATGATTTCCCCACTCAGGATTGTTCAATGCGCCGGACATCTTCCGGCGCGAGATCGATGACACCGGACAGCGTACCGCCCGACGGACTGGCCGGGCCGGCCGCTGCCGCGGCGCGCTCGGCGCGCAGCTTCTCCAGCGCGAGCAGGCAGAAATGCCCGAACCACAGCGCCGAGAAGATGAAAATCAGGACATAGAGCCACAGCGTGCCGACCAGCACGAAGGGAAAGAGGAAGATGATGGCCGCCGACGATACCCACAGCAGCGTCGGCGCCGAGCCGAGCAGCCCGACCGCCACGCCGATCGCCAGCAGCGGCGTGCGGTGGCGGCGCATCAGCGTCTTGCGTTCCTCGGCGGTGGCATGCTCAGCGAGTGCGTCGTAGCTCATCACGCGGTAGGTCAGCCAGCCCCACAGCAGCGGGGGGATCAGGGCGAAGAACGGCGGCACCAGCCACAGCGGCAACGTCACCAGCACCAGCAGCAGGAACACCAGCGTGCTGCCCAGCGACTGCAGCACGCTGCCGACCACGCTGCCGCCGCGCGCCTTGGCCAGGCCGGGATAGCCGCGCTCGAGGTAGCGCATCACCGCGGGCACCGAGCACAGGCTGATGAACAGCAGCATCGAAGCGATCACCAGCGGGATCATCAGGGCCGCCACGAACAGCGGCGCCACTACGGCGCGCAGCGATTGCAGCGTCATCCAGTCGAGCGCGGCGTAGATCCAGCGGGTCAGCGCCCAACCTTCGAGCAGCGTGCGCGCGGCCTGCATGATGGGATCCCAGCCCCACCACAACAGTCCGCCCCACAGCGCGGTGGCAAGCAGGAAAGGCAGCACGGTCAGCAGCAGCATGCGGGGATGCAGCTGGCTGACCATGGCACGGGCAAACGAGCGGAACAGGTCGTTCATGCAGCAGGAGCGGTCGACAATCTAGCCAGGACGAAGAGACTAGCATACGCCGGCCGCGCCCGCGCCGCCTGCGCGAGCGGGCGCGGCGCTCAGCCGATGCGCAGCAGCCGCTTGAGGCCCAGCCACTGCTGCCGCAGCAGGCCGGCACCGTAGTCGCGCCCCTTGCCCACCGGCGGCAGCATCTGGTCGCGGATACCGGTCGGATGGTAATCGGCGGAAAAGTCCGCGGTACCGAACAGCATGTCCCACCAGGGGAACAGCACGCCGTAGTTGCAGCCGCCCAGGCGGCCGGGGCGACCGGACTGCTCGTGACCGAGGCCGACCGCGTGGTGCGTGCGGTGGAAGCGAGGGGAAATCAGCAGCCGCTCGCCCAGCCGGCCGAAGTGCAGGCGCAGGTTGGCGTGCTGCAGGCTCTGCAGCAGTTGCGACAGCGCCACCAGCAGCACGTACTGCGACGGCTCGACGCCCACCGCCAGCGCCGCCACGGCGAACACCACGTCGCGCAGCATATCGTCGAGCAAGTGGTTGCGGTTGTCGCTCCACAGCGTCATCTGGCGCTGGCTGTGATGCACCGCGTGCAAGGCCCACCACCAGCGGAAGGTATGCGAGAGCCGGTGGTACCAGTAGTCGAGCAGGTCGAACAGCAGCAGGTAGACGAAGAAGCTGACCAGCGGGATCGAGGTCACGCCCGGCCACCACGCCTCGACGTTGACGCGCTGCAACCCGAGCAGGCGCAGGTGTCCTTCCAGGCCGTCCATCAGCGGATCGAGCAGGAAGAACATCGCCAGCCGGAACAGGCCGAGCCGGTGCACCAGCGTATAAAAGATATCGGTGCGTACCGCACCGCGGTCGGTCACGGGCTCCACCGGACGCCAGCGCTCCAGCGGTCCGAGGATGAGGACCATCACGCCGATCTGCACCAGGCCCACCAGCAGCCATTCCGTCGCCGTATAGGCATCCTCGGCGTAGCCGCCCAGGCCGAGGTGGTAGACCAGCGGCAGCACCACGTTCTGGAACAACGCGCCTTCCAGCGCGCCGATCCAGCCGCCGAGCACATCCCACATCAGCGCCGGCCCTCGGCCTGCCCGGGGGCCCGCTTCGTCTGCTCCGCCGCCTGCTCCTCGAACCACTTGCGGTAGGCCGGGTGCTCGCGCAAGGTGGCGAAGCAGAAGCCCTTGTGCTCCAGGCCGCTGATCAGCGGCTCCAGCACCGCCGGTGCCCACGGATCCTTGCGCGACCAGATGCCCAGGTGGGCCATGGTGATGTCGCCGTCGCGCAGGTCGCGCAGCGCCCGCTGCAGCAGCACCGCATTGGGGAAGCGGTCGGACGGCAGCTCATCGCCGAGGAAGCCGGCCGAGGCCCAGCCCACGTGCTTGAAGCCGCATTGCTCGGCCCAGCGCAGCGTCTGCGGCGCGGTGCGCCCGCCCGGTGCGCGCCAGAGTGGCAGCATGGTCTGCCCGGTATAGGCGTGCAAAGCGGCGGCGCTGCGGCGCAGCTCGTCGCAGAAATCGCCCGCACGCATCTCGACGTCACGCCCGCCCTCGGCGCCGAACTGCGGCCGCATCGTCACCCGGCCGTCGCGCACGCTACGCAGGTAGACGTGGTCGAAGGTATGCGTGCCGAAGGCATGGCCGTCCGCGGCAAGCTCCTTCCAGTACGGGGCCCAGGCCTTGTCGAGCGAATTGTCGCCGCGCACCGTGGGCTCGTTGGCAAGGAAGAAGGTCGCCTTGATGTGGTGTTTGCGCAGCGTGCTGGCGATCAGCTCCGCCTGGCTCATGCTGCCGGTATCGAAAGTCAGGTAAAGCGTGCCGGCGCTGCAGGCGGGCGCCGCGCCAGGGGTGCCGGTGGGCACGCCGGTGGCGGCACCGGCAGCGGGCAGCAGCGCCGGCGCGGCCAGCCCGGCGCACAGGCCCAGTGCGGCCAGCACGAGACGGCTGCGGCTGCAGAAAATCGAAGATCTGCGCATGTTTGCGTTCGCGTGCCTGTCGTCAGTACAGCGGCGCGCGCGTGTGGAAGTAGATGCCATGGGGCGAGCGGCCGACGCGGATGGTCTTGACCAGCTTGCGGCTGGCCACGTCGATCAGGCCCACCGAACGCGCCCAGCGGAAGCTGACCCACAGGGTCTTGCCGTCGGCCGTCAACTCCATGTCGTCCGGGCCGGGCGGCAGGCCGGTGATGTCACCCACCTTGGTCAGGGTCTGCTGGTCGATGATGCTGATGGTGCCGGAGACCCGATTGCTCAGGAACAGGTGGCGCTTATCGCCGAGCGTGCGGAAGTTGTGGGCACCCTTGCCGGTCTGGATCTGCTTGACCACCGAGCGGGTATGCCAGTCGACTACGGCGACATAGTCGGCGCCGGTCATGCCGACCAGCACGTACTTCTGGTCGGTCGTGACCCATACGCCGGCCGGCGCCGAACCGGTGGTCATGCGCCACATCACGGTCTGCGTGGGCAGGTCGATGGCGACCAGTTCGTTGGAGTCCTGCAGCGTGACGAAGGCGACCTTGCTGTCTGCGGTGAAGGCGATATGGCTCGGCGTCTTGGCCAGCGGCAGCTGCTTGGCCAGCTTCAGCGCCTTGCCATCCCAGCGGTACAGGTCGACGCGGTCGAGCCGGTTGCCGGTGGTGAGGAACCACTTCTGGTCGGGCGAGAAACCGATCTGGTAGGGGTCGTCGATATTGGGCACGCGCTGCTGCACCTTGCCCGAGAGCGGATCGAGGAAGACCAGGTCGTTACCGACCGCGTTGGCCACGATCAGCGACTTGCCGTCCGGCGTCGCGATCAGGTGGTGCGGTTCCTTGCCGACCGGGAAGGTCTCCAATACCTTCTGCGTGTCCTTGTCGATCAAAGTGATGGTGGCATCACCGGAATTCAGTGTCACCACCACCTCGGCCCGCGCAGGCGCCGACACCAAAGCCAGTGCGCCGGCCGTGGCCAGACCTGCAACAACTCTACGCAATACGAACATAGGACCGGGATTCTGATTCGGAATGGAGCATTCTAACGGTTTCACCTGCCGCGCCGATGACCTGGCGCAAGATTCCGCGCGATTCCGGCCTCAAGAAATACCGCAGGGCGCCGTTAACCGCGCCCCGGCGAGGATGCCGCGCGCTCCGGCCGTCAGCGCTGCATCGACTCCCACACCTTCTGCAGCCGCTTGACCGACATCGGTACCGGCGTGCGCAGCTCCTGCGCGAAGAGCGCCACGCGCAGTTCCTCCAGCATCCAGCGGAACTCGTCGAGCCTGGCGTCTTCCACGCCGCGCCCTTGCGCACGCAACTGCTTTTCGGCACGCTGCCACTGCTGCTGCAGCGGCGCCATTTCCTGCATGCGCTGGCCATCGCGCGCCGGATCGCCCTTGATCTTGTCGACACGCATGGCGATACCCTTCAGGTAGCGCGGATAGTGCACCAGCTGGGCATAGGGCGTGTCGATGACGAACTGCTTGCCCATCAGCCGCCCGAGCTGCCCTTCCATGTCCGCGTAGGCGGCGGCGAAGGACTTGGCCTGCAGCAGCTTGCGCGGCAGCCCCGCATACTCGGCCAGCACCGCGCCGACCAGCCGCGCGATCTCCTGCGCGAGCAGGGACAGGCGCGCCCTGCCCTCGTCCTTGCGCGCGGCGAACTCCTCCGCGTTGCGCGGCAGCGGCTCCTGCAGGCAGGCACGCTCCAGCGCCAGCGCCACGATCTGGTCGCGCAGCATTTCCTGCGTGCCCAGGTTCATGTACTGCATCGCCATCTGCTGCAGCCCCGGGATGTTCTTCTCGACGAACTTGACCTGCTCGCGCAGCTGCAGCGCGAACAGGCGGCGCAATCCGGTGCGGTGGATGCGCGCTGCTTCCTGCGGATCGTCGAACACTTCGATGTCGCAGTGGCTGCCGCGGTCGACCAGCGCCGGATAGCCGAACAGCGTCTGGTTGCCCTTGCGCACCTCCAGCAGCTCCGGCAGCTCGCCGAACGACCAGGCCGTCAGCCGCTCGTACTGTCCGGCCGGCACTGCGGCGGCACCACTGCCGCCGGCCGCCTGCGCCTGACCCGCGCCGCGCGCGGCCAGGCTCTGGAACGACTGCTGCGCCTGCCCGCCGAGTTCGGCGCGCAGTTGCGCCAGGTTGCGCCCCATCTCCAGTTGGCGGCCGTGCTCGTCGACCACCTTGAAATTCATGAAGTGGTGAGCGGACAAGGTCTCGAGCTTGAAGTCGGCACGCTTGACCATGGTGCCGGTCTGCTCGCGGATATCGGCGATCAGCACGTCCACCAGCTCACCTTCGCCGAAGGGACGGCGCTCGACGAAGCCGGCCGCGTAGTCGGGCAGCGGCACGCAGTGGCGGCGCAGCTTCTGCGGCAGCGACTTCAGCAGCAGGTGCACCTTCTCCTTGATCATGCCCGGCACCAGCCATTCGCAGCGCTCGGGGCGGATCTGGTTGAGGGCATACAGCGGCACCGCCAGCGTCACGCCGTCGCGATGGCTGCCCGGCTCGAAATGGTAGGTCAGCGCCATGTCGACGCCGGCCACGCTCAGCACCTTGGGAAACAGCTCGGTGGTGATGCCAGCCGCTTCGTGCCGCATCAGCTCGTCGCGATTCAGGTAGAGCAGCTTGCGGTCGTCGGCGGCGGCCTGCTTGTACCACTGCTCGAAGCTGGCCTGCTGGTGGATGTCGGCGGGGATGGCGCGATCGTAGAAAGCGTAGATCAGCTCATCGTCGACCAGCACGTCCTGCCGGCGCGACTTGTGTTCGAGGTTCTCGATCTCGCGCACCAGGCGCTGGTTGTGCGCGAAGAACGCCAGCCGGGTGTCCAGCTCGCCGTCGACCAGCGCACGCCGGATGAAGATCTCGCGCGCCTCGGCCGGATTCATCGGCCCGTAATGCACGCGCCGGTGCTGGTAGACCACCAGGCCGTACAGGGTGGCGCGCTCCAGCGCCAGCACCTGGCCGGCCTTTTTCTCCCAGTGCGGGTCGCTCCAGCTCACCTTGAGCAGGTGGCCGCCGACCTGCTCCAGCCACTCTGGCTCGATGCGCGCCAGCGTGCGCGCGAACAGCCGGCTGGTCTCGATCAGCTCTGCCGCCATGATCCAGCGCCCCACCTTGCGCGCGATAAAGGAACCCGGCCACAGGTGGAACTTGATGCCACGGGCGCCCAGGTACTCGCGGCCGCGTCCGTCGGCCTCTTCCAGCTTGCAGCCGATATTGCCCAGCAGGCCGGTCAGCAGGGCCTTGTGCATCTGTTCGAAGGTCGGCTCGCTGTCGTTCAAGCGCCAGCCCTGCTCGGTCACGGTGGTCAGCAGTTGCGAATGCACGTCGCGCCATTCGCGCAGGCGCACGTGGGAGAGGAAATGCGCGCGGCACTGCTCCTGCAACTGTCGGTTGGTCTTCTTGTGCGCGACCGCCTCCTCGAACCACTTCCACATGCGCACCCAGCCGAGGAACTCCGACTTCTCGTCGACGAACTTGCGGTGGGCCTGGTCGGCCGCCTCCTGGGCTTCTTGCGGGCGTTCGCGCGGATCCTGCACCGACAGCGCGCTGGCGATCACCAGCACCTCGCGCAGGCACTGGTGGTCGCGCGCGGCCAGGATCATGCGGCCCACGCGCGGGTCCAGCGGCAGCTTGGCAAGCTGGCGCCCGACGGGCGTCAGCTCGTAGCTGTCGCCCTTGTTGTCGATCGCGCCCAGCTCCTGCAGCAGCTGGTAGCCGTCGGCGATGGCTCGGCCGAGCGGCGGCTCGATGAAGGGGAATGACTCGATCGCGGTCAGGCGCAAGGCCTTCATGCGCAGGATCACCGCGGCCAGCGACGAGCGCAGGATCTCGGGATCGGTGAAGCGCGGGCGGCCGGCGAAATCCGATTCCTCATAGAGCCGGATGCAGACGCCGTCCGCGACCCGGCCGCAGCGGCCGGCGCGCTGGTTGGCCGCCGCCTGCGAGATCGACTCGATCTGCAACTGCTCGACCTTGTTGCGATAGGAGTAGCGCTTGACGCGCGCCAGGCCGGTATCGACCACGTAGCGGATACCGGGCACGGTCAGCGAGGTTTCCGCCACATTGGTGGCCAGCACGATGCGGCGTGCGTTGGAGGGCCGGAACACCCGCTCCTGCTCCTGCACCGACAGCCGCGCAAACAGCGGCAGGATCTCCGTGTGCGGTGGATGGTGCTTGCGCAGCGCCTCCGCCGTCTCGCGGATCTCGCGTTCGCCCGGCAGGAACACCAGCACATCGCCCGCCCCCAGCCGGCACAGCTCGTCGACGGCATCGACGATGCCGTCGTACAGGTCGCGCTCGCGCGCGGCAGCGGCCTTGTGCGGGTCGCCTGCCGTGCCCGGCGTGCCCGGCGCATCCTGCTGGATAGGCCGGTAGCGCACCTCCACCGGGTACAGGCGGCCGCTGACCTCGATCACCGGCGCCGGCTTTCCCTGCAGGGTGAAGTGCTCGGCAAAGCGCTGTGCGTCGATGGTGGCCGAGGTGATGATGACCTTCAGGTCCGGCCGCCGCGGCAGGATCTGCCTCAGGTAGCCGATCAGGAAATCGATGTTGAGGCTGCGTTCGTGCGCCTCATCGATGATGATCGTGTCATAGGCGCGCAGCAGCGGATCGTTCTGCGTCTCGGCCAGCAGGATACCGTCGGTCATCAGTTTGACCGAGGCGCCGGGCGACATGGTGTCGTTGAAGCGCACCTGGTAGCCGACGTGCTCGCCGATCGGCGTACCCAGCTCCTGGGCGATGCGCTTGGCGGTGGAGGTGGCCGCGATGCGGCGCGGCTGGGTATGGCCGATCAGGCCGCCACTGCCGTCCGCGCCCGGACCGCGCCCGATCGACAGGCAGATCTTGGGCAACTGCGTGGTCTTGCCCGAGCCGGTCTCGCCCGACACCACCACCACCTGGTGCGCGCGCAGCGCCGCGGCGATCTCTTCCCGCCGCGCCGAAACCGGCAGCGCCTCGGGGAACGTGATCTCCGGCAGCGGATTGGCCGGGCGGCGCGGCCGTGGGGTCCGTGGGGGACGCTCGGCATCGCCCTGGCGCGGGCGCGCGCCGCGCTGCGCGCGGCCGTCCGGTGCCGGCCCGCCGGCACGCACCGGCGCAGCGGCGTCGGCCGCGCCTACGGCGGTCCGGCGCGGGGGCTGCGGGCCGTTCGGGCTGGCGGACTGAGGGCCGGGACGGGGCGCCGGGCGGGACCTGGCCGGCGCGGCGGGCTGCCGCTCCGGCGGCAGCGGCTTGACGGGACGTTGTTCTGACATTGGGCGGGATTATAATCCGCCGGATGAACGCCAGAACCGACACGCCGCAGCCGGCGCCCCAGCCCACCGAGCCGGCCGAACCCCAGCCCGCGCCCCCCGCCACCCCGGCCGACGCCGCCCCTGCCGCGCCCCTCGAGCGCGGGGCCCCGGCGCCGAGCCACCAGCAGTTCGTCGACTGGCTGCGAGCGGTGGCGCCCTATATCCACGCCTTCCGCGGCAAGACCTTCGTGATCGCCTTCGGCGGCGAGCTGGTCAAGGCGGGCTGCCTGGACGCCCTGGTCAACGACGTCGCGCTGCTGCACGCGATGGGCATGCATGTCGTGCTGGTGCATGGCTCGCGCCCACAGGTGCAGGAACAGCTGGCGTTGCGCCAGGTGGAATCCGAGTTCGTCGATGGCGTGCGCATCACCGACAATGCCGCCATCGAATGCGCCAAGGAGGCGGCCGGCGAATTGCGCCTGGACATCGAAGCCGCCTTCAGCCGCGGCCTGCCCAACACGCCGATGGCGGGCGCCCAGCTCTCCGTGGTATCGGGCAACTTCGTCACGGCGCGGCCGCTCGGCATCGTCAACGGCGTCGACTTCCAGCACACCGGCCTGGTGCGCAAGGTGGACGCGGAGTCGGTGCAGATGTCCCTGCATCACGGCAAGGTCGTGCTGCTGTCGCCGCTGGGCTTCTCGCCTACCGGCCAGGCCTTCAACCTGTCGATGGAAGACGTGGCCAGCGCCACCGCCAGCGCGCTGAAGGCCGACAAGCTGATCTTCATCACCGAGGTGCCCGGCGTACCCGACCCGGTCGGCAAGCTGATCCCCGAACTGTCACTGCGCACGGCGGTGGAACGGCTGCAGAACAACCACCTGCCGCGCGACGTGGCCTACTACCTCGAGCACCTGGTGAAGGCGCTCAAGGGTGGCGTGCCGCGCGCCCACCTGATCCCCTACGCGCTCGACGGCTCGGTGCTGCTGGAGCTGTTCCTGCACGATGGCGTCGGCACCATGGTCTCCGATACCGACCTGGAAAGCCTGCGCGAGGCCACGCTGGATGACGTCGGTGGCATCGTGCAGCTGATCGCGCCGCTGGAAGCCGACGGCACGCTGGTGCCGCGCGGACGCCACCTGATCGAGCGCGACATCGCCAACTTCAGCGTGATCGAACACGATGGCGTGCTGTTCGGCTGCGCCGCGCTCTACCCCTACCCGCGCGAGGGCATGGCGGAAATGGCCTGCCTGACGGTCTCGTCCGAGGCACAGGGCACCGGCGACGGCGAGCGCATCCTCAAGCGCATCGAGCGGCGCGCACGCGCGCTCGGCCTCGACCGGCTGTTCGTGCTGACGACGCGCACCGAGCACTGGTTCCTCAAGCGCGGCTTCGTGCACGCCACCGTGGACGACCTGCCGGAAGACAAGCGCAAGCTGTACAACTGGCAGCGCAAGTCCATGGTGCTGCTGAAGAAGCTCTGAAGACACACTGAAGACGCTGCGCGCGATAGGGGCGTGGGCACCGGGTCGCCCGCGCTTCGCTACAATAGCGCCACCCACGCACGGCACGCCGCCCGCCGCCCCGGCGCCGGCGGCGCGTCCCGACAATCGCACCGCACAAAATTCCAAGGAGTCTCCATGGCCCGCATGGTCCACTGCGTCAAGCTGAACAAGGAAGCCGAAGGCCTCGACTTCCCGCCGCTGCCCGGCGAGCTGGGCAAGAAGATCTGGCAGAACGTGTCGAAGGAAGCCTGGGCCGGCTGGCTCAAGCACCAGACCATGCTGATCAACGAGAACCGCCTCAACATGGCCGACACGCGCGCACGCCAGTATCTGCTCAAGCAGACCGAGAAGTATTTCTTCGGCGAAGGCGCCGACCAGGCCGCCGGCTACGTGCCGCCGCAGAGCTGAGCGCCGCACATCGACCGTGATGCGGCCGTGATGCGGCCATGACGCAAAAGGGTGCCGAGGCACCCTTTTTTGTTTGCCAAGTTCCGCCCGCCTGTTACGCTGGCCGCCGGCCTTTGCTACGATGCGTCCACATCCGCACGGCGCGCAATCCGGCCCGCCCCTGCATCACCCCTGCATCACCCTGCATCTGCGGCCAGCCTGCCGCCCAGGCAGCCGCCATGGCAACGGCGCAGCATGAAGCAAATCGAAGCAGAACGACAACCCCGGGCAGAGGAGGAGAGGAGATGGACCGCAAGATGACGCAGTACGCCGGCGCGCTGGCATTGGCCGGCCTGGCGCTGGCTTCCGGCACGGCGCTGGCCCAGGCCGGCGGCCTGACGCGCACCCTGGTCTCGCGCGAGGACACCTCGGTGCCAGGCCGCGAGGCCGTGGTGGCGAAGGTGGAGGTGGCGCCGGGCGCTCATGCCGGGCGCCATACGCATCCCGGCGACGAAATCAGTTACGTGACCGAGGGCGAGGCCGAGTTGCTGGTGGACGGCCAGCCGCCGCGCCGGATCAAGGCGGGAGAAGCCTTCGTGGTACCGGCCGGCGTGGTCCACGACGCGCACAATCCCGGCACTACGCCGGTCCGGCTGGTCGGCGTCTATGTGGTGGAGAAGGGCAAGCCACTGGCCAGCCCGGCTCCCTGAACGGGCCGGCACGCAGGCCGGCCCCGACGGCATCAGAAGTCGGTGCGCCGCACGCCGTCCTGCGTGCCGAGCAGCAGCACGTCCGCCCCGCGCAGGGCGAACAGGCCGACCGTGACCACGCCAGGCAGTTGGTTGATGTCGGCTTCCATGCCCTTGGGATCGGTGATGCGCAGTCCGGCCACGTCCAGGATCACGTTACCGTTGTCGGTCTTGTAGATCCCGCCTTCCTTGGTCATGCGCAGCTTGGGCTGGCCGCCCAGCGCCGCCAGCCGGCGCGCGACGGCCGCACGTGCCATCGGCACCACCTCGACCGGCAGCGGGAACGCCCCCATGGCCTCGACCAGCTTGCTGCCGTCGGCGATGCAGACGAAGCGTGCCGCGACCGAGGCCACGATCTTCTCGCGCGTCAGCGCGCCGCCGCCGCCCTTGATCATGGCGCCGCTGGCGTCGATTTCGTCGGCGCCGTCGACATAGACGGGAATCTCGTCCACTTCGTTCAGGTCCAGCACGGTGAAACCATGCTGCTGCAGACGGCGCGTCGATGCCTCGGAGCTCGATACGGCACCCGCGAAGCGGTCCTTGAAAGCCGCCACGGCATCGATGAAGAGGTTGGCGGTCGAGCCGGTGCCGACGCCGAGCACCGCGCCCTGCGGTACTTCCTGCTTCACGTAGTCGGCGGCAGCCTGGGCGACCAGCGCCTTGAGTTCGTCCTGATTCATGACAGAGCCAGTGGATGCATTGGATGGAAACCCCGTAGTGTAGCGGATCGCACCGGGCGGTCCTGCACGCCGGAAGCCACGGGTACAATGGCCGCAAGGGGTGCCGCCCTGCGCGCCCTCCCCCATCCTCCTCTCTGCCGGGCCGTGCCGCCACCGGCGGCGGCGCCCGCGCAGGCCAGCAATGGACCGATCATGAACCAGCTCGCGCAACTGAAGCAGTTCACCACGGTGGTCGCCGACACCGGCGACTTCCAGCTGATGAAGCAGTACACGCCACAGGACGCCACCACCAATCCTTCGCTGATCCTGAAGGCCGTGCAGAAGCCTGACTACCGCCCGCTGCTCGAACAGGCCGTGCGCGACCATGGCGCCGCCGGCACCGATGCGGTGATGGATGCGCTGCTGATCGCCTTCGGCTGCGAGATCCTGGCGATCGTGCCGGGACGTGTCTCGACCGAGGTCGACGCGCGCCTGTCCTTCGACACGGAGGCCACGGTCGCCAAGGCACGCCACCTGATCGCCCTCTATGAGCGGCGCGGCGTCGCGCGCGAGCGCGTGCTGATCAAGATCGCCTCGACCTGGGAGGGCATCCGCGCCGCCGCCGTGCTCCAGCGCGAGGGTATCCGCTGCAATATGACCTTGCTGTTTTCCCTGGCCCAGGCTGTCGCTTGTGCCGAGGCCGGCGCGCAACTGATATCGCCCTTCGTCGGTCGCATTCTCGACTGGCACAAGAAGCAGGCCGGCGACAAATGGGACGCCGTCGCCAACGCCGGCGACAACGACCCGGGCGTGCGCTCGGTGCGCCAGATCTACGAGTACTACAAGAAGTTCGGCCACGCCACCGAGGTGATGGGCGCCAGCTTCCGCAGCACCGGGCAGATCCTGGCCTTGGCCGGCTGCGACCTGCTGACCATCAGTCCCGGGCTGCTCGAGCAGCTTGCCGCCGGCGAGGGCGCAGTCGAGCGCAAGCTTTCCGTCGAGCAGGCACAGTCCGCCAATGTGGCGCGCGTGGCCAGCGACGAGCCGGACTTCCGCTGGCAACTGAACGAAGACGCGATGGCCACCGAGAAGCTGGCCGAAGGCATCCGCCTGTTCGCCGCCGATGCGGTCAAGCTGGAAACGCTGATCGCCGCCTGAGCCCGGCCAGCGACGGGCGCTTGACGCCAGCGCCCGTCGCCTCTAGCATCTCTGCTGGCCTGTCCGCCCTTAAGTCCGCCCTTAAGTCCGCCCTTAAGTCCGCCCTTAAGTCCGCCCTTAAGTCCTCCCTGAAGCGCCTGAAGCGCGGCGGAGGCCATCCGGAACACCGAACTTCCCATGACACCACGCACCCGCCTGCCGCAAGCCGTATGCCCCGACCATCGGGCGCACGGCTTCGCACGCACCGCGCGCACTGGTGTCGTCGCATCTGTCGCGCCTCCCCCGGCGTCCCCGCCGTGCGGCGTGGTCGCCGCGGTCGTCAGCCCGCCGGCCACGGCCGTCGTGCTCGGCTGATCCTCCCAGCCCTTTTCCGCTCCAGCCTGCCCTGATCCGCCGGTCGTGCCGACCGGGGTGCCGCTTTGCGCGCGGCTGGAGCCTGTTGTTGCCTCGACAGGTGCAAACCCATGAAATCCAATGGAAGTCTGTGGACCGCCTATGGTCCGACCGCCCTCTTCGTGCTGCTTTGGGGTAGCGGCGCGATCTTCTCCCGCTGGGGCCTGGACCACGCCAGCCCCTTCGTCCTGCTGTCGCTGCGCTTCGCGCTGGCCGGCGGCTCGCTCGCCGCGCTCGGCCTGTTGCGCGGCGAGGAATGGCTGCCGGCGCCGGGCACACGCCTGCGCGTCGCGCTGATCGGCTTGCCGCTGATCGGCGGTTACACGGCATGCTATTTCCTCGCGCTGGCACATGGCATCACACCCGGGGTACTGGCCACGGTCTGTGGCGCCCAGCCCATCCTGACGCTGGCCTGGCTGGAACCCGGCGCGCATCCGCGCCGTTTGTCCGGCCTGGCGCTGGCACTGGGCGGCCTGGCACTGGTGGTCGGCCAGGGCATCGCGGCGGCACACTTTTCCGCTGCCGGCATGCTGTCCGCCCTGGGCGCGCTCGCCTGCATGACGGTCGGCGCGATCCTGCAGAAAGGCATCGCACAAACACCGGCTCAGGTCCTGCCGCTGCAATATGGCATCAGCCTGCTGCTGTGCCTGGCACTGCTGCCGGCACAGCCGGTGGCACTGGAGCCCGGCATCGGGCTGCTGCTGCCGCTGCTCTGGCTGGGCCTGGTGATCTCGGTCGGCGCGCAGCTGCTGCTCTACCGCATGATCCGGGGCGGCAACCTCGTCAATGTCACCAGCCTGTTCTACCTGGTGCCCGGCGTCACCGCCGCCATGGATTTCCTGCTGCTGGGCAACCGCATGTCGGCGTCCAGCCTGGCAGGCATGGCCATCATCCTGTGCGGACTCTACCTGGTGATGCGCGCCCCGGTGGCGGTGGCTCGCTGAATCCGGACAGGACGGCGCCTCAGGCGCCGTCCTGCCGGACCAGCAGCGGCAGGCAGGCCCCGGCCGGCGCGCGCAGCACCAGGTCGGCGGTCTCGTCCAGTGCGGAAGGCTGGGGATTGATCACGATCACTCGCGCCCCTTCGTCCTTGGCGATGCCGGGCAACGCAGCCGCCGGATAGACCAGGCCCGAGGTACCGACCACCAGGCACAGGTCGCAATGCTGTGCCGCCTGCTCGGCGCGGAAGCGCGCCACGCGCGGCAGGTCCTCGCCGAACCAGACCACACCTGGTCGCAGCATGGCGCCGCAGGTGCCGCAGCGCGGCGGCTCGCCCGGCACCGCCGTGGCGATGTCGCAGCGGCCGCAGCCGTCCAGCCACTTGTCGGCGAACAAGCTGCCGTGCAGTTCCACCACGTCCTGGCTGCCGGCGCGCTGGTGCAGGCCATCCACGTTCTGCGTGACCAGCGTCAGCGTCTTGCGGCCGGCCAGCTCCGCCAGCGCCGCGTGGCCCGGGTTTGGCTGCGCAGCAGCCACCATTTCGCGGCGATGCTGGTACCACTTCCAGACCATGCCCGGATGGCGGCGGTATGCCGCAGCACTGGCCAGCTCCTCAGGATCGTAGCGCGCCCACAGCCCTGTCAGCGCGTCGCGGAAGGTCGGCACGCCGGACTCGGCCGAGATGCCGGCACCGGTCAGGACGAAGATGTCCCGGGCTGCAGCGACCCATGCGCGCGCGGTCTGCACCTGCTGCGGATCCAGTAATTCCTTTGTTTCACTCATGACTTCTCCCGCGCCCGCCTCCGGTGCGCCGCGATGCCGGCGCCGCCGCGGACGGCATGCCCGCGATTCTAGTCCACTGCATCAGAGAAAACGCACCCGGGCGCGCAGCCGAGCGGCAGTGCCTCCAGGTCGCAGGCTAGGCGCAAAGCGCAGCCATGGCACGGCTATGGCGAGCATTTGCAACGACGCATGCGGCCTGGACGCGCTGTCGAACGGGGGGCTTTTCGAATGACGCAATGGACTAGTGCCCTGCACCACCAATGCGTCGACTCAGGGCACCAGCCGCCCGCCCGGCTCGCCCTGGCGCACCGTGTCCGTCCACGGGCTGGACTCGTACAGGGTCAGGGGCAGCGAGCCCTCTGCGCGCACCATCGGCCTGCCGCCCCATTCGCGGTAGCGGATCGTATTGCGGCCCGCGTGCTTGGCCTCATACAGCAAGGCATCCGCTGCGGCTATCAGGGAAGCTTCCGTCACCGACTCGCCAACGGTGGCGAAATTCACCGCGAGCACACCGAAACTGGCCGTCGCAGCGATAGCCAGCCCGGCGTTGTCCACCTCGGGCCTGCCGGCGATGGCGGCACGCAGCCGCTCCGCCACCGCGAGAGCGCCATCCAGGTCGGTCTGCGGCAGCACCACCAGGAACTCCTCGCCGCCGAAGCGCACCACGCTGTCGACATGGTCGCGCGAGGCGCTGCGCAACTGGGCGGCGACCCGCTGCAGCACCACATCGCCGGCCTGGTGGCCGTAGGTGTCGTTGATCGACTTGAGGCGATCGATGTCGCAGACCATCAGCGTCAGCCAATGCCGGAAGCGGCGTGCCCTGGCGATCTCCATCGGCAGCAGTGTCTGGTGCAGGTGGCGCCGGTTGAAGCAGGCGGTCAGGGGGTCGTGCACGGACAGCTGCTGCAGGTCCATCAGGACGCGGTACTCATCGCGCCAGAGCCGATGATAGCGGCGCGCCGCCACGATGCCGAAGCTGTTGACGAGCAGCAGCAGCATCGCCATGGTCTGCGCATCGGATGGCTCGAGCTTGCCGATGCGCACGGCAAGCAGGATGAACGCCGCGGTCGCGGCGAGCGCGATCCCTTGCGCGATCCAAAGCCGGTTGGGAATGAACACGTAGACCACGATCAGCATGATGCACAGCGACATCGCGTGCCACGGGATTTCGTGCGGCCGGAACCAGACGATCAGCATGAAGGTGGACATGCCGACGATCTCGGCAATGCTCGCCGCGAACCAGACCGTGTTGACGGACTCGGGCTGCTGGCGCACCAGGTGCAGGCCCAGCACCGCCGTGACCGCGACCAGCGTGCGCGCGGCGAGCAGGCAGAGCGCTGCGCGGCCTTGCCCCAGGACCGCCACGTCCGTCAACGAAAATGCGACGTAGAAAAGCGAGCAGAACAGCAGCGTGAGGCGCAGCGACGCCTGGGTGCGGCTGAGATGGTGCAGCTGAAAATCCCGCTCGGTTTCAGGCTGCGTGAATTCGACGCGCAGCCGGTCTAGTGCAAGTTCGGTACGGACTTCCGGATTCAAGGTGAGTGGCGCAGCGATTGGGATGGCGCGAATGTATTACAAAATCACCGATCCCGCCCTGCCTTTTGGCCGATGCGATCAAAAAGTCAGCGCAAATGCGTCACTATGTCCGGATTTCTGAGAGTTTTTGTCGGGATTTCCCGCATTTGCGCGATGGCTGCCCGCCTGCGGCAAGCATCCGGCCGGGCAGAGCATGCCGCCCGGTACCGTCGACGCAGCCCCAGGCCCGTTGCGCAGCGGCAGGGGCCCTGGGACAAGATCCAGAAACGAAAGGAGGGAGCGATAGAGAAGGAAAGCAGCAAGCCCGGCCGGATGCGCGAACTCTGTCAGCCCGCCAGCACGCGGCGCTGGCGCACGGCCTCGTACAGGCAGACGCCGCTGGCCACGGAAACGTTCAGGCTCTCGACACCGCCGGCCATCGGGATGCCGACCAGTTCGTCGCAGGTCTCACGGGTGAGGCGGCGCATGCCCTCCCCTTCGGCCCCCATCACCAGCGCCATCGGCCCCTTCAGGTCGACATCGTAGAGCGTCTTGTCGACGCCGTCCGCGGTGCCGACCACCCAGATGCCGCGTTCCTGCAGTTCGCGCAGGGTGCGCGCCAGATTGGTCACCGTGATGTAGGGCACGGTCTCGGCCGCGCCGCTGGCGACCTTGGCCACGGTGGCGTTGACGCCGACGCTGCGGTCCTTGGGCGCGATCACGGCGTGCGCGCCGGCCCCGTCGGCCACGCGCAGGCAGGCACCCAGGTTGTGCGGGTCGGTGACGCCGTCGAGCACCAGCAGCAGCGGCGGGCCTTCGATGCCGTCTAGCAGTTCATCGATGGTCAGCGCCAGCGATGCCTCCTCGGCGCGTGCCACCACGCCCTGGTGGCGGTCGGTGCCGGCCAGGCCGCGCAGGCGCTCGGCATCGACCGGATGCAGGCGCACCCCCAGGCTCTCGGCCAGGCGGATGAAGTCCTGCATGCGGCGATCGCGGCGCGCCGACTCGACATAGACATCGGTGACACCGGCCGCGTTCTGGCGCAGCCGGGCGGTGACGGCATGGAAGCCGATCAGAAGTTTGTGTTTAGCCATGGCGCGATTGTACCCGCCCAGCCGGCCGGGCCCGGCGGGAACCGGGCATCGGGGGCCGGAAGGCAAGCGGCAGGAACACCGGGCTCAGCGCTTGCGCGCGGGGCGGCCGCTCTTACCGGCAGGCTTGGGACGCGGCTTGGCGCCCTTGCGCGGCGTGGCGAGGTGCTGCGGCTTGGGCTTGGCGGCACGCTTGGCGGGCTTGCCCGCCGGCACGTGCGCCTTGCCGGGTGCCTTGGCTGGCATGATCACGGCCTCGAACACTGGCTGTTCCTCGATCACGCGGTCCAACGTTTCGTCGAAGGACTCTTCCGGCTTGGAGGTGCCGCCAAGCAGGGCTGCCAGTTGCTTGCCGCGCTTGCGCGCCGGCTGGGCGTGCGCGGCCGGCACGTGGGGGGCGGTCTCCGATGCAGGCGGGCGGCCGCCGCGCAACGCCTTGGCAGAGGGTTCCTGCACCAGGCCGAAGTCGATCTTGCGCGCGTCCAGGTCGACGCGCAGCACCTGCACGCGTACGCGGTCGGTCAGGCGGTAGCGGATCCCGGTACGCTCGCCGCGCAGTTCGTTGCGCGCCTCGTCGTACTGGAAATAGTCGCTGCCCAGCTCGCTCACATGGATCAGGCCCTCGACGTACAGCTCGTCGAGCTGCACGAAGATGCCGAAGGAGGTCACGGCGCTGACGGTGCCGGCGAACTCATTGCCCAGCTTGTCGCGCATGAAGTAGCACTTGAGCCAGGCCTCGACATCGCGCGAAGCCTCGTCCGCGCGGCGCTCGTTGGCCGAGCAGTGCAGGCCCAGCTCGTCCCAGATCGCCTCGTTGCGGCGCGCGCGCGCGGCCACCCGTTCGGCCTTCTGCTCCGCATCCTTGGCCTGCAGGCGGCGCGCCTTGGGTGCGATCGCGGTATTGAGCACGACGCCGTCGGCATAGGCCGGCTGATACTTGGTATGGGCCAGCACCGCCTTGATGGCGCGGTGCACCAGCAGGTCCGGATAGCGCCGGATCGGGCTGGTGAAGTGCGTGTAGGCGGAATAGGACAGGCCGAAGTGGCCGATATTGTCCGGGCTGTAGACAGCCTGCTGCATCGAGCGCAGCAGCATGGTCTGCAGCATCGGCGCATCGGGACGCGACTTGATCTTGTCCATCACCTCGGCATAGTCCGAGGCCTGCGGCTTGTCCCCGCCGCCCAGGCTGAGGCCGGCGGTCTTGAGGAACTCGCGCAGCAGCTTCAGTTTTTCCTCGCTCGGGCCCGCATGCACGCGGTAGAGCGCAGGGTGGCCGAAGCGTTCGAGGAAGTCGGCCGCGCACACGTTGGCGGCCAGCATGCACTCCTCGATCAGGCGGTGCGCATCGTTGCGGGTACGCGGCAGGATCTGCTCGATCTTGCCCTGCGCATTGCAGACGATATAGGTCTCGGTGGTGTCGAAGTCGATCGCACCGCGCGCGCGCCGGGACTTGAGCAGCACCTGGAACAGCTCGTACAGGTCCTGCAGCTGGGGCACCAGCTCGACGCGCTTGTGGGCTTCGGGCCCCTTGGTGTTCGACAGCACGGCCCAGACCTCGTTGTAGGTCAGGCGCGCGGCCGAGTGCATCACCGCGGGATAGAACTGGTAGGCCTTGATCTCGCCCTTGGCGGTGATGACCGCGTCGCACACCATGCACAGGCGGTCCACCTGCGGGTTCAGGGAGCACAGGCCGTTGGACAGCTTCTCCGGCAGCATCGGGATCACGCGGCGCGGGAAGTAGACCGAGGTGGCGCGGTCGAGCGCGTCGGTGTCGAGCGGCGTGCCGGGGCGCACGTAGTGCGACACGTCGGCGATCGCCACGATCAGGCGCCAGCCCTTGCTGCGGCCGATCTTGACCGGTTCGCAATAGACCGCGTCATCGAAATCGCGTGCGTCCTCGCCGTCGATGGTGACCAGCGGCACGTCGCGCAGGTCGATGCGGTGCTGCAGGTCGGACGGCTGCACCGTGTCGGGCAACGCGGCCGCCTCGGCCGCGGCTGCAGCGGAGAAGGCATGCGGCACGCCGTACTTGCGCACGGCGATTTCGATCTCCATGCCCGGGTCGTCGATGTCGCCCAGCACCTCGACCACGCGCCCCACCGGCTGCACGTAGCGGTCCGGGTATTCGACGATCTCGACGCTGACCACCTGCCCCACCTTGGCCTTGCCCTGCGCGTTGGGCGGGATCAGGATGTCCTGGCTGATGCGCTTGTCCTCCGGCGCCACCACCAGCACGCCGCCCTCGCTGAGCAGGCGGCCGATCACGCGCCGGTTGGCGCGCTCCAGAATCTCGACGATCTGGCCTTCCGGACGACCGCGCCGGTCGTAGCCGACCACGCGCACCTGCGCGCGATCGTTGTGCATGGCCTTCTGCAGTTCGCGCTCGGGCAGGAAGATATCGTCGTCGCCGTCGTCGCGGATCAGGAAGCCGAAGCCGTCGCGGTGGCCTTGCACGCGCCCGGTGACGAAGTTCGGCTGGTGGGCCAGCTCGTAGCGGCCCTTGCGGTTCAATTCGACCTGCCCGTCGCGCTCCATGGCGGCGAGCCGTTTCTGGAAGCCGTCATGCTCCTTGCGCGTGACGGCCAGAGCCTTGGCGATATCCCCCGCCGACAGCGGCGAGCCGGAAGTTCTCAGCACGCCCAGGATTTCTTCCCGGCTGGGGATCGGATAGTTGTTCTGATTCAATTTCTTCAAAGAATGATTTGACAAACGCTTTGCGCTCTCTATAATGAGCGCTTCGGTTGTTTCGACACCTGCCCAGGTGGCGGAATTGGTAGACGCACTAGGTTCAGGTCCTAGCGGTGGCAACACTGTGGAGGTTCGAGTCCTCTCCTGGGCACCAGATCACCGGGAAACCCGCAGCGCTTTCGAGCCCTGCGGGTTTTTTGTTTTCCACTTTGCTGTTTCCCGGACCCGGCAAATTCCACTCCCCGTTCGCGCCGCAGCGCGTGAATGCGTGAACGAAACGCTCGATCGCGCGATTACTCTATTGCTCTATTGCTGCTCTAGTGCTCGAATGCAACTGGGCCGCAATACGACAGCCCTGCTGACGCAGCCGGCGGATATCGCCTGGATGTCCGCGGGCCACCTGGCAACCGACCCTCTGGCAGGCCACGGTTGCGCCGTGGGCCAGTGTATCAGTTTCAGTGCCGCTTCCGGCATCCTTCCGACAGAAACGCTCAGATGCTGTTGGAAGTTCCCCTCTTCGGACCAGCAAAGCAGCCCGACGCCGACAGTCCGCGCAGCCGCCCGCCTCACCTGGTCGTCCGCCTTGACAGGCCGGTCTATCTGTAACTATGATGGTTACATATTGACCGCCCACCATGACCACCAGCAGCCGCTTCGCCGTCGCCGTGCATATCCTGACCCTGCTTGCGCAGACTGGCGAACCATTGCCGTCATCGCTGATCGCGGGCAGCGTGGGCACCAACCCCGCCCTGATCCGCCGACTCATCGGCCGCCTCGCGGAAGCCGGCATGGTGACCACGGTCATGGGCAGCACCGGTGGCGCCGCGCTGGCCCGCCCGGCCGCCGGCATCACCTTGCTCGAGGTCTTTCGCGCCGTCGAGACGAGCGCGCTGATCTCGCTGCACCACAGCGCGCCCAACCCGGCCTGCATGGTAGGCCGCGAGATCACCGGGGCGCTCAAGCAGGTGGCGACGCGTGCCCAGGACGCGATGGACCAGGCGCTGGCCGGCATCACGATTGCCGGCATGCTGGAAGAAGTCGAACAGGCCGCACAGCGCCACCGGCGCTGATTTTTTTATCCCGATATGTAACCACAATAGTTTCATATCGACCGCCCGCAATACGCGGGCATTGACTAAGCTGTCATCAACCTGCAGACAAGGAGAATTGCAATGAAGATCGCCATCATCGGTGCCACCGGCCGCGTCGGCACGCGCCTGATCGACGAGGCCCTGCGCCGCGGCCACACGGTGACCGCACTCTCGCGCAAGGCCACCTCCCTCGCGCCGCGCGCCGGCCTGAGCACGCTCGACGTCGACGTGGCGGATGGCGCCGCCCTGGCCGCCGCCCTCGCTGGCCAGGATGTGGCCATCAGCACGGTGCGCTTCCTGGACGCGAAGCCGGAACAGATCCTCGGCCCGGTCAAGCAGGCCGGCGTGCCGCGCCTGCTGGTGGTCGGCGGCGCCGGCAGCCTCTTCGTGGCGCCGGGCACGCAGCTGGTGGATGCGCCGCAGTTCCCCGAGATCTACAAGGCCGAGGCGCTCGCCGGCCGGGACTTCCTCAACGCACTGCGCAGCGAGACCGCGCTGAACTGGACCTTCCTGTCGCCTTCGGCCTTGTTCGAGCCTGGCACGCGCACCGGCAGCTACCGCACGGGAGAGGAAACGCTGCTGGCGGACGCCAGCGGCAAGAGCTGGATCTCGATGGAAGACTACGCCATCGCGATGCTGGACGAGATCGAGAAGCCGGCGCACGAACGCCAGCGCTTCACAGTGGGCTATTGAACCAGCGCAGCATCAGCAGGCGACGGCCGGGGCGGTAAGCCCTCCCCGACCGCTAAGCGCGGGCTCAGCCCTGGGTTGCGTCGCCGCCGTGGCGGCCGCGCTTGAGCCAGGCCGACAGGTTGTGCGGACGTAGCGTGTCGTATTCTTCGAAGGGTTGGTGGATCCAGGGATTGGTCGCCAGGTAGGCGACGTGGTAGTCCGGCGCCACCTTGGAGCAGGCCTTGTACCACAGCACCGCCGACCGCACTTCGGTCACGGCGGGATAGCGCTCCTTCAGGTGCCGGCCCACACGCTCCAGGGTCACGCCCGAATCGACCAGGTCATCGACCAGCAGGATCTTGCCGGTCAGTTCGCCGCGCGTCATGGTGATGTACTGGGCAATATCGAGCTCACCCTGCTGCGTGCCGGCCGCCTCGCGATAGCTGCTGGTGGCCAGGATGGCGAGCGGCACATCGAAGATGCGCGACATCTGGTCGCCGACGCGCAGGCCGCCGCGCGCCAGGCACAGGATCTTGTCGAACTTCCAGCCGGACTCGTGCACGGTCAACGACAACCGCGCGATCAGGCGGTGATATTCGTCCCAGGAGACCCACAGGTTCTCGTCGTCGTTGCTCGGCAGGTTCATGATTGGCTCTTCACTTTGGCGCGGTGTCGCGCTCGTCTTGTCAGGGCCTCCGGTGCCGGAGGCGGATACGTTTCGGCCCGCTTGCGCGGGCCGTATTGCTTGCCGACGCGCCGCCGGTGGGCGGCACCCGGAGGCGTCAAGCCAGGTAGGGGTGACGCAGCAGAATGGTCTCGTCGCGGTCGGGGCCGGTCGAGATCATGTCGATCGGGATGCCGACCACTTCTTCGATGCGCTTCAGGTAGACACGGGCCGCCTCGGGCAGTGCGTCCCACTGCTTCACGCCGAACGTGGACTCATTCCAGCCCGCGAACTCCTCGTAGACCGGCACGCAGCGCGCCACGGCATCCGAGCCGCGCGGCAGGATGTCGACGGTGTTGCCGTCGAGCGTGTAGCCCACGCACAGCTTGATGGTTTCGAGGCCGTCGAGCACGTCGAGCTTGGTCATGCAAAGGCCCGACACGCCGTTGATCTGCACCGAGCGCTTGAGCGCGGCGGCGTCCAGCCAGCCGGTGCGGCGCGGACGGCCGGTCACCGAGCCGAATTCCTTGCCGACATTGGCCAGGCGCACGCCGACCGGATCCTGGCGCGACGGATTGTCGTTGTCGTACAGCTCGCTGGGGAACGGCCCCGAGCCCACGCGCGTGCAGTAGGCCTTGGTGATGCCCAGGATGTAGTTCAGGCGGCCCGGGCCGACGCCCGCGCCCGCGGCAGCGGCACCGGCCACGCAGTTGCTGGAGGTGACGAAGGGATAGGTACCGTGGTCGACGTCGAGCAGCGTGCCCTGCGCGCCTTCGAACATCAGGTTGCCACCGGCCGCGTTGACCGCGTACAGCTCGGCCGAGACATCGGCCACCATCGGCGCCAGGCGCGGCGCATAGGCCAGCGTCTCGTCCAGCGTCTGCTGGAAGTCGACCGCTTCGGCGCCGAGGTACTGGGTCAGCACGAAATTATGGAAGTCGAGGTTCTCGCGCAGGCGTTCGGCGAACTGCTGCGGGTCGAACAGGTCCTGCACGCGCAGTGCACGGCGCGCCACCTTGTCCTCGTAAGCCGGTCCGATACCGCGGCCCGTGGTGCCGATCTTGCCGGCGCCGCGACGCGCTTCGCGTGCCTTGTCGATGGCCACGTGGTAGGGCAGGATCAGCGTGGTCGCCTCGGACACGCGCAGGCGGTTCTGCACCTGCAGGCCGGCCGACTCCAGTTCCTCGATCTCGCGGAACAGCGCTTCCGGCGACAGCACGACACCATTGCCGATATAGCAGATCGTGCCTTCACGCATGATGCCCGACGGAATCAGGCGCAGGATGGTTTTCTTGCCGCCGATGATGAGCGTGTGGCCGGCGTTATGGCCGCCCTGGAACCGCACCACGCCCTTTGCGTGGTCGGTAAGCCAATCGACGATTTTCCCTTTGCCTTCGTCACCCCACTGGGTGCCGATCACGACGACATTGCGTCCCTGGCTTACTGCAGAAGCGGACATGTTGTTTCGGTCAGAAGGTTAAAAACGTATTCTACTCTCGTTGCGCGGCACGCCCGCCATTTTGGAGGCGCAAGCGCGCACGGGCCGCCCCACGCGGCCCTGCCGGTGATGCGAAGGCTCAGCGCGGAATGACTTTCCAGGCTCCGTC
This sequence comes from Cupriavidus sp. USMAHM13, assembly GCF_001854285.1. Classification (NCBI taxonomy): domain Bacteria; kingdom Pseudomonadati; phylum Pseudomonadota; class Betaproteobacteria; order Burkholderiales; family Burkholderiaceae; genus Cupriavidus; species Cupriavidus sp. USMAHM13. The sequence goes on from NZ_CP017751.1 coordinate 3,140,404, forward strand.
CTGGCGGACGAGCTGGCGGTCGCAGTTGAACTCGTCGAGTTCCTTGGTATGCCCCGGCAGCGACTGGATGACGATCTCGCCACCCGCGCGCAGCGCCGCGATCGCCGCGCGCAGCGCGGGATCGGCATCCCACGGCGCGAATACGGCCAGCGCCCGCACTTCGACGGGCGACAACGACGCCACCTCGCGCAGGTCGAGCGAGAAGCCGGTCGCCGGACGGGCCCGGCCGAAGGCCTCACCGACCTTGTCGTAACGGCCGCCGCGCGCCACATAGTTGGGCAGGCCGGCAACGTAGGCGGTGAACATCACGCCGCTGTGGTAGTGGTAGCCGCGCAGGTCAGCCAGGTCGATATTGACGCTGGCGTCGCGCACCTCGCTGGCGAGGAAGGTCAGCTCGTCGAGCGCGCGCTGGATCTTCGGGCTCGCCGGCAATACGGCGCGCGCGCGCTCCAGCACCTCGACTCCACCGTACAGCGTCGGCAGCGCCAGCAGCGCATCGCGCTCGGCCTCCGGCATGCCTGCCGTGATCGCGCGCAGCGCGGGCACGTCCTTGGTCTCGAGCGCGGCGAACAGGTCGGCCTCGATCTTGCGACCAGACGGCAGCCCCTCCAGCAGAGCCTCCAGGATGCCGGCATGACACAGGTCCAGGCGGATGCCCGACAGGCCAGCCGCACGCAGCGCGGCGAGCATCAGCTCCTGGATCTCGACGTCAGCCTCCAGGCCGGCATGGCCGTAGATCTCGGCACCGATCTGGATCGGCTCGCGCGTGGCATGGAAGCCCGCCGGCCGCGCATGGAGCACATTGCCGGCATAGCACAGCCGCGTGACCCCGGGACGGTTCAGCAGGTGCGCATCGATACGCGCCACCTGCGGCGTGATGTCCGCGCGCAGGCCCAGAGTCCTCCCCGAGAGCTGATCCACCAGCTTCAGCGTGCGCAGGTCGAGGTCGTGGCCGGTACCGGTCAGCAGGGACTCCAGGTATTCCATCATCGGCGGCATCACCAGCTCGTAGCCGTAGGTGCGGAACAGGTCCAGCATGCGGCGGCGCAGTTCTTCGATCTTGCGCGCCTCCGACGGCAGCACGTCGGCAATGTTTTCAGGCAGCAGCCAGTGGTCGGACATGGGGGAATCTCTTCTCGGTGAATCTGGTAATCGGTTGCGGGCGGCCGGTCCGGCCAGCCGCCCGGGGCGGCACGCGCGTTCAGGACTTCAGGACATCAATGCCGCAGCAGCAGGACGCCCAGCAGGCCGGCAGCCATCGCTACCAGCCCGAACACGCGCAATTGTGCATCAGGCAGCTGTGTCAGGCGAAGCATCGCCTGGCGCCACAACGCCGGCGCGGCAAAGGGAAGCATCCCCTCGAGCACTAGCAGCAAGGCCAGCGCGAGCCAGAGTGCGTCACTCATCGAAGTGCCCCAACAAGCATCGTCGCACCCGCCATCCGGACAAAACCCCGGCCGGGGCCGGGGTCTCGCCTGAAGCCGGGGCTGGCCGGACCGGTCAGCGGCGTCCCGCCGGTGCCGGCGCCGCACCGCCGCTCGAACGCATGTACTTGAAGAACTCGGAATCGGGCTCGAGCACCATCAGGTCGCGCTTGTCGCGGAAGGTGTTGCGATAGGCTTCCATGCTGCGCCAGAACTGCGCGAACTGCGGATCACGGCCGAAGGCCTCGGCGTAGATCTGCGACGCGCGCGCATCGCCCTCGCCCTTGGCCTTCTGTGCATCGCGGTAGGCCTCGGCCAGCAGCACTTCGCGCTGGCGGTCGGCATCGGCGCGGATCTTCTCGCCCTCGGCTGCCCCGGTAGAGCGCAACTCGTTGGCCACGCGCTTGCGCTCGGCCTCCATGCGGCGATAGACGGACTCGCTGATCGCCGGCAGCAGGTCGACCCGCTTGAGCCGCACGTCGAGGATCTCGACGCCGACCGACTGCGCGTACTCCGCCATGCCGGCGCGGATGTTCTGCATGACCTTCTCGCGTTCGCCGGCGACCACATCGGCAACGGTGCGCTTGCCGAATTCCTCACGCGCGACCGAGTCGATGCGCTGGGTCATGCGGTCCTGGGCGCCGCGGATATTGCCGCCGAAGGCCACATAGAACTTGCGCGGATCCGTGATACGCCACTTGACGAACCAGTCCACCACCATGCTCTTCTTCTCGGCGGTGAGGAAGCGCTCGTTGGCTGCCACGTCGATGGTCTGCAGGCGGCGGTCCATGAACACCACGTTCTGGAACGGCGGCGGCAGCTTGAAGTGCAGGCCGGGCTCGCGCACGACCTGCTTGATCTCGCCGAAGGCGAAGACCACCGCGTATTGGCGCTGGTCCACCACGAACAGCATGGAGGAACCCACGGCCAGCACGATCAGCAGGCCGATGACGAAGGAAATGAGTCGATTCATGTCTGGCCTCCTCAGCGCGAGTCGCGGTCGCGGTTGCGCAGGGCATCGCGCGAACGGCTGCTGTCGCCGGACATGTCGGGCGCCGAAGCTGCGCCCGCACCGCTGGCCGACTGCGACGATGCCGGCGTCTGCGCGGCGGGCGCCGCGCCACGCGCGTCACCCTGCGCCTGTGCCAGCAGCTTGTCCAGCGGGAGGTAGAGAAGGTTGCCGCCCTGGCGGGCATCGACCAGGATCTTGGTCGTGTTGCTGTAGATCTGCTGCATGGTCTCCAGGTAGATCCGGTCACGCGTGACCTGCGGTGCCTTGGCGTACTCGGCCTGAACCTGGCGGAAACGCGAGCCATCGCCCTCGGCCTGGGCCACCACGCGCGCCTTGTAGGCCTCGGCTTCCTCCACCAGGCGCGCCGCCGTGCCCTTGGCACGCGGGATCACGTCGTTGGCGTACGCCTGGCCTTCGCTGATCGCGCGCTCGCGATCCTGGCTGGCCTTGTTGACGTCATCGAACGCCGCCTGCACCTGCTCGGGCGGCTGCACGCTCTGCACGTTGACGGAAATCACGCGGATGCCCGACTTGTAGGCGCTCAGGATGCCCTGGATCGACTTTGCCAGCGACTGCGCGATCTGCTCGCGGTTCTCGTAAAGCGCCGCATCCATGCGGTTGCGGCCGATGATCTCGCGCACCGAGGTCTCGGCGGCCTGGGTCACCAGTTCCTCGTCACCGCCACGCTCGGTCTTGTTGTAGAAGAGGTAGTCCTGCGCATTGTCGATGTCGTACTGCACCGTGAAGCGCACGTCGATGATGTTCTCGTCCTGCGTCAGCATCGACGAGTCCTTCAGGTTCGTATCCTTGATCGAGGTCGAACGGCCCACCTCGACCGAACGCACGGCCGACAGGTTGACGATTTCGGCCGACTGGATCGGCCAGGGCAGGCGCCAGTTGATACCCGGGCCGGTGCTGTACTTGAACTTGCCGAACTGCAGGATGACGGCGGTCTGGCCTTCCTGCACCATGAAGAAGCCGCTGGCCAGCCAGATACCGAGCGCGGCCACGACGATGACGCCGACACCGACGCCGGAACCCTTGCCACCCGGGCGGGGTGCGCCGCCGAAGCCCTGGTTGCCGCCACCGCCCTGGTCCTTGCGGCCCAGCAGGCCGTTCAGGCGCCGGTTGAAATCCCGCCAGAGTTCGTCGAGATCGGGCGGGCCGTCAGGCCGCTGGTTCTGCTGACGATTGTCGTCGCGCCCTTCCTTGTCGCGCCCCTCGTCATCCTGACCATTGCGGCCCCAACGGGGATCGTTCAGCGAGAAGATGGCGCGTAGCCGCAGCCAAGCCTCGCGCAACGGGGCTGCGCCGCCGGCGAGGCGGTGCGAGGCAGGATTCCGGGAGAACTGGGGCATGAAGTGCACGGGTCCAGGAAGTTTGTAACAGGGGGATTCTAGCAGCCATCGACGCCACATTTGGCGAACCCGGCCAAATTGCCGGCGAATTGCGGCTAACGGGCGGGAACCTGGGCGCTGCCGGCTTCCCCGTCAGCGCCGCCCTCGGCGTCATCCGCCCCCTGCTCGCCGGCACCGCCGTGCGGCGCCATCTCGGTCAGGTGCGCCAGGCGCGGGTCGAGCGGCTCGGGATCGTCCGGCCGTTCGGCCAGCCAGTGCGCGACCTCGACGATGGCCCCACGCAGCGCTTCCAGGCCCAGCCCTTCGCGCGCACTGACGAAGACGCGCGTCGGCACGCCCGCTTCGTCCCGCTCCACGCGCGGACCCTGCGCAGCCAGTTCGGGCGACGCATCGATCTTGTTCATCACGACGATCTGCCGGATATCCGCCGCGTCGATCTCCGCCAGCACCCGGTTGACCTGTTCCACCTGCTCGTGCCGCACCGCGCTGGAAGCATCGACCACGTGCAGCAGCAGGTCGGCGTGCACGGTCTCCTCGAGCGTGGCACGGAAGGCCGCCACCAGTTGCGTGGGCAGGTCGCGGATGAAGCCGACGGTGTCGGACAGCACCACATTGCCCAGACCCTCCAGGTACAGGCGGCGCGAAGTCGTGTCGAGCGTGGCGAACAGTTGGTCGGCCGCATAGGCGCGCGCCTTGGTCAGCGCATTGAACAGCGTCGACTTGCCCGCGTTGGTATAGCCCACCAGCGAGATGCTCAGCGTGTCGTTTCGTTCGCGCGCGCGCCGGCGCGTGCTGTGCTGGCGCTGCAGCCGCGCGAGGTCGGACTTGAGCCTCTTGGCCCGGTCGTCCAGCATGCGGCGGTCCAGTTCGAGCTGACGTTCGCCAGGGCCGCCGCGCATGCCGATACCGCCCTTCTGCCGCTCCAGGTGGCTCCAGGCGCGGACCAGGCGCGAGGCCTGGTACTGGACCTGGGCCAGCTCCACCTGCACCTTGCCGACGTGGCTCTGCGCGCGCTGCGCGAAGATGTCCAGGATCAGGCCGGTGCGATCGATGACGTGGCGGTTCAGGAAGCGCTCGAGGTTGCGCTGCTGCGCCGGGCTCAAGGCATGGTTGAACACGACCACGTCGGCATCGAGCGCATCGGCGGCCTCCCGCAGTTCCTCGGCCTTGCCCGAGCCGATGAACAGCGAGGGGTCGGGACGCGAGCGCTTGCCGGTCAGCGTATGGACGGGCAGCGAACCGGCCGTCGTGGCCAGCAGCGCCAGTTCGCCCAGGCTCTCCTGGAAGTCGTGCTTGCCGAAATCGACGCCGACCAGGATGGCGCGGGTGGGCGCGGAATTAGAAGTGTCTCTGGGTTGCAAGCGGGTCGGGCGCAGCGCGCCGGGGGGAAATCAGGGTGGAATAGCCTGCCACGCGTTTGGCGCCGGGGCCAATTGTGCCCGGCCGGTCGATCACACGGCGGGGGAGTGGCGCAGGTGCCGGCATACCGCAATCGGCCAGGCCTAGAGCAGCGCCGCCGCCCTCGCGGGGCGGCGGCACCGATCCGTAAAACGATAGCCGCGCGGGCGCGCGGCTGGCGATGTCGGTCGCCGTCGTATCAGCCTTCGGCCGAATCATCGACGCGGAAATTGACCGCGCGCGCCGGGACGACGGTGGAGATCGCATGCTTGTAGACCATCTGCGTCACCGTGTTGCGCAGCAGGACGACGTACTGATCGAAGGACTCGATATTGCCCTGCAGCTTGATGCCATTGACGAGATAGATGGAAACCGGCACGTGCTCCTTGCGCAGCGCGTTCAGGAACGGGTCTTGTAGCAGTTGCCCTTTGTTGCTCATGGCACACTCCAAATTTATAGGTTTAGTGATGATCAATGGGGACATCAGTCCCCGATTTCAAGTCGATCGGCGCAAGAACGCGCCAGAAAAAAAACAAAACGGTGGTACCAAGCCGGTTTCAACAGGCGGGTGGCCCCGCTTACGTGAATTTAGCCTCAGTTCCAAGCGAACGCAAACGAAACTTGCCGTGGCAAACGCCCCGGCGCCGACTCACTCGTTCGATTCCGCAAACGGGTTTTTGTTCGTACGGAATTCGATGCGCAGCGGCGTGCCCTTGAGGTTGAACGCCGCACGGAATCGGTTCTCCAAGTAGCGCCGGTAGGTCTCCGGCACGCCCGACAGGGAGTTCCCATGCACCACGATGATGGGCGGATTGGAACCACCCTGGTGCGCGTAGCGCAGCTTCGGCCGGGTCGCACCGACGCGGCGCGGCTGCTGGAACTGCACGGCCTCCTCCAGCACCCGCGTCAGGCGCGGCGTCGGCATCTTGATCATGGCCGCCGCGTAGGCTTCGTCGACCGAGCGCATCAACGCGCCGATGCCGGAGCGCTCGCGCGCGGAGATGAAGTGGAAGTTGGCGAAGTCGAGGAACTGCAGCTTGCGCTGCAGATCGTGCTTGATGCGGTCGCGGGCGTGGCCGTCCAGCCCGTCCCACTTATTGACGCCGACTACCAGCGCCCGTCCCGACTCGACCACGAAGCCGGCGATGTGAGCGTCCTGGTCGGACACGTCCTGCTGGGCGTCGAGCAACAGCACGACCACGTTCGCATCGTCGATGGACTGCAGCGTCTTCACCACCGAGAACTTCTCGATCGCCTCGAACACCTTGCCGCGCCGGCGCAGGCCGGCCGTGTCGATCAGGGTATAGGGCTTGCCCCCGCGCTCGAATTCCACATAGATGGCATCGCGCGTGGTACCCGGCATGTCGAAGGCGATCACGCGCTCTTCGCCGATCAACGTGTTGACCAGGGTCGACTTGCCGACGTTGGGACGACCGACGATCGCGATCTTGGTGCCACGGGCACCCGCGTCATCCGTCTCGGCAAGCTCGGGGCGCTCCTGCACGGCGATCTCGAGCGCTTCGTCGACGAGCTCGCGCACGCCATCGCCGTGGGTGGACGAGATGGCATAGGGATCGCCCATGCCGAGCTCGTAGAAGTCGGCCGCCACCGAGGTGTACTTCATGCCCTCGGCCTTGTTGACGGCGAGCATCACGCGCCGGCCGGTCTTGCGCAGGTAATCGGCGATGACGCGATCCTGCGGCGCCAGGCCGAGACGGCCGTCGACGAGGAAGATCACGACATCGGCTTCGACCACGGCCTGGCGCGTCTGCTTGGCCATCTCGGCCATGATGCCGTCCTTGGCCACGGGCTCGAAGCCGCCGGTATCGATGACGATGAATGGCCGCTCGCCGATGCGCCCCTCGCCATAGTGGCGATCACGCGTCAGCCCGGGCAGGTCGGCGACGAGGGCGTCGCGCGAGCGGGTCATGCGATTGAATAGCGTCGACTTGCCCACATTGGGCCGTCCGACGAGTGCGATAACTGGTTTCATGCAAAAAAAGGAAGCGGGGGCCGGCACCTGCCGCCCCCCGGGCTCCGGAGTCATATTGGTCCGACGGCAGGCCGCATCTGAGCGCGGCCTGCCGCTTGTCCTGTCGGGATCCTCCGCGCCGCGGCGCGGTTCATGCTACCGGATCAGCGCCGCCCCCGCCGACAGGTGCGCGGGCGGCGCCGTGTACTGGCGCGCGGCTGGCGCCGCGCCGCCGCTCAGTCCGGCACGTAGCCGTAGAGATCGCCGTCGCGGGTCTGTACCACCAGCGTCTGGCCGGCAAGGACCGGCGCTGCGCCGATCGCGCTGCCATCGGTCTTCATGCGCGCCACGATCTGGCCGTCGTCGCGCGACAGGAAATGCACATACCCTTCGAAATCCCCCACCACTACCGAGCGGCCCACCACGGTCGGGATACCGAGGCGGCGGTTCTGCAGCTGGTCGTCCTTCCAGCGCTCATTGCCATTCTGGCGGTCGAAGGCGTGGACCACCGAGCGCTCATCGCTGGCGAACAGGGTCGTCTCGTCCTGGGCCAGGCCCGCCGGCGACGAGAAGTCGCGCGCCCATTGCGGCTGTCCATTCGACAGCTCCAGGCAGGCGATACGCCCCTGGAAGGTCGTCGCGCAGACCTGACGTCCCATCACCACCGGCGAGCCGGTGACGTCGTTCAGGCGCTCGATCTCCGAAACCCCCTTCGGATAGGACACGGTGCTTTCCCAGCGCAGCACGCCGTTGGATGGCGCCAGAACGCCGAGCTTGCCGCCCGGGAAGCCCATCACGATGCCGTCGCCGGCGAACACCATGCCCATGCCGGCGCGCAGGTTCAGCGCCGCCTGTGAGCGCTGGTAGATCCAGCGGCGATCGCCGTTCTGTGCATCGAGGCCGAGCACGCGCGTATCGGTGGTGCGCACCACGACCATGCCATTGCCGACCAGGGGCGTGGACAGTACTTCACCGTTGACCTGCTTCTTCCAGATCTGCTTGCCGGTATTGTCGAACGCGTAGATCACGCCCTTCTCGCCCGCCACCGCCGTCACGTTGCCGTCGCTGCCGGGACCGGTGGTCAGGTCGACGTCGGTCTCCGCCTTCCACAGCACGCGGCCGCTGGCGCCTTCCAGCGCCACCACCTTGCCGCCGTTCGAAGAGGCATAGACCTTGCCGTCGGCCACGGTGGGCTGCAGGATGTACGGACCGCTCTTGCCGACGCCGGCCTTCCAGGCCTGGCGCACCGACAGCGTCGCCGTGATCGGCTTGAGCTCGGCCGGCGGATGCTTGTCCTCCTTGCCGAACAACGAGCAACCGCCCAGCACCGCCAGGCAGGCGCCGACGGCCATGGCACGGGCCAGGGCACCGCCGCGCTGGCTGGAGGCGGATCCGACTGCGGAAAGCAATGACGTCATAAGGTTCCGATAGTGTTTTGGGTGAGAACGCGCGAGGCGGGATCAGGCCGTACCGAGCGCGTCCAGCTTGAACTGGATGATCTGGCGCATCGCGGCGTCGCCGCCGCCGAGCTTGTCGATGGCCTGCTGGTAGGCTGCACGCGCGTCGGCCCGCTTTTCCTGGGCGGCCAGCAGATCACCGCGGCGATCCGCGTACAGCGCGGCAAACGCGGCCGGCGGCTCGCCGGCCAGCAGGGCCAGCCCCTGATCGTATGCCTTTTCGTCCAGCAGCAGCCCGGCCAGGCGCACGCGCGCCAGGCTGGCATATTCGGCGTTGCCGTGATCGATGGCCCACTGCAACTGCGTCTTGGCCGTGGCGAGATCGCCTGCATCGTACAGCACCTTGGCCGCCACCAGCGCGCTCATCGGACCGTAGGCGGTCTTGCCGAACTTCTCTTCCAGGTCGCCGGCAGCGCGCTTGAGCAGCGCTGCGTCGCGTGCATCCGCGGCCTTCAGCACCTGTTCATAGAGCACGGCCGCCTCGGCGGCCTGCTTGCGCTGCCAGTACTTCCAGCCGTTCCAGCCAGCAAAGACCAGCAGGCCGGCAATCACCAGCCAGGTCAGGGCGTTGCCATACTGGCGCCACCAGGCCTTGAGACTCTCAAGCTGTTCCTGTTCTTCTAGATCGTAAGCCATATCGAGGCGTCTACCGGAGTGTAAGGTTCGCTGCGTTTGTCACATTCAGTGCTTGCCGCCGCCATCGCGCGAGTCGCCTCGACGCGGCAGCGGCCCTGGCTGGTGGCGTCCTATTCGCTGGCGCCCACCATGGCGTCGATGATGTGGTCGACCAGGGCCTCGAGCGGCACCGAGACCTGCTGCCCGCCACCCTCGGCCTGCGCGCCGCCGCGCAGTTCCTTGACCTGGGCCGCGCCGGCGGCCATTTCATCGTCGCCAATGATAACGGCGTAAGCAGCACCGCTACCGTCGGCGCGCTTCATCTGCGACTTGAAGCTGCCGCTCTTGCCGTCGGCCGTGGCATGCAGCACCACGTCCAGCCCGGCATCGCGCAGGCGCTCGGCGGCGATCATCGCCTGCTGTGCGGCGGCCTCGCCCTGGTGCACCAGGTAGACGTCGCAACCCTCGGCCTCGGGCACGAGCCCTTCCTCGCGGATCAGTTCGATGATGCGCTCGATCCCCATGGCCCAGCCGCAGGCCGGCGCCGCTTTGCCACCCATCTGGCTGATCAGCGGATCGTAGCGGCCACCGCCGGCGATGGTACCCTGCGCGCCGAGCTTGTCCGTGATCCACTCGAACACGGTCAGGTTGTAGTAATCGAGCCCGCGCACCAGGCGCGGGTTGATGGTGAACGGCACGTTGTTGGCCTTCAGCAGGCGCTGTACGCCATCGAAGTGGGCCAGCGACTCCTCGCCGAGGAAATCGATCAGCTTGGGCGCGTTGGCTGCCATCTCCTGCAGCGCGGGATTCTTGGTGTCGAGCACGCGCAGCGGATTGGTGTAGAGACGGCGCTTGCTATCCTCATCGAGGATGTCCTGGAAGCCCTCCAGGTACTTGATCAGTTCCTCGCGGTGCGCGGCGCGCTCATGCGCCTGGCCGAGCGAGTTCAGTTCCAGCCGGACACCGACCAGGCCCAGGTCATCCCACAGGCGCTGGCACATCAGGATGATCTCAGCGTCGACGTCCGGACCGGCAAAACCCAGCGCCTCGGCGCCAAGCTGGTGGAACTGCCGGTAGCGGCCGCGCTGCGGACGCTCGTGGCGGAACATCGGGCCGGTGTACCACAGCCGCTTCGGGCCGTCGTACAGCAGGTTGTGCTCGATGGTGGCACGCACCGCCGCCGCCGTGCCTTCGGGGCGCAGCGTCAGGTGCTCGCCGTTCAGCGCATCGGTGAAGGAGTACATCTCCTTCTCGACGATATCGGTCACCTCGCCGATGCCACGCACGAACAGTTGCGTATGCTCAACGATAGGCGTACGCAGTTGCTGGTAGCCATAGGCGCGCAGCATGGCGCGGGCCGCATTCTCGAAATGCTCCCACAGCGCCGCATCGGCGGGCAGCATGTCGTTCATGCCCTTCACGCCCTTGATGGCCTGCATCGGCTTGGCCTTGGCCTGGCTCTCGGTCTTGGCAGCGTCGGCTGCCGGCTTCACGGATTCGCTCATCTTTTCCAATCTTGCCGCGGCGCCCTCAGGCGGCCGCCTCGGCCGCCGCCTTCACGGCGCCCGGTCCATAGTGCGTACGCACATACTCATCGACGATCGCCTGGAACTCCTCGGCGATGCGTTCTCCGCGCAGCGTCCTGACCTTGACGCCGTCGACGAACACCGGTGCCGCCGGCGACTCGCCCGAGCCCGGCAACGAGATGCCGATATTGGCATGCTTGCTCTCGCCCGGACCGTTGACGATGCAGCCCATCACGGCCACGTCCATCTCTTCAACGCCCGGGTAGGCGGTCTTCCATACCGGCATCTGCTCGCGCAGGTAGGCCTGGATGCTGGCAGCCAGCTCCTGGAATACCGTGCTGGTGGTACGCCCGCAGCCCGGGCAGGCAATCACCATCGGGGTGAAATTGCGCAGTCCCATGGTCTGCAGGATTTCCTGCCCCACGTAGACCTCCTTCTCGCGCGGCGCTCCCGGCTCAGGCGTCAGCGAGATGCGGATGGTGTCACCGATGCCTTCCTGCAGCAGCACCGACAGCGCGGCGGTGGAAGCGACGATGCCCTTGCTGCCCATGCCGGCCTCGGTCAGGCCCAGGTGCAGCGCATATTCGCAGCGGCGTGCCAGTTCGCGGTAGACGGCGATCAATTCCTGCACCTGCGAGACCTTGCACGACAGGATGATCTGGTTGCCCGGCAGCCCGATCTCCTCGGCCTTGCGCGCCGACTCGATGGCCGAGGTGATCAGCGCCTCGACCATCACGCTCTGGGCCGGCCACGGCTCGGCGCGGTTCCCGTTCTCGTCCATGATGCGCGCGAGCAGGTCCTGGTCGAGGCTGCCCCAGTTGACGCCGATACGCACCGGCTTCTGGTAGCGGCAAGCCATCTCGATCATCTGGGCGAACTGCGTGTCGCGCTTGGCGCCCTGGCCGACGTTGCCGGGGTTGATACGGTACTTCGACAGCGCTTCGGCGCAGGCCGGATGGTCCTGCAGCAGCTTGTGGCCGTTGTAGTGGAAATCGCCGACCAGCGGCACGTCGATCCCCATGCGGTCGAGCTGCTCGCGGATGGCGGGCACGGCCGCCGCAGCCTCCGGCGTGTTCACGGTGATGCGCACGATCTCCGAGCCGGCACGGGCCAGTTCCTTGATCTGGATGGCGGTGCCGATCGCGTCAACCGTATCGGTGTTGGTCATCGACTGCACGCGCACCGGTGCATCGCCGCCGATGGTGACGACATTGCCGCCCCAGACGACGCGCGCCTGGCGCGTCTGCCGGCGCGGTTGCGAGCCGGGCAGTACCGGCTGACAGGCCTGTTGGTTCATGGTCAATCCTACCTTGCTAAGCTGCTCGCCCGCTGCCCTCAGGGCAGCGTCAGGCGCGCCACGTTATTGCGGTTGGCCGCCTGCAGGTCGACCGGCGCGCCATTGCGGGTCATCGATTCGACGCCCTTTACGTTGCCGATCACTACCTTGTAGGGAGCCTCGCCGCCACCGCTGACTTCCTGTCCAGCCTTGGCGGAACCACCCAGCACGACCTTGCCGCGGCGATCGCGGATCTCGTACCAGGTCTCGGCGGCGAACCGGATCTGCAGCTCGCCATTGCCGGCGGCTGCCGTCGCGGCCGGGCTGGCCGGCGCTGCCGCCACGGGCGCCGAAGCTGCCGCAGCCGCCGTTGCCGCCGCAGCCGGCACAGTGGCTGCGGGCACCTGGGCCGCAGGCACGGACGCCGTCGCCGCTGCACCGCTCGCAGCCGCACCGCTGGCGGCCGAAGTATCCTCGGACGGCGCCGGACTGTCGGCACCGTTCATGACCGTGGGCAGGGTCGCCGAGACCGTGCCCGGGGCGGCATCGGGTTGGGATGCTGCAGCATCTTCCGCCGGCTGGGCATTGACGGCGGCCTTGCGCGCTTCCAGCCATTCCTTGGCGTGGTCCAGGCCGAAATAGGCACCGGCGCCGATCACCACGACCACCAGTGCCAGCCAGATCCAGCGCCCACCCGAACTGCGCGAGCCGACCGGGCTGCGCGAGGCGAAGCGGTTGCGCCCATCGAAGCTCTGGTTCAACCCGCCGTCGCGGCGCGCGACCAGATCGACGGTCGGTTCCGGACTGGGTTGCAGCCGTGCCAGCAGCGCGTCGACGTCGGCATGGAGCATGCGCGCATAGGCGCGCATCACGCCCTTGGCGAAGATGACGTCCGGCATGCCGCCCAGCTCACCCGCCTCGAGCGCCTTGAGCTTGGCGGCGGCGACCTTCAGCCGCGCGCTGACATCCTCGATGGAAAGACGCTGCGCCTCGCGGGCCTCGGCCAGCCGCGCGCCGATCTCGCGCACGACCGCATCGCGCTCGGCGCTACCTGCCGAAGGCTGGCTGTCGACGCGATCCCCCTGTTCACTCATCCCAAGCTCCTTGTTCATATGCGGCCAGTTCGGGCGACTCCGGGAAGCGGCTGCGCAACTGCGCAATCATCGCCTCCTGCGCGGCAGCGTCGCCCTGCCGGTGGGCAATGCGCGCTCCCAGCCAGAGGGATTGCGCGCTGGCGGCACTGCCGCCATTGACGCGCCCGACGATCTGCCAGGCACGCGGGAATTCGCCGCGCCGGTAGTAGACCAGCGCGAGGTTGGTGATCGCCGCCGCGTTGCTGCGATCGTAGCCGAGGGCCCTCTGCAGGCTCTTCTCGGCGCCGTCGAGGTCGCCGCGGCGCAGCCGGCAGACGCCCAGGCTGATCTGCGGCTTGAGCGGGCCGCTGGCCGACGGGGCGGCGACGGCACGCTCCAGCATCGGCAGCGCCTCCTGGTAGCGCGCCTGCTGGCACAGGAACCAGCCGAAGTTATTGAGCAGGTCGCCATCGTCACCACGCAGCGACAGCGCGCTGCGGAAGCTCTGCTCGGCCAGTGCGCCCTCGTTCATGTTCGCGTAGACCAGTGCGCGCACATGGTAGGCATCCGCCAGTTCGGGATCGATGGCGATGGCCTGCTGCGCCTCCTCCAGCGCAACGGCGTTCTGGCCCGCCTGCATGTAGTTGGTGGCCAGCTGCAGGCGGATGATGGCGCGCCGCTTGAGGTCAGCCTGGCTGTTCGCCTGGACCTCCGGCGCCGGCGGACGCGGCGCCTGGCAGGCGGTCAGCATCACCAGCCCCAGCAGGGCCGCGATCAACAGGCGCATCATGCAGGGCGAACCTCCCGGGACGGCGTGTCCGGGCCGCTGGCGGCAACGGGCACGAGCGGCGTGATCTTGCCGAACTTGCCGCGTTCGGCCAGCCGGGTGCGGTCCTTGACCTCGCCGGCCAGCTGCCCGCAGGCGGCGTCGATATCGTCGCCGCGCGTCTTGCGGATGGTAGTGACGATACCGGCATCCATCAGCACTTGGGCAAAGCGGCGGATCTGCTCGTTTCCCGAGCGCTTGAGGCCGGATTCCGGGAAGGGATTGAAGGGAATCAGGTTGAACTTGCAGGGCACATCGGCCACCAGTTGCAACAGTTCCCGCGCATGCTCGACGCCATCATTGACGCCGTCCAGCATGCAGTATTCGAAAGTGATGAAATCGCGCGGCGCGAACTCCAGGTAGCGGCGGCATGCCGCCATCAGCTCGGCCAGCGGGTACTTCTTGTTCAGCGGCACCAGCATGTCGCGCAACGGATCGTTGGACGCGTGCAGCGATACTGCCAGCGCGACCGGCAGGTCCTTGGCCAGGCGATCCATCATGGGCACCACGCCCGAGGTGGACAGCGTGACGCGGCGGCGCGACAGTCCATAGGCATTGTCGTCCAGCATCAGGCGCATGGCCGGCACCACCTGGTCGTAGTTCAGCAGAGGCTCGCCCATGCCCATCATCACCACGTTGGAGATGACACGGTCGTCCTTCGGGCCGCGCCCGAGGCGTGCGCGCATGGCGAACTCCGCCATCCAGAGCTGGCCGATGATCTCGCCCGCGCTCAGGTTGCGCGAAAAGCCCTGCTTGCCGGTGGAGCAGAAACGGCAATTGACGGCACATCCCGCCTGCGAGGAAACACACAGCGTGCCGCGTGTCTCCTCCGGGATGTAGACCGTCTCCACCGCATTGCCGGCGCCGACGTCGAGCAGCCACTTGCGCGTACCGTCCGCCGATTCATGATCGGCGATGACGGACGGCGCCCGGATCTCGGCCCGCGTCGCGAGCTTCTCGCGCAGCGACTTGGCGAGATCCGACATGGCATCGAAGCGGCTGGCACCGAACTGGTGGATCCAGCGCTGCAGCTGCCGCGCACGAAACGGCTTCTCGCCGAGCTCGCCGCAATAGGCGGTGAGCGCGTCCGCGTCCAGATCGAGCAGGTTGACGAGATCGTTCATGAGGGCAGCTTGGGTCTTGCGTCTTGCTTGAGGCGTTTGAAGCGCTGCGAGTCGCTTTGAGTCTAGTCCTGGGCTACAGGCGAGACAATCAGCGGCTGTAAACGTTCATGCCGGGGAAGAAGAAAGCCACTTCCACGGCTGCGGTTTCCGGCGCGTCCGAACCGTGCACGGCGTTGGCGTCGATGCTGTCGGCGAAGTCGGCGCGGATGGTGCCCTTCTCGGCCTTCTTCGGGTCGGTGGCGCCCATCAGGTCGCGGTTCTTGCTGATGGCGCTTTCGCCTTCCAGGGCCTGGATCATGACCGGGCCGGAGACCATGAAGTCAACCAGGTCCTTGAAGAAGGGACGCTCCTTGTGCACAGCGTAGAACTGCTCGGCTTCGCCGCGCGACAGGTGCACCATCTTGGCGGCAATGATCTTCAGGCCGGCAGCTTCGAAACGGGCGTAGATCTGGCCGATGACGTTCTTGGCCACGGCATCCGGCTTGATAATCGAGAGGGTGCGTTCGATCGCCATAAAAACTCCGAAAAATGAAGGGGTTACAAATGGATTAAACCTGCAATTCTAGCACGAGACAATGAACGCACGGCGTATCCGGCAATGGCGCGTGGGCCGTCGGCGGGGCGCCGGTGCAGCCGCCCGCACCTGTGCCTTCTACCATACATTCAAGAATAGCCATGATTGTCGGGAACAGATTGCGAGTTTTCTCGCTCCAATGCGAGCAAGTGTGAAGGCAGCAGCACCCTGATGTGCCGTATAAGCTGCCCAGGCCTTGCAATTCGGGCCATGCGATGCCACATTGCCACTGAGCCCGCCCGGGCCCGCCCGGCGCCTCACCTTTCGAGACAGGAGTCACCATGGACAACAAGCTGAACACCTACGGTTTCGGCAATGCAGGGAGCGTCACCGATGTCACGGTGCGCAACAGGGTCTTGCGCAACACCTACTGGCTGCTGGCCATTTCGATGATCCCGACGGTGCTCGGCGCCTGGATCGGCGTCGTCAGCGGCTTCAGCCTGATGGCCGGGCGCCCCGGCCTGTCGCTGATCCTGTTCCTGGGCATCGCCTTCGCCTTCTTCTACGGCATCGAGAAGACCAAGAACAGCGGCATGGGCGTGGTCCTGCTGCTGGCCTTTACCTTCTTCATGGGCCTGATGCTGTCGCGCCTGATCAATGCGACGCTGCAGTTCTCCAACGGACCGGCGCTGATCATGTATGCCTTCGGCGGCACAGCGGCCGTATTCGGCGCCATGGCGACGGTGGCCACCGTCAGCAAGCGCGATTTCTCCGGTCTGGGCAAATTCCTCTTCGTCGGCGTGATCCTGCTGTTGCTGGCCAGCGTGGCCAATATCTGGCTGCAACTGCCGTCGCTGATGATCACCGTGTCGGTGATCGCCATCGGCATCTTCTCCGCCTACATCCTGTTCGACGTGCAGCGCGTGGTCAACGGGGGCGAGACCAACTACGTGACCGCCACCCTGGCGATCTACCTGGATGTCTACAACGTGTTTGCCAACCTGCTCGCTCTGCTGGGCATCTTCGGCGGCAACCGCGACTGACGGGCTCGGTGCGCCCGGCCCGGGATGCACCGGCAACAAAGAAAAAAGAGCCGGCTTCATGCCGGCTCTTTTTCGTCCGGGTGGCCCTGGCCACCCTTGCCTGCCGGGCTCAGCCGCGCTCGAACACCGCGATCGACTCCACGTGCGAGGTGTGCGGGAACATGTTCACCACGCCGGCACCGGCCAGCCGGTAGCCTGCCTCGTGCACCAGCAGCCCGGCATCGCGCGCCAGCGTGGCCGGGTTGCAGGAGACGTAGACGATGCGCTGCGGCAGTACATCGCTACCCTGCTGGGCCAGTTCGCCCAGCGCCTTGCAGACGGCCAGCGCGCCTTCGCGCGGCGGGTCGACCAGCCAGCGGTCGAAACGGCCCAGCGCGGCAATGTCGGCGGCTTCCACCTCGAACAGGTTGCGGCAGGCGAACTCGGTCTTGTGATCCAGCCCATTGGCCTTGGCATTGGCCAGCGCGCGCGTGGTCAGCGCTTCGCTGCCTTCAATGCCCATTACCGAGCGCCCCTGGGTTGCCAGCGGCAGGGTGAAGTTGCCGATACCGCAGAACAGGTCCAGCAGGCGATCGCCGGGCTGCGCCTCGAGCAGTCGCAGCGCCCGGCCGATCAGCACGCGGTTGATCTGGTGGTTGACCTGGGTGAAATCGGTCGGCTTGAAAGGCATGCGGATACCGAACTCGGGCAGCGTGTAGGCCAGCTGCCGATCCAGCGGGTAGAAGGGCACCACCGTATCCGGCCCCTTGGGCTGCAGCCAGAACTGCACGCCGTGGCGATCGGCGAAGGCGCGCAGCAGGTCATGGTCTGCCTCGTTCAGCGGCTCCAGCACGCGCAGCACCAGCGCCGTGACATCGGCGCCGACCGCCAGCTCGATCTGCGGCATGCGGTCGCGGATCGACAGCCCCGCCACCAGTTCGCGCAGCGGCACCAGCAGCGCCGACACATGCGGCGGCAGCACCTCGCAGCGCGTCATGTCGGCCACATAGCTGCTCTTGCGCTCGTGGAAGCCCACCAGTACCCCGCCCTTCTTGGCGACGTGACGCACCGTCAGTCGCGCGCGGTAGCGGTAACCCCAGTCCGGGCCGGCGATGGGCCGGAACACTACGTCGGGACGGATCTTGGACAGGTGCCAGAGATTGTCCTCGAGCACGCGCTGCTTGATCGCCAGCTGGGCACGCCCATCCAGGTGCTGCATGGAGCAGCCACCGCAGACGCCGAAGTGCTGGCAACCCGGCTTCACCCGCATCACCGACTCCCGCTTGACCTCGACCAGGTGCGCCTGCTCGTAGCTGGGCTTGCGGCGGTAGCTGCGATAGCTGACCATTTCACCTGGCAGTGCCCCTTCGACGAAGATCACCTTGCCCGGCGTGCCGTCCTCGTTGACGAGGCGGCCGACGCCACGCGCCTCCATGTCAAGGCTGTCGATCTGGACAACGGGATCCGGCGCGGGCGCGGAAGCGGCGGGTGCGGCGCCGGCGGCACCCGAGGAAGGCTTGGCTTGGGAAGAAGACACGGCTTGGGACACCAGGGGAAGCTGTCGTATTGTTTTGCGAAAGCGCGATTGTATTCCAGTCGGAGTCCGCTCGCGCCATTCTCAGGCCTGGATCTGCGGAGTACGCGATGGAACTGATCTGCTGGAACATCCAATGGGGCCGGGGCGCCGACGGTAAGGTCGACCTGGGCCGTACGGTCCGCACGCTGCAAGGAATGGCAGATGCCGACGTGCTGTGCCTGCAGGAGGTCACACGCGGCTTCAGCGACCTTGCCGGCGCCCCCGGCCTGGACCAGGTCGCCGAACTGTCGGCCCTGCTTCCCGGCTATCGCCTGCTCTTCGCACCGGGCGTGGACCGCGTCGACGCCCGCGGTGGCCCACGCCAGTTCGGCAACCTGATCGCGACCCGGCTGCCGGTGCGCGAGCTCTTCCGCCGCACCCTGCCCTGGCCCGCCGACCCCACGGTGGCGTCGATGCCGCGCGTGGCCCTGGAAGTGACGCTCGAGGCCGGCGACCGTCCCCTGCGCGTGATCTGCACTCACCTCGAATATTATTCGGCAAAGCAGCGGCTGGCCCAGGCCGAGGCGCTGCGCGCCTGGCACCAGGAGGCCTGCGCCCATGCACGCCACCCGGGTCCCGGCGAGGCCGCGCCCGGGCCCTTCACGCCCGAGGCCAGGCCCAGCGCGGCCATCCTTTGCGGCGACTTCAACTGCCGCATCGATGACCCCGCCCTGCTACGGCTGCTCGCCCCCTTCGGCGACGGCGCGCCGGACTGGAGCGACGCCTGGCGGCATACCCATCCGGGCCAGGCCAATGCACCGACCTGCGCGCTCTATGACAAAGCGCAGTGGCCCGAGCCGCCCTTCGCCTGCGACTTCATGCTGGTCACGGAAGATCTGCTCGGGGACGTGGTGCGCTGCGAAGTGAACAGCCAGACGGATGCGTCCGACCACCAGCCGCTGCGCCTGACATTGGCCGCCTGAGCCCGCCCGGCAGCGGGAAGCCGGGGCGGCAACGAGCCGCCGCGGAGGGTTGCCCGCTCAGTAATCGGCTTCCTCTTCCTCGCCGCCCGTGTGCAGGGGCGTCACGCGGAAGGCGCGCAGGTATTCCATCCACTGCGGGCCGGGCAGTTCTGCCAGCGATTCCTGGACGAACTCCACCTCGCGATCGAATTCCTTGGCGGAGAAACCACCGCGCATCAGCTGGAAGCGGCAGTACATCAGGTAGGTATTGACGACGTCGGTCTCGCAGTACGCACGGATCTCGTCGAGCTGGCCGTCCTGGTAGGCCTGCCAGACCTTGCTGCCATCCATCCCCATCTTGCCGGGGAAACCGCACAGCTTGGCCAGGTCGTCCAGGGGCGCGGCGGCGCGCGGCTGGTACATGGCCAGCAGGTCCATCAGGTCGAGATGCCGCATGTGGTAGCGGCTGATGTAGTTGTTCCACTTGAAGTCGCGGCTGTCGTCGTCGCGACCCTCGCCCATCTCCCAGTAGCGGGGAGCGGCGATCCCGTGCACCAGCCCGCGGTAGTGCAGCACGGGCAGGTCGAAGCCGCCGCCGTTCCAGGACACCAGCTGGGGGCTGTAGCGCGCGATCAGGTCATAGAACTTCTGGATCAGCACGGCCTCCCCATCGTCGAGCGAGCCCAGCGAGCCGACATGGAATACCGCGCTGCCGTCGCGCTGGTTGCGCCGCAGGACGCAGGAGATCGCCACCACACGCTGCAGGTAGTGCGGCAGGAAATCACTGCCGTTCTTCTCGCGGCGAGCGGCGAAGGCTTGTTCGGCGACTTCGGCGTCGCTGAGGGAATCGGGGTGATCGTTGAGCCGGCGCAGGCCGGCGACATCGGGAACGGTCTCGATGTCGAATACCAATACAGGGGTCACAGAACAGCGTCCTTGCGCACGCCTTGCGAGGCGAAATGCCGCTTGAGCTTGACCAGCGCCTCCTGCTGGATCTGGCGCACGCGCTCGCGCGTCAGCCCCATCTCCTCGGCCAGCTCCTCCAGTGTGGCCGGCTCGATATGGTTCAGGCCGAAACGGCGTTCCACCACGTAGCGGTGTTTTTCAGAAAGCCGTGCAAGCCACAGCTTCATCAGGTTTTCCAGCTCGCGGTGCGCGACCTCCTGGTCCGGCGCGGCATTGTGCTCATCGGAAAGGAAGTCGAGCAGGCTCGAGCCAGGGTCCAGGTCGAACGGGGTATCCAGCGACGTGGTGTGCTCGTTGAGCGCCAGCACGTCCTGCACCTCGTCGGCCGTCTTGCCCAGCAGGTGGGCGATATCCTCGAGACTCGCATCGCGTCCGTCGGTGCCGCTCTTTTCGAGATGGCGCTTGGCACGCAGCACCTGGTTCAGCTCGCGGATCACGTGCACCGGCAGGCGCACCGTGCGCGCCTGGTTCATGATCGCGCGCTCGATGCTCTGGCGGATCCACCAGGTGGCATAGGTGGAGAAGCGGAAGCCGCGCGACGGGTCGAACTTCTCGATCGCGTGCATCAGGCCGAGGTTGCCTTCCTCGATCAGGTCGAGCAACGGCACGCCGCGGTTCAGGTAGCCCTTGGCGATGCTGACCACCAGGCGCAGGTTGCGCTCGATCATCACCTGGCGCGCGGAGAAGTCGCCGTCCTTGGCCAGCGTCGAGAAATGCAGTTCCTCGGGCGCCGACAGCAGCGGCTTGATGCTGATGCGATTCAGGTAGTGCTGGACGGTATCGGCCGCCAGTTCGGTATGGAGCACCGAGCGGAAATCGTCGTGCTCGGCGGGCTCGGCCTCCTCTTCTTCCTCTTCTTCGTCGTCCCGATCCGCGTCGTCGTCGTGGAGGGAGGCCTCGGCATCGTCGCCGAGCATGTCGCCGGCACCGAGCACGGCGCCACCGCCGGTGGCGATGGGCTCTTCGGTCAGGGGAATCAGTTCGGCCGCCGCGTCCACATCCTGGCCGAAAGGCTCGGCCTGAGGATCAGCCGCCGCCACGCCAGCCTTCACTTCCGGCTGCTTGGGACGACGGGTCCTGCTGGCGGTTCCGGATGAGACAGTTTTCTGGCGTGGCATGCAACCTCACTGTGGCGGTAAGTAACGCATCGGGTCAACCGGTTTCCCGTCCTTCCGGACCTCGAAATGCAGCTTGACACGGTCGGTGTCGGTGCTGCCCATTTCCGCGATCTTCTGACCCTTGCGTACCGTCGACTGCTCGGCCACAAGAATCTTGTCGTTGTTGCCGTATGCAGTTAGATATGTCTCGTTGTGCTTGATGATGACAAGATTCCCGTAGCCGCGCAAGGGGCCGACATGAATCACGCGGCCATCGTCAGCGGCTACTACCGCCTCGCCGCGCTTGCCCGCGATATCGATGCCTTTATTGGCCTTTTCGTCAAAGCGGGCGATCACCTGTCCACTGGCCGGCCAGGCCAGCCGGATGCTGCCGTCGGCCGCCGGCTGCGATGCCGCCACCGGCGGCGTGCGCACCGGTGCGGGCGGCGTCGCGGCGGCAGGCGTGCTGCCGGCGGGAGGCAGCGGCCGCGCCTGGTCGATCGGCTGGGCCTGCACGCCGACGGCGGCGACGGGCGCAGTCGAGACACCCTGGGGCGTGCCGGCATCGGCGCCGGGCGGCACCACCCGCAACAACTGGCCGACCTCGATCTGGTTCACGTTGGCCAGATTGTTCCAGGCCGCCACGTCGCGATAGGACTGGCCGTTTTCCAGGGCGATCCGGTACAGCGTATCGCCGCGCTTGACCCGATAGTACCCGGGCGGCGGCGGCTCGAGCGGCGCTGCGGGGGCGGCGGTCGAGGTCCGGTCGACCACCGGAGCCGGCATCGGCGTCGAGGCGCAGGCCGCCAGCAAGCCGAGCAGCGAGGACGCGAGCGCGAGGCGTCCGGCGCGGGCGATGGGTTCCGATTTCACGATGTTGTGCATAGTTCGACTCAGATGGTGCCCGATTTTAAGGGCACAAAGAATACGGCTTCAAGCGCGGTCCGGTGAAAGCGATGCCGGTTCAGGCGCTCGATCAGCAGAAGCTGTTGCGTCACCGTCTGCCCGGGCCCGCCGGCCGGCGGCACCACGGCCACCGGCGCGATCAGCCGGCCGCCGACCGCGAGTTGCTCGAGCAAAGCCTGCGGCACCTCCATGCCCGCGGCCGCCAGGATGATGGCCGAGAACGGTGCCGCCTGCGGCAGTCCGAGCATGCCGTCGCCATAATGCAGCCGCAGGTTTGGCACACGCAGCGGCCGCAAGTTCGCCTTGGCTTGTTCGTGCAGCGGACGGATGCGTTCAATGGAGAACACTTCGGCCGCCACCTGGCTCAGCACGGCGGCCTGGTAGCCGCAACCCGTGCCGATCTCCAGCACGCGGCCGAGCGGCTGGTCCGCGCCGAGCCCGTCGCGCAGAAGTTCGATCATGCGCGCCACCACGGAGGGCTTGGAGATCGTCTGCTGGTGGCCGATCGGCAGTGCCGCGTCTTCGTACGCCTGCGAGGCGAGGCCGGGATCGACGAACAGGTGGCGGGGCACCGCCCCGATCGCCAGCAGCACCCGCTCGTCGCGGATGCCACCCGCGCGCAGGCGCGCCGCCAACGCCCCCCGCGCGCGCTCCGAAGCCATGCCGCCGCCGCCGGCGCTGGCCGCGGTGGCACGCGCTTCCACCGCGCTGCCTGGCACGGCGGCAGGCGCCACCGGCTTGGCCCGGACCTTGCTCGTGGCGGCGGTACGCGCGCCGCCCACCGCCGGCATGCCAGCGGTACGCGCCGGGGCCGGCTTGCGCTCGACCACGGCATCCAAGGACAGGGGAAACTTCGGACGACGCGTTGGGGAGTTCATCGGTACTGCAGGCTGCGTGCGGCTGCCGTGGGAATGCCTACGGCAGCCACTGGCTGAGCTGATCCAGCTGGCCGCGATGCGTCAGGTCCAGCTGCAGCGGCGTCAGCGAGACGAAACCGTTCGCGGTGGCATGGAAATCCGTGCCTTCGCTGGCATCGCGCGCGTCGCCGGCCGGACCGATCCAGTAATTGGTTTCGCCGCGCGGGTTGACCTGCGTGATGACCGGCTGCGATGGGTGGCGCTTGCCCAGCCGCGTCGCGCGGTGGCCGCGCAGCAGCTCGTACGGCAGGTTCGGGATGTTGACGTTGAGCAGGAAGGGCTCCGCGGGCGGATTGGCAATGACACGCTCAACGATGGTACGCGCCACGCGGGCCGCGCTGTCGAGCTGGTCCCAGCCCTTGTCCACCTGCGAGAAGGCGATCGAGGGGATGCCGAACAGGTAGCCTTCGATGGCAGCTGCGACCGTGCCCGAGTAGAGCACGTCCTCGCCCATGTTCTGCCCCTGGTTGATGCCCGACACCACCAGGTCCGGCTTGTCCTGCAGCAAACCCGTCAAGGCGACGTGAACGCAGTCGGTCGGCGTGCCGTTGACGAAGCGGAAACCCTTCTGCACCCCTTCCCGCGCGTCATAGACCGACAGCGGCCGCTGCAGGGTCAGCGAGTTCGATGCGCCGCTGTGATTCTGCTCGGGCGCGATCACCGTGATGCGGCCAAGCGGGGCCAGCGCGGCATGCAGCGCCGCCAGGCCCGGCGCGAGGTAACCGTCGTCGTTTGCGAGAAGGATATGCATGGCCGCGATTGTACCCGAGGCGGGACCGCATCGCGGACCACGGGCGCCGCGCGGCGGAGGCCCGGGAAGAAACAGAACGACCGTGCTATTCTGCGCTACACTTGCCCTGCACTGCGCGGCGGCGCGTTGGCGCGGCCGGGCCGGACACACCACCGATACCACCAGAGATATCACCACCGGAGACAAGATGAAAGCCGTACTGTGCAAAGCCTGGGGACCGCCCGACTCGCTCGTGATCGAAACCCTGCCCGACCTCGTGCCGGGCGCCGGCGAAGTGGTCATCGACGTCAAGGCCGCGGGGGTCAACTTCCCCGACGTGCTCATCATCCAGAACAAGTACCAGGCCAAGCCGGCGCTGCCCTTCTCTCCGGGCTCCGAGCTGGCCGGCGTGGTCAATGCGGTCGGTGAAGGCGTGACCCACGTCAAGCCTGGCGACAAGGTCATCGCCTACCTGGGCAACGGCGCCTTCGCCTCGCAGGCCAAGGCGCCGGCCAGCGCCGTGGTGCCGATGCCGCCCGGCATCGACTTCGACACCGCGGCCGCATTCACCCTGACCTACGGCACCTCGCACCACGCGGTGGTCGACCGCGGCGAGCTCAAGGCCGGCCAGACCATGCTGGTGCTGGGTGCCGCTGGCGGCGTGGGACTTGCCGCGATCGAGATCGGCAAAGCCATCGGCGCCCGCGTGATCGCCGCCGCCTCGACCGACGAGAAGCTGGCAGTGTGCAAGGAGCACGGCGCCGACGCGCTGATCAACTACAGCACCGAAGACCTGCGCGAGCGCGTCAAGGCGCTGACCGATGGCAAGGGTCCGGATGTCATCTACGATCCGGTTGGCGGCATCTACGCCGAACCGGCCTTCCGCTCCATCGCCTGGCGCGGCCGCTACCTGGTGGTCGGCTTCGCCAACGGCGAGATCCCCAAGATCCCGCTGAACCTGGCCCTGCTCAAGGGCGCTTCGCTGGTCGGCGTGTTCTGGGGCGAGTTCGTGCGCCGCGAGCCCAAGGCCAACCAGGCCAATATGGCGCAGATGCTCGGCTGGATGAAGGAAGGCAAGATCCGCCCCCACATCTCGGCACGCTACTCCCTCGATCAGGCACCGCAGGCGCTCAAGGACATGGAAGCGCGCAAGGTGACCGGCAAGATCGTCATCGTGCCCTGAAGCCGGGCCACCGGCGCGCGGCCCTCGCCCGCCGGCCGGAAAAATAAAGGGCGCGGACTCGCATCCGCGCCCTGCCGAGGCAAGACACCTCAAAAGCTGCCGCCCTCCGCACGAGCCCTCGCGCCGGCGGTCAGCAGCCTCCCAACACCTGTCTATGTTCAGAAGCGGTGCTGCAGGCCGGCCGTCACGGCGAACTGGTTGTTGCCGTAGCCGACCAGGTCGCGCGACACGCTCACGTTGTGGCCCTGCTGCGCGGTGGCATAGGCCGCCGACAGATAGGCCGTGGTGCGCTTGGACAGTGCGTACTGGCCGCGCAGCGAGAACATGATCGGATCGCCGCCGCTCTCCTTGACGACCTGCTTGTAGACCGCGCCGTACAGCGTGAAGGCCGGCGTGAAGTCGTAGCTGGCGCCGGCCCAGTACATAGCGCTGCGCTGCGAAGCCCCCGAGGTGGTGAATGCGCGCTTGTAGTTCCGGTAGCCGGCATAGAGCTTCAGGCTGCCGAAGTCGTAGCTGGCGCCGGCATGGATGCCCTGGATATAGTCGGTGGCATCGGCCGGCGTGGTGCTGGTGCCGGCGCCGTTCTGGCGATCCCAGGTGACTACCGCGGCAAAGCCGCCGGTGCTGTAGCCGACCCCCACGTCATACTTGGACGCGCTGCGGAAGCTGCCGGCCACCTCGCCCAGCGCCACCGTGGCGCCGACCTTCAGGCCGCCGAAGGTGCCGTCGTAGCGCATGGCGTTCGAGGCACGCGTGAACATGCCGTCCTTGCGCCCTCCCGTCGCGGTCGACGAGGTCGCCCAGGAGTAGTTCGGTGCATAGCCCATCGGGTCGAAGGGCAGCATG
Organism: Cupriavidus sp. USMAHM13; assembly: GCF_001854285.1. Lineage (NCBI taxonomy): Bacteria > Pseudomonadati > Pseudomonadota > Betaproteobacteria > Burkholderiales > Burkholderiaceae > Cupriavidus > Cupriavidus sp. USMAHM13. The sequence continues at coordinate 3,166,124 of NZ_CP017751.1, forward strand.
TAGTCATAGGTCGTGGTGAAGTCGCGGCCCATGATGAGGCGACCCCAGCTGCCCGACAGGCCGACCGTGGCGCGGCGATCGAACAGCGTGCCGTCGGAGTCGAGGCGGCCGGTGTCGATCTGGATGCCGCTCTCGAGCTGGAACACCGCCTTGAGGCCGCCGCCCAGGTCTTCGGTGCCGCGCAGACCCCAGCGCGACGTGTTCTTGCCGCCGGACACCAGCCGTGTCGCTCCGCCGCCGTTCGGGCCCGCATGGGTCGCATACTCGACGCCGGCATCCATCAGGCCGTACAGCGTCACGCTCGACTGCGCCGCGGCAGCGCCGGCGGTCATCGCGCCGCCGGCGCCCAGCACGGCCAGAACCAGGGGCTTCCGTCTCATCCGTTCCTCCTTACCATCGTTGTTGTGGTCTGCTGTGCCCCGGTGCCGGCGGCAACCGGCATCGGGACGGCACGGATGGTAGGGGAGGTACACTTTCAGTTCGCTTTCGAAAATGCGCCGATTGCGCGCGGCAGGACCGGGACGGGCTCAGGAGTTTCCCTAGCTTCTGCACCATGCCGCTTCCCTGTATCACTCCACCCCTGCCCCCCTGCCCGGGCTCCCGCCGCCCTCGTAGCCGACCATGCGCATCCTGCTCGTAGAAGACAATGTGAGACTGGCCCGATCCCTGCTGGAGGCCCTCGGCCAGGCCGGCTTCACCGTCGACTGCATGCACGACGGCCATAGCGCCGACCATGTACTGTCCACGCAGGACTACGCGCTGGCCATCCTCGACCTGGGCCTGCCCCGGCTCGACGGGCTGGAGGTATTGCGCCGGCTGCGCCAGCGGCGCAATCCGGTGCCGGTGCTGATCCTGACCGCGCACGGCTCGGTCGAGGATCGCGTGCGCGGCCTGAACCTCGGCGCCGACGACTACCTGGCCAAGCCCTTCGACCTATCCGAACTGGAGGCACGTGCGCGAGCGCTGATCCGGCGCAGCCATGGGCATGACCGCACCGAACTGAGCTGCGGCCCGCTGCACTACGACAGCATCAGCCGCGCCTTCACGCTGCATGGCGAACTGCTGGCGCTGACCGGCCGCGAACGCGCCGTGCTGGAGGTCCTGCTGTTGCGCGACGGACGCGCCGTCAACAAGGCCGCGCTGTCGGAGAAGATCTTCGGCATCGACGAGTCCGTCAATGCGGACGCCATCGAGATCTACGTACACCGCCTGCGCAAGAAGCTGGACGGCAGCGGCGCCGCCATCGTCACGCTGCGCGGCCTGGGCTATCTGCTGGAGGCACGCGAACCCGGCGCAACGGGCGCCGGCTCATGAAGGCCGCCAGCCTGCGGCTGCAACTGTCGCTGTGGCTGCTGGTGCCGCTGCTCACCCTGCTCGCGCTCGATGCCTGGTTGACCGACCGGCGCGCCACCGCGGCCGCGCACCAGGCCTTCGACCGCACGCTGGATGCCTCGCTCAAGGCGATGCGCGAAGGCGTCAGCCTGCGCGACGGCCGCATCGAAGTGGAGCTGCCCTACCTGGCGCTGGAGGTCTTCGAGTCCGAATCGGGCTCGCGCATCTACTACCGGGTGCGCGACGAGCATGGCGAGACCGTGACCGGCTACGATGCGCTGCCGATGCCGCCGGGCAGCGACCATCCGCTCTACCAGACCGTGTTCTACGATGCCGAATTCCGCGGCGAGCCACTGCGCATGGCAGCCATCACGCTGCCCTTGCACGACGTCGGCTCCGCCCGCGCGCGCTTGGTTTGGCTGCTGGTGGCCGAGACCATCGAGCCGCGCGAACAGCTCGCCCACGAGATCCTGATCGGCTCGCTGCTGCAGGAACTGATGCTGGTGACCCTCGCGCTGGCCATCGTATGGTTCGGCGTGCGGCGGGGCCTGCGGCCCTTGCGGCGCTTGTCCGGCGCGGTCGCCGCGCGCGGCGCCGACGAGCTGGCCCCGCTCGAAGCGGCGGCGCTGCCGACCGAGGCCAAGCCGCTGGTAGTGGCGATCAACCAGTATGTGGAGCGCCTGCACCGCATGGTGCAGGCGCGCAAGCAATTCTTCGCCGACGCGGCCCACCAGCTCAAGACACCGCTGGCCATCGTCCAGGCCGAGGCGGAACTCGCGCTGCGCGAACAGGACCCCGCGGCGCTGCGAGCCCATCTCGAGCGCGTGCGCGGCTCGGTACGGCAGGCGGCCAAGGAGGTGGAACAATTACTGTCGCTGTCCCGGCTGGAACCCGATAGCGGCTACGCGCCGGAGTTGCGCCCGCTGCGGCTGGACACGCTGGCGCAGGCGGTGGCGCTGGAGTGGGCACCGCTGGCACGCCGCGACGGCGTCGATCTGGGTTTCGAGCTCGCCCAGGCGGCTGTTATCGACGGACAGGCCGAGCTGCTGCAGGAACTGCTCGGTAACCTGCTCGATAACGCCATCCGCTATGCCGGCCCGCACGCCGAGGTCACGGTGCGGGTCGGACAAGGCACGACGCACGCCGGGGACGGTGCCTGGCTGCAGGTCGTCGACAACGGGCCGGGCATCGATGCCGGCGAACGCGAGCGCGTATTCTCCCGCTTCTATCGCGGCGAGAGCGGTACCGCGCGACCTGGCAGCGGCCTGGGCCTGTCGATCGTGCGGGAGATCGCGCGGCTACATCGTGCGCATGTCGACCTGGCGCCGACAGCGGGGGGCGGCCTGACCGTCACCGTGCTGTTCCCGCCGGGTCACGGATGCGCTCACGCAAGGGACTAGCGCGGCGGACAGTTGGTGGGCGCTGCCAGCTCCTGGCGGAAGGGATCGACCTTGAGGCCGGACTCCTTGGTGCGCAGGCAGTAGCTGCCCAGTGCGCCCTGCACGCGCGCGCCACGCCCACCCGCGAACCCGGTTTCTTCATAGCCGCTCGTACGCCCGGCCGCGTCCATGCCGGCAGCCAGGCGCTGCGATGCCGACGCGGCCGCATCGGAGGCGCCCCGGGCAAAGCGTGCCGCGCCGCGCTGGGCACTCCGCGCAAGATTCTCCTGGAGCGGGTCCGTGCCGCGCGCCATGGAATCGGATACGGGCTCGGAGGACAGGCGGGGACGTACCAGGGACACGGCGCGCCCATCCGCAGGCAGCGCCGCAGGAGGCCCCGGTGGGGGCAGCATGATCGCGGTCGAAGACGGCGGTGCCGGCGCGACACTGCGCACGGATGCCGCCGGCCGGGCCGGAGTCGCGCCCGGTGCCGGTCGTGCCACCTGCACGGCAGGCGGCGGCGGCGCAGGCGACGGGCGCAACTGCACCCACTGCAAGGCGGGCCGCCGCTGCGCCGGCGCGATCGCGCGATCCGCCGCCCCCGGCCAGGGCAAGGTACCCAGCAGCCAGGCATGGCCCAGCAGTACGAGTGCGACCACTCCCGCACGCCGCCAGCGCCGCCGGAGCGGCCGGCCGGAGCGTGGCGCCGGCAAGCTCAGCGCCGCCACATCGCACCGTGCCAGGCGTTCATCGAAGCACCTCCGGGGAGATCGGACTCAGGGAGACTCGATTCTACGGACGGCCTGGCGCCAGCCGGGGGCAAGCGAGCAATTTATAACAATTTCCCCGGCGCTTGCGGGTCGGGGCGCGGCGCTCAGCATGCGGAGCCGGCCATGCCGGCCCCGCATGCGCGGGATCACAGTTTCTCGGTCTCGCCGCTGCGCGGCTGCCAGCGCATCAGCCGTTTCTCTCCGAGACCGACGATCCCGTCGAGCACCAGGGCGAACGCAGTCAGCACGACGATGCCGGCGAACACCGTGTTGATGTCGAAGGTCCCTTCCGCCTGCAGGATCAGGTAGCCGACGCCGCTGGCCGAGCCCAGGTACTCGCCCACCACCGCGCCCACGAAGGCCAGGCCCACCGAGGTGTGCAGCGAGGAGAAGACCCAGCTGGTCGCGCTCGGCAGGTAGACGTGGCGCAGCAGCTGCTGCCGGTTGGCGCCGAGCATGCGCGCGTTGGCCAGCACCACCGGGCTTACCTCCTTGACGCCCTGGTAGACGTTGAAGAAGACGATGAAGAAGACCAGTGTCACCGCCAGCGCCACCTTGGACCAGATGCCCAGCCCGAACCACACGCCGAAGATCGGCGCGAGGATCACGCGCGGCATGGAATTTGCGGCCTTGATGTAGGGATCGAGCACGGCCGAGGCGAACGGGCTCAGCGCCAGCCACAAGCCGACACCCAGCCCGCTCGCGGTGCCGATGCCGAAGGCGAGCACGGTCTCGGCCAGCGTCACGCCGAGATGCAGGTAGATGTCGCGCTCGACGACGAACCAGCTCCAGATACGCTGCGCGACCACCAGCGGCTCGCCGAAGAAGAAGGCAACCTGCTGCGAGCGCGTGGCCGCGTGCCAGATGCCCAGGATCACCACCAGGAGCAGCAGCTGCCAGATGCGCAGCATGCCTTGCGAGTCTTTGCGGAATGCCATGACTGTTCGGATTCGGTTGTTGCCGCGGCCTCAGGCCGCGTTGCGCTGCTGGGCGTAGCCCTTGAGCACTTCCTCGCGCAGCACGTCCCAGATGGCGGCGTGCAGTTCGACGAAGCGCGCATGGTTGCGGATCTCGGCCACGTCGCGCGGACGCGGCAGGTCGATGGTGAACTCGCCGATCGGATGCGTGCCCGGACCGGCCGACAGCACCACCACACGATCGCTCATGGCGATCGCTTCGTCGAGGTCGTGGGTGATGAACAGCACCGCCTTGCGCTTGGCGGCCCACAGTTCGAGCACCTCGTTTTCCATCAGCTGCCGCGTCTGGATATCGAGCGCCGAGAACGGCTCGTCCATCAGGATGATGTCGGGGTCGAGCACCAGGGTCTGGGCCAGGCTGACGCGCTTGCGCATGCCGCCCGACAGCTGGTGGGGATAGCGGTCGCCGAAACCGCCCAGGCCGACGCGGCGCAGCCAGTGCTCGCCCTGCTCGAGGGCCTGCGCGCGCGGCATGCCGCGGAACTCGAGGCCGGCGGCGACGTTGTCGAGGGCGCTGCGCCAGGGCATCAGCGCCTCCGCCTGGAACATGTAGCCGGCGCGCCGGTTGATGCCGGTCAGCCGCTCGCCGAAGACGCGCACCTCGCCGCTGGAGGGCTGCAGCAGGCCGGCACCGACGTTGAGCAGCGTGGACTTGCCGCAGCCGGTGGGACCCACCACGGAAACGAACTCACCTGGCTGCACGTCCAGGGTCACGTCGCGGACGGCGGTATAGCGCTGGCTGCGGTCCTCGCGCGAGACGAAGGTGCAGGTGACGTTAGCAAGGGAAAGTGCGGGAGTACTCATGGATTTCCATCGGAATGCGCCGCCATGCGGCGCCGGGTGCTGAGCAAGGGGCTGCACGGCGCGGCGGCTGCCGCAGGCACGGCAGCACGCCGCGCGCGCTTACCGGCCCTGCTCGCCCTGCCCTGCCTTACTTGTACCTGGCGTTGGCCTTCTGCACGAAGGCATTGGTGTAGGTAGTGTCGAGCTTGATGTTCTTGCCGCGGATCTCGGCGTCGAACTGCTGCAGCGTGTTCAGGGCCGTGCGCGGACCGTCGGCCGGCATGGTGCCGTCCGGCGAGATGGCTTCGCGCACCTTCTCCCACGCCGCCAGGTAGAGCGCCCGGTCACCCAGCAGATAGCTTTCCGGCACCGTCTTGACGATATCCGACGGGCCCGCCTTCTGCAGCCACTTGAGCGCGCGCACCATGGCGTTGGCCATGGCCTGCGTGGTGTTCGGGTTCTGCTGGATGAAAGCGGTCGACGCATAGAGGCAGCCGGCCGGCATATTGCCGCCGAACACCGCCTGCGTTTCCTTCAGCGTGCGGGTATCCGAGGCGATCTTGACCTCGTCCTTCTGCGTCAGCATCGAGATCACCGGATCGAGGTTGGCCATCGCGTCGATCTGGCCCGAGCGCATCGCCGCCACCGCGCCCGCGCTGGCGCCTACGCCGATGAAGGACACGTCGCTCGGTTTCAGGCCGGCCTTGGCCAGCACGAAGTTGACCATGATGTTGGTGGACGAGCCCGGCGCGGTCACACCGATCTTCTTGCCCCTCAGGTCGGCGATCGACTTGTAGTTGGGCATGGTCTTGTTCGACACCACCAGCACGATCTGCGGCGCGCGGCCCTGCAGCACGAACTCCTGGTACTGCTGGCCCTTGGCCTGCAGTGCCAGCGTGTGTTCGTAGGCTCCCGAGACGACATCGGCGCTGCCGCCCACCACCGCCTGCAACGCCTTGGCGCCGCCGGCGAAATCGACGATCTGCACGTCCAGGCCTTCGTCCTTGAAATAGCCCAGGCGCTCCGCGATGGTCAGCGGCAGGTAATAGAACAGGTTCTTGCCGCCCACGGCGATGGTGACCTTGCTCTTCTCCAGCTTGGCCTGCGCCATCGCACTGCCCCCGGCGCACAGGCCGGCCACGGCCAATGACAGCGCCAGCAGGACGCGCCTGCGTGAATTCTTGTTATCCATGCTCTCTCCTACCTGTTTTGTACCCGGAAGCGCCGCTGCGCGGCAGGATGCGATGCTACGCGAGTGCCTTGCCAGCCGCATCGGGATATTCACCTAGTCGCGCCGAATGCCGCTGCCTGGCGACGCCATCGCGCGGCCGGGCCAGGCTGACGATACCCGGCAAGCCTTTCGGAAGGCTTGCCTCGGTGCATTCATTCCGCGCTCATTCCGCACTCATTCGGCGTGGATGTCGGCGCTCTTGATCACCTTGGCCCAGCGTGCCAGTTCGCCGCGCTGGTACTGCGCCAGTTGCTGCGGCCCCATGAACTGGGCTTCGGCCCCCATTTCCTCGGCCTTGGCGCGGAACGCGTCGCTGCGCATGATCTTCTCGATCTCGGCCGCCAGCTTGTCGATCACCGGCTTGGGCGTACCGGCCGGCGCGTACATGGCGAACCAGGACGACACCTCGAGGTCGGGATAGCCCGCCTCCGGCGCCGATGGCACGTCCTTCAGGCTGGGCAGCCGTTTCTTGCTCGTCACCACCAGCGGGCGCAGCTTGCCGGCCTGGATATGCCCCATCAGCGGCGGCGGCGTGGTGATGGTCAGGTCCACCGAGCCGCCGAGCAGATCGGTCATGGCGGGGCCGGTGCCCTTGTAGGGCACGTGCGTGATCTCGATGCCGGCCATCTGCTTGAGCAGCTCGGTCGAGACATGCTGCAGGGAGCCGTTGCCCGAGGAGGCGTAGTTCAGCTTATCGGGGTGCGCCTTGGCGTAGGCAACCAGCTCCTTGAGCGACTTCACCGGCAGGCCCGGCCGCACCACCAGCACCTGGGGCGCCGACAGCACGTTGGCCACCGGCGCGAAGTCCTTGACCGGATCCCAGCTCAGGTTCTTCACCAGCAGCGGCGTGATGACGTGGAAGCCCGAGTACTGCAACAGCAGCGTGTAGCCGTCCGGCCTGGCGCGAGCGACGAGCTGCGCGGCGATGCTGCCGGCACCACCCGGCCGGTTGTCGACCACCACCGGCTGGCCCAGCGCCTTGGCCAGCGGCTCGGCGATCATGCGCGCCGCGATGTCCGTGGTGCCCCCGGCGGCGGCCGACACCACCAGCGTGACGTTGCGGCTCGGATAGGCACCATCCTGGGCAAGAACCGGCCGCGCGGCGAAGCTGCCGGCGCCGGCAAGGGCCAGCCATGCCAGTGCACCGGACAGGCGCCGGCGACGGCCGGCAAGCATCGCGTCGGCCCGTGCCTTGGCAGCGGGAATTGCGGGAATCGGGGTCTGCATGCGCGTCTCCTGTCTCTTTGATTGTCTGTTTATCTGTTGGTCTGCCTGCACCTGCCTGCGCCTGCCTGCGCCAGCCTTGGCCAGCCGGCCCTCGGCCGTCTCCGGCGCCGGGCGCGCTCCTCTGCGGTACCCGCCGCAGCGGGCAAGCTCCCGCGGGCAGCATGGGATTCAGGCGGCGCCGGCCGCAGCGAAATGCGCGGCCAGCCAATCCGGCGGCCGGTGCGTGCGCAGGCGCGGGCCGGCTCGCAGCAGCTGGCTGCCGGGATCGCGCCCGATCATGTCCGGCAGCCCGGCCACGGCCTGCAGCAGGCGGCCGAGATCCACGCCGGTTTCCACGCCCATGGCGGCGAACATATGGACCAATTCCTCGGTGCTGACATTACCGCTCGCGCCCGGCGCGTACGGACAGCCGCCCAGCCCACCGGCAGCGGCATCGAAGCGTGTCACGCCGGCCTGCCAGGCGGCCAGCGCGTTGGCCAGACCCATGCCGCGCGTGTTATGCAGGTGGATGGTCAGGGCGGCGGCCGGCAGCCGCGCCTGGAACGCCATGCACAGGTGCGCGACCTGGTCGGGATAGGCCATGCCGGTGGTGTCGCACAGCGTGATGCCCGCCGCGCCGGCCTCGGCCAGGCGCTGCGCCAGCGCCAGCACCTCGGCATCGTCCACCTCGCCCTCGAAGGGGCAGCCGAACACCGTCGACAAGGACACGTTGACCGGCACCCCGGCCTTGCCCGCCTCGGCGATCATCGCTTCGAGCTGGGCCAGCGACTGCGCGCGCGTCATGCGCAGGTTGGCACGGTTGTGGGTCTCGCTGGCCGACATCACCAGGTTCAGCTCGTCGGGCGCACACGACAGCGCGCGCTCCAGCCCGCGCAGGTTGGGCACCAGCGCGGTGTAGCGCACGCCGGGGACGCGCTGCATGCGGTGCATCACGGCCTCGGCATCGGCGAGCGCGGGGATGGCCCGCGCCGAGGTGAAAGAGGTTGCCTCGATGCGGGCGAAGCCGCAGGCGGACAAGGCGTCGACAAAGCCCAGCTTGGCCTCGGTCGGCACCACCAGCGGCTCGATCTGCAGCCCGTCGCGCGGCGCCACTTCGTTGATCTCGACGTGCGCCGCGCCGCGCACGAACGCGGCGGCATTCATGCGATCACCCCACGTGCACGCAGGTCGGCAATGGTGGCGGCGTCGAAGCCGGCCTGCGCCAGCACCGTGTCGGTGTGCTCGCCGAGCCGGGGCGCGCGCTCCCGGATCGCACCCGGGCTGGCGGAGAGCTTGGGCATGATGCCCGGCACCTCCACCGACAGGCCACCGGCCGAGGTGACCTGCTCGATCACCCCGCGCGCACGGTAGTGCGGGTCTTCGGCAATATCCTTGACCGTATAGATGCGTCCGGACGGCACCTCGGCGGCGCGCAGCACGGCCAGCGCGGCTTCCACGGTCTGCGTGCGCGTCCACGCCGCGATGGCGGCGTCGATCTCGTCGACGCGCTGGACGCGGCCGTCGTTGCGCGCGAGTGCCGGATCCTCGGCCAGGTCCGGGCGGCCGATACCGTGCATCAGGCGCTTGAAGATGGCGTCGCCGTTGGCCGCCACCAGCACGTACTCGCCGCTGGCGCAGGGGTAGGCATTGGAGGGCGCAATGCCCGGCAGCGCACCGCCGGCCGGCTGGCGCACGGCGCCGAAAGCCGAATACTCGGGCAGCAGGCTCTCGCTCAGGTTGAACAGCGACTCGTACAGCGCCACGTCGATCACCTGGCCCTGGCCGCCGCGCGCATCGCGCTCGTAGAGCGCCAGCAGTACGCCGAGCGCCCCATGCAGCCCGGCGATGGTGTCGCCCAGCGACAGCCCGGCGCGCACCGGCGCACGGCCCGGCTCGCCGGTCAGGTGGCGCAGGCCGGCCATGGCCTCGGCGACTGCGGCGAAGCCCGGCTCGTCCTTCTTCGGCCCGGTCTGCCCGTAGCCCGACACGCGCAGCATGATCAGGCGCGGATTCAGCGCGTGCAGGGCCTCGGGGCCCAGTCCCCATTTCTCCATCGTGCCGGGGCGGAAGTTCTCGATCAGCACGTCGGCCCCGGCGGCCAGCTTGCGCACCAGGTCCTGCCCTTCCGGCTGGCGCAGGTCGACGCAGACCGATTGCTTGTTGCGCGACTGGGCTTCCCACCAGACCGAGGTGCCCTCATGCAGCATGCGCCATTTGCGCAGCGGATCGCCCTGGCCGGGCGGCTCGACCTTGATGATCTGTGCGCCGAAGTCGGCCAATGTCTTGGCGGCGAACGGGCCGGCGATCAATTGCCCGAGTTCCAGTACCCGGATGCCTTCGAGGATCTGTCGCGTCATGGGATTCCTGCGGTGGGTGGGGCGCGCTTGCCGCGTCGCGATCCGCAGCGCGGAACGGGCGGAGGCACCGATGCAATGGGGCGCAGTGTGCCGCAGCCCTTCGGGGCGGGGAATCGGCAATCGGTGAAGCGGGCTTTCTCGGAATGCGAAAGGCCGTCGACGCCACGGCCCCGACGATCGGACGACCGGGCGGCCGCGCAGGCGCCCGCCCCGGCGAAGCGGCTCAGCCCGGACGTGCGCCCGGACGCTGCACGGCGCTCAGAACGGCGCCCGGTCTCCGCACAGGTGGGAAATCAGCAGCCGTCCCGACACGGTCAGGCCGGCCGGGTCACGCATGCCGATCAGCAGCGAGCGCCGCGCCCAGGCATCCTGCAGTGGCACCAGCGACAAACCCATGGACTTGACGTGCGGCTCGGCCGCGATGCGCGGCAGCACACCCACGCCCAGGCCGGCCATCACCATGCGGCACATGGCGTCGAAGCTGCGCACCTGGATGCGCAGGCGGAACGGGCGGTCCAGCCGGCTGCTCTCCTCGAGCAGGCGCGCGGCCAGCGAAGTCACCTGCGGCAGGCTGACGAAGTCGAATTCGAGGGTGTCGGCATAGCGCACCGGTCCGCGCGTGGAGAGCGGGTGGCCCGGCGGCGTGACCAGCACCAGCTCGTCCTGGCGGTATTCGACCGTGACCAGCCCCTCGCACGGCGTGCGGTCGGCGAAGATGCCGACATCGGCGCGGTTCTCCACCAGCGCGGCCACGATCTCGCTGCTGTTGAGCTCCTCCAGTTCGATGCGGATGGTCGGGTGCATCCGCATGAAGGTGGCAAGGTCGTCGGGCAGGAACTGGGTGATGGCCGAGGTATTGGCGCAGACCCGCACCTGCCCGCGCACGCCGCTGGCGTAGTCCGACATGACGCCGGCCATGCGCTCGACGTCCTGCAGAATGGTCAGGGCGTGATGGAAACAGGCCTGGCCAGCCTCGGTCAGCTGGACGCCGGAAGCCCGGCGGAAGAACAGCGGCGCGCCGACCGCGGCCTCCAGGTCGGAGATGCGCTTGCTGGCGGCCGCCACGGCCAGGTGCGACTGGCGCGCCCCGGCCGAGATACTGCCCTGCCGGGCCACCGCGACGAACAGGCCGAGCGTGACGAGGTCGAAGCGCGCGAGATTCATGCCGGCGCGCGCTGGGCCGGGGCCGGCGGGTGGCTGGGCATCGGCATGGAGCGGGCTACAGTGTGCGGCGGTCCATCACCGCCCGCGCGATGGTGCCGGCATCGACGTACTCGAGCTCGCCGCCGACCGGCACGCCGCGCGCCAGGCGCGTGACCTTGAGGCCGCGGGCCTTGAGCATCTCGCCCACATAGTGGGCGGTGGCCTCGCCCTCGCTGGTGAAGTTGGTGGCGACGATCACCTCGGACACCGGGCCGCCGAGCGCGGGATCGGTGGCGCGTGCCAGCAGCCGGTCGAGATGGATCTCGCGGGGGCCGATGCCGTCCAGCGGCGAGAGCCGCCCCATCAGCACGAAATACTGTCCGCGGTAGGTCAGGGTCTGTTCGATCATCACCTGGTCGGCGGGTGTTTCCACCACGCACAGCAGCGAGGCGTCGCGCCCCGCGTCCAGGCAGGTCTCGCAGACATCGTGCTCGGTGAAGGTGTTGCAGCGCGCGCAGTGATGGATGCCATCGGCCGCGCCGCGCAGGGCATCGCCCAGTCGGCGCGCGCCTTCGCGGTCGTGCTGCAGCAGGTGGTAGGCCATGCGCTGGGCGGACTTGGGCCCGACGCCGGGCAGCACCCGCAGCGCCTCGATCAGGGCCTGCAGCGAGGTCGGCGGCGCGCCCTTCATCGCCCGCCCCCCGTCCGCACCGGCATCCTCGCTGGACTGCGCATGGCTTGCCCGCCGACGCTCAGAACGGCAGCTTGAAGCCCGGCGGCAGCGGCAGGCCGGAGGTCATCGAGCCCATCTTCTCCTGAGAGGTGGCCTCGGCCTTGCGCACCGCGTCGTTGAAGGCGGCGGCAACGAGATCCTCCAGCAGTTCCTTGTCCTCGCCGTCGGCGAGCAGGCTGGGATCGATGGAGACGCGCTTGACGTCGTTCTTGCAGGTCATGGTCACCTTGACGAGGCCGGCGCCGGACTGGCCCTCGACCTCGATCTGGGCGAGCTGCTCCTGCATCTTCTTCATGTTTTCCTGCATCTGCTGGGCTTGCTTCATCAGCCCGGCCAGTTGGCCCTTCATCATGGCGGTGTACTCCTGAATACGGTGGGTTTGAAACGATAACGGGAGCCGGCCGATGCCGCTCCCCGGAAATCCTCTGTCAGCCGACGCGCGGCTGGATCGAGCCCGGCACGATCTGCCCGCCGAATTCGCGCAGCAGGCCCTGGACGAAGGGATCGCCATCGATGCTGGCCTCGGCCTCGCGCTGGCGCTGCTCGCGCGCCTCGGCATCGGCCGCGGCGGCGGTCTCGACAACGGCACCGACCTCGCACTGCACGCGCACGGGCTGGCCGAAATGTTCGGACAAAGCCTGCTGCAGCCGCTCGACCACGCCGGCCTCGGTGATGGCGGCCACCGGTGCGCGCAGGTGGATGGTGTTGGCGACCACGCGCGCCAGCTCGCTCTGGTAGGCCAGTTGCTGCGCCAGCCCCTTCAGCGACAGGCTCGCCGCGAGGCCGGGCCAGTCACCGGTGAAGACCGGCGGTACGCCGCCTTCCTCGACGAAGGTGACGGGCTGGCGCGGCGCCGGCTTGGCTGCGAGCGGCTTGCCCGCGGGCGGGTCGATGTTCGTCTCCGGGCTCCGGCCCTCGGCGCGCTCGCCGGCCATCCGCTCCGGCCGCGCCTCCACGGCGGCGGCGCGCGCGGCAGGACGGGCCCGCGGCATCGAAGGCTCGGCATCGCTGCCGTAGGGGCCGATCAGCGGCAGGTCGGGGGGCAGTTCCTCCCAAGGCGGCACGTCGCTGCCCCCGGCGCTTTCCCAAGGGGGCACGAACTCGGCTTCCGGCGCTGCCGCGGGACGGTTGCGGGCCGGCGCGGCAACCGGGGCCGGTGCGGCCACAGGTGCAGACGGCATGGCGGGGGCAGCCGCCGCAGGCGCCGGGCGCGCAGCCCCGGGCGGACGCAGCGGCTGGGGTGCCGGCTTGGCTGCCGGCGCCGTGGTACTGGCGGCGGCAGGACCCGGCGCCTGCAGGGCCGAGGCCGGCTGGCGCGCGCCGCCGCCACGTGCGGCGGAGGCCTGGCGGGCCGCCGCCAGCGCGGCGCGCGCGGGAGACATGGCGCCGGCCGCGGGGCCGGCGGGCACCGCAACAGCCGCAGCAGCCGGCGCAGACGCCTCGGCAGCCGGCGCCGGCTCAGCGGACGTCTCGGCAGCCGGCACAGCCTGGGCCGGCGCGGCACGGGCCACGGGCGCCGCCGCCACCCCTGCGCCGGCGGCCGCCCGCGGACGCGGTGCCGGTACGCCGCCGCTCTGCACCGGCGTGGCGGCCGGCGCCGCCGACGGGCGGAAGGCCAGCATGCGCAGCAGCGTCATGGTGAAGCCCGCGTACTCGTCCGGCGCCAGCGCCAGTTCGCTGCGGCCAAGGTTGGCGATCTGGTAGAACAGCTGCACTTCCTGCGCGTCGAAGGCGGAGGCCAGGCGGCGCACGTCGGCCGCCTCCGGCCATTCGTCCTGCACCGAGGCCGGCACGGCCTGCGCCAGCGCGATCTTGTGCAGCAGGGAGCCGAGATCCTGCAGCGCGCCGGCGAAGGACAGGCTGCGGTCGGCCATGGTGTCGGCGATGCCGAGCAGCGCGGCGCCGTCCTCGGCGGCCAGCGCGTCGAGCATCTGCACCAGATAGCCCTGGTCGATCGCCCCCAGCATGCCGCGCACGGCCTCTTCGCCGACCTGGCCGGCGCTGTAGGCGATGGCCTGGTCGGTCAGCGACAGGGCGTCGCGCATCGAGCCGTGGGCCGCCTGGGCCAGCAGGCGCAGCGCATTGCCGTCATGCTCGATGCCTTCCTCGCGCAGGATATGGTCCAGGTGGGACACGATGTGTCCCGGCGGCATCTGCTTGAGGTTGAACTGCAGGCAGCGCGACAGCACCGTGACCGGGATCTTCTGCGGGTCGGTGGTCGCCAGGATGAACTTGACGTGTCCGGGCGGCTCCTCCAGCGTCTTCAGCATGGCGTTGAAGGCGTGGTTGGTCAGCATGTGCACTTCATCGATCATATAGACCTTGAAGCGCCCGACTGTCGGCGCATAGACCGCCTTGTCCAGCAGTTGCGCCATCTCGTCGACGCCGCGGTTCGAGGCGGCGTCCATCTCGATGTAGTCGACGAAGCGCCCGCTGTCGATCTCCTGGCAGGCCTTGCACTGCCCGCAAGGCGCGGCCGTGATGCCGCCACTGCCGTCAGGCCCGGTGCAGTTGAGCGCCTTGGCGAGGATGCGCGACAGCGTGGTCTTGCCGACTCCGCGCGTGCCGGTGAACAGGTAGGCGTGGTGCAGCCGTTGCTGTTCCAGCGCATGCGTGAGCGCGCGCACCACGTGCTCCTGGCCGACCAGCGTGGAGAAATCCCGGGGGCGCCACTTGCGCGCTAGAACTTGATAACTCATGGCGGCGATTGTAGCAAAATGCGGCCCCCTTTCCGGCGCCGGCCAGGCCCGCCCGGACCGCCGCCGGCCGTCCCCTGCCGCCGCCGCCCGTGACGCCGGCATGGCACGCTAGCCGCACTCACCGATGTAGCCGCAGTTGGCGCACTTGGCGCAACCGTCGATCTTGTGCAAGGCGTGTGCGCCGCACTCCGGACAGGGCTTGCCCGAGCCGACGCCCGGCGCAGCCGGCACCGGGCCGGCCGCCGCGTGCCCCGCGGCCGGCCGCCGCCCGGCCGGCGCGTCCGGTCGCTCGGTCAACCGCTCGGCCAGCCGCGCCACCGGCACCTGACGCCCCTCCTCATCGAGGAAGCCGCGCTGGATCAGGATGCGTTGCAGCGCATAGCCGATCGCCGCCACCTCGGAATCGTGGAAGCGCGGCACTTCGCTGCCGTCCTGCCGCACCAGCACGCCATAGCGCACCGTGCCCTTGTCCCAGACCACGTTGCGCATATCGGCCAGGGCCTTGGCCACCGAGCCCCCGGAGCGCGCCACCATCGACAGCAGCCGCATGGTGGAAGTGATCCACTGCTGCCCCTCGCTGCGCTGGCCTGCCGGCATGAAGAATTCCACCGGACGCTCGATGGTGGCGGGCCTGCCGCCCACGGTGCCGGTCACCCGCATGAAATTGACGGTCAGGTAGACGGTCCTGCGCCCCTCATAGGTCATGTACTCGATCTTCGAGGTCACCCCCTCCAGGTCACCGACCGGCCGGCTCGAGAAGGGCCTGCGCAGCAGGTCGTCGCCGCCCGCCGGCGCCGGGGGGGCGGCCGCGGCCGGCGGCGTGACCGACAGCACCGCCCCCAGCACACGGTTGGGGCGATAGGTCGCCAGCCCCTTGAGGCCTGCCTTCCAGGCTTCCAGGTAGAGGTCGCGGAAGGCATCGTAAGGATAGTCCTCCGGCACGTTGACCGTCTTGCTGATGCTGGTGTCGATATAGGGCTGCACGGCCTGCAGCATGCGCATGTGGTCCAGCGCCGACATCTGCAGCGCCGTGACGAAGCTGTCCGGCAAGCACGCCACGTCGCCACCCAGGTGCCGGTACAGCCGCCAGGCATGGTCGGCCACCTCGAACGACTGGTAACCACCGTCCGGCATGCGCTTGCGCCGCTGGTAGGTCCAGGAGAAGGCCGGCTCGATGCCGTTGGACGCGTTGTCGGCAAAAGCCAGCGTGATAGTGCCGGTCGGCGCGATCGACAGCAGGTGCGAATTGCGCAGGCCGCCGGCCCGGATGGCGGCGCGCAGCGGTTCGGGCAGGCGCGCCACGAAGCCGCCAGCCAGGTAGGCATCGGCATCGAACAGCGGGAAGGCGCCCTTCTCCCCGGCCAGCGCGGCCGAAGCCCGGTAGGCCTCGTCGCGCAGCACTTCGGCGATGCGCGCGGCCAGCGCCCGTGCCGGCTCGGTGTCGTAGCGCAGGCCGAGCATCACCAGCGCGCTGCCCAGGCCGAGGAAGCCCAGCCCCACGCGGCGCTTGGCGCGCGCCTCCGCCTGCTGCTCCGGCAGCGGCCAGTAGGTGATATCGAGCACGTTATCGAGCATGCGCACTGCCACCTGCACGACCTCGGCGAAGCGCGCGAAATCGAAGGCGCTGTCCGCCGCGAACGGCCGCTCGACGAAGGCGGTCAGGTCGATCGAACCGAGATCGCAGCAGCCGTAGGCTGGCAGCGGCTGTTCCGCACAGGGATTGGTCGCCTCGATGCGCTCGCAGTAATAGAGATTGTTGTCGGCATTGATATGCGACAGGAACAGGATGCCGGGTTCGGCATGGTCGTAGGTCGCATGCATGACCTGCTCCCACAGCGCGCGCGCCGGCACGCGCCGGTAGACCCACTGGCCGTCGGCGCGGCGGTAGGCGCCGGCGGCGATCTGCTCGGCGCCGGGCTCGGCCTCGTGTACCAGCTCAACCTGGGCATCGGCCTCGACCGCGCGCATGAAGTCATCGCTGACGCCGATCGAGAGGTTGAAGTTGCTCAGCTCGCCGCGGTCCTTGGCATGGATGAAGATCTCGATGTCCGGATGGTCGCAGCGCAGCACGCCCATCTGCGCGCCGCGCCGCGCGCCGGCGGACTCCACCGTGGCGCAGGACGCATCGAAGACCTTCATGAACGAGACCGGCCCCGAGGCGCGCGAATGCGTGCCGCGCACCAGCGCGCCGGACGGCCGGATCGCGGAGAAGTCGTAGCCGACCCCACCGCCGCGCCGCATGGTCTCGGCGGCCTGCGCCACCGCCGTGTAGATGCCGGGCTTGACCCCGTCCGGGCCGGCGACGGGATCCGACACCGAATCGCCCACCGGCTGCACGAAGCAGTTGATCAGCGTCGCCTGGATCCCGGTCCCCGCTGCCGAATTGATGCGCCCGGCAGGGACGAAGCCGTTCTCCTGCGCCCACAGGAAGCGCTCGGCCCAGGCCTCGCGCCGCGCAGGCGGCTCGGCCTCGGCAAGCGCACGCGCCACGCGGCGGCGTACCTGCCCGACGCTGTCCTCCTCCCCCTTGGCGTACTTTTCCCGCAGCACCTGTTCCGAGATCTCCTGCGGCGGCAGCGCCGCGTGCAGTATCTGTTCGTTGGCGTTCATGGTTCGCTCGCTAGCTCGTCTGCCGTCCGTGACCGTGCCGGCCGCAACCGGGCCGGCGCTTCGGCGCGCCGCCCCCGCTCATGCTGCGCCGCTGGCGCGGCCCGATCCCCCCGCGCCAGGCAAGAATTTCATTGCAAAGGGGCCCAAGTCCGCCGCGCTGGGTTACAATGCCGCTCGGACGGGCCTCCTCGCATGGCGGCGCGGTCAACCTGGTCAGGTCGGGAACGAAGCAGCCATAGCCGTTTTCCGCCAGTGCCGAGGGCCAGGCTCGTCCACCTCCCCCATCCCTCCCGCAGCCCCGCCTTCCGGCAACCTCCCCCGCAACACATTCCAAGCCTGCCCGCCCGAAGTCGCGCTGTGCCGTCCGCACGTCCATCGGATATCGCCGCGGCGGGCTCCGCACGTTCGCAGCGCCGCTCTCGCCACCTGGCGTATCCGGCAAGCCGCCCCAACAGCACTATGGCACTTCCAGCGCCGTTTGCAAGGCGGCTGCCCAAGCGGCTCAGCCGACCGCCTCAGAACAGCGAGCCCTGCTGCGGCTGGCGTGCGCCGGCGCGCAGGCGCTCGAGCGGAATCCACTCGCCGTCGGCCGTGGCCACTCCGGCTTCGATGCGCCGCCCCGGGAACATCGGGCCGAGTGCGGCCGCATAGCGCCCGAGCTGGGCGGCATAGTCCGCATGCTCCTGGGGCAGCAGGCGCAGCTTGTAGTCGATGATGACCACGCGCTCCGGGTATTCGACCAGCCGGTCGATGCGCAGCAGCCTGCCGCGCGCATCGTACAGTTCGACCTCATTGCGCGCGCTCAGCGCGCCGCGCCCCGACAGCAGCGCCGCCAGCGCCGGCGCGTCCAGCATCGCGCGCGCGGCATCCACCGCGGCCTGCGCCTGCCGGCGCCACAGCTCGCGCGCCTGCGCGCTGCCCACGCCGGCCAGCGGGAACCAGCGCAGCACCGTCTCCACCGCGGGAACCGCGCCGAACGCATGCGGATAACGCGTCAGCCGTTCCAGCAGCGCATGCAGCAGTTCGCCATGCCGCGCGGCGGCGGCATCGAAGACGATGGCCTCCTCCTGCACTACGTCTTCCGCACCTTCCGCGCCCTCTGCCGCCTCCGCGGTCCCGGCCCGTGCCGCCAGCCGCTCGGCATCGCGGTAGCGCGTGCGGAAGTCCGTGTAGCGCACGGCTTGCGGCGCCGCGCGCGCGCCTTCGCCGGCAGGCGAGGCGCCTTCGCCCGGACGCGCCGCGACCGCCTCGGCCACGCCGGCCGCCTGCAGCCGCACGTACCAGCTGCCCGCGATCTCGGCATCGTTGCCTTCCTCCGCGCCGCGCGCCGCGCGCCCCTTGACACCGCTGACCAGCAGCCCCTGCTGCGCGCGCGTCATGGCCACATAGAGCAGGTTCCAGTTTTCACGCTCGGCCAGCGCGGCTTCCGTCTCGAACAGCGGCGCGCGAGCGCGGCCGCGCTCGCTGCGCTTGCCGTAGGCCGAGAAATGCCGCGGCACCTGCGCCTGTGGCGGCCAGTCGACCAGAATGCCGCTGCGGTCGGCCGCGGGCTCGCTGTGATTGGCATCGAGCAGCACCACGAAGGGCGCCTCCAGCCCCTTGGCGGCATGCACGGTCAGGATGTGCACGGCGTCCAGCCCCTGGCCGTCGGCGGCGTCGGCCGCGTCCTGTTCGGGATCGTCGCTCATGCCGCCCTCGTCCGGGCTCTCCGTCTCGTCGCCACGCCGGATCTCGTGCAGTTCATCGATGAACTTCGGCAGGCTCGGATAGCGGCCGCCATCGAGATCGAGCGACAGCTTCAGGAAAGCGTCCAGGTTGGCCAGCACCTGCTCGCGGATGCTGGCCGGCGCGGCCTCGGCGTAGCGGCGCCGCACCTCGCCGCTGTGGTAGATGTGGTCGATCAGGTCGTGCACCGGCCGCTGCGGCGCGATCGCCAGCCACCCGCGCAGCCTCGCCACGCCCTCGCCCAGCGCGGCGGAGGCACCCTCGGGTACGCCACCGGCCTGCAGGCGCGCCCACCAGCCGCCCTCGCCCGGCTGCTGCGCGAGTGCGACCAGGTCGTCGTCGGAGGCGCCGACCAGCGGGCTTTTCAGAACGTGCGCCAGGTCGAGGTCCGATTCGGGCGTCATCAGGAAAGCCAGCAGCGCCGACAGGTCGAGCGCTTCCAACGTGGCCAGCAGGCCGCCGCGGCGCGGGCTCAGGCAGGGAATGCCGGCCTCGCGCAGGGCCCGCTCGTAGTCGGGCAGATAGCTCTTGCGCCGGACCAGCAGGTAGATGTCGCTCCAGCGCACCGGGCGTTCACCCGCGTGGTCCTGCACCATCACGGTCGCGCGCAGGCGCTGCAACCAGGCGGCCACGCGCCTGCCTTCCTCGAGGCGCAGGGAGTCGCCACCGGCACTGCGCGGCTCGCGCAGCGTATCGCGATGCCCGCCGGCATCGGCCTGCGCATCGGGCGGCTCACCGGCCTGCGTGCCGGTTTCCGAGCTTCCGTCTTCGCCCGTCTCCGCCTTGCCTGGAGCCGCCTCGGGCTCCACCAGCGGCAGCAGCCACAGCGGACCGCCCTGGCCCGGCAAGGCTGTGGTCTGCGTTTCGTAGAGGGGGTAACGCCCCTGCTCGCGCGCGGCATCGAACACCGCATTGACCCAGTCCAGCACCGCCGGACGGTTACGGCGCGTGCGATTGGTGCGCAGCACGGTGGCGCCGAACTCGCGCTGCAGCATCTCGCGCGCGCTCTCGAACAAGCGCGCATCCGCACGGCGGAAGCGGTAGATGGACTGTTTCGGATCCCCGACCAGGAAAATCGACGGGCGCTGCCCGGTGCCGGCGTAGCCGGCCAGCCAGCCTTGCAGGATGCGCCACTGCAGAGGATTGGTGTCCTGGAACTCGTCGAGCAGCAGATGGCGGTAGCGCGCGTCGAGGCGGACCTGCAGGTAGGTGGCGGTTTCCTCGTCCGCCATCAGGCGCGCCGCCAGCCATTCGAGATCGGCAAAGTCCATCGCGCGCTGCTCGTGCTTGAGCTGCTGGTAGCGCTGCAGCAAGGCATCGCCCAAGCGGTAGACGGCCAGGTTCAAGGCCAGCACGGCCGCCTCGCAGCGGCGCGCGGCCAGTTCGTCGAGCTGCTCGCACAGTCCCGCATGCGCCTGCAGCAAGGCATCCACCATCGCTTCGCCGCCGGCGGCCTTGGCCAGGCCGCTGGTCCGGCGCAGCGCGCGCGGCGCGCCGGCCGCGGTGAAGAAAGCGGCGCGCAGGCGCGCGAAGGCCTGGGCGGCCGGCTCGCCTTCGTGCGCGCCGCCCTCGCGCCAGGCGCGTACCGCGCTGAGCCCCTCCTCGAGGCGCGCGGCATGGTTCTGCTCGGTCTTGCCGCCGCCGCCCAGGCGCGTGGCCAACGCCTGGCCGTCGGCCAGCCAGCCGTCTTCCAGCAGCGCCTGCGCCACCACGTCGAGGCGCGCGTCGTCGCCGAGCTGCTCCGCCAGCGCCAGCTCGGGCGGACCGGCCTCCTGCAGCGCCCACCATTCGCTGCGTGCGTGGAACATGGCATCGAGCCAGGCCCGCGCCTGGAATTCGCCGATGGCGTCGACCAGCGTCTCGTAGGCCTGGCGCAGCTCCGCATACTGCGGCGCGCCGAGCGAGCGCCAGAACGGCGCCCAGGCCTCGCGCCTGAGCCGCAGCGCATCCTCGCGCAACGACGCTCCCGGCACGATGCCGGAGGACAGCGGCGCGCCGCGCAGCAGGGTACCGAACCAGCCGTGGAAGGTATCGATCGCCATGCGTCCCGGCGCCGCCAGCACGCGTGCGTGCAAGGTGCGCGCGCGCGGCAGCGCGGCGCGCGCCTCGGCGTCGCTCAGGCCGCGCAGCCGCAATGCCGCCAGTACCTCGTCGTCCGCCCCCTGCGCGAGCTGGGCAAGGACCTCCAGCAGGCGATCTCGCATCTCCTCCGCCGCCTTGCGCGTGAAGGTGATGGCGAGGATCTCGTGCGGCGCCGCGCCGGCCAGCAGCAGGCGCAGCAGGCGCGCCACCAGCAGCCAGGTCTTGCCGCTGCCGGCGCAGGCCTCGACCACCACCGAACGGGCGGGATCGCAGGCAGCGGCGGTGAACTCGGCTTCGCCGACCGGTAGGCCGTCACGCAGATAGGCATGCACGCTCATCGGATCGCCTCCGGCAGCGCGGTCGACTCCCAGAAGCCCTTGCGGCAAAGGCCGCGCGCCTCGCACCAGGTGCAGGCGGCCGTATCCCCGATGGCGGGCAGCGGCGCGCCGCCGCGCAGGCGCACCACGTCGTGGCGCAACTGCCGCTCCAGCCAGGCGACGGCGGCGTCGAAATCGGGCAGCGCCACTTCGCGCTGGGCGGCCGCGGCCCCGTCCTGCACGCCCTCCAGCGACACCCAGCTACCGCTGACCGCATCGGCACGCAGCAGGCCGTAGAACGGCAACTGGCAGTCTTCTTCCACGTCCCCCACCTTCTTGCGCAGGCGCGCCGCGCTCTGCGTCTTGTAGTCGAGCACGGCATGGCCGCCATCCCGGTGCTGGTCTAGGCGGTCGATGCGTCCGTTCAGGCGCAGCGGCTCACCATCCGGCATGGCCAGGTCGATGCCGGCATCGAGTTCACCGGCGCGCCACCGCCAGCCCTCGGCCTCGCGGCCGGCCTGCCATTCGATATAGGAGGGCTGCACCTCGCACCAGCGCCGGTAGTAGCCGATCGCATTGCCGTCCTCGGCCACCAGCGGCCCGAACACGGCATCGGTGCACTGCCGCAGCAGCGCGAGCCGGCCTTGCGCGTCGCGCGGCTGCCCGCCGCTGTCCTGCAGCTCGGTGTGGTAGCGCAGCAGGACGCGGTGCAGCAGATCGCCGATATCGCGCTTCTCCAGTTCGTCGCTGACCGCGTCGAGCCCCGACAGCCCGAGCATGCGGCCGGCAAAGAACTGATAGGGACAGCGCCGCAGCATGTTGTAGGCCTGGGCACTCCAGCGCGGCGGCACCAGCGCCGGCGCCGCCGGCGCCGGCATGCCCGACGGCAAGGCACGCGTCTCGTGGACCGGGGCCGCGGCAACGGCTTCGATCGGCTCGCCTGCGCGCCGGCAGCAGGCCGAGAGCCGCTCGATCCAGCCCGACACATGCTTCGGTTCGCCGCGCCCGCCCAGGCGCTGCCAGGTCATCACGACCTCGTCGTTGTTGAGCAGCACTTCGGCCAGGTCGCGTGCCTGCTGGGCGAAGCGCACCTCGCGGTCCTCCAGCCCAAGCTCGCGCCGCATCTGGTTGGAGAAGAACATCAGCTCGGCCGCGCTCGACGGCAGCTGGCCGTCGTCGCAGCCGACGATCACCACCCCCTCGAAACGCCGCATGCGCGCACCGTTCAACGGCAGGATGGTGATCCGTGCCGCGCTGCTCGCCGAGGGCTCCTTGTAGGCGACTGCCTCCAGCAGCGCGGACAGCATTGCGCGGAACTCGCCCAGGTCCAGCGAGGCTTGCGCGCCCGCCTCGTCCTGCGGCAGTTCGTCCAGGCGCGCCAGGGCGTCGAGCAACTGCTGGCCGGCGTCGTCGCCAGCCAGCGCTGCCCGCATGCCAAGCGCGTCGAGCATGGCGTCCAGCCGCTCCAGCCAGTGCGCGACCGGCCGCTGGGCGCGGCCGCGCGGCCACTGCGCCGCCTCGCCCGAGAGCGCGGCAACCAGGGCGCGTGCGCCCTGGCGCGCCGCCAGCTCTGCTTCGGCAAGGTCGTCGCCGGTAGCCGGGTCGTGCCGCGCCGCGCCGGCGAACAGCTGGGTAAGCCGGTGCCATCCTCCCGAGATGGCATCGCGCCGGATCTGCCGCTCCAGCACCGCGATGGCCGCGCCTCGCGATGGAAACTCCGGCAGGCAGAACGGGCTCTTGAGCAGGTCGAGCAGGGCTGCGGTATCCCCTTCGCCGGAAAGCAGGTCGAACCAGCGCATCAGCGCTGCGGCGGCGCGCGTGGTGGACAATTTCCATCCGGTCTCGTCGCGCACCGGCGCGCCGGCGCGCGCCAGCAGCGCGCGCGTGCGGCGTGCCACCACGCGATCGTGCGCCACCAGGGCCACCTGGCGCCGACCGGCATTGAGCCAGGCCACCAGTTGCTCCGCCGCGGCCGTGGCTTCGTCTTCGAAGCGCGCGCTGCCGATCACGCGCAGGTTGGGACGTTGCGGCGGCAATGGGGGAAGCTCGCCCGGCATGCGCCAGGGCAGGCCCGCGTCCCCGGTGGCCGGGACGCCGACCGCCTCGTCCGCTGCCTCGTCTTCCCCATCGGCACGCGGTGCGCGCGGCACCAGCACGGCTTCGGGCCAGAGTGCCAGCAGGGTCTCGTACCAGCCGGTGACGCCCTCCTCCCCGGACGCCAGCGCGCGCCCCGACCAGTCGTAGCCGATCTCCATCACCGGCACCAGCTCGCCCGCCTCGCGCAGGAACGCCGCCTCGATCGGCTGCGGCGGTGTCGGCCCCAGCCACACCACCGGGCCGGGCACGTGCTCGGCCAGGTTGCGCAGCGCCCGCCGGCGCGCCGGCAGCGGATCGTCCGGCCCCGACAGCGCCTGCCAGAAGGCCAGCACGATGCGCGCCTCCTCCCCCAGAAAACGATCGCTCAGGTGCGCGTAGGTCCGTTCCAGCGCGCCCTGCAGCAATTGCGCGCGGTCGTCGCCCAGGATGTCGTCATCGTCGCGCACCGCTTCGTCTTCGAGCCAGCGCGCGCTCAATTCGTCGCAGATGGACAGCAATGTCTGCGCCAGCCCCCAGGCCGCCCCCTCGGTCTGCGCGCCGAAGGCGCGCCGCAACCATTCCTGGCCGCGCAATGCCTGCTGTACGGCGAGCAGCCGCGCGGCCGCGCTGCGCACGGGCTGGGCCTCCGGCGGCAGGTCGAGCAGCCAGTGCCCGAGCGTCAGCACGCGCGGCAGCAGCCGCGGCGCGCCCGCGGCCCGCGCCGCGGCGTCCAGCGCGGCCCTCACGCCAGGAATCTGCGCGGCCGTCGGCACCAGCACGTGGGCGCCGGCGGCCTGTCCGCAATGGTCGAGGAAGTGCCATACCGAGGCGCCGGCCTGCGCCAGGAAGTCGGGACCGGGGCGGAAATGCAGGGAAATCATCGGCTCGGGCGCTCCCGCGCACGGGCGGAGGGAGCAGGGGCGGTGTCGACAAACGGTTCAACCGCCGCGGCCCGCAGGCGGCGGCGGATGCGAACGGAACAGGAGCGGGCGGTGCCGCAGCGCCTCAGCGACCGTCCTCGACGCGCGCGCGGATCTCGCGTGCAGTCTCGAGCAGGCCCTGGTAGCCGCTGCGCGCATGCTCGGGGAGGTCGGGGTCGCCGACCAGGGCGCCCAGCGTCTCGATGATGCTGTAGATCAGGCCCCTGGCGGCGCCCGCGGCAATGCTCTCGGCCTCCACCGCACGATCGATGTGCGCCAGCGCGTCGCTCATCTGCTCGACGGCAGGCGCCTCGCGCGATTCGGACTCGGAGGGCTTGCGGGAATCGGTGTTCATGGTGATGACCTTGTCAGTTGCCGGAAAGCGGCACGGCGGCGATCGACGCAGTGCCCATTTCACCATTCTACGCTGCGGCGGCCTGCCCGCGCGTGCCGGGTACACCACCGCGCCGGCACTGCAACCTCAGGTCGATTGAGAGAATCTGTCACGCCCATAGCGATAATGTTTGGCACGATCTGCCATATCGGGGGCAAAATGCGCAGCATGCCGCCACGCACGGCCGTGCGTGGCGGCGGCCGCTGCAGGCAGGTCTTGAATTCGCGCCAACTGGTAACATATTGGCGCTAGCGGCCCCCGCGACGGTGCCGGCAACGGGCCAGCCTTCGTGCGTAATGCGCTCCGCGCGCAACGCGCCGTGGCATTCTCGTGTAAGGTAGCGGTTCGGCTCATCCAGCCATCGACATAAACAAGAGCGAAACCAGAGGTTTTCCGCCATGAGTGAACAAATCAAGTATGTGAGCGACGCCTCCTTCGATGCCGACGTCCTCAAGTCCGACAAGCCCGTGCTGCTCGACTTCTGGGCCGAATGGTGCGGCCCCTGCAAGATGATCGCCCCGATCCTGGACGAAGTGGCCAAGGACTATGGCGACAAGCTGCAGGTCGCCAAGATCAACGTCGACGAGAACCAGCAGGTGCCGGCCAAGTTCGGCATCCGCGGCATCCCCACGCTGATCCTGTTCAAGAACGGCTCGGTGGCCGCGCAGAAGGTCGGCGCCCTGTCCAAGTCTCAGCTGACCGCCTTCCTGGACGGCAACCTCTGACATACGTGGCGGCCGACGCGTAAGCGTTCCGGCCGCGGCCATCTGCCTGCGTGCGCGCGCCTGTCTGGCGCGCCGGCAGCTTTGTGCTAAGATGGCGCCAACAACTTCCCCGAGCGTTCGCTCATTTCCTCCCCCCTTCTGGTTCCTGCCCGTCCGGGCACCCGTGTAACCCCTTGTCTATGCACCTGACAGAACTCAAATCGCTTCACGTGTCTGCCCTTCTCGAGATGGCCGCGACCCTCGAGATCGACAACGCACAGCGGATGCGCAAACAAGAACTGATGTTTGCGATCCTGAAGAAGCGCGCCAAGATGGGCGAAACCATCTACGGAGACGGCACCCTGGAAGTCCTGCCGGACGGCTTCGGCTTCCTGCGCTCGCCCGAGACCTCCTACCTCGCGAGCACGGACGACATCTACATCAGCCCCTCGCAGATCCGCCGCTTCAACCTCCACACGGGTGACTCGATCGAAGGCGAGGTACGCACGCCCAAGGACGGCGAGCGCTATTTCGCGCTGGTGAAGGTGGACAAGGTCAACGGCCAGCCTCCGGAAGCGGTGAAGAACCGCATCATGTTCGAGAACCTGACGCCGCTGCACCCGAACCGGCCGCTCACGCTCGAACGCGACATCAAGGCGGAAGAAAACATCACCGGCCGCATCATCGACATGATCGCGCCGATCGGCCGCGGCCAGCGTGCCCTGCTGGTGGCCTCGCCGAAGTCCGGCAAGACCGTGATGCTGCAGCATATCGCCCACGCCATCGCCAACAACCACCCCGAGACCGACCTGTTCGTGCTGCTGATCGACGAGCGTCCCGAGGAAGTGACCGAGATGCAGCGCTCGGTGCGCGGCGAGGTGGTGGCGTCGACCTTCGACGAACCGGCCATCCGCCACGTGCAGGTTGCGGAAATGGTGATCGAGAAAGCCAAGCGCCTGGTCGAACTGAAGCGCGACGTAGTGATCCTGCTGGATTCGATCACGCGCCTGGCGCGCGCCTACAACACCGTGGTGCCAGCCTCCGGCAAGGTGCTGACCGGCGGTGTCGACGCCAACGCGCTGCAGCGCCCGAAGCGCTTCTTCGGCGCCGCGCGCAATCTCGAGGAAGGCGGTTCGCTGACCATCATCGCCACCGCGCTGATCGAGACCGGCAGCCGCATGGACGACGTGATCTACGAAGAGTTCAAGGGCACCGGCAATATGGAAGTGCACCTGGAGCGCCGCCTCGCCGAGAAGCGCGTCTACCCGTCGATCAACCTCAACAAGTCCGGCACGCGCCGTGAAGAGCTGCTGATCAAGCCGGAAATCCTGCAGAAGATCTGGGTGCTGCGCAAGTTCATCTCGGACATGGACGAAGTCCAGTCGATGGAGTTCATCCTCGACAAGCTCAAGGCGACCAAGAACAACGCCGAGTTCTTCGACATGATGCGCCGGGGCGGCTAAGCTTCAGCCGATGCCGTGCCCAAAAGAAGCGTGCTCCGGCACGCTTTTTCTTTTTGGGCCGCCGGCCTGCCAACCCTGACGCTCCGCCATGCTCGACCGACTGACCCGCTTCCTGCGCTCGCGCTCGCGCGAACGCAAGCTCGCGCACTACGCCATCCCCGACGCACTCTGGGTACAGACGGTGGCGGCCCTGCCCTTCGTGCGGCGCTACGGCCCGGAGGACCTGGCAGCGCTGCGCGAGCTGGCCACGCTGTTCATCGCCGAGAAGGAGTTCTCCACCGCTCACGAACTGCAGCTGAGCGACGAGATGGTGGCCAGCGTCGCCACGCAGGCCTGCGTGCCCATCCTGCACCTCGGTATCGAGTGGTACCGCGGCTGGCACGGCATCGTGCTGTACCCCGGCGAGTTCGTCATCCGCAAGACCGTGGAGGACGAGATCGGACTGGTGCACGGCGTGGTCGAGGAGGCTGCCGGCGAGGCCTGGGAACACGGCCCGGTAATCCTCTCCTGGCCGGACGTGAGCAGCCCCGGCGCCGGCAGCGCGGCAGCCGGCGACGAACTGGACGACAGCTACAACGTGGTCATCCATGAGTTCGCCCACAAGCTCGACATGCTCGACGGCGAAGCGGACGGCGTACCGCCGTTCTCGCGGATGCTGCACCCGGGCATCGACCGCGAGGCCTGGGCGGAAGTCTTTCTCGACGAGTATGAACGCTTCGCCGAAGCCTGCGACGCCCAGCCGGCGCGGGCCTGGAAACGGCCGGAGCGCCTGCCCGCCGCGCTGCGCGCGATAGACCCCTACGGCTGCGAAGCGCCAGGGGAGTTCTTCGCTGTAGCGTCCGAAGCATTTTTTGTAGACCCCGCGGGGCTGCTGCGGTACTGGCCCCGGGTCTACGCGCAGTTGGCCGCCTTCTACCGGCAAAACCCCGCTGGCGCCTGATGCAAGATACCTTCGCCCTGGCGGCGGCAACGCGCCGGCACTATCATGGATTCCTTGCCCCGGCTCTTGTTTTTCTGCCATAATCACGGTTTGCCCGTTATCGGCAAGTGGTTCGTTCGCCGCAAGCGCTTGGCAACGCGCGCCAGGCAGCGCACGGCAAGACGGACTGGCTACCCAAACTGAAAGGAATCACCATGAAAGAAGGCATTCACCCCAATTACCGCGAAGTCGTCTTCCTCGACGTGTCGAACGACTTCAGCTTCGTGACCCGCTCGACCATCCAGACCAAGGACACCATCACCTGGAAGGACGGCAAGGAATATCCGCTGGCCAAGATCGAAGTGTCGTCGGAATCGCACCCGTTCTACACCGGCACCCAGAAGATCATGGACACCGCCGGCCGCGTGGAAAAGTTCCGCCAGAAGTTCGGCAGCAAGCTGGGCAAGGCAGCGAAGTAAAACTGCGCTTCCGCTCACGTTCCCGGCAGCAAGGCGCTTCGCCGTCTCGGACCGCATCATGTCCCGGCGCCGGGCAACGCAGACAAAAAGGCAGCGTCGGCTGCCTTTTTGCTTTCCTGGCCCCACGTCGATCGAGCCCGCTGCGAGCATGACCCCTTGATGAGCCAAGCCAAGACCTCACGCGTCCAACTGACCGCAGCAGCCACCGGCACGCTGCCGCGCGCCTTGCTGCTGGCGATCTGCATCATCTACGGCCTGACCGGCCTGTTCGGCCGCGATCCGTGGAAGAACGAGGATGCCGCAGGGTTCGGCGTGATGTGGCAGCTGGCCACGGGGAGTACGCAGGACTGGCTGATGCCCAATATCGTGGGCCGGCCCTACAGCGAGGACGGCCCGCTGGTGTTCTGGGTGGGCGCCACCATGATCCGCCTGTTCGGCGGCTGGCTTGGCGCAGCCGACGCCTCGCGCCTGGCCACTGCCCTGTTCTACTTCGCCACCTGCGCCTTCACCTGGTACGCCACCTACCTGCTCGGACGCCGCAGCGAAGTCCAGCCTTTCGCCTACGCCTTCGGCGGGCAACCGGACGCGCGCGACTACGGCCGGACCTTGGCGGACGGGGCCCTGCTGATCTTCCTGGCCTGCGTCGGCCTCGCCATGCGCGGCCACGAGACCACGCCCCAGGTGGGTCAACTCAGCTTCATCGCGATGAGCCTCTACGGCCTCGTGCGCAGCCTGGACAAGCCGGTCCAGGGCAGCCTCTGGCTCGGCCTTGGACTCGGCGCGCTGACGCTGGCGAGCGGCCCGGTGCTGCCGCTGGTCCTGCTGGCGGCCATCGCGGCCGGCGGACTGGCCTGCCAGCCGCTGCCGCTCAAGCGCCTGGTGGCGATCGGCCTGCCGCTCGCCCTGGCGCTGGTGGTGACGTGGCTGGCCGCCACCTACCTCGGGGCCGCCGCGCGCGACGATGCGGTCGCCTTCATCCGGGAATGGGCACGCTACGACCGGCGCACCTACGGCCTGCCCAGCGTGCCGGTCCTGAGCTTCCTCGGCCGCAACCTGTTCCTCTACACCTGGCCAGTATGGCCGATCGCGGCCTGGTCCTGGCTGGCCTGGTCGGGCATGCGCCGCGCACCCCACGTCGCCATCCCGCTGACGCTGCTGCTGCCGCTGCTGTTCCTGCTGTTGCTGCTGCGCTCGGCAGGCGATATCCAGTTCATCCTGGTGCTGCCGCCGATGGCGGTGCTCGCCGCCTTTGCGCTGCCGACGCTGACGCGCGCCGTGATCAACGCAATCGACTGGTTCTCGCTGCTGTTCTTCACTATCTTCGGCAGCTTCGTCTGGTTCATGTGGGTCGCCAAGACGACCGGCTGGCCACCACGCGTCGCCGCCAACGTGTTCCGCCTGCTGCCCGGCTTCCAGCACCAGTTCACAGTCAGCGCGGTCCTCTGTGCGCTGCTGGTGACGCTGGCCTGGATCCTGATCGTGCGCTGGCGTCTGTCGCGCGCGCCGAAGCAGATCTGGCGCCCGGTGGTGATCTCTGCCGCCGGCACCACCCTGATGTGGGTGCTGGCGATGACCTTGTGGCTACCATCGATCAATTACGGCAAGACCTATCGGGACGTCGCGCAGGCCGCCTCGATGGCCCTGCCCAGCACCTACCGCTGCGTGCAGCCGATCCGTATGGGCGATGCCCAGCTCGCCTCGTTTGCCTACTTCGGCCACCTGCGCTTCGGCGGGCCCGGCGATGGCTGCGATATCCTGCTGCGCTACGATCCCATGGACTTCGGCGAGCCGACCAGCATCTCGCATTTCGAGTGGCGCCTGATCTGGGAAGGCCGCCGCCCCGCCGACCGCGACGAACGCTTCCGCATGTACCGGCTGGTGGATCTCAGCCAGGCACAACCGCCCCGGCCGGCACTGCCCCCTGGTACCCGGCGCCTGCCACGCTGATCGGGCAGCCCGGCCCTGCGTCGGGGCTCCGCGCCCTCCGGCCGCCCCCATCGCCTTAACCCTCGCCTCGCTGCGCCACGCCGATGAGCCTGCTCCAGGACAGCCGCAGAATCGCCCATCTCGCAGCCCCGCTGCTGGTCGGCCAGCTTGCCGTGATCGCCTTCGGCGTGACCGACACGGTCATGTCCGGCCGCGCTTCGGCCGCCGATCTCGCTGCGGTCGGCTTGGGCGGCTCGATCTACATCACGATCTATATCAGCCTGATGGGCGTACTGCAGGCGCTGGCGCCGATCGCCGCCCAGCTCTATGGCGGTGGGCGCACGCAGGAGATCGGCATGGAAGTGCGCCAGGCGGCCTGGCTGGGCCTGGCCCTTGCCATTCCGGGGATACTGTTGCTGCTGCACCCCGAGCCACTGCTGGCGCTCGCCAAGGCACCTCCGGAACTCGTGGACAAGGCGACCGCTTACCTGCGCATCGCCGCCTTCGGCCTGCCTGCCGCGCTCGCCTTCCGCATCTATTCGGCCCTCAACAACGCCCTGTCCCGCCCGATCATGGTGACCGTGCTCCAGCTTGGCGGACTTCTGCTCAAGGTGCCGTTGAACGCCTGGTTCATCCATGGCGGCCTCGGCGTGCCGGCCATGGGGGGCCCGGGCTGTTCGCTGGCATCGACGCTGATCACCTGGGCCTGGTGCCTGGCCGCGCTCGGCATCCTCTACGCGGACGCCACCTACCGGCCGATCGAGATCTTCCGCCACTGGAGCTGGCCCTCGGCGCATCATATCCGCGCGCTGCTTCGTCTCGGCATTCCGATGGGCCTGACCTACCTGATCGAGATCACGTCATTCACGCTGATGTCGATCTTCATCACCCGCATGGGCACGGTGATGCTGGCCGGACACCAGATCATCGCCAACCTGAGCGCGGTCGCCTACATGGTGCCGCTGTCCCTGGCCATCGCCACTTCCACCCTCGTCGCGCAGGCGATCGGTGCACGCGACCGGGCCGGCGCGCGCCAGCTTGCCTGGAGCGGCATCCGCCTCGCCGCCACGCTCGCGCTGCTTTGCGGCACACTGCTCTGGCTGCTGCGCAGGAGCGTGCTCCACGCCTATACCGAAGATCCGGGCGTCATTGCCGCAGCCCTGCCACTGGTCGCGCTGATCGCCCTTTACCAAGCGTTCGACGCCGTGCAGGTAATGACCGCCTTCATTCTGCGCGCCTACAAGATCGCGCTGATCCCGACCGTCATCTATGCCGCGTCGCTGTGGGGCGTGGGACTCGGCGGCGGCTACCTGCTGGGATTCGGAATGATCGACGGGTTACCGGACTTCACGCGCGGACCGGCAGGCTTCTGGATGGCCAACAGCATCAGCCTGGCTCTCGCCGCGATGCTGCTGGTGCGCTACTTCATGCACATCAGCCGCGTCGAATCGCGCTGACACCGATCCCCCCTCCTGAGCACGCGCCCGTCCATGCCCCTCCCGGCTTGCGGCAAGGACACGCCAGTCCAGTAGGCACCTCCTGGCCAGCGGTCACGGAGGATCGACCACTCTCTCGCTCGGCGCAATGCGCCGGACCAAACGACGAATGCCGGCCGTACGCCACCGGCCAGGCGCAGCCGGCCCGTATGTCCTGATGGACTGCGGCTGAGCTGACAGCAACGGGAATAAGTGAGGAGAAAGAGAGGGGGAAAGGAAGCCGGCGACAAACGCGGCAGGGAGAGGAAAAGCGGACGATAGAAAAAGAAAAACCCGCATGGCATAGCCATGCGGGTTCAGATTTGGCGGAGTGGACGGGACTCGAACCCGCGACCCCCGGCGTGACAGGCCGGTATTCTAACCGACTGAACTACCACTCCTTAGTCGGCTCACCGAAGCTTTACTGGCTTCGATAAACTAGGCGTTTGATTACGCCCATTTTTTGGCGTCCCCTAGGGGATTCGAACCCCTGTACTCACCGTGAAAGGGTGATGTCCTAGGCCTCTAGACGAAGGGGACAGAAACTCGTTTAGTTACTCGTTTCGTCCGACAGATAATCAACCTTCCGATTATCCATCTTTTTGATCCACCCATCTCGCAACGGGTGGATCGGCATTTTGGTGGAGCTAAGCGGGATCGAACCGCTGACCTCTTGCATGCCATGCAAGCGCTCTCCCAGCTGAGCTATAGCCCCATGGTACTGCTATTTACTGCTTACCTCGCTTCGCTTTTGTTTCATCGTTTCCAGCGAAGACAACATTTTATATCAATCTCGCTTTTTTGCAAGCCCCTTTTTTAACTTTTTTTCGTGATCCGCATTTTGCGGTGTTTGCTGCCATACTGCTCAGCACCCTATCACGAAGACCCGTTTTACCGAATCAGTCAGCCCGCTTAGTTTTGAACCGCGCTGCAGGGAGAACGAGATTATGCGCAAGTCCAGGCAGGAATGCAAGCCCCTGCCTGGACTTTTTTCTCAATACCTTGAGCGGCCAGATCAGGCGGCCAGGCCGGCGCCGATCCGGCGCAGTACCGTCTCGCGCCCGAACAATTCCAGCACCGCGTCGATACTGGGCGTCTGCAGCTGCCCGGCCACCAGCAGGCGCACCGGCATCGCCAGTTTCGGCATCTTCAGGCTGAATTCAGCCAGCACCGCCTTGAACGCCGCGCCGATCGCTTCGCGCTTCCACTCCGGCAGCGCCGCCAGGTGCGTGGCAAGGGCCTGCAGGGCGGGGATGGTTTCGGCGCTCAGGTGTTCGGCCTTGAGTGCCGCGTCCGGCTGCGGCTCGCCCCGATAGAACAACAGCGCGGTCTGGGCGACCTCCTTCAGCGTGTTGGCGCGATCCTTGACCAGGGCCACCACAGCCGCCAGGTCGGCACCTTCGACCGTAGCGCCCATCGCCTCGATGAAGGGGCGGGTCAGTTCGGCCAGACGCGCATTGTCACCCACCTTGATGTAGTGATTGTTCAGCCAGGCCAGCTTCTCCGGGTTGTACTGCGCCGGCGACTTGCCAAGATGCTCGAGGTCGAACCACTCGACGAACTGCTCGCGCGAGAAGATCTCCGCGTCGCCGTGCGCCCAGCCCAGGCGTGCCAGGTAGTTCAACACGGCTTCCGGCAAGTAGCCCTCGTCGCGGTAGCCGGTCACGCTCATTGCACCATGACGCTTGCTCATCTTCTCACCCTGCTCGTTGAGCACGGTAGGCAGGTGCGCATAGACCGGCGGCGTGCCGCCGAGGGCGCGGATGATGTTGATCTGCCGCGGCGTGTTGTTGACATGGTCGTCGCCGCGGATCACGTGGGTGATACGCATATCGAGATCGTCCACCACCACGCAGAAGTTGTAGGTCGGCGTACCGTCCGGGCGCGCGATCACGAGGTCGTCAAGCTCCTCGTTCGAGATCTCGATCCGCCCCTTGACCGCATCGTCCCAGCAGACCGCCCCTTCCAGCGGATTGCGGAAGCGCAGCACCGGTTGCACGCCGGCCGGGGGGTCGGGCAGCACCTTGCCCGGTTCGGGACGCCAGAAGCCGTTGTAGCGCGGCTTCTCCCCACGCTCGCGCTGCGCCTCACGCAGTGCGTCGAGTTCGGCGGTGCTCATATAACAGGGATAGGCCAGTCCTGCGTCGACCATCTGCTTGAGCACCTCGCGGTAGCGGTCCATCCGCTGCATCTGGTAGAACGGGCCTTCGTCGATGTCCAGGCTCAGCCACTCCATGCTCTCCAGGATCACGTCGACCGCCTCCTGCGAGGAGCGCTCGACGTCCGTATCCTCAATGCGCAGGATGAAGTCCCCTTTCATACGACGGGCAAAGGCCCAGGGGTAGAGCGCGGAGCGGATGTTGCCGAGATGGATGAAACCGGTCGGGCTCGGCGCGAAGCGGGTGCGGACGCGTTGTGTCATGTGGGAGAAAAAGACGGAAACGCCCGCACGCGCGGGCGAACGGGCTATCGGAGGGAAGCCCGCATTATAGCAAGCAGGCCTTGCGCCCTCCCCGGCGCCGACCGCCGGCACGGCGCTCCCACAAGGAATCATTTATGCTAGCGCCGGTCTCAATCTGGAACCGGCGGCCGGCAGCCGCTGGCGGTGCCCGATGCACCACACGATCCGCGTTGCGTAGCGCCGGACGTGCTCGCCGCCCTTCTATCCGCATCCGTTTCATGCAAAGACGCAGTTTTCTCGGCGCCGGTGCGGCCGCCCTGCTGGCCGCCTGCTCCTTCGGGCCCAAGCCCTCGACCATGCCCTCGGTCGGTAGTCCCGCTCCCGCCGACCAGGCCACCTCGACACCGCCAGCCGTGCCGCCGCGCCCCCTGCGCATCGGACTGGCCCTCGGCGGCGGCGCCGCACGCGGCTTCGCCCATATCGGCGTGATCAAGGCGCTGGAAGCGCAGGGCATCCGCGCCGACCTGATCGCAGGCACCAGTGCCGGCGCCGTGGTGGCCGCCCTTTATGCCACCGGCATGAGCGGCTTCGAACTGAACAAGCTGGCCCTGCACATGGACGAAGCGACCATTGCCGACTGGGCCCTGCCCTTCGGCACCCGCTTCGGAGGGTGGATCAAGGGCGAAGCCCTGCAGAACTACGTCAACCGGCTGGTCGGCAATCGCCCCATCGAGGCGATGAAGGTTCCGCTCGGCATCGTGGCCACGGACCTGAAGACCGGCCAGCCAATCCTGTTCCGACGCGGCAACACCGGCCAGGCCGTGCGCGCCTCGAGCAGTGTGCCGGGTGTGTTCCGGCCGGTGACGATCCAGGGTCATGACTATGTCGACGGCGGGCTCGTCGAACCGGTACCGGTGGACTCCGTGCGCAGCATGGGGGCCGACTTCGTCATCGCCGTGAACATCTCCGCCGACCCGTCCAGCCAGAACAGCGACGGCCAGAGCGGCGTGCTGCTGCAGACCACGGCCATCATGGGCCAGACCATCAACCGCCAGGCCCTGGCGCGCGCCGACATCGTCATCCGCCCCAACCTTCCCGATATGAGCGGCAGCGATTTCGCCGCGCGCAACCGCGCGATCCTGGCCGGGGAACAGGCTGCAGCGGCCGCCATGCCGACCCTGCGCGCCAAGCTCGAGCAAGCGCGAAACCACGCATCGGGAACGGTGGCAGCACAATAGCCACCACGCTGGCCTCGCCTTCCCGGCCAACCGGCCGGACCAACAAAAAAGGACTGCCGGAGCAGTCCTTTTTCATGGTGGCGCGTGCAGGTCAGCCGCCGTAGAGCGAGCGTCCACTGGCATTAGGATCGAAGCGCTTGAGCGTCTCGACCATATTGCCAAGGTTGTCCGCCCCGCCCGATGTGCGCAGCACGCTGACGTCGTCGATGCGGCGCGCGCCGTTGTAGCGCGTCACCCAGTAGCTGGCGCGCATGTCGTCGACACGGATCTTGCTGCCGGTGGACGGCGCATGGACAAACTTGTTGTCACCGATGTAGATGCCGACATGCGAGAAGGTGTGGCGCATGGTGTTGAAGAACACCAGGTCGCCCGGCCGCAGGTCGTTGGCCGCCACAGTGGTACCGACCTGGCTCATCTCCACCGAACGGCGCGGCAGCATGAAGCCGAAGGTGTCGTTGAAGACGTAGCGCACGAAACCGCTGCAGTCCAGGCCGGACTCGGGGCTGTTGCCCCCGAAGCGGTAGCGCACGCCGATCAGGCCCAGCGCATTCATCACCAGGTCGCCGGCCTTGCTGGCGACGTTGCTGGTGGAGTTCATGACAGAGGACAGCAGGCTGCGCTTACCTTCCGCCGGCTGGTCTGCGCTCAACTCGGCGCGTGCGTCGATGCGGGCATCCGGGTCCTTGAACACGGTGTCCGCCAGCACTCCATTCGACAGAGTCGCACCGCAGGCAATGGCAATTCCAACGGCGGCGCGCGCCAGGGAATGAAGTACCGTTCGCTGCATTGGTTCTCCTGAATTGATTATTCGTCGGGCAGCGCCGAAAAACGCCGCCAGACCCCCATTTGACCCGGGATGGCTCTAATGCGAAAACGAAGCTGACGCAAGAAGCGGGCCCGTTACCAGGCACCAACTCTGTGCAGGAACGCAGGTCCGGATGTCAGACAACCGCCAGCAGGCCACCCCCGAAAAAACCTCTCGCGGGATGGTATAAGGTTGTCATTGACATGTCAAAGTTCGTTACAAATTCCCCGGTTTTTCCTTGCGAATCAAGATGATAAGACAAGACTCGCATCTACTTTCTCGGAAATTTCATGACGTGCGTATGAAACCAGACAACGCGCCCGGATAATCGCCGCACCGCAACAGATCACATCCCGCCGATCGCCGCTGCCGCCATC
The DNA here is from genome assembly GCF_001854285.1 of Cupriavidus sp. USMAHM13. Taxonomy (NCBI): domain Bacteria; kingdom Pseudomonadati; phylum Pseudomonadota; class Betaproteobacteria; order Burkholderiales; family Burkholderiaceae; genus Cupriavidus; species Cupriavidus sp. USMAHM13. The sequence goes on from NZ_CP017751.1 coordinate 3,202,645, forward strand.
AGCTTGCAGGTGTAGGGATGCTGTGGCGCACCAAGCACAGCCTCGGTTTCGCCCGACTCGACCACCTCCCCCGCCTTCATCACCAGCACGCGATGCGCCATCGCGCGGATCACGGCAAGGTCGTGGCTGATAAAGAGATAGCTGAGGTTGTATTTATGCTGCAGCTGCGCCAGCAGCGTCAGCACCTGCTGCTGGATCGACACATCGAGTGCCGAAGTCGGCTCATCCAGCACCAGCACCTGCGGCTTCAGGATCAGCACCCGCGCAATGGCGATGCGCTGGCGCTGACCGCCGGAGAATTCGTGCGGATAGCGCCCCAGCGCGGTGCGCTCGAGCCCGACTTCGCGCAAGGCCTCGATCACCTGCTGGCGCGTCGCCTCCGCCGACAAGCCCGGCTGGTGCAGGCTCAACCCCTCGCCGACGATCTGTTCGATGGTCATGCGTGGCGACAGCGAGCCGAAGGGATCCTGGAACACCACCTGCAGGCGCGAACGCATCTGGCTGCGCTCGCGGCGGGTCATCCGCTCGAGGCCGCGCCCAAGGAATTCGATATCCCCCCCGCTCTTGCCTTGCAAGGCCAGCACCGAATGAACCAGCGTGGTCTTGCCGGAGCCCGACTCGCCGACGATGCCGAGGGTCTCGCCTTCGCGCAACTGGAAATCGACGTGCTTGACCGCCGAGAAGCGCTCCTTGCCGAACCAGCCCTTGAATCCGGCACGCTTGCGCGCATAGTCCACGCTAAGCCCGCGCGCCTCGAGCAGGACCGGCGCCAGCGGCACCAGCGGCATCACGTCGCGGCGGGGCCGGCTGTCAATCAGCCGGCGGGTGTAGGGGTGCTGCGGGGCTGCGAACACCGTTGCCGTCTCCCCCAGTTCGACCAGCACGCCCTTTTCCATCACGCCGACCCTCTGCGCGAACGAGCGCACCAGGTTCAGGTCGTGGGTGATCAGCACCACCGTCATGCCGAACTCGGCCTGCAGATCGCGCAGCAACTCCAGGATCTGGGCGCGGATGGTCACGTCAAGCGCCGTGGTCGGCTCGTCGGCCAGCAACAGCTTGGGCCGGCATGCCAGCGCCATGGCGATCATCGCGCGCTGCCGCTGGCCGCCCGACAGCTGGTGCGGGAAGCTGTTGAACTTGTGCTCCGCATCGGCGATGCCGGTCCGCTCGAGCAGGGCGATCGCGCGCTGGCGCGCCGCGCGGCGATCCAGTCCCTCGTGCAGCGTCAAGGTCTCGACGATCTGGTTGCCGATCGTATAGAGCGGGTTCAGGGCCGTCATCGGCTCCTGGAAGATCATGGCGATCTCGGCGCCGCGGATCGCGCGCACTTCGCGGTCCGACATGCTCAGCAGGTCCCGTCCTTCGAAGCGGATGGCACCGTCGTAGTAGGCATCCTCGACCAGCCGCAGCATGGCCAGCGCGGTTACCGTCTTGCCCGAGCCCGACTCGCCCACCAGTGCGAAGCGCTCGCCGGCACGCAGGTCGAAGCTGACCTCGCGCACCGCGCGCGTGGCGTGCTCGCCATGACCGAAGGTCACCGAAAGGCGGTCCACGCACATCAGCGTGGAACCCTCAGCCGTGGTCCGGGCCGGACGCTGCTTCTTCTCCATCACCACGCTCATCGTGCCACCTCCGCGGTGACGGGAGCCGGCACCTTGGGCTGGACACGGCCGCGCAAGGCGGCCATGCCCAGGCGCTGATCGAAGGCGTCGCGCAGCGCATCGCCCATGAAGGTCAGCAGCAGCAGCGTCACCACCAGCACGGCGAAGGTGAACAGAGAGATCCACCAGGCGTCGAGATTTGCCTTGCCCTGCGCCAGCAGCTCGCCCAGGCTGGGGGTGCTCGGCGGCACTCCCAGCCCGAGGAAGTCGAGGCTGGTCAGCGCCAGGATGGCCGCGCTCATGCGGAATGGCAGGAAAGTGATCACCGGCGTCAGGCTGTTGGGCAAGATGTGGCGCCACATGATCTGCACGTTCGACAAACCCAGCGCGCGCGCCGACTTGACATAGTCGAGCGAGCGGTTGCGGTAGAACTCGGCGCGCACGTAGTCCGACAGCCCCATCCAGCCGAACAGCGACAGCAGGATGATCAGCAGCGCCAGGCTTGGCTGGAAGATCGAGGCGAAGATGATCAGCAGGTAGAGTTCCGGCATCGAGCTCCAGATCTCGATCAGACGCTGCGAGACCAGGTCGAAGCGCCCGCCGAAGAACCCCATCAGGGCGCCGGTCAGGGTGCCGACCAGCACGCCGATGACGGTCAGCGCCACACCGAACAGCACCGACACGCGGAAACCGTACAGCAGCCGCGCCAGCACGTCGCGCCCGCGGTCGTCGGTACCCAGCCAGTTCTCAGCCGAGGGCGGCGCGGGATTCGGCTCCTTGGCGAAGTAGTTGAGCGTCTCGTGCGAATACCGGTTGGGCGGAAAGACGGCGAAGTTGTCGCCGCTGGTCAGCTTGTCCAGGATATAGGGATCGAGATAGTCCGCTGGCGTGGGGAAATTGCCGCCGAAGGTGGTCTCGGGATAAGTCTTGACGATGGGGAAATACCACTGACCCTGGTAGCGCACCACCAGCGGCCGGTCATTGGACAGCAACTCCGCGCCCAGGCTGACCGCCACCATCAGCAGGAACAGGATCAGGCTCCAGTAGCCCAGGCGGTTGCGCCGGAAGCGTTGCCACGCGCGCTGGCGCGGCGACAGGGAATGCGGCAGGCCGCTGGCCGGCATGCGGGAGAGAGACATCATCGGTGCATCGCCTCGAAGTGGATGCGCGGGTCGACCATCACGTAGCAGACATCCGAGATCAGCCGCGTGACCAGGCCGATCAGGGTGAACAGGTAGAGCGTGCCCAGCACCACCGGGTAGTCGCGGCGCAGCACGGCCTCGTAGGACAGCAGGCCGAGGCCGTCCAGCGAGAACAGGGTCTCGATCAGCAGGGAGCCGGTGAAGAAGGCGCCGATGAAGGCGGCCGGGAAACCCGTCACCAGCGGGATCAAGGCGTTACGGAAGATATGCTTCCACAGCACCCTGCCCTCGGCCAGGCCCTTGGCGCGCGCCGTCAGCACATACTGCTTGCGGATTTCCTCCAGGAAGGCGTTCTTGGTCAGCATGGTCACCACGGCGAAGCTGCCGACCACCGAGGCCGTGATCGGCAGCACCAGGTGCCACAGGTAGTCCGTCACCTTGCCCAGCAGCGAAAGCTGGTCCCAGTTGTCCGAGGTCAGGCCGCGCAGCGGGAACCACTGCACGAAAGTGCCGCCACCGAACAGTACCAGCAGCAGCACCCCCAGCACGAAACCGGGGATGGCATAGCCGACCAGCACGATCATGGTGGTCACCACGTCGAAGCGGCTGCCCGCCCGGATCGCCTTCGAGATGCCGAGCGGCACCGATATCAGGTAGGTCAGGAAAAAGGTCCACAGACCGATGCTGATCGACACCGGCAGCTTGGATTTGACCAGTTCCCAGACGCTGCGGTGCTGGTAGTAACTCTGGCCCAGATCGAAGCGGGCGAAGCGCTTGAGCATCAGGAAGTAGCGCTCCAGTGGCGGCTTGTCGAAGCCGTACAGCGCCTGGATCTCCTTGATCCGCTCGGGGCCCAGGCCGTGCCGGCCGCGGTATTCCGCCCCCCCGCCGCTGGCTTCGCCACTACCGCCGGCCCGCCCCTTCATCTCCAGCATCATCTGCTCGACCGGGCCGCCCGGCACGAACTGGACGACGACGAAGGTCAGGGTCACCACCCCGATCAGCGTCGGGATCATCAGCAGGATGCGCTTGAACAGATAGGCGAGCATACGTCTCCTTGTCGCTTCCGGGTCGCCTACTTCGTCTGCGCCTGGGCTTTCGCGGGCGCCAGGTCATTGCGCCACCAGTTGCTGAGGATCCAGCCTTCCGCCGTATAGTACGCCGGCAGGCGCTGGGGGTATGACAATTCCTTGCGGTAGGCCACACGATGGTAGGCGCTGAACCAGTGCGGAATGATGTAGTAGCCGTGCATCAGCACGCGGTCCAGCGCACGGCAGGCGTTGATCAGTTCCTCGCGCGTGCGCGCATGCAGCACGTTGTCGACCAGCTTGTCGACCGGGGGCGACTTCAGGCCGAACAGGTTGTCCGAGCCCGGCGTGCCGGCTGCCTCACTGGAAAAGCGGTCGCGCAACTCGTTGCCCGGGCTCTGGGAATCCGGATAGCGGATCGACACCATGTCGAAGTCGAAGTCTTCCAGCCGCTTCTGGTAGAGCGCGAAGTCGGTGGTGCGCTGGTCGACCTGGATGCCGAGCTTCTCCAGATTGCGCACGTAGGCCGTGATGACGCGGCTCATGGCGCCGCCGTCGTCGAGGAACTCGAAGGAGAAGGCCTCGCCCTTGGCATTGCGCAGCGCACCATCGGAATAGGTCCAGCCGGCCTGGGCCAGCAGGCGCTGCGCCAGGCGCAGGTTGTCGCGCAGCGAACGCGGCGGGTTGGTGGTCGGCTGGGCCACGATCTGGCCGAAGACTTCCGGCCCCAGCTGTCTGCGCAGCGGATCCAGCAGACCGAGCTCTCCGGGCGTGGGACGCCCGTCGAAGGTCGAGGCGGCAGCCAGGTCGGTATTGGAGAACCAGCTGTCGAGCCGGCGGTAGGCGCCGTAGAACAACTGGCGGTTCAGCCATTCGAAGTCCAGCGCCAGCGACAGCGCCTGGCGCACCCGCACATCCTGGAACATCGGCTTGCGCATGTTCATGACGAAGCCCTGCATGCCGGCGCCATTGTGGTGCGGGAATTCGGTCTTCGCCAGTTCGCCGTTGTCGAAGCGCTTGCCCACGTAGCTCTTGGCCCAGTTCTTGGCGCGATACTCGACGATGGCATCGAACTCGCCGGCCTTGAATGCCTCCAGGCGGGCCGTCTCGTCCTTGTAGAGGCGGTAGACCACGCGGTCGAAGTTGAAGGTGCCGCGGCGCACGGCAAGATCCTTGCCCCAGTAACTGGGATCGCGCCGGTAGATGATGCCGCGTCCGGCATCGTAGCGCTCGATCAGGTAGGGACCGCTGGTGACGGGGGCCTCGAAGGTGATGTCGGCAAAAGACGCCTTTTCAGTCCACTTCTTCGAGAACACCGGCAGCGACCCGACGATCAGCGGCAACTCCTGGTTGTGCTGCTTGAAGTCGAAGCGCACGGTGCTCGGCCCGAGCACCACCACGCCCTTCACGTCTTCGCACATGCTGCGGTAGCCCGGGCTGGCGGACTTGCTCATCAGCATGTCGTAGGAGTACTTCACGTCGGAGGCGAGCACCGGGTCGCCGTTCGAGAAACGCGCCTGGGGCCGCAGGTGGAAGGTGACCGAGAGCTGGTCGGGTGCCATCGTCACGTCGTCGGCCAGCAGCCCGTAGGCGCTCGCGGTTTCATCGGCGCTGGCGATCAACAGCGACTCGAACATCAAGGCATTCAGCCCTGGCGCTGCCGTGCCCTTCAGCGTGAACGGATTGAACTTGTCAAAGCTGGTACGCCGGTCCGGGTTGGCCAGCGTCAGCGTGCCGCCCCGCGGCGCCGCGGGATTGGCGTAGTCGAAATGAGTGAAATCCGGACCGTACTTGAGGTCCCCGTACTGGGCATAGCCATGCGCCGCCAGCACCGGCACCGCCTGCGCTGCCAGCAGGAGCGCCAGCCCGCATCGTTTGACCGTACGGCCGAGGAAACGTCGTCCCGCCGCATCGAACGGCCAAGGTGCACGAATAGGCATCCCGCTGGGGTCCTCCACTAGGATCGCTGCGGCAGGGCATCTTCGGCCCCGCCAGTTATGAGACAATTTTACATGCGTTCGGCTGGCGCCCAGCCATCCGGACATTCCAGTACGCGGCCGTACAGGCCGCCCCCCACACTCGGGCCGGCCGGTCCGCGCGCACCGCCCCGGTCGCCGCGCGGCGCTTACCGTGCAAAGAGTACAGCACAAAGCGTGCCCGGCCGAGACACCATCATGGAGAATCTATGGGATTTCTGGCAGGTAAGCGGATCCTGATCACCGGCTTGCTGTCGAACCGCTCGATCGCCTACGGCATCGCGTCGGCCTGCAAGCGCGAAGGCGCCGAGCTGGCGTTCACCTATGTCGGCGAACGCTTCAAGGACCGCATCACCGATTTCGCCAAGGAATTCGGCAGCGAACTGGTGTTTGAATGCGACGTCGGCAGCGACGAGCAGATCGCGGCCACCTTCGCCGCGCTCGGCCAGCACTGGCCGACCTTCGACGGGCTGGTCCACTCGATCGGCTTCGCGCCGCGCGAGGCGATCGCCGGCGACTTCCTGGAAGGCCTGTCGCGCGAGGGCTTCCGCGTCGCGCACGACATCTCCGCGTACAGCTTTCCGGCACTGGCGAAGGCCGCGCTGCCGCTGCTGTCGGACAAGGCCTCGCTGCTGACGCTGAGCTACCTCGGCGCGGAACGCGTGGTGCCCAATTACAACACGATGGGGCTGGCCAAGGCCTCGCTGGAAGCGAGCGTGCGCTATCTGGCGGCCTCGGTCGGCCCGCGCGGGATCCGCGCCAACGGCATCTCGGCCGGGCCGATCAAGACCCTGGCGGCTTCCGGCATCAAGGGCTTCGGCAAGCTGCTGAGCCATTTCGAGGATGCGGCACCGCTGCGCCGCAACGTGACCATCGAGGAAGTCGGCAATGTGGCCGCCTTCCTGCTGTCCGACCTGGCCAGTGGCGTGACCGGCGAGATCACCTATGTGGACGGTGGCTTCAACGTGATGGGCGCAAGCCTGCCTGCCGAAGAATGAGGCCGCGGCCCGCCCTGGCGGGCCGGCCAAGCCACCATGAGGGCACCGCGCGCAAGCCGGTGCCTTTTTTCCTTGCCCCGAAAGGCTCTTGCGTCGGGAATGCTTGCCGGAAGTATGCGCACGCGTCCTGCACGGCAGACGCGGCGCGAATGGCGAAGGATGATGATCGGTGGCGCGTCCTAGAGGATTCGAACCTCTGACCGCTCGCTTAGAAGGCGAGTGCTCTATCCAACTGAGCTAAGGACGCGAAGGGCAGCATTCTACCCCAGAGATACGTCGCCATGCGCGCGATGCACGCATGGCGGAAACCAGTTGCAGCGCTCAGTGCGGCGCCTTGTCGCGAGCGCGCACGAAACGCGGCAGCGAGTCCTGCGGCCGGCCGGCGTCGGACGCCACGCAATTGCGCCCCATTGTCTTGGCCTCGTAGAGTGCGCTGTCGGCGCGCCGCATCAGGGCATCGGGGCCCTCCCCCGGCCGCCGCTCGGCCATACCGACGCTGACCGTGTAATGGATGGCATCCGGCTCGGAAGGACAAGGCGTGCCGCGCACCAGCGTGCTCAGTTTCAAGGTTGCCGCCCGGCCGCGATCCAGTGAGGTGTTCGGCATCACGATACCGAACTCCTCTCCGTCCAGCCTGCCGACCACGTCCTCGGCGCGCACGCTGCGCGACAGCAAGCCGGCAAAATGCCGCAGGACGCCGTCGCCGGCGAGATGACCGTAGAGATCGTTGATCGCCTTGAAGTGATCGAGATCGACAAAGGCGACCGTCAGCGGCTGCCCCTTGCGCTCAGCCTGCTCGCAGGCCGCCTCGAAGTCCTCCCAGAAAGCGCCGCGCGTGAGTACCTGGGTCAGGCCATCATGGCGCGCGCGCTGCTCCAGCAAGCGACGCAGGCGATCGTATGCCATCAGCGCAAAGCTGATGGACAGGCCCGCGGCGGCAAAGACATGCAGCACGCCAAGACTGCCCGCCTCGACCGGCAAGAACAGGCGGCCATCCTGCGCGGCGGCATACGCTTGCAGCAAGCTGACCAGTGTCGATGCCAGCGCGATCAGTAGCAAGGACAAGGCCGCCAGCCGGCCGATACCACGCCTCCCGGCCACGCGCGCAAGCACGATCAGCGCCAGGCCCAGCGCGTAAACGGCGCCAACCGCCGCAAGCCCGAGCAGCACCACATACTCCGGAGCACGTGATAACGTCATCCAGCCCACGGCCGCCAGGATGACCGCGTTCAGGGCCACCCAGATCCAGCCATGGCCGCGCTTGCCGAAAAAGCGCCGGGTTCCGTACAGCATGGCAGACAGCGCCAGCACCAGCATCAGTTCGGCCAGGCCCTGCGGGCTCCCTCCCGGCAGCCACTGGCGAGAAACCAGGGCCACGGCCGCCGCACACACGGCAAGACCGGCGACCGCCCAGGGCTTCAGGCCGATACCGCCCATGCCGGGCGTGCGCAGCAACGCCAGGCACACGACGCCCATCTGCAGGCCGAACAGGCCGGCAATGAGCACGATCCACTGTGACTGAGACATGTTTTCCCGTTCCAAGTGCGAAGCTGCCACGCTTCCGGCGACGCCCGCCCCCCGCCGGACGCCGCTACCGGCGTGAGCCTCTGCACCGCAATGCCGCCACCTTCCCCCCGGGTAAGCCGCACCGGGTGGGTGGCGTGCCGGCGCGTCATGGCGCGCCGGTTCGTCTGGTTGGTCCGAGTCGCGACGATACGATGTGTCGGACGCCTGGCGTTGTCGTGGAACTCTCTATCTTGGTCCCTTCGCCAGCTTTTCCGCTCTCCGCGCAGCAGGACATCGCATCGCCGGCGCAGCGGTGTGCGGATTATGTCAGCGCCGGGGCCCAAGTCAAGCCATGCCGGCGGCGGCCTCGTAACGGCTGCCCACGCGATGCCGTCGAGATTCCCGGCAAGTGTCCCGCGCTCACCAGCGACATGGCAATTGACCGCCAGCCGAGCCGGAGGCTACAATTGCCGGCTTCGGGGCGTAGCGCAGCCTGGTAGCGCATCTGATTTGGGATCAGAGGGTCGCATGTTCGAATCATGTCGCCCCGACCAGTTTTATTGCAAATCAACGGCTTGTACCTGCTGGTACAAGCCGTTTTTGTTTGGCCGCCACCATGTTTGGTCGTTACCAAACACGACATGGCGCCCGGGAAGACATTGCCCTTGAGCAACTTGCTCGACCCATACCCCCAAAAGGAGTAACCCCAACGTCGGTAGGGGTACATTTGCACCGCTCGCATCGCAGAATGACGCTCGGCAACACACTCACACTCCCGTTGCCGTTTGGCGTGTAGGAGGCGTCACCCTCCTACACGACCTCTTTTCAGGCCGGCCCACCTTCAGGGCAATGACGTCAATGGCTCTCGGCGCTCGAGGTGCCAGTACGCCAGGGCGGCAACCAGCCCGAACACCGCATGCGCCAGCAAGCTCTCCAAGCCGCGCGCCTGATCGAACCAGTTGAAGTAGCGGGTAAAGACATAGAAGTTCAGCAGGTAGGCTCCCACGCCGAACAGCGCGCCGGACAGCGCGACCAGGCCCTGACCGGAATCCAGCCGGAAGGCGGCGATCAGCATGGCGAGCACCAGCGCCAGCACGATCGACAGGCCGAAGTGCACGATGGCGGCAGCCAGCACCACGATCCAACTGAACGCATCGGGCGAACTCAGCGCGCCGCTGCCGAGCATGATCGCCGCGACCATCTTGACCGTGTCCCAGGCCCCTCGATAGAGCACAAAGCGCGCCGCCAGCAATTCCATCACGACATAGACCACGCCAGCGGCAAGCCCCGCAAAGGCCGCTGCCCGCCAGTCCGGCATACGGTGGACGAAGCGGTGCGAATGCAGGTGCAGTTCCATATGAGCCTCCTTGCTCGGCATCCCCCCGGGGACAGCACAGCGTGCGCACCTGCCACACCAACCCGGCTCGGCAAACGCGCCGCCCTCATAGATACATATAGGTCGCCGCGGGAAAATGCCAAGCGGCCGCCACCGCACCCCGGCAGCACGCCCGGCCGGCGCCCGGCAGCTGCTTGTTGCCGCGCACCAGTCCTATCGAGCCAGTCTCCGGCTTCGTGATACAATGTTGAATGGCGCCAGCATCAGGCGCAGCGTGCCCTGTCACCGGGCGCCCCCGCTGAAAACGACATCATCCCCACGGCGCGGCTGCGGCGAGCCAGTTTTGTTTCTTGCCCAGCAGCACCGTGCGCATTTCACGGCCGCGTCGGTACTGGACCCGGCCTGCAGGCTGGGGCAATTCCGCCCTTTTCTCGATTTCACGACACTCCGCGCTGCATGCGGGCGTTGCGCCGCGATGCGGCGGCTCGTGCCGATCGGGAAATCGCGGCATAGAATGCATTTCTCTCAACTCATGCGGCCCCATTGAGGCTGCGGAAAAGGAAAGACAGATTGGCTAAGGAAGAACTGATTGAATTTGGCGGCGTGGTGTCGGAAGCCCTCCCCGACAACCGCTATCGCGTCACGCTGGAAAACGGCGTCGAGATCTGGGCCTATGCGTCCGGCAAGATGCAGAAGCACCGCATCCGTATTCTCGCCGGCGATCGCGTGACCCTGGAAATGTCGCCATACGACCTGACCAAGGGTCGCATCAACTTCCGTCACAAGTCCTGATCCTTCGCCGGCGGGCGCTTCGTCCGGCACGTCGCCGGAGCAGCGCCCGCCAGCCGTCAGGTTCAGCCGCGGGGCTTGCCGGCCGCGGGAAAGCGGTCGTGCGCCTTGCGCATGAGCGGCGGTTTCGCCATACTCGGCCGTTACGATCACAGCGCACGCCTGTCACGTCATGAACCTGATCCTGTGGCGCCATGCCGAGGCCGAAGAGGCCGCCGGCCCGCTGGGCCTCACCCGTAACGGCGACCTGCAGCGCGCACTGACGCGGCGGGGCCACCAGCAGGCGCAAGCCTGTGCGAAATGGCTGCGCGCGCATGCCGCACCCGGCATCCGCGTGCTCTGCAGCCCGGCAGTGCGCGCGCGCGAAACTGCCGCCGCACTGACCCCACAGCCCGAGATCGTGCGCGAACTGGTGCCCGGCGCCGACGTCAGCACCGTGCTTGCCGCGGTCGGCTGGCCGGAAGGCCCAGACACCATCGTGGTAGGGCACCAGCCTTGGCTCGGCCGCGTGGCCAGCCTGCTGCTGGCCGGCAGCGAGATGGACTGGAGCGTACGCAAGAGCGGCATCTGGTGGCTCGCAAGCCGGACCCGCGAAAACGAGGCGCAGGTCGTGTTACGCGCCGTGGTCAACCCCGAATTCCTCTGACCCGGCACCAGGGCGAGTGCATCGCCCGCCGCGCGATGCCCTCCCGCGCACCGGAATTGCCTTCGGCCGGCGCCGCGTCACGCAACCGTCATTACCTCTTCACGGCGCTGTCACCCGGCCTCTCTACATTGCTTCGCAACAGTTACGTCATCGAAAGGACATACTGATGCGAGATCTGCCAACGCCGACCCAGCCGCTCTTCGACGCCTTGCCCAATGGCCTGAACGGCCAGACGGCGCGGAGGCGTCTTCATCGCCAACCGGATGCACCAGCGCATGAGCCGGCTGCTTTCAGCGTGGCGTGGGCGCGCCACCAGGACGAGGTAGTCGAAGCCCAACGGCTGCGCTACAAGGTTTTTGCGGAGGAAATGGGCGCGCGCCTGACCTCCACCGTGCCCGAACTGGACGTCGACATGTTCGACGCCTATTGCGATCACCTGATCGTGCGCGACCAGACCACGCTCAAGGTGGTGGGCACCTATCGCGTGCTGCCGCCGCACCAGGCCAAGCGCATTGGCTGCCTGTACGCGGAATCGGAATTCGACCTGGTGCGCCTGGCCCACCTGCGCCCGAAGATGCTGGAACTCGGCCGCTCCTGCGTGCATCGCGACTATCGCTCCGGCAGCGTCATCATGGCGCTGTGGGGCGGGCTCGGCGAGTACCTGCAGCGCTGGGGAATCGAGTCGATGCTGGGTTGTGCGAGCGTGCCGATGAGCGATGGCGGCCACTATGCCGCCAGCTTGTACCGGCGCTTCGCCGAGCGCTCGCTGGCACCGATCGAGTACCATGCCTTCCCGCGCCTTCCGCTGCCGGTGGACGACCTGAACCAGGATCTGGACGTCGAGCCGCCCGCGCTGATCAAGGGCTACCTGCGCCTGGGCGCGCGTATCTGCGGCCTGCCCGCCTGGGATCCCGACTTCAACGTCGCGGACTTCCTGACCCTGCTGCGCGTGGCCGACATGAATCCGCGCTACGCCCGCCACTTCCTCGGCCTGAGCCGCTGAGCCGCGCACGGCCGGCCTGCGCATTCGGCAATGGACTCCGGACGAGCCTGAAACGGGCCCGTTGCGGGCCCCGGCACCCTGCCCCGGCGGCGGGTGCCGTGCTCAGGCGTAGACCACCTTGTAGCGCTTGCCCACCCGCTCCCACTCATCGGCCTCCTGGGCGAGGCTGTATTCGATCAGCGGATTGCCATCGATCCAGTCGCGCGGCAACCGCACCTCGAAACCTTCGTCGAGCGCATCGGCGCGCTGGCGCACGCGGATCTGCGGCAGCGGCGAGTCGGTACGCCGGCGGCACAGCACGAAGGCCAGGCGCAGGCTGAACAGCATGCGCCAGTCGAGGAAGCGTCCGCTGCCGGAGAGCTTGCCGAGCTTGCCCGCGTGCCCGAGCAGCAGCGCGGCCAGCCGCGCCTGGTCGGTCTTCGAGAAGCCGGGCATATCGGCGTGCGTGGCGATGTAGGCCGAGTGCTTGTGATAGCCACTGTGCGAGATCGACATGCCGATCTCGTGCAGGCTTGCCGCCCAGCCGAGCAGGGCGAGATTGTCCTCGCGGAGTTCGTCGGGCGGCTCGGGGAATTGCGCCAGCAGGCTCAGCGCGGCATTGCGCACGCGTTGGGCCTGCGCGCGGTCCACCGCATAACGGCGCATGAACTGGTCGACCGTGACGGTGCGCATGTCCTCGTGATGACTGCGGCCCAGCAGGTCGTAGAGCACCCCGAGGCGCAGCGCCCCGTCGGTGACATCCATGCGCTCGATGTCCAGTTCGGCGAACACGCCCAGCATGATCGCCAGCCCGCCCGGCAGCACCGGGATGCGGTCCGGCTTGAGCCCGGCCAGCTTGACCCGGTTGGCGTTCTCCGCCTTGACCAGTGCGCGCTTGAGCCGCTCCAGTCCCTCGCGGGTGATGCCGTGCTCGCCCGGGTTGTCGTTCATGCCGTTGAGCTCGATCAGTTCTGCCAGCGCGCGCGCCGTCCCCGAGGAACCGACCGCCTGCTGCCAGCCGGCGCCGCGATACTGGCGCACCAGCACCTGGATCTCGCGCCGCGCGGCCAGCTCGGCCTGCTTCATCGCGTAGTCGTCGACATTGCCGCTGGGGAAGAACTGCCGGCTGTGCGACACGCAGCCGATGTACAGGCTCTCCATCAGCTTGGGCTGGAAGCCGCTGCCGATGATGAACTCGGTCGAGCCGCCGCCGATATCGACCACCAGCCGGTTGCCCTGGCACGCCGGGGCATCGTGCGAGGCACCGAGGTAGATCAGGCGCGCCTCTTCGCGGCCGGCGATGACTTCGATCGGGAAGCCCAGCGCCGCCTCTGCCTCGATCAGGAATTCCGGCGCATTCTTCGCCACCCGCAGCGTATTGGTCGCCACCGCGCGCACCTGGCCGGGCGCGAAATCGCGCAAGCGGTCACCGAAGCGCCGCAACGCATCGACGCCGCGTCGCCGCGCGGGCTGGTCGAGATACTTGTCAGGGGTCAGGCCGGCTGCCAGCCGGACAGGCTCGCGCAGCGCGTCGACCTGGAAGATCTGACTCGCCGGACCCGATGCGGTCATGGTCTCGTCCACCCGCCCGATCATCAATCGGAAGCTGTTCGAACCCATGTCGACTGCGGCCAGCAAGCGTGGGGATTCATTCATCGTTGTGTGCGGAACTCAGATGTGGGATTCTCGGTGGCCCGGCAACCGGCGGCACTTGCGGCACCTTCCCTGTCCATGGCCCAATCCCTCAAAATATGTCTTGCTCATGACCGGAGCATGACAAAATCACAATGTCATCAAACTGACATGATTCTATGAAAAAGTCGCAGCATTACCAAAATAAGGTCATGCCAATGTCGACGACGCCGCCCGGTACGCTGCTCAACCGTGAGCTCGGCATCCTGGAATTCAACGCACGTGTCCTGGCGCAGGCAGCAGATCCCAAGGTCCCGCTGCTGGAAAGACTGAAGTTCATCTGCATCGTATCCAGCAATCTCGACGAGTTCTTCGAGATCCGCATGGCGGGCCTCAAGGAACAGTTGCGCGACAACCCGTCCGGCATGACGCCCGACGGCCTCTCCTTCCAGCAGACCTACCAGCTCGTCACCGAACGCACACAGCGGCTCGTCGGCATGCAGTATGACATGCTGCAGAGCGTGATTTTCCCACTGTTGGAAAAGGAAGGAGTCTTCTTCCACCTGACCGGCTCGTGGAATGACGCCCAGAGGACTTGGGCGCGCGATTTCTTCCTGCGCGAACTCGGCCCGGTGCTGACGCCGATCGCCCTCGACCCCGCCCACCCGTTCCCGCGCGTGCTCAACAAGAGCCTGAATTTCGTGGTCGAACTGTCGGGCACCGACGCCTTCGGCCGGGAGGCCGAGCTGGCCATCGTGCAGGCGCCGCGCGCCCTGCCGCGCGTGGTCAAGATGCCGGAATCGCTGTCCGGCTACCCCTTCGGCTTCGTGCTGCTGTCGTCCTTCATGCAAGGCTTCGTGCACGAGCTGTTTCCCGCCATCGAGGTGCACGGCTGCTACCAGTTCCGGGTGACCCGCAACTCGGACCTGTTCGTCTCGGAAGACGAGATCACCGACCTGCGCGAAGCGCTGCAGGGCGAGCTGCCGACACGGCACTTCGGCGACACGGTGCGGCTGGAAGTCTCATCCGACACCCCGCCGCAACTGGCACGCCGCCTGCTGCTGGAGTCCGGCCTGGGCGAGCAGGACCTGTACCGCGTCAGTGGCCCGGTCAACCTGGTACGGCTGATGCAGATCCCCGACCTGGTCGACCGCCCCGCGCTCAAGTTCCCTCCCCACGTACCGGCCGCCGTCAAGGCCTTCTCCGGTGGCGTCTCGATGTTCGACGCCATCCGCCAGCAGGACGTGCTGCTGCACCATCCATACGAGAGCTTCAGTTCGGTGCTCGACCTGTTGCAGCTTGCGGCCAACGATCCCGACGTGGTGGCGATCAAGCAGACGGTTTACCGTACCGGCAACGAGTCGCTGGTGATGGAAGCCCTGATGACTGCCGCTCGCAACGGCAAGGAAGTCACGGTGGTGGTGGAGCTGCTGGCGCGCTTCGACGAGGAGACCAATATCAACTGGGCGGAACGGCTGGAGAATGCCGGCGCCCACGTGGTCTACGGCGTGGTCGGACATAAGTGCCACGCCAAGATGCTGCTGATCGTGCGCCGCGAGCGCATCAAGTCCAAGGACCATAAGCTGCGCCGCTACGTGCACCTGGGCACCGGAAACTATCACCCGCGCACGGCCCGTCTCTACACCGACTTCGGCCTGCTGACGGCCGACGAGACCATCTGCGAGGATGTCCATCACGTCTTCCAGCTGCTGACCGGCACCGCAGGCAGCATCCGCCTCAACGAGCTCTGGCAGTCGCCTTTCACCATGCACGACCAGCTGGTGGAACACATCCGCGCCGAAGCCCGCAATGCCCGCGCCGGCAAGCGTGCCCGCATCATGGCGAAGATGAATGCGCTGCTGGAGCCATCGATCATCGACGAGCTGTACAAGGCGTCGCGCGCCGGCGTGAAGATCGATCTGATCGTGCGCGGCGTGTGCGCGCTGCGGCCCGGGGTGCCGGGGCTGTCCGAGAATATCAGCGTACGCTCGATCGTCGGCCGCTTCCTCGAGCACCACCGCGTCTATTACTTCCTGGCCGACGGCGAGGAGGTGGTCTACCTGTCCAGCGCCGACTGGATGGACCGCAACCTGTTCCGCCGTGTCGAAGTCGCTTTCCCTGTCAAGAACAAGGCGCTCAAGCAGCGCGTGATCCAGGAAAGCCTGCGCGTGCACCTGCGCGACAATGCCTCGGCCTGGATCATGCAGGGTGATGGCGAATACGTGCACAAGCAATCCAAGGCCAAGCTGCAGCACGTCAGCCAGACCGACCTGCTGGCGCTGTTCGGCAATCGCTGACCCCGGCTGAACCCGGACGGGCCGCAGGCGCGAGCGGCCCGCTTGCCTGCTGGCGCCTGGTCAGCCTCTACAGCCCCAGCCCCCCGTGCCTCACGCTTCCTGACGCGGCCGGTCGACTCGTATCGGCGCGCCAGCCTCAGGCTGCGCGCTGCGGCATATCGCCGCCACGCACCTGCTGGGCCTCATGCCCGCTGCGGTCGAGCGGGAATACGACGCGGAACACGCTGCCCCGGCCCACTTCGCTGCTGATACGCAGGTCGGCATGGTGGCGCGACAGCACGTGCTTGACGATGGCCAGACCGAGACCGGTCCCGCCGGTATCGCGCGAACGGCTGCGGTCGACGCGGTAGAAGCGCTCGGTCAGGCGCGGGATGTGCTCGGGCGCGATGCCCAGGCCCGTATCGCTGACGGAAAATACCGCATGGCCCTCGTCCATGGCCAGGCGGATACCGATCTGGCCGCCGTCGGGCGTGTAGCGCACGGCGTTCGATACCAGGTTGGCCAGCGCCGAGAACAGTTCCGTTTCCGAGCCGCGCAGGATCACTCCGGCATCCACGTCGCTGGTGATGCGGTGGCGCCCCTGGGACAATGCCTCGGCGTCGTGCAGCAGGTGCGCGATCATACCGTTGACGGGGATCGGCTCGTAGCCCGGCGCCTGGGCGTCGCTTTCCAGCTTGGCCAGCGCCAGCAGGTCCTCGACGATATGCTGCATGCGCATCGACTGCACCAGCATCAGGTCCACATAGCGGCGGCGGTCCTCCTCCGACACGGGCAGGTCGCGCACGGTCTCCAGGAAACCGGTCAGCACGGTCAGCGGCGTCTTCAGTTCGTGCGAGACGTTGGCGACGAAGTCGCGCCGCATGGCCTCGGTGTTCTCCAGCTTGGTGATGTCCTGCGTCAGCACCAGCTTGCGATTCTCGCCATACGGCAGGATCTGCACGGCGATCACGCCGTGCTTGTGCGAACCCATGTCTCGCATGACCAGGGGGTCATCGAAGCGCTGGCGCATCAGGTACTGGACGAACTCCGGGCGCCGGATCAGGTGGGTGATGCGCTGGCGCACGTCGCGCCGCGCGTTCAGGCCGAGGTGGTGCTCGGCCACGTCGTTGCACCATTCGATCTGGTCGGCATCATCGAGCATCAGCACGCCATTGGGCGAGGCCTGGATGGCCTGGATGAAGCGCAGGTGCTGCTGCTCCACCTGCAGCACCTGCAAGCGCCAGCGTTTGACCAGCCGGTGCAGCCGGTAATACACCTCGCCCCACAGGCCGAGCGCGCTGGGGATCTCGCCGTAGGCGGGCGCATCCAGCACCTTCCACAGGCGGTTGATCTGATAGAGGTAGTAACCCAGTTGCCCGAGCAGGGCCAGGCAGCCCAGCGACAGCGCCCAGACCGGGCCGCGCCAGAGGTAGAGCCCGGCCGACGCGACGGCCACGCTGATCAGGATGGCCGCCGAACGGGCCCAGATGACGTTCATCGGACATTCAAGGCGCGGCCGGACAGCCGCGCCAAACGATAGTTGCGCAGGAGTGTGCCATGAACGGAGCGCCGGCGCAGCCGCCGGGCCTCGGCCGTCAGGCGCCGGGAGCGCGCGCGAGGCGGTAGCCGCTGCCGCGCACCGTCTCGATCATATTGCTGTATCCGCCCGGCGTCAGGGCCGCGCGCAAGCGCTTGATATGGACGTCCACCGTGCGCTCTTCGACGAACACGTGGTCGCCCCACACCTGATCCAGCAACTGCGAGCGGCTGTGGACGCGCTCCGGATGGGTCATCAGGAAGTGCAGCAGGCGGAACTCCGTCGGCCCAAGATCCAGCTTGATCGCCTCGCCGCCGGTATCCTGGCCCGTGACGCGATGGGTGGCTGGATCGAGGCGCAGGCCATTGATGGCGACCACGTCGTCGGTCAGCTGCGGCGCGCGGCGGCGCAGCACCGCCTTGATCCGCGCCAGCAGCTCCTTCGGCGAGAACGGCTTGGTGACGTAGTCGTCGGCGCCCGCCTCCAGACCCATCACCTTGTCCTGCTCCTCGCTGCGCGCGGTCAGCATGATGATGGGGATCTGCTTGGTGCGATCGTTGTTGCGCAGTTCCTTCGCGAAATTGACGCCCGACTTGCCCGGAAGCATCCAGTCGAGCAGCACGAGATCCGGCAGCACGTCACTCATCAGCGACAACGCCTGCTCGGCGTTATACGCGCGAATCGGATAGTGGCCGGCGTGCTGGAGGTTGACCGCGATCAGTTCGGCGATGGCCGGTTCATCCTCGACGACAAGAATACTGCTAGGCATATGCGATGTTCTCCCGATCAGCTCAACGCTTCGCGCTCCATGTCCTCACGCGAGGCATGGCGCACGTCGGTTCCCTTGACGATGTAGATAATGAATTCTGCGATGTTCTTGGCGTGGTCGCCGATGCGCTCGACGGCCTTGGCCACGAAGAGGAAATCCAGCGCCACCGAGATGGTGCGCGGATCTTCCATCATATAGGTGATCAACTTGCGCACGAAGGCCCGGAATTCGTCGTCGATCGCCTTGTCTTCCTTGACGATGCGGGCGGCGGCCACCGTGTCGAGGCGGGCGAAGGCATCCAGCGCCTGGCGCAACAGCGCGATGGCCATGTCGCCGGACAGCTTGACCTCGGAGTAGTTGATATTGTGCCCCGCCGCATCCTCCATGATGTGCTTGGTGCGCTTGGCGATCTTGTCCGCCTCGTCGCCCGCGCGCTCGAGGTTGGTGATGGTCTTGGAGATGGCCATCACCAGGCGCAGGTCGCGCGCGGTCGGCTGGCGGCGCGCGATGATATTGCCGCAGTCGGCGTCGATCTCGACTTCCATCGCATTGACCTGCTGCTCGCGCGCGATGACCTGGTCGGCCTGGTCGGCATCGAAGTCGGCCAGCGCGCGCATGGCGCGCTCGATCTGCGACTCGACCAGCCCGCCCATCTGCAGCAGCTTGGTGTTGATGGCGTTGAGGTCGGCGTCGAATTGGGTAGACAGGTGCTTGTCGGTCATGGTGTCCTCCTGGCCGCGAACCGGTCGCCGCACGTGCGGCATGGACCGGAATCGAACGGGCCGATGGCGATCAGCCGAAACGGCCGGTGATGTAGTCTTCCGTTTCCTTGCGATGCGGCTTGATGAAGATCTTCTCGGTCTCGCCGAACTCGATCAGCTCGCCCAGGTACATGTAGGCGGTGTAGTCCGAGCAGCGCGCCGCCTGTTGCATATTGTGCGTCACGATGACGACGGTGTACTCGTCCTTCAGCTCGGCGATCAGCTCCTCGATGCGGCCGGTCGAGATCGGGTCGAGCGCCGAGCACGGCTCGTCGAGCAGCAGGACTTCGGGGCGGATGGCGATGCCGCGCGCGATGCACAGGCGCTGCTGCTGGCCACCCGACAGACCATAGCCCGACTGGTGCAGCTTGTCCTTGGCTTCGTTCCACAGCGCCGCCTTGGTCAGGGCCCACTCCACGCGGTCGTCCATTTCCGAGCGCGACAGCTTCTCGAACAGGCGCACGCCGAAGGCGATGTTGTCGTAGATGGACATCGGGAACGGCGTCGGCTTCTGGAACACCATGCCGACCTTGGCGCGCAGCAGGGCGATGTCCTGGCGGCTGGTCAGCAGGTTCTCGCCGTCCATGTTGATCTCGCCCTCGGCACGCTGCTCCGGATAGAGCGCGTACATCTTGTTGAAGGTACGCAGCAGCGTCGACTTGCCGCAGCCGGACGGGCCGATGAAGGCCGTCACCTTGCGGTCGGGAATCGACATATTGATGTTCTTCAGCGCATGGAACTGACCATAGAAGAAGTTCAGGTTGCGCACGTCGATCTTGGCACGGACGGTGTCGGGGATGTCGATGACGGTCGAAGTCATGCTCTTGTCTCGCGGAAATTCGTTGGCAATCGGCGCGGCTGGCGCCTTACTTCTTGAACATCATGCGCGCCAGGATATTCAGCGCGAGCACACCGATGGTGATCAGGAACACGCCCGCCCAGGCCAGCTGCTGCCATTCGGTGAACGGGCTCATGGCAAAGCGGAAGATGGTCACCGGCAGGTTGGCCATCGGCTTGTTCAGGTCGGAGCTCCAGAACTGGTTCGACAGCGCGGTGAACAGCAGCGGCGCGGTTTCGCCGGCGATACGCGCAACCGCCAGCAGCACGCCGGTGATGATGCCCGCATAGGACGACTTCACCGTGATCGACAGCACCATCTTCCACTTGGGCGTACCCAGGGCGAAGGCGGCCTCGCGCAAGGCGTTGGGCACCAGGTTCAGCATGTTCTCGGTGGTGCGCACCACGATCGGCACCTGCAGCAGGGCCAGCGCGCAGACCCCGGCCCAGCCGGAGAAGTGCCCCATGCGGGTGACCACCAGCGCATAGACGAACAGGCCGATGACGATCGAAGGCGCCGACAGCAGGATGTCGTTGATGAAACGGACCACGCTGGCCAGCGGACCGGCCTTGCCGTACTCGGCCAGGTAGATGCCGGCCAGGATGCCCAGCGGCGTGCCGAACAGCGTGGCAAGCCCGACCATGGCGAAGCTGCCGAAGATGGCGTTGGCGAGGCCGCCGCCGGCCGTGTTCGGCGCCGGCGTCATCTGCGTGAACAGGTCCATCGACAGGCCGCCCACGCCGAGCGTGACGGTGGTCCACAGTATCCATGCGAGCCAGAACAGGCCGAAGGCCATGGCCCCCAGCGACGCGGCCAGCGCAAACAGGTTGGTGCGGCGGCGGCGCGCCTGCAAGCGGGCACGTACCGCGTCGGCGTCCTGGTGGACGGCCGGGATCGAGGAAGTCGAAATCGTGGCTTGGCTGGTTTGGCTCATTTTGCCCCCTCATTCTTGGCCAAGCGCAGCAGCAGCAGCTTGGACAGCGCGAGCACGACGAAGGTGATGAAGAAGAGGATCAGGCCCAGCTCCATCAGCGCGGCCGTGTGCAGGCCTGCGCCCGCCTCGGCGAACTCGTTGGCCAGCGCCGAGGTGATGCTGTTGCCCGGCGAGAACAGCGAAACGTTGTCGAGCAGGTTGGTGTTGCCGATCACGAAGGTCACGGCCATGGTCTCGCCCAGAGCCCGGCCCAGGCCGAGCATCACGCCGCCGATCACGCCAGCGCGGGTGTAGGGCAGCACGACGCGCCACATCACCTCCCAGGTGGTGCAGCCTACACCGTATGCCGACTCCTTCAGCAGGACCGGCGTCACTTCGAACACATCGCGCATCACGGAGGCGATGTAGGGAATGATCATGATGGCCAGGATCACGCCGGCACACAGCAGGCCGATGCCCAGCGGAGCGCCCTGGAACAGCTTGCCGATCACCGGCACCTGCCCGATCGTGGCGGCCAGCGGCTTCTGGAAATACTCGCCAAAGATCGGCGCGAACACCAGCAGGCCCCACATGCCGTAGACGATCGACGGCACCGCGGCGAGCAGTTCGATCGCGGTCCCCAGCGGGCGGCGCAGCCAGGCCGGCGACAGTTCGGTCAGGAACAGGGCAATGCCGAAGCTGACCGGCACGGCGATGATCAGCGCGATGATCGAGGTCACGATGGTGCCGTAGATGGGCACCAGCGCGCCATAGACATCCGCGGGGGATCCCACTCGGCAGCCCAGAGAAAGCGCAGTCCGAACGTCTGGATCGACGGCCAGGCGCTGATCGCCAGCGAGACGATGATGCCGCCCAGCAGCAGCAGCGTCACGATGGCTGCTGCCCGGGTCAGGCCGCCGAACAGGAGGTCGCCAGCCCGGCTTGGGGGGCGCACGGCGGGGAGGTCGGACGAGGTCGCCATGTTGTCGAGTGGAAACAGTGAATTCGTTGGGAAGCCGGCCCGGCGCACCGGGCCGGCTCGTCAGGACGCGCGAGCGTCCCGGGAGGTCAGGCGTCGTTCAACCGATCGCGATCCGTTGATCAGTTGTACAGCGCCTTGCCCGAGCCGTCCTTGACGCTGGTCTTCCAGGTATTGCGGATCTGGTTCACGACCGACTCCGGCAGCGGCACGTAGTCCAGCTCGGTGGCCAGATGGCCGCCGCTCTTGTATGCCCAGTCGAAGAACTTCAGCACTTCGGTGCCCTGTGCCGGCTTCTCCTGGTTCTTATGGACCAGGATGAAGGTTGCGCCGGCGATCGGCCACGCGGTCTTGCCCGGCTCGTTGGTCAGGATCTGGTAATAGGTCTTGCTCCAGTCGGCACCGGCGGCGGCGGCCTTGAAACCATCGTCGCTCGGCTGCACCACCGTACCCGCGGCATTCTTCATGCTCAGGTAGGTCATCTTGTTCTGCTTGGCGTAGGCGTACTCGACGTAGCCGATGGCACCGTTCAGGCGCTGTACGAAGGCGGCCACGCCTTCGTTGCCCTTGCCACCGGTACCGCCGCCCGGCCAGTTGACCGTGGTGCCCTCACCCACGGAGCCCTTCCAGTCGGCGCTGACCTTGGACAGGTAGTTGGTGAAGATGAAGGTGGTGCCCGAACCGTCGGCACGGCGCACCGGCAGGATGTCCTGGCTCGGCAGCTTGGCGTGCGGGTTCAGCGCCTTGATGGCAGGATCGTCCCACTTCTTGATCTTGCCCAGGTAGATGTTGGCCAGCACGTCGCCGGTGATGACCAGTTCACCCGGCTTGATGCCCGGCAGGTTGATCACGGGCACCACGCCGCCGATCACCGTCGGGAACTGCACCAGGCCTTGCTTGGCGAGTTCTTCGTCCTTCAGCGGTGCATCCGATGCGCCGAAGTCCACGGTCTTGGCGCCGATCTGCTTGATGCCGCCCGACGAACCGATGGACTGGTAGTTGACCTTGTTACCCGTTGCTTTTTGGTATGCGTCGGCCCACTTGGAATAGACGGGCGCGGGGAAGGACGCGCCAGCACCGGTAATTTCCGCCGCGAACGCAGTGCCCACCACCAACAACGATGCGATGCCTGCCACGGCAGTCTTGACCAGCTTCATATGTCCTCCAGAGAACAGGGGGTTGGGAATGACAAATTTTTGACAAGTCGAACTCTATGCCCCGTAGATGACAATTCCATGACAGCATCAAATCTTCTTGAAACGTATTGCCCAGCCGAGTCTGCCACCCCGTTTCACCCCTTATCTTCTGACGGTTAATTGCTAAAATAGGAAAAAAGAAATGCCGGGTGCACCCGGCATTTCGTCACATCCGCCAGCCTCCGCTTCAGGAACGAAGCGCCTGCGCCAAGGTCTGGGCCGCGCGTTCCGCGGCATCGGCCTGCTCGGCCTCGACCATCACGCGAACCACAGGCTCGGTCCCCGATGCACGGATCAACACCCGCCCGCGCCCCTCCAGTTCCGGCTCCACCCGGGCACGGGCGGCCTGCAGGCCGGCGTGGCTCTGCCAGTCGAAGCCCTTCTCCACGCGCACGTTGATCAGGGTCTGGGGAAACAGCGCCACGCCACCAAGCAGCTCCGCCAGCGGGCGGCCGCTGCGGCGCAGCGCTGCCAGCACCTGCAAGGCCGAGACAATGCCATCGCCCGTGCTATGGCGATCGAGGCACAGCAGGTGGCCTGAGCCCTCGCCCCCCAGTGTCCAGCCGCGCTTGTGCAGTTCCTCCAGCACATAGCGGTCGCCCACTTTGGCGCGCACGAAGCCGATGCCCATGCGCTGGAAGGCCAGCTCCACTGCCATGTTCGTCATCAGGGTACCGACCACGCCTTCCACCTTCTGCCCGGACGCGATGCGGTCGCGCGCGATCAGGTACAGCAGTTCGTCGCCGTTGTAGAGACGGCCGTCGGCATCGACCACCTGCAGGCGGTCCGCGTCGCCATCGAAGGCTAGGCCCAGGTCGGCGCCGCGCGCCTTGACCTCGGCCACCAGCTTCTCCGGCGCGGTCGCGCCATAGCCCGCGTTGATGTTGCGTCCGTCCGGCTGGTTGCCGATGGCGATCACCTCGGCGCCCAGTTCATGGAAGACGTGCGGCGCGATATGGTAGGCGGCGCCATGGGCGCAGTCGACCACCAGCTTCAGGCCGTGCAGGTCCTGTTCGTACGGGAAGCTGCTCTTGCAGAACTCGATATAGCGGCCTGCCGCGTCGTCGATGCGCCGCGCTCGGCCCAGTTCGTCCGAAGGCACGCAGCCCATCGGCTGTTCCAGCTCGGCCTCGATCTCCAGCTCCACCGCGTCGGGCAGCTTGTCGCCATCCGCCGAGAAGAACTTGATGCCGTTGTCATAGTAAGGATTGTGGCTGGCCGAGATCACCACGCCGGCCGACAGGCGCAGCGCCCGCGTCAGGTAGGCGATGCCGGGAGTCGGCAGCGGGCCGGTCAGCAGCACGTTGACGCCGGCCGAGGTGAAACCGGCCTCGAGCGCGGCCTCCAGCATATAGCCCGAGATACGGGTGTCCTTGCCGATCAGCACCGTCGGGCGGCCCTGCGCATGCTGGCGCGCGCCATGGGCCAGCACCTTGCCTGCGGCATGGCCGAGGCGCATCACCAGGTCCGGGGTGATCGGCAGTTCTCCTACCTTGCCGCGCACGCCGTCGGTGCCGAAGTATTTGCGAGTCATTGGCTCAATCTCCAGGATTCTGTGTTCGCTATCGGTCGATCCGGTCGCCTCAGCCGTTCGCACCGGCGACCGTCTCATGGCGGACCGCCCACCAGACCTTGAGGGCGTCCACCGTCTGTTCCACATCGTGCACGCGCACGATGAATGCACCGCGTTCCGCCGCGCAGACCGCAGCGGCAATGCTCGCGGCCACGCGCTGCTGCGGGGGTCGGCCGCCCAGGATGGCGCCGAGCGTCGATTTGCGCGACAGCCCCACCAGCAGAGGCAGCCCGTCCGCCGCCAGGCGGGGCTGTTGTGCGAGCAGACGCAGATTATGATCCGGTGTCTTGCCGAAGCCATACCCCGGATCGAGGGATATGCGGGAAGTTTCGACGCCGGCCGCGCGCAAGACCGCGACGCGCCCGGCGAGAAAATCGCGCACCTCCGCCACCACATCGGTATAAACGGGATCCTCCTGCATGGTCTGCGGATCGCGCTGCATATGCATCACGCACAGTCCGGTTTGGCCACCGGCGACCGCCTCGACCGCGCCGGGCATGCGGAAGCCCCAGATGTCGTTGATCAGGTCGGCGCCTGCGTCCTGTGCGGCACGCATGACCTCCGGCTTATAGGTATCGATGGAGAGCGGTACGCCGCAATCGCGCAGCGCCTCCACCACCGGCAGCACCCGTTCCAGTTCCTGCTCCAGCGGCAGCGCGGTCGAGCCCGGCCGGCTCGATTCCCCGCCGATATCGATGATATCGACGCCCTCGGCGATCATGCGTTCGGCGTGACGCCGCGCCGCATCTAGGCCGGCATGCTGGCCACCATCCGAGAAGGAGTCCGGCGTGACATTGAGGATGCCCATCACCAAGGGGCGGCGGGCCAGGTCGAAACGGAATCGTCCGCACTGGAAGTGCGACGGAGCCGGGGGAAGCGGATTGGACGACATCGGAAGGCAAAGCGGTTGTGATGGGGGCCGGCCCGCCGCCCTGCGCACCGAGCGCACGGGCCGTAGCCGGTTGGGAAAGCGGCACGCGAGCAAGTCAACAAGTGCAAGGCGCGCGGCCGCCGGAATGCAAGAAGCCGGTGCGCATGGCACCGGCTTCCAGGTCATCGGTACTGCACGAACCGGTCAGGCGGCGTTCAGGCCGTCGCCGGTGCGTTGGACGGTGCCACCGGCGAGCCGCCCGAGGGCGTGCTGCCACCGCCACCGCTGGTACCCGTAGCACCGCGCGGCGGGCGCGGCGGCTTGCCGGCCATGATGTCGTTGACCTGGTCGGCGTCGATGGTTTCCCACTCCATCAGCGCGGCCGTCATGGCCTCGACCTTGTCGCGGTTCTCTTCCAGCAGTCGCTTGGCCAGCGCGTACTGGTCGTCGATGATGTGGCGGATCTCGGCGTCGACCTTCTGCTGCGTGGCTTCCGACACGCTCTTGGCGGACATCTTGCCGAACATGCCATCCTGCTCGGTATCCACATAGACCATCGCGCCGAGCGAATCGCTCATGCCGAAGCGGGTCACCATGTCGCGGGCGATCTTGGTGGCGCGCTCGAAGTCGTTGGACGCGCCGGTGCTCATCGCATTGAGGAAGACCTCTTCCGCCGCGCGACCGCCGAACAGGATGGCGATCTCTTCGAGCATGTTGTCCTTGTACTTCGAGTACTTGTCATGCTCGGGCAGTTGCCAGGTCACACCCAGCGCCCAGCCGCGCGGCATGATGGTGACCTTGTGCACCGGATCCGCCTTGGGCAGCAGCTTCGCCACCACCGCGTGGCCGGACTCGTGGTAGGCCGTGGCCTTGCGCTCTTCCTCGCGCATCACGGTCGACTTGCGCTCCGGACCCATGAAGATCTTGTCCTTGGCATCCTCGAAGTCCTGCATGTCGACCACGCGCTTGTTGCGGCGGGCGGCGAACAGCGCGGCCTCGTTGACGAGGTTGGCCAGGTCGGCGCCGGAGAAGCCCGGCGTGCCGCGCGCGATCACCGAAGCGTCGACGTCGTTGCCGATCGGCACCTTGCGCATATGGACGCGCAGGATCTGCTCGCGGCCGCGGATGTCCGGAAGGCCCACGTAGACCTGGCGGTCGAAACGGCCCGGACGCAGCAGCGCCTTGTCCAGCACGTCGGCCCGGTTGGTGGCGGCGATCACGATCACGCCCGAGTTGGCCTCGAAGCCATCCATTTCCACCAGCATCTGGTTCAGGGTCTGCTCGCGCTCGTCGTTGCCGCCGCCCATGCCGGCGCCGCGATGGCGGCCGACCGCATCGATTTCATCGATGAACACGATGCAAGGCGCCTGCTTCTTGGCATTCTCGAACATGTCGCGCACGCGGGCCGCGCCCACGCCGACGAACATCTCGACGAAGTCCGAGCCGGAAATGCTGAAGAACGGCACCTTGGCTTCGCCGGCGATGGCACGCGCCAGCAGCGTCTTGCCGGTACCCGGGGGGCCGACCAGCAACACGCCGCGCGGAATGCGGCCGCCCAGCTTCTGGAATTTCTGCGGGTCCTTCAGGAAGTCGACCAGTTCGACCACTTCTTCCTTGGCCTCGTCGCAGCCGGCGACGTCCTGGAAGGTGACCGCGTTCTGGTTCTCGTCGATCAGGCGCGCGCGGGACTTGCCGAAGGAGAAGGCACCGCCTTTCCCGCCGCCCTGCATCTGCCGCATCATGTAGAACCAGAAGACGATGATCAGCAAGGTCGGCCCGAGGTAGTACAGGGCCTGTACCAGCACGTTCGGCTCGTCATCGGCCTTGCCCGTCACCTGGACGCCATACTTCATCAGGTCGCCGACCATCCAGATGTCGCCCGGCGAGATGATGGTGTACTTGGCGCCCTCCTTGGGCGTCACGACCAGGTTGCGGCCTTGCACGTCGACCCGGCCCACCTTGCCATTCTTGGCGTCATCCATGAACTGCGAGTAGGTGACGCCCTCCTGGGTGCGGGGCTTGTCGAACTGCTTGAAGACGGTAAACAGGACCAGTGCGATCACCAGCCAGATTGCCGCCTTTTGAAACAGGTTGTTATTCAAGGCCGAACTCCTTTGCGATTGCCTTGCCAACGGATAGCTGCATTGTAATGCAGCGCTCGCCCCCGGGGGGAAACACTGAATTTATGACACCCATAGCCTCGCGGCCAGCGCCCGTTCGCTTGCCGCCGTCCCATGCCGCCAGCGTCGGGCGCGGCGCCGCGGAGATGCCTCCGCATCCACCTGGCGGCCAATGAGCGGCGCCAGGCGGCAGGCATCTGGCATCAAGCGGCTGTCTTCAGGTAGCGCCCGAGGATGAAGGTCTCGGACGATTTGTCGCGGGAAGCCTTCGGCTTGCGCCGCGCGACCACCTTGAACACCTGCTTGAACTTCTCCACGATCTGACTGTAGCCGCTGCCGTGGAAACACTTTACCAGCAGCGCGCCATCCGGCTTCAGGTGCGCCTGGGCGAAATCCAATGCCAGATCGCACAAGTACTCGATGCGGGCGGCATCGGCGGAAGCCACTCCCGACAGATTGGGGGCCATATCCGACAATACAAGGTCGATTTTTGCACCGCCGGAGGCATCGAGCACCACTTTTTCCAACTGGAGGAACACTT
The DNA here is from genome assembly GCF_001854285.1 of Cupriavidus sp. USMAHM13. Classification (NCBI taxonomy): domain Bacteria; kingdom Pseudomonadati; phylum Pseudomonadota; class Betaproteobacteria; order Burkholderiales; family Burkholderiaceae; genus Cupriavidus; species Cupriavidus sp. USMAHM13. Next base: position 3,230,655 of record NZ_CP017751.1, read on the forward strand.
CTTCCTCGCGGAAGTCACCCTGGATGAAGGTCACGTCGGCGATCGGCTCCATCGGCAGCAGGTCGATCGCCACCACAGCACCGTCGATACGGCCATCCTTGGCGCGCGGCGAGGCCGCCAGCTTGTTGCGCACATACTGGCTCCAGCTTCCCGGCGCCGCGCCCAGGTCGACGATGACCTGACCCGGACGGATAAGCTTGTCCTGCTCGTCGATCTCCTTGAGCTTGTACGCAGCGCGGGCGCGATAGCCCTCCCGTTGCGCCATCTTCACATAGGGATCGTTGATATGGTCGTGCAGCCACGACTGGTTGAACTTGTTCTTGGCCATTCCAAACACCGATTAGCGGGAAAGCTACCGCGCGGAGGCCGGCCGCCCCAGGCTTTCCCGTTCAATTTTGCTGATTTTGCCGCCGATGCGGGCCGATTTGACGGATAATACGCGCCAATTCGCTTTGACCGGCCGCCCCCGGCCCCGTATGCGCCGCTCGCCGGCGCCTGACCCTATGCCCGCACTCCAACTCATCCCCGCCCAGCGCTCCGAACTCCGCTCCCGCGCCCACGGCCTCAATCCGGTCGTGATGATCGGCGCCGAGGGCCTCACGCCGGCGGTGCTCGCGGAAATCGACCGCAGCCTGGCGGCTCACGACCTGATCAAGATCCGCGTGTTCGGCGACGAACGCGAAGCCCGCATCGCCATCTACGAGGCGATCTGCGAGGCGCTGGATGCCGCCCCGATCCAGCACATCGGCAAGCTGCTGGTGGTGTGGCGCCCGGGTCCTGCACGCCTGAAGGAAAACCAGCCCGGCGAGCTGCCCCGCCAGGCTCAGCGCAAGGGCTCCGCCCCGCGCACCGTCACGGTCCGCAAGCCCAGCGCGGCGCCGAACCGGCGCCCGACGCGCAAGCAGGTGACGGTACTGGGCAATGAACGTGTCACCGCCGGCGGCAACGTCAAACGCGCACGTCAGCGCCCGGCCAGCCAGAAGAAGAAGGCACTGGGCTGAAGCCCGCCCGCCGGGGCGCCAGCCCCGGCCGTCCGCGCCACGCAGGCGGCACGGACACTGCGCTCACTCGCCGGCCGAACGCGGTGCCGCGGCGCGCCAGACCAGCACCAGGGCCAACACGCTCTGCAGCAGATAGAAACCGCTGGAAATCCCGTGCAGCATGCCGAAATCCCCACGGTAGGGCGATTCGGAAACCCCCACGCCCAGTGCATGGGCCTTGGCCTTGAGCGCCTCCATGAACGGCTGCACACCGAAATAGCCGGCCAGCACGCAGCACAACATGGCCAGCACCAGCCAGCGCAGTGCACGGTAGCGGACCGCGCCACGCCGGATCATCACATTGCAAAGCACCAACTGCAGCACGCCGACCACCACGCCGAGCACGGCCTCGGTGTAGAACAGCTGGCCTGCGACCATGCCTGCGGTCTCGCGGCTCGGCAGGATCGAGAACAGCGTCGGCGCCACCATATAGCCCACCGTCCACAGGCTGCCTGCCCAGATCACGGTCAGCAACAGGAAGATGCGGTGCGGCAATGGCGGCAGGCTGGCGTAGGAGGCGGAGAACACGGCTGGGTGTCGGCGTTTATCGGCGTGGCGTGATCGTAGTCGGCCCGGTGGCGCGCAGCAGCCGGCATTGCAGCCGGCCGCGCCCGCCCGCGCCTCAGACGTAGCTGACGGTGATGACTTCGTACTCGCGCTCGCCGCCCGGTGCCAGCACCGTGGCCACGTCGCCCTCGAACTTGCCGATCAGGGCACGGGCGATCGGCGAGCTCACCGAGATCTTGCCGCTCTCGAGATCGGCCTCATCGTCGCCGACGATCTGGTAGCGCACTGCACTGCCCGACTCGAGATCCTCGAGGTCGACCGTGGCACCGAACACGATGCGGCCGTCGGTGTCGAGCTGGGTCGGATCGATGACCTGCGCAGCCGACAGCTTCGACTCCACCTCGAGGATGCGGCCTTCGATAAAAGCCTGCTTTTCCTTGGCGGCGTCGTACTCGGCGTTTTCGGACAGGTCACCCTGGGCACGCGCCTCGGCGATCGCGTTGATCACGGCCGGACGTTCGACGGCCTTCAGGCGGTGCAGTTCCTCCTTGAGCAGTTCTGCGCCGCGCTTGGTAATCGGAATGGTGCTCATGTCTTTGTTCGGCAAAAAAATGAGCCGCAGCGGAGCGGGGTCCGTGCCCGGCCTGCTGGCCATGGGCACTTCCGCTCAACCGCGGCTTTCGGTTTCGATCGACCGGCACACCCGGCGACGCCGGGCATCGCCGTTCGATCAGCGAATTTCACGTTAGTTTAGGCCAAGACGCCTGCCGGCAGCAACCATCGCTGCCGGCAGGCCCCCGGAACGGGGGGCACAACGGCCTCCCCGTCCCGCCCCGCTCCCAGCGAGGACTTGCGGGGCAGCCGCGCAGGCACCTCAGGCGCCGGCGGCGAGTTCCGCGTGCAGGCCCTGCAGGTCGTAGACCTCCAGGCTCTGCATGTGCTTCAGGCCTTCCACCGCGGCGCGGGCGCCGGCGATGGTGGTGTAGTACGGCACGCGGTGGGCCAGCGCCGAGATGCGGATCGAGCGCGAGTCGGCGATGGCGGTGCGGGTCTCGTCCACCGTGGTGAAGACCAGCGCCAGCTCACCGTTCTTGAGCATGTCGACGATATGCGGGCGACCGTCCTTGACCTTGTTCACCACGCGCACCGGAATGCCCGCCGCCTCGATGGCCGAGGCGGTGCCGCGGGTGGCGACGATCGGATAGCCCAGGTCGTGCAGCATGCGGGCCACGCCGACCGCGCGCGGCTTGTCGCTGTCCTTGACGGTGATCAGCACCGTGCCCTTGGCCGGCAGGCGCGAACCGGCAGCGAGCTGGCTCTTGAAGAGCGCTTCACCGAAGGTCTTGCCCACGCCCATCACTTCGCCGGTGGAGCGCATCTCGGGTCCGAGCACCGGGTCGACGCCGGGGAACTTGTTGAAGGGGAACACTGCTTCCTTGACGCTGAAGTACGGCGGCACCACCTCGGCGGCGACGCCCTGCGAGTCCAGCGACTGGCCCGCCATGCAGCGCGCCGCGATCTTGGCCAGCGACAGGCCGGTGGCCTTCGACACGTAGGGCACGGTACGCGAGGCGCGCGGGTTCACTTCCAGCACGTAGACGGTATCCTTGCCGTCGGCCTGCTGGATGGCGAACTGCACGTTCATCAGGCCGACCACGTTCAGCGCCTTGGCCATGGCGGCGGTCTGGCGCTTCAGCTCGTCGACCGTCTCCTGCGCCAGCGAGTACGGCGGCAGCGAGCAGGCGGAGTCGCCGGAGTGCACGCCGGCCTGCTCGATGTGTTCCATCACGCCGCCGATGAAGACGCGCTGGCCGTCGCACAGGGCGTCCACGTCGCATTCGATGGCGTCGTTGAGGAAGCGGTCGAGCAGCACCGGGGAGTCGTTCGACACCTTGACTGCCTCGCGCATGTAGCGCTCGAGATCGCGCGGCTCATGCACGATCTCCATGGCGCGGCCGCCCAGCACGTAGGAGGGGCGCACCACCAGCGGATAGCCGATCTCCTCGGCCAGGCGCAGCGCTTCGTCCTCGGCACGCGCGGTGCGGTTGGGCGGCTGGCGCAGGCCCAGTTCCTGCAGCAGCTTCTGGAAACGCTCGCGGTCCTCGGCGGCGTCGATCATGTCGGGGCTGGTGCCGATAATGGGCACGCCGTTGGCTTCCAGGTCCAGCGCCAGCTTCAGCGGGGTCTGGCCGCCGTACTGGACGATCACGCCGACCGGCTTCTCCTTGTCGACGATCTCCAGCACGTCCTCCAGCGTCAACGGCTCGAAGTACAGGCGGTCGGAGGTGTCGTAATCGGTCGACACGGTCTCCGGGTTGCAGTTGACCATGATGGTCTCGTAGCCATCCTCGCGCAGCGCGAGCGCTGCGTGCACGCAGCAATAGTCGAACTCGATGCCCTGCCCGATCCGGTTCGGGCCGCCGCCCAGCACCATGATCTTCTTGCGGTCGGTCGGGTCGGCCTCGCACTCGCCGTGCTCGGCCTCGTAGGTCGAGTACATGTAGGCGGTGTTGGTGCCGAACTCGGCCGCGCAGGTGTCGACGCGCTTGTAGACCGGGCGCACGTTCTTGGCGACGCGGGCTTCGCGCACCGACTTCGCATCCGTCTTCAGCAGCCTGGAGAGGCGGCGGTCGGAGAAGCCCTTCTGCTTGAGCAGGCGCAGTTCGGCGGCGGACAGGCTGTCCAGCGTGCGCGCCTTGACCAGGCCCTCGGTCTTGACGATGTCCTCGATCTGGGCCAGGAACCACGGATCGATATCGGTCTCGGCATGGACCTCTTCCAGCGACATGCCGATACGGAAGGCATCGCCCACGTACCAGATGCGGTCCGGACCCGCCTCGCCGATCTCTTCGACGATCTCGTCGCGGTCGACCGACTTCTCGTCCAGGCCGTCCACGCCCACTTCGAGGCCTCGCAGGGCCTTCTGGAACGACTCCTGGAAGGTGCGGCCCATCGCCATCACCTCGCCCACCGACTTCATCTGCGTGGTCAGGTGGCTGTCGGCCTGCGGGAACTTCTCGAAGGCAAAGCGCGGCACCTTGGTGACCACGTAGTCGATCGAGGGCTCGAACGAAGCCGGGGTCAGGCCACCGGTGATCTCGTTCTTCAGTTCGTCCAGCGTATAGCCCACCGCCAGTTTGGCGGCGACCTTGGCGATCGGGAAGCCGGTGGCCTTCGAGGCCAGGGCCGACGAACGCGACACGCGCGGGTTCATCTCGATGACGATCATGCGACCGTCCTTCGGATTGATCGAGAACTGCACGTTGGAGCCGCCGGTATCGACGCCGATCTCGCGCAGCACGGCCAGCGAGGCATTGCGCAGGATCTGGTATTCCTTGTCGGTCAGCGTCTGCGCGGGCGCCACGGTGATCGAGTCACCGGTGTGGATGCCCATCGGGTCCAGGTTCTCGATCGAGCAGATGATGATGCAGTTGTCCGCCTTGTCGCGGACCACTTCCATCTCGTACTCCTTCCAGCCCAGCAGCGACTCTTCGATCAGCAGTTCGCGGGTCGGCGACAGGTCGAGACCGCGCTTGCAGATCTCCTCGAACTCTTCGCGGTTGTAGGCGATGCCGCCGCCGGTGCCGCCCAGCGTGAAAGACGGGCGGATCACGATCGGATAGCCGCTGGTGCTGGTCTCGCGGGCGATCTGCGCCTGCACGGCCACGGCCTCGTCCATCGAATGGGCGATGCCAGACTTGGCCGAACCCAGGCCGATCTTGGTCATCGCGTCCTTGAACTTCTGGCGGTCCTCGGCCTTGTCGATGGCCTCGGGCGACGCGCCGATCAGTTCGACCTTGTACTTCTCCAGCACGCCGTTGCGGTGCAGGTCGAGCGCGCAGTTCAGCGCGGTCTGGCCACCCATGGTCGGCAGGATGGCATCCGGACGCTCCTTGGCGATGATGCGCTCCACCACTTCCCAGGTGATCGGCTCGATGTAGGTGACGTCCGCCGTGTTCGGGTCCGTCATGATGGTCGCCGGGTTCGAGTTGACCAGGATGACCTTGAAGCCTTCCTCGCGCAGGGCCTTGCAGGCCTGTGCGCCGGAGTAGTCGAACTCGCACGCCTGGCCGATGATGATGGGACCCGCGCCGATGATCAGGATGCTTTTGATGTCTGTGCGTTTTGGCATTGCACGCTCTCTTTGTAGGCGCGGCGCGCTTGCGCGCGGCGCCGGATGTCAGGTGTTCAGTTCAGGGTGGCCGTGGCCAGCTTGGCGCCGAAGCCGATGAACATGGCGCCCACGCCGCTCGCCATGCCGGCCGACAGGCGTTGCCGGCGACGGAAGGCCTCGGCCAGCCGGGCGCCCATGAAGATGATGGTGGTCAGGTAGGCGAAGCTGCATACCTGGCACACCAGCCCCAGCACGACGAAGGACAGTGCCGGCAAGGCGAAGCCCGGGTCCACGAACTGGATGAAGAAGGAAATGAAGAACAGGATGGCCTTGGGATTCAGCAGGCTGATCACCAGCGCCTTGCGGAAGGGATCGGCCTCGCGCGCCAGCGTGGGCGCGGCTGCCTGCGGCCGTGCCGCCGCCGCGCCGCGCGCGCGCCAGCCACGCAGCGCGCCACGCAGCATCTGCAGGCCGATCCAGCCCAGGTAAGCGGCGCCCACGTACTTGACCACGTGGAACAGCGCCGGACTCGCCTTCAGCAGCGAGGCCACGCCGGCGGCCGACAACACCATCAGGATGGCATCGCCCAGGAACACACCGCAGGCACCCTTGTAGCCGGCGCGCACACCGCGCTGCGCAGCCACCGACAGCACGAACATCGAGTTCGGCCCCGGCAGCAGCACGATGAATACCGTGCCGAGCACAAAGGTCCAGAAATCGGTGATGCCGAGCGTGGCGTGCATGAATGCGTTCATGGTGGTTCCTGCCTGCGTCCTTGTCCCTTGCTTCCCGTCCCCGCCGTTCAGGCGCGGGCCTTCTCCATCAGGTGGATGAAGCGGTCGAACAGGTAAGCCACGTCGTGCGGACCCGGCGAGGCTTCCGGGTGCCCCTGGAAGCAGAAGGCCGGCTTGTCGGTCAGCGCGAAGCCTTGCAAGGTGCCGTCGAACAGCGACACGTGCGTCACACGCGCATTGGCAGGCAGCGAGGCGGGATCGACGGCGAAGCCATGGTTCTGCGACGTGATCGCCACACGGCCGTCATCCAGGTCCTTGACCGGGTGATTGGCGCCGTGGTGGCCGGTCTTCATCTTCAGCGTCTTCGCACCCACTGCCAGCGCCATGATCTGGTGGCCCAGGCAGATGCCGAAGGTGGGGATGCCGCGCGCCAGGAACTCACGGGTGGCGGCGATGGCATAGTCGCACGGCTCGGGATCGCCGGGGCCATTCGACAGGAAGATGCCGTCCGGGTTCAGCGCCAGCGCGTCGGCGGCGCTCGCCTGCGCCGGCAGCACGGTCACCTTGCAGCCGCGCTCGGCCAGCATGCGCAGGATGTTGAACTTGACGCCGAAGTCATAGGCGACCACGTGGAAACGCGGCGTTTCCTGCTTGCCGTAACCGCGGCCCAGCGCCCATTCGCTCTGGGTCCACTCGTACGATTCCTTGACCGAGACCACCTTGGCCAGGTCCATGCCGGCCAGGCCGGGGAAGGAGCGCGCCAGGTCGATGGCCTTCTGCACATTGTCCTCGCCAGCGAGGATGCAGCCGTTCTGGGCGCCCTTCTCGCGCAGGATGCGGGTCAGCTTGCGCGTGTCGATGCCGGCGATCGCCACGACCTTTTCCTGTTTCAGGTAATGGCCGAGCGTGTGCTCCTTGCGGAAGTTCGAGGCCTGCAGCGGCAGGTCCTTGATGATGAGGCCGGCGGCATGGACTTTCGTGGCTTCGACATCCTCGGCATTGACCCCGACATTGCCGATGTGCGGATACGTCAGCGTGACGATCTGCCGGGAATAGCTGGGGTCGGTGAGGATTTCCTGGTAACCGGTGATGGCGGTATTGAACACCACTTCACCGATGGTATGGCCGGAAGCGCCGATGGAATAGCCACGAAAGACCGTGCCGTCTGCAAGCGCGAGGATGGCGGACGGGAAAGACGGTAACACGGGTAGGCTCCTGCTGGATTCACCCCGTGACCGACCTGATCGACGCCTCTGCCCCCCGGAGGATCCCGGCCTGACGGCAGGCCAGCGGGCATGCAGTCGGCACCGGCCACGCTATGCTCCTGGAAACACTTCTTCTCGAGCGCCATCTTGCGGAAGACGACGGCGAAGCAGGTGTATCCGGGCCACGCGGGAAGGGGGCGGCGGAAGGTGGAATGCGGTAGGCGCTAGGGTGAAGGGTTCTGAAAGCGAAACTTTCGGATTATAGCCCGGACAGGCCATTTTCTCAAGTTTTCAAGGACTTGCAGAAAGGCCGGCGGCCAATCGCACCAAATCAGTGCAAAGCCGCCACGCCGTTCGGGCGCCCGAACCGACGGCATGCCCGATGCGGCACCGCGCGCAGGCATCCCGCCCTCCCCGCCTGCGCGCCCTCAGCCTGCGCCCGGCGGCACCACCGCCGTGACCTCGATCTCCACCTTGGCTCGCGATTCCACCAGGTCGGCGACCTCGACCGCCGTCATGGCCGGGAAATAGCGGCCGATGACCTCGCGGTAGTGCTCGCCGATGCCGCGATAGGCACCCACGTATTCCTCCTTGTCCTTGACATACCATGTCATGCGCACGATGTGCTCGGGACGCGCGCCGCCGGCTGCCAGCACCGCCACGACATTGCGCAGGGCCTGTCCGGTCTGCGCGGCGAAATCGTCGGTCTCGAACTCGCACTGCGCGTTCCAGCCGATCTGGCCGCCGACGAACAGCAATCGGCTGCCGACCTGCATTTCCGTCATGATGCCGTTCGAGTACCCACGCGGCGGGGCCCAGTTGGGGGGTTGCAGGATCTTCATAGCGTTTCCAGGTATCAGGTGTGTGGTATTCGGTTTCGGTATTCGGTGAATCTGAACGCAGCGCCCGAGGCCGCATGGAGACCGCTTCTGCCCGCACGCGCCTCGGCGCTTGCCGGCGCGGCGCGGATCGTAGCGGATTCAGGCGCTCACATAGCACCCCATCGCGGCCCGCACCGCATCGGGCCATGGCCGCGGCGCCACGCGCCCGAGGTCCACGCAGACCAGGCGCTGCTCGAACTCGACGCGCAGGTCCCCGGAAGGACCCGCGAAGCGCACCGCCAGCAGCGCGCTCGATCCGCCCAGCCGGCGGATGCGCAGCTCGCGCGTCAGGGTCTCGCCCAGCCGGCTCGGCGCGACGAAACGGCTGCTGAGTTCCGCCGTGGGCACGCCGCAGCGATCGCTGCCGTGCATCGCCTCGAAAGGCCAGGCCAGCGCTTCGCGGAACCAGTCCTCGACGCAATCGTTGAGCATCTCGAAGTAGCGCGGGAAGAACACGATGCCGGCCGCGTCGCAGTCCTTGAAGCGCACCCGCACGGTGTTGCGGAACACCTCGCTCACGGCCGCCCCGCCGCGCCGGCGCCCTGCTCGGCCAATTGCCGCAGGCGGAAGCGCTGCAGCTTGCCGGTCTCGGTACGCGGCAGGGCCGCCACGAACTCGATGCGGCGCGGATACTTGTACGGCGCGATCTCGCGCTTGACGTGTTCCTGCAGGGCTGTGCGCGTCGCTTCGTCCGCCGCCACGCCGGGGCGCAGCACCACGAAGGCCGTCACCACCTGCCCGCGCTCGGGATCGGCGGTGCCGATGACGCCGCACTCGGCCACTGCCTCGTGCTGCATCAGCGCGCTCTCGACCTCGGGGCCGGCGATGTTGTAGCCGGCCGAGACGATCATGTCGTCCGACCGCGCCTGGTAGAAGTAGTAGCCATCGGCATCGGCCATGAAGGTATCGCCGGGCAGGTTCCAGCCCGCCTTGACGTAGTTTGCCTGGCGCGGATCGTCCAGGTAGCGGCAGCCGGTCGGGCCGCGCACCGCCAGGCGCCCGACGGTGCCGGGCGGCACCGGTCGCATCTGCTCGTCGACGATCTGCGCCACATAGCCCGGCACCACCTTGCCGATGGCGCCGGGGCGCACTTCCGCGCCGGCGCTGGAGATGAAGATGTGCATCATCTCGGTACCGCCGATGCCGTCCGTCATCTCGATGCCGCTTGCCGCCTTCCAGCTCTGGCGCGTGGCGTCCGGCAGCGCCTCGCCGGCCGATACGCTCTTCTTCAGGCTGGCCAGGCGGTAGCGCGGCGCCAGCACCGCCATCTGCCGGTAGAAGGTCGGCGCGGTGAAAACGATGGTGGCGCCGAAGTCCTGGATCAACTCCAGCAGCGACTCCGGCGTCAGCCGCTCGGCCAGCACGGTGCTGGCACCGACCCGCAACGGAAAGCAGAGGATGCCGCCGAGGCCGAAGGTGAAGGCGATCGGGGGCGTGCCGCAGAAGATGTCGTCCGGCCCGGGCTTCAGCACATGGCGCGGGAACAGGTCGCACATGGCCAGCACGTCGCGGTGGAAATGCACGGTGCCCTTGGGCTGGCCGGTGGTGCCGCTGGTGAAGGCGATCAGGCAGACGTCGTCGGCCGCCGTGTCACAGGCCGCGAAGGTTTCGGGCTTGCCCGCCAGGGCCGCTTCCAGGGAGGCCGGATCGCCCGCCTCCGCGTTGAACCATCGCACCTGCCGCAGGCTGGGCGTATGCTGCTCGCCCGGCGCCAGGTTGGCCTCCAGCTCCTCCCGCAGGCGCACGTCGCACAGGGCGGCACCGACCTCGGCCTTGTCGATGATCTGCTTGAGTTCGCGCGCGCGCAGCAAGGGCATGGTCGGCACGGCGATCAAGCCGGCCTTGACGGTGGCGAGCCAGCTCGCCGCCATCATCAGGTTGTTGGGCCCGCGCAGCAGCACGCGGTTGCCCGGCACCAGCCCCATGTCCTCGACCAGCACGTGCGCGATGCGGTTGACCAGCGCGGCGAGTTCGGCATAGCTGACCGAGTGCACCTGGCCGTCGCCGCCGCGATAGCGGATGGCGATGCGCCCGCCCCGTCCCTCGCACACATGGCGGTCGACCAGTTCGGCCACACAGTTCAGCCGCGGCGGATATTGGGTGTCGTCGTTGAACAGGAACTCGGGCCAGGCGTCGCGCGGCGGCAGCCGGTCGCGGGCGAAGGGATCGCTGGGGGCGTTGGTGGGCATGCTTGTCTCCGTCGTTTTCCTCGATCGATATCCTGTATCCGGCCGGGCCGCCATGTGCGGTGCCGGCCTGGCGCCCTGCATCACAAAGTCGTTGACTCAGGGCGCTAGCCGCGCGGCGCCATCGTTTCCCGCGCGATGATCAGCTTCTGCACTTCGGTGGCGCCCTCGTAGATGCGCAGCGCGCGGATCTCGCGGTACAGGCCCTCCACGCGCGAGCCCACCTTGACGCCCGCGCCGCCGAACATCTGCACGGCGCGGTCGATCACCTGCTGGGCGTTCTCGGTCGCCACCATCTTGGCCATGGCCGCCTCGCGCGTGGTGCGGCGCTGTGCCACGTCGCGCAGCCAGGCGGCGCGATAGGTCAGCAGCGCGGCGGCATCCACCGCGGCGGCCATCTCGCCGAGTGCCGCCTGCGTCAGTTGCAGGTCGCCCAGTACGCCGCCGAACATGGGCCGCGATGCGGCGCGCGCCAGCGCCTCGTCCAGCGCGGCACGGCCGAAGCCCAGCGCCGCCGCAGCCACCGAGGCGCGAAAGATATCGAGCGTCATCATCGCCACCTTGAAGCCCTGCCCCGCCTCGCCGAGGCGGTTGGCCACCGGCACGCGGCAACCGTCGAAGCGCAGCGTGGCGAGCGGATGCGGCGCCATCACTTCGATGCGCTCGGCGATCTCCAGGCCGGGTGTGCCGGTGTCGACCACGAAGGCGCTGATGCCGCGCGCGCCGGGCGCCTCGCCGGTGCGGGCGAACACGCAGTAGAAATCGGCGATGCCGCCGTTCGAAATCCAGGTCTTGGCGCCATCCAGCACGTAGTGGCTGCCGTCCTCCGACAGCCGGGCGCTGCACTGCATGGCGGCCACGTCGGAGCCGGCTTCCGGCTCTGACAGCGCGAAGGCGGCGATGGCCTCGCCGCGCGCCACGCGCGGCAGGTAGCGCTCGCGCAGCGCTTCGCTGCCGGCCAGCGTGATAGCGCCGGAACCGAGGCCCTGCATGGCAAAGGCGAAATCAGCCAGGCCGTCGTGGCGCGCCAGCGTCTCGCGCAGCAGGCACAGCGCGCGCGAATCCAGCGCCGGCAGCGCCCCGCCGTGCGCCGCCGGCACGCAGTAGCGCAGCCAGCCCGCCTCGCCGAGCTGACGCACCAGCGCGCGGCAGGCGGCATCGGTATCGCCATGGTCGACGTGCAGCGAGGCCTCGCACCAGGTATCGAGATCGCGCTCCAGCGTACGGTGCGCCTCGTCGAAGAAGGGCAGTTCCAGATAGGTCTTGTCTGACATGGATGCTCCTCAGTCGCCTTCGAACACCGGCTTGGACTTGGCCACGAAAGCTTCGTAGGCGCGGCGGAAATCTTGCGTCTGCATGCAGATGGCCTGCGCCTCGGCTTCCGCTTCGATCGCTTCGTCCAGGCCCATATTCCACTCCTGGTGCAGCAGCTTCTTGGTCACACCGTGGGCGAAGGTCGGGCCCGCGGCAAGCTGGGCGGCCAGCGCCTGCGCCTCGGCCAGCACCCGCTCCGGCGCGTGCAGAGCATTGAAGAAGCCCCATTGCAGCCCTTCCTGCGCGCTCATGCTGCGGCCGGTGTACAGCAATTCGCTGGCCCGCCCCTGCCCGATCACGCGCGGCAGCAGCGAGCACGCTCCCATGTCGGCGCCGGCCAGGCCCACCCGCACGAACAGGAAGGCAGTCTTGGCCGCCTCGGTGCCCAGGCGCATGTCGGAAGCCAGCGCCATCATCGCGCCGGCCCCGGCACAGATGCCGTCGATGGCACTGATGACCGGCTGCGGGCAGGCCCGCATGGCCTTGACCAGGTCGCCGGTCATGCGCGTGAACTCGAGCAGTTCGGGCATGCGCATGCGTGTCAGCGGGCCGATGATCTCGTGCACGTCGCCGCCGGAGCAGAAATTGCCGCCGGCGCCGGTGACCACCACCGTCTTGATGTCGCTGGCGTAGCACAGGCCGCGGAAGAAATCGCGCAGTTCGGCGTAGGAATCGAAGGTCAGCGGGTTCTTGCGCTCCGGGCGGTTCAGCGTCACCGTGCCCACCTTGCCGTCGGCGGACACCGACCACAGGAAGTGGCGCGGCTGGTAGTCGGCGAAGGGGCGCTTATGATGGCGCATGTCGAGGGCGATATCGGTCATTTGCGGTCTCTCTGTGGTTCCGTTCTGTCCTGCTTGTCCTGTCGGTCCGGCCCACCGCAAGGAAGGGGCCGGTGCGGCGTGCGCTCTGGGCGCACAAGGGCGCTCAGCCCGCCATCACTTCGCCGCCGGCCACCGCGATGGCCTGTCCGGTCATGGCGCCTGCCGATGGCCGGCACAGCCACGCCACGGCGTCGGCGACCTCCTCCGGCTGCACCAGCCGCTTCTGCGGATTGCCGGCCGCCAGTTCGGCGCGCGCCTCGGCTTCGCTGCGTCCGGTCTTGGCCACGATGTTGGCGACCGCCTCGCGCACGATGTCGGTCTCGGTGTAGCCAGGGCAGACCGCGTTGACGGTGACGCCCTTGGCTGCCACCTCCAGCGCCAGCGCCCGCGTCAGGCCGATCACGCCATGCTTGGCGGCGCAATAGGCACTGACATAGCCATAGCCCCGCAGCCCCGCTGTGCTGGCCACGTTGACGATGCGCCCCCAACCGGCAGCCAGCATGCCCGGCAGCGCCGCCTGGGCGCACAGGAATGTGCCGGTCAGGTTGACCTCGAGCATGGACTGCCACAGGGCCAGGTCGGTCTTGCCGAAGGGGGCGCTGCGCGCCTGGCCGGCGTTGTTGACCAGTACCGCCACCGGGCCGAGGCGCCCGCTCGCCGCGGCGAAGGCAAGGGAGACAGCCTCGGCGTCGGCGATATCCGCCGTTTCGACCGCCAGCACCGCCTCCGGCAACTCCGCGCGCAGCGCGGCCGCCGTCTCGTGCAGGACGCCGGCATTGCGTCCGAGCAGGGTCACGCTGGCGCCATCGGCCAGCAGCCGGCGCGCGATCGCCGCGCCGATACCGCGCCCGGCGCCCGTCACCAGCGCATGGCGCCCCTGCAGTTCACCGCCTTGCCGTGCCGCTGCCATCGTCATTTCCCCGCCGCCTGTGCCTCGAAAGCCGCGGCGCGCTCCAGGTTGGTCTCGTACTGGCGCTTGCCCGCCAGGTACTGCCGGGGCCAGGCGGCCTCGCGCCAGCCCAGCCGCGCTGCCTCGTGCAGTGTCCAGGCCGGGTCGGCCAGGTGCGGCCGCGCGATCGCACACAGATCGGCGCGGCCGGCGGCGATGATGCTGTCGACGTGGTCGGCCTCGAAGATGGCACCCACCGCGATGGTGGCGATGCCTGCCTCGTTGCGCACGCGGTCGGCGAACGGCGTCTGGTACATGCGGCCGTACACCGGCGCCTGGTCGGGACTGACCTGGCCGGACGAACAGTCGATCATATCGGCGCCGGCGGCCTTGAAGGCACGCGCGATCTCCACCGCGTCGTCCGGCGTGATACCGCCCTCGACCCAGTCGTGCGCCGAGATGCGCACCGACATCGGCCGTTCCTGCGGCCATGCAGCGCGCACCGCGCGGAACACTTCGAGCGGATAGCGCAGGCGGTTCTCCAGCGAGCCGCCGTAGGCATCGGCGCGCTGGTTGGTCAGCGGCGAGATGAAGCTGGACAGCAGGTAGCCGTGCGCGCAGTGCAGTTCCAGCCAGTCGAAACCGGCCTCGGCCGCCCGCCGCGCGGCCGCGACGAAGTCATCGCGCACGCGCGCCATGTCGTCCGCCGTCATCTCGCGCGGCACCTGCGAGATGCCCGGCAGATAAGGCAGCGGCGAGGCCGACTGCAGCGGCCAGTTGCCCTCGGGCAGCGGATGGTCCATCTGCTGCCAGCCGAGCTGGGTCGAGCCCTTGCGGCCGGCATGGCCGAGCTGCATGGCGATGCGCGCGTCGCTGTTGGCGTGGACGAAGTCGACGATGCGGCGCCAGGCATCGCGCTGGGCATCGTTCCACAAACCCGGGCAGCCCGGGGTGATGCGGGCATCCGGCGCGGTGCAGGTCATCTCGGCCACCACCATGCCGGCGCCCCCCATGGCGCGCGCGCCCAGGTGCACCAGGTGGAAGTCGCCTGGCACGCCGTCGACGCAGGAGTACATGGCCATCGGCGACACCACCACGCGGTTCTTCAAGGTGAGGCCGCGCACCTGGTAGGGCGTGAACATCGGCGGCAGCGACTTGCCTTCGCCCATGCCGGCGGCATCCGCCGGCATGCCTGCCGCGCGCGCCAGCCAGTGCTCGAAGCCCTGCACGTAGCCGGCATCGCGCAGGCGCAGGTTCTCGTGCGAGATGCGCTGCGAACGCGTCAGCAGCGAATAGGCGAACTGCTCGGGCGCCAGCTCCGCATAGCGCGCCACATTCTCGAACCACTCGGTGGAGTTGCGCGCGGCATTCTGGATCTTCAGCACTTCGACGCTGCGCGTGGCCTCGTAGCGCGCCAGCGCCTCGGGCAGGCGAGCCGCACCGGCGTCACCGATCTCGGCCGCCAGGTCGATGGCATCCTCGAGCGCCAGCTTGGTGCCGGAGCCGATGGAGAAATGCGCGGTGTGTGCCGCATCGCCCATCAGCACCACCGGCACGCGACGCCCGCCAGTCAGCGTGTTCCAGTGCACCCAGTGCTGGCAGATCACGCGCGGGAAGCGGATCCAGATCGCCGAGCCGCGCAGGTGGGTGGCATTGCTGATCAGCTTGTGGCCATCCAGGTAGCGCGCGAACAGCCGCTCGCAGTAGGCCACCCCCTCCTCCTGGCTCATCTGCTCGATGCCGGCGGCCTGCCAGACCTCTTCGGGCGCCTCCACGATGAAAGTGGAGGTGTTGTCGTCGAAGCGGTAGGCATGCGCCTGGAACCAGCCGTGCTCGGTCTTCTCGAAGGCGAAGGTGAACGCGTCGAACAGCTTGCGGGTGCCCAGCCAGACGAAGCGGCAGCGGCGCGTGTCGATGTCGGGCTGGAAGGCGTCGGCGTAGCGGGTGCGGATGCGGCTGTTGATGCCGTCCGAGGCGATCACCAGGTCGGCTTCGTACTGCTCGGCCAGGGCCTGGTCGTCCGTCACGTCGGTCTCGAACACCAGGCGCACGCCGAGCGCCTCGCAACGCGCCTGCAGGATATTGAGGAGGCGCTTGCGGCCGATGCCGATGAAGCCATGGCCGCCCGAGCGGATGGTGCGCCCGCCGATATGGACGTCGATATCGTCCCAGTGGTTGAAGGCCTCGTTGATCTGGGCCGCGCTGACGGGATCGGCCTCCTTCAGGTTGTCCATGGTGGCATCGGAAAACACCACGCCCCAGCCGAAGGTGTCGTACGGGCGGTTGCGCTCCACCACGATGACCTCGTTGCGCGGATCCTGCAGCTTCATCAGCAAGCCGAAATAGAGCCCCGCCGGACCGCCACCAATGCACAGCACACGCATGTCTTGTCTCCTTGCGCGCCGGTCGCCGCATACCGCTTGCCCGGCTGCCGCCCCCGCCTTGATCGTCTAGCCTGACCGTCTAGATCAAGCCTAAATATTTCATGTTTAAAATATTAGGAGGCATCACCGGGAAACGCAAGACCTGTTTGCCCCCATCGCCAGATGCCTGCCCCCTCGCAAAGGAGGCGACGGCGCGGGCAGGCCGGTCAGGCCTGCCCGCGCCCCTCTCCGCTCAAGCCTTCAGGGCGTCCTGCAGCATCTCAAGCGCGACGGGATCCTCGATGGTGGTCAGGTCGCCGGTCGCCCGGCCTTCGGCCACGGCCTGGATCGCGCGTCGCAACAGCTTGCCGGATCGTGTCTTGGGCAGCACGTTGACGAACACCACGCGCGCCGGCTTGGCCACCGCACCGAGCTGCTGCTCCACAGTCTTCATCAACTCGGTCTCGAATGCCTGCCGGCCGGGCGCGTCAGCCACCCTGGCCGGATCGCGCGCCACGCAGACTCCCAGCGCCACCTGGCCCTTGAGCGCATCCTGCACGCCGACCACGGCCACCTCGGCCACGCCCGCGTGCGAGGACAGGCTCTCCTCGATCTCGCGGGTGCCAAGCCGGTGGCCGGCCACATTGATCACATCGTCGGTACGGCCGAGGATGAAGACATAGCCGTCTTCGTCCTGCACGCCCCAATCGAAGGTGGAATAACAGCGGCGGTTTGGCACCGACGACCAGTAGGTCTTGACGAAGCGCTCGTCGTCTCCCCAGATCGTGCTCATGCAGCCCGGCGGCAGCGGGCCGTCGATGGCCACCACTCCCTTCTGCCCGGGCGCGCAGACTTCGCCGGTGGACTCGTCGACGATCTTCAGGTCGTAACCATAGGCGGGCACGCCGGGCGAGCCCAGCTTGGCCGGCAGCGGTTCGATGCCGCGCTGGATGGCGATGATCGGCCAGCCGGTCTCGGTCTGCCAGTAGTTGTCCACCACCGGCTTGCCGATACCCTGCTGGATCCAGTCCGCGGTGGGTTCGTCGAGCGGCTCGCCGGCCAGGAACAGCAGGCGCAGGCTGGACAGGTCGTAGCGCTTCAGCCAGGCCGGGTCCTGCTTCTTCAGCACGCGGATGGCGGTGGGCGCGGTGAACATCAGGTTCACCTTGTACTCCTGCACCAGTTGCCACAGGATGCCGCCGTCTGGCCGCACCGGCGTACCCTCGTACATCAGCGTGGCCAGGCCGGCCAGCAGCGGCGCGTAGATGATGTAGCTGTGCCCGACCACCCAGCCGATGTCCGAGCAGGTAAACATGGTATCGCCCGGCTTGCCGCAGAAGATGTACTCCATCGACGTCGCCAGCGCCACCGCATAGCCACCGGTGTCGCGCTGCACGCCCTTCGGCTTGCCCGTGGTACCTGAGGTGTAGAGCACGTAGGACGGCTCGCTCGATTCGAGCCAGGCGCATGGCACGCGCGCCGCGCCCACCTGCCCGCGCCACGCGGCGTAGTCTTCGTCGCGCCCCGGCGTGCGCGCCATCGCCGCCAGCCCGCGGTCGACCAGCAACACGCGCTCGGGCTGGTGCGAGGCCAGGCGCAGCGCCTCGTCGAGCAGGGGCTTGTACGGCACCACCTTGCCGGCACGCGAGCCGGCGTCGGCACTGATGACCACGCGCGGCTGCGCATCGTCGATGCGAGCGGCGAGGCTGACCGAGGCGAAGCCGCCGAACACCACCGAATGGATGGCGCCGATGCGGGCACAGGCCAGCATGGCGAAAGCCGCCTCGGGAATCATCGGCAGGTAGATCAGCACGCGGTCGCCCTTGGCCACGCCGAAAGCCTGCAGGATGGCGGCCATGCGGTTGACCTCGTCGTGCAGCTCCGCGTAGGTGTAGCGGCGGCGCTCGCCGGTTTCGGTGGAAACGTGGATCAGCGCGGTCTGGCCGGCGCGCTCGGCGAGGTGGCGGTCGACCGCGTTGTGGCAGAGATTGGTGCGCCCGCCGACGAACCAGCGCGTGAAGGGTGCTCGGCTGTCGTCCAGCACCTGTTCGAAGGGGGTCTCCCAGTCGATGCGTCTGGCCTGTTCGGCCCAGAACCCCTCGGGGTCGGCCAGGGAACGCGCGTGCAGGGCGCGGCTAGCGGTCATGGCTGTCTCCTCCGCGCGTAGGCGGCTGTGGTTGTGCCGCTAGTTTGCCACCGCCGCGCGTACCGCAGGAAGATCCGCACCCGCCGCTGCCTTGCGCCAGCGCAAGGCAGGCGCCGCCAGCCGCGGCCGTCAGTGCTTCTTGCCGCCCTTGCCAGCCGACGCCTTGGCCGGCGCCGCCTTGGCGGTAGCGGCCCTGGGAGCGGGGGCAGCCTTGGCGGCGGCGCCCCTGGCCGTCGGCGCGGCCTTGCGCGCCGGCGCCGCCGTGGCGCGCCCGCGCGGCTCGGCCCGCGCTTCCGCACGCGGGTGCGCCGACACGCGCACGACCTCTGCACCACCCCGCGCCGCCGGCTCGGCACGCGCGCCGCCGGCGCGCACCGGTACCATCAGCACCAGGCTCTGGCCTGCCACCAGCTTGGTGCCGGGCAGGTGGTTCCAGCCCATCAGCTGGCTGGCGGTGACGCCGTAGCGCCGCGCGATCGACGCCACCGTGTCGCGCCGCCCCGCGCGCACCACGACGCGCCGGGCATCGGGGAGATCGGGCTCCACGGCCAGCATGGCATTGTCGGCCACGCTGGCGCTGATGTCCTCGTCATTGCGTTCGGTACGCGGGATCATCACCGTCGAGCCGGCCTTCAGCCGCATGCCCTTGGGTATGCGGTTGATCTCGCGCAGGGTGTCCGGATCGATCTTCAGCCGCGCCGCCAGCGCCTCCACCCGCTCACGGTTGTCCACCGTGACGGCGGTCCAGCTCGACAGGCCGCCGCGATAGGTATTGAGGTTGTACTGGAAGCGCTCCGCGTTGTCGAAGGGCAGCAGGATCTGCGGGTTGGCCGCGCCGAGGATCACCGGGCGGTTGAAGGAGGGGTTGAGCGCCTTGAACTCCTCCAGCGGCATGTTGGCCAGCTTGGCGGCCAGCGCCACGTCGATGTCGCGCGAGGTAGTGACAGTGACGAAGTAGGGATGGTCGGGAATGTCCGGCAGCTTGATGCCGTAGAGCTCGGGGTTGCTGATGATGTTCTTGACCGCCTGCAGCTTCGGCACGTAGTAACGCGTTTCGTTCGGCATGCTCAGGCTGGCGTAGTCGGTCGGCAGCCCGCGCGCCTGGTTGCGCGAGATCGCGCGCGACACGGCGCCTTCGCCCCAGTTGTAGGCCGCCAGCGCCAGCTGCCAGTCGCCGAACATGTCGTACAGGCGCGCCAGGTAGTCGAGCGCGGCATCGGTCGAGGCCAGCACGTCGCGGCGCTCGTCGCGGAACATGTTCTGCTTGAGCTTGTAGGTCTTGCCCGTGCTCGGGATGAACTGCCACATGCCGGCCGCCTTGGCGCTCGACTCGGCCTGCGGGTTGAACGCGCTCTCGACGAAGGGCAGCAACGCCAGCTCGGTCGGCATGTTGCGACGCTCGAGTTCCTCGACGATGTGGTAGAGGTAGCGGCTCGAGCGGCTGATCATGCGCTCCATGTACTCGGGGCGCTGGGCATACCACTGCGTGCGGTCGTCCACCAGCGTGCCTTCCAGGTCGGGCATGGCGAAGCCGCGCCGGATACGGTCCCAGATATCGCTCTGCTGGACGTTCAGCCAATCCCTGCCGCCGCCTTCGCCACCTGCGGGCGGCTTGCCGCTGGCCGCGTTCAGCCCGCCGGCTGCCTTGCCGGTGGTCAGGCTGTTGAGCGGGTCGGGCGTGCCACGCTGCGCGGTCGCTGTGCCGGCCGTATCGGCGGCGGGCGGCGCGCCCGCGCACGCTGCCAGCAAGGCAGCGCAGGCGACCACCGCCATGAATCGACCAATTTTCATCAATTTCTCGAATCGTGACGCTAAAAAATTGCCTGATGCTATGAAAAACGCGCTATGGCGTCAATGAGATTCTCCCCCGGCAAAGCCGGGCAACCGTCGAGAGACGCGGGAAGCGCCCGGCGCGGTAGCGGCCGGGCGGACCCTAGCGGAAGCCGTCCTTCCAGCCGCGCAGTGCGCCGAAAGCCGCCGCATCGTTGCCGGGGTGGCCCCCATGGGCAACGAGCGCCGCACGCACCGCCGGCTCGCGCGAGCGCAGGAAAGGATTGACCGCGCGCTCCAGCCCGATCGTGGTGGGCACGGTCGGCCGGCCCTGCCCGCGCAGATCCTGCACGCGCGCCTGCCAGTCGGCCAGCGCCGCATTGGCCGGCTCCACCGCCAGCGCGAAACGCACATTGGAGGCGGTGTACTCATGCGCACAGTAGACGCGGGTGGCGGGCGGCAATGCCGCCAGCTTGTCGAGCGAGTCCAGCATCTGCGCCGGCGAGCCCTCGAACAGCCGGCCGCAGCCGCTGGCGAACAGGGTATCGCCGCAGAACACGGCCGGACCGCTGTCGCCAAGTGCGGAGTCATCCGCCACGTAGGCCACATGGCCAGCCGTGTGACCGGGCACGTCCAGCACGCGCAGCTGCAACGCTGGCGCCGCCAGTGCCACCACGTCGCCTTCGCGCACCGCCTGGGTGCGGCCGCCGATGCGCTCGCCGGCCGGCCCGATGACCGGCAGCGGGCCGCCGCCGGGCGCGAGCGGATGCGCCTGCAGCAGGTCCGCGACGCCGCCCTGGTGATCGCCGTGGTGATGGGTGATTACAATAGCGCCCAGAGCCAGCCGATGCTGTGCCAGGAAACGCTCGACCGGGCCCGCCTCGCCGGGATCCACCACGGCGGCGCAGTGACCATCGTGGATCGCCCAGATATAGTTATCCTGGAATGCAGGAATCGGCTCCACTCTCAACATACTTGCTCCTATGTCCGACCGACCGATTATAGATTGGGAAGGCTGGCTCGCCTCGCCACCCGGGCAGTACATGCTCGGCTGGGAACAGGGCCAGTACGATCGCACGGTGACGGACATCTTCGGCTACCACGCTGTGCAGCTCGGCCTGCCGGTGATCGACACCCTGCGCGAGAACCGCATGCCCTTCTCGGCGCTTGCACTGGACGCGGACGGCGGTCCGCACGGTCCGCGCAGCGGCCAGCCCGACGCGCGTCAGCTGTTGTGCCGTTTCGACGAACTGCCCTTCGACACACAGAGCCTGGACCTCGTCACCCTGCCCCATGTGCTGGAGTTCAGCGAGTATCCGCACGAGGTGCTGCGCGAGGTCGCGCGGGTACTGATGCCTGAGGGCCGCGTGGTCGTCACCTGCTTCAACCCGATGAGCCTGTGGGGGGCCCGCCAGGGCCTGAACCGCATCGGCGTCGAGCCCTTCCTTCCGACCGACGCGCAGTCGATCGGTTTCGTGCGCATCAAGGATTGGCTCAAGCTGCTCGGCTTCGATATCATCCGTGGCCGCTTCGGCTGCTACTGCCCGCCCTACCGCACCGAGCGCTGGCTGCAGCGCGCGGCCTTCATGGAGAAGGCGGGCGACCGCTGGTGGCCGATCTTCGGCGCCGTCTACATGATCTCGGCGATCAAGCGGGTGCGCGGCGTGCGCCTGGTCGGCCCGGCATGGAAGCCGGCCAAGGCGTCCCTCAAGCCGGTGGCGGCACCGGTGGCCACCCCGACCGGCACCCACGGCAAGGCCCCTGGCGGCACGCCTCGCGGCGGCGCCTAGGCGCCCGGCCCTGACGCCAATCCCTATCGCCAATCCACATCGCCGGGCCGCGCGCGGGCCGGCACGAACCTTGAATCACATGGAAGCACTGCAAGAAGTCACGATCTATTCCGATGGCGCCTGCAAGGGCAATCCCGGCCCCGGCGGCTGGGGCGCGCTGCTGGTGGCCGGCACGAGCGAGAAGGAACTGTTCGGCGGCGAGCGCGGCACCACCAACAACCGCATGGAACTGACCGCGGTGATCGAGGCCTTGCGGGCGCTCAAGCGCCCATGCCGCATCCAGGTCTATACCGACTCCCAGTATGTGCAGAAGGGCATCAGCGAATGGCTGCCCGGGTGGAAGGCGCGTGGCTGGAAGACCTCCGACAAGAAACCGGTCAAGAATGCCGACCTGTGGCAGTCGCTGGACGTCGAGGCCGCACGCCACCAGGTCAGCTGGCACTGGGTGCGCGGCCACAACGGCCATCCCGGCAACGAGCGCGCCGACGCGCTGGCCAACCGGGGCGTCGCCTCGCTGGCCGCCTGAGGCCTGCCCGCGCGCTCCGGTAGAATGCCCGCCATGCGACAGATCGTTCTCGATACCGAAACCACCGGCCTGAATGCCGCCACCGGCGACCGCCTGATTGAAATCGGCTGTGTGGAGATGGTCAACCGGCGCCTGACGGGGCGCAATCTGCATTTCTACGTCAACCCCGAGCGCGAGATCGACGAAGGCGCGATCGCCGTGCACGGGCTGACGCTCGAGTTCCTCTCGGACAAGCCGCGCTTCGCCGAGGTGGTCGAGCCCATCCGCGAGTTCGTGCGCGATGCCGAGCTGATCATCCACAACGCGAGCTTCGACCTGGGCTTCCTCGACATGGAATTCCAGCTGCTCGGCCTGCCGCCATTCCGCGAGCACGTCGGCGGCGTGATCGATACGCTCAAGGAAGCGCGCCAGATGTTCCCCGGCAAGCGCAATTCGCTCGATGCGCTGTGCGATCGGCTGGGCGTCAGCAACGCGCACCGGACGCTGCACGGCGCCTTGCTGGATGCGGAACTGCTGGCCGAGGTCTACCTCGCCATGACGCGCGGCCAGGACTCCCTGGTCATCGATGCCCTCGACGATGGCGACGGACCGGGTCACGCGGTGGCCTCGGCGGACCTGTCCGCGCTCGACCTGCCCGTGCTGCGCGCCAGCGAGGAAGAGGTGGCCGCCCATGCAGCAGTGCTGAAGGAACTCGACAAAGCGAGCGGCGGCAAGACCGTCTGGCAGGAGGTGCCGGCGGCCTGAAGCCACCTGCGGCAAAGTGCCAATGGCGCAGCGCCGCAAGAATTTTGCGGAAAGGGCTTTACAAGATACCGCGGCTTCTGCATAATCTCATTTCTCCGCTGCACGACAGCAACAACGCAGCAGCAGGGGTGGTTAGCTCAGCGGTAGAGCACTGCCTTCACACGGCAGGGGTCACAGGTTCAATCCCTGTACCACCCACCAGATTTGGCTGGCAACGCCTTACGTTGCCAAAAAACCCCGAAGCCGGAAGGCCTCGGGGTTTTTTGTTTTGCGCCATCATGCCTGGGCGCTTCGGCTTTGGCGAAGGAAGGAGCAAGCGCCCCCTTCCTTGCGCGCTTACCGCCAGACCCCCTCGTCCGGCACCACGGTGGCGAAACGGTCATGCAGCGCGGCCAGCGCGGCGCGATGCACCTGCGCCGCCGGCAGCGCAGGCCCGCCGAGCGGATCCGGCAGGTCGCGCGTAGCGCAGGCGCCCGCCACCACGGTGCTGCGATAGCCGTGATCGAGCGCCGCGCGCACCGTCGCGCTGACGCACATATGCGTCTGGAAACCCGCCACCACCAGTTCCTTGCGGCCGGTCCGCGCGAGCACCGCGGCGAGGTCGGTGCCGGCGAAGCTGTTCGGCAGCCCCTTGACCACGGTGGCTTCGCCGGCAGCCGGAACGAGGTCGGCGATGATGGCCGCGTAGGGTCCGCTCGGATCGAAGGCCCCGCTACCCGGGCGCCCATGGTGGACCACGTGGACGACCGGTGCGCCCCGCTCGCGCGCCTGCGCCAGCAGCGCGGCGCAGCGGGCCACCGCCGCCGGCATGCCACTCAGCGGCAGCCGGCCATCGACATATTCACGCTGGTGGTCGATCAGCAGCAGCACGGCGGCGTCCCAGGCGGACGGCGCGCGGCTGGCGCCGGCAAGATCGAGCAGGGTGAAGGCTTGGGACATAGCGAGGATCTCCTGGTACAGGTGGCAGGGGCGGCCCAGGGATAGCGGCGCACACCGCCGCGGGCCAGAGGCGCGGCAGGCGCCTTCCGGGACGCTTCGCAGCCATCTTAGGCTGCGCTAAGCTGTACGCCAATTCTCCAATCCCTCACGATCGCTGTGCAAAAACGTTCACTCTGCTGGGATGACCTGCTGACCCTGTCGGCACTGCAACGCTGCGGCAGCTATTCCGCCTGCGCACGCGAACTCGGTCTCACCCATGCCACCGCGATCCGCCGCATACGGCGCCTGGAAGCCGCGCTCGGCGGCGCGGTCGCCACGCGCACCGACGGCGCCTTCGTCCTCACCGGCACCGGCCGCGCGGCCTTGGAGGCGGCGCGCCAGATGGAACGCAGCGCGGATCGCCTGCTGCGGGAGACCGAACACGCCGGAGCCGGCGTCTCGGGCGAGGTGCGGGTGGCCGCCACGGCCGCGCTCGGCAGCGAATTCCTCACACCGCGGCTGCCGGGCCTGTACGCCGCCCATCCAGCCATCCAGGTACGGCTCGAACTGGACAATCGCGTTGCCAGCCTGGCGCGCCGCCGCGCGCATATCGCGGTGCGACTGGCACGCCCGCAGGAGGAGGATGTCGTGGCGCAGCGTGCCGGCACCGTGCAATTCGGCTTCTACGTGCGCGCCCGCGACGCGGCGATGCACCGCCCGGATGCCAGCGCGAGCGCTGCCCTGCCCTGCTGTGCGCTGCTGGACGATGGCCTCGGCCTGCCCGAGTGCGCCTGGCCGCAGGCGCGCGGCGGCCCGGTCGCCTTCCAGTCCAACAGCCTGCATGCCGTGCAGCAGGCGGTGCGGGCCGGCCTGGGTGCGGGCCTGCTGCCGCACTACCTGGCCGCTCACGATGCCAGCCTGGCGAAGCTGCACGATGTGCCGGAAGTGACGCGCGAGATCTGGCTCGCCTATCCGGCGGAATTCCGCGGCCACTCGCGCTTCCGTCCGGTCATCGACTGGTTGCAGCAGACGCTCGCCACCTGCCCTTGACCTGCCCTTGATGCCGGACCTTCATCTGTACCTGCGCTCCTTCGCTTCTGCTAATCTTGACTGTCGGTTCCGTGCCGGCAGGCATGGGCAGATCGCGGCACCGGCCGCGTTCGATCCGCGTCCCCACAGGCCAGAAGAAGCACGAAGCAAGCACGCATGCGGCACTCTTTGAAATACCGGGTAGCTCTCGCCGCCGCGCTGGTAGTGACGCTGATTCTCGGCGTGCGTGTGCTGGCCTCCCAGTATTACGCCTATGCATCGCTGCGCCAGTTGCTGGAGACCGAGCAGGCCCGGCAGACCGACCTCGTCGCGCAGCACCTGGACGACAAGTTCGACAGCCGCATCCACCTGCTGCGCCGGCTGGCGCGCCAGCTCGAACCGATGCTCGACCAGCCGCCGGCGACGCTGCGGGTCTTCGCCTCCGGGATGGTGGACACGCCGGAGGACTTCAATGCTGTCTTCCTGGCCTGGCCGGACGGCGATGTCGCCTTCAGCACCGCCGTGCCCCAGGAGCGACGGCTGCAGGTCAAGGACCGCGACTATTTCCGAGCACTCGAGGCGGGCGCCTCCGTGGCGACCTCCGACCTGCTCTACGGGCGCATGAGCAGCGCACCGGGCATGGTGCTCGCCGTGCCACTGCGCGCGCCGGACGGAACGCTGCGAGCGGTGGTCGGCGGCGCGCTCAACCTGGCCGAGGACAACTTCCTGCACGAGTTGCGCGACGGCCGCCTCGGCAGCGGCGGCATCTATTGCCTGGTGTCCTCCGGGCAGAATCCGCGCTATGCGATGCACGCCGAGCCGGCCAGGATCATGCTGCCGGCGGCGCAGGGCACGGCCGACGCCTGTGGCCTGGCGACACCGGCGGCCAAACCCTGGGAGTTCCTGCGGCCCGCGCGCCCCGTCGTCACGCGCCGCAGTCTCGACCTGAACGGCTGGACCGTCGTGTCGGTGCTGCCGGCCGAGCAAGCCTTCCTGCCGCTGATCGACGTGCGCCACAAGTGGCTGCTGATCGGCCTGCTGACGCTGGCGGGGGCTGCCGGCCTGATGTGGCTGGTGGTGCGGCGCCTGCTCAAGCCGCTCGAAGACTTCCATCGGGCCGTCGACGCCGTGGCGCTCAACGCCGACGCGCTCAACCAGTTGCCGACGCAGCGCCGGGACGAGATCGGCCAGCTCGCCTCGGCCTTCGCCGGCGTCGTGCGCCAGCTTCATGAGCGCGAGAGCGCGCTCAAGGCTGCCAAGGACCTGGCCGCCGAGAGCGAGAAGCGGATCGAGGCCATCGCCAACCATGTGCCGGACTTCATCTCCCTGGTCGACGCGAAGGAGCGCTACGTCTTCGTCAACCAGGCCTATGCGCGCCATTTCGGGCTGCCGGTGCAGCAGATCGTCGGCCTCAAGCTGCGGGAACTGTGGGGTACGCCGACCTATCTGGCCGTGCGGCCTCACCTGGAGCAGGCGTTCGCCGGCAGGGCCGTGACCTACACTCAGGAAAGCCCGGACGGCACCGAATGCCTGGAAGTCAGTTGCCAGCCTGCCTGGGACGACGCGCGCGATACGGTCGTCGGCCTCTATATGTTCGCCCGCAACGTGACCGCCGAGCGCCAGGCGCTGCGCTCGCTGGAAGCGCAGACCGTCAGCGACCACCTGACCGGCCTGCTCAACCGTAAAGGCTTCGACCGCTGCCTGGCCGAAGCCATGAACCCGGGCGAGGGGCCAGACCAGAGCATCGCCCTGATGCTCGTCGACCTGGACGACTTCAAGCACATCAACGACAGCCACGGACACGCCGTGGGCGACGAACTGCTGGCAGGGTTCGGCAGGCGCCTGTCGGCGTGCGTGCGCGAAGGCGACGCAGTCGCCCGCATCGGCGGCGACGAATTCGCCATCGTGCTGCGCAATGCGATCGCGCCGGCCGATCTCGAGCGGATCGCCCAGGGCATCGTGCAGGGTTCGCTGCAAGCGCACCGGATCGCCGGCCGCGCACTGGTGGCCACCGCCAGCGTCGGCGCCGCCGTGCACCTGGCCGGCGACGGCCAGACTGCCAGCGAACTGTTCATGCGCGCGGACATGGCGCTCTACGAAGCCAAGCGGCGCGGCAAGGCGCGCTACGCCTTGCAGGTCGTGCACGACCGGGCCTGAAGCCCGGCCGCCACGCCGCCGGCGCGCCCCCGCGCGGGGCACGCCGGCCGGGGCTCAGCGCACCCGCCCTTCCTTCCATGCCTGCAGCAGCTTGTCGTAGGCGATGGTTTCACCCTTGGGCTTCTCGTTGGACAGCTTCTGCCAAGGCGCATGCTCGCTCGACAGCCATTTGGCCGGATCCTCCTTCGGGTTGAGCTTGGGCGCGCAGTTCGCCATGCCGGCGCGCTGCAGCCGCCCCATCACCTGCTCCATCTCGTCGGCGAGGTTGTCCATCGCGGCCTGCGGCGTCTTCTCGCCGGTGACAGCCGTGGCCACGTTCTTCCACCAGAGCTGCGCGAGCTTCGGATAGTCGGGCACGTTGGTGCCGGTCGGCGTCCATGCCACCCGCGCCGGGCTGCGGTAGAACTCGATCAGGCCGCCGTACTTGGCCGCGTTCTTGGTCAGGTACTCGTGGTGGATATCGCTGTCTCGGATGAAGGTCAGCCCGGTCAGCGATTTCTTCAGCGACACCGTCTTCGAGGTCACGAACTGCGCGTACAGCCAGGCCGCGGCGAGGCGGTTGGGATCGGTGTTCTTGAAGAAGGTCCAGGAGCCCACGTCCTGGTAGCCGTTCTGCATGCCCTGCTTCCAGTACGGGCCGTAGGGCGACGGCGCCATGCGCCACTTCGGGCTGCCGTCGGCATTGACCACCGGCAGGCCCTTCTTGGTCATGTCGGCCGTGAACGCGGTGTACCAGAACACCTGCTGCGCGATCTGCCCCTGCGCCGGCACCGGGCCCGCTTCCGAGAAGGTCATGCCCATCGCCTGCGGTGGCGCGTACTTCTTCATCCAGTCGATGTACTTGGTCAGCGCGTAGACCGCGGCCGGGCTGTTGGTGGCACCGCCACGCGCCACCGAGGCGCCCACCGGCGTGCACTTGTCCGCGGCCACGCGGATGCCCCACTCGTCGACCGGCAAGCCGTTGGGCAGGCCCTTGTCGGCGGCACCGGCCATCGACAGCCAGGCGTCGGTGAAGCGCCAGCCGAGCGACGGGTCCTTCTTGCCGTAGTCCATGTGGCCGAAGACCTTCTTGCCGTCGATCTCCTTGACGTCGTTGGTGAAGAACTCGGCGATGTCCTCGTAGGCCGACCAGTTGGTCGGCACGCCCAGCTCGTAGCCGTACTTGGCCTTGAACTTGTCCTTCAGGTCCTGGCGCGCGAACCAGTCGGCGCGGAACCAGTACAGGTTGGCAAACTGCTGGTCGGGCAGCTGGTAGAGCTTGCCGTCGGGCGCAGTGGTGAACTTGGTGCCGATGAAGTCCTTGACGTCGAGTCCGGGGTTGGTCCACTCCTTGCCCGCGCCGCTCATGTAGTCGCTCAGCGGCAGGATGGCGCCGTAGCGGTAGTGCGTGCCGATCAGGTCGGAGTCGGAGATCCAGCCGTCATAGATGGACTTGCCCGACTGCATCGAGGTCTGCAGCTTCTCGACCACGTCGCCTTCCTGGATGATGTCGTGGGTCACCTTGATCCCGGTGATCTCCTCGAAGGCCTTGGCCAGGGTCTTCGATTCGTACTCGTGGGTCGTCAGCGTCTCCGATACCACGCTGATCTGCGTGACGCCCTTGGCCTTGAGTTTGGCGGCAGCGTCGATGAACCATTTCATCTCGGCGAGCTGCTTGTCCTTGGACAGCGAGGACGGCTGGAACTCGTTGTCGACCCACTTCTTGGCATCGGCTTCGCCGGCCCAGGCCGCGTGGCCGCAGGCCAGCGCCGCTGCGCAGGCGAACGCCGTCATGCCCAACTTCATCTGCACCTTCATGAACGCCTCCTCGTGACTCCCCCTTCCCGCTGTATCGTTGGACCGCGGCCCCGGGAAGGGACAAGCCGCCAGGCCCATTGGCTCGGATATCTCCACTCCACCCTGCTCCGCCGCGCCCTGCTCCGGCGCCGGCCGTGCGACCGCTGCCGCGGCGCTCAGCCCTTGCGCAGGATCAGCGCCAGCACCAGCATCGACACCACGAAGCTGATCCATACCGACGGCTCATCGGCCAGCGAGAACCAGCCCGCCATCTTCTCGCCCAGCCCGACCCAGGCCAGGTTGATCCAGGCGGCGCACATCAGCCCGATGAAGAGACGGTCGCCGCGCGTGGTCGCGATGGGCAGGAAACCCTTGCGCAGCACCGACGGCGCGCGCGTCTCCCACAGCGTCATGAGGGCCAGCATCACCACGATGCAGGAAAAGAAGACGGCCACCGGCGTGGTCCAGACCATCCAGCTGAACATGGACTTTCCTCCGCATCAGACGCGGCCCATCGCGAAGCCCTTCGCGATGTAGTGCCGCACGAACCAGATCACGATGCCGCCGGGCACGATGGTCAGCACACCGGCCGCGGCCAGCACGCCCCAGTCCATGCCGGATGCCGACACGGTGCGCGTCATGGTGGCGACGATGGGCTTGGCGTTGACCGAGGTCAGCGTGCGTGCCAGCAGCAGCTCGACCCAGCTGAACATGAAGCAGAAGAAGGCGGCCACGCCCACGCCTGCCTTGATCAGCGGCAGGAAGACGGTGAGGAAGAAGCGCGGGAAGGAGTAGCCGTCGACATAGGCCGTCTCGTCGATCTCGCGCGGCACGCCGGACATGAAGCCTTCCAGGATCCACACTGCCAGCGGCACGTTGAATACCAGGTGGGCGAGCGCCACGCCCAGGTGGGAATCCATCAGGCCGATGGTCGAGTAGAGCTGAAAGAAGGGTAGCAGGAACACCGCGGGCGGCGTCATGCGGTTGGTCAGCAGCCAGAAGAACACGTGCTTGTCGCCGATGAAGCGGTAGCGCGAGAACGCATAGGCCGCCGGCAGCGCGACCGTGATCGAGATCACGGTGTTCAGCGCCACATAGATCAGCGAGTTGATGTAGCCGGAATACCAGGAGGCATCGGTGAAGATGGTCCGGTAGTGCTCCAGCGTGAAGTCCACCGGCCATAGCGACAGCGTGGAGAGAATCTCCTCATTGGTCTTGAACGACATGTTCACCATCCAGTAGATCGGCACGATGGCGAACAGCAGGTAGACCAGCAGGAAGGCATTGCGCCACCAGGTGGCGTGCTGCTTGGCTTCAGGCATTGGGCATGTCCTCCGCACCGGCGGTGCCCGCGCGCTGCATCCAGTTGTACAGGACGAAGCACAGGAGCAGGATGATCAGGAAGTAGACGATGGAGAACGCGGCCGCGGGACCGAGATCGAACTGGCCGACGGCCTTCTGCGTCAGGTACTGCGACAGGAAGGTGGTAGCGTTGCCCGGCCCGCCGCCGGTCAGCACGAAGGGCTCGGTATAGATCATGAAGCTGTCCATGAAGCGCAGCAGCACGGCGATCATCAGCACGCCGCGCAGCTTGGGCAGCTGGATGTAGCGGAACACGGCCAGGCGGCTGGCGCCGTCGATCTTGGCTGCCTGGTAGTAGGCGTCGGGGATGGCGCGCAGTCCCGCGTAGCACAGCAGCGCGACCAGAGGTGTCCAGTGCCATACGTCCATCACCAGCACGGTCAGCCAGGCGTCGAGCGCACTGCCGGTGTAGTTGTAGGCGAAGCCCATGGCGTCGAGCGCGGCGCCCAGCAGGCCGATGTCGGTACGCCCGAAGATCTGCCAGATAGTACCCACCACGTTCCACGGAATCAGCAGCGACAGCGCGATGACCACCAGTACCGCCGACGCCTGCCAGCCCCTGGCCGGCATCGACAGGGCCAGCAGGATGCCCAGCGGGATCTCCACCAGCAGCACGGCCAGCGAGAATCCGACCTGCCGCAGCAGCGCGTCGTGCAGCTCGCTGTCGCGCAGCACGGTGGCGAACCACTCGGTGCCGACGAAGACCCGGCGCTCGGGCGAGATGATGTCCTGCACCGAGTAATTGACGATGGTCATCAGCGGCAGGATGGCCGAGAAGGCCACGCACAGCACCACCGGCACCACCAGCAGCCAGGCTTTCTGATTGACGGGCTTGAGCGTGCTCATGACACCAGTTCCTCGTTGACGTAGTAGCAGGTGTGGCGATGGAAGGCCGACAGCCAGGCGGTCTCGCCCGCGCGCA
The DNA here is from genome assembly GCF_001854285.1 of Cupriavidus sp. USMAHM13. Classification (NCBI taxonomy): domain Bacteria; kingdom Pseudomonadati; phylum Pseudomonadota; class Betaproteobacteria; order Burkholderiales; family Burkholderiaceae; genus Cupriavidus; species Cupriavidus sp. USMAHM13. The sequence continues at coordinate 3,261,849 of NZ_CP017751.1, forward strand.
GCGCCGCCGCTTCGCCGCCCATGCGGGCGCGCAGCGTGGCGACCTTGCCGCCGGCTTCGTGCACGGCGGCGGTGACCAGCCAGTAGGTGCCGATGTCCTGGGCGCGCTCGACCACCACCGGCACCGCCTGCGGATCGTTGGCCGCGGCCAGCCGCAGGTACTCGGGGCGCACCCCGACCTTGAAGCTGCCTGCCGCCTGCAGCGCCTGGCCCAGCGCCGGCGCCAGCTCCGGCGTGTAGCGGCGGCCGCCCATCTCGATGGCGCCGTCGCGCCATTGCCCGACCAGGAAGTTCATGCCCGGCGAGCCGATGAAATGGCCGACGAAGGTGTGTGCCGGCCGTTCGAACAAGGCATCCGCCGGCCCCGCCTGCACGGTCTTGCCGCGCGACATCACCAGTACCTGGTCGGCAAAGGTCAGGGCCTCGGTCTGGTCATGCGTGACGTAGATCAGCGTCAGCTTGAACTCGTGGTGGATCTCCTTGAGCTTGCGCCGCAGTTGCCACTTCAGGTGCGGGTCGATCACCGTCAGCGGTTCGTCGAACAGGATCGCCGAGACGTCGTTGCGCACCAGGCCGCGGCCGAGCGAAATCTTCTGCTTGGCATCGGCAGCCAGCCCGCTGGCGCGCCGGTCCAGCCACGCCGACAGGTCCAGCATCTCGGCCACGCGCCCGACCCGCTCGCGCACCTGGTCCGGCGGCACGCCGCGGTTGCGCAGCGGGAAGGCGAGGTTCTCGCCGACCGTCATGGTGTCGTAGATGACGGGGAACTGGAACACCTGGGCGATATTGCGCTGCTGCGGCGTGGCGGCGGTGACGTCGCGCCCGTCGAAGGCGATGGTGCCGTGCGAAGGCCGCAGCAGCCCGGAGATGCAGTTCAGCAGCGTGGTCTTGCCGCAGCCCGAGGGACCCAGCAGCGCGTACGCGCCACCGTCCTCGAAGGTGAAGCGCAGCGGCAGCAGCGCGTAGTCTTCGTCGGCATGCGGCTGCGCCAGGTAGGAATGCGCGAGATCGAGATCGATGCGAGCCATGTCAGTATCCTCCCGCCGCGGCCACCGCCGCCGCCAGCGGTGCCGGCCGGCCGCCTGGCCGGCGCGGCGCATGGATGCGGCGCCCGGCCGTGTCGAACAGGTAGACCTGGTCCGGGTCGACATGCAGGGCGAGCTGGGCACCCAGTTCGAGATCGACCACGCCCGGGAACTGCGCCACCAGGTTGCCGACGGCGGTATCGACGTGGACGAAGGTGTCCGAGCCCGACAGTTCCGCCAGGGCGACGCGGCCAGGCACGCGGACCGCACCCGGCCCCGCTTCAAGCCGCAGCGCGCCGGCGCGCACGCCGACCGTCACCGGCCCGCCGTGCGCCATCGCGTCCGGCAGCGGCAGCACGATGTCGCCGCCCAGCGCCACGCGCCCGCCATGCAGTTCACCGGGCAGCAGGTTCATCGGCGGATCGCTGAACGCGCGCGCCACGCGCAGGGAGTCGGGATAGTGGAACACCTCCGGCGTAGGCCCGTACTGCAGCAGTTCGCCGGCATCGAGCACGGCAGTGTGGCCGCCCAGCAGCAGGGCCTCGGTCGGCTCCGTGGTGGCATAGATGACGGTGGCGTCGCCGTGGGCGAACAGCTGGCTGAGCTCTTCGCGAAGTTCCTCGCGCAGCTTGTAGTCGAGATTGACCAGCGGCTCGTCGAGCAGCATCAGCGGCGCGTCCTTGGCGAGCGCGCGCGCCAGCGCCACGCGCTGCTGCTGGCCGCCGGACAGCTCGGACGGAAAGCGCTCGAGCAGGTGGTCGATGTGCAGGCGCTGCGCCAGCGAGCGGACCCGCGCAGCGATATCGGCGCCGCCGCGCAAGCGCAGCGGCGAGGCGATGTTGTCGAATACCCGCATCGACGGGTAGTTGATGAATTGCTGGTAGACCATCGACACATTGCGCTGGCGCACCGGCACGCCGGTCACGTCCACGCCGTCGACCAGGACCTTGCCGGCGCTCGGCCTGTCAAGTCCAGCCATCACCCTCATCAAGGAGGTCTTGCCGGCCTGGGTGGCCCCCAGCAGAATCGTGACCGCACCCGCCACGGGTGCAATTGTCATCGGATAGAGATAGGCTTGCGACCCTGCCTGCTGCGCAATGCCTTCCAGTCTGAGCTGCATCCAGCCTCCTGCGCGCGCCGCCTCGCTGCTGGCGGCATTGATGTCTGCCTCGGTTTGCGCGGTCGGGCTCGCGCAAGATTCTTGTATTTCTGCTTCCCGCTCGTTTTAGCAAAGAAACGAAAGCAAAACAATCTTGCAGCGCATCATTTGTTTTCGTTTCTGATTGAACTAGAATGCGGGCATGACGCTCAATCCACGCCAAACCGCCCTGCTCGAAGAAGTCCGGACCCAGGGCTTCGCCTCGATCGAAGAACTCGCGCGCAAGTTCGGCGTGACGCTGCAGACCGTGCGGCGCGACGTCAACCTGCTGGCCGAAAACGGCATGCTGGCGCGCTTCCACGGCGGGGTTCGGGTCGAAGGCTCGACCATCGAGAACATCGCTTACCGGCAGCGCCAGGTGCTCAACGCCGAAGGCAAGGTGCGCATCGCGCGCGCGGTCGCGGCGGCGGTGCCGGAGGGCTGCTCGCTGATCCTGAACATCGGCACCACGGTCGAGGAGGTGGCACGCGCCCTGCTGCACCACCGGGGCCTGCGCGTCATCACCAACAACCTGAACGTGGCCAACATCCTGGCCGATAACCCCGACTGCGAGGTGATCGTCGCCGGCGGCGTGCTGCGCTCGCGCGATCGCGGCATCGTCGGCGAAGCCACGGTCGACTTCATCCGGCAGTTCAAGGTGGATATCGGCCTGATCGGCATCTCGGGCATCGAGGCCGACGGCACGCTGCGCGACTACGACTTCCGCGAGGTCAAGGTGGCGCGGACCATCATCGAGCACGCGCGCGAGATATGGCTGGCGGCGGATGCCAGCAAGTTCAACCGCCAGGCCATGGTGGAACTGGCCCACCTGTCGCAGATCGACCGGCTCTTCACCGACATGCCGCTGCAAGCGCCCTTCGACCGGATGCTGGCCGAAAGCGAGGTGAACTGTGTGGTCGCGGACCAGCCTTGAGGCGCGGGCCGGCGCCGGCCGCCTGGCGCGGCCGGGCGGCCGCGCGGGCAATGCGGGCGGCGCAGGGCGCGCCGTCCGGTCCCGGACGGATGGTCCGGGCGCCTGCCGCTTACTTGAAGACCACCGTCTTGTGGCCGTTGAGCAGGATGCGGTGTTCGGCGTGCCACTTGACCGCGCGTGCCAGCGCCACGCATTCCACGTCGCGGCCGACCGCGGTCAATTGCTCGGGATCCATGCTGTGATCGACACGCTCGATCTCCTGCTCGATGATCGGGCCTTCGTCCAGGTCGGCCGTCACGTAGTGGGCCGTGGCACCGATCAGCTTCACGCCGCGGTCGTGCGCCTGGTAATAGGGCTTGGCGCCCTTGAAGCTGGGCAGGAAGGAGTGGTGGATGTTGATCGCGCGGCCGGCCAGCTTGGTGCACAGATCGTCGGACAGCACCTGCATGTAGCGCGCCAGCACCACCAGGTCGATGTTCTGCTCGCGCACCACCTCGAACACCTTGCCCTCCTGGGCCAGCTTCTGCTCGCGCGAAGCGTTCATCAGCGGCAGGTGGAAGAAGGGAATGTCGTAGGACGCGGCGAGCTGGTAGAAGTCGCGGTGGTTCGACACGATCGCGGCGATCTCTACCGGCAGTCCGCCGGCCTTGGCGCGGAACAGCAGGTCGTTCAGGCAGTGGCCGATCTTGGACACCATGATCATCACGCGCGGCTTGACGCTGGCGTCGAACAGGTCCCACTGCATGGCAAACTGCTCGCCCACCGGCGCGAAGGCCGCCTTCAGCGCCGCCAGGTCGGGGCCGGCCGCGGGCGGGGTGAAATGCACGCGCATGAAGAAGCGGCCTGCGTACTCGTCGCCGTACTGAGCGGAGTCGACGATATTGCAGCCATGCTGGAACAGCAGGCCGGACACGGCATGCACGATGCCGGGCTGGTCAGGGCAGGAGATGGTGAGAATGAAACCGGTGTTGCTCATCGTGTTCTGTTCTTTGGGATGTCCGCCGGGCCGGCCGCGCAGCGCGCGGCTCACGCGCGGGATGTGCCGGAGGCCGCCCAGCCGCGGCGGCGGAGCGCATCCAGCGTCACCAGGGTCGCGTCGACCGTCATGGCGCCATCCGCCATGATAGCAAGCAATGGCCCCGGCTCGATAAGACGGTGCTCCGCCACTTCGCCGTCCCGATTGACCGGAATGAAGCCGGCCGGCAGCAGCAGGTCGTACGCATGGACGGCCTCCCACTGCACCCCCTCAGGTAATTCCCGCAGCACCTCGATCACCCCGCAGGCCTGCGCCTGCGCCGCCAGGTCGGGCGGGATGCCCGACTCCTCCTCGCACTCGCGCACCAGCGTGGCCAGCGGGTCGCTGCCATGGGGCATGCCGCCAGCCACCAGGTTATCCCACATGCCAGGGTCGACCGCCTTGGCGGGGCTGCGGCGCGCGATCCAGAAGCGGCGCCGGCCATCGCCATCGCCGACGATGCCGTTCATGTGCGAGGCGAAGGTCAGCAGGCCGAAGAAACGCGCCGCGGCGCGCTCGACCACGGCCAGCGCCGGCGCCTGCAACGCCGGCGTGACGGCGAACAGTTCGTCGCGCCAGCCGCGCACGTGGCCGGCGCCGGCCAGCCAGCGCGCCAGTTCGGCCAGCGCCGCCGAGCGCGCGGCGAAATCCGTGCAGCGCGGCAGCAGCGCGACCTCGTGCGCGCCCCTTGCCTCCAGCGCGGCGGGCACGGTCGGCTGGGCCAGCAGGATCTCGGCATGGGCGCGCGGCAGCCAGCCGACCTGGCTGGCGCCCACCATCAGCCGCAGGTGGGCGGCGGCATCGAAGCGGCTGCGCGCCGCCAGCGCGGCCTCGATGCGGGCGACCGCGTCGGTGCCGGCCGGGGAATCGGGAAGCTTGGACAAATTGACTGCCTCTTTCATGAAACGCGCGCCGCGCACTGGCGCGAACGCTCAGGACTTCACAGGACCGCTTGCATGACGCAAAGCACGACGCCATCGCAAACCCCGAACCCCGCCGGCCTGCCGCAGGGACAGCCACGCTACGTGCTGGCACTAGACCAGGGCACCAGCAGTTCGCGCGCCATCCTGTTCGACCATTTCGGCAACGTGGTGCGGCTGGCCCAGCGGGAATTCCGCCAGTATTATCCACACCCCGGCCATGTCGAGCACGATCCCTACGAGATCTGGCAATCGCAGCTCGCCGTGGCGCATGAGGTGCTGAACGACGCCGGCGTCTCCGCCAGCCAGCTCCATGCCATCGGCATCACCAACCAGCGCGAAACCACCGTGCTGTGGGACCGCGCCACCGGCGAGCCGGTCGGCCGTGCGCTGGTCTGGCAGGACCGGCGCACCGCGCCGATGTGCGAGGCGCTGGTGGCCTCGGGCCACGGCGAATTGTTCCGCGAGCGTACCGGCCTGATCGTCGACGCCTATTTCTCCGGCACCAAGCTGCGCTGGATGCTCGACCACATCGAGGGTGCGCGCGCACGCGCCGAGCGCGGCGAACTCGCCTTCGGCACCGTCGACGCCTGGCTCGTCTGGCAGCTCACCGACGGCGCGCGCCACGTCACCGACGTGTCGAATGCGTCCCGCACCATGCTGTTCAATATCCATCGCTTCGCCTGGGACGACGAGTTGCTCGCCCTGCTCGACATCCCGCGCAGCGTGCTGCCCGAGGTCGTACCTTCGAGCGGCGAGGTCGCGCGTACGGCATCCCGGCTGTTTGGCGCCGAAGTGCCGATCGCCGGCATCGCCGGCGACCAGCAGGCCGCCACCTTCGGCCAGGCCTGCCTGTCGCCCGGCATGGCCAAGAACACCTATGGCACCGGGTGTTTCCTGCTGATGAATACCGGCAGCCAGCCGGTGACGTCGCACAACCGCCTGCTGACCACGGTGGGCTGGCGCTTCGGCGAGCGCACCGTCTACTGCCTGGAAGGCGGGGTCTTCATGGGCGGCGCCACCATCCAGTGGCTGCGCGACGGCCTGCAGATCATCCGGAGCGCAGCGGAAGTGGAACCGCTGGCACGCCAGTGCGAAGACACCGGCGGCGTCGTGCTGGTGCCGGCCTTCGCCGGCCTGGGGGCTCCGCACTGGGACGCGTTCGCGCGTGGCACCCTGGTCGGCATGACGCGCGGCACCGGACGCCCGCAGATCGCGCGCGCCGCGCTGGAGTCGATCGCCCTGCAGAGCGTGGACGTGCTCGACGCCATGCAGAAGGATGCCGGCATCTCCCTGGCCGAACTGCGCGTGGACGGCGGCGCCTCGCGCAGCGACCTGCTGATGCAGATGCAGGCCGACCTGCTGGGCACGACCGTGGTGCGCCCGCGCGTGACCGAGACCACGGCGCTGGGCGCGGCCTACCTGGCCGGCCTGGCCACCGGCTACTGGCAGGACGAAGGCGAGATCAGCCGGCAATGGCAGGTCGAGCAGCGCTTCGAGCCGCGCCTGTCGGCCGACGCGCGCGCGCAGCACCTGGCGCGCTGGCACCGCGCCGTGGATCGTGCCCGCGACTGGGCCCGCGAGGACTTGGCCGACGGCACGCCATGACCCTCTCCCGGCACCGCACCCTCACCTGCGGCGCGCGGCCGGGAAGCAACCCGCACTCCCCGAAGATTGACCCGTTTTGAACCTGTGACCATGCCAACGCCTTTCACCCAGATCCTGCCCCCTGCCCGCGCCGACCTGCTCGCCGGCCTCGCGCGCGAACCGCGCTGGGACGTGATCGTCATCGGTGGCGGCGCCACCGGCCTGGGCACGGCCGTCGACGCAGCCTCGCGCGGCTACCGCACGCTGCTGGTCGAGGCCGCGGACTTCGCCAAAGGCACCTCCAGCAAGGCCACCAAGCTCGTGCACGGGGGCGTGCGCTACCTCGCGCAGGGCAATATCAGCCTGGTGCGTGAGGCCTTGCACGAACGCGGCCTGCTGGCCCGCAACGCACCGCACCTGGTGTGGCCGCTCGGCTTCGTCGTGCCGGCCTACCAGATGCTGGACCAGCCCTTCTACGGCATCGGCCTCAAGGTCTACGACATGCTCGCGGGCAACCTCAAGCTGGCCGGCAGCCGCTGGCTGAACCACCGCGAGACGCTGGCCGCCGCGCCCACGCTCGCCGAACACGTGGGCGGACGCCCGCTGCGCGGCGGCAACCTGTACTTCGACGGCCAGTTCGACGACGCACGGCTGGCGATCGCCCTGATGCGCACCCTCTTCGACGTGGGCGGCACCGCGGTCAACTACCTGCGCGTGACCGGCCTGCTGCAGCAAGGCGGCGCCGTCACCGGCGTCACCGTGCAGGACGCGCTCGGCGAGGCCTGCTTCGCCCTGCAGGCGAAGTGCGTGATCAACGCCACCGGCGTCTGGGTGGATGCCGTGCGCCGCATGGAGGACGGCCAGGCCCGCACCATGGTGGCGCCCAGCCAGGGCGTGCACCTGACGCTGCCGCGCAGCTTCCTGCCCGGCCAGGACGCCATCCTGATCCCGCGCACCGACGACGGCCGGGTACTGTTCGTGGTGCCCTGGAACGGCCACACCATCGTCGGCACCACCGACACCCCGCGCCAGGACCTGCCGCTCGAACCGCGCGCCGCCGGCGACGACGTCGACTTCATCCTGGAAACGGCGGCGCGCTACCTGTCCCGCTCGCCCACTCGCGCCGACGTCACCAGCGTCTGGGCCGGGCTGCGCCCGCTGGTCAAGGCGACCGGGGAAAACACCACCGCATCGCTGTCGCGCGAGCACACCATCCTGGTCTCCAAGGGCGGCCTGATCACCGTGACCGGCGGCAAGTGGACCACCTATCGCAAGATGGCGGAGGACGTGGTGGACACCGCCATCCAGCGCGGGCTGGTGGCGCGCGCTGCGCCCTGCATCACGACGGAACTGGCGTTGCATGGCGCACAGGGCCTGCCGGCCGACCTGCCGGCATCCGGCAGCGGCTCACCCGATCGCTATTACGGCAACGAATTGGGAGCCTTGCGCGCACTGCCTGGCCAGGACGAGGTGCTGATGGCGGGCTCCGGGCTGACCGCCGCCCACGTCCGCTTCGCCGCGCGCCACGAAATGGCGCGGCGCGTCGAGGACGTGCTGGCGCGCCGCAATCGCGCCCTGTTCCTCGATGCGCGTGGCGCCAGCGCGGCCGCGCCGCGCGTGGCGGCCATCCTGGCCGAGGAACTGCAGCACGATGCTGCCTGGCAAACCCGCGAAGTGGAGGACTTCCGCAAGCTCGCCTCGGGTTATATGCTCGACTGAGTACCGCGCCTCCCCGGCCGCCGACAGCGCCGCCCCGACTGCAGGCCCCGACTGCGCGAGCGCCCCGGGGAGCGGGCGGCGGGAAGCCTTCGGCGCCCGCTCCGCTGTGCCCTGCCTGCCCCCTGCCCATCACCCTGCCTCGAGGAATCCGACATGTCAGCCAGCCTTTCCCGCCTGCTCGCCAGCGCTGCCGCCCTGGGCGCGCTGCTCGCCGCCCTGCCACTGGCCGCCGCGGCGCGGCCAGGCATCGACGGCGTGCGCTTCGAGCCGCCGCGAACGGTGCACTACCGCTGCGACGAAGGAAAGTCGCTGACCGCACGCTACTTCAACAGCGCGGACAACCAGATCGCCATCCTCCGGCTGGACGGCAAGCCGCTGCTGTTCGCCAGCGTGCTGACCGGCTCCGGCGCGCGCTATGCGGCCGGGCCCTACCAATGGATCACCAAGGGAGACGAAGGCCGGCTGGAGGACCTGCGCGGCGGGGACGGCGCCCCGGCGCCCTACGCCAACTGCAAGGCCGCGCGCTAGCGGCAGCGCCGCCGCCCGCCCATGGCGGCGGCAGGCGTGGCGCATGGACGGTCTCCCGGGCGATAATGCGGGTATTGCATCAGGGAGAATGACATGGAAGACATGGACGAGATTGACGATCTGTCCGACCTGCCGATGCCCCGCTTCATCTGGGGCTTCGCCATCGCTACCGGCAAGGGTGGCGAGATCATGCACGACGAGTTCGAGTACCTCACGCACACCCGCAGCCCGCGCTTCACCTGCCGCGTGGTGGAACTTGAGGACATGCCGGGCGATGGCGAAGAAGGCGGCATCGATGGCCGCATCGTGCATTACGACGAGCCGCGCCGCCTGTTCTATATCACCGATGCGGGCATGGCGCTGGTGAACTTCGAGCTGTTCGACAAGCTGCCTGAGCGGCAGAAGCTCAAGCGTGTCTGCGACGAGGCGATCGCCAACTGGATGCAGCGCCGCGAATTCCTCGACAGCGAGGGCGATGACGAGGAATGAGTGTTGCCCCTGGCGCCAGCGCCAGGGCACCGATCACGCGTCGCGCACCACGATCAGCGTGGCGGCGACGCGCTGGATATCTTCATAGACCGGCATCGCCGAGGCCGGCCCGGTGCAGCTGACGCCGGTGGCCTGGTGCGCGTCCGCACCGGCCGGATGGAAGACGAAGGCCATGCCCGGCCGCCAGCCCGGATGGTTGCGCAGGCTCTCATTGAGGATGTCGAGGTACTGCTCACGCGAAAAGACGTGCTTTGCCGGCATGCCCATCTCCGAGGGTTTCGGAGGATCGTACCATGCCGCGATGTGCGGACATCCCGCCGCGCCGGCACTTGCCAGGCCGGCCGGGCAGGCCGTTTCAGCCGTGGTCCCGGCGCCCGCCGTCGTGCGGGCCGTGGCCGTCCCAGTCGCGGCGTTGATCATCACGGCGTTGATCATCACGGCGGCGGTCGTCGTGCCGGTAGTCGTCATGACGTTCCGGACCGCGTTGCGGCTCCGCACGGCCGCCCCAACCCCCGCGCACCAGCACCCAGCCTTCTGGACGATGCTCCCAGCGCGGCGGCGCGTAGGCATAGCCGGGCCGCTCCGCCTCCCAGTGTCCGGCCTGCCAGGCGTGCCGGTGGTACCCGGCATCCCAGTCCCAGAAGCCAGGCACCCAGATAAATCCGGGACGCGGAGCCGGCACCGCCTCGTAGACAGGCGCCGGCGGGGGCGCGCCGATGGTGACGTTGACGGAAACCTGTGCCATCGCGGCAGGTGCCGTGGCAAGGCCACAGGCCAGGGTCGTGGCGCAGGCAAGGCCAAGCGCGGCGCGGCGGACGAAACGGTTCACGAAGATCCTTTCCCATGCAGGGCGAGACGAACTGGGCGCCAGTCTATGCGTCGGCCCCGCGACAGTCTGTAAGAAAGGGTTTCCTTGCATTTCAAGGCCGCCCTCCGCTGCGACGGCCGATGTCCTGAGCCTTGAATCCGTTGATGAACTCGGCCTGCTGAGAGAAGTCTGACAAGCGCCTGCCAAGAGGTCGCGCAAGGCCTGCAACGTGGCGCTGCAAGCGCTGAAGCCTGGCAAGCCTGCGTCACTGCAAAGCGCGCAGCCCCTCGGCGGGCTTAGTCGACGAATTCGTGCTTCAGCACGAATGACGCAGTGGACTAGTGGTCCGCCGCCATGGCGCGCAACTGCGCCTCGCCTGCGACGCGGGCCGCGTCCGCCGTGGTGAAGGTGTCGTCCGACACGATCGTCCGTTTGAGCAGCCTCGCTTCGAAATCCACCAGTGCGATCACCCAGACATAGCGCCCGGCCTGGGGTGCGGTCTGCACCAGCGCGCTCAGGCGCGGCTTGGAATCCGTTGTCATCTTGCCCTCCTCCGCAGCGTGCCGGATCCTGCCGGCATCGGGGGCCAGCACGAAGCCGGCGGACCTCGAATCGGAATATGCCTACATATATATAGGCACTAGCTGAGAAAACTGGTGAGTGCATTCCTCAGTTTTTTGGGCCTTCTCCTAATCACGGTCTGCGGCCATTGCGCGGCAAGCGGCACAAAGCTGAAATCTGGGCGATCTCTTCTGCCTGGCGTGACGGCTGGGCCAGCCACGAACCTTGCGAGCCGCCTTCATGCCCAGCCCAGCACTTGCCCCGCTCTCCCGGCCAGCCGCAGCTGCCGCCCCGTCCCGGGGCGAGGCCCGCGGCTGAACGGGCACGCCCCGCCCGGCCTCCTGCTCGATCCGGCCCGATCCCGCCCCGCATGCGATCCCCCCCGTCCTGGCCCCGCTTCGCGCGGTATGCGGCCACCTGGCTGTGGCTGGCCTGCTGCGCCTGCGGCGGCTGGTGCGCGCCGGCGACCACCCCGGCGCTGAAGCTGACCAGCAGCATCGGCGCGGACGCGGCATTGCGCCTGCCGCCCGCCCTGCAGGGATCACCGGTCCTGCGCGCCTATCGCACGGTCCGCGTCGGCTATGTCCGGCACACTTTCGTGCCCATCTACCTGAACCGCGCCGACAAGCTGTTCGAAGGCGTCCTGGCCGACTACCTGGCGGCGTTGGCGGCGATGAGCGGGCTGCGCTTCGAGATCACCGGCTTCGACACCGGCGCCCAGGCACGCCAGGCGCTCGAGGCCGGCGCCATCGACCTGCTGGCGGGGACCGCAGACGAGGCCGGCGACACGCTGTCCGCCACCTCCGCCTACTTCACGCACCGGCTGGCGGAAGTCCGTCGCACCGGCCCGGCGCGTCCGACCGCCACGCAGGTCATTGCCATCGCACGTGACAGCGTCGACCGCGACAGCCTCGCCCGGCACTATCGCGAGGCCCGCATCGAAGTCTTCCCCACCCAGTTGCTGGCGCTGGAAGCGGTCGCCTTCGGCCGCGCCGACCTCTTCATCGGCGTCGCGACAGGCGCCAACTACCTGATCGACCAGTTGCAACTGCTGCAGCTCGCGATCACCAATTTCGCGCCGTTCAGCGGTGCGCCATTCGTGCTGCTGGCCACGCCGCGCCAGCGCCCGCTGCTGCAGGCGATCGACATCCTGCTGCGCCACGTACCGATCCGCATCGCCGGTGACATCCAGCAGCGCTGGCTCGGCTCGGCCAGCCATTTCCGCGTCGCCCAGCAAGTGAACCTGTCCCCGGAAGAAGCCGCCTGGATCCGCGCCCACCCGCGCGTGCGCTTCGGCGCGGCCCGGTTCCTCGCTCCGTTCTCCTTTCTCGACCATCGCGATGCGAGCCCCACCGGCCTGTCGATGGACCTGCTGGCCGTGATCACCGCCCGCACCGGCCTGCAATTCGAACCGGTGCTCCTCGACAACGACGCCGACGGCTTCGCTGCCTTGGGCTCGGGCCGCATCGATCTGCTGCTGTCCGTGACCGCGACGGAGGAGCGGCGCCAGCACATGCTGTTCTCGACGCCTTACATGGAGTCGCTGTGGGTCATCACCACGCACGCCGATGAGCAGGGCATCCGGCAGGCCACCGACCTGGCCGGGCGGCGCGTCGGCGTACCCGGCAACACCCTCGGCACGCGCGGCTTGCTGCCCGATGGCGTGGCCGGGCGAGCCGCCAGCATCGCGGTGGCGCCTGACATGCTGGTCCTGTTCCGCTGGCTGCAGGAGCACAAGGTCGATGCCATCATCACCAACCTGACGAGTGCGAACTACCTGAACGCCACGCGCTTCGACGGGCAGTTCGCGGTGGCGGCAACCACCAGCGACTCCCCCTGGCCGATCAGTTTCGCCGCCGATTTCCGCTCCCCTGAACTGATCGGCATCATCGACAAGGTGCTCGACAGCGTCCCGCCGGAGGAGCTCGACGCCATCCGGCGTGACTGGAACGGCGCTCGCGTGGCAATCCCGCGCTACGGGCTGTCGGACCGCCAGACGCAAGGCCTGCTGCTGGGGCTGGCGGTGTCGCTGGGGCTGTTGTGCGCCGGCGGACTCTACCTCGGCTGGTCCTACTACACGCGGCGCCAGCAGGCCTTGCGGCTGCGCGACCAGCTGGAATTCCAGCGCACGCTGATCAACGGGCTGCCGTTCGCCGTCTTCGTGCGCGACGCACACGGCCGCCTGGCCAGCTGCAATCCGCACTACGCCGCCGCCTACGGCGACACGGCGGCCGCCCTGCTGGAGCGCGGGCGCGCGGACGATTGGGAGCGCGCGGGCAGCGGCGGCGCGCTCGATGCGCGCCTCGCCGCGCTGGCCCGCAGTGTCCGCGCCCAGCGCCGCGCCTGCATGACAGATTGCCACCTCGAGCACCGGGGCCAGGACGTCGACCTCTTTATCTGGCTGCTGCCGCTCTATGGCGCCGACCGCCGCTTCGACGGCGTGCTGGGCGGCTGGCTGGACATCACGGAACGCAAGCGCACCGAGCGTGAACTGCAGCAGGCCAAGCAGGCGGCCGATACCGCCAACCGTGCCAAGAGCACCTTCCTGGCCACCATCAGCCACGAGATCCGTACGCCGATGCACGCCATCCTGGGTACGCTCGAACTCGAGATCCGCTCGCGCAGACGGCCGGACAAGCACAGCCTGGTGGCGGTACAGCAGGCCGCCCAGTCGCTGCTGACCTTGATCAACGATATCCTCGACTACGCCAAGATCGAGGCCGGACAGCTGAGCCTGGACCCGCAGCCGGCCGATCCGCGCGAGGAGCTGGAGCGGCTGCTGTTGATCTACCGGCCGCTGGCGCACGAGAAGGGGCTGCAGTTCAAAGCCCACCTCGACGAAACGCTGCCGCCCGCGATCCGCATCGATGCCCTGCGCGTACGCCAGATCGTCGGCAACCTGCTCAGCAATGCCCTGAAGTTCACGCAGCACGGCCTCGTGGCCCTGGAGGTGCGATGGCAAGGCGGGCGTCCGGACGGCGGTACTCTGCATATCGCGGTGCGGGACACCGGAGCGGGCATCCGCGCGGACCAGCAGGCCTCGCTCTTCCTGCCCTTCCGCCAGGCCGGGCGCGACACCGGCAGCCGCTTCGGCGGCACCGGGCTGGGACTCTGGATCTGCCGCCAGTTGCTGGCGCAGATGCAGGGGCGCATCTGGCTGCGCAGCGAGTTCGGCCTGGGCACCGAGTTCTTCGTCGAGATCCCGGCCTCGCTGGCCGACCTGCCCTCTTCCGCAACCGGCCATGCGCTGCCGCCGGAGCCGCTGGCGACACCTGCCGGACTGCGCGCGCTGGTGGTCGACGACCATCCCGCCAACCGACAGCTACTGGTGCGCCAGCTCGGCTTCCTCGGGGTGGTGACGGTCCATACGGCGGCCGATGGGCGGGAAGCCCTGGAGATCCTGGCACACCACGAGACCGACCTGGTCATCACCGACTGCAATATGGCCGGCATGGACGGCTACGCGCTCGCGCGAAGCATCCGTGCCGATGCGCGCCTGCGCCATCTCTTCGTGATCGGCTGTACCGCCGACGCACGGCCGGAAGTCGCCCGGCAGGCCCAGGAGGCCGGCATGGACCGCTGCCTGGTGAAGCCGGCCGGCCTGGACGCCCTGCGCGCTCTGCTGCAGCAGGCCAGGCCCGGCTCCCCTCTTGCCGGCACCGCCCGCACGAGCACGTCCACCAGCACGTCCACCGGCACCGCCCCGCCCGGCAGCACGGCCAGGACACGGCGAAGCGGCACTCGCGAAGGCCATGCCCAGCGTGCGGCGCAGCGCGTGGGCGAGATCTTCACGGACGGCCCCGAGGCAGCCGCCTTCCTGCACCTGCTGCAGTCGACCAGCCACCAGTACCTCGGCGAGATCGAGCAAGCCATGGCTGCCGGCGCCCTGTCGAAGGCCGCGTCGGATGCACACAAGCTCAAGGGCGGCGCCGCCGTCATCGGCTTCGAACCCGTCCTTCTGGCCTGCGCGGAATTCGAGCAGGCCGTGTCGCACCGGGTGCCGCAGGAGACACCTGAGAGAACTCTACAGCCACTGCGAGTCGCCTGCGCTCACATGGACCGGCTGCTGGCCGCCTTGATCCGCTACGCCGAAAGCGGTAGAGCCGGACGCACCGGGCCGGCCGACGGCGAAGGCGCTGCCGGCAGGCCGGCAGTCAGCCGGACAGGCTGACTGCCGCACCGCGCAGCGGCAACATACTCTCCGGCGCCGCCTTGACCTGCGCTGCCGGGCACCATGACAATACCCGGTCGGTCGGCGCCCGCAGGCGTCGCCCGCCCCGAACCATGTCATGCGTCCGCCACTCCTTCCGTCCTTCCGGGCAGGCACCGGCAGCCACCACGTCCGCAGCGCCCCGCCACCTTGCGTGCTGGCCCTGCTAGCGCTGCTGCTGGCTATCTTTCCGCTGGCCCACGCGCCCGACGCGAGAGCCCAGACCCTGCAGCAACGCGCGGACGCGGTAGCCAAGACCGTATTCAACCTGCTCAGCTACGCACGCTGGCCGAGCGAGCCAGCGGTGTTGCGGCTGTGCGTGGAACGCTCCAGCCTCTATTCCGCCAAGCTGCTCGATGGAGGCACGCTGGCCAATGGGCGGCCGGTGCGCACGCGCGTGGTCGACGTTACCGGCAGCGACCTGGCGCGCGACTGCGACGCGCTCTACGTCGGCACCATGACCGATGACAAGCGCAAGCTGCTGGGACGAGAACTGAGCGGCCAGCCGGTACTGGTCATCAGCGAGGGAGACTTCGAGTGCGAGGTCGGCAGCATGTTCTGCCTCAGTGTGCGGGATGCGCAGGTGTCCTTCCGCGTCAATCTCGACTCGGTGGCCCGCAGCGGCATCCACGTCCACCCCGGCGTGCTGCAACTCGGCCGTCGGCGGGGAACCACGCCATGATCGGAAACAACAGGCCCGGCACGCGCCCGACGCTGCAAAGCACCCTGCGGCGCATCCACCTGAGCGTGGCGCTCATCGCCATCTGCACCGCTGGCCTGTCGCTGACCGTGCTCGGCATCACCGCCCTGCGCGTCTACGCGGACCACAACCTGCGCCTGGTGGCACGCTCGGTGGCCTACGCGCTGGAGGCCCCGGTGGTGTTCAACGACAAGGCCGCCACCCGCGACGCCCTCGCGCTGATCGCCAGCGAGGACGTCGCCTATGCCAGCGTCTACGACCGCGGCGACCACCTGCTCGCCGAATGGCGGCGCCCCGATGCCCACCGGTTCTCGGGCCTCAGCCGGGCGATCGGCGAACTGCTGCTGGCGGAGCCGGTCGAGCAACCCATCCTGCATGATGCGCAGGCTGTGGGCTATCTGCGCCTGTCGGGGGATCCGGCCAACCTGCTCAGCTTCCTCGCCAGCGGCGCCTTCGGCCTGCTGGCCTGCCTGCTGCTCACCGCGGTCAGCGCCCACTATATGTCGCGCCGCATGCTGACGCACATCACCGAGCCGGTGCGCAACCTGATGCGGGTGGCACATGCGGTACGCTCGGATCGTGCCTTCGAGCAGCGCACCCCGCCCGCGCACATCGCCGAACTGCATGCGCTGGGAGAAGACTTCAACGGCCTGCTCGACGAACTGGAGGACTGGCAGAAGCAGTTGCAGCATGAGAACCGCTCGCTCGCCCACCAGGCCAGCCACGACGCGCTGACCGGACTGCTCAACCGGACGGCATTCGAGCAGGCGCTGGAGCGCACGCTGCGCGCGGTGCAGGCACAAGGACGGCACGCGGCCGTGCTGTACCTCGACAATGATGCCTTCAAGGACATCAACGACCGTTTCGGCCATGCCGCCGGCGACGAGGTACTGATCAGCGTGGCGGCCCGCGTGCGCGCCTGCCTGCGCGAAACGGACCTGGTGGCACGGCTCGGCGGCGATGAGTTCGCCGTGCTGCTGGCCCCGCTGCAGCGGCCGCAGGATGCGATCCGTGTGGTGGAGCACATCCTGTCGAGCCTGCGCGAGCCGATCATGCTGAAATCCGGCACATCGGTCACGGCCCCGGTCAGCATCGGCATCGCAACCTATCCGGCGCATGGCGGCACGGCGGAAGCCCTGCTGCGGGCGGCGGACGGCGCCATGTATGGCGCCAAGCGCCGCTCGGGGGGCACCTGGCAAAGCGCCCCCCCGCCGGACGGCGCCGACTAGGGGAGAAGAAAAGGGAGGAGGGACGTGGGCACTGCACGAACCACCCGCAAGACCGCATCGGCGCATGCCTGCGCCCGCGCCGCGGCGGCACTGCTGCTAGCTGGCGCCCTGGCCCTGGCCGGCTGCCAGACCGCACCGTACCGCAAGCTCACCGCACAGCAGGTGGAAACGCTGCGGCAGCAGGGTTTCCACCTGACTGGCCTGGGCTGGGAACTGGACCTGTCGGAAAAGGTGCTGTTCGGCTTCGACGACGATGCGATCCCGCCCGAACGGCAAAGCAATCTGCGCAGGATCGGGCAGGCCTTGCTGGGCGCCGGCATCGACCATGTGCGGCTGGACGGCCATACCGACGACGCCGGCAGCACCGACTACAACCTGAAGCTCTCCTTGCGCCGCGCGCAGGCCATCGCCGGCGTGCTGGTGAGCGCGGGTTTCGCGCGCGACGATATCGAAGTGCGTGCCCTGGGCATGAGCCGGCCGGTGGCGGACAACCATACCCCCGAGGGCCGCGCACAGAATCGCCGCGTCGCGATCATCGTCACGGTCGACTGAGCACGGCGACGCCCGCGGTGGCGCCGGCGGCTCAATGCGACATCAACAGCGGCACCTCGGCGTGCCGCATCAATACCCGGGTGGCGCCCCCCATCACCAGTTCCCGCACACGCGAGTGGCCATAGCCACCGGCCACCAGCAGATCGGCGTGCAGATGGCCGACGGCGCGCAGCAGCGCGGGGCCGACCGCCTCCTGCGTCGGCACCGGCACCGGTTCGGCGCGGATCCCGTGCCGCGCCAGGTACGCGGCCAGTCCATCGCCCTGTGCCACGCCGCGCCCCTCCGGATCGATCGAGACCAGGCTGATCCGCTGCGCGCGCCTGAGCAAGGGCAGCGCATCGGCGACCGCGCGGGCTGCCTCGCGCCGGCCATCCCAGGCCACCGCAACATGGCGCGCCTCGACGCGGCGCACCTGCGGCGGCAGCACCAGCACCGGCCGGCCGGCATTCAGCAGCACGTACTCGGCAGTCTGCGCCGCCAGCACCGGCGCCAGGTCGGGCACCGGCGGACGCGCCACCAGGATGATGTCGGCCAGCCGGCCCTGCAAGGCCAGAGCCCAGCCAGGATCCTCGGCCAGCAGCATGTGGGCACAGCTTAGGCTGGGCGCTGCCTGTGCCACGATGCGGCGCAGGCGTTCCTCGTCCGCCGCGCGGCGCTGCTGCTGGCGCTGCTCGGCCTGGGCGGCATAGCGGCCGGCTTCCTCACCCGCGCCCCGGAACGGATCGGGACGGAAACCCGTGGCCGTCACGCCGACCACGTGCCCATCGCCTCCCAGGGCAGCCAGTGCGGCCGCTGCCTCGATGCGCGCGTCGCCGCCCTCGTCGTCGCCCATTTCCACCAGCACCGTCTTGAAGTCCATGTCGCCACCTCTCGGATGAAGTATCGGCGTGTTGCGCAGATCGCCCGCGAGTCCGGCGGGCCGGTACCCCGATCATAGCGCCGGACCGGCCCGACCCAGCCCGGCCGCCCCACGCAAAGGGGGATAGCATGGCAAAGCGGCCGGCACAGCACCTTGATACCGATCAAGCAGCCTGGCCCGGTGCCCGCCATACTGGATGCACGCCTGCGGCCCGTCCGCACCGATCCTGCCGTGCCCGCCGGGCATGAGCCGACATGTCCTCACCGGAGCCCGCCATGCCGCAAACCATGCGTGCCATGATCTTCGATGGCAGCAGCCCGCTGCTGCATCCGCGCGACGTACCGGTGCCGGAGCCGGGGCCGGGCGAACTGCGCATCGCCGTCAGTACCTGCGGCGTGTGCCGCACCGACCTGCACGTGGTGGACGGCGACCTGCCGCACCCCAAGCCGGCACTGATCCCGGGGCACGAGATCGTCGGCCGGGTCGAGTCCCTGGGCAGCGGCGTCAGCGGCTTCCAGGCAGGACAGCGCGTGGGCGTGCCCTGGCTCGGCCATACCTGCGGGCACTGCCCGTTCTGCCTCGCCCAGCGCGAGAACCTGTGTGACGCGCCGCGATTCACCGGCTACACACGCGATGGCGGCTATGCGGAATATGCCATCGCCGACAGCCGCTATTGCTTCGCCCTGCCGGACGCCTATGACGATGAACACGTGGCGCCGCTGCTGTGCGCCGGCCTGATCGGCTACCGCACCTTGCGCCTGGCCGGCGAAGCGGCGCGCCTCGGCATCTACGGCTTCGGCGCTGCCGCCCACGTGGTCGCCCAGATCGCGGTCGCACAGGGGCGAGAGGTATTTGCCTTCACGCGCCCGGGGGACCAGGCCGCGCAGCAGCTCGCGCGCGAGACCGGTTGCCGCTGGGCGGGCGCCAGCGGCGAGGCGCCGCCCGCCGTCCTGGATGCCGCCCTGATCTTCGCACCGGTCGGCGCGCTGGTGCCGCTCGCCCTGGGCGCAGTGGCGAAGGGCGGCACGGTGGTCTGCGGGGGCATCCACATGAGCGACCTGCCGGCCTTCCCCTACCGCCTGCTGTGGGAGGAGCGGCGCCTGCTCTCCGTCGCCAACCTGACGCGGGCGGATGGCATCGACCTGATGCGGCTGGCCGCCGCCATCCCACTGCGCACCCACACCACGCTCTACCCGCTGGAGCAAGCCAACGCGGCGCTGGCAGACCTGCGCGACGGCCGCCTTGCCGGCGCGGCCGTGCTGGACATCGGCCATTGAGCCGACCGGCGCTCCGGCCCGGGACGAGTCCCGGCCATTCCCACCGGCCGTGCCCATGGCATATACTCGGCCGGCGCAGCCATGTCGCGGCGCAGGAATCCCAACGCAACCGTGCGGAGAACGGACCAAGATGCAATGTCAGGCGCTAGGGCAAGCAGCGCTCGAACAGGCCGTCGACGCTGTGGTCGTGGTCGACGCCGAGGGGCGTGTGGTGCTCTTCAATGCCGCGGCGCAGGCCTTGTGGGAATGCATCCGTGCCGAAGCGATCGGCCGCGCCGCCGCGGAGCTGGGCCTGCCGCCCGAGGGTGGCAATGGCGCCGTGCCACCGGTGCTGCAGCGCCCGCCCCAGGACGGCGGCAGGCTCGCCGTTCGCCTGCATACCTCCCGCCTCGATAGCGGCGAGCTGGCCTATTTCGCCGCGCCCGACGACGGTGGCCGCGCGTCCGCCCTTTCCTCGGCCTATCTCGATCACGCCGGCAACCCTGTCCTGTTCCTCGACCTGGACGGCTATGTCAGCCACGTCAACCGCGCCTTCACCAGTGTCTTCGGACTGCAGCGCCACCAGGCGGTCGGGCGCCGCGCGCTGGACCTGATGCGCCCCGCCCGCACCAGCGAAGCGCATCTGGCGCAGATGCTGGACGAACTCAGGCAGGGCACGATGCTGCACCGCGAAGCCCTGCTCGCCGACCGCCATGGCCGGCCCCGCTGGTTCGCCACGGCAATCAACCCGCTGCGGCAGGCCGACGGCGCGATCACGGGCGCCATCTGCACGCTGACGGACATCAGCGACACCAAATTGCGTGACACCATCCAGCGCAAGGCACTGGAGGCCTTGGCCAAGGACGTGTCCAGCGCAGAGATGATGGACAGCCTGTGCCGGCAGATCGAAGCGGTGTCCCCTGGGGTTCTGGTCAGCGTGGTCCGCATCGCCGACGGCAGGCTGCGCACCCTGGCAGCCCCCGGACTGCCCGCGGCATGCGTGAGCCGGATCGACGGACTGGAGATCGGGCCGACGGTGGGCTCCTGCGGCACTGCCGCCCACTTCGGCAAGCCGGTGCTGGTCACCGACATCGCCAGCGACCCCTTGTGGGCCGCCTACCGGGACCTGGTCCTGCCGCACGGCCTGAAGGCCTGCTGGTCGACGCCGATCAAGACCTACGACGGTCAGGTCGCCGGCGTGTTCGCGCTGTATTTCCACGAATGCCGGGGTCCCGACGCGCTGCACCGCAGCCTGGTCGACGTGGGCACCTACCTGTGCGCGCTGGCGCTCGAACGCGACGCCGCGCGCGAACGCATCGAGCGCCTGGCCTACTACGATCCGCTGACCGGATTGCCCAACCGCCAGTTGCTGCTGGCACGCCTCGACGATGCGGTGGCGTCGGCACGAGCCACGGGGCAGGCGCTGGCCGTGCTGTTCATCGATATCGACGACTTCAAGCGGGTCAACGAAGCCGACGGGCATGCCATGGGCGACCGGGTGCTCGGCAACGTGGCGGCGCGCCTGGCCGGCGTGGTCGGCCAGGCCGGCACGATCGGCCGCCTGGGCGGCGACGAATTCGGCGTGGTCCTGCCGGACCATGACCTGGCCCGCGCCAAGGCGCTGGCCGAGGCGCTGCTGGCTGCCCTGGCTGCGCCCCCCGCCGGCGGCGGGCAAGCCCTGCCCGCCTCGGCCAGCATCGGCGCCAGCGCGCTCAGCGGCAGCGGTTGCGACGGCCCGACCCTGCTCAAGCAGGCAGACCTGGCCATGTACCAGGCCAAGAAGGGTGGCGGCCACCAGATCGGCATCTACGATGTGGCGGTGGCGCGGCGCCTGGCCGAGCATCGTGAGCTGGCCACCGAGCTGCGCGCCGCGCTGGCAAACGGCACGCTGCAGCAGTACTACCAGCCGCAGATACGGCTGGCCGACGGCCGGCTGTGCGCCGTCGAGGCACTGGCGCGCTGGTTCCACCCGCAACGGGGAGAGATCACGCCCTCCCGCTTCATCCCGCTGGCCGAGGAGGAGGGCCTGATCACCGCGCTGGGCAAGTGGGCGATCGAGGCCGCCTGCGCACAGCTGGCGCAGTGGCGCGCGGCCGGCGTCGGCGTACCGCGCATCTCAGTCAACCTGTCGCCGATCGACCTGCGCGATCCCGCGCTGCCCGGCCGCATCGAGCAGACCCTGGCGCGTCACGGGCTGGTGCCGGCGGACCTGATCATCGAGATCACGGAAAGCGTATTCCTCGAGCATTCGGCCGGCACCGGTGCCAGCGTCGCGGCCCTGCGGCGGCTCGGCGTCCCGCTCTCGATCGACGACTTCGGCACCGGCTTCTCGACGCTGAGCCGGCTGATGCGCCTGCCGGTGGACGAGATCAAGCTGGACCGCTCCTTCCTCGTCTCGCTGGAAACGAGCGCGGAAGCCCGCACGCTGGTGGAAGCCGTGATCCGCATCGGACGCAGCCTCGACCTCACCGTGGTGGCGGAGGGTGTCAGCAGCACCTTCCAGCACCGCTTTCTGGCCACCCACGGTTGCCAGGTCGGGCAAGGCTTCCTGTTCTCGCGCGCGGTTCCGGCCACTGCGGTGGCGGCATGGCCTGCCCAGTGGCCGCTCGCCGACCCTGGCGCGGATGCCGGCGCAAGCGACGCCGCACGCTGCGGCTAGGCAGACAGCGGCCCGAACAAGCCGCACTCCAGGTCGCTTTCGAACTGCTCCAGCCAGGTACCGGGCGGATCGTCCTCGTAGACGCTCTGTGCCTCCGTGCCGGCACGCTTGACCGAGACCTTGCGCGTGGCCACGCTGGCATCGCTGCCGGCACCTGCGTCACGCGTCTCGTCCGTCACCTCGAAATCGCCCGGCGCCAGACCTACGCGCTTGCAGATCTCCGCCATCTGCTCCCGTTCCGCGACCGGGAAATCCTGAATCTGACGCTTGATCATCACTCGCCCCCTAATCTCAACGGACGGGCCGCATCGGACAGGACCGGCACCGGTGCCCGCCGCCGGCACCGCGCGGACTCGGCCGCTCACATGCACGCGGCCGCGCCCCTTGCCCGATGAGTCTACTCCCGGCTAAGAATCGGTGCTGCGCAAGCAGCCTATACTGGCTTGGCCGGCCCCTCGCCGGCAACCCATCCGATTCGCATACCTGCCACCTTGCTCATGGAGGTCAACCATGTCGATCCGCATCGGCGACGAAGCCCCCGACTTCACCGCAGACACCACCGAAGGCCAAATCCGCTTCCATGACTGGATCGGCGACAAATGGGCGATCCTGTTCTCCCACCCGAAAGACTTCACGCCGGTCTGCACCACCGAGCTGGGCTATATGGCGCGCCTCAAGCCGGAGTTCGACAAGCGCGGCACCAAGATCATCGGCCTCAGCATCGACCCGGTATCCGATCACCAGCGCTGGGTGCAGGACATCGAGCAGACCCAGGGCCACGCGGTCAACTACCCGCTGATCGGCGACGCCGACCTGACCGTCGCCAAGCTCTACGACATGATCCACCCCAACGCCAGCGGCGGCGGACCGCGCACGGCAGTGGACAACGCCACGGTACGTTCCGTCTTCATCGTCGGCCCGGACAAGAAGGTCAAGGCGATGCTGGTCTACCCGATGAGCGCGGGGCGCAACTTCGACGAAGTGCTGCGCCTGCTCGACGCCCTTCAGCTCAACGCGCGCCACACCGTGGCCACGCCCGTGAACTGGCGGCCCGGCGACGACGTGATCATCCCGACCTCGGTTTCCGATGAGGACGCCAAGAAGAAGTACCCGCAAGGCTTCCGCACCCTGAAACCCTATCTGCGCGTAGTGGCCGAACCGAAATGAGCACGCAGGGCGGCCCCCGGCGCGTACGGGAAACACGTGTCTCGGCGACGCTACCCGCCGCCGACATCGAGTGGCTGCACCGCTCGCTGCCGGACGGTGGCTCCCAGTGGGGCCTGAGCCTCACCCTCCAGGCCGACGAGCGAGCGATGGAGCGCTGGCTGCGCGGCGTAGCCGTGCCGGCCGGCGCGCACGCGGTGGAAGGCTGGTTGCTGGCGCCATGGACGATCTGGGCAACCTGGACGGCGTGGGCGCCGTGGCTGGCCTGGCATCCCCTGCTGGCGATGGTGCTGCACGCGGCGCCGCGCCCGCGCGTTTGATCCGGCCCTCCTGCCGTAGGCGCTGTCGATCGGCGGTGCTTTTCGCATGACACAATGGACTATCGACTATCGCGCGCCAGCCGGGTTCGGCAGCCGCGCGATACGCTCCCGCATCGCCTGCGCCGAGCCTATCTGGTGGAACAGCGGACCGCCTGGCGCGAAACTGTCGGCGCTGGCGCGGCCGCCCACCACGACCGGCTCGAAACCTGCATCGCGCACGAGTTGCTTGGCCACGCGCAGCGCCTGCGGGTCATCGCCTGCGATCGGCACCGCCACCGGCTCGCCGGCATGGTGGCTTTCGCTGGCGAAGGCAGCCGCCGCCATGAAATTGAAGGCGCGTACCACCCGGGCGCCGGGCAAGAATCGCGCGGTCGTGATGCCGATGCCGTCACGCAGCGCCAGCGCACCAGCATCGCCGTCGCGCTCGCGAAAGGCATTGGTCGCATCTATCACCACCTTGCCCGACAGGGCCCGCCCATAGTCCCGGGCGATCTCGGGCAGCGCCTTGTACGGCACCGCCAGCAAGACCACGTCCGCAAAGGCGATGGCCTGTGCCACGGAGCCTGCCTGCGCCAGCGGGCGCAATTCGTCAGGATGACGCGACGAGAACAGCACTGGATGGCCGGCCTGCACCCACAAGCCGCCGATGGTGCCACCGATATGGCCGGCACCGATGACGCCCACCGGCTGCATGCGTGCGGCACCGGGTTGCGCGCGCAGCCCCTGCGCCCGCCCGCCCAGAGCAGCCAGGGCCGCCGCGGCGGCAAACCCGGCCAGCCAGCCGCGCCGGCCCGGATCGACAGCACCAGTCTCGCGCGCGACCCGCTCGAATCTGAGACGCGGCGAGTAGCTGGCCTCGCGCGCAAAGATCAGCACCGGCCGCAGGGCGCGGCCCTTGCCCGGAACGTGGCGGCCACGATCATGGCGAAGATCGAAGCGCTGGCGGCGGACCCCTACGGGCCGAACCCTGACGCCAAGAAGCTGGCCGGCATCGAGGGATACCGGCTGCGCGTGGGCGATTGGCGCGTGCTATACCGAATCGAGGACGGCTGACTGGTGATCGTCGTGCTGGCAATCAATCCGCGCGGAGGCGCATACAAATGATCGATATCCAATTCATCGAACGCGACGGCCACCGCGAATATGCGGTGGTGCCCATCGAGATCTGGGACAAGGTCAAAGACCTGATCGAGGATCTGGACGATGCCGCTATGCTGAAGCAAGCGATGGCGGAAGACGATGGCACCCGCATTCCGCATGCTGTACTCAAGGCCGAACTGGCGGGCGACCATCCGATCAAGGCATGGCGCGAGCACCGAGGCATCACGCAGGAGGCGCTCGCCTCGGCCGCCGGCATCAGCAAGCCCTACTTGAGCCAGATGGAAAACCGGAAGCGCGATGGAAGCGTCGACGTGCTGCAGAAGCTGGCCACCGCGCTGGAGGTGCAGATGGACCTGCTGGTCGAGCAGGCCTGAGCGAGCAAAAAAGGATTCGCCGGCTCCTGGGAAACCCAAGGTCGCTTATCGACCCATTGCGGTCCCGGGCTTTGGTCGATCTCGTCGCCCCAAAGCAGTCGCCGAACGATGAAATCCAGCGGAGCCATGCGGCCAGGGCTACGTCAACGAGGAGAGCGGCCGCGCCGGCGGGTGGGAATCGCTTGGGCGGAACTTCATGGAGCGGGGGATAGCGGAGACGGACGTCACAGTGCCCTTCAACGAGCACGACATCCGCGCCAAGGCGGCGAACGACGCCGAAGACCTTGAGCACGCGCGAGCCCTGATGTCTCACGCGAGCACGGCGACGACCAAGCGGGTGTACCGGCGGAAACCGGAGGTGGTGGCCCCGCTGCAGGCAAACAAAAAGGGCTTGGGTCACGTTTCCATGACCCAAGCCCTTTGCTATGACCCAGCGGTTAGTGCAACCAACCCGCTAAGCCTTATGTATTCAGTGGCGGAGAGAGGGGGATTCGAACCCCCGATAGGCTATTAACCTATACACGCTTTCCAGGCGTGCGACTTAAACCACTCATCCATCTCTCCGGGAAGTCCGCGATTATAACAGAGTTATTTTTCGAATCCAGTACTTCCTGCGGGAACAAGCGAAAAGACGGGCAAGCCCCGTGCAATCAGCCCTTGCGCAGGTAACCGACCAGCCGGTCGATCACCGGCGCGTTGCGCGGTGTCAGCAAGCTGACGACGATGGCCACGATGAAGCCGGCCGGCACGCCGAAGGCGCCGGATGCGATCGGGTCGACGCCGAACCAGCGGTCGCCGAAGATGCCGGTCATGCGCGTGAAGAAGGGATAGTTGACGAAGATGTAGTAGATGGCCACCCCCAGTCCCGCCGCCATGCCGGCCACCGCGCCCGCCGCCGTGGTGCGGCGCCAGAAGATGCCCAGCACCAGCACCGGGAAGAAGCTGGAAGCGGCCAGCGAGAAGGCGGCACCGACCAGGAACAGGATATTGCCCGGCCGCAGCGAGGTCACGTACGAAGCGAACAGCGCCACCCCCAGCAGCAGTACCTTGGCCGTGGTCACCCGGCGCTGGTGGCTCGCCTGACGATCGACCATGTGATAGAAGACGTCGTGAGACAAGGCGTTGGCGATGGTCAGCAGCAGGCCATCGGCCGTGGACAGCGCGGCGGCCAGCGCGCCGGCCGCGACCAGGCCGGAGATCACATAGGGCAGCCCGGCGATCTCCGGCGCGGCCAGCACGATCATGTCGGGCTGGATCAGGATCTCCGCCCACTGCACGATGCCGTCGCCGTTGACGTCGCGCAGCGTGAACACCGGCGGATCGACCTTGCGCCATTGCACCACCCACTGCGGCAGTTCCGCATAGGGCGTGCCCACCAGGTGTTGCAGGAACTCCACCTTGACCAGCGCCGCGAGCGCCGGCGCGGAGACATAGAGCAAGGCGATGAAGAACACCGCCCAGGCGACGGAATTGCGCGTCTCCTTGACCGACGGCGTGGTGTACAGCCGGGTCAGGATGTGCGGCAGGCTGGCGGTGCCCACCATCAGGCAGAACACCAGCAGCACGAAGTTCAGGCGCTTGGCATCCCGCTCGCCCTCGCTCGCCGCGGGAAACGGCTCGGTGGAGGACTTCGAGGGCAGGCTGCGCGCGAGCGCGTCGTCGCGCATCTGCGTCCACTGCTGGTGCGCCTCGGCGGCGTCGCGCGGATAGGCCAGCCGCTCGCGCTCCAGTTCCTTGATCTCGCGCAGCGGCGCGTTGCGCACGCGCAGCGACTCCAGCCGCGCCGTCAGCGCATCGCGCTCTTCCTCGAAGGACTGCGGCAGGCGGGCGATGCGGATCTGCAGGGCGGCCGCCTTGTCTGCGTAGAACTTCCGCACCGCGCGTTCGGCCGGGTCCTGGTCGAGCCGGCGCTCCTCCCGGTCGATCTGCGCCAGCAGCGGCCCGTAGCCGAGCTGGGGCAGCAGTTGGTGGTGATGCTTCCAGGCGATCATCGACACCGCCGCCAGGAAGGCCACGATCAGCATGATGTACTGCGCCACCTGTGTCCAGGTGACGGCCCGCATGCCGCCCAGGAAGGAGCAGACCAGGATGCCGGCCAGCCCGAAGAACACGCCGACGGCGAATTCGACGCCGATGAAGCGCGTCACCACCAGCCCGACCCCCTGGATCTGCGCGACCAGGTAGACGAACGAGCAGAGCGAGGCGGCCAGCACGGCGATGCCGCGCATGGCGAAGTTTCCGCCCGGGCGGCCGTTGCCGTAGCGGGCGGCGAGAAAGTCGGGAATGGTGTAGCCGCCGTACTTGCGCAGGTAAGGCGCCAACAGGAAGGCGACCAGGCAGTAGCCGCCGGTCCAGCCCATCACATAGGCCAGTCCTTCATAGCCCGAGGCGAAGACGATGCCGGCCAGGCCGATGAAGGAGGCCGCGCTCATCCAGTCGGCGGCGATCGCCATGCCATTGAAGACGCCCGGCACGCGCCGGCCCGCCACGTAGTACTCGGTCAGGTCGGAGGTGCGGCAGATCAGCCCGATGCAGGCATAGATCGCGATGGTGACGAAGAGGAAGACATAGCCCAGCCACAGGGCATCGCTGCTGGACCGTTCCAGCAGCGACATCATGCCGACGAAGCCCAACAGCCCGAGCGTGAACAGGCTGTAGTAGAGCGTCAGCCGGCGGCGGAAGCGCGACTGGTCGTCGGGCATGGAATAGAACGTGGCGGCACGGAAGCGGGGCGCGACGGGCCGGCGTGCGGCCGGCGCCGCGCGGGCGCCGGGCCGTCACGCCGCTGCGCCCGGATCAGCGTGCCTGCTTGAGCTGGTCTAGGATCTGCGGGTTCTCCAGCGTCGAGGTGTCCTGCGTGATTTCCTCGCCCTTGGCCAGAGAGCGCAGCAGGCGCCGCATGATCTTGCCGGAACGGGTCTTGGGCAGGTTGTCGCCGAAGCGGATGTCCTTGGGCTTGGCGATCGGGCCGATCTCCTTGCCCACCCAGTTGCGCAGCTCGGCGGCGATCTGCTCGGCCTCGGCGCCATCCGGACGCGCGCGCTTGAGCACGACGAAGGCGCAGATCGCTTCGCCGGTGGTGTCGTCGGGGCGGCCCACCACGGCCGCCTCCGCCACCAGCGGGTTGGCCACCAGGGCCGACTCGATCTCCATGGTGCCCATGCGATGGCCGGACACGTTCAGCACATCGTCGATGCGGCCCATGATGGTGAAGTAGCCGGTGTCCTTGTCGCGGATCGAACCGTCGCCGGCCAGGTACAGGCGGCCGCCCAGCTCCTCGGGGAAGTAGCTCTTCTTGAAGCGCTCCGGATCGCCCCAGATGGTGCGGATCATCGACGGCCACGGACGCTTGATCACCAGGATGCCACCATGCCCGTTGGGCACGTCGTTGCCGGTCTCGTCGACCACTGCCGCCATGATGCCCGGCAGCGGCAGCGTGCAGGAACCCGGCACCAGCGGCGTCGCGCCCGGCAGCGGCGTGATCACGTGGCCGCCGGTCTCGGTCTGCCAGAAGGTGTCGACGATCGGGCAGCGCTCGCCGCCGATGTTCTGGTAGTACCACATCCAAGCCTCGGGATTGATCGGCTCGCCCACCGTGCCCAGCAGGCGCAGGCTGGACAGGTCGTACTGGCGCGGATGGATCTTCTCGTCGGCGTCGGCCGCCTTGATCAGCGAGCGGATCGCCGTCGGCGCCGTGTAGAAGATGCTGACCTTGTGGCGCTGGATCATGTCCCAGAAACGGCCCGCGTTCGGATAGGTCGGCACGCCCTCGAACATCAGCTGGGTCGCGCCGGCTGCCAGCGGGCCGTAGGCGATATAAGTGTGGCCGGTGATCCAGCCGATGTCCGCCGTGCACCAGAAGAGGTCATCCGGCTTGACGTCGAAGGTCCAGCGCATCGTCATCAAGGCCCACAGCAGGTAGCCGCCGGTGCTGTGCTGCACCCCCTTGGGCTTGCCGGTGGAGCCGGAGGTGTAGAGCACGAAGAGCGGGTGTTCGGCGTCGACCGGTACCGCCTCGCAGGTGTCCGCCTGTCCGGCGGATACGTCCTCCATCGAACGGTCGCGGCCTTCGCTCCAGCTGACTTTGCCACCGGTGCGGCGGTAGACGATCACGTTCTTGACGGCCTCGCAGCCGCCCAGCGCCAGCGCCTCGTCGGCGATGGCCTTGAGCGGCAGCGCCTTGCCGCCGCGCATCTGTTCGTCGGCGGTGATCAGTGCCACCGCGCCGACATCGACCAGGCGCTCCTGCAGCGATTTGGCCGAGAAGCCGCCGAACACCACCGAGTGGGTGGCGCCGATGCGGGCGCAGGCCTGCATCGCGACCACGCCTTCGATCGACATCGGCATGTAGATCACCACACGGTCGCCCTTGGCGATGCCGAGCGATTTCAGGCCGTTGGCAAAGCGGCACACGCGCGCATGCAGCTCGCGGTAGCTGACGCGGGTCACGGTGCCGTCGTCAGCTTCGAAGACGATGGCGATCTTGTCGGCGTTGCCGTTCTCGAGATTGCGCTCCAGGCAGTTGTAGGAAGCGTTGAGCTGGCCGTCCTCGAACCACTTGTAGAAAGGGGCGTCGCTCTCGTCGAGCACCTTGGTGAAGGGCTGGTTCCAGTGCAGCAGCTCGCGTGCGTGGCGCGCCCAGAAGCCCTCGTAGTCGCGCTCGGCCTCGTCGCACAGGGCCTGGTAGGCCTCCATGCCGGAGATGGCCGCCTGCTCGACGAACGATGCGGGGGGGTTGAAGACGCGATGCTCTTGCATCACCGATTCGATGGCGGACATGTCGTTGTCTCCTGATTGGCTTGGCTGCGTGGCTGCAAACTTACGCTTGGTGGCTTACTGAATCCTGACGCTGCACGCAGGCAGCCGCGCCGCATCGCGATGGCGCCGGCGCGTGCTGCATCGCAGCATGGGGCGCGGTAAGCGGGACCCGGGGGACGTCTCCCGCATGCTCGCCTGTCAATGTGCAGCCTTCTCCATTAGGCTAGCACAGCTACCCGGCAACGGCGCCGTTCGGGCGGGATTCCCGAATGCCGCGCTGTGCCATTCCGCGCCATTCCCTCGCTGCCAGCAGACCGGCGGCTGCATAGCGCGCCGTGAGCGCCCTGAGCCGCAGGCGCTCACCAACCGCAGCCCTGCCCGGCTGCTTTCTTCATTGTCACCGCCGGCAAGCCGCAAGCATCACCTCCAGCCCGGCTGGGCGAATGTGGACGGATGTATGCACGCAGGCAACCACACCCGCCACGGTGTATGATTGCGGGCTACGTCCCACCGCATGTCCTCCCACAACATGACCGCCATCAAGCAAGAAGACCTCATCCAGAGCGTCGCCGACTCCCTGCAGTACATCAGCTACTACCACCCGATGGACTACATCACCAGCCTGGGCCGTGCCTATGAGCTGGAGCAGAGCCCGGCGGCGAAGGACGCGATCGCCCAGATCCTGACCAACAGCCGCATGTGCGCGGAAGGCAAGCGGCCCATCTGCCAGGACACCGGCATCGTCACCGTGTTCCTGAAGATCGGCATGAACGTGCGCTGGGATGACGCCACGATGAGCCTGGAAGACATGGTCAACGAAGGCGTGCGCCGCGCCTACAACGACCCGGACAACAAGCTGCGCGCCAGCGTGCTGGCCGATCCGGCAGGCAAGCGCACCAATACCAAGGACAACTCCCCGGCGGTGATCAACGTCTCCGTCGTACCGGGCGACACGGTCGACGTGATCGTCGCGGCCAAGGGCGGCGGCTCCGAGGCGAAATCCAAGTTCGTGATGCTGAACCCGTCCGACTCGATCGTCGACTGGGTGCTCAAGACCGTGCCGACCATGGGCGCCGGCTGGTGCCCGCCGGGCATGCTCGGCATCGGTATCGGCGGCACCGCGGAAAAGGCGATGCTGCTGGCCAAGGAAGCCCTGATGGAGCCCATCGACATCCAGGACCTGATCGCGCGCGGCCCGTCCAATCGCGCCGAGGAACTGCGCATCGAACTGTACGAGAAGGTCAACGCACTGGGCATCGGTGCGCAGGGCCTGGGCGGCCTGGCCACCGTGCTCGACGTGAAGATCAAGGACTACCCGACCCACGCCGCCAACCTGCCGGTGGCCATGATCCCGAACTGCGCCGCCACCCGCCACGCGCACTTCACGCTGGACGGCAGCGGCCCGGCCAAGCTGGAAGCGCCTGACCTGTCGCAATGGCCGAAGGTCGAGTGGGCGCCGAACACCGAGACCTCCAAGCGCGTCGACCTGAACGCGCTGACGCCGGAAGAAGTGGCCTCGTGGAAGCCGGGCCAGACCCTGCTGCTGAACGGCAAGATGCTGACCGGCCGCGATGCCGCACACAAGCGTATCGCCGACATGCTGGCCAAGGGCGAGAAGCTGCCCATCGACTTCACCAACCGTGTGATCTACTACGTCGGCCCGGTCGATCCGGTGCGTGACGAAGTGGTGGGTCCGGCCGGCCCGACCACCGCCACCCGCATGGACAAGTTCACCGAGACCATGCTGTCGCAGACCGGCCTGATCGCGATGATCGGCAAGGCCGAGCGTGGCCCGGTGGCGATCGAGTCCATCCAGAAGCACAAGTCGGCCTACCTGATGGCTGTCGGCGGTGCCGCCTACCTGGTCTCCAAGGCCATCCGCGGCGCCAAGGTGCTGGCCTTCGAAGACCTCGGCATGGAAGCCATCTACGAGTTCGACGTCAAGGACATGCCGGTCACCGTGGCGGTCGACAGCTCGGGCATCTCCGTGCACAAGACCGGCCCCGCCGAATGGCAGGCCAGGATCGGCAAGATCCCCGTCGCGGCCGCCTGATTCCAGGCACGCCGTGACAGCCTTGCTGTCCCTGAAAGCCGGGTCTGCCGACCCGGCTTTTTGTTTCCCGGTCCATGCTCGCCCCGCACTTCCGGTGTGGCCGGGCGCCCTCGCCACCAACCGCCCCTTGCCCTGCCATTTCCCGTGAACCAGCCCGCCAACGACGCTCCCATCGGCATCTTCGATTCCGGCCTCGGCGGCCTGTCGGTCCTGCGCGAGATCCGCGCGCTGCTGCCGCACGAATCGCTGCTGTATATCGCCGATTCGAAGTACGCCCCCTATGGCGAGAAGCCGGAGCGCTTCGTCGAGGCGCGCACGCTGCAGGTCTGCCGCTGGCTGGCCGACCAAGGCTGCAAGGCGCTGGTGATCGCCTGCAATACCGCCACCGTCCATGCCGTGCAGACGCTGCGCGAGACGCTGCCGCTACCCATCATCGGGGTAGAGCCCGGCCTGAAGCCGGCCGCCGCCGCCAGCCGCAGCAAGGTGGTGGGCGTGCTCGCCACGGCCAATACGCTCAAGGGCGCGAAGTTCGCGCGCCTGCTGGCTTCGCTCGACGGCGAGAGCCGCTTCCTCTGCACCGCCGGCATCGGCCTGGTGGACGCAATCGAGCGCGGCGACGTCGGCAGCGCGGCGGTGCGCGCCAGCCTGGCCGGCTTCCTGCAGCCCATGCTGGACGCCGGCGCCGACACGCTGGTACTGGGCTGCACCCACTACCCCTTCCTGACGGACACGCTGGTGGAGATGATCGGCGGACGCATGGCGCTGATCGATACCGGCGCCGCGGTCGCGCGTCAGCTCGCGCGCCGGCTGGCCGAGCACGGCATCGCCGCCGCGCCCGGCGCGGCCCCCTTCACGCGCTATGCAACGACCAAGGAAGCCAGCCACCTGCAGGATATGGTCGCCGCCCTGCTGCACGTCGACGCGCAGGCGGAAACGATCGTCATCGAACCGGCGCCGCCGCTGGACGCGGCGGCACATGTCCTGCGCTGAACGCGGCGGGCCCCGCCCTACTGCAGGAAGCCGAGCGGGCGACGCTGCCTGACCTCGGGCTTGACCGCATGCTCCTGGCGCAGCTGCGCCAGGAACTCCTCAGGTGTCAGCGCTTCGCCCAGCAGCACGCACTGACGCTTCACAGTTGCGAAGTCACCGGGGGTCAGGCAGTCCATCGCATCGAGTTCGCGGCGCATGCTATCGCTCAAGGCACCCGCGTCGCCGCCCAGCGCCTCGTCGGTGAACATGGCCACACGCTGTGCCGGCTTCAGCGGCAGGAAGCGGATCTTGAACGAAAAGCGCCGCAGCGCAGCCTCATCGATGCGATCGAACAGATTGGTGGTGCAGAGGAAGATGCCGTTGAAGCGCTCCATGCCTTGCAGCATTTCGTTGACCTCGGACACCTCGTAGTTGCGCACCGCGTTCTGCCGGCTCTGCATGAAGCTGTCGGCCTCGTCGAGCAGCAGCACGGCGCCGTCCTCCTCCGCGCGCGCGAACATGGCCGCGATCTGCTGCTCCGTCTCGCCCACGTACTTGCTCATCAGGTCGGAGGCGCGGCGGATCATCAGCGGCAGGTCCAGGGCGGCGGCGATATGTTCGGCCAGCGCGGTCTTGCCGGTCCCGGGCGGGCCGAAGAAGCACAGGGTGCCGCGCTGGCGCGCCTGCAGCGCCTGGATGATCTTGTCGACCGCATAGCGCGTTTCCAGGTTCAGGTAGTCGAGCCGGTAATGCGTCACCACCGGGCGCGCCTCGGCCTCCGGACGCAGCCCCATGGCCCGATCGGCGTGATCGAGCTGGCGCAGGATCAGGGCTTCCGCCGGCTCCTGCACGCCGGGACGGGCCAGTTCGACGAAGCGCGCCGCCGACTGCACCTGGGCCGGCGTCAGCGTCTTGCGCGCGGCCAGCGCGGCGATGAAGGCCTCGCTGACCTGCAGGCCTTGCAAGTGCTTGCGCAGGATGTTCTCGCGCACCATCGGCGGCGGCACCTTCAGCTCCAGGTGGAACTGGAAACGCCGCAGGTAGGCCGGATCGATCTGCCGGATCGAGTTCGAGATCCAGATCACCGGCACCGGGTTCTCCTCCAGCGTCTGGTTGACCCAGGCCTTGCCGTTGACCGAGCCGCGCGCGTCCTCGTGCCCGAGCAGGCTCATCAGCTCACGCGCGCTGCCCGGGAACACGTCCTCGACCTCATCGAACAGCAGCGCGGTGCGTGGCCGCCCGCGCAGGAATGCCTGCGAGACCTGCAGCGAACGATAGCGGTCCTTGCCCGACAGGCTGTTGCCGTCGCGATCGAGGCAATCGACCTCGTACAGCTCGCAGCCCGCCTCGCGCGCGATCAGCCGCGCGAATTCCGTCTTGCCGGTACCGGGCGGCCCGTACAGCAGGATATTGACCCCCGCGGCGTGCTGGCGCGTGGCGTTGCCGAGCAGGGCGGACAGGTAGCGCGCGTCGGTCTCGACGTGCGGATAGTCCGAGCAGTCCAGCGTCGGCGGCGCCGCCGGCCGCGTGAAGACCGCCATCATGTCGGCCTCGTCGGCGTAGTTTCCCAGCAGCACGTGCAGCAGCCGGTCCGACAGGCGCATCAGATCGCCCAGGTCGGTCACGCTGTTCTCCGGCAGCGGCTGTTCGATCAGGTTCAGCGTCTCCAGGCGCGAGCCGGGCCGCAGCGAAGCGGCCACCTCGGCGGGGCTGGCGCCGGTCAGGCCGGCGAGGATCTGGAACGCCTCCTGGCTGTGCGCCACCTTGCAGTCGACCATCACCGCGCGCAGGTCGCGCTTGTACTTCGCCAGCGCGGCATAGAGCAGCAGCTTGCGCTCGTGCTCGGGCAGGTCGAGCACATGGCTGAGCATGTCGATATTGCGCACCAGCAGCACCCGCTCGCCTTCCAGGCGGGCAGCGATGGCGGCGGCCGACACCTCGAAGACCGCGTACATGTCCTTGGCGTGGTACTTGACGTACTCGTCCAGGTAGTAGAACAGAGCGCTCTCGTCGAAGGCACTGTTCCACTGACCGTGGCGCTCCAGGAACTCCTCGGCCGGCAGGCGGGCGGCGCCCTTCCAGGCCGGCATGTCGGCACAGCGGGCAGCCAGGAAACGCTGCACGCGCAGCACCACGCCATAGGGCCAGACCAGTTCCTGGGCGCTGACCGTCAGCACGTCGTTGATGTTGCTGCGCAGGTTGAAGCGCGGACCGAGCGCGCAGACCACGCGCAGCGCGAACTGCGCGCACATCCAGTCGAGCGCGGAACTGGTGCCGGCCCCCGGCGTGGCGCGCAGGACGGTCGAACGCTCCTCATCGGCATTGCGGGTGAATTCCATAGCCTCGTCCCCTCGCTCGGGCCGCTGCGCGCCGCTGCGGGTGGCCCGTTTCTCCTATCCTAGCGCGCTTTGCGGCCGGCGCGACATTGCCGCCTACCCTCGGATGCCGGCCTGCGTGGCTTTGTCGCAGGCCGAGCAGACCGCTTGGAACAGCGGTATAAAGTGGGCTGCATCCTGCCGCCCGCGCCCGAGTGCCGCAAAAGGCAACAAATAAGAATCATTATCGTTTATACTCGCGAACTGACACGCTGCCAGAGAGCGGCGCTCCCACGGCAACCCGGTTGAAGGAGCGTTTACCATGGAACTGTTGCTCAGCTTGCTGGTCGGTTGTGGCATTTCGCTAATTCTCTTCTATCGCAAGTAAGCCAGGCCCGCCGTCCATCGCACCATTCGCGCCCACCCGTCGCGACGCCTGTCGTATCCCATGTTCGATCAACGATTCTTCAAGATCACGGTTGCCGTCCTGCTGTTCCACGCGGGACTGCTGTATCTGGTCCAGAGCGGTCTGGCGCGCAAGTTCACCGAAGCCGTGATCTCGCCTGAGATCGTGGCACGCATCATCCCGCTGGAGCCGCCCGCGCCGCCGGCACCGCCGCCACCCAAACCCCAGTCCAAACCCGAGCCGCCCAAGCAGGTCAAGGTGACGACGCCCAGACCGCAGCCGCAGCCGCAGCAGCCCAAGGTCGAACCGGTCGCCTCGCTGCCACCGACGCCCAACGCGATCGAGGCGCCGCCCGCGCCACCGGCACCGCCTGCGCCAGCCGCACCGGCCGAGCCGCCGGCCCCGGTATCGAGCGCGCCGCGCGCGGTCGGCATCGGCGAGATCCAGTGCTCGCCGCCGCAGCCGGTCTATCCGTCGCAGTCGCGCCGCATGGGCGAGACCGGGCGCGCCGTGGTACGCCTGACCACCGATGAGAGCGGCAAGGTCGTCAAGACCAGCGTGTCCACGTCGAGCGGATCGTCGCGCCTGGATCAGGCGGCGGAAGACGCCGTCAAGCGCATGCGCTGCAAGCCGTACATGGACAACGGCCGTGCCGTGGCGGTGACCGCGCAGCAGCCGATCGCCTTCGAACTCAACTGATCCCGGATCCCCGGAATCGACTTATTCCATCCCGACCTACCAGGAACCAACATGCAGGACCTCGGACTCTCCCACCTCTGGGCGCAAGGCGATTTCGTCATGCGTGCGACCGCCATCATTCTGCTCATCATGTCGCTGTCTTCGTGGATCGTGATCCTCACCAAGGCGTGGGATCTGGTCCGCCTGAAGAAGATGGCGCAGGGCGCGGAAAAGCGCTTCTGGCACTCGGATGACTTCGACCACGCACTCGAGACCCTGGGCGCCAGCGATGCCAATCCCTTCCGCACGCTGGCCATCACCGGCAAGGAAGCCGCCCAGCACCACCGCGCCAGCCAGCCGCAGCTGCACGACGTGATGGATATCTCGGACTGGCTGACCCGTTCGCTGAAGAGCGCCATCGACGACGCCGTGTCGCGCATGCAATCCGGCCTGGCCGTGCTGGCCTCGGTCGGCTCGACCGCGCCTTTCGTGGGCCTGTTCGGCACCGTGTGGGGTATCTACCATGCACTGATCGGCATCGGCGCGTCGGGCGTGCCGACCATCGACAAGGTAGCCGGCCCGGTCGGCGAAGCGCTGATCATGACGGCCTTCGGCCTGGCCGTGGCGATCCCGGCGGTGCTCGGCTACAACGCCCTGACGCGCGGCAACAAGTCGGTCATCTCGAAGCTCAACCGCTTCGCCCACGACCTGCACGCCTACTTCGTGACCGGCGCCCGCGTGCGTCCCGGCACGGGCCGCACGGGCGAAGACGGCTCGGTGCGCCTGGCCGTGAAGAACTGAGCCGGCTCGCCCCGCTCCCGAACCAACCCCAACGCCAAAGGAAGTCATCATGGCATTCGGCACCCTGGAAGGTGACGACGACGAGGTGATGAGCGAGATCAACATGACGCCGCTGGTCGACGTCATGCTGGTATTGCTGATCATCTTCATCATCACCATTCCCGTGATCAACCACGCGGTCAAGATCGATCTGCCGCGCGCGACCAACCAGCCCAACGACCAGAAGCCGCAGAACATCAACGTGTCGATCGATGCAGCCGGCAAGGTCTACTGGAACCAGGCCGAAGTGGATGACGCCACCCTGGACAACAACATCGCACAGGCTGCCAAGCAGGAACCCCAGCCTGAACTGCACCTGCGCGCTGACCGCGACGTACGCTACGAGCGCGTGGCGCAGGTCATGGCCGCGGCCCAGCACGGCGGCCTCGGCAAGATCGGCTTCATCACCGAACCCAAGCACTGACGCGGCATGCGGCGCCGCGTGCTGCCGTCCGCATCGAGCAAGGCATCCTTCGGGATGCCTTTTTTCTTTTCACTCCCCCGCGACTGCCCGCCCGATGAATTTGCTCCCTCCGCGCGTACGTCACCCCGCCCTGCAGAAGATGCGCCACGGTCCGCCGGCCGAGTTGTAAAGTTTGGTGAACCCCCATTGTATTGATAACCATTCGCATTTAAGATGGTCGTACCTGACCAATACACAAGCCGGCATGCATTGCCGGCACCGAGACCTACCGGAGTCCGATGATGAGCACCTTTGCCCTGCCGCTGCCGCAACCGCGCGAAGTCACCCGCCGGCGTCTATCCTTGCGCCGCGTTGAAGTGAACCCCGCGCAGCCGCGCCGGGAAACGCCGGCGGCTGCGGCAATCGAAACCGTGAAATGCGCAGTGGCGGCGCTGCCCGCCCGTCTCGAGGCTCTGGTCCGGGACAGCCGGCCCGCGGCACCCGCCACGGGTGAACCGGTGCGTCTCGACACCTTGATGCGGGGCGCCAGCACGCTGCCGATCCTGCACAACGGCGAGGTCTACACCTTGCGCATCACGCGCTACGGCAAGCTGATCCTGACCAAATAAGCAAACGGGGAAAGAACCGCGGCACGCGCCACCGCAAGGTGGACCGGCGATGGCGCAACAAAAGGAAAACGGGGCGCCATGGCGCCCCGTTTTTCGTTGCCGCGGCCCGCCTCGCGAGCGTCTTGGCATGCAGGACCGGCGCATGCCGCCCCCCCCGCTCAGACTCCCAGCGCGGCGATGCCAGCGCGGGCGATCTGGGCATCTTCGGCCGACTTGACTCCCGAGACACCGACCGCACCGACCACCTGGTCGTTGACCACGATGGGCACGCCGCCTTCCAGCATGCCTTGCAGCACCGGGGCCGTCGTGAAGGAGTGGCGGCCGTTGTTGATCATGTCCTCGTAGATCTTGGACTCGCGGCGACCCAGCGAGGAAGTGCGGGCCTTCTCGGTGGCGATATAGGCCGAGATCGGGGCAGCGCCGTCCAGGCGCACCATGGCAAGAGGATGGCCGCCATCGTCGACCACGACGATCGCGACGGCCCAGTGATTGGCCTTCGCCTCGGCTTCTGCCGCGGCAAGCACCTTCTTCACGTCATCAGCCGTCAGCACGGTTTTCTGCTGCATACCACTCTCCTCGAAAATCATTGCGAAACAGGAGCCGGCAGTATAGCTGCTGGCGCCGGGCCGCTGCCATGGGCGAAAGCACGCCTAAAAAGCAAAAGACCCGCAACATTTGCGGGTCCTTTTCAGTCTGTTTTCCTGCTGTGCGGGGCCGGCCGGGGGAAGCCGGCACCCACCGGCATCAGACGCCTTCCGAGAACGGGTCGCGGCGGTCGCCGACCTTCGCACCGTCGGTGTACGGGTCTACCTTGCCCAGCTTGGCGCCGTCAGTGTACGGATCCACCTTGCCCAGCTTCGCGCCGTCGGTGTACGGATCGGCCTTGCCGATCTTGGCGCCATCGAGATAGGGGTCGACCTTGCGCGGGGCGGCTTGCGCCGAAACGGAAAGGGCCGACAGGGCGGTAAGGGCGGCAAGCGCCACCAGGCTGGTCTTGATCTTCATGTCGCGGTCATCCTTGTATTTGATGCGAGCCATCACCATCCTTGCCGGGCGCCTTCGTGTCGCGCCTGTCATGACGGTGTCACAGCAATAGTGTAGGGGAAAACCCTAGGCCAAAGTGATGTCCGCTTTGATCAGTCACTTCAGTTTTTTTGACCCTCACCAAAATAGGGAAAAAAGAAGGGAACCTTGCACCACTTTCGACGTCGTCATCGCCCCGAGACAAAGCATCGGAATCCCGGCGACCAATGACCAGGGGCTCCTGACGGAGCCCCTGTTGACACTGCCGGCACGGCATCGGTGCTTGTCGCACCATGCCCTGCCCCGCTCAATGACGCCAGTGTCCGCGACCGTGCCACCGGCCCGGCGGGCCGTAGAAGCGCGGACCACCGTAGTAGTAGCCCGGACCGTAATACACCGGTGCCGGGCGCACGATCACGGGCGGCGCACCGTAGTACACCGGCGCGGGCGCGACCACCACCGGCGGAGGCGGCGCATAGTAGACCGGCGGAGGCGGATAGTAGGCGGGAGCCCCGACGACCACGCCGGGCACGCCGATCGCCACGCCAACGCTGACGTGCGCCATGGCCGCGCCTGATGCGAGCGCTGCCGCGACGCCAAGACCTGCAAGCATCCAACGCTTCATGTTCGTGCCTCTGGTTGTGACGGGATTTATACGCTCATTGTAAAACCCCAGGAAAATCCAGGTGCAACCGTCGGGACGACATTGTTACCAGTCGTAACCGGGAACATGGCGGCGCGCTTGCATCCAACCGCCCGAACCACCACAATACCGGGCTTGCCGGGCGGCCGTGGAGAAATTGGTAGACTCAGCAGACTTAAAATCTGCCGCCTTCACAGGCTTACGGGTTCGAGTCCCGTCGGCCGCACCAGCAACTCCCGCCCATCCTCCCGTGGCTTTACGCCATGACGGCGCACAATGCAGCGCCGGCCGCCATCAGGAACACGAACAGCAGGCCGGCCAGCGCCAGCGGCCGCCGCCCCGCGCGCAGCAGGTCGCCAAGGCGCGTATGCAGGCCGATGGCCAGCATGGCGCAGGCCAGCAGCCAGCTGTCCAGAGCCGTCAGTCCGGCCATCCACGCCTGCGGCACCCAGCCTGCCGAATGCACGGCCATGACCACCACGAAGCCCACCGCGAACCAGGGCACTGACTTCCGCAGCGACACCAGGGTGCCCCGCCCCTCTCCCGCTGCCCCCTGCTTCCCCGATCCGCGT
Source organism: Cupriavidus sp. USMAHM13 (assembly GCF_001854285.1). Classification (NCBI taxonomy): domain Bacteria; kingdom Pseudomonadati; phylum Pseudomonadota; class Betaproteobacteria; order Burkholderiales; family Burkholderiaceae; genus Cupriavidus; species Cupriavidus sp. USMAHM13. The sequence goes on from NZ_CP017751.1 coordinate 3,302,285, forward strand.
GAAGCACTACGCTGCCACAGGGCCATGCCTAGCAGCAGCGGGCCAAGCGCCAGCACGCGCACCATCTTCGCTACCACCGCGGCGTCCGCGGTGGCGTCGCTGACCATCTTGCCCGCCGCGATCACTTGCGCCACTTCATGCAGGGTGGCGCCGGTGAAAATGCCGAACAGGCGCTCCGTCACCGGCCAGTGCCATTGCTGCGTGGCCAGGGTGAAGAGATAGGGGTAGAGCAGCATGCCGGCCGTGCCGAACAACACCACGGTCGCCACGGCCACGGCGGTCTGCTTGTCGTCGCTGCGCAGCACCGACGACACGGCGATGGCCGCGGCGGCGCCGCAGATCGCGCTGCCGGCGCTGACCAGCAGGGCCTCGCGCCGGCTCAGCCCGAACAGCGAGGCGCCCAGCCAGGTACCGACCAGCAGGGTGGCAACCAGCATGAGCAAGGGTACGACCACTCCGGAGACGCCCAGCGCGGCGATCGCGCCGAACGTCAGGCGCAGCCCGTACAAGGCCACACCGATACGCAGCATATGATGGCGCGCCAACTGCATGCCCGGCGCCAGCGGCGCCAGCCAGTCACGCGGCATGGTGTTGGCAGCCACCATGCCGGCACACATGGCAAGGGTCAGCGCGCTCAGGCCGTAGCGCGAGATGACGGGGTGGTCGGCCAGCACCATGGCCAGCCATGCGATGCCGCCCAGGGGCAGCAAAGTCAGCACTCGCGTGCGCCAGGCCGGCGATGCATTGTCGGCACGCGAGGCGGTCAGGCTGGTGGACATGGAGGACTCCCGCTTCATGGATGGTCGATGTCCCGAGCGTAGCGGGCCCCAATCAATCTGTGAAACAGGTAATATCGTTATGATCAATCTGAATTAACGATATGGAACACCGCCCCCTGCGCCTGACCCTGCGCCAGCTTTCCGTGTTCGTCGCCGTTGCCCAGCATGGCAGCACGGTGGCCGCCAGCGAAGCGCTGGCGCTCTCGCAATCCGCCGTCAGCGCCGCGCTGGCCGAGCTGGAGCGGGCGCTCGGCGGCCCCCTGTTCGATCGCGTCGCACGCCGCCTCAGCATCAACGAGACCGGACGGCTATTCTTCCCGCGCGCGTTGTCGCTGCTGGACCAGGCGTACGAGCTCGAGCGCTTTCCCCTGCAGTCGGGCGTGCAGTTGCGCCTGGCCGCCAGCAACACCATCGGCAGCTATATCCTGCCGGCCCTGCTGCGCGGCTTCCGCGACAGCCAGCCGGGACCGTGCGCGCTCGATATGCGCATCGGCAATACGCGCGAGGTCCTGCAGGCGCTGCTGCAGTTCGAAGCCGACCTCGGCCTGATCGAAGGCACCTGCCACGAGCGCGACCTGCGCAGCACACACTGGTGCGACGATGAGATGGTGGTGGTGGTCGGCACCACGCACCCGCTGGCGCAGCGGCCGGTCAGCCGCCAGGCCCTGCGCGAGGCCGACTGGATCGTGCGCGAGCCCGGCTCGGGTACGCGCGAGGTGATCGAGCAGCGCCTGGTGCCGGTGCTCGGCGAACTGCGCTTCGCGCTGGAACTGGGCAACGCTGAAGCCATCAAGCGCACAGTGATGAGCGGCTTCGGCATCAGCTGCCTGTCGCTGCACGTGGTGGCGGAGGAACTGGAGCGCGGCCAGCTGGTGGCTTTGCGCGCCGGCATGCCGCCCCTGGTCCGGCCGTTGCAACTGGTGGTGCACGAGCACAAGTATCCGACCCAGGGCCTGCTGGCCTTCACCGAGTACCTGCACCGCGGCGCCAGCGCAGGCGCCTGACTCAGGACAGGTCGGCTTCCGCGAGGGTGCGCGCCTGCCGGGCCGTGTAGCGGTCGAGCAGGTGGAAGAGCAGCGGATTGAGCATGATCGACAGCAGCGCGCCGGCCACGATCAGTGCCTGCGCGCGCTCCGGCAGGATCTTCAGGTACACGCCCAGGCTGGCGAGGATGAAGGAGAACTCGCCGATCTGCGCGAGGCTGGCGGCAATGGTCAGGCCGGTGCGGGTGTCGTAGCCGAAGACACGCACGATGCCCAGTGCTGCCAGGGACTTGACCACCAGGATGATGAACAGCGTGGCCAGCACGCCCCAAGGGTCGGCGACCAGCACGGCAGGATCGAACAGCATGCCGACCGAGACGAAGAACAGCACCGCGAAGGCATCCCGCAGCGGCAGCGACTCCTCGGCCGCCCGATGGCTGAACTCGGACTCCGCCAGCACCATACCGGCGAAGAAGGCCCCCAGCGCGAACGAGACGCCGAACAGGTAGAAGGCACCGAAGGCCACGCCCAGCGCCGTGGCCAGGACGCCGAGGCGGAACAGTTCACGGCTGCCGCTCCAGACGATGCGTTCCAGCATCCAGGGGATGAAGCGCCGCCCGATCAGAAGCATCACGGCGACGAAGGCGGCCACCTTGCCCAGCGTCACCAGCACTGCCACCAGGATATCGCCGGCGCCGGGCGATGTCGCCCCGTCCGCCTGCGCGCCCGGGGCCAGCAGGCCTGCCAGCGCGGGCAGCAGCACCAGCGTCAAGACCATCGCCAGATCCTCGACGACCAGCCAGCCCACGGCGATCCGGCCCTGCGGCGAGTCGATCAGGTCACGATCCTGCAAAGCCTTGAGCAGCACCACGGTACTGGCCACCGACAGGGCCAGGCCGAACACCAGCCCTTGCCCCCAGCTCCAGCCCAGGGCCCAGGACACACCCATGCCAAGCAGCGTGGCAATGCCGATCTGCGCCACCGCGCCGGGAATCGCGATAGCCCGCACGGCCAGCAGGTCCTTGATCGAGAAATGCAGGCCGACCCCGAACATCAGCAGGATCACACCCAGCTCCGCCAGCTCCGGCGCCAGCGTCTGGTCGGCCGTATATCCGGGCGTGTGCGGCCCCACCACGATGCCCGCGCACAGGTAGCCGATCAGCGGCGGCAGGCGCAGCCGCGCCGCCAGCGCACCGAGCAGGAAAGCCAGCACGATGCCGCCGACGATGGTACTGATGAGCGGGGAGGCGTGATGCATGCGTTGTCGATTCCTTTTTCGGAGGCCGCAGGGGGGCAGATTGGACAAGCCTCCGCCGGCGCCGAACTCCTGGCCAGCGCTGTCCACTGACACCGGGCATGCTGCGCGGGAGCCCGCGCTGGCATGCCGTACTGCTGCTCGGAAAAGGCGGAAAACGGGAAAGCCGTCAATGGCGCACGGGTACGAACGGATCGCTGCCCGCGACCGGCATGGCATTGGCGGTTCCGCTCAGACTGGGCTGGGGGACCCGGCGCGAAGGTGCCGACGGCTGCGCATAATGTAACACGATCCCCGTGCAGGCCATGGCAAGAACAAGGGCCGGATATGCCACCTGGACCGCTATGGCGATAGGCCGCCGGTTCGTACCGCTGCGCGCCGCCCGCACTCGCAGCGCGCGGCGCGAGCGGGCGGCACCAAAGCAAAAAGCCCCGAAGCAGATGCTTCGGGGCTTTCGCTGATCTGGAGGCGGAGGTCGGAATCGAACCGGCGTACACGGCTTTGCAGGCCGCTGCATAACCACTCTGCCACCCCGCCAGGCGACATTTTCTGGATTGTATCCGCAATCAGCCACTCAACGGGGCGACGCGGCCACAAGCCAAAACAAAAGGGAAGCCGGGCTTCCCTTTGGGATTGGAGCGGGAGACGAGTCTCGAACTCGCGACCTCAACCTTGGCAAGGTTGCGCTCTACCAACTGAGCTACTCCCGCGTACCACTACTCAAACCACTAGGCTTGCCCGCCACAGCATCGAACTTGTCGATCGTCTGGCGTACTCGCCGAAACCTGGAGCGGGAGACGAGTCTCGAACTCGCGACCTCAACCTTGGCAAGGTTGCGCTCTACCAACTGAGCTACTCCCGCAGGGATATCATCAACTACTTCGCTTTGCCAATCGCGCGCTAACTGCTGCCTACTGCAGCGTTCTCGCATCAGCTTCGCTTTACCTCGCTGTTTCGTTTGCGTCGTCAGCAGCGAGAACGAGATTATTGCAAAGGACGATTCCGGACGTCAAGCTTTTTTTGCATTCGCCCTCACTTTTGCGTGTGGGCCTCCCCGACCAGTGCGCTGCGCTCGCGGATCTGCGGCCACGCCAGCTTCATGTAGTACACCATCGACCACAGTGTCAGCACCGCCGCCAGGTAGATCATCCAGGTGCCGAGCACGCTGGCGTCGATGCCACCGGACAACGGGCCGTTGAACAGCAGCAGCGGGATCGCGATCATCTGGAAGGTCGTCTTCAGCTTGCCCAGGAAGTTGACCGCCACGCTCTTGGAGGCACCGATCTGCGCCATCCACTCGCGCAAGGCCGAGATCGTGATCTCGCGACCGATGATGACCAGCGCGATCAGGTCGGTGACCCGCCCCAGCGCCAGCAACGACAGCAGCGCCGCCGTCACCATCAGCTTGTCGGCGACCGGATCGAGGAAGGCGCCGAAGGACGAAGTCTGGTTCCAGCGCCGCGCCAGGAAGCCGTCGAGCCAGTCGGTGACGGCGGCGATGATGAAGAAGACCGCCGCCGTCAGGTTCTTGGCATGCATCGGCACCCATGCCTCCGGCAGGTAGAAGACCCCCACCACGAGCGGGATCATGGCAACGCGGAGCCAGGTCAGCAGAATCGGGATGTTCAGGGGCATGGGTCGGGGCGCGGGAAACAGCGGTCGAAGCGGTGGACAACCGTGAGATTGTCGCCGATTTCCCCCCTCGGGGGGCCATTCCGGCATTCCACGCGGCCGGACTGGCCGGATGGCGGCCCCGTCCAGGGCGATGCAGGTACTCTCCGGCACCGGTGTTCTCTCAGTGCAGCTGGCGATAGATCTCCTCGGCCAACGCGCGCGAAATGCCCTCGACGCTGGCCAGCTCGTCGACGCTGGCGGCCACCACGCCGCGCAGCCCGCCGAAGCGGGTCAGCAGCTTCTGGCGCCGGCGCGCGCCGACGCCTTCGATTTCCTCCAGCCGGGAGGTGGTACGCGCCTTGGCACGGCGCGCGCGCATGCCGGTGATGGCGAACCGGTGGGCCTCGTCGCGGATCTGCGCCACCAGCATCAGCGCGGCGCTGCCCGGCCCCAGTTCCAGTGCGGCGCGGCCATCGGCAAAGACCAGCGTTTCCAACCCGACCTTGCGGCCCTCGCCTTTCGCCACGCCGACCAGCATGCCGATATCGAGGCCGAGTTCTTCGAACACCTGCCGCGCCACCTCGACCTGGCCCTTGCCACCGTCGATGAGCACGATTTGCGGCAGTTGTACCGGCTCGCCCGCGCCGGCCCCCTCTTCCTGCTCGACCAGCTTCTGGTAGCGCCGCGTGAGCGCCTGGCGCATGGCGGCATAGTCATCGCCGGGGGTGATGCCCTGGATGTTGTAGCGCCGGTATTCGCTGTTCTGCATTTCGTGGTGGTGGAACACCACACAGGACGCCTGCGTCGCCTCGCCTGCCGTGTGGCTGATATCGAAGCACTCGACGCGCAGTTCGGCCAGGTCGTCGGGCTCCAGCCCGATGGTCTCGGCCAGGGCGCGCGTGCGAGCCTGCTGGCTGCCCTGCTCGGCCAGGCGCCGCGCGAGCGCCAGCGCCGCTCCCTGCTGCGCCATCTCGAGCCAGGTGCGGCGCTGGCCCTGCGGCTGGCGCACCAGCGAGACCTTGCGGCCGGCCTGCATGGCCAGCGCTTCCGCCAGCGCGCGATCGGCCGGCAGGTGGCTGACCACCAGGATGGGCGGCGGGGGCTGGTCCAGATAGTGCTGCGCCATGAAGGCAGCCATCACGCCACCGGCAATGCGTTCGACAGCGCTGCCGGCGGCCTCCTCTGCTGGCGCGGCGCTGCCCGGCGCCCTCTCGCCTGCCTCCCCTGCCGGCGCTTCGGCGGCGGCCTCCACCGGCATGGCCTCGAGCGCCTCGTCGCCGACGATCATCGCCGCCTCCTCGGCATGGGCCGGGAAATAGGCCCGATCGCCCAGGTGGCGCCCGCCCCGCACCATGGCGAGATTGACACAGGCACGCCCGCCCTCGACTGCGACCGCCAGAATGTCGATGTCGCGCGCCAGCCCCACCTCTTCGACCGCCTGGCGGCTCAGCACGGTCGACAGCGCCGCGATCTGGTCGCGCACGACGGCGGCCTGCTCGAATTCGAGCTGCTCGGCATACCGCTCCATCTTGGACTGCAGCCCCTCCAGCACCTCGGTCTGGCGCCCCTGCAGGAAGCCGGCGGCATTCTGCACGTCGCGCGCATAGTCGGCCTCACCGATCGCTCCCACGCAAGGACCGGTGCAGCGATGGATCTGGTGCAGCAGGCAGGGCCGCGTGCGGTTGTTGAAGACGGTGTCCTCGCAGGTGCGCAGCTGGAACACGCGCTGCAGGATCTGCATGCTCTCGCGCACCGCATGCGCGCTGGGGAAGGGGCCGAAGTACTGGTGCCTGCGGTCGGTCGCGCCCCGGTAGTAGGCCATGCGCGGGAAGCGGTGCCCGCTGAGCTTCAGGTAGGGATAGGACTTGTCGTCGCGGAACAGGATGTTGTAGCGCGGCGCCAGCGCCTTGATCAGGTTGTTCTCGAGCAGCAGCGCCTCGGCCTCGGTGCGGACCACGGTGGTTTCGATCTGCGCGATCTTGGCCACCATCATCGCGATGCGCGGCGACAGCTGCGTCTTGTTGAAGTAGCTGGAGACGCGCTTCTTCAGGTCGCGCGCCTTGCCGACGTAGAGCACGCGGCCGTCGCTGTCGAGATAGCGGTAGACGCCGGGCAGGCCGGGCAATTGCGCGATGACAGCCTTGGGATCGAATGCCGGCGGCGTGGCGGAGGATGCGGATTCCTGCTCTGACATGGGCGGATCTGGAGACACGGCACGGGTCCCGGCGCACGGCGCGGCCGGGACACGCTCTAAAATCGCAAGTGTAGAGCAATCCCCGGCCATGCCGGCCCGCCGTATCCGGCCTCCCCTACCGATCCCCCAAAGACCCCTGTCATGCCCATCCGTTCCTGGGACATCTTCTGCACCGTGATCGACAACTTCGGCGATATCGGCGTCTGCTGGCGGCTGGCGCGCCAGCTGGCGCAGGAGCACGGCCACACGGTGCGGCTCTGGGTCGACGACCTGAACGCCTTCGCGCGCCTCGCGCCCGGGCTGGATCCGACGGCGCCGCAGCAACGCATCGCCGGCGTCGAGATCCGCCCCTGGCCGCGCGACGAGCCCGCCGCCACCACGGTGTTCTGCGAGGCCGTGCCGCACGATGTCGTGATCGAGGCCTTCGCCTGCACCCTGCCCGAGCCGTTCCTGGCGCGCATGGCAACGCGCGTGCCGCATCCCGCCTGGATCAACCTGGAGTACCTGAGCGCCGAGCCTTGGGTGCGCGACTACCACGCCATGCCGTCGCCGCATCCGCGCCTGCCGCTGACCAAGCATTTCTTTTTCCCCGGCTTCGAGCCGGGTACCGGCGGCCTGCTGCGAGAAACAGCGCTCGGCGCCGAGCGCGAGGCCTTCCTCGGCAGCGCCGCCGCCCAGGCGGCGCTGTGGCACCGCCTGGACGCGCAGCCGCTCGCCGAGGCGCTCAAGGTGAGCCTGTTCGCCTACGCCAACGCGTCCCTGCCGGCCTTGCTGCAACAATGGCGCGACGGCCCCCGCCGGGTGCAGTGCCTGGTCCCGCTGGGCCTCGCCGCCGATCAGGTCGCAGCCTGCCTGGACACCCAGGCGCAGGTGGGCCGGCATTTCACGGCGGGCGCCCTCAGCGTGCACTTCGTGCCCTTCGTGCGCCAGGAGCACTACGATGAACTGCTGTGGGCCTGCGACCTGAACTTCGTACGCGGCGAGGACTCCTTCGTACGCGCGCACTGGGCCTCCCGCCCGCTGGTCTGGCAGATCTATCCCCAGGCCGACGACGCGCACCGGGCCAAGCTGGACGCCTACCTCGAACTGGCCGGGCGCCATGCCGACCCCGCCGCCAGCGCGGTGCAGACCGCCTTCTGGCACGCCTGGAACGGCTTCGGCGGCGAGGTCGACTGGCCCGCGCTGGCCGCCCGCCTGCCGGCCCTGCAGGCGGCGGCCGGGAACTGGCAGCGGCGCCTGCGCCACCTCGGCGACCTAGCCGCCAATCTGGTGGCTTTTTGCGAGAATCAGGTAGAATAACGGGTTGATTTGATGGCGACCGGCCCGGAAAACCGGGGTAGCCTTCGCGCAGTGCCTGTCCCGCCCGACGATCCGCCCAAAGCGCGGCCGCCAAGCGGACGGATGTCTCGGCGGGAGCACCTGGAGCGTCGGCTCGACGCACAGCGGCGGCGGGATTGCAGTGGATCTTGCGGGTCTGCAACGCGCCAGCGCACATCATCGCCATCCCGCATTCCGGGACTTTCTTTTTCAGGAAATCAGTTCAGATGAAAATCGCACAAGAACTCCGCGTCGGCAACGTGTTCATGATGAACGGCGCTCCGATGGTGGTCCAGAAGGCCGAGTACAACAAGTCGGGCCGTAACGCCGCCGTCGTCAAGATGAAATACAAGAACCTGCTCACCGAAGCTCCGGGCGAGTCGGTGTTCAAGGCCGACGACAAGTTCGAAGTGGTGGTGCTCGAGCGCCGCGAATGCACCTACTCGTACTTCGCCGACCCGATGTATGTGTTCATGGACGCCGACTACAACCAGTTCGAAGTCGAGAAGGACAGCATGGGCGACGCGCTGAACTACCTCGAGGACAGCATGGCCGTGGAAGTGGTGTTCTACAACGAGAAGGCCATCTCGGTCGAACTGCCGACCAGCCTGGTGCGCGAGATCGTCTACACCGAACCCGCCGTCAAGGGCGACACCTCGTCGGGCAAGGTGCTGAAGAGCGCCAAGATCAACACCGGCTTCGAACTGCAAGTGCCGCTGTTCTGCAACATCGGCGACAAGATCGAAATCGACACCCGTACCGGCGAATACCGCAGCCGCGCCAACTAAGGCGATGCACCGTGCGCGCCCCGGCGTGCGCGGCGGGACGAAGAAAGGGCAGCCTCGGCTGCCCTTTTTCTTTTTTCTTCCGCTCGACCGCTTGCCTCGTCCGGCTCAGGCGACCAGGTCCAGCGCCTTGAGCTGGCGCAGCGCTGCGCGGTACTGCGGCTGGCGGTGCAGCTTGTTCCAGTCGAGCGGCCTGCGGCGCGCAAACAGCTTGCGGATGCGTCGCTGCGATGCCTTGCCGATGGTCACATCCAGCTCGTCGAGCAGCTGGTCGGCACGCTCCGGATGGTTGCAGATCAGCACCATATCGCAGCCGGCGCCGAGCGCCGCGCGGGCCGCCTCGGTCACGCTGCCGGCCACGCTGGCTCCTTCCATGCTCAGGTCATCGCTGAAGATCACCCCCTCGAAACCGAGCTGGCTGCGCAAGATGTCCTGCAGCCAGATGCGCGAGAAGCCCGCCGGCTGCGCGTCCACCTGCGGGTAGATCACATGGGCCGGCATCACCGAGGCCAGCGACAGCCCCATCCAGTCGTAGGGCCGTGCGTCCTGCGCCAGGATCTCTTCGAGCGGGCGCTCGTCGATCGGCACCGCCACGTGGGAATCCGCAGCAACATAGCCGTGCCCCGGGAAGTGCTTGCCGCAGTTGGCCATGCCGGCCAGAAGCAGGCCGTGGGCCAGGTGGTTGGCCAGCATGGTGACTACGCGCGGATCGGCGTGGAAGGCGCGATCGCCGATCACCGCGCTGCGGCCATAGTCGAGGTCGAGCACCGGCGTGAAGCTCAGGTCGATGTCGCAGGCACGCAATTCGCTGGCCAGCACATAGCCGCAGTCGACCGCCGCCTTGGTCGCGGCCAGCACATCGCGATCCCATAACTCGCCGAGGCGGGACATCGCCGGCAGGTGCGTGAAGCCATCGGTCTTGCAGCGCTGCACCCGCCCGCCTTCGTGGTCGATGCAGATCAGCACGTCGTCGCGCACCGCGCGGATGGCGCGCGTCAGGGCCAGCAACTGCGCGCGCGACTCGAAATTGCGCGCGAACAGGATCACGCCACCGGTCAACGGATGCGCGATGCGGCGCGCATCCTCGGCGTCGAGTTGCTTGCCGACGATGTCGAGCACCACGGGGCCCGGCCGCTTGCCGGAGATCAGTTGAGTCATGGAGTATCTTGTTCCGGTTCGGTAGCACGCGCGGCGCCGTCCGCCACGCGCTCGGCGATCGCGAAGGCGACCGCATAGTCTTGTTCATCGCTGACGCTGACGCGCACCGCCAGGCCCCGCGCGCGCATCCATTCGGCCAGTTCGCCGCTGCACTGGGCGACGGGCTCGCCCGAGGGCAGGTTCAGCAGCTCCATCGCGCGCCAGGTCATGGGCCAGCGCATGCCCAGCCCGATGGCCTTGGAAAAGGCCTCCTTGGCGGCAAAACGGGTGGCCAGGAAGGCCAGCCCCCGCTTCTCGGAGCGGGCCAGGCGGGCATGGTACTTCTCCAGTTCGCGCGGGCCCAGGACCTTCTGTGCGAAGCGTCCGCCGGTGCGCGCCATCACGCCGCGCACGCGCTCGATCTGGATGATGTCGGTACCCAGTCCGTAGATCACGCCGGCGCGCTCCCGCCCGGCCCCGGATAGCGCGTGCCGAGGCGCGCCGCGACCATGATCGCCTTCATCTCGCGCACCGCGTTCTGCCAGCCGGCGAAGACAGCATGCGCGACGATGGCGTGGCCGATGTTCAGTTCGGTGATGCCCGGCAGCGCCGCGATCGGCTGCACATTGGTGTAGTGCAGGCCATGGCCGGCGTTGACCACCAGGCCGTGGCGCAGGCCGGTCTCGACGCCGTCGGCAACGCGACGGAACTCGATCGCCTGTTCATCTGGCGTGTGCGCATCGGCATAGCGGCCGGTGTGCAGCTCGATCACCGGCGCGCCGCAGGCGGCGGCGGCTTCGATCTGCTCCGCCTGTGCGTCGATGAACAGCGAGACGCGGATGCCCGCGCCGGCAAGCTGGCGGCAGGCGGCCTTGACCTGCTCAAAGCGGCCCGCCACATCGAGCCCGCCCTCGGTGGTGACTTCCTCGCGGCGCTCCGGCACCAGGCAGACGTCCTGGGGACGGATCTCGCAGGCGATGTCGAGCATCTCCGGGGTGATCGCGCATTCGAGATTCATGCGGGTGGCCAACTGCGGACGCAGCGCGCGCACATCGGCATCGCGGATATGGCGGCGGTCCTCGCGCAGGTGCAGCGTGATCAGGTCGGCGCCGGCCTCCTCGGCCTGCAGCGCGGCCTGGATCGGATCCGGATAGACCGTGCCGCGCGCATTGCGCAGCGTGGCGACGTGGTCGATGTTGACGCCGAGATCGATGACACCGGGATGGGCGTGGAAGATCATGCGAGTCTTTTGGTAAGGTCTCAGAGATAGTGCAGGTCGATCAGGATCTGGCGCGTCCTGAGCGGTTCGCCCTGCAGGTAATAGTGCAGCAGGAAACGCATCAGCGCGCGGCTCTGCGCCGCCGTCTGCGCCCTGCCATAGTCATCCTGGGCCATGTCGAGCAGGGACTGGCCGCCGATCACCGGCCACGACGACGGATCGCTCGCGTGCGCCGGCCGCACGCCTCGCTCCGGATGGTAGACATAGTCCACCTCGGGCCGCACCCGCTCGCCGGTGCTGGTACAACGGTCGAAGGCCACGGCAAAGCCGGTTTCCTGCAGCAACGTGCGCTCGAAGCTGCGCAAAACCAGGCCAGCGGGCTCACCGTGGCCGAGCCGCGTCAAGGTGGCCATGTAGTGGCGGAACAGCGCCGCGTGGCCATCTTCGCGCGGGCAGAAGCGCAGCAGCAGTTCGTTCAGGTAGAAGCCGGACAGCAGCGCGTCGGCGGCAAGCGGCAGCATGCCGCCCACCCACTCCGCCTTGGTCAGGGTCTTGACCTCGCCCCTTCCGCTCCAGGACAGCGCGATCGGCTGGAAATGCTGCAGCACAGGACGCAGTGCGGAATGCGCGCGCTTGGCGCCCTTGGCCACCAGGGCCATGCGGCCATGGTCCCGCGTGAACACGTCGAGGATCAGGCTGGTCTCGCGGTAGGGCCACGAATGCAGCACGAAGCCCGGCTGGTTGTTGACGCGCACCTCGCTGCGCGCCGGCATGATGCGCAGGGCGCGGTCCATCATCGCGCGCTGCTCGGCGACGCTCGCGCCGCGCACGTCCTGGACGCCCAGGACCTCCGCCGCATCCTCGGCCACCGGATCGCCGCGGCGGCCGCCGCGCGGGCCCTGCCCGCCGCCCGCCAGCTCGGGCATCTTGCTCACCCGGTCACCCGCTCATTCGTAGCCGTAGGCGCGCAGCCCGGCCTCGTTGTCGGCCCAGCCGCCCTTGACCTTGATCCACAGCTCCAGGTAGACCTTGCCATCGAACAGCTTTTCCATGTCGAGGCGGGCCTCGGTGGAGATCTGCTTGAGCTTGCTGCCCTTGTTGCCGATGATCATGGCCTTGTGCGCGTCGCGCTCGACCAGGATGGTGGCGAAGACGCGGCGCAGGCGCCCTTCCGTCTCGAACTTGTCGATGATGACGGTGCTGGTATAGGGCAGCTCGTCGCCGGTCCAGCGGAAGACCTTCTCGCGGATGATCTCCGAGGCAAGGAAGCGCTCGCTGCGGTCAGTGAGCGCATCGGCACCGTACATCGGCTCGCCCTCGGGCAGATAAGGCCGGATGATGGCGAACAGGCGCTGGATATGGTCGCGCGTCTTGGCCGACATCGGCACCACTTCGCGGAAGGGGAAGACCTGCCCCATCTTTTCCAGGAAGGGCATGACCACCGCCGCGCGCTCGGCACCGATGCGGTCGAGCTTGTTGACGATGAGCAGCACCGGCACGTTTTTCGGCAGCAGCGCCAACACCTTCTCGTCGTCCGGGCCATACTGCCCGGCCTCGACCACGAACAGGACCAGGTCGACCGTCGACAGCGTCGACGTGACGGCGCGGTTCAGCGAGCGGTTGAGCGCGCTGGCATGCCGTGTCTGGAAACCGGGCGTGTCGACGAAGACGTACTGCGCGTCCTCGCTGGTCTGGATGCCGACGATGCGATGGCGGGTGGTCTGCGCCTTGCGCGAGGTGATGCTGATCTTCTGGCCGACCAGCGCGTTCATCAGCGTGGACTTGCCAACGTTTGGGCGGCCGACGATGGCCACGGTACCGCAGCGGAAGCCGGCGGGAGGGGTGTCCGCGGCATCCTGCCGCGGCGCTTGGGATTCGGTCATTCCTTCAACCTGAGAGACAACTGAGGATCGGGCGGCGCCGGCTGCTTGCGGGTCTTGCCGGTACGCTCGGCGCGGCTGCGCTTGAGCAGCTGGGGCACCAGCTTCTGGACCTCTTCGAGGGCCAGCTTGGCCGCCGCCTGCTCCGCCGCGCGGCGCGACGCGCCCGTGCCGAACACACGCACCTCCAGTTTAGGCACCGTGCATTCGACTTCAAACTGTTGATTGTGCGCCGCACCATGCGTGGCGATCACGCTGTATTGCGGCAGGGCGATCTTGTGGCCTTGCAGGTACTCCTGCAGCAGGGTCTTGGCGTCCTTGCCCAGCGTGCGCGGATCGACCTGTTCCAGGATGGGGATGTACAACTTGCGGATCAGGGCCCGCGCGGCGTCGAAACCGGCATCGAGGAAAACTGCGCCGACGATAGCCTCCAGCGCATCGGCCAGGATCGAGGGACGGCGGAAACCGCCGCTCTTCAGTTCGCCCTCCCCCAGGCGCAGCACGTCGGAAAGCTGCAGCATCTGCGCGATCTCGTACAGCGCCTGCTGCTTGACGAGGTTGGCGCGCACGCGCGACAGGTCGCCTTCGTCGAGCTTGCCGAACATGCCGTAGAGCATGTCGGCCACAGCGCAGTTCAGCACCGAGTCGCCGAGAAACTCCAGGCGCTCGTTGTGCTGGGCGCTGTGGCTGCGGTGCGTCAGCGCCTGTTGCAGCAATTCGGGCTTGCTGAATCGGTAGCCGAGTCGTTGCTGCAAGGCGTCGAGGTTCATGTCAGTACTGCGTTCCCGAATAGGTAATCAAAAAACTGAGCGGGCCATAGATCGGGACCTCGCTGCGGTAGGAGAAACTGACCGCCCCTATGCCTCCGCCCTCGCTTTCCTGGATGTCCAGGTCGTCGCCGCGCAGGGCCGTGATGCGGTCGATCTGGGCCTGCTTGTCAAAATAGCCCGCCACCTCCTGCTTGCCGGAAGCCTGCTGGCGGGCATAGGCTACCGCACGCTTGACCGAGAAGTACTCCAGCAGGCTCGGGATCGTCTTGATCACCGGAATCACCACGCCCACCGCCACCAGGACCACCACCAGCAGGGTTCCCAGCGAGAATCCTCGCATCCGGGTCGGCCGGAGCCGCCCTCCACCGACTGCTCCGCTCCGCCCCGTCTGACCCATTCTGCGCCTATCCTAGCTTGTTATGGTGAGGTGATACGCTGGCTCCACACGGCTGCCCCGGCCTACTTGAAGGAACCGATGCGGCCGAAATTGCCAAGGTTCATCCAGATCAGGAAGGCCTTGCCGACGATGTTCCGGTCCGGCACGAAGCCCCAGTAACGGGAATCCAGGCTGTTGTCGCGATTGTCGCCCATGACGAAATAGTGACCCGGCGGCACCTTGCAGGTCAGCCCCTGCTGATTGTAAGTGCAGTTCTCGTGGAAGGGAAAATCCGGGTCCGCCCCCGAGACATAAGCCGGCCGGTCCGGGTCGTTGAGGATTCCGTGGTCGGGCCCCGCGGGCAGCTTCTCGCGGAAATGCTTCGAATAAGCCAGGCGCTCCTCGTCCAGGTAGTCGGGCAGCGGCGCGTACTCCGCCGGCTTGCCGTTGATGGTAAGGCGCTTGTCCTGGTAGCTGACCACGTCGCCGGGCACGCCGATCACACGCTTGATGTAGTCGAGGGACTCGTCCTTCGGGTAGCGGAACACCATCACGTCGCCGCGCTGCGGTTCGCCGATATCGAGGACCTTCTTGTTGATCACCGGCAGCCGGATACCGTAATCATACTTGTTGACCAGGATGAAATCGCCGATCAGCAAGGTGGGGATCATCGAGCCGGAAGGGATCTTGAACGGCTCGACCACGAAGGAGCGCAGGACGAATACCGCCAGGATGACCGGGAAGAAGCTGGCCGAATACTCCAGCCACCAGGGCTGGCGCAGCTTCTCCTCGGCCAGGCGGCTGCGCGAATGGTCCAGGTCGGACTGGCCGTAGCGCTGCAGCTCTGCCTGGCGCGCATCGAACTCGGCCAGCGCCGACTGCGCGGCCAGGCGCCGCTGCTTTTCGAAGACGAGCTTGTCGGCGACCCACGCGATGCCCGTGACCACCACCAGCACAAAAAGAATCAGTGCAAAGTTCATGACGGCTTGCTTGTTGACGATTATTGGTTAAGCCCGGCTGCTGCGCCGCCTGCATGCCGCGCGCACCGGTGCCCCCCTTCTCTTGCCGCTTCCCTTATTTCTCTTCGACCTTCAGGATGGCGAGGAAGGCCTCCTGCGGGATCTCGACGGTGCCGACCTGCTTCATGCGCTTCTTGCCGGCCTTCTGCTTTTCCAGCAGCTTCTTCTTGCGCGAGATATCGCCGCCATAGCACTTCGCCAGCACGTTCTTGCGCAGCGCCTTGACGTTCTCGCGGGCGATGATGTTCGAGCCGATGGCCGCCTGGATCGCCACGTCGTACATCTGGCGCGGAATGATCTCGCGCATCTTGGCCGCCACCTCGCGCCCGCGGTACTGCGAGTTCGAGCGGTGCACGATCACCGACAGGGCATCCACCTTGTCGCTGTTGATCAGGATGTCCACCTTGACCACGTCGGACGGCCGGTATTCCTTGAACTCGTAGTCCATCGAGGCATAGCCGCGCGACACCGACTTGAGCCGGTCGAAGAAGTCCATGACGATCTCCGCCATGGGGATCTCGTAGGTGAGCTGCACCTGCTTGCCGTGGTAGCTCATATTGATCTGCGTGCCGCGCTTCTGCGTGCACAGCGTGATCACCGAGCCGACATAGTCCTGCGGCATATACAGGTTGACGGTGACGATCGGCTCGAGGATCGCCTCGATCTTGGCCGGGTCCGGCATCTTGGCCGGGTTCTCCACCGTGACCATGGTGCCGTCGCGCAGCTGTACCTGGTAGACCACCGTCGGCGCGGTGGTGATCAGGTCCATGTCGAACTCGCGCTCGAGCCGCTCCTGCACGATCTCCATGTGCAGCAGGCCGAGGAAGCCGCAGCGGAAGCCGAAGCCCAGCGCTTGCGACACCTCGGGCTCGAACTGCAGCGAGGCGTCGTTCAGGCGCAGTTTCTCCAGCGATTCGCGCAGCGCCTCGTACTGGTTGGCCTCCACCGGATAGAGGCCGGCGAACACCTGCGGCTTGACCTCCTTGAAGCCAGGCAGCGGCGACTCGGCCTTGCGTGCCACGCTGGTGATGGTGTCGCCCACCTTGGCCGCCTTCAGTTCCTTGATGCCGGCGATGACGAAGCCGACCTGGCCGGCCGAAAGCGCGTCGCGCTGGATCGACTTAGGCGAGAACACGCCGACCTGCTCGACCAGGTGCTGGGCGCCCGTGGCCATCAGCAGCACCTTGTCCTTGGTGCGCAGCGTGCCGTTGACCACGCGCACCAGCATCACCACGCCGACGTAGTTGTCGAACCAGGAATCGATGATCAGCGCCTGCAGCGGCGCGTCCGGATCGCCCTTGGGCGGCGGCACCTTGGCGATCAGCGCCTCGATCACGTCCGCCACGCCCTGGCCGGTCTTGGCCGAGCACGGCGTGGCGTCATGCGCGTCGATGCCGATGACGTCCTCGATCTCCTGGATCGCGTTTTCCGGATCGGCCTGCGGCAGGTCGATCTTGTTCAGCACCGGCACCACTTCGACGCCCAGCTCGATCGCCGTGTAGCAGTTGGCGACGGTCTGCGCCTCCACGCCCTGCGAAGCGTCGACCACCAGCAGCGCTCCCTCGCAGGCCGACAGCGAGCGGCTGACTTCATAGCTGAAGTCGACGTGCCCCGGGGTGTCGATCAGGTTCAGGTTGTAGACCTTGCCATCGCGCGCCTTGTAGCTCAGCGCCGCGGTCTGGGCCTTGATGGTGATGCCGCGCTCCTTCTCGATATCCATCGAATCGAGCACCTGCGCCTCCATCTCGCGGTCTGACAGGCCGCCGCAGAGCTGGATGATGCGGTCGGCCAGGGTCGATTTCCCGTGGTCGATGTGGGCGATGATCGAGAAATTGCGGATATGGTCCATCTATATACAGGGAAAGCGCCGGCGCGAAGGGCCGGGCGACAAAGCTAGGGAACGACCCGGAATTGGCGCCCGCCCGGGCGCGTCCGCTCCCGGTCGCTGATATTCGGTGGCGCGCGCCATCCGCGGATGTCGACGCCAAAACGCGATTTTACCGGATTTCGGGGGCTTCCCGCATCGTGACATGGGGCCGCGCCGGCGCCCTGCCACAGGCGGGCTAGTACGGCAGGTCGCGACAATGTGCGGCAAGCCACACCCGTACCGCAACGGCATCGAGAAAGTAGCGGCAAAGTGCCTCGCCGCCGGCGCCCGGCGCCCCGCCCACCAGCAGCGGAACCCGCTCCCCTATGCGCGACTCGAGCAAGGGATCCGCCTCGACATCGACTTCGTGCAGCGTGAAGTCGAATTCACGGCGCAGCGGCGCCAGCGCTGCCTTCATGTCGTCACACAGACGGCAGCGGTGCCTGCCATACAGCGTGAGCGCCGTCATCGCCGCATGGCGCCGCTCAACGCGAAGCGTTGCTACCCGGGCGCAGGGTCAGCACCTGGGTGGCATCGCCACGGCGCACGAACAGCGCCGCCAGTCGGTTCTTGTCGAGCGCGCGCACCATGTCGTTGAATTGCCTGGCGCTGGTGACGTCGGTATCGCCGAGGCGCAGGATGATGTCGCCCGGGCGGATGCCCGCACGCAAGGCCGGACCGTCGACCGTATCCACCTCCACGCCCGACTTGATCTTCAACTCCTTGAGCCGTGCTTCGTTCAGGTCATTGACGATCAGGCCCAGCGCGTTCGGCTTCGCCGCAGTCCCGCCGTCATCGCGCGGGCTGCTGCTCGCGCGCGCCTTGGGCTTGTTGTCCTGTTCCAGCTCGACCACGGTGATGGTGAGCTCGCGCGTGGCGCCCTTGCGCCAGACCTGCATCGGCACCCGGCTGCCCGGTTTGGTGTCGCCCACCATGCGCGGCAGGTCCGAGGCGCGCTCGATATCCCTGCCGTTGAACTTCAGGATGATGTCGCCCGGCTCCACGCCGGCGCGCTCGGCAGGGCCACCCGGCTCCACGCTGCCCACCAGGGCGCCGCGCGCCCGTCCCAGGCCCAGCGAATCGGCGACTTCCTTGGTAACCTCACCGATCGCCACCGCGATGCGTCCGCGCGTCACCTTGCCGGTGGCCTTGAGCTGCTCGACCACGCGCATCGCTTCGTCGATCGGGATGGCGAAGGAAATACCCATGTAGCCGCCGCTGCGACTGTAGATCTGCGAGTTGATGCCGATCACCTCGCCGCGCAGGTTGATCAGCGGACCGCCCGAATTGCCCGGGTTGACCGCCACGTCAGTCTGGATGAACGGCAAGTAGTCGCCGGTGTCGCGCCCCTTGGCGGACACGATGCCGGCCGTCACGCTGTTGTCGAGGCCGAACGGCGAGCCGATCGCCAGCACCCATTCGCCGGCGCGGACCTTGTCGGAATCGCCCAGCGGCAGCTTGGGCAGGCCGGTCGCTTCGATCTTGATCAGTGCCACATCGGTACGCTTGTCCGAACCGATCAGCTTGGCCTTGAATTCACGCTTGTCGGGCAGCGTCACGTAGATGGTGTCGGCGTCGGCAACCACATGGGTGTTGGTCATCACGTAGCCGTCCTGGCTGATGATGAAACCCGAACCGACGCCGCGGTTCATCTCCTCGCCCTGGCCTTGACCCTGGCCTTGACCCTGGCCCTGCGGAGGCTGGCCGCGACGCGGCGCGGGCGCACCGGGCATCGGCACGCCGAAGAAGCGGCGGAAGAACTCCGCCATGTCGTCATCCTGGCTGCCGCCCTGGCGGACCCGCTCGGTGGTGCGGATATTGACCACGGCCGGGCTGGTCTTCTCCACCAGGTCGGTGAAGTCGGGCACACCGTAGCTGGGGGCCGCGGCCTGGGCATGGCCCAGTTCGGACACCATCGGCACGATGGCGAGGATGGCAGCCATCACCAGGGTGCGAGCCATGGCAGGCGATTTGGAAATCATCGACAACTCCCGGGAACTCAGCTTGTAGCTGGCAAGGTCTGTCTATTTGAGACAACTGTGAGAACGCCGCGCGGCGATCGCAAGCAACCGGCGCCGCCCGCGGCGGCGCCCGGCTCGGGATGGCACCTGGCTCAGTGCGTCACCTTGGGCGAATGGTACTCGACTGCTGCCGCGAACTGCTTCACCGTCGCGGCAGGTACTTCGCCGACCACCGTGATCCAGAAGTCAGCGATGCGGCGGACCACCACCTGGGTGGCGCCCAGTGAAGCCACGCCCTCGCGCCTGGCGCGCTGCTCCGAAACCGGCTCGATGAATACCGACAGGCCGGTCAGGCCATCGCTGTACACGACCTGCTGCACCTCGAAGGTCTGATTGCGGCCATCGCCCTGCTGGCCACGCAGCTCACCGAGCGGCCGACGCACTTCGCGGATCTTCTGGAAGCCTTTGACCGGCACATTGATCGACCAGCCTTCGTCGGCGATATTGGCCGGCTGGTAGGTGACCTCGTAGTGGCTCCAGCCGCTGGATCCGCGGATCGCCGACAGGATGCGCTGCTTCTCCGATGGCACGCCGATCTGGACCTGCGAGAAGGCGACCTGCTCGAGCACCTTGCCGTTCTCGTCCAGGGTCTGTGCACGCACCAGCAGGCCCGAATTCTTCTCGGCCCACAGGCGGACCGCATAGCGGGCGCCGTCGTGCGGTTGCAAGGCGAAGACCGCGCACTCAAGACCGGCAAGGCGCTCGTCCGGCAGCTTGCGCATGTCGTAGAGATCGAGCACGTCGGTCTTGTTGGTGGCGAGCAGGGCCGGGAAGCGGTCCTTGGCCTGCTGCTTCTCCACTACCACCAGCTTGGCCTCCGGAATCAGGCTGTGCACGACATCGTTCTCGCGCAGGACTTCGCGCGGCTTGCCGTCGAGCGTTTCGAGACGCTCGTATTCGTTCTGCGCCGCGTCGCTGTAATGCTGGATGCGCGAGGCATGCATGACGCTGCCGCGCTGGTAGATCAGGGTGCCGTTGTAGTTCTCACGCTGCGCCGCGCGGTGAATCTTGTTCAGCCAGGCCGTCGCGTCGCGGCGCGCCAGCGCGGTGTCCGCCGGCTGGGCGCTCGCCGCAGCCGCAGTCAGACAGAAGGCCAGAAAAAAGGACCTGCGCAGGGCCCTTATTCTGTGTGCGCCCGCTACATAGGCGGGCGACCATCCCTTATGCATGTCCGGCATTATTCCTGCGAATTGTCCTGAATGAAGTTGGCGCTGTTGGCAACCGCGCGCATGGTGGGCACGACCGCATCGGTCGCCACGGACACGCGATGAGCGCGCAGGTATTCGTCCAGGCGCGGATCCCGGATCATCTGCCCGCTGTCGGCCGCCACGGTGACGACCCCGCCGGCCTTGGCCGCAGGCTGGTCGGCCCGGGCCACCACCGCATCCGGCGCACCCACGTCGCCCGCACCGCGCATCTGCGGCACGACCACCCAGCTGACCGCGGCGACGGCCGCGGCAATGGCGGTACCCGGTACCACGCGGCGCACCCACGACGGACGCAGCAGCAGGCGCTGGCGCGCCTGACCTGCCTGGGCGACCGCCGGCACGAGGACGTGCGGCTCGCTGTCCAGCCGCGCCGAGAAGCGGGCCAGGAAGGCATTGGTCGAATCGATATGCGCGAGGTCTTCCGAACGCAGCACGTCGCCGATCATCTGGAAGGTCGACCAGTCGGCCAGGCCTTGGCCGCTGCGCGCGAATTCCAGCGCGGCGCTGGCCTCGTGCGGTGCCAGCTCGCCATCCATCAGCGCGGAAACCTGCTCCGCCGCATCCATTACATGAACCGACTGCTTATGAGCCTGACCCATTTCCCACCCCAAGACATTCCATTGAACACCGATAATCCCGTGACTGCTTGTCGCTTATCGATGCAGGAATTGACTGCAACGCTGGCCGCACGACATTTCTTTACAACGCTTCTACCACCGCTTGCCTTCTGCCGTTCCAAGTAGCGGACGCAGCTTCTCGGCAATCGCCTCGCGCGCCCGGAAGATGCGCGAGCGCACCGTACCGATCGGGCAGCCCATCGCCTCCGCGATCTCCTCATAACTGAGGCCTTCGATCTCGCGCAGTGTGATGGCCGTGCGCAACTCTTCCGGCAGTGCTTCCATCGCCCGGTTCACCGTCTCGGCAACCTGGCGCGTGTGGAGCATCGACTCCGGCGTATTGATATCCCTTAGTTGCTCGCCGTCCGCAAAAGTTTCAGCCTCCTCGGCATCAATGTCTGTTGACGCTTCCGGGCGGCGGCCCTGGGTGGCCAGATAGTTCTTGGCCGTGTTGACGGCGATCCGGTACAACCACGTGTAGAAGGCCGACTCGCCCCGGAACTGGGGCAAGGCACGGTATGCCTTGATAAAGGCATCCTGCGCCACATCCTCCACTTCAGCGGGGTCCCGGACCAGCCGCGAAATCAGGCGGATGATCTTGCGGTGATACTTGGTCACCAGCAACTCAAAGGCCCGCTTGTCGCCCTGCTGGACGCGTTCAACTAGGAGCTGATCGGCTTCGCGTTCGCTCACGAATGGTTCACCTGCAGTGTATCTCTTGGTTTCGTCGTCACGACAAACGTTGTATTTTACCTACGATTCGGTGGCGCACACGTCTTGGCTATGCATAGAGAGCCACCAGCGGCGGCACAGCCGTCATCGACGGCCCGCGCGGACCGCCCTCCGGATCGCCCGCAGCGCGGGCCCCGGCGTATTGCCGCGGTGAAGGATCAGCCACCGTGGCATGGACACCCCGCCTGGACGCAGCGCCAGCAGCAGCGCCGCGCCGCCGAGATCCCAGTTGGAAGCAATGCCCGCGACGGCGTCCCGTCCGTCCGGAAGGACCAGCATGACGGCAGGAGATCCTGCCGTGCCGGCCAGGCCGGCACAGCGGCAGGCGCCGGCGTACCGCACCTGCCGCCAGCCGTAGAACCACACGACCGGTACGGCGGCCAGCAACGCGCCAAGCGCGACCTGCCGCGGCCGGTCGCCGGAGGCCACGGCGGCGAGACAGGCAGCGGCAAGCAGGAACAGCGCGACCAGTTCGGCCGCAAGCGCGGCGCAGAACGCACCGCGTGGCCAGCTTGCACCGCCTCCGCGCAAGACGGAGGCGGGCCGGCGGGTGCCGGCTTCAGGCGCGGCGGAAGACAAGCGTGCCGTTGGTGCCGCCAAAGCCGAAGTTGTTCTTCACCGCCACGTCGATCTTCATATCGCGCGCCGTATTGGCCACGAAATCCAGGTCGCACTCGGGATCCTGGTCGACGAGGTTGATAGTCGGCGGCGACACCTGGTGGTGCAGCGCCAGCACGGTGAAGACCGACTCCAGCCCACCCGCACCACCCAGCAGGTGGCCGGTCATCGACTTGGTCGAGTTGACCGCCATCTTGTAGGCGTGCTCGCCGAAGGCCAGCTTGATGGCATCGGCTTCGTTCTTGTCGCCCAGCGGCGTCGACGTGCCATGCGCGTTCAGGTATTGCACCGCGTCGGCATTGATACCAGCGTCCTTCAGCGCATTGACCATGCAGCGGCGCGGACCGTCGGTGTTCGGCGCCGTCATGTGGAAGGCGTCGCCGCTCATGCCGAAGCCCACCAGCTCGGCGTAGATGCGCGCGCCGCGCGCCTTGGCCGACTCGTACTCTTCGAGCATCATCACGCCGGCGCCCTCACCCAGCACGAAACCGTCGCGGCCCTTGTCCCAGGGGCGCGAGGCAGCAGCCGGATCCTCGTTGCGGGTCGACAGCGCGCGTGCCGCGGCAAAGCCCCCGATACCCAGCGGCGAAACCGTGGATTCGGCGCCACCCGCCAGCATGGCATCGGCATCGCCGGCCTGAATCAGGCGTGCGGCCAGGCCGATGCTGTGCAGGCCGGTCGTGCAGGCGGTTACCGCGGCCAGGTTCGGGCCCTTGACACCGTGGATGATCGACAGGTGGCCCGAGATCATGTTGATGATCGAGCCGGGCACGAAGAACGGCGAGATACGACGCGGGCCGCGGTTGGTCAGTTCCGCATGGGTGTCCTCGATCATCGGCAGGCCGCCGATGCCCGAGCCGACCAGCACGCCGATGCGGTCGGCGTTGGCCTCGGTCACTTCCAGGCCGCTGTCCTTCAAGGCCTGCGTGCCTGCCGCGATGCCGAAATGGATAAAGGTATCCATGTGGCGGGCTTCCTTGGCTGGGATGTAGTCCTCGGCCTTGAAACCCTTCACTTCACCGGCGAAGTGCACGGCAAGCGCGGAGTGATCGAACTTGGTGATGGTGGCGATGCCGGACTGGCCCGCAACCAGGTTGGCCCAACCTTCGGCAACCGTGTTTCCGACCGGAGACACGAGGCCGAGCCCGGTGACGACGACGCGACGACGGCTCACTATGATTTCCTACGGGTGCGTGAAGCAGAATGCGGAACGGCGGCACGCGGATGCGGGCCAGCCGGTTCGGCGGGCCCGCATCGGCGCGCTCCGCTCACGGCGATTCTGCCTCTTCGGACAGACGAAAGCCACAGAAAACAGCAAGGCAGGGCCGCACGGCCCGCCCGTCCGCCTTCTGTGGCTCGGGAATTCAGAAAAGGCAGGCTCAGGCCTTGACGTGCGCGGTGGCGTAGTCGATCGCCTGCTGCACGGTGGTGATCTTTTCGGCTTCCTCATCGGGAATTTCCATGCCGAATTCATCTTCCAACGCCATCACGAGTTCAACCGTGTCGAGCGAGTCGGCGCCCAGGTCGTTCACGAACGACGATTCGTTCTTGATGTCCGCCTCGGCCACGCCAAGCTGTTCTGCCACGATTTTCTTGACGCGTTGTTCGATATTGTCCATGTAGCCCTCCAGGGAAGTTCGACAAAAAGTGGGCGCATTTTAGCAGGTTTGGAACGTAAAAATCCCGCCTGCCGACCGTTGCATGATCCGCGCCCGATTGATTGGAAAAACAGCCGCTTCACACGGCATCAAGCAGCTTCTCCGTCGAAACCGCTTGCCGTGCGCCGCAGTCAGTTCATGTACATCCCGCCGTTGACATGCAACGTCGTACCCGTGATGTAGGCTGCTTGCGGGCCGGCCAGGAAGGTCACCGCATGGGCGATGTCCTCTGGCAGGCCGAGGCGGCCCAGCGGAATCTGGGTTTTCAGTGCCGCATGCTGCTCTTCCGACAAGACCTTGGTCATATCGGTATCGATGAAGCCCGGTGCCACGCAATTGACCGTGACATTGCGGCTGCCGATCTCGCGGGCCAGCGCGCGGCTCATGCCTTCCACGCCAGCCTTGGCGGCCGCGTAGTTCATCTGGCCGGGGTTGCCGGCAGAGGCCACCACCGAGGTGATATTGATGATGCGGCCGCCGCGCGCCTTCATCATCGGGCGCAGCACGGCGCGCGACAGGCGGAACACCGCCGACAGGTTGGTGTCGATCACCGCGCTCCAGTCATCGTCCTTCATGCGCATGGCGAGCTGGTCCTGCGTGATGCCGGCATTGTTGACCAGCACGTTCAGGCCGCCGTGTGCCTTGATCACTTCGTCGATGAGGGCCTCGCAGCGTGCCGCGTCCTTGACGTCCAGCACCGCGCCCGCGCCCTTCAGGCCTTCGGCCTCGAGATACGCGCCGATCGCGGCCGCACCGCCTTCGGTGGTGGCGGTGCCGACCACCGTGGCACCTTGGCGCGCCAGTTCCAGCGCGATGGCGCGGCCGATGCCGCGCGAGGCGCCGGTGACCAGCGCGACCTGATTGTCCAGAAGTTTCGTCATGGTCTGGTATCCCGTGTTCTGTTCTTACTTCAGCAGCGCCAGCGTGTCCTGCAGCGAGGCCGGATCGAAGATCGCGCCACCGACCAGGTTGCCGTCGATGCGCTTGGTCATGCCGGCCAGCACCTTGCCGGGACCGCATTCGATCACATGGGTCACGCCTTCGGCGGCCATCTTCTGCACGCACTCGACCCAGCGTACCGGGGCGGCGGCCTGGCGCACCAGCGCGTCCTTGATGGACTCCGGATCGCTGACGATGGCGACGTCGACGTTGTTCACCAGCGGAATGGCCGGCGTCGCGAATGCCAGCCCGGCCATACGCTCGCGCAGGCGATCGGAAGCCGGTTTCAGCAGCGAGGAGTGGAACGGCGCGGACACCGGCAGCGGCAGCGCGCGCTTGGCGCCCTTGGCCTTGGCAATTTCGCAGGCCTTTTCGACCGCAGCCTTCTGCCCGGCGATCACGACCTGGGACGGCGCGTTGAAATTGACGGCCTCGACCACGCCGGCCGGCGCCGCCTCGGCACAGGCCGCGCGCACGTCGTCGTCCGACAGGCCGAGGATGGCAGCCATGCCGCCCTCGCCCACCGGCACCGCTTCCTGCATGGCCTGGGCGCGGAAACGCACCAGCGGCACGGCATCCGCGAACGGGATCACGCCCGCCGCCACCAGCGCCGAGTATTCGCCCAGGCTGTGACCTGCCACCAGGGCGGGAGCCGGGCCGCCGGCGTCGAGCCAGGCGCGGTAGACGGCCACCGCGGCAGTCAGCATGACCGGCTGCGTGTTGGTGGTGAGGTTCAGCTCCTCGGCAGGACCCTCGGCGATCAGGCGGCCGATATCCTGACCCAAGGCACTGGAAGCTTCTTCCAGCGTCGCGCGCACGACGGGGTGGTCAGCAAAAGCATTGAGCATGCCCACCGATTGCGAGCCCTGGCCGGGGAATACAAAAGCGAAAGTCATCGGATTGGAATCGTTGTGGAATCGTTGAGACCGCGGCGCGGCCGCGAGGACCGCGCGCGCATCGGGGCCTTACATGCGCAGCAGCGCTGCACCCCAGGTGAAGCCGCCGCCCACGCCCTCCATCAGCACGTTCTGACCCGGCCGGATGCGGCCGTCCCGCACCGCCTCGTCGAGCGCGAGCGGAATGGAAGCCGCCGAGGTGTTGCCGTGCTCGTGCACGGTCGCCACCATACGCTCGGCCGGCAGGCCGAGCTTCCTCGCCGTGCCTTGCATGATGCGGATATTGGCCTGGTGCGGAATCAGCCAGTCGACCTGGTCCGCCGACATCTCGGCGGCCGCCAGCGCTTCGCGCGCCACCTTGTCCAGCACGGTGACCGCCAGCTTGAAGACGGCCTGGCCGTCCATATGCAGGAAGGGGCTGCCGACGATATTGCCGCCGCTGATGTTGCCCGGCACGCACAGGATATCGACATGGCTGCCATCGGCATGCATGGCGGAGGACAGGATGCCCGGCTCATCCGACGCGCTCAGCAGCACCGCACCAGCGCCGTCGCCGAACAGCACGCAGGTGGTACGGTCGTTGAAATCGAGGATGCGCGAAAACACTTCGGCGCCGATCACCAGCACGTTCTTGTGCGAGCCGCTGCGGATGAACTTGTCCGCCGTGGACAGCGCATACACGAAGCCCGAACAGACGGCCTGCAGGTCGAAGGCAGCACACTGGTTGGTGATGCCCAGCTTCTGCTGCACCAGGCTCGCGGTGCTGGGAAAGATGAAGTCCGGCGTGGACGTCGCGACGATGATCAGGTCGATGGCCTGGCGATCGATGCCGGCGGCCTCGATGGCCCGCTCGGCCGCCTTGACGGCCAGGTCGCTGCTGCCGACGTCCGGCTCGGCCCAATGGCGCGCGGCGATACCGCTGCGCGAGAAGATCCACTCATCGCTGGTCTCGATGCCCTTCGCCGCCAGTTGCTCCGCCAACTCCTGGTTGGTGACGCGCCGCGGGGGCAGGTAGCTCCCCGTACCGATGATTTTTGCGTAGCTGGTCATGTCGTATCGGATCGTGTTGCCCGGGGCATCTGCTCCGGGCCCGCTGGGCGGGCCTCAGGCAGCGCGGGCGCTGGGATGCGGGTTCGGCGCCGTGCCCGGCTGCGAAGTGCCCGCTGCGGCGCCACCGGCGCCGACCTTGTTAGCGAAGGCCTGGCTGATGCGCGCGATGACACCATTCTTGGCGGCATCATACCCGCGTTTGATAGCCCACTCAAAGGAGTGCGCATCGGCCGAGCCGTGACTCTTGATCACCAGGCCGCGCAGCCCCAGCAGCGAGGCGCCGTTGTAGCGCGCCGGGTCCAGCCGCTTGGCCAGCCGCGACAGTACCGGCATGGCCACACCCGCCAGCAGCTTGGTGAACCAGGAGCGCGTGAATTCTTCCTTGATCATACTGCCGATCATCTTCGCCAGGCCTTCGGTGCTCTTGAGCGCCACATTGCCGACAAAGCCGTCGCAGACCACGATGTCGGTGGTGCCCTTGAAGATGTCGTTGCCTTCCACGTTGCCGTAGAAGTTCAGCTCGGAGGCGCGCAGCAATTCGCCGGCGCGCTTGACCACTTCATTGCCCTTGATGACTTCCTCACCGATGTTCAGCAAGCCGACGGTGGGATGGGGCTTGTGGTCGACCACCGCGACCATCGCCTCGGCCATGCGGGCAAACTGCAGCAGATGCTCGGGCTCGCAATCCGCGTTGGCACCGAGATCGAGCACGGTGGTCCCCCAGCCCTGCTCGTTGGGAATGGTGGTAGCGATGGCAGGCCGCTCGATGCCTTCCAACGTCTTCAGCACATAGCGCGACACCGCCATCAGGGCACCGGTGTTGCCGGCCGAGATACAAGCGTCGGCCAGGCCTTCCTTGACCTGCGTCACCGCCACGCGCATCGAGGAATCCTTCTTCTTGCGCAAGGCGACCTCCACGGGATCGTCCATGGTGACGACCTCGGTGGCGGCGACGATGCGCACGCGCGGATGCTCGAGCGCATGCAATTTCTTGAGCTGCGGCTCGATGGCTTCCGGCTGGCCGACCAGGACCACCTCGGCATCCTCGTGCGTAGAGAGAAAACTGATCGCTGCCGGCACCGTCACGGAGACCCCGTGATCGCCGCCCATGCAATCGATGGCAACTTTGATCGTCATTGTTTCCTGGAGCAGACGCGCGATTGCGCTGACTCTGACCCGGCCTCCCGCCCGATCTTGCCCGGACGGCCCGGCGGAGCGGCCTGGCTGGCCGCCGTTCCGGCAACTGGCAGGTCGAATCCCTTCCGAGCGCGCAACAAAAAAGCGGCAACGAGCTTGCCGCTTTCTTGTATCTTGCCTAGAACGTGTGCGCGAGACGCGAAGTCACGCCGAACGGACGTGTCAGTCGTTCTTGGTCTTGATGACCTTGCGGCCACGGTAGTAGCCGTTCGGGCTCACGTGGTGGCGCAGGTGGGTTTCGCCGGTGGTCGGCTCGACAGCCAGGGGAGCCGCCGACAGGTGATCGTGCGAGCGGTGCATGCCGCGCTTGGACGGCGACTTCTTGTTCTGTTGAACAGCCATGATGACTCCTTCGAGAATTTTGCAATATTAACACACAGCATCTGGCGCTAGGCGTAGCCGGGCCCGACCGGATGCGTATCCAGGGCCTGTCGACCGCCCCCTGTCCGCACGCGCTGCGTGAGGCTTCAGTGCTTGGTCTTCAGGTTGGCCAGCGCCGCAAAAGGCGAAGGCCGCTTTTCTTCTTCCGGCGTCGCCTCGACTTCCGGCTCCACCTGTCCGTCCGCGCCGGTCACGAGACTCTCGTGCACCGATTCGCAGACAGCATGCTTGGGCGCTACCGGCAGGGCCAGCAGCACTTCATCTTCGATCAAGGTCAGCAGCGAAAAACGCTTGGACCCCGCGATGACGTCGACCTCATCGTCGTCCATCGGCGCCGCGTCCGCTTCCTCTTCCGTCGCTACGACCTCGAAGCGCGTCGCCGTCGACACCGGCTCCGCGTAGGCCTCCAGGCAGCGCTGGCAGTTCAGCCAGACGCTCCCCTCGACGGACAGGTCGAGGAACAGTCGCCGCACCGGCGCCCGGCCGGGCTCGCCGGCCTCCTCGCGCGCCATGCCGTGCACCTGGAAGCGGAATCGCTCGTCCGGCGCCGAGGCTGGCGCTTGCGCCGCCGTCTCGGCTAAGATGCGCGGCAACTCGCGCAGCGCCACTTCGCCGTCAGCAGTGTCGCCCGACCGGCAAAAGGCAAAGAGATCAAACTCGCGCAGGTCGATCGACTGGGTCATGATGGCTGTCCGACACCGCTCTGCGACGCGGGCCGCGCGCAAGAGGACAAGCACGTCGCCGGCCGCGATCCCCGCCCGGCGCCGCAACTGCCGACGCACGGGGAGAGCCACCGGACCGTCACTTTCCGCCACGGCCACCGCGCGAACCCGCAAGGATTGCGAGCCATAAGCGGCTAAACGCGAGATTATACGTCGAGTTTCCGCCCGGAGTCAAAACCGGCACCCACATCTTTCCTCTTTCCGCTCAACGACTTATGCCTTCCAGCACGCGCCCCACCCTGATCCTGGGCTCCAGCTCCCGCTACCGCCGCGAGCTGCTCGAACGCCTGCGCATTCCTTTCGAGGTCGCCACGCCCGATATCGACGAAACCCCGCTGGCCGGCGAAGCACCGGAAGCGACGGCACTGCGCCTGTCGCTGGCCAAGGCCCAGGCCATCTCCGCGCGCCATCCGGGCGCGCTGGTGATCGGCTCGGACCAGGTGGCAACGCTCGATGGCGCACAGATCGGCAAACCCGGCACCCACGAGAACGCCCTGGCCCAATTGAAGATGATGCGCGGCCGCACCATCACTTTCCACTCGGCCCTGTGCCTGCTGGACGGCCGCACCGGCCAGCATCAGCTCGCCGACGTGCAGACCCTGGCCACCTTCCGCGCACTGGAAGACGCCGAGCTGGAGGCCTACCTGCTGCTCGAGCACCCCTACGACGTCGCCGGCAGCGCCAAGTCGGAGGGCCTGGGCATCGCCCTGCTGTCGCAGGTGGAATCCGACGACCCGACGGCCCTGGTCGGGCTGCCGCTGATCGCGCTCACCGGCATGCTGCGGGCGGCCGGCTATCCCTTCTTCCAGGCGTGAGGGCGGCATGAGCAACCAACCCGACGCAAGCCACGCCGGCGGCACCCTGTTCCTGATCCCCAACACCCTGGGCAAGCGCGACGAGGCGGACCCGCTGCCGGACGTGATCCCGGCCGGCGTGCAGCAGATCGCCGCGCGGCTCGACTACCTGGTCGCAGAGAACGCCAAGACCGCACGCGCCTTCCTGAAGAAACTGGGCGAGACCGCGCCGCTGGCACGGCCGATCCAGCAGATCGAGATCCGCGAACTGAACGTCAACACGCGCGCCGAGGCCCTGGCCGACCTGCTCGAACCGATCCGGGCCGGACGCGATGGCGGCCTGCTGTCCGAGGCCGGCGTACCCGCCGTGGCCGACCCCGGTGCCGACCTGGTGCGGCTGGCCCATGCGGCAGGCGTGCGCGTGCGCCCGCTGGTCGGACCCAGCTCGATCCTGCTGGCGGTGATGGGCTCGGGACTGAATGGCCAGAGCTTTGCCTTCAACGGCTACCTGCCGGTCGATCCGGGCGAGCGCGCGCAGAAACTGCGGGAGCTGGAGCAGCATTCCCGCAAGACGCGCCAGACCCAGGTCTGGATCGAGACACCCTACCGTAATGGCGCCCTGCTGGAAGCCATGCGCCAGCATTGTGCCGGCACCACACTGCTGTCGATCGCAGTCGACCTGACCCAACCCGGGGAGACCATCGTCACGCTGCCGCTGTCGGCCTGGCGGCCCGAGCGCCTGGAACTGCACAAGCGGCCGGCGATCTTCTCGCTGCTGGCAGCCTGATCCCCCCAGCGGCCAGTGGTGAGGCGCGGCGGCGGCCGCGCCTCACCGCGCCTTCCTCGTCACTGCACCGACTGCAGGCGGCTACCCAGCATCAGCGTCTTGATGGCGGCACTACCAGCCGCGGCGCCGAAACGCTTGGCAACGCGCTCGGCCAGGTTCTCCTTGACCGTGTAGTCGACGATGTCCTCCGCCTTGAACAGCTCGCGGGCCACGTAGTCGGCGTTGCCGAGCCCGTCCGCGAGCCCCAGCTCGATGCTGCGCTGGCCGGTCCAGAACAGGCCCGAGAACAGGTCCGGATCCTCCTTGAGGCGATCGCCGCGCCCTGCCTTCACGACATCGATGAACTGCTGGTGGATCTGCTTGAGCATGGCCTGCGCATATTCCTTCTGCCGCGGCACTTCCGGCGAGAACGGGTCGAGCATGCCCTTGTTGGCGCCCGAGGTATACAGACGGCGCTCGACCCCCAGCTTATCCATCAGCCCGGTGAAGCCGAAACCGTCCATCAACACGCCGATCGAGCCCACGATGCTGGCCTTGTCGACATAGATCTTGTCGGCCGCGGCAGCCACGTAATACCCACCTGAAGCGCAGATCTCCTCGACCACCACGTAGAGCGGCTTGGACGGATAGAGCTTGCGCAGGCGGCGGATCTCGTCATTGATGATGCCGGCCTGTACCGGCGACCCGCCCGGGGAATTGATCTTGAGGATGACCCCGGCCGCATTGGTGTCGGCGAAGGCGGCCTGCAACGCCGTGTTGATCGATTCCGCGCTGGCCGTCGTGCCGGCGGCAATCTCGCCGTCCAGCGAAACCATGGCCGTATGCCGGCCGCTGGTGCTGATGCCGCCATCGCCCTTGAAATCGAACACCAGCAGGAATAGCGCCACCAGCAGGGCCAGGCCCGCGAAGCGGAAGAAGATGCGCCAGCGGCGCGCCGCCCGCTGCTCGCGCAGCGCTGCCATCAGCACCTTCTCCAGCACATCGCGCTCCCAGCCACCCCCGACCGGGCCGCCGGCCCCTGCCAGTCTGGCGGCGCGCTCCTCCGACTCGCGGCGCGCAGCCGCATCGCCCTGGCGCAACTCGTCCTCGAGCGGATAGTCGGCGTGGCGGGCCGTCTCCAGGCGCGCCTGGTCCGGCGCCACGCCTCCCTCCGCGCCGGGCTTGCCGGCGCCATCGTCGTCAAACGGAGGCTTCTGCTGTTCAGTCATGCAATGGCTCTATGAGATGGCTAGGGATAGGGGTGGCAGCGCAGGCCGGCACGCATTGTCTAGCTGCCCGCGACGAGGGCCGGTGCGGCATAGGGAAACTCCGGCAGCCAGTACACGCCGCCATCACGCTCCTCGATCCGCAGTTTGACGAGCGCGGCGCCACGGCAGGGGCCGCCCACGCAGAGCCCGGTGTCGGGCGCATAGATGGCGCCGTGTGTCGCGCACATCAAGTATAGGCCCGACGACTCGAAGAACCGGCCTTCCTGCCAGTCCAGCTCCATCGGCACATGCGCGCACTGGTTGAGATAGCCGTGGGCCGCGCCGTCGAAGCGCACCACGAAGGCGCTGATCTCCCGCCCACGCAGCTCGACCGTGAAACGCACGCCATCCCCGCCCTCCGCCAGCGCCGCCGCGTCGCACAGGCGTCGCGCCGCCTCAACCATGGCCGCGCAGCCACTGGCTGAGATCCTCGACCGACGCCGCGCAGTGCAGCGGCGTCATCGCCTGCAGCGAATCGGCCGGATGGGCGCCATAGCTGACGCCGATCCCCGCCGCGCCGGCATTGATCGCCATCTGCAAATCGTGCGTGGTGTCGCCGATCATCACGGTGCGCGCCATCTCCTGGCCCAGTTCGCGCGTCAACTCGAACAGCATGGCGGGATTCGGCTTGGAGAAGGTCTCGTCGGCGCAGCGCGTCGCGTCGAACAAGCGTTCCAGGCCGGTGGCGGCCAGCGCGCGCTGCAGGCCGGCGCGGGTCTTGCCCGTAGCCACGCCCAGGAAATAGTGTTCCGCGCGCAGCGCTTCCAGCATCTCGCGCACGCCGGCGAACAGGACCAGCTCGGCGTCGCGGGTCAGGAAATGGTAGCGATAGCGCTCCGCCAGCCGGGGATAGTCGATCGGGTCCAGCGTCGGCACCGCATACGACAGCGCATCCTTCAGCCCAAGCCCGATCACGTGGGCGGCCGCACGATCGTCCGGCTCCGGCAGGCCCAGATCACGCGCGGCAAGCTGGATGCACTTGGCGATGGTCGGTGTGGAATCCATCAGGGTTCCGTCCCAATCGAACACGATCAGGTCAAAGCGTTGCCGGGGCATGGTTCTGGGTGTCCTCGTCTGTCGTTCTGTTCTTTTCGGTAGCGGCCGCAAGCCAGCCGGTGCTCAGCCGGGCCGCCCCGCCTGTTCGCGCAGTTGCTGCAGGAAGGCCTGGCACTCGGCCGGCAGCGGCGCGCGCACCGTGATCGCCTCGCCGGTCGACGGATGGGCGAAGGTCAGCTGGTGCGCATGCAGGAACATGCGCCGCAATCCGGGCCGGGCCCCGGCCCGGGCCAGCGCCTTGTTCAAGGCGAAGTCGCCGTACTTCTCGTCACCCGCGATGGGAAAGCCCGAGTGGGCGAGGTGCACGCGGATCTGGTGCGTACGGCCGGTCTTGAGTTCGGCCTCCAGCAGCGTGAAGCCGGAGAAGGCCTCGACCCGGTTGAACACCGTATGCGAGGCCAGGCCGTCGGCCTGCACCCGCACCCGGCGCTCGCCATCGGGCGTGGTGTATTTGAAAAGCGGGAACTTCACATGCTGACGGGCATTGGCGAACTCGCCTGCCACGCAGGCGAAATAGCGCTTGTCGAGCGCATTGCCGCGGATCTGCTCGTGCAGGCCAACCAGCGCCGAGCGCTTCTTGGCCAGCATCAGGATGCCCGAGGTCTCCCGGTCGAGCCGGTGCACCAGTTCCAGGAAGCGCGCTTCCGGATGGGCCTGCCGCAACTGTTCGATGACCCCGAAGGCGACGCCGGAGCCGCCATGGACCGCCACGCCGGCCGGCTTGTCGATGATCAGCAGGTGCGCATCCTCGAACAGGACGGGGAAGCTCGCCGGCGGCACGAAGGCGGTGGAAGGTGCGGCAGTCGCCACGCGAATCGGCGGGATCCGCACCACATCTCCCGCTTTCAGCCGGTAAGTGGCGTCGACGCGCCCCTTGTTGACCCGCACCTCGCCGGAACGGAGGATGCGATAAACGTGGCTCTTGGGCACGCCCTTGGCCGACTTCAGCAGGTAGTTGTCGATGCGCTGGCCATCGGCCTCTTCGCCAACCGTCACATACGCCACCTGAGGCCCCATCGCGGGCGCCTGCGCCTCTTTTTCAATTTGATGGCGTAACTCATTCATTTTCAATATAATTTCCTCGCTGTTCCGGCCCAAGGACCGGCAGCGTAATCCGGTGTAGGCGATTTATCGCATTTTACACTTTGGGTTGCCGCCAGCCCGGCCGGCCTCACGTCGATTTGCGTACCCCGCGAACGCCAGGCCGGCGAATGGTGGCAAAAAAGCAGCACGCACGGAACCGTCCGCGCGCAGGAAGCCGACCGAAGTCGGCTTCGGCAATCTGGGCGGTCACGTGGGAACTGAGTGTTCAGGTAGAACAGAATTTGATGGCGGATGCCCGTGGCATCCGCTCTGGTGAGAGAAGTCCCGTCCGCACCGGCTAACGGTGCCGGCCGGCAGGCTTGCCTCGCAGCTGGCTGGTATTACCGGCGCCCGGTCGCAGAACTCTAAGAAGGTATAGGTGCGCCCGCCAGGAGATGTCAGCATGCGGACAAGCATTGTCGTGCCCGACAAATTGCTCTTTGACGCGTCTCGGCCATACCGCGGCCGGCCGCGGTATGGCCGGCGCGCTTTGCCCGGCAACCGCCGCCAGCAAGCAGGGTGTTGCGCCGGCATGCTGCACTGAGCAGCCGCCGGCCCTCTCTCACCCCCGCGGCCGTCGCCAGGACGCCGTGGCCTCTCCTCACCCGCGCCCAGCCGGCCACGCCCATCGGCGTGCCGGCACTCCCGGCAATTCTCCCACCCCCACTCGCTCCCTAGCGTGCTTCACGGAACGCCGCGTGGCGCCGCATGCCGGTGCCTGGCGCGGCATTGGAGCGAGGTAGTGCGATGAAACGCATGCTTTTCAATGCGACGCAGCAAGAGGAACTGCGCGTCGCGATTGTCGATGGCCAGAAGCTGATCGACATCGACATCGAGGCCGCCGGGCGCGAACAGCGCAAGGGCAATATCTACAAGGGCGTGATCACCCGTATCGAGCCCTCGCTGGAGGCCTGCTTCGTCAACTACGGCGAAGAACGCCACGGCTTCCTGCCGTTCAAGGAAGTCGCCCGCGCCTATTTCAAGGAAGGCATCGACGTGCGCAATGCACGCATCCAGGATGCCTTGCACGAAGGCCAGGAGCTGATCGTCCAGGTAGAAAAGGAAGAGCGTGGCAACAAGGGCGCCGCCCTGACCACCTTCATCTCACTGGCCGGCCGCTACCTGGTGCTGATGCCCAACAACCCGCGCGGCGGCGGCGTGTCGCGCCGCATCGAGGGCGAGGACCGCCAGGAACTGCGCGAGACCATGGCGCAGCTGACCGTGCCCGAAGGCATGAGCATCATCGCCCGTACCGCGGGCATCGGCCGCTCGGCCGAGGAACTGCAGTGGGACCTGAACTACCTGCTGCAATTGTGGAAGGCCATCGACGGCGCAGCCGGCGACAACCGGGCCCCGCTGCTGATCTACCTGGAATCGAGCCTGGTGATCCGCGCCATCCGCGACTACTTCCAGCCCGATATCGGCGAGATCCTGATCGATACCGACGAGATCTACGAGCAGGCCCGCGCCTTCATGAGCGTGGTGATGCCGGACAACCTGAACCGGGTCAAGAAGTACCGCGACGATGTCCCCCTCTTCTCGCGCTTCCAGATCGAGCACCAGATCGAGTCGGCCTATTCGCGCATGGTGATGCTGCCGTCCGGCGGCGCCATCGTGATCGACCACACCGAGGCCCTGGTCTCCGTGGACGTGAACTCGGCCCGCGCCACCAAGGGCGCCGACATCGAGGAAACCGCGCTGCGCACCAACCTGGAAGCGGCCGATGAGATTGCCCGCCAGTTGCGCTTGCGCGACCTGGGCGGCCTGATCGTGATCGACTTCATCGACATGGAGTCGAGCAAGGCCCAGAAGGACGTGGAAACCCGCCTGAAGGACGCGCTGCGCCATGACCGCGCCCGCGTGCAGATGGGCAAGATCAGCCGCTTCGGCCTGATGGAGCTGTCGCGCCAGCGCCTGCGCCCGTCGCTGTCGGAGGGCTCCCACATCACTTGCCCGCGCTGCAACGGCACGGGCCATATCCGCGATACGGAATCGTCCGCCCTGCAGGTGCTGCGCATCATCCAGGAAGAGGCGATGAAGGAAAACACCGCCGCCATCCACTGCCAGGTACCGGTGGAGGTGGCCGCCTTCCTGCTGAACGAGAAGCGCCAGGAAATCAACCTGATCGAACTGCGCTTCAAGGTCAATGTGCTGCTGATCCCCAACAAGCACCTGGAGACGCCGCACTACAAGCTGGAACGCCTGCGCCACGACGATCCGCGCCTGGAGGACAGCATGGCCAGCTACAAGATGGCCGAGGCCGCCGCCAAGGAGCTGGAAGCCGATACCAGCTACAGCAGCCGCAAGAAGGAAGATGCCAAGCCGCGCCAGGAAGCCGCGGTGAAGGGCATCACGCCCGAGCAGCCGGCCCCGGTGTCGACGCCGCGCCCCGAGCGCGCGCCGCGCCAGGAAGTGCCTGCTGCGCCGCCCGTGCCTGCCACCCAGCCGGTCGCCAGCGGTGGCTTCATCGCCTGGCTGAAGGGCTTGTTCGGCGCCAAGCCGGCAGCCCCGGCCGTCGAGCCCGCCAAGCCAGTGGCCGCCGAGGCACGCACCGGTGAAGGCCGCCGCGAGCGTGGGCCGCGCGGCGAACGCACCGAACGGGGTGAGCGTGGCCAGGGTGGGCGCGGCGAGCGCGGAGACCGTGGTGAGCGCACCGATCGCGGTGAGCGCGCCGAGCGCGGCGAACGCCAGAGTGGCCGCGGCCAGCGCGGCGAACGCGGCGAGCGGCCGGCGACGGAGCAGAAGGGCGAACGCCAGCCGCGTCCGCAGCGCCAGCCGGCCGACCTCCAGGCCGCACCGGCCTCCCGCCAGGCGGAAGCCGGCCAGGAACGCCGCGAGCGCGGCGAGCGCCCCGACCGGGGTGAGCGTGGCGAGCGCTCGGAACGCGGTGAACGGGCCGAACGCGGCGAACGTCGCGAGCGCAACCGTGACCGCCAGCGCGAACGCGGCGAAGCCCGCGAGAGCGAGGGCGCCGAGGAAGTCGCAGCACTTGCCGCCGTGCCGGAGGGCCTCTCAGCCCAGCCCGGCACCGCCGCTGCGGCACGTGAAGCCGAGGACAGCGCACGCCTCGACCTGCCGGAAGGCACCGAAGGCGCTGAAGCGGCCGAGGCTGGCGAGGGCGAAGAACGCCGCCGCCGCAACCGCCGCGGCCGCAACCGCTATCGCCGCGAGCGCGAGGACGGTCAACAGAATGGCGAAGCTGGTGAAGCCGGCGACGTCGGTGCGGCGCCGGCGCCTCTGGCCGCAGTTGGCGCGGAGGCGGACGCAGTCGCCACCGCCGCGGTGACGCAGGTCGAGGCAGTCGCCGTGGCACGCGTCGAGCCGGTGGCCGAAACCGTGGCTGCCGCGCAACCGGCAATCGCGGCAGCGGCAGCGGCAGCCGAGCCCGCTCCGGTGGCAGTCGAGCATGCAGCCGTCGAAGCCGCTGCGAGCGCCACGCCAGCGGTTCCGCTGACCGAGCCGGCCCATGCCGAGCCCGCTCCGGTCACGGTGGCAGCCGCCGCGCCGATCCAGCCGGCACCGGCCACGACGGTGGCCGAACCGGTGGCCGAACCGGCGATTGCCGCAGTCCCGGCACCGGAAGCCGCTGCCGTAGCAGCACCCGCGGTCGCGGCCGTGGAAGCTGCGCCGGCGGCTGCCGTCGTGGCTCCCGCCCCTGCCGTGCAGGCCGCTGCGCCGGGCAACCTGGAGCCGATGCTGGCTGCTGCCGGCCTGCAGTGGGTCCATACCGACAGCGACAAGTACCGTGCCGCCCAGGAGGCCGCCGCCCGCATCGTGCCCGCGCCGCGGGTGCCGCGCGAGCGCAAACCCCTGCCTCCGCTGCCCGAGGGTCCGATGATCCTGGTGGAAACCGGCGGCAATCAGGTTGAAATGATCTCTTCCGCGCACCAGTAAGTCGCCAGTCGCAAGGGCAATGCCGCGGCGGCGTGCCGCCGCGGCCCGAAGGGGACGGGAAACCGTCCCCTTTTTCTTTTCCCCTGCCGGCAAGCTGTCCGGGCCGGCTGCCGCACTCCCCTTTCCCTTCCGGCGCGCTGCAACACGTGGTGCCTGCGCGCTCGGCTAGAATGACGGCATCAAGTCATCGCGGCGGGAACCGGGGCACACCGCCCGGGCCCCGAGCCGCGAGCCCCGCCCCCAGGCCATGACCGAGACCGTCATCCCCATCCTCGACCTGCGCGAGCATCGCTATCGCTCGATGGCCTCCGGCATCCCGGCCGAACTGGTCCCGCCGACCGGCCTGCTTTCCGACCGGCGCGGGCGCCCGCTGCACGATCTGCGCATCTCGGTCACGGACCGCTGCAACTTCCGCTGTGTCTACTGCATGCCGAAGGACGTCTTCGACAAGGACTACACCTTCCTGCCGCATGCCGAGCTGCTGAGCTTCGAGGAAATCACCCGGGCGGCCCGGCTCTTTGTTGCACACGGCGTGGAAAAGATCCGGCTCACCGGCGGCGAGCCGCTGCTGCGCAAGAACATCGAAAAGCTGGTGGAAATGCTGGCGCGTCTCGAAACCGTCTCGGGCAAGCCGCTCGACCTGACACTGACCACCAATGCCTCGCTGCTGGCGCGCAAGGCACGGGCCCTGCGCGATGCCGGCCTGACACGCGTCAGCGTCAGCCTCGACGCCATCGACGACACCACCTTCCGGCGCATGAACGACGTGGATTTCGCCGTGCGCGACGTGCTGGCCGGCATCGAGGCGGCGCAGGCTGCCGGCCTGGCACCGCTCAAGGTCAATATGGTGGTCAAGCGTGGCGTCAACGATAGCGAGATCGTGCCGATGGCGGCACATTTCCGCGGCTCCGGCGTGATCGTACGGTTCATCGAATTCATGGACGTCGGCGCCAGCAACCATTGGTGCATGGACGAGGTGCTGCCTTCCGCGGAAGTGGTGCGCCGCATCGACGCAGCCTTCCCGCTCGAAGCGATCGGCGCCAATTACCTGGGCGAAACGGCCGAGCGCTGGCGCTACCGCGACGGTGCGGGCGAGATCGGCGTGATCTCCAGTGTCTCCCACGCTTTCTGCGGTGATTGCAGCCGCATCCGGCTGTCGACCGAGGGACGGCTCTACCTCTGCCTGTTCGCCACCGAAGGCCATGACCTGCGCGAGTTGCTCCGCAGCGGCCGCAGCGACCTGGAGATCGCCAACGCGATCGCGGCGCTATGGCAGCAGCGCACGGACAACTACTCCGAGCAGCGGAGCGATCCGGCAATCCGCGCGGCCCGCGCGGAACGCAAGATCGAAATGTCCTATATCGGCGGCTGACCCCGCCCGCCACCGCCCCACCATCGCACACGCATGATGATCCATCCCGACCACGTCACCGGCCTGATCCTCGCCGGCGGCCGCGGCAGCCGCATGGGGGGCGTCGACAAGGGGCTGCAACTGCTGGACGGCATCCCGCTGGTCTGCCATGTGCAGGCGCGGCTGACTCCCCAGACCGGGGCGATGCTGATCAATGCCAACCGCAACCTGGAGCGATACCAGGACTTCGGCCTGGTCGTCGTGCCGGATTCGCTGCCCGGATTCGCCGGGCCGCTCGCCGGCATGGCAGCCGGGCTGGAACAGTGCCGCACCGCCTGGATGGTCACGGCGCCATGCGATACACCGCGGCTGCCGACCGACCTGGTAGCACGGCTCGCCCATGGCCTGGCCTCGACCGGCGCGGAACTGGCGATGGCCGTGACACGCGATGCGCAAGGCAGGCGCCAGCCGCAACCCGTGTTCTGCCTGCTGCCGGTGGCGGCGCGCGACAGCCTGCTGGCCTACCTGTCCGGTGGCGGGCGCAAGGTCGAGACCTGGGCCGCGTCACACCGGCTGACCGAGGTCGTGTTCGACGACCCGCTCGCCTTCGCTAATCTCAACACCCTGGAAGAGTTGCAGGCCTTCGGCCGCTGCGCCGCGGACTGATCGCTCGTCGCACCTGCCCAATCCGAAACCCGATGCCGTCTTTGCCCCCCCTCCCCTCCTGCCAATCCGACCACGACGCCGCCGCGCTGCGCGTCGACCAGGCGCAACGCCTGCTCGCCGAAGCGGCCCGGCCAGTGGGAGGTGTCGAACGGGTCGCGTTGCGCGACGCGCTGGACCGCGTGCTGGCCGAGGACGTGATCTCGCCGCTCGACGTGCCGGCCCACGACAATGCCGCCATGGACGGCTATGCCTTCGCGGGCGACGCGCTGGACCGGCCGGAGGGGGCCTCGGACGGCTTCGTCACCCTGCCGGTGGCCGGCACGGCGCTGGCTGGCGGCAGCCGCGGCGACGCACCGCTGGCACCCGGCCAGGCTCTGCGCATCATGACCGGCGCCCTGATGCCGGCGGGATGCGATACGGTGATCCCGCAGGAACTCGTCGAAGACGCTGCCGACGGCCACATCCGCTTCTCCGCCAGCGCCGTGGTCCGCGGAGCCAACCGCCGCCTGCGCGGCGAAGACCTGGCCCGTGGCCGGGCGGCGCTGGCGGCCGGCCGCCTGCTCCGCCCGGTCGATCTTGGCCTGCTGGCCTCGCTGGGCGTGGCCGAGGTCGCGGTTCGGCGCCGCCTGCGCGTCGCCTTCTTTTCGACCGGCGATGAACTGCGCTCCATCGGCGAGCCGCTGGAGCCCGGCTGCGTCTACGACTCCAACCGCTACACCCTGCACGGCATGCTGCGCCGGCTGCATGTAGACCTGATCGACCTGGGGGTGGTGCGCGATGATCCCGAGGCCCTGGAGGCCACCCTGCGCAGCGCCTGCGAGATCGCCGATGCGGTGATCACTTCGGGCGGCGTCTCGGTCGGCGAAGCCGACTATACGAAGCAGACCATGGCACGCCTGGGCGACGTGCAGTTCTGGTCCATCGCCATGCGTCCCGGCCGGCCGATGGCCTTCGGCCGCATCGCCTCCGGCGCGCACGAGGCCCTGTTGTTCGGCTTGCCGGGCAATCCCGTCGCGGTGATGGTGACCTTCTACCAGATGGTGCGCGGCGCGCTGCTGCGCATGATGGGCACCGATGCGCCGACGCCGCCGCACCTGCGCGTGCGCTGCGCCCAGGCGATGCGCAAGAAACCCGGCCGCACCGAGTTCCAGCGCGGCGTGCTGGCGCCGGCCGCCGATGGCGGACTGGAAGTCAGGGCCACAGGCCAGCAGGGCTCCGGCGTGCTGCGTTCGATGAGCGAGGCCAATTGTTTCATCGTGCTGGCCCATGAACAGGGGGCCGTGGCCGCCGGCGATACGGTCGAGGTAGTGCTGTTCGACGGCCTGGTATGAGGCCGGCAACCGGCGCTTCCTGCCTCGCCCCGGGGCGCAGTGTCGTTTTTGCGCACCAGTCTGGCCGCACGCGCGGTCGCTTTGGCCGGATATGCCCCCCCTCCGGGAGCCGGGCTATGCGCGCCGCTGCCCAAAACGCTACACTTGCGCAACCTCACTCGTTTACAGCCTGTTGTCATGAATCAGGAGATTGCCTACCTCCACCCGGTCAAGACCGCCCGCGCGCTGGTACTGGTATACCTGTGCTTCTCGGTGCCCATCGTCTCGCTCGGCCTGTTCGTTGCCTTCGTCCGCTACGGCGATCTGCCGGGCATCACCGTGTTCACGGCCCTGATTCTCAACGCGCTGATCGGCTTCGGCCTGCTGTGGCTGGCCTGCAAGGCCTATAACTGGGTGGCGGCACGCTTCGGCGGCATCGAAGTCACCATCCGCGAGTGCCGCTGAGCGGCTGCCCCTGACAGCCTGGCGCCACCGCCGGGCGTCCTTTCGCCGCTTTCACTCTTTCCTGGCGCCGCCCGCGCGCTCAATCGCTCTCGTCGGACGCCTGCGCGGCCGCCGGGCCAAGCAGCCGCTGCGCGGCCTCGCCCGGCAATGCCTCGACCTTGCGCAGCTTGCGCTCCATCTGCCGTGTCCGCACCTCGGCCTGCTCGATATTGCGGGCGGCACGTTCCAGCGTGTCCCGCGTCTTGGCCAGAACCTCGCCGAACTTGCCGAATTCCGTCTTGACCGCACCCAGCACCTCCCATACCTCGCTGGAGCGGCGCTCCAGCGCCAGGGTGCGGAAGCCCATCTGCAGGCTGTTGAGCAGCGCCGTGAGCGTGGTCGGCCCGGCCACCGTGACGCGATAGTCGCGCTGTAGCAGGTCGGCCAGCCCCGGCCGGCGCAGCGCCTCGGCATACAGCCCTTCGGTGGGCAGGAACAGGATGGCGAAATCGGTCGTCTGCGGAGGCGAGAGGTACTTCTCGGCGATGGATTGCGCCTCGCGCTTGAGCGCCGACTCCAGTTCCCGACCCGCAGCCGCCACGCCATCGGCATCACTGCGCTCCTGTGCGTCGAGCAGGCGCTCGTACTGCTCCTTGGGGAACTTGGCATCGATCGGCAGCCAGACCGGTTGTCCGTCCGCATCCTTGCCGGGCAGGCGGATGGCGAACTCCACGCGCGCGCCCGAGTTGCGCACGGTCTCGACGTTCTTGCCGTACTGCTCGGCAGTCAGCAACTGCTCGAGCAGCATCTCGAGCTGCACCTCGCCCCAGGTACCGCGCGTCTTCACATTGGTCAGCACGCGCTTCAGGTCGCCGACCCCCTGGGCCAGCACCTGCATCTCGCCCAGGCCGCGATGCACCTGCTCGAGCCGGTCCGACACCAGCTTGAACGACTCGCCCAGGCGCTGCTCCAGCGTGGCATGCAGCTTCTCGTCGACCGTGCGCCGCATCTCTTCCAGCTTGAGCGCATTGTTGGCTTCGATATCGCGCAGTTTCTGCTCCAGCGTCGCTCGCACCTCGGCCAGCCGGCGCTCGTTGGACTCCGACAGTTGCCCCAGCTGCTGCTGCAAGCCGTCGCCGAAACGGCGCAGCGCAGCGCCCTGCTCCTCGCGCGCCTGCTGCCCCTGCAGCAGCAGGTGCTGCCGCACCTGGTCGAGTTGCTGCGCATTGGATTCGGTCAGCTTGGCGAGCTGTTGCGCGAAGGTATCGATCTGGTTGTTCTGCAGCGTGGCGATGCTGGTGAGCTGCGCCGACAGCGCCTGCTGGAAGCGCATCATCTGCTGTCCGGCTTCGCCACGCCCGGCCCGGCCGTTCTCGGCCACCTCCGCGCGCAACTCACGCTCCAGCCGTTCGCTGGCGCGCGCATGCTCGGCACGCAGC
This sequence comes from Cupriavidus sp. USMAHM13, assembly GCF_001854285.1. Classification (NCBI taxonomy): domain Bacteria; kingdom Pseudomonadati; phylum Pseudomonadota; class Betaproteobacteria; order Burkholderiales; family Burkholderiaceae; genus Cupriavidus; species Cupriavidus sp. USMAHM13. The sequence goes on from NZ_CP017751.1 coordinate 3,345,590, forward strand.
GAGGCGAGTTCGCGCTGCAGCGCGTCAGCGGCCGCATCCACTGCAGCCTCGACCTCCGCGCCGCCGCCCGCACGCCCGCGCAGCAGCAACACGATCTGCAGGATCACGGCCGCCACCGCGGCGGCCAGGGTACCAAGGGAAATCAGGCTCATCGGCTCACATCAGGAAAGGCCGCAACACGTCGCAATACGTCGCAATACGTCGCGCGCGGCCGCAGGAATCCGCCCGCGCCGCGTTCAGCGGCGGCGTGGCAAGACCTCAGGATTGATCACCGAAGGCGGGCGGCCAGCGTCCGGGCCGGCATCGAGCGCCGCGATCAGGTTGTCCGCCGCCAGCATCGCCATGGCGCGGCGCGTCCGCTCCGAAGCGCTGGCGATATGGGGCGTCAGCACGACGTTGGGGACCTCCAGCAGGCCGGGATGCACGGCAGGCTCGCCCTCGAACACATCGAGCCCTGCGGCGAACAGGCGGTGCTCGCGCAGCGCCTCGGCCAGCGCGGCATCATCGACGACGCCACCGCGCGCGAGGTTGACCAGCGTCGCGCTGGGTTTCATGCGTGCCAGTTCGGCGGCACCGATGGCGTGATGGCTTGCCGCGCTGTAGGGCAGCACCAGCAGCAGGTGGTCAGCACGCGCCAGCAATTCGTCCTTGCCGACGTAGCTCGCGTTGACGCTCTGCTCCACCTCCTGCGGCAGGCGGCTGCGGTTGTGGTAGAGCACGGTCATGCCGAAGCCGGCGGCGCGGCGGGCCAGGGCCTGGCCGATGCGGCCCATGCCCAGGATGCCCAGCGTGCTGCCGTACAGGTCCACGCCGAGGAACATATCGTAGCTCCAGCGCTGCCACTTGCCCGCGCGCAGCCAGTGCTCGGACTCGGTCACGCGGCGCGCCGCCGCCATCAGCAGGGCCCAGCCGAAGTCGGCCGTGGTCTCGGTCAGCACATCGGGCGTATTGGTGGCGACGATGCCGGCCGCGGTCAGCGCCGGCACGTCGAGATTGTTGTAGCCCACCGCCATATTGCACACCGCGCGCAGCGCCGGCAGGTCGCGCACCAGTTCCTGGTCGATGCGGTCGGCGGCATTGGCCAGCACGCCGGCCTTGCCCGCCAGGCGCGCCTTCAGCGCGGCCGCGTCGAGCTGCACGTCAGCCTGGTTGTGATCGACCTCGAAGTATTGCGCCAGCCGCTCCAGCACATCGGCAAAGATGGCGCGGGTCACGAGAATGGAAGGCTTCATCGCAGTCACCAGTCACACGTGGAAGAAGATCAGGGTCATCACCAGGAACAGCGGCACCAGGAAGCACACCGACCAGGCCATGAAACCGAAGAAGCCCGGCATGCGCACGCCGCGGCTTTCGGCGATGGCCTTGACCATCAGGTTCGGGGCATTGCCGATATAGGTGTTGGCACCCATGAAGACAGCGCCGGCGGAGATCGCCGCCAGCGTCGACGCATCGCGCGTCATCAGCGTGGCGGCGTCGCCGCCGGCGGTGTTGAAAAAGACCAGGTAGGTCGGTGCGTTGTCGAGGAAGGACGACAGCACGCCGGTGGCCCAGAAGTACATGCTGTCGATCGGCTGGCCGCCGGCATCGCTGACCGCGTGGAGGACGGCGGCGAACGGTCCCTGCGTGCCTGCCTTCAGCATGGCGATGACCGGGATGATGGTGAGGAAGATGCCGGCGAACAGCTTGCCGACCTCGAGGATCGGCTCCCAGCCGAACTCGTTGCCCGCGCGCGCCGCATGCGGCGTCAGCAGCAGCGAAGCGAGCGCCACCGCCACCAGCAGCACGTCGCGCACCAGCGCAGGCAGGGCCACCTCGGTGCCCATCACGTCGAAAGCGATGCCCGGCTTCCACAGCCCGCTCATCAGCACCAGTCCGATGATCGCCAGCAGCAGCAGGAGGTTGACCTTGCCCTCCAGCACGATGCCGCGCGTGGCGGGCGTGGGATCGGCCGCGGCGGGGAGGTTCTCCTCCTTGTGCAGGTAGTAGTGGCGGTCGATCAGGTAGAAGATGGCCAGCAGCGCCCCCCACATGAACAGCGTCTCGGGCAGGATATTGCGCAAGGTCCAGAAGAAGTCCACGCCCTTGAGGAAGCCCAGGAACAGTGGCGGATCGCCCAGCGGCGTCAGCGCACCGCCGGCATTGGCAACCAGGAAGATGAAGAAGACCACCACGTGCGCCACATGCTTGCGGTTGTCGTTGGCGCGCAGCAGCGGACGGATCAGCAACATCGCCGCACCGGTGGTGCCCATCAGGCTGGCCAGCAGGGTACCCAGCGCGAGGATGCCGGTGTTCAGCCGCGGCGAGCCCTGCAGGTTGCCGCGCACGCAGATGCCGCCCGCGACGATATAGAGCGCCCCCACCAGCGCGATGAAGGGAATGTACTCGGCCAGCAGCGCATGCAGCGCGTTGGCCAGCGCGGCATGCAGGCCGAACACGGCGGCAAAGGGCACGATGAAGACCAGTCCCCAACCTGCCGCCACCTTGCCGAAGTGGTGGTGCCAGAAGCGTGGCGCCAGCAGCGGCACCAGCGCGATCGACAGCAGGATGCCGGCGAACGGCATGCCCCACAGCGGCGACAGCACGGCACCGTCGAGATCCGCTGCCCTTGCCGGCAAGGCAAGGCAACTCAGCACAACAACGGGCAACAGCAATCGCAGTGACGGGGACACACGTCGCATCAGGCGCAATCTCCTTGGCATATCGGGGGGCGGGCGTGGCGTGTCGCCGGGAAGCGGCACGCCGGCATGCGCGCACGGCGCCGGGAGCCTGCCCGGCACGCGGCACGCGGCGAGCCCAGCAGTTTAAAGCAAGCGGCGCGCCGCGACTCAGCCCTGGCCGACCACGATCACATGGACCCGATAGGGACCATGCGCACCCAGCACGATGGTCTGCTCGATGTCGCCGGTGCGGGACGGGCCGCTGATGATATTGGTGGCGCGCGGCAGTTCGCCGCGCTCGCGGCGCACCAGCTCGAAGGCATCCTCCAGCCCGGCGACGATGCGGGCCGCGGGCACGACCGCGATATGGGTCTCCGGCAGCAGTGCCGCCGAGGCATAGGTCTGCGGCCCCGACAGCAGCATCAGCGAGCCTGTCTCGGCGATGGCGCAGAAGCAGCCGGTGATGCCGACCAGGTCGCCGTGCTCGCGGTCGGCCTGTGGATCGCGCAGCGGCGGACGGCACTCGACCTCCAGACCGTGCTGTTGCCAGGGCAGACCCGCCAGCGTTTCCCAGGCGACCGCGCGACGCGCCAGGCCAAGCCCCTCCAGGTACCCGGCGACGGCCGCCGGCACATCGCTGTCGGCGGCCACCCGCACCACCGTCGAGGCCATCTTGCGAGCCTGCGTGGCAAAGGCCTCGGCCAGGTCGGAGGGCACCGGTGGACGCGGGCCCTGTGGATGGCGGCCGAGGTAGTCCGCCACCGCCTCGCGCTCGTGACTGCCGACCGTGGACGGCCGGCCCTGGGCGGCGCGGATGCGGGCGAAGATGCGGTCGCGGGCGTTGCGGGTATCCATGTCTGTTCCGTGAGCGGTAGCGGAAACGGCCGGCGGCGATCGGCCAGCGACGATTATACGGGCCGGGAATCGATGCCGAAGACCTGGCGCAGGTAGGCCAGGTAGGCCGGATCGTCGCACATGGTCTTCTCCGGCGCATCCGACAGCTTGGCCACTGGCTGCCCGTTGCAGCGGACCATCTTGATGACGATCTGCAGCGGTGTATAGCCCAGGTCGTTGGTCAGGTTGGTACCGACGCCGAAGGCCAGGCGGCAGCGCCCGCGGAAGCGCTCGAAGAGTTCGATCACGCGCGGGATGTCGAGGCTGTCGCTGAAGATCAGCGTGCGGCTGCGCGCGTCGACACGGTTGGCGGCATAGTGGGCGAGCATGCGCTCGCCCCAGGCGACCGGGTCGCCCGAGTCGTGCCGCACGCCGTCGAAGAGCTTGCAGAAGTACAGGTCGAAATCACGCAGGAAGGCGTCGAAGCCGTAGGTATCCGACAGCGCGATACCCAGGTCGCCACGGTACTCCTTGGCCCAGGTCTCGAGCGCGAACACCTGGGAATCACGCAGGCGCGGGCCGAGCGACTGGCAGGCCTGCAGGTACTCGTGCGCCATCGTGCCCAGCGGGATCATCTTGTGCTGGCGGGCAAAGTGCACATTGCTGGTACCGGCCATCTGATGTCCGAGCGTGCCCTGCATGGTCAGCAGCACCTCTTCCTGCCAGTCGCGCGAGAAGCGGCGCCGGCTGCCGTAGTCGGCGATCACGCAGTCCGCATGGGCCGGCACCGTCAGCAACGCCAGCTTGGCCTCCAGCCGGCGCCGCCCCTCCTCCAGGTCGGCAGCCGGCTGCGTGCGACGGAAGTAGACCTCGTTGATGATGGCCAGCAGCGGCACCTCGAACAGGATGGTGTGCAACCACGGCCCGCGGATGGTGATGTCGATCTCGCCGCCGCCCTTGGCCGAGGGGGCGATGTGCACATACTTCTCGTTCAGGTGGAAGAGCCCGAGGAAATCGACGAAGTCGCTCTTGATGAAGCGCAGACCGCGCAGGTATTCGAGCTCCTCTTCCGTGAACCGGAGCTGGCACAGCTGCGCCACCTCGGCGCGGATCTCGTCGACGTAGGGGGTGAGATCGACGCCGGCGTTGCGGCACTTGAAGCGATACTCGACGTGGGCAGCGGGAAAATGGTGCAGCACCACCTGCATCATCGTGAACTTGTACAGGTCGGTGTCGAGCAGCGAGGAAATGATCATGTCGGGCGGACAGCAATGCCTAGGCGGAGCATCATGCTAACCGAACTGCCCACGCCGCGCCCAGCGCCAGAACCGCCCCGCCAGCCACTCAGCCGCCGTCGGAATAGGGATCGGGCTGCCGCGTACGGCCCATTCCCTGCACGCACCAGAGCTTGCGCCCATGCACGCCCGGGCAGGTCGACAGCATGGCTTGCGCGCGCGGCACATTGTCGGGCAGAGGATCGGCGAAGGCACCCAGCTCGGTCATGATGCGCTCGCGATAGACCGGCTGGCCGTCGCGCAGGAACAGCAGCACCTGGATACGCTGGCCGCGTGGCGGATCGAGTGCGGGGTCGCACGGCACCAGGCCGGCCCGGCCGCAGTTCATCATGCCGTCTCCGGCCGGCATCCGCTTCACGGTGAAATGATCCCACTCGAAGCTGGTCAGGTCGCCCAACGCCACGGGCTGCGCATTTTGCGCGCCACGGGCGACCAGCCTGGCGACCACGCTACCGGCATCCGCCGTACCGTTGAGCGACTGCGCGCACGTGCCCGCGGCCAGCGCCAGCAGGGCGAGGCCGGCCGCGGCACGGGCGCGCAGCCCGGATGCGTGCCGGTCCGACCGGCACGCAGTGCGCCGCGGGGACGGGGAAGTCAAAGGAAGAATGGCCGGCACGGACTGCACCTCCTGTGGCAAAAAGGCGGCCCCGCAAGCCAGCGCGGCCATCTCACAGCATAGAACGCCTGCGTCACATCGGCGGAAAAGATCGCGCGGAAGGGAGCACCAGGCTGAGCTGGATCAAATATACATAAAGAAATAAGAAAACTATCTGATCCCGGTATATAGCACCACTGCCCTCGCCTTCCGGCTCGGCTACAATATCGGTCTTTGAAAGATCATGGCCCGCGCTCGCGCTGCACTTTCTGCGGCGGCGCCGGTGACAAGCGGCCAGCCCCCAATCCAAGCCGATCCGATTTTCTGGAACCGAAATGACTCACGTTGTCACCGAAGCCTGCATCCGTTGCAAATACACTGATTGCGTCGACGTATGCCCGGTCGACTGCTTCCGCGAAGGCCCGAACTTCCTCGCCATCGACCCGGACGAGTGTATCGATTGCGCGGTGTGCGTAGCCGAGTGCCCGGTGAACGCGATCTATGCCGAAGAAGATGTGCCCGGCGACCAGCAGGAATACATCGCGCTGAACGTCGAGCTGGCACGCGGCTGGCCTTCCATTACCAAGACCAAGTCTCCCCTGCCGGAGGCCGAAGAATGGAAGGACGCCACCGGCAAGCTGCAGTACCTGCAGCGCTGAACCGCGCCGAGCATACCAAGACAAGACAAGGCCCGCGGACACCGGCCCTGCCGCGCCACGGCGCGAGGGCTGCCGACGGGCCGGCAAGCCGTCCCCACGTGCATTCCCGCCACGGCGGGCGCAGCGCGCCCGCAGAACGTACAGGACGATCATGGATTTGAGCATTCCCAACCCCATCGCCGACGCTTCTCAGCACGCCAGCATCGCCATCCCGAGCAGCGGAAAGCCGCTGGATATCGATGCGCTGATCGTGGGCGCCGGGCCGGTGGGCCTGTTTCAGGTCTTCGAACTGGGCCTGCTCGAGATCAAGGCCCACGTGGTCGACTCGCTCAAGGTCGTCGGCGGCCAGTGCGTCGAGCTCTATCCGGACAAGCCGATCTATGACATTCCGGCCGTGCCGATCTGCACCGGCCAGGAACTGACGGACAACCTGCTCAGGCAGATCGAGCCGTTCGCGCCCACCTTCCATCTGGGCCAGGAAGTCGCGGTGGTCGAGCGGCGTGATGACGGCCGCTTCTTCGTCGAAACCTCGACGGGCACGCGCTTCCTCACCAAGACCCTGTTCATCGCGGCGGGGGTCGGTTCGTTCCAGCCGCGCACGCTGAAGGTCGAGGGTATCGACCGCTTCGACGGCAAGCAACTCTTCTATCGCGTCAAGGATCCGAGCCGCTTCCATGGCCGCAACCTGGTCATCGTCGGCGGCGGTGACTCGGCGCTCGACTGGGCGCTGGATCTGGCCGGCAAGGCCGAGTCGATCGTGCTGGTCCATCGCCGCGACGGCTTCCGCGCCGCGCCCGCTTCGGTGGCCAGGATGAAGGAGCTCTGCGAGCGCCTCGAAATGCAGTTCATGGTCGGACAGATCGGCGGCTTCGAGGAAAAGGACGGCCTGCTGACGGAACTGCGCGTGGCGGGCGCCGACGGCATCACGCGCCGCTTGCCGCTGGACGACCTGCTGGTCTTCTTTGGCCTGTCGCCCAAGCTGGGCCCGATCGCCGAATGGGGCCTGGACCTGGAGCGCAAGCAGATCAAGGTCGACACGGAGAAATTCGAGACGAATATCCCGGGCATCTTTGCCGTGGGCGACATCAACACCTACCCGGGCAAGAAGAAGCTGATCCTGTCGGGCTTCCACGAGGCAGCCCTGGCCGCCTTCGGTGCTGCGCCCTACGTCTTCCCCGAGAAGAAGATCCACATGCAGTACACCACCACGTCACCGAAACTGCACAAGATCCTGGGCGTGGACACACCGGTGTTCGACTGAGCCGGGCGCGCTGCAAAAAAGAAGGACTCCGGACAGTTTTTCCTGGCATAAGAGCAGGAGAGCTGCTATAATGCGGCCTCGCTCTTGAGCGGACAGCTGCAGACTGGTCCGATGGACCAGCAAGCCGCGCCGCGATTGGCAAACCAGAGATTCGGCAAAGCTGGCGACATCGATAAAATGTCAAAAAACTATTGACGAATCAGAGAGAAACTGGTTATAATTTTTTTCTCAGCTGTTCCCCGATAGCTCAGTCGGTAGAGCGCCGGACTGTTAATCCGTAGGTCCCTGGTTCGAGCCCAGGTCGGGGAGCCAAAGAATGCGAAGGCCCGCAAGCAATTGCGGGCCTTTTTGCATTGGTCGTCGCCATTGGCGACGATCGGCAAGGCCAACCGATACCAAAGCCCCCCCCCTCCCTACGGCACAAAAATTGCGAAGCACAGACGAACACAACGACGAGCCAGTCGAACGCAGCGCCGAGCCGAAGGAGAAAAACAGGGAGAACGACGGAGAAAAGCGAGGGAGAGGTAGTGCAAGGACCCCGGCAGCATGCACCGAGGAAAAACTTTGGCTGGAACCGGCCAGGAGACTGGTTGCGGGGGCAGGACTTGAACCTGCGACCTTCGGGTTATGAGCCCGACGAGCTGCCAACTGCTCCACCCCGCGTCAGAAGTGCGAATAATACAGCACTCACCCGATCCGCGCCAGCCCTTCCTGCCAGACCACTTTCTTGACAAGTGCTTGAAAATCGCGTAAAAGGTAGAGTTTATCCGTTCGCGCGCGTATACGCGTATACGTCGTGCACCGCATCGCGCAGGCCAATGGGTCCATGAGAACCCCGGGAGGCCGACGCAAGCGCTGCAGCGCGGGCCAGCACCGGTTGCCGGGTATCCCGGCGCCGTGTTGCAGGCAAGGATCGGGCCTTCTGCCGCTGCCGCGCCGCCTTCCGCCACGAAGGACGGAAGGCGGTAGCGACAAGCCGTCCGACGGTGTCGTCGGACGTGCCGGGGCTGATCCCCGGGCGCGCGACGCCCCTCCCGTTTGAACCACGCCGCCTTGCGGCATCCCCGAAAGGACTGAATTGACTAAGATCGTCTTGAAACCAGGTGAGCCCGTTGAAGTCGCGATGCGACGCTTCCGCAGGGCAATTCTTCAGACCGGCCTGATCGTCGAACTCAAGAGCCGGACCGCCTACGAAAAGCCGACGACTGAGCGCAAGCGCAAGAAGAAGGCTGCCGAGTCGCGCCTGCGCAAGCGCCTGCGTATGCAGATGCTGCCGAAGAAGCTCTACTGAGCCTCGCGGCATGCCAAATAACCGCCAGCCCAGCTGGCGGTTTTTTTTCGCGGTACCACGCCCGTCAGGCGTCCGGCAGCGGGAACAGGAGGCAGGTCGTGGTGGCGTAAGCGTACAGTTTGCCTCGCACGTCGACGATACGCCCCTCGGCAATGCCGATCTGGTTGGTCAAACTGACCACCTTGCCCTCCGCGCGGATCGGCCCGGTCTCGGCGGTCAGCGGCCGCACGTAGTTCACCTTCAATTCCAGCGTGGTATAGCCCTTGCCGGCCGGCAGTTGCGTGTGGATGGCGCAGCCGACACAGGAATCGAGCAACGTCGCGGCATAACCGCCGTGCACGGTACCGATCGGGTTGTAGTGGCGGGCGCCGGGCGTGCCCTGGAAGACGAAGCGCCCCACTTCGAACTCGACTGGCACGAAATCCATCAGCTCCCCGATCGGCGGGCCCGGCAACCTGCCTGCCAGCATGTCCTCGAAGAACTGCAGTCCCGAGCGCGCGCGCAGATCCTGGCGCGACGCCACGCCGGGGCTGCCGATGCCAGCCCTCGCCCGCCGCTCGGCCTCGTGCCACTGCGCCAATACGGATTCCGTATTCATCCTTGCTGTCTCCCTCTTGCTCTTGCGGTCATCGATTGCGCAGCACCGCCACGGTGCCGCTCCAGCGAACGATAACCGTTCGGCGCCATTCTTGCTGCAGCGCGCCACGATGCGGCACGCCGAGGACCGGCATAATGGCTGGTATCGCGCCGCCGGCGCCCCCAAGCCGCCCAGCCTTGACCGCCATCCTCCAACTGCAGAAGGTAAGCAAGCACTACGGCGATACGCTCGTGGTGGACGACCTCGACCTCGAAGTCCAGCGTGGCCAGTGCTTCGGGCTGCTCGGCCCCAACGGTGCAGGCAAGACCACCACGCTGCGCCTGCTGCTCGGCCTGACCACACCCGCTGCCGGCAGCATCACGCTGTGTGGCGAGCCGGTGCCGGCGCGAGCACCGCAGGCACGGATGCGCGTCGGCGTGGTACCGCAGTTCGACAATCTCGACCCCGACTTCAGCGTGATCGAGAACCTGCGCATCTTCGGCCGCTATTTCGGCTTGCCCGGCGCCGAGATCGAACGCCGCATCCCGGCCCTGCTGGAGTTCGCGCGGCTGGAGAACCGCGCCGACGCCCAGGTGCGGGACCTCTCCGGCGGCATGCGCCGCCGCCTGACGGTGGCGCGCGCCCTGATCAACGATCCCGACCTGCTGGTGCTCGACGAGCCCACCACCGGCCTGGACCCGCAGGCGCGCCACCTGATCTGGGAGCGCCTGAAGTCGCTGATGGCGGCGGGCAAGACCATCCTGCTGACCACGCACTTCATGGAGGAGGCGGAGCGTCTGTGCAGCTACCTGTGCGTGATCGACGGCGGACGCAAGATCGCCGAGGGCCGGCCGCACGAACTGATCGATGCGCAGATCGGCTGCGACGTGGTCGAGGTCTACGGCGATGAGCTGGAGCCATTGCGGGCAAGGCTGGCGCCGCTCGCCCAGCGGGCGGAGATCAGCGGTGAGACGCTGTTCTGCTATGTGCGCGAGCCCGCCCCCCTGCTGGCGGCGCTGCACGGCAACGGCGGCGTGCGCTACCTGCACCGGCCGGCCAACCTGGAAGACGTATTCCTGAAACTGACGGGCCGGGAGATGAGGGATTGAGCATGGCCGAACAGGACCCCCGTACACCGCTGCCGCCCGTCGCGCCGACGCGCGCTGCCCCGCCCGCCTCCGTGCCGGCGCAACGCTATCCGCAACCGCTGTGGCCGCGCAACCTGCGCAACTGGACCATGGTCTGGTACCGCAACTTCATGGTGTGGAAGAAACTCGCCGTGCCGTCGATGATCGGCAACCTCGCCGACCCGATGATCTACCTGTTCGGCCTCGGACTCGGGCTGGGCATGCTGGTGGGGCACGTAAGCGGCGTTTCTTATATCGCCTTCCTCGCGGCCGGCACCACCGCCTCGAGCGTGATGATGTCGGCAAGCTTCGAGGCCATGTACTCAGCCTTCTCGCGCATGCACGTGCAGCGCACCTGGGAAGCCATCATGCACGCACCGTTGACGCTGGGCGACGTGGTCCTCGGCGAGATCGCCTGGGCGGCCAGCAAGGCGGTGCTGTCCGGCACGGCCATCATGCTGGTGGCGGGCGTCCTCGGCTATGCGCACTGGAGCGGCATGCTGCCCGCACTGGCGGTGATCGCCCTGGCCGGCCTGGCGTTCGCCGGCCTGGCGACGATCGTCACCGCGCTGGCGCCCAGCTATGACTTCTTCATGTTCTACCAGACCCTGGCCATGACGCCGATGCTGCTGCTGTCGGGCGTTTTCTTCCCGCTCGAGCAGTTGCCCAGCGCCGTGCAGGCGGCGGCCAAGGCCTTGCCGCTGGCGCACGCGGTGGCGCTGATCCGCCCGCTGCTGCTCGGCTGGCCGCTGCAAGGCGCCTGGCTGCATGTGGCGGTGCTGGCAGCCTACGCGCTGGCCGCCCTGCTGGTCTCGCTGATGCTGCTGCGCCGGCGCCTGCTGCGATGAAGACGGCAGCAGCCACCCGGCCGCCGCGCGCGGCGCGCACCATGCTGGCGACCGCGTCCGCCATCCTTGCCGTCCTCGCCGTAGCGGGCATGTGCGGCTGCAGCGTGGTAGGCGCCACCGTCGCCGTAGGCAGCGCCGCGGTCTCGGCCGCGGCTACCGCCGGCTCGGCGGCGGTCAGCGTCGCCTCGACCGCGGTCAGCACCACCTATGACGTCGGCAAGGCCGGCGTCCAGGCCGTTTCGGGCAGCGGTAGCGACGCGCCCCGTTGAGCTGTGCGACTGCAGCCCGCCTGGCTTAGTCGCCGAGCCCGCGCAGCAGATCGGCCTTCAGGTCGGCCACGGACTCCAGGCCTACCGCCATGCGGATCAGGCCCTCGCCGATGCCGGCTGCCGCCTTGGCCTCCGGGCTCACGCGCGCATGCGTGGTGGTGTAGGGATGGGTCACCGTGGTGCGCGTATCGCCCAGGTTACCCGTGATCGAGCACAGCCGTGTGCTGTCGATCACGCGCCAGGCATTGGCGCGCTGCTGCTCCGGCGTATCGCCCTTCAGCTCGAAGGACACGATGGCGCCGCCGCCGCTCTGCTGGCGCTGGGCGATCTCATACTGCGGATGGGACTTCAGCGCCGGATGGTAGACGCGCGCCACGGCCGGATGGGATTCGAGGAATTCGGCCAGGGCCAGTGCGCTGGCGGAGTGCCGCTCCATGCGCAGCCCCAGCGTCTCCATGCCCTTGAGCAGTACCCAGGCGTTGAACGCCGACAGCGTCGGACCGGCCGTGCGCACGAAGGGGAATACCTTGCCCATGATGAAGTCGTGCTTGCCCAGCACGGCACCACCCAGCACGCGGCCCTGGCCGTCGATATGCTTGGTGGCCGAATGCACGACGATGTCGGCGCCGAAGCGGATCGGCTGCTGCAGCGCCGGCGAACAGAAGCAGTTGTCGACCACCAGGAGCGCGCCGGCGTTGTGGGCGATGTCGGCCACCGCAGCGATGTCCGCTACCTCGGTCAGCGGATTCGACGGCGTCTCGAGGAAAAACAGCTTGGTGCTGGGGCGCACCGCCGCCCGCCAGGCGGCGAGGTCGGTCGGATCGACGAAGGTGGTCTCGACGCCGAACTTGGCGAAGATATTCGAGAACAGCGTCATGGTCGAACCGAAGATCGCGCGCGAGCTGACCAGATGATCGCCAGCCTGCAGCGAAGACAGCACCACCGACAGGATCGCACTCATCCCCGATGCCGTGGCCATGCAGGCCTCGGCGCCCTCCAGCGCGGCCAGGCGTGACTGGAACATGCTGACGGTGGGATTGGTGAAGCGCGAGTAGGTGAAGCCCTCCTCGGAATTGGCGAAGCGCTCGGCGGCCTCGGCGGCGCTGTGGAAGCAGAAGCTGGAGGTCAGGTACATGGCCTCCGAATGCTCCATGAACTCGCTGCGCAGGGTGCCGGCGCGCACGCCAAGCGTATCGATGCCGAGGGAGTCGAGGGGGAGCGGTTCGTTCATGGTCTATGCGGCGCGGCGCGCGTTCCGTGGTTCGTTCGTGGTTCGGGCCGCCGCAGGCCGGCGGCCATGCAAAAAAGCCCGTTCGATCGGGTGGCCGAATCGACGGGCTGCATGAGGTGCGGGTGTTCTGGATGAGTGCCGGGCCTGGCGCCGCGGCGGGATGCCGGCGGGTGTCGTGCCTGCTCTGCACAACCGCCCTGCGGCGCTCCGCTTTAGCTGTTTCGGGCCTGGGCACGGAGAGCGCGGCTCCCCGACCGATTCCCCCGCCTGCCGGCAGGGCCCGCGTCCGCAAGCTGACAATCAAATCGACGCCCGGCCATGTTACGGCCGGGCCCGGTGTTCGTCAACGCGTGCGGGGCCGCCCGTGCTTACTCGTTGCCGCCGGAACGCTGCAGGTGCAGTTGCGAGCGCTCGGTTTCCCCGGTGCCCTCACGGTCGGCCTGGCTGCGCGCCGTTTCCAGCCGCGTCAGGTAGGCTTCGTCGATGTCGCCGGTGATGTAGCGCCCATCGAAGCAGGAGGCATCGAAGTCCTTCAGCGCCGGATTGATGTCGCGCACGGCCTGCTTCATCGCTTCCACGTCCTGGTAGACCAGCTGGTCGGCGCCGATGATGCGCGCGATCTCTTCGTGGGTGCGGTTGTGCGCCACCAGCTCGCCGCGGGTGGGCATGTCGATACCGTACACGTTGGGGAACTTCACCGGCGGCGCGGCCGAGGCGAAGATCACCTTGTTGGCGCCGGCGTCGCGGGCCATCTGCACGATCTCGAACGAAGTGGTGCCGCGCACGATGGAATCGTCGACGATCAGCACGTTCTTGCCCTTGAACTCCACGCCCATCGCGTTGAGCTTCTGGCGCACCGACTTCTTGCGCACTGCCTGGCCGGGCATGATGAAGGTGCGGCCGACGTAGCGGTTCTTGAAGAAGCCTTCGCGATAGCCGACGCCCAGCTTGTTGGCCACCTGCATGGCGGCCGGACGGCTCGAGTCGGGGATCGGCATCACCACGTCGATGTCGCCGGCCGACACCTCGCGGCGGATCTTCTCGGCCAGGTAGTCACCCATGCGCAGGCGGGCATCATAGACGGGCACGCCATCGATGCACGAATCCGGACGCGCCAGGTAGACGTACTCGAAGATGCAGGAGTTCAGCAGCGGATTGTCGGCGCACTGCTTGCTGTGAAGCTTGCCGTCGAGGTCGATGAAGATCGCCTCGCCAGGCGCCACGTCGCGCTCCAGGCGGTAGCCGATGCCTTCCAGCGCCACCGACTCGGATGCCACCATCCATTCCTTGCCGCTCGGCGTATCGACGCTGCCCAGGCACAGCGGACGGATGCCGAAGGGGTCGCGCACGGCCAGCATGCCGTAGCCGGCGATCTGCGCGGCGATGGCATAGGAGCCGCGCACGCGCCGGTGCATGCCGGCCACCGCGGTGAAGATGGTGTCCGGAGCCAGCGAGGTGCCATTGCTGGCGCGCTGCAGCTCGTCGGCCAGCACGTTGAGCAGCACCTCGGTATCCGAATGCGTGTTGATATGGCGGCGGTCGCGGCGGAACATCTCCTCGCGCAACTGCTGCCAGTTGGTCAGGTTGCCGTTGTGCGCCAGGATGATGCCGTACGGCGCGTTGACGTAGAACGGCTGCGCCTCCTCCTCGCTGGAGGCCGAGCCGGCCGTCGGGTAGCGTACCTGGCCGATGCCGGCCTGGCCGGGCAGGCTGCGCATATTGCGCGTACGGAACACATCGCGCACCAGGCCGTTGGCCTTGTGCATGTGGAACGTACTGCCGTTGGCCGTGGCAATGCCTGCGGCATCCTGTCCGCGATGCTGCAGCAGCAACAGGCTGTCGTAAATCAATTGGTTGACGGGCGTGGAGGACACCACACCGACGATACCGCACATGCCAGACTCCCAGGGAAGGCGTTTTCAATCAGAGGCGCGGGCCCGCCCCATGGCGGCGCCAGCGAATAAACCGTTGCGAGGCCGGCGCGTCCCGGAGCGGCATCCCGCCCCGCGTCGCGCTGCGCTCATGTCTTCACGTACTTGGCGATCTCCGGCGGCAACCAGGGCCGCAGCGAATCCATGGCCTCCACCACATAGGGCCGCGACACGGCGTCGCGCCAGAAAGCCTCTTCCGGCAGCTTGGTCAGGCCTGCCAGGGTCACCACGAACATCACCACCAGCGCGCCGCGCAGCAGGCCGAACACCAGCCCCAGGCCACGGTCGGCCGGCTTCAGCCCGGTTCGCTCCATCAACTGGCCCAGCAGCGTCGCCGCCAGCGCGGCCGCGATCACCGTGCCGATGAACAGCACCACGAAACCGAGCGCCTCGCGCGCCAGCGCACCGCCCGGCACCGACTCCGGCACCCACTGCGCGGCGGTGGGCGCATAGTGATAGGCCACCCAGAACGCAACCACCCAGCCGATCAGGGCCAGCACCTCGCGCACCAGGCCACGCAGCACGCCGACCAGCCCGGAAGCGATCAGGATGAAGGCGACGCCGTAATCGAAAAAAGTCGGTTGCATGGTGACGGGCCCGGAAGGCCGTGCTTCACTGTTCGACGACCTTGCCTTGCAGGCCGGCCGCTGTCACCTTGCGTGCCGCCGCGTCCGCTGCATCGCGGTCGGAGAACGGCCCGGCACGCAGCAACACGCGCTCGCCGTCGGCAAAGGTCTTCTTCTCCACATAGGCCGGCACCTTGCCGGCCTTCAGCTTGGCCACCCAGTTCCTGGCCTTGTCCTCGGAGGCAAAGGCGCCGATCAGCACCAGGTACTTGCCACTGCCCTGCGCCTTGGCGTCGGCGCTCTTCTGCACGGACGGCTGCGGCTGGTCGGCCGCCTTGGCAGCCGTCCTGTCCACCGTCTTGTCGGCGGCCTTGTCCGGCGTGGTTCCCCGCGGCCTGGCCGATGCATCCGGCACGATTTCCTCGCCCGCGTCGAGCGCCTGCTGCGCATCGGCCTTGGCCGACGGCGGCAGCGGATCCGCCTTGCGCGCCTCGACCCGCGGCTTCTGCTTGCCGCCCTGCCCGTTGGCCACGTTGACGCTGACGTCGTCCGACACGGGCCGCGGCTTGGTCTCGAACACGATGGGCAGCAGGATCACGGCCGCCACCATCAGCACCACCGCGCCGATCAGGCGCCGGCGCGCGCGCTGCTTCTGGGGGAATTCGGGATCCAGCGTGTCGTCCGCGTACTCCTCCGCCAGACGCCGCGACGAGGCGATGCCTGCACCCGGGTCCGGACGTGAGCGGCGCGAACGCTCGGGAGCCGGGTCATTGCCCTTGCGGGCGGTAAACAGCGAAAGCAGGCCCATAGATTGGTTCGGTGCGGCGGCGGGCGCAGCCACGCCGCTGTGTTTGCCGTTCCCTGCCGTCAGTTCGCCTGCGTGGCGCGGTAAGCCATCACGCCGGCGACGGTGTAGAACGATCCGAAGACCAGAATTCTATCATTCTCGGTCGCTCTCTCGATGGCGTCGCGGTAAGCCGCCTCGGGGCTGGAAAAACAGGCCGCTGTGGCGTCCGGGCCGGGCCGGAAACCGCCCGCCTCCAACGCCCCGAGCAGGTCCTGCGCGGAGGCGGCACGCTCGGTCGGCAGGTCGCACAGGCACCAGTGATCGACCTTGTCCGCGACGTGGTGCAGCACGCCGGCGATATCCTTGTCGGCCATCGCGCCGAACACCGCGTAGGTGTAGCGGAAGAAGCCCATATTCTCCAGGTTCTGCCCCAGCGTGGCGGCGGCATGAGGATTGTGCGCCACGTCCAGGATCACCGCCGGGCGGCCCGCCAGCACCTGGAAGCGCCCGGGCAGTTCGACGAAGGCCAGGCCGTTGCGCACGTCCTGGGCACTGACCGGCAGGCGCGGCCGCATCGCCTGCAGGGCCGCCAGCGCGGCCGAGGCGTTGAGCAGCTGGTTGGCACCGCGCAATGCCGGATAGCCAAGGCCGCTCAGCTTGCGCCCGCCACCCTGCCAGTCCCACTGCTGGCGTTCCTGCCCCTTGGCGGCGTGGAAGCCGAAGTCGCGCCCGGCCAGCCACAGTTCGGCGCCGATGGCCTCGGCATGCTCGAGCAGGGACTGGGGCGGTACCGGATCGCCGCAGATGGCCGGCGCGCCGGGACGGAAGATGCCGGCTTTCTCGAAGCCGATCGCCTCGCGGGTGCTGCCAAGGTATTGTGTGTGGTCGATGTCCACGCTGGTGACGATGGCGCAGTCGGCATCGATGATATTGACCGCATCGAGACGGCCGCCGAGCCCCACCTCGAGCACGATGGCGTCCAGCCCCGCCTCGGCGAAGGCGTGGATGATGGCCAGCGTGGTGAACTCGAAATAGGTCAGGCTCACCGGATCGGCGAAGCTGTTGCGCGCACGCTCGACCGCCTCGAAGTGCGGCAGCAATTGCGCGTCGCTGAGCATCTCCCCGCCGATGCGCGCACGCTCATTGAATGAAATCAGGTGGGGCGAGGTATGGCAGCCGACCTTGTAGCCGGCTTCCAGCAGGATGCGCTCCAGCATGGCGCAGGTCGACCCCTTGCCATTGGTGCCGCCCACCGTGAACACCACGGCGTCGATGCGCAGGCCCAGCGCCTCCTTGACGCGGGTGATGCGGGTCAGCCCCATGTCGATGCCGACCGGGTGGGCGGTCTCGAGATGAGCCAGCCATTCGGGAAGGGTGTGGAAGATGGGCATGATGGCAATGCGGCGCCCGTCGGGGCAGGCGCCAGGAGCTAGGGTTCTATCGGAATCGGGCCGGTGCTGCGGCGGGCCCTGGCGCGGGTGCCGCGCCTTGCCTGCGAGGTGGAGGCGGAGAATGGAGCCTTCAACGGCATGCCGGCGGCAGGCCCCGCTTCCCCAGCATAGGCCAGCCGGCAAACCGCCGCGGGCCGCTGCCGCCGCACCAAGCAAAAGGCGCGGACATGGTCCGCGCCCTGGTCCTGCACGGGTGCCGCTCAGGCCACCGCGTCGGCCGGCTGCTTCTGCAGCAGTGCCAGCAGCTGCGCCAGTTCGTCGCGCATCTTGCGGCGGTCGACGATCATGTCGATGGCGCCCTTCTGCAACAGGAACTCGGCGCGCTGGAAGCCTTCCGGCAGCTTTTCGCGCACGGTCTGCTCGATCACGCGCGGACCGGCGAAGCCGATCAGCGCCTTGGGCTCCGCGATCACGACGTCGCCCAGGAAGGCGAAGCTCGCGGACACGCCGCCCATGGTCGGGTCGGTCAGCACGCTGATGAACGGCAGCTTGGCGGCCGACAACTGGTTCAGCATCGAGGTCGTCTTCGCCATCTGCATCAGCGACAGCAGGCTCTCCTGCATGCGCGCGCCACCGGTGGCGGTGATACAGATGAACGGCACCTTCTGCTCGAGGGCGGCCTGCGCGCCGCGCACGAAGCGCTCGCCCACCACCGAGCCCATGGAACCGCCCATGAACTCGAATTCGAAGCAGGCCACGACCACCGGCAGCGTGTGGATCGCACCGCCGACGACGACCATCGCATCGGTCTCGCCGGTATCGTCCATGGCGGCCTTGATGCGGTCCGGATACTTCTTGGTGTCCTTGAACTTCAGGGCATCGACCGGCACGATCTCCTGGCCGATCTCATAGCGGCCCTCGGCATCGAGCAGCCCGTCCAGGCGCGCGCGCGCGCGGATGCGCATGTGGTGGTCGCACTTGGGGCAGACGTGCAGGTTGGCCTCGACGTCGGTGCGGTACAGCACCGATTCGCACGACGGGCACTTGACCCACAGCCCTTCCGGAATGCCCTTGCGGGTGGAGGGGTCGGTCTGTTGAATCTTGGGAGGCAGGAGTTTATCCAACCAGCTCATGAAAGCTCCTTTCGGATGGCTGCCGAGCGCCGCGCACGACACGAAAGTCAGGCGCGGCGGCAGGCAACGGACACACGGCCCGGGTTCGGGCCGGGCGCGGGCTCAGCAGGGAATCAGGCCGCGAATTTATCATGCCGGGCGCATGCCCCCGAAGCAAAACCGCTTACAGGTGAAATATGCGCCACAAAACACACCAGAGCAGCCGCCCCCTGCGTCACTTTCAGGCGTCCAGCGCCTGGCGTATCTCCGCGATGAAGGCACGCAGCGATTCTACCGCCTGCTCGCGCGGAGCATCCTCCAGCAACTGCACCAGGCGGCTGCCGATCACCACAGCGTCGGCGACGCTGCTGATGGCCCGCGCGGTCTGTGCATCGCGGATGCCGAAACCCACTCCCACCGGCAGCTTGGCGTGCTGCTTGATCAGGGGAATGCGCGCGGCCACGCTGTCGAGGTCGAGCGCGCCCGAACCGGTCACGCCCTTGAGCGAGACGTAGTACAGATAGCCGCTGGCGATGCGCGCCACCGCCTCGATGCGGTCGTCAGTGGAGGTCGGTGCCAGCAGGAAGATCGGGTCGATGCCGTTGGCGCGCATCAGCGCAGCGAAATCGCCGCACTCCTCGGGCGGATAGTCCACCACCAGCACGCCGTCGACGCCGGCCTCGTGCGCAGCGCGTGCGAAGGCTTCCTCGCCCATGCGCTCGATCGGGTTGGCATAGCCCATCAGCACCACCGGCGTGGTCGTGTCGGTGCGGCGGAATTCGGTCACCCAGGCCAGCACCTTGGCCAGCGTCACGCCATGGGCCAGCGCGCGCTCGGAGGCGCGCTGGATCACGGGACCGTCGGCCATCGGATCGGAGAACGGCACACCCAGCTCGATCACGTCGGCACCGCCCGCGACCAGCGCGTGCATCAGTGCCACCGTCAGGCCGGGTTCGGGGTCGCCGGCGGTGATGAAGGGAATCAGGCCCTTCTTCTGCTGCGCGGCCAGCGCCGCGAAAGTCGTTTGGATTCGGGACATGGTCAGGACATCAGATTGGGCAGCGGCGCCTGGGTCGCGGCGCCGGCGGTCTCGTCCGCTTCGGCGCCGCCGGCGGCTGCCGGGGTTGGGGTCGGTGGCGCGGCATCGTCCTGCGACGGCGCCGGAGCCAGCGGCTCGGCCGTCGCCACGCGCGCGCGCGCCACGTGCACATACTGCGGGTTGATCTCGAAGCCGACGAAACGCCGGCCGTGACGCGCACATGCCACCGCGGTGGTGCCGCTGCCGGTGAAGGGATCCAGCACCAGACCGCCCGGCGGGCAGCTCGACAGCACCATGCGCTCGACGATCTCCAGCGGCTTCTGCGTGGGATGGTCCGCCCGCTCGGGATCCTGGCGGTGGATGCGCGAAATGCTCCACAGGTCCTTGGGGTTGTAGCCCACCTCCAGCCACTTCTTGCCTTCGAAGCGGGGCCGGCTGCGCGCCTTCTTGGTCTCGGGGTCGTAGGGAATACGGACCGGATCGAGATCGAAGTAGTAGTCGCGCTGCCGGGCGAAGAAGCCGATGTTGTCGTGCACCGAGGAGAACTTGCGCGTGGTGCCGCCCATGCTGGGCACGCGGCGGTCCCAGATGATCTCGTTGATCATCGTCAGGCGCTGCTTGAGCATCACGAACAGCTCCGGCGAATACTGCCAGGTGCAGAAGATGTAGAGCGACCCGCGCGGCGCCAGCTTCGGGCAGACGGCATCCATCCAGCGCTCGGCCCATTCCAGGTAGGCCTGGCCCGAGAGGCGGTCGGAGTCGTTGCCGTAGTCCTTGCCGAGGCCGTATGGCGGATCGGCGACGACCAGGTCGACCGAGCCGTCGGGCAGCCGCGCGATGCCGTCCAGCACGTCTTCCTGGAACAGCAGCGCGGGCATGCCGCCGGGCACGGTCAGGTCGATGCCATCATCGTCGGCACCACCGCCGGCAGCTTCCGCGGGAGGCAGTGCGCGCATCAGAGCTCGATTCCCGAACGTTCTGCCACGGTGTGCATATCCTTGTCGCCGCGGCCGGACAGGTTCACCAGCAGCAGCTTGTCGCGCGACAGCGTGGGGGCGAGCTTGCAGGCGTAGGCAATGGCATGGCTCGACTCCAGCGCGGGGATGATGCCCTCGATGCGGCAGCAATCATGGAATGCCTTGAGCGCTTCCTCGTCGGTGATGCCGACGTACTCCGCGCGGCCGGCGTCCTTGAGCCAGGCGTGCTCGGGGCCGACGCCCGGGTAGTCGAGGCCGGCCGAGACGGAGTGCGTCTCGATGATCTGGCCGTCGGCATCCTGCAGCAGGTAGGTGCGGTTGCCGTGCAGCACGCCCGGCGAACCGCCGATCAGCGAAGCCGCGTGGCGGCCCGTCTCGATCCCGTCGCCGGCCGCCTCCACGCCGATCAGCTTGACGTCGGCATGTTCGATGTACGGATAGAAAATGCCCATCGCATTGGAACCGCCACCCACGCAGGCGATCACGGCATCGGGCTGGCGTCCGGCCAGCTCGGGCATCTGCACCTTGGCTTCCTCGCCGATCACGCACTGGAAATCGCGCACCATCATCGGATAGGGGTGCGGCCCCGCCACCGTGCCGATGATGTAGAAGGTGTTCTCGACATTGGTGACCCAGTCGCGCATGGCCTCGTTGAGGGCATCCTTCAGGGTCTTGGAGCCGCTCTCCACCGGCACCACCGAAGCGCCCAGCAGCTTCATGCGGTAGACGTTGGCGGCCTGGCGCTTGACGTCCTCCGAGCCCATGTAGACCACGCATTCCATGCCGAAGCGCGCGGCGATGGTGGCGGTGGCGACGCCGTGCTGGCCGGCGCCGGTCTCGGCGATCACGCGCGGCTTGCCCATGCGCTTGGCCAGCAGGGCCTGGCCGATCACATTGTTGATCTTGTGCGCGCCGGTGTGGTTCAGGTCTTCGCGCTTGAAGTAGATCTGGGCGCCGCCGAGTTGCTCGCTCCAACGCTGCGCGTGATAGATCGGCGAGGGACGGCCGACGAAGTGCTTGAGTTCGCGGCGGAATTCCGCGTCGAATTCAGGATCGTTCTGGTAATGCGCATAGGCTTCGCGCAGTTCGTCGAGCGCGTGGACCAGCGTTTCGGAGACGAAGGAACCGCCATAGGGACCGAAATGGCCGCGGGAATCGGGCAGGTCGTACATGGTTTGACTCATTTGTGTGGCGCGCTCGCGGCGGCACGGTAGCGGAGCGGTCCGCCTGCGGGCCGGCGCGGGAGCGCGGAATCGGATCGTCGTGGCAAGGTGAAGCGCCGGGCGCGGAGGCAGCAGCGAAGCGCTGCGCTCAACTCGCGTCGGCGGCGCGTACCGCGCGCACGAACTCGGCAATGCGGGCGTGATCCTTCACACCCTTGGCAGCTTCCACGCCGCTGCTGACATCGACAGCGTAGGGCCGCACGCGCTCAATCGCGCCAGCGACGTTTTGCGCGCTCAACCCACCACTCAAAACGATGCGAGGAGCGGCGCTTGCGCTGGTGACCGGCCGATTGGCCGTGGAGCCGGTTGTGGGTGGAAGCCATGCCTGGGGAATCAGGGTCCAGTCGAAGACGTGGCCGCCGCCGCCATAGCCCTCAATGAAGGCGTCGAGCAGCAGCGCTGCGGCGTCATGATATTGATCGGCGAATTCTACCAAATCGAGGCCCGGCCGCACGCGTGCCGCGCGCAGATAAGGCAAGCGGCAGCGCCGCGCGATGTCCTGGCAGGCCTGCGGCGTCTCGTCGCCGTGGAACTGCAGCAGGCTGAGCGGCACCCGCTCCGCCACATGGGCCACCTCCTCGGCGCTGGCATTGACGAACAGCCCCACCACCGAGACGAAGGCGCCGGCGGCTTCGGCCAGGGCAGCGGCCTGCGCGATCTCCACGTAGCGCGGGCTGGCCGGATAGAAGACCAGGCCGATGGCGTCGGCGCCGGCATCGACGGCAGCCTGCACGTCCGCCTCGCGCGTCAGGCCGCAGATCTTGATACGGGTGCGGCCGGGCCGGGTTTCAGGCGCAGTCATCGGCAAAGACTCCGTGGAACAGGCTGGCGGACGAATCCGCA
Source organism: Cupriavidus sp. USMAHM13 (assembly GCF_001854285.1). Classification (NCBI taxonomy): domain Bacteria; kingdom Pseudomonadati; phylum Pseudomonadota; class Betaproteobacteria; order Burkholderiales; family Burkholderiaceae; genus Cupriavidus; species Cupriavidus sp. USMAHM13. Next base: position 3,368,103 of record NZ_CP017751.1, read on the forward strand.
GCGGGGATGCGGAAGGCCTCAGGATACTTCACGTCGGCCAGGTACAGCCCGTCCGGCATGAAGGTCGGCGCGGCGCACTTGCGGTCACGGCTGGCCAGCACTTCCGCCATCCAGCCGGCGGGGTAGCGGCCACGCCCCACGGCGACCAGGCAGCCCATCAGGTTGCGCACCATGTGGTGCAGGAAGGCGCTGGCGCGGAAACGCAGGAACACCCAGTCATCATGATCACGCACCGTCACATCGTACATGGTCTTGACGGGGGACTTGGCCTGGCACTCGGCGGCCCGGAAGGCGGAGAAATCGTGCTCGCCAAGCAGGCAGGCCGCGGCCTCCCGCATGGCGGCGGCATCGAGCCGCTGTCCCGGTGGCAGCATCAGGTAGCCGGCGCGGCCGTGCACCAGCGGCACCCGGTGCGGACCGGTGTACAGCGCGTAGAAGTACATGCGCTCATGCGCCAGGAAGCGCGCATGGAAACCATCGTCCACCGCCTGCGCCCACTGCAGCGCGATCGATGGCGGCAGGAAGGCATTGATCCCGCGCACCCAGGAGAACGGCTCGCGCGCGAGTTCCGTGTCGAGGTGGATCACCTGGCCCAGCGCATGCACGCCGGCGTCGGTACGACCCGCGACCGTGGTCTGCAAGCGCGTGCCGGCGAACTGTTCGATGGCATCCTCGAGACGGTCCTGCACCGTGTTGCGGTGCGGCTGGGACTGCCAGCCGGAGAAGGCCGTGCCGTCATACTGCAGGCCAAGGGCGATTCGGGTCATAGCGTGGGCGCGGGCGCCGGCGCCGCGCGCGGCGGCATCGGACCGCCGCCAGCGCGCCCGACAACCGGGCTGGCGGCGGGCGAGTGGCGGGCATTCAATGCAAAAGCGCCGGAAGCGGCGCTTCCGGCGCATGGCGTCGCGCGCCCCCTGCGGGGCGCGCCTCGCGGCAATGATATCAGGCAACCTGCCGCAGCAGCGTGCGCGCCTCGGACTGCAGCGGCTCGCTCGACTGGTCGACGACCTCCTGCAGCAGTTCGCGCGCGCCCTCCTTGTCACCGATCTCGATATAGGCGCGGGCCAGGTCGAACTTGATCTGCATGTCACGGCTGCCGTCGCTGCCGTCGGCAGCCATGGTGCTGACGGCCAGCCCCGGCGTGCTGTCCGAGATGTGCTCGGAGGTCACCCGCGTCAGATCGATGGGCTCAGCCAGGACGCCATTGCGGATCATGGTCGGCGCCGGCAGCGGCAGCGAGGCCTCGGCCTGTGCGTCGACCTCGACCGGGCCGCCCAGGTCGAGCGAGAGATCGGACATGTCGAAGGACAGCGGGCGGGTCTGCGCGCCCAGTGCAGGCGCGGCGATGTGCACATCATCCTGTTGCACGCCATCGTGCGAAGCCGGCAGGTCCAGTTCGATCACGTCGTCGAGACGCATGATGGGCTCGGCGGACTGGGCATCGCCGAACACCATCGTGGCCGACTCAGGTGCCGTGAGCGGCACGCCGGGTGCCGGCGCGGGGAAGGCATCGAGGGGCAGCGCCAGGTCGGCCAGGGCCGCCTCGCGCGGCGGAGCCGCCGGATCCAGCAGCGGATCGCGGGTGCGCCACTCATCGCCGGGCCGGGTCTGCTGCGCGTCGCCGGCCGGGTATTCGCCGTCCGCATCCGGCGTCACCGGAAGATAGAGCGCGTTGGACGGATCCATGCGCCTGCCCATTTCCGCTGCCTGCGTCCATTCCGCGCCGTGCCCGCCCGTCTGGGCGAACATTTCCTCTGCCATCACTCGAAAACCTTCCACATCCTGTCGATTGTTGTAAATCTCCAGCAGCTTCAGGCGGATCGCCTGACGCTCCGGATTCTGCTGCAGCGCCTCGCGCAGGATTTCCTCGGCCTGCACGTCGCGGCCGTAGGCGATATAGACATCGGCCTCGGCGATCGGGTCGACCTCATTGGCTTCGGCGGCATTGTTGCCGATGCGGAAGTCGGCACCGAACACGCTGTGCTGCGAGGTATCGACGCTTTGCCCGCCGGCGCTGCCGAACAAGGAGTTGGCGCCTCCCATCACCGTGCTTTCCTGCGACAGGATGCTGTCGCCGAAGCCGTCTCCCTCGGCCACCTTCTGCTGGCGGCGGCGCCGATAGACCGCATAGCCGCCCAGCAGGGCCACCAGCACGCCGAGGCCCGGCAGCGTGGTGGGATTGGCCAGCAGATCATCGAGGAAGGACGGCTGCGGCACAGGCTCGACCTGCACGGGCGGCACCCGCTTGGCAGCCACCGCCGAGGCGGCGCCAGGTTGGGCTGCCGCCGGCGCCGACGCCGCGGCAGCCAGCGGTGCAGAGGCACCCACCGACGCTGCCGGCGCAGACGCCGCCGCGGCGGCCACTGCGCTGGCCCCGCCAGCTGCGGCGGCGGAGGCAGAGGCCGCGGCGCTCGACGCCGCCATGGCAGCCGCGGCAGCCACGGCCGGCGCGTCGGGCTTGGCCGCTTGCGCCTGCACCACCGCTGGCGCCGGTGCCGGCTTCGCCGCCGTGGCAGCCGACGCGCCGCCCTTCGGCTGACCCAGCCGCGCGATCTCGGCGTTCTTCAGTTCGAGCAGGTGCTGCATGTCGGAGATGTTCTTCTCCAACTGCGTCAGGCGGGCCTCGGCCTCCTTCAACTGGCGCGCCTTGGCGACATTGGCCTCCGCCTCGGCATTGGCTGCCTGGGCGCCGCGCTCGGGCTTGCTCAGCCTGAGCTCGTCGCGCGTGCCGGCCGCAGCCTCCGCTTCCTGCACGCGGGCGGTCACGCTGCCGGCCTGCTGGCGGCCGTCCGCAGGAGCGACCGACTTGGCGGCAGCGGCCGCCGCCAGGCGGCTGCGATAGGCGTCGAAACCGCGTGTGCGGGCCACCACTTCGTGCCGCGCGGCCTGGCGGCCGACCGACTGGGCCTGCCCGGCGCTCGGCACGGTCAGCACGGCACCGCTGCGCAGGCGGTTCATGCTGCCGCCGATGAAGGCGTCGGGGTTGTTGCGATAGAGCGCTACCAGCATCTGGTCCAGCGAGACGTCTTCCTGTCCCTGCACGGCCTCGCTGGCGATACCGTAGAGCGTGTCGCCGCTGCGTACCGTATAGCTGTCGCCCCTGGCTGCCGGCGCGGTGGCCGAAGCATGGCCCGGGCGCTGCGGGCGTGCCGGCGCCGGACGGGACGGCTGCGCCGCCCCCGTGGCAGCGGGCGCGGCGGTTGCGGCACCCGGGGCGGCCGCGCCCGGTACGGCGGCAGGCGGCGCATCCGGCGTGGCGGCCTGCACTACTGTCGGGGAGAAGCTCTCCGGCCCCGACTTGGCGCCGGCCGGATCGAGCAGGAAGGTGTAGGCACGCGAGATGCGGCCGCTCGACCAGTTCAGGTCGACCAGGATGTCCATGAACGGTTCGCTGATCGGCTGGTTCGAGCGCAGGCGCGCCACGAAGCCACCATCCGGCCGGCGCTCCATCTGCAGGCGCAGGCTGCCGACCGCCGGCAGATAGTTCAGGCCGGCGCGCGCATAAGCGTCCGGGGAAGCCAGCTTGACGCTGAGGCTGTCGGCCTCCTCGGCCGTCACCCCGCTGATGTCGATCTCGGCCTGGAGCGGCTGCCCCAGGTTGGACTGTACCCGCAATTGCCCGAACCCCGCGGCATGACCGACCTGCGCGCACAGCAGACCGATTGCCGCGATGGCCAGCGTTGACCAGCGCTGACGGGCGATAGGCGCATCTTTCCGGCGATGTAGGTTCACACTCACCTTGTGCTCCCTTGTGTTTGTGTTCTGAAACAGAATCTGACGAAACGACAATGCCGGCAATGACTTAGGTCTACCCTCAAGGCTGTCGCCCGGTGCCGGGCCCGCGGGCCGGACATGCGCGCCTTCCGCCCCCGCAGCCGGCGCATGCCGCGCTGTATTGTGACCCAAGCCCTTGTAAAAATGGGTATCGGATGCGACAACGCCGCGCGGGTGCGCGGCGTGGCGGGAATGGGCGACGCAATGTGTTGCCTGTGTGCAACGCATTGCGCCATCCACCCCGGCCGTCGGAAACGAGGCCGGGGCGGACGGAAATGCGGTCCGCTGGTGACCAGCCCTCGATCAGGACTCGATCAGGATGCGCAGCATGCGGCGCAGCGGCTCGGCAGCGCCCCACAGCAGCTGGTCACCGACGGTGAAGGCCGACAGGTACTCGCCGCCCATCTGCATCTTGCGCAGGCGGCCGACCGGAATGGTCAGCGTGCCGGTCACGGCGGCCGGCGTCAGGTCCGTCATGCTGGCCTCGCGCGTGTTCGGCACCACCTTGGCCCACTGGTTGTTGGCGGCCAGCATGCCTTCGATCTCGTCGAGCGGCACGTCCTTCTTCAGCTTGATGGTCAGCGCCTGCGAATGGCAGCGCATGGCGCCGATGCGCACGCACAGGCCATCGACTGCGATCGGCGCGGCGCCGGTCGCGCCGAGGAAGCCCTCGCCACGGCCCAGGATCTTGTTGGTCTCGGCGCCGCCCTTCCACTCTTCGCGCGACACACCGTTGCCCAGATCCTTGTCGATCCAGGGAATCAGATTGCCGGCGAGCGGCACGCCGAACTGCTTGGTCTCGTCGGCGGACAGGCCATGCTGGGTGGCGAGGATGGCGCGGTCGATCTCGAGGATGGCCGAGGCAGGATCATCCAGCAGCGGCTTGACCGCGGCATTGAGCGTGCCGAACTGGGTCAGCAGCTCGCGCATGTGCTGCGCGCCGCCGCCCGAAGCCGCCTGGTAGGTCATGGAGGTCACCCACTCGACCAGGTCGTGCTGGAACAGGCCGCCCAGGCCCATCAGCATGCAGCTCACGGTGCAGTTGCCGCCGATGAAATTCTTCACGCCCTTGGACAGCGCATCCTTGATCACACCGAGGTTGACCGGATCCAGCACGATGATGGCATCGTCTTTCATGCGCAGCGACGAAGCCGCGTCGATCCAGTAGCCCTTCCAGCCCGCCGCGCGCAGCTTGGGGAAGACCTCGTTGGTATAGTCCCCGCCCTGGGCGGTCAGGATCACGTCGCACTGCTTCAGCGCTTCGATGTCGTTCGCGTCCTTGAGCGTGGTTTCATTCTTCGCCATCGCGGGCGCCTTGCCGCCGGCATTGGACGTGCTGAAGAAAATGGGCTCGATATGGTCGAAGTCACCCTCTTGCTGCATGCGCTGCATCAGCACGCTGCCGACCATACCCCGCCAACCGACGAGACCTACATTCATGACAAACCTCGGATGTGATTGAAACTTCCCCGCTCTTTCCTCGCCCGGCGTGGCTGCGCGGGGAAGACGAGCAGGCACGACGAACGATCTAGGCGATCGCTTTTTTGGTAATGGTTTTAATCGTCGTTGCGGTGATCTGCTGGCCGCGCGAATCCATGCCGGCCGTACCGCGGGTAGCGGGGGCAGCGATGACAGTCAGGGTGAACTGGGAGATTCGGGGCATTCGGCTAGTCTACACGAATTTGCGGCAGCGCCGCACGCGGGAAAACGGGGACAAAACAAAGAAAAAAGGCAGGAAACACAAAGAAAGGCGCCGCAAGCAGCGCCCTTCCCGTCACTCAACTTACAGCGCGGCCACCACGGCCTGGCCCATCTCGGCGGTGCCGACCTGCTTGCAGCCCGGGGTCAGGATGTCGCCGGTGCGATAGCCCTGCGCCAGCACCTTCTTGACGGCGTTCTCGATGCGGTCGGCCTGCTCGGCACGATTCAGCGAATAGCGCAGCATCATCGCCGCCGACAGGATGGTAGCAAGCGGATTGGCGATGCCCTTGCCGGCAATGTCGGGCGCCGAGCCGTGCGAGGGTTCGTACAGGCCCTTGTTGTCGGCGTCCAGCGAGGCCGACGGCAGCATGCCGATCGAGCCCGTCAGCATGGCCGCCTCATCCGACAGGATGTCGCCGAACATATTGCCGGTGACGATCACGTCGAAGCTCTTGGGCGCCTTGACCAGTTGCATCGCGGCGTTGTCGACATACATGTGCGACAGCTCGACCTGCGGATACTCCTTGTGCACATCGGTGACGATGTCCTTCCAGAACTGGAAGGTCTCGAGCACATTGGCCTTGTCCACGCTGCACAGCTTCTTGCCGCGCTTGGCGGCGGCCTGGAACGCCACGTGGGCGATGCGGCGGATCTCCGGCTCGCTGTAGCGCATGGTGTCGAAGCCCTCGCGCTGGCCCTTGAACAGGCCGTCCGGCGCCTCGCGCACGCCGCGCGGCTGGCCGAAGTAGATGTCACCGTTGAGCTCGCGCACGATCAGGATATCCAGGCCGGCCACCAGTTCGGGCTTCAGGCTGGATGCGCCGGTCAGCTCGGGATAGCAGATGGCCGGGCGGAAGTTGGCGAACAGCTGCAGGTGCTTGCGCAGGCCCAGGATGGCCTGCTCGGGACGCAGTGCGCGCTCCAGCGTGTCGTACTTCCAGTCGCCCACGGCGCCGAACAGGATGGCATCGGCCTCCTTGGCCAGCTTGAGCGTGGCTTCCGGCAGCGGATGGCCCGCGGCTTCATAGCCGGCGCCGCCCACGGGCGCCGTTTCCATTTCGAACTTCTCGTCGAGGGCGTTCAGCACCTTGACGGCCTGTTCGACGATCTCCGGACCGATGCCGTCACCCGGCAGGACTGCGATTTTCATGCTGTTGGTCTTCCTCGTTGTGCTGGCGGGCCGTAATCAGCCGACCAGGCGGTTGTTCAGCCACGGCATCTTGGCCACGCGCTCGGCCTCGAAGGCCTTGATCTTGTCGGCATGGCGCAGGGTCAGGCCGATATCGTCGAAGCCGTTCAGCATGCAGTACTTGCGGAACGGCGCGACGTCGAACTCGAAGGCGGCCCCGCCCGGCGTCAGCACGACCTGCTTATCCAGGTCGATGGTCAGCTGGTAGCCGCCGAAGGCGTTGGTCTCGTGGAACAGCTGGTCAACCTGGGCCTCGGACAGCGCCACCGGCAGCAGCCCGTTCTTGTAGCAGTTGTTGAAGAAGATATCGGCAAAGCTCGGCGCGATCACGGCGCGGAAGCCGTACTGCGTCAGCGCCCACGGCGCGTGCTCGCGGGAGCTGCCACAGCCGAAGTTGCGGCGCGCCAGCAGGATCGACGCGCCCTGGTAGCGTTGCTGGTTCAGCACGAAGTCGGGGTTCAGCGGGCGCTTGCTGTTGTCCTGGCCCGGCTCGCCCACATCCTTGTAGCGCCACTCGTCGAACAGGTTGGGACCGAAGCCGGTGCGCTTGATCGACTTCAGGAACTGCTTCGGGATGATGGCGTCGGTGTCGACGTTCTCGCGGTCCAGGGGCGCCACGAGGCCGCTGTGTACGATGAACTTTTCCATGGTTGGCTTCTTCCTTACTTCTTCGCCGCGTTCTCGAGCGAACGGCCGGCGGCCTGCGTGTCCTTGCCCATGCCCGCGATGGTGTTGCAGCCGGCCAGCTGGATCAGGCCGACGCAGACGAGCGACGCGAGCAGGGTCCTTGTGATGATGCGCATGGTGCGGCGGACCCTCAGGCCAGCTTGCGCACGTCGACGAAGTGGCCTTCGATGGCGGCGGCCGCGGCCATCGCCGGGCTCACCAGGTGGGTGCGCCCGCCGGCGCCCTGGCGGCCTTCGAAGTTGCGGTTCGAGGTCGAGGCGCAGCGTTCGCCCGCATCGAGGCGGTCGGCGTTCATGGCCAGGCACATCGAGCAGCCCGGTTCGCGCCACTCGAAGCCCGCCGCCTTGAAGATCTTGTCCAGCCCTTCGCGCTCGGCCTGCTCCTTGACCAGGCCCGAGCCCGGCACCACCATCGCCAGCTTCACGTTGGCGGCGACCTTGCGGCCCAGCTTCTGCACCACCCAGGCGGCGGCGCGCATGTCTTCGATGCGGCTGTTGGTGCAGGAACCGATGAAGACCTTGTCGATCTTGATGCTGTCGACCGGCACGTTGGGCTGCAGGCCCATGTACTCGAGCGCGCGCTCCATCGCGTTGCGCTTGTTCGGATCCTTTTCCTTGTCCGGGTCCGGCACGCGATCCTCGATGCTGATCACCATTTCGGGCGAGGTGCCCCAGGTGACCTGCGGGCGCACGTCCTCGGCACGCAGCTCGACCACCTGGTCGAAGTGGGCACCGGCGTCCGAATGCAGCGTGCGCCAGTAGCGCACGGCCTGCTCCCACTCCACGCCCTGCGGCGCATAGGGACGGCCCTTGACGTATTCCAGCGTGACGTCGTCCACCGCCACCAGCCCGGCGCGCGCGCCGGCCTCGATAGCCATGTTGCAGACGGTCATGCGGCCTTCCATGGTCAGGTCGCGGATGGCCGAGCCGGCGAACTCGATGGTGTAGCCGGTACCGCCCGCGGTGCCGATCCGGCCGATCACGGCCAGCACGATGTCCTTGGCGGTGCAGCCGCGCGGCAGCTTGCCTTCCACCTTGACCAGCATGTTCTTGGCCTTCTTGCCCAGCAGCGTCTGCGTGGCCAGCACGTGCTCGACCTCGGAGGTGCCGATGCCGTGCGCCAGCGCGCCGAAGGCGCCGTGGGTACTGGTGTGCGAATCGCCGCAGACCACGGTCATGCCGGGCAGCGTGGCGCCCTGCTCCGGCCCGATCACGTGGACGATGCCCTGGCGATGGTCGTTCATCTTGAACTGCGTGATGCCATAGGCGTCGCAGTTCGCGTCGAGCGTATCGACCTGCAGCTTGGAGACCGGATCCGCGATACCCTGGCTGCGATCGGTGGTCGGCACGTTGTGGTCCGACACGGCCAGGTTCGCGCTGATGCGCCAGACCGGACGCTGGGCCATCTTCAGGCCCTCGAACGCCTGCGGGCTGGTCACTTCGTGCAGCAGGTGACGGTCGATGTAGAGCAGCGTGGTGCCGTCTTCCTCGACGTGGACGGCGTGGTCATCCCAGAGTTTGTCGTAGAGCGTCTTGGCCATGATGCGGGGGCGGAGCATCGCCTTGCGGTCACGAGGACGGCGCCAGGCGCGTACTTCCGCGGATTGTGGTTTGCGGGGAGGTTTCGCGGCAAATGCGGGCAGAAATCTGCGGGAACCGGCAGGAACTGCGGCTTGCTGCGATTGCTTGACTTCGCAACAAATTATGCCACAGGGGGTAGATGGCGCCGGCCGACAAGTGCCAGATGGCGCACCCGCGATGTGATGTGATTGGCGAAAGGGGGCTTTCGCGGTTGGCGAAAAGGGGCGGCAGCGGCAGCGTATCGTCGCGCGAGCGGTGTGCTCCCCTCTCCCGCTTGCGGAAGAGGGGCCGGGGGTGGGGGCCGGCGCTGGCTGGGCGTGACGCGCTGGATAACACCAGTGGCTTCGTCCTTGCACTGGCGTGCTGGACGACACCAACGGCGTCGTCTTTGCCTCCGCGTGCCGGACAACACCGACGGCTTCGTCACGCGTGGCGCCTTGCTAGACCACCCCTCTCCCCCAACCTCTCCGGTCTGAACACCCGTGCGGGGAGAGGGAGCCAAGACATCCTGCTTGGCCAGCGGTGTTGGCGTACCTGCCGTACTTGGCCAGCGGTGTTGGCGCACCGGCCGCGCCCGCTCACCGCATGGGCATACACCGCCTTACCCGCCCAGGTACGCCTTCTTGATGCTGTCGTTCGCCAGCAGGTTCTCGCCGCTGTCGGCCAGCACCACGCGGCCGGTCTCCAGGACGTAGCCGCGGTCGGCCACGTGCAGTGCCTTGTTGGCGTTCTGCTCGACCAGGAAGACGGTCACGCCTTCGTCGCGGATGGCGCGGATGATGTCGAAGATCTGGGCGATCACCAGCGGGGCCAGCCCCAGGGTCGGTTCGTCCAGCAGCAGCAGGCGCGGGCGGCTCATCAGCGCGCGGCCGATCGCCAGCATCTGCTGCTCGCCGCCCGACATGGTGCCGGCGCGCTGGGTGGCGCGCTGGTTCAGCCGCGGGAACAGCTTGAACACATGCTCGATGCCCGCCTCGATCTCCTGCCGGTTGGCGAAGAAGCCGCCCATCTGCAGATTTTCCAGCACGGTCAGGCTGGGGAAGACGCGCCGCCCTTCCGGCGAGATGGCCATGCCCAGGCGCATGATCTCGTGCGTCGGCATGCGCGTGATGTCGCGGCCTTCGAACAGCACGCGGCCGCTTGAGGCGCGCGGCGAGCCGCACACCGTCATCATCAGCGTGGTCTTGCCGGCGCCGTTGCTGCCGATCAGGGTGACGATCTCACCTTTGTTGACTTCGATCGACACGCCCGACAGCGCCTCGACGGCGCCATAGTGGGTGTGGACCTTTTCCAGCTTCAGCATCAGTCCTCTCCCAGGTAGGCCTTGATCACGCGCGGGTCGTTGCGCACGGCTTCGGGCTTGCCGATCACGATCGGCCGCCCGTGCTCCATCACGAGGATGCGGTCGGACACGCCCATCACCAGGCTCATGTCGTGCTCGATCAGCAGCACGGCAATGCCGAACTCGCGGCGCAGGCTGTCGATCAGGTGCTGCAGCTCGATCTTCTCCTGCGGGTTCAGGCCGGCCGCCGGCTCGTCCAGCATCAGCAGGCGCGGCTTGGTGATCATGCAGCGCGCGATCTCCAGGCGGCGCTGGTGGCCGTAGGACAGCGTGCCGGCCTCGCGGTTGGCGACCTGGGTCAGCTCCATGCGCTCCAGCCAGTACGCGGCACGCTCCAGCGCCTCGCGCTCGGCGCGGCGGTAGGCCGGGGTGGCAAACAGGCCGTGCAGCAGGCCGCTCTTGACCTGCATGTGCTGGGCCACCATCAGGTTCTCCACCACGGTCAATTGCTTGAACAGGCGGATGTTCTGGAAGGTGCGCACCAGGCCCTTGCGCGCCACCATGTGGCTGGGCAGGCCGGCGATGCCATGGCCGTCCAGCACCACCTTGCCCGCGGTCGGCTTGTAGAAACCGCCCACGCAGTTGAACACGGTGGTCTTGCCGGCGCCGTTGGGGCCGATGATGGCGAAGACCTCGTCGCGGCGCACGTCGAAGTCGATGCCGTCGACGGCCAGCAGGCCGCCGAAGCGCATCTGCAGGCCGGATACCTGCAGCAGTTCGTTGGATTGCATGGCAGTCATCGCGGCAGCTCCACGTGCGGACGGCTCGCGGGCAGCAGGCCCTGCGGTCGCCACATCATCATCAGCACCATCACCAGGCCGAAGATCAGCATGCGGTATTCGGCGAAACCTCGCGCCACCTCGGGCAACGCGGTCAGCAGGATGGCCGCCAGGATCACGCCCAGCTGCGAACCCATGCCGCCCAGCACCACCACGGCCAGGATCAGCGCCGATTCGATGAAGGTGAAGGACTCGGGATTGACCAGGCCCTGGCGCGCGGCGAAGAAGGCGCCGGCGATGCCGGCGAAGGACGCGCCCAGCGTGAAGGCCGACAGCTTGATGCGGGTCGGGTTCAGGCCCAGCGAGCGGCAGGCGATCTCGTCCTCGCGCAGCGCTTCCCAGGCGCGGCCCATCGGCATGCGGATCAGGCGGCTGGTGACGAACAGCGTGAAGCCCACCAGCAGCAGCGCGAGCAGGTAGAGGAAGATCACCATGTGCTGGCCGTTGTAGTCCCAGCCCAGCAGCTCGTGGAAAGTGCGCGCGCCCTCGACGCTGGCGCTGCGCGCCATCTCGATGCCGAACACCGTGGGCTTGGGAATGCCCGAGACGCCGTCCGGGCCGCCGGTCAGGCTGGTCAGGTTGTTGAGCAGCAGGCGGATGATCTCGCCGAAGCCCAGCGTCACGATGGCCAGGTAGTCACCGCGCAGGCGCAGCACCGGGAAGCCCAGCAGGAAGCCGAAGGTGGCCGACATCATGGCGGCGATCGGCAGGCACTCCCAGAAGCCGAGGCCGAAGTACTGGTTCAGCAGCGCATAGGTGTAGCCGCCCACGGCGTAGAAGCCGACGTAGCCGAGGTCGAGCAGGCCGGCGAAACCCACCACGATGTTCAGGCCCAGGCCCAGGATCACGTAGATCAGCGCCAGCGTGGCGACGTCGACGGCCCCGCGCGAGCCGAAGAACGGCCACACCAGGCCGACCGCGAGCAGCACCCAGATGGCCACGCGCTGCTGGCGCGCGCCGAGCGCAGGCACGGCCGGCAGCCGCACCGCACCGCGCGCGCGGTCGAGCATCGGCTTGCACAGCTGGAACAGGAAGACCGCGATCACGGCGATCCATACCGGCCGCCAGTGCGATTCCAGCACCACCTTGTAGCCGTCGAGCTTGAGCTGCAGGCCGAGCACGGGGATGGTCAGGATGGCGGTCATCACGGCGGCGACGACCGCGTTCTTCAGTGTCGCGCCGGCGGGCGCGGCCGGCGCCAGGCCGGCAGGCGTAGCAATGGCTTGTGTCATGTCGTCCTCACACCTTTTCCACGTCCGGCTTGCCGAGCAGGCCGGTGGGGCGGAACAGCAGCACCAGCACCAGCAGGCCGAAGGCCACGACGTCCTTGTATTCCGCCGGCATGTAGCCGGAGGCGAAGGTCTCGGCCAGGCCCAGCAGCACACCGCCCAGCATGGCGCCGGGGATGCTGCCGATGCCGCCCAGCACCGCGGCGGTGAAGGCCTTGATGCCGGCGATGAAGCCGATGAAGGGATTGAGCTTGCCGATGGTCAGGCCGATCAGCACGCCGCCGACCGCCGCCAGCATGGCACCCAGCACGAAGGTGAAGGAGATCACCTTGTTGGTGTCGATGCCCAGCAGGTTGGCCATGCGCATGTCCTCGGCGCAGGCGCGGCAGGCGCGGCCCATGCGCGAGCGGCCGATGAACAGCGTCAGCGCGATCATCAGCGCCAGCGTCACGCAGACGATCAGCAGGCGCGCGTAGGGGATGGTCACGGTGAAGTCACCGCCCATCTGGAACTCGATGGCGCCCGAGATCAGCACGGGCACCGAGACATCGCGTGCGCCCTGCCCGATCTGCACATAGTTCTGCAGGAAGATGGACATGCCGATGGCGGAGATCAGCGGCACCAGGCGCGGTCCGCCGCGCAGCGGCCGGTAGGCCACGCGCTCGACCGCGAAGCCGTACAGGCCGGTGACCAGCACCGAGACCAGCAAGGCCGCGCCCAGCACCAGCGGCAGCGGATAGCCCGCCTGCACGCCGATCGCGGTCAGGGTGACGAGACCCACGTAGGCACCGATCATGTAGATCTCGCCGTGGGCGAAGTTGATCATGCCGATGATGCCGTAGACCATCGTGTAGCCGATGGCGATCAAGGCGTAGATCGCACCCAGCGTCAGGCCGTTGACCAGTTGCTGGGTGAACTGTGGAAGGAATTCATTCATGCGGGAAGCCTCGCAGCAGGAAGCCCGATACCAAAACGCCCCGCTCGACAGGCGAGGAGCGGGGCGTGTCGGAAAAGCGCCGGATCAGTTGGCGGCGGTCTTGGTGGCGTCCTTGTGCCAGGTGAAGACCACGAACTTGAAGGACTTCAGGTCGCCCTGGGCGTCGTAGTCGACCTTGCCGATCGGGGTCTGGAAGGCGCTCTTGTGGATGTACGCCGCGACCTTGGTCGGATCGGTGGTCTTGGCGCCGGCGATGGCGTCGGCGATGATCTTGACGCCGGCGTAGGCAGGCATCTGGAACGGGCCGTTGGCGTCGCGCTTCTTGTCCGCGAAGGCCTTGACCAGGCCGGCGTTGGCCGGATCGGCGGAGAAGTCGGCCGGCAGCGTCACCAGCATGCCTTCGGAGGCCGGGCCGGCGATCGCCGTCACGTCCTTGTTGCCCACGCCCTCGGGACCCATGAAGGTGGCCTTGACGCCTTGCTCGCGCGCCTGGCGCATCAGCAGGCCCATCTCGGGGTGGTAGCCGCCGAAGTAGACGAAGTCCACGCCCTGCGACTTCAGCTTGGTGATGACGGCCGAGTAGTCGGAATCGCCGGCGTTGATGCCTTCGAAGACGGCGACGGGGATCTTGGCTGCTTCCAGGTCCTTCTTCACCGAGGAGGCGATGCCCTGGCCGTACGACTGCTTGTCATGCAGCACGGCGACCTTCTTCGGCTTGACCTTGGCGATGATGTACTGGGCGGCAGCCGGGCCCTGCTGGTCGTCACGGCCGATGGTGCGGAAGACGAACTTGCGCTTCTTGCCCTCGGTCAGCTGCGGCGCGGTGGCCGACGGCGTGACCATCACGATGCCTTCGTTCTCGTAGATGTCCGAGGCGGGAATGGTCGAGCCGGAGCAGACGTGGCCGATCACGTACTTGATGCCCTGGCTGACGATCTTGTTGGCCACCGCCACGGCCTGCTTCGGTTCGCAGGCATCGTCCATCAGCACGGCTTCCAGCTTGTTGCCGCCGGCGCCGCCGGCAGCATTGATCTGCTCGATCGCGGTCAGCGCGCCGGCCTTCACCATGTCGCCGTACTGGGCGACCGAACCGCTCATCGGGCCGGCAATGGCGACCTTGACGGTTTCGGCATGGGCGGCGGCGGCGCCGAAAGCGAGCAGTGCGCTGGCCAGGGAGATGGAGGTAAGACGGGACAACATCATCAGGAGCTCCTCGATTATGTATTGGTCAAACGGGCAAGAAGCGGCTTGACGTGCGCAATCGAACAACACCCGCGGGAAGGACCCCGGAACGCGGAAGACGGGCCTGCTTGGAGTTTCGCTTGCGGGGCCCGGCATGTGTCAGCCCCCGCCTGGGCGGAGACCTTGGTTCGGAAAGACAACGTTTGATGCGTTCTCTATTGCGCAAGCGAATCGCCTGCCCCGCTTGCCGCACCGCAGTCCGGAAGGGTGGCCCGGCTGCCGTCGGCAAAGCAGCCCGCATTATAGGGTCAAAATTCCCGCCTCAAGGGGAATTTGCACAACATCTGATGAATACCCTTAGGGAAATGCGGCACAAATCGTCGCAAAAAGACGGATTCACCACATTCCACGCAATATTTTCTCGCGCCGCAACATCGCGCTTTTCCGCCACGCACGCGCCTGCCGCGCCATCGACCGCCGGAACTGCTGCATTGCATCGCCCCGCCCTTCCCCGGCGGCGCCCAGAAAGAAAAAACGCCCCGCGGAAACGGGGCGTTTCGTGTGCCCGGGACTGCCGGCGCAGTGACCGGCAGACCGGAGGCGGCGCCGGATCAGCGCTTGTTCAGGTCCGGCACGTCGCGGGAGGCGGCGCCGTTGAACAGCTGGCGCGGACGGCCGATCTTGTATTCCGGATCGGTGATCATCTCTTCCCACTGCGAGATCCAGCCCGGAGTGCGGGCCAGCGCGAAGATGCAGGTGAACAGCGAGGTCGGGATGCCCAGCGCGCGCTGCACGATGCCCGAGTAGAAGTCGACGTTCGGGTAGAGCTTGCGGCTGACGAAGTATTCGTCTTCCAGCGCGATCTTTTCCAGCTCCATCGCCAGCTTGAACAGCGGGTCGTTGTGCAGGCCCAGTTCTTCCAGCACTTCGTGGCAGGTCTCGCGCATCAGCTTGGCGCGCGGGTCGTAGTTCTTGTACACGCGGTGGCCGAAGCCCATCAGGCGCACGCCCGAGTTCTTGTCCTTGACCTGCTTGATGAACTCGCCGATGTTGTCGACGCTGCCGATCTCTTCCAGCATCTTCAGCGCGGCTTCGTTGGCGCCGCCGTGGGCCGGGCCCCACAGGCAGGCCACGCCGGCGGCGATGGCGGCGAACGGGTTGGTGCCCGACGAGCCGGCCAGGCGCACGGTCGAGGTCGAAGCGTTCTGCTCGTGGTCGGCGTGCAGGATGAAGATGCGGTCCAGCGCGCGCTCCAGCACCGGGTTCACCTTGTACGGCGCGCACGGCGTGGCGAACATCATCTGCATGAAGTTGCCCGAGTAGGACAGGTCGTTCTGCGGGTAGATGTACGGCTGGCCGATGTTGTACTTGTAGGCCATCGCGACCAGGGTCGGCATCTTGGCGATCAGGCGGATCGCGGAGATTTCGCGCTGGTGCGGGTCATCGATGTCCATGGCGTCGTGGTAGAACGCGCTCATGGCACCCACCAGGCCGGTCAGCACGGCCATCGGGTGGGCATCGCGGCGGAAACCGCGCAGGAAGAACTGCATCTGCTCGTGAACCATGGTGTGGTTCATCACCGCGTTGACGAACTCTTCCTTCTGCTTGGCGTTGGGCAGTTCGCCCTTCAGCAGCAGGTAGCAGGTCTCGAGGTGGTCGCACTTCTGCGCCAGCTGCTCGATCGGGTAGCCGCGGTACAGCAGTTCGCCCTTGTCGCCGTCGATGTAGGTGATCTTCGAATTGCACGAAGCCGTCGACATGAAACCGGGGTCGTAGGTGAACTTCCCGGTCTGGCCGTACAGTTTGCGAATATCGATCACGTCCGGGCCTACGGTACCCTTGTAGATCGGCAGCTCGACGCTGGGGGAACCATCGGAAAACGATAGCGTGGCTTTCACATCGGACGGCGTCATGTCGGTTCCTTCAAATGCTATAGATAAAGATGTGGACCATACTCAGACCGTGCGCAGCAGGTCGAGGACCCGTTGCACCGGCGGCGTGGCGAGTTCACCGTCAAGCTCCTTGCGGGCAAGGAGCAAGTCCATCAACTCGTTGTCGCTGAGATCGAACAGCGCGCTCAGCGAAGCCACGTCCGCATCGGACAGGCTCTCCTCGTAACGGTTGAAGAATCGTTCGACGATGATGTCGTTCTCCAGGAGGCCGCGGCGGGCACGCCAGCGCAGACGGGCGCGCTTGAGCGGATCGGCCTGATGGGAGAATGAGGTGGATTGACTTTCAGTCATGATTTCCTGCTTCCGGCGCGCCGGCCCGGTATAGCCGACCGGGCTGGCGCGCCGCTTACTGCCTGGCCGTTGAGGCCGTCAGACCGTGCGGCGGACCATCAGCTCCTTGATCTTGCCGATGGCCTTGGTCGGGTTCAGACCCTTCGGGCACACATCCACACAGTTCATGATGGTGTGGCAACGGAACAGGCGGTACGGGTCGTTCAGGTTGTCCAGACGCTCGTTGGTGGCCTGGTCGCGGCTGTCGGCGATGAAACGGTAGGCCTGCAGCAGGCCGGCCGGACCGACGAACTTGTCCGGGTTCCACCAGAACGAGGGGCAGGACGTCGAGCAGCTGGCGCACAGGATGCACTCATACAGGCCATCCAGCTCGTCACGCTCCTCCGGCGACTGCAGGCGCTCCTTCTCGGGCGGCGGCTCGTCGTTGATCAGGTAGGGCTTGATCGAGTTGTACTGCTTGAAGAACTGCGTCATGTCGACGATCAGGTCGCGCACCACCGGCAGGCCGGGCAGCGGACGCAGCACGATGCGCTCGGGCAGCTCGCGCATGTTCGTCAGGCAGGCCAGGCCGTTCTTGCCGTTGATGTTCATCGCGTCCGAACCGCACACGCCTTCGCGGCAGGAGCGGCGGAAGGCGATCGACTCATCGAGCTTCTTCAGCTTGAGCAGCGCGTCGAGCAGCATGCGCTCGTGGCCGTCCAGCTCGATCTCGTAGGTCTGCATGCGCGGCGCCGCGTCCTTGTCCGGATCGTAGCGGTAGACTTCGAAAATACGCTTCATTTCTGTGGGTCCTGTTGTCTCTACGAGGCGGGCTTAGAACGTACGGGCCTTGGGCGGAACGCTTTCCACCGTCAGCGGCTTCATCGTCACCGGCTTGTAGTCGAGGCGGTTGCCCTCGCTGTAGAACAGCGTGTGCTTGAGCCAGTTCTCGTCGTCGCGGTTCGGGAAGTCGCTGTGCGCGTGAGCGCCGCGCGATTCCTTGCGGGCCGCCGCAGAGATCATCGTGGCCTTGGCCACTTCCGTCAGGTTGGCCACTTCCAGCGCTTCGACCAGCGCGGTGTTGAACACCTTGGACTTGTCCTTCAGGTGGATGTTGTCCGCGCGCTCTGCCACCTCGAGGATGCGCTCGACGCCCTCGTCCATCAGCTTCTGGGTACGGAACACGCCGGCATGCGACTGCATGTTCTTGCGGATGTCGTTGGCGACGTCCTGCGTGTACTCGCCCTTCGACGAAGCCTGCAGCCTGGCCAGGCGTTCCATCGCCCGGTCGGCGGCGTCGGCCGGCAGCGGCTTGTGTTCCTTGCTGTCGTTGACGTGCTTGACGATGTGGTTGCCGGCGGAACGGCCGAACACCACCAGGTCCAGCAGCGAGTTCGTGCCCAGGCGGTTGGCGCCGTGCACCGACACGCAGGAGCATTCGCCGATCGCGTAGAAGCCGTTGACCACCTCGTTCGGGCTGCCGTTCTTCGGCACCACCACCTGACCGTGGTAGTTGGTCGGAATGCCACCCATCTGGTAGTGGATGGTCGGCACCACAGGAATCGGTTCCTTGATCGCGTCGACGTTGGCGAACTTCATGCCGATCTCGCGAATCGACGGCAGGCGCTTCATGATGGTCTCGGCGCCGACGTGGGTCAGGTCGAGCAGCACGTAGTCGCCGTTCGGGCCGCAGCCACGGCCTTCCTTGATTTCCTGGTCCATCGAGCGCGAGACGAAGTCGCGCGGCGCCAGGTCCTTCAGCGTCGGCGCGTAGCGCTCCATGAAGCGCTCGCCGTCCTTGTTGCGCAGGATGCCGCCTTCGCCGCGCACGCCTTCGGTGATCAGCACGCCCGCGCCGGCCACGCCGGTCGGGTGGAACTGCCAGAACTCCATGTCTTCCAGCGGGATGCCGGCGCGCGCCGCCATGCCCAGGCCGTCACCCGTGTTGATGAAGGCGTTGGTGGAAGCAGCGTAGATGCGGCCGGCACCGCCGGTGGCGAACAGCGTGGTCTTGGCTTCGAGGATGTAGACCTCGCCGGTTTCCATTTCCAGCGCGGTCACGCCCAGCACGTCGCCGTCCTGGTCGCGGATCAGGTCCAGCGCCATCCACTCGACGAAGAAGTGCGTCTTGGCGCGAACATTGCGTTGGTACAGCGTGTGCAGCAGCGCGTGGCCGGTACGGTCGGCCGCGGCGCAGGCGCGCTGCACCGGCTTCTCGCCGTAGTTGGAGGTGTGCCCGCCGAAGGGACGCTGGTAGATGGTGCCGTCGGCATTGCGGTCGAACGGCATGCCGAAGTGTTCGAGCTCGTACACCACGTTCGGTGCCTCGCGGCACATGAACTCGATGGCGTCCTGGTCGCCCAGCCAGTCCGAACCCTTGATGGTGTCGTAGAAGTGGTAGTGCCAGTTGTCTTCGCTCATGTTGCCGAGCGAGGCACCGATACCGCCCTGCGCCGCCACGGTGTGCGAGCGGGTGGGGAACACCTTCGACAGCACGGCCACGTTCAGGCCGGCTTCCGCGAGCTGGAGGGATGCGCGCATCCCGGAGCCGCCCGCCCCGACGATAACCACGTCAAAGCGGCGACGCGGCAATCCAGTCTTGACTGCGACCATTTATTACACCCTCCAGAGAATCTGAGCAGCGTAGCCCGCACAACCGACGAGCCACAGAATGGTAAGAACTTGCAGCACGAGGCGCACGGCCATCGGCTTCACATAGTCCATCCAGATATCGCGCACGCCGATCCAGGCGTGATACAGCAGCGACAGGATGGTCAGGAACGTCAGGATCTTCATCCACTGGTTGGCGAAGAGCCCCGCCCACGCTTCATAGGAAGCGCCGTTCGAGAGCAGGAAGGCAATGGCCAGCACGACCGTGAAGACCACCATCACACAGGCGGTCACGCGTTGCGCCAGCCAATCCTTGATACCGTAGTGCGCGCCGACGACCAGGCGCTTGGGACCGATATTATTGTTAGCCACCTTGACTCTCCTCAAAACACGCCGAACAGCTTCAGGCCGAAAATCGCGGTGAGCAGCAGGCTGACGATCAGGACGGCGACGGCGGACTTGGCGGAGGCCGGCTTGGTGACGCCGACGTGGACATCGAGCAGCAGGAAGCGGATACCGGCGCAGAAGTGATGCAGGTAGCCCCAGATCAGGGCCAGCAACACCAGCTTGACGAAGCCGTTGGAAAGCAGGGAAGTGAACTTGGCGAAGCTGAGTTCGGAAGTGACGCTCTGTTCGAACAGATACAGGATGAACGGCAGCAGCAGGAACATCATGGCACCGCTCGCGCGATGCAGGATGGATACCTTGCCGGCCCAGGGCAACCGATATCGCGCAAGCTGCGCGACATGGATGTTCCGGAATTCCGGCCTGGCTTGTTTGACGGCTTCAGCCATGCGAGACCCCATTAGCGGTAAACAAAAAACAAGAATTTCCTGTGCATCCGGAGCCTGAATGCAAATGGATGCACCGGGTGCAAATCCTGATGATTTTAGCGCCTTTGTTGCGCGCCGCACCAATAATTTTCAGCTATCGGGCACCAGGCTGGCGTACCCGACAACTGCCCACTACCCGTCCGGAACCGCTTTGGTGCAACCATTGCTTCCATCCAAGGCAACAGCCTGTCCGGCTATCGCACAATTCACAACAATCGGCACGCGGACGCGCGCCGCCCAAGGATCAACTCAAATCGTTCTGATAATAGTGGCGCGTCGTGACATACAGACCGCGCCGGACTTCGACAGGCCGATCCCCATAGGTGAACGAGACCCGCTCCACCGACAGCAGCGGCGAGCCCTCGGGCACCGAGAGCAGCGCGGCGGCGGTCGAATCGGCCGACACCGCACGAATCTTTTCGGAGGCACGGATCATCCGCGTGCCGAACTCCGCCTCGAACAGGGCATACATCGGCCCCTTCCACTCAGTCAGCTTCTCGGCCGTCAGGCCCTTGAAGTTGGTGCCGAGCAGCCAGATCTCGTCGAGCACAGTGGCCTCGCCCGAGAAGAACAGCACGCGGCGGATCTGCACCACGCTGTCGCCGGTGCGGATGTCCAGCAGGCGCGCGATCTCGGCAGGCGCCCGCAGGCGCTTGCATTCCAGCACGTGGCTGGCACCGTAATGCGGCTCGCCCTCGTCCGGCACCAGCCGCAGGAAGCGGAACTTGACCCCGTCCTCATGATGGGTGGTGACGAAGGTGCCCTTGCCCTGGCGGCGCGCCACCAGGTTCTCGCCCGCCAGCTCGTCGATGGCCTTGCGTACCGTACCCTGGCTGACCTTGTAGCGCGACGCCAGCTCCATCTCGCTCGGGATCATCTCGCCCGGCTTCCACTCGCCGGACTGCAGGCTCTTCATGATCAGGGCCTTGATCTGCTGGTAGAGCGGACTGAAGGTGGGCGAGGGAGCGGGGGCGGGAGGCGCGGCCGACACGGCGGGCGCGACCGGGCCCGCGGCGGGCGCGGACGGCTGCGCTCCGGCGCCGGGCGCAGCAGCACCGGGATCGGAAGCTCCGCTGGGCGGAACACCGGCGAAGGTCGAGGGCAGCGATGACATAGCCGGATTTCACCACAAAAAGCCGAAGCGCGTCCAGCCCAACATCAAATGTCTTATGTCTTATATAAGACATATGAATTGACTTTGCAAGGGGGGCGGCCTACACTCCGCCTGCCTCGAGCAGCCACGCAGGCAGCCACGCCACGTGCCATGTGGAGCCTGGACCGCGATGTTGCTATGGATGTGGCATGCCGCTTCGCAGTAGACTTACGCCTTGTCGCATCGCCATGACCCGTCGCGGCACCAGCCCATCCGGCCGCCGCGCTGCGCCCCGCGCAGGCGGTGCAGACGGACTGCCGCCTGCCGCCGTGGCGACAACCCGCAGCGGTGCGATGCCCGCGTCCGTGCGGCGCGACACCGACCGGTTTCCCCCTTTTCTCGTTTGGAGATTTACTCATGGCTAAAGCCCCAATGCGCGTCGCAGTCACCGGCGCCGCTGGCCAGATCGGCTACTCCCTGCTGTTCCGCATCGCCAACGGCGACATGCTGGGCAAAGACCAGCCGGTCATCCTCCAACTGCTCGACCTCCCGCAAGCCCAGGCCGCCGTCAAGGGCGTGGTGATGGAACTGGAAGACTGCGCGTTCCCGCTGCTGGCCGGCGTGGTGATCACCGATGATCCCAAGGTCGCCTTCAAGGACGCCGACGTGGCCCTGCTGGTGGGCGCCCGCCCCCGCAGCAAGGGCATGGAACGCAAGGACCTGCTGGAAGCCAACGCCCAGATCTTCACGGTGCAGGGCAAGGCACTGAACGACGTCGCCAGCCGCAACGTCAAGGTCCTGGTGGTCGGCAACCCCGCCAACACCAATGCCTACATCGCCATGAAGTCGGCGCCGGACCTGCCGCGCGAGAACTTCACCGCGATGCTGCGCCTGGATCACAACCGCGCCCTGTCGCAGATCGCCGCCAAGACCGGCAAGCCGGTCGCATCGATCGAGAAGCTGTTCGTGTGGGGCAACCACAGCCCGACCATGTACGCCGACTACCGCTATGCGACCGTCGACGGCCAGAGCGTCAAGGACCTGATCAACGACCCGGTGTGGAACAACGACGTGTTCCTGCCGACCGTCGGCAAGCGCGGTGCCGCCATCATCGAGGCGCGCGGCCTGTCGTCGGCCGCTTCGGCAGCCAACGCCGCCATCGACCACGTGCGCGACTGGGTGCTGGGCACCAACGGCAAGGTCGTCACCATGGGCATCCCGTCGAACGGTGAATACGGCATCCCGCAGGACGTGATGTTCGGCTACCCGGTCACCACGGCCAACGGCAAGTACGAGATCGTCAAGGGTCTCGAGATCGACGCGTACAGCCAGGAAAAGATCAACATCACGCTGAATGAGCTCGAAGAAGAGCGCGCCGGCGTGCAGCACCTGCTGGGCTGATCCCGCACCTTCCCGCAAGGCGCCATGACAGGCCGGAGCCCCGCAACGATTCTCGGATCGGCGCGGGCTCCGGCCTGTTTGCTTTGGCCCTGCCCCATCCATCCCGATTGAATAGAACCCTCAACGTGCATCCCTCCGAGATCTTGTTCCAGGGCGAGACCATGCCGGTCCAGTTGCCCGTGTGCGACCACTACGCCGGCAGCGAGAAGCTGATGCTCAAGTCGCTCGCCCTGCAACAAGAGCTTGGGCCGGTCTTCGACCTCACCTTCGACTGCGAAGACGGCGCTGCGGTAGGCCAGGAGCGCGAACACGCCCAGCTTTGCGCGCGCCTGGTCAACAGCCCGCTCAACATCCATAACCGGGTCGGCGTGCGCGTGCACGCGCCCTCCCATCCCTCGTGGCGCAGCGATGTCGAGATCCTGGTCGGCGCAGCCGGGGCACGACTGGCCTACGTGGTGGTGCCCAAGGCCACCGACGTGGTGGAAATCGCCCGTGTGACCGACCATGTGAACCAGGTAGCGCGCTCGGCAGGCATTGCCCGTCACATTCCCATCCATGCGCTGGTGGAAACCCATGCCGCCCTGGAGCAGGTGTTCGAGATCGCCTCACTGGTGCAGGTCGAGTGCCTCAGCTTCGGCCTGATGGACTTCGTCTCGGCCCACCACGGCGCCATTCCCGGCGAGGCGATGCGCTCGCCGCAGCAGTTCGAACACCCGCTGGTCCGCCGCGCCATGCTGGAAATCTCGGCGGCCTGCCACCGGCACGGCAAGGTGCCCTCGCACAACGTCAGCACCGACGTGCGCCACCCGGAGCGCGCCGGCGAGGACGCCCGGCGCGCGCGCGGAGAGTTCGGCTACCTGCGCAAGTGGAGCATCCACCCGAGCCAGGTGGAGCCGATCGTCGCGGCCTTCCGCCCGGAGCGCCAGGAAATCGGCGCCGCCAGCGAGATCCTGCTGGCCGCCTACGACAACAGCTGGGCGCCGATCCGCCACCAGGACCAGTTGCACGACCGCGCCAGCTACCGCTACTACTGGTCGCTGCTGCAGCGCGCGCACGCCACCGGCGCCGACCTGCCCGAACGCGTCCAGGAGCTGTTCTTCGCCTGATCCCGGGCTGGGGCCCGGCGGCTGGCGACTTCCCCCGATCCCTCAAGAAGACTCAAAGAACCAGGAGACACCGATGGCCAAAGCCAAGGCGGCAGCACCGACCAGCGCGGCGAACGAACCTGCCAGCCCCGACTCCGCACCCGCCGGCGTCACGGCGGCCCCGGCCGGGCCGAAGCCCAAGAAGTCCGTGGCCCTGTCCGGCGTGACCGCCGGCAACACCGCGCTGTGCACGGTCGGCCGCAGCGGCAACGACCTGCACTACCGCGGCTACGACATCCTCGACATCGCCGACGCCTGCGAATTCGAGGAGATCGCCCACCTGCTGGTGCACGGCAAGCTGCCCACCAAGGCCGAGCTGCGCGCCTACAAGACCAAGCTCAAGGCCCTGCGCGGCCTGCCCGCCAACGTCAAGGCCGCCCTCGAATGGGTGCCCGCCAGCGCCCACCCGATGGACGTGATGCGCACCGGCGTGTCCGTGCTCGGCACCGTGCTGCCCGAGAAGGACGACCACAACTCCCCCGACGCGCGCGACATCGCCGACCGCCTGATGGCCAGCCTCGGCTCGATGCTGCTGTACTGGTACCACTACAGCCACAACGGCCGCCGCATCGAGGTCGAGACCGACGACGACTCCATCGGCGCCCACTTCCTGCACCTGCTGCACGGCGAGAAGCCCTCGGCCCTGTGGGAGCGCGCCATGCACACCTCGCTGATCCTGTACGCGGAGCACGAGTTCAACGCCTCGACCTTCACCGGCCGCGTCATCGCCGGCACCGGCTCGGACATGTACTCGTCGATCTGCGGCGCCATCGGCGCGCTGCGCGGCCCGAAGCACGGCGGCGCCAACGAAGTGGCCTTCGAGATCCAGAAGCGCTACGACACCCCCGACGAGGCCCAGGCCGACATCACGCGCCGCGTGGAGAACAAGGAAGTGGTGATCGGCTTCGGCCACCCGGTGTACACCATCGGCGACCCGCGCAACAAGGTCATCAAGGAAGTCGCGCGCAATCTGTCCAAGGACGCCGGCTCGATGAAGATGTTCGACATCGCCGAGCGCCTGGAGACCGTGATGTGGGACATCAAGAAGATGTTCCCCAACCTGGACTGGTTCAGCGCCGTCAGCTACCACATGATGGGCGTGCCCACCGCCATGTTCACCCCGCTGTTCGTCATCGCGCGCACCTCGGGCTGGGCCGCGCACATCATCGAGCAGCGCATCGACAACAAGATCATCCGCCCCAGCGCCAACTACACCGGGCCGGATAACCTCAAGTTCGTGCCGATCGGCAAACGAAAGTGATCTATGAATATCATCACAGGCGGGAACGCCACCCGGCGGGGGGGATAATGTAACCAATGGCAGCGCCCCTACGCCCGCCGTCGCAAATCGTAGAGAATAGCGGCGGAACGGCACCGGGCCGCCCCATGGCGGGCCAGGGCCCGCCTTACCGAAGATCTTATTGCCCCGAAAGGAAACGTCTGATGAAACACCTCCTGATCGCCGCCTGCCTTGGCGCCCTCACCGTGACCGCCGCCGGCACCGCCGTGGCCCAGGAACCCGCCAAGAAGGCTGCGGCCAAGAAGGCGCCGGCCAAGAAGAAGGCCTCCAAGAAGGGCGCCACGGCCGCCGCGCCGGTGCCGCCCAAGGGCGAGAAGTGGAGCTGCGAACTGGGCAACAGCCTCTATGTCGACGGCAACATGCTGCGCGACGAGGTCCTGACCCTGAACTGGCAAGGCAAGGAATACAAGCTGCCGCGCCAGACCACCGTGACCGGCGCCGACCGCTACTATGATTCCCACTCGGGCCTCGACCTGGTCGTGATCCCGAGCAAGGCGATGCTGTTCGACCGCAAGGAAGGCCATCGCCTGGCCGACGAATGCCAGACCGTGGCCATGCAGGGCGGTGCCGCCGCGCCGACCCAGGCCGGCGCGCTGCGCGCCCCGGTGGCCACCCCGCTGCTGGTCGCGCCCGCCCAGCAGCCGGCACAGCCGCAGGATGCTGCACAGCAACAGAACGCACAGCCGCACCAGTAAGCCAGGCAGCAAGCCCGCCGGGCGGCCAGCCCGGCAAGCCAGACCCGCCGCAGACAGGCAGGAGCGCCGAGGGAACCCCATGTCCACAGCCATCTCCCATGTCCGTCCCGATACCGACCAGGTCATCGTCGACATCGTCGACTATGTGACGCGGTACCAGATCAAGAGCGCCCTGGCCTACGACACGGCCCGCAACTGCCTGATCGACACCTTGGGCTGCGGGCTGGAGGCGCTCTCCTACCCCGCCTGCACCAAGCTGCTCGGGCCTGTCGTGCCCGGCACGGTGGTGCCAAACGGCGCCAAGGTGCCCGGCACCCAATTCCAGCTCGACCCCGTCCAGGCCGCCTTCAACATCGGCGCCATGGTGCGCTGGCTGGACTTCAACGACACCTGGCTGGCCGCCGAATGGGGCCACCCCTCCGACAACCTCGGCGCCATCCTGGCCACCGCCGACTGGCTGTCGCGCAACCACGTCGCCGCCGGGCGCAAACCCCTGCTGATGAAGGATGTGCTGGCGGCCATGATCAAAGCGCACGAGATCCAGGGCTGCCTGGCGCTCGAGAATGCCTTCAACCGGGTCGGCCTGGACCACGTGGTGCTGGTCAAGGTGGCCTCCACCGCGGTCGCGGCCCGTCTGCTGGGCCTGTCGCACGACGAGATCGCCAACGCGGTGTCGCTGGCCTGGGTCGACGGCCAGCCGCTGCGCACCTACCGCCACGCCCCCAACACCGGCAGCCGCAAGAGCTGGGCCGCCGGCGACGCCACCAGCCGGGCCGTGCGGCTGGCACTGATCGCCCGCACCGGCGAGATGGGTTATCCCTCGGTGCTGAGCGCCAGGACCTGGGGCTTCTACGACGTGCTGTATCGCGGCCAGCCCTTCCGCTTCCAGCGCCCCTATGGCAGCTACGTGATGGAGAACGTGCTGTTCAAGGTGGCCTTCCCGGCCGAATTCCACGCGCAGACGGCCGCCGAGGCCGCCATAGCGCTGCACCGGCAACTGGCTGCGGCAGGCCGTAGCGCGGCAGACATCCGCCGCGTCACCATCCGCACCCACGAGGCCTGCCTGCGCATCATCGACAAGCATGGCCCGCTGGCCAACCCGGCCGATCGCGACCACTGCATCCAGTACATGGTGGCGGTGCCGCTGCTGCGCGGCCGGCTGACGGCCGCCGACTACGAGGACGAGGCCGCCGCCGACCCGCGTATCGACGCGCTGCGGGAGAAGATCGCCTGTGTCGAGGACCCGGCCTTCACCGCCGACTACCACGATCCCGACAAACGCTCGATCGCCAACGGCCTGACGGTCGAGCTGGACGACGGCACGGTACTGCCCGAGGTGGTGGTCGAATACCCGCTCGGGCACAAGCGCCGCCGCGCCGAGGGCATCCCCCTGCTGGTCGGGAAGTTCCGCGCCAACCTGGCGCGCCGCTTCCCGCCCCGCCAGCAGCAGGCCATCCTGGACGTCTCGCTGGACCAGGCGCGCCTGGAAGCGATGCCGGTCCACGAATACGTCGACCTGTACGTGATCTGAGCCGGCCCTTGCCGCACGACACGGGTTGCCCTGCGCCACGGGCCGGAGCTAAAGTTGAGCATTGCAGCCGGCGGCACTTTCCGCCGCCGGCGACCGGGGGCTGCAGCGCGTGCCGCCCCTCCCGCGATGCGGGCTCGGGCCCCGCCCCGGCACCGGGCCGGCACCGCGAAAAGAAGAAGTCAGCATCCATCTCAGTCCGCCCGCATCACCCTTCGATTGGAGTAAGGCAATGCCCCACAACCTCGACAAGACTCTGAAAGAATTCAAGATCGGCCCCTCGGCCAAAGGCAAGTTCTACTCCCTGCCCCAGCTCGGCAAGGAACTCGGCGTAGCCATCGAGCGGCTGCCGGTATCGATCCGCCTCGTGCTCGAATCCGTGCTGCGCAATTGCGACGGCAAGAAGGTGACCGAGGAACACGTCAGGCAGCTGGCCGGCTGGCAGCCCAATGCCGAGCGCGTCGACGAGATCCCTTTCGTGGTGGCCCGCGTGGTGCTGCAGGACTTCACCGGCGTGCCGCTGCTGGCCGACCTGGCCGCCATGCGCAACGTGGCCGAGAGCATGGGCAAGGATCCCAAGAAGATCGAGCCGCTGGTGCCGGTGGACCTGGTGGTCGACCACTCCGTGCAGGTCGACCACTATGGCGAGAAGAAGGCGCTGGACCTGAACATGCAGCTGGAATTCAAGCGCAACAACGAGCGCTACCAGTTCATGAAGTGGGGCATGCAGGCCTTCGACACCTTCGGCGTGGTGCAGCCAGGCTTCGGCATCGTGCACCAGGTCAACCTCGAATACCTGGCACGCGGCGTCCACAAGAAGGACGGTGTCTACTATCCTGACACCCTGGTCGGCACCGACAGCCACACCACCATGATCAACGGCATCGGCGTGGTCGGCTGGGGCGTCGGCGGCATCGAGGCCGAAGCCGGCATGCTCGGCCAGCCGGTCTACTTCCTGACCCCGGACGTGGTCGGCGTCGAGCTCAAGGGCCGCCTGCGCGAAGGCGTGACGGCCACCGACCTGGTGCTGACCATCACCGAGATGCTGCGCCGCGAGAAAGTGGTCGGCAAGTTCGTCGAGTTCTTCGGCGAAGGCACCGCCAGCCTGTCGGTGCCGGACCGCGCCACCATCGGCAACATGGCGCCCGAGTACGGCGCCACCATGGGCTTCTTCCCGGTCGACGAAAAGACCATCGACTACTTCCAGGGCACCGGCCGCACCGACAAGGAGATCGCCGCCTTCGAGGGCTACTTCCGCGCCCAGGAACTGTTCGGCGTGCCGCGCGCCGGCGAGATCGACTACACCAAGACGCTGACGCTGGACCTGGGCTCGGTGGCGCCGTCGCTGGCCGGCCCGAAGCGCCCGCAGGACCGCATCGAGATCGGCGATGTCAAGTCGACCTTCGCCTCGCTGTTCGCCAAGCCGGTGGCCGAGAACGGCTTCAACAAGGACGTCGCGGAACTGGACAAGCCCTACCAGACCGCCGACGGCATCGAGATCAAGAACGGTGACGTGCTGATCGCCGCCATCACCTCCTGCACCAACACCTCCAACCCGAGCGTGCTGCTGGCGGCCGGCCTGCTGGCCAAGAAGGCGGTCGAGGCAGGCCTGACCGTGGCCAAGCACATCAAGACCTCGCTGGCCCCCGGAAGCCGCGTGGTGACCGAATACCTGAAGGCGGCCGGCCTGCTGCCCTACCTGGAAAAGCTGGGCTTCGACGTAGCCGCCTATGGCTGCACCACCTGCATCGGCAACGCCGGCGACCTGACGCCGGAGATCAACGAGGCCATCGTCAAGAACGACCTGGTGGCCGCCGCCGTGCTGTCCGGCAACCGCAACTTCGAGGCGCGCATCCACCCGAACATCCGCGCCAACTTCCTGGCCTCGCCGCCGCTGGTGGTGGCCTACGCCATCGCCGGCACCATGACGCGCGACCTGATGACCGAGCCGGTCGGCCAGGGCAAGGGCGGGCGCGACATCTACCTGGGCGACATCTGGCCAAGCTCGGAAGAGATCCACGCGCTGATGAAGTTCGCGATGAATTCGGACGTGTTCAAGAAGAACTACGCCCAGGTCAACAAGCCGAGCAAGCTGTGGGCGGACATCACCGGCACCAGCGGCCAGGTCTACGACTGGCCGACCTCCACCTACATCGCCGAACCGCCCTTCTTCCAGGACTTCAGCATGGAGCCGGCCCAGAGCGTCAGCAACGTGCGCGGCGCGCGCGCGCTGGGCATCTTCGGCGACTCGGTCACCACCGACCACATCTCGCCGGCAGGCTCGATCAAGGACACCTCGCCGGCCGGCAAGTACCTGCAGGAACACGGCGTGCTGAAGGCCGACTTCAACAGCTATGGCTCGCGCCGCGGCAACCATGAGGTGATGATGCGCGGCACCTTCGCCAACGTGCGCATCAAGAACCTGATGATCCCGCCCAAGGCCGACGGCTCGCGCGTGGAAGGCGGCCTGACGCTGCATCAGCCGGACGGCGAGCAGATGTCGATCTACGACGCGGCCATGCAGTACATCGCCGCGGGCACGCCGACCGTGGTCTTCGGCGGCGAGGAATACGGCACCGGCTCGTCGCGCGACTGGGCGGCCAAGGGCACCCAGCTGCTCGGCGTCAAGGCGGTGATCGCGCGCAGCTTCGAGCGCATCCACCGCTCCAACCTGGTCGGCATGGGCGTGCTGCCGCTGCAGTTCAAGGGCAACGACAGCGCGCAGTCGCTCGGCCTCACCGGCACCGAGACCTTCGACATCGAAGGCATCGAGGGCGAGCTGAAGCCGCAGCAGGACGTGACCCTGGTGATCCACCGCGCCGACGGCGAGGCGCAGCGCGTGCCGGTGCTGCTGCGCATCGACACCCCGATCGAGGTGGATTACTACAACCACGGCGGCATCCTGCCCTTCGTGCTGCGCCAGCTGCTGGCCGCCTGAGGCCGGACGCCGGCCCCCCCCGCGGGTGCCGGCCCTGGCCTCCGTGCCGGGCCGCCAGCGAGCGCCCCGGCCCCGTGCGCCGCCGGCCCGGTGCCGCAGGCGGCGCACGGCTTTCCGGCCCGGTCGGCGCCGCGCCGGGAGCCGGCAACAGCCGGCCCGCCGGACCGGCCATGTAAGTTCCACGCAAGGCGGCGCTGCCAGACTGTCTCCTACACCTACAACAAGGCCAGGGCCGGCGCCGCCGGCCGCCAGGCAGGCGGGCCCGCGGCCCGCCACCCACCAGGAGACACCATGGTCAAGATCCTCATCGCTTTCGTGCTGGTCGCCGGCGGCGCACTCTACCTGCTGACGCGCAGCGGCGGCGACATCGCCATCGCCGGTGAGCAGCACAGCGTGGAATCGCACGCCCCCGCCGCGCCGGCCGGGAAATAGGACGCCAGGGGCGCAATCCCCGCGTACGGCCCCTGCCGTGGCCGCGTTTTCCATGGCTGCGAGTAGAATACCGTTTTACCGAATCACGGATGGTTTCTACATATGGCAGGTTTTCGCTCCAAGGCTTCCCCTCGTCTTTCACCCGACGCCGAGCGACTGGTGGCGGACGCGCTCGCCCTCGATGCCTCGGGCAGCCGCATGGAAGACGGGTACTGGGAGCGGAGGCTCTCGCAACGGCTCGGCCGGCTGCTGAAGAACGGCAGCCAGTCGGCGCTGGACGCGGCACTCGAACACCTGTTCAAGCACAATCCGGACGCCTCCGACGTGCTGGCCGAGCAGGCCGAGACGCTGGCCGAATCGGCCACCGTGGAGCTCGACGGGGTGCGCTACGATGCGCTGCTGATCGCCGCGCCCATCCTGGCCCATACCCGCTACGCCATTCCCTCGGGCGCGCTCAAGCCCGACCTGGTGCAGACGCTCACCGTGCACCTGCAGGCCCACGTGCTGGCCGCGCAGACCAAGGTGGCGCTGTCGCCCTATCTGTACAGCATCGACCAGCTGCCGCGCACCCATAGCGACACCTTCGCGCTGACGCACAAGCTGCTGTCGGCCGCGCTGGCCGGCAACGCGCCCAAGGTCGACCTGCGCGACCTGCCCGAGACCGCCCCCATCCTGGCCGACCCGCGCTACCTGCTGGCCGTGGTGGTGGCACCGCACGAAGGCCCGCTGTTCCGCTGGCAGGAAGACGCCAAGGAACACCATGCCGAGCGCTCGATCTGCCTGGAGCATTGGCGCACCCAGGTACAGCCCTCGGTGGCCCTGCTGCTGCCCGGCTGCGAGTTCGAGCTGCTGCTGCCCGACGCCTTCTTCCTGTCCTGCCGCGAGTCGGACAAGAGCATCCGTCCGCTGACGGTGCGCGCGGCCGTCAACTACCTGTGCGGCACGCTGGACGTGCCGGCCGGCCAGTTGGCGGCGGTGCTGGCCGCCTTCGGCGAGGACGAGGTCGAGGAATACCGCGTGGGCTTCACCATGCGCGGCGAGAAAGACGTCATCTACGGCATCGTCTGGCCGGTCTACGGCCGCGAGGCGGGCGAGATCGACAGCGAGGAGAAAGGCGGTCCGGTCGAGCAGATCTGCGAGGAATTGCGCAACGCCGGCGTGGAAGACATCTTCCGCCATGCCGCACTGTTCGACCCCGAGTACTGCGAGGACTGCGGCACGCCGCTGTATGCCGACCGCACGGGCGAGATCGTCCACGCCGAACTGCCGGAAGACGCGCCCACGCAACAGCCGCTGTTCCACTGAGCCGGAGCGCGTCCGCGCTCCCGCCCCCGCCGACGGCCCGCCTTGCGCGGGCCGTTTGCCTTGGTGCCCCCCCGCCGCGCGGGGCTCAGCCGGCCGCCTCGCTGACGCAGCGCCAGAGCGCATGGCCGGAGGCGCCGTACTTGCGCTCGAACGGCGTCATGGCCTCGGCCGGCTGCCAGGGTTCGATCCGTGCCGGCCGCCCGGCCAGGGCCAGCGCCCGCGCGAACTCTTCCACGTAGATCTGCCAGTTGCTGCGGCACTCCAGGTAGGCGCCGCAGGCGGCCAGCGCGGGGAACACGGCGTGCCCCTGCCAGCGCCGGCCCAGATGGCCGATCTTGGGCCAGGGGTTCGGATACAGCACGTAGTGGCGGGCCACCGCCACCTGCAGGTCCTGCAGCAGGCGCCACACGTCCACCAGGTCGGCGCGGGCCCAGACGAAGTTTCCGGGCCGCTCCCCCTCCCACCAGTCCTTGCCGGCGGCCAGGCGCTTTTCCGACTGGTCCACGCCGATGACGAAATGGTCGGGCCAGGCCTGCGCCAGCCGCAACGTGCTCTCACCCACGCCGCAGCCGGCGTCCAGGATCAGCGGCGCACCGCCGGCCTGCTGCCAGCGCGCCAGCGCCGCCTCCAGCGCATTGCGACTGGCCTCGCCGACGGGCTTGCGGAAGGGCTCCGCCAGGTGGCGCGCCACGCGCGCGTCGAGGTGATCGTGGATGCCCGTCTGGGCCGAGGCGATGGTGCGGGAGTTGGCGAACATGGCCGCGATTCTACCGGGCCCGCAGCGAACGTCGGCGGAGCCCGCCGGGCGCGCCGCTGCGGTGCCGCACCCCGCCGACCGCGCACCGATGTCTTTTTGCCGGCACAATGCGGTCTGTCCGATCGAGAAACCGCCCGCCGGCGGCGCCACCGCGCGCCTGCGCGGGCTTGTACGAGGAGAGCATCCGATGACCGCCAGCCACCGCAACCCTCCCGCCCTGCCCGCCGCGCCGCGCTCGCCGCGGCGCCGTCGCCTGCTGCAGGCCGGCGCCGCGCTGGCGCTGGGGCCCGCCGCCCAGGCCATGCGCCCCGCCGCCGCCGCCGATCCCGACACCCTGCGCATCGGCCTGGCAGCCGACGTGACGTCGATGGACCCGCAGTGGAACAACGCCGGCCCGAACAACGCCATCGCCCTGCACATCTTCGAGTCGCTCGTGTTCATGGACAAGAACGCGCGCTATATCCCGGGACTGGCGCTGTCCTGGAAGCCGGTCAATGCCATCACCTGGGAAATCAAGCTGCGCCCCAACGTGAAGTGGCATGACGGCGCCCCCTTCACCAGCGAGGACGTCAAGGCCTCGCTGGAGCGCCCCGAAAAGCTCGTCAACAGCCCGGGCTCCTTCACCAGCTACACCAAGCCGATCGCGCGCATCGACACGCCCGACGCGCACACCGTGCGGCTGACCATGAGCGTGCCCAACTACGCCAACCTGGCCAATGACCTGAACAGCGTGCCGATCCTGCCGAAGAAGGTGGCGGCCACGCTCACCCAGGCCGAGTTCGACTCGGGCAAGGTCATGATCGGCACCGGCCCGTTCAAGTTCGTCCGCTTCGCGCGCGGGCAGGAGATCGTGATGGAGCGCAATCCCGACTACTGGGGCCCCAGGCCCGAGTGGGAGCGCGCGGTCTTCCGCATCCTGACCGACAATGGCGCCCGCACCGCCGCCCTGCTGGCCGGCGACGTCGACGTGATCGAGAGCGTGCCCTCGGCCGACGTGGCCAAGCTCAAGCAGAACCCCAAGTTCAAGATCGAGCAGCAGGTGTCCTGGCGCACCCTCTTCTGGCAGATGGACCAGGCGCGCGACAACCCGCCCTTCGTCACCGACAAGGCCGGCAAGCCGCTGGGCAAGAACCCGTTCAAGGATGCGCGCGTGCGCGCCGCCATCAGCAAGGCGCTCAACCGCGACGCCATCGTCAGCCGCATCATGGAAGGGCTGGCGGTGCCGGCCTCGTCCATCGTCTCGCCGCAGATCTTCGGCCACCCGGGCACCAGGCCCGACGCCTACGACCCGGAAGGCGCCAAGAAGCTGCTGGCCGCCGCCGGCTACCCCGACGGTTTCGGCCTGACCCTGCACGCCACCAACAACCGCTACCTGAACGACGCGGCGGTGGCGCAGGCCACCGCCGGCATGCTGACGCGCATCGGCATCCAGACCAAGGTGGAGACGATGCCGGTGGCCGCCTACTTCACGCGCGCGCGCCAGGGAGAGTTCGCCTTCGAGATGCTGGGCTGGGGCTCGGCGGCGGCCGATGTGGCGCTACGCTCCATCCTGGGCACACCCAACCCCAAGACCGGCTACGGCACCTGGAACTGGGGCAAGTACAGCAACCCGCAGCTCGACCAGCTGATCGAGAAATCGCTGACCACGGTCAGCAGCGACAAGGCTCGCGAAGAGAACGCCCGCGCGGCGGCCCGCTTCGCGCTGGCCGACCACGGCATCATCCCCTCGCACAGCCAGCTGGCGATGTGGGCGATGCGCAAGGGCGTGCGCTACGAAGCGCGCACGGACGAGTGGTCGCTCGCCCAGTTCTTCCACAAGGAATAGTTGGCGGCCCAGGCCGGTGCGGCGGGGATCGCGCCGCGCCGGCTCGCGCCCCTCTCCCGCCTGCGGGAGAGAGAGTCAAGACGCCATGCTTGACCAGCGGCGTCGGCGCTTCCTGCCGCTCAGATCCGCAGCCGCTCTTCCTGCCGTGCGTTGGCCGCGCGCAGTTTGGCCACCCAGTCGCGCGCCGGCAGCCGCGTGGTGGTTTCCACCACCTTGGCGCGCGCCTCCAGCACCTCCCAGGACACGTCGATCACGGGGCCGTTGAAGGCCAGTGCGATGACATTGCCGTCGTGCACCTCGGGGAAGACCAGCACGCGGTTGTCGAAGGCATCGCAGATGCGCACGATGTTCTTCGGGAAACTGTCATGGTCGCCGAACAGGTTGATGGTCATCACGCCGGGGGCCTTCAGCACGCGCCGGCAGGCGCGGTAGAAGGCGGTGGTGTCGAGCACGGGCCCGCGGGCGGTGGCGTCGTACAGGTCCACCTGCAGCGCGTCGACGCTGCCGGTGTGCGCGGCATCCATCACGTAGTCCCAGGCATCCTGCTCCAGCACGCGCAGCCGCGTGTCGTCCTCGCGCAGGCCGAACATGCTGCGCCCGGCGACGATGACCGCGGGATTCAGCTCGACCGCGGTGACGCGGGCGCGGCTGAACTGGCGGTGATTGAACTTGGTCAGCGCCGCCGCGCCGAGGCCGAGCTGGGCCACGTGGAAGTCGGGCGCGGACGGCGACAGGAACAGCAGCCAAGCCATCATCTGCTGCGCGTACTCCAGCTCGATGGCATCCGGCTTGCGCAGGCGCATGGCGCCCTGCACCCACTCGGTGCCGAAATGCAGGTAGCGCACGCCGTCCATTTCCGAGAACGTGACCGGGGCGAAGCGCGGCGTCATCCGCTTCTCGTCGCCCTGGGCGCCGCGGCGCGCGGGCTTGTCCTCGCGCGGCTCGGCGTCCGGGCCATCGCCTTGCGCCATACGGCGTTGCGCGCGTGCGCCCCGGGCTGGACGGCGGGAGGCCTCGGCCTCGATGGATTTGCGTTTGAGCAGAGTCATGGAATACGGATTCGTATGGTGCTGGCCCGTATCGGCGGGCCGGTTGAAAATCAGGGGAACGTGCCGCGGCGCCGCGGTGCCTCAGGGGGAGAAGGCCCGGCGCTCAGGGCCTGACCTGCGCCGAGCGGGCGCGCTCCAGCCACTCGCGATTGTGCTCGCGCGCATGGCGCGGCCAATGGCGGGCGTCGTGCACGATGTCGGCGTACAAGGTGCGCGCCCGCTCGCGGTCGGCGGCGTCCGGCTGCTGCGCCAGCCAGTCCGCGAACAGGCAGCGCGCTGCCGCATCGCTGGCGCAGGTGAGCGCCGCCTCGAAGGCGGCACGCGTGCCCGCCGCGCCCTGCGCGGCCAGCGCGCGCGCATAGAGCAGTGCCGGGTCGGCCTGCTGGCGCAGCAATGGATTGGCGGCGAACAGACGCTCCAGTGTGGCCACTGCGCCGGCGCTGTCCTGCGTGGCGAACTGCGCCTGGGCCAGCCCGAGCAGCAGTGCCGGATCGCTGGCGAAGGGGCCGCTGGCGGCCTCCTGGTAGTGCTGCAGCGCTTCCTGCGGCTGGCCCGCCTCCAGCAGGGCGGCCGCCAACCGCATGCGGTGGGCCACCGTGGGCGCGCGGTCGAAATCGCTGCGCGCTTCCCGCACCGCGCGGTTCGGGTCGACCAGGTTGGTCAGCGCGCGCGTGGCGACGCGCGCGCCGCGCGACTGGCGCAGCGCCGGCAGGTAGATGGCGAAGAAGTACACCACGCTGCCGAACAGCGGGAAGGCGAACAGGATCAGCAACCAGTACATGTTCTGCTGCGTGCGCACCGCGTGGACGGCGAAATAGATGGCGACGATGACGTGGAGGCTGATTCCCAGGTATGGCATTGCGCAAGAGGAGCCGGCGCCGCTCGCGGCCGGCCGATCGGAGGTCGACAGACGGGAATTGTGACAGAACTGCGGTGACAGGACCGCGAAGCGGAACCGCCGCCCGCCTCCGCCGCGCGTCGGCAGGCAAGGAAGGTGAGAGGCGGTTGGAACGGTGCCGCGCCGGACCGGACCGCGGCAGGCAAGAAGCGGGAGGGGAAAAGACCCGCTCCGGCGCGCGCGGCACCGGAGGCGGTGCGCCGCTCAGCGCTGGCGCTTCTGCGTCTCGGGCAGCAGTTGCGAGTCGTCGCCCAGCGAGGACTCGATGCGGCGGATCTCGCCCTGCAGCTTGTCGAGCTGGATGCGCGCCGCGCGGCTCTGGATCTCGGCCGCCTGCGCATCGTTCTGCGAAGTCTTCTGGTCATCGACCATGCGCTTGCGCTGGGCCTGCATGGTGCGCAGGTCGCCCTGCAGGACATCGGCCTGCGCCTGGGCATCCTGGATGGCGCGGTCGTACTGGCGCTGCAAGGTCGTCAGCACCTGCCGGCGGATCCCCTCGGCCGCCATCGCTTCGGCCTGCTTGTTGGCCTTCTGGTACGCGGCCTCGGCTGGCGCCAGCGCGGTGAAACGCAGCACCCGCCAGATCTTGTTCTGGTACAGCTGGCCCACGTAGCAGACCAGTTGCTCGTTGGCGAGCAACAGCGTGGTGCCGTATTCGCCGTTGACCGCCGAGCGCAGCTCCGTGACCGAGCCCTGCTGCAGGCGCTGCTGCAATTCCCCCATCAGGCCGGACGCCGTGACGTCGGCGACCGGCTTCCTGCCCGCGGCATCGTCCGGCTGCGCCGCGGCGCCCTTGGCGATGGCGGCGGAGCCGAACAGCGAGAGTTGGATCGCGACGATGCCGGCGAGAAGCCGGGTACGGCACAGGCTGTCGTACATGCTGTATCTGGTGGTGGGCAGTTTGCTGGGAACGCAGCCGGTCGGCTGCGGCACGGCCTCTTCGGCGCGGCAGCGGCGACGAATCTTAACAAGATTGTGCCAAGGCAGGGAGGTTTCCCCCCTCTTCACCTCAGGCTCGGCTCCGTCCGACAGGCCTTACGGCTGTCCCCGGGGCAAGCTTGAGACACCACAACCCCCACTAAAGAGGGGGATCAGACAACAATGCCCGCCACAGTTCAAGCTTCTGCGCGAAGCTGCGCGCGGCGTGGGCCGGGCTCGACGAGGGCAGCAGCACGGTCTGGTAGCCGGCCGCGGCGAACTGGGGGGCGAAGCGGCCGGAGGTGCCGCCGTTGAAACCGACACGCCGCAGCGACGGCGCGAGCGCGCGCAGGCGTGCGAAATCATTGGCCTGCGGCTGGCGGATGCTGCTGTCCAGGCTGCCCGCGCGCACGCAGGCGCCGAGCACGTCCCAGACACCGATGCGGTGGGCCAGCAGGCACGCCAGGCGCTCGGCGTAGGGCAGTCCGGCCAGCGGCTCGCCGGTCAGCGCGCCCATCAGCGGCCAGAACTGGTTGCGCGGATGGGCATAGTACTGGCGCGCCGCCAGCGAAGCGGCCCCGGGGAAACTGCCCAGCACCACCACCCGCGTATGGCAATCGAGCACGGGCGGCAGGCCGACCTGCAGGCCGGCCTCGGCGGCGTCAGCCGCGACAGTGGCCCTGGCTGCCGCCACGCCGCTTCAGGCCAGCAAGCGATTGACGCGCTGCACGTAGGCGGCCGGGTCTTCCAGCATGCCGCCCTCGGCCAGCAGGGCCTGGTCGAACAGTACCTGCACGCGGTCGGTGAAGGCCTCGCCCTCGGGCAGGTCGCGCAGCCGCTTGACCAGCGCGTGCTCGGGGTTCAGCTCCAGGATGGGCTGCACGTCCGGCGCCTTCTGCCCCGCCTGCTTGAGCAGGCGCTGCAGGTAGCCGCTCATCTCGCCCTCGTCCGACACCAGGCAGGAAGCCGAGTCGGTCAGGCGCAGCGTCACGCGCACGTCCTTGGCCTTGCCTTCGAGCGCGGTCTTGGCTCGCGCCACCACGTCCTTCCAGTCGCCTTCGGCCTTCTCCTGCTCGGCCTTCTCGCCGGCATCGGCCAGCGAGCCCAGGTCGAGGCCGCCGCGCGCCACCGAGACCAGTTCCTTGCCGTCGAACTCATGCAGGAAGGACAGCATCCATTCGTCGACGCGCTCGGTCAGCAGCAGCACCTCGATGCCCTTCTTGCGGAACACCTCGAGATGCGGACTCGACTTCGCCGCCAGCCAGGTGTCGGCGGTGACGTAGTAGATCTTGTCCTGGCCTTCCTTCATGCGCGCTACGTAAGCCGCCAGCGAGACGTTCTGCTCGGCATCGTCGTTGTGCGTGGAGGCGAAGCGCAGCAGCTTGGCGACGCGCTCCTGGTTGGCCTGGTCCTCGCCGACGCCCTCCTTCAGCACCTGGCCGAACTGCTGCCAGAAGCTGGCGTACTTGTCGCGTTCGGCCTGCTCTTCGCCGTCGGCCAGCGACTCGAGCACCGACAGCACGCGCTTGGTGCAGCCTTCGCGGATCGCCTTGACGTCGCGGCTCTCCTGCAGCAGCTCGCGCGAGACGTTCAGCGGCAGGTCGGCCGAATCCACCACGCCCTTGACGAAGCGCAGGTAGCTCGGCAGCAACTGCTCGGCCTCGTCCATGATGAAGACGCGCTTCACGTAGAGCTTGAGGCCGCCCTTGTGGTTGCGGTCCCACAGGTCGAACGGCGCGCGCGCGGGGATGTAGAGCAGCTGGGTGTATTCGCTGCGGCCTTCCACGCGGTTGTGGGTCCACGCCAGCGGCGCCTCGTTGTCATGGGCGATGTGCTGGTAGAAGGCGGTGTACTGCTCGTCGCTGATGTCCGACTTGGCGCGCGTCCACAGGGCGCTCGCCTGGTTCACGCTCTCCCACTCGTCGGTGCGCTGGTAGGTGCTGGC
Organism: Cupriavidus sp. USMAHM13; assembly: GCF_001854285.1. Taxonomy (NCBI): domain Bacteria; kingdom Pseudomonadati; phylum Pseudomonadota; class Betaproteobacteria; order Burkholderiales; family Burkholderiaceae; genus Cupriavidus; species Cupriavidus sp. USMAHM13. Next base: position 3,407,397 of record NZ_CP017751.1, read on the forward strand.
CTCGGCATCCCAGACCTCCTTGGGCATGCGGATCGGCAGCGAGATATGGTCCGAGTACTTGCGGATGATCTCCTTGATCTTCCAGGCCGACAGGAAATCGTCCTCGCCCTCGCGCAGGTGCAGCGTGATGGTAGTGCCGCGCGCGGCGCGCTCGATGGCATCCACGGTGAACTCGCCGTCGCCGCGGCTCTCCCAGCGTACCGCCTCGCCGGCGGGCAGGCCGGCACGGCGCGTCTCCACGGTGACCTTGTCGGCCACGATGAAGGCCGAGTAGAAGCCCACGCCGAACTGGCCGATCAGCGCGGCGTCCTTCTGCTGGTCGCCGGAGAGCTGCTGGAAGAATTCCTTGGTGCCCGAGCGGGCGATGGTGCCGAGGTTGCGGATCGCCTCGTCGCGGCTCATGCCGATGCCGTTGTCGGTGAGCTTGAGCGTGCGCGCGGCGCTGTCCACCTCGATGCGGATGGCCAGGTCGGCATCGTTCTCCAGCAGGGCGGGATTCGCGATCGCCTCGAAGCGCAGCTTGTCGGAGGCGTCGGAAGCATTGGAGACCAGCTCGCGCAGGAAGATTTCCTTGTTGCTGTACAGCGAGTGGATCATCAGGTGCAGCAGTTGCTTCACTTCCGCCTGGAAGCTCATCGTTTCGTGCGGTGCGGTCATGGTTCTCCTCTTGGAAATCTCGTCATCCCGGCAAGGCGCCGGGGCTGTGGCATGCGGAACGGCGGGAAAGCGCCTGGCGCGCCGCCGCCGCGCGCCTGCACGGCGGGCACGGCAGCGGCGCCCGTGACCCGACAGATAGGGCCGGACCGGCGGTTTTCAAGCCCGGCCCGCGCGGCTTCGGCGCCGCCCCAGGCTAACGCTCGAGCTGGCGCGCCAGGAAGCGCAGCATGCCCGGATCGGCGCTGCTGGCCACATTGAAGCGCATCCAGCCCGAAGGCAGTTGCGACGGTGAGAACAGGCTGCCGGGCGCGAACAGGAAACCCTCTTCGTGCCCCGCCGTGGCGATCGCATTGGTATCGCGCCCGGTGTCGGCCCACAGGTACATGCCGGCCTGCTGGCCGGGAAACAGCTTCAGGCCGAGGTTCTCCAGGGTGCGCCGGGTATCGTCGCGGGCACGGTCCAGGCGCGTGCGCACGCGCTCGACGTGCTTGCGGTAGTGCCCTTCGGTCAGCACCTTATAGAGCGCGCGCTCGTTGATCTCCGGCGAGGTCAGGCCGGCCAGCAGCTTGCTGTCGGTCAGCGCGGCGACCAGCTCCGGGTGCGCCGCGATGAAGCCCACGCGCAGGTTGGGCGCCAGCGTCTTGGAGAAGCTGCCCAGGTAGATCACCCGGCGCAGCTGGTCGAGGCTGGCCAGCCGCGTGGCGCTCTGGCCCGGCGGCAGCAGGTCGCAGTAGATATCGTCCTCGACGATGAGGAAGTCGTACTGCTCGGCCAGGCGCAGCAGCTGGAAGGCCGTGGCCGGCGACAGCGAGGTGCCGGTGGGGTTGTGCACCACCGAGTTGATCACGAACAGGCGCGGCCGGTGCGCCTGCACGATGCGCTCCAGCGCCTGCAGGTCCGGGCCCTCCGGCGTGTAGGGCACGCCGATGACCTGGGCACCCTGGGCGGCGAAGCGGCCGAACATCACGAACCAGGCGGGATCGCCGACCAGCACCGCGTCGTCGGGCTGCAGGTAGAGCCTGGCGATCAGGTCGAGGGCCTGGGTGATGCCGGAGGTCAGCACGATCTGCTCCGGCGCGGCGCCGATCTCCAGTTCGGCCAGCCGCGTGCGCAGTTGCTGGCGCAGCGGCAGGAAGCCCTGGGGCGAGCCGCTGGCGAGGAAATGGCTGCCGGGCTGCCGCCCCAGCGCGCGCAGGGCGCTGGCGATCAGTTCGCCATCCAGCCAGTCGTTGGGCAGGAAGCCCAGTCCCGGCGCCTTGTGGCTCTCGACCGTGTGGAACATGCTGCGCAGCAGCCAGGTCACGTCGATATGGCGTGCCCGCGCGGGCACCGCCGCCGCCGGCACCTGCGGGGCGGCCGGTTCGCGTACGTAGAAGCCGGAGCCGCGCCGCGATTCCAGGTAACCCAGCGCCACCAGGCGCTCGTAGGCCTCGACCACGGTGAAGCGCGAGATGCCCTTGTCCTGGGCCAGCTGGCGGATCGACGGCATGCGCATGCCGGCGCGGAAGACCCGCTCATCGATGCGCATGCGGGCCCACTCGGTCAGTTGCTCCACCAGCGTCATCTGCGCCGACGGCACCGGGTCGGGCAGGCGGTCGACGCGCGGCACCACCAGCCGCGGCCGCGCCGCCGGCATGCCTTGCGCGCCGCTTCCGCTATCCTTCGGTAACTGGGCCACAGCCTGCTCGCCTTCCATGTCCGCTCCCGCAACTGTACTGAACACGAACAGAGTAACTGTCTAGGTACTGTACTGACAACCTTCTCTACTATCGAAGCCAGATGACACTCGCCCTGGACCATCTCGTGATCGCCGCGCCCGACCTCCACAGCGGAGCGCAATACGTGGCCGACCATCTCGGCGTGGTGCCTCAGCCGGGTGGCAGCCACCCCGGCATGGGCACCCACAACCGACTGCTGGGCCTGTACGGCGACTGCTACCTGGAAGTGATCGCGCCGGATCCGGCTGCGCCCGCCCCCGGGCGGCCGCGCTGGTTCGCGCTCGACAGCGAGACCGTGCGCGCGCGCCTGGCCGGCGGCCCCTTCCTGCTGCACTGGGTGGCGCGCGTGGAGCGCCCGGTCGACCTGGAGCGGTGGCAGGCGCAGTACCCCGGCCGCATCGCCCCGGTGATGCCCATGACGCGCGCGCACCTGCGCTGGCGCATCGCGGTGCCGGACGACGGCGGCCTGCCAGCCTGGCATGGGGAGTCCGGCCCGGCCGGCGACGGCATCCTGCCCACCCTGATCCAGTGGGACAGCGCCGAGCGGCCCGGCATCGCGCTGCCGCGCCAGGACCTGGCATTGCGTGCGCTGCGCGGCCGCCATCCGCGCGCGGCGCTGCTGCAGCAGGGGCTGGACTGGCTCGGGGCGGGCAGCCTGGTGACGCTGGAGCAGAGCGAGGGCGAAGTGGAATTGAGCGCGGAGATCGAGACGCCGCAGGGCGTGCGCACACTGCGCTGAGGCCGGCGGGCCAGGCACCACGACCCGCCAGGACGGTAGAAGACTGAGACAGACGACAGGACGGACCAGCAGGAGACCCCAAGCCATGAGCGCCACCCGCAAGCGATTCGATGACGATGCCTACCTGCAGCAATGCGAGGCCACGGTGGTGGCCGTGCACGCGGAGGGCATCGAACTCGACGAGACGGTCTGCTACGCGCGCAGCGGCGGCCAGGCCGGCGACACCGGCACGCTGACACGGCCCGACGGCAGCGTGGTGGCAGTGGCCGACACCGTCTACAGCGCCGACCGCAGCCGTATCCTGCACGTGCCGGCGCCCGGTGCCGTCCTGCCGCAGCCGGGCGAGCGTGTCACGGTACGCATCGACTGGGAACGCCGCCACCGCCTGATGCGCCTGCACACCTGCCTGCACCTGCTGGGTGCCCTGATCCCGGTGCCGGTGACGGGTTGCGGCATCTCGCCCGACAGCGCCCGCATCGACTTCGACCTGCCCGAGTCCACGCTCGACAAGGCCGATCTCGGCGCCCGCCTGAATGACCTGATCGCGGCCGACACCGCGCTGGCCATCGAGAAGATCACGCCGCAGCAGCTGGCCGCCCAGCCGGAGCTGGTGCGCACGGCCGGCGCTGCGCCGCCGGCCGGCAGCGATTTCATCCGCATCGTCAGCATCCCCGGCGTGGACCGCCAGCCCTGCGGCGGCACCCATGTGGCGCGCACCGGCGAGATCGGCCCCGTGCTGATCAGCAAGATCGAGAAGAAGAGCCGCAGCAATCGCCGCGTGGTGGTGCAGTTCGCGCCGGCGGGCGCCGCCTGAGGCCGCAGCCATGCCGACCGACCTGCTCGCCGGGCTGAGCGCCACGCAGTTCCTTGCGCTGCTGTCACTGATGACGCTGGGCTCCTTCACGCCCGGCCCCAACACCACCATCGCCGCCGTCAGCGGCGCCAATTTCGGCCTGCGCGCAACGCTGCCGCACTGCGCCGGAGTCGCGCTCGGCTTCGCCAGCATCCTGGCGCTGTGCGCGGCCGGCGTGGGCGCGCTGGTGCTCGGCCATCCGCTCGCCGCCGGCCTGCTGCATGCCGGCGGCGTGGCCTACCTGCTGTGGCTGGCGTGGAAGCTGGCGCGCAGCACCGTGCTGGCCGAGCGCCAGGTCCTGCGCCCGCTGCGGCTGTGGCAGTCCGCCGCGCTGCAGTACGCCAATATCAAGGCCTGGATGCTGGCGCTGGCCACCGCCGCCTCCTATATGGCCGGCGCCCCCGCACCCTGGCAGCGCGGCCTGCTGATGTGCGCCGTGTTCGCCATGTTCGGCTTCGTCAGCAACGGCGTCTATGGCGTGCTCGGCGCCTCGCTGCGGCACTGGCTGGCCGCCGGGCAGCGCGTGCGCTGGTTCAATCGCACCATGGGCCTGGCGCTCGGCCTGACCGCGCTGTGGATCGCCGCCGCCAGCCGCCCCGCATGAACCGGCCAGACGCCGTGAACGCAACCCCGGCCGCCACGCCGCCCGCCGCGCGCCGCTCCCGCGCCAGCGGGAGGAGCTTGATGCACCGCCGCAACTGCCGCAACCGCCACGGCGCGGCAGCGGCAAAAGCCTTCGCGAGCGCCACAGGCCGGCTACAATGGCCGCTACCATTCCTGACGCCGCACGGCCCGGCCGCGCTGCCGCATCCGGCACGCGGCGCAGGCCACGGTGCCGGCGCCGCGACGGCCATCGCCGCAGCGGCGGCGCCTGGCCGGCGCGCCGCTGCGCGCGCGCCAGCCCCGCAGGAAGCATCCCCCCGAACTCCCTTGACACACGCACTGACTGGAGACCGTATGTCCGTCTACGATACCCTCGCCCGCCTCGGCATCGAACTGCCCACCGCCAACGCCCCGGCCGCCGCCTACGTGATGGCTGCCCAGACCGGCAACACCGTCTTCGTCTCCGGCCACATCGCACGCAAGGATGGCAAGCCCTGGGCCGGCAAGCTGGGCAAGGACCTGGGCACCGAGGACGGCAAGGCCGCCGCGCGCGCCATCGCCATCGACCTGCTGGCCACGCTGCACGCCCACCTGGGCGACCTGAACCGCGTCACGCGCGTGGTCAAGGTGATGAGCCTGGTCAATTCGACTCCGGAATTCACCGAGCAGCACCTGGTGACCAACGGCGCCTCGGAATTCTTCGTCGAGATCTTCGGCGATGCCGGCAAGCACGCCCGCAGCGCCTTCGGCGTGGCGCAGATCCCGATGGGCGCCTGCGTCGAGATCGAGATGATCGTCGAGGTGAAGTAAGCCGACGCGGCCCGCTGCCACAACCTGAGCACCACGCCATGCGTATCGACAACCTGCCGTTCGGCACCACCGACTGGTCGACCATCGAACCGACCCTCCACCCAGGCGAACACGGCGAGGCCCGCTGGCGCACGCGCCAGTTCGGCGACATCCGCGTACGCATGGTGGAGTATTCCGCCGGCTATCTCGCCGACCACTGGTGCAAGAAGGGCCATATCCTGTTTGTCCTGGAAGGCGAACTGCACACCGAGCTCGAGGACGGCAGGACCTTCGTGCTGGGCGCCGGCACCAGCTACCAGGTCGCCGACCAGGCGGAAGCGCACCGTTCGTCCACACCGGGCGGCGCGCGCTTGTTTATCGTTGACTGAGCCGGTCCGCCGGCTCCCCCAAAACCACAAGAGACCATCATGAACTGGGCCATCTCCCGCCGGGCACAACAGCTCACCAGCTCGGCCATCCGCGAAATCCTCAAAGTCACCGAGCGTCCGGAGGTCATCTCCTTCGCCGGTGGCCTGCCCTCGCCTGCCACCTTCCCGGTAGCGGAGATGGAAGCGGCAGTGGCCCGGGTCTTCGCCGACAACCCCCAGGCGGCGCTGCAGTACGCCGCCACCGAAGGCTACCTGCCGCTGCGCGAGTTCGTCGCCAAGCGCTACCAGGTCGACGTGGAACGCGTGCTGATCACCACCGGCTCGCAGCAGGCGCTAGACCTGATCGCCAAGGTCATGATCGACCCGGGCAGCCCGGTGCTGGTCGAGACGCCCAGCTACCTCGGCGCGCTGCAGGCCTTCTCGCTGTTCGAACCGGAATTCGTCTCGGTGCCGACCGACGACCAGGGCCTGCTCCCCGAGAGCCTGACGGCCGAACTGACCGCCGGCGCGCGTTTTCTCTACGCCCTGCCCAACTTCCAGAACCCGACCGGCCGCCGCCTGCCGCTGGAACGCCGCCAGGCCCTGGTGGCGCGCGCCAGGGAACTGGGCCTGCTGCTGGTCGAGGACGATCCCTACGGCGAGCTGAGCTACGCCGGCAGCCAGCTGCCTTCGCTGCTGTCGATGAACCCGGACGGCGTGATCTACATGGGTTCCTTCTCCAAGATCCTGGCGCCGGGCATGCGCCTGGGCTTCGTGATCGCCCCGCCGGAACTGCACTTCAAGCTGTGCCAGGCCAAGCAGGCCTCCGACCTGCACACGCCGAGCTTCACCCAGCGCATCGCGTACGAGACCATCCGCGACGGCCTGCTCGAGCGCCATATCCCGACCATCCGCGAACTCTACGGCAAGCAGTGCCGCTTCATGCTGGACTCGCTGGCCCGCCACATGCCCGAGGGCGTGCGCTGGAACGCGCCGGAAGGCGGCATGTTCATCTGGGTGGAGCTGCCCGAGGGCCTGGACAGCATGGCCCTGCTGGAACAGGCGGTACAGCGCAACGTGGCCTACGTGCCGGGCGCGCCGTTCTACGCCAGCAACCCGCGCCGCAACACGCTGCGCCTGGCCTTCGTGACGGTCTCGCCGGAGCGGATCGAACAGGGCGTGGCCATCCTGGGCGAGCTGTTCCGCCAGGCCATCGACGCGGCCGCGCCGCAAGCCAAGGCCGCCTGAGCCCCCGGCCGGCGCCGTCGGGGGCGCCGGCGCAAGCCAACCGGAGAACGAACCGATGCTGCGAATCTGGGGACGCCTGTCGTCGATCAACGTGCAGAAGGTGGTCTGGTGCGCGCGCGAACTGCACCTCGACCACGAACGCGTCGACATCGGCGTGGCGCGGGGCGACCTCGACACCGAGGCCTATGTGCGGCTGAATCCCAACCGCAAGATCCCGGTGATCGAGGATTTCCGCGGCACCGACGTCGGCGGCGAGCCCTTCGTGCTGTGGGAATCCAATGCCATCGTGCGCTACCTGTGCGCCCGCTACGGCGAAGACAGCCTGTGGCCGGCCGATGTGAAGGCGCGCGCCTCGGCCGATCGCTGGATGGACTGGCAGGCCACGGCCTTCAGCCCGGCCATGGTCAACGCCTTCCTGCACCTGGTGCGGCGTCCGCCCGCCGAGCGTGACGAGGCCGTGATCGCCGCCTCCTGCGCGGCCACCGAGCCGCTCGCGGCCCTGCTCGACGAGGCGCTGGCGGAACGCGAATTCATCGGCGGCACGCGCTTCACCATGGCAGACATCCCGCTGGCCTGCGCCGCTCACCGCTGGATGGGCCTGCCGGCCACGCACACGCCGCGCCCCAACCTGGAGCGCTGGCTGGCAGCCATGCGGGCCAGGCCGGCCGCTTCCGGCATCCTCGAGCTGCCGCTGCGCTGAGCCCCGGCGGCGCTGCCGCCGGCGCGCCGCCTTCCTCCTTTCCTCCTCCCGGTTTCCCCCTCCCCGCGCCCGCGTCGCCGGGGCATTTCCTGGAACGCCTGTTTCGGGTACGCTGCGCGGGACGCAGCATCGACGCGTCCCCCCAGGCAAACCCTGATCCCTGAATCCGGCTCACGGCCACCGTGACCGGATCTAAGCCGGCAGCGCGCAAGGCCGTTTGTACAATCGGGCACTTTGTCCGCTGCCCGGCGATCCTGCGTGCCGGGCCACCAGAAGAAAACGGGCGGCCGGCCTGCACAGCGGAGCATGGCTGCCGCCAGCCAAGAGGAGGAATCGATCGTGTGGAGTCAAGTCTATGACCCCCTGGGCAATATGGCGCTGTCGACCATTGCCGCCGGGGTTCCGGTCGCGGTGCTGCTGGCCGCGCTCGCCTTCTTTCACCTGCAGGCCCACCTGGCCGCCGGCCTCGCACTGGTGGTCGGCATCGTGGTCGCCTCGGCGGTGTTCGGCATGCCGGCTGCAATGGCCGGCAAGGCGGCCGGGCTCGGCATCGTGTCCGGCCTGTTCCCGATCGGCTGGATCGTGCTGAACATCATCTTCCTGCACCGGCTGACGACCATCAACGGCTCGTTCAAGGTCCTGCAGAACTCGATCTCCGGCATCACCGAGGACCGCCGCCTGCAGCTGCTGCTGGTGGCCTTCAGCTTCGGCGCCTTCTTCGAGGGCGCAGCCGGCTTCGGCACGCCGGTGGCGGTGACCGGCGCCATCCTGATCGGCCTGGGCTTCTCGCCGCTGGCCGCCTCCGGCCTGGCCCTGATCGCCAACACGGCGCCGGTGGCCTACGGCGCGCTGGGCGCGCCCATCATCGGCCTGGCCTCGGTGACGGGCCTCGACCTGTTGCAACTGTCCGCCATGATCGGCCGCCAGCTCCCCTTCTTCTCGGTGCTGGTGCCGTTCTGGCTGATCTGGGCCTTTGCCGGCTTCCGCGGCATGCTGGCGATCTGGCCGGCCATCCTGGTGGCGGGCGTCAGCTTCGCCATCCCGCAGTTCCTGGTCTCCAACTTCCACGGCCCGTGGCTGGTCGACGTCATCGCCGCCCTGGTGTCGATGGGCTCGCTGACGCTCTTCCTCAAGGTGTGGAAGCCCCGGGAGATCTGGACCTCGACCAAGATCCTCGGCCGCCAGGACGACTCCAAGGTCGACCATCCCGAGGCAGTCGCCGCCGAGGCGCGCGCCGGCGCGGCGGCGGCCGGCATCTCGGTGGTCAAGGCCTGGATGCCATGGGTCATCCTGACCGTGTTCGTCTTCATCTGGGGCGTGCCCGAGTTCAAGAAGATGATGGATGGCCTGTGGCAATGGAAGTTCGCCATCCCGGGCCTGGACAAGGCCGTGCAGAAGATGCCGCCGGTGGTGGCCAAGCCGACCGCGGAAGGCGCCGTGTTCGCCTTCAACGTGCTGTCCATGGCCGGCACCGGCATCCTGGCCTCGGCCGTGCTGGGCGGGCTGCTGATGGGCTACTCGGTGCCGCGCCTGTTCAAGGAGTACTTCGAGACCATCAAGCTGGTGCGCTATTCGCTGCTGACCATCTGCGCAATGTTCGGCATCGGCTACCTGACCCGCTACTCGGGCCTGGACGCCACGCTGGGACTGGCCTTCGCCCACACCGGCGTGCTCTACCCGCTGTTCGGCACCCTGCTGGGCTGGCTCGGCGTGGCGCTGACCGGCTCGGACACCGCCTCCAACGTGCTGTTCGGCGGCCTGCAGAAGACCACCGCCGAGCAGCTCGGCCTGTCGCCGGTGCTGATGGCGGCGGCCAACAGCTCGGGCGGCGTGATGGGCAAGATGATCGATGCCCAGTCCATCGTGGTGGCCTCCACCGCGACCAAGTGGTACGGCCACGAGGGCGATATCCTGCGCTATGTGTTCTTCCACTCGATCGCGCTGGCGATCCTGGTAGGTCTCTTCATCACGCTGCAGGCCTACGTGCATCCGTTCACGCAGTTGGTGATCCACTGACGGCGCTGTACGGCGCGGCGCGGTTCAACCTCTCTGCCGGATGCAAGAAGCCCCGCCTGCGCAGGCGGGGCTTTTTTTCGCGCCATCGGCCGGCGCCGGCGCAGCGGCCGGCGCCGGGACAGGCTTACTTCAGGCGGCGGCCGAGGGTTTCAGGCACCATCGCCAGCCCCAGCAAGGAGACCAGGCCGCAACCGATCACGTAGAAGGCGGGCGCGTTCGGGTTGCCGGTCAGGTGGATCAATTCGGTGGAGAAGAACTGGGCAAAACCGCCGAAGATGGCGATCGCCACGCAGTAGGCGATCGACAGGCCGGTGGCGCGCAGGCGCTGCGGCAGCACCTCGCTGACCAGCACCATCGAGGCCGGCGAGCTCATCGACATCGGCACCGAGAGGCAGCCGACCACCACCAGCAGGCGCGCCAGGCTCGGCTCGGCATTGATCAGGGCGAATGCCGGGTAGATGCCCACCAGCAGTGCGACGCGCGACCACAGCACCACCGGACGGCGGCCCAGGCGATCGCACAGCCAGCCGGCGAACGGCGACAGCAGCACCTGCACCACGGACGCCACGCAACCCGCCCAGATGCCCAGCGAGAGCGGCATGTGCAGCTGGCTGACGGCATAGTTGCTGAGGTAGTACACGACGATGTAGGTCGACGAGGCCACGCCGATCATCAGCAGGATGCTGGCGGCCAGTGCCCGCCGGTGCGCCAGCAGCAATGCCAGTCCCGGGACTTCCTCGCCGTGCTCGCCGGCCGGCGCGGTTTCCTCCAGGCGGCGCCGGATCAGCAGACCCACCGGGATCACCAGGATGCCGATGACGAAGGCCACGCGCCAGCCCCAGGACTCCAGTGCCGCCGGCTCGAGCAGGTTGCTCAGCGCCAGTCCGACCAGGGCGCCGAACAGCGCCGCCAGCCCCTGGCTAAATGGCTGCCAGCTCGTGTAGTAGCCGCGCGAGCGTTCGTCCGCATACTCCAGCAGCAGGGCGGTGGAAGCGCCCATCTCGCCGCCGATGGCGAAGCCCTGCACCAGGCGTGCCAGCAGGATCATCAGCGGCGCGGCCATGCCGATCTGGGCATAGGTCGGCGTCACCACGAAGATCACCGAACTCAGGCCCATCAGCCACAGCGTCAGCGCTACCGCGGGCTTGCGCCCGACGCGGTCGGCATAGATGCCGATCAGCAGGCCGCCGAGCGGGCGCATCAGGAAGCCGACGCCGAAGGTGGCGAAGGACAGCAGCAGCTGGCCGGTCGGATCGGCCACGGGAAAGTAGAGGCGCCCGATCAGCGTGGCGAAGAAGCTGTAGACGACGAAATCGTAGAACTCCAGGCCGTTGCCGATGGTGATGGCAGCGATGGCATGGACCTTGGACAGCGGCGGGCTGGCCACGCCGGCGCCGGTTTCGGCCGGCGGGCTGGACATGGTGCGTTCGATGGACATGGATGGCATCCCGGTAGGTAGAAAAAAGGGGCGCTGCCCGAGCGTGCGGGCGCGGGGTGAAGGCCGCGGGCCGCTCACGGCACGCGGCGGAGCGCTATCGGCGCGGCGGCGCGACAGGCAGGCCGGAGTACGCGCGAGCGCCCTCCGGCCGGATCAACGGATCCTGCATCGGTGTATCTCCTTGGGGTCTTGCCGGCCCGCCGCCGGGGCGGGCCGCCGCAGCCCGGCAGGCAGCCGGGCGCCTGCCTAGAGGCTGGGCAGCAGGCCGTCCGGCATCAGTCCGTTCAGGCAGGCGCTGCCAAGCAAGCCGCTGGCCGCCTCGATATCGGGCGCGAAGAAGCGGTCTTCCTGGTAATACGGCACCTTGGCGCGCAGCAGCGCGCGGGCCTCTTCCAGCCGGGGGGAACTCTTCAGGCCCTCGCGGAAATCCAGGCCCTGGCAGGCGCCGAGCCATTCCACCGCGAGGATGCCGCGCACGTTGTCGGCCATGGCCCACAGGCGCTTGCCGGCATTGGGCGCCATCGACACGTGGTCTTCCTGGTTGGCCGAGGTCGGCAGGCTGTCGACGCTGGCCGGATGCGCCAGCGCCTTGTTGTCGCTGGCCAGCGCGGCGGCTGTGACCTGGGCGATCATGAAGCCGGAATTGACGCCGCCGTTGGCCACCAGGAAGGGCGGCAGCTGCGACATGTGCATGTCCATCATCAGCGAGATGCGCCGCTCCGACAGCGCGCCGGTCTCGGCCAGCGCCAGCGCGATGTTGTCGGCGGCCATCGCCACCGGCTCGGCGTGGAAGTTGCCGCCCGAGATCACGTCGCCCTGCTCGGCGAACACCAGCGGATTGTCGGAGACCGCGTTGGCCTCGATCTCCAGGACCTCGGCGGCCTGGCGCAACTGCGTCAGGCAGGCGCCCATCACCTGCGGCTGGCAGCGCAGCGAGTACGGATCCTGCACCTTGTCGCACTGTGCATGCGAGCGCGCCAGCTCGCTGGTCTCGGTCAGCAGTGAGCGATAGGCGGCGGCGGCGTCGATCTGGCCGCGCTGGCCGCGCACGGCATGGATGCGCGCATCGAAGGGCGCGCGCGAAGCCAGCATGGCCTCCACGCTCAGCGCGCCGCACACGGTGGCGGCGGCATACAGGTCCTCGGCCTCGAACAGGCCGCGCAGTGCATAGGCGGTGGAGACCTGGGTGCCGTTAAGCAGGGCCAGCCCCTCCTTGGCGGCCAGGGTCAGCGGCTGCAGGCCGGCCACGGCCAGCGCCTCGCGGGCCGGCAGCCATTCGCCGCGGTGGCGCGCGCGGCTCTCGCCCAGCAGCACCAGCGACATGTGCGCCAGCGGCGCCAGGTCGCCCGAGGCGCCGACCGAGCCCTTGAGCGGGATATGCGGATAGACCTCGGCATTGACCAGGGAGATCAGGGCTTCGATCACTTCGCGGCGGATGCCCGAGAAGCCACGTGCGAGGCTGTTGATCTTCAACAGCAGGATCAGCCGCACCATGGCGTCGTCGAGCGCCTCGCCCACGCCGGCCGCATGCGACAGGACCAGCGAGCGCTGCAGTTTTTCCAGGTCTTCGGGCGCGATGCGGGTCTGCGCCAGCAGGCCGAAGCCGGTGTTGATACCGTACGCGGTGCGGCCGGCGGCCAGGATGCCCTGCACGCAGGCCACGCTGGCATCGATGGCGGCGCCGGCTTCCGCGTCGAGGCGGATCTGCAGCGGGGCCAGGTAGGCCTGGCGCAGTTGGGCCAGGCGTAGCGTGCCGGGCTTCAGGTTCAGTGATGGCATGTCAGGGGCTCCCATTCTCCCGGCGCGGCTCGCGCCCCGGTACGTGTATAGTCCTGTATATACAGCTTGCGATAAATTAGGGGAAGCCCGGGGGTCTGCGCGACGGCGCACCATGCGGGGAGGCGCCGGCGCCGCATCGGCCGCCGCGTCGACTATGTGTGCAGGCGCCGCAAGGCGCCTGCGTCACCCGCACGCTCGACGATGCGGTCGACGATTGGCCGGCCAGCCGGCTAGGCGCGGCAGACCGACACCCCGCCCTCCGCCAGCAGCAGGCTGCCGGTGGTGAAGCTGGATGCATCCGACACCAGGTACAGCGCCGAGCGGGCGATCTCCTCCGGCATGGCCAGCCGCTTCAACGCATGCAGGTTCGCCACCGCGGCCCGCGCCGCCTCGCTGTCGGCCACCGTCCGCCCCATCTCGGTATCGGTGCCGCCGGGCAGCAGCGCATTGGCGCGCAGGCCCTGCGCGCCGTACTCGGCGGCCAGCGTCCTGACCAGCCCGAGCAGGCCCGCCTTGCTGGCCGCATAGGCGGCCATGCCGGGGAATCCGACGGTATGGCCGACGAAGGACGAGGTGAACACCAGGGCTCCGCCCCGCCCTCCCGCGAGGATGGCCGGGATCTGGTGGCGCGCGCCGTAGAAGGCGCTGTCCAGGTTCGTGGCGATCACGTCCTGCCACTCGCCTGCCGTGAGCTCGGTGACGGGTTTCAGGCTGCCGAGCGTGCCCGCGTTGTTGAAACCGATATCGAGGCCCCCGAAGCGCTCCAGCGCCATGGCCACGGCAGCCTGCGCGCACGCCTCCTGCCGCACGTCGCCGGCGACCCAGGCGGCCTCTCCACCGGCCGCCTCGATTTCCCCGGCCAGTTGCCTCAGCCCGGCCTCCCTGCGCGCCACCGCGACCACGCGCGCGCCCTGCGCGGCGAACAGCCGCGCCGCCGCACGGCCGATGCCGGCGCTGGCCCCGGTGACGATCGCCACCTTGCCTTCCAGTTGTTGTTGCACGTCAGCTCCTTGTCAGTGCCGGCCGGATGCGCGCAGCCGTGCCGGCGTCGATCGAGTCGGCATGCTAGGCGGCCGGGCCACCCGGCCGCACCCCGTTTCTTGCTTTGCGTGGCAGCGGCAACGGCAGGCAGTTCAGCGAACAATTCGATACATTGCGGGCAAGGCATGCGTGCGAGAATCGAGTTTTCCCATCGCCACGGTGCGGCCCGGCACGCGCCGGACCCCGGCGCTGCGCCCGCCCTCCGGCAGTACGGCCGCCACGCCACAGGCAGCGCGCCACCCGCCCCGACACCGTGTCCACAGTCGGGGCCGCCACCCGGCACCGGGCCAAGCCAGGATCCCCTATGCTGATACGTCGCCTGGAAAGACTGATCGATCCCTTCCGCGCCATGCCCGACCAGCGCCCCCCGGGCGAGGTCTGGCGCTTCTACCTGTACTTCCTGCGCGAAGTGCGCGGCGTGTTCGCGCTGCTGCTGGCGGTAGGGCTGGCCGGCGCGCTGATCGAGGTGGCACTGTTCGACTTCCTCGGCCGCCTGGTCGACATGGCCAGGGAGGGCCCCGGGCCGGACTTCTTCGCGCGCCACCGCACCGAGCTGCTGTGGATGGCCGTGGTTTCCCTGCTGCTGCGCCCGCTCTTCTTCGGCCTGCACGACATACTGGTACACCAGGTGGTCAACCCCAGCCTGTCCAACCTGGTGCGCTGGCAGAACCACCGCTACGTGCTGCGCCAGAGCCTGTCCTTCTTCCAGAACGACTTCGCCGGCCGCATCGCCCAGCGCATCATGCAGACCGGCTTCTCGCTGCGCGACTCCGCCGTGCAGGCGGTGGATGCCATCTGGCACGTGCTGATCTACGCCGCCGGAGCGCTGGTGCTGTTCGCCAGCGCCGACTGGCGCCTGATGGTGCCGCTGCTGCTGTGGATCGCCGGCTATGTGGCGGCGCTGGCCTGGTTCGTGCCGCGCGTGAAGGCGCGCTCGGTGGCGGCGACCGCGGCGCGCTCGCGCCTGATGGGCCGCATCGTCGACGGCTACACCAATATCGCCACGCTCAAGCTGTTCGCGCACAGCCGGCACGAGGAAGCCTATGCGCGCGAGGCAATGGCAGACCAGGTCGACAAGACCCGGCTGGCCGGCCGCATGGTCAGCGCCATGGACACCACCGTCACCGCCATGAACGGTGCGCTGATCGCCGGCACCACCGGCCTCGCGCTGTGGCTGTGGAACGAGGGCAGCATCACCGTCGGCACCATCGCGCTGACCACCGGCCTGGTGATCCGCATCAACAATATGTCGGGCTGGATCATGTGGGTCGTCAATGGCATCTTCGAGAACGTGGGCCAGGTGCAGGACGGCATGCAGACCATCTCGGCACCCCGCCAGGTACTCGACCGGCCCGGCGCGCCGCCGTTGCAGGTGCCGCGCGGCGAGGTCCGCTTCGAGCAGGTCCGCTTCCAGTACGGCAAGGGCGGCGGCGTGATCGACGAGCTGGACCTGACCGTGCGCCCGGGCGAGAAGATCGGCCTGGTCGGCCCGTCGGGCGCCGGCAAGTCGACGCTGGTCAACCTGCTGCTGCGCCTCTACGACGTGGAGGGCGGACGCATCCTGGTGGACGGCCAGGACGTCGCCACGGTGGCGCAGGAAAGCCTGCGCGCCCAGGTCGGCGTGGTCACGCAGGACACCTCGCTGCTGCACCGTTCGATCCGCGACAACCTGCTGTACGGCCGGCCCGGGGCCAGCGAGGAGGAACTGGTGCGCGCGGTGCGCCTGGCGCATGCCGACCAGTTCATCCCGCAACTGGTCGACGGCCACGGCCGCAGCGGCATGGATGCGCTGGTGGGCGAGCGCGGCGTCAAGCTGTCGGGCGGCCAGCGCCAGCGCATCGCCATCGCGCGCGTGCTGCTGAAGGACGCGCCCATCCTGATCCTGGACGAGGCTACCTCGGCACTCGACTCCGAAGTGGAGGCGGCCATCCAGGAAAGCCTGGAGACCCTGATGCGCGGCAAGACCGTGATCGCCATCGCCCACCGGCTGTCCACCATCGCCCGCATGGACCGGCTGGTGGTGCTGGACCGGGGCCGTATCGTCGAGAGCGGCACCCATGCCGAGCTGCTGGCGCGCGACGGGCTCTACGCCCGCCTGTGGGCACACCAGACCGGCGGCTTCGTCGGCGTCGAATGAGCGTGCCGCGCCGCGCGCCGGCCCGGCCGCGCTCAGTCGGCTGCAGCCTGCTCGCGGAAGGCCAGCAAGGCGGCGAAGCTGACCGCCGAACAGCCCAGCATGTACCAGGCCGGCGCCATCGGATCGCCGCTCAGCTTGAGCAGCCAGGTGACGATGAACTGCGCGAAGCCGCCGAACAGCGTCACGCCGCTGGCGTAGACGATGGCCAGGCCGGTGGCGCGCACCTTGCGCGGGAAGGACTCCATGATCAGCAGGAAGCCCGCCGGGCTGCTGGTCGACAGCAGCGCCACCAGCCCCACCACCACCGCCAGCACGGTGGCCAGCGAAGGCTGGCCCTGCACCGCGGAGAAGGCCGGCCATACCACCAGCAGGGACAGGAGGCTGACCGCCAGCAGCAGCGGCTTGCGGCGCGGCAGGCGGTCGGCCAGCCAGCCCGCCAGCGGCGACAGCACCAGCAGCGTGGCACCGGCGGCGCAGCCCGCCAGCAGCGAGGTCGCCGGCGGCATGTGGGCCATCTTGACCAGGTAGGACGGCATGTAGAACACCACCACGTACATGCTGGCGGTGCCCCCCAGGATCAGCAGCGTGCCGAGCAGCAGCGCGCGGCCGTGCCCGCGCAGCACCTCGGCGAAGGCGCTGCGCTCGCGCGCGTGGTCGCTGTGGGTCTCGTCGAGGTGGCGCCGGATGTAGAAGCCCACCGGGCCGATCATCAGCCCCAGCAGGAAGGGCACGCGCCAGCCCCAGGACTCGAGAGCCTCAGGTGCCAGGCCGCGCGTCAGCAAGGCGCCGCACAGCGCGCCGGCCAGCGCCGAAGCGCCCTGCCCCGCCATCTGCCAGCTCACCATGAAGCCGCGGTTGGCGCGCGTGCCCGACTCCATCAGGAAGCTGGTCGCCGCGCCGACCTCGCCGCCGGCCGAGAAGCCCTGCAGCAGGCGGCCCGCCAAGATCAGCAGCGGTGCCGCGATGCCGATCTGGGCGTAGGTGGGGGCCAGGCCGATGATGGCCGTGCCCAGTGCCATCAGGCCGATGGTCAGCGTCAGCGCCGGCTTGCGCCCGGCGCGATCAGCATAGTTGCCGATCACCACGCTGCCGAGCGGCCGCATCACGAAGCCGATGCCGAAGGTGGCCAGCGACAGCAGCAGCGAACCATACTCGCCCTCCACCGGGAAGAACAGCTTGCCGATCAGCACCGCGAAGAAGCTGAACACGGTGAAGTCGAACCATTCCAGCGCATTGCCCAGCGAAGCCGCCACCACGGCGCGCCGTTGCATGGCTCGCTGCGACGCCGGCCGCGCTGCCGCGCCCTGCGCCTTGCCGGCCCCGATCGCGGCCGCCTCCAGACCTTCCTGCATGATTGTCTCCTTCTCTTTGCCTGTCGTTCTTGTCGTTGTCCGTCCGCGCCGGCTGGCGCCGCTCAGGCGCCAGCCACCAGGTAGCGCTCGGTCAGCCGCGCCCACAGCGAAGCGCCCAGCGCCAGCGCCTCGTCATTGAAGTCGTAGCCGGGGTTGTGCACCATGCAGCCGCCATGCGAATCGGTACCGTTGCCCAGCACCACGTAGCAGCCCGGCACGCGCTCCAGCATCCAGGAGAAGTCCTCGCTGCCCATCATGCCCTTGGGCGGCTCGACGATCCGTTCCGCCCCCACCAGTTCCTCGATCACGCTGCGCGCGAAGCGGGTCTGCTCGGGCGCGTTCATCAGCACGCGTGAGATGTGCTGGTAATCGATCTGCGCCGCCACGCCGAAGCTCTTGGCCTGCAGCTCCACCACCTCGCGCAGGCGCTGCTCCAGCGTATCGCGCACCTCGCGGTCCTGCGCGCGCACCGTCAGCAGGATCTGCGCGCTGTCGGGGATCACGTTGTGGGCCTTGCCGGCATGCAGCGCGCCGACGCTGATCACGCCCGCCTCGGTGGCCGGGATATTGCGCGCCACGATGGTCTGCAGCGCCATCACGATGGCCGCCGCCGCCACGATGGGGTCGCGCCCGAAGCTCGGCATGGCGCCGTGCGTGCCCTTGCCGGTCAGCGTCACCGTGACCGAATCGGAGGAGGCCGCCATCACGCCTTCGCGCAGCACGAAGTGGCCGACCGGCACGCCGGGACCGTTGTGCAGCGCGTAGACGGCGTCGCAGGGAAAGCGCTCGAACAGGCCGTCTTCCATCATGCGGGGGGCGCCGCCCAGGCCTTCCTCGGCCGGCTGAAAGATCAGGTTGAGGGTGCCATCGAAGCGGCGCGTGCGCGCCAGGTAGTGCGCGGCCGCCAGCAGGATGGCGGTGTGGCCGTCGTGGCCGCAGGCGTGCATCTTGCCCGGCACGGCGCTGGCGTACGGCAAGCCGGTGGTCTCCTGGATCGGCAGCGCATCCATGTCGGCGCGGATGCCGAGCCGGCGCGTGCCGCTGCCCACCTTGAGCTGGCCCACCACGCCGGTGCCGCCGATGCCTTCGGTCACGTCATAGCCCCACTCCCGCAGCTTGGCGGCCACCAGCTTGCTGGTGCGCTCTTCCTCGAAGCCCAGTTCCGGATGGGCGTGGATCTGGCGGCGGATCGCGACGAAATCCGCCTGGCTGGCATGGATCTCGGGAATAATGGCGGGCTGGGTCGACATGCGGATTACCTCGATGGGAACGGATCCGCCATCCTAGGATGCCAGCCGCGGCCTGACTAAGCACAAATATTGATAGCCATAACTCCCGGTTATCCGGGCTTTCCCTAGCCCCTATGAAGCACCACCATCTGCGCGCCCTGGTCGCCATCGCCGACGAAGGCAGCATCAATGCGGCGGCGCGTGCGCTTTGCGTCAGCCAGCCGGCCATCACCAAGGCCATGCGCGAGCTCGAGGCCGACGCCGGCGTGGCGCTGCTGGCGCGCAATTCCTGGGGGGTGACGCTGACCGCGGAAGGCCAGCGGCTGCTGGCGCGGGCGCGCCTGATCGTCAGCGAGCTGGAGCGCGCCGAGCAGGACCTGGCAGGGCTGCGCGGCGCGCGCGAAGGGCGGCTGCAGATCGGCGTGACGCCGCTGGCCGGACTGGCCGTGATGCCGCAGGCGTTCACCCGCTTCCGCCGCGCGATGCCCGAGGTGGCGGTCGATTTCCTCGAGTTCGACCATGCGCGGCTGCTGGAGAACCTGCGCAACGGCCGGCTCGACTTCGCCCTGGCCGCCTTCCAGGCCACGCCCGACGAAGCCTTCGTCACCTGCACCGAACTGTTCGTCTTTCCCACCACCTTCGCCATCCGCCGCACCAGTCCGCTGGCGGGCTGCACCTCGCTGGCGGCGTTGCAGGATGCGGAATGGCTGCACGCCGATGCCGGCGACGACTACCCGCGCTACCTGGCGGACCTGTTCGCACGCCACGGCCTGGCACCGCCGCGGCGCGTCACCCGCTGCACTTCGAACCTGCTGTTCTCCACCCTGCTGCTGGAAACCGATGCGGTGGTGCCGCTGTCGCGCGCCACCCTGCAGGCCAGCGTGACCAGTGCCCGCCTGCAGGCGCTGGCGCTGCCGGAGAACCCGCCCGACCTGCACCTGGCGCTGCTGGTGCGCGAGGGTGCCATTCCCACCGGTCCGGCCGACTACTTCCTGCACTGCATCCGCGCCTCGGCCGCCCAGGGCGCCGAGGCCAGCTGAGCCCCGCCCGCCCGGCAGGCAGGGCGGCCTCAGACCAGGCCGAGCAGGCCCGCTCCCGCGCCCAGCGCCACCAGCACCAGCGGATGCACCCGCGTCTTCAGCATCAGCGCGATGGTGGCCAGGGTGACGGCGGCCCCCGTCCAGCGGTGGTCGACGCTCGCCGCCAGCACCCAGCCGGTGGAGCCCAGCAGGCCGATGGTCAATGCCGCCAGGCCGCGCCGCACCAGGCCGGGCCAGCGCGCCTGCGGCGAACGTCCGGCGAAATACTCGAAGGCCAGCGCAATCACGCTGGATGGCCCGCAGATGGCGACCATGCCGGCAATGGCGCCGGCCAGCCCGGCGATCTGCCAGCCGAACAGGGCGACGAACAGCACATTGGGGCCGGGCGAAGCCTGCGAGATCGCATACATGGCGGAGAACTGCGCGTCGCTCATCCAGCCGTGCGACTCGACCAGGAAGCGGTGCATGTCCGGGATGGTGGTGCCGGCCCCGCCGATGGACAGGAAGGACAGCAGCAGGAAATGGGCGAAGAAGCTGCCGATCACATTGTCCTGGCTCATGGCTGCGGCCCCTCTGTCCTGCCCTCGGCCCGCTCCGGGGCGTCCGCCAGTGCGGCGCGCAGCGCCCGTCCCTCGGCATGCCATTCGAGCAGCAGCCCGAGCGGCACCAGCACGGCCATCACCGGCACCAGCGGCCAGCGCAGCAGGCCGATGGCGACGAAGGCGGCGGCGCCGACCAGCAGGCCGCGCAGCGAAGGCGGCAGGCTCTGCGCCAGCTTGATGCCGGTGGCCAGCACCAGGCCCGCCGACACGGCGGTCATGCCGGCCAGCATGTGCTGTACGGCCGCCACGTCGCGATAGTGCTCGTAGAGCAGCATGGCCGACAGCACCACCACCATTGGCACCAGCACCAGCCCGGCGAAGGCCGACAACGCGCCGCGCAGGCCGGCGAAGCGCAGCCCCAGCATCAGCGCGACATTGATGACATTGGGTCCCGGCAGCACCTGGCCCATGCTCAGCAGCTCGATGAACTGGCGGTCGTCCAGCCAGCGGTTGCGCTCCACCACGGCGCGCCGCACGAAGGGCAGCACGCCGCCGAATCCGGACAAGCCCATGCGCGCGAATTCGATGAACAGGCGCCGCGGCGTGGGCGGGGGGGCGAGGTTGGGGTCGATGGGCTCTGACGGGGGCATCGGATCGAACGGTCGGGCTGAAAGAAGGAAAGACGGAAAGACGGGAACGCCGGAAAGGTGGAACGCGGGGGACCCGAAGGCGCAAGGACGGCATGCGGCGCGGCCCCCGCCACGGCCCCGTGCGCATTGTGCGCCGGCCGGCGCGGCGGCGCCTGCGCGAAAGGGACAGGTCGGGACAGGCCGGGACAGGCCGGCGCATGGCGTAAAAAAAGCCCCGCGCGCTGCGCGGGGCCGTTTCGGAGGCCATCGTTCCTGGCCATGCGGTCATACCGCCGGGGCCAGGCAGGCCACCATCATCGCGCCTCAGTTGCCGCCGGGTGCCACCGGCCGCACCGGATCGATGCGCGGCTCCTTGAGCCGGGACTCGAGCGCGCGGCCCTTGCGGGCGCGCTTGCCCACGTAGGGCAGCAGCGCCTGTCCGGCCAGCTTCTGGCTGCTCGGCTTGCCACCCCGGCCGGTGCCGGACAGCACCAGGCCCGGCGCGCCCACGGCGATCGCCTGCAACAGCGCCTCCTTGGGCTCCAGTTCCATCAGGATCACGCCGCGGCCACCGGCGGCCAGCACCTTGATCTCGTCCAGCGCCACCAGCAGCAGGCGCCCGTTGGCCGACAGGCAGGCGGCATGGGTCGCCTCGTCGCCCAGCGGAGCGGGCGGCAGCGGCACGTCGCCCTCATCCACCGTCAGGAAGGCCTTGCCACCCTTGTTGCGGCCGATCATGTCCGCCACCTTGGTCTGGAAGCCGTTGCCGCTGCGCGTGGCGATCAGCATGCGCTGCTCGGCCGCGCCGGCGAAGGTGTGGGCGATCTGCGTGCCCGGCTGCAGGTCGATCAGCGTGGTCAGCGGCACGCCGTCGCCGCGCCCGCCCGGCAGGCCGGACACGGCCACCGAATAGACGCGGCCGTTGCTGCCGAAGGCCAGCAGCGCATCGATGGTGCGGCACTCGAAGGTGCCGTACAGCGCGTCGCCCGCCTTGAAGGTGAACTGCTGCGCATCGTGGCCGTGCCCCTGGCGCGTGCGCACCCAGCCCTTCTGCGATACCACCACCGTGACCGGTTCGTCGACCACGCGCACCTCGGCGGCGGCGCGGCGCTCTTCCTGGATCAGCGTGCGGCGCGGATCCTTGTCTTCCGGGCTGTACTGCTTGGCATCGGCCTCGATCTCCTTGATGATGCGCCGGCGCATCATCGTTTCGGACTTCAGCAGGACGTCGAGGTCACCGCGCTCCTCGCGCAGGTCCTTCAGTTCCTGCTCGATGCGGATGGCCTCCAGCCGCGCCAGCTGGCGCAGCCGGATCTCGAGGATGTCCTCGGCCTGGCGCTCGGACAGGCCGAAGGCCTGCATCAGCGCCGGCTTGGGCTCATCGCTCTCGCGGATGATGCGGATCACCTCGTCGATGTTGAGCAGCACCAGCATCCGGCCTTCCAGGATGTGGATGCGGTCCTCGACCTTGCCCAGGCGGTGGCGCGTGCGCCGCGTCACGGTCTCGAAGCGGAAGGCGATCCATTCGCGCAGGATGTCGCGCAGGCCCTTCTGGCGCGGCCGCCCGTCGGTGCCGATCATGACGAGGTTGATCGGCGCGCCCGACTCCAGGCTGGTGTGGGCCAGCAGCGTCTGCGCGAATTCCTGCTGGTCGATGTTCTTGCTCTTGGGCTCGAACACCAGCCGGACCGGCGCATCCTTGCCGGATTCGTCGCGCACGGCGTCCAGCACCGCCAGCAGGGTCTGCTTGAGCTGGAGCTGCTCGGGCGTCAACGACTTCTTGCCGGCGCGCACCTTCGGATTGGTGATCTCCTCGATCTCCTCCAGCACCTTCTGCGCCGACGTCGCCGGCGGCAGCTCGGTCACCACCAGCTGCCACTGCCCGCGCGCCATCTCTTCGACGGTCCAGCGCGCGCGCACCTTCAGGCTGCCCCGACCGCTTTCATAGATCTGCGCGATATCGGCCGCCGGCGAGATGATCTGGCCGCCGCCCGGGTAGTCCGGCCCCGGCATCAGCGCCAGCAGCTCGGCCAGCGAGATGTCCGGGTTGCGGATCATCGCCACGCTGGCGTGCGCCACTTCGCGCAGGTTGTGCGGCGGGATCTCGGTGGCCATGCCGACCGCGATGCCCGAGGCGCCGTTGAGCAGCACGAAGGGCAGGCGCGCGGGCAGCAGCCGGGGCTCCTCCATCGAGCCGTCGTAGTTCGGCGCGAAATCGACCGTGCCCTGGTCGAGCTCGTCCAGCAGCAGGCGGGAGATCGGCGTCAGGCGCGCTTCGGTGTAGCGCATCGCCGCCGCGCCGTCGCCGTCGCGCGAGCCGAAGTTGCCCTGGCCGTCGATCAGCGGGTAGCGCAGCGAGAAGTCCTGCGCCAGGCGCACCAGCGCGTCATAGGCAGACTGGTCGCCGTGCGGGTGGTACTTGCCCAGCACGTCGCCCACCACGCGGGCCGACTTGACCGGCTTGGCGTCGGCGCGCAGGCCCATCTCGTGCATCGCGAAGAGGATGCGGCGCTGCACCGGCTTCTGGCCATCGGCCACCTCGGGCAGCGCACGTCCCTTGACCACGCTGATGGCGTAGTCCAGGTAGGCACGCTCGGCGTAGTGCGCCAGCGTCAGCGCGTCGGCCGGTTCGTCCGCTTGGAAGGAGATGTCTTGTTGATCCATGGATTCACAGGAAATCGGCGCGCGACGCAGTCATCCGCGCGCGCGCCGGGTTGCATGGGTGCGGGCGCCTCGCCCCGGCGCCGTTCAAGGCAATTCGTCCTGGCCGCCGATCACCATCTTGACGCGCGTCACGCCGGCGCGGCCGACACCGCCCAGCGCGCGCGGCAGCGGGCCTTCGGGCCGGTAAATGCGGTAGAACTGCAGCACCGTGCTGACGTACTGCTGCGTCTCGGGGAAGGGCGGGATCTGGTTGTTGTAGCGCTGCACGGCGCCTTCGCCGGCGTTGTAGGCCGCCAGCACCAGTTCCAGGTTATTGGGGAACATCTGCATCAGCCAGCTCAGGTAGCGCACGCCGGCCGCGATATTGGTACGCGGATCGGCCAGCTTCTGCTCGACGGTGCGCTTGGCGTCGGCCGCCACGCCGAAGCGCGCGCCGGTGTCCGGAATCACCTGCATCAGGCCGATCGCGCCTTTGGGCGACACTGCCTGCGGGTTGAAGCCGGACTCCACCGCCATCACCGCCTTGACCAGCGCCGGATCGACGTTCTGCCGCTGCGCGATCTGCCGGATCATGGGCTCGACCACGGCAATATTGGGATGGTTGATGACGTAGCGGTAAAGCTTGTGGTTCTCGATGTCGATGGCGCCGGCCGCGCCCGCACCGCCGCCCGTGCCGGCATCCCGGCCCGCGCGCGCGCCCGGGCGCGCCAGCCCCGGCGCGTTGAGCGAACCGCCGCCGCGCAGGAAGAGCTGATAGCGCGCGTCGAGCTTGCGGTCGGCGAAGTGGGCCACGCCGTCATCGTCGACATAGCCGTACAACTCGGCGTGGGCGGCGCCGGCGCAGCCGAGCCCGGCAAGCAGCAGGGCCGCGCTCACCGCCGCGCGCCCTGCCCTCGCCATCCGCCCCGTCACTCGCCGACTTGCCGCCATCTCGCCTGCCTCGTCCTCAGATGTCCGCCACCACTTCATTGCCGCGCTCTTCCAGCCAGTTGCGGCGCTGCGCGGCCTCGCCCTTGCCCATCAGCATGTTCATCACACCGACGGTCTCGGCCTGGCCGAAGCCGCCCAGCGACACCGGCAGCAGGCGGCGCGTATCCGGATTCATGGTGGTCTCCCACAATTGCTCCGCGCTCATCTCGCCCAGGCCCTTGAAGCGCGAGATCTGCCAGGCGCCGTCCTTGACGCCGTCCTTGCGCAGCTTGTCCTGGATCGCTTCGAGCTCGCCTTCGTCCAGCGCGTAGAGCTTCTGCGCCGGCTTCTTGCCGCGCGCCGGTGCGTCGACGCGATACAGCGGCGGGCGCGCCACGCACACGTTGCCGCGCTCGATCAGGCGCGGGAAATGGCGGAAGAACAGCGTCAGCAGCAGCACCTGGATGTGCGCGCCGTCGACGTCCGCGTCCGACAGGATGCAGATCTTGCCGTAGCGCAGGTTGGTCAGGTCGGGCTCGTCGTCCGGGCCGTGCGGGTCCACGCCGATCGCCACCGCGATGTCATGCACTTCATTGTTGGCGAAGAGGCGGTCGCGCTCGGTCTCCCAGGTGTTGAGCACCTTGCCGCGCAGCGGCAGGATGGCCTGGAATTCCTTGTCGCGCCCCATCTTGGCCGAGCCGCCGGCGGAATCGCCCTCGACCAGGAACAGTTCATTGCGCTCGGTGTCGGTCGATTCGCAGTCGGTCAGCTTGCCGGGCAGCACGGCCACGCCGGAGCCCTTCTTCTTCTCTACCTTCTGCGCCGCGCGCGTGCGCGCCTGCGCCTGGCGGATCACCAGCTCGGCCAGCTTCTTGCCGTACTCCACATGCTGGTTCAGCCACAGCTCCAACGCCGGGCGGCTGAAGGTGGAGACCAGGCGCACCGCGTCGCGGCTGTTCAGGCGCTCCTTGATCTGGCCCTGGAACTGCGGGTCGAGCACCTTGGCCGACAGCACGAAGGAGGCGCGCGCGAACACGTCTTCGCTCATCAGCTTGACGCCCTTGGGCTGTAGCGCGTGCATCTCGATGAAGCTCTTGACCGCCTGGAACAGCCCCTCGCGCAGCCCCGATTCATGGGTGCCGCCGGCCGGGGTCGGAATCAGGTTGACGTAGGACTCGCGCACCGGCGAGCCTTCCTCGGTCCAGGCCACCACCCACGAGGCGCCCTCGCCCTCGGCGAAGCCCTCCTCGCCGTTGTTGGCCTCGGGATCGGCGAAATGCTCGCCCTCGAACATCGGGATCACCAGTTCAGCGCCGCTGCCTTGCGCCAGCGCCTCGACCAGGTAGCCCTTGAGGCCCTGATCGTACTGCCAGGTCTGGCTCTCACCGCTCTTCTCGGTCACCAGCGTGACCTTGACGCCCGGCAACAGCACGGCCTTGCTGCGCAGCAGGCGCTGCAGTTCCGCCAGCGGGATGGCGGCGGAATCGAAGTACTTGGGATCCGGCCACACCTGCACGCGCGTACCGTTCTTCTTTTCGCCGCGCTCGAGCTTGCGCGAGGACAGAGGCGTGGTGACATCGCCGCCGGAGAAGGTCAGCGCCGAGGCCATGCCGTCGCGCCAGACGCCCACGTCCAGGCGCGTCGACAGCGCGTTGGTGACCGACACGCCCACGCCGTGCAGGCCGCCCGAGAAGGCATAGGCACCGCCCTTGCCCTTGTCGAACTTGCCGCCGGCATGCAGCCGGGTGAACACGATCTCGACCACCGGCACGCCTTCCTCGGGGTGGATGCCGACCGGAATGCCGCGGCCATCGTCCTCCACGCTGACGCTGCCGTCCTTGTGCAGGGTGACCAGGATCTCGGAGCCGAAGCCGCCCAGGGCTTCGTCGGACGCGTTGTCGATCACCTCCTGCACGATATGCAGGGGGTTATCGGTGCGCGTGTACATGCCCGGCCGCTGCTTGACCGGCTCCAGGCCCTTCAGGACCCGGATGGAGGATTCGCTGTACTGACTGGTTTTGCTCGCCATGGAGTCGCTACGAAATTGGAGTACCGGCCGGGCGGGCGCCTTGCGCACCGGGCGCGCGCCGGAACGCGTGCCACGGGCCGGGCACCGCATTGTAATGGAAGCCGCCGCGCTGTCGCCCGCACCGGCCGGTGAAAAGTGACTTGAAAAGTGACGCGCCAGCGCGTTCGGGCGCGGCAGAGTACACTCGCCCGGCGGCGGCCCCCTGCCCGGCGCTGCCCCTCCGGCCACCGCGGCCCCCAGGCCAGGTGCCGGTGGCACCACAGCGGAGGCGGACGCGGAAGAAAGCCCGGGACGAAACACGGGCCTGGAACAAGACAAGAACAACGAGAACAACGAGACAACTCCCAGCACAAGAAGAGCCAGACATGCAGAATCGACAACTTTCCCTGGGCACCGTACTGGTCTGCGGCGGCCTGCTCGTCACGCTCTCGATGGGCATCCGCCACGGTTTCGGCCTGTTCAACCTGCCCATCACCCAGACGCACGGCTGGAGCCGCGAGGCCTTCGCCTTCGCCCTGGCCCTGCAGAACCTGATGTGGGGCGCCAGCCAGCCCTTCGCGGGCGCGCTGGCCGACCGCTTCGGCGCGTTGCGCGTGATGCTGGTGGGCGTGGCGCTGTACGTGGCGGGGCTGCTGGTGATGGCCCTGTCGACTTCCGGCACCGCCTTCGCCTCGGGCGCCGGCGTACTGATCGGGCTGGCCCAGTCCGGCACCACCTACAGCGTCGTGTACGGCGTGATCGGCCGCGTGGCCAGCGCCGAGAAGCGCGTCTGGGCCATGGGCATCGCCGCCGCGGCCGGCTCCTTCGGCCAGTTCCTGATGATCCCGGTCGAGCAGACCCTGATTTCCACCATCGGCTGGCAGCATGCGCTCTTCGTGCTGGCCGCGCTGGCCTGCCTGATGCTGCCGCTGGCCTTCACGCTGCGCGAGCCCGACATGGCCGGCGCGCGCTCCGGCGCGCAGCAGACCATCGGCCAGGCCATCCGCGAGGCCTTCGGCAACCGCAACTACCAGTTGCTGACGCTGGGCTACTTCGTGTGCGGCTTCCAGGTCGTGTTCATCGGCGTGCACCTGGCGCCCTACCTGAAGGACCGCGGCCTGGGCGACCCCAAGATCGCCACCGTCGCGCTGGCCTTGATCGGGCTGTTCAACGTGTTCGGCACCTACGGCGCCGGCTCGCTCGGGCAGCGCATGCCCAAGCGCTACCTGCTGGCCTTCATCTACCTGACGCGCTCGCTGGTGATCAGTGCCTACCTGCTGCTGCCGCTATCGGTCGCCAGCACCTGGGTGTTCGCCGCGCTGATGGGCGCCCTGTGGCTGTCCACCGTGCCGCTGACCAACGGCATCATCGCGCAGGTGTTCGGCGTGCAGTACCTGTCCATGCTGTCGGGCGTGGTGTTCTTCTCGCACCAGATCGGCAGCTTCCTCGGCGCCTGGCTGGGCGGCTACCTCTACGACCGCACCGGCAGCTACGACACGGTCTGGATGCTGGCGATCGGGCTGGGCGTGCTGGCCGCCCTGGTCAACCTGCCGATCCGCGAGCACGCGGTGGCGCGCCCGCAGCCGGTGGCGGCATGACGGCGGCCTCGGCGGCCTCGGTATCGGCGCGCCGGCGCCTGCTGCAGGGCGCCGGCCTCGGCGCGCTGGCGGCGGTGGCGGCGCTCGCCTTCCTCGCCTACCTGCGGCCAGCCTTCATGGTGGACCTGTCCAATATGGTGCTGGCCTGGTGCGGATAGCCGCCCGCTGCAGGGGGAACGGCGCTCGCTATGCTCACTGGCTCTCGCCGCGGTGCTTCGCCTCCAGCACTTCCCAGCGCTCGAGCGCCTCCAACAGCTCCATCTCGATCTCGTCGTGGCGGGTGGCCAGCTGTGCCGCGTCGGCCGGGTCGCTGACATAGAGCGAGCCGTCCGCCAGGCGCGCCGAGATGGTCTTCTGCTCCGTTTCCAGGGCAGCGATGCGCTCCGGCAGGCCGTCCAGTTCACGCTGTTCCTTGTAGGAAAGCTTGACGGTGCGGTTGGCGCCGCGCGCCTCGCGCCCTTCGCGCGCCTTGGATGCTTCGGCGACGGCCTCGCCGCCGCGCGCCTGCTGGGCCTGCTCGGCCTGGATCCGGGCCGCGCGCGCCGACTGCTGTTCCCAGTCGGCATAGCCGCCCACGTATTCGCGCCAGCGGCCGTCGCCCTCGGCGGCGATGGTGGAGGTCACCACATTGTCGAGGAAGGCGCGGTCGTGGGAGACCAGGAAGACAGTGCCGGCGTATTCCTGCAGCAGTTCCTCCAGCAGTTCCAGCGTATCGATGTCGAGGTCGTTGGTCGGCTCGTCCAGCACCAGCACATTGGCCGGGCGCGCGAACAGGCGCGCCAGCAGCAGGCGGTTGCGCTCGCCCCCGGACAACGACTTGACCGGCGAGCGCGCGCGCTCGGGGGCGAACAGGAAGTCGCCCAGGTAGCTCATCACGTGCTTGCGCTGGCCGTTGATCTCGACCCAGTCGCTGCCCGGACTGATGGTATCGGCCAGCGAACGCTCCATGTCGAGCTGGCCGCGCATCTGGTCGAAGTAGGCGACCTGCAGGTTGCTGCCGTTGCGCACGGTGCCACTGTCGGGCGGCAGCTCGCCCAGGATCAGGCGCAGCAGCGTGGTCTTGCCGGCGCCATTGGGGCCGATCAGGCCGACCTTGTCGCCGCGCATGATGGTGGCGGAAAACTCGCGCACCACGGTGCGCCCGCCGAAGGCCTTGCTGACGTCGACCAGCTCGGCCACGATCTTGCCCGAGCGCTCGCCCTGCGCCACCTCCAGCTTGACGTTGCCCTGGGCCTCGCGGCGCGCCGCGCGCTCGCTGCGCATCGCCACCAGCCGCTGGATGCGCGACACGCTGCGGGTGCGGCGTGCTTCCACGCCCTTGCGTATCCACACCTCTTCCTGCGCCAGCAGCTTGTCGAACTTGGCCTGCTCGACCTGCTCGGCCGCCAGCAGCTCGGCCTTGCGCGCCTGGTAGGCGGCGAAGTTGCCGGGGAAGGACAGCAGGCGGCCACGGTCCAGCTCGACGATACGCGTGGCCACGCGGTCGAGGAAGGCGCGGTCGTGGGTGATCAGCAGCACGCTGCCGCGGAAGGCCAGCAGCAGGTCTTCCAGCCAGCGGATGGCAGCCACGTCGAGGTGGTTGGTCGGCTCGTCCAGCAGCAGGATGTCCGGCTCGGCCACCAGCGCCTGCGCCAGCGCCACCCGCTTCTGCGTGCCGCCAGAGAGGCCTTCGACGGCCGCCTTGGGATCCAGGCCGAGCTGCGCCAGGGTGGTCTCGACGCGGGTGCGCAACTGCCAGGCGCCGGCGGCATCCAGTTCCGACTGCAGGCGATGCAACTCGGCCAGCGCCGCCGCCTCGTCCGGCCCGCCATGCCCCTCGGCCACCGCTTCGGCCGCCACCTCGTAGCGCAGCAGCAGGTCGTGGGCGGCGCCCATGCCCTGCGAGACCGCGTCGAACACGGTCAGGCCGGGCTCGAACTGAGGCTCCTGCGGCACATAGGCCGACGTCACGCCATTCTGCCGGGAGATCAGGCCGTCGTCCGGCGCGGCGAGGCCGGCCACGATCTTCAGCAGGGACGACTTGCCGGTGCCGTTGCGGCCGATCAGGCCGACGCGCTCGCCGGCCTCCAGCGAAAAATCGGTGTGATCGAGCAATGCCACATGCCCGAAGGCGAGCTGGGCATCGGTAATGGAGAACAGGGCCATCGAAACGTCAGAGAGAATCCGGATCGGCGCGCCTGCCCCGTCCGTCGCGGGGCCTGCACGGTGCAGGCCGCATTGTAGTCGACGCCGGCAGCGCCGCGCCCCACCGCGCCCCGCGGGTGCCGCCCGCCGGCGCCAGGCAAAAAAAATGGGCCCACGCCGGGGGCCCAAGAGTCTCTCCTCGGTGCCATGCTCGCAAGGCACAAGTCGAGCATAGCAAGCCCCCCTGCCCCCCTCCAGTCGGAAAAGTCCGTAAGGGAAAGCCCCGTCAGCCACCCGAACCGTTCGCGCGTCGGCCGACTTGCCGGGGCCGGCGGCGGATGCCGCAGCGGCCGCCACCGCCCGCGGGGCGCCGCTGGAGCCGCTTCGCAAGTCGTGCGAAGATGGCGGACCCTTCGCTTGCGCCGCCGGCGCCGGCCCTGCCGCCGGCACGCCCTGATCCGATGCCCCCTCGCCCCCTCCGCTTCGCCGACCTGTCCGTTTCCGCGCTGGTCGCGGGGCTGGTCGCCATGCTGACCGGCTATACCAGCTCGCTGGTGCTGATGGTCCAGGCCGGCCAGGCCGCCCACCTGTCCGCCGCGCAGATCGCCTCTTGGATCTGGGCGCTGTCGATCGGCATGGGCGTGACCACCATCGGCCTGTCGCTGCTGACGCGCGTACCCATCGTCATCGCCTGGTCGACGCCGGGCGCTGCGCTGCTGATCGCCAGCCTGCCCGGCGTGCCCTATGCCGAGGCGATCGGCGCCTTCGTGGTCGCGGCGCTGCTGATGGCCGCCGCCGGCCTGACCGGCTGGTTCGACCGGCTGATGCGTGCGTTGCCTGCCAGCATCGCCTCGGCCCTGCTGGCAGGCATCCTGTTCCGCATCAGCGTCGATGTGTTCGTCCAGGCGCAGCAGCAGACGGCACTGTTGCTGGCGATGTTCGCCGCCTACCTGCTGGGCCGGCGCTGGTGGCCGCGCTATGCCGTGCCCGGCGTGCTGCTGGTGGGCGTGGCGCTGGCCGGCGCGCTCGGCCAGCTGCATTTCGAGGGCTTCCGCTTCGCCGTGGCGCAGCCGGTCTGGACCACGCCGGCATTCTCGCTGCAGGCCTGCATCAGCATCGCCATCCCGCTCTTCATCGTCGCCCTCGCCTCGCAGAACATCCCGGGCCTGGCCGTCCTGCGCGCCGACGGCTACCAGGTGAAGGCCTCGCCGCTGATCACCGTGACCGGCCTGGCTTCGGCCTTGCTGGCCCCGTTCGGCTCCCACGGCATCAACCTGGCCGCCATCACCGCCGCCATCTGTACCGGCGTCCAGGCCGACCCCGACCGCGAGCGGCGTTATACGGCCGCGGTGGTGTGCGGCTTCGGCTACCTGGTGGCGGGTGTGCTGGCGGCCAGCATCGCGGCGCTGTTCGCCGCCTTCCCCAAGGCGCTGGTGGTGGCGCTGGCCGCCTTCGCCCTGCTCGGTTCGATCGCCAATGGGCTGACGGTAGCCATGCAGTCGGCGCAGGAGCGGGAGCCGGCCTTGCTGACCTTCATGATCACGGCTTCCGGTATGACGCTGGCGGGCATCGGCTCGGCGTTCTGGGGCGTGGTGGGCGGCATGCTGGCGCTGCTGGTGCTGCGCCAGCGAGAGCCGGGCTGAGCCGGCTCCGGCGCGGCGGCGCCGATCCCGCCGATCGAGTGCCCCTTGGGCGTCTGGGGCAGCACATGCCGCAGCGCGCGGTCGCGACGCTGCGCGAACCACCGGTAACGAAGGTTTCCACACCAAGGTGGGGAAGGCGATAGCGCGGGAAGTTGGACCGAAGCCACACCCGCCGCGCCATCGCCGCCTTTTCCGCCACAACGCGCCGGGACTGGTCATGGCCCCAGGCACCGCGCCATTTATCATGTCGGGCGACGTTGCCGGCATCCCGCCGGCACGATTCCAGACCGTGGAACAATGAACAGCTACTTGCTCCTGGCCCTCGCCATCGTGGCCGAAGTGATCGCCACCAGCAGCCTGAAGGCCTCGCAGGATTTCACCCGGCTGCTCCCCAGCGTGCTCGTCGTGGCGGGCTACGTATCGGCCTTCTTCCTGCTGATGCAGGTGATGAAGACCATGCCGGTGGGTATCGCCTACGCAATCTGGTGCGGCGCAGGCATCGTCCTGGTCACGTTGATCGCCAGCGTGCTGTACCGCCAGTTGCCGGACCTGGCGGCCTGGCTCGGTATCGGGCTGATCGTCGCCGGCGTCGCGGTGATCCAGCTCTTCTCGAAGATGCAAACGCACTGAGCCAGCCAGTTCCGGTGCATCCCGCCTGGGGCCGGGCGCACGAGAGCATAAAACACCACAGGCTGCAAGCTGGATCATCCCCCGAAAGCTGCGGCTGATCCAGGTGCGGTACGCTGCTCGCCGCGCGAAGATTGCGCCTGGGCCGGTCATCCACGCCCAATTTCCCTTCCACGGCCCCCTCCCGGGGGCCGTCTTTCTCACCGGCGGCATGCCCCACGCCCGTCCCGCACGAACATCCCGGCCAAGACGAGATCATCGGCGGCGGCATTAGCGGCACTTCAGCTATTGGCGTCGATCCAGCGCATTGCCCAGGCGTAGGCCGCGTCCCTCGCCGCCTGCGCGCTCGCATGCTCCCGCCCCACCGAGCGCGCCTCCTGCACGACGGCCGCGTCCTCCCAGATCTCGCAGGAAGCCAGGTAGGAGCCGTCCCGGATCTGGTCGCAGAAGACGTGGACCACATGGCCCTTGTATTCCATCGTGTCGCTTGCCATCTCCATCTCCGCGCCGTGATTCCATCCTAGCACTTCGTCCTCGGACGACTGGATTAAGAACTTTCCGAGAGAATTGCCATCCGAAAGCAGGTTGACAGCAAGCGGCTGGCAAAATGCCGGCCGCCGCCGAGGAAGCGGACCGGCGCCGGCATGCCCTCGCCCTCGCCAGACATAACCCGACAAGCACGCAGAGCCCCCGATGCATCAGGTCCCGCCCCCGCACCAGCGCGCCACACTGCCCGCTGCCCAGGTTTCGCTGCTGTCCGGCTGCGCGCTGCTAGGCGCCTGCGCCGCCCTGCTGCTGGAATGCGGTGTCCCCTGGCGGGACGCCGGCAAGACCGTGCTGATGCTGGCCTTGTCGCTGCTGATGACGCGGCTGCTCCCCGCCAGTGCATGGGCGCGCATGCCGGCCATGGCCTGGTATGGGCTGCTGCTGGCCGACGCCGGCCTGGAAGCCTTCCTGCAAGGCGCCTACGGACTCTCGTCCGACTCCCCCGCCGTGCTGACCGCGCTCGGCAACACCAACCGCGACGAGGCCGGCGAATTCCTGCGCGCCCTGCCGCTGGGATGGACGGGCGGCGTCACCGCCATGCTGCCGCTGCTCTACCTGGCCTGCTGGCGGCTGGGGCGTCCACGCGCGCACGGCTGGCGGCCGGCGGCGTGCGTGCCGCTGGCCCTGTTCGTGGCCGCCCACTTCAATCCGACCGCGAGGGAGAAGAACCCCATCTTCGGCTGGGCCAGGGCGGTGGCAAAATACCGCGCCTGGCAGGCCGAACTGGCCGGCATGCAGGCACGCCAGCACAGCGCAGGGCAGTGGCTCGCAGCACAGCCGTTCCGCTACACAGGCCCGGAACGGCGCACGGTGGTGCTGGTGGTGGGAGAGAGCATCAATCGCGAGAACTGGCAGATCTATGGCTACGACCGCGCCACCTCGCCGCGGCTGGCCGCGCTGCGCGACGAACTGCTGGTGTTCGATGCCGTGACCTCGGGCGCCGGCACCACGGTGCCCGCCATGCGGGCCATGCTCACACTGGGTCCGGACGACAGCCGCGGGCCGGGCGTCACCGCGCTGGCGCGGCTGGCCGGCTACAAGACCTACTGGCTGAGCAACCAGGCCGACAGCTACCTGTGGACGCGCTACGCCGGCGAGGCCGAAGTGCGCCGGCAAGCCAACCGCGACCAGGACGGGCGCGACGCGGAAAGCCTCGACGAGTCCCTGCTGCCCATGCTCGACGCGGCCCTGGCCGATCCCGCCCCGCGCAAGTTCATCGTGATCCATATGCTCGGCGCGCACCCGCACTACGATATGCGCTATCCGGCCGAGTGGGAACCGTTCGCCGCACCCGACGAGATCGACCGCCAGCTTGCCGACCAGGGCCGCTGGCCCTGGATCCGCCTGGCGCGCCGGCACTACGATCGTGCCCTGCACTACCACGACGCGCTGCTCGGCCGCATGCTCGAATCCCTGCGCCGCCAGCCGCGTGGCGAGGCGGCCCTGCTCTATACCTCGGACCATGGCCAGGAGGTCGGTCATTCGCGCAACTTCGCCGGGCACGCGCCCGGGCGTCCGGCCGGGCATGCCGTGCCGCTACTGGTCTGGCCGCGGCACGCCAGCGCCCCGGAACTCCGCCTCGAATCGCGCCCCTTCAATACCGCCCGCCTGGAAGGCACGCTGGTCCCGCTGCTGCGCATCGAGACGCCGCTGGTGCACCCGCGCGACGATCTGCTGAGCGCACAGTTCGTGGCCGAGCCGCGCCATCCGGCACGGCACGCCTACCTCGAATGAAGGCGCGCACGGCCCGGCGACGCAGCCGCGCCTAGTGCGTCTTCACGAACGCCCACAGCAGGTAAGCCAGGGCCGGCAGGGTCAGGCCGGCGGCCAGGGCAAAGTAATAGCGCGCACCATGATGCGGCACATGTGTGTGGGGCGGATGGGAAACAGGCTTCATCTTGTCTTCCTTGGCAGGCTGTCGCACCGGAAGCGGGACATCGGCCCGGCAAAGGCGCCGCTCCCGGCGGGCCTTGTCACCTAAGCAAGACACAGGCCCGGCGCGCCTGCTCATTGAATTGGACCCGGAAGCCGGCGTGCCGTTGCGCGGCGGACACGTCCCGCCGTATACGGCGCGGAAACACACGTGACAAAGTCCCCACCCATGTAAGCAAGTGTATTCGGCGTTGCTTTGCCAAAGCGGCGCAGCGACAGTAAACCCTGTCGCCGGCAGCGAGCGGCCCCGCGCAGCAGCATCCGCCGCCTGGCCTTCCTGCCCGCCAGACCCCCTTCCTGTCTTTTCCGTCTTTTCGGCGCGAGCTCCGGCAGCGCCCCGCCCAGGAGACAGCCATGCTCAGTGCACATGAACTCGCCGCGCTGATGATCGTCGACAGCACGCACGACCATCGGCAGCTCAACCCTGTCGACCTGCAGACGCTGGTCGACCGCAAGCTGGTCAGCCTCGAGCGCGACACCGGCAGCTCGCGCCGCCCACGCCTGACCCACTGCGGCCGCCGCGTGCTCGACGTCGTGGCGCGCGCCGCGTGAGGGCTCCGGACACATCGCCGCGGATACGGCCACGAGGGCCGGACCAGGGAACCCCATGAAACGCAAGACCGCACTCGGCACGCTCGCGCTGCTCGTCACCGCGCTGGCAAGCAGCTACGCCAGCCCCTATTGGACCCTGCGCCAGATGCACGCCGCCATCAAGGCACACGATGCGCAAGCCTTCTCCCGCTACGTCGACTACCCCGCCCTGCGCGAAAGCCTGAAAGCCCAGGCCCTGCTCTCCCTGCAGCAACGCCTGGGCCTGTCCGGGGCCGGCGAGGCTCCGCTGGCAGGCGTGGGCCGCCTGCTTGGCATGGCGATGGTCGGCACGGTGATCGATGCCATGGTTTCGCCCGCCGGCGCGATGGCCCTGATGGCACGGGGCGAAGCCGGAGCGCCGACCGAACCGCCTGCGCAACCCGGCCCCGCCGTCACGCCCGACGACGGCCAGGCCACGCGGCCAGCGCGCGAATCGCTGCGCTACGACGTTTCCTACCGTGCCTGGGACCGTGTCGACGCCTCCGCCACGCGCGCGGATGGCGAGCGCATCGTGGTCGAACTGCGCCGGGATGGCTTGTGGTCGTGGCAATGGTCGGGAGTACGGCTGCCGGGACTGGCGACGCGGCCATGACGGCGCCCGCCTGGCGCCCGCCTTACAAGGCAAGGCGCAAGTCAGAAGTGGAGCGGAACTGTTTGGATGTTGGGAACCACCGCCTGCGATGTGGGGTGGTCCCGCCGACAGGAATCGAACCTGTATCTAGCGCTTAGGAGGCGCTCGTTCTATCCATTGAACTACGGCGAGCGGACAGGAAACAGCTTGCCGGCCGGTGCAGCGCGCTGTGCACCATGGGCCCGCGACCCGGAAGGTACTGTACTATCCCGGGACATGCAAAGCAGCCGGCACGACCGGTGCGGAAGATCCACTCCGGACGGCTTGCCGGCCGTTGGCACATGGCACCGCATGGCACCTGGAGTCCGGTCGGGAAGCAGGCGCGGAGTATAGCAGACTATGCTTGCGCGCCGGCCTGCAAACCCTCTGCTGCGGAGACGGCTGCGGCCGCCCGCAGGGGCCGCGACTGATCAGCAGGACAACAAGAAAAACATCATGTTCCACAGGGTAAGAACGCAGGCAAGATGCGCGGCGGTCGCCGTGCTCGCGCTCGTCGCGGCCGTACTGGTGTCGGCCTGCGCCACGCGCTGGCAGGACAAGCTCAAGATCGAGGCGGGGCAGCACCTGCAGCAGGGCGAGTTTTTCGCCGCGGCGCGCAATGTGGCGGCAATCGACGAACGGTTTCCGGATGATGCCGCGCCGCTCTGGCCAATGCTGACGGCAGAACCGGCCCGTTCACGCCTGGCCGTCACGGCGCCCGCCGAACTGGCCACGCCGGCCTGGCAGACCGAATCCGGCCTGCGCGACGAGGCATCGCGCGGCCCATCGACGGACTCAGGGCGGACCTGGTCAACGCAATCGCGACTCAGGATACTGGCGTTCCACCAATGAAAAGCCCGCCAATATCCTGGCGGGCTGGACGTGGACGGGACCGGACCTCCTGGGTCAATACCGGCAGCATTCCGGTTCGCGCTTCACGCCAGCAGGCTACCCATGATTCCGCCCATCACGCGGACGCCCATCCGGACCACCCGGACAGTCGCGGGAAACCTGGCAGTGGCGATACGAATCGTCATGCCGACGGCAAGCAGCAGGCAGATGCTGGAGAAGGTCGTCAGACTTCTCTATGTCCACCTCCGAGCCAGCCCCGATGGGGCCGGGCAAACCCAGTATAGGTCTGCCGCTGCAGGATGCCAACGCCGCCCGGACGGGAGGGGGCAGGCTGCCGTCACCAATTGTCACTTTTTCGCAGCGCAGCATTCTCCAGGATTTCTGCTATAATCCGCGCCGTGAGTTCGCACTGTGAGCTTTCCAGCGCTCCCCGATCCCGCATCGGAACCGCCTCCCGGCTCTCCAGCTCTGCCTCCCGCCTAACCGCCTCCACGGCGAAGACTGCCGGACAGAACGCTTTTCTCACCCGACGTCGCCTCGTCTCCGATCCTGTTGAGCAGCCCTCCGGGCCGCTTGCCTGCCAGGGACCCGCCAGCCAGTTGGTCTGCCGCCCCTGCCTGCCGCCGTACCGTCAGCTGCGTCTGTCGTAACGGCCTCACCGATTGGCGCCGAAGCCTTTTTAAGACTTTGCACTGCGCCCGCCCCGGAACCTTCCATTCACCGGGGTGCCTTGCACTTTGATGATTACGACATGACCCAGCACGATACCCGTGCGGAGCAAGCTATTGCCCCCGCCGCCGACGCCATTGCCACGTCCAGCCCGCTCGACAAGCTCGACGCGATGCTGAACGGCGAGCACGACGGCGCCGCCGCGGCCACCGAAACCGAACTGAGCGGCTTTGCCTCGCTCGGCCTCGATGCCGCCATCCTGCGCGCCCTGGCCGACCAGAACTACACCTCGCCCACGCCGGTGCAGGCGCAGGCCATCCCCGCCTTCCTCGCCGGCCGTGACCTGCTGGTCTCCAGCCAGACCGGCTCCGGCAAGACGGCGGCCTTCATGCTGCCCGCCATCCAGCGCATCAGCGAGAAGCCCGCGCCGAACCGTCCGCGTGCCGAGGAGCCGGTCAAGCGCATCAAGGGTCGCCGCCCCCGTCCGTCGCCGGCCCAGCCCGCGCTGCTGGTGCTGACGCCCACGCGCGAACTGGCGCTGCAGGTGACCGAGGCCGCCGCCAAGTACGGCCGCCACCTGCGCCGCATCGTCTGCGCCAGCATCCTGGGCGGCATGCCCTACCCCAAGCAACTGGCCATGCTGGCCAAGATGCCTGACATCCTGGTGGCCACGCCGGGCCGCCTGCTCGACCACATCGACGCCGGCCGCATCGACCTGTCCGCGCTCGACATGCTGGTCTTCGACGAAGCCGACCGCATGCTCGACATGGGTTTCGCCGATGACATCGACGCCATCGTCGCCGCGACCCCGGCCAGCCGCCAGACGCTGATGTTCTCGGCCACGCTGGATGCCCGCATCGCGCAGCTCGCCTCGCGCCAGCTGCGTGACCCGCAGCGCATCGAGATCGCCGCGGCACGCATGGACCAGAGCCATATCGAGCAGCGCCTGCACTTCACCGACGACATGTCGCACAAGGAACGCCTGCTCGATCACCTGCTGCGCGCCGCGGACCTGAAGCAAGCCATTGTCTTCACCGCCACCAAGCGCGATGCCGACTCGCTGGCCGAGCGCCTGTCCGACACCGGCTTCGCCGCCGGCGCCCTGCACG
The DNA here is from genome assembly GCF_001854285.1 of Cupriavidus sp. USMAHM13. Taxonomy (NCBI): domain Bacteria; kingdom Pseudomonadati; phylum Pseudomonadota; class Betaproteobacteria; order Burkholderiales; family Burkholderiaceae; genus Cupriavidus; species Cupriavidus sp. USMAHM13. The sequence continues at coordinate 3,446,157 of NZ_CP017751.1, forward strand.
GCGACATGACCCAGGGCGCGCGCAACCGCACGCTGACGGCACTGCGCCGCGGCAACCTGCGCGTGCTGGTAGCCACCGACGTGGCCGCGCGCGGTATCGACGTGCCCGACATCACCCACGTGGTCAACTTCGACCTGCCCAAGCAGGCCGAGGACTACGTGCACCGCATCGGCCGCACCGGCCGTGCCGGCCGCTCGGGTATCGCCATCAACCTGGTCAACCATGGCGATATGTTCCAGTGGCGCCGCATCGAGCGCTTCACCAACCAGCGCATCGACGCCTCCGTGATCGAAGGCCTGGAACCGCGCCGCACGCCGAAGCCGCGCAGCGGCTTCGGCGGCAAGCCAGGCGGCGGCCGCGGTGACTTCCGCGGCAAGCCCGGCTACCGTGGCGGCCAGGGTGGCCAGGGCAGCGGCCGCGGTTTCGGCGACCGCAACTTTGGCGACCGCAGCTTCGGTGACCGCAATACCGGCGAGCGCAACACCGGTGAGCGCAACTTCGGCGACGGCGACAACCGTGGCTTCGGCAATCGTGGCGGCTTCGGCGGTGGCGAGGGTCGCGGCTTCGGTCCGCGTGAGGGCGGCGAAGGCGGCTACCGCGGCCAGGGCCAGGCACGCGGCGAAGGCGGCTACCGCGGCGGCAATCGCGACGGCAACCGCAGCTTCGGCGACCGTAGCTTCGGCGACCGTAATGGTGGCGAACGCAGCTTCGGCGGCGAGAGCCGTGGCTTCGGCAACCGTGACTTCGGCGACAACAAGCGCGGCGGCTTCGGCGGCCAGCGTCCGGCCGGCCGCAACCGCTACGAGCGCTGAGCGGCGCCCAGCCTGAAGCGGCAATGAAAAAGCACCCCTCGGGGTGCTTTTTTCATGCCTCTGGCCCGCCCTGAATAAGGTTGACACGTTTCCCGCAGTGACGAGGAGCGCGCCTTCGAGACGGAGCGCAGGCGTACTGTGCCCCCCCCCCCCCCGCGCCCGCCGGCGACGCATTCAGAGCGCGCAGCTGCGGAAGCCGACGAAGGCCAGGTCCGTCTGCGGCAGCAGGGCCGTTCGTGCACGCGGATGACGCTGGCGCCCCGGGCTGGCGAAGGAACAGCCGCGCACCGCCTGGCAGATGCCGAACAAGCTGGTCATCCCCGCGTCGGCGGGCTGGGCGACGAAGCCGGCGTAGGGCTCGTAGGGGGTGGCGGTCCATTCCCGCACCATGCCCCAGGCCATGCCGCGGCTCTGCGCGGCAGCCCGCTCCCACTCCGCCTCGGCGGGCAGCCGGCGCCCCGCCCAGGCGCACCAGGCCTGCGCCTCGAACAGGCTGACGTGGCGCACCGGCTCATCCGGATTGAGCGTGCGCAGGGTACCGAAACGCTCGACCATCCAGGCCCGCGACTGCGGGTGGCGAGACCAGTAGCGCGGCGCCGAACGCTCCTGCGACATCAGCCACTGGCAGCCCGAGGCCGACCACCAGGCCGGATGGTCATAGCCGCCATCCTCGACGAATTCAAGATACTGGGCATTGCTGACGGGCACCGCATCCATCTCGAAGGCCGGCACATAGGTCGGCTGGGGCGGCAACTCGTCGGGCAAGGCGAAGCCGTCGGCCTCGCTCCAGCCTTGGGTGAATCGCCCGCCGGGGAACTGCAGCGTGCCCGCCCGCAGCGCCGGCACCGTGGCGGCCGGCGTACCGCCCGCCGCACCGGCCGGCGCCACGCCCAGTGCCTGCAGCAGCGCCGCAATGCCTTCGCCCTGCGCGTCTTCGTGAAACAGGGCACGCCGCATGGGATAGAGCGTGGCGTCGCCGTCATCGGGCAAGAGCGCCAGCCGGCTCAGCACCCCGTCGAGCACATCCGCGGCGTAGCGCTTGACCACCGAGACATCCGGCAGCGTGACTTCCCAGCGCTCGTCCGGGCCGATGCGTTCCGGGTCGAACCACTCGTCGGCGCCATCCAGCAGCGAGGCGCGGCCGGCCACCAGCAGGCGCGCCTCTCCGCGTTCGATCGTGCGCGCCTCGCGCAGGCACCACCACTCTGCATGCCAGGCGATATGCCCCAGCGTCCACAGCGGCGGATCGGCATCGTACTGGCGCGGCACATCCCAGCCGCGCCGCGTCTGGCCGAAGGTGGCCAGCCACGCCAGGGTGCGGTTGCGCGTCTCGACGAGCGCCTGCGCGAGCGCCTCGCGCGGCAGCCGCCGCGCGTCGGCCCAGGCAGACTTGCCGCCGGTGAAATGCAGATCGGGAAGCATCGAGAAGCCGCTCATCCTCTTGCCCTGCCACAGAAGTTGGAATCGGCCCGGCGCGGCTGGCGCGTGGCCGGGTGCCGCGCATTATGACACCGCTGCCGCCGGCGCGCGGTTCAGGCCCGCGCGTGGAAGACCGCGAACCAGCCGCGCGCATCGGTCCAGCAGACCGGATCCTGGAAGCCGGCGGATTCCAGCATGCGGGCGAAGGCTTCCGGCTGGAACTTGTACGAGTCTTCGGTGTGGATGCGCTCTCCGGCGGCAAAGGAGCGCGCGCCGCCCGCCCAGCGCACGGTGAGATCGCGCACGGCCTCGAGATGCATCTGGATGCGCGAGCCGCCGCGCTCGAAGCCAGCCACGTGGCGCCAATCGGGCAGCGCAAAGTCGCTGCCCAGGATGCCGTTCACGTGGCGCAGCACGTTGCGGTTGAAGGCAGCGGTCACGCCCAGCGCGTCGTCATAGGCAGCACACAGCACCTCCTCGTCCTTGACCAGATCGACGCCGATCAGCAGGCCGTCGCCGGCACGTGCCTGGGCACGCAGCCGCCGCAGCAAGGCCACCGCGGCTTCCGGGGCGAAATTGCCGATGCTCGACCCCGGATAGAAGAACAGCCGGCGGCCCCGCGCCACTTCCTCGGGCAGCACCAGTTCCCCGCACAGGTCGGCGCCGAGGCCGAGCATCGGAATCTGCGGATACTGCTGCTGCAGGCAATCCAGCGTGTCCCGCAGGAATTCGACGGAGATATCCAGCGCCACGTATTGCGCCGGCCGCAGGCTGGCGAACAGGCCCGCGGCTTTCTGGCAGTTGCCCGCGCCGAGGTCGACCAGCACGCAGCCGCTGCCGGCGCGCGCCGCGATCGGCACGGCACAGGTTCGGAAGATCGATGCCTCGGTGCGCGTCGGGTAATACTCGTCGAGCGCGGTGATCGCCTCGAACAGGCGCGAGCCGAGCACGTCGTAGAACAACTTGGGACTGAGACTGGCCTGCCTGCGGCCGAGGCCGGCAATGACTTCCTCGCGCAGGGCGCCGTCGTCCTCGCGGTACTGCTGCACGAAGACGGGGCCATCCCGCCGTAGCGGCTCCTGATAGCCGTCGCGGCCATTGGCCAGCGCCAGCAGGCGCCCGCGCGCGGCCTCCGGCACGGTGGCGGCATCGTCCAGCTGCCTGCCATCGCGTTCGGCGCGCTCGTCGGGTTGGGCACCGCGGGGAGAGCGGCGCGAAAGGTGGAGCGGTGTGGGTGCAGCCGGCATGTCATCGTTCCTTATTGTGGGATACGGCACGTGCGAACCCGTCGGCCCCCGGGGCGGGCTCGGGGCCGCCCGGCCGCGGCCCGACCCAACAAGCATAGGTGCCAGGCGGCGGCTGCGCACCCCGGAGGCAGCGCAAGAGGCGGCCAGGCCTGCACTGCCCGCCATGCGGAACCCGTCACGAATCGGACGCCAACTTGCCGCCATGTGCTGGCATCTGGCCAAAAACCTAGGTAAAACCCTCATTCCTGCGCCGCCACAAGCCAGGACGTTCGTTTATAATGCTGCCCAGCGTAGCCGCCACGACATGGCGGCCACGTCCCTTCAAAGGGGAGTAGCTCCGGGGCCATGCCCTTAGCACAATCGTCATTCCGGGACAGTGTCCCCGGTTGTGCTGACGCCTTCACGGTTCGCCCACCGAACCGGCCGGCGTCGAGCAAGACCTTTGCAACCTGGCTTCATGGTTCGCAAAGGCGGTCATTCCTCCCCAGCTTCATGACTCCAGGCGTATCCAACGCAGCTATTCGTACTTGAGGAGTCGAAAATGGAGTGGTTTACCGACCTGTTCACCATGCAGTTCCTGACGGCGCTCGCGTCCATCGTCGTCATCGACCTGGTACTCGCGGGCGATAACGCGATCGTCATCGCGCTGGCCGCGCGCAACCTGCCCCCGCACCTGCAGAAGAAAGCCATCGTATGGGGCACGGTCGGCGCCGTGGTGGTGCGCTCGGCCATGACCATCGGCGTGGTCTGGCTGCTGAAGATCCCGGGCCTGATGCTGGTCGGCGGCCTGGCGCTGGTGTGGATCGCCTACAAGCTGCTGGCCGAGGACGGTGACGGCGACGAACACGGCGCCGGCGCCACCACCCTGTTCGGCGCGATGAAGACCATCATCATCGCCGACGCGGTGATGGGCGTGGACAACGTGCTGGCCGTGGCTGGCGCCGCACACGGCAGCTTCCTGCTGGTGGTGCTGGGCCTGCTGATCAGCATCCCCATCGTGGTCTGGGGCTCGGGCCTGGTGCTCAAGCTGATGGCGCGCTTCCCGGCCGTCATCTATGCCGGCGCCGGCGTGCTGGCCTTCACCGCGGCCAAGATGGTCTCGGGCGAGCCGCTGGCCAAGGCCTTCTTCGAGGCCAACCCGGTGGCGCTGTGGGGCCTGTATGCGCTGATCATCGGCGGCGTGCTGGGCGGCGGCTACCTGGCCAAGAAACGCCAGGCGCAGGCCCCCGAACCCGCCGGCAACTGAGGCGGCACCGGCGGCCGCGCGCGCCGGCCGCCGGCCATGTCGAGCAGCCGCTTGGGATAAAATGCGGGGCTTGCGTGGACACCCTGTCCGCCCCCCCCCCAAATCCGCAACCCCAGCGCCCGCGCCGATGAAACAGTATCTCGACTTCATGCGCCATGTGTACGAGCATGGCACCGACAAGGCCGATCGCACCGGCACCGGCACGCGCTCGGTCTTTGGCTACCAGATGCGCTTCGACCTGCGCGAAGGCTTCCCGGTGGTGACCACCAAGAAGCTGCACCTGAAGTCCATCATCCATGAACTGCTGTGGTTCCTGCAGGGGTCGACCAATGTGCGCTACCTGCAGGAGAACGGCGTCACCATCTGGGACGAATGGGCCGACGAAAACGGCGAGCTCGGCCCGGTCTACGGTTCTCAATGGCGCTCGTGGCCGGCCCCGGACGGCCGTCACATCGACCAGATCACCGAGCTGGTGGCGCAGATCCGCGCCAATCCCGATTCGCGCCGGCTGATCGTCTCCGCCTGGAACGTGGCGGACATCCCGCGCATGAAACTGCCGCCCTGCCACGCCTTCTTCCAGTTCTACGTGGCAGACGGCCGGCTGTCCTGCCAGCTCTACCAGCGCAGCGCGGACATCTTCCTCGGCGTGCCCTTCAATATCGCCAGCTACGCGCTGCTGACCCACATGATGGCGCAGCAGACCGGTCTCGAGGTGGGCGACTTTATCTGGACCGGCGGCGACTGCCACCTCTACAGCAACCACATGGAACAGGTGCGCACCCAGCTGGCGCGCGCGCCGCTGCCGCTGCCGCGCCTGCAGATCGCGCGCAAGCCGGACAGCATCTTCGACTACCGCTACGAGGACTTCTCGCTGGAAGGCTATCAGTCGCACGCAGCGATCAAGGCACCGGTGGCCGTATGACACTGCTGACCCTGATCGTGGCCAAGGCCCGCAACGGCGTGATCGGCCGCGACAATGCCCTGCCCTGGCGCCTGCCGGAGGACCTGGCCCACTTCAAGCGCACCACCATGGGCGCACCGGTGGTCATGGGCCGCAAGACCTGGGATTCGATCGGGCGCCCGCTGCCGGGCCGCCGCAACATCGTCGTCAGCCGCAACCCGGCGCTGCAGCTGGCCGGTGCCGAGGTAGCAACCTCGCTGGAAGAGGCGCAGCGGCTGTGCGTGGGCGCCGAACAGATATTCCTGATCGGCGGCGCCCAGCTCTATGCGGAGGCGCTGCCCAGCGCCGACCGGCTGGTGGTCACCGAGATCGACGCCGACGTGGAAGGCGACGCGCATTTCCCGGCGATCGACCGTTCGCGCTGGCTGGAGGTCTCGCGCGAAACGCACCGCAGCGAAGCCAACGGCTTCGATTACGCCTTCGTCGTCTATGAGCGCCCGCCGTCGGGCGAGGCATAGCCGGGGGAAGCATGGCCAGGCCGGCGCGCAAAGCGCGCCGGCATCAAGCAGAACGGGCGCCAAGGCGCCCGTTCTGCTTGATGCCCGGTGGCAAGCCGGCTTGGGCCGGCCGCCGCTTCAGTTACCGGCGATCGTCATCTGCTCGATCAGGATGGAGCCGGTCTCCTTGGTGCCGCGCACCAGGACGTCGGCGCCCACCGCGGCGATCTGGCGGAACATATCGTTCAGGCTGCCGGCGATCGTGATCTCTTCCACCGGATACTGGATCACGCCGTTCTCGACCCAATAGCCGGAGGCGCCGCGGGAGTAGTCGCCGGTCACGTAGTTGACGCCCTGCCCCATCAGTTCGGTCACCAGCAGGCCGGTACCCATCTTGGCCAGCATCGCGGCGAAGTCGTCGCCGGGCGCCGTCAGCGAGCTGCTGAGCGTCAGGTTGTGCGAGCCGCCCGCGTTGCCGGTGGTCTGCATGCCGAGCTTGCGCGCCGAGTAGGTGGAGAGGAAGTAGCCCTCCACCACGCCGTCGCGCACCACGTCGCGGGCACGCGTGCGCACGCCTTCCTCGTCGAAGGGGGCGCTGCCCATCGCACCCGGCACATGGGGCCGTTCATGGATCTGCACGTGCGGCGCGAATACCGCCTTGCCCAGCGAGTCGTACAGGAAGGTCGACTTGCGGTACAGCGCGCCGCCCGAGACCGCCTGCACGAAAGCGCCCAGCAGCCCCGCCGCCAGCGGTGCCTCGAACAGCACCGGACAGCGGCGCGTGCTCAGCTTGCGCGCATGCAGGCGCGCCAGGGCACGCTCGGCGGCGTAGCGGCCGATCTCCTCGGGCACCGCCAGGGCCTGCGGCGAGCGCTTGGAGGAATACCAGTCGTCGCGCTGCATGGCGCCGCCGCTGCCGGCGATCGGTGCGCAGGAAATGAAATGGCGCGAATACGGATAGCCGCCCATGAAGCCGCGCGAGGTGGCCAGCATGAACTGCGAGTGCTGGGCCGAGACGCTTGCGCCGTCGCTGTTGCGGATGCGTGGCGACACGGCAAAGGCAGCCGCCTCGGCGCGGCGCGCGATCTCGATCGCTTCCTCGGCATCCAGGGCCCAGGGATGGAACAGCTCCAGGTCTCGTGGCGCGTGCTCCAGCAGTTCTTCCTCGGCCAGCCCGGCGCAATCGTCCTCGGCGGTGAAGCGGGCGATGTTGTAGGCCGCCTCCACGGTTGCGCGCAGCGCCGACGGGGAGAAATCGGAAGTGCTGGCATTGCCGCGCCGCTTGCCGATCATTACGGTGACACCGACCACCTTGTCGCGGTTCTGCTCGATGGTCTCGACCTTGCCCTTGCGCACGGTGACCGACAACCCGCCGCCCTCGGAAATCTCGGTAGCGGCATCGGTGGCACCGAGCTCGCGTGCCACACGCAGCACATCGCTGGCCATCTCGCTCAGCTGGGCCGGGGTATAGGTGAAATGGGCGGTGAGATCGGCGGTCTGGTCCACGGTATGGTCCATGCAGTGGGGGCTTATCAAAAGTCCAAACGGCAATCATAGCAAGATAAAATGCGCACCATGACGCGAAACACCCAACACTCCCGCTTCCCCGGCGCCTTCGCGCCCGAACCGGAAGCCGACGACGAACCGAAGAGCAAGTCGCAGAAGAAGCGCGAGATGACCGCGCTGCAGGACCTCGGCGCCGAGCTCGAGGCCCTGCCCAAGGATCGCCTGGCCCGGGTGCCGATGCCCGACACGCTCTCCAGTGCGATCTATGAGGCACGCCGGACCACCAGCCACGAAGGCAAGCGCCGCCAGCTCCAGTATGTCGGCAAGGTGATGCGCACACTGGATGACGATGAGATCGAGGCGATCCGCCAAGCGCTGGAAGGCTTCAAGGGCACCAGCAAGGCGGAGACGGCAAGGCTGCACCTGATCGAACGCTGGCGCACGCTGCTGCTGGCCGACGACGAGGCGCTGACGCGCTTCCTGGCCGAGCACGCGGTCGAGGACGTGCAGGCGCTGCGCAACATCATCCGCAACGCGCGCAAGGAGCAGCAGCAGAACAAGCCGCCGCGCTACTTCCGCGAACTGTTCCAGGCCATCAAGACTGCGCTGGGCGGCGAGAGTCCCGACGCCGGCGCCGAGGAGCCCCAGGCATGACGAATCCGGCCACCCGGGCGGGCACGCAGCCCATCGCCCGCAACCACCCCGACGAACTGGTCGTGGGCCTGGTCTCGATCTCCGACCGTGCGTCGGCCGGCACCTACCAGGACGAGGGCATCCCGGCCCTGCGCGACTGGCTCGGCCACGCCCTCGCCTCGCCCTGGCAGGCCACCGAGCGGCTGATCCCGGATGAGCGGGCGCTGATCTCGCAGACCCTGATCGAACTGGTGGACGTGGCCGGCTGCGACCTGGTGCTGACCACCGGTGGCACCGGGCCGTCGCGGCGCGATGTGACGCCGGAAGCCACGCTGGCGGTCGGCACCAAGGAAATGCCTGGTTTCGGCGAGCAGATGCGGCAGATCAGCCTGCACTTCGTGCCGACGGCCATCCTGTCGAGGCAGGTCGCGGTGATTCGCGAGACACCCGGCCACGCGGCGCTGATCGTCAACCTGCCTGGCCAGCCGCGCGCCATCCGCGAGACGCTGGAGGGCCTGCGCGGCGATGACGGCAAGCCGCTGGTGCCGGGCATCTTCGCCGCCGTGCCCTATTGCATCGACCTGATCGGCGGTCCCTACATCGAGACCGACGAGACCGTGGTCAAGGCGTTCCGCCCGAAGAGCGCGATCCGCACCCAAAGCGCCGGCTGAGCGCCGGCGAGGCCTCAGCGCAGGCCGAGGTAGAGCCCCACCGGCACGAATAGCACGGCGCCGATATTGCCCAGCAGCACGATCGACGCGACCTGGTCCGGCTCCTGCCGGAAATGGTCCGCCACCAGGAAATTCAGCACCGCGGGCGGCAGCGCGGCAAAGACAAACAGCAGGCCGCGCTGCAACTCGGTCAGCGGCACCAGGCGCGCCAGCACGAGCGCGCAGGCCAGGCCGGTCAGCGGGCACAGCACCGCGCCGACCGCGCCCATGCCCCAGTTACGCAGATTGACGTCCTTCATGCGCACCCCGAGCGCGAACAGCATCAGCGGCACGGTGGAATCGCCCAGCAGCTTGATCGACTGGTAGACCGGCCCGGGCAGCGCGAACCACGGCCGCGCCAGCGACAGCCCCACGCCGGCCACCGTGGCCAGCACCATCGGATTGCGCGCGATCTGCGCGAGCGAGGCATGGCGGTTGACGATCTTCATGCCGAGCGTGAAGTGCATCAGGTTCGACGCCGCGAACAGCGCCACCGCCGGCGCCAGCCCGGCCTCGCCAAAGGCGAACACCGACAGCGGCAGCCCCATGTTGCCGCTGTTGTTGAACATCATCGGCGGCACGAAAGTGCGCGCATCGACCCCCATCACGCGGGCCGCCCCCCACGCCAGCAGCCCCGAACCCAGCACCACCGCCACCGCACAGGCCAGCAGCGCGTACTGGTCGGCCAGCACGAAGTCCTTGCTGACGAAGGCGGATACCACCAGCAGCGGCGCGATCACATCGAGCATGGCGCGGTTGATGCCGGTCATGTCGGGCCGCACGCGGCGCCCGTACAGCCAGCCGATCAGGATGATCAGGATGACCGGCGTGATGATGGAAACGATGCGGGCGAACATGGCGCGGGGCGAGGAGGCATGACGCGGTAGGGACCGCGCGCGCTGGCGCGGTGGACAGGTGCCGCCAGCACCGCAGGGCGGCGGCGCGGCGGCGGCGCGGCGGCAGGGCGGCCCGAAGGCCGCCCGGTTCACTCCCGGGCCGGCGCGGCGCCGGCCGCGGGCGCGGCGGCGGAGGCGTCGGGCGCGACAGGGGCGGCGCTGGACTGGCGGATGAAGTGGGTACGGTAGTAGCGCAGTTCCTCCACCGACTCGAGGATGTCGGCCAGCGCGGTGTGCAGCTGGCGCTTGACGAAGCCCTTGTGCACGGCCGGTTCCCAGCGTTTGCACAGTTCCTTCAAGGTCGACACGTCGAGGTTGCGGTAGTGGAAAAAGGACTCCAGCTTGGGCATGTAGCGCGCCATGAAGCGGCGGTCCTGGCAGATGGAGTTGCCGCACATCGGCGACTTGCCGGCCGGAACCCAGCGCTTGAGGAAGGCCAGCAGCTCCGCCTCGGCCTGCTCCTCGGTCAGGGTGGAGGCCTTGACCTTGTCGATCAGGCCGGAGCGGCCGTGCGTGCCCTTGTTCCAGTTGTCCATGCCGTCGAGCACGGCGTTGTCCTGGTGGATCACCAGGACCGGGCCCTCGGCCAGGATATTGAGCTCGGAATCGGTCACCACCACGGCCACCTCGATGATGCGGTCGTGGTCGGGCGCCAGCCCGGTCATCTCCATGTCCAGCCAGATCAGGTTGTTCTCGCTCTTGACGGATTTGGTGGCGGCGCCGACGTGGGTATTGCTTGTCATCTGGACGATCGGGGAGGGAATCAGGGAAGTGGACGGAAACACCCGGAGCGGGCGGCGCCTCCACGCGGCGCGCGGGCGGCGCCAGGGACGCCGGGCGCGAACAATTTATAATTCTCGCATAAGCGCCCGCACCGGGCGTCCGCGCCGCTTCCGCGCGGAGCCGGCGCCGCGGGCACTCCGACCCCAGCGACCCAAGGCCGCCCGATGTTCACCCTACTCTTTCTCGCCGCTCTGACGGTCATGGTGCTGACCAAGCTCTGGCTGGCCGCACGGCAGGTCGCCCATGTCGGCCGCCACCGCGGCACCGTGCCGGCCCGCTTCGCCGACACCATCGCACTGTCGGCACACCAGAAGGCCGCCGACTACACCATCGCGCGCACGCGGCTGTCGATGCTGGAGGTACTGGCCGGCGCGGCCGTGCTGGTCGGCTTCACCATGCTCGGCGGGCTGCAAGCGCTCAACCAGTTCTGGCTGGCCACCTTCGGCCCCGGCTACGCCTATGGCGTGGCGCTGGTCGCCAGCGTGGCGCTGATCGGCGGCCTGGCCGAACTACCGTTCTCGCTGTACGGGCAGTTCGGCATCGAACAGCGCTTCGGCTTCAACAAGATGACCTGGGGCCTGTGGCTGGTCGACATGGTCAAGATGATGGCGGTCGCCTGCGTGCTGGGGCTGCCGCTGCTGCTGGCCGTGCTGTGGCTGATGGATCGGGCGGGCCAGTACTGGTGGCTCTGGACCTGGCTGGTCTGGATGGGTTTCAACCTGCTGCTGCTGGTGGTCTTCCCCACCTTCATCGCGCCGCTCTTCAACAAGTTCGAGCCGCTCTCGGACGATGCCCTCAAGACGCGCATCGAAGTGCTGCTGCGCAAGTGCGGCTTCGCCAGCAAGGGCCTGTTCGTCATGGACGGCAGCCGCCGCAGCGCGCACGGCAATGCCTACTTCACCGGCTTCGGCGCCGCCAAGCGCATCGTCTTCTTCGATACGCTGCTGGCCCGCCTGTCCGGCGACGAGATCGAAGCCGTGCTGGCGCACGAACTGGGCCATTTCAAGCGCCACCACGTCGCCAAGCGCATCATCGTCACCTTCGCCCTCAGCCTGGTCTTCCTGGCCTTGCTGGGCTGGCTGTCGACGCGCACGTGGTTCTATACCGGACTGGGCGTGCTGCCCAACCTGGGCGCCTCCAACCATGCACTGGCACTGGTGCTGTTCTTCCTGACGCTGCCGGTGTTCACCTTCCTGCTGGGACCGCTGTCGAGCATCAGCTCGCGCCGCCACGAATTCGAGGCGGACGCCTTCGCCGCCGGCCAGACCGACGCCGGCCACCTGGTCTCGGCCCTGGTCAAGCTGTACAAGGACAATGCCTCGACGCTGACACCCGACCCGCTCTACAGCGCCTTCTACTATTCGCACCCACCGGCAGCGCAGCGCATCGACCGCCTGCTGGCACACGCATGAGCCGCGGCGCACGGCAGCCGCGCGCGGCGCGGGAAACGGCACAGGCCGGCCAGCAGGCCCTGGTGGTGGCGGCGCACGGCCGCCACTACGTGGTCGAGATGGAAGACGGCAGCCTGCTGCACGCCTTCCCGCGCGGCAAGCGCAGCGACTGCGCGGTCGGTGACCGCGTGCGGGTGGAGAGCGCGGCGGCCGACCAGGTCGTGATCGCGGGTACGCAGCCGCGCAAGAACCTGCTGCACCGCTCCGACCAGTTCAAGTCCAAGCTGCTGGCCGCCAACATCGACCAGGTAGTGATCGTGCTGGCGACCGAGCCGAGCTTCTCCGAGGATCTGCTCGGGCGGGCGCTGGTATCGGCCGAGGCGCTGGAGATCCGCCCCCTGATCGTACTCAACAAGGTGGACCTGACCGACCGGCTCGAAGCCGCGCGCGCGCGGCTGGCCCCTTACCGCGAGCTGGGCTACACCGTGCTGGAGCTATCGGTGCACGGCGACCCGGACGGTACGCAGGCGCTGCTGCGCCCGCGCCTGGCGGGGCTGTCCACCATCCTGATCGGGCAGTCCGGCATGGGCAAGTCGTCCCTGCTCAACCTGCTGATCCCCGGCGTCGAGGCGCAGACGCGCGAGATCTCGGCCAAGCTCGATTCCGGCAAGCACACCACCACCTTCACCCGCCTCTATCCGCTGCCGGCGGACTGGGGCACAACCGAGGACCGGCGCGGCTGCCTGATCGATTCGCCGGGCTTCCAGGAGTTCGGGCTCTACCACCTCAGCGAGGGCATGCTCGAGCGCGCCTTCCCGGAATTCCGCCCGCGCCTGACGGGCTGCCGCTTCTACAACTGCCACCACATCAACGAGCCGGGCTGCGGCGTGCTGGAGGCGGTCCAGTCCGGCGACATCTCGCCGCGTCGCCATCAGCTGTACGCCCAGTTGCTGCACGAGTCCAGCCAGCAGAAGCCGTGGTAAGGTAGTCGCGTGGCGGCGTTGCGCCGCCGAGGGTGGCCACGATGAAACTGCTGCTGTCGACCGCTTCCCTGATCCATGCGGCGCACTGCCGCAACCTGCTGGATGCCGCCGGCATCCGTGCGGAACTGCGCAATGTCTGGCTGGCCGGCGCAACCGGCGACATTCCCTTCCAGGAAAGCGCCCCCCAGGTCTGGCTGCTCGATGCGGACCGCGAGGCCGAGGCCCTGGCCGTGCTGGAAGCCGCGGCCCGGCCGGTACCCGGCCCGCCCTGGCGCTGCGGCCGCTGCGGCGAATGGCACGAGGCCCAGTTCGGCGCCTGCTGGCATTGCGGCGCCAGCCGAGAGCCCGCCGGCACCACCGGCGCCGGCTGACGGCACCTCCGCCCGCGCGCAAACAGAAGGGCCGGCGCAAAGGCCGGCCCCATGCCATCGCGAGCGGCGCAGCGGCGTGCTCAGCCGACCCACAGCGCCAGCGACAGCATCGCCAGCAGCAGCATCCACAGCACCACCGCGCGCCACACCAGGCCCACCGCCGACTGCAGCGTACGTACCACGGGCTCGGTACCGAATTCCGGCGGGGCCGGCTCGGGGCCGCCGTCGTCGTCCGGCTCAGGCGCATAGTCCAGCGCCGGCCCTGCCGGGATGGCGCGCAGTACCACGGCGGAATCGTCCTCGGCCAGCGGCGTGCCCAGGCGCACACCGAGCGCGCCGCCGCCGCTGGCGAGCAGGATGCCGTTCACGCTGTCGTTGAACTTGCGCGCATGATTGCGCCAGGCGTAGACCGCGTCCTCGAAATTGCCGACGATGGCAAACCCGATCGAGGTCAGGCGCGAGGGCAGCCAGTCCAGCACATAGAAGGCTCGCGCGGCGAAGCGGCCCAACGCCGGGCTGCGCTCGGTCGACGGCTCGTTCCAGTGGCGGCCCAGGTACTCGGCGGTGCGGTAGAGCACCACGCCGCCCGGGCCGATCGGCACCAGGAACCAGAAGAAGACACCGAAGACATGGCGGTGGGCGGCGACGATGGCCGCCTCCAGCGTGTGGCGCACGATCTCGGTGACCGGCATCTCCATCGTGTCGAGCCCCGTCCACTCATGCAGCAGCGCGCGGGCTGCCGGCAGGTCGTCACGGTTGAGCGCCTCGTGGATATCGGTGAAATAGTGGCTGAACTGGCGGAAGCCCAGTGTCAGGTACAGCAGCAGCACGTTCCAGGCGAGCGTCAGCGCCACGCTGATCGAGGCCAGCAGGTAGTGCACCACCATCACCGCCAGCGTGAGCGGCACCACCACGGTGAGCCACGCCAGCCGCGCATCCCTGGTCCGTCCGGTGTCGAAGGCATGCTCGGCACGCCCGGACAGGACGCGCACGATGTCATAGATCGGATTGTTGCGGCCCAGGGCACGGAACTGCTCGGCGATCAGCGCGAGAAGGACGGAAACGAAGGTCATTGCAGGTCAGGATGGCGACGGCAGCCTGGCGGCGCCGGCAAGTGCCGGCATGGCCGCATGCCGTTAGCGAGAAGATAGCACATGCCCCCCGCCCCCGAACGGGCAAAACGCGCGCGGAATGCCGGAGGAACGCGACCGAGCATGGCATCGGCAGGCGCCGACCGGCCGCCGCGGGCAAAAAACAAGCCCGCCGGCACGACCGGCGGGCTGTTTCGCGACGTCTCCACGGCGCGCGCGGCCGCACATGCTGCATGCGCCGCGCGCCGCCTGGCCTCGCTCAGGGCAGGTCGAAGACCAGCACCTCGGCGCCGCTGCCCTGCGACAGTTCCACCAGCGCCTCGCCCTCGAGGCGGGCCGCGTCGCCGGCCTCGAGCGCACGTCCATTGACGCTCACCCGCCCGCGCGCGACGTGTACGTAGGCGCGGCGTCCAGGCGCGATGTCCAGGCTGGCGCGCTCTTCGCCATCGAACAAGCCGGCGTAGAGCCGCATGTCCTGGTGGACCAGGACCGAACCGTCGGCGCCGTCCGGGCTGGCCACCAGGCGCAGGCGACCCTGCTTGTCGGCAGCCTCGAAGTGCTGCTCCTGGTAGCTCGGCTCGATGCCCGTCCGATCCGGCAGGATCCAGATCTGCAGGAAATGCGTGACCTGCTGCGTGGCATGGTTGTACTCCGAATGGCGCACGCCGGTGCCCGCGCTCATGCGCTGCACGTCGCCCGGGCGGATCACGCTGCCGTTGCCCATGCTGTCGCGATGCGCAAGTTCGCCTTCGAGCACGTAGCTGATGATCTCCATGTCGCGGTGGCCGTGCGTGCCGAAACCCTTGCCCGGCGCGACCCGGTCTTCATTGATGACCCGCAGCGGCCCGAACTGCATGTGCTGCGGATCGTAGTAGTCGGCGAAGGAGAAGGTGTGATACGACTTGAGCCAGCCGTGGTCGGCATAACCGCGTTCGCCCGACTTTCTGATTTCAATCATTTTGACGACTCCGTTCGTAGGTTTCTTGCAGGGCCGCCGGGGTTCCCGGCGCCACAGCAAGCGAGATCTGCTGTTGACGCTAGGCAGTTTAGGGCAGCTGGAGTATAGTCGTCGGCACCACATTAGTAGCAATCATTCAGAATTTCTGAACATGCCTCTTTCCCTCGAATCCCTTGAGGTGCTCGATGCCATCGAGCGCAAGGGCAGCTTCGCCGCCGCCGCGCACGAGATGGGCAAAGTGCCTTCCGCCCTCACCTATGTCGTGCGCAAGCTGGAGGAGGACCTCGATGTCCTGCTGTTCGACCGCCGCCGCCACCGCGCCGAGCTGACGCCGGCCGGGCGCGCCCTGCTGGACGAGGGCCGCCACCTGCTGCACGCGGCAGACGACCTGGAACGGCGCGTCAAGCGCCTCGCCACCGGCTGGGAAGCCACGCTGACGATCGCGGTAGACGACCTGATCAACTTCCGCGCCCTGCTGCCGGTGATCCAGGACTTCTATGCCGAGAACTCCGCCACCCGGCTGCGCTTCTCCAAGGAGGTACTGGGCGGTTCCTGGGATGCGCTGGTCAGCAACCGCGCCGACCTGATCATCGGCGGCGCCTACGATGCGCCCAGCGCCCAGGGCTTCCAGGTGCGGCCGCTGGGCAACCTGCCCTTCGTCTTCGCCGTGGCCGCCCACCATCCCCTGGCGGCCGAACCGGGTCCGCTGACCACCACCCAGATCGCCATGCACCGCAGCGTGGCGGTGGGCGACACCTCGCGCAACCTGCCGACCCGCACCTATGGCGTGCTGGCCGGCCAGGACGTGCTGGTGGTGCCCAGCATGCGCGACAAGCTGGAAGCGCAGATCCGCGGACTCGGCTGCGGCTGGCTGCCGGCACCGATGGCCCAGCCCTTCATCGAAAGCGGGGTGCTGCAGGTCAAGGAAACGGTGGAAGTGCGCGGCACCGGCAACTTCAAGGTCGCCTGGCGCACCAGCACGCGCGGCAAGGCGCTGCAGTGGTGGGCGCGCAAGCTCGACGACCCTCGCCTGGCGCAGGCGCTGCTGCAGTTTCTGCCTGGTCAGCCTGTGACGGAAGACTGACGATGCCTGCCCCCGCCGACGGCGCGGCTCCCTATCGCGGCCGCTTTGCCCCATCGCCCACCGGCCCGCTGCACATGGGCTCGCTGGTCACCGCGCTGGCCAGCTGGCTGGACGCACGCGCGCATGGCGGCACCTGGCTGGTCCGCATCGAGGACATCGATTACCCACGCTGCGTGCGCGACGCCGATACCGGCATCCTGCGCACCCTTGCCGCCCTGGGACTGCACCCGGACGAGCCGCCGCTGTGGCAGAGCCGGCGCGAGCACTGCTACGCGAGCGCGCTGCAGCGGCTGGAAGCGGCCGGCCAGGTCTATCCCTGCGGCTGCTCGCGCAAGGAGATCGCCGACTCGCTGGTGCATGTGCGCGAACGCCACCAGACATTGGCCTACCCCGGCACCTGCCGGCACGGACTGAATGGCAAGCTGCCGCGCGCCTGGCGCGTGCGGGTGCCCGACGGCGACGCCGCCACCATCTGCTTCGACGATCGCTGGCAGGGGCGGCAGTGCCAGAACCTCGCCACCGAACTGGGCGACTTCGTGCTGCGCCGCGCCGACGGGCTATGGGCCTACCAGCTCGCGGTGGTGGTCGATGACGCACTGCAAGGCATCACCCATATCGTGCGCGGCGCCGACCTGCTCGACTCCACACCGCGGCAGATCCATCTGCAGCGCCTGCTCGGCCTGCCGGAGCCGGCCTACCTGCACGTGCCGGTGGTGGTCAATGCCGTCGGCGAGAAGCTGAGCAAGCAGAGCGGAGCACAATCCGTTGACGACCTCGCTCCGCTGGAGGCGCTGCGAGCCGCCGGCGCCCACCTCGGCCTGCGCCATGACGCCACGGACGTCCCGGACTGGCTCGCACGCGCCACCGAGAGCTGGGCCGGGCTGCTGGCTCGGCTGCCCCGGCCGGGCGCAGCCTAGGCGACGGGACGACGGACTGCGCCGGAAGCCACCGGAATCCGGACACTGGGCGAGAACCGCATCACCGATCAGCGCCACCCGGTGCGGCATTGGTGCGCGTCAAGCGACGCCGGCCCCCGCCCACCTTGGATTGGATATCACGTCCGATCCCAGCCTTCGGCTACCTCGGCAATCAGCACATTCCCGAGCAATCGGAAACACGCCTAGATATTCCCCAGAAATATTCCTAATTTATTTGCAGCGATCCCAGGTGGCGGCTGATCGCTCATCAGTCCATTCCAATGAATTAGGAAATTTCCCAAGAATGGCACACCCACACTAGGTTTCCAGCAAATGTGCGCAGGATTCCTTGGGATTTTTCCAAGAGAATTCCCGCGCTAAGTTTCGCATCCAATCTGCCGTTTACTGGATTGTTCTGATCAAGATCGAAAAATCGGAAATCAGAACCGGTCCCACAGCAATTCGCGCAACGTTCACTGGAGATGCCCATGCCTTCCCGCCCGATGCCCGCCCGGCTTGTCCTCACCGTCGCCATGCTGGGAGCCGCCTCGCTGTGCGCTGCGCAAAGTGGCGTGATCCGCTTCTCCGGCATGATCGTGGAGCCGCCCTGCTCCTTCCGTTTCAGTAACGATGCCGGAGCCCGGTTGCGTCCCGAGTGCCCGCGTCCGGTCGCCGCGGACCTGTCCCTGGTCGATACCAGCGGGCGCGCGCTGCAGCCGACGGTACGGCTGGCGCAGGCTCCTGGCGCCATCGAACTCCCCGCGCGGCAGGCCGGCCAGGGCGCGCGATGGATCGCGATCGTGACGTATCAGTAGGAAGGGAAAACGAGGCGCGCGAAAGATTCCGCGAAAGATTTCACGGAAGATTTCGCGGAAGATTTCACGGAAGATTTCGCGGGAAGGCGCGCGGCCGGCATCGGGCAGGCGCCGTCAATTCCGGTGCCGGCAGCCATCGACGGCGGCACCGATGCGCGCGCTCAGGACTTGCGCGGAACGCCGCCGAGCAGTGCGGCCAGCGGGCGCTTCGGCGCGGTGCGGCCGCGCCCGAGCGCGGCGATGGCGGCCTCCTCCGGCTTCGGCGTGGCGGCGGCACTGCCGGCGCTGGGCTCGTAGGGGCGCGAGAAGAAGGGGTCGTCCGACGGACGGAAGACGGGGCGCTGCCCCGAGCCATTGCCATCCTTGCGGCGCGGGCGCTCCTCGGACTCGCCGCGGGCGCGACGGACTTCCGAGCGGGCACGGCGCCGTTCGGCATCTTCGCCACGCGCACGCTCGCCCGTGGGATCGAAGCCATCCAGCGTGGCACGCGGGATGCTGCGCTTGATCAGCTTCTCGATATCGACGAGCAGGCGCTCGTCGCCCGGCTGGAATACCGACAGCGCGTCGCCGCTGGCACCGGCACGGCCCGTGCGGCCGATCCGGTGCACGTAATCCTCGGCGCTGAACGGCAGGTCGAAGTTGATCACGCAGGGCATGTCGGGAATATCCAGCCCGCGCGCAGCCACATCGGTGGCGACCAGCGCGTCGATGGTGCCGTTCTTGAAGCCTTCGAGCGTCTGCATGCGCTCGGTCTGGGTCTTGTCACCGTGGATGGCGGCGGCGTTGATGCCCTCGCGCTCCAGGTGGCGCGCCAGGCGCGAGCAGCCGATCTTGCTGTTGACGAAGACGATGCACTGGCGCGACAGGCCCTGGGCCGCACGCTGCTTGAGCAGGTGCACCACGGCGGCCTGCTTCTGGCCATCCTCGACCTGGTAGACGGTCTGCCGCACGTTTTCGTTGGCCGAGTTGCTGCGCGCCACCTCGATGGTGACCGGCTGGGTCAGGTAGCTCGAGGCAAGGCGCTTGATCTCGGGCGAGAAGGTGGCGGAGAACAGCAGCGTCTGGCGCTGGGCCGGCAGCAGGTTGATGATGCGCTGCAGGTCGGGCAGGAAGCCCATGTCCAGCATGCGGTCGGCTTCGTCCAGCACCAGCATCTGCACCTGCGACAGGTTGACCGATTTCTGCTGCACGTGGTCGAGCAGGCGACCCGGCGTCGCCACCAGGATTTCCACGCCACGGCGCAGCGCATCGGTCTGCGGATTCATGTCGACGCCGCCGAACACCACCGTGCTGCGCAGGTCGGTGTGCTTGGCGTAGCGCGCGACGTTGTCGTAGACCTGGTCGGCCAGCTCGCGCGTTGGTGTCAGCATCAGCGCGCGCACCGGATGGCGCGCCGGCGAGGCGCTGCCATTGGCCAGCGGCAGCAGGCGCTGGATGATGGGCAGCGCGAAACCGGCGGTCTTGCCGGTACCGGTCTGGGCCGCGCCCATCACGTCCTTGCCCAGCAGCACCACCGGAATCGCCTGCGCCTGGATCGGCGTGGGCTTGGTGTAGCCCTGCTCGGTCAGCGCACGCAGGATGCGCGCATCCAAGCCGAAGCTGTCGAAGGTAATGGCGTTGGCGTTCTGGTCTGCGTTGGCTGCAGTGTCTGCTTGGCTGGTCGTGGTCATGATTTCGGTGTCTGGCGGCAGGAGCGGACCCGGCGCCAGCGGACACGCGTCTCGAAGCGGGCTGGCTGATCGGCACCGCGGCAACGCCGCAGGCCCGCCGGGGCGTGCCGGCAAAATCAATAGCCCATGAGAATCAAAGACTTAGATTTTAGCATCAGAGCCGCATCGATGAACAGCACGACGCGGCAACAGGCGTTCGTGACAGCAGCGAAAATGTCACGCACATGTCACGTTTGACCACCATCATCGCCGCTGCGGCGCTGCAAGCCGGACCTCGGGCACCGAAGCGGCCCGGCAGCGCCCATCCGACTCGAACCGAATCCACGCCACGCTACCGATACCGAAGTACCTGATGGAACTCTCTCGCATCGCCCTGCACCGCTTTCTGCTCATTTCGGGCGTCTTCCTCGGCCTCGGCTGCGCCCCGGAGGCAGCAATGTCCGCGCCGGCGCACGCCGGCGACGGCCAGGCACTGGCCGGCCACCGGCCTGGCCATCAGCCGGCGCCGGAATCGGCACCGGTCGCCGGCAAGGCCTGAGGCCTCTGCCACCGCCCCCGGCGGCAGGCGCGGCGAAGCGTGCCGCGGCCGCCTCATTCACGCAAACAATCCTTCCGACCGGCACCATTCGGTCCGAGCGGGCTCAGTCGCCGCGGATCCCGTTGTCCTGAATCACCTTGCCCCATTTGCGGTCGTCGGCGCGCATGCGCGCCGACATCTGCTCCGGCACCTGGTAGGACGCGACCGTGCCGGCCTTCAGCATCTTGTCCTGCACCGTCGGGTCGGCCAGGGTCGCCTTCAACTCGGCCGACAGGCGGCCGACGATCTCCTTGGAGGTGCCGGCCGGTGCCAGCAGGCCGCCCCAGGCCGTCGCATCGAAGCCGGGAAAGCCCTGCTCTGCCACCGTCTTCACGTCAGGCGTGAAACTCACGCGGCGGGCCGAACCCACTGCGATCGGGCGCAGCTTACCGGCCTTGATATGCGGCAGCGCGGCAATCATGTCGGAGAACATCATCGGCACCTGCCCGGCCAGCAGGTCCGAGATGGCCGGCGCGCTGCCCTTGTATGGCACGTGCTGCACGTCGAAGTGGCCCAGGCTCTTCAGCAGTTCGGTCGACAGGTGGCCAAAGCTGCCATTGCCGGCGCTGGTGTAGTTCATCGCGCCGGGCTTGGCCTTCGCGCGCGCCATGTAGTCCTGCAGGCTGTGCACGTCGGGCAGCGCCTGGGGATTCACCACCATGACGATGGGCAGGTCATAGGCAGCCCCGACCGGCGTGAAATCCTTGAACAGGTCATAGCCCTTGCGCGGAATCAGGTGCGGCGCCAGCAGGGTGGGCGTGGCCAGCATCAGCAGCGTGTAGCCGTCCGGTGCGCTCTTGGCCACGGCCTCGGCGCCGATGGTGCCGGAGGCACCAGGACGGTTGTCCACCACCACCGGCTGCCCCATCGTTTCGCTGAGCTTCTGCCCGATGATGCGCGCGGCGGTATCGGTCGGCCCGCCCGGCGGGAACGGCACCACCAGGCGGATGGGCTTGGCGGGATAGGACTGGGCCAGCACCGGGGCGGCGCCCAGCGGCAGCATCGCCCCCAGGGCGGCAGCGCCGAGACGGCGCACGAATTGACGTCGGTTGGTCTTCTGCATGATGTCTGGCGGAACTGCGTCTTCAGGGATCGTCAAGAAAAGGTTGGACAGCGGAACAACGGGACAGCGAGACGGCGGGACAGCACGGCGGGCGGGAACAGCGCCGGCCGGCCGCCGCCTCAGGATGGTCAGAGCGACAGCGGGCCGGGCTGGAACAGCCGGGCATCCATCAGGCGCAGGTCCGGCGCGAGCGCGACCTCGGCATCGCACAGCGCGAGCACGTCGCGGCGGGGATCCAGGCCGGGGGCGATCTCCACCAGCATCAGGCGCTGGGTGCCACGCTCGTCCGCGCGCATCTCGAACACCGCGCGCTCGGTCAGGTAGCGTACCGGCACGCCGTTGCCGGCCACATAAGGGCCGTTGAAGCTCAGGTGCGACACGGCGGGCACGATCTTGCGGATGCGCCCTTCGCGCACGATGCGCAGTGCGCCATCCTCGACCGCCACCTCCAGCCCGCCCGCGGTCAGCGTGCCCATGAAGACCACGGCACGCGCGCTTTGCGTGATGTTGATGAAACCGCCAACGCCCGCGATCAGGGCCTGCTCGCCACTGCCGAAGCGGCTCACGTTGACGTTGCCGTCGCCATCCAGCTCGGCCAGCCCGAGGATCGCGAGGTCGATGCCGCCACCCTCGTAGAAATCGAACTGCGCCGGCTGGTCGACCACCGCCTCCGGATAGGCCGAGGCGCCGAAGCTGAGGCCGTCGGCCGGCGTGCCGCCGATCGGCCCGGCCTCCACCGTAAGCGTGAACCCTGCCACGCCGGCCTGCTCGGCCAGCATGCCCACCGCGGCGGGCATGCCGACGCCGAGGTTGACCACGCGCGGGCGGCGCTCGGCCAGCTCCAGCACCGCGCGGCGCTGCACGATGGTGCGGGCATCCAGCACCGTCGCCGGCGCTTCGGCCGCGGCAGGCGCGGCGGAACCGTCCGCGCCGCGCCAGGACGTGACATAGGCCGGGTTGAAGGTCTCGGCGAAGGTCATCTGGTGATGGGCCGGATCTTCGCTGACCACCACGTAGTCGACCAGGATGCCCGGCACGTGGATGGCCTGCAGGTTGTCGTGGCGCTCGACCAGCGACTCTACCTGGGCAATGACGATGCCGCCCGAGTTGTGGGCCGCCTGGGCGATCGCAAGCAACTCGTGATGGAAGGCTTCGCGATGCGTGCTCAGGTTGCCGCGCGGGTCGGCGCTGGTGCAGCGGATCAGCGCGCAGTGGATCGGGAAGCTCGGGTAGAACAGGTATTCCTCGCCGCGCAGGGCGATGGCGTCCACCCAGGCGCGTCCGGCCGCCGCGGCCTCGCTGGCGCGCGCATTGAGGGCGCCGCCGTGGTAGCGCGCATCCTGCGCGCTACGCGGGTCGACGAAGGTGTGCAGGCCGATCTTGCTGATCACGCCCGGCTTGCCACCGGCGATGGCGCGGTACAGATGAGTGATCACGCCCTGCGGCAGGTTGAAGGCCTCGCACTCCCCTGCCAGCGCCAGCGCCGCCAGGCGCGTCGCCGAGCGCCAGTGCCCGCCGACGATGCGGGTGGTCATGCCGGCATTGCCGAAGTGGTTGACGCCGCGTGCACCGCGGTCGCCCTGCCCGGCCGAGTAGACCAGGGTCAGGTCGCGCGGCAGTCCGCTCTGCAGGAAGCGCCGTTCGAGCGCTTCGGTCACCGTCTCCGCATGCCCCGCGCCGACAAAACCGGCACTGGCCACGGTCCAGCCGGATTGCACCAGCGCAGCCGCTTGCTGCGCGCTCACCACCTGCATCGCTTGTCTCCGTTTTGTCCTGCTCTTCGCCGCGGCCGCTTGATCAGCCCCGGCTGGTGCCGGGCCGATGGCCCGGACATATTATTCTGCGAACATTTGTTCGCTAAACACTATGATACGGACAGGATCGCCGGTCGCGCAAGCCCTGCCCGGCGCACTAGAATCCAGCGTTTCACGACCCCACCCGCCCGCAATGCCGGAAACCGACGCTGCCAGAAAGGACAAGGAAGAACTGCTCGACTCGCTCAGCAAAGGGCTGGCGCTGCTGCGCCTGTTCGCAACGGGAGTCGGGCGCCTGACCATGCAGGACGTGGCGGAACGCCTGGAGGTCACGCGCGCCGCAGCGCGCCGCCTGCTGCTGACGCTGCAGCACAACGGCTACCTGGAGCAGGACGGGCGCTTCTTCGCCCTGACGCCGCGCGTCATGGAGCTCGGCTATGCCTACTTCGCCTCGATGACGCTGCCGCAACTGGCCCGCCCCTACCTGCAGGCCCTGTGCGCCGACGCCGGCGAAAGCTGCTCGCTGGGTGTCCTGGATGGCGATGCGGTGGTGCTGGTCGCACGCGAGGAACCCCATCAACTGCTGCGCGTGGACATGGCGATCGGCCGCCGCATGCCGGCCTATGCCCATTCGCTCGGGCGCGTGCTGCTGGCCGGCCTGGACCCGCTGGCACGCGAGCACTATCTCGCCGCGACCACCTTGCGCAAGCTGACACCGTTCACGGTCCATTCCCGGCAGGCGCTGACGCGCCTGCTGGCCGAGGTG
Source organism: Cupriavidus sp. USMAHM13 (assembly GCF_001854285.1). Taxonomy (NCBI): domain Bacteria; kingdom Pseudomonadati; phylum Pseudomonadota; class Betaproteobacteria; order Burkholderiales; family Burkholderiaceae; genus Cupriavidus; species Cupriavidus sp. USMAHM13. The sequence goes on from NZ_CP017751.1 coordinate 3,470,247, forward strand.
GAACACCAGGGCTTCTGCGTGCTGGTCAGCGAACTGGTGGACGGCTACGCGGGCATCTCGGTGCCGCTGCGCGACCAGACCGGCAAAGTGGTGGCGGCGCTCGGCCTCAGCATGGTACTGGGCAGCCGCGCGCCGGCCGTGCTGGAAGCGGAGTTCCTGCCGCCGCTGCAGCGCGCCGCCGCGCAGATCGAAGCGATCCTGCGCAGCCGTTGAGCCGGCGGACGGGCGCAGTCGTCTGGCGGGCGACGAAGCGAGCGGGGCCGGAGACGGCCGAGGCGGCAGCAGCACCGGCCAGGGCAAGCGGCTGAGCCGGGCATCGCACCGGTCCGCTCCGCCTGCATCGCAAGCCGCAAAGAGAAAGGGGCCCGCAGCATCGCTGCGGGCCCCTCGGCAATGGTGGGCCTCCCGTGAGTCGAACACGGCACCAACGGATTATGAGTCCGCTGCTCTAACCAAGCATGAGCTAGAGGCCCGGAAAACGCGACGGACCCGGCCGGGGCCGGGTCCGTCCCTGCATTATCTCAGGATCAGTTGCCTTCCAGGAAGCTCTTCAGCTTGTCGGAGCGGCTCGGATGGCGCAGCTTGCGCAGCGCCTTGGCCTCGATCTGGCGGATCCGTTCGCGCGTCACGTCGAACTGCTTGCCGACCTCTTCCAGCGTATGGTCGGTGCTCATCTCGATGCCGAAGCGCATGCGCAGCACCTTGGCTTCGCGCGGCGTCAGCGAATCCAGCACGTCCTTGACCACGTCGCGCATCGAACCGTGCAGCGCGGCTTCGGCCGGCGCCAGCGTGTTGGTGTCCTCGATGAAGTCGCCCAGATGGGAGTCGTCGTCGTCACCGATCGGCGTTTCCATGGAGATCGGCTCCTTGGCGATCTTCATGATCTTGCGGATCTTGTCCTCGGGCATCTCCATCTTCTCGGCCAGCGTCGCCGGATCCGGCTCGTTGCCGGTCTCCTGCAGGATCTGGCGCGAGATGCGGTTCATCTTGTTGATGGTCTCGATCATGTGCACCGGGATGCGGATGGTGCGCGCCTGGTCGGCGATCGAGCGCGTGATGGCCTGGCGGATCCACCACGTGGCGTAGGTCGAGAACTTGTAGCCGCGGCGATATTCGAACTTGTCCACCGCCTTCATCAGGCCGATATTGCCTTCCTGGATCAGGTCGAGGAACTGCAAGCCGCGGTTGGTGTACTTTTTGGCGATGGAGATCACCAGGCGCAGGTTGGCCTCGGTCATCTCGCGCTTGGCTTCGCGCGCGCGCTTCTCGCCTTCGGACATCTTGCGGTTGACGTCCTTCAGTTCCTTCAGCGGCAGGACCACGCGGGCCTGCAGGTCGATCAGCTTCTGCTGCAGTTCGTGCACGGCCGGCACATTGCGCTCGACGATGCCGCTGTAGGCCTTGCCGTCGGCGATCACGCCGCCGATCCACTCGAGGTTGGTCTCGTTGCCCGGGAAGCGGGCGACGAAATCCGCGCGCGGCATGCCGCACTTGTCGACCACGATGTTCAGGATCGCGCGCTCGAGCTTGCGCACTTCGTCCACCTGGCCGCGCAGCGTGTCGCACAGGCGCTCGACGTTGCGCGCGGTGAAGCGGATGCCCATCAGCTCGGCCTGGATGGCCTCCTGCGCCTTCACATAGGGCTTGGACTTGTAGCCCTCCTTCTCGAAGGCGCGGCGCATCTTGTCGAACTGCTCGGCGATGACGCGGAACTTCTCCATCGCGGCCAGCTTGAGCTCTTCCAGCTGGCGCGCGGACGCGCCGGCGCCGCCGGCGTCGTCGTCTTCGTCCTCTTCCTCGTCCTCTTCGGCCTCTTCCTCTTCGAGCTCCTCTTCGTCGGCGGCAGTACCGCCCTGGGCGGCAGCCTCGGCGACGGCATCGGCGTTCGGATCGATCAGGCCGTCGACGAACTCGTCGATCTTGATCTCGTCGTTGGCGACGCGCTCGGCCTGGGCCAGGATCTCGGAGATCGTGACCGGGCAGGCGGAGATGGCCATCACCATGTCTTTCAGGCCGGCCTCGATGCGTTTGGCGATCTCGATCTCGCCCTCGCGCGTCAGCAGCTCGACCGTGCCCATCTCGCGCATGTACATGCGCACGGGGTCGGTGGTGCGGCCGAACTCGGAATCGACGGTGGACAGCGCGGCCTCGGCTTCTTCCTCGGCCTCTTCCTCGCTGGTGGCCGACGGCGCGTTGTCGTTGAGCAGCAGCGTCTCGGCGTCCGGAGCCTGTTCGTAGACGGCGATGCCGATGTCATTCAGCGTGGCGACCAGCGTGTCGATCGTTTCCGAATCGACCATGTCGTCCGGCAGGTGATCGTTGATCTCCGCATAGGTCAGGTAGCCGCGCGACTTGCCCAGCTTGATCAGAGCCTTGAGCTTCTGGCGGCGCGCCTCGAGCTCTTCCTCCGTGCCTTGCTGGGTCGAGGCGAATTCCTTCAGCAGCGCCTTTTCCTTGGCCTTGCGGTCCTTGGCCTTCTGCTTTTCGGTCTTCGGCGCCGCGGCAGGAGCCGCTGCGCGCATCTCGTCTTCGTAAAACTCTTCGCTCACGTCGTCTGTGGTGCTGTCGTCGTGCTGCATCTCGGCCTTGGGCTTGCGGCCGCGCTTCTTGGGTTCCGCAGCGGCGGGGCGCTCGGATGCAGCGGGGGCGGTGGAAGCGGCACCCACCTTGGCCTGCGTGGCCTTGGTTGCGGCGGCCGCCGTACGCTTGGTCTCGACTTCGGGATTCTGCTGTTTCGCCACGGTGATACTCTTGCCTCTCACAGGTACAGGCGCGGCATGGCTGCCGCCCGTGTTTGCGCTTGCATGGACGCCGCTCTCGGCGTTTTCACCGCTCTCGCGTGCCGAAGTCGAGGGCTGTGTCTTCTTCTTGGATGCGCGGGCTCCGGCTGCAGTGGTCGCGACCGATGCCGCGGCCGTCCCGGCCGCCTCGGCATCGCGCGCTGACTTCGCTGGCAAAGGCCTGGCTTGCGTCCCGACCGGCGCGGTTGATCGTACCGCCGTCGTCTTCGTGGACGCCTTGCCGCTCCCGGATTGGGGAGCCTTGGTGGAAACCTTTTCGGTTGCTTTGGCCTTTGCCATTGGCACGCTCACTTTCACCAGAACTGGGAAGAAAGATCTCGCAATCCAAACCGGCTATTGTAGCACGTCGCTACTTGCCGGCCTCCTGTCAGGTGAGGCATTCACCTGAAAAATCAAGGCTTAAGAGCAATTGCACGGCCCCGCTCGCAGCCCTGCCACGCCTGACTACCCACCTCCTGCCGAGGCGCCGCTCATCCCAGCCGGCGACGCCGGTTGATCTCGCCCACCAGCCAGCGCATGCGCGCCTTGGCGGCTTCGTCGGCGACACCATTGGTCACCGCGGTCTCCAGACCATCCAGTTCCCGCCGCAGCGGCTCGGCGAGCAGCTTGGTCACTGCGGCATCGAATTCCAGCCCGGCAGGTTCCTCTTCAATCTCTTCGCGCAGCACCGCCGTGCGCACATTGGCGTAGATCTCCGCATACGGCGACTGCGCCAGCTGCTCGCTGAATGCCGCAAAATTCACTTCTCCCTGCACCTCGCCGCAAGCTTCCAGCAGGTGGGCCAGCACCTCCGCCTGCGGCTGCTCGGCATCCAGCAACAGGGCGCGGCTGTCCTCGTCCAGGCGCGCGGCGAAGTGCGGGTAGCCCATCAGCAATTGCAGCAGCCGCTGTTCCAGCCCGGTCGGAGCCTGGCGCTTGGCGCGCGGCCGCGGCTGGGCGAAGCGGCCAGCGCGTGCCGGATCGCTGCGCAGGCCGCACACCGCTTCGATCTCCGCCGGCGTGGTGCCGGTGGCCTCGGCCAGCTCACGCACGATCTGCAGCCGCAGGCCGCCGGCCGGCATGGCCTGCAGCAGCGGCCTGGCTTCGTACTGGGCCCGGGCGCGCCCCTCGGGCTGGCGCAAGTCCTGTTCCTCGGTCACTACCTGCAGCAGGAAACGCGACAGCGGCATCGCATCGCGCACCTGCGCCGCAAAGGCCTCGGTCCCCTCCTCGCGCACATAGCTGTCCGGGTCATGCTCGGACGGCAGGAAGAGGAAGCGGATGGTCTTGTTGTCCGCCACGTGCGGCAGGCAGGCCTCCAGCGCACGCCTGGCCGCGCGGCGCCCCGCGCTATCGCCGTCGAAGGAGAACACCACCGCATCGGTCTGCCGCAGCAGCTTCTGCACGTGCACGGCCGTGCACGCCGTGCCGAGCGTGGCCACGGCATTGGCGAAGCCCAGCTGGGCCAGGGCCACCACGTCCATATAGCCTTCGACCACCAGAACGTAGCCGGTTTCCCGGATCGCATGGCGTGCCTCGAACAAGCCATACAGCTCGGTCCCCTTGCTGAACAGGGGCGTTTCCGGCGAATTCAGGTATTTGGGCTCGCCCTGCCCCAGCACGCGCCCGCCGAAGCCGATCACCTGCCCCTTGGTGTTGCGGATGGGGAACATGATGCGGTCGCGGAAACGGTCGTAGCGGCGCGGCTTGCCGTCGGCATCGCGCCGCTCGGCGTTTTCGATCAGCAGGCCCGCCTCGACCAGGGGCCCGGCCAGCGCGTCATCGCGATAGCTGCCGAATACGGCTTCCAGGCCCTGCCAGTCGTCGGGGGCATAACCCAGGCCGAACTGGGCCGCGATCTCGCCGGTCAGGCCGCGCCCCTTCAGGTACTGGATAGCCTGCTGGGCGCCGCGCAGCTGGCGGCGGTAGAACTCGGTGGCACGCGTCATGGCCTCGGTCAAGGCCAGCGAGCGGGCCTGCTGCTCGGCTCGTTGCGCGGGCGGCAGGCGATCGCGCTCTTCCGGCACCGTCATGCCGACCGACTGGGCCAGCTCACGCACGGCATCCGGGTAGGACTGCCCCGAATACTCCATCAGGAAACCGATGGCCGAACCGTGCGCACCACAGCCGAAGCAATGGTAGAACTGCTTGGTCGGCGAAACCGTGAAGGAGGGCGATTTCTCGTTGTGGAAGGGGCATAGCCCCATGAAATTCGCGCCACCCTTCTTCAACTGCACATACTTTCCCACCACGTCGACGATATCGACACGGTTGAGCAGGTCTTGGATGAAGGATTGGGGAATCACCCGGTTCGTCGTCCTGAGGAGCGGGACCGCCGCCGGCGCGGCGGCCCGTTCTGTGGTGTGGCATACGCACAAGCGGGACAGGGCGTTCCGCTTGTCATCGATATATTGTAGTGCAGGGCTAGCCGCCCGCCGGGGAATGCAGACAATTGCGCACTTCTATGCCGCATCTCCCCGGGATCTGCGGCCAAACCAGGCGGCTGTGGCGCGAACGCGACAACCCCCGCAACATGCGCTGCGGGGGTGCGGCACGCCGCCGCCCGGCCAAGGCTTACTTCGGCGCCAGCGCGGCCTTGACCAGCGCGGACACCGCCGTCATGTCGGCACGGCCGGCCAGGCGCGCCTTGACCAGCCCCATGACCTTGCCCATGTCCTGCGGACCGGTGGCACCGCTCTCGGCCACGGCGCGCTGCACTTCGGCGGCCACCTCGGCCTCCGACAGCGCGGCCGGCATATAGGCCTGCAGCACCTCGACCTCGGCGGACTCCTTGGCCACCAGATCGTCGCGTCCCGCCTGCTGGAACTGCGTGATGGCATCCTTGCGCTGCTTGATCAGCTTCTCCACCACCGCCAGCACGGCGCTATCGTCCAGTTCGATGCGCTCGTCGACCTCGCGCTGCTTGATCGCCGCCAGCAGCAGGCGGATGGTGCCGAGACGCTCCGATTCGCGGGCGCGCATGGCGGCCTTCATGTCATCACTGATGCGGGCTTTGAGGGACATGACAATATTCCGTAGTGAAGGGCGTGGAAAGGAAGGGGGGCGGCGGTCAGGCCTTCGGACGGACCGCCACAACGCAAAAACCCGCCGGAGCCGAGCCCGCAGCGGGTTTCGATGCTGACGCAGGAGGTGCGATCAGTACAGCTTCTTCGGCAGCATCTGGCTGCGGATGCGCTTGTAGTGGCGCTTCACGGCGGCGGCCTTCTTGCGCTTGCGCTCGGCCGTCGGCTTTTCGTAAAACTCGCGTGCCCGTAATTCAGTAATCAAACCATTCTTTTCGATGGTGCGCTTGAAGCGACGCATCGCGACTTCAAACGGCTCATTTTCTTTGAGGCGGATGGTGGTCATTTGGCCAGTGGGGGATGGAAGTTTGCTAACTCGCGCGGCTAGCGGTTTTACGAAGATCGTAAGTTTAGCATCGGGCTCCGAGCCATGCGCAAGCAATTTCGGGCCGGCCAAATCGAGGGAAAACCCTTAGAAAAAAACTCCCCCGAACCGCATCGCCAGAGCGGCTACGCGGCCCCGCGCGAGTGCTGCGCCGCCTCGGCCAGCGCCCGCCCGGCGGCCACCGCCGAAGCCCAGGCCCACTGGAAGTTGTAGCCGCCCAGCCAGCCCGTCACGTCGACCACCTCGCCGACGAAATAGAGGTTGGCCACCTCGCGCGCCATCATCGTCGTTGACGACAGGTCGCGGGTATCGACGCCGCCCAGCGTCACTTCCGCCTTGCGGTAGCCCTCGGTGCCGGAGGGCACGAGCTGCCAGTGGTTGAGCGCCTCGCCCAGCTTGCGCAATGCCTTGTCCGTCATATCGCGTACCGGCTGGTGACCCTGCAGGCCGGCAGCGGCGCACCAGGCTTCGGCCAGCCGCGCCGGCAAGCGCTCGGCCAGCAGGTTGGCCAGCTGCTTGCGGCTGCCCCCTTTCTGCTCGAGCAGCCAGGCGGCGGCATCCTCGCCGTCGAACATATCGATGGTGATCGGCGCGCCCGGGCGCCAGAAGCTGGAGATCTGCAGCACCGCGGGGCCGGACAGGCCGCGATGGGTCCATAACAGGTCCTCGCGGAAGCTGCCCGCCGCCTTGCCGGCACCGGTTCGGATATCGACCTCCCGGGCCACGCCGGCCAGCGGCGCGAACGGCTGCCAGGCCTGGCCGTCGAAGGTCAGCGGCACCAGCCCCGGCCGGGTCTCGACCACGCCGAGGCCGAACTGGCGCGCGATGCGGTAGCCCAGGTCGGTCGCGCCGATCTTGGGGATCGAAAGGCCACCGGTAGCCACCACCAGCGCGCCGGCGCGCAGCGTGCCGTGCGCGGTCAGCAGCAGGAAATCGTCGCCTTCGCGGCGCACCTCCTCCACCGCGCAGCCGGTCTGCCAGCGCACCCCGGCGGCGTCGCACTCGGCGCGCAGCATGGCGATCACGTCTTCCGCGCTGTCGTTGCAGAACAGCTGGCCGCGATGCTTCTCGTGCCATGCAATGCCGTGGCGGCGCATCAGCGCAAGGAAATCCTGCGGGGTGTAGCGGGCCAGTGCGGAGCGGCAGAAGTGCGGATTGGACGACAGATAATTGGCCGGCCCAGCCTGCAGGTTGGTGAAATTGCAGCGCCCCCCGCCCGAGATGCGGATCTTCTCCGCCAGCCGCGTGGCGTGGTCGATCAGGACCACGCGCGCGCCACCCTGCCCGGCCACGGCCGCGCACATCATGCCTGCCGCGCCCGCACCCAGCACGGCCACGTCGAAGCGTCCCGCGGGGCGCGCACCGCGCGCCGTCCCCGCCGATGCGGCACCTGCTGCGTCCATCGGTTCCCCAGATTGCAAAGAAGGGGCAGATTGTAGCGAAAAGCGCGGCTGGCGCCGGTATGCTACCCTGCGGCCTCGCCAGGCCCGGGTGCGCCCGCGCCGCAACCCTTCCCGCATCGACCTCTACGCTTTCCCCATGCTCGTCCTCGGCATCGAATCCTCCTGCGACGAAACCGGGCTGGCCCTCTACGACACCGGGGCCGGCCTGCTGTCGCACGCCCTGCACTCGCAGATCGCCATGCACCGCGACTATGGCGGCGTGGTACCGGAGCTCGCCTCGCGCGACCACATCCGCCGCGTCCTGCCGCTGCTGCAGCAAGTGCTCGACCAGGCCGGGCGCACTCGCCGGGACATCGACGCCATTGCCTACACCCAGGGCCCCGGCCTGGCCGGCGCGCTGCTGGTCGGCGCCTCGGTCGCCAACGCGCTCGGCTTCGCGCTGAACGTGCCGATGCTGGGCGTGCACCACCTGGAGGGCCACCTGCTGTCGCCGCTGCTGACCGACGCACCGCCCCCCTTCCCCTTCGTCGCCCTGCTGGTCTCCGGCGGCCATACCCAGTTGATGGAAGTACGCGGCATCGGCGACTACGCCCTGCTTGGCGAGACCCTGGACGACGCCGCCGGTGAAGCCTTCGACAAGACCGCCAAACTGCTCGGGCTGGGATATCCGGGTGGCCCGGAAGTCTCGCGCCTGGCCGAGTTCGGCACGCCGGGCGCCTTCGCGCTGCCACGCCCGATGCTGCACTCGGGCAACCTCGATTTCTCTTTCGCCGGCCTGAAGACGGCGGTGCTGACGCAAAGCCGCAAGCTGGGCAGCAACGTCTGCGAGCAGGACCGCGCCAACCTGGCGCGCGCCTTCGTCGACGCCATCGTCGATGTGCTTGCCGCCAAGTCGATGGCGGCGCTGAAACAAACCGGGCACCGCCGCCTGGTGGTGGCCGGCGGCGTGGGCGCCAACCGCCAGCTGCGCGCCCGGCTGGACACGCTCGGCCGCCAGCGCAAGATCGAGGTCCACTATCCGGACCTGGCCTTCTGCACCGACAACGGCGCGATGATCGCCTTCGCCGGCGCCATGCGCCTGCAGGCCGCGCCGCAGCTCGCGCGCCACGACTACGGTTATGGCGTGACGCCGCGCTGGGAACTGGCCGATATCCGGCTGCCGGCGCACTGAGCGGCCCCCGCCCCCAGGTCCCCGAGCCCATGAAAAAAGCCACCCTCGGGTGGCTTTTTTCGGGCCTGGAGGCTGGCCGCGGCGCCGCCGCGATGCCCGCCGGACTTACAGCGCCGGCTCTTCGACGCGCTTGTCGCGCTCGATCACGGCATAAGCGCTGTGGTTGTGGATGGACTCGAAATTCTCGGCCTCCAGCACATAGGCGACGATGCGGTCATCGGCGTTCAGGCGCATGGCGATATCGCGCACCAGGTCCTCGACGAACTTGGGATTCTCGTAGGCACGCTCGGTGACGAACTTCTCGTCGGGGCGCTTGAGCAGGCCCCACAGTTCGCACGAGGCCTCTTCCTCGGCCATGCGCACCAGCGCCTCGACCGGCAGGTCTTCCGCCAGCTCCACCTTCATGGTGATGTGCGAGCGCTGGTTGTGCGCGCCGTACTGCGAGATCTTCTTCGAGCAGGGGCACAGGCTGGTCACGGGCACCAGGGCGGTCAGGAACACCTTGGCCTGGCCATCGCGCACCTCGCCCAGCAGCGTGACTTCGTAGTCCATCAGCGACTGCACGCCGGAGATCGGCGCGGTCTTGTTGACGAAGTACGGGAAGGTGACCTCGATCCGGCCGGCATCGGCCTCGAGCTTCTCGAGCATCTTGTCGAGCAGGCCGCGGAAAGCGAGCAGGTCGATCGGAGCGCGCTCCTCTTCCAGCAGCGCCATGAAGCGCGACATATGCGTGCCCTTCTGGTCGGCCGGCAGGTGCACGTCGAGATTGAAGGTACCCACGGTGGCCTGCACGCCGGACAGCGTGTTCAGCGACAGCGGATAGCGGACGCCCTTGACGCCGACCCGTTGAATCGGGATCTGGCGCGTGTCGCGGCTCGACTGCACGTCGGGCATCGCGAAGGCGGGATTGATGTCATTCATTACCGGTTTCCTCCAGAACCACGCAGCATGGCTTGTTGTGATTCTTACGGTCGTGGCACTTTCGCAGTCAACATGCCACGCAACGAGTGTGAAACCACGGGATGGGGTGACGACACCAACCCGCAGCTGCGAACACGGAACGGAAGGGATTCTAAGGGAAAACCGGCATGGCTGCCGGCGAGGGGTCCAATCCCGCACGCGCTATGCGGGTGATTGATTCCGCCTATCCGGCCGGCGCATGGCGCCGGCCGCCCCGCATCCCGGGAGCGCGCGGCGTCAGGCCGCGCGCGTCGCCACGGCGACGGGCGCCTGGCCGAGGCCGAAACGCTGGCGCACCGACGTCTCGATGCCCTTGGCATCCAGTCCGCTCTGCGACAGCAGGAAGGCGGGGTCGCCATGGTCGATGAAGCGGTCGGGCAGGCCGAGTTGCAGCACCGGCACATCGATGCCTGCCTCGGACAGCGCCTCGAGCACCGCGCTGCCGGCACCGCCCATCACGCAACCCTCTTCGACGGTGACGAGGTAGTCGTGCTCGCGCGCCAGCGTCTTGACCAGCTCGACGTCCAGCGGCTTGACGAAGCGCATGTTGGCCACCGTGGCATCGAGCGCTTCGGCCGCGCCCAGCGCCGGCTGCACCATCGAGCCGAAGGCCAGGAAAGCCACGCGCTGACCCTTGCGCGCCGCGCTTTCGCGGCGCACCTCGCCCTTGCCGAGCGGCAGCGGCTCGAGCGCCGGCGCGATCGCCGCGCCCGGGCCGGAGCCGCGCGGATAACGCACCGCGCTCGGCCCGTCGAAATGGAAGGCCGTCGTCAGCAGCTGGCGGCATTCGTTCTCGTCGCAGGGCGTGGCGACCATCATGTTGGGGATGCAGCGCAGGAAGGCGATATCGTAGGCCCCCGCGTGCGTGGCACCGTCGGCGCCGACCAGGCCGGCGCGGTCCAGCGCGAACACCACCGGCAGGTTCTGCAGCGCCACGTCGTGGATCAGCTGGTCGTAGCCGCGCTGCAGGAAGGTCGAATAGATCGCCACCACCGGCTTCAGGCCCTCGCAGGCCAGGCCGCCGGCAAAGGTCACCGCGTGCTGCTCGGCGATACCCACGTCGTAGTAGCGGTCCGGGAAACGCTTTTCGAACTCGACCATGCCCGAGCCCTCGCGCATGGCCGGGGTGATGCCGACCAGGCGCTTGTCGGCGGCAGCCATGTCGCACAGCCAGTCGCCGAAGACCTGGGTGTAGGTCTTGCGTGCCGGCTTGCCCGACGGACGGATGCCTTCGGCCGGGTCGAACTTGCCCGGGCCGTGGTACAGGATGGGGTCGGCCTCGGCCAGCTTGTAGCCCTGCCCCTTCTTGGTCACCACGTGCAGGAAGATCGGGCCCGAGCCTTCCAGGGCGCGCTGGCGGATGTTCTGCAGCGTCGGCACCAGGGCGTTCAGGTCATGGCCGTCGATCGGGCCGATGTAGTTGAAGCCGAATTCCTCGAACAGCGTGGCCGGTCCCACCATGCCCTTGGCATGTTCTTCGAAGCGCTTGGCGAACTCCAGCACCGGCGGCGCCACCGACAGCACGCGCTCGATGCCCTTCTTGGTGGCGGCATAGAACTGGCCGCTCAGCAGTCGCGCCAGGTGGCGGTTCAGCGCGCCGACCGGCGGCGAGATCGACATGTCGTTGTCGTTCAGCACCACCACCAGCGGCAGGTCCTTGTAGACGCCGGCGTTGTTCATGGCCTCGAAGGCCATGCCGGCGGACATCGCGCCATCGCCGATCACGGCGATCGAGACGCGCTTGTCGCCGAGCGTGCGCGCGCCGAGGGCCATGCCCAGCGCAGCGGAAATCGACGTCGAGGAGTGCGCGGTGCCGAAGGTGTCGTACGCGCTCTCGTCGCGGCGCGGGAAGCCGGAGATGCCGCCCCACTGGCGCAGCGTGCTCATGCGGTCGCGGCGGCCGGTCAGGATCTTGTGGGGATAGCTCTGGTGGCCGACGTCCCAGACGATGCGGTCCTCGGGCGTGTGGAAGGCGTAGTGCAGCGCGATGGTCAGCTCGACCGTACCGAGGTTGGACGAGAGGTGGCCGCCGGTCTGCGAGACCGACTCCAGCACATAGGCGCGCAGTTCTTCCGCCAGGGTCTGAAGCTGGCGCCGGTCCAGCTTGCGCAGGTCCGCGGGGTCGTCGATGGTCTTGAGCAGTGCGTAGGTCATGGTTTCGGTTCGGCCGCCAGCTTCTCGCGTCCGGCTTGTCATATCAATGGGTGCGCAGCACGATCAGGTCGGCCAGCCCTGCCAGGCGCGCGCCTTGCGCGCCGAAGCCCGACAGCGCCTCGTGGGCGCTGTCGCGCAGCTTGCCGGCCAGTTCCCGCGCCGGCTCCAGGCCCATCAGCGAGACATAGGTCGGCTTGTCGTTGGCGGCGTCCTTGCCCGCGGTCTTGCCCAGCGTGGCCGTATCCGCGGTCACGTCCAGGATGTCATCCACTACCTGGAAGGCCAGGCCGATCGCCGCGGCATAGCGGTCCAGCGCCTCCAGGCCGGCCGCGTCGATGCGGCCGCACAGGGCGCCCATGCGCACGCTCGCGCGCAGCAGCGCCCCGGTCTTCATGCGGTGCATGCCTTCCAGCTCGGGCAGCGTCATCCCGCGACCGACATGCTGCAGGTCGATCGCCTGACCGCCGCACATGCCGACCGAGCCCGAGGCGTGCGCCAGTTCGCCCACCAGGCGCAGCCGTGCCGCAGGTTCCAGCGCGGGCGTCCCGGCCAGCACGACGAAGGCCTGTGTCTGCAGGGCATCGCCGACCAGCAGCGCGGTCGCCTCGTCGTAGGCTTTGTGCACCGTCGGCCGGCCGCGGCGCAGGTCGTCGTCGTCCATGCAGGGCATGTCGTCGTGCACCAGCGAATAGGCGTGGATCATCTCCACCGCGCAGGCGGCCGCATCGCAGGCCTCGGGGCTGGCCCCGCTCACTTCGCCGGCTGCGTGCACGAGCAACGGGCGGACCCGCTTGCCACCGCCGAGCACAGCATACCGCATGGCTTCATGCAAGGTGTGCGGAATTGTATCTGCGGCAGGAAGTGCCGCTTCGAGCGCCTGCTCGGCCCTGGCGCCGAGCGCCTGCATCCATTGGGGGAAATCGTTCATTCTGTGTCCGCCTGCGTGCCGGCCTCGGCCATCGGTTTGAGTACTTCGCCTTCCAGCACCTTGATCTGCTGCTCGACGCGCTCCAGCTTCTGCTGGCAGTAACGCACCAGTTCGGCACCGCGACGGTAGGCCGCCAGCGACTCCTCCAGCGGCAGCGCACCGCTCTCCATGCTCGCCACCAGTGCGTCCAGCTCGTCCATGGCCGCCTCGTAGGAGGCGGGCGGCGCTGCTGGCGCCGGGGCGTCGTCGGGCTGGACCGGGGCGGTCTTTTCTCTTGGCATGTCTGGCCTTGCAACAGGGGAAGCCGGGATTTTACGCCAAAGCGCGGACTTGTCCGACTCCCGCGATGGCGGAAACGCCGGTAAAGGGCAGCTTTGAGCCCCCACGAGAGGAAAGTGACTTGTGCGCTCCGGTCGTCTTTCCGAATGCGCCGACAACGGCACCCCCATGACGACCCGGGTCGACTTTTTCGCTAAAAAGGCAAAAAAATCAGACCCTTAACTTTTTGGCTCGGGTACAATCCCGGGCTCGGCAGAAAAAGCGAGCGCCACCTCTTCCGGCTCGCCACCCAGGTGGCGTCCCCCGCGTGCCCACCGCCTCTGTCCGTCTCTTTCCCATATCGATCTTTGTTTCGATGGTTGGGTTGTTCACTGCTTTCACCTGTCATTTGGGAGTGGGGATAATGTCCAATCTCAGCACCGCGCTGAAACTGGCGCCAGCTGACACTCAGCTGCCCGTCGACGCCTACTTCGATGAGGCGTTGCATCAACAAGAACTGGAACGGCTGTTCGACAAGGGCCCCGGCTACGTCGCCCATTCGCTGATGGTGCCGGAAGTGGGCGACTACTACGCCCTCAAGGCCGAGGACGAGGGGCGCATCCTGGTACGCAACCGGGAAGGCATCGAACTGATGTCCAATGTCTGCCGCCACCGCCAGGCCATCATGCTGAACGGCCGCGGCAACGCCCAGAACATCGTCTGCCCGCTGCACCGCTGGACCTACGACCTGAAGGGCGAACTGCTCGGCGCACCGCATTTCGAGCAGCAGCCCTGCCTGCACCTGAAGCGCTCGCCCCTGCAGAACTGGAACGGATTGCTGTTCGAGGGCAAGCGCGACGTGCGCGCCGACCTGGCGCGCCTGGGCGTGTCGGAGGACCTGAACTTCGACGGCTACATGCTCGACCATGTCGAGATCCACGACTGCGACTACAACTGGAAGACCTTCATCGAGGTCTACCTGGAGGACTACCACGTCGTGCCCTTCCACCCGGGCCTCGGCAGCTTCGTCTCCTGCGACGACCTGGCCTGGGAATTCGGTGAGTGGTACAGCGTGCAGACCGTGGGCCTGCACGCGGGCCTGAAGCGCCCGGGCAGCCCGACCTACCGCAAGTGGCATGACGCGGTGTTGCGTTTCAACAACGGCGTGCTGCCCAAGCAGGGCGCGATCTGGCTGACCTACTACCCCAACATCATGGTGGAGTGGTATCCCCACGTACTGGTCGTCTCGACCCTGCATCCGCTGGGGCCGCGCAAGACCCGCAACGTGGTGGAGTTCTACTACCCCGAGGAAATCGCCCTGTTCGAACGCGAATTCGTCGAGGCCGAGCGCGCCGCCTACATGGAAACCTGCATCGAGGACGACGAGATCGCCGAACGCATGGACGCCGGACGCCTGGCGCTCTACAAGCGCGGCACCAGCGAGACCGGGCCGTACCAGTCACCGATGGAAGACGGCATGCAGCACTTCCACGAGTGGTACCGGGGCGCCATGCGTTACACCGGATAAGGCCGGACGCCAGCGCCACCGCGCCCCTCCGGCACGAAAAACGGACCGCCTGTGCGGTCCGTTTTACATTGCGGCGCGGCAGCGCTGTTACAATTCGGCATCCGGCGCAGGCTGCACTTGGCGCTGCCTGGCGCCGGCAGACCATGCCGCGGTACGGGACGCCCAGCCGACGATGCCCCGCCCGCGCGCTGCCCGCCCCCCGCCCTCCCGTCTTGCCATGCAATCGCTCTGGATGCTGTTCGCCGCCTTCTCGTTCTCGTTGATGGGGGTGGGCGTCAAGCTGGCATCCGAGTTCTATACCACCGGCGAGATCGTCTTCTACCGCAGCATCATCGGCGTGCTCATCATGTGGGCCGTGCTCGCCTCCGGCGGCGTCTCGGTGCGCACCCCGCACATGCCGGTGCATATCAAGCGCAGCCTGTTCGGCGTAACCTCGCTGCTGCTGTGGTTCAGCTCCATCACCATGCTGCCGCTGGCCACGGCGATGACGCTGAACTACATGTCGCCGGTCTGGATCGCCCTGATCCTGGGCGCGGGTGCCGCGCTGGCCGGCACCCGCGGGGCCGACCGCAAGCTGATCGGCGCCATCCTGATGTCCTTCGCCGGGGTGCTCTGCCTGCTGCAGCCTTCGGTCGGCAAGGAACAGCTGACCGGCGGCCTGATCGGCCTGATCTCCGGCGTGTTCACCGCGCTGGCCTATGTCGAGGTGCGGCAACTGGGCCAGCTGGGCGAGCCGGAAGGCCGCATCGTGTTCTACTTTTCGCTGGTCGGCGCAGTGGTCGGCCTGGCCTGGATGCTGTGGACCGGCCCGAGCCCGCATACCTGGCATGGTGCCGGCCTGCTGCTCGGTATCGGCGTGCTGGCGACGCTGGGACAGACGGCCATGACGCGCGCCTACAAACGCGGCAACACCCTGCTGACGGCCAACCTGCAGTACGCCGGCATCGTCTTCTCCAGCATCTGGGGCATGCTGATCTGGTCGGACCGCCTCAATGCGCTGTCCTGGCTGGGCATGGCCCTGATCATCGCCAGCGGCATCGCCACCACGCTGACACGTGCGCGGGCCGCCAGCGACCAGCCCGCGACCCCGGCTACGCCGGTGGAATCCGCCGAAGCGGAAGTCCATCCCGAGGTGTAGCATCGGGCCAGGGGACCGGGCGACGGCCCCCTGACGTAACTTTCGCCACGCTTCCGCCCCGAACCCACCGTTTCCGCCATGCCGACCACCCTGATTTCCAGCAAGGACCTCAAGGCGCTGCTAGCCGACACCAGCACCCGCTGCGTGCTGCTCGACTGCACCTTCGACCTGGCCGACCCGGCCGCTGGCCGCGAGGCCTACCATCGCGCACACCTGCCGGGCGCGCACTATCTGCATCTCGACAATGAGTTGTCCGGGCCCAAGACCGGCAGCAATGGCCGCCACCCGCTACCGGATCCGGACGCCCTGGCGGCACGCCTGCGCGCGCTGGGGGTGGACGACGACACGCAGGTGATCGCCTACGATGCCCAGGGCGGCATGTATGCCGCGCGCGCCTGGTGGCTGCTGCGCTGGCTGGGCCATGAGGCGGTGGCCGTGCTCGACGGCGGCAGCAACGCCTGGATCGCGGATGCGCTGCCGGTCGAGCCAGGCACGACGCCGGAACCCGAGGTCCAGGGCGGCTTCAGCCGCCGCCCGCCGCTGGTGCGCGCGGTCGACGCCGCCGCGCTGCTGGCCAATCTGCAGTCGCCGCGCTGGCTGGTGGTCGACGCCCGCGCGCCGGACCGCTTCCGCGGCGAGAACGAGACGCTCGATCCGGTCGGCGGCCACATCCCGGGTGCCGCCAACCGCTTTTTCAAAGACAACCTGCAATCGGACGGGCGCTTCAAACCCGCGGCCACGCTGCACGCGGAGTTCGGCGCGGTGCTGGGCGCCACGCCGCCCGAGTTGTCGGTGATGCAGTGCGGCTCCGGCGTGACCGCCTGCCACAACCTGCTGGCGCTGGAAGTGGCCGGGCTGCGCGATGCCGCGCTCTACCCCGGCTCCTGGAGTGAATGGTGCGCCGACCCGGCGCGCCCGGTGGCGACCGGCAACTGAGCCAGGCGGACGGACGCGGTGCCGGCCACCGGTGCCGCGCTCAGTCCAGCGCCGCGGCGGCGTGCGCCGCGCGTGCGCCGTGCCGGTGCTCGTGGTGGATGCCGTTGGTGATGAAGTAGATCGCCGCGATGCCGGCCGCGACCAGCACCATCTGCAGCAACGACTCACGCCAGCGCGGCTTGCGCTGCATCTGCGGCATCAGGTCGCTGACCGCGATGTAGACGAAGCTGCTGGAGGCGATCACCAGGACATAGGGAATCCAGCCGCTCATCTGGTCTAGCAGGAAATAGCCCACCAGGCCGCCGGCGATCGCCGATACGCTGGACAGCAGGTTGAAGGCGAAGGCACGCGTCTTCGAGAAGCCTGCGTTCAGCAGCACGATGAAGTCGCCCACCTCCTGCGGGATCTCGTGGGCGGCGATGGCCAGCGCGGTCACCAGCCCGATGTGCGGATTGGCAAGAAAGGCGGCCGCGATGACGATGCCGTCGGCGAAGTTGTGGAAGCCGTCGCCCACCAGGATGGCCAGGCCGCTGCGGCCGGCTGACTCGCGATCATGCCCGTGGTGGTGGTGATGCCCGTCGCCTTCGTGATGGTGCGAGTGGCGCAGCAGCGAGATCTTCTCCAGCAGGAAGAAGCCCAGCAGCCCGGCCAGCAGCGTGGCGAACAGCGCACGCGGGTCGGCGCCGGATTCGAAGGCCTCGGGCAGGGAATGCAGCAGCGCCGTGGCCAGCAGAACCCCGACCGAGAAGCTCACCATGCGCTCCACCACCCGGGACGCCACCGTCAGGGACAACAGTGCCGCGCCGAAGATGCTGCCGACCCCGGAAATGGTGGCGGCCAGCAGAATGTAGACAAGGGTGGAATCGATGATGGCCTCCGGCTGGAAACGGCGCTCCTGCCCGCTTGCGCCGCACCGGCGAGGCGGCCCGGGCAGAAACGCAACACTGTTGCAAGAGCGAAAAGCCGCATTGTACGGACTTCGGCACCGGCTTTGCAATCCTTGCGCGGCCTGCGCTGGGCACGGCGGCCGGAAGGCGCTCGCCGCGAGCGGCCCCGGTCAGGCCACGCCGTGCTGCTGGAACCAGGCCAGGCAACGCTTCCAGCCGTCCGTGGCATCGGCCTCGCGGTAGCTGGGCCGGTAGTCGGCATGGAAGGCATGGCCGGCATCCGGATAGACCACGAAGACCGAGGCACGCGCATTGGGGTTCGGCGAAGCGGCCAGTTCCGCCTTCATCTTCTCCACCTGCGGCTGGGTGATACCCGTGTCCTTGCCGCCGTACAGCCCCAGCACCGGCACGTCGAGCTGGTCGACCAGGTCGACCGGATTGCGCGGCTTGAGCGGGTTGGGCTCGCCCACCAGTTGGCCGTACCAGGCCACCGCGGCCTTGAGCTGCTTGTTGCGTGCGGCGTAGAGCCAGCTGATGCGGCCGCCCCAGCAGAAGCCGGTGATGGCCAGCCGCTTCGGGTCGCCGCCATGGGCCATGGCCCAGGCCACGGTCGCATCGAGGTCGCCCATGACCTGGGCATCGGGCACCTTGGAGATCAGCTTGGCCTGCAGTTCCTGGATGGTGCCGAAGTTCGACGGATCGCCCTGGCGTGCGAACAGTTCCGGCGCGATCGCCAGGTAGCCCAGCTTGGCGAAGCGGCGGCAGATGTCGGCAATGTACTCGTGCACGCCGAAGATCTCGCTCACGACCAGCACCACCGGCAGCTTGCTGCCGCCTTCGGGCTGGGCGCGATAGGCCGGCATGTCGAAGCCGGCCGAGGCAATGGTCACCTCGCCCGCGGTCAGTCCGTTGAAATCGGTCTTGATCGCCTGCGCCGTGACCGGCAGCGCCGCCGCGGCAAAGGCCGAGCCGAGCGCGGTCTTGACGAAGGTACGGCGGCTGAAGGCCTGGCCGGGGACGAGGCTTTCCACTTCGGGTTTCAGCATGCGGGCATCTCCTGGATAGCGGGATCGGGGGCTGGCGGAAGATCAGGAACGGGCCGGCCGAAGCCGGCCCGGCAGCGCTCGATTCTATGCCAAGCCCACGCCGCATGCGCGCGCATGCCCAGGGACTCGGATGCTCCGACGCACGTGGACTGCCCGGCATGGCAGTCCACGGTGCGCGGCGGCGGGCCGCGCCGCCTCAATGCAGCTTGACGCGCGGCCGGGTCTTGCTGCGCAGCCAGTGCGTGATGGTGTCCAGCCCCATGCGCAGGGCGCCGTGCAGCGCCATCACGTGCATGCGGTACAAGGACGTGTACATCAGCCGCGCCATCACGCCCTCGATGAACATGGAGCCGCCGATCAGGCCGCCCATCAAGCTGCCGACCGCGCTGAAATGGCCGAGCGAGACCAGCGAACCCAGGTCCTTGAAAGCAAAGGACGGTAGCGGCTTGCCCTCCAGCCGCGCGCGCAGCGCGCCGTAGAGAAAGGTCGCCTGCTGGTGGGCCGCCTGCGCGCGCGGCGGCACCGAGCCCTGCTTCTCCGGCCAGGGGCAGCTCGCGCAGTCGCCGAAGGCGAAGATGTCGGGGTCGCCCTCGCTCTGCAGCGTCGGCTTGACCACGATCTGGCCGAGCCGGCTGGTCGGCAGGCCCAGCGTGGCCAGCACCGGCGGCGCCTTGATGCCCGCCGCCCACACCGTCAGGTCGGCATCGATGTGCTTGCCGCTGGCGGTCAGCACGGCATCGGGCGCGATCTCGGTCACGCGCTCGCTGGTGAAGATGTCCACCTCGAGCTTGCGCAGCAGCTTGGCGGTCTCGGTCGAGACCCGCTCGGACAATGCCGGCAGGATGCGCGGGCCGGCCTCGATCAGGTGGATATGGACGTCGCGGCGCGGGTCGAGCCGGTGCAGGCCGTAGGCATTGAGCACCTGCGCCGTGTTGCGCAGCTCGGCGGACAGCTCCACGCCCGTGGCACCGGCGCCGATGATGGCGATGTCCACGCGCGGACGGCCGTCCGCATCGGCTCGGCCGAGGCCGTTCTGCGCACGCACGCAGGCCGACACCAGGCGGCGCCGGAAACGGTCGGCCTGCTCGGCGGTATCGAGTGCGATGGCATGCTCGGCTGCGCCCGGCACGCCGAAGAAATGGGTCACGCTGCCGATCGACAGGACCAGGGTGTCATAGGGCAGCGTGCGCGCCGGCAGCACTTCTTCGCCGTCGGCATCCACGTAGGCGGCGAGCGACACGGTCTTGGCCGCGCGGTCCACGCCCACCATCTCGCCGAGCTGAAACTCGAAGTGGTGCCACAGCGCCTGCGCAGCGTACTCGAGCTGGTGGGTGTTGGGGTCCATGCTGCCGGCCGCGACCTCGTGCAGCAGCGGCTTCCAGATATGCGTGGGCGAGCGGTCGACCAGCACCACCGCGACCGCGCCGCGGCGGCCGAACTTGTCGCCCAGGCGGGTCGCCAGTTCCAGTCCGCCGGCCCCGCCGCCCACCACGATGATGCGATGCGCGCTACCGCTTCCCTCAGTACCCATGTGGCCTACCCAAGATTGTCGTGACCGTCGCGCGGACGTTCACGCCAGTTTGCGGCATGGCAGCAACGGGCACAAGCCCTCGATTCCCGATTCAGCGGTCACTTCAAACTGTACTGCAGTACAGCGCAGGCGCGCTCCGGGGGCGCCGCGGCGCCCCCCATTCTCGCTCAGTGCGCCTCTTCCCAGTTGGCGCCGCTGCCGACTTCCGCCACAAGGGGCACGCGCAGCTCGGCCACGCCGCACATCAGCTCGGGCAGCCGGCGCTTGACCAGTTCCAGCTCGGCCTCGGGCACCTCGAGCACCAGTTCGTCGTGCACCTGCATGATCTGCAGCGTCTGCAGCCGGTCGCGCTCGAGCCAGTCCTGCACCGCGATCATCGACAGCTTGATCAGGTCCGCCGCCGTGCCCTGCATCGGCGCGTTGATGGCGGCACGTTCGGCGGCCTGGCGGCGCGGGCCGCTGCCGCCATTGATGTCCGGCAGCCACAGGCGCCGGCCGAACACGGTCTCGACATAGCCCTGCTCGCGCGCGGCCTGCCGGGTGTCCTCCATGTAGCGCGCCACGCCGGGATAGCGCGTGAAGTAGCGGTCGATGTAGTGCTTGGCCGCCTCGCGCTCGATGCCGAGGTTGCCGGCCAGGCCGAAGGCGCTCATGCCGTAGATCAGGCCGAAGTTGATCACCTTGGCGTAGCGGCGCTGCTCGCTGCTGACCGCCTCGCGCTCCACGCCGAAGATCTCGGCGGCGGTGGCGCGGTGGATATCCTCGCCGCGCGCGAAGGCGCCGAGCAGGTTCTCGTCGCCCGAGATATGGGCCATGATGCGCAGCTCGATCTGCGAGTAGTCGGCCGAGACGATGACGCGGCCCGGCGGCGCGATGAAGGCCTCGCGGATGCGCCGGCCCTCCTCGGTGCGCACCGGGATGTTCTGCAGGTTCGGGTCGGTCGAGGCCAGCCGTCCGGTCACCGCGGTGGCCTGCCCGTAGCTGGTGTGCACGCGGCCGGTGGCCGGGTTCACCATCTTGGGCAGCTTGTCGGTGTAGGTGGACTTCAGCTTGGCCAGGCCGCGGTAGTCCAGCAGCAGCTTGGGCAGCGGATAGTCCTCGGCCAGCTTCTGCAGCACCTCTTCGTCGGTCGAGGGCGCGCCGCTGGCGGTCTTCTTCACCACCGGCAGCTTCATCTGGCCGAACAGGATCTCGCCGATCTGCTTGGGCGAGCCGAGGTTGAACGGCTGGCCGGCCGCATCGTAGGCGGCCTGCTCCAGCTCCAGCATGCGCTGGCCGAGCTGCGCGCTCTGCTCGGCCAGGCGCTGCGCGTCGATCAGCACGCCGTTGCGCTCGATCTTCTGCAGCACCACCGAGACCGGCATCTCGATATGCCGGTACACGTGTTCGAGGCCGGGCACGGCCTGCAGCTGCGGGAACATGGCGCGGTGCAGGCGCAGCGTCACGTCGGCATCCTCGGCCGCGTACTCGGTGGCGCGCGCCAGGTCGATCTGGTCGAAGCCGATCTGGCTCGCGCCCTTGCCGCAGACCTCCTCGTAGGTGATGGTCTTGATGCCGAGCAGGCGCTCGGCCAGGCTGTCCATGCCGTGGTTGCGGTGAGAGGCCAGCACGTAGCTCTGCAGCATCGTGTCGTGGACGATGCCGCGCAGCGTGACACCATGGTTGGCGAACACATGCGCGTCGTACTTGATGTTCTGGCCGAGCTTGGGCCGGGCCGGATCTTCCAGCCAGCCGCGCAGGCGCTCCAGCACGAATTCGCGCGTGAGCTGGCCGTGCTGCTCGATGCCGGCCACGTCGGGACCGCAGTGGCCCACCGGGATGTAGCAGGCCTCGCCCGGCACCAGCGACAGCGAGATGCCAACCAGCCGGGCCTGCATCGGGTCGAGCGAGGTGGTCTCGGTATCGACGGCCACCAGCGCGCCCTCGGCGAGCCGGTCGAGCCAGGCCTGCAGCGCCGCCTCGGTGGTCACGGTCTCGTAGCGGGTCTCGGCGGGCGGCGCATCCGGCGCCGGCACCGGGTCGGCCGGCGTCGCGGCCGGGGCGCTGTCGAACAGGCCGCCCTGTGCCTGCGGCGCGCGCGCGCCGGCGCCCTTGGCGGCCTGCGCGCGCAGGCTGGGCAGGCTCTCGCCGGTCAGTTCGCGCAGCCAGGTCTTGAAGCCATAGCGGGAGAAGAACGCGACCAGCTTGTCCTTGTCCTCGCCCACGTCCTTGAGGGCGTGGAAATCGGACACAGCCGCACCGAGGTCGCAATCGGTCTTCACCGTGACCAGCGTGCGCGCCATCGGCAGCCAGTCCAGGGTCTTGCGCAGGTTCTCGCCGACCACGCCCTTGATACCGTCGGCGCCGGCCATCACCGCATCGAGCGAGCCATGTTCGGTCAGCCACTTGACCGCGGTCTTGGGGCCCACCTTGGGCACGCCCGGCACGTTGTCGACGGCATCGCCGATCAGCGACAGGTAGTCGACGATGCGCTCCGGCGGCACGCCGAACTTGGCCTGCACGCCGGCGGGATCGAGCACTTCGCCGCTCATCGTGTTGACCAGCGTGACCTCGCCGTTGACCAGCTGCGCCAGGTCCTTGTCGCCGGTCGAGACGACCGTGCGCACGCCCTGGGCGGAGGCCTCGCGCGCGAGCGTGCCGATCACGTCGTCGGCCTCCACGCCCTCCACCATCACGATGGGCCAGCCCAGCGCGCGCACCGCTTCGTGGATGGGTTCGATCTGCCGCGCCAGGTCCTCGGGCATCGAGGGCCGGTGCTCCTTGTAGGCCGGATAGAGATCGTCGCGGAAGGTCTTGCCCTTGGCGTCGAACACGCAGGCGCTATACTCTGCCGGGTAATCGTTGCGCAGCTTGCGCAGCATGTTGATCATGCCGTAGATTGCCCCTGTGGGCAGCCCCTCGCCATTCCTCAGGTCCGGCAGAGCGTGATACGCGCGATACAAATAGCTCGAACCATCGACGAGCAAGAGTGTTTTTGGACTATCCGACATTCCCATGGACTCTAAATTGATTGGTGCCGCGGCTGACGGCACCGCCACCGCTCCCGTTTCCGACGCCACCGAAGGCCATCAGGCCACGGCCGGCGCCGCGACCGCTCCCGGCACCCAGGCTGACACGCCGGCGCGTCCCGCCGCGGACGCCAATGCGAATGCGAATACCGGTGGCGCCGGCGCTGGCGCCGCCGGCCTGCGGGCCAATCCGCGCAAGATGATCCCCAGCCTGCGCGCTCTGGCGGACGAAGATCGCGCCACGGCGAAGAAAGCTCGCGCCTCGTGGCAAATGTTCACGATTATGGCAGAGTTCATCGAGGCCACCGAGTACCTGTCGGAGATCCGGCCGGCGGTCTCGATCTACGGCAGCGCGCGCCTGCGCGAGGACTCGCCGTACTACCAGCAGACCATCGAGATCGCGCGCCTGTTCTCCGACGCGGGCTTCGCCGTGATCTCCGGCGGCGGCCCCGGCATCATGGAAGCGGCCAACAAGGGCGCGCATGCCGGCAAGTCCGCCAGCGTCGGCCTGAACATCGAACTGCCGCACGAGCAGCAGGGCAATCCTTACCAGGACATCGCCATGCGCTTCCGCCACTTCTTCACGCGCAAGGTGACCTTCGTCAAGAACTCCGACGCCTTCATCGTGATGCCGGGCGGTTTCGGCACGCTCGACGAGCTGGCGGAGGTGCTGACGCTGGTGCAGACGGGCAAGTCGCGCTCCGTGCCGATCGTGATGTTCGGCAGCCGCTTCTGGAAGGGCCTGCTCGACTGGTTCCGCTTCACGCTGCTGCCGATGGGCCTGATCGCCGAACACGACCTCGACCTGATGAAGATCGTCGACGAGCCGCACGAAGTGCTGGAAGCGGTCTACGAGTACTACGAGCGCCGCGGTGGCGACAAGCCGATCCCGCCCAAGGAAGAGATGTTCTACCTGTAAGGCGGCCGGCAGCATCCCGTCCACGGGCAGCCGTGGTGCATCGGAAGCCACCGCGGCAGCTCCTGCCCGGCGGGACTTGCTAGAATGGAAGCCTGTCACACTGCGTCAGCCCGGCGCCGCCGGGCCGCAGCGGATTTCCGCCGTGCGGCGCCTGGCGCGCCCGCGCGGCACAGGAGCCTCGAATGCACTCCCCTACCCGAATGGCCGCGATGCCCGCGGCGCGACCGACGACCGGCCGCGCCCTGCTGCTTGCCGCCGCCGTGCTGGCGCTAGCCGCGCCGGCGTGGGTACAGGCCCAGGGCAACGCCTTGTCGCAGGAAGAACTGGACCAGATCAACAACCAGCCGATCGCGCCGCAGGCCAAGACCCAGATCAACCGGCCGCGCGAGCCGAGCTTCCAGCTCGACGAGCGTGACGGCACCCAGGTACGCGAGTACCGGAACAAAGGCCAGGCGACCGACATCCAGGTCAAGTCCGGCTTCGGCACCCGCTACCAGATGAGCAAGCCGGAAGACAGTTCGCCCAAGATCCGGGATCACGAGGTCAACCGCGTGCCCTCGGTCAACCTGCAGTTCTGAGCCCGCGCGGCACTGCCGCGGCGGCCCTCCGGCAGTCATGCCGCGGCGGCGGACGCCCTTGCGCCCGCCGCTTCCGTTTTCACCTCACACGACTAGTATGGCCGTATTCACCACGGTCTCGCAGGACGAGATCGCCAGCTGGCTGCTGGACTACGACCTGGGCACGGTACGCGATTTCCGCGGCATTGCCTCGGGTATCGAGAACAGCAACTTCTTCCTGACCACGGAGCGGGACGGGCACACGCAGCAGTACGTGCTGACCATCTTCGAGCGGCTGAGCTTCACCCAGCTGCCCTACTACCTGCACCTGATGGCCCACCTGGCGGCGCGCGGCATCCGCGTGCCGGCGCCGATCCCGGCCCGCGACGGCGAGATCCTGCGCGCGCTCAAGGGCAAGCCCGCCACCATCGTCACGCGCCTGCCCGGCAGCTCGCAGCTCGCGCCGGATGCCGGCCATTGCGCCGAGGTCGGCGACATGCTGGCGCGCATGCACCTGGCCGGCCAGGATTACGGCCGCAGCCAGCCCAATCTGCGCAGCCTGGCCTGGTGGCAGCAGACCGAGCCCGAGATCCTGCCCTTCCTCGACGGGGTGCAGCGCGATCTCCTGCGCGACGAGATCGCCCACCAGGCGGCCTTCTTCGCCAGCGCCGACTACGCCGCGCTGCCGGGCGGCCCCTGCCACTGCGACCTGTTCCGCGACAATGTGCTGTTCGAGGACACGCCGCAGGGCGGGCACCGCCTGGGCGGCTTCTTCGACTTCTACTTCGCGGGCCACGACAAGTGGCTCTTCGATCTCGCCGTCACGGTCAACGACTGGTGTATCGATCTCGCCACCGGCGCCCTGGACGCCGGGCGTGCAAGCGCGCTGCTGCAGGCTTATCATGCCGTGAGGCCGCTCAGTGAGACGGAGGCCGCACACTGGCAAGACATGCTGCGGGCCGGCGCGCTGCGCTTCTGGGTATCCCGCCTGTGGGACTTCTACCTGCCGCGCGAAGCCGACATCCTGCAGCCGCACGACCCGACCCATTTCGAACGCATCCTGCGCCAGCGCCTCGCGACCCAGGCGCTGCCCTGGACCTGAGCCGGATCCGAATCGCCATGCAACTACTGGAAGTCCCCGCCAAGGAAGGCTACGTCTGGTTCCGCCAGGGTATCTGGCTGTTCCGCAAGAACCCGCTCGCCTTCCTGATGCTGCTGTTCATCTACCTGATCGCGGCGCAACTGGCCATCTTCGTGCCCCTGTTCGGCGTGATCGCGCTGCTGGTTGCCACGCCCGGCCTGTCGGTCGGCATCATGACCGCCTGCCGGGAAGTGATCCAGAACAAGCGCGTGCTGCCCACGGTGCTGCTGGCCGGGTTCCGCACCAACGGCAAGCAGGCCACACGCCACCTGCTCGTGCTGGGCGGCATCTACGCGTGCCTGGTGTTCGTGCTCAGCCTGATCGCCGGCGCGGTCGTCAACGTCAGCGACCTGCTGCCCATCCTGCTCAAGGAAGAAGCCCCCTCGGCCGAGGCGGTGCGGCAGATGTACTACGCGCTGGTGGTCGGCGCGGTGCTGTACACGCCGATCGCGATGATGTTCTGGTTCGCGCCGCTGCTGGCCGCCTGGCACAACGTGCCGCCGGTGAAGGCCATGTTCTTCAGCTGGACCGCATGCTGGCGCAACCGCGGCGCCTTCTTCACCTATGCGCTGCTGTTCGCCGTGCTGATGGTCGCCATCCCCTTCTTCCTGGAGGCCGTGTTCAGCGCCTTCGGCGCCGAGACGGTGCTGTCCTTCCTGGTGACGCCGTACTCGCTGCTGATGCTGGCCATCCTCTACTGCTCCTTCTACGCGACCTACCGCGGCTGCTTCAACGTGCCGCCCGCCGAAGCCCCCCCCTCGGCCTGACACGCGGCGCGAGGACCGGCGCCGCCGGTCCTGCCCCCCTTCCCGCCGCTAGTCCACTGAATCACTGAAATCGGTCGGTGCCTGCCATGCCATGCGGGCTCATCGCGTCGCTGCAAAGGCTCGCCATCGCCGTGCGATGGCTGCGCTTTGCGCCTGGCGCTGATTCCCACATGACATGGCCCTCCCCTCTCATTTCCATGATTCTGCGGACTAGGACTGCCCGCCGGTCCCGCGCCGCAATACGTCGAGCAGTTCCATCGGCAAGGGAAAGACGATGGTCGAGCTCTTGTCGCCGGCGATCTGCGTCAGCGTCTGCAGGTAGCGCAACTGCATGGCCTGCGGCTGGCGCGCCAGCATCTGGGCAGCCTCGAGCAGTTTCTCGGAGGCCTGCAACTCGCCCTCGGCGTGGATCACCTTGGCGCGGCGCTCGCGCTCGGCCTCGGCCTGGCGGGCGATGGCGCGTACCATCGACTCATTGAGATCGACGTGCTTGATCTCCACGTTGGAGACCTTGATGCCCCAGGCATCGGTCTGCGCGTCGAGCACCTTCTGGATATCCAGGTTGAGGCGCTCGCGCTCGGCCAGCATCTCGTCCAGCTCGTGCTTGCCGAGCACGGCGCGCAGCGTGGTCTGTGCGAGCTGGCTGGTCGCTTCCAGGAAATTGGCCACCTGGATGATGGCGCGCTCGGGATCGACCACACGGAAGTAGACCACGGCGTTCACCTTGACCGAGACGTTGTCGTGCGAGATCACGTCCTGCGGCGGCACGTCGAACACGATGGTGCGCAAGTCCACGCGCACCATCTGCTGCACGGCCGGGATCAGCAGCACCAGCCCCGGCCCCTTGACGCGCCAGAAGCGGCCCAGCATGAAGACGACGCCACGCTCGTACTCGCGCAGCACGCGGAAGGCGCTGGCGATCAGCAACACCAGCAGGAAGACGACACCGCCAAAGCTGAAGCCGTAGGCCATGGTCAGGCTCCTTTCTCGATGGAAGCGATGGGCGGCGACGCGTCCGGCGCCTGCCCTCCGGCACCGCCGTCCGCATCCGGCGACACCTCCAGCACCAGGCCCTCGCGCCGCATCACGCGCACGCGCTGGCCGCGCGCCAGCGGCTGCGCGCCGCGGATGCGCCAGCGCTCGCCGCGCACCTCCGCCCAGCCGTCGCCGCGGCAATCCTCCAGCACCACGCCCGACGCGCCGACCAGGATATCGCCACCGCTCACCACCGGCCGCCGTCGTGCGCGCAGCAGCATGGTCGACATGGCCAGCAGGAAGAGCCCGCTGACCAGCGAGAGCGCCACCACCAGGCCCACCGGCACGCCAAAGCCGGGCACATCGGTATTGATCAGCATGACCGCGCCGAAAGCGAAGGCCACGATGCCGCCCACCCCCAGCGTGCCGAAGGTGGGCAGGAACAGCTCCGCCACCATGCAGCCGATACCCAGCGCCACCAGGGCCAGCCCGGCATAGTTGACCGGCAGCATCTGCAGCGCGAACAGCGCCAGCAGCAGGCAGATGGCGCCAGCCACGCCGGGCAGCACCATGCCCGGCGTGGAGAACTCGAAGATCAGTCCATAGATGCCGATCATCATCATGACCAGCGCCACGCTGGGCTCGGTGATGACGGCCAGGAAGCGGTCGCGCCAGTCCGGCGCCAGCATCCGCACCGGCGCATGCGCGGTATGCAGGACCAGCGGCTCGCCACCCGGCGCGAGCCGCACGCTGCGGCCGTCCAGCGCACGCAGCAGCGCCGGCAGATCGGGCGCGACGAGATCCGCCACGTGCTGCGACACCGCCTCGCCGGCAGACAGGCTGACCGCTTCGCGCACCGCGCGCTCGCCCCAGTCCGCGTTGCGCCCGCGCAGTTGTGCCAGGCCGCGGATATAGGCCGAGGCATCATGCATCTGCTTGCGCTCCATGGTGTCGGCCGGTGCCGCCTGCGGCGCGCTGCCCGGCACCGCGGCGGGCTGGGCGCCGCCCGGCTGCGCGCCGCCCAGGCCGATCTGGACCGGGCTGGCGGCGCCCAGGTTGGTGCCCGGCGCCATCGCCGCGATATGGCTGGCATACAGGATGTAGGTACCGGCGCTGGCGGCGCGCGCGCCGCCCGGGTAGACATAGCTGGCGACGGGCACGCGCGAGGCGAGGATGCCCTGGATGATCTCGCGCATCGACAGGTCGAGCCCGCCGGGCGTATCCATCTCGATCACGACCAGCTGGGCACCGTCCTGCTGCGCGTGCGCCATGCCGCGCAGCAGGTAGCCGGCGCTGGCCGGCCCGATCGCGCCGTGCAGCGGCAGCACATAGACCGGCGCGCCGGCCGGCTCGGCGCCCGCCAGCCAGCCGACGGCGGCCAGCAGCAGGCACAAGGCGACGGCCAGCCGCCGCATCAGGGCAAAGGGAAAGAACGAGTCGGGCATCATCGCGGGCAGCCGCAGCTGCGCAATGCCGTGGCGGCACCACTTCCAGTGTAGGCGACCGGGCACATCGCGGTGCGGGCAGCTTGGTATCCGTCGGCGCTGTCGCCGCGGCGCGCGCAGTCGCCTGAAGCCGCCTCAGGCCGCCTCAGGCCGCCTCAGGTTGGCTCAGGCGGCCGCCGCCAAGTCGCTGCCATGCCCCCGCACCACGTCGGCGAGTGCGTCCAGGGCAGCACTCGCCATCGACGGATGCCACACCAGGCGGGTGGTCACGCGGCCGGCCTCGCCCAGGCTGTGCACGCTGACCTTGGGCGGCTCGGGATACAGGCCCAGCACCGAGCGCGGTGCGATGGCGGCACCGATGCCGGCCGCCACGCAAGCGACGATGGCATGGTAGGAGCCCAGTTCCAGCACGCGCAGCGGGGAAGCGCCAGCGCCGGCACACCAGGCCTCGAAGCGGGCGCGGTAGTGGCAGCCGGCCTCGAAGGCCAGCAAGGTGCCGGTCTCGAGATCCGCGGCGCTGCGGATGGGGCGGTGGCGCGCATGCGCGATCACCACCAGTTCTTCCTCGAAGGCCGGCAGCGCCACCAGCCCGGGATCGATCACCGGCTCGGCAACGAAGACGCAGTCCACCTCGAAGCGGGCCAGGGCCAGCAAGGCCTGTCGCGTCGGGCAGGTGACCAGTTCGAGCTGCACGTCGGGCCAGGCCTGGTGATAGCTGGAGAGCACGGCCGGCAGGCGGCTCGCCGCCGTGCTTTCCATCGAGGCGATGCGCAGGCGCCCGCGCGGCCTGGCCGGCTGCACCGCCTGGCGCGCCTCGTCGGCCAACTGCAACATGCGGCGCGCATAGTCGAACAGGGTCTGGCCGGCCGGCGTCAGTACCATGCGCTTGCCATCGCGCACGAACAGTTCCACGCCCAGCGACTGCTCCAGCTGGCGGATGCGGGTGGTGACATTGGACTGCACGCGGTGCAGGCGCTCGGCGGCGCGCGTCACGCCACCCGCCTCCACCACCGTGCGGAAGATTTCCAGGGCGGCCAGGTCCATGTGAAGACTCCTTGCCGGCGCACAGGCCGGCGCATGGCCGGGAACCTTCCGGTGCAGGCCCCGAACCATCTCAAATCAAGATGCAGTCGATCTTAATTATTCATTTATAGGGATGCAAGCCAGAGCGTAGCATGGCAAGGACAGGTTGGCACAGGCCCTCTCGGCTGAGACGGCCCGGCAAACCGACCGATGAGGACGACACGACATGCTGCACACGGATGACAGGAACATTGCCGCGCTGGCCGCCGCCGGCGAGCGGGAAGCCGGCCCGTTCGCCGTCGCGCTGGCGGGACTGGTGGCATTGGCGGTGGCGATGGGCGTGGGCCGCTTCGCCTTCACACCGCTGCTGCCGATGATGCTGCACGACGGCAGCGTCAGCCTGGCGGGCGGTGGCTGGCTGGCCACCTGGAACTACATCGGCTATTTCGCCGGCGCCCTCGCCTGCCTCTTCATCCGCCCCGATGCGGCGCGCATGGTGCGCCTCGGCCTGGCGCTGACCGTGCTGCTCACCTTCGCCATGGCCGCGCCCGGGGGCATGACGGCCTGGTCCGTCTGGCGCGGCATGGCCGGCATCGCCAGCGCGCTGGTGATGGTGTACACCGCCGGCTGGTGCCTGCACCGCCTGGCCGAACTCGGACAGCCGGCGCTGGCCGGTCTGATCTTCTGCGGCCCCGGCCTGGGCATCGTCGTCACCGGGGTGTCGGCCTTCGGCATGGTCGCCGCAGGCTGGCAGGCAAACTGGGGCTGGCTGGCCTTCGGCGCCCTGGGCCTGCTGCTGACGGCCCTGGTCTGGCACGTGTTCACCCCCGAGGCCCGCGCCGCCAGCGAGGGCGCCCGCGCGGCCGCCCCGGACAGCGCACCGCGCCTGGACGGCGGTACCTGGGCCCTGACCTTCGCCTACGGGCTGGCCGGCTTCGGCTACATCATCACCGCCACCTTCCTGCCGGTGATCGCGCGCCAGGCCATGCCGGGCTCGGTCTGGGCGGACCTGTTCTGGCCGGTGTTCGGCGTCGGCGTGACGGTGGGCGCGCTGCTGGCCACCCGAGTCGGCATTGCCCATGACAACCGGCGCCTGCTGGTGCTGACCTACGCGGTGCAGGCGCTGGGCGTGGCCATCGCGGTGGTCTGGCCCACGGTGGCGGGCTTCGCCCTGAGCAGCCTGCTGGCCGGGCTGCCCTTCACCGCCCTGGTCTCCTTCGCCATGCGCGAGGCGCGCCGGCTGTGGGGCGGGCAGGCCGCGCCCCTGATGGGGCTGATGACCGCCTCCTACGGGCTCGGCCAGATCGCCGGACCGCCGCTGGCGACGGCGCTGGTGGCCCGCGGCGGCGGCTTCGCCTCGTCGTTGTCGGCGGCCGCCGGCGCGCTCGTGCTGGGCGCGCTGATCTTCGCCTGCATGCTGCGGGTCCTGCCGTTGCCGTCGGCACGCTAGCGCGTTCTGCCCGCGCGGCGCAAGGGCGGGGACTGCGCTACAGTATCGCCTTCGCCGCCGCCGCGGTACCGCGGCCGGCGTGCTGCCGGAGCGATACGCCATGTCCTTTGCCTTGCAGCCCGCGCGCGCCGCGGGCGCCGCCCTGCCTGCCACGCCCGAGGAATGGCGCGTGCGCGTCGACCTTGCCGCCGCCTACCGGCTGGCCGCGCTGCAAGGCTGGGACGACCTGATCTACACCCATCTCTCGGCCACGGTACCGGGCGAGCCTGGCCACTTCCTCATCAATCCCTTCGGCTTCGCCTTCGACGAGATCCGCGCCAGCGACCTGGTCAAGATCAACGGCCGCGGCGAGGTGGTGGGCGAGAGCCGCCATCCGGTCAACGTGACCGGCTTCGCGCTGCACGCCGCGGTGCACGCGGCGCGCGCCGATGCCCACTGCGTCATGCACCTGCACAACACCGCCGGCGTGGCGGTCTCGGCCCAGGCCGGCGGCCTGCTGCCGCTGTCGCAGCACGCCATGCGCTTCCATGGCCGGCTCGGCTACCACGACTACGAGGGGCTGGCCTTCACGCCCGCCGAGGGCAGCCGCCTGACCGTCTCCCTGGGCGGCCATCCGGCCATGCTGCTGCGCAACCATGGCACGCTGACGGTGGGCCGCACCGTGGCCGAAGCCTATGTGCTGATGGCCACCCTGATCAAGGCCTGCGAAATCCAGATCGGCGCGCAGGCCGGCGGCGCGGTGGTGGCGGTACCCGAGCCGGTCGCCTCCAGGACCTCGGCGCAACTGCATGACGACGGCGCCGTCGAGGGCGAACTCGAATGGCCCGCGCTGCTGCGCAAACTCGATAGAATCGACGCTGGCTACAGGGACTGAACCGCCCTGGCCGGAGACAAGCAACCCGGCGGCGGCATGCATACCACCCCGCCGGATCAATGGAGCTGACAAGCCATGCCGACTTACCACGTGGAACTGTTCGAGGGCCGCACCATCGAGCAGAAGCGCAAACTGGTGGAAGAAGTGACCCGCGTGACCTGCGAGACGCTGGGCTGCGCGCCCGGCGCCGTGGACATCATCATCACCGACGTCAAGCGCGAGAACTGGGCCACCGGCGGCGAACTCTGGGCCGACAAGAAGTAGCCGGGCCGCGGCGGAAACGCCCCGCCCCCCGTCCCCGGGGCCGCCTGCGGCGGCCCTCGCCTCCCACAGCGCCACGGCCACCCATGCAGCACTTCGCCTCAGACAACTACGCCGGCTTCTGCCCGGAATCGCTCAAGTACTTCCTCGAAGCCAACGGCAGCGGCCACGAGCAGGCCTACGGCGACGACACCTGGACGCAGAAGGTCTGCGACCGCATCCGCGACCTGTTCCAGACCGACTGCGAGGTCTTCTTCGTCTTCAACGGCACCGCCGCCAACTCGCTGGCCCTGGCCGCCCTGTGCCAGTCCTACCATTCGGTGATCTGCCATGAGCTGGCGCACATCGAGACCGACGAATGCGGCGGTCCGGAGTTTTTCTCCAACGGCTCGAAGCTGCTGACCGCGCCGGGACCCGACGGCAAGCTGACGCCGGACGCGGTGGAGGCGCTGGTCACACGCCGCAGCGACATCCACTACCCCAAGCCCAAGGTGGTCTCGCTGACGCAGTCGACCGAGGTCGGCACCGTCTACAGCGTGGAGGAAGTGCGCGCCATCGCCGCCATCGCCAAGCGGCGCCAGCTGCGCGTGCATATGGACGGCGCGCGCTTCGCCAACGCCGTGGCCTCGCTGGGCTGCCATCCGTCCGAGGTGACCTGGCGCGCCGGCGTCGACGTGCTGTGCTTCGGCGGCACCAAGAACGGCCTGCCGGTCGGCGAGGCGGTGGTCTTCTTCGACCGCCGGCTGGCCGAGGACTTCGCCTACCGCGTCAAGCAGGCCGGCCAGCTCGCCTCGAAGATGCGCTTCATCTCGGCGCCCTGGCTGGGGCTGCTGGAGAACGACGTGTGGCTGGCCAATGCGCGCCACGCCAACGCCATGGCGCAACTGCTGCATGAGCGCATCGCCGCCATCCCGGGCGTGCGCATCATGTTCCCCACACAGTCCAACGCGGTCTTCGCCGAACTGCCGCTGCCGGCGATCGAGACGCTGCGTGCCAAGGGCTGGCGCTTCTATACCTTCATCGGTGCCGGCGGCTGCCGCTTCATGTGCTCCTGGGACCTGCAGCCGGAGACCGTGGAAGCGCTAGCGCGCGACATGCGCGCCGCCTGCGGCGCCTGAAGCCGGCGGCGGGCGGAACCGGCAGCGGAACGCAGCCCGCAAACCCAACGATACGAGACAAGAACAGACCGGAGAGTCAAGCCATGCAAGCCTATCGATTCTGCCCGCAATGCGGCGCCCCCCTGCAACTGCTGCCCCTGTCGGGCCGCGAGCGCTATGCCTGCATCGAGCACGGATGCGGATTCGTGCACTGGAACAACCCGCTGCCCGTGCTGGCGGCCGTGGTCGAATACGAAGACAAGCTGCTGCTGGCGCGCAACGCGGCCTGGCCGGAGAAGATGTTCGCACTGGTGACCGGCTTCCTGGAGCGCGACGAAACGCCCGAGGAAGGCGTGGCACGCGAGCTCAAGGAGGAGACCAACCTCGACGCCCAGGGCGTGTCGCTGATCGGTGTCTACGAGTTCATGCGCAAGAACGAGCTGATCATCGCCTACCACGTGCAGGCCACGGGCACGGTGGCCCTGTCCGAGGAACTGGCCGAATACAAGCTGGTGGCACCGGAAGACATGCGCATCTGGAGCGCCGGCACCGGTTTCGCCGTGGCCGATTTCCTGGCCCGGCGCGGCTATCCGGTGCGCTTCTTCGATCGCCAGACCGGCGCGGACATCCCCGACCCGCGCCTGCGCGGCGGCGACGCTTCGCTACAATACCGGCTGTAGAACGATCGACATCGCAAGCGAAGCTGAGAGGAAGAGAGGAATGGAGTTCCAGAAAGAAGTGGATGCGCGCGGGCTGAACTGCCCGCTGCCGATCCTGCGGACCAAGAAGGCGCTGGCCGACATGGCCAGCGGCGAGGTGCTCAAGGTGCTGGCCACCGATCCGGGCGCCACGCGCGACTTCCAGGCCTTTGCCAAGCAGACCGGCAACGAGCTGCTGTCGCACCAGGAGGTCGACAAGGTCTTCGTGTTCTACATGCGCCGGCGCTGAGTCCGTCTGCGGCAACCGCCGCGCGGCCGGTCCCAAAGACAAAGCCCCCGCGACGCGGGGGCTTTTGCTTCAGGGCCGGCGTACCTGGCGGCCTGCCGGTACCTGCTGGTGCCTGCTGGTGCCTACTGGCGGGCCTGCAGGTAGGCGCGGAAATCCGCCCCGACTTCGGCATGCTTGAGCGCGAACTCGACCGTGGCCTTCAGGTAGCCCAGCTTGCTGCCGCAGTCGTAGCGCACGCCGTTGTAGCGGTAGCCGAGCACCTGCTCGTGCGCCAGCAGGTGCTGGATCGCGTCGGTCAGCTGGTACTCGCCGCCGGCGCCCGGCTTCAGCTCGCGGATGTGCTCGAAGATGCGCGGCGTCAGGATATAGCGCCCGACCACGCCCAGGTTGGAGGGTGCGTCCTCGGGTGCTGGCTTCTCGACGATGCCCGACATCTTGATCACCCGCTCATCCCACTCGCGGCCATCGATCACGCCATAGGAACGGCTCTGTTCCGGCGCGATCTCCTCGACGCCCAGCACCGAGCAGTTGTAGTGGTTGTACAGGTCCACCATCTGTTTCATCACCGGCGGATCGCCATCCAGCAGGTCGTCGGCCAGGATGATGGCAAAGGGCTCGTTGCCCACCAGCTTCTGCGCACACAAGACCGCATGGCCGAGGCCGAGCGCCTCCGGCTGGCGGACATAGAAGCACTCCACGTTGGCCGGCTTGATCGAGCGCACCACGTCGAGCAGCGCCTTCTTGTTCTTGGCCTCGAGCTCGGCCTCGAGCTCGTAGGCCTTGTCGAAGTGATCCTCGATGGCACGCTTGGAACGCCCGGTGACGAAAATCATCTCGGTGATGCCGGCGGCCATCGCCTCCTCGACCGCGTACTGGATCAAGGGCTTGTCCACCACTGGCAGCATTTCCTTCGGACTGGCCTTGGTGGCGGGCAGAAAGCGGGTTCCCAGCCCGGCTACCGGAAAGACTGCCTTGGTTACGCGGGTTTCCATGTCAGAGACTCCTATTGTCGTATTGGGGCGCTGCTGACCTGCCAAGCACGGTTCATGCCGGCAAGCGCTGCAGCTGGTCCTGCAACTTGGCCAGGGTCTGCTCGAAGTCGGCCAGGCGCTGCTGCTCCTGGGCCACGACGGCCGGCGGCGCCTTGGCGACAAAACTCTCGTTCGAGAGCTTGCCCCGGCACTTGCCGATCTCACCGCCGATGCGCTCGACCTCCTTGGCCAGGCGCGCCCGCTCGGCGGCGACGTCGATCTCGATCTTCAGCAGCAGACGATTGCCGCCGACGATGGCCACCGGTGCCCCCGCACCTTCGGCCATCAGTTCGCTCTCCTGTTCGAAGACGCGAACCTCGGAAAGTTTCGCCAGCGCCTTCACGTAGTCTGCCACGGACAGCAGGAAGGCACGATCGCCATGGGCGTACAGCGGGATCCGCTGCGCCGGCGAGATGTTCATTTCACCGCGCAGGTTGCGGCAGGCATCGACCGCGGCCTTGAGCTGCGCCACCCACTGCTCCGCGTCCTCGTCGATCTTGGCCAGCGCCGGCAGCGGATAGGCCTGGGTGGCGAGGCTCTCGCTGCCATCGCCCTTGGCGCGGCCGGCAAGCGGCGCCACCTTCTGCCACAGCTCCTCGGTGATGAAGGGGATGACCGGGTGGGCCAGGCGCAGCACCGTCTCCAGCACGCGCAGCAACGTGCGGCGCGTGGCGCGCTGCTGCGCCTCGCTGCCGTTCTGGATCTGCACCTTGGCCAGTTCCAGGTACCAGTCGCAGTACTCGTCCCAGACGAACTTGTAGATGGCACTGGCGATGTTGTCGAAGCGGTACTCGGCGAAGCCTTTCTCGACCTCGGCCTCCACGCGCTGCAGCAGCGAAACGATCCAGCGGTCGGCCTGCGAGAAATGCAGGTAGCCGTCGGGGCCGCAGTCGTTGCTGCACGGGCCGAGGCCGCAGTCATGGCCTTCGGTGTTCATCAGCACGAAGCGGGTGGCGTTCCACAGCTTGTTGCAGAAGTTGCGGTAGCCCTCGCAGCGGCCGGTGTCGAAGTTGATGTTGCGGCCCAGCGTGGCCAGCGAAGCGAAGGTGAAGCGCAGCGCATCGGCGCCGAAGGCCGGGATACCCTCGGGGAATTCCTTCTTGGTCTTGGCCTCGATCTTGGGCGCGTCCTTGGGGCGGCGCAGGCCGGTGGTGCGCTTCTTCAGCAGCGGCTCGAGCGCGATGCCGTCGATCAGGTCGACCGGATCCAGTGTGTTGCCCTCGGACTTGCTCATCTTCTTGCCTTCCGAATCGCGCACCAGGCCGTGCACGTAGACGGTATGGAAGGGCACCTTGCCGGTGAAGTGCTTGGTCATCATGACCATGCGCGCCACCCAGAAGAAGATGATGTCGTAGCCGGTGACCAGCACCGACGACGGCAGGAAGTGCTTCAGCTCGGGCGTCTGCTCGGGCCAGCCCAGCGAAGAGAACGGCACCAGCGCGGACGAGAACCAGGTGTCGAGCACATCGTCCTCGCGGCGCAGCGCGCCGTCGTAGCCGGCGGCGCGGGCCTTGGCCAGGGCCTCCTGCTCGTCGCGCGCCACGTAGCAGTTGCCGGCGTCGTCGTACCAGGCGGGGATCTGGTGGCCCCACCAGAGCTGGCGCGAGATGCACCAGTCCTGGATGTTCTCCAGCCACTGGTTGTAGGTGCTGTTCCAGTTCTCCGGCACCAGCTTGATCTCGCCGCTCTGCACCGCCTCCAGCGCGACCTCGGCGATCGAACGGCCCGGATGGAAGGTGCCCTCCGGCGCCGGCTTGCTCATTGCCACGAACCACTGGTCGGTCAGCATCGGCTCGATCACGCTGCCGGTGCGCTCGCTGCGCGGCGTCATCAGCTTGTGCTTCTTGACCTCGGCCAGCAGGCCCTGCGCGTCGAGATCGGCAACGACGCGCTGGCGCGCCTCGAAGCGGTCGAGGCCGGCGTAGGCGGCAGGCGCGTCGGCCACCACCTTGGCATCCAGCGTCAGGATGGAGATCTGCGGCAGCTGGTGGCGCTGGCCCACGGCGTAGTCGTTGAAGTCGTGCGCGGGCGTGACCTTGACCACGCCGGTGCCGAACTCGCGGTCGACGTAGGCATCGGCGATCACCGGGATCTGGCGGCCGGTCAGCGGCAGGTGCACCGACTTGCCGATCAGGTGGGCATAGCGCTCATCCTCGGGGTGGACCATCACGGCGACGTCGCCAAGCATGGTCTCCGGACGGGTGGTGGCGACGGTCAGGTGGGTCAGGCCGGCCTTGGTATCCGCCTCCACCAGCGGGTAGCGGATATGCCACAGCGAACCCTCTTCCTCGACGCTGTCCACCTCCAGGTCCGACACCGCCGTGCCCAGCACCGGATCCCAGTTGACCAGGCGCTTGCCGCGATAGATCAGGCCCTGCTCGTGCAGGCGCACGAAGACCTCGGTGACCGCCTTCGACATCTCCGGCGACATCGTGAAGTACTCGCGCGTCCAGTCGATCGAGGCGCCCATGCGGCGCACCTGGCGCGTGATGGTCGAGCCCGACTCCTCCTTCCACGCCCACACCTTCTCGGTGAACTTCTCGCGGCCCAGGTCATGGCGCGAGACGCCCTGCGCCTCGAGCTGGCGCTCGACCACGATCTGCGTGGCGATGCCCGCGTGGTCCGTGCCCGGCACCCACAGCGTGTTGGCGCCCAGCATGCGCGCGTGCCGCGCCAGGCCATCCATGATGGTCTGGTTGAAGGCATGGCCCATGTGCAGCGTGCCGGTCACGTTCGGCGGCGGCAGCTGGATGGCGAAATCGGGCTTGGCCGGATCGAAGGTCGGCTGGGCGATGCCGCGCCGTTCCCACTCGGGGCCCCACTTGGCCTCGATGGCGGAGGGTTCGAAGCTCTTGGCGAGGGACTGGTCTTGGGAGGTCATGCTCGGGTATCGATGATTGCGTCGGATTCTGCGCCCCCGGGTCGGACAGGCTGGATGCGCCGGGGCAAACCACAAATTATAGGGGAGCCGGCATGGCGGGTGCGCGAAATGGCCCGGCGGCCGGCATCCACGGCAACGCCAGGGCGCGAATCCGGAATCGATCCGAGCCGCATTGTGCACCTCGAAAAGGGATGCAGGTGCCACTTTCCCCTACCTCCTGCGAGGGGATGCCGGACCCCGCACCCCGCCCCGGACGCGTCCGCGGCAGGCCTGCGCGTCCCGCCCCGGCGCAGGCCGCCCGGTATAATCCGCTGGCATTCCACAAGGCCCTCCCGATGCCAGACCTGCTCGCCAATCTCAACGCCGAACAACTCGCCGCCGTCACCCTGCCCGACGAACCGGCCCTGATCCTGGCGGGCGCGGGCAGCGGCAAGACGCGCGTGCTGACCACCCGCATCGCCTGGCTGATCCAGAACGGCCACGTCTCGCCGGCCGGCATCCTGGCGGTGACCTTCACCAACAAGGCCGCCAAGGAAATGCAGACGCGCCTGTCGGCCATGCTGCCCGTCAACACGCGCGCGATGTGGATCGGCACCTTCCACGGCCTGTGCAACCGCATGCTGCGCGCGCACTTCCGCGACGCCGGGCTGCCGCAGACCTTCGCCATCCTGGACAGCCAGGACCAGCTCTCCGCCCTCAAGCGGCTGCTCAAGGCGCACAACGTCGACGACGAGAAGTACCCGGCCAAGAACCTGCAGTACTTCATCAACAATGCCAAGGAGCAGGGGCTGCGCCCGGCCGACGTCGAGGCCAACGACGACTTCAACAAGCGCTTCGTCGACCTCTACGCCGCCTACGACGAGCAGTGCCAGCGCGAGGGCGTGGTCGACTTCGCCGAACTGCTGCTGCGCTGCTACGAACTGCTGCGCTACAACGACGCCATCCGCCAGCACTACCAGCACCGCTTCCGCCATATCCTGGTCGACGAGTTCCAGGACACCAACGTGCTGCAGTACCAGTGGCTCAAGCTGCTGGCGGGCTTCGGCACGCAGCATCCGGCGGCGGTGTTCGCGGTGGGCGACGACGACCAGAGCATCTATGCCTTCCGCGGCGCCAACGTCGGCAATATGCGCGACTTCGAACACGAGTTCCGCGTGCGCCGGCTGATCAAGCTGGAACAGAACTACCGCTCGCACGGGCACATCCTGGACTCGGCCAACCACCTGATCTCGCACAATGCGCGCCGCCTCGGCAAGAACCTGCGTACCGACGCCGGCCACGGCGAGCCGGTGCGCGTGTTCCAGGCCGACTCCGACGGGCGCGAAGCGGCCTGGCTGCTCGACGAGATCCGCGACCAGGTGGCACAGGGCGCCAGCCGCTCCGAGATTGCCATCCTCTACCGCAGCAACGCGCAGTCGCGCGTGATCGAGCATGCGCTGTTCTCGGCCGGCATCCCCTACCGGGTCTACGGCGGCCTGCGCTTCTTCGAGCGCGCGGAAATCAAGCACGCGCTGGCCTACCTGCAGCTGCTGGAGAACCCGCGCAACGACGCCGCCTTCGGCCGCGTGGTCAACTTCCCCACGCGCGGCATCGGTGCGCGCTCGCTGGAAACGCTGCAGGACGCCGCGCGCCAGTACAACTGCTCGCTGTTCGAGGCGGTCGCCTACGTGCCGGGCAAGGCCGGCAGCACGCTCGGCGCCTTCGTGCGGCTGATCGAGCAGATGCGCGCCGACACGCGCCGCATGACGCTGCCCGAGACGGTCGAGTACGTCACCAACACGAGCGGCCTGGTCACCCACTACCAGGGTGAGAAGGAAGGCCAGGACCGCATCGAGAACTTGCAGGAACTGGTGACGGCGGCGCAGGCCTTCGTGGTCGAGGAAGGCTACGGCCTGGATGCGCTCGCCGCCGTGCTGCCCGCCGAACCGGCAGGCACGCGGGCCCTCGCCGCGGGCGACCAGGTCCAGCAGGTGCTGGACCCGGAAGCGCTGCCGGTGGTGATGACGCCGCTGGTCGCCTTCCTCACGCACGCCTCGCT
The DNA here is from genome assembly GCF_001854285.1 of Cupriavidus sp. USMAHM13. NCBI lineage: Bacteria > Pseudomonadati > Pseudomonadota > Betaproteobacteria > Burkholderiales > Burkholderiaceae > Cupriavidus > Cupriavidus sp. USMAHM13. The sequence continues at coordinate 3,510,790 of NZ_CP017751.1, forward strand.
GGAGGCGGGCGACAACCAGGCCCAGGCAGGCCAGGACGCGGTGCAGATGATGACCGTGCATGCCGCCAAGGGCCTGGAGTTCGACGTGGTCTTCATCACCGGGCTGGAAGAAGGCCTGTTCCCGCACGAGAACAGCATGATGGACCCGGACGGCCTGGAGGAAGAGCGCCGCCTGATGTATGTGGCCATCACGCGCGCGCGCAAGCGCCTCTACCTGTCCTTCGCGCAGAGCCGCGTGCTGCACGGCCAGATGCGCTACCACGTGCGCTCGCGCTTCTTCGAAGAACTGCCCGACGCGGCACTCAAATGGCTGACTCCGCCCGCCGCCGGCCCCGGCAGCCAGCCGCGCCGGCAGAACGAAGGCGGCTGGGGGCGCGACTGGTTCAAGAAGCCGGAGGACGTGCCCTTCACTGGCAGCAAACCCACTGGCGGCATGGACCGCGGCAACAACTACGCGAACGCGCAGCGCGAGGCCGGCAGTGGCTTCCGCATCGGGCAGGGGGTGTTCCACAACAAGTTCGGCGAGGGTGTGATCACGGCGCTGGAAGGCAGTGGCGCGGATGCGCGCGCCAATATCAACTTCAAGCGGCATGGTGCCAAGTGGCTGGCGTTGGCTGTGGCTAAGCTGGATCCTATTGATTGATTGGGGATTGGGGCTTGGACCCGACTGCCGGCCGCTATCGGACTGCTTGAGGTGTCGCGCTTTGTCGAGCGGTGTTGGCGGTGTTGGCGGTTGCACCCAACGACCGTACGACATCCCCCTGCGGGGGCTGCCGGTCACTTTTCTTTGCGTTCTGCAAAGAAAAGTAACCCAAAGAAAGCAGACCCTGCCGGGGGCAGAGCAATCAGGCTCGCCGGCTTAGTCGCCGGCTGTGGTGGGCGTGGCGGCTCTGCTGGTCGCTGCCGTTCGCGTGGCGGGCCATCACGGCATTACGACCTTCCTGAGTTCTATTGCCTTGCCCCTGATGGCAGGCGGCCTTGGTAGTTCGACCATCTGCCGTTACCGGGGAGGAGCGCCACTTCCTTGGCGGCGTGCGTGGTTGCATTGCAGGCCTGGGGCTCCCGTGCAAGCCGGGCAGCAAGCGTGATTGCCAGCAGGATCTCGACGAAGGAAGGCCCAGGGTGAAGTCCGCTCGGGCCCACCCATGAGGAGTGGCACTCCACGTCGACCACTTTGCGTTTCAATCGCCAGGAACCACAACAGCGCCCCTCACGCCAAACCGGGGGCCACTTCCCGGCAATAAGACCAGCGCCATTCAGTAGAGAGCGACCATCCGCCCCGGTATCGGCAGATGGTCGAACCACCTCGCCGCCCGCCATCAGGGGCCCACCATCCCTGCTCGCGACATCGGCAGCGCCGACCACGTCCGCACCGGCCGCGGCAGCGACCAGCAGAGCCGCCACGCACGCCACAAAGCACAAAGGGCGCCGAAGCGCCCTTTGTTCTATTGCGCCGCGGCACCCTCCCCGCAACACATCACCGGCAAGCCCGAAAACCTCAGACCTTGCCTGCCACCCATTCGCTGACACCCGCCAGCGCCTGCGGCAGCTTGGCCGGCTCGGTGCCACCGGCCTGTGCCATGTCCGGGCGGCCGCCGCCCTTGCCGCCGACCTGCTGGGCGACAAAGTTGACCAGCTCACCCGCCTTCACCTTGGCGGTCGCATCGGCGGTCACGCCGGCGATCAGGCTGACCTTGCCGTCGGCTACCGCGGCCAGCACGATGGCCGCGCTGCCCAGCTTGTCCTTGAGCTTGTCCATGGTCTCGCGCAGCGTCTTGACGTCGGCACCGTCGAGCTGGGCGGCCAGCACCTTCAGGCCCTTGATGTCGACGGCCTGCGCGGCCAGTTCGTCGCCCTGCGAGGCGGCCAGCTTGCTCTTCAGGCGCTCCAGTTCCTTCTCCAGCGCGCGCACCTGCTCCTGCACCTGGCCGATGCGCGGCACCAGTTCGGACGGCTGTGCCTTCAGCGCGGCGGCGGCCTCGTTGAGCTTGGCATCGAGCGCCTGCAGGTAATGCAGCGCGTTGTCGCCGGTGATTGCCTCGACCCGGCGGATGCCGGCGGCCACGCCGCCTTCCACCACGATCTTGAACAGGCCGATGTCGCCGCTGCGGTGCACGTGGGTGCCGCCGCACAGTTCCTTCGAGCTGCCGATCGACAGCACGCGCACGTCGTCGGCGTACTTCTCGCCGAACAGCGCCATGGCGCCGCTCTTGACGGCGTCGTCGAAGGCCATGACCTCGGCGCGCGTGTCTTCGTTCTTCAGGATCTCCGCGTTGACGATCTCCTCGACGCGGCGGATCTCGTCGTCGCTCAGGGGCGCGTTGTGCGAGAAGTCGAAGCGGGTCTTGTCGGCGTCGACCAGCGAGCCCTTCTGCTGCACGTGGGCGCCCAGCACCTCGCGCAGGGCCTTGTGCATCAGGTGGGTGGCCGAGTGGTTGCGCATGGTGCGCGCGCGGCGCAGCGCGTCGACCTCGGCGCGCACGGTGTCGCCCACCTTGAGCGGGGCGCCGGACAGCGTGCCCTGGTGGCCGAACACTTCGGCCTGGATCTTGGTGGTATCGGCCACGGCGAACTGCGCGGCACCGGCCTGCAGCACGCCCTGGTCGCCGGCCTGGCCGCCGGATTCGGCGTAGAAGGGGGTGTTGTCGAGCACGACCACGCCGCTCTGGCCCGGCTGCATGGCATCGACGGCGGCGCCGTCGACATACAGCGCGGTCACGCGGGCACCGTCGACCACCAGCTTGTCATAGCCGTGGAAGGCGGTCTTGTCGCCGTTGTACTCCAGGCCGGCGGCCATCTTGAACTTGCCGGCCGCGCGCGCCTGTTCGCGCTGGCGGCTCATGGCGGCATCGAAGGCGGCCTCGTCCACGCTGAGCTCCTGCTCGCGGCAGACGTCCTGGGTCAGGTCGAGCGGGAAGCCGAAGGTGTCGTGCAGCTTGAAGGCCAGCTCGCCATCGAGCACCCTGCCGCCCTGGGACTTCAGTTCGGCCACGGCCGCGTCGAGGATGGACATGCCGTTCTCGATGGTCTCGAAGAAGCGTTCTTCCTCGGCCTTCAGCACCTCGATCACGCGTGCCTGCGCCTCGGCAAGTTCGGGATAGGCTTCGCCCATCTGCGCCACCAGGTCCGGCACCAGCTTGTGGAAGAACGGGGTCTTCCGGCCCAGCTTGTAGCCGTGGCGGATGGCGCGGCGGATGATCCGGCGCAGCACGTAGCCGCGGCCTTCGTTGCCGGGGATCACGCCGTCGACGATCAGGAAGGAGCAGGCGCGGATGTGGTCGGCGATGACCTTCAGCGAGTTCTGCGCCAGGTCGGCGGTATGCGTCTCGCGGCCGGCGGCCTGGATCAGTGCCTGGAACAGGTCGATCTCGTAGTTGCTGTGCACGTGCTGCAGCACCGCGGCGATGCGCTCCAGGCCCATGCCGGTGTCCACGCACGGCTTGGGCAGGCGCGGCATATTGCCCTGCTCGTCGCGGTTGAACTGCATGAACACCAGGTTCCAGATCTCGATGTAGCGGTCGCCGTCGGCGTCCGGCGATCCCGGCGGGCCGCCCCACACGTCCGGGCCGTGGTCGTAGAAGATTTCCGAGCACGGGCCGCAGGGACCGGTGTCGGCCATCTGCCAGAAGTTGTCCGAGGCGTAGCGCGCGCCCTTGTTGTCACCGATGCGCACGATGCGCTCGACCGGCACGCCGACTTCCTTGGCCCAGATGTCATAGGCCTCGTCGTCTTCCTCGTACACCGTGACCCACAGCTTGTCGGCCGGCAGCTTGTAGACCTGGGTCAGCAGTTCCCAGGCGTACTGGATCGCTTCGCGCTTGAAATAGTCGCCGAAGGAGAAGTTGCCCAGCATCTCGAAGAAGGTGTGGTGCCGCGCGGTGTAGCCCACGTTCTCCAGGTCGTTGTGCTTGCCGCCGGCGCGCACCGAGCGCTGCGCCGAGGTGGCGCGGGTGTAGGGGCGCTTGTCGGTGCCGAGGAAGACGTCCTTGAACTGCACCATGCCGGAGTTGGTGAACAGCAGCGTCGGGTCGTTCGCCGGCACCAGGCTGGACGAGCGGACCACGGTATGGCCCTTCGACTCGAAGTACTGCAGGAACTTGCTGCGGATGTCGGAGACTTTCATGTTGGGGCAAGGGCGTCCCGCGGCGGAGCGGTGAACGGCCGGTCGGATGGAATTTGCAAACTTTTTATTATACGGGCAAGCCAGTTGCCCCGGCAGCCCCGGGCGGATGCGCGCCACGCCGGCCGCCGGCCGCCCCGGCACCGCGCATCCGAGTGCCTTGTCGTGCCCTTGCCCCAGGCCAGGAAGGCTGCGCCCGCCGCCGCGGATGTTACAGTGGCGCCTGCCCGTGCCGGCTGCGCCTCGACTGCGCTTCGCACCGGCGCTGCCGCTTTCCTCCACCCCTTCCTCGTTTCCGATTCCTGCCTGCCGTCATGGGAGCCTTAAGCCATCTCCGCGTTCTCGACCTGACCCGCGTGCTCGCCGGGCCATGGTGCGCCCAGAACCTCGCCGACTTCGGCGCCGATGTGATCAAGATCGAGCGCCCCGGCGCCGGCGACGACACCCGCACCTGGGGCCCGCCCTGGCTGCAGACTCCGGCCGGCGACGACACCGCCGAGGCCGCCTACTATCTCGCCGCCAACCGCAACAAGCGCTCGGTCACCTGCGACATCAGCACGCCCGAGGGCCAGGCCCTGGTGCGCGCGCTGGCCGCGCAGAGCGATGTGGTGCTGGAGAACTACAAGGTCGGCCAGCTCAAGAAATACGGGCTCGACTACGACTCGCTCAAGGCCGTCAAGCCGGACATCATCTACTGCTCGGTGACCGGCTTCGGCCAGACCGGCCCCTATGCCGCCCGCCCGGGCTACGACTTCATCGTCCAGGGCATGGGCGGCTTCATGAGCCTGACCGGCGAGCGCGACGACCTGCCCGGCGGCGGCCCGCAGAAGGCCGGCGTGGCCATCTCCGACCTGATGACCGGCCAGTACGCCACCATCGCCGTGCTGGCCGCGCTGGCACACCGCGAGCGCACCGGCGAGGGCCAGTACATCGACATGGCCCTGCTCGACGTGCAGGTGGCCATGCTGGCCAATATGAACACCAATTACCTGGCCAGCGGCGTGGCGCCCAAGCGCTGGGGCAATGCCCATCCGAACATCGTGCCCTACCAGACCTTCCAGGCGGCCGACGGCTGGATCATCGTGGCGGTGGGCAACGACGGCCAGTTCCGCAAGTTCGTCAATGCCGGCGGCCGCCCCGAACTGGCCGACGACGCGCGCTTCGCCACCAACCCCCAGCGCGTCGCGCAGCGCGATACGCTGGTGCCGATCCTGGCCGAGATGGTGCGCCCGCGCACGCGCGCGCAGTGGATCGCCGACCTGGAGGCGGCCGGCGTGCCGTGCGGCCCGATCAATACGCTCGACGACGTCTTCGACGACGAGCAGGTCAAGGCGCGCGGCCTGCGCGTGGACCTGCCCCACCCGAGCGCGGGCACGGTCAAGCTGGTCGGCAGCCCGATCAAGATGAGCGCCACCCCGCCCGAGGCGGTACGCCACCCGCCGCTGCTGGGCGAGCACACCGATGACGTGCTGGCGGACGTGCTTGGCTATGCGCCGGAGCAGATTGCCGCGCTGCGCGACAAAGGCGTGGTATAAGTCACACGAATACGCCGCACGAGCAAGCGGCGCCGGTAAGCCTCACGGGCCGGCCCGGCAGCCGCGGCCGGGCCGGCCCCGCACACGCCGTCGCCGCGCGCGCCGGATCCCTACCGCAGTCCGTACCGCAGCCCCGCCGTCCGCCGTCGCGCCGCCACGCCCAAAGGAGACCGTAGCCATGCTGACCGATGCCCTGCTGGCCTTTCTGCATTTCACCGCCATCTTCGCGCTGATCACCTTCCTGGCCGCCGAGGCGGTGGTGCTGAGGCCCGGGCTGACGCCGGCCGCGCTCAAGCGGCTGTCCGTCTACGACCTGCTCTATTTCCTGTGCGCCATGCTGGTGCTGGCAAGCGGCCTGCTGCGCCTGTTCTTCGGCGCCAAGGGCGCCGGCTTCTACCTGCCCAACCCCTGGTTCCACGCCAAGATGACGGTGTTCGTGGTGATCGCGCTGTGCTCGCTGCCGCCGACCCGCGCCTTCTCGCGCTGGCGCAAGCGGGCGCGCAGCGAGCCCGGCTTCGTGCCGGCCGAGGCCGAGCTGAAACGCGCACGCCGCTGGGTCATGATCGAGGCCCACCTGCTGATCCTGCTGCCGCTGTGCGCCGTGATGATGGCGCGCGGTATCGGCCTCAAATAGAACCGGCCCGCCCCTCCAGGCGCGCGTCCCGGCTGCCGGGACCTGCGCCCCGCTATTCCAATCGAGACCAGACCTCATGCTGAAAAAAGTGTTCGCCGCCGCGCTGGTGGCCGCCGCCCTGCCGCTGTCCTGGACCGCGCCCGCCGCCGCCGCGCCGGCCTGGCCGGCCCGCCCGATCAAGTTCGTCGTGCCCTACCCGGCCGGCGGCCCGCTCGACACCGTGGCGCGCGCCATCGGCGACAAGCTCAAGGACAGCCTGGGCCAGCCCGTGATCGTGGAGAACCGGCCGGGCGCCGGCGGCAACCTGGGGGCCGACTACGTCGCCAAGCAGGCCCCGGACGGCTACACCATCGTCATGGGCGCTGTCGCCACCCATGCCATCAACCCGACCCTGTTCTCCAAGCTGCCCTACGACCCGGTCAAGGACTTCGCGCCCATCACCCTGGTGGCCGACGTGCCGAACGTGCTGCTGATGCATCCCGGCAAGGCGGCCGAGCTGCATATCAACAATGTGCGCGACCTGGTGGAATACGCGCGCAAGCACCCGGGCAAGCTCGACTACGCCTCGGGCGGCAACGGCAGCGCCGGCCACCTGTCGGGCGAGCTGTTCAAGAGCATGGCCCATGTCAGCATGGTCCATATCCCGTACAACGGTGCCGCGCCGGCCCAGTTGTCGGTGCTGTCGGGCCAGACCGACGTGATCTTCGATAACCTCGCCTCGGCCTCGGCCAATATCAAGGCGGGCAAGCTCAAGGCCTTCGCGGTCACCACGGCCGCGCGCGCCGCCGCTTTCCCCGAGCTGCCCACCATCGCCGAGGCCGGCAAGGGCCTGGGGCTCGAAGGCTTCGACATCTCCACCTGGTTCGGCGTGCTGGCGCCGGCGCGCACGCCGCGCGAGATCGTCGAGCGGCTCAACCATGACATCGTAGCCATCCTCAAGACCGACGACATGAAAGCCATGCTGGCGCGCATCGGCGCCCAGCCGGCGCCGACCACGCCCGAGCAGTTCGGCGCGCTGATCCAGCGCGAACTGAAGAAGTACGGCCAGGTGGTCAAGGTGTCCGGCGCCAAGGTCGACTGAGGCCCGGCCCGGGGCCGCAGGCCAGGCCGCAATTCAGGCCGCCGCAGGCTCCCCGCCGCCGCCCCGCGGCGGCCGCGCGCCGGGCTTGCGCGGCAGCAGCAGGCCGACCTGCAGGATACGCGGCCCTTCCATGCGCACCGCAGTCAGCCTCAGGCCGGCAATCTCCACCGCGTCGCCCTCGACCGGTGGCGAGGCGAAGGCGCGCAGCATGGCTGCGCCCAGGGTCAGTGGTGCCTCGGCCGGCGTCAGCGCGCGGCTGCCGTAGAGTGCCGCCACATCGCGCAGGAAGGCATCGCCTGACAGCAGGAAGTCATGCGAGGCATGGGCCCAGGCGGGCGCCGGCCCGGGCGCCTGGAACAGCATCGACAGCATCGGCACGCTGGCGGCAGGTGCCAGGACCGAGACCAGGTCGCCCGCCCGCAGCAGGGTCTGCTCCGGGGCGGCCAGCGCTGCATCCCGCACCACCGTCAGCAGCCGGCAGCGCGGCGGCAACTCCAGCTGGTCGGCCCGCACATTCTCTACCGGCGCCTCCGCCCCTACCTTGAACTGCATCAGGTCCAGCGCCGGCGCCCGCGTGCCGTGCAGCCGCGCGCGCGCCAGCGGCTCGGGATAGGGCTGGCGCAGCACGCGTGCCAGCCGCGCCGCCAGCGCCACCGTCGTACCCTGGAACAGCAGGCTGGCCAGCACCACGGCGAAGGCGATGCGGAACAGCAACCCGGCGTCGGGCAGGCCATGCAGCATCGGGAACAGTGCCAGCACGATCGGCACTGCGCCGCGCAGTCCCATCCAGGCCACGAAACCCTTCTCGCGCGCGCTGAAGCGGAACGGCAGCAGCGCGGCGAACACCGCCAGCGGACGGGCCACCAGCATCAGGAAGGCCGCCACGGCGACGGCGGGCAGGGCCACATCCCAGATCCGGTGCGGCGCCACCAGCAGGCCGAGCAGCAGGAACATGGCCGACTGTGCCAGCCAGGCCATGCCGTCCATGGCGCGCATGGTGTCCGCGCTGACCGCGCGCTCGCGGTTGCCCACCAGCATGCCGGCCAGGTAGACCGCCAGGAAACCGCTGCCTCCGGCGCTCTGCACGATGGCGAAGACCATGGCGCCGCCGGCGCACAGCAGGATCGCCTGCAGGCCTTCGGCCACCTGCACGCGCTCCAGTACATTGGCCAGGCAATATCCGAGGCCAAGGCCGAGCGCTCCGCCCACGCCGAACTGCACCAGCAGGCGCCAGGCGAGGCCGCCCGCGGACAGGCCCGCCGGCGAGGCGATCCACTCCATCAGCGTCAAGGTCAGGAAGATCGCCATCGGGTCGTTGATGCCCGACTCGATCTCGAGCACGCTGGCGACGCGCTCCTTGAGCCGCACACCGCTGCTGTTGAGCAGCGAGAACACCGCCGCCGCGTCGGTCGAGCCGACGATGGCGCCCAGCAGCAGGCCCAGCTTCCAGTCGATGCCGAGCAGCCAGGCGGCGAACAGCCCCACCACTCCGGTGGTGATCAGCACACCCACGGTGGCCAGTGACAACGAGGGCCGCAATGCCACGCGGAAGGTGGTGTAGCGCGTACGCAAGCCGCCGTCGAGCAGGATCACCGCCAGGGCGAGATTGCCGACCAGGAAGCTGAGCCAGGTATCGGCGAAGCGGATGCCGCCCGGGCCATCCACCCCGGCCAGCATGCCGACGGCCAGGAATACCAGCAGGAAGGGCACGCCCCAGCGTGCCGAGAAGGCGCCCACCACGATGCCCAGCGACATCACGATGGCGCCGATCAGGATGATGTGCTCGATGCTGTCCAATCCGCGCCCCGGGGATGTTTGATGGTTCGGGCCGGCCCGGGCGGGCCGGCCAACTACCGGCCAACTACCGGCTGATGATAGCCCAGCCTCCGTGACGCTTTCCGCATGCCAGGCCTGCCTCGGGCACCCATTCCTACGGATGTTTCCGAATGTCTTATAGGTACATACCCTTGTATTGACCAAGTTTGAATACATCCGAAAGGTATCTGAAAGGTATGCCCCTTAATTTCCACCCTGCCTCGCGGCCGGGCCGGCAACACTGCAATGCTGCGCCGCACAAACCGCACGGATTTCAAGCGTTACTTCGAGGAGAATCAATTTGCGCATACGTAGCCAAAAGGACTTTGCCTCCGGCCTGATGTTCATTCTGGTCGGTCTGGGCTTTTCCTGGGTCGCACGCGGCTATTCCATGGGAACCGCCGCCAAGATGGGACCTGGATACTTTCCGTTCTGGCTCGGCATCGTCCTGGCCCTGCTCGGCTCGCTGGTTCTGACCGGCGCGCTGTCGAGCAAGAGCGAGAAAGACCACCTGGCCCGCTGGGACCTGAAGATCCTGCTGTGGATCCTGGGTTCGGTGGTGCTGTTCGGCCTGCTGCTCAAGCCGCTCGGCATGGTGCTGTCGGTGGTGGTGCTGGTGCTGGTGTCGTCGATGGCCAGCCATGAATTCAGCTGGAAGGGCGCGATCCTGAACGCCTTCATCCTGGTGCTGATCAGCATGGGCGCCTTCGTGTACGGCATCAATCTTCAGATGCCGGTGTGGCCGGCATTCCTGGCAGGTTAAGGAGACGGCCTGATGGAACTACTCGCCAACCTCGGACTGGGCTTCTCGACCGCCCTGTCCTTCCAGAACCTCGCGTACGCCTTCCTGGGCTGCGTGCTGGGCACCCTGATCGGCGTGCTGCCGGGCCTGGGGCCGCTGGCCACCATCGCCATGCTGCTGCCGGTGACCTACACGCTGCCGCCGGTGGCCGCGCTGATCATGCTGGCCGGCATCTACTACGGCGCCCAGTACGGCGGCTCGACCACCGCCATCCTGGTCAACCTGCCCGGTGAATCGTCCTCGGTGGTGACCACCATCGACGGCTACCAGATGGCGCGGCGCGGCCGCGCCGGGGTGGCGCTGGCCACCGCCGGCCTGGGCTCGTTCTTCGCCGGCTGCGTGGCCACGCTGATCCTGGCCGCCTTCGCCGCGCCGCTGTCGGAACTGGCCTTCAAGTTCGGTCCCGCCGAGTACTTCTCGCTGATGGTGCTGGGCCTGATCGGTGCCGTGGTGCTGGCGTCGGGCTCGCTGGTCAAGGCAATCGCCATGATCGTGCTGGGCCTGCTGCTCGGCCTGGTCGGCACCGACGTGAATTCGGGCGCCGCGCGCTTCTCCTTCGACGTGCCCGAACTCACCGACGGCCTCAACTTCGTCTCGGTCGCCATGGGCGTGTTCGGCTTCGCGGAGATCATCGCGAACCTGGAGCAGAAGGAAGCCCGCGAGACCTTCACCGACCACGTGACCAACCTGTTCCCGACCAAGGAAGACTTCAAGCGCATGATCCCGGCCGTGCTGCGCGGCACCGCCCTGGGTTCGGCGCTGGGCATCCTGCCGGGTGGCGGCGCGGCACTGGCCTCGTTCGCGGCGTACTCGCTGGAGAAGAAGACCTCCAAGTTCGCGCATGAATTCGGCAAGGGCGCGATCGAAGGCGTGGCGGGTCCGGAATCGGCCAACAACGCCGCGGCGCAGACCTCCTTCATCCCGCTGCTGACGCTGGGCATCCCGCCCAACGCGGTGATGGCGCTGATGGTGGGGGCGATGACCATCCACAACATCCAGCCGGGCCCGCAGGTGATGACCAGCAACCCCGCGCTGTTCTGGGGCCTGATCGCCTCGATGTGGATCGGCAACCTGATGCTGATCATCCTGAACCTGCCGATGATCGGCGTCTGGGTGAAGCTGCTGAAGGTCCCCTACCGCTACCTGTTCCCGGCCATCCTGACGTTCTGCTGCATCGGCGTCTACTCGGTCCAGAACACCACCTTCGACGTGTTCCAGACCGCCGCCTTCGGCGTGATCGGCTACCTCTTCATCAAGCTGCGCTGCGAGCCGGCGCCGCTGCTGCTCGGCTTCGTGCTGGGACCGATGATGGAAGAGAACTTCCGCCGCTCGCTGCTGCTGTCGCGTGGTGACTTCAGCGTGTTCGTCACCCGCCCGCTGTCGCTCGGCCTGCTGATCGGCGCCGCGCTGCTGGTGCTGGTGGTGGCCATGCCTTCGATCAAGGCCAAGCGCGAAGAAGCGTTCCAGGAAGAGTAATAGCGCTGATACCGGCCTGCCCGGACCGCTGCACGGGTCCGGTCGCCAGGATGATGAAGGGGGCCACACGGCCCCCTTTTTTTTCACCTGCCCGGCGGTCCGGCTGCCCGGCGCTCGGCCGCCGCAGGTGCCTCAGGTGCCGAACAGCTCCGCACAGGCCACGCGCACCGCCTCGGTGACGTGGCGGCGTGCATGGTCGCGCCGCTCCAGCATGCCGACGGTGCGCATCACCGGCGCGCCGGCCTGCAGCGGCAGCACCCGCAGCGCCTCGTCCTCCGGCCAGCGCGCACGCCGCAGCAACGGCACCACCGTCACCCCCACCTGCTGGCGCACCAGTTCGACCAGGGCCTCGATCGCGTTCAGCTCCAGGAACTCGTTGACGCGCAGGTGGGCACGGCGCAGCGCCCGCTCCACCAGCATGCCGGTGCGCTGGCCGCGGTCGAAGCGCAGGAAGGGGCTGGCGGCGAGCGCCTCGCGCGCGCTCTGGCCGGGATGGTCGCGCGCGACGATGGCCACCAGCGGTTCCTGGTAGAGCGGCGTCCAGCGCAGCGTGCCAGGCAGGCGCCCCGCGCCCTCCACCAGCACCGCCGCATCCAGCTTGCCAGACTCCACCAGCGCCGCCAGCTCGATCGACTTGGCGCCGACCAGCCGTATGTCCAGCGCGGGATAGGCCTGCTTCATGCGCGCCACCACCTGCGACAGGCCGCCCATCACCGACACCACCGCCCCCACCGCGACCGCGCCGGCCATGGCCTCCGGCGGCGCCAGCGGCAGGCGCATTTCATCGTAGAGGGCGAGCAGGCGGCGCGCCTGCGGCAGCAGCTCGCGGCCGTCGGCATTGAGTACCGCCACCCGTCCGCCGCGGTCGAACAGCTCGCGCCGCAACTCGGCCTCGAGCGCGCGCATCTGCAGGCTGACGGCAGCCTGGGTCAGTGCCACGGGACCGGCGGCGGCAGCGAAGGAGCCATGCTCGGCCACGGCGACGAAGGTGCGGAGAAAGCGGATGGTGCTCATGGCAGACAGGGAGGAAAGCAGGCGGGCTGCGCGGCCCCTCGGCGGCCGGACGGGGTCCCGCGGCATTGCGGCCGGCTTCGCGCGGCTATCGCGCAAGGAGTGGCAAGAGGTGACGAGACACGGCACAAGACACGCACAAGACATGGCACAAGACATGGCGGGACACCGCCACCCTGCTTGGCGATGCACCGCCACAGTGCCAGGCATACACAAGAAAAGCTTGTGACAGCGAAAAGAAATATTAGCTTTTATTGTTTGGCAGTGCGCGGAATAATGATCCCGAGCCAGGCGCCGCGCCTCCTGCGGCACATCGGCACGCCATCCTGCCATTCCGATCCGGAGACCTTCATGAGCCCCTGGTTGCGCCGCGCCGGCACCGGCCTCGCCACCGCCCTCGCGCTTTCCCTGGCCGCCACCCCGGCACTGGCCGACAGCTATCCAAGCAAGCCGATCCGGCTGATCGTACCCTTCCCCGCCAGCGGCGCCACCGACCTGCTGGCGCGCGCGATCGCGCAGAAGGTCAGCACCAGCATCGGCCAGCAGATCGTGGTCGACAACCGTCCCGGCGCCGGCGGCGCGATCGGCTCCGACATGGCTGCCAAGGCGCCCGCCGACGGCTACACGCTGCTGATCGCCACCACCAGCACGCATGCGATCGGCCCGCACATCACGCCGCGCCTGCCCTACAACACCGAGACCGATTTCACCCCGGTCAGCCAGGTGGCGACCGCCACCAACCTGCTGCTGGTGCCCAACAGCCTGCCGGTCAAGAACGTCACCGAGCTGATCGACTACGCCAAGAAGCACCCCGGCCAATTGAACTACGCCTCCAGCGGCCCCGGCACGGTGGTCCACCTGACCGCCGAAGCCTTCAAGGCACAGGCCGGCGTCTTCATCACCCACATTCCCTACAAGGGCACCGCGCTGGCCATTCCCGACCTGATGTCCGGCAAGGTCCACGTGCTGTTCGACAGCATCGTGTCCGGCCTGCCGCACGTGAAGGACGGCAAGCTCAAGGGACTGGCCGTGACCAGCCTGAAGCGCTCGCCGCTGGTACCGGACATCCCGACCGTCAGCGAATCCGGCCTGCCCGGCTTCGAGTCCGACACCTGGTTCGGCATCTACGGGCCCAAGGGCCTGCCGGCCGAGATCGTCAACCGCCTGAACGCGGAGTTCAACAAGGCCATCCAGGCCCCCGAGGTCAAGGACCGCCTGGCCAGGCTCGGCGCAGAACCGGTCGGCGGCACCCCGGCCCAGTTCGCCGCCATGGTGAAAAAGGACAGCGCGCGCTGGGGCAAGTTGATCAAGGAACGTAAGATCGTGGTGGATTGAAGCCATAGCCAGGAGATGTGCCAAGACCGAGCGCCAAGTGCACCAACACCGAGCGCCAAGCACGAGGTCTTGGCTCCCTCTCCCCTGATGGGGAGAGGGTGGGGGAGAGGGGTGGTCTAGCAAGGCACCACGCACAGACGAAGCCGTCGGTGATGTCCAGCACGTCGCCGCCAGCCAGCGCCCGCCCTCACCCCGGCCCCTCTCCCGCAAGCGGGAGAGGGGAGCGAACCGACAGCAAGCCAAACCGACACCGAACGATCAAACAGGCAGCACTCACGAGACCGCCATGCAAGACTTCAACTGGACCAACCCCTACCCCACCCCGCGCACGCCGCTGTTCGCGCGCAACGTCGTCTCGACCTCGCATCCGCTCGCCGCGCAGGCCGGCCTGCGCATGCTGCTCAAGGGCGGCAATGCGGTCGATGCGGCCATCGCCGCGGCGGCCGCCATCACCATTGTCGAGCCGGTCTCCTGCGGCCTGGGCAGCGATGCCTTCGCCATCCTGTGGGACGGCAAGCAGCTGCATGGCCTGAACTCCTCCGGCGTGGCGCCGGCGGCCTGGAACCCGGAGTACTTCAAGAACAAGTACGGCACCGAGGCCGACGGCCTGGCCAAGCGGCCGATCCGCGGCTGGGACGCGGTCACCGTGCCGGGCGTGATCGCCGGCTGGGCGGCGCTGCATGAGCGCTTCGGCAAGCTGCCGTTCGCCGATCTGCTGGAGCCCGCCATCGAGATCGCCGAGCGCGGCTATGCCGTGCCGCCGATGGTGGCGCACAAGTGGAACCTGGCGGTGCCGGAACTGAAGGACCAGCCCGGCTATGCCGAGACCTTCATGCCGCACGGCCGCGCGCCGCACGTGGGCGAGAAGTTCGTCATGAAGGCCGCTGCCGACACGCTGCGCAAGATCGGCGAGACCCGGGGCCGCGCCTACTACGAAGGCGAGATCGCCGAGAAGATCGCCGCCTTCAGCAAGCAGTGCGGCGGCGCCATGACGCTGGACGACCTGCGCAACTACCGCCCCGACTGGGTCACCCCGATCGCCAAGGACTACCGCGGCTACACCGTCCACGAGATCCCGCCCAACGGCCAGGGCATCGCCGCGCTGATGGCGCTGGGCATCCTGGAGCAGTTCGACGTGGCCTCGCTGCCGGTGGACAGCGTGGATTCGCAGCACCTGCAGATCGAGGCCATGAAGCTGGCCTTCGCCGACCTGTACAAGTACGTGGCAGATCCGCGCAGCATGGAAGTCACGCCCGGGCAGATGCTGGACGACGCCTACCTGAAGTCGCGCGCGCGGCTGATCGACATGCAGCGCGCCACCCATTTCAACTTCGGCATGCCCAGGAGCGGCGGCACCATCTACCTGAGCGCCGCCGATGAGAACGGCATGATGATCTCCTTCATCCAGTCGAACTACATGGGCTTCGGCTCTGGCGTAGTCGTGCCCGGCACCGGCATCAGCCTGCAGAACCGCGGCGTGGGCTTCTCGATGGATCCGAAATCGGCCAATGTGGTCGCCGGCGGCAAGCGCCCCTTCCACACCATCATCCCGGCCTTCCTGACCAAGGATGGCCGCCCGGTGATGAGCTTCGGCGTGATGGGCGGCGACATGCAGCCGCAGGGCCACCTGCAGACCATCGTGCGCATGCTGGACTACCGCCAGCAGCCGCAGGCAGCCTGCTGCGCGCCGCGCTGGAAGGTCAACCGCGACTTCACCGTGGACCTGGAGGCGAGCATGAACCGCGCGGTGGTCGCCGGACTGAAGGAACGCGGGCACCAGCTCAAGTCGGTCGACGACCCTTATATGGACTTCGGTTCCGGCCAGTTCATCTGGCGCCTGTCCGACGACGCGGACCATGGCTACGTGGCCGCCAGCGACAGCCGCCGCGACGGCCAGGCAGTCGGCTTCTGAAACCGGCATGGCGGCGCCCGCATGCGGGCGCCGCATCCGGCCGCGCGCTGTTCTGTGGTCGGCGCGCAAAACTGTCGCTTGCACCGCCTCGGCAAGGGCCTAGACTGGCGCTTCCCCTCCCCTCGCGCACGCCCTGCCCGCCATGCCGACCTACGCCTTCCGCCTCGTCAACGTCTTCGCCGAATCGACCTTCGGCGGCAATCCGCTGTGTGTCTTCGAGGATGCGCGCGGCATGGACGAGGCCACCATGCAGGCGCTGGCCCTGCAGTTCAACCTGTCCGAAACCACCTTCCTGCTGCCCTCGACCGAGGCCGACGCCGCCGTGCGCATCTTCACGCCGGGCGCGGAGATGCGCTTCGCCGGCCATCCCACGCTGGGCACCGCCCATGTGCTGCGCGCCCTGCGCGGCGCCGACTCGCTGCGCCTGGCGCTCAAGGCCGGCATGGTACCGGTACACGCCCAGGGCGATCGCTGGACCCTGACCGCGCCCCATGCCGGCCAGCCGCGCACGGCGCCGGCGGGGCTGCCCGACGCGGCCGTGGCGTCGCTGCTCGGCCTGGACGCCGCCGATCTCGCCGGCCCGCCCCTGTGGGTGGACACCGGCGCCGACCAGTTGCTGGTGCCGCTCAGGCACGCTGAAGCGGTGCGGCGGGCGCGCCCCGACAGCAGCCGCCTCGAGGCCTGGCCGCAGAGCAGCCTGGGCCGCCGCAGCGCCTATCTGTTCGCCTTCGACGAGCAACGGCGGGGCAGCGTGCTGGCGCGCTACTTCTTCGCCCGGCAGGGTGGCGGCGTGGCGGAGGACCCCGGTACCGGCTCGGCCTGCGCCAACCTCGGCGGCTGGCTGCTGGCCACCGGCCGCGCGCTGCCGGCCGCCTACACCATCGAGCAGGGCGAAGCGGTCGGCCGGCCCTGCCGGCTGCAATTGCAGGTCGGGCGCGATGGCGCCATCCAGGTCGGCGGGCGCGTGATCGAGATCGGGCGCGGCACGGTCACGCTGTAGCGCATGAGGGCAGCCTTGCGGCGAGCGTGTGCAACGGACGCCACCTGCATGCGGTAGAGTGCGGGCTGGTGTCCCGCAGGCGCCTCGCCATCCCCCTCCCCCGCCACGCTGCCATGACCGCACACACCCTGACCACGCTCGAAGCACTCGAAGCCCGCTACGCCGAGCCGGGCGCCGCCTCGCTCGCCAAGGAAGTCGACTACCTGCACCCGCACTACCGCGCCTTCGTCGAGGCCTCGCCCTTCTGCCTGTTGTCGACGGTGGCGGGCGGGCAGGCGGAGTGCTCGCCGCGCGGCGACGCGCCCGGCTTCGTGCAGGTGCTGGACGAGCGCACGCTGCTGCTGCCCGACCGCCGCGGCAACAACCGCATCGACAGCCTGCGCAATATCATCGCCGACCCGCGCGTCGGCCTGCTGTTCCTGGTGCCGGGCGTGGACGAGACCCTGCGCGTGGCCGGCACCGCGCAGATCTCGGTCGACCCGGCGCTGATCGCGCGCTGCGAGGTCGATGGCAAGGCCCCCGCCACGGTGCTGGTGATCGCGATCCGCTCGGTATTCTTCCAGTGTGCGCGCGCGCTGGTGCGCTCGCAGCTGTGGTCGCCGCAGGCGCAGATCCCACGCAGCGCCCTGCCGAGCAACGGCACCATCCTGGCCGACCTCAGCCGCGGCGGCATCGACGGCCACGCCTACGACGAGGCACAGCCGGAGCGCCTGCGCGGCACGCTGTACTGAAGCCGTCCCCGCTCCGTACGGCGCGGCGTGGTTGCGGCGTGCTTGCGGCGTATTGGCGGCGTCTTTGCGCCGGGCACCGTACCGGGCGTCAGCCGCGCGGCAGCCACTCGGCGGCATGCGTGCCGAGCGGCACCGACGGCAGCACCCAGCGCGCAGGGGTCTGCGCCAGCTGCCCCGCATGGCGCACCACGGTCAGTTCGCCAAAGCCCGACGGCAGCGTCATCAGCAGGTCGCCGATGTCCTCGAAACGTTGCTCCGGCGCTGCCAGGCCTTGCGGAATCCGGCCCATGCCGCGCAGCCACTGCCCCACCTGCGCCAGCGACACCCGCACGTGCCAGCTGCCGCCTTCCGCGGCGCGGCGCCACAGCGCCGCCATCGCGCCGAAGGCCAGCAGGTAGCCGGCGGCATGGTCCAGTACCTGCGCCGGCAGCGGCCGCGGCGCCCCGCCGCCGCCGGCCGCCGCCTCGGCATGGTTGAAGCCGGTGGCCGTCTGCACCAGCGAATCGAAGCCGCGCCGGCCCGCCCACGGGCCCGCATGCCCGTAAGCCGACAGCGACACATAGACGATGCCGGGCCGGGCCCGTGCCGCCGCCGCAGGCCCGGCGCCCAGGCCCTCCAGGGCACCGGGACGGTAGGCTTGCAGCACCACGTCCGCGCCGTGCAGCAGCTTGTGCCAGGTGCGCGCGTCCTCGGCATCACGCAGGTCGAGCTGGCAGGAGCGCTTGCCGCGGCCGGTGTCGATCACCAGCGGCGCGATGGCCGGCAGGTGGGCCGCCGTGACCAGCAGCACATCTGCGCCGTGGGCGGCCAGCGTGCGCCCGGCGACCGGGCCGGCGATGATGCGGGTCAGGTCGAGCACGCGCAGGCCGGACAGCGGCCGCGCGGCCTCCGCGTCGTCCGGCACGGGCGGTGGCGCGGCGGGCGGCGCCTCGCCGATGCGTTCCAGCGTCAGCGGCGGCCAGCCGCGCAGCGCCTGCGCCTGGGGATGGCGGTCCCAGGCCTCGAAGGAGCGCATCGCCGCCACCGCCAGGCCGGCCTCGGCCGCTTCGCGCTCGACCTCCTCGGCCCGCCGCTGCGCCAGCGCGACGGCCACCGCGTCGCGCTCGTGCGCGCAGCCGAGCAGACGCAGCACGCCATCGCGATGGTGGGGGAAATTGGTATGCAGCCGCATCCAGCCACCGTCGCCACAGCGGTACAGGCCAGCGATGCTGTCATGGAATTCGGGGGCCGGGCGGCCATCGACGCGCAGGTAGCGCTCGCTGCGGAACTCGGCCAGCGCGTGGCGCATATCCACCGCCACCGGCTGCCAGCTGCCGCTGCGCAGCTGCCAGAGCGCCGCGGCGGCCAGCGCGGATGCCGCCAGGCTGGCCTGGGCGGCCGCACCGACGGCGAAGCTGGACGGCAGCAAGGGGTCGCTGCCGCTCAGGCGCAGGTGCGCCAGCGCCTCGCCCGGCAGGCCGGCGTCCTGCCACAGGCTGGCCAGCGCGGCGGCGGAAAGGGAAGAGGCGGATTCCATGGTCGGATCCTCGATCGGTTGGCGCAAGGCGCGCGGCCGGCGACGGCGTGGCCGGCAGGCAACACCGCAAGACGTCGCCATGTCGCCATGGCGGCCCCCGCGCGCTTCCATGCTAGTCCGGCGCGGCCGCTTCTGCCGCCCCGCCCGCGGGTGCCGGCCACGAATGCGGCGCCGCGCCCGCCGGCGCGGTAAAATCCCGCCTCTAGACCCGCTGGCCCGGCCAGCAACGATCCAGCAGCGTTTCCAGCCGCCCCGGCGGCGCCACCATGAGCCACGATCCCAAGACCACCGACAGCACCCCCGCCGCTTCCAACTTCCTGCGGAGCATCATCGACCAGGACCTCGCCTCCGGCACCTATGCCGGCCGCCAGGACAAGCAGGGCCAGGCGCTGCCGACCGTCATCACGCGCTTCCCGCCGGAGCCCAACGGCTACCTGCACATCGGCCATGCCAAGAGCATCTGCGTGAACTTCGGTCTCGCGCGGGACTATGGCGGCCGCTGCCACCTGCGTTTCGATGACACCAACCCGGTCAAGGAAGACACCGAGTACGTCGACTCCATCATCGACGCGGTGCGCTGGCTGGGCTTCTCCTGGGACAACGGCGGCCAGGCCCACCTGTACTACGCCAGCGACTATTTCGACCAGCTCTATGCCTTCGCCGAGAAGCTGATCGAGCGCGGCGCGGCCTATGTCGACAGCCAGAGCGCCGAGCAGATCGCCAGCAATCGTGGCGACTTCTCGCGCCCGGGCACGCCCTCGCCCTTCCGCGAGCGCAGCGCCGAGGAAAACCTGCAGCTGTTCCGCGACATGCGCGCCGGCAAGTACGCCGACGGCGAGCACGTGCTGCGCGCCAGGATCGACATGAGCGCGCCCAACATCGTGATGCGCGACCCGGTGCTCTACCGCATCCGCCACGCCCATCACCACCGCACCGGCGACAAGTGGTGCATCTACCCGATGTACGACTTCACGCACTGCATCTCGGACGCGCTGGAGAACATCACGCACTCGCTGTGCACGCTGGAATTCGAGAACAACCGCCCGCTCTATGACTGGGTGCTGCACCAGCTGCGCGACTGCGGCGCGTTCCATGACCCGCTGCCGCACCAGTACGAGTTCGCCCGCCTGAACCTGACCTATGCCATCACCAGCAAGCGCAAGCTGCTGCAGCTGGTCAACGAGGGCCGCGTGGACGGCTGGGACGATCCCCGCATGCCCACCATCGTCGGCGTGCGCCGGCGCGGCTTCACGCCCGAATCGATCCAGCTCTTCTGCGACCGCGTGGGCGTGGCCAAGTCCGACAGCTGGATCGACATGAGCACGCTGGAAGGCGCCGTGCGCGACGACCTCGACGCGCGCGCGCCGCGCTCGGTGGCCGTGCTCGACCCGCTCAAGCTGATCCTGGACAACTACCCCGAAGGCCAGAGCGAAGAGTGCTCGGCACCGGTGCACCCGAAGCAGCCCGAGCTGGGCCGCCGCGTGTTCCCGCTGTCGCGCGAGCTGTGGATCGAGCGCGAGGACTTCAACGAGACGCCGCCCAAGGGCTACTTCCGCCTGTTCCCCGGCAACAAGGTGCGCCTGCGCTACGGCTATGTGATCGAGTGCACCGGCGTGGACAAGGATGCCGACGGCAATGTCGTCGCCGTCCATGCCAATTACCTGCCCGACACCAAGAGCGGCACGCCCGGCGCCGACAGCGTCAAGGTCAAGGGCAATATCCACTGGGTCAGCGCGGCGCATGCCTGCGAGGCCGAGGTGCGCCTGTACGACCGCCTGTTCAGCGACCCGCAGCCGGATGCCGGCGGCAAGAACTTCCTCGACGCGCTCAATCCCGCGTCGAAGAAGGTCGTCACCGCCTACCTGGAGCCGGGGCTGCGCGAAGCGGCTCCCGAGGCCCGCTTCCAGTTCGAGCGGCACGGCTACTTCGTCGCCGACCGTGTCGATTCGCAGCCGGGCAAGCCTGTCTTCAACCGCATCGTCGGGCTGAAGGACAGCTGGGGCAAGTGAGCGGGAACCACCAGGAGCGACACGAGATGACAGGCAAGCAGACGATCACCTTCCCGCTCGAGGGTGAGCACATCGCCCTAAACGACCTGCTCAAGGTGGCGGGCGTATGCGACAGCGGCGGCGCCGGCAAGGCGCTGGTGGCGGCCGGCGAGGTCACCGTCGACGGCACCCAGGAACTGCGCAAGACCGCCAAGATCCGCGCCGGCCAGGTGGTCGGCATCGGCCCCATCCGCATCCGCGTCGTGGCCGCCTGAGGCGAGGAGGAGTCATGCCGATCGCCTTCTGGTGCGTGCTGTTGGCGGGCATCCTGCCGGTGCTGACGGTGGCCGTCGCCAAGGGCGGCGGCAAGTCCTACGACAACCACGACCCGCGCGCCTGGCTGGAGCAGCAGAGCGGGCGCGCGCGGCGCGCGGACCTGGCCCACCGCAACCACTTCGAGGCCTTCCCCTTCTTCGCCGCCGCCGTGCTGAGCGCCAGCTACCTGCACGCCAATCCGGCGCGCATCGACGAGCTCGCGCTGACCTTCATCGCCGCGCGCGTGCTCTACACGCTGTGCTATCTCGCCGACCGCGCCACGCTGCGCACGCTGTGCTGGACCGTGGGCTTCCTGTCGGTGATCGGCATCTTCCTGCTGCCGGTCTTCGTCCGCTGAGCGCGCCATGGCGACCGGCCACCCCGCCCGGCTGCTGCCCCGCCTGGCCGTCGCCGCGGCAACGGCCGCGCTGGGCATGCTGCCAATGCCGGTCGTGCTGGCAATGCTGGCCGGCAGCCCTGGCGCCGCGCACGCCCAGGCACGGCCCTATGCCGTGGACGGCACGCACACCACGGTCTACTTCGGCGCCACGCATTTCGGCCGCAGCACCGTGCGCGGCCGCTTCAACCGCATCGACGGGCGCATCCTCTACGACCCCGCCAGCGGCAGCGGCTCGCTCGACGTCACCGTCGACACCGCCTCGGTCGACAGCGGCCTGCCGCCGCTGGACGGCGTGCTGCGCTCGCCACAGTTCCTCGATGCCCAGGGCTTCCCGTACGCGCGCCTGCGCGCGCAGCGCTTCATCGTCGAACAGGGCCGGCTGGTAGCCGTCGAGGGCGAGCTCAGCCTGCACGGCGTCACGCACCCGGTGCACCTCGAAGCCGAGCGTTTCAGCTGCGGCGAGGAAGCCGTGTTCGGGATCCGCCGCGAAGCCTGCGGCGGCGACTTCCGCCTCACCCTCTCGCGCAGCGCCTTCGGCATGACGCGCTTCCTGCCCGACGTCGGCGACATGGTAACGCTGCAGATCGCCATCGAAGCGACGCCGGCGGGGCCGGCCGAGGCGCCGGCCATGCCACCCATATCGCCCGCGTCACCCGCATCGGACAGCCAGCCGGCCCGCTAGCCGGGCTCCGCGCCGGCCCGCCGCAGGTTTCGCCGCAGGTTTCGCGTATGATGCGGCCTTTCGCATCGTCGCAGGCCACACCGCCGCAATCCGCCCATGGCGCTCAAGTCCACCATCTTCAAGGCCGAGTTGTCCATCTCTGACATGGACCGCCCCTACTACGGCAGCCACGCGCTGACCATCGCCCGGCATCCGTCGGAAAACGACGCGCGCATGATGGTGCGCGTGCTCGCCTTCGCCTGCGAGGCCAGCGAGACGCTGGCCTTCACGCGCGGGCTGGACGAACCCGACGAACCGGACCTGTGGGACAAGGACCTGACCGGCGAGATCGTGCACTGGATCGACCTGGGCCAGCCGGACGAGACGCGGCTGAAGCGCGCCGCGGCGCGTGCACGCCGCGTCACGGTCTTCACCTACCAGGGCGCGAGCGCGCGCGAGTGGTGGAAGAGCATCGCCGGCAAGGCGGGCAAGCTGCGCAACGTCACCATCTACAATGTGCACGATGACGCGGTAGAGGCGCTGGCCGGCATGGCCGAGCGCGCCATGCGGCTGACGGTGACGATCCAGGACGGCGAGATCTGGGTCAGCAGCGACGACCGCAACGTGCAGCTGACGCTCGACGCGCTCCAGCGCGCCGACGCTTGAACCCGGCGGGACATCCGGTCCCGCCGCCGATGACGCCAACCGAGGCAATCAAGGAAACCACCATGCAAACGACTCCCTCCGGCCTGCAGTTCGAAGACACCGTGATCGGCGCGGGCACCGAGGCCACCGCCGGCAAGCACGTGACCGTGCACTACACCGGCTGGCTCTACGAGAACGGCCAGGCCGGCCGCAAGTTCGATTCGAGCAAGGACCGCAACGACCCCTTCGTCTTCCCGCTGGGCGCCGGCCACGTGATCCGCGGCTGGGACGAAGGTGTGCAGGGCATGAAGGTGGGCGGTACCCGCCGCCTGGTGATCCCGGCCGACCTGGGCTACGGTGCGCGCGGCGCGGGCGGCGTGATCCCCCCCAACGCCACGCTGCTGTTCGAAGTGGAACTGCTGTCGGTCTGATCCGGCACCGGCGCAGGGGTGCCGGCCAAGCGGGCCGGCCAGCCCCCGCGCCATACCGCGGCGGCGCTCAGAAGCTGATCGCGGCGTTGCTGACGTCGACCCGCACCTTGTCCCGGTCGAGCAGGCGCGCCGCATGACGGGCATAGTTCGCCGCCCAGGCGGCATCTTCGGTGAAGCGCGATTCGCCGGAGAACTTGGCGACGCTGAGTATCTTGTCGATCACCAGCACCTTGCCCACCGGACTGGAGGCCTGGCAATCCAGCTCCGCATACTCGCGGTCGAACCAGCGCCAGCCCGCCTCCTCGCTGAGCGCCGCCAGTTCGGCATCGCCGACCGTGAACGCGAATTCCTTGCCGTTGCCGAAAACCACCGTTAGCGTACGCGCCATTGCGTGTTCTCCTGGTTGAGGCCCCCATTGTACGGACAGCCGGGCCACGGCGGCCAGCCCACCGGACCCTGCCTGCCAGGCGTCGGCCTGGTTCCAGCCGGCCGGAGCCGCGCGGCCGTCCCGCTTCGCGGGCCCGAGCGTTGTCCAGGACCGACAGACGTGTGCGTCCCGGCACGATTTCCGCTGCCGCGAAGTGGTTTGGCTGCCGCATCCCGACCGCCTTTGCATTATGCTTGCAGCATGGTCATCACCCGACAGGATCTCGAAGCAGATCGGCTGCGCGCAACGCTGTGCAGCACGCCGGTGGCTGCCTCCCTGCTGCCCGAGGAAGCGCTCGAGAGTTCGCTGCACGAGACCCTGGTACGGCATCCCGATCCGGGAGCGCTGGACGGTGACGTCTGGCTGTTCGGCTACGGCTCCCTGATCTGGAACCCGATGGTGGTCCACACCGACCGCCGCGTCGCCACCGCGCATGGCTACCATCGCGGTTTCTACCTCTACTCCCGCATCAATCGCGGCACCTGGGACAACCCCGGCCTGGTGCTGGGCCTGGACCGCGGCGGCAGCTGCCACGGCATGGTCTTCCGCATCCCGCGCCATGTGATCGAGCAGGAATTCCGCGTGCTCTGGCGCCGCGAGATGATGACCGGCGCCTATCACCCGCGCTGGCTGCGCGTGCGCATCGGCGGCGAGTTCGCCGGCCGGCCCCAGCGAGCCTTGGCCTTCGTGATGAACCGCGCACACGAAGCCTATGCCGGACGCCTGCCCGACGAGCGCGTGGTGGACTGCCTGCGGCATGCTTGCGGCCTGTACGGCCCGGCGCGCGAATACCTGCAGCAGACCATGCTCGGCCTGGCCACCAACGGCGTCGGCGACCCCTACCTGGACCGGCTGTGGCGCCGCTTGCAGCACGAGGACAGCGCCGCCGGCTCGTGCGTGGCGGCAGCCGGCTGAGAGACGGGATCGCCATGCCGCGCGCCGCCGTCCGTTCCCGCAGCCTGATGCTGGCCGAGGTCCTCGGCCTGGCCGGACTGCTGATGGGCAGCGGCCTGATCGCCAGCCCGGGCGGCTCGTCCCAGGCCGCGCGCGCGCCGGCCAGCGCGGCACCGGCCGGCTTGCACGCCGCGCCGGCGCTCAACCACCATCCCCTGCGCGGCGGCATCTCCACGCTCGACCGCAACCTCATCACGGCCTCCGCCGCGGGCGACCTCGAACTGGTGACCCGCCTGCTGACGGCTGGCGCATCGGCACAGGCGGTCGACGAACGCGGACGCAGCGCACTGCTGGCGTCCATCTACGGCCAGCACAAGGAAGTGGCACGCGTGCTGATCCTGGCCGGCGCCGATGTCAACCGCAAGGACGGCGAGGCCAACAGCCCTTTCCTGCAGTCGGCGTCGAGCGGACAGGCCGACCTGGTGCGGCTGGAGATCGCCCACGGGGCCGACCTGCGCAGCACCGACCGCTATGACGGCACCGCGCTGATCGCCGCCAGCGAGCATGGCCACGTGGACGTGGTCAAGCTGCTGCTGCAGGCGGGCGTGCCGGTCGACCACGTCAACCAGCTCGGCTGGACGGCCCTGCTGGAGGCCATCATCCTGGGCGACGGCAGCCAGCGCTACGAGGACATCGTGCAGCTGCTGCTCGATGCCGGCGCCGACCCCAACCTTGCCGACCGCGAAGGCAACACACCGACGCGCCATGCGCGCGAGCGTGGCTACAAGGCCATCGTGAAGAGCCTGATGCGCGTGCGCGGGCACTGACGGGCCGGCGGCGGCGCGGCGCCACCAGCCCGGGCCCCCCGGGGCCGTCAGGCGGAGGTGGCCTTGCCCTGGGCGGCTGCGCGCGCGTTCTCGGTTTCCTGCAGCTGGCGCCACATCACCTTGCCCGTGCCCGACTTGGGCAGCGCATCGACGAACTCGACCACGCGCGGATACTTGTAGGCCGCCATGTTCTCCTTGGCCCACTCGACGATCTGCTCCTCGGTGGTCTTGCCCTTGGCATGGGCACGCAGCACCACCACGGCCTTGACAGTCTCGCCGCGGTAGGGGTCGCGCGTGCCGATGATGCAGGCTTCCTGGATGTCGGGATGCTTGTACAGCAGGTTCTCCACCTCGGCCGGCCACACCTTGAAGCCGGACGCGTTGATCATGCGCTTGAGGCGGTCGGTGATGAAGTAATAGCCTTCCTCGTCCATGCGGCCCAGGTCGCCGGTGCGGAAATAGGTGCGCCCCTCGAACTCGATGAAGGCCTCCTTGGTCGCCTCCGGCTTGCCCCAGTACCCCTTGAACACCTGCGGGCCGCTGACGATGATCTCGCCGATCTCGTTGGGCGGCAGTTCGGCGAGCGTGACGGGATCGATCACGCGCGCCTCGGTGTTGAAGGTCGGCACGCCCAGGCACTGCAGCTTGGGCCGCTCGGAGGGATTGCTGTGCGTCGGCGCCATGGTCTCCGACAAGCCGTAGCCCTCCAGGTAGCTCAGGCCGAACTGCTGTTTCAAACGCTCGGCCACGGCCTGCGGCATGGCCGCGCCGCCGCCGCCGATATAGCGCAGGCTGGACAGGTCGAACTGCTCCAGGTTCGGGCTGGCCAGGAAATCGAT
The DNA here is from genome assembly GCF_001854285.1 of Cupriavidus sp. USMAHM13. NCBI lineage: Bacteria > Pseudomonadati > Pseudomonadota > Betaproteobacteria > Burkholderiales > Burkholderiaceae > Cupriavidus > Cupriavidus sp. USMAHM13. The sequence goes on from NZ_CP017751.1 coordinate 3,537,185, forward strand.
GACCATGGTCGGGATGTTGGTCCAGTGCGTGACCTGGTAGCGCGAAATCAACCGGCCGGCCACCTCGCGATCCCAGCGCGGCAGCATCACCACGGTGGCACCGCTGAAGATGGGCCCGTTCATGCCGTACTGCATGCCGGTCACGTGGAACAGCGGCAGCACCGACAGGATCACCGACTCGGCGCCGCTGCCCGACCAGGTGGAGCCGCCGACGACGTTGTGCATCACCGAGCGGTGGGTATGGATGCAGCCCTTGGGGAAGCCGGTGGTGCCCGAGGTGTAGGGCATCACCGCCATGTCGTCCGGTCCGGCGGTGTGCTCGCGCGGCGCCGGTGCGCCGGCCAGCGCATCCTGCCAGGCGGTGGCGCCGGGCGGCAGCGCGTGCGTCGCGGTCAGCCAGGCCGGCGGAGCGTCCTCGGGATGCTCGTGGGCCGGCGGCAACGCATCGGCATATTGCGTGACCAGCAGGTGCTGGAGGCGCTGTTCGGCGGGCAGTTCGGCATCGGCCGCGGCGGCGCCGGCGGCCAGGTCGGCCGTGCAGATGGCCACGCGCGCCTGGGCATCGGTCACGTAGTGCTTGAATTCCTCGGCCCGGTTCATCGGGTTGACCGGCACCACCACCGCATCGGCGCGCAGGATGGCGTAGTAGCTGATGATGAACTGCGGGCAGTTCTGCATGTACAGCAGCACGCGGTCGCCCTTCTTGACGCCGGCCTTGTGCTGCAGCCAGCCGGCCAGCGCCTCGGCCTGCTCGCGCAGCGCGCGGAAGGTGATGGCATTGCCGAAATAGCGGATCGCCGCCTTGTCGGCATAGCGGTGGGCCGAGACCTCCAGGTTGTACCAGAGCGAGGTCTCCGGCAGGACGATCTCGGTCGGCACGCGCTTGGGCCAGAACTGCAGGTGCGGACGCGCGGGCTGTTTGTTCTGCATCATGTCTCCTAGTAGGTCGGGCGACCCGATATTGACGAATCCGGTCAAGCAATATAACCGAACGACCGTTCTATTTTCAATCGGTAGCTGCCCGGCCCTGCCCGACCCCACCCCCGGCGGCTTGCAAATGACGCCGGCGCCCCCAGAATAGGGGGAAGACAGGAGGGCCACGGCCCGCCGCAAGACGAGAACCGAGAAGCGAGATGAGCGACACGACCCTGCAGACCTTCGAAGCCGACGTCATCGAGATGTCGCGCCAGGTACCGGTACTGGTGGATTTCTGGGCGCCCTGGTGCGGCCCCTGCCGCACGCTGGGCCCGATGCTGGAAAAGCTGGAGCACGAGGCGGCCGGCAAGTGGAAGCTGGTCAAGATCAACGTGGACGAGCACCAGCCACTCGCGGCGCACTTCGGCGTGCGCAGCATTCCACATGTGATCGCCTTCGTGGATGGCAAGCCGGTGGACCAGTTCGTCGGTGTGCTGCCCGAGAGCGGGCTGCGCGAGTTCCTGGCACGCGTAACGCCGGCGCCCAGCGCGCTGGCGCTGCGCCAGGCACGTGAACTCGCGGCGGACGGCCAGCGCGAGGCGGCGCTGGCGGCCTTCCAGGCCGCACTGGCGCTCGACCCGGGCGCGGATGCAGCGCGCATCGAATATGCCGGCTTCCTGCTCGACGGCAACGCGATTACCGAGGCCGAGGCCGAATTCGGCATGCTGTCGGCGCGCGCGCCGCAGCAAGACGGCTATGACGCCCTGCGCACGCGGCTGCAGACCGTGCGCGAGGCCTCGGCCCTGCCCGATGCTTCGGTGCTGTCCGCCCGCGTCGCCGCCGACCCGGGCGACCTGGCCGCGCGCCTGGACCTGGCCCGCCAACACATCGCCCACCATGACTACGAGGCGGCGCTGGAGCAGTTGCTGGCCATCGTGCGTGCCGACCGCGCCTATGAGGACGGCGTGGCGCGCAAGACCATGCTGGCGGTGTTCGACCTGATGGCCGACCGGCCGGACGCGGTATCGCGCTGGCGCCGCCAGCTCAGCACGGCGCTGAACTGAAGCGGACGGGCCGGGCGCGGCAGGCGGTAAACTGTCGGCCCGCGGCCCCGCCCGCCATCTGCCGTTCCGCTCCGACACCGTGACCGCTCCCCAGCCACCCCAGCCGCAACCGCCCGCCCTGGTCGACTTCCGCGCCAGCCCCGAACCCAGCCACGACCGTCCACGCCCCGACCGCCTGGTGCAGGGCAATCCGGCCCGCACCACCTGGACGCACTACGGCGCGCCGTCCGGCGATTTCGATTGCGGCATCTGGGCCTGTGAGCCGGGCGCCTGGCGCATCGCCTTCCCGCCCGGCAAGGAGGAGTTCTTCCACGTGATCAGCGGTCGCCTGCGCATCCGCGACGAGGCCGGCAACGCGCGCGAGTTCGGCCCGGGCGACGCCTGCGTGATCCCGGCCGGGTTCCAGGGCGTATTCGAAGTGATCGAGCCGGTGCGCAAGCATTTCGTGGTGATCGACCGCGCCGCCGCGCGGCCGGCCTGAAGACAGCCGCGCCGCTCGAATGCCCCGGCCCGAGGGCCGCGGCAGCGCGGGCGGCACCGCTCAGGCCTGCGCCTCGACCAGGGAGAAGCCGTTCTCGCGCATATGCGAGACCATCATGGCGTCCATGCTCCTGACATGATGGGCGAACCAGCCCGACAGCTCGGCCACCAGCCGGCGCCCCAGTTCCAGTTCGCCCGCCTCCGCCACCTTGGCCCGCACCGCCTCGGCCACCGCCAGCACCTGCTTGTGCTCGCCCGCGTGGCAGTGGCGCGGCCCGAAGCCCATCGCTTCCATCCAGGCCTCTTCCTGGCCGAAATGATGGCGGGTGTGGTCGATCCACTCGTCGAAGGCCGCCAGGAAGGCGTCGTCCGTGGCGCGCGCGGTGGCTGCCAGCAGCAAGGTGAATTCGGCGTGCGTGGCATCGGTCACGGGTTCGCCCAGGTGCAGTTCGGGCGCCAGGCCGGCGGAAGACAGCGGAGTGGGATCGGTCATGGATCGAGCGGCAGGTATGAGGGCCGGTCGACGCGCCGGCCAGCCTGAAGGATACCCAATCGGGCACGGGCCGCCCTGATCTGGCGCAAGGCCGGCCATGCCCGGGGAAACGGCCGGCGCTGGCGCCGGGTTATCCTTGCGGAGCATTTCCATGCATTTCCATGCATTTCCTTGCGTTTCCGCTCTCCGACCTCGGCCACGATGCCCCGACTGATCTTCTTCTGCGGCCATGCCGGCACCGGCAAGACCACGCTGGCGCACCGCCTGATCGGCCCGCTCATGCGCGCCACCGGCGATCCCTTCTGCCTGCTCGACAAGGACACCTTGTACGGCCGCTACAGTGCGGCGGCCATGGCCGCGCTGACCGGCGATCCCAACGATCGCGACAGTCCCACCTACCTTGCCCACCTGCGCGACCCGGAGTACGAGGGCCTGCTCGACACCGCGCGCGAGAACCTGTCTCTGGGCATCAGCGTGATCGTGGTGGGACCGCTGTCGCGCGAGGTACGCGCCCACCAGCTCGACGATCCCGCCTGGCTGCGGGCGCCGGCGGGCACGGACACGCGCGTCGTCTGGGTCCACCTGCCGGAAGACGAGGCGCACGCGCGTATCGTGCGGCGCGCCAACCCCAACGATGCCTACAAGCTGGCGCACTGGGAGACATACCGCACGCGCCGCTTCCTGCCGCCTCCCGCGGATTACCCGGAGCTGATCTACTTCGACAACAGCGCGCCTGGCCCGGCCGAGTTCGACGCTTTACTGGCCACGCTGGCCGCTTAGCCGCTTAGCCGCTTAATTCGCCACGACCCCGCCCACCGGCACGCTGCCGTCGGCCAGGGCGCCGATCGCGGCCGAGGCCGCGACGAAGCCGAACACCGCCGTCACCGCGACCGAGGAGCCGAAGCCCGCGCAGGCCAGCCCCTGGGGCCCCTGCGCGACGGGCGGCGCCTCGCCGGGCGCGCAGGCCGCCTCGTGCGGCCCCGGATAGCGCAGCGGCTCGTCGGAATAGACCGCCGCGATCCCGAACTTCTTCTTGGGGTCGCGCGGGAAGCCCCATTGCTTGCGCAGGCCGGCTCGCACCTTGGACAGCAGCGGGTCCTGGATGGTGCGCGCCAGGTCGTCGATGCGCACGCGCGTGGGATCGAGCTGGCCGCCGGCGCCGCCGCAGGTGATCAGCGGCAGGCCCTGACGGCGCGCCCAGCCCAGCATGGCGATCTTGACCCGCACCGAGTCGATGGCATCGATCACGTAGTCGTGGCCGGCGCCCAGCAGCTCCACGACGTTGTCCGTGGTGACGAAATCGTCGACCTGCCGCACCGTGCAGCGCGGATTGATCTGCAGGATGCGTTCCGCCATCGCCTCCACCTTGGCGCGGCCGTAGGCGTCGCCCAGGGCATGGATCTGGCGGTTGGTGTTGGACAGGGCGATGTGATCCAGGTCGACCAGCGTGATGCGCCCGACCGCATTGCGCGCCAGCGCCTCGGCGGCCCAGCTGCCCACGCCGCCGATGCCCACCACGCACACGCTGGCCTGCTGCAGCCGTGCCAGGCCGGCATCGCCGTACAGGCGGGCCACACCACCGAAGCGGCGCTCCCAGTCATCGTCCGCGGGCACGCCGGCGGTATTCGGCAAGGACAGGGAGGGAGCGGACTGGGACATGGCAGAGGTGTTGGAATCACAGGGAAATCTTGCCGCGAGGCGCGAATCGGAGGCAATCCGACAGGCGCCGGCGGCGCGCAACTATACAATAGATGGAATCGTGGCCTGCTCGCCACACCATGGTGAGCGCCCGTTCCCCGCCCAGGAGTCCGTCCCCATGTCCCTGCGCCGCAAGGCTGTCGCCTGGAGCCTGCTGACACCACTGGTGCTGGTCGGCCTGATCGTCATCCTGCTGCTCACCTTCGACTGGAACCGCCTCAAGCCCTGGCTCAACCAGAAGGTGTCCGACGCCATCGGCCGGCCCTTCGCCATCAACGGGGACCTCGTCCTGACCTGGCGCAGCGCCGTCGGCGAAATCGGCTGGCGCACCTGGGTGCCGTGGCCACGCCTGTCGGCCCGCGACATCACCGTCGGCAACCCGGACTGGGCGCGCGAGCCCAACCTGCTCAGCATCGGCGAACTGGTCTTCGTCCTGCGTCCGTTACCGCTGCTGGCGCGCCGCATCGAAATTCCCCGCCTGGTACTGGACAGCCCCACGGTCTGGCTCGAACGCCTGGCCGACCAGCGCAACAACTGGACCTTCACGCTCGGCGGTGGCGGCACCGCGCCGCACTGGGGCCTGGACGTCGATGAGGTGGTGCTGACGCGCGGCAACCTGGCCCTGTCGGACAAGGTGCAGAAGATCGAACTGCAGGCCGCCGTGGACACCATCGGCGACGACGGCCTGTACGGCGACCGCGCGCGCGACGCGCAGAGCGCCTCCGCCACCCTGGCGGGCCCGGCCGCCTCATCCGCCGCGGCGGCGGCCCCGCCCGCCGCCTCCGCCGCCGGCAGCAGCGCGGCCGCCGCCGAGCCCGGGGACTCGCCCTACGGCATCCGCTGGAAAGCCAGCGGACGCTACAACCAGGCCACCATCAGCGGCAGCGGCAAGGCCGGCAGCGTGCTCAGCCTGCGCGACAGCGACACCCCCTTCCCGCTGCAGGCCGATGTCCGCATCGGTAACACGCGCGTGGCCCTCGAAGGCACCCTGACCAACCCGGCCCACCTCGCAGCGCTCGACGTCCGGCTGCAGTTGAGCGGCGACAACCTGGCCCGGCTCTATCCGCTGACCGGCATCACCCTGCCCACGACCCCGCCCTACGAGACGCGCGGGAGACTGCGCGCCACGCTGCAGACTGGCGCTTCGGTGTACCGCTACGAGAACTTCAGCGGGCGGCTCGGCGGCAGCGACCTGTCGGGCTCGCTTACCTTCGCCCAGCACGAGCCGCGCCCGCTGCTGTCCGGCAAGGTCGCTTCGTCCGAGTTGCGGCTGGTCGACCTGGCGCCGCTGATCGGTGCCGACGCCAAGCCGGGCAGGGCTGCGGTAGACAGCCCGGTCAAGCAGCCGGCCGGCAAGGCCCTGCCGGTGGCGCCCTTCCGCACCGAGCGCTGGGACAGCATCGATGCCGACGTGACCTTCGCCGGCAAGCGCATCGTGCGCGACAAGGCGCTGCCTGTCACTGACCTGCACGGCCACCTGCTGCTGCGCGATGGCGTAGTGACCCTGGATCCGCTCGATTTCGGCGTGGCCGGCGGCAGCCTGGTTTCCACACTGAAGCTGGATGGCAAGCGTGCGCCGCTGGCCGCCAACATCGACGTGACCGCACGCCACCTGAAACTCAAGCAGCTCTTTCCTACCTTCGAATCGATGAAGGCCAGCCTCGGCGAGCTCAACGGCAGCGCGCGCCTGGGGGCGCGCGGCAACTCCGTGGCGGCCATGCTGGGCAGCGCCAACGGCGAGGCCCGGCTGCTGGTCGAGGATGGCACCATCAGCAAGTTCCTGCTGGAAGCGATGGGCCTGAACGTAGGCAGCGTGGTGCTGACCAAGCTGTTCGGCGACAAGCCGGTGCGCATCCGATGCGGTGTCAGCGATTTCGGCTTCGACAAGGGCATTGCCACCGCCCGCACCTTCGTGCTCGATACCGACGCCGCCGTGATCCGCACCACCGGCGCCATCGACCTCAGCGACGAGAAACTGGCCCTGACGGTGCGCCCCGAGGCCAAGGGCGTGCGGCTCCTCTCGCTGAATGCTCCGCTTTACGTCGGCGGCACCTTCCAGCATCCCTCGGTCAGCCCCGATGCCGGCGTGCTGGCGCTGCGCGCCGGCAGCGTCATCGCGCTCGCCGTGCTGGCGCCGGTGGCCACGGCCATCCTGCCCCTGACCGAGCTGTCATCCAGGCAGGACAGCCAATGCAGCAAGCTGCTGGGCGAGCTGCAGCACCGTCCGGGCACCCCCGTGCCACCGCGCCCCGCGTCTGGCCCCAGCCACGACCCCAGGCCGGACAAGGGGGCAGACCCGCCTGCGCCGCCCCCGCCGATCCGGCAAGGCCGGGCGGATACGTATACCCAGGGCGGCTGACCGGAGCATGCCATGCCGCTAGGCAAGATCGCTCCCGCTGTCGGACACCGCCGCGCACCAATGGCCCCCGCAGCACTTGCGCCTGCGCAAATCCGCCCGCGGTGCTTTCGCTATACTCGAAGAGCGGATGTGGCCGGCACGCTTGCCGGCTCCGGCGCCGCGCCGATCTCCCATTGAATCCGACATGACTCAACTTGCTGACCTGCGCCGCACCTACGTGCTGGGCGCGCTCTCCGAAACCGATGTGGCCGCCGATGCCATGCAGCAGTTCCAGCGCTGGTTCGACGAAGCCATCAACGCGAAACTGCCGGAGCCGAACGCCATGACGCTGGCCACGGTCGACGCCGACGGACAGCCGTCCGCGCGCATCGTGCTGCTCAAGGGCCTGGACCAGCAGGGTTTCACCTTCTTCACCAACTACGAAAGCCGCAAGGGCCTGGACCTCGCCGTCAACCCTCGCGCGGCCCTGCTCTTCCACTGGGTGCAACTGGAGCGCCAGGTGCGCGTGGAAGGCCGCGTCGAGAAGGTCACCGAGGCCGAAAGCGATGCCTATTACGCCACCCGGCCGCTGGGTTCGCGCCTGGGAGCCTGGGCGTCCGAGCAAAGCCGGGAAGTGAGCGGCCGCGAGGTACTGGAACAGCGCGAGGCCGACTTCCGCGCGAAGTTCGGCGAAAACCCGCCGCGCCCCACGCACTGGGGCGGCTACCGGCTGGTGCCGAACTGGATCGAATTCTGGCAGGGACGCCCGTCGCGCCTGCATGACCGCATCGGCTACCGGCGCCAGGACGATGGCAGCTGGCATATCGTGCGGCTTTCGCCCTGAGCGCCTTCCCTTCCGAGAGCGGGCATCGGGTTGATCCGGATTGTTGCTGGGGCGGTCTCTGCACAAGAAAAAGAATTGGCGTAAAGTGCCATCCATATTGCTTTACCGACTTGTTGGCAACACCCCACGGCGGCGTGCGGGTTTCGTGCCTGCGCGCGTGGCAGTGGTCGCGGGGAGTGCGCCGTAACCCTCCGGAGGATGGCCGCATGTTTTTCAAGCAAGCATTCGACAAGCAGCTGGACAAGCAACTGGATCACTGGATCTCCGACCTGCGCGAGAACGCCGACATTCCCGTGCAACTCCGCTTGTGGAACGGCATGGAATATGCGCTGGGCAGGTTCGAGCGCCCGGCCGTCACCCTGACCGTGCGCGAGGCCGCCGCCCTGCCCTTCCTGCTGACCCCGAGCCTGGACAACCTGGGCGAAGCCTACGTCCAGGAAAAGATCGACCTCGACGGCAAGCTGGCCGACATCATCTCGGTCGGCTACCAGTTGTCCGCGGCGGCGACCCGGCGCGCCGGCGGCGCGCTGGCCAAGGTGGCGCACCACTTCACGCACAGCAAGCAGGAAGACAAGGCGTCGATCCAGTACCACTACGACGTCTCCAACGACTTCTACAAGCTGTGGCTGGATCCCGGCATGGTCTATTCCTGCGCCTACTTCGAGCGCGGCGACGAAGACCTCGCCACCGCCCAGCTGCAGAAGATCGACCACATCCTGACCAAGATCCGCCTGCAGCCGGGACAGACCCTGCTCGATATCGGCTGCGGCTGGGGCGCGCTGGTACTGCGCGCAGCGCAGAAATTCGGCGCACGCTGCGTCGGCATCACCCTGTCGCAGAACCAGTTCGACCTGGCCACGGAGCGCGTCAAGGCAGCAGGCCTGGCGGACCGCGTCGAGATCCGCCTGCAGGACTACCGCGACATCCGGGGCACCTTCGACCGCATCACCAGCGTCGGCATGTTCGAGCACGTAGGTAAGAAGAACCTGATCGCCTACTTCAGCCGCATCCGCGAGCTGCTGGCCGACGATGGCTTCGCCATGAACCACGGCATCACCTCGCCCGACCCCGACATCGGTACCTCGCCGATGGATGGTTCCGAGTTCATGGACCGTTACGTGTTCCCGCAAGGCGAGCTGCCGCATATCGGCCTGGTGCTGACCACCATGCAGAAGGGCGGCCTCGAGGCGCTGGACGTGGAGGGACTGCGCCGGCACTATATGAAAACGCTGCACAACTGGGCGGACCGCTTCGAGCAGCAGGGCGAAACCATCCGCGCCATGGTCGGCGAGAAGAAATACCGCATCTGGCGCATCTACCTGGCGGGCTGCGCGCACGCCTTCGAGACCGACCAGATGGCGCTGTTCCAGGTGGTGTGCCGCAAGGCAGGCAGGTCCGCCACCACGCTGCCGTGGTCGCGCCGCTATATGTACGACAAGTCCTGAGCCGGGCCCGCCCGCGACGGACGCGACTCCGACCGACGATTTGACCGCTGACCTGTTCGGCGACCTGCCGCCCGGCGCGGCGGGCGCCCCTTCCGGCCCCGATCCGGCCATCCCCTCCCCCGTCCCGCCGCCCCGCGCCGCACGCGGCAAGGCGGTGCTGCCGATGCCGCCCGACCCGGCGCTGGCGGCGCTCGCCGCGCGCCTGCCGCCTGGCCTGCACCTGGGGACATCCACGTGGTCCTACCCCGGCTGGGACGGGCTGGTCTACCAGGGCGAATACAGCGAGAGCCTGCTTTCACGCAAGGGGCTGGCCGCTTATTCGCACCATCCGCTGCTGCGCGCGGCGGGCGTCGACCGCGGTTTCTACGCTCCCATCCCGCTGGCCGACCACCTGGCCTACGCGGCGCAGGTACCCGAGCATTTCCGCTTCCTGGTCAAGGCGCCGGCCAGCGTCTGCGACGCCTGGCTGCGCGGCCCCGACGGTGCGGGCCGGCTGGCCAACGCCGCCTTCCTGGACAGCGCCATCGCGATCCGCGATTTCATCGAACCGGCCACCGCCGGGCTGGGTGCGAAATGCGGTCCGCTGCTGTTCCAGCTATCGCCGCTGGCAGCCATGGCCGACGATGCTTGCGCCTTCCTGGCGCGCCTGGACGCCTTCCTCTCGGCCTTGCCGCCGCTCGACCCCAGCCTCACGCCGCATGCCTGCTACGCGGTGGAGCTGCGCGACGCCGCGCTGCTGACGCCGCGCTACATCAAGCTGCTGCGCGCGCGCGGCGTGCGCTTCTGCCTGTCGGCGCGCGACCGCCTGCCGCCGGTGGCACGCCAGGCCGCGGCCCAGGCCCTGCTCGACGAAGGCCGGCCCGGCCCGCTGGTGCTGCGCTGGATGCTGCATGGCGGCCGGCCGTACGAGCTGGCGGAATCGATCTACGCGCCCTTCGACAAGCTGGTGGAAGAAGATGTGCCGACGCGCGAGGCCATCGCGGACGTAGTGGTGCGCACGCTGCGCGCCGGCCAGCCGGCCTACGTGATCGTCAGCAACAAGGCCGAGGGCTCGGCCCCGCTGAGCTGTATCCGGCTGGCCGAAGCCATCGCCGCGCGCTGGCAGGGCTGAAGCCGGGGCTACCGGACACGGCGGCCCCGGCCGGGCGCTTCAGCGCCGCAGCAACTCGGCGAAGCGGGCGCGGAACTTGGCCAGCTTGGGCGAGATCACCACGGCGCAATAGCCCTGCCCCGGATGGTCCTGGTAGTAGTTCTGGTGGCCCTCCTCGGCACGCCAGTACGGCTGTTCGGGCTCGACCTGGGTCACGATGGGGGCATCGAACACCTTGCCCGCCTCCAGTTCGTGGAGCACATGCTCGGCGGTGGCGCGCTGGGCCTGCGAATGGGTGAAGATCACCGAGCGGTACTGCGTGCCGACATCGTTGCCCTGGCGGTTCAAGGTGGTCGGGTCATGGATGGCGAAGAAGATCTCGAGGATCTCGCGGTAGGTGACCACGGACGGATCGAAGCTGACGCGCACCACCTCCGCATGTCCGCTGTCACCGCTGCACACCTCCTCGTAGCTCGGCTGGCGCAGATGGCCGCCGCTGTAGCCGGACTCGACCGCCTTGACGCCACGCACCTGCTGGTACACGGCCTCCAGGCACCAAAAACAGCCGCCACCCAGCGTGGCGATCTCCAGTCCGTTTTCCATAGACTTCGCTCCCTTGGCAATGCCTCTAGCATAGCCGCTTGCCCCGCGCAGCGTCAGGCATCAGCCGCGCGGCCGCGCCGGTCGGGCCAGCAGCGCCAGCAGTTGCGGCTTGAGCACCTTGCCCAGCGCGCTGCGCGGCAGCGCGTCCAGCAGCACGGCCTCGCGCGGCAGCTTGAAGCGGGCGATGCGGCCATCCAGCGCGGCACGCAGGCGCTCGCCGCCGAGCGCCTCGCGGTCGGCGTCCGGTGCCGGCACGATGGCGGCCACCGGCACCTCGCCCCAGCGCGGATCGGGCAGGCCCACCACCGCGCACTCCTGCACGCCTGGCAGGGCCAGCAGCGCATTCTCGATCTCGGCCGGATAGATGTTCTCGCCGCCCGAAATGATCATGTCCTTGCTGCGGCCCACCACCGTCAGGCAGCCATCGGCATCGCGCCGCGCCAGGTCGCCCGAGCGGAACCAGCCGTCGACGAAGTCGGGATGCGCGGGCTCGCGCCAGTAGCCTTGCATCAGGTTGTCGCCGCGCAGCCACAGTTCGCCCACCTCGCCCGGCTCGGCCTCGCCGCCGGCATGCGTCACCAGGCGCACCTCGGCGCCGGCGTGCGGCCAGCCTGCGGCGCCGGCGCGTGCCATGGCCTGCGGCAGGCGCAGCGCTACCGACACCGGGCCGGTCTCGGTGGCGCCATAGACCTGTCCGAGCGGCACGCCGCGCCGGTGGAAGGCCTCGAGATAGGACAGCGGGATCGGCGAGGAACCGGCCATCACGCCGCGCAGCGAGGACAGGTCGGCCGCCGGCCAGTCCGGATGCTCCAGCACCGCGCGCAAGGTGGCCGGCACCATCAGGGCCAGGGTCGGCCGCTGCAGCGCCAGCGCCTGCAGCCAGCCCTCCGGCGTGAAGCGGTCGTGCAGCGTGACCTGTGCGCCGGCCAGCAGCGCCGGCAGCGTCTGGATGCACAGGCCGCCGACGTGGAACAGCGGCAGCACCGACAGTACGTGGTCCTGCGGCTGCAGGGCGTGCGCCCACCAGCTCGCGCGCGCGTTGGCCAGCATGCCCGCCTGCGTGTGCAGCGCGCCCTTGGGCTGGCCGGTGGTGCCCGAGGTGTAGGCCAGCAGCAGCGGCGTGGCACCGTCCACGGCGCCACCAGGGCCGCCCGAGCCGCCGGCCGCGGGATCCGGCAGCGCCTCGCCCAGCCCGCCGAGCGGCCCGTGCCGGCACAGGCCTTGCGCAACCTCCCGCGCCTGCGCGGCATGCATGTCGTCGTGGAACAGCACGGCAAGCTGCGCATGCTGCGCCACCGCTTGCAGTTCTGGCACGGCCAGCCGGTAGTTCAGCGGCACCAGGATGGCCCCCAGCCGCGCGCAGGCGAACAGCAGGGCCAGCTGCCGTTCGTGGTTCAGGCACAGCGTGGCGACGCGGTCGCCATGGCCTATGCCCCAATCGCGCGCGAGGCTGGCCGCCACCGCCTGCGCCCGCTGCCACAATGCGCCGTACGACAAGGTCTGGCCGCGATGATGCAGCGCCGGGCGCTGCGGCGCGGCCAGCGCCTGCGCCTGCAGCGCCTCGGCCAGGGTGGCTGCCTGCCCGGCCCCGCCGGCGGCAGCGGAAGCGCTCACGGCGGCGCTCATTCGTCGCGCTCGCCGGCTTCGTACAGCGTTTCGCGGCCCATGCGGTCGAGCACCAGTTCGGCGGTCCAGGGCAGCATCAGGGCGCCGCAGCGCGAGTCGCGGTAGAGGCGCTCGAGCGGCAGGTCCTTGAGCATCGACTGGCCGCCGCAGGTGCGGATCGCCAGCCGCGCGATGTCGTTGGCGCCCTCCATCACCGTGTACTGCGCGGCGTACAGGCGCAGGCGCTCGTCCTTGGACGGATCGGGGCGCGCCTCGTGGATGACGCGCCAGAAGATCGAGCGCATGTTTTCCAGCTGGATGCGCATCTGCGCCACCGCGATCTGCTTGGTCGGGTACATGCGCCGCTTGACCGGCGGCTGGCCCGGCACCTCGCCGCGCAGGTACTGCACGGTGAAGTCGTAGGCGGCCTGCGCCACGCCGAGGTAGGTCGGCGCCAGCGTGAAGAACATCGCCGGCCAGGTCTGCGCCGCCTTGTGGTAGACGCCGCGCGGCATCAGCTGCTCGGCATCGGGCACGAACACATCCTTGAGCAGCAGCGTGCGCGATACCGTGCCGCGCATGCCCAGCGGATCCCACTCGCCGGTGACGCTCACGCCCTCGGCCCTGCCCGGCACGGCGATGTAGAGCGTGTCGCGCATGTCGGGATGCTGGTCGCCGCGGTCTTCCGTGCAGAGGATGCCGTAATAGTCCGCCGCGCCCGACAGCGAAGCGAAGATCTTGCGCCCGTTCAGCACCCAGCCACCCTCGACCTTGCGCGCGCTGGTGCCGAACGGTGCCTTGCCGGCAGCGGCGGCCGAGCCTTCGGAGAAGGGCTGGGCGTAGATCGCGCCATCACGCACCACGCGCGCGAAATGCAGCTCGCGGCGCGCCTCGTGCTCGGCTCGCTGCCCGGGCGTCATGCCGATGCCGTCGGCCAGCACGCCGGTCCACATCGTTGAGCAGATGTGCATGTTGTAGGTCAGCGCGGTGGCGCCGCAGAAGCGGCCGATCTCGGCACCGACCATGCAGTAGGTGGCGAAATCCGCGCCCTCGCCGCCGAAGGCGCGCGGCACGCACAGGCGCAGCAGGCCGGCCTCGCGCAAGTCGTCGTAGTTGGCGAAGGGAAAGCTGGCTTCGCGATCCCAGGTCGCGGCGCGCGGCGCGAAGGACTCGCGGCCGAGGCGATTGGCCAGCGCCAGCAGGCGCGCCTGCGCTTCGGTGAAATCGGCGCCGCCGACGGCGGGAGTGAAATCCAAGGGCATGTCGCGGTCTCCTGTAGGCGCCGCCGGCGAGGGCCGGCGCCAGTTCTGGTGGTGGCCGGCAAGGCCGGCACGGGGTGAGGTGTACGCCCTGCCAGCGCAGAGCAGTCGCCGGAAGGCAGCGGATGCAGCCGCTCAAGCCGGCCAGGCAGGCCGCTCAGGCGGGCGGGAAGCGCCGCGCGAGGAAGTCGAGCACCGCCGCATTGAACAGCGCCGGCTGCTCCATGCAGGCGAGATGGCCCACGCCGGGCAGGCAGTGGTACTCGGCACCGGCAATGCGCTGCGCCATGCGCTCCATCACCGCGGGCGCGGCATTGTTGTCGTGCTCGCCGGCCAGCGCCAGCACCGGCACGGCGATGCGTGCCAGCGCCTCGCGCTGGTCGAAGCGCACCAGCGCGCCAAGCGCGGCACGGTAGGTAGCGGGTGGCACCGCGGCCATCACGGCGGTGGCGAACGCCACCCCGTCCGGCGGCGCATCCGGTGCCACCATGGCCCGCACCAGCCCCGCCGCCATCTCGGCCATGCTGCGGCCGGCGTCCAGGGGCGCGGTGCGCGCGGCGACGAAGTCGCGCTGCCAGTCGCCGCCGGGCTTGCCGAAGGCGGGCGAGGTGCCTGACAGCACCATGCCGTCGATCAGCGCCGGCGTGGCGGCGCAGGCCTGCTGCGCCACCATGCCGCCCATGCTGTGGCCGAGCAGCACCACGCGCCGGCCGGCCGCACGCTCGGCCTGCAGCAGCGGCGCCAGGGCGGCGGCGAGCCCGTCGAAGTCGTAGGGGTCGATGAGGGCGCTGTCGCCGTAGCCGGGCATGTCCCAGGCCAGCGCACGGTAGCCGGCCCGGGCCAGCGCGGCGAGCTGCTCGGGCCAGGCGGCCTTGCCGCCGCCGATGCCGTGCAGCAGGACCACGGTCACGGTGCCCTCGCCCTGCTCCAGCGTGGCGATGCCGTTGGCATGGAGGCGGCGTGCCGGCGCGCCGGCCGGCGTGGATGGCGTCGGGCTCATGCGGCGGCCTCCGTCAGGCGGCCCTGCTCGACCTCGGGGTGCCCGTCCAGCGTGATGGTGCAATGGCGCAGCGGCAGGTCGAAGTGTCCCAGGGTATGCCGCCCGGCCACCTCGTTGGCGCCGGTCGAATAGAGGAAATTGCCGGCGAAGGCGCGCAGCTCGGTACCGTTGCAGTCGCGCTTGTCGTAGAAGGTCATGGCGTCCCAGCGCGCGGCCGGATTCAGGCCCCAGCCCACGTGCGAGACGGCGTAGGCGTCGCGGTTGCCCTCGCGCTGCGCCCAGGCGTCGTAATAGCCACGCATCATGTCGGCATCCACGCCCTGGCCCTCGATGGCGAGGATGTAGTCATCCTCGATATGACAGACCACGGTATCGCGCAGATAGGTCTTGAAGGTCAGGTTGACATCGCCCGGCGCCAGCACCAGGGTGCCGTTGACCTGGCCGCGTGCCGGGAAGGCCAGGCACAGGCCGCCGGGCCAGTGCGCGACCTGCCCGGGTTTGTTGCAGTAGCCCCAGACGCCGCCCACGCGTGCCTCGCCCAGCCCGATGCGCAGCTCGGTGCCGGCGGCGCTGTGGACGCGCATCTCGCGCGCGCCGCGCAGCCGTTTCATGGCGGCGCGCACGCTGCCTTCCAGCGCCGGGTCGGGCAGGCAGCGCTCCAGGATCTCGGGGTGCTCGTTGCTGATCATCAGCAGGCGCGGCACCACGCCATCGGCCCCGCGCAGGATGTGCGACAGTTCGGGCGCGTGCAGCAGGCCTTCGACGGTACAGTCCAGCACCAGGTGGCAGCGCGACAGGGCGGCCACCACCGGTACCAGTTGCTGCAGCGCGTCGCTCGCGCCGGTGGAGCGCACCGGTGCCGGCGCGCTCAGTGCCGGCGTCGGCACCTGGATCCGCACCGGCGTGGCGCCAAGCGACTGCACCGCCAGCTCGGCCAATTCCACGTTGACGCGCCGGGATTGGGACTCCGTTACAATGCCCACGACCTCCGTGCCGGTCAGGCCGCAAAGTTCAAGGGTACGCCGGAACGCCGCCAGCCAGCGGTGTTCGATCTGCTCGACGAGCATGTCATCTCCTCCTGCCTTGTGTGCGCGATCCCACCGATGGCGGGCGGCCAGCGCCTTGGCGTGTGCTTAGCTTGTGCTTGTGATTCCTGGCCCTGGCGCAAATAATATATGAAATTTCATGGATTCCAGTGGAGCCCGAGACATGGGCATGCCTGAGCCCGAGCCGCACGCCCCCCGCCACGCCGGCCGCGCCGCCTCTCCCGACTTCGACGCCAAGCACTTCCGCCGCGCCCTGTCCCAGTTCGCCACCGGGGTGACGATCATCACCACGCGCGCGGCATCCGGCGCCGGCACGCCCTTCGTCGGCATCACCGCGAGCTCGTTCAACTCGGTCTCGATGGACCCGCCCCTGGTGCTGTGGAGCATGGCCACCACCGCCAACAGCCTGCCGATGTTCCGCGACGGTTCGCACTACATCATCAATGTGCTGTCGGCCTCCCAGCTCGACCTGTGCCAGCGCTTCGCCACGCTCAAAGGCGACCGTTTCGCCGGCGTCGACTACCGCCTGTCCGAGACCGGACTGCCCGTGCTGGCCAATGCCCTGGCCTGGTTCGAATGCCATAACCGCAGCCGCTACGACGAGGGCGACCACATCATCTTCGTCGGCGAAGTGGAACGCTGCGGCGTGCCGGGCAGCGGCGGGCACCCCCTGGTGTTCCACGGCGGCGCCTTCTCCACCACCTCCCCGCTCGGCGACTGAGCCGGCCCGGCCATGGCGGACGACGCCCGCGAGCCCTTCGTCGACGGCTACCTGGCCTACTTGCTGGCGCGCGCCAGCCACCTGGTGTCGGGGGAATTCCACCGCCAGGTGGAAGCGGCCGGGCTGAGCGTGGCCGAATGGCGGGTGCTGGCGACCCTGGCCGACCGCAGCGGCTGCCCGGTCGGCGAACTGGCGCAGATCACGCTGAACAAACAGCCCACGCTGACCAAGCTGCTCGACCGCATGGCTGCCGAAGGCCTGGTCGAGCGCCGCAGCGGCGAAACCGACCGCCGCACCGCCCTGGTGTGGATCACGGCGGCCGGCCGCGCGCGCGCGCGGCCGCTGCTGGCCAAGGCCGCCGCCCATGAGCGCGCCGTGCTGGAAGACTTCGGCACGCAGCAGGGACAGCAGCTCAAGGACACCCTGCGCCGCCTGATCGCGCTGCACACCGGGCGCTGACACCTGCCACCCGCCGCCCCTCGCGGAACGGGACCATCAGGCCTTCAGCACATCCAGCGGCGAGCCGCCGGTCTTGATCCGCTGCAGCACGATATTGGAGCGGATGTCCATCACGCCACGCGTGCGGTACAGCCGGTTGACGATGAAATCCGAGTAGTGCTTCAGGTTGCGCGCCTGCACGCGCAAGATGTAGTTGCTGTCGCCGGTGATGATGTAGGCGGACACCACCTCGGGCCAGGACTGCACGGCGGCATTGAAGGTGTCGTGCCAGTCGTCGACGTCGTGGCGCATCGATACCTGCACGATCGCCTCGATCTCCAGGCCGAGCTGCTCGGCATCGAACCAGGCGCGATAGCCGCCGATCACCCCGCCCTCCTCCAGCAGGCGCACGCGCCGCAGGCAGGCCGAAGGCGACAGCGCCACGCGCTCGGCGAGGTCCTGGTTGCTGATACGGCCGTTCTCCTGCAGGCAGGCGAGGATGCGCAGATCGGTGGGGTCGAGTTGCATTCGCAGAAAATTCTTTTTTGACGCTGTTATTTCGAATTCTATGCGATAGGACATCGCATTCATAGTGGAAATAGCAAGCATCTTGCCTGCATTTTTGCTTATCATGCCGACATCGACAGCCTGCGCGCGCCCCTGCGGCGACCCACCGTCATGACCGACCACGCCACCTCCCGCCAGCTCTGGGACATCAGCCCGCCGCTCTCGCCGGCCACGCCCGTCTGGCCCGGCGACACCCCGTTCCAGCAGCAGCCGGCCTGGGAAATGGGCCCGGGCTGCCCGGTCAACGTCGGCCGCATCACGCTGTCACCGCACACCGGTGCCCATGCCGACGCCCCCCTGCACTACGCGGCCGACGGCGCGCCGATCGGCGCGGTGCCGCTGGAGCCCTACCTGGGCCCCTGCCGCGTCATCCACTGCCTGGATGCCTCCCCCCTGGTCGAGCCCCGCCACATCGAGCACGCGCTGACCGGCACGCCGCCGCGCGTGCTGCTGCGCTGCTACCGGAGCGCGCCGCTGGCGCAGTGGGATCCCGGCTTCTGCGCCATCGCGCCGCAGACCATCGAGCTGCTGGCCGCGCACCGCGTGCGCCTGGTCGGCATTGACACGCCCTCGGTCGACCCGCAGGAGTCCAAGACCATGGATGCGCACCGTACCGTGCGCCGCCACGGCATGGCCATTCTCGAAGGCCTGCTGCTCGATGCGGTGCCCGAGGGCGACTACGAATTGATCGCGCTGCCGCTGCGCCTGGCCGGCCTCGACGCCAGCCCGGTGCGCGCGGTGCTGCGCGCGCTCGGCTGAGCGCACCTTTGCGCCGCCGCCCGGCGGCCCTTCCAACCCTGCCCAACCCTGCCGCGTCCCTCTCCGATACCGGCCCGTTCCGCCAGACCAGACCTGTCCCTGCCATGACCACATTGACCCGCGAGCATTGCCTCGCACTCGACCGTGACGACACGCTGCGTCACCTGCGCGAGCAGTTCGCGCTGCCCGAAGGCGTGATCTACCTCGACGGCAACTCGCTCGGCGCGCGCCCGCGCGCGGCGGCCGAACGCGCCGCCGCGGTGGTGGCCGACGAATGGGGCGACGGCCTGATCCGCAGCTGGAACAGCGCCGGCTGGTTCGAACTGCCGCAGCGGCTGGGCAACAAGCTGGCGCCGCTGGTCGGTGCCGGCCAGGACGAGGTGGTGGTGACCGACACCACCTCGATCAACCTGTTCAAGGTGCTGGCGGCGGCGCTGCGCGTGCAGGCCTCGCGCGATCCCGCGCGCAAGGTGATCGTCTCCGAGTCGAGCAACTTCCCCACCGATCTCTACATCGCCCAGGGCCTGGCCGACCTGCTGCAGCAGGGCTACTCGCTCAAGCTGGTGGACTCGCCCGAGCAGATCGAGGCGGCGCTCGGCGCCGACACCGCCGTGCTGATGGTGACCCACGTCAACTACAAGACCGGCGAGATGCTGGACATGGCCCGGCTGACCGCGCTGGCCCATGCCAAGGGCGCGCTGGCGGTGTGGGACCTGTGCCATTCGGCCGGCGCGGTGCCGGTCGACCTGGCCGCAGCCGGGGCCGACTACGCCATCGGCTGCACCTACAAGTACCTGAACGGCGGCCCCGGCTCGCCGGCCTTCGTCTGGGTCGCGCCGGGGCTGCGCGATGCCTTCTGGCAGCCGCTGTCGGGCTGGTGGGGCCATGCCGCGCCCTTCGCCATGGAACCCGGCTATCGTCCGCGTTCCGGCGTGGCGCGCTACCTGTGCGGCACCCAGCCGATCACCTCGATGGCGCTGGTGGAGTGCGGCCTGGACATCTACGCGCAGACTGACATGCAGGCGCTGCGCGCCAAGTCGCTGCAACTGACCGACCTGTTCATTACACTGGTGGAAACGCGCTGCGGCCACCACCCGCTCGAACTCATCACGCCGCGCGAGCACGGCCGCCGCGGCAGCCAGGTCAGCTTCGCCCACCCGGATGGCTATGCCGTGATGGCCAACCTGATCGACCGCGGCGTGATCGGCGACTATCGCGAGCCGCGCATCGCGCGCTTCGGCTTCACCCCGCTCTACACCAGCTTCACCGAGGTGTGGGACGCGGTCGAGGTGCTGCGCGACGTGCTCGACAGCGGCAGCTACCGCGACGCCCGCTTCCAGATCCGCAGCACGGTGACCTGAGGGAGGCGCAGCATGACTCAGCACAAGGGATGCCCGATGTCGGGCGCGGCCGCCCAGGGCGGCCAGGGCGGTGCCGACGGCTGGCACGGCGCGCAGATGGACTTCGCCAAGGACATGAGCTACGGCGACTACCTGGGCCTGGACCAGATCCTCAGCGCCCAGCACCCGCTCTCGCCCGACCACAACGAGATGCTCTTCATCGTGCAGCACCAGACCACGGAACTGTGGATGAAGCTGATGCTGCACGAGCTGCGCGCCGCGCGCGACTGCGTGAAGGAAGACCGGCTGCCGCCGGCGTTCAAGATGCTGACGCGCGTGTCGCGCATCATGGACCAGCTGGTGCAGGCCTGGAACGTGCTCGCCACCATGACGCCGCCGGAATATTCGGCGATGCGGCCCTACCTCGGCATGTCGTCCGGCTTCCAGTCCTACCAGTACCGCGAGATCGAGTTCATCCTCGGCAACAAGAACGCGGCCATGCTGCGGCCGCACGCGCACCGTCCGGAACACCTGGCACTGGTGGAAACGGCCCTGCACACGCCGTCCCTCTACGACGAGGCGGTGCGCCTGATGGCGCGGCGCGGCTTCGCCATCGACGCGGACTGCGTGGAACGCGACTGGACCCAGCCGACCGCCTACAACGCCTCGGTCGAGGCCGCCTGGCTCGAGGTCTACCGCAAGCCGGACGCGCACTGGGAACTGTACGAACTGGGCGAGAAATTCGTCGACCTCGAAGATGCCTTCCGCCAATGGCGCTTCCGCCATGTGACCACGGTCGAGCGCGTGATCGGCTTCAAGCGCGGTACCGGCGGCACCGAAGGCGTCAGCTACCTGCGCAGGATGCTCGACGTGGTGCTGTTCCCCGAGCTCTGGAAACTGCGCACCGACCTGTAAGGCACGCTCCGCTCGCGACGGCCCGCCGGCTCAGGCCGCCGGGTCCGACAACCTGGCCGCCAGCGCCTGCAGCGCGGGCGCCAGGGTATCGCGGAACAACGCCTCGGGCACCGACCCGTACGAAGCGCTGCAGCTCAGCATGTGCAGTTCCTTTTCCCCCACCGGGCGGAAGGCCACCGCGCAGGCGTGGATGGCCGGATGCCAGTCGCGGAACGAGGCTGCGTAGCCGTCCTGCCCGGCCTGCGCCAGCGCGACGCGCATCGGCGCCTCCTGCTGCTTCCATTGCTCCGGGAAGGCCTGCGCGAACTCGGCCAGCACCCGCTCGCGCCGCGCCTGCGGCAGGGCCGCCAGGTAAGCGCGCCCCATCGAGCTGGACACCAGCGACAAGCGCGACCCCACCCCCAGCCCCAGCATCACGCCCGCATCATTGCGGATCGACTCCAGGTAGATCACCTCCAGCCGCTCGCGCTTGCCGAGCGACACCGACACGCCGTAGGCCTGCGCAAAGGCCAGCATGTGCGGCCGCGCCAGCGCCACCACGTCGGACGCCGACAGGTAGGCGTAGCCGAGCGCCAGCACGCCGGCATCGAGTGCGTACTTACCCAGGCTGTCGTCGTAGCGCAGGTAGCCGAGCTGCACCAGCGTGCCCGCCAGGCGGCTGACCGTGGCCTTCGGCAGGCCGGTGCGGCGCACGAAGTCCTGGTTGCCCAGCATGGCCTCGCCGGTGCGGAAACAACGCAGCAGCTCGAGTCCGCGCGCCAGCGCGGTGACGAAGTTGGGATCGCTTTCGCGCGCAGGCGGCTCGGCAGCGGCAAGGGTGGCGGGGGTGGATTGGCGGTTGGACAAGATGGCGCTCCTGCGCTCGGATTGGAACGGTCCCGCAAGCATTCGGCCGGCGCCGCATCTCACCATATGCCGCAGACAGCGCATGCATGGGCCTCGGCCGGCGCCGGGACTGGCCGGCCCACGACACTATTGCCGGCCGGTATCTTTACGCTATACTAACTCATCGGAACAAAGTTCCGCAATGCGGAACTACGCAAGACCAGCAGGCTACCGCATTCCCATCCCTGGCCGGCACGCCGGCCATCTGACCCGACTGCATTACCGAAGGAGACATCCATGGCCGCAAACGCCGAATTCCACTGGGCCGACCCGCTGCTGCTCGACCAGCAACTGAGCGCCGACGAACGCATGGTGCGCGACGCCGCCGCCGCCTACTGCCAGGACAAGCTGGCACCGCGCGTGCTGGAATCGTTCCGCAACGAGAAGACCGACGTGGCCATCTTCCGCGAGATGGGCGAACTCGGGCTGCTCGGCCCCACCATCCCCGAGCAGTACGGCGGCCCTGGTCTGAACTACGTCAGCTATGGCCTGATCGCCCGCGAGGTCGAGCGTGTCGACTCGGGCTATCGCTCGATGATGAGCGTGCAGTCGTCGCTGGTGATGGTGCCGATCTATGAATTCGGCAGCGAAGCGCAGAAGCAGAAGTATCTGCCCAAGCTGGCCACCGGCGAGTGGATCGGCTGTTTCGGCCTGACCGAGCCGAACCACGGTTCCGACCCGGGCTCGATGATCACGCGCGCCAAGAAGGTCGCGGGCGGCTACGAGCTGAGCGGCGCCAAGATGTGGATCACCAACTCGCCGATCGCCGATGTCTTCGTCGTGTGGGCCAAGCTGACCGGCGACGACGGCAAGGAAGCCATCCGCGGCTTCATCCTGGAAAAGGGCTGGAAGGGCCTGAGCGCGCCCGCCATCCACGGCAAGGTCGGCCTGCGCACCTCGATCACCGGTGAAATCGTGCTGGACCAGGTCTTCGTGCCGGAAGAGAACCTGATGCCCGGCGTGGCCGGCCTGAAGGGACCGTTCACCTGCCTGAACTCGGCCCGCTACGGCATCGCCTGGGGCGCGCTGGGCGCCGCCGAATTCTGCTGGCACACCGCCCGCCAGTACACGCTGGACCGCAAGCAGTTCGGCCGCCCGCTGGCCGCCAACCAGCTGATCCAGAAGAAGCTGGCCGACATGCAGACCGAGATCACGCTGGGCCTGCAAGGCTGCCTGCGCCTGGGCCGCATGAAGGACGAAGGCACCGCCGCGGTGGAAATCACCTCGATCATGAAGCGCAATTCCTGCGGCAAGTCGCTGGACATCGCCCGCGTGGCGCGCGACATGCTCGGCGGCAACGGCATCTCGGACGAGTTCGGCGTGATCCGCCATGTGGTGAACCTGGAAGTGGTCAATACCTACGAAGGCACCCACGACATCCACGCCCTGATCCTGGGCCGCGCCCAGACCGGCATCCAGGCCTTCTTCTGAAACCTGCCGCCGGCATGAAAAATGGCCCGGCAGCGCCGGGCCGAACACACACTACCAAGGAGACGACGGGCTGCCCCGTCGTTGACTGCACCGATCGCGGCGCGCGCGGGCCCAGGCCCGGCGCGCCGCTGCCGTTTCGCAGAGCGCGCAGCTTATGCCTGGCACGCCGGCATCATTTGCCGGGTTGCGGGGTCAGGCGCAGGTATGGCCTGACCGCCCGGTAGCCCTTCGGGAATTTCTGGCGGATCACTTCCTCGTCCTTCAGCGACGGCACGATGACCACATCGTCGCCGTCCTGCCAGTTGCCCGGCGTCGCCACGCTGTGGCTGTCGGTCAACTGCAGCGAATCGATCACGCGCAGGATCTCGTTGAAATTGCGTCCGGTGCTGGCGGGATAGGTGATGGTCAGCCGCACCTTCTTGTTCGGGTCGATCACGAACAGCGAGCGCACGGTGAAGGTCTCGCTCGCGTTCGGGTGGATCATGTCGTACAGCGTGGCCACCTTGCGGTCCGCGTCGGCCAGGATTGGGAAGTTGACCGAGGTACCCTGCGTTTCGTCGATATCGCGGATCCAGCCGCGGTGCGACTCCACCCCGTCCACCGACAGCGCGATCACCTTGACGTTGCGCCGCGCGAACTCGTCCTTCAACTTGGCCGTCAGGCCGAGTTCGGTGGTGCAGACCGGCGTGAAGTCGGCCGGATGCGAAAACAGCACCCCCCAGTCGCTGCCCAGCCACTGATGGAAGCGGATCGGGCCTTCGCTGGAATCCTGCTCAAAGTCGGGGGCGATATCGCCCAGGCGCAATGTCATGTTTTCCCTCCTGATTACAGAAATGGCGCAAGCAAAAATCAGATGGGAACCAGCGTAGCCGGATTGCGATCCAACCCGAACGAATATAAAGTCACGACAAAATCACTCCAGCGCATAAGGGCATGTGTCAGCCATCTGCCACCGTGCTGCGCGCAGCACTGGGCCGAGACCCCGCATCGCGTGGTCTTGAAACCACGCCGGGGTGCCACATATGCTAGGAAGCACGCGAGAATCCGCCCAAGGCGGCGCGAGGCAGGCACAATGTCAATATCCGTACCAACCGCCCGCAAACAGGAGAAACTGATGAGCGATGTCAAGACCGTTTTGTCCGATGCCGAAGAACTGCTCAAGCAAGCGGCCTCGACCACTGGCGAAAAAGCTGCCGAGCTGCGTGAACGCGGCATGGGGCTGCTGAAGCAAGCGAAGGAAAAGGCGCAGGACCTGCAGGATGCCGTCGTCACCAAGAGCAAGGCTGCGGCCCGCGCCACCGACGACTACGTGCACGACCATCCCTGGCGCGCCGTGGGCGTGGCCGCCGGCGTCGGCCTGCTGATCGGCCTGCTGCTCAACCGCAAGTGATCACGCGCGGCCGCGGCGCGCCCCGGGCGGCGGCGGCCGCGGCTCGCCATCCACATGCCGACGGGCCTCGCCCGCGGCCCTTCCTGCCCGTGGCCGGCCGCGCCGGGTCCGGGCGCACGTAGCCACGCCCCATCCGCATGAGCGCATGAGCGAATCGCCCACCCCACCCAAATTCCTGGAGTCGCTGCGCAACCTGGCCGGCTCGGTCGTGGCCATGCTGCAGACGCGCCTGGAACTCGCCAGCGTCGAGCTGGCCGAGGAGCGCGCAAGATTGCTGCGGGTCGCCCTGCTCGCCTGTTTCGGCCTGGTCTTCTTCGGCCTGGCAATGGTGACGCTGACCGTGCTGATCGCGATCGTCTTCTGGGACACCTACCGCTGGCAGGCGCTCGGCGCACTGGTGCTGATCGACGGCGCCGCCTGTGCCGCCTGCCTGCTGGCGGCACGCAATATCGTGCGGCGTGCGCCGCCGCTGTTCGAGGCCACGCTGGCCGAGATCGACAAAGACCGCGAGGTGCTACGCCAATGAGCGCACCGGACCACAAGGCCGACACCGCCAGCAACACCGCAGCGGAGCGCCGGCCGCACGCCCGCCCGGTGCGCCTGTCGCGCGAAGCCAAGCTGCCGCTGGCGGTGCGCAAGGAACTCCTGCTCACCCGAGCCGCGCTCGAGCGCTATGACTTCTCCCAGGCCGTCAGCCAGGTGCGCGGCAGCACCGGACGACTGGCCCGCCTGCGCCACTGGCTGCCCGGCACCGGCAACGCGCCGACCGTGCTCAAGGTACTGGGCGTGGCGCGCGACCACCCGCTGCTGAGCTCGGCCGTCTCGCTGGCCCTGCCGCTGCTGCGCAAGACACCGCTGGCGCGCTGGGCCTGGAACCTGTCCAAGGTGGGCATGCTGGCCGGCGCCGGCTACCTGGCCTACCAGCGCTGGAGCGAAGGGCAGCAGGGCAATGCCGACGGCAGCCCGGCCCCGGAAACGCCGGCCGACGCGCCGGCTCCGGGCCGGCAACCCTGAGCGCAGGCGCAGGCGGTCGCCTGCCCTGCCGATGTGCGACGCGACGGTCCACCATTCGACGATCCGCGCGATTCGACGATCCGCTTCACCTGGCACCGCAAACAAAAAAGCCCGTGGCTTGCGCCACGGGCTTTTTGCAATTCTGGTGGGTCGTGCGTGACTCGAACACGCGACCAACGGATTAAAAGTCCGCTGCTCTACCGACTGAGCTAACGACCCGAAAAAACTGAAGCAGCGATTATAGTCATGCGCCCGGCGTACTGTCAACAGAAAGAGTCCGCCAACAACCATCGATCGATGACAGGCTGATTACACCATCCGTTCGAGGCGCCACATCTGGTAGCGGAACGCCAGCATCGCGCCGGCCAGGATGCCGGCCAGCGCGATGAAGGAGCCCAGCGCCAGCGTCGACACCCCTGACAGTCCCTGGCCGATGGTGCAACCCAGCGCGGTCACGCCGCCGGCGCCCATCAGCAGGCCGCCGACGATATGGTTGGCGACATCCTCGGCACCGGCGAAGCCTTCCCAGCGGAAGGTGCGCGTCGCCAGCGCGTAGGCCGCGGCGCCGGCGATCACGCCGAACACGCTGACGATGCCGACGGTCAGCACCTTGCTCTTGTCGCTGAACATCGTCAGCCAGTCCATCGTGTAGGCATAGGGCGCGACGAAGCTGAGGCTCTCCATGCGGCCGCTGTTGGTGCCGATGAACAGCTCCTCCAGGGTATTGGGATCCTCCGACACATAGCCGAGGTGGCCGGACACGTACCACATGCCGACGATGATCAAGCCGACCGCGATGCCGCCCAGCAGGTTGTCAAAGGTGCGGAAGCCCTTGCCGGCCAGTGCCCACAGCGACAGCGCGCCCCCCAGCACCAGGCCCAGGCCGAGCTGCAGCGCACCGCGCGACAGCCCGCTGCCCTGCGCCAGCAGCGACGGCAGGTCCTGGGTCGTGGGCAGGGCGAGCGCCACCGCGTCCACGGTGTTGACGCGCACCACGCCGAACAGCCCGCGCAGCGTCATCAGCGCCGACAGGCCGAGGAAGACGAACACCACCAGCGACTTCAGGTTGCCGGCCCCGATGCGCACCAGCGTCTTGCTGCCGCAGCCGGAGGCCAGCACCATGCCGAAGCCGAACATCAGCCCGCCCGCCAGCGCCGACAGCCACGACAGCTTGCTGGCCGTGTAGATGGTCTTGGTCGGGTCGATCAGCCCGGCCGCGGCCAGCGCCCCGGTACCGATCATGGCGACGCCGATGGCCAGCGCCCACATGCGCATGCGGCTCCAGTCACCGATGTTGACCACGTCGGAGACCGCTCCCATGGTGCAGAAGTGTGTGCGCTGCAGGACGGCGCCGAACAGGAAGGTCAGGGCGAAGGTGCTCAGCAGCACCGTGTGCGTAAGCGCGGGGATGTCGATATCGGGCATTGGCGTGGGGGCGCACGGAGGGTGGCAGCAGTAGGATCAGAGTCGCGGCGCCGGTCTCAGCCGGCCTGCTGGTAGCGGGTGGGATCGGGCACGCCAGCGGCCTCGAAGCCGGCGCGGCGGATGCGGCAGGAATCGCAGACGCCGCAGGCGCGGCCGTCGTCGTCCGCCTGGTAGCAGGACACCGTCAGGCCGTAGTCGACGCCCAGGCGGATGCCCTCGCGGATGATGTCGGCCTTGCTCATGTCGATGATGGGGGCGTGCACATGGATACGCTGCCCCTCCACGCCGGCCTTGGTGGCAAGGTTGGCGAGCGTCTCGTAGGCCGCCACGTACTCGGGCCGGCAGTCCGGATAGCCGGAGTAATCGACCGCGTTGGCGCCGAAGAACAGGTCACGCCCGCCCACCGCCTCGGCCCAGCCGAGCGCGAGCGACAGCATGATGGTGTTGCGTGCCGGCACGTAGGTCACGGGAATGCCCTCGCTGGCGCCATCGGTCGGCACGGCCAGCGCGTCGTCGGTCAGCGCGGAACCGCCGAAGCGGCGCAGGTCCAGGTCGATGATCTCGTGGCGCTTGGCGCCGAGCGCGGCGGCCACCCGCTTGGCCGCCTCCAGTTCGGAGGAGTGGCGCTGGCCGTAGCGCATCGACAGGGCATAGGTCTCGAATCCCTGGTCGCGTGCCATGGCGAGCACGGTGGCGGAGTCCAGGCCGCCGGAAAGCAGGACGATGGCGCGTTGGGTCATGATGGTTGCGCGGCGCTGGGCACGCCGGTTAGGGAAATTGGGGTAACCGGGTATTTTAGCCTGCCTCGGCGGGGCCGGCCCCTGCCCCGCACGGCAACGCCTGCCCAAGAAAAAAGCCCGCGCACGGCGCGGGCTGTCCAGCTTGTCCAACTGCGGGCGGCCACCGCCGCCACACGGTTACTTCAGCGTCTTCAGACGGTTGCTGGCCACCTGCGCTCCTTCGGTGCCCGGGTACTTGGCCACCACCAGCTCCAGCGTCTTGCGCCCGGCGGCTTTCTGGCCGGACTCGATCTGGTCGTTGGCGATGACGATCAGGGCATCCGGTGCCTTGGGATGCGAAGGATTGTCCTGCACCATGTTCTGCAGCACGCTGATGGAACCGCGGTAGTCGCGCTGCGCATACAGCGAGTTGCCCAGCCAGTACTGCGCCAGCGGCAGGTAAGGACTCTGCGGATACTTCTTGGCGAAAGCGGCGAAGGCCTGGCCGGCCCCCTTGAAGTCGCCGCCCTGGAAACGCTGCAGCGCCGCGTCGTATTCCGGCTTCTCGGTCGGCTGCGACAGCCCTTCCCTGCCGTCAACCGTCACCTGCTGCGGCTCGAACTTCTTCAGCCGTGCATCCAGGTCCGCATAGTAGTCCTTCTGCTGCTTCTGCAGCGTCTCCAACTGGTTCTGCAAGACCTCGTTCTGCCCGCGCAGCCGCGCCACTTCCTGGCGCAGGCTCTCGAGCTGGTTCTGCATGTCGAGCTGGACGCGGCTGTTCTGGTCGATGCGCTGCGAAGCCGTGGCCTGGAAGGCGTTGAACTGGTCGCGCATGGTGACGATGGCGCGGCGCGCCTCGTCATCGTCGAACACGCCGGCGTGCGCCGGGCCCGTGGCGCACAACAGGCCGGCACAGGACAGCGCGGCCAGGCAGGACAGTTTGGAGACGCGTGCATTCATGGCGTGGATCGTCCGATCAGTAGACGATGTCCGCGCGGCGGTTTTCCGCCCACGAGGCTTCGTCGTGGCCGGTCGCCTTCGGCTTCTCCTTGCCCAGGCTGACCGATTCCATCTGGCTGTCGGGCACGCCCAGCGAGCTCAGCGAGCGCAGCACCGCTTCGGCGCGCTTCTGGCCCAGCGCGAGGTTGTACTCGCTGGTGCCGCGTTCGTCGGTGTTGCCCTGGATCAGGATCTTGCGGTCACGATGGGCCGCCAGGTACTTGGCATGCTCGGTCAGCGTGCCCTGGTACTCCGGCTTGACCGAGTAGCTGTCGAAATCGAAGTAGACGCTGCGCTTGGCCAGCGGGCTGTTCGGGTCGTTCAGCGCGTCGCGCGAGACGTCGACCGGCGCCACGGCGCGCGCGTCGGTGGTCGCACCGCCCTTGCCGGCGCCGGCGTTGGCGGTGTCATCGAGCTTGACACCCGAGCTGCAGGCGCCGAGCGCCAGCAGCGCGGCGACGGCAAGGGTCTTGGTCATCAGTTGGGACATGGCAGAACACTCCTGTTATTGCATGAATGGGCCCCAGGACGGCTCACGGACTTCGCCGGACTGGAGGGACAGAACCTGGCGGGTACGCCCGTCAGTGGACACCGCCGCCAGCACCGAGCGACCGCCGACTCGGGTGGCGTAGAGAATGTACTTGCCGTTGGCGGCGAAGCTCGGCGCCTCGTCGTTGCCGGTGTCGGTGAGCGAGGTCACGTCGCCCGTACCGAGATCCAGCAGCTGCAGTTTGAAGCCGCCTGCGCGCGTGATGTAGGCCAGTTGCTTGCCGTCCGGCGAGATGCGCGGGCTGACGTTGTAGCTGCCCTTGAAGGTGACGCGCTGGGCCGCCCCGCTCGATTCGCCGTCGGCAGGCATGCGATAGATCTGCGGGCCGCCGCCGCGGTCGCTGGTGAAGTAGATGCTGCGGCCGTCCGGCGAGTACATCGGCTCGGTGTCGATGGCGCTGCTGCGGCTCAGGCGCTTGAGTCCGGTGCCATCCGCGTTGACCTGGTAGACCTGGGTATTGCCGTCGCGCGACAGCGCCACGGCCAGGTGCTGGCCGTCCGGCGACCACGCCGGCGCGCTGTTGTTGCCCTTGAAGTCCGCCACCTTGGAGCGGCGGCCCGTGGCCAGGTCATGCACATAGACCACCGGCTTGCGCGACTCGAAGGAAACGTAGGCGACGCGGCGGCCGTCGGGCGACCACGAGGGCGAGATGATCGGTTCGATACTGGTCAGCGCCACCTGCGGGCTCTGCCCGTCGGAGTCGGAGATCAGCAGCTGGTAGCGGTTGCCGACGCGCGAAACATAGGACAGCCGCGTGGCGAAGATGCCGCGTTCGCCCAGCAGCTTCTCATAGATGTAGTCGGCGATCTTGTGCGCGGTGACACGCAGCTGGCCCTGGTTGACGTTGAAGACGAGCCCGCCCAGGCTCTGCCCCTTGACGGTGTCGTAGAGGCGGAAGCGCACATCGTACTGGCCGCCGCCGGTGGGGGTCACGGTACCGGCGACGAAGGCATCGGCACCGCGCGTCTTCCAGCTGCCCAGGTCCACCTGCGCCGATTCGGCGACGGTGGCGCCGGACGGATCGACATTGCGGATGCGGCCGCTGCGCTGCAGGTCGGAACGGATGATGGCGGTCAGGCTCAACGGCGCCTGCGCCTCGCCCTGGAAGTTGGCGGTGGCCACCGGGAACTGGCTGGAGCCAACCCCGCTGATTTCGACATTGAGCTGCGCCTGTGCGCCACCGGCGGTGAACGCCAGCGTCACGGACAGCAGGATGGGGGCCCAGAGCTTTCGCATGCTGCTCCTCAATCAAGATCTAGATTCATGGGGCGCGGCCGGCGGGCGGCACGGCGCGGCGTAGCGCGCACCACGCGGGCATCGATATACCGCATGCTCGCGTTGGGCTGCGTCAGGCAACCTGAAATGGTAGCGATGGGACAGACCCCCGATATTGATAGTTGCACAAAGTTGCAAATCATAGGGGGCCGTGCCTGCCTCAGTCCTTGGGACGGAAAGTGATGGTGAAGTTGCCCGGCGCCTTGCCGTTCTCATCGCGCGGCAACGGGTCCGAACGCTCGACCGCGCGCAGCACGGCGTTGTCCCAGGCGGCATTGCCGCTCGACTTGCTGAGGCGGGCCGACATCAGCGAACCATCCGGCGCCAGTTGCACCGTCACCACGGCGGCCGGGTTGCCGGCGACGTCTTCGGTGAAGATGATGTTCGGCTTGACGCGGCGGCGCACGCGATCCGCATAGCCCGGCGAGGCCTTGCCGCCACTGCCGGCACCGGAGCCGGCCTGGCTGCCGACCCCGCCTCCGCCAGCGCCGCCGCCACCGGCCGCCATGGCCTGCAGGCGCGCCAGCTCGCCGCGGCGCTGGGCGTTGGCGGCCGCCTCGGCCTTGGCCTTGGCCTCGGCGTCGGCCTTTGCCTTGGCCTTGGCTTCGGCATCCGCCTTGGCCTTCGCTTCTGCCTTGGCCTCTGCCTTGGCCTCTGCCTTGGCCTTGGCATCCGCCTTGGCCTTGGCATCGGCTTCCGCCCGGGCCTTCGCTTCCGCGTCGGCCTTCGCCTTGGCGTCCGCCTCCTTGCGCTGCTGCTCCTTCAGCTGTTGCTGCTTGAGCTGCTGCTCTTTCAGCTGCTGCTCTTTCAGCTGCTGCTCTTTCAGCTGCTGCGCCCTGAGCTGCTGTTCCTTGAGCTGCTCCTTGCGCTGCTGCTCCTGCTGGGCCGCGAGCTGGGCCGCCTGCTGGGCCGCCTTGCGGCGTTCGTCTTCCTTGCGCTGGGCCGCCTGGCGCTCGGCCTCCTCGCGCGCCTGGCGCTCGCGCCGTTCCGCCTGCTTGCGCGCCTCTTCGCGCGCCGCGGCCTCGGCCTGCCGGCGCTTGAGCTGCTGCAGGGCGATGTCGGCCTCTTCCTCGGCCTGCTGGCGTGCCGACGGCGCGGGCGCAACCGGCGCAGGCTGCGTGACGGGCTGCGGGGGTGGCGGTGCCGGCGTGGGTGCGGGAGCGGGCGCCAGGTCGGCGGCCGTCCACAATTCGGCCTCGGAGCCGACCGGGGTGCTGCTCTGCCAGTGCACGCCGTAGTACAGCACCAGCCCCAGCAGCAGGTGCATCAGCAGGGCCAGCAGGAAGGAACGCA
Organism: Cupriavidus sp. USMAHM13; assembly: GCF_001854285.1. Classification (NCBI taxonomy): domain Bacteria; kingdom Pseudomonadati; phylum Pseudomonadota; class Betaproteobacteria; order Burkholderiales; family Burkholderiaceae; genus Cupriavidus; species Cupriavidus sp. USMAHM13. The sequence continues at coordinate 3,568,786 of NZ_CP017751.1, forward strand.
GGGTCCCCTTCTCGCGCACCGGCTGGTATGGATAGGCGGCCTTCTTCATCGACGCTTCGACACTCGCGGCAGGCGGGTTACGTTAGTGGGTCCCGGCGGGACGCCTTACTTGGACTTCACCATCAGGCCGACACGCTTGACGCCATCCGCCTTCAGCTCGGACATCACATCCAGCACCGCCTCGTAGCGTACCGAGCGGTCGGCGGCGATCACCACCGGCTGGTCGGGATTCTCTTCCTGGCGCTGGTTGACGAAGGCGATCAGGCCGGCCTTGTCGAGCTTGCGGTCGAAGGCCTTGCCGGCACTGTCCTGGCCGCGCGCGCTCAACGCACCGTCCTCGTGCACGGTGACGACGATGGGCGGCGTCTTCTGCTGCGGGGTGGCGTTGGCCACCGTGGGCAGGTCGACCACGGCCGGGCTCACGATCGGCGCGGCCACCATGAAGATGACGAGCAGCACGAGCATCACGTCGATGTACGGCACGACGTTGATCTCGGCACTGGCGCGGCGGCGCGAGCCGCCGCGACGCTGGATGGCTGCCATAGCTTGGCTCCTTGCTGGCGATCAGCGCGTCTGGCGCTGCAGGATGTTCAGGAACTCTTCCATGAAGCTCTCGAAACGGATTGCCAGCCGATCGATCTCGGTCGCATAACGGTTGTAGGCGATCACCGCGGGAATGGCGGCAAACAGGCCGATGGCCGTGGCCACCAGCGCTTCGGCGATGCCGGGCGCCACCGAGGCCAGGGTGGCCTGCTGCACATTGGACAGGCCGCGGAAGGCGTTCATGATGCCCCACACGGTGCCGAACAGGCCGATATAGGGGCTGACCGAGCCGACCGAGGCCAGGAAGGGAAGATGCGATTCCAGCACATCCATCTCGCGCTGGTAGGCCGCGCGCATGGCGCGGCGGGCAGCGTCGAGCAGCGCTCCGGCGTCGTTGCTGCGCTCGCGCGCCTTCAGGAATTCACCCATGCCGGACTCGAAGATGCGTTCCAGCGCCCCGGTGTTGTGGCGGTTGTTGACCGCGCTGTTATACAGCGCCTGCAGGTCGCCGCCGGCCCAGAAATCGCGCTCGAAGCCTTCGGTCTGGCTGCGCGCGGCGCGCAGCGCCATGTGCTTGCGGAAGATGTAGGTCCACGAGAACAGGGACATCACCAGCAGCAGCGCCATGACGGCCTGCGCCAGCAGGCTGGCATGCAGCACCAGCGAAACGATGGACAGGTCTTGCGAGACGGTCACGGGATTCATCGGGCGGTCTTGATAGTTGCGAGGACGGGGGCGGGGATGGGGGCGGGTCGAAATGTGGACTTGTCTACACAGCCGACCCGGATGGCGCCGGTCGCCAGCTGCTGCTCCCCGCGCCACGCTTCTTGGGCGAATTGGACCGAGGCCGGCCCGACCCGTTCAATCCGGGTCCGGATCTCGATCTGGTCGTCCAGGCGGGCGGGCGCATTGTATTCCACCGCCGTGCTCCTGACGACGAAGACCACGCCGGCCTCGTCGGACAGGGCCTGCTGGCCGATGCCGAGCGACCGCAGCCATTCGGTGCGGGCGCGTTCAAAGAATTTCAGGTAGTTGGCGTAGAACACTACGCCGCCCGCGTCGGTATCTTCCCAATACACGCGCAGGGTCCAGACAAAGTTCGTCATGGCCGCGATTGTAGCGGAGCCGTGCGCGACATTGACGTAAACCCTTGGCCTGCCCGCCACAGCCATGCCGCGCCGCTTGCGGCCGGCCCGAGGCTCGCGTAGACTCGCGCCAACCATTCCATCTTGCGCGACTGGCGAAGTCAGTGGGCACTACCACGAGGAAGCGCAAGTTCTCTGGCGTGAAGTTCAGACGCCTGCCGCTCGCCTGGGCAGCGAATGGGAAGCAGGGTGCGCCCTGCGCCGGCCGCAACCAGGCCGGTGCAGGTCGCATGTGCCTTCCCCCGCGCGCCCTACCCCCGAAGCCAAGTCGGATCCCCTTTTCAAGACGAATCCCGCCATGTTCGAACGCAGCCGCTATACGATCGACCAGATCGATCCGGAACTCTTCGCCGCCATCCAGAAGGAAGACCAGCGCCAGGAAGATCACATCGAGCTGATCGCCTCGGAAAACTACACCTCGCCGGCCGTGATGGCCGCGCAGGGCTCGCAGCTGACCAACAAGTACGCCGAGGGCTATCCCGGCAAGCGCTACTACGGCGGCTGCGAGTACGTCGACGTCGTCGAGCAACTGGCGATCGACCGCGTCAAGCAACTGTTTGGCGCCGAAGCCGCCAACGTGCAGCCGAATTCCGGCTCGCAGGCCAACCAGGGCGTGTTCTTCGCCGTGCTGAAGCCGGGCGACACCATCATGGGCATGAGCCTGGCCGAAGGCGGTCACCTGACCCACGGCATGGCCCTCAATATGAGCGGCAAGTGGTTCAACGTGGTCAGCTACGGCCTGAACGCCCAGGAAGACATCGACTACGACGCACTGGAAAAACTGGCCCAGGAAAAGAAGCCCAAGCTGATCATCGCCGGCGCGTCCGCCTTCGCCCTGCGCATCGACTTCGAGCGCATCGCCCGCGTGGCCAAGTCCATCGGCGCCTACTTCATGGTCGACATGGCCCACTACGCCGGCCTGATCGCCGCCGGCGTCTATCCGAACCCGGTGCCGCATGCCGACTTCGTCACCACCACCACGCACAAGAGCCTGCGCGGCCCGCGCGGCGGCGTGATCCTGATGAAGGCCGAGCACGAGAAGGCCATCAACTCGGCCATCTTCCCCGGCATCCAGGGCGGCCCGCTGATGCACGTGATCGCCGGCAAGGCCGTGGCCTTCAAGGAAGCACTGGCGCCCGAGTTCAAGGCCTACCAGCAACAGGTGGTGAAGAACGCCGCTGTGCTGGCCGAGACCCTGATCGCGCGCGGCCTGCGCATCGTCTCCGGCCGCACCGAGAGCCACGTGATGCTGGTCGACCTGCGCGCCAAGCAGATCACTGGCAAGGAAGCCGAGAAGATCCTCGGCGACGCGCACATCACCGTCAACAAGAACGCCATCCCCAACGACCCGGAAAAGCCCTTCGTCACCTCGGGCATCCGCCTGGGCTCGCCGGCCATGACCACCCGCGGCTTCAAGGAAGAAGAAGCCCGCCAGGTCGCCAACCTGATCGCCGACGTGCTGGACAACCCGCACGACGAGGCCAATATCGCGCGCGTGCGCGAGCAGGTCGCCGCGCTGACCAAGCGCTTCCCGGTCTACGGTTGAGGCATTAAGACCGCCTGCCCCGCCGCCCGCCCGGGCGGCGCCAGGCTCGGGCATGCCGGCAGCCGGCATGCCCGCCCGCCCCTCGTCAAGGCGGGCGCGCCATGACAGAATCACAATACGGCCGGCGCAGCCGCTCCATACATCCCAAGGTGGTCAGGCATGAAATGTCCCTTCTGCGGTCATTCCAACACGCAGGTGCTTGACACCCGCATGTCCGAAGAGGGCGACACCGTGCGCCGCCGCCGGCGCTGCGAATCCTGCGACCGCCGCTTCACCACCTACGAGCGCATCGAACTGTTCTTCCCCGCCATCGTCAAGAAGAACGGCTCGCGCGAGGACTACGTCCGCGCCAAGCTCAAGGACTCCATGCGCACCGCGCTGCGCAAGCGCCCGGTCTCGGCCGAGGCCATCGACGATGCCATCACCCGCATCGAGGAAAAACTGCTGTCGCTGGGCCAGAAGGAACTGCTCAGCAGCCAGGTCGGCGAACTGGTGATGCGCGAGCTGCGCAAGCTGGACAAGATCGCCTACATCCGCTTTGCCTCGGTCTACCGGAGCTTCGAGGACGTGTCGGAATTCCGCGAAGTGCTGGAAGAGATTTCCGCCAGCCCGGCCCGCAAGGCCTGAGCGCCGCCTCCCTTCAACCCTTTCGCTTCACGCTTCTGACTGCCGTCGCCAGCGCCGGCTCGTGGCTGGTGTTGATGCTTCAGCCCGGCAGGCTGGCGTCGGCGCAGGTGTTGACCTCGTGCCCGCGCTGACGCAGTTGCGGTTCACGCCATGCGTGACATCGGAGTAGCTGCCGGCGCTGCCCAGGTTCTTGAAGTGGCGGATGCCGGGTAGTGTACCGGCCGACCCGGGGCAGGTCTTGCCGGCATGCCTCCATCGCATCCTGGTCCTCGGCGACAGGCCGGCGGGCGCAACATGATGACGCCAACTCGTGACAGGCCGACACGTCGGTCCGGCAGCCAGTCCCTATGCTGACCGGTAACCAGATCGACGGAGGCTGCCATGCCAGGTCCTGCTCCCATCCGCACCCACTGTCCCGGCGGCACCGACGGCGCCGGCCACCGCTATCGCCCCATCCGCAGCGGCCGGGCAGGCCTGTTCCGGCGCAGCGGGATGGCCGGCCGCCGCGGCCGTCGCCACCTGGTGCCCCCAGCGCACCCCGGCGCGCATGCGCGCCGCTTGCCATGCCGCCGGCACCCACGCAAGCGGCCCGGATACGTCCTGACTGAAAGCCTGGCTGCGCTTGCCCTGGCCATCATGGCCATGCTGCCGCTCGCCGGGCTCTCGCCGCATGCACTGCAGGCCTTGCGCCATGCCGAGGCCTTCGGCGCCGCCACCCGCGCCGCGGTCGAGCTGATCGAAGCCGACGCGCCGGAGCGGGCACTCCCCCCGCTCCAGGGCGCGGGCGTACTGGCGCTGCGCTCCTGCGACCGCCTCGACAGCCTCGGCTGCGCTGCCGGGCGCCGGCTGGCGGTCGCGCGGCTGGCCCGCGCCGGCCTGGCGCCGCAGGATATGGCGCTCGTGCTGTGGAGCCGTCCGTGACCGGCGGCGCCCGCCGAAACTCCCAAGCCAGGTCGCGGACGTCGCCGGCTCCCGCTGCGCGCCGCCACCACGGCGGGCACGGCATGCGGACCGGGCAATATCGCGGCCTGTCGCTGGTCGAGCTGCTGGTCGGACTGGTACTCGGCCTGCTGGTGATGGGCCTGGCCGCCGTCACTTTCCAGGCGCTGCAGGCCGCCTACCGGCTGGCGGTGGACCGCATCCTGCTCGAGGAACGCGGCCAGCGCGCGCTGGCAGCCGTGGCGCACCTGGTCCGCCACGCCGGCTGGCGTCCGGCCGACGCCCCCGCGCTGCCACCCGGCGCGCCGCCGGTGCTCAGCGGGCGCGACGACTGCGGCCAGCCGGCGATCGGCCAGGCACTTTCCTGCGGGCGGCGCGCCACGGGCGCGAGCGACGCCCTGCTGGTTCGCCTGAGCGGCAGCGCGCAAGGCAGCGACCCGACCGTCCCGGACGGGACCATGACCGACTGCGGCGGCTACCCGCTTGCCATGCAGGCGGTCGACGAAGCCGGTGCCCCGGTCGCCGGACATGCCGCGGCCAACCTGCTCTATCTCGGCGTCGGCAACGATGGCGAGCCCCAATTGCTGTGCCGCTACCCCAGCCGGCGGGCCGGGCGGGCACTGGCCGGCGCGTGGACCTCCGGCGCGCTCGTGCGCGGTGTGGAAACGCTGCAGTTCCGCTACGGCGTGGACCGCGATGGCGACGGCGCCGTCGACGACTTCCTTTCCGCCGCGGAGATCGAGGACGGCGGTGCCGCCTGGAACCAGGTACGTGCCGTGCAGGTGGCCATGGTCCTGCGCGGCGAACGGCCGCAGGCCGGCGCCGGCCCGGCCGCCCCCCTGCTCCTGTTGCCGCGCCGTCCGCAGGACGTGCCCGCCGCGCCCGGTAGCGACACCGTATTCCTGCCAGCCGATGGTCACGGACTGGTGCGCAAGGTCTTCGCCGCCACCTTCCGCCTGCGCAACCCGATGGAGCACGGCGCACCATGAGCCCGTCGCCTCGACACCACCCCAGCCCGGCCCTGCGCCGATGCCGAGCGTGCGACCGCGGCGGCGCCACCTTGCTGGCGACGGCAGTCCTGCTGCTATCGGCAGCAGGCTGCGCGCTCGCCCTGCTGTCCTTCCTGCTTTCAGCCAGGCAACTCGCCACGCTGCAGTTGGAGCGCGAGATCGCCCTGCACGCGGCGGAGGCAGCCCTGCTCGACGCCGAGGCCGACATCGCCCAGTCGCTGCGCGCGGTGGCCAGCGGCGACGGCACACGCCTGGCGGATTGGCCGCTCCCCGGACAATGCGGCAGCGGTCCGCTGCGAGGGCTGTGCCGCACCGAACGCGGCGGCGTGCCAGCCTGGCGGGCCTGGCTCGAGGCCGGCCAGGGCCTGCACGAAATGGGCGTCGGCTTCGGCGACATCACTGGCAACCGATTGCCGCAGCTGCCGCCGGAGGCTGCCGGCGTCACCCTGCGGCCGCGCTACCTGATCGAGCGCCTGCCCGACAGCGCGGGAAACAGCCCCCCGGCTTCCGGCTACGGCGAGACACTCCCGCTGCCACGCCTGCGCATTACCGCCATCGGCCTGGGCCGCGGCGCCGTGGCGCGCGCCGTGCTGCAGAGCGAGTTCCAGCCATGAGCGCCATCGTCATCGTGCGTTTCGTCGGGGCGGCCATGCCGACGCTGGGTGCGCTGGGCGTGGCGGCCGGCCTGGCCTGCCTGCCCTCCCCGGCCTGTCGCGCGACCGCCGGCCCCGGCCCAGACGGACGGCCGACGCCGGCGGTGCCGGCCGGCCTGGTGTTCCTGGCAGGAGCGGACGGACGCCTGACGGCGCGCGCCCTGCCTGCGGACGACAAGGCCGGGCCGGCGCCAGCCCGCTGGCGGGTGACGGTAGCGGTCCCGCGCCAGGCCGGAGCCGGTGAGCGCCGTCCTGCGCGACCGGTGAGCCTGCCTCCGCCCGCCTGGCTGCCGGGACAGCAGGGACACGCCGCTTTCGTGGCACGCCAGGCCGACCGCCCCGCCCTGGTCTGGCTCGGCGCCGGCGACGGCCGGCTGCGCGCCTTCGACGCCGCCACCGGCGCGGTGCTTGCCGCGGTCGCCCCACCCCGCTTCACCACCGGCGCCGGGGAGGCGCCGCCGAGCGGCCCGCCCTGCCCGGCTCCGCAGGCCGCCGACGTCCGCCTGCTCGACGGTGCCTGGCGCACCGTCCTGCTTTGCAGCGTGCAACTCGGTGGTACGCCGGCGGCCGCCCTCGCCCTCTACGTGCTCGATGTCACCCGCGTCGTCGCCGGCAGCCCGCCCCCCGCGGTGCTGCTGGCACGCGCCGCCTCGCCTGCGCTGGCATTGACCGCCACCGGGCCGCTGCGCGCGCTCGCCCTCGGCAAGCCGCAACAGCCCCGCTGGCACGTGATGGCCACGACCGGCCCGTCGGCCAGCGGCGATGGTCCCGGCCTCGCCATGCTGCCACTGGACGTGGGCGCGCCGGACCTCACCCTGCCCCTCCCGCGCGAGGCCTGCCCTGGCGGGCAGCAAGCCACAGCCATCCTCGCCGCCGATGTGCTGGAAGACACGGACGGCCTGGCGCGGGCAGCGTATGCGGTGGACGATCAAGCACAGCTATGGCGATGGGACCTGCCGGTCGCCGAGACGCCCGGCACCGGCAAGCCTGCCGCCTGCCTGCATGCCCGGCCGGCCCCGGCTGACCCGCTCGCGCCGCAGGGCACCGCGGCTGCACCGCTGATCTTCCCCACCGCGAGCGGGCCTCTGGTGGTCTACGGCCACGGCAGCACCGTGCGCGCCGTGGCCGACACGGGCACACCCGCGCAGGAAGCCCGGCCACTCGCAACAGTGCTGGCCGAAACGACTGGCGCCGGCAGCGTACTGCGGCGCGCCGGCGGCACCCCGGCATCCGCTGCTTCCGGCTGGCAACTGGTATTGCCGCACCCCGGCGAACGCGTACGGCACCTGCTGAAGGCGGGACCGGCCCATGTCGCCATCCTCACCGTGGACGCTGCCCGGCAACCACGCGGCTACCTGGTCGGCGCCGGTCTCGGCGAGTCGATCGGCAGCCTGGGACCGGGACAGGCCGCGGCGCATTACACGACCGGCCGCGCCGTCGGCCCGGATGCCCACCTGCTGGTCGCGCAGGCAGCGCCGCGGCGACGTGGCGATACGCCCGCCCGGGCGGAGGCACCGCAATGGGAAGATGCCGCCTACACCCTGTGGTCCATCGACGGCGGCCATGCCACCCCCTTGAACCGCATCTATGCCTCCCGGCGCAAGGGGCGCCTGGGCTGGCGCGAGCTGATCCCTGCGCCGGCCGTGGAGACCGCGCCGTGAGAGGCCACCCGGTCAGGCCTGCCGCACGGCCCCGCCAGGCCGCCTTCACAGTGCTGGAACTACTGTTCGCGCTGGCCATCGTGGCCGTGCTGGCGGCCATCGCGATGCCGGCCTGGCAGCAGCACATCGAACGGGGCCGCCGCCAGGAAGCCAAGGCTGCCCTCGTCGCCGCCATGCTGGAACTGGAACGCCACGCGCTCGCCACGGCGAGCTACGCTGCGCCTGACGCGCCGGCAACGGTCGCGGGGCAATGGCCGCGCGCGGTGCCGCCGCCGCCCGCCGCCGCGCGGCACATGCTGCTGGCCGCCGCCTGCCCACAGGCCGGCATCGACCGTTGCGTGGAGTTGCATGCGGTACCGATGCAGGCGGATCCCCGCTGCGGCACGCTGATCCTGCGCAGCACCGGCGAATGGCTGGTGCAGGACGGCGCCGCCGGACCGCCTCAGCCCTTGCCTGGAGACTGCTGAGATGCGCCCCTGCCTCTGCTCCGGCCCACCCCGGGCAGCTCGCGGCGCCACGCTGGTTGAACTGCTCTGCTGCCTGGCGCTGCTCGCCATCCTGGCCGCAACGGCCTATCCCGCCTGGCAGGCGTGGCTGGCACGCCAGCGGGTGGTGTATGCCGCGGACCGCCTGGCCGGCTCGCTGGCGCTGGCTCGTTCGACCGCGGCGGCACGGCGCCAGGAGGTCCTGCTCGAAGCGCTGCCCGGCGCCACCGGTTTCGACCGCGGCTGGCGCCTGCGCCTGGCCGACGCCGACGGCACGCTGGCTGTGGTGCCGCTGCAGCAGGCCTGTCTGCGCGTGCGCCTGCGCGGCGCCGGCGAGGGTGCCGCCTTGCGTGTGAGCGCTGTGGGATACTCTCGGTCTGAGCACGGCGGCTTCTTCGCTGCCACCTTCGCGCTGCGCTGCCAGGACGAGCAGCGGCATCTCAAGGTCGGCGCGCAGGGCCGGATCCGCATCTGCACGCCGGGTCGGGATATCGACTGCGGCAACGCAGACCCGCCCTGAGCCTGCGGCCCCCCGGCCCATCCGCCGCGCCAGCCGAACCGGAACCCAAGCGATTTCTCTCATGTTCTCCGATACCGACCACGCCGCCATGCAACAGGCGCTGGCGCTCGCCACGCTCGGCCTGTATATCACCACGCCCAATCCCCGCGTGGGCTGCGTACTGATCAAGCATGGACAGGTCATCGGGCAGGGATCCACCCAGCCCGCCGGGCAGGACCACGCCGAAGTCCAGGCCCTGAAGGACGCCGCCGCGCGCGGCTTCGACCCGAGCGGCGCCACCGCCTACGTCACGCTGGAGCCTTGCAGCCATTTCGGGCGCACGCCGCCCTGCGCCGACGCCCTGGTCCGCGCCGGCGTGGCACGGGTGGTCGCCGCCATGGAGGATCCGAATCCGAGCGTGTCGGGACGCGGCCTGCAGCGCTTGCGCGCGGCCGGCATCGACGTCCGCTGCGGCCTGCTGGAAAAAGAGGCGCGCGAGCTGAACATCGGTTTCGTTTCGCGCATGACGCGCGGCCTGCCCTGGGTCCGCGTCAAGGTGGCGGCCTCGCTCGACGGCCGCACCGCACTGCATGACGGCACCAGCCAGTGGATCACCGGCCAGGCGGCACGGGACGACGGCCATGCCTGGCGCGCCCGCGCGTGCGCCATCCTGACCGGCATCGGCACCGTGCGCGACGACGATCCGCAATTGACCGTGCGCGCCGTCGAGACACCGCGCCAGCCGCAGCGCGTGCTGGTCGATTCGCGGCTGGAAGTCCCGCTGGACGCTCGCATGCTGGCCCCCCAGCACGGCCCCTTCGGCAGGCCGGCACTGGTCTTCTGCGCGGTGGACGCGCCGGAGCGCCGCCGCGAGCTGGAAGCGCGCGGTGTCGAGGTGATCGTGCTGGCCAATGCGCAAGGCAAGGTCGACCTGCACCAGATGATGGTGGAACTGGGCCGGCGCGGCATCAACGAGCTGCACGCCGAGGCCGGTAACAAGCTGAATGGCTCGCTTGTGCGCGAACACTGCGCCGATGAGTTGCTGGTCTACCTGGCGCCCAGGCTGCTGGGTGACGCACAAGGCATGTTCAACCTGCCCGCCCTGGCGCGTCTGGAAGATGCGCCCGCTTTCCGCTGGCATGAGGTGCGCCAGATCGGCGACGACCTGCGCCTGCTCGCCCGCCGCGCCGACCACGCCTGACGGCGCGCCGCCGCCCTGTCGCGCCGGGCTTCGGCCCGACGTGGCCGCTCAGGCGGGCGCGGAGCCTGCTGCGGTCCGGGCGCGGGACCGGCCGCATCGGCACGCCCGGGAAGCCGGAGCGGCCCGCTTGGCGTACAATACCGGCCTTGACCGCGCCCGCCCCGCCAGCGGCCGACCGTTCGGCCCGGCCTCTTGCCGGGCACGCCCGTCCGCCTCCTGCCCGTTTCCGTTTCAGCTTCGTCCAGCTTCCATGACAATCGCCCGTACCGAAGACATCATTGCCGAAATCCGTGCCGGCCGCATGGTCATCCTGGTCGACGAAGAGGACCGCGAAAACGAGGGCGACCTGGTTCTGGCAGCGGATTTCGTCACGCCGGAAGCCATCAATTTCATGGCCAGGTTCGGCCGCGGCCTGATCTGCCTGACGCTGACCGCCGAGCGCTGCGCGCAGCTCGAGCTGCATCCGATGGTGTCCCGCAACGGCACCCAGCACGGCACCAACTTCACCGTATCGATCGAAGCGGCCGAGGGCGTGACCACCGGCATCTCGGCAGCCGACCGCGCCCGCACCGTGCAGGCGGCGGTGGCCCGGGACGCCAGGCCGTCGGACCTGGTCCAGCCCGGCCACATCTTCCCGCTCAAGGCCCAGCCCGGCGGCGTGCTGATCCGTGCCGGGCACACCGAGGCCGGCTGCGACCTGGCGGGCCTGGCGGGCCTGACCCCGGCGGCCGTGATCTGCGAAATCATGAAGGACGACGGCACGATGGCGCGCCTGCCGGACCTGATCGAGTTCGCCCAGGAGCACGGCATCAAGATCGGCACCATTGCCGACCTGATCCACTACCGCAGCCGCACCGAGAGCATCATCGAGCGCGTGGGCGAACGCAGCATGCAGACGCCGCAGGGCACCTTCCACTGCATCGCCTACCGCGACAAGCCGAGCGGCAGCGCCCACCTGGCGATGGTCAAGGGCCAGCCGCACCCCGATCGCGAGACGCTGGTGCGCGTGCACGAACCGCTGTCGGTCCTGGACCTGCTGGAAGTGGCGCGCACGACGCACTCGTGGAGCGTGCCCGCGGCGCTGGAGGTGATCGCCCAGGCTGAGCACGGCGTGATGGTGATGCTCAACTGCGGCGATACGCCCGAGCAGCTGTTCCGCCAGTTCAGCGCGCTCGACGCACCGCAGGACCGCCCGCGCCAGAAGCATGACCTGCGTACCTATGGCACCGGCGCGCAGATCCTCAAGGACCTGGGCGTGGGCAAGATGCGCGTGCTGGCATCGCCGCAGAAGATGCCCAGCATGACCGGCTACGATCTCGAGGTCACCGGCTACCAGCCGATGGGCGCCGGCTGCGCGGACTGAGCGGCCTCCCCCAAGACACCGGCGGCCGCGCCTGGCACGGCCGCCTACCGAATACAGGAGAATTACGATGGATCACGGTTTCTATCCCAGCAACCTCGAAGGCGAGGGACTGCGTATCGGCATCGTGCAGGCACGCTTCAACGAGCCCGTCTGCGACGAATTGCGCGAAGCCTGCGTGGCCGAGCTGGAAAAGCTCGGCGTGGAAGGCGAGGATACTCTGGTCGTCACCGTCCCCGGCGCGCTGGAAGTGCCGCTGGCGCTGCAGAAGATGGCCGAGAGCGGCCAGTTCGACGCCCTGATCGCGCTGGGCGCGGTCGTGCGCGGCGAGACCTACCACTTCGAGCTGGTCTCGAACGAATCCGGCGCCGGCATCACCCGCGTCGGCCTCGACTTCAACATGCCGATCGCCAACGGCATCCTGACCGTCGACACCGACGCCCAGGCGCACGCCCGCACGCGCGAAAAGGGCCGCGACTGCGCCCGCGCCGCGGTCGAGATGGCCAACCTGGTAGTGGCGCTCGATTCGCTGCGCCATGACCAGGACGAGGAAGAAGACGAGGAAGACGATGAGTGACGCGCCCCAAGCCGGCAAGCCGGCCGCAAAGGCTCCGCCCAAGAGCGCACGCCGCCGCTCGCGCGAACTGGCGCTGCAGGGCCTGTACCAGTGGCTGCTGAACCGCAACGACATCGGCGCGATCCAGGCGCACCTGCATGATGCGCAAGGCTTCAGCAAGGCCGACCGCGAGCACTTCGACGCGCTGCTCAACGGCGCCACGCGCGAGGAAGCCCGCCTGACGGCCGCCTTCGAGCCCTTCCTGGACCGTGGTGTCGACGAACTGTCGCCGGTCGAGCGGGCCGCCCTGCTGATCGGCTGCTACGAACTGGTGCACTGCGTGGACATCCCCTACCGGGTCGTCATCAACGAGGCCGTCGAACTGACCAAGACCTTTGGCGGCGTCGAGGGTTACAAGTACGTCAACGGCGTGCTCGACAAGGTCGCCGCCCAGGTGCGCGCGCCCGAGGTCGCCGCCCGGCGCTGAACGGCTGATGGCGGCGGCCCGCCAATGGTGCCGTCCGCATGAACCGGCCAGTCACAGCACCCGCCACGGCGGGTGTTGTCTTTTCTCCCGCTTGAACCGCCGCATCGTCGAATCGTCGAACTGTCGGCGTTCCAACTCTAATGGGCCGTCAAGGGCCCCCAGACCCATGGACCTGCAGCAGCGCATCGCCACCGCCTCCCGCCTCGCCCACATCGCCCCCTTCCACGTGATGGAACTGGCCAAGCAGGCCGCCGAGCTGGAGCGCGCCGGCCGCCATATCGTGCACATGGGCATCGGCGAGCCCGACTTCACAGCGGCCGAACCGGTCGTGCGCGCGGCCGAGGCGGCCATGCGACGCGGCGTCACGCAATATACCAGCGCGCTGGGCATCCCCGCCCTGCGCGAGGCCATCGCCGGCTACTACCGGACCGCCTATGGCATCGATGTGCCCGCCCGGCGCGTGATCGTCACCGCCGGCGCCTCTGGCGCCCTGCTGCTGGCCTGCGCGGTACTGGTGGAAATCGGCGCCGAGGTGCTGATGCCGGACCCGAGCTATCCGTGCAACCGCCATTTCGTCGCCGCCTTCGACGGTGCGGCGCGGATGATCCCGAGCGGCCCGGCCGAGCGCTTCCAGCTCACCGCGGCACAGGTAGAGACCAATTGGGGCGAGCGCACGCGCGGCGTGCTGCTGGCCTCGCCGTCCAACCCCACCGGCACCTCCATCCTGCCCGATGAACTGCGGCGGATCCTGGCGGCGGTGCGCGAGCGCCAGGGCTTCGCCATCCTCGACGAGATCTACCAGGGCCTGTCCTACGACGCCCCGCCGGTCTCGGCCCTGTCGCTGGACGACCAGGTGGTGACGGTGAACAGCTTCTCCAAGTACTTCAACATGACCGGCTGGCGCCTGGGCTGGCTGGTGGTACCCGACGCATTGGTCGACGCCTTCGAGAAAGTCGCGCAGAACCTCTTTATCTGCGCCTCGGCGGTCGCCCAGCACGCCGCGCTCGCCTGCTTCACGCCGGAAGCAATGGCCATCTACGATGCGCGCAAGGCCGAATTCCACCGCCGCCGCGATGCCATCGTGCCGGCCTTGGAAGCCCTGGGCTTCCGCGTGCCGGTCAAGCCCGACGGCGCCTTCTACGTCTACGCGGACTGCCGCGGCGTCAACCATGCGGCGGCCGGCGACGCCGACCGCCTCACCCAGGCCATGCTGCAGGAGGCAGGCGTGGTGCTGGTGCCGGGGCAGGACTTCGGTGCCCACACGGCCAGCGACTACATCCGTGTTTCGTATGCCACCTCGATGGAAAACATCGAACTGGCCATGGAGCGGCTCGGCAAGCTGTTCGCCGCCTAGTCTCCCGGGTGCCGCCGGCCAGGCAAAGGCCACGCCGGCACGACCGGCGACAAGCGGAAACGCCGATGGAAACAGGGAGAGAGAGAAAAGGGGAAAGGAACGGCGCGTAGCCGCCGGGCGGTCCGACTGGCCGGTCGACAGCCAGCGGGAACGGCTCATCCGGGATGGAATGAGCACGGCCCCGGAAAGACCGCGGCCGTGCGAAGCCAGAGCCGATGTCGAGCGACGCCGGGCTCAGGCCGAGCCGTGCGGGCCGCTGACCGCCGGCGGCGCACCGGCCGCCTCGAGCTTCTCGGCACCCTGCCCGCGCTCGGTGGTCTTGACCGTGACCGCAGCGGGCTTGCCCAGCGGCTCCGGCGCGGCGCGCACGCCCAGCACCTGGCGCAGGCGGGCACGCTCGGCCAGCACCTTGGCGCCGTAGCCGCCGTCGGTGCTGGTGGTGGCGCCCACATAGAACTTGAGCCCGCCCTCGATCGAACCGGCGCGGGCGATGCAGTCCTTCAGCACCAGCGCACCGATCTTGATGTTTGCGTACGGGTTCAGCGCGGCGGTCACGCCGCCCACAGCTTCGTACTTGTCCTGGTGGACCTTGGTCATCACCTGCATCAGGCCCTGCGCACCCACGCCGCTCTCGGCATAAGGATTGAAGCTGGACTCGATGGCAATCACGCCGAGAATCAGCAGCGGATCGATACCGACCTCGCGGCCCGTCATATAGGCGGCCTTGACCAGCTGTGCGGTCGCCTCCGCCGCCACGCGGTACTTGCGGGCGATGTACTCGGCCACCGCCGCCTGCTCGCGCGCCGTGCCCAGCACGCCAGCCTTGTCGCGTGCGTCCTGCGCCACCCGCTGCAGCGGGATCTGTGCCGCCAGATGCGCCACCGAGGGCACTCTGCCGGCAGCGCTCAGGCTCCACTCGTCCACGCCGGTCACGGTCGGCAGGCCACCACGCGGATAGCCAAGCGCGGCCGCGGCCGTATCCGCGCTGCTGGACGGCGTGGCGGCCGACTCCAGCAGCACCGACGGTGCCTGCTCGCCGGCCAGCAGGCCGGCCAGCGCGGTGCGCCATTCCTGGCTCAACGACAGCGAGACGGCGGCCACCACGGCCATCACGCCCACACTGTTCAAGGCGTACTTCAAGGTCAGGCGGCCACCGCGCAACGCGCGTCCCGCCACGGGGTGCGCCAGTCGCACCTGCAGCGACCGGGTCACACCCGGAACCGGCGTTCGAAGGCGGACCTGCAATGCCCGCCCGACACCGGGAAGATGAAGGGTTTTCCAACCACTCATGCTTACCTCCATCCGTTGTCCGCTGCGGGCGGCCGATGAAGGCCACACGCCCGATCCCAACGTACTCAAGTAAGGATGCTGCGCCGTCTAGCAGGGACGGCCGGCACCTGTTGGTGGACGCTCCCCATGCGTCCAACGAGAAACAGGGTACGCTCTTGGGGGAACGCACCCTGCTGCGAATGGCTCAAACGCCCCGGCGACACCGGGATGACCGCTGCGAGCATCGTGCCAGATACTTTTGCATTACCGGTCCGAAATGGAAGATTCCGCTGCTTCCCCTCTTGACAGCGGGGCGGAATCCATGTTGCGACGCAACACTCCATTGAGCAGACCGGATTGTAGGAACCGTTTTATACCCCGTCAATAATAACGATGCAAAAAAACAAAACTTTTAGCTATATGTAACAGACCTATTGTCGCTGCCTTGAGAGCACCTGGGCGCCCGGAATCGGCGTACTGTCTTGGGCTGGCGGGTGGTGGCCCCTGACCTGTGGGCACAAAAAACTTACAATTCGCCCCCGCACCAATCCCTAAAAAATTTGCGCGATCTTTACGTAAAGTGCGCCAAAAGACATATCAATGACTCGAGGCAAGGTGGCCTCATGCCGCCGAGCCCTATCAATTCATCATGAAATACAAGGACTTGCGCGACTTCCTCGGCAAACTCGAGGCGCAGGGCGAGTTGAAGCGCGTTGCCGCGCCGGTATCGCCCAACCTGGAGATGACCGAGATCTGCGATCGGCTGTTGCGAGCCGGCGGGCCGGCGGTACTGTTCGAACGTCCTGCCCGCGATGGCGGCCCTGAGCCGGTTTATAAGGTGCCGGTGCTGGCCAATCTGTTCGGGACCCCACGCAGGGTCGCGCTCGGCATGGGCGCGGAATCGCTGGCCGACCTGCGCGACATCGGCCGCGTGCTGTCGGCACTGAAGGAACCCGATCCGCCGCGCGGCCTGCGCGAGGCCGGCAAGCTGCTGACGCTGGCCAAGTCGGTATGGGACATGGCACCCAAGCGCATCTCGTCCCCGGCCTGCCAGGAGATCGTGTGGGAAGGGGCGGACGTAGACCTGTCGCGCCTGCCGATCCAGACCTGCTGGCCGGGCGACGCCGCGCCGCTGATCACCTGGGGCCTGGTGGTGACGCGCGGCCCGCACAAGAAGCGCCAGAATCTCGGTATCTACCGCCAGCAGGTGATCGGCCGCAACCAGGTCATCATGCGCTGGCTGGCACACCGCGGCGGCGCGCTGGACTTCCGCGAGCACGCGCTGGCCAACCCCGGCAAGCCCTTCCCGATCGCGGTGGCGCTCGGCGCCGACCCGGCCACCATCCTCGGCGCGGTGACGCCCGTACCCGATACGCTGTCGGAGTACCAGTTCGCCGGCCTGCTGCGCGGCAGCCGCACCGAACTGGCGTCCTGCCTCACGCCGACGCTGTCCGAGCTGAACGTGCCGGCCAGCGCGGAAATCGTCCTCGAAGGCCACATCCAGCCCGACCCATCTCATCCGTCCGGCTACCAGCATGCGCTGGAAGGGCCGTACGGCGACCATACCGGCTACTACAACGAGCAGGACTGGTTCCCCGTCTTCACCATCGACCGCATCACCATGCGGCGCGACCCGATCTACCACTCCACCTACACCGGCAAGCCGCCCGACGAGCCGGCCGTGCTCGGCGTGGCGCTCAACGAAGTGTTCGTGCCGCTGCTGCAGAAGCAGTTCCCCGAGATCACCGACTTCTACCTGCCGCCGGAAGGCTGCAGCTACCGCATGGCCCTGGTGCGCATGAAGAAGCAGTACGCCGGCCACGCCAAGCGGGTCATGTTCGGCGTCTGGAGCTTCCTGCGCCAGTTCATGTATACGAAGTTCATCGTGGTGGTGGACGACGACATCGACGTGCGCGACTGGAAGGAAGTGATCTGGGCCATCACCACGCGCGTCGATCCCAGCCGCGACACGGTGATGGTGGACAACACGCCGATCGACTACCTGGACTTCGCCTCGCCGGTCTCCGGCCTGGGCTCGAAGATGGGCATCGACGCCACCGATAAATGGCCGGGCGAGACCACGCGGGAATGGGGCCGTGCCATCGAGATGGACGAGGCCGTCAAGGCGCGCGTGGACGGCATGTGGGAGACCTTGTTCGCGGCCCCGGCGGGCGGCCGCTGACACCGCCGGCAGCGCCGGGTGCACTGCCGGTATCATGGAGCATCGCGCAGGCGCCTGCCGCCGGCAGCGCGCCGCGCATCCGGTCCGGAGACCGGCCCGCCAACCACCCGCGTCCGCGCCAAGACGGACCACGGAGGAGACAAGCATGACCACGCTGGAAGAAGGAAAACTGATGTGGACGCCGTCCGCGGCGTTCCGTGACGGCAGCCAGATCGCACAGTTCATGCGCTGGCTGGCCGACGAGCGCGGCCTCGCCTTTGCCGACTACGCCAGCCTGTGGCAGTGGTCGGTGACCGAGATCGAGGCCTTCTGGGACGCCGTGCGCGCCTATTTCGACCTGCGCTTCGACAGCCCGCCGCAGGCGGTGCTGGCACGCCGCGAGATGCCGGGCGCGCGCTGGTTCGAGGGCGCCACCCTCAACTATGTGCAGCAGGTCTTCCGCCACGGCGGCACCGGCGCGGCACGCCGGCGCGCGGCGGTCCGCTTCGCCGGCGAGGCACAGCCGCTGGCCGAACTGAGCTGGGAGGAACTGGAGCGCCAGGTCGCGGCGCTGGCCCACGCGCTGCGCGGCATGGGCGTGGGGCGCGGCGATCGCGTGGCGGGCTACCTGCCCAATATTCCCGCCACCCTGGTCGCCTTCCTGGCCACCGCCAGCCTCGGCGCGATCTGGTCGGGCTGCGCACCCGACATGGGTCAGGTCGCGGTGGCCGACCGTTTCCGCCAGATCGAACCCAAGGTGCTGGTGGCCGTCGACGGCTACCGCTACGGCGGCAAGGCCTTCGACCGCACGCCGGTGCTGGCCGACCTGCTGGCCGCCCTGCCCTCGCTCGAGCATGTGGTGCTGGTACCGCAGCTGGGCATCGCGCCGAACCTGCCGGCGGGCGTGCGCCTGCACGCCTGGCACGACGTGCTGGCGCACACCGTGCCGCTGGCGGTCGAGCCGGTGCCATTCGACCACCCGCTGTGGATCGTCTATTCGTCGGGTACCACCGGCAGCCCCAAACCCATCGTCCATGGCCACGGCGGCGTGGTCATCGAGCAGCTCAAGCTGATGGCCTTCCACAACAACCTGGGGACCGACGACGTCTTCCACTGGTACAGCAGCAGCGGCTGGATCATGTGGAATGCCCAGGTGGCAGGGCTGCTGCTGGGTACCACCATCGCCATCTACGACGGCAACCCGGCCTGGCCCGATGCCGGCGTGCTGTGGCGCTTCGTCGAGCAGGCCGGCGTGACCGCCTTCGGCGCGGGTGCAGCCTTCTTCACCGGCGGCATGAAGGCCGGCATCCGGCCCGCCCAGGTCGCCGACCTGTCGCGCCTGCGCATGCTGGGCGCGACCGGCTCGCCGCTGCCGGCCGAAGCCTACGATTGGATCTACCGAGAGGTGCGCGAAGACATCTGGCTCGCGCCGATGTCCGGCGGCACCGACTTCGCCGGCTCCTTCGTGGCCGGCTGCCCGCTGCTGCCCGTCTATTCCGGCGAGATGCAGTGCCGCTGCCTGGGTGCCAAGGTGGAAGCCTTCGACGAGCACGGCAAGACGCTGATCGACGAAGTCGGCGAGCTGGTCTGCACCGAGCCCATGCCTTCGATGCCGCTCTATCTCTGGGGCGACCGCGACGGCCAGCGCTACCGCGACAGCTATTTCGACGTCTACCCCGGCGTCTGGCGCCACGGCGACTGGATCAAGATCACCGCGCGCGGCGGCGCCATCATCTACGGGCGCTCCGATGCCACCATCAACCGGCACGGCATCCGCATGGGCACCAGCGAGCTGTACCGGGTGGTGGAAGAACTGCCGCAGGTGCTCGACAGCCTGGTGGTCGACCTCGAATACCTCGGCCGCGAGTCCTACATGCCGCTGTTCGTGGTCCTGCGCGAGGGTATGGCCCTGGACGATGCGCTGCGCGACACCCTGCGCGCCCGCATCCGCGAGGCATTGTCCGCGCGCCACGTGCCCAACGAGATACTGCAGGTACCGGCGGTGCCGCGCACGCTCTCGGGCAAGAAGATGGAGGTACCGGTCAAGAAGCTGCTGCTGGGCCACCCGGAGGACAAGATCGCCAATCGCGATGCCATGGCCAACCCGGACTGCCTGGCCTGGTACTTCGCCTACGCGCGAACCTACCTGGCCGCGCGCGGCGCCCAGGCCTGAGCAGCCGGCCGCGCGACGGCACTTCAGAACTCCACGTCCAGTTCGCTGATCTCGTCCGGCTCCTGCTTGGCCGCGGCGGTCCACTCCTGCAACTCGGGCATCGCCAGGATCTGCTTGCAGTAGGCGAGCGGCAGCGGATCGACCTGCACGCCGTAGGTGACGAAGCGCGTCACCACCGGCGCGTACATGGCATCGGCCATGGTGCGAGAGCCGAACAGGTAGGGGCCGCCGTAGCGATCCAGGCACTCGCTCCAGATCGCGCAGATGCGGTCGATGTCGGCCTGCGCGCGCGACCACACCTTGAGCCCGGGGAAGTGTCCCTTGAGGTTCATCGGCAAGGCCGCGCGCATGGCCGCGAAACCCGAGTGCATCTCGCCGCAGATGGCGCGGCAGTGCGCGCGCGCGGCGCGATCGGCCGGCAGCAGCCCGGCCTTCGGCTTGACCTCGTTGAGATATTCGGCGATGGCCAGCGTATCCCATACCGTGACGCCCTGATGGCGCAGGCAGGGCACCAGGATGGAGGGGGACAGCAGCAGCAGTTCGGCCCGCACCGCGGCATCATCCGGCGGCACCAGCACCTCTTCGAACTCCAGGCCGGCGAAACGGGCCAGCAGCCAGCCCCGCAGTGACCAGGACGAATAAGTCTTGCTGCTGATGGTGAGCGTCGTCTTTGCCATGGCGCCTCCTTTGCCGCGCGGGCGTGCTCCGGGTGGAAGGGCTCCGGGCCGGCGGTCCAGCCTGCCTGAAGCGTAGCAGTTGCGTGGCGGTTCGCCTGCGCCGCCGCGCCGGTCGGAACGGGTTCCGGTCCTTGCGGGCGGGTGGGCCACGCCTGCCGCTGCACCTGTCGCAAACGGCGTGCCAACTTTCGCGCCGGGCATGTATATTGCACATCAGCGGCCACAGCATGACGGGGCCAAGCGATGCTATACGAGGCATACCAAACCTATGCGGACCTGACCCATCCGGCCTGCGCGCTGGCGGGGCTGGCCGCCGCGACGCTGGCGAGCGGCGCCCGCGGCACCAACTGCGACGCGGCCAGGGCCATGCGCGCCGCCTGCGAAGTGGTGGCGCTGGCCCGGCTGACGCACCAGCGCCCGCCCTTCGGCATCGAAGGCGTGGTGGTGGACGGCATGCCGGTGCAGGTCAGCGAGGAGGTGACCATGCGCACCCCCTTCTGCTCGCTGCTGCACCTGCGCCGCCACGGCATCAGCGGCCAGCCACGCGTGCTGCTGGTGGCCCCCATGTCCGGCCACTTCGCCACGCTGCTGCGCGGCACCGCGCAGACCATGCTGCGCGACCACGACGTCTACATCACCGATTGGCACAACCCGCGCGATATCCCGCTGCTGTACGGCCGCTTCGGCTTCGACCAGTTCGTGCAGCACGTGGCGGCCTGCCTGCGCGAGCTCGGCCCCGGCACCCACGTCGTAGCGGTGTGCCAGCCCACCGTGGCGGTGCTGGCGGCAGCCGCGCTGATGGCCGAGGACGACGACCCGGCGCAGCCGGCCAGCCTGACGCTGATGGCCGGCCCCATCGATGCGCGCGTCAACCCGACCAAGGTCAACGCGCTCGCCACCAGCCGCCCCATCGAATGGTTCGAAACCACGCTGATCGGCACCGTGCCGCTGCGCTATCCCGGCGCGCTGCGCCGGGTCTACCCGGGTTTCGTCCAGCTGCTGGCCTTCATGACCATGAACCTGGAGCGCCACGAGCAGGCGCTGCGCAACCTGTACGCGCTGCGCGCGCGCGGCGAGCACGCGCAGGCCGACGCCATCCAGTTCTTCTACGAGGAGTACTTCGCCACCATGGACCTGGCGGCGGACTTCTACCTGGAAACCGTCGACCAGGTCTTCCAGCGCTTCCTGCTGGCCCAGGGCGAACTCGACGTAGCCGGGCGGCGCGTGCAGACCGGCGCCATCCGCCGCATCCCGCTGCTCACCATCGAGGGCGAGCGCGACGACATCTGCGCGATCGGCCAGACCATGGCGGCGCAGGATCTGTGCAACAGCCTGCCACCCTATATGCGCATGCACCACGTGCAGACCGGCGTCGGCCACTACGGCGTGTTCAACGGCAAGCGCTGGGAGGGCCAGGTCTATCCGCTGGTGCGTAACCATATCTACACCTGCACGGGCGCCTGAGCGCGGCCCGCCACCGACACCGCCAAACGACGCCAGTGGCGCGCCCGGAGCCGGATCGCAGCGGGAGCGCGCATGCACCAGAACGGAACACTGCCGCCCCGACGATCACCATCCTGGTGCCGTCGCGCGAGGCGGGCGCTATCATGGGGCCCCGCCGGCAACGTGGACGGCCCCGCCCGGCGACCAGCAATCGACACCCGTGCAGACGTGCCCCATCCCTGATATGACGACCGCCCCCGCCTTGCCGACCACCATCCGCTTCCAGGGCCAGGACCTGCTGCGCCTCGGGGACGACACCAGCTACCTGCTGCTGGCCCCTGTGCACGGCGGACGGCTGGTACGCTGGGTCCACCGTGGCGAGGACATCCTCTACTGGCCGGATGGCGCAGACTGGTCGGCCGCGGGCAAGGTCCGCGGCGGCAACCCGCTGTTGTTCCCCTTTGTCGGCCGGCACTTCGCCGACGGCGCGGCCGGGCGCTGGCGCGACGCCGCCGGCACGGTCCACGCCTTGCCGCAGCACGGCTTCGCGCGCGACCTGCCCTTCCAGGTCGACACCGGCGAGTCCGGCACCGATGCCCGCGCCGTCACCATGTCGCTGCAGGCCTCGGACACGACCCGCACCGGCTACCCTTACGACTTCCGCTTCAGCGCCGGCTACCGCCTGCTGCCCGACGGCCTGGAAGCCACGCTCGCCATCCGCAACACCGGCACGGCGCCGCTGCCGCACTACGCCGGCCATCACTTCTACTTCTCCCTGCCGGCCCAGGCACGCGCCGGCAGCACGCTGGCCATGCCGCCCGCGCAATGCCGGCGCCAGCAGCCCGACGGCAGCCTCGCGCCGGCCCGGCCGGGCGCGGCCAGCTACCGCCTGGACGATCCCGCCCTGCACGACACCTTCCACGTGCTGGCGCCCACCAACGGCACCGCCCGCACCGTCGAGCTCGCCGTGCCGCCGCATGCCGGCGCCGCGCGCGGCCGCCGCCTCGCCATCGAGCTGGACGCCGGCGGCAGCGCCCCGTGGCATGCCGTGACCACCTGGAGCGAGCACGGGCAGACCGACTACTACTGCATCGAACCCTGGCTGGGCCTGCCCAACGCGATCGGCCACGGCGCCGGCCTGCGCTGGCTGGCGCCGGGGGAAGCCGACCATGCCGTGTGCCGCCTCATCGTGCGGGATTGAGGCCCGGGGCTGAGCGCGGCTCACATGCGCCGGGAGAAGCACACCGCACACCGCCTTGCGCACGGGCGTGGATCCCGCGTAGAATGGCGTGCTCTGCGGGCGTCGTATAATGGCCATTACCTTAGCTTCCCAAGCTAAAGACGTGGGTTCGATTCCCATCGCCCGCTCCACCGCATACTGAACCAGGCCGCCAGAGGCAGCCGGTCCCGGCCCACCGCGCCGCACGGCGCGCCGTGCGCACCCGCCGGACCGGGGATCCGCCCGGCGGCTTTCTTGTTGCCATGCTTCCCGAATCCACCCCCACCGACCCGACGCCGGACCCGGGCGCCGCGCCTGAAGCCGATCTCGCGCCCGAGGCCGCCGACATCGAGGGTGTGGCCCACCCGCGCCGCATCCGCTCTTTCGTGCGCCGCGCCGGCCGCACCTCGACCGGCCAGCAGCGCGCCATCGACGAACAGGGCCCGCGCTTCCTGCTGCCCTACACCGCAGAACCGCTGGACTGGCAGGCCGCCTTCGGCCGCGAAGCGCCCGCCATCCTGGAAATCGGCTTCGGCATGGGCGAGACCACCGCGCATATCGCCGCGCTGCGCCCGCAGGACAACTTCCTCGGCTGCGAGGTGCACGAACCCGGCGTGGGCGCCCTGCTCAAGCTGCTCGGCGAGCGCGACATCGGCAACGTGCGCATCCTGCAGCACGATGCGGTCGAAGTGATCGCGCACATGCTGGACGAGGCGAGCCTCGACGGCGTGCACATCTTCTTCCCCGATCCCTGGCACAAGAAGCGCCACAACAAGCGGCGCCTGGTGCAGCCGCCGCTGGTCAAGCTGCTGGCCTCGCGCCTGAAGCCCGGCGGCTACATCCACTGCGCCACCGACTGGGAAGAATATGCGCACCAGATGGTGGAAGTGCTGGCGGGCGAGCCCTTGCTGCGCAATACCTCGGATGCGCCCGGCGGCTTCGCGCCGCGCCCGGACTACCGCCCGGTCACCAAGTTCGAGCGCCGCGGCCTGCGCCTCGGCCATGGCGTCTGGGACGTCGTGTTCCGCCGGCAGGACTGAGTACGGCTGCGCACATGCGTGGCGCCATCGGCGGCCACGCCCGCGTCAGCGGCAAGCCGAACGCAAAGAGGCCTTCCCTTGGGAAGGCCTCTTTGCTTTGGCGGAGTGCCCGGACGGGCGGCAGGCCCCGGTCGCCGGCCTCAGTCGCGCGTTTCCAGTGCCCGGTTGATACGCAGCGCCACCAGCGTGCAGGCGGTGCCGGACAGCAGGTAAGCGCTGACGGCCACCAGTCCGAACGTGGACGACAGGCCGAGCGCGACCAGCGGCGCGAAGGCGGCACCGAACAGCCAGGCGAAATCGGAACTCAAGGCCGCACCGGTGTAGCGGAAGCGCCGCTCGAAATTGGCGGTCACGGTGCCTGCGGCCTGCCCATAGGACAGGCCGAGCAGGGCGAAGCCGACCAGGATGAAGATGTCCTGGCGCACCGCGCTGCCGCCCATCAGGTAGGGCGCGAACAGCGCGAACACGCCGATCAGCGCCGCCATCAGGCCGAGTGTGGTGCGCCGCCCGATGCGGTCGGCAAGGCGGCCCGAGGCCAGCGTGCACACGATCGCGATGAAGCCGCCGACGATCTGCACCGCCAGCACGTTGGCCACGTCCTGGGTGGCGCCGATCACCACCCACGACAGCGGAAACACCGTCACCAGGTGGAACAGGGCATAGCTGGCCAGTGCGGCGAAGGCACCGATAAAGAGGTTGTAACCTTGGCTGCGCAACATTTCCGCGGTGCTGATCGGTTCCAGCTCCCCTTCTTCCAGCAACTGGGTGTACTCTTCCGTGACCACCAGCCGCAGGCGGGCGAACAAGGCCACCACGTTGATGGCGAAGGCGACGTAGAAGGGGTAGCGCCAGCCCCAGTCGAGGAAGTCGCCGCCGTCCAGGCTGGTGTAGAGGAACAGGAACAGCGCACTGGCCACGATGAAGCCGATCGGCGCGCCGAGCTGGCCGATCATGGCATACCAGCCGCGCCGCTGCGACGGCGCGTTGAGCGCAAGCAGCGACGGCAGCCCGTCCCACGAGCCGCCGAAGCCGATGCCCTGCAGCACGCGGAAGAAGGACAGCAGCACGATGGACGAGAAGCCCAGGCTGTTGTAGCCGGGCAGGAAGGCGATCCCCGCGGTGGCCGTGCCCAGCACGAACAGCGCGGCCGTCAGCTTGATGCCGCGTCCCCAGCGGCGCTGGATCTTCATGAACAGGGCCGTGCCGAACGGCCTGGCGATGAAGGCGAAGGAGAAGATCGTGAAGGCGTACAGCATGCCCTCGAGCCGCTCCATGGTCGGGAAGAAGACCGACGGGAAGACCAGTACCGAGGCGAGCCCGTAGACGAAGAAATCGAAGTACTCGGAAGCGCGGCCGATGACCACTCCGGTAGCGATCTCCCCCGGGGCCACCTGCGCTCGATGCGCGGGATCGGGCGCGGCGGGTGAAGCAGAAGACGATGGGTGCTTGTGAGTGATGCTGGTCATCATCAGGCCCTCGCTCAGATCGGATGCGGTATCCGGTTACGGTTTCTCGCCGCACCCATAAGAATGGCATCTGCCGCACGACTTTGCCATAGGGAATATGTCCAGTACTCGCTACTCCCGCCCAGGCGTAAATTCGGCGCTCTCCACCACGGCTAAGGTGTCGCCTATGACGACGAGGCCTGTACCCAAAGTCCGGCGCGGCTGGCTGCTGCTGCCCGCCCTGACCCTGTTGGCAGGATGCAACGCCGTCCTGCTCTCGCCTGCCGGCGATCTCGCCACCCGGCAGCGCGACATCATCATCATCTCCACCTGCCTGATGCTGCTGATCATCATCCCGGTGATCGCGCTGACGCTGCTGTTCGCGTGGCGGTACCGGGCCTCGAACACGCAGGCGGCCTACGAACCCGACTGGGACCACTCGACGCTGCTGGAGCTGCTGATCTGGGCCGCGCCGCTCCTGATCATCATCGCGCTGGGCGCGCTGACCTGGGTCAGCACCCACAAGCTCGATCCCTACCGCCCGCTGGCGCGCATCGACGAGGCGCGCGAAGTGCCGGTCGGCACCGAGCCGCTGACCGTGGAAGTGGTCGCGATGGACTGGAAATGGCTGTTCCTGTATCCGGACCAGGGCATCGCCACGGTCAACGAGCTGGCCGCGCCGGTCGACCAGCCGATCCGCTTCCGCATCACCTCCACCTCGGTGATGAACTCCTTCTTCATCCCCTCGCTGGCCGGCCAGATCTACGCGATGCCCGGCATGGAAACCAAGCTGCATGCGGTGATCAACCAGCCGGGCGTCTACGAAGGCTTCTCGGCCAACTACAGCGGCGCGGGATTCTCCAGCATGCGCTTCCAGTTCCGCGGCATGAGCTCCGGCGAGTTCGAGCAATGGGTGAAGCAGGTCAGGGCGGACGGCGGCGCGCTCAGCCGCGATGCCTACCTGCGGCTCGAGCGGCCGAGCGAGCACGAGCCGGTACGGCGCTATGCCAGCGTGGACAAGGGCCTCTACGACGCCATCCTGAACCGGTGCGTGGCGCCCGGCCAGGCCTGCATGCGCGACGTGATGGCCGCCGATGCGCGCCGCCGCTACGAGACGGCGATGGCCCTCTACGGGCGTGCGCCGCAGGACCTGGCGCAGCGCAGGCCGGCCTACCTCGACGCGATCTGCACCGCTGCCGACACGGCCCGCCTCGCCGGCGACCCCACTCCTTCCGCCGTCACCGGCAGCCTGCAGCGATAGCGATCGCGCGGGCATTCCGATGAAGCGTCCCTGGTTCCGTTGACCTGCTGCAGCCGACGACTATGCAAGAGCGCCTCGATCTCACCCAGCTGATATTCGGTCGCCTGACATGGGAGGCGATCCCCTTCCACGAGCCCATCCTGCTGGCGACCTTCGCCGCGGTCGCCATCGGCGGCGTGGCGGTCGTCGGAGGGATCACGTACTTCCGCCTGTGGGGCTACCTGTGGCGGGAATGGTTCACCAGCATCGACCACAAGAAGATCGGGATCATGTACGTGATCCTCGGCATCGTGATGCTGCTGCGCGGCTTCGCCGATGCCGTGATGATGCGGCTGCAGCAGGCGGTCGCCTTCGGCGACAACCTGGGCTACCTGCCGCCGCACCACTACGACCAGATCTTCACCGCGCACGGCGTGATCATGATCTTCTTCGTGGCCATGCCGCTGGTCACCGGGTTCATGAACTTCGTGGTGCCGCTGCAGATCGGCGCGCGCGACGTGGCCTTCCCCTTCCTCAACAACTTCAGCTTCTGGATGACCACCGGCGGCGCGGTGCTGGTGATGGCCTCGCTGTTCGTCGGCGAGTTCGCCCGCACCGGCTGGCTGGCCTATCCGCCGCTGTCCGGCATCCTGCAGAGTCCGGACGTCGGGGTCGACTACTACATCTGGGCCTTGCAGGTGGCAGGCATCGGCACCTTGCTGTCAGGCATCAACCTGCTGGTCACCATCGTCAAGATGCGCGCCCCGGGCATGACCCTGATGAAGATGCCGGTCTTCACCTGGACCGCGCTGTGCACCAACGTGCTGATCATCGCCGCCTTCCCCGTGCTGACCGCGGTGCTGGCGATGCTGGCGCTGGACCGCTACGTCGGCACCAACTTCTTCACCAGCGACCTTGGCGGCAGCGCCATGATGTACGTGAACCTGATCTGGATCTGGGGCCACCCCGAGGTCTACATCCTGGTGCTGCCGGTGTTCGGCATCTTCTCCGAGGTGGTGTCCACCTTCACCGGCAAGCGGCTGTTCGGCTACGCCTCGATGGTGTATGCGACGGTGGTGATCACGGTGCTGTCGTACCTGGTCTGGCTGCACCACTTCTTCACCATGGGCTCGGGCGCCAGCGTCAATTCCTTCTTCGGCATCACGACGATGATCATCTCGATCCCGACCGGGGCGAAGATGTTCAACTGGCTCTTCACCATGTACAAGGGCCGCATCCGCTACGAGGTGCCGATGCTGTGGACGATCGGCTTCATGGTGACCTTCGTCATCGGCGGCATGACGGGTGTGCTGCTGGCGGTGCCACCGGCCGACTTCCTGCTGCACAACAGCTTGTTCCTGATCGCCCACTTCCACAACGTGATCATCGGCGGCGTGCTGTTCGGGCTGATGGCCGGCATCAGCTTCTGGTTTCCCAAGGCCTTCGGCTACCGTCTCGATCCCTTCTGGGGCAAGTGCTCGTTCTGGTTCTGGCTGATCGGTTTCTACTTCGCCTTCATGCCACTGTACGTGCTGGGCCTGAAAGGGGTGACGCGCCGCCTGAGCCATTTCATCGATCCTTCGCTGCAGATCTGGTTCCAGCTCGCCGCCTTCGGCGCCCTGCTGATCGCACTGGGCATCGCCTGCTTCCTGATCCAGCTGGTGGTCAGCTTCCGCCGGCGCGAGGCGCTGCGCGACACCACCGGCGACCCCTGGAACGCCCGCACGCTGGAATGGTCGACCTCCTCGCCCCCACCGCAGTACAACTTCGCCTTCACCCCGATCGTCCATGACAGCGACGCCTGGTGGCAGATGAAGGAGCAGGGCTTCGTGCGGCCGCAGCAGGACTTCATTCCCATCCACATGCCGAAGAACACCGGCGCCGGCATCATCCTGGCGGGCCTGAGCACGCTGTGCGGCTTCGCGCTGATCTGGCACATGTGGCTGGTGGCAGCCCTCTCCTTTGCCGCCACGCTGGTGGTGGCGATCGGCCACACCTTCAACTACAAGCGCGACTACTACATCCCGGCCGACGAGGTCACCCACACGGAGGCGGCGCGCACGCGCCTGCTCGCCAACCATGTCTGAGACGACCGCCCTCGATCCCCGCTTCCCGTCCGCCGGCACGGCGCCGGCGGACAGCGCGCGCGCCTCGGCCCCGCTGCGCTTCTACGCCACCAGCGAGGTCCACCCGCCCAACGGCACCTTGCTGGGCTTCTGGATCTACCTGATGAGCGACTGCCTGATCTTCGCCTGCCTGTTCGCCGCCTACGGCGTGCTGGGCCGGCACTACGCGGGCGGGCCGACCGGGGCCGAAGTGTTCGAGCTGCCGCTGGTGGCGCTGAATACCTCCTTCCTGCTGCTGTCGTCGATCACCTACGGCTTCGCCATGCTGGCGACGCAGCGCAACCAGGTCGGCAGCACCCAGCTGTGGCTGGCCATCACCGGCCTGTTCGGCGCGGCCTTCCTCGGCGTGGAGCTGTACGAGTTCGCCAACCTGATCCACGAAGGCAACGGCCCGCAGCGCAGCGCCTTCCTGACGTCCTTCTTCGCCCTGGTCGGCACCCACGGGCTGCACGTGACCTGCGGCATCATCTGGCTGCTGACCCTGATGACACAGGTCGGCAAGCACGGGCTGATCCGCGAGAACAAGCGGCGCCTGATGTGCCTGTCCATGTTCTGGCACTTCCTGGACGTGGTCTGGATCGGGGTATTTACCTTCGTCTACCTGATGGGAGTGTTACCATGAGCGCGCACGACAATACGCTTGCCGATGCCGGAGGCGCCCACGGCCATGACGACCATCACGGTCACCATGACCACGAGGACGACGGCTTCCACATCAGCTTCGGGGGCTACGCGACCGGTTTCCTGCTGTCGGTGGTACTGACCGCGCTCCCCTTCTGGCTGGTGATGGGCAAGGTATTCGACAAATCCAGTACCACTGCGTTGTTCCTCCTCGCCTTTGCCGCCGTGCAGATCGTCGTGCACATGATCTATTTCCTGCACATGAACGCCAAGGTCGAGGGCGGCTGGTCGATGCTGGCGCTGATCTTCACCATCGTACTGGTGGTGATCGCGCTCAGCGGCTCGCTCTGGGTCATGTTCCACCTCGACCAGAACATGATGCCGACGACAACGCGCGACTTGAAGAACCTGCCTTGACCAGCAATTCCCGCGACACCGACGGCCGGCTCGACCGGCCTGCCCAACCCCGCCGTCCCGCCACCCTCGTCCTGCTCGCCCTGATCGGCCTGCTCGCCTTCAGCACGCTCTGCGCGCTGGGCACCTGGCAGGTCCACCGGCGCGCCTGGAAACTCGACCTGATCGCACACGTCGACCAGCGCGTGCACGCGCCGCCGGTCGACGCGCCCGCCCCCGCGCAATGGCCGGCAGTCAGCGCCGCCAGCGACGAGTACCGCCATGTGCGGGTCAGCGGCACCTTCCTCAACGACCGCGAAACGCTGGTGCAGGCCAGCACCGACCTCGGCACCGGCTTCTGGGTGATCACGCCGCTGCGCCAGGCCGACGGCAGCATCGTGCTGGTCAACCGCGGCTTCGTGCCGCCCGAGCAGCGCGAGCCGGCCAGCCGCAACACCCCCGCGCCGTCGACGGCGGTCACGGTGACCGGCCTGCTGCGCATCAGCGAGCCAGGTAGCCGCTTCCTGCGCACGAACGATCCGGCGCGCGGCATCTGGTACGCGCGCGACGTCGCGGAAATCGCCGCGGCGCGCGGCCTCGACGCCAGCCGCGTCGCCCCCTACTTCATCGATGCCGAGGCCGCGCCGGCGGCGCCGGGCGCGGCCCCCGCCTATCCGGCCGGCGGCCTGACGGTGATCGCCTTCCCCAACAACCACCTGGTCTATGCCCTGACCTGGTACGGCCTGGCGCTGATGCTGGCCGGCGGCGCCTGGCTGGTGGTGCGCGAGGAACGGCGGCTGCGGCGTGGCAGCCGGGACGGTGGCGCATCGGGCAAAGGCCACCCGACCCGTACCTGACTGCCCGCGCAGCACCTCGCGGCGAAAAAAAACCTCCCCAGCCGGGGAGGTTCTCGTTTCTGCTCTGCGACAGGGTGCCCGGCTTACGCGCTCCAGGCCACCAGCCCGCTGTAGGCCGTGCCGAGCACGATCAGGCCGAAGGCAATGCGATACCAGGCAAAGGGCTTGAAATCGTGCGTGGCGACGAAGCGCAGCAGCCAGCGCACGCACAGGAAGGCCGAAATGAAGGCGAACACGAAGCCGATGCCGAAGATGCCGAAGTCGTCGGCCGACAGCAGCGCGCGCGCCTTGTAGAGTTCGTAGACGGTGGCGCCGAAGATCACCGGGATGGCCAGGAAGAAGGAGAATTCGGTGGCCACCTGGCGCGACAGGCCGAACAGCATGCCGCCGATGATGGTCGCGCCGGAGCGCGAGGTGCCGGGAATCAGCGCGAAGCACTGGGCGAAGCCGATCTTGACTGCGTCGCGCCAGTTCAGGTCGTCGACCGATTCGATGCGCGGCGCGCCGGCCTTGGCCGCCTCCAGCAGGGCGTTGCCGCGCGGATGCGAGACCTGGCCGCGGCGCGCGTCGCGCCGTTCCGCCCACAGGATCACCAGGCCGCCGATGATGAAGGCGGTCGCCACCGTGATCGGGCTGAACAGATGGGCCTTGATCCATTTGCCGAACACCAGGGCCAGCACGATGGCCGGCAGCGTGGCGACGATGACATTGACGGCGAAGCGCTGGGCATTGCGGTCGGACGACAGGCCGGCCACCACCTTGCCGATGCGCTGGCGGAACTCCCAGCAGACGGCCAAGATCGCACCGAACTGGATGACGATCTCGAAGATCTTGCCCTTTTCGTCGTTGAAATTCAGCAACTGGCCGGCCAGGATCAGGTGGCCGGTGCTGGAGATGGGCAGGAACTCGGTCAGGCCTTCGACGATGCCGAGGATCACGGCCTTCAGGGCGATTGCAATATCCATGCTGGAGCGGATTGGGTTGATGGAGAGCGCCGCACGGTCCCGCCGGGACGGTCCGGACCGGACGATGCGCCGGCCTCAGGGCCGGTTGATCTTGACGTTGATGCCGTTGGGCAAGACGGTGATTGTACCGGGCTCGACCTCGGTTCCGGCCAGCCGCAGCTGTTCCGGCTTGAACGTGTAGAGGGGATAGCCCTGCAGCAGCTGTTCGGCGAGGATCGCGCCCAGTGCATTGAGCTGCCGCGAGAACTGCCCCGGCAGGCCGGCCACGTCGAACTGCTGCACCTGCGGATCCTGCAGCACCAGCGAGCGCGTGGGCTGGTCGTAGCGCAGGCCGCTGTCCAGCGCGAAGCGGCCCTTCAGCGGCTGGTTGAAGAACAGCCGGTTATCGACCGTGGCGTCGAACTGCACGCTGACACGGTTGCGCTGCGGATCGAGCAAGAGCTGCGGGTGGGCGAGCTGGATGTCGAACAACTCCATGTAGCGCTTGTTGAAGGGGAACTTGCGCTCGAGCGCGGCCTGCAGCTGGGCCTGCGAGAAGGTGTAGTCGCTGCCGATGCCGGCGCAGCCGCCCAGCCACACGGCCAGGCCTGCGGCGGCGGCGGTGAGGGTGGCGGCCATCCAGCGGCGGCGGTTGAAGTGGATCATGTCGTTTCCCCTGGCTGTATCCCTGACTCTTTCCCGGACCCTGTTCCCGGCAGCGTCGCCGTCCCGCCCGTCCAGGCCGGGCAAGGCCGCCCGCGTCCTCAGCACGCCGCCGCGCCGCTCGCGGGAGCGGTATCGGCTTCGAGCCGCGCCAGCCAGGCGAGCGCTTCGCCGCGCGAGGCGCCGCACATGTCGGCGGCCGGGCGCAGGCCGGCGCAGAAGGCTGGCCGCTCCGGCCGGCCGAAGATGGCGCAGCGCTGGTCGGGCAGCAGCTGCGCGCACGGCACGCCCGCCGGCTTGCCCTCCGGCATGCCCGGGATGGGCGAGCGGATGGACGGCGCGATGCAGCAGGCGCCGCATCCCGGGCGGCAGGCAAGGTCAGACTGGTGGTTCATGGCAAAGGTTCAGGACGGCGCCGGACGGCGCGCCAGCCCGCCATTTTGCCGCAGCCGGCTCGCCTTGGCCCGCCCATGGCGCCAGCCACCCCGCCGCGCATGCGGTATAGGGCACAAATCGCGCCGGCCGGCGCAAAACGTGCGTGGCCCCCCCCTCGCACAATTGACCACAAATGACCACAAATGTGCGCTTGACCGAGCCTGAGCCCTCCCCTACATTACTGACCCATTGGTTATTAACGAAAACAACGCGCTCCGCCCGGCGCCGCGCGCCCCTCGTGAACTCGACTCCCAGCAAAGACAAGCCAGGCGCCCCGGCCAAGCGCTGGAGCCGGCGCAAGGCCGCCCGCCCGCAGGAACTGGTGGCGGCAGCCCTGGCACTGTTCGTCGAACGCGGCTATGCGGCCACGCGCCTGGAAGACGTCGCCGCGGCGGCCGGGGTCTCCAAGGGTACGGTCTATCTCTACTTCGCCAACAAGGAGGAGTTGTTCAAGACGGTGGTGCGCGAAAGCCTGGTGCCCGCGCTGGCCAAGGGCGTGGACCTGGTGGAGGGCTACCAGGGCTCCACCCCTGAGCTGCTGCGCGAGCTGCTGCGCGGGTGGTGGGGCCTGATCGGGGCCACGCCGGTGGCCGGGCTGACCAAGCTGATCCTTGCCGAGGCGGGCAATTTCCCTGACATCGCCGCCTTCTACCATCGTGAGGTCACGGTGCCCGGTGACGAATTATTCGCCCGCGTGCTGGCGCGCGGCGTGGCACGCGGGGAACTGCGGGCGCTGCCGCCTAACCCGGCCACCTCGCTGATCTGCGCGCCGCTGGTGTTCCTGATGCTGTGGCAGCACGGCCTGGGCGCCGGCTCCGCGATCGAGATCGATCCGGAAGCCTACCTGGACAACCTGCTCGAAGTACTGCTGTTCGGCCTGACCACGGGCGCCGCGCGCGACACGCCGCTGCCGCCCCAGTCCGGCCCCTATTTCTGGGAGCAGTTCCGGCCTGCTGCCGGCCCCGCCCCGCTGCCGGACGGCCGGCAAGGAGACGAGACGTGAGACGTGGCAAGGTAGTCGCCCTGGCAGTCCTCGCGCTGGCGCTGGCACTGGGCGCCGGCGCAGCGGTGCGCAAGAGCCGGGGCGCCAAGGCGCCGGCACCCGCGGCGCCGGCGACCGTGGAATTCCTGCAGACCGACCTGATCGACGCCGCCCCGCGCGACCTGCAGGTGGCCCTGCCGCTGTCGGGCAGCCTGCGCGCGCTGAACCAGTCGTCGGTCAAGGCCAAGGTGGCTGGCGAGGTCCTGCAGGTACTGGTGCGCGAGGGCGAAGCCGTGCGTGCCGGGCAGGTCATCGCCCGCATCGATCCCACCGAGTTCGAGGCCAAGGCCGCGCAGGCGCGCGGCCAGATGCTGGCCGCGCGCGGGCAGTACGAGAATGCCCGCCAGACCTACGAGCGCAACCGCACCCTGGTCGACAAGGGTTTCATCTCGCAGACTGCCTTCGATAACTTCCAGTCCAGCCTCGACGTGGCGCGCGCCAACCTTGATGCGGCCCAGGCCGGGCTGGCGCTGACACAGAAATCGCTGGCCGACACCATGGTCAGGTCTCCGCTCGACGGCACCGTCTCCGCGCGCGCGGTGCAGCCTGGCGAGAAGGTCTCGCCCGACACCCGGCTGATCGACGTGGTCGACCTGCGCGTGCTGGAGCTGGAGGCCCCGATCCCGATGGCCGACGTGGCACGCGCCGCCATCGGCCAGCGCGTGCTGCTCGAGATCGAGGGACACGGCCGCCACGAAGGACGGCTGGCGCGCATCAACCCGGCCGTGACCACCGGCACCCGCAGCGTGATGGTCTATGTGCGCGTGGACAATGCCGGAACCGCGCTGCGCTCGGGCATGTTCGCGCGCGGCGCGCTGGTGCTGGGCAACCGCGCCGATGTGCTGGCGGTGCCGGCCGGCGCGGTGCGCAGCGAGGGCCAGCGCGCCTTCGTCTACGTGATCGAGAACGGCCTGCTGGCCGAGCGCGCGGTGCAGACCGGCGTGCGCGACGAAGACGGCGGCCTGGTCGAGATCACCGGCGGCCTCAACCCGGGCGAGCGCATCGTGCGCAACAACCTGGGCACGCTGCGGGCCGGCAGCCGCGTCAAGCTGGTACAGGACTGAGGACGCCGCCGCCATGTGGTTCACGCGCCTGTCGATTCGCAATCCGGTCCTGGCCACCATGATGATGATGGCCTTCATCGTGGTCGGCCTGTTCTCCTATCAGCGCCTGCCGGTGGACCAGTTCCCCGACATCACCTTCCCCATCGTGGTGGTGCAGACCGAATACCCCGGCGCCGCGCCGGAATCGGTCGAGTCGGACGTGACCCGCAAGGTCGAAGAGATCGTCAACACCATTTCCGGCATCGACGAGATTTTCTCGCACTCCTACCAGGGCACCTCGGTGGTGGTGATCAAGTTCGACCTGAGCGTCGACGTGGGCCAGGCCGCGCAGGACGTGCGCGACAAGATCGCCCTGATCCGGCCCCAGCTGCGCGACGAGGTCAAGGAGCCGCGCGTGCTGCGCTACGACCCGTCGGACGCGCCCATCTTCTACCTGTCGGTCTCCAACGCACCCGGCGCCACGCGCAGCCAGCGCGAGCTGACCACCATCGCCGACCAGATCGTGCGCAAGCGGCTGGAAACCGTGCGCGGCGTCGGCGCCATCAATCTCGTCGGCGGCACCAAGCGCGAGGTGGAAATCCGCATCCGCCCGGCCCAGCTCGAAGCGCTGGGCATCGGCGTGGACCAGGTGATGAACGCCATCCGCAACGAGAACCAGGAACTGCCGGCCGGCGAACTGCGTTCCTCGTCCACGGAATCGGTGGTGCAGATCAAGGGCCGGGTGCTTTCGCCGGAAGCCTTCCGCCACATCATCGTCGCGCGCCGCGCCGGCCACCCGGTCACGCTGGGGCAGGTGGCCGAGGTGCGCGACGGCGAGGAGGAACGTGAAAGCCTGGCCCTGCTGGATGGCAAGCGTGCCCTCTTCCTCTCGGTGGTCAAGGCCCAGGGGCAGAACACCGTCGACACGGTCGACGGCCTGGTGCGCATGACCGAGGAGACACGCAAGCTGGTGCCGGCCGACGTGCGCCTGACCGTCGTCAACGATACCGCGCGCGGCATCCGCAGCAGCGTCAAGGAGGTCCGCTCCACGCTGCTGGAAGGCGCGCTGCTGACGGTGGCCATCGTCTTTCTCTTCCTCGGCTCCTGGCGCAGCACGGTGATCACCGGCCTGACACTGCCGATCGCACTGGTCGGCACCTTCGGCGTGATGTACATGTGCGGCTTCACGCTGAACGTGATCACGCTGATGGCGCTGTCGCTGTGCGTGGGCCTGCTGATCGACGACGCCATCGTGGTGCGCGAGAACATCGTGCGCCACAACCTGATGGGCAAGGACCACCACGCCGCGGCGCTCGACGGCACCAACGAGATCGGCCTGGCGGTGCTCGCCACCACGCTCTCCATCGTCGCGGTGTTCCTGCCGGTGGGCTTCATGGGCGGCATCATCGGCCGCTTCTTCCACCAGTTCGGCATCACCGTGGTGGCGGCGGTGCTGATCTCGATGTTCGTGTCCTTCACGCTGGACCCGATGCTGTCCTCGGTCTGGCACGACCCCGACCTGCACGGCACCGCGGACAAGCGCAGCTGGTACGGACGCACGGTGGGACGGTTGCTCGACTGGTTCTCCGCGCGCATGGACCGGCTCGGCGACGGTTACGCCGGCATGCTCGCCTGGTCGCTGCGCCACCGCCTGGCCACCGCCATCATCGCCGTGGTCGCCTTTTTCGGCAGCTTCGCGCTGGTGCCGCTGATCGGCACCGAATTCGTGCCGGCGGCCGACCTGGGCGAAACCCAGATCGGCTTCACCACCCCGGTCGGCACCGCACTGGAGGTGACCGAGGCCAAGGTGCGCCAGGTCGAGGCGGCGCTGCGCGAGTTCCCCGAGGTGGACTACACCTATGCCACCATCAACTCGGGCAACGCCTCCGGGCGCAACAACGCCCTGGTGTCAGTGCGGCTGACCGATCGGCGCGCCCGCACGCGCACCACCGTCCAGCTCAATCCGCTGATCCGCGAGCGCCTGGCGAGCATCGCCGGCATCACGCTGACCCTGGTCGGCATGCCGGACGGCGCCGGCGGCCAGAAGGCGATCCAGATCTCGATCCAGGGCGACGACCTCGAAGAGCTGCGGCGGCTGTCGCAGGAGGCCAGCCGCCGGCTGGCGGCCATCCCGGGCCTGGTCGACCTCGACTCCAGCATGAAGGACGACCGTCCCACCATCGAGGTGCGCGTGCGCCGCGAACTGGCCTCGGACCTGGGCATCGGCGTGGCGCAGGTCGGCAACGCCCTGCGCCCGCTGCTGGCCGGCGACGCCATCAGCTCCTGGCGCGGGCCGGACGACCAGAACTACGACGTGCGCGTGCGCCTGCCCAAGGACGCGCGCACCGGGCTGGCCGACCTGAACGCATTGATGATCGCCAGCAGCCAGACCAATGCCGACGGCTCGCCCCGGATGGTGCCGCTGCGCCAGGTGGCCGAACTGGTGCCGACCACCGGCGCCAACCAGATCAGCCGGCGCGACCTGAACCGCGAAGTGGAACTGACCGCCAACACGGCCGGGCGCTCGGCCGGCGAGGTGGCGCGCGACGTCAAGCGCACGCTGGATGCCATGGGCTGGCCGGCCGGCTACAAGTACCGCTTCGGCGGCTCGACCAAGTCGATGAATGAATCGTTCGGCTACGCCGTGTCGGCGCTGGCGCTGGCCATCATCTTCATCTACATGATCCTGGCCTCGCAGTTCGCCAGCTTCTTCCAGCCGCTGGCCATCATGAGCTCGCTGCCGCTGACGCTGGTCGGGGTGTTCACCGCGCTGCTGCTGTTCCGCTCGACGCTGAACATGTTCTCCATCATCGGCTTCATCATGCTGATGGGACTGGTGACCAAGAACGCCATCCTGCTGGTGGACTTCGCCAACCAGGCGCGCCAGGGCGCCGACGGCCAGCCCGGCCTGACGCGCGAGGCGGCCCTGGTGGAAGCGGCGCGGGTGCGCCTGCGGCCGATCCTGATGACGACGCTGGCGATGATCTTCGGCATGGTGCCGCTGGCCTTCAGCCTGGGCGAGGGCGCCGAGCAGCGCGCCCCGATGGGGCAGACCGTGATCGGCGGCATCATCACCTCGTCGATCCTGACCCTGGTCGTGGTGCCGGTGATCTACACCTACCTGGACGACTTCGGCGCGTGGCTGGCAAGGCGCTGGCGCGGCGAGCCGCGCCAGCGGGCGGCAGCAGCCGCACGCCCGGGCGAAGTGGCGGCGGAATGAACCGTGTCACACATGCGGAGTTAGAATAAGAGGTTTGACAAAATTCAGGGTCCGGATACGCCACCCCGGCGCGGCCGGACCACAAGGTGGAACCGCCCGGAACCGTGTGCGGTCGGCAATCGAAGGAATGGCAAGATGGATATCGAGAAAGCCCGATTCAATATGATCGAACAGCAGATCCGCCCGTGGGATGTGCTGGACCAGGAAATCCTGGACCTGTTGGCCGTGGTCAAGCGCGAGCAGTTCGTGCCGCCCGAGCACGCGGCCCTGGCCTTCGTCGATATGGAAATCCCGCTGCCGGGCGGCCAGCGCATGCTGCCCCCGCGCGTCGAGGCCCGCATCCTGCAGGACCTGTCCGTGCGCAAGCACGAGAACGTGCTCGAGATCGGCACCGGCTCGGGCTACATGGCGGCCCTGCTGGCCCAGCGCGCTCGCCATGTGCTGTCGGTGGAGATCCGCCCCGAACTGGTGACCATGGCGCGCCTCAACCTGGCCCGTGCCGGCGTCGGCAACGTCGAGGTGGTCGAGGGCAATGCGGCGGCCGGCTGGGACGCCGCCGCCCCCTATGACGTCATCTGCATCTCGGGCTCGCTGCCGGTGCTGCCCAAGAGCATCCTGGCCCAGCTCAAGGTGGGCGGCCGCATCGCCGCCTTCGTCGGCACGCTGCCGGTGATGGAGGCCCGCCTGGTCACGCGCGTGTCCGAGACCGAATACCAGGTCACCAACCTGTTCGAGACCGCCGTGCAGCCGCTGGATGGCGCCGAGCAGCCCTCGCGCTTCCAGTTCTGAGACAGGCGCGGCCATGCAGTTCATCAAGGCAAGCGAGCTGGCCCAGTGGCTGGCCGACGGCAGCCGGCCGCGGCCGGTGCTGCTGGATGTGCGCGAAGGCTGGGAGGTGCAGACCTGCGCCCTGCCCGGCATCACCCACATCCCGATGGGGCAGATCCCGGCGCGCGCCGCGGAGCTGGACGAAGACGCGGACATCGTCTGCATCTGCCACCACGGCATGCGCAGCATGCAGGTGGCCAGCTTCCTCGAGCGCCAGGGCTTCGCCAAGGTCTACAACCTGACCGGCGGTGTCGATGCCTGGGCCCACGAGGTGGACCCGGCCATGCCGAAGTACTGAGTCAGGTCCGCGGCCGATCCCCCGCCTCCGCCGGCGTGCGCGCCGGCGGCCGGCCGCCGCGTGGCGGCAAATCTGGAGATGTCATGACATTCGCGCTACCCGCCGTGCCTGGCAGTCCCCAGGCATGCCTGGCCCTGCTGCTGCCCCTGCTGGCACTGCTGCAGCCGGCCACCGCCACCGCCGCGGACCTGCTGCAGGTCTACCGCGACGCCCAGGCCAACGACGCGCAGTTCGCCAGCGCGCGGGCCCAGCTCGAGGCGACGCGCGAGAAGCTGCCGCAGGCGCGCTCCGGGCTGCTGCCGCAGATCGCCGGCACGGCGGGCGCCACGCGCACCAACATCGACCAGAGCCAGCCGATCGCGGCCAACCGCTTCTTCAACGCCAATACCTGGGCGCTGCAGCTGACCCAGCCGCTGTTCCGCTGGGACCGCTGGGAATCCTACAAGCAGGGCGAACTGGCGGTGCTGGCCGGCGAGGTCACCTTCAACCAGGCCCGGCTTGACCTGATCCTGCGCACCTCACAAGCCTACTTCGACGTGCTGGCCGCGCAGGACAACCTCTATCTGGCGGGCGCGCAGAAGAAGGCCATCTCCGAACAGCTGGCCCAGGCCAAGCGCAACTTCGAGGTCGGCACGGCCACCATCACCGACGCCAACGACGCCCAGGCTCGCTTTGACCTGGCCGTCTCCAGCGAGATCGCCGCGCAGAACGACCTGGAGATCAAGCGCGCCACGCTGCAGCAGATCACCGCCAAGCCGGTCGACGCGCTGCTCGGGCTGCGCGGGGGCGCTGCCATCCCCGGCCCGCAGCCGGCTGACGTGGGTGCCTGGACCGCCCAGGCCGAGGCCGACAACCTGCAGGTCGGGCTGGCGCGCTACAACCTGGAGAGCGCGCAGCGGGAGACCAACAAGGCGCGTGCGGCCCACTTGCCCACGGTCGACCTGGTAGCCGGCTACGGCTTCACCAACCAGACCGGCACGGCGACGCAGCAGGTCAATGTCGCCAGCCGCTACAACAGCTCGCAGATCGGCGTTCAGCTCAATATTCCGCTCTACTCCGGCGGCCAGATCCAGTCGCGCGTGCGCGAAACGATCGCCCTGGCGGACAAGGCGGCCAGCGACCTGGAATACGCCCGCCGCACGGCGGCACAGACCGCCCGCCAGAGCTATTCGGGCGTATCCAACGGACTGGCGCAGGTGAAGGCGCTCGAAGCCGCCGAACGCTCGGCGCAGAGCGCGGTCGAGTCCAACCAGCTCGGCTACGAAGTCGGCGTGCGCATCAACATCGATGTGCTGAACGCCGAGGCCCAGCTCTTCTCGACCCGGCGCGACCTGGCCCGCGCGCGCTACGACACGATCATGAACGGCCTGCGCCTGAAGGCCGCTGCGGCCTCCCTGCAGGAAGACGATGTGGTGCAGATCAATACACTGCTGACCTCGGCGCCGGGATCGATGTACCAGCTGCCGGCCGCCCCCTAGCTGGGCGAGGCCACGCGCCGGGCCGCGCCGCGCGGCAAGCGCGAGGCCATGGCGACGGCGACGCCGCGCACCTGAGGGTGCCGGCCATCAAGGCCGGCGAACGGGAGGGGCCGCCGCGCGCTATTGCCCGCGCGAGCTCGACTCCACGCGGATGAGCTCCCAGCGGATCGAAGAGGCATCGGCCGGCGGGTTGGCGACGCGGGTCTCGCGCACGCGCAGCCGGTATCGGGTTCCCGGCTCGAAGTCGAAGCCCTCGATGGCGCCATACCACAGCGTCCACGGCGCATCGGGCGCCTGCCTGACGCGATAGCACTGCTGCGGCGCGACCCCGGTACAGGCCACGCGCTGGGCATCGACCTCGATGGTCTTCTCGACCGCGCCCGCCGGGGCCGCCGGCTGCTCGGCGCGTCCGCCCAGTCCCGCACGCTCGACGAACTGCAGCAGGTCGCCCGCGGCCGTCTTCCAGATCACCTGGCGGCCCGCCGGGCCGGCCGAGGGTTGCACGCCGACCGTGCTGAACGGCGATTGCATCGCCTGGTACAGGGCGGACTCCAGCGCCATGCGCGACGGCTCGCAGGCCATGCGCGTGCCGGCCACGGGGCCGAAGACGATGCCGGCGGCAACCTTGCCGTAGCTGCCGCGGAAACGGTTGCAGCCGCTGTAGCCGCTGACGAGGCCCTGCGCGGCATCGATGCCGGCGCTGAACTCGAAGGTCACGGGCTCGCCGTTGTCGCCGTGCGGGATCGGCTTGAGTGTGCCGTCCGCCTGCTGCCAGCGCGTCAGTTCCCAACGGCTGGGGCCTTCAGCACGGCTCTGGTTCAGGCCGGCCTCGGCTGCCGGCGGTGCCTCGGGCACGCCCGGCGCCGTCGCCGGGGCGCAGGCGCCCAGCACACCGCTCAACAGCACCACGGCGCCGGCAGCGCTCAATCGGATGGGCAGCGTCATGATTCGGACTCCTTGAAAACGACAAGCGGATTAGAGGCAGCGGCACGGCGCCGGGTTCAATGGGGCTCCGGCACGTACGGCGCAATCGCTGGCGCCAGCGCGGCCACCGTGCGCACCGTGGCGCCCCGATGCAGGGCCGCGAAGGCACGCGCGTGCTCGCCCATGGCGGCCAGGCGCGCGCCATCGCCCAGCAGCGCGGCGGCGGCGCGCACCAGCGTCTCGGCATCGGCCACCCGCTCGCAGGCGCCGGCGGCAATCGCGTCCTCGGTGGCCTGGGCGAAATTGAAGGTATGGGGGCCGATCAGCACCGGCGTGCCGACCGCGCAGGCCTCGATCAGGTTCTGCCCGCCCAGCGGCAGCAGGCTGCCGCCGATAAAGGCCAGGTCGGAGGCGGCGAAGTACATCGCCATCTCGCCCATCGAATCGCCCAGCAGCACGTCAGCCTGCAGCGCCCCCGCCTCGCCGGCGCCCGGCCGATCGGCCGCATCGGCCGCATCGGCCGCATCGGCCACATCGGCCACATCGGCCACATCGGCCACATCGGCCACATCGGCCACATCGACGGTCAGAGCGCTGCGCCGCTGCAGCGACAGGCCCGCGCGCGCGACCAGGGCGGCCACTTCGTCGAAGCGCTGCGGATGGCGCGGCACCAGCAGCAGCGCCGGCCGTGGCACGCCGCCGGCAAGCGGCTCCCAACGCGCCAAGGCGTCGAGCAGCAGCGCTTCCTCGCCCTCGCGCGTGCTGGCCGCGGCCAGCACCGCGCGCGCGCCGAAGGCATGGCGCAGGCGGTGGCCGCGCTCGACCAGCTCGGGGGCTGCCTGCATGTCGAACTTCAGGTTGCCGGTCACCTGCACGCCAGCCACGCCGAGCGCGCGGAAGCGGCCGGCATCGCCTTCGGTCTGGGCCAGCACCCCGCGGAAGTCGGCATACATGGCCGCCGCCGCGCGGCCGAAGCGCGCCGTGCGGCGGAAGCTGCGCGGCGACAGCCGCGCATTGACCAGGAACAGCGGCACGCCCGCGCGGCGCGCGCCGCGCACCAGGTTGGGCCACACTTCGGTCTCCATCAGCATGCCGGCCTCCGGCTGGAAATGCCGCAGGAAGCGGCGCACCAGCCAGGGCAGGTCATAGGGGATGTAGCACTGCGCCACGCGCGGCTCGCCGCCGAACAGTTGGGCACCGGTCTGGCGGCCGGTCGGCGTCATATGGGTCAGCAGCAGGCGGTGGCCAGGGTAGCGCTCCAGCAGCGCCTGCACCAGCGGCTGCGCCGCGCGCGTCTCGCCCACCGAGACCGCGTGCACCCAGAGCCAGGGTCCCGCGCCCGGGCTGTGCGGATAGCGGCCCAGCCGCTCGCCCACGTGCTGCAGGTAGCCCGGCTCGCGCCGTGCGCGCCAGGCCAGGCGCAGCAGCGCCAGCGGCAGCACCGCCAGCCACAGCAAGGTATAGAGCAGGCGCAGCATCAGGCGGTCATCCCGCGTACATGGCGCGCGGCCTCATAGACCTCGTCCACGGTGGGCACCACGCCGTCGTCGCCGACGTTGGCGACGGCATCCGACCAGTAGCCCTCGGTCTTCCAGCGCCAGGTGGCGGTGTAGATCTCCACCGTGGGCCGGCACAGCGCCGCGGCGATGTGGACCAGGCCGGTATCCACGCCCACCACCACCTCGGCGCGGTTGATCAGGCCGAAGCCCTGCATCACCGAGAAGCGCGGCAGCACCTGCGCCTGCGGCACGCCGGCGGCGATCTCCTCGGCCACCCGGCGCTCAGCCTCATTGCCCCACGGCAGCAGCACCGCCAGCCCTTCGGCGCGCAGGCGCTGCCCCAGCGCGTGCCAGCTCGCCAGCGGCCAGCGCTTCCTGGCGCCTGCGGTCGCGTGGAAGCAGACCGCATAGCGCGCCGGCAGGCCGGCCCAGTGTGGATCGTCGACGTGCAGGCTGCGTGCCTGCGGCCCGAAGAAGCGGGGCGGCTCGGGCGGCGCCATGCCGGTCAGCGCGGCGCCGAGCAGGCGCGAGCGGCGCACCGAGTGGGTCTGGCGCGGCACGCGCACGTCGAGCGTGTAGAACAGCCTGGCCGCCGGCTCGTAGCCCGAGCCCTGGGTGGCATTGGCCAGCCCGATCACCGGCGCGCCGGGCCGGCGCCGCGCGGCGCGCGCCACCACGGCGGTCTTCAGCAGGCCCTGGCTTTCGATCACCGCGTCGTAGGCCGACTCGCGCAGGGCCGCGCGCAGCGCCGCCACCTCGCGCCAGGTACCGCCCTGGTAGAAGCGCTTGCGCCAGCGGCGCAGCGCGAAGGGAATCACGCGGCGCACTTCGGGCAGCAGGCGCACCAGGTCGACGTAGCCTTCCTCCACCACCCAGTCGATCTCGCAATCGGGCCAGCGCGCGCGCAGGTCGTGGACCAGCGGCATGTTGTGCACCACGTCGCCCAGCGACGAGACCTTGACGATCAGGATGCGCGGCCGCGCCGGCAAGGGGAAACCGCCCACGGCGTCGGCCGCGGGCACCGGCAAGTGGCCCATATCGGGCCG
The DNA here is from genome assembly GCF_001854285.1 of Cupriavidus sp. USMAHM13. Taxonomy (NCBI): domain Bacteria; kingdom Pseudomonadati; phylum Pseudomonadota; class Betaproteobacteria; order Burkholderiales; family Burkholderiaceae; genus Cupriavidus; species Cupriavidus sp. USMAHM13. Next base: position 3,612,936 of record NZ_CP017751.1, read on the forward strand.
GGAATTCACTCGCATCCGCTCAGAATCTCAGAAGGGCAGTTGCGCGTCCGGCTTCTCGGCCAGGATCGCGCGCTTGAACTGGGCCTGGATGCGCGCCAGCGCGGCATCGTTATCGGCTTCGAAACGCATCACCACCACCGGCGTGGTGTTGGACGGGCGCGCCAGGCCGAAGCCGTCGGCGTACTCGACGCGCACGCCGTCGATCTTGTTGACCTCGCGTGCGCCTTCGAACGTCGCGTTGGCGCGGATCTTGTCGAGCAGCGCGAAGGGTTCGCCCTCGGCGCACTTGAGCTGCAGCTCCGGCGTGCTGTTGGAATTCGGCAGCGCATTGAGCACCGCGCTGGGGTCGGCATGGCGCGACAGGATCTCCAGCAGGCGCGCGCCGGTGTAGAGACCGTCGTCGAAGCCGTACCAGCGGTCCTTGAAGAAGACGTGGCCGCTCATCTCGCCGGCGATCGGCGCACCGGTCTCGCGCAGCTTGGCCTTGATCAGCGAATGGCCGGTCTTCCACATCAGCGGCTCGCCGCCGTGCTGGCGGATCCAGGGCGCCAGCTTGCCGGTGCACTTGACGTCGTAGATCACCTGCTGGCCCGGGTTGCGCGCCAGGATCTCCTCGGCGAACAGCATCAGCTGGCGGTCGGGGAAGATGACCTGGCCGTCCTTGGTCACCACGCCGAGGCGGTCGCCGTCGCCGTCGAAGGCCAGGCCCAGCTCGCAGTCGGTCTCGCGCAGGCTGCGCATCAGGTCCTGCAGGTTCTCGACGTGGGCCGGGTCCGGGTGGTGGTTGGGGAAGCTGCCGTCGACCTCGCAGAACAGCTCGGTCACCTCGCAGCCAAGGCCGCGGAAAAGCTCGCCGACGAAGGCGCCGGCCACGCCGTTGCCGGCGTCCAGCGCGATCTTCATCGGCCGCGCCAGCTTGACGTCGGCCAGGATGCGGTCGATGTACTGACGGCGGATGTCGAGCTGCCGGTAACCGCCGGCGCCGCTGGTGAAGGTGCCGGCCTCGATGCGCTGGCGCAGGCCCTGGATGGCGTCGCCGTAGATGGCCTCGCCGGCCAGCACCATCTTCAGGCCGTTGTAGTCGGGCGGGTTGTGGCTGCCGGTGACCATGATGCCGGACGTGGCGCGCTGGCCATCGAGCTCGACATAGGTACCGAAGTAGACCATCGGCGTGGCGACCATGCCCAGGTCGATGACATCGAGACCTGCCGCGCGCAGGCCCTCGACCAGGCCGCCGAGCAGGTCAGGGCCGGACAGGCGGCCGTCGCGGCCGACCACCACGGCCCGCTCGCCCTTCTCGACGGCGGTGGAACCGAAGGCGAGGCCGACGGCGCGGGCCACCTCGCGGGTCAGCGTCTTGCCGACGATGCCGCGGATGTCATAGGCTTTGAAGATGGTGGGATCGAGTTGCATGGTTCGTCCTTCCTGTCCTGGGTATGCGTGATCGCGGCGTCCGGCCCGCTGCCATGGCAGGGCGGACGCCAAAGGTGATATTTTGCCGGAATGCGACGGGCGCGCCAGTTTATAATCGCTTGCCCGCATCGCCCGCCTGGTTGGGTTGACATGCCTCCCAGCCTAGCGCCTGTGCCGCCAGGGGCCGGACCCCGCACCCCGGGACAGCCCGATGCGCCGCCCCCGGCGCCCCGGAGCGATCCGGCGCGCCCCGGAGCAACCCGGCGCGCATGTCGCAGTGCCGGCGGATGAGGCGCCGGCCCGACACACGAACGCCTATCCGATCACGTCGATCACGTCAGAGACACTGGCATTGCCGTCCACCAACCCGCCTGACCGCCGGCTTCGCGTCGCCTTCCTGATCACCCAGTCGGAGATCGGAGGCGCGCAGGCCCACGTCCTCGACCTCCTGCGCGCGCTGCGCGGCCGCGTCGCCGCCACGCTGCTGGCCGGCGGCGACGGCCCGCTGCTGGAGCGCGCACGCGCAGCGGGCGCCACCGTGGTACGCCTGCCCTTGCTCGACAACGCCCTGTCGCCGCTGCGCGCGGCCGCCGCCCTGCGCCAGCTCCTGCGCGCCCTGCGCGAGGCCCGCCCCGATCTGGTCCACGCGCACAGCGCGAAGGCCGGCGCGCTCGGACGCGTGGCCGCGCGCCTGCTCGGCCTGCCCGTGGTCTACACCGTGCACGGCTTCGCCTTCAAGCCGGCCGCGCCGACGCGCCAGCGGCTCGCCGCGCGCGCCAGCGAATGCGTGCTGGCACCGCTCACCACCCGCATGATCTGCGTGGCGGAGGCCGAACGCGAGCTGTCGCGCGGCCTGCCCGTCGCGCAGGACAAGGTCAGCGTGATCCGCAACGGCATCGGCCACACGGCCCTGCAGGCGGATACCTCCCGACCGCTGCGCCGCATCGTCATGGTGGCGCGCTTCGCCGCACCCAAACGCCCCGACCTGGCCATGCGCGCCTTCGCGCGGGCGGCCCTGCCCGACTGCGAGCTCGTCATCGCCGGCGAAGGGCCGCAGCTCGAAGCCATGCGTACCCTGGCCGCCGGCCTCGCCCCGGCACGGATCCGCCTGCCCGGCGCGGAACAGGACGTCCCCGCGCTGCTGGCGAGCGCCCAGGCCTTCGTACTGGCCTCCGACCATGAAGGCTTCCCGCTCTCCGTGCTGGAAGCGATGCGCGCCGGGCTGCCGGTGGTCGCCACCGACCTGCCTGGCATCCGCGAGCAGCTCGACGGCGGCCGGTGCGGCCTGCTGGTGCCGGCGGACGACGAGGAAGCGCTGGCCCAGGCGCTGCGGCGCCTGGCCGACGACGCCGAGCGCATGCGCCTGGGACAGACGGGCCAGGCGCGCTGGCGCAGCCACTTCGGACTCGACGCGATGGCCGACGCGACCTGGGCCGTCTATCAGCAAGCCGTCGGCAGCGGGGCTGCGGCCCTGCGCCGCGCAGGTTCCACACGATGAACGAAAGCCCCCCGCTCCCCCGCAAGGACCACCGGCCGGCAGCCACGCGCTCCGAGACCGTGCGACGCGTCAGCCACATGCTCAGCTGGGCCCTGATCGGCCTGCTGCTCTACGCCGTCAACGCCTTCGTGGCGGAGGCCGCACATCACGCCGGCCTGGTCACCTATGTCTTCACCCGCACCCTGATCTGGTCGATCGCACCCTACCTGTGCGCCTTCGCCCTGCTGCAGCGCGCCCTGCACCTGCCGGCCATGGAAGGCAACAGCCTGATCGGCGTCGCCGTCACGCTGCCGTTCGCCGCACTGCTGTTCGTCTTCGCCGCCTTCCACATCGAATACTCGCGTGGCGCCCTGCTGCTGGGCTTCCTGACCACGCTGGTCTGGACCTGGAGCGGTTACCGCCGCTACGTCAGCAACTACGTCCCGGTGTTCGGCTATACCGACCCCAATGCCCTGCGGCAGTTGGAGGAGATCCTGCAGGTCGCGGGACCGGACGGCGCCATGCCGACGGGGCTGGCCCGCTTCGAGCCGATCGCCACGCTGGAAGCCGCCGCCAGCTGCGACGGCCTGATGCTCGACCGCAATGCCGCGGCCGATCCGGAGCGCACCCGCATGCTGGCCAAGCTCAAGCTCAGCCACGTGCGCATGTATTCGGTGGAAAAGATCGGCGAGATGCTGACCGGCCGCGTCGGCCTCAGCCATATCGACGACAACTTCCTCGACGACTACGCCAGCCACTACCTGTATGGCTATGCCAAGCGCGCGCTCGACCTCGCCGCCGTGGCCTGCCTGGCGCCGCTGGCCCTGCCGCTGGCCCTGGGCACGGCGCTGGCGGTCCGGCTCGACTCGCCCGGCCCGGTACTGTTCCGCCAGGTACGCGCCGGCCTCTACGGCAAACCCTTCACCATCCTCAAGTTCCGCAGCATGAGTTTCGACGCCGGCGCGCCGGCCCGCTTCGCCGCGCGCCAGGATCCCCGCGTGACGCGCGTCGGTCGCATCATCCGCAAGTACCGGCTCGACGAGATCCCGCAGCTGTGGAACGTGCTGTGTGGGCACATGAGCCTGATCGGCCCGCGGCCGGAGCAGATTCCCATGGTAGAGCAGTTCTCGGACACCATTCCTTACTATCCGTACCGGCACCTGGTGCGGCCTGGGCTGTCGGGATGGGCGCAGGTCGAGCAGGGGTATGTGGGCAGCATGGAAGAGACCGTCACCAAGCTCAGCTACGACCTCTACTACGTCAAGCATTGCTCGTTTGCGCTCGACCTGCTGATTGCGGTGAAGACGTTGCGGACGATGATTACTGGGTATGGGGCGCGGTGATGGTAGCGGCTGCCCCCGCCGGCGGACCAATGCGGATCCTGTTACTGACCACCGGCCTCAAGCTCGGGGGCGCCGAGCAGCAGGTCGCGGCGCTCGCGCGGCAGTTCGGCACGCTCGGGCATACGGTGGCCATTGTCAGTCTGACGCCGGGATGTGATGTCGCAATACCGGACAGCGCCACCGTCGAGATGCTCGACATGCGCAAGACCCCGCTGTCGATGGCGACGGCATTGGCACGAGCGCGCAATTTCGTGCGCCGCTGGCGTCCGGACGTGATCCATGCGCATATGGTTCATGCCAATTTGTTCGCGCGAGTGCTCGGCCTGCTCTGTCGCAACGTGCCGATCATCTGCAGCGCGCATAGCGCACAGGAAGGCGGGCAGCTGCGCATGCTGGCCTACCGGCTGACCGACGGCCTGGCCACACACAACACGCACGTCAGCGAGAGCGGCAAACAGGCCATGGTCGCAGCTGGAGCCGTGCCCGCATCCCACATATCGGTCATGCCGAACGGTATCGACACGGCCCGTTTCCGGCCCGACAACGCCACTGGCCGGCAGTTGCGCGCCGCGCTGCGGATACCGGCGGAGGTCCCGCTGGTCCTCAATGTCGGACGGCTCGCGGCGGAGAAGAACCAGGCTGGCCTGATCGATGCCTTCGCGCTGGCGCGTCGGGATAGCGGCGGCACTCCGGCTCGGCTGCTCATCGTCGGTGAAGGGCCGGAGCGGGCGAGCCTGCAAGCGCGTATCCGGGAACATGGCCTGCAGCACGCCGTCACCCTGGCGGGAGCGCGCGGCGACATACCGGCCTTGCTCAATGCCGCTGACCTGTTCGTCCTCAGCTCGGTGGTCGAGGGATTGCCGCTGGCCCTGGCCGAGGCGCTCGCTTGCGGCTGCCCGGTGGTCGCCACGGACGCCGCCGGCGCCATGGAACTGATGGGCGAGACCGGGACGATCGTGCCGGTGGCGGACACCCTGGCGCTGGCAGCCGCGATTCGAGACGCCCTGCGACTCGGCCGCGGCACGGACGCGGCGCAGTGGTCCCGCCGCCAACGGATCACGGACCACTTCGACCTGGACCTGGTGGCGCGCCGGTGGCTGACGCTCTACGCGGACGCGAAACGCAGCGTGCGAGCGCCGCAGACGAGGCCGGCGTGATGCAGCGCAGGGTCGCCAGCAACCTCGTCTGGATGCTTGCCGAACGTGCCCTGCAGGTCGGCGCCGGCATCGGCATCGTCGCCATGCTCGCGCGTGGCCTCGGCCCCGAAGGATTCGCTCACTTCCAGTATGCCCAGGCCGTGGTCTACATCGCCGCCTCGATCGCCTTGATCTGCGGCGGTGAAGTGGTCATTCCGCGCCTGGTCGCCGATCCGGCGCCGGCGGCACAACATCGGCTGATGGCACACGCATTCGTGTTGCGCCTGGCTGGCGGCATGCTCGGCTACCTGCTGATGTGTATCTTCCTGCTGGTGACCGGCCAATCCAGCGCCTTCTGGATACCAGCCCTGATCCTGGGCCTGGCCATCGTCGTGCGCGAGCCGTTCGGCATCATCACGGCCTGGACGCAGGCCCATACCCGCAACCGCCCCAATACGTTGTTCAATTTGGCCTCGCTGACAGCCAAGACCGGCCTGGTCGCCGTGCTGTTCGCCACCGGCACGCGCAGTGTGCCCGCCTATGCGGCCGCGTTCTCGGTCGAGCCGGTGATCATCGCCATTCTCCTCTCCAGCTACTACCTGGCACGCGCGCCTCGCGCCCGCGTCAGCCCTGAACCTGCGCTGGTCCGTGAACTGTTCCGCGACGGCATGCTGTTCTGGGCCAGCTTCATGCTGATGATGGCGTCGCGGCGCGTCGACCAGTTACTGCTCAAGCCCCAGGTCACGCTGGCCGAATTCGGCGCCTATGCGGCGGCGATGCAGATCCTCGACAATTTCATCGTGGTCGCCAGCATTCTGGCCGCGGGCCTCGCGCCCATCTATGTCTATGCGCAGCCGGCGCTGGAGCGGGCGCGACACAATATCGCCAAGATCGCCGCGGGCATGACCGCGGTCGGCCTGGCGGGCGGCGCAACCATCGCGCTATGCGCCCCCTGGATTATTCACCTGCTGTATGGCGCCGCCTTCGCACCGGCAGCCCGCGTGCTGCAGCTCACCGCGCTCGCCTCCATGCTGGTTTTCGCCGACGTCGGCCTGACCCTGCTGCCGGTCTACCTGCGCCGGCCGCGCCTGGTTGCCATGAAGTGGGGGCTGGCCTTCGTCGTCACCATACTGATCGACGTAATCGCGATTCCCCGCCTCGGCGTGACCGGCGCCATTCTCGGCTACGCCTGCGCCAACCTTTTATCGGTGATGTTCGGCATCTTGGTGTGGCTGCGCTGCCGCCGGCCCGCCGGTGCCGGCGAAACTGCCTGCGCATGACCACTCGCTCCAGCCCCCCCCCACGCATCTGCTTCCTCACCGGCACGCTCAACGCCATGGGCGGCGCCGAACGCATGACGGCAACCATCGCCAACGGGCTGGCCGAGCGTGGCTACGAGATCCGGATCCTCAGTCTCTGGGACCATGACAGTTGCTTCGCGCTGCATGCCGCCGTTCGCCACGATGCCCTCTTCGCGCAGCGGCCGTCCTTCAAGCGGGCTTACCTGGCTACGGTTTCCGCAATCCGACGGCACGTACGGTGCCATCGCATCGATACGCTGGTCCTGGTCGATACCATGCTCACGCTCTTCACCGTACCGGCTTTGTTGGGCCTAGGGGTACGCCAGGTCGCCTGGGAGCATTGCCACTTCGACGAGGACTTGGGACGCCGCTCCCGCCAGTATGCACGCCGACTGGCCGCGCATGCCTGCAGCAGCATCGTCGTGCTTACGGAACGCGACCGCAGGCGCTGGCTGGAGGCTCTGCAGCCACGCAGCGAGGTAGCCTGCATTCCCAACCCGCTGCCGTTCCCGATGCCCGCCCAAGCCGCAGCACGCGACAAGCGCATGGTCCTGGCGGTTGGCCGGCTCGTGCCAGCCAAGGGCTTCGACGTACTTCTGCAAGCATGGCACAAGGTGGCACCAATTGCGCCGGCGTGGAAGCTGACGATTGTCGGGGAGGGGGACGATCGCGCGCAACTCGAGGCGCTGCGGGACCAGCTCGGCCTGGCCGACTGCGTGAGCCTTCCCGGCGCGACACAGGACATGGCAAGCGTCTATGCAAAGGCCTCGATCTTCTGCCTCAGCTCGCGCTATGAAGGATTCGGGCTTGTACTCATCGAGGCCATGGCACACGGCCTGCCGATCGTGTCGTCCGACTGCGAGACCGGCCCGCGTGAACTGCTGAGACCCCGGGAAGATGCGCTCGTGGTTCCGGTAGACGACGCCTCCGCTCTCGCCACTTCGATCCTGCAGCTCATCGCGGCCCCTGAGCTCGCACGGCAGCTCGGCGAGGCGGCCCGCGCCCGCGCCCGCGACTTCACGGCAGCGCGGATCCTGCCGCAATGGGACAAGCTACTGACCTGAGACTCCGGTTGGCGCTCCGCTACCGCCCCGCAGCGGCGCAGTCCGGACTGGCCAAGGTCGCGGCAGCCAGCAGGCGACCTGTCTGCCCGGCAACAAGCAGGAACTGCGTCCGTTCAAGAGCGACGGGTTCCAGGCGCTTGTCACCCATTCCGCTCACACCTGCGTGCCACAGCACCGCCCGCCCGCTGGGCGGGACGATCCAGAGCTGGAACGATGGCACCTTCGCCGCGTCGATACGCCAGTGCGCCGTCAGTGCGGCACGCGCCGCGGACGCGCATGAGGGAGGATGGTCGAGTTCGATTGACAACTCCGCGAGATCCGACCGCTCCCCGAGTGCCGCGGCGACCAGCGGCCCTCCTATCACATGGCCCAGATGCGGCATGCGATGGGCCCGTATGCCCCAGGTCACCAGGATGACCAGGAAGATGCATACAAGCGATCCGGCAAGGCTGCGTGGCGCTTTAGTCATTGCTCATCCGAAGCCGTAGCCAATTTGGCCAAAGGTACAGGCGCGCATAGTCTCTCGCGTTGGCGAGCGCTGGCTGCCCAACCGACAGGATCTCCCACAACGTCGACTCGCCGACACGCAGAACACGACGCGCGTCCATTGCCTGCAGGCCCGCCTGCAACGCGGGGCTGGTCGATGGCCCTGCGACGACATAGCGGAGCCCCAGCAGATCGATGAGCTTGCGCCACCGCTGCCCACTCGGGTCTTGCTCGGCTTCGCCCGCGGCTCGCTGCATTGTCGGGTCGTACCACACGGAAACAACGGCTTTCCCGGCAAACGGAGCCAAGAACGGGCGGCCGGCCTCTGTCAGCAGAACCCCGGCACTACCCCCGAACCTGCGCACATGATCCGCAATCGCCGACTCGGGCGCCAGCGTGGTCTCGATCATGCTCGCCTGCTTCCTGAGCGTGAACATGCCCCAGATGAGCGGCTCCTTGAGTCGATAGAACGAATTCTGGGCGAAGCAGACATTGAGCACGATCAGCGGAAAGATGACCCCAACCAGCCAGGTTCCCCGCCGCACGGAATCGTACAAGGCCGCAACGGAGAGGGGGATTGCGACTGAGAGGAACGGGAAGATATAGCGAAGGTAGCGGACGTTGTAGAAGGAGCAGACGAGTGCGATCAGAATCACCACCATCGCCCCTCGGGTACGCTCCTTGGCCAGCGCCAGCAGCGTTCCCCCGAGCAACCCCAGCATCAGGAAACCCGCCGCCCCATCGTAGGCCTCCATGTAGTTCTCTGTGGAGAAGGTCAGGGACCAGGGCAGCAACCAGGAGACACCGGCGCTCCAGTGCGCATCACCGAAGCGCTGCACGTCGAAGTAGGGGGAGCGGAAGATATCGTTGAAAACGGGAAGCACCGGGTTGCCGGTGATCAGCGCCGCATAGAAATAGCTGGAGCCGGAAATCAGGAGAATTGCAGGCAATTGCCTAAGAACGAGCGCCAAGTCCTTCTTCAGGTTCCGCCCCAGCAGTGCCCACACCGCGACAGGACCAACCAGAACGATCTGCGTCGCCTTCACCGCGATTAGTCCGCTGCAGACCCAGATCAGCGGCAGAAGCGATGCGGCCTTGCCGCGTTGCTTGGCGTACAAGCCAAGCGAAACCGCCGCAGCCGTCAGCGCAGTCAGCGCCGCCTCGGTCTGCATTCCGCCAAGCAGGGGGTGAAACAGCGGCTGGCTGGCGAAGGCGGCCGCCACCATCCAACGCAGGGCCGGCGGCAGCCGCAGGCTGCGGGCGATGTCCCAGATGAAGTAGCTCGCCAGCGCATACCAGATCGCATTGACGCCACCGCGCGCGTCGGCGCCAGCGAGCACGCCGACTACGCCCTGGACGACATCGGAAGCCCAAGGCGTCATGGCCCAGACCTGCGATGCCGCATCGAGCCGGTAATACTTCAGCTCCCTCAGTTGGACAGGGATAGCGAGATGGCCGGCTAGGTCGTCGTACTGGATCGTCGGCAACCAGAGGGACACCGCGCCCAGAAAGAACACCAGCGCGAACAGCAATGAAGCGCCAGGCGCGCGACGGACAGCAGCCTGCCAGCCATATGCCATCCGCGCGGCTGCGGTGCGTATCGCGTTGAACCTGACGACCCAGATGGCGCCGAGAGCGACCTCATAGAACAAGCGCTCGTGTATCGGATAGGGAAGCAGCCACCCCGCACTTCCAGCCAGCAACAGCATGCCGAGAAGCAGGGCCAGCGACCAGCGTCGGACGCCTTGCCCGGCGACGAAGAGCGACCCGAGCCCGACCGATGCGCCGGCAAAGAACACTGTCGCGGCCAGCGTGCCAGTGCCGGCATGCTGCCAGAGCGTCAGCACCCCGGCGAGAATGAGCATGGAGCTGACGGAGCGCCTTGCGATCACCGCCAGAACCAGCCCTGCGGCCAGGACGATGCCCGCCATACGCGCCTGCTCCAGGAGGCGATCCGGCAACAAGCCACTCCATGCCGGAGTGCATACCAAGCCTGTCAGCACCAGCACCGCTCCCGCTAGAAGCAAGCCTCTGGCCAGCCATCGCCGGCCCCATTCTGCGCTATACATTAACTCTGTGATTCCGTTGGTGTGGCCGAAGGCGTCACGATCCCGATCTGTCCGTGGCTCGGCAGGCGGAAGAGGAAGCGCTGAATCTCCGTGCAGAAGTCCTGCCAAGACAACCAGCCCCGGCTCTCATAAAGCAGCGGACCGTCATGCGGGCGCTCGCTGAGTTCGCGCTCGCCGGCGCGCTGCAGCGCGTAGCTCCCTCCCAGCAGAAGCTTGGGCGCAACGAACGGCAGCAGCCCGACCCAGGTCTTCCACTGAGAGGGATAGCTGAGACATAGGCGCAGGTAGCGAAAACGGTCGGCCCACCGGATGGTCAGGCGCTGGACGGTTCCATTGCCGGCAAGGGGATCCAGGACTCGGAAGAATGGCTTGGGCACCGCACGGGCGTTGTAGAGCGGGAACTGGAACAGCCTCGATATACCGAGGCGGCGTCCGAGCAGGACACCCAGGAGATGAACCGCGTCATGGTCCGGGTGCCCGCCCTCCCAGGCCGGCATGTAGATCGAATCGAATGCAGGCTGCGTGGCGCAGAAAGCCAGACATGCCTCCCAGGCCGGCATTAGGTGGCGGTGGAGGCCGCCATCAGGAAGATGGTTCTGAGCGCCGATGAAATGCAGATTACCGGACGAAATGCCGAGCCGGCCCAGTACCGCGCGGCTTTCGTCGGAGCGGCGCATGGCGATGCCCGTTCCGCTTCCGCCATCGGTCAGATAGACGACCACCGCCCGCCCGCCGGACGCGACTACCCGGCGCAGGGACTCGAAGCATCCGAACTCGTCGTCCGGATGTGCCAGAAGAAACAGGACGCTCATCCCCGCCATGCCCTCAATAGGCATCGAAATCGATGAAGCCGAGACTGACCTGCTCGGGCGGCAAGGTCGCCTGGCGTTGATCCAGCGACAGGTAGATCAGATTCAGCGGCGAGGGCCTCAGGCGCTTGGGCACGTCGATGGCCAGCCCCCAGCGATACGCACCTGCGGGAATCGTTCCCAGGAAGAGCCGCGGCAACCATGGCACGGCATCCGAATACTGCCGGGCACGCGGCTCCGCACACGGGAGTTCATTGGCGACGACGATCCCTCGATGATCTGTCTTCGCGTGAACGGCCAGAACGCTGTCCGACCGCCTCTCAATGCGGATCCGATTGTGCGGATTCGCTGCGCGCCAAGTCAGCTGCGCATCGGTCCAGTCCCGTCGGAAGGCCGCGGATCTGCACACCGTCCCCCAATCAACCGAAGCCACCGGCCCCAGCGAGATCTTCGCCTCGAGCGGCCGCACCAGTTGGAAGCCCAGCTTACGGGTGAATCCCGGCGTGCTGTTGGCATTGGCCACGCCGTGCACAAAGCTGAAGCCGTCCGCAGCGCCCGCCTCATAGGTGCGCTTGGCCAGCTCCGTGAACAGGCCCCGTCCCTGGAAATCGGGATGCGTCGCCGTATTGAGCGACAGCAGGCCCCTGCGCCTGTCGCCCATCACGATCGCTTCGGTTGGCACGCAGACATAGTGGGCGGCCAAACGCCCTTCCGAATAGGCATCGAAGCCCACGACCGTACCGGCAGGATTGTCTCGATAAAGCCAACCCAGATAGCCCCGGTCCAAGTGCGTGGCGCCCGGGAAGCATTGCCGAAACAGCCCGGCGTACTCGTCCAGCGCACGATCGTCGAAGCGCGAACGGGAAAACTCAAACATTCGACACCTCGCGCTTCGATTTCAACCGCTGCATCACCGGAAAATGCCGATGGATTGGCCTTTTCGGAATGTTGGCAATATCAAAACCGAAGAAAGCCAGAATCAGCTGCAGTCCCGTCAGGAACGTGAGGGCCGCGATCATAATCGTACCGACAGGTGTACCAACTTCCTGCCGCGTTGAAAGCATCCAATGATATCCGCCGAACAGGATGCTGAACAACAGTGCCAGCACCCCCACAACGAGTTCGATACTAGCCAAGGATAGATCGCGCAGAAAATAGCTGTAGAAAATTCTCTTCCCGAAATTCCGGATATGCTTCATCATGAACTCGCCAATGATCTTGGAAACCTTGAGGTTACTGACCTCATCTCCGTATACGGCATCCATCGGAATATCCACGACCACAGCCCGGTAAGTCCCTAACCGGAACAACAGGTCGGTCTCGAAAAAATAGCGCTCACTGATCCGGTCAAACGGGAGCCGCCGCGCCACGTCAGCATGGATCGCCGTATAGCCATTGGTCGGATCGAAGATATCCCAGTAGCCCGTCGATAGCTTGGCCATCAGGGAAAGCGCGGCATTTCCCATGATCCTGACCGGAGGCATGCGCCCGATATTCGCCAGATCATAGAATCGATTACCCTTCGTATAATCCGCCTCGCCCGAAATGATCGGCAACACGAATTCCGGCAGCAACTCGGGATCCATCTGCCCGTCGCCGTCGACCTTGACGATGATCGTCGCCCCATCGGCGATGGCCGCCCGATAGCCTGTCATCACGGCGCCGCCGACACCCCGATTCTGCGCATGCCGGACAACGGTGACGCGGGGGTCCTTGCAGTGCGCCTCCACGAAGTTACCGCTGGCAAGGGGACAGGCATCATCCACCACATAAATCCGCCACACCAGATTGCAGATGCGATCGATGACGGACAGGATGTGCTCCGTCACCTTGTAGCTCGGAATAACGACTGCGATCCGGTGCTCGTCCAGATACTGCTCCATGCTAGCGCCGCCGGTCAGCAACGGATCTCTCTTCATCTTCATCATCCTCAACGGTAGATCCAGAACTTCGACACGGCGAATCCCGCGAGCGCCAGCAGCGCATCTGCGAGAGGCTTAACCACCCAAGCGAACTGAAGCCCCTTCGCCTGGTTGGCAAATTCGATGGCAATGGTGCTCATCACGGTCATCAGGCCCCAGGACACCAGGAATCGCCGGAGATGCCGCCAGCCCAGGCCTTCCCCGAGCGCGGACGAAAACGTTGCCTTCCCGTTCAGCCAGAAACCGATTGCGGCGCCGAGGATCCTGCCGAGCACGTTGGCCGGCGCGGTGGGAATGCCAAGCATCGTCAGCACCACGAAACAACCCCAGTCAGCAAGCAACTGCAACCCGCCGACAATGCCATAGGATAGGCCTTGCCTAAGGAGGCTCATCCGAAACTCCACTTCAAGAATTAGTGCGGGCAAGTTCTCGTTTGGCTTGCCCCATTGGCCGCGCGCCAAGGGCGCAGACTCGCGCGTCGCGATTGTATCAGGCCGCCCTTGTCGGAACAGCGCGGCATGCACGCCCTCAGCGCCGCCGCGCCAGAATCCGCCGCCCCCTGCGCAGAAAGCGCGCCGCCGATTGCATGACGGTCAGGTGGATCCCGGCCACCACCAGAAAAGCCAGGAACAACCAACGCTCCGGAACACCTTGCTGCCAGGCGCACACCCCGATGGCACCCAGCAAGGCATTGTTCAGAAGAATGATCCACACCACGATATTCGGCGGAATATCCAGCCGTACCAGTACATGATGAAGATGCGTTCGGTCTGCCGACAAGGGATTCCGGCCTGCCATGGCGCGGCGCACCGTAACGGCTAGCAGGTCCATCAGGATCACCCCTGAAACCCACAGCATGACGACCGGGGGGACATTACGTCCTCCATTATATTCTGGTTGCGACAACTCCACTGCGAACCAGACCACGGCAAATCCAAGCATGAGACTTCCCGCATCGCCGAGAAAAACACGATTCTTTCCACGCAGCGGATTCGGCAGATTAAATACCAAAAATCCGACCAAGGCCCCCACAAAAATCACGCAGTAACGCTGGGCAACGCCATTCCCCATCTCACCCGACAAGTAAGCCAGCCAACCGAATATCGTCAGCGCCAAGCCTCCCGCGAGCCCATCGAGTCCGTCCATCATGTTGACTGCATTAACCACGGTGACCACCGCGAACAATGTCAGCGGAATGCCCCAGTTAGTCAGCTCGATCTCCCGTTTTCCGAAGAGATCGCCTAGCGAGACCAGAAAGACGCCGCCCCAAGAGGTCATCAGGATCGCAGCAAAAAGCTGGGCGCACATCTTGGCAAGAGGCGACATCCCGCGCAGATCATCGATTACGCCAACAATCGCCAGCAGCGTCACTCCAGCCAGCAGCGCGATATGGTAGTCGGCGATCCGGACGAAAGCCGATGAACCCGCCCAGATGGCCAAGGTGATCGCAATACCCCCGACGAGCGGCACTGCTCCGTTGTGGCGCTTGCGACCGCCCGGGCGATCCAGCAACTCGCCACGCAGAGCGAGCGGACGCAGCATCAGGACCGCGACCGCACTCATCAGCGCCGCAATGAGGGGGACCCAGAAGAAGTCGAACATGGTGGCCTATGCAACTCGCAAGATTAGGATCGGTACCGCCAATATGCAGCGGAAGTCATGAGCCGCATCATACTGGCCAAGTGCCAGCGGAAATGGCGCGCGTCCACCCTCGTCCGCCGCTGCGCATCATGCACCACAGCAGCTGACTGTACCCATGACACGCTTCTGCCGGCCAGATGCATGCGCAGACAGACGTCCACGTCTTCGCAATACAGATGGTAGCGTTCGTCGAAGCCTCCAACCACCCTATAGGACTCTCGATCGAAAACGAGGCACATGCCCGCGAGCCAGTCCACCGACTGCACTATGATCGACGGGTCGTAGTCGGCAGCCCGCCGTCCGAACACGGTACGCTGAACCAATCGCCGCATGGTCGGAACATGGCGCGCGCTATCCTCGACCGTGCCTCCGGGCGCAAGCACACGCGGGCCTGCAACCCCGGGACGTGCCTTCAACTGGTCCACCAGCTTACTCAACCCGTGATCGGACAGTAGCCGCAGATCCGGATTCAACACCGCGAAATAAGGTGCGCGGCTGAGCGCGAACGCAGCGTTGTGGTTGGCGCCGAAGCCCCGCGGCTCGGGATTCCTGATCAGCTGGTAGCGGACGCCGGCCTGCGTGGCAAGCTCTTCCAGCTTACCGGGCAGGTTCTCCGTCAGCAGAAGCTCGATCGGAAGCTGCTCGCTCAATTTGGCAATGTCATCGAGCAGCGGACGCAGCAGCGCATCATGCTGATGGCTCACGACCGAAATGGCTAGCAAGGGCCCATTGGTCACGATCTCGATGCCCTTTCGATAGCGCGTGCGATCGGGCTCGTATCGAAGCGTTGGTTCCAGCCTTGCTCGTGGCGGAAGGCCAGGGCCTCTTCGACGGTACCGGTGGTTGCAAGCGCGCCTTGCGTCGCCAGGCCCCATTCCTGTTCCGTATCGGCCAACAGCACGCCGCTCTCCCCTTCTCGCTGCCGCATTTCGCCGAAGCGCGTCGAGATCACCGGCAGCCCGAGCGCGCGGTATTCGTAGTATTTGATCGGATCCACCGAGTCCGTCAGCTGGTTGCGCTTGAAAGGGATGAGTCCCACATCGAAGCTTGCCATGGCCTTCATGGCTTCCGCGTGGCTGCACGGCGGCAGGATTTCCACGTTGGCAGGCAGATCGGTCGGCACCGGCACGAACGCCGGCCCGATCAGGCGGACGGTGGCATTCGGCTGGGCTCGCGCAGCAGCCCGGACCGCCCCCCATTCGAACCAGCCGCCAATCGTCCCGATATAACCAAAAACGGGCGCACTCGAGCGGGCCTTCGGCAACGTGTTCGGCGGGGGCAGCACGGCCGGATCGCACGCATTGCGCACCAGGGCTACGTCCGGACGCAGCGACCGCCATTGGTCGCACAAACCGGTGGACGATGCCATCAGCAGCCCGGCCCGCGTCACCACGGCTTGCTCGCGCCTCGCCATCACGTAGCGGGAAAAACCATCGTAAAAGGCCGAAAAATGATCCATCGAGTCGTACGCCGACTCGACAAACCAGCCCGTCGAGAGTAACGAGAGCGCCAGTTGGGATGGCTTGCCAATGACCAGCAGCGTATTCCCGGACTCGGCAAATGCGGCTACCGTGGCCAGCAGACCTTTCCAGAGCGGGCGATTGAGCGCGCCGGACAGCGGCAGCGGCTCGACCGGGACGGCCTTCGGACGCAGCAATTGGAGCCACGACGGCGGTTGATCCTGCTGCCGGCCGTGACTGTGCGTGCCGCGCAGCTTCCGCAGGTCGCTGAACTTCGGAAAGCGCGTGGGATAGGGGTCCACCCAGATCACCTCGCCACCGCCGCGCGCCCGGAACCACTCAACAAACTTGTGCGGTCGCTGCGAGAACGAGAACCACGGCAGCGGTGACAGGTAGACCAGTTTCATCATGCAAAATACTCACGCAGGACCTTGACGATCCGCTGCGACGCCTTGCCATCACCGTAGGGAGAAACACCGCGCGCCATCGCTTGATAGGCACTGGCATCATCGAGCAGGCGCTGGGCTTCTTCCACGATGCGCGCATGATCCGGCCCCACCAGCTTGACGACGCCGGCATCGACCGCCTCCGGCCGCTCGGTTTCCCGTCGCAGTACCAGCACCGGCTTGCCAAGCGCTGGCGCCTCTTCCTGGACACCGCCGGAGTCGCTGAGAATCAGGTAGGCACCGCGCATCGCGGCGACGAAGGGCAAATAGTCAAGAGGATCAGTCAGGGTGACCCGGTCCAACCCGCTCAGCATACGATGCGCTGTCTCTTTGACGTTGGGATTCGGATGCACCGGGTACAGCACTTCCACATCGCTATTGTTTTCCACGAGGGTGCGGATGGCTCTGCAGATTTCCTCGAAGGGCTCGCCAAAATTCTCGCGGCGATGCGATGTCACGAGGATCAGGCGCCGCCCTTGCGGAATATTGGGCACGAGATGGTCGCAGCGAGTCACCACGTCCAGCAGAGCATCGATGACGGTGTTCCCCGTCAGAACGATCTCCCGCTCGGGCACGCCTTCCTTCAGCAAGTTCCCGCGCGAGGATTCGGTAGGCGCGAAGTGCCACGTGGCGATACGCCCGGCAATGACGCGATTCATCTCCTCGGGGAAAGGATTCCGCATGTCCCAGGTACGGAGGCCCGCCTCTACGTGCCCGAACGGGATCCCGCGGTAGAAGCAGGCCAGGGCGACGGTCATGACGGTTGTCGTGTCGCCCTGCGCGATCACCGCATCGGGCGCCTCCTGGCTCAGCACACGGTCCACCTCGACCAGCAAACGCGAAGTCAACTCGACCAACGATTGATTGGGCCGCATGATGTTCAGGTCGATATCGGGACAAATATCGAACAGCCCCAATACCTGGTCCAGCATTTCCCGATGCTGCGCCGTGGCCAGAACCTTGCACTCGACCCAGTCCTCATTCTTCAGACTGTTGATCAGAGGTGCCATCTTGATCGCTTCCGGCCGCGTGCCAACCACGCAAATAATCTTCTTTCTCATGAACAGAGAAGCCTCACGCTAGTCGAAGTCACTATTGAAACCATCTCCATGAACCGGATGTTCATGGTCAAACCCGCTTCCCGGTGGGACAGCGGGTGGGCAAGGAGCCTTTGCTGCACCCCTGTGCAGCCTGCCCATCACGCATCTCGCGGTGCCCGGACCGATACCAATCCTGCAGGTCAGGCCAGCCTGAGACTGGCCGTCTCACGTTCTTTGCGCCCCCGCCCTGCCTGCGGAACGCCCGGGCTGTCCGCCGGAGTCTGGTACGGCCGGCGATGATCGCCGACCGGTACCAAGGCTGGTCAGTCTCGATACCGATGCGGCATCCACTTCCCCCACTTCGCCTCGTAGATCTGCTGGTTCTTCTCCATCAGCGCCTTGCGTCGCTGATCTCCCAGCTTGTTGAAGGAAGCAGACAAGTGATGATGGACGAATACATCCTCGGCACAGACGCAACGCAGCCCGGCCTGTTCGACGCGGCGGCAATAGTCGTCATCCTCGAAGAAGCCGAGGCCGAACGCCTCATCGAGGCCACCTACCGCTTGGAATGTGGAACGTGGCAGCATCACACAGAAGAATGCGGCGGTACGGATATCGAAAACCTTGCCGAGATGCGCGTCCGTGTAGCGCCGCGCGGGGGCCGGCATCTCGTCGGGCTCCGTATAGCGGATCTGGATCTTGGCCTCGTTACCGATATTGTTCGTCACCGGCCCGATCAAGCCGATCCTTGGATCCCCGCGCAGATGCCGCACCAACGCGCCGGCCCAGCCCTGTGTCACGACGGTGTCGTTGTTGAGGATGACAAGGTACTCGCCCTCGGCAACCTCGAGCCCCTGGTTATTGCCGGCGGCGAACCCTTTGTTGTCCGTATTGAGAACCAGCTTGACGTCGTTCCGCCCCTGTGCGAATGCACGCAGATATTCGGGGCTGCCGTCGGTCGAAGCATTGTCGACGATAACGATCTCGTAACGCAGGTCCTTGGTGCAACGATCGATGCTATCCAGACACTTCCGCGTCAACTCCAGATTGTTGTAGGTCAGCACGATGATACTGATCATCGGCAAGTCTGCCAGTGCGAGCGATGCTTCGAGCTCCGCGGCCCGGTGCGCCCAGGTCTGTGCCGACGCGAATGCGATACGCCGCTCGACGGCTTGGGCCGGCTCGACTGCCGTCAACGCTTGCGCACACTGCTCCACGAAAGACGCGTGATCCGGCGCGGTCCTGACCAGGTCGCCGAATTGCCGCATCTCGGGCAGGTCGACGGACACGACAGGCTTGCCCGAGCAGAGATACTCATAGACCTTGACCGGATTGGTCGCGAGGGTGAGGTCAATGACTCGGAACGGCAGCAGGCAGACATCGAAGCCGTACAGATAGTGGGGCAACTTGGCATACGGTACCTCACCGACCATTTCCACGTTGGGCAGGTCGGCCAATTGCGACTTCGCGTCGCAGGTATCGGCACCGATCAGTTGAACCAGATAATCCGGGAAGGATTGCGCAACCTTACGCACAAGCTCGATATCGAACCACTCGGCAATCGCGCCGTAGTAGCCGATGATCTTCCGTCCTGCCGCATCGCGGTACACATGGTCCGGCCGCTGGCTGAAATGCTCGAAGTCACAGGCGTTGCGTACGGTGAACACATTGCGATTCTTGCCTTGGTAGGCATCCCGCAGCCAGTCGGATGTCACGACCAGCAGGTCGCATTGCTCGACGAGTTCCTTCTCGGCCCGCAAGATCTCCGGCGAGACATTGCCGAAGCCTTCATGGTGGTCCATGCAATCGTAGACCAGCCGGTTCCGCGGCATGCTGCGGGCGCAATCCAGCCAGAAGCCATGCTGTACCACCGAGATAAAGCGCTCGGCACCCGCCCACCGTGCGAATGCGCGCAGTCCGGCCAGGATCTGTTCACGGATCTCGGCTGGTGGCAATTGGCCGTAGATGGGCTGTGCACCTTGCGCGTGGAAACGAACCTGGTAGACCTGCGGATGCCCTGGAATCTGTTCCAGGCTGAAACCGGGTTCCGCCCGGTCAAGCAAGTGCGCACTGACGTAGAAAACCCGATGGCCTCTCTGCGCAAACCCCAGCGCAAGCTGCTGCGGACGCTGGAAGCGGAAGTGCCAGTCGATGACGCCCCAGAACACCACGTCCTCCCCTGTGCCGGGAGGGATAGGGGCAGGGACCACCGCTTCGCGATCCAGGCGCGCGCCACTTAAGGCCGCCTTGGGCAGCGCCTTGCGCTTGATCTGGCGCAGCAGGCCACCCACCCCTTCCCTCTGCGAATAGGCGAGCGCCTTCCGGCCGGTCTGCGCCAGCCCGCCTTGGCTGGCAACGAAACGCTTCAGGCGACCGGCTGTCCGCCTGGCCTTGACGAAGGGGGTCCATACCAGGCGCAGCGGCCCGGTCACCTTCCAAGAGAGCGACCCGTAGACCAGCGCCAGTTCCCTACTGCGCTGCTCGGCCAGAGCCAACGCCTGCCCTAGCCGCTCGTCGGACTCGGCCAGCCTGCGTTCGAGGTTGGCAATCGCACGGATCTTGTCCTGCAAGGACGCTTCCAGCTCGCCGCGCTCGGCCGTTACACTGGCCAACTGCTTGCGGGTCGCCT
Organism: Cupriavidus sp. USMAHM13; assembly: GCF_001854285.1. Taxonomy (NCBI): domain Bacteria; kingdom Pseudomonadati; phylum Pseudomonadota; class Betaproteobacteria; order Burkholderiales; family Burkholderiaceae; genus Cupriavidus; species Cupriavidus sp. USMAHM13. The sequence continues at coordinate 3,633,172 of NZ_CP017751.1, forward strand.
CCTCGCGCTGGTACGTCGACTGCGTGACGAACGCATTGTCAGCCAGCGTGAAATCCCTTCCCACGAGTTGCTCTTGCCGCCCGTAGACCAGCAGCATCTGCTCCCCCGGCCAATAGCAAGGGTTGTGCATGCTGGTGTCCACCAGGTCCGCGTGGACTAGGCGGAGCCCGCCCGGCAGCGTCAACGGAGTATTGCCGAAATCAAAGGTAAACTCATGCTCCGCAATCCGCTCGAACTCCCGGTAGGGAATCAGCACGACCAACCATCGGCCGATGCGCGGCTCCAGCCGTCTCAGCACCGAAAACGGATCGGCAAAGTGCTCCAGCGTATTCGAGGTGAAGACCACGTCGAATACCCGTTGATCCGCGCCTTCGGCACTGAGGTAGTCCACTGCCTGGAAGTCGAGTCCCGGATAGTTTTCGCTGGCTTTCCGGATTGCCGCGCTGGAGAAGTCGACACCAGTCACAGGCGCCGGGGCAAGCGCCCTGGCCAGAATCTCCGTTCCATCCCCTTCGGCGCATCCCCAGTCGCAAACGGAGAGGCCCTGCTCGCGGATCTGCGCAGCCAGCCAACCCGGCAAGTGCTTCACAGCGAGGTCACAGAAGAACCTGGTCTGCTCACGGCCGGACGCCTCCGCCCAGTCGGTATCGAACCGATTGTCCCAATAGCGTTTGCTGTTGATGTCGGATTCCTTCACAGCGAGGCGACCTTCTTAGAGTTGACGGATAGCGTTTGTTTCACTTGCGGCACGAACATGCCATGGACTGTGGTCGGCCAGATCGAGGAGAAGTAGAAGCTGCCCTCGATATACTCCAGATAGCGCACCGTTGCGCCCGCCCTGTTCTCGACGGCCACGGTCAACATGTAATTGCCAGGTGCCAGTTGGTTGACCAGTTCGAACTCGGCGAAAATCTCCTCTCCGCCAGCCGCATCAAAGCGGTGGCCGCTATCCCACGTGGTCGAGACGATCAGGTCCGAACCGGCCAGATTCTTGATCGACCAGGCAATGCCAATGGCCGAAGCGTCCACGCCGGCGGGCACTGCACAGCGGATGCGTATCAGGAAGCGGGCACCGCCGGGAACGACATTGAGCGTCTCCCTCGATCCGAGATCGACGAATGCCGTCTCGCGGATACAGCCGAGCGCTTCGCCCCAATGGCTGATGGCTTGCTGATGCCGCTTTTCGGACGCCGCCTCCACGGCCTGCTTCGGGCTGCCGGCGTCCGGATCCCCCTGCTCGTCGTCGAAAAGGAATTTCATGTACTGCGCCGTGACGCTCAGCACATCGCCCTCAAGCCGCTTCTCGCCCTTATCGAGCCAGATGGCTCGATCGCACAGGGTCCGGACGGCGCCGACGTCATGGCTGACGAACAGGATCGTGGTACCTGCCTCCTTCAGCGCCTTGATCCTATCGAGGCACTTCGCCTGGAAACGGGCGTCACCTACCGCGAGCGCCTCGTCGACCACCAAGAGCTGAGGCTCGACGTGAACAGCAACGGAGAAAGCGAGCCTCACGAACATGCCGCTCGAGTATGTCTTGACGGGTTGGTCGATGAAATCACCAATCTCGGCGAACGCCTCGATGTGAGGAAAGACCGCGTCCACTTCGGTACGTGACAAGCCGAGAATCGCCGCATTCAGGTAAACGTTCTCGCGGCCGCTGAACTCCGGATTGAAACCGGCACCGAGCTCCAGCAACGCGGCCACGCGGCCGTGCACCGCGACCGTGCCCGTCGTTGCCGCAAGCGTTCCACAGATGATCTGCAGCAAGGTCGACTTCCCGGATCCGTTCCTCCCGAGAAATCCGACACACTCGCCTTTGCGAATCGTGAAGGAGATATCCCTGAGCGCCCAGTGCTCCCGGTAGAGCTTGGGTGCGGGGCGGCCGGCGAGGCGCGCCAGCCGCCCCCGCACAGCCTGCATGAGACGATCACGCGGCGTCTGGTAGATGCGGAAACACTTACCAAGGCCGTCCGCGCGAATGACGACATCAGAGCACATCGGCAAAACCCTTTCGCAAGCGCTGGAAGACAGAGAATCCCAGCCATGCCACGCCAAGTGAGCAAATTGCGTAGATTGCGAGCCCATGCCAGTCAGGCGGCGTGCCGGTGATCATGACCGCGCGCAATTGCTCCATGGGAAACGTAAGCGGATTGATGAGCATCGCAGTCTGCAAGCGCGACGGGAGTGCCGACACCGGGTAGAACATGGGCGACAGGAACATGGCGACAGTGACCACCACCCCGACGATCTGGCCAAGGTCTCTCAAGTAGACGCCGAGCGAGGCGAGCAGCCAGACCACCCCGACCACGAAGCAAGCGAAAGGCAGCAGAATCAGCGGGAACAAAAGCACGGTCCAGCTCAGTGAATTGCCCAGCATGAGATTGAACAATACCAGCACGCCCAAACCAATCAGGGCGTGAAACAGCCCTGCGAACAACGCCACCCAAGGCAGCAGTTCCAAGGGGAAAACGACCCGTTTCACGAAATTCGCGTTGCTGACGATCAGCCCCGGCGCGCGCGATGCGCATTCGGCAAACAGGCCATGTACGATCATCCCGGAGAAGGCCATCAAGGCGAAATTCGACGGATTGCCGAAGTCCGCGCCCCAGCGGGAGTGGAATACGTGTCCGAAAACGAAGGTGTAAACCGACAGCATTAGCACCGGGTAGAACAGGGACCACAACAAGCCCATCGCGGAACCGCGATACCGTCCAACCACTTCCCGCTTCGTCAACTGATATGCCAGGTCCGCGTGACGCAACAGCGATCCGAAGGGGCCAGCCAGTTTCGCTAGCGCCGGAAAGCGTGCCTTGCTCACAATCGCTCCCGCCATTGGGAAAGGGAAAGGGCCTGCTGATCCTTGCCGGAAAGAACGGGCTCGCCATCAATCGGCCATTGAATACCGATATCAGGATCATTCCAAGCGATGCTCCGCTCATGCTCTGGGTACCAGTAATCTGTGGTCTTGTAGAGGAAGTCCGCAGACTCCGAGGTCACGACGAAGCCGTGGGCAAAGCCCTCCGGCACCCACAACTGCCGCTTGTTCTCGCCGGACAATGTCACGCCGACCCATTTCCCGAAGGTACGGGATTCCTTACGAACATCTACCGCCACATCGAATACCGCGCCAGACACCACACGGACGAGCTTGCCCTGCGGATGCTCGACCTGAAGGTGGAGACCACGGAGAACATTGCGCGCCGAGCGCGAATGGTTGTCTTGGACGAACTCGCGCTTCAGGCCGCTGGCCTGTTCGAATTCGCGCACATTGAAGCTCTCCATGAAAAAGCCGCGTTCATCGCCGAATACCTTCGGCTCGAGAATCAGCACTTCCGGGATGGCTGTGGGTATGACTGTCAGGTTCATGACGGACGAGGAATCTACGGCTGCCTTACTTGATCGATTCGGAAACAATACGCTGCAGGTACCGTCCGTAGCCATTCTTGGCTAGGGGCTGAGCCAGCGCCTCGACCTGCTCGGCGCTGATCCATTTGCTGCGGTACGCGATCTCCTCCGGGCAAGCCACCATCAGCCCCTGGCGGTTCTGCAGCGTGGCGATGAAGCTGGCCGCCTCCAGCAGCGAGTCGTGCGTGCCGGTGTCCAGCCAGGCATAGCCACGTCCCATGATCTCCACGTCGAGTTGCCCCAGCGCCAGGTAGTGCTTATTGACATCGGTGATCTCGAGCTCGCCGCGGGCTGACGGCTTGATATCGGCAGCAATGTCACAAACCTGTCGATCATAGAAGTAAAGTCCGGTAACCGCGTAGTTCGAACGCGGCTTCTGCGGCTTTTCTTCAAGCGAAAGCGCACGGAAACCCTCGTCGAACTCCACCACGCCATAGCGCTCCGGATCGTGCACGTGATAGGCGAACACGGTGGCGCCTGCCTGCTGGCCGGCGGCACTCTCCAGCTGGCGCACCAGGTCATGCCCATGGAAGATGTTATCGCCCAGGATCAGCGTGGACGGATCGTTGCCGATGAAGTCACGGCCGATGATGAAGGCCTGCGCCAGCCCGTCGGGACTGGGCTGCACCGCGTACTGCAGGTTGATGCCCCACTTGCTGCCATCGCCCAGCATGTCCGCAAAGCGCGGCGTGTCTTCCGGCGTGGAAATCACCAGGATGTCACGGATCCCTGCCAGCATCAGCGTGGACAGCGGATAGTAGATCATCGGCTTGTCGTACACCGGCAGCAGTTGCTTGGAGACAGACCGCGTGATGGGGTAAAGCCGGGTGCCGGAGCCACCGGCCAGGATAATGCCTTTGCGCATGGTGTTCTGGTCAGGTAAGGATCTGATCGAGCAGGAGATGGACACCCTGCTGCCAATCCGGAAGATAGATGCCGAAGGTCTCGCGCAGCTTGCCCGTATCCAGCCGCGAGTTGGACGGGCGCGGCGCCGGCAGCGGGTAGGCGGTCGCCGGGATCGCCTCGATGGCCGCCGGGTCCACCTTGAGTTCGACGCCCTTGGCGGCGGCATAGCGGACCACCTCGCTGGCGTAGCCATGCCAGTTCGTCTCTCCGGCCGCGGCCAGGTGGTAGATGCCGCCGGCAAACTCTGCGCGCTCGCCGAACAGCCAGTGCCGCGCGATGATCTGCGCGGTCACGTCGGCAATCAATGCGGCCGTGGTGGGCGCGCCGAACTGGTCGGCGATCACGCGCAGGCTGTCGCGCTCGCGCGCCAGCTTGAGCATGGTCTTGGCGAAGTTGCCGCCATGCGCGCCGGCCACCCAGCAGGTGCGCAGCACCAGCGCCGCCGCGCCGGTCGCCGCGACGGCCAGTTCACCGGCCAGCTTGCTCTTGCCGTAGACGGACTGCGGCGCTACCGCATCGGTCTCGACGTAGGGGCCTTCCTTGCGGCCGTCGAAGACGTAGTCGGTCGAGTAGTGCACCAGCAGGCTGCCGAGCACCTTGGCTTCCTCGGCCAGCACGCCGGCCGCGGTCGCATTGATGGCGAAGGCCGTCTCGGCGTCGGCTTCGGCCTTGTCCACCGCCGTGTAGGCCGCCGGGTTGACGATCACGTCCGGCCGCAGTTCGCGCACGCGCCGGCGGATCTCGTCCGGACGCGACAGGTCGCAGCCGGAGCGGTCCAGTGCGACCACCCGGCCCAGCGGCGCGAGGCTGCGGCGCAGCTCGAATCCGACCTGGCCGTTACAACCGGTGACAAGGAGTGTGGGGATGCGGGAAGCCTTAGGCTGCATATTGCTTGGCTACCCAGTTGCGGTATTCCCCCGACATCACATCCTGCACCCAGGCCTGGTTGTCCAGATACCACTGCACGGTCTTGCGCAGGCCGGTCTCGAAGGTCTCGGCCGGCTTCCAGCCCAGTTCGCGCTCGAGCTTGCGGGCGTCGATGGCGTAGCGCCGGTCATGGCCCGGGCGGTCCTTGACGAAGGTGATCTGATCCCGGTAGGAGCCGGCCGCGCGCGGCTTGAGCTCGTCCAGCAGGTCGCACAGGGTGTGCACCACGTCGAGGTTGGTCTTCTCGTTCCAGCCGCCGACGTTGTAGGTCTCGCCCAGGCGGCCGCGTGCCAGCACTTCGCGGATGGCCGCGCAGTGGTCGCCCACATAGAGCCAGTCGCGCACGTTGAGCCCGTCGCCGTACACCGGCAGGGGCTTGCCCGCGAGCGCGTTGGCGATCATCAGCGGGATCAGCTTCTCGGGGAAGTGGTACGGGCCGTAGTTGTTCGAGCAGTTGGTGGTCAGCACCGGCAGCCCGTAGGTGTGGTGGTAGGCGCGCACCAGATGGTCTGAGGCCGCCTTGGAGGCCGAGTACGGGCTGTTGGGCGCGTAAGCCGTGGTCTCCGAGAACTGCGGGTCGGTGGGGCTCAGCGAGCCGAACACCTCGTCGGTGGAGACATGCAGGAAGCGGAAGGCGGCCTTGGCATCGGCGTCGAGCGCGCCCCAGTAGGCGCGCGTGGCCTCCAGCAGCGTGAAGGTGCCGACGATATTGGTCTGGATGAACTCGGCCGGGCCATGGATGGAGCGGTCCACATGGCTCTCGGCGGCGAAATGCACGACCGCGCGCGGACGGTAGGCAGCAAACAGGCGGTCGATCGCCTCGCGATCGCAGATATCGGTCTGCGAGAACACATGGCGTGCGTCGCCTTCCAGCGAGGCGAGCGTCTTGCGGTTGCCTGCGTAGGTCAGCTTGTCGATGTTGACGACGGCATCCGCGCCTGTGTCACGCAGCCAGCCGAGCACGAAGTTCGCACCGATGAACCCCGCCCCGCCCGTTACGAAGATATAGGACAACTCTTTTGCTCCCTGCCTATCGATATATATGTTCGAGAACCCGGCCAAAGCCGGGCGTCCGCCATATTCCATTGTGGGTTGGCGGGGATCCGTTTGTGCTTGGAAGTGGCGGTATTCTATCTGACAGGCAGTCCCCTCCTGCTGTACCCCCCTAACTTTTTGTACCATGTTGTAACGCAACACTGACTTATTGTCGCTACATCCAAACAATAACCCGCTCTATTCTGGCCTTTCTCGATGCACGCCTCGCCCACCCCAACCGGCCGCCCTTTCGCCATCGGCGACCTCCAGGGATGCCTGCCTTCCCTCAATGTGCTGCTCAACCGACTTCCGGAGGATGCTCCCCTGCGCTTCGTCGGCGACCTCGTCAACCGCGGCCCCGCCTCCCTGCAGACCCTAAGGGCCATCCAGGGCTTCGGCGCGCGCGCCCGCACTGTGCTCGGCAACCACGATATCCACCTGTTGGCGGTCGCCGCCGGCGTGCGCAAGAAGGGACGCAGTGACACCCTGGATGACATCCTGGCGGCGCCCGACCGCGACGCCCTGCTGGACTGGCTGCGCCATCAGCCGCTCGCCCTGGAAGAGGATGGCTTCCTGCTGGTGCATGCGGGCGTGCTGCCCCAGTGGACGGCCACGCAGGTGCTGGAACTGGCCCGCGAGGTCGAGAAGCAGCTGCAGGGCCCGGGCTGGCAGGATTTCCTCGCCAACGTGTTCGGCAACACGGCGGATCGCTGGCAGGACGGCCTGCGCGGCATCGAACGGCAGCGGGTGGTGGTCAACGCCTTGACACGCCTGCGCTTCTGCAGCGCGGAGGGCGTGATGGACTTCAAGACCAAGGAAGGCGCCGACGGTGCGCCGCAGGGCTTCATGCCCTGGTTCGAGGTGCCAGGGCGGCGCAGCAGCGATGTGACCGTCGTCTGCGGCCACTGGTCGACACTGGGACTGGTGATGCGGCCGAACCTGCTGGCGCTGGACACCGGCTGCGTCTGGGGAGGCCGGCTCAGCGCCGTGCGCCTGGCGCACGACCCGTCGGCACGCGACCTCGTGCAGGTGGACTGCCCGCCTTACTGCGACCCGCTGGCGTAAGTCCCGGCACGGTGGCGCCGGGCGGAGCGGCGGGCCCTCGCCATCCGCTTCAGCGCGCTGGCGCCGGCACGGCCTCGCCGTCGGGCGTGGTGCCCGCCGCAGTCATGCCATTGACCCGTGCGGCCACGCCATGGGCCTGCTCGTGCGCGCCCTGGGTCAGGTGCATGACCACCTCGCGCGCGGCTTCACCGAGCTCGCGCCGGCTGGCCGAGGCGGCATGCAGGGCCGGGGCGAACGACAGGCGCGCGACGATGGGGGGCGCGGACAACACCGCGTTCAGGCACTGCAGCAGGCTGAGGTCGCCGATATAGGCCGGCGCCAGGGTCGGCTGCCGCGTGGCGGCATCGAGATAAGCCAGCCCCAGGGGCTGCACCGGCAAACCAGCCGAGAGCGGGGCCTGCATCAGGTTGGCGTGGAAAGGCAGCACGCTGCTGCCGTCGCTGGTGGTACCCTCGGGGAACACGCACACCAGGTCGCCCTGCCGCATCACGCCGGTGATGTCGTGCAGCACGCGATGTGCGTCGCGCTTGCGCCCGCGCTCGATGAAGATGGTACCGGTCTGCTGGCACAGCCAGCCGATCAGCGGCCAGCTGCGGATCTCCGACTTGGCGACGAAGCGCACCGGCTGCCAGCAGTTGATCACGTAGATGTCCAGCCAGGAGATGTGGTTGCACACCACCATCGCGCCATGGCCTGCGCCGGTCGCAGGCGGCTCGCCCTGCAGCTCGACCGTGATGCCGCACAGGCGCAGCAGGCGCCGCGACCAGCGCCGGATGTGCCATTGGCGCGCGGCCGGCCCCAACCAGGGGAACAGCAGCGCGCAGGTTAGTGCCCCCCGCACCAGGTGCAGCACCAGTCCCAGCTTGCGCAGCCAGACCATGATCGTCGCCCGTCAGTGCGCGTCGTGCACGATGTGGCCGCCGACCAGCGTCGTGCGCACCTTGCCCTGCATCTCGTAGCCCAGCCACGGCGAGTTCTTGCCCTGGCTCTTGAGCGAGCGTCGCTCCACCTTCCAGGCCTGCTCGGGATCGAACAGGCACACGTCGGCGGCGGCACCGACGGCCAGCGTGCCGGCCGGCAGGCCGACCGCGCGCGCCGGCTCGCTGGTGATGCGGGCCAGCGCCTGCGCCAGCGGCACCTTGTGCTCACGCGCCCAGCGCAGCGTCAGCGGCAGCAGCAGTTCGAGGCCGGTGGCGCCCGGCGTTGCCTCGGCGAAGGGCAGCAGCTTCTCGTCGTCGTCCACCGGGGTGTGGTCCGAGCACAGCGCGTCGATGGTGCCGTCGGCCAGGGCGGCGACGATGGCGTCGCGGTCGCGCGCGCTGCGCAGCGGCGGCGTGAAACGCATCTGCGCGTTGAAGTAGCCGATGTCCACATCGGTCAGCGAGACGTGGTGGATATTGACGTCGCAGCTCACGCGCAGGCCTTCGCGCTTGGCCTGGCGTACCAGTTCCAGGCCCGCCGCGGTGGACAGGCGGCAAAGGTGCACGCGGGCGCCGGTGGCGCGCAGCAGTTCGAAGATGGTGTGCAGGCGCACCGTTTCCGCGAACACCGACACGCCCGACAGGCCCAGGCGCGAGGCGATCGCCCCGCTGGCCGCCACGCCGCCGCCCAGGAAGGGGTCCTCCGGGCGCAGCCAGACCGTGAAGCCGAAGGTCTGTGCGTATTGCAGTGCGCGCAGCAGCACCTGGGTGTTGTGGATGGGTGCCTCGGCCTGGCTGAAGCCGACGCAGCCGGCCTCGGTCAGCTGCGACATCTCGGTCAGCACTTCGCCCTTCAGGCCCAGGGTCAGCGCGCCGAGCGGGTAGACATGGGTCTGGTTCAGCGTGCGGGCGCGGAACTTGAGCATTTCCACCAGGCCAGGCTCGTCGAGCACGGGATCGGTATCGGGCGGGCACACCAGGCTGGTGACGCCGCCCGCGGCGGCGGCGGCCACCTCGGATTCCAGCGTGGCCTTGTATTCGTAGCCCGGCTCACGCAGGCGCGCCGACAGGTCGACCAGTCCGGGGCAAACGACCAGGCCGCTGGCGTCGATGGTCTTGTTGGCATGGAAATCGGCCGGGGCATCGCCCACGCCGACGATCTTGCCGGCGGCGATGTACAGGTCCTGGCGGGCATCGATGTTGCCGGCCGGGTCGATCAGGCGGCCACCCTTGATGTGAATCTTCATATCGCGTCGCTTGCTGTGTTCGCTATGTTCGCTTTGCGCCTCGCGCCCTGTGCGGCGCGGCCTCGCTGCTGCTTCAGTCGTTGTTGCCCGCCACGATGCCCATCACGGCCATGCGTACGGCGATGCCGAAGGTGACCTGGTTCAGGATCACCGACTGCGGGCCGTCGGCCACGGCGGAATCGATCTCGACGCCGCGGTTCATCGGGCCGGGGTGCATCACGATGGCGTCCGGCTTGGCCAGCGCCAGGCGTTCCGGGGTCAGGCCGTAGGCCTTGAAGTACTCCTGCGCCGAGGGCAGCAGCGCGCCGCTCATGCGTTCGTTCTGCAGCCGCAGCATGATCACCACGTCGACGCCCTTGAGGCCTGCCTCCATGTCGTGGAAGACCTTCACGCCCATCTGCTCCAGCCCCGAGGGCAGCAGTGTGCGCGGGCCGATGGCGCGCAGCTCGGGCACGCCAAGCGTGGTCAGCGCGTGGATGTCGGAGCGGGCCACGCGCGAATGGAGGATGTCGCCCACGATCGCCACCGTCAGCTGCGTGAAGTCCTTCTTGTAGTGACGGATGGTGTACATGTCGAGCAGCCCCTGCGTCGGGTGCGCATGGCGGCCGTCGCCCGCGTTGATCACGTGCACATGGGGCGCGACGTGCTCGGCGATCAGGTAGGGCGCACCCGAACTGGCGTGGCGCACCACGAACATGTCGGCGGACATCGCCGACAGGTTGTTGATGGTGTCCAGCAGCGATTCGCCCTTGCTGGTCGACGAAGCGTTGATGTTCAGGTTGAGCACGTCGGCCGACAGGCGCTTGGCGGCGATCTCGAAGGTCGTGCGGGTGCGCGTCGAGTTCTCGAAGAACAGGTTGAACACGCTCTTGCCCCGCAGCAGCGGCACCTTCTTGACCTCACGGTCGGAATCGGAGAGGGAGACGAACTGGCTGGCGGTGTCGAGGATGTGGGTGATCATCTCGCGCGACAGCCCCTCGATCGACAAGAGGTGCTTCAGTTCACCGTTCTTGGTCAGCTGCGGGTTGCGGAACATCTTGGTCATGGCGGGTCGGACCTGGGCAGGAATCGGGTCGGGTTCTTCTTCGGCGCACCGGCAGCGTGGGCCGGGCGCGGGGGGACATCAGCTGGCGGCAGCCTCGGTGGCGAAGGCGAAGCGCATGCCGGCGCCCTCGCCCTGGCGCGACAGCACCAGCGTGCGTTCGCGCGGCAGTTCCAGGCGCTCGGCCACGATGTCGGCGGCGATCGGCAGCTCGCGGCCGCCGCGGTCGACCAGCGCGGCCAGCACCACACGGGCCGGCCGGCCGTAGTCGAACAGTTCATTGACGGCCGCGCGGATGGTGCGGCCGGTCGCCAGCACGTCGTCGATCAGCAATACGTTGCGGTCCTGCACCTCGAACGGCAGCGTGGTTGGCTGGGCCTGGCTGTGCAGGCCCTTCTTGGCGTAGTCGTCGCGGTGGAAGGCGACATTGACCACGCCGTGGCCCGCCAGCCCGAGGTCGGCGGCGAGGCGCTCGGCGATCCAGGCGCCACCGGAGTGGATGCCGGCCACGCCCCATTGCGCGCGGGCCTCGGGGGCCGCGGGCAGCAGGGCCTGGACCTGGTCGCGCAGCGAACGATAGAGCACTTCGGCGTCGGGGGTGGAGGACTGGGTCATGGCGGGATGGTTGTCGGTATTCGGATCGGCGGGTCAGGCGCAGATTCGGCAGGCAGCGGCGCGCGACCGTCAGGCGCCGCCCCGGTCGGGCGGCATGTCAGGCCGCTCGCATGCCTCCGGCTGGTCGAAATATTGCTGCAGGATGATGCGGGCGGCCTCCGCGTCGAGGGCACCCGGACGCGCGCCGGCCATCTGCGCCAGGCGCGATGTGTAGCGTTCGTCGACCCAGCTCACCGGCAGCCCGAAGCGGCCGTTCAACTGGTTGCCGAAGCGGCGCGCCAGCCGCATCGACGGCTGCTCGCCGCCGTCGGGATTGAGCGGCATGCCCACCACCAGCTGGACCGGCGACCACTCCGCGATCAGTGCGGCGACGGCCGCAAAGCGGCCGTCCACGGTCAGGTTCGGGAGGATGGTCAGGGCGCGCGCCTCGCGCGTGACGAAATTCCCCAGGGCAACGCCGATCTTGCGCTCGCCGTAGTCGAAAGCCAGCACGGTACCGTCGCGGGGCCGGCCAAGGCCCGGCTGCTCAGGCATGCCCGGCCTCACCCGAGAGCATGGTCAGGTCGATGCCCAGCAGGCGGATGGCGGCGGCGAAGCGTTCCTCGGGAGGAATGCTGAAGATGATTTCGGGATCGGAGTGGACGGTCAGCCAGCCATTGCGGGACAACTCTTCCTCGAGTTGGCCGGCGCCCCAGCCGGAATAGCCCAGCGTCAGCAGGAAGCGCCTTGGCCCGTCGCCATTGGCGACAGCTTCCAGCACGTCCTTGGAGGTGGTCATTTCCAGGCCACCGGGCACGGTCAGCGAAGAGACATAGCGGCCGACCGGGTCGTGCAGCACGAAGCCACGCTCGGTCTGCACCGGCCCGCCGAAATAGACGGGCTGACTGGCGACCGGCTGGATCTCGAGCTTGAGGTCGATCTTGTCGAACAGCGTGCCCATGTCGATATCGATGGGCCGGTTGATCACCAGGCCCAGGGCGCCACGTTCGTTGTGCTCGCACACATAGACGACGGAACCCGCAAAGGTCGGATCGGCCATGCCTGGCATGGCAATCAGGAACTGATTGGTCAGATTGATCTGGGCTTCGGGCTTCGCCATGCCTTGCATTTTATCAAATCGCCGCGCTTGTTCTGTAAAACTTTGGCGTCAATGCCGCCGCGCGGCCGGGTTCGGTTCCGGGATGGGGTGGGTTGCGCAGGGGCGGGACGCGCCCTCAATCCTTGCGCGTCAACTGCGCGACTTCTTCGGCGTGCAGCCAGCGCCAGCCGCCCGGCGCCAGGCCGGGATCGAGGCTGACCGGCCCGACCGCGCTGCGGTGCAGGGCGGTCACGTGATTCCCGGCGGCCACCACCATGCGCTTGACCTGATGGTACTTACCCTGCACCAGCGTCAGGCGCATGCTGTGCTCGCCGGTGCCCATGCAGTCGGCCGCCGCCAGCGGCGCCGGTTCGTCATCGAGCTGCACGCCGCTGCGCAGCGCCTCGATCTGCGCCAGCGTCACCGGCTCGGCGGTGGTCACCTCGTAGACCTTGGGCACCTTGCGCTTGGGCGAGGTCTGGGCATGGATGAACTGGCCATCGTCGGACAGCAGCAACAGGCCGGTGGTGTCCTGGTCGAGCCGGCCCACGGCCTGCACGCCGCGCTCGCGCAAGGGCACCGGCAGCAGCGTGTAGACGCTGGGATGGTGCAGCGGCCGCTGCGAGCACTCGTAGCCAGCCGGCTTGTTCAGCATCAGGTAGGCCTTGACGTGGCAGATCCAGGCCTCGCCGTCCACCACCAGGCGCAGTCCCTCCGGCTCGAAGCGCGCGCGCGGGTCGTCGCAGGCCTCGCCGTCGACCTCGACCAGGCCGGCATAGACCAGGTCGCCGCAGTAGCGGCGCGTGCCGAAGCCTTGGGATTGGAGAATACGGTCGAGTGTCATCATGTCGTCATGCGGGAGCCATCGCCCCCAGGGAAAAGCCAACCGCGGCGCACCTCGGCGCCAACGGCACTATGGTAGGTTATCGGGCCCATCGCCGACAGCCTGGCGTCCTGAATCCCAAATTCGTTGACTCAGTCCGCCGATCAGTCGCGCGATGCGTTGTCACGAAACACTAGCTGCCACCGACCATGTCCACCACACGACAGCCCTATCGGATCGGCCGCCGCTTTGCGCGCGGCCTGGTCTGGTTTCGCCGTGACCTGCGCCTCGACGACCATGCGGCGCTGCATTATGCCCTCAAGCACTGCGCGCGGGTATGGTGCGTGTTCGTGCTCGACCGGGACATCCTCGATCCCCTGCTCGCCCGCGGCCTGCAGGCCGACCGGCGCGTGGCGTTCATCCTGGCCTCGCTGCGCGCGCTGGATGCCGCGCTGCGGGCCGCAGGCGGCGGCCTGATCGTGCGCCATGCGCGCGCGGCCGAGGCGCTGCCGGCACTGGCCCGCGAACTGGATGCCGAAGCGGTCTTCGCCAACCACGACTACGAACCTTCCGCCCGCGCGCGTGACGCGGCGGTCGCCGCGGCGCTGGCCGCGCAATCGCGCGCCCTCTTCCACTTCAAGGACCAGGTGGTATTCGAGGAGGACGAGATCCTGAACGGTCAGGGCAGGCCGTTCGGGGTCTTCACACCGTACAAGAACGCCTGGCTCAAGACCCTGCAGCCGTTCGACCTGCGGCCCTACCCGGTTGCGCCCTACCTGGGCGCGCTGGCGCCGGTGGACGGGCATGCCGGCCCGCTGCCATCGCTGGCAGCGCTGGGCTTCGCCCCGACCAACCTGGCCGCCCTGCCGCTGCCCCCCGGCAGTGAGGGGGCCCATGCCCTGTTCGACGACTTTCTCGCCCGCCTCGGCGACTACGGCCGCCGCCGCGACTTTCCCGCCCTGCGCGGCCCCAGCTACTTGTCGGTGCACCTGCGCTTCGGCACCATCTCCATCCGCACCCTGGCGCGCGCCGCACACGAGGCAGCGCTGCGCGGCGGCGCCGATGCCGACGGCGCCGCTGTGTGGCTGTCGGAACTGATCTGGCGCGAGTTCTACTTCATGATCCTGCACCACCATCCGCAGGTGGCGCAGGGCCGCAGCTTCCATCCGGCCTACGACGCCATCCGCTGGCTCGACGGCCCGCTCGCCGACGACTACTTCGCTGCCTGGCGCGATGGCCGCACCGGCTACCCGCTCGTCGATGCCGCCATGCTCCAGCTCGCGCAGAGTGGCTACATGCACAACCGCCTGCGCATGGTCAGCGCCAGCTTCCTGTGCAAGGACCTGGGAATCGACTGGCGGCGCGGCGAACAGCTGTTCGCCGACCGGCTCAATGACTTCGACCTGGCGGCCAACAACGGCGGCTGGCAATGGGCGTCGTCGAGCGGCTGCGATGCGCAGCCCTACTTCCGCATCTTCAACCCGGTCACGCAATCGCAGAAGTTCGACCCGCAGGGCCGCTTCATCCGCAAGTACCTGCCCCAGCTGGCGGCGCTGCCGGACAAGTACCTGCATGCACCGTGGACCGCGCCGGACGACGTGTTGGCCGCGGCGCGCGTGCGCCTGGGCGAGACCTATCCGCGCCCCATCGTGCAGCACGATGTCGCGCGCAGGCAGACGCTGGAGCGCTATGCGGTGGTCAAGGCCCGCGCGGCCGGCACCGGCGCGCAGGCATGAAGCGGATGGCGCTCAGGCCGCCAGCATCGCGCTTTCGCGGTAGTGGCGCTGCGCTTCCTCGAGCCGGTCGGTTTCTTCGAACAGACGCCCCAGCGCCAGATGGGAACGCACGCGCAGCCGCACCTGCTGCGCCGTATCGGCATATTTCAGCGCGCGCTCGAAGTTGGATTGCGCCTTGCCCCACAGTTGCTCGCCCAGGCACAGCACGCCCAGCGTGTAGTACAGGTCGGCGTCGGCCGGATGCTGGACCAGCCATTTCTCCGCCTGCTGGATCAGCGGCAGGGCCTGGCCAGGCGCCGCACACTCGGCGTAGCGCTGCACCAGGCGCGCATCCCAGTTCACCTTGAGCGCTTCCTCGACGATCTTGCGCGCCTCGTCCTGCTTGCCCAGCGCGGCGAAATAGCGCGCCGCCGGCTCGGCGATGCGCACCGCGCGGCGCTCGTCGGCCGACAGGGTACGCCAGAAGTCCTGCAGCGCCTCGGCATCCTGGCGCCGTTCCTCCAGCATCGCTTCGCAGGCCATCTGCTTGAGCCGCAGCGCCAGCACCGGGTGCAGGGCGTTGCGCTTCTCCAGAGCGCGCGCCAGGCGCAGCACTTCGGACCAGTTCTTCAGGTGCTGGTGGGCGCGCAGCGCGATGCGCTGCACGTGGATCTGCCGCCCGCCCTGGGCCTGCAGCTGCGCGATGGTCTCCAGCGCGCCCTCGGCATCGCGCGCGTCGACCAGCAGCTCGGCCATCGACACCAGCCGGGCCTGCTCGCGCTCCGGATCGGTGACCTGCTCCATCCACTTGTCGCGCCGCTCCGACTCCTGCATGCGGTGCGCCGCGCGCGCGCCGATCAGTGCCGCCGTCTGTGCCTGCGCGGGCCATGCCTGGGCTTCCCGTGCCGCGCGCTCGGCGCGGGCGAAGCGGCCCGCGAACAGGTTCTCGATGGCCTCGCGCAGCGCCGCCTGGGCGCCCGACATGCGCTTGCGCTCACGGTAGGCAGCGGCACGGCGCGGCATTTCCGAGAGGTGCCGCGCCGCCGAGAACAGCGTCCACAGCACGAAGAAGACCAGCAGCAGCAGTGCCAGCGCCAGATTCAGCGACAGCTCGACCCGGTACGGCGGGTAGAACAGCACCACATTGCTTTGGTTGAACTGCGTGAACAACGCCAGGCCGACCGCGCCGCCGAACAGCAGCGCCACCCAGAACAGAAGCCGCATGCGCTACTCCTTCTTGAGCGCGTGCAGCGCGCCGAGGCTGTCGGCCATGGTCGGCAGCTGTACCGTGACGGCGCCGGCCTGCGCCTGCTTGAGCAGGGTCTGCACACCCTGGACACGGCGCGCGTGGCCGTCGAAGTAGCGTGCGATCATGGCCTGCGCCGCCGCCAGGTCGTTGCGGAACACCGGTTCGTTGCGCGACAGCAGGGCCAGGCGCGCGTTGAGCAGGCGCAGCTTGACGTTCTCGCGCAGGAACCAGCCCTGGTCGCCGGACAGCAGCAGGGCCCCAGCGTCGTCCACGCGGCGCACCCGCACCACGCTGGCGAGTTCCTCGCGCAGGTCGCCCCACAGGCCGCCGAACCAGCCGGCGATCGCATGGCCGGCCTGCTGGGCCGGCGTCGCCGGGCCGCCCGGGCCGCCGTCCTTCGCTGCCTTGCGGGCAGCCTTGCGCGCGTCGGCTTCGCTGCGCTCGAGCATGCGCTCGCTCGACAGCAGCGGCAGCGCGTCGACCTGGTTGATGGCTTCGTCGAGCTTGATCGCGGCGCCGGTCAGGTCGGTATCGGGCACCGCCTTCATGCGGGCGATATCGCGCGCGAGGGCCCGGCGCAGCAGGTTGTACTGCGGCTTGTCGGTACGCGCCAGGCGCGCGTCGGCGCTCTGCAGCGCGGCCAGCGCGACCTGCACGTTGCCCGTGAACTGCAGTTGCTGACCGGCATTGGTCAGCAACTGCTGGATCTCAGCGATCTCCCAGTCGTCGCGGTTGCGCATCAGGTCCTGGTAGACCTGCTCGAGGGCGGCCTGCTTGTCACGCGTCTCGGCGACCTCGCCTTCCAACCCGCCCACCTTGCCCTGCAGGTCCTTGACGGTGTCCTGCGCATTGCGCGTCAGCACGCGCGACTCCTGCACCAGCGCGTCGTTGCTCTGCTGGCGTCGCGCCAGTTCCTGGGTCAGGTGGTCGATGCGCTGCTGAAGCCACCAGAAGCCGCCGCCGGTAGCCAGCAGCAGCACCACGAGCAGCAGCCACCAGGGATTGGCCCGGGAACTGCCGGCGGCCGGCGGCGCGGCCGCGGAGCCGGGAACGGAGGCGGTGGAGGACGGGTTGTCTTGCGTCACGCGTTCGACCTTGATGGAGGTTGCCGACAGCGGCTGCGCTGCCGGCGCGGGCTGGGGCGGGCCCGCATAGGATTCGGCCCACTGCCGGCAGGCGGCCAGCAGGCCGTCGTCCCCGGGCGCCGCGCGCAGCAGCCGTGCGAAGCCCAGTGCGCCGGCCTGTTCGGCAATTCTCGCATGCGGCGCGATGCACTGCACCTGGTGCAGGCAGGCAAGTTCCTGCGGCGACAGGTGCTGGCGCGCCAGGGCATCGAGGTTGCGCACCGCTTCCGAGCTGGTCAGCAGCCAGGCCTGCGGCGGCGCACCGGGACGCAGGCCGTCCCGCACCGCTTGCCATTGCAGGGGGCCGGGCTCGGGCACGGCCCGCCGGTAGGCTTCGACCGCTTGCACCTCGGCGCCGGCCTCGCGCAAGCGCTCGGCCAGCCAGTCGCGCCCGCCGTTGCCGCGCACAAGCAGCACCTCGCGCCCGGCCAGCGCCGCCAGGTCGAGCGCGCTGCCGAGCTGCGCCCACAGTGCCTCGGAATCGAAGCGCGGCGCGTCGGCGGCCTCGCCGCCCTGGGCCGCGTGCTCGCCCGGGACATTGTCGTCCGCGCCGCCGTCGGCGGCGCCCGCCGGCGCGATCACCTGCTCGCGCGGCGCGCCGATGCCACGCTGCGCCAGTGCCGCGACGCTGGCGGGCCCGACCACCGCGATGGGCACGCCCACCGGCCATTGCGGCACGGCCGCGCCCTGCACTTCGGCCAGCGCGTCCAGCGCATGGCTGATCGCGTTCGGACTGACGAAGACCACCAGCGCGAAGTCGGCCAGCCGGGCCAGTGCGGCGCGCAGCGGTGCCGGGTCGGCGGCCGGCCCGATCGCCAGCAGCGGGAAGCCCAGCACGTCCAGGCCCGCGGCCTGCAAGGCCTCGGTCAGGTGCCGGGACTGCCCGGCGGGTCGTGTCACGACGACGGTCGGGCGAGGCATGCGACGAACCTCAGGTGGGGGAATCGGAAGGGGCAGGGGCAGCGGCGGAACCGGCCGGGCCGGCCGGATCGGCCAGCGCGGCCAGGATGTCGCCGGCCCCCTGCGCCAGCAGTTCATCGCCCACGCCGGCGCCGAGGCGCTCGGCCTCCGCTGCGCTGGCGGCCGGACCGGCCGCGCTCGCCCGCAGGCAGCGCGTGCCGTCCGGCAGCGCGACGAAGGCATCGAGGCGCAGCTGCGTGCCGTCCCAGCGTGCATGGGCGGCCAGCGGCACCTGGCAGGAGCCGCCGAGCGCGCGAGAGACGGCCCGCTCGGCCGCCACCGCCAGGAACGTGGGGTTGTCGTTGAGCGGTGCCAGCCAGGCGGCCAGCCCGGGCCGGTCGGCGCGGATCTCGATGCCCAGCGCCCCCTGCCCGGCGGCGGGCAGCGACTCTTCCGGTGCCAGCAGCGCACGGATGCGTGCCCCCAGGCCGAGCCGCTTGAGGCCTGCCGCGGCCAGGATGATGGCGCCGTAGTCGCCGCGGTCCAGCTTGGCCAGGCGCGTGTCGAGATTGCCGCGCAGCGGCCGGATCTCCAGATGCGGGTAGCGCGCGCGCAGGGCCGCTTCGCGGCGCAGGCTGGAGGTGCCGACCACGGTGCCCGGCGGCATCTCTGCGAGCGAGGAGAAGCGCTCGCTGACCAGCGCGTCGCGCGGATCCTCGCGTGTCATCACCGCCGCCAGGGTGAAGCCCGCCGGCAGTTCCATCGGTACGTCCTTGAGCGAATGCACCGCCAGGTCGGCACGGCCCTCGGCCATCGCCACCTCCAGCTCCTTGACGAACAGGCCCTTGCCGCCGACCTTGGACAGAGTCCGGTCTAGAATCTGGTCGCCGCGCGTGGTCATGCCCAGAATGGACACATCGCACGCGGGGTAGTATTGTTGCAACGCAGCACGCACATGTTCGGCCTGCCAGAGTGCCAGACGGCTTTCACGGGAGGCGATCACGAGCTTGCGCGGCACAGCAGTTGCGGTATCGGTGGTAGACGGCGGGGTGGCGGATGCATGCATCCGGCAATGGTAGCACGCACCCCCTGCGCCACCCGGCGCCGACAGATCACAGAAGACCACGAGGAGATTGCATGACGCAGCCCGCTGCGCGCCCCGCCGGCCGAGGAGCCGCCTCGGCCGCCCGTAGCCCCGCCCCCGCTTCCGGCCAACCCGCCGACCCCCAGGAATCCAAACCCTCCCCGCGCCGCAGGACAGCGAAATCCGCCAAGGCAAGCGGCACGGCGTCCACCGCCAAGGTGACCGGTAAGACACCCGCCGCCAATGCGGCGTCGATCGGCAAGGCTGCCGGCGCGACCCGTGCCGCAGTGGAAGGCACCACCGGCTCCGCTGCGCGCCGCAGCGCCGACAAGGACCTGCCGCTGCGCGAGGACATCCGCTTCCTCGGCCGCCTGCTCGGCGACTGCCTGCGCGAGCAGGAAGGCGAGGCGGCCTTCGACGTGGTCGAAACCATCCGCCAGACCGCGGTGCGCTTCCGCCGCGAGAACGACCGCGCCGCGGGTGCCGAACTCGACCGCCTGCTCAAGCGGCTGTCGCGCGACCAGACCAACTCGGTGGTGCGCGCCTTCAGCTACTTCTCGCACCTGGCCAATATCGCCGAGGACCAGCACCACAATCGCCGCCGCCGCGTGCACGCGCTGGCCGGCTCGCCACCGCAGCCGGGCAGCCTGGAGCGCGCGCTGGCCGATATCGATGCCGCCGGAGTGACCGGGAAGGCACTGCGCAAGTTCTTCGACGAGGCACTGATCGTGCCGGTGCTGACCGCCCACCCGACCGAGGTGCAGCGCAAGAGCATCCTCGACGCCGAACGCGAGATCGCCCGCCTGCTGGCCGAGCGCGACCTGCCCATGACCGCGCGTGAGCGCGAACAGAACACGGCGCGCCTGCGCGCCTGCGTGACCACGCTGTGGCAGACCCGCATGCTGCGCAACACGCGCCTGATGGTGGTCGACGAGATCGAGAACGCGCTGTCGTACTACCGCACGACCTTCCTGCGCGGCATCCCGCAACTCGTCAGCGAGCTGGAGGACGATATCGCCAAGGCCTTCCCGGCCGCCCGCAAGGGCCAGGGCAATGTCCCCGCGCGGCGGCTGCCGCCCTTCTTCCAGATGGGCACGTGGATCGGCGGCGACCGCGACGGCAATCCCAACGTCACCGCCGAGACGCTGAATTACGCGGCGCGGCAGCAGTCGATGCTGATCCTGGAGTGGTATCTCGACGAGCTGCACGCGCTGGGCGCCGAACTGTCGATGTCGAGCCTGATGGTGGAGGCCAGCCCCGCCTTGCTGGCCCTGGCCGAAGCCTCGCCCGACCGCTCCGAACACCGCGCCGACGAGCCCTACCGCCGCGCGCTGATCGGCATCTACGCGCGCCTTGCCGCCACCAGCCAGGCCCTGACAGGCCACGCCGCGCCGCGCCACCCGGTGGCCGACGCCGAACCATACGCCAATGCCGAGGCGCTGGCCGCCGACGTGCAGGTGGTGATCGATTCGCTGCGCGCCCACCACGGCGAGGCACTGGCGCGCACCCGCATCGACGCGCTGGCGCGCGCCATCGACATCTTCGGCTTCCATCTGGCCTCGATCGACATGCGCCAGGTCTCCGACGTGCACGAGGCGGTGGTTGCCGAGCTGTTCGCCACCGCCGGGGTGGAGGCCGATTACGCCGCCCTGCCCGAGGCGCGCAAGCTCGAGCTGCTGCTCGCCGAACTGCGCCAGCCGCGCCTGCTGACCCTGCCCTGGCACGCTTATTCCGAGCAGACCCGCAACGAGCTGGCCATCTTCGCCAAGGCGCGCGAACTGCGTGCCCGCTACGGCAAGCGCGTGGCGCGCAACTACATCATCTCGCACACCGAGACGCTGTCCGACCTGATCGAGGTGATGCTGCTGCAGAAGGAAACCGGCCTGCTGACCGGCGCACTGGGCGACCGGCGCGACCCGGCGCGCATGGAACTGATGGTGATCCCCCTGTTCGAGACCATCGAGGACTTGCGCAATGCCGCCGGCATCATGCAGTCGCTGCTGGACCTGCCGGGCTTCGCCTCGGTGCTGGCCCACCACGGCGGCGAGCAGGAAGTGATGCTGGGCTATTCGGATTCCAACAAGGACGGCGGCTTCCTCACCTCGAACTGGGAGCTCTACCAGGCCGAGCTGGCCCTGGTCCAGCTGTTCGAGGCGCGCAAGGTCAAGCTGCGCCTGTTCCACGGCCGCGGCGGCACCGTCGGACGCGGCGGTGGCCCGACCTACCAGGCCATCCTGTCGCAGCCGCCAGGCACGGTCAACGGCCAGATCCGCCTGACCGAGCAGGGCGAGATCATCAACAGCAAGTTCGCCAACGCCGAGATCGGCCGGCGCAACCTGGAGACGGTGATCGCCGCCACGCTGGAGGCCTCGCTGCTGCCGACACAGAACGCTCCCAAGGACCTGGCCGCCTTCGAGGCGGCAATGCAGCAGTTGTCCGACCACGCCTTCCGCGCCTACCGCGACCTGGTCTACGAGACGCCGGGCTTCAAGGACTACTTCTTCTCCACCACGCCGATCACCGAGATCGCCGACCTGAACCTGGGTTCGCGGCCGGCTTCGCGCAAGCTGATGGACAAGAAAGGCCGCCGCATCGAAGACCTGCGCGCCATTCCCTGGGGCTTCTCCTGGGGCCAGTGCCGCCTGCTGCTGCCTGGCTGGTACGGCTTCGGCAGCGCGGTCAAGGCCATGCTCGACGGCTGCGCCGACGAGCGCGCCCACAAGGCTGCGCTGGGTACCCTGCGGCGCATGGTCAAGCAATGGCCGTTCTTCTCCACGCTGCTGTCCAATATGGACATGGTGCTGTCCAAGACGGACCTGGCGGTGGCCTCGCGCTACGCCCAGCTGTGCGATGACGCGGCGCTGCGCAAGAAGGTGTTCTCGCGCATCAGCGCCGAATGGCACCTGACCTGCGAGATGCTGGCGCTGATCACGGGCCGCCAGGAACGGCTGGCGGAGAACCCGCTGCTGGCGCGCTCGATCAAGAACCGC
Source organism: Cupriavidus sp. USMAHM13 (assembly GCF_001854285.1). Classification (NCBI taxonomy): domain Bacteria; kingdom Pseudomonadati; phylum Pseudomonadota; class Betaproteobacteria; order Burkholderiales; family Burkholderiaceae; genus Cupriavidus; species Cupriavidus sp. USMAHM13. Next base: position 3,655,300 of record NZ_CP017751.1, read on the forward strand.
TTCGCCTACCTCGATCCGCTGAACCACCTGCAGGTCGAGCTGCTCAAGCGCTTCCGCTCGGGCAAGGACGGCGACGATATCCGCGTCCGGCGCGGCATCCACCTGACCATCAACGGCGTCGCGGCCGGCCTGCGCAACACAGGCTGACGCAAGATCCCCGGCCCGCCCCCGCCCCGGCAAGGAAGCGGGCCGGGGGCGCCGGGCCCTGCCCCATGCGCCTTGCAGCCCCCCCGGCGGCGGGCGCGCCCTCAATCCACGAAAGCTCCTGGCACCGGGTCCTCGCCCAGCGCGGACAGCAGGATGGCCCGGTGCATGGCTTCGTCGCCCAGGATGCTGCCGGCCGCCTTGGCCAGGTGCCGGCTGTGGAAGCTGGGCAGCACCCCCAGCTAGGCCGCGGTCGCGCCTTTTTCCAGCCGGCGGCAAAGCGCAGCACATCGGCCGGCGTCTTGAGCTGCGAACGCCCGTGCCGGGGAAACCGTGGTGAGGCGCCTGGAGCACCTTCCCTGGATCCCGCGCGGGCCCTGCAGCTCTGGGCGCTGCCGGCCCTGGAGCGCCCGCCCGCGCTGGCCGTCAGCATCGAGCCGCCGGCAGGCTCGCCCAGCCCCGATGATCCGAGCGGCCCGATCGTCTTCCAGGGCCAGGTGATCGACAGCGCGCTCTGAGCGCGCGCGGCTGGCCTTCGCTGCATCTCCTTTCTCCGGCAGGCGCGATGGCGGCCGGCCACGGCGATATAATCGCGCTTTCCGCAATTTCCGCCGCCTGCCGGGCTTCGTGCCGGCGCCGCGGCGACATTCCGCACCGACCGCCCATGACCTCCCAACTTGCCAAGAAAGGCGAAGCCTGGTCCGCCCGCTTCTCCGAACCGATGTCCGACCTGGTGAAGCGCTACACCGCCTCGGTGTTCTTCGACAAGCGCCTGGCGCTGTTCGACATCCAGGGCTCGCTCGCGCACGCGGCCATGCTGGCCAGGCAGGGGATCATCGCCGAGGCGGACCGCGCCGCCATCGAGCGCGGCATGACGCAGATCCGCGGCGAGATCGAGGCGGGCAGCTTCGAGTGGAAGCTGGACCTGGAGGACGTGCACCTGAACATCGAGGCACGCCTGACCGCACTGGTCGGCGACGCCGGCAAGCGCCTGCACACCGGCCGCTCGCGCAACGACCAGGTGGCGACCGATATCCGCCTGTGGCTGCGCAGCGAGATCGACACCATCATCGGCCTGCTGGGCGCGCTGCGCGGCGCGCTGCTGGACCTGGCCGAGAAGAACGCCGATACCATCCTGCCGGGCTTCACCCATCTGCAGGTGGCCCAGCCCGTGACCTTCGGCCACCACCTGCTGGCCTACGTGGAAATGTTCACGCGCGACGCCGAGCGCATGGCCGACTGCCGCCGTCGCGTCAATCGCCTGCCGCTGGGCGCGGCCGCGCTGGCCGGCACCAGCTACCCGATCGACCGCGAGTTCGTCGCGCAGCAGCTCGGCTTCGAGGGCGTGTGCCGCAACTCGCTGGACGCCGTCTCGGATCGCGACTTCGCCATCGAGTTCTGCGCCGCCGCCGCGCTGGTGATGACCCACGTGTCGCGCTTCTCGGAGGAACTGGTGCTGTGGATGAGCCCGCGCGTCGGCTTCATCGACATCGCCGACCGCTTCTGCACCGGCAGCTCGATCATGCCGCAGAAGAAGAACCCGGACGTGCCCGAGCTGGCGCGCGGCAAGACCGGCCGCGTCAACGGCCACCTGATCGGCCTGCTGACCCTGATGAAGGGCCAGCCGCTGGCCTACAACAAGGACAACCAGGAAGACAAGGAGCCGCTGTTCGACACGGTCGACACCGTGGTCGATACGCTGCGCATCTTCGCCGACATGGTGCCTGGCATCACGGTCAAGCCCGAAGCCATGCGCGCCGCCGCGCTGCAAGGCTACGCCACCGCCACCGACCTGGCCGACTACCTGGTCAAGCGCGGCCTGCCCTTCCGCGATGCCCACGAAGCCGTGGCGCACGCGGTGCGCGCCTGCGACGGGCGCGGCTGTGACCTGGCCGACCTGAGCGTGGCCGAGCTGCGCGAAGTCTCCGGCCTGGGCGACAAGGCCGCGCTGATCGGCGACGACGTGCACGCCGTGCTGACGCTGGAAGGCTCGGTCGCCGCGCGCGACCACATCGGCGGCACCGCCCCCGCCCAGGTGCGCGCGGCCATCGCCGCGGCGCGCGCCGCCCTGCAGTAAGGCCGCGCGGCCGGGCCGGGCCCGGCCATGCCGCCCCGGCCCGCGGGCTGGATGGCGGGGGCAATTCAGCCGGCCCGCGTAGGTTTCACATAAGTTCTCTGCAAGAAAAAAGCCGCCGAGGCAATCGCCCGGCGGCTTTTTTCTTGCGCGCAATTCTTGCGCATTGCGGTAGGTATTAGCCCCAAGCGCCGATAGATTTTGTTACAGATAAACTAATCGGCGCAAAAAAACCCCGGGGAGACAACCCATGCAATACTTGCTTGGTCTGTCACGACAGATCGACAGGTTAAACCAGCACACGGGCAGGCTTGCAAACATCATGATCCTGCTGTCGTGCCTGGTAAGCGCCGGCAACGCCCTGCTGCGCTACGGCTTCAACCTCAGTGACAACTGGCCGCTCGAGCTGCAGTGGTATATGTTCGCCGTGGCCGTGATGTTCGGTGCCGCCTATACCTTCCAGCGCAATGAACACGTACGCGTGGACCTGATCTACGGCAACGTTTCGGAGCGCGCCCAGCACTGGATCGACATCTTCGGCATCCTGGTCTTCCTGCTGCCGTCCTGCGTCCTCTTCGCCTGGCTTTCCTGGGAATCGCTGTTCCTGCCCTCGTGGCGCATCCTCGAGCAATCGGGCAATTCCGGCGGCCTGCCGCGCTACCCGATCAAGCTGGTGGTGCCCGTCGGCTTCGCCCTGCTTGCGCTGCAGGGCGTGTCCGAGCTGATCAAGCGCGTCGCCGCCCTCAAGGGCCTGGTGCGCATCGAATCGAAATACGAGAGGCCGGTGCAATGATTCCCGTCGAGTATATGCCGCCGCTGATGTTCGGCGGCCTGGTGGTATTCATGCTCATCGGCTTCCCGGTGGCATTTTCGCTGTCGGCGGTGGGCCTGGCCTTCGGCTTCCTCGCCATCGAATGGGGCTATTTTCCCGTCAGCTTCCTGCAGGCAGTGCCGAGCCGGGTGTTCGGCAGCGTGCTGGCCAACGAACTGCTGCTGGCCATTCCCTTCTTCACCTTCATGGGAGCCATCCTGGAGAAGTGCGGGCTGGCCGAGGACATGCTGGACTCGATGGGCCAGCTGTTCGGCCCCGTGCGCGGCGGCCTGGGCTACTCCGTGATCATCGTCGGCTTCATCCTGGGCGCGATCACCGGCACGGTGGCCGCGCAGGTGATCGCCATGGCGATGATCTCGCTGCCGGTAATGATGCGCTACCGCTACAACATGAAGTACGCCACCGGCGTGCTGGCGGCCTCGGGCACCATCACCCAGCTGGTGCCGCCGTCGCTGGTGCTGGTGGTGCTGGCCGACCAGCTCAAGACCCCCGCCGGCAGCGCCGACGTGGGCAGCATGTACCTGGGCGCCTGGGGCCCCTCGGTGGTGCAGATCGCGCTGTTCGCCCTCTACACCTTCGTGCTGGCCCGCATCAAGCCCGACTGGCTGCCGCCAGTCCCGCCCGAGGCGCGCACGCTGCAAGGCTGGGCCCTGTGGAAGAAGTGCCTGCGCGGCATCATTCCCTGCGCCGTGCTGATCTTCCTGGTGCTGGGCACCATCATGCTGGGCATCGCCACCCCGACCGAGTCGGGTGCCATGGGCGCGGTCGGCGCCCTGGTGCTGGCCGTGCTCCGCGACAAGGGCTTCAACCGCATCGACCGCAACATCTATCGCCTCGGCCTGGCCGCGACCGGCATCACCGTGATCGCCGGCATCGTCGCCTTCGGCTCGCACGCCTTCCGCATCCCGCTGGCGCTGGTCTACCTGGTGATCGTCTGGCTGCTGCTGCGTGCGGGCCAGCTGAGCGAACTGCGCGGACTGATCGTCGAAGCCTACCAGTCGACCTCCCGCATCACCGCCATGGTGGTCTTCATCCTGATCGGCTCCACCTGCTTCTCGGTGGTGTTCCAGGGCGTCGACGGCGGCGCCTGGGTCGAGCACCTGTTCAGCTCGCTGCCCGGCGGCTGGATCGGCTTCCTGATCGTCGTCAACCTGTTCATCTTCTTCCTGGCCTTCTTCCTCGACTTCTTCGAGATCGCCTTCATCGTGGTCCCGATGCTGGCGCCGGTGGCGGTCAAGGTGCTGGCACCGGTGGTAGCCGACTCGATGGGCGGCAACCCGGAAGCAGCGGCCACCGCCGCGCTGGTGTGGTTCGGCGTGATGCTGTGCGTGAACATGCAGACGTCCTTCATGCATCCGCCGTTCGGCTTCGCGCTGTTCTACCTGCGCGGCATCGCCCCCAAGGAGGTCAAGAGTTCGGACATCTACTGGGGCGCCCTGCCCTGGGTGGTGCTGCAGCTGGTGATGGTGCTGCTGGTGATGTTCTGGCCCGGCATGGTGACGGGCCTGCTCGACAAGGGTTCGCTGCACCATAGCAATTCGGCGGAGGTCAGTATTCCGTTGGGCAATGACGCGGACAAGGGCGGCGGCTCGGGGGCGGCGTCTGCACCGGGCTCGCTCGAGTTGCCTGCGGCGCCGACGCAGGAGGAACCGGCTGCGCCGCAGTTCGATTTCGAGAAGAAGAAATGACGGTGCGGGTGTCGCCGGGTTGCAGCGATGCCGGGGATTTGAGCTGTTGAGGAAAATGCCGCCCGGTTTGGACTGGGCGGCATTTTTCTTTTTGGGGGTGGTGCTTACTGCGGGCTTGCGCGTTTGTGTGGGCGGCTTTGGTCTGCGGGGCAACGGCCTGTTTCGGCTCCCGCTGCGGGGAGCCGGCCAACCATCGTGGCTCGGTGCTTGCGGCATGAGTTCGAGCGATGTCGGTCTGCGAGGGAACGGCCTGTTTCGGCTCTCGTGACTTGGTGCTTTGGTTGGGGCGATGTCGGTGTGCGAGGCAAAAGCCTGTTTCGACTCCCCTGCGGGGAGCCGACCTACTTTCTTGTCTTGCCAAGAAAGTAGGCAAAGAAGGCGCGCCGGGTGCGGCTTAACCCCCCCTCGCGTGCTGGGGCAAAGAGCGGCCGGGCCCCAACTCGGATCGCCTTAAGGCGATCCTCAGACAGGGGGCCCTCTTTTCCGCTCCTTGCCCCAGCACGCGAGGCGCCGCACACGGCAGGGAACAGACGCCACGCCTCGCTTCGCTTCGGGTTGAGGGGTGTTCGGCCAGCTTGCTGGCCGAACACGAAAGCTCAGCAGACCAAGCCTTCACGCTATATCGAACTCGTTGGCAGACCGATGGCTTGGCTTTCGCTTTTGCACTCTGAAAGTGCTCGGCAAGCTTAGCCGTCACGCAAAAGCGAGCCCGCTCGTAGACCAACGGTTGGCCTTTCCCTCCCGTGTGCGGCGCCTCGCGAATTAGCCCCGGCCGCCGATGAAGCCCGTCCGCTGTCTGAGCGGCCGCAGGCCGCGAGTTCGGACGGGCGCGGCGGCCGGGGCTAATTCGCGAGGGGGAGTCGCCGCACCCGGGTCGCCTTTCTTTGCCTACTTTCTTTGGCGAGACAAAGAAAGTAGGTCGGCTCCCCGCAGGGGAGTCGAAACAGGCTGTTGTCTCGCACACCAAAGCCGCCCACACAAACGCGCTAGCCCGCACCAAGCGCCAGCCCCAGAAAAGAAAAATGCCACCCAGCCCGAACTGAGTGGCACCCTCCGGTCAATACCATCACGCCCGCCGCCTGCAGCAAACAGGCAAACGACCGTCTTACTTCACGCAGTCAACGAAATAAGCCTTCTGCCCATCGACCACTTCTTCCACCAACCCGTGGATATCGGTCTCAAAGCCAGGGAACAGCTTATTGAATTCCCGCGCGAACTGCAGGTACTGCACGATCGTGCGGTTGAAACGCTCACCCGGGATCAGCAGCGGAATGCCCGGCGGATACGGCGTCAGCAGGATGGCAGTGACGCGGCCTTCCAGCTCGTCGACCGGCACACGCTCGATCTCGCGATGCGCCATCATGGCCCATGCGTCCGACGGCTTCATCGCCGGCTCCATGTCCGACAGGTACATCTCGGTGGTCACGCGGGCCACGTCATTGGCCTTGTAGACACTGTGGATGGCATCGCACAGGTCGCGCAGGCCCATGCGCTCGTACTGCGGATGCTTGCCGACGAACTCCGGCAGCACGCGCCACAGCGGCTGGTTCTGGTCGTAGTCGTCCTTGAACTGCTGCAACTCGGTCACCAGCGAGTTCCAGCGGCCCTTGGTGATGCCGATGGTGAACATGATGAAGAAGGAATACAGTCCCGTCTTCTCGATGATGATGCCGTGCTCGGCCAGGTACTTGGTGACGATGGCCGCGGGGATGCCGCGCTCACTGAACTCGCCGTCCACGTCCAGGCCCGGGGTGATGAGGGTGGCCTTGATCGGGTCCAGCAGATTGAAGCCGTCGGCGAGGTCGCCGAAGCCGTGCCAGCGGTCATTGGCCTGCAGCATCCACTCTTCGCGGTCGCCGATACCATCTTCGATCAGCGCGTCCGGGCCCCACACCTTGAACCACCAGTCGCCGTTCTTGCCGGCGACATAGTCGCCTTCGACCTTGCGCATGGCGCGGCGGAAGTCCAGCGCTTCCTGGATGCTTTCCTCCACCAGCGCGGTACCGCCGGGCGCTTCCATCATCGCCGCGGCCACATCGCAGGAGGCGATGATCGAGTACTGCGGGCTGGTCGAGGTGTGCATCAGGTACGCCTCGTTGAAGCGATGGCGGTCCAGCTTGCGCGTCTCGGAATCCTGCACGAGGATCTGCGAGGCCTGCGACAGGCCGGCCAGCAGCTTGTGCGTGGACTGCGTGGCGAATACCAGCGCGTCCTGGCTGCGCGGGCGATCACGGCCGATCGCGTGCATGTCGCGGTAGAAATCGTGGAAAGCGGCGTGCGGCAGCCAGGCCTCGTCGAAATGCAGCGTGTCGATCTCCGTGGCCAGCATCTGCTTGATCTGCTCGGCGTTGTACAGCACGCCGTCGTAGGTGCCCTGGGTGATGGTCAGGATGCGCGGCTTCTGGTTCTTGGCCTTGCTGGCGAACGGGTGCGCGGCGATCTTCCGGCGGATCGTCTCCGGGTCGAACTCGCTCTTCGGAATCGGGCCGATGATGCCGTAGTGGTTGCGCGTGGGCATCAGGAAGACCGGGATCGCGCCGGTCATCATGATGGCGTGCAGGATGGACTTGTGGCAGTTGCGGTCCACCACCACGATGTCGCCGGGCGCCACATTGGCGTGCCAGACCATCTTGTTCGAGGTCGAGGTGCCGTTGGTGACGAAGAACATGTGGTCGGAATTGAAGATGCGCGCGGCATTGCGCTCCGAAGCCGCCACCGGGCCGGTGTGGTCGAGCAGCTGGCCGAGTTCGTCCACCGCATTGCAGACGTCGGCGCGCAGCATGTTCTCGCCGAAGAACTGGTGGAAGACCTGGCCGACCGGGCTCTTCAGGAAGGCCACGCCGCCGGAGTGGCCGGGGCAGTGCCAGGAATAGGAGCTGTCCTGCGCATAGTCGATCAGCGCCTTGAAGAACGGCGGCGCCAGCGAGTCGAGGTAGACCTTGGCCTCGCGGATGATGTGGCGCGCGACGAATTCCGGCGTGTCCTCGAACATGTGGATGAAGCCGTGCAGTTCGCGCAGGATATCGTTGGGGATATGGCGGGAGGTGCGGGTCTCGCCATACAGGAAGATCGGCAGGTCGGTGTTGCGGCGGCGCACTTCGCTGACGAAGGCACGCAGCTTCTCGATGGCATCCGCTTCGGGACGGTCGTCCTCGCTGACGAACTCGTCATCGTCGATCGAGACGATGAAGGTCGAGGCGCGGCTCGACTGCTGGGCGAAGGAAGTCAGGTCGCCGTAGCTGGTCAGCCCCATGACCTCCATGCCTTCCGCCTCGATGGCCTGGGCCAGCGCCCGGATGCCCGAGCCGGAGATGTTCTCGGAGCGGAAGTCTTCGTCGATGATGATGACGGGAAAGCGGAATTTCATCGGGGCATCCTTGCTAGACGTAAAGCACAAAGGACTTGAGCCACATGGCCGCGGGGTGGTTCCCGCCAGCGGCTGCATGTGGCTCCTGAGTCAGGTCGCGCCGGCTGCCCGGGGATCTCCCGGACCGGCACCGCCGGCATGAGCGCCGGCATTGTATGCGATCAGGTTTTCGGCAGTGTGACACCGTGCTGGCCCTGATACTTGCCGCCACGGTCTCGGTAGGAGGTCTCGCAGACCTCGTCGCTCTCGAAGAACAGCACCTGGGCACAGCCTTCGCCGGCATAGATCTTGGCCGGCAGCGGCGTCGTGTTGGAGAACTCCAGGGTCACATAGCCTTCCCACTCGGGCTCGAACGGCGTCACGTTGACGATGATGCCGCAGCGCGCGTAGGTGCTCTTGCCCAGGCAGATCGTCAGCACGCTGCGCGGGATGCGGAAATACTCCATGGTGCGCGCCAGCGCGAACGAGTTCGGCGGGATGATGCAGACGTCGCCCTTGAAATCGACGAAGGATTTCTCGTCAAAGTTCTTGGGATCGACGATGGTGCTGTTGATATTGGTGAAGATCTTGAATTCGTCGGCACAGCGGATGTCGTAGCCGTAGCTCGAGGTGCCGTAGGAGACGATCTTGCGCCCGTCGGCCTCACGGACCTGGCCGGGCTCGAACGGCTCGATCATGCCGTGCTGCTCCGCCATGCGGCGGATCCATTTGTCGGATTTGATGCTCATCGAAGGTGGGCGATCTGCGGGTGGGAGGCAGCGCCGCGCAAGGGCGGCGGGCCGGCGATGGGGCGCATTGTACAACCAATCGGTGCGCGCTCCGCGCGGGTTCCGGCGCCCGGCCGGCCCGGTTGCCGGGCACCACCCGGCCAGGCTGCGCCGGCCTCAGGAGGCCGCGATCACGCCGCAGGCGATGCGCGCGCCGGAATTGCCGGCGGGCTGCGACTTGTAGTCGTCCGGATCCTTGTGCACCACCACCGCGCGCCCGATGACACCGTCCTTGCCGGTCCCGACCGACATGCCGTGCAGCATGAATTCCGCGCGCGCAGTGCCGTTGGCATCGGCCTTCAGGTTGGGGATGTCGCCGGCGTGGTGGTCCGGCGAGGCGGTCGAGCCGTGCGGACGGCCTTCCGGATTGAAATGGCCGCCCGCGCTCATGGCATCGGGCGCCGAGCAGTCGCCCTTCTCGTGCACGTGGAAGCCGTGCTCGCTGCCGGGTGCCAGGCCTGTCACCACGGCCTTGACCATCACCATGTCGCCTTGTTGGGTAAAGGTGACCGTACCCCCGGTCTGGGTACCGCTTTTCGCCGCCAGCGTCGCCGCTGCGGTGGAGGGTCCGATCAGATTGCCGGTGCTGCAGGCGGCCAGTGCCGCCGCGGCGCCTGCCATGGCCAGGCCGAAGAATACACGGGTCATGCGTCGCCTCCTTGCGCAGAAATGGAGCGGGAAATGATGCGGTGATCGAGCAGCCGAATTGTAACGCGGGAATCCCCCCGCCTTGGCCGGCCGCGGAAAAAACGGCACGGCCGGACAGCGGCGGAATCAGGTGTTCTGCACCACGATGCTGGGAAACTTACTGCTCATGTCGCGCGCCTTGTCGGCGACCTTGATCGCCACCTTGCGCGCGATCGCACGATAGATGCCGGCCACCTGGCCGTCGGGATCGGCCACCACGGTGGGCCGGCCGGAATCGGCCTGCTCGCGGATGGACAGGTTCAGCGGCAGGCTGCCGAGCAGCTCGACGCCGTACTCGGCGCACATGCGCTCGCCGCCGCCCTGGCCGAAGATGTGCTCGACGTGGCCGCAGTTCGGGCAGCAGTAGACCGCCATGTTCTCGACGATGCCGAGGATCGGGATGCCGACCTTCTCGAACATCTTCAGGCCTTTCTTGGCATCGAGCAGGGCGATGTCCTGCGGCGTGGTGACGATCACCGCGCCGGTGACCGGCACCTTCTGCGACAGCGTCAGCTGGATGTCGCCGGTACCCGGCGGCATGTCGACGATCAGGTAGTCGAGGTCATGCCAGTTGGTCTGGCGCAGCAGTTGCTCGAGCGCCGAGGTCACCATCGGGCCGCGCCACACCATCGGATTGTCCTGCTCGATCAGGAAACCGATCGAGTTCGCCTGCAGGCCGTGGCCCTCCAGCGGCTCCATGGTCTGGCCGTCGGTCGATTGCGGACGGCCATCGATGCCCAGCATCATCGGCAGGCTGGGCCCGTAGATGTCGGCATCCAGCATGCCCACGCGCGCGCCCTCGGCTGCCAGCGCCAGTGCCAGGTTGACGGCCGTGGTCGACTTACCCACTCCGCCCTTGCCCGAGGCCACCGCGATCACGTTCTTGACGCCCGGCAGCAGCTTGACCCCGCGCTGCACGGTGTGGGCGACGATCTTCATCGTCACCGCCACGCTGGCATTGCCCAGGCCGGGAATTTGCCGCAGCGCAGCAAGCACCATCTGCCGGATCGGTTCCATCTGGCTCTTGCCCGGGTAGCCCAGCTCGACCTCGAGCGACACGTCGGCGCCGTCGACCCGCACATTGCGGACCGCTCGCGTCGACACCAGATCCTTGCCCGTATTGGGGTCGATGACACTGCGCAGGACTTCGGTAACCTGGTCGAGGGTGAGGCTCAAGGCAATCTCCGCTTCGGAAATGGGGAAAGGCGCGTACTGTATCAAAGTCTCCGCGCGCCTTCCTGGCACGCCGCGCACCGGGCGATCAACCCCGGCGGCACCAGGGAATTACAGACACTTACAACTGTCACAGCCTTAGGCTTGTGCCGACACAGCCATCTCCCTATTGTAGTTCGGCCTGGGGGATGTGCGGTCCGGCTCGCCCGGCGCCACGGCCACCGCATTCGGATACGGCCGGCGCACAGGTTTGGGCTAGGATGGCAATGTTGGCAAACCGCCGCATCCATCGGCTTTTTCACGGGAAACAATCAGAAGGAGAGAACATGAACTTTAAGATCCACGTCGTCTCGCTCGCGGCTGTCGCCGTGCTGGCAGCCGGCTGCGCCACCGAACAAGGCACGCACACCGCCGTGGGCAGCGGCGTGGGCGCGGCGGTCGGCGCCGGCCTGGGCAGCCTGATCGGCGGCAACCGCACCGGCGCGCTGGTCGGCGCGGCAGTAGGCGCGGCGGCAGGCGGCGCGGTCGGCTACAACTGGAACGCGATCCGCGGCAAGCTGGACCAGGATACGGCAGGCACGGGCACGCAGATCACGGAACAGCCGGACGGCTCGCTGAAGGTCAACATTCCCAGCCAGGTCACCTTCGACACCGACAGCTCCGCCATCAAGCCGAGCTTCCGCTCGGTGCTGGACAAGGTCGCCCAGACCCTGTCGCAGCACCCGGACGTCGCCGCCACGGTGGTCGGCCATACCGACAGCACCGGCAACCCGAACTACAACCTGCAACTGTCGCAGCGCCGGGCCCAGAGCGTGGCCGGCTACCTGGGTGACCGCGGCATCCCGCGGGCCCGCCTGGCAGCCGAGGGACGGGGCCAGACTCAGCCCGTCGCGGACAACGCCACCGAGGCCGGACGCGCCCAGAATCGACGGGTCGAAATTTTTTTGAAACCAATTCAAGGATAAGGGAGTCATAGAAAACAGGTACCGCTTGCCACCGTTGCTGGCTCGCGATGGGTGGCTGACCTCCCGGGCGGTGCCTGATTTCTCCTCCTTTTCCGTTGTGGAAAGCTGCGCCGGTCTCGACCGGCGCTTTTTTTTGCCCACGCGGCCTGCAACATTTCATCATGTGCAATCGAGTGGCCGATGGTGGGGCCGGCGCCGCACCCCCGGTTCTTGGCGCTTGCTAGAATAGCCGGTCCAAGGTGCCAGGCCGCCCACCGCCGGCGGCACTGGCGCGCCGACCTCGATTCCCGCTCCTCACCGGCTCTTTCCCATGACAGCACGTCGTATCCTCGTCACATCTGCCCTGCCATACGCCAACGGCCAGATCCATATCGGCCACCTGGTGGAGTACATCCAGACCGACGTCTGGGTGCGCTTCCAGCGCATGATGGGCAACGAGGTCTACTACGTCGGCGCCGACGACACCCACGGCACCCCGGTGATGCTGCGGGCCGAGAAGGAAGGCATCACCCCGAAACAGCTGATCGACCGCGTGTGGGCCGAGCACAAGCGCGATTTCGACAGTTTCCTGGTTTCGTTCGACAACTACTACAGCACCGACTCCGATGAGAACAAGCAGCTCTCGGAGCAGATCTACCTGGCCTTGAAGGCCCAGGACCTGATCGCCGAGCGCGAGGTCGAGCAGTTCTACGACCCGGTCAAGAACATGTTCCTGCCGGACCGCTTCATCAAGGGCGAATGCCCGAAGTGCGGCGCCAAGGACCAGTACGGCGACTCCTGCGAGGTCTGCGGCACCACCTATGCGCCGACCGACCTGAAGAACCCGTACTCCGTGGTATCGGGCGCCACTCCGGTGCGCAAGAGCTCCACCCACTACTTCTTCAAGCTGTCCGACCCGCGCTGCGAAACCTTCCTGCGCGAGTGGGTGGCCGACCTGGCGCAGCCCGAGGCCGCCAACAAGATGCAGGAGTGGCTGGGCGCCGAAGGCGAGGCCTCGACCCTGTCGGACTGGGACATCTCGCGCGACGCGCCCTACTTCGGCTTCGAGATCCCCGGCGCCCCCGGCAAGTATTTCTACGTCTGGCTGGATGCTCCGATCGGCTACTACGCCAGCTTCAAGAACCTGGCCGAGAAGAAGGGCCTGGATTTCGACGCCTGGGTCGGCCCGCACTCCACCACCGAGCAGTACCACTTCATCGGCAAGGACATCCTCTATTTCCACACGCTGTTCTGGCCGGCCATGCTGCGCTTCTCGGGCCACCGCACGCCGACCAACGTCTTCGCCCACGGCTTCCTGACTGTCGACGGCGCCAAGATGAGCAAGTCGCGCGGCACCTTCATCACCGCGCAGAGCTATATCGACACCGGCATGAACCCGGAATGGCTGCGCTATTACTTCGCCGCCAAGCTCAACGCCAGCATGGAAGACCTCGACCTGAACCTCGAGGACTTCATCGCCCGCGTCAACAGCGACCTGATCGGCAAGTACGTCAACATCGCCAGCCGCGCGGCCGGTTTCCTGGTCAAGCGCTTCGACGGCGTGGTCGACGAGGCCGCCCTGGCCCACCCGCTGCTGGCCCAGCTGCGCCAGGCCGCGGCCCAGGTCGCCCATTTCTACGAGCACCGCGAGTACAGCAAGGCGGTGCGCCTGGTGATGGAGCTGACCGACGCGGTCAATGCCTTCGTCGACACGCAGAAGCCGTGGGAACTGGCCAAGGACGAGAGCAAGCGCGCGGCGCTGCACGCGGCCTGCTCGGTCTCGCTGGAAGCCTTCCGCCTGCTGACCATCTTCCTGAAGCCGGTGGTGCCGCAGATGGCGGCCGGCGTCGAGCGCTTCCTCAACATCGAAGCGCTCGACTGGCGCGCCGTCGACCAGCAACTGTCGGCCGCGCGCCCGGTGCAGCCCTACGCCCACCTGATGACGCGCGTCGACGCCAAGCAGGTCGAGGCCCTGCTGGCAGCCAACCGCGACTCGCTGCAGACTGCCGCCGCGCCCCAGGCCGCCGCCGACACGCCCGCCATCGAGCCGATCGCCGACACCATCACCATCGACGACTTCGCCAAGATCGACCTGCGCGTGGCAAAGATCGTCCAGTGCGAGAAAGTGGAAGGCTCGAACAAGCTGCTGCAGCTCACGCTGGACCTGGGCGAAGGCCGCACCCGCAACGTCTTCTCGGGCATCCAGTCGGCCTACACGCCCGAGCAGCTGGTCGGCAAGCTGACCGTGGTGGTCGCCAACCTGGCGCCGCGCAAGATGAAGTTCGGCGTGTCCGAAGGCATGGTGCTGGCAGCCTCGGCGGCCGACGAGAAGAAGGCGCCTGGCCTTTACATCCTGGAGCCGCATTCGGGGGCGGTGCCGGGGATGAGGATCGGTTGAGCGCGGGGGGTCGCGCGCCATCGTGCGATGCCGGTCGGGTGATGCCGATCGGCATTTTTGTTTCTGGGCGTTCGGCGTTCGGGGCTGCTGGACTTGTTTTGAGCGGCTTTGGTGTGCGAGACAACGGCCTGTTTCGACTCCCCTGCGGGGAGCCGACTCACTTTCTTTGTCTCGCGCCAAAGAAAGTAAGCAAAGAAAGGCGACCCGGGTGCGGCGCCCCCCCTCGCGAATGGGCCCCGGCCGCCGCACACGGGAGGGAAAGGCCAACCGTTGGTCTGCGAGCGGGCTCACTTTTGCATAACGGCCAGGTTTGCTAAGCCTTTGTGTTCGGCCAGCAGCTGGCCGAACACAGCCCACCCGAAGCGAAGCGAGGCGTGGCGTCTGTTCCCTGCCGTGTGCGGCGCCTCGCGGGCTGGGGCAAGGAGCGGAAAAGAGGGCCCCCTGTCTGAGGATCGCCTTAAGGCGATCCGAGTTGGGGCCCGGCCGCTCTTTGCCTCAGCCCGCGAGGGGGTTTTAAGCCGCACCCGGCGCGCCTTCTTTGCCTACTTTCTTGGCAAGACAAGAAAGTAGGTCGGCTCCCCCGCAGGGGGAGTCGAAACGGTTGTTGTCACGCAGACCGATGCGGCCCAGTCCAGCCCCCAGCCCCCCTACCCCCCCTGCACCCTAGCCGGATCATCACTCCGCGAAGTCGTCGTCACCAGCCCGCTCCCCTGGTCGAAGTGCACATTGAAAAAAGCCTTCTCCTGCGGCTGCTCCCACCAGCGATAACCCCACACCTCTTCCTTCTTCAGCGCGAAGGCCTCGACCTTGGTCGGCTTGCCCAACAGGCGCCGCACCGCATCGCGGCTCATGCCAGGACGCACGCGCGCGAAGTTCTCGGCAGTCAGTACCTGCTCGATCTTCGCCACCTTGCCGTCGGCGCCGATGCTGACCATCCAGGTGGTGGCGCCCTCCGGCCCGCGCGGATACTCGAGCCGCCGGCTGCCGTCCTCTTCCTCCCAGACGATGTCCGGGCGGCCCGCCTGCTCGCGCAGCTCGGCCTCGGTCGAGACACCGGGCTGGATGCCCTGGAACAGCTGGCTGTCCGGCTTGATGGTGTTCCAGGCCGCGCGCGCCTTGTCGCCGGCCTGCTTCATGGCCTGGTCGACCTTCTGCTGGTCGCAGCCGAACAAGGCGAGGAGCGAGGAGATCAGTCCCATGGCGGCAAGGTGTCGGGCCGACGCGCGGTGGCGGGTATTGGCATGCGGGATGGCGTCAGGATGCCGGCGCGCTGGCACCGGCGGCAGGCTCGCCGTCGCTTTCCGTTGCTTCATTCTGCTGGCTCTCCCTGGTGCCGCGTCGATTGGAACGACCCAGGAACAGGTCGGACCAACGGTCGAAGCGGCGGTTGAACAAGACGGACAGGCCGTTGATGGACCCTCCGCGGGCAATCAGCGACCAGCGCCGCGACAGGGCCCAGGTCAGCTTGACCACGTTGCTGGCCGAAGTCAGGCTCTGTTCGTAGCCGACCGAGATCTTCTCCGTCACGGACCTGCCGATGCTGACCACCTGCTGGTCGTTCAGGCCGGCCGTGCTCGGGCCGATGGAAAACTCGTCGAAGCCGAAATGCTGCACGATGTTCTTGCCCACGCGCCCACCGATCATGCCGAGCGCGGCCCCGCCGAGCGCGCCACCGCTGAGCTGGCTCTGCTGCCCGGCGCTGGCGCTGTCCGCGCCGTAGCCGAACATCAGCCACGACAGCTTGTCTTCCTGCGGCACATCAGGCTCGGAGACCAGTTGCACGCGCGGCAGCCGTACGGTACCGGTCACCTCCACACCGGCCGAGACCTCCTGGTTGCGCCGCATCGCGCGGATATTGAGGTTGGGGTTGTCGATCGGCCCGTTGAAATTGACGATGCCGCGGTCGATTTCCAGCCTGCGCCCGAACGCCTCGTAGGTGCCTTCGGCGACGCGGATGGTGCCGTTGGCGCGCAGCGGCGTCAGCGGCGCGCTCTTGACCTCGAGTTGCCCGGTCAGGCGCAGGTCGGCGCCGCCGCCGCGGAAGCGGAAATCGTTGCCCAGGTCCAGCGTCAGCTCGACGAGCGGACTGAAGCGGCTGGCCGGCCGGCTTTCCGGCGGCGGCGTGGCAGCGGTACGCAGCGCGCGCTGGTCCTTGCGGCGCACCACCACCACGTCGTCGCCCAGTTCGGGAGCACCGGCCTTAGGCAGGTCGAAGAGGCCACGGTCGACCTTGAACTTGCCGCGGATCACGATCTGCCGGTTCTCGTTCAGGATGGCCGCGTCGCCCGACACGATCAGCGTACGCTCCGGGCTGGAGAACAGCTCCAGCTTGTCGGCGACGATCCTGCCGCTCAGGTTGGGGTTGGCATCGCCCAGCTGGACGCTGCCGCTGGCCGTCAGCTTGCCGTCGCCACCGTGGAATTCCACCTGGCGCAGCTCGACCGAGTTCTGGTCCAGGGCGATCCGCACCTTGCCATCGGTCAGGCGGATGCCCAGGTCGTACAGCGTCACGCCCAGGCCGTCGCCGTTGAGCTCGCCGGTCAGCAGTGGCGCAGCCACGCTGCCGGCCAGGCGCATCCTGGCGTCGGCACGGCCCTCGAATGCGTACTGCGGTCCGGCCAGCGCCTCGATTGCCTTGAGGCGGGGCACCTCCAGCGCCACCTGGCCTGCCAGCTTCGAGGCGGGGCCGATGGTCGCCAGGCCCTGCTCCTGCAGCAGGCCGGCCGAGGCATCGACCGACAGCTTGCCGACGCGCCCTGAGACGATGCCGCCGCGCAGTGCCAGCCGGCGGCCTTCGAATTCCGCGCGCAGCGCGGTCTGCCCGAGCTCGAGCGTGGTGAAGCCGCGCCCCGCGCTGACCGACAGGTCGCCGCTGCGCCGGCTCAGCTCGGCGAAGCCGGTGGCGTTCTCGGCCAGCACCACGTTCCAGCGGCCGTCGATCACCAGGTCGGAACGCAGCGGCAGCTTGTCGCCGCTGAAGGCCTCGGCCAGGTCCAGCACATGACCGATCTGCACGCCGTCCAGCCGCCCCTGGCTGCGGAGCCGGCCGTGGTCCCAGTCGAACGACTCGATCGCCACCGTGGCGCGCTGGACCTGAAGACGCGTGCTGCCGAGCGCAATATGCTGGTCGGCCACCGCCAGCGGGGCCGGCGCCAGCAGCCGCAGGCTGATCGTGCCGCGCTCCTCGAGCCGGTCGATGGTGCCGCGCCAGCCCTTGTCGCCCTGCCAGGCGCCGTGCCCGGCCAGCGTGGCGTCGAGCGCCCGCCCGTTGACAGCGCCGGTGCTGTTGAGCGCGAAGCGGTGGCTGGCCTGGGTGCCGTCGAGACTGGCGTCGATGGTGTGCAGCGTCGCCTCGGGCCCGTGGAAGTCGCGTGCGGCAAGCTTGAAGGAGAGCGGTCCGTCGAGGGTACCGCCGGCGCCCGGCCGCAGGTGTGCCTCGCCTGCGGCGCTGGCCAGCCGGCGCGGACCGAAGACCAGTGAGCGCGCCTGGTAGCTGGCGTCGATCTCGGGACGCTTCAGCGTGCCGGCAATGTCGGCGTCCAGCTTGAGCGCGCCGGCCAGCCCGAAGCGCAGCCGCTCGAGCTGCGGCGCGTCGACGGCCAGTTTGAGCCGGTCGCCGCGCGCGCCGAAGCTGCCGCGCAGTTCGGCGCGGTTGCCGGCCATCTCGAGCGTGGCGCTGCTGGGCAGCAGGCGCTCGCCGGCCACCTGCACCTTGCCGCCACCGCGCATCGGCAAACCCGCGTATTCGCTGTCGCGCACGGTGAAGTCGACGGCGGCACGCACGGTGCCGGCCAGGCTGCCAGCGGCCCTGAACTCGGCGTTGATGCGGCCCGCCGCCACCTTGGCCAGGCGCGCCGGATCGAAGTTGGCCAGGCGCCCCTGGAAACGGAACGCCTGCTCGCCGGCCAGGCCGAGCTCACCTTCGGCGGTCAGCTGCCCGGGCCCGACGCCGGCGCGCAGCGTGCTCAGCGTCAGCTTGTCCTGGGTCAGGCTGGCGTCGGCAAACAACTTGAGCGGACCGTCGGCGAGATCGAGGGCCACGCTCTGCCGGCCCGGCTCCAGCCGCACGGCCAGCGGCCCGGACAGCCTGGCGCTTTGCAGGGCCCCATGCAGGGCGCGCGGATCGAGCCGGCGCACGTCGAGGTCGAAGCCGCCGCGGCCGTCGTGCAAGGATCCGCCACCGACGATCTGGCCCTGGCCCGCGAGCACCACGCGCAGGTCGCTGACGGCCTGCTCGGCGCTGCTCAGGCGCACGCGGGCCTGTACCGACTCCACCGGCAGACGCTCGGCATCGAGCGCGCCTGCCAGGCCGTTGCGGATCGTCACCTCGCCTGCCACGGTCAGGGACGGCGGCACGCCCGCCGGCGGGCCGGCCGTGACAGCGGAAGCCGGGACGGATGAGCCCGCCGGCCGCGCTGCCGAGGCAGCCACGGCTGGCGGCTCCGCCGCGCGCTCCTGCACCGGTTTCAGCGCCGCCTGCACCGACAGGTCGGCACTCGGCGCCGACGGGCTGAACAGGCGGGGGTTGATGTGCTCGCCCTGCACGTCGAGATGGCTGAACGGCACCTTGCCGAAGAGCGTCAGGCCGGCGCTGGCGCGGCCGCGCATGCGGTCGCCGCTCGCCTGCAGGCTGGCATCGATGGTCTCCAGCGTACCGCCCGCGCTGGCCGTGACGTTATAGGCCTCTTTTTCCCAGCGCCCCTCGAGCAGGGCCCGTGCACTCAGCGGGAACGGTGCCTGCGCGCCGAGCTGCGCATCGGCGGCCAGCTTGCCATACGGCGTGACGAGCCGGTCGATACCGAGGCGATGGTGCAGGCCATCGGTATGCAGCGACGCCGACAGGTCCGAGAACACCATCGGCTCGGCGGAGACCTGGCCGCCCTCGTGCAGCGCCAGCCGCCGCAGCGTCAGCGCGTCGATATCGACGGCCAGCGGCAGCGCCAGCGAGGTCGGCAGCGTGAGGGGCTTGTTCGACGGCTCGGAGGGGCCGAGGCGGACGTCGACGGCGCCCACGCTCAGCCACTGCACATGCAGCCGCGCCGGCGACCAGGAAAAGGACCATTGGCCGTCCAGGCTGTCGAGCGCGACGCGCGTCTGCCCGCTGGCGAACACCACCTGGCGCAGGCGCAGGCCGCTGGCGAGCGTACCGCCTTCCAGCCGGCCCGACAGCATGCCGGCCGACAGCCGCGTGGCCAGCGCCCACAGCTGGCGCGTACCGGCCTCGCTGTGCAGCGCCGCCGCCAGCAGGCCGGCCAGCATGATCGCCAGCGCCAGCAGCCCGGCCAGGCTCCAGCCCAGCGCGCGCCGTAACCGGCGCCAGGCGCCGTCCGCGCGCGGCGGCGGTGCATCGGGCCCGGGCGCGGGAACCGGGGGCATGTCGGGGCGGCTCATTTCGGCTGCTCGGGCAGGTGCGGGGACAGGAGGGGCGGGAGCAGAGTCGGCACGCGCATCAGAATGCCACCCCCAGGGAAACATGCGGACGGAACTGCTGCTTCTGGATGCCGTAGCCGAGGTCGAGCTGGACCGGGCCGACCGGGCTGCGCCAGCGCGCGCCGATGCCCACGCCATGGAAGATGGTGATGCCGTGCAGGTCGTTGGTGGCGGTGCCGGCATCCCAGAACAGCGCCACGCCCCACTCGGGACGGAACCAGTGCTGGTACTCGAGACCCGTCGTGCCGAGGTAGCGCGCCGGCAGCACGCTGGCGCCGCTGGGCGTGCCGATCGACTGGTAGCCGTAACCGCGCACCGAGTCCGTGCCGCCGGCACGGAAGCGCAGCGTGGCGGGCACGTTCTGCGGGCTGGCGCCGGTCATGTCCGCGCCCAGTTCCAGGCGGGCCACCACGAGGTCGCGCGAGCCCACCGGGATGTACTGGCGGATACGCCCGTACAGCCGCAGGAAGGTGGCGTCCGACATCAGGTTCTTGACCGCCACGCCGACCTGGGTGTTGATCACATTACCGCGGCGCGGGAAGACGGGATTGTCGACGTCGCGCCGTGTCCAGGCGAAGGCCGGCACCAGCGCGCGCGCGATCTGCTGCTGTTCCCCGAGCGGCATCAGCCGGTCGTAGTAATAGTCGAGCGAGAAGGTGACGTCGTAGTTCTCGCGCGAGCGCGAGCGCTTGAGGCCGGTGCGCAGGCTGGTGGTGTCGGTGCTTTCGACGTCGATGGTGCGCTCATAGCTGCCATAGACGCTGTTGCGGTACGACTTGCCGTCGGGCGGCATCGCCACCTCGCCCAGTGCGTACTGCCGCTTCTGTTCGAGGCTGAGCTGGGAGTCGAAGGTCCAGGCGCGGTTGAACAGGTTCAGATAGGTATAGCGCCCGGTGGCCTGGGCGCCGGTGTCGGTGGTATAGCCCACGCCGGCGCCGAGCCGGTTCTCCGGGTACTCGCGCACATGCACGTTGACCGGCGCGGTCACGCTGTCCGCGCCTTCGGCCGGCGGCGCGTCCTCCAGATCGACCTGCACGTTCGAGAAGTAGGGCTGGCGCTGGATCGCGCGCTGCAGCTCCAGCAGCCGTTCCACGCGATAGGGTTCGCCCACGCTGAGCGGGTTGACGTTGCGGACGATGCCCTCCGGATAGCGGCTGGTGCCGGTGATGCGCAGGGGGCCGAGCAGGTAGGCCGGCCCGCTGTCGTAGCGCACCGACAGGTCGGCGGCCTGTTCATCGGGCTCGATGTACGCCTGCGAATGCCCGAGCCTGGCGCCGTAGTAGCGGTTGGACTGCAGTTGCGCCAGCGCGTCGCCCTTGGCCTTGTCCCAGTCAGACTGGCGGAAAGGCTGGCCGGCCGGGAGCTCCCAGCCATTGCGCAATGCCTCCACCTGCGCGGGCGCCTGGCTGGCTGCCGGCCCCTGTACCGCCACGTCGACGCGGCGGATCAGCGTGCGCGCCCCGGCGTCCACCGTCAGTCGGACCACG
Organism: Cupriavidus sp. USMAHM13; assembly: GCF_001854285.1. Lineage (NCBI taxonomy): Bacteria > Pseudomonadati > Pseudomonadota > Betaproteobacteria > Burkholderiales > Burkholderiaceae > Cupriavidus > Cupriavidus sp. USMAHM13. The sequence goes on from NZ_CP017751.1 coordinate 3,676,291, forward strand.
CGCTTGTCGCCTTCGCCGTCCACCCGCGCGGTGGCGGTGGCATCGAAATAGCCTTCGGTCGAGGCCAGCTGGCGCACCTGGTCGCCGACGGTCTCGACCATGTACGCGAACTGGTCCTGGGACAGGTCGGTGCGATCCGCATAGCGGGTCAGGTCGAGGTGAGCCTTGAGCAGGTCGCGCAGCGCTCCGGGTGCCTCAACCTCCACTTTGTAGACGGCACCGGCCGGCAGCGGCGCCAGCAACAGGGCCAGGCCTGCCGGAGCCAGGCCGCGCAGTGCCAGCGCATGGGATAGCCGCCACCAGGCGCCGCGTCCGTGCTTGCTTCGGAAACGCATCCTCATCCGTCGTCAGCGATTTCGCAAAGTTGACATTTGACCACAACCGGCGGACATCTCTGGCATCCGCCGCAGGAATGCCGCGTATTTCCGACGGCACCGGGCTCCGATACGGTAAAATCGCGCCGGTTCCCGCCTTACCTGATAGACAATCCCCGCCATGGCACTCTACGAATCGGACATCACCCAGTTCCTGAAGACCCTCAAGAAAGAGCAGCCCTCGCTCGAGGCCGAGCAGCGCGAAGGCCGCGCCCTGCTGTGGGACAAGGCACCGATCGACCTGGACGAACGCGCGCGCGCCGATGCCTCGCGCGTGGCGCAGAAGCCCTACGTCTACTCGCTGGACTGAACACGGCACTGCCCGGCCGCCGGCCCATGAGCCCTGACGACCAGGACAAGCTCGCGCCTCCGACCGAGCTGCCCAGCGTCGCGCCAGAGCGCGACGCCACTCCCGACACCATCGACGGGATGGCGTTCGCGCGCCTGTACGGCGAGCCGCTGTTCCAGGTCCCGAACGACCTCTATATCCCGCCCGATGCGCTCGAGGTCTTCCTCGAGGCCTTCGAGGGTCCGCTCGACCTGCTGCTGTACCTGATCCGCAAGCAGAACTTCAACGTCCTCGACATCCCGATGGCGCAGGTGACGCGCCAGTACCTGAGCTACGTCGAAGAGATCCGCAAGCGCAATCTGGAGCTGGCGGCGGAGTACCTGCTGATGGCGGCCATGCTGATCGAGATCAAGTCGCGCATGCTGCTGCCGGTGAAGAAGGCCGACAGCGAGGAAGAAGTCGAGGATCCGCGCGCCGAACTGGTACGCCGCCTGCTCGAATACGAGCAGATGAAGCTTGCCGCGCAGCGCCTGGACCAGTTGCCGCAGCTCGGCCGCGACTTCCTGCGCACGCAGGTATATATCGAGCAGAGCCTGACGCCGCGCTTCCCCGACGTCGACTGCGGCGACCTGCAGGCCGCCTGGGCCGACGTGCTCAGGCGCGCCAAGCTGAACCAGAATCACAAGATCTCGCGCGAAACCCTCTCGGTGCGCGAGCACATGAGCCAGATCCTGCGGCGGCTGCAGCATGCCCGCTTCATGGAGTTCTCCGAACTGTTCGAGGACGCGATCCGCTCGGGCCAGGGCGCCCCGGTGGTGGTGGTCAACTTCATCGCCATCCTCGAGCTGGCGCGCGAATCCCTGCTCGAGATCACGCAGGCCGAGCCGTTCGCGCCGATCTACGTCCGCCTCGCCTATACGCCAACCTGAGCGCCAACCTGAGCGCCAACCTGAGCGCCGGCCTGAGCACCCATTCCGCGGCGGCAAAGGGGCCCTTCCCCAATCGCGAACGGATTCCGGCGCCGCCATGCCGCCGCGGCGAGGGTCCATCGGCCCGCACCGCGCCCACATGCTCTACAATCCGCCGACAGCCGGCACTCAGACCGGCCTGCCCGGCGGCTCCGGCCCGGGCACTAGGGTCTCTCCGATCACGACCAGCACGCCAAGTTCATGAAAGTCATTTCCTCCATCCACGAGCTGCGCGATCAGTTGCGCGGCCAGAACCGCGTCGCCTTCGTGCCCACCATGGGCAACCTGCACGAAGGCCATCTGTCGCTGATGCGGCTGGCGCGGCAGCACGGCGACCCGGTGGTGGCGTCGATCTTCGTCAACCGCCTGCAGTTCGGCCCCAACGAGGACTTCGACAAGTACCCGCGCACGCTGCAGGAGGACATCGAAAAGCTGCAGAAGGAAGGCGTCTACGTACTGTTCGCGCCCACCGAGCGCGACATGTACCCCGAGCCGCAGGAATACCGCGTCGAGCCGCCGCACGACCTGGGCGACATCCTCGAGGGCGAGTTCCGTCCGGGCTTCTTCAAGGGCGTGTGCACGGTGGTGATGAAGCTGTTCTCCTGCGCGCAGCCGCGCGTGGCGGTGTTCGGCAAGAAGGACTACCAGCAGCTGATGATCGTGCGCCGCATGGCCCACCAGTTCGCGCTGCCGATCGACATCGTGCCGGCCGAGACGGTGCGGGCCGAGGACGGCCTGGCGTTGTCCTCCCGCAACCGCTACCTGGCGCCGGACGAGCGCGCCGAGGCACCGGTGCTCTATCGCACGCTGCATGAGGTGCGCGATACCGTGCTGGCGAGCAATCCCGCTGCCACCGACCTGGCGGCAGTCGAGGCCCAGGCGCAGGCCAGCCTGGCCGCGCGCGGCTGGAAGCCCGACTACGTGGCCATCCGCAAGCGCAGCAACCTGCAGGCGCCGACCCGCGAGGAATTCGTCGCGGGCGAGCCGCTGGTGGTGCTGACCGCCGCCAAGCTGGGTGCGACCCGGCTGATCGACAACCTCGAGATCTGACGCAGCGCGCGCGCCGGCGGCTCCGCCCGGCGCACGCCGCAAGGCAGAACGCAAAACGCCCGGCATCAGCCGGGCGTTTTCTTGTCTCCCTGGCGCGCAGCCAGCCGCGTCAGGCCAGGCGCACGCCGGCGCGCTGGCGCTCGCGCGCGAGATGGCGCCGCTGCCCGCGCCGGCGCTTGAGCCAGATCAGCAGGCCGGTCACGGCGAAGGCCAGCGGCGCCAGGCCGAAGACCGTGATCAGGATCCTCCCCGGCAACCCGAAGGCCTCGCCGGTATGCAGCGGATACAGCCAGTTCAGCAGGGTATCGCCGGCCGGCGCGCGCAGCGGGTCGCGCAACCTCAGCACGGTGCCGCGGCGGGCATCGATCCAGACCCGGGTCGAGCCGCCGCCCTGGCGCACCTCGCCCGGCTGGCGCAGGCGCACCTCGTAGGCATCGTCCGGCTTGCGCGGCGGGCTGACGCGGGTCACGCGCGCCTGCGGAAAGGCGGCCTGAGCCGCTGCCATCGCCTGCCCGATCCCCAGCGGTACCGCACCGTCGGCACCGTCCACGGCGGGTGCCGAGAGCGGTTTCGCTCCGGACGGCGTCACCGTCATCACCGCCCCCACCAGCGGCGTCACCCACTTGGGCAGGTTGAGATACCAGCCGGAAAAGGCCACCACCAGCACGACCGGTGCGACAAAGACGCCGCCGGCGCGGTGCAGCGAGTAGTTGAAGCGCGACCAGGAGCCGCCGTGGCGGATCGTGAGCGCCTGCCGCAGGGCGCCCCAGCGCAGCTTGGGCAGCCACAGCAGCAGCCCGCCCAGCGTGGTCAGCAACATCAGCATGCCGGTGATGCCGGTGATGGTCTTGCCGGTCTCGCCCGCCAGCAGATAGCGGTGCAGGTGGAACAGCGTGGGCATCAGCAAGGGACGCGACAGGCCGGGCTGGCCCCAGATGCGTTCGCCCTGGATCGCCAGCGTGGCCGGATCGACCATGACCTGGCGCGAGCGTCCCGGCACGGCGCCGTCCGCGCCCTTGACCGCATACGAGGCGACGAAGACGCCGGACGGCCCGTCGGGCAGCATCAACAGGCGCGGCTTGCCATAGCGCGGATCCGCCGCGAGCCTGGCGGCCACCGCCTCCGCCTGGGCCGGCGTGACCGGCCCCGCGGCGGGTGCCGAAGCGCGCAGCAGCTCGGGATTGAGTACCGCATCCAGCTCATCGCGCCAGGCGATCACCGTGCCGGTCAGGCCCAGCAGCACGAAAACCAGCCCGAAGCTCAGGCCGAGGTAGAGATGGATCTTTTGCAGGACGGTACGGAGGCGGCCGGTGACCATGATGGAAAGGCGGCCGCCTGGCGTACCGCGAATGAGAATGCGAAGGATTTGCGATTCTAGCAGCAGCCCGGGACCGCGCGGGACCGCTGCGTGCGCAGGCTAGCCGTGCAGCGGCGCCAGCAGCCGGTCCAGGTCGAGATGGGCGGCCAGGGTATCGGCCAGCCGTTCGATGGAAGCCTCGCGCAGCGCCGCCAGGTCCACGCCCTCGGCCCCCGCCAGGCCGGCCCAGCGCAGCAGCGCGGCGCAGCCGGAGGGGTCGTCGAACAGGCCGTGCACATAGGTGGCCAGTACCTGCCCGTCGGCCGACAGGGCGCCGTCGACGCGCCCGTCGGCCAGCGCCAGCGCGGGCCGCGCCAGGCCGGCCCCGGCGCTGACGCCCATGTGGATCTCGTAGCCCGTCACCGCGGCGGCGCCCCCCGGTGGCGCGCCCGGCTCGAGCAGCAGGCTGCCACCGACACGGCGCAGCTGCTTGCGCGCGGCCAGCGTGGTCTCGTAGTCGAGCAGGCCCAGGCCCGGACTGCTGCCCGCGCGCCCCTCGCGGCCGTCGGGATCGTGCAGGGCCCGGCCCAGCATCTGCATGCCCCCGCAGATGCCGATCACCTTGCCGCCATAGCGCAGGTGGCGCAGGATCGCCGCCTCCCAGCCTTCGGCGCGCAGATGCTCCAGGTCGGCGCGCACGCTCTTGCTGCCGGGCAGCACGATCAGGTCAGCCGGCGGCACCGGCATGCCCGGCCCGACGAAGCGCAGGTCGACCTGCGGATGGGCGCGCAGCGCATCGAAATCGGTATGGTTGGAGATGCGCGGCAGCACCGGCACGATCACGCGCAGCAAAGCCGTGCCGGTGCCGCGCTTGGCTCCCTGCGCGCTGGCGATGGCATCCTCGGCATCCAGGTGCAGGCCGTGCAGGTAGGGCAGCACGCCCAGCACCGGCTTGCCGGTGCGCGCCTCCAGCCAGTCCAGCCCTGGCTGCAGCAGCCCGATATCGCCGCGGAAGCGATTGATGACGAAGCCGGTCACGCGCGCGCGTTCGCTCTCCGACAGGCAGTCGAGCGTGCCGACCAGGTGAGCGAACACGCCGCCCCGGTCGATGTCGGCCACCAGCACCACCGGGCAGTCGACCGCCTCGGCAAATCCCATATTCGCGATGTCGCGGTCACGCAGGTTGATCTCGGCCGGGCTGCCGGCGCCTTCCACCACCACCACCGCATAGGCCGTGCGCAAGCGCGCGTGGGAGGCCAGCACGGCCTTCATGGCCTCGGGCTTGTAGGCATGGTAGGCGCGCGCGTCGAGATCGAGGCGGGCACGGCCGTGGATGATGACCTGGGCGCCGGTGTCGCTGCTGGGCTTGAGCAGCACCGGATTCATGTCGGTGTGCGGCGCCAGTCCGGCGGCCTGGGCCTGCAGCGCCTGGGCCCGGCCGATCTCGCCGCCGTCGGCCGTGACCGCGCTGTTGAGCGCCATGTTCTGCGGCTTGAAGGGCGCCACCCGGATGCCGCGGCGCGCCAGCACGCGGCACAGCCCGGCCACCAGCGTGCTCTTGCCGGCGTCGGAGGTGGTGCCCTGCACCATCAGGGTGCCGTGCAAGGCGCCCGCCTTGATCGGAGCGGCTGCATCGGCTGCAACGTCGTCTGGGGAGTCTGGATCTCGCATGGCGCGGATTATCGCACCGGCCCCTCCCGCCGCGCGGCCGGACGGCCGCGTGCCGGCCGCGTGCCGGCCGGATAGGCGGCGGCTACAATACCCGGATGGAAACCCCGGCAACCGCTCTCGATGTCCCGCCCCAAGCCGCCGCGTCCCCTGCCACGGAGAACGGCCGCGCCGCGCGCGAGCTGACACTGGTACTGGGCGGCGCGCGCTCGGGCAAGAGCCACTTCGCCGAGCAGTTGGCCAGCGACCATGCGGCGCGCCACGGCGGCCCGGTCACCTACATCGCTACCGCCCGCCACGAAAGCGCCGGTGGCGACGAGGAAATGGAGTTGCGCATCGCGTTGCACCGTGCCCGCCGCCCCGCCAGCTGGAAGCTGGTGGAAGAGCCGCTGCACCTGGCCGACGCGCTCTACGCGCACGCCCGGCACGACGGCTGCATCCTGGTCGACTGCGCCACGCTGTGGCTGAACAACCTGCTCTTCCTCGACGCGCGCGGCTATCCCGAGCACGGCCTGATCACGCCGCCGGCCGCCTTCAGCGAGGAAATCGAGGCACTGCTGTCCGCCCTGCCCACACTGCCGGGCCACACCATCCTGGTCTCCAACGAGATCGGCTTCGGCGTGGTGCCGATGGGAGCGATCACCCGCTTCTATGTCGACGAGCTGGGCCGGCTCAACCAGAAGCTGGCTGCCGCCGCCGACCGCGTGCGGCTGCTGGTGGCCGGTATCCCGGTGGCGGTGAAAGGCGCGGACCCGGCATGATCCTGTTGTCCTGGGCGGCCTGCGTGGCCGCCGCGCTGGCAGGCGTCTGGCTGGACCGCCTGCTGGGCGAACCGCCGCGCTGGCACCCGCTGGTGGGCTTCGGCCGCCTCGCCGCCGCGCTCGAGTCCCGCCTGAACCGCCCCGCGCCGCCGCTGCGCCAGCGCCTGGCAGGGTTGGTGGCCTGGAGCCTGCTGGTGCTCGGGCCGGCCGCGCTGGCCTGGCTGCTGGTGGCTGCCGCGCAACGCGCCAGTCCCTGGCTGGCGCTGGCGCTGCACGCGCTGGCCCTGTATGCCGCGCTGGGCGCGCGCAGCCTGCAGCAGCATATCGCGCCGATCGCCGACGCCCTGAGCGCGCGGCACCTGGACGAGGCACGCCGCCTGACCGCCCGCATCGTCTCACGCGACACGGCCGACGCCGATACCGAGGCGCTCGCGCGCGCGGCCTGCGAATCGGCGCTGGAAAACGGCAACGATGCCATCTTCGGCGCGCTGTTCTGGTTCCTGGTAGGCGGCGCGCCCGCCGTGGTGCTGTTCCGCCTGGCCAATACGCTCGATGCCATGTGGGGCTACCGCACGCCGCGCCTGCTGCATTTCGGCTGGGCTGCCGCCCGCCTCGACGACCTGCTGAACCTGCTGCCGGCGCGCCTGACGGCGCTGTCCTACGCGCTGCTGGGTGCCACCGGCCCGGCGCTGCGCTGCTGGCGCACACAGGCGCCGGCCTGGTCCTCGCCCAATGCCGGCCCGGTGATGGCGGCCGGCGCAGGCGCGGTGGGCGTCGCCCTGGGCGGCCCGGCGCGCTACCACGGCGCCTGGGAGGACCGTCCGCCGCTCGGCGCCGGCGTCGCCCCCGGCGCCGCCGAAGTTCGCGCCTGCCTGCGCCTGGTGCGGCACACGCTGTGGCTGTGGCTGGCCCTCGCCGCGGCAGGCGCGCTCGCCTGCCTCGCGGTGGATCTCCGCGCCACGCTGGCCGCCACCTCCTGCCCTGCCGCCCACGCGTTCGCGCCGGCCCGCGCATGAAGACCGCATGAACACCAACACGACCGCACCGATCCGCCACGGCGGCGACCTGCGCGCCGCGTCACAGCGCTACGGCCGTCCGCTGCCGGACTGGCTCGACCTGTCGACCGGCATCAATCCCGACGGCTATCCGGTGCCGCCGCTGCCGGCCGACGCCTGGCAGCGCCTGCCCGAGGAAGATGACGGACTGGCCGAGGCCGCCGCACGCGCCTACGGCGCGCCGCTGGCGCTGCCGGTGGCCGGCTCGCAGGCCGCCATCCGCGCGCTGCCCGCGCTGCTGCCACCGGGCCGGGTCGGCATCGCCGCGCTCGGCTACAGCGAGTACGCCCCCGCCTTCGCCTTCGCCGGCCACACCGTGGTGCCGCTCGACGAAGCGACCCTGCACGACCCCGGCCTCGGCGGCACCCTGGCGGCGCTCGATCACCTCGTCGTGGTCAATCCCAACAATCCGACCGGGCGCCTGCTGCCACCCGCCACGCTGGCCGCCTGGCACGCGGCGCTGGCCGCGCGCGGCGGCACGCTGCTGCTGGACGAGGCCTTCATGGACTGCCTCGGGCACGGCTCGCTGGCCGCGCAGGCGCATCTGCCGGGCCTGGTGGTACTGCGCTCGCTGGGCAAGTTCTATGGGCTGGCCGGCCTGCGCTGCGGCTTCGTGCTGGCGGCGCCCGCCCTGCTGACGGCGCTGCGCGAGCGGCTCGGGCACTGGAGCGTGTCGGGCCCGGCGCGGGCCGTCGCTCGGCTGGCGCTGCAAGACAGCACCTGGCAGGCCGCCACGCGCCTGCGGCTGGCCCAGGCCGGCGCGCGCCTGGGCGGCGTGCTGCGCGCAGCCGGCCTGGCGCCGGTCGGCCAGCCCTTGTTCCAATGGGTACCCTGCCAGCAGGCCGGCGCCCTGCATGTGGCGCTGGCCCGGCAAGGCATCTGGACCCGCCTGTTCGACGCCGCCGGTGGCTGTCCGCCGAGCCTGCGCCTGGGCCTGCCGCCCGATCGCGCGCAGGACTGGGCGCGCCTGCGCCAGGGCCTGGACGCGGCCCTGGCCGACACCGGCAGCACCGGCCATGTCGATTCCCTGCCGCCCGCCGCCGGCGCGGCGGACTGAACCCTCCCGACCCTCCGCATGCCCAAGCCCCCGCTCCTTGTCCTGCCGCGCGCCCGCGCGCCACGCCGTCTTGCCGCCGCGCTGCTGACGCTGTCCCTGTACCAGGCGGCACCGGCCGCCCGCGCCGCGCTCAGCGTGGTCGACGACGCCGGCCAGACCGTGACGCTGGCCGCGCCCGCCAGGCGCGTGGTATCGCTGGCGCCGCACGTCACCGAGCTGCTGTACGCGGCCGGCGGCGGCGAGCGCATCGTCGGCACCGTCAGCTACAGCGACTACCCGCCGGCCGCGCGGGACATCCCGCGCGTGGGCGACAACAAGGCGCTCGACCTGGAGCGCATCGCCGCGCTCAAGCCCGACCTGATCGTGGTCTGGCGCCACGGCAATGCCCAGCAGCAGATCGACCGGCTGCGCGCGCTCGGCCTGCCGCTGTTCTTCAGCGAGCCGCGCCGCCTCGACACCATCGCCGAGGACATCGAGAAACTCGGCACCCTGCTCGGTACCGCGCCGGTGGCGGCGCGCGCCGCCACCGACTTCCGCGGACGCATCGAGAGCCTGCGCAAGACCTATGCGGCCCGGCCGCCGGTGACGGTGTTCTACCAGGTATGGCAGCGCCCTCTGATGACGCTCAACGGCCGCCACCTGGTCAGCGACATGCTGGCCCTGTGCGGCGGCCGCAATCTCTTCGCCGACGCCACGCCGCTGGTGCCGACGGTGACCGAGGAGGCCGTGGTAGCCGGCAATCCCGAGGCCATGGTCACGGCCGGCATGGGCGCAACCCGTGCCGACCGGCCGCTGGCCGACTTCTCGATGTGGGAGCGCTGGAAGCAGGTGACGGCGGTCGCGCGCGGCAACCTCTTCGTGATCGACGGCGACCTGATCAACCGCGCCGGCCCGCGCGTGGCGCAGGGGGCGGAAATCCTCTGCAAGGACCTGGAGCAGGCGCGCGCCCGGCGGCCCGCGCGCTGAGCGCGCTCAACTCTCCGAGCGCGCCCGGGCTTCAGCCGGCGGGCAGGCGGTTCCACCACCCGAGCACCGGCGCGCCGGCGCCGAGCCGGAAGCCGGCGCTGGCGCCGAAGCCGATCGGCCAGCCCAGCGTGCGCGCCAGCGGCAGGCCGAGCCAGTGGGCCGCCAGCATGCGCATGGGCCCGGCGTGGCAGACCACCCAGATGCAGCCCTGCCCTGCACCGTCCGCCGCCAGCGCGTCGGCCCAGCCGGCCACGCGCGCCAGCGCGTTCCCGGCGCTTTCGCCGCCGTGCGGCCGCGCGCCGAGCAGGTCGGCCGCCCACGCATCGAGCTGCGCGCGGGCAATGCCATCCCAGGGGCGGCCCTCCCAGGCACCGAAATCCATCTCGCGCAAGGCGGGCTCCAGCTCGACGGCAGGCAGCGCCGTGGCCTCGGGCCACCCCGCCGGCCACGCTTCGCGCAGCAGGGCCGCGGTCTGCGCGGCGCGCGCCAGCGGGCTGGCGATGATGCGCACGGGCGCCCGCCCGCCCAGCGCCGCCGCCATGCCGGCGGGGGCCGGCGTGGTCGGCTGCGCCAGTTCGAGGTCGAGGCTGCCATAGCAGATGCCTTCGGCCACGGCGGGACGCGCGTGGCGGATCAGGACCACGTCCATGCAGCCGCCAGCAGGTAGATCAGTAGTTCGGCGAGTTGCTGGGCCATGCCCAGGCAATCGCCGGTATAGCCGCCGATGCGACGTACGAAATAGCGCCCCAGGCTCCAGCGCAGCGCCAGCAAGGCCAGCAGCGCGGCCGCGGCGAAGGCCGGCGCCAGGGCCAGCAGCGGCAGCACCCCGCAGGCCAGCGCGAAGGCCAGACCGAAGCCGGCCAGCCGCTGCGCCACCGGCTTGGCCTTGCCTTCGGCGCGCACATAGTCGAGCGTGGCCAGGTAGCTGGCGGCGAGCGCGCGGCTGGCGCCATGCGCAGCCACCAGCACGGCGAGCAGCACCGGCGTGCCGCCGCGCGCGTGGACCGCCAGCAGCAACTGCCACTTGAGCAGCAGCGCGAGCACCAGCGCGATCGCGCCGAAGGCACCGATGCGCGAATCGTGCATGATGCGCAGCACGTCTTCGCGCGCGAAGGCTCCGCCGAAGGCATCGACGCAATCGGCCAGGCCGTCCTCGTGGAAGGCGCCGGTCAGCAGCAACGTCAGCGCCATGCCGAGCAGCACGGCCACCGCGGGCGGCCACCACTGCAGGGCTCCCCAGGTCGTGAGCGCGCCCAGCGCGCCGACCAGCAGGCCGACCAGCGGAAAGTAGCGCGCAGCCGCGTTCAGGTAGTGCGGCGCGAAACCGACCCAGCGCGCCAGCGGCGCCGGCAGCGGCAAGCGCGTGAAGTAGCCCAGCGCGGTGAGGAAATAGCGCAGTTCATCAGCCATCGGCACCTGCCTTCCCGGCATGCCCGGGCACCGTCGCCGGGCCGCACGGCGGCTGCAGCGCGACGGTCCCCGCGGCGCTCATCCCGCGGTGCTCACGCCGGCGCTGCCGAAGGTGGCCATCTCGCGCAGGAAGGCCGTGGCCGAGACCAGCAGCGGCCACGCCAGCGCAGCGCCGGTGCCCTCGCCCAGGCGCAGGTCGAGCGCCAGCAGCGGCTGGGCACCGAAGTGCGCCAGCAGCGCGCGATGGCCCTGCTCATGCGAGCAATGCGAGAACACGCAATAGTCCAGCACCGCGGGCTCGAGGCGCTGCGCCACCAGCAGCGCGGCCGAAGCGATGAAGCCGTCGACCACGATCACCATGCGGCTGGCGGCGGCGGCCAGGAAGGCGCCGGTCATCATGGCGATCTCGAAGCCGCCGAAGGCCGCCAGCGCATCGAGCGGCTCGACCGCGTCGGCATGCCGCGCCAGCGCGCCGGCCAGCACTTCGCGCTTGTGCGCCAGCCCGGCGTCGTCCAGGCCGGTGCCGCGCCCGATGCACTGCTCGATCGGCGTCCCCGTCAGCCGGCTCATCAGGCAGGCGGCGGAGGAGGTATTGCCGATGCCCATCTCACCGAAGGCGATGGCGTTGCTGCCCAGGCGTGCGTGGCTCAGCACGCGTGCCATGCCGGTGGTCAAGGCCAGCTCCAGCTGGCCCGGGTCCATGGCGCGCACCTCGGCGAAATTGCGCGTGCCGTTGGCGATGCGCGCATTGACCAGGCCCGGCGCCGGCGGCAGCGGCGCGCGCACGCCGGCATCGACCACCTCCAGCGCGATGCCGTGCTGGCGCGTGAAGACGTTGATGGCCGCGCCGCCGGCGACGAAGTTGCGCACCATCTGCGCCGTGACCTCGGGCGGATAGGCGCTGACGCCGGCGGCGGCGATGCCGTGGTCGGCAGCGAACACGAGCAATGCCGGACGCTTGAGCTCGGGCTTGGCGCCGCCCAGGATCATGCCGAGGCGCAGCGCCAGCGTCTCGAGCTGTCCGAGGGCGCCGAGCGGCTTGGTCTTGTCGTCGATGGCGGCCTGCAGTACGGGGCGCAGCGAGGCGTCGAGCGGGGCGATGTGGGGAAGCTGCATGGGTAAGGCTCTTGCTATGGCTCTTGCGGAAAAGGTTGCCGGCGCCCGGGCTACATCTCGATGCCCTTCTGCGCCTTGATGCCTTGCTGGAAGGCGTGCTTGACCGGCGTCATCTCGGTCACCGTGTCGGCCGCCTCGATCAGCGCCGGCGGCGCACCACGCCCGGTGATGACGACGTGCTGCATGGGTGGGCGCGCACGCAGGTCGGCGATCACGCGGTCCACGTCAAGATAGTGCAGCTTGAGGGCGATGTTCAACTCGTCGAGCAGGACCAGGCTGATGGCGGGGTCGCGCAGCATGCCGCGCGCGATCTCCCACGCGGCCTCGGCCTTGGCCACGTCGCGCGCTCGGTCCTGCGTCTCCCAGGTGTAGCCCTCGCCCATCACGTGGAAGGCACAGACATCCGGGAAGCGGCGCAGGAACATCTCCTCGCCGCTGGGAAAAGCGCCCTTGATGAACTGCACCACGCCGGCGCGCATGCCATGGCCCAGCGCCCGCACCACCATGCCGAAGCCCGAGCTGGACTTGCCCTTGCCATTGCCGGTGGTGATGACGATGACCCCGCGTTCGGCCTGGGCGGCGGCGATCTTGGCATCCACCACCTCCTTCTTGCGCACCATGCGTGCCTTGTGGCGCGCATCGCGGCCCGCGTCGTCGGGGGTGTCGGAGGTGCCGGGCGTGTTCTCTTCGTGTTCTGCTTGCGTCATATCGGTTCTGCGGAATCCAGGTAGTCTAGCGGGTGCCGTGGCCGTCCGGCGCGGCGTCGGGGTGGCCGTCGGCAACCAGCGCGGTGCGGTATCCATCGCTCACCGCGACGATCGGCGTGCGCAGCGCGGTGGAACAATGTCCGGGCGTCAGCACTTCGGCCGCCGGGCCGTGCAGCGCGCGGCCATCCTCGGCCATCAGCAGCGCGTGGCTGGCATAGCGCCGTGCCAGGTTGAGGTCATGCAGGATCACCAAGACGGCGTGGCTGCCGGCGCGCGCCAGCGCGGCCAGCGTGTCGAGCACGAGGATCTGGTGGCGCAGGTCGAGATGGGACACCGGCTCATCGAGCAGCAGCAGCGGCGCCTGCTGCGCCAGCACCGCGGCCAGCGCCACGCGCTGGCGCTCGCCGCCCGACAGGGTCAGCACGTCGCGCGCGGCCAGGCCGGACAGGTCGAGCGCGGCGAGCGCCGCCTCGACCACCAGCTCGTCTTCGCGCCGGGCGAAGCCCCAGCCGGCCAGGTGCGGGTAGCGGCCCACCCGCACGGCGTCGCGCACGCGCATCGAAAATGTGTCATGCACGGTCTGCGGCAGGTAGGCGCGCTGCCTGGCCAGCATGGCCGGCGACACCTCGCCCAGTGCCTGGCCGTCGATCGCCACCGCGCCGCCGTCGGGCCGGCGCAGGCCGGCCAGCACGGCCATCAGGGTGGACTTGCCGACGCCGTTGGGCCCAACCAGGCACCACAGCTCGCCCGGCCGGATCTCCAGGTCGAGCGCCGGCAGCAGCTCGCGCGCCCCGGCCCGCAGCGACAGGCCGCGCACCGTCAGCACCGGGCAGGCAGCCAGCGGCTGCCGCCAGGGCGTGTCGGCGGCCCCGGCCGGGGCATGGCTCGGGTGCGTCATCGCGGCCTCCGCAGCAGCAGGAAGAGGAAGGTCGGCACGCCCAGCAAGGCCGTGATCACGCCCACCGGCAGTTGCGCCGGCGCGATCACCGTGCGCGCGGCCAGGTCGGCCGCCATCAGCAAGGTACCGCCCAGCAGCGCCGAAGCCGGCAACAGCAGGCGCTGGTCGTTGCCCCAGGCCAGCCGCACCAGGTGCGGCACGACCAGCCCGATGAAGCCGATCGAGCCGGCCGTGGTGATGGCCGCGGCGATCGCCAGCGAGGCCACCAGGAAGGCGCCCAGGCGCACCAGGCCGACACGCACGCCGAGCGACTGCGCCACGGTCTCGCCGAGCAGCATCACATTGAGCGCGCGCGCCATCGGCATGGCCAGCAGCAGTCCCGCCGCCAGCGCCAGCAGCGCCGGCCAGAACACCGCCGCGCCGCCCAGGTCGCCGGTCAGCCAGAACAGCATGCCGCGCAAGCGCGATTCCGGCGCCACCGACAGGATCAGCGTGATCAGCGCACCCCAGCCGGCGGCCAGGATGACCCCCGTCAGCAACAGCCGCGTACCCGCCTCCTGGTGGCCGCCCTGGACTTGCGGATGCAGCAGGTCGCGGCGCGCCAGCGCCGCCACCAGCAGCATCGAGCCGAGCGCGCCGGCGGCGGCGCCGGCCTGCACCATCCACCAGGGCAGCATCAGCAGCATGGCCAGCAGCGCGCCGGTGGAGGCCCCGCCGGACACGCCCAGCACATAAGGCTCGGCCAGCGGATTGCGCAGCAGCACCTGCATCAGCGCGCCGGCCAGCGCCAGCAGGCCGCCGCAGGCGAAGGCCGCAGCCGCGCGCGGCAGGCGCAGCTCGCGCACGATGGCTCCGGCAGTGCCGGCGCCATCGGCCAGCGCGTGCCACAGTTCGGCGGGCGCCAGCGAGACGCTGCCGAGCGCCAGCGACAGCGCGAACACGGCCGCGCCGGCCAGCGCCAGCACGCCCCAGATCCGCAGGGCGCGGCGCAGCTCAGGCATGCGCCCCCCGGGCGGCCGCGTTCACTGGCGCCAGCCCAGCGTGATAAAGCCGGCCCGGCCCTGCGTGTTGTAGGGATAGGCAAGCTGGTAGTTCTTGTCGAACAGGTTTTCCACGCGGGCGGCGACGAACCATTGCTTGTTGATGTTGTAGCGAGCGTTGAGGTTGACGATACCGTATCCGCCCAGCGTGCGCGAGCCGGTATCCAGGCGCGCGGACGACAACAGCCATTCCCCACCGAAACGCCAGTTGCCGAAGTTGCGGCCCAGGTCCAACGCGACGTGGCGGCGCGCGCGGCGCAACAATTGCGCATTTGCCTGCTCGTCGACCGGGTTCTGGAAGGTGACGCTGGCCCCCACGTCGGTGCCCCACAGCGTAGCGCGCCACGATGCCTCTACACCCTGCACCTTGGCCTTGTTCACGTTCAGCGGCGCAAGCAGGCCGCCGGGCAGCGTGGTGTTGACGATCAGGTTGTCGTAGCGGGTCTCGAAAGCGGTCACGCGCACAAGCCCTGCGTTCGCCGTGCTGTATTGCAAGCCGGCCTCGGCAGATTTCGCGCGCTCAGGCCGCAGGTTCGGATTGCCGAAACCAGGGTAGTACAGTTCATTGAAGGTCGGCGCGCGGAAGGCATTGCTCACGCTGGCAATCAGCTTGAGCGCCTCGGTCAGCTGGAAACCGTAGCCGACGCGGAAACTCGCCTGATTGCCAAAGTCCGAGTAATGGTCATTGCGTGCGTTGAACTGCAACTGGTGCCTGCCGATGCGCCCGTCATAGCCGCCGAACACAGAGAACACATTACGCGAAGGACTGAATGAGCTGCCGTAGGCGCTGGCGTCGAGCGCCTGCTGCAGGTAGTCCGTACCGAACATCAAGGTGTGCGCGGCCGCGAGCGCGTACTCGTTCTGCCAATTGAACTGGCGGTTACGCGTATAGAAGGCGCCGTTTTGAACGCCATTTAGGAAAGTGTCACTACGGTCTTCGCTCTGCGCCAGCCTGAAATGTGTCGCCCAGTCCGGCGTCAACTTACCGTTGACGAAGGCCTGTGCGGTGTACAACTCGCTGTTGGTGCGGTTGTCGTCGGTGGGACGCCCGGATGCGCTGTCGAAGGACAGCTTGCTCTTGGAGTAGTAGCCGCTGAGGCCGGCATCCCAGTCAGGCGTGAAGCGATGCTTCACCTGACCCGACACGCTCTGGTTCTCATACGGATTGTCGTTTGGATTCGCGCGCGGCGCCTGGCGCGTATTGATGGCCGAGAAGCCATCGGTCTTGAAAGCGGAACCGGCCAGGTTGAACGAGGTATCGCCCACCTGCCCTCCGTAGCCCACGGCGCCCTGCCTCGTATTGTTGCTACCGTATTCCACTTGCGCATTGGCCGCCGGCGCTTGGCCCGCACCGCTCTTCGTGAAGATCTGTACCACGCCGCCAATGGCGTCTGATCCATAGAGCGCTGACACGTTGCCCCGCACAACTTCGATGTGGTCAATCTGGTCGGGCAGGATGTTGGCGAGTTGAGCAGTACCCGTGCTGGACGAGGACACCCGCACGCCATCGATCAGGATGAGCACCTGGTTGGAATTGGCACCACGCAGATAGAGCGAGGTGTTGGCCCCCATGCCGCCGTTGGTAGCAAACTCAACGCCGGCCTGACTGCGCAGCAGCGTACGCAGATCCGGCGCCTGTGAGTTGATGATGTCGTCCCGCGTCACGACTGTGGTATGCGCGAGCGCGTCGGTAATGGGCTGCGCGGTGCGCGTCGAGGTGACAACCACCGGTGCGAGCTGGGTGGCAGGCTGCTCGCTTGCAGACTGCGCGTAAGCATGCGCAGAAGTCAGGGCGGACGTGGCAAGGGTCGCGAATACGATGGCGAAGGACGATCGCGCCGGAGGCAGTGCCGGGCGATTCAACCTGTAAAGCGATGAACGCATAACGTAGGGGCAGGAAAGACGGCCGGGCCCGTTCCCCCGCGGGCCGAATGGCGATGAAGCGTGCCGCACAAGGGCGGCCGCCCGCGTCCAGGCCGGTATCCGGGCTGGCGACCTCAGCACGGCCGCCTTCCCGGGCCCATGTGGACCCAGTGGCTGGTTGACCGGCCTTGCGAAACCGGGATGCGGATTCGCGTCGCTTACCGTTGCGGGGGCAGCACAGGTTGGCCCGTCCCGACCTGGCGTCGGTGCGGCTCCCTGTTTCCCGTTGAACTGCCCCCGCGTGGCGACGAGGGGGCGAGCACCTGAAGCGTGCGCGAGTGTAGGCAGTTTCCCCGCCAGCGTCAATGCGCGCCGCGGAACCGCCGCCACGGTGGCGGTTGGCCGACGTTGCAAGGGCGATGCCAATACAATGCTGGCAACTTCGCCGCGGTTGCGGGGTCACAACGGCGCCTCGCGCATCGCTGGCATGGCGGCGCTTGGGCTAGAATCCGGATACTCCGACACCATGCACCCGACAGGCACTATGCTCAACGAACTCGAACAACTCGCCGCCAAGATCGGCCGCGTGCTGCATCACGCGGACACCCTGGCGGCGGAAAACCAGCGGCTGCGCGAGGAGATCGGACGCCTGCGTGCCGAAGCCGACCAACTGCGCGGCGAGCGCGAGGCCATGGCGGCCGACCGCGAGCTGCTAAACATCAAGATCGAGGAAGCGCAGTTGCGCATCCAGTCCATCCTCGACAAGCTGCCCACGGCAGGCGATGCGCGCCAGCTCGACCTGCTCGGCGAGGGCGAAGCCGCCCAGCCCCGGCAGCAAGCCTCCGGAGAACATGCATGAGCAACAAGCAAGTCGAAGTCAATATCGCCGGCCAGGCTTACCGCTTCGCCATCGCGGCAGAAAACGAGGCCGCGCTGCTGGAGGCGGTTTCGCTGGTCGATGGGCGCATGACCCGCCTCAAGTCCGGCGGCGGCGCCAAGGGTGTGGAGCGTGTGGCAGTGATGGCGGCCATCAGCCTCGCCTCCGACCTGCTGGCGGCGCAGCGCAAGCAGCAGGAGGAAGGCGCGATCCCGGTGGACGCCGTACGTGCCCGCATCCGCGAACTCAACGAGCGTGCCGACGAGGCACTGCGGCAGTACGCACACGTGGGAACCGACGCGCCGGCCGCGCGGAGCTGAAGCCGGCCGCGGCGGGATGTGGAGCGGATGTCGCGCACCGTGCGCAAAATGTAACGGTCCGGTACGACGGGCTTGGTCTGCGAGACAGTGCGGTGTATAGTGTAGCCAGACTGCACGACGCCACACAGGTGCAGCAAAATGGTCGGGTTACCGCGCCTGGCCGCCGTTCTCATCCCATCCTAGTTAGAAACGGCAAACGTCTGACATCGCACTTGGTGCTCCGCTCCGGGTGATCTTCGAAAGTCAGACGTTTGACAGTTTCCCTGCCTGGTTCGTAAGGGTCATAAACTCCTTGAACCGATATGCATTGCATGGTGCGGGATCATGTCGCGTGGGCGAGCGCGTCACAACATTCATAGTCCGGGCCGAGCCTGGACTCCCTGAGTGGGTGATGTACCCGAAATGCGACTTCCGCAGCCACTCTGAACCTCACTTGGGTTCAGGATGCCGACCCAGCGGCCGAGGCGGGGACCCCCTTCAACAAGGCGGTGGTGCAGACCACCGCCTTTTTTCTTGCCTGCGTTCTTGCCTGCGGCCGGCTCGGCGGTCGTCACTTGCGGCCCGCCGCCGCGCCACCAGAGGATCTGCTGATGAGCCGTTCCGCCACGCCCGCCGCCGAAACCCGCGCCCGCCAGTACTGGCTGATGAAATCGGAGCCAGACGAGGCCAGCATCGACACGCTCGCCGAACGGGGCACCCTGCCCTGGACCGGCGTGCGCAACTACCAGGCGCGCAACTTCATGCGCGATGCCATGCGCGTCGGCGACGGCGTGCTGTTCTATCACTCCTCGTGCCCGGAGCCCGGCATTGCCGGCCTGGCCGAGGTCTGCTCGACGCCCTACCCTGACCCGACGCAGTTCGAGCGGGCCAGCCACTACTACGACGCCGCCTCCAAGCCGGAAGCGCCACGCTGGATGCTGGTGGACGTGCGCTTCGTGCAGAAGAGCGCGCTGATCTCCCTGCCCGAGCTGCGCGCGCACGAGGCGCTGGCCGACATGGTCGTGCTCCGGCGCGGCAACCGGCTCTCGATCACGCCGGTGACCCCGGCCGAATGGCGCTACATCACCACGCGCCTGATGCGCTGACGCCCGCCGCATGGCGCCCCTTCCGCCGAGCCCCCGCTCCCGGCCATGAGCCTAGCCGACCTGCCCGTCCTGATTCCCGCCCTGCTGCTGCTCGGCGCCTTCACCGGCTTCTGCGCCGGACTGCTCGGCGTGGGTGGCGGCATGATGATGGTGCCCTTCCTGACGCTGCTCTTCACCGTGCTGCGCTTTCCCGCCGAGGTCATCGTGCACATGGCCATCGCCACTGCGATGTCGACCATCCTGTTCACCTCGCTGTCGTCGGTACGGGCCCACCATCGGCGCGGCGCCGTACGCTGGCCGTTAGCCTGTGCGCTCGCGCCGGGCATCCTGGTGGGCGGCCTGATCGGCAGCGGCAAGGTCTTCGCCGCGCTCAAGACCGGCTGGCTGTCGCTGCTGTTCGCCGGCTTCGTCGGTTTCTCGGCGCTGCAGATGCTGCGCGCGCGCAAGCCGGCGCCCTCGCGCCAGTTGCCCGGGCCCGGCGGCATGGTCGGCGCCGGCACGGTGATCGGCTTCGTGTCGAGCCTGGTCGGCGCGGGCGGCGGCTTCGTCTCGGTGCCCTTCATGACCTGGTGCAACGTGCCGATCCACAATGCGGTGGCCACCTCCGCCGCGCTCGGCTTCCCCATCGCGGTGGCGAGCGTGATCGGCTACGTGTGGAGCGGCCTCGGCCTGGCAGGCATGCCGGCGGGATCGTTCGGCTACGTCTACCTGCCGGCCCTGGCGGTGGTGGCGACGGCCAGCGTGCTGACCGCGCCGCTGGGCGCGCGCGCCGCGCACCGCATGGACGTGGCGCAGCTGCGCCGCGCCTTCGCTGTATTGCTTGCCTGCCTGGCCGGCTACATGCTGTGGAAGGGGCTGCAGGCCCTGCAGGCATAGCGCCCGCGTGACGGCTGCATGACGGCTGCATGACGGCCGCCTCGGTCCGCCCGGATACAAGTCGATACAAGGTGGGGATGGCCGGCACGGAACGTTGGCCGCCATCCCGCGTCTGAACACGCGTGACTTCGAACGGGAGAACAAGATGAAGAAAATGATCGCCGCCACCCTGCTGGGTTCCACGGCCATGGTCGCCGCCGCCCAGGGCGGACCGGTCCATGCGGAGGGCCTGCCGGCCCCTGCGGGCGTGCTGTCGCTGTCCGCCGATGCCGCCACCGATGTGCCGACCGACACCGTGCGCATGACGCTCGCAGCCGAACAGGAAGGCAGCGAGCCGGCCGCAATCTCGTCCGCGCTGTCGGCGCGCGCGCAGGAGGTGATCGCGCAGGCCAAGCGCACCGCGGGCGTGCAGGCGGAATCGGGCGGATTCACCATCCACCCGACCACCGACCGCAACGGCCGCATCAATGCCTGGCGCGGACGTGCCGAGGTCGTGCTGCAATCGCGGGATTTCGCCGCCGTGTCCAAGCTGGCCGGCCAGCTGGCCAGCCAGATGCAGGTGCAGAGCATCGCCTTCTCGCTGTCGCGCGAAGCACGCCAGGCCGCCGAGACCAAGCTGGTTGAACAGGCCGTGTCCAGCTTCCGCGACAAGGCGCAGGCCACTGCCAGGCTGTTCGGCTACGGCAGCTACACCATCCGCGAGGTCTCGCTCAACGAAGGCGGCGCGGTCATGCCAATGCCGCGCATGTACGCAGCCAAGGCCATGGTCTCGGATGCGGCGCCGGTACCGGTCGAGGGCGGCAAGGCCCAGGTCACGGTGACGGTCAGCGGCACCGTGCAGATGCTCAAGTAAGGCGCCCCCCGGCCCCGCCGCCACCATGGCGGGGCCGGGAGGCCGTCTGGCGCGGCCTTACAGCGCGGCGAACTGCTGCCGCAGCACGTTCTTCTGCACCTTGCCCATGGTATTGCGCGGCAGCTCCTCGACCACGTGCACGCGCTTGGGCACCTTGAAGTTCGCGATACGCGCCTTGAGCGTGCCGATCATGGCCGCCTCGTCGATCTGCGCACCGGGCCTGCCCACCACCACCGCCACCACCGCTTCGCCGAAGTCCGCGTGCGGCACGCCGATCACGGCGCTCTCCACCACGCCGGGCATCTCGTCGATGAAGCTCTCGATTTCCTTCGGGTAGACGTTGTAGCCCCCCGAGATGATCAGGTCCTTGCTGCGCCCGACGATGGTCAGGTAGTTGTCCGGCACCACGCGCTCGCCGGCCTGGCTGACGATGGCGCCGCCGAAGCGCCCGACGTCGCCGGTCTTGAACCAGCCGTCCGCGGTGAATTCCTCACGGGTCTTCTCCGGCATGCGCCAGTAACCGTGGAACACATTGGGACCCCGCACTTCCACATTGCCGATCTCGCCGGCGGCGCAGGGCCTGCCTTCGCCGTCGACCACGCGCACCGACACGCCGGGCAGCGGCATGCCGACGGTGCCGCCGATGCGCTCGCCGAGGGCGGGGTCATAGGGATTGGAGACCAGCATCACGGTCTCGCTCATGCCGTAGCGCTCGAGGATGGTGTGGCCGGTGCGCTCGCGGAAACTGTCGAAGGTCTCCAGCAGCAGCGGCGCCGAGCCCGACACGAACAGGCGCATGCGGCGGCAGGTATCGTCATCGAAGCGCGGCTCCTGCAGCAGGCGCACGTAGTAGGTCGGCACGCCCATCATCACGGTCGAGCGCGGCAGGTGCCTGAGCGCCTGGGCCATGTCCAGCTTCGGCAGCCAGATCATCTTGGCGCCTGCCAGCAAGGCACCGTGCGAAGCGACGAAGAGGCCGTGCACGTGGAAGATCGGCAGCATGTGCAGCAGCACGTCGTCGGCGCGCCAGCCCCAGTACTCGTGCAGCGTCTGCGCGTTCGATGACAGGTTGCCGTGGCTCAGCATGGCGCCCTTGCTGCGTCCGGTCGTGCCCGAGGTGTAGAGGATGGCCGCCAGGTCGTCCGGCGCGCGCTGCACGGTCTCGAAGGTGTCGGGTTGGGCGGCGGCGCGATCCAGCAGCGAACCCGAGCGGTGCTCGTCGAGCGTGAAGACCTTGGCGCTGCCATGGCGGAAGGCCAGCTTGGAGACCCAGTGGAAATTCGCGCTGCTGCACACCACCACGGCAGGCTCGGCATTGCCGAGGAAATAGTCGATCTCCGCCTCCTGGTACGCCGTATTCAACGGCAGGTAGACGTAGCCGGCGCGCAGCGTGGCGAGGTAGAGGAAGAGGGCCTCGGGCGACTTCTCCACTTGCACGGCGACGCGCGAGCCCTCCGGCAACTGCAGCGAGGCCAGCAGGTTGGCCAGCTTGGCGGTGGCCCGGTCGAGGTCATCCCAACTGTAGTAGAGGCCGTCGTGGGTCTCGATGCAGCAGGCGCTGCGGTCCGCCGGGAAGCGGGATTCGAACAGGGCGAACAGGTTGGCGTTCATGGTGCGATCGGATGCAAAAGGACGTGCGAAAGGAGGTGCGGAAGAAGAACGGGAAGCGGAAAAGGACAATAGCAGATGACTCCCCTGCGCGGCGCGCGGCGCTGTCAGTCGCCGGTGAAGCGCGGCGGCCGGCGCGCCAGGAAGGCGGCCACGCCCTCGGCATGGTCGTGCCCCGGCACATAGGCGAAATGCGCCGCCAGCTCGGCTTCGGAGAGCGGCTCCGGCTGTGGCGCCAGGCGCCGGATGGTAGCCTTGTTGATGCGGGCCGCTGCCGGCGCGCCGGCAGCGATGCGGGCCACCGTGGCCTCGACCTCGGCGGCCAGTGCGTCCGCTGCCACCACGCGCGTCAGCAGCCCCTTGGCCTGGGCCTCGGCCGCGCCGAACACCCGTCCCTCGAGCAGGATCTCCAGAGTGACCGCACGCCCCGCCAGGGCCAGCAATCCCTGCAGCTCGCCCGGCGCCATGGGGAAGCCGAGCCGGTTGATGGGCACGCCGAAGCGCGCGTCGGCAGCGGCCACGCGCAGGTCGCAATGGCAGGCGATCTCGAGGCCGCCGCCGACGCAGACGCCTTCGATCATCGCCACGGTGGGCAACGGACAATGCGCCACGGCAGCCAGGGCCGGGGCGATGATGTCCATATGGTAGCGGCGCACGGCGGCGGTGTCGGCGCGTTCCACCGGGAACTCGGCGATGTCGGCACCAGCGGCGAAATGGCCGCCGTCGCCACGCACCACCACGCAGCGCAGCGCGCGCTCCCCGGCCAGCGTGGCAAAGGCCGCGGCCAGCTCGCGCCACATCGCGGCCGAGATCGCGTTGAGCCTGTCAGGATGAGACAGCGTGACGGTCGCGACCTGCCCGGCGCGCGCCAGGGTGACATGGCCGCTCATCGGCGCTCTCCCGCCTGCGTTACGGGACGGCATGCGATGCACGGCAAGAGCGGTTTCTGCATGGTAGCCACCGGCATCAGTCGATGGTGGCGCCGGACTGCTGTACCACCTGGGCCCAGCGCCGCACCTCGGCATGCAGGAACTTGCCGAACTGCTCCGGCGTGTAGGCCGGCGTCTCGGAGCCGTTGTTGAGCCAGATCTGCTTCAGTTCAGGGGTATTCAAGGCCTTCTCCACTTCGGCATGGAGCCGCTCGACGACTTCGCGCGGCGTTCCCTTCGGCGCCCACAGCGCGTACCAGGTCGAGACATCATAGTTCGCCACGCCCGCCTCGGCCGCGGTGGGCACGTTGGGGAAGGCTGCCGAGCGCTTGCTCGCGGCCACCGCCAGCGCCTTGATGCGGCCGGAGCGGATGTGCTGCGCGGAGGAGCCGAGCCCGTCGAACATCATGTCGACCTGGCCCGCCATCAGGTCGGACAGCGCGGGGCCGGCTCCCTTGTAGGGCACGTGCGCGATATCGGTCTTGGTCTGCAGCTTGAACAGCTCGCCCGCCAGGTGGTGGGCGGAACCGTTGCCCGCCGAACCGTAGTTCAGCTTGCCGGGATTCTTGCGCGCGAAATCGACCAGCTCGGCCAGCGTGCCGGCACGCACCTTGGCGGGATTCACCACGATCACCTGCGGCGGCTGCGCGATCAGCGTGACCGGCACGAAGTCGCGCTCGATGTCGTAGTCGAGCTTCTTGTAGAAGGACGGCGCGATCGCATGGTGGGCACCGCCGATGAACAAGGTGTAGCCGTCCGGCGCGGCCTTGGCCGCCAGGCTGGCGCCGACGGTACCGCCCGCGCCGCCGCGGTTGTCGATCACGAACTGCTTGCCGAGCTGCTTGGACAACTGTGCGGTCAGCGGCCGCGCGAAGGCATCGGTGCCGCCTCCGGCGGGGAATGGCACGATCACCGTGACCGGCCTGGCCGGCCACGCTTCGGCCTGTGCCGCCGGCGCGGCCAGGCCCAGGCAGGCGGCCCCCGCGGCGGCGAGCGCGGCCACGCGCGCGCCCAGTCTCGACTGGCGTTGCATCATCTTGTCTCCTCGCATCGTTATGGTCGTTCTTGTCGTTGCACTGCGGACTACCGATTACCGACTGCCAACTGCCAACTGCCAACCGCGAACCGCCAAAACCAAAACCAGCTGCAGACACCGGTGGGCACGCCCGAGACGGGCCGCGACCCGTCTCAGGCCCCTTGCCGGCCTACAACAGCTTGGCCACCGCGCGGCTCATGCGCGGGTTGCCCTCGCCCAGGCGCGCCAGATTGTCGTCGAGCGCGTCGGGCACGTAGAGATAATTGACCATCATGCCGCAGGACTGGGCCCGCCCTTTCTTGGAGAGATCGGCGGCCCAGTTGAGGCGCTCCACGCAAGCGCCGTTGCCCAGGTGAAAGCGTGCCACCGGATCGGCCGGCGCCTCGCGGCTGCGCTCGCGCACGAGGAAATGTGCGGCCAGTGCCATGCCCGCCTCCCGTGCCGGCGCTTCGTCTCCGGCGGCGGCGCACTCAGTCAGCGCGGCCACCCAGCCTGCGCCGTCGGCGGGCGTGCCGCCATGGCGCTCGCGCCAGCGCGCCAGGCGCTTCTCGCCCAGCACGGTGGCCACGGCGGCGCTGTCCTGCTTGCGCAGCCAGTCGGCAAAGCCCGGGATCGGCGACAGCGTGGCGAACTGCTTGAGCTTGGGAAACTCGCGCTGCAACTCCTCGATCACGCGCTTGAGCAGGAAGTTGCCGAAGCTGACGCCGCGCAGACCCGCCTGCGTGTTCGAGATCGAGTAGAAGATGGCCCACTTGACGCGGCGCAGGTCCTCCAGGGGCGCCGCCTCGTCGAGCAGCGCCTGCACATTGGCCGACATCTCGGGCGCGAAGGCCACTTCGACGAAGATCAACGGCTCACGCGGGATACGCGGGTGGAAGAAGGCGTAGCAGCGGCGATCGGAATCGAGACGGTTGCGCAGGTCGGCCCACGAGGCGATCTCGTGTACGGCCTCATAACGGATCAGCTTTTCCAACAGCGACGCGGGAGAGTCCCAGGTGATGGGCTGCAGCTCGAGCAGGCCGACGTCGAACCAGTTGGAGAACATCGCCTCCAGGTCCTCGTCGAGCGCGCGCAGGCCGGGCATGCGCTTATGCCAGCGCAGCATGTCGGCGCGCAGTGCGATGAGGAAATGCAGCCCGCACGCCGAGCCGTCCGGCCCCGGCTGGCCATGCAGCGCGGCCATGCGCTTGAAGAAGCGGATGCGCGCGTTCGACAGGGCCTGCGACAGCGCCGTGCCCCCCTTGCCACCTTCGGGCTCTGCGGTGCTGCCGCTGGCCGCCACCTCCGCCAGCACCGCGAGCATGGCCTGGCGCAACGCTTCCGAGGCCGCCTCGTACTCGGCACGCCAGGATTGTGCCGCCGCGTTGGCGGCACTGTCGGTGAGGCGGGCGTCGAAGCACAGGCGCAACTGCTCGCGCTGACGGCGCTGCGCGCGCGTGGACAGCAGCTCCGGCTGAGCCTCGGCCGGCGCCGTGCGCGCCGGCGCGTCCTTGCGCTGCCACCAGCGCCCGAAGCGCGAAAGCAGGGAGGCGGACGGGGCGCCTCCTTCACTGAGCGGCGCGCTGACCGTGGTGCCGCCGATATCCTTGTCGCCAGTATCGAGAGAGCTCATGGAATGCCTGTCGTCGGTGCGTTGCAGGAAATGAAGGAAGGGGAGGAATGGAAACCTCGCGGCAGGGCAGCTAGGCCTGCGCCGCCCGGGCCGGCGGCACGTGCGGCGCCTCCGCGTCGAGGGTCTTGAGCGCGGCGCGCTGGCGCAGCAGGTGGGTCTTCATCAGCGCCTCGGCGCCTTCGGGATCGTGTGCCTTGAGCGCTGAAAAGACCGACAGGTGCTCCGCGCAGGATTCCTGGATGCGGCCCGGCAATTTCAGGCTCTTGTGACGGGACAGGCGCAGCACCTTGCGCAGGTCGCTGATCAGTCCGCTCAGCCAGCGGTTGCCGGCGAGGCGCTGGATGGCCTCGTGGATCTGGTAGTTGGTTTCATAGTAGGCATCGATGCGCCCGGCACGCGCGTGATCTGCGAGTTCAGCGTGCAGGCCCTCGAGCGCGTCGAGATCGGCGGCGCTGGCCTTGCGCGCCGCCTCATAGGCGCAGCGCCCTTCGAGCAGCGCCATCAGCGGGAAGATCTCGTCCAGATCCTGCTCGGACAGTTCGTTGACCACGCAGCCGCGGCGCGGCTCCAGGCGCACCAGACCCTCGGCCGCCAGCACCTTGAGCGCTTCCCGCAGCGGCGTGCGCGAGATGCCCAGTTCGCCCGCCAGCGCCACTTCGTCGATCCAGGCGCCCGAGGGCAAGGCGTGTTCGCCGATCATGGCGCGCAGCCGCTCGGCGACTTCGAGATACAGGGCTTGCTGCACGATGCGCACGGATTTTCCCCCGGTGTCGCGCCAGGCTGCGCGGGCCGGCATGCCCGCGTGCGGCTCTGCCCGCCGCACCGCATCGATGCGGTGCCTCAGGCGCAATAATTCATAATTATGAATAACGCCAGACATCCGGCAAGCGATTTCGATGATGCAGCGCACCAGGATCCGGACAGCTCCGCGCCGCGGGCGCAAGCTGGATGGCGGATTCGAGCCAAGATGGAAGAAGGCGGGAAGAGACGGTAAAAGAAAGTGATGCGAAACAGAATGGCCAGACAGGCACAGCGAACAGACGGCGGGACGGATACCGCCTCCCGGCGGCATCCGCCCGCGCCCACAAGTGCTCACCCGTTCATCGCTGCCCGGCTCGGCGGCCGGACCTGGCGTGGGCCGTGCAATGCGATGCCGGCCCGGCACCTACCCCCGTCATACCGCAATGCGCTCCGTTGCCGGGGCGCGTCCCCGTTCCAATGATGATGAGTGTGGACGCGGTCTGCTCCCTGCGCGTCTCGTTTGGTTTGTTGTAGCGGTAACTTAGCGATTCGCGTGCCAGGGTGCATAAGCGCCTGATTTCCTTGGGGGAAGGCCGCGCCAAGTTGTTACAAACAGATAAATATGTAACAACATGTATCTATGCTGCAACGCCCGCGAACGCGGCAAGTGAGAAGTTTCCAACAGCGGAAACGACTGTTTTCCGTCCCGCACCGTCCACCGGGTGCGACAATGTGCGCGCACCGGCGCTCCTGCAGCGATCCAATCGGTTGCATCCATGCAACCCTTGCCGCCCGGCTGCGCCCGTTTACCGAAACCGCCAGTCAGGCAGAGGAACGCACCATGTCATCCAGCCCCGACACGATCGCCGCGGACCACGAGACGCCCGCAACATCGCATGCCCTGCCCCTGCGCTTTACCGGGTCCGGCTCCGAGTACTTCCGCATCTGGATCGTCAATGCGCTGCTCAGCGTGGTCACGCTGGGCATCTACTCGGCCTGGGCCAAGGTCCGCACGCTGCAGTACTTCTATCGGAACACCGAGCTCGACGGCGCCACCTTCGACTATCACGGCCGCCCGCTGGCGATCCTGAAAGGCCGCGCCATCGTCCTCGTGCTGATGCTGGCCTTCAATATGGCCGGCCAGTTCTCCGTGTGGCTGCCGCTGCTGCTGGGCCTGGCCCTGGTCCTGGTATTCCCGCCGCTGCTGGTGCGCTCGCTGCGCTTCCGCCTGGCCAATTCGAGCTACCGCGGCCTGCGCTTCGCCTTCACCGGCGGCGATGCCGGCGGCTACCGGGTCTTCCTGCTGTGGCCGCTCGCCACGGCGGCCACGCTCGGCATGCTGGCGCCGCTGGCCCACCAGCGCTTCAAGCAGTACCAGCACGAGCATACCCGCTACGGCACCGTACCCTTTGCCTTCTCGGCCCATGCGGGCGCGTTCTACGGCGTGTACCTGCGCACTTTTGCCATGATGCTGGGCCTGGTCGTGATCGCCGCGCTATGCGGCATCGCCATCGGCGTCGGCCTCGGTTCGCTGCTGGGTCATGGGCCCCAGCGTGCCATGCTCGCTACGGCGCTGTCAGTGGGCGCCTTCTACGTTGCCTCGCTGGCGATAGGTCCTTTCTTCCTGGCACGGCTGCAGAACCTGGTGTGGAACCACACCACGCTCGGCCCGCACCGCTTCCGCAGCGAAGTCGGTGCGTTCCGCTATTTCTGCCTCGTGCTGAGCAACCTGGTCGGCATCGTGCTGACGCTCGGGCTGTTCGCGCCCTTCGCCCGCGTGCGCGCGCTGCGCTACCGCCTGGCCTGCGTCACCCTGCTGGCAGCCGGGCCGCTTGACAGCTTCGTCGCCGGCGAGGCCGAGCAGGTCGGCGCGCTGGGCGATGCGGCGGTGGACTGGTACGACATCGACATCGCCCTCTGAGCCCGCCGCCGCCGCCATGGTCGCCGCCACCTATTTCGATGGGCGCTCCTCCCGCGCGCAGCCTGCCAGCCTGACGGTGGACGGGAAGCAGGCCGTGCTGCGCGACAGCGAGGGCACGGAACTGCGCCGCGAGCCGCTGTCCGCCCTGCGCGTGTCGGAGCGAGTGCGGCGCGCCCCGCGCCTGGTCACCTTCGCCGACGGCGCGCACTGCGAGATCGCCGACCACGCCGCCTTCGACGCGCTTCTGGCCGCCACCGGCCACCGCGAGGGCTGGGTGGTGCGGGCGCAGAACAGCTGGCGCCTGGCCACGGCAGCGCTGCTGGGCCTGCTTGCCGTGCTGGTGCTGTCCTATACCCTGCTGCTGCCCTGGGCCGCGGCCCGGCTGGCAAGGTCGGTCCCGGTTGCGCTCGAGGACAGCATCGGCCAGGCCGCGCTGCGCAGCCTCGATGAAGGATGGGTTGCACCGTCGAAACTGCCGGCGGCCGAACAACAGCGCATCCGCGACGACTTTGCCGCCCTGCGCCTGCCGGCCGACCCCGGCCACCGCTATCGCATCCTGTTCCGCCAGGGCGGGCGGCTGGGGGCCAACGCCCTGGCATTGCCGGGCGGCACCATCGTGGTCACCGACGAACTGGTGCGCCTGGCCGGCACCGGGCCGGGCCTGATGGGCGTGCTGGCGCACGAGGCCGGACATGTGGCACGCCGGCACGGCCTGCAGCAACTGATCCAGGCTTCGGCGGTGGGCGCGGTGGCGGCCTATTTCCTCGGTGATTTCTCTTCGGTGCTGGCCAGCGCGCCGGCGGCGTTGCTGACACTGCGCTACTCGCGCACGCATGAGCGCGAGGCCGACGCCTACGCGGTCGAGGTCATGCGCGCGAACCAGCTGCGGGTGGCTGCGCTCGCCGACGTGCTGCAGGCCCTGGAAGATGCGCACGGCGCCCGTTCCGCCACATCTTCCGCCTCCGCTGCGACCGGCACCGCCGACGAAGGCGGCAGCGATTTCTTCTCCTCGCACCCGCTTACGCGCGAGCGTATCGCCGCGCTGCGCGAGGCGCGTTAGCGTCCTGCTTCTTGAATTCGCTGGACAACTGAGTCTATCGAGACGTCACGCGCGGCCGGGAACGAAGCGCCGCAAGGCTGGGGCCTTGCGGGCGCTCATGACAACGCATGGCGCGGGCCTGCCCGCGAACTCAGGACGAACTTAATACGAACTAGGGCGGACTTCGGGTGGGCCGGCTCCGCGCACGATTGAGGCAGGGCAACGCGGGCTTGCCGAGGAGGCACGAAGGACGCGGCCCGAGCCCCCGCCTTCAGCCGCGCGACACCCCGGCCGCCTCCGCGCGCGCCTGGCGGCGATAGGCCCAGACCATCATCAGGAGGCCGGCGACGATCATCGGCAGGCTCAGCCACTGCCCCATGGACAGGTGCAGCGCCAGCAGGCCGAGGAAGCTGTCGGGCTCGCGTGCGAATTCAGCCAGGAAGCGGAAACTGCCATAGCCGACCAGGAACAGGCCGGACACCGCGCCCATCGGCCGCGGCTTGCGCGCGAACAGCCACAGGATGATGAACAACGCCACGCCTTCGCCGGCGAACTGGTAGAGCTGCGAAGGATGGCGCGGGATGCTGTCGCCGGCCTGCGGGAAGACCATGCCCCAGGGCAGCGTGGTCGGCCGGCCCCACAATTCACCGTTGATGAAGTTGCCGATGCGGCCGGCCGCCAGGCCGCAGGGGATCATCGGCGCGATGAAGTCGGTCACCTCCATCCAGTGGCGGTGCCTCAGCTTCGCAAACAGCCACATCGCGATGATCACGCCGAGGAAGCCGCCGTGGAAGGCCATGCCCCCTTCCCACACGCGCACGATCTCCAGCGGATGGCTCAGGTAGTACTCGGGCTTGTAGAACAGCACATAGCCCAGCCGCCCGCCCAGGATCACGCCGAGCACGCCGAAGAACAGCATGTCGTCGAGATCCTTGGCGTTCCAGCCCTGCGCCGCCATCTGCGGCTGCTGGATGCGCCGCCGCCCGAACACCAGGAACAGGATGAAGCCGACCAGGTACATCAGGCCGTACCAGCGGATGGCCAGCGGGCCCAGGTGGATGGCGACCGGGTCGAATTGCGGATGAATCAGCATGGTGGGTTCAGGATTGTCGCGGGAAGTTGGCGGGGTCGGTGGAATGGGTCTGCGGCCGCGCGGGCGCCGTCGTTGCGCTGCTTATGCCATCCCCGTGCGACACGCCGATGGCAGGCGAGGTCGCGATCTCGATGAAAGCACGCAGCACCGGACCGATGCCGGCGCCACTCGCGCGCCACGCCAGGCCGGTCTCGATCGGCGGCAGGTCGCCGTGCAGCGGCAGGTAGGACACACCGGTACGGCGAAGGTTGCACAAGGAGGCCGGTACCAGCGCCACGCCCATGCCGGCCGACACGAGGCTGACGATGGTCTGCATCTGGATGGCTTCCTGCGCGATCGCTGGATGGATGCCTTCGCGCGCATAGCAGCCCGTAATGATGTCATAAAACGCCGGCGCGCTGCGGCGCGGAAAGATGATCAGTGGCTCGTCCGCCACCTCGCGCAAGGACACGGGCGCCTCGCCCCCGAGGCTGTCGCGCCGGCCGCGCCAGCCTTCGGGCACCGCCAGCACCAGGGGCTCGCGCATCAGCGGCACATAGGACAGGCCGGCCGGCAGGGCCGCCATCTGGGGGCGGATCACCAGGCCGGCATCGATGCTGCCCTCGGCCAGCGCTTCGAACTGGACGTCGCTGGTGGCCTCGCGCAGTTGCAGCTGCACCTCGGGATGGCGGGCACGGAAGCGGCGCAGCAGGTCCGGCAGGATGCCGTAGTCGGCCGTGCTGACGAAGGCCAGCGCCAGCGAGCCGAGCTCGCCGCGCGCGAGCCGCTGCGCCAGGCCGGGCAGTGCCGCGGCATCGGCCAGCACGCGCCGCACCTCCGGCAGCCATTGCTGGCCGACCGGCGTCAGCGCCACCGAACGCCGCGTGCGCTGGAACAGCGGCACTCCGATCTCCTCCTCGAGTGCCTGGATCTGCTGCGACAGCGGCGGCTGGGTCATCGCCAGGCGACGGGCGGCACGGCCGAAGTGCAGCTCCTCCGCCACCGTCACGAAATAGCGCAACTGGCGCAGGTCCACCTCGCGTGCTCCTTCCGATCCTCGATCATTGATATGGATTTCGACTCAATAGGGATCGAATAATATATTTGACAGGCAAAAATGCAAGTCGCATGCTGTCTGCCACACAACATCCCCGTGCGCCCCGCGCAGAGCCTTACGTCCCCGGAGATCCCCGCCATGGCAGACAACAAACGCTCGCAGCACATCACGCAAGGCGTGGCGCGCTCGCCCAACCGCTCGATGTACTACGCGCTGGGTTACAGGAAGGAAGACTTCGACAAGCCGATGGTGGGCATCGCCAACGGCCATTCCACCATCACGCCGTGCAATGCCGGCCTGCAGCGCCTGGCCGACGCCGCCATCGGCGCGCTCAAGGAGGCCGGCGCCAACCCGCAGGTGTTCGGCACGCCGACCAT
Source organism: Cupriavidus sp. USMAHM13 (assembly GCF_001854285.1). Classification (NCBI taxonomy): domain Bacteria; kingdom Pseudomonadati; phylum Pseudomonadota; class Betaproteobacteria; order Burkholderiales; family Burkholderiaceae; genus Cupriavidus; species Cupriavidus sp. USMAHM13. The sequence goes on from NZ_CP017751.1 coordinate 3,708,213, forward strand.
CTCGGACGGCATGTCGATGGGCACCGAGGGCATGAAGTACTCGCTGATCTCGCGCGAGGTCATCGCCGACTGCATCGAAACGGCCGCCCAGGGCCAGTGGATGGACGGCGTGGTGGTGATCGGCGGCTGCGACAAGAACATGCCGGGCGGCATGATGGCGCTGGCGCGCACCAACGTGCCGGGCATCTATGTCTATGGCGGCACGATCAGGCCAGGCCACTGGAAAGGCAAGGACCTGACCATCGTCTCGTCCTTCGAGGCGGTGGGCGAGTTCACCGCGGGGCGCATGAGCGAGGAGGACTTCGAAGGCATCGAGCGCAATGCCTGTCCGAGCACCGGCTCCTGCGGCGGCATGTACACAGCCAACACCATGAGCTCCTCCTTCGAAGCGCTCGGCATGTCGCTGCTGTATTCCTCCACCATGGCCAATCCCGACCAGGAGAAGGTCGACAGCGCTGCGGCATCGGCGCGCGTGCTGGTAGAGGCCATCCGCCGCGACATCAAGCCGCGCGACATCATCACGCGCCGCTCGATCGAGAACGCCGTCTCGCTGATCATGGCCACCGGCGGCTCGACCAATGCGGTCCTGCATTACCTGGCCATCGCCCATTCGGCCGAGGTGGAATGGAGCATCGACGACTTCGAGCGCATCCGCCGCCGCGTGCCCGTGATCTGCAACCTGAAGCCCTCCGGCCAGTACGTGGCGACCGACCTGCACCGTGCCGGCGGTATTCCGCAGGTGATGAAGATCCTGCTCAAGGCGGGCCTGCTGCACGGTGATTGCCTGACCATCACCGGGCGCACGCTGGCGGAGGAACTGGAACACGTGCCGGACACCCCGCGCGCGGACCAGGACGTGATCCTGCCGATCGAGAAGGCGCTGTACCGGGAAGGCCACCTTGCCATCCTCAAGGGCAACCTCGCCGAAGAGGGGGCGGTGGCCAAGATCACCGGCCTGAAGAATCCGGTCATCACCGGCCCGGCGCGCGTCTTCGAGGACGAGCAGAGCGCGATGGACGCCATCCTGGGCGACCGCATCCAGGCCGGCGACGTGCTGGTGCTGCGCTATCTCGGCCCCAAGGGCGGCCCCGGCATGCCGGAGATGCTGGCACCGACCTCGGCCATCATCGGCAAAGGCCTGGGCGAGTCGGTCGGCTTCATCACCGACGGTCGCTTCTCGGGCGGAACCTGGGGCATGGTGGTCGGCCACGTCGCGCCGGAGGCCTACGTGGGCGGCACCATCGCGCTGGTGCGCGAGGGCGATTCCATTACCATCGATGCGCACAAGCTGGTGCTGCAGCTGAACGTCAGCGACGAGGAACTGGCGCGCCGCCGCGCCGCCTGGCAGCCGCCCACGCCCCGCTATACGCGTGGCGTGCTGGCCAAGTTCGCCCGCCTGGCCTCCACCGCCAGCAAGGGGGCGGTAACGGACTGAACCGGGGTGCCGCAACGAAGAAAAAGCCCGCATGCGGGCTTTTTCTTTCTTCGTCTGCTGCCTGCCACCGCCTGCTGCCGGCTCGATCGACTCAGGCTCAATGGACTCCGGTTCAATAGGTTCAGTAGGCTCAGTAGCCGCCCGGATCGCCTTCGATCTCCTCCAGCGTGGCATCCAGCCACTCCACCAGCCTGGCCTCGAGCGAACGGGTCAGCTCGGCGGCGAGCTGGGCGGTCAGGGGAGCCAGGCGCGCGTGCAGCGTGGCTTCGGTGTGCGCCTCCACCACCTGTGGCCACTCGGCACGGAAGCGCATCATCACGCGCGTCAGCAGTTCGCTGCGCATGGCGCGCAGCTCTTCGTCCCCCGCCGGCCCGGCCGCTACCTGCTGTTGCGCGGCGTACGCGCCGGCAATCGCCTCCACCGGCGCATGCACCGGCTGCGAAAGCGGCGGGACCGCCTCGCCATCGTCCTCGGCCCCCGTATCGCCGACCTGCGTGACCAGTCCGGACGGCGCCATGCCCGAGGTGTCGACCACGCCGGCCGACGGCGCCGCCTGCCGCGACGAGCGCAGCGGGATGTCGGGCGGCAGCTCGATCACCTCGGTCAGCAGCGGAATGCTGTCGTGGGCGCTGGCGGGAGGGATCACCCGCGAGGTGGTGCGTTCGCTCATGCGGACTCCTGCCCCTTGGGCTGGCCGACATCGTGGTGGGTGAGCGCATAGCCGCGCTCACGGTAGAAGCGGTAGCGCTCGCGCCCGGCGGCGCGGTCGGCGGAATCGGTCCCGACCACCTCGATCAGGCGCTCGAAGCTGGCGAACTGCTCCGGCGCCTGCGCCGTCAGGTTGATCAGCACCTGGTGGTGCGGCACGCGCTCCAGGCCGGCGGCCAGCACGATCGGCGTGACTGCCGCGCGCGGGTGCTCGGCGCCACAGTGCGGCAGGAAGTCGAGCTGGGAGAAGGTCCACAGGCGCGCGTCCAGTTCGGCCAGCTGTGTCGGCACGCCATGCACCACCAGTTTGAGCCCCGCGCCGTAGGCCTTGCGCACCAGCCGGCAGACGTAGCCCAGCTTGTCGGGCACGTTGCTATGGAAGTCGATGCGCGTCATCGGCCCCTGCCTCAGCCGGCCCGATCCATCAGGAACTGCGCCAGCAGCGGCACCGGTCGCCCGGTCGCGCCCTTGGCCGCGCCGCTCTTCCAGGCGGTGCCGGCGATGTCCAGGTGCGCCCAGTCATACTTCTCGGTGAAGCGCGACAGGTAGCAGGCGGCGGTGACGCTGCCGGCCGGGCGGCCGCCGATATTGGCCATGTCGGCGAAGTTGGACTTGAGCTGGTCCTGGTACTCGTCGTCGAGCGGCAGGCGCCACGCGCTGTCCAGCGCCTTGCGCCCGGCCGCCAGCAGTTGGTCGGCCAGCGCGTCGCTGCGCGAGAACAGGCCCGAATTGACGTGGCCGAGGGCGATGATGCAGGCGCCGGTCAAGGTCGCCACGTCGACCACCGCGGCCGGCTTGAAGCGCTCGACATAGGTCAGCGCGTCGCACAGGATCAGGCGGCCCTCGGCGTCGGTGTTGAGGATCTCGACGGTCTGCCCCGACATCGTGGTGACCACGTCGCCCGGCTTGGTGGCGATGCCGCTGGGCATGTTCTCGCAGGTCGGCACCACCGCGATCACATTGAGCTTCAGGCCCATCTCGGCGACCGCCTGCAGCGTGCCCAGCACCGAAGCGGCGCCGCACATGTCGTACTTCATCTCGTCCATGCCCTCGCCCGGCTTCAGCGAGATGCCGCCGGTATCGAAGGTGATGCCCTTGCCGACCAGAACCACCGGCGCCTGGCGCGCGCCGGCGCCTTCGTAGCGCAACACGATGAACTGGGGCGGCTCGACCGAACCCTTGGTCACAGCCAGGAAGGCGCCCATGTTCAGCGCCTCGATCTGCTTGCGGCCCAGTACCTCGACCTTCAGCTTGAAACGCTTGGCGATGCCACGCGCGGTATTGGCGAGATAGGTCGGGGTGCAGACATTGGAAGGCAGATTGCCGAGGTCGCGCGCCAGCTCGACGCCGTTGGCGATGGCGGCGCCGCGCAGCACGGCGGCGGCGGCCGCCTTGGCGTCGCCGGCATCGACGGCGATGACCACCTTGCGCAGCGCGGACTTGCCGTTACCGTTGCCGCCGGCGCCCTTGACCGCGGCCGGCTTGAGCTCGGGGTGGCGGTCCAGCAGGCGGTAGGTCGCCTCGCGCAGCAGCGTGACGGTGGTGACCAGGCCCCAGGCCAGGTCGCGGCCCGGCGGCAGGTGCTGGGTGTGCAGGCACCACAGCGCCGAGGCCGAGCGCGTGTCGGAGACGGCACGCACGGCGGCGCGCACCGCGTCGACGTAGGCCTTGTCGCTGAAGGCGGATTCCTTGCCCAGGCCGACCAGCAGCACGCGCGCCGCGCCCACGCCGGCCACCTCGTGCAGCATCAGGTGGGTACCGCGCTTGCCTTCGAAATCGCCCTGCTTGAGCAGGCGCGCCACCAAGCCCTTGGTCGCCACGTCCAGCGCCTTGGCCGCGCCGTCCAGGCTCTGGCCCTCGAACAGGCCGACCACCAGGCAGTCGGTCTTGGTCGCCAGGAAACCATTTTGGCCGGCTTTGCTCCAATCCAGGGCTTTTGTGCTAAATTCCATCGCGCTTCCTTCCAGGGGCTGGTCCAAGATAGAAAGCCCCTATTATCCGCGATTTTTGACCGCGACCTGCCGCCGCCCCGCGCTGCGGACCGCCGGCGCGCCGCGCTCGCCGGCGCCAGGTGGCATCGCCCGCGCCGGCCGGCAGCCCGGAACCGACACCGCATGATCTTTCAACAAGCCTTGCGACGCGAGCTCGCCTACACCGCCGGCGCGGTGTTCCTGGTCATGCTGACCTTCATGCTGACCTCGCTCGTGATCCGCATCCTCGGCATGGCCGCGAACGGGCAGGCCAGCCCCAACGACGTGCTGATGCTGATCGGGCTGGCCACCGTGGGCTACCTGTCCATCCTGTTGTCCGCCACGCTGTTCATCTCCATCCTGATCGTGCTGACACGCTGGTACAAGGATTCGGAGATGGTGGTGTGGTTCTCGGCCGGCATCTCGCTGCGCGACCTCGTCAAGCCGGTGCTGCAGTTCGCCGCCCCCTTCATCGTGATGGCGCTGCTGCTGGGCCTGTTCGCGTGGCCCTGGGCCAACCAGCAGAGCGCGCTGTTCCGCGACCGCTTCGAGCAGCGCGGCGTGCTGTCGATGATTGCCGCGGGCCGCTTCATCGAACCCACCAACGCCAATTACGTGCTGTTCATCGAAGGCATCGACGGCGACATGAAGAACGCGCGCAACGTGTTTGTCGCCAGCGCCGAGTCCGACAAGATCGGCGTGGCCCTGGCCCACCAGGGCCGCTTCGAGTCCATGCCCAACGGCGACCGCCTGGTGGTGATGGAGAACGGGCGCCGCTATACCGGCACGCCCGGCCAGCTCGACTACCGCATCGTCGAGTTCGACCGCTATGCGGTCAAGGTGGACAACAAGCCGCCCGAGGCCGACGCCAACCTGCCGACCAAGAGCCGCGACACCATGGACCTGGTGCACAACCCGACCCGCGAGAACCTCGGCGAGCTGCTGTGGCGCCTGTCGCTGCCGATCCTGGCCTTCAACTTCGCCATGATCGCCATTCCGCTCGCCTACGTGAATCCGCGCCTGGGCCGCTACACCCCCCTCGTCTTCGCCGTGCTGATCTACCTGACCTATAGCAACCTGATCAACCTGGCACAGTCCTGGGTGCGCTCCGGCAGCCTGTCCTTCGGCATGGCCCTGTGGCCTTTCCACCTGGCCGCCTTCCTGGGCGCGCTGCTGCTGTTCCGCTATCGCCAGAACCGCAGCCTGGGTGGCTGGCGCGCGGTGTTCGGCCTGGGCCGTGCCCGCAAGGGAGGCCAGGCATGACGGTGCTGCGCGTCTATGAACGCTATCTCGGCCGGCTGATCTACGGCGTCTTCGTCTTCATCCTGTTCGCGGTGCTGGCGCTGTTCATCTTCTTCGACATGCTCAGCGAACTGGAGAGCGTGAGCGGCAAGTACACCACGCTGGTCGCCTTCATCCACGTGATGCTGGAGGCACCGACGCGCATCTACGAGGTGCTGCCGATCGCCGTACTGATCAGCGCCATCTACGTGCTGTCCCAGCTCGCCAGCCAGTCCGAGTTCACCATCCTGCGCGTGGCCGGCCTGAACACCCGCCAGGCCTTGTTCTCGCTGTTCAAGCTGGCCGTGCCCCTGGTGCTCGTCACCTTCGTCTTCGGCGAGTTCATCGGCCCGCGCGCCGAGGAATTCGCGCAGAAGGTCAAGCTCGAGGCGATCGGCGCCACCGTCTCCTCCGGCTTCCGCTCCGGTGTCTGGGTCAAGGACCGCGACAAAGAACCGGAGGGCGAGGTGACCCGCTTTGTCAACGTGGCGGGGCTGCGCCCGGACCAGAGCATCACCGGCGTCACCATCTACGAGTTCGACCCCAGCTATCGCCTCAGCGTGATCCGCGTGGCCAAGGAAGGGCGCTACCAGGGATCCCAGTCCTGGCAGCTCAGCGACGTCAGCGAGACACGCTTCATCGAGCTGCCGCGCGCCGCCGGCAACGGGGCCGATGCCCTGGTGCCGCATTTCCGCGCGCAGAAGGTCTCCTTCCCCACGCAGACGATGCGCTCCGAACTGACGCCGCAGATCCTCGCGGTGCTGCTGGTCAGCCCGGAACGCATGTCCACGCTGGACCTGTTCCGCTACATCCGCCACCTGCGCGACAACAAGCAGGACACGCAGCGCTACGAGATCGCCTTCTGGAAGAAGGTGGTGTATCCGCTCACGCTGTTCGTCATGGTGGCGCTGGCCCTGCCCTTCGCCTACCTGCACGCGCGCGCCGGCGCGGTCGGCATCAAGGTGTTCGGCGGCATCATGCTCGGCCTGTCCTTCCACCTGGCCAACACACTGTTCTCGCACGTCGGCCTGCTGCACACCTGGCCGCCGATCGTCTCGGCCCTGGTGCCCGGCACGCTCTACCTGCTGATCGCCCTCGGCGCGCTGCGCTGGGTGGACCGCCACTGACGGGACGGCAAGGCATGGTCTCAGCCGCCCAGGAACAGCCCCGCCAGGCCCTCGTGCTGTTCGCCCACGGTGCGCGCGACGCCCGCTGGCGCGAGCCCTTCGACCGCCTGCAAGCCAAGCTGGCAGCGGCGCTGCCCCAGGGCACGGTGCGCCTGGCCTTTCTCGAACTGATGCAGCCGTCGCTGCCCGACACGCTGGACGCGCTGGCGGCGGAGGGCATCACCGGCGTGACCGTGGTGCCGGTCTTCTTCGGCCAGGGCGGCCATCTGCGGCGGGATCTGCCGCTGCTGATCGAGCAATGCCGCCAGCGGCACCCTGGACTCCGTATCGGCTGCGCGGATGCCGTCGGCGAATCCGACCGCGTGCTGGACGCGATCGCCGCTTATTGCCTGGCCAGCCTGGCCAGCCTGCCGGCCGCCCCCGGCACCTGAGGCGCCGGGCGCCCCGTGACTTCCGCCCGCCCACCCCTCACCCTCACCCGCGTGTAGCGCCGCAATGAAAAACGCCGGGCGATGCCCGGTGTTGCCTCGATGCAAGGATGAAAACGGCCGCGGGCCGCTCAGGCGGCCCTCGCCTGCTCGCCCGCCGGCGCCTGCGGCGCGGCTTGCGTGGCGCGCGCGGCCAGTGCCTCACCGATCATCAGCAGGCTGGGCTGCGCCGCATCGATCCAGGACGCGGCCTCGCCCGCTGCCATCTGGGCCAGCGTGAAGGCCCGGCTGCGTTGCCGCGGCGTGCTGACGGACTCGACCACCCAGGCCGGCGTGGCGGCAGGCTTGCCATGCGCGATCAGCTGCGCGGCGATCGTGGCGGCCTGGTCGCGGCCCATGTAGTAGACCAGGGTATCGGCCTTGACATCGGCTTCGATGCGGGCCGCCAGTCCGGGATCCAGGTCTTCGGCCGCCTTGGCCTGCGTGGCGAAGGCCACGCTGCGCGCGACCCCGCGCTTGGTCAGCGGCTTGCCGATGGCCGAGGCGGCCGCCAGCGCGGCGGTGATGCCCGGCACGATCTCGAAGTCGATGCCGGCCGCCTCCAGCGCCTGCAGTTCCTCGTCGGCACGGCCGAACAGCATCGGGTCGCCGCCCTTGAGGCGCACCACGCGCTGGTACTTGCCGGCCAGGTCGACGATCTGGCGATTGATGAAGAGCTGGGCGGTGGAGCGCTGGCCGCAGCGCTTGCCCACCTCGACCAGGCGGGCCTGCGGACACCAGGCCAGCATCTCGGGTGCGACCAGCGCATCGTGCAGCACGACTTCGGCTTCACCCAGAAGCCGTGCACCGCGCACCGTGATGAGGTCCGCGGCGCCGGGACCCGCGCCGATCAGGTAGACCTTGCCCATGCCATGCTCCTTACTTGCCATTCGGCGAATGCCGGTTCCAGACAACCTCAAGCATAAGCACGGATCATGCCCGCCGCCACCGTATGGTTGCTGGCCTCATCGATCAGCACGAAGGCGCCGGTCGCCGGATTATCGCCATAGGTGTCGCACACCACCGGTTTCTGCAGCGAGATCTGCACCGAGCCGATATCGTTCAGGCGGATCTCGTGGCGGCCGGTTTCGTGCGACAGAGTGTGCACGTCGAGCACGCGCTCGACCGCGGCCACGCGCGCGAACACGCTGGCAGTGGTGTGCTTCAGCACATACTTGCGCGCCGGATTCAGCGCTTCGTCGTCGAACCAGCACAGGTCGGCCTGCAGCTTGCGGGCCGGCTGGGCGGTCGCTTCGGCGGCCACGAACATGTCGCCACGCGACACGTCCACGTCCTCGGCGAGGCGCACCGTGATGGTCTCGCCCGCACCGGCGAACTCGGCCGCGCCGTTGGGGGTCAGCACCTCGGCCACCACCGCTTCGCGGTTGGCCGGCAGCACGCGCAGCTTCTGGCCGACGCGCACGGTGCCGGCTTCCACGCGGCCGGCATAGCCGCGGAAGTCGTCCGACTGCGAACCGTCCTGGCGGATCACCAGCTGCACCGGGAAGCGCAGCGCCGCTTCGCCCTCGGGCGCCGCTTCTTCCACCGGCAACGCTTCCAGCAGCGGCAGCAGCGCTTCGCCCTGGTACCAGGGCATGGTCTCGCTGGCATGGACGATGTTGTCGCCACGCAGCGCCGACACCGGCACATAGCGCACGTCCTTCAGGCCGAGCTGGGCTGCCAGCTCGGTGTAGGCGGCACGGATCTCGTTGAAGCGCTGTTCGCTGTAGTCGACCAGGTCCATCTTGTTGACGGCGACGATCACGTGCTGCAGCTCCAGCAGCTTGAGGATGGCCGAGTGGCGCTTGGTCTGCGCCAGCAGTTCGGCGCGGCCGTTCTCGATCGTCACGCGGGTGGCATCCACCAGCACGATGGCAGCGTGCGCGGTCGATGCGCCGGTCACCATATTGCGGGTGTACTGTTCGTGGCCGGGCGTGTCGGCGATGATGAACTTGCGGCGCGCCGTGGAGAAGTAGCGGTAGGCCACGTCGATGGTGATGCCCTGCTCGCGCTCGGCCTCGAGGCCGTCGGTCAGCAGCGAGAAGTCGATCTCCTCGCCGGCGGTGCGCTTGTGCTTGGCGTTGGCCAGCGCGGTCAGCTGGTCCGACAGCACGGCCTTGCTGTCGAACAGCAGGCGGCCGATCAGCGTGCTCTTGCCGTCATCGACCGAGCCGGCGGTGATGAAGCGCAGCAGGCCTTGGTGGGTGGCTTGGTGGGTGGTCATGGTGCAAATCCTGTCTGGTGGGTCGCGCGGGCAAGCGGAACGGGCGGCTTAGAAATAGCCTTCCTTCTTGCGGCGCTCCATCGACGCCTCGCTGGTCTGGTCGTCCATGCGGGTGGCGCCGCGCTCGGTGATCTCGGTCACCGCAGTCTCGGCGATGATCTCGTCGGGCGTGGCCGCGGTGCTGGCCACCGGGCAGGTGCAGCTGATGTCGCCGACCGTGCGGAAGCGCACCGACAGCACCTCGCTGACGTCGCCGTCCTGCTTGGGGGTGATCGGCGTGACCGGCACCAGCAGGCCGTTCTTGCGCACCACTTCGCGCTGGTGCGCGTAATAGATCGGGGGCAGTGCCAGGTTCTCGCGGGCGATGTACTGCCACACGTCCAGCTCGGTCCAGTTCGAGATGGGGAACACGCGCATCTGCTCGCCCTGGGCCATGCGGCCGTTGTACAGGCTCCACAGCTCGGGGCGCTGGGCCTTCGGGTCCCATTGGCCGAACTCGTCGCGGAAGGAGAAGATGCGTTCCTTGGCGCGCGCCTTCTCTTCGTCGCGGCGGGCACCGCCCATCAGCGCGTCGAACTGGTGCTCGGCGATGGTTTCCAGCAGCGTGACGGCCTGCGCGGCGTTGCGCGAATCGGTTTCCTTGCGCAGGCGCACGGTACCGCGCCGGATCGAGTCCTCGACATGGCCGACCACCAGGCGCGCGCCGAGCTCGGCCACGCGCTGGTCACGGAAGTCGATCACTTCCGGATAGTTGTGGCCGGTGTCGATGTGCACCAGCGGGAACGGCAGTTCGATCTTGCGCTCGCCCAGGCGGAAGGCCTTCAGCGCGAGGTGCAGCATCACGATCGAATCCTTGCCGCCGGAGAACAGCAGTGCCGGGTTGCGGCACTCGGCCACCACCTCGCGGATGATGTAGATCGACTCGGCTTCCAGCTTGTCCAGGTGGTCGTTCTGCACTTGCAGCAGATGCGCGACGTCGGCGCCTGCGATTTCGTTCATGATGCCCATGTCGTGTGGCCTCGATGTCAATGCTTCAATGCTTGATGTTCTGTTCGTGGAGCCCGCACTCTTTCGAGTCCTTGCTCTCCCACCACCAGCGCCCGGCGCGCACATCCTCGCCGGCACGCACGGCGCGCGTACAGGGTTCGCAACCGATGCTGGGATAGCCCTTGGCATGCAGCGCGTTGACCGGTACCCGGTGGCGCTTCAGGTAGGCCCAGACCTCGGCCTCGCTCCAGTCCGCCAGCGGATTGAACTTGGGGATGCCGCGCCCTTCGTCGACTTCCTCGAAGGGCAGGTCGGCGCGCGTCACCGCCTGCTCGCGGCGCTGGCCGGTCAGCCAGGCGTCGGCGTGCGAAAGTGCGCGGTTGAGCGGCTCCACCTTGCGGATGCCGCAGCACAGCTTGCGCGCGTCCAGGCTGTCGTAGAAGCCGTTCAGGCCATGCTTGCGCACGTAGTTCTCGACCGCCTCGGGATCGGGCGTGAACTGCTCGATCTTGTAGCCGTAGTGCTTGTCGACCGCCTCCAGCACCGCCATCGTCTCGGCGTGCAGGCGGCCGGTCTGCAGCGTGAAGACCCGGATGCCGGCCCGCACGGCGGGGGAACCGCGCAGGATGGCATCGGTCACGACCATGTCCTCGGCCGCCAGGCTGGAGGCGAAGCGCGCGCGGAAGAAGCGCGCCGCGATGCCGGCCAGCCGTTCCGACAGCTCGGCCTCCTTGGCTTGCAGGGCCTCCAGGCTGCCGCTGTATTCCGGCGGCGCCCACAGTGCGGGCGGGCGCAGCGAGGACAGTTCGCCCTCGGCCAGCACCGGGATCTCGTTCAGCAGCGCGCTCATACCGCTTCCTTGTGCACGATGCCGGCCTCGGCACGCGCGCGGCGGAACAGCGGCAGCGGCTCGTCGACCGAGGCCTGGTAGGCCACGGTGAACTCGGTGAAGCCCTTGAGCGCGTCGTCGACGCTCTTGTCGGCGCGCACCGCATAGGTATCGAAGCCGCAGCGCTTCATGAAGTTGAGCTGGTCGCGCAGCACGTCGCCGATGGCGCGCAGCTGGCCCTTCCACTGGTAGCGGGTGCGCAGCAGGTAGGCCGTGGAGAAGCCGCGGCCATCGCGGAACACCGGGAAGTCCACCGCCACCACGGCCACGTGGGCGAGCGCGGCCTGCGCGTCGGCGGGCTCGTCTTCGGGCGCCAGCCAGATACCGGTGACGTCGGCTGCACGGCCGGCCAGCAGGCCGTCCTTGTGCGCCAGCCAGGCCGACAGCGGGAACAGCACCGGTGCCTGGCCCTGGGCGGCCTCGGCGACCTGCGCCTCGCTCACCGGCTGGCCCTCGGCACCGCGCAGCACGGTCCAGGCGTCGTCGACGATGACCGGAACGCCGGCCTGCAGTTGGATGATCTTTGCCATGTTTTTTCCTCCCAGGCCTCAGGCTTCGGCGCGCTCGCGCTGCTTGTCGGCGTAGACGCGTTCCTTGAACGGCGCGATGCCGATGCGGGCGAAGGTCTCGATGAAGCGTTCGTCATCGTGGCGGTTGGCCACGAAGGTGTCGATGACGCGGCTGACCACGTCGGGCATTTCCTCGGCCTTGAACGAGGGGCCGATCACTTTGCCCAGCGCGGTGTCGTTGCCCTGCGCGCCGCCCAGCGTGACCTGGTACCACTCCTCGCCGTCCTTGTCGACGCCGAGCACGCCGATATTGCCGACGTGGTGGTGGCCGCAGGCGTTGATGCAGCCCGAGATGTTCAGCGAGATCTCGCCCAGGTCGTGCACGTAGTCGAGATCCTCGAAGCGCTGCTGGATGGCCTGCGCGATCGGGATCGACTTGGCGTTGGCCAGCGAGCAGAAGTCGCCGCCGGGGCAGGCGATGATGTCGGTCAGCAGGCCGATGTTGGCGGTGGCCAGGCCGGCGGTGCGGGCTTCCTGCCACAGCGCGTAGAGGTCGCGCTTCTTCACGTCGGGCAGCACCAGGTTCTGCTCGTGCGCCACGCGCAGCTCGCCGAAGCCGTAGCGGTCGGCGAAGCCGGCCACGGCCTCCATCTGCTCGGCGGTGGCGTCGCCCGGGGGCGACACGATGCCGGGCTTGGTCGACAGCGTCACGGCGGCATAGCCCGGCACCTTGTGCGCGTGCACGCTGCGGCTGACCCAGCGCGCGAAGGCCTTGTCCTCGAGCAGGTGCTTTTCGTAGCCGGCGTCGGTGTCGGCCAGCTTCTCGTAGACGGGCGGGGCGAAGTACTGCGCGACGCGATCGAACTCGGCCTGCGTCAGCGTGGCGGGGCCGTCCTTGCTGAACTGCCACTCCTCTTCGACTTCCTGCGCGAACGTCTCCACGCCGATGGCCTTGACCAGGATCTTGATGCGCGCCTTGTACTTGTTGTCGCGGCGGCCGTAGCGGTTGTAGACGCGGATGGCCGATTCGACATAGGTCAGCAGGTGCTGCCAGGGCAGGTCTTCCTTGATCACCGAGCCCAGGATCGGCGTGCGGCCCAGGCCGCCGCCGGCCAGGATGCGCAGGCGCGTCTCGCCGGCTTCGTTCTGGTAGGCATAGATGCCGATATCGTGCATCTGCACCACGGCGCGGTCGTCGGCCGAGGCGGAGATGGCGATCTTGAACTTGCGCGGCAGGAAGGCGAACTCGGGCTGGAAGGTGCTCCACTGGCGCAGCAGTTCGGCCAGCACGCGCGGATCGACGGCCTCGTCCGGCGCCACGCCGGCGAAGTGGTCGGTGGTGATGTTGCGCACGCAGTTGCCCGAGGTCTGGATGCCGTGCATCTCCACGCTGGCCAGTTCGGCCAGCGCGTCGGGCACGCGTTCCAGCTCCATCCAGTTGAACTGGATGTTCTGGCGGGTCGAGAAGTGGCCATAGCCGCGGTCGAACTCGCGCGCGATATGGGCCAGCTTGCGCAGCTGCCGGCTGGCCAGCAGGCCGTAGGGAATGGCTACGCGCAGCATGTAGGCGTGACGCTGCATGTACAGGCCGTTCTGCAGCCGCAGCGGCAGGAATTCCTCTTCGCTCAGCTCGCCGCTGAGGCGGCGGCGCACCTGGTCGCGGAACTGGGCCACGCGCTCGTTGACGATGCGCTGGTCGTATTGGTCGTACTGATACATGGTGTGGGTCCGTTCAGTATGCGTTGAATGCGTCAGGAAACGAGCTTGATGGCCACCAGCGTCAGCGTGGTGGCCAGCGCGGCGCGCGTCAGGCGTTCGGGCAGCGCCCGCGACAGTTGCGCGCCCGCCCAGATGCCGGGGATCGAGCCCACCAGCAGCGAGACAAGCAGAGTCCAGTCCACGGTGCCGAGCCAGACATGGCCCAGACCGGCCAGCGCCGTCAGCGGGACGGCGTAGGCGATGTCGGTGCCGGCCACCTCGGCCGGCTTCAGGCGGGGGTAGAGCAGCAGGATCAGGGTGGCGCCGACCGCGCCCGCGCCGATCGACGAGACCGTCACCAGCACGCCCAGCAAGGCGCCGACCACCACGGTGGCGACGGCCTGCGTACGCCCCTCCAGCTGGAAACGCGGATGGCGTTCCAGCCAGGCCAGCATCTGCTTGCGCAGCAGCAGCGAAGCGACCGTCAGCAGCACGGAGACGCCGATGGTCACGCGGATGGCATGCAGCCATCCGGCATCCAGCTCGCCGGCACTCTTGAGCACCAGGATGGTGGCGGCCGCCGCCGGCAGGCTGCCCAGGCACAGGCGGCGCACCACCTGCCAGTGCACATGGCCGTGGGCGCGGTGCGCCAGCGTGCCGAAACTCTTGGTGATGGCGGCGAAGGCCAGGTCCGTGCCGACCGCGGTGGCCGGCGAGAAGCCGAACAGCAGGGTCAGCAGCGGCGTCATCAGCGACCCCCCTCCCACGCCGGTCAGGCCGACGAGGACGCCTACGAGCAGACCGGATACGGTATAGGCAAGGGACATGGGGAGCGCACCGCCTCGAGGCCTTGCCCGTCCGCTGGGCACCACGCGCGCGGGAGGGTCTGGCCGTTCATTAACAAAGTCCGCAAATCGTAATAAACTGGCCTCATATCTCAAACTAATAAGAAGTTGTTTGTTTATACGAGCCGAGTTATATGAATCTGCACCAGTTCCGCTTTGTGCGTGAGGCGGTCCGGCAGAACTTCAATCTGACCGAGGCCGCGAAAGCGCTCTATACATCACAACCAGGCGTCTCCAAAGCCATCATCGAGCTGGAAGAGGAGCTGGGTGTCGATATCTTCACCCGCCATGGCAAGCGCATCCGCAGCCTGACGGAGCCGGGCCGGCGCATCCTCGCCTCGGTGGAGAAGATCCTGCAGGAGGTGGAAAGCCTGAAGCGCGTCGGCAAGGACTACGCTGCCCAGGACCAGGGCAACTTCACCATCGCGACCACCCATACCCAGGCCCGCTACGCCCTGCCGCGCGTGATCGCCGAGTTCACCAAGCGCTACCCCAAGGTGCGGCTGTCGATCCAGCAGGGCAACCCGGCCCAGATCGCCGACATGGTGCTGCACGACCAGGCCGACCTGGCCATCGCCACCGAGGGCATCTCGGCCGACAAGAACCTGGTCTCGCTGCCCGGCTACCAGTGGCAGCACATCGTGGTGACGCCGCCGGACCATCCGCTGCTGGAGAAGAAACACCTGGCGCTGGAAGACCTGATGGCCTACCCGCTGATCACCTACGACCCCAACTTCGCCGGCCGGCCCAAGATCGACAAGGCCTTCGAGCTGCGCCACCTGCAGCCGGACATCGTGCTCGAAGCGATCGATGCCGACGTGATCAAGACCTATGTGGAGGTCGGGCTCGGCGTGGGCATCGTGGCGGGCGTCGCCTTCGACCCCGAGCGCGACCGTAACCTGCGCGGCATCCCGGCCGGCCACCTGTTCGGCACCAATGTGACGCACCTGGCAGTCAAGCAGGGCGCCTACCTGCGCAGCTTCGTCTATACCTTCATCGAACTGTTCTCACCGACGCTGAACCGCAAGCTGGTGGAACAGGCCATGTCGGGCGAGCACGAGGCCTACGAGCTCTGATTCCACCGGGCGGCGGCCGCCCGGCCCGCCCCTGGTTTTTGCGCACACTTCATCACTTCATGACCCAACGCATTTCCCTAGGCATTCACACCGGCGCGCCCGCAGGCCGCCTGCAGGAGTCCCGCCGATGAACACGCCGCAGCTGATCCACTGGACCGAGGACGGCGCCGAACACAACGCCCGCTGGCGTTCGGAGGCCGGCATGCCGGCGCCGCGCCGCGTGGTCGTCGCCGACGACACCACCAGTGCCGATACCGCCTACCAGCTGGCCTGCGAAGGCACCGCCCTGCTCTGGCGCGGCGACTTCCAGAATGCGCGCCAGCTGTTGCAGGCCATGGCGCGCCGCGCCGACAAACCCAAGAAGGCGCATCGTACCCGGGCCGCCAAGTCGGCCCGGGCGGACACGCCGCCCGCGCCTGCCGAAGCCTTCCACCTGCATCGCCTGGCACAATCGCAGCGGGCACGCACGCTGGGCATGCTGCTGCTGCCCTTCGAGGCCGGCCACGTGCTGCCGCTGCGGCGCGCGCCCGATGTGCGCCAGGCGTGCAGCGAGGCCTACGGTGAGGCGGATGCTCCCTACGTCGCTTCGCTGCGCGAGCTGCAGGGCCTGATCGGCGCCCACGAGTGGCGCAAGAAGGGGGTCGAGATCCCGGCGCTGGGCGCGCGCATCCATCCGTACTACGGGGTGTTCTCGCCGGTACGCGGCGAGTACATCGACCTGGCCGCCAAGGCACCGCTGCCGGCCGGCGCCGAGGCGCTGGCCTTCGACATCGGCGCCGGCACCGGGGTGCTGGCGGCCCTGCTGGCCCAACGCGGCGTGCGCCGCGTGGTGGCCACCGACCAGGATGCGCGGGCGCTGGCCTGCGCCCGCGACAATATCACCCGGCTGGGCCTGGGCAAGCAGGTGGAAGTGATCGAGGCCGACCTGTTCCCGCCGGGGCGCGCGCCGCTGGTGGTATGCAATCCGCCCTGGGTACCGGCGCGGCCCAGTTCGGCCATCGAACATGCCGTCTACGATCCCGACAGCCGCATGCTCAAGGGCTTCCTGGCCGGGCTGGCGGCTCATCTCGAAGCGGGCGGCGAAGGCTGGCTGCTGCTGTCGGACCTGGCCGAGCACCTGGGACTGCGCACGCGCGAAGAACTGCTGGGCTGGATCGACGCCGCCGGACTGCAGGTACTGGGCCGGCTGGAGATCCGGCCGCGCCACCCCAAGGCGGCCGACCAGGCCGATGCGCTGCACGCGGCACGCAGCGCCGAAGTCACCTCGCTCTGGCGGCTGGGCGCGCGCTAGCGGCGTTGCCGCCGCCCGGGGCCGCGGCCGATGGCCAGGCCCGGGCCCAGCCTGCCGGGATCCTGCCCGGTGGGGTGACGAAACCGCCCCGCCCGCTCCTCGCCGGCATGGGGCACCGCTGCGCGCCCTATCCTGGAGATACTTCCCCCGACCGAATGGAGCGCGACATGAGCTATATCGAAGGATTCGTCGTCCCCGTCCCCACCGCCAACCGCGAGATCTACCGCAAGATGGCCGAGGATGCCGCCGTGGTGTTCAAGGACCACGGCGCGCTGGGCCTGGTCGAATGCTGGGGCGATGACGTGCCGGAAGGCAAGCTGACCTCCTTCCCGCTGGCGGTGCAGCGCAAGGCGGACGAGACCGTGGTGTTCTCGTGGATCACCTGGCCCTCGCGCGAGGCGCGCGACCGGGGCATGCGCGCGGCCATGGAAGATCCCCGCCTCAAGCAGCAGCAATCCATGCCATTTGATGGCCGGCGCATGATCTTCGGCGGCTTCGAGGTTATCGTCGACGCCTAGCCGTCGGCGACTGCCTGCGACGACCGCCGGCTCCCCCGGCACGCCCCGGATGGCGTGCAAGGCCCACCCTCGGCTATCCTCTTCCGGCAGCAACGCGCAGCCACAAGCAACCACAAGCGCCCGCCGCGCCGGCCCGCGGCGCACGGGCCGACAAAACAGACCGAAGAGGAGACCCGCATGCCCCGTCCCGCCGTCCGCCGCGCCCTGCTCGCGGCTGCCCTGAGCCTGGCCGCCGCCGTGCCCGCCCGCGCCGACATCCGCGTCGGCATCGACGTGTCCACCACCGGCCCGGCCGCCTCCATCGGCATCCCGTCCAAGAACACGGTGCTGATGTGGCCGGCCACCCTGGGCGGGCAGAAGGCGCAGTACATCGTGCTGGACGATGCCTCCGATCCCGCCGGCGCGGTACGCAATGTGCGCAAACTCATCTCCGAGGACAAGGTGGACGTGATCGTCGGCCCCAACATCACGCCGACCGCGCTGGCGGCCCTGGACGCGGTCTCGGAAGGCGAGACGCCGATGGTGGCGCTGGCGGCGTCGGCCGCCATCGTCGAACCGCAGAGCGATCCCAAGCGGCGCTGGGCGTTCAAGATGCCGCAGAACGACTCCCACATGGCCACCGTGCTCACCGAATACATGAGTAACCACGGCATCAGGACGGTCGGCTTCATCGGCTTCAACGACGCCTACGGCGAAAGCTGGTGGCGCGAGTTCTCCAAGCTGGCCGAGGTGCGCAAGATCAAGGTGGTGGCCAACGAGCGCTTCTCGCGCAACGACACCTCGGTAACCGGCCAGGTGCTCAAGCTGATGGCGGCCAATCCCGACGCCATCCTGATCGCCGGCGCCGGCACGCCCTCGGTGCTGCCGCAGAAGACGCTGGGCGAGCGCGGCTACAAGGGCCGCGTCTACCAGACCCACGGCATCGCCACCTGGGACTTCCTGCGCGTGGGCGGCAAGGACGTCGAGGGCACGCTGTTCCCCACCGGCCCGGTGGTGGTCGCGCGCCAGCTGCCCGACAGCCATCCGGTCAAGAAGGTGGCGCTCGATTTCGCCAAGCGCTACGAGGCCCGCTACGGCGCCGACAGCGTGACCCAGTTCGCCGGCGACGCCTGGGGCGCCTGGATGCTGCTGGACGACGCCGCGCGCCGCGCCCTCAAGAGCGGCGCCCAGCCGGGCACGCGCGAGTTCCGCCAGGCCATGCGCGATGCCATCGAAAGCACCGCTGGCCTGACCATCCCCAACGGCGTGATGAACATGAGCGCCAACGACCACCAGGGCTTCGACCAGCGCTCGCGCGTGATGGGCGTGATCCGCGACGGCAAGTTCGCCTACGCCGCCGGGCAATGAGCCGGCCGCGCCGCCGGGCGCGCGGCACATGCCACAATGCGGCACCGCAGGCGCTGCGGGCGGCCGTGCGGGCCGCCGCGCACCCTTCCCGCAACCCCCGGATCAAGGATTTCCCGACATGACCACCGCCGCCTTCATCGGCCTCGGCGCCATGGGCACGCCCATGGTGCGCCACCTGCTTGCCGCCGGCCACTCCGTGCGCGCCTTCGTGCGCCGTCCCGAGGCCGCCGAAGCGGCCCGCGCACTTGGCGCCGAGCCGTTCTTCGCACCGGCCGAGGCCGCCCGGGGCGCCGCCGTCGTCTTCACCAACGTGACCTCGTCCGAGGACGTGCGCGCCGTACTGCTCGGCGCGCAGGGTGTTGTCGAAGGTGCGTCCACCGGCACCATCTGCGTCGACCACAGCACCATCTCGCCGATCGTCACGCGCGAGATCGCCGTGCAGCTCGCCGAACGCGGCATCGAGGCGCTCGACTGCCCGGTCTCGGGCGGCACCGCCGGCGCCGAGGCGGCCAGCCTGACCATCATGGTGGGTGGCAAGGCCGAGGTCCTGGAACGCGTGCGCCCGTTGCTGGCGCTGCTGGGCAAGACCATCACCCATATCGGCGACCATGGCGCAGGCCAGGTGGCCAAGCTGTGCAACCAGATCGCCCAGGTGGTCAATATCGAGGGCATCGCCGAAGCCATGCGCTTCGCGCGGGCCCAGCAGGTCGACACCGGCCGCGTGCTGCAGGCGATGGCCACCGGCATGGCGGGCAGCCGCATGCTCGACCTGTGCGGCCCCAAGATGGTCGCGCAGGACTTCCGCGCCGGCATCGAGGCCAGGCTGCACGACAAGGACTTCGGCCTGGCCGGCGACATCGCCGCCGAGCTGGGGCTGGCCCTGCCGGCCATGCAGGCCACCGCCGGGCAGCTCGCCAGGTTGATGGACAGCGGCTGGGGCAAGGATGACACCTCGTCGCTGCTGCGCGTGCTCGAACTGGACACGGCGCCGAAGCGGGGCTGAGTGGCACGCGGAAGCGCAGCGTGCGGCGGTATCCGGCGCGATAATCCGCCCATGTCCCCTCCTTCGCCCCGCTTCCGCCCATGGTAGTCAAGCGACACCTGCGCGCCGGGCACGACGCGCAGCAGGGCCCGCCGCTTGCGGCGGCGCCGGCGGCGCCGGCCAGCTGTCCGCTGTGCGGCCGGCTGCTGGTGCCCGGCCCCAGCACCGACCTGCACCACCCGGTGCCGCGCAGCCAGGGCGGGCGCGAGGTGGTCGAGATGCACCGGGTCTGCCACCAGAAGATCCACTCCGTCTTCAGCGAAGCCGAGCTCGCCGCCACCTACCACGACTGGAGGCGCCTGCGCAGCCACCCCGCCATCGCCGACTTCATCCGCTGGATCGCCCGCAAGCCGCCGGAGTTCTACGACCGCAGCCGCACCACGCTGGCACGGCGCGGGCGCTAGGCCCGCCCCCGGCTTCTGTTGTGGGTCCAGGCGAAATCGGGCATAATCCCCGGCTCGGCATGGCACCAGCGTGGTGCCGACAGCCACCGCCCGGGTGGTGAAACAGGTAGACGCAGGGGACTCAAAATCCCCCGCCGCAAGGCGTGCCGGTTCGAGTCCGGCCCCGGGCACCAGAATCCAGGCCCTTCCGCAAGGAAGGGCCTTTTCATTGGCGCCCTCATCATTGGCGGCCTCATCATTGGTGCCTTGATCGGCACGCCGGCCGCCTCACAGCGGCCCGGGCAAGGCCTTCAGGCCGATCCACATGGCGCCGATGACCACGTTGATCGGCACGCTCAGGACGCCCGGCACGTAGAAGACGGCCGACAGCCCCGGCGCGCTCAGCATCAGTTCGACGAAGCCACCCAGGGCGTAGCACAGCAGCCCGCAGCCCAGCCATCGCCGCATATAGGTCGGCAGCCAGCGTGACTGCGACTGGTTGAAGCGCCAGGCCGCGGAGCGCTCGAGCAGGTTGCCGCGGCTGGCGTCCTTGAACAGCCAGCTGAAGAAGAAATAGCGATACAGCAGGGTGCGGAAGGCAAGGTCTTGCATGATGGCTCCTTGGGGCCGGACACCCATGGCGTTGCCGCCACGCATCCGCACCCGCGCCGACACGCCGCCCGGCCGTGCAGGGCCCGGGGGGCGGCCCCTGGAGATGGCGCGGACGCGCCCATCCCGATCGCTTGCAGGATCGCGGCGGCCCGTGCATCCCGCCGCTTGCCGCAAGACGATGGCAGCGTGCCCGCGCCAGGCTCCGGCGGGCCCGAGCCTGGCCGCCGCGGGCATGCCGCTGCCTCGTATGCTTCAGCCTATCAAGGATTTGCCGCCTCGGCGGGCTTGGTTACAGGATGCGGGGCACGCCCCCCGGCCTGCACCACGAGCGCGCATGAAAAAGGCCCTTGCCAGGCAAGGGCCCTGCTCCGGCCTGGCGCGCAGCGGCCGCGCCGGCGCCCTCAGCGCGCCCGGCCCGGCTCGGTGATGGCGCTGTAGACCAGCGTGCGCAACTGACGCCGCACCGGATAGGCGGACGAAGGCAGCAACTGGGTCAGGAACAGGCCGATCAGGTCCTCCTTGGGGTCCACCCAGAAGAAGGTGCTGGCCGCTCCGCCCCAGAAGAAATCGCCCTCGCTGCCCGGGATCAGCGTGGTGGCCGGGGTCACCGTGGTGGCGAAACCGAGGCCGAAGCCGACGCCGTCATAGGTGGCTTCGCTGAACATCGAGCGCGACATGCTCGGCAGGTCGGCGCCGCCGGGCAGGTGGTTGGCCGTCATCAGGGCCAGCGTCTTCGGTCCCAGCAGGCGCACCCCATCCAGTTCGCCACCCTGCAGCAGCATGCGGGCGAAGCGCATATAGTCGGCCGCGGTCGAAACCAGGCCACCGCCGCCGGAGACGAAGCCGGGTGGCTTCAGATAAGGACTGGTGCGGGGATCGTCCTGCAGCACCGGCCCCTTGTCCGACAACACCTTCGAGCCCAGCGCGCCGACCGCGTAACAGGCGCAGAAGCGCGCGGCCTTCTCTTCCGGCACGTGGAAGGCGGTGTCGATCATGCCCAGGGGATCGAAGATGCGCTCCTTCAGGAAGGTCTCGAACGGCATGCCGCTGACCTTGCCGACCAGGTAGCCCAGCACGTCGGTGGAGACCGAGTAGTTCCAGGCTTCGCCGGGCGAGAATTCGAGCGGCAGCGTGGCCAGCTTCTCGATCATCTCGTCGAGGGTACCGGCGGTGGCCAGCTCGCCCAGCTTGAGCTTGCGGTAGGCGGCATCGACGTTGGAGTTCTGCTGGAAGCCATAGGTCAGGCCGGAGGTGTGGCGCAGCAGGTCCACCACCAGCATGGGACGGGCCGCCGGGCGCGTCTGGAAGCTCTCCATGAAGCCGCCCGCGTACACGCCCAGGTTCGCCCACGCGGGAATGTACTTGCTGACGGGATCGTCCAGGGCGATCTTGCACTCCTCGACCAGCATCATGATCGCCACCGAGGTGACGGGCTTGCTCATCGAATAGATGCGGAAGATGGAATCCTCGGCCAGCGGCACCTGGCGCTCGCGATCAGCCAGCCCCAGCACCGAATTCAGCGCCAGTTCACCGCGCCGCCATACCTGGACCAGGGCGCCGGGGAGCTTGCCGCTGGCGACATAGGCGTCGTCGATGAAACGTTCGATCCGGCCCAGCCGCTCGCGGGACATCCCTTGCGTTTCCCTGCCTTGCATATCCATGTCTCCTCCATATCCTTGCCTTCACGCCCTCGCCGCCGGCACCGGCGCGGGTGCCGGCGTGGTACGGGCCGCCCCTTGCGGTGCACGCGGCGGCCCGTCCCGCGTGCATGGCACGCAGTCGCGAGGACACCGTTGATGCGAATGTGAATGCGAGCGGGCGGATCGCCGGCCGTTGCGCACCCCGCCATCATGACATCGGCAGCCCTCCCGCGCCAAGCGCGGCGCGAGCGGCACCGCGACGGTGCATGCGCGCGGCCTGGGAGGCGGAGGGGAATCGCCCGTTGGGCTGCCGCGGGACAGTGGCGGCAGGCGGCCCGCCGATGCGGTCGAAAGGGCTGACCCAGGCAATGCAGCCGATGGAGCCGATGGAGCCGATGCGCCGGGATGCCGCCGCCGGCAGGTGAAGGACCGCTCAACCCCGCAAATTCTCGACAGTCCTCCGGGCTGCCCCGGCGGCCGGCTCTCGGGCCGGCTCACCGGCCCCGCCTGCCTTGACGGCGGCGGAACCGCAACCTGTCCGACCTGCCTTGCCCGATGTCGGCATCCCGGCGCGTTGCCAGTATGCGCAGGGCCGGTCCTCAGGTAAAGCAAGGAAAGCTGATGGCATGCACAAGACCTCCTTATGCGAGGGGACGGCAACGCGCGCCCTGCGCGGTCGCCGCCCCGCCCGCAGGGCAGGGTCCCGGCGCGATCTCCGGCCTTACTTGCCTTCGACGAAGGCCAGCATGGTGCCGAGCATGTCGCGCAGCACCGGCTGCAGCGCAGTGGCGCGCGGCGCGTCGTAGGCGAAGGGGTATTGCTCGCTCATATAGGCACACTGCGCCAGTTCGAGCTGCACGGCATGCACGCCTTGCTGCGGCTGGCCGTAGAAGCGCGTGATGTGGCCGCCCTTGTAGCGGCCGTTGAGCACTGCGGTGTGGCCCGGCACGGCCTGTGCGATGGCCAGCAGGCGATCGGCCAGGCCCTTGTCGCAACTGGCGCCGTTGGCGCTGCCCAGGTTGAAGTCGGGCAGCCTGCCCTCGAAGAAGCGCGGCAGCACCGAGCGGATCGAGTGCGCTTCCCACAACGCCACGGTGCCATGCTCGGCGCGCAGGCGGGCCAGTTCTCCGGCCAGCGCGGCATGATAGGGATGCCAGACCGCATCGCGGCGCGC
Source organism: Cupriavidus sp. USMAHM13 (assembly GCF_001854285.1). Lineage (NCBI taxonomy): Bacteria > Pseudomonadati > Pseudomonadota > Betaproteobacteria > Burkholderiales > Burkholderiaceae > Cupriavidus > Cupriavidus sp. USMAHM13. The sequence continues at coordinate 3,731,436 of NZ_CP017751.1, forward strand.
GGCGATCTCGGCGTCGTCCGGGCCGGCGCCCGTACCGGCGTAGACCGGCGTCTTGTCGAAAGTATCGACCGGGCACAGGCCGGTGGTGTCCTGCCCGGGATAGAGATTGGCGTTGTCGGGCGGACGGTTCAGGTCGATCACATAGCGCGAGTGCGTGGCGGCCAGGATGGAGGCGCCCATCTCGCGCGCGAAGTCGTACAGGCGTTCCAGGTGCCAGTCGGTATCCGGCACGGTGCGCGCCTCGTCGGTGAAGCGCTCGGCCAGCGCAGCCGGCACGTAGGTGCCGACGTGCGGCATCGACACCAGCAGCGGACGCGTGCCACGGTGCAGCGTGAAAGCGGGCTTGTCGGTGGAAAAGAGAGGCTGGGTGGACATCTTGTTCTCGGTGGAGTGCGGCGGCCCGGAGGCCGCCGCGGCCGGTTTCAGTCGGTCAGCAGGCCGGCGCGCGCGGCGGCGAAGGCACGGCCGGCCTCCGCCTGCAGCGGGTGGACGCCGTGCCGCACGCGGCTGCGGCCGGCGGTGCGGACGTCCGCTAGTGTCTCATGACCGTGGTTGGCGAACACATGGGCCGCCAGTGCCTGCGCCCCGCCCAGCCCGGCCAGCGCCGGGTGCGCGCCATCCAGCACGACGAAATCGGCGCGCTGGCCCGGAGCCAGCCCCGCCACGGAGCGGCCGGCCGCCCGCGCGCCGCCGGCGACGGCCTCCAGGTAGAGGCGGTCCGCCACCTGGGGATGGGTCTCCGATGCGAGCACGTTGCGCCGCTGCAGCGCCAGGCGCTGGCCATACTCGAACAGGCGCAGTTCCTCGGCCACGCTGACGCTGGCATGGCTGTCCGAGCCGATGCCCCAGGCGCCGCCCTGCGACAGGTAGGGGGCCGCGTCGAACACACCGTCGCCCAGGTTGGCCTCCGTGGTGGGGCAGATGCCGGCCACCGCGCCGCTGTGGGCCAGCCGGCGGCGCTCGTCCCAGTCCATGTGGGTAGCGTGCACCAGGCACCAGCGCGCATCGACCTGGGCATGCTCGAACAGCCAGTCGACCGGACGCGCGCCGGTGGTGGCCAGGCATTCATCGACCTCGCGCTGCTGCTCGGCGATATGGATGTGGACCGGCGCTTGCGCATCCAGCGCATGCAGGCCCGCCACGGCCTCGGCCAGCGCCTGCGGCGGCACCGCGCGCAGCGAATGCGGCGCCAGCCCCAGGCGCGCGCGGTCGCCATCGCACTCGCCTGCCAGCCGCTGCAGCAAGCCCATCATGGCATCGGTGCCAAGCAGGAAGCGGCGCTGCTCCGGCAGCGCCGGCCTGCCGCCGAAGCCGGCGGTCTGGTACAGCACCGGCAGCAGCGTGATGCCGATGCCGGCGCGCTCGGCCGCGCGCAGCAGGCGCAACGACATCTCGGCTGGGTCGGCATAGGGCTGCCCGTCCGGATCGTGATGAACGTAGTGGAACTCGCAGACGCTGGTGTAGCCGGCGCGCAGCATCTCGACATAGAGCTGGGTGGCGATGGCCTCCAGCGCCTCGGGTGTCAGGCGCAGCGCGAAGCGGTACATCAGCGTGCGCCAGCTCCAGAAGGAATCGTCGCTGCCGGTGCGGTGCTCGGTCAGTCCGGCGAAAGCGCGCTGGAAGGCGTGCGAATGCAGGTTGGCCATGCCGGGCAGGACCGCGCCCGCAGCGAGCGGCACGCCGGCCGGCGCGGCCACGCCGGCCTGCACCGTGCTCAGGCGGCCGGCCTCGTCCCAGGCCAGCAGCACATCGCGCGCCCAGCCGGACGGCAGCAGGGCGTCGGCGGCGAACAGCCGCTGTTGCGCGACCTGGCTCATGGGCGGCCTCCGTTGAAGTCGGCGCCCGCGGCCGGGAACACACGGCCCTGGCGCACCACTGCCGCCAGCGGGTTGCGGCCGAACCAGTAGGCCAGTTCGGCCGGCGTGCCGATGCGCCACAAGGCGAAATCGGCCACGCGCCCGGGCGCCAGCAGGCCGTGGCGGTCTGCGGCGCCGAGCGCGCGGGCCGCGTGGACGGTCACGCCGGCCAGGGCCTCGGGCACCGTCATGCGGAACAGGGTGCAGGCCATGTTCATCATCAGCAGCAGCGAAGTGACCGGCGAAGTGCCGGGGTTGTGGTCGGTGGAAACCGCGATCGGGACACCGTGGCGGCGCAGGGCATCGATCGGCGGCAGGTGGGTGTCGCGCAGGAAATAGTAGGCGCCCGGCAGCAGCACGGCCACCGTGCCGGCCTCGGCCATGGCGGCCACGCCCGCCTCGTCCAGATGCTCGAGATGGTCCGCCGACAGCGCGCGATGACGCGCGGCCAGCGCGGCGCCACCGAGGTTGCTGAGCTGTTCCGCGTGCAGCTTGACCGGCAGGCCGTGGCGCGCCGCGGCCGCGAACACGCGCTCGGTCTGTGCCGGCGAGAAGCCGATCGATTCGCAGAAGGCATCGACCGCGTCGACCAGGCCCTCTGCGGCCAGCGCCGGCAGCATGGTGTCGCAGACCAGGGCGATGTAGTCGTCGGCACGCCCGGCATACTCGGGCGGCAAGGCATGGGCGCCGAGGAAGGTGGTATGCACGCTGACGCCGCAGGCCTCGCCCAGGCGGCGCGCCACGCGCAGCTGCTTGCGCTCGGCCTCCAGCGACAGGCCGTAGCCCGACTTGATCTCGAGCGCGGTGACGCCTTCGGCCAGCAGAGGCTGCAGGCGCGCGGCGGACTGGGCGAACAGTTCGTCCTCGGTGGCCTCGCGGGTGGCGCGCACCGTGGAGACGATGCCGCCGCCGGCGCGGGCGATCTCGGCATAGTCGGCGCCGGCCAGCCGCATGGCGAACTCGTCGGCGCGCTGGCCGCCGTAGACCAGGTGGGTGTGGCAGTCGACCAGGCCGGGCGTGATCCAGGCCTGCCCGGCATCATGCCGGGTCAGTCCGGCGAAGGCCGGCGGCAGCGCCGCGGCCGTACCCAGCCAGGCGATGCGCCCGTCCTGCACCACCAGCGCGCCATCGCGGATGGCGTGCGCGGGATCGCCGTCGGGCAGCAGGTGGCAACTGTGCCAGACGCCGTCCGCGGACGGCGCCGTGCGGATGCTGGGCAGGATCATGTTCAGCTCTCCGTCTCCGGTTCGGGTTCCATTGTCAATTGCAGGCACAGCGGCACGCCGGGCGCCTGCGCCGGGTCGGCAGGGTCAGGGCGCAGGGCGAGACGGCCTGACCGGCTGCCGCCGGCGAGAAGCCAGCCGGAACCGGCCGCCAGCTCGAACGCGGCGGTCGACGCCTGCGGCGCGGCGCCGTCTTCACCGGCGGCAAGCCAGCGGCCGGCCACGGCCAGCAGCAACACTGCCTGCGGGCCGCCGTCCAGCGCAAAGGGCCCCCGCCGCGGCACGAGGCGCGCGCGGCAACGGCCGCGCCGGGTCATCACATTGAAGTCGCGCGTGGCGCCGTCGACCAGGGTGGCCTGCACGCCGGTCTCGCCGCAAAAAGCGAAGGGCTCGCCGGCGTCGGTCAGCGCATGGTCGAAGCTGCCGTCGTCGGCGCACAGGCGCACGCCGGCGCCGGACAGCAGCACGATCTGGCGGTCGATGCCGGGGAAGGCCGAGAACGGACCGTCGGCGGCGATATCGGCCACGCTGACGCGCCAGTCGAAGTCGTCCATGCCGGCCCCGGGCGGCCACACGGCGATCTCGCGCGTGAGGCCGCCGCCGTTCTTCCACGGCGTCGCGGCAATGTCCGCCAGCGCGAAGACGCGCGGCGGCGCGGCCCCGGGCATGCTCATGCGCCCTTCACCATCGGCAGGTCGAGGCCCTTCTCGTGCGCGCAGTCGATGGCGATGTCGTAGCCGGCGTCCGCATGGCGCATCACGCCGGTGGCCGGATCGTTCCACAGCACGCGCGCCAGGCGGCGGTCGGCGGCCTCGCTGCCGTCGCAGACGATGACCACGCCGGAATGCTGGGAGAAGCCCATGCCGACGCCGCCGCCGTGGTGCAGGCTGACCCAGGTGGCGCCGCCGGCGGTGTTGAGCAGGGCATTGAGCAGCGGCCAGTCGGAGACGGCGTCGGAACCGTCGCGCATGGCCTCGGTCTCGCGGTTGGGGCTGGCCACCGAACCGCAGTCGAGATGGTCGCGGCCGATCACCACGGGCGCCTTCAGCTCACCCTTGCGCACCATCTCGTTGAAGGCCAGGCCGGCGCGGTGGCGCTCGTCCAGGCCGACCCAGCAGATGCGCGCCGGCAGGCCCTGGAAGGCGATGCGCTCGCGCGCCATGTCGAGCCAGCGGTGCAGGTGCGTGTCCTCGGGGAACAGCTCCTTCATCTTCGCGTCGGTCTTGTAGATATCCTCGGGATCGCCGGACAGCGCCACCCAGCGGAACGGGCCCTTGCCGCGGCAGAACAGGGGACGGATGTAGGCCGGCACGAAGCCGGGGAAGTCGAAGGCATTCTCGACGCCTTCGTCGAAGGCGACCTGGCGGATGTTGTTGCCATAGTCCAGCGTGGGCACGCCCATCTGCTGGAAGGCCAGCATGGCCTTCACGTGGGCGACGATGGAAGGCCGCGCGGCCGCCTCCACCGACTTGGGATCGGCCTTGCGTGCCGCCTCCCACTGCGCCACCGTCCAGCCGACGGGGAGGTAGCCGTTGACCAGGTCGTGCGCCGAGGTCTGGTCGGTGACGATGTCGGGGCGCATGCCGCCGGCCTGGGCACGTTTGACCAGTTCGGGCAGCACCTCGGCGGCATTGCCCAGCAGGCCCACGGAGATGGCTTGCTTGTTGCGGGTGGCCTCGGCGATCATGGCCAGCGCCTCGTCGATGCTGGTGGCCTTCTTGTCCAGGTAGCGGGTGCGCAGGCGGAAGTCGATGCTCGACTCCTGGCACTCGACGGCCAGCACGCTGGCACCGGCCAGCACGCCGGCCAGCGGCTGCGCGCCGCCCATGCCGCCCAGGCCGGCGGTCAGGATCCACTTGCCCGACAGGTCGCCGCCGAAATGCTGGCGGCCGGCCTCGACGAAAGTCTCGTAGGTGCCCTGCACGATGCCCTGCGAGCCGATGTAGATCCACGAGCCGGCGGTCATCTGGCCGTACATCATCAGGCCGGCGCGGTCGAGCTCGTTGAATTTGTCCCAGGTGGCCCAGTGCGGCACCAGGTTGGAGTTGGCGATCAGCACGCGCGGCGCGTCGGCATGGGTCTTGAACACGCCGACCGGCTTGCCCGACTGCACCAGCAGCGACTCGTCCTCGCCCAGGCGGCGCAGGGTGTCCAGGATGGCGTCGAAGCACTCCCAGTTGCGCGCGGCCTTGCCGATGCCGCCATAGACGACCAGGTCCTGCGGCCGTTCCGCCACTTCGGGATCGAGGTTGTTCTGGATCATGCGGTAGGCGGCTTCGATCAGCCAGTTGCGGCAGTGCAGCTGGCTGCCATGCGGCGCGCGGATCTCACGGGGTCCGCGCTGGGTGACGGCATGCTGGAAGAGTTGCTCGTTGGCGTTCATCTGGGGCTCCTTTGATAGGGCGGCCGCGACAGCCTCGCGGTGCCTGTATGTTCCTGTATATACAGGTTAAACCAAATCGTCCGGTGAATCCATGCCACCGGCGGAAAATCCGTCTAGGGGTCTACCCGGAGTCTGGCGTCCTGGATCGCAAATTCGTCACAAATCCGCGGAATCGGGACACCGGCCGGGCATCACCCGAAAGCCGGATTGCCCTCGGCGCGGAAACGGCTGCCCAGGCGGTAGCGGTTGCCGGGATGCAGGCAGCGCACGAAGGTCACCGGCGTGCCATGGGTCCAGGTGCGCCGCGTCAGCAGCAGGCAGGGCTGGGCCGGCGGCATGTCCAGCAGGGCCGCCTGCTCGGGGGTGGCCGAAATCGCGTCGACCACATGCTCCACTTCATCGTAGGGCACGTGCCGCAGCAGGTACTCGCCCGGCTGGGTCTGGCTGAAATCCTGGCTGATGAAGGCCGGCGCCAGGCGCGGATTGACATAGCGGTCTTCGAGCTGCACCGGCACGCCGTCCTCGCGATGCACGCAGACCGAGTGGAAAACGGATTCGCCGGTGTGCAGCTCGAGCGCCGCCGCCACCTCGATCGAGGCCGCCACCCGTTCGACCAGCACCACGTCGCAGGCGTAGTCGTGGCCGCGCATGCGGATCTCGTCCTGCAGGTTGACCACCGACAGCAGCGTCGACTGCGGCCGGTGCTCGGCCACGAAGGTGCCCACACCGGCCACCCGCACCACCCTGCCCTGCTCGGCCAGTTCGCGCAGCGCGCGGTTGGCCGTCATGCGCGACACATTGAACTGGTTGACCAGTTCCTGTTCGGAAGGCACGCGGTCGCCCGGCCGCCACGCGCCGCTCTGGATCTGGCGCGCGATGTATTCCTTGACCTGCTGGTAGCGGGCAGCGGGCGCGGCTTCGTGCTGCGCGCGCGACGGGCGCGCATTGGCGCCGGCGGTTTGGTTCATACGTTCAATGCTCGGCCGCGGCCAGGGCCTCGGCACGGATTTCCTCGGTTAGCCGGGCCTTCAGGGTAGAGAACTCCGGCGAGGTCTTGATGGTGTAGTGGCGCGGATGGGGGAAATCCACCGCGATCTCGCTCTTGATCCGACCCGGCCGCGCGGAGAAGACCGCGACCCGGTTGGCCATGAAGATGGCCTCGTCGATATCGTGCGTGACGAATAATACCGTCTTGCGCGAGGCCTCCCATATCCCGAGCAGCAGTTCCTGCATCAGCACGCGCGTCTGGTTGTCGAGCGCGCCGAAGGGTTCGTCGAGCAGCAGGATCTTGGGGTCGTTGGCCAGCGCCCGCGCAATCGCGGTGCGCTGCTGCATGCCGCCCGAGAGCTGCTTGGGGAAGTGCTGCTCGAAGCCGCGCAGGCCAACGCGCTGGATGAAGAAGTCGCTGCGCTCGCGCTGCTCGGCCTCGCTCATGCCGCGCTCACGCAGGCCGAAGCGCACGTTCTGCTCGATGGTCAGCCAGGGAAACAGCGTGTAGGACTGGAACACCATGCCGCGGTCGGCGCCCGGGCCCACCACCGGCTGGCCGTCGAGCAGCACGCGCCCGCCGGAAGGCGAGTCCAGGCCTGCCACGATGCGCAGCAGGGTCGACTTGCCGCAGCCCGAAGGCCCGAGGATGGTGACGAAATCGTTGTCGCGCACTTCGAAATCGACCGGCTGCAGCGCCTGCAGCGGCGCGTGGCCGGCGCCGCGCGGGCTCGGGAAACTGCGCGAGACCTGCTGGATGGACAAGGCGCTCATTGGATCGCACTCCAGGGAAAGAGGCGCTGGTTGGCCTGCTTGAAGAACAGGTCCGATACCAGGCCGATGCAGCCGATCACGATGATGCCGAAGATGATCTGGCCGGTATTGAGCAGCGCCTGGCTGTCGGTGATCATGTGGCCGATGCCCGAGGACGAGCCGATCAGTTCGGCCACGATCACGTAGGTCCAGGCCCAGCCCAGCACCAGGCGCAGGATCTCCGCGATCTCCGGCGCGGCGCCGGGAATCAGCACCCGGCGTACGATGCCGCGGCTGTTGGCGCCGAGCGTGTAGGCCGCCTCGACCAGGTCGCGGCGGGCCCCGCCCACCGCCACCGCCACCATCAGCACGATCTGGAAGAAGGAGCCGATGAAGATGACCAGCAGCTTCTGTGTCTCGCCGATGCCCGCCCACAGGATCAGCAGCGGAATGAAGGCCGAGGCCGGCAGGTAGCGGCAGAAGGAGACGAAAGGCTCGAAGAAGGCTTCGGCCGCCTTGTAGGCGCCCATCAGGATGCCCAGCGGCACCGCCAGCACCGCGGCCAGCGCGAAGCCGCCGAGCACGCGCCACACGGTCATGCCGATGTCGCCCAGGAAGCCGTACTGCGTGAACAGCAGCCAGCCCTCGTGCGCCATCGCCAGGGGGTCGGCGAGGAAGGTGCGCGGCACGAAGCCGCCCAGCGTCGCCAGCGCCCAGATGGCGAAGAACAGCACGAAGAAGGACAGCCCCAGCAGCCAGCGCGTGCGCGGCGAGACCGGCACCAGCGGCGCCAGCCACGGATGGCGGCGCCGCACGGACGCCGCCGCGGGCACGGCCGAGGCGGCCAGTGGTGCCGGGGCCGGAGAGGAACCGGTATGCGCTTGCGTCATGGCCTCACCATCCGATCAGCGCAGGAAACGCGCGTCATACAGCGCCGTCACGTCCGGCACCTGGCGGATCACGCCGATCTCGAGCAGTACCGCGGCCGCCTCCTTGCTGAAACTGGCCAGCTCGCCGCCGAAGAACTTGCGGTTGGCCTCGCGGTCCTGCCAGCGCAGGTAGGCGGACGACTTGGCAAACTGCTCACCGGTCTGCTTGACGGCGGCTCCCATGATCTCGTTGGACTTTTCCGGCTCCTTGCGGATCATCTCCAGCGCCTCGAAATAGCTGTCCACCAGCGCCTGGGCCGCCTTGGGATTGTCCTTGAGCCACTTGGGTGCGCAGCCCAGCGTGTCGGTCACCATCGGGTAGTCGAGCGTGGTAGCCAGGATCTTGCCCTTGTCGGGATTCTGGCGCACCGAGGAGAGGTAGGGCTCGTAGGTCATGGCGGCGTCGTTCTGGCCGCTGACGAAGGCCTGCGCGGCCGCCTGCGGCGACAGCGTGACGGTCTTCACGTCCTTCAGCGTCATGCCGTTCTTGCGCAGCATCCAGGCCAGGCCGAAGTAAGGCGCGGTGCCCGGTGCATCGACACCGACCGTCTTGCCCTTCAGGTCGGCGAAGCCCTTGACGTCGGCCCGCACCGCCAGGCCGTCGGCACCATAAGACTTGTCGAGCTGGACGATCTGCGTGATCGGCACGCCGTTGGCATTCCACGCCACATGCGTCTCCACCGTGGTGGCGGCGCACTGGATGGCTCCCGAGGCCAGCGCCAGGTGGCGGTCCTTCTGCGGGATCATCTTGATCTCCACATCCACGCCGTGCTTCTTGAAGATGCCGGCGCGCTCGGCCAGCGTCAGCGGTGCAAAGCCGGTCCAGCCGCTCATGCCCAGCGTCACCGGAGTGTTCTGGGCGTGGGCGGCGCCAGCGGCCGCGGACAGGACGAAGGCCGCGCAGGCGGCACGGCGAAGACTGCGAATTCCCATGGTTGGCTCTCCTAGGCTGGTGTGCGGGCAACGCCGGCACCCCTTCGGGCGGCGTGCTCCGCGGCGGCGCCGTCGCGGCGGCGCCTTCTGTTTCCGGGCAATCTAGCAAGCCTGTATATACAAAACAATTTCGGACTTTCCCGGGTGCTTTTCCGGGAAATAACCGATATGAGCCGAAAGTCATGCTGTATGCGGCACGTATCGTGCACCAGTCCGGCGCTGGCCCTGTGCCCGCGCACCGCTCCGAAGCGCACCGGCACCACGCCAGCTGTGTTGTATAGACAGGAATGGCAAACCCGGCAATCCCAGCAAGAGGCGTGCCCGGCCAGCGCCGGGGGAGGCTCAGGTGCCGAGGAAATCCGCCACCGTGGGGTAACGCAGGCGCACGCGCAGTTCGCGCTTCAGGCGGGTGTTGTCGAGGCGGCGCGACTCGCTCATGAAGCTCAGCAGGCTCGGCTCCACCTGCTCGGCCAGCAGCCGGCGCGTCAGGCGCGGCGGGCGTGGCAGCCCGCGGCGGTCGGCGACGAGATCGAAGTAGTCGCCCATGCGCAGCTCGGAATCGTCGCTGGCGTGGACGACACGCTGGGCCCGGCCGCGGAACAGGGCAGCCACCAGCACGCGGGCAAGGTCGTCGGCATGGATATGGTTGGTGTAGACGTCTTCCTGCGCCACCAGCGCGGGCGTGCCGCGCGCCAGGCGGGCCAGCGGCAGCCGCTCGGCGGCGTAGATGCCGGGAATGCGCACGATGCCGGCCCGCCAGCCGGCGGCGGCACCGAAGCGGCGCACGGCACGCTCGGCCGCTACCCGGCGGCGTGCCCGCGGCGTGGTCGGGCTGAGACGCCGCGTCTCATCCACGCGCGCGCCGCCGAGGTCGCCGTAGACGCCCGAGGTGCTGGCATAGACCAGCGCCGGCCGGGCCGCCCGCCCCGGTTCAAACGCCCGGTGCCCGGCCCGCTCGGGTAGAATACCGGGCTTGCCCCGGCGGGGGGCGCCGGCATGCCGGGCACGCCGCCAGGGACGGCGGCGCAGCACGCCCAGCAGCGCCCGGGTGCGCGGATCGTCCTCGCCCTGCGGCGGCGGCGGCGCCAGGTGCAGCACCCGCCCGGCCAGTCCGCGCAGGCGCGCCAGGCTTGCCGGCCGGTCCAGGTCCGCCACCAGCGGCACGGCGCCGGCCGCGCGCAAGGCGTCGCGACGCCCGGGTTGGGAAGTGACGGCAAAGATGCGCAGGCGCGCCGCCAGCAGTGCGAGGCAGCGCCCCCCCACATCGCCACAACCGACAATCAGCAGGCGCGGGCGCCGCAGGCGCGAAGGCTTAGGATTCTTGCTCATCAAGTGATTATGGCTTATCAAGTTACCGTCATGCCAAGCGGCCGCCAATTCGAGGCGGCAGCCGACGAAACCATCCTGAGCGCGGCCCTGCGCCAGGGCATCGGCCTGCCCTACGGCTGCAAGAACGGCGCCTGCGGCTCCTGCAAGGGCCAGGTGGTGAACGGCTCCGTGGTCCAGGGCGATCACGCCGCTTCCGCGCTGACGCAGCAGGAACAGACCGAAGGCGGTGCCCTGTTCTGCTGCGCCACGGCCAGCTCGGACATCACCATCGAGTGCCGCGAAGTACACGGCGCCGGCGACATCCCTATCAAAAAGGTGCCCTGCCGCGTGGTCGGGCTAGAACGCGCTGCCGACGACGTGGTCGTGGTCCGGCTGCAACTGCCGGCCACCGAGCGCCTGCAGTTCCTGGCCGGCCAGTATGTCGAATTCCTGCTGCGCGACGGCAAGCGCCGCAGCTACTCGATCGCCACCCCGCCGCACGAGGAAGGCCCGCTCGAACTGCACATCCGCCACATGCCGGGCGGCGTGTTCACCGACTATGTGTTCGGTGCCAAGGAAGGTGCGCCGGTCATGAAGGAGCGCGACATCCTGCGCTTCGAAGGCCCGCTCGGCAGCTTCTTCCTGCGCGAGGAGTCGGACAAGCCCATCATCCTGCTGGCCTCCGGCACCGGCTTCGCGCCGATCAAGGCCATCGTCGAGCATGCCGCCTACACCGGCATCACCCGGCCGATGACCTTGTACTGGGGCGGACGACGCCCGCGCGACCTGTATCTGCACGCGCTGTGCGAGAAATGGGCGCGGGAACTGCCCAACTTCCGCTACGTGCCGGTGGTGTCCGATGCGCTGGCCGAGGATCAGTGGCAGGGCCGCACGGGCTTCGTGCACCAGGCAGTGATGGCCGACCACCCGGACCTGTCCGGCCACGAGGTGTACGCCTGCGGCGCGCCGGTGATGGTCAACGCCGCCCGCCGCGACTTCACCTCGACGTGCCGCCTGCATGAGGACGCCTTCTTCGCCGACTCGTTCACCTCGGAAGCGGACCTGCATCCGGCGGGCGACAAGCCGGCCGCCTGAGCGCCCCGGCGCAGGCGCAGGCGTCCCCTTCACGCAACAGCACGGCCGCGATGCCCGGGACCGCCAACATTCGCTTTGACACCCGGGCGCATGCGCCTTATATTTGCCGCCATGAACTACGCAACCAATACCCGACGCAGCTTCCGTACGTCGCTCCCCACCGGGGTGCCGCGCGGCTGACCGTCGACAGCGTCTGTTCAGGTCAACAAGCCACGGGCAACCCCCGTGGCTTTTTGTTTTTGTTTCCGCTTTCTTCCCTGGCTTTCCGCCTCTCCCGACCCACGCCGACCCCTGGAGTCCGCCATGGCATTTGCTGATGAGTTTCCCGTCCAATCCCTGATGTACATCACCAACCGGCCCGAACTGGTCTTCACCGAAGGCAAGGGCTCGTGGCTGACGGACCAGCACGGCAAGCGCTATCTGGATTTCGTGCAGGGCTGGGCGGTCAACTGCCTGGGCCACTCGAACCCCGGCATGATCGAGGCACTGACCAAGCAGGCGCACAAGATCATCAACCCGAGCCCGGCCTTCTACAACGAGCCGATGATCGCGCTGGCCAAGCTGCTCACCGACCACAGTGGCTTCGACAAGGTCTTCTTCGCCAACAGCGGCGCCGAGGCCAACGAAGGTGCGATCAAGCTGGCGCGCAAGTGGGGCCGCAAGCACAAGGACGGCGCCTACGAGATCATCACCATGGACCACAGCTTCCACGGCCGCACGCTCGCCACCATGAGCGCGTCGGGCAAGGCAGGCTGGGACACCATCTTCGCGCCGCAGGTGCCGGGCTTCCCCAAGGCCGAGCTGAATGACCTGGCGTCGGTCGAGGCGCTGATCAACGACAAGACCGTGGGCATCATGCTCGAGCCGGTGCAGGGCGAGGGCGGCGTGATCCCCGCCACGCGCGAGTTCATGCAGGGCCTGCGCGCGCTCGCCGACAAGCACAAGCTGCTGTTCATCGTCGACGAAGTGCAGACCGGCTGCGGCCGCTGCGGCACGCTGTTCGCGCACGAACTGTCCGGCGTGCAGCCGGACATCATGACGCTGGGCAAGGGCATCGGCGGCGGTGTGCCGCTGTCGGCCCTGATGTGCACGGCGGCCGTGGCCAGCTTCGAAGCCGGCGACCAGGGCGGCACCTACAACGGCAATCCGCTGATGACCGCGGTGGGCTGCTCGGTGATCGAGCAGCTGACCGCGCCGGGCTTCCTGCAGAGCGTGCAGGACAAGGGCGCCTACCTGCGCGAACAGCTGCTGGCCCTGTCCGGCGAGTTCGGCCTCGGCGGCGAGCGCGGCGAAGGCCTGCTGCGCGCGCTGGTGCTGAACCGCGACATCGGCCCGCAACTGGTGGAGGAAGCACGCGAACTGCAGCCGCAGGGCCTGCTGCTGAACGCGCCGCGCCCCAACCTGCTGCGCTTCATGCCGGCCCTGAACGTCGAACGCGAAGAGATCGACCTGATGATCGGCATGCTGCGCGGCCTGCTGAAGAAGCTGGCCTGAAGCGCGCCACGCCAAGACCGAGCGTCAAGCACAAGGTCTTGGCTCCCTCTCCCGCAAGCGGGACAGGGAGCAGGCCTGCGGCGGGCGGAAAACCGCCCGCCCTCACTCTCCCAGATACGCCGCCCGTACCTTCGGGTCGTCCAGCATCTGCTTGGCGTCGCCGCTCATGGTGATCAGCCCCGACTCCATCACATAGCCGCGGTGCGCCGCCTGCAGCGCCAGGCGCGCGTTCTGCTCGACCAGCAGCACCGTCACGCCCTGGCCGGAGATGTCGCGCACCACCTCGAAGATCTTCTCGACCATGATGGGCGACAGGCCCATCGAAGGCTCGTCCAGCAGCAGCAGCTTGGGCTGGCTCATCAGCGCGCGCGCCATCGCCAGCATCTGCTGCTCGCCACCCGACATGGTGCCCGCGAGCTGGTTGGCGCGCTCCTTCAGGCGCGGGAAAATGCCGAACATGCGCTCGATGTCGGCCTTGATGCCGGCGTCGTCGTTGCGCGTGTAGGCCCCCATCTGCAGGTTCTCGGTGATGGTCATGCGCGCGAACACTCCGCGCCCTTCCGGCACCATGGCCAGCCCCTGCTTGAGCAGCTGGTAGCTGGGCACGCCCTTGATGGACTTGCCCATGTACTCGACGTCGCCGCCGGCCCAGCCCTGCATGCCGGTGATGGCCTTCATCGTGGTGGTCTTGCCGGCGCCGTTGGCACCGATCAGCGTGACCAGTTCGCCGTCGGCGATCTCCAGGTCGACGCCCTTGACCGCCTGGATGCCGCCGTAGGCGACCTTCAGGCCCGAAATCTTCAGCATTGTCTGTTTCATTTGCCGTCTCCCGCCCTCAATGCGCCGACGCGCCGAGGTAGGCCTCGATCACGGCAGGATTGCTCTGCACCTCCTGCGGCAACCCTTGCGCGATGACCTTGCCGTAGTCCAGCACGGTCAGGCGGTTGCACAGGCCCATCACCAGCTTCACGTCGTGCTCGATCAGCAGGATGGTCTTGCCGTCGCTGCGGATCTTGTCGAGCAGGCCGCGCAACTCGACCTTCTCGGTCGCGTTCATGCCGGCGGCCGGTTCGTCCAGCGCCAGCAGCTTGGGCTCGGTGGCCAGCGCGCGGGCGATCTCCAGGCGGCGCTGGTGGCCGTAGGAGAGATTGCGCGAGGTGAAGTTGGCATACTTGGAGATGCCGACGTATTCCAGCAGATCGTGGGCCATGTCCTCGACCGATTCCTCTTCGCGCCGCACCGAAGGCGGGCGGAAGATGGCACCGAACAGGCCGGCCTTGGTGCGCACGTGACGGCCGACCATCACGTTCTCCAGGGCCGTCATGTCACCGAACAGGCGGATGTTCTGGAAGGTGCGGGCGATGCCGGCCTTGGCCACTTCGTGCACGGCGGTGGGCTGGTAGGGCTGGCCGCCCAGGCGGAATTCGCCCGAGTCGGGTGTGTACAAGCCGGTGATGACGTTGAAGAAGGTCGTCTTGCCGGCACCGTTCGGGCCGATCAGGCCGTAGATCTCGCCCTGCTTGATCTGCAGGCCCACATCGGACAGCGCCTGCAGGCCGCCGAAACGCTTGTTGACCCCCTGCACGGACAGGAGGGTGTTGTCTTGGCTCATCTTGTCCTCCTGTTCAGAAACGGCCCACGTTGCCGGCACGACGCGCCACGGGGCGGTCTTCCTTGCGCGGCGAAGGCCACAGGCCCGCGGGGCGGTACAGCATCACACCCACCATGGCGAGACCGAAGAGCAGTTGACGCAAGACTTCGGCATCGACCAGCACGGTGCCGAACAGCATGTTCTGCACCGGCCCTGCCGTCGCGCGCAGCAGTTCCTGGAAGCCCACCAGCAGGATGCCGCCGAGGATCACACCCGGGATATGGCCCATGCCGCCGAGCACCACGATGGCGAGGACGTAGATGGATTCCCACAGCACGAAGGACTCGGGCGAGACGAAGCCCTGGAAGGAGCCGAACACCGCGCCCGACACGCCGCCGAAGGAGGCGCCCATGGCGAAGGCGAGCAGCTTGATGTTGCGGGTGTTGATGCCCATCGCCTTGGCCGCGATCTCGTCCTCGCGGATGGCCACCCAGGCACGACCGATGCGGGAGTTCTGCAGGCGCAGGCAGATGAAGACGATCACCACCACCAGCGCCACCAGAAGGTAGTAGTACAGGAACACCGGTGTGAGCTTGAGCCCGAAGATCTCGTGCGCCTTGGAGAAATCGAATCCGAACAGGTGGACGGGATCGACCGCGGTGATGCCCTTGGGCCCGTTGGTGATGTTGACCGGGCGGTCCAGGTTGTTCATGAAGATGCGGATGATCTCGCCGAAGCCCAGCGTGACGATGGCGAGGTAGTCGCCGCGCAGCTTGAGCGTCGGTGCACCGAGCAGCACGCCGAAGGTGGCCGCCACCAGCACCGCCAGCGGCAGCACCAGCCAGACGCTGAGGTGCAGTCCGTTGGGGAACAGCTGATGGATCCATTCGAACTGGTTGCTGAGGTGCGGCGAGCCCAGCAGCGCCATCAGGTAGGCACCCACCGCGTAGAAAGCGATGTAGCCGAGGTCGAGCAGGCCGGCGAAGCCCACCACGATGTTCAGGCCCAGCGCCAGCATGATGTAGATCAGCGCGAAATCCATCACGCGGACCCAATAGTTGCCACCGAGCGTCTGCACGATGAACGGCGCGAACAGCGCTACCGCGAGGAAGGCCAGCAGCGCTGCCAGCGTCTTGGCCGGCGTTCGCGACGGCGCGGCTGCCTGCGCGGCGGACGAGGGGATCTGGGTAGTCATGATGCAATCCTCCTCAAGCCCGGTCGGCGACACGTTCGCCCATGATGCCGGACGGACGGAACACCAGCACGATGATCAGCACGATGAAGGCGAACACGTCCTGGTAGTTCGACCCGAACACGCCGTTGGTCAGGTCGCCGATATAGCCGGCGCCGAGCGCTTCGATCATGCCCAGCAGCATGCCGCCGACCATGGCGCCCGCCAGGTTGCCGATGCCGCCCAGCACTGCGGCGGTGAAGGCCTTCAGGCCGGGAATGAAGCCCATGTAGAAGTGCGCGTTGCCGTAGTTCGTCGCCATCATCACGCCGGCCAGCGCCGCCAGCGTCGCGCCGATCATGAACGTGGCCGAGATCACGAAGTTGGGGTTCACCCCCATCAGTCCGGCCACCTTCTGGTTCTCGGCGGTGGCGCGCATGGCGCGGCCCAGCTTGGTGCGGTTGACCAGCGCCAGCAGGCCCGACATCACGATCAGGGCCATGCCGATGATGACGATCTCCTTGCCGGTGATGGTGGCACCGGTCGAGCCGATGTCGATCGGATCGGACGGCAGCAGTTGCGGGAAGGTCAGCGGGTTGCGCGACCAGATCATCATCGCCAGCGTCTGCAGGATGATGGAGACACCGATCGCAGTGATCAGCGGCGCCAGCCTGGGCGCGTTGCGCAGCGGCCGGTAGGCGACCCGCTCGATGGTGTAGGCGACCAGCGCGCAGACCGGCATCGCGACCAGCGTGGCGATCACCAGCATCAGCCAGTCGGGCAGGCCGGGGGCGAATTTCTGCAGGCCGAGGATGACCGACAGCGCGGTCATGGCGCCGAACATCAGGACGTCGCCGTGGGCGAAGTTGATGATGCCGAGAATACCGTAGACCATGGTGTAGCCGAGCGCGATCAGAGCATAGATGCTGCCGAGCACGAGGCCGTTCACGATCTGCTGGATAAGGATATCCATGAAAAGCTCCTACTTCAGCCCCTGGCCTTGCGGCACGGCATGGTGTGGATGCCGGGGGCGATGGTACGTGACGGGTTGGGTAGCGGAAAGTCGATAGCTGGTAAGCGGCCTGCCCTGCGCCGCCCCGGTAAGGGCGGCGCCACAAGGAGCAAGGCTAAAAAAACGGCACCGCAAGGTATGTACGGTGCCGTCCATTCGGGCCGATAAACCCCGGTTTACATCTTCACGACGTCGAGCACAGTCTTCTTCTTGTCCTTGTACTCGTACAGCGTGATGGTGCCCTCCTTCATGTCGCCCTTCTCGTCGAAGGCGATATTACCGATCAGGCCCTTGTAGTTGGTCTTGGGCATCTCGGCCAGGATGGCCGCCGCATCGGTCGAGTTGGCGCGCTTCATGGCGTCGACGATGACCATCACGGCGTCATAGGTGAACGGCGCGTAGATCTGCACCGGCGACTTGAAGCGCGCTTCGTAGCGCTTCTCGAAGTCGGCGCCCTGCTCCATCTTGGACAGCGCCAGGCCGGCCTCCGAGCAGATGATGTTGGAGACCGCGTCGCCGGCCAGCTCGGCCACCTTGTCGGTACAGACGCCATCGCCGCCGACGATCTTGGCGCCGATGCCCAGTTCCTTCGCTTGCTTGGCGAAGGGACCGCCCGTGGCATCCATGCCGCCGTACATGATCACGTCGGGCTTCTTGCCCTTGATCTTGGTCAGAATGGCCTTGAAGTCCGTGGCCTTGTCATTGGTCGCCTCGCGGGCGACCACGTTGACACCGGCCGCCTTGATGGTCTTCTCGAACTCGTCGGCCAGACCCTTGCCGTAGGCGGTGGCGTCGTCGACGATGGCCACGCTCTTGGCATGCAGGTTCTTGGCCGCGTAGTTGGCCAGCGCCGGCCCCTGCTGGGCATCGGTCGCCACCACACGGAAGGTGGTCTTGAAGCCCTGCTTGGTGTAGTCGGGGTTGGTCGAGGACGGCGAGATCTGCACGATGCCGGCATCGCTGTAGATCTTGGAGGCCGGGATCGACACGCCCGAGTTCAGGTGGCCGACCACGGCCACGACCTTCTCGTCGACCAGCTTCTGCGCGACGGCGGTGCCGGTCTTCGGGTCCGCTGCGTCGTCTTCGCCGACCAGCTCGAGCTTGATCTTCTTGCCGCCGATCTCCAGGCCCTTCGCGTTGACTTCCTCCACGGCCAGGCGGGCGCCGTTTTCGTTGTCCTTGCCCAGGTGTGCGATGCCGCCGGTCAGAGGCGCCGCATGACCGATCTTGACGACCGTCTCGCCGCCGGCCTGCGCGGCTGCCGCCGGTGCCGAGGCGGCCGATTCGGCGGGCTTTTCCTCTTTCTTGCCACAACCTGCGACCAGTGCCACAGCTGCTGCGATCGGCACAATCTTGGCCAACGTGATTTGCATGAGTGATCTCCTAGGATTCACAAGAGCAGGGAACAGCAACGCCTCCCGGACGTTTTCCCTGGACCGCCTTTTGTCTTGTTTCAATTTGAAACGCGCGCATTGTATCCCCTTTCTTCGCGGACGCAATATGCGACGCAACAAGTTGATTCAATAACCCGTTAATTGAGCTAGGGAATTTCCCCAATGCCCAGATTGGGGCAATTCCCGCTCAACCGGCGGGTCCCCGCCTCAAACCTAACAAGATTCGTGCCTACCGCCTCCAAACATGGGTTTTGTAAAGAAAGAAGCACTCAGATTGAGCTTAATTAAATATGTGCTCCATTCCTATATAGCTGAAGCTATTCCTAATGTGCAGAATGTTCCGCCCGCACCATAATAGGGAAAACCCGATAAATGGGGATTACCCTTATTTGTCTTTCCCCACAGACAGGTGGATATAATCCGGCTGCGATCCGGTGCATTCAGCGGCATTTACCAGGCAGCCGCTGCGCACGCCATGCACCATTCCGGCGCAGCGCACTGGAATGGCGAACCGGGGAATCAGGCATCACATGCCGGCCAGCAACGGTAGTCATCGTGGCGGGCGCCAGGCGGAGGGGAAAGGCGAGGAGCGTGGGAAGGGCGTGGGCGGGAACGCGGCAAGGGGCAGGAGGACGCGGAGTCCGACTGACGGCGCCTGCCCCGCCTGCTGTCGATGCACGGGCAGCCGTGCGCTTAAAGCAGGCGGCGGCCGGGCCGGATGCCCGGCCCGGAAGATTCGTGCAGATTCAGGCGAGATCGGCCTGCAGGCCGCGCGGCAGCGGGAACGACATGTTCTCCTCGATGCCTTCCAGCGCGCGCACCTGCCTGGCCCCCAGGGCACGCAGGCGTTCGACGATGGACTGGGCCAGCGCCTCGGGCGCCGACGCGCCCGCGGTCAGGCCGATGCGGCGCTTGCCCGCCACCCATTCGGGCTGCACCTGGTCAGGCGAGTCCACCATGTAGGCTGGCACGCCGAGACGCGCGGCCAGTTCGCGCAGGCGGTTGGAGTTGGAGCTGTTCGGGCTGCCGACGACGATCACCACCTCCACCTGGGGCGCCATGAACTTGACGGCATCCTGGCGGTTCTGCGTGGCATAGCAGATGTCCTGCTTCTTCGGTTCCTTGACCAGCGGGAAACGCTCCTTCAGGGCCGCCACGATCTCCTGGGTCTCGTCGACCGACAGCGTGGTCTGGGTCACGTAGGCGAGGCGGGCCGGGTCGGACACCTGCAGGCGCGCCACGTCCTCGGCGGACTCCACCAGCAGCATGCCGCCTTCGACCTGGCCCATGGTGCCCTCCACCTCCGGGTGGCCCTTGTGCCCGATCATGATGATCTCGCAGCCCTCGGCGCGCATCTTGCCAACCTCGACGTGGACCTTGGTCACCAGCGGACAGGTTGCATCGAACACGGTCAGGCCGCGTGAGGCGGCCTCGTCGCGCACCTGGCGCGAGACGCCGTGCGCGCTGAAGATCACCGTCGAGCCCTCGGGCACTTCCGCCAGGTCGTCGATGAAGATGGCACCCTTCTCGCGCAGTTGTGCCACCACGTAGGCGTTGTGCACGATCTCGTGGCGCACGTAGATGGGGGCGCCGAAGCGCAGCAGCGCGCGCTCGACGATCTCGATGGCGCGGTCGACGCCCGCGCAGAAGCCTCGCGGCTGGGCCAGCAGGATCTCGGCGTCGTTGGCGGTGTTGAGTTCAGACATGCTGCAGTTCTTAGAGGAGAGCCGCCGGCGCAGGGCGCGGATGCCGCGCTCCGGCCGCCGGACGGCGAAGCATCAAAGGATCCCGATCAGCTGGACGTCGAACAGGATGGTCTGCCCCGCCAGCGGATGGTTGAAGTCGAACAGGGCCGAGGTCGGGCCGATCTCCTTGAGCACGCCGGCGTACTTGCCGCCGCCCGGCGCATTGAATTCCACCAGGTCGCCCGGCGCATAGTCTTCCTCGAAGGAACTGTTCTCGCGCAGGGTCGCCAGCGAGACCCGCTGCAGCAGTTCCGGATTGCGCGGACCGAACCCATGCTCCGGCGCCAGCCGGTAGGTGGTGCGGTCGCCCTCGGCCATGCCCAGCAGTGCCTGCTCCAGCGTCGGGGCCATCTGGCCCTGGCCGAGCAGGAGGGTGGCGGGCTTGTCCTCGAACGTACTGACGATCTCCGTACCGTTCTCGAGGGAAATGCTGTAGTGGAGCGTCAGGAAGGAGTCCGCCTGCACGGTCTTGCGACCAGGCGCCTGCTCCCCTGCCGCCTCCGAGGCAAAAGTTTGCACATTCATGGGTGTTCAACCGGTAGTAGGGTAGGAGCAGACCATTGCTGGCCTGCTCCCCCCTAAGAACCGTACGTGCGAGTTTCCCCGCATACGGCTCAAGCCTTTACATCGCTTCTCCTACCGGAGAAGCCGGCTTCACAACATCAATACTTCTAGCATGCACCTGGGCGTGGCAGTTCGGGTGTAACAGAACGCGATTCCCTAAGGCGTCCGAGCCACCGTGCACACGGTACTCGATATGGTGGTCGTGCCACCCCGATTCCTTAGTGATCTTGCACTGACACAACGCGCACAAGCCCCGCTGCGAGACATACAAGCGAATCCACTGCTTTCGGTGCGCCATGCCTTCTAGCATACGCTCCTGACGTAGCGATTCCCCGTACATCTCCTGCGCTGGGTCGAAGGGATGATAGTCCCCTCGAACCTTCTTGTGTCGCCTGATCGGCGTACCCGCGAGCGAGTACAACTCCGACCAACCTTCACTGCCGTCGCCGTTCACGAGCTTGGTCCCAAACATCCAGTTCCGCCTTCCAACCGTTGCGAAGTACTTGCTTCGCACCCAGTCGGCAGACTTCTGAGGATGCCGCCTTTTCGCCCACCGCCATAGAACATTGAATACGACATGTTCCATGCGTGTGAACGCCGTCTTGGCTACCACGGGGCTGTGATACTGCGCCCAACCCCGTAGCATCGGGTTCAGCATCCGGATCAGGTCCGTCTGCTTCACCGTCTTGTTGGCACTGATGACCTCCTTGACCTTGCGATAGAACGCTTGTGCGTTCTTCTTGCTTGGCTTGATGAGCAGCGTTCCCGAGTACTTCCGGAAATTCCACCCTAGGAAGTCAAAGCCCTTGGCAATGTTGACGATCCGCGTTTTCTCCGTCGACAGCGACAGCCCCCTCACTGCTAGGAACTGTTCTACCCACGGCTTCACCTCGTGCTCCAACACCTCCGGCGTCTCGCCGGTGATCACGAAGTCATCCGCATAGCGCACAACATTCACCTTGGCCCTTCTTGTGCCGGCAACCCCTCGCTTCGCTCTAAGGAACTCCGCAAGTTGGGCTTCCAACCCATTCAGTGCCACGTTAGCCAGCGTCGGGGAAATGATGCCTCCCTGCGGCGTTCCGGCTTCGGTCGCCTGAAACTGGCCCTGAAATACCACGCCAGCCTTCAACCACTTCCGAAGGACCACCTTGTCCATGGGGACATTGTGTTCCAGCCAGTCGTGACTGATGTGGTCGAAGCAACCCCGGATGTCCGCTTCCAGAATCCATCGGGCCGAGGCCTTTTTGGACAGGTTGAGGAACAGCTGGGACATGGCATCCGCGGTGGACCGATTGATCCGAAACCCGTAGGAGTTCGGATCGCTCGTCCCTTCGGACACCGGTTCCAGCGCCAGCAGATACAGCGCCTGCATGGCTCGGTCCAACATGGTCGGAATGCCCAGAGGGCGCTCCTTCCCGTTGGCTTTGGGGATGTAGACCCTCCGTAATGGCATGGGCCGATACCCCCGGCGCTTCAACCGCCCGATGGCTTCCCATCGGGCTTCAGGCGAGTCCCACAGTTCGCGATCGACGCCTGCCGTTCGCTTACCTTGGTTCTCCGTCACTCGCTTGACCGCCGATGCCTTGGCGGAAAACGAGCGGGTCAGGGATCGCTGCAAGGCTTTCACCCTGCGCCAATCCCCTTCCTGTGTTGCCTTCGCAATTCGAATCTGCATTGCCCGAACGTTCCGCTCGATGCGGCGCCAGTTGATGGCGCCCCAACGTTGCGGCACGCCGGAGAGCGCAGATTCATCCTTACGGATCAATGCTTCCATGCTGCTCTCCTGTCTTGAGAAGTTCCCCTCGACAGCCAGAGACAACATGCCCCCTGAGGGACACATTGCCCCTCAAGGGAAGAAATTTTCACAAGCGAGTTCAGTCAGTCGTCCTGCGACGAAAGACCAGTTGGAAGTCTGCCCGCTTTCGCGTGGAGGAATGTTTCACCCCCTATCCGAACCATTACAGCCCGGCCTTCGCTTTCTCCAACCTCCCATACCCGCACAGCCAACAGCGTCCCTTACGGTCCGCCTGCCGAAGCCGTACTGCGCTCCGGCAGCCATACGGGCTTACCACGTTCCCTGCACGTTACACGGCTGGGTTAGGGCCTGCCTTTCCGCCGGTGGTCGCATTGGCGACGTACCCCGAGTTGCCAGCGAGGTAACCGACCACACACCGTTTGGTTAGTGCCTGTCAGCAGCTTTGGCACTTCAATAGTCACGGCGTTTATCAGCAGTTCACATATGTTGCCCATGCCAGTCAGCCTAGCTCCTCAACCCCGTTGCTGCTCGGAGTCTCTGCCCCTTCGCCTCGCGGCGAGTGGACACCCTTGCGGGGGCTACGTTGTCAGGAGAGCTTCACACCCCACCGTTACCAGTGACGCATGTCTCCCTAGGCTACTGCTAGTCGCATAGCAGGTTCTCTATCGGGCACCTTCACAGGCGTGTCCGACCGAACCATAACGCACAGAGCTTTACGCTCCGGGACCTCACTTTCTTGCCTCATGTGCTCCTGTACCAGCGAGCGCTTGACGGTGGCGGTCTCTTGCGAGCACGAGCCTCCGTCCCAAAGAACGTAGCGCCGATCCATTGGACCGGTTTCAAAGCTATGTGGCGCATGCGCATCAAACTTCATTGCGCATCCACCCGCTCCCTCCGAAGAGGGGCGTTTACAGGTAACCCGCCCAAAGGCGAGCGTCCCCGCCTTTGGGCGATGGCTGGACATTCGTCCAGCAAAAGCAAGCTGCAAGCGAGACCGATGAACTGGTTCCGTTCGCAACAGATGGACACACCCAGGCTTTGCCGGCCGGGGTAGTCTAAGCAAGTAGATGGTTGGGGTTGTGCGGTTCAGGCCGGAGCCCTTTCCGCGTCCCAACAAGGGTCGATGCTCTTAACGGAAAGCTCCCGGACACGATGATGCGTGTCGCACAACAACCGCTATTGTAAGCGACTGCGAAGCAAGCCGCCCCAAGCCGCCCCAAGTCACCGCCAGCGGGTGGATCCCGGTGAACCCCGCGGGCGCCCGCCCGCCCCTGCCACGGAGACCGAGCGATGCCCATCACCGACTGGCCGGCCGACGAACGGCCGCGCGAGAAGCTGCTGCTGAACGGCGCCGCCAGCCTCTCGGACGCCGAGCTGCTGGCCGTCTTCCTGCGCGTGGGGGTGGCCGGCAAGACCGCAGTGGACCTCGCGCGCGAGTTGCTGCGGGGCTTCGGCTCCCTGTCGCGCCTGTTCGGCGCCGACGCGCAGGCGCTGGCGCGCGTGCGCGGCATGGGCCGCGCCAAGTATGCACAACTGCAGGCGGCACTGGAATTGACGCGGCGCGCCCTGGCGGAGGACCTGCGCCTGGCCACCGACCTCTCCTCCCCGCAAGCCGTGCGCGACTACCTGCGCCTGTCGATCGCCCACCTGCCCTACGAGGTCTTCATGTGCCTGTTCCTCGACGCGCGCAACCGGCTGCTGGCCAGCGAGGAGCTGTTCCGCGGCACGCTGACCCACACCAGCGTCTACCCGCGCGAGGTGGCCCGGCATGCCCTGATGCATAATGCGGCCGCGGTGATCGTCGCCCACAACCATCCGTCCGGCACTGCCACGCCGAGCCGCTCCGACCTGGATATGACGCGCAGCCTGGCGCGGGCGCTGGCACTGGTCGACGTCCAGGTGCTCGACCACTTCATCGTCACCAGCAGCACAGCCTACTCGCTGGCCGAGCACCAGCAGATGTAAAGGGCGGAGACAGGACGAGAGCACGGCAGGCGCCAGTCAATGCCGAGAGAGCGCCTATCGCAGGACAATGCGCCGCGTTCGTCCCACCACCTGCCATGGCCGAAGTCAAGAAGATCTTGATCTTCCACTCGAAATCGGTTTACAATACTCGTTTTGCTGAAGTCCAAACCGCTGCAGTCCGGGCCCGTGCGCCTTCTGTTGATCTGTTGCGACATTGTCCACGAATAGAGATTTAGGAGTGCTTCATGGCACGCGTCTGTCAAGTGACCGGGAAAGCGCCGATGGTCGGCAACAACGTTTCCCACGCGAACAACAAGACCAAGCGCCGCTTTCTGCCCAATCTGCAGAATCGCCGCTTCTTTGTTGAATCGGAAAACCGCTGGGTGAGCCTGCGCGTCTCGAACGCCGGCCTGCGCCTGATCGACAAGAAAGGCATCGACTCCGTGCTCGCCGACCTGCGCGCACGCGGCGAAGTCTAATAGGAGTACACCATGGCCAGCAAAGGCGGACGCGACAAGATCAAACTGGAATCCACCGCGGGTACCGGTCATTTCTACACCACGACGAAGAACAAGCGCACCATGCCGGAAAAGATGGAGATCATGAAGTTCGATCCCGTCGCCCGCAAGCACGTTGCGTACAAGGAAACCAAGATCAAGTAATCGATCCTGGCCTTCCCCGGCATGCCGCCAGGCATGCCCGGCAAGAAGCCCCGCCTATGCGGGGCTTTTTTGCGTCCGCGGCCGGCATGCGGGTGTACACTTTCAGGCTTTCCCCTCCCCTGCGCACACGCATCAGCTTGCGCCCTTCCCGTATCATGAACTTCGATGTCGCCATCGTCGGCAGCGGACTCGCCGGACTCACGGTCGCGCTGCAACTGGCCGAGACCCATCGGGTCGTCATTCTCTGCAAACGCGCCATGACCCAGGGCGCCAGCGACTGGGCCCAGGGCGGCATCGCCGCCGTGCTCGATTCGGGCGACAGCCACGACGAGCATGTCCAGGACACGCTGGTCGCCGGCGCCGGGCTGTGCGATGAGGAGGCGACCCGCTACATCGTCGAGCACGGGCGCGAAACCATCCAGTGGCTGATCGATCGCGGCGTGCCGTTCACGCGCGACGAGCAGGCGGAGCTGGGCTTTCACCTGACGCGCGAAGGCGGCCACAGCCGGCGACGCATCATCCACGCAGCCGACGCGACCGGGCACGCGGTGGTGAGCACGCTGAGCGAGCAGGCGCGCCGGCATCCCAACATCACCATCCTCGAGGACCATTTCGCCATTGACCTGATCACGGCCGGCAAGCTGGGCCTGCCGGGCAAGCGCTGCTATGGCCTCTATGTACTGGACGATGCCAGCGGCCACGTGCGCACCGTCACGGCGACCCACACCGTGCTGGCCACCGGCGGTGCCGGCAAGGTCTACCTCTACACCACCAATCCGGACACCGCCACCGGCGACGGCATCGCCATGGCGTGGCGCGCGGGCTGCCGGGTGGCGAACATGGAATTCATCCAGTTCCACCCGACCTGCCTGTACCACCCCTATGCCAAGTCCTTCCTGATCTCCGAGGCCGTGCGCGGCGAAGGCGGCCTGCTGCGCCTGCCCGATGGCACCCGCTTCATGCCGGCCCACGATGCGCGCGCCGAGCTGGCACCGCGCGACGTGGTCGCACGCGCCATCGACTTCGAGATGAAGAAGCACGGCCTGGACTACGTCCACCTGGACATCAGCCACCAGCCGGAAGCCTTCCTGCGCGAACACTTCCCCACCATCCACGCACGCTGCCTGGAACTGGGCATCGACATCGCGCGCGAGCCGATCCCGGTGGTGCCGGCGGCGCACTATACCTGCGGCGGCGTGGTCACCGATACCGCCGGGCGCACCGACCTCGCCAGCCTCTACGCCGTCGGCGAATCGGCCTGCACCGGGCTGCACGGCGCCAACCGCCTCGCCTCGAATTCCCTGCTGGAGTGCATGGTGATCGGCCGCGCGGCCGCCGCGCATATCGCTGTTCAGGACAAGAGCACGCGCCCGGACGTCGCCCTGCCCGCCTGGGATGAAAGCCGCGTCTCCGACGCGGACGAGGAGGTGGTGGTGTCGCACAACTGGGACGAACTGCGACGCATGATGTGGAACTACGTCGGGATCGTGCGCACCAGCAAGCGGCTCGAACGCGCACAGCACCGCATCGGCCTGCTGCGTGAGGAAATCGGCGAGTACTATGCCAATTTCCGCGTCACGCGCGACCTGCTGGAATTGCGCAACCTGGTCGAGGTCAGCTCGCTGATCGTGGACAGCGCCTACTCGCGTCACGAAAGCCGCGGCTTGCATTTCAGCCGCGACTATCCCGACACCTTGCCCAAGGCGCTGCCGACCGTGATGCAGCCGCCTTCGCGGCAGCGCTAGGAAAACCCCGCACGGCGGCGGGCAACGGGCGCCGCACGGCGCCCGTTACCTACTCGATGATGCGCAGGGAGTAGTCGGTGGCGCGCACGTCCTTGGTCAGCGCGCCGACCGAGATGCGGTCGACACCGGTCTGTGCGAACGCGCGGATGGTCTCGTGATTGACGCCCCCGGAGACTTCCAGCAAGGCGCGGCCGGCATTGATGCGCACGGCGTCGCGCATCATCGGCTCGGTGAAGTTGTCGATCAGGATGGAGCGCGCACCGGCGGCCAGCGCCTCCTCCAGCTCAGCGAGCGTCTCTACTTCGACCTGCACCGACACGCCGCTGCCGAGCTGCTCGGCGGCGCGCAGGGCGGCAGTGATGCCGCCTGCCGCGGCAATGTGGTTTTCCTTGATCAGGATGCCGTCGTACAGCGCCAGGCGCTGGTTCTCTCCACCGCCGACCTTGACCGCGTACTTCTGCGCCAGGCGCAGCCCGGGCAAGGTCTTGCGGGTATCCAGCACGCGCGCATGCGTGCCCGCGACCAGGTCGGCGTAGCGCCGCGTGGCGCTCGCCACGCCGGACAGCAACTGCAGGAAATTCAGCGATGGCCGCTCGGCCGTCAACAGGGAACGCGCCGGCCCGGTAATCTCGCACACCACGGAATCCGCCTCCATCAGCGCGCCCTCCTCCTGCAGCCAGCGCACCTCCAGGGCGGGATCGACCGCGCGCATGCAGGCATCGAACCAGGGCCGGCCGCACAGCACGGCGCGCTCGCGCACGATGACGCGCGCTCGTGCCGGCTTGCCGGCCGGCACCAGCATGCCGGTCAGGTCGCCGCTGCCAACATCCTCGGCGATCGCGGCGCGCACATTGTCCTGCAAGGCCTCGGCCAGCGCTGCTCCGTAGCCGTCGAAAATCGGATTGATGCTGGCGGTGCTCATGCCGGACCCACTCCCTGGAACAGCGCCTGCTCCTTGGCCAGGTCGGCCGACGGGCGCACATTGGTCTTCTGCGCAGCAGCGAAACCGAGCATGCGGTCGATGCAGGTGTAGGCCTGGCGCCCGAGCTGCGCGTCGACATGGATCTCGTTGCGGCCGGTCTCCAGCACCTCGGCCAGGTTGCTCAGCGCATTCATGGCCATCCACGGGCAGTGCGCGCAGCTCTTGCAGGTGGCGCTGTTGCCGGCAGTCGGTGCCTCGATGAAGTGCTTGCCGGGGGCAGCCATGCGCATCTTGTGGAGGATGCCGTTGTCGGTGGCGACGATGAATTCGGTGGCGTCCAGCGACTGCGCGGCCGCGATCAGCTGCGAGGTCGAACCGACCACGTCGGCCTGGGCCACCACGTTCGCCGGCGACTCGGGGTGCACCAGGATCCTGGCCTTGGGAAACTCGCGGCGCAGCAGATCCAGCTCGATGCCCTTGAACTCGTCGTGGACGAGGCAGGAGCCCTGCCACAGCAGCATGTCGGCGCCGGTCTGCTGCTGGATATAGCTGCCCAGGTGCTTGTCCGGCGCCCACAGGATCTTCTCGCCGCGGGCGTGCAGGTGCTCGACGATCTTGAGGCCGATGCTCGACGTCACCATCCAGTCGGCGCGCGCCTTCACCGCGGCACTGGTGTTGGCATAGACCACCACGGTGCGGTCCGGATGGGCATCGCAGAAGGCGCTGAACTCGTCGGCCGGACAACCGAGATCGAGCGAGCAGGTCGCATCCAGGTCCGGCATCAGGATGGTCTTTTCCGGGCTGAGGATCTTGGCGGTCTCGCCCATGAAGCGCACGCCGGCCACCACCAGGGTCTTGGCCGGGTGATCGCGGCCGAAGCGCGCCATCTCCAGCGAGTCGGACACGCAGCCGCCGGTTTCTTCGGCCAGGTCCTGCAGGTCGGCGTCCACATAATAGTGGGCCACCAGCACGGCATCGCGCGCCTTGAGCAAGGCGCGGATCCGCGCCTTGAGTTCGCTGCGCTCGGCGGCGTTCAGCGCCGGCGGCACCTTGGCCCAGGCATGGGCCACGCAACTGCCGCCGGCGGCGCCGTTGGCATCCGCCACGTTCGGCTTCTCGAACTCGACGGTCTTGATCGTCTGTGGGGTCATTTCGTACTACTCCCTCGGCTACTCCCGGTGCTTCCGGCTCTCCTCCCGAAGCGTCTCCTGCGCCCGCCGCCTGCGGCGTGCCCATGCGACCTGTCGGCAGGATGTGAGGGCAGTCTAGCGAAAAGAAAAGCCCCGCCAGGTGGCGGGGCTTTTCTTGAGCCTTTCGGGCGCGGGCCTGATTGTATCAGGCGTAGCGGCGCAGACGCAGGGAAAAGTCCTGCAGGGCCTGGATGCCGCTGGCCTCGGCGCGGTGGCACCAGGCCTGCAGCTGCTGCAGCAGCTGTTCACGCGTCAGGTTGGAGCGACCCCAGATCGCGGCCAGCTCGCGGCGCATTTCCACGAAGGTGTGCAGCGACTTGTTCTGCTGGACGATGTCGGCCAGCTGCTCGCGCTGCGTGGCAGCCAGCTTGCCCTCCTCGCGGTGGAACCACTTGCGAGCCGGCTTGAAGTCGCGGTAGGCAGGCAGGCTGCCGGCCTTCAGCTTCTGCAGCTCGTCCTTGTAGGCCGCCTTGACGGCCTTGGCGTAGCGGGCCATCACGTCGTAGCGGTTGGCGATGATCGCCTCCAGCGTGTTGTGGTCGACCGGACGGGCCTCGACCAGGCGTGCCTTGGGCGGCGTCTTCTTCACCTTGGCCAGACCCACTGCCTGCATGGCGCGGATATAGCCCCAGCCGATGTCGAACTCGTACCATTTGATCGAGAACTTGGCCGAAGTCGGGTAGGTGTGGTGGTTGTTGTGCAGCTCCTCACCGCCGATGATGATGCCCCAGGGCGACACGTTGGTCGACGCGTCCTCGCAATCATAGTTGCGGTATCCCCAGAAGTGGCCCAGGCCGTTGATGATGCCGGCCGCGTGGATCGGGATCCACAGCATCTGCACGGCCCAGACGGTCAGGCCGATGACGCCGAACAGCGCCACGTCGATGATCAGCATCAGGCCCACGCCCTGCCAGCCGAAGCGCGAGTAGACATTGCGCTCGATCCAGTCGTCAGGGGTGCCATGGCCGAACTTGGTGATGGTCTCCTTGTTCTTCGCCTCGGCGCGATACAGTTCGGCACCTTCCAGCAGCACCTTGCGGATGCCGCGGGTCTGCGGGCTGTGCGGATCGTCCTCGGTCTCGCACTTGGCGTGGTGCTTGCGGTGGATCGCAGTCCACTCCTTGGTCACCATACCGGTGGTCAGCCAGAGCCAGAAACGGAAGAAATGCTGAGCGACCGGGTGCAGGTCCAGCGAGCGGTGGGCCATGCAGCGGTGCAGGAAGATGGTGACGCCGCAGATGGTGATGTGGGTCACCACCAGCGTGTAGATCACGATCTCCCACCAGGACCAGTTGGCAAGGCCGTTGGCGGCCCAGTCAAGAATAGAGTCGAACAAACCGTTCTCCATCGATTAAACAGGGTACAGCCATGCGACGCGGTGACGCAGCGCATGCGCGAAGCAGAAAAAGGACTGCAAATACGGTGATTGCGCTATATATCCGGCAGCGTCAGCCACGGGTCCGGCCTGACACGGCGGAGTCCCCTGCTGCGCCGCCCGGCGCCGCTCCCGGCAAGGAACCGGGGCTGGCGAGACGGGGCACGAGCCGCTGCAATCCGGCGGCTGTCTCATGTGGGGGTCGGGATGCCTGGGCAAACCACGACGACCGGCTATTTTACCGGATCGCGCGGTGCCGGACATCCGCTTTTTCCCGAGTTTGACGAAGCGCAACGGATTTCGTTCTATAAGCGCCTCTTATATCACATCAATTCATTACCATCTGCCCGATGCGGCACCTGCGCTGGCACGGCCGGGTCGGTCGCCAGGCCCGGCGCCTGCGCGCCGAGCACGCGCAGCTCGCGCTGCGGATAAGGAATGGAGATCCCGTGTTCGCGCAGCGTGCGCCAGATGGCGCGGTTCATCGCCGACTGCACACCGAGCTTGCCGTTCTGCGGGTCGGCGATGTAGCCGGCCACCTCGTACTCGATGCCGCTGTCGGCAAACTGCACCAGGAAGGCGCTCGGCGCGGGGGTTTCGAGCAGGCGCGGAATGCCCCGCACGCAGTCGGCCAGCAGTGCCAGCACGGTCTCGGGATCGCTGTCGTAGTCGGCCTGCACGCGCGTGGCCACGCGCACATTGGTATTAGAGAAGGAGTGGTTCTGCACCGCCTGCGCCACCAGCTGCTCGTTCGGCACCAGGGTCTCGCCATCGCCGTTGCGGACCACCGTGTAGCGGGTGCGGATCTGCGACACGATGCCGGTGTACTTGTCGACCGTGATCTGGTCGCCCAGCTTGACCGAATGGTCCAGCAGGATGATGAAGCCCGAGATGTAGTTGCTGGCGATCTTCTGCAGGCCCAGGCCCAGCCCCACGCCCAGCGCGCCGCCGAACACCGACAGCACGGTCAGGTCGATACCGACCAGCGACAGGCTCAGCAGCAGGGAAACCAGCAGCAGCAGGGCCTTGGAAATGCGGCTGAGCACCATCTTCAGGTTGCTGTCCAATCCGCGCGAGCGCATCAGCCGTTCTTCCAGCCAGGAGCCGAACCACATCGCGATCAGCACCGTCAGCAGGATCCAGACCACCGCCATCAGGGTGTCGGCGAGGTTGACCTGCTGCTTGCCGCCCACCGAGAAACGCACCGTCTCCATCCAGCCGACCACATCCCACAGCACGCCCAGCACGTAGAGCAGCATGGACGCCCACACCAGCGTAGTCAGCACCTTCTCGACCAGCATCAGCAGCCCGTGCAGCTGTCCCTCCCCGGACAGCACCCGGCGCAGGATATAGAAGGCGATATAGAGGAAGGTGATGCCGAACAGCGGCACCAGCGCGAGCCGCAGCACGCTGACCGACATCAACTGGGCCAGGCTGAAGCGCGCTGCCAGAACCAGCAGCCAGCCGCACAAGGGGAAGATGGCGCGTTCGAGGCTGGCGGCGGCGAAGCGCAGCGCAAAGCTGGACTCCTGGTAGTGCCGCTCCAGGCGGCGCACCACAAGGCGCGCCAGCATCCAGGCGACGCCCAGGCAGGCGGCGAGTACCGCCAGTTGCCAGATGAAGCCCGGGCCGCCCGCATCGCGGATCAGGTCGTCCAGCATCTTGCCGAACATCGAATGCGTGGCCTTCAGGTCGGTCACCTTCAGGTCGGTCAGGGTATTGCTGTTCATGGAGGAGTCCTTGCGGACGTAAGCCGGGACAGGGATCAGGATCAGCGCGCGCCGCCGTCCACCGATGCTCCGTAGGGCAGCGCCTCGTCGGCGTGCCGCTGCCAGTTGCGCGCGTACAGGCGCGCGAGTTCGGCATGGCCGCGCAGCACAAGCACGTTCTCGGCGTTCTTGCGCTGGGCGCCCTGCGTGAAATTGAAACTGCCCGTGACCAGCACGGGCTCGTCGCCGTCGGCGTCGATCACCACGACCTTGTTGTGCGCGTTGGCGAAACGCACCTCCAGCCGCACCGGGATGCCGGCGCGCGCCAGCTCCGGCACGCGGCTGCCGCCCTGGCGCATCATCTGCTCACGGTCGGCCAGCACGCGGACATCGACGCCGCGCCCGTGCGCCGCCACCAGGGCACGCACGATGGCGCGGTTGGACAGCAGGTAGGCCTGCACCAGCACCTGCCGGCGGGCCTCGCCGATGGCAGCGGCGATCAGGCCTTCGACATCGTCGCCCGGCGTGAAAGCCGCCTGCACGGTGCCTCGCGCCGGCAACTCCGGCGGCGCGGCCACGGCCGGCAGGGCGGCAGCCGCCAGCAGCAGCCAGCCCGCGCCCAGCAGTGCCGGCAGGCCCGCCGCACGGATGCGCTTTCTCTGACGCAATGGACTAGCGCAGGCGCTCGAGCACCGCGGCAAAGAAGCCGTCGGTCTGATGCAGCTGCGGGTACAGGGCGAACATCTCCCCGTCGGCCGCGGACGGGGCCAGCGCGATCTTCTGCTCGGCCAGCACCTCGGCGGCCGGCACCAGGCGGAAGTCCGGATGGGCGGCCAGGAAGTCGCGCACGATGGCCTCGTTTTCCGCCTCGAGCACGCTGCAGGTGGCGTAGACGACACGGCCGCCGGCCTTCACCAGGCGTGCGGCGGAGTCCAGGATGGCGCTCTGCTTGGCGCTCAGTTCCAGGACCGACTGCGGCGTCTGGCGCCACTTCAGGTCGGGATTGCGACGCAGGGTACCCAGGCCGCTGCAGGGCGCATCGACCAGCACGCGGTCGATCTTGCCGGCCAGGCGCTTGATCTTGGCATCGTGCTCCGAGTCGATCAGCACCGGGTGCACGTTGGACAGGCCGCTGCGCGCCAGGCGCGGCTTCAGGTTGGCCAGGCGCTTCTCCGACACGTCGAAGGCGTAGAGCCGGCCGGTGGAACGCATCGCGGCGCCCAGGGCCAGCGTCTTGCCACCGGCGCCGGCGCAGAAGTCCACCACCATCTCGCCGCGGCGCGGCGCCAGCAGCTGGCACAGCAACTGGCTGCCCTCATCCTGCACTTCGACCAGGCCGTTGACGAACAGCGGCAGCTTGTTCAGCGCCGGCTTGCCCGACAGGCGGATGCCGGCCGGCGCCATCGGCGTCGGCTCGGCGCGCAGACCGGCCGCGGCCAGTTCAGCCAGGGCGTCTTCACGCGAGCCCTTGAGCGTGTTGACGCGCAGGTCCAGCGGCGCCGGGCGCAGCCAGGCATCGGCCAGGGCAGCCGTAAAGGCCTCGCCATGGTGCTTGACCAGTTCGTCGAACAGCCATTCCGGCAGGTTGGCGCGCACGCGCGGCGCCAGGCTGGCACGCTCGATGGTGGTGAGGCGGTCGAGCCATTCGGCCTCCTCGGGCGACAGCAGGGACGTCAGGGCGTCACGGCCCTGGGTCGCCGCCAGGCCAAGCAGGGCCAGCCGGCGTGCCGCGGCGCCCGAGCCGCTCTCGGCGAACTGGGCGAACTCGACGCGGCGGCGCAGGACGGCGAACACCGCCTCGGCGATGATGCCGCGCTCGCGGTGCCCCAGCTTGGGGTTCTCGCGGAAATAGTGGCTGACCACGGCATCGGCCGGACGCGCGAACAGCATGACCTTGCCCAGCAGGCGGTCGATGTGCTGGACGTGCGAGGGATGCAGGCCGTGGCCCGCGCGCGTTTCG
The DNA here is from genome assembly GCF_001854285.1 of Cupriavidus sp. USMAHM13. Taxonomy (NCBI): domain Bacteria; kingdom Pseudomonadati; phylum Pseudomonadota; class Betaproteobacteria; order Burkholderiales; family Burkholderiaceae; genus Cupriavidus; species Cupriavidus sp. USMAHM13. Next base: position 3,765,158 of record NZ_CP017751.1, read on the forward strand.
CCGGCGCCGGCGCCGGCTTCGCGCGGGCGGGCGGGCTGGCGCAGCGGCGAGGCCTTGCGCCCCTTGCCGCGCGAGGGTTGGCGCTCGTCGCGGCCGTCGCGGCTGCGGCGCGCGCCGCCGTTATGGTTGTTGTCCTGGCGGTTCATTGCAGCACCTCCGCGGCTTGCAGTCGGACCAGCAGTTGCGACTCGGGCGGCTCCACCTCCACCCTCCCGTCCTCGACGCGCAGGCGGTCCTGCACGAACCAGCGCACGGCGCGCGGATAGATCCGATGCTCGCAGTCGAGCAGGCGCGCGGCCAGCGACTCGGGCGTGTCGCCCGGCAGTACATCGATGGCCGCCTGCACGACGATGGGACCGTGATCGAGGCGGGGCGTGACGAAATGCACTGAAGCACCGTGCAGCTTGACGCCGGCCTCCAGCGCCTGGCGGTGGGTATGCAGGCCCGGGAAGCTGGGCAGCAGCGAGGGATGGATATTCAGCATGCGGCCGGCGTAGTGCTCCACGAAAGAGGGGGTCAGGATGCGCATGAAGCCGGCCAGCACCACCAGGTCGGGGGCATGGGTGTCGATGACGGCGGCCAGGGCCGTATCGAAGGCTTCACGATCGGAATATTGGCGGTGGTCGACCACCGCGGTGGCGATGCCCTGGGAAGCAGCGAAGGCCAGGCCCGCCGCGTCCGGCCGGCTGGCGATCACGGCCGCCACGCGGGCCGGCCAGCCCTCGCTGGCACAGGCACGGACGATGGCTTCCATATTGGAACCTCGCCCGGAAATCAGAATGACGATGTTTTTCATCGCGCAATTCTACCAAGGCGGCGCCCCATTCCCGCCGCAAATCGCGCGCAAAACCCGCCCGATTACGGCTCAGTAGGCACTTAAAACACCGGAAACCCGCGCCGCAGGCCGGCTTTAGCACAGTGGACACAGTCCGGCTACCCCCGATTGATGGATTGTGACGCCTCGCCCCCTCTGCTAGGATGGCCCTACGTCCACGCGTCAGTTTTGTCTTAGAAATGGGACATTATTGGTAACAAAAAAGGACGAGACGGGAAATTAGACGGGAATAAGCATGTCGAACGCAGCACCGACGTTGTTGGTGGTCGATGATCATCCTATGGCCCTCTCCGGGACTACCGCCTTCCTGGCGGAAGTCATGCCCGATGTCGCCGTCCACGCGGCCGGCAGCGCGCGGGAGGCTCTCAACAGCCTGCATGAAGGCCTGCGGCCGGATATCGTCCTGCTGGACATCTGGCTGAACGACGGCACCGGCTTCGATGCCATGCAGTCGTTCAAGACGGTCATTCCAGGCGCGCGCTTCATTTTCATGTCGGCCGAGGCCACGCCCGAGATCGTCGGGCGCGCCCGCGCCCTGTCGGCGTGCGGCTTCGTCGGCAAGCACCTGGACGCCAATGCCTTCACGGCCGCGGTGCGCAAGGTGCTCGCCGGTGACACCGCCTTTCCGACCGATGAAGCCCTGAACGGTCGCGCCCAGTCCTTCGGGCCGGCGCACGGCATCCCGGTTACCCCGGCCGAGCTCGGCCTGACGCCGCGCCAGGGCGCGGTGCTGGCACTGGTGCTGGAGGGGTTGCCGAACAAGGTGATCGCGCGGCGCCTGGGCCTGACCGAGAACACGGTCAAGGAGCACGTCTCCGCCATCCTGCAGCGCCTCGGCGTGCGTACCCGCATGCAGGTCATGTCGCGCATGGAGCGCTTCCGCCTGCGCCAGTGAGCGCCTGCGCCCCTCCCGGAGGGAGGCGGCGCGCTCCGGACCGTCCCGGACCGATCAGGCCGGACGCAGCCAGCGCCTGAGCAACAGGCGCAGCGAAGCCGGGTCGACCGGCTTGGACAGCACGAAATAGCCCGCCTCTTCGGCCGCCGCCAGCGCGTCGGACTTCAGGTCGCCGGTCAGCAGGGCGCTGCGCGCCTGCGGTTGGGAATTCTGCCAGCGCTCGAGCAGGTCGAGGCCGTTCTCGCTGCCCGGCAGGCGCAGGTCGCAAAAGATGATGTCGGGCCGCAGCCCCTGGGCCAGCAGGCGATCGGCATCGGCACCGTGTGCCGCGCAGGCGACACGGATCCCCCAGGCTTCCATCAGCGCGATCCACGCCGTGCGGATCTGGCTGTCGTCGTCGACCACCAGCACGGTGCCGTGCAGGGTCTCGATCCGGGCATCCTCGGCACGGGCGGCGTCGCGCCCGGCACGGATGGTCGCCACGGTGTCGGCCGGCACCGGCGCCAGCGCGAACCAGAACACCGATCCGCGCCCCGGCACCGAGCGCACGCCATAGGTACCGCGCATCAGGCGCACGCATTCCTTGAAGATGGCCAGCCCCAGCCCCAGGCCCTGGGACGGGTCGCGCTGCGGATTGTGGACCTGATAGTAGGGCGAGAAGATGTCGGGCAGGTGCTCGGGCGTGATGCCGGCACCGGTGTCCCACACCTCCACCCGCACGTGCTTGCGCCGCTGCCGCGCGGTCACCAGCACGCCGCCGCGCTTGGTATAGCGCAGCGCGTTCTGCACCAGGTTGAACAGCGCGCGGCGCAGCAGCACCGGCTCCGCCATCGCATACAGTTCGTCGGGGACGCGCGAGGTCAGGGACAGGCCACTCTCGCGCGCGTCGGCGGCGAACTGGTTGATCACGTCGCGGATCAGGCTGCCGACCTCGCAGGGTTCGAGCGTCGGCAGCACCTTGCGTCCCTCCAGCTTCGACAGGTCGAGCAGGGAGCGGAACAGCAGATCGATGGTCTGGGTGCCCGCTGCCACCTGCTCCACCAGCGGATGCAGCGACGACGACTGGTTGCGTGCGCGCAGCGCCTCGACCAGCATCACCAGCGCATGCACGGGCTGGCGCAGGTCATGGCTGGCGGCGGCCAGGAAACGCGACTTCTCCTCGCTGGCATGCAGCGCCCGCTCCTTTTCTTCCTGGAAGCGCTTGGCCAGGCGCCGGCTGTCGCTCTCGAGCTGGATCGCACGAACCAGCGCATGGTGCAGATTGAGTGCGTGGCGCGCCAGCATCAGCATATAGACCAGCAGCAGCATCTGCACGTAGACGCCGTGGCCGGGAAAGGCCAGTTCCGCCAGCAGCACGTTCGGCACCAGGATCGGCACGCCCGCATAGATCAGGTTGCTGGGCACCGGCGACTGGGCCGTCACGCTGCCGGCCAGCACGCCCAGGGTCAGCAGGTAGAGCACGCTCGAGAAGACGGTCGAGCTGGTATAGAAGTGCAGCAGGGCTGAGCTGCCCCAGGCCAGCCCGGTCAGGAAGGCCAGCACCCGCATATGCGTCCACCATTTGCGCGTGTGCGCCGAGCGGCTCATGGAAGTGGCGTCGCGCCGGTAGCCAAGGTAGAACCAGGCTGCTCCCAGCGACAGGACCAGCATCACCGCGCACCAGGCCAGCAGCGCGCCCTGCACGGCGGCGCGCCAGAAGGCGAAAGTCGTCAGCAGCGGCAGCAGCACGGAGGCCACGATGCCGGTCGGCGTGACGCGATGGACGGTGGCAAGCAGCTTCGCGCGGGTCTCGACGTCGAGCGGAGGGCCTGGCGGCGGCAGGAATCGGTTGAGCAGCGCGTTCAAGAGGAGGCGTGAGCAACAATGCGATCGGCCATATCATGCCCACTTTTGTCGCGGGGCGCCACGCCGGAAGGGCTTGTCCGGCACAAAAATCCCGATTCCGGGGCGCCAGGTCTGGGCACGCGGCGTTGCCGGACTTCCATTCGACTTATAATGCTCGCTTTACCCGAACGCTTGTCGCCGTCCTCGTGAAAGTCTTCCGCGGCCTGCCCAACGCCGAGAGCCGCGCGCCCTGCGCGCTGACCATCGGCAATTTCGACGGTGTGCATCGCGGCCACCAGTCGCTGCTGGCGCGCGCGCGCGCGGCGGCCGACGCGCGCGGCCTGCCGCTGTGCGTGATGACATTCGAGCCGCATCCGCGCGAGTTCTTCATGCCGGAGCGCGCACCGACCCGCATCGCCCTGCTGCGCGACAAGCTGGAGAGCCTGCGCCGCAATGGCGTCGACCGCGTCGTGGTGGAGCACTTCAACGCCCACTTCGCCGGCCAGTCGCCACAGCAGTTCGTTGAGAACGTGCTGTGGCACGGCCTGCATGCGCGCTGGGTACTGGTGGGCGACGACTTCCGCTTCGGCGCCAAGCGGGCCGGCGACTTCGCCTACCTGCAGCAGGCCGGCAAGCACTTCGGCTTCGACGTCGAGCAGATGGGCTCGGTGTCCGAGGGCGGCGTGCGCATCTCCAGCTCTGCGGTACGCGAAGCGCTGGCGGCGGGCGACCTGGAACATGCCCGGCGCCTGCTCGGCCATGGCTATGCGATCAGCGGCCACGTCATCCACGGGCGCAAGCTCGGGCGTGACCTGGGCTTTCCCACGCTGAACCTGCGCATCTCGCACAAGCGCCCCGCGGTCAATGGCATCTTCGTGGTCCAGGTGCACGGCCTGGCCGACCATCCGCTGCCGGGCGTGGCCAGCATCGGCGTGCGCCCCACCATCGAGGACGCCGGCCGCGTGCTGCTGGAAGTCCACTTGTTCGATTTCAGCGGCGACCTGTACGGCAAGCTGGTGCGGGTGGAGTTCATGAAGAAGCTGCGCGACGAAGCCCGCTTCGACAATCTCGACCAGCTCACCGCAGCCATTGCCAAGGACAGCGCCGAGGCCCGCGGCTTCTTCGGCCTGACGGTGCCGGGCACGCCCGAACCGGGCGCCGGTCGCGACTTCGCCACCTCCGCGACCGACCGAATTAGCTAGCGGCCGCATCCCGCCAGGCGGCGGGACGCGGAGTCGCCCGCACACGCACCCACAGCCAACTCCGCGCCGGCCCGGGCCGCCAGCCCGCCGCGCGCCAGACGAATTGCCCCGAGAATCGACATGTCCGACGACAAACGCGCCAAGCCCGAGAAAAGCAAGTACCCGGTCAACCTGCTCGACACCCCGTTCCCGATGCGCGGCGACCTGCCCAAGCGCGAACCGCAGTGGGTCAAGCAATGGCAGGAAACGCAGCGCTACCGGAAGATCCGCGAAGCACGCAAGGGCGCCAAGAAGTTCATCCTGCACGACGGCCCGCCGTATGCCAACGGCGACATCCACATCGGACACGCCGTCAACAAGATCCTGAAAGACATGATCGTCAAGGCGCGCGGCCTGTCCGGGCTCGACGCCGTCTACGTGCCTGGCTGGGACTGCCACGGCATGCCGATCGAGATCCAGATCGAGAAGCAGTTCGGCAAGGGGCTTCCGGTGCAGGAGGTGCAGGCCAAGGCGCGCGCCTACGCCACCGAGCAGATTGCCCGCCAGAAGGTCGACTTCCAGCGCCTGGGCGTGCTGGGCGACTGGGACAACCCCTATCTGACCATGAACTTCCGCAACGAGGCCGACGAACTGCGCGCCCTCGGCAAGATCATGGAGAAGGGCTTCGTCTTCCGCGGCCTGAAGCCGGTCAACTGGTGCTTCGACTGCGGCTCGGCGCTGGCCGAGGCCGAAGTCGAGTACAAGGACAAGACCGATCTGTCGATCGACGTCGGCTTCCCCTTCGCCGAGACCGACAAGCTGGCGCACGCCTTCAAGGTGCCGGCCGAGCAGCTCGCCGCCCGCCCCGGCTGGATCGTGATCTGGACCACCACCCCGTGGACCATCCCCTCCAACCAGGCACTGAACGTCCACCCCGAAGTGGAGTACGCACTGGTCGACACCCCGCGCGGCTGGCTGATCCTGGCCACCGAGCGCGTCGAGGAACAACTCAAGATCTACGAACTCGAAGGCAAGGTGGTCGCCACCGCGCGCGGCGCGGCGCTGTCGGAGATCCACTTCCACCATCCGCTGGCCAAGACGGACGCCGGCTACGATCGCCTGTCGCCGATCTACCTGGGCGACTACGTCACCACCGACACCGGCTCGGGCATCGTGCACTCGGCACCGGCCTACGGCGTGGAAGACTTCCAGTCGTGCAAGGCGCACGGCATGCGCGACGCGGACATCATCAGCCCGGTCATGGGCGACGGCGTCTACGCGAGCTGGCTGCCGCTGTTCGGCGGCATGAAGATCTGGGACGCCAACCCGCAGATCGTCGTGGCGCTGAAGGCCTCGGGCAACCTGTTCAACTCGCATAACTACCCGCACAGCTATATGCACTGCTGGCGGCACAAGACCCCGATCATCTACCGCGCTACCTCGCAGTGGTTCGCCGGGATGGACGTGGAGCCCACGGCGGAGAACGGCGAGAGCGGCCCGACCCTGCGCGAGACGGCGCTGGCCGGCATCGAAGCAACCGCCTTCTACCCGTCCTGGGGCAAGCAGCGCCTGCACAATATGATCGCCAACCGGCCCGACTGGACGCTGTCGCGCCAGCGCCAGTGGGGCGTGCCGATGGCTTTCTTCGTCCACAAGGAAACCGGTGCGCTGCATCCGCGCACGCCGGAGCTGCTGGAGGAAGTGGCCAAGCGCGTCGAACAGCACGGCATCGAGGCCTGGCAGGCGCTGGACCCGAAGGAACTGCTGGGCGACGAGGCCGAGCACTATGAGAAGAACCGCGACACGCTGGACGTCTGGTTCGACTCGGGCACCACACACTGGACCGTGATCCGCGGCTCGCACCGGGACGAACTGTACGACCCGTCGGCCGACACGCCGGACGGGCGCCTGGCCGACCTCTACCTGGAAGGCTCGGACCAGCACCGCGGCTGGTTCCACTCCTCGCTGCTGACCGCGTCGATGCTGTACGGCAAGCCGCCCTACAAGGCGCTGCTGACGCACGGCTTCACTGTCGACGGCGAAGGCCGCAAGATGTCCAAGTCGATCGGCAATACCGTGTCGCCGCAGGACATCGCCAACAAGATGGGGGCCGAGATCATCCGCCTGTGGGTGGCCTCGACCGACTACTCGGGCGAACTGTCGATCTCCGACGAAATCCTCAAGCGCGTGGTCGAAGGCTACCGCCGCATCCGCAACACGCTGCGCTTCCTGCTGGCCAACCTGACCGACTACGACCATGCCAAGCACGCGCTGCCGCCGTCGGAATGGCTGGAGATCGACCGCTACGCCGTGGCGCTGACCGCCCAGCTGCAGAAGGAAGTGCTGTCGCACTACGACGTGTACGAGTTCCACCCGGTGGTCGCCAAGCTGCAGACCTTCTGCTCGGAAGACCTGGGCGGCTTCTACCTCGACGTGCTGAAGGACCGCCTCTACACCACCGCGCCGGACTCGCGCGCGCGCCGCGCCGCGCAGAACGCGCTGTACCACATCACCCAGTCGATGCTGCACTGGATGGCACCGTTCCTGTCGTTCACCGCCGAGGAGGCGTGGCAGGTGTTCCGCCACGGCACCGGCCACGACGAGACCATCTTCACCAGCACCTACTATGCGACGCCGGCGCTCGACCACGCCGATGGCCTGCTGGAGAAGTGGCACGAAATCCGCACCGTGCGCGCGGAGGTGACCAGGCAGCTCGAGTCGGTGCGCGTGGAGGGCGGTATCGGCTCCTCGCTGCAGGCGGAAGTGTCGATCAGCGCCGGCGGCCCGACCCTGGCCGCGCTGCAAAGCCTGGACGACGACCTGCGCTTCGTGCTGCTGACCTCCGCCGCCACCGTCACGCCGGCGCCGGAAGGCGGTGACCTGCTGGTGACCGTGACGCCGTCGACACACGCCAAGTGCGAGCGCTGCTGGCACTACCGCGAGGATGTCGGCGCCGATACGGCCCACCCCACACTGTGCGGCCGTTGCGTCAGCAACCTGTTCGGCGCCGGCGAACAACGGAGCCACGCCTGATGGCCGCCGCGGGCACGCGCGCGGCGCGTTCGAGCAAGCGCCCGAGCAAGGCGGCAGGCACCACACCCTGGCTGTGGATGGCCTTCGCCCTGCTGGTGGTGATGGCCGACCAGTTCCTCAAGCTGGTCATCGTGCGCAGCTTCGCCTACGGCGAATCGCGCCCGGTGACCGGCTTCTTCAACCTGGTACTGGTCTACAACAAGGGCGCGGCCTTCAGCTTCCTGGCCGACGCCGGCGGCTGGCAGCGCTGGTTCTTCACCGGCCTGGGCGTCGTGGTCGGCCTGTTCATCATCTGGCTGCTGTACCGCCACACCGGCCAGCGGCTGTTCTGCCTGGCCGTGTCGCTGATTCTCGGCGGCGCCGTGGGCAACGTGGTGGACCGCGTGCTCTACGGCCATGTGGTCGACTTCCTCGACTTCTACGCAGGCCGCTACCACTGGCCCGCCTTCAACCTCGCCGACTGCGCCATCACCGTCGGCGCGGCGCTGCTGATCGTCGACGAGCTGCGTCGCGTGCGGCGCCAGTAAGCGCATTGCGGCCCCGGCAACGATGCCCGGGGCCGCGCTCTCCCGACTCCCCTTCCGCGCCGGCGCGTCAGCCCCGGCAGTACCGGCGGCAAGCCGGTATGATGCGGGGTGCCCGGCGCCACACGCCTGCGGCCATCTTCCCTTTTCCGAGAGCCCACCATGGATTTGCACGGCAAGCACATCGTTCTAGGCCTGACCGGCGGCATCGCCTGCTACAAGTCGGCCGAACTGGTCCGCCTGCTCACCAAGGCCGGGGCCACCGTGCAAGTGGCCATGACCGAGGCGGCAACGCATTTCATCACCCCGGTCACGATGCAGGCGCTGTCGGGACGCCCGGTCTTCCGGTCGCAGTGGGATGACCGCGTCGGCAACAACATGGCCCATATCGACCTCTCGCGGGAAGCCGATGCCATCGTCATCGCGCCCGCCTCCACCGATTTCATGGCGCGCCTGGCCAACGGCCTGTGCGACGACCTGCTCAGCACGCTGTGCATCGCGCGCGACTGCCCGCTGCTGGTGGCGCCGGCCATGAACCGGCAGATGTGGGCCGCGCCGGCCACCCAGCGCAACGTCGCGCATTTGCGCGCGGACGGCGTCACGGTGCTCGGCCCGGGCAGCGGCGACCAGGCCTGCGGCGAGGTCGGCGATGGCCGCATGCTGGAACCCGAGGAACTGCTCGAGGACATCGTCGCTTTCTTCCAACCCAAGGTGCTGGCCGGGCGGCGCGTGCTGATCACCGCCGGCCCCACCTTCGAGGCTATCGACCCGGTTCGCGGCATCACCAACCGCTCGTCCGGCAAGATGGGCTTCGCCATTGCGCGCGCGGCGCGCGAGGCGGGTGCCGAGGTGCACCTGGTGGCCGGCCCGACCGCGCTGCCGACGCCGCGCGGGGTGGCGCGCTCGGATGTGCAGAGCGCGCGCCAGATGCACGATGCCGTGCTGGCCGGGCTGCACGGCAGCGACGTTTTCATCGCGGTGGCGGCCGTGGCCGACTGGCGGCCCGCGCAGGTCGCCGCGCAGAAGCTGAAGAAAGCCAACGACACCGACACGCCGACACTGGAATTCGTGCAGAACCCGGACATTCTCGCCGCCGTCGCCGCGCGGCCCGACGCGCCCTACTGCGTGGGCTTCGCCGCCGAGAGCGAGAACCTGGAGACCTACGGCGAGCAGAAGCGCCAGCGCAAGCGCGTGCCCCTGCTGGTCGGCAATATCGGCCATCACACCTTCGGCCTGGACGACAACGAGATCGTGCTGTTCGACGCACAAGGCATGACGCGCCTGCCGCGCGCGGACAAGCTGACGCTGGCACGCCTGCTGGTGGCCGCCATCGCCCAGCGCCTGCCCGCCGGCACCGGAGCGGCATCGTGAGCGCCGCGCCCGTCGGCGACGCCCCGCGGCGCCCCGCCATGCGGCTCTCCGTGCTGGACCAGAGCCCGGTCATCGCCGGGCACAGCGCGCGCGATGCGCTGGCTGCCACCATCGAACTGGCCCAGGCCGCCGACGCGCTCGGCTACACCCGCTACTGGTGCGCCGAGCACCACGGGCTGCATGGCGTCTGCAATCCGGCGCCGGAGGTGATGCTGGCCCGGCTGGGCAGCGTGACCCGGCGCATCCGGCTCGGCTCCGGCGGCGTGATGCTGCCCTACTACAGCCCGTTCAAGGTGGCCGAGCAGTTCCGCATGCTGGAAGCCTTGTTCCCCGGACGCATCGACCTCGGCGTAGGCCGCGCACCCGGCGGCGACATGCGCACGGCCCAGGCCGTGGCCATGGGCGACTACGACCGCGGCGCGCAGTTTGCCGAACAGGTGCGCGACCTGTGCTGGCTGCTCGCCGGAGAAGTCCCGCCGGACCACCTGGCCGAGGGCGTGCTGCTGCAGCCGCAGATCGACACCCGCCCGGAGATCTGGGTGCTGGGCTCGAGCGACTACGGCGGTGCGCTGGCGGCGCAACTCGGCGTGCGCTTTGCCTTCGCCCACTTCATCAACGCGCACGGCGGCCATGCGGTCGCCCGCCATTACCGCGACCATTTCACGCCGGGTTACGAGACGCAGCCCTACAGCGCTGCCGCGGTCTTCGTCATCTGCGCGGACACCGGGGCCGAGGCAGCCGCACTGGAACGCGCCGTCGACCTGCGCCGGCTGCAGATGGCCTACGGTGTCAACGCTCCCATCCCCTCGCTGGCCCAGGCGGCCGGCCATGAGCCCACCGAGCGCGACCGCCTGATCATCGCGCGCGAGCGGCCGCGCACGATCTGCGGCACGCCGGAACAGGTCAGCGAGCGGATGCTGGCGCTGCGCGAGCAGTTCGCGGCCGATGAGCTTGTCGTGCTGAGCGTGGCTGCCAGCTATGCGGCGCGGCTGCGCACCTACGAGTTGCTGGCACAGGCCTTTGCACTGCAGGACGGCGCCTGAGCGCCCCGGCGGCCGCCTACTCTTCCCTCGCTCGGCTATCATCACGGCTCGCCGGCGGCGGGCCGTGCGCCCGCCCCCGCGGCCCCGGGCGACTCGCGCTTCGTGCCGGCCATGTTCCAATCCGCTGCCATTGCGCGGCCTGCCCGCCTTCTGCCCTACACCTTCCGCCCTACACCTTCCGCCCTACCGATTCTCTGCCATGACCGCTGAACTGAACCCGCCCGTCGAAATCAAGGTATTGGACGCTCGTCTGCACGAATGGGGCCTGCCGGCCTACCAGAGCGAGATGGCTGCCGCCATCGACCTGCACGCCTGCCTGGATGCACCGCTCGCGATCGAAGCCGGCACGCCTGCCGTGCTGGTACCGGCTGGCTTCGCCGTGCACATGGGCAATCCCTACATGGCTGCCACCATCGTGCCGCGCTCGGGTCTGGGCCATAAGAAGGGCCTGGTGCTGGGCAATTCGATCGGCGTGATCGATGCCGACTACCAGGGCCAGATCATGGTCAGCGTGTGGAACCGCAATGCCCCCGGCACCGAGCCGATCGTGATCCAGCCGGGCGAGCGCATCGCCCAGATGATGTTCGTGCCGGTACTGCGCCCGGTCTTCTCCACGGTGGAAACCTTCTCGGCCGATACCGAGCGCGGCAGCGGCGGATTCGGCTCCACCGGCGTGCACCACAAGGGAGTATAAGCCCGGGCGCCTGAGCCGGCGCCGGGGGCGCCGGCTCAGGTGGCCTGTTCGAACAGCAGCGCCACTCCGCCGGCCTGGCTGGCCGGCACCAGGCTCTCGTGCGGCCCGAGTTCGGCAGCCTGCACGCCGGCCTCGCGCCACAGGGCACGCGCAGCAGCCAGGTCGGCGGTACGCAGGCGGATCGCCGCGTAGCCCGGCACGCAGCGCTGGACATGCACCGTACCGGTCGCGGAGGCCAGTGCCTGCGGCGTGCTGATCACCAGCGTCGCGCCGCAGATGGCCAGGCTGCACACATGCTCGCTGAGCTCCGTCAGCTCCGCGCCGGTCAGTTCGGCATAGGCCCGCCCGGTCGCCTCGACCAGCGCAGGCGCCACCACCAGGAACATGGCACCAATAGCGCGCGCCCCGTTGGCGTGTGCCATCCATTCGGGCCGCCACAGCAGTTCGGGGGTACGGTGCTCGCAGGCGAAATAGCGCGCGCCGGGCGCGTCGTCGATGGCCATCACGCGGAAGGTGGCCGGCTGCTCGCTGCCATCCTCCAGCCGCACCGGGCGCGAAAACTCGATCGGATCGGAGGTGTGCCATCCTTCGGCCCGCAGCGCCGCAGCCGTGCCGAAAGCATCGCGGCTCTTGCACGACATGGCGGCACAGCCCCCGCCCGCAGCCTGGGCATCCCAATAGTAGCGCCGGCTGGGGGTGGGTTCGGTCACGTGCAGCAGCTCCAGATAGTCCTGCTCCAGCATGGCGCAGTGATTCTGCGAGCCGAGCGTATGGAAGCCGCGCGGCGTCAGCGTGAAACCGAGCCTGCGCCAGGACTGCGCCGCGGCGTCGAGATCGGGACAGACCACCACGGCGTGGTCGAAGGGTTCCGCACTGCGAGTTGCCATGTCGATACCGTCTCCTCGCCCAGTGAGCTCAATCGAAGCGGATGTTGGCCTTGCGGGCGACGGCCAGCCATTTGTCGTGCTCGCGGCGCACCAGGCGCTCGAGTTCTGCCGGACTGCCCGCCACGATCTCGAAGCCCTGCTGGCCCAAGGCCTCCTGCGCCCGCGGCTGGCGCAGCGCGCCGGCCAGTGCCGCCTGCAGACGGGCCACGGCAGGCGCGGCCATGCCAGCCGGGCCGAACACGCCGATCCAGGAGTAGGCCTCGAAGCCACGAAAGCCCTGCTCGGCCACCGTAGGCACCTGCGCCAGCTCACGCAGGCGGGTGCTGCCGGTGACGCCCAGCACTTTGATGGTCTTGGCGGCAATATGGGCTTGCACGGCCGCATAGCTGCTGAAGAACAGGTCGACTTCGTTCGCCAGCACCGCCTGAACCGCGGGTCCCCCTCCCTTGTAGGGCACATGCAGGAAGCGCACCCCCGCCTCTGTCGCCAGCGCCTCGGCCGCCAGCTGGTTCAGGCTGCCGACGCCGGACGAGGCATAACGCACCGCACCCGGTTCCGCGCGGGCCAGCGCCACCAGCTCCCGCACATTGGCGGCCGGCAGCGACGGATGGGCGGCAATCACCAGGGGGAAGCGCACCAGTTGCGAGATGGGGGTGAAATCGCGGAAGGTGTCGTAGGGCAGGCGCTTGTAGGCAAAGGGATTGATGGCGTGCGTATCGAAAGCCATCAGCAGGGTGTTTCCGTCCGGCCGGGCCCGGGCCACCAGGCTAGAGGCGATCAGCCCGCCCGCGCCAGGCTTGTTATCGATCACCACGACCTGCCCGAGCGCATTCTTCAAACCCGGCTGCAGTTGCCGCGCGACAATGTCGACGCTCCCGCCGGGAGGAAACGGCAGCACCAGCGTGATCGGCCGGCCGTTGCCGGCCCCTGCCTCGCCAACGCCTGAGACGGGGCCCGCCAGAGTCGGCGGCAGGAACGGCAGCGTACCCAGCGGCAGCGATTTGAGCAGCAGGCGGCGCACCTGCCGGCGGTCGTGACTGGACATCGGTGACTCGTGCTAGGAGCGGACGGCGGAGCCGGCGCGAAAAAGCAGGGGCGGCATCACTGCCGCCCCATGTCTCGCCCGAGAATACCACGACTTGCGGGCCACCGGCGCTGAATGCGGCACTTTTGGTGCCCTGGCCGGCCGGAAGAAGCTCAGGCTTCGGCCTTCTGCTCGCTTTCCGGCGCCTCGGGGGGCTCGGCGTCCGCCTCGGCGAAGTCCAGCTTGATGTGTTCTTCGTCGTCGAGGTCTACCATCACCTTGCCGCCGCTCACCAGCTTGCCGAACAGTAATTCGTCGGCCAGCGCCTTGCGGATCATGTCCTGGATCAGGCGCTGCATCGGGCGCGCGCCCATCAGGGGGTCGAAGCCCTTCCTGGCCAGGAACTTGCGCAGCCTGTCGCTGAAGGCGGCGTCCACCTTCTTCTCGTGGAGCTGCTCCTCGAGCTGCATCAGGAACTTGTCCACGACGCGCAGGATGATCTCCTCGTCCAGCGCACGGAAGCTGATGGTGGCATCCAGGCGGTTGCGGAACTCCGGCGTGAACATGCGCTTGATATCTGCCATCTCGTCACCGCGCTCGCGCGTGTTGGTGAAACCGATGGTGGCGCGGTTCATGGTCTCGGCGCCCGCATTGGTGGTCATGATGATGATCACGTTGCGGAAGTCCGCGCGACGGCCGTTGTTGTCCGTCAGCGAGCCATGGTCCATCACCTGCAGCAGGATGTTGAAGATGTCCGGATGCGCCTTCTCGATCTCATCCAGCAGCAGCACGCAGTGCGGCTTCTTGGTGACGGCCTCGGTCAGCAGGCCACCCTGGTCGAAGCCGACGTAGCCCGGAGGCGCGCCGATCAGGCGGCTGACCGCGTGGCGCTCCATGTACTCCGACATGTCGAAGCGGATCAGCTCGATGCCCATGATGAAGGCAAGCTGCTTGGCCACCTCGGTCTTGCCCACGCCGGTCGGGCCGGAGAACAGGAAGGAGCCGATCGGCTTGTCGGTCTTGCCGAGCCCGGCGCGCGACATCTTGATCGCCGAAGCGAGCGCCTCGATGGCCGGATCCTGCCCGAACACCACCGACTTCAGGTCGCGGTCCAGGGTCTGCAGCTTGCTGCGATCGTCCTGGTTGACGCTCTGCGGCGGGATGCGGGCGATGCGCGAGACGATATCCTCGATCTCGCTCTTGCCGATGGTCTTCTTCTGCTTGGACTTGGGCAGGATGCGCTGGGCGGCGCCTGCTTCGTCGATCACATCGATCGCCTTGTCAGGCAGGTGGCGGTCGGTGATGAAGCGCGCCGACAGTTCGGCCGCCGCGGTCAGCGCCGCTGCCGCGTACTTGACACCGTGGTGCTCCTCGAAGCGTGACTTGAGGCCGCGCAGGATCTGCACGGTCTGGTCGATCGAAGGCTCGACCACATCGATCTTCTGGAAGCGCCGCGACAGCGCCGCGTCCTTCTCGAAGATGCCGCGGTATTCGGTGAAGGTGGTCGCGCCGATGCACTTGAGCTGGCCCGAGGACAGCGCCGGCTTCAGCAGGTTGCTGGCATCCAGCGTGCCGCCCGAAGCGGCGCCGGCACCGATCAGCGTATGGATCTCGTCGATGAAGAGGATCGCATTCGGATTGTCTTTCAGCGACTTCAGCACCCCCTTCAGGCGTTGCTCGAAATCGCCGCGGTACTTGGTCCCGGCGAGCAGCGCGCCCATGTCCAGCGAGTAGACGACCGCGCGCTCGAGGATGTCGGGCACCTCGTTCTTGGTGATGCGCCAGGCCAGGCCCTCGGCGATGGCGGTCTTGCCGACGCCGGCCTCGCCGACCAGCAGCGGATTGTTCTTGCGTCGGCGGCACAGCACCTGGACGACGCGCTCGACCTCGGCCTCGCGGCCGATCAGCGGGTCGATCTTGCCGGCCTTGGCCAGCGCGTTCAGGTTCTGCGTGTACTGCTCCAGCGGGCTTTCCTTGCCGTCGCCGCCCTCGCCCTCGGCATTGCCCTCGCCCTGCTTGGCGGGCTCGGCCTGGTCCTTGCGGATGCCGTGGCTGATGAAATTGACGACGTCCAGCCGGGTCACGCCCTGCTGCTGCAGGTAGTAGACGGCATGGGAGTCCTTCTCGCCGAAGATGGCTACCAGCACGTTGGCGCCGGTGACCTCCTTCTTGCCGTTCGAGGTCGACTGCACATGCATGATGGCGCGCTGGATCACGCGCTGGAAGCCCAGCGTCGGCTGGGTGTCGACCTCGTCGGTGCCTGGCACTACCGGCGTGTTGTCGGCGATGAAGTTCTTCAGACTGGTGCGCAGATCCTCGATATTGGCCGCGCAGGCGCGCAAGACTTCGGCTGCGGTGGGGTTGTCAAGCAACGCCAGCAGCAGATGCTCCACGGTGATGAACTCGTGGCGTGCCTGCCTGGCCTCGACAAACGCCATATGCAGGCTGACTTCCAATTCTTGCGCAATCATGCTTCCTCCATCACACACTGCAGGGGGTGGCCCGCCTGCCGCGCGTGGGTTGACACCAGCTCGACCTTCGTCGCCGCGATATCCCTGGTATAGATACCGCAGACGCCTTTCCCTTCCCGATGCACCGTGAGCATGATCTGCGTCGCCGTTTCTCGGTCCCTGCTGAAATATTGTTGCAGGATCATGACGACAAACTCCATCGGAGTGTAGTCGTCGTTCAGAAGCACCACCTTGTACATGGCGGGCGGTTTGAGCGCCTGCTCTTTCCGCTCCAGTACAGTGTCCGCTCCGCGTTGTGGGACATTCGCCAGCCTCGTAGCCATGGCTTTATTCTAACCCTTACTCACAACTCTGCAATTTGGGGAGAAGCACCGGGATTCAAGGGCCGCCCGGACAAAAGGCAGCCGGCCACACACCGCCTGCCGCGACCGGCACGCCCCGGGGCCGCCGCGCAGGCGCGACGCCGTTCCATTCCTGCCACACCCGCTCAGGAGTGGGGATTCTGCCAGCTTGACAGTGCGAAACTTTGACCGAAGAATCAAAAGTGCATCCTTGTCTGGTTCAACGAGCCAAACGATCCATCCGGACGGGGAGCTTGGTGGGCAGGGAGGCCCATCGACCCCGATCCCTCGGGAACGACCGTCACGCTTCACGCAAGGTCCGAGCCGTCGCCACCGGCCGCGCCCGTCCCGGGCCGCTGCCTTGGCCGGAGCGGGCGTGCGGGCGCCGTGCGGCCGCTCAACAGGCTTCCCCGCTTGATATCTGTTTCTTTGTTGGGGGAGTTTATGGCAAGCGGTATCGTCAAATGGTTCAACGACGCCAAGGGTTTCGGGTTCATCAAGCCCGACGATGGTGAAGAAGAGCTGTTTGCGCATTTCTCGGCGATCCAGATGAATGGCTTCAAGACCCTGAAGGAAGGCCAGCGCGTCTCCTTCGAGATCGTGCAAGGCCCCAAGGGCAAGCAGGCCACCAACATCCAGGACGCGTCCTGAGGGCGCCGGCCGTACCCGCCCGACAGAGCGCGAGACGGCCCAAGGAAATGCGGTACCCCCGGAACGGGAAACGCCGGGAGGCGACAGGCAGGCCCGCACCGCGATACGCGGCTGGCAGCCCCGACCTCCCAGCGAACATCGGCGGTACGCTGCCGCATCCGACAAGAAAGCCCGGCCCGAGCGGCCGGCTTTTTTATTTGCCGGATCTGGCCCGGCAGGGGCCGCAGCGGTACTGCGGCCAGCCCTGTCCCCCTCACATATTGTCGATCATCACCTGGCCGAAGCCCGAGCACGACACCTGCGTCGCTCCTTCCAGCAGCCGGGCGAAGTCGTAGGTGACGCGCTTCGACAGGATGGACTTCTCCATCGAGCGGATGATCAGGTCGGCGGCTTCGGTCCAGCCCATGTGACGCAGCATCATTTCGGCCGACAGGATCTCCGAGCCCGGGTTCACGTAGTCCTTGCCGGCATACTTCGGCGCGGTACCGTGCGTGGCCTCGAACATGGCCACCGAGTCCGACAGGTTGGCACCCGGAGCGATGCCGATGCCGCCCACCTGGGCCGCCAGCGCGTCGGAGATATAGTCGCCGTTCAGGTTCAGCGTCGCGATCACCGAGTACTCGGCCGGACGCAGCAGGATCTGCTGCAGGAAGGCATCGGCGATGGCGTCCTTGATGACGACGTCGCGGCCGGTCTTCGGGTTCTTGAACTTGCACCACGGGCCGCCGTCGACCAGCTGGGCGCCGAACTCCTGCTGGGCCAGTTCATAGCCCCAGTCGCGGAAGGCACCCTCGGTGTACTTCATGATGTTGCCCTTGTGCACCAGCGTCACCGACGGCTTGTCGTTGTCGATGGCGTACTGGATCGCCTTGCGCACCAGGCGCTGCGTGCCCTGCTTCGAGACCGGCTTGATGCCGATGCCGGAAGTATCGGGGAAACGGATCTTCCTGACCCCCATCTCGTTCTGCAGGAAGGCGATCACCTTGCGCGCCTGCTCGCTCCCGGCTTCCCATTCGATGCCGGCATAAATATCCTCCGAGTTCTCGCGGAAGATCACCATGTCGGTCTTCTCGGGCTCGCGCACCGGCGACGGCACTCCCTTGAAATAGCGCACCGGGCGCAGGCAGACATAGAGATCGAGCTGCTGGCGCAGCGCCACGTTCAGCGAGCGGATGCCGCCGCCGACCGGGGTGGTCAGCGGCCCCTTGATCGACACCACGTATTCCTTCAGGACATCGAGGGTTTCGTCGGGCAGCCACACATCGGGACCGTAGACCTTGGTGGACTTCTCGCCTGCGTAGATCTCCATCCAGGAAATCTTGCGCTGGCCGCCGTAGGCCTTGGCTACCGCGGCGTCCACCACCTTGAGCATCACCGGCGTGATGTCGAAGCCCGTGCCATCCCCCTCGATGAAGGGAATGATGGGATTGTCCGGTACGTTCAGCGAAAAGTCCTGGTTGACCGTGATCTTTTCGCCAGCCGGAACTTTGATGTGTTGATACATGACGTCTCCAGTGCGGAACGGGGTTGTAACGGCCGCCGTCGCTTGCGTGAGCGGACAGCGAGATAGGGACACAGCAGGAGATTGTAGCGGGCGAACGTGTCTTGCATCCGCCACATCGCCGTGCCCCGATCGGTGATCGCGCCGAAAGTCTTATATAAGACATAAGACTATATTTAAATTATGCAGCAATTTCCCGGCAGCCGCCATGGCCCGCCGACAGTGTCCGCGTGCATCGAGCCTCGGGCATACTTCGGCCCCATGACCTTGCTCGCCCTCAACAAGCCGTACAACACCATGAGCCAGTTCTCGCCGCACCCGACGCGGCCGACGCTGGCCGAATGCGTGGCCGTGCCCGGCGTCTACCCGGCCGGCCGGCTCGACGCCGACAGCGAAGGCCTGCTGCTGCTGACCGACGACGGTGCCTTGCAGGCCCGCATCGCCGACCCGCAGCACAAGCTCGTCAAGACCTATCTGGCGCAAGTGGAAGGCGTGCCCGACGAGGCCGCCCTGCAAGCACTGCGCGCAGGCCTCGACCTCGGCGACTTCCGCACGCTGCCGGCGCAGGCGCGCCTGGTGGATACGCCAGACACCCTGTGGCCGCGCGATCCGCCCATCCGCTACCGCGCCGCCATCCCCACCACCTGGGTAGAACTGCGTATCCGCGAAGGCAAGAACCGCCAGGTGCGACGGATGACCGCAGCCGTCGGACACCCGACGCTGCGCTTGGTACGCACGGCGATCGGTGGCCTCGACCTGTTCACGCTCGGGCTGATGCCTGGCGAATGGCGGGAAATCACACCGGCTCTGCTCGGCCTGTCCGGCCCCGCCAGCCCCGGGCGGCAGGCTCGCGCGCCGGTGGTGAGGCGCAAGGGTTACAAACGCTAACAAATGCCGGAAAGATTCCTGTCTCTCTCGCGTCAACCGATCGCGTGGTGGCCCCGTTGTTGATCGTGACACGTCCAATTACGCGTCATCACTTCCGAATGCGTTCAAATTTCGAGGGAATCGCAATGAACAAACTGATCGCTGCTGCTCTGGTTTCCGGCCTGTTCGCCACCGGTGCATTCGCCCAAGCTTCGGCTCCGGCTGCTGCTGACGCTGCAGCGCCCGCTGCCAAGGCTGAAGCGAAGCCCGCCAAGAAGAAGCACAGCAAGAAGAAGCACGCCAAGAAGGCCGCTTCGAAGGCAGAAGCCGCTCCCGCCTCCGCTCCGGCAGAAGGCGCTTCGAAGTAAGACTTCGGAAGTCGCTTCGCACCGCCTCGGCGGTGCGTGCAAAGGCAGGCAGTCCCTCGGACGGCCTGCCTTTTTTCATGCGCGTGCCGCGCGGCACGCAAGCCTGCGTCCGGGTTATCCTTGCGCCTGGCCTTTCCCTTCCCCTAACGCAGTAACGCTGACCCCACGCCTACGCCATGTCTCCCGCGTCCAAGATCCTGCTTCAACTTGCCGCCTTGACCGCCACCACGCTCGCCTTCGCACAAGGCGCAGCCGCGCAGGCGCAGACCGGCCTGCCGGAGATCCAGCTGACCGCCGGCATGTACGCGATCCAGACCGAAGTGGCTGCCACACCGGAGTCGCGCGAGATCGGCTTGATGTACCGCAAGACCATGCCGGCGAGCCACGGCATGCTGTTCGTCTTCGAGCAGAAGGCCGGCAACTGCTTCTGGATGAAGAACACCGACCTGCCGCTGTCGATCGCCTTCCTGGCCGATGACGGCACCATCGTCAATATCGAGGACATGGCGCCGCAGACCGAGGACAACCACTGTCCGCGTGCGGCGGTGCGCTACGCGCTGGAGATGAACCAGGGCTGGTTCAAGCAGAAGGGAATCAAGGCCGGCGCGCGCATCGGCGGCCTGCCGAGGGCGCCGCAGATGCGCTGAGGCGCCCGGACGGGCGCCGCCGCTCAGTCGCGGAAGTTGTTGAAGTCGAGCGGCGCCTCGGAAACGTCCTTGCGCAGCAAGGCGATGACGCTCTGCAGGTCGTCGCGCTTGGTGCCCGACACGCGCACGGCGTCACCCTGGATGCTGGCCTGGACCTTGATCTTGCTGTCCTTGATCATGCGCACGATCTTCTTGGCCAGGTCGCCCGTCACTCCCTTCTTGATGGTGACGACCTGCTTGACCTTGTCGCCGCTGATCTTTTCAACCTTGCCGTAGTCGAGGAAGCGCACGTCCACGTTGCGCTTGGCCATCTTGTTGATCAGCACGTCCTTGACCTGGCCCAGCTTGAAATCGTCGTCGGCGAAAGCGGTCAGCTCACCTTCCTTCTGCTCGACGCGGGCGTCGGATCCCTTGAAGTCGAAGCGCGTCGAGATCTCCTTGTTGGCCTGCTCGACGGCATTCTTCACTTCGACCATATTGGCTTCGCACACTACGTCAAACGACGGCATTTCTTTCTCCTGATAAGCAATTGCCCCGGAAGCGCCGCGCCTGGCGCCAGCGCTTCCGTATAATCCTGCCAACTCCGCAGTCCAGGCCGGCCCTCGTCATTCGGCGGCCGCCTCATCAGATCCCGCATGGCAGATCTCCACGAATTTTATCCCCTGCGCCGCCACAATACATTCGGATTCGACGTCCGCGCGCGCTTCGCGGCACATGTGCGCAGTGAAGACGACCTGGTGGCGGCGCTCGCCGACCCGCGCGTGGCGGGGTTGCCGGTACTGGTGCTCGGCGGCGGCAGCAATGTGGTGCTGACCGCCGACCTGCAGGCGCTGGTACTGCTGATGGAAATCCCGGGATTTTCGGCCCGCGCCTCCGAAACGGCATGGCTGGTCACGGCCGGCGCCGGCGAGAACTGGCACGCGCTGGTGTGCCGCACCGTGACCGAGGGCATGCCGGGACTGGAAAACCTGGCGCTGATCCCTGGCACGGCGGGCGCCGCTCCCATCCAGAACATCGGGGCCTACGGCGTCGAGTTGCGCGAGCGCTTCGCCTCGCTGCGCGCCTACGACCGCGCCAGCGGCACCTTCGTCGAACTCGATGCGGCGCAATGCGCCTTCGGCTACCGCGACAGCCTGTTCAAGCAGGCAGGCAAGGATCGCTACATCATCACGGCGGTCACGCTGCGCCTGCCGCGGCCGTGGCAGGCGGTGCTCGGCTATGCCGAGCTGGCGCGCGAGCTGCACGACGAACCGGCCCCCGGCGCTGCCGCCATCCTCGACGCCGTGGTAGCCATCCGCTCCCGCAAGCTGCCCGACCCGGCGCGCATCGGCAATGCGGGCAGCTTCTTCAAGAATCCGGTGGTCAGTGCCGCGCAAGGCGCGGCACTGCTCGCCGTCCATCCCGGAATGGCGCACTACACGCAGGCCGACGGCCGCATCAAGCTGGCGGCCGGCTGGCTGATCGACCAATGCGGTTTCAAGGGGGTGCGCGACGGCGCGGTCGGTGTCTACGAGAAGCAGGCGCTGGTCCTCGTGCATCATGGCGGCGGCAACGGCGCACAGCTGCTGGCGCTGTCCACCCGCATCGCCGACGCGGTGCAGGCGCGCTTCGGCGTGCGCATCGAGCCCGAGCCCGTCGTCCTGTAGGCCGGGCCACGGAGCCAGACCTGCGTCAAAGAGGGTCGTCGGAGAGAAACTCGCGGCGGATGTCCACCGAGCCGCGCTTGCCGACATCCTTGAAGTGGTTGGCCAGCCAGGCCTGCGCCGCCGTGCGGCCGCGCTCCTTCAGCATGACGAGGAAATTCCAGTGCGTGACCAGCTTGGTCGAGGAGGACAGATCGGCCAGCGCGTCATCGGCGCGGATGGAATGCATCAGCAGGTACTTGAGGCGATCGCGGTATTCCGGTCTCAGCCAGTCTTCGTCGAGCAGCTTCTGCACGAAGGCGATGGCGCGGAACTCGCGCAGCAGCGAGGCGTTGAAGGTGATCTCGTTGAGCCGCTCCATCACCTCCTGCGGCTGCGTGGGGACACCGGGGCGACGGATCGGATTGATATGGACGATCAGGATGTCGCGCGTGTCGGTCTGGTAGAACAGCGGGAACAGGGCCGGATTGCCCATGTAGCCGCCATCCCAGTAGTGGCGGCCCTCGATCTCGACGGCCGGGTACAGGTAGGGCAGGCAAGCCGAGGCCAGCAGCGCGTCCAGCGTGATGTCCTGCTTCTGGAAGATGCGCACGTTGCCGCTGTTGACGTCGGTGGCCGCCACGAACAGCTTGGTGCCGGCGCAGCAGCGCACGCGCTCGAAATCGACCTGGGCAGCGAGCAGGTCGCGCAGCGGGTTGTACTTGCCGCCCTGGGCCGAGGCATTCCACCAGCCGGCCCACATCTTCGTCCATTCCTGCAGCGGCCAGCCGCCATGGTGGTTGCCCGCCAGCCAGTCGGCCGTCTGCTGGCCGAAGGTGGAGAACGGCGAGCCCGTGCGGGAAACGCCGTACCAGAATTCATGCAATTTCTCGCGGGCGCGCTCGCGCCCGCCTTCAGCCATGCCATCCACCAACAGCACGGCGTTCATCGAGCCGGCGCTGGTGCCGCTGATGCCGTCGAAGTCCAGCCTGCCGTCTTCCAGCAGGGCGTCAAGCACGCCCCAGCCGAAGGCACCGTGGGCGCCGCCGCCCTGCAGGGCGAGGTTGATCATCTTAGGATCGCGCGACATGGCACTCCCTCCCGCTTGCCAGGCGGCCGGCGGCGCGGCAGGCGCTGCCGGCCCGGCGTGCTCAGCCGTAGTGGCAGACGTAGTCCAGCGTTTCCAGTACTTCGATGTCGAAGTTGCTGTTGCCGGGCACGCTGAACCGCTGGCCGGCGCCGTAGGTCTGCCATGCGTCCGATCCGGCCAGGCGGATGCGGCAGCTGCCGCCATTGATCTCCATGATCTCCGGCGCGGCGGTACCGAAGTTCAGCTTGGCGGGAAAGATCACGCCGAGCGTCTTGCGGGTGCCGTCCGGGAACAGCACCGTATGGCTGACGCACTTGCCGTCGAAATAGAGATTCGCCTTCTTGACGACGGACACGTTGTCGAACTGGGTCATGCAATCACTCCTTGCTGCTGGCCGGTGGCCGGCGCCTGCCGGTTGCCGGCCGGGTTTTCGAATCCTGGCCCACCGTGTGAAAAGAGGGGCCGCGCGGCCCCTCCCCATTCACTTCATCGACTTCATCGACTCGCCCCGCAACCAGCCGCGCGTGCCGCGCCGCCGGCCTCCTTGCGCCTTCAATAGCGGCCGCAGAGCAGGTATTCCATCAACGCCTTCTGCACGTGCAGGCGGTTCTCCGCCTCTTCCCAGACCACGCTCTTGGGTCCGTCGATCACCGCTGCCTCGACCTCCTCGCCGCGATGGGCCGGCAGGCAGTGCATGAACAGGGCGTCGGCATTGGCGCGGTCCATCATCGCGGTGGTCACCATCCACTGCTGGAAGGCACGCTTGCGGGTCTCGTTCTCGGCCTCGAAGCCCATGCTGGTCCACACGTCGGTGGTGACCAGGTCCGCGCCCTGGCAGGCCGCCAGCGGGTCGTCGAACACCTTGAGGTGGGCGGCCGCGGTGGCGGGCACCATGGCCGGATCGAGCTGGTAGCCCGGAGGCGCGGAGAAGTGGAACTGGAAGTCCAGCCGCTCGGCCGCCTGGATCCAGGTATAGGCCATGTTGTTGGCGTCGCCGATCCAGGCCACCGTCTTGCCCTGGATGCTGCCGCGCTTCTCGATATAGGTGAAGACGTCGGCCAGCACCTGGCAGGGATGGTATTCGTTGGTCAGGCCGTTGATGACCGGCACGCGCGAATGCGCCGCAAAGCGTTCGATGATGTCCTGGCCGAAGGTGCGGATCATGATGATGTCCACCATGCGGGAGATCACCTGTGCCGCATCCTCGATCGGCTCGCCCCGGCCCAGCTGCGAATCGCGCGTGTTGAGGAACACGGCATGGCCGCCGAGCTGGTGGATGCCGGCCTCGAAGGACAGCCGCGTGCGCGTCGAATTCTTTTCGAAGATCATGGCCAGCGTGCGGTCGTGCAACGGGTGCCATGTCTCGTAGTTCTTGAACTTCGCCTTGAGGATCCGCGCGCGGTCCAGCAGGTACTCGTACTCCTCGGGAGACAGGTCGCTGAACTGGAGGTAATGCTTGATCGGGGTTGAGCTCATAAAACAAAGAAGGCGGCTCGGTGATGACACGCTGCCACCGATGCCGGGTGGCGAGGCGCGTCGCGGAGCCGCCTTTCGCGTCGCTTGCGCAATTTAACTGCAAGAATCATAAGGGATTATTTACCCTTTGGCGAGCCCGGAGGGACCCCGATCCGGCACCCCGGCACCGCCGCAGCCTTATGCGCAGGTCTTATATAAGATATAATACCCGCTGATTCACGCGGGGCGCGGCAACCCCATGCCCCCGCCCGCCACAGGCATCAAAAGTGCCCCTGCAAGCACCGACGCCCCGCAGACCGACCGGCTGGAAGCGAACCAACGCTCGCCGGCCGCGTCAAACCCGGCGCCCGTGCTCGCGGGTCTTACGCCGAGTCACCCTCCAGCCGCAGTCGTCTCATGACCCCCAACGTTCGCGAATATTTCATCCAAGGCATCACCAAGGAAGGCAAGACCTTCCGCCCGAGCGACTGGGCAGAACGGCTGTGCGGCGTGATGGCGCAGTTCCGCCCCGAAGGCGACACCGGCGACCCCCGCCTGACCTATTCACCCTATGTCCGCCCGGTGATTGCCGGCGGCGTCAAAAGCGTGGTCGTGGACGTCCGCCTCAAGGAGATCGAGCCCAAGGCGCTGGATTTCGTGCTGAATTTCGCCCGCGACAACAACCTGCAGCTGGTCGAGGCCTGCTCGCTCGGCTGAGCCCACCCCATCTCCGCCCCCCCCTTCCCCGCCTCGCGGCCCGGCACCGACCCTCCAGGCCGCGACGAAACACTGCGCACAAGACAAACAAGACACAGCACGCAGGCACGCAATCGTCCGGCAGTCCGGCAACTGAAAGCGGAGGCCAGGAAAACAAAAAACCCGTCACATGGACGGGCTTTTTGCTGGACGACGACCCTGGCGGATCGCCGCGACCGCGCGACCGGAGCCGCGCGCAAGCTTGCCGGAATCAGGCAGCCATCGACTTGATGGCTGCCGACAGGCGCGACTTGTGGCGTGCAGCCTTGTTCTTGTGCACGATCTTCTTGTCGGCGATGCTGTCGATCACGGCCTGCGAGTTCTTGAAGATCTCGGCAGCAGCAGCCTTGTCGCCAGTGGCGATCGCCTTGCGAACAGCCTTCACGGCGGTACGCAGACGCGAGCGCAGGCTGGAGTTGTGGGCGTTCTGGGCGACGGCTTGGCGCGCGCGCTTGCGGGCTTGTGCGGAATTTGCCATTTACTTAGTTTTCCTGAATTCAGATGCGTGCCCCGGGGACACAGCCAAAAATGCACATCTAGCGGCCCGGGATACACGGTAAAGCACAGATAACCGAATCCGGAACGCAACTGTCCTTGTGAATCGGCGATTATACACACAGAGCAGCCGTAAACGCAAGAAGGAATCCCGCCCAACGACGGGACGGTCCGCCGCCTGCCCGATCCGTATAATAGGCGCCACTTCGGCCCGCGTGGTCCCGCTGCAACTTCCCCGCGCCCGCGTCGTCTGATTCCTGGCCCGGCGGCCCGCCGGTGCAAGTCCATCCGATTCCGCACCGACGCCGCGGCCGCACGGCCAGCGCCGGCGCTTTGCTCGCTCCAGCCTCCATCTTGAACCTGCTCAAAGCGCTCGCCACCATCAGCAGCCTGACCATGCTCTCGCGCATCACGGGCCTGGTGCGCGAGATCCTCATCGCACGCGCCTTCGGGGCCTCGGACATGACCGATGCCTTCAACGTGGCCTTCCGCATCCCCAACCTGCTGCGCCGCATCTTCGGCGAGGGCGCGTTCTCGCAAGCCTTCGTGCCCATCCTGGGCGAGTACCACAGCAAGCGCGGCGAGGCCGACACCCGGCGCCTGATCGATGCCGTCGGCACAGTGATGACCTGGGTCCTGATGGGAGTCTCGCTGCTGGGCGTGATCGGCGCCCCGGTGGTGATGACCGTGGTGGCGACCGGCTTCCGCGGGCAGAGCGAGACCTATACCGCGGCTGTCTTCATGACGCGGGTGATGTTCCCCTATATCGGCCTGATTTCCCTGGTCGCGCTTGCTTCGGGCATCCTCAACACCTGGCGACGCTTCGCCGTGCCGGCCTTCACCCCGGTGCTGCTCAACCTGTGCCTGATCTTCGCCGCGCTCTTTGTCGGCCCGCACATGCGTGAACCGATCTACGCCCAGGCCTGGGGCGTGCTGGTGGGCGGCATCCTGCAGCTCATCATCCAGATCCCCGCGCTGCGCCGGATGGGCGTGATGCCGCGCATCGGCGTCAATGTCCGCGCCGCCTGGGCCGACGCCGGGGTGCGGCGCATCCTGAAGCAGATGGTGCCGGCGCTGATGGCCGTCTCGGTGGCCCAGATCAGCCTGATCATCAATACCAATATCGCTTCGCGGCTGGCCGCAGGCAGCGTCTCCTACCTGACCTACGCCGACCGCCTGATGGAATTCCCCACGGCGCTGCTGGGCGTGGCGCTGGGGACCATCCTGCTGCCCAGCCTGTCGAAGGCCAGCGCCGAAGCCAACCATCACGAGTATTCCGGCCTGCTCGACTGGGGACTGCGGCTGACCTTTCTGCTGGCCCTGCCCTGCGCGGTCGGGCTGTTCGTGTTCGGCACGCCGCTGACGGCCGTGCTGTTCAACTACGGCAAGTTCAACGGCCACGCGGTGGAAATGACGCGGCAGGCGCTGGTGGCCTACGGCACCGGCCTGCTCGGCCTCATCCTGATCAAGATCCTGGCCCCGGGCTTCTATGCGCGGCAGGACATCCGCACCCCGGTCAAGATCGCGGTGGCCGTGCTGGTCATCACCCAACTCGCCAACCTCGCCTTCGTGCCCCGCTTCGGCCACGCCGGCCTGGCGCTGTCGATCAGCCTGGGCGCCACCCTCAACGCCCTGATGCTGTTCATCGGCCTGCGCCGGCGCGGCCTCTACGAACCGGCACCGGGGTGGACATTGTTCCTCGCGCAACTGCTGGCTGCGGTCACGCTGCTGTCCGGGCTGCTGCTGTGGTTCGCGCGCAGCTTCGACTGGGTCGCCCTGGGCAGCACGCCGCTGCTGCGCGTGGCCCTGCTGGCATCGTGCCTGGTACTTGCGGCGGTCGTCTACTTCGGTACACTGTGGCTCATGGGGCTGAGATTCACTGCCTTCAAGCGCAAGGCCGGCTGATCCGCCGCGCCGAAGGCCACGGCGGAACGTATCCGGCGCGCCAGCCAGGACGCGGCGCCCTGCGCCGCTTCAGGAACCCGATATGACCACCACGAAAGTCCTGGATTACTTCGCCAGCCTCGTGGCCGACGATGGCGGCATCCCGCTGACAGAGACGGCGCTCTCCCTTGCCCAGGACGCCTACCCCGACCTCGACCTGCAGGGCGAACTCGCCGCGCTGGACCTGATGGCCCTGCGGCTCAAGCGCCGGATCGCCGAGGGCACGCCCGCCATCCAGCGCCTGCGCCTGCTCAACCATTTCTTCTATCGCGACCTTGGCTTCGCGGCCAATGCCAACGACTACTACAACCCGGACAACTCCTACCTGAACGCCGTCATCCGGCAACGGCGCGGCATCCCGATCTCGCTCGCGGTGCTGTACATGGAGCTGGGACAGCAGATCGGACTGCCACTCAAGGGGGTGTCCTTCCCCAACCACTTCCTGGTCCGGATGTCGATCCCCGCCGGTGAGGTGGTGCTGGATCCGCTCACCGGTGAAACCCTGTCGAAGGAACAACTGCAGGAGATGCTCGATCCCTACCTCGAGCAGGAGGGCATCCGCGGCAGCGGCGAGGTGCCACTGGGCTTGTTCCTGCAGACGGCCAGCCACCGCGAGATCATCGCGCGCATGCTGCGCAACCTGAAGTCCATCTATCTGCAGGAGTCGCGCTGGCAGCGCCTGCTGGCGGTGCAGAACCGGCTGGTGATCCTGCTGCCCGGCTCGATCGAGGAAGTGCGCGACCGCGGCCTGGCCTACGCCAACCTGGAATGCTTCCGGCCGGCACTGGCCGACCTCGAGGCCTACGTGGCAGCGCGGCCCGATGCCGCCGACAGCACGCAGATCCGCGACCGCATGCCGGCACTGCGGCTGATGAGCCGGAGCTTGAGCTGAATTCCTGACCTGCCCCCCAGGCACTGACCAAGCCAAAAACAAACGGGCCGCTCACGCGGCCCGTCGGCTTGACCGGGGCAGGCCGAGCGTTTCAGCGCTGCGCCCGCGTGGGATTGCCGCGCCCGCCGCGCACCAGCTTCCACAGGCCACCCAGCAGCAGGGGCACCACGGCAGCGCCGATGCCGGCCAGCACGATCAGGTTCAGGTACTGCTTGATGAAAGGCAGGTTGCCGAAGAAGTAGCCGGCAAAGACCAGGCCGGCCACCCAGCCTACGGCGCCGATCACGTTGAACATCTGGAAACGGCCGAAGCTCATCTGCGACACACCGGCCACGAAGGGCGCGAAGGTGCGCACGATGGGGACGAAGCGCGCCATCACCAGCGTCTTGCCGCCGTGGCGTTCGTAGAAATCATGGGTGCGGCGCAGTGCCTTCTGGTCGAGGAAGCGCCAGTGCAGGTCGAACACCTTGGGTCCGATCCAGCTGCCGATCAGGTAATTGACGGTGTTGCCGCCGATGGCCGCAGTCAGCAGCAGCCCGATCAGCACCCATTCGTTCATGGCGCCGGTGGCGCAGAAGGCGCCGGCGATGAACAGCAGCGAGTCGCCCGGCAGGAAGGGCACCACCACCAGGCCCGTCTCGGCGAAGACGATCAGGAACAGCAGGGCGTAGACCCAGGACCCGTACTGCTGGATCACGGTGCCCAGGTATTTGTCGACGTGCAGCAGTATGTCGATGAACTGCAATGCGATATCCAATTCGTTCCCCGTTCTCTATTGATTCTGAAGATTCTGTAATCAGCCCCACATCATACAAGAGCCGCCGGCCATTCCCACGTCGCAGGCCACCCGCTTGGTCCGATGCGCCACACGTATAATCCGCCCATGCCCGCCACCGCTTCCCGCCCCGCGCAACCCGCGCGCCCGATCCGCCCCTTGCCCGACCAGTTGATCAGCCAGATCGCCGCCGGCGAGGTGGTTGAACGGCCGGCCTCGGTCGTCAAGGAACTGCTCGAAAACGCCCTCGACGCGGGCGCGGGACAACTGGCCATCCGGCTGGAGGAAGGCGGCGTGCGCCGCATCGTTATCACCGACAACGGCTGCGGCATTCCGGCAGCCGAGCTGCCGGTGGCACTGATGCGCCACGCGACCAGCAAGATCGCCTCGCTCGACGAGCTGGAGGCCGTGCTGACGCTCGGCTTCCGCGGCGAGGCGCTGGCCTCGATCGCTTCGGTGTCCCACCTGACACTGACCAGCCGCACCGCCGCCGATCCGCATGCCACCCAGTTGAACGCCGAGAACGGCGCGCTGCAACCCGCCTCCGGCGGGGTCGGTACCACCATCGATGTGCAGCACCTCTACTTCAACACGCCAGCACGCAGAAAGTTCCTCAAATCGGAACAGACCGAACTCGGCCATTGCCTGGAGATGGTGCGCCGTGTCGCCCTGGCGCGGCCGGACGTGGCGATCTCGGTCCATCACAATGGCAAGCCGATGGAGCATTGGAATGCCGGCGACGTCGCCACCCGCACCGCCCAGGTGCTGGGCGGCGACTTCGCGCGGGCGCGCCTGCCGCTCGACGAAGAGGCCGGCGACCTGCACCTGTATGGTTTCGCCGGCCTGCCCACCGCCTCGCGCGGCCGGCCGGACCAGCAGTTCTTCTTCGTCAACGGGCGCTTCGTGCGCGACAAGCTGCTGACGCACGCGGTGCGCAGCGCCTACCAGGACGTGCTGCACGGCGACCGCTTCCCGTCCTATGTGCTGTGCCTGGACCTGCCGCCGGAGATGGTGGACGTCAACGTCCACCCCTCCAAGATCGAGGTGCGCTTCCGCGAATCGCGCGCCGTGCACCAGTTCGTCTATCACGCGGTGCAGCGCTGCCTGGCCCGCCAGGCCGGCGAGCAGGGAGACAGCCTGCACAGCGATGCCGGCGGGGCCGCCCTCGATCGCCCGGGCAACGCAGGCGGCGGCAGTGACAGCAGCGTCCGCCCCGCCGGCATGCCGGCCGGCGCGGGACAGGCACGCGGCACGCCCTGGGTCGACTACACGGCCGCCGCGCGCCAGACGGCGCTGGGCATCGAGCAGCCGCGCCAGGCCTACCTGGGCATGGTACGTGAGGCGATGGCGCCGGCGCGGCCGGCCGGCAGCGGCGCAACGGCGCCTTTCACGCCCTCGGCCAATCCGCCGGCCTGGCTGGCCGACGCCGAGGCCGCGCGCGGCGACGAGGCACCGGGCCTGCTCGACGCGCTGGCGGCCGAACCCGCGCCGGCGGCCCGCCCGCCCCTGCCGGCGGCCACCGGCATTGCCGAAGCTGCCGGCGGCGCGGACGGCGCCAGGGCGGCCGACGGTCCGCCGCTCGGTTTCGCACTGGCGCAACTGCACGGCATCTACGTGCTGGCACAGAACGCACGCGGACTGGTGCTGGTCGACATGCATGCGGCGCACGAGCGCATTCTCTACGAGCAGATCAAGACCGCGCTGGCCACGCGCGAGCTGGCGGTACAGCCGCTGCTGATCCCCGTCACGCTGCCGGCCAGCCCGGTCGAGATCGGTGCCGCCGAGGAGCACCAGGAAACGCTGGCCCTGCTGGGCTTCGACATCGCGCCGGTCTCGCCCACCACGCTGGCGGTACGCGCCATCCCCGCCCTGCTCAAGCAGGCCGACACCGAAGCGCTCGCGCGCGACGTGCTGCGCGACCTGCAGGCCTTCGGCGGCTCGCGCGTGCTGGCGGAGCGCCAGAACGAACTGCTGGCGACGCTGGCCTGCCACAGCGCGGTGCGCGCCAACCGCCGCCTGACGCTGGAAGAAATGAATGCGCTGCTGCGCCAGATGGAGCAGACCGAGCGCGCCGACCAGTGCAACCACGGCCGCCCGACCTGGGTACAGCTGAGCGTGGGCGAGCTGGACCGGCTCTTCCTGCGCGGCCAGTGATGCCCGCCGCGCCAAACCCGGTCGTCTGCCTGCTCGGCCCCACCGCGTCCGGCAAGACCGCCGCCGCGCTGGCGCTGGCCGCGCGCGCGCCGCTCGAGATCGTCAGCCTGGACTCGGCCCTGGTCTACCGTGGCATGGACATCGGCACAGCCAAGCCCAGCGCCGCCGAACTGGCGACCGTGCCGCACCACCTGATCGACATCATCGACCCCGTCGACAGCTACTCGGCGGCCCAGTTCGTCGCCGATGCCGAGCGCCTGATCGGCGAAATCCGCGCGCGCGGCCGCGAACCGCTGATCGTCGGCGGCACCATGCTGTACTACAAGGCGCTGACGCAGGGCTTGAACGAGCTGCCCCAGGCCGATGCCGCCGTGCGTGCCGAACTGGACGCGCTGGCGGCCGCGCGCGGCTGGCCCGCGCTGCATGCCATGCTGGCCGAGGTCGACCCGGTCACCGCGGCCCGGCTGGCGCCCAACGATGCGCAGCGCATCCAGCGCGCGCTGGAGATCCACCGCCTCAGCGGCCAACCGATGTCGGCCCTGCTGGCCCGCCAGGCCGAAGGCCGCACCTTCGCCGGCAGCGCCGGCGCACGCTTCCGCGTCATCGCGCTCGAGCCCGGCGACCGCGCCGTGCTGCATGCGCGCATCGCCACCCGCTTCGACGCCATGCTCGCCGGCGGCCTGATCGAGGAAGTGGAACGGCTGCGCGCACGCGGCGACCTGCATCCCGGCCTGCCGTCGATCCGCTGCGTCGGCTACCGCCAGGCCTGGGAATACCTGGACGGCGAAAGCGACCGGGACACCATGCGCGAACGTGGCATCGCCGCCACGCGCCAGCTCTGCAAGCGCCAGCTGACCTGGCTGCGCAGCACCCCGGAGCGGCTGGTGGTGGACTGCCTGGCGCCGGACTATGTGCAGCAGGTGGCAGCGCTGGCCGGCCTGGACCGCTGAGCCCGGCACGCCGTGCCAGCCCCGGCACGGAGCCGAAGTGACGCTTGAGCGATAATCCGGCACTCATTGTTCGCATCCGAGCCTGCCATGTCCGTCGACCGTCCCACCTCCTTCACGCTGCGCGCGGCTACCGCCGCCGACTGCGGCACCCTGTTCCGCCTGATCTCGGCGCTGGCCGAGTACGAGAAGCTGAGCCATCTGGTCGAGGCCACGCCGGCCCGGCTGGAGCAGGCGCTGTTCGGTCCCCAGGCGCACGCCGAGGCCATCCTGGTCGACGCCACCACGCCGGAGGGCAGCCGCAGTGTCGGCTTCGCCCTGTTCTTCCACAACTTCTCCACCTTCCTGGCCAAACCCGGCCTGTATCTGGAAGACCTGTTCGTGGAACCGGCCTGGCGCGGGCACGGCCTCGGCAAGCTGCTGCTCCGGCACCTGGCGGCGCTGGCGCTGGAACGCGGCTGCGGCCGCTTCGAATGGAGCGTGCTGGACTGGAACACGCCGTCCATCGAGTTCTACCGGGCGATGGGCGCCGACGTGATGCCGGACTGGCGCATCTGCCGCGTCACCGGCGACGCGCTGGCCAGGCTGGGCGCACCGGCCGCGGGCATCTGACGGGTCACGGATAAGAAAAAAGCCCGCAGGCCGAAGCTTGCGGGCTCTTGATGGCGCGCCCACGGCGCACCATGCCGGCGCGCAAGGCGCGCCGCCGGTCCGGCCTCAGACCACCACGGTCTGTGCCTGGCCTTCCTCGCGCTCGCGGATCTCGCCGATCTGCCACACCGACTCGCCGGCGGCCTGCAGATGAGCGATGGCACGCTCGGCGTCTTCCTTGGCCACGATCACCACCATGCCGATGCCGCAGTTGAAGACGCGGTGCATCTCGGCATCGGCCACCTGGCCTTGCGCCTGCAGCCACTGGAACAGCGGCGGCAGGGTCCAGGCGTCGCGCTGCAGCACGGCGGTCAGGTTCTGCGCCAGCACGCGCGGCACGTTCTCGGTCAGGCCGCCGCCGGTGATGTGGGCCATGCCCTTGACCGGCAGCGCCTGCATCAGCGACAGCAGCGGCTTCACGTAGATGCGGGTGGGCGCCATGATGGCGTCCTGCAGCCGCTGGCCGTGGAAGTCGGCGTTCAGGTCGGGCTTGGCCACCTCGATGATCTTGCGCACCAGCGAGTAACCGTTCGAATGCGCGCCCGACGAGGCCAGGCCCAGCACCACGTCGCCCGGGGCGATCTTGCTGCCGTCGATGATCTCGCTCTTCTCGACCGCGCCGACGGCGAAGCCGGCCAGGTCGTATTCGCCATCCGGGTACATGCTCGGCATCTCGGCGGTCTCGCCGCCGATCAGCGCGCAGCCGGCCAGTTCGCAGCCCTGGGCGATGCCCTGGATCACGGTGGCGGCGGTGTCGACGTCGAGCTTGCCGCAGGCGAAGTAGTCGAGGAAGAACAGCGGCTCCGCGCCCTGCACCAGGATGTCGTTGACGCTCATGGCGACCAGGTCCTGGCCCACGGTGTCGTGACGCTGCAGCTGGAAGGCCAGCTTGAGCTTGGTACCGACGCCGTCGGTGCCGGAAACCAGCACGGGCTCGCGGAATTTCTTCGACAGCTCGAACAGGGCACCGAACCCGCCGATGCCGGCCATCACGCCTTCGCGCATGGTGCGCTTGGCGAACGGCTTGATGCGGTCGACCAGCGCGTCGCCGGCGTCGATGTCAACACCGGCGTCGCGGTAGGAGAGGCCGGCCTGGCCGGAGGTCGGGGTTGCGCTCATGAGATTCAGCTTGTCTTTGAGGAATTGAGAAGTGCGGCAACGCTCGCGCGGGAACCAATGTGCGGCAACCGGCATGTGCGCCGTGCCGCCGAGTCGGTCGACGGCCGCGAGTCCAGTAGAATCGCAATTTTAACGGATACCGGCTCCCGGCTTCCAGTTTCCGGCACGCACGCCACCGCAAACCGCCCGATGAACGCTCCCCTGCTGTCGCAAGAAGCCAAGCGCATCCTGCTCTGGGTGGTGCTGGCCGCCGCCTTCTTCGCGGCCATCGTGGCGCTGGCGCCGGTGCTGACGCCCTTCCTGTTCGCCTTCATCTTCGCCTACATCCTGAATCCCGGCGTGGACTGGATGGAGCGCCACCGCCTGCCCCGGGCGCTCGGCACCGTGCTGATGATCCTGCTGCTGCTGGTGATCTGCGTGCTGCTGTCGCTGCTGCTGGTGGCCGTGCTCCAGCGCGAGGTGCCGCAGTTGCGCGACCAGCTGCCGGCACTGCTGAAGAAGCTCAATGCCGTGGTGGCGCCGCGCCTGGCGGAGATCGGCGTGCGCGTCCGCTTCGACTTCCCGGGGCTGCGCAGCATGCTGTCGGACCGCTTCGCCGCCAGCCCCGAGGACATGTTCTCGACCGTGCTGACCTACGTGAAGCTGTCGGGCTCGGCGCTGATCACCGCCGCCGGCACCCTGTTCATCGTGCCGATCGCCATGTTCTACCTGCTGGTCGACTGGCACCGGCTGATGCGCCGCATCGAGAATGTGGTGCCGCGCCGCTGGGTGCCCAAGGTGCGCGAACTGAGCAGCGAGACCGACGCGCTGCTGTCGCAGTACCTGCGCGGCCAGATCCTGGTGATGCTGATCCTGGCGGCGCTGTATTCGATCGGACTCAGCCTCGCCGGGTTCGACATCGGCGTGCCGGTGGGCGTCTTCACCGGCCTGGCGGTCTTCATCCCCTATATCGGCTTCGGCATGGGCCTGGCGCTGGCCGTGGTCGCCGCCCTGCTGCAGTTCGGCAACTGGTACGGGCTGGCGGCAGTGGCGGTGGTATACGGCATCGGCCAGTTCATCGAGAGCTTCTACCTGACACCGCGCCTGGTCGGCGAGCGCATCGGGCTGCACCCGTTGGTGGTGATCTTCGCCCTGCTCGCCTTCGGCCAGATGTTCGGCTTCTTCGGCGTGCTGCTGGCGCTGCCCACCTGCGCCGTGCTGCTGGTCGGCGCGCGCCAGATCCGGCGCGTTTACCTGGCTAGCGATCTCTACCGCAAGTAGGCATGGCCGCACGAAAGTAACGAATACATCATGTTCCAGCGTCCCAAGCAGCTCTCGCTCGAACTCGGCAGCCCACCGCCGTCCACCTTCGAGAATTTCTTCGTGGCAGCCAACCGCGAGCCGGTGCAACGCCTGCGCGACCTGCCCGCGGCCCTGGCCCAGGAGCGCGCCAGCGACCGCCTGATCTATCTGTGGGGCGAGGCCGGCTCCGGGCGCACCCACCTGCTGCACGCGGTCTGCGACGCCGCCCTGCAGGCCGGCATGCGCTGCCGCTACCTCAGCCCCCACCATGCGCTGGCCGACTTCATCTTCGATCCGGACTGCCAGCTCTACACGGTGGACGACGTCGAGCTGCTGGACGAGGCGCGCCAGATCGCCGTGTTCTCGCTGTACAACGAGGTGCGCGCCTATGCACGCACGGCCCTGGTGGTAGGTGGCGCGGCCGCGCCACGGGCGATGGCGGTACGCGAGGACCTGCGCACCCGGCTGGGCTGGGGCCTGGTCTACCAGCTGGCGCCGCTCTCCGACGAGGATAAGATGGCGGCGCTGCTGCAAGCCGCACGCGAGCGCGGGCTGCAGCTCTCGCCGGAAATCGC
The DNA here is from genome assembly GCF_001854285.1 of Cupriavidus sp. USMAHM13. Classification (NCBI taxonomy): domain Bacteria; kingdom Pseudomonadati; phylum Pseudomonadota; class Betaproteobacteria; order Burkholderiales; family Burkholderiaceae; genus Cupriavidus; species Cupriavidus sp. USMAHM13. The sequence goes on from NZ_CP017751.1 coordinate 3,801,071, forward strand.
CCACTGGCTGGTGACGCGCCACTACCGCGACATGCCCAGCCTGATGGCTCTGCTCGACGCCCTCGACACCTACTCGCTGGAACGCAAGCGGGCGGTCACGCTGCCGCTGCTGCGCGAGATGTTCGCCGAATTCCGCGACTGAGCGGCCTGCGCCGCCTCCGACCCAGGACCGCCGCCCTAGCCGCCAGCCGCTTCCGACCGCCCCGACCCGCTTAATGTAAAATCGCCGCCCATGAATCTGGCACTGTTTGACCTCGACCACACCCTGCTTCCGACCGACAGCGACCACGAATGGGGCCGCTTCCTGGTGCGCCTCGGCGTCGTCGACGAGGATACCTATCGCCGCAAGAACGACGAGTTCTATGGGCAGTACAAGGCGGGCACCCTGGATATCCAGGCCTTCCTGCGCTTCGCGCTGGCGCCGCTGGCGGCCAATCCGCGCGCGCGGCTGGAGGAGTGGCGCAGCCGCTTCATGCACGAGGTGATCGAGCCGGTCATCACGCCGCAGGCGCGTGCGCTGGTCTACAAGCACCTGGAAGCCGGCGACCTGTGCGCCGTGGTCACCGCCACCAACAGTTTCGTCACCGCCCCCATCGCGGCCGCCTTCGGCATCCCGCACCTGATCGCCACCGAGCCGGCCACCGCCGACGGCCGTCCGGACGGGCAGTTCACCGGCGAAGTGGCCGGCGTGCCGAGCTTCCGCGAGGGCAAGATCACCCGCGTCGAAAACTGGCTCGAGGCGCTGGGCCACAACTGGGGGAATTTCGACGCCACCACTTTCTACAGCGACTCGGCCAACGACCTGCCGTTGCTGGAGAAGGTCAGCGAACCGGTCGCCGCCAACCCGGACGATCGCCTGCGCCACCACGCCGCCGCAGCTGGCTGGCGCATCATGGACCTGTTCTGACGTGATCAAGAAGCTCATCACCCGGCTGCTCGGCAAGCCGGCGCCGAAGCAGCGCCGGCAAGGCCGCGCCCACGCACCGCGCGTCATCGCGGTCGAAGAGCACGGCATCGATCCGGCGCTGATCTCGCGCAACGCGGTCAAGGTCACTTCGACGCTGCAGCAGGCCGGCTACCAGGCCTTCATCGTCGGCGGCGCCGTGCGCGACCTGCTGCTCGGCATCAAGCCCAAGGACTTCGACGTCGCCACCAACGCCACGCCCGAGCAGGTGCAGGCGCTGTTCCGCCGCTCGCGCATCATCGGCCGGCGCTTCCAGATCGTGCACGTCACCTTCTACGGCGGGCGCGAGCAGGAAATCATCGAAGTCTCCACCTTCCGTGCCCTGGTCGACGCGGTCGCCAGCGAGACGCTGCCCGAGGGCCGCCGCCTGAAGCGCTCCGAGCTCGACAGCAAGACCCACGCCATCGACGCATCCGGCCGCGTGCTGCGCGACAACGTGTGGGGCACGCAGGCAGAAGACGCCGAGCGGCGCGACTTCACCATCAACGCGATGTACTACGACCCGTCGGCGCAGACGGTGCACGACTACCATCACGGCATGGAAGACATGCGCGCGCGCACGCTGCGCATGATCGGCGACCCCGTCACGCGCTACCGCGAGGATCCGGTACGCATGCTGCGCGTGGTGCGCTTCGCGGCCAAGACCGGCTTCGGCATCGACGAAGCCACGCGCCAGCCCATCGCCGGCCTGGCCTCGCTGATCCACAACGTGCCCAGCGCGCGCCTGTTCGACGAGATGCTCAAGCTGCTGATGTCCGGCCACGCCTGGGCTTCGCTGCAGGAACTGCGCAAGGCAGGGCTGCACAAGGGCCTGCTGCCGCTGCTCGACGTCGCGCTGGAACAGCCGCTGGGCCAGCGCTTCGTGCAGCTCGCGCTGGACAACACCGACCGCCGCGTGCAGGCCGGCAAGCCGGTCTCGCCCGGCTTCCTGTTCGCCGCGCTGTTGTGGCACCACGTGCTGCAGCGCTGGACCGCGCTGCGCGAGTCCGGCGAGCATCCGATCGCCGCGCTCAACACGGCCATGGACGACGTGCTCGAGCGCCAGACCGGCCAGCTGGCCATCCAGCGCCGCTTCGTCACCGACATGCGCGATATCTGGGGCATGCAGCCGCGCTTCGAGAAGCGCGTCGGACGCATGCCGTTCCGCCTGCTGGAATCGCCGCGCTTCCGTGCCGGTTTCGACTTCCTGCACCTGCGCTGCCAGTCGGGCGAGCTGCCCGAGGAAATGGCCGGCTGGTGGCAGTCCTTCCAGGATGCGGACTCCGACGGCCGCGAAGCCCTGATCGACTCGGCGCGCAGCGCCCGCGGCCCGGCCGCCGAGGGCGAAGGCGAGGGCGGCGCGCGCAAGAAGCGTCGCCGGCGCGGTCCGCGGAAATCGGATAAAGTGTCCTCCCGAAGCGACTCGGAAGCGGGCGAGCCCCGCAGCCAGCCGGAGGAATCGGAATGACACTTGCCTTTATCGGCATCGGCGCCAACCTGGGCGATGCCCGCCAGGCGCTGAAGGATGCCGTCGTGTGCCTGGCGCAGCAGGTCGGCATCACGGTGCTGGCGAGATCGTCTTTTTACCGCACCGCGCCGATCGACGCGCAGGGCGAGGACTACTACAACGCCGTGGTCAAGGTGGAAACCTCGTTCACGGCGGGGCAGCTGCTGCGCATCTGCCACCACATCGAGGACCAGTTCGGCCGCGAGCGCCCTTTCCACAATGCGCCGCGCACGCTCGACCTCGACCTGCTGCTGTTCGGCGACGAACAGCACGACGACGAGCACCTGACGGTGCCGCACCCGCGCGTGACCGAGCGCGCCTTCACGCTGGTGCCGCTGCTGGAGATCGACCCCGGGCTGGTGATCCCGGGGCGCGGCCGGGCTGCCGACCACCTGCCCGCGGTGGCTGGTCAGCGCATCGAGAAAATGACACCCTGCAAGTGCAAGCGCCAGCAACAGGCCGGCGCCTGAACCTGCCGCACGGGCGCCGCACCGCCTGACCCGTTTCCTTCCCCCATGCTCGACCATCTGCGCCGCATCATCGTCGAAGGCCCCGTCGGCTCCGGCAAGACCGCGCTCGCGCGGCGGCTGGCACAGACCCTGCGCAGCGGCGAACTGCTCGACGGCGTGCGCGACAACCCCTTCCTCGAACGTTTCCTGCGCGACCGCGCGCGCCATGCGCTGCCGCTGCAGCTGGCCTGCCTGACGCAGCGCGCGGCGCAGGCGCAGCGCTGGCAGGAAGCGCTGCTGGTAGGCCAGCGCATGGTGACGAACTGCCTGCACGAGCGCGACCGCCTCTACGCCGAGCTGAACCTGCCCGCCGACGAACTGGCCCTTTATGACGCCATCGCCGCGCGCATCGCCCTGCCTGCCCAGCGCGCCGACCTCGTCATCGTGCTGCACGCGCCCCCGGCGCTGCTGCATGAGCGCATTGCGCGACGCGGCGCTCCCGGCGAAACCGGTCTCGACCTGCCCTACCTGGAGCGCCTGTGCGGCGCCTACGGCGAGCTGTGCCATCGCTACGACGAGGCACCGGTCCTGATCGTCGACACCGCGCATTTCAATCCGGTGGACAATGACGGCGATTTCCGTACACTACTGACGCGCGTCGAAACGATGCGCGGCCGCAAGGCCTTTCTCAATCTCGCTGCGCCCTGACAGGCTCCGCCTGGCAGATTCCAACCATAACGACAGCGACCGCCTCCGTCGCCGGCAGGCAACCTTACGGACCGGAGCGCACCGCGCCCCGGCGGCCCGCCCCGCCGCACCGGCAATCGCTGCAGACAGGCAATGCCATGAGCTATCTCCTCGATCCCTCCCGCAAGACCGTCACCGTCCCCGCGCTGCAGGCGATGCGCGCCGCCGGCGACAAGATCGTCATGCTGACCGCCTACGATTCCAGCTTCGCCGCGCTGCTCGACTATTGCGGCGTCGATGTGATCCTGGTCGGCGATTCGCTCGGCAACGTGATGCAGGGCCAGACCACCACGCTGCCCGTCACGCTCGAGCACATGGTCTACCACACCGCCTGCGCGGCGCGTGGCAACCAGACCGCGCTGCTGGTGGCCGACCTGCCCTTCGGCACCTATCCCACCCCGGAGGCCGCCTATGAGAGCGCCGTCGCGCTGATGCGCGCCGGTGCCCAGATGGTCAAGATCGAGGGCGGCGAATGGCTGGCGCCGACGGTCAAGTTCCTGGTCGAGCGCAGCATCCCGGTGTGCGCCCATATCGGCCTGACGCCGCAATCGGTCCACGCCTTCGGCGGTTTCAAGGTGCAGGGCAAGACCGACGCCGGCGCCGAACAGCTCAGGCGCGATGCAACCGCGCTGCAGGCCGCCGGCGCCCAGCTGGTGGTGATGGAAGCCGTACCCGCCAAGCTGGCGGCCGAGGTCACGGCGCAGCTGACCATCCCCACCATCGGCATCGGCGCGGGCGTGGACTGTTCGGGCCAGGTGCTGGTGCTGCAGGACATGCTGAACATCTACCCGGGCCGCAAAGCCAAGTTCGTGCGCAACTTCATGGATGGCCAGACCTCGATCGAGGCTGCCGTACGCGCCTACGTGGCCGCGGTCAAGGACGGCAGCTTCCCCGCCGTCGAACACACCTTCTCCGCCTGACGCCCCCGCGCCGGGGCCATGCCCCGGCTCCCCGGCCGCGGCCCGCCGGACATGGCCGGCCGCAGCCCGCCTTCAGCGACCCCCTCCACGCCCGCCCCCCCTCCGGGCAAGGGCAGCCATCTCCCGCCCGCCGCACCGCCAAGAAAGCTACTTGTCAAGCACTTTCAAGGGCGCCGGCCAGGTTCCTTGTCGTCCGCTTTCTTGATGCAGCGCAGTTCCCGCCGCAAGGGGCCACGGTAAGATGGCCGGGCAGTTCACTCATACCGCAATTGGGAAACCGGTCCGCCAGGACCCCGACAAGGCCCTGATTCTATGACTGATCCCCCTGCCGGCCACTGCGACCCGGTACCGACGCCACCCCCCTGGCACACCCTGTCCAACGTGGAAGTCGCGCGAGTGCTGCGTACGGACCCGGCCGGCGGCATCACCGACACGGAGGCCACGCGGCGGCTCGCCGAGGTCGGTCCCAACCGACTGGCGCCGCCCAAGCGGCGCGGCCCGCTGATGCGGCTGCTGCTGCAATTCCACAACATCCTCCTCTACGTCATCCTGGCCTCGGCCGTCATCTCGGCCATCCTCGGCCACTGGGTGGATGCCGGCGTGCTGCTGGTGGCGGTGCTGGTCAACGCGGGCATCGGCTTCATCCAGGAAGGCAAGGCGGAGGCGGCCATCGATGCCATCCGCGCCATGCTGTCGCCACACGCCACCGTGGTACGCGACGGTGCACGGCGCGAGATCGACGCGGCAGCGCTGGTTCCCGGCGACGTGGTGGCCCTGGCCTCGGGCGACCGCGTACCCGCCGACCTGCGCCTGCTGACCGTCAAGGAACTGCGCGTGGAAGAGGCCGCACTGACCGGCGAATCGCTGCCGGTGGAGAAAAGCGCCACGCCGGTGGCCGCCGATGCGCCGCTGGGCGACCGCTTCGGCATGGCCTACTCGGGCACGCTGGTGGTGTACGGACAGGCTACCGGTGTGGTGGTGGCCACCGGCGGGGCGACCGAGCTGGGCAAGATCGACGGGATGCTGGGCGACATCGAGAACCTGGCCACGCCGCTGCTGCGCCAGATCGACCGCTTCGGCCTTGGCCTGGCGATCGCCATCCTGCTGCTGTCGGCGCTGACGTTCGTGGCCGGCATCGCCTGGCGCGGCCACGCGCCGGCCGCAATGTTCATGATGGTGGTGGCGCTGGCGGCCTCGGCCATCCCCGAAGGACTGCCGGCCATCATGACGGTCACGCTGGCCCTCGGCGTGCAGCGCATGGCGCGGCGCAACGCCATCGTGCGGCGCCTGCCGGCGGTGGAGACGCTGGGCTCGGTGACGGTGATCTGCTCGGACAAGACCGGCACGCTCACGCGCAACGAGATGACCGTGCAGCGCATGGTCTGCGCCGGCCGCGTCTATGACGTCGGCGGCGTGGGCTACGCGCCCGACGGCGAATTCCGCGTCGACGGCCGCGCGGTCGATCCCGGCGACGCGCCGGCACTGGCGATGGCGCTGCGTGCGGGGGTGCTGTGCAACGACGCCCGCATGCGCCACGAGGACGGCCTGTGGCATGTGGAGGGCGACCCCACCGAAGGTGCGCTGCTGGTCGCCGGCAGCAAGGCCGGACTATCGCAGCAGTCGGCCGGCGAGAGCTGGCCCCGGCTGGATTCTATCCCCTTCGAATCCGAGCACCGCTTCATGGCCACCTACCACCGCGATGCCGGCGGCGCACCGTGGATCCTGGCCAAGGGGGCACCGGAGCGCATCCTCGACATGTGCGCCCTGCAGTGGGACGGCGATGGCGAACACGCGCTCGATGTCGACTACTGGCGCCGCATGGCCACCGACACCGCGGCCCAGGGCCTGCGCCTGCTGGCGCTGGCCTGCAAGCGCGCCGCGCCGGCGGACGCGCGGCTGGATTTTGCCGACATGGAGAGCGGCTACACGCTGCTGGCCCTGGTCGGCATCATCGATCCGCCGCGCGAGGAAGCCATCCGCGCCGTCGACGAATGCCACCGTGCCGGCATCCGCGTCAAGATGATCACCGGCGACCACGCGGAAACCGCCCGCGCGATCGGCGCGCAACTCGCCATCGGGGTCGGCAAGCCGGCGCTGACGGGCAGCGAGGTGGCGCTGATGGACGACGCCGCGCTGCGCCGCGTGGCCATGGAAGTCGACGTGTTCGCGCGCGCCAGCCCCGAGCACAAGCTGCGCCTGGTGGCGGCGCTGCAGCAGGCCGGCCAGGTGGTGTCGATGACCGGCGACGGCGTCAACGATGCCCCCGCGCTCAAGCGTGCCGACGTCGGCGTGGCGATGGGGCTGAAGGGTACCGAGGCCGCCAAGGAGGCCGCCGACGTGGTGCTCGCCGACGACAATTTCGCCGCCATCGCGCGCGCCGTGCGCGAAGGCCGCGCGGTCTACGACAACCTGAAGAAATTCATCCTCTTCATGCTGCCCACCAACGGCGGCGAGGCCCTGATCGTGATCGCGGCCATCCTGTTCGACCTGCCGCTGCCGCTGACCCCGGCCCAGGTACTGTGGATCAATATGGTCACCTCCAGCGCGCTGGGCCTGGCGCTGGCCTTCGAGCCCGCCGAGCCGGGCCTCATGGCGCGGCGCCCGCGCCCGGTCGGCGAGCCGTTGCTGTCGGGCTTCTTCGTCTGGCGCGTGCTGATGGTGTCGGTACTGATGATGGCCGGCGCACTCGGGCTGTTCCTGTGGGAACTGGCCGACGGCACCAGCCTGGAGACGGCGCGCACGATGGCGGTCAACGCCGTGGTCGCCGCCGAGATGTTCTACCTGCTCAACAGCCGGCATATCTTCCATACCGTGATCAGCCGCGAGGGCCTGTTCGGCAACCCCTACGTGCTGGCCTCGATCGCCGCCTGCGTGCCGCTGCAGCTCGCCTACACCCACCTGCCGGTCATGCAGACCGTATTCGGCTCGACCGACCTGAGCGCGCTGGAATGGGCCAAGGCGATCGGCGCCGGGCTGCTGGTGTTCTGCGGCTCGGAGCTGGAGAAGACCGTGATCCGCCGCCTGCCGGTCGGCCGGCGGCTGGCAACCCGCTGAGCGCCGTGCCGCGCCTGCCGGCATTCCAAACCCGTGAGAACGCCATGACCACGTCCACCGCCCCCGACCCGACACCATTCCCCGCCCGCCTGCTGCTGGCGACCGACCTTTCCGCGCGCTGCGACCGCGCGCTCGACCGTGCCGCCCAGCTCGCCGGCCAGTGGCAGGCCGGCCTGCTGGTCGGCCACGTGCTCGATCCCGCCGCGCATCCGGACCAGGCCCTGGCCTGGGCCGCCGGCACCGGCGCGGGCGACGCGCTGCGCATCGCCCGCCAGCAGCTCGCGCGCGACCTGGCGGGCTTGCCGGTGCAGGCCGACATGCAGATAGCGAAGTCCAAGGACGTGGCGGCCGGCATCCGGGACATGGCCGACGCGGCCGGCGCAGACCTCGTGGTCACCGGCGTGGCGCGCTTCGAGCTGCTGGGACGCTTCCTGCTCGGCTCCAGCGTCGAGCGGCTGGCGCGCAGCCTGCCGCAGCCCCTGCTGGTAGTGCGCAACCGCCCGCACGGCCCCTATCGCGAAATCGTGGTCGCCTGCGACTTCTCGCCGGCCTCGCGCGATGCGCTGCGGTGCGCCGCGCGGCTGTTCCCCGGACAAGAGCTGACCGTCTTCCACGCCTACCAGCAGCCCTATTCCGGAATGGCCGACACCGCGCCGCCGGCGCGCGGCATCCCGCAGGCGGAACAGGATGCCTGCGCCGCCTTCCTCGCCGACAGCAAGCTGCCCGCCTCGACGCGGGTGCGCCCGGTGATCCTGCGCGGTGCGCTGGAGCTGCTGCTGACCCAGCACGTGCGCCGGCACGAAGCCGACCTGGTGGTGATGGGCGCGCAGGGTCGCGGCGCACTGGCCAGCGCGCTGCTCGGCAGCACCGCGGCACGGCTGCTCGACTGCCTGCCGTGCGACGCACTGGTGGTGCATCGGCCGCGCGCGGCGGCCGACTGAGTCTGTGCGACGCCGCTTGCGCCCGGTCCGGCCGGGTTCGGAACGGATCCAGGCCGGTTTCAGGCGGGTTTCAGGCCGGTTTCAGGCGTGCCGGCAGCACGCCGCGCAGTGAGTTCACCACCACCAGCGCCTGCGCGCGCGCCAGCATCGCGCGCGTGATCACGCCTTCGGCAGCCGGGCCGTCCAGCAGGGCATCGCCCTGCTCCAGCACCACGGCGCGCATGACCCCGGGCAGGATGTCCGCGGCCAGCGGGGGCGTCAGCCAGCGTCCGTCGACCTTGACGAAGACGCTGCTGCGCCCGCCCTCGAGCAGTTCATCGCGCTGGTTGAAGAAGAGGCGATCGAAAGCGCCGGCGCGCTCGGCCGCCTGCCAGCCCGCGTCATAGACCGCGCGTGCACTGGTCTTGTGGCGGCGCAAGGGATCGGCCCCAGCCAGGGGCTCGGGAGCCTGGTCGAGCCAGACCCGGCCTTCCTCCATGGCCAGCGGGGCCAGCGGCCCGCTCGTCACCTGCAGAGAGCCGGCCTTGTCCAGCGCCAGCCGCACACGCCAGTCCCCGGCGCCCAGGCGCACGGCCTCGGCGGTGGCGGCCTGCGCTGCCGCTGCGGCATCGAAGGCGAAGCCGAAGCAGGCGGCCGACGCCGCCAGCCGTTCCAGGTGCCGCGCCAGGCGCAGGCATTGCCCGCCATTCGCGCGCAAGGTCTCGAACAGGGTGAAACCCGGATCGTATGCGGTCAGGAAGCGCGCCTTCCAGCCACACTCGGCATATTCGTCGGCCGCCACGCTGTCGTGCACGATGCCACCGCCCACGCCCATCTCGCCACGGCGCAGGCCGTCGGCGCCGGGTGCGCCCAGCACCAGCGTGCGGATCGCCACGGACAGCGTGAACGGGCCGATCCCGTCGCCGCTGCCCTGCCCCGCCGCTGCGGCGGGCGGGTCGATCCAGCCGACCGAGCCGGTGTAGAGGCCGCGCGGAGCCGGCTCCAGTTCGGCGATGATCTGCATGGTGCGCCGCTTGGGCGCGCCGGTGATCGAGCCGCAGGGAAACAGCGCGCCCAGCAACTGTGCCAGTGAGGTGCCGGCGCGGGCGCGCGCGGTCACGGTGGAGGTCATCTGCAGCACGCGCCCGAAGGGCTGCACGGTGAAGCGGTCCGGTACCGCCACGCTGCCGGGCACGGCGATGCGGCCCAGGTCGTTGCGCAGCAGGTCGACGATCATCACGTTCTCGGCGCGGTTCTTCGCATCGGCGGCCAGCGCCGACGCGGCGGCCGCGTCGCCAGCGGCGTCGCCCGTGCGCGGAGCGGTCCCCTTCATCGGCCGGGCCAGCAGGCTGCCCGCCCCATCGTGGCTGACGAACAGCTCGGGCGACAGCGACAGGACCCAGCCGTCGCCGGGCAGGCATGCCAGCACGCCGTATGGCACCGGCTGCGCCGCGCGCAGCCCGGCGAACAACGCGGCTGGCGCGCCGAAGGCGGAAAAGCGCAGCCGCTGGGTGTAGTTGACCTGGTAGGTGTCGCCGGCTTCGATCCATTGATGGATGCGCGCGATGGCGTCCTCGAAGGCGGTCCGCGAGGTATCGGAGGCGACCTGCATCACGCCTGCGGGCGCGCCGCCGCCAGTTCCTGCACCGGCCAGCCAGGCGTCGACATCGGCCGCCGGCAGGCGCTGCATGGCACGGAACCACAGCAGCCGCAGGGCACCATCGTGGAAGGGCAGGTCCTGGCCCGTATGCACGGGCACGCCGACCAGCGGCCCGCCGAATTCGTAGGGCGCGAACAACGCCGCATGCCAACCCTGCCGCCAGCCTTGCGCGAGCATGGTGTCCAGCGCGCCCAGGCGGTCCAGCGCCTGCGCGACCTCGATGCGGTCCTCGCGCACGAAACCGGTGTACAGGCGCGAGGACCGGCCCGGTGCCGCGCCAGGGGAGGCGGCCGCATCGTCGAGCAGCACGAAGGGTTCGGACGCGGAAAGCAGGGAGGAAAGCGGGGGAACTGCCACGGCGGAAAACGACGGTGAGGGAGACAGGGGAGGCGAAGCGCCATTATCGCGCCAAGCGGCGTCGGCCGGGGAAAAGGCCGGATGCAGTCGAGCCGAAAGAGTGATCCCGTCCGCCGCGACCGACCGACGCCCGCCCTCTCCCCCAGCCCCTCTCCCGCAAGCGGGAGAGGGGCTGGGGAGAGGGGTGGTTTAGCAAGGCGCCACGTATAGACGAAGCCAACGGTGTGCTCCAGCGCGCGAGCATAGGGACGAAGCCAACGGTGTGGCCCCAGCCGTCACGGCCGGCCGGCGGGAGAGTGGTCACAAGCCGCGCGGCACGACCACCGGCGCCAGCCGAATCCGCCAGGCGAAAAAAAGCCGCGCTCGCGCGCGGCCTTGTTGCCACGGGACCGGCCCCGCAGCCGTCAGCTGAAGAAGCTCTTCACCTTGTCCAGCCAGGACTGCTCCTGCGGGCTGTGGCGCGAGCCGCCTTCGTGCACCGAGCGGTCGAACTGGCGCAGCATGTCCTTCTGCGCCTCGGTCAGCTTGACCGGCGTCTCCACGGCGACATGCACGTAGAGGTCGCCCGGATAACCGGAGCGCACCCCCTTGATGCCCTTGCCGCGCAGGCGGAAGGTCTTGCCCGCCTGGGTGCCTTCGGGCACCGGGAAGGTCGCCTTGCCGCCCAGCGTGGGCACTTCCAGGTCGCCGCCCAGCGCCGCGGTAGCGAAGGAAATCGGCATCTGGCAATGCAGGTCGTCGCCGTCGCGCTCGAACACCGCATGGGGCTTGATGTGGACTTCCACGTACAGGTCACCCGGCGGCCCGCCGTTGATGCCAGGTTCGCCGTTGCCGGACGAGCGGATGCGCATGCCCTCGTCGATGCCGGCCGGGATCTTGACCTCCAGCGTCTTCTGCGACTTCAGCCTGCCCTGGCCATGGCACTTGGTGCAGGGCTTGGGAATGTGCTTGCCGCTGCCGTGGCACTTCGGGCAGGTCTGCTGCATGCTGAAGAAGCCCTGCGACACGCGCACCTGGCCCACGCCGTTACAGGTCGGGCAGGTCTCGACATTGGTGCCGGGCTCGGCGCCGTTGCCGTGGCAGCGGTCGCACTCGTCCCAGTGCGGCACGCGGATCTGCGCCTCGTGGCCGTGCGCGGCCTGCTCCAGCGTGATCTCCATGCTGTAGCGCAGGTCGGCGCCGCGGTAGACCTGCGGGCCGCCGCCGCCGCGGCGGCCGCCGCCGCCCTGGCCGAAGATGTCGCCGAAAATATCGCCGAAGGCCTCGGCGAAGCCGCCGTAGCCCTGGCCGCCGCCGAAACCGCCCGCCATATTGGGGTCGACGCCGGCGTGGCCGTACTGGTCGTAGGCGGCCTTCTTTTCCGGATCCGAGAGCATCTCGTAGGCCTCCTTGGCCTCCTTGAACTTCTCCTCGGCATCCTTGCTGTCCGGATTGCGGTCCGGGTGGTACTTCATCGCGAGCTTGCGATAGGACTTCTTGATCTCTTCGTCGCTCGCGTTCTTACCCACCCCGAGCACTTCGTAATAGTCACGTTTTGCCATGGTGGCTGCTTACCTGAGTGGCCGGGTGCGCAAGACGCGCGCACCGGGCGAATAGCAAAAAAGCCGAGCGAGGCATCCGACGGCGGTCACCCGCTTGGTCCGATGTCCGTCGCCCGGCGTCGGGACGGGTCACGGCGGGGCGCCCAGCCCGCGCCGCACCCGCGGTCCCGTTTACTTCTTGTCGTTGACTTCCTTGAACTCGGCATCCACGACGTTGTCGTCCTGCGGCTGCGCCTGCTGCTGCGCGCCGGCCGCACCGGCCGCGGCGCCTTCGCCGGCCTTGGCCTGCATGTCGGCGTAGACCTTCTCGCCCAGCTTCTGGCTGGCTTCCGACAGGGCGTTGATCTTGGCCTCGATGTCGGCCTTGTCGCCGCCGCGCACCGCATCTTCCAGTTCCTTGACGGCAGCCTCGATCTTTTCCTTCTCGCCGGCTTCCAGCTTGTCGCCGTACTCGGTGACCGCCTTCCGGGTCGAGTGGATCAGCGCATCGGCCTGGTTGCGGGCATCCGCCAGCTCACGGGCCTTCTTGTCTTCCTCGGCGTTGGCCTCGGCGTCCTTGACCATGCGCTGGATCTCGTCTTCCGACAGGCCCGAGTTCGCCTTGATGGTGATCCGGTTTTCCTTGCCGGTGGCCTTGTCCTTGGCGCCCACGTGCAGGATGCCGTTGGCGTCGATGTCGAAGGACACTTCGATCTGCGGCGTGCCGCGCGGCGACGGCGGGATGCCCTCGAGGTTGAACTCGCCCAGCAGCTTGTTACCGGAGGCCATCTCACGCTCGCCCTGGTAGACCTTGATGGTCACCGCGGGCTGGTTGTCGTCGGCGGTCGAGAATACCTGCGCGTGCTTGGTCGGGATCGTGGTGTTCTTGCCGATCATCTTGGTCATCACGCCGCCCAGCGTCTCGATGCCCAGCGACAGCGGGGTCACGTCCAGCAGCAGCACGTCCTTGCGGTCGCCCGACAACACCGAGCCCTGGATCGCGGCGCCGACGGCCACGGCCTCGTCGGGGTTGACGTCCTTGCGCGCTTCCTTGCCGAAGAACTCCTTGACCTGCTCCTGCACCTTGGGCATGCGGGTCATGCCGCCGACCAGGATCACGTCATCGATGTCGCTGACCTTGATGCCGGCGTCCTTGATCGCGATGCGGCAAGGCTCGATGGTGCGCGTGATCAGTTCCTCGACCAGCGCTTCCAGCTTGGCGCGGGTGATCTTCAGGTTCAAGTGCTTCGGACCCGAGGCATCCGCCGTGATGTACGGCAGGTTGATCTCGGTCTGCTGCGAGCTCGACAGTTCGATCTTGGCCTTTTCGGCAGCTTCCTTCAGGCGCTGCAGTGCGAGCACGTCCTTGGACAGGTCGACGCCCTGCTCCTTCTTGAACTCACCGATGATGTAATCGATGATGCGCTGGTCGAAGTCCTCGCCGCCAAGGAAGGTGTCGCCGTTGGTCGACAGCACTTCGAACTGCTTCTCGCCATCCACGTCCGCGATCTCGATGATCGAGATGTCGAAGGTGCCGCCGCCGAGGTCATACACGGCGATCTTGCGGTCGCCCTTCTCGTTCTTGTCCAGGCCGAAGGCCAGCGCGGCCGCGGTCGGCTCGTTGATGATGCGCTTGACGTCCAGGCCGGCGATGCGGCCGGCGTCCTTGGTGGCCTGGCGCTGGCTGTCGTTGAAGTAGGCCGGCACGGTGATGACCGCTTCGGTCACCGGCTCGCCGAGGTAGTCCTCGGCGGTCTTCTTCATCTTGCGCAGCACTTCGGCGGAGACCTGCGGCGGCGCCAGCTTCTGCTCGCGCACCGAAACCCATGCGTCGCCGTTGTCGGCCTTGACGATGGAGTACGGCATCAGGCCGATGTCCTTCTGGACTTCCTTCTCTTCGAACTTGCGGCCGATCAGGCGCTTCACCGCATACAGGGTGTTGCGCGGATTGGTGACCGCCTGGCGCTTGGCCGGCGCGCCCACCAGGATCTCGCCGTCTTCCATGTAGGCGATGATCGACGGGGTGGTACGGGCGCCTTCCGAATTCTCGATGACCTTGGGAGTGTTGCCTTCCAGGATCGCCACGCAGCTATTGGTGGTACCGAGGTCGATACCGATGATCTTACCCATTTATTCTCTCCTATTGAGCCATCGCTATCCGCGCGGCTGCAATTCAACCTGAGGCCGAAATTGTGGCACCCAGGGGCTTTTCAAGGGTCTACAGCGCTTTTCCGACTAAATTTCTCGACTTTTCGCGGGGATATCGGCAGGAGGCCGCGTGCCGGAACCCGGACGTGAAGTCCCGGCGCAACAAAGTCGACCTTCCGTCACTCATCCCGGGCGCGCTGCCACAGCACGTCGCTGCCGCCGGCGGACCGGTTGAGCACGCGGGCCAGCACGAACAGCAGGTCCGACAGGCGGTTCAGGTAGTGGCGCGGCGCATCGTTGAGCGCCTCGGCGGCACCGAGGGCAACCAGGCTGCGCTCCGCCCGGCGGCAGACGGCACGGCAGACGTGGGCCTGGGCCGCGCCCCGGCTGCCGCCCGGCAGGATGAACTCGGCCAGGCGCGGCAGGTCGGCGTTGTAATGGGCCAGCCACTCGTCGAGCCGGATCACGTGGGCCTCCTTGAGCAGCGGGTAACCCGGGATGGACAGTTCGCCACCGAGATCGAACAGGTCGTGCTGCACCTGCAGCAGGGCCCCGCGCACCGCCTCCGGCAGGTCCTCGGTCAGCAGCAGGCCGAGTTGCGAATTCAGTTCGTCGACATCGCCGATGGCGCCGATGCGCAGGCTGTCCTTTCCGGTTCGGCTGCCGTCGCCGAGGCCGGTGGTGCCGTCGTCGCCGGTGCGGGTCACGATCTTGGTCAGGCGCTTGCCCATGTTCTGCTCTCTCCTGCGGCGCTTGCCGCGCTATAGCTTGTGAACCGGACATTATGGCGCCGTTCGCGTCGCGCGGGCAGTCCGGCGCGGCCACCGCCTCCGGGCCGCCGGCCCCGGGGCGTAAAATAAACAAATTGACACCCAGACGAAACCGGGCCGCGCCCCTGCCGCCCGCCGGTCCGCTGCCGGCGGCGCGGGCGCCGGGAACGGGCCCGCAGGAGACCGGCATGAACCACCCCACCCCCCAAGCCGCGCTGGCGCGCCGCCCGCTGCCGCCCGCTGTCGTCCAGGCCCTGCAGGCCCGCTTCGGCGAGCGCTTTTCCACCTCGGCGGGCGTGCGCGAGCACCATGGCCGCGACGAATCGCCGTTCCCGCCCGCCCTGCCGGATGCCGTGGTGTTCGCGCACAGCACCGACGAGGTAGCCGCGGTGGCGCGGCTGTGCCATGACCACGACGTGCCGCTGATCCCCTATGGCGTCGGCTCCTCGCTCGAAGGCCACCTGCTGGCGGTGGCCGGCGGCATCAGCCTGGACCTGTCGCAGATGAACCGCGTCGTCGCGCTGCAGGCCGAAGACCTGACCGTGACCGTGCAGCCCGGCGTGACGCGCAAGCAGTTGAACCAGGAAATCAAGGATAGCGGGCTGTTCTTCCCCATCGACCCGGGCGCCGACGCTTCGCTGGGCGGCATGTGCGCCACGCGCGCCTCGGGCACCAATGCCGTGCGCTACGGCACCATGCGCGAGAACGTGCTGGCGCTGACGGTGGTCACCGCCGACGGCCGCGTGATCAAGACCGGCACGCACGCGCGCAAGTCTTCCGCCGGCTACGACCTGACCCGCCTGTTCATCGGCAGCGAAGGCACGCTCGGCATCCTGACCGAGATCACGGTGCGCCTCTACCCGCAGCCCGAGGCCATCTCGGCCGCGGTGTGCGCCTTCCCCAGCATGCGCAGCGCCGTGCAGGCGGTGATCGAGACCATCCAGCTCGGCGTGCCGGTGGCGCGCGTGGAGTTCGTCGACCCGCTCGCCATCCGCGCCATCAACCGGCACGACAAGCTGGCGCTGCCCGAGCTGCCCCACCTGTTCTTCGAGTTCCACGGCAGCGAGGCCGGCGTGCGCGAGCAGGCCGAGACGGTGCAGCAGATCGCCGCCGACCACGGCGGCCAGGGCTTCGAATGGGCAACCCGCCCCGAAGACCGCAGCCGCCTCTGGAATGCACGCCACAATGCCTATTTCGCCATGCTGCAGCTCAAGCCGGGCTGCCGCGCGGTGACCACCGACGTGTGCGTGCCGATCTCCCGCCTGGCCGACTGCGTGGGTGAGACCGAGCGCGACCTGCGCGCCTCTTCGCTGCCCTGCCCCATCGTCGGCCACGTCGGCGACGGCAATTTCCACGTGGTGATCCTGGTCGACCCGGCACTGCCGCGGGAGATGGAAGAGGCCGAGGCACTCAACCGCCGCATCGTCGAGCGCGCGCTGGCCATGGGCGGCACCTGCACCGGCGAGCACGGCGTGGGGCTGCACAAGATGGACTTCCTGGTGCGCGAGCACGGCGAGGACGCGCTCGACCTGATGCGCGCGATCAAGGATGCGCTCGATCCGAAGCACATCCTGAACCCCGGCAAGATCTTCCGCGCCTCGCGCTGAAGGAGCACGCGCATCCATGGCTTCGCTGTTCAACCGCGTCCCGCCGCTGCACCTGCTGATCGCCTTCGAGGCGGCCGCCCGGCTGGGCAGCTTTGCGCGCGCCGCCGAGGAACTGTCCGTCACGCCCAGCGCGGTCTCGCACCGCATCAAGAACCTCGAAGAGCTGTGGGGCGACGACCTGTTCGTGCGCGCCAACGCCGCGCTGCGCCTGACCGCGGCCGGCACGCGCTACCTGCGCAATGTGCAGGATGCGCTCAAGTCGCTCAACGAACTGGCCCGCCCCGAGTACAACAAGCAGCGCGCGCGCCTGCGCGTGGCGATCCCGCCCACCTTCGGACGCCAGCACCTGGTGCCGCGCCTGCCAGAGTTCGGCGCGCTGTACCCGCACATCGACATCGAACTGCACCTGGCCGTCCCCCTGCTCGACGTCAAGGCCCAGGACACGGATGTGGAGATCCGCTACGGCACCGGCCGCTATCCCGACCTGAAGGCCACCAGGCTGCTGGTCGAACCGGTCTTTCCCGCCTGCGGGCGCGAATACTTCGAGCGCATCGACGGCCGCGCCGTGACGCGCCCGGAGCACCTGCACGGCCTGGTGCTGCTGCGCAGCCCGCTGGAACCGTGGAAACCCTGGTTCGAGACCGCCGGCCTGGACTGGCCCGAACCCCAGACCGGGCCCCAGTTCAACGACATCGGGCTGATGCTCGAAGCCATCGCCACCAACCAGGGCGTGGCGCTGGTGCGCCAGCGCATGGCCAAGCAGTGGCTGTCGCTCGGCCAGATGGTGCGCCTGCTGGACATCGAATCGGTATCGCCGCACGGCTACTACATCGTCGAGCGCGAACAGGCGCCGCTCAATCCCGAGGCCCGCTACTTCGTCGACTGGCTGCTGGGCCTCGACTGGTAGAACCCGGCCCTGCCGCCCTATCATGCCTATGCCTGGGGACGGCGGCCGGCATGCCGCCCCGGCATGAACGGAATTGATCGCCCTGCCGCGCCGAATTCACGTCTGCAGCAGGCGTTTCCGGCGCGCGGCTGCGCTATAGTCAGCGCTCCCGGACACGGCGTGCCGCGCCCGGCCACTACAGGAGTTGCCATGAATGCCCCGCACGAAGCCAAGCCCCTGACCGATGCCGCCCGCCAGGCGCTGCTCGACGGCCTGGCCGCGATCCTGCCCGACGCGGCGCTGCTGACCCGTCCGGAAGATACCGTGCCCTACGAGTGCGATGGCCTGGCCGCCTACCGACAATTGCCGCTGGCGGTGGCCCTGCCGGATACCGAGGACCAGGTGGTGGCCATCCTGCGCCTGTGCCACCGGCTCGGCGTGGCGGTGGTGCCGCGCGGCGCCGGCACCAGCCTGTCAGGCGGCGCCATGCCGGTCGCCGACGGCCTGGTGCTGTCGCTGGCCAAGTTCAAGCGCATCGTCTGCGTGGATGCGCGCGCGCGCACCGCCGTGGTCCAGCCCGGCGTGCGCAACCTGGCCATCTCCGAGGCCGCCGCGCCCCACCAGCTCTACTACGCCCCCGACCCCTCCTCGCAGATCGCCTGCACCATCGGCGGCAACGTCAGCGAGAACTCGGGCGGCGTGCACTGCCTGAAGTACGGACTGACCGTGCACAACGTGTTGCGCGTGCGCGCCGTGACCATGGAAGGCGAAGTGGTCGAATTCGGCTCCGAGGCCCCCGACGCGCCCGGCCTCGACCTGCTGGCGGTGCTGATCGGCTCCGAGGGCATGCTGGCGGTGGTGACCGAGGTCACCGTGCGGCTGATCCCCAAGCCCCAGCTCGCCCAGGTCATCATGGCCAGCTTCGACGACGTGGAGAAAGGCGGCAATGCGGTGGCCGACGTGATCGCCGCCGGCATCATCCCGGCCGGCCTGGAAATGATGGACAAGCCGGCCACGGCCGCGGTCGAGGAATTCGTGCACGCCGGCTACGACCTCGATGCCGCCGCCATCCTGCTGTGCGAGTCCGACGGCACGCCCGAGGAAGTTGCCGAGGAGATCGCACGCATGAGCGAGGTGCTGCGCGCCTCCGGCGCGACCCGCATCACCGTGTCGCAGAGCGAGAGCGAGCGCCTGCGCTTCTGGAGCGGACGCAAGAACGCCTTCCCCGCCGCCGGCCGCATCTCGCCCGACTACTACTGCATGGACGGCACCATCCCGCGCAAGCACATCGGCACCCTGCTCAAGCGCATCGAGCAGATGGAGGGCAAGTACGGCCTGCGCTGCATCAATGTGTTCCATGCCGGCGACGGCAATATGCACCCGCTGGTGCTGTTCGACGGCGCGGACCAGGACGAGTGGCACCGCGCCGAGCTGTTCGGCGCCGACATCCTGGAAGCCTGCGTGGAACTGGGCGGCACCGTCACCGGTGAGCACGGCGTCGGCGTGGAGAAGCTCAATTCGATGTGCGTGCAGTTCGCTCCGGCCGAGCGCGAAGCCTTCTTCGCCGTCAAGGCGGCCTTCGACCCGGCGCGCCTGCTCAATCCCGACAAGGCCATCCCGACCCTGGCGCGCTGCGCCGAGTACGGCAAGATGCACGTGCGCCGCGGGCTGCTGCCCCACCCCGACCTGCCGCGCTTCTGACGCCACCATGTCCCGACCGTTGCAACAGGAAATGCTGCGCCAGCGCCTGGGCAGGCCCGAGGCCGGCTGGCGCCAGCGGTGGTACACCATCATCTTCGAGGCCGACACGCGCGCCGGGCGCCTGTTCGACATCGCGCTGCTGGGCGCCATCGTGGCCAGCGTGCTGGTGGTGGTGCTCGACAGCCTGGCGGCCGTGAACCAGCGCCTGGGCACCTTCTTCACCGTGCTGGAATGGATGTTCACGCTGCTGTTCACCATCGAGTACGCCATGCGCGTGCTGGTGGTGCGGCGGCCGCTGCGCTATGTGTTCAGCTTCTTCGGCATCATCGACTTCATCTCCATCCTGCCGACCTGGCTGGCCTTCTTCGTGCCGGAGCTGGCCTTCCTGATCGACGTGCGGCTGCTGCGGCTGCTGCGCGTGTTCCGCATCCTGAAGCTGACCGTCTACTTCGAGGAGGCGCAGGTCCTCTACCTGGCGCTGGCCAACAGCCGCCGCAAGATCGGTGTGTTCCTGTGCACCGTCTGCATCATCACCGTGATCCTCGGCACCGTGATGTACGTGGTGGAGGGCCCGGAGCACGGCTTCACCAGCATCCCGACCAGCATGTACTGGGCAGTGGTCACGCTGACCACCACCGGCTTCGGCGACATGGTGCCCAAGACGCCGCTGGGCCAGCTCATCACCTCGCTCACCATCCTGCTCGGCTACGGCATCATCGCCTTCCCCACCGGCATCGTCGGCGCGGAGCTGGCGGCGACCATCATCCGGCGCCCCCTCACCACGCGCACCTGCACCCATTGCCTGAGCGAGGGACACGATGCCGACGCGCATTTCTGCAAGCACTGCGGCAGCGCGATGGCACCGCACCAGAATGACGCCGGGATACAGGCGCCGCCGGGTGCCGGTGCCGGGCGCAAGCCCTAGCGGCGCGGCGGCGACCACATCATTCAGAACAGAACAGCCAGACCAGAGACAACCCCACATGGATACCTCGCTCGACGCCTTCCGCGATGCCATCCGCCAGGCCGCCGCCCAGCGCACTCCGCTGCGGCTGCGCGGCGGCGGCAGCAAGGACTTCTACGGCCAGGCCCCCGCCGGCACGCTGCTCGACACGCGCGGATGGCGCGGCATCGTCGAATACGATCCGGCCGAGCTGGTGGTCACGGCGCGCTGCGGCACGCCGCTGGCGGAGCTGGAAGCGGCGCTGGCGGAAAAGCGGCAGATGCTGGCCTTCGAGCCGCCGCATCTCGATGCCGGCGCCGGGCTGGCGACCGTGGGCGGCGCCGTGGCCGCCGGCCTGTCGGGGCCGCGCCGGCAATCGGTCGGCGCGCTGCGTGACTTTGTCCTCGGCGCCCAGCTGATGGACGGGCGCGGCGAGGTGCTGAACTTCGGCGGCCAGGTGATGAAGAACGTGGCCGGCTATGACGTCTCGCGCCTGCTGGCCGGCTCGCTCGGCACATTGGGCCTGATCCTGGAAGTCTCACTGAAGGTGCTGCCGATCCCCTTCGCCGATACCACGCTGCGCTTCGCCTTCGACCAGCAGCAAGCCCTCGATGCACTCAATACCTGGGGCGGCCGCCCGCTGCCGATCGCGGCCTCGGCCTGGCACGACGGTGCGCTGCACGTGCGCCTGTCGGGCGCCGAGGCGGCGCTGCGCGCGGCTTGCGCCCAGCTCGGCGGCGAGACCGTGGCCGAGAGCGAGTCGGCCGCACTGTGGCAGGCACTGCGCGAACAGAGCCATGCCTTTTTCGCCCCTGTCGCCGCTGGCCGCGCCTTGTGGCGCATCGCCGTACCGGGCACCGCCGCGCCACTCGCCCTGCCCGGCGCGCAACTGGTGGAATGGGGCGGCGGGCAGCGCTGGTGGCTGGCCGACGATGACAGCGCGGACACGGCAGCCCATGTGCGCGCGGCCGCGCAGGCGGCGCGCGGACACGCCACGCTGTTCCGCAACGGCGACAAGTCGGTCGGCGTGTTCACGCCGCAACCGGCGCCGCTGGCAGCGATCCACGCGCGCCTGAAGGCTGCCTTCGACCCGGCCGGCATCTTCAATCCGCAGCGGCTCTACCCCGGGCTCTGAGGCCCGCGCCGACGGCAAGCGCCCGACCCTGACCCACACGGCACCGAGACCATGCAAATCACCCTGGCCGATTTTCTCCGCGACACACCCGAGGGCACGGAAGCCCAGTCCATCGTCGGCAAGTGTGTGCACTGCGGCTTCTGCACCGCCACCTGCCCCACCTACCAGCTGCTCGGCGACGAGCTGGACGGGCCGCGCGGCCGCATCTACCTGATGAAGCAGGTGCTCGAAGGCCAGCCGGTCAGCGAATCGACGCGCCTGCACCTGGACCGCTGCCTGACCTGCCGCAACTGCGAGTCGACCTGTCCGTCGGGGGTGCGCTACGGCCGCCTGGTCGATATCGGGCGCGAGGTGGTCGAACAACGGCTGGCCGCCGCCGGCAAGCTGCGCCCGGCCGGCGAGCGTGCGCTGCGCTGGGTCCTGCGCGAAGGCCTGACGCGTCCCGCGCTGTTCGGCTCCGCGCTGCGGCTGGGGCAGATGGCGCGGCCGCTGCTGCCCGCCGCGCTGCGCGCCAAGGTGCCGCCGCTGCAGGACGCCGGCGTGCGCCCGCGTCGCAGCCACGCACGCAAGATGCTGCTGCTGGAAGGTTGCGTGCAGCCCGCCATGTCGCCCAATATCAATGCCGCCACCGCGCGCGTGTTCGACCGCCTCGGCATCGAACTGGTGACGGCGCGCGAAGCCGGTTGCTGCGGCGCGATCCGCTACCACACGGGCGACCACGCCGGCGGCCTCGACCATATGCGGCGCAATATCGATGCCTGGTGGCCACACATCGAAGCGGGCGCCGAAGCCATCGTGATGACCGCCTCGGGCTGCGGCGCGCTGGTCAAGGAATACGGCCACCTGCTGCGCGACGACGCGCGCTACGCCGAGCGCGCGCGCCGCGTCTCCGCGCTGACGCGCGACCTCAGCGAGGTCCTGCCCGATTTCGCCGACGAACTGCAGGCCCAGGCCGGCACCGTGCCGCGCGCAGGCCGGCGCGTCGCCTACCACCCACCCTGCACGCTGCAGCACGGCCAGCAGATCCGCGGCAAGGTCGAAGCGCTGCTGGGCCGGCTCGGCATCGAGGTCAGGCTATGCGCGGACAGCCACCTGTGCTGCGGCTCGGCGGGCACCTACTCGGTGCTGCAGCCGGAACTGTCCCTGCGCCTGCGCGATGACAAGCTGGCCAAGCTGCAGGCCTGCGAACCGGAAGCCATCGTCTCGGCCAACATCGGCTGCATCACGCACCTGCAAGGTGGGACCGGGACGCCGGTGATGCACTGGATCGAGCTGGTGGACCGGGTGCTGGGGTAGGCGAAAACGGCGGCGCGGCGCGAAGCCCGTTACGCGGGACGAAGCCGTCGAGATACGCCAACACCACGCGCCAAGCACGAGGTCTTGGCTCCCTCTCCCCGTACGAGGAGCGGCTTGGGGAGAGGGGTGGTCCAGCAAGGCGCCACGCATGACGAAGCCAACCGATTGGCACAGGAACGAGGCCCAGCCCTCCCCCCCTGGAGTACCATATCCGCCGATCGCGTCCCTCCGGCTTCCGGCCGGCCAGAATTTTCATGCTCCAGACCTTCGCCATCCTGCTGATCTTCCAATCCATCGGCGAGGTGATCAGCTACGCGCTGCACCTGCCCGTGCCCGGCCCGGTGATCGGCATGATCCTGCTGTTCGGCTGGCTGGTCTTCGACGACCGGCTGCTGCCCGTGATCCAACCCACCACCGGCGAACTGCTCAAGCACCTGTCGCTGCTGTTCGTGCCTGCCGGCGTCGGCATCATGGTGCACGCGCGGCGCATCGAGGGCGAGTGGCTGCCGATCGCCGTCGCCCTGGTGCTGTCGACCTGGCTGGCGATCGCCACCGCCGCGCTGGTCACGCGCATGCTGATGCGCCGTGCCGCGCGCGCCGAGGGAGGGAAGCAGCCATGACCATGACGCCGCGCCTGAACGAGATCTGGGTCTATCTGGCCGCCACGCCGCTGCTGGGGCTGACCGCCACGCTGCTGGCCTATGTCTTCGCGCACCGCATCTACGAGCGCGCGCGCTTCTCGCCGCTGGCCAATCCGGTGATGATCGCCGTGGCACTGCTGGTCACCGTGCTGACGGTGACCGGCACGCCCTACCAGACCTATTTCGACGGCGCCCAGTTCGTGCACTTCCTGCTGGGCCCCGTCACGGTGGCGCTGGCGGTACCGCTCTACCTGCAGCTGCCCAAGCTGCGCACCCATGTGCTGCCGCTGCTGGGCGGCCTGTTCGCCGGCTCGTTGATGGCGGTGGTGTCAGCGGTCGGCATCGGCTGGCTGCTCGGCGCCTCGCCGCAGACGCTGCTGTCGCTGGCGCCCAAGTCGGTCACCATCCCCATCGCCATGGGCGTGGCCGAGAAGATCGGCGGCCTGCCTTCGCTGACGGCCGTGCTGGTGATGCTGACCGGCATCATCGGCGCGGTCAGCGCCTCCGGCGTGCTGGACCTGCTGGGCGTGCGTGACGACAGCGTGCGCGGCTTCGCCACCGGGGTGGCGGCGCACGGCATCGGCACCGCGCGCGCTTTCCAGGTGAACCAGGAAACCGGCGCCTTCTCGGCGCTGGGAATGGGACTGAACGGCGTGCTGACGGCCATCCTGGTCCCCATCCTGGCGGCATGGATGCCACGCTGAAGCGGCGCGCACGATACTGACAGCACGCTGTCAGGAGCCGCCGCGCATGATGCGAACTCCACAACCGCCGACCTCAGGAGGCATCATGCAACACGGTCTGATCAACTGGCTGGAGATCCCGGTCAACGACATGGCGCGCGCCGTGCGCTTCTACGAGCAGGTGCTCGACGTCCGCCTCAAGCGCGAGTCGATGAGCGACCTCGACATGGCGATCTTCCCCAATACCGACCCGGGCGGCGCCCTGGTGGCCGGCGAGGGCTTCCGCCCCAGCACCGGCGGTCCCCTGCCCTACCTGCACGCACCCCGCCTCGACGCCTTGCTGGCGCGCGTGCGCGAGGCCGGCGGCGAGGTGGTGTTCGGACCGCTGCTGCTGCCCGACAACATCGGCCGCATCGCCCACTTCGCCGACAGCGAAGGCAACCGCATCGGCGTGCACGAGCCGCCCGCGGGCGCCGCACAAGGCTGAACGGCTGCCGCATGAGCCGACGCGCCGACCGTCTCTTCCAGATCGTCCAGGTGCTGCGCGGGCGCCGCCTGACCACGGCGGCGCTGCTGGCGCAGCGGCTGGGCGTGTCCGAACGCACCGTCTACCGCGATATCCAGGCGCTGTCGTTGTCGGGCGTGCCGGTGGAGGGCGAGGCCGGCATCGGCTACCGGCTGCGCGCCGACTTCGACGTGCCACCGCTGATGTTCAGCGCGCTCGAGGTCGAGGCCATGGTGGCCGGCCTGCGCCTGCTGAAGGCCTGGGGCGGCGGCGCGCTGGCGGCGGCGGCCGACCCGGCGCTGGAGAAGCTGGTGGCGGCACTACCGCCGGCGCGCCGCATCGCGGCGCAGCAGAGCCGCATCTTCGCGCCGGAATTCGTCAACCCGGCGCACGTGCGCGACACCTTCGACGTGGTCCATGCGGCGCTGGGCGAACAGCGCCTGCTGGAGCTCGACTACAGCGACGCCCAGCAACGCATCACCGAGCGCGTGGTGCAGCCGCTCGGCCTCTTCTTCTGGGGCAACGCCTGGCTGCTGGCCGCCTGGTGCACGGCGCGCACGGACTACCGCAGCTTCCGCCTGGACCGCTGCCGCGCCATCCGCATGCTGGAAGCGCGCTTCCACGAAACGCCCGAGCGCTCGCTGAACGGCTTCCTGCGGGCGGTGCAGGCCAGCGGCGGGTAGCAGCGGGTAGCAGCGGGGAGCGGCGGGGGCGCCAGCCAGCGCCGGAGGCAGGCCGGCGGTGCCGGCATGCCGAATCCGGGATTTCAGGACCCTCGCTTCGTCAGGCTGCCGGAGCCGGTTCCGCCAGCAGCGCCTCGATGTCGCGCTTCAGTTCCTCCGGCTTGGTGGTCGGCGCATAGCGCTTGAACACGCTGCCGTCGCGGCGCAGCAGGAACTTGGTGAAATTCCACTTGATGGCCTCGGTGCCCAGCACGCCGGGCTTCTCCGACGTCAGCCAGCGGTACAGCGGGTGGGCAGCCGGCCCCTTGACGTCGATCTTGGCGAACATCGGGAAACTGACGCGGAAGCGCGTGTCGCAGAATTGCGCGATCTGTTCTGCGTCGCCCGGCTCCTGTTTGCCGAACTGGTTGCAGGGAAAGCCGAGCACGTCGAAATCCTGCCCGGCATAGGTTTCCTGCAGCGCCTGCAGGCCGGCGTACTGCGGCGTGAAGCCGCATTCGCTGGCGGTATTGACGATCAGCAGCACCTTGCCGCGGAACTGCGACAGCGGCACCGGCCGGCCGGCCAGCGATTCGGCCTCGAACTGGTAGACATGGCTCATGACGGGGACTCGGGAAGTTGTCGGGATAAAGACGGCCACAGCATAGCGCGGCCGCGCCCCGCGTGCGCGCGGCAGCTCAGATCACGTTCAGGTGCTCGGTGCCGGCGGCCAGGTCGCCGTCGCGGTTCCTGGTGCTGTGCAGCTTGATCATCAGCCGCAGGTCGTTGAGCGAGTCGGCATTGCGCAATGCATCCTCGTAGCTGATCTTGTCTTCCTCGTACAGGTCGAACAGCGCCTGGTCGAAAGAGATCATGCCCTGCTCGCGCGATTTCTTGATGACCTCCTTGAGCTCGTGGATCTCGCCCTTGAAGATCAGGTCGGCCACCAGCGGCGTGCCGATCATGATCTCCACCGCCGGCACCCGGCCCTTGCGCCCCTTGCGCGGCAGCAGGCGCTGCGAAATCATCGCCTTGAGGTTCAGCGACAGGTCGATCAGCAACTGCTGGCGCTTTTCCTCGGGAAAGAAGTTCACCACGCGGTCGATGGCCTGGTTCGCGTTGTTGGCGTGCAGCGTGGCCAGGCACAGGTGGCCGGTCTCGGCGTACTGCATCGCGTACTCCATGGTCTCGCGGTCGCGGATCTCACCGATCAGGATCACGTCGGGCGCCTGGCGCAGCGTGTTCTTCAGCGCCACGTGCCAGCTTTCGGTATCGATGCCCACCTCGCGCTGCGTGACGATGCAGTTCTGGTGGGCGTGCACGTACTCGATCGGGTCTTCGATGGTGATGATGTGGCCGTAGGACTGCGCGTTGCGGTGATCCAGCATGGCCGCCAGCGTGGTCGACTTGCCCGAGCCGGTGGCGCCGGTGACGATCACCAGGCCGCGCTTGGACATCACGATCTCGTGCAGCGTGGCCGGCAGGTCGAGTTCGGCCACGGTGGGGATGCGCGTATTGATGGTCCGCAGCACCATGCCGGCCTTGCCCTGCTG
Source organism: Cupriavidus sp. USMAHM13 (assembly GCF_001854285.1). Classification (NCBI taxonomy): domain Bacteria; kingdom Pseudomonadati; phylum Pseudomonadota; class Betaproteobacteria; order Burkholderiales; family Burkholderiaceae; genus Cupriavidus; species Cupriavidus sp. USMAHM13. The sequence goes on from NZ_CP017751.1 coordinate 3,827,678, forward strand.
GATGAAGGCCGAAGCGCGGAAGCGCCCGGCGTTGGGCACCGACAGGGCGAAGTTGCATTCGTGGCTGTCGTCGAACTCGGCGATCTGCCGCTCGTTCATGATGGCCCGCACCAGCCCGAGCGCCTGGGTGACGTTGAGCGGCTGCTGCGAGACCGGCGTGATCTTGCCGTCCACCTTGATCGCCGGCGGAAAATCGGCGGTGATGAACAGGTCCGAGCCGCGGTTGCCTACCATCAGCACCAGCAGCTCGTGGATGTACTTGGCGGCGGATTCGCGATCGAGCATGGCGCAGTCCTGCGGTTGTGCGTGGTACGTGTTGCGTAAGGCGGGCGGCAGGTGCCTCGGCGGCACGTCCTCCCGCCGGCCTCAGCCGCCGGTGAAGGCGTCGGGATTCTTGGCGATGGCGCGCGCGTCGCCGTAGTGGATCACGCCGCGCTTGATCAGGTCCGTCAGCCCCTGGTCCAGCGTCTGCATGCCCAGCCCGCTGCTGGTCTGCATCATCGAATACATCTGCGCGATCTTGTTCTCGCGGATCAGGTGGCGGATGGCGGGTGTGGCGATCATGATCTCGTGCACCGCGGTGCGGCCATTGCCGTCGCGCGTCTTCAGCAGCGTCTGCGAGATCACCGCCTCCAGCGATTCCGACAGCATGGTGCGCACCATGTCCTTCTCCTCCGGCGGGAACACGTCGACCACGCGGTCGATGGTCTTGGCCGCGGAGCTGGTATGCAGCGTGCCGAAGACCAGGTGGCCGGTCTCGGCGGCGGTCAAGGCCAGCCGGATGGTCTCCAGGTCGCGCAGCTCGCCGACCAGGATCACGTCCGGATCCTCGCGCAGCGCGGAGCGCAGCGCATTGGCGAAGGAATGGGTGTGCGGCCCGAGTTCGCGCTGGTTGATCAGGCTCTTCTTCGAGTGGTGCACGAACTCGATCGGGTCTTCCACCGTCAGGATGTGGCCCATGTCGTGCTCGTTGCGGTGGTCCACCATGGCCGCGAGCGTGGTCGACTTGCCCGAGCCGGTCGGGCCGGTGACCAGCACCAGGCCGCGTGGCTTCATGCACAGGTCGGCGAACACGGCGGGCGCGCGCAGGTCCTCCAGCGTGAGCACCTTGGACGGAATCGTGCGGAACACAGCGGCAGCGCCGCGCTGCGTGTTGTAGGCGTTGACGCGGAAACGCGACAGGCCGGCGATCTCGAAGGAGAAATCGACCTCGAGGCGCTCTTCATAGGCCTTGCGCTGGGTGTCGCTCATGATGTCGTACACCATGGCGTGCACATCCTTGTGCGCCATCGCGGCGACATTGATGCGGCGCATGTCGCCGTGGATCCGCACCATCGGCGGCATGTCGGCCGACAGATGGAGATCGGAGGCCTTGTTCTTGACGGCGAAAGCCAATAGCTGCGCGATGTCCATCTATAATGACCCCACCCGGAAATTTGCGTGCCGGCACGCGCCTGCGGGTCAGCGCCCCGCGCCCGGAACTGCATTCTTTGGTACAGCTTTTTCGTGTTTTTATGCTGACAGGTCCTGCCGACTTGAACTTCCGCCGCCCGCTTCTCCCTGCCATGTCCGCCGGATTATGTCTGTAATCGCCGCCAACTTGCAAGACGTCAACGGACGCATCGCGGCGGCCGCACAACAAGCCGGCCGACCGGCCGGCGCAGTCGCGCTGCTGGCCGTTTCCAAGACCTTCCCCGACGGGGCCGTGCGCGAGGCCTTCGCTGCCGGCCAGCGCGCCTTCGGCGAGAACTACGTGCAGGAAGGCGTGGCCAAGGTGGTCGCACTCGCCGACCTGCGCGAACAGATCGCCTGGCACTTCATCGGTCCCCTGCAAAGCAACAAGACGAGGCTGGTCGCCGAGCACTTCGACTGGGTCCACGCCATCGACCGCCTGCGCGTCGCCGAGCGGCTCTCGGCGCAGCGTCCGGCCGGGATGGCGCCGCTGCAGGTCTGCATCCAGGTCAATATCAGCGACGAGGCCAGCAAGAGCGGCGTGGCGCCGGAACAGGCGCTGGCGCTGGCGCAGGCGGTGGCGGCCCTGCCCGGACTGCGGCTGCGCGGCCTGATGGCCATCCCGGAACCGGCGGCGGATGCGGCGGCCCAGCGCCTGCCGTTCGCCGCCCTGCGCGCACTGCTGGGCTCGCTGCGCGAGGCCGGCCTGGATGTGGACACCTTGTCGATGGGCATGTCGGGCGACATGGAAGCGGCCATTGCCGAAGGTGCCACGCTGGTCCGCATCGGTACGGCCATCTTCGGTTCGCGCCCCGCGCCCGCGCCGCACGGCTGAGGACGGGCCGCGCAATTTCGGCGCCCCCTGCGCTTCCCCACTTTTCTTCGCGAGACACAGCAATGCTCGACACCCTTAGCTTCGGATTCCTCGGCGGCGGCAATATGGCCAGCGCGCTGATCGGCGGCCTCGTCGCGCGCGGCGTGCCAGCCGGCGCCATCCGCGTGGCCGACCCCTTCCCGGAGGCGCAGGCGCGCCTGGCGCGCGATTTCGGCGTACACACGGCGGCAGCGCCCGACGCGGCCTTCGCCGCCAGCGACGTGCTGGTGCTGGCGGTCAAGCCGCAGCAGTTCCGCGACGCCACCGCCCCGCTGCATGACCTGCTGCAGGCCGGCGGCAAGGATCCCCTGATCATCAGCGTGGCCGCCGGCATCCGCCTGCAGGACATGCAGCGCTGGCTGGGCGGCCGCACCCGCCTGGTACGCGCGATGCCCAACACGCCCGCGCTGTCGGGCATGGGCATGACCGGCCTGGCCGCCGCGGCCGGCCTGGGCGAGCGGGAACGCGCCATCGCCACCGCGGTGGCCGAGGCCGTCGGGCAATGCCTGTGGGTGGAGGACGATGCCCGGATCGACGCGGTCACCGCCATCTCGGGCAGCGGCCCGGCCTACGTCTTCTACTTCATCGAAGCCATGCAGCGCGCCGCCACCGAACTCGGCCTGTCGGCCGAGCAGGGCCGCCAGCTGGCGGTCGAGACCTTCCGTGGCGCCGCCACGCTGGCGGGACAGTCGCCCGAACCGGTCGGCACGCTGCGCGAGCGGGTCACGTCCAAGGGTGGTACCACCTACGCGGCGCTGACGGCCATGGAAGGCGCCGGCATCGCCGACGCCTTCGTGCGCGCCATGCACGCGGCGGCTGCGCGCGGCGCGGAGATGGGCGCGGAGTTCGGCAAGGATTGAGGACTCGCGCCGCGCTGCTTGTCTCCCCTCCCCCGCTTGCGGAAGAGGGGCCGGGAGAGAGCGCAGGCGCAGGCGCCACGTACTGGCATCGGCACTGCCCCGATGGTGACGATTGCCTCAGCGCAGGCAGTACGACAACGCCACCCCGGCAAACACGCACGCACCCAGCCAGTTGTTGTGGCGGAAGGCGGCGAAGCACGGCATGCGCTCGCGTCCGCGGATCAGCGTGTAGTGGTACACCGTGCAGGCCGCCGCCGCCGCCAGCCCTGCCCAGTAGGGCCAGCCGAGCGCAAGCTGCAGGCCGGCCCAGGCCATCAGGCCGAGGAAGACCGCATAGCAGATCATGATCGCCGCCACATCGAAGCGGCCGAAGGTGATGGCCGAGGTCTTGATGCCGATCAGCAGGTCATCGTCGCGGTCGACCATCGCGTAGGCAGTATCGTAGGCCACTGCCCAGAACACATTGCCCACCAGCATCACCCACGCCAGCACCGGCACCTGGCCCTGCACGGCGGCGAAGGCCATCGGGATGCCGAAGCCGAAGGCGATGCCCAGGTAGGCCTGCGGGATGGCGAAGAAGCGCTTGAAGAAGGGGTAGCTGCCCGCGATGAACAGCGCGACCACGGCCAGCCACTTGGTCAGGCCGTTGAGCGGGATCACCAGCAGGAAGGCCAGCAGCGACAGCACGCCGGCCACCATCAGCGCCTCCCATCCCGCGATGCGGCCCGCGGTCAGCGGCCGCTCCCTGGTGCGCTTGACGTGCTTGTCGAAATCCCGGTCGGCCCAATCGTTGACCGCGCAGCCGGCCGAGCGCATCAGGAAGGTACCGACGGTGAAGATCCAGAACAACTGCCAGCCCGGCCAGCCGTCGGCCGCCATCCACAGCGCCCACAGCGTGGGCCACAGCAGCAGCAGCGTGCCGATCGGCTTGTCGATGCGGACCAGCCGTATATAGAGGGCAAGGCGTTCGAGCATGGGAGGCTGGGAGGGTATGGCGGAAGACATGGGTGGAAACGACAAGGAGTGCCGCAGGGGCGGAAGCAGACCCTAGCAGGGCCGACAGGAAAAGCAGATCGGCGCGCCCGGCCGGTGCCAGCCAGGGCACCGCGCCGCAACGCCGGCACCCCGCGGCCGTAGCGGCAGCGGGGCGGGAGACCGGCGTGCGGGCGCCGGCCGGGACCTGGCCGTCAGGCCAGCATCGAACGCAGCATCCACGCAGTCTTCTCGTGCGTCTGCATGCGCTGGGTCAGCAGATCGGCCGAGGGCTCGTCGGCAGCGGCATCGACCAGCGGGAAGATCGAGCGGGCCGTGCGCACCACCGCTTCCTGGCCTTCCACCAGCTTGCGGATCATGTCGGTCGCGTCGGGCACGCCCTCCTCTTCGGGAATCGAGGACAGGCGGGCGTATTCCTTGTAGGTGCCGGGCGCCGGGTAGCCGAGCGCACGGATCCGCTCGGCGATGGCGTCCACCGCCAGCGCCAGCTCGTTGTACTGCGTCTCGAACATCAGATGCAGCGTGTTGAACATCGGGCCGGTGACGTTCCAGTGGAAATTGTGCGTCTTGAGGTAGAGGGTGTAGGTATCGGCCAGCAGCTTGGACAAGCCTTCAGCGATCTTCTTGCGGTCCTTGTCGGCGATACCGATGTTCACGCTCATCTCTTTCTTCTTTGCCATGGTTTGCTTCGCTCCATCATTCCGGTAAGGTCACGCGGATGCCGCCGGCTGGCGGCGGGCGGCATCGCCCGTGCATTATGGCACTACTCGATGGCAGGCCCGGGGGCGGCGCTGCTAGCTCAGCACACCGTGCAGGGCCCGGGCCGCGTCGTGCAGCACCACCGCCGCACCCAGCATCGAGACGGCCAGGCCGATCTCCTTGCGCCAGAGCTTGCGGCGCAGGCGCGCCGCCTCCGTGGCGCCCGGCATGGCCGCAATGCGCATCCCGCGCCAGGTATCGATGAAAGTGGCAATCATGAGGTTCCTCCAGTTGGCGACCACGATGGTGGTACGCGGCGCGTACGCTCACTTCGCCGCGGCATAGCTGGCCAGGCAGGCGGCCAGTCCGCGGCCGATGGCACGCAAGGAAGGCAGGTGGAAGCGGTTCATGTCGGGCTCCTGAGGCCGGCTTGCGCTGGCGGTGTCGATGGAGGAAGTCTAAGGAAACCCGCATGATTGGTAAATTTGAATATTTACCTTGAATCAATAGTAAAAAACTAAAACACATCCGACCCGCTCCGGCCGGGCCGAGGCCCGCCGCGTCACAAACCCGTGAGAGCCGGGAAAGAAGCGAAGCCGCCGGAATCCAGTCCGGCGGGATGCCGACGGCTATCCGACGAGATGCCGGGACATGCGCGCGTGCCGGCGGCGCCGGCAGGATGGCGCCGCGCCGGGACCGGGCTCAGGCGGCCTCGGCCAGTTCCTTGGAGACCAGCTTGCGCACGCCAGGCAGCTCGCAGGCAGCTACCGCGGCGGACAGCGCCTGCATCGCGGGCAGGCGCGTGAAGCTCTTGCGCCAGGCCAGCACCACGCGGCGGTCGGGGACCGGGTCGGCGAAGGGCACGTAGGCCAGCATGTCGCTCTTGGGCTTCATGTCGGGCACCGAAGTGCGCGGCAGAACGGTGATGCCCACGCCGCTGGCCACCATGTGGCGGATGGTCTCGAGCGACGAACCCTCGAAGGTCTTCTGGATGCCGTCGGCCGCCTGCGAGAAGCGCGACAGCTCGGGGCACACGCCCAGCACATGGTCGCGGAAGCAATGGCCGCTGCCCAGCAGCAGCATGGTCTGCTGCTTCAGCTCGTCCGGATCGACCTGGGACACCTGGGCCAGCTGGTGGCCGCGCGGTACTGCCACCACGAAGGGCTCGTCATACAGCGGCTGCACGGTCAGGCCGGAATCGGCGAAGGGCTCGGCCATGATGGCGCAGTCGATCTCGCCCTGCTTGAGGAGTTCGATCAGCTTGACCGTGTAGTTCTCCTGCAGCATCAGCGGCATCTGCGGCACGGTCTCGATCATCTGCTTGACCAGCGCGGGCAGCAGGTAGGGCCCGATGGTGTAGATCACGCCCACGCGCAGCGGACCGGCCAGCGGGTCCTTGCCCTGCTTGGCGATCTCGCGGATGGCCATGGTCTGCTCGAGCACGCGCTGCGCCTGCGCCACGATCTGTTCGCCCACCGGCGTCACCGACACCTCGGACGTGCCGCGCTCGAAGATCTGCACGTTGAGCTCGTCCTCCAGCTTCTTGATGGCCACGGACAAGGTCGGCTGCGACACGAAGCAGGCCTCGGCCGCCCGGCCGAAATGGCGCTCGCGCGCGACGGCGACGATGTACTTGAGTTCGGTGAGCGTCATGGCAATCAATTAAATCTGGGTATGCGATAGATTTTACCTTCGATTGCCCGCCTTGTCAGATTGGCGGCCGGCGCGCGGCGGAGGCGGCACGAATGTGGCGATCCGGTCATCCACGCCACCGACGCGCCACCGGCTCAGGCCTTCAGGAACTGCTCGCGCCCGCCCAGCCAGCGCGCCAGATGGGCCTCCACCGCTTCGGGATGGCGCGCCAGCATCAGCTCGGCGGCTTCCTGTGCGTACTCGACCATCCAGGCATCGCGTTCGAGATCGGCGAAACGCAGCATCGCCTCGCCCGACTGGCGTGCGCCGAGGAATTCGCCCGGACCGCGGATCTCCAGGTCGCGCCGGGCGATCTCGAAACCGTCGGTGGTCTCGCGCATGGTGCCCAGCCGCTCACGCGCGGTGGGCGACAACGGCGCCTGGTACATCAGCAGGCAGACCGACTCGGCGCTGCCCCGCCCGACCCGGCCGCGCAACTGGTGCAGCTGGGCCAGGCCGAAGCGCTCGGCATGCTCGATCACCATCAGCGAGGCATTGGGCACGTCCACGCCCACTTCGATCACGGTGGTGGCCACCAGCACCTGCAGCCGGTTGGCGGAAAACGCCGCCATCACCTCGGCCTTCTCGGCCGGCGGCAGGCGCCCGTGCACCAGGCCCACCTTCAGGTCGGGCAAGGCGGCCGCGAGCGTCTCATAGGTCTCGACCGCCGTCTGCAGCTGCAGCGCCTCGCTTTCCTCGATCAGGGGGCAGACCCAGTAGACCTGCCGGCCCTCGGCGGCCGCGTGGTGCACGCGCGCGATCACCTCGTCGCGGCGGGCGTCGTTGACCAGCCGCGTGACCACCGGCGAGCGCCCCGGCGGCAGTTCATCGATGACCGAAACGTCGAGGTCGGCGTAGTAGGTCATGGCCAGGGTGCGGGGGATCGGCGTGGCCGACATCATCAGCTGGTGTGGCACCGCCGCCGCGGCCCCCGCCCCGTCATCGGCGGCGCCGTCGGCCTTGCCGCGCAGGGCGAGGCGCTGCGCCACGCCGAAGCGGTGCTGTTCGTCCACCACCGACAGGCCCAGGCGGGCAAAGCGCACCGTGTCCTGGATCAGCGCGTGGGTACCGATGGCAAGCTGCGCCTCGCCGGCTTCGACGCGCGCCACCGCCTCGCGCTTGGCGCGCGCCTTCAGGCTGCCGGCGAGCCACACCACGGGCACACCCAGCGGCTCCAGCCAGGCCGAGAGCTTGCGGTAGTGCTGCTCGGCCAGGATCTCGGTCGGCGCCATCAGCGCGGCCTGGTAGCCGGCGTCGATCGCCTGGCAGGCCGCCAGCGCGGCCACGATGGTCTTGCCGCTGCCCACGTCGCCCTGCAGCAGGCGGTGCATCGGATGGGGCGCGGCCATGTCGCCGCCGATCTCCTCGACCACGCGCCGCTGGGCACCGGTCAGCTGGAACGGCAAGGCGGCCAGGAAGCGTGTCAGCAGGCCGCCCTCGCGGCGCGGCATGGCCGGCGCATTCTTGTCGCGGCGTGCCGCCTGCGCGCGCTTGAGCGACAGTTGCTGGGCCAGCAGTTCGTCGAACTTGACGCGCTGCCAGGCCGGATGGCTGCGCTCGGCGAGCGCGGCTTCGTCCACCTGTTGCGGCGGCGCGTGCAGCAGGCGCAGGCACTCGCTCAGCGGCCGCAGGCGCAGGCGTGCCAGCGGGCCCTGCAGCACCGGCTGCGGCAGCGTCTCGGGCAGGGGCGTGCGGCCGAGCGCGCCGCCGATGGCCTTGCGCAGGTAGGCCTGGGAAATGCCGGCGGTGGCCGGATAGACCGGGGTCAGGCGGTCCGGCAGCGCCTCGCCCTCGCCCACCGTGCGCACCGTGGGGTGCACCATCTCGGCGCCGAAGAAGCCGCCGCGCAGTTCGCCGCGCACGCGCAGGCGCGCGCCCTCGGCCATCAGCTTGACCTGGCTGCCGTAGAAATTGAGGAAGCGCAGCACCAGTTCGCCGCTGTCGTCGGCCAGCTTGACCACCAGTTGCCGGCGCGGGCGCACGGTGACCTCGCTGGAGGTGACCACGCCCTCGACCTGCACCGGCAGCCCGAGGCCGGCGCGGGCGATGGCCTCGGACACGGGCAGCAGCGTGGTCTGGTCCTCGTAGCGCAGCGGCAGGTGCAGCACCAGGTCGACGTCGCGCTTGAGGCCCATCTTGGCCAGGCGTGCCATCGCCGAGGATGGTTTGCCGCCGGCGGCGGCCGGCGCCGGCCGGGAGGGCCGGGCAGCGGCGGCGGGTTCGGTGTCAGGGGTCGGAGCGGTGCCTGGCATCGGGCGGCGATCGATCGCGGTCAAGGACGGTGGAAGACGGTCGGCTGGCCATGGACGCTCGTCGGGCGCGCCCCTTCGCCCGGCGCGGGGCCGGGGCAAATGGGCGATATCACGCGCACCGGAACGGCCTTGGCCGTGCAAGCCTTACAATATCGGATTCGCCGATTGTACCCATGCCTGCCGCCGCCACCGTGCGGCGGCTTCCGCATTGCCGCTTCCACCATGCTGACGCTGTCCGATTTCGACTTCCCGCTGCCACCCGAGCTGATCGCGCAGACCGCCCTGCCCGAGCGCAGCGCAAGCCGCCTGCTGGTGGTGGAGCGGGTCGCCGCGGGAGATGGCCCCGAGGCCACCCGCCTGCTGGACCGCGCCTTCGCCGACATCGTCGACTCCCTGCACCCCGGTGACCTGCTGGTCTTCAACGACACCCGCGTGATCAAGGCGCGCTTCTTCGGCCACAAGGCCAGCGGCGGCAAGGTCGAGGCGCTGGTCGAGCGCCTGCTCGACAGCCATACCGCGCTGGCCCAGGTGCGTGCCTCCAAGACGCCGGCCGAGGGCAGCACGCTGCGCCTGGCGGATGCCTTCGAGGTCACGGTCGGCCCGCGCGCCGGGGAGTTCTTCACGCTGCGCTTCCCCGAACCGGCGCTCGACCTGATCGAGCGCTTTGGCCGGCTGCCGCTGCCGCCCTATATCACGCACGATCCCGACGCCTACGACGAGACCCGCTACCAGACGGTCTATGCGCGCAACCCCGGCGCGGTGGCGGCGCCCACCGCCGGCCTGCACTTCGACGACGCGCTGTTCGCCCGGCTCGACGCCATGGGCGTGCGGCGCGCCTTCCTGACCCTGCACGTCGGCGCGGGCACCTTCCAGCCGGTGCGCAGCGAGAACCTGGCCGAGCACAAGATGCACTCGGAGTGGTACGCGGTCTCGCCGGAGCTGGCCGAGGCGGTGCGCGCGACACGTGCCGCCGGCCGCCGCGTGATCGCCGTCGGCACCACCTCGCTGCGCGCGCTGGAATCGGCCGCGCGCGAGGACGGCACGCTGGGTGCCGGCAGCGGCGATACCGACATCTTCATCACGCCGGGCTACCGCTTCCGCCTGGTCGACGCGCTCATCACCAATTTCCACCTGCCGAAATCCACGTTGCTGATGCTGGTCTCGGCCCTGGCCGGCGTGCAGACCATCCGCGCTGCCTACCGCCACGCTATCGCGCAGCACTACCGCTTCTTCAGCTATGGCGACGCCATGCTGCTGACCCGCCAGGACGCGGCCGCCGCACCGGCCGACGCCGCCCGGGACGCTAACTGAGCGGCCGCCCGCGCGCCGCGCCACCTCCCGGAAACCGACCCGCCCCGAACCTGCCATGCTCGAATTCGAACTCCTCACCACCGACGGCAACGCACGCCGCGGCCGCGTCAAACTGAACCACGGCGTGGTCGAGACGCCCATCTTCATGCCGGTGGGCACCTATGGCTCGGTCAAGGCCATGTCGCCGCTCGAACTGAACGAGATCGGCGCGCAGATCATCCTCGGCAACACCTTCCACCTGTGGCTGCGTCCGGGCCTGGACGTGATCGGCGCGCACGAGGGCCTGCACCGCTTCGTCGGCTGGGACAAGCCCATCCTGACCGACTCGGGCGGCTTCCAGGTGTTCTCGCTGGGAGAGTTGCGCAAGATCACCGAGGAAGGCGTGACCTTCGCCTCGCCGGTCAACGGCGACAAGCTGTTCCTGTCGCCCGAGATCTCGATGCAGATCCAGCGCGCGCTGAACTCGGACATCGTGATGCAGTTCGACGAGTGCACGCCCTACGAGATCGAAGGCCGCCCCGCCACCCACGCCGAAGCCGCCGCCTCGATGCGCATGAGCCTGCGCTGGGCCAAGCGCTCGCGCGACGAGTTCGAGCGCCTGGCCAACCCCAACGCGCTGTTCGGCATCGTCCAGGGCGGCATGTTCGAAGACCTGCGCGACGAGTCGCTGGCAGGCCTGTCGGAGCTGGACTTCCACGGCTTCGCCATCGGCGGCCTGTCGGTGGGCGAGCCCAAGGAAGACATGATGCGGGTGCTGCAGCACGTGGCCCCGCGCCTGCCGGCCGACAAGCCGCACTACCTGATGGGCGTGGGCACGCCCGAGGACCTGGTGGCCGGCGTCGCCACCGGCGTCGACATGTTCGACTGCGTGATGCCGACCCGCAATGCGCGCAACGGCTGGTTGTTCACCCGCTTCGGCGACGTCAAGATCAAGAATGCGGCCCACCGCAACGATCCGCGGCCGCTGGACGAAAGTTGCGAATGCTACACCTGCCGGAATTTCTCGCGCGCCTACCTGCACCACCTGCACCGGGTCGGCGAGATCCTCGGCGCGCGCCTGAACACCATCCATAATCTGCACTACTACCTGCAGCTGATGCGCGAGATGCGCGAGGCGATCGAGCAGCACCGCTTCGACGCTTTCCGCCTCCAGTTCGCGGCGGACCGCGCGCGCGGCACGCGCTGAGCACGGGCGGCGCAGCGCCGCTGCCCGGTACGGGCCGGGCGAACTTTCCGCGCCGGGCCGGTCGAATGCCTGGGTCCCGCCGCGTCCGAGACGCGCTCCGGCGGGCACCCCGCACAAACCCCTAGGGCGCCGCAGGCGGCGCCGGAACGGTCATAGTCGGGTGGTAGAATGCCCGATTCATCAAATCTATTTTGTGACGGAGAAGCAACGTGTTCATTTCCAACGCATTTGCCCAGACCGCAGGTGCCGGTGGCGCGGCAGGCGGCCTGATGAGTTTCCTGCCCATCATCCTGATGTTCGCGGTGCTGTGGTTCATCATGATCCGCCCGCAGATGAAGCGCCAGAAGGAAACCAAGGCCATGCTCGAAGCGTTGGCCAAGAACGACGAGGTGGTGACCGCCGGCGGTATCCTCGGCAAGGTCACCAAGGTAGGCGAGCAGTACGTGAGCGTCGAAGTGGCGGAAGGCACCGAGATCACGGTGCAGAAGAATGCCGTCACCACGGTCCTGCCGAAGGGCACGCTGAAGGCGCTCTGATTCCCCTGGCGACGGCGCCCCGGCGCCGTGCCGCTGCACGCCACTTCTCGCCACTTCCGGCAGGTCCGGGCCACACGGCCCGGACGCATGCCCAAGCAGCCGCCTGATCCAGCCCGGGACGTCCCGCGGAGGCCAGGCGGCTGTTTGCCAACCGGATCGGCCCACGCCGCAGCGCCCCTGAACCCGGCGCCGGCCCCGCCGACCGCAGAATGACTGGCCAAAGATGAATCGTTATCCGCTTTGGAAATACCTCGTGATCCTGGTGGCGCTGGCCACCGGCATCATCTACACGCTGCCGAATTTCTTCGGCGAGGCGCCCGCCGTGCAGGTTTCGTCGGGCAAGGCCACCGTCAAGGTCGACCTCGCCATGCAGAAGCAGGTCGAGCAGGTCCTGGCGCAGAACAACCTGCAGCCCGACGGCGTCTTCTTCGACGTCTCGGGTCAGTCTGGCTCCGTCAAGGCGCGCTTCCGCACCCCCGACGACCAGCTCAAGGCCAAGGACGTGCTGAACCGCTCGCTCAACCCTGACCCGAGCGATCCCACCTACATCGTCGCGCTGAACCTGCTGTCGGGCTCGCCGCACTGGTTGACCGCGCTGCACGCGCTGCCGATGTACCTGGGCCTGGACCTGCGCGGCGGCGTGCACTTCCTGCTGCAGGTCGACATGAAGGGCGCCGTCGACAAGAAGCTCGACAGCCTGGCCACCGATGCGCGCACCCTGATGCGCGACAAGAATATCCGCCATGGCGGCGTCGACCGCGACGGCGAGAAGCTGACCATCCACTTCAGCAACGCCGACGATGCCGGCAAGGCCCGCGGCATGCTGTCGGACAACCTGCGCGAGCTGGCCTTCAACGTGGATGGCAACGACGTGGTCGGCCTGTTCACCGATGCGGCGCGCAAAGCCGTGCAGGACGCCGCCGTCAAGCAGAACATCACCACGCTGCACAACCGCGTCAACGAACTGGGCGTGGCCGAACCGGTGATCCAGCAGCAAGGCGCCGACCGCATCGTGGTGCAGCTGCCCGGCGTGCAGGACACCGCCAAGGCCAAGGACATCATCGGCCGCACGGCCACGCTGGAAGCGCGCCTGGTCGACCCCAACGCGCCCCGCCTGCCGCGTCCGGGCGATCCGGTGCCCTATGGCAGCGAACTGTTCACCCAGGGCAATGGCGCCCCCGTGATCCTGAAGAAGCAGGTGATCTTCACCGGCGACCGCATCGAAAGCGCCTCGGCCGGCTTCGACCAGAACCAGCGCCCCTCGGTCAACATCAAGCTCGATGCGCAGGGCGGCCGCGTGCTGCGCGACATCTCGCGCGAGAACATCGGCAAGCCGATGGCCATCGTGCTGTTCGAGAAGGGCAAGGGCGAAGTGCTGACGGTGGCCACCATCCAGTCCGAACTGGGTTCGAGCTTCCAGATCACCGGCTCCTACTCGACCGAGGCCGCCAGCGACCTGGCGCTGCTGCTGCGCGCCGGTTCGCTGGCCGCGCCGATGGACATCATCGAGGAACGCACCATCGGCCCGTCGCTGGGCGCCGACAACATCAAGAAGGGCTTTGACTCGGTGGCCTACGGCTTCGCCGGCATCGCCGTCTTCATGATGCTGTACTACATGCTGTTCGGCGTGTTCTCGGTGGCGGCCCTGGCGATCAACCTGCTGCTGCTGGTGGCCGTGCTGTCGATGCTGCAGGCCACGCTGACGCTGCCGGGCATCGCCGCCATCGCCCTGGTGCTGGGCATGGCGATCGACGCCAACGTGCTGATCAACGAGCGCATCCGCGAGGAACTGCGCGCCGGCGCCGCGCCGCAGACCGCGATCGCCACCGGCTTCTCGCGTGCCTGGGCCACCATCCTGGACTCCAACGTGACCACGCTGATCGCCGGCCTGGCACTGCTGGCCTTCGGTTCCGGCCCGGTGCGCGGCTTCGCCGTGGTGCACTGCCTTGGCATCCTGACCTCGATGTTCTCGGCGGTGTTCTTCAACCGCGGCCTGGTCAACCTCTGGTACGGCCGCAAGAAGCGCCTGCAGGGCCTGGCCATCGGCCAGATCTGGAAGCCGGACACCGACCAGGGCGGCAGCACGGCCAAGTAATCGGCAGGTCCCGCGCGGCGCGCGGGACCGCCAGCAGATAAAAGCAGGACACAACAGGATCCGATATGGAATTCTTCCGCATCCGGCGCGACATTCCGTTCATGAAGCACGCGTTGGTCTTCAACGTCGTCTCCTTCCTGACGTTTGCCGCAGCCGTGTTCTTCCTCTGGCACAAGGGCCTGCACCTGTCGATCGAATTCACGGGCGGCACGGTGATGGAAGTCAATTACCAGCAAGCCGCCGATCTGGAGAAGATCCGCGGCCAGGTGGGCAAGCTGGGCTACGCCGACGTCCAGGTGCAGAACTTCGGCACCTCGCGCGACGTGATGATCCGCCTGCCGCTGCAGAAGGGCCCGGACGGCAAGCAGGTCACCTCCGCCCAGCAGAGCGAGCAGGTCATGGGCGCGCTGAGCGCGGCCTCGCCCGACGTCAAGCTGCAGCGCGTCGAGTTCGTCGGCCCGCAGGTGGGCAAGGAGCTGGCCACCGACGGCCTGCTGGCGCTGCTGTGCGTGGTGATCGGCATCGTCATCTACCTGTCCTTCCGCTTCGAATGGAAGTTCGCGGTGGCCGGCATCATCGCCAACCTGCACGACGTGGTGATCATCCTCGGCTTCTTCGCCTTCTTCCAGTGGGAGTTCTCGCTGTCGGTGCTGGCGGCCATCCTCGCGGTGCTGGGCTACTCGGTCAACGAATCGGTGGTGATCTTCGACCGGATCCGCGAGAACTTCCGCAAGTACCGCAAGATGACCACCCACGAGATCATCGACAACGCGATCACCAGCACCATGTCGCGGACCATCATCACCCACGGCTCGACCGAAATGATGGTGCTGTCGATGTTCTTCTTCGGCGGCCCGACGCTGCACTACTTCGCCCTCGCGCTGACGGTGGGCATCCTGTTCGGCATCTACTCCTCGGTGTTCGTCGCCGCGGCGCTGGCCATGTGGCTGGGCGTCAAGCGCGAAGACCTGGTCAAGAGCGAGAAGAAGACCGACGGCACGGATCGTGGCGATCCGAATTTCGGTGCGCAGGCGTGAGCGGCTGAGCCCCGGGCCCGGCGTCGGGCTTCGGGAATGAAAAAGGCGCCCACGGGCGCCTTTTTCATTTACCGCCAGGCGCCGGAAAGCGAGAGGGGCGCCCGCGGGCGCCCCTCTCGCTTTCCGGCCGAGGCCTGGCTCAGAACTGCTCGATCCAGACTGCCAGCCGGTCCGCCGCGAAGCTGTCGGCACGCGCGCCGACACGGCACAGCACCGCATCGCCTTCGCGCACGAACTGCAGCGCCCCGCCCGTCTCTTCCAGCCACAGCAGGCTGGCCAGCCAGGTCACGTGCTGCGCCGACACTGCCTCTCCCACCGGCAGGCTGAGGAACTCGGCGAGAAACTGCGGGCTGGTCCAGACCAGGGCCTCGCCCTCGCGGCGCACGGCCGCATCGCCCAGCACCTCGGCCAGCACCGCGATGGCATCGGCGCCGCCACGGCCCGCCAGCTGCGTGCGCAGCGCACCGAGCCGGGCCGTCAGCGCATGGCCGAAGTCGCCGCAGCGGCGGCTTTCGGCGCTGATCAGGTCGGCGTAATCCATCAGCAGCCAGTCCGGCTCGATATTGCTCGCGCCGCCCAGCACCGCACCGGCCAGGTAGGTCTCCACCGGCTGGAAACGGCCGGGACCGAGCAGGCTGGCGCACAGGGCATGGACCATGCCCACGCGCGAAGCGGTGGTCTGCTTCTGCAGCACGACCAGCTTCTCGCGCACCAGCTGGTCGCGCTCCTTGCGCAGGCCGGCCAGTTCGAGCGCCTGCTTGAGCTCCATGCGCAGCGCGGTGATATCCCAGGGCTTGCGGATGTAGCGGTGGATCTGACCCTGGTTCACGGCCTCGACGGTCTGTTCCAGCTCCGAGTACGCGGTGGTCAGGATCCGCACGATATGCGGATAGCGCTCGCGCGCATAGCGCAGCAGTTCGTTGCCGAACTCGCCCGGCATGCGCTGATCCGAGATCAGCACGGCCAGGCTGTCGGCATGCGCATCGAGCAACGCCTTGCCTTCTTCCACCGATGCGCCGGTCACCACCGGCGCCAGTTGCCCGATGGCGCGCTGGAAGTACTTGACCGCCGTCGCCTCGTCATCGACGAACAGAATCGCCGGTGGAGGGGCCTGCGTGGCAATCGGATCGCTCATCGATCACTCCTATGCATTCGACTTTTGGTATTGGGAAATTCAAGCGTCACGATCGTGCCGGCGCCCGACTGCGAGTCGATCTGGATCCCGCCGCCGAAAGATTGCATGACGCGATTACAGAAAATCATGCCCAGGCCGCTGCCGCCCGCTTCCGCGTATGTCGTCACGGGATCGACCAGCAGCCGCTCCATGACCTCGGGCGGAATGCCCGGGCCGTTGTCGCAGATACGGATCCTTGGGCGCGGAACCGCTTCCACCACGAAGCGCAGCGACGGTGCCGGAACGTCGGCGAGCGCGCGCAGCGCATTGCTCATGACCGAGGACAGCACCAGGGCCACGCAGTTCGGCAGCGTGTAGACGGGAAAGTCTCCAGGCGTCTCGACCTGCACCCAGGCTCGCTGCCCCTCGGCAAAGGGATAGGTATCGAGCAGCGCCATGATCAGGGCGCCGGCGTTGATGTCCGGCGCCGTCTTGGCCGGCGCGCCGCCCGCGGTGTTGCGCACCGACTGCAGGAAGGACGAGATCACGGCGAGGCAGTACTGGGCATTGCTGTACATCGCCGCGGCCGCCTGGCCGATCTCGCCCTGGCGCTGCACGCTGTAGTCGGCCTCGCTGCGATTCTGTACGCCCTGCGCGAAGTTGGCGATGGCCGCCAGCGGTGTGTTCAACTCATGTGCCAGGAACGCCAGGGTCTCGTCGATCGCGGTCAGCCGCTGGTGGCGCACCTCGCGCTCGCGATGGCGTTCGACCGCCGCGCGCAGCACGTCACGCACCTGTGCCAGGCCGAGCGGTTTCTCGAGGATGCGGAAGACCTCGCCGGAATTGACCGTATCCAGCAGCATGTCCTTGTCGGCATAGGCCGTCACCAGGATGCGCACCACCGTGGGAAACTCGCGCGCCACCTGCCGCAGCAGGTCGCCGCCATTGCGCCCCGGCATGCGGAAGTCGGTGACGAGGATGGCGATGCGCGCGCCCTGCCCCCACAGCAGTTCCATCGCCTCCTCGGCGCCGGAGGCCAGCAGGATCTCGTACTCGCCGCCGACGGCGCGAGCGAAGTACTTGCGAGCCATGTCCTCGTCATCGACGTAGAGGATCGTGGCCTTCGCCTGGCCGGAGTCGCTGCTCATGGCATCCTCACTCGGCATCCTCACTCGGCTCGCGGCAGATCGAAGGTGAATGCCGTCCATTGGCCCAGTTCGCTCTCGGCGTAGAGCGTGCCACGGTGGCGCTCGATCACAGCATAGCTGATGGACAGGCCCAGCCCCAGGCCCTGGCCGACCTCCCGGGTGGTGAAGAACGGCTCGAACACGCGGGCGAGGTTCTCCGGCGCGATGCCCGGGCCGTTGTCGCGCACGCTGACGTGCAGGCGGCCATCCTCCCAGTACGCCGAGGTATGGATGGCCGGCTTGGTCGTCTGCGCCTTGCGCATGGCGAGCGCGGCATTGGAGAACAGGTTGATCAGCACGCCGATGATCGCCGCCTCGTCACCCAGCACCAGCGTATCGGCGGGCAGTTCGCGCGTCAGCGCGACGCCGCGCAGTTCGTGCGCCGTCAGCCGGCATGAGGAATCCAGTGCCTTCTCGAACAGGAAGGGCACCCCCTCGGCTTCGGCGCCCGGCTTGCGGTAGGCGAAGGTCTTCAGGTCGGAAACGATATGCTGGATGCGCTGCATGCCCTGCTTCGCATCCACCAGGCACTCTTCCAGCGAGGCATTGGCCTTGGCGACCGGTTCCTCCATGGCCACCTCGATGGCCATCAGGCAGAAGTTGACCGGATTGTTGACCTCGTGCAGCAGCCCGGCCGCCAGCGTGCCGATGGCCGCCATCTTCTCCTGCTGCAGCATCTGGCCCTTGATCTCGGCCAGGTTCCGGTTGATTTCCGCCAGTTCCAGGTTCTTCTCCGCCAGTTGCTCCTTCAGGCGGAAGAGGTGGAAATGGCCACGCTCGTTCATGAAGGTATAGACGGCGCTGGCGGTGATCGAAAAGGCGATGAAGATCGAGTTGACGATGAAGTGGCCGCGATCCGCCAGCCCCAGCGGATGGGCCAGGCAGGCGATCACATAGAACAGATAGGTGACCGCGCCGAAGCCGATGGTCTGCCACAGCCCCATCGGCAAGGCGATGCCCACGGCGAAGATGACCAGGTTGAGCCCGGCATAGTAGATCGACGAAGCCCCTTCGGTCACGCCGATCATCCAGGCGATCATCATCTGCGGCAGGATCAGCCAGGCCAGCGTCAAGGGCTGGACATGGCGCCGGCCGAAGGGCGTGGGCAGCAGCGCGTAGATCCCGCCGATCAGCAGCGCGATGAACGAGCGCGCCAGGAAGAAGCGCAGTTGCTCCTGCGGATAGATGCCGTAGTCCAGCAGCACCCCCGCCATCACCAGCACGACGGCGGTCAATGCGCCAGCCTTGCTGCTTGCCAGCCGGAACTCGCGCAGTTCGGCTTCGTAGTTGGTGTACCGGTGTACGACCCGTCTGAGCATGATGGCCCCGGCTCAGGCGGAAGGGTGGTGCACGGTCGCCTGCACGAACACATTGACGCCTGTGCTGTCGCAGTAGACCTTGGGGTCCTGGCAGTTCGGCGGCAGCAACGACAGCATATTGGCCTCGTCGCGGTAGATCAGGTACCACTCGAGCATGTGTTCCATGCTGAATTTCTCGGGGTTGCTCGCATGCACGTTGGTGGCGAGGACCGAGCCGCCTTCATAGGTACGCGAGGCAAAGTAGCTGATCAGGCGCGAGCACACCTTGTCGGACAGGTAGTCGAACAGGCCCGCGCAGTAGACGGCGTCGAACTCCTGCAGGTTGGGGTCCGGCGCGATGCGCCGCTTCAGCAGATCGTGCACCGACTGGTGCACGTACTCGACCTGCACGCGCGCGCCGGCACGGGCGGCGGCGCCTTCGATGCGCTCGCGCGTATAGGCCAGCGTCTCCTCGCTGAAATCCACCAGCTGGAACGACAGCAGTTCCGGATTCGGGTAGGTCTCGATGAAGCGCTGGATCTCGACCGCCGGTCCGCAGCCCACATTGAGCAGGCGGAACGGCCGCCCGGCGGCGCGCGCCTTCTCTGCCATGCCGTTCAGGTATTCGATCAGCAGCTCGATGCGGTTGCGGTGCGCGGCCGCCACCGCCGACTGCAGGAAGGTGGCGTTGACGATCTGGAAATAGGTGCTCGGCCCCTGGCGCGGATCGGACAGCAGCTGGTTGACCATCTCGTAGTCCCCCGCGTAGCCGAGCGGCTTGGTGTAGGTGCGGAAGACGAAAGGGGCGCGCAGCAGCAAGGGATGCAGCGCAGACTGCGTGAAGGTGCGGTGCATCGGTGCGAGTTCGGGCTCCACCTGCAGTGCCTCGCCCTCCAGCATCGCGGAATAGTGGCGGATCCTGTCGCCGATCGGCTGGGCCAGTTCCAGGAACACGTCCATGCGCAGCGTCTCGCCTTCCTTCGGCAGCACGGTGGTCATGTCGACCTGTTCGACCCAGCGCGAGACGTCGGAGAGAAAGGCCCGCATCTCGTTGACCACGATCTGGTAGTCGCGGCGGATGCGGAAGCGCTCGGTCCATTCCTGCACGAAGGAACGGGATTCCTGGCCCACCGAGGCGGGCTCGCCCGTCATCTCGGACAGCTCGCGCCACTCCTCGATCAGGGTCACCGACACGACCGCCGTCAGTCCGGTATTGACCAGGCTGATCACCACGGCCTTGCCGAAATAAGCGTTCTTGGTCCCCATCTTGACCGAAAGGTCGGACAGCACCTCACTGACCTGGACGATCGAATAGGGATTGTAGATTTCCATCACCAGAGACTTTCTCTGGAGATTGATGATCGTGCCTCGCACCTGCTCGCCCTGCGAGTTGCGGAAGCTGACCACCGGATCGATTTGCGTTTGGGAGTACACGGTATTGCGCCAGGGAAATCCGAGAAACGCTGTGGGCCGTCCGCTTCAGGTCGGGCCGACCCGGCACAGCACATGGGCGAGACGGACGCGCGGCTTGCGCGCCGCTGTCCGACGCTACGTCAGGAACGCATAGGGATAGCCTTCGGCTTTGCCGGGTGCAGCCGCGCGGCGAATGTCCGCTAGCCTGCCGCAGGCCTGCAGCCCGGTGGGAAATTGCAGCGGACCATTGTACTGTGGCGACGGGTGGCGTACAACCGACCTGGCGAGGGGTGCCGAGGCCACCTCGTAGCGTGCTCGCGGCGTGCCTGCCCGCCGTGTTCCGACCAGGACCGCCAACGAAAAACGGGCCGGCAAAGCCGGCCCGTTTCTGGCGCAATGGATCCGGACTCAGTCCGCGCGCACGCCCTCGACCTGGATGGCCAGCTTCACTTCCGGCTTGAAGCCCATCTTCAGCGCGTAGTCGACACCGAAGTCGGCGCGGCTGAAGGTGCCCACGGCGTCGGCGCCGCAGACTTCACGCTTGAGCATCGGGTGCTGGATGCACTTGAAATCGCTGATATTGAGCTGCACCGGCTTGGACACGCCATGCAGCGTCAGCACGCCATCGATCGCGGTCGGCACGTCACCGTTGAACTTGATGAACTTGCCCTTGTAGCTGGCCTCCGGGAAGGCCTGCACGTTGAGCATGTCGGGGCTCTTCACGTGTTCGTTCAGCTTGCTGTTGCCGAAATCGATCGAGGCCGGGTCGATCTTGACGTCGACCGAGCCGGTCTTGGCCTCGCGGTCCAGGGTGACCACGCCGCTCGACTTGGTGAACTTGCCGCGCCACGTCGATACGCCGCCCATGTGGTCGGCCGCGAAGCTCGGGTAGGTATGCGTCGGGTCGAGGTTGTAGGTCACGCTGGCGGCGGAGGCCACGCCGACGGCGGCGGTGGCGGACAGGGCCGCGACGGCGGCGAGGATGGTGCGCAGTTTCATGGGTTCTCCCTGCAGGACGGATAAGACGGGTTGGACGGGTTGGAATGGGGAACAGGCCGCGGGCGGATCAGCCCTGCTTCCTGGCCGGGGTGACGATGTGGAACTTGACCTGGACTTCGTCGGCGACCACCGAAGTGTCCTTCCACTCGCCGTCGCCGATATTGAAGGCGTTACGCTTGATCGGCAGCACGCCGTCGAAGACCTGGACGCCGCCCTCCTGGCGATAGCTTGCCGGCACCACGATGTCGACGGTCTTGCCCTTGATGGTCAGCTTGCCGGCCACGTCGTACTTGCCGGCGGCACCGCCCTTGATGCTGGTGGACTGGAAGACGGCCTTCGGATACTTGGCGGCGTCGAACCAGTCGCGCCCCTTCAGTTCCTTGGTGGTCTCGGCATCGCCGATCTCGAAGCTGGCGACGTCAATCTCCATCTTGGCCGACGAGTTGGCCAGCTTGGCGGGATCGAAAGCGACCGTCGCATCGAATTTCTTGAACTTGCCCTCCATGGGTACGCCGATCTGGCGGGCGACCGCCGTGACCGAGCTCTTGGCCGCATCGACCTGGGCCCAGGCGGAAGGAATCGCGGCGCCGGCGGCGGCCAGGACTGCCGCGCCTGCCAGGGCCAGCGCACGGGGACGGAAATTGCGGTTCATCGAATGACTCCTGTCAAAATCGTGGCGCTACGCGCCATTCTGCGTTGGCAATGCGAGGACGTGACCGGGAAACGGCCGACGCCTACTTGAGAAACGGCAGCATGCGGGCCAGCGTGCCGTCCCGGTTGACGAACTGGTGCTTGACGGCGGCGGCGGCATGGACGACGACGATCGCGGCCATCAGGTAGTTCAGCCATTCGTGGGCCGGCTTGAGCGCGGCCTTCAGCGCGTCATTGGGCTCGATCAGCGCGGGCATGTGCCACAGGCCGAGAAAGACCACCGGTACGCCCGCCGCCGAACTGTAGAAATAGCCGGTGAGAGGCACCACGAGGATCAGCAGGTAAAGCAGGTGGTGCGCGCCGGCGGCGGCCTTGACCTGCCACGCGGGCGTGCCCGCGGCCGGGGCCGGCGCACCCTTGGCGCCCCGCCAGAGCACACGGACCAGCGCCAGTGCGAAGATGGTCACGCCCATCCACTTGTGCCAGGAAAAAAGCTTGAGCTTGGTCGGGGTCAGCCCGGGAATACCCGTCATGTAGAGACCCAGGGCGAAAGCCGCGAAGATCAGCAAGGCCACGAGCCAGTGCAGGCTGATGGCGATGGGGCCGTAGGCAGCTTTGGAACGCATGGACTCTCCCTGCCCGTGGCGGGCGTTGCACGATCTTTGAGAATTTGAGAAGGGCCGCCGGAAACCGTTCCTGGCAGCGCCTTGGATTCTCGCATTATTGAGCGCCCGGGGGGATCATGAGCAGGCCGAACTTAATTCAGTTATTCAATATTTTTGAATTGAGCGCGCCGGCGACCCGGCGCGCGGCAACATATCGGCCGCCATGAAAAAAGCCACCCTCGCGGGTGGCTTCTCGACGCAGCGGGGCGCGGCCGCTCAGATCCGCTCGGCCAGCGCCACGGCCTTGCCGATGTAGCTGGCGGGCGTCATCGCCAGCAGCAGTTGCTTGGCGTCGTCGGGAATCGCCAGGCCGGTGATGAAGGTCTGCAGCGCCTCGCGCGAAATACCCTTGCCGCGCGTCAGCTCCTTCAACTGCTCGTACGGATTGGGCACGCCGAAACGGCGCATCACGGTCTGCACCGGCTCGGCCAGCACTTCCCAGCAGTTATCGAGGTCTTCGTTCAGGCGCTCGGGATTGGTTTCCAGCTTGCCCAGGCCGCGCAGGCAGGCCTCGTAGGCCAGCAGGCTGTAGCCGAAGGCCACGCCGATATTGCGCAGGACCGTGGAGTCGGTCAGGTCGCGCTGCCAGCGCGAGACGGGCAGCTTCTCCGACAGGTGGCGCAGGACGGCATTGGCCAGGCCGAGGTTGCCTTCCGAGTTCTCGAAGTCGATCGGGTTGACCTTGTGCGGCATGGTCGACGAGCCGATCTCGCCGGCCTTGGTGCGCTGCTTGAAGTAGCCCAGCGAGATGTAGCCCCAGACGTCGCGGTCCAGGTCCAGCAGGATGGTGTTGGCGCGCGCGATGGCATCGAACAGCTCGGCCATGTAGTCATGCGGCTCGATCTGGATGGTGTAGGGATTGAAGGTCAGGCCCAGGCGGGTCTCGATGACCTGGCTGGAGAAGGCTTCCCAGTCGAAGGCAGGATACGCCGACAGGTGCGCGTTGTAGTTGCCCACCGCACCGTTCATCTTGCCCAGCAGCTCGACGCGCTCGATGCGCTCGATGGCGCGCGCCAGGCGCGCCGCCACGTTGGCCATCTCCTTGCCCAGCGTGGTCGGGCTGGCCGGCTGGCCATGGGTGCGCGACAGCATCGGCTGTGCCGCGTTGGCGCGGGCCAGCTCGACCAGGCGCGCATGCACGCGCTTGAGCGCCGGCACCACCACCTCGTCGCGCGCGCCCTTCAGCATCATGCCGTGCGAGGTGTTGTTGATGTCTTCCGAGGTACAGGCGAAGTGGATGAATTCGCTGGCCGCCTCGAGCTCCGCATTGCCCTTGACCTGCTCCTTGAGCCAGTACTCGACGGCCTTGACGTCATGGTTGGTGACCGCCTCGATTTCCTTGATGCGCGCGGCGTCGGCTTCGGAGAACTTGTCGACCAGGGCCAGCAGCGCCGCCTCGGAGGCCGGCGAGAATTTCGGCATGTCGGGCAGGCCGGTGCGCGCCAGCGCGATCAGCCAGTGCACCTCGACCTTGACGCGGTTGCGCATGAAGGCCGCCTCGGAAAGCCACTCGCGCAGCGCGTCGGCCTTGGCGGCATAGCGGCCATCGATGGGAGACAGGGCGGTGAGTGGCGAAAGGGAGGTGGTGGACATGCTGGAAACCGCAAAGGGGGAGTTGGGAGGGGAGCGCCGTTCCGGCTCCACGGCGCAGGCCGCATGAGACGGATCCGGCACGGATCGGGCACGCGCCGGACCGCAACGGCCGGACGCAACGCGCGATTTTACCATCGGCCCCGCCCCGCTGTGCAGCAGCCGCGGAGACACCGGACGCGCCCCTGTGCCCGCCCCGCAACGCAAAGTGCGCGGCCGCACGCTCGGCCGCGGCGCGCGGGCTGCGCGGGTATACTCGCGCTCGCCGATCCATTAGCCTGTTACGAAGTGCATCGGGCACGGACGCCAACGCCGGCCGGCCGTGCCACGAGCGCCGATGCACTTCATAACAAGCTCAAGGGGAGCATATGAAGCTGATTGCATCGCAGACGAGCCCTTACGCGCGCAAGGTGCGCGTGGTAATGGCGGAGAAGAAGATCGACTACCAGCTCGTCGAAGAGAACGTCTGGTCGCCCGACACCACCATCGGCCAGTTCAATCCGCTCGGCAAGGTGCCCTGCCTGATGATGGAAGACGGCGGCGCGATCTTCGACTCCCGTGTCATCGTCGAGTATGTGGACACGCTGACACCGGTCAGCCGCCTGATCCCGCAGGGCGGACGCGAACGGCTGGAAGTACGCTGCTGGGAGGCGCTGGCCGACGGCGTGCTCGACGCCGCGCAGCTGGTGCGCCTGGAAGGCACCCAGCGCGAGCCCGGAGAACGCAGCGAGCGCTGGGTCCAACGCCAGCTCGGCAAGATCGACGCGGCGCTGGTCGCCATGGCCAACGGCCTGGCGGATCGCCCCTGGTGCTCGGGCAACCACTATTCGCTGGCCGATATCGCGGTGGGCTGCGCGCTGGGCTACCTGGACTTCCGCTTCCCCGAGATCCCCTGGCGCCAGCGGCATCCGAACCTGGCGGCCTACCAGGACAAGCTGGCCAAGCGCCAGTCCTTCCTCGATACCGAGCCGCCGCGCGGCTGACACCCGGAGCGGGCTGTGCTCTTGCGCACAGCCCTGCGCCCTACTGGATGATGCCGCCGCCCAGGCACACGTCGCCGTCGTACAGCACGGCCGATTGACCCGGCGTCACCGCCCACTGCGGCTCGTCGAAGGCGAGCTCCAGCGTGTCCTCCCCCGCCTGCGCCACCATGCAGGGTGCATCGCTCTGCCGGTAGCGCGTCTTGGCCGACAACCGCCGGCCCGCCGCGGGCGGCTCGCCGGCCACCCACGACAGGTCGGCTGCGGCCAGCTCCGTCGTCTGCAGCCAGGGATGGTCATGCCCCTGCACGACATAGAGCGTATTGGCAGCCATGTCCTTGCGTGCCGCATACCAGGCATCGCCGTTGCCATCGCGGCTGCCGCCCAGGCCGATGCCCTTGCGCTGGCCCAGCGTATAGAAGGCGAGGCCGATGTGCTCGCCCACCACCTTGCCGTCCGCGGTCTTCATCGGGCCCGGCCGGGTCGGCAGGTAGCGGTTGAGGAAGTCTCGGAACGGACGCTCGCCGATGAAGCAGATACCGGTCGAGTCTTTCTTCTTCGCGTTGGGCAGGCCGATCTCGGCCGCGATCTCGCGCACGCGCGTCTTTGGCATCTCGCCCAGCGGGAACAGGGTACGCGACAATTGCGCCTGGTTCAGGCGATGCAGGAAATAGCTCTGGTCCTTGGTGTGATCGAAGGCCTTGAGCAGTTCGAAGCGCCCGCCCGCCGCCTCGCGCACGCGCGCATAGTGGCCGGTGGCGATGGTCTGCGCGCCCAGCGACATGGCGTGGTCGAGGAAGGCCTTGAACTTGATCTCGGCGTTGCACAGCACGTCCGGGTTGGGCGTGCGGCCGGCCGAGTACTCGCGCAGGAATTCGGCGAACACGCGGTCCTTGTACTCGGCGGCGAAGTTCACCGCTTCCACATCGACACCGATCAGGTCGGCCACCGACACCACATCGAGCCAGTCCTGGCGCGTCGAGCAATACTCGCCGTCGTCGTCATCCTCCCAGTTCTTCATGAACAGGCCGATGACTTCATAGCCCTGCTGCTTGAGCAGCCAGGCCGTGACCGAGGAATCGACGCCACCGGACATGCCGACCACCACGCGCTTGCCGCTCATGGCTGCCCTGCCTTGCCCAGCGCCGAGCTGTGCGTGAACAGCGCGTCGAGCGCGAAGCGCTTGCCGGCCAGGTAGTCGTCGACACAGGCCTGCACCAGCGGCGTGCGATGACGTTCGGGACAGGCGCGCACCTCGTCCGCGCTCATCCACACCGTGCGCACGATGCCGGTGTCCAGCTTGCGGCCGCTCTCGAGGGCACCCAGCTCGCCGGTAAAGGCGAAGCGCACATAGGTGACGTCCTTGCCGGTGCGCGAAGACCTGGCGCGACCCATGTAGCAGCCGAGCAAGGCGCGCGGCTCGAAGGCGTGCGCGGTTTCCTCCAGCGTTTCGCGGATGACGGCGTGGATCAGGCTCTCACCCTCTTCGAGATGGCCGGCGGGCTGGTTCAGGCGCAGGCCCTCCGGCGTCTCTTCTTCCACCAGCAGGAAGCGGCCGCCGCGTTCGATGACGGCGGCAACGGTGACGCTGGCCTTCCAATCGTTTGACATGATGCTCAATATTTAGGCAATCCGGCATTTTACCGGTTGCCGGGGCATCATGCAGGAAGGCAGCGGCGACCGCTTCAAGCCGGCAGGCCTGCCAGGGCCTGCTCGAGCGCCTTGACCAGGCCCGCGCTGGCAGGCTGCAGCGGGCGCCGCACTTCCGCGCGCACCAGCCCGCACAGCGCCAGCGCGGCCTTCACCGGGACCGGATTGGGCTCGGAGAACAGCAGGCCGACCAGCGGCTGCAGTTGCGCGAACAAGGCGCGGGCCGCTTCGTGGTGTCCGCTGCGCACCAGCCGCGCAAGCCGCACGAACAGGTCGGGACGCACGTGGGCCGAAGCCGGCACGGCGCCGGCGCCGCCGGCCAGCAGGTGCACCAGCATGGCGGCATCCTCGCCGCAGAAGACGTCGAGCGGTGCAGTGCCGGCGCCGCCGAGCGCCTGCGCTTCGCACTGCTTGATGGCAACGATGCGGGGGTGCACGGCGAGCCGGGCGATAAGCGGCGCCGACAGGCTGCAGCCGGTGCGCCCGGGTACGTTATAGAGCATCAGCGGGCGCCAGGTGGCAGCGGCCACCTGCTCGAAATGCCAGGCCATGCCGGCATCGCCGACACGCAGGTAGTAGGGCGGCGGCACCAGGTAGCCGGCCACGTCGCAGCGGTCCAGCTGGCGCACCTGCTCGCACACGGCGGCGGTATCCACGCCGCCCACGCCGGCCATCACGGGCACGGCGCCGTCGAGTGCCTGCGTGACGGCCGCCACCAGCGCGAGGCGCTCCCATGGGCGCAGCAGGCCGCCCTCCCCGGTCGTGCCGAGCAGGATCAGTCCGTCGACGCCCGCCTCCGCGTAATGCAAGGCCAGGCGCTGCGCGCACGCCAGGTCGAGCTCACCGGCGTGCAGCGGCGTCACCATCGGCAGCCACAGGCCGTGCGCCAGCGCCCGGCTGCGCGCGGCCGCCGGCGCTTCGCGCCCGGCGGCCGGGCCGTCGTCGCCAGCGCCGCTGACATGGCACGCAGGGGCCGATCCGGTCTCCGCCTCAGTGCGCCACATGGTCGGGCTCCAGCGCCGTCGTCACACCGAACTCGGCCTCGGGCAGCGCCGCCATGATGGCGTGCATGGCCGCGTCGCGCCCGCCGCGCGCCACCTCCACATGCAGCGTGGCCAGGCCGTGGCGATGATCGACCTCGACCACGTAGACGCGCGCCAGCCCGCCGATCGCACGGTGCAGGGACTGGCGCAAGGCATGCACCTGCGCCGAGGCCAGCGCCAGCCGCAAGCGGATCCAGCTGCCGGGCTGCTTGTCCGTCTCGGCCGCGAGGCGGGGCGCAGGAGCAAGCGCAGGCGCTGCAGCCTGGCTGGCGGCATGGCGCATGGAACGGCGTCGGGGCACGGCGGCAAAGGCCGCGGCTAGGCTTGGCTGTCGCATGGATGGCTGGCCCGCGCTGGGCGGGTCGTCTGTTGGAGTGATTCCATGCTAAGGACGGCGGCCTCAAATTGATGCAGGTTTGGCGTGCTCGCGCGTCAACATGCCGTAAAGATCAGAAAAAGTCAGAAGCTCTTGGTGAGCGAGGCCCAGGCGGTGGCGCGGCCCACGTAGCGCCCGCTGGTATTGGTGTACACCGAGCGGTTCGCGTTGGTGTCGATGTACGCCACCGCCAGCGAGAAGCCCTTGCCCAGGTCCTTGGTCAGCCCCACCTTCCAGTCCGTATACGACGCGTCCGTCACGTGCTGCACCTTCTGGTAGCCCACGTGCGCGTTGAACGTCAGGTCCCAGAAATTCAGCGGCACGTTCGCCGACAGGTCGATGTAGAAACTGTTCTTGCTGTCGTTGAAACCGAACAGGTTGGTCAGCGCGTGCGAGTACTTCAGGAACACCGGGCCGCTGCCGATCCCGCCGTACAGCTCCGTCGTGTGCGGCCGCGTGAAGCCCGTCGGGTAGTCGCCCGGGTAGTAGTACTGCAGCACCCCCACGTCATAGTTCCAGTCCAGCCCCGCCAGCGCGAAGGTGTTCTTGAAGCCGCCGTAGAAGTCCATCTCGATCGGCGCCGACACCTGCGAGCTGCTGTCCGAGAGCCAGCTGATGTTCGAGTTCCAGTTGCCCACGTAGAAACCGCTCTCGTGCGCGTAGTCGAAGCCCCCCTGGATCGCCGGATGGCGGTTGGTCTGCATCAGCCCGCGGTAGCGGTACTCGGTGGCCAGCGTCACATTGGCCGTGAACGTGTGCGGCGACGCCGGTGCCGCGTCCGCTGCCGGCGCGGCCGCCGCCGGTGCGGGCGTGGCTGCCGCGTCGCCGCTGCTCTGCGCAAAAGTGCCCGTGGCACCCAGGCAACCGGCCGCCAGCAGGCCGGCCATGGCGGCGCGCCGCGCCGAAGGAAGGAAGAAAGACGTCATCTGCAAGCTCCGAGAAATCCCGGCACATGCCTTGTGGTTGCGCCGGAAGCGCCACTGCCGCGCGCGTGATGCCGCGTCCAAGTGGCGCAGGCGCAACGATACGGAGCAGCGCCTCAAATCGGCGTCAAGATTGGCTGGCGCGGCGAAGTCTTTCGATAAAGGCTGAATGTGCGCTCATTACTACGTCTGCAATCCCCGACCGATGCGTCACCATTGAGCGTCAGATTCCTGTAAGCTGCGGCAAAATTGTGCGCTGCGGCCGGTCGCCGGCAGAGCGCAACGGGCCAGGCAATCCGCCCGCCAACAGAATGGAAGCCAGCCAAAGGAGAAATTGACGATGCACATCGGCATCCCGCAGGAGACGCGGGCAGGTGAGACGCGCGTCGCCGCTACGCCGGAGACGGTCAAGAAGTACCTGGCGCAGGGCCACCAGGTCACGGTCCAGGCGGAGGCTGGTGTGCGCGCCAGCCAGCCGGACGCAGCCTACGAGGCGCTCGGCGCCCGCATCGGCACTGCCGCCGAGGCGCTCGGCGCCGAGCTGGTGCTCAAGGTGCGCGCACCGGACGACGCCGAGCGCGCGCAGATGAAGCCCGGCGCGATACTGGTGGGCATGCTCAATCCCTTCGACGCAGACAACAACGCGCGCATGGCTACGGCGGGCCTGACCGCCTTCGCGCTGGAAGCCGCGCCGCGCACCACGCGCGCCCAGAGCATGGACGTGCTGTCCTCGCAGGCCAATATCGCCGGCTACAAGGCCGTGCTGGAAGCGGCCCACCACTACCAGCGCTTCATGCCGATGCTGATGACCGCGGCCGGCACCGTGAAGGCAGCGCGCGTGCTGATCCTCGGCGCCGGCGTGGCCGGGCTGCAGGCCATCGCGACGGCCAAGCGGCTGGGCGCGGTGATCGAGGCCTCCGACGTGCGGCCCGCGGTCAAGGAGCAGATCGAATCGCTGGGCGCCAAGTTCCTCGACGTGCCCTTCCTCACCGACGAAGAGCGCGAGATCGCCCAAGGCGTGGGCGGCTATGCGCGCCCGATGCCGGCCGACTGGATGCGCCGCCAGGCCGAACTGGTGCACGAACGCGCCCGGCAGGCCGACATCGTCATCACCACCGCGCTGATCCCCGGGCGCGCGGCGCCGGTGCTGCTCAAGGAAGACACCGTGCAGCAGATGAAGCCCGGCTCCGTGGTGGTGGACCTGGCGGCGGCGCAGGGCGGCAACTGCCCGCTGACGGTGCCCGACCAGGTGGTGCAGCGCCACGGCGTCACGCTGGTGGGCCACACCAACCTGGCCAGCATGGTGGCGGCCGACGCGTCCGCCCTGTACGCGCGCAACGTGCTTGACTTCCTCAAGCTGATCGTCGACAAGGAAGGCAAGCCGGTGATCGACCTGTCTGACGACATCGTCGCCGCCTGCCTGATGTGCAAGGGCGGCGAGGTCGTGCGCCAGTCGGCATCCTGAGCTTTTCCACGGCCCTGCGGGGCCCTCTCCCGGTCCCGGCGCCGCGCGCTGCGCGCAGGCGCGCCGGACCTGCATCAACCAAGAAGGACGTATCACCCATGCAACGCATCATGCTCCGCGCCAAGCTGCACCGTGTCACCGTGACGCAGGCGGACCTGAACTACGAAGGCTCGTGCGGCATCGACCAGGACCTGCTCGACGCGGCCGACATGAAGGAATTCGAGAAGATCGAGCTGTACAACGTCAACAACGGCGAGCGCTTCTCGACCTACATCATCAAGGGCGAGCGCGGCAGCGGCGAAATCTCGCTGAACGGCGCCGCCGCGCGCCGCGCGCACCTGGGCGACCAGCTCATCATCTGCACCTATGCGCCGATGAGCGACGAAGAGATCGCCAGCTACAAGCCCAAGGTCATCCTGGTCAACGAGAAGAACGCGATCAAGGAAATCAAGAAGATCTGAGGCCGCCGGCCCATGCCCAGCCTCGCCCCGCATCCCGCCCATGCCAGCCGCACGGCATGGCGCGGGCGACCCGCGGGCCGGGGCGGCGCGCCGCCCTGGCGCGCTGCGCCGCACCGGCCGCGCCGGTATTCGTGACGAGCCACAGCCCCACAACAATGAAGCGGTAGCACGGATTCAAGCAAACGGAGGAGAAGTCGATGGAGATGGTGAACCACACGGTGATCAACCTGATCATCTTCGTGCTGGCGATCTACGTGGGCTACCACGTGGTCTGGACGGTCACGCCGGCCCTGCACACGCCCCTGATGGCGGTGACCAATGCGATCTCGGCCATCATCATCGTCGGCGCCATGCTCGCCGCGGGCCTGACCGAAGGCATGGTCGGACGCACCATGGGCACGCTCGCCGTGGCCCTGGCCGCGGTCAACGTGTTCGGCGGCTTCCTGGTGACCCAGCGCATGCTGGAGATGTTCAAGAAGAAGGAGCCCAAGGCCAAGGCCGACACCAAGGGCAAGGAGGGCGCGCAATGAGCGGCCTCGTCAGCATGAACCTCGTCACCCTGCTCTACCTGCTCGCCTCGGTCTGCTTCATCCAGGCGCTCAAGGGGCTGTCCCACCCTGCCACGGCACGCCGCGGCAATGCCTTCGGCATGGCCGGCATGGCCATCGCCGCACTCACCACGGTGGCGCTGATCGCCAAGCTCAAGGCGGAGTTCCTCGCCGCCGGCGCGGCCCAGTCCTCGATCGCCACCGGCCTGGGCCTGATCCTGCTGTCCCTGGTGGTCGGCGGCGGCATCGGCGCCTATGTGGCGCGCAAGGTCGAGATGACCAAGATGCCCGAACTGGTGGCGGCGATGCACTCGCTGATCGGCCTGGCCGCGGTCTTCATCGCGGTGGCGGCGGTGGCCGAGCCGGCCGCCTTCGGCATCACGCCGCCGGAGTCGCACGAGATCCCGATGGGCAACCGCGTCGAGCTGTTCATCGGCTGCTTCGTCGGTGCCATCACCTTCTCCGGCTCGGTGATCGCCTTCGGCAAGCTGGCCGGACGCTACAAGTTCCGCCTGTTCCAGGGCGCGCCGGTGGTCTTCCCCGGCCAGCACTGGCTGAACCTGCTGCTGGCGCTGGCCATGGTCGGCTTCGGCGTCGGCTTCTTCCTGACGCAGGCCTGGCTGCCCTTCCTGGTGATGCTGGCGCTCGCCTTCGTGCTCGGCGTGATGATCATCATCCCGATCGGCGGTGCCGACATGCCGGTGGTGGTGTCGATGCTGAACTCGTACTCGGGCTGGGCCGCGGCCGGCATCGGCTTCTCGCTGAACAACCCGATGCTGATCATCGCGGGCTCGCTGGTGGGCTCCTCCGGCGCCATCCTCTCGTACATCATGTGCCGGGCGATGAACCGCTCGTTCTTCAACGTGATCCTGGGCGGCTTCGGCGGCGACGCCTCGGCCGTTTCGGCCGGCGGCGCCCAGGCGCAGCGCAACGTCAAGTCCGGCTCGGCCGACGACGCGGCCTTCCTGATGGGCAACGCCGAGACCGTGATCATCGTGCCCGGCTACGGCCTGGCGGTGGCGCGCGCCCAGCACGCGCTGAAGGAGTTGACCGAGATGCTTTCGGAGAAGGGGGTCACGGTCAAGTACGCGATCCACCCGGTAGCCGGGCGCATGCCGGGTCACATGAACGTGCTGCTGGCCGAGGCGGAAGTGCCCTACGACCAGGTCTTCGAGATGGAAGACATCAACAGCGAGTTCGGCCAGGCCGACGTGGTGCTGGTGCTCGGGGCCAACGACGTGGTCAACCCGGCGGCCAAGACCGACCCGAACTCGCCGATCGCCGGCATGCCGATCCTGGAGGCATACAAGGCCAAGACCATCATCGTCAACAAGCGCTCGATGGCGGCCGGCTACGCCGGCCTGGACAACGAGCTGTTCTACATGGACAAGACCATGATGGTGTTCGGCGACGCCAAGAAGGTGGTCGAGGACATGGTCAAGGCGGTCTGAGCGGCGCCGGCGGCGCGTGCGGCCGCCGAGGCCGCCGGCATGCCCGTGCACGGGTCGTGCCGGCGGCACACGTTTGCGCGGGTTCGCGGGCGCGCTATACTGCCTTGCCATCGAGGCTCGCGCGCGCCCGGCTGTGCCTCGGAAGCCGAACCCCTTGCCTGCCGTGCGGCCCGCACGGCCGCCGAACCGCCATGACATTCAGCCAGCACGACCGGAGCCTGTCGGTCTTCCACCACCCGATCCTGACGGTCCTGGTGGACGACAGCAAGTCGTTCATCGACAGCTTGGCCTTCCAGATGGATGCCTCGCGCGCCGTGGTGTCCTTCACCGATCCGCGCGAGGCGCTGCAGTGGATCCGTGATGCCTACACGAGCCGCTTCCCGGGCTTCCTGCCGGTGCGCGTGACGCACGACGACCTGACCTTCCTCAGCGAGCGGCGCACCGTGCAGCTCGATGTCGACCGCATCTACCGCCAGATCCACGACATCCACCGCTTCCTGCAGCCGGGGGTGGTGGTGGTCGACTACTCGATGCCGCAGATGGACGGGCTGAGCTTCTGCCAGGCCTTGCAGGACCTGCCGTGCAAGACCATCCTGCTGACCGGGACGGCCGACGAAAGCATCGCGGTCGAGGGCTTCAACCACGGCCTGATCGACCGCTACGTCAAGAAGCACGAAAGCAATATGGTGGGACGCCTGTGCAAGGAGATCGATGCACTGCAGCAACAGTACTTCGCCGTGCTGTCGCGCACGCTGCGCGACCTGCTGACGCGCCACTCGTACTCCTTCCTGTCGGACCCTGCGGTGGCCGACAGGGTGCGGCAGATTGCCGCACGCTACAACTTTGTCGAGTATTACCTCTACCCCAACCCGGTCGGCATCCTGATGCTGACGGCGCAGGGCCAGGCCACGCTGATGGTCATCGAGACCCAGGCCGGCCTGATGAGCCAGGTCGAGTCGGCCGAGGCCTACGATGCGCCGGCGCCGCTGGTCGAGGGCCTGCGCGAGGGCCGCATCGTCCCGTTCTTCTGGCCCGGCAATGGCATGTTCACCCCGGCCTGCATCGACTGGGAGCAGTACTGCCTGCCTGCCGAGCGCTGCGAAGGCCGCGAGACCTATTACTACGCCCTGTTCGACCTGCCACGCCACCTGCTGCAGGAACCGGTGGTCAGCTACCAGTCATTCCTGGCCGATTTCGCGCGCGACCCGGACGCACTGACCGGCCGCAAGCGCGACTGAGCCTGCCGCCCGGGCGCGCTTTCCCTGGCGCAATGGACTAGGCGCTGCGGTTGCCGCCGCGCACCATGTCGAAACGGAACAACCGGCACTCGATATTGCCGTTGTACAGCGGGGTGCGGCGCGATTCCTTCAGTCGCAGCCGCCGCGGCAGGCTCAGGTCGCCGGTGAAGATCCAGGCCTGCCAGCCGGCGAACTGCTGCTTGAGCGTGGCGGCGAAGGCGGCCGCGAACTGGTCGGCCGCCGCTTCCTCCGCCTCGTCGCGCGGCAAGACCTCTTCCGGCTGGCGCCGCGCGCCGCGCACGGCGATACGCTCGCCATAGGGCGGATTCATCAGCAGCAGGCCCGGCTCGGCGAACGGCGGCTGGGTATGGCGGGCATCGACCTGCTTCAGGCGTGCCTCGCCGGGTAGGCCGGCGCGCTGCCAGTTCGCCTGTGCCATCGCCAGCATGTCCGTGGAAATATCGCTGCCGGCGATCTGCAGCCCGTCGCCGCCGGCCAGCATGCGCGCGCGCTGCGCATCGGCCTTCAACGCCTGCCAGGCCTTGCCGTCCAGGCCCTTGAGCCATTCGAAGGCGAAGCTGCGGCTGGCGCCCGGCGCCAGGCCCAGTGCAACCTGCGCCGCCTCGACCATGAAGGTGCCGCTGCCGCACATCGGGTCGTAGAAGGGCCGCGCGGTGTGGCCGGGCACCCAGCCAGCCAGGCGCAGGATGCCGGCCGCGAGGTTCTCCTTCAGCGGTGCCTCGCCCTTTTCCATGCGCCAGCCGCGCTTGAACAGCGGCTCGCCGGAGGTGTCGAGGTAGAGCGTGCAGTCGCGCTCGGTCAGGTGGGCGTAGATGCGTACGTCCGGACTGGCGGTGTCGACACTGGGCCGCCCCCCCAGGCGTTCCCGCATCGCGTCGCAGATGCCGTCCTTGACCCGCAGCGCAGCGAAGTTCAGGCTGCGCAGCGGTGACTTGTTGGAGGTCACGTCCACGCGCAGGGTCTCATCCGGCGAGAACCACTGCTCCCAGCGCTGGGCCCGCGCCAGTGCATAGACGTCATCCTCGTGCCGGTAGCCGCGCGCGGCCACGCGCATCAGCACGCGGCTGGCGATGCGCGAATGCAGGTTGACGGCATAGGCGGCCGCCGGCACGCCGGAGAATTCGACCCCGCCCGCCACCTCGCGGTGCACCTGGAACGGCGCGACCGAGGCAATGCCTGGGCGCGCCGCGATCTCGCGCAACTCGTCGGCGAGGGCGGTCTCGAGGCCACGCGGGCAAGGGGCGAAGAAGGCTTGGGTCATGAGGTTCCTGCAAAGAAGAAAAGCGCCGCCGGCGGACAGCGCCGGCGCAAATGAAAACGTCCGCCAGGGCGGACGGTAGCACACCCGCGCCGCCTGTGCGCCGCCGGTGGACATGGGACGGAGCGATCAGCCGGCCGCCAGCGCGCGGTCGAGGAAATCGAGCCGGTCCTGGCCCCAGAACGATTCGCCCTCGTAGACATACCAGGGGGCACCGAACACGCCGGCCGAGATCGCGTCCTGGGTATGCTGGGCATAGGCTGCCTGCACGGCCTGGGCCTCGCTGGCCTTGAGCAGGGCCGCGCCGTCGAGCCCGGCCTCGCCGGCGATCTGCGCCAGCGTGGCACCATCGGCGATATTGCGCTGCTCGGCCCACACCGCACGGCCGATGGCGCCGGTCAGGTCCATCGCGCGCGCGGTACCGTGCGCGAGCTGGGTGGCGATGATCAGCCTGGCTGCGGCGTCGCCCGACACCGGGAAGAAGGTCGGCTGCAGGTTCAGCGGCATGCCCAGATAACGGCTCCAGCGTTCCAGCTCGACCAGGCGATAGGCCTGGCGCTGCGGCGGGCGCTGGGCAAGCGGCAGGCCGCCGGAGACGGCGAAGACCTTGCCCAGGTCACAGGGCTTGAGGTTGACCTGGACGCCGTGCCGCGCCGCGATGGCGGCGAAGCGCTCGTGGCCGAGGTAGACGAAAGGCGAAGGGGCGGTGAAGTAGTAGTCGACCTGCTTGCTCATCGGGTTGGTCTCGCTAAGTCATGCACCGGGCCCGTGGGCACCGGCGGGTTCGTACAGCTGGCTGCAAGGGTATCAGGGCGGGATGACAGGCGACCGCGCGGCGGCCGCTCTCAGAAGGGCTTCACCACCACCAGGATCACCACCGCCAGCAGCACCAGCACCGGCAGTTCGTTGAACCAGCGGTAAAAGGTGTGCGAGCGGGTATTGCGACCCGCCTCGAACTTGCGCAGCAGCACATCGCAGCCGTGGTGGTAGCCGATCAGGACCAGCACCAGTGCGAGCTTGGTGTGCATCCAGCCCTGGCCGGGCCCGCGCCCGATGCCGTAGCCGAGATAGAGCCACAGGCCGAACACCAGCGCCGGCACCGCCAGCATGGTCATGAAGCGGTACAGCTTGCGTGCCATCAGCAGCAGCCGCTGCAGGGCGGCCGCGTCGGTTTCCATCGCCAGGTTGACGAAGATGCGCGGCAGGTAGAACAGGCCGGCGAACCAGGAGACGACGAAGACGATATGCAGCGCTTTGACCCAGAGCATCGGCAGGCGTGAGTTATCGGTTGGAGATGAAGAAGTCCGCGGCGGCGGGGCAGCGGACCGGTGGGCCGGCGCGGCGCCGGCCGCCCTGCCTCAGGTGCGGATCTCGCCGTGGCCGAACACCACGTACTTGAGCGAAGTCAGGCCTTCCAGTCCAACCGGGCCGCGCGCATGCAGCTTGTCGTTGGAGATGCCGATCTCCGCGCCCAGGCCGTACTCGAAGCCGTCGGCGAAACGGGTCGAGGCATTGATCATCACGCTGGCCGAATCCACCTCGCGCAGGAAGCGCAGGCCGGTGGAGTAATTCTCGGTGATGATGGAATCGGTGTGCGCCGAACCGTAGGTATTGATGTGCTCGATGGCGGCATCTACGTCGTCGACGGTGCGGATCGCCAGCACCGGCGCCAGGTACTCGAGCCGCCAGTCTTCGTCGGTGGCATTGACCAGGCCGGAGAAGCCGGCGGCCTCCAGCGTCGCGCGCGTGTCGGCGCACACGCGCAGCTCCACACCCTTGTCCTGATAGATGCGGCACAGCGGCGGCAGCACGGTGGCGGCGATATCGCGCGCCACCAGCAGCGTTTCCATCGTGTTGCACGGCGCATAGCGCTGCGTCTTGGCGTTGTCGCAGACGCGCACCGCCTTCTCGACATCGGCATCGACGTCGATGAAGACGTGGCAGATGCCGTCCAGGTGCTTGATCATCGGCACGCGCGCTTCCTGCATCAGGCGCGCGATCAGGCTCTTGCCGCCGCGCGGCACGATCACGTCGACGTATTCCGTCATGGTGATCATCCGGCCGACCGCTGCGCGGTCGGTGGTCTCGATCACCTGCACGGCCTCGGCCGGGAGGCCGGCCGCGGCCAGCCCCTCTGCCACCAGCCGGGCCAGCGCGGTATTGGATTCGATCGCCTCCGAACCGCCGCGCAGGATGGTGGCATTGCCGGATTTCAGGCACAGCGCCGCCGCATCGATGGTGACGTTGGGACGCGACTCGTAGATGATGCCGATCACGCCCAGCGGCACGCGCATCTGGCCGACCTGG
Organism: Cupriavidus sp. USMAHM13; assembly: GCF_001854285.1. Taxonomy (NCBI): domain Bacteria; kingdom Pseudomonadati; phylum Pseudomonadota; class Betaproteobacteria; order Burkholderiales; family Burkholderiaceae; genus Cupriavidus; species Cupriavidus sp. USMAHM13. Next base: position 3,865,303 of record NZ_CP017751.1, read on the forward strand.
ATGCCGGTCGGGCGGAACTTCATATTGCTGATCTCGCCGATCGGGTCCGGCAGCGCGGCGATCTGCTCGAGGCCGGCGGCCATGGTGGCGATGGCCTTGTCCGACAGCGTCAGGCGGTCGACGAAGGCGGCGTCCTGGCCATTGGCGCGCGCACGCTCGACGTCGCGCGCGTTGACGGCCTTGAGCTGCTCGGCGTCGCGGCGGATGGCCGCGGCGATGGTCAGCAGCGCGCGGTTCTTGTCGGCGGTACTGGCGCGCGCCATCGCGCGCGAAGCGGCGCGGGCCTGGCGGCCGACGCGGTCCATGTAGAGGTTGAGATCGAGCTCGTTCATATGTCTGGCCGGGGCGTCCCCTGCCCTCAATGCTTGTCTTCTAATACCTGGAGTCGGTGCGCCGGCGCGTCGCCCGCGCCAGCCGGGCATGGCGCCGCGGCTAGCGCGCGATCATCAGCGCGAGCTGCTGCAGGCCATCCCAGGGTTCGGCCGGCAGCGGCTCGCCCGGACCGGGCAGCAGGCCCTTGACCTGGCGGTCCAGCCGCGCGGCCAGCGCCAGCGCCGCCTCCAGCCGGGCCATCGATAACCGTTGTGCGGCCTGCGGCGCGAGCTTCTCGCGCGCACCCCAGATGCGCAGCTCGCGTGCCAGCACGGCGGCGGGCTTGCCTGCCGCCAGTCCTTGCCGGAGCTTGGATAATACGCGAATTTCCTCGGCCAGCGCCCATAGCACCAGCACCGTCGCCTCGCCCTCGCCGCGCAGCCCTTCGAGCATGCGCACCAGGCGCGGCACATCGCCGGCCAGCATGGCCTCGGACAACTTGAAGACGTCGTAGCGCGCCACATTGAGCACGGCGTCGTGGACCTGCTCGAAGCTCAGCTCACCGGCCGGATAGAGCAGGCCCAGCTTCTGGATCTCCTGGTGGGCCGCCAGCAGGTTGCCTTCGACCTTGTCGGCGATGAACTGCAGCGCGCGCCGGCCGGGTTCACCGCCCTCCACCCGCTGCTGCTGCAAGGCCAGCCGTTCACCGATCCAGGCCGGCAGGCGCGCGCGGTCCACCATGTCGACCTTGACCGAGACGCCGGCGCCTTCGAGCGCCTGGAACCAGGCCGACTTGGCCGCGGCGAAATCCAGGCGCGGCAGCGTCACCAGCAGCAGCACATCCGGCGACGACTGGGCCGCGACCGCGCGCAAGGCCTCGCCACCGTCCTTGCCCGGCTTGCCGGACGGGATGCGCAGCTCGACCACCTTGCGGTCGCCGAACAGCGACATCGACTGCTGCGCCTCGGTCAGCTGGCTCCAGTGGAAACCGCGCTCGGCCACCAGCACGTCGCGCTCGGTGAAGCCGCTCTCGCGCGCAGCGCGGCGCAGCCGGTCCACGGCCTCGAGCACTAGCAGGTGCTCGTCGCCGTGCACCACGTAGAGCGGGGCCAGCCCCTTGCTCTTGGCCTGGCGCAGGTGCGCTTCGAGGGCGTCTGGCTTGATCTGCATGCCTTGCGTGCGCCGCGGACGGCCCCGCTCAGAGCGACTTGACCGACGCCAGGCGGCGGATCAGCTGCTGCACGATATCGCTCTGCATGTCGCGGTAGAGCTGCTGCTCCTCGTAGTCCTTGGCCAGCGTGTTCGCCTCGTTGTAGGTCAGGTCGCGCGTCAACATCATCTGCGAGGGCGCGATCAGTTCCTTGCCGTCGGCGCCGCGCAGGCGGAAGGTGAAGCGCTGCGTCAGGCGGTATTCGCGCACCACGCCGGCGGTGGTCAGCGACAGCACGGTCTTGACGCGCGAGTCCTGCAGCACGTCGAGCAGGGCGTCGGCCTGCTTCGGATCGTCGACGACGACGGTGTCGGAGCCACCGCGGATGGTGCGACGCAGCTCTGCGCCCATCGGCGAATTGGCCGGAATTCCAACGTACAGCCGCTTGAAGGCGAAATCGCTCTGGCCGCGCAGGTGGAAGCCGCAGCCGCCCAGCAGGCCGGCGGCGGCGCCGGCGAGGATCAGGGCGAGCGCCTTGCGGCGGGACGGGCTCGGGCTATCCATGTCGTTGACGTTCCTTGGAAGATAGGCGGCGCCGCTTACAGCACCACGTTGACCAGGCGGCCCGGCACCACGACGATCTTCTTCGGCGCGGCACCGGCGGCGAACTTCGCCACCGTCTCGCTGGCTGCCGCGGCCGCCTCGATGGCGGCGCGATCGGCACCTGCCGGCACCACGATGCTGCCGCGGACCTTGCCATTGACCTGCAGGACCAGTTCGATCTCGCTCAGCACCAGCGCCGACTCGTCGACCTGCGGCCAGGGTGCATCGAGCAGGTCGCCGGCGGACGCGGCGTAGCCCAGTTCCTGCCACAGCACATGGGTGACGTGGGGCACCACCGGATAGAGCGCGCGCAGCAGGATGCCGAAGCACTCGCGGCGCGCCGCGGGCGAAGCCGCCTTGGCGTCCTCCAGCGCGTTCAGCATCTTCATGGTGGCGGACACCACGGTGTTGTACTGGATGCGCTGGTAATCGTAGTTGGCCTGCTTGAGCACGCTGTGGATCTCGCGGCGCAGCGCGCGGTCGGCTTCCGCCGTCTCCCTGCCGTCGGCGCGGATGGCCTCGGCATGCGCATGGCCGTAGGCCCAGACGCGGCGCAGGAAGCGCGATGCGCCTTCCACGCCGGAGCCGCTCCATTCGAGCTGCTGCTCGGGAGGTGCGGCGAACATCACGAACAGGCGCGCGGTATCGGCGCCATACTGGTCGATCAGCGCCTGCGGGTCGATGCCGTTGTTCTTCGACTTCGACATCTTCTCCACGCCACCGATCACCACCGGCTGGCCGTCGGCCTTCAGCGTGGCGCCGAGCGGGCGACCGCGCTCGTCGGTCTGCAGGTCGACGTCGGCGGGGTTGTACCAGGTCTTCTTGCCGGACGCATCCTCGCGGTAGAAGGTCTCGTTGAGCACCATGCCCTGGGTCAGCAGGTTGGTGAACGGCTCGTCGAACTTGACCAGGCCCAGGTCACGCATGACCTTGGTCCAGAAGCGCGCGTACAGCAGGTGCAGGATCGCGTGCTCGATGCCGCCGATGTACTGGTCCATCGGCATCCAGTAATCGTTGCGCGCGTCGACCATGGTGGCTGCGTCCGGGCAGGTGTAGCGCATGTAGTACCAGCACGAGTCGATGAAGGTGTCCATCGTGTCGGTCTCGCGCCGCGCCGGCTTGCCGCAGGACGGGCAACTGCAGTTGAGGAAGCGCGGGTCCTTGGCCAGCGGATTGCCGCTGCCGTCCGGCACCAGGTCTTCCGGCAGCACCACCGGCAGGTCCTTCTCGGGCACCGGCACCACGCCGCAGCTCTCGCAGTGGATCAGCGGGATCGGCGTGCCCCAGTAGCGCTGGCGCGAAATGCCCCAGTCGCGCAGGCGCCAGGTGATCTTCTTCTCGCCCAGGCCCTGCGCCGCCAGGTCGGCCGCGATGGCGTCGACGGCGGCTTCGTAGCCCAGGCCGTCGTACTTGCCGCTGTGGATGCAGCGGCCATGTTCCTTGTCGCCGTACCACTCGGCCCAGGCCTCGGTCGAATACGCCTGGGCCTTGACGTCGATCACCTGCTTGATCGGCAGGCCGTACTTGCGCGCGAAGGCGAAATCGCGCTCATCGTGCGCCGGCACGCCCATCACGGCACCGTCGCCATAGCTCATCAGCACGTAGTTGCCGACCCAGACGTCGACCGGCTCGCCGGTCAGCGGGTGGGTGACCTGCAGGCCGGTCGGCATGCCCTTCTTTTCCATGGTCGCCATGTCGGCTTCCATCACCGAGCCGCGCTTGCACTCCTCGATGAACGCCGCCAGCTCGGGATTGCCCGCGGCGGCATGGGTCGCCAGCGGGTGCTCAGCGGCCACCGCGCAGAAGGTCACGCCCATGATGGTGTCGGCGCGCGTGGTGAACACGTACAACTTGCCGTCATTGATAGGCTTGCCGTCGTCGCCGGGGATGCTGTGCGGGAAGGCAAAGCGCACGCCGGAGCTCTTGCCGATCCAGTTCTGCTGCATCAGCTTGACGCGCTCGGGCCAGCCCAGGTCGTCCAGGTCGCTCAGCAGTTCCTGCGCGTAGTCGGTGATGCGCAGGTAGTACATGGGGATCTCGCGCTTCTCCACCAGCGCGCCCGAACGCCAGCCGCGCCCGTCGATGACCTGCTCGTTGGCCAGCACGGTCTGGTCGACCGGGTCCCAGTTGACGGTGCCGGTCTTGCGGTAGGCAATGCCCTTTTCCAGCATCTTCAGGAACAGCCACTGGTTCCAGCGGTAGTAGTCCGGGCTGCAGGTGGCAACCTCGCGCGACCAGTCGATGGCCAGGCCCATCGACTGCATCTGCTTCTTCATGTACGCGATGTTGTCATAGGTCCAGGCAGCCGGCGCCACGCCGTTGTTCAGGGCGGCGTTCTCGGCGGGCATGCCGAAGGCATCCCATCCCATCGGCATCAGCACGTTATGGCCGTTCATGCGCAGGTAGCGCGCCATCACGTCGTTGATGGTGTAGTTGCGCACGTGGCCCATGTGCAGCTTGCCCGACGGATACGGCAGCATCGAGCAGGCGTAGAACTTCGACTTCTCCTTGCCGTCGGCGCCCTTCGCATGCTCCGAGACGCGGTAGGCGTCGATGGCTTGCCAGTGCTGCTGGGCGGCTTGTTCAACGGCGGAGGGAAGATATTTGTCTTGCATGGTCAGGACGGCGATCTGGGCGGCGCCCGGCTGCGGGCCGGCGCTGGCGTGCGCGGATGGTGGAAACGTAAGCGGCGGGCGGCCTGGCGGCGCCCGCCTCGATCTGGTGCTGCGAATGCTGCGAATGCGAAAGGCCGATTATAACCGTCGGCCAACCCACAGCGGCCGGCCGGGGTCCCGCGCCTTACTTCAGGCCCAGCACGTCCTGCATGTCGAACATGCCGCTGGCCTTGTCGGCCAGGAAACGCGCCGCGCGCACCGCACCGTCCGCGTAGGACTGGCGGCTCGACGACTTGTGGCTGATTTCGATGCGCTCGCCGATGCCGGCGAACATGACGGTATGATCGCCGACGATGTCGCCGCCGCGCACGGTGGCGAAACCGATCGAGTCCGGATCGCGCTCGCCGGTGTGGCCTTCGCGCGCGAACACGCCGCAGGTCTTGAGGTCGCGCCCGAGCGCCTTGGCCACCACTTCGCCCATGGCCAGCGCCGTGCCGGAGGGCGCATCGACCTTGAAGCGATGATGGGCTTCGATGATCTCGATGTCGTAACCGGTCGACAGCAGCCTGGCCGCCACGTCGAGCAGCTTGAAGGTGGCGTTCACGCCCACGCTCATATTGGCGGAAAAGACGATGCCGACGGCCTTGGCGCCCTCGGCCAGCGCGGCCTTGCCGGACTCGTCGAAACCTGTCGTGCCCACCACCATCTTGACGCCCAGGCGCTTGGCCACTTCGAGGTGGGCCAGAGTGCCTTCAGGACGGGTGAAATCGATCAGGCAGTCGGCACGCGACAGCACCGCCTCGATGTCGGAGGCGATCTGCACGCCGGTCTGGCGGCCCAGGAAAAGGCCGGCATCCTGGCCCAGCGCGGCCGCGCCCGGCACGTCCAGCGCGCCGGCCAGTTCGACCCCGTCGGTGTTCAGCACATGTTCGATCAGCATGCGGCCCATGCGGCCGGACGCCCCAGCGATAGCGATTTGCATAGCGATATCAGGATGCAAGGAAGATGCCGTCACGCCCCCGCCGCGAAGCGCGCGGCGGACGGGTGGCGGGAAATGGGCGGTGCGGCAGCGCGCCCGCGCCCAGGGAAGACGGCTCAGTTGGCCGGTTTGCCGGCGGCGGCGTCGGCCGACAGCGCGGAAGCGGCGGAGGCGTCCGCCTGCGGCTGTGCCGCGGCAGGTGCAGCCGCCGGGGCGCTGGCGGCGGTCTGCGGCGCGGCCGCCGCCGGCGCGGAAGCGGCGGCTTCGGTACTTTGGCTGAAACTGATCTTGCCGGGGGTCTGCTCCTTCAGTGCCTTCTTCATGCCGTCGATCTCCGCGATCAGCTCGTACTCGGAGGGCAGGTCGTCACCCCCGAACTTGACCAGCTTGTCGCCGTCGAAGAACACCGTGTAGCGGCGCTGCTGCACCACCGGCGTGTTGCCGCGGCGGAACGAGAAGACATAGTCCCAGCGGTCCGTGTGGAAGACATCGGTCAGCAGTGGCGTGCCGAGCAGGAACTTGACCTGGTCGCGCGTCATGCCTTCGTGCAATTGCGCCGCCGCCTCGCGCGAAACGAAGTTGCCCTGGACGATGTTGATCCGGTACGGCGTGATCAGGTTGGTCAGCTTGCGGGAAGTCGTGTCGTAGGTCGAGCAGGCGGCAAGCAGCATCGAGGCCAGCAGCGTGATGGCCAGCGTCGGGCGAACGGCAGACGGAGGGAAAGAACGCATGTGTCTCGCTTCGGGTAACAGGGAAATGTGCCGAATCCGGCGTGCCAGGCCGTCCGGGACGGCCACGTGTGCCGTGGCGCGCATTGCCGCACGGCCAGGGCTGGCGCGGGTACGCCAGGGCGACTTTTGTCGCCAAAACCCTTATGATTCAAGAATCCACACATTGTACTCTAGGGAGTCCAGCCTATGCCGAGTCCGGCGGACCTCAAAAACATCGGCCTCAAAGCAACCGTCCCCCGCCTCAAGATCCTGGAGATCTTCCAGACCAGCGAGGAACGCCACCTGAGCGCGGAAGACGTCTATCGCATCCTGCTGAGCGAGCACATGGACATCGGCCTGGCAACCGTGTACCGGGTGCTGACGCAGTTCGAGCAGGCAGGCCTGCTGTCGCGCAACAACTTCGAGTCCGGCAAGGCCATCTTCGAGTTGAACGAAGGCAAGCACCACGACCATCTGGTGTGCCTGGACTGCGGTCGCGTCGAGGAATTCTTCGACTCGGAAATCGAGCAGCGCCAGCAGAGCATCGCGCGCGAACGGGGCTTCGCGCTGCAGGAACACGCGCTGTCCCTGTACGGCAACTGCACCAAGACCGATTGCCCGCACCGTACCAAGCGCTGACCTTCCCAAGGTAGGAGCGCGGTGCTGGCGGCCGCGCGGATCGCAAGAAAAAACCGGCGCCTGACGCCGGTTTTTTCTTAGCCAAGCCAGACGGGCAACCCCTTTAGAGGTCCTGCTCGGCAACCGCCGGCGTGCCCTGCTGCGGCGCCGGCAGGCTCTCGAACTCGCCCACCACCTGGCGGAACAGGCCGCGCGCCCAGACCAGCATCGGATGCGTGTTGCGGCTGCGGTGCCAGAACATATTGAGGCCCAGCGTGGTGTTGATCTCCGCCGGCAGCGGGAAGGCCTTCAGGCCGTAGGTCTCGCAGGCCATGTCCTTGGTCAGGGCGTTGACCGTGAAGATCATGTCCGTCTGCGCTGCCAGTTCTGCCTGCGCACGCCAGGAATGCACAGTCAGCGTGGCATTGCGCTTGAGGCCGCGCTGCTGCAGTGCATAGTCGAGCGGGATCAGCGAGGGCGCGGCACGGCCGGTCGAACCGGATGGCGCCATGAATATGTGGCTGCAATCCAGATACTGGTCGAGCGTGCAGCCGCCCTTCAGCACCGGATGCTGGCTGCGCGCGCAGACCCACAGGTTCAGCGAACTGACCATCTCCTCGACGATTTCCGGATGGCGCGTCGGATACGGCGAGAAAGCCAGGTCCAGCTCGTTCGCTCGCATCGCGGCGATGTCGGCCTCCCAGGAATGGGACTCCACCAGGCGCAGGTGCAGGTCCGGCGCGAGTTGCTTGACGCGCAGCACGAAGCGATTGAAAACCGTGTCGCCAAGTTCGGCGGAAAAACCGATATGCAGCGTACCGGTGGCGATGCCCGGATCGAAATTGTCCGCGTCACCCTCGTTGATCGAGGTCCACAGGTCCAGCATGTCGCGGATTTTCGGCCCCAGTTCCAGGGCGCGTGGCGTCGGCGTGAGGCCGTGCGGCACACGGATGAAAAGCGGATCGTCGAAGATTTCGCGCAGACGACCCAGCGAATGCGAAACCGCTGGCGCCGTCATATGCATCTTTTCGGCGACATAGGTTGCGTTCCGCTTGCTCAGCAGCTCGGTGAAAATCACCAGCAGCTTGGTGTCAACGTTCACCATGGTTGTGCCCGGCTCGGTTCCCTTTTTCCAGATGGCGGCCTCATTTACACGAGCTGCACATCAGATATCAATAAATCAATGTAAACACTGGCAGTGTAAGTTGAATTTTCCACTCCGGAAAGCGGATTTCGCATTCTGAACGTCGAGAAAACCCTGCTTTGGTAGGGATAATATCTTTTCTGTTACGGACATAAGTCTGGAACGGCACCCCGACGCCTGCCGGCGCTGCGCAATATAATGCGCGAAGCGCGGCAAGCCAGCCCGGACCGGCAGCCGCCCTCCCTGCCCGACGACCACCATGCCCAGCCACCGCCACCCCGTTGAACTCGCCAAGGCCTACCGACTGTTGAACCATGGCCCCACGGTGCTGGTCAGTGCTGCAGCCGGAGGCCGTCGCAATATCATGGCCGCCGCCTGGGCCATGCCACTCGACTTCGCCCCGCCCAAGGTCGCCGTGGTGCTCGACAAGAGCACGTGGACGCGGGAGCTGCTGGAGGACAGCGGTGAGTTCGCCCTCCAGGTCCCCACGCGCGCCCAGGTCGACCTGACCCAGGCACTCGGTTCGAGCAGCGGGCGCGAACTGGTCGAGCGCGACGGCGCCGACAAGTTCGAAACCTATGGCCTGGCAAGCTTCGCCGTGGCGGAAACCAGCGCGCCGCTGCTGGAGGGCTGCGCGGCCTGGCTGGCCTGCCGCCTGCTGCCCGAGCCCGCCATCCAGCAGCGCTACGACCTGTTCCTGGGGGAAGTCGTGGCGGCCTGGGCGGATGCCCGCGTATTCAGCAAGGGCCGCTGGCATTTCGAAGGGCATGATGCGCTGCGCACCATCCATCATGTGGCCGGCGGACATTTCCTGCTCGACGGTGATGCGATCGATGCGCGTCCCCTGCCCGGCCGGACATGAGTCACGTGCCAGGCACGTCCAACGAAAAACGCGCCCGAGGGCGCGTTTTTCGTTGGACGGCGGCCGCGATGGGCCGCCCCGGGGGCGATGATGCTTACTTCGCCACCACGCGGACCATCTCCAGCACCTTGTTGGAGTAGCCCCACTCATTGTCGTACCAGCTCACGACCTTGATGAAGGTGCCGTCCAGCGCGATACCGGCCTCGGCGTCGAAAATCGAGGTACGGGCGTCACCGCGGAAGTCGGTGGCAACCACCTTGTCCTCGGTGTAGCCCAGCACGCCCTTCAGCGCGCCCTGGCTCTGGGCCTTCATTTCGGCGCAGATCTCGGCGTAGGTCGCGGCCTTGTCCAGCTCGACGGTCAGGTCGACCACCGAGACGTCGGAGGTCGGCACACGGAACGACATGCCGGTCAGCTTCTTGTTCAGCTCGGGGATCACCACGCCAACGGCCTTGGCTGCGCCGGTCGACGACGGGATGATGTTCTCCAGGATGCCGCGGCCGCCGCGCCAGTCCTTGTTGGACGGGCCGTCGACGGTCTTCTGGGTGGCGGTGGCAGCGTGCACGGTGGTCATCAGGCCACGCTTGATGCCCCACTTGTCGTTCAGCACCTTGGCGACCGGCGCCAGGCAGTTGGTGGTGCAGGAGGCGTTCGAGATGATCGCCTCGCCCTTGTAGGTCTTGTCGTTGACGCCGAAGACGAACATCGGGGTGTCGTCCTTCGACGGTGCCGACATGATCACCTTCTTGGCGCCCGCATCGATGTGTTTCTGCGCGCCTTCCTTGGTCAGGAAGATGCCGGTGGATTCGACCACCACGTCGGCGCCGATCTCGTCCCACTTCAGTTCGGCCGGATCCTTGACCGCGGTCAGGCGGATCTTCTTGCCATTGACGACCAGGGTGTTGCCCTCGACCGACACCTCGCCGTCGAAGCGGCCGTGCACCGAGTCGTACTTCAGCATGTACGCCAGGTAGTCGGGTTCCAGCAGGTCATTGATGCCGACGACTTCGATGTCGTTGAAGTTGGCGACGGCGGCACGGAACACCATGCGCCCGATACGGCCGAAGCCGTTGATGCCGATCTTGATGGTCATTGTCACTCTCCTGAAATACCTGATCGATGAATGCGACGTGGCCGCCGCGCCTGCCCGGCGGGCGGCGCAGCGGCCGCCCCGGAGGCTCTGCGGCCGCTGATTACGCGAGCGTGGCGCGCACCGTGTCGGCCACGTTTTCCGCCGTGAAACCGAAGTGCTTGAACAGCACGCCGGCCGGCGCGGACTCGCCGAAGGTGTCGATGCCGACCACGGCCTGCACCTGATACTTCCACCAGAAATCGCTCACGCCCGCCTCCACGGCCACGCGCGGCACGCCCGCGGGCAGCACCGAAGCCTTGTAGGCGGCGTCCTGCTTGTCGAACACCGTGGTGGCCGGCACCGACACCACGCGCACGTGCACGCCGTCGATGGCCAGCTGATCGGCGGCGGCGACCGCCAGCGCGACTTCCGAACCCGTGGCCAGGATCACGGCGTCGGGCCGCTTGCTCTTCGGGTTCACGCTGTCGCGCAGCACGTAGCCGCCGCGCGCGATCTGGGCGCGGGTGGCGTCGTCGCGGCGCTGGAACGGCAGGTTCTGGCGGCTGAAGATCAGGCAGCTCGGGCCGTCCTCGCGGCGCACCGCGTGAGCCCAGGCCACCGCGGTCTCGGTGGTGTCGGCCGGACGCCAGACATCCATATTGGGGATCAGGCGCAGGCTGGCGACGTGCTCGACCGACTGGTGCGTCGGACCGTCCTCGCCCAGGCCGATGGAATCGTGGGTGAATACGAACAGTGTGCGGATGCGCATCAGCGCCGCCATGCGCAGCGCGTTGCGGCTGTAGTCCGAGAAGGTCAGGAAGGTGCCGCCGTAGGGGATGTAGCCGCCATGCAGCGTGATGCCGTTCATGATCGCGCTCATGCCGAACTCGCGCACACCGTAGTTGATGTGGTTGCCCCAGGCGTCGGCGCGCACGGCCTTGCTGCCGCTCCAGTTGGTCAGGTTCGAGCCGGTCAGGTCGGCAGAGCCGCCGAGGAACTCGGGCAGCACCGGGCCGAAGGCCTCGATGGTGTTCTGGCTGGCCTTGCGGCTGGCAATGGTCTCGGCCTTGTCCTCGCACTTGGCGATGAAGGCTTCCACGGCCGCCTCGAAGGCACCGGGCAGCTCGCCGCGCATGCGGCGCTGGAACTCGCCGGCCTCGTAGGGGAAGCGCTCGGCATAGGCCGCGAACAGGGCGTTCCAGGCCTTCTCCAGCGCCTGGCCGTTGGCCTTGGCGTCCCAGGCCGAATAGACCTCGGCGGGCAGTTCGAACGGCTCGTGGGCCCAGCCCAGCGCCTCGCGCGTAGCCTGGATCTCGGCGCCGCCCAGCGGCGCGCCGTGCACGTCGTGGCCGCCTTCCTTATTGGGCGCGCCCTTGCCGATCACGGTGCGGCAGCAGATCAGGGTCGGCCGGTCGCTGGCCTTGGCCTGGGCGATGGCGGCGTCCACCGCGTCGGTGTCATGGCCGTCGACGGCGCGGATCACGTTCCAGCCATAGGCCTCGAAGCGCTTCGGCGTGTCGTCGGCGAACCAGTGCACGACGTCGCCGTCGATCGAGATGCCGTTGTCGTCCCACAGCGCGATCAGCTTGTTCAGCTTCAGAGTACCCGCCAGCGAGCAAGCCTCGTGGCTGATGCCTTCCATCAGGCAGCCATCGCCAAGGAAGACGAAGGTATGGTGGTTGACGATGTCGAAGCCCGGGCGGTTGAACTCCTCGCCCAGCAGACGTTCGGCCAGCGCCATGCCCACCGCATTGGTGATGCCCTGGCCCAGCGGGCCGGTAGTGGTTTCCACGCCCGGGGTGATCGCATACTCCGGATGGCCGGGGGTCTTGCTGTGCAGCTGGCGGAAGTTCTTCAGTTCCGCGACCGGCAGGTCGTAGCCGGTCAGGTGCAGCAGCGCATACAGCAGCATCGAGCCATGTCCGTTCGACAGCACGAAACGGTCGCGGTCGGCCCACTTCGGATTCGTCGGGTTGTGCTTCAGATGGCGCGCCCACAGCGCTACGGCGATGTCTGCCATCCCCATCGGCATGCCGGGATGGCCGGAATTGGCCTGCTGGACGGCGTCCATGGCGAGCACGCGGATTGCGCTGGCCATCAGCTTGGCGGGCTGAGAAGCGTAGGGACTTGTGGCGGGATGTGCGAGGGCAGACATGCGACGGGAACCTGGCGGGAAAAGCGCGATTTTACCAGAAGGCCGAGGCATTTCCGGGCCTGCCGGGAGCGTTCCCGCCTGCGGCACACCCTGGATGGAATGGCCGGCGCCGGGCCTTGCCGGCGCGCCGGGCGGCGCCACGCGGCCGGCAGCGGCGTGCTCGCCGCACCGCCAGGCGGAAATACCGCAAAGGGCACATTTCAACCGCGTCTCCCGCCTGGGCGGATATGCCGAGCGCAGCAGGTCCCGGACATCCGCACGGATGGCCCCACTGCCGATGGCCGCGCCACGCCGCGCCGCCCTGCCCCGCCGCCCGCGGGCCTGCTTCGACAGCGGCGACGCCAGCGCGTAAGATGCCCACTCGCACCGCGCAAGACGCCCGCCCCGTTCCGGCGTCCGCGCCCGGTTTCCGCTGCACGGAAACGACCACGGAGATGCTCATGACCCGACCGGCCAACACGCCCTGGCTCACCCCCTACCTGACCGTGGCCAATGCCCGCGCTGCCCTGGACTTCTACTCCCGCGCCTTCGGTTTCGCCGCCGGCGACGTGGTCGACGAGAACGGGGTGCCGATCCATGCGGAAATGCGCTACCAGGACGAACTGGTGCTGATGTTCGCGCCGGAAGGCGCCTGGGGCAGCACGGCCCGCTCGCCCCGCTCGCTGGGCGTGGAATGCCCGCAGACCTTCTATGTCTACTGCGACGACGTCGATGCCATGCACGCGCGCGCGGTGGCGGCCGGCGCCACCAGCCTGATGGCGCCGGCCGACCAGTTCTGGGGCGACCGCTACTGCATGGTGGTCGACCCCGACGGCTATCGCTGGGGCTTCGGCAAGCCGCTCGCCAAAGCGGGTGCCGCCTGATGCCGCCCCGCTTCTTCGTCGCCGAGCCGCTGGCGGCCGGCGCCGACCTCGCCTTGCCGGAATCCGTGGTGCGCCACGTCCAGGTGCTGCGCCTCAACCCGGGCGACCCCATCACCCTGTTCGACGGCCGCGGCGGCAGCTACGCGGCCGTACTGCTGGACCTGGGCAAGCGCCAGGCAGTTGCGCGCGTCGGCGCACAGACGCACGACGAGGCCGAGCCCCCGCTGCGCGTGACGCTGGCGCAGGGCCTGGCAGGCGGCGACAAGATGGACTGGTTGATCGAAAAGGCGGTCGAACTCGGCGTAGCAGCCGTGCAGCCGCTGCAGGCAGCCCGCAGCGTGGTGCGCCTGGCCGGCGAGCGCGCCGACAAGCGGCGCGCGCACTGGCAGGCCCTGGTCGAGGCGGCGTGCGAGCAGTGTGGACGCAACCGCGTGCCGGCCGTTGCCCCGATCGTGCCGTTCGAGGCCTGGCTGGCCCGGGCCGGCACCGGCGAGCGCCTGCTGCTGACGCCGCGCGCCAGCCAGCCGCTGGTGACGCTGGCCGCACAGCGACGCGAGACCTGGCTGGCCGACGGGCTGACGTTGCTGATCGGCCCGGAAGGCGGGCTCAGTCCGGAAGAAGAGGATGCCGCCCTGCGCGCCGGATTCACCGGCGTGTCACTCGGGCCGCGCATCCTGCGCACCGAAACGGCCGGGCTCGCCTGCCTGGCCGCCTTGAACGCCGTGCTTGGCGGATTCTGACGGCCGCAGGCGGGCCGTCGCTCTCAGTGGAAGGAGTCGATCATGGGACTACTCGATAGCGTGCTGGGCGGAGTGCTGGGGCAACGTGACGCGGCGCAGGCCGGCGGCGGCAATCCCAAGCTGATGCTGGCGCTGGGCTTGCTGGCGATGCTGGCCGCGCGCCACCAGGGCGCCGGCGAGGCGCAGGCCGGCCAGGCGGAAAGCCAGGGCGGGGGCCTGCTCGGCAGCCTGGGGGGCCTGCTGGGCGGCCTGACCGGCGGCAACGGTGCCGCGGCTGGCGGCGCTGGCGCGGGCGGCCTGGGGGATCTCGGCTCACTGCTGGGCGGGCTGCTCGGCGGCCAGGCCGGCGGCGCACCGAGCGAAAGCGCGGCAGCGGGCGGCATCGGCGTGTTGCAGCAGGTGCTCGCGCAGGCCGGCCTCGGCCAGCAGGTGGCGTCCTGGATCGGCACCGGCGCCAACCAGCCCGTCAGCGCTTCCGACCTGAGCAGCGCGCTGGGCCACACCGGCGCACTCGCCTCGCTGGCACAGGCCACCGGCATGTCGACGGACGATGTCGCCGCTCATCTCAGCGAAGGCCTGCCGGAACTGATCGACAAGCTGACGCCGAACGGCCAGGTACCCCCGGCGGCCTGACGGCGGCTCGCCGCCCGCATGCATGAAAACGGCCCGCAGATGCGGGCCGTTCTTCCTTCCGGCTTGCGCCGGTTCAGGCAAAGATCAGGCGAAGGAATAGAAGACGCGGAACTGGACCTTGCGCTCGCCCCAGAATTCGGCCGCGTCGCGGAACACGTCGAGCAGGACCTCGCGTGCTTCCTTGTCGAACTTCTGCGCCACCGGCAAGCCCTCCAGCACGATCACGAAGCCGGGCTGCTGGCCTGCCTTGTAGATCAAGTCGGTCAGGCAGTCGGCCAGCGCATCGAAGTTCTTGCCGAAATGCTTGGGGAACAGGAAGGCGGTGGCGATCGTCTCCAGCACTTCCGCCTTGCTCGCGCAGTGCGCGCAGTTGGCATAGAGGAAATGCTGGCCCAGGTCCGCCGCCGCCCTGGCGAGTTCGGGCACGCGGAAGGCTCGGATCGACTGGACGATGTTCGGACGCACCGTCTTGAACAGGTTCATGGCATCCTCGTTGGCGCCCTCGGCGCCGGCCACGGCGCCCGCGGAGGCGGGCGCTGCCGGGGCAGCAGGGGGGAGGTTGTGCGAGAGCTCGGGACGCGGCATCGCCAGCACGTTGTCGTAAAGATTTCGGGCCTGGTTCTGCGCCCGCTGCCAGCCATCTCCGGCGCCGCGCTCTTCGCGGGCGGCAAGGGCGTCGCCCAATCCGAAAATGTCAGTCATCATTTGCTTATCCGTTTGAAGCTGTTGTAGTGGTCTTCCGTGTAGTAGCAATCGTTGGCGGCACGCTGGTCGCCGCCGCAGACGATGCGTTTGGCACCCCGGTTGCGCCCGCCGCTCTTGACCGTGTACTCGCGGTAATAGCCACGCGGCTGCGCCGGCAGGACACGCTCGTAGTTACCGAAGCGGGAGCCGTCCTTGTCATACGGGAACGGTCCACCGGCCTCGATCCGCTCCAGGGTACGCTGTGCTTCCTTGGGCAGTTCCTGCGCGGCGATGGTTCCCACCGCCGTGTCCGGCTGCTGTCGCGCCAGCACCGGCTGGACCAGCAGGCAGGCGGCCAGGGCCAGGCTGCCCGCGAGGCATGCCGCCCGTTTCGCCAGGGACTGCGGTGTCGCGCGCTGCGTCAGAGAATTCTGGGAACCCACTTGGTAGTCTTGGTTGAACCGGCAACCTGCCTGAGGCCCGGACATCGGGGACAGACCGCTCGCCCTGGCCGAGCTTGCAGCAACATCGAGACGCGCATCACGATGCGTATGCATCGAAGGCGTAAGGTTACGCGCATGCGTCCAAATAATCAATCCCTGCGCCAGATGCGGCAGGAATTGTTCAATCGTATCAAGATGTTAAATGAAGGTGTGCGCATACTAACCTCCCAAGCGCAGAAACAAAAAAAGCCGGGCGGGCCCGGCTTCGGAAAAGTCAGCGCGACCTAGCGCTTGGCCGCGGCATCGGCCACCACCAGGGCCGTCATGTTGACGATGCGGCGCACCGTCGCCGACGGCGTCAGGATGTGGGCCGGCGCCTTGACACCAAGCAGGATGGGGCCGATCGCCACATTGTTGCCCGCCGCCACCTTCAGCAGGTTGTAGGCGATATTGGCCGAGTCGATGTTCGGGCAGACCAGCAGGTTGGCCTCATCCTTCAGCACGCCGTCCGGCACCAGCGTATTGCGCAGCTTCTCGTCGAGCGCGCAATCGCCGTGCATCTCGCCATCGACCTCCAGGTCCGGCGCGCGCTCGCGCAGGATCGCCAGCGTCTGCCGCATCTTCTGCGCGGACGGGGCCTCGGAGGTGCCGAAGTTGGAATGCGACAGCAGCGCCACCTTGGGCACGATGCCGAAGCGTTTCAGCTCATCGGCCGCCATCAGCGTGATCTCGGCCAGTTCACTGGCGCTCGGATCGATGTTGACGTGCGTGTCGACCAGGAAGATCTGGCGCCCCGGCAGCACCAGTCCGTTCATCGCGGCATAGACCGTATTGGAGCAGCCGAGCACCTGGTCGATGTAGCGCAGGTGGGCGGCGGTGCTGCTGACGGTGCCGCACACCATGCCGTCGGCCTCGCCATTCTTGATCAGCATGGCGCCGATCAGCGTGGTACGGCGGCGCATCTCCAGCTTGGCGTACTGGGGCGTGACGCCCTGGCGCGCCATCATCCGGTAGTAGGACTCGGAATACTCGCGGAAACGCGGATCGTTCTCGGGATTGACGACGGTGAAGTCGATTCCCTCGCGCAGGCGCAGGCCGAAGCGCTCGATGCGATGGGCCAGCACGGCGGGACGGCCGACCAGGATCGGATTGGCCAGCCGCTCATCGACGATCACCTGCACCGCGCGCAGCACGCGCTCCTCCTCGCCCTCGGCGAAGACGATGCGTTTCTTCTCCGCTTCCAGCTTGCGCGCCGCCGCGTAGATCGGCTTCATCAGCGTACCGGAGTGGTAGACGAACTGCTGCAGTTGCTGGCGGTAGGCATCCATGTCCTCGATCGGGCGCCGGGCGACGCCGGACTGCATGGCCGCCTCGGCCACCGCCGGCGCGATCTTGACGATCAGGCGCGGATCGAAGGGCTTGGGGATCAGGTATTCCGGCCCGAACGACAGGTCCTGGATGCCGTAGGCCGAAGCGACGATGTCGCTCTGCTCCTGGCGCGCCAGGTCGGCCACCGCGTGCGCGACCGCGATTTCCATCTCGCGCGTGATGGTGGTGGCGCCGCAATCGAGTGCGCCGCGGAAGATGAAGGGGAAACACAGGACGTTGTTGACCTGGTTCGGATAGTCGGTGCGGCCGGTGGCGATCACCGCGTCGGGACGCACCTCCTTGACCAGTTCCGGCATGATTTCCGGATTGGGGTTGGCCAGTGCCAGCACCAGCGGCTTGTCGGCCATGCGCTGCACCATGTCCTGCTTGAGCACGCCGGCCGCCGACAGGCCCAGGAAGATGTCGGCCCCGTCGATGACCTCGCCCAGCTTGCGCTTGTCGGTCTTCTGCGCGAAGCGGGCCTTCTCGGGGTCCATCAGCTCGGTACGGCCCGCGTAGACCACGCCGGCCAGATCTGTCACCCAGATGTTCTCGACCGGCAGGCCCAGGTCGACCAGCAGGTCCAGGCAGGCCAGCGCCGCCGCGCCGGCGCCGGAGGCCACCAGCTTGACCTTGGCGATGTCCTTGCCGACCACCTTCAGGCCGTTGATCACCGCGGCGCCGACCACGATGGCAGTACCGTGCTGGTCGTCGTGGAAGACGGGGATCTTCATGCGCTCGCGCAGCGTACGCTCCACGTAGAAGCACTCCGGCGCCTTGATGTCTTCCAGGTTGATGCCGCCGAAGGTCGGCTCCAGCGAGGCGATGATGTCGACCAGCTTTTCGGGGTCCTTCTCGTCGATCTCGATGTCGAAGACGTCGATGCCGGCGAACTTCTTGAACAGCCCGGCCTTGCCTTCCATCACCGGCTTGGAGGCGGTCGGGCCGATATCGCCCAGGCCCAGCACGGCGGTACCGTTGGTCACCACGCCGACCAGGTTGCCGCGCGCGGTGTAGCGGAAGGAATTGGCGGGATCGGCGACGATCTCCTCGCAGGCGGCGGCCACGCCGGGCGAATAGGCCAGCGCCAGGTCGCGCTGGTTGGATAGCGGCTTGGTCGGCGTGACCGAGATCTTGCCCGGGGTGGGAAACTCGTGGTACTCGAGCGCGGCTTTGCGCAGCGCCTCGCGTTGCTGCTGCTTGAGCTCGTCTTGGGACGTGGGCTGCTGGGAACTGGTCATCGGCGCGTCTTCCGGTCAGCGGAGCCTGGATGGTGAGGACGAGGCGACGGGCCGGCTCCACCCGCCCGCGCCTCCTGCCCGTGCCTGCCACCGGGCCGCCGGCCGCCGCTGCGCATGGTCTGCCAGGGCGCCCGCTTCGCTTGAATCGGAGCGGGAATTTTATATTGTGAAATATTATTTCACAATCAGCATTTCCCACGAGTCGCCATTGCGATTCGGTACAATCTGGCCACCTGCCATGTGGCATGCGCCAGGCGCCGCGGGCGCCCCTGGCGCGCAGCATGGCTGCCTGCCGACGATAGTCCTTTTTAGTCCTTTTGCGGCTGTCGCGCTGCGATTTCCGCTGCGGCGCGCCCCTTTCGCCGGCCGCCTCCCCACCACCGGTCCAGATCCACCATGTCCGACGCCGCCAGCGCCCCGCTCTCCGAATTCGAGCTGATCCGACGCTATTTCACCCGCCCCGCGCAGAAGGCGGCACTGGGCGTCGGCGACGACTGCGCCCTGCTCGAGGCACGGCCGGGCCATCTGCTCGCGATCAGTACGGACATGCTGGTCAGCGGGCGGCATTTCTTCCCCGACGTGTCGCCTGAGGCCCTGGGCCACAAGGCACTGGCGGTCAACCTGTCCGACCTCGCCGCCATGGGCGCCGAGCCGCGCGCCTTCACCCTGGCGCTGGCGCTGCCCGAGGCCGACCCCGACTGGCTGGCCGGGCTGGCCCGCGGCATGCTGGCCCTGGCCGACGCCCACGGCTGCGAGCTGATCGGCGGCGACACCACGCGCGGGCCGCTCAACCTGTGCCTGACCGTGTTCGGCGACGTACCGCCCCAGGCAGCGCTGCGCCGCGACGCTGCCCGCGCCGGCGACGACATCTGGGTGTCCGGCACGCTCGGCGACGCGCGCCTGGCCCTGGGCGACTGCCGCGGCGAATGGCTGCTGCCCGAGCCGGAGTTCACGCAGGTGCGCGAGCGCATGGAACGGCCCACGCCGCGCGTCGCGCTCGGCCTGGCGCTGCGCGGTGTCGCCCATGCCGCACTCGATATTTCCGACGGATTGCTGGGTGACCTCGGCCACATCCTCGAGCGCTCGCAAGTGGGCGCCCTGGTCGATGTCGATGCACTGCCCCGTTCCACGGTACTGGCGCAGCAGCCGGCCGACCTGCAGCTCGAATGCCTGCTGGCCGGCGGCGACGACTACGAGCTCTGCTTCACCGCCCCGGCCGGCGCGCGCGACGCGGTGCGCGCCATCGGCAGGCGCCTCGAGCTGCCCCTGGCACGCGCCGGCTCGATCACCGCCGAGCCCGGACTGCGCCTGGTCAACCGCTGGGGCAGCCCGATCGCTTATGCGGGCAGGAGCTTCGATCATTTCGCGCCGGGCTGAAGCCCGGCATGCGGCGCCCGGCCAACTGGCACGCGGACGGCCGCCGTGCCATGATGCGGGACGTGCCGCCGGTGGCGGCGCCAGCTGCCGCAAGACACCATAAGACAAGAACCAGACGAGCCAAGCCTTGATGTCCGCCAATCCGTCAGGACCCGCGCCCCGCGATCCTGCCATGACCCTCGACGCCGGCCAGACCACCAAAGTGATGCGTCCGACCGCCCGCTTCATGCTGTCCCACCCCGCCCACCTGATCGCGATGGGCTTCGGTTCGGGACTGTCCCCGGTCAGCCCGGGCACCGTGGGCACGCTGTACGGATGGCTGTCCTACGTCGTCATTTCGATGTGGGTCCAGCCCTTCACCTGGCTGTGGCTGATTGCCGGCGGCTTCGTGCTGGGCCTGTGGGCCTGCAACCGCACGGCCCGGGACATGGGCGTGCACGACCACGGCAGCATGGTCTGGGACGAGATCGTCGCCATCTGGCTGGTGCTGGCCTTCGTCACGCCGACCAGCTTCTGGGGCCAGTTCGCCGCCTTCCTGTGGTTCCGCCTGTTCGACATCGCCAAACCCGCCCCGATCGGCCACTACGACCGCAGCCTCAAGGGTCCCGGCCTGCGCGGCGCCTTCGGCGTCATGTTCGATGACGTGCTGGCTGCCTTCTATACGCTGCTGGTGTTCGCCATCTGGCGCTCGATCTAGAGGATCCACACGCGCGACGCCCCCTTGCTACCGGCCGCCAAGCCCAGCCAACGCCTCTCTACGCTACTCAACGCCTTCCCGTCTTCCGACCATGCCCGTCAGCCGCCTGCTCGAACAACTCGCCATCCAGGCAGGAACCGTCCTCGCCGATCGCTCGCTGATGCTCGCCACCGCCGAGTCCTGCACCGGCGGCCTGGTGGCGGCGGCCGTCACAGACATCTCCGGCTCGTCGGGCTGGTTTGAGCGCGGCTTCGTCACCTACTCGAACGAGGCCAAGACGACCATGCTGGGCGTGCCGGCCAAGCTGATCCGCGAACACGGCGCGGTCAGCGAGGAAGTCGCGCGGGCGATGGTGGACGGGGCGCTGCTCAACAGCCGTGCCCAGGTAGCCCTGTCGATCACCGGCGTGGCCGGGCCGAACGGCGGCACGCCGGAAAAGCCGGTGGGCATGGTCTGCTTCGGCTGGAGCAACCGCGTCACCACCATCGTGGAAACCCAGCGCTTGCGCGGCGACCGGGCCCAGGTACGCCGCCAGGCCGCCGAGCACGCGCTGCGCGGCCTGATCGAGCTGGTGCGCAGCGAGGCCTGAGCCGCGCCGGCCGGGCCGGCGCGGCCCTCAGCCGTGGCGGTAGCGGTTGATGGTATCGCGCGTCTGCTGCGCTACCGCACGCGCGGCGCTGGCGAAGTCCTTCTCGCGGCTGGCATACAGGATGGCGCGCGAAGAATTGATCATCATGCCGGTACCGTCGGCGGTGCGGCCCGCCTTGACGGTGGCCTCGATATCGCCGCCCTGGGCGCCGATGCCCGGAATCAGCAGCGGCATATCGCCCACGATCTCACGCACCTTGGCGATCTCGTTGGGGAAGGTGGCGCCTACCACCAGGCCCATCTGACCATTGGTATTCCAACGCTCGCGCGCGGACTCGGCCACGATCTGGTAGACCGGCTTGCCGTCCACCTGCAGGAACTGCACGTCGGAGCCGCCGGCATTGGAGGTGCGGCACAGCACGATCACGCCGCGCTCCGGGTAGGCCAGGTAGGGCTGCATCGAATCGAAGCCCATGTAGGGACTGACCGTGACCGCATCAGCCTGGTAGCGCTCGAAGGCCTCGCTGGCGTAGTGTTCGGCGGTGGAGCCGATGTCGCCGCGCTTGGCATCGAGGACCACCGGGATGCCGGGGTGGGCGTCATGGATATAGTGGATCAGCTGCTCGAGCTGGTCCTCGGCGCGCTGGGAATGGAAGTAGGCGATCTGCGGCTTGAAGGCACAGACCAGGTCGGCCGTGGCGTCGACGATCTCGCGGCAGAAGGCGAAGATGGCGCCACCGGTGCCGGTCAGGGAAAGCGGCAGCTTGCCCGGATCCGGATCGAGGCCGACGCACAGCAGGGAATCATTGCGCCGCCACGCTGCGGCGAGCTGCTCGGTGAAGGTCATGGAATGCTCGGTGTCCTGGTTGGCCGGCGGCTGCACCGGCCGGTTGGCCGCTGGGCGGCGCCGGGGCGCGCCCGTTCCTGCGGCATCGATGCTCATGGCGGGATTTTACCCGCTGCGTGCTATCGTTTCGCGTCTCCTCGCATACAAAGCGTAGCGCGCGCCGGCCTGCTGCGCATCCCCCCTTTGCGCTCATGACCCTCGACCGCCGCGGCCTCGTCCTGCTCGTCCTGCTCACCGTCGCCTGGGGCGTCAACTGGCCGGTCATGAAACTGGGCGTGGCGCATTTCCCGCCGCTGGCCTTCCGCCTGCTGTGCATGGCCGGCGGCGTGGTGGCACTGGGCCTGGCCCTGCGGCTGCGCGGGGAGTCCCTGCGGCTGCCGCGGCGGGACTGGGGCCCGGTGCTGCGCCTGGCCCTGCCCAATATGGTGATCTGGCACCTGTTCGCGATCTGCGCGGTCAAGCTGCTGTCGTCCGGGCGCGCCGCCATCCTCGGCTACACCATGCCGATCTGGGCGGTGCTGTGGGGCCTGCTGCTGTTCCGCGACCGTCTGGCCGCCCCGGCCTGGGCCGGCATTGCCTGCGCGCTGTCGGGCATCGCCCTGCTGCTGTCGGGCGAGCTGGCCACGCTGACGGGCAGCCCGGCCGGCACCCTGCTGATGCTGCTCGCCGCGGCCGGCTGGGGCTACGGCACCCAACTGATGAAGCGCAGCACCCTGGCGCTGCCGGTCGGCGTGCTGACCTTCTGGATGCTGGTCTGCACCCTGCCCTTCCTGCTCGCCGGCACCCTGCTGCTCGAGAGCGGCTGGCGCCTGCCCGATGCCGTCGAATGGGCCGCCATCGCCTACAACGCGGTGGTCGTGTTCGCCTATTGCCACCTCGTCTGGTTTTCGCTGGCGCGCTCGCTGCCGCCCGCCGTGTCCAGCCTGTCGGTGATGTTCATCCCCGTGGTCGGCGTCTTCTCCGGCATGTGGATGCTGGGCGAGCAGCCGCACTGGCAGGACTACGCCGCCGTGGCGCTGATGCTGGCCGCGCTGGCCTCGGTACTGCTGGTGCCGCTGCTCGGCACGCGTCGCTGAAGCCGGCTCCGACGCCACCGCCTACGCACCAAGATTTCACTTAACAAGCCCCCATGCGTTGGGCTACACTCGCGCCCATCCATAATCCCGGAGAGATTACGTGGGCAGTAGCATCGGGTGTTCGAGCCGTCGTGGCAAGGCCGCGGCAGGCACGGATGCCATGTCACTGCGGGCTGCGTAACGACCGTCGCCGGAGCGCGCGCTCCGCCCGGTCGCCCTTGGCCCGCAGCACGCTGCGGGCGAGCGGCATCCGTCCCCGGCAGGCCTCGCACAGGTGCGACGCCGCCCCGGGACCTCACCTCCCCCCGACCGCCGGCCTGACCGGCAAACGCCATCGCCTTGCGCGATGCCGGCGCCGCCGGCATGCACAGCGCGATCACGCTTGCCAGCCGAATCTGCTCGCGCCTGTCTTGGCCGAACGCAACGAGGAACCCCAGGGATGATCAATCTGTTCGTCCTGCAGAAAGGCCGGCTCGCACAGGAGCAGGTCGACGACCGCAACGAACTGCTGCAGCACAAGCCCATCTGGATCGATGTCGTCAATCCGGACGACGAGGAACTCGCCTGGATCAAGGAAGCCTACGGCGTGGCCCTGCCCGAGCTCGAGGATCTCGGCGACCTGGAAGCCTCGGCACGCTACTTCGAAGGCGAGGACGGCCACCTGCATATCCGTACCGACTTCCTGCTCGACGAGGAAGACGCCTCGCACAACGTGCGCGTGGCCTTCGTGCTGACGCGCGACGTCCTCTTCTCCATCCATGACGAGGACCTGCCGGTGTTCCGCCTGGTGCGCCTGCGCGCCCGCATGCGCCCGGGCTCGGTGCGCAATGCCAAGGACGTGCTGATGGACCTGTACGCGACCGACGCCGAGTACTCGGCCGATTCGATCGAGGAGGTCTACGAGCGGCTGGAAGAGGCCAGCCGGCGCGTGCTGGCGGAGAACGTGACCGATGCCGCCGCCGCCGACGTGCTGGAAACCATTGCGCGCGAGGAAGACCTGAACGGGCGCATCCGCCGCAACGTGATGGACACCCGCCGCGCCGTCTCCTTCCTGATGCGCAGCCAGCTGCTGTCGGCCGAGCAGCAGGACGAGGCGCGCCAGATCCTGCGCGACATCGACTCCATCGAGAACCACACGGCCTTCCTGTTCGACAAGATCAACTTCCTGCTGGATGCCACCGTCGGCTTCATCAATATCAACCAGAACAAGATCATCAAGCTGTTCTCGGTGGTGTCGGTGGCGCTGATGCCGCCCACCCTGATCGCCAGCATCTATGGCATGAACTTCAAGATCATGCCGGAGATCGACTGGTCGCTCGGCTATCCCTGGGCCATCGCCCTGATGGCCGTGTCCGCCGCGGTGCCGCTGGTGTATTTCCGCCGCAAGGGCTGGCTGAGCTGAACGGCACGCCCGGCGCGGCGCTCAGTCCGGCAGCGTGGCGGCGCCCATGCGGCGCGCGATGATGCCGGCCTTGGCCTTGAAGTTGACGCGCACATTGGCGCAGTATTGCGTCTTGTCGAAGCACTTGGGCGCCGGCAGCGCCGCCGCCAGCCGGGCGGCCTGGCCCACGCTCAGCCGCGCCGCGCTGGTCTTGAAGTAGTGCTGGGCCGCGGCCTCGGCGCCGAACACTCCCTCGCCCCACTCCACCGAGTTCAGGTAGATCTCGAAGATGCGCTGCTTGTCGAGCCAGAACTCGAGCATCCAGGCGATGGCCAGTTCCTGGCCCTTGCGCAGGTAGTGCTGCTCCGGCGACAGGAACAGGTTCTTGGCCAGTTGCTGGGTGATGGTGGAGCCGCCGCGCACGATGTGGCCGCGCTGCTTGTTGCGCTCCCAGGCATTGAGCATGGCGTCGAGCTCGTAGCCGGGATGGTTGACGAAGTCGGCGTCCTCGCTGGCGATCACCGCGCGCTTGAGGTTGCGCGAGATATCGTCGTAGGACACCCAGCGGCGCTCGATGCCACAGCCCCACAGCCTGGCGCCGCAGAGCCGCCAGCGCTCGGCGCGCATGAAGCTGGTGCTCGACGGATTGAGAACCTGCCAGGCCGCGATCTGGCAGAAGAAATAGAGCTGCATGACCAGCACGCCGGCCAGCAGGCAGCCGGCCAGGTAAGCCAGCCAGCGCAGCGGATGCATGGGGTGCCGGCCGGCGGCCGGCGGGCGGGCGCGGCGCAAGGCCACGGCAGGCTCCGGTCCGCTCAGCGGCCGGCTTCGGCGCGCAGCGCCGCGCGCAGCTCGGCCAGCACCGGCGCGGTGCGCGGGCGCACGCCGCGCCAGTTGTAGAAGGCCTCGGCGGCCTGCTCGACCAGCATGCCCAGGCCGTCGCTGACACGTGCCCCGCAGCGCTCGGCAAAGCGCAGGAAGACCGTGGGTTCGGCGCCGTACATCATGTCGTAGGCCAGCACGCCCTCGCCCAGCATCCACTCGGGCACCGGCGGCACCTCGCCGTGCAGGCTGCTGGACGAGGCGTTGATGACGATCTCGCAACCCTCGTCCTCGGCCAGCGCTTCCAGCGCATCCAGGCCGCCGCCCCACAGCTCGACGCCGTACTGGTCCGCCGCCTCGACGAATTCTTCCAGCATGTCGCTGGCCCGCGCCGCGGTACGGTTGGCCACCACGATGCGCGACGGCCGGCACTCGATCAGCGGCAGCATGGCGCCCATGGCCGCGCCGCCGGCGCCCAGCAGCAGCACGCGCCGGCCTTCGAGCAGCACGTCGAGGTTGTCCTGGATATCGCGCACCAGGCCCACGCCGTCGGTGTTGTCGCCATGCAGCAGGCCGTCTTCCTGCCACATGGTGTTGACCGCGCCGGCGGCTTCGGCGCGCTCCGTCAGGCGGTCGGCCAGGTCGTAGGCCTCGAGCTTGAAGGGCACGGTCACATTGAAGCCGTGGCCGCCCTGGGCGAGAAAATCGCGCACGGTCGCGGCGAAGCCGTCCAGCGGGGCTTCGAGCCGGTCGTAGGCGATCGCCTCGCCGGTCTGCCGGGCAAAGGCGGCATGGATGGCGGGCGAGCGGCTGTGCGCGACGGGGTTGCCGATCACCACATAGCGATCGGGGGTCTGGCCGGATGCGGCCGGATCTTGCGGGGAGCTTGTCATCAGCGTGCCTGCAGCCGGGTTTCCAGCCCGCTGCGCGAAAACTTGAAGGTGGAAATGACTTCCAGGATGTCCTGGCGCGCCTGCATCTGCGGCGTGAAGGCGCCGAACGGCGCGGCGGCGCGCACGATGGCCACGGCCTGGCGGTCCAGCGCTGGATCGCCCGAGCTCTTGACCACGTCGACCGCCTCGACATTGTAGCCGTCGCGGTTGTAGCCGAGCCGGCCGGCCCGGTTGACGTTGATCACCAGGATCAGCTGCCCGTACAGCGGCTTGCCGTTGCGCTGGGGAAAGTCTGCAGTACCGCGCGCCTCGATCCTGTGGCGCAGCCGGTCATAGTATTGCGCGTAATCGACCTCCTGCGCGCTGGTGGCGGTCAGCTGGAAGCGCTTGGGCCGCTTGGCGTAGTGGTCGAGGTTGCGGCCGATCTCGGCCTCGAGCTTGGCCATCTCGTCCAGCGAGGTGCGCTCGTCCTGGCCGCGCAGGGTATCGTCGGCCGGATTGTCGCCCGGCTTCAGCGGCTGGCTGCGCAGCGCGGGCGCGGGCTGGCGCGACTGCGTCATCAAGCGCCGCTGTTCGTCTTCGAGCTGCGTCACGCGCCGCTGCATCTGCCGCAGCAGGTCGCCGTCGCGCGCCTCGGTCTGCGACGGCAGCGGCGTGGTGGCGCGCTGGGTCTCGTGCTCGCCGCCGCCATCGAGGTTGGCCTGCGCCAGCACGGTGGGCTTGTGCGGCCGCTCGGCCGACTTGGCGTTGACCAGCACCACGTCCAGCGCGGCATCGGCACGCTTGATCTCGAATACGTCCGGCGCCGCCACGCGCACGGTCAGCAGCAGCGCGTGCGCGGCCAGCGAGATGGCCAGCGCGCGCGTCATCGCGCTGCTGGCGTTCCACCACTGGCGGGGAGCGAGGACGGCTTTCACGATGGCAGGCGAGGCAGCGGTGCGGAAACGAGGCGAAGACGCAGTGGATACGGCGGCAAGGAACAGCCGCGGAAACGGGAGCGAAGACAGGGCAGCGATGCAGGGCGGCCATCCGGTGCCCTGCATGCGGTGGCGCCGACATCACGCGCCATCCGCTTCGATCCGTCCGGCATTGTAAGGGAGTGCCGGACCTTTGCCATGCCTCAGGCGCCGCTGCCGGCGCCGGTGTCGCGCGCGCCCGACGCCTCGCCGGCCGGAGCCCCGTCGGCATCCGCC
Source organism: Cupriavidus sp. USMAHM13 (assembly GCF_001854285.1). Taxonomy (NCBI): domain Bacteria; kingdom Pseudomonadati; phylum Pseudomonadota; class Betaproteobacteria; order Burkholderiales; family Burkholderiaceae; genus Cupriavidus; species Cupriavidus sp. USMAHM13. The sequence goes on from NZ_CP017751.1 coordinate 3,892,369, forward strand.
GACGGTTGCGCAGACGGCTCCGCCACCTGCTCTGCCGCCTGTTCTGCTGCGTCCTCGGCCGCGGCTTCGGCAGCCGCCTCGGCCGACACTTCCGAGGCCTCCTCGTCGAGCTCCAGCATCTCGTCGGTCAGGTCGACATCGCCGGCGAAGACCTCCTGCACACGGCACGACACCTCGAGCGACAGTTCGTCGGTGGAAGCGATCTCCAGCATCACCTGTGTGCCGCGCGCCGCCTGCATCAGCTCGGGTACGCGCGCCACCAGCGGGATGTCGGCGAAGCGGACCGCGCCATCCTTCAGCACCGAAGCCATCATGCGCTGGCGCTTCTCCTGCTCCAGCCAGCGCAGGCACCAGTAGCGCTCCATGGTCGACTGGTGGTCGGCGTAGGCGGCGTAGGTCCCTTCGAAGTCCGCCACGGCGGCCAGCAGGTCGGCATCCTTGGGCTTGAACGGCGCCACCAGCTTGGCGACACCGCCGTGCTGTGCCACCGCGATGATCTGCCACTGGTTGACCAGGTCGACATAGCGGCGCAGCGGCGAGGTGCTCCAGGCGTACTGGGCCACACCCAGGCCCTCGTGCGGCGCCGGATAGGTCTGCATGCGGGTGCGATGCATGCCCCAGGCCTTCTGCGTGCGGTAGATGCCCGGCACGCCGTGGTCGGCCAGCAGCTTGCCCCAGGTGCTGTTGGCCAGGATCATCAGCTCGGCCACGATCTTGTCCAGGGGCGAGCCGCGCCGGCGCTGCTCGATGCGCACGCGTTCGCCGCCACCTTCGAGCTGGTCGATATAGAAGCTGTAGTCGGCGCGGTTGTGCACCTCCGGGCGCAGGCCGCTGGCCAGGCGTGCCTTCTGGCGCTCGTCGTACAGGTAGCCGGCGAACTGCCACAGCTTGGCCAGTTCGTCACGGAAGGGATAGTCGCCGGAACCCTCGGCCAGCGCCTGTTCGGTCACCACGTCTTCGAGCAGGTTGTGGCGCAGATTGGCCGCGATCGGCACCAGCTCGGCGCGCGTCTCGCTGCCCAGGATCATCGGCAGGCTCGGATCGACGGTCACGTACAGCGACAGGGCCGGGCACTGCCGGCCTTCCTGCAGCGTGTAGCGCTCGACCACCGCGTCCGGCAGCATGGTGATCTTGTCACCGGGGAAATAGACCGTGGACAGGCGCTGGCGCGCGATCGCGTCGAGCGCGTCGCCCCGGCGGATGCCCAGGCCTGGCGCGGCGATGTGGATGCCCACGCGCAGCTTGCCGTCCGGCAGCGTGACCACCGACAGCGCGTCGTCGATCTCGGTGGTGGTGACGTCGTCGATCGAGAAGGCCTGCACGTCGGCCACCGGCAGGTCGGCCGGCGGCTCGGACACGTCGACGGCGGGAAAGCCGATGCCCTTGGGGAAGCATTCCGCCAGGAACTTGGCCTCGTGCAGCGCACGCGCGCTCTCCACGCCGCCGCATTCCAGCATCAGGCGCATCGGCGTCATGCCCAGCGCGATGCAGGCGGCGTCCATCGCCTTGTATTCCAGGCTGTTCTTGTCCGGCTTGAACAGCAGGCTCATCACCTTGCCGCGGAAGGCCTCCGGCAACTGGCGCGCCTTCAGCTGCGCCTCGTACTCAGCCTGCACCAGTGCCTGCTGGCGCTTGCGCTCGAGCGCCGCCAGCGCCGCCTTGAGCTGGTCTTCCGGGGCGCGCAGGTAGCGGCCGCGGCCCTTGCGGCGGAAATAGACGGGACTGCCGTGCAGCGCCATGGCCAGCGCGGCCTGCTGCACCGGACCGGCCTCCGCCCCGTAGTACTCGGCCGCCAGCTCGGCGAAGCCGAATTCCTCTTCCGGTGCGCATTCCCACAGGAAATCGAGGTCGGTCTCGGCCACCAGCGCCTCGGTCTGGCGCATCAGTTCGGCGGCCGACGGCTGGGCGAACTGCAGCAGCACATCGCGGGACTTGACCTTGGTGCGCTTGCCGGCAGGCAGCTCCACCTGGTAGGCCTCGCCCTGCTGGCTCAGTACGGTGCCGGCGCGGATCTCGCCGCCTTCTTCGAACAGCAACTGCATGGATACGGGTCTTTCTGAAATGCCGGGCGCTCCGCCGCTGGCGCCGCAACTGGGCGGCACCCGCGAAGCCGGTCCTGCGGGAGGGAATGGGGCCGGTCGGCGCGCCGCCCGGTCAGAGACGCGATGATACCGCACCGGCGCGGGGCGTCGGCCGGGGCAGGATTGCCGCCCCGGGCAAGGCGCGCCCGCAGTGGCGCTCAGAGCGACATGCCGCCGCTGGCCTCGATCGCGGTGCCGTTGATGTAGCTGGCGTCGTCGCTGGCGAGAAAGGCATAGACGCTGGCGATCTCGGCCGGCTGTGCCAGGCGGCGCAGCCAGCACGACTCCTGCATGCCGTCGAGCACCTTCTGCGGCACGGTCTGCAGGATCTCGGTGGCGACGAAGCCCGGGCACACCGCATTGACCCGCACGCCCTTCGGGCCCAGTTCGCGCGCCCAGGTCTTGGTGAAGCCGATTACGCCGAACTTGCTGGCGGCATAGTTGGTCTGGCCGAAGTTGCCATACAGGCCGACCACGCTGGATGCGTTGAGAATCACTCCGCGGCCCTGCTCGGCCATGATCGACGCCACCGCCTGCGAGCAGTTGAAGACGCCCTTCAGGTTGACGTCGATGACGGCGTCGAACTGGGCCTCGGTCATCTTGGCCAGGCGCGCATCCTTGGTAATGCCGGCGTTGTTGACGAGGACGTCGATGCGGCTATGCTTGGCCAGCGTGGCGGCGACCATGGCATCGACCTCGTCGCGCCGTGTCACGTCCACCTTGAAGGCGTCCACCGTGGCACCGGTGGCGGCCAGGCTGGCAGCCGCCTCGCGCACACGCGCCTCTTGCACGTCGCACAGGATGACGATGGCGCCCTCGGCGGCAAAGCGCTGCGCCGTGGCAAAACCGATGCCGGCCGCCGCGCCGGTGATGATCGCTACACGTCCCTGCAGTTTCATGGGTGTCTTCTCTTTCTCTTGGCTGGTATGGTCAGGATGGAGGGAGGGGCCGCAGTCTGGTGCCGCGATCCCCGGGAGCCGCTCGCCGCAGCAGGTCCGGCAGGAAGACCTCGGTGACGAGCATGACGCCGCCGCCGCGCCGGAACACGGAGCGGCGCGCGGGCAGCATGGTGCCGGCCGCGAGCGCCGGCAACGCCTGGCCCAGGCGCCGCCACAGCGGATGGTGGGGCAGCAGCCGGGCGAACTGGAAGGGCTCGCGCAGCACGCGCGGATCGGTGAACAGCGCGCCGCCCAACGGACGCTCGCCCAGGCCACGCAGGAAAGGCCAGTCGCGCGGCGCATGGCGGGCCTGCACCACGGTATGTGCGAACACGGCCGGCGCATCGTCGCACACCAGCACCACGTCGCGCTCGAGCACCGGCAGCGGTCGTACCGCGCCCAGCGCCCGCCATTCGTCGGCCAGCGGCAGCGCCATGCGCTGCGCCAGCCGGCGCACGCGGAATTCATGGCTGGCGGCCACCAGGCGCGCGGTCAGCGAACCGTCGCCGCAGACCCAGCGCCGCAGATTGGCGGGAATGGCCTCGTCGGCCGGCAGCACCGTGCTCCAGCCGCAGCGGCGCAGGTGCGGGGTGCTCATGCGCCGGGCCGGACGCCGCCGGGCCCGTAGCCGCAGAACTCCAGCACCTCGTCGAGATAGTCGGCGAACTCGCTGATGCCGTGGTCGCTGCCCTGGATCAGGCGCGTACGCGCACCGGGGAAGGCGGCCAGCATGTCGCGGTAGTCCAGCACTTCGTCGCCGGTGGCGGCCAGCAGCAGGTAGCGCTCGGGCTGGCTGATGGCGTCGACGCGCAGGTCGAGCAGCTCCTGCAGATGGCGGCGCTCGACCAGGACCTCGCCGCCGCCGTGCCACAGCGGCTGCGCGCCCAGGTAGGCCTCCAGGTCGGTCCAAGGATGGACGGCGGGATTGAGCAGCACCGTGCGGCAGCCATGGCGCTCGCCCAGCCAGCGCGCATAGAAGCCGCCCAGCGACGAACCGACGATGGTGAGCGGCTGGCCGGGGTTGCCGCCACGCGCTGCGGCGATGGCCGTCTCGGCCTGCGCGATCGCGCGCGCGGGCGAGACGTCGAGTTGCGGGCAGGCGTAGTAGCGCGCCACGCCCCACTCGCGCATGCGCTGCTGGATCAGCTGCGCCTTGAACGATTGCGGCGAGGAACGGAAGCCGTGCAGGTAGAGCAGCATGGCGCCGGCGGCTGGATCAGGCGGCCCGCAGGGCGAGGGCGTCCAGCAGCTTCTGGTGGACACCGCCGAAGCCGCCGTTGCTCATCACCAGCACATGGTCGCCCGGACGGGTGGCGGCGCTGACCGCCGCCACCAGGGCATCGAGATCGTCGAAGGCGCTCGCGCGGGCGCCCAGCGGCGCCAGCGCCCCGGCCAGGTCCCAGCCCAGCGCATCCTTGCCGCCCGGCGCGCCATAGCCGAACACCAGGTCGGCGCCGGCCAGGCTGGCCGGCAGCTGCGCCTTCATCACGCCCAGCTTCATGGTGTTGGAGCGCGGCTCCAGCACGGCCAGGATGCGCGCCTGGCCCACCCGCTTGCGCAGGCCGTCGATGGTGGTCTGGATGGCGGTGGGATGGTGGGCGAAGTCGTCGTAGACGGTCACGCCGGCGGCTTCGCCGCGCACTTCCATGCGCCGCTTGACGTTGGCGAAGCGGGCCAGCGAAGCGATCGCCTGCGCCGGCGGCACTCCCACGTGGCGCGCGGCGGCGATCGCGGCCAGCGCGTTCATGCGGTTGTGCATGCCTTGCAGGGACCACGCCACGCGGCCCTGCACGGACTCGTCGAGCAGCACGTCGAAGGCTTCGCCATGCGCGTGCGCGGCCGCGGCGTCGCGCTCGGTCCAGTTGCCCGCGCCGAAGGTCTCGACCTCGCTCCAGCATCCGCGCTCGAGCACGCGCGCGAGGCTGTCCTCCATGCCGTTGACCACCAGCCGGCCCTGCCCCGGCACGGTGCGCACGAGGTGGTGGAACTGAGTCTCGATCGCGGCCAGATCGGGGAAGATGTCGGCGTGATCGTATTCCAGGTTGTTCAGGATGGCGGTGCGCGGCCGGTAGTGGACGAACTTGCTGCGCTTGTCGAAGAAGGCCGTGTCGTACTCATCGGCCTCGATGACGAAGAAGTCGGAATCGGTCAGGCGCGCCGAGATACCGAAGTTCTGCGGCACGCCGCCGACCAGGAAGCCGGGCTGGTAGCCGGCATCCTCCAGGATCCAGGCCAGCATCGAGGTGGTGGTGGTCTTGCCGTGCGTGCCGGCCACGGCCAGTACCCAGCGCCCGGCCAGCACATGCTCGCCCAACCATTGGGGCCCAGATATATAGGGCAGGTTGCGGTCGAGGATCGCTTCCATCAGCGGATTGCCTCGCGAGACCACGTTGCCGATCACGAACAGGTCCGGCTGGAGGGCGATCTGCGCCGGGTCGAAGCCTTCGATCAGTTCGATGCCCTGGGCCTGCAGTTGCGTGCTCATGGGCGGGTAGACGTTGGCGTCGCAGCCGGTCACGCGGTGGCCGGCCTGCCTGGCCAGCACGGCCAGGCCACCCATGAAGGTGCCGCAGATGCCGAGGATGTGGATATGCATGGAATCCGGTATCGCTTGGGCCGGCGCAGGCGCCGGACGGTCAGCCATTGTACCCGAGCGCCTGCGCGCTTCGCTGCACTGCGGCATCCGGATCGATCCCGATGGACCGCCCCCATGACAGCACGGCCGCCGCGGCCGGCTCCGGTATCATCGAGGCATGCCAAGACGCCTTCCCTCCGACCCCGCCCACCTGCGCGAAGAGATCGCCCAGGCCGCCGCCCGCATGATCGCGGAGGACGGCGCCGACTACGCCACCGCCAAGCGCAAGGCCGTGCGGCAGCTGCTGGGCGACGTACGCGTGGCCGGCGAGTGGCTGCCCGACAACGATATGGTGGAAGAGGAAGTGCGCGCCTACCAGGCGCTCTTCCACAGCGACAGCCAACCGCGCATCCTGGCGCTGCTGCGCCGCCTGGCCGTGCTGGCCATGGCCGAGCTGGCGGGCTTCCGCCCCTACCTGGTCGGGGCCGCCCTCAACGGCACGGCCACCGAGCACTCCGACGTCTACCTGCAGTGCTTCTGCGACAGCCCGAAGGATGTCGCGCTGCACCTGCTCAACGCAGGCGTCGACTTCGAGACCAGCGAGACCCGCCATTTCGCCGGCCGCGGCGAGGTCGAGACTCTCAGCTTCCTGTGGCGCGGCCAGTGGCCGGCGAGCCGCGAGACGCGCGAGCTGTCGGCCGAGGTGCGCGCGGAGCTCGGCACGCCGGTCGGCATCCATATAGCACTGTATGATGCGGACGATGAGCGCGGCGCCGTGCGCGCCGATGCCAGCGGCCGGATCGCCCGGGCCGACCTGAACGCCGTGCGCGCCCTGCTGGCCACGGCTGCCGACTCCGGCCAGGCCGCCACGGCGCCCCGGGATTGACGCGCCCGCCGCGGGCGCTCCAACCACCTAGCTGCAAGACATGACCCTGACCCCCGCCCCGCGGCGCTCGCGCCTGTGGATCTGGCTGCCGGCCATCCTGCTGGCCACGGTGGCCGGCATCCTGGCCGGCCGCCATGTGTTTTCTCCCAAGCCGGCCGCCGACCATGCCGTGGAAACCTTCTTCCAGGCCAAGCTGCCGGATCCGAACGGCGCCAGCCTCGACCTGGCGGCGCTGCGCGGCAAGACCCTGGTGGTCAACTTCTGGGCGCCCTGGTGCGGACCGTGCGTGGAGGAAATGCCCGAACTGACCGCCCTGCACCGCGAATACGCTGGCAAGCCGGTCGAATTCGTCGGCATCGGCATCGATTCGCCCAGCAATATCCAGCAGTTCCTGAAGAAGGTGCCGGTCGACTATCCGCTGGCCGTGGCCGGCTTCACCGGCACCGAACTGGTGCGCAACTTCGGCAATAGCGCCGGCGGCCTCCCTTATACGGTGATCATCTCGCCCGATGGTGCCGTGCAGTTCCGCAAGCTGGGCCGGGTGACGGCCGACGAGTTGCGGGCCGTCCTGCCCAAGACATGAGCGAATCTCGCACAATTGCACCGATTTTTATCGAAACCGGGCCGATCTTTTCGCAATTTTCACAAAGATGCCAAAAAGCGTCGCATTCGGCACCATTCGATAGGGGGCAACCCTCGGAATTACCCGAGGCCTTGTATCGCGCGCTAGACAAATCCCTCTAAGCTACGGTAACCTCCGCGCAATTTCGTTGAAATGGTCGAGCTGCCGTGACCGCTACCCGCTCCAACCGACGCTCAGCTGGCTACCGCAAGGTCCTGGTCCTGCACGGACCGAACCTGAACCTGCTGGGAACCCGGGAACCGGAGACCTACGGGCACACGACCCTGGCCGATATCGACGCCGCGCTGGCACAGCGTGCCACGCAGGGTGGCCTGGCGCTGAGCAGCTTCCAGTCGAACCACGAAGGCGCGCTGGTCGACTGCATCCATGCGGCGCGCGGCGAGGGCGTAGACTTCATCATCATCAACCCGGCTGCCTACACGCATACCAGCGTAGCGATCCGGGATGCGCTGGCCGGTGTCGCCATTCCCTTCGTGGAGGTGCACCTGTCCAATGTGCATCGCCGTGAAAGCTTCCGCCATCACTCCTATTTCTCCGACCTGGCGGTCGGCGTGATCTGCGGACTTGGCTGGCAAGGCTACCTGCTGGCGCTGGACTACGCGCTATGGCAGGAAGCGCCCCCGGGAACCTGAACACCCGCTGTTCGCAGCAATAGACGAAAGATGGCGCCCCGAGCGCCTGGTGCCGCCGTGCGCGGCGAGGTCGGAAACGGCCGCAAACAATTTTTTCCGTCGCCGCCATGCCTGGCGGCGGCCGGACAACCGATTGGAGGAAAAGAAGATGGACCTGCGCAAGCTGAAGACGCTGATCGACCTGGTGGCCGAATCCGGCATCTCCGAACTGGAAGTGACCGAAGGCGAAGGCAAGGTACGCATCGTCAAGGCACCGCCGCAGATCGTGGCCGCGCCGCAAATCCTGCCCCAGATGCAGGCGATCGCCGCCGCACCGGTGGCCCCCGCCGTGGCAGCCCCGGTCGAGCCGGGCGCTCCCCAGTTGCCGGCCGGCCACATCATCACCTCGCCGATGGTGGGTACCTTCTATCGCGCGCCGTCGCCCGGCGCCGCACCCTTCATCAATGTCGGCGACACGGTCAAGGAAGGCCAGACCGTCTGCATCATCGAAGCGATGAAGCTGCTCAACGAAATCGAGGCCGACAAGGCCGGCGTCATCAAGGAAGTCCTGGTCGAGAACGGCCAGGCGGTCGAGTACGGCCAGCCCCTGTTCGTCATCGGCTGATCCTGGCCGGCATGTCCGGGCAGCCGCTCCGCGCGCATTGCCCGGCCCCGCAAACGGGGCTCCGACACGCGGTCGTGCCGAGCCGGCAGCGGGCCCCTGCCAGGGCCGCCGGCCTGGCGGTCCGCCGTGCCATGCGGCTTCGCCGCCCAGTTCTCGCAGAGAGATACCATGTTTGAAAAAATCCTGATCGCGAACCGCGGCGAAATCGCCCTTCGCATCCAGCGCGCCTGCCGCGAACTCGGCATCAAGACCGTCGTGGTCTACTCCGAAGCCGACAAGGAGGCCAAGTACGTCAAGCTGGCCGACGAAGCCGTCTGTATCGGCCCCGCGCCGTCGCCGCAGTCCTACCTGAACATGCCGGCCATCATCTCGGCCGCCGAGGTCACCGACGCCCAGGCCATCCACCCCGGCTACGGCTTCCTGTCGGAGAACGCCGACTTCGCCGAGCGCGTGGAGAAATCCGGCTTCGTCTTCATCGGCCCGACCGCCGACAGCATCCGCCTGATGGGCGACAAGGTCTCGGCCAAGCAGGCCATGATCAAGTCCGGCGTGCCCTGCGTGCCGGGCTCCGAAGGCGCACTGCCCGATGATCCGAAGGAAGTCATGGCCACCGCCCGCCGCGTCGGCTATCCGGTGATCATCAAGGCCGCCGGCGGCGGCGGCGGCCGCGGCATGCGCGTCGTGCACACCGAGGCCGCGCTGATCAATGCCGTCAACATGACGCGTGAGGAAGCCGGCCGGGCCTTCGGCAATCCCGAGGTCTACATGGAGAAGTTCCTGGAGAACCCGCGCCACGTGGAGATCCAGATCCTCGCAGACCAGCACCGGCAGGCCATCTGGCTGGGCGAGCGTGACTGCTCGATGCAGCGCCGCCACCAGAAGGTGATCGAGGAAGCGCCCGCGCCTCACATTCCGCGCCGCCTGATCGAGCGCATCGGCGACCGCTGCGCCGAAGCCTGCAAGAAGATCGGCTACCGCGGCGCCGGTACCTTCGAGTTCCTGTACGAGAACAACGAGTTCTACTTCATCGAGATGAACACGCGCGTGCAGGTCGAGCACCCGGTCACCGAGATGATCACCGGCATCGACATCGTGCAGGAGCAGATCCGCATCGCCTTCGGCGAGAAGCTGCGCTTCCGCCAGAAGGACGTGCAACTGCGCGGCCACGCGATCGAGTGCCGCGTCAATGCCGAGGACCCGTTCAAGTTCACGCCTTCGCCGGGCCGCATCACCGCCTGGCACATGCCGGGCGGCCCCGGTGTGCGCGTCGACTCGCACGCCTACGACGGCTACTTCGTGCCGCCCAACTACGACTCGATGATCGGCAAGATCATCACCTACGGCGCCACCCGCGAGCAGGCCATCGCCCGCATGCGTATCGCGCTGTCGGAAATGGTGGTGGATGGCATCCTGACCAACGTGCCGCTGCATCGCGAACTGATGCTCGACGCCAACTTCGTCGAGGGCGGCACCAGCATCCACTACCTGGAGCACCGCCTGCAGCAGAAGGAAGTCGCCAAGGGCGACAAGTCCTGACATGCTGGCGCACTGACGCGCAGACGTCCCGATGTCCTGAAGCGTCAGCTGGCCGGGCCGGTCGTTTCCCCGGCCCTCCCTCCCGCCGCCATGTCATACTGGCGGCTACGGCCGGCCCGGCAGTGCCCGGGCCGCCATCCGACACAGGCGCCACGCCGCGCGCCGCTCACCGGTTTGAAGAAGGATCATCCGTGGCATTCCAGGAATGTGTGATCGAGATCGCCGAAGAACAGGCGGAAGCCTGGTCCGACGCGCTGTTCGATCTGGGTGCGCTGTCGGTCTCGGTAGAAGATGCCGATGCCGACACGCCCGACGAGCAACCGCTGTTCGGCGAGCCGGGGCTGGAGCCCACGCGCCTGGCCTGGAACCGCTCGCGCGTGGTCGCGCTGTTCGACGACGGCGCGGATCCCGCCCTGGTCGTGGCAGCGGCCGCCAATGCGCTTGGCGTCACGCCCGTCCCCTCCTACCTGCTGCGCAGCGTCGAGGACCAGGACTGGGTGCGCCTGACGCAATCGCAGTTCGAGCCGATCCGCATCGGCGAGCGCATCTGGGTGGTACCGTCCTGGCATGACGCCCCGGAACCCGATGCCGTGGTGCTGGAGCTGGATCCCGGCCTGGCCTTCGGCACCGGCAGCCATCCGACCACGCGCCTGTGCATGCAGTGGCTGGAGCAGAATCTGCGGCCGGGCGAGACCGTGCTCGACTACGGCTGCGGCTCCGGCATCCTGGCCATCGTCGCCAAGAAGCTGGGCGCAGGCAACACCCTCGGCATCGACATCGACCCCAATGCGGTCGAGGCCTCGCGCTACAACGCCGAGCGCAACCGTGTCGAAGCCACCTTCGCGCTGCCGGAAACCGTCTCCGAAGCCACCCACGACCTGGTGGTGGCCAATATCCTTTCCAACCCGCTCAAGCTGATGGCAGCCATGCTCAGCGCGCGCGTGCGCCCTGGCGGCCGCCTGGTGCTGTCGGGCGTGCTCGAACGGCAGGCCGACGAGGTCGCGGCAGCCTATGCGCGCTGGATCGCGCTGAGCGTCTGGCGCAGCGAGGAAGGCTGGGTCTGTCTGCACGGTACCCGCACCTGACATCCCGACGATGGCCGCCGTCAAGCTCGTCACGCGCTGCCCCGCATGCCGCACGGCCTTCCGGCTGGTGGCGGACCAGTTGCGGCTGCGGCAGGGACTGGTGCGCTGCGGCCGCTGCGATACGGTCTTCGATGCCCGCCAGCACCTGATCGAGATTCCCGCCCCGACCGCGCCGGCGCAAGGTGTGCGCGACGCGGCACAGACCGCCACGGCACCGGCGGCCCCCGCGGGTCCTGCCGACGATACCAGCCAGGGTGCTGCGGCAGAGCCGTACCGCGCGCCACCGTTCGACCCGGGCTATGACCCCGGCTATGATGTGCCGGCGCTGGACGCGCCGACCATGATGATGGGCTCACCCGGCTCCACCACCGCTGAAGCCGAGCCCGCGCAATCATCGGTGCCACCGCCGGAAGCGCGGCATGCCGGCGCCCCCGTTGGTTCGCCCGGGCAAGCCGCCACGGCGGAAGGAACACCTCGCCAGCAGGCGCCCGCTGCCTCCGCGCAGGCGCCTGCCCCCACCTGGCCCGCAATCGATGCAGCCGGGCTCGATGAGCCTGGCACCGGCACGACGCCGCGGGACGCTCCACCAGCGGAAGCGCCGCCTGCTGCCGAGGCTGCGGCGGAAGACGTCTCCGCCGGAGCGCCCGGGAAGCCCGGCGTCACGATGGCGGCTCCTCCGGAAGACAACGCCCGGCAGCCGAACGAAGGCATCCCGGATGCCTTCGCCGGCACCCCCACCGCGATCGCCAGCGAGCACGCCACGCGGCGCTGGGCCGCGCGGCAGGACGAAGCGCCCGCCGCTGCGTACGCCCCGGATTTCCTGCGCCATGCGCGCACACACGAAACACCGCGCGCGCGTGGAGCAGGTCGGCGTGCCTGGCTGCTGGCCGGCGTGGTGGTACTCGCCATCGGCGCCGCCGCGCAGGCCACCTACCTGGCCCGCTCGCAGCTCGCCGGCCGCTTCCCGGCGCTGCGTCCAGCGCTGGAATGGGCCTGTGCGCCACTGGGCTGCACGGTGGCGCCCTGGCGCGACCTCGATGCCCTGCGCATCGACAGCTCGCAGCTGCAGAAGCAGGAAGAAGGCGGCGATACCTATGTGCTCAGCGTCACCCTGCGCAACCAGGGACGCGCCACCACCGCTCTGCCCGCCATCGAACTGGTGATGACGGACCTGCAGGACCAGCTCCTGCTGCGGCGCGTGCTGCAGCCCGCCGAATATCTCTCCCCGGCACAACGCGCCTTCGCCCAGTACGGCATGCGGGCCGGCACCGAGCTGTCGGTTCGGGTACGATTCCGTTCGCAGCAGGCGGCGGCCAACTACCGCGTGCTGCTTTTCTATCCCTGAATTCTGCAGACCCGCCGCACGCCGCCCTGCGCGCGCAGGCGGGCCCGCGCATCCACACAGGAGCCAAACATGAGCAACGTGACCCTCGGCGGTAACCCGATCGAAGTCGGCGGCAAGTTTCCCCAGCCCGGCGACCATGCCGCTTCCTTCTCGCTGGTCGGCAAGGACCTGAAGGACGTCAAGCTGGAAGACTTCGCCGGCAAGCGCAAGATCCTGAACATCGTGCCCAGCCTCGACACGCCCGTGTGCCAGGCTTCCGCGCGCCGCTTCAATGAAGCCGCCGGCAAGCTCGCCAACACCGTGGTGCTGACCATCTCGGCCGACCTGCCCTTCGCCATGGGCCGCTTCTGCACCACCGAAGGCCTCGACCACGTGGTGCCCCTTTCGCTGATGCGCGGTGCCGAGTTCAAGTCCAGCTACGGCGTCGACATCCAGACCGGCCCGCTGGCCGGCCTGACCGCGCGCGCGGTCGTGGTGCTGGACGAGAACAACGTCGTCAAGTACAGCCAGCTGGTGCCCGAGATCAAGACCGAGCCGAGCTACGACGCCGCGCTCGCCGCCCTGCTGTAATCCTCATCCGCCCGGCGCGCCTGCGCGTGCCGGGCCTGCCCCGCCACACCTCAACGCATTCCCTGGAGAAAGCATGGCCAGCCTGATTTGCGGCTCCGTTGCCTACGACACCATCATGACCTTCGAAGGACGGTTCCGCGAACACATCCTTCCGGACCAGATCCACATGCTCAACGTATCCTTCCTGGTCCCGGGCATGCGTCGTGAGTTCGGAGGCTGCGCGGGCAACATCGCCTACACGCTCAAGCTGCTGGGCGGCGATCCACTGGTGATGGCCACGGTGGGCGCCGACGCCGAGCCCTATCTGCAGTACCTGCGCCAGCTGGGCATCCCCACCACCTATATCCGCACGTTGCCCGACACCTTCACGGCCCAGGCAATGATCACGACCGACCTGGACAACAACCAGATCACGGCCTTCCACCCGGGTGCGATGAGCCAGTCGCAACTGTCCAGCGTGCAGGAAGCGATGCAGGGCGACACGCGGCCGGCGCTGGGGATCGTCGCGCCGGACAGCCGCGAGGGCATGCTGCACCATGCCCGCCAGTTCGCCGAAGCGGACGTGCCTTTCATCTTCGACCTGGGCCAGGCCATGCCGCTGTTCAACGGCGACGACCTGCGCCAGTTCGTTGAACTCGCCAGTTACGTGACGGTCAATGACTACGAGGCGCAGGTCCTGCTCTCCCGCACCGGCTGGAGCCACGAGGATGTCGCCGCCCAGGTGCGCGCGTTCATCGTCACGCACGGCGAGCACGGTGCCAGCATCCATGCCGACGGGCGCAAGTATGCGATCCCCGCCGTGCCGGCAGAACGTGTGGTCGACCCCACCGGCTGCGGCGACGCGTTCCGCGGCGGCCTGCTGTACGGCATCGAACACGGCCTCGACTGGGAAACCACGGGGCGCCTCGCCAGCCTGATGGGCTCGCTCAAGATCGCGCATCAGGGACCACAGAACCACAAGCCATCGCGTGACGAAATCCGTGACCGTTTCCAGGCGGCCTTCGGATTCCACTACGCGTAGTCTTCTTTTCGGGACATACCATGAACCAGAAGCTCCGTATCGGCGGCGCCGCCGTCCTCGCAGCCGCCACCCTGCTGGCCGGCTGTGCCGCACAGTCGAACTCGAACAGCGTCTACACCCCCGGCCAGGCTCAGCGCGAGCAGACGGTACGCTACGGCGTGGTCGAATCGGTACGCGAGGTTCTGATCCAGGGTAACCAGACGGGGGCCGGCACCATCGCCGGCGGTGCCATCGGCGGCGTGGCGGCCGGCAGCCTGATCGGCAGCGGCAACGGCTCGGTGGCAGCGGGCATCCTCGGCGCAGTGCTGGGCGGAATCGCCGGCAGCGCCACCGAGAACAAGATCAACCAGCGCCGCGGCCTGGAGATCACCGTGCGGCTGGAGAACGGCGACCTGCGCGCGATCACGCAGGATGCGGACGAGACGTTCCGCCCGGGCGAGCGCGTGCGGCTGCTGTCCTCCGGCGGCGTGACACGCATCACGCACTGAACCGAAGCCCTGCCGCAGCGCAGACCAGGGCGCCGTGTCCCGCAAGGGGCACGGCGCCCTTTTTCATGACGGGGTAGCGAGGCCCGGCAGCCCACACGAGGCCGGCAGCGCACAGGACGAAGCGCAAGCGCCGCCCCAAAAGGAAAAGCCCGCCGGGCGCAAGCCATCGGCGGGCTGGCAAGACGCTGGTCTTGCTGACCGGATACGCAGTATCCGGTCATGATGGCACGCGATGCGTGCCAGGCGGCCTCCGGTGACCGTAAACGGACGCCGGCAAGGCGCGCTTACGGACGGTTGCCCGTCGGAAACGGCCAGGCCGCGGCCGGGTTCAGAGTCGTCTTGGCAGCGGCAGCGGGAGCCACTGCGGGAGCAGCGGCAGGAGCAGCCGGGGCGGCAGCCTTCTTGGCAGCAGCCTTCTTCGGGGCGGCAGCCTTCTTCGGCGCAGCAGCCTTGGGGGCAGCGGCCTTCTTCGGAGCGGCAGCCTTCTTCGCTGCAGCGGCCTTCGGTGCAGCAGCCTTCTTCGGCGCAGCGGCCTTCGGTGCAGCAGCCTTCTTCGGCGCAGCGGCCTTCTTCGGTGCGGCGGCCTTCTTGGCCGGTGCAGCTGCCTTCTTCGCGACGGCAGCCTTCTTGGCCGGTGCAGCCTTCTTGGCAGCAACCTTCTTCACTGCGGCCTTCTTGGCCGGTGCTGCGGCCTTCTTGGCGACAACCTTCTTCGCCGCGACCTTCTTCACTGCAGCCTTCTTGGCCGGTGCTGCCTTCTTGGCGGCAACCTTCTTCACAGCGGCCTTCTTGGCCGGCGCAGCAGCCTTCTTGGCGACAACCTTCTTGGCGACAACCTTCTTCGCCGCGACCTTCTTCACTGCAGCCTTCTTGGCCGGTGCTGCCTTCTTGGCGGCAACCTTCTTCACAGCGGCCTTCTTGGCCGGTGCAGCGGCCTTCTTGGCGGCGGGCTTGGCAGCGGCCTTCTTGGCCGCCGGTTTCTTCTTAGCAGTCGTTGCCATGGATAACTCCTTCACTAGCTAGTGAATATCGAATGACCTAGATTGGCGACCCGACCGACCCGAGGCCCGCCGCCTTGCGGCAGCCCCAGTCGAGCGAGCGATTCATCGGCGCGCTGCCGGACCGCAGCCGCACGCTTATGAATTCGGTGTCAGGCGTGCCGGCCCATCCGGCACGATTGCGGCAACAGGAAGCCCGCACCCGGACTTCCGACGCATGCCGCGTCCTGGAAGATTCGATTTGCCTGCGCCGCTCTTCGAGTCGGCGCCCGGCGGGGAATGAGGAGATATCGGTCGGCGTGCCTGTCGTGCGGGCTTGGCCTCGCGCACGGCAGACGGCATTCATTCGGGGGTAGCTGACCCAACCCGTTTCCGGGTCACAGGAGACTGCACGCATTTTGATAAGCCTTCCCGGCCCGGTCTGCGTCAATGTTCTCGTGCTCCTCTGCTACCTGCATCGCTGCATCATCAAGACGCATCGCCTATGTCATTCAATCCTGCGTCTTGCTTCCTTGCAATGAAGTGAGACTCTTGTCAAGGCGAATCATAATTCGTTTGCTCGATGATGTTAAGAAAAAAGTGCAAAAAAACTTGCACGCGAAGACCAGGCAATCTATCTCGCCTTCGCTTCGATACGACGCACGCATCGAGGCACGCAAGCGAGACGAAGTGCCGATGGAAATCCGCATCGCAACCACGCGCTCGCCGATGCCGGAGCACGTCGATGCAGCCTCCTGCTCGACGTGCATCGAGAGGCAAAGCCACACCGCTCACGACGTCATCGCGCATCGCGCGCGCGCCTGCGGAAGAGCGCTCCGCCGACTTGGCCTGTGCGCCGGAAACCCGCATGAATAAAGGCTTTGCGGCTGGCGATGGAATTCGCTCGACGCGCTCGCGTCGATGCCTGCGGCACCGTTCTCGCACGTCGTCGCAGCGCGCACACCGCGTGTGTCGGCACACACAGCGCACGGCTTTCGTCCCGTGCGCGATGCCACGAGGCGGAGCACGCCGGCCTGATGCCGGACCTGGCGCGAGCAAGCGACGCGCGTCGATGAGAGTGATGCATCCACGCAACGGTTTGCACCTCGTCGAACGAGACAGACACGACCGCGCGAGCATGCTCGCGCTCGCTGCCGATCGAGCGCGAGACAATTGGCAAGCTGCGACCCCGCGACAAGGGCAAGCGACAGGGCAAGCGACAGGGCAGGCGACAGAGCGGGCAACGCAGTCGCGATGTACCGGAACCGCGACGAGTCGATGCGCATGCCATCGCTTCGCTGCGATGGCGCGACGCGGATCACGGCGACGGGCGTGGCGCGCAGATGCCGTGCGCGGACTCCGGGTTTCGCCTGACAAGAGACACGGCAGCCCGCCCCCTCCTCTCCCTCCTCTCCCTCCTCTCCCTCCTCTCCCTCCTCTCCCTCCTCTCCCTCCTCTCCTCGCTCTCTTGCCAAGCTCGCGTCGTGCCGTGGGTGCCGCCGCTCGTGCGGTACCGATGCCCCGGCCGGCAGTCAACTCGCATCTGGGCGAAGCCATGCGACGCGCGCGAAGCCGCCACGGGTGAGCTCCGACGCGGGCGGGGACGCACCGGCGCAACAGCGGCCCCTCGCTTAGAGGGATGCCTCCAGTGCGCAACCGGCTCGGCTTTGCTGCACCACGAGAAGCCCGGAAGCCGCGCCGCACGGCCGTTCCGGGCCAGCGGGTGAAGACCGGGCAGTGCGTTTGCATACGGCGGCCCAGATTGCAGTCCTGCGCCCCCGCCAGTAGATTGGCGAGCGCACCCCTTCCCGCGCGCCTTGCCAGGCAGGCGAGGCCCGATGGAACGCGGCGCCGGGCCGCGCGCCGGCCATGCAACCAGAACAGGAGATCCCGATGCGTCATCACCCTTCCCATGGCATCACCCGCGGCATGCGCGCCGCGATGTTCGTCGCAGCGCTGCTCGGCAGCGCCGCCGCCTTTGCACAGTCCAACCCGGCCGGGATCTGGAAGACCATCGACGACAGCACCGGCAAGCCGCGTGGGCTGGTGGAGATCAGCGAGAAGGAAGGCGTCTACAGCGGCAAGGTGATCAAGAGCTTCGTCGAGGACGAGGTGAAGTCGAAGGTGTGCGACAAGTGCACCGACGCGCGCAAGGACCAGCCCATCATCGGCATGACGATCCTGACCGGCCTGCGCAAGTCCGGAGACAACGAATGGAGCGGCGGCGAGATCCTCGACCCGGAGAACGGCAAGGTCTACAAGAGCAAGATGTCGCTCGCCGACAATGGCAGCAAGCTGAACGTGCGCGGCTTCATCGGCATCAGCCTGCTCGGCCGCACCCAGACCTGGGTGCGCGAACGCTGAACGGGGCGCGGCCCGCCGATGCGCCCGCACGCCGCCGCATCGGCAGCGCCGGCCGGTCCGGCCTGGCCGTCCGGGCATTCAGCGGATTGACAGCTTCGCTGGGTAAGATCCCTCGGTCCCGCGCGCGAGCCGCTTCCTGCCCCTCCGGCAATCCTCGCGCGCGGTCATCCCAGAACAGTCCAAGGAGACCCTGATGCGCCTTTCCGCCACCGGCCGTGCCCTGGCCCTCGCCACCCCCATCTTCGCCGCCGCCTTCGTGCCGGGCACCACCGCCCACGCCAGCGATGCCTGGCCGGCGCACGTCGTGAAGTTCGTCGTGCCGTTCACACCCGGTGGCGCCAACGACCTGGTCGCACGCGCGGCGGCGGACGCGGTCAGCAAACGCCTCGGCCAGACCGTGATCATCGAGAACCGTCCGGGCGCCGGCGGCATCGTCGGCGCCGACTATGTCGCCAAGAGCAAGCCGGACGGCTACACCTTCCTGGTCGGCGCGGTCGGCACCGTGACCAACGAACTGATCCGCAGCAAGATGCCGTATGCCTCGGATGACCTGGTGCCGGTGTCGCTGATCGCCGTGAGCCCGTCGGTCATCGTCGCCGCACCGTCGCTGCCGGCCAACAACCTGAAGGAGCTGGTGGCCTACTCGAAGAAGCAGCCCGGCGGCGTCAACTTCGCCACCGCCGGCAGCGGCAGCACGCCCCACTTCGTCGAGGAGATGCTCAAGGAGAAGGGCGCGGCGCTGACGCCGGTGCCTTACAAGAGCGGTTCGGAGAGCATCACCGCAGTGATCGGCGGCCAGGTCGCGGCGACGTCCGAAGCCAGCGTGGTGGTACTCCCGCAGATCAAGGCCGGCAAGCTGAAGGCGCTCGGCGCAACCTGGGACAAGCGCATGAGCGCCGCGCCCAATATCCCGACCACCGCCGAGCAGGGCATGCCCGAGGTCCGCATCGGACACTGGGCTGGCATCTTCGCGCCCAAGGGGACCGATCCGGCCATCGTCAAGAAGCTGAATGCCGAGATGACTGCAGCCATGCAGACGCAGGAAACGCGGGAGCGCCTGCTGCCGAACGGTATCGAGCCGGCGGGCGGCTCGGTGGAGAGCTTCGTGGCGTTCATCAAATCCGAACGCGAGCGCCTCGGCCGCATTGCCAAGAATGCGAACATGAGCGCCGATTAATCCGCACCCGAAGCGGCCACAATATGTGGCCCTTGTCTGCACGAGGCCCGCTCCCGAGCGGGCCTTTTCTTTGCCAGCCCGGGCCTGGTGCGGCATGAGAGCAACTTATGGGCCACTTTCAAAAGCTGCACTCCCATTTTTGTATCGATATTGACGTCAAATGACCACATATAGATACATTCAAGCAAGAGCTATATTGTCTGTCTCGTCACCGCAACGCAAATTGCAACGAAAATCATTCGCATTTATATTGCGCTTCGCCGCTTTTGCATACTCCGCCGTTTCCGCCCGCAGCCCGGATCCGTGAGCGCCGCGGGATCGCGATGATCCCGTCGGTCTCGTTCATGGCCGGGCAGACGAGACCACCGACATGAACCGCCGCACACCGATCGCCACCGCGCTGCTCGCCCTCTTCGCCGCCCCCGTCGCCGTTCACGCCCAGCAGGACCCATCCACACGGCCGCCCCAAGCGGCGCAGGCCCAGCAGGCGCCCGCCGCAGCCGGTGGCACGCTGAAGGAAGTGGTCGTGCAGGGCAGCGGCAGCCGCGACGACTACAACGCCGTCCACAACAGCATCTCCAAGCTGCCCGAGGACCTGCACGACGTGCCGCAGTCGGTCACGGTGGTGAACCAGGCGCTGATGCAGGCACAGGGCGCGAGCTCGCTGGCCGACGCCCTGCGCAACGTGCCCGGCATCACCATCGGTGCCGCAGAAGGCGGCCAGATCGGCAACAACATCAACCTGAACGGCTTCACCGCCCGCACCGACATCTACCTGGACGGCTTCCGCGACCGCGGCCAGTACTATCGCGACACCTTCGCGCTGGAAGAAGTGGAAGTGCTGATGGGCCCCTCCTCGATGCTGTTCGGCCGCGGCTCCACCGGCGGCGTGATCAACCAGGTCAGCAAGAAGCCCTCGCTGAAGGCCGCCACCGAAGTCAGCGGCTCGGTCACCACCAACGGCCTGGTGCGCGCCACCGCCGACTACAACACGCCGACCTCGGACACCTCGGCCTTCCGCATCTCGGCCATGGCGCAGAACGGCAAACCCAGCACGCGCGACGAGATGACCGTGCAGGACTTCGGCATCGCCCCGTCCTGGCGCGCAGGCATCGGCACCTCGACCGAGATCACGCTGTCGGCACTGCTGCAGCACAATCACGACATGCCGGACTACGGCCTGCCGAACCTGAACGGACATCCGGTCAACGTCAATCGCAACGCCTTCTACGGCTATACCGATGACCGCACCAACCAGGACATCGCCTCGCTCAGCGCCGGCATCACCCACAAGATCTCGCCCAACCTGAAGCTGCGCAACCAGACGCAGTTCAACTATGTGG
Source organism: Cupriavidus sp. USMAHM13 (assembly GCF_001854285.1). Lineage (NCBI taxonomy): Bacteria > Pseudomonadati > Pseudomonadota > Betaproteobacteria > Burkholderiales > Burkholderiaceae > Cupriavidus > Cupriavidus sp. USMAHM13. The sequence continues at coordinate 3,912,634 of NZ_CP017751.1, forward strand.
AGACGGATGCCCGCGAGACCGCGCCCAATGCGGTCGGCACGGTCGGCACGCGCGGCTTCACTGCACTGACCAGCAGTTCCCTGCCGCTGGACCGGCTGTTCGTGCGCCTGCAGAGCCACGACCGCAAGATCCGCGACTACTCGATCTTCAACCAGACCGAGCTGACCGCCAACTTCGACACCGGACCGGTCAAGCACACGCTGCTGCTCGGCACCGAGTTCGGCCACGACGGCTACAACAACCAGAACTACTACCGCGACGGCAGTTGCAACGGCGTGCCGCTGGTCAGCGGCACCACGGCCGCCACCACCGGCTACGCCGCCTGCGAGCCGCTGGCCAGTCCGGGCTACTCGGCCTCGCCGTCCAGCGTGGCCAGCACGCCCGGCAACCTGCAGGGCGGCTCGTCCAACACCATCGCGGCCTACGTCAACGACTCGATCGAGTTCAACAAGCACTGGAAGGCGGTGGCCGGCCTGCGCTACGACCGCTTCATCGCCAGCGTCACCAACTCGATCAACTCCGGCAACAGCGCGGGCGCGCCTTACTTCAGCACGGCGCTGGCCAACGCCCAGCAGACGGTCAACTTCACCAGCGTGCGCCTGGGCGGCATCTGGCAACCGACCGAGGCACAGTCCTACTATGTCTCCTACGGCACTTCGTTCAACCCGTCGCTGGAGCAACTGACCGCGACCGTCGGCCAGCAGAACCTCGATCCCGAGAAGAACAAGGCCTACGAGGTCGGCGGCAAGTGGGACCTGATGGGCGGCGACCTGTCGCTCAACTCGGCACTGTTCCAGATCACCAAGGACAATGCGCGCACGCAGATCGACTCCACCACCTACGCGCTGACCGGCACGATCCGCGTGCGTGGCTTCCGCGCCGGGGCCACCGGCCGCATCACCAGCAAATGGCAGGTGTTCGCCGGCTACACCTATCTCGACGCTCAGATCACCAATGGCATCGGCGCGGGTACCCAGGGCATGGTGCCGGCCAACACGCCCAAGCACACGGCGACGGTGTGGAGCAGTTACCGCGTGCTGCCCGACTGGGAGGTCGGCGGCGGCGCATACTATATGTCGCAGCGCTTCGCCAACAATACCGATACCGTGCAGGTGGGCGGCTACGTGCGCTGGGACGCCATGGTGGCGTACCACCAGCCGAAGTACGACGTGCGCCTGAACCTGTTCAATGTGTTCGACAAGAAGTATTACGATGCGCTGATCCCGTCGGACGGCGGGCGCGCGGTGCCAGGCACCGGCCGCACCGCCATGCTGTCCTTCGTCTACCGCATGTAAGCAAGCGCCGCGGCGGGCCGCCACGGCCCGTCCGGCGCCTGCCCGGCCCTCGAGGCCGGAACGCAGCAGAACCCGCGAGAATCCGCATGTTGCTCCGCATTCCCAAAGTGCTCGACGCCGAACAGCTGGCGGCGCTGCGCGGCCGGCTCGACCAGGCCGGCGCGGCCTGGGTCGATGGCCGTGTCTCGGCAGGCTACTCCGGCGCGCCGGTCAAATCCAACCAGCAGATCGACGAGCGCACGGAAGTGGCGCAGGACTGCCAGCGCCTGATCCTCGGCGTGCTCGAGCGGCACCCCTTGTTCATCAGCGCCACGCTGCCGAATATCGTCTACCCGCCGATGTTCAACCGCTACGGCGAGGGCATGACCTTCGGCCCGCACGTGGACGGCGGCGTGCGCATCCACCCGCACGACGGCCGCAAGCTGCGCACCGATATTTCCGCCACGCTGTTCCTGTCCGACGCGGCCAGCTACGACGGTGGCGAATTGCAGGTGGAGGACACCTACGGCATGCACAGCGTCAAGCTCGATGCCGGCGACCTGGTGGTCTACCCGGCCACGAGCCTGCACCAGGTCACGCCGGTCACACGCGGTGTGCGCGTGGCGAGCTTCTTCTGGATCCAGAGCCTGGTGCGCGACGACATGCAGCGCAGCCTGCTGTTCGACCTCGACAATGCCATCCAACGGCTCAATGCCAGCGATGCCGATGCGGTCGCCCGCCGCACCCTGGTGGGCTGCTACCACAACCTGCTGCGCCAGTGGAGCGAGACCTGAGCGAGACCCGGTCAAGGCCTGAGCGTCAGCGCCACGGCGTACCGGCCTGCGCCGGCGTCTAGCCGAGCTGTTCCGCCAGCGCCGCGCGCACCTGCCCGACCAGTGGCGCCTCGCCCGCGCGTGCCGGCAGCAGGAAGAACTCCGCCGGCGGCAAGGGCGGCAGGCGCAGACGCGCCTGCGTGCGCGCATCCAGCGTGGCGATGCCCGGTCCGATCGCCGAGGCATTGAGGCAGGACAGGCCGAGGCCGGCCGCCAGCGCCAGTTGCAGGCCGGCGACACCGGAAGCCGAGTGCATCACCACATACTCGAGCCGGCGCCGCCGCAACAACTGCACCACATACTGGTGCAGGGAGCAGGTGTCCGGCAGCAGCACCAGCGGCAAGGGCACGCCCAATGCCTCGCTATCGCCTGGCGCCGCGACCCAGGCCAGGGTGTCGCGCCGCAGCACCGTGCCCGCCCCGGCCTTGCCCGTGCGACGGCTGCCATCGCGCGGGCGGGCGCGCCCTTGCGCCGCCGGTGCCAGCCGCATCGACAAGCCGATGTCGAAGCTGCCGCCATCCACCTCGGCTTCGATCATCGCGCTTTTCATCACCGTCACGTGCAGCCGCAACTGCGGGTAGCGCTCGCGCAGGCCGCGCAGCATGGCCGCGATCTCGCCGGGCCGGAAGTAGTCGGTGACCGCCAGGCGCAGCTCGCCTTCCAGCCCCTGCCCGCGCAGGTCCTGCAGCGCCATCTCGCTGAGGGCGAGGATACGCCGTGCATGCTCGAGCAGGCGCCGGCCCGCCGGCGTGGGGACTGCGCCCTGCTTGCCGCGCGTCAGCAGCGGCACGCCGGCGCGCGCTTCCAGCTTGCGCAGCTGCTCGCTCACCGAGGACTGCGAAAGGTACAGCCTCGGTGCGGCAGCCGACAGGCTGCCTGCCTCCGCGACCGTGACGAAGGTACGCAACTGGTCGAGATCGAACCCACGCATCGCAGCCCCCATGATCCATATTCTCCGATAGATGTTATCGCATCTTCCCGCTTTTCCGATGGATATGGCCTCCCTAGAATGAACCCATCCCAACCCACTGCCCGCCAGCGGGCACGCCACCGGAGCCATCACCATGCCGCACATCGACCTGCAGATCTCGGGCACGCCGGACGCCACGCTCACGCGCCGCAGCGCAGCCACAGTGGCCGATCTCACCCAGCGCGTACTCGGCAAGAAGCCCGAGGTGATCGCCATCACGGTCCGCTACGTCGCGCACGCCGACTGGATCATCGGCGGCCGCTCTCTGGCGGAGCAGGACCGTAACGCCTTCCATCTCGACATCAGCGTGACCGACGAGACCAACACCAAGGCCGAGAAGGCCGAGTTCCTGCGCAAGGCGTTCGCGGCCCTGTCCGAGTTGATCGGCAAGGTCCATCCCTGCTCCTACATCCACGTCATCGACGCGCGCGCCGCGGCCTACGGCTACGGCGGGCTCACGCAGGAATACCGCCACCAGCACGGCTGACCCGGCGCGGCGCGCGATCTCGCATCCGACTACCATGTGGGAATGTGCGGCGTGGGCGCGGTGGGCGCGCACGCGCTGCACCGACCTGACAGGAAATCCGTATGCAGACAGTCATCCTGCCCGGAGGGGAGGCGGTGCCCGCGCTCGGCATGGGCACCTGGAACATGGGCGAAGACCCCGGCGCACGCACCGAAGAGCTCGCGGCACTGCGCCTCGGCCTGGACCTGGGCATGACCCTGATCGACACCGCCGAGATGTACGGCGAGGGCCGCTCCGAGCAACTGGTCGGCGAGGCCGTCGCCGGTCGCCGGGACGGCGTCTTCCTGGTCAGCAAGGTCTACCCGCACCACGCCGGCCGGCGCGAGGCGGTGGCCGCCTGCGAACGCAGCCTGCGGCGCCTGGGCACCGACCGCATCGATCTCTACCTGCTGCACTGGCGCGGCCAGGTACCGCTGGCCGAGACCATGGAAGCCTTCCTGGCGCTGCGCGCGGCCGGCAAGATCCGCCACTTCGGCGTCAGCAACCTGGGCCTGGACGATATGCAGGAACTATGGACAGTCCCGGGCGGACGGGACGTCGCCGCCAACCAGTTGCTGTACAACCTGAGTCGACGCGGCATCGAATGGGACCTGCTGCCCTGGCTGCGCGAGCATCAGGTGCCGCTGATGGCCTATTCCCCGCTGGAGCAGGCCCGGCTGCTGCGCCGCCCGGCGCTGGCGGGATTCGCGACGCGGCACGGGATCACCCCCGCGCAGGCGGCACTGGCATGGCTGCTGGCACGCCCGGGCGAGATCGCCATCCCGAAATCGGCCAATCGCGCGCGGGTGCGCGACAACGCCGGCGCGCTGGCGCTCCGGCTGGACGCGGCCCAACTGGCCGAACTCGATACCTTGTTCGTGCCGCCCGCCGGCCCGTCCGCGCTCGCCATGATTTAGAGGCCTGGCCTTGGGTATTGGGTCTTGAATACATGGACCAGCCCGGCGGGCACAGGGCTCCTCAGGGCTCTTCAGCGCGCGGTACGGGACCGCTCGCTCTCGATATAGCGCACCAGATAGGCACGCGTCTTGGCTTCGGTATCGCGGCCGACCTGGTTGGCGGCCTGGCGTGCCGAATCGCGGCCGTGCGAAGACACCATCTGTGCATCCAGGTAATCGCGGAAGGCGACGCGGACTGCCTCCAGCTGGGCGCGGCAGGCCTTCAGCGCATCGTCGGCCAGTGCCTGGGCCGTGCCGCTGCGCGGGAGTTCGGCATCCGCCTGCCGCCGGGCACAGTCGGTGTAGTCACCGCGCAACGCCTGCCAATGCGCATTGGCGGACTCATTGGCAGACTGTGGAGCCTGCCCATCGACCGGCGGGCGCGACGCGCAGGCGGTCGCCAGCAAGCCGGCGGCGAGGAGTATGGGAGCGAGTTTCATGCTCCATCGACCGGTGCACCGGGGCAGGGTTCCCTGACGGTACAAAGTCTTACCGATCAGGCCCGCGCCGCAGCGCGGCTGGCGCTACCCCACGGGCGTAGGACGCATCCGCGGCCAATTCCAGACACTGTCCTACAGCGCGCCGGCGCACGGCTTTGTAGACTGCGAAGGGCAGATCCGGCCACCGCGGCGGCCGCCCCCTGTCCTGGATCAAACCCAGCCGCCACCGCGGGAACCGGGCCGCGCGAAATGCTGGATACTGGAACACGTCGCGCTGTGTGGCGGCCCAGGCTCTCGCCATCGCTTCGGGACGCAGGCAGGCCCGGGGCCGGCAGCGTGCCGAAGACATGCAGGAATCAGCGGGGAGCGCGCCGGTGCGCTGGCGGCGGCGCGGCGTGGATTGTGGTTCCATCAACAGGAGAATGACAATGCAACGGAGATCGTTTCTGGCAATCGGCACCGGACTGGCGGTGGCGGCATCCGGCATGCTGCTCGGCGCCTGCACCACCACCTCGAACAGCGCGTCCACGGACAAGGTGGCCAAGCGCCGCGAGATCAATGCCGCCGTCGACGGCTCGCTCGACAAGCTGTATGGCAGCGTGAGCGGCTCGCGCGAACTGGCGGCACGCTCGCGCGGCATCCTGGTCTTCCCCAACGCGGTTTCCGCCGGCTTCATCGTCGGCGGCCAGTACGGCGACGGTGCCTTGCGCGTGGGCGGCAGCACGCGCGGCTACTACAACATCGTGGCCGGCTCGGTGGGCTGGCAGATCGGCGCGCAGTCCAAGGCCATCATCCTGATGTTCATGACCCAGGAGGCGCTCGACAAGTTCGTCGCCAGCCAGGGCTGGACCGCCGGCGTCGACGCCACGGTCGCGCTGGCCAAGGTCGGCGCCAACGGCGTGCTCGACACCAACACCGCGCAGCAGCCGGTGGTGGGCTTCGTCGTCACCAACGCCGGCCTGATGGCTGGCCTGAACCTCGAAGGCAGCAAGATCTCCAAGATGGACCTGTAGCCGGGCCTCCCTCCGGTCCCATGCGCGGGACGTTCGCGCGGCGCGGCAAGCACATTGCCGCGCCCGCCGCGCGAACGGATAGAATTCGTCCCTTTGGCCGAATTCTCTATGTGGTTCAAGAACCTGCAGTTGCACCGCCTGAGCGCGCCTTGGTCCCTCAGCGCGGATGACGTCGAAGCCTGCCTGTCGAAGCATGCCTTCTATCCGGGCACCAGCCTGGAGATGCAGACGCAGGGCTGGGCATCGCCGCGCGAGAACGGTGCCCTCGTGCACCAGGTGGGCAAGCAGATGCTGCTGACCATGCGCGCCGAGAAGAAGCTGCTGCCCGCCACCGTCGTCAACCAGGTGACCAAGGCGCGCGCCGCCGAGATCGAGGAACAGCAAGGCTTCAAGCCTGGCCGCAAACAGTTGCGCGAGCTCAAGGACCAGGTCACCGAGGAACTGCTGCCGCGTGCCTTCAGCATCCGGCGCGACACGCGCGTGTGGATCGATCCCGTCAACGGCTGGCTGGCCATCGACGCCGCCGCGCCGGCCAAGGCGGACGAAGTGCGCGGGCTGCTGTTCAAGGCCATCGACGGCCTGGCCATGCAGACCCTGCAGGTCAACCAGTCGCCGGTGGCCGCCATGACCGACTGGCTGGCGACCGACACCGCGCCCGCCGGCTTCTCGGTGGACCAGGAAATCGAGCTGCAATCGAGCAATGAGAGCAAGGCCACGGTGCGCTACGTGCGCCATCCGCTCGACCCGGAAGACCTGCGCCGCCATATCGCCGCCGGCAAGCGCTGCACGCGCCTGGCGATGACCTGGAACGACCGCGTTTCCTTCGTGCTGACCGAGTCGCTGGCGGTCAAGCGCGTGGCACCGCTGGACATCATCAAGGAACAGGCCGACAGCGGCGCCCAGGACGAGGACGAGCGTTTCGACGCCGACTTCACGCTGATGGCCGGCGAACTGTCCGGCCTGCTGGGCGACCTGGTCGGGGCACTGGGCGGCGAGCGCAGCGCCTGAAGTCTGACGCGCGCCGGGGCACCTGCCCCGGGGGTACTACTACGGGTAGTACCCCGGCCCGCGCTCCACGCGGTTGCTGCGCGGGCCGCCAGCCCTTTGCCCAGGCGGCCCGGCGGCAGCCGGCAGGCGGCCCATAGCCACCGCCATCGACACTAGGGATAGTGGCAGAACATCCAGACCAGACTACGGATAGTGTTTATTTCCGCTTTTTTCCTTTTCCGTACCGGACCCCGATGCTAGAATCCCGGCATCCACTTCACGAGGGAGCAGCAATGCGACAAGCCATGCCGTGGTCCCATCCGAGCGCCTGCCACGACCCTCGCCGAAGTGACACCGACACAGGCCGTAGCGGCTAGCACGCCGCACGGACCGCACCGCTGGCACAGGCCGGCGGATAACCGCAGCGACGGCCGCGCCAAGGCGCGCGACACCGTCCGCAACCGAAAAGCATCCACGGAGAGAATCGCCATGCTGAGCTGGGACGATGACGTTCAAGCCACCCCGCAGGCTGCCCCGCAGCCTGCCCCGCAACCCGCGCTGCAAGCGGCGCCGTCTAGCGCCGACCAGCTCGGCACGCTGCCGCCGGCCGCCACGCAGCCGGGTGGCATCCTGGGCGACAACCCGAACGCCGCCGCCGCGCAGAGCAAGCGCCGCGTCAATGCCGCCGACAAGCGCGTCATCAACGGTTCCACCGACGTCAACCAGCTGGTGCCCTTCAAGTACAAGTGGGCCTGGGAAAAGTACCTGGCCGGCTGCGCCAACCACTGGATGCCGCAGGAAATCAACATGTCGCGCGACATCGCGCTGTGGAAGGACCCCAACGGCCTGACCGAGGACGAGCGCCGCATCATCAAGCGCAACCTGGGCTTCTTCGTCACCGCCGACTCGCTGGCCGCCAACAACATCGTGCTGGGCACCTACCGCCAGATCACCGCGCCGGAATGCCGCCAGTACCTGCTGCGCCAGGCCTTCGAGGAGGCCATCCACACCCACGCCTACCAGTACATCGTGGAGTCGCTGGGCCTGGACGAGGCCGAGGTCTTCAACGCCTATCACGAGGTGGCGTCGATCCGCGACAAGGACGAGTTCCTGATCCCCTTCATCGACACGCTGACCGACCCGTCCTTCAAGACCGGCACGCCCGAGAACGACCAGAAGCTGCTGAAGTCGCTGATCGTGTTCGCCTGCATCATGGAAGGCCTGTTCTTCTACGTGGGCTTCACGCAGATCCTGGCGATGGGCCGCCAGAACAAGATGACCGGCGCCGCCGAGCAGTACCAGTACATCCTGCGCGACGAATCGCTGCACTGCAACTTCGGCATCGACCTGATCAACCAGATCAAGCTCGAGAATCCGCACCTGTGGACCGCCGAGTTCAAGGCCGAGATCACCGAGCTGTTCAAGAAGGCCGTCGACCTGGAATACCGCTACGCCGAGGACACCATGCCGCGCGGCGTGCTGGGCCTGAACGCGCCGATGTTCAAGGGCTACCTGCGCTTCATCTGCAACCGCCGCTGCCAGCAGATCGGCCTCGAAGCGCTCTTCCCGAACGAGGAGAACCCGTTCCCCTGGATGAGCGAGATGATCGACCTGAAGAAGGAGCGCAACTTCTTCGAAACGCGCGTGATCGAGTACCAGACCGGCGGCGCGCTGTCCTGGGACTGATCGGCACGGGTCCGGCGCCGCGCCGGACCGGAAGCCCGAACGAGGCGACGCCGTTGGCGTCGCCTTTTTTCTTGTGCCCGCACCGGCCGCTGCCGCCGTTCAGGCTCCCGCCTCCTGGCGGCGATAGGCGTGCGGCGGCTGGCCCACCAGACGCTGAAAATCGCGCGTGAAGTGCGCCTGGTCGTAGTAGCCGAGACTCTGCGCCAGTTGTGCCAGGTCGACCGCTTCGCCGCCCGCCAGCCGGTCGGCGGCTTCATGCAGCCGGTAGCGCCGGACCACCCACTTCGGGCTCACGCCCAGATAGTCGGCAAAGCACTGCTGCAGGGCCCGCACGCTCATGCCGGCCCGCTCCGCCAGCGCTTCCACCCGGGTCAGCAGCCCATCCCCGGCGGCCTGCGCCAGGATGGCCTGCAGGCTCTCCACGCGCGCATCCGGCGGCGGCAGGCGGGGCTGCAGGAAGTCCGCCGCGGCAGCGACCATGGCGGCATCGTCTCCGGCTTCGAGCACCGCGCGCTCGAAGCCGGCAGCCGCCTCGTCATCGAGACCGGCGAATACCGCCGGCAACGGCAGCACGCGGTCGGTGACGGTGTGCACGGGCCGGCCCAGCACGGCGCGGAAGGCGCCGGGACGGAATCGCAGGCCCAGCGCGCGGCCCCGGCCAGCCAAGGTGTAGTCGAAGGCGCCGCGCACCACGCCGAAGAGCGCAGTGCGGCCGGCGTCGAACACGAGATTGACGCAGGGATAGGGCAAGGTTCGCTGCGTGTAGGCAGGCTGGCCGCGCAGATCCCACTCCACCAGCCAGGCATGGTCGAGAAAGGCTGCCAGGCCGGCCGGCGGCTGGTAGCGCGCCAGGCGGAATTTGCGGCTGGCCGACGTTGGCGCGACAACGCCCTTGGGCCGTTCGGTCACGGGCCGCAGCGGCGTGCTCATGCGCGTTTTTCCAAGACCGGAAGGACGCGCACGCCTATAAAAACAATCCGGAGTTCTTCCCTCACCTCGTTCCTGCGGAGTCCGCGATGTCTACGAATCGTCATATTACGCTGTTCCACGCCCCTAACAGCCGCTCGGCCGGCGCGCGCATCCTGATCGAGGAACTCCAGGCCGAGCACACGCTGCAGGTACTCGACCTGAAGGCCATGCAGCAACGCGAACCGGCCTACCTGGCGCTCAACCCGATGGGCAAGGTGCCCGCGCTGCGCCACGGCGACAGCATCGTCACCGAGCAGGCCGCGATCTTCCTGTACCTCGCCGAACTCTACGCGGAGCGGGGCCTGTCGCCTGCGCCGGGGGATCCGCTGCGCGGCGCCTACCTGCGCTGGATGGTGTTCTACGGCTCCTGTTTCGAACCGGCCATGGTCGATCGCGCGATGCAGCGCGAAGCGGGCCCGGCCAGCATGTCGCCCTACGGCAGCTATGAGGCCGTGGTCGGCGCGATCGAACAGCAATTGCAGCCAGGTCCCTGGCTGCTCGGCGAACGCTTCACTGCGGCGGACGTGTTGTGGGGCAGCGCGCTCGGCAGGATCTGCGCTTTCAAGCTGATGCCGCGCTCGCCGGCGGTTGGCGCCTACCTGGAGCGCTTCCAGGCGCGGCCGGCCGTGCAGCGGGCGCAAGCGCTGGATGCGGAGCTGGCCGCAAAAGCCTGAGCAGGGCGGCCCCGTACCAGCCCTGGGACGCGCCTGCCACCCCGGCGACGCCCGGCTCAATGCGCGCGCGCCCCGCCGCCTGCGAGGCCGAACTCCACCGGAGAACGCGTATAGAAGATCTCCACCGGCTCCTCGGCAAGCCGCGCGAACAGGGCATCGGCCTCCGCCGCGGTCGCGATCAACGTGATCTGCTCCGGCCGGTCGGTCAGTTCGACGAAGTGCCAGCTGTGCAGCCGGTGATGGTGTCCGATGCCCTCGGCCGCCACCAGGTGCGTCGCGCCCTGCAGCTTGAGGTCGCGCATCACCTCCATCAGCCAGTGGGAAAGCTGCTTGCCGCGGTGCCGCCGGCTTTCGACCGTGTACAGGGTGATCTGATAGCCTTCCACGATATGCCCCCATGCCGCCGCGCGGCACGACGCAGGCGCGTGCCCGGCGCGGCTCCTGTTCCAGTCTAGGCGACCCCCGGCCGGCCGACGGCGGGGCCGCCGGCAACCCGAAACCCGGCGCACCAATGGAAACGGGCCGGTGCCGGGAAACCCCGGCACCGGCCCGTGCTGGCTGGGAGCACCGCCGCAGCCGTCCGGCTGCGGCGGGCCCGTGCCCTGCCCTACCGCCTTACTGGCAAGCCTCGCATTCCTCGAAGCCGGGGTCGCCCGGACGCATCGTGCATACCGCGCCCTCGGCCTCCGGCATGGCCGGGGCCGATGCCGCGGCGGCGTCCAGCGCGGAGCCGCCGTCGCTGCCCGACGACACGGCGTTCAGCGAGCCGCGCGTCACCGTGGACTTCTCCACGTGGGTGGCCGCCATGGTGCGCAGGTAGTAGGTGGTCTTCAGGCCGCGCAGCCAGGCATGCTTGTAGGTGTCGTCCAGCTTCTTGCCCGATGCGCCGGCCATGTAGATGTTCAGCGACTGGGCCTGGTCGATCCACTTCTGGCGACGGCTGGCCGCTTCCACCAGCCAGCTCGGCTCCACCTCGAAGGCCGTCGCATAGATATCGCGCAGGTCCTGCGGGATGCGGTCGATGCGGGCCAGCGAGCCGTCGAAGTACTTCAGGTCGGCGACCATCACCTCGTCCCACAGGCCGCGTGCCTTCAGGTCGCGCACCAGGTAGTCGTTGACCACGGTGAACTCGCCCGACAGGTTCGACTTGACGTACAGGTTCTGGAAGGTCGGCTCGATACAGGCCGACACGCCGATGATGTTCGAGATGGTGGCCGTCGGCGCGATCGCGATGCAGTTCGAGTTGCGCATGCCGTGCTGCTTGATGCGCGCGCGCAGGCTGTCCCAGTCCATGGTCGAGGACAGGTCCACGTCGAGGTAGCCGCCGCGCTCCTCGCCCAGCAGCTTGAGCGAGTCCTGCGGCAGGATGCCGCGATCCCACAGCGAGCCGTCGTAGCTGCTGTAGCGGCCGCGCTCTTCGGCCAGTTCGGTCGAGGCCTGGTACGCGTAGTAGCACACCGCTTCCATCGAGGTGTCGGCGAACTGCACCGCGGCGTCGCTGGCATAGGGCAAGCGCAGCACGTGCAGGCAGTCCTGGAAGCCCATGATGCCCATGCCGACCGGACGATGGCGCAGGTTGGAATTGCGCGCCTTGTCCACCGCGTAGTAGTTGATGTCGATCACGTTGTCGAGCATGCGCATCGCGGTGCGGATGGTCTTCTGCAGCTTGGCGTGGTCGAGCACGTAGCTGCCGTCGGCCTGCTGCTTCAGGTGCGCCACCAGGTTGACCGAGCCGAGGTTGCAGACCGCGATCTCGCTCTCATTGGTGTTCAGCGTGATCTCGGTGCACAGGTTGGAGCTGTGCACCACGCCCACGTGCTGCTGCGGGCTGCGGATGTTGCAGGGATCCTTGAAGGTGATCCACGGATGGCCGGTCTCGAACAGCATGCCCAGCATCTTGCGCCACAGCTGCACCGCCGGGATCTTCTTGAACAGCTTCAGCTCGCCGCTGGCGGCCTTGGCCTCGTAGCCCAGGTAGGCCTGCTCGAAGGCCTTGCCGACCTTGTCGTGCAGGTCCGGGCAGGTCGACGGCGAGAACAGCGTCCATTCCGCGTTCTCCATCACGCGCTTCATGAACAGGTCGGGAATCCAGTTCGCCGTGTTCATGTCGTGCGTGCGGCGGCGGTCGTCGCCGGTGTTCTTGCGCAGCTCGAGGAATTCCTCGATGTCGAGGTGCCACGTCTCCAGGTAGGCGCACACCGCGCCCTTGCGCTTGCCGCCCTGGTTGACCGCCACCGCGGTGTCGTTGACCACCTTCAGGAACGGCACCACGCCCTGCGACTTGCCGTTGGTGCCCTTGATGTGCGAGCCGAGCGCGCGCACATTGGTCCAGTCGTTGCCCAGGCCGCCGGCGAACTTCGACAGCAGCGCGTTCTCCTTCAGTGCCTCGTAGATGCCTTCCAGGTCGTCCGACACGGTGGTCAGGTAGCACGAGGACAGCTGCGAGCGCTGGGTGCCCGAGTTGAACAGCGTCGGCGTCGACGACATGAAGTCGAACGAGGACAGCAGCTGGTAGAACTCGATGGCACGCGCCTCGCGGTCGGCCTCGTTCAGCGCCAGGCCCATGGCCACGCGCATGAAGAAGGCCTGCGGCATCTCGATGCGCACTTCATCGATGTGCAGGAAGTAGCGGTCGTACAGCGTCTGCAGGCCGAGGTAGTTGAACTGGAAGTCGCGCGAGGCGTCGAGCGCCGCGCCCAGGCGGGCCAGGTCGAAGGTGGCCAGCTTCTCGTCGAGCAGTTCGGCCTGGATGCCGCGCGCGATGAACTTCGGGAAGTACTCGGCGTAGCGCGTCGCCATCTCGGCCTGGGTCACCTCGGCGCCGAGGATTTCCTTGCGGATGGTGTGCAGCAGGATGCGGGCGGTGACCTGGCTGTAGTCCGGGTCCTTCTCGATCAGGGTACGCGCGGCCAGGATGGCCGAGTCGTAGACCTGGCTCATCGGCACGCCGTCATACAGGTTCTTCAGCGTTTCCCGCAGGATCGGCTCGGCACTGACGCTCTGGCCGAGGCCGCTGCAGGCGTTGTCGATCAGCGCATGCAGCGCGGCCAGGTCCAGCGGCCTGCTCTGGCCGCCGTCGGTGACGTTGACCGTCACGCCGCCCTGCTGCACGCGGGCCACCGCCTGGGCGCTGGCCTGGGCGCGCTCCTGCGTGCGCTTCTCGCGGTAGAGCACGTAGGCACGGGCCACCTCGTGTTCGCCCGAGCGCATCAGCGCCAGCTCGACGTGGTCCTGCACATCCTCGATATGGAAGGTACCGCCGTTCGGACGGCTGCGCAGCAGCGCGCGCACCACGCCCTGCGTCAGCTGCTCGACCAGCTCGCGCACGCGCGCGGAAGCGGCGCCCTGCCCGCCGTTGACGGCGAGGAAGGCCTTGGTCATGGCCACCGTGATCTTGCTGGGCTCGAATGCCACCACGGCGCCGTTGCGCCGGATGATCTTGTGATCCTGGTAGCCGCTGTTAGCGGCGGCAGTCGACTGCTGGGGCGCTGCAGCGCCGGCGGGATTGGCCACGCCGGCTGTGATTTCGTTCTGGGCCGTCTGCATGAAGCACTCCTGTTTCCCGGGGTGAAAACGACAGAGTCCCCAGCAAATGCGCACTGAACAATCCCACCGCCGGCACGGGGCCGGAACGGCAAGCGGCTTGCTACATCTGCAGGGGACTCGAAAGACTGGACGCCCGGTGTCCCGGGCCGCCGGCCGCGCGATGCCTGCATCGCGACGGCTGCGTCCCCTGAGTCACATCCAGGCGAGCACGCTGCCCGACCACTAGATATAGTGGCCGGATCAGAAAACTGGACTAAGTATAGTGAAACGACACGCGTTGACCAGTCTTGACAACTTAGTTTTTGCCGAGCGGTGCCGGCCTTGCGCGCTGCCGCATGGCCGCCAGGCCGCATAGCGCAAGGCTTGGGCGCCGCATGGTGCGGGGGCGCATATTGTAGAGAAATTTTTTCGATTGGCCGACGGCAGCCGATAGCCACAAGCACCGTCAGGATTCACTTGCCAGCCGGCCTCACCGTGCGGTAAGGCAGCAGCGCCGGCGCCAGGCCAGCCTCGCCGGCCAGCCGGTCCCAGTCGAAGTGCGGGCCCGGATCGGTCTTCCGTCCGGGCGCGATGTCGCTGTGACCGGCCAGCGCGCCCACCGAGGGGTAGGCTGCCAGCAGCTCCCGCACCAGGGCGGCCACCGTGTCGTACTGGGCGGCCGTGAACGGCAGGTCGTCGCAGCCCTCGATCTCGATGCCGATGGAGAAATCGTTGCAACGCTCCCGGCCGAAGAAATCGGACAGGCCGGCATGCCAGGCGCGCGCATTGCAGGAGACGAACTGGATCAGCTCGCCATCGCGCGCAACCAGGAAGTGGGCCGACACGCGCACGTCGTGGATGGTGGCGAAGAAGGGATGGCGAGTGGCGTCGAGCCGGTTCTGGAAGAAGGCCTCGATGTCGCCGCTGCCGAACTGCCCGGGCGGCAGGCTGATGTTGTGCAGCACCACCAGCCCGACCGGCATGCCGGCGGGACGCTCGTCGAAATTCGGCGAGTCCACGCGGCGCGCCGCCGCCACCCAGCCGTCGGCGCCGGGACGCAATGCGGGCCGCAGGTACCTGGAACGCCGCTCAGCCATCGTGCCTCCCTGTGGCCAGCGGGTCGGTGCATCCCGATATCTCGGTGCCCTCGATGCCGTCCGCCGCATCTAGGGCCTCGCCCGCTTCCTCGCGCCCGTCGCCGCGGATGCCGAGTTGCTGGATGCGGTAGCGCAGCTGGCGGAAGCTCAGGCCCAGCAGCGGCGCCGCCGCCGTGCGGTTGAAGCCGGTCTGCTGCAGCGCCTGCAGGATCAGGCTGCGCTCCAGCGCCTCCAGCCGCGCCGGCAGGTCGATCGGGAAGACCACGGGCGCGCCGATCGCGCCGATCGCATCGTCGGCCAGCACGACCGACGCGGACGCGGTCGGCACCGGCACCGGCTCCGGTGCCGCCGGCAGTCCGGTGGGCAGGGCGACGGGCGCCAGCGCGGGCGCTGCCACCGGCGCCCACAGCGCGCCGCCCGGCCACGGCGCATAGTAGGCCGCGGGCGCGGCGGGCGGCGCCAGCAGGCCGGGGCGCTCCGTGCCTGCCTCCAGCGGCCCGAGATCGGCCACGTCGATGTGCTCGCCCTCGGCGAAGGCGTAGGCCCGCTCCAGCAGATTCTCCAATTCGCGCACGTTGCCGGGAAAGCGGTAGGCCGACAGCCGCTCGAGCGCCGCCGGCGACAGCCGCTTGGCGCGCGGGTCGCCGTAGCGGCCGGCCAGGTGGGCGAGAATGGCCCGCGCCAGCACCGGCACGTCTTCCGCGCGCTCGCGCAGCGTGGGCATGCGCAGTTCCAGCACGTTGAGGCGGTAGTAGAGATCCTGGCGGAACTGGCCCGCCGCCACCATGGCGGCCAGGTCCTTGTGGCTGGCGCAGACCACCCGCACGTCGACGAGATCCTCGCGGCTGGCGCCGATCTTGCGCACACGCCGCTCCTGCAGCGCACGCAGCAGCTTGACCTGCATCGCCAGCGGCAGGTCGGCCACCTCGTCGAGCATCAGCGTGCCGCCGTTGGCGGCATGGAAGAAGCCGCCGCGTTCGCTGTCGGCCCCGGTGAAGGCGCCCTTGACGTAGCCGAAGAACTCTGACTCCATCAGCGTCTCCGGAATGGCCCCGCAGTTGACTGCCACGAACGGATGCGCCGCGCGCGCGCTGATGGCGTGGATGGCGCGCGCGGCACGCTCCTTGCCGCTGCCGGATTCGCCGCTGATCACGATGGGCGCCATGCTGCGCGCCAGCCGGGCCAGCGCGCGCCGCACCTCCTGCATGGCCGCCGAATGGCCCGGCAGCAGGTCCGCGGCCCGGTTGGCGGCATCGCCCGCCGACACGTCCGCGCCGTCGCGCTGCTGCCGGCCGAGCGCGTTCAGGATCAGGTTGCGCAACTGCTCCAGCGAGACCGGCTTGGCGATGTAGTCGAAAGCACCGGCCTTCAGTGCCTCGACCGCATTGTCGGCGCTGCCGTAGGCCGTCAGCACGGCCACCGGCACGCGCTCGGGCGCGCTCGACAGCTGCCGCACGATCTCGATGCCGAGTCCGTCGCCCAGCCGCATGTCCGTCAGCACCAGGCTGTAGTGCCCGCGGGCCAGCTTTTCGCGCGCCTCGGCCAGCGAGCCGGCCAGCACCACGTCATGGCCCATGCGGCGGATCGAGATGTCGAGCAGTTCGCGCAGATCGGCTTCGTCGTCGATGACGAGGATGGGATCGGGGCCGGAAGGTCGGAACGGCATGGGCGGCGTGCGGTGGAGTGGGCGCTGGGTCGCGTGGTCGGTCTGGACGGGAGGCTCGGCCGGCCTCAGGTGCCGCCGGTCTCCGGCGTGTCGATGCGCAAGGTCAGCACGAAGGCCTTGGACGGCAGTGTATCGCGCGCGGCCGGCGCCAGCATCCCCGTGCGCTCGAGCAGCGCCTCCAGCGAAATGGTGCCGTAGCGCACCTGGGCATCGTTGGCGCCGCACAGCTCGCGCGCCATGAACAATCCCAGGCCGGTACCCTGGGCATTGCTGGTGAAGAAGGGCTCGAACAGGCTGCGCTGGTGCTCGCGCGAGACCTCGCTGCCATCGTTCCAGACGATCAGCTCGGCATGGTGCTGGTCCAGCGCATGCGCCAGCAGGCGGATCGCGCCGGGCCGGCGGCTGCAGTAGCGCCAGGCGTTGTCGAGCAGGTTGCCGACCACCTGTTGCAGCTGCGACGGCTCGAAGATGACCGGCCTGGCCACATCGACCGTCAGGCGGATGGCATTGGCATTGACTTCATGGCCGGGGCCCGCAGGCGGCGCCGCGCCGGCCACCGCCTCGGCGCGCGCCGAGCGCGAGCGCATCTCCGCGCGCCAGCGCGCCACGATTTCCGGCAGCGCCTTGTTCAGGTCCACGGCACTGCGCTCGGTACGCGGGCGGCGCGACATCTGCAGCACGTCCGAGACCACCTGGTCGAGCCGCCGCACGTTGTCGCTGATGATGCGCAGCAGGCGCGCGTCGACGTCGCCCTCGGCCCGCGCGCCGCGCCGTCCGGAGTCCGCCAGCAGCTCGCTGGCCTGGCTGATCGCCGCCAGCGGATTGCGGATCTGATGCGCCACGCTGGCCACCAGCCGTCCCATCGCGGCCAGCTTCTCCTGCTGGACCTGCTCGGCGATGCGCTCCCAGCTCTCGATATGCACCAGCACGGTGTCGCGCATCTCGCTGCGCAGCAGGGCTTCGTCCTCGGGACTCCAGGACATCGCCTCGTTCTGCGCGATGGCCAGGCGCAGGCGCGCAGCCGCCTCGGGCGACATCTCGTTCCAGGCCGCCGTGCGCATCGACGATGCCGAGCCCAGGGTGTGCGTCGACAGGGACGCGGCGAAGGTGGAGCGCAGGCCGGCCACGCCCGGCAGCAGGAAACGCAGGCGCAGGCGGGTGTGCAGGATGGGCCCGCCGCCCGAGGAAGGCCGCAGCGGCAGGGGCAGCAACTGCAGGATGCGCGGCGCGTCGTCGCGGCTGCGCAGCCAGTCGCGCAGCATTTCCGCCAGCGGCTGCAGCCGCGGGATGCGGCGCAGGTCGAACAGGATGGCTTCGCGCTGTGCGCCCGCCGCGCGCGGATCGCCGCCGCGCTCGGCGGGCTGCACGCCGAGCAGCACCACGGCGGCCGGATTGGCCGCTACCACGGCACCATTGGCGCGCAGCAGCATCACGCCGTCCTGCATGTCGTTGACCATCAGCCGGTTGACCAGCTGCTGCAGCCGCAGCTCGCGCTCGCGCGCCAGGGCCAGCTGCTCCTGTGCCAGCTGGCGGTTGGCCAGCAGGTACATCAGCAGCGCCGCGATCATGAACACCAGCCCGTAGAGGCCGGCGCCAAGCAGCGCGGGCGCGGTCTGGCGCGCCACCAGCGTCTGCATCATCGGCTCGCCCAGCACCGTCAGCGCCGACACCGCGGCGGCGAACAGCGCGAACGGCAGGCTGGTCAGCGCACCGGCCTCCAGCGCCGGCAGCAGGAAGATCATGGCCAGCCCGTCACCATGGCGCCCCAGGGCGTGGAACAGCAGCGCCAGCAGCAGCAGGTCGGCCAGCACCTGCAAGCGCACGCGGAAATGAAAGCGGCGGCGCCACAGCGCGGCGGCAGCCATCGCCAGCGCCAGCGCGAGGTAGGACAGCACCAGGCGCATCGGGCTGGCCCAGGTCCACGGCGCCTCCGGCAGGGCCTGCAGCATCTCGCCGCGCTGGGAGGGCAGCCAGATGTAGCCGAGCAGCAGCAGCCCGACGGCCAGACGCGTCCAGCAGAAGTAGTGCAGCAGGCGCCAGTGGAATTCCGGCGGCTCGGCCTGCTGCCAAGTCTGCAGCATGGCATGCAGCACGCCGGCTGGCGGCGCGGCGGGCTGCCGGGTCTTCATGCGGGCGGGCCGCTGTCGTCCGGCAGGTGGCTGCGCCGGCAATAGTGCAGGCCACGATAGGCGATCGCCTCGCTGCGCGGCAGATGCACCCCGCAGCTCGCGCACGGCACCATCGCCTCGCTGGCACTGCCGTCATCGGGGGAGGGCCTGGCCGAGCGCGCCGCCCGGCGCTCCGCGCGCAGGCGTTCCTCGGCGCGGTTGCGCAGCCACCAGAACATGCCCAGCACCACGGCCAGGAGAAGGAAGATGCGTGCCATGCCGGGCCTCAGACGCGATGCAGGATCACTTCGATGACGAAGCGGCTGCCGACGTAGGCCAGCAGCAGGATGCCGAAGGAGGCGATCACCCAGCGCAGCGCGGCGCGCCCGCGCCAGCCGTAGAAGCGCCGGCCGATCAGGATGCCGCAGAACATGCCCCAGGACAGCAGGGCGAAGACCGTCTTGTGGTCGAGCCGGAAGGCCCGCCCGAACAGTTGCTCGGAGAACAGCAGGCCCGAGGCAATGGTCAGCGTCAGCAGCACGAAGCCGGCGCCGATCAGGCGGAACAGCAGCTTCTCCAGCGTCAGCAGCGGCGGCAGCAGGTCCAGCCAGCGGCCGAGCCAGCGCGGCTCGCCCGCGCCCCCGCCCACCGGACGGTTGAAGCCGTGCAGGCGGCGCTCGGCCAGCAGCATCAGGAAAGCATGGAAGGCGGCCAGGGTGAACAGCCCATAAGCCACGTTGGCGATGATGAAATGCAGCTTGAACAGCGGCTTGGCCGCATAGCCGAGGATCTGCGAGCCGGGAAAGACCAGCGGCATCAGGCTGGCCAGCAGGGCCACCGGGATCACGATCAGGCCGAGCCCGGCCAGCGAGAAGAAGAAACTCTCGATCCAGTAGATGCCCACGCCCAGCCAGAGCATGGCCGACAGCGCGTAGGCGAAGCCGAACATCATGTGGTCGGCGGGAAAGATGGTCTCGTGCAGCAGCAGGCCGTGGCTGGCCAGGGCCCCCACCATCAGCAGGTGCCACCAGGGCGGCTGCGCCTCTCCCGCGCCGGATGCGCCCGCCATCAGCAGGGCCGAGCCGCCACCGCCCTGGGCCAGGGCGGCCAGCTGGGCATGACGCGCCGCCCAGCCGTGATAGGCCAGGCCGCAATAGAGAAGTGCCGTCAAGGCATACAGTACAATGGCCATTTGCACAGTTTACCCTAGCGCCCTGTACTGGTGGCGCCGCGGTAACGCCGCGCCCGGGCGCCAAACCTCCCCCTTTTCTGCCATGCTGGACAATCTCACTCAACGCTTGGCGCGGGTCGTCAAGACCATGCGCGGCGAGGCTCGCCTGACCGAGGCCAATACCGCCGAAATGCTGCGCGAAGTGCGCCTCGCCATGCTCGAGGCCGACGTCGCCCTGCCCGTCGTGCGCGAGTTCATCGCGCGCGTGAAGGAAAAGGCCATGGGCGAGGAGGTGGTCTCCAGCCTCACGCCGGGCCAGGCCCTGGTCGGGGTGGTGCAGCGCGAGCTGACCGCGGTGATCGGCGGCGAGGAAAGCCTGCAGGGCAAGAGCGCCGAACTGAACCTGGCAGTGCAGCCGCCCGCCATCATCCTGATGGCCGGCCTGCAGGGCGCGGGCAAGACCACCACGGTGGGCAAGCTGGCCAAGTGGCTCAAGGAGAACAAGAAGAAGAAGGTGCTGACGGTCTCCTGCGACGTCTACCGCCCCGCCGCGATCGCCCAGTTGAAGACGGTGTCCGAGCAGGTCGGCGCGGAGTTCTTCCCCTCCCAGCCGGACCAGAAACCGGTCGACATCGCACGCGCGGCGCTGGACTGGGCGCGCAAGCACTATGCCGACGTGCTGATCGTCGACACCGCCGGCCGCCTGGGCATCGACGAGGCGATGATGCAGGAGATCGCCGCGCTGCACGCCGAGCTCAAGCCCGCCGAGACCCTGTTCGTGGTCGATGCCATGCTGGGCCAGGACGCGGTCAATACCGCCAAGGCCTTCAATGACGCGCTGCCGCTGACCGGAGTGGTGCTGACCAAGCTCGACGGCGACGCACGCGGCGGCGCTGCGCTGTCGGTGCGCCACATCACCGGCAGGCCGATCAAGTTCGTCGGCGTCGGCGAGAAGCTCGACGGCCTGGAGCCCTTCTACCCCGATCGCATGGCCCAGCGGATCCTGGGCATGGGCGACATCCTCGCCCTGGTCGAGGAGGCGCAGCGCGGCGTCGACATGGAAGCGGCCGAGAAACTGGCCAAGAAGATCAAGAAGACCGGCGACTTCGACCTGGAAGACTTCAAGGCACAGATCGGCCAGATGAAGAAGATGGGTGGACTGGGCAGCCTGGTGGACAAGCTGCCGGCCCAGTTCGCGCAGCAGGCCCAGGGCGCCAACATGGACCAGGCCGAGAAGCAGGTGCGCCGCATGGAGGGCATCATCAACAGCATGACGCCCGCCGAGCGCGCCAAGCCGGACCTGATCAAGGCCAGCCGCAAGCGCCGTATCGCCGCCGGCGCCGGTGTGCCGGTGCAGGAAGTCAACCGGTTGCTCAACCAGTTCGATCAGATGCAGGGCATGATGAAGAAGCTCAAGGGCGGCGGCATGATGAAGCTGATGCGCTCGATGGGCGCCATGAAAGGCGGCATGAAAGGGTTGTTCAACCGCTGATTCCCTGCCCGCGCGGGGCCGCTCCCCGCGCACCGCCCCCACGCCCCCACGCCAAGAAACGAGATAGGAAGAACCATCATGATGACCGCCGAACAGGCCCGCGAACTGTGGGCCAATTCCGAGGAAATCGTCAGCGCAGAAGCCGTGCAGGCCTCACTCGACCGCATGGCAGCCGAGATCACCGCCAAGATCGGCGACACCTTCCCGCTGGTGCTGTCCGTGATGGGCGGCGCCGTGGTCTTCACCGGCATGCTGCTGCCCAAGCTGGCCTTCCCGCTGGAATTCGACTACATCCACCTGTCCCGCTACAACAACAAGACGGTGGGCGGGGAAATGCAATGGCGCGTGGCGCCGCGCGAATCGGTCAAGGACCGCGTGGTACTGGTGCTCGACGACATCCTCGACGAAGGCGAGACCATGGCGGCCATCCGCCAGCGCATCATGGACATGGGCGCGCGCGAGTTCCACGCCGCCGTGCTGTGCGAAAAGACGCTGGCCAAGGCCAAGCCCATGCATCCGGACTTCTGCGGCTTCACCGTGCCGGACCGCTATGTGTTCGGCTGCGGCATGGATGCCAAGGGCTACTGGCGCAATCTCGGCGCCATCAGGGCCTTGCGCTGAGGATAGGCCACAGCGAGGCGAGCAGCAGCAGCGCCATCGCCACATTGAAGACCCGCAGCACCCGCGGGTCGGCCAGCCAGCGGCGCAGCGCCGAGCCGAACACCGCCCACATGGCCACGCTGGGCAGGTTGATCACGGCGAAGATCCCCGACAGCAGCAGGACGTTGACCCACAGGTTGCCGTGCAGCACATAGGTGCTGCACGCGCCCACCGCCATCACCCAGGCCTTGGGATTCACCCACTGGAAGGCCGCCGCGCGCAGGAAGCCCATCGGCCGCGCCACGCTGCGTTCCTGCACGCCGCCGCCCGTCGCGAGCTTCCAGGCCAGCCATGTCAGGTACAGCGCAGCCGCCACGCGCAGGACCTGCCAGGTCCACGGCAATGCCGTGAACAGCGAGCCCAGGCCCAGGCCCACCAGGGCTACCATCAGCGAGAAGCCCAGGCTGATGCCGAGCAGGTGCGGAACCGTGCGGGCGAAGCCGAAGTTGACGCCGGAGGCCAGCACCATCGTATTGTTGGGACCGGGGGTGACCGAGGACACCAGCGCGAAGCCGCAGAAGGCGGCGAAGACGCCGGAGCCGGCAGCGAGCTGAAGCAGTGCCATGAGAGGACTCCGTCTTAGGGGCGAAAAGCAGGGGATGAAAACGACCTGCTCAGTCTAGCGACGGTTACCAGCACAGTACCGGTACACTTTTCCACAAATGTACCGGCATGGATATCGGATGCGACCGGGTTCGGCCTAGCTCCGCCAAGAGCGCACCGCCACGACGGTGGCCAGGCCCCACAAGGCCAATCCCGTGCAGCGGCCGACCGCAGTGGTCGAGCGGGCGAAACGCGAGGCCACGGCCGGGTGTCCGGCTCCGTACGCCACCAGCAGGTCCCAGCCGAACACGGCGCAGAACATCCAGGCCCCGTAGGCGGCCTGGATGGCCGGCGGCGTGTGCTGTGCGGCCAGCATGGCGAACAGGCTGGCATAGAACAGGGCGTTCTTGGGATTGAGCAGCGCCGACAGCAGGCCCGTGCCGAGCTGTGCAGCCCAGGCAACCGGGACCGTCGCCCCGCCCTGCCCCGGCTGCACCCCATCGGGCAGAGCGAAGCCGCCGCGCACGCGCAGGAAGCGCCAGCCCAGCCACACCAGGTAAGCGCAACCGGCCCATTGCAGGCCGTCCAGCCAAGCCTGGCTGGCCCGGCTGGCAGCCAGTCCGGCCAGCGCCAGCAGGATGAAGACCCCGTTGCCGAGGGCGATGCCCAGGCAGACCGCGGCCGTCCGGCGCGGGCCATGCAGCAGGCCGCTGCGCACCACCAGCAGGAAATCCGGGCCCGGGCTCAGCAGGGCCAGCAGGTGGGCGCCGGCCACCATGGCGAATTGCGGCGCGAGGCCGCCGGGCGCATTCAGCAGATCCATCTCCGTCCTCCATCGGAAGATGGCAGTGTCGGCCCGCCGCGCCGCGCCGTATTGAAGGAAATTGCGCGGCCGGGGACCGCGGGCGGAAGACTCAGGCGGCCGTCCAGACGGCCAGCTCGTAGCCGTCCGGGTCGGTGAAATGGAAGCGCCGGCCTCCCGGGAATTCGAATACCTCCTGGCTGATGCGCCCGCCGGCGGCCACGATGCGCTGCCGGGCATCAGCCAGGTCCTCGCTGTACAGGATGACCAGCGGCCCACCCGGCCGGACCGCCGCGCCGGTGGTGAAGCCACCGGTCAGCCGGCCATCGCTGAACTCGCAATAGGCCGGCCCATAGTCAGTGAAGGTCCAGCCGAACACCTCGCCGTAGAAACGCTTGCTGCGTGCGATGTCGCCCACGTTGAATTCGATGTTGTCGATCTGGCTGTCCTTGCCCCGGATTCCCATGGCTGCCTCCTGTGGAATGGAATGGATTGAATCAATCGGAAGTGCAGGCTACAGCATGAGGGCAGCGCGCGCCGCCGTCTTGAACGAAACGGCCAGCGGCGGGAACGGCACGTGCAGATCGCGCCGCCTCGCGGCTCCCCCCGCAGCGTTGCCGCTAGAGCGCCTGATCCGCCCGCAACTGCTGCCGCAGGCGCGCCGGCGTGATGCCGCAAAGCGCCTGAACCTCGCGGCCGAGGTGGGCCTGGTCGGCATAGCCCGCCTCGGCGGCGAGGACCGCCAGCGATGCCGCGCCCGGCAGCCCGCGCAGGCGGGCAAAGAAGCGCTGGAAGCGCAGGATACGTTCCAGCGTCTTGGTCCCGTAGCCGAAATGATCGTGGCATAGACGCCGCACGCTACGTTCGCTGAGATCCAGCCGCTTCCGTATCGCCAACGCGCGCGCGCCGTCCTCGACGGGCAGCCCGCACAGGCGGAACAGCTCGGCCGCGCGCGCCTCGGCCGGTGCCACGCGGCGGCTTGCCGCAAGCAGTTCCTGGTGGAAGGCGCGCGCCTGGCCAAGCGGATCCCTGGCTTCCTGCACGCGCGCCGCCATGTCCGCGGCGGCCCTCCCCCATAGATCCTCCAGGGCCACGGCGCGCCCGACCAGTTCCGACAGCGGCAGGCCGAGCCAGGCGCGCGCCGCGCCCGCACGAAAGCGGGCACCCAGCACGTGCGCGCCCGGCGCCAGGTCCGGGTGTGCAGCCGTCACATCCGGACCGACCACACGCAGCGCGCCATCGCGCCAGAGGACATCCACGCAGCCATCGGGCAGCACCGCCACCGCGCGGGCAGGCCCGGGCGGCAGCGTGCTGCTCCAGAGGCAGGAAAAATGCCCGCGCAGCGCCAGGTCCGGCGGCGCCTCGCGATAGCATCCGGTCACGCCGGCGATGCCCGGCTCGGCACCTGGCGTGGCTGGCTCGCCCCGGCGCGGCGGCAGCGCCACGGTCATGGCCGCATGTCGCGCGCGGCGGGCGCGGCGGGCGCGGCGGGCGCGGCGTCTGCCGCAGCGCCACGCCCGCCGCGCTGGTAGGCCAGCGGTGTCATCGCCACGCGCTGCTTGAAGGCTCGCTGGAAGTGGCTCTGGTCGGCGAATCCCAGTTGCAGCGCGACGTCGGCCAGGACACCGCCCGCGCGCAGCAGCCGGCGTGCCTGGTTGATGCGCTGGTCGAGCTGGTAGGCGTGCGGCGTCAGGCCGGTCCCGGCGCGGAAGGCGCGGATCAGGTGATATCGGCTCATGCCGGCTTCGCGCGCCAGTTCGGCCAGCGGCAGGCGCTCGGCGTGGCGCGCCTGCAGCAGCGCTTTCAGGTGCGCCAGCCGCGCGGCCGGCAGCATGGGGGCGGTCGGCGCCGGCTGGCGTGTCAAGGCGCCGCGGCCGGCAAGCAGGTCGCCGACCACGCCCACCAGGGCCGCCTCCTTGGTCTCGGCATCGGCCGGGGAGAACAGGATCCCGCCCAAGATGCGCAGCGCCCGGTAGCTGGCCGCCTCGCGCCGCACGTCGACTTCGTCCAGAGCGTCGATCGCGCCGCCGTGGGCGGCAATCTCCGCCAGCACGCCCCGCACCCAGCACGGTTCAAGGTGCAGCATCTGGTAGCTCCAGCGGCCATCCGGCAAAGGATTGCAGGCATGCACGCGCTCGGCGGGCACGACCACCACCGTACCGGGCGCCAGGTGCTCGACACCGCCGGTCCAGCGGAAAACACTGCCGCCGCCGTCAACCGCGCCGATCGACAGGGTCGGATGCGTATGCGGCAGGTAGGCGGCGCCGCCGTCGCCGGCGCACCGGTACTCGGCGAACGGGAGCGCGGCATCGAACCAGAGGCGCGCGGCCGGCCTGGCCGGACTCAAGGCAGGTTCCGGTACGGACGCTCGCGCAGCCATTTGGTTGCGATCCATTTCTCACCCGCTGTCACCGGCAGGCCCGCGTGCAGTGTCCGCTCGTCGAGACGTCCGTCCGGCAAGCGGTAGGCGAAGTAGACCGCATTGCCCTGCACCGGCGCCACCTCCAGGCCCAGGCGCGGAAAGGCCGTGGCGCCGCCGGCCGGCGGGCTGTTCAGGTAGATCACCAGGGTGGCGATGCGCTGGCCGCCGACGCGCAGCTGGCGCGCCTCGCCCGGCCGCTCCGGATGGAAATAGTCGTAGTGCGGCTGGTACTGGCCGCCGGGCTTGTAGTTGAGGATCTGCAGGCCTTCGCCATGCTCGGCCGGCACGCCCGTGAGCGCGGCGATACGCGCTTCGATGCGGGCGATCAGGGGGTGCTCGCCCACCTGGAACATGGCGCCCAAGCTGGTGCGCGCATCGATCAGGTTTTCGTCGCCGGTGTCGGGATTGACCACCGGCGAGCGCGCCAGCCGCCCGCGCGCCAGCGCCACCAGGGCGTCGCACTCGGCGGCATCCAGCAAACCCTGGTAGAGCGAAACGCGCGGCGCCTGCAGCGAGAACAGCAGCCGCGTGTCGTGGGCGCCATGCCGGTGCACGTTCTGCATGGCATCGCCCGCAGCCCCGGCCGCCGGCGCGGATGCGGCGGCGTCGCGCGCAGGTGCCACGGCGAGGGCCGCCAGCACGGTGGTGCGGGCGAAGCCGGCCTCGTAGCCGGACAGGCACATCGAGCGCACCAGGGCTTCGACACCGAAGCCGAGTGCAATGTGGCGCACCAGCCAGCGCTCCAGCTCCGGCGACGAGACCGTGTGGCCGGTGGCGCCGGCCGCATTGCCGGGCTGCGCGCTCATGACGGATTGGCGAGGCGCCGCGCAGAGAAGGGGTTGCCGGCGGGGCGCTCGGCCAGGCCGCCCGGCGCGGCGCGCGGCGCGGCAGGCGCCGGATCGCCGGCCACGGTGACCGAGACTTCGGAATACTGCCAGCGCTTCCACGCGGCCAGCACGGCATTCGGGTATTCAGGACGGCCGCGGCTGCCGTTGTAGCGGCCCAGGGCGAGGAACAGGTCGCCCTGCTCGCGGTCGAGGTAGTAACGCAGGATGGTGCAGCCGTAGCGCAGGTTGCTCTGCAGGTGGAACAGTTTGCGGGAATCGCTGTCGCCGATGCTGCGCGTCCAGAACGGCATCACCTGCATCAGGCCGCGCGCGCCGGCGGCACTGATGGCGTACTTGCGGAAATTGCTCTCGACCTGCATCAGGCCGAGCACCAGCGCCGGCTCCAGTCCCGCACGCTTGGCTTCGTAGTAAGCGGTCTCGATCAGCTCGACGCGCGTCTGCGATTCGGGGATGCGGCTCTCCAGCCGGCGCGACATCTCGTCCAGCCATTTCAGGTAGGCCAGCCGCTCCCCGCCGCTGGCGAAGACGGGCCGCACCGGGCGGCCGTCGGCGATGGCGGCGGCCAGCGCGCCGCGCACCGAGTCGGCGAGATCTTCTTCCTTCTGTGCGCCGGCGTGGGCGGCGGCTGCCGCCACCACCAGGAACAGGGCGCCGCCCGCGCGCGCCAGCCGCCCGGCGCCGAGCCGGGTAGCGGACAGGCTGGAAGCTGGGCGTGGCGCGCGCACCGTCAGCCGCGTCAGCCGGCGAGCAGGCCGCGTACGTGGCCGACCACGTCGGCCACCGCCACCGCGGTCGCCTGCGCGTCGCGCCGGCCCTGGTACTCGACCTTGCCCTCCTTCAGGCCGCGATCGCCCACCACCACGCGGTGCGGCACGCCGATCAGCTCCCAGTCGGCGAACATCACGCCGGGACGCTCGCCGCGGTCATCCAGGATCACGTCGACGCCGGCCGCGAGCAGCTCGGCATGGATGCGGTCGGCCTCGGCCTTGACCGCCTCGTTGCGGTCGTAGCCGACCGGGCACACCACCACCTCGAAGGGCGCGATGGCGGCCGGCCAGATGATGCCGCGCTCGTCGAAATTCTGCTCGATGGCGGCACCGAGGATACGCGTGACGCCGATGCCGTAGCAGCCCATCTGCATCGGCTGGGTCTTGCCGTTCTCGTCGAGGAAGTTGGCGTTCATGTCGACCGAGTAGCGCGTGCCGAGCATGAACACGTGGCCCACCTCGATGCCGCGGCAGATGGACAGGCGGCCCTTGCCGTCGGGCGAGGCGTCGCCCTCGACCACGTTGCGCAGGTCGGCCACCTGCGGCTCGGGCAGGTCGCGGCCCCAGTTGACGCCGGTGTAGTGGTAGTCGCGCTCGTTGGCGCCGCAGCAGAAATCGCTCATATTGGCGACGGTGCGGTCCACCACCAGCTTGACCGGCTTCCTGGTGCCCACCGGGCCCAGGTAGCCCGGCGGCGAACCGAAGGCGTCAACGATCTCGTTCTCGGTGGCGAAGCGGAAGTCGGCCAGGCCGGGCACCTTCGATGCCTTGATCTCGTTCAGCTCATGATCGCCGCGGATCAGCAGCAGCCAGACCTGCGTGCCGGCCTCGCCGTCGGTGGCCAGCACGATCGACTTGACGGTACGCTCCAGCGGGATGCCGAGGAACTCGGCCACGTGCTCGCACTTGGCCTTCTCCGGCGTCGACGCCTTCACCAGCGGCTCGGCGGCGGCAGCGCGGCTGGCCAGCAGCGGCAGCGCCTCGGCCGCCTCCATGTTGGCGGCGTAGTCGGAGTCCGGGCAGTAGACGATGGCGTCCTCGCCGGTGTCGGCGATCACGTGGAACTCATGCGAGCCCGAACCGCCGATGGCGCCGTTGTCGGCCGCCACCGCGCGGAATTCCAGGCCGAAGCGCTGGAAGATGCGCACGTAGGCGTCATACATCTTCTGGTACGAAGCCTTCATGCCGTCCAGGTCGCGGTCGAAGGAATAGGCGTCCTTCATGGTGAACTCGCGGCCGCGCATGATGCCGAAGCGCGGCCGGCGCTCGTCGCGGAACTTGGTCTGGATCTGGTAGAAGTTGATCGGCAGCTGCTTGTAGCTGCGGATCTCGCTGCGCGCGATGTCGGTCACGACCTCCTCCGAGGTCGGCTGCACGGCGAAATCGCGCTCGTGGCGATCCTTCAGGCGCAGCAGCTCCGGGCCCATCTTGTCCCAGCGGCCGGTCTCCTGCCACAGCTCGGCCGGCTGGATCACGGGCATCGACAACTCGACCGCGCCGGCCCGGTTCATCTCCTCGCGCACGATGTTCTCCACCTTGCGGATCACGCGCAGGCCGATCGGCATGTAGTTGTAGATGCCCGCGCCCAGCTTCTTGATCATGCCGGCGCGCATCATCAGCTTGTGCGAGACGATTTCCGCGTCGGAAGGGGCTTCCTTGAGGGTGGAAATGAAGAATTGCGAGGCTTTCATCCGTAGCTTTCTCTTAGGGTCCGGCCCCCCCGGCCGATTCCGGAGTGCCACCGCACCAAATCCTGTACGCACGCGCCTGAAACGACGCTTCCGCTGGGGAAAACCAGCACCTGCCCACTCAGGCCGTACCGCGCGCTTTATAATCGACGTAATTCTAAAGGATTCGAGGTGCAGTCATGCTCGATCGTGAAGGCTTTCGCCCGAACGTCGGCATTATCCTCATCAACGCACGGAACGAGGTGTTCTGGGGCAAACGTATCGGCGAACATTCGTGGCAGTTTCCTCAAGGCGGCATCAAATACGGCGAGACGCCGGAACAGGCGATGTACCGCGAACTGCATGAAGAGGTCGGACTGCTGCCCGAACATGTCCGAATCGTGGGTCGTACCCGCGACTGGCTGCGTTATGAGGTGCCGGACAAGTTCATCCGCCGCGAAATCCGCGGCCACTACCGGGGCCAGAAGCAGATCTGGTTCCTGCTGCGCATGGCCGCGCGGGATTGCGATATCCGCCTGCGCGCCACCGACCACCCCGAGTTCGACGCCTGGCGCTGGAGCCAGTACTGGGTGCCGCTCGAAGCGGTGATCGAGTTCAAGCGCGAGGTCTACCAGATGGCGCTGACGGAGCTGTCGCGCTTCCTGCAGCGTGGCCGCATGGCCGGCCCCTACGGTGGACACGGCCATCACCTCGGCCACCACGGCGGCCGCCACGGACAGGCGCGCCAGGAAAACGCGGGCCGCGGCAATCCGGGCCCGATCCAGCCGGCGCTGCCGGCAAACCCTGAACGGAGTACCGATGACTGAATTCGCCGGGCGCGGCCTTCGCCCGCGCCTGCGTGCCGCCTGCCTGCTGGCGGCCGCCGCCGCCTGCCTCGGACTGGCCGCGTGCAGCAGCACGCCCAGCAAGCCGCAGACCGCCAACGCTGAAGAGGAAGAGCTCCCCAACAAGAAAGGCGACCTGATCGACGACCTGTTCGGCGGCAAGCCGTTCAAGGAGGTCGAGGTCTCCCTGCCCGCGCTGCCCAGCGACGCCGACCTGATCCCCTTCGAATTCGGCCCGACCAACACCACGCTGAAGTTCGCGGTCGACGCCAAGTCGGTATTGGTCGGAGAAGACGGCGCCGTGCGCTACACCGTGGTGATCACCAGCGCCAGCGGCGTGCGCAATACCAGCTTCGAGGCGCTGCGCTGCGATACCTTCGAGCGCAAGCTGTACGCGACGCTGCCGCCCGGCGCCAAGGGCTGGGTGCGTAACCGCAGCGACGGCCGCGAGGGATGGATCCGCCTCAGCCAGAGCAGCCGCAACAACTACGCCGACGCACTGGGCCGCGACTACCTGTGCGACGGCCGCTCGGCCTACGGCAGCGCCAAGGACATCGTCAAGCGCCTGCGCAGCGACCAGCCGGCGCAGAACGGCTTCCGCTAGCGGCCCCTCGGCGGCCCCGCAGGGGCTGCCGATGAATCTGCGATCCAGGACACCAGGCGCGTCGCCGCGCCCGCGAGGCTGAGCCGCCCAGCCGGCGGCAGCCTTACATCAGGACCAGATTGTCCCGGTGGATGAGTTCGGGCTCGTTGACGTGCCCGAGCACGGCCTCGATCTCCGCGGAGGGCTTGCGCGCGATCAGGCGCGCCTCGGCGCTGGAGTAGTTGCTCATGCCGCGCGCCACCTCGCGCCCCGCCTGGTCGACACAGGCAACCACTTCGCCGCGCACGAACTCGCCCTGCACCTCGACCACGCCGATGGGCAGCAGCGAGGTGCCGCTGGCGGTCAGCTTGGCCACCGCGCCCGCGTCAATGACCAGGCGCCCGCGCAGCTGCAGGTGATCCGTCATCCATTGCTTGCGCGCGGTCAGCCGGCCGGTCGGCGCCAGCAGCTGGGTGCCGATGGCCTCGCCGGCCGCCAGCCGCTCCAGCACGCGGGGCTCCCGCCCCGAAGCGATCACGGTATGGGCGCCCGACTTGGCCGCGCGCTTGGCCGCCAGGATCTTGGTCAGCATGCCGCCGCGACCGATGGCCGTGCCGGCGCCGCCGGCCATGGCCTCCAGCTCGAGCGTACCGGCCAGCGCCTCGTGCACGAACTCGGCCGCCGGGTCCTTGCGCGGATCGGCCGTGTAGAGGCCACGCTGGTCGGTCAGGATCACCAGCGCGTCGCCTTCGATCAGGTTGGTCACCAGCGCGCCCAGCGTGTCGTTGTCGCCGAACTTGATCTCATCGGTGACGACGGTATCGTTCTCGTTGATGATCGGCACCACGCCGAGGCCGAGCAGGGTCACCAGCGTCGAGCGCGCATTCAGGTAGCGCTCGCGGTCGGCAAGGTCGGCGTGCGTCAGCAGTACCTGCGCGGTGCGGATGCCATGCAGCCCGAACTGGCTTTCGTAGACCTGCGCCAGGCCCATCTGGCCGACTGCGGCGGCCGCCTGCAACTCGTGGATCTCACTCGGACGCTTGCTCCAGCCCAGCCGCTGCATGCCTTCCGCGATGGCGCCAGAGCTGACCAGCACCACTTCCTTGCCACTGGCACGCAGGCTGGCGATCTGCGCCGCCCAACGGGCGATGGCGTCGTGGTCCAGGCCCTTGCCATCATTGGTCACCAGGCTGGATCCGACCTTGGCGACGATGCGCTTTGCCTGCGCGATGACCGATTGCATGGTGAGCTTCCTGTCTCGAGGAGTGGGGGACGCTGCCGCCGGGCAGGCGCCGGGGCGCCGCCCGTATTCCCCCGGAATGGTTATGTTGGTGGTGTCGTCGCCTGCGCCGCGCGGCCCGGCTCAGACCGGCCCGCCGCCGTCCCGCTCGACGTTGTGCAGGCGATCGTCGAGGCGGACGTCCGGCTCGGCCAGCGCGGCAGCTTCCTCGGCCTTGATCGCGGCCAGGTGGTCCTTGATCGCGTAGATCAGCTCACGGCAGCCTTCGCCGGTCAGCGCGGAGATGCGGAACACCGGCCCCTTCCACTTGTAGCGCTTGATGAAGTCCTTGGCGCGGGCCTCGCGCTCGTCTTCCGGCACCATGTCGAGCTTGTTCAGCACCAGCCAGCGCGGCTTCTCGTACAGCGTCGCATCGTACTTCTTCAGCTCGTTGACGATCGCGCGCGCCTCGGCGACCGGGTCGACCGCGTCGTCGAAGGGGGCCAGGTCGACGATATGCAGCAGCAGTCCGGTGCGCTGCAGGTGGCGCAGGAACTGGTGACCCAGGCCGGCGCCTTCGGCGGCCCCCTCGATCAGGCCGGGAATGTCGGCCACCACGAAGGACTGCTCATGGTCGACGCGCACCACGCCCAGGTTGGGGTGCAGCGTGGTGAAGGGATAGTCGGCGATCTTCGGGCGCGCGTTCGAGACGTGCGAGATGAAGGTCGACTTGCCGGCATTGGGCATGCCGAGCAGGCCGACGTCGGCCAGCACCTTCAGCTCCAGCTTGAGCATGCGGCGTTCGCCCGGCTTGCCGTCCACCTGCTGGCGCGGCGCGCGGTTGGTGCTGGACTTGAAGTGCAGGTTGCCCCAGCCGCCCATGCCGCCCTCGGCCAGGCAGACCTTCTGGCCATGCTCGGTCAGGTCCGCGACCAGTTCGCCGCTGTCGAGGTCGGTGATCAGGGTGCCCACCGGCATGCGCAGCGTGACGTCCTCGCCGGCCGCGCCATAGCAGTCCGAGCCGCGGCCGTTCTCGCCGTTGCGCGCCACGTGCTTCTTGGCGTAGCGGAAGTCG
This sequence comes from Cupriavidus sp. USMAHM13, assembly GCF_001854285.1. Taxonomy (NCBI): domain Bacteria; kingdom Pseudomonadati; phylum Pseudomonadota; class Betaproteobacteria; order Burkholderiales; family Burkholderiaceae; genus Cupriavidus; species Cupriavidus sp. USMAHM13. Next base: position 3,945,431 of record NZ_CP017751.1, read on the forward strand.
ATCAGGGTATTGATGTTGCGGTCCGCCACGGCGAACACGCTGCCGCCGCGCCCGCCGTCACCGCCATCCGGACCGCCGAAGGGCACAAACTTCTCGCGCCGGAACGAGGCGCTGCCATTGCCGCCGTTGCCGGCGATGGCTTCGATGCGGGCTTCGTCGATGAACTTCATGATGGGTTTCCGTGGCTGGTGCGGGCCGCCCTGCCTTTCGGCACCAGGCGGCCACGGCGGATGGCGGACATCGGCAATATTGTCGCCAGAAAAGAAAAAGCCCCGCAAGCGTTGCGGGGCCTTCCTGCTGCAAAGGCGGAGATCAGGCTGCCGGAACGACGCTGACCTGCTGCTTCTTCGCAGCGCCCTTGACGGCGAACTGCACGTGGCCGTCAACCAGGGCGAAGAGGGTGTGGTCCTTGCCCACGCCGACGTTGTCGCCGGCATGCACGCGGGTACCGCGCTGGCGCACGATGATGCCGCCTGCATTGATGGCTTGGCCGCCAAACACCTTCACGCCGAGGCGCTTCGATTCGGAATCGCGGCCGTTCCGTGTAGAACCGCCGCCTTTTTTCTGTGCCATGACTTAACTCCTGTCGCTTTACCGGGTTACGTTCGAATTCGATGCAGACTGAGCCGATGCTCAGGCAACGATGGCTTCGATACGCAGTTCGGTGTAATTCTGACGATGGCCTTGACGCTTCTGGTAGTGCTTACGACGGCGCATCTTGAAGATCTTCACCTTGTCGTGACGACCTTGGGAGATAACGGTAGCTTTGACGGAAGCCCCGCTCACCAGCGGCGTACCAAACTTGATCTGGTCGCCTGCGCCCACTGCGAGCACCTGGTCGAGCGTGATTTCAGCGCCAATGTCAGCCGGTATCTGTTCTACTTTCAGTTTTTCGCCAGCAGCAACCTTGTATTGCTTGCCGCCGGTTTTTACGACCGCGTACATTGTCGAACCTCTCGATGTGTATAAAACGCCGAATGCCAGACCGGTGCCACTGCACCATGCCACTGTCATCGACAGGTCGAGGTGCCGGCCGGCTGGCCCGGTTATCTCCCGCCGGTGCACGATCGGCGCATGACCTGCGCACGAACCAGCCGCATCCTGGCGCGAGGCCAGGCTCCGCGCCGGACAGGACACGCTGCTCCGCCGTGACGGAGGTGGCGCGGCCGGCGCAGCTCGCGAAAGCTACCGGAGAGAACTGCGCATTCTATACGAGAATGAAGAAAAGCGCAAAGAAAACAGGTACATAGCCCGGCAGCGACGATCCACGCACATGGCGTCGCCGGCGAGGCTGTGCCGCTCAGGCCAGATCGGCCAGCAGGAAGCCGGCCAGCGCGGCGAAGGCGCACCACCAGGCGGCGCGGCGGGTGCGGCGGGTCGTGTCGCGGGACTTGTCCATGCGCCGATTATAGCCACGCCCGCCGACGCCCCTCGCACCCGCGCCGCCAGCGCCGCACAGCAACCGGGACACCCGCCTGGAGACGGACATACATACACGCCCATCGCATATAATCGTCCGGTTTTGCGCAACGGTGATCATCTTGTCCCAGTCTTCCGCCACTGCCCTGCTTGCCCCGGTCGCTGCCGACATGCGCGCCGTCGACGCAGTCATCCGCCGGCGCCTCGCCTCGGAAGTGCCCCTGATCGAACAGATCGGCGAATACATCATCGGCGCGGGCGGCAAGCGCCTGCGCCCGGTGATCCTGCTGCTGGTCGCGCGGGCCCTGGGCTACGATGGCCACCGCCACCATGACCTCGCCGCCGTGGTGGAGTTCATCCACACCGCCACCCTGCTGCACGACGACGTGGTCGACGAGTCGGAGCTGCGCCGCGGCCGCGAGACCGCCAACGCGGCCTTCGGCAATGCCGCTAGCGTGCTGGTAGGAGACTTCCTCTATTCGCGCGCCTTCCAGATGATGGTGGAGGCCGGCAGCATGCGCATCATGGAGATCCTCTCCAACGCCACCAACGTGATCGCCGAAGGTGAAGTGCTGCAACTGCTGAACATGCACGACCCGGACGTCACCGTCGAGCGCTACCTGAAGGTGATCCGCTACAAGACCGCCAAGCTGTTCGAAGCTTCGGCGCAGATCGGCGCGGTCCTGTCCGGCGCCGACGCGGCGCTGGAAGAGGCCGCCGCCGAATACGGCCGGCGCATCGGCACCGCCTTCCAGCTGATCGACGACATGCTCGACTACACGGCCAGCGCCGAGCAGATGGGCAAGAATGCCGGCGACGACCTGCGCGAAGGCAAGCCGACGCTGCCGCTGCTGCACCTGATCGAGCACGGCACGCCCGAGCAGCGCGCGCTCGCGCGCGAAGCTATCGTGCAGGGCGGCACCGAACACTTCGATGCCGTGTTCTCCGCCATCCACGACAGCGGCGCGCTGGAGGTCACCTTCCAGGCCGCGCAGCGCGAGGCCGCAGCGGCGGAAAAAGCGGCAATGCAATTTCCCCCTTCCCAACTGAAGGAAACGCTGATAGACTTATGTTCTTTCTCGCTGCAACGACAGTCGTAGCGCAGAAAAACAAGAAAACGGGGTGTAGCTTAGCCTGGTAGAGCGCTACGTTCGGGACGTAGAGGCCGGAGGTTCGAATCCTCTCACCCCGACCAGTTTCTGGTCATCGAGACCGCAAAAAGGCCGCACGACAGTGCGGCCTTTTTGTTTTCTGCGTCCGGCATTGCCATCCGTGTCCTGCGCGGCAGGCACGCCCCGCTACAGTCAATGCGGCACGGGATGCCCCCCCCACCCAAGCGGGGTTGCGCTGCTGTCGCGCAAATGCCGACGAGGACCGGCGGCTGCCTTTACAAAAAGTGACCCCGGCTGCAAACTGCCGCGGTCCAGGGCCCGCTCCCTGCCTCGCAGCCCTCGCGGGCCGTCCTGCCTCGCCATGACACTAGGTCTCGCTCTCGCGCAAAGCCGCCGCATCGCTCCGGCCCTTCTCGCCCAGCTCGAACAGGCCGCGCGGGAAAAGAAGTCGCAACTGATCGACGAGATCGTCGGCAGCGGCACCATGAGCGCGCGCGACCTCGCCACCTTCGCCGCCGACAAGTACCAGCTCCCGCTGCTCGACCTCAGCCAGTTCAACTTCGCCACGGTGCCGCCGGCCCTGGTCGGCAACCGCGAGTTCCACGCCCACCGGCTGCTGCCGCTGGGCCGGCGCGACAACCGGCTGGTCGTGGCAACCTCCGATCCGTCCAACCAGGCCGGCCTCGATGCCATCCGCCAGAAACTGAACCTGCCGGTCGACGCGGTCGTGGTCGAGCACGACAAGCTGCTGAAGCACGTGCGCTCGGCCGGCGAGGAAAGCAGTACGCTGCGCGCCGCCGGCCCGGTGGCGGCCGAGCACAAGCTGATCGAGTACGACCCGGTCGCCTCGGCGGGAGCCCAGCGCAACAAGGCGCCCAACGACATCGACGACGCACCGGTCGTGCGCTTCCTGCACAAGCTGTTGACCGAGGCCTTCCACCGGGGTGCATCCGACCTGCACTTCGAGCCGTTCGAGACCTTCTACCGCGTGCGCTTCCGCGTCGACGGCGTGCTGCTGGAGGTGGCCCGCCCCCCGCTGGACATCCGCGACAAGATCGCCACCCGCATCAAGGTGCTGTCGCGCCTGGACATCTCCGAGAAACGCGTGCCGCAGGACGGCCGCATGAAGCTGCTGATCGCGCTGCCGAAGGAAAAGGACAAGGACGGCAAGGACAGCAAGGAGACGGTCGAGAAGGCCATCGATTTCCGTGTGTCGACGCTGCCGACACTGTTCGGCGAGAAGATCGTCATGCGGATCCTCGACTCCTCGACCGACAAGCTCGACATCGACCGGCTCGGCTACGAGCCCGCGCAGAAGGCGCTGCTGCTCGAGACCATCAAGCGCCCCTACGGCATGATCCTGGTCACCGGCCCGACCGGCAGCGGCAAGACGGTCTCGCTCTATACCTTCCTCAACCTGCTCAACCAGGGCGACATCAATATCTCGACGGCCGAGGATCCCGCCGAAATCCAGCTGCCCGGCATCAACCAGGTCAACGTCAACGAGAAGGCCGGCCTGACCTTCGCCGCCGCGCTGCGCTCCTTCCTGCGCCAGGACCCGGACGTCATCATGGTGGGCGAGATCCGCGACCTGGAGACCGCGGACATCGCCATCAAGGCCGCCCAGACCGGCCATCTGGTGCTGTCCACGCTGCATACCAACGATGCGCCGACCACGCTGACGCGGCTGATGAACATGGGCGTGGCGCCGTTCAACATCGCCTCCAGCGTGCTGCTGATCACCGCCCAGCGGCTGGCGCGCCGGCTCTGCAACTGCAAGCGGCCGGGCGCCCTGGCGCGCGACGTGCTGCTTGACGCCGGCTTCCAAGAGAGCGAACTCGACGGCAGCTGGCAGCCTTACCACCCGGCCGGCTGCGAGCGCTGCAGCGGCAGCGGCTACAAGGGGCGTTGCGGCATCTACCAGGTGATGCCCATCTCCGAGGCGATGCAGCAGATCATCCTGTCTCACGGTACGGCGCTGCAGATCGCCGAGCAGGCGCGCCGCGACGGCGTGCTATCGTTGCGGGAAGCCGGCCTGCTGAAGGTGAAGCAAGGCGTCACCTCGCTGGAAGAAGTGCTGGCGACGACCAATATGTAAAACAAAAGCAATCAGTCGGGGGTCAATCATGGCAACGCGTGCACCAGCCGCGGCGGCCCGCACGGCAGCGCCGTCGCGGAGCAAGCCGGGGCGCAAGGCGGCGACGCAGTACATCTTCGAGTGGGAAGGCAAGGACCGCAAGGGCAAGACCTTCACCGGGGAACAGCGCGCGGAGGACCAGGCCGAAGTCAATGCCATGCTGCGCAAGCAGGGCCTGACGGTGGTCAAGATGAAGCGCCGCCGCGCGGCGCGCGGTCGCAAGATCACCGAGAAGGACATCGCCTACTTCACGCGCCAGCTGTCCACCATGCTCAAGGCAGGCGTGCCGCTGCTGCAGTCGATCGACATCATCGCGCGCGGCCATGCCAACCCGAACTTCACCCAGCTGCTGGCGCAGATCCGCTTCGACATCGAGGCCGGCAGCAGCATGGCGCAGGCCTTCCGGCGCCATCCGCGCTACTTCGACACGCTCTACTGCAACCTGATCGACGCCGGCGAACAGGGCGGCATCCTGGATGCGCTGCTCGAACGACTGTCGATGTACATGGAGAAGACGATCGCGCTGAAAAGCCAGATCAAGTCGGCCATGATCTACCCGATCGCGGTGCTGACCGTGGCCTTCGCCGTCACCGTGATCCTGATGCTGTTCGTGATCCCTGCCTTCAAGGGCGTGTTCGCCAGCTTCGGCGCCAACCTGCCGGCGCCGACGCTGTTCGTGATCGCCATCTCCGACTTCTTCGTGGCCTACTGGTACATCGTCATCGGCGTGCCGGTGGCGGCCATCGCACTGTACCTGCGCGCCTTGCGCAAGTCGGAGAAGGTGCAGCGCGCCACCGACCGCGCGCTGCTGAAGATGCCCATCTTCGGCAGCCTGTTCCGCAAGGCGGTGATCGCGCGCTGGACGCGCACCCTGGCCACCATGTTCGCCGCGGGCACGCCGCTGGTGGAGTCGATGGAGTCGGTGGCGGGCGCGGCCGGCAACTGGGTCTACCACGACGCCACGCGCGAGGTCGAACAGGCGGTGCGCATCGGCACCAGCCTGACCAACGCCATGCAGGCCACCCACGTGTTCGACAATATGGTGCTGCAGATGACGCAGATCGGCGAGGAATCGGGCGCGCTGGACAATATGCTGCTGAAGGTGGCCGAATTCTACGAGCGCGAGGTCGACGACGCGGTCGCGGCCATCTCCAGCCTGATCGAGCCGCTGATCATCGTGATCCTCGGGGTACTGATCGGCGGCATGGTGATTGCCATGTACCTGCCGATCTTCAAGCTGGGACAGGTGGTCTGAAGCATGGTGTCCGCATTCTCGCCGCAAGGCGCCTTCACCATCGCCACGCTGGCCGCCCTGCCCGGCTGGTTCCTGATGCTGGCGGCCGGCCTGCTGGGCCTGGCGGTCGGCAGCTTCCTCAACGTGGTGATCCACCGCCTGCCGCGCATGATGGAGCACGACGAGGCGAACTACATCGCCGAGCTGCGCGGCGAGCCGCTGCCCCATCCGTCGCGCTACAACCTGGCGGTGCCGGGATCGGCATGCCCGCACTGCGGGCACACGCTGGCGCCATGGGAGAACATCCCCGTGCTCAGCTACCTGCTGCTGCGGGGGCGCTGTTCGGCCTGCCACGCACCGATCGGGGCGCGCTATCCGCTGGTGGAACTCGCCAGCGGGGTGCTGAGCGTGCTGGCCGCCTGGCACTTCGGGCCGACCTGGCAGGGCCTGGCGGCGCTGGTCCTGGTGTGGACGCTGCTGGCGCTGACCATGATCGACGCCGATACCCAGCTGCTGCCCGACCAGCTGACCCAGCCGCTGCTGTGGCTCGGCCTGCTGCTCAACCTGGCGGGCGTGTTCGCCTCGCTGGCCGACGCCGTGATCGGCGCGGCAGCCGGCTACCTGCTGCTGTGGAGCGTCTACTGGCTCTTCAAGCTGGTGCGCGGCAAGGAGGGCATGGGCTACGGCGACTTCAAGCTGATGGCGGCGCTCGGTGCCTGGTTCGGCTGGCAGGCGCTGCCCGCGCTGGTGCTGCTGTCCTCCGTGGTCGGCCTGCTGTTCGGCCTCGTCCGCATCGCACTGCGCCGGCAGCATCGCGACACGCCCTTCCCCTTCGGTCCGTTCATCGCCGGAGCGGGCCTGCTGGTACTGTTCCTGGGGGCCGGCGCGCTGCCGCTCGCGCTGGGCGTGCCGGGCTAGACTCACTGCCACGGGCCCCTTGCTCGGCATACACAGTACACACCGCACATCACCATGCTAGAAATCGGACTGACCGGAGGCATCGGCTCTGGCAAGACCCGCGTGGCCGACCTGTTCGCCGCGCGCGGCGCTGCGATCATCGATACCGACCTGCTCGCCCACGAGATCACGGCGCCGCATGGGCTGGCCATCCCCGCCCTGGTCGAGGCCTTCGGGCCGCAGTGCCTGCGCCCGGACGGCGCCATGGACCGCGACGCGATGCGCGCGCTGGTCTTTGCCGACCCGGCGGCGAAAGCGCGCCTGGAAGCCATCACCCACCCGCTGATCCGCCAGCTCACCGAGAGCCGCGCCGCTGCCGTGCGCGCCGGCGGCCGCCATCCCTACCTGATCTATGTGGTGCCGCTGCTGGTCGAGTCGGGAAGCTGGCGCCAGCGGGTCGGGCGCGTCCTGGTGGTCGATTGCAGCGAAGCGACCCAGGTGGCTCGGGTGATGTCCCGCAACGGCTTCACCCGGCCCCAGGTGGAAGCCATCATGGCGCGGCAGGCCACGCGTGCGCAGCGCCTGGCGCAGGCGGACGACGTGATCGACAACGAGGGCCGGCCCGAGGCGCTTGCGCCGCAAGTCGAGCGGCTGGACCGGCTGTACCGCTCGCAAGCGGCGGCGGCACCGCTCCATACGGCCGACTGAAACAGTCGTCCCCCCTGGGGCAGCCTGCATTGTCGCGCAGCGCGGACTCGCATAGAATGCGCTGATCATGGCAGGCAAGGGCCGGCCAGCCGCCGGTACCTGTACCGGATAGACCGGCGCCGGGAATGTTCCCCGCGCCGAATGGTTTTCCACGCGGGCGCCGCGCCGCAAACGGCACGCCAGCCCGCGCGCTGCACGGACATTCCCTTGATTCTGTACGAATATCCTTTCAACGAACGCATCAGGACACTTCTGCGCCTGGAAGACCTGTTCGATCGCCTGGATTTCTTCCTCGCCCAGGATCATGCGCTGCAGCACCACGTCGCCCTGACCACGGTATTCGAAATCATCGACGTAGCCGGCAGGGCCGACCTGAAGACCGACCTGATCAAGGAACTCGAGCGCCAGCGCCAGGCGCTGTCGTCGCTGCGCAGCAATCCGCAGATCGACCAGAAGGCGCTCGACGCAGTGATCGGCGAGATCGAGCAGGCCATGGCGCTGCTGAACCAGACCGTGGGCAAGGCCGGCCAGTTGCTGGTCGACAATGAGTGGCTGACCAGTATCCGCAGCCGCGCCATCATCCCCGGCGGCACCTGCGAGTTCGACCTGCCCGCCTACTATGCCTGGCAGCAACGCCCGGCCGAAGACCGGCGCATCGATGTGGCCAAGTGGGCACGCCCGCTGATGCCGTTGCGGCAGGGCACGACCACTGTGCTGCGCCTGCTGCGCGAATCCAGCCAGAGCGGCAAGGTGATCGCCACCGGCGGGAGCTACCAGCAGATGCTGTCCGGACGCAGCTACCAGCTGATGCAGGTGCTGCTGGATGAATCGCTGCTCGCCTTCATTCCCGAAATGAGCGCCAACAAGTACATGCTGTGGGTGCGCTTCACGCAACAGGACGGGGACCTGAGGCCCAAGTCGGTCGACGCGGACATCCCCTTCCTGCTCAAGCTCTGCAATTTCTGACCACGGCGTCATGCGCCGCCCTGCCCTGCAGGGAGCGGCCGCGACGCACCATCCTGTCGTACACGACTCACAAGACACACCACCATGCCGACCATCGTCAAATGCCCCACTTGCGGCAAGGATGTGGCCTGGGTGCCGGAAAGCCGCTTCCGCCCGTTCTGCTCCGAACGCTGCAAGCAGATCGACCTGGGCGCCTGGGCTGCGGAGAAATATGTGATCGGGGGTAAGCCCGAGGAAACGCCGTCGCCGGACCTGCCGGACGACCAGGACCGCTAGGCACCGCAGTGGCCGCCTGGGGCGTGAATCGGCGCCCTGCTCAGCCGGCCTCGGCGGCCAGCCAGTCCACCACCGGGATGGTCGCCGGCAGCAGCGGGCCGACCGACACCGGCGCCTGCTGCCAGGCGAAGGCCTGGCCCTCGCGGCCGTGGGGCTCGCCGCGCCAGCCGACCACCTTGCAGAAATGCAGCCGCACATAGGCGTGCGGATAGTCGTGCTCGAGTACCTTCCAGCGCTCGCAGCGGGTCACGTCGAGGCCGAGTTCCTCGTGCAGTTCGCGGGCCAGCGCCGCCTCGACCGATTCGCCAGGCTCCAGCTTGCCGCCCGGAAACTCCCAGTAGCCCTCGTAGGGCTTGCCGGCAGGGCGTTGCGCCAGCAGGAAGCTGCCGTCGGGGCGCATCAGCACCCCGACCGCCACTTCGGTCACCTTGCGCACGCCGTCCGGCGCGATGTCCGTCCCAGCACCCATCACTGCGCCTCGTCGACGGCACGGCGGCCGTGCTTGCCGCCCCAGTCGCGCGCGAACTGCCAGGCCACGCGGCCCGAACGCGAGCCGCGTTCCAGTGCCCACACCAGCGCATCGCCGCGCGCCGCGGCGATATCTTCGTCGCTGCAGCCGAAGTGCTTGAGCCAGTGGCCGACGATGGCCAGGTACTCGTCCTGCTTGGGCGGGTAGAACGACAGCCACAGGCCGAAACGCTCGGACAGCGAAATCTTCTCTTCGACCACCTCGCCCGGATGGATCTCGCCATCCGCGGTATGCCGGTAGCTTTCGTTGTCCTTCATGTACTCCGGCAGCAGGTGGCGCCGGTTCGAGGTGGCGTAGATCAGCACATTGTCCGACTGCGCGGCCACCGAGCCATCCAGCGCCGACTTCAGCGACTTGTAGCCCGACTCGCCTTCCTCGAAAGAGAGATCGTCGCAGAAGATGACGAAGCGCTCGGGACGCTGCGACAGCAGTTCGACGATGTCGCCGAGGTCACCGAGATCGTCCTTGTCCACCTCGACCAGGCGCAGGCCGTCGGCCACGAAGGCGTTCAGGCAAGCCTTGATCAGCGAGGACTTGCCGGTACCGCGCGCGCCGGTCAGCAGTACGTTGTTGGCCGGCAGGCGACCCACGAACTGGCGCGTATTGGCGACGATCGCGTCCTTCTGGCGCTCGATGTTCTTCAGGTCGTCCAGGTGGATCGGCGGCAGCTGGCGGATAGCCTGCAGATAGCCGATCTTGCCGAACAGGCTCTCCCTTTTGCGCCAACGGAACGCTACCGCCTCTTTCCAGTCCGCCTCGCCTAGCTGCGGCGGCAGCCATTGTTCGAGTCGGGACAGGAAGTGATCGAGGCGTGTGGCGAGGTCTGACATGGCAGCGTGGATTCCGTTGGCAGTGGAGGGCGGGGCTCAGGAACGGTAGTCGGCGTTGATCGAAACGTAGTCGTGCGACAGGTCGCAGGTCCAGACAGTCGCGCTGGCATCGCCGCGGCCGAGCGCGATGCGCACGGTGATCTCCGCCTGCTTCATCACGCGCTGGCCGTCTTCTTCGCGGTATTCCGGATGACGGCCGCCATCGCGGGCGACCCAGACGTCGTCCAGCCACAGGTTGACGCGATCGACGTCCAGGTCGTCCACGCCAGCGTAGCCGACTGCGGCCAGGATGCGGCCCAGGTTGGGATCGGAGGCATAGAAGGCCGTCTTCACCAGCGGCGAGTGCGCCACTGCATAGGCGATCTGGCGGCATTCGGCGACGTTCGCACCGCCTTCGACGCGGATCGTCATCAATTTGGTGGCGCCTTCGCCGTCGCGCACGATCATCTGCGCCAGTTCCTGCGCCAGCGAGGTGACCGCTTCGCGGAGCGCCTCGAAGGCCGCGCCGTCGGCGCGCTCCACGGCGACGCCGGCCTTGCCGGTGGCAACCAGCACGAAGGAGTCGTTGGTCGAGGTGTCGCCGTCGATGGTGATGCTGTTGAATGAATGGTCAGCCGCATACGACACCAGGGCCTGCAGCACCGGCTGCGCGACGGCGGCGTCCATGGCGATGAAGCCCAGCATGGTGGCCATGTTCGGGCGGATCATGCCGGCGCCCTTGCTGATGCCGGACAGCGTGACCGTCTTGCCGTCGATCTGCACCGTGCGCGAAGCCGCCTTGGGCTGGGTGTCGGTGGTCATGATCGATTCGGCCGCGGCCAGCCAGTTGTCGGCGCGCGCGTTGGCGATGGCGGCCGGCAGCCCCGCGACCAGGCGGTCGACCGGCAGCGGCTCGAGGATCACCCCGGTCGAGAAGGGCAGCACCTGTTCCGGCGCGATGCCCAGTGCCTTGGCCAGCGCTTCGCAGGTGGCGCGGGCATTGGCCAGGCCGGGCTCGCCGGTACCGGCGTTGGCATTGCCGGTATTGACCACGATCGCACGGATGCCCTTGCCGGCGGCAAGGTGCTCACGGCAGACCTGCACCGGTGCCGCGCAGAAGCGGTTGCGGGTGAACACGCCGGCCGCGGTGCTGCCCTCGGCCACGCGCGCGACCAGCACGTCCTTGCGGTTGGCCTTGCGGATGCCCGCCTCGGCCCAGCCCAGCTCGAAGCCGGCTACGGGTTTCAGGTCTTCCGCGCGGGGCAGCGGCAGGTTGACGGCCATGATGTTTCCTCTGTGTGCTGTGATGCTCGATGTGTCGAATGCGGCGGCACGCGCCCGCGCCCCGCCCTCCTGCTGCCGGGCCGCGGCCGCATCGGCGCGGCAGCGATACGGCCCGCCTGACGAATATGCCCGCTTGCGCGGGCATATCGGTCCTGCCGTGCGCCTGGCTTCAGCTCAGCTTGCCATGGCACTGCTTGTACTTCTTGCCCGAGCCGCAGGGGCAGGGATCGTTGCGGCCCACCTTCGGCTGGCCGGCGGCCGCTGCCGCGGCCCCGGCGGCAATCGCCGAGCGCGCCGGCTGTCCGTCCTCGAGCGGCTCGCCGCCTTCGCCCAGCTCTTCGTGCTTGAACTGCAGGTTCTCCAGGTGGGACAGGCCCTCCTCGATCTGCTCCGATGCCTGTTCCAGCTCTTCGGGCGACTGGATCTGCACGTTGAAGATCACGCGCGTGACCTCGTTCTTGATCACGTCCAGCAGGCGGCCGAACAGTTCGAACGATTCGCGCTTGTATTCCTGCTTGGGATCCTTCTGTGCGTAGCCGCGCAGGTGGATGCCCTGGCGCAGATGATCCAGCGCCGCCAGGTGCTCGCGCCAGTGCGTGTCGATGCTCTGCAGCATGACCGAGCGCTCGAAGCCGGCGAAGGCCTCGCGGCCGACCTGCGCGACCTTGCCGTCGTAGCGCTCGTTGGCGGCGCCCATCACCATGGTCAGCAGCTGCTCGTCCTCGATGCTCTGCGCGGCTTCGATGGTCTTCGCCAGCGGCAGCTCCAGCCCCCAGTCATCGCGCAGCCGCGTCTCGAGGCCGCTGATGTCCCATTGTTCTTCCATGGTGTCGGCCGGCACGTGCTCGTGGAACAGCTCCTCCAGCACGCTCTCGCGCAGGTTCCGCACCATCTCGCCGACATCCTGCGCCTCGAGCACCTCGTTGCGCAGCTTGTAGATTTCCTTGCGCTGGTCGTTGGCGACGTCATCGTACTGCAGCAGCTGCTTGCGGATGTCGAAGTTGCGGCCTTCCACCTTGCGCTGCGCCGATTCGATCGAACGGGTCACGATGCCGGCCTCGATCGGTTCGCCTTCGGGCATCTTCAGTCGTTCCATGATCGCGCGCACGCGATCACCGGCGAAGATGCGCAGCAGCTGGTCATCCAGCGACAGGTAGAAGCGCGAGGAGCCCGGATCGCCCTGGCGGCCGGCACGGCCGCGCAGCTGGTTGTCGATACGGCGCGACTCGTGGCGCTCGGTGCCGACGATGTGCAGGCCGCCGGAAGCCTTGACCTGCTCGTGCAGCGACTTCCACTCGTCCTTCAGCTTGGCGATGCGCGCCGCCTTTTCGTCGTCCGACAGACCGGCGTCCGCCTCGATGAAGCCGGACTGCTTCTCCACATTGCCGCCCAGCACGATGTCGGTACCGCGGCCGGCCATGTTGGTGGCGATGGTGATCATCTTGGGCCGGCCCGCCTGTGCGACGATCTCAGCCTCGCGCGCGTGCTGCTTGGCGTTGAGCACCTGGTGCGGCAGCTTTTCCTTGTTCAGCAGGTCCGACAGGTACTCCGAGGTCTCGATCGAGGTGGTACCCACCAGCACCGGCTGGCCACGCTCGTAGCAGTCGCGGATGTCGCGCACCACCGCGTCGTAGCGCTCCTTGGAGGTCTTGTAGATCTGGTCCTGCAGATCCTTGCGCTGGGCAGGGCGGTTGGTCGGGATCACCACCACTTCCAGGCCGTAGATCTCCTGGAATTCGTAGGCTTCCGTGTCGGCCGTGCCGGTCATGCCGGCCAGCTTCTCATACATGCGGAAGTAGTTCTGGAAGGTGATGGTGGCCAGCGTCTGGTTTTCCTGCTGGATGGTCACGCCTTCCTTGGCCTCGACCGCCTGGTGCAGGCCATCGGACCAACGGCGGCCGGTCATCAGGCGGCCGGTGAATTCGTCGACGATGATGACCTCGTCGTTCTGCACCACGTAGTGCTGGTCGCGGTGGAACAGGCTGTAGGCGCGCAGCGCGGCGTACAGGTGGTGCATCAGCGTGATGTTCTGCGGCGCGTAGAGCGACTCGCCCTCGCCGATCAGGCCCATCTCGGACATGATGCGCTCGGCCTTCTCGTGCCCGGACTCGGTCAGGTAGACCTGGTGGCCCTTCTCGTCGACATAGTAGTCGCCCGGCTTCTCCACCCCGGTGCCGTCGGCCTTCTCCTCGCCGATCTGGCGTTCCAGCAGCTTGGGAATGCCGTTCATGCGCTGGTACAGGTCGGTATGGTTCTCCGCCTGGCCCGAGATGATCAGCGGCGTGCGCGCCTCGTCGATCAGGATCGAGTCCACTTCGTCGACGATGGCGTAGTGCAGCGGGCGCTGCACGCGCTGCGACGGGTCGTAGACCATGTTGTCGCGCAGGTAGTCGAAGCCGAACTCGTTGTTGGTGCCGTAAGTGATGTCGGCGTTGTAGGCCGACTGCTTCTGGTCGTGCGGCATCTGCGACAGGTTCACGCCCACCGACAGACCGAGGAAGTTATACAGGCGCCCCATCCACTCCGCGTCGCGCTGGGCCAGGTAATCGTTGACCGTGACCACGTGCACGCCCTTGCCGGTGATGGCGTTCAGGTAGACCGCCAGCGTGGCGGTCAGGGTCTTGCCCTCGCCGGTGCGCATTTCGGCGATCTTGTTGTCGTTGAGCACCATGCCGCCGATCAGCTGCATGTCGAAGTGACGCATCTTCATCACGCGCTTGCTGGCCTCGCGGCACACCGCGAAGGCTTCGGGCAGCAACGCCTGCAGCGACTCGCCGGCGGCGTGGCGCTGGCGGAAAGTCTCCGTCATGCCCCGCAGCGCCTCGTCCGACAGCTTCTCGAACTGGGGCTCCAGCGCATTGATCTGCGCGACGGTCCGGCGATATTGTTTGATCAGCCGCTCGTTGCGGCTGCCGAAGACTTTCTTCAGGAGGCCCGTGATCATCGATTGCTTTCACCTGCGCGGAACCGGCCTGGCCGCCGGCACGACGGCTGGACCGGGGGGTTGGCCGCGCGAGGATATGGAGAGTTGGCGCAAAACGCCGAGTTTATCATGCGCGCGTGGCAATTCCTGGGCAGCCGGCGGCCCGCGCGCCCAGGCCGCCACAGGTGCGCCGCCGGGGGCCGCGGCCCTTGCCGGGACGGCCCCGCGGCGCCTGCCGCTGCGGTGTCCCGATGCACAAATCCGTTGAGCAAATCCGCCGATAAGCCGCGCGATGCGTCGTCACGAATGTTCGCAAGGCCCTAGCCGGGTTGCGCTTCGTTGCTGGCCTCGCACGTCTTCTCGGGTCTTCTCGGGTCTTCTCGTCAGACCGAGTGATGCCACGAACTGAAGAATCAGGACACTAGCTCAGATCGGGGCGCGCCGCCAGGGTTCAAGTGCACCCGCGCCCGTCCCGCCCGCGCCTGGCGAACTGCCGCTCGCGCTAGAATGTACGCATGCGCCTGTTCACCCACCACGCCCTCAAGACACCCGCCGCCAAGCCGCTCCACGACTGGCTGGACAAGGCCGGCCCCGTCTCGGTGCTGATGCGGACCGCACGTGAACTGGCCGACCTGGAGGGCGAGGTGCTGGCGCTGCTCCCCCCCGGCCTGCGGGCCGGCATCGCCGTGGCCGGCGTCAAACGGGACAACCGTGGCAATCCGCAGGAGCAGGCCCTGTTGCTGCTGGCCGCCCACGGCGCGGCCGCGGCGCGGGTACGCCAGATCGTGCCGACGCTGCTGACGCGGCTGCAGGAACGCGGCTCGGCCATCACCACCATCCGCGTGCGGGTCCAGCCCGAGGTCGGGCGCCGCGATGAGTGGGACGCTCCGCCGGTCGCACGGCCGCGCACCGGCCGCATGTCGGCCGCGGGGCTGGCCAGCCTCGGCGAGCTGGCCGGTCAGTTGCCGGCATCGCCGCTGCGCGATGCGCTGCAGACCTTGCTGTCGCATCATCGCTGATCCGCTGCCGGTCCACCGCGCGGCATCGAACCGCCGGCGCCGCCCGCCAGCAAAAAAGGCCGATCGCAGGATCGGCCTTTGTCTTTTGCGAGTTCTGTGTACCGGGACCCGCCCGGCACACGCTTCAGCCGAAGGCCGGCTGCGCCTGCGGCAGGAAGGCGTGCGGCGCATCCTCCACACGATCGAAGGTGACGATCTCGTAGGCCTCCTGGTCCGCCAGCAAGGCCCGCAGCAGCTGGTTGTTCATGCCGTGGCCGGACTTGTGCGCTACATAGGCGCCAATCACCGGATGGCCCACCACGTACAGGTCACCGATCGCATCGAGGATCTTGTGGCGCACGAACTCGTCGCCGTAGCGCAGCTCCTCGTTGTTGAGCATGCGATGTTCGTCCAGCACGATGGCGTTGTCCAGGCTGCCGCCGCGCGCCAGGCCCATCTCGCGCAGGGCCTCGAACTCGTGGGCGAAGCCGAAGGTGCGCGCGCGCGCGATCTCGCGCACGTAGCTGGTATCGGCGAAATCGATGGAGAAGGTCTGACCGGTCTTGTCGACCGCCGGGTGGCGGAAGTCGATGGTGAAGCTCAGCTTGAAGCCAAAATAGGGCTCCAGCCGGGCCAGCTTGTCGCCTTCGCGCACTTCCACCGGCTTCTTGACCCGGATGAAGCGCTTGGCCGCCGGCTGCTCTTCGATGCCGGCCGACTGCAGCAGGAACACGAAGGAGGAGGCGCTGCCGTCCAGGATCGGGATCTCTTCGGCATCGACGTCGACATAGAGGTTGTCGATGCCCAGGCCGGCGCAGGCCGACATCAGGTGCTCGACCGTGGAAACGCGCACACCATCCTTCTGCAGCACCGAGGCCAGGCGCGTGTCGCCGATCGCCATGGCCGAAGCGGGGATTTCCACCGGCTCGGGCAGATCGACGCGGGTGAACACGATGCCGACATCGGCGGCAGCGGGTCTCAGCGTCAGCGTGACCTTGCGCCCCGAGTGCAAACCGATGCCGACCGTCTTCACCAGGGATTTGATGGTGCGCTGTTTGAGCATGACGGCCTCAGTTATTATTAAAATCTATCAACTATTTGATTCAATAAGTAATCTTACCACTGCTTCGCCTCCCGCGCTGCACCATTTTGTTTCGTCGTGTTAGGCGGCTCGGACATGTAGCATATCAGGCACACTCATGTCCTGACCGCCCCGCCGGTGTCTTACCCGCGCAACGCCTCCAGCATGGCCTCAGCGCTGCTGACACGGAACTCGCCCGGTGCTTCCACCTGGAGCACCTTGACCACGCCGTCATCGATCAGCATCGCGTAGCGCTTCGAGCGCACGCCCATGCCGCGCGCATCCAGGTCCTGGTCCAGGCCCAGCGCCCGCGTCCAGTGCGCACTGCCGTCGCCCATCATGCGGACCTTGCCGCCGACCTGTTGCTCACGGCCCCAGGCACCCATCACGAAGGCGTCGTTGACAGACACGCACCAGACCTCGTCGACACCGGCCGCACGCAAGGCCTCGGCCTGCGCCACATAGCCGGGCACGTGCTTGGCCGAACAAGTCGGCGTGAACGCACCCGGGAGTCCGAATACGAGGATCTTGCGGCCGCGCACCAGATCGGACACGGCAAAGGCATTGGGACCGAGGCTGCAGCCTTCGCGCTCGGCGTCCAGGAATTCGGTCAGGGTCGCGTCGGGTACGCGGTCTCCGATGGCAATCATGCGCTCAACTCTGTTCATCAATGTGTGGATCGGAATTGCCGGCGCGACGAGACGGAAAACGGGCGCGCACGACAGCTTTGTCGTGAAGCGACAGTCTGCATCATAGTAGGTCGCTGCTGGCCGCGCTCAAAGCAGCAAGGACGGCATCCCACCTGCGGCGCGGAGCGCATACGCAGGCAATGTGCAGGTCCGGAATGCGCCGCGCGCCGCACCTCTCGGTGCGGCGCGCGGACAGCGGCCCATCCCGGCCAGGAAGGCGGGAAACCGGATCCGGGGAGGCGGCCGTGGCACGCCTGTCCCGGCGACGGGATGGCTCAGGAGGCAGGCTTCAGCACAAGCGGGTGCCGCCGCGCTGGCGAGGCGGGCCAGTACGATCCGGGCCAGGCACGGGCGAGGGAGCGCCTGCGTGCATCGCCGCATCGGATCGCTGGCCAGCCGGCCGGCTGGCGAGCATGCCGCCCTGCCGGGCCGGCTCAGTCAGCCTGCTTGCGCAGGAAGGCCGGGATGTCGTAGGTGTCGACGCCCTTTTCCTGCAGCGCCGCCACGTGAGCCGACGCCGACTCGCGCGAGCTGCGCCACACCGCCGGCGTGTCGAGGCCGCTGTAGTCGGGCGTCTGCGTCACGGTCGGGGCGATGCTGGCCATCATCTGCACCGGCATGTTGTCGGTACCGGTCTTCAGCAGCGTCATCGGCTGCTGCTTCTTCGCCGAGCGGCCCAGGCCGGTCGCCACCACGGTCACGCGCAGTGCGTCGCCCATGGAGTCGTCGTACACCGTGCCGAAGATCACCGTGGCATCTTCCGCCGCGTAGCTGCGGATGGTGTTCATGACTTCCTTGGTCTCCGACAGCTTCAGCGAATGGCTGGCGGTGATGTTGACCAGCACGCCGCGCGCGCCCGACAGGTCCACGCCTTCCAGCAGCGGGCTGGCGACGGCCTGCTCGGCGGCCAGGCGGGCGCGGTCCACGCCGGACACGGTGGCCGTGCCCATCATGGCCTTGCCCTGCTCGCCCATGACCGTCTTGACGTCCTCGAAGTCGACGTTGACCAGGCCATCGACATTGATGATCTCGGCAATGCCGGCCACGGCGTTGTGCAGCACGTCGTCGGCGCACTGGAAGCACTTGTCCATCTCGGCGTCGTCGCCCATCACTTCGAACAGCTTCTCGTTGAGCACGACGATCAGCGAGTCAACGCAGGCCTCGAGCTCGCCCGAGCCGGCTTCGGCGACCTTGGCGCGGCGGGCACCTTCGAACTCGAACGGCTTGCTGACGACACCCACGGTCAGGATGCCCATTTCCTTCGCCACCTGCGCCACGATCGGTGCGGCGCCGGTACCGGTGCCGCCGCCCATGCCGGCAGTGATGAAGACCATGTGCGCGCCGCGCAGGGCATCGGCGATCTGATCGCGCGCCTGCTCGGCGCAGTTGCGGCCGACCTCAGGCTTGGCGCCGGCGCCGAGACCGCTGTTGCCGAGCTGCAGCACGCGCTCCGCCGACGAGCGCTTGAGCGCCTGGGCATCGGTATTCATGCAGATGAACTCCACACCCTGCACGCCGCGGTTGATCATGTGCTGCACGGCGTTGCCGCCCGCGCCGCCCACGCCAACCACCTTGATGATGGTGCCGTCCTGCATTTCCGTTTCGATCATGTCAAAGTCCATCACTGCCTCCAAGAAGAATCAGTCCCCAAACGCTGCGGCCTCCCCGCCGCAGCCCTTGGTTCCTGAACAAGAAACCAAAGATTGAAAAGAAAACTTCTACCTTGCGAACCTGTTGCGTACTGCCGGCCGCGGCAACTCAGAAGTTGCCGACGAACCATTCCTTCATGCGGCCCCATACCTGCTTGACCGAGCCGCTCTGCACGGCGACCTTGCGCCCGCGCATGCGCTGCACGCGCCCTTCGAGCAACAGACCCATCACCGTCGAGTAGCGCGGGCTCTTGACCACCTCGTGCAGGTTGCCGCGATACTCGGGCACACCGACACGCACCGGCTTGAGGAAGATGTCCTCGCCCAGCTCGACCATGCCCGGCATCATCGCCGTGCCACCGGTGATCACCACGCCCGACGACAGCAGTTCTTCATAGCCGGACTCGCGCACCACCTGGTGCACCAGGGAATACAGTTCCTCGATGCGCGGCTCGATCACCGCCGCCAGCGCCTGGCGCGACAGCGTGCGCGTGCCGCGGTCGCCGACGCCCGGCACCTCGATCATGTCGTCCGGATCGGCGATCGCCTGCTTGGCGATGCCGTACTGCATCTTGATGTCCTCGGCATCCGGCGTCGGCGTACGCAGCGCCATCGCGATGTCGTTGGTGATCTGGTCGCCGGCGATGGGAATCACCGCGGTGTGGCGGATCGCCCCTTCGCTGAAGATGGCGATATCGGTGGTGCCGCCGCCGATGTCGACCAGCACCACGCCCAGTTCCTTCTCGTCCTCGGTCAGCACCGCCAGGCTGGAAGCCAGCGGCTGCAGGATCAGGTCGTGCACTTCCAGGCCGCAGCGGCGTACGCACTTGACGATGTTCTGCGCCGCACTGACCGCGCCGGTGACGATGTGCACCTTCACTTCCAGGCGGATGCCGCTCATGCCGATCGGCTCGCGCACATCCTCCTGGCCATCGATGATGAATTCCTGGGTCAGGATGTGCAGGATCTGCTGGTCGGTCGGGATGTTGACCGCCTTGGCCGTCTCGATCACCCGGGCCACGTCCGTCTGCGTGACTTCCTTGTCCTTGATCGCCACCATGCCGCTCGAGTTGAAGCTGCGGATATGGCTGCCGGCGATGCCGGTGAAGACCTCGGAGATCTTGCAGTCGGCCATCAGTTCGGCCTCTTCCAGCGCCCGCTGGATCGACTGCACGGTGGCCTCGATGTTGACCACGACCCCCTTCTTCAGCCCCTTGGACTCGGCCTGGCCCATCCCGATCACTTCGTAGCTGCCGTCGGGGCGCAGTTCCGCGACCACCGCCGCCACCTTCGAGGTGCCGATGTCGAGACCGACCAGGAGGTCCTTGTATTCCTTGCTCATCGCGATTTCTCCGCGTTCTTGCTCTTCAGTCGCGTCGTATTGTTGGGGTTGCTGCTATTGGTAGTGCCCGCCTTCGCCGGCGATGCCTTGGCCTTCGCCGCGGCCGCCACCTGGGCATCGGTCAGGAAGCGGATATTGGCGGCACGGATGGCAAAACCGTTGGGATAGCGCAGGTCGGCGTACTCGACCTGCTTGCCCCACTGCCTGGTGACCTCCGGCCACGCCGCCACGAAACGCTTGACGCGCTGCTCCATGGCGGCGCGATCCTCTTCGTTCTGCTCGCGCCCCAGCTCCACCACCATGCCGTTGGAGAGCTTGGCGCGCCAGGCATAGCGGGCGGACAGCGACACCGCGAGCGGCTCGGCCTGCAGCGGCTTGAACCACTCGCGCATGGTCTCCAGCTTCTCGACCACGTCTTCCTCGCTGTCGGTCGGGCCTTCCAGCGCCAGCAGCTGGGCATCCTCCTCTGCCTCGGCCGTGTTGGCCACGAAGACTTCGCCGTAGGTATTGATCAGCCTGCCGCTGTCGGCGCCGCCCCAGGTACCGAGCGCCTCGTGCTCCTCGACCTCGACCGCCAGGCCGTTGGGCCATTCGCGGCGCACGCTGGCGCGGCGCACCCAGGGCACCGACTCGAACACCTGGCGCGCCGCGTTCAGGTCCAGCGTGAAGAAGTTTCCGTTCAGCTTGCCCAGGGCGTTGGTGCGCACGCTGGGCGCGTTGACGTGGCGCAGCACCGCGCCGTCCAGACCGCTCACGTCGACATGGGTGATGGCGAACACCGGCCGCTGGGCCAGCCACAGCAGGCCGGCCGCGAGCGCCATCAGCGCCACCAGCACATAGAGCGTGGAAGCGATCAGGTTGAGCAGGCGTGCGTTGTGCCACATGTCAGGTGTCGGTCAGATTCGGTCAGATTCGGTCAGGTGTTGGTCGGCTGTCGTTGCTCGGTCCGTTTGCGTCGCGCGGCTTCGGTTCCAGTCATATCGGCTTCGTCTGCGCGCCGCCGTCCGCCGGCCGGCGCCCCCTGCCCTACTCGGGCTTCCAGTGTTCGTTCGGTTGCAGGTCCAGCGTCGCCGCGGCCAGCACCTGCATGACGAAGTCCTCGTAGCTGATGCCCGCGGCACGCGCCGCCATCGGCACCAGCGAATGGCCGGTCATGCCCGGCGAGGTGTTCATCTCCAGCAGGAAGGGCTTGCCGTCGGCGCGCAGCATCACGTCGGCACGCGCCCAGCCGCGGCAACCCAGCACGCGGTAGGCATTGACCGCCAGGTCCTGCACTTCGCGCTCGAGCGCCTCCGGCAGGCCCGACGGGCACAGGTATTGGGTATCGTCAGTAAAGTACTTATTTTGATAGTCGTAGTTGGCGCCGGGCGCGACGATGCGGATGACCGGCAGCGCCGCGGCGTCATCGCCCTCCCCTACCAGCGGGCAGGTCAGCTCCGCGCCATCGATGAAGGTCTCGGCGATGACATCGCGGTCGAGCGCCGCCGCCTTCTCGTAGGCCTCGCGCATCTGCGCCGCGTCGGTCACCTTGGTCAGGCCGATCGACGAACCCTCGCGCGCCGGCTTGACGATCAGCGGCAGCCCCAGCTCGGCCACCACGGCGGTGAAGTCGGAGCCGGCCTGCAGCATGGCGAAGCGCGGCGTCGGCAGGCCGTGGGTCATCCACAGCCGCTTGGTGGCCTGCTTGTCCATCGACAAGGCCGAGGCCAGCACGCCGCTGCCCGTATAGGGAATGCCGAGCTGCTCGAGCAGGCCCTGCATGGTGCCGTCCTCGCCGTAACGGCCGTGCAGCGCGATGAAGACGCGGTCGAATCCCGCCGCGGCCAGCTCGGCCACGCCCTGCACGGCCGGATCGAAGGCATGGGCATCCACGCCGCGCGACTGCAACGCCGCCAGCACGCCGCGGCCGGACATCAGCGATACCTCGCGTTCGGCCGAGCGGCCGCCGAACAGCACGCCGACCTTGCCAAGGGAGCGGGGATCGATCTGGGGATGGGCGACGAAGCTCATGCCTGGCCTCCTG
The DNA here is from genome assembly GCF_001854285.1 of Cupriavidus sp. USMAHM13. Classification (NCBI taxonomy): domain Bacteria; kingdom Pseudomonadati; phylum Pseudomonadota; class Betaproteobacteria; order Burkholderiales; family Burkholderiaceae; genus Cupriavidus; species Cupriavidus sp. USMAHM13. The sequence goes on from NZ_CP017751.1 coordinate 3,967,507, forward strand.
CCGGCTGCTGGCGCGATACCACCTGGCCCGGCACGGCGCCGATCGAACCGGCGCCCATGGTGATCACGACATCGCCGGGACGCGCCGCGCCCAGGATGGCGGCCGGCATCTCCTCGATGTGCTCGACGAAGACTGGCTCGACCTTGGCTGCCACGCGCAGCGCGCGGGTCAGGGCGCGCCCGTCGGCCGCCACCACGGGGGCCTCGCCGGCCGCGTAGACTTCGGCCAGCAGCAGCGCGTCGACGCTGCCCAGCACCTTGACGAAGTCCTCGAAGCAGTCGCGCGTGCGCGTATAGCGGTGGGGCTGGAAGGCCAGCACCAGGCGGCGGCCCGGGAAGGCACCGCGTGCCGCCGCCAGGGTCGCCGCCATCTCGACCGGATGGTGGCCGTAGTCGTCGACCAGCGTGAAGGTGCCGGTGCCGTCGGCCGTGGCCACTTCTCCGTAGCGCTGGAAGCGCCGGCCCACGCCGTGGAACTCGCGCAGCGCCTTCACGATGGCGGCGTCAGGCACCTCCAGCTCGGTGGCGATGGCGATCGCGGCCAGCGCGTTCTGCACGTTGTGCAGGCCCGGCAGGTTCAGCACCACCTCGAGCGGTGGCTCGGCATGGCCGTTGAGCTGGCGCAGCACGGTGAAGTGCATCTGCCCGTCGACCGCGCGCGCGTCGACCGCCCGCACCTGCGCATCCTCGGCGAAGCCGTAGCGCACGATGGGCTTGGAGACGAAGGGCAGGATCTCGCGCACATTGGGATCGTCCACGCACAGCACGGCGATGCCATAGAAGGGCAGCCGTTGCGTGAACTCGATGAAAGCCTGCTTCAGGCGCGCGAAGTCATGGCCGTAGGTGGCCATGTGATCGGCATCGATATTGGTGATGACTTCCATCACCGGGAACAGGTTCAGGAAGGAAGCATCGGACTCGTCGGCCTCGGCGACGATGAAGTCGCCGGTGCCCAGGCGCGCGTTGGCGCCGGCCGAATTCAGACGGCCGCCGATGACGAAGGTGGGATCGAGGCCGCCCTCGGCCAGCACCGAGGCGACCAGGCTGGTGGTGGTGGTCTTGCCGTGCGTGCCGGCGATGGCCACGCCCTGCTTCAGGCGCATCAGCTCGGCCAGCATGACGGCGCGCGGCACCACCGGGATGCGGCGCGCGCGCGCGGCGATCACTTCCGGATTGTCGTCGCCCACGGCGGTGGAGATCACCACCGCATTGACGCCGTCGACATTGGCCGCATCATGGCCGTGCATCACCTTGGCGCCGAGCGAACTCAGGCGCTGCGTGGCAGCGTTGCTGCCCATGTCGGAACCGGAGACCTTGTAGCCCAGGTTCAGCAGGACCTCGGCGATGCCGCTCATGCCGGCGCCGCCGATGCCCACGAAGTGAATGTTCTTGACGATATGCTTCATGAATCCATTGCTTCAATGCCTGGCCATGCCGGCGCAGACCTCGGCCACGCGCCGGGTCGCATCCGGCTTGGCCAGGCCGCGCGCCAGGCGCGCCATGTCTTTCAGTTGCGGCCGCTGCAGGCCGGCGAGCGTGCGCGCCAGCCCCTCGGGGTTCAGGTCTTGCTGCTGGACCAGCAGGGCCGCGCCCTGCCGCGAGAGGAATTCCGCGTTGGTGGTCTGGTGGTCGTCCACGGCATGCGGGAACGGTACGAACAGCGCCGCCACGCCCGCCGCCGCGACTTCCGATACGGTCATTGCGCCCGAGCGGCAGATCACCAGGTCTGCCTCGTCGTAGGCTCGTGCCATGTCGTCGATGAAGGGCACGGTCTCGGCCTCGACGCCTGCCGCCGCGTAATTCGCGCGCAGGGTGTCGATCTGCTTGACGCCGGCCTGGTGCGTCACGCGCGGCCGCTCGGCCGCCGGCAGCAGCGCCAGCGCCTTGGGCACCACCTCGTTGAGGGCGGCCGCGCCCAGGCTGCCGCCCACCACCAGCACGCGCAGCGGACCGGTGCGCTGCGCATAGCGCGCCTCGGGTGCCGGCAGGCCGGCCACCTCCGCGCGTACCGGATTGCCGGTCCACTCGGCCCCGGGCAGTGCCCCGGGGAAAGCGCACAGCACACGGTCCGCCACCTTGGCCAGCACCTTGTTGGCCAGGCCGGCAATCGAATTCTGCTCGTGCAGCACCAGCGGCCGGCCGATCAGCGCCGCCATCATGCCCGCGGGGAAGGTGATATAGCCGCCCATGCCCAGCACCACGTCCGGGCGTACCCGGCGCAGCGCACCCAGGCTCTGCCAGAAGGCGCGCAGCAGGTTCAGCGGCAGCAGCAGCTTGGTCACCAGGCCCTTGCCACGCAGGCCGCCGAACTGCACGAACTCCATCGGGATATCGTGCTTCGGCACCAGCGTCGCCTCCATGCCGGTACGGTTGCCCAGCCAGACCACGCGCCAGCCCTGCTCGCGCAGCGTGCGTGCGACCGCCAGCCCGGGGAAGACGTGCCCCCCGGTGCCGCCGGCCATGACCAGGAGGGTGCGCTGCGCGCTCATACCTTCCCTCCGCGCATCGCAACGAGGTTTTGGTTACGGCCGCTGCGCTTAACTTCCTGCTCACGCAGGAAGTTAGCCTCCACCGAAACCGTGTATTGCTGCGCTCCGGTCATACCTTCCCTCCGCGCATCGCAACGAGGTTTTGGCTACGGCCGCTGCGCTTAACTTCCTGCTCACGCAGGAAGTTAGCCTCCACCGAAACCGTGTATTGCCGCGCTCCGGTCATACCTTCCCTCCGCGCATCAATACACGGTTTTCATAATCAATGCGCAGCAGGATCGCGAGCGCCACGCAGTTCATCAGGATGCCCGAGCCGCCGTAGCTGACCAGCGGCAGCGTCAAGCCCTTGGTCGGCAGCAGGCCGAGGTTCACGCCCATATTGATGAAGGTCTGCCAGCCGACCCACACGCCGATGCCCTTGGCCACCAGGCCGGCAAAGGTGCGGTCGAGCTGCAGCGCGGTGCGGCCGATGCCGAAGGCGCGCCGCACCAGCCAGTAGAACAGCACGATCACCACCAGCACGCCGATGAAACCGAATTCCTCGCCGATGACGGCGAGGATGAAGTCTGTGTGGGCTTCGGGCAGGTAGTGCAGCTTCTCGATGCTGCCGCCCAGTCCGACGCCGGCCCATTCGCCGCGCCCGAAGGCGATCAGCGAGTGGGTGAGCTGGTAGGCCTTGCCCAGCGCGTTGCTCTCTTCCCATGGGTTCAGGTAGGCAAAGATCCGCTCGCGCCGCCAGGGTGAAGCCGTGATCAGCAGCGCGAAGGCGCCGATCGCCACGCCGACCAGGCCGGCGAACAGCTTGCCGTTGATCCCGCCCAGGAAAAGGATGGCCATCGCCACCGCGGCCACCACGAGGAAGGCCCCCATGTCCGGCTCCAGCAGCAGCAGCATGCCCACCACGACCACCGCCACTCCCATCGGCAGGAAGCCCTTGGCGACGGTCTGCATCCACTCCTGTTTGCGCACGGTGTAGTTGGCCGCGTACAGCACCACCGCCAGCTTCATCAGCTCGGAGGGCTGGAAGTTCATCACGCCCAGCGGGATCCAGCGACGCGCGCCATTGACGCCCTTGCCGACGTGGGGGATCAGCACCACCACCAGCAGCAGCAGGGCGAGGATGAAGAGCTTGGGCGCGTAGCGGTCCCACACCTTGACCGGGATCTGGAAGGCGACGAGGCCGCACGACAGGCCGATGAACAGCGCGAAGGCGTGGCGGAGCAGGAAGTGGCCCTCGCCGTAGTTGGCATAGCGCGGCGCATCGGGCAGCGCGATCGAGGCCGAGTAGACCATCACCAGGCCGAAGGCGAGCAGCACGATCGACACCCACAGCAGGGGCTGATCGTATTCCATCATGCGCGAGCGCGTCGGCTTGACGCCGGATACCGCGTCACGCAGGCCACCCCAGGCATTGCCGATGGTGGCGCCGATGAAGCCGCTGCGCTTGACCTGCGAATCGCTCATGGCATGATCCCCCGGGACAGGGCGAGTTCCTCCACCGCAGCGCGGAACACCTCGGCGCGGTGCACGTAGTTGCGGAACATGTCGAGGCTGGCACAGGCGGGCGACAGCAGCACGGCGTCGCCCGGCTGGGCCAGGCGCGCGGCCAGCGTGACCGCCTCTTCCAGCGTGCCGGCGTCGACCAGCTGCGCGCCGCTCTCCTCCAGCGCCGCGCGCAATTCACCGGCGGCGCGCCCGATCAGCACCACCGCACGCGCGTACTGCGCGACCGGCGCCGCCAGCGGCGAGAAATCCTGCCCCTTGCCCTCGCCGCCCGCGATCAGCACCACGCGCTTGTCCAGCCCGGACAAGGCGGCCACGGTGGCGCCGACATTGGTGCCCTTGCTGTCGTCGAAGTACTCGACTTCGTCCAGCGTCATCATGTGCTCGACACGATGCGGTTCGCCCTGGTACTCGCGCAGCCCGTGCAGCAGGGCATTGAGCGGCAGGCCGATGGCGCGGCACAGTGCCAGCGCGGCCATCGCATTGGTGGCATTGTGCAGGCCGCGGATCTGCAGCGCGTCCACGGGCATCAGGCGCTTGTGGCGCACCGGCAGCGCCTCCTCCGGCGCGCCCGCGGCGGACTTGCGGCGACGCGGCCTGGACTCCTCGGCCTCGCTGTCGGCCTCCGCCAGCACCAGCCAGGGCATGCCGCCCTCGCGCAGGATGCCGTAGCTGCCGGCCGTCTCGGGCAGGTCGGTGCCGAAGCTGACCGGCACCGAGCCGGGCCGTGCCATCGCCATGGTCACGCGGTCATTGCGGTTCAGCACCTGCACGCAATGTCCCGAGGTGCCGAAGATGCGGGCCTTGGCGGCGGCATAGGCCTCCATGCTGCCGTGCCAGTCGAGGTGGTCCTGCGTCACGTTGAGCACGGTGGCCGCGTGCGGCGCCAGCGTGTGGGTGGTCTCGAGCTGGAAGCTGGAGAGCTCCAGCACCCAGACTTCGGGCAGCGCCCCGGCGGCGATGCAGGCGGCCAGCTTGTCGAGCGCGGAAGGACTGATATTGCCGGCCACGGCCACGCTCTTGCCGGCGCGCTCGGCCAGACGGCCGGTCAGCGCGGTGGTGGTGGTCTTGCCGTTGGTGCCGGTGATGGCGATCACGCTCGGGGTATAGCCGGTGTCGGCCTGCAACTGCACCAGGGCGCGGGCGAACAGCTCGATCTCGCCCCACACCGGGATGCCGCGCGCGCGCGCCGCCGCCAGCAGAGCGGCCGTGCCGGCCTCGTTCGGCGACAGGCCGGGGCTGATCGCCACCAGGCCGATGCCGTCGAGCAGCGTCTCGCCGAAAGCGCCACCGACGAACTCGGCGCCGGTCAGCTCGGCTTGCAGGAAGACAAGGTTGGCGGGCGCCTCGCGCGTGTCGGCCACGCGCACGGCGCAGCCGTGGCGGCCGCACCAGCGCGCCATCGCCAGGCCCGATTCGCCCAGGCCCAGTACCAGCACATGAGGTTGTTGCAACTCGCCGAACACTTTGTTTCCCTGCCTTCGTTCCTGTTGACTACCTGAATTTCCGTCCCGCTGCGCCGCTCAGCGCAGCTTCAGCGAGGACAGCCCGATCAGCACCAGCAGCATGGTGATGATCCAGAAGCGCACGACGACCTGCGTCTCCTTCCAGCCGCTCAGCTCGAAGTGGTGATGCAGCGGTGCCATGCGGAACAAGCGCCGTCCTTCGCCGTAGCGCCGCTTGGTGATCTTGAACCAGGTCACCTGCAGCATCACCGACAGCGTTTCCACCACGAAGATGCCGCCCATCACGAACAGCACGATTTCCTGGCGCACGATCACCGCCACCGTGCCGAGCGCGCCGCCCAGCGCCAGCGCGCCCACGTCGCCCATGAAGACCTGGGCCGGATGGGCGTTGAACCAGAGGAAGGCCAGCCCCGCGCCTGCCATCGCCGAACAGAAGATCAGCAGTTCGCCGGCGCCGGGGATGTGCGGGAACAACAGGTACTTGCTGTACACCGCGCTGCCCATCACGTAGGCGAACACACCCAGCGCGCCGCCGACCAGCACCACCGGCATGATGACCAGCCCGTCGAGGCCGTCGGTCAGGTTGACCGCGTTGCTCGAGCCGACGATCACCAGGTAGGTCAGCACGATGAAGCCGGCCACGCCCAGCGGGTAGCTCACCTCCTTGAAGAAGGGCACGATCAGGTTGGACTTGTACGGCATGTCCAGCGACATCCCACCCTCGACCCAGCCGAGGAACAGGTGCCAGACCTTCACGTTGCTGCTTTCCGAGACCGAGAAGGCCAGGTAGACCGCCGCCACCAGGCCGATCAGGGTCTGCCAGAAGAACTTCTCGCGGCTCGACATGCCACGCGGATCGCGATAGACCACCTTGCGGTAGTCATCGACCCAGCCGATCGCGCCATAGCCCAGCGTGACCAGCATCACTACCCAGATGAAGCGGTTGCCCCAGTCGCACCACAGCAGCGTGGAGATGGCGATCGACAGCAGCACCAGCACGCCGCCCATGGTGGGCGTGCCGGCCTTGACCAGGTGGGTCTGCGGGCCGATCGTGCGCACCGCCTGGCCGATCTTCAGGTCGGTCAGCTTGCGGATCACCCACGGGCCGAGCGCGAGCCCGATCACCAGCGCGGTGAGGTTGGCCATCACCGCGCGGAAGGTCAGATAGTTGAAGACCCGCAGGAAGCCGTAGTCGTCTTGCAGCCACTGGGCCAGAGCCAATAACATCGTGTTTCCGTATTCCTTTCGCCAGCCGCCGGTGGATCCGGCGTCTCACTGTGCGATGGGGGATCCGACCAGCGCATCCACCATCCGTTCCATGCGCATGAAGCGCGATCCTTTCACCAGCACCGCGGCTGCCCGCGTCACCACCCCTTCCTCATCCGCCGCCAGCGCCTGCAGCAGGTCTTCCGCGCGGGCGAAATGGCGTCCACCCGGCCCGAAGGCCTGCACCGCATGGGTCGCCAGTTCGCCCGTCGCCCACAGCGCGCCGATGCCGCGCTCACGCGCAAAGGCGCCGACCTCCGCGTGGAACGGCACGCCCTGGTCGCCGACCTCGCCCATGTCCCCCAGCACCAGCAGGCGCGGGGTGGCGAAGCCGGCCAGCACGTCGATCGCCGCCCGCACCGAGTCCGGATTGGCGTTGTAGCTGTCGTCGATCACCAGTTCGCCGCGCCGGCCATGCTTGACCTGCAGGCGTCCCTTGACCGCGCTGAAGCCGGCCAGGCCACGCTGGATCGCCGCCACTTCAACGCCGGCGGCCAGCGCGCACGCGATCGCGCCAAGCGCGTTGCGGGCGTTGTGCGCGCCGAGCAGCGGCAGGCGCACCTCGAATGCGCCGGCCGGCGAGCGTACCTGCAGGCATTGCACGCCGTCCTCGAGCCGGATCTCCGCGCCGACGTCGGCGCCGGTCGCCAGGCCGAAGCTCAGCACGCGGCGCGCGCCGGCAGCTTCGCGCCAGATCGGCGCATGCGCGCTGCCGCCTTCCGCGTCGTGCGGGATCACGGCGACACCGTCGGCCGGCAGCGCGGCGATGGCTGCGGCATGCTCGCGCGCCACCGCCTCGACGCTGACCATGAATTCCTGGTGCTCGCGCTGGGCGTTGGTGATCACCGCCACCGTGGCCTGGGCGATGCCGGCCAGGTAGACCGTCTCGCCCGGATGGTTCATGCCCAGTTCGAGCACGGCCAGCCGGTGCTGCGCACGCAGGCGCAGCACGGTCAGCGGCAGGCCGATATCGTTGTTCAGGTTGCCGCCGGTAGCCAGGCGCTGCTCGGCGCCGACCGCGGCGGCGAAGATCGCCGCGATCATCTCCTTGACCGTGGTCTTGCCGTTGCTGCCGGTCACCGCCACGGTCGGCAGGTGGAAGCGGCGGCGCCAGCCCGCGGCGAGCGCACCCAGCGCCAGCCGCGTGTCGGGCGCCACGATGGCCGGCACGTCCAGGCCGGGCTCGCGCGCGACCAGCACCGCGGCCACGCCGCGCGCCACCACCTCGGGCAGGAAATCGTGCGCATCGAAACGCTCGCCCTTGAGCGCGACGAAGAGGTCGCCGGGCGCCGCGGTGCGGCTGTCGGTATGGACGCGGGTGAAGGCGCGCGCGGCATCGCCGCGCACGCTGGCGCCGTCGATCCAGGCAGTGGCCTGGGCCAGCGAGCACATCGCTTCGCTGTGTTCGGTACGTTCGGTGTTCATGCTGCTCATGCCGAGACTCCGCGCGCGCCCAGGGTCAGGCGCACATGCTCGCGGTCGGAGAAAGGCCGCTTGCGGCCATTCACTTCCTGGGTGGCCTCATGGCCCTTGCCGGCCACCAGCACCACGTCGGCGGCGCCGGCATGGCGGATGGCGTGGAGGATGGCGGCGGCGCGGTCCTCGATCAGGCGCGCGCGCGCGCGCTCCCGCATGCCGTCGGCAATGGCCTCCAGGATGTCCTGCGGGTCTTCGCTGCGCGGGTTGTCGCTGGTGAGGACCACTTCGTCGGCCAGCCGTTCGGCCACGGCGCCCATCAGCGGACGCTTGATCGGATCGCGGTCGCCACCGCAACCGAACACGCACCAGAGCCGTCCACCGCGTGCCTGCGCCACCGGCCGCAGCGCGGCCAGCGTCTGCTCCAGCGCGTCCGGCGTATGTGCGTAGTCGACCACGGCGAGCGGCCCGTCGTGGCCGCCGAACAGCTCCATGCGCCCCTCGACCGGGGTCAGCCCGCGCAGCGCCGCCAGCGCGGCGTCCCAGGGCACGCCGTTGGCGAGCGCGGCACCCAGCACGGCCAGCAGGTTGCTGACATTGAAGGCGCCGATCATCGACGTCACCACCTCGGCGCTGCCGAAGCTGCCGTCGATGTGGAAACTGGTGCCGCCGGTGGTGGCCTGCACGGCGCTGGCGCGCAGCCATTGGCCGCGCGGGCCGGCAAGGCTGGCGCCGGCCGGGCCGTCGATGCCGTACTCGATCACCTGCGGGGCCGACAGCTTGGCGCCGCCGCCGGCCAGCAGGCGGCGCCCCATGGCGTCGTCGCGGTTGACCACTGCGGTGCGCAGGCCGGGCCACTGGAACAGCAGCGCCTTCGCCGCCTCGTACTCGGCCATGGTGCCGTGGTAGTCGAGATGGTCCTGGGTCAGGTTGGTCAACACCGCCACATCGAAGCAGGTCCCGGCCACGCGCCCCTGCTCGAGGCCGTGCGACGACACTTCCATGGCGACGGCGCGCGCACCGGCTGTGCGCAGCTCGGCCAGGCTGGCCTGCAGTTGCACCGCATCGGGCGTGGTGAAGCCGGTCATCTTCAGGGCACCGGGGAAACCGGTGCCGAGCGTGCCGATTGCCGCGCAGGGGGTGCCGGCCGCCTGCAGCAGCCGGGCCAGCCACTGGCTGCACGAGGTCTTGCCATTGGTGCCGGTGATGCCGGTCACCGCCAGCGGCTGCGCCAGGTTGCCGTACCAGCCGGCGGCAACCGGGCCGGCCAGGCGGTGCAGGCCGTCGACGCCGAGATGGGCGACCGCCTGACCGTGCTGCCAGGCGAAGCCGTCGGCCTCGTAGATCACCGCCGAGGCGCCGGCGGCAATGGCCTGGGCGATATGCGGCCGGCCGTCGGTGGACAGGCGCTGGTTGCCGAGCACGTAGGCGAAGAACACATCGCCCGGCGCCAGGCGGCGCGTGTCGCCGGTCAACCTGGCCGTGGCGGGCGCATGTGCGCGCAGCCAGGCCAGCGCGTTGTCGGCCTCGGCCGCCAGTTCGATGGGAAGCATGGCCTTGCCGCTCATTGGGATCCGCTCCAGGGTTCGCTTTCCTGCACCCCGTCGGTCACCACCAGCTGGCGGATCGGCGAGTCCGGCTGCACGTTCAGCGCGCGCAGCGCGCCGCTGGTCAGCGCGGCGAAGACCGGGCCGGCGACGGCGCCGCCGTAGTGGCTGCCGGCGGACGGCTCGTCCACGCTGACCGCAACGATCACGCGCGGGTTGGACATCGGCGCCAGGCCGGCGAAGGATGCGCGGTACTTGCTGCGGTCATAGCCGCGACCGACGTGCTTGTAGGCCGTGCCGGTCTTGCCGCCGACGCGGTAGCCCATCACCTGCGCCTGCGGCGCGGTGCCGCCCGGCGCCGTCACGGTTTCCAGCATGGCGCGCACCTGGCGCGCCACCTCCGGCGACAGCACGCGCTCGCCGCCCACCGGACCGCTGGTGCGGAAGATCGACAGCGGGATCAGCTCGCCGTCATGGGCAAAGATGGTGTAGGCATGGGCCATCTGCAACAGGGAGACCGACAGGCCGTAGCCGTAGGACATGGTCGCCTGCTCGATCGGGCGCCAGCTCTTCCACGGCCGCACGCGCCCGGCCACCGCGCCGGGGAAGCCGATCTTGGGCGCCTGGCCGAGGCCGACGCTGGTGAACATGTCCCACATCTCCTGCGGCTTGAGCTGCATCGCGATCTTCATCGTGCCGATGTTGCTCGACTTCTGGATCACGCCGGCCACGGTCAGGGCGCCGTAGTTATGGGTGTCGGAGATGGTCGCGCCTTCGTAGGTGAACTTGCCGCTGGTCTGGATCACGGTCGACGGCGTCACGCGGCCGAGCTGCAGGGCCAGGCCGACGGTGATCGGCTTCATCATCGAGCCCGGCTCGAAGGTGTCGGTCAACACGCGGTTGCGCAACTGTTCGCCCGACAGGCGGGTGCGGTCGTTCGGGTTATAGGTAGGCCAGTTGGCCAGCGCCAGGATCTCGCCGGTCTGCGCGTCGAGCACCACGGCGCTGGCGGCCTTGGCCTTGTTGCGCTCGACCACCGCCTTGACCTCGTTGAAGGCCAGGTACTGGATCTTGGCGTCGATGGAGAGCTGCAGGTCGGCGCCGTCGCGCGGCGTCTTCAGGACGCCGACGTCCTCGACCACCCGGCCGAGCCGGTCCTTGATCACCTGGCGCGCGCCGGGCTTGCCCGCCAGCACGGACTCCTGCGACAGCTCGACGCCCTCCTGCCCCTTGTCCTCGACATTGGTGAAGCCGACCACGTGGGCCATCGCCTCGCCCTCGGGATAGAAGCGCTTGTACTCGCGCATCTGGTGGATGCCGTCGATCTTCAGTTCGGCGATCTTGTCCGCCACGTCGGGCTCCACCTGGCGCTTCAGGTAGACGAAGCTCTTGTCCTCGGACAGCTTCTTGCTCAATTCCTTCTCGGACATGCCGAGCAGCTTGGCCAGGCGCTGGATCTTGTCCAGCTCGACCTGCTCCGGCACGTCCTCCGGCACCGCCCAGATGGCCCGCACCGGCAGGCTGGTGGCCAGCACCAGGCCGTTGCGGTCGAGGATCTTGCCGCGCGTGGCCGGCAGCTCGAGCGTGCGCTGGAAACGCTTCTTGCCTTGCGCCTCGTAGAACTGGTTGCCAGGCCCCTGGATCCACAGCGCGCGCGCGGCCAGCGCCACGAAGGCGGCAAACATCAGGAACACGACGAACTTGGAACGCCACATCGGCAGCCTCAGGCCGAGCACCGGACTGGCCGAGAACTGGCCGCTGCGCGGACGCGCGCGGCCGTTGGCACCGTCGGCGCGCGCACGCGCGCCGACGCCCTGGCCGGAACGGGCGATGGTCATGGCCGGCCCTCCGCGCTGCTGGCCGGCGCCGCCGCAACGCCGCTGGCGGGCGCCAGCACGATGCCGGACAGGTACTGGGTACGCCCGGGGGTGACCGGGGACATCTGCAGCTGGCTGCGCGCCGCATCGGCAATGCGCGCGCTCTTGCTGAGCGCGCTCTGCTGGTATTGCAGGCGCGACCAGTCGACGTCGAGCTGCTTCTCCTCGCTCTGCGCCCGCTCGAGTGCAACGAACAGCGTGCGAGCCTGGTGCTGCGCGCCGACCAGGGACAGCGCGCACAGCATCAGGGCCACGAGCAGGAAGAAGGCCAGGCGGTTCACGCGCGCACTCCCGCCGGCGGTAGTTTCTCCGCCACGCGCATCACCGCCGAGCGCGCGCGCGGGTTGTCCGCGACCTCGGCCTCGCTGGGCTTGTAGCGGCCGAGCAGCTTGAGCGTGGGCTGGGGCAGGTCGGCGGCGCGCAGCGGCGCGCGCCGCAGGGCCGGATCGGCGTCCTGCTGGGGGCGGGCGTGCGCCTGCATGAACCGCTTGACGATGCGATCCTCCAGCGAGTGAAAGCTGATCACCACCAGGCGCCCTCCGACCTCCAGCAACTCGTACGCCGCGCTCAGGCCTCTTTCGAGGTCCGCAAGCTCTTGATTGACGTGAATCCGTAGAGCTTGAAAGGTGCGGGTCGCAGGGTCCTGACCCTTCTCGCGAGTCTTGACGGCTTTCGCCACGAGCGCGGCAAGGTCGGATGTAGTGGCAATGGGTCCGCCATCGCCGGGTTCGCTCCGGCGAGCAACAATCGCCTTTGCAATCTGTACAGCAAACCGTTCTTCCCCATAGTCCCGTATCACCCTCGCGATGTCTTTCTCATCCGCCTGCGCCAGCCACTCGGCGGCGGTGATGCCGCGCGTGGTGTCCATGCGCATGTCCAGCGGCCCCTCGAAACGAAAGGAGAATCCCCGTGACGCCTCGTCGATCTGCGGCGAGCTGATGCCGAGGTCGAGCAGCACGCCCGCCACCGGTGCGCGGCCGGACAGGCACGCGCCCATCTCCGCGAAGCTCGCATGCTCAATGGAGAAGCGGGCATCCTGGATGGTGCCCGCTTCTGCGATTGCTGCCGGATCCTTGTCGAAGGCGACCAGGGCGCCGGCTGGTCCGAGCCGGGCCAGCACGGCCCGGCTATGCCCCCCGCGCCCGAAGGTACCGTCCACATAGACGCCATCCGAGCGCCAGAGCAAAGCCTCGACGGCTTCGTCCAGCATCACGGTGCGATGGCGCAGGGCGGTGGTTCCCGGCGTTGCGGTTGGGCTCATGACCTAATCAGAAAGAGAAATTCTTCAATGCTTCCGGCATGCCCTGCGCCATCGCCTGCTGTTCCTTGGCGGCGTATGTCGCGGCATCCCAGACTTCGAAGTGGCTGCCCATGCCGAGCAGCATCACTTCCTTGTCGAGCATGGCGGCACTGCGCAGTTCCGGTGCGATCAGCACGCGGCCTGCGCCGTCCATGTCCACGTCGGCGGCGTTGCCCAGAAAGATGCGCTTCCACCAGTGCGCATCCATCGGCAGCGCCGCAATCCGGCTACGGAAGGTTTCCCATTCGGGACGAGGAAAGAGCAGCAGGCAGCCATCCGGGTGCTTGGTCAGCGTCACCCGGCCCTCGGCCTGTTGTTGCAGCGCCTCGCGATGCCTCGCCGGAATCGACATCCGGCCCTTGGCATCCAGCGACAGCGCCGAAGCTCCCTGAAACAATTTCGCCCCCGAATGTTACCGGCGCCCTTTTCGCCGGCTACCGCCCAAGCTCTCCGGGTTCAGCTTGCAGGAAATGATCCCACAAACCCCTCGATCCCTCACACAAAAATACACTTCCTCACACTATTTCCCACTTTAGAGGAAGCGTTTTGGCGGGTCAAGGCTCGCCGTGCCGCAGCAAACACGGATTTTCTGAATCAGAACAATGACTTAGCGCGCACACTTCACGCACCTTGATGGTGAATTCCTAATGAAATGAAGGTCTTAGGGAGGAATGCGGAGAAACCACCTGAGAACTGCCGAGGGAGAAACTGCGGCTGGCCGGCGGAATCCGGGTCCGCGGGCCGATTGGAAGGATACAACGTTTTGCAATTCACCCCGGCGGGCGTCCTGGCCGGCACGCCCGCAGGGACACCGGCCGGGCGCCGTCAGAGACGGTAGGCGGCCGTGGTCATCACGCGCGAGGCCAGGCGCATGACGGCCCGCACGGGGTCGGGCAGCGGCATGCCGCCCGCCTCCCTGGCGGCGTCGCCATGGCGCACCTCGTCGTCGCGCATCTGTTCGAGGATGGCCCGCGAGCGCGAGTCGGCCGCGGGCAGGCGCTCGAGGTGGCCGCTCAGGTGCTGCTCGACCTGGCGCTCGGTCTCGGCGACGAAGCCGAGGCTGACCCGGTCGCCGGCACGGCCGGCCGCCCAGCCGATGGCGAAGGCGCCCGCATACCAGAGCGGATTCAGCAGGCTGGGCCGCGAACCGAGCTCGCGCAGGCGATCGGCGCACCAGGCGAGGTGGTCTTCCTCTTCGCGCGCCGCGGTATCCATCTGCGTGCGCACCGCCGGCGTGCGCGCGGTCAGCTTCTGCGCCTGGTAGAGGGCCTGGGCACAGACCTCGCCGACATGGTTGATGCGCATCAGGCCGGCCACATGGCGGCGCTCGTCCTCGGACAGGGCCGCGTCGTCCGGCGCCAGGGTATCGGCGGGGTTCGGGCGCGCGGCCCGCGTCACGCCGGCGATCGCTCGCAGCGCGACGTCGAATTCTCGAATCAGGGTGTCCATTGTCGTTGTGCTTGCCGCGGGACCGCCCCACCAGCGTGGGGGATCCAGGCCGTCGTGAGGGCCCGGTCATTCCTCGGGATTACCCGTATTGTAGCGCGTCGCCAGCGCGCGCCGCCTGGCGCGCAGCCCGCACCGGGCCGAGCCCTGTCCCGCCCGGTGCTCCAAAACCCTGAGTTGTGAAAAGCAGACAAGGGAGGGGAGCCTCTACTGGTGAATCAGGGGTTGTTTGTTACATTACTTGGCAACTTCTTACGAAGTTTGTCGTGCCGGCGAGTGGAGAGGAAACAGGAGGTCTCGCCGTATGACACCAATAATTCTTAAATGGAGATCATCGAGCATGAAGAAATCGCTTATCGCGGCAGCGGCGCTGTGCGCATGTGCCGGTGCGGCTCAAGCGCAATCCAGCGTGACCCTGTACGGCGTGGTGGATGCGCCGATCGAGTACGTCAGCAACATGCCGAAGGCCGGCGGCGGCTCGGCGAACCTGTTCCGCATGGCCAGCGGCGGCGGCCTGTCCGGTTCGCGTTGGGGCCTGCGCGGCACGGAAGACCTGGGCGGCGGCAACCAGGCACTGTTCGTGCTGGAAAGCGGTTTCGGCATTGACAACGGCACCAGCCAGCAGGGCAACCGCCTGTTTGGTCGCCAAGCTTTCGTCGGCCTGAACAACAACCAGTTCGGCAAGATCACCCTGGGCCGCCAGTACACCACGATCTTCGACGTGCTCGCCAACTTCTCGCCGACCGGCTACGCCACGATGTGGGAACCGGTGGTGCAGCAACTGGGCCTGAACTTCCGCTCGGACAACACCGCCAAGTACACCGGCACCTTCGGTCCGGTCACGGCCGAGGGCCACTGGTCGTTCGGCAATGGCGCGCTGGGCGCCGGCGAAGCGCCGGGCCAGTTCCGCCGTGACAGCGGCTACGGTCTCGGTGCCTCCTACATCGCCGGCCCGCTCGGCGTCGGCGTGGCCTACGACCAGTACAGCCCGTCGCTCAACGGCGCCGGCGGCGCCACCGGCACGATCCGCAAGGCAGCCGTGGCCGCCAGCTACTCCTTCGGCAGCGCCATCAAGGTCATGGCCGGCTACCGCTGGGGCCAGGCCCAGGCACCCGCTGGCCTGGCATCGGCCCTCTCGCAGTACCGCGACGACTACTACTGGGCTGGTATCAACTACCAGGCAACCGCCGCGCTGGGCCTGACGCTGGGCTACTCTTACGACAACTTCAAGAGCATGGCCACCAGTGCCACCACCTCGGTCAATCCGCCCAATCCCTGGCAAGTGCAGCTGGTTGCGGACTACAACCTGTCCAAGCGCACCGACGTCTACGTGATGGGCGCCTATGCCAAGAACGCCGGCCTGGGCCTGGACAACCTGTCGATCAACTTCGCCAACGGCTATACACCCGCCACGGGCAAGGACAGCATGGTCGGCGTCGCCGTCGGCCTGCGCCACAAGTTCTAACAAGAACCATCGCTTCATCCTGCAAGGCACCTTCGGGTGCCTTTTTTCATGGCGCGGCCGGCAAGGCCACCTAGGGCATCACCGCATCCGCGCCGTGCGCCGGGCTGCCTACAATGCTGTGCATCCACAACCCGGTCCGAAGAGACCGATTCCGGAGACAGACCTATGCGCAGCAGTCGCAGAACCATCCTGGCGGTGATGCTCGGCGCCGTCGCCAGCCTCGCCGGGGTGTCGGGCCCGGCGGCGGCGGCCGACGCCTATCCGAGCAAGCCGATCCGGCTGGTGGTGCCCTTCCCTGCGGGCGGGACCACCGACATCCTGGCGCGCGCGGTGGCGGCCGAGTTGTCCAAGCTGCCAGGCTGGAACGTCGTGGTCGACAACCGCCCCGGCGCGGGCGGCAATATCGGCGCCGACCTGGTGGCCAAGGCACCGCCCGACGGCTACACGCTGCTGATGGGCACCGTCGGCACGCACGGCATCAACCAGTCGCTCTACGGCAAGCTGCCCTTCGACCCGGTCAAGGATTTCGCGCCGATCACCGAGGTGGCCGCCGTACCCAATGTGCTGGTCGTGAACCCGGCTTTCGCGCAGCAGAACCAGATCAACACGGTCAACGACCTGATCGCCTACGCGCGCGCCCATCCCGGCAAGCTGAATATGGCCTCGAGCGGCAACGGTACCTCGATCCACCTGGCCGGCGAGTTGTTCAAGACGCAGACCCATACCTATATGGTGCACTTCCCCTACAAGGGCAGCGGACCGGCGCTGACCGACCTGGCCGGAGGCACCATGCAGCTGATGTTCGACAACCTGCCCTCCTCGATCGCCTTGATCAAGGCGGGCAAGCTCAAGGCGCTGGCGGTGACCAGCGCCAAGCCCTCGGCCGCGCTCCCGGGCGTGGGCACGATCGCGGAGCTGGCCAAGCTGCCGAACTACGAAGCCAGTTCCTGGTTCGGCCTGCTGGCACCGGCAGGCACGCCTCATGAGGTCGTGGTGCGCATCCAGCAGGAGGTGGCCAGGTCGCTGGCCACGCAGGCGATGCGCGACAAGCTGCAGGCCCAGGGCGCCGATCCGGTCGGCAACACGCCCGAGCAGTTCGCCGCCTTCATCCGCGCCGAGCTGGCCAAGTGGTCCAAGGTGGTGAAGGACTCCGGCGCGAAGGTGGATTGACGCGCCTGCGCCGTCGGCGCATATATACTTGAGGCATCAAATAAGCACGCGGCCGCCTGGCGGCCGGCGGTGCCCTCTTGCCGTACAAGATGCCCAATCCTCCCGATATCGAGACAAGCGCCGAACCGGCGCTGGACCTCGAAACCCGTGCCGACGACAGTGGCCATGAGGCGCTGCGCCTGTGGCTGCGCCTGCTGACCTGCACCAACCTGCTGGAAGGGGATATCCGCTCCCGCCTGCGCCAGGAGTTCGCCTGCACGCTGCCGCGCTTCGACCTGATGGCCCAGCTGGACCGCCACCCCGAAGGCTTGAAAATGGGAGAGCTGTCGCGCCGTCTGATGGTGACCGGCGGCAACGTGACCGGCATCACGGACCAGTTGCAGCAGGAGGGGCTGGTCTCGCGCGAAGCGCTGCCCAGCGACCGCCGTGCCTACCTGATCCGGCTGACCCCGGCCGGCCGCACGGCATTCTCGGGCATGGCGCGTGCCCACGAGCAGTGGGTCGAGGAATTGTTCGGCGGGCTGGGCGAATCCGACCGCCGCGCGCTGTTCAAGCTGCTCGGCCGCCTGAAGGCCAGCCTGGCCGCGCCCTGACCCGAGGCCGCGGCTGCAGGCAGCGCCGGCGCGATGCCGGCGCCGACGTACCGGTCAGGCCGCCTGGCGGTTGTCGCGCAACTCGCGGCGCAGGATCTTGCCCACATTGGTCTTGGGCAGCTCGCTGCGGAACTCGACATACTTCGGCCGCTTGTAGCCGGTCAGGCGTTCCTTGCAGAAGGCGATCACGTCCGCTTCGGTCAGCGCCGGATCCTTCTTCACCACGAACAGCTTGACCACCTCGCCGGAGTGCTGGTCCGGCACGCCGACCGCCGCCACTTCCAGCACCCCCGGGCATTCCGCCACCACGCCCTCGACCTCGTTCGGATAGACGTTGAAGCCCGACACCAGGATCATGTCCTTCTTGCGGTCGACGATCTTGGTGTAGCCGCGCTCGTCCATCACGCCGATGTCGCCGGTCTTGAAGAAGCCATCCGGCGTCATGACCTTGGCGGTCTCGTCCGGACGGTTCCAGTAGCCGGCCATCACCTGCGGCCCGCGGATGCAGATCTCGCCGGGCTGGCCCAACGGCAGGTCGCGGCCGTCGTCGTCGCGGATGGCGATATCGGTGGAAGGCAGCGGCAGGCCGATGGTGCCGGAGAAGGCATCGGTGTCGGTCGGGTTGCAGGTGGCCGAGGGCGACGTCTCCGACAGGCCGTAGCCCTCGATGATCGGGCAGCCGGTCTTGGCCAGCCATTGCTTGGCGACCGCCTCCTGCACCGCCATGCCGCCGCCGTTGGCGACGCGCAGGTTGGAGAAGTCGACCTTGCCGATGTCCGGGCTGTTGAGCAGCGCGTTGTACAGCGTGTTGACCGCCGGGAACATGTGGAAGCGGTACTTCTGCAGTTCCTTGACGAAGCCCGGGATGTCGCGCGGATTCGGGATCAGCACGCTCATGCCGCCGCTGCGCATGCCCAGCAGGCAGCAGACCGTCAGCGCGAAGATGTGGTAGAGCGGCAGCGCGGTGATGGTGATCACCTGGTCGATCTGGCCGCCCTTGTTCAGCGCCGGCTGCATCCAGGCCTCCGACTGCAGCACGTTGGAAACGATGTTCCGGTGCAGCAGCGTCGCTCCCTTCGACACGCCGGTGGTCCCCCCCGTGTATTGCAGGAAGGCGACATCGTCCGGGCCGGTCGAGACCGGCTTGCGCTGCATGCGGCTGCCTTCGCGCAGCACGTCGTTGAAGCGGACGCAGTTGGGCAGCTCCCAGGCCGGCACCATCTTCTTGACGTTGCGCACGACGAAATTGACGATGGCGCCCTTGAGGCCGCCGAGCAGGTCGCCCATGCTGGCCACGACGACATGCTTGACCGGCGTGCTGGCCAGCACCTGCTGCAGCGTGGTGGCGAAATTCTCCAGGATGACGATGGCCTCGGCGCCGCTGTCCTTGAGCTGGTGCTCCAGCTCGCGCGGGGTGTACAGCGGATTGACGTTGACCACGACGAAACCTGCGCGCAGCACCGCGGCGAGCACCACGGGGTACTGCAGCACGTTCGGCATCATGATGGCGACGCGCGCGCCGGCGCGCAGGCCGCGCGCCTGCAGCCAGGCGGCGAACTGCGCCGACATCCGGTCCAGTTCGCCATAGGTGATGGCCTTGTCCATGCAGACGAAAGCCTTGCGGTCCGCATAGGCGCGGAAAGACTCTTCCAGCAGCTCGCCGAGCGAGCGGAACTGGCTGGCATCGATCTCGGCGGGCACGCCCGCCGGGTACTGCTTCAGCCAAAACCTTTCCATAGCCACCGTCTCCTGATTTCTGGATTTCTGAATGATCGTTCGATTTTCGGCATGCTAAACGCGCCGCCGGGCTTTAGACAACCAATTAGATGAAGTCCTCTGGAAACGAGGCCCAGCATAGCGTGATTCCCGTGCCATGGGACGCACACTGACTGGGGAATACCCTGATGCGCGCTTGCAATCGGAAGAGGGCCAGCCGTCTTCGCGAAGGCTCCCAGGAAAACGCAGCCTCATCCGGCCCGCGGCACGCGCCTCAGTCGCCGGCCGGCAATACCAGCTTCATCATATTGGTGGCCAGCTCACGCGCCAGCGCCTCGCCGTCGAGGCGGTCCGGATCGTGCCAGGTGTACATGAAGCCGACCACGCTGCCGATGGCGTGCGCGGCCACGCGCGCATCGCCGTAAGCGAACACGCCGGCGCCCTTGCCCTCCTCCAGCAAGGCATAGAGATCCCGGTAGAAGGCGCGCGCCATCTCGCCGAGCCAGGCCACGGTGTCGGGACGCAGGTACTGGTGGTCGCGGAAGCTCAGCGTGGCCGGCACATGGCTGGCGATGCAGCGCCGCGCCATCTCCAGCAGGCAGGCCTCGAGACGCTCGCGCACGGGCAGCGCAGGATCGGCGGTTTCGCGGATCACCGGCAGGCAGGTCTGCGCCGACTCGCGGCAGAGGATGTCGAAGATCTCGTACTTGTCGGTGAAGTAGTAATAGACCGCGGGCTTGGTCACGCCCAGCGCCCGGCACAGGTCGTTCATGGTCATGCCCGGATAGCCCTTGGTGTAGAAGAGCTGGGCCGCGGTATCGAGGATCTGGCGGCGCCGCGCTTCCTGGCGCTCGGCGATGTGCGAACGGGCGGGAGTGGCTTCGGCGAGGGCGGAGGGCTGTGGCATGGACATGTCGGAATTCTCGCACGGCGGCACTCTGCCACCGCGCTGCCGCCGCTCGCCGGCAGCGCCGCGCCCGGCTCCCGCTTGACGACTGGCGGCGATCTCCCTAGCATCTTACCAAGAGGTAAATAAATATACCAAAAGGTAGATGCGCTGCATCGCCGGCGCGTCGCACTCGCGAGGAGACCCGCACCGATGGACCATACCGCCCAGGGGCCGGCCGCGGCCGCCGACGAAGCCGCCTATCTCGACGACCTGCACCAGCGCTGGCAGCGCGCATGGCCTGCCGGCACGCCACGCGAGCCGGTCTACCCGCTGGGGCGCCAGCCGCTCAGCGAGATGCTGCGCCACTGGGGCCGCACGCGGCCCGGACAGCCCGCCGTGCTCTTCTACGGGCACCAGACCACCTACGGCGAACTGGATGCGCTGAGCGACCGCTGTGCCGCGCTGCTGGCCGCGCACGGCATCGGCGCCGGCGACCGCGTGGCGGTGCTGCTGCCGAACTGCCCGCAATTCCACGTGGTCTTCTTCGGCATCCTGAAGCTGGGCGCGGTCTACGTGCCGGTCAGCCCGCTCTCCCAGCGCGCCGAGCTGCTGCACGCCCTGCGCGACAGCACGCCGCGCGCGCTGGTCGCGCTGGACCAGTTGCTGCCGCTGGTGCGCGATGCGCGCGGCGCGCTGGGCGCGGAGGATCCCCTCGCCAGCCTGTTCTACACCAGCTTCGCCGACGTGGTGCCGGCCGCACCGACGCTGCCCCTGCCGCCGATGGCCCAGGCGCCGCGCTGCCCGGCCGAACCGCAGGACCATGCCATCGACCTGCTGCCAGCGCTGGCCGCCTGCCAGGCGCCCGCGCCACAGGCCGCGCCCGCGCTCGACGCCGTGGCCGCGCTTAACTACACCGGCGGCACCACCGGCCTGCCCAAGGGCTGCATCCACACCCAGGGCGACATGGTCGACATGGCGGCAGCCTTCGGCGCGGTCTCGCTGCCGCTCGACGAACAGGCCGTGATGCTCGGCTTCTTTCCCGAGTTCTGGATCGCCGGCGAAAACCTGTGCCTGATCTTCCCGGTCTTCTACGGCACGCCGCTGGTCCTGCTGGCACGCTGGGATGCCGAGACCTTCATGGCCGCGGTCGAACGCTACCGCGTCACCAATGCCTCCATGCTGGTCGACAGCGTGGTGGAGGTGATGGACCACCCGCGCGTATCGCAGTATTCGCTGCGCTCCCTGCGGCACGTGGGCGTGTCGTCCTTCGTCAAGAAGCTCAACCTGGACTACCGGCGCCGCTGGCAGGCACTGACCGGCTCGACCATCGCCGAAACCGCCTGGGGCATGACCGAGACCCAGACCTGCAACACCTTCACGCTGGGCATGCAGGGGGACGATCTCGACCTGCGCTCCCAGCCCATCTTCGTCGGCCTGCCGGTCCCGGGCACCGAGTTCAAGATCTGCGACTTCGACAGCGGCGCACTGCTGCCGCCGGGCACGGAGGGCGAACTGTGCGTGCGCACGCCAACGCTGCTCAAGGGCTACTGGAACAAGCCAGAGGCCACGCGCGAGTCGCTGCGCGGCGGCTGGTTCCACACCGGCGACATCGGCGTGATCGACACGCAGGGCTACCTGCACTACCTGGGCCGGCGCAAGGAGATGCTCAAGGTCAACGGCATGAGCGTGTTCCCGGCCGAGATCGAGGCCCTGCTCGGCCAGCACCCGGCGGTGCTCGGCTCCGCCGTGCTGGGGCGCCCGGACGAAGACCGCGGCCAGCTGCCGATAGCCTTCGTGATGCTCAAGCCCGAAGCCGCCGGCACGCTCGACGAAGCCGCGCTGACCGCCTGGTGCCGCGCCAACATGGCTGTCTACAAGGTGCCGCTGCTGCGCATCGTCGACGCCCTGCCGCTGACCGCCACCGGCAAGGTGCGCAAGCAGGACCTGGCCGACCTCGCGGCCGCGGTGCGCTGACGCCCCGCGGGTCCGAGCCGCGCCGCCGGCCAGGGCACCGGCTACGGCGCACCAACCATCGCCCCCGGGGCCGGCTTCCACCGGCCGCCCACGGGCTCCCGACTCCTCCGACCTCTGCATCATGACCACCCCGAAGCTGCTGATCGCCAACCGCGGCGAGATCGCCATCCGCATCGCCCGCGCCGCGGCCGCGCTGGACATCCCCACCGTCGCCCTCTACAGCGAGGATGACCGCGACGCGCTGCACGTGCGCAAGGCCGACCAGGCCGTGGCCTTGCCGGGCAGCGGCCCGCGCGCCTACCTCGATATTGCCCAGGTGGTGGCCGCGGCGCGCGCCGCCGGCTGCACCCTGGTCCATCCGGGTTACGGCTTCCTGTCGGAGAACGCCGACTTCGCCCAGGCCTGCCTGGATGCCGGGCTCGGCTTCGTCGGCCCCGCGCCGGACGTGCTGCGGCTGTTCGGCGACAAGGCACGCGCCCGCGCGCTGGCCCGCGAGCACGACGTACCGGTGGTGGCAGGAACCACCGGCCCCACCACGCTGGACGGCGCCCGCGCCTTCTTCGCCACGCTGCAGGCCGAGTCGCCCGGCGCCGGCATGATGATCAAGGCGCTCGCCGGGGGCGGCGGGCGTGGCATGCGGGCCGTGCATGACGCGGCGCAGATCGACGAGGCTTACGCGCGCTGCGTCTCGGAAGCCACCGCGGCCTTCGGCAATGGCGCGGTCTACGTCGAGCGCATCGTCGAGGCACCGCGCCACATCGAGGTCCAGGTGGCGGCTGACGCCACCGGTAACGCGATCGCGCTGGGCGAGCGCGAATGCAGCCTGCAGCGGCGCCACCAGAAGCTGGTCGAGATCGCGCCCAGCCCGTCGCTCGATGCGCGCACGCGCGCACGCGTGGCGCAGGCCGCGCTGACGCTGGCGCGCGCGGCGGCCTACCGCGGCATCGGCACCTTCGAGTTCCTGGTGGAGGCGCCGCGCCAGGGACGGCACGAGGCTGCGCTGTGGTTCATGGAGGCCAATCCACGCCTGCAGGTCGAGCACACCGTCACCGAGATGGTCACCGGCGTGGACCTGGTGCAGCTCCAGCTCGCCCTGGCTGGCGATGCCACCCTGGCGCGCCTCGGCCTGGCCACGGCGCCGGCGCCGCGCGGCGTGGCGGTGCAATTGCGCCTGAACGCCGAACAGGTCGACGGCAACGGACAGCTGCGTCCTGCCGCTGGCATGCTGAGCGCCTACGAGCCGCCCAGCGGCCCGGGCGTGCGCGTCGATGGCGCCGGCTTTGCCGGCATGGTGGTCAATCCGCGCTTCGACTCCCTGCTCGCCAAGCTGATCGTGCACGAGCCGGGCGGCGACTATGGCCGCGCGCTCGCCCTCGCCTACCGCGCCCTGTGCGAGTTCCGCATCGAGGGCATCGCCACCAACCGGCGCCTGCTGCAGGAACTGCTGCAGCAGGACGCGGTGCGGGCCAACGCCGTCCACACCCAGTACCTCGACGAGGCCCTGCCCGCGCTGGCCGCCAGGGCCGCGGCGGACGATCCGCATCCCGCCCTGCATGCCCGTGCCGCCGGCGGCATGTACGACACGGCGGCCGCCACCGCCGCCGAACCGCTGCCCGACCATGCCGTCGCCGTGGCCGCGCCGATGGACGGCGCCCTCGCCGCACTGCAGGTCGCCGTCGGCGAGCGCGTGCGGCGCGGGCAATCGCTCGCCGTGATCGAGGCCATGAAGATGGAGCACACGCTCGACGCACCGGCGTCGGGCACCGTGCTGCGCGTGCTCGCGGCGCCCGGCGGCACGGTCCGCGCCGGCGCCCCGGTGCTGTGGCTCGAAGCCGATGGCGACGATGAGACCGGGCACCAGTCGACGCAGCACGAAGCCGCGCCCGACCACATCCGCGCCGACCTGCGCGATGCCCTCGAGCGCATCGCCTTCGGCCTGGACGCGGCGCGGCCGGACGCCGTCGCCAAGCGTCACCGGCAAGGCGGGCGCACCGCGCGCGAGAACATCGAGCAGCTGTGCGACCCGGACTCCTTCATCGAATACGGCGCGCTGGCCATCGCGGCCCAGCGCCAGCGCCGCAGCGTCGACGACCTGGTGCGCGCCACGCCGGCGGACGGCATCGTCACCGGCATCGGCACCGTCAACGCCGGCGCCACCAGTGCAGCCGACACGCGCTGCATGGTACTGGCCTACGACTACACCGTGCTGGCCGGCACCCAGGGCTTCTACGGCCACAAGAAACTGGATCGCATGCTGGCGCTGGCGCGCCAGTGGCGCGTGCCGGTGGTGCTGTTCGCCGAAGGCGGCGGCGGCCGGCCCGGCGACACCGACATGCCGGTGGTGGCCGGCCTCGACTGCACCTCATTCATCCAGTTCGCGCGCTTGTCGGGCCAGGTACCGCTGGTCGGCATCGTGCACGGGCGCTGCTTCGCCGGCAACGCCGCGCTGCTGGGCTGCGCCGACGTCATCATCGCCACGCGCAGCGCCACCATCGGCATGGGCGGTCCCGCCATGATCGAAGGCGGTGGCCTGGGCGTGTACGCACCCGAGGAAGTCGGCCCGGTCGGCGTGCAGGCGCCCAACGGCGTGATCGACGTGCTGGTCGAGGACGAGCGGCAGGCCGTGGAAGCCGCGCGCCGCTACCTGTCCTATTTCCAGGGCGACGCCACGCATTGGGAGGCCGGCGACGCGCGCCGGCTGCGCCATGTGATCCCGGAGAACCGGCTGCGCAGCTACGACATGCGCGCCGTGATCGAGGCGCTGGCCGACACCGGCTCGGTGCTCGAACTGCGCCCCGCCTTCGGCAGCGGCATCCTGACCGCGCTGATCCGCATCGAAGGGCGCGCCTTCGGCTGCATCGCCAACAACCCGCGCCACCTGGGCGGCGCCATCGACGCGGCCGCCGCCGACAAGGCCGCGCGCTTCATGCAGCTGTGCGACGCGCACGGGCTGCCGCTGCTGTCGCTGTGCGACACGCCGGGCTTCATGGTCGGTCCCGAGGCCGAGAAGACCGCCACCGTGCGCCACGTGTCGCGCCTGTTCGTCACCGCGGGCGCGCTGCGCGTGCCGTTCTTCACCGTGGTGCTGCGCAAGGGCTACGGGCTGGGCGCGCAGGCCATGGCCGGCGGCAGCTTCTCCGCGCCGTTCTTCACGGTGGCCTGGCCCAGTGGCGAGTTCGGCGCGATGGGCATCGAAGGCTCGATCCGGCTCGGCTTCCGCAAGGAGCTGGAAGCGGTGGCCGACCCCGATGAGCGCGAGGCACTGTTCGCGCGCATGGTCGATGCGGCCTACCAGCGCGGGCGGGCGCTGAACATGGCCAGCCATCTCGAGATCGACGCGGTGATCGATCCGGCCGACACGCGCCGCTGGCTGCTGCGCGGCCTGGCCTCGGTGCCGGCCGATGCGCTCGGCGCGCGCGCGCCCGAAGCGCGCCGCTTCATCGACACCTGGTAGGCGCGGTTGCCCTCGCCGGGCGCGCGCAACCGCCATGTGACGACAACGAGAAATAACAAGAGACACAACAAGAGAAAGAGGAGACAAGCCATGCGAAACGCAGCGATGCCGGGCCCCGGCGCGCACCACCGGCAAGGCGCGCTACGACGTCCGGCCGGCCTTGCCCGTGCCGCCAGGGCGGCTGCCCTGGCGCTGGTCGCCGCCGCCCCCCTGCCGGCGCTGGCCGACGATGCCGGCGGCGCGCCGATCAAGGTAGCCTTCATCGACCAGCTGTCGGGGCCGCTGGCCAATGTCGGCGAGCTGTTCCAGGCCAACCTGAAGTTCGCGCTCGACGACGCCAACGCCGGCGGCGGCGTGCTCGGCCGCAAGTACGAGCTGCTCAGCTACGACGACAAGCTCTCGGCCCAGGATGCCCTCACCGCCCTGCAGAGCGCGATCGACGCCGGCGCGCGCGCGGTGTTCACCGGCGGCTCCGGCTCCGCCGTGGTGAGCGCCCTGGTGGAGGCCGCCGGCAAGCACAACGAGCGCAATCCGGAGCACCGGATCCTGATCATCAACTATGCGTCGATCGACCCCGACCTGACCGGCGCGCGCTGCAGCTTCTGGCACTTCGCCACCGAGGCCAACACCGCCATGAAGATGCGCGCGCTGGCCGACTTCACGCGCGGCCAGAAGGACATCCACAAGGTCTACCTGATCAACCAGGACTACGCGCACGGACGCATGTGGGCGGCGCTCGGCCAGCAGATGATCGCCACCGCCCGGCCGGACGTGCAGTTCGTCGGCGCGACGCTGCACCCGCTCGGCAAGGTCAAGGACTTCGCTCCCTATGCGGGCAAGGCCAAGGCCAGCGGCGCCGACACCGTCGTCACCGGCAACTGGGGCCAGGACCTGAACCTGCTGATCAAGGCCGCCGGAGAGATCGGCTACGATGCGCGCTACCTGAACCACAGCGGCGGCGGTGCGCCAGGCACCGTGCAAGCGATCGCCCAGGCAAGAATGGGACGCCTGACCTGGGTCGCGGAAGCCTTGCCCAACAGCGACGATCCCGTGCTGGCGCCGCTGGCCGCGCGCGTGCGGCAAACCCCGGCCGGCGAGTATTTCGCGCCGCGCGTGCTGGTCTCCGTGCAATTGCTGAGCGAAGCCATCCGCCGTGCCGGCAGCGACGATCCGACCAAGGTCGCGTTCGCGCTGGAGGGACTGCGCTACGCCTCGCCGCTGGGCGAAGTGATGATGCGCAAGAGCGACCACCAGTTGCTGCTGCCGCAGGTGGTGTCCACGGTGGTACCGGTCGACGGCAAGACTGTGAAAGTGGGCGCGGAGGGCACCCAGTACGGCTTCCGCCAGGACAGCGTGACACCGGCGCGCGCGCTGGACCTGCCCTCGGCCTGCCGCATGAGGCGCCCGGCCGCCGGCTGAGCACAAAGCCGCGCTGCACCGAGTCCTGGCTGGCCGCGCAAGGCCGTCAGCGCGGTTCGGCCGCGGCGCCGTGCATCTCGCCCTTGGCGCTCCCGGCGACCCCGGCAGAAGCAGCGGCCGCACCGCGCGACTCTCCTCCGCCCGGGACCGCCACGTCGGTCCAGCCGGCATCCTCGGCCGCCGGCGGCGCCAGCGCACGCAGCGCGGCCTGCCGCTCGGGCGGCGGCAGGTCGCCGATGCGCCGGGCCTCGGCATAGAAGCGCTCCCAGTCGCCGCCGCAGCGCGCCAGCAGGGCCAGGAAGGCCGGCACCCACTGCTGGTAGGTCGCGACCGCGGCGAACTGCGGGTTGACCAGCGGCCCGGCGAACCAGCGGTCGTAACCGGCATAGCCGCCCCAGCCCGCCTTCAGGCCGGCGTACTGCCGGCGCAGCTCGGCGAGCAGTTCGGCCTTGCGCCGTCGTTTCTCCGCGTCGCTCAGCGGCGAGCGGTAGAGCGCGTCGAGCCGGTTGCGCGCGGCCAGCACCAGCGCCCGGAACTGCTGGCGGCGCTGGTCGAACTGCCGGTAGCTGGCGCGCTGCTCCGGCGTGGCTTCCTGCGCCATCCAGCGTGCCACGCCGGCGGTCTCGACGGCGGTGGCGAAGGACTCGTTGAAGGCCGTGTCGTTGCGCACGTAGACCACCTGGTGGCCGAGTTCGTGGAAGATCAGGCGCGCCAGCTCGCCGGCTGGCTGGTGGACGAAGGTATTGAGCAGCGGGTCGTCGAAGTAGCCCAGCGTGGAGTAGGCGGGAATGCCGGCCACATAGGCTTCCAGGCCCTCGCTGCGCAGTTGCGCCGCGTAGCGCTCGGCATCGGCCTGGTCGTAGTAGCCGCGGTAGGAGATGCAGCCGACCACGGGGAAGCACCAGGTCTTCAGCGTCATCGACAGCTCGGGCGTGGCGAACACGCTCCACACCACGAAGGAACGGTGCAGGTCGGCGTAGCGCCGGTAGCTGCCGTTGTCGGGCAGCTTGAGTTCGCGCGAGGCATAGGCACGGATCTCGCCGGCCAGCGCCAGCCGCTGGGCCAGCCGTACGTCGTTGGCGGCGCGCGCGTCGGCGATGGCGTCGTCCAGCGGCCTGGCCTGCGCCATCACGCTCAGGTGGCCGTTGACCGATTGCGCGTAGTAGCGGACCGTGTCGCAGCCGGACAGTAGCAGCACAGCCACCAGCGCGCCGGCCAGCGCCACACGCGTGGCCACCTTCGGCACCGAGGCTGCGGCAAGCCCGCGTGCCGGCCGTCCCCTCATGGCGCCGCGGCCATCTCCGCCGCCGGGGCGGACACCACGCCATCGGCGCGCTCCACCTCCACCAGGCAGTCATAGAAGACCGGCGCGCGGCCCAGGTCGGTCAGCCGCTGGCTGGTCAGCTCGTTGGCGTTCTTGCCGTCCGCGGCCAGCTTCTTCCACCAGATCGACAGGCCCACCACCAGGCCCCGGCGCGCGCGATCGGTGACGCGGGCGCGCGCCAGCAGGCTGCCGCGATCGTTGAAGGCGCGCACCATCGTGCCGGCCTCGATGCCGCGCGCCGCCGCGTCTTCCGGGTGGATGTCCAGGTGCGGCTCGCCTTCGGTCGCACGCAGGCTGTCGACGTTGACGAAGGTGCTGTTGAGGAAGTTCCGGGCCGGCGGCGAGATCATCGCCAGCGGGTAGCGCGAGGCCAGCTCCGGTGCGGTGGCGGGTGCCTCGTAGGGCGGCACGTAGGCTGGCAGCGGATCGAGGCCGTCGCGTCGCATCGCCTCCGAGTAGAACTCACACTTGCCGGACGCGGTCGGGAAGCCACCGTCGGCGAACGGTGCCGCTGGCAGGTTCAACTTCTGCCAGCCACGTGCTTTCAGGGTCTCCCAGCTGATGCCTTGGGCACGCGGATCGTCGCGCAGGATGGCCTGCGCGGCGATGTCTTCGTCGCTGTCGGTGAAGCAGGCATCGGCGAAGCCCATGCGCTGCGCCAGCCGGCGGAAGATCTCGGTGTTCGGCAGCGCCTCGCCCAGCGGCGCGACTGCGGCATTGTTGGCAAGGAAGTAGGTATGACCGTAGGCCTTGTGCACGTCGACGTGCTCGAGTTGCGTGGTGGCGGGCAGCAGCACGTCGGCATAGTCGGCAGTATCGGTGCGGAAGTGTTCGAGCACCACCGTGAACAGGTCCTCGCGCGCGAAGCCGGCCGCGACCTTGGCCGACTCGGGCGCCACCGCCACCGGATTGCTGTTGTAGACCACCAGCGCCTCGATCTTCGGCCCGCCCGCGCCGTTACCGGTATCCAGCAGTGCGTCGCCGATGGTGGACATATTGACCGTGCGCGGCAGCGCCGGCCAGCCGGGCAGCAGATCCGGGCGCTGCAGCGCCTGGCCGTCGACCGGGAAGAAGCCCGAGGTCGACAGCTGCAGGCCGCCGGCCGGCTGGCGCCAGGCGCCCACCAGAGACGGCAGGCAGGCCACCGCGCGCACCGCCTGGCCGCCGCCGTGGGCGCGCTGCATGCCGTAGTTCAGGCGGATCGCCACCGGCAGGTGCTCGCGCACGGCGAGGCGGCCGTACAGGCCGGCCAGCCATTCGATGTCATCGGCAGCGATGCCGCAGATCTGCGCCGCGCGCGCGGGGGTAAAGGCTTGCGCGCGCTCGCGCAACGCCTCGAAGCCGACGGTGTGGCGTGCGATGTAGTCGTGGTCGAGCAGGTCGTCGCGGATCAGCACATGGATCAGCGCCAGCGCCAGCGCGCCGTCGGTACCCGGCATCGGCGCGATATGGCGGTGGCACTTCTCCGCACTCAGCGAACGGTAGGGATCGATCGCCACCAGCGTAGCGCCGCGCCGCTTGGCTTCCTGCACGCGCGTCCAGAAATGCAGGTTGGAGGCAATCGGATTGCCGCCCCAGATCACGATCAGCTTGGCCTCGGTCACATGCTCGACGTCCATGCCGACGCTGGCGCCATAGGTATAGCGCAGCGCCGTGGCGCCGGCGCTGGCGCAGATGGTGCGGTCCAGCAGCGAGGCGCCCAGCTTGTGGAAGAAACGCGCAGCCATGCTCTCGCCCTGCACCAGGCCCATGGTGCCGGCGTAGCTGTAGGGCAGGATGGCCTGCGCATCGCGCGCGGCGATCTGGCCCAGCCGCGTGGCGATGAGGTCGAGTGCCTCGTCCCAGCCGATCGGCGCGAACTTGCCTTCGCCCTTGCGGCCCACGCGCTTCATCGGCGTCAGCAGCCGGTCCGGGTGGTAGGTGCGCTCGGTGTAGCGCGATACCTTGGTGCACAGCACCCCCTGCGTACCCGGGTGGTCGGGATCGCCCGCCACCTTGACCGCGCGGCCGTCCTCGACGGTGACGAGCAGGGCGCAGGTATCGGGGCAGTCGTGCGGGCAGGCGGCACGGATGATGCGAGTGGCCATGTGATCTCCGGGGCGATGGCGGCACCGTGCGGCGCGTCGCGGCGCCGTCCTTCGGCGTTCGGGTTGTGGGGGAAGTCCGAGCGGCTTCGGCGGGCGGCGCCGGTGGCTGGCGCGGAGCGCGCAGGCGGCGCGGCGGACCAGGGCAGCGGGCGGCGGGTGGAACACGCTCGCGGGAGGCCCGGCCGGGCCTGGCGGACGCCCGCCCGACCGTTCCGGCGCGGGTGCAGCGGCCTGCCCCTGTTGTACGCCGGCGTCGCCGGCCGGCATGCCGCCCGGGGAAGTTTCTCGGCTTCGATTGTATTCGATTATGATGTGCCGGCGCGCCGCGCCCGCCCGGGTGCGGCAGGCTGGGCCAGCACCGGCGCAGAGCGGGCGGCCATGGGTAAAACATCACCGCTTCGACGGGAATACCATGCAATTGCAGATCGGGGTCAAACGCTGGCGCATTGCCGGCCTGCTGGTGGCATGCGCCATCGGCTCGATCGGCGCCGGCGGCTCCTACGCCGCCACCGCCGCCGCCAACCGTAGCAGTGCCGGCAGGGCCGAGGCCGCCGGCGGCGACACCATCTTGCTCGGCCAGTCGGCCGCCCTCAGCGGCCCGACCGCGATGCTGGGCAAGGAGCTGGGCGCGGGGGCCCGCCTCTACTTCGACTACGTCAACCAGCAGGGCGGCATCTACGGCCGCAGGATCGAGCTCAAGTCGCTCGATGACTACAACGAACCCGACACGGCGGCCAAGAACACGCGCGAACTGATCGAGCAGGACCGCGTGCTGGCCCTGTTCGGCTACGTCGATACCGAGCCCAGCCAGGCCGCCTTGCCGCTGGCGACGGAAGCCAAGGTGCCGTTCTTCGCCCCCTTCACCGGGTCGCAGTCCCTGCGCGAGCCCTTCAACCGCTACGCCTTCCACGTGCGCGCCGGCTACAACGAGGAGACCGCGGCCATCGTGCGCCAGATCGAGACCACCGGCCTCAAGCGCGTGGCGGTGGTCTACAACGACGATGCCTACGGCAAGGCCGGCCTGGCCGGCCTGGAACGCGCGCTGAAGACGGCATCGGGGAGCGGCGTGCAGATCGTGGCGCGCGAAGGCGTGGTGCGCAATACCGCCGAGATCGGCGATGCCATGCAGGGCAGCATGAAGGCCAAGCCGGATGCGGTGGTGATGATCAGCGCGTACCGGACCGCCGGCGCCTTCGTCAAGGAAGCGCTGCGGCGCGGCTACAACGGGCAGTTCTACAACGTGTCCTTCGTCGGCACCCAGGCCCTGGCGCAGCAGGTGGGCGCGCAGGGCAGCGGCGTGATCATCTCGCAGGTGATGCCGCACCCGGGCAATGCCACGCTGCCGGTGGTGCGCGAGTACCTGCGGCTGCTGAAGGCGGCAGGCAAGTCGAACGACTACGACTACGCCAGCATCGAGGGCTTCATCGCCGCCAAGGCCATGGTGGAAGGCCTGCGCCGCGCCGGCCGGGAGCCCTCGCGCGAGAAGCTGGTCAGCGCGCTGGAGACCATGCGCAACGTCGACCTCGGCGGCTACATCATCAACTTCACGCAGGACAACCACGTGGGTTCCAAGTTCGTGGAGATGACCATCATCAACTCGCGCGGCCAGGTGATCCGCTGAGCGGTGCCGCACCGGCGGGCGCTCTATGCCTGGTCGTTCAGGTGGCAGGCCGAGAAGCGCAGCGGCGCGATTTCCCGCAGCGCCGGCACTTCTTCGCGGCAACGCGGCATCGCGTACGGGCAGCGCGGGTGGAAATGGCAGCCGCGCGGCGGATTCAGCGGCGACGGGATCTCGCCCTGGATCGCCACAAAGGTCTTCTTGCCCACCTCCAGCCGGGGCGCCTCGGCCAGCAAGGCCTGCGTATAGGGATGGTTGGGCGCGGCGAAGACCGCTTCGGTGGGCGCCGACTCGACCACCCGCCCCAGGTACATGATCACCACGCGGTCGCTGATGTGCTTGACCACGCCGAGGTCATGGCTGATGAACAGGTAGGTCAGGTTCAGTTCCTCGCGCAGGCGCATGAACAGGTTCAGCACCTGTGCCTGGATCGACACGTCCAGCGCGGCCACCGACTCGTCGCACACCAGGAATTCCGGCCGCACCGCCAGGGCGCGCGCGATGCCGATGCGGGCGCGCTGCCCGCCTGAGAACTGGTGCGGGAAACGGCGCAGCACGGTCGGGTCCATGCCCACCCGCACCAGCATGTCCTCCACGTAGGCGCGCTGCCCGCCCCGCTCCACCAGGCCGTGCACCACCGGCGCCTCGCCGATGATGTCGACCACGCGCAGGCGCGGGTTCAGCGAGGCATAGGGATCCTGGAAGATCATCTGGATGGCGAGCTGCTTCTCGCGCCGGCGCTCGGGCGGCAGGCGATCCAGGTCGACGCCCTTCCACAGGCGTTCGCCTTCGCTCAGTGTGTGCAGGCCGACCGCCATGCGTCCGAGCGTCGACTTGCCGCAGCCGGACTCGCCCACCAGGCCCACCACCTCCCCGGGCTGGATGGCCAGGTCGACACGGTCCACCGCGTGCACGATCTCTTCGCGCGCGTGCGCACCGAGCAGGTTGGCTACCTTAGCGGCCACGTCGAGCGACTTGACGAAGCGCTTGGAGACGCCGCGCATCTCCAGCAGGGGTGCGCCCGGCGTGGCGGTAAGAACAGCGGCCGTAGCCGGCGCCGGCCGTGGTGCGGCAGCTGTGCTCATGCGGCCTCCGGTTGCACGACGATGGGGTGGAAGCAGCGCAGGCGGCGGCCGTCGGCCCCCGTCTCCAGCGGCGGTGGCTGCAGGCAGGCCTCGGTGGCAAAGCTGCAGCGGGCGCGGAAGGCGCAGCCCGCCGGCAGGTTCAGCAGCGAAGGCGTCATGCCCGGGATCTGGCGCAGCGGCACGCCGCGCGGATTGCGCGACGGCGCCGAGGCGATCAGCCCGTGCGTGTACGGATGGGCCGGCCGCTCCAGCACCTGGTGCACATCGCCCGCCTCGACGATCTTGCCGGCATACATCACGCAGACCGAGTCGGCCAGCCCGGCCACCACCGACAGGTCATGGGTGATCCAGATCAGCGCCGTGCCCGATTCGCTGCACAGCTTCTGCATCTCATAGAGGATCTGTCCCTGGATGGTGACATCGAGGGCGGTGGTGGGCTCGTCGGCGATGATCAGGTCGGGCTTGTTCAGCAGCGCGATGGCGATCGCCACGCGCTGGCGCATGCCGCCGGAGAACTGGTGCGGATAGGCCAGCAGCCGCTCGTCCGGCGAAGGGATGCCGACCCGCGCCAGCGCATCGCGGGCACGTTCGCGCGCCGCCGCCTTGCCGACCTTCTCGTGTGCCAGCACCGCCTCGATCATCTGGGTATCGATGCGCAGCACCGGGTTGAGCGTCATCATCGGGTCCTGGAAGATCATCGCGATGCGGTTGCCGCGCACGTTGCGCATCTGCTCGGGCGTGAGCTGGCGCAGGTCACGCGTGACGCCGTCGCGGCTGCTCAGTTCGATGCGTCCGCCCACCACGCGTCCGGGCGCGTCGATCAGGCCCATGATCGAGTATCCCGTCATCGACTTGCCCGACCCGGATTCGCCCACCAGGCCCATGATCTCGCCGCGGCCGACCGAGAACGAGACGTCGTCGACCGCGCGCGCCACGCCGGCACGGGTGAAGAACTGCGTTTCGAGGTGCTCGACCAGCAGGGTCGGTTTGTTCATGGACACTCCGGGATCGTCCTCATTGGGTCTGCAGGCGCGGATTGAGCACGTCGCGCAACTGGTCGGCCACCAGGTTCATCGAGACGATGGTGACCAGCAGCGCAATGCCGGGAAAGAAGCTGATCCAGTACTTGCCGGACAGCATGTACTGCTGCCCGTTCGAGATCAGCGAGCCGAGCGAGGGCTGGGTGATGGGCACGCCCAGGCCGAGGAAGGACAGCGTCGCCTCCAGCGTGATGGCGGACGCCACCTGCAGCGCGGCGATCACGATCAGCGGCGGCAGGCAGTTGGGCAGCAGGTGGCGGAACATGATGCGGGCAGGCGACAGGCCCAGGCAGGTGGCAGCCTCGATGTACTCCTTGCGCCGCTCGACCAGCGCCGCGCTGCGCGTGGTGCGGGCGTAGTAGGCCCATTGCACCGCCACCAGCGCGATCACGATGTTGCCGATACCGGGACGCAGGAAGGCCAGCAGGATCAGCGCCAGCAGGATGGGCGGGAACGACAGCTGCAGGTCGGCCACGCGCATGATGAAAGCTTCTGTGCGCCCGCCCAGGAAGCCTGCCAGCAGGCCCAGCGTGGCGCCCAGCAGCAGGGCGATCACCGTGCTGACCAGGCCCACGCCGATGCTGATGCGCAGCCCGTACATCACCGCCGACAGGATATCGCGGCCCTGCTCGTCCGAGCCGAGCAGGAACACCATGCCGTTGCCGGCATGCTCGCCTGGGGCCAGGCGCGCGTCCAGCACATCGAGTGCCGCCAGGTCGTAGGGATCCTGCGGCGCCAGCCACGGCGCCAGCAGCGCCACCAGCACGATCAGGACCAGCACCACCAGGCCGCCCACCGCCAGCTTGCTGGCGAGGAACTGCGCGGCGAAGCGGCGCAGCGGCGTCTGCTCGCGCAGCGCGGCCGGCTGCGGGTCGGGCTTGTCAGCCTGCAGGCTTGCATCGGTCATGGCTCAGCCCTTGTTGTCGGCGATACGCACGCGCGGATCGAGCATGCTGTAGGCGATGTCGACCACCAGGTTGATCAGGATGAACAACGTGACAATCACCATCAGGTAGGCCACGATCACCGGCCGGTCGAGCAGCTGGATGGAATCGATGATCAGCTTGCCCATGCCGGGCCAGGCGAAGATGGATTCGGTCACGATGGCGAAGGCGATGATGGAGCCGAACTGCAGCGCGATCACGGTGACGATGGGAATCAGGATGTTCTTGAGCACATGCACGCCGACGATGCGCGTATTGGACAGTCCCTTGGCGCGCGCGAACTTGACGTAGTCCTGCAGCATGGCCTCCTGCGTGCCGGCGCGCGTCAGCCGGATCACCATGGCGACGTTGAGCAGCGCCAGCGTGACCGCCGGCAGCACCAGGTGACGCAGGCCGTCCACGGTCAGGAAGCTGACCGGCACGCCCAGCAGCGGCACGGTCTCGCCACGGCCGTTGGAGGGCAGCCAGCCGAGCTGCACCGCGAACACCATGATCAGCATCAGCCCCACCCAGAAGGTCGGCAGCGAGAAGCCGAGGATGGACACCGTCATGATGGACTTGCTGGCCAGCCCGTGCGGCCGCAGTCCCGCCCACAGGCCGAGCGGGATGCCGAGCACGATCGCCATCAGGATGGCGGCCACTGCCAGCTCCATGGTGGCCGGCATGCGCTCGAAGATCAGCTTGAGCGCCGGCGTGCCGTGCGCGAACGAGATCCCCAGGTTGCCGTGCAGCGCGTTCTGCAGGAACACCAGGTACTGCTCCCACAGCGGCTTGTCCAGGCCGAGCGCGGCGATGGTGCGCTTGATGTCCTCCTGGTCGGCCTGCGGGTTGATCAGGATGTCGACAGGATTGCCGATGGCAAAGACGCCGAGGAAGACAAGCAGCGACATGACGAAGAGCACGACCACGCTCTGCATCAGGCGGCGGATGATGAAGACCAGCATGATCGGATCGTTCCCCTTGCCCGTGGGCGTCAGTCGCAAGCCGCCCGCGGCGGTCCGGAACACGCTTGCGCGCGCGCCGGCGCCGCCGCGGCCGCTTCTGCGGCGCTAGGCGCCGGCCTGCGGGCCGACCCGGCGCCGGACCTCAAAGCGGGCGGAAGTTGTGCGCATAGGTCCGCTCATCGGTGCGGGGCACGTAGGTGATGCCCTTCTGCGTGGCCCAGGTGGTCACCTGGTGGTGGATGGGGATGATGCCGCCGTCATCGATGGCGATCGCCGTGGCTTCCTGCAGCAGCCTGGAACGCTCCTTGTCGTCCACGGTCGCCAGCGCCTTCTCCAGCACGACGTCCATCTTCGGGTTGCAGTATTCGCCCCAGTTGGTGGTGCCGAAGCCCTTCTTGGAGTCTTCGCAGGCCAGCAGCGCGCGCAGCGGCGAGCTGACTTCACCGGTCTGCGCACCCCAGCCGAGCAGGCCGAAGGAGAACTCATGCTTGATGCCCTTGGCCGAGTAGGTGGCCATCGGCATGGCCTCGACCTTGGTGACGATGCCGACGCGCGTCAGGTTCTGCGCGATGGTCTGCGCGATCTTCTCGTCGTTGACATAGCGGTTGTTGGGCGTATGCAGCGTCACGCCGAAGCCGTTCGGATAGCCGGCCTCGGCCAGCAGCTTCCTGGCGCCTTCCGGATCGTACTTGACCGTCTTGAGATTGGGGTTGTAGCCGAACAGCGTGGGTGGCACCAGGTTGTTGGTCGGCTCCGCCAGGCCCTCCATCAACCGGTCCTTGATGCCTTCACGGTTGATTGCCATGCTGATGGCGCGGCGCACGCGCGCGTCCTTCAGCGGGTTCTTGTCCATCGGCTGCCCGTCCCTTGTGGTGACGTAGGGCGACTTGTCGCGCTTGGCATCGAAGTACAGATAGATCACGCGGTGCGAGATCTTGGAGAAGAACGACAGCTTGGGATCGCTGCGCACCTTGGGCAGGTCGGGCGTGGGCACGTTCTCGATCGCCTGCACATCGCCCGACAGCAGCGCCGCCAGGCGCGTGGCGGGGTTGGGGATGAAGCGCAGCGTGACCTTGTCCCAGGCCGGCCGGGTTCCCCAGTAGTCGGGATTGCGCACCAGCTCGACGCGGTCGTCGCGCGCATAGCTGACGAACTTGAACGGCCCGGTGCCGATCATGCCCTTGCCCTGGGCGAAGTCGTCGGAACTCAGGCCCTGCGTGGCCTTCTTCTGCTCGATGAAGATGGACGTCAGGTCGTTCAGCATCAGC
The DNA here is from genome assembly GCF_001854285.1 of Cupriavidus sp. USMAHM13. NCBI lineage: Bacteria > Pseudomonadati > Pseudomonadota > Betaproteobacteria > Burkholderiales > Burkholderiaceae > Cupriavidus > Cupriavidus sp. USMAHM13. The sequence continues at coordinate 4,004,806 of NZ_CP017751.1, forward strand.
GGATACGGCTGTGCGGTGCGGAGCTGGATGGTGTATTTGTCGATGACTTTCTTGCCGACGATGGCCTTGGTATAGACATCGAACTTGCCGGGACTGTTCTGGATCGTGGCCGGCCGGTCCAGCGACCACACCACGTCCTCGGTGGTCAGCTCGGCGCCGTCGTGGAACTTGACGCCCTTGCGCAGCTTGAATTCCCAGGTATGGTCGTCGACCAGCTTCCACGATTCGGCCAGGCCGGGGATGACACGGCTGTCCGGATCGAGCTTCACCAGGCTGTCGAAGATGTGCTCCGAGACGTTGATGTTGGAGAACAGGTTATAGAAATGCGGATCCATCGAAGTCGGCGGCGAACTCATCGCGAGCTTCAGGTCCGCGGCCTGCGCCGGCGCGGCGCTGCCCAGGCTCATGGCCCAGGCCAGCATCGCTGCGCCGAATACCTTCTTGACGTTGCGAAGGGACATCGTGCGTTCTCCCTGTGGGAAGCCAAGCAGTCTTGGAATGGAGCGTCGCGCGCGCATTGCCGCATTGCCGCAAGCTGGTGCAGGGCGATGGCCCTGCCATGCCGGTGCGACGCTGTCCGGGTACGTCAAGCATTAACTGTTCCAGCTTGCCGCATCGTCCGGCAATGCGGGGAAACCCCCGCGCGGCGCGGCGGCGCGAGCTGCCTGCTTTGGCACTTTCGGAGCCAGCGTCGTATGATCGGGGTATTCCATCGCCTTATCGCTTATCGCCTAAGTACCGGCACCATGAAGCTCATCCCCGAAATCCAGCAGGCCCAGGCCGACATCCGCGCCATCCGGCGCGACATCCACGCGCACCCCGAACTCTGCTTCGAGGAGCAGCGCACGGCCGACGTGGTCGCCCAGCAACTCGCCGCCTGGGGCATCGAGGTACACCGCGGGCTCGGCACCACCGGGCTGGTCGGCGTGATCCGCAACGGCAACAGCCCGCGCACCATCGGCCTGCGCGCCGACATGGATGCGCTGCCGCTGCAGGAGGCCAATGCCTTCGCCCACCGCTCGCAGCACGAAGGCAAGATGCACGCCTGCGGCCACGATGGCCATACCGCCATGCTGCTGGGCGCAGCGCACTACCTGGCGCAGCACCGCAACTTCGACGGTACCGTGCACCTGATCTTCCAGCCTGCCGAGGAAGGCGGCGGCGGCGCGCGCGAAATGATCAAGGACGGCCTGTTCGAGCGCTTCCCCTGCGACGCCGTGTTCGGCATGCACAACTGGCCGGGCATGCCGGCCGGCAGCTTCGGCACGCGCGCAGGCCCGTTGATGGCCTCCAGCAACGAGTTCCGCATCGTCGTCCGCGGCAAGGGCGCGCACGCGGCAATGCCCCACAACGGCAATGACCCGGTCTTCACCGCGGCACAGATCGTCTCGGCGCTGCAAGGCATCATCACGCGCAACAAGCGGCCGATCGACACCGCGGTGATCTCCGTCACGCAGTTCCACGCAGGCGACGCCACCAACATCGTGCCGAACGAGGCCTGGATCGGCGGCACCGTGCGCACCTTCACCGTGCCCGTGCTCGACCTGATCGAGCGCCGCATGCGTGAAGTTTCGGAAGCCGTGGCCGCCGCCTTCGACTGCACCATCGAGTACACCTTCCATCGCAACTACCCGCCCACCATCAACAGTGCGGCGGAGGCGACCTTCGCCATCGAAGTAGCGCGCGAACTGGTCGGGCCCGAGCTGGTCGATGGCGACGTCGAGCCGACCATGGGCGCGGAGGACTTCTCCTTCATGCTCGAGGCCAGGCCCGGCTGCTATCTGTTCATCGGCAATGGCGACGGGGCGCACCGTGAGCATGGCCACGGCATCGGCCCCTGCATGCTGCACAACCCGAGCTACGACTTCAACGACGAGTTGCTGCCGATCGGTTCGACCTTCTTCGTGCGGCTGGTGGAGAAGTGGCTGACTCCGGCCTGAACGCCGCCGATACGCAGGCGGCCGGCGCGGTGCCGGCGCTCGACCACGCCATGGCGGCCCGCTTCGCGCGGGTCGCGCTGGAAAACATCCAGCGGCCCTATCCCTGCAAGGTCGATCACCTGATGACCTCGGCGGACGACCTGGCCCCGCCCGCTGTCCACCACCCGGTGTTCCACGGCAGCTACGACTGGCATTCGAGCGTGCACATGCACTGGCTGCTGGTACGCCTGCTTGCCCTGTTCCCGGACCTGGAGGGCGCCGAATCGATCCGCGAGGCCCTTGACCGTCACCTGCGCCCGGAAGCGCTCGCGGCCGAGCGCGACTACTTCGCACGGCCCTCGGCCGCCACCTTCGAGCGCCCCTATGGCTGGGCCTGGCTGCTGCGCCTGCAGGCGGAGTCGATCGATCTGGCGCAGCGGGACGCCCGCGCGGTGCCCTGGAGCGCCGCATGCGCGCCGCTGGCCGACCTGCTGGCGATGCGACTGATCGATTACATGGCCATCGCCGACTTCCCGGTCCGTACCGGCACGCACTTCAACAGCGCCTTCGCCCTGGTGATGGCACTGGACTACGCCCATGCACTGCCGCACCCTGCCTTGCGCCAGGCCGTGGTTGCACGGGCCCACGGGTGGTTCGGCCGCGACCGGCGCTATCCGGCGCGCTACGAACCCGGCGGTGACGAGTTCCTGTCGGGAGGGCTGGTCGAAGCCGTCCTGATGCGGCAGGTCCTTGACGGATGTGGCTTTGCAGAATGGTGGGAGCAGTTCGCGCCGCCTGCACGCGAACTCGGCCAGTGGCTGATGCCGGTCGCGGTCAGTGATCGCAGCGACCCCAAGCTCAGCCACCTAGACGGGCTGAACCTGTCGCGTGCCTGGTGCTGGGGACGCCTGGAATCCTCGCTGCCGGCCGATCTGGTGCCGCTGGCGCGGCAGGCACGCCTTGACCATCTGGCCGCCGGACTGCCGCACGCAGCGGCCGGCGACTATGCCGGCACGCACTGGCTGGCCTCCTTCGCCACGCTGGCGATGAGCGAGGGCAGCCAGGCCGCAGCTACGTCAGCTACGTCAGCTACGTCAGCTACGTCAGCTACGTCAGCTACGTCAGCTACGTCAGCTACGTAAGCAGCGCAAGCGGCAGCCGGCTCAATCCAGCAGGATGTCGCCATACCAGGACTCGGCTCGTGTCCTGGTGTTGTCCGTGTCGGTCATGATGCCGACCGCGATCACCCGCCCAGGCTCCTGGCCGAAGGCCTTGCGGTAATCGGCACGCAGGTCGCGCTCGTGGCAGCGCCACTCTCCCGTGTGGGCAAGCCCTGAATCGGCTACGATCATGCGCACACGGTCGGTATGCGGATTTGGCAGGATCGAGCCCGCCGGGCGACGGCCGGCCCAGATATACATCAGGGTCGCATACGGCATCTCGCGCCCGGTGGTCAGCCGCGCCATTTCATACATCAACTGGTCCTTCAACGACAGGTTGCCCTTGTCGCCATCGAACGCGACGAAGACGCGCAGCGGTGCATCCTCGCGAGAACCCAGCGTATTGTCGGCAGTGCGGATCACGTCGCGGGTGCGCCAGGCCCAGCGCAGCATGCCCGCGTCACGCGCGGTCAGCGGCACGTAGAGGCCGGACGCCGAGGCATCGGCCTGCGCGTGCATCACGACCTGGTCCCGTTGGGCAACGAGCCCGTAGCGAGTCGGTGTCTTGTTGCGATTGATGCGCCAGGGGTGCCAGCCGGACGGATAAGGCTGGCCCACGGGGGCAGTGGAGAACAGCGGAAGATCCGCGCGTGGAGCCGGCTCGGCCTCGCCAGATTCCTCATCGGCATCGGCGCCGGCCGCCCCTTCGTCCGCCGCGGCAGCCACCTGGGGCGACGCGGTCACCTTCTGCTGATGCTGCGCATGCGTCGCCACGCGCGTGGCAAACGTACTGCATTCCATCGGCGCTACCGAGACCATCCTGTCCGGATCCTGCGGCTGCATAGGGGCCATGCTGGAGCACCCGGTCAGTCCTGCTGCACTCACGATGCCACTCAGCGCCAGCAGGCACCACTTCGACTCCATCTCAACTCCCTGAACAAGCCTTGATGCACACGCGGCAGGTGCCGAGCGCCAGTCGCGTACGGCGCGCATGCGCCGGCCCCGATCCGGCAGCCAAGGTAGCAGAAGCCCGAAGGCGTCGGAATCCTCGCACACCCTGAGAAACGGACCGTGGAAGCGGATGCGGGTTCCTGATGCGATGCATGGATGAGTCAAAAACTACGTGCTCGCAACGAGTTGTCTACGGCGGGGCAGGGCCCGGTCAGGAAATCGGAAGATGGCGTAGTTGGCGACATGTGCGCCGCGAGCGCCGCAAAGACAAAACCCCTCGCAGCGTTTGCTGTCGAGGGGTTTTGCGGGAGGGAGAGCCTGGCGATGACCTACTTTCACACGGGTAGTCCGCACTATCATCGGCGCAAAGTCGTTTCACGGTCCTGTTCGGGATGGGAAGGGGTGGTTCCGACTCGCTATGGTCACCAGGCATAAGGGGTTGCTGCGCCGGGGTTGAGCCGTCGCAGCGAATAGGGATGTAGTCTTGGTTGTGAGGTATCGGCACCGTCCTGGGCACACGCGATACGTCAGCCAGTGAAACACACTGGTTATAGGATCAAGCCTTACGGGCAATTAGTACTGGTTAGCTTAACGCATTACTGCGCTTCCACACCCAGCCTATCAACGTCCTGGTCTCGAACGACCCTTCAAGGAGGTCAAGCCTCCAGGGAATCCTCATCTTCAGGCGAGTTTCCCGCTTAGATGCTTTCAGCGGTTATCTCTTCCGTACATAGCTACCCTGCGATGCCTCTGGCGAGACAACAGGTACACCAGCGGTACGTCCACTCCGGTCCTCTCGTACTAGGAGCAGCCCCCGTCAAGATTCCAACGCCCACGGCAGATAGGGACCAAACTGTCTCACGACGTTTTAAACCCAGCTCACGTACCTCTTTAAATGGCGAACAGCCATACCCTTGGGACCGGCTACAGCCCCAGGATGAGATGAGCCGACATCGAGGTGCCAAACACCGCCGTCGATATGAACTCTTGGGCGGTATCAGCCTGTTATCCCCAGAGTACCTTTTATCCGTTGAGCGATGGCCCTTCCATACAGAACCACCGGATCACTATGTCCTGCTTTCGCACCTGCTCGACTTGTCGGTCTCGCAGTTAAGCACGCTTTTGCCATTGCACTTTAGGTACGATGTCCGACCGTACCAAGCGTACCTTCGAACTCCTCCGTTACACTTTGGGAGGAGACCGCCCCAGTCAAACTGCCTACCATGCACTGTCCCCGACCCGGATTCACGGGCCAAGGTTAGAACCTCAAACAAACCAGGGTGGTATTTCAAGGACGGCTCCACCGGAACTAGCGTCCCGGTTTCAAAGCCTCCCACCTATCCTACACAGATCGGTTCAAAGTCCAATGCAAAGCTACAGTAAAGGTTCATGGGGTCTTTCCGTCTAGCCGCGGGGAGATTGCATCATCACAAACACTTCAACTTCGCTGAGTCTCGGGAGGAGACAGTGTGGCCATCGTTACGCCATTCGTGCAGGTCGGAACTTACCCGACAAGGAATTTCGCTACCTTAGGACCGTTATAGTTACGGCCGCCGTTTACCGGGACTTCAATCAAGAGCTTGCACCCCATCATTTAATCTTCCGGCACCGGGCAGGCGTCACACCCTATACGTCCACTTTCGTGTTTGCAGAGTGCTGTGTTTTTATTAAACAGTCGCAGCCACCAGTTTATTGCAACCCCTTCACCCTTCTGGCGCAGGCCAGTCAAGCTACCAGGGCGTACCTTATCCCGAAGTTACGGTACCAATTTGCCGAGTTCCTTCTCCCGAGTTCTCTCAAGCGCCTTAGAATACTCATCTCGCCCACCTGTGTCGGTTTGCGGTACGGTCTCGTATGACTGAAGCTTAGAGGCTTTTCTTGGAACCACTTCCGATTGCTTCGCGACACATGGTCGCTCGCCCCACAGCCTTGAATCCCGCGCCCGGATTTGCCTAAGCGCCTTCTCCACTGCAGGGACCGGGACTTCCAACACCCGGACAACCTTCCGCGATCCGTCCCCCCATCGCATCATACGACGGTGCAGGAATATTAACCTGCTTCCCATCAGCTACGCATCTCTGCCTCGCCTTAGGGGCCGACTCACCCTACGCCGATGAACGTTGCGTAGGAAACCTTGGGCTTACGGCGAGGGGGCCTTTCACCCCCTTTATCGCTACTCATGTCAGCATTCGCACTTCTGATACCTCCAGCATCCTTTACAAGACACCTTCACAGGCTTACAGAACGCTCTCCTACCACGCACTTGCGTGCGTCCGCAGCTTCGGTGACTGGCTTAGCCCCGTTACATCTTCCGCGCAGGACGACTCGATCAGTGAGCTATTACGCTTTCTTTAAAGGGTGGCTGCTTCTAAGCCAACCTCCTGACTGTTTTAGCCTTCCCACTTCGTTTCCCACTTAGCCAATCTTTGGGACCTTAGCTGGCGGTCTGGGTTGTTTCCCTCTTGACACCGGACGTTAGCACCCGATGTCTGTCTCCCGTGATTGCACTCTTCGGTATTCGGAGTTTGCTATGGCGGGGTAATCAGCAATAGACCCCCCAACCATGACAGTGCTCTACCCCCGAAGGTGAGACACGAGGCACTACCTAAATAGTTTTCGGAGAGAACCAGCTATTTCCAGATTTGTTTAGCCTTTCACCCCTATCCACAGCTCATCCCCTAGTTTTTCAACACTAGTGGGTTCGGTCCTCCAGTACGTGTTACCGCACCTTCAACCTGGCCATGGATAGATCATCTGGTTTCGGGTCTACACCCAGCGACTGAACGCCCTGTTCGGACTCGCTTTCGCTACGCCTGCCCTAATCGGTTAAGCTTGCCACTGAATGTAAGTCGCTGACCCATTATACAAAAGGTACGCCGTCACCCGTTTCCAGGCTCCGACTGTTTGTATGCATGCGGTTTCAGGATCTATTTCACTCCCCTCCCGGGGTTCTTTTCGCCTTTCCCTCACGGTACTGGTTCACTATCGGTCGATCACGAGTATTTAGCCTTGGAGGATGGTCCCCCCATCTTCAGACAGGATTTCACGTGTCCCGCCCTACTTGTCGTACACCTAGTTCCACAACGCTGTTTTCGCATACAGGGCTATCACCTGCTATGGCCGGGCTTTCCATCCCGTTCTGCTAACAATGCTGCTAAAGAGTACAAGGCTGTTCCCATTTCGTTCGCCACTACTCTGGGAATCTCGGTTGATTTCTGTTCCTGCAGCTACTTAGATGTTTCAGTTCGCCGCGTTCGCTTCCCTTGCCTATGTATTCAGCAAGGGATGACCCATACGGGCCGGGTTTCCCCATTCGGACATCTCCGGATCAAAGCTCGTTTGCCAGCTCCCCGAAGCTTTTCGCAGGCTACCGCGTCCTTCATCGCCTGTGATCGCCAAGGCATCCACCACATGCACTTGTTCGCTTGACCCTATAACGAGTGTGTCTCAAGCTCGCGCTTGAAACGCTTCATTACAGGTTGAGTTCTCGCATTTGTGCCGTATTCCAAGTCATCTTTCGATCACTTAAATACTTTGGTTGATACAATCACAACCCGGTATCGTGTTGGTTACTTCAGCCTCTCATCAAGGCTTCACGACACCTTTACTACATCCCATATTGTTAAAGAACAGCCGATGCTTTCACATCGCTTGGCCAACGCCAAATGCAAGCGCTCAACGCTAAGCGCTTGCATTTGGCTTGTCCAACCCAAGGTCGATGGTGGAGGATGACGGGATCGAACCGACGACCCCCTGCTTGCAAAGCAGGTGCTCTCCCAGCTGAGCTAATCCCCCTCGGATAACTTGGTGGGTCTGGTAGGACTTGAACCTACGACCCCCGCCTTATCAAGACGGTGCTCTAACCACCTGAGCTACAGACCCTTGGCTGTAACAGCAAACAGACCGATAAGTGTGAACGCTTCACTTGGGAAGCACGCTCTGGAAAGGAGGTGATCCAGCCGCACCTTCCGGTACGGCTACCTTGTTACGACTTCACCCCAGTCATGAACCCTGCCGTGGTAATCGCCCTCCTTGCGGTTAGGCTAACTACTTCTGGCAAAACCCACTCCCATGGTGTGACGGGCGGTGTGTACAAGACCCGGGAACGTATTCACCGCGGCATGCTGATCCGCGATTACTAGCGATTCCAGCTTCACGTAGTCGAGTTGCAGACTACGATCCGGACTACGATGCGTTTTCTGGGATTAGCTCCCCCTCGCGGGTTGGCAACCCTCTGTACGCACCATTGTATGACGTGTGAAGCCCTACCCATAAGGGCCATGAGGACTTGACGTCATCCCCACCTTCCTCCGGTTTGTCACCGGCAGTCTCTCTAGAGTGCCCTTTCGTAGCAACTAGAGACAAGGGTTGCGCTCGTTGCGGGACTTAACCCAACATCTCACGACACGAGCTGACGACAGCCATGCAGCACCTGTGTCCACTTTCCCTTTCGGGCACCTGATGCATCTCTGCTTCGTTAGTGGCATGTCAAGGGTAGGTAAGGTTTTTCGCGTTGCATCGAATTAATCCACATCATCCACCGCTTGTGCGGGTCCCCGTCAATTCCTTTGAGTTTTAATCTTGCGACCGTACTCCCCAGGCGGTCAACTTCACGCGTTAGCTTCGTTACTGAAGAAATGAATCCCCAACAACTAGTTGACATCGTTTAGGGCGTGGACTACCAGGGTATCTAATCCTGTTTGCTCCCCACGCTTTCGTGCATGAGCGTCAGTCACGTCCCAGGGGGCTGCCTTCGCCATCGGTATTCCTCCACATCTCTACGCATTTCACTGCTACACGTGGAATTCTACCCCCCTCTGACGCACTCTAGCCTTGCAGTCACAAGCGCCATTCCCAGGTTGAGCCCGGGGATTTCACGCCTGTCTTACAAAACCGCCTGCGCACGCTTTACGCCCAGTAATTCCGATTAACGCTCGCACCCTACGTATTACCGCGGCTGCTGGCACGTAGTTAGCCGGTGCTTATTCTTCCGGTACCGTCATCCCTCCGGGGTATTAGCCCAAAGGATTTCTTTCCGGACAAAAGTGCTTTACAACCCGAAGGCCTTCTTCACACACGCGGCATTGCTGGATCAGGGTTGCCCCCATTGTCCAAAATTCCCCACTGCTGCCTCCCGTAGGAGTCTGGGCCGTGTCTCAGTCCCAGTGTGGCTGATCGTCCTCTCAGACCAGCTACTGATCGTCGCCTTGGTGAGCCTTTACCTCACCAACTAGCTAATCAGACATCGGCCGCTCCTATTGCGCGAGGCCTTGCGGTCCCCCGCTTTCACCCTCAGGTCGTATGCGGTATTAGCTAATCTTTCGACTAGTTATCCCCCACAACAGGGCACGTTCCGATGTATTACTCACCCGTTCGCCACTCGCCGCCAGACCGAAGTCCGCGCTGCCGTTCGACTTGCATGTGTAAGGCATGCCGCCAGCGTTCAATCTGAGCCAGGATCAAACTCTTCAGTTCAATCTCTGTGTGGTTCCGCGCAGTTGCCTGCTGAAACCTCGCTCTTTCGAGCGGTCGCTCACTCTCAGAAAACTGACTGGCTCCGTCCGAAGACGAAACCAAACATGTTTACTGTGCGAGCACTGATAACTTGTAAGCTAGAAGACCGAGGTCTTCCGCTTCCCGCATCAAGCGCCCACACTTATCGGCTGTTTGTTTGTTAAAGAACTCACGCGATTTGCTTTGCTTACCGCGTCGCTGCGTTGTCAGCAGCAGAGAAACGAGATTATGAACAACTTTCTGCGTTTCGTCAACAGGTTCGAAGCATCTTTTTCGCTTCGGTCGGTCGCGCTTTGCAGCACCACCCACCATCCTGCCAACCCCGCAACCCGCGTCGCTGCTGGCTTTGCCGCTGCGCTTCGTGTTGCGAGGGGGCGAATAGTAGGCCGGATCCCGCAGCTTGGCAACACATTTGTCATGAAGTCATGGCAGCCCCTCTCGAGGAAACAGCCAAGCCATTGAATCCATTGAAAAATATTTCTCCGGCGAGGATTGGAAAGGAATACCCGAGTGATGATCTCGGGTATTCCCCTATCAAGTTTTAGCGATGCTTGAAGTTCGGGCTGCGCTTTTCCAGGAAGGCTGCCATACCTTCCTTCTGGTCTTCCGTGGCGAAAGTGGAGTGAAAGACGCGCCGCTCGAAATGCACGCCCTCGGCGAGGGTGGTTTCATAGGCGGTGTTGATCGACTCCTTGATCATCATGACCACCGGAAGCGAATAGCTGGCGATGGCCTCAGCAGCGCCGATCGCTTCGTCAAGCAGTTTGTCGGCAGCAACCACGCGCGACACCAGGCCGGCGCGCTCGGCCTCGGCCGCATCCATCATGCGGGCGCTCAGGCACAGGTCCATGGCCTTGGCCTTGGAAACGGCACGCGGCAGGCGCTGGGTGCCGCCCGCACCGGGCATGGTGCCGAGCTTGACTTCGGGTTGGCCGAACCGTGCGGTATCCGCCGCGATGATGATGTCGCACATCATCGCCAGCTCGCAGCCGCCGCCCAGCGCATAGCCGGCCACGGCCGCGATCACGGGCTTGCGGATGCGGCGGATGGTTTCCCAATTGCGCGTGATGTACTCGCCCTTGTACACATCCATATAGGTGTACTGGGCCATCATGCCGATATCGGCCCCCGCAGCAAAGGCGCGCTCACTACCGGTGATGACGATGCAGCCGACCCCTTCATCGGCATCGAAGGCGCTCAGCGCCGCGCCGAGCTCGTCCATCAGCGCATCGTTGAGCGCGTTGAGCGCCTTGGGCCGGTTCAGGGTGACCAGGCCTACGCGGCCACGCGTCTCGACCAGGATGTTTTCATACGACATGCCATCTCCTCTGGGATTGAATGATGCAGGAACCCGGCGCCACATCGAAGCAACGCTCGGGTGTTGCCCCGGCAGTCTGCCACTTCGAGAGCATTTTTCAAGATGCGTGCAGCATGCGGGCGAGTCCGGCAGGCATGCAAAAAGGCCGGTCGAGATCGACCGGCCCTTGGAAATGCGGCGCCACGCAGAGAAGTCAGGCGGCGCGCGCCATCGGCGCAGACACGTAGTCCATCAACAATTGACCGACCGCATCCAGGCGTTCAGCCGAGCCGAACAGGCGATTCGACACCAGCGCGTTCTGCAGCGCAGCGTAGATCACCTGGGCCAGTTCATGCGGCGCGGCCGGCAACGGCCGCGCATGTTCACGCACAGCCTGCTCCAGCATTTGCGCCAGCCTTTCCTCATGCAGGCGGAAGAAATCGCGCACCACCGCCTGGGTCGCCGGAGACAGGCTCAGGACCTCCGTCGACAGCATCCCGACCAGGCAGATCTGGTCACCATGGCAGGCGGCAGCCCGGAGATTCTGCAGGTAGGCGCGCGCCTGGTCCTGCGCGGTAGGCAGACGATCCAGCTCGCGCAGGCGCTCCATCACCCGTGCGCTGTATTCCGTGACCGCCTCCAGCACCAGGTCGTCCTTGGAGGGAAAGTAATAGTGGATGCTCGAGGTCTTGACCCCGACCAGTTCGGCCAGGTCTCGATAGCTGAAACCGTTCACGCCGCGGCGGCGGATCAGCACCAGCGTGTGCTCGAGCAGTTGTTCTCTTACAGATTGGGTTTTCATGGCGTGATCCTCCGCGTCGCGACGGCACTTCAGGCTGGTTGCTGCAACGCTCTGGCCAGATCCTCGCCTGCTCTCGCTCATGCCGGCAGCACTTGCGCTGCCAGGGTCACCAGCGAGCCGCTGGCCAGGCACAGGAACACCCAGCCGGCCAGGATCAGAACGCTATCCCGCAGTCTCATGATCGCTTCTCCACTCACCTGCTAACGCGGGGCGGCTCCGGTCACGGGCCGCCACCACCCCGCCATCCACATCAGGCCAGCGCGCCGTCGGTGTACGGGTCGAACTTACCGACCTTGGCACCATCCGTGTACGGGTCGAACTTGCGGGCCGGTTCCGACGACACGCCGCTGCGGTCCAGGCCTGCCACGATGCGGGCACCATCGGTGTACGGGTCGAACTTGCCGACCTTGGCACCATCCGTGTACGGGTCGAACTTGCGGGCCGGTTCCGACGACACGCCGCTGCGGTCCAGGCCCGCCACGATGCGGGCACCATCGGTGTACGGGTCGAACTTGCCGACCTTGGCACCATCCGTGTACGGATCGAACTTACGAGCCGGTTCCGACGACACGCCGCTGCGGTCCAGGCCCGCCACGATGCGGGCACCGTCGGTGTACGGGTCGAACTTGCCGACCTTGGCCCCGTCCGTGTAGACGCTGCGCGCGTCATTGCCGCGGAACACGTAGCCGTAGCGGTCGCCCGAGATGCCGCTGTCCTTCGGGCCCGAGGCGTAGGCCTGGCCGCCCAGCACGGCGGCAGCCAGCACGGCGGCGGTGATCAGGGTCTTGGTGAAGGTCTTGTTGGTGCTCATGATGCTCTCCTTGTCTAGCAAGAATCCACGCGATCGGGATCCGGTTGGTCTGCGGCGCGGCGCTTGGTGCCGGGCCGGTTAGGTATCCACTTGCATCTACTTGTAGATAGAGAACCGGTCCTGAAAAAACGGGGAAATCCCCGATGTCGCGCTGGATCCTCTTTTTCTTTCCTGCCGCCGGTGGCGGAGGGGAAGCAGCGATCCATGAACACATGGTATCTACTGATAGATAGATAGTCAAGGGGTTTTTTGCATTGCCGCAGCCAGGGACGTCCCGACGATCCCGCGCCCTCCCCGGGAGCCAGCCCCGCCCCCCCCTCCTGCCGGATATCGCAGCGCGGGTGAATCCCGCCCTGTCCGCATGCGTCACGCTCCTCATGTCGCGCGCCATTTGTCACGAGATAAGGAACACCAAGAAATCAAGCCCTTAAAGCGATTGGCTTCAGAGCCTTATGTGCACAAGGCGTCAATATCAATCAGAGTTACGGCAAATGACGCCACCGCCAACAAGAGGCACAAAACATCACTTTCAATGCATCGGTCGCTTCAGAGGAACTGGCTGATCCCCCCAACCTGCACACGTGCCGAACTGTGCAGGTGTCCCATCTCACAGTTGTTGGGCATCAGAAGCCCATTAAATCAATGCACTACGGCACCGTGTCTCAGACCAAATGAGCCAGATTCCCAAAGATGGTGGGTGGATGCGCCCACCTGTCTCACTGTTCATGGGTATCAGCAAGATGCCCCCCCCTACGAGATGACCTCTCGGATACTTCTCAGTCGGTTAGTCGACGGCCGTATCCGACCCTCCTGAGACATTCAGTGCGGTGAGCTAGAACGACCGGTCAGACCTGAGGAGCCGTCGTTCAGCCCAATGCAACGATGGCCGCGCCTCGATTGCGAGGTCACTTGCTCAATTGGGTCGGCTAACCGAAACCGACCAACGTCGGATACCACTTTCCCAGCACTCGCCCGCTGGGTCGACGCCCCTCGTCAGTAGAGGTTCTCGTACCCAGAACTTGTACCGGGAGTCTAGAACAAGCCATCGTAAGCGCCGCGACACTGGCTGGCAGCTTCCGCATTCCCGAGAATGACATCGGCGCGTCCTAGTCCGTCATTGGGAGTGGACGGGATCGCCCCATGCCGCGGGAAGTTTCGTGCGACCGCCGAGAAAGTTCGAAGTGCGAACGATTTATCGTTTCAGGAAAGGTGGTAAGGTATCGCGCCGCGGGCATTGGCGGGCCGGCCCAACGTTCATATACTGTATAAATATACATACCATCCGCAGTGCGGATCGACAAACCATGGCAAACGGAAAATTGTTGCGACAGCTTGTGCGAGCCGGGGTCGAAGGTGACCAGGACGCATTCCGTCGCGCCTCCGAAGCCGTCATTGCCGAGGAGCGGGGGAAACAGCACCACCTGCTGGCCAACGACCTGGAGAAGGTGTTGTACGGCCGTCCCGGTCCGACTGCCTCGCTCTCGGTTGTGCAATTCTCGAAGAGTGTGCCGGCCGACAAGGATCGCGGCGTAGATCTCATTACGGTAAGGCAGCCTACGCGCGAACTTGGGGATCTCGTCGTGTCGTCAGACATCCGCGAGGCACTTGACCAGATCCTGCTGGAACATAATCGGCAGGATGCTCTTCAGACTTACGGACTTGAGCCGGCGAGGAAGCTGCTGTTCTATGGTCCTCCAGGCTGCGGTAAGACGTTGGCGGCGGAAGTCGTCGCGATGGAGTTGAACCTACCCTTAGCGATTGTGCGGCTTGATGCGGTCATCTCGTCCTACCTGGGGGAGACAGCAGCGAACCTGCGCAAGGTGTTCGATTTCTTGGCCGCCCAACCGGTCGTGGCGCTTTTCGACGAGTTCGACGCCCTCGCCAAGGAGCGCTCCGATGGAGGCGAACATGGAGAATTGCGGCGCGTGGTCAATGCCGTGCTGCAAATGATCGATGAATACCGGGGCAAGAGCCTGTTGATCGCCGCCACCAACCATGATGGCCTGCTCGATTCGGCGATCTGGCGTCGTTTTGACGAGACAGTCAAATTCTCGCACCCTGACGTGGCACAGGTTCGTCGCCTGCTGCAGAGCAAATTGCGGGGAGTGCGGCGTAACTTTGAGCCTGCAGACACTGCGATTGTGTCGCGGTTCCGGCGGATGTCGCATGCTGACATCGAGCGCGTTCTGCGTCGTGCCATCAAGGACATGGTGTTGCAAGGGCGAGAGTTTCTCGAACTGGATCATCTGGAGCACGCGCTCAGTCGAGAGAATAGGCGTGTCAATACTGGTAAAAGTTGCGCAAAGTGAATTTTTTACGCATCCTAGCGCGGATCGGGCTTAATGGTCCGCCGCGGAGGTCTGCATGCCTTATGAGCATTTGCGCGTAATACGTGATGAGCCGGTAAATCGACGAAAAAAACCTCGGTTCCCGGGCTTCCCGAAGCCTGCAGACACGCGGCAGCATGGGCGGGCATTGCAGGCAAGTCTCGCCAGGGTTGTGGCGGCGACTGAGGAGCCCGAGCCCGGCTTCGACGAACGGCGGCTCCTCAGGATCAACGTGGTCGAAGGGTTTCGTCCGGAGGATTTAGAGGCGATTCCCGGCTTGACGGTGGTCAGCCAGGAAGGTCGCGACGTGGCGCTACTGTTCAGCTCCGAGGCGGCGCTGGCGCTCGTCGACCAGCGTCTTAGCACGCTAGCCAGGGATGGCACCGTGACGCGCGGGGATCTGTTGCTAGCCATTCGCGGGTTCGATTCCTGGCGCGCGGAGGATCGGATGGGAACCGCTTTGGTCCAACTGGGGCTTTCCGAGCCCCACGAGTCCATTGTCGACGTCGAATTGTGGCCGCTAGATTCGAGTCGCGAGCGAG
Source organism: Cupriavidus sp. USMAHM13 (assembly GCF_001854285.1). Lineage (NCBI taxonomy): Bacteria > Pseudomonadati > Pseudomonadota > Betaproteobacteria > Burkholderiales > Burkholderiaceae > Cupriavidus > Cupriavidus sp. USMAHM13. The sequence goes on from NZ_CP017751.1 coordinate 4,020,129, forward strand.
TTGCCATGCTCGTTGCATTCGAGGCCTTCCTGACACTGCAACGGATGCCGATCCTGGATCGGCTGAATCAGCCGAGTTTGCTGATGTTCAAATTGCGCGTGTCGGCGCAGCAGCTTACTGCCTTGCTGAACTATCGAGATGTTCGGCTTGTCGATCTGCCGGCGCAGTTTGGTTTTGGCATAGATGTATTCCAGGTCGACGTCAACGAACTGCCCGCCGTGCAGCCTGTTCCGGAGGGCGCCCCGGGCATTTGCGTGCTGGATACGGGCCTCGCGGCAGCGCATCCCTTGCTCGGTCCTGCCGTTGGCGACACAGCCAACTTTGTCGAACGTGGGGAGGCTACCGTGGACACTGACGGGCATGGGACGCGGGTCGCGGGCCTTGCTCTCTATGGCAGCATAACGGAGTGCATGCGCGACGGATTTCAGCCGACGTTGCGCCTCTTTGCCGGCAAGGTATTCGGCAATGATGGCCGGGACCAAACGCGCTTTGTCGAAAAGGCGGTCGATGAGGCGGTGCGCTATTTCCACGAGACATACCGGTGCAAGGTCTTTTGCCTGGCGTATGGAGATCGAAACAAGATCTATGACGGCCGGCACATCCGAGGACTCGCCTATACGCTGGACCGGTTGTCTCGCGACCTAGACGTTCTTTTCGTTGTGCCGACAGGGAATCTGCTCGACCATGACCTTCCCGATGACGCGCTGGAAGACTATCCCGGCTATTTGATGCAGGCTGCCTATCGGTTGCTGGACCCTGCCACGGCGGTCAATGCCATTACCGTTGGGGGATTGGCTGAGTTCGAGCAGGACCATGACGCACAGCGCTATCCCGAGCGACTGGAAACCAGTCCGCTGGCACGTCGCAACCAGCCCAGTCCGTTCACGCGCGTCGGCCCGAGTATCGCGGGCGCCATCAAGCCGGAATTCGTCGCCTATGGGGGCAACATGGCTCACCATCATTTGCGACGCCGGCGGACGACCCAGCGGTTGGGGGTCATCTCCACGTCTAGCCGTTTTGCGGAAGGGCGACTCTTCGACGATGCGCCCGGAACGAGCTTTGCGGCCCCCCAGGTCGCTAACCTGGCGGCTACAGTACTACGATATTTGCCGCATGCCTCGGCCAACACCATCCGTGCGGTGCTCGGTGCGCACTCACGCATGCCTGGAGAGGCAGATACACTGCTGGGCGAGAACGACGCAGCCAAACTGGCGTTGTGTGGCTACGGGCGAATCGATTCGCGACATCTTTTCGAGTCCGCGGACGGCGCCGTCACGCTGCTCGGCGAAGACGCCATCGCAACGGATCACCATCACTTTTACGAACTGCTGCTGCCGGATGATTTCTGGCATGGGCGCAGACGGACACGGGAGGTTTCCGTGGCGCTCGCCTACTGCCCGGACGTCAAGACAACGCGCATCGGATATCGAGCCGTCAAACTGAGTTTCAATATGGTAGAAGCGGACAACCTTGAACAGGTGACCGGCTGGTTCAACAGTAACCGCGTCGAGGCGGCGCGCAAGCTTCAGGAAGCTTCTACGCGTGTCACCGTCACCGCTACCGCTCGATCCAAGGGAACGCTGCAGTGCGCCACGTGGACCTTCAAGGCGTCTGGGACACGACGCTTGTTCATTGTCGTCACGCGCAAGGATGAGATTTGGTACTTGCACCCCGAAGTACCCGAGCCTTACGCGCTCGCCGTGACGTTCCGGGACCTTGAGAACCTCGAGGCCAACCTCTATGTGCAGGTACGCCAACGTGTTCAACAGCGGGAGCAAGCCCGCATTCGCGCACGAGGCTAGCGTTCCCGCAGCCGCTGGCGAGGCCGACTTAGCGTGTTGCCGGCGGCGGGGGAGCCTCTGGCAGGCCGCCGGTCAAGCAAGCTCGCTTGCAACCCTCTACTGCGCGTCGCCCGAATCACGGACCATTCGTCACAGGTTCTGATCGGCCATCGATGCGGTGGGTGCTTGCCTCTCTTATTTTGCCCAATTGGCAAATTATTTGCCAATTTTCGGGCGCTGTGATCTAATGCTTTCAGGGCGAGCGTTCCGCTCGTGTGCTCTTTAAGGAATTCTCCAAATCGTCTGGGATCGGACCGTTTTTCGCTGGCGCAAGCCAGCGCTGGATGGACCAACATCTGGCTTACGTGTGGGACGGGGGACCGTGACCACGCGGCGAAGTGACGAACCTTCCGCGTCGCGCGACAGCGGGTAGCGACCTTGAGCTCTTCAGAGCGCCGGGTACGCACCGGTTGTCTGGGCATGCGAAAAGGGGCGGCTAAATCGTGTTTCTGTCGGTGGTGGGTCTTGAGGTGTTGAGCGACTCCTTTCCGGTCATTGCTTCTGGGCGGCGGGCATGTGCCTGAATGGGAGAACGTATGGAATCCTTTAAGAAACAGATCCAGGAACTCGACGAGCTCTTTGATCTGACCTGCAGTCAGCTCAACACCGAAGTGCGAGCAACCATGAAGGACAAGATCGCGCAGCTCAAAAGGCAGGCTGATCGAGCGGACGCTGCCAGCCGGCAGCAATTGGCGTCAGAAGCATTGCGGCTGATGGCCTCACTGCTCAGCGTGGTCACCAATGTGATGACGCTGTGGAAGTAAATGGATGCAATGCACACAAGGCCCACACTTTTGTATTGCTGTCATGAACATTGGAAAAGCTCTCAGGCTCTGTCGTTCAGCGAAGGATCTATCGCTGGAGACCCTTGCTGAGCGCGCAGGCATCTCCACGTCTTACCTGTCACGCTTGGAGAACGACAAGCGCGAACCGACGTTGGCACTAGTGAGCAAACTGGCCGAATCGCTCGAGGTGCCCCTGCCGGTCATCATCTTCCTCGCATCTGACGAGAATGAGCTCAGCAGGATGGACAAGGATATTGGCCAGCGGTTTGCCGAACTAGCACTCAATCTGATCCGTCAGAAATGAACGAGGCCAAGTATCTGCGACGGCGAGTGCGATCCATCGAAGCATTGCGGCACCCCCTGGGCATGGGCCCGCGCGACCTCCAACGACTGGCCCTGCGCGCTTCGAGCCTGTATTTCGTGGCGACGACCATGCCAAAGGCCGATGGAACGCTCCGTGTTCTGTACGATACGCGCAAGCCGCTGAAGTCAGTGCTCCAACGAATCAATGAACACTTCCTTCGCAAAGTCGTCTACCCCCCCTACTTGACGGGCGGCGTGCCGGGGAAGGACTATACGGACAGTGTCAAGATTCACGCCGGGGCTAAGACAGTCATCACGGAGGACATTTCCAAGTTCTATCCGAGTGTCGGCCTTGAGGTCGTGCGAAACATCTGGTCCGGCCTTTTCGGATTCTCGGATGAAGTGGCCGATCTGCTGGCAGCCCTGACCACGAGAGATGGTCACTTGGAGCAGGGCGCTCCCACCAGCGGTTACTTGGCGAACCTGGCTCTGTGGGACGTCGAACCCGCATTGATTAACAGGCTGACGGCCATGGGTGTGTCTCGATATTCGCGCCACGTCGACGACATCACTCTTTCCAGCCTGGAGCCTCTGGGGACCTCCCGGGTCGATTGGGTGGTCAGGACAGTGACCCGGACGCTGGCCAGCAAAGGGCTCCAGATCCATCCGGGCAAGCATCAGGTCATGGATGCCGGAGAGCAGATCAAAGTGCTCAAGCTTGTCGGCAACATCAAGGCATCGCTCACGCCCGAGGAACGTTCGCGAGTCCGGGCACTGGTTCACAACTACTGCAAGCGCGTCGAATCGGGGGATGGACTGGAAGAGTTGAGAGCCCTTCTGCCGAGCATTCGGGGCCAGGCTCATAAGGTCAAGCGGTTCCACCCGCGCGTTGGAGCGCGCCTGGTTGCTGAAGTCGAGCAAGCCGCGCAACAACTCCAGCACCGGATGGTGACCTGGATAAAATCCTGACGCCTGAGCATGGCAAACCGACACCACGTCTGGCGCCCATCGGCATCCCCAGTAAATCCGTCAGCGATGGCCTGCGGGTGTTTTATCGCTGAGGAGTGCATGGTGCAGCCACGTGCGTGGACGGTTCATGTCCGGACCGCCCTAATGCGCACGCCACCTCTATCCTGCTGCACCATGAAGATCTGCCTAGAGCGACCGAAGAATTCGCCGTTGACTGCTCACGAGCCAAAAGCGGTTGTCCGGGCGGCATGGCTCAATGTCGCGTCGTGGCCGGCAGGCGCCGGTCACCGCCACCGTATGATCCCCGTTATCCGAGCCGGAAATGCTCCATCGACTGCCCTGCGTTGACCGCCCGTTGCAACCAGTCGGGCAGCGCACCCTCCCCATCCCAGCTCTGTCCATCCGCACTCCGATAGCGGGCGGCCGACTTCGGCGCCCGCGCGGCGGGGCCTGGAAAGCAGCCGCCGGCAACCAGGTCATCGAACGTCAGCGAGAACTTCGCCATCTGGGTCCGAACCCACAGGATGGCATCTGCGCGCCGGCGCAACTGCTCAGTGAGACTAGCCGCGGCGAAGGGCGGTACCGAAGGATAGTGGGGCGAACTATGCATGTTGACATCTTGCCTTGGCGCGGCATCTATGTGCAAGACGACGTGCAACGTCAATCCGGCTGTCTACACGATCCGTGGACACCGCGTTCTGGCACCCACATCCGTATGGCCAAGGTCCAGGGTAAGCCGCTGCCCGGCAAAACGGCCGTCTGCGCAGTTGCCCGTCAACAGTTTGATCGCCTTTTACCCACTAACTTTGAGATTCTGACCCATTACTGTGAGACAAAGCACACTAACTGTGGGACGTGACAGCAGGACACTGTGAGGCTCGATCCACAGTGGTGGCAGGACGTCAGCGGACAGAGCCGCACGACGGCCTTTGCCCTGCAGGCGAACCGCGTGTCATGGCGCGTGCTGTGAGACTATCTGGAAAGCATGGCTTCAGGCCGGAGCACCGCGAATGACCGAATTCAAGAAGCGCAGCATCGCCCCCCTCGCGAAAGGACCGCGCTCAGGAGCGGCGCGCGAGGACACGACCACGTCGACCGCCAAGTTGGGCCGTCGGGTCGCGGCCAAAGGCGCCGAGCAGACCGCCGTGGCGGCAACACCGACAGCCAAGGCGTTGACCGTTAGCGGCAAAATGGTGCTGCACGCCAACCAGCTCAAGCCCTTCCGTGGCTTTACCCAGACACCCGAAGAAGGGCAACAACTGGCGCGCACTAGCTTCACCGACACCCCACTGCTGCGACGGATTGTCAAGAAGTAACGCCGCAGGTACCCCCGATCAAAGCGCCCGACGGTCGCACTGATCATGGCACGGCACAGCGGAAAAGTCGGCCCGTCGCCAGCACACAGTCGGCGCCGGTTTACGCAGAGGCACGCCGTCAAGTGATGGATCAAACGGCTGCAAGTTTTCGCCCGCACAAAGCAGAAGACCCGCCAAATGGCGGGTCTCAGTAAGGTAACAAGGCACCGAGCCTGTTTCCAATCAAGCGAAGTGCTGGATGGAATCCAAGATGTTTTTATATAGACGAGTCGTGTCAGCGTCACCTCGTTCGGTGCGGCTATTACGAAACTGTTTCAGGCACACGACACTTGCCTTCATGCGGGCCTCATTCTGAACCGCACAGACCGAGGAGGACTTTCCGGCTTTCTCTACGATCTTGCGTCAAAAGTTCCGAGTCAAATCTGGAAGGATGATGGCCATCTACCATCGATCGTTCACAACATACCCTCACAAGCTCATTGAGAGCACACAGATCGTTCGTAGAGGATGGGGGATCACCCCTCCCACATCCTCGTCAGCCAGCGCGATGCTGATCAGTTCGCAAGCAATAGAGTTGCTGAACTCGCAGTCGACGTAGAGCTTCATTGCAAACGATCCATACCAAGGTCAGGCTCGCCGCGATCCATAGCTTCCAAAAGTTGCCGCAGCAACTTTTGGGCGGCCAGATCAGAGAGGCCAGTGTCCCCATCTGTCGGAACAAGTCGATGCGCAACGCTTGGATCCCACCCCACGATGTTGTCGTCGATTGCAACCCAAGGATCCGTAGGTTTCTTCGTATGAATGTAGTTTGCGATCTGCTGATACCGCGTCAATTCGCTCCACCGATCAGGAACACTGTGCGAGCCTTCCTTGTGCTGTGCCATCTTTGAGTGCCAAGTGCCCCCAATGACTCGGCTTTGCAGCCATGGCGACAAAAATCCTTTTGCCTTCGAGAAGCCAAGCTCTCGGACCCAGGAAGTCGATAGCACAATCTTCACATCGCTGTATGGGCCCAGGATTCCCTCCAGAATCGGCATCCACATGAACAGCGCACCCTCGGCGCGAAGCTCAATATAGGAGCCCTTCCTGCGCTGCACATAGTAAGCAGCATCAGGATGAAGCACACCATCGTAGTCAAGGAACAGGATCATCTCAGTGCGAATAGCGCTCCAGCGCTTCCCTCGGTGGTTACATCGACGTTATAGCTCCTCTCGGCTATGAACCACTCCATACGGATCGGGGAAACTGTGCATCGTCCGTTTCAATGGCACCAATAGACTGAGCGCCGCGCCGACAAGCTGTGCCGGCCGAAGGATATCCTGTTCCAGGCCATGTATCGACGCCGCCGTGCGAAACCTGCTGCTGTCTTGGTCGGTTCTGCCCCAGTGATACTCGGTCAGTACCGCTTCGTAGTTACCGGCATTCACTGTGGGGTGGCCTGTGTTCGATATCGTCAACTCTCCTAGCACCAGTGTTCGCTCTTCATCGCCGTTCGGCACTAGCTCAATTGTTACCTTTAACATCTTGATACCCTCCAGTTCAAACATATGGCTTGCTCGCTAAGGCGTAGTGAGCAGATAGCTCAAGTCAGGAGTCTCTCCTATCCCATGCAATTCACACTATCGTGATCAGACATAGGATCTATTTCCGTCAAGGCGCAACGGACCGACAACACGACACCGTCTCCCAGTCATTGCATAGTCAGCCACCATTTCAGCATCGAGGCGCAGGACCGCCGAGCTAACCCTTCCGCCGCCATTGCCTTGACGGCCAACAAAGTATCCCTCCTTGCCGGGAATCTCTCGGAAAACCAACTCGAACAATATACTCTCCGGCAAATCAACGACCAGTGTCGTTTTGCGTAGCTCGATTTCTATCTTCATCGGACAAGACCAATTGACGGTCTCTAGATGCTGAATTCTCGCTGGCCATCGAACAGCTCGACGTCTCGAATCGCTTCCCATCTCCTGCCGAATATGATGTCGTAGCGAAGCCCCAGCATACGTGGCCTTATCGACTTTGTTACTTTTACCATAGGGTATAGGTAGCCATGCAACACCGGTAAGGAGTTTCTTGTGCGCAGATGCTCTGGACCAAAGGTCGAACTGACAATGCGACTTGCGATCGCTGAGTTCAGCGCTCGTGCAGTCTCCAAATCTCGGGCATCGATCTCCCTGCTTTGCTGTTCGCGAAGATCGGCATCGCACGTCATACACATCGTGATTGGCTTTGGTATAGATCGCCGATGGCTTTTCGTACCTGATAGCGATAGATCGATCAGCGCTCCGCAATGTGAGCATCGGTCTTTGAGCCAAACAGCGTGCTTCTCACAGTAGAGACTGAACTCAAAGCGCCATCCGTATCGGAAGTACGGCATCTCATCCTCCAGTAAGCAGTGGGGGCACCACCTGAACACTGGGTGAGCGCGATGAAACTGGAATGTGAGGAAGACATAGAGCTGGTTGTTTAGATGCGAATGCTCAGGGTAGCTAAGCGGTAAGACACGAGCCGGCTCGGTCTGCAGGAGTACCGCCAGCCGAGCCGACACCACATCTCTGTCCCACCCGAAATCAAGTGCCGAGCTAGGTCCGTCGTAGCCAATGGCCCGCACAAGGTCCGAGGGATGTACGCAGAAGCATCCGCTCGCACGATACAGCCAGCTACTAATCGATTCACCTAGATTCGGAACCGGCCCGCCATGCAGACGCGGCATTCTTCTCAGGTCTACTATTTCATACCCGTGACGGCGACGAAGGTGAACCAGGCTTCTTTGGCGCGTTCGTGTGGTATCCAGAGGGTCGCTTTCCGAAAGCGTATGCGAAAATTCCATTTTTCGGTCCCTCGACAGGTGCAGTTCAGTTGAGATCCAATTCAAGCTGCTTCGAGTACCCTCGAACAGCTCCGTCAAGCTTGAGGTTCCGAGTAATACGCCGGGCGCAGTAGTGAAACAGATCGAGCAATCCGAGTGGATCGGATTGCTCTGTCGCAGCGCTAGCTGAGTCCCGAACAACCCTCAACAATCGAGCCGCATCGAGCTTGGATGACGTTGCTCTACTAGAAGCTGCGTGTTCTAGTTGCGCCATGAACCCCTCCGGCCAGGAGTTAAGCAAACGTTCCACCCTCTCAGCGAGCCTCGCGCTTTCAAGCACCCCGAAGTGGGTGAGCCCCTGCCTGCACCTTAGATCCGCCGAGGGATCCAGAGGGACCAATGCAAGGAATTTGATGGTTCGGATGGATGCCGCGCGATCCGTACGCAACAGGCGCAACGTAGCGGCACTAAGGCAATCCAAGTTCGGAAGAGGACCGACATCTCCACTGGTTCCGACTAGCGCCGCCACTGTCCTTGACGCGGTGGGTGCCTGATGAGAAGGGACCCTACGGAAATCCGTGCCGCACAAACAGCTCGCAATCGAACGTCTTGACGCACCGATGGGTCGCCGACAGTTTGGGCAGGTATCCATCAACACAACGCCATGCCGGCGGCACGCCGGCACTAAACTCAGCTCCCACTCGTACCGAAGAATAGCGGCCTCAGCAAGGCAAGCTGGGCACAAAGAGCACCGCGTACGAGGCATGACTACCTGCTGATCGATCCAACTTCCGCTGAGACGAAGTTCGCCGCGTCTGGTGCGCCCGGCACGCCAATACCCGTCCAGGGAAGCCACCTCCAATGCTGCACTACGAAACTTCACGGCCAGAGATGCAGCGTCTCGAATTGGGAAGCTAGCCGTGTTCCCAAATACCTCTCTCGTGACAATCGAGGCAGGCACCCTGTTTGCTGCCGAACCACGGAGAATGTAGCTTCGAACGCTTTCCATGGGATGTGGCGGGACGGAAAAGAACAGTTGCTGCATCCTTGATCACCTCGCGCGTTTCATCAGCTCGGGCAGTGTTCTTGCCTTCGCTCCATTCGCCTTGGTAAGCGGCTCGATCCTGACCTCTGCAGAAGTGGGCAGTGGCACGAGCGCCAACTGCTCTACCGCTTGTTCCAGTATGGCCATCCCTACGGATTTCTTAGAAGCCACCAATGCGATTCGGATCATTTCACTGAGAAGATTCTTCAGTACACGAAAGTTCCCACCCGTCATTCTGTGCATGTGCGCAGCTATCGATGGCGAATATAGGTCGAAATCGAAGCGATACCCCAGTACCCCATCCACTGCCTGACTTAGCCCTTTAAGAACCCCCATCCACTCGTTGGAATTGTCGAACTGCGGCAGGGTAATGGCCCCGGGCCAGCGAGTTCCAAGTTGGCTATCGTTTCGAAACACCGCATCAAAACTTGGCAGGCCCGTCCACACTATCGCTACGCCGCTCAGGTCATACAGAATCTTGACGGTCTCCGCGACATTACCGGCGAGCCTCTCCCTGTTCCGTCGAGGCCCGGAAGCAGGGAATAGGTTCTGCGCTTCATCGACCAAGATGAGCAACACCCCGCAATGCCTAAGCGATTCAGCAACGCGCTCCTCGGGGGTGCGCCTGTCGCTACTTCTGTGAGGCAGGGTGTCACCGATTGCTTTCAATATCGCGCTAATGATCCAGGCTGGAGAGGGGGACTTCTCCAGCCGTATGTAGATGACCGGGCAGTGGAGCTGAAATCCATTGTCAACGGCCCGATACTTCTTGAGGATCCGATGCAGGATGAACGTCTTTCCCGTTCCGCCTTCTCCTGACAGACGAATACCACCGGGCAGCTTGGTGGTCTTCGCACGATCAATCAAACAGTCAATAGCCTTCATCGCCCGCGCGGCGGTCTGCGTTTCGATCCAGAGCCTCATGACGTCATCGACCTCGGATTTGGATGGACCATTTAAGCTTGCCAGTGCCACCGCGTTGTTCAGCCAATCTGGTTCACTGATCTCACTTCTCTGCGACGACTCGCCCCCAAAGAGACTCTGTGTAGCGAAATCGGAGGGAGTCTCACCAATGGTCAGGCGAGAATTGAGGATGGCTGTTGTCATTCCCGACTCCAGCTATAGCTCGGCACCGAATGCGCATCCTCCGAGTCCTGGGCATCCGGCGACGCTCCAGTGTGATTCGGAGCATCCTGCAAAGAATCTCCACTGGATAACAAAGGTACATTTGTGCAACTAAGGATCGTGGCTGCTTTTCCTTCGTAGACCGATGCGCTATTGATATCAGCCATACGAGCGAGGGTTGTGAGGTCGCGTATTCCCATGCGATCCAAATGCTGTATATCCTTCGAAACCGCCTCGCGCAGTTCATGATGCACTTCGATGAAGTCTGCGATCGCGTACCTTTCCGCGCTGCGCATACGTGCATATTTCTTGAGGAGCTTGTGCTGGAACAAGCTAAGTCCGTTCGCATAGTCGAGCCGAGTACACGGGATACGCACGTATGCCTTCTTTTCGGGGTGTATGAGGTGAACATGCCCGATGTCCTCGGGGGGTACGATGTAGTCCACCTTAAGACCTTTGCCGTGGGTATTGAACAACGTCTCGGTCTCGGCCGACGCGTACTGCAATGATTCGAAGGCTATCCCCCTCCTGGTCAGTGGAGCCGTTTTGTGGTGCCCGAATACAGCGTCCAGCTTATGTGTATCGGCTATCCCCACCCGGTCCACTGAATCGATTTCTGCATTCCAAATGTCAAGCGGTGAACGCAGCTTGCGCGAATGCGGCTGAACGTGGACATAGTCTGCGATCCACTTGTGCATCAAATAGATGAGCGTGCTGAACCGGACGACAGCTGTCTGCCTTGGGTCATACTCGCCGCGCTCCCAGAAATTGCGGAAGGTGCGCCCCGGGAGGTCGTCCAGAAGTGTTAGCTCCAGGGTACCGAAGAACCGTTCGATTGATCCTTTTGCCCATGGGTGCCGAGCGGGAGCGTACACATATCTCGCTCCCAGTTCGACCATGGCAATCCGCGCGCTCTCCGACAGAAGGTCTCCACCTCGGTCAACGCGATACGACGCGCAGCTTCCCCAGGTCGACCAAGGGTTTCGTATCCCTGGGAAGCACCCTCTGACGTCCGGGTGCGGTTGCAGTGAATTCTTGATCGCCCCGAAAAGACTCCGAAGACTTGGCGCGTTGAACGTTATGTAGAAGCCGAGCACTACCCCCGATCTCACATCTCGAACTACCGTTATCCATGGTCGGCCCAGTGGAACGAGCAATCGATCATCGATTACCATCAAATTAAGGATGGTATGATCAATCTCGGCACAGTCAAAGATCATTGAAGCGTTCGCGACGGACTTGATGTGTTTGAATTTTGCGCGCGCGGATTCCGCTCCGTATCTAGCCTCATGAACGTCGTAAGCTGGTCGATCCTTTATCCTTCGCTCGAACGTCCGCTTAGAGATGGGCCGTCGGGCAGGAGCCCCCCTTGTGAGCTCATTTGAGTTATGTACCTCTAGAGACTTTCGATAGCGGCCATACGCCGTCTTAATAGTCGGACGATGCAGTTTGCAGTAGCCCTCCGTGATCGCTTCTTGCACGAGCGCTTCGTGTACACCGTCCGTGGCATGCCGAGACCGCGCAACCGATTCCGGTGCCAAAGACACAGGCTCATCGCCGGCATCCTCGAACGTCTTCATCCAAGCCGAAATCGTCGACGTTCCAGGGACCTTGGCATCTCCAATGGTCCCGGCAATCCTTTTTGCAGCGTCCGCTATTTGAGTTAGCTTTCCGCGTGAGATTCCAAGCTCTCTTAGCCCGAAAATGTAGGCGAGCTTTCTGAGAACACTCCGCTGAACCTTCTTACTAAAATGAACCAAAGAGAGCGAAGCGTCTTTCGCTGGACCTCCGTCGAATCTCAGCTCCTTGTCCGTTGCGACTGCCTTCTTTACAGTGATGCTACCCGTTGCAACAGCCTCCCAGAAGTTCGCCTCTGTGATATCCAGCACCTGATCGTGGATGGGACTTCGAAAATAGAGCGTGGAGTCACATCTTGAAACGTATTCGAACAGGTCTCCGTCCTTCTGGATTAGAAGTCCCTTTCCAATGATGAATCGGTGCATAGCCACCCCTTCAGTGTTCTTTCAATGGAATTGATCGTCTCTCTGGGCATGGTTTCGAAACGTAGTGATTCCGACTCTGACACTACGCTCGCCCCACCGCTCCGTACATCAGCCAATATTTCCGAAGGGGTCACGTATCTTAATGATCGATCGCGGAGCCGTCGCACGGTATAGCCGTCGTTGATTTTTCGGCACACGACCCAGAGTGAGTTCCGCCAAAAGATCACCGAATTCACCCGCATTTAGCAACTCCGCAGTAGTGAGCAATCTAAACTCATAGCCGGGTAGCGACACATTACTTTCTGGCGTGATGTCTTTCGTCCAATCAAATGCCAGTCGCTTGTGCGCGAGCATGTTGAGGATGCAACCAATTGGTTGATCCAACGCCAGCATCAGGTCCATGATGCTCAAGCTCTCGTTCTTGAGAAGCCTGTGAGTCAGCTCCACGTAGGCGTCGTTTGCCTGCAAACGAAGGGGCCGCTGGAGTCGCAGAAGGTTTCTCGCCAGAGCCCCACCGCAACCCTTTAGTACATCATCGGTGATGAAACAGAGTCGACCACCGATCTGACGTACAGCATCAGCCCGCGCTGCGTGCTTCTCGATATCTTCCGGCCTCAGCAACGTGTGAAGCTCCTTGACCTCCACCAGTACTGCTTCACTGTCAGTCCGAAGATAGATATCCGGCGTGTACCGCCTTTTGTTTCCTTCGAACTCATAGCTCAATCGCATCGGCTGTGCGGCTATCAGCTGAACGTCGGCCGCCAGGGCAAACGCATGGAGTGCAAGCATTTCCAGGTGGGACTCGTCGATCGCGTGGTAGGGAGTTCGATCGCCGAAGCTCACGCCTCCGACTGTTCTTCCAGGGTGTAACTTCGAAATGGGCCGGACTGGCTCGACGGGATCCAGCAACTGCGTGCTGTGGAGCAAACCGTCATCCGATTTGTAAGTGACGTAGGGGAGACCCTGAGTCACCGGAAGCGGGGACTGTCGAATAGACATGTGTGGCACCTTTTGGGACGCAAGCGTCCACTCCGGACACCTGCGGCAACTCCGAAGAAAAAGGAGTCCCTTGACGCGAGCCACACAGAAAGACCATACTGAAGACTCCCTCAAGTCCTGCTCAGTAAGATCCGTCTTTCTGGGAAGGCACGCGGCGAGGTACTCGAAAGGGTGTCTCGCCGTTTCTGTTTACATCGGCATCTCCTGAAGCACTTTGTTATCTAGGGCAACCACTAGCGTGTCAACGATTTGCTGAGCGGTGCTGGGAAGTCGAGCCAAACGGCTGACGGTGCGAAGCCTGGCCTCCGGCCATTTGGCAATCTCTATGAGCAATGCCACTCGATCATCTGGAAGGTCATATACGTGTGTGAGAAGGCGGCTTCCCTTCCCGTCCTTCCGTACGAGTTGGAAAAGTAATTCCTTCAGGGATTCGACTTCCTCTTCCGGCAGTAATCCACAGAGGTCCTCATTGCAGCGTGTACAGAAGGCCGCGTGAATAATTCTCGCGCGCTCCGTCTTGGTTGCGCGAATAGCATCCAGAATTCGGTGGAGCGCGGCCAGGCCAGGCGGTGACCTCCGGCCATTCTCAAGCGCTGCGAGATAAGACCGATCCATACCACTCGCAGATGCGGCGTCTTTCTGCGTAACTCCCGAACGTCGGCGGGCAAAGTGGAGCATGTCTGCAAAGGAAGTTTGTGTGACAACGTCGTCCATTTCTCGATCCTTCCGACCCAATCCTCATACCCTAGTCGACACCGGACTACAGGGCAAGAAGAATACTTCTCCTTCTTTGGTTTCCTCTTCACCTACCCATACTCTTTCCACGGCCAGAAGAAGCATGCAAATAAATCACACACTTCTTCACTTAATGCCCGAATTTTTTGGTATTGGACACCACCTAGAATATAAGAAAAATACTAATTTCTTATTCTTTCCGATTTGGCATAGCCCAGCCCCCGTATATCGGAATTCGCGCTACTCTGTCGGCATCGATTCAAATAGGCAGTCAGGAGGAACTGATTTGGAAGATGGGATCGATCTATCATCGGCGACGCAACAAGATCTTCTGCGCTACGCTATGAGTGTCCTAGGCTTCACACGCAAGCAGTTTGCTGATCGAATTGGTACAACAAAGCGCGCGCTCGATAACTGGCTCACGCCCAGCACATCGACAGAGAACCGGGAGATGCCAGAAATGGCGCGACGATTCATTCTTGAACTGCTACCCCGAGAGGTCGCTCTTCCGACGACATGTCCAAACTGCGGCTGGACAGAGGGGTTGGTGGGCCTTTGCCCAGACGCCATAGGACAACGCTCGACTAAGATAGACGTTGGCTCCCCGAGCAGCACAGAGCAAGAGCGTTGAACAATAGGACCATCGCGCAGCTGGCGATGACTTGGACTCGGATGTACCGACAGATGAAGCTGCGGCCAACTGCCGCCAGTCCGATATGACTCGGAGCGTCATACATGGCGCCATGCATGCAGGGCATTGCGGCATCGTCTCGGACCACCCACTAGCTAGGCCATTGCTAGTCACGACCGATTGATCAATACACAGGTACCCTCGCCTCTGCAAACACGTAGCGACTACCACCCAATGAAAAGTGACGCCGCCGTCAATTCCCTGGCCGCGCTGGCACAGCCCTCGCGCCTGGCCAATTTCCGCCTGTTGGTCCGCGCCGGCCTCACCGGCCTCTACGCCGGACGGATTGGGGAGGCGCTTGGCCTGCCGCCGGCCACCCTCTCATTCCATTTCAAGGCACTCTCGCACGCCGGACTCATCGCGAGCCACCAGGAGGAACGAAATGTCCTCTATCGGGTGCAGTTCCCGCCGATGAAGGAGTTGATCGACTTCCTGATGGAACACTGCTGCCAGGGTGACGCTAAAGGCCGCGTCGCACCGGGAGTCGTATAGACTCCCCGCGGCAAAACAAGGACGCCTGGTGGGCGGAGCCGCTAGCGCCTACCTGCCGGCTGCAGCCTCAGGCCTCCGCCTGGCGCGCGGTGTTTGCCACCACGCGTTTCGTCGAACGAGACTGCGTAGCCCAAATCAGGAGGCCGAGCGAGAGTAGCGCGAGGCACAGCAGGAGCAGTACGCGCCCGGTGAACGCCATCCCGCTCGATGCCACCGCGGCGAAGCCAACTGGCGCCAGCGCCATGGACAATTGCGTCGGCCGCGCCAACTTGCCCAGCAACGAGCCAACCGGGACCTGAGGAAACAACTCGGCTGGAAGCAGCCCCCGGACGATGGTCAGCAAGCCATTGCTCAGGCCGTAGCAGCAGGCGAAGACGATGCCCAGCCAGATGGTGCCTTGGCTACAAGCCAGCAAGGTGAGTGCCACGGCTAGCAAGCCCACCGAGATCCAACCGACCTTGGCAGCCGAAAGCCGCTTCGCAAAAGCCAGTTCCAAAACACGCCCAGTCACCTGCATCGGGCCGATGAGGCTAGCGACCATCACCGCCTGCCCAACACTCAAGCCACCCGCTTGGAGCAACGTCAGCAGGTGAACAGAAAGCGCACCAAACACCATCATGGCGGCGGCAAACGCGCAAGCGAGGAGGTAGAAAGGCTTGCGCGCAATCTCAAGCGAGACGCCAGGAGCGGAAGCGCCGGCCGCCGCCTTGGTCGCCGAGCGCCCGGCCATGCGAGGCAAGACGAATGTGTGAAGGGGCAGGCAGATGGCCAGTTGCATCACCGCATACACCATCAGGGTGTGCCGCCAACCTAGCTCACCGCTGAGGAAGGTCGTCAGCGGCCAGAAAACGGTACTGGCAAAGCCACCGAACAAGGTCAGCGTGGAAACGCTGCGGCGGTAACGCGCGGCGTCGATCTGATGGAGTGTGGCGAAGGCGGGATCGTAGAGCGCCATCGGCATGGCCAGCCCCGCCAGCGCCCAGGCCAGGTAGACCGTCCACAGGTTGCCTACGCCAGCCATGGCGAGCAATGCCGCCGCCGCGGCAATCGAGCCCATGCAAAGCACGCGCTTCCCGCCAAAGCGGTCGATCGCCTTGCCAACCCGTGGTGCCGTCAGCGACGAGGTGAGCATCGCCAATGTGAAGGCGCCGAAGATCTCTGGCTGGCTGAGGTGCAATTCCGCCTGGATCGGCTTGGACAGCACGGCAAAGGAGTAGTACAGGCTTCCCCAGGAGGCGATCTGCGCGAAGCCCAAGGCAGGAATCACGTAGATCATCTGACCCGGTCGTCCGGTAGCAATGGGTGTCGTCGCCCTGTCGTTCGTCATGGCTGTCTACGGAAATGAAGCGCCCGGCAATAGCCGGGCGCGCAAGCATGGAAGGGGACGGCCCTAGCGATCAGGCCCGGGCACCTCGCTCATACCATTGCTGAGAGCGATTGACGATGCTGACGACCAGCAACATCACCGGCACTTCGATCAAGACGCCCACCACCGTTGCCAGTGCTGCGCCCGACTTGAAGCCGAACAGGCTGATCGCCGTGGCCACCGCCAGCTCGAAGAAGTTGCTGGCGCCGATGAGGCTGGACGGACCCGCCACGCAGTGGGCCACACCCATCTTCCGGTTCAGCAGGTAGGCCAGGCCGGAGTTGAAGAAGACCTGGATCAGGATGGGCACCGCCAGCAGCGCGATGACCAGCGGCTGATCGATGATCGCCTTGCCCTGGAACGCGAAGAGAAGAACCAGCGTCAACAGCAGCGCAGCGATGGAGTATGGCCCCAGGTGTTGCACCACGCGCTGGAAGTGCGCAACGCCTTTGGCGAGCAACATCTTGCGGATCACCTGCGAGATGATGACCGGCACCACGATGTACAGGGCGACCGAGGTCAGCAGCGTATCCCAAGGCACGGTAATCGATGACAGGCCGAGCAGCATTGCCACCACCGGCGCAAAGGCGACCACCATGATGGCGTCGTTCAGCGCCACCTGCGACAGCGTGAAATACGGATCGCCCTTGCAGAGTTGGCTCCAGACGAAGACCATCGCCGTGCAGGGCGCCGCCGCCAGCAGGATGAGGCCTGCCACGTAGCTGTCGAGCTGCTCCGCCGGCAACATCGGTGCAAACACATGGCGGATGAAGAGCCAGCCCAGCAATGCCATGGAGAACGGCTTGACTGCCCAGTTGATGAACAGCGTCACCCCGATCCCACGCCAATGGGATTTGACCTGACCCAGCGCGCCGAAGTCGATCTTGACCAGCATCGGAATGATCATGACCCAGATCAGGATCCCCACGGGAAGGTTCACCTGGGCGTACTCCATCTTGCCGATCGCTTGAAACAGGGCTGGCAATGCCTGTCCGAGCGCGATCCCGGCCACGATGCAAAGGGCGACCCAGACGGTCAGGTACCGCTCGAAGAAGCCGATGGCCGGCTTCGTGGAGACCTGGGCGGAAGAGGTGGCGTTTTGCGTGGTCATGGCTCAGCTCTGCGAAATGCGCTGCAGCGCGTCTTGCAGCTCAGCATCGCTCATCTCTTCGAGCGGCAGCAGCAGCAATTGCAGCATGCGATATGCGATGGCCTGGCGCGTCAGCTCGAAGGCGACCCGCTTGCCATCGTCGCCGCCTTGCGCGTTCGACGGATCGGCATAGCCCCAATGCACTTTCACCGGGCTTCCCGGCCAATAGGGGCATTGCTCCGCCGCCGCGCTGTCGCAGACGGTGATGACGACCCGCATGCGCGGGGCGTCGTCCGCCACGAACTCATCCCAGCTCTTGCTGCGATAGCTGGCCGTGTCAACGTCAGCATTTTCCAATGCCTCGATCGCAAACGGGTTGATGCGCCCGCTCGGCGCGCTGCCGGCGCTGTACGCGCGGACATCGCGGCCGAGCCGCTTCGCCAGATGATTGAGCATGCCCTCGCTCAGCACGCTGCGTGCCGAGTTGTGGGTGCAGAGAATCAGGACGTTCGTAGTCATGGAAAAGTACAGATAAAAATCGAATGGGGACGCGTCAGCTTTTGCCGATGTCGCGCACGGCCTTCTGCAAGGCGACCGTATCAAGCTTGGGAATCGGCAGCGACAGGAACAACTCGATGCGCCGCTTCAGCGTGATGGCGACCTCGTTGATCAGCGCATGCTTCTCGGCGTCGGTGCCTTCGCAGGCGGCCGGGTCCGGCACGCCCCAGTGCGCCGTCATCGGCTGGCCTGGCCACACCGGGCACACTTCGCCGGCGGCCTTGTCGCACACGGTGAAGACGAAATCGAGTTCCGGCGCGCCGTCCTGGGAGAACTCGTCCCAGCTCTTGCTGCGGAATCCCGTCGACGGCAACCCCAGGTGCTCCAGGGTCGACAGGGCGAGCGGATTGACGACGCCGGTCGGGTGGCTGCCCGCAGAGTAGGCCCGGAAGCGCCCCCTACCCAGATGGTTCATCAAGCCCTCGGCCAGGATCGACCTGGCCGAGTTTCCGGTGCAGATGAACAGCACGTTATAGGTCTTGTTGTCCATGCTTACCTCCTCAGCAGCAGGACGATTTGGCCGTCACGGCGACGCCGATGGGCTTGCCCTGAGGCGCGCGCGGCGCGCAGCAAGCCGATTCGGCAGCCGAGGCAGCGGGCGCTTCGGCAGGCCGGCTTACGCCGAAGACCGGCACGTTGCCCAGCGTGTGGAACTGCTCCCAGGCGATGCCCTGCGGGTCGGTGATCCAGTGCTTCTCGCTGCGTGCGTAGCAGCAGGTGGTCTCTCCCTCGTCCAGCAGCGCCATATCGGCCGCCTCCGCACGCGCCTTCAGCTCGGCGAGTTCGGCCGCATCGTCGGTCTGGAAGCCAAGGTGGTCCAGGCCCGCCTGGGTGCCGCGCGTCGAGATCGCGAAGTTCACCCGCGGATCCTCGAGCATCCACTTCGCGTAGTCTGATTCGATCCGCGTCGGCTCTGCCGCGAACAGCTTGGAGTAGAAGGCGATGCTTTTGCCGAGGTCATCGACGTGGACATGGACGTGAAAGCGCTTCATTTGATCCCTCCCTTAACACTCGCAGACACCGCCGACAGCGGTGGTTTCCAGGTGAGGCTCGCCCTGGCAGCAGTTCGCCGTCAGGAAGCCCAGTAGTGCGTTCATATGCTCGTACGCCGCCCGATAGATCAGGTGGCGACCGTCGCGCTCCTGCAGGACCAGGCCCGCGTGCATCAATTCCTTCAGGTGAAAGGACAAGGTTGCGCCGGGCACCCCCAGGTGCGCCGCAATTGCTCCGGGTGTCAGGCCTGTGTGGCCGGCCACCACCAGCAGGCGGTAGACCTCGAGGCGCAGCCCGTGGGCTAGCGCGGCAAGTGAGCGGATGGCGTCTCGTTCTTCCATGATTCGATATTAGTGGAACCATGGAATCTTTGCAAGTTCCAATACGGCACTCGTTGACCGTCACGGTAAGGGTGCGTGATGACAATACCGTGACAGCACCACACAAAACAGGAGACTACGCTATTGCCACACTCCTGGCCCTCTGGACCAATTTCTCGCCCGCGGCCCTATGCAGGGGAAGGCAGCCACTGGGGCATCGATTCATTCAGGCATGGCGCCAGACCTTGAGCGCCGACAGCACGAGAATAGCTGCCAGCAATGGGAGTAGGAGCGCCGTCGACACGACCCCAAGCAGCAGCCCACCAAGGTAGGCGCCACCAATCGACCCCGCTGCCATGAAAACGACAAACGCGCGATTTCGCATCAGCACACTGAAACTCTGATCGCGGCTATAGCGTGAGAACGCCGACAACATCGTTGGCAGACTGATCGCAAGACTGAGACTTCCTGCCAGCTTCAAATCCAGGCCAAAAAGAAGTGTCAGCGTGGGGATCAGGAGTTCGCCGCCCGCGACGCCCATGATCGCTGCGACAACACCAATCCCAAAGCCTGCGGCGACGCCAGAGATCACCTGCAAGGTGCCAGGCTTGAAGAGCGCTTCGTGCTGCCCCGCATGATGGCTCAGCAAAAGAACCGCTGCCATCGCCAACAGCAGGATGGCAATGACCTTATAGAGCATCTCCGAGCGCATCCGTGTCGCCCAGCTCGCGCCGCACCAAGCCCCGAGAATGCTCCCCGCCAGCAGGTTCGCGATCACGGGCCAGTGGTCTACGACCGATGCCATCGGCACCGCTTGGGTCCGAAACGGCAGAGCGAATGCAACGACGACCAGGCTCATCGCCTTATTCAGGATCACCGCCTCGAGTGGAGGGAATCTGAAAGCCCCGATCAACAAGGGAAGTCGAAACTCTGCGCCACCTAGCCCAATCAGGCCACCCAGCGCTCCGACGGCAGCTCCGGCTCCCGTCGCTGCGGCGCGACCTCGCGCCTGGATATTGGTATCCATTGGATCTCATTGTGGAAGTCGTTATGCCAATTCTGGCATAACGACTCTCGCGCTTCAATGCCTACCAGGCCTAGCTCACGAGAGCCCGGATGATGTCGAGTCCTGGATGCGCGGCAGCTTTGCAGGCGGCCTCGATCTCGTCGTACGCGCGAATCAAGGCGGCGCCTGCATCGGTCACCTTTGCGCCACCACCGCCCTTGCCGCCCGCAATGCTTTCCAAGACAGGATTGGGGAGATTGCGATTCAATGCATCGACCAAAGCCCAGGCACGGCGATAGCCCATGCCAAGCGACCGGGCTGCCGCGGAAATGGAACCGTGTGCCTCGATCGCACGAAGCAAGTCAATTTTCCCCGGACCGATGATGAAGTCATCGGTGACGGCAATGCGCGGTCGAATGATTGTGGGCATGATCTCGGTGCGGGCGGAGAAGGGCATGAAGATCATAGCAACCGCCTGCCCCGGACCTTTCGCGCGACGCGCGCCCACGCGTACGTGATGACCGGTCGGGGACCTACCGGCCCCCGACCGTCGATACCACCTGAGCGCAACAACTCACCGACCTAGGCGCTATCGAATCGCCGTCGCTTGAAGCTAACGCTGTCCTTGTACTCCTGGCTGCTGCCCACCCGGCGCAGATCCGCCCAGGTGCCCTTGTAGTAAGGCACGACATTGCGGTCGGTCCAGGGCGTGGTCACGTTGCCGACGATGCCGTTGTAGTGGGCAAACTGCATGAAGGCCTGGTTGTGCTTGATGTCGGGCTCCAGGTAGGCCAGTGCATAGGTCGTGCCGTAGTCGTTGAACACCTCGACCACGTCGCCCGAAGCAATGCCGAGTGGACGCGCGTCCTCGGGGTTCAGCTCCAGGTAGGCCATCGGCACCCGCGCCCGCACGAACTCGTTGTACTGATCGTGGTACATCGTCTGCCAGACCTCGTTGACACGGCCGTTGTTGATCCAGAAGTGGTACTTGGCCTTCTGCGCCTCGACCGGCTTCGGCAAGCCGGGCCAGGTCGCCGGCTTGAACTCGGCCTTGCCGTCGGCCGTATCGAACTTGCCCTCGGTGTAGAGCATTTCCGTGCCGACCAGCTTGCCGTCTTGATAGGCCTTGGCCGGCAGCTGCACGCCGTTGTTGCCCATGGCACGCAAGCGTTCGTAGGTCACCAGGTTGCCGGTGCCGCCGCCTTGGCTGTCGATGGGGCTCGCGCCGGGCTGCCCGGCCTGGCGGAAGCCGTCGTTGAAGGCATCTTCCTCGCTGCGCCAGTCGAAGCCGTCGAAGCGGGCGGCCATGTCCTGCTTGCCCTCGGCCTGGTAGAGCCGCTTCAGCGCATTGGCGATATCGGCGGCGATCAGGCAATCCGGGCGGGCCGTCCCCGGCGGATCCATGAAGCGCTGCGACAGGCGCATGCGGCGCTCGCCGTTCATCGACGTCAGGTTCATCTCGCCGGGGTGCGCGGCCGGCAGCATCAGGTGGGCGCCGTCGGCCAGCATGGTCGGGTAGAGGTTGATGTTGACCAGGAACAGCCCACCCTTGCTCTTCACGGCGTCGTAGACCGCGTCGGCCATCTGCGGTACCGAGGCGCCGCGCAGGCGCCCCATCGCCTCCCGCACGATCGCCGTGCGGCGCAGAATCACGGCGCGGTGCTCCTGCGCATTGAGCGTGGTCTGGAACGGATTGGCGCCCCAGGCCGTGTACATCATGCCCTTGCCGTGGATGATCTCCTGGTCCACATAGATCTTGGTCTTGCCGGGATAAGGCGGCCGCGCGTATCCCTCCTGGTGGCCGCCCATGCGGACCACGCCCGTCCCGCGCCGGCCCACGTTGCGGGTTGCCAGCACCAGGTCGACCAGCGCCGACTGGATCAGGTAGTTGTCGTTGCCCCAGATGATGCCTTTCTCGTAGGCGTGCATGGTGTGCGGCCGGTGGCCGGACGCCTTGGGCTTGTAGGCCCATTCGGCCGCGCGCCGCAGGCGCCCGACGGGCACGCCGGTGATCCGGCTGGTGTCCTCCAGTGACAGGTGGTTCGCACGCAGGGCCGCGTCGAATCCCTTGGTGTAAGCGTCGATGAACTCCTTGTCGTGCCAGCCCTGGTCGACCACGTAGGTCAGCAACCCGTCGAACAAGGCAATGTCGGTACCCGGTTCGATGTCGAGGTGCAGCACGTTGTCCTTGCCGGCCGCCTGCTCGGCCACGGCGATGGTCGTCGTGCGCCGCGGATCGACGAAGATCACCTTGGCCGGCGCGATGCTCTCGCCGGGGAAGCGCTGCTTGCGCTTGTCGACGGTCTGGCCCTGCAGGTTGGGCAGCCAGTGCGCCAGGAAGTAGTTGGTCTGCGTCTCGTAGGAGTTGCAGCCGATGGCGACGATCACGTCCGCCAGTTCGGCGTCCTCGTAGCTGTTGTTGAGCTCACCGATGCCCATCTCGCGCGTCGCGTGGCATTCCGAGTTGTACGCGGGACGATTGTGGATCCGTACCAGCGGCGTGCGCAGTGCCGTGAACATCAGCTTGCCGGTTCCCCAGGTATTCTCGAAGCCGCCGCCGGCGCCGCCATGGTCGAAGCAGTCGAAGGCGAGTTCGCCCGGGCCATCGCGATCGAGAATCCGCTTCGTAACCCCCGCGTAGAGCGCCAGCGCATCGTCCCAGCCCGTATCGACCCACTGATCGGCCAGGTAGAGACGCGGGCCGCGCAAGCGGGCGCGGCCGACGCCATCGGGGTTGAACATCACCTTGGCGAGCTGCCCGCCACGCGTCGACGACAGCCCCTTGTTCACGCTGCACTGCTTGTCGGGCACGATCAGGATATTGTGCCGGCTGCCATCGCGATCGGTGACCGTGTTCTGCATGTTCGGCGTCATGATCACGGCCAGCGGCGGCAACTGCTTGCGAAAGTCCAGCCCCAGGGCGTTCTGGCCCGGCGCCCGCCCTCCCTCGCTGTTCTCCGGCCATTTGTAGACGTGGTAGCCGCAGCCGACGATGCAGAAGTGGCAGGTCAGATCCGTCCGCTGCGCGTTCACCGGGGGCAGCGCAACCCGGTCCTTGTTGGTAGCCATGACGGTACGCTCCCCTTACAACAGGTTGGCTTGCCGACCGTAGATCAGCCCCTCGACGCCGACGGCCCGGAAGGTGCCGTCGCTGGCGTTGTACTCGAGCTGCACCCGCGGGAGGTTCTCGGTCGCCTGGCCCGACACCATCTGCCCGGACTTCTCCGGATCGAAGATGCTGAAGTGGCACGGGCACTTGAAGGTGCGCGCCTTGGCGTCATAGGCGACAGGACAACCCATGTGGGTGCACAGCGTGCTGTAGGCGACCACGTCATGGTCCGGTCCTGCGCCACCCGGCACCGGCACGCCCATCTTGATCACCGCACAGGGCGACGAGGCATCCGGATAGGAAAAGGCGACCGGCGTGTTTACCTGGAGTTTCGCCAAGCGCGCGACCGCGCGGGTCGGGAACGGCAAGGCCGTGCGTCCAAGGTCGGCGGCTGGGGGCGATGCTGCTTGCGCCGAACCCGGTACATTACCAGCGACGCTGAGGCCGGCCGCTGCGCCGCCGGTGGCCTTGAGGAACTGCCTGCGTGAAATCGACATGGTTGCCCCCTCCAGACAGAACGAAACCCCGGCCATCGGCGACGCAGATCACCGACGTGCCGTGGTCGTTGGCATGGGGGCGGCGCTTGCCGAGCGACCGCGGCCCATCTCGGGCCGCGCGGCGTTGATAGCCGATATTTTCAGAAATATAGAAATTATCTAGCCCAACGGGACGGCAAATGCACGCTGCGATGCGGCATTCTCGCCGCTCAGCGTTGACGCGATTGGCCGAGGGCACGGCCAATCGCCACAAGGTGCTGTTCAGGACGTCTGCGATGCCTTCGCCAAGTCACGGGCTTGCTGCTTTTGCGCCGCGTCCCTTCGTTCGCTATAGCGATCGGTCAGGTAGTCCGACTTGTCACGCAGCAGAAGCGTGAACTTGACCAGTTCTTCCATCACGTCGACGACGCGGTCGTAGTAGGAGGACGGCTTCATCCGACCCGCGTCATCGAATTCCTCGAAGGCCTTGGCGACGGACGACTGGTTGGGGATGGTGAACATACGCATCCAGCGACCGAGGACACGCAGCGCGTTCACCGAGTTGAAGGACTGGGAACCGCCCGACACCTGCATGACGGCGAGCGTGCGGCCTTGCGTCGGCCGAATGCCTGCGCTCTCCAACGGCAGCCAGTCAATCTGCGTCTTGATAATGCCGGTGATCGTGCCGTGCCGTTCCGGGCTGCACCAGACCTGGCCTTCCGACCAGTTCGAAAGCTCGCGCAACTCGACTACCTTCGGATGGTCTGCCGTGGCGGTATCCGGCAATGGCAGGCCCCGTGGGTCGAAGATGCGCGTTTCGGCACCGAGCGCGCGCAGGATACGGGCGGCCTCTTCCACCAACAGGCGGCTATAGGAGCGTTCACGCAGGGAGCCGTACAGCAGCAGGATCCTCGGCGGGTGCGTCGAGAGCGGCTGGGACAGCGCGGCAGGTTGAATGGGGTGGAACTGCTCCACATCGACGTTCGGCATAGTGTTGTCCATTGGCATCTCCTTTGATTCGATTATAATAGAAATATCGAATCGATACCGAGACCGGGAGAGTACGCAGTGTCTGTTATCTATCGAAAGGCCACTCATGCCGACCTGTCGGCGATCACCACCCTTCTCAACACGGCAAAGTTGCCCCTCGAAGGGGTCGTGGATCACATCGGTGACTTTCGCGTCGCGGTCACAGCAGATGGTGTATTGGTCGGCTGCGCGGGGATGGAACGCTACGGCACCATCGCGTTGCTGCGGTCGGTTGCCTGCGCCCCTGCCTATCGGAATGCCGGCCTAGCGGGCGCCCTGATCGGCGAGATCCTTGGCGATGCGAAACAAAGTGGCGCGATCGAGGTGTACCTGCTAACTACGACAGCGCCTCGGTACTTCGATCGTTTGGGCTTCGAGGAGATTTCCCGGGAGAAGCTACCCGTCGCATTGTCGCCCTCCCGCGAACTCCAAGGGGCGTGCCCCGCTCAGGCGATTGCGATGCGGCTGGCTCTTTGAAAGCGTCAGCCGCAATCCAGCGCTAAGGTGTGCGGCGGTTAGTGCCGTAGGTAATGCAAGTCGGAAATGCTCAGGCGGCGACCGTCTTGCATTTGGCCTTCGTGGCGGGCTGACACGCTGCCGTATCTGCACCTTGGCAGCAGTTTTCGGTCAGGAAGTCGATCAGCGAGTTCATGTGCTTGATCTCAGGCACGTAGTAGACGAAACGCCCCTCCTGACGGGAAGACACCAGCCCCGCGTGCGCCAGTTCCTTCAGGTGAAAGGACAACGTGGCACTCGCCAGGTCAAGTGCCTCCTGAATGACACCAACGCTCAGGCCTTCCGGGCCCGCGATCACTAGGCGGCGGAAAATGCTTAGGCGTGTGGACTGGGCCAGCGCCGACAGGGCTTTAATGGCGTCTTTTTCCTTCATGGGACGGCAGGACAATCAGGTCGGAGCGACGATTCTAACGTCTTTGAGATAACACTACCTCACGCGATGGCCTTGCGCGTCAAGCACTACCTCTCCATCCTCCTTCGTGAACGCTCCTTGCTGCGGCTGCGGCAGTATTTCCAGCACGACTTCCGATGGGCGACACAGCCGCACGCCCAGCGGGGTTACCACGAACGGGCGGTTGATGAGGATCGGGCGTGCAAGCATCGCATCGAGCAAAGCATCGTCGGTGAGCTCGGGGTTGCCTAAGCCCAGTTCCGCGTGGGGGGTACCTTTTTCGCGCAGGGCTGCGCGCACGCTGAGTCCCGCGCGCTCAATGAGCGAGATCAGCTCATCGCGCGAAGGCGGTGTCACGAGGTATTCGATGACGGTGGGTTCAATGCCCGCGTTGCGGACCATGGCGAGGGTGTTGCGGGACGTCCCGCACGCCGGGTTGTGGTAGATGGTGACGCTCACGCTCTTGCTCCGATTTGCAAGTTGGAAAGATAAGTCTGGATTTCACTCGCCGTGTCACGCGCGCTGCGCATTACCCCGATCAGCGTGGCGGAGGCAAAGCCGGTCCACTCGCCATAGCCGACCAACCATAGTCGAGGCTCACGCACACTGCGCGAGCCCTTGGTTTCGATGGTACCGTCTGGACGGGCCAGGCCGAGTGCATCGAGATGGCCAAGCGCGGGCCGGAAGCCCGTACACCACACGATCGCATCGATACTCTCGTGATCACCATTAGCCCAGACGACGCCCTGTGCCGTGAGTCGGGCGAAGGGCCGGACACTATGCAGCACGCCACGGTCGCGCGCCTCTTTGACCGGCGGCACCATCACGACGTCCCCTAAGCCGCCCACGGGAAACGGGTCTGGCTGGCCCTCCATCCGCGCGCGCCAACGCGCGGTAGCACGCTCAAACAAGACTCGTCCGTCAACGTCGTCGGGCAGGCAGAGCGGTTCGGTCAGCGTCACCCAGGTCGTCTCCGCGACGCGGGAGACCTCCGCCAGAATCTGCGCCCCTGAGTTGCCGCCACCCACGACCAGTACGCGTTTTCCCCGCAGCACGTCTGGGTTGCGATAGTGGGCCGAATGGATCTGTAAACCCTCGAACAACTCCCTACCGGGATAGGTCGGAATGTAGGGGCGACTCCAAGTGCCGGTTGCGCTTACGACCACTTGGGCTAGCCACGTGCCGCGATCGGTCGACACCTCCAATCCGTGAGCAAGCCGGCTGACCGACTTAACCTTGACTGGACGATGGATGGTGAGTTGGTAGCGCCGCTCGTACTCGGCGAGGTAGTGAACAACGTGCTCGCGGGAAGGATATGGCTCCGGGGACGGAGGCATCAGCCAGCCAGGCAACGAACTCCACTGCGCGGGCGAGAACAGGTGCAGCGAATCCCAGCCATGCTGCCATGCTCCGCCCGGTGCAGGCTGGTCATCAAGTATCTCGAAGGAGATTCCCGCTCGGCGCAGGAAATAGGCGGTAGCCAGCGCTGATTGCCCGCCGCCCACCAACACGACATCGACTCGGTTCACCGGCAAATTCTCCTTCGGATGAGATCACGCCCTTGCGATACCCCGCGCGAGCGCGATCATTATCCATGACGGGCGTGATGATCACGAGATGGCGCATCGCCAGATAATTCAGGCTGCTTCGAAATGACAGCAACCGGAACTGCCAGACGCGTCGAGTCCACTATCTGCTGACGCGGGTAGTTTGATCTGAGGTAAGGAGTCGCACGCTGTAGCTCTATCTGCATCCGTCGGCAAAGCCATGCACTGCGGGCAGTACGGTGCCCGGTGGCGACGAATGGAGGGCGCTGCTGCGGATTCGCTCCTATCGTGTGGTGGTACCCACGATACAAGACGCTGGACGCAGCCATGCGGGCCGGAAGAGGCGGGAGGCGAAGGCACTGCGCAGTGAAGTCGAGACCTTCGTGCGGAGCGCCTCCCGGGCAGCGCGCTTACCGTGCGCTGTCGATAATTGCGCCACCGTCAGGCGTAAGGCTGTATGAGATCACTCAGAAGGCACGTGGGCTGGGGCCGGCGATGGAGGCGCTCACGGCTTGGTGGAACGAATATGGACGGAGCGTGCCAGTGAAGACCACGTCGCGTGGGCGCAAAGCCAAAGTGGCCAAGGCAAAGGCGGGATGACAATGGCGCCAGTCGTGCCGCCAAATGGCGGGGGCGACCCCGCTGAGTTGCTCCAAAGCGTTCGCAAATGCGTTGGACGTTTGCTGTTTGTCGGTCGCGTGTTCGTAGGGCGGTAGCTGCAGAGCATCCGCTTGAGGCTGTCTGAAACAGTCATCGGATGGCGGCCACGCTAACGCCTTGTTCAGTTCCAGAACGTTGCCCGTAGCCACTTCGGGCTTGTTCCGAGGTAGGGCGCACTTCGTTGCGCCGCAGAGTGCATACAAAATCACTCTGAGCGGCTACCCAACTTCGGATGAGTTTGCTTCGCAGAAAGGTCCACATCTCTTTCATCGCCCGCCCCCCCCGCCATGTCAGATCCGCTAACTCATTGTGGAAAAAGGGATTCTTGGAGACGAGATCGGGAGGGATTCCTGCGGAGTCCAGAGTTAAGTGGACCAAGTTCTGAGTTGAGTAAATCTCGACAACGGAGTTTCAGCTTCCGCGATGTCCAATGTGCGCATAGTGCAGTCCGCACTTCATCGCTACAGCAACAATCAGGAGTCGGCCGGGATGCGAAACCGGGCTTTCGCTCACCATTCGGACCGTATCTTCTCTGCATACAACATCGAGTCTAGCGGTTGAGATACCCAGAGCCCAAACGCGTCTACTGTTCCGGACACAGCACTAGGACGTGGCTCATAGGCTTGGATTGCATCAATGACTACTTTTTCGCATGTAGTCCGCTCTGCCTGAGCCAGGTCGGCAACACGTACGTACTGAGATTCAGTTAGGTCGATCAGCAATCTTTTCATAGATACTCTTCACGCCTCTAAGCCACCAGTGATCTTCCTAGGCTAGTCAAAGTTAGACGTCTCTGCCCAACACTAGGGTAAACGCTCAGAATTTGGTGCGAAGGCTGCCTAAAACTCTGAAAACCGTGACGTTCCTCTCGCGTGAAATGGCGCACGACACCTCAGCCAGGAAAAATAGTGCTACCATTTTCCGACCGACTGGTCGGTTAATTTATCAACCGCCGACACCTGCCTACAATCGAGTTGGCAGGACGGGGCGCACGGCCGCGCCCCGGCAAATAGAACAGAACACCGGCAGGAGACGCCATGCGAGACACGCCCCCGCAGACCACGCTCAATGATGGTCCCGTGCTATTGCGCTGGCACGGCCAGGTTGCCGTGCTGACGTTGAATCGCCCGGACAAGCTCAACAGCTTTACCCGCCAGATGCACGCCGCGCTGCAGTCCGCGCTCGACCTCGCCGAGGCCGGCGGCGCCCGCGCCCTGCTGCTGACGGGGTCCGGACGGGGCTTCTGCGCCGGGCAGGACCTGGCCGATCTCGACTTCACCCCCGGGCACATGAGCGATCTGGGGGAATTGATCGATTCCTGCTTCAATCCACTGATCCGCCGGCTGCAGGCGCTGCCGCTGCCGGTCATCGCCGCGGTCAACGGCACCGCCGCCGGCGCGGGCGCGAACCTGGCGCTGGCCTGCGACATCGTACTGGCGGCTCGCTCGGCCAGCTTCCTGCAGGCCTTCGTCAAGATCGGGCTGGTGCCGGATTCGGGCGGTACCTGGTTCCTGCCTCAGCGGGTCGGCATGGCCCGCGCGCTCGGGCTGGCCCTGACCGGCGACAAGTTGTCGGCCGAGGATGCCGAGCGCTGGGGCCTGATCTGGGAGGTGATGGACGACACCCTGCTGGCCGAACAAGCCCTGGCCCTGGCCACGCAGCTGGCGGCCCAGCCGACCCGCGCCCTGGCCGCCATCAAGCAGGCCATGCGCGCCGGCGCGACGCAGACGCTCGACGCCCAGCTCGACCTGGAGCGCGACCTGCAGCGCGAACTGGGCGCATCCCACGACTACGCCGAGGGCGTCAACGCCTTCCTGGCCAGGCGCACACCGCGCTTCACCGGCGCCTAGCCGCCGGCCTCGCGCAGCACCGGCGTCTGCGCTGCGCACCTCGATCCGCCCATCCACCGCTCCAAGGAGATCGCTTGACCTCATCCACAGAAGCCGCCCAGGCACTCGCCGAAGCCGCGGCCGCCAGCATGTACGAGGCCGATGCCTGCAGCCGCTGGCTCGGCATCGTGGTCGAGGCGGTCCGCCCCGGCTACGCCCGCCTGTCGATGCCCGTACGTCCAGAGTTCCTCAACGGCCACGGTATCTGCCACGGCGGCCTGATGTTCACGCTGGCCGACTCGACCTTTGCCTTCGCCTGCAACAGCCACAATATCAACACCGTAGCGGCCGGCTGCAGCATCGAGTTCCTCAAGCCTGTGCACGGTGGTGACGTGCTGTGCGCCGAGGCGGTCGAGCAGACGCTGTCCGGCCGACACGGCATCTACGATGTCCGTCTCAGCAATCGCGCCGGCGAGACGGTGGCAATGTTCCGCGGCAAGTCCGCGCAGATCAAGGGCCACGTGGTGCCGCCGCCCGCCGAGGCCGGCTGAAATCGGCTGAAATCGGCTGAAATCGACAGAAGCCGGCGGAAGCCCCCGCGCCACCCCCCCCTCCTTACGATAACCCGCACCGAAGCGCAGGAGACACCATGAGCACGCGCCTGACCGATCTGCCCCTGGAGCCGATCGAGACCGCCAGCCGCGACGCATTGCAGGACTTGCAGTTGCAGCGCCTGAAATGGTCGCTCGATCACGCCTACCGCAACTCGCCGGTGTACCGGCGCAAGTTCGACGAAGCCGGCGTGCACCCCGATGACCTGCGCTCGCTGGCCGACCTGGCGCGCTTTCCCTTCACCACCAAGCAGGACCTGCGCGACAACTATCCCTTCGGCATGTTCGCCGTGCCGCAGGACCGGGTGGCCCGCATCCATGCCTCCTCCGGCACCACCGGCAAACCCACGGTGGTCGGCTACACGCTGCAGGACATCGATACCTGGGCCACGGTGATGGCGCGCTCGATCCGTGCCGCCGGCGCGCGCCGTGGCGACAAGGTCCACGTCAGCTACGGCTACGGGCTGTTTACCGGCGGCCTGGGCGCGCACTACGGCGTGGAAAAGGCCGGCCTCACCGCCATCCCCTTCGGCGGCGGCCAGACCGAGCGCCAGGTGCAGTTGATCCAGGATTTCAAGCCCGAGGTGATCATGGTCACGCCCAGCTACATGCTGGCGCTGGCCGACGAATTCGAGCGCCAAGGCATCGACCCGGCTTCCACTTCGCTCAAGGTGGGTATCTTCGGCGCCGAGCCCTGGACGCCCGAGATGCGGCTGGCACTGGAAAAGCGCATGGGCATCTCGGCGGTGGACATCTACGGCCTGTCCGAGGTGATGGGGCCGGGCGTGGCCAACGAGTGCGCCGAAACCAAGGATGGCCCGACCATCTGGGAAGACCATTTCTATCCGGAGGTGATCGACCCGATCACCGGCGAGGTGCTGCCGGATGGTGCGTTCGGCGAGCTGGTCTTCACCACGCTGAGCAAGGAAGCGCTGCCGGTGGTGCGTTACCGCACGCGCGACCTGACCCGGCTGCTGCCCGGTACCGCGCGCCCGGCGTTCCGCCGCATGGAGAAGATCACCGGCCGCTCTGACGACATGATGATCATCCGCGGCGTCAACGTCTTCCCCTCACAGATCGAGGAACTGATCCTCAAGCATCCCGAACTGGCGCCCCACTACCAGTGCGTGCTGGGCAAGGAAGGTCCGCTCGACACCCTGACCGTGCGCGTCGAGTGCGCGCACGGCGCGGTCCCTGCCAACACCGGCGAGGCCCGCGCCAGGCTGGCCCACGACATCAAGGCCTTCATCGGCGTGACGGCGAGCGTGGACGTGCTGCCCGAAGGCGGTGTCGAGCGCTCAGTGGGCAAGGCCCGCCGCATCGTCGACCAGCGTCCGCGCTGAGCGTTGCGCGCCGCGCTCAACTGCGTGGCATCAGCACCCACATGCGCCCGGCCTGCTTCATGCGGCCGGCGGTCTCCCCGGCGGCATCGCCCGCCCCCCAGAAGAAGTCGGCGCGCACCCCGCCCTTGATGGCGGTGCCGGTGTCCTGGGCGAACATGAGCCGCTGGATCGGCTCGCTCGACAGCGGCCGCGTGGTCGACAGGAAGACCGGCACGCCCAGCGGGATGGTGGCCGGATCGACCGCGATCGAGCGCTCCGCCGTCAACGGTACTCCCAGCGCGCCCACCGGCCCCTCGTTGGTCGGCGCCAGCTCGCGGAAGAAGACGAAGCGCGGATTGACGTTGAGCATCTCGTCGACCCGGCCCGGATTGGCACGCGCCCAGGCCTTGATGCCCTGCATGGTGGCCTGGGCCGGCGTGATTTCGCCGCGGTCCAGCAGCCATTTGCCGAAGGATCGGAACGGATGGTCGTTGGTGCCGCCGTAACCGACCCGCATCAGCGTGCCGTCGGCCAGGCGGATGCGGCCCGAACCCTGGATCTGCAGGAAGGCAGCCTCGACCGGGTCGTCCACCCAGGCCAGCTCCTGGCCGCGCAGCCCCGGGTTCTGCAGCAGTTCGGCGCGCGCCGGCAGCGCGCGGCCGTTCCATTGCGGCGGCTTGCGGTACAGCGCGACCTGGTAGGGCCCCTGGCGCGTGCGCGAACCATGGAGGATGGGCTCGTAGTAGCCGGTGATCAGGCCGGAGTCGGAGCCATCGCCGTTGACCACACGGTAGGGCTGGAAATAGGTCTCGAAATAGCTGCGCATCGCGCCCAGGTCGCCGGCGTCGACCATCAGGCCGGCCGAGCAGGCGCGGTTCCAGTCCGCGCGCTTCTTCAGTACCTGGCAGCTTTCCTGCAGCGCCGGCCAGGCGGCGCGCACGTCGTCCTGCTGCCAGCCGGCGACATCGTTCCAGTCGACCGCTTGCAGCCGGCCCTTCTGCGACGACGCGGCCGGCGGCTGGCCGGGCGTGCCGGGTCCCTCGACGCGGGGCGGCGGACCGCTCATGCAGCCGGCCAGCAAGGCCGCGCCGGCGGCCAGGGCCAGCCAGGCTCGCGTGCGCGCTGATGGCAGCACTGGACGCTGCCAGGAGAAACGGGGAAAGGAAGAAAAATCCGGAGTTGCCATCTTGCTCTGTTCAATCGCCGGCCCGCGCGATCCGATGCGCCACCGATGTCCTACAATGCCCAGCGTCCTGTCATCCAACCACGCCCCCGGCACGGATCACGCCATGAGTGCATTCCTCGAAGCCCATCCCATGCTGCTGTTCGCCCTGGAAGCCGGCGTGGCATTGTTCCTGCTGATCTTCATCGTGGTCTGGACCATGGGCACCGCCAAGAAGCATCCCCGCCCGACCCGCGCACCGGCCGATCACCCTTCGCGCAGCGGCCAGCCCGCGCAGCCTGGAGAGGACAACGGCGGCGCCCGATAGGTTCCGCGCGCCGCGCCGGCGGCATCGTGCGCGCGGCGCGGAATCCGCGCCGGCCGACTCAATGCAGCATGCGCGGCAGCACCAGCGCGAACTCGGGAATCGGCACCTCGAAGCGGTGGCCGTCCTCGGCCACGCAGAAGTAGTCGCCCTTCATCGAGCCCACCGGGGTGGAGATGGTGGCCCAGCTGGTGTATTCGAAATGCTCGCCCGGCTTGAGCAGCGGCTGGTGCCCGACCACGCCGAGGCCGGACACTTCCTGCGTGCCGTTGTCGCTGTCGGTGATGATCCAGTGGCGCGAGATCAACTGCGCGGCCACCTCGCCGGTATTGTGGATGGTGATGGTGTAAGCGAAGGCATGGCGCCCGCGCTCGGGATCGGACTGCTCGGGCAGGTACTGGGTGCGTACCGCCACGGAAAACGCGTACTCGCTCATCGTCTGGGGCGTCGGGCCGAGGAAATGGGTAGCCGCATTGTGCGGCAAGGCACCCGGGGCGGCAAGCGCGGCGCCGGACGGGCATGGCCGGCGCCCGCGGCGCCGGCAGCGTAAAATGGCGGCGGTTCCCTCGTTTTATCGCCAATTCCCCACGCCGCCGCCATGAGCACGCCCACGTACCGCATCGCCCCGTCCATCCTGTCCGCCGACTTCGCCCGCCTGGGCGAGGAAGTCCGCCGCGTGACCGAGGCCGGCGCCGACTGGATCCACTTCGACGTGATGGACAATCACTACGTGCCGAACCTGACGGTCGGCCCGATGGTGTGCGAAGCCATCCGCCCGCACGTGACGGCACCGATCGACGTGCACCTGATGGTGCGTCCGGTCGACCGCATCATTCCCGACTTCGCGCGCGCCGGGGCCAACATCATCACCTTCCACCCCGAGGCCAGCGACCACGTCGACCGCTCGCTGGCACTGATCCGCGACCAGGGCTGCCAGGCCGGCCTGGTGTTCAACCCGGCCACGCCGCTGCACCATCTGGACCATGTGATGGACCGCCTCGACGTGATCCTGCTGATGTCGGTCAACCCCGGCTTCGGCGGCCAGTCCTTCATCCCCGAGACGCTCAACAAGCTGCGCGCCGTGCGCGCCCGCATCGACGCCTATGCCGAGCGCACCGGCCGCACCATCCTGCTGGAAGTCGACGGCGGCGTGAAGGTCGATAACATCGCCGAGATCGCGGCAGCCGGCGCCGACACCTTCGTGGCCGGCTCGGCGGTGTTCGGCAAGCCCGACGCCGACGGTGGCTACCGCGGCGTGCTGTCGGCCCTGCGCGCCGAACTGGCCAAGGTCCCCGCGCAGGCAGCCCGATGAGCGCCGCACAGCCGGCGCGCCGCGACTGGAGCGGCATCCGCGGCGTGATCGTCGACCTCGACGGCACCATGGTCGATACCGCAGGTGACTTCCACGCCGCCGTCAATGCCATGCTGGGCGCGCTCGCGCGCCTGCACCCGCACCTGCCGGCGCCGGCGCCGCTGACGCGCGAAGCCATCGTCAGCTTCGTCGGCAAGGGCTCGGAGAACCTGATCCGGCGCGTGCTCGACGCCCGCTTCACGCCGGCCCACGCCAACGGCCTGTTCGCCGACGCGCTGGCGCTGTACGACCGCGAGTACCTGCGCATCAACGGCCAGTTCTCGCAGGTCTACGCGGGTGTGGCCGAAGGCCTGGCGCGCCTCAAGGCCGCCGGGCTGCGCCTGGCCTGCGTGACCAACAAGCCCTACAGCTTCACCGAGCCGCTGCTGGCCAAGACCGGGCTGGTCCGGTATTTCGAGCTGGTCTACGGTGGCGACGCCTTCCCGCTGCGCAAGCCGGACCCGCTGCCCCTGCTCAAGGTGGCCGAGGCCTTCCGCCTGGAGCCGGCGCAGATGGCAGCCATCGGGGACTCCGAGAACGACGCCCAGGCGGCCCGCGCGGCCGGCATGGGAGTGCTGCTGGTGCCCTATGGCTACAACCACGGCAACCCTGTACAAGGCGTCGACGCCGATGGTATAGTCGGCACCATTGCCCAGGCGGCGTCCCTGTTGACGGCGTAGTGGGCATGACCGAAGCCGGTCCCGGCGCATGGCACACGTATTGCACGGATTGCAGTGCGCGGCAGACCGGCCTTCGCTTACCTCCGTCGCAGAACACGACACATGTTTCTGAATCGCAAACGCATCTCTTCTGGCAGTGATCGGCAGGCCTGGCCCTGGCGTCGCTGGCGCGCCTCCCAACAGGCGTAAAGTGCGTTCGCGAGTCTCCTGAGAAGCTTCCCTACACGCGGAAGGTTTCGCCAGGCCGGCAGCAGCCGGGCAATCCCAGCCATACCCCTCTCGCCAGCCGCCCGTAGCCAACGCCGCAGCAATCGGCTACGTTTGGTCCACGAACGCACCGCACGCCCCACCAGGCCGTGTGCGGTCTTGTTCGCAAGTCTTCCGCACCACGGCAAGCCACCGGGGCCGGCGACCGTATCGCCTGCCCCTCCCGCCGTACCATGGCGCCGCCGCCCGGCAGCGGGCGCGCCGCCCACGAGGATGGACATGACCGAGCTCGAATTCAAATCGCTGGCCGACCAGGGCTACAACCGCATCCCGCTGATCGCCGAGGCCTTCGCCGACCTGGAGACGCCCCTCTCGCTCTACCTGAAGCTGGCCCAGTCGCAGACCCGCGGCATCAACACCTTCTTGCTGGAATCGGTAGTCGGCGGAGAACGCTTCGGCCGCTATTCCTTCATCGGCCTGCACGCCCGCACGCTGCTGCGCGCCTACGGCGAGCGCACCGAGGTGGTGACCGACGGCCGAGTGGTGGAGACGCATGAAGGCAACCCGCTGGACTTCATCGCCGACTTCGAAAAGCGCTTCAAGGTGGCGCTGCGCCCCGGCCTGCCGCGCTTCTGCGGCGGCCTGGCCGGCTATTTCGGCTACGACGCGGTGCGCTATATCGAGAAGAAGCTCGCCGCCACGCAGAAGGCCGACGACCTCGGCCTGCCCGACATCCAGTTGCTGCTGTGCGAAGAGCTGGCGGTGATCGACAACCTGTCGGGCAAGCTCTACCTGATCGTCTACGCCGACCCGAACACACCCGAGGCCTATCCGCGCGCCCGCGCCCGCCTGCGCGACCTGCGCATGAAGCTGCGCCAGCCGGTGGACCTGCCGGTCACCAGCCCGTCGGTGCAGACCGAGGTCTTCCGCGAATTCGACAAGGCCGACTATCTGGCCGCCGTCCACCGCGCCAAGGAGTACATCATGGCCGGCGACATGATGCAGGTGCAGATCGGCCAGCGCCTGACCAAGCCCTACCGCGACGCGCCGCTGTCGCTGTACCGCGCGCTGCGCTCGCTGAACCCCTCGCCGTACATGTACTTCTACAACTTCGGCGACTTCCAGATCGTCGGTGCCTCGCCCGAGATCCTGGTGCGCCAGGAGACCCGCCGCACCGGCACCGCGAACAACGGCGGCGAAGTGCGCGAGGAGCGCGTCATCACCATCCGCCCGCTGGCCGGCACCCGCCCGCGCGGCAATACGCCGGAGAAGGACGCCCAGCTCGCCACCGAACTGCTCAACGACCCCAAGGAAATCGCCGAGCACGTGATGCTGATCGACCTGGCGCGCAACGACATCGGCCGCATCGCCGAGACCGGCAGCGTCAAGGTCACCGACAAGATGGTGATCGAGAAGTACTCGCACGTGCAGCACATCGTCAGCTCGGTCGAAGGCCGCCTCAAGGACGGCATGACCAATCTCGACGTGCTGCGCGCCAGCTTCCCGGCCGGCACGCTGTCGGGCGCACCCAAGGTGCGCGCGATGGAGATCATCGACGAGCTGGAGCCGCGCAAGCGCGGCATCTACGGCGGCGCGGTGGGCTACCTGTCCTTCGGCGGTGAAATGGACCTCGCCATCGCCATCCGCACCGGCATCATCAAGGACGGCAACCTCTACGTGCAGGCGGCCGCCGGCATCGTCGCCGATTCGGACCCCGAAGCCGAATGGCGCGAGACCGAAGCCAAGGCGCGCGCGGTGATCCGCGCCGCCGAGCAGGTCCAGGATGGCCTGGACTCCGACATCTGACCCGGAACAGGACAGGAGAAACGGCCATGCTGCTGATGATCGACAACTACGATTCCTTCACCTACAACCTCGTGCAGTATTTCGGCGAACTCGGCGCCGACGTGCGCACCTTCCGCAACGACGAGATCACGCTGGACGAGATCGAGGCCCTCGGGCCCGACCATATCTGCGTCTCGCCCGGCCCCTGCAGCCCCAGGGAAGCCGGCATCTCGGTGGCCGTGCTGCAGCACTTCGCCGGCAAGGTGCCGCTGCTGGGCGTGTGCCTGGGCCACCAGGCCATCGGCGAGGCCTTCGGCGGCAAGGTGATCCGCGCCAAACAGGTCATGCACGGCAAGGTCAGCACCATCGAGACGACCCAGCAGGGCGTGTTCGCCGGGCTGCCCAGGCACTTCGACGTCACGCGCTATCATTCGCTGGCAATCGAGCGCGAGACCCTGCCCGACTGCCTGGAAGTGACGGCCTGGACGCCGGATGGCGAGATCATGGGCGTGCGCCACAAGACCCTTGCGGTCGAAGGCGTGCAATTCCACCCCGAATCCATCCTGTCCGAGCACGGACACGCGCTGCTGGCGAACTTCCTCAAGGCGGGCTCGGGCGAGGTACGGCGATGAAGCTGACCGATCCCGCCGCCGGCGCCGGCCCGCTCGCGCAACTGGAACCTGCCAACCATCCGAACGAGAGCCCCATGTCCATCACCCCGCAGGAAGCGCTGACGCGCTGCATCGAACATCGCGAGATCTTCCACGACGAGATGCTGCACCTGATGCGGCAGATCATGCAGGCGCAGGTCTCGCCGGTGATGGCCGCCGCCATCCTGACCGGGCTGCGCGTGAAGAAGGAAACCATCGGCGAGATCTCCGCCGCGGCCCAGGTGATGCGCGAGTTCGCCAACAAGGTGCCGCTGCCCGCCGACGTGGCGCGCGGCAACTTCGTCGACATCGTCGGCACCGGCGGCGACGGCTCGCACACCTTCAATATCTCCACCGCCTCGATGTTCGTCGTGGCCGCGGCCGGCGCGCGCATCGCCAAGCACGGCAATCGCGGCGTCAGCTCCAAGTCGGGCAGCGCCGACGTGCTGGAGGCGCTCGGCGTCAACATCCTGCTGACGCCGGAACAGGTCGGCGAGTGCATCGAGCAGACCGGCATCGGCTTCATGTTCGCGCCGACCCACCACCCGGCGATGAAGAACGTGGCGGCGATCCGCAAGGAGATGGGCGTGCGCACCATCTTCAATATTCTCGGCCCGCTGACCAATCCGGCCGGCGCGCCTAATATCCTGATGGGCGTGTTCCACCCGGACCTGGTAGGCATCCAGGTGCGCGTGATGCAGCGCCTGGGCGCCGAGCACGCGCTGGTGGTGTACGGCAAGGACGGCATGGACGAGGTCTCGCTGGGCGCCGCCACCATGGTCGGCGAACTGAAGGACGGCCAGGTGCGCGAGTACGAGATCCACCCCGAGGACTTCGGCCTGAACATGATCTCCAACCGCGGCCTGAAGGTGGCCGACGCGCTGGAGTCCAAGGCCATGCTGATGGAAGCGCTGGGCAACGTGGCGGGCACGCCGCGCGAGATCGTCTCGCTGAATGCCGGCACCGCGCTGTACGCCGCCAACGTGGCCAGCTCGATCGAGGACGGCATCGCGCGGGCGCGCGAGGCCATCGCCAGCGGCGCGGCGCGCGAGAAGCTCGACCAGTTCGTGCGCGCCACCCAGCAGTTCCAGTAAAACACGCGCGCCGCCCCCGCCCGCGCGGGAGCGGCGGCAGAGAGTCAAGCCATGTCCGATATCCTGCAGAAGATCCTGGCCGTCAAGGCCGATGAAGTCGCCGCCGCGCGCAAGCAACGCGACCTCCACAGCCTGCGGGGCGAGGCCGAAAGCCTGCGCCACGAGGCAGGCCTGGCGCCGCGCGGCTTCGAGCGCGCGCTGCGCGCCAGGATCGGCGCCGGCCAGGCCGGCGTGATCGCCGAGGTCAAGAAGGCCTCGCCGTCCAAGGGCGTGCTGCGCGAGCACTTCGTGCCCGAGGCCATCGCCGAGAGCTATGCCGGCCACGGCGCGGCCTGCCTGTCGGTGCTGACCGACGTCAACTTCTTCCAGGGCCACGCCGACTACCTCAAGCGCGCCCGCGCCGCCTGCGAACTGCCGGCGCTGCGCAAGGACTTCATGGTCGACCTGTACCAGGTCTACGAAGCGCGCACCTGGGGGGCGGACTGCATCCTGCTGATCGTGGCGGCACTCGACCCGGGCCTGATGGCCGAGCTGGAAGCCTGCGCCCACGAACTGGGCATGGACGTGCTGGTGGAAGTGCATGGCGAGGACGAGCTGGAGCGCGCGCTGCGCCTGAAGACGCCGCTGCTGGGCATCAATAACCGCAACCTGCGCACCTTCGAGGTCTCACTGGACAACACCATCGGCCTGCTGCCGCACATCCCGGGCGAGCGCCTGGTGGTGACCGAATCCGGCATCCTCGGCCAGGCCGACGTGCAGCGCATGCGCGATGCCGGCGTGCACGCCTTCCTGGTCGGCGAGGCATTCATGCGCGCCAAGGATCCGGGCGCCGAGCTGGCACGGCTGTTCGCCTGATCAGCGCGCCATGGCCCAGGAAATCGAACTGAAGCTTGCCGTGCCGGACGGTGCGCTGGATGCGCTGGCCGCCTGGCTGGATGCCCATGGCGAAGCGCGCGGCCGCTGGCTGCTGCGCAATGTCTACCTCGACACCCCGGCGCGCGAGCTGGCCGGCGCGCGTGCCGCGCTGCGCCTGCGCAGCCAGGGCGAGCGCTGGCTGCAGACGCTGAAGACCGCCGGCAGCAGCGCGGGCGGCCTGGCCACACGCCACGAGTGGGAAACCGATGTCGCCGGCGAAGCGCTGGAACCGGCGCGCCTGCCGGCCGAGGCGCAGTCCCTGCTGGCGCCGCTGGCGCAGCGGCTGGCGCCGGTCTTCCGCACCGACTTCGAGCGCCGCGCCTGGCTGGTGCGCCAGGACGGCGCCGAGATCGAGGCCGCGCTCGACGTCGGCACCGTCAGCGCGCCCGGCACCAAGGAGGTTGAGCGCATCCAGGAACTCGAACTCGAATTCCTGGCCGGCGATGCCACTCAGGCCGCCCAGGCACTGCGCGCCCTGGCCGCGCGCCTGCAGGCGGTGGCAGCCCTGGTGCCCTCCGACCTGAGCAAGGCCGCGCGCGGCTATCGCCTGGCCGGCACGCGCCAGGACGAGGCGCCCTGAGCCCCCGGGCGCGGCAGCGCCCGCCCGCTCCACCCCGGGGGCCCGGCCCGCCTCAGGCCCGGCCCACCTTGAACCCGGCGCCGGCAAGCCGGCAGGCCGCCCACCCGTTTCCCCTACCCGACCCGATGCAATCCGATCTCTTCGCTGCGGACACGCCCGCCCGATCCACCGCCCAGGCCCCCGCCGCCGCGCTGCAGGCCCAGGCCGACGCCCTGCCGCCGGCCTGGCGCACGCTGCTGGCCCCCTGCCTGTCCGGCGCCGGCTGGCGCGAACTGGCCGCCTTCGTCGACGGCGAGCACGCCAGCGGCAAGCGCGTGTTCCCGCACGACGTGTTCCACGTGCTGCACCTGACGCCGCCCGACTCGGTCAAGGTCGTGATCCTCGGCCAGGATCCCTACCACGGCGTCGAGACCGTGGCCGGCGCCGAGGTGCCGCAGGCCCACGGACTGGCCTTCTCGGTGCCGGACGGCGTGCGGGTGCCGCCCAGCCTGCGCAATATCTTCAAGGAAATCGCCGCGGAGTACGGCGAGGCGCCCGCGCGCGGCGCCTCGGGCAACCTCGAGGGCTGGGCCCGCCAGGGCGTGCTGCTGCTCAACACGGTGCTGACCGTCGAGCAGGGCCGCGCGGCCAGCCACGCCAAGCGCGGCTGGGAAGCGGTGACCGACTGCCTGATCCAGGCGCTGGCCGGCAGCCGCCAGAAGCTCGTGTTCCTGCTGTGGGGCAGCCATGCCCAGGCGAAGAAGCCGCTGCTGGGGGCGGGCCACTGCGTGCTGGAGGCGCCGCATCCGTCGCCGCTGTCGGCGCACCGAGGCTTCCTTGGCTGCGGCCACTTCCGCCAGGCCAATGACTGGCTGACGGCCCAGGGGCTGGCAGCGGTCGACTGGCAGGCGCACCGCGCCTGAGCCGGAGTATCCAGTCGATCCAGTCGATCCGGTCGATCCGGTCGATCCGGTCGATCCGGTCGATCCGGCTTATGGCGGCCGCATCACACGGTGGGGCGCCAGATGAAGCCCTGGAATTCCCCCTCCGACAAGGCCACCGCCAGGTCGAGCACCTGTGCCGCCGGCGGTCCGATGCGCATCCAGTCGCACAGGGCCCGCAGTTGCCCCGGGCTGCCGCGCGCCATGACCTCGACCGTGCCGTCGCTGCGGTTGCGCACCCAGCCGCGCAGCGCCAGTTCGCTGGCCCGCGCCGCGCAGGCAGCGCGGTAGCCTACGCCCTGCACGCGCCCGCTGGCCACGATGTGCCAGGTTTCCAGTTGCCGGGTTTCCATCGCCAAAGTCTCTCCTGCAGGATTGGACTGCCTGTCTGCTATCGCTGACAACTGTTGCAGCAGCGAGACGATCTATGCTGAAACGGCGCCGACATGCACACACGGTAAACTAGGCGGCCGCTCTGAGCGTTAGCAAGTAGGGCTTTGCACCGGACGTGATGCGTGCGGCACCGGGCGACCCGAAAGGGCTGCCGGCAGCCGACGCCAGCCACGCCGTTCCAGCGGGCGCCACCCGTAGTCCCAGGCCGACCGAGCCGGCCCCCGATCCGTCTTTCACCATGATGCAGCCCGCCCAATCCGCCGACAGCGACCAGGCCAAGCCGGCCCCTTCCCTCGGCTACGTCAGCCAATTGCTGACGGCTCCGCCCAACCGCTTCGACCTCGCCCTGCTGCCCATCATCCTGGCGGCCATCGTGCTGGTGGCGTTCGCCGCCAAGCAGATGAACGTGCCCTACCAGCCGGGCGAGCCGCTGGATCTCAGCCTCGACGTCGCCTACCTGCCCTACTACCTGATGCGCACCAGCATCCGCATGCTGACGGCACTGGGCGCCTCGCTGCTGTTCTCCTTCGCCTTCGCCGCCATCGCCTCCAAGAGCCGCACGGCGGAAAAGGTCATGGTGCCGGCCCTCGACATCCTGCAGTCGATCCCGGTACTGGGCTTCCTGTCGATCACCGTGACCGGCTTCATCGCGCTGTTCCCCGGCAACCTGATCGGGGTGGAATGCGCGGCGATCTTCGCCATCTTCACTTCGCAGGCCTGGAACATGGCCTTCAGCCTGTACCAGTCCTTCCGCACCATCCCCAGCGACCTGCTGGAGGCGGCCGCCATGTTCCGCCTGTCGTCGTGGCAGCGCTTCTGGCGGCTCGAAGTGCCGTTCGCCATGCCGGGCCTGCTGTGGAACATGATGATGTCGATGTCGGGCGGCTGGTTCTTTGTGGTGGCCTCG
This sequence comes from Cupriavidus sp. USMAHM13, assembly GCF_001854285.1. Classification (NCBI taxonomy): domain Bacteria; kingdom Pseudomonadati; phylum Pseudomonadota; class Betaproteobacteria; order Burkholderiales; family Burkholderiaceae; genus Cupriavidus; species Cupriavidus sp. USMAHM13. The sequence goes on from NZ_CP017751.1 coordinate 4,063,034, forward strand.
GAAGCGATCTCCGTGTCGGGCAATGACATCAAGCTGCCCGGCATCGGCTCCTACATTTCGCTGGCCATCCAGCAGCAGAACCTGCCGGCCATCGGCTGGGCCATCGTGGCCATGCTGATCGGCATCCTGTTCTACGACCAGTTGCTGTTCCGCCCGCTGATCGCCTGGGCCGACCGCTTCCGCTTCGAGACCCTGGCGCAGGAGAAGGAGCCGCAGTCCTGGCTGCTCGACCTGCTGCGCCGCTCGGAATGGGTGCGCGTGCTGCTGTCGTGGACCGCCGGCCTGGCCGGCCGCACGCTGTCCTGGGGTGCCCGGCGCGGCACGCTGGCACCGGCCTCGGCAGGCGCCAGCGGCCGCCGCCAGTGGATCGAGCGGGCCTGCAACGTGCTGATCATCGTGGCCGCCCTGCTGGCGCTCTACCGCATCCTGCACTTCGTGCGCTCCGAGGTGGGCTGGAGCGAGTTCGGCCACGTGCTGTGGCTGGGCACGCTGACCATGGTGCGGGTGATCGTGCTGATCGCGCTGGCCGCGCTGGTGTGGGTGCCGATCGGCATCCGCATCGGCATGAATCCGGCCGTGGCGCGTGTCGCCCAGCCGGTCGCGCAGTTCCTGGCCGCCTTCCCGGCCAACCTGATGTTCCCGCTGGCGGTGGTGGTGATCGCGCGCTTCGGCCTGAACCCTGAGATCTGGCTCAGCCCGCTGATGATCTTCGGCACGCAGTGGTACATCCTCTTCAACGTGGTGGCGGGTGCCTCGGGCATTCCCACGGAGCTGCGGCTGGCGGCGCGAAATTTCGGCCTGCGCGGCTGGCTGATGTGGAAGCGCTTCCTGATCCCCGCCGTCTTCCCCAGCCTGCTGACCGGACTGGTGACCGCCGCCGGCGGCTCGTGGAACGCCAGCATCGTGTCCGAGTACGTGACCTGGGGCAACCACACCCTGGTGGCTACCGGGCTGGGCAGCTACATTGCCGAGATGACGTCCAAGGGCGACTTCCCCCGCATCGCACTGGGCATCTGCGTGATGGCCCTGTTCGTGGTCGGCTTCAACCGCCTGCTGTGGAACCGCCTGTATCAATTGGCGCAGGAGCGCACCCGTCTATGACGATCGAACGAAAGGACGCCATGTCCAGCAGCACCGCACCAACCGCCGCGCCCGCCGTGATCGAGCTGCGCGGCGTCTCGAAGATCTTCCGCACCGCCGACCACACCGACCGCGCCGTGCTCGAAGGCGTGGACCTGACGCTGCGCCAGGGAGAGATCGTCGCCATGCTGGGCAAGTCCGGCTCGGGCAAGTCCACCCTGCTGCGCATCATGGCCGGCCTGGTCGGCACCGACCGCGGCGAAGTGCGCTTCCGCGGCGAGCGCCTGGCGGGCACGGCGGAAGGCATCGCCATGGTGTTCCAGTCGTTCGCGCTATTCCCCTGGCTCACCGTGCAGCAGAACGTGGAACTGGGCCTGGAGGCCCAGGGTGTCGACAAGGAGGAGCGCACCCGCCGCGCCGAAGCGGCGATCGACATGATCGGCCTGTCCGGCTTCAACAGCGCGCTGCCGCGCGAGCTGTCCGGCGGCATGCGCCAGCGCGTCGGCATCGCCCGCGCCATGGTGACCGAGCCCGACCTGCTGCTGATGGACGAAGCCTTCTCGGCGCTGGACGTGCTGACCGGCGAGACCCTGCGCGACGAGATGCTCGACCTGTGGGAAGACGGCCGCACCAACATCAAGTGCATCCTGATCGTCTCGCACAATATCGAGGAAGCGGTGATGATGGCCGACCGCATCGTCATCCTGTCGAGCGACCCGGGCCGCATCCGCGCCGAGGTGCGCGTGCCCTTCGCGCGCCCGCGCAACCGCGACTCGACCCAGGTGCGCGCGCTGATCGACGAGGTCTACGCGCTGATGACCTCGCCCGCGGCACTGGGTCCACGCGTGCCCGCGCTGGCGGCCGCCTCGCAGATCGGCTACCGCCTGCCGGATGCCGACATCAGCCAGATGGAGGCCATTCTCGACCTGCTGTGCGAGTCGCCCTTCTTCGGCCGCGCCGACCTGCCCCACCTGGCCGACGAAGCAGGCCTCACCGACGACGAACTGCTGCCCGCCTGCGAAGCGCTGCAACTGGTGCAGTTGGCCACCATCGAGCGCGGCGACATCATCGCCACCCCGCTCGGGCGCACCTACTACGAGACCGAGCCGCCCGAGCGCAAGGTGCTGTTCGGCAAGCAGCTGCTGGAACACGTGGCGCTGGCCGCGCACATCCGCCGCGAGCTGGAGGAAACCGAGGACGGCGAGATCGGCGAAGAGCACGTGCTGCGCGAGCTGGAGGCCTACCTGAAGCCCGACGAAGCCGAGCGCGTGCTGACCCTCGCCATCGAATGGGGCCGCTACGGCGAGATCTACGAATACAGCTACAACAGCGGCATGCTGACGCTGCCGCGCGAAGAACAGGCCGAGGGCACGGCAGGCGGGGAAGGCTAGTCCACTGAATCATTGAAATGGGAGGGGAAAGACATGGCAGGCACCGACCGATTTCAGCGATTCAGTGGACTAGCGGCCGACCGGCGCCGCGCACGGAGCATGCGTCGCGCGCTCACGCCGGGGCGTGCATAGCCTGGTGTGAATTTGACAGCCCGCGCTCCCGGCGAGCGCCTGCCCTCTCCCCCGGCCCCTCTCCCGCAAGCGGGAGAGGGGAGCGAACCGGCGCGGTACGAATCCTGTCGTGCGGAACGAAGCCACCAGGATGCGCCAACACCAATCGCCAAGCATAGTGTCCTGGCTCCCTCTCCCCGCATGGGGAGAGGGCGGGGGTGAGGGGTGGTCTAGCAAGGCGCCACATCCAGCGAAGCCCTCGGTGCGATCCAGCACGCCGCCGCCCACACAAGGCCAACGGTGTGATCCCGCCCGCCAGGCCGGCAACAAGCCAGCCCCCCCTCACTCCTCCACCCGCACCGCCCTCCCGATCGCCCCGGTACGCAGCGCGATCTTGGCGGCGTCCTCGCGCAGCGCGCGCAGGCGGCGCTCCAGCTGGGCGTTGGTACTGCGTCCGCCGGCGCCGTTCGCGGCAATGCTGGCCGCCGCCAGCTCGCCGGACGCGGCGGCCTGCACCAGCACGTCGGCGCGGCGGCGGTCGGCCGAGTCGGCCACGCGTGCGCGGCGCGCGCTGGCGTCTTCCTCGCCGGACTGCGTTTCGGCCACGGCCGCCGCGGGAGCCGGCATGGTGGCGCCGCCGGCCTGGGCGGCCGCCTCGGGCAGGCCCGTCGGTGGCGGACGCAGGAAGCCGACCCCGCGTCCGCCGGCGCGCTCGCCCGCCAGCAGGCGCTCGCGGGCAAGGTCCAGGCTGCGCACGGCCGCGTCAGTGGCCTGTTCGATGGCAGCCTCGGCCGCCGGCAGTTCCAGCTCCTGGTAGTGCTGGCGCACCTGGATGCGCACCGCGGCGACGTGCGCGGCCACCAGGTAGTTCTGCACGATGAAGCGGTTCAGGTTGTCGACCGCGCGATGCCGGCTCTTGGGCTCGTCCTGCATGCGCTGGAAGGCGGAGATCAGTCCCGACAGGCTGTCCATGAACTGCTTTCGCTGCACGCGGTAGGCGAAGTCGTCCTTGGCGCGCCGCAACAGCAGGTCGCGCGTGGCGAGGATGTAGCGCCGGTTGGCCTGCAGCACGTTTTCCACCAGCTTGGGAATGGCGCGGTACTCCCAGCTCGGCAGGACAAAGGAGAAGGCCGAGGCGATCAGCCCGCCGATCACCGTGTCGATCAACCGCTCGCCCGCCACCGTGGGACTGTCGGGCAGCAACAGCTTGAACTGGATCAGCACCTGCACGCAGGCGGCGATCGCCGTGTAGCGGTACTTGATGGTGGAAAAGGCGGCACTGGCCACCAGCGCGGCGAACAGTACCGCCAGCAACAGCAGCGGCTGGTGCACCACCTTGAGTATGCCCAGCGAAATCACGCAGCCGATCAGCGTACCGATCACGCGATCGTTGTAGCGCTGCTTGGTCAGGCTGAAGTTGGGCTTCAGGATGACGATGATGGTCAGCAGGATCCAGTAGCTGTGCGAGGCATAGGGCACGTGGTCCGCCACCCATAGCCCGACCGCCACGGCCAGCGAGATACGCACCGCATAGCGGAAGCCGGGCGAGCGCCAGCGCAGGTTGTCGACCAGCACGCCCAGCTCATACCTCTGCCGGGTCAGGAAAGGTGTCATGTCGGGCCCGGGCAGCACCTTGCTCGGCTCCACCGGCGTGCGCGAGGCCTCGTGCAGCTGCTCCACCAGGGCGATGGCGCCGCGGATCATCTCCAGCGTATCGGCCAGCGCGGTCAATGCGGCCGGCTTGATATGGTGGTGGCGCAGCTGGGCGATCTCCTCCTCCACCGAGCGCAGCACCTGGCGGTATTCCACCGTGGCGTAGGACGGCCGGCCGCGCGTGACCTCGTAGGCGATGCCCGCCAGGTCCTCGCTCATCAGCAGCACCAGGCGGCGCAGGTGGTCCAGCACCGGTGTGCCGCCGAAGGTGTGGCGCAGCAGCGGATAGTCGGTATTGGTCGACAGCATGTACTCGTACAGGTCGAGCATGCGCAGGTGCACCTGCACCAGCAGGCCGTCGTAGGGCGTGCGATTGCCGCGCAGCACCAGGTCGCGCGCGGCCTGCTGGCGCTCGGCCACTACGATCTGCTGCCGCACCAGCTGGCTGAAGCAGGCCTCGTAATCGGTGCCGGCATCGTAGAAGGCCGCCTTGAGTTCGAGATAGGACGCCATCTCGTAGAGCGACTCGGCCAGGATCTGCTGCTTGGTCCGCCGCGCCATGGCCCAGCTCACCGCCATCGAGTACGCCGTGTAGGCCAGCCCGCCCAGGCCGAACAGGCCGGCGTGCTCCAGCGCGCGCCGCACCACGAAGTCCTCGTTGATGGTCATTGTCATGACGAACAGCGCCGAGAACTGCAGCGGCATGGTCTTGTTGCCGTACACCGTCATCATGCCGGCCAGGAAGGTGACCAGCACCAGCACGAAGGGCATCACGCGCGGGAACGGCGTGGCCAGCGCGACCACCAGCGTCACCGCGGTGCACAGCAGCACGCTGGCGATCATCTCGTTGAACTTGTGGTTCAACGGACTGGGCAGGTCCATCAGGCTGGTGCACAGCGCGCCGATCGACACCACCATCGCAGTCGGCATGTCGGTGAACTGCAACGCGACCAGGGTGGCCCCGATCACCCCCGTGGCAGAACGCAGGCCGCGATAGACATAGTGCGAATAGATGAAGGTACGGGTGTCGTGCGCGTATTGCATAGGCCTGCATCAATCCGATCCGGTCGGCGCGACCGCGAGGACGCCGCCGCCATACTGCCGGCGCCGCCGCGCGGCGGCACCGAGTCTCCCTTATTGTCCCAGCCAGCGCGCGCGTGCGGCCTGCTTGCCCGCGGCCAGCGACAGCCGGTACTGCGTGGCCGGTTCGCGCGCGAACGCCAGCGGCAGGCACATCAGCTCGTCGCGGCGGAACACGTGCAGTTCGGCGCGGTCGCCGGGGCGGTAGCGGCCCAGCAGCTTGTCGAGCTGGCCGGGCGCGACACGCAGGCCGTCCACCGCCGCCAGCAGGTCACCGGCCGACAGGCCGGCCGCCTGCCCGGCCCCGCCGTCCAGCACCTGGGTCACGCGCACCCAGCCGTCTTCGCTCTTGCTCTTGATGCCCAGCGCCGCGCCGGCCTCGGGCTTCTGCGCCTGCACGCCCACGCCGATGGCCTTCAGCAGCGGCGCCAGCGGCAGCTCGGCGGTGCCCTCGGTGAAGCTGCGCAGCGGCGCGCCCAGGCGCAGGCCGGTGACCTCGTCGAACAAGGCATGGACCTCGGCCTCGGTGACGCCTCGCTGCGTCGTGCCGGCCGCGTAGAAGTCGCGGCCGTAGCGCTGCCACAGCGCGCGCATCACATCGTCGAGCGAGCGCCGCCCGCGCGTGCGCTGGCGGATGGTGAGATCGAGCGCCAGCGCCACCAGCGAGCCCTTGGTGTAGTAGCTGACGATGGCGTTGGGCGCGTTCTCGTCCTGGCGGTAGTACTTGGTCCAGGCATCGAAGGAGCTCTCGGCCACGCTCTGCTTGGTGCGGCCGCTGCCGCGCAGCACGCCGTTCCAGGTCTTGCCCAGCATCTCCACGTACTGCGCCTCGGTGACGCAGCCCGAGCGCACCAGCATCAGGTCGTCGTAGTAGCTGGTGAAACCCTCGAACAGCCACAGCAGCGGCGTGTAGCTCTCCTCGCGCAGCCGGTACGGCACGAAGGCGGCCGGTTTGATGCGCTTGACGTTCCAGGTATGGAAGTACTCGTGGCTGCACAGTCCCAGGAAGGTGCGGTAGCCTTCGCCGGCATCCGCCTTGCCGAGCGACGGCAGGTCCGCGCGCGCGCACATCAGCGCGGTGCTGGCGCGATGCTCCAGGCCGCCGTAGCCGTCGGTGGTCACCATGGTCATGAAGACATAGCGACGGTTGCTGTCGAGGAAGGGCGCACGCTGTGTCTTCGGCTCGAACAGGCGGATCTGCGCCTCGCAGATGCGCTTGAGGTCGCGGCACACGCGTTCCAGGTCGAGCTGGGGCACGCGCCCGGTGAAGACCACGTCATGCTGGGCGCCGCAGGCCTTGAAGCTGCCCAGCGCGAAGGTGCCCATCTCGACCGGGTGGTCGATCAGCTCGTCGTAGTCGGCAGCTTCGTAGCGGCCGAAGCCGTAGCGCTTGGCGCCCTCGCGGCCGCGGGCCTCGCGCAGCGCGGTGGCCACGCGCCAGCCGCCATAGGCCTCACCCTCGGGCGGGAAGATGTCGACCGTGCAGGGTCTCTCGGCCTGGCCCTCGACGCACAGGAAGACCGAGCTGCCGTTGAAGAAGCCGTGCGTCTGGTCGAGGTGGGCGGCACGCACCGACAGGTCCCAGGCATAGACCTCGTAGCGCAGCGTCAGCGGGCCGGCGCCGGCCTCGAGCGGCGCGGCCTGCCAGGTCTGCTTGTCCAGCTTGTGCAGGATCACGGCACGGCCGCCGCACTCGGCGCGGACGCGGCCGATGTTGCGGGCGAACTCGCGGATCATGTAGCTGCCCGGGATCCAGGCCGGCAGGAAGAAGCGCTGGCCGGCGGGATCGGGGGCATCGACCGTGACGGTCACGGCGAACAGGTGCGCGTGCGGCGCGAGCGGGGCGATGGCGTAGCGGATGGGCGTCATGGCGAAGATTGTAGCGCCGGGCGCGGCGTGGCCAGCGCAGGGAGCCGGCACCGGGCGCCGGCACGCAGGAAGGCACGCAGCGCAGCCCGTACCGGGCGGCTGCGCCGCAGCCGGGCTCAGGCGTTGACGTCGACCACCACGCGGCCGCGCATGCCGCCTTCGACGATGCGGCGGCCGGCCTCGATCGCCTCGTCCAGCCGGATCTCGCGCGTGATGGCGCGCAGCCGGTCCGGTGCCAGGTCCTGTGCCAGCCGTGCCCACGCGCGCTCGCGCAACGCCATCGGCGCCATCACGCTGTCGACACCGGCCAGCGTCACGCCGCGCAGGATGAAGGGGGCCACGCTGGCGGGGAAGTCCATGCCCTGCGCCAGCCCGCAGGCCGTGACCACGCCGCCGTAGCGCACCTGGGCGCAGGCGTTGGCCAGCGTGTGCGAACCGACCGCATCGACCACCGCGGCCCAGCGCTCCTTCTGCAGCGGCTTGCCGAGCGCGCCCAGCTCGGCGCGGTCGATCACCTCGGCGGCGCCGAGGCCCTTCAGGAAGTCCGCCTCGGCCGCCTTGCCGGTGGAGGCCGTCACGCGGTAGCCGAGCTGCGCCAGGATGGCGATGGCCACCGAGCCGACGCCGCCCGAGGCGCCGGTCACCAGCACGTCGCCGTCGCCCGGCCGCACCGGCCCGTTCATGCCGCCGCGCTCCAGCGCCAGTACCGACAGCATGGCGGTATAGCCGGCCGTGCCGATGGCCATGGCCTGGCTGGCGCTGAAGGCCTGCGGCAGGCGCACCAGCCAGTCGCCCTTCAGGCGCGCCCGCTGCGCCAGGCAGCCCCAGTGCGCCTCGCCCACGCCGAAGCCGTTGAGGATCACCTTGTCGCCGGCGCGCCAGCGCGGATGGCTGGATTCGAGCACGGTGCCGGCACCGTCGATGCCGGCCACCATCGGCCACTTGCGTACCACCGGCGCGCGTCCGGTGATGGCCAGGCCGTCCTTGTAGTTGATAGTGGAATAGTCGACGGCAACCAGCACATCGCCGTCGGCGGGAAGCTGTGCCGTCTCCAGCTCGGCGATCTCGGCACGGGTGGCGCCATCGGCCTGGGTCAGCAGCAGGGCTCGGAAGGTCATGGTGTCTCCTCTTCGGGATTGTAGTGAGCGAGCGGCGCGGCCACGGGCGATGCCCGTGCCGCGCGCTCCGGCCGGGACACCGCCGGCGGCCGGGCCTATTTCTTCAGGCTGGCGAGCTTGCGCTCCAGCGTGGCGGCATCGGCCGCGCCGGGGATGCGGGTACCGTCGGTGAAGAACACCGCCGGCGTGCCGTTGATGTTGAGGCTGCGACCCAGGGCCAGGTTGTCCTCGACCGGCGTCTTGCAGCTGCCGTTGCCGGTCAGCGCCACCTTGTTCAGCATCCAGTCGCGCCAGGCCTTGGTGCGGTCGGCCGAACACCAGACCTGCCTGGCCTTGGCCTCCGAATCCGGCGACAGCACCGGGAAGAGGAAGGTGTAGACGGTGATGTTGTCCATCTGCTGGAAGGTCTGCTCGATGCGCTTGCAGTAGCCGCAGTTCGGGTCGGAGAAGACCACCACCTGGCGGCTGCCGTTGCCCTTGGTCCACTTGATGGCACGGTCCAGCGGCAGGTCCGCCCACTTGATGCGGTTGAGCTCGGCCAGGCGCTCCTCGGTCAGGTTGGCGCCGGTCTTGGTGTCGACCAGCTCGCCGTTGAGCACATAGCGGCCGCTGGCATCGGTGTAGACGACCTGTCCGCCGATATTGACCTCGAACAGGCCCGGCACCGGCGTCTTGCCGACAGAGCGCACCTCGGCGCGGCCGCCCAAGGCCTTCTGCAGCGTGTCCTTGATGCGGTCGGTGCCCGGCTCGCCCGCAGCCATGGCATGCAGGGCGAAGCCCGCCGCGGCCAGGCCGCTGGCGATGGCGGCAAACCAGTAAGGGCGGCGGCGCAGGGATGACAACATAGAAGGCTCCAGGTAAGGGGTGGGTCGGGGCGCGCGGGTCCGGGGCATCGGTCCGGGGCGATGTGGCGCCCGGCTCAGCCGAGCGCGCGCCCGATCAGGAAGCGTTTGAGCAGGGGCTGGCTGCCCACCGCCCGCATGCCGGCATTGCGCACCAGGGCGGGCAGGCTGCCGGGCAGCGAGAACAGCCGGTGCAGGCCGTCGGTGGCCACCGTCAGCGACAGCAGGTCGGTGGCGCGGGCGCGCTCGTAGCGGCGCAGCAGGCGCAGGTCGCCTTCGCCACGGAATGTCTCTTTGTCCGCCATCACGCGCCCGAGTTCCACCACGTCGCGCAGCCCCAGGTTCACGCCCTGGCCGGCCAGCGGGTGGACCACGTGCGCCGCGTCGCCCACCAGGGCCATGTGCGGCTGCACGAACTGCTCGGCGCGCTGCAGCACCAGCGGGAAGCCCTGGGCCGGCGTGACACAGCGCAGCGCGCCGAAGCGGCGCCCGACCGCGCCGCCGGCGGCCTCGGCCACGGCGGCGCACAGCGCCTCGGGCGGCAACGCCAGCAGCTCGCGCGCATGGGCCTCGTCGGCCGACCACACCATCGAAAGATAGGGCCCGGGCAGCGGCAGCATGGCAAGGATCTCGCCGTTGGCCGGCTCCTCGTCGGCCATCAGCTTGGGCAGCGGCCCGAGGAACCATTGCGACGCGGTGTCGTGGTGCGGCTGCTCGCAGTGGAAATTGGCGACCACGCCGAGCTGGCGGTAGCGCCGCGTGCTGACCGGGATATGGCACTGCCCGCGCAGCCAGGAACGCGCGCCGTCGGCGCCGACCACGCAGGCGGCCCGCAGGCGGGTACCGCCGGCCAGCGTCAGGGTGGCGCCGTCGTCGTCGCGGTCGAAGGCGGAGGCGCTGTCATCGAACCAGTGCAGCTGGGGCTGGAAGCGCAGCGCGGTGTCGAGCACGCGCTCCACATGGTCGGATTCGATGATCCAGGCCAGTTGCGGCACCGCTGCGGCGTAGGCCGAGAAATGCAGGTCGCCATCGATGCCGGCAGCCGCGTCGGCCGCGCTGGCATCGCCGAACACGCGCATGTCGCGCACCGGCTGGATGCGCGCCGGATCCAGCGCCTCCCACACGCGCAGGCGCTCGAACAGAGCCTGCGAGCTGGCCGAGAAGGCATAGATGCGGCTGCCCCACTCGCCCTCGCCCGGCGCCGCCGCCGCCCCCGGCGGACGCGGCGCCACCAGGGCGACCTGCATGCCCTGCTGGGCCAGCAGCAGGGCACAGGCCTTGCCGACGATGCCGCCGCCGACGACGGCGATCTGGAACTGGGAGGAATTGGGCCGCGCAGGCGCGTGGGATCGGATCATGGTGGCTCGATTATAGCGACCCGGGACGACAGCCCGGGCCGGGCCGGGTGACGCCGCCTGCGCGCCGCGCGGCGCCGGGCAGCCGCAGGGCGGCGATGGGGGGCAGCCACGGGGCCGGCCGGCTGCGGCCATCCGCTAGAATAGAGGTTTTGCCATTCTCCGCCTGACACCATGAGCCTCAAATGCGGCATCGTCGGCCTGCCCAACGTCGGCAAGTCCACGCTGTTCAACGCCCTGACCAAGGCCGGCATCGCCGCCGAGAACTATCCGTTCTGCACCATCGAGCCCAATGTCGGCGTGGTGGAAGTGCCGGATCCGAGGCTTGCCAAGCTGTCCGAGATCGTCAAGCCGGAGCGCGTGCTGCCGGCCACCGTCGAATTCGTCGATATCGCCGGCCTGGTGGCGGGCGCCTCCAAGGGTGAAGGCCTCGGCAACCAGTTCCTGGCCAATATCCGCGAGACTGACGCCATCACCCACGTGGTGCGCTGCTTCGAGGATCCCAACGTGATCCACGTGGCCGGCAAGGTCGATCCGCTGTCGGACATCGAGGTCATCAACACCGAACTGGCGCTGGCCGACCTGGCCACCGTCGAAAAAGCCCTGGCCCGCTACATCAAGCCGGCCCGCGCGGGGGACAAGGAAGCGCAGCGCCTGGTGGCGGTGCTGGAAAAGGCACAGACCGTGCTCGACCAGGCCAAGGCCGTGCGCACGCTGGACCTGGCGCCCGAAGAGTGGGACGCACTGCGCCCGTTCTGCCTGATCACCGCCAAGCCGACCATGTATGTAGCCAACGTGCGTGAGGACGGCTTCGAGAACAACCCGCACCTGGACGCCGTGCGCGGCTATGCCGAGCAGACCAAGTCGCCGGTGGTTGCCGTGTGCGCCGCCATCGAGGCCGAGATCGCCGACCTGGACGATGCCGACAAGGCCGAGTTCCTGGCCGACCTGGGCATGGAAGAGCCGGGCCTGGACCGCGTGATCCGCGCCGGCTTCAAGTTGCTCGGCCTGCAGACCTACTTCACCGCCGGCGTCAAGGAAGTGCGCGCCTGGACCATCCACGTGGGCGACACGGCGCCCAAGGCGGCCGGCGTGATCCACACCGACTTCGAGCGCGGCTTCATCCGTGCCCAGACCATCGCCTACGAGGACTACATCAATTTCAAGGGCGAACAGGGAGCCAAGGAAGCGGGCAAGATGCGCGCCGAAGGCAAGGAATACGTGGTGCACGACGGCGACGTGATGAACTTCCTGTTCAACGTTTGACGATTTTTGCTGGATCTCGGTGGTGCTCAGTAGCGCTTGGTAGATTGGTTGACCCATTTCAAATCAATGGGTTGTGTAAACAATACGGTCTGCTGAGCGTTCCTATTGTTCATCGAGGTCCAGAAAATTCGGGGGTAGCGTTGGGGGTACTCGTGTTCAACCGTGGGGGTACATCTCCCCGCAGTGGAGTCCAACGATGCCCGAAAATCTACTCACCGACCTCAAGGTCAGGTCGGCCAAATCGACTGATCGAGACTGGAAACTTTCAGACGGCGGGGGCTTGTTCCTGCTGGTCAAGCCCACCGGCGGCAAGCTCTGGCGGTGGAAGTACCGCCTGCAAGGCAAGGAGAACCTCTTTGCCATTGGCGGCTTTCCTCAAGTAGGCCTTGCGGAGGCGCGCGCGGTCCGAGAGAAAGCGCGTGCCTTGGTTAAGCAAGGCATCCATCCTGCTCATGAGCGGCAGCAGGTCAAGCGGCGCAACCTCGAAGTGCTGGAGGAGCGCAAGCGCGCCAAGGAAAGCTCGTTCGCCAAGGTGGCACAGGCGTACCTGGCCGAGATCAAGCCAGTCTTTGCGCTCAGTTCCTACCGGACGAAAGAATCCCGCATCAGGAAGTACCTGTCGCCCAAGTTTGATGGGATGCCGATGAGCGACATTGGCGTGAAGCAGATTCGCCCGTTACTGGAGGAATGCAAGGCTCATGGCGCGTGGGCGGCCATCCATGTCAAAGGTGATCTTTCGGCGATCTTTGAGTTCGCGGTGGTGCGGGGGCTGGTCGAGGCAAATCCAATTCCCAGTCTGCGCGGGCTGCTGCGCGTGCCGGTCAGCGAGAGCAAGGCGGCGATGACGCGAGAGCAAATCCAGAAGTTCTATCAGGAGTTGCGTGGCTACCGGGGCTATCCGGAGACTTCGCTGTGCCTGCGGTTGATTGCGCTGACCGCCTGCCGTCCAGGGGAAGCGGCGGATGCCGAGTGGGACGAGTTCGACTTTGAGGATGCCTTGTGGCGTCGGCCTGCGGCGAAGATGAAAGCGCGACGTGACCATGTCAGCCCGTTGTCTGTGCAGGCCATTGCCGTGCTGAAGGATTTGCAGTGCATTACGGGCGGCCGCCGCTATCTGTTCCCACATCGGAGCGGCAAGGGCTTCACTACGCCCAACCGACTCACCTACGCCATGCGTGACATGAACCTGGGCCGGGGCACGACGCCGCATTGCTGGCGGACGACCTTTTCGACCTGGGCCAACGAGAATGGATACCGGCCTGATGCGATTGAGCGGCAGCTTGCCCACGTTGAAAGCAACAAGGTGCGGGCGACGTACAACAAGGCGCTGCTGCTGGATCAGAGAAGGACGCTGTTGCAAGACTGGGCGGACTATCTGAAGGCAGCGGAAGACAGTGGCACGGCGTAGGGACGATTTGGCCGTGGCCGGATGTTGCAGAACGAATAGACAGGGGCGGCCTTTTCCTTTTCTGGATAGGGCCGTTGTCCCTTGAGGGCCGTTCTCTTGCCATTTGCCTTTGCCAAGGCTGGGCGCTGGAAATGGGGTAAACAATGAAGTAAATGGGGTAGTTTCGGATTGATTGCCCTTTTTTGATTCATGTCGTTCATTTCCTTCTTGGTCGGCCATGCCAGCCCTTCACGACCGGTCCAATGTTTAGGAAATGGGGTATTCAAACACCATTAATGAGGCATTTTTAGAGACAGTACCCCATTTAACGGCTATGATTACCCCATTTAGACAGCCTGGTCTTACATTTTCATGCACTCGCTCACACCCGAGTACCTTGCCGCACTTCGCTTCGATGGCACTCAGGCAGCCACGTTGCGCACACTGGGCGAGTACCAAGGTAAGCAGCAACTCTATGTCGCGCAGTCGCCCGAAGCCCTCAAGGGCCTGCGCCAGATCGCGGTGGTGAAGTCCACCGAGTCATCCAACCGGCTGGAAGGCGTTGTCGTCGCACCCTCGCGGTTGAAGTCTCTGGTCATCCGCAACGCAACGCCAAAGAGCCGCTCCGAACAAGAGATCGCTGGCTACCGCGACGCCTTGGCGTTGATCCACGAGTCCGCTACACACATGCCTTTCAGCGAGGGCGTGGTGCTGCAACTGCACACCCTGCTGTATCGCTATATGCCGCAGGCGGGCGGACGCTGGAAGGCCACCAACAACGACATCATCGAGCGTCGCCCAGACGGCACGTCGCGACTGCGCTTCCAGCCGGTCGCTGCACATCTGACGCCGATGGCCATGGCCGATCTGACCCAGTACTACGCGACCGCACTGGATCAGCATCTGGCCGACCCCCTGGTACTGGTGCCGCTGGCGATGCTCGACTTCCTGTGCATCCACCCCTTCCCGGACGGCAACGGCCGCATGTCGCGCTTGCTGACTTTGTTGCTGCTCTACCACTTCGACTATGCCGTGGGTCGCTACATCAGCCTGGAACGCATCTTCGAGGAAACCAAGGAAGGCTATTACGAGACGCTGGAAGCCAGCTCGCAGGGCTGGCACCAGGGGCAGCATGACGTCAAACCCTGGCTCGATTACTTCTGGGGTGCCTTGCTACGGGCCTACCGCGAGTTCGAGGAACGTGTCGGCACCATCGAGCGTGGCCGCGGCAGCAAGGGCGACCGGGTACGTGCGGAAATCCTGGGGCGTAGTCTTCCGTTCTCGATTTCCGAGATTGAAGAGGCCTGCCCGGGCGTGAGCCGGGACATGGTACGGCTGGTATTGAGGGCGATGAAGTCAGAGGGACTGATCGAATCGACCGGCAAGGGGCGTGGAGCAAAGTGGCTTCGCATCAATCAAGGCGGTGAGAAATGAAGACTAGAAAAAGTATTTTCAGCCCCGACATTCGCGACGATCACGCATGCGGTAACGTGTCCGCGTTCCAGACCGAGGAAATGATCGCGGGTAACCAAGGCTTCATCATCGCCAGGGAGGCTCGGCATGTCTAAATCCGAGGCACAGACACGAGCCGACTTGATCGACCAGCAACTCGCGTTATCAGGCTGGAACGTCAAAGACCCGACTCAGGTCGTCGAGGAATTTGACATTCTCACTGCCTTGCCAGTGGGCGTGGCCGAGCCGCGCTCCCCCTACGAGGGCCACCAGTTCAGCGACTACGTCCTGCTCGGCAAAGACCGCAAACCCCTGGCAGTGATCGAGGCCAAGAAGACCAGCCGCGATGCCGCCATTGGCCGCGAGCAGGCCAAGCAATACTGCTACAACATCCAGGCCCAGCTGGGTGGTGAGCTGCCATTCTGCTTCTACACCAACGGCCACGAGCTCTATTTCTGGGATCTGGAGAACGCGCCGCCGCGCAAGGTGGTTGGCTTTCCCACCCGCGACGATCTCGAACGCTTCGCCTACATCCGTCGCAATCGCAAGCCGCTGACGCAGGAATTCATCAACACTTCGATTGCCGGACGTGATTACCAGATTCGTGCGATACGCTCGGTGCTCGAAGGCATCGAACAGAAGAAGCGCGATTTCCTGCTGGTGATGGCCACCGGCACCGGCAAGACCCGCACCTGCATCGCCATGGTCGATGCCTTGATGCGGGCTGGCCATGCAGAAAAAGTGCTGTTCCTCGTGGACCGTATAGCGTTGCGTGAACAGGCACTGGCCGCCTTCAAGGAGCACATGCCCAACGAGCCGCGCTGGCCCAATGTGGGTGAGAAGCTGATCGCGACGGATCGTCGTGTGTATGTCGCCACCTACCCGACAATGCTCAACATTATCCGGGACGAGGCACAGCACCTGTCGCCGCACTTCTTCGATTTCATCGTCGTCGATGAAAGCCATCGCTCCATCTACAACACCTTTGGCGAAGTGCTGGACTACTTCAAGACCATCACGCTGGGCCTCACGGCCACGCCAACCGACATCATCGACCACAACACCTTCCAGCTTTTTCATTGCGAAGATGGCATTCCCACGTTTGCCTACACCTATGAAGAGGCCGTGAACAACGTGCCGCCCTACCTCTGCAACTTCCAGGTCATGAAGATTCAGACCAAGTTCCAGATGGAGGGCATAAGCAAGCGCACCATTTCGCTGGAAGACCAGAAGAAGCTGATCCTCCAAGGCAAGGAAGTTGAAGACATCAACTTCGAGGGCACTCAGCTTGAAAAGCAGGTGATCAACAAGGGCACCAACACCCTGATCGTCCGCGAATTCATGGAGGAGGCCATCAAGGACGCCAACGGCGTGCTGCCAGGCAAGACCATCTTCTTTTGCGCCACCAAGGCCCATGCCCGGCGCATGGAAGAAATCTTCGACAAGCTCTACCCGCAGTACCACGGTGAGCTTGCAAAGGTGCTTGTGTCGGATGACCCACGCGTCTACGGCAAAGGTGGGCTGCTCGATCAATTCACCAACAACGACATGCCTCGAATCGCCATCAGCGTGGACATGCTCGACACCGGCATCGATGTGCGCGAAATCGTCAACCTCGTGTTCGCCAAGCCGGTCTACTCGTACACCAAGTTCTGGCAGATGGTCGGGCGCGGCACACGCCTGCTGGAAACCAGCAAGCCCAAGCCTTGGTGCCTTGAGAAGGATGTGTTCCTGATCCTCGACTGCTGGGACAACTTCGAATACTTCAAGCTCAACCCCAAGGGCAAGGAGCTTAAACCGCAGTTGCCGCTCCCGGTGCGGCTGGTGGGCCTGCGCCTCGACAAGATCGAAAAGGCCAATGACAGCGGCCATGCCGACATCGCCACGCGTGAAGTCGCCAAGCTCCGCCTGCAGATTGCCGCGTTACCCAAAGAGTCGGTGGTGATCAAGGAAGCCGCCGCCGCGCTGGCGCGGCTGGACGATGACAACTTCTGGATCAGCCTCAGCCACGAGCGCCTTGAGTTCCTGCGCGCAGAAATCAAGCCGCTGTTCCGCACCGTGTCCGAGGCCGATTTCAAGGCCATGCGCTTCGAGCGCGATCTGCTGGAATATTCACTGGCCGTTTTGAGCGAGGAGAAGGAACAAGCCGACACCCTCAAGGAAGGCATCGTCGAGCAGATCGGCGAATTGCCACTCTCGGTCGGCTTCGTCAAGCAGGAAGAGGCCCTGATCCGCGCCGCGCAAACCAGCCACTACTGGGCCAAGGCGGATGAAGACGCCTTCGACGAACTGGTCGCCAAGCTCGGCCCGCTCATGAAATTCCGCGAGCAATCCAGCGGCCAGGAGCAAACCCACCTCGATCTGGCCGATGAGCTGCACAAGAAGGAATGGGTGGAGTTCGGCCCACAGCACGAGGCGGTCAGTATCACCCGCTACCGCGAAATGGTGGAAAACCTAATCGCCGAACTCACCGCGCACAACCCGGTGCTGCAGAAGATCAAGAACGGCGAGGTAGTGAGCAGTGAAGAGGCCAACGAACTGGCCGAACTACTGCACGAAGAACACCCGCACATCACCGAGGACCTGCTGCGTCAGGTCTACAAGAACCGCAAGGCGCGCTTCATCCAGTTCATCCGCCACATCCTGGGTATTGAAGTTCTCAGGAGCTTCCCAGACGAGGTCAGCGCCGCCTTCGACCAGTTCATCCGCGCCCACACCACGCTCAGCAGCCGGCAGATGGAATTCCTCAATCTGCTGAAGGGCTTCATTATCGAGCGCGAAAAGGTGGAGAAGAAAGACCTGATCAACGCCCCCTTCACGGTCATCCATCCGCAAGGCATCCGTGGCGTGTTCAGCCCACTTGAAATCAACGAGATCCTACAGCTGACCGAACGGTTGGCTGCCTAAATAACAGAGCACACCATGCTGCAAAACAACCCCGAACTCAAAAGCAAGATCGACCAGCTCTGGAACAAATTCTGGAGCGGTGGCATCAGCAACCCGCTCACTGCCATCGAGCAGATTACCTACCTACTGTTCATGAAGCGGCTCGACGAACTGGACCAGAAACGCCAAGCCGACGCCGAATGGGCAGGTGAAAAATACATATCCAAGTTCACCGGAACCTGGATTCCACTCGAGGAACGCAACTGGCCAGCGGCGGAACAGCGCCCCATCGACAAACGTACCCTGCGCTGGAGCGAATTCAAACGCATGCAGGCCGAAGAAATGTTGCAGCACGTGCAGGGCAAGGTGTTTCCCTTCCTCAAGGATCTGAACGGCGCAGAAAGCAACTTCACCCACCATATGAAGAACGCCGTGTTCATCATCCCCAAGCCAGCCCTGTTGGTGGAAGCGGTGAAGACCATCGACGACATCTTCGAGGTGATGGAGCGCGACTCGAAAGAAAAAGGCCAGGCCTTTCAGGACATCCAGGGCGATGTCTACGAATTCCTGCTGTCCGAGATCGCCACCGCTGGCAAGAACGGCCAATTCCGCACCCCGCGCCACATCATTAAGCTGATGGCTGACTTGGTGCGACCAGATGTTTCCGCACTCCTCCGTTCAAGTCCTAGTAGGCCTTACAAGGTTGCAGACCCGGCCTGCGGGACTGGAGGCTTTTTGCTGGGCGCCTATCAGTATCTGGTAACGCAGCTCGCAACTGAATCAGGCACGAACGATATTGCTACGGACGAAGACGGATTTAAACGAACGTCAAAGGCCGCAACGCTAACCACCGCTGTGCAAGCCAAGCTTGCCAGCTCACTTTGGGGTTACGACATCGACCAGACCATGGTGCGTCTGGGCCTGATGAACCTGATGATGCACGGCATCGACGAGCCGCACATCGACTACAAGGACACCCTCAGCAAGAGCTACACCGAGGAGTCTGAATACAACATCGTGCTGGCCAACCCGCCGTTCACCGGCAGCATCGACAAGGGCGACATCAACGAAAAACTGCAGTTGGCCACCACCAAAACCGAACTGCTGTTTGTCGAGAACATCTATCGCGTGCTTAAAACGGGCGGCACCGCCTGCGTGATTGTGCCGCAAGGCGTGCTGTTCGGCTCTGGCGGAGCGTTCAAAACGTTGCGCCAGATGTTGGTGGAGCGTTGCGACCTCAAGGCCGTGATCACCCTGCCCAGCGGCGTGTTCAAACCCTATGCCGGGGTCAGCACCGCCATTCTGCTGTTCACCAAGGTCTGGGGGCCGAAAGACAAGGTGAGCAAAGTCGCCACCGAACACGTCTGGTTTTACGAAATGGCCGCCGACGGCTATTCGCTGGACGACAAGCGCAGCAAGCAGGACGGCTATGGCGACTTGCAAGACATCATCGCCCGGTACCACGCCCGCGATGCCGCCACTGACACCGACCGCACCGCCAAGTGCTTCATGGTGCCGCACAGCGAGATTGCCGATGAGAAAAACAACTACGACCTCTCGCTCTCACGGTACAAGCAGGATGTATTCGAAGAAGTGCACTATGACGCGCCGGGCGTGATTCTGGATCGGTTGATTCAAGCCGAGGTGGGCGATGTGGATGAAGCGGACCTCGCCAAGGTGCAAAGCGGCATCGTGCGCGAGTTGCTGGAGTTGAAGGGGATGGTGGGATGACTCCTTCAATCAAACTAAAACCTTACATCACCCAAGTCAGAGGGATTGCTTACAAGCCCGATGAAATTGCGGATACCCCTTTTGAAAATTCCGTGCCATTGCTTAAAGCAAATAACATCACAGACGATGGCTTGGACAGTTCCTCTTTGATCTACATCGCCGCAGACAGAATTAAGTCTGAGCAATTCATCAGAGCCGGCGACTTGTTGCTGGCGGCGTCAAGTGGAAGCAAGAAGGCAATTGGCAAGAATGTACATTTTCCAGAGCCGTTTTCCGGTTCTTTCGGTGCATTCTGCAAAATTGTTCGCCCAAAGAATGGGCTTTACTCGGGTTACTTGAAGCATTTCTTCAAAACAAGATATTACCGATCCTCAATTGAAAAGGCCGTCCAAGGTGCAAATATCAATAACCTCAGGAACGAACATCTTGATGATCTTGAGATTTCCCTTCCGCCCCTCAATGACCAAATCCGTATTGCCCATCTGCTCGGCAAAGTGGAAGGGCTGATCGCCCAGCGCAAACAACACCTGCAACAACTCGACGACCTGCTCAAGAGCGTGTTTTTGGAGATGTTTGGCGACCCGGTGCGGAATGAGAAGGGATGGGACAAACCTGAGTTGAAAGCCTTCGGCAAGATTTCGACCGGCAACACGCCACCCAGAAATGAGTCTGCAAATTACGATGGCGATTTCATCGAGTGGATTAAGACGGACAACATCACCGGCAATGCTGTTTTCGTCACGTCAGCCACCGAGCACCTTTCTGAGGTTGGAGCGAAAAAGGCGAGAACGGTCACGAGCGGTGCGTTGCTTGTGGCCTGCATCGCGGGTAGCGTTGAATCAATCGGGCGTGCCGCATTAACAGACAGAACTGTGTCGTTCAATCAGCAGATCAATGCCATCCAGCCTGGAAAGGATGTTAATCCTTTGTACTTGTATGGCCTGTTTAAGTTGTCTCGAAGCTATATACAGAGTCACGCCACGAAGGGGATGAAGAAGATTCTGACAAAGGGCGATTTTGAGAAAATCACGATGATCAAACCACCCTTCGAAATTCAAAATCGATTCGCGGTCACTGTTGAAAAAGTCGAAGGTATTAAGTCTAGATACAAACAAAGCCTCGCCGATCTGGAAACCCTCTACGATGCACTAAGCCAGCGAGCTTTCAGAGGTCAGCTGGATCTGTCGCGCGTGCCTATGCCAAAACCACCAGCTCAACATATCGCTCCTGTTACCATTGGAGATCAAGCATCCGTACCCGAGCCTGTTGCGCAGGCTTCGCCTGTGATCGACTTGCCCGCCAGCGACAAGCTTCCGGCGGCACTGGAGAATGCCGAGGCGCGTAAAGCATTGATCGCGGAATGGCTGGAAGCCTATCGCCAACAACTGGGGGATGCACCATTTTCGGTGCAAGATTTTATGGTGGCGGTGAGTGATCGACTCACAGAATGGCTGCAGACTGTGGTGGAAGACGAAGCTGTCGCTGATGAGCAGAAGAACCGTTTAGCCGAGTTCTACCCGAGCAATGATGTTGGGCTTGACATAAACGACTATGAACACATCAAAAAATGGGTATTCGAGGCACTGGCGGCTGGCGCCCTGACGCAGAGGGGCAATAAAGTCGGCAACCGCATCGAACTCACGGCTGTTCAGTCATGAAACTGCTCCGCCTCAAGATCACTGACCCGGCGGGCTTTCGTAGCCTACCCTATGGTTTTGAACATCACTTCCGCACTGAGTGGAGCTTGCAGGAAGAACTGGCCCAGCCCGAAGGTTTTGCACCCTTCGTGTGCGCTGGCCCCAACGGCAGCGGTAAGTCCAACTTGCTCGAAGCGTTGGCAGCGATCTTCTTTCAGCTGGAGGTGCAGCGGGTACGCCGCAACTTTCTACCCGACATCTTTCAGTACGACCCTGATGACAATCCAGAGGGCATACAAGAGTACGAAGGCCATCCCAACGCCTATGAACTGGAATACCTGATCAAATTCCCGAAGGAACACCGGTCTTCCGGCAGTCCGGAGTTCGCCCATGTGGTCGTGATCAAGGAGCCGGACAAGTCGCCGTGGTTGCGCTGGGAGAACAACGAAGCGTTCCCTGTGGAGGGGTTTGCTTTCAGCACATTGACTGATGAAGAGCGTGACCTGTTATTGCCGCAGTACGTGCTGGGCTATTCCTCCGGCGAGAACGAGATTCTCAGCCTGCCGTTCTTTAAGATGCGTTTCATCCAGTTCGATGAGTACTGGAATGCTCTGACCCGGCAGCTCCCTTATCCCGGCCGTCCCGAAACGCGGCTGGCCTATCTGGACAGTGGCTTCAGCCAAGCTATTCTGTTGTGCAATCTTCTGCTCCAGGATGAGGCCACTCTCCAGCCCTTCCGCGAGGATGTGGGCATAGAGGCACTGCACGAGTTCCGCATTGTCCTGCGCCGCAGCATTCCGGCCACAAGCCAGCAAATTTCTGCCTTTACTTCGGGTGAGTACGCCTTGCCCACCGAAACGCAGGATGGTCGTTTTACAGATACCAATGTGGTTTATCTTGATCCGGAGACCGGAGATTACCGACTCAATCTGCTTCAAGGACTAGAGGCCAATGGCGATGAGCGTACTGAACGCACGGCCATTGTCGAAAAGCTCAAGCGCTGTGCCACGCTGCATTTTTACGATGAGGCTTCCGACACGCTGATCCTGGACTACAGGATCAATGAAGCGACCAAGCAAGCCTTCCGCGCCAATTTCGATGATCCGGCAGGCCCTGCACTCGCTTTGTTCCAGGCCTTGCAGGTTCTGCTGACGCTCAACCTGTATAGCGTCAGCGATACCATCAAGACCGATTTGTACCGCTCCACCAGCCACTACGTCAGTGAAACGGTACCGACGCTGGCTTCCGACCAGCGCATCATGCGCTTCAAGAATTTTTACTTCACAAAGCAGGGCGTAAAAAAGCCGATGCTGCTCAAAGAGCTGTCGGATGGCGAGTACCAGATGCTGCACAGCCTGGGGCTATGCCTGCTGTTTCGCAAGACCAATAGCCTGTTCCTGTTCGACGAGCCAGAAACCCACTTCAACCCGCACTGGCGCGCCAACTTCATTACCCGCCTGCGTCAATGCTTGCCCGATGTGGAGGATGCGAGACAAGAAATGCTGGTCACCACCCACACGCCCTTCCTGATCTCCGACAGCAAGCCGGACAAAGTGTTGGTGTTCGCCAAGGATAAAGCCAGCGGCGAGGTTAGTATCAGCAAGCCGAACTACAACACGCTGGGTGCCTCGATCAACAAGATCACCATGAACACCTTCGGCAAGCGCGAAACCGTCGGCGGTCACGCGCAGGCCTTGTTGGAGGCGTTGCGCGCACGCTTTGAACAGGGTACCGAAGACAAAGGGTCGTTGATCACGGAGATTCACCACCAGCTCGGCGACTCGGTAGAGAAAGTGCTGCTGATCAAGGCCATTCTTGACGGCGATCAGCCAAAAAATGGGGAGGCATAGGGCTGATGTTGTTTCCGTACACCTACGTGCCACACCAGATGGAGAAGATGCAGGCGTTCATCGACTTCATCTTTCATGAGGTCTGGTGCAAAGCGCCGGCAAGCGGCGACTACGGCCTGGATTTATTTCTTGCGAACCCTGAACTGCATGAAGTGATGACTGCATTTCACTATGACGACAGCAATGGCGCGGAGTTTTTCTCTGGCCATGTGGAGCGCATCTACGGCTTCTTCTCGGTTCTATCCGACGCGCAGATCAGACAGTTTCAGCAGTGGTATCAAGGCAATAACGACCTGGAGAAAGTGTGTGCCAATGATCCGGCAACACAACTCGCCCGTTACGGCGACATCGCTGTCAATCACAAAGACCTTGCCGCCCAGCTCGGTACGTTCTTCAAGGGCCTGTATTCGCAATCGCTTCTGAACCTCGTCGCATTGCGCGGCAAGATCGGTGACATTGACGACCACTATCAAATGTTCGTGCAGGCCAATAAGGCTGGGAAATGCCCTTTTTGTGGTGTCAACGATCTCCTGGGCGAGTACCACAACAAGCGCGAAGCCTACGACCATTACTTGCCCAAGGCGTTGTACCCGTTCAACTCCATCAACTTCCGCAACCTTGTCCCGGCTTGTCACCACTGCAACAGCAGCTACAAGACCAGCAAGGATCCCGCCTACACACCCAAAGACCCCGCCAGAGCAGTTCAACGTCGTGCTGTTTTCTACCCTTACAAACCAGCAGCGCAGTCCATCGA
Organism: Cupriavidus sp. USMAHM13; assembly: GCF_001854285.1. Lineage (NCBI taxonomy): Bacteria > Pseudomonadati > Pseudomonadota > Betaproteobacteria > Burkholderiales > Burkholderiaceae > Cupriavidus > Cupriavidus sp. USMAHM13. Next base: position 4,086,496 of record NZ_CP017751.1, read on the forward strand.
GCTACAGATCACTTTGCAGCATTCAGACATCGCCAAGCTGGCCCCGGCTGATATCACCCTACACTTTGGCCCAGCCGCTGTTGCCGAAGAAATCGAAACGTGGAAGGACGTTTACGGCATTGAAGAACGCTACAAAGCCAAGCTCTGCACAGAAAGCGATGGCAAGGCCTGGCTAACGCAGGTATTGGATGAGTGGAAGGAGCTGGGTCGAGATCCGCAAGATTTTCTGCAGACCTTGACGTTCAATACGAAAAAACGCCCATTCACTGACTGCAATTTTCTCAAAAAGCCCTTTCTCGATGCTTGTCATCAGACCGGTGTTCTTTGATGGATCTTAGGCAGCCTACAAGTCGGCTGCGGATCTTTGGAGGCTTGGGCTTGAATCAGCTTCCCAGATAGATTGCTGTCACTTCCATCCTCTCATGCCCAAGTTCACGACTGATCTGCTGCCGGACTTGTTGGTCGGCCAGGCGTCGTGATAGGCCGAGTTGAGCCGTGCTAAGTCCGCCTGCTGCCGGTGACTTCCACCCCGTCAATGTTTCATATCGCATCTGTGCATACCGATGCCGCAGTCCATGCATATTGCTCAAGCCCGCCGCCTTGCACTGTCCATCGTAGACGTGCCTTTGCTGTATGTAGGTCTTGTTTGCTGGTACCAATGACCCTGTGCCTGCCAGGTGGTGTGCCGCCTGGAGCGCGTCGCGTTGCTCTATCGTGATGACGGGCACCGCTCGCTCCCGGCCGCCCTTCGTCCATGATCCTTTGAGGGCAATGTGGTCACCCCGATCCGCGTAACTGGGCTGGAACTTGATCGCTTCCTCCCGACGCAATCCGAAGGCGGCCTGCAGCTGAAGGCTCATGCGCACGTGGCCATCGGTGATCTGTTCAAGACCTGTGCCCAGTTCCTGGGCCTTGCTGATGTTGGTCACATAGCGGCGTTCGGGCACGCCAAGCTGTGTGTTGTCCGCCGGCAAGATGCCAGCCTTGCCGATCTTTTCGGCTCACCAGCGCAGGTGAGAGAGCCGATTCTTGATGGTGCCAGACGACAAGCCTTCTCCCTGCCAGCGTTCTAGCAGCGTCTGGACGTGCTTTCCCTTGAGCGACGAGGCTTTCATCTGCCGGAAACCGGCCTCGCGCAGTTGCCGCGCGGCCAGCGACAGCGAACGCATCCGGTCGGCCTGTGTGTTGTAGCTACCGTCACGATTGCGCTAGCAAAGCTGCCGCAGGGTGTAGGTCAAGTCGTCCATTTTCCGGCCTCCATGCAAAGCGCCGTAATGCGTTGTCCTGAAATTCATTGGTTAGTGTTAGTGCCAACGCGCCAAGGCGAGATCCCGTGAGGGCAAGGGCATGGTGTTCAGGAGACACCAGAGCCTCGAATGAGGCGTCCGTCTTGCTCCTTGCTGGAAGTCCAGACGGAGGTAATGCAAGACGAAAGTGTTGTGAACGTGGACGAGTCCTCCTATGAGGTGAGTGGGATGAGACATGCAGCGGGAACCCTGTGCGTCGCGCACAGGCAATTGCTGCAAAGGACAGTGCGCCAGACGGCGCGGTAGGGATGAGTTCAAACAGACGAAGAAGGCTCCGCCCTTGGGTAGGGCCGGTATGCGGTCGGAGCCTGGGCATACCTGGGGTGGCTCCACCCTGCTGGGCCAGCGCTTGCAGGAACCTGCGCTGTTGGGGGGGCCGATGTACGAAGCCCATCGGTCTTGGCAACTGCCCGGTCAATGTAGTGCGGACATCATCATGTAGGCCGCACGCAATAGGAACTGGCTTTCGCCCGCATTGTTTGCGGTGTTACGCGGGTCGTCACTGCGGCGTGCAGTGACGACCCGTTTCGCGGCAGCATTTGCTACGCAGGATGCGGCTGCCATCCCCTGGCCTGCATTGCCTGCGCTGCGATGTTCCCAGCGTTCGTCGAGGTGTTCATGATTTTGCGGATGTTAGCGATGTGCGCCAGGGCGGTTTCACGCGATGCCGGTTGCGCCGTCGGTTCAGGGCGATCTTCGGTACGCGGCGGAGCTGCGGGCCGATTCTCGGCATTCCATGGGGTGGCAGACATCTCCTTGCGACCTGCCCACAGGCGGAATTCGCCAGCAAAGACGCGCTTCACCAAAGCGAAGAAATAGGCCACGACATTGCGCACGGTGCCGCTCTGGCTGCGTGCCTGCAACTCGTCGAGTACTTCCTGGCGATGCTGCGGCGGCAGCCGCCGCAAGGCGGCCTGCACGTCCTTTTGCTGGTCTGCCTGGGCATTGCTCAGGCAGGGCGGCAAGCTCAACGGCCGCGATGCGGGATCGCTGTTTTCTTCGCGCGCGCGGTACGTACGTTCTTTTTTATACATATACGTCTTATACGTACTGCTCTGCTCAGTCGTCATGTGGCGAGCATGCCCGGTCTGTTGCGGAACAAGCGTGCTGCCAGCGGAATCGCCAGACAATGGCAGTGGGTCGGCTGCCTCGCTTGCCGGCGACGGCGGCATCGGGGGCAAATCATCGTCATCGCGGAATTGATCGTGGGCCGCAATGGGAGCAGCTTCCGGTGCTTGCGCCAGCGTTGCCTGAATGTAGACGGCCACCCGATCCACCTGGTTGTTTTCGTGGCCGATGGAGGCTTGCAAAAGCGCGGGCAGGCTGGCATCGAGCGTGCAAGCCTGTTGGAAGTCGAGAGCGCTTTCGTGAACCTGATACAGCTCACTGAGCACATGGCCGGTCAGAGGATCGCGTTGCTGGCCCACCTGACTGATCCACCCCGTCAGCCGAAGCACAACGAGGACGCGCCGGGCCGTCTCGTACCCGGCCCTCTGCCCCAGCGGGGTGGAGGTGAGATAGCGGCGCAACTGCCCAAGGTTCGCCAGCGGGCTGATGCCCTCGGCAGAGCGCAGCATGCGCAGCACCTGCCAGCCATTGCGCTCCAGCGGCGTGAGGCGAGCATCGAGCATGAGCGAGGCGGGCGTGGTGAACAGGGCATCTTGCCCCAGCGAGTTGTGGCGGGTGTGGTGGTCTGCCATGAGCATTCTCCAAGGTATGGGCCGCAGCGGCCCGTTCCCCTGCATCTCATCGCGTGCCGTTCCATGCGTCAGCCAACAATGCGGTTTGCACCATACCCGTTTTATCCGGCAGGCGCAGCGCTGGCACCGGCATCCAGACTGATTTATCATCCTGATACCCCCTTGGGGGTACAACTGGGGGTACTTCCAGCGATTCCCGCAAAGGCCGTGGCTCGATTTCCCCGCGAAACCTAGCATTCACAGGCCTTTGCCGACCGATCAACGTTTAAACGTGTGATCCACGCCTGAGCCCGGCCCGGCACCTTGCCCCGGGCAGGCCCACCGAAAAGCCCGCAATCCCCTCGGAGTTGCGGGCTTTTTGTCGATTTTTCGACACTTTTGTCGTCCTGTTGTCACATGCAGCACCCGCAAGGGCAGCCGGCGCCGCCCGCTGCAGACTCCCTTACGCAGCCTGAGCCACTCCCGGGTACGACACCCCGAAGGCGCGGCCATCCCGGCGCGGGAGAAAACCGCCGGCTCAGTCCGAGCTAAGCCTGCCTCGGTAATGTCTCCACCGTGCAGATCCCTGCACTGCCCCTCCCGGAGACGCGCCATGTCCCGCCGCACCCGGCTTTCCGTGCCGGACCGGCGCCTCGCCATCCTGCCTGCCGGCGCGCGTGCGGGGCACGACGACCACAGCGGGCGGGCCCGAGCGCCCGCCCGCGAGGCCGAGCCGTCCGCGCCACGGAGGTCCGGCCGGGAGAACCTGGAACCGATGGAAGCCCTCAACCGAACGCTCTTTCTCTGGCTCAACGCGCCTGCGCACCCGCAGGCGTGGCTGGTGGCGCTGGCCACGGTCCTGGCGCAGTGGCTGATCTGGGCCATACCGGCCCTGCTCGCCATCGGCTGGCTGCGTGGCGATGAGCGCACCCGCAAGGCGATGCTGGCGGCCACGGCGTCGGCCTGGCTGGGGCTGCTCGCCGGCCAGCTGATCGGTCTCGCCTGGCCGCACCCCCGGCCCTTCATGATCGGCCTGGGCCACACGCTTCTCGCTCATGCGGCCGATCCGTCCTTCCCCAGTGATCACCTGACGCTGTGGTGGGCGGTCGCGTGCGCGCTTCTGCTGCAGGCAGGCCAGCGCCGTATCGGGGCCGCGCTGGCCTTGTCCGGCCTGGCCATCGCCTGGGCACGCGTCTACCTGGGCGTGCATTTTCCCTTCGACATGCTCGGCGCGGCCGGGGTGGCCGCGTCCAGTGCCTGGCTGGCACAGCGCGCCGCGCCCTGGTATATGGGGCCGGCCTATCGGACCGCCGATGCCGTTCATTGTGTCCTGTTCGGCAGGCTGATCGCGCGCGGCTGGGTCCGCGCATGAGGCGGGCCGCTTGCCAGGCGGCGCTGGCCGATCTGCCGAAAACCTTCGATACTTTCCAGGGCAAAGCCCGCACCGAGAGCGCTTCCGATGAAAACGCCAACTGAACAGGCACTGGCCAAGGTTCCCGAAGTCACGCTGGGGTTCTGGCTGATCAAGATCGCCGCCACCACGCTGGGCGAAACCGGCGGCGACGCGGTTTCGATGTCCATGAACCTCGGCTACCTGGTGAGCACCGGCATTTTCGCCGTGCTCTTCCTGGTCGCCGTGGTCGCGCAGATCCGGGCGAAGCGATTCCATCCGCTGCTGTACTGGGCCACCATCATCGCCACCACCACGGTCGGCACGACGCTGGCGGACTTCGCGGACCGCTCGCTGGGCATCGGCTACGCGGGCGGATCGCTGTTGCTGCTGGCCTTGCTGCTCGGCTCTCTGCTGGCCTGGCATCGCACGCTCGGCTCGGTGTCGGTGGGCACCGTGCACTCGCCCAAGGCGGAGGCCTTCTATTGGGTGACGATCATGTTCTCCCAGACCCTGGGCACCGCGCTGGGCGACTGGACCGCCGACACCGCGGGCCTGGGCTACACCGGCGCGGCCGTCGTCTTCGGCGCACTGCTCGCCTTGATCCTGGCCGCCCGCTACGGCACCCGCGTGTCCCGCACGCTGCTGTTCTGGGCGGCGTTCATCCTGACCCGCCCCCTCGGCGCGGTGGTCGGCGACTTCCTCGACAAGCCGCTGAGCGCCGGCGGGATGGCGCTGAGCCGCTATTCGGCGTCGGCCGCGCTGCTGTCCTTCATGCTGGCCGGCCTCCTGCTGTTCCGTCAGCGAGCGGCCACGACATCGCATTGAACCATCACGCCGCGGGAGGAGGAATGCGGGTATTGCTGGTCGAAGACGACCCCATGATCGGCGCGACGCTGGCCGCGGCGCTGAAGGATGCCTCCTACGCAACCGACTGGGTGCAGGACGGACTGGCCGCCCTGACCACGCTGGATTGCCAGCACTACGACCTGGTCCTGCTCGACCTGGGCCTGCCCGGCAAGGACGGCCTGGAGGTGCTGGCCAGCCTGCGCGCGCGCGATAACCCGGTGCCCTTGCTGATCATCACGGCCCGCGATGGCCTGGATGACCGCCTGCGCGGCCTGGACAGCGGCGCGGACGACTACGTGCTCAAGCCGTTCGAACTGGCGGAACTGCTGGCCCGCATGCGCGCCGTGCTGCGGCGCAAGGGCGGCAGCGCCGCGCCGGTTCTCGGCAATGGGGTGGTGTCGCTCGATCCGGCGGCGAAGGCAGCGAGCGTCAGCGGCGGCGCACCGGTGCAGCTGTCCAACCGCGAGTTCTCCTTGCTGCGGGCCCTGCTGGTCCGGCCGGGGGCCATCCTCTCGCGCGGCGAGCTGGAGGACCGCATCTACGGCTGGGGCGAAGAAGTCGAGAGCAATGCCGTCGAATTCCTGATCCATGCGCTGCGGCGCAAGCTGGGCAGCGACGTCATCAAGAACGTCAGGGGCGTGGGATGGATGGTCTCAAGAATAGTCTCGGAAGGCGCCTGAACGAGTCGGTACAGCTCAAGCTGTCCTTCACGCTGTCGCTGGCCATACTCGCGCTGGCCATCGTCGCCGGCGCCTTCTCGTTCCTGTCGGCCCTGGGCGAAGCCCATGAACTGCAGGACGATGTCCTGCGCCAGGTGGCGCACCTGGTGGATCGGCAGCACCTGCTGCCGGCGGAGCCGGGGGCCGCCACCGAATTCAAGCAGGGCGATGAAGAAGCACGGGTGATCGTGCAGGGCCTCGGCGATGGCGCCACTTCCCGGCTGAGCGTGGACGAAGGAGGAGCGCTGCCGCTCCCCGCAACCCTGCCCGATGGCCTGCACACGCTTGAGGTCGGCGGCGAGACGTTCCGTGTACTGGTCAAGACCACGCGTGCCGGCGAGCGTATCGCGGTCGCGCAGGAATCGGGCTTCCGCAATGAAATCGCCCGCGATGGCGCGCTGCGCACCGTGATGCCCTTCCTCATCCTGGTGCCGATCCTGCTGCTGATCGTCGCCGACCTGGTGCGCAAGATGTTCCGCCCCATCGCGGCGCTCTCCCGGGAGATCGACCAGCGTGCCGAACAGGACCTGCACCCGATCGAAGACCGGCATCTGCCTGCCGAGGTACGGCCCTTCGCCGTGGCCATCAACCGCCTGCTCGCCCGCGTCGGCCAGGCCATGGAGTCCCAGCGCCGCTTCGTCGCGGATGCGGCCCACGAGTTGCGCTCGCCGCTGACCGCCCTGTCGCTGCAGGCGGAGCGGCTCGCAGACGCGGAAATGTCAGCGGCGGCACGGGACAGGCTGGCGGTGCTGCGGCAGGGCATCGAGCGCGGCAGGAACCTGCTGGACCAGTTGCTGACCTTGGCCACGGCCCAGGCCGTGGCGGCATCGCCGACATCCCCCGTGTCCGTCCAGCACGTCTTCCGCCGTGTGCTGGAAGACCTGCTGCCGCTCGCCGAGGCCAAGCACATCGACATCGGCGTCGAGGGAACGCAGGACGCGCGGGTATGGGTGAGCGAGCTGGACCTGACCGCCGTGGTGAAGAACCTGGTCGACAATGCCATCCGCTATACGCCGGTGGGCGGACGCGCCGATCTCTCGGTAAGCGTGGCGCAGGGGCATGCCGTGCTGCGCATCCAGGACAGCGGGCCGGGCATCCCGGCGCAAGAGCGGGACCGGGTGTTCGACCCGTTCTACCGGACGCTGGGCAACGGGCAGCTCGGCTCGGGCCTGGGGCTGTCCATCGTCCGGACGATCGCCGATCGCATCGGCGCGGAGATCCGCCTCGACTTTGCCGACGAGGCGAAGCAGGCGGGCTTGTGCGTCACGCTGCGGATTCCGCTGGCGGGGCCGCTGCCGCCGGCCTGAGGGCCGTGCTGCCCGCGCCGCGGCGAGCCGGCACCTGACCGTGCGGCGCGCGCTGCCATACAATGCAGTCGAGCCTGCCCGCACCAGCGCGCCGCCCGTGCGGGCGGCCGCCGGCAAAGCCGGGCGAGGCCATCGCCATCCACCGGATGACTGCATCATGTATCGCCCCCGCACCTTTCTTCCCGTTCCGCCGTCCTCCCGCCTGACTCCCTGCCTGGCCGCCCTGGCGACCGTGTTCGCCGCCGCGGGCACGCCCGCCCGGGCCGAGGACGCAGCGCCCGCCAGGGACACCGGCGTCTGCCGCACCGCCTGGTTCGCGCACGGCGGCCACGTGCAGATGGAGGCCGACGGCAATATGCCGCTGTCGCGCCGCTCCACGCAGCAGCCGCCGCGGGCCACGGCCGCGGGCTGCGAGGTCGAGATCGAGATCCGTTCCAAGACCGCGCTGGCAGCCCTGATGGGGCCGCCCATCGTCACCGAGCAGCAGCAGCGCGTGCTGATCCAGCCCCCGGCCGACGGGCAGCAGGCCAGCGTCACCGGCAGCGCCATGGTCAACGCCTGGGGGCCGCATGCCCGCCTGTACGGCATGACCACCATCGACGGCCTCGGCCTGCTGGACTACCAGTACCGCGGCCAGGACCTGCGCGAAGGCAGCATGCTCGACGGGGAAACCGTAGATTCCAGCGCGTCCTTCACCATCTACGCGCGCGAGTCGGGCGAGGAAGTCGGCAAGCTGGTGGCCCCGCACGCCACGGTCGAGATCAGCGTGCGCCAGGTCGGCAAGCGCCGGGTGATTCAGACCGCGCTGGGCCCGTCGGAATGCCTGCCGATCCGTTATGTGCGCACCACCTCGGTCGGGCGCCTGATCGTGGCCGGCGTGCAGGTGCTGACCGAACCGTCACGCATGAGCGTCACCGACTGGTTCTGCCCCGCCGAGGGCTTCGTGATGCGCCAGGACATCGTCGAAGGCGGCGAGGCGCAGCGCATCGACACCACCATGGCCGACCGCGCGCAGGCGCCGGCGCCTGCGCCGGCCTCCCCTCGCACCAGCGACTAGCGCCCTGGCGCCGGGCCCGGCGCGTCGGCCCCCGGCGTCGCCGTGCCGCCTGCGGGCACCGCCAGGCGCAGCGCGCTGGCCACGCTGGCCAGCGCGGAGAAGGCCGCGCCCAGGCCCAGCGCCAGGGTCGGGCCGTGGCGCCCGGCGATGCCGAAGCTGGCCGCCACCAGCGCCGCGCCGGTGGCCTGGCCGAGCAGGCGCGCGGTGGCGATCACGCCGCTGGCGCCGCCGCTGCGCTCGCGCGGCGCGCTCGACATCAGGGCCTTCAGGTTAGGCGACTGGAAGAAGCCGAAGCCCGCGCCGCAGATCGCCATGCGGATGCCGATGTCGAACGCCGAGGGCGACACCGGCAGCATGGCCAGCGAGGCCATGCCCACGGCCAGCACCGCCAGGCCGATGCCGCCCAGCAGGCCGGGCGGGTAGCGGTCGGACAGGCGGCCGGCCAGCGGTGCCATCAGCGCCACCACCAGCGACCACGGCGTCATCAGGAAGCCGGTCTCCACCTGGCTGCGGCCGAGCACGGTCTGGAAATAGAACGGCAGCGAGACGAAGGCCAGGCCCTGGGCGGCGAAGGAGCAGATCGCCGTCACCGTGGACAATGCGAACAGCGGCCGCCGGAACAGGTCCACCGGCAGCATCGGCGCCGGGTGGCCGCGCTCGCGGCGCAGCAGCAGCGCGAACGCCACCAGGAATACCGCCAGCGCCGCCAGCGTCCAGTGCAGCGGCGCATGCTGCGAGCCCTCGCCCAGGGCGAAGATCAGCGCGGCGAAGGTGATCACGTTGAGCCCGGCGGCGACCCGGTCGAAGCCGTGCCCGCTGCGTGCCGTCTGTGGCAGCGAGGACCAGGCGATCGACAGCGCCAGCAGGCCGATCGGCAGGTTCACGGCGAACAGCCAGGGCCAGTTGCCGACCGACAGGATCACCGAGGCCACGGTCGGTCCCAGCGCGAAGGACATGCCCACCACCAGCGCGTTCAGCCCGACTCCGCGGCCGAGCCGGTGCATCGGGTAGAGAGCGCTGATCAGCGCCGTGTTGACGCTCATGATGGCGCTCGCGCCGATGCCCTGCAGCACGCGCGCGGCGGCCAGCGTGGGCAGCGACCACGACAGCGCGCATACCAGCGAGGACAGCAGGAACAGCACCACCCCGCCCAGGTAGATGCGCCGGTGGCCGAGGATGCCGCCGAGCGCGGCGAAGGGCAGCAGGGTCGCCACCATGGCGAGCTGGTAAGCGTTGATGACCCATACCGAGGCGGCCGGCGTGGCATGCAGGTCGGCGGCGATCGAAGGCAGCGCGGTGTTGGCGATGGCGGTGTCGAGCGTGGCCAGGGCCACCGCGATCATGATGGCGGCCATGCCGCGGCGCTCGCGCGCATTGAGGGGACGGTCGGCCGGGCGCGCCGTGGTCTGGGGGTCGGGAGTGCTGGGCATAGGGTGCGGCCTGTTGCGTGCTGCTTGCGGCGCGCACCCTGGCGGGCGCCGCCACGTCGCCGTGCGGCGCTGGCTGTCGGGGTCTTTGTCTGACGTCAGACGACACGATAAGGGAAAACACGGAAGTCTGCAGGCGTGGCGCACACGCGCCGGCGCCCACCAAGCGCCGGCACCATCACGTCAAGTCAGGTTGAGGCCGCCGTCGGCCAGCACGATCTCACCGGTCAGGTAGGACGATGACACCAGCATGGCCACGATCTCGGCAATGTCCTCCGGGCTGGCCCCGCGCCGCATCGGCGCGCGCTCGCGCCAGAGCGCGTGCGCCTGCGTCCAGTCGGCCGTCAGCGGAGTATCGACCAGGCCGGGCGCCACCGCGTTGACGCGGATCTCGGGCGCCAGCGCCAGGGCCAGCAGCCGGGTCGTATGGTTGAGTGCGGCCTTGCTCGCCGCATAGGGGATGGAAGCCCCCTTGGGCCGTATCCCGGCGTGGGAGCTGATGTTGACCACGCAGCCCGGCCGGCCCCGCGCGGCGGCCGCGCGCAGCGCCCCCTCCGCCTCGGCCACCAGCCGGAACGGCGCCACCACATTGACCTCGTGCATGGCCTGCCAGACCGCGGCGGTGGCCGCGCCCAGGTCGGCGTGGGGAATCACGCCGCTGATGCCGGCGTTGTTGACCAGGACGTCCAGCCGTCCCCATGCCGCCTGCGCCTCGCCTACCAGGCGCGTCCGCTCGGCGTCGTCGGCCAGGTCTGCCTGGACGTAGACCGCGTGGCCGAGTTCGGCGGCCAGCGCCCTGCCCGCCTCGGCGGAACGGCGCGAATGAAGCACCACGGCAAAGCCGTCGCGCGACAGCCGGCGCGCGACGGCGGCGCCGATGCCGGAGGTGGAGCCGGTGACGAGGGCCACCGGACGGTCAGCAAGGATGGGCGGTTTCATGGGTACGGACATACTCGGGACGGGATCGGAGAGCCGGGCCGCCCCGCTCGGAGCCGCAGCGGGCCGGCACGGCGCACGGGGGGAAGCGGGCCGCATGGCCCGGCCGGGATCGGAGGTGCGATCCGTGAGAGCGGCGGCGGGGGCCGCCATGCCGGCGGATGGCGCCGGAGGCGTGCCCGCAGGCCAGCCCCGCCGGTGGGCCGGGGCTATGCGCGGCAACGGGCTTGGCACCGCCGCGTCACGCCTGCAGACATCATGCAGCGGATTGTAGCGTGGCGGACAAGCAAGGGATGCTCCCTGCGCCGCACGCCATCCTTGACCATGGACTCAAACGCGGCACCACCCGCCTCCCTGGAACCAGACCGCCAGACGCGCGCTATGCGTGCGTCATGCGCACGTCATGCGCGCTTTGTGCGCGCGGCATAAAGCACCCGCCTTGACTTCGCAGGGACGGCCATTAGTATTTTTTGTGAAGACTCCCTCTTTCCGCGGCCAGAGCGCGGCCGTGCCCTCGCAACGAGGAGCACCACGGCGCGGCGCGGAATCCCCATGTGCGAACGCCGCCGCAATCGCCTCGCTTCCCGCACGCCCGCCTGCATGTGCCGGGCGGATGACTTCAGCCACCGTTTACGTTTGCCTGGTGGCTCCCGCCCCTTCCCCCGATGAACAGGAAACAACAATGCACCCTACCGCTCGCACCCTCCGTTCCGCCGCCACGCCGGCCTTGCTGGCCCTGGCCCTGATGGCCGGCCCGGCGCTCGCCCAGAGCAGCGCCAGCGCTCCGATGTCGACGCCCGCCGCGGCGGGCAAGCGCACGCCGGCCCTGCAGCACGAGGCGGCCGTCGAACAGCGCATCAAGCAGTTGCACGACCAGATGCAGATCACCGCCCAGCAGGCGCCGCAGTGGGACGCCTTCGCGCAGGCCATGCGCGACAACGGCAAGCGCGCCGGCGAGGCCTACCAGGAACACGCGCAGAAGCTGTCGACGATGAACGCCGACGAAGCCATGAAGTCCTACGCTTCGCTGGCACAGATGCACGCCGACCATATGCAGAAACTGAGTGCGGCCTTCAGCCCGCTCTATGCCACGCTGTCGGACACGCAGAAGGCGACCGCCGACCGGCTGTTCCGCCATGAGCATGAGCGCCACCATGGCGGCGACATGCACCACGGCATGCGCCACGGCATGCGGCCGGGCGCATCGTCACCGGCGGCAGCTGGCGGTTGAGGAGCGGTTGAGGAGCCGTTGAGGTTCCGCGCCAGGGCCGCGGCCGGAAACCGCGGCAAAGGGCGGCAAGCGGCGGCAGCCAGGGGGAGCGCGCCTACTGCGGCAGCTCGTTCGGCTCGATCAGGTCGTCGAGCGTCAGGCCCTTTTCCTTCAGGATGGCTTCCAGCACGGGCTGCAGCTTGCCCAGGGTTTCCTGCACCGTTTCGCGCACGGTGTCGACCACCACCTGGGTAGCGCGTTCGATCTCGACATTGAGCGCGTCGCCGGGCTGCTTCTGCTCGAACACCGTGGCGCGGCGCGTCTCGGGAATCAGCCACACTTCGAACCAGCCTTCGGCGCGGTTGACCTCCGCCACGGTCAGGCTGGCGCCGTTGACGGCGATATAACCCTTGGCGAAGACGTACTTGCGGAACGCCGGCGGGATACCGATGCGCAGCACGCGGTTGTTGTCCGAGTGGCGCACGCTCAGCAGGGTAGTGGCGAAATCGACGTGCCCGGACAAGGGATGGCCGCCGATCTCTGCGCCGTCCTTGGCCGCGCGCTCGACATTGACCTCGCCGGCCTGGGCATAACCACCCAGCGTGGTGATATTCAGGCTCTGCTGCATCACGTCGAAGGAGGCCGCGGTCGGCGACAGCAGCTCGGTCACGGTCAGGCAGACGCCGTCGACCGAGACGCTGGCGCCGATCGCCAGGTCCTGGCAGAAGCCGGGCGGGAATTCGAGTGCGAAGGTGCGCAGGCCCTCGCGGTCCTGGATGGCGGCGATCTTCGCCACGCCCTGGATGATGCCGGTGAACATGATGCTGTCTTCCCAAACTGGTCGGTGGTCCCGCGGGACCGCGGGGGGATCCGCCGGATCCCCGCCTGGATGCGGCGCCGGCCCGGCGCCGCCGCCATTGTCGCTCAGGCAGGCGGCGCGCGCTGGCGCCCCGCCCGCCGCGCTCATGCCGCGGCCAGGCGGCCGAGGCTGGCGATGGTCTGCACGCAGGCGTTGGCCGCTTCCTTGCCCTTGACGACGAAGTGCTCGGTGAAATAGCGGCGGTGCTCTTCGTGATCGTGGAAGCTCTTCGGCGTCAGCACGGCGGAGAGCACCGGCACCTCGGTGTCGAGCTGCACGCGCATCAGGCCCGAGATCACCGCGTCGGCGACGAACTCGTGGCGGTAGATGCCGCCGTCGACCACCAGCGCGCACGCCACCACGGCATCGTAGCGGCCGCTGGCGGCCAGCTTGCGCGCATGCAGCGGGATCTCGAAGGCGCCCGGCACGTCGATGACATCGATGGCATCGCGCGCCACGCCGAGCCGGACCGCTTCGGCCAGGAAGGCGTCGCGCGCGCTATGGACGATGCCGGCGTGCCATTGGGCACAGATGAGGGCAATGCGGCCGCCCGCTCCGCCGGAGCCCGGCGACGAGGAAGAACGGCCTTCGTGAACGAGTTGATACGAGGGGGTCAGCTGATTCATGGCTTTCCTTGGAGAGGTTTCCAGAATCAGGGCGCACGAGCGCTGCCTCCCGGGCCCGGCAGGCCAGGCAGGAGGCGAACACATCGCGCTCTCTTCCATCCGGACTATGACCGTCGGCTTCGGAATCGCACCGAATCTGCTGACCCCGGCCTGTGGGCAGGCCGGGCGCTCGCGGGCTAATGCGGGCTAGCGCGAGACGCGCGACAACCGCCATTACCGCCGGTGGGGACTTTCACCCCGCCCTGAGAACGCTGTTGCGGCAGTGCCGCAACGGGAAGATTCTGCCTCAAGGCAGCGCCGTCCGGCAAGGCCGGAGGTGATGCCGGCGGCAGAAAACCGAAGACAGGCGGCACATCGTGCGCCTGGCGCCGTGCCGCTGGCGACCGCGGCGGCACGGCGCCTGCAGAGCGGAACGCGATGGCAGCGCCGCTCACTCGGCCGACGCGCCCGATTCCTTCGCCACCTTGCCCCATTTGGCCGTCTCGGTGCGGATGAAGGCGGCCAGCTGCTGCGCGTTCATATTGCCCGCCGTCACGCCCTGCTCCTCGAAGCGCTTCTGCACCTCGGGCTGCTTCAGCACCTTGGCCAGCTCCGCGCCGACGCGCTGCTCGATCTCCGCCGGCGTGCCGTGCGGCGCCACCAGCGCGTACCAGGTGGTCACCTCGAAGCCTTTGACGCCGCTCTCGTCGAGCGTGGGCACCCCCGGATACGCGGAGGAGCGCCTGGCGGTGGTGACGGCCAGCGCTTTCACCGCGCCGCTGCGCACGTGCGGCGCCGCCGACGGGCTGGTCTCGATCGCCATCTGGATCTGGCCGGCGATCAGGTCGGTCATCATCGGCGCACCGCCCTTGTAAGGCACGTGCGAGAGATCGGTGCCCGTCATGGCGCGGAACAGCTCGCCCGACAGGTGCTCGGTGCTGCCGATGCCGGCCGAGCCGTAGTTGACCTTGCCCGGATGCTGCCGGATGTAGGCAATCAGCTCCGGCACCGTCTTGGCCGGGATCGCGGGATTGACCAGCAGCACATTGGGGGTCAGCGCCACCAGGCCGACCGGGTCGAGGTCGCGCGTGAACTCGTAGGGCAGCTTCTTGTAGATTCCCGGCGCCATGGTGTGCGCCACGGTGGCGAGCAGGAAGGTGTAGCCGTCGGGCTGGGCGCGCGCCACCACGCTCGCGCCCAGCGTGCCGCCGGCGCCGGGCCGGTTGTCGATCACCACCGGCTGGCGCAGGGCCTCGCCCAGTTTCTGCCCGACGATGCGGCCGATGATGTCGGTGGTGCCGCCCGCGGCGAAGGGCACCACCAGCGTGACAGGCCGCGCGGGCCAGGCCTGGGCCAGCACCGGCGCGGCGCCGGCGAGCATCAGCGCCGTGCCCAGCAGGCCGGCGAGCACGGTTCTGCGTGCGTGGGTCGTCATGGGTTCGTCTCCTCTTGGCAATGTCGCAATGTCGCAATGTCGCAATGTCGCAATGTCGCGATGTCTTTATCGTGATCGGTGCCGCGCGGCTCTCAGTCCGAGCCCAGCTTCAGCGTGTCCGGCTGGCGCTTCTCGATGGCCGACTTCAGCAGCGCCGCGCTGCGGTAGATGCCGTGCGCGAACTTGCCGTAGGGCAGCGTGGCGAACAGCGCCATCACCACGCCCAGGTGCACCGCCAGCAGCGCGGCCATGGCGCCGCTGTCGCGCCCGGCCAGCAAGGCCAGGCCGCTGAGCGCCGTCAGCAGCAGCAGGGCGATGAAGCCGCGGTCCATCGGTCGCTGGGCCGCGTCGCCGCGCGCCGGGTCGCGGCGCAGGTTCAGCCACAGCAGGCCGGCGCTGCCGATCGAGAGCGCGACGCCGCCGATGGTGCCGAGCAGCACCGGCGCGCTGAGATAGGCGTAGGGGGCGTGCCAGCCGAAGGCGTAGTGGTAGAGCGTCGCCACCGCGGTGGCGGCGAAGCACAGCAGGAAGCCGTAGAAGGTGCAGTGGTGGAAGCGGCGCCGCGCCAGCGTGAAGCGGTCATCCTCCTCGTTGCAGCCCTCGCCGTGCCCGCCATCCAGGTAGGTCAGCGTGAGCGCGTCGTGCGCGGCCTCGGCCAGCGCCGGCGCGCCGGCGCGGCCGGGCGAAACGCTGCGCCAGAAGCGCGTCACGCCGAGCGCCAGCGCCAGCAGCGCGAAGGCGAAGACCGCGCCGAACATCGCCGCCATCAGGTTGTGCGGGAAGATCGCGTAGAAGTCGCCCGCCAGCGGCGCGTGCCGCAGCGTGCCGTGGCGCGCCAGCGCCAGCAGCAGGAACAGCGCCAGGCCGGCGGCCAGCGCCAGCGCCACGGTGAGCCCGTTGCGCTTGTACAGGGCGCCCAGCGCCGGCGGCCAGGCATAGTCGGCATAGGTCTGGCCGCGCACGCGCGCCATCGCCTGCGGCACGTTGACGCCGAAATCGTGGGGCGGCGCGTACTGGCAGGCGTGGTAGCAGGCGCCGCAGTTGTGGCACAGGTTGGCCAGGTAGTGGATATCGGCCTTGCCGAACTCCAGGCGGCGCGTCATGGCCGGGAACACCGCGCAGAAGCCCTCGCAATAGCGGCAGGCATTGCAGATCTGCATCTGGCGCGCGACCTCTTCTTCATTCTCCGTCAGCGGCAGCACGCGGATCACGCGCCGCGGCGCGGATGCCTCGGCCGGCGCCTGCGCCAGGGCCTGCGCCTCGCGCGTGAGGGCCGACAGCGTGGCCGGCGCGGACAGGGTCTCAGGCTGCTTCATCTTGCTTTCCTCGTTGCTGCGCGGCGGCCTGTGCCGCCTGTGTGCCCGCGATGCGGCCGAAGGCGGTGCCGATCGACATGCCGACGCCGGCCGTGTATCCCTTGCCGAGCACGTTGCCGGCCATCATCTCGCCGGCCACGAACAGGTTGTCGCTCGGCACGCCGCCGAAGTGCACCGCCGCCTGCTCGTTCACCTTGAGGCCGAGGTAGGTGAAGGTGATGCCGGGGCGCAGCGGGTAGCCGTAGAACGGCGCGGTATCGAGCGGGCGCGCCCAGTGCGTCTTGGGCGGCACGATGCCCTCGGTGTGGCAGTCGTCGAGCCGGGTGTGGTCGAAGGTGCCGACGCGGCAGGCCGCGTTATAGGCCTCGATGCTCTGCAGGAAAGCCGCCTCGGGCAGGCCCAGCTTGCGCGCCAGCTCCGGCAGCGTATCGGCCTGGGTGCCGGGAAAGACCGGCGGCATGAAGCGGCCCACCGCCTTGGCGTCGATGATGGAATAGCCGATCTGGCCCGGCTGCTGCGCCACCAGCCGGCCCCAGATGGCATAGCGCTTGGGCCAGAAGTCCTCGCCCTCGTCGTAGAAGCGCCGGGCATCGCGGTTGAGCACCACGCCCAGCGAAACGCAATCGATGCGCGTGCAGATGCCGCCGTCGTAGAGCGGCGCGCGCGCGTCGATGGCCACGCAGTGCGACTGCGAGGGATCGCCGATGGCGTCCGCGCCGGCATCGATCATGTAGCGCAGCAGCACGCCCATGTTGTAACGGGTGCCGCGGATCAGGAAATTGTCGGCCGGCCACTCACCGCGCTCGTTGCGGCCCCAGGCCTCGCGCAGCCAGCCGCGGTTGGACTCGAAGCCGCCGGCGGCCAGCACGCAGGCGCGCGCGGCGATGCGCTCGCGGCCGATGCGCGCGGCGACGAAGCGGCCGCCGTCCAGCTCGATGGCATCGACCGGCGCCTGGTAGCGGATCTGCACGCCCAGTGCCTCGGCGCTGCGGTAGTAGGCATTGACCAGGGCCTTGCCGCCGCCCATGAAGAAGGCATTGGTGCGCGCCACGTGCAGTGCGCCGGACAACGGCGGCTGGAAGCGCACGCCGTGCTTGCGCATCCAGGGCCGGCAGCTGGAGGACGCGCGGATCACCAGCCGCGCCAGCGTCTCGTCGGTGAGGCCGCCGGTGACCTTGAGCAGGTCCTGCCAGTACTCCTCCTCGGGATAGGCGTCGACCAGCACATCCTGCGGCGCGTCGTGCATGCAGCGCAGGTTGCGCGTGTGCTGCGAATTGCCGCCGCGCCACGCGCGCGGCGCCGCTTCCAGCATCAGCACGGAAGCACCGGCTTCGCGCGCCATCAAGGCTGCGCACAGGGCAGCGTTGCCGCCGCCGATGACCAGGACGTCCCACATATTCCGCTCCGCCTCCCGCACTGCTTGGTGTCGAAGCGCGGACTGTAGCGAGCGGGGCGAGGCGGCGCCAGACGCGCCGGCTCAAGGGGTCTTCAGGCTTTGTGAAGGGTGGCCCCGGGCCAGCGCCCGGCCTTGACCAGCTCGCGCGTGACGCTGGCCAGCGTGTTGCGCGCCGCCAGCCCGGCCGGCGACAGCTCGTCGTCGGACAGGCTGACCAGCAGGTTGGGACGGTGTACGGCGCGGTCGGCGATGCCGATCATGGCAAGCGGCTCGCCCGCCACCCGGCCGACCGCCGCGCCCGGCTGCACGGTGGCGCCGAGGCCGGCGCGCACCGCGTCCATCAGCATGGCGAGCCCATCGATCTCGGCCACCACATTGGGCTGGCAGCGGCTGCGCAGGAAGGCGGCGTTGAGCACCGAGCGCAGCCCGTGCGGGCTGCTCGGCAGGATCAGCGGCAGATCGCGCAACGCCGACAGCCGCGTGGTGGCGGTGGACGGCAGGCCTGGCAAGCCGGGGCGGGCGATGACGAAGAGGCGTTCGGTCAGCAGCGGAGTCACGCTCCAGCGCTGCCCGGCGGCGGTCTGGAACAGCACCGCGAGGTCGAGCTGGCGCGCGCCGATCATCGCGCCGAGGTTGCCGGACAGGCTCTCGACCAGGTGCAGGCGGATGTCGGGATAGCGCTCGCGCATGGCCTGCAGGAAGGGCAGGCCGAGCACGGTGATGGTGCTGGGCGCCATGCCCACGCTGACGTGGCCGGACAGGCGCGCGAGCTGGGCCGCGCGCACGGCGTCGTCGGCATGGCGCAGGGCCAGCTGCGCCTGGCGCCAGAAGGCCAGCCCGGCGTCGGTCGGCACCACGCCGGTGGAGGTGCGCTGCAGCAGCCGGGTCGACAGCTCGCTCTCCAGCCGGCTGATCTGCTGGCTCAGCGCCGAGGTCACCACGCCCAGCTTCTGCGCGGCCTGGCCCATGCTGCCGAGTTCGACCACCTGTACGAAGTAGCGCAGTTGCCTGAGCTCCATGCCCTTCCCTTGGATATCCGATCCCGCGGATTCTAGCGGCATGGCGCGGGACACGGCACATGCCCTGCCCTGAGCACGCCCGGGGGCGTGCTCAGGGCAGGCTCAGGGCGCCACTTCCTCGATGCGGTCGACCCGGTCGGGATAGAAGGCGAGGTAGCCGGCGATCTGCGCCACCGCCGCATACGGGGCTTCGTACGACCACACTGCGTTGATGGCGCGCGTGCCGCCCACGGGGATGCTGAAGTAGCTGCAATCGCCCTTGTATGGGCAGTAGGTGGCGTGGCCGGTGCGCGCCAGCAGCGCCATGTCGGCATCCTCGCGCGGCAGGTACTGCACCGCCGCGTACGACGCCTCGCGCAGCGTCAGCGCGCGCCGGCTGTCGGCCACCACGCGGCCGGCGACCGTGACGATGACCCGGGCCGGATTGGGCGTCACGGTGATGGGATGGTCGGGTCCGGGAATCTTGACCGGCTTGGCCGTCATGACAGGCCTCCTGCGGGAAGGGGACGGAAGGGACGGAAGGGGACGCGGGGGCATCGGCAGCGGAAGCCGCGACGGCGCCGCGTCCGCCACAGTATGCGCCGCCCGGCGGCGGCACGCCCCTCAAGAAAAAAACGACTTGCATCTGTGAAATCAAGTCATTTTTGGAATTTCATCCACGGCACTACACTGACGCCAGGGTTAACCCTGAACCGCGTTCTTGTACACGACCAGCCACACGACGCCCCCAGGCCCTGCGGAGACGACGCCCCTCCGCGCTGCGCACGCACCGTTCCTCCGCAACGGGGAACGGTGCGCGGCCCGGCAAGACTCCGGCGCCCCCCTGTCCCGCCCGGGACTGCCATCCCGCCGGGGCCACGACTTGCACCATGAAGACCCAGACCTCCCTCCTCGCCGCCCTGCTGCTGCTGGGCGCCGCCTCTGCCTGGAGTACTCCCGCCGCCGCCATCCCCGCCCCCAGTGCGCCCCCCAGCGCGGATAGCCGCCTGTTCGGCAGCCCCGCCCGTCTCGACACCGTCACCCGCACCATCGACGTCACCCCCGGCACGAGTCGCGTGCTGGTCGGCTCGGGCGAATCGGTCGCCATCCGCGCCGGCGGCCAGACCGTCGGCTGGACCTTCCTGCAGGCCATCGGCGGCAGTTCGATGAAGCTGGCCCTGCTGATGCCCGGCGTGCCGCAGGCCAAGGACGTCTACATCCAGATCGCGCCGAGCGAGATCTACAGCGGCGGCTGAGCGCCGCCCGCCTCGCGCCGCGCCGGCCGCCCGGCGCGGCAGCGTTCCAGCAGGCGCAGCACCGCCGGCGCCTGCACATTGCGCCGGTGCGCCACCGCCAGCGGCGAGCGCACGGCCTGCTGCGCCAGCGGCCGGTACACCACGTCCGGCGGCGCGAAGGCGCGCATCGACTCCGGCACCAGGGCCACGCCGAAGCCCGCCGCCACCATGCTGACGATGGTGGACATCTGCGGCGACAGCGTTTCGACGCGCGGCGCGAAACCGGCGCTGGCGCAGACCGCCTGGGTGATGGCATAGAAGCCCGTGCCCTCCTGCGTGTGGGTACAGAGGAAGGTCTCGCCGCGCAGGCGGGCGGGATCGACCACGGCCTGGCGCGCCAGCGCATGGCCGGCATGCACGGCCAGCACCACCGGCTCGTCGGCCACCTCCAGCAGCGCCACGCCTTCCGGCAACCCCGGCAGCGGCGGCCGCACGAAGCCTAGGTCGAGTTCGCCGTCGGCCAGCCGGGTGAGCTGCAGCGGCATCTCCATCTCGCGCAGGCTGAACTGCACGTCGGGATGATCCTGGCGGAAACGATGGATCAGGCGCGGCAGCAGGCCCGACAGCGCCGCCGAGGCAACGTAGCCGATCGCTATGCTGCCGGTCTCGCCACGGCTGGCGCGCGCGGTCGCCAGTTCGGCCAGTTGCAGGCGGCGCAGCACATCCTGCGCCTCGCGCAGCAGCACCGCCCCCACCTCGGTCAGCGCCAGGCGGCGCCCGCCGCGCGCCAGCAGCGGCGCGCCCACCCGCTGCTCGATCCAGCGCAACTGCTGGCTCAAGGCCGGCTGCGAGATGCCCAGGCGCTCGGCCGCGCGGCCGAAGTGCAAGGCCTCGGCCAGCGCGACGAAATAGCGGTAGTGCCTCACTTCCAGGTCCATGGAGCTCTCCTTGCCTGCCAGGCCGTCTTCATAAGCTCAGCTTATCAATATTTAAGGTGGCTGCCGTTGTGCCTATGCCTGCGGCCGGCACAAGATGCGGCTTCGGCGTGCGCGGCCAGTGCCGCGGCGCCCCCCGTGAGGAAGGCTGATGAAACGAGTGGACAAGCGCGTGGCGCGCTGCAGCGAGGCCGTGGCCGGCCTGCGCGACGGCGCCACGCTGATGGTGGGCGGCTTCGGCAGCGCCGGCCTGCCGGCGGCGCTGATCAACGCCGTGCTGGACCAGGGCGCGCGCGGGCTGACGGTGGTCTCCAACAATGCAGGCTTCGACAACGAAGGCGTGGCCAGCCTGATCGCGGCCGGACGCGTGCGCAAGCTGGTCTGCTCCTACCCGCTCACCGCCGGCGCCACCGCCTTCCGCGATGCCTACCGGCGCGGCGAGGTCGAGCTGGAACTGGTGCCGCAGGGCACCCTGGTCGAACGCATCCGCTGCGCCGGCGCCGGCCTGGGCGGATTCCTCAGCCCGATCACGGTCGGTACGCCGCTGGCCGAGGGCAAGACGGTGCAGGAGGTCGGCGGCGTGGCCTATGTGCTGGAGCTGCCGCTGCGCGCCGACTTCGCGCTGGTCCGTGCGCATTGCGCCGACCGGCTCGGCAACCTGAGCTATCGCCTGGCGGGCCGCAATTTCAACCCGGTCATGGCGACCGCCGCCGAGGTGGTGGTGGCGGAAGTGGACAGCATGGTGGAAGCCGGCGCGCTCGACCCGGAACAGGTCGTGACCCCGGGCATCTTCGTCGACCGCGTCGTGCTGGCCCCGGGAGGCGCGGCATGAGCGGCCAGCCGAACCTTGCCCCCGGCGCCCGGCCCTGGACGCGCGAGGAGATCGCGCGCCGCGCCGCGCAGGACGTCCCGCACGGGGCCTACGTCAACCTGGGCATCGGCCTGCCCACCCAGGTCGCCGACTGGATGCCGCAGGACCGCGAAGTCTTCCTGCACAGCGAGAACGGCATCCTGCACCTCGGGCCGCGCCCGCCCGCCGGCCAGGAGGACGCCGAACTGGTCAATGCCAGCAAGCAGCCGGTCAGCCTGCTGCCGGGCGCATCCCTGTTCGACTCGGCGCTCAGTTTCGCCATGATGCGCGGCGGACACCTCGACCTGGCCATCCTCGGCGCCTACGAAGTGGCGGCCAACGGCGACCTCGCCAACTGGACCCGCGCCGACCCCGGCACGCCGCCGGCCGTCGGCGGTGCGATGGAACTGGCCTTCGGCGCGCGCGCGGTCTGGGTGCTGATGGAGCACACCACGCGCGACGGCCGGCCGCGGCTGCGCGCGCGCTGCAGCCTGCCGCTGACCGCGGCCGGCGTGGTGCGCCGCATCTATACCGACCTGGCGGTGCTGGCGGTGACAGCGGACGGGCTGCGCGTCGAGGCGATGGCGCCCGGCGTGACCTGGTCCGCGCTGCAGGCGCTCACGGAGGCGCCGCTGCTGCGCTGAGGCCGCCGCGGGCGGGCGCCTGCGTGCCGGCGAACGCTGGCGTCGGCGCACTGTCGCACAGCGCCGCCGGCGCCGGGCCGGCCGGAACGTCAGGCCTCCGGCAGCACCTCGTGCACCAGCGCGACGAAGGCGCGCGCGGCCGGCGACAGCGTACGCCCGGCCAGCCACACCGCGCCATAGGGCGCGCGCAGCTCGGTGGCCGGGCGCAGCGGCAGCGCGGCCGCCTCGCCCGCGGCACAGGCACCCGCCATCATCGACCGGGGTACCAGCACGACGGTGTCGGTCGCCTGCATCAGCGTGCGCAGCGCGTGCATGTCGTCGCAGGTGACGGTGAGCAACGCCTCCGGCGCCGCGGCCGGTCCGCCACGCGCGTCGGCCTCGGCCTGGAGCTGGGCGGCGAAGAAAGCCTGCACGCGAGCCGGCAGGCGCGGCCCGGCCACCGGGAAGCCTGCCAGTTCCGTCAGCGCTACGGCGCGCCGCCCGGCCAGCGGGTGGCCGGCGCGCACGAAGAAGCCGGTCTGCAGCGCGGGCAGGCGATCGATATGCAGGTGCGGCTGGCCGGCCAGGCTCTGGCTCTCGCCGATGAAGACGTCGAGCCGCTCAGCCTCCAGCGCCTGCACCATGCTCTGCGTGTCGGCGATCTCCAGGTCGATGCCAAGGCGCGGGTGGCGCGTCACCAGCGCGGCCAGCACAGGCTCCAGCAGGAAGGCCGCGGCAAAGGGGCCGAAGCCCAGGCGCAGGCTGCCGATCTCGATGTCCTGCAGCAACTGCAGCTCGCGCCGCAGCTCGCGGCCCTCACGCAGCATGCGGCGGGCCCGCGCCAGCACCATGGTCCCCGCGGCGGTCGTGCCGGCCTTGCCGTAGCTGCGGTCGACCAGCGCGCAACCGTAGTCGGCCTCCAGCGCCTGGATGCTGCGCGACAAGGCGGGCTGGGACAGGTGCAGCGCGTCGGCGGCGCGGGCAAAGCTGCCCTGCTCGATCAGCGTGACGAAGTGATGCAAGCGGCGAAGGCCCATGGTGCCGTCTGGTCTCCTGGAGGGGTTCCTGGAAGCGTTCCTGTGTCGTAACTCGCCGAGGCTGCCACGGGGACACAACCTTCAACTTTGCATGATTTGCATCGAAAACTTAAAAATATGGCATTGGACGTATTTTCTCAAGCCGGGTAGCGTGTGGACGCCACTCGCCCCCACGGCGGTGGCATGGCGACAGACCCGACAGAAAAAGACACGCAGGAGACAAGGCATGTTCAGACGACGCGCGCTGCTCGCGCTCGCCCTCGGCGGCATCACCCTCGGCACCGCCAGCACCGCGGCCCAGGCCCAGGCCGGCGGCTATCCGGCCAAGCCGATCCGCATCGTGGTGCCCTACCCCGCCGGCGGCGGCACCGACATCGTCGCCCGCGCGCTGGGAGAAAAGCTCAGCAAGCGGCTGGGCCAGCCCATCATCGTCGACAACAAGGGCGGCGCCTCCGGCATCATCGGCACCGATGCCGTGGCCAAGGCCGCGCCGGACGGCTACACGCTGCTGGTCACGCTGACGCAGTCCGTGCTGACCAATCAGTTCCTCTACGCCAAGCTGCCCTACGACCCGCGCAAGGACCTGACGCTGATCAACGTGCTGGCCGACGCGCAGCTCGTGCTGGTGACCACGCCCGCGCTGCCCGTACGCAATGCCAGGGAACTGGGCGAGTACGGCCGCAGCCACCGCGGCAAGGTCGGCTACGCCTCCTGGGGCGTGGGCTCCTACGCCCACCTGGCGGGGGCCTACTTCAGCCGGCAGATGCAGGCCGACATGGTGCACGTGCCCTACAAGGGCGAGGCGCCGATGCTGCAGGACCTGATGGGCGGCCAGGTGCAGTTCGGCGTGGCCAGCCTCCTCACCGCCAAGCCCTACATCCAGAACGGCAAGCTCAAGGCGCTGGCGGTGACCGGCGACAGCCGCAACGCCGGCCTGCCCGAGGTGCCCACCTTCGCCGAGTCGGGCCTGCCGGACAACGCCTTCAAGACCATGGGCTGGATCGGCCTGCTGGCGCCGATGGGCACCCCGCCGGCGGTGGTGGCGAAGCTGGACGAAGAAGTCCGCGCGGTGCTGCAGCAGCCCGACATGCAGACCCGCCTGACTTCGCTCGGCCTGCGCCCGCTGGGTACCACGCCGAAGGAATCGCAGGCGCTCTACGCGCGCGACTGGCCGGTGCTCAAGCAACTGGTGGCGGACTCGGGCGCCAGGCTGGATTGAGCGGCACGCCGGCGCGCGTCAGGCGCCGCCCGCACCGGTCTCGATCTCCGGCTCCACCGACATCCCCACGCGCAGCCGCGCGGCTTCCGGCTGGGCCGGATCGAGCCGGATGCGCGTGGGCAGGCGCTGAACGATCTTGGTGAAGTTGCCGGTCGCGTTCTGCGGCGCGATCGGTGCATAGCTGAGGCTGCTGGCCGGCGCCACGCTGTCGACCCGGCCGCGCAGCACCACGCCCGGCAGCGCGTCGACCTTGATGCGCACCGGCTGGCCGGGCCGCACGTGCGCGAGCTGCGTCTCGCGGTAGTTGGCCTCCACGTACACGGCATCCAGCGGCACCACCACCATCAGCGGCTTGCCCGCGCCGACGAAGGCACCGACGCGCACCGAGCGCTCGCCCACCATGCCGGCCTGCGGCGCGACCACGCGCGTGTAGGACAGGTTCAGTTCGGCGGCGGCCTGCGCGGCGCGGGCCTGCGCCAGCACGGCGCGCGCCTTCTGCAGGTCGGCCCGCAGGATCTCCAGCTGCTGCCGCGCGGCCTCGTGCGTGGCGGCGTTCCGGTCGCGGCCGGCCTGCTGGATGGCGAGCCGCGCTTCGGCCTGCTGCAAGGCCTGCACCGTGCCGGCGCCGTCGGCGGCCAGGTTGCGGTAGCGCGCAGTGTCCGCGCGCGCCAGCCTGAGCGCGGCATCGTCGGCCGCCACACTGGCCCGTGCCTCGCGGATGACGCTCTGCTGCCGCGCCTGCTGCGCCTGCAGGCTGTCGATGGCGGCCTCGCTGCTCTGCACCTGGGCGCGTGCGCTGTCGAGCGCGACCACGAAGTCGCGGTCGTCGAGGGTGGCCAGCAGCGTGCCGGCCTGCACCACCTGGTTGTCCTGTACGAGCACCTGGGCGACGCGGCCCGACACCTGCGGCGCCACCACGGTGAAATCGGCGCGCACGTAGGCATTGTCGGTGGACTGGACCGCGGCCTCGGCTTCCGGCTGGTTCAGGTAGGCCAGCGCGCCGAGGGCGATGAGGGCCACCAGGCTGACGGTGGCGATCTGGATCTGTCTGGGGAGTGCCATGGCGATCTCCGGATAAGTTCGTTGCGGTTTCGTTACGGCTTCGTTGCTGTTGCGTTGCGGTGAAGCCGTAGCGAGCGGAATACAGTGACAGCGGCCCCGCTAGCGCGGCGCGGCCACGGTAGGAGCAGGGATGTACTGCAGGCGCAGCACCACCGGGATCAGCGCCAGCGCGAACCATCCCAGCACGCGGTAGGCGTCGGCGGTGGCGAGCACGAAGGCCTGCCGGGCCACCATGCCGCCCAGCCCCGCCGGCAGCGGCGCGTCGCCGAGGGCACCGCCCAGCCGGCCGACGTGGTCCAGCAGCAGGCTGGTGTGGAAGCGCTCGCGCACGGCCAGGAACTGGCCGAGGCCGGCACCGCCCAGCAGCGTGCCGAACACGCGCAGGGCATTGATGATCCCCGATACATAGGGGCCCTCTTGCGGACGCACCACGCTGGTGGCGAGGAACAGCAGCGGCACCACGGTCATCGGCTGGCCGAGTGCCTGCAATGCCTGGACCCAGGCGAATTGCCGCCACATCCAGTCGGGCGTCAGGCGCGCGGCCAGCAGGCAGGACAGCGCCAGCAGCGCCAGGCCGCACGCGAACACCCAGCGCGCATCCACCCAGCGGCGGTACAGCAGCAGCGCCACCAGCGAGCCCAGCACCATCTGCGGCAGGCCCACGATCAGGCCGATCGGCATGCCCTGCAGCGCGCGGTAGCCCCAGGTCCGCGCCAGGAAGCCCGACGGCAAGGCCGAGCCCGACAGCATCACCACCAGCAGGCAGACGAAGACGGCGAAGCCCAGGCCAAGGTTGCGCCGCGCCAGCAGGCGCAGTTCCATGAAGGGCTCGGGGTGGTACCACTCGGTCAGCAGGTAGAGGGCCGTGCAGCCGGCGCCCGCCGCCAGCGCGCAGGCGACCAGCGGCGAGCGGAACCAGTCCAGGCGCACGCCCTGGTCCAGCCCCACCGCCAGCAAGGCCAGCCCCGTCGCGCCGCAGGCCAGGCCCAGCCAGTTGCCGCGCGGGAAGCGGCCGGCCTGGATCGGCTCGCGCGGCAGGCCGCGCGCCACCAGCGCGCCGGCGATGGCGGCCAGCGGCACGATCTGCCAGTAGACCAGGCGCCAGTCATGCAGCGCATCGGTCCACTGCGCCGCCAGCCACATCGCCACATTAGGGGCAAAGGTGGCGGTCATCGCGTACAGCGCCAGGCCATGCAGGCGGACCGGCGCCGGCAGGAACCTGAGCGCGGCCGACATCAGCAGCGGGATCATCGCGCCGCAGGCCAGGCCCTGCAGCGCGCGCAGCGCCAGCAGCAGGTGCAGGTCGCGCACCCAGGGCAGCAGCAAGGCCACGGCCACGCTGGCAAGCAGCAGCCCGAGATGGAAGCGGCGCAGCGTCAGCGTGATGGCGAACCACGAGGCAAAGGGCATGGCCACCAGTTCGCCGGCCGCATAGGCGGTGCCGAGCCAGGAGGCGTCGTCCAGGCCGAAGCCGAGCGCGCCGCGCACGTCGGCCAGCGCGAGCGTGCCCACGCGGTTGTTCAGGCCGGCCATCATCGCGGCCAGGAAGATGCCGCCGAGCGCCAGCAGCGGGCGCGTGGTACCGCCGGCAGTACCGGACGCGGCAGCAGGCGCGGCCACCACGGCCGGCACCGCAAGGCCGCCGGACACGGACGCCACCTCGCCGGAACGGGCGGCGCTCACGAGTTGGCTCCCTGGCCGCGCTCATCGGGCGGCGGCAGGCTGGTATTGGCCGTGGCGGCGGCCTCGCCCGGCGCCGGGTCCGCCGTCGTCCCCGCCGTCGTCTCCGCCTCCCAGCCGCCACCCAGCGCCTTGTACAGCGCGACCACGGTCAGGGTGGCGGTGGTGGCGCTGTCGCTCAGCGCGAGCTGGCCGCCGAGCAGGTTGCGCTGCGCCACCAGCACCGGCAGGTAGTCGGCGGCCCCCTGCTGCCAGGCGCGTTCGGCCGCCTGCAGTGCGACGCGGTTCTGCGCCTCGGCGCGCGCCAGCTCGGCATGGCGGCGCTGCTCGGCGGCCCAGGCGTCGAGCGCATTGTCGATCTCGTGCCAGGCCTGCAGCACCGTCTTCTGGTAGGCGATGGCGGCGGCCTGCTGCCCGGCCTCGGTGAGCGCCAGCGTCTGCTTCAGGCGCCCGCCCTCGAAGATGGGCAGGTAGAGCGTGGGCCCGACCAGGAAGTTGCGCGAGGCCCAGTTGCCCAGGTCGGTGAACTGGAAGGCCTCGGCGCCGAGCCGGGCCTTGAGCGTGAGGCGCGGATAGAAATCGGCCTGGGCGGCGCCCACCGCCGCGGTGGCCGCGTGCAGTTCGGCCTCGGCCTGCAGGATGTCGGGGCGGCGCCGGGCCAGTTCCGAAGGCAGGCCCACCGGCAGCGCCGGCGGCATGGCGGGCAGCGGCATCGCACGCGTGAGCTCGCCGTCCAGCTCGCGCGGCGGCAGCGCCAGCAGCAAGGCCAGCGCATTGAGCAGGGCATCGCGCTGCCGCTCCAGCTCGGGCTCGAGCGCCGTCACCGTGGCCAGCTGCGCCTGCGCGGCGGCAGTATCGAAGCGCGTTGCCACGCCGTTGGCCTCGCGGCTCTGCGCCAGCCGCAGCGCATGTACGGCGATGGCCCGGTTGGCGCCCGCGATGTCGAGCTGTGCCTGCACGCCGCGCCATTGCAGATAGGTGCGCGCCACCTCGGCCGACAGGCTGACGCGCACGGCCTCGCGGGCCAGCAGCGCGGCCTGCGTGCCCGCCTGCGCCTGTTCGAGCAGGCGGCGCGCGCGGCCCCACAGGTCGATCTCCCAGGCGGCGTCGAAACCGGCCTGCCACAGGTCGATCGCATGGCTGGGCGCGCCCAGCGCGGCGAACAGGCCGTTGGCGCTGACCGCTTGGCGGCCGTAGTTGCCGCCCGCGCCCAGCGCCGGCAGCAGCGCGGCGCCGGCGATGCCCATCCGGGCGCGGCTTTGCGCCACGCGCGCCGAGGCCGCGCGCAGGTCGAGGTTGGCCGCCTGCGCGCGTGCCTGCAGCGCGTCCAGCGTGGCGTCGCCGAACAGGCGCCACCAGGCCGCGGGCGCGGCCTCGGCGGTCAGGCGGGCCGGCAAGCCCTCGGCACGGCGCGGCGACAGCGTCGCGCCGGCCAGCGGCGCCGCGGGGGGAGAGAAGTCAGGGCCGACGGCGCATCCGCCCAGCAGCAAGGCCAGGAGGAGCGCCGGCGCCCGGGGATGCAGGCGTGGCAGTCGGATCATGAGAGCGAGGGGGAAGCCCGCGCGGACCGCATCGACGGACGCGGCCCGGCACGGCGCTTGCGCAAAGGGATGAACACCAGGACACCAGCCGGCGAGAGCCATGCCGGGGCGCCTACCAGGCGCGGACGGCAGGGCATCCGCGCGATAGCCGCATGCTAGGCCGGCGCCCGGCTGGCGCCATGACGCCATCGCGCCAGAGAATTGCGCAATCCGGCCATTGGCTGGATTGCGAAACGGATTGACCGAGTTGCAAAATGACGCCACCCCAGCCGGCCTCTACAGTCCCGCCATGGACTGCGCCGAGCCGTCGCCGGTCCCCGCTCCACGCTCTGCCCTTGTCGACTTCCACACGGACCGCATGCCCGCCAGTACCGACCTGCTCCGCTCCCACCTGCCGCACAGCGTCGCGCGGCCCGTCGCCGCGCTCAGCATCCAGGTGGTGACGGATGGCAACGAGCAGCCGCTGCACGCCCATCGCAAGGCCCAGCTTCTGCTCACGCTGTCCGGCGTGATCACCTTGGAGACCGAGCGCGGCGTATGGATCGCGCCGCCGCAGTGTGCGGTGTGGATCCCGGGCGAGTTACCGCACAAAGCCAGCGGCGCCGGCAAGGTGCTCGGCTACGGCCTGTTCGTCGAGCCCGATGCGGTGCCGGGCCTGCCCACCGTGTGCTGCAGCGTCTCCGTTTCGCCGCTGCTGCAGGCCCTGATCGCGCGCGCGGCGGAAATGCCCGAGCTGTACGACGAGCAAGGACCGGACGGGCGTGCCATTGCCGTGCTGCTCGACGAGTTGGTGAAGGCCCCGCTGGAAGAACTGCACCTGCCGCGGCCGGCGGATGCCCGCCTGCGCCGGCTGACCGAAGCCCTGCTCGCCGAGCCCGCCGACCCTGCCACGCTGGAATGCTGGGCGACGCGCATCGGCATGAGCGAGCGCAGCCTGAGCCGGCTGTTCCGCCAGGAAACCGGCATGAGTGTGGGCCACTGGCGGCGCCAGTTGCACGTGATCACCGGCACCCGCCTGCTGACCGGCGGCCTGTCGGTGCAGGCCGTGGCCTTCGACCTGGGCTACGACAGCCCGAGCGCCTTCGTCACCATGTTCAAGAAGGCCGTGGGCAAGCCGCCGGGGCGCTTCCTCGCCGAGCGGCGCCAGGTGCTGGCGCAGCAGGCCGGGGAACGCGCTGGATGAGGGCGGGATGGGGCCGGGATGGGCCGGGATGGGGCCGGATGAAACGCAGCGGAAGATCCGGCGAGGGCTGGCACGGATCGGGGCACGGCGGAAGTCTCGCTTGCACCGGGGTTGCAACGGCAATCGATACGGCGCGCACCGGGTCATTCATGCGTTCCATCGCTCCATCCGGCTGCGCAGCAGGCAAGCCTGCGCAGCCGGATGGAGACCAGGAACGGCGGGTCGGATCCGGCCCGCCACATCACGCGCAGAGCACTGGACGGCGCCCTCGGACCCGGCGGCAAGGCTGCTGGATCCGGCGTTTCCCCGAGGCAATCCCCAAAAGCCTGCAAGTCGGCCCGCCCGCTGTTGTGATGAGGACGTGGCCGCCAGCGCTCCCTGTCTGCTGCCGCGATGCATCGACGCTGTCGTTGCCCGCGGCGCGCCGCAGGTTGCCGCACGAGGCGGAGCTGCCGCGCCGGGCTGCCGCTGGAACCCAGTATGCCGGGGCGGCGGCAACCGTCCCATCACGCAAACGAGTTAATCTCGCGCGTGCACCGGCGAAGATGACCTGCCGCGAGCCACCGCGCGATACCGGGACAGCACACCACGCATCGCCAGCACCCGGGACGTCGCTCCCCCGGCACACCGTCGTTGCGCCGCCGCGACGGTGGCACGAATCGCCTGGGCAAACGCGCGCCGACTGCCGATACTGGTGGCGGGCCGTTCGCGAAGCGCCCGTCTTTCAAGCCCTGGCCTGTCTGGCAGGGCTTTTTCGTTGGTGACAGATGAGTGACAGTCGTGCCGTCAAACTCAGGCGCGCATTGGCTTGAGAGCGAGCCGTTGCGAGGCCCTGTCTCTGGCCTCCCACAGCGATCACGCTGGCAAACGCAGAGCTTCCCGCCTGAATTCGCTGCACAACTTGCGAAAGGAGCGACTTCCCGCGTGCGCCTGGTCCAGGTCGATCTCCGCAGAGAAGGCGGGTTGATCGGTCATCACCTGATAGGTTCCGCCCGGCATATGCTGCGTCATCCAGAGCTTGGTGTTGCGCGGCCGCTCGGCTTCGACTTGCTGCGGGGCCATCAGGCTCCTGTCGGGAAGCCAAGGACTGGAGGCGAAGCGTATCTGCAATTCCGTATGGAAAACGTGACGTTCTGATACGGAACGAGCCCATGTCGCGAGGCCGAATCTTGCACGCAATCGGCACAAACGGACACAGAAAGGGAAAGTCAACGCCCACACAATCACAACGCCTACCGGAAGCCGGTCGCGCAAATGCCGCTGACAGGCAGACGTGCCGATGTCGATACGGTCTCTGGTCCGGGCAGGCACTTCTACTTGAGGAAAGTCCAAGCACGCAACGAAGAGGAACCATGCCCCTGTCGCCATTTCAAGTCACTCGGAAAGCCATCGAAAGCAGGCCCGTTGGCGTCCAGAACATGAAGCTACGCTCAGCGCTGATGCTGGCCCTCAAGGACCATCTCGCCAGCACGGCCAGGAATGAGTCACAGGCGGCCACGCTATTCGGCGTACCGCAGGCACGCATCGCAGAACTCATGCGCGGCAGAATCCACCAGTTCGATCTCGAATCGCTCGTCGGCATGGCTGCGATGGCGGGCCTTCGCATCGAGATGCAGATAGTGGATGCCTCTGGAGAACAGCCGCGCTGCGGATCCGGTCAGTGTGTGCCTGCAATGCCGAACCATCGCACCCGACATCGGAACCCGAAGCCGTCGCGCTGAGGCCAAGGGCCCGCGTGGGGCCCTTGGCCTTCCATCAACGCAATGCATCGGATTGGAACGTTCAGGTCCGATTAGCATCCGTCCTGTCCTGCAGGACCGCCATCTCGCTCATCACCAGCGTTTCATGAGCCAGGTCCGCCGCCAGCGACAGGATGCCGTCCTGCGGTTCCGGCTCCAGTGTCTCGAAGGCGCCGTCGCCGGTCGCGCAGTCCCGGAGCAGGTACAGCAGGCCGTGCAGTTGTGCCGCCTTCTCCGCTGCCACGCTCAATGGCGTTTCGAGGGCGAAATGGCGGGTCAGGAAGATGGCCGAGGGGCCTTGCTCGGCAGTGAGGTTGGAACGGGTGTGTTTAAGCATGGTCAGCCATCCCCCACCCAGAGGACGCCCGCGGAACGGGGGGCTCGCTACAAATGATGGGAGCGCTGACACCGGGCAATAGGCAGGTCCGGATCCTGACAGTCAAAGACCGATACATGGCATTTGCCTCCTGGGCTAAACGATTGCCTGTGGATTGCCTGTGTATTCGGGCTGTCAATCCCGGTCGCTTTGCATGCGACGAGATGAAGCGTACTCCCGGAGGGGCCCAGGGAATGTTGCGCTTTGATACGCAAACAGTGTGCGGTGAAAATCCTCTGCGCAGCCTTGGCAAGCGCAGCGCCGCCACATCTCACAACGCCTCCAGCCCCTCCCCCACCACCTTCACCAGCACCGCCGTTCCATCATCCCCGACACGGAACTCGCCGTACTTCGCGTGCTCGAAACGCGCCGCCTGCCCCTCCTGGAAGAAGAAGGCGTCGGTCGAGACCTGGACCTGCACGCCGCCCCAGCGTGTGGGCACGGTCTGGTAGCGCAGCAGCCGTTCGCCGGGCGCGAGCGCTTCGCTGCCGTGCAGGCGCACGAAGACGGCTTCGCGCCGGGCGTCGAGCGTGACCACGGCAACGCCCGCGCGGGCGTCCGGCAGGTCGTGCTGCCGGCGCGCTTCGCGGATGGCGTTGCCGATGGCGAAGTTCAGCGCCATGTAGTCGCCCTGCATCAGCGAGCGCGGGTCCACCGGGGCCAGGCGCAGGTAGACGGTCTGGCCGCCGGCCAGCAGCCGTTCCTTGCCGGCGATGCCGAAAGCGGCCACGCCCAGCGTCAGGGCCCAGGCGATCAGGATCCAGCGTTTCATCGCAGCTCCTTGGTGCCGCCGCGGCGCAGCAGCACGACGCGCGCCAGCAGGACCAGCACGCCGGCGCCGGCCAGCGTGGCCGACTTGGCGAGCAGGGTCCAGCTCAGCGCGCTGTAGTACCAGGTGAAACCCGCCAGCAACGTGGCCACGCCCAATCCGAGCCAGGGCAGCGAGGCACGCCGCAGCGCCAGCCCCAGGGCCAGCACGCCGACGCTGACGGCCGGCGCGCCCGCCATCAGGCCGCCGAGCGCCAGTGCGACGATCACCGCGGGCAGGCCGGCGGCATTGGGCAGTTCGAGGCGGCGCGCTTCCGCGGCCGCGAACACGGCCAGCAGGAAAGCCAGCACGGCGCCGGCGTGCCAGTGCATGCCGATCGGCGCCGCCCCGCCTGTCGCGAGCAGCCAGGGCCGGTCGGCGCCGGTCAGCATGAGGGCGCCGCCCAGGGCGAACAGCAAGGTCGCATCGGCGGCGGGTTCGGCCCAGTCCAGCCGGTCGGCGGTGCACAGCTGTGCCTCGTTGTTGGTGAAGGCGATCAGCAGCACGCAGGCCAGCGGCACCAGCCCCACCAGCGGCCAGGGATAGGCCAGCCAGCCGTCGAGGGCGGACGGTCCGATCAGGCGCTGCGCGGTCACCGCGAGCGCGCCCCAGGCCGTCAAGGCGCACAGCAGCCGGTGCAGGCGGTTGGGCACCACGGCGAACAGCAGCGCCTGGAACGCGGCGATGCCGGCCCAGAAGCCGGCCGACTCCAGCGCGCGCTCGAAGGCGACCCCCTTGGCCGCGCCCAGGATCACCATGCCCTGGCCGCTCAGGCTGATGGCCAGCGCGAACTGTTCCAGCGCGATGCCGCCGAGGCGGCGCCGGTACAGCACGTAGGCCAGTGCGACCATCGCGGCGCCGCACAGCGCCATGGCCCAGCCGTTGTCGCGCGCGGCCAGGAAGACGCTGCCGACCAGGAAGAGCTGGAAGAACAGCGCGCCCAGCCAGCCGGCGCCGCCCATCAGCACGCGCACCGCCCACGGGGCGCGCACGGCTTCGGTATAGGCGCCGCTGGCCATGCCGCGCGCGGAGAAATCGTCCCAGACCTTGCGCACGGCGCGGCGGGTCGAACGGGACGTGTCGTCCGGATGCATCGTGCTCATGCCTGCGCTCCCATCACGTGGCGGCGGTGCGCCCGCAGCAGCCAGCTGGCCGCGCCGCCGGCCAGGGCCACGGTCAGCAGGCCCAGCAGCAGGAAGACGCCGTAGTCGGCGCTGCCGCGCAGCAGCCAGTGGCCGGCCCCGCCGATCCCCAGCACGATGGCGCTGAAGCTCGCCAGGCTGAGCAGCACGATATCGAAGGCGCGCAGGTAGACCCAGGCACCGAGCGCGGCCAGCGCGGCCAGGGCACACAGGTAGTAGCCGCCGGCAACCGCGGACTGCAGCAGGCTGGCCAGGCCCAGCCAGGTGGCGTAGGCGCAGGCCAGCGCGCCCGCGATGCGGGCCCCGGCCTGGCCGCGGAAGCCCAGCGCCGGCGCCAGCGCGCACAGGCCGTACCACAGCGCCAGTTGCACCGCGGTGGCCAGCAGCAGCAGCAGGCTGGTGGCAAGGCCGCCACGCTCGCCGAACAGCAGTTCGAACATGCCGCCCACGCCCAGGCGGATGCTGCAGTAGCGCAGCAGCGCCACATTGCCCACCACCAGCACCACCCACCAGTGCGGCGCGGCGCGCGCCGCCAGGGCCCAGGGCACGGCCAGCAGCGCCCACAGGGCGAACAGCTGCCAGGCATCGGCGCCGGTCTGGTAGACCTGCCCGATCACGGCCAGCAGCGCGCCCGTGAGCACCTGCGCGCCGGCCAGCGCCGCCTGGGCCGCGAGGTCGCCGGGCCGGCGCGGCAGGGCGAAGGCCGCCAGAGCGGTGATCAGCGCGGCCAGCAGGCCGAACTTGGCGAACTTGTGCAGGTCCTGCCAGTTGAAGGCGAAGAAGACGATGAC
Source organism: Cupriavidus sp. USMAHM13 (assembly GCF_001854285.1). Lineage (NCBI taxonomy): Bacteria > Pseudomonadati > Pseudomonadota > Betaproteobacteria > Burkholderiales > Burkholderiaceae > Cupriavidus > Cupriavidus sp. USMAHM13. Next base: position 4,121,207 of record NZ_CP017751.1, read on the forward strand.
GCCGACGCACAACAGCGCCGCGCCCAGCGCGAGCAAGGCGAGGTCGAGCCAGCCGCGCCAGTCGGCCGCGCCGGGCTCGGTGCGGGTCCAGGCCAGCCTGGCGGCCGCCGGCACCAATACGCCGTCGCGGCGCCAGCCGGCCAGGGCCTGGCGGATCGCGCGCCGCTCGCGCAGCAACTGCATCGGAGAGGAAGGCATGGGCAGGGAAGGGATGGACGCGATGAGATGCACTGTAGCAAAGCGACTGCCACTACGCATCCGCCGTCGCATCCGCCTGCCGCATCCAGGGCGCCCGCAGCGGGCCGCCGGTGCTTTGCGCGGGCCGCGCCTGCCCGGTATCCTTGGCGCCTTGTCCGATCACTACCGGCGCCTGGCCGCGCCCTGACCTGCCATGACCCTGGGCATCCTTGCCGCCATCCACGACGAAGTCGACGCGCTGATCGCCGCCATGCGGCACGAGGATGCGAAGGCCACGGTACACCGCGTCGGCATGCGCGACTACCACGTCGGCACCCTGCACGGCCAGCCCTGCGTGCTGGTGCTGGCGCGCATGGGCAAGGTGGCGGCGGCGGCCACCACGGTGACGCTGATCCGCGAATTCGGTGCCAGCGAGATCGTCTTCACCGGCCTGGCCGGCGGTGTGGGCGATGCCACGCACGTGGGCGACGTGGTGATCGCCGACGCCACGCTGCAGCACGACCTCGACGCCCGTCCCTTCTTCCCCCGCCACGAGGTGCCGCTGCTGGAACAAGCCAGCTTCGCCACCGATGCCGCCCTCACCGCGGCCCTGCGCCAGGCCACCGAGGACTTCCTGCGCCTGGACCTGGCCGAGGCCGTGCCGGCGCCGGTGCGCGCGCGCTTCGGCGTCAGCGCGCCCGCGCTGCACCTCGGGCTGATCGCCAGCGGCGACCAGTTCATCGGCGCGCCGGCCGCGGTGGCCGAACTGCGCGCGCGCCTGCCCGGGCTGCAGGCCGTGGAGATGGAGGGCGCAGCAGTGGGCCAGGTATGCCATGAGTACGGCGTGCCCTATGCGGTGATGCGCACCATTTCCGACCGTGCCGACGACAGCGCCCATGTGGATTTCGCCGCCTTCCTCAGCGAGGTGGCGAGCCACTATTCCAGCGGCGTGCTGAACCGCTTCCTGGCGGCACGCCGCTGAGGCAGCGGCGGCGGCACGATCCGCCCGCGGGCGGGGCGGTGTCACCCGCGCCGGAACACCAGCCCCCACAGCGCCGTCAGCAGGGCGGCGCCCAGGATCGCGGCGCCCCAGCCGATCATCTGCCCGTCGATGAACCAGCGCAGCGCCTGGCCGCCATAGAAGGCCAGCGCCGCCCCCACCGCACCCAGCAGCGGCGCGACGCGCCAGCCGACCACGCGCCGCCCGACCGGGTGCAGTTGGCGCCCCGTGAGGCCGACCAGGGCGCCGACCACCAAGATTCCCACCATATGTTTTCCTGAATGCTGCGGTGCCGGCGGCCGTGGCCTGCCGCCCGCCGCCGGATGCAAGGTATCGCAAAAGTCACCCGTTCGGGGGCCTTGCGGCAGTGATGCCGCCCTCCCCCTCGATTCACCGCCGAGCGTGCAAGGATAAGACTTGGCGGACTCCTGAGCCAGATCAAGTCCGCGTCCAGCAATTTGTACCGCCGGCGGTATAATGCAAAGCGGTCCGCGCTGTATACGCCGCCTTATACGCGTCCACGCCCTCCGGCATCACCGCGGCCCAGAAAAAAGCCCCCGAAAGCACCCCCGCAAGAATGCAACTGCTCGCGATCGGCATCAATCACACCACGGCACCCGTCTCGCTGCGCGAGCGTGTGGCGTTTCCGCTTGAGCAGATCAAACCCGCGCTGGGCACCTTGCGCAATCACCTTGCGGGCCGCAGCGGCACCGAGGCCGCCATCCTCTCCACCTGCAACCGCACCGAGATCTACTGCGCCACCGACATCCTGGTGAGCGGCTCGGACGGCTTCGAGCACACGCTGCGCTGGCTGGCCCAGCATCACAACGTGCCGGCCGGCGAACTGGCGCCGCACCTGTATGCGCTGCCGCAGTCGGAAGCGGTGCGCCACGCTTTCCGCGTGGCCAGCGGCCTGGATTCGATGGTGCTGGGCGAGACCCAGATCCTCGGCCAGCTGAAGGATGCGGTGCGCACCGCCGGCGAGGCCGGCGCGCTGGGCACCTACCTGAACCAGCTGTTCCAGCGCACCTTCGCCGTGGCCAAGGAAGTGCGCGGCCAGACCGAGATCGGCGCGCATTCGGTGTCGATGGCGGCGGCGGCCGTGCGGCTGGCGCAGCGCATTTTCGAGAGCGTGTCGACGCAGCGTGTGCTGTTCATCGGCGCGGGCGAGATGATCGAACTGTGCGCGACCCACTTCGCCGCGCAGCAGCCGCGCCAGATCGTGGTGGCCAACCGCACCGTCGAACGCGGCGAGAAGCTGGCCGAGCAGCTCTCCGGCCAGGGCCTGACCACCGAGGCGATCCGCCTGTCCGAACTGGGCGAGCGCCTGCACGAGTTCGACATCGTGGTCTCCTGCACCGCCAGCTCGCTGCCCATCATCGGGCTGGGCGCCGTGGAACGCGCGGTCAAGCGCCGCAAGCACCGCCCCATCATGATGGTGGACCTGGCCGTTCCGCGCGACGTGGAGCCCGAGGTGGCGCGCCTGGACGACGTCTTCCTGTACACCGTGGACGACCTCGGCGCCATCGTGCGCGAGGGCAATGCCATGCGCCAGGCGGCGGTGGCCCAGGCCGAGGCGATCATCGAGTCGCGCGTGCAGAACTTCATGCACTGGCTGGAGACCCGCAGCGTGGTACCGGTCATCCGCGACCTGCAGCAGCAAGGCGAGTCGATGCGCCAGGCCGAGCTGGAACGCGCGCGCCGCATGCTGGCGCGCGGCGATGATCCCGAAGCCGTGCTCGAGGCGCTCTCCGGCGCCCTCACCCGCAAGTTCCTGCACGGCCCCACCCACGCCCTGAACCACACCCAGGGCGAGGATCGCGAGGCACTGCTGCGCCTGGTGCCGGGCCTGTTCCGCCACAGCAGCCACTCCGAGCGCTAGCCGCGCCCGTCCTTCGCGCGCTGCCTTCGCGGCACGCGCCAGCCGCCCAGCCGCCCGCGCGGCGCCAGCCCCCGCAGCCGTCCTGCCCAGCCTGGCGCGGATGCGGCGGCGATGTCCCAGAACACCCTCCCGGAATTGCCGAACCCCCGATGAAAGCCAGCATGCAAGCCAAGCTCGACCAACTGGCCGAGCGACTCGAAGAGGTCAACGCCCTGCTCGCGCGCGAGAACGCCACGGCCGACATGGAGCAGTACCGCAAGCTGACGCGCGAGCACGCCGAACTGTCGCCGGTGGCCGAACAGTACGGCCAGTACCGCCAGGCCCAGGACGACCTGGCCACCGCCCAGGCGCTGCTGGACGACCCCGAGATGAAGGACTTCGCCGCCGACGAGATCGCCGTGGCGAAGGAGCGCCTGGAGGGGCTGGAGGGCAGCCTGCAGACGCTGCTGCTGCCCAAGGACCCCAACGACGACCGCAACCTGCTGCTGGAAATCCGCGCCGGCGCCGGCGGCGAGGAAAGCGCGCTGTTCGCCGCCGACCTGCTGCGCATGTACACACGCTACGCCGAGCGCCAGCGCTGGCAGGTCGAGGTGATGAGCGAATCGGAATCCGACCTGGGCGGCTACAAGGAAGTGATCGTGCGCATCGCCGGCGACAAGGCTTTCTCGCGGCTCAAGTTCGAGTCCGGCGGCCACCGCGTGCAGCGCGTGCCGGCCACCGAGGCGCAGGGCCGCATCCATACCTCGGCCTGCACGGTGGCGGTGATGCCCGAGGCCGACGAGGTGGGCGAAGTGCAGATCAACCCGGCCGACCTGCGCATCGACACCTTCCGCGCTTCCGGCGCCGGCGGCCAGCACGTCAACAAGACCGACTCCGCGGTGCGCCTGACCCACCTGCCGACCGGCATCGTGGTCGAGTGCCAGGACGACCGCAGCCAGCACCGCAACAAGGACAAGGCGATGAAGGTGCTGGCGGCGCGCATCAAGGACATGCAGGAGCGCGCCGCCCAGGCCAAGGAAGCCAGCACGCGGCGCAACCTGATCGGCTCGGGCGACCGCAGCGACCGCATCCGCACCTACAACTTCCCGCAGGGCCGCGTCACCGACCACCGCATCAACCTGACGCTGTACAAGATCGACGCCATCATGGACGGCGACCTCGACGAACTGGTGGGCGCACTGGCCGCCGAGCACCAGGCAGACCAGCTCGCAGCCCTGGGGGAAGAGGCCTGAGCGCCCCCCCATGCCGTGCGCTCACCTTTGTTTGCACATCCGGCACGATCGGAAAGCCTTTGTATCTGTTGTAAATGCTTGAAACAGCACTGGCATGGCCTGGGCCGCTTCCTATAATCGAACGCGACTGGACCTGCCGCGCAAGAAGGCAGGCGAACGTCACCTCGAAACGGACAAAAGGATGAAATCATGAAGAAGTTGCTCGCACTGCTGATGGTCGCCGCCGCTCTCACCGCTTGCAGCAAGAAGGAAGAAGCGCCTGCCACCAGCGCCGAAAGCGCGATGCAGAACGCCGCCGATTCCGCCAAGGCCGCTGCCAGCGATGCCGCCGCGGCTGCCAGCAATGCGGCCGACGCGGCCAAGGCCGCCGCCGGCAATGCCGCCAGCCAGGCTTCCGCCGCCGCCGAGCAGGCCAAGTCGGATGCCGCCAGCGCCATGGCCAATGCCAAGGATGCGGCCAAGGACGCCGTCAACGCGGCTGCCGACAAGGCCAAGGACGCCGTCAACAAGTAATCCGGACGTACCGGCCGGCCCCGGGACATGCTCCTGGCCGGCCACCGGCGCGGCCAGGCTGCGCCGCACGGCCCCGCCCCCGCCACGCCGGCGTATGCTGTCCGGCAAGGCACGGCGGGGTTTTTTGCTGCCGGCCACCGCCCGACCTACCCGTACCCCGAGACACCATGCCGCACCCGGCACCCGCCGCCCCGTCAGCTCCCCAGGCCTCGCCACCCGCCGCCGATAGCGGCCCAGATAACCCAGATAGCGGCCGCTGGCCGTCCTCGCCCACCCTGCGCGAGGCGCAGGCGCTCGCCACCGCGGCCGGCCTGCCGGTGCTGGAGGCGCGCATGCTGCTGGGCCACCTGACCGGCTACAGCCGCACCCAGCTCATCACCCGCGACGACGAGGCGCTCACTCCTGCGCGCCGCGAGGCGCTGGCCGCGCTGGTCGCACGCCGGCTGGCGGGCGAACCGATGGCCTACCTGCTCGGCGAGCGTGAGTTCTTCGGCCGAGTCTTCCGCGTCACGCCGGATGTGCTGATCCCCCGGCCCGACACCGAGATCGCGGTCGAGGCGGCGCTGGCGCGCCTGCACGGCCGCGCGCGGCCGCATCTGCTGGACATGGGCACGGGCTCGGGCATCCTGGCGCTGACCCTGGCGCTGGAGCGGCCCGACGCCGAGGTCTGGGCCACCGATGTCTCGCCGGCGGCGCTGGCGGTGGCGCAGGACAATGCCGCGCGGCTGGGCGCGGGCAATGTGCGCTTCCTGCGCTCCGACTGGTACGCAGCGCTGCCGGAAGCAGTGCGCTTCGACCTGATCATCAGCAACCCGCCCTATATCGCCGCGGCCGACCCGCATCTGGTGCAGGGCGACCTGCGCTTCGAGCCGGTCGATGCCCTGACCGACCATGGCGACGGCCTCGGCGACCTGCGCACGATCGCCGCCGGCGCCCCGGCCCGCCTGGCGCCCGGCGGCTGGCTGCTGGTCGAGCACGGCTACGACCAGGGCGAGGCCGCGCGCGGCCTGCTCGCCGCGGCGGGCTTCGCCGAGATCTCCACCGCACGCGACCTGGGCGGCAACGAGCGCTGCAGCGGCGGGCGGCTGGTCACCTGAGCGGGCCGGCGGTGCCTGCGGCGCCACCCACGCAGGCACCGCCGCGGCGCTCCTGGCCCGGCCCTGAAGGGCCGGCCCGAATCAAGTAAAATCCGCCCCAGCACGGCGCGCCCCCGCGCTTGTTCCGATTTCCCCGTGCGGCATCGGCCCCGGCCGGCATCGCCTCAACCCGATACGTGAAACCATGAGTGACGTGCAACAAAAGATCGACCAGATCGTCAAGGGCAGCCCGGTCGTGCTGTTCATGAAGGGCACCGCCCAGTTCCCGATGTGCGGTTTCTCCGGCCGCGCCATCCAGATCCTGAAGGCCTGCGGCGTCGACGCGCCGACCACGGTCAACGTGCTGGAAGATGACGGCATCCGCCAGGGCATCAAGGAATACGCCAACTGGCCGACCATTCCCCAGCTCTATGTCAACGGCGAATTCATCGGCGGCTCGGACATCATGATGGAGATGTATCAGAGCGGCGAACTGCAGACCCTGCTCAAGGGCTGAACATGACGGCCACGCCCGCGGCCGGCGGCGCCGCGCCGCGGCGCGTGATCATTGCCATCACCGGGGCCACCGGCGCCGTCTACGGCGTGCGGCTGGCCCAGGTGCTGCGCGGCGCGCCCGGGGTCGAAACCCACCTGCTGGTATCGCCCGCCGGCGTGATGAACCTGCAGCACGAGCTGGACATGGGCAAGGGCGAGGTCGAGGCCCTGGCCGACGTGGTGCATAACGTGCGTGACGTAGGCGCCACCATCGCCAGCGGGTCCTTCCGCGCGCATGCGATGGTGATCGCACCCTGCTCCATGCGCACCCTCGCCGCCGTGGCGAACGGCTTCTCCGACAACCTGATCACGCGCGCCGCCGACGTCACGCTGAAAGAGCGCCGCCGGCTGGTGCTGCTGGTGCGCGAGACGCCGCTCAACCTGGCGCACCTGCGCAATATGACGGCCGTCACCGAGATGGGCGGCATCGTCTTTCCGCCGGTGCCCGGCTTCTACCAGAAGCCGCGCACCATCGCCGAACTGGTCGACCACACGGTCGGCCGCGTGCTCGACCTGATCGATCTGCCCGAACTGGCGCAGGCCCTGGCGCCCAGCTGGCCCGGCCTCAGCGGCCAGGCCTGAGCCGGCCGGCCCGCACCGGGGCGCACCGGCCCTTGCCCGCTCAGCGCCAGTGGCGATAGCGCCGGCCACCACCGTAGTAGCCGCCGCCGTAACCGAAATAGACCGAGGGGCCGACGTAGGCAGGCGGGGCCACGTAGGCCGGCGCAGGCGCAACCACGGCCGGGCCGCCATAGGCGTCATAGGCCGGGTAGGCGGGGTAGGCCGGATAGACGGCACAACCGCCGAGCATTGCCGTGGCGGCTGCGGCCGCCATTCCGATCAACAGCGTCTTCATCGCGAGTCCTTTGGGGCGTTCCTGTTCTTAAGAACGTTATACGGGGACTCCCCGTAATACAGCGTCAAGGCGCTGTAACCCTTGTTACGATTCGCTACGAATCGCGCGCGTCACCCCGGCGCGCGTCACCCCCTCCCCGCCACGCTCCGCGCCCGCTCGGACCGGCATCCTGCACCGCACTAGATGTCGAAGCGAATCCCCTGCGCGAGCGGCAGCGCATCGCCATAGTTGATGGTATTGGTGGCGCGCCGCATATAGCCCTTCCATGCATCCGAGCCCGATTCGCGACCGCCGCCCGTTTCCTTCTCGCCGCCGAAGGCCCCGCCGATCTCGGCACCGCTGGTGCCGATGTTCACGTTGGCGATGCCGCAATCGCTGCCCGCCGCCGACAGGAAGGTCTCGGCCTCGCGCAGCGACTCGGTGAAGAGGCAGGACGACAGGCCGTGCCGTGCCGCGTTGTTCAGCGCGATGGCCTCGTCCAGCGAGGTGTAGGGCATCAGGTAGAGGATGGGCGCGAAAGTCTCGGTCAGCATGGTGTCGTGCTGCTCGCCGGTCAGCACCAGCGCCGGCCGCACGTAGCAGGCCTGCGGATAGCGCTCGCCCAGCAGGCGTTCGCCGCCGTGCACCACATTGCCCTGCGCGCGGCAGTCCGCCAGCGCGTTGGCCATGGCATCGCCCGCGTCGCCATCGATCAGCGGCCCCACCAGCGTGCCGTCCTCGAGCGGGTCGCCCACTGGCAGCCGGCCCAGTACCTGCACCAGGCGCTCGCCCAGTTGCGGCAGCAGGTCGGCATGCACGAACAGGCGCCGCAGCGAGGTGCAGCGCTGGCCCGCGGTACCGGCCGCGGCGAAGGTGATGGCACGCACCGCCAGCTCCAGGTTGGCGGACGGCGCCACGATGGCGGCATTGTTGCCGCCCAGCTCCAGGATGCTGCGCTTGAAGTGGCGCGCGCAGGCCACACCGACTTCACGCCCCATGCGCGTGGAGCCGGTGGCACTGACCAGGCGCACCGCCGGATGCTCGACCAGGTAGCTGCCCAGCGCCCGGCCGCCGGGCAGCACCGCCGAGATGCCTGCATACTGCGGCGCGGCGTTGGCCACCACGCGTTCGAGCAGGCCATGCGCGGCCAGCGCGCTCAGCGGTGTCTTCTCCGACGGCTTCCACAGCACGCCATTGCCGCACACCAGCGCCAGCGCCGCGTTCCAGGCCCACACCGCGACCGGGAAATTGAACGCCGAGATCACCGCGCACAGGCCGAAGGGGTGCCAGCTCTCGCGCATCACGTGCTGCGGCCGCTCGGAGGCGATGGTCAGGCCGTGCAGCTGGCGCGACAGGCCGACCGCGAAGTCGCAGATATCGATCATCTCCTGCACCTCGCCCAGCCCTTCCTGCAGGATCTTGCCGGCCTCCAGCGAGACCAGGCGCCCCAGCGCCTTCTTGTGCTCGCGCAACACCTCGCCGAAGCGCCGCACCACCTCGCCGCGCGCCGGCGCGGGCAGCAGCGCCCACGCGCTCTGCGCCTCGCGCGCGCGGTGGATGCGCTGCCCGGCCTCGGCCTCGCTGCAGGCGGGCAGGTGCCCGTAGGTCTCGCCGTCGATGGGCGAGCGCAGCGCCAGCGCGGCGCCCGTGCCCGCGCCGTCCGACCACGGGCGCGGCAGGCCCATGGCCTGCCAGCATGCTGCGATGTCCTGCGTCTTCATGCCGTCGTCTCCTGCAAGGGATGGCTTCTGTAGCGCCGGCCGAAACGGTTGGCCAGGAAGGCATCGAGCGCAATCGCCTCCTGCCGCACGAAACCGGCCTGCGGCAGCACGCCCTGTGCCACCAGGTCGAGCGCGGCGCAGATGCCGGCGGCGGTGGTGAGCTGGATCGCGTTCAGGTGGCCAGCCGGCGAGTCGGCGCCGCCGATGCGCGCCGAGAACGAAGCCTGCGTCAGCGGCGCGGCGCCCGCGGCGCCCGCTGCAGGATACCCCGTGGCGCTGGCGAAGACGATCACCACATCCTGCTGCGTGACCGGGATCGCGCTGTCGAAGATCTCGCGCAGCCATTCGCGCCGGTCGCGCAGGCGCAGGTCGTTGAGCAGCAGCTTCATCACCGCGCAATGGCCCGGGTAGCGGATCGACTTGTAGTCGACCTGGCGCGCGCGCCCGGCCAGCGTCTCGGGCAACGTGCCCAGCCCGCCGGACGTATTGAAGGCCTCGTACTCGACGCCGTCCAGCGCGAAGCTCTCCAGCCCTTCCAGCGCGGGGACTTCGACCTGCCGGCCGTCGACGATGGCCTCGCAGGGATTGCAGTACTCGTTGATCAGGCCCTCGGTGCTCCACGTGAGGTTGTACTTGAGCGCGTTGTTCGGGTAGCGCGGCAGCGCGCCGACGCGCATGCGCAGTTCCAGCAGTTCGCCGCCGTCGCGCAGGAAGCGCTGCGCCAGGTCGTGCCCGACGATGCCGATGAAGCCCGGCGCCAGCCCGCACTGGGGCATCAGCACCGAGCGCGCGCCGTCGGCCAGGCGCCGGATGGCCTGGGTCGCGGCGACGTCCTCGGTCAGGTCGAAGTAGTGGACGCCGAGCGCCGCCGCCTGGGTGGCGACACCGACCGCCGCGTGGAAGGGCAGTGCGTTGAGCACCGCATCGGCGCCGGCCAGCAGCGCCGCGCAGGCGGCCGGCTCGGCGGGATCGCCGGCCTGTCCGACGATGCCGGCAGGCAGGCCCTGCAGCCGCGCCGCGTCGCGGTCGACCAGGCGCACGCGGTAGTCGCCGCTGTCATGCAGCATGGCGGCGATGGTGCGGCCGATCTTGCCCGCGCCCAGCACCACCACCTGCCAGGGCCTGCGCCCCGCGCGCGCGCCGCCGCCGCCCGCCACCCCCACCGGATCGGCCGCGCGGGCCAGTTTGCCTTGCATCGTCATGGGACCTCCTCTCGTGCTTGACCTGCCGTTGCATGACGGCCTTCTGGTGTGAAGTATGGGTCGCAGCTCCGTCGGAATGAAGGCACGAGATTGACGATATCCAGTCATAATCCGTCGAAACGACAGACATTCCCGACGAATCGACAAACGTCGACAGTCATCGACATGCAAGCGGCGCGCCGGCCCCGGCGCCTCGCCCAACCCAGGCAAGGAGGAACCCGATGCCGGAACTGGACGCCACCGACCGCCACCTGCTGTCGCTGCTGCAGGCCAACGCGCGCGAGAGCGCCGCCAACCTTGCGCGCAAGCTGGGCATCGCGCGCACCACGGTGGTGGCGCGCATCGCCCGGCTGGAACGCGAAGGCGTGATCGCCGGCTATGGCGTGCGCCTCGGCCAGCAGATGGAAGACAACGCCATCCTGGCCTTCTGCGGCATCTCGGTGCAGCCCAAGGCCGCGCCCGCGGTGGTGCGCGCGCTGCAGCGCCTGCCCGAGGTGGAAGAGCTGAACTCGGTCAGCGGGCCGGTGGACTACCTGGCGGTGATCCGCTGCGACACGCACGCGCGGCTCGACAAGCTGCTAGACGAGATCGGCATGCTGGAGGGGGTGAACCACACCGCCACCTCGATCGTGCTGGCGCGCAAGATCGATCGCAGGCGTGCTGCCGGGTAGTGCCGGATAGTGCCGGGCAGCACCGCCGCAGGCGCCAGCCGGATCGCCCCGCGGCAGGACGGGCGCGGCGGCGCTATGCTGCCGCATGCGAACGCGCCAGCGGTGCGGCCGCCGCGCCGACCGTCCCCATCAACGAACCTCGAACCGCAACAAGCATCCAGGAGAGACACACCATGAACCCTCGCATCCGAGTCGCCGTCGGCGGCGTGACCGGCTGGGCCGGCAGCGAACTGGCGCGCGGCGTGGCGCATGCGCCCGATATGCAACTGGTGGCCGGCCTATCGCGCGGCGCCGCCGGACAGCCGCTGGCGCAGCTGACCGGCCATGCCGACACGCCGGGCGTGGCGGCGGCCAGCATCGACGTGCTGGCGCAGACGCCGTGCGACGTCTACGTCGAGTACACCAAGCCGGCGGTAGCCAAGCACAACATCCTGCTGGCACTGCGTCACGGCGCGCACGTGGTGGTGGGCACCTCGGGCCTGTCGGACCAGGACTACGCCGAGATCGACGCCGCCGCGCACCAGGCCGGACGGGGCGTGCTGGCCTGCGGCAACTTCGCCATCACGGTGGTGCTGCTGCAGAAGTTCGCCGAGATGGCCGCACGCCACCTGGACCAGTGGGAGATCATCGACTACGCCAAGGCCGGCAAGGTCGATGCCCCGTCCGGCACCGTGCGCGAACTGGCCTATCGCCTGGGACAGGTCAGGCAGCCCGAACTGACGGTGCCGCTGGACAAGGTCAACGGCCCGGTCGAGACGCGCGGCGCCTCGCTGTCGGGCACCCAGGTGCACGCCGTGCGCCTGCCCGGCTACCAGCTCGGCGTGGAGGTCATCTTCGGCGCCGACGGCCAGCGCCTGCACCTGCGCCACGAGGCGGGCGACGGCTCCAGGCCCTATGTCTCGGGCGCCCTGCTCGCCATCCGCAAGGTGCACACGCTGCGCGGCGTGGTACGCGGACTGGATCGCGTGATGGAAGGACTGTAGGACGGTCTGCAGGAACGTCTGCCAGGCAGGCGGTGCGCCGGCCCATGCCGGCAGCGCCGCAGCGCGGGCAGCCGGGCTACCAGGCGGCCTTGCCCTTGGCCTTCGGCTCGGGTGCGGCCTTGGCGGCCGGCGCCGAGGCCGGCGCCAGCTGCTTGGCCATGGCATCGCTCTGGCCCGTCATCAGCTTGCGCGCCTGCGGCAGCAGCATCTCGATGGTGCCCTCGTCGCCCTCTTCCGGGATCGCATACAGCTCCACCGTCAACGGCGCCTTGACCCAGGCCGCGTGCACGGTCTTGAGCGGCTTGCCGTTGCGGTCCTTGACCTCGACTTCGCGCTGACGGAGCGGCTTGCCGTAGCCGGCCACCAGCGACTCCAGCGCGGCCTGCTGGCCGCGCGTGCCGGTGGTCGGCACGATCAGGCCGACCAGCGCGTTACCGTCGACGAAGGCAACCACGTGCGTGCCGTCCATGAAGGACGGGCGCTTGTCGCGCGGCACGCCGATCTGGCGCATCACGCCGTCGCCGCGCAGTTCCACGCAGTAGGCTGTCACGTCGCGGCCATCCGGCGTGCGCTTGTCGGCGCAGTCGGGCAGTGCCGGGATCGGGTTGCCGATCTCCAGCGTGTGCAGCACCGGCGCCAGCGCGTTGCTGCCGGTGCCGGCGGGCGCCGCCTGGGCAGCGGTGGCCGAAGCCGCGGCGGTGGACGGGGCCGGGGTTGCCGCGGGCGCGGCGGCGCGGGCCGCCGGCAGGCAGGCCATCAGGCTGGCGGCAGCCAGCCCGGCAAGGGTCAATCGCATCGATACTCCAGGAATCTCGGACGGCCCGGCGCCATGCGCGGGCAGCCAGCAGTATGCCGGCTTCCCGCGCCTGCGCGCCGTGCGCGGCGAACAAGGCAGACAAAACCGGGCACAGACTGGATTGGAGCCCGGCCGGCCCGGGCGGTTCCTGAGCGGCACGGCCGGTCCGTTCCGGTGGCTCCGGCGGCATGTGGCCGCGGGCGCCGGAGGGGCGCTAGGCCGTCATGCGCAGCACCGCGTTGGCCAGTCCGGCCAGCACCGCCAGGAACAAGGCCCACAGCAGCAGGCGCGGCACGCGGCTGGGCGGCAGTTCGCGGCGGCCGGGCCGCGCGCGGGAGGCGTCCTGGCGCACCTCGTGGCGCGGGCCGCGCGTATGCCACACCATGTCGGGATCCGGCCGGGGCGGCGGGTCCTTCGCCTGCTTGCTGGGCGCGGGGCGTCCCGCCGGTCCTTGCGTGGCCATCTGTGCTCCCCGGTGAAGCGAAAGGCTGCCATCCGGCGCGGGCGGCGCCGTCGCGCGCACCGGACAGTGCGCCGGCGCGGGCCCATGGTAAGGCATCCGCCCATGCCCGCAACGGGCGCGGCACACGCTGCCGGGCAGGTGTTTGAACGCCGCCACACCTGGGCGCAGCACGCTCCACCCGGCGCCCGCTCAAGCCGGCGCGGCCTTGCGCTCCAGCCCCACCGCCTCGCGCCGGAAGGCATGGCCGACGTGGTGGTAGAAGGGATGAGGGCAGAACTGGCGGGCCAGGAAGGAGGCCAGCAGCGAGGCGGCCAGCAGGAACAGGGTCAGGTCCTGCGAGCGGGTCATTTCCATCACGATCACGCTGGCGGTGATCGGCGCCTGCGTGGCCGCCGCCAGGAAGGCGGCCATCGATACCAGCGCCAGCACGCGCGGCTCGGCCATGCCGGTGATGAAATGCGCGACGTTGGCGCCGATGCCGGCGCCGATGGCCAGCGACGGCGTGAAGATACCGCCGGGGATACCGGCGAAATACGACACCACGGTGGACACCAGCTTGGCCACGCCGAACCACAGCGTGGTCTCGTGCGGCACGCCGTTGATCAGGCCGGCGGCCTGGCCGTAGCCGGTGCCGAAAGTAGCGCCACCGGTGGCCCAGCCGATCGCGGCGGCCACCAGGCCGCAGCCGAAGGCCACCTGCACCGGGTGGCGCCCCGGCCAGCCGCGCCAGCGCGCCGGCAGCAGCGCGGGCACGCCGCCGATCAGCGCCTTGGCGAACAGGCCACCCAGCACGCCGTTGAGCACCGCGCACAGCAGCACCGGGCCCCAGGCGCTGTGCAGCGCCAGGATCGGCGTGCGCACGGTGAAGTACGGGTTGTTGCCGAAGATGGCCAGCGACAGGAAGCCGGCGGTCAGCACGCCGGTGAGCACCAGCCGGTCCCAGCGCACGGCCGTGCCCTTGCCCAGTTCCTCGATGGCGAACACCACGCCGGCCAGCGGCGTGTTGAAGGCCGCGGCCAGCCCGCCGGCGGCGCCGGCGGCGATCAGCGCATTGGGATGGAAGCCGATGCGGAACTGCAGCCGTTCGTGGCACCAGCGCCCCCACGCCAGCATGGCGGCCGCCCCCACCTGCACCGAGGGCCCCTCGCGGCCGATCGATGCGCCGGCCATCAGGCCGCCGGCGGTGAGCACCACCTTCCACATCGACTGGCGGAACGACACCAGGATGTTCTGCGCGGTGCCCGCCTCGGGCAGGTTGACCGCGGCGATCACCTGCGGGATGCCGCTGCCGCGCGCCTGCGGCGCGAAGCGGATGGTGAGCCAGCGCAGCGCCGCCAGCCCGCAGGGCAGCAGCAGGAAGGCCAGCCACGGCCTGGCCGTGGTGATGCGCTCGTTCCACTGCAGCGCCCATTCAGCGAGCCAGGCGAACACCATCGAGAACAGCGCGACGCAGCCGGCACCGCACATGAAGACGGTGTAGCGCATGGTGGTGCGCGACAGGCGCCCGACCTGGCGCGACTTGCGCGTGGCGGCCGAACGCGCGCGGCGGCCCAGCGCGCGCAAAAGGTCAGGGTCGTCCACGGCGGGGGCATCGTCCGGGTCAGCGTGATCGGGCCCCGCGGCGCGCCGCGCGGCAGTTGCGCCGGGCGCCGCGGCAGGACCGGAGGCAGGGGATGAGGAAGGCGGGGCGGCGGCAGAACCGGCGGGTTCAGCCGAACCGGTCCCGGGCGGGGCGGCGCCGGGACGGGACGCCGGGTTGGTCTCTTGGTCGTTCATGGGGCGGCAGGCGGTTGCAGGGACACCGCAGCCGCTCCCGGGCGCCGGAAACGTCGCGGCATCCCCGGCACTATACGCCCCTCGACGCGGCTCGTGCCGCATGGAATCGCGTGGAATCGCGTGGAATCGCGTTGCGTCGCGTTCGCCCGCACCGAGCCGTGCCGAGCCGCATCAAGCCGTGCCCCCGCCGGCAGCCGCTCAGTCCAGCGCGATGTGGTTGGCCTGGATCACCGCGCCCCAGCGGGCCCGGTCGGCATCGACGTAGCGCTGGATCTCAGCGCTGTCGCGCGGGCGCTGGATCACCAGGCCAAGCTCGGCGAAGGTGCGGCGGAAGCCCGGGTCGGCGGTGACGTGCGCGGCGGCCGCCTGCAGCCGCGCCACCACCTCGGGCGGCGTCTGCGCGGGCACCGCCAGGCCGAACCAGGTCGCAGCCTGGTAGTCGGGATGGCCGCTCTCGGCCACGGTGGGCACGTTGGGCAGCACCTCCAGGCGTTCGCGGCCGGTCACCGCCAGCGCCTTGAGCTTGCCGGCCTTGATGTGCGGCAGCGAGGTGCTCACCACGTCGATCATCAGCTGCACGTCGTTGGCCAGCAGCGCCGACAGCGCCGGCGCGCTGCCGTTGTAGGGCACGTGGGTCAACTGGATGCCCAGCTCCGTCTTCAGCATCTCGGTGGCGAGCTGCAGCGGGTTGCCGAGCCCGACCGAGGCGTAGTTGAGCTTGCCGGCGTTGGCCTTGGCATAGCTGGCGAAGTCACGGATATTGCCGGCCGGCACCTGTGTGTTGGTGACCACCACCAGCGGGATCTCGGCCGCCACCGAGACCACCTTGAAGTCCCGCCTGGCGTCGTAGTTGACCTTCTTGTACAGCATGGGGTTGAGCACCATGCTGGCGTTGCTGGCCAGCAGCATCGTGTAGCCGTCGGCGGACGCGCGTGCCACGGCAGTGGCGGCGATCATGGTGTTGGCGCCGGGCCGGTTCTCCACCACCACCGGCTGCTTGAGGTCGCGGCCCATGCCGTCGGCCAGCGCGCGGGCGAGCTGGTCGGCGGAGCCGCCGGGGGCGTAGGGCACCACCAGCTTGACGGGCCGCTCGGGAAAGGCGGCGGCCCGGGCGGCCGGGATGCCGGCGGGAATGCAGAACGGGGCGGCGCACAGGGCGGCGGCCAGTCCGGCGCGCCAACCCGCGGGAATACGGTGCAGCATGGTGTCTCCTGTTGCTCGTCTTTTTGCTTGTCTTTTGGCTCGCCTGCCGGCGTCCGCTCCGCGCATAGCCGATGCGGGCGGCCCGGTGCCGGCGGCGTCAGACCCGGCGCGTGCGCCCGGCCCAGTACTTGTCGCGCAGGCGGCGCTTGGCCAGCTTGCCGGTCTCGTCGCGTGGCAACTGCGGCTCGATCACGATGGTGCGCGGCACCTTGAAGCCGGACAGCCGGCCGCGCAGCCATTCGACCATGGCGCCCTCCTCCAGCTGCGCGCCGGGCACCGGCTGCACCATGGCCAGCAGGCGCTCGCCGTATTCGTCGTCGGGCACGCCGAACACCACGCAGTCGGCCACGCCGGGATAGCGCACCAGTTCATGCTCGATCTCGGCCGGGTAGATGTTGACCCCGCCCGAGATCACCATGTCCGAGGCGCGGTCGCAGATGAACAGGTAGCCGTCGGCGTCGAGGTAACCCATGTCGCCCAGGCTGACCATGCCGTCGCGGTCGATGGCCTGCCGCGCGGCCGCGTTGTGGCGGTAGGTGAAGTCGGGGTAGGCGGGCTGGCGCACGTAGACCAGGCCGACCTCGCCGGGCGCGCAGGGGCGGCCGGACTCGTCGAGGATGCGTACCTGCGCGGCGTCGACCGGCCGGCCGGCGGTGCCCGGGCGGGCCGCCGCATCGGCCGGCGTGGCGACGGTGATCATGCCGGCCTCGCTGGAAGCGTAGGTC
This sequence comes from Cupriavidus sp. USMAHM13, assembly GCF_001854285.1. Lineage (NCBI taxonomy): Bacteria > Pseudomonadati > Pseudomonadota > Betaproteobacteria > Burkholderiales > Burkholderiaceae > Cupriavidus > Cupriavidus sp. USMAHM13. The sequence goes on from NZ_CP017751.1 coordinate 4,138,017, forward strand.
TCATGGATGACCGGGCCGAACCACTCGATCATGGCGCGCTTGACCTCGGGCGCGCACGGCGCGCCGGTGGAGGCGACGAAGCGCAGCGAAGAGAGGTCGTAGCGCGCGCGCACCTCCGGCGGCACCTTGAGCATGCGCACGTACATGATGGGCACCAGGTAGAGCACGTCGATGCGGTGCTCCTGCACCAGCGCCAGCACCTGCTCCGGATCGAAGCGCGGCGTCAGCACCAGGCGCTCGGCCACCTGCAGCGCGTTCTGGATGAAGACGCCGGGGGCGCTGTGATACAGCGGCGCCGACATCAGCGCGCGGCAGCCGGCCACCACGCCCATGGTCTGCTCGACCACCGAGCGCATCTGCGCCAGCTGCGCGTCGAGCCGCTCCAGCGGGATGGGCGCGCGCAGCACGCCCTTGGGCCGGCCGGTGGTGCCCGAGGTATAGGCCATGTGGCCGCGCGGCGCCACGCGCGGGCCGTCGTAGGGCGGCTGCGCGCGCAGCCAGCTCTCGTAGTCGCGCACGCCGGGCGCGCCCGCCGCGCCGGCCTCGCCGTGGCGCCCCGGCGCCAGCGCCAGCACGGTCACGCCGGCCGGCACCGCGTCGCGCGCGGCGTCGAGCAGGTCGGCATGGGCGATCAGCACCTTGGCGCCGCTGTCGCTCAGCAGGAAGCGGATCTCCTCGGTAGTGAAATGCCAGTTGATCGGGCAGTAGTAGCAGCCGGCCGTGCGGCAGGCATGCACGATGTCGGCATAGATGGGATCGTTGCGCAGCAGCACGGCGACCACGTCGCCTTCCTGCACGCCCAGCGCGCGCAGACCGCCGGCCAGGCGCGCGCCGCGCTCGGCGAGCTGCGCGCCGCTGTAGTGGGTGCCTTCGAAGTAGAGATCGGCGGACATCGGTGCTCCTCCTGTTTGCGGTTGGCCTTTGGCTGTTAGCGCCTGGCTGTTTGTCGTGTCTGTCATGCTTGTCATGCCTGCGGTGCTGGCGGCGCCTGGCCGGCATCGGCGTCGGGCGCGCCGACCGTGCGCGCCGCGCGGTCGGCGGCATTGCGTGCCTGGATGCGCTCGCGCGCGGCCTGCCACTCGGCGTCGCCCCAGTCCAGGTACTGCTTGAAATAGGCGCCGTTGGCCAGCCAGTCGCCGCCATCGAGGGCGATGGTCTGGCCGTTGATCCAGCTGTTTTCGCGCGCCAGCAGGAAGGCGGCCAGGTTGCCGATGTCTTGCGGGCGGCCGAGCCGGCCGGTCGGGTTCTGCCCGCTCATCTCCTCCTGGCGCGCATCGGTCGGCCGCAGCCGCGCGCCGGCGCCCTCGGTGGGAATCACACCCGGGGCGATGGCGTTGCAGCGGATGCCGTGGCGCCCCCACTCCACCGCCAGCGACTTGGTCATGGCATCGACGCCTGCCTTGGACATGGCCGAGGGCACCACGAAGGGGGAGCCGGTCCAGACCCAGGTGACGACGATGGACAGCACCGCGCCGGGCAGGCCGTCGCGGATCCAGCGCTTGCCGACCGCCTGGGTGGTGTAGAAGGTGCCGCGGAAGACGATGTCGGAGATGGCATGGAAACCGTTGGGCGACAGGTCCTCGGTGCGGCTGATGAAGTTGCCCGCCGCGTTGTTGACCAGGCCGTCGAGCGGGCCGTGCGCCTGCCAGATCGACTCGACCATGGCGTCGACGGCGGCAGCGTCGCGGATGTCCACCGCATGGGTGGCGACCATGCCGCCGTGGGCCGCGCGCAGCCGCGCCGCGGCCTCGTCCAGCACCGGCAGGCGCCGCCCGCACAAGTGAAGTTCGGCGCCCAGCGCCGCCAGCTGGTCGGCCATGGCGAATCCCAGGCCGGTGCCGCCGCCGGTGACCAGCACGCGCTGGCCGGCGAACAGATCGCTCTTGAACATCGCTTGTCTCCTGCCGTCTTGCGGTCGTCGTTATCGTGCCTCGCCCGCCCCGCACGAGCGCGGCAGGCAGAAGCAGCCCACTGTAGCGGCGTGGCACCGCATCGACAATTGCCCAGGTCGGAATCACAATGTTGCGCAAGACGCGACAATCCCGCTGGCAATCCCGGATGGACCGGCCAGCCCGCACCATTCCGACCACGATGGACCTCAACCTCATCCAGGCCTTCGCCGACATCGTCGAGGCCGGCAACCTGGCCGAAGCCGGCCGCCGGCGCGGCGTGACGCGCTCGCAGGTCAGCCGCCAGCTGCGCGAACTGGAAACGCAGGCCGGCGCGCAGCTGATGCGCCGCACCACGCGCCGCCTCGAACTGACCGAAGCGGGCCACGCGCTGTACCAGCACGGGCTGCGCATCCTGCGCGAAGTCGCCGCGGCCCAGGCCGAGATCGACAGCCTGGGCAAGACACTGCGCGGCCACGTGCGCATGAGCGTGCCGACCGGGCTGGGCGACAGCTTCGTGGCGCCGCTGCTGCTGCGCTTCGCGGCGCGGCACCCGGGCATCACGCTGCGCGTGTTCTTCGCCAACCGCGTGGTCGACCTGATCTCGGCCGAGATCGACGTGGCGCTCAAGGTCACCTCCGAACCGCCGCTCGACCACGTGGCGCGCGAGGTCTGCGAGATCGGCTGGCAGCTCTTTGCCTCGCCCGACTACCTGGCACGCGCCGGCACCCCGCTCACGCCGGCCGACCTGGCCAGCTGCCAGTTCCTGTGCCCGCCCTACCCCGGCCGGCGCTTCGCACTGCGGCTGGAACGCGACGGCCAGCGCGAAGAGGTCTCCCTGAGCCCGCACCTGCAGTCGGAGCACTTCCCCTTCCTGCTGCGCGCCGTGCGCGAACACCATGGCGTGGCCCTGCTGCCGGCCTATGCCGGCTGGGAAGACGTGCATGCCGGGCGCCTGGTGCGGGTGCTGCCGGCGTGGCAGCCCGAGGGGCTGGGCAGCCGGCTCTACCTGATCACCACACCCAGCGTCCACCCCACCCTGGCCACGCGCGCGCTGATCGGCTTCCTGCGCGAGGAGATCCCGGCGCTGGACGTGTTCCGGGAAGCGGCAGCGGACTGACGCCGCCCGGGCATGGCCCCGCAAGCCATGCGGCAATCGGCACGGCCACCGAACTTGCAAATTGCAAGCTAAGATGCGGGCTTGCAGATCGCAAGTCGGAACACCACAGCACAACAGGCCGAGCCGGAGGAGACGACGATGGGCCATACCGATTTTGCCGCCATGGCCTGCCCCGTGGCCCGCTCGATGGCGGTGCTGGGCGAGCGCTGGGCCATGCTGGTGCTGCGCGAGGCCTTCTACGGCAGCACCCGCTTCGACGAATTCCAGCGCCACCTGGGCATCGCCCCCAACATCCTCAGCGCGCGGCTGAAGTCGCTGGTCGAGCACGGCCTGATGGCCCGCGTGCCGGGCACGGATGGTGTGCGCCACGTCTACCGACTGACCGCCAAGGGGCGCGACTTCTTCCCCGCCTTCGTGGCGCTCAAGGCCTGGGCCGACCGCTGGATGACCGACGCCGCCGGCCCCTATGTGGTGCTGCAGGATCGCGCCACAGGGGCAGCCATCGAGCCGCCGGCGCTGGCGCGCGCGGATGGCTCGCCGATCACGCTCGACGACCTGCGCGTGCGGCCGGGCCCCGCGGCTGGCACCTACCTGCAACGGCACTTCGGTGACGAGGCGGCGCATGCCGATGCTGCCGCGACAAACGAGCCGGGCGGGCTGGCCGCCGGCGTACCGGCGCGGGAGGACGGCGATGCGTGAATCCCCGACCGCCGCCGCCGCGCTGCCCCGCGCCGGCGCCGCCCGCGCGGCGCTGCCCACCCCGCAGCTGCTGCGCGGCATCCTGCGCCTGGCCGCGCCCACCAGCCTGATCGCACTGCTGCAGGCCAGCGCCCAGCTGATCGAGACCTGGCTGGCGGCACGCCAGGGCACCGCCGCGCTGGCCGGCTGGGCGGTGGTGCTGCCCTTCGCGCTGCTGCTGCAGCAGATGTCCACCGGCGCCATGGGCGGCGGCGTGGTCTCGGCCATCGCGCGCGCCCTGGGCGCGGGCCGGCGCGAGGAGGCCTCTTCCCTGGTGCTGCACGCGCTGATCATCGCCATCACCGCCGGGCTGGCCTTCGCCGTGGCGCTGGCGGGCTTCCCGCGCGGCGTGCTGGGCGCGGTGGCCGGCGCCACCGCGGCGGAGGCCGCCACCACCTATGCGATCTGGCTGTTCGGCGCCGGCGCGGTGCCGGCCTGGCTGGCCAATACGCTGGCCTCGGTGCTGCGCGGCGGCGGCCGCCACGCGCTGGCCGCGCGCGTGCTGTCGCTGATGTGGATCGCCTTCCCGCTGCTGGCCTGGCTGCTGGCGGAGCCCGCCGGCATGGGCCTGGCCGGCATCGGCGCGGCGCTGGCGGCAGTGTCGTGGGCGGCCGCGCTGGCCATGGCCGTCGTGGTGGCGCACGGCGGCGCCGGCTTCACGCCGGTGCTGCGCATGCGGCCCTCGCGCGCGCTCTTCGCGCGCATCCTGTCGGTCGGGCTGGTGGCCTGCGCGCTGGCCTCGGTGGCCAACCTGACCACCATCCTGGTCACCGCCCAGCTGCGCCACCACGGCACCGCCGCGGTGGCGGCCTACGGCATCTCGGCGCGCCTGGAATTCCTGATGATCCCGCTTGCCTTCGGCGTGGGTTCGGCGCTGACCGCGCTGGTCGGCCGCGCGGTCGGCGCCGGCGACTGGGCCACGGCGCGGCGCACGGCCTGGGCCGGCGCGCTGCTGGCACTGGCCGTGGCCGGACTGGTCGGCGCGGCGGTGGGCCTGGCGCCAGCGCGCTTCGCAGCGCTCTTCACCCACGATGCACAGGTGGCCGCCATCGCCGCGCGCGCGCTGTCCTGGGTCGGCCCGGCCTTCGGCGGTTTCGGCCTCGGCATGGCGCTCTACTTCGCCTCGATGGGCGCCGGCCGCATGCGCTGGCCGGTGGCAGCCGGCCTGGCCCGCATCGGCCTGGCCGCCGGCGGCGGCTGGCTGCTGGCCAACGTGGCCGGCATGGGGCTGGACGGGCATTTCCTGGGGGTGGCGCTGGGCATCAGCGCCTACGGCCTGGTCACCGCGCTCGGGGTGCGGCCGGGGGCCTGGTCGGCACGCTGAGCCTGCCCGGCGGCCGGATGCGTGCACGACGCGGCATCCGCCCCTCTTGAACTCGGCGCGCCGGGCCCAAAGTAGACTAGAGCGGCCGCCGCGGCACGGGATCCACGGCGCCGCGCCCGCCTCCCGTCCCCAACCGAGAAGGTGCCATGCCCCCTCGCACCACCATATTCATCGCCGCCCTGCTGATCGGCCTGCTGCACGCCTACGTCGGCGCGCGCGTGCTGCCGGACCTGCCCGTGCCCCTGCTGGCGAAGCTGCTGGGCGGCGCCTGGCTGCTGCTGTCGTGGCCGCTGATCCCCGCCGCGCTGCTGGCGCGCCGCCTCAGCCACCCGTGGTCCGATGCCATCAACTGGGTCGGCATGCTGGCCATGGGCCTGTTCTCCTCCCTGCTGGTGCTGACCGCCGCGCGCGACCTCGTGCTGCTGGGCTGCCGCATCGCCGGCTGGCAGCCACCCTGGCTGCTGCCGGGCAGCGCCGCCGCCGTGCTGCTGCTGGCGCTGGCGGTGACGGCGCTGGGCTTCCTCAACGCGCGCCGGGTGGCGCGCGTGGTCGAGGTGCAGGTGCCGGTGGAGGGGCTGCCGGCCGCGCTGGACGGCTTCACCATCGTGCAGATCAGCGACATCCACGTCGGGCCGACCATCAAGCACAGCTACCTGGCGCGCATCGTCGAGCGCGTCAACAGCCTGCAGCCCGACGCGGTGGCCATCACCGGCGACCTGGTCGATGGCACGGTGCGCGAACTGGCGCCCCACACCGAGCCGCTGGCCCGGCTGCGCGCGGGGCACGGCAGCTTCTTCGTCACCGGCAACCACGAGTACTACTCCGGCGCCGATCCCTGGATCGCCGAGCTGCGCCGCCTCGGCGTGCGCGTGCTGATGAACGAGCACGTGGTGATCGAGCGCGACGGCCACGCGCTGGTACTGGCCGGGGTCACGGACTATTCGGCGCACCGCTTCGACGAGGCGCACCGCAGCGACCCCGCGCGCGCCATCGACGGCGCGCCGGACCGGGCCGGCGTGCGCGTGCTGCTGGCCCACCAGCCGCGCACCGCGCCCGCCGCCGCCGCGGCCGGCTTCCACCTGCAGCTGTCGGGCCATACCCACGGCGGCCAGTTCTGGCCCTGGAACCTCTTCGTGCCGATGCAGCAGCCCTATGTGGCGGGGCTGGACCGCCACCAGGACATGTGGATCTACACCAGCCGCGGCACCGGCTACTGGGGCCCGCCCAAGCGCTTCGGCGCACCGTCGGAGATCACGCGGATCCGGCTGGTGCGGGCGGGCGCCGGGGCAACGTGACGGGCATCGAGCCGGCGGGTGCCTGCCCTCTCCCACGGCCCCTCTCCCACCAGTGGGAAAGGGGAGCCAACCATCGCTGGGGCGTGCGCATGCCGGGCCCACATCCGCGCCCACAACCGCGCCCACAACCGCGCCGCCCAATGAAAAACGCCCTCGCGTGAGCGAGGGCGTTTCCCTTTCCGGCCGGGGCCGCGCTCAGCGCGCGATCGGCTTGTAGCGGATGCGCTTCGGCTTGGCGGCCTCTTCGCCCAGGCGCTTCTTCTTGTCGGCCTCGTACTCCTGGTAGTTGCCGGGGAAGAACTCGACGTGCGAGTCGCCCTCGAAGGCCAGGATGTGGGTGGCGATGCGGTCCAGGAACCAGCGGTCGTGGGAGATCACCATCACGCAGCCGGCGAACTCCAGCAGCGCGTCTTCCAGCGCGCGCAGCGTTTCCACGTCGAGGTCGTTGGACGGTTCGTCCAGCAGCAGCACGTTGCCGCCGGCGATCAGCGTCTTGGCCATGTGCAGGCGGCCGCGCTCGCCGCCGGACAGCGAGCCCACCTGCTTCTGCTGGTCGCCGCCCTTGAAGTTGAAGCGGCCGATGTAGGCGCGCGACGGGGTCTCGTAGCGGCCCACGGTCAGCACGTCGGCACCGCCCGAGATTTCCTCGAACACGGTCTTGCTGCCGTCCAGCGCGTCGCGGCTCTGGTCGACATAGGCCAGCTTCACGGTCGGCCCGACCTTGATCTCGCCGCTGTCAGGCTGCTCCTTGCCGGTCAGCATCTTGAAGAAGGTCGACTTGCCGGCGCCGTTCGGGCCGATGATGCCGACGATCGCGCCCGGCGGCACGGTGAAGCTGAGATCGTCGATCAGCAGGCGGTCGCCGAAGCCCTTGGTGACGTTCTTGAACTCGATGACCTCGTTGCCCAGGCGCTCACCCACCGGGATGAAGATTTCCTGGGTCTCGTTGCGCTTCTGGTATTCCTGGCTGTTGAGCTCGTCGAAACGGGCCAGGCGCGCCTTGGACTTGGCCTGGCGGCCCTTGGGGTTCTGGCGCACCCACTCCAGTTCCTTCTTCAGCGCCTTCTGCCGCGCCGATTCGGTCGACTCTTCCTGCTTCAGGCGGTTTTCCTTCTGGTCCAGCCAGGAGCTGTAGTTGCCCTTCCAGGGGATGCCCTGGCCGCGGTCCAGTTCGAGGATCCACTCGGCGGCGTTGTCGAGGAAGTAGCGGTCGTGGGTGACGGCCACCACGGTGCCGGGGAAGCGCGTCAGGAACTGCTCCAGCCAATCCACCGACTCGGCGTCCAGGTGGTTGGTGGGTTCGTCCAGCAGCAGCATGTCGGGGCGCGACAGCAGCAGGCGGCACAGCGCCACGCGGCGCTTCTCGCCGCCCGACAGGTGGCCGACCTTGGCGTCCCACGGCGGCAGGCGCAGTGCGTCGGCGGCGATCTCCAGCTGCAGCTCGGCGTTGTTGCCGTCGCTGGCGGCCAGGATGGCCTCGTACTTGGCCTGCTCGGCGGCCAGGACGTCGAAGTCGGCATCCGGCTCGGCGTAGGCGGCGTAGATCTCGTCGAGCTTCTTGCGCGCCTCGAACACTTCGCCCAGGCCGCCTTCCACGGCCTCGCGCACGGTCTGCTCGGGGTCTAGCTGCGGTTCCTGCGACAGGTAGCCGATGTTCAGGTTGGGCATCGGCGTGGCTTCACCCTCGATGTCCTTGTCCAGGCCGGCCATGATCTTCAGCAGCGTGGACTTGCCCGAGCCGTTCAGGCCGAGCACGCCGATCTTGGCGCCGGGGAAGAAGGACAGCGAGATGTCCTTCAGGATGTGACGCTTGGGCGGAACGATCTTGCCCACGCGGTTCATGGTGAAAACGTACTGTGCCATGCGGATTCGCGGGTTGGGTGCTGGGGAATGGCGGCAGTGTAGCAAAGCCGGGCGGGCGCGCGGCCCGCGCGGCGGCCGGCGCGAGCCGGTACAATGCCGGCTGCGCGCACCGCGCCGCGGCAGCACCCGCCGGCCCGCGCCGCGCCAACCCAGACCCTTCCCGCAGCAACCCGCCCAGGCACGCCCCGAACCGGCCGCGCCGGGCCTGACGCCCGGCCCCCGCCGGGCCTCCGGATCTCCCGATGAGCAAACCCGCCCGCACCCTGACCTTCAAGTGCAAGAAGTGCACGAAGCCCGTGACCCTGTTCCTGCAGAAGGTCTCCGCCTGCTCGCATATCACGCCCTACCAGGGCTGGTGCAAGTGCGGCGAACTGATGCGCCACGCCACCGGCGACAAGGAGGCCGTCGAGTCCTTCGTCAACTCGCTCGACGCCAACTGGGCGCACCACCACCATCACCACCACTGACCGCCGCGCCAAGCCTGCCGTGAACGACACCTGGCGCCCGGCCGCGCGCGACCCGCTGCGCTTTCTCGCCGGCTATCCGCCCGACCTGCTCGACCAGGTGCGCGCGCTGGTCGGCGCCGGCCGCCTCGGCGAGCACCTGGCGCAGCGCTACCCGGCGCGCCACGCGGTGCAGACCGACCGCGCGCTCTACGCGTACGCCAACGACATCAAGCAGGAATACCTGCGCAGCGCGCCGCCGCTGCACAAGGTCGGCTACGACCCCCGCCTGGAAGCCGCGCATCGCGCACTCGGCCTGCACACCGCCATCTCGCGCGTGCAGGGCGGCAAGCTCAAGGCCAAGAAGGAAATCCGCGTGGCGGCCGTCTTCAAGGACGGCCCGCCCGAGTTCCTGCGCATGATCGTGGTGCACGAACTGGCGCACCTGAAGGAGGCCGACCACGACAAGGCCTTCTACCGCCTGTGCGAGCACATGGAGCCGCGCTACCACCAGTTCGAGTTCGACGCGCGGCTGTTCCTGGCCTGGCGCGAACTGGAGCGGGCGCAGGGCTGAGCCCGGCGGCCCACGCCATGCGGCTGGCCATTGCACGGCTAGGCTGGCGACACCAGGGTCTTGCGATAGGCTCCCGGCGCCACCGCCCGGTGCAGAACGCACACTTGCACCACTCCCTGCGGTGCCGCCGCACGAACCGCTGCCTCGAAGTGGCGCAGCACCAGGGCGGCCAGTTCGGCCTGCACCGGCTCCGGCCTGGGCCGCGTCATCAGCAGATGGACCACCAGGAAGCCGTCGGCCGGCGTGTTGCCGGTCAGGGCGGCCTCGGCAACCAGCAAGCGGCTCTTCAGGTCATCCAGGCGCACATGCCCGGTCGCGGCCAGCGCGCCGTGCAGGGTGGCGCAGACCTCGCCGAAATCCAGGCTGCCGGCCAGCTCGCGCGTGGTTTCCACGATCAGGTGGGGCATGCTCAGTCGGGCCTCACGTTCGCCGCGGTGACCGCTGCGGTCCAGCGCGCCTGGGCCTGCGCCAGGAAGCGGCGGAAAGCCGGAACATCGAGCGCCTGCGCTTCGACCCCCAGGGCCAGCAGGCGCTGGCGCACCTGCGGCTCGGCCAGCACGGCATCGAGCTCGCGATTGAGCCGGACCACGATGTCGGCCGGCACGGCCGCCGGCACCATGATGCCGTACCAGGGCGCGGCGTCGAATCCGCGCATGCCCTGCTCGGCAAGCGTAGGCACGTCGGGCAAGGAGGCGGAGCGGCGCGCGCCGGTCTGCGCCAGCGGCACCACGCTGCCGGCGCGGATGTGGGGCAGCAGCGGCACCGGGCTGTCGAACATGAGCGCAATCTGCCCGCCCAGCAGGTCGTTGATGGCAGGCCCCGAGCCCTTGTAGGGCGAATGCAGCAGGCGCACGCCGCTCGCCTGCGCGAACATGGCGCCGATGATGTGCTGCGGCGTGCCGTTGCCGGCCGATCCATAGGCGATGGTGTCCGGCGCAGCGCGTGCGGCGCTCAGCAGCGCCGGCAGGGAAGCCAGGCGCTGGCCGCGCTTGCCCGCCACCAGGATGAAAGGTACCGAGCCGACCAGGCCGACGCCGGCCAGATCGCGCTGCGGGTCATATGGCAGCGATGGATACAGGGCGCGCCCCACCGACACCGGGCCCACCGCACCCAGCAGCAGCGTATAGCCGTCGGCCGGCGCCTTGGCCGCATAGTCCGTGCCGATGGTGCCTCCGGCACCCGGCCGGTTCTCCACCACGACCGGCTGCCCGAGCCGCGCCTGCAAGGACTGGCCCACCAGCCGGGCCAGCGCGTCGGTGGTGGCACCTGGCGCATACGGCACCACCAGGCGGATGGGCCGCTCGGGATAGGCCGCCGCTGCCGGCGCTGCGGCGGCAAGGGCGGCGGCGCAGACGGCAAGTGCCTGGACGGCCGCGCGAGCGGGTGGAACGGCTCGGCGCCGGATCGGGGTGGCAGTCAATTCTGGTCTCCTTGCCTGCGGGCTTGTGCGGGCTTGTGCGGGGTCGCAGTCTGCAAGCCCCTTCGTCGAGCAGCATTTCACCAGCACCGCCTCGGCACGTAAAATGATCAATTGATTTTCAATCCATCATCAATTCTTATGATTCAGCGCACGGCCCATCCGGCACTCGACCTGCGTCTGCTGCGCAGCCTGATGGCGGTGGCGCGCCATGGCGGCGTGACCGCGGCCGCCGATGCGCTCGGCCTGACGCAGCCGGCCCTGTCCCAGCACCTGCGCGAGCTGGCGGCACAGCTCGGCGTTCCGCTGTTCGCACGCGTCGGCCGCACCCTGGAGTTGACCGAAGCGGGGCGGCAACTGGTGCAGGCGCTCGAGCCGGTGCTCGAGCAACTGGAGCGGGTGGTGGCCGGCGCGGCTGCGCCGCGCCGGCAGGTGACGGGCATACTGCGCGTCGGCGCCATCCACACCTATCTGTCCGCGCTGGTCATGCCCGCCGTGCAGGCCTTGCTGGCCGCGCACCCGGAACTGGAAGTGCAGGTGTCGGAGTTCTCGGCCGCCGAGGTCGACCGTGCGCTGCTGGATGGCCAGATCGATCTCGGCCTCGCCTTCCGCGAACACCCCGGCCCCCGCCTGGCCGATGCGGTACCGAAACGCATCGCCCGCACAGCCCTGTTCCGCGAAACATTGGCGCTGATCGCTCCCGCACCACGCCTGCCGGCGCCCGAGCCCGCCATGTCGCCGCGCGAGCTGGCCGCACTGCCGCTCGCGCTGCTGCCGCGACGCTTCGCCATGCGGCGCCAGCTCGACGCCGCCGCGGCTGCCGCCGGTGTCCAGCTGCACCCGCGGCTCGAAGGCCCCAGCGTCGACGCGCTGCTGCGTGCCGTGCTCGGCGGCAATCTTTACACAGTGGCCAGTCCGCTGGCGCTGCATGTCGCGGGGTCGCGCGGCGGCGGCTTCGCCGGACTGGCGCATCTGCCACTCGCACTGCCGGGATTTACGCGTACGGCGGCGCTGCACCGCCGGCACGGCCGCCCGGACGGCGCTGCCGCATCTGCCTTTGTCGAGATGCTGGGCACGGCGGTGGCGGGTGCCGCCGCCGGCGGATTCGTGACATCTTGCTGAGCGGGCCGCGTATCGCAGCGCCAGCGCACCTGCACGTCAATGCCGGTGGTTGCGCCGCGCTTTCAAACCTGATTTGAAAAATATCCTTTTTTAACGATCTTTATCCAACAGGGATTGAAATCTACAGTGCGCACTCGATCGGCTGCCATCCCGGCGGCCAGCCAACAGGACGTGCGCCATGCCTACCACTCCTTCTCATCCCGAAGCCCCCGCCCGCCGGCGCTTTCTCGGCCAGGCCGCGCTGCTGGGCGCCGCCTTGCCTGGGCTGGCCGCCGCCCAGGCACAGGACGCCGGCGGCGGATCGCCGCATCGCGCCACCGCGCCAGCCGACCGTGGGCCGTTCTGGCCCGGCGGCTCGCGCCTGGTGATCTCGATCTCCATGCAGTTCGAGGCCGGCGCCCAGCCGGAGCGCGGTGCCAGCGGACCGTTCCCGCCACTGGACCCCAGATATCCCGACTACCCCATGCAGACCTGGTACGCCTATGGCGTGCGCGAAGGCATTCCACGCCTGCTGGACCTGTGGGAACGCACGGGGGTCAAGGTGACGTCCCACATGGTCGGCCAGGCGGTGGAACGCCACCCCGAGCTGGCAGGCGAGATCGTGGCGCGCGGGCATGAGGCCGCCGGCCATGGCCAGACCTGGGAACCGCAGTACAGCATGTCCGCCGCGCAGGAGCGGGCCAGTTACGTGCAGAGCATCGCCAGCATCGAGCGCGCCACCGGCGTGCGGCCGGTCGGTTTCAATGCGTTCTGGATGCGCGGCTCGCCCCATACCCTGTCCATCCTGCAGTCGCTCGGCTTCCTCTATCACATCGACGACCTCAGCCGCGATGAACCGTCGCGACTGCAGGTCGGTGGCAAGCCCTTCGTAGTGGTGCCGTACACGGTGCGCAACAACGATATCGTCCGCTTCGATTCGCCGGCCACCAGCGTGGACGATTTTCTCGGCGAACTGAAGGCCGATTTCGACTTGCTCTACGCGGAAGGCGCGACGCGCCGCCGCATGATGTCCATCAGCGCGCACGACCGCATTTCCGGCACCCCGGCGCGGGTGCAGGCGCTGGAACGCTTCATCCGCTACGCGCAGGGGCACCCTGGCGTGGCGTTCCTGCGCAAGGATGAGATCGCACGCTTCATCCTCGGCGCGCGCGATGTACCTGCCGCTTGAACCCTCCCCTGCCCTCCCCGCCTACCGGAATCCATCATGTCCCTTAGCCATCTGCATCCCGCCCGCGTCGCCGCGCACTGCGCCCTGGCCGTCCTTACCCTGTGCGGAACCGCCCCCGCGCCGGCATTGGCCGGCGTGGACGACCACCTGGTCCTGCCGCTGCACGTCGCAGGCGCCGACCTCGAAGCGGCGAACCCGGCCCTGCTCGCCGCGCGCCGCTACGCCACCTTCTGGCACACCGGCGAGCCGCGCTATGCCGAGGCCGCACTGGCCCCGGACTTCCTCGACCGCACGCTGCCCCCCGGACGCACGCAGGGAAGGCAGGGCCCGCTGCAGGCGTCGCTCGCGTTCCGCGCTGCCGTGCCCGACCTGAGCGCCGAACTGGAAGATGTCGTGATTGCCGGCGACCGCGTGTCCGTGCGCCTGCGCTTCCACGGGCATTTCACCGGCCACTTCGGCACGGCCGCCGGCGCGGGCCAGGCCATCGACTTCCAGGCCTTCGACCTGTATCGGATCGCGGAAGGCCGCATCGCGGAAAACTGGCACCTGGAAGACAACCTCGGCCTGATGCAGCAGATGGGACTGGCTGCGCGGCAATAGGGTCGGCGGCAATACGTTGCACGGCAATCGGGCAGTGGCATCTGGGCGGCAGCCTGATGGTCCCGGACACCTGGTATGCCAAGGGCAGCGCCTACGACGGCAATTGCGTGGCCGGCGCACCGCGCGTGGTGGCCGCCGCGCGGCTGGGCTACCGCGTGCCTTTCGTGCCGGGGCTGCGCGTCGGCGTCGACGGCAAGTTCCCCGGCAGCACCCAGCTGCGCCAGGCCAGCAACCTGTCGGTGCCGGGCTATATGGTGTTCCATCTCGGCGCGAGCTACACCACGCGCTTGTCCGGCTACGACGTGACGCCGCGCGCCGCCGTCAACAACCTGGCCGACCGCCGTTACGGGGAGTTCCAGTATGCCGACTACATCAAGCCGGGCGATCCGCGCAGCGTCAGCCTGAACGCCAGGATCGACTTCTGAACCGAGGCCGGCGGGCGCTGCCGCCGGCCGGAGCCGCCAGCCCCGCCATCACCCCCTCACGCCAGCCGCAGCACCACCGCCCCCAGCAGGATCGCCAGCGCCGCCGCGTGGCGGCTGCGGCCGAAGCGCTCCTTCAGCACCAGCGCCGACAGGCCCATGCCGAACACGATCGCGGTCTCGCGCAGCGCCGCCACCATCGCCACCGGCGCGTGCGCCATGGCGAGCAGCACCATGGCGTAGCCGCCGGCGGTGCAGGCGCCGCCCAGCAGGCCGACGCGCCAGCGCTGGCGCAGGTGGCGGCCCAGGTCGGCCGGGCGCCGCAGCAGGGCCCAGCCCAGCAGCGGCAGCGCGCACAGCACGAAGACCCAGCCGGTATAGGCGGCGGCGCTGCCCGCCAGGCGCACGCCGGTGCCGTCGACGAAGGTATAGCCGGCGATCACCACCGCATTGGCCAGCGCGAAAGCGGTCGCGGCGCGCGCCTTGGGCGACGCGGCGGCACTGCGCCGGGACACCAGCATCAGGCTGAGGATGCCCCCGCAGATCAGCAGCACGCCGCCCCAGGCGCCCGCCGGCAGGTGCTCGCCGATCAGCGCGCCGCTGGCCAGTGCCACCAGCAGCGGCGGCAGGCCCCGCATCAACGGGTACGCATAGCTCATGTCGCCGTGGCGGTAGGCCGCGCCCACCAGCGCGAAATAGACCACGTGGATGCCTGCCGAGGCGGCCAGGTGGGGCCAGCTCTGGGGCTGCGGCGCCGGCAGCCAGGGCAGCGCGAAGGCCGACAGCAGCGCCGCGCCGCCGGTCACCAGCACGATGTCCAGCGCCTTGTCGGCGCTGGCCTTGACGGCGGCGTTCCAGCCGGCGTGCAGCAGGGCGGCGCACAAGACCAGCAGGACGATGGGGGTGGACATCCAGGCTCTCCTCGGGTTTCGCTGCAGTATCCCTGCTTGAAGCCGGCCCGGCAAACCAGTAAATTTGGCCCTCCACAGTAGAAAAACTAATACGAGGCTGCGGCCTCTACCCCCTGCCCTCCCCGCCACCGACTGCACGACGACCCCGATGTCCCGCACCCTGCCTCCGCTCAATGCGCTGCGCGCCTTCGAGGCCGCGGCCCGCCTGGGCAGCTTCAAGGCTGCCGCCACCGAGCTGCACGTGTCCCAGGGCGCCATCAGCCAGCATGTGCGGCAGTTGGAGGACTGGTTCGGCCAGCCCCTGTTCGAACGCCACAACCGGCGCGTGGCGCTGACGCCGGCGGCCACCGCCTACCTCGCCGAGATCGGCCCGGCCTTCGACCGCATCGCCTCGGCCACCAGCCGCTACGGCCGCGGCGCAGCGCGCACGCGCACCGTGCTGCGCGTCAGCAGCGTGGCCACCTTCGCGCTGCGCTGGCTGGTGCCCCGGCTGGAGCGTTTCCGCCAGCGCCATCCGCAGGCGGACGTGCGCGTCGACACCTCGAACGAGCCGGTCGACGCGCTGCGCGAAGCCTATGACGTGATCATCCGCGGCGGGCCGGACACCTTCTACGGCTACACCATGCAGCCCTTCCTGGCCGAGCAGCGCTTGCCGGTATGCAGCCCCGCGCTGCCGGCGCACGTGCCGCTGGCGGTGCCCGCCGACCTGTGCCGGCACACGCTGCTGCACGCCTCCACGCTGCCGCGCGCCTGGGACGACTGGCTGGCCGCGGCCGGCGTGCCGGAGCTGGCGCCGGCCGCCGCGCTGACGCTGGACCATTTCTACCTGACGCTGCAGGCCGCGCTCGACGGCATCGGCGTGGCCATGGGCCCTACCGCGCTGGTGGCCGACGACCTGGCCGCGGGGCGGCTGGTGGCACCGTTCCCGGACCTGCGCCTGCCCTCGCGCAGCTATTGCTGCTACCTGCCGCAGCACAAGGCCGGCGACGCCATCGTGCAAGCCTTCGCGCAGTGGCTGGTGGAGGAAGGCGATGCCGCCGGGGAAAGCCGGGGCAGCTAGGCATTCCGCTCAGCGCGGCGGCGCCAGCTGCTCGCGCAGGAAGTCCAGGAAGGCGCGCACGCCCTCCGGCAAGGTGCGCCCGTTCAGGGTCTGCAGCTCGATGGCGCGGCCGCGCATGCCGCGCTCGCGGATCTCGGCCGCGTGCAACTCGCCGCGGCGCACGCGATCGCGCACGGTGACCTCGCCGGAGATCGACAGGCCGCCGCCATGCACCACGAAGTTGGTCAGGGTCTCGAAATGGTTGGTCACCAGCACCGGCTCGAAGACGATGCCGCGCTCGCCGCAGGCGAGGTCGAACAGCTGGCGCACGGTGTTGTCGCCCTCCGGCAGCGCCAGCGGGTAGGCCTGCATCTGCGCCAGCGACACCGAGCGAAAGCGCGCCAGCGCATGGTCGGGCCGCATGATGGCGATCACCGGGGCCGGCTGGCGGTGCTCGACGCGGATGCCCTGCTCGGTGGCGCGGCTGTAGGTGATGCCGATATCGGCCTCGCCGCGCAGCACGATGGCGGTGGCCTCGGCGGGACTCGCCACCCGCACGTGGAACTGCAGACCCGGAAAGCGCTCGCGGAAGACCGCGATGGCGCGCGGCAGGAACTCGATGGCGAAGCCCGCCGAACTCGCCACGCGCACCCGCCCGCGCCGCAGCCCCTGCAGGGCCTGGATCTCCGCCACCACGCGGTCGGCCTCCAGCGCTCCGCGCAGGGCGAAGGCGGCCAGCAGTTCGCCGGCCGCGCTGGCCACCATGCCGCGCGGCCGGCGCTCGAACAGCGGCACGCCCAGCAAGGCCTCCAGCGCCGCCACCTGGCGGCTGACGGCCGAGGCCGTCACGTTCAGGCGCAGCGCGGCCTCGCTCAGCGAGCCGCTGCGCACCACCTCGAGGAAGTAGCGCAGGGCGGTGTCCTGCAGTTGGTTCGAGAGCATGGCGCGGCCACGTCCAGGTTTGCGTGAAATGCAATGATATTTGGAAAAATCCTCGATTGTCGAAACCCTCGGCCGTCCCTATGCTGTTCTGCATCGCCACGCGCACCGCACCCTGACCGCATGACCGCCACCGCCCCCGCCGCCACCGCAGCACACGCCCGCCCGACCCCGAATGCCGCTCCGGAAGGTGGCACCGGAAGCACCATCGTCGCCCTCGACGCCGTCGCCCTGTCGCACGCCATCCACGCGCGCGAGGTGTCGTGCGCCGAGGTGCTCGACGCCTACCTGGCGCAGATCGACCGCCTGAACCCGCTGGTCAACGCCATCGTCGCGCCGGCCGCGCGCGAGGCGCTGGCGGCCCAGGCCGCCGAACGCGACGCCGAGCTGGCGCGCGGCCACAGCCGCGGCCCGCTGCACGGTTTCCCGCAGGCGCCCAAGGACATCATGCCGGTGGCCGGCATGGTCACCACCAAGGGCTCGCCGGTGTTCCGCGACCATGTGCCCACCGCCGATGCCGTGGTGTTCGAGCGCATGCGCGCCGGCGGCGCGCTCTTCGTCGGCCGCACCAACTCGCCCGAGTTCGGCCTCGGCGGCCATACCTACAACCCCATCTACGGCGCCACCCGCAATGCCTTCGACCTCGGCCGCTCGGCCGGCGGCAGCAGCGGCGGCGCCGGCGTGGCGGTGGCGCTGCGCATGCTGCCGGTGGCCGACGGCTCCGACATGATGGGCTCGCTGCGCACGCCGGCCGCCTTCAACAACGTCTACGGCCTGCGCACCTCGTTCGGCTGCGTGCCGCACGGCCCCACCGAAGAAGTGTTCTTCCAGCAGTTCAGCGTGGCCGGCCCGATGGCGCGCAACATCCCCGACCTGGCGCTGCTGCTGTCGGTGCAGGCCGGCTTCGACGCACGCCTGCCGCTGACGCGCCGCGCCGAGACCCCCGGCAGCTTCGCGCCCGCGCTGGAGCGCGACCTGCGCGGCACCCGCATCGGCTGGCTGGGCGACCTCGGCGGCCACCTGCCGACGGAACCCGGCCTGCTCGACACCTGCGCGGCGGCGCTGGCCCACTTCCGTACCATCGGCTGCCACGTCGAGCCGGTGCAGCCAGCCTTCGACCTGGACAGCCTGTGGCGCGCCTGGATCGACCTGCGCAGCTTCTCGGTGGCGGGCGCCAACGCGGCGCTGTACCACGACCCGGCCAAGCGCGCCCTGCTCAAGCCGGAAGCGGTCTGGGAGATCGAGCGCGGCCTCGCCCTGGGCGCCATGCAGGTCTACGACGCGGCGCGCGTGCGCAGCGCCTGGTACCAGGCGCTGCGCACGCTGTTCGAGCGCGTCGACTTCCTGGTCATGCCGGCCACCCAGGTCTTCCCCTTCCCGGTGGACTGGGACTGGCCCAAGGCCATCGACGGGCGCGCCATGGATACCTACCACCGCTGGATGCAGGCCGTGGTGCCGGCCACCATGGCAGGACTGCCGGTGCTGTCCGCACCGGCGGGCTTCGGCCCCGGCGGCCTGCCCTGCGGGCTGCAGATCATCGGCCCGGCGCAGGCCGACGCCGCGGTGCTGCAGCTCGGCCACGCCTACGACCAGGCCAGCGGCTACGCGCGCGTCGCCAGCCCGCTGCTGGGCTGAGCACGGGCAGGGACGGGTGGCGGCAAGCACGCCGGCGACCGTCCCGCCCCCGCCGATACCGACTGCTTTCGCTTCCCCCATCCCCCGCCGGCAGGAGTCCGACATGACGAAGATGACGACCGCAGTACCCCGCCCCCGCCTGCGCGCACTGGCCGTCCTGTGCACGCTGGGCGCCCTGTGCGCCGCAGTCCCGCTCGGCGCGCGCGCCGACGCCGCCTACCCGACGCGGCCGATCAAGCTGCTGATCCCCTTCGCCGCCGGCGGCGCCACCGATGTGCTGGGCCGCCTGCTGGCGGTCGGCCTGGGCGAGAAACTGGGGCAGACGGTGGTGGTGGAAAACAAACCCGGCGCCAGCACCGTGGTCGGCGCCACCGTGCTGGCCAAGTCGCCGCCCGATGGCTACACCCTGCTGCTGGCCGCCAGCACCACGCTGACGCTGAACCCCGCCATCCGCCAGAACCTGGCCTACGACCCCGTCAAGAGCTTCACCCCGCTGGGCCTGGTGGCCGACATGGCGCTGGTGCTGGTGGCCAATCCCGCGGTACCCGTCAACTCGCTCAAGGATCTCGTCGCCCAGGCCAGGGCCGAACCGGACAAGTTCTCCTACGGCTCCTTCGGCACCGGCTCCTCGGTCCACTTCGGCGGCGAAATGCTCAAATCCGCCGCCGGCATCCGCATGGTGCACGTGCCCTTCAACGGCAGCGCACCCAGCCTTACCGCGCTGGCCGGCGGCCAGGTGCCGGTGGCGGTCGATACCATCGTCGCCACCCAGCCCCTGATCCAGAGCGGCAAGATCAAGCCGCTGGCGGTGCTGTCATCCCAGCGCCTGCCATCGCTGCCGCAAGTACCCACGGTGGCCGAAAGCGGCTACCCCGGCTTCGAGATGGGCACCTGGTTCGCGCTGCTGGCGCCGGCGGGACTGCCCCAGCCGGTACAGCAGAAACTGGAGAAGGCGCTGGCCGACGTCGCCACCGCGCCGCAGACCAGGCAACGCATGGTCGAACTGGGCCTGAGCCCGGCCTACGGCGACGGCGCGGCCGTGCGCCAGCGCGTCGAGCGCGAACTGCCGCAGATGCGGGCGGTGGCGGCGCGGGCGGCGATACGGGTGGATTGAACGACGGCGGCGCCACTGCTCGCCGGTGCGCGCCGTTCAGCCCCCGCGCCGATACACCACGCCGCGCGGCGTGACGGAGGTCAGGGGCGGCTGCGTTGCCGGCGCGGCTTGCGGAGCCGGCACGGCCTGGGAGGCCTGCGCTGCCTGCGCGGCTTCCGCACGCTGCACCGCGCGCTTGGCATCGCGCCCCTTCTCGATGATGTAGAAGTCGGGGCCGGCCACGGCGGAGAACGAGACGGAAGCGGCGGCCAATGCGGCGCCGATCAGAAGAAAGGATTTCACGATGAGGTCTTGGCTAAGGTAAAGGGAAACGGACGCGCCGGACGCGCGTCACCCCGGAGGCCGGCCACGCCCGCGCGCGCCATGCTGCTGGCGCACGGTCCGGACACGTTGCCGCGGGCCGGCGGTGAAGCGGGATCAGGCGGAGCCGGTTCGGCCCGGCGCAGTGCGACGGGTGCCGGGCCCCAGCGCGACGGCTGAGCGGAACGAGACCGCGTGCGGGAAAGAAGACGGAACGACGGGGCGAACTGCGGGGGCGGTGCGGGCTGCGGGAAGAGCCTCGGCCACTGCCATCACGACGGAGCGTTGCGGATGCATGATGTAGGCTTGGCGCTCGGGGCGGGCCTGGGCTGATCGACTTCAGCGCGCCATGCCGCCTCCGATGCAGGCAGTGTAGGACGTCGCGTGCACGACAAGAAACGACGAATACGCATACGCTCCAGTCGCTGCGCGCATGCACCGGTTGGGGACATGGCGCATGGGCCCACGTGGTGCATGACGGCAGCTACAGCGTGGCGCGCCTGCCGTCTCGGCTGCCGTCGCACCTGCCGCGGCCTATGGCGCATGCCATGGCAGGCACGCCAGGCGCGCGCATCGCCTGCGTCCGGCAGGGTCTCCGCGTGGCGGCGTCAAGCGATGAAATCGCATGGATGGCAGTCGTTTAAATCCGCCTGCCCGGCAAGCCAGGCGGGGCGCGGCACGGCAGGCTGAGCGATGATCACGGTGTCCGCCAATGGCACGACGCTTGCGCCGCCGCGGGGATCCGCACCAGCCCGGTGCGCCTGCACACGCCGCGGCGAACCTCGCCACCGGCGTGGTGCAAGCCGCGCCGCAGCCGCTGCCATCACGAAGGAAGCCATCCATGAAGATCCCTCTTACCTCCTCCTGCGCCGCAACCGCCGTCGCGCTGGCCATCCTGGGCGCCAGCCCGGCGGCCCGCGCGCAGGACGCCACCATGCCCACCGCACAGCCCGCAACGGCAGAACCCGCGCCCACCGAGCCCACCGCGCCAGCCACGCCCGCGCTGCAACCGTCGATCGCCAGCACGCTGAGCGCCGCGCCGGTCCGGGTCGACGCCGGCCCGCTGGGCCCGCTCTGGTTCGGCGGCATCGTCAGCGGCCTGGTCCAGGGACAGAGCCACGCCGCCGCCAACGACCACACCTGGCAAGCCGACCTGGGCAATGCCCAGGTCTTCGTCAACAAGGCCGACGGCATGCTGCAGTTCTTCCTGCAGGCCGGCTACTACTCGGTGCCCGTGCTCGGCGTGCCCTACCAGCGCGCGGACCGCGCCACGCCCGCCCTGTTCAACGCCGTGCCGCAGGGCTACCTCAAGCTCGCACTGAGCGACAGCCTGTCGATCCAGGCCGGCAAGCTGCCGACGCTGATCGGTGCGGAAAGCACCTTCACCTTCCAGAATCTCAACATCCAGCGTGGCCTGCTGTGGAACCAGGAGAACGCCGTCAATCGCGGCGTACAGGTCAACTACGCCTCGGGCCCGCTGACCCTGTCGGCGTCCGTCAACGACGGCTTCTACTCGCAGCGCTACAACTGGGTCTCGGCCCTGGCCAGCTACGCCTTCGACGACAGCAATACCCTCACCTTCAGCGGCGGCGCCAGCACCCGCCGCAGCGATGTCTCCACCACCGCCACCCCGGTGCTGCAGAACAACCAGCAGATCTACAACCTGATCTATGCGCACACCCAGGGGGCCTGGACGCTGCAGCCCTATGTGCAGTTCACCCACGTGCCCAGCCTGCCCACGCAAGGCACCGGCGCCGCCTCCACCTACGGTGCCGCGCTGCTGATGAGCTACGACTTCGGCAACGCCGCCACGCCTGCCGCCCTGCGCCTGCCCGGCTTCAAGCTGCCGCTGCGGCTGGAGTACATCGCCTCCACCGGCGATGCCGCAAGCGGCGCCGCCAACCTGCTGTACGGCCCGGGCAGCGCGGCGTGGTCGCTGACGCTGACGCCGACCTACCAGTACCAGCGCTTCTTCGCGCGGGTCGAACTGTCCTACGTGGGCGCGCGCAAGACGGCGCCCGGACTGGCGTTCGGCGCGGACGGCAACCGGCGCGGGCAGGTGCGGGGGGTGCTGGAGGTGGGGATGTTGATGTAGCGCCTGCAGCGGCTCGGTTCGCCGGCGTCATGCGCCGGGCCAGGAAAGCAAAACGGCCCCGAGAAACTCGGGGCCGCTTCGGAATTGGTGCCGGCTGCAGGACTCGAACCCGCCACCTGATGATTACAAATCAACTGCTCTACCTGATGAGCTAAGCCGGCAAATGTGGTGCAGCCCGCCATTCTACTGCATGCCGGGCGGCTTGTGAGGAAGGCTGGCTTACTTCACCACCTTCAAGGCAGGCTTCTTGCCGCCGATGCGGGGCACGGGCGGGTTGGGATCGTCGTCGCCGTTGCCATCGCCGCTGCCTTGCGGGGCGGGCGCGCTGTCGCTGCCGACCGGAGCCAGCTTGGGCGGCGGGTTGTTTTCACGCTCCGTGGCGGCCTGGGTCTCGGGCACGCTGCGCTCCACCGGGAAGGCCATGCCCTGGCCGTTCTCGCGGGCGTAGATGGCGAGCACGTTCTCGACCGGCACGTCGATCTTGCGCGAGACACCGCCGAAGCGGGCGCTGAAGGTGATCCACTCGTTGCCCATGTCGAGGCCGCTGGTGGCGTCGAAGCTGACGTTGAGCACGATCTCGTTGTTCTTGACGAACTCGCGCGGCACGTTGGTGTTGGCGTCGACGAAGACCGCGATGTACGGCGTGAAGCCGTTGTCGGTGCACCATTCGTAGATGGCGCGGACCAGGTAGGGCTTGGTGGAGGTTTCAGGCATGGTGCTTCCAGTGGCGCGGGCCGGGCGGGCCGTCCGGCATGAGGCCGGACGGCGCTCCGCTGCTTAGCGGCGCATCACCTTTTCCGACGGGGTGAGTGCTTCGATGTAGGCCGGACGGCTGAAGATACGCTCGGCGTACTTCAGCAGCGGCGCGGCGTTCTTCGACAGTTCGATGCCGTAGTGGTCCAGGCGCCACAGCAGCGGCGCGATGGCGACGTCGAGCATCGAGAACTCTTCGCCCAGCATGTACTTGTTCTTGACGAAGATCGGGGCGAGTTGCGTCAGGCGGTCGCGGATGGCCGCGCGGGCGCGCTCGTGGTTCTTCTCGGCGGCCTTGCCCTTCTCATTCTCGAGGGCGTAGACGTGCGTGAAGAGTTCCTTCTCGAAGTTGAACAGGAACAGGCGGGCGCGGGCTCGCTGCACCGGGTCGGCCGGCATCAGCTGCGGGTGCGGGAAGCGCTCGTCGATATACTCGTTGATGATGTTCGACTCATACAGGATGAGGTCGCGCTCGACCAGGATGGGCACCTGGCCGTAGGGGTTCATCACCGAGATGTCTTCCGGCTTGTTGAACAGGTCGACGTCGCGGATCTCGAAATCCATGCCCTTTTCGAACAGGACGAGGCGGCAACGTTGAGAGAACGGGCAGGTGGTGCCCGAATACAACACCATCATGGTTGGATTCCTTGCGTGCGGGGTCGGTGGACTGGGCCCAGTATTCTGGCAGAAGCGACCAATAGAAAGCAAATTTATGGCATTTGAATCACATTAATGCAATCCAACGCGGCACTTCCCGCCAGCGAAGTGCCGCCAGGCCGACAATGAAAAAGGCTGGACCGGCGGCGCCGGTCCAGCCCCTGCAGCGCTGGCCTGCCTTACTTGATGTCTTTCCAGTAGGCCGCGTTCAGGCGCCAGGCGAAGATGGTGAACATGCCCAGGAACAGCAGCACCCACACGCCCAGGCGCTTGCGCTGGTTCTGCGCCGGCTCAGACATCCAGTCGAGGAAGCCGACCAGGTCGGCCACGGCCTGGTCATACTCGACCGTGCTCAGCTTGCCGGGCGTGAGTTGCTCGAAGCCGGCGAACTTGTGCACGGTCTCGCCATGCTCTTCCACTTCCTTGAACTTGGCGGCGCGCTGGCCCTGCAGTTCCCACAGCACGTGCGGCATGCCGACGCTGGGGAACACGAGGTTGTTCCAGCCGGTGGCGCGGTTGTCGTCGCGGTAGAAGGTGCGCAGATAGGTGTAGAGCCAATCGTCGCCGCGGGCGCGGGCGATCACCGACAGGTCCGGCGGGGTCGCGCCGAAGAAGGACTTGGCGTCCTTGGGGTGCATGGCGATGGTCATGGTCTCGCCGACCTTGTCCGCGGAGAACAGCAGGTTTTCGCGGATCTGGTCGTCGGTGAGGCCGATATCCTTGAGGCGGTTGTACCGCATCAGGGAGGCGCCGTGGCAGTTCAGGCAGTAGTTGACGAACAGCTTCGCGCCGCGCTGCAGCGACGACAGGTCGCTGGTCTGCACGGGCGCCGGCTCCAGGGGATAGCCCCCTTCGCTGGCGATGGCGGGAGCGGCGGCAAAGCAGGCGCCCGCGAGTGCGAAGATCGAAAGCAGCTTTTTCATCTTGTGTCCTTGTCCTCTGGTGGGCCTTCGGTCAGTGCGGGGTGAAGGTCACGCGGTCCGGCACCGGCTTGAAGGTGCCGGCGCGGCTCCACAGCGGCATGGTCAGGAAGAAGGCGAAGTACAGCAGGGTGCCGAGCTGCGACACCTTTTCGCCCACCGGCGACGGCGGCTGCACGCCCAGGTAGCCGAGCACCAGGAACACCACCACGAAGACGATCAGGATCGACTTGTGGAAGGCAGGACGGTAGCGGATCGACTTGACCGGCGAGTGGTCCAGCCAGGGCAGGAAGAACAGCACGATGACCGAGCCGCCCATCACCAGCACGCCCCAGAACTTGGCGTCGATGAAGTAGAAGCCGACCGCCAGGATCACGGCGATGGCCAATGCGCCGATCTTGATACGCGCATCCTTGCTGCGCAGGAAGACCAGGCCCAGCAGCAGCGCGAAGAACACCCACAGGATCGGCAGGAAGTTCGAGGTGGTGGCGCGCAGCATCGAGTAGAACGGCGTGAAGTACCAGACCGGGGCAATGTGCGGCGGGGTCTTCAGCGGATCGGCCTGGAAGAAGTTGTTCGATTCCAGGAAGTAGCCGCCGACCTCGGGGAAGAAGAAGATCACCGCCGAGAACACCATCAGGAAGCCGCCCACGCCCAGCAGGTCATGCACCGAGTAGTAGGGGTGGAAGGGGATGCCGTCCAGCGGGATGCCGTTCTCGTCCTTCTTGGCCTTGATCTCGACGCCGTCGGGGTTGTTCGAGCCCACTTCGTGCAGCGCGATGATATGCGCCACCACCAGGCCAAGCAGCACCAGCGGCACGGCGATCACGTGGAAGGAGAAGAAGCGGTTCAGCGTGGCGTCGCTGACCACGTAGTCGCCGCGGATGAACAGTGACAGGTCCTGGCCGATCACCGGGATGGCCGAGAACAGGTTGACGATCACCTGCGCGCCCCAGTAGGACATCTGGCCCCAGGGCAGCAGGTAGCCCATGAAGGCCTCGGCCATCAGGCACAGGAAGATCAGGCAGCCGAAGATCCACACCAGCTCGCGCGGCTTGCGGTAGGAACCATACAGCAGGCCGCGGAACATGTGCAGGTAGACCACGACGAAGAAGGCCGAGGCGCCGGTCGAGTGCATGTAGCGCACCAGCCAGCCCCAGGGCACCTCGCGCATGATGAACTCGACGCTGGCGAAGGCGACCGGGATGCCGGCCGCATTCAGCGTGCCGTCCGGCTTGTAGTTCATCACCAGGAAGATGCCGGTGACGATCTGGATCACTAGCACCAGCAGCGCCAGCGAACCGAAGAAGTACCAGAAGTTGAAGTTCTTTGGCGCGTAGTACTTGGAGAGGTGGTCTTCCCACAGCTGGGTGGCGGGGAAGCGCGCGTCGATCCAGCCCAGCAGGCCGGTCGTCTTGACTTCTTTCTCGGCTGCCATGATCAGGCCTCTCCTTTCTCGTCCTTGCCGATCACGATCTTGGTGTCGGTCAGGAACTGGTATGGGGGAACGTCAAGGTTCTGCGGGGCCGGCTTGTTCTTGAACACGCGCCCGGCGAGATCGAAGGTCGAGCCGTGGCAGGGGCAGAGGAAGCCGGGATCGCTGCCGAGCTGGGGATTGGCGCCGGCGGGGAACGGGCCGGAAGGCGAGCAGCCCAGGTGGGAACAGATGCCGACCACGACCAGGACGTCCTTGTGGTCGGCGCGTGAACGGGTTTCGTTCTTGCAGTACTCGGGCGTCTTCATGGTGAAGGGCACATCCGAGTTCGGATCGGCCACTTCGACGTCGGTCTTCTTGAGAGACGCCAGCATCTCATCGGTGCGCCGCAGGATCCACACAGGCTTGCCGCGCCACTCCACCGTCATCATCTCGCCAGGCTTGAGGGCACCGATGTCGGCCTCGACCGGGGCGCCGGCCGCTTTGGCCTTCTCCGATGGCGCAAACGTACTGACAAACGGCACCGCCACTGCCACTCCTCCGATGCCGCCAGCCACGGACGTCGCGATCAACCAAGTGCGACGCCCCTTATCCACGCTTTTCACGCTTTGCTGGTCACTCATTCCAAACCCCAGGGGAAGTCAATTTAGATTTTGCGTCAACCGCAAATTGTACCTTAGGCACATTGTTCGACGAAAGGCGCATGACACGCCACCGCCGTACGATAATCGGACGATGCAACAGGGTTCCCTGCTTCACACTTGCGTTCCTGGCGGTGATGCGGCAGGCTTTTGGCATGCGTATAGTACGATACGCGCAACAAATCGGGAGAATGCAATGGGAATGGTTTCGGAATTCAAAACTTTCGCGATGCGCGGCAACGTCATCGACCTCGCGGTCGGTGTGATCATCGGCGCTGCCTTCGGGAAAATCGTGGATTCGGTGGTCAACGACCTGATCATGCCCATCGTGGGCCGCATCATCGGCAAGCTGGACTTCTCCAACCTGTTCGTCACCTTATCGGAGCCACCAGCAGGAACACCGATGACACTGGACGCCCTGAAGAAGGCCGGCGTCCCGGTGTTCGCCTACGGGAATTTCCTGACCATCGTCGTGAATTTCGTCATTCTCGCGTTCATCATTTTCCTGATGGTGCGCGGTTTCAATAAACTGCGCGCCCAGGAGCCGCCTCCCGCACCGGCCCCGACGCCGGAAGAAGTGGTGCTGCTGCGCGAAATCCGCGACAGCCTGAAAGCCAAGTAAGGATTTACCCGTAGGACACGGCCCACAGCCGGTAAAAATATTGCGGCGCCGCATGTTATTGCGGCGCCGCAATATTTAAACACCCGTTCCGACCCGGTTTTCTTGCGCCAGATCAAATGGGATGGATTCTTCGCCCGGCAAGCGACAAACCGGGGCCGCGGGTCGCCGCGCTCAGACCGGATTCGGGATGTCGATGAAGGTGTGGCTGAGGCCGAAGCGGTCGGCCAGGTGCTCACCCAGCGCACGGATGCCGAAGCGCTCGGTGGCATGGTGGCCGGCGGCCAGATAGGCCACGCCGCTCTCGCGCGCCAGGTGCGTGGTCTGCTCGGAGGCCTCGCCGCTCAGGTAAGCGTCGACCCCCGCCGCCACTGCGGCATCGAAATAGCCCTGGGCCCCGCCGGTGCACCAGCCGATGCTGCGGACCATCTGCCCAGGCTCGCCCAGCACCAGCGGCTCGCGCCCCAGCACGCCGCCGACATGGGCAGCGAAGGTCGCGAGCGGCATCGCTTGCGGCAGCGAGCCGGACCAGCACAAGTCGTTGTCGCCGAAACGGCCATGCGGCGTGAGCCCGAGCTGCAGCCCGAGCTGGACGTTGTTGCCCAGTTCCGGATGGCCGTCCAGCGGCAGGTGGTAGGCGAACAGGTTCAGGTCGGCACCGAGCAGGCGTTTGAGACGGGCGTGTTTCTGCCCGATCACGCGGGCATCCTCGTTCTTCCAGAAGTAACCGTGATGGACCAGCAGGGCATCGGCGCCGGCCTCGATGGCAGCCTCCACCAGCGCCAGGCTGGCAGTCACGCCCGTGACGATATGCCGCACTTCGGCACGCCCTTGCACTTGCAGGCCGTTGGGGCAATAGTCCTTGTAGCGAGACGCCTCGAGCAGATCGTTCAAGTACAATTCCAGCTCTCTGTTTTTCATTTTCCGCTCAAATTCCCAATATGTTGCGCCGATTTTGGCTGTTTTTCGCCCAGGCTGTCACGGTCGTGCTGGCGGTCTGGTTCGTCGTGGCCACGTTGAAGCCGGACTGGCTGCAGCGCGGCCGGGTCGCGGTCCAATCCGGCTCTCCGATCGTCGCGCTGAAGGAAGTCGTGCCCAATGTGAGCGGCGGGTCCGCGGAGGGCTCCTATAGCGAGGCCGCGCAGCAGGCGATGCCGGCGGTGGTGAACATCTTCACCAGCAAGAACGGCCGCAAGCGCAGCCAGAACCCGCAGCAGCAGGAAGATCCCTGGTTCCGCTTCTTCTTCGGCGACCGCCTGCCCGAGCGGCAGGAACCCGTGTCGAGCCTCGGCTCCGGCGTGATCGTCAGTTCCGAAGGTTACATTCTAACCAACCACCATGTGGTGGACGGCGCCGACGAGATCGAGGTGGCGCTGACGGATGGGCGCAAGGCCAATGCCAAGGTGGTGGGCTCCGATCCGGAAACCGACCTGGCGGTGCTGAAGGTGGGCCTGAAGGACCTGCCGGCCATCACGCTGGGACGGATCGAAAACGTCAAGGTGGGCGACATCGTGCTGGCCATCGGCAACCCGTTCGGCGTCGGCCAGACGGTGACGATGGGCATCGTCTCGGCGCTGGGCCGCAGCCATCTGGGTATCAATACCTTCGAGAACTTCATCCAGACCGATGCGGCCATCAACCCGGGCAATTCGGGCGGCGCATTGGTCGATGCGCGCGGCAACCTGCTCGGCATCAATACGGCGATCTATTCGCGCTCGGGCGGCTCGCTGGGGATCGGCTTCGCCATCCCGGTATCGACTGCCAAGCAGGTGATGGAATCGATCATCTCCACCGGCTCGGTCACGCGCGGCTGGATCGGCGTGGAGCCGCAGGACATGACCCCGGAGATCGCCGAATCCTTCGGCCTGGAAGCCAAGGAAGGCGCCCTGATCGCCGCCGTGGTGCAGGGTGGCCCGGCCGACAAGGCAGGGGTGCGTCCCGGCGATATCCTGGTCACGGTCGATGGCCAGCACATTGCCGACAGCACCGCGCTGCTCAATGCGGTGGCCCAGCTCAAGCCGGGGGCGGCGGCCAAGATGCAGGTCATGCGACGCGGCAAGCAGGCCGAGCTGACCGTGATGATCGGCAAGCGCCCGCCGCCGCCGCGCCGAGCCATGCAGCTCGACGAAGAAGAGGAATAAGCGGTACGCCATACGGTCCGCGCGCAGACCTCCGCGCCGGAAATACAGAAGCCCGCTGCCATGGCGGGCTTCTTTCTTGGGCGTCGGGAGCGCGTCGGCGGGAAAACCGCGCCCCCAGGGAAGCTTTGCCCTGAGGGGGCTGCCGACCGGCATTGGCTCATGCCGATCATGGCGGCCGGCGAAGCGGACATCGACGCAGCCGGAACGCCCCGTGGCGACGCCGGCAGGACCGCAGTTGCCACATCGCCGCCCTGCCCTCTGCCCAAGGCCTTCCATAGGCCATCCACGCTCAGGCATGTTGATGCGTTTGCGCGGCTCCAAAGGAACTCGCCACGCGCCAAAAACCTGCCTCCCCTCCCTGCTTCGACGACCCGAGAGGCGGCGCCCTCGGGCAGGCAGCTATGCGCTGCGGTGGGCTGCATCGGCCCCGCCGCACGCCAGGGCAATTACCAGAGGAAGGGTCAGGCCACATCCGGAATGGGCGCTGCACGATAGCCGTGGCGCCTCCACGCAACGCCGGCGGCAGATGCGGGCCGCAGATGGGGCCGCAGAAATGGGAAAAGCCGGCTTCCTTGCGGAAGCCGGCTTTCGCCTGCAAGTCGATTCGAAGCGGGCTTACACCCGCGTCAAATTAGAACTTGTGACGGACACCAACCACGGCACCGAATTGGTTGCCGCCGGAGATGACGTTCGAAGCCGTGCTGCTGTTGTAACCATCGACGCCCAGCGACGAGCCGCTCTTGTTCTTGGTGTACGAGACCGAGGTGTACAGGTCGGTACGCTTCGACAGAGCGTAGTCGGCGGTCGCGACGAATTGCCACGGATCAGCCGAGGTGTTGCGGAAGTCTTGGTAGTAAGCGGCGCCGGTCAGCGACAGAGCCGGGGTCAGTTGGTAACCCAGACCCAGCCAGTACAGGTTGGCGGTGCTCACGACGCTGCCCGGGGCGGAAGCCACTGCGCCCGGCAGGGTTGCGCCGTTGTAGCCCTTCGCCCAGCGGTAGCCAGCGTAGACCTTGGCCGGACCGAAAGCGTAGGTACCGGCAACGCTTGCGCGGCGGATCGATTGGCCAGCCGAAGCAGCGGTGCTGCCGTTCGATTGGTCATAGGTCGCACCAACCGAGAACGGGCCAGCGCCGTACATGGCGGTGAAGCCGTACTCACGGCCAGCCGAGAACACGCCCGGGATTTCGTTGCCGTTGTTCTGGAAGCTGTACAGAGCGGCGACGGTCAGGCCACCGAAGGTACCAACGTACTTGGCGGCGTTGTCAGCACGCGAAGCGTATTCCGGAGCGATCGAGGTGATCGAGTAGCGGGTCGAGATCGCCATCGGATCGTAGACCAGGCCGAAATCATAGAACAGGGTCTGTTGGCGACCCAGGGTCAGGGTGCCCCACTGGTTCTGCAGGCCGACGTAGGCGTTACGGTTGAACAGACGGCTGGAGTCCGACTGGCCACCGGTGTCAACGTTGAAACCGCTTTCCAGGGTGAAGATGCCCTTCAGGCCGCCGCCCAGGTCTTCCACGCCACGCAGGCCCCAACGCGAACCGGACTGGTTGCCCGAGGTCATGCGCCATGCGTTCGACGATTGGCCGTTCGGACCCGGGGTGCGGTTGGTGTACTCGAGGCCAACGTCAGCCACGCCGTAAAGGGTCACGCTCGACTGGGCATACGCACCGCCGGCGGCCAGAGCGGCGACGGCAGCTGCAAACAGTTTCATCTTCATATCGACACTTTCCTTGTCAACTGATTGGGAAATCTTGGCTTGCCCAAGTGCTTGGGCGACGCACTTACTTAACGTCTGCTGCGTATTATGGGCCAGGCCCCCAGAGGCTCAGAAGGCTTTTTCGCGGTAAACACTGCGAATCAGCCCGATTTGTTGCGAGGGAGCAACAGACAAGTCTCCAATTTTCACCAAAGTGGTGCAAAAAATAGAGGTAAACCGAGGTACCCGTGGCCCTCCCATAGTCGGCTGCCGGCACGGTGGCCAGCGCCTCAGCGAGGGCCGCCGGCGGCTCAATCGGCCGTCGTGCCGCCCACGGCCTCCGGCGATTCCTCCGGCTTCAGGAAGAAGCGCGCCATCAGCAGGCCCAGTTCATACAGGGCGATCAGGGGCACGGCCAGCAGGAGCTGGGAGAGCACGTCGGGCGGCGTCACCACGGCGGCAATGATGAATGCGCCGACGATGACGTAGGGACGCACCTGCTTGAGCTTGTCGAGTTCCACCACGCCGAAGCGCACCAGCACGATCACCACCACCGGCACCTCGAAGGTGATGCCGAAGGCAAGGAACATGGTCATGGCGAAGCTGAGGTACTTGTCGATGTCGGTCGACATGTCCGCCCCGAGCGGCGCGTTGTAGTGCGCCATGAAGTGGAAGACCGTGGGGAAGACCAGGAAGTAGGCAAAGGTGACGCCGCACAGGAACAGCACATAGCTGCTGCTGACCAGCGGCAGGATCAGCCGCTTCTCATGCTGGTACAGGCCCGGCGCGACGAATTTCCAGATCTGGTACAGCACCCAGGGCAGTGCGATCAGGAAGGCGACCAGCAGTGTGACCTTCATCGGCACGAAGAAGGAACCGGTGACGTCGGTGACGATCATCCTGCCCCCCTTGGGCAGGGAGACCATCAGCGGCCGCGCGAAGAGGTTGAAGATTTCGGGCGCCCAGTAGACGAGGCCGAGGAAGATGATCAGCACGCCGGCCACCGCCTTGACCAGCCGCTCGCGCAGTTCGATCAGATGGGAGATGAAGGTTTCCTGCTGGTCGTCCTGCGGATCCGGCTCGGGAGAATGGGAGGAACGCGTATCGCTCATGGCGTGGATCGCTCAGCCGCGCGGGCCGGTAACGAGTAAGACTTGGCGGCGCGGGGCGCCGGGCTGTGGCGTGCCACTCGGGCCGGCCACGTCAATCGAAGAAAGAGCGGCCGGGGCCCGCCGCCGGCCGGTGGCGTTTGACGCGCGCCGCACCCGACTGTGCCCACATGCGCACATTCTGCTGCCGCTTGAACCACAGCGGCCGAGCGCCCTGCTTGACGCGCCAGCTCTTGCGGCCAGTGCGGACCTTGTGCGCCGCGTCCCACGAGGGCACGTAGCCAGTGCCGCCGCCGGGCTCGGCATGGCTTTCGCCGGACAGGGCCTCGTTCAGCGCCTGCGTCTGTTCGCTCACTTCCTTGTGGATGGTCCGCTCGACATCGCGCGCGGCTTCCTCGAACTCGGTGCGCATCTTGCGCAGTTCCTCGAGCTCGACCTCGCGGCTGACCTCGGCCTTCACATCATTGATATAGCGCTGGGCGCGCCCGACCAGCGCGCCGACCGTACGCGCCACCTTCGGCAGCCGCTCAGGGCCGATCACGATCAGCGCCACGGCACCGATCAGCGCGAGCTTGGAAATACCGAGGTCGATCATGCGGGCTTCGGGACAGGAAGAGGGACCGGCGCCGTGGCGCCGGAAGCGGAAAGGATCACGTGCGCCGCCGCGCGAACGTGGGCGGAACGCGCATCACTTCTGCTGCGACGACTTGTCCTTGGCCTCGACATCGATGGTGGTCGAGTCGCGCAGTTCCTTGGGCTGGGCGGACTGGGCCGGCTTATCGGCAGCGTCGCCTTCGCGCATGCCGTCCTTGAAGCCCTTGACCGCGCCACCCAGATCCTGGCCGATGTTGCGCAGCTTCTTGGTGCCGAATACCAGCATCACGATCAGCAGCACGATCAGCCAGTGCCAAATGCTCAACGAACCCATTTTCTATCGCTCCTGATGGCGCCGCGGACAGCCCTCCGGCCGTCCCGCCCCGTTTGTTCCGTCCTCACAAGCCTGCGCCGGGCGACGGTTGCCGGCGCGGCACCCGGCCGCCGTCAAACGGACCGCGGCCTGTACCTCCTTCTCCTGCTCGCTCCCGGCCGGCGCAGCGGCATCTTCCACTGCACGCATGGACCACCCTCGCCTGCGGGTACGGTTGAAGGACGGCTTGTCCGTCTTCCGGCCCCGCGCCGATCATGGTACGGCACCGCCGACACTGCGCCAGCCCATGCCGGTCCGGGCACTCTCTACACCATTTTAGCAAGCAAGCCGCCTTCGCCGGGGCCGCAATTGGCCGGCGAGGCGGGATGCCTCCCCGGACCATGCAGGAAGTGTACCGGCGCCTTGAGATGAAGCCACCGGACGTCGGGCATCGCCCCATCCCTGCTGCGCCCTGGCGCCTGGTCCGCCCCGCGCCGGCCGGCTGCGGCCTAGCAGAAGTGACGATTATCCCGCGTGTTCATGAAAATCTCGTGGTTCGGGTGGAGTCGGATCAGGCGGACCGGGGAAGCGAAGCCACGTGGGCAGGCAGGCAGCTCAGAACGAGCCGTCCGGGTACATCGGCTTGCCATCGTTCAGGTAGAGCCAGCCCTTGACGATGCGGTACAACATCCACAGCGACAGCACGCCCCAGACGGCGAAGGCTGCCGGAATCAGCACCACGGTGAAGAACAAGGCCCCACCCAGCACCGCCCAGGCGATCGACCACCAGAAGGAGCGGATCTGCCAGGCGAAATGCGAGGCATAGAGGCTGCCGCGCGCGTCGTCGCGCTTGACGTAGTCGACGATGATGGCGACCAGCGCGGTGATGCCGCCGGTCAGCCAGAAGATGGCGTACAGGGCATACAGGATGTGCAGCAGCTTGCGCAGGCTGTCGAGCTGCGCGCCGGAAGGCAGGACCTGGCCGCTGGATTCGTTGCTCATGTGCGTCCTTCTCCTTGTTGTGCGGGGCAAGTGCCGGCCGGCGCGCGGCTCTCCGCGCGACCAGCGGCGTGGGTCTCGCCGTGGGCCTTATTGCGACCGGCTCGCCTTCTCTTCCAGCCCCGACAGGCCTTCGCGGCGCGCCAGTTCGCGCACCACGTCGTCCGGGGACAGGCCGAAGCGCGCCAGCAGCACCATGGTGTGGAACCACAGGTCGGCCACTTCGTAGACCACCTTGCTCTTGGCCTCGTCCGACAGGCCGGCGGCGCGTGCGTCCTTGGCCGCCATCACGGTCTCGGTCGCTTCCTCGCCGATCTTCTTCAGAATGGCATCGTCGCCCTTGTGGAACAGGCGCGCCACGTAGGACTTGTCGGGATCGCCGCCCAGTTCGGGCTTGCGCGACTCCAGCGTGGCGGCGATGCGCGCCAGGATATCGGCGCCGCTCGGGGATGTGCTCATGGCTTGGCCGCGTAGATCTGGGTGGGGTCCTTCAGGACCGGCTCGACCGTCTGCCAGTCGCCGTTCTCGGCGTCACCCTCGAACTTCTGGAAGAAGCAGGCGTGCCGTCCGGTGTGGCAGGCAATGCCGTCGATCTGGGTGACCTTGAGCAGGACCACGTCCTCGTCGCAGTCGAGACGGATCTCATGCACCTTCTGCACGTGGCCGGACTCCTCGCCCTTGTGCCACAGGCGCTTGCGCGAACGCGACCAGAACACCGCCTCGCCCAGTTCCACGGTGCGCTGCAGCGCCTCGCGGTTCATGAAGGCAAACATCAGCACGTCATTCGAGCCGACTTCCTGCACGATCACCGGCACCAGGCCGTTGTCGTCCCATTTAACCTTGTTGAGCCACTTCTTTGCCATCTTGCTTCGCCGTGATCAGATCCGCACCGGAATGCCCTCGCGGGCCATGAACGCCTTCGCCTCGCCTACGGTGTGCTGCCGTAGTGGAAGATGCTGGCCGCCAGCACCGCATCGGCATGGCCCAGGCGGATGCCGTCGGCCAGGTCCTGCAGGCTGCCCACGCCCCCCGATGCGATCACCGGCACCGGCACGGCATCGCTGACGGCACGCGTCAGTTCGAGGTCGAAGCCG
This sequence comes from Cupriavidus sp. USMAHM13, assembly GCF_001854285.1. Lineage (NCBI taxonomy): Bacteria > Pseudomonadati > Pseudomonadota > Betaproteobacteria > Burkholderiales > Burkholderiaceae > Cupriavidus > Cupriavidus sp. USMAHM13. The sequence goes on from NZ_CP017751.1 coordinate 4,173,002, forward strand.
CTCTTGGTACCATCGCGGTCCATGCTGGTCAACAACAGTTCGCCCGCGCCACGCTCGGCCATTTCGCGTGCCCACTGCACCGCGTCCAGGCCGGTGGCCTTGCGCCCGCCGTGGGTGAAGACCTCCCAACGCGGCGGCTCACCCGGCGCCGAGCTACGCTTGGCGTCGATGGCGACCACGATGCACTGCGAAGCCGTACCTGGCCGTGGCGTCCGACACCAGTTGCGGATTGGCGATGGCGACGAATTGACACTGATCTTGTCCGCGCCAGCATTGAGCAGCCGGCGTACGTCCTCGACGGCGCGCACACCGCCGCCCACAGTCAGCGGGATGAAGACCTGGGAGGCCACGGCCTCGATGATGTGCAGGATCAGGTCGCGGCCGTCGCTGGTCGCGGTAATGTCAGAAATGTGATTTCATCGGCACCCTGCTCGTCGTAGCGGCGCGCGATTTCGACCGGGTCGCCCTGCGTCGCGCAATTCGACGAAGTTGACCCCCTTGACCACCGCCCGTGGTCACGTCCAGGCAGGGGGATGATACGTTTGGCTAGCATGAGATTCCTTGTCCGGCCCTGCCCCGGCTCGCAACCGGGGCGGCCGGCACGGCGCGCCGTGCGCGCGTTGCCTATTGCTCCGCGCCCAGCTTGTCGGCGCGGGCCTGCGCGTCGGAGAAGTTCAGGTCACCCGAGTAGATCGCGCGGCCGCAGATCACGCCTTCCACGCCTCGCCCTCGACCGCGCACAGGTGATCGATGTCGGCCAGGTTGGAGAGGCCCGCCGCTTGGCGATCACCGGGATCGACATCGACTGGGCCAGCTTGACGGTCGCCTCGATGTTGATGCCCTGCAGCATGCCCATCGCGACCGATGTCGGTATAGATGATGGCTTCGACGCCATTCCTCGTACTTTGCGGGCCAGGTCCACCACTTCGTGGCCGGTCAGCTTGCTCCAGCCGTCAGTGGCGACCTTGCCGTCCTTGGCATCCGAGGCCGACGATGATATGGCCGCCGAAGGCCGAGCAGGCATCCTTCAGGAAGCCGGGATTCTTCACTGCCGCGGTGCGATGATGACGTAGGACAACCCGTCGTCGAGCCAGCGCTCCGATCGTGTTCAGGTCGCGAATGCCGCCGCCCAGCTGGACGGGGATTTCGCCCCCCACCTCGGCGATGGATCGCCTTGATCGCGGCTTCGTTGCGCGGCTTGCCCACGAAGGCGCCATTCAAGTCGACCAGGTTGCAGGCGACGGAGCGCCCTGCTCCACCCAGTGACGTGCCATGGCGGCGGGATCCTCGGAAAAGACGGTGGCCTGGTCCATGTCGCCTTGTTTGAGGCGTACACATGACCGTCCTTCAGGGTCGATGGCCGGATGAGCAACATATGCGTGACGAGCGTGGTTGAGTAGAAAAAAGGGAACAAGACCGGCGGACCGGGTCGAGTCAGGTCAGGTCAGTTCGGGTCGATTCAAGTCGAACAGGTCGATCGGGTCAAGGGGCCGGATCCTCACGGATTCCAATGCACGAAGTTCCTGTACAGCTGCAGACCCATCGCGGCGCTCTTTTCCCGGATGGAACTGCGTGGCAAAAATATTATCGGCGCGCCACGGCACTGGTAAACACGACGCCATAACTGCGTTTCGCCTGCCGTATGGGCCGGGTTGTGCGGCCGCACGTAGTAGCTGTGGACGAAATAGAACCAGCTGTCGTCCGGGATCCCCTCCCACGCGGGGTGGGCACCGACCTGCCGGACCCGGTTTCGCATCCCATCTGGGGAACTTTGAAGCGGGAAGCCGTCCGGCTGTGTTCATGCCGTCCAGCTCGAAGCGGACCACTTCGCGGGCATCAGTCCGAGGCAGGGCGGTGTCCGCCCTGTCCGGCGCGGCGCTCGGTACTGCTGTCGAACAGCATCTGCTCGCCCACGCACACGCCCAGCATCGGGCTTGCTGGCCGCCCGCCTCCAGCACGGCCTGCTGCAGGCCCGAGGCTCCCAGCGCGCCCATGCCAGTCCGGCATCGGCGCCTGGCCGGGGCAGACCACCCGGTCCGCGGCGCGGATACCCTCGGGAGCATCCCACCACCGCACATCCGCTTCCGGGCGCCCGCGCACGCAGTGCCTGCCGCGACCGAGCGCAGTTTGCCCATGCCGTAATCCACAATTGCTATGGTAGTCATGATTTCAAAACAGGCAAAGTGTCTTCAGCCCGTCCACCATGATTCCCACGGTCCAGCGCCGACAGGTTCAGGCCCATCAGGCGCGTGGCCGATATTGATGCCCGGTGCGGCCGATCACCCTGGAAATGGGGTCCGGCCGCGCGGATACCAGATACACCACCGCCCCCAGCACCACGCCGATGGCGACCAGCACCAGCAACTGGTACCCAGTGCTGAGTCTTGCCGGCATAGACGATCACCCGTGCTGATCGAGCCCGGCCCGGTCAGCAGCGGCCGTGCCAGCCGGCACCACCGCCACGCTGGCCTTGGCCTCGGCCTCGTCCTCCTCCTCGGCGTGGCCTTGGTGCGGCTGGTCTGGGCGTTGAGGCATGTTCATGGCCATCATGATCATGATCAGGCCGCCACCGACCTGCAGGGACGCCACCGAGATATTGAAGAACTCGATGATCTGCTGCCCCAGCAGCGCCCGACACCGCCACCACCCCACCGCCACCGAGAATCGATGCGATCTTGATCGTGTGCAGCTTCTCGGTCTCGGACTGCTGGTCCCGTCAGGCTGATGAAGAACGGGATCGCCCCGATCGGGTTGATCAGCGCCAGCAGCGAGATGAACGACTTGAGGGTATCCATCGGTTGCGTGCGGCCGGCTTGCCGGCCAATCCAGGCGCCTCGCGGCCGGTTCCGCCCCCCCGGCGCGCCGGGGGGCGGTTCTGCTTACAGCGTACCCTTGGTGGACGGCACGGTGCCCGCTGCGCGCGGATCCAGTTCCACCGCCATCGCAGCGCCCGGCCGAAGGCCTTGAACACGGTTTCGCCACTGGTGGTGGGCATTGATGCCGCGCAGGTTGTCGATATGCAGCGTGACCGCCGGCATGGTTGACGAAACCGCGGAAGAACTCGATGGTCAGGTCGACATCGAAGCTGCCCACGCGGCGCGCGTGAACGGCACGTGGAATTCCAGGCCCGGGCGGCCCGAGAAATCGATCACCACGCGCGACAGGCATTCGTCCAGCGGCACATAGCTGTGCCCGTAGCGGGTGATGCCTTCTTGTCGCCGATGGCACGTGCCACGGCCTGGCCGAGCGTGATGCCGACGTCCTCGACCGTATGGTGGTCGTCGATATGCGTATCGCCCTTTGGCCTCGACCTCCAGGTCGAACATGCCATGCCGGGCGATCTGGTCCAGCATGTGGTCGAGGAAGGGCACGCCGGAGGCCAGCTTCTGGCGTCCGGTGCCGTCGAGATTGAGCGAAACGCGGATCTGCGTTTCGGAGGTATTGCGGGTGACCTCTGCAACACGCATGGTGTTAATCCTGCAACGAGGCACGGAAGGCCTCGAGAAACTGCGCGTTCTCTTCGGGGGTGCTGACCGTGACGCGCAAACAGTTGGCCAGCAACGGGTGCATTTTACCCACGTTCTTGATCAGCACCTTGCGCGCCAGCACTCGGTCGAAGATCTGTGCGCCATCGGGCACGCGCAGCAGCAGGAAATTGGCCGCGCTGGGGAAGACGGTGACCCCGGGCAGCGCCTGCAACGCCGCCACCAGGTTCGCGCGTTCCGCGCGCAACCGGGCCGCCTGCTCGTCGAGCACGGCGACATGCTCCAGCGCGAACAGCGCGGCGGCCTCGGTCAGCACATTGACGTTGTATGGCGGACGCACCTTGTCGAGCTGCGCCAGCCATTCCGGCGCGCCGGCCACGTAGCCCAGGCGGATGCCCGCCAGGCCCAGCTTGGACACGGTGCGCATCACCAGCAGGTTGCCGAAGTCCGCCAGGCGCGGCATCCAGCTCTGCTGGGCGAAGGGCTGGTAGGCCTCGTCGACCACCACCAGGCTCTGGCAGACGGCGCCGTCGGCGGCGCGCAGGATGGCCTCCATGTCGGCTTCGTCGAACAGGTTACCGGTGGGATTGTTCGGATAAGCCAGGTAGATGATGGCGGGCTGGTGCTCGGCCATGGCCGCCAGCATGGCGTCGCGGTCGAGCGTGAAATCCGCGCGCAGCGGCACGCCGACGAAGCCCAGGCCGGCGAACTGCGCCGACATCGCGTACATGACGAAGCCCGGCACCGGCGCCAGCACCTTGGCGCCCGGCTTGGCGGCGGCCAGCGACAGCATGCTGATGATTTCGTCGGAGCCGTTGCCGAGCAGCACATCCATGCCGGCCGGCACCTGCATCACCGCCTGGAGCCTGGCGCGCAGCGCGTCGCTGCTCGGCACCGGGTAGCGGTTGAGCGCGACCTCGCCCAGGCGGGCGGACAGTTCGGCGCGCAGCGCGGCGGCAGCAGGTAGGGGTTTCTCCATGGCGTCGAGCTTCACCAGACCATGCGCGTCCGGCACGTGGTAGGCGCCCATGGCGCGCACGTCGTCACGGATGATGCGTTCGATCAGGGAAGGCTTTACGGCAGACATGGAAGGTCCTCTCGGGTGGGTTGCCGCCGCCCGGCAGGGCGGCGGCGGGTGGAATCAACTGCGCTTGATACGGTACTCGGCGCTGCGTGCGTGGGCCTGCAACCCCTCGCCGTAGGCCAGTTCGGCGGCGATCTGGCCCAGCATCTGCGCACCGCCCTCGCTGACCTCGATCAGGCTGGAGCGCTTCTGGAAATCGTAGACGCCCAGCGGGGAAGAGAAGCGCGCGGTGCGCGAGGTCGGCAGCACGTGGTTGGGGCCGGCGCAATAGTCACCGAGCGACTCGCTGGTGAAGCGGCCGAGGAAGATGGCGCCGGCATGGCGGATCTTCTCCGCCCACTGGCGCGGATTCTCCGCGGAGATCTCCAGGTGCTCCGGCGCGATCGCGTTGGCGATCTCGCAGGCCTCGTCCATGTCGCGCACCTTGATCAGCGCGCCGCGTCCGGACAGCGAGGCGGCAATGACGTCGCGGCGCGGCATCACGTCGAGCTGGCGCTGGATGCTGGCCTCCACCGCGGCGATGTAGCGGGCGTCCGGGCACAGCAGGATCGATTGCGCCAGTTCATCGTGCTCGGCCTGCGAGAACAGGTCCATGGCCACCCAGTCGGGATCGGTGGTGCCGTCGCAGATCACCAGGATCTCGGACGGCCCGGCGATCATGTCGATGCCCACCGTGCCGAACACGCGGCGCTTGGCGGCCGCGACATAGGCATTGCCCGGACCGACGATCTTGTCCACCTGCGGCAGCGTGGCGGTGCCGTAGGCCAGCGCCCCGACCGCCTGCGCGCCACCGATGGTGAACACGCGGTCGACGCCGGCGATCTGCGCGGCGGCCAGCACCAGCGGGTTGCGCACGCCGCCCGGCGTCGGCACCACCATGATCACTTCCTTGACGCCGGCCACGCGCGCGGGAATCGCGTTCATCAGCACCGACGAGGGATAGGCGGCCTTGCCGCCCGGCACGTAGAGGCCGACGCGGTCGAGCGGCGTGACCTTCTGGCCGAGCACCGTGCCGTCGGACTCGGTGTACTCCCAGCTGTGGCTGCCGCATTCGATCTTCTGCTTCTCGTGGTAGGCGCGCACGCGCGCCGCCGCCGCCTCCAGCGCCGCGCGGCGCTTGGGCTCGAGCTCGTCGAGCGCGGCTTCCAGCTCCGCCTGCGACAGTTCGAGCGCGCCCAGCGAGGCGGCCTCGACGCGGTCGAAACGCTGCGTGTATTCCAGCACCGCGGCATCGCCGCGCGCCTTCACGTCGGCCAGGATCTGCGCCGCGGCGCGGTCGATGGCTTCGTCTTCCGAAGCCTCGAACGCCAGCACCTCGCGCAACGCGGCGGCGAAGCCCGCCTCGCTCGAATCGAGCTGGCGGATCACCACGTGTTCGGTACGGTTTTCAGTCATGATGGCTATCCCCTGGGGCAAGCGGCGGCTTCAGGCCAGCGCCGCCGAGGCCCGTTCGAATGCGTCGAGAATCGGCGTGAGCCGCTCGCGCTTGAGCTTGAGCGCGGCCTGGTTGACCACCAGCCGCGACGAAATCTGCACGATCTCCTCCACCTCGACGAGGTTGTTGGCGCGCAGCGTGCCGCCGGTGCTGACCAGGTCGACGATGGCGTCGGCCAGGCCCACCAGCGGACCCAGTTCCATCGAGCCGTAGAGCTTGATCAGGTCGACGTGCACGCCCTTCTTGGCGAAGTGCTCGCGCGCGGTCTGCACGTACTTGGTGGCGACCGCAGGCGCGCGCCCTGGTGCACGGCACTGGCATAGTCGAAACCGGCCGGCACCGCCACCGACATGCGGCACTTGGCGATATTGAGGTCGATCGGTGCATAGAGGCCCGCCATGCGTGCTCCATCAGCACGTCCTTGCCGGCCACGCCGAAATCGGCGGCACCGTACTGCACGTAGGTCGGCACGTCGGGAGGCGCGCACGATGATGACGCGCACGTCCGGATCCGTGGTCGGCAGGATCAGCTTGCGCGACGTCTCCGGATTCTCGGTGACGCGGATGCCTGCAGCCTCCAGCAGCGGCATCGTCTCGGTGAAGATGCGGCCCTTGGACAGAGCCAGCGTCAGCTGGTTGGCGGGCGGATGGCGAGATTCATGGGTGTCCTCGGGATACTCAGGCGATGCGGCGGATCTTGGCGCCCACCGCCGACAGCTTGTCTTCGATGCGGTCGTAACCGCGGTCCAGATGATAGATACGGTCGATGACGGTCTCGCCTTCGGCCACCAGCCCGGCGATCACCAGGCTGGCCGAAGCGCGCAGGTCGGTGGCCATCACCTTGGCACCGGACAGGCGCGGCACGCCGGTCACCACCGCCGTATTGCCCTCCACCGAGATATTCGCACCCAGCCGGCTCAGTTCCTGCACATGCATGAAGCGGTTCTCGAAGATGGTCTCGGTGACGCGCGACGTACCTTCGGCAACCGCGTCCAGGCCATGAACTGCGCCTGCATGTCGGTCGGGAAGGCCGGGTACTCCGAGGTACGGAAGCTGACCGCGCGCGGGCGCTGCGGCATCGCCAGGCGGATCCAGTCCTCGCCGCTGTCGATGCGCGCGCCGGCTTCGCGCAGCTTGTCCAGCACCGCGTTTCATGCCTCAGTCAGCGTCAGGTCGCCGAGCGTGGCGGCAGCCGCGCACAGGAAGGTGCCGGCCTCGATGCGGTCGGCAACCACGTCATGGCTGGCGCCGTGCAGGCGCTCGACGCCCGCACCACCAGCCGGTCGGTGCGATGCCCTCGCTGCGCTCTTGACCAGCAGACCACAGCACGGTCTCGCCGTCGGCCAGTGCGTGCACGCATCAGGCCTCATCGGTGAGGCGCGGCCCACGCGTGCGCCCTGAGCACACATTCGGGTCCAGCCCCATCGTTGGCGGGCGTGCAGCGAGGCGCCGCCTCGCGCGCGCCGCCGGAGGATGGACGGCGCGAGCGGGGATGGCACAGCGCGGCACGGCCGTGCCGTCTGGCGCCTGGAGCCGTCCTTGGCGGCGCCCTGCTGCCCGGTCCGCGGGCCGTTGCCCTGGATCTCAAGGTCCAACATCAAGGGACGCTCGCGTTGCGGCGGCACATGCCGCCCCGTCGCTCACTTGCCGTCGGCCGCCTGCCATTCGGCGGGCGTCAGGGTCTTCATCGACAGCGCGTGGATCTCGGCCTTCATGCGGTCGCCCAGCGCCGCGTAGACGCGCTGGTGCCGCTGGATGAGGCGCTTGCCCTCGAACTCCCCGCTGACGATGGTGGCGAAGAAGTGCTGACCGTCGCCCTCCACCTGCAGGTGTTCGCATGGCAGACCTTGGGCGATATAGTCCCTGACTTGTTCCGGTGTAGGCAGCATGTCTTTCTCTTTGTTTCGTCTCGTTACGTCTGATCGCTTGGCTTGCGGTATAGGAATCGGCAGCGGCGCGGGGGAGCGCCTCAGCCTCAATGCCGCAGCTTGTAGCCCGACTTCAGCAGCCGCAGCGCCAGCGCCGCCAGCACCAGGAAGGCGGTGCCGACCACGGCCAGGCTGAAGACCGGGTCGGCGTCGGACACGCCGAAGAAGCCGTAGCGGAAGCCGTCGATCATGTAGAAGAACGGGTTCGCATGCGACACCCCTTGCCAGAAGGGGGGCAGCGAGTGGATGGAATAGAACACGCCGGACAGGAAGGTGGCCGGCATGATCAGGAAGTTCTGGAACGCCGCGAGCTGGTCGAATTTCTCCGCCCAGATGCCGGCGATCAGGCCGAGCGTGCCGAGGATGGCGGCGCCCAGCACGGCAAAGGCCAGGATCCAGCCCAGGTGGGCGAAATTCAGGTGCGCGAACCAGGCGGTGACCAGCAGCACGCCGAGCCCGACCGACAGGCCCCGCACCACGGACGCCAGCACGTAGGCACTGAACATCTCCCAGTGCGACAGCGGCGGCAGCAGCACGAACACCAGGTTGCCGGTGATCTTGGACTGGATCAGCGAGGACGAACTGTTGGCGAAGGCGTTCTGCAGCACGCTCATCATTACCAGGCCGGGCACCAGGAAGGCCGTATAGCTGATCTGGTCGTAGACCTTGACGCGGTCTTCCAACACGTGACCGAAGATCAGCAGGTAAAGGATGGCCGTCAGCACGGGCGCGGCCACGGTCTGGAAGCTGACCTTCCAGAAACGCAGCACTTCCTTGTAGAACAGCGTGCGGAAACCCACCAGGCCGCCGGGCGCCGAGACGGCGGCCGGCAGGCGGCGCGCGGCGTC